>NZ_CP108472.1:4800000-9191772 GCF_035917255.1 Streptomyces sp. NBC_01257
CGGGCGGCCTCGGCGGAGCCGGGAGGGCGGAGCGGGGGAGGGGACAGCAGGAGAGGGGGAGAAGAGGTGAGGCAGCGGAACCCTCGTGCGCGCCGGAGGAATCAGGCGCGGCGACAGATGGCGCTCGACACACGTCCCAGATCGACGTGACGGCGCTCCACGAGCGTGACCGTGCGGTCACCGAGGGGCTGCATGGGCCAGGAGCCTGCCAACGCGCCATGCGCCTGTCAACGCCGGTCTCGCGCCTCGGACGGGTCCGCCCGCGGACGTCGACGGCTCCTGACAGCCGCACCGCCGCCCCCGTCGCCCCAGCCGACCTCCCAGCCGCCTCCCCCCCCCACGTCCAGCCGCTCGCCAGAAGCCGCATACCGGTCGTCCCGGTGTGAGGCTCGCCACGAAACGAGCGTTCGGCCACCCCGCGGGGCGGCGGGGTCGGCCGCCTCACGGAGTGCCACGAACTCGTCCCGCCGGTGCCGGAGCCCAGTGGCCGGAACCTGTCGGTAACCCGCCGTTGATCGGGGCGACGACTGCCCTCCGCCCGTTGCGGCCCTCATGCGCACACCGGAGCGTGATCACTCCGCGTCACCGTGCGGTAGGGGGTGGAAGGGGGCCGGAAGGGGGGTGCGGGGTCCGTTCACCCGTGCTCGGGCGGGGTGTCCCCAATTCGGACCAGTGGTCGATCTCGCCTACACTCGGTGGCGTGCCTCGTGGTGATGGACGACTCAACCACGACCTGCTCCCCGGAGAGAAAGGCCCCCAGGACGCTTGTGGCGTCTTCGGTGTCTGGGCTCCGGGTGAAGAGGTCGCCAAGCTCACCTATTTCGGACTGTATGCCCTGCAGCACCGTGGACAGGAGTCCGCGGGCATCGCAGTGAGCAACGGGTCCCAGATCCTGGTCTTCAAGGACATGGGACTGGTCTCGCAGGTCTTCGACGAAACGTCTCTGGGATCCCTCCAGGGCCATATCGCGGTCGGTCATGCCCGCTACTCCACCACCGGTGCCTCGGTGTGGGAGAACGCGCAGCCGACGTTCCGTGCGACCGCGCACGGCTCGATCGCCCTGGGTCACAACGGCAACCTGGTCAACACTGCCCAGCTCGCCGAGATGGTCGCCGACCTTCCGCGCAAGGACGGCCGCGCCACCCAGGTCGCCGCGACCAACGACACCGATCTGGTGACCGCTCTGCTCGCCGGCCAGACCGATGAGGACGGCAAGCCGCTCACCATCGAGGAAGCCGCCGGCAAGGTGCTTCCCGAGGTGAAGGGCGCCTTCTCCCTCGTCTTCATGGATGAGCACACCCTCTATGCGGCCCGCGACCCGCAGGGCATCCGCCCGCTGGTCCTCGGCCGGCTGGAGCGTGGCTGGGTGGTGGCCTCCGAGTCCGCCGCCCTCGACATCTGCGGCGCCAGTTTCGTCCGCGAGATCGAGCCGGGCGAGCTCGTCGCCATCGACGAGAACGGGCTCCGCACCTCGCGCTTCGCAGAAGCGAAGCCGAAGGGCTGTGTCTTCGAGTACGTCTACCTGGCCCGCCCCGACACGGACATCGCCGGGCGCAACGTCTACCTCTCCCGGGTGGAGATGGGCCGCAAGCTGGCTGCCGAAGCCCCGGTCGAGGCCGATCTGGTCATAGCGACACCGGAGTCCGGCACCCCCGCGGCCATCGGTTACGCGGAGGCCAGCGGAATCCCGTTCGGCGCCGGACTGGTGAAGAACGCCTACGTCGGCCGGACCTTCATCCAGCCCTCGCAGACCATCCGGCAACTGGGCATCCGCCTCAAGCTGAACCCGCTCAAGGAAGTCATCAAGGGCAAGCGACTGGTGGTCGTCGACGACTCGATCGTCCGCGGCAACACGCAGCGCGCACTCGTCCGGATGCTCCGCGAGGCTGGCGCCGCCGAGATCCACATCCGGATCTCGTCCCCGCCGGTGAAGTGGCCCTGCTTCTTCGGAATCGACTTCGCGACCCGCGCCGAGCTGATCGCCAACGGCATGTCCGTCGACGAGATCGCCACGTCGATGGGGGCCGACTCGCTCTCGTACATCTCGATCGACGCGATGATCGAGGCGACGACGATCGACAAGCCGAATCTGTGCCGCGCCTGCTTCGACGGTGAGTACCCGATGGAGCTGCCGGACCCGGAGCTGCTCGGCAAGCAGCTGCTGGAGACCGAGCTGGCGGCAGGCCCTGCGGCGACCGCCGCGGCCGACGCGCTGCGCCGTCCGTGACCCGGACCGCACGGCAGCCTTCCCCCCAGCCCCGTATTTCCACACGAAAGATCCCAGGCAATGTCTGAGACAACAGGTGCTTCCTACGCGGCAGCGGGCGTCGACATCGAGGCCGGCGACCGCGCCGTAGAGCTGATGAAGGAGTGGGTGAAGAAGACGCAGCGCCCCGAGGTCGCAGGCCTCGGCGGTCTCGGCGGCTTCGCCGGGCTCTTCGACGCCTCGGCCCTCAAGCGCTACGAGCGTCCGCTGCTCGCCTCCGCCACCGACGGCGTCGGCACGAAGGTCGACCTCGCCCGCCAGATGGGCGTGTACGACACCATCGGCCACGACCTCGTCGGCATGGTCGTGGACGACCTCGTCGTCTGCGGTGCCGAACCGCTCTTCATGACCGACTACATCTGCGTCGGCAAGGTGCATCCCGAGCGTGTCGCGGCCATCGTGAAGGGCATCGCCGAGGGCTGTGTGCTGGCCGGCTGCGCCCTCGTCGGCGGCGAGACCGCCGAGCACCCCGGCCTGCTCGGCGCGGACGACTTCGATGTCGCCGGCGCCGGTACGGGTGTCGTCGAGGCCGACCGCCTGCTCGGCCCGGACCGTATCCGCAAGGGCGACGCTGTCATCGCGATGGCATCGTCCGGTCTTCACTCCAACGGGTACTCGCTCGTCCGTCACGTCGTCTTCGACCGCGCCGGCTGGGCGCTGGACCGCCAGGTCGAGGAGTTCGGCCGGACGCTCGGCGAGGAGCTCCTGGAGCCGACCCGGATCTACTCCCTGGACTGCCTGGCGCTGACCCGTACGACCGAGGTGCACGGCTTCAGCCACGTCACCGGCGGCGGACTGGCCAACAACCTGGCCCGGGTCATCCCGGACTCCCTGCACGCGACGGTGGACCGTTCCACCTGGACGCCCGGCGCGGTCTTCGACCTCGTGGGCAAGGCCGGTCAGGTCGAGCAGCTGGAGCTGGAGAAGACGCTGAACATGGGCGTCGGCATGATCGCGATCGTCCCGGCGGAGTCGGTGGACGCGGCCCTGACGACACTGGCCGACCGTGGCGTCGACTCCTGGGTCGCCGGCGAGATCACCGACCGCGGTGCGCACACGGCGGGCGCGGAGCTCGTGGGCGGGTACGCGCGCTGAGCGCGGGCGCGCGGGATGCCCGCAGGCGCCGGACGGGCCGCGACGGCCCGTCCGGGTGCCATGGCCATGACGGCCCGGGACGAGCCCGTGGCGCAACGTTGCGTGCGGCGGACGAACCAAGGCGAGTGACGTTGCGGGCGGCGGAGGACACTCAGCCCGCGACGCCGAGTGCCGCAGCGGACACAGGGCACGCGACGACGTCGAATGCGGCGCAGGACGGCAGACGCCGGCAGGCAGTGGCAGTGGACCCCGCATGCGGTACACCGCGCACGATCCGGACCGGGACAGCACAGAACCCGGTCCGGGACAGGCCCGGACCGGGTTGATGTGTCAGCGCGAGGTCAAGCGCCGCGGCGCTGTGACGACGGACCGGACTGATCGTCCTCGTCCTCGTCATCGTCGTTGTACTGATCCGCGTACTGTGCGTACGGGTCATCTTCCTCGTCGTCGTCCTCGAACGGCTCAGCGTTCGGTGGTTGACTCGAAGGTGATGCGCCCAGCTCATTGGCCAGACGCGACAGGTCAGTCCCGCCGCTGCTGTACTTCAGCTGACGGGCGACCTTGGTCTGCTTGGCCTTTGCCCGGCCGCGCCCCATGGCTCGACCCCCTCGGTGACGGGGCTCGATGGCCCCAGAGTCTTGACACGCGTTCATGTTTCAGGACGGACTCTCGGCAGAGAGACCGCGCCTGTAGTGCTTTAACGGTACCTGCTTCCGCGGCCATACGGTACGCCGCCCGCATCACGCGCCTCGGAAGAGGACCCGCGAAGAGCTCTGTCCTCGCTGGTCAACTGCGATTTTAACCTCATATTGGCATGCGACCCGCCGACCGGGGTGAGTCTTGTCTCGCCGGTCGACGGGTCGCAAACCGTACGCATGCCGTAGCCGTGCCGTGCGCGGACCGTGTGCGTGCTGCCTACAGGCGGTGACGCCCGACGGGGTCCGCCCCTGTCAGCCGCGGCGTGCTTCGGCCATCCGCTGTTCGGCGATCCGGTCGGACGCGGCGGCCGGCGGGATGCCGTCGGCCTTCGCACGCGCAAAGATGGCCAGCGTGGTGTCGAAGATCTTCGCCGCCTTCGCCTTGCACCGGTCGAAGTCGAAGCCGTGCAGCTCGTCCGCGACCTGGATGACACCGCCCGCGTTCACGACGTAGTCGGGGGCGTACAGGATCGACCGGTCCGCCAGGTCCTTCTCGACGCCCGGGTGCGCGAGCTGGTTGTTGGCCGCACCGCACACCACCGAGGCGGTGAGCACCGGGACGGTGTCGTCGTTCAGGGCGCCGCCGAGCGCGCACGGGGCGTAGATGTCCAGGCCCTCGGTGCGGATGAGCGCGTCGGTGTCCACCGCGACGGCGACCTCGGGGTGCTTCTCGGTGATCCGGCGCACGGACTCGGCCCGCACATCGGTGATCACCACCTCGGCGCCGTCCGCCAGCAGGTGCTCGACGAGGTGGTGGCCCACCTTGCCGACACCGGCGATGCCCACTTTCCGGCCACGCAGCGTCGGGTCGCCCCACAGGTGCTGGGCCGAGGCCCGCATGCCCTGGAAGACGCCGAAGGAGGTGAGCACGGAGGAGTCGCCGGCGCCGCCGTGCTCGGGGGAGCGGCCGGTGGTCCAGCGGCACTCGCGGGCCACGACGTCCATGTCGGCGACGTATGTGCCGACATCGCAGGCCGTCACGTAGCGGCCGCCGAGCGAGGCCACGAAGCGGCCGTAGGCCAGCAGCAGTTCCTCGCTCTTGATCTGCTCGGGGTCCCCGATGATGACGGCCTTGCCGCCGCCGTGTTCGAGACCGGCCATGGCGTTCTTGTACGACATGCCGCGCGCCAGGTTCAGCGCGTCCGCGACGGCCTCCTCCTCGGAGGCGTACGGATAGAAGCGGGTGCCGCCGAGGGCCGGGCCCAGGGCGGTGGAGTGGATGGCGATGACGGCCTTGAGGCCGCTGGCGCGGTCCTGGCAGAGGACGACTTGTTCGTGGCCCCCCTGGTCCGAGTGGAACAGGGTGTGCAGTACGTCGACGGGCACGCCGGTCACATCGGTCACTGTGGTGACTCCCAAGTACGAAGCGGCGGAGAAGACCCTCCTGAAGGTGGGGAGGGCCCCGGACCGGCCGTGACGGCAGGTCCGACGGGCATGAGCTTAAGGCCGGCGCCGGCCCCCGGCCGAGGAAGATCCGGTCGCGTGGAGAGGATCACCCACCAGGGGAGTACGGGCGTGACACGATCTGCTGCATGTCGGTGGTGTCTTCGGTGTTCGTCCCTTACGCGTCCTACCTCCGGGTGTACGAGCCACTGGCGGCCTTCCCGGAGGCCGAACGTGCGCACTGGGCCCGCTATGCGGGCCGCGAGCGGATTCCCACGGCCCAGGACGAACTGCGCCGTTCGCTGGCCGACTTGGCGGCGACCCCGCCGGTCGGTGTGCCGGCGCACGAGAGCGCGGACGCGTTCGTCGCCGAGGTGGACGGGGTGGTGTGCGTCTGCCCGTGGCGGACCCGGCTGCGCGGGTGGCTGGCCCTGGACGGGCTGGCGGACATGTTCCCCGGTCCGGTGCTCGACGCGGTGCTGCCGCCGGTGGTGCGCGGGCAGGCGGTGGCGGACCACGAGCGGTGGGCGGAGCGCAATCCGGACGCCCGGCCGTGGATCAGGACGGCGGTGTGGCAGGTGCCGGTGCGCTGGTTCGTCCTGTTCTCGGACGAGGAGCGCGAGTACCTGGTGGCGGGCGAGGACGGTGAACCGCCGGTGCTGCGGTACCGGACGCCGATGGTCCAGGCGCGGCGCCGGCTGGCCCGGGCGCTGAAGACGCTGCGGGAGTCCATGGACGAGGGGCCGCTGACCGAGGGGCTGGTGGACGTCGGGCGGTGGCTGGAGGAGTTCCACCCGCGCTCGCTCGTGGAGCTGGACTACGGCGGGCTCGTGCACGCGCTGCCCGCGGAGCAGCTTGCGGGGGACCGGAGCGCCGCCGATGTGGCGGAGGGCATCGCGGCGCTCGGTGCGGGGGACGCGGAGGGGGCGGGCGAGGCGTACGCGCGTCTCGCGGAGCGCTGGAGGGCCGTGAGGGACCGCCAGTTCGCGAACTGACGTGCCATGAACCTGTGCCCTGTGTGACACGTGAGGGTGAAGAGGCGGAAGCGGACTTCAGTGGTCTTAGGACCTACGTCCCGAACCGGGCCTTTGCCTCAAGCGTGATGGATAGCACTTACGGGGCCCTTGCGTCCTTCCCTACTCCTCGTGCCAAAATAGGACAAGGAGTCCGGGGAGGGCTCCATCCGTCCAAGTAAGGGCGGATTGCTCTGCATTGCACTCTATGGGGGGTCTGATGACTCCTGATCGCTCTGTGACTGATCGTCACGGTGGTGTGACTGTCCGCTATGGCATGGTCCATCGGCTTCCGTCGCTGATGAACACCTGGGAGGGCAATTCCATCGGTTTGGCCGACGTGGCTGGACGGATGGTGTAGTTGTAGTGCCGAGGACAAGCCGTTCGTCCTATAACCGACTCGGCCCGCGTCCGCCATTTCGGGCAACGCGGGTCAAGGTGCAGAATTTAGAGGAAAGAACCGAGATGGTTCGGTTCTCCCGAGGAGGCCGCTCATGACCGCTCGCACCCCTGATGCCGAGCCGCTGCTGACCCCGGCTGAGGTTGCCACGATGTTCCGCGTGGACCCGAAGACGGTGACCCGTTGGGCCAAGGCAGGCAAGCTCACGTCCATCCGCACGCTCGGTGGACATCGCCGGTACCGCGAGGCAGAGGTCCGCGCACTGCTTGCGGGTATTCCGCAGCAGCGCAGCGAGGCCTGACATACCCCTGTCGCCGCGTCACAACTGGGCTTTTGGGTCCCCCAACCCACATAGCCCACCCATAGCTCCATATGACGGGCGCCCGCCCCAACGGGCGCCATACCTGTGCCATACGGGTTTTGTCATGAGATCGCGCTGGACTCCGCCGGGTCCAGCGCGATCTTTTTTGTGCGCTGTGCGGCCGGCGTGGAGTCCTGCCGTGTCCCCGCTGCTCGCGCCTCTCGCGGGCTGAAAACCGGGCGTCCGGTTGGCTCCGTGCGAGCCCCGTGGGGGTCTCGTGCGAGCTTGCTCGGGTCTGTGCGGGACTGTGCGCCCTCGCCCCGTGAGGGCCGGACCGGGGTGGTTCGAGGGTTCCTGCGGGGCCCCTGTCCGGGTGGTGCAATTGCACATATTAAATTCGCCAGTTGTAGGAAGGGCGTAAAGTCACCCCTTCTCAAAACTGATTCGGTGACACCCGTCACATGGCATGAGTCTTGCCAAGTACGAGACTGCCACTGCTGTGGAGCGGAAGGCCACGCCATTGGTCACGCGTCGGCAGGACTTTCGTCCTCGGTCCATGAGGCTCGGGGGCCGGTGTCCGGGGCCTCCTCGGGCCGGCCGGGCGGCGCCGGGGCGCGTACGGCGGCATGGAAGGCCGGCGCGGGCAAGGGGGCGGTCCGCGCCACAGGCGCCCGAAGGCCGGCCTCCGAGGGCTCCTGCGCCCGGGAGGCGGCCTCCTCGGGCGCCCGGGCGCGCTCCGGGGCGCTGTGGGCCGCCGGGTCCTCCGCGGTCCGTTCCCGGGCCCCGGAGGCCGTCGCAGGGTCCAGCGCGAGCCGGAGTATCCGCGCGCAGACCGCGCAGTGCCGGGTGAGGTGGCGATAGCCCGAGGCCGCCGCCAGATGGGCGCGCAGCAGCGCGCGGATCTCGTGCCGGGGCGTCCTCCCGCGGACGGGTTCGCGGGCACCGGACCGGTCCGGCCGGAAGTCCTCGCCCGTGGATGCCGCCATCCGCGCCACCTCCCGGTGGTTGCGCGCCGTCCCGCCCCAGGAAACCAGGGACAGCCCCTGGTTTCTGAGTACTCGTCGGCGGACACCGGAGTCAAGACGCACGAAAGCCCGGATCCAGGGGATCCGGGCTTTCGTTACTGCGGTCCTGACGGGATTTGAACCCGCGGCCTCCACCTTGACAGGGTGGCGAGCACTCCAAACTGCTCCACAGGACCAGGTTTTCGCGGCTGCCTTGCGGCTGGCTGCGAAGACAGACTGTACAGGAGGTCAGAGGGTGCGGTCGACCTCACTCCTGGTGGTGAGGCCGTTACGCGTGCACCCCCGGGCCGCCCGCGTGCCCGCCGCCGTACGGCCTAGGGGGCGGCGGCGTCGATCGCCTTCACGATCCGCTTGTCCGAGACGGGGAAAGCGGTGCCCAGGGCGTGCGCGAAATAGCTGACCCGCAGCTCCTCGATCATCCAGCGGATGTCCAGGACCTCCTGCGGAACGGGCCTGCCCTGCGGCAGTTGCTCCAGCAGCCAGGCGTACTCGTCCTGCATCTCGTGGACCTTCTCCATGCGCGTGGTGTCGCGCTGGACGTTCGTCGGCATCTGCTGGAGCCGGCGGTCCTCGGCGACCAGGTAGCGCATCAGGTCGGGCAGCCTGCGCAGTCCGGTCAGGGTGACGAACCCGGGTGGCACGAGACGGGCCAGGTGGTCCCGTACGTCCGTGACGTTGTTGATCAGGACCAGGCTGTTGGTGGTCTTCAGCCGGCGCTCGCAGGCCTGCCAGGCCGCCAGGATCTGCTGGACCTGGCCGATCGTGCGGACGGTCAGGTCCACCAGGTCGGCGCGCACCTTGTCGTACAGCTTCCGGAACGACGCCTCGTCCCAGGCCGGGCCGCCGTGCGCGGCGATCAGCCGGTCGGCGGCCGCCGTCGCGCAGTCGTCGAAGAGCGCCTGGATGGAGCCGTGCGGATTGCGGGACAGCGCGAGCTTCTGCTGGTTGGTGAGCTTGTCCGATGCGAACTTCGCCGGGTTCACCGGGATGTTCAGCAGGATCAGCTTCCGGGTGCCGCGCCACATCGCCTGCTGCTGCTCGGCCTCGGTGTCGAAGAGCCGTACGGCCACTGTCTCGCCCTGGTCGACCAGAGCCGGGAACGCCTTCACCGGCTGACCGGCCCGACGGGTCTCGAAGACCCGGTCCAGCGCGCCGATCGTCCAGTCCGTGAGGCCCGAGCGCTCGATGGACTCACCGGTGGGGCCGGCGGTCGCCGCGGCGGCCTTGGAGAGCGCCTGACGGGCCTTGGGACGCAACTGGACGCGCAGCGCCTCCAGGTCCTTGTCCTCGGCCACCTTGCGGCGCCGCTCGTCGACGACCCGGAAGGTGATCTTCAGATGGTCCGGGACCCGGGTGAGGTCGAAGTCGTCGGCCGTGACGGGGACGCCGACCATCCGCTGGAGCTCGCGCGCCAGGGTGAACGGCAGCGGCTCCTGGAGGGGCACGGCCCGGTCCAGGAACTTGTCCGCGTAGTTCGGCGCGGGCACGTAGTGCCGGCGGATCGGCTTCGGCAGGGAGCGGATCAGCTCGGTGACCACTTCCTCGCGCAGGCCGGGGATCTGCCAGTCGAAGCCGTCGGACGTGACCTGGTTGAGCACCTGGAGCGGGATGTGGACGGTCACACCGTCCGCGTCCGCGCCGGGCTCGAACTGGTACGTCACCCGGAACTTGAGCTTCCCCTGCCGCCAGGAGTCCGGGTAGTCGTCCTTGGTGACGGCCCCGGCCTTCTCGTTGATGAGCATGGAGCGCTCGAAGTCCAGCGCGTCCGGCTCGTCCTTGCGCTTGTGCTTCCACCACGAGTCGAAGTGCGCGCCCGAGACGACGTGTTCCGGGATCCGCTGGTCGTAGAAGTCGAACAGCGTCTCGTCGTCCACGAGGATGTCGCGGCGCCGGGCGCGGTGCTCCAGCTCCTCGACCTCGCCCAGGAGCTTGCGGTTGTCGTGGAAGAACTGGTGGTGGGTGCGCCAGTCGCCCTCGACCAGGGCGTTGCGGATGAAGAGGTCCCGCGAGGTCTCCTGGTCGATCCGGCCGAAATTGATCTTGCGCTGGGCCACGATCGGTACGCCGTACAGCGTGACCCGCTCGTACGCCATCACCGCCGCCTGGTCCTTCTCCCAGTGCGGCTCGCTGTAGGTGCGCTTCAGCAGATGCTGGGCCAGCGGCTCGATCCACTCCGGCTCGACCCGGGCGTTCACCCGCGCCCACAGCCGGGACGTCTCGACCAGCTCGGCCGACATCACGAACCGCGGCTGCTTCTTGAACAGCGCCGAACCGGGGAAGATCGCGAACTTGGCGCTGCGGGCGCCCAGGTACTCGTTCTTCTCGTTGTCCTTCAGCCCGATGTGCGACAGCAGACCGGCGAGCAGCGAGGTGTGCACCGACTGCTCCGGGGCATCGTCCTCATTGAGCTCGATCCCCATCTGCTTGGCGACCGTACGCAGCTGCGCGTAGATGTCCTGCCATTCGCGGATGCGCAGGAAGTTCAGGTACTCCTGCTTGCACATCCGGCGGAAGCTGGAGGAGCCGCGCTCCTTCTGCTGCTCGCGGATGTAGCGCCACAGGTTCAGGAACGCCAGGAAGTCGGACGTCTCGTCCTTGAACCGGGCGTGCTGCTGGTCGGCCTGCGTCTGCTTCTCGGACGGCCGCTCGCGCGGGTCCTGGATGGAGAGCGCGGAGGCGATGACCATGACCTCGCGGACACAGCCGTTGCGGTCGGCCTCGATGACCATGCGGGCGAGCCGCGGGTCCACCGGCAGCTGGGAGAGCTGACGCCCCAGCGGGGTGAGCCGCTTCTTCGGATCCTTCTCGTCCGGGTCGAGCGCGCCGAGCTCCTGGAGGAGCTGCACACCGTCACGGATGTTGCGGTGGTCCGGCGGGTCGATGAAGGGGAACTTCTCGATGTCGCCGAGGCCGGCCGCGGTCATCTGGAGGATGACGGACGCCAGGTTCGTCCGCAGGATCTCCGGGTCGGTGAACTCCGGCCGGGTCAGGAAGTCGTCCTCGGAGTACAGCCGGATGCAGATGCCGTCCGACGTACGGCCGCAGCGGCCCTTGCGCTGGTTGGCGCTGGCCTGCGAGATCCGCTCGATCGGCAGCCGCTGGACCTTGGTGCGGTGGCTGTAGCGGGAGATGCGGGCGTTGCCCGGGTCGATCACGTACTTGATGCCGGGGACGGTCAGCGAGGTCTCGGCGACGTTCGTCGCGAGGACGACCCGGCGTCCGGTGTGGCGCTGGAACACGCGGTGCTGCTCGGCGTGCGACAGGCGCGCGTAGAGGGGGAGCACCTCGGTGTGTCTGAGGTTGCGTTTGCCGAGCGCGTCCGCGGTGTCACGGATCTCCCGCTCGCCGGAGAGGAAGACCAGGACGTCGCCCGGCCCCTCCGTCTGGAGCTCGTCCACGGCGTCGCAGATCGCGGTGATCTGGTCGCGGTCGGAGTCCTCGCTGTCCTCTTCGAGGAGGGGACGGTAACGCACCTCGACGGGATAGGTACGCCCGCTGACCTCGACGATCGGCGCCTCGCCGAAGTGGCGCGCGAAACGCTCCGGGTCGATGGTCGCCGAGGTGATGACGACCTTCAGGTCCGGGCGCTTGGGCAGCAGCCGGGCCAGGTAGCCGAGCAGGAAGTCGATGTTCAGCGACCGCTCGTGGGCCTCGTCGATGATGATCGTGTCGTATGCGAGCAGCTCGCGGTCCGTCTGGATCTCGGCGAGCAGGATGCCGTCCGTCATCAGCTTGACGAACGTCGCGTCCTGGTTGACCTGGTCGGTGAACCGGACCTTCCAGCCGACGGCCTCGCCCAGCGGCGTCCTCAGCTCCTCGGCGATGCGCTCGGCCACCGTGCGCGCCGCGATCCGGCGCGGCTGGGTGTGCCCGATCATGCCGCGGACGCCACGGCCCAGCTCCATGCAGATCTTGGGGATCTGGGTGGTCTTGCCGGAGCCGGTCTCACCGGCGACGATCACGACCTGGTGGTCGCGTATCGCCTCCAGGATCTCGTCCTTCTTCTGGCTGACCGGCAGCTGTTCGGGGTACGACAGGGCAGGCAGCCGCCCGGCCCGCAGTGCGAGCCGCCCGGCTGCCTTGGTGGCCTGGCCCGCGATCTCGTCCAGCACGGCCTGCTGGGCCTCGGGCTGACGAATGCGGCGCGCGCCTTCGAGGCGGCGGCCGAGCCGGTGCGCGTCGCGGAGCGAGAGCTGCCCGAGCTGGGACTGGAGATCGGCAAAGGAAGTAGACATACGGGTCCCAGGATCTCACCCGGGCCCGAGGAACGGCGAACCTATTTCGCGCGGTCTCGGTCACCGGACCCGCACGGTCGGGGAGCGCGCGGTCACAGCACGTACCATTCCGGACAGTCGATCTCTCTGCCGAGCCCCTGCCGGAAGGCCTGTCCGCCGTGTCCCGTTCGTCGTGGTGCTGCCTGCTGGCGGCCCTCGCTGTCGTCCTGGGACTGTTCTGCGGACCGGCGACGGCGACGGCCGCGGTGCCGTCGCCTCTCCCGGACGCGTCCGTTGCAGCTGTGACCGCGACCGAGACGGTGGCCCGGGACATCGGGCAGCGGGACGGGCTTGCGGGCTGCGGGCGCAGGAGCGGGCACGACGGCGGTGAACCAGGTGTCCCGGGGCGGTCCCGAGCCGCCCACGACCAGGCGCCGGGCCTCGCCGAATGGGGTCTGCCCGAGGCCGTCGGACCGGAGCCGCTGCGGTGGTCCGCACCGATGAACCCGCGTGGCCCGGACGCGGCCGCGCCGACCCCGGTGGAACTCTCCGTACTGAGGGTGTAGACGGCCCGCACCTCCCGGCCGTCCTCCTTCTCTCTCCCGCATCGCCAGCTCGGAGTTCCGCATGCCCA
Source organism: Streptomyces sp. NBC_01257 (assembly GCF_035917255.1). Lineage (NCBI taxonomy): Bacteria > Bacillati > Actinomycetota > Actinomycetes > Kitasatosporales > Streptomycetaceae > Streptomyces > Streptomyces sp. NBC_01257. The sequence goes on from NZ_CP108472.1 coordinate 4,813,030, forward strand.
CATCCCCGCCCAAGCCGTCGTCCCGGAAGCAGTCCTCGCGCAAGCCGCTCGTCTACGCCGCCGGGGTCGTCGTGGCCGCCGCCCTGTTCGGCTACGTCTCCTACCGGGCCACCGCCCCCGAATCCGCCGGCGCCTCCTCGTCCTCGGTGGTGGCCGACGTCACCGCGGGCCCGGACGAGGGCGTCTACCCCGAGCTGGCGAAGCTCGCCCGCCGCGAGGCCGGCGACAAGCTGGCCCTGGGCCGGGCGGACGCGCCCGTCGTCCTCATCGAGTACGCCGACTTCAAGTGCGGCTACTGCGGCAAGTTCGCCCGGGACACCGAACCCGCCCTGGTGAAGAAGTACGTCGACAACGGCACCCTGCGCATCGAATGGCGCAACTTCCCGATCTTCGGCGCCGAGTCCGAGGCCGCCGCGCGTGCCTCCTGGGCCGCCGGACAGCAGGGCCGCTTCTGGGAGTTCCACCGGGCCGCGTACGCCGAAGGGGCCAAGGAGAAGGGGTTCGGCAAGGACCGCCTGAGGGCGCTCGCCCGCCAGGCGGGGGTGCCCGACCTCGACCGCTTCGTGCGCGACACGGACGGCACGGCAGCCGCGGCGGCGGTGAGCGAGGACCAGGAGCAGGGGTACGGAATCGGGGCGACGTCCACCCCGTCCTTCCTGGTCAACGGCCGCCCGATCGCCGGGGCGCAGCCCGCGGAGACCTTCACCCGGGCCATCGACCAGGCGGCGGAGCGCGCGAAGAACATCGGCAGCGCGGGCCAGGACGCCGAGGGGACCCCCGGGACGAGCACCGCGTCCCCCGAAGCGAGCGCCGCGAAGTGACGCCCGACATCGGCTACTTCGCCGCGTTCCTCGGCGGGCTGCTGGCCCTGCTCAGCCCGTGCAGCGCCCTGCTGCTCCCCGCCTTCTTCGCGTACTCCATCGACTCCGCTTCCCGGCTGCTCGCCCGGACCGGGATCTTCTACGCCGGACTGGCCACCACGCTCGTGCCGCTCGGCGCCGCGGGCTCGTACGCCGGGCGGCTGTTCTACAGCCACCGCGACGCCCTCGTCCTCGGCGCGGGCTGGCTGATCATCGGCCTCGGCGTCGCCCAGATCGTCGGCCTGGGCTTCGCCTCGCGCCGGATCTCCGCCCTCAGCGGCCGGATCAGGCCCACCACGGCCGTGTCCGTCTACGCCCTCGGCGCCGTCTACGGACTGGCCGGCTTCTGCGCGGGACCGATCCTCGGCAGCGTCCTGACCGTCGCGGCCGTCAGCGGCAGCCCGGCGTACGGCGGACTGCTGCTCGCCGTCTACGCGCTGGGCATGGCGGTGCCGCTGTTCGTGCTCGCGCTGCTCTGGGAGCGGTTCGAGCTGGGCCGGCGGGCCTGGCTGCGCGGCCGCGCCCTGCGGCTGGGCCGCTTCGAACTGCACACGACGACGCTGCTGTCGGGGCTCTTCTTCATCGCCCTGGGCGCCGTGTTCCTCGTGTACGACGGGACGACGGCGCTGCCCGGACTGCTGGACGTGGACCAGTCGTTCGCCGTCGAGCAGTGGGCCCGGGGCATCGGCGAGCACGTGCCGGACGCGTTGCTGCTGGTCGCGGTGGTGGCCGTGGCGCTGCTGGTGATCGCGGTGCGGTCCGGGCGCCGCCGGGACCGCGGCGGGGCGGAGGAGCTGAACACCGTGGACCGGGAGGGGGCCTGACACGGCGAAAGCCCCGTCCGACGGACGGGGCTTTCGGGTGGTGGCTGGGGCCGGGATCGAACCGGCGACCTATCGCTTTTCAGGCGATCGCTCGTACCAACTGAGCTACCCAGCCACGCAGCTCACAAGGGCTGCAGCGGTCCTGACGGGATTTGAACCCGCGGCCTCCACCTTGACAGGGTGGCGAGCACTCCAAACTGCTCCACAGGACCAAGCAATGTGCGAGAACAAGTCTCGCACACGTTAAAGCGTGCCCCCAACGGGATTCGAACCCGTGCTACCGCCTTGAAAGGGCGGCGTCCTGGGCCACTAGACGATGAGGGCTAAGGGCCCACCTGCGCGCTTTCCAGCGCGTCGGGGACGTCAGAAGCATATGGGATGGCGGCGGCTATCGCCAAAACGGTTTACGGGGAGGGGGTGGGAGACGTCGGGAGCGGGCTCCGGAGGGCCGGGTCGTCCTTGGGCAGATGGCGGCTGACCTCGGCGGTCGTCAGCCCGAGACCGCCCAGCGTGATCTCGTCCCAGGCCTGCAGACGGCGGGTCGAGCGGTCCAGATAGAGCACCGACGCGAGGACCTGCTCCGGCTTCTCGTTCTGTACGGCCCGCAGCCCGCCGCCGCCCGTGGACCCCTCGATCATCAGCCGGGTGCCGCCCTTCATGAGCTCGTTCTGCCGGTGGTGCACATGACCGGCCAGCACCAGCGGGACCGCCCCGTCCGTCTGCCGGGCCGCCTCCGGTTCGTGGGTGACGGCGATGTCGGCCGGGGTGCCCGCCCGCTGCTGGGCGCGCAGCGCGCCGGCGAGCCGCAGCCCCGCCGCCCGCTCGACGTCCGCGGCCTGCTCCGGCCCCGTGCGGTCCGGGGTGAACTGCGGGTCCCCGATGCCCGCCACCCGCAGCCCGCCGACGGTCAACGCGCGGCCCTCGTCCAGCACGTGCACGTTCTTGAAGCGCTTGTTCCCCTCCAGGTACTTCTGCGTCACCGCGGAGTCGTGGTTGCCCCGGACCCAGACGTAGGGCGCGCCCAGATCGCTGACCGGGTCGAGGAAGCTGTTCTCCACGGCCGCCCCGTGGTCCATCGTGTCGCCGGAATCGATGATCACGTCGATGTCGTACTGCTCGACGAGCGAGCCGATGATGTGCCAGGCCGCGGGGTTGAGGTGGATGTCGGAGACGTGCAGGACGCGGAGCGTGGCGGGGTTCGGGCTGTAGACGGGGAGCGTGGATGTGGCGTCGTACAGCTTGGTGACGTTGGTGACCAGCCGGGCCAGCTCCTGCTGGTAGACGTCGAAGTCACTGACGATCGAGCGGGCGTCGCCGACGACGGAGGGCGCGCTGGAGAGCAGTCCGGAGAACTTCGGCTCCAGGACGGACTCCGGGTTCCAGGTGGCGTACGCGCTGACGCCCGATGCGGCCAACAGGGTGAGCGCGAGCCCGCCGGCGGCCAGGGCGCGGCGGGGCCGGCGGTAGACGGCGAGGCCGAGGGCGGTGGCCCCGGAGACGACCGCGACGCAGGAGCGCACGGCGAGCTCGCGGGCGCCGGTGCTGACGTCGCCGGTGACCTCGTTCTCCAGGCCTGCGAGCCGTTCGGGGTGCTGGACCAGGGCCTCGGAGCGCACCGGGTCGAGGCGGTCGACGTCCACGTCGAGACGGACAGGGGCGTGGTGCGAGTCCAGTTCCAGTGCGCCGAGCGGGGACACGTTGATCTTGGTGCCGCCGCTGAGGGAGGGGCGCAGGGTCATCGTCGTGTCCATCGGGCCGACGGGCGTACGGACGCTCCCCACGACCAGCAGTCCCAGCCAGGCGCCGCACAGCACGACGGTGACCAGGCCGAGCGCCCGGACGAACGGGCGGGGCGAGACGGCGGACAGGGCGCCGGGGCGGGGCCGGCGGCCGGGGCCGCGGCCGGAGCGCAGGAGGTGCCGGACGCGGGTTGCTGCGGCGCGGAACGGGGCGCGGGCCATTGGGCGCGTATGCCCCGGTGCGGGGGCGAATATGCGCTTCGGCCGGTCCGGGGCGCATCCGGCGGCCGTACGTGACAATGGCGGGGTGCTGGAGATGACGCGGGAAGCGTTCGAGGAACTGGTCGGCGAGGCGCTCGACCGGATCCCGCCGGAGCTCACCCGGCTGATGGACAACGTCGCGGTGTTCGTCGAGGACGAACCGGAGTCCGACGATCCGGAACTGCTGGGGCTCTACGAGGGCACACCGCTGACCGAGCGCGGTGAGTGGTACGCGGGCGTGCTGCCGGACCGGATCACCATCTACCGGGGACCGACGCTGCGGATGTGCGAGTCGCGCGAGGACGTCGTGGCGGAGACGGAAATCACAGTCGTGCACGAGATCGCCCACCACTTCGGCATCGACGACGAGAGGCTGCACGCGCTCGGCTACGGGTGAGGGCGCGGGGCCGGCCGCAGGCGGGATCGGCTTCGGGCGAGGGCGCGGGGCGGGCCGTACCGGCCCGGCTCCGGGGGTCCGCGGAGTGCGCCGTGAGGTGTGAACGACCTGTGCGGGCCTGCCCGGGGGCGTGTCCCCGGCGGGGCGGCGGGAGTTGGGCACAGCGCTCCCGGCTCGTTTCCGTCCCGCCCCGTCCTTCCTCGCGCCCCCGGAGGTGCCCCCGTGCGCCAGTTTCCCGTTCCCGTCCGCTGGGCGGCCGTCACTGCGGTGACGATCGCCGCGTCCACCGGCTGCATGAGCATCGGCTCCGACGGCGGGAAACCGGCGCCCTCGCGGTCCGCCTCGCCCAAGGGGGCGGCGGCGGAGCCGGACGGCTCCACGGTGGCCGGCACCGGCAGCGCCCGTACCGGGGGCGGCTCCGGGGCGCACACCGAGCGCAAGGGCGGCCGGTCCGGTGATCCGAGTGCCTCCGCCGCCCCCTCGGGCAGCCCCGGCGGCGGCCGGGACCGGCCCGGACCGGCCCGGGGCGGCGATCCGTCGGCGCCGGGGCCATCGGCGCCCGGGCCGGGCGTTCCCGAGCAGCCCCAGACGCCGGCGCCGTCCGACCCGGGACCCGGCACCCCCGAGAGCCCGCAGCCGCCGGTGGAGCCGGAGCCCGATCCGGAGCCCTCGGACCCCCAGCCGCCGGCGCCCTCCGCGTCGCCGGCCGCGCAGCTCCGTAACGGTGCGCCGGGCTCGCCGGACGGCGTCTACGCGCTGCGGACTCCGCAGGCATCACCGCAGGTGGGACCCGCTTGACGGGGCGGTCGGCAGGGAGCGGTTTGCGCAAAGTGGGGGAGAGTGCGTATGGTGGTAGATCGTTTGATCCCATTGCCCGGCGCCGACACAGAAGAGCGCCGTGTGGCGCGTACTCTCCCTTGCCGTGGCTGGACCGCATTGAGGCGGTCGAAATTGCGAAAACACGGAGTTACGGGCGCGTGCCGAGACTCCGGAAGGTTTCGCATTTCGCATGTCAATTTCCAGTTCTGACCACACCGTCATGCCCGAGAACGTCGAGAACGATGTCGAGAGCGCCGAGCTCATCGAGGTCGCGGAGGCCGTCATCGCCGAGTCCGCCGACTCCATCGACTCCGCCGACGCCATCGAGGCGGACGCCCCCCAGGCCGAGCAGGCCGACACCGACGCCGCCGACGAGGCGGACGCCGAGCCGACCATCACCTTCGCCGACCTGGGCCTGCCCGAGGGCATCGTCCGCAAGCTCGCGCAGAACGGTGTGACCGCGCCCTTCCCGATCCAGGCGGCGACCATCCCGGACGCCCTGGCGGGCAAGGACATCCTGGGCCGAGGCCGTACCGGCTCCGGCAAGACCCTCTCCTTCGGTCTGCCGACCCTGGCCTCGCTGGCCGGTGGGCACACCGAGAAGAAGAAGCCCCGCGCGATCATCCTCACCCCGACGCGTGAGCTCGCGATGCAGGTCGCGGACGCGCTTCAGCCGTACGGCGACGTGCTCGGCCTGAAGATGAAGGTCGTCTGCGGCGGTACGTCGATGGGCAACCAGATCTACGCGCTGGAGCGCGGTGTCGACGTCCTCGTCGCCACCCCGGGCCGGCTGCGCGACATCATCAACCGGGGCGCCTGCTCCCTGGAGAACGTCCAGGTCGCCGTCCTCGACGAGGCCGACCAGATGTCCGACCTGGGCTTCCTGCCCGAGGTCACCGAGCTGCTCGACCAGATCCCCGGCGGCGGCCAGCGCATGCTCTTCTCCGCCACCATGGAGAACGAGATCGGCACCCTGGTCAAGCGCTACCTGAGCAACCCGGTCACCCACGAGGTCGACTCCGCCCAGGGCAACGTCTCGACCATGTCGCACCACGTCCTCGTCGTGAAGCCGAAGGACAAGGCGCCGGTCACCTCCGCCATCGCCGCCCGCAAGGGCCGCACGATCATCTTCGTCCGCACCCAGCTGGGTGCCGACCGCATCGCCGAGCAGCTCGTCGAGGCGGGCGTCAAGGCGGACGCACTGCACGGCGGCATGACCCAGGGCGCCCGTACCCGCGTTCTCGAGGACTTCAAGAAGGGCTACGTCAACGCGCTCGTCGCGACCGACGTCGCCGCCCGCGGTATCCACGTCGACGGCATCGACCTGGTCCTGAACGTGGACCCGGCCGGTGACCACAAGGACTACCTGCACCGCTCGGGCCGTACCGCCCGCGCCGGCAAGTCCGGTGTCGTCGTGTCGCTGGCGCTTCCGCACCAGCGCCGTCAGATCTTCCGCCTCATGGAGGACGCCGGCGTCGACGCGTCGCGCCACATCGTCCAGGGCGCGGGCGTCTTCGAGCCGGAGGTCGCCGAGATCACCGGCGCCCGTTCGCTCACCGAGGTCCAGGCCGACTCCGCGAACAACGCCGCCAAGCAGGCCGAGCGCGAGGCCGCCGACCTGACCAAGCAGCTGGAGCGCGTCCAGCGCCGTGCCGTGGAGCTGCGCGAGGAGGCCGGCCGTCTGGTCGCCCGCGCCGCACGCGAGCGGGGCGACGACCCCGAGGCCGCAGTGGCCGAGGTCACCGCCGAGGCGGAGGCCGCACTGCTGGCCGCCACCTCCGTTCCGGAGCAGCCCGCAGCGCGCGAGGAGCGTCGCGACGACCGCGGCAACTACGAGCGTCGCGACAACCGCGGCGGCGACCGTGGCGGTTACCGCGGCGGCAACAGCGACCGCACCGGCGAGCGCAGCGGCCGTCCCGCCGGCAGCAACGGCTACCGCGGCAGCAGCGACCGTCCGTCCTTCCGCGGCAGCAACGACCGTCGTGAGGACCGTCCCGTCGGCGGCGGCTTCCGCTCCGGTGGCGGTGACCGTCGTGACGACCGCGGCGGCCGTTCCTTCGAGCGCCGTGACAACGACCGTCCGTCGTTCAACCGCGACCGTCGTGACGAGCGCCCCTCGGGCGGCTTCCGCTCCGGTGGCGGTGACCGTCGTGACGACCGCGGCGGCCGTTCCTTCGAGCGCCGTGACAACGACCGTCCGTCGTTCAACCGCGACAACGACCGCCCGTCGTTCAACCGCGACCGTCGTGACGACCGCCCGTCCGGTGGCTTCCGCTCCGGCGGCAGCGACCGTCCGTTCAACCGCGACCGTCGTGACGACCGCCCGTCGGGCGGCTTCCGCTCCGGCAGCAGCGACCGCCCGACCGGCCGCCGCGACGACCACCGCGGTGGCACCGGCACGGGTACCGGCACCGGCACCTTCGGCCGCCGCGACGACAAGCCGCGCTGGAAGCGCAACGGCTGATCGCAGATAGGCCTCACGGCCTCCTGAAGCGGGCTCGTCCTTACGGACGGGCCCGCTTTTCTTTTCACTTACTTCACATGCGGACTCGCTGTTACGATCCGGCGACTTGGACGTGGGGGGCCATGGGCAAGGGGGAGGCCGGCACAGCCGGCCATCGGGGGCAGCGGACTGCCGTGCGGCCGAAGGCCCGAACCTCCTGACCCGCATCACGCGCCTCCCTCCTCCCGGTATCCGATCCGGCATCCGAACAGGAGACCTGTGTCCGGCAAGAGACCTTTCGCCGCTGTCGTGGGAGTCGCCACCGCTGTCGTGCTGGGGGCGGCGGTCCTCACCGTTCCCCTCGCATCCACCGCGCAGGCCGAACCCGGGCCGCAGGTGATCCTCCCGGCGGCCACCAGCGATGTGCCCGTCAAGGGAAGGCTGGTGAACGCGGGGCCGCACGGATATCTGCGCGTGGAAGAGGGGCGCGGCGCGATCTGGCGGTCGTACCACGCGACGGCCGACACCCAGGTCGACCCCTCCGCGACGCTCGACGGCCGTGTCTTCGAGTGGGGCACGGGCTCCGACGTCGTGGCCCAGTACCGGTCCGCCACGCGCACGGTCGAGCTGCGGAACATGGTGTCCGGCACCGTCCTGAACGTGCCGCTGCCGTCCGGGCACAGCTACCTGGGATCGTTCGGCTGGAACGTGCTGACGCGTGACGGTTTCGGCAAGGAGACCCGCTTCCACGTACTGGACCTGCAGACCGGCGAGGTCCGGGACCGCCTCATCGACGACATGGCGGGACTCGGTTCGTACGCGATCGTCCCCGGGCTCGGGGACGAGGACGGCATGGTGATCTCCGCCGGCGGGCGGGCCGTCTGGCTGGATGTCGCGCAGCGGCGGACCGTGCCGCTCCCGGCCGGCACCACGCTGAGCGCCGACGGCCTCGCCCTGACCCGTGACCATCTGCTGGTCCGGGAGGGCGGCAAGGTCTTCGTCTACAGCCGGGAGGACTTCACCCGGGCGCAGAGTGTCCATGTGCTGGACGAGGGCCCGGGCACCCGGCTGCTCGGCATGGTCGGCAACGAGCTGATCATCGCCCGCCACGACCCGGCCCTGGGCGGGCTGTCGGAGTACCTTCCCGTGTGGCGGATCGACGCCGAACCGCTGGACGGCGCCCCCGTCCACACCGTTCTGGCCAGGTCGATCGGCCGGGCCCTCGCCACCCCGAACGGTGGTCTGCTGGTGCAGGGGGGACCCACGGAGTCGTCCTGGGCGGTCCAGCTGATCGACGCGGAAGGGCCGGAAGGCCCGGTGGCCCGGGCGACTCCCGAGACCAGGATTCCCTCCCCGGCCGTGCCCAACTCCGTGCACCAGCTGTCCCTGCGCCAGGGCCGGCTGACGAGTGTGGAGAGCGTCGCGACGTCGGGCCGCGCCCATGCGTACAGCTGGACCGCGGAGCGTGACGGCGATGGCTGGGCGTACGGCGGACGCCAGGACCGCGGCACGCTGCCCGAGCCGCCGGAGGGGTGCTCCGTCCCCGACTGCCCGAAGGTGGAGGAGAGCGGGGACGGCAGGCTCGTCTACGGCGGTCCGTTCATGGCGGGGACCGCGGTCCCGATGCCGTTGCACAGCGTCCCGGAAGGGACGAAGCTGCCCGGTGCGACGATCGACACCGGTTCCCGTTCGAGGGGCCTCATCGGCAGCTCGGGCCGCTGGGCGGTGATCTCCGCGACGCTGACCGACGGATCGCCCGAGGCCCGCGTGGTGAACACCGATACCGGCCTGGTGACCCGGAAGTTCCCCGTGCATCCGTACGCGCTGTCCGGCACCACGCTGTGGACCGCCGAATCCAACGACACGGCCGTGGGCTACGACATCAGGACCGGCGCGGTCACCGAATCGGCCTACATACCCGGCTGCCTCCTCGACGGCATCCAGGGCATCGGGCACTGGCTGCTCTGGAACTGCGCCGGACCGAGGGACGACGAGGGTATCTACGACCTGCGCACCCGCACGATCACCCCGCTGGGCATCGGATACGGCGCGGGGGCGCAGCTCGGGGACGGGTTCGTCGTCTATCCGTCGGGCGGCCGCCTGAAGGTGAAGGAACTGGCCCCCGGCGGCACGACTCAGGACATCGGGGCCGACGTCAGTTCATCCGAGACCGCGTGGGCGGTCGACCCCGCCGACGGGACGGTCGCCTGGGCGGACCGGACCGGCGGCATCCACGTCGTGGACAGCGGTGCCGGGACTGCCCCGGTGGTCATCAAGGACACGGACATCGCCGCGACCCAGGCGGTGAACGGCGGCAAGGCGCCCTGGAAGCCGCGCTGGTGGCTGTCGAAGCCGGTGGCTCCGTGGACGCTGACCCTGAGGAACAAGGCGACCGGAACGACGGTCCGGACACTCTCGGGCGGCACGGCGCGCGGCCTGGTGGCCGCGTCGTGGGACGGCAAGGACACGGCGGGCAGGCTGGTCGCCAACGGCGCGTACACCTGGACCCTGTCGGCGAAGCCGGTGGACGGCCGGGGGGCGGCGCTCGCGGTGTCGGGCTCGGTGAAGCTGACCGGTGGCGCGGCGGTCCCGCGCGACTTCGCGGGGAACGACGGTTTCGGCGACCTGCTGGCGTTCACGTCGGCGGGCGCGGCCGATTTCCGGGCCGGTACGGGCACGGGCTCGGTGGATGCCAGGCTCTCGGGCTCGGGCTGGTCGGGTGCGAACGCGGTGACTGCGGCGGTTCCGTTCGACGATGTGAGCGGCGACCGGTGCAATGACGTGCTGGTGCGGGTGCAGAGCGGTGAGCTGCGGGCCTACAAGCCCTCGTGCGGCGGGGCGTTGAAGCCGACGACCGCGTACACGAAGGTCGGTGCGGGCTGGAACGTGTACGACGCGCTGACGTCACCCGGAGACCTGACGGGCGACGGGCGTGCGGACGTGCTGGCCCGGGAGACGTCGACGGGTTACCTGTTCCTGTACGAGAGCAGGGGTGCCGGTGTCTTCAAGGCGCGGGTGAAGATCGGCACAGGCTGGAAGGGCTATCTGCTGGCGGGTGCCGGGGATGTGACCGGTGACGGCAGGGGTGATCTGTTGGCGCGGGATGCGGCCGGGGTGTTGTGGCGGTATGCCGGGACGGGCAAGGGGACGCTGGCGGCGCGGGTGAAGGTCGGTGGTGGCTGGCAGGTGTACAACTCGCTGGTGGGCGTGGGCGATCTGAGCGGTGACGGCAAGGCCGATCTGCTGGCCCGGGACACGTCCGGGGTGCTGTGGAGCTACCGGGGCGACGGCAAGGGGCTGTTCTCGGCCCGGGCGAGGGTCGGGGGCGGCTGGCAGACGTACCGGACGCTGTCCTGACGCAGGGCCCGACAGGGCGCACGCGGCTGGCCCGTACGGCACTCCTTGCCGTACGGGCCAGCCGCGTTGGGCCTGTGCCCGCTCTTTTGAACGAGTTCGAGAAGGGGCTTCGTGGCTGGTCACATCGTTGCTAGGATCCGCTCAGCTTTCCGGGCTCATCGGGGAGAGCGGGGTGGGGACCCCGCTCGGATCTTCACCACTCGGCCGTCATCACTTCCGCGTTCTTCTTCGCAGACAGACCACCGTGGTCCCCCGTGCCCGTTTCTGCTCCTGGGGAGGGACACGGACGTGAGGCGTATTCGTGCGCGCAGAACGATTTCCACTGTGGTGGCGGTCGGGCTGATGGTGGGGTCAGGGATGTTCGCGGGCGGGGCTGCGGCTGCCGGCGAAAGCTCGTCGGGGGATGCGCCAGGGGGTCTCGCGGCGCAGACGGTGCGTGCGGTCGCTCCGGTCGCAGGAGGGGTCAGCCGGGTCTCGCTGGCCAACGGCGTGCTGGCGACCAGGGAGTCGAACGGCTCCGATGAGGCCTTCTACCGCCGGATGGTGACGGCCACGCCTGCGGGGCTCACTGTGGGCGGTCCCGAGCTCCTGGGTCACACGGACGCCGCATACGTGGGTCCCTACCCGAGCGGTGACGGCCACGTGTTCGAGTTGTACCGCTATGAGGCCGGCACCACGAGTGTCAGCTCGGTGGGTGACGAGGACGACCGGCGGTCGTTGCGCATGGACGCGGACCTGGACTCGGTTGTCGAGATCACCGGGCGCTACGCGGTCATCAACGGCAGCAACCCGGTGCTCCAGTACATCGGTGATCTCGGGGAGAGCCCCTCCATCGTCGTGTCCCGTCCGGTCAGAGCCGCGTCCGTGTGGGGCACCACGCTGTGGTCGGCCACGACGGCGAAGGGGGTGCTGACCGCACAGGATCTCAAGACGAGGAAGATCACCCGGACGATCGACACCGGTCTGCCTTGCGTGTTCAAGGAACTCCAGGCGGTCGGACGGTGGGTCTACTGGTCGTGCGGGCCGACCGGACAGGCCGGGGTCTGGGACGTCACGGCCGGCAAGAACATCGGGGTGCCCCGCGGCGAAGCGCTCATCGGCGACGGCTATCTGGTGCAGCACGACAGGAGCACCGGACAGCTGATGCTCACCGGCTTCCAGGACGGCACGGCGAACGACACCCATGCCATCGGTGAGGTGCCGGACACCGCTGAGCGCGGGGTGACCTGGACGGTGGACAGGTTCGGTGGTCCGGTCGCCTACATCGCGGCCGACCAAGGCGTGTATCTCGTATCGAGCGGGGTGGCGAGGCAGCCGGTCGCGGTCGTCGAGACCGAGGCCGGCGGCAGCACCGGATGGGCCAACCCCTGGAAGGCCACCTGGCTGATGTCCCGGCCGGTGGGCTCCTGGAGGATCGTCATCAGGAACAAGGCCACCGGCACGGTCGTACGCACCATGGACGGCCTGCCGAACGCGGGTGGCGTATCGGGCTCGGCGACCTGGAACGGCCGCAACGACAAGGGTGGTTACGTGCCTAACGGCGCGTACGTCTGGACGCTGTCGGCCAAGCCGCTCGACGGGAAGGGGCCGGACGCGAGCACCTCGGGCACCCTGAAGCTGACCGGTGGTGCGGCAGTGCCGCGTGACTTTGTGGGGCGTGACGGTTTCGGCGACCTCCTGGTGTTCACGTCGAACGGAGACTCCGCGTTCCGGGCCGGTACGGGGACGGGCCGGGTGGACTCGTACGAGCCGGGCAGCATGGACTGGTACGGCGCCAAAGCGGTGACGGAAGCGGTGCCGTTCGACGATGTGAGCGGTGACCGGTGCAATGACGTCCTGGTGCGGATCCCGAGCGGTGAACTGCGGGCGTACAAGCCGAAGTGTGGTGGTGCGCTGTACAACACGACTGCGTACACGCGGGTCGGTGGTGGCTGGAACGTGTACGACGAATTGACGTCGCCGGGTGATCTCACGGGTGACGGGCGTGCGGATCTGCTGGCCCGGGAGAAGGCGACGGGCTATCTGTATCTGTACGAGAGCAGGGGTGCCGGTGTCTTCAAGGCGCGGGTGAAGATCGGCACGGGCTGGAAGGGCTATCTGCTGGCGGGTGCCGGGGATGTGACCGGTGACGGCAGGGGTGATCTGCTGGCGCGGGATGCGGCCGGGGTGTTGTGGCGGTATGCCGGGACGGGCAAGGGGACGCTGGCGGCGCGGGTGAAGGTCGGTGGTGGCTGGCAGGTGTACAACTCGCTGGTGGGCGTGGGCGATATGAGCGGTGACGGCAAGGCCGATCTGCTGGCCCGGGACACGTCCGGGGTGCTGTGGAGCTACCGGGGCGACGGCAAGGGGCTGTTCTCGGCCCGGGCGAGGGTCGGGGGCGGCTGGCAGACGTACTCCAGGCTCGCCTGATGTCCCGACCCGCAACCACACCGGTTCGTCCGGGAGACAGAGGGAAATCCTTGTCCATATCTGCCCGTGCACTCAGGGGGGCGGCAGCGCTGGCCGTGCTCGCCTCCGTCGGCGGGGCGCTGCCCGCCACCGGCGCTGCCGCCCGGGAGGCCCCGCCGGCAGCCGCCGCTCCGGCCAGGATCAGCACGACGGGTGTCTGGGGTCTGGACTTCGGCGGCGGCGTGCTGAACACGGTGGAGCGCTTCACCAACGACATGCAGTACGTCCTGTCGCGCCGGATCAGTGCGGACGGGACGTCCGTGGGCGAGCCGCTGCGCGGGGCGTTCGCGGGCGTGTACGCGACCGGGGACCACCTGGAGCGGGTGCCGTGCGACGCCGGTTCCTGCGTTCCCCTGACCGCTGCGGGCAACGGCCACTACGGCGTGACCGAGGTGACGTCCAGCGGTCTGGAGACCGTGAAGGTCTGGGTGGATCCCAACCAGCTGTACTACGCCCCGGACGCGCAGTTCCCCGCGGCGAACATCGTGGACCTGACCGGCCGCTACTCGGTCGTCGACGCGGGATCACCGTCCAGGCAGTACGTACTGGGGGTCCAGAAGTACCGCCTCACCCAGGAGGAATGGACGCGCAAACCCACCGCCGCCGCGGTGTGGGGGACCAGGCTCTGGGCCGCGAGTGCCACGGCGGGTGCCGTCACCTCGACCGACATCGCGCGGAAGAAGGTCATGGAGACGGTCGCCACCGGCGCCCCTTGCGTGATCAAGGAACTGCGGGTGGTCGGACGCTGGGTCTACTGGAACTGCGGCTCGGCCGGACCGGCGGGGGTCTACGACCGTACGTCGAAGAGGTCCGTCTCCGTGCCGTCGGGGCCCGCGCTCGTCGGCGACGGATTCCTGGTCCGGCACGACCGGGCGGCCGGCAAGCTGATGCTCACGGACTTCCACACGGGGACTGTCGCGGCGCCGCGAGCGGTTGCCGATGTGCCGGCCGGAACGGTCGCCGACCAGCGGCGGCTCACCTGGGCGGTGGACAAGTTCGGCGGGGACATCGCCTACCTCGACTCCACGGCCACCGTCCACATCGTGCCCAGCGGGGTATCGGCCCAGCCGCTCGCGAAGATCGCGTCCGATCCCGCCACGAACGACGTCTACATCGGGGGTGCGGACGGCCTCCCGGACCGGTCGAGCACCTGGCAGTTCAACAAGCCCGTGAACTGGACGTTCACCGTCAAGGACTGGCTCGGGCGCACCGTACGCACCATGAAGGGCGAACCGGGCACGGAGGTCGACGTCACCTGGGACGGCACCACCGACACCGGCGGCTACACCCGCAGCGGGCCCCACACCTGGTCCCTGAAGGCGACGGCCGCCGACGGTGGCGGCACGTACACCACCAGCGGGAGTGTCGGTGTCGCCGGCGGCGAGGAAGGCTTCCACGACCAGGGCTACTACGCCTTCGGTGACCTGGTCACCCTCAACTCCTCCGGTGCCCTGACCGTTCAGTTCGGGCAGATCGCGGGACGCTTCGACGGCAAGACGTCCGGCTCCGGATGGCCGGCGGGCACCCTCGCCGTGCCGTTCGCGGACACCGGCAGCGACCGTTGCGCCGAACTGCTCGTCCGGCTCCCGGGCGGCGAGCTCAGTCAGTACGCGGGCCGCTGCGGCAAGTCGGGATACACGCCTGCGAGCAGTCACCTCTCGGTCGGGAAGGGCTGGCAGCAGTACGACGTGCTGACCTCGCCCGGTGATGTGAACGGGGACGGCCGGGCCGATCTCGTCGCACGGCAGACGAGCACCGGCGACATGTACTTCTACGCGGGTGCGGCCGGCGGGAAGTTCGCGGCCAGGGTGAAGATCTTCAACAACTGGAAGACGTACGCGCAGATCACGGGCGCGGGGGACCTCACCGGCGACGGCCGCCCCGACCTGCTCGGGCACGACCGCAGCGGAGGCCTGTGGCGGTACGACGGCCGGGCCGACGGCACGTTCGCGCCGCGGGTGAAGGTGTTCTCGGACTGGGGGCGTACGTACGACACCGTCGTGGGCATCGGGGATCTGTCGGGCGACGGCAGGCACGACATCGTCGTACGCGACTCGGCGGGGAAGCTCTTCCGCAACGACGGTAACGGCAAGGGGTCGTTCGGGGCCCGAATCCCGATCGCCACCGGATGGCAGGTCTACAAGGGGATCTACTGACA
Organism: Streptomyces sp. NBC_01257; assembly: GCF_035917255.1. Classification (NCBI taxonomy): domain Bacteria; kingdom Bacillati; phylum Actinomycetota; class Actinomycetes; order Kitasatosporales; family Streptomycetaceae; genus Streptomyces; species Streptomyces sp. NBC_01257. Next base: position 4,828,336 of record NZ_CP108472.1, read on the forward strand.
GCGGGACGGCCCGCGTGCGGGCCGTCCCGTACTCGGGCTGCGTCCTGACGGTGGGCCGTTCCGTAAAGCGGGTCGCGTTCTGACGGTGGGCCGTCCCGTACGTGGGACGCGCCCTGCGCATGTCATGCCCCCAGCGAGGGAATCGCTGGGGGCATGACAAACAACCCAGGCGGCGCGCCGCCCGAGAACCCGTCCCCGCCGCCCCCGCCACCCTCTCCCGCCCCACCCGCAGACTCGGACGAGGCGCGGCTGGCCGAGCTCGGCTACACGCAGGTCCTCGCGCGCCGGATGTCCGCGTTCTCCAACTACGCGGTCTCGTTCACGATCATCTCGGTGCTGTCCGGCTGCCTGACGCTCTACCTCTTCGGCATGAACACCGGCGGCCCGGTCCTGATCACCTGGGGCTGGGTCGGCGTCGGCCTGATGACGTTGTTCGTGGGCCTGGCGATGGCCGAGATCTGTTCGGCGTACCCGACCTCCGCGGGCCTGTACTTCTGGGCCCACCGGCTGGCCCCGCCCCGCTCGGCGGCCGCGTGGGCGTGGTTCACCGGGTGGTTCAACGTGCTGGGGCAGGTCGCCGTGACCGCCGGGATCGACTTCGGGGCGGCGTCGTTCCTGGGGGCGTACCTGAACCTCCAGTTCGACTTCGAGGTCACCCCGGGCCGCACGATCCTCCTCTTCGCCGCCATCCTGCTGCTGCACGGCCTGCTGAACACGTTCGGCGTGCGGATCGTCGCGATCCTCAACAGCGTCAGCGTCTGGTGGCACGTGCTCGGGGTCGCGGTGATCGTCGGCGCGCTGACGTTCGTACCGGACTCGCACCAGTCGGCCTCGTTCGTCTTCACCGAGTTCGTGAACAACACCGGGTGGGGCAGCGGCTTCTACGTGGTGATGATCGGGCTGCTGATGGCCCAGTACACCTTCACCGGCTACGACGCCTCCGCCCACATGACGGAGGAGACGCACGACGCCGCGACCGCCGGCCCGCGCGGCATCGTCCAGTCGATCTGGACCTCGTGGATCGCCGGATTCGTCCTGCTGCTCGGCTTCACCTTCGCCATCCAGTCGTACGACGGAGCCCTCGGCTCACCGACCGGGGCCCCGCCCGCCCAGATCCTCCTCGACGCCCTGGGCGCGACCACGGGCAAGCTGCTGCTCCTGGTGGTGATCGGCGCCCAGCTCTTCTGCGGCATGGCGTCCGTGACCGCGAACAGCAGGATGATCTACGCCTTCTCCCGGGACGGCGCCCTGCCGTTCTCCCGCGTCTGGCACACGGTGAGCCCCCGCACCAGGACCCCCGTGGCGGCGGTCTGGCTGGCCGCCACCGGAGCGCTGGTCCTGGGCCTCCCGTACCTGATCAACGTCACCGCGTACGCGGCCGTCACCTCCATCGCGGTGATCGGCCTCTACATCGCCTACGTCATCCCCACCCTGCTCCGCCTCCTGCGCGGCGACGACTTCCGCCCCGGCCCCTGGCACCTGGGCCGCTGGTCCCGCCCCATCGGCATCGTCGCGGTGGTGTGGGTCGTGGTGATCACGGTGCTCTTCATGCTGCCCCAGGTGTCGCCCGTCACCTGGGAGACCTTCAACTACGCCCCGGTCGCGGTCCTGGTGGTCCTGGGCTTCGCCGCCACCTGGTGGTTCGCCTCGGCCCGCCACTGGTTCCTCAATCCGGATCACAAACGCACGATCGCCCGCAATACTCCCCGCTGAACGGGGGCGCTGCCACGACGACCGGGCCCGGCAACCGATACCCGATCGGAGGCCGGGCCACGGCGGGCTATGCTCGTGGGAGATTCGCCGAGGGCCGTTAGCTCAATTGGTCAGAGCAGCGGACTTTTAATCCGTTGGTTGTGGGTTCGAGTCCCACACGGCCTACGCGATGCAGGGCGGGGAAGCCCATCCGACCTGCCGCTCAGCGCCTCGACCGGTTCCATCCGGTCGGGGCGCTGCGTCGTTCCGGGGCTCTTGCGTGAGCGGACGGGCCGACAACAGAGGCAGGGTTTCCACGCGAGAGCCGCTTTCCGCCAAATACGCGACACATCAACACATGCGTGGTGTCGAGCGTCGTGTCTCCGGTAGTCAGTGGATCTTCCGATTCCCCGACCGAGGAGCCCCTCGTGTTGCGTCGTCACGCCCCCCACCTGCCTGCCGCGGCCGCCGTCACTGCCACCGCCCTTGCCGCGCTCGCCCTCACCGCCTCGTCCGGTCAGGCGGCCACCGCCGGCGGCCAGTCGCGAGTTGAGTCACGGCCGGCCGTTCTGGCTGCCGACAACGGTGATGTGCTCAGCTCGGAGTCGGGTGTCTTCTACCTGGACCCGCTCAAGGCGATCAAGGTCAAGGCGACCGTGCACCGGATCATGTACCGCACCACCGACCGCACCGGCAAGGTCATCGCCGTCACCGGCACCGTGCTGAACCCCGCGACGTCCCCGTACGGTGAACGCCCGATCGTCGCGTTCGCCCCCGGCACGCAGGGCCTGGCGGACAAGTGCGCCCCATCGCGCCAGATGGCCGACGGCACCGAGTACGAGGCGCTGCCCATCAAGCGGCTCCTGGACCGGGGTTATGCCGTGGTGGTGACGGACTACCAGGGGCTCGGCACGCCCGGAGTCCACACGTACATGACCCGCGAGGCGCAGGGCCGCGCGGTCCTGGACTCCGTCCGGGCGGCCCAGCGCCTGGACGCGGTGGATCTCCCGGACGCCGGTCCGGTCGCGCTCTACGGCTACTCCCAGGGCGGCGGCGCCACGGCGTCCGCCGCCGAACTGGCCCCCACCTACGCGCCCGAGCTGAAGATCAAGGGCGCCGTCGTCGGCGCTCCGCCCGCGGACATGAACAAGGTGGCCGACAGCATGGACGGCTCCGCCTACGGGGCCTTCTTCAACTACGCCCTCTCCGGCCTGGCCACCGCGTACGGCATCGACATCGACCCGTACCTGACCGCCCATGGCAAGCGCGTGACGAACGACCTGCGCGACAACCTGTGCACGACCCAGGCCCTCGCCAAGTACCCGTTCCTGAACTCGCGTTTCCTGACCGTGGACGGGCGCCCGCTCACCGAGCGCCTCAAGCGTGCCCCGTGGAACGCGATCGTGGCCGACCAGCGGCTCGGCGAGCGCAAGCCCGCCGTACCCGTCCTGCTCTCGCACAGCGCCCTGGACGATGTCATCCCCCAGCAGGTCGGCAAGGACCTGGCCGCCGACTGGTGCCGGCTGGGCGTGACGGTCAGGTTCGCGGGCAACATCGTCCCCGGACACATCGCCGCGACCGAGGCGACCAGTGCCGACGGACTCCCCTGGCTCGCGGACCGCTTCGCGGGGAAGTCCGCCCCGAGCACCTGCTGACCGGGACGGGCGGATCGGGAATCCCGTCTGTGCCTTGACCGTCTTGATCGCCTCGGACCCGAGGAACCTCCCGGCCGGCCCACGGGCCGGCCGGGAAGGAGCCCGTTCAGCTCCCGTGCAGTGCCTTCTTCAGGGCGTCGATCGCCAGGTGGCGTGCGACGTTGGCGGCGCGGGTGTCGCGGAGGCTGTCCAGGAGCAGGAAGTCGTGGACCATTCCGGCGACCCGGACCGCGGTGACGTCGACGCCCGCCTCGCGGAGCTTGTTCGCGTACTTCTCGCCCTCGTCGCGCAGGACGTCCGCCTCGTCGGTGATGACCAGGGTGGCCGGCAGCCCCTTGAGCTGGTCGAGGCTGGAGCGGAGCGGGGAGGCGTAGTGCTGTTTCCGTTCGGCGGGGTCGGCGGTGTACGCGTCCCAGAACCACTTCATTCCGTCGCGGGTGAGGTAGTAGCCCTCGGCGAACTGCTGGTACGACGGTGTCTCGAAGTCGGCGTCCGTCACCGGGTACAGCAGGACCTGCGCCTTGAGATCGATGCCGTTGTCGCGCTCCTTGTTCATGAGCGCGAACACCGCCGACATGCAGCCGCCGACCGACTCGCCGGTCACCGCGACGCGGGAGGTGTCGAGGCCGTGGTCGGCGCCGTTCTTGAGCACCCACTGGCCCACGGCGTAGTTCTGCTCGACCTGCGTCGGGTACTTCGCCTCCGGTGCCCGGTCGTACACCGGGAAGACGCCCGCGGCGCCCGCACCGACGACCAGCTCGCGGAAGAGCCGGTCGTGCGTCTTGTCGTCGCCGAACACCCAGCCCGCGCCGTGGATGTAGACGACGACCGGCAGCGGACCCGTCGCGCCCTTGGGGCGGATGATGCGGGTCCTGACCGTGCCCCACTCGCCGGCATCGACGTCCACCCACTCCTCGTCGACCTCCGGGCGGGGGACGCCCTCGCCGCTCTGCAGGCCGGCGAGGATGTCGCGGCCCTGCTCCGGCGGGACCTCGTAGATCCGCGGGTGCGGGTCGGTCGCGTCGGCGAGCTCCTTCGCGGCGGGCTCCAGGTAGGGCGTGACGGGCGGGGGAAGCTGCGTCATCAGTGCTCCAGTGCATACGGTGCCCCCAGGTCAGGGCACGGATCCCCCGCTCTTTTCTCCCGTCCCCATGATTCCCGCGAACGACGGCACTGCAAGCCGAAGAGCGCCGGCGGTCTGCCGCGGCGCCGACGCCGTTCGCCGTCGTTCCGTGTCGTCAGCATGGATCCGCGCGGACCGGCTGGCGGCGCGGAAGCCGTTCAGCAGGGACGTACGGGCTGGGAGGGCCTTCTCGGAGGGGGCCGGTCCCGCCCTGTTGCATGGGCCACTTGGGATCCTTCCGTGTGTTGTCCGCCTGTGGGCGGGGGAGGTTCGCGACGACGCCCGGGGCAATTCGTTCCCCGGCCGGCGTGGACGGGCAACACGGCCTCCGGGGAGCTGCATTGACACAGGGCGCGGGCACACGGGTCGCGGTGGTCGGCGGCGGGATCGGCGGGCTGGCCGCCGCGCTGTTCCTGGCGCGTCGTGGGCACACGGTCACCGTGCTGGAGCGCGACGGACACCGTCCGGGGCACGGTCTCGACGAGGACTTCTTCGACTGGCGGCGCCCCGGAGTGCCCCAGGCCGTCCAGCCGCACGGACTCCTCGCCCCGGTCCGTACCGTGCTGCGGGCGGAGACCCCCGACGTGTACGACGCGATGCTGCGCATGGGCGCGGGCGAACGCAACGAACTCGAATGGTTCACCGAACCGCCGCCCGCCCGCCCGGGGGACGAGGACCTCGTCACCGTCCAGACGCGGCGCATCGTGCTGGAGACGGCGCTGTATGAAGCCGTACGTCGCGAGCCGGCCGTCGATCTCCGGCTCGGGGAGCCCGCGGAGGGGCTGATCGTGGATGGGCGCGGTGACGTTCCCCGGGTGACAGGGGTGCGGTCGCGGTCCGGGCGCCACGATGCCGATCTGGTGCTCGACGCCTGCGGGCGCCGCTCCCCGGTGCCGGGATGGCTGTCCGCCGCGGGCTGCCGGGAGGTGGTCGTGGAGAACCACCGGATCGGGATCGCGTACTTCTGCCGCTGGTACCGGCTGTCGCCGGGCGGGCCGAGGAATCCGGGGCGGGTCAAGGCCGGTTCGGTGGCGGCCTTCGCGGTCGGCGGGGTGTTCCCCTCGGACAACGGCACCTTCGCGGTGTCCCTGACCGTGTCCACGGCCGACCCCACCCGTGGCGCACTCCTGGACCCCGAGGTCTTCGAACGGGTCGCCAGGACGTTTCCCGCCGTGGCCGCCTGGCTGGATCTGCGGCCCGAGGCGATCTCCGGGGTGCTGGCGATGGGCGGTCTCGACAACCGGTGGACCGGGCTGTGCGACGACGCAGGGCCCGTGGTCACGGGGCTGGTCGGGGTCGGTGACGCGGTCACCCACACCAATCCCACGATGGGGCAGGGAGTGGCGCTGGCCCTGTGGGCGGCGCAGTGGGTGGCGGCCCATGCGGGGGAGGCCGCCGGCGACCCGGCGGGGTTCGCGGGCGACTTCCACCGCTGGACCGGGCGGGCGCTGCGGCCGTGGTTCGACGTGCAGGTCGCGATGGACCGGGCCAACGACAGCCGGCTCAGGAACCCGGCCCGGGTGCCGCGGAATCCGCGCACCGAGGAGGCCCGCGCGCAGGCTGCCCTGTCCGCCTGTTCCTGGGACGACCCGGTCGTGATGCGGGCCAGGGCCCGCATCCGTCATCTCGTCCAGCCCGCCGACGAGGCGTACGGAACGGAGGAGGTACGCGCCCGCCTCGCGTGCTGGCTGGCGGAACACCCGGACTTCACCCCCGTGTTCGACGGGCCCGCCCGCGAGGAGTGGGAGTCGGCCGTGCGGGCCGCCGGGCAGCCCCTCTGAGGGAGGGGAGGTTTCGCGCCGCTCCCGGTCCCGACAGCACGGCGGCGCCGGTGCCGGCCATTCGTGGCCGGCACCGGCGCCAGGGCCGTGCGTGATCCGGAGGTCAGACGAGGAGCTTCGTCTTCGCCCGCTGGTACTCGTCCTCCGTGATCGCGCCCTTGTCCTTGAGATCCGCGAGTTTCGACAGGTCCTCGACGTGGCTGGCCTTCGGTGCGCCGTTCGCGTCGGACGTGCCCGCGGCGTCTCTCACGTACGCCTTGAACGCGGCGTCACGTTCCTTCGCTTCCTTCACATCGCGCGTCCCCATGGACTTGCCGCGTGCGATCACGTAGATCAGCACGCCCAGATACGGCAGCACCAGGGCCAGGATCAGCCAGCCCGCCTTGGCCCAGCCGCCGAGGTCGTCACTACGGAAAATGTCCATGATGACCCGGAACAGAAGGAAGAGCCACATGATCCAGAGGAAGAACCAGAGCATGGTCCAGAACAGATTGAGCAGGGGATAGTCGTCCATCGTCCACTCCAGACGCCGCGCCGACATGGCTGAATCTGAAATCAGTCATATCACCGCATTTATCCACTCGCCCGTTGGCGTGGCCCGGCATGGGCCGGGCGGGGGAGGGCGGGGTGCGACGTGGTGTGGCGGGGCGCGCGGTGGCCGCTTCTCCTGTACCCGCTACTGGCAACTTCTCCTGTGCTGGCCGCTTCTTCGGCAGCGGCTACTTCTCCGGTACGGAGACTGGGGCCTCGGCGTCGGGTGTGCCGGTGGCGGGTTCGGCCGGCTCGGCCTGCTGCGGAATCCCGGAGGCGTCCGAGGCGGGCGCGGGCGCGGTCTGCGCCGCGTGCGCGACCGTCGTGGTCTTCCGGATGTGCATCAGGAGTCCTATGAAGCCGGCGAGGAAGCCGCTGGCCAGACCCGATATCGCGTGGTTGACCGCGTTGACCGACTCGCTGTCCGGAAGCCCGATGGCCGCGTAGTTCACCGCCGCGCTCATCAGTGCCCCCATCACGCCGCCGATGAGGCCGCTGACGGCGGCGGCGCGTACGGGAGAGGGCGGGGCGGCCGGGGCCGCCGGGGCGGAGGTGGCGGTGGGGGCAGGAGTGGTGAGCGGTGCGGTCATCGTCGAGGGCCCTCCAGACAGGCTGCGATGGAGACCGGGAGCGGCTCACGGGCGCGGCGGCATGCGCGCTCCAGGGACTGCTCGCACGGGCAGCCCACCGGTCCGGAGGGTGCAGCAGACACCTTGCGGCAGAACACGTGTTCCTCGCAACACCTTCTCGGTTTCAACACTTTGACGTTCCGTCGGGGTGTTCGCGGGGGTGTGAGGTGGTGGCAGGCCAGTGCGTGCGGGCGGGGCGTGGCGGGCGGCCGGTCAGGGGTGCGGGGGCGGAGTGGTCATGCGCGCCTCGAACATGCCGTAGAGTTGTGTTTACCGACGCGGGGTGGAGCAGCTCGGTAGCTCGCTGGGCTCATAACCCAGAGGTCGCAGGTTCAAATCCTGTCCCCGCTACTGAAGAATCAGGCCCGGCATGCATACAGCGTGCCGGGCCTGATTCGTTTGTACGTCGCCGGGCCGTCGGCCCGGCGACCGGCGGGACCCGCACCGCGCACGTACCCCCATTGGCCGACGTGGAGTCGCCCCGCGACCCCGCTCCGGGAAGCCTGGAGGTGGTGCGCGGTACCGTCCGCGGCCGTGGGTGCGCCGGGCAGGAGACCAAACAGGTGGGGAAGCGGGAGAAGCGGCGGAAGGGGCGTGCCGGGAGCGTGCGCGCCCGCCGGTTCGTCCGGGCGCTGCCGGCACTGATGATCATCGGTGGCGTGGCGTTCGACCTCCTCACCCCGCCCGCCTTCACCGCCATCCCGCTGTTCGCGGCGGCCCCGCTGATCGCGGCGCCCTTCTTCTCGCTCGCCAGCACCGTTCGGACCGGCATCGCCGCACTGCTGGCCGTCGCCGGGGTGCGTCTCTACGACGGCCATGTGATCCGGGTCGTGCCCTCCATCGAGATGCTCACCGTCCTCACCGTCTCCGTCCTCGCCGTGGTGATCAACGGCGTCGTGCGGCGCAGTAACGAGCAGCTGGCCTCGGCCCGCGTCATCGCGGAGACCGCGATGCGGGCGGTGCTGCCGACGCCGGCCGAGCGGATCGGCGGACTGCACGTGGCCGCGCGGTACGAGGCGGCCCAGGCGGACGAGTTCGTCGGCGGCGACCTCTTCTCGGTCACGGACACCCCGCACGGGGTGCGGCTGGTGGTCGGGGACGTGCGCGGCAAGGGGCTGGACGCCGTGGAGGCGGTGGCGGTGATCATCGGGGCGTTCCGGGAGGCGGCCGAGCAGGAGGAGACGCTGGAGGGCGTGGCGGAGCGGCTGGAGCGTGCGCTGGCGCGCGAGTCGAGCCGGCGCGGCGGTCTCGACGCGGTCGAGGGGTTCATCACCGCGGCGCTCGCGGAGATCCCGCCGGGTTCGGCCCGGGTGCGGATCGTCAACCGCGGCCACCCCGAGCCGCTGCTGCTGCACACGGACGGGGCGCTGGACGTGCTCGGCCCGTCCGTGCCCGCGCTGCCGCTGGGCATGGACCTGGGGGTGTGGCCGGACCGGGCGGACGAGTGGGAGCTGCCCGCCGGGTCGACGCTCCTCTTCTACACGGACGGCCTCTCCGAGGCCCGTAACACCGAAGGGGTCTTCTACGACCCCGCCGAGCGGTTGCGCGGACGGATCTTCCCGGGGCCCGAGGAACTGCTGTCCGCGCTGACCGACGACGTCCGGCTGCACACGGGTGGCGAGTCGACGGACGACATGGCCCTGCTCGCGGTCCTGCGGCCCGCCGAGGGCCAGCCGGACCGGCGGACGACCGTGAAGATCGTCGGTCTGGGCGACGGCTCCGGCTGAGCGGGTGGCCGCCGGTGCCGGCGGCGGGGGACGGTACGGGAGGGCTCCGGCCGCGGATACCACTGTCCGTAACTGAAAGACAGCCCTCCGCATAACGTTTGACGCAACGTCAGAAAGACGGTATCGCCCGAGAGGCGATCAACTCGCCCGATTCCACCCGGTTGTGTCCCGTAAAGTCCAGGCCAAAGACGTGAACGATCAGTGGGAACGGCTTGGAATCGGACCCGGGTGTCTATTAACGTTCGATAACGCAGCGCGGTTGTCCCTGCCGCCGTCAGTGGCGGCACCGTGCGCGAGCGCCGAATTCCGCAAGGGAACCGGGGAACCACCTACATGGGGTGAATCGGGCATCTCTGTCTCGTTTTCGAGGCGGAGGTACTCGTAGGAGACCTTCCTGCTCCGAACCCGTCAGCTAACCCGGTAGGCGAGAAGGAAGGAAAGGAGTGCGCCCCCGTGGCGTCCAACAAGCCTGCCCCAGAATCTCCCTCCCGGTTCGGGTCCGAGTACGGCAATGACTTCGCGACCGGATCCGCTACCGCTTTCGGTACGGAGTACGGGGCCGACTACGCGACCGACTACGGGACCGATCGGGGCAGCGACTTCACCAACGACTTCCGCGCCGACGGCGTCCGCGTCGATGCCTTCCGCGCCGACGAGGCCGGGGCCGACCGGGCCTGGGAGGAATGGAATCCCACCGAGGAGTCCGTCCGTCCCGTGCGCGGCAAGCACCGCGTCGCCAAGCAGCGCAATGGTCTGGCCCGCAGCTCCACCGTCCTCGGCGTCGGCGTCATAGCGGCCGTCGGTGCGGGTGGCATGGCCACCGCCCAGAGCAAGCCGCCGGTCTCCATCTCCCTACCCGATGCCATCTCGGACAATCTCCCCGACGCCAAGTCCCTTCCTGGCGTGGGCGCACTGTTCGCGGGCGGGACCGAGTCCGCGGCGGACAAGGCCGACGCCGCGATCGCCGCCGCCCCGCTGACGTCCGCCGGCATCACCACCGCCGAGGCCGAGCAGGGCACCACCGACGCGGGCGAGGCGCTCCGCGCCCGCATCCTCCAGCAGGCCGAGCAGCAGCAGGACTCCGCCGACGCCGAGGTCAAGGCGGCCGAGGAGAAGGCCGCGGCGGAGAAGGCGGCCGCCGAGGCGAAGAAGCAGCAGGACGCCGCCGAGGCCAAGATCGCCGCCGAGAAGAAGAAGGCGGCCGAGGAGGCGAAGAAGAAGGCGGAGGCCCTGCGGCTCGCCAAGCTCGCCGCCAGCTACGCCATCCCCACCTCCTCGTACACGATCACCTCGACCTTCGGCGAGGCCGGATCGATGTGGTCCTCCGGCTACCACACGGGCCTCGACTTCGCGGCGCCCACCGGTACGCCGATCAAGGCGATCCACAGCGGCACGGTCAAGTCGGCCGGCTACTCCGGTTCCTACGGCTACCGCACGGTCCTGGAGCTGGAGGACGGCACCGAGCTGTGGTTCTGCCACCAGTCCTCGATGGACGTCAGCATCGGCCAGAAGGTCACCACCGGCGACACCATCGGACGCGTCGGCGCGACCGGCAACGTGACCGGCCCGCACCTCCACCTCGAGGTCCACACCCCGGACGGCACCGGCATCGACCCGATGGCCTGGCTGCGTGCCCGTGGTCTGACGGTCTGAGACCGTTCACCTCCGCCGGTCCTCCGGCCGGACGACGAAACCCCGGCAGCCCTGACGCTCACCCCCCGACGTCAGGGCTGCCGGTCCGTCTCCACGGCGTTCATCCATGTACCTGTACCGGGCATGGAATAGCGGAGCCGGTGGAGCGGGTTGTTCCACCCATGACTTCTCTTCGCACACTCGGTTCCTCCAGCCTTCAGGTCTTCCCGCTCGCCCTCGGGGGCAACGTCTTCGGCTGGACCGCCGACGAGGCGCAGTCCTTCGCCGTCCTCGACGCGTACGCGGCGGCCGGCGGCAACTTCATCGACACCGCCGACTCCTACTCGGCCTGGGTCCCCGGCAACGAGGGCGGCGAGTCGGAGACCCTCATCGGCAAGTGGCTCGCCGCGCGCGGCAACCGCTCCGACATCGTCGTGGCCACCAAGGTCGGCGCCCACCCCTCGTACAAGGGGCTCTCCGCCACCACGATCAAGGCCGCCGCCGAGGAGTCGCTGCGCCGGCTCGGCACCGACCACATCGACCTCTACTACACGCACTTCGACGACGAGACCGTCCCGGTCGAGGAGATCATCACCGCGCTCGACCAGCTGGTGAAGGACGGAAAGGTCCGCGAGATCGCCGCCTCCAACATCAGCCCGGAGCGGCTCCGCGCCTCGCTGGAGTTCTCCGAGCGCGAGGGACTCGCCCGGTACGTGGCCCTGCAGCCGCACTACAACCTCGTCTCCCGCGACACCTACGAGGGTGAGCTCCAGGACACCGCGGCCGCCGCCGGGCTCGCCGCCGTCCCGTACTTCGCCCTCGCCTCCGGATTCCTCACCGGCAAGTACCGTCCGGGCACCTCCGTCGACAGCGCCCGCGCGGGCAGTGCGGCCACGCACCTGGAGTCGGAGCGCGGGCAGAAGGTGCTCGCCGCGCTCGACACGGTGGCGCAGCAGCGGGACGCGGAGATCGCGACCGTGGCGCTGGCGTGGCTGGCCGCCCGGCCGACCGTCGCCGCGCCGATCGCGTCGGCCCGTACGGTCGAGCAGCTTCCCGCGCTGGTGGCCGTCGCCGAACTGCGGCTGACGGACCAGGAGCTCGCGCTCCTCACCGAGGCTTCCGCCTAGTCCGGCTGCCCGGTCCGGACGTCTGGCCCGGCTGCCAGGTCCGGACGTCTAGCCCGGCTGCCCGGGCCCGTTCGGTCCGTCCGACGGGCCGTGCGGCGGGTCGTACGGTGCGGGGCCCGCGTACGGCGGTGCGCTGTACGGCTGCTGCCCGGCGTAGGCCTGTCCTGCGTAGGTCTGCCCGCCATGGGGCCGGCCGGCGTACGGATACGCGGGGTGCGGGTACTGCGGGTACTGCGGGTACTGGGCGTACGGGGCCGGTCCGGTCCGGGGGTGGTGCGAGCCGTAGGCCCCGTACCCCTGGGGCCGGTACGGCTGGGGCGCCGCGGGTATGAAGCGGGGGCGCAGCCGGCCCGTGGCCTGTGCCGCGTACGCCAGGGCCGGGCCCGCGGTCTCCCTGCGCTGCCACAGGTGGTGCAGCAGCTCCACCTCACGTACGCCGAAGTCCGGGCCCGCCGTGCCGCGGCGGGCCTGCCGGCGCAGAAAGGCCAGCGAGGTCGCGAACGACTCGTACTCGGCGACCGCGCGGGCCGCCTCCTTGCCCCGGGCCTTCGCCGCCTTCCGCACCGTGGCCGGTAGCTGCGCCCGGGCGTGCACATGGTGAGGAGCGGCGTGGTGAGGAGCGGCGTGGTGCGGGACGACGTGTGCGTGGTGAGCGGCGTGCGCGGGGGTGTGTGCTGCGGCCGTCGCCTCCGCCGCGGCGCGTTGCCGCGCGACGTCCCTGGCCATGCCGCGGGCCCGCATGGAGGACAGGGCGAGAGGTTCGGCGGGGGACAGCCAGCCGGCCGCGGCGTAGGCCGGCAGTTCGATGCCGAGGGTGCGCAGTCCGCGCTGCCGGGACCAGACCGCCAGCCAGGTCATCAGCCCGAAGACCGGCACCATGAACGCCCCGTACACGGCGTAGAAGCCGTACGGGCCGAACGACGACGAACCGTTCCACAGGGCGTGCATGCCCATCGCGAGGAGCAGGCCCAGCGGCGGGAGCGCGATGCGGCGGAGGCGCTGGTGGCGCGCGCTGCTCGCGGCGATCCCGAAACCGATGCCGGTCAGCACCGTGAAGAGCGGATGCGCGAACGGCGACATCACCGCCCGTACGAAGAACGTCGCCACGGTCACCGAGGCGAAGCCGGAGCCCATCTGCTGGTCCTCGCCGAAGGCGTTGCCCAGGTAGAGGATGTTCTCGGTGAAGGCGAAACCCGTCGCGGTGAAGCCGGCGACGACCACGCCGTCGACGATTCCGCCGAAGTCCCGTCTTCGGAAGAGGAAGAGCAACAGCACGGCGGCCGCCTTGGCGCTCTCCTCCACGACGGGCGCTATGACCGTGGCGCCCAGGGTGTCGGCGTTACCCGGATCGGCCGTGGCGGTGGCGATCCACTGCGTCGCGAAGGAGTTCGCGAGGATCGCGACCAGGGCGGCCGCACAGGCACCCCAGGCGAAGGCGAACGTCATGTTCCGCCAGGGGCCCGGCTCGACCCGGTCCAGCCAGCGGAAGGCCGTCATCAGCACCGGGACGGGCAGCACGGCCAGCCCCAGACCGACGAGGAACCCCTGCGTCCCGGTCTGGTCGCGCACCAGGGCCAGGATCACCAGACCGCAGAGCGCCAGCACGGTGAAGACGGCGACGACGCGAAGTGTCCTGCTCCGCCACAGCACGCCGACGCGGCGCGGGTGGTAGCGCCACTGACCGCGGTCCGGCACGGCAGCCAGGATCTCGCCGACCCGCTGCTCCTCGAGCAACGGGACGGCCGGCTGTGACTGCTGCTGCTGGACAGACCCGTCGGACACCCCACGACCCTAACGAGCAGGACTGACAACGGCCATGGCGTGTGGGTGCCCCCGGCCGGAAGAGGGCGCACGCACGGTGTGACGGGACGGCAGGGGAGGCGGGCCGGCCCGCCCGCCGTCAGCAGCGGGCGAAGAGCAGGTCGTGCACGACGTGGCCCTTGTCCAGGCCCTGTCCCTCGAACCGGGTCAGCGGCCGGAACGCGGGCCGGGGTGCGTAGCCGCCGTCCGCGGCCGTGTTCTCGAAGCGGGGGTGCGCGGTCAGCACCTCCAGCATCTGCTCGGCGTACGGCTCCCAGTCGGTCGCGCAGTGCAGGACCGCTCCGGGCCTCAGCCGCTGCGCTGCCAGGTCCAGGAACTCCGGCTGGATCAGCCGGCGCTTGTGGTGGCGCGACTTGGGCCACGGGTCGGGGAAGTACACGCGCAGCCCGTCCAGGGTGTCCGGCTCCAGCATCTCCCGCAGCAGGATGATGGCGTCCCCGTTGGCGACCCGGATGTTGGACAGGCCGTTCCGGTCCGCGAGACCGAGCAGGTTGCCCTGGCCCGGGGTGTGCACGTCGACGGCGAGGATGCCGGTGCCGGGGTCGTCGGCGCCCATCTGCGCGGTGGCCTCACCCATGCCGAAGCCGATCTCCAGGACCACCGGGAGGCCGTCGAACAGCTCGGGCAGATCGATGACGCGCAGCCCGTCGATGTCCAGGCCCCACTTCGGCCAGAGCCGCTCCAGGGCGTCCTGCTGGCCGGGGGTGACCCGGCTGCGGCGCGGCTGGAAGCTGCGGATCCGGCGCTCGTGGTGCGAACCGGCCGGATCGGCCGCGGGGCCGCCCGGGAAGCGGGGTTCCTGGCGCAGCCTGCGCGCACGGTCCAGGGCCGCGGCGCGCAGCTCGTCCGGGATCCCGGCGGTGGCGTGCGGTGCGGTGGGGGGCGTCCCGGTGGGGAGCGTGCTGTCCGTCTCGGCAGCGGCGTCGCCGGGCGTCGCGGGGGAGGGGTTCAAGGGCTCAGACACAATGCCCTGATTCTACGGCGGGAGGCTTCCACCCCGTGCCCTGTGCCCGGAGCAGCGCCCTGCGTGCCACCTCCCGCCCGATGGGCAGCGCGGCCGTGGCGGCGGGCGACGGGGCGTTCAGCACGTGCACGGTGTGCGGGGCCTCCCGGATCAGGAAGTCGTCCACCAGGGTGCCGTCCCGCAGCACGGCCTGGGCCCTGACCCCGGCCGGGGAAGGGCGCAGGTCGTCCTCGGTCACCTCGGGCAGCAGCCGTCGCACGGCCGTCGTGAAGGCGTGCTTCGACAGCGAGCGGTGCACCTCGCCCGCCCCGTACCGCCAGTGTCTGCGCGCTATCCGCCAGGAGCCCGGCCAGCTCAGCGTGGAGAACAGCTCGCGCGGCCGGACGACCGGCCAGCCATAGCCCTCACGGGCCAGCGCGGGCACCGCGTTCGGACCGACGTGGACGCCGCCGTCGTGACCGCGGGTCAGGTGCACCCCGAGGAACGGGAACGCCGGATCGGGCACCGGATAGACCAGGCCGCGCACCAGACCGGGCCGGGCCAGCTCGTAGTACTCCCCCCGGAAGGGCACGATGCGCATCCCGGGATCGTCGCCCGCCAGCCGCGCCACCCGGTCGCTGTGCAGCCCCGCGCAGTTGACCAGCACCCGGGCCCGCACCACCAGGCCGTCCGCCGTCCGCGCCGCCACGCCCCACGGGCGCCGGTCGATCGCGGTGACCTCCGCGCCGAACCGGATCAGTCCGCCGGCTTCCCGCACCTCGGCGGCGAAGCGCTCGGTGACCGCGCCGAAGTCGCACACCCCCGTCGTGCCCACCCGGATCGCGGCGAGGCCGCGCACATGCGGCTCGTACTCCGCGATCTGGGCGGGTCCGAGCTCGCGCACCGGCAGTCCGTGCTCCCGGCCGCGCTGGACCAGGGCGTGCAGCCGGGGCAGCTCGGAGCGCCCGGTCGCGACGATCAGTTTGCCGGTCACCGCGTGCGCGATGCCGTGCTCGCGGCAGAATTCGACCATCTCGGCCGAGCCGCGCAGCGCGTACCGCGCCTTCAGGGAGCCCGGCGGGTAGTAGATGCCGCTGTGGATCACCCCGCTGTTGCGCCCCGTCTGGTGGCGCGCGGGGCCCCACTCCTTCTCCAGCACGGTCACCCTCGTGCCCGGTGCGGTCCGCGTGATCGCATACGCGGCCGACAGGCCGACGATCCCGCCGCCGATCACCAGCACATCGCAGTCGTACGCCGCGTGCGTCATCATCACGCCACCTCCCACCCCGATAGTGCACTGACCCACTGACAACGCGCTCAAACCAGTGCGGGCACAGCGTGGCGGATCCCGGCCACGACACGGCCACGTCCCGGTCCCGGCCCGGCGGGGCCCGGCCGGGGCCTCGTCCTCCGGCTACGCGGGCGCGACGAGCAGCGGCCTGGCGCGCTCCCGCAGCTCGACGACGCGCGGCTCGTCCCCGTAGGGCTCCAGCCGGTGCAGCAGGTCGCGCACGTACTCGGTGGTCCGGGCCGACGAGATGCGGCCGGCCACCTCCACGGCCCGGGTACCCGCCGCGCACGCCGCGTCCAGGTTCCCCGACTCCAGCTCGGCGACGGCCGACACGACGAGCCGCAGCCCGTGCGAGCGGACGAACTCCTCGGTGGGCCGGGACAGCGCCTGCTCGGTGAAGCGCCGCACCTGCCGCGGCGCCTTCAGGTCGAGGTGGCACTCGGCGGCGTCGGCCGCGAACCGGTCGTACGAGTAGAAGCCCAGCCACGACGGGTCCGCGTCGCCGTCCCGCGAGCGCTCCAGCCACCCCTCGGCGGCCTTCAGCGCGGCTCCGGCGGCCGGTGCGTCGTTGGCCTTGGCGTGGGCCCGCGCTTCCACCAGGCGGAAGAAGCTCATGGTGCGGGCCGTCGCGAGGCCGCGGTTGCGCTCGACCGCCGCCTGCGCGAGGTCGACGCCCTCGTCGGCGAAGCCGCGGTAGGTCGCCTGCAGCGACATGGACGCGAGGACATAGCCGCCGAGCGGCACGTCGGCGGCGGCCCGGGCCAGGCGCAGCGCCTGGATGTAGTAGCGCTGGGCGGCTTCCTGCTGGCCAGTGTCGAAGGCCATCCACCCGGCGAGTCTGGTCAGTTCGGCCGCCGCGCCGAAGAGCGCCCGGCCGACCTCGTCGCTGTACGAACCGAGCAGCAGCGGTGCCGCGTCGACGCGTAAGCACTCCGGGACCATGGACGAACGCCAGTCCCCGCCGCCGTACTTGGAGTCCCAGCGGCGCGCGTCCTGGGCGGCCTCGCGCAGCTTGGACACGTCGCTGTGGCCGACCCGCAGCGACGAGATGTCGTGGGCGGACTCCGGTCCCGGCTGGACGGGGATCGACAGTCCGTGCCCGGGAACCGCTGCCGTGCCGGGCCCGGCGGGCGCGGACGGCCCGGTCGCCGCCGTGGGACCCGAAGTGTCCGGTACGAGCGCGGAGCCCGACGGGTTCCGCTGCCCCGGTGCACCGGGCGATCCGGACGGGCCGGATGATCCCGGGGGTCCGGACGGGAGCAGGATTCCCGGAGCGCCCGATGTCCGTTGCGCCCCCGACGCGCCCCGTGCGCCCTGCGTGCCGTACCGCTGGGGGTCCGCCACCTCAGCCGCCGTCGAGGCACGGGCCACCGACGGGTCGGCAGGGGATATCAGCCAGCGGGACGCGGGGGTCGCGTACGCGCTCACGGAGAACGAACCCGCCAGCGACTGCCAGATCCCGCCGCTGCCGGCCCGCCGTCCGGCCAGATCCAGCCGGTACAGCTCGGTCGCCGAACGGACCGCCTCGCCCACATCGCGCGGAAACGCCAGCCCGACCTCCGGCGCCGGGTCGGCGTCGGCCAGGCCGATCTCGTGCAGAGGGACCGGGCGGCCGAGCTTGGCCCCGATCGCCGCGGCGATGAGATGCGGCGCGGCGCCCTGCGGCACCATGCCCTTGGAGACCCACCGGGCCACCGAGGTCTTGTCGTACCGAAGTGTCAGTCCGCGCTGCGCCCCGAGGTCGTTGACCCGCCGGGCGAGCCCGGCGTTGCTGATTCCCGCGAGGGCGAGAACGGTTCCGAGCTTCTCGTTCGGTCCGCGTTGCTCCCTGGACATGCGCCACCCCTCGACACACAGACGGCAGCCGCGTCACCGTGGAGGCGCGCGGCATTCGTACCGTGTTCTCCCCAGGGACGAACCCCGGCACTCCGGCCGCACACGCATTTGGCCGAGCCCCGAGGAATATGCCGCCCTGCTGAGAACATCAGTAAACCCAGCGTAGTTCGCCGCATCCCTACCGTTAAGGGGCAGACGTCCGTATGGCGGGATTGTTGTCCGTCCCCGGCCACGCGCGGCGAACAGCGGGGAGCCGGAGCGGGCGAGGGGCCCGCGGGGCGGGTGGGGTGAGCGGGAGGCGGAGGATGCGCGAAGGAGCGGGGGAGGAAACGCGGAGGAAGAGCGGGGGAAGAGCGGAGGCCCGGGGGAGACTCCGCCGGGCCTGCCCCGGCCGGCCCGGGGAGATCGCCGGAGCGGGCCGCGCCCGGCGGTGCGGCGCCCGGCCCGGTGCCGGTGCGCGGAGCGGTGCGGAGGGTGCGCGGACCGTACGGTTCCGGGTCCCGCCCGCCCGTCGACCTGCCAGGACCCGGGCGCCGTGGGCTGCCCCGGCGCCCGGTCTGCACGGCCCCGGCGGCCCCCTCCGCGGTCCCCTTCCGAGGTGTCTCCGCGTGCTCCTGGCGTGTGGCCGTGCGCCCGGCCGTGCGCTCTGGCCCGGCCACCACGGCAGCGCTTGCATGGATGCTGCGTGGGTCGGCCCGCTGCACTGGACTCGGCGGGCTGGGGGAATACCGCTGCCTCATTCCCCGCAGGCGGCGGACCGGTCCGGGGGGCGGACTGCGCCTCCCGGACCGTGCGACGAGCCCGCGCGGGCCGTCCGCCGGACCGGGCCGCGGGGCGCTGACCGGGGCGACGCCCGAGACCTGTCACGGCTCGGAGCCCGCGCACCGATCACTCGGCAGGGGCCCGGCAGCGGCCCGGGCACAGTCGCGCAGCGGTCCGGAACAAACCGGTGCGAACAATGATGAATTCGGCCGCGAAGACCAGGTCGATCGGTTCCCGCGGCTCCTGAGATTGGCCGGATGTCGCCGGTCGGGTGCGGTTGGGCCGACGGATCCGCGGACATCCCGGCGGCCGTCCGGACGGGTGGCCGGCCATGGCCGGATCGGGGCCGTTCGGCCCGGGTGCGTACGGGGAAGGCAACGCGCGGAATGCAACGCTCCGTTGACGCCGGGGCCGACGCGCGCGGGCCGTACGCCGAACGCCGGGTCCGACGGCCGCTCTCCGGCCTTTGCCAGGGGCGCATGCGCTCGCGACGTGCGCCGTCCGTAGCCCCTCCTGCACGCCGTTGTCGTGGCAGCATGTCCGCAACGGCGCCGCGCGTTACCGGAGTTCTCCCGATACCGCCCTGCTGCGCCGATTTGTCCACAGCCTGTGGAGGCGGCGATGCGTTGGTTGGTGGGCTGGAGCAGTATCGCCGCGAGCTTCGGCACGGTCGGAGCGGTCGGCGGCAGTGACGAGGGGCGCACGATGCACCCCGTGGGTTCCCAACTCCTTTGGGGGGACCCGGATCCGCTGTGGGCGGTCGGCGACTGGCGCCCCGACGAGATCCGCACCGTCCGGGTGGACACCGCCGAGGGCACCCCGACCGCCCGGCTCGCCGTACTCGGCTGCTGCGGCGCCACCGACGAGCAGCTGCGCATCGGGCTGCTCGCCGCCCGCGGTGGCGCGCTGCGCCACCTCACCGCGTGGACGGGCAGCTACACGGCCGTCGTGCAGATAGGGCGACGGATCACCGTGACCGGGGACCTCGCCGGTGCCCGCCCGGTCTTCTACACGCCCTGGGCCGGCGGCACGGCGTACGCCACCGCCGCGCTCCCCCTCGCCGACCTCATCGAGGCCCAGCTGGACATCGGCCACCTCGCCGCCCTGCTCGCCTGCCCCGAGACCCCGGAGGCGCTGCGCGACGGCACCCCGTACACGGGAGTGAAGCGCATCCCGCCCGGGCACGCGCTGATCCTCCGCGAGGGTTCGCGGGAGATCACGGGGTACGAGGCGGTGGCCTCCCTCGCCGTGGCCGCACCCGAACTCGACCCGGTGAGTGCCGTCGACGGGGTGCGCGACGCTCTGGTCGACGCGGTGCGCGCCCGGCTCCTGGCCCCGCGCCACGCCCCGGAGACCCTGCCGCCCGACCCCGGCCCGGTGCCCGGCATGGGCCCGGCCGAACGCCGCGCCGCCCGCGGCGCACCCGTCCCCGGCATCGGCTCCGACCTCTCCGGGGGCAGCGCGTCGGCGACCCTCGCCCTGCTCGCCGCCGGCCTGCCCGGTCTGCCCGGCACGCTCCTGGGCCACGGCACGGGAGCGGGGGAGCGGCTGCTCGCCGTCACCTTCAACGACCTGACGACGCGCGCCCACGAGGACGAACTCGAACGGGCCCGCGTCATCGCCGCCAATCCGAGGCTCCACCACGTCGTGGTCGCCGCCGGCGAGGAGGCCCTGCCGTACGCCGATCTGGAGAACGGCCCGCTCACCGACGAGCCGGCCCCCTCCCTCGTCCTCGTCGAACGACACCGCCGCCGGCTCTCCGCGGGCAGCGCCGACCACTTCGTCGGCGACGGTGCCCGGCAGGTGCTCGACGCCCATCCGGCGCGCCTCGCCGATCTGCTGATCGACCGCAGACGGCGCCATCTGGTCCGCCCGGTCGCCGCGCTCGCCAAGGCCGAAGGGCCCTCCGCGCACTCCCTGTTCGTGCCGCTGACCGTCTACCGGGCGGCCCGCCGGCTGGCCCGTACGTCCTACCGCACCGGTCTCGAAACGGCGGCCGGCCGGCTGACCGACGCCAACCGCCTCACCCCCGACCTCGACACCCCCGCCGACGCCTCGCTCGCCGCACTGGCCTGGTCCCGGCCGGGTCCGGCCGCCCGGTGGCTGACCGGGGAGGCGCTGGCTGAAGTATCGGTTCGTCTCCAGGAGGCGGCGATCCGCCCCACGTCCGTCCAGCGCCCCGGCGAGGCCCGGGCCAGGGCCTCGCTGGCCCGGCAGGCCGCCGACCACCGGATCCTGGAGCAGGCCGCCGAGATCCGCAGCCAGCGGCTGCACGCGCCCTTCCTGGACAACCAGGTGGTACGCGCCGCCCGTGCGCTCCCCGAGTCCCTGCGCGTCCAGCCGGGCGCCCGGGCGGCGATCCTGCGCCGGGTCCTGGCGGGCACCGGCATCCACGATCTGCCACCCGGCTGGGGCACCCCGTCCCAGGCCACCTCGACCGCCGTCACGCGCACCGGCCTGCGCGCCTCGCTGCCCGAACTGATCGCCCTCTTCGACGCCCCGCTGCTCGCCGACGCGGGCCTGGTCGAGGCCCGCGTCGTCCGCAAGGCCCTGCGCGCGGCCTCCGAGGGGGAGCCCCTCCCCCTGGACGGCCTGGCCGACCTCGCCTCCACGGAGCTGTGGCTGCGCCGCCTCGTCTCGCGCCGCGGCACCTGCTGGACGGGCACGGCGGCACCGCGCCAGCGCGCGGTCGCCGGCGGGGTGGCTCCGGCCCGGCGGTCGCTGCAGGGGTGACCCGCGCGGCCCGTGCACCGAGGCCGTGATCCGGGGCCCGCATCCGATGCCGGCCGTGCCCGCGGCCCGGTGACCGCGCCCGGTACAGGCGTTCGGTGACCGTTGTCCGAGGGGCGGGACACAATGGCAGAGTGCGGTATCTGATCCTGGGCGTCACGGAGGCGCGAGACGAGAGCGGCGACGCGCTGTCCCTCGGCGGTACGCGGCTGCGCGCCCTGCTCGCGGCCCTCGCCCTGCGCCCGGGCCGCCCGGTGCCGGTCACCGACCTCGTGGACGACGTCTGGGCCGACGAACCCCCGGCCGACGCCCCCGCCGCGCTCCAGGCCCTCGTCGGGCGGCTGCGCCGCGTGCTCGGGAAGGACGCGCTGGCCAGCACCCCGGGCGGCTACCGCCTCGTCGCCGGTCGGGACGACGTCGACCTGTACGTGTTCGAGCGGCTCGCCCGGCAGGGCACGGCCGAGCTGGAGGCCGACGCCCCGGCCGAGGCCGCGCGTACGCTGCGCGAGGCGCTCGCCCTCTGGCGCGGCCCCGCGCTCGCCGACCTGCCCGACGGGGACCGGGGCCACGCCCTGAGACCGGAGGCCCACCGGCTGGCCGCCCGCGAGCGCCGGATCGAGGCCGACCTGCGCTGGGCGGCAGCGACCGGGAGGCCCCCGGCCGACGCCGACAGCGACACCAGCACCGCCCCCGACCCCGCCGCCCTCGTCGCAGAGCTGACGGAGCTGACCGCCGCCCATCCGTACGACGAGCGCTTCCGGGCCCAGCTCATCCGCGCCCTGCGCGCCGACGGCAGACAGGCCGACGCCCTCGCGGCGTACGAGGACGCGCGCCGCACCCTCGCCGACGGCCTCGGCACCGACCCCGGGCCCGAACTGACCACGCTCCACCAGGAGCTCCTCAGCCCCGCGCCCACCGCGCCCGTCCCGCCCGCTCCGGACGGCGCACCGCCTGCGGCGCGCGGCAACCTCCGCCCCCGGCTCACCTCGTTCGTCGGACGCGAGCCCGAACTGCACGCCATCCGCGACGAGCTGACCCGGTCCCGCCTGGTCACCCTCACCGGCCCCGGCGGCTCGGGGAAGACCCGCCTCGCCGAGGAGTCCGCGGCCCACGAGAACCGCACCGCCGCCGCCCCGCGCGAGATCTGGCTCGCCGAACTCGCCCCGGTGGAGGACCCCGACGCCGTCCCCGGAGCCGTACTCTCCGCGCTCGGGCTGCGCGAGACGGCCCTGCTGCGGGACAGCACCCACGACGGTCCGCTGCCGCGCACCGACCCGGTCGACCTGCTCGTCGACCATCTCGCGCACGGCTCCCGGTCCCGGCCCGTCCTCCTCATCCTCGACAACTGCGAGCACGTCATCGACGCGGCCGCCGCACTGGCCGAGACGCTGCTGACCCGCTGCCCCGAGCTGCGCGTCCTCGCCACCAGCCGCGAACCGCTCGGCGTCCCCGGCGAGTCCGTCCGGCCGGTCGACCCGCTCCCCGCCGACCCCGCCCTGCGTCTCTTCACCGAACGGGCCCGGGCCGTACGCCCCGGATTCGACCCCGAACACGAGCCGGCGCACGATCCCGAGGCCGTCGCCGAGATCTGCCGCCGGCTGGACGGGCTGCCGCTCGCGATCGAACTGGCCGCCGCCCGGCTGCGGCTGCTCGGACCGCGCCAGATCGCCGACCGGCTCGACGACCGCTTCCGCCTGCTGACGGGCGGCAGCCGGACCGTGCTGCCCCGCCAGCAGACCCTGCAGGCCGTCGTCGACTGGTCCTGGGACCTGCTCGACGAGGATGAACGCACCGCGCTGCGCCAGGTCTCCGTCTTCGCGGGCGGCTGGGACCTGGCCGCCGCCGAAGCCGTCGTCGGCGCACCGGCGGAAACCGGCGGCACCGTCCTGGCCGACACCGCGGACCTGATCGGCGCCCTCGTCGACAAGTCCCTGGTCGTCGCGGCCCCGGCGGGGGACGGCACGATGCGCTACCGCCTCCTGGAGACCATCCACGAGTACGCCGCCGAGCGCTGCGCCGAGACGCCGGACATACGGGCCGCCGCCGGCCACGCCCACACCGCGTACTTCACCGCACTCGTCGAGCAGGCCGAACCCCTCCTGCGCTCCAGTGAACAACTGCCGTGGATCCAGCACCTGGAGACGGACCTCGACAACATCAGGGCCGCCCTCCAGCGCACCACCACCGCCGGCCCTACCGGCGAACCGGACGCGGCGCGCCTGGTGCTGGGCATGGCCTGGTTCTGGTGGCTGCGCAACTACCGCCCCGAGGGCCACGCCTGGGCCGACCGGACCCTGGCCCTCGGCCCCGAAACCGCGGACCCCGCGGACCCCCGCTACTGGCCCCGGATGAACCTACACATGGTGCGGTTCTTCCTCATGATGGACAGCCGGCCCGCCGACCGGGACGAGGAGGGCCCGGACGACCAGCAGGTCCAGGAGGTCATGAGCCGCGTCGCCGAGGCGTTCGCCGAATCCGGGCCGCAGGGCGCCCGGTTCCCCGGACTGCTCTGGCCGATGACCTCGTTCCTCACCTGGACCACGGCCGACGTGCGGCGGAAGATCGACGTGGCCGTCGACAACGCCCGTGTCCACGGTGGCCCGTGGGAGTACGGCGTCGCCCTGATGTTCCGTACGCACATGGTCGTCGACATGCCCGGCGGCATGCCCGGTGTCGACGAGGACCTCGCCGAACTGCGCGTCCTGAGCCGCCGCGTCGGCGACCGCTGGATGCGCGCCCAGGTCGCGAGCGCGGCGGCCGAGGCGGGCATGATGCGCGGACGGTACGAGGAGGCGCGCGCCGACTACGAGGAGGCGCTGCTGCTCGCCCGCGAGGTGGGGGCCCATGCCGAGGCCCCGTTCCTGCTGGCCCGGCTCGCCGAACTCGCCTACCGCACCGGCGACCTGGCCGCCGCCGAGGAGGGCCTGGACCGCTCGGAGACCGAGGCGGATCGGCACCGGACGCACGACGCGACTTCGTACGTCCACTACCTGCGGGCCCTCATGGCGCTCGACCGGGGCGATGCGGTGACCGCCCGCCGGCAGCTCACGTCCGCCCAGGAGGCGAACGGGCGCGGCGGCCCGGCCTCGCACTTCACCGTCATCCAGGAAGGCCTCTCGGCCCGGATCGCGATACACGAGGCCGGGCCCGCGGGCGGCCCGGCCGTCGGGGTGCGAGGGCTGACGGCCGCCCTGGTCCTGGCGAAGGAGGCGCAGTGCGCCGAGAACGTCACGGGGTATCTGGCGGACAGCGCGGGAGTCGCGCTGCCGAGGATCGGCCGGCACGCGGAAGCCGTACGGATCCTCGCCGCCGCCGACACCTGGCGGCTCTCCGGGCCCAGGTCCGCCATGGAGCAGTCCGAGGTGGACGCCGCCGAGCGGCTGGCCCGCAAGGAACTGGGCGAACTGCGGTACGAGGAGGAGCACGCCGCGGGCCGCGAGCTGAGCCTCGATGACGTCACCGCGCTGATGGAGAGCGTCACCGCGGACCTCCCGTGAGCCGGAGGAGCACGGTGGGAGGCGCACCGGGCGGCTCCCGCCCGGTCAGCGGCAGCTGATCCGTGATTCGGCCCAGTCGGCGAGGGCGACCCCGCCGAACGGGCCCGTCGGCTCCACGACGAGCCGGATCCGCTCCTGCCCCTCGATGCCGACACTCACCGGAACGGCCGGGTCGTCACCCTTCATCACGGGGGACTGCCACAGCCGCGCCCCGTCGCCGTTGAACACCGAGAAGCGCACCGAGCCGAGCCCCATCGTCAGGTCGTCGACGCCGACCATCGCCTCGTAGCGGCTGCACCGGCGGTTCAGCTGGATGATCACCGATGACCGGCTGTGGACGGTCACCCCGTGCGCGTACCGCGTGCCGCCGATCGACATGCCGGAGCGCTGCCAGACCCAGCTGCTCTCGCCGAGCACCACCTCGGGGCCGGTGTGGTCGCCGAGCAGGGTGTAGTCCAGCTCGCTGACCTGGTACACCTCCGGCGCAGGTGCGGGCGGCGGCGGGGGAGTCGGGGCCGGCGGCGCCGGAGGTGGTGACGGAGGCGGCGTCGGCTTCGGTGCGGGCTTCGGGGGCGGGGTGGGGGTGGGTGTCGGGGTGGGGGTCGGCGTGGGTGTGGGCGTGGGTGTGGGCTTCGGCGGCGTGGGAGCCGGCGGAGCGGGCGCGGGGGGAGTCGGCTTCGGTTTCGGCTTCGGCGGTGCGGGGCTCGGCACCGCGGGCGCCACGGCCGGGGGCTTGGCGACCGGCTTCGCCTCCGGGCGCGGCTGTTCGTCCCCGACGAGCGCCCATACGAGTCCGGCCGCGGCCGCGACGGCGACCGCCGCAGCGATACCGGCCTTCGCCGGAGCACCGAGCCCCTCGGAGGCGGCGGCGCCACCGGCCGAGCCCGCGGACGAGCCCCCGCCGGTCGCGGCGGCCGCGGCCCCCGCACCGGCGGCACCGGCCGCGCCGCCCGCCACGATCCCGGCGGCCTTGAGCGCGTATCCGGCGGCGAACCAGCCGATGACCGCGACCGGGAGCAGCGCGGGGATACCGGCGTTGACATGGGCGAGTTCGCCCGCGGCGAGCCGGCACTTCGCGCACTCGTCCAGATGCCCGCGCAGCCCGCGCTCGGCCCGCATCCGCAGCCCGCCCCGGGCGTAGGCGCCGAGCCGGTCGGCGTAGCGTGCGCAGTCGCCGCCCGAGGTGAGCGCCTGGCTCACATGGGCCTGCAGATAGGCCTGCTTGAGTCCTTCACGGGCGCGACTGGCCAGGACGGACGTGGCGTTGGCGGTCAGTCCGAAGAGCGGGGCGATGTCGCTGGGCGACTCCTCCTCGACGGTGGTGTGCCACAGGACGGCCTGCCAGCGCTCGGGGAGGCTGCGGAAGGCCTGCATCGCCATCGACTGCTCGGCCTCGTGCATCGCCATCACATCGGCGCCGAGATCGAGGGTGTCGGCGTCCGAGATATCGGAGGAGTGGGCCGCCTGGGCGGCGAACACCGCGAAGTCGTCGACCAGTTGCTCACGCTTCGCGGTCTTCGTCCATGCCGCGGCCACGTGCCGAACCGCCGTCATCAGGTAGGCCCGCACGGCCTCCTCGGGGCCCTTGCCGCCCCGGACGGCCTGCAGTGTCCTGGCGAAGACCTCGGCCGTCAGGTCGTCGGCGGTGTGCGCGTCACGGCAGCAGGTGCGCGCATAGCGGCGCACGGCGTCGGAGTGGCGCCGGAACAGCTCCTCGTACGCCAGGTCGTCGCCGTCCCGCATCTGCTGGATCAACTGGGCGTCGGCGGGCGCGAGTCCGGAGGAGGCGACGCCGGACGCGCTGCCGGGCGCCCGCTGCTGCGGCACGGCGGCCGCGGCGGCGGCATCGATCGCGTCCGTGTCAGTCCTGTCGGTCCTGCCGGTCCTGTCCGCAGAGTTCGCCGTGTCCACCGTGTCCGCCGTGTTCTCGACGGGGGCGGGCGGCCACGGCCCGGGCAGGACGGTGCCGCCCTCGTTGTCGTCCTCGGCGTCGGACCGGCGCGGTCGGGCCTGGCTCGGCACCTGTTGGCCGGGCAGCCCGCCCGTCTCCGTGCCGCCGCCCGCGGCGACGGCGCCGTCGAGCGACTCTTCCTGCTGCCCGTCACCGCTCATCGCGGTCGCCCCCGTATGCGCTGTCGGACCCGAACACCGGGCAAGCGTGCCACAGCGGGCGGGAGCGGCGAACCCTCAGCCTCGCCAACCACTCATCCGGGGCGTTTTCCCGAATGTGAGCTCTAACGACGACCCATTCGGGGAAGGAGTAACAGGATGTGCTGACGGGACAGTTGGGGCGGAACGCACCGAGAGCACCACAAGTGCCCTGCCCGGACAGGCTGGGGCAGCCCGGCCGGACGCCGCGATGCTCCCGGGCCGGACGGCCAACACCGCACCGGCCCGAGCATCACCGCACCGGCCCGAGCATCACCGCACCGGCCCGAGCATCACCGCACCGGCCAGCACTGCGCAACGCACGCACCACATCGGTCCGCCCTGCGCACCGCGCCCTACCTGACCGCACTGCGCACCGCGCCCCACCGGACCGCACTCCGCAACAGAGCGCCGCACCCCTACGCGGGCCGCGAGCGCAGGCCCTCCAGCAGGATGTCCAGCAGCCGGGCCGAAGCGGCCGCCTGCTGAGCCGCGTCCGGCAGCGAGGGTGCCGCCGTCGCGATGACCAGCAGCACATCGGCCACCGTCACATCGCGGCGCAGCTCACCGGATGTCCGCGCCCGCTCGACCAGCCGGCCCACGACCTCCAGCAGTTCGGCCGCGCCCGCGCCGAGGTCAACGGCCTCGTCCTCCGGTGCGGCGCGGCGCTCGGCCGCCCGCAGCCCGGCCTGGCCGGTCTCCTGGCGCTGCTGGGGCACCCGGGTTTCGTCCCGCGTGTCCTGCGGCGCCGCCGGCGTCCGTACCTCGCCCGCTTCGCCGACCACCGTCGAGTCGTCGACATCCACCCCGACCCGCAGTATCTGCGGAGGCAGCAGCCGTCCCGCGCCCGAGGCCACCGAGGTCCGCAGGAAGCGCGACAGCGCCGACCACGGCTCGTCCTCCTGCCCGAGCGCGGACCGGGCCTGGTCGGTCAGGCGGGCGGTCTCCTCCTCGGCTATCCGGCGCACCAGCACGTCCTTGCTGGGGAAGCGCCGGTACACCGTGCCGACGCCGACCCGTGCACGGCGTGCCACGTCCTCCATCGGAGCGCCGTATCCCAGCTCGCCGAACACCTCGCGGGCGGCACGCAGCACGTGCTCCAGATTGCGCTGCGCGTCCACGCGCAGCGGCGCCGAGCGGTTGTGGGCACCTGAGGCCGAGCCGAGCGCGGCCCCCAGCGTGCTCACTGTTCCCGTCGATGCGGCGGTCGCGCCCGACCCGACCCCGCTCACTGTGCCGACTGCCCCGATTCGCCCGTTTCCTTCGGGCGCGACCGCAGCAGTCGGCCAATGCGATTCCTGAATATGCATAACTGTTCCCCCGGTTATGACGTCTCCCCCCGGAGACTCCCGCCGTGTCAGTCGAGGGTGGACCGTTGGTCACCGTCCGACACCCCGACGACACACGAACATAGTTGAGCCCGGGTCAATTCAGAAGGGGGCAGTCCGTCCGGAGCGCCCCCTGATCGGAGCAAGGACCGGTTGGTCACCGATTGGGCCCCCGCCCGTATCCCTCCCCGTAACCCCTGACCTGCGGGACTTCCGTACAAGCGGGTCGATCCGCGGCACCGGCCCGTGCGGAACCTCCGGTCACACAATTTGCCGGGGCTGTGGACAAACTCCTGTGCACGTTGCGTCATGGGGTGGTGATGGCTTCAGATTCCGGGGGGACACCCCCCGGCCCCCCGCCGGGTGTGCGCATTCTCGTCGTCGGTGGG
This sequence comes from Streptomyces sp. NBC_01257, assembly GCF_035917255.1. Lineage (NCBI taxonomy): Bacteria > Bacillati > Actinomycetota > Actinomycetes > Kitasatosporales > Streptomycetaceae > Streptomyces > Streptomyces sp. NBC_01257. The sequence continues at coordinate 4,856,978 of NZ_CP108472.1, forward strand.
GGCTATGTCGGGATGTACACCGCACTGCGTCTCCAACGGAAGCTGAAGCAGCGGCTGAGAAGCGGTGAGACGGAGATCGTCGTCGTCACCCCCGACCCCTATATGACGTATCAGCCGTTCCTTCCCGAAGCCGCCGCCGGTTCGATCTCACCGCGCCACGTCGTCGTGCCGCTGCGCCGCGTCCTGCCCCACTGCACGATCGTCATCGGCGAGGCCCGGAGCATCGACCACGCCAAGCGCACCGCCACGGTCACCACCCTCGCCACGGGCGAGGACGGCACCGGCGCCGTGGAGATCCCGTACGACGAACTCGTCCTCGCCCCCGGCTCCGTCTCGCGCACCCTCCCGGTCCCCGGCCTCGCCGAGCACGGCGTCGGCTTCAAGACCATCGAGGAGGCCATCGGCCTGCGCAACCACGTCATCGAGCAGATGGACATCGCCTCCGCCACCCGCGACCCCGCGATCCGAGACGCCGCCCTCACCTTCGTCTTCGTCGGCGGCGGCTACGCGGGAGTGGAGGCGCTCGCCGAGCTGGAGGACATGGCCCGCTACACCTCGCGGTACTACCACAACATCAAGGCCGAGGACCTGAAGTGGATCCTCGTCGAGGCCACCGGGCGCATCCTCCCCGAGGTCGGCGAGTCGATGGGCCGGTACGCGGTCCGGGAGCTGCGCGGCCGCAACATCGACGTCCGCCTCGACACCCGGCTGGAGTCCTGCGAGGACCGGGTCGCCGTACTCAGCGACGGCTCCCGCTTCCCGACCCGCACGCTCGTGTGGACAGCCGGCGTCAAACCCGCCCCGCTGCTCGCCGCCACGGACCTGCCCCGCAACGAACGCGGCAGGCTCGTCTGCACGCCACGGCTCACCGTCGAGGGGACCGAGCACGCCTGGGCGGCCGGTGACGCCGCCGCCGTCCCCGACCTGACCGCCGCCGAACCGGGCAGGGAGACCGCGCCCAACGCACAGCACGCCGTCCGCCAGGCCAAGGTCCTCGCCGACAACCTTGTCGCGGCGCTCGACGGCCGCCCCCTCGCGGACTACCGCCACAGCTACGCGGGATCCGTCGCCTCGCTCGGCCTCCACAAGGGCGTCGCCCACGTCTACGGACGCCGCCTCAAGGGATACCCGGCCTGGCTGATGCACCGCATGTACCACCTGAGCCGCGTCCCCACGTTCAACCGCAAGGCCCGGGTGCTGGCCGAGTGGACCCTCGCCGGACTCTTCAAACGGGAGATCGTCTCCCTCGGCTCCCTGGAACACCCCAGGGCCGAATTCGAAATCGCCGCAGGCCGGCAGCCCCGGCCGGACGACGACGACTGTCAGTAGGGTCCGACACACTGGACGTGTGACCATAGGTGGGCTCACATCTGCACAGAGTGACCCGGCCGGCAGCGACCGACAGTGACCACCGAACACCGTCCCAGGGGCAACCAGACCGCCACTACATACTTGTGACGCCCCGGCAGAGGAAGCAGCCCGCCCGAGCGGACCAGACCGACACACGAGGCCAGAAATTCCGTGAACTTCACGCGTTGGAGCGCCCGCCTACCCGGTACGCAGCGTCGAGCCGCCCGGGACGACCGCAGTCCCGTACCCGCGGCCCGCGCCGAGTACGCACAGGCCGCCACCGGATCCGGCCCCCCGGACGCCGATCCGGAAAGCCCCGGCGCCCGGCCCGCCGCGCCCGCCCTCGAGGACCTCTCCGCCCGCGACATCCTCGGCCAGCTCCCCGCTCTCGTCGCCCTGGTGCACGGACCCGACCACCGCATCGCGTACGTCAACGACGCCTACGCCGCGGCGTTCGGCCCGCGCCCGTCCGGCGTCCCCGCCGCCGAGGCCATGCCCGAGCTCACCGAGCTCAGCCTGCTCCCCCTGATGGACCAGGTCCTGCGCAGCGGCACCCCCCGCACGGTCAAGTCGCGCAAGGCCGGCAGCGGCAACTCGTACACCGTCACCTGCACCCCCGTGCGGCGCGACCAGGACAAGGGGCACGAGGGCGGAGTCCTCGTGTACGCCGCCGACGTCACCGACCACGCCGAGGCCGCCGAGCGGCTGCGCACCAGCGAGAGCCGCCACCGCGAGACGGCCGTCACCCTCCAGCGCTCGCTGCTCCCGCAGGAGCTGGAACAGCCCGACGACCTGCGGATCGCCGCCACCTACCAGCCGGGCGGCACGGACGCCGCGGTCGGCGGCGACTGGTACGACGTGATCACCCTCGGCGCGGGCCGCACCGCGCTCGTCATCGGGGACGTGATGGGCCGCGGGGTGCGCGCCGCCGCGGTGATGGGCCAGCTGCGCACGGCCGTGCGCGCCTACGCCCGGCTCGACCTGCCCCCGCACGAGGTGCTCCAACTGCTCGACGGCCTGGCGGCCGAGATCGACGCCAGCCAGATCGCCACCTGCGCCTACGCCGTGCACGACCCCAACGAGGGCCTGCTCGTCTACTCCTCCGCAGGCCACCTCCCGATCCTCGTGCGCGACGAGGACGGCGCGGTCCACCGCGCCGCGGACCCGACCGGCCCCCCGCTCGGCACCGGCGGCTGGATCCACACCTCGGGCACGATCGCCCTGCCGCCCGGCTCCACCGCCGTCCTCTACACGGACGGCCTGGTCGAGCGCCGCAGCGAGGACATCGACGAAGGCGTGGCCGCGCTGGAGCGGGCGCTGTCCGGTGCGAAGGGTTCACCGCAGGTGGTCTGCGACCGTCTGATCCGTTCCCTGAACGTCACGGCGGAGCACGACGACGACGTGGCGGTGCTGGTCGTCCAGCACCCCGCCCGCACGGGCCCGACCGCGGAGCTCTTCCACAACGCCTCGCTCGATCTGCTCGGCGGCATCGAGGCGGCCCCGCGCGCCCGCGCCTTCGCGACGGGCGTGCTGACGTCGTGGCGCTTCCCGGTCGAGCTGTGCGACCTGGGTGTCCTGGCGGCCGGCGAGCTGGTGGCGAACTCCCTGCAGCACGGCACACCGCCGATGCGCCTGGGCCTGCGCCGTACCGACCGCCGGCTGATCATCGAGGTGACCGACGGCGACGACCACCTGCCGCGCCGCCGCCGCGCCGAACCAGGGGACGAGGCGGGCCGGGGCATCTCCATCGTCGCGTCGATCGCGACGTCGTGGGGCAGCCGCCGCACGCCCGGCGGCGGCAAGGCGGTCTGGTGCGAGTTCGCCCTGCCGCAGTAGCGGCCCGCAGGCCGGCCCGGTCCGTCAGTGAACGACGGCGACCGGGGCCGGCACCTCGGCCTGTGCCTGCTCCGGCAGTGACACGGCCACCACCCGCGACGGCACCGCCGCGAGCGAGGGCTGGTCCTGTACGGGGGTGAGCCGCCGGCCGAGCCGCAGCGCCAGCACCGTGATGCCGAGCGAGAACAGCACGAACGTCACGATGTACGGCCCGTGCAGCGAGGCCCCCATCGGCCCGCCCACGGCAGGACCCACCGCCAGCGCCAGCTGCTTGCAGAGCGCGAACGCCGAGTTGTACTGCCCGACCATCGACTCCGGCGCCAGATCCGCGACCAGCGGGGCGACGGTCGGCGACAGCATCGCCTCACCGAGCCCGAAGAGCGCGTACGTGGAGATCATCGCGGCGGTCGCCATGGTCTGGCTGCCGTGCCCGAGGCCCGCGTAGCCCGCCACGATCCAGGCGAACGCCCAGATCAGACCGACGGAGGCGATGACCCGGCTGCGCTTGCGGCGCTCCACCAGGCGCAGCACCACGAACTGGGCCACGACGATGACGGCGGTGTTGGCGGCCAGCGCGATCCCGAGCGTCGAGGGCTGGATGCCGGCGGCCTCGGTGCCGTACGCCGCGAGGCCGGACTCGAACTGTCCGTAGCAGGCGAAGAACACCACGAAGCCCAGCACGCACAGCTGCACCATGGCCCGGTGCGAGAGCAGCACCCGCAGCCCGCCGCGCGGCGCGGACCCGTCGGCCGCCGTCTCCGTCACGACAGCGGCGGTACGCGGCATCCGCACGGTCGCCGTGATGGCGCCGAGCACGAGGAACATCACCGCTTCGATCAGGAACAGCAGCGTGAAGGACGCCGGCCGGCTCGTGTCGACGATCTGTCCGCCGACGAGGCCACCGATGCCGAGCCCCAGGTTCTGCAGGAAGAACTGCATCGCGAAGGCCCGCGTACGGGTGCTGGTGTCGGAGCAGCGGACGAGCATCGTGGCGAGGGCCGGCTGCATGACGGCGGTACCCGCGCCGAGCACGGCCGCCGACAGGACGGACGCGGTGACCTGCGAGGAGAAGCCCAGCGCGGCAGCGCCCAGGGAGGCGACGACCGAGGCGACGATCAGTACGGGCAGTGGCCCGCGACGGTCGATGGCCCGGCCGGTGAACGGTAGGACGGCGAGCGCTGCCATGGCGAAGACCGCCAGTACGACTCCCGCCGTACCGGCACCCAGATCCCGTACCTGCGCCACGTAGACGTACAGATACGGAACGGTGAACCCCAGCCCGAACGCGCTCAGCGCGCTCCCCAGCTGGATCCGCCGCAGTGCTGCACCCATTTCCCTGGTCACACTCACCTACCTCAAGGTCTCGAAACCACGTCATCGAACGACTCGAACCCGAAGACTTTAGCACTAAAGTTAGAAGCTCAACAATACAGCCTGAAGGACTTCGACGGCTGTGGGCGGCGTGCCATACTGCGCGCCATGCCTGACACCACCGAGCCCGGACTCCAGGAACCGAGCCTCGACGAGCAGATCGCCGCCTATCAACGCGAGTTCCGCGACCTCGACCCGCAGGTCGAGCAGGTCGTCTCGGCCCTGGGCCGGCTGAACCGCCGGATGAACGTGGCGTACGGACGGCAGGTCGCCGCCCTCGGCATCAGCAACGCGGAATGGGAGGTCCTCAAGACCCTCGTGCTGGCCGGCACCCCGTACCGGCTGGGCCCGGGCGAACTGGCCAAGCGGCTCGGTCTCACCCCGGCAGCGATGACGCACCGCATCGACCGCATGGCGGGCGAGGGCCTGGTGACCCGCGACCGGGACGAGAACAACCGGGTCCGCGTCATCGTCGAGCTGACGGACGAGGGCCGTACGAAGTGGCTGGAGGCGATGCGCATGGCCTCGGACTTCGAGGAGGAGCTGCTCCAGGACCTCTCGGGCGACGAGCGCGGCGCCCTCGGCGAGATGCTGATCCGTCTCCTGCGCCGGGTGGAGCACGCCCAGCCAGACGCCGGCGGCCGCCTCAAAGACCTGGACTGAGCCCGACCGGAGCCGCACCGCTCGGCAGGGCCGAGGAGGGGTTGACACACCCCTGGGCGATCCGTAAGGTTCTTCGAGTTGTCACGGAGCCGGAACGGTTCACCGACAACCGATCACGCCGCTCATGCGGCAACCAACTCTCAGCACGATCTCCCACTCGGGAGAATTTCGGCGTGCCGAAATTGATTTCGATGACTCGATTATGAGTCGCCGGAAGAATCCGCTAGAGTTTTGGACGTCGGAACGGCCCAACAGCCGGGAAGACAAGCCCCACTGACTGGGAATCAGGCCCGAAAGGATCTGATAGAGTCGGACTCGCCGGAAAGGGAAACGCGAAAGCGAAGAACTGGAAAGCGGAAAATGCGAGGCCCGCTTCGACCGGGAATCGGACACGAAAGAGTCTGGTAGAGTCGGAAACGCAAGACCGAAGGGAAGCGCCCGGAGGAAAGCCCGAGAGGGTGAGTACAAAGGAAGCGTCCGTTCCTTGAGAACTCAACAGCGTGCCAAAAGTCAACGCCAGATATGTTGATACCCCGACCTGCTTCGGCAGGTTCGAGGTTCCTTTGAAAGTCCTACCAGGTCTTTACCGACCTGGTAGGCAATGAACACAGCGAGGACACAGTGAACGGTCGGTCTTATTCCGACCTGACCGTTCCGCTCTCGTGTGTGTCTACCCGATTACGGGAAAACATTCACGGAGAGTTTGATCCTGGCTCAGGACGAACGCTGGCGGCGTGCTTAACACATGCAAGTCGAACGATGAAGCCCTTCGGGGTGGATTAGTGGCGAACGGGTGAGTAACACGTGGGCAATCTGCCCTTCACTCTGGGACAAGCCCTGGAAACGGGGTCTAATACCGGATAATACTTTCCCTCTCATGGGGGAAGGTTAAAAGCTCCGGCGGTGAAGGATGAGCCCGCGGCCTATCAGCTAGTTGGTGGGGTAATGGCCTACCAAGGCGACGACGGGTAGCCGGCCTGAGAGGGCGACCGGCCACACTGGGACTGAGACACGGCCCAGACTCCTACGGGAGGCAGCAGTGGGGAATATTGCACAATGGGCGAAAGCCTGATGCAGCGACGCCGCGTGAGGGATGACGGCCTTCGGGTTGTAAACCTCTTTCAGCAGGGAAGAAGCGAAAGTGACGGTACCTGCAGAAGAAGCGCCGGCTAACTACGTGCCAGCAGCCGCGGTAATACGTAGGGCGCAAGCGTTGTCCGGAATTATTGGGCGTAAAGAGCTCGTAGGCGGCTTGTTGCGTCGGTTGTGAAAGCCCGGGGCTTAACCCCGGGTCTGCAGTCGATACGGGCAGGCTAGAGTGTGGTAGGGGAGATCGGAATTCCTGGTGTAGCGGTGAAATGCGCAGATATCAGGAGGAACACCGGTGGCGAAGGCGGATCTCTGGGCCATTACTGACGCTGAGGAGCGAAAGCGTGGGGAGCGAACAGGATTAGATACCCTGGTAGTCCACGCCGTAAACGTTGGGAACTAGGTGTTGGCGACATTCCACGTCGTCGGTGCCGCAGCTAACGCATTAAGTTCCCCGCCTGGGGAGTACGGCCGCAAGGCTAAAACTCAAAGGAATTGACGGGGGCCCGCACAAGCAGCGGAGCATGTGGCTTAATTCGACGCAACGCGAAGAACCTTACCAAGGCTTGACATCGCCCGGAAAGCCGTAGAGATACGGCCCCCCTTGTGGTCGGGTGACAGGTGGTGCATGGCTGTCGTCAGCTCGTGTCGTGAGATGTTGGGTTAAGTCCCGCAACGAGCGCAACCCTTGTTCTGTGTTGCCAGCATGCCCTTCGGGGTGATGGGGACTCACAGGAGACTGCCGGGGTCAACTCGGAGGAAGGTGGGGACGACGTCAAGTCATCATGCCCCTTATGTCTTGGGCTGCACACGTGCTACAATGGCCGGTACAATGAGCTGCGATGCCGCGAGGCGGAGCGAATCTCAAAAAGCCGGTCTCAGTTCGGATTGGGGTCTGCAACTCGACCCCATGAAGTCGGAGTTGCTAGTAATCGCAGATCAGCATTGCTGCGGTGAATACGTTCCCGGGCCTTGTACACACCGCCCGTCACGTCACGAAAGTCGGTAACACCCGAAGCCGGTGGCCCAACCCCTTGTGGGAGGGAGCTGTCGAAGGTGGGACTGGCGATTGGGACGAAGTCGTAACAAGGTAGCCGTACCGGAAGGTGCGGCTGGATCACCTCCTTTCTAAGGAGCACTTCTTACCGGACTTCGGTTCGGTCAGAGGCCAGTACACCGGCGAATGTTCGGTGCTGGTTGCTCATGGGTGGAACGTTGACTATTCGGCACGACAGGTTGTTTTCACTAGTACTGCTTCGGCGTGGAACGTGAGGGTGATCGGTCGGGTCGGGCACGCTGTTGGGTATCTGAAGGTACGGCCGTAAAGGTCGTCCTTCGGTTGCCGGCCCCAGTGAACTCGCCTGTAAGGGTGGGGTGATGGGTGGCTGGTCGTTGTTTGAGAACTGCACAGTGGACGCGAGCATCTGTGGCCAAGTTTTTAAGGGCGCACGGTGGATGCCTTGGCACCAGGAACCGATGAAGGACGTGGGAGGCCACGATAGGCCCCGGGGAGCTGTCAACCAAGCTTTGATCCGGGGGTGTCCGAATGGGGAAACCCGGCAGTCGTCATGGGCTGTCACCCGCTGCTGAACACATAGGCAGTGTGGAGGGAACGAGGGGAAGTGAAACATCTCAGTACCCTCAGGAAGAGAAAACAACCGTGATTCCGGGAGTAGTGGCGAGCGAAACTGGATCAGGCCAAACCGTATGCGTGTGATACCCGGCAGGGGTTGCGCATGCGGGGTTGTGGGATCTCTTTTTCATAGTCTGCCGGCTGTGAGACGAGTCAGAAACCGTTGATGTAGGCGAAGGACATGCGAAAGGTCCGGCGTAGAGGGTAAGACCCCCGTAGCTGAAACATTAACGGCTCGTTTAAGAGACACCCAAGTAGCACGGGGCCCGAGAAATCCCGTGTGAATCTGGCGGGACCACCCGTTAAGCCTAAATATTCCCTGGTGACCGATAGCGGATAGTACCGTGAGGGAATGGTGAAAAGTACCGCGGGAGCGGAGTGAAATAGTACCTGAAACCGTGTGCCTACAAGCCGTGGGAGCGTCGCGCATCGAGTTTACTCGGTGCGTCGTGACTGCGTGCCTTTTGAAGAATGAGCCTGCGAGTTTGCGGTGTGTTGCGAGGTTAACCCGTGTGGGGAAGCCGTAGCGAAAGCGAGTCCGAATAGGGCGATTTAGTAGCGCGCTCAAGACCCGAAGCGGAGTGATCTAGCCATGGGCAGGTTGAAGCGGAGGTAAGACTTCGTGGAGGACCGAACCCACCAGGGTTGAAAACCTGGGGGATGACCTGTGGTTAGGGGTGAAAGGCCAATCAAACTCCGTGATAGCTGGTTCTCCCCGAAATGCATTTAGGTGCAGCGTCGTGTGTTTCTTGCCGGAGGTAGAGCACTGGATAGGCGATGGGCCCTACCGGGTTACTGACCTTAGCCAAACTCCGAATGCCGGTAAGTGAGAGCACGGCAGTGAGACTGTGGGGGATAAGCTCCATGGTCGAGAGGGAAACAGCCCAGAGCATCGACTAAGGCCCCTAAGCGTACGCTAAGTGGGAAAGGATGTGGAGTCGCAGAGACAACCAGGAGGTTGGCTTAGAAGCAGCCACCCTTGAAAGAGTGCGTAATAGCTCACTGGTCAAGTGATTCCGCGCCGACAATGTAGCGGGGCTCAAGCGTACCGCCGAAGTCGTGTCATTCCAGCATTAAGGGCCAACGCCTGCTGGGATGGGTAGGGGAGCGTCGTGTGCCGGGTGAAGCAGCCGCGGAAGCGAGTTGTGGACGGTTCACGAGTGAGAATGCAGGCATGAGTAGCGATACACACGTGAGAAACGTGTGCGCCGATTGACTAAGGGTTCCTGGGTCAAGCTGATCTGCCCAGGGTAAGTCGGGACCTAAGGCGAGGCCGACAGGCGTAGTCGATGGACAACCGGTTGATATTCCGGTACCCGCTTTGAAACGCCCAATACTGAATCAGGCGATGCTAAGTCCGTGAAGCCGGCCCGATCTCTTCGGAGTTGAGGGTAGTGGTGGAGCCGACGAACCAGACTTGTACTAGGTAAGCGATGGGGTGACGCAGGAAGGTAGTCCAGCCCGGGCGGTGGTAGTCCCGGGGTAAGGGTGTAGGCCGTGTGGTAGGTAAATCCGTCACACATTAAGGCTGAGACCTGATGCCGAGCCGATTGTGGTGAAGTGGATGATCCTATGCTGTCGAGAAAAGCCTCTAGCGAGTTTCATGGCGGCCCGTACCCTAAACCGACTCAGGTAGTCAGGTAGAGAATACCGAGGCGTTCGGGTGAACTATGGTTAAGGAACTCGGCAAAATGCCCCCGTAACTTCGGGAGAAGGGGGGCCATCACTGGTGAGGGAACTTGCTTCCTGAGCTGGGGGTGGCCGCAGAGACCAGCGAGAAGCGACTGTTTACTAAAAACACAGGTCCGTGCGAAGCCGTAAGGCGATGTATACGGACTGACGCCTGCCCGGTGCTGGAACGTTAAGGGGACCGGTTAGCTGACTTTCGGGTCGGCGAAGCTGAGAACTTAAGCGCCAGTAAACGGCGGTGGTAACTATAACCATCCTAAGGTAGCGAAATTCCTTGTCGGGTAAGTTCCGACCTGCACGAATGGCGTAACGACTTCTCGACTGTCTCAACCATAGGCCCGGTGAAATTGCACTACGAGTAAAGATGCTCGTTTCGCGCAGCAGGACGGAAAGACCCCGGGACCTTTACTATAGTTTGATATTGGTGTTCGGTTCGGCTTGTGTAGGATAGGTGGGAGACTTTGAAGCGGCCACGCCAGTGGTTGTGGAGTCGTCGTTGAAATACCACTCTGGTCGTGCTGGATGTCTAACCTGGGTCCGTGATCCGGATCAGGGACAGTGTCTGATGGGTAGTTTAACTGGGGCGGTTGCCTCCTAAAGAGTAACGGAGGCGCCCAAAGGTTCCCTCAGCCTGGTTGGCAATCAGGTGTTGAGTGTAAGTGCACAAGGGAGCTTGACTGTGAGACCGACGGGTCGAGCAGGGACGAAAGTCGGGACTAGTGATCCGGCAGTGGCTTGTGGAAGCGCTGTCGCTCAACGGATAAAAGGTACCCCGGGGATAACAGGCTGATCTTCCCCAAGAGTCCATATCGACGGGATGGTTTGGCACCTCGATGTCGGCTCGTCGCATCCTGGGGCTGGAGTCGGTCCCAAGGGTTGGGCTGTTCGCCCATTAAAGCGGTACGCGAGCTGGGTTTAGAACGTCGTGAGACAGTTCGGTCCCTATCCGCTGTGCGCGTAGGAATATTGAGAAGGGCTGTCCCTAGTACGAGAGGACCGGGACGGACGAACCTCTGGTGTGCCAGTTGTCCTGCCAAGGGCATGGCTGGTTGGCTACGTTCGGAAAGGATAACCGCTGAAAGCATCTAAGCGGGAAGCCTGCTTCGAGATGAGTATTCCCACCAACTTGATTGGTTAAGGCTCCCAGTAGACGACTGGGTTGATAGGCCAGATGTGGAAGCCCGGTAACGGGTGGAGCTGACTGGTACTAATAGGCCGAGGGCTTGTCCTCAGTTGCTCGCGTCCACTGTGTTAGTTCTGAAATAACGAACGGCCGTGTTTTGTTCCGGTGTTGGTTAATTTCATAGTGTTTCGGTGGTCATTGCGTTAGGGAAACGCCCGGTTACATTCCGAACCCGGAAGCTAAGCCTTTCAGCGCCGATGGTACTGCAGGGGGGACCCTGTGGGAGAGTAGGACGCCGCCGAACTCCTTTTAGAATGGTTGAGCCCCGTGCCCTTGTGGCACGGGGCTTTTCCGCGTTTACGGCTCCTTACTCTGTGTGCAGGGCCTTTCAGCCGGCGGTCACCAGGTGGGTGTCGTACGCCAGGATGACCGCTTGGACGCGGTCCCGGGCGCCGGTCTTCGCGAGAATGCGCGAGACATGGGTCTTCACGGTCGACTCGGCCAGGTGGAGACGTTCGGCGATCTCCGAGTTCGTCCAGCCGCGGCCGATGACGGTGAGGATCTCTCTCTCCCGGTCGGTGAGCTTCGCGATCCGGGCGTCCGGGGTCGCGGGTCCGCCGGGAACGGCCGGCAAGTGCTGTACGTACGCGTCCAGGAGACGGCGGGTCAGGCTCGGGGCGACCACCGCGTCGCCGCTGGCCACCGCCCGTACCCCGGAGAGGAGCTCCTCCGGCAGCGCGTCCTTGATCAGGAAGCCGCTGGCTCCGGCGCGCAGACCGTCGTACGCGTAGCGGTCCAGGTCGAACGTGGTGACGATGAGGACGCGGGTGCGGGAGCCCGTCCTGATGATGCGGCGGGTGGCCTCGATGCCGTCGAGCAAGGGCATGCGGATGTCCATCAGGGCGACGTCCGGCTGGTGCCGGGCGACGAGTTGGAGCGCCTCGTGGCCGTTGGCGGCCTCGCCGACGACCGTCATGTCGTCCTGGCTCTCCAGCAGCATGCGGAAACCGAAGCGCTGCATGGCCTGGTCGTCCGCGATCAGCACGGTCGTCACGAGAGGGAGTCCTCCAGGGGGAGTAGGAGCCGGACCTGCCAGCCCGTGGTGACGGACCGGCCGGCTTCGAGTGTGCCGTCGTACAGGGAAGCGCGCTCGCGCATGCCCGTGATGCCCTGGCCGGTGCCGTCCGGCGCCCCGGTCCCGGGGCGGCGGGTGCCGTTGTCGGTGATCAGGACCTCCAACTCCGTCGCACGGTAGGTCAGCGTGACCTCCGCCGCCAGGGACGGAACCGTGGCCGTGTGCTTCAGGGTGTTCGTCAGCGCCTCCTGCACCACCCGGTAGACCGTCAGCTGCCGTCCGGCGGTGGGCGGGACGGCCGGCGGTGTGCCGTGGCGGTGCAGGCGTACGGGCAGCCCGGCGGCACGTACACCGGTGAGCAGAGCGTCTATGTCGTCGAGCGTGGGCTGCGGGGTGCGGTCGGCCCGGTCCGGAGCGTCCCGCAGGACGCCCAGCAGACGGCGGAGCTCGGCGAGGGCCTGGCGGCTGGTGGTGCCGATGGCGTCCAGGGCCTGGGCGGCCCGTTCCGGGCTCTTGGCCGCGGCGTAGGCGCCGCCGTCCGCGAGGCCCGTGATCACGGAGAGGTTGTGGCCGATGATGTCGTGCATCTCCCGGGCGATCCGGGTCCGTTCGGCGGCGGCCGCGAGCCGGGCCTGCTGGTCGCGTTCCAGTTCGAGCCGGTTCGCCCGGTCGACGAGGGCCTCCGTGTACTCCTTGCGCGTACGCACCACGATGCCGACCAGGGACGCGAACGCCAACGCGTACAGATGCGGGACGAAGAGGCGGTTCCAGTCGTCCGGGAAGTGACCCGCGCCGATCACCAGCGGGGCGAGCACGATGCCGCCCGACCACGCCAGGGTGCGCATCGGCTGCCGGAGCGCGATGTTGAAGACGACGATCTCCTGGAGGAAGGCGGCCTGGATGACCGCCCCCGTCCAGACGTTGACCAGGGAGAACGGGGCCATGAACACCAGCACGGCCAGCGGATGACTGCGGCGCCACAGCAGCGGGGCTGAGAACGCCACGCTCATCACGAGCACCAGGGGCGCCGGCACGCTCCGGTCCACGGCGACCGTGCGCCAGCCGCCCGACGAGACGTCGAGGACCGCGAACAGCACCCAGAACGTGGCCAGCAGCCCGTCCCAGACCAGCGGCCGTCGCCGGTCGTACGCGCGGACGCGCTGGAGCAGCCGCTGGATGTGACCGGTGAGCGGGAAGGCGCCCGTCGTGGAGCGGCCCGTGCCGTGGTCCGTCACCCGTGCATCACCTGTACTTCCTCGCGTCCGTCATCGAGACCGGTCCCGGCTGCGTCATGCGTCGCGTCGGCGCAGGAGCGCGGCCGCCGCGATCAGTGTGGCCGCCGACCACAGGAGGAGGGCGAGCAGGGCCCCGCCGGCGGGGGCGGCGTCGGGGAGGGGCGTCGCGGAACCGAGGACTCCGGCGGCCTGGGTCGGGAAGTAGCGGATGGCGGTCTCCACCGCGTCGTACGGGAGCATGCCGAGGACCTCCGGAAGGACCATCACGCCGCCGATGAAGGCGCCGATCGCGCCGGGGACCGAGCGGAGCAGGGCGCCGAGGCCCAGGGCGATGAGGCTGAGGAGGGTGGTGCCGACGGCGTTGCCCGCCACGGCGCGGAGCACGCCGGGGTCGGTCAGGGAGGCGGCCTGGTCCGTGTCGTGGAGGAACAGCTGGGCGGCGACGAACGTGAGCAGGGAGGTCGTCAGCATGACGCCGAGGACGGTGGCGCTGAAGACGGCCGCCTTGGCCCACAGGACGGGGAGCCGGCGGGGTACCGCGGTGAGCGAGGCACGGATCATGCCGGAGGAGTACTCGCCCGCGGTGACGAGGATGCCCAGCACCACCGTGCAGAGCGTGCCGAGAGTGGTGCCGTAGAGGACCAGGATGACCGTGTCGACGTCGGAGTCGCCGCCGTCGGACGTGTAGGTGATGCCCATGACGAGTCCGACGGCGAGGACGAGCGCGGCGGCGGACCCCAGGGTGATCCAGCTGGAGCGCAGGGTGCGGAGCTTGTGCCACTCGGAGCGCAGGACGCGGGCCGGGGTGACGCGGTAGCGGGGCGGTGCGCCGGTGGTGGCGGCGGTGGGCGTGGCGGTGGTCATGCGAGGGCTCCGGTCGGTTCGGGGGCGGTGATCCGGTACTCGACCGACTCCTGGGTGAGATCCATGAACGCCTGCTCCAGGGAGGCGGTGCGGGGCGTGAGTTCGTGGAGGGGAATGGCGTGGGCGGCGGCGACGCGCCCGATGTGGGCGGCGTCCGTGCCGCGGACCTCCAGCTGGTCCGGGCCTGCCGCGCCGCTGATGTCGATGCCGGGGCCGCGCAGCAGGTCGCTGAGGGCCGGGGCCTGGGAGGTGACGACCTTGACGGCGCTGCCGCCCGCCGTGGCGACGAAGTCGGCGACGGTCGTGTCGGCGAGGAGGCGGCCGCGTCCGATGATGACGAGGTGGTCGGCGGTCAGGGCCATCTCGCTCATGAGGTGCGAGGAGACGAGGACGGTGCGGCCCTGGGTGGCGAGGGACTTGAGCAGGTTGCGGATCCACAGCACGCCCTCCGGGTCGAGGCCGTTGACCGGCTCGTCCAGGATCAGGGTGGCCGGGTCGCCGAGCAGTGCGGCGGCGATGCCGAGCCGCTGGCCCATGCCGAGCGAGAAGCCCTTGACGCGTTTTCCGGCGACCCCGGTCAGTCCGGCGAGGTCGAGGACGTGCTCGACGCGGCTGCGCGGGATGCCGTGGGTGTGGGCGAGGGCCATCAGGTGGTGGAAGGCGGTCCGGCCGGGGTGGACGGAACGGGCCTCCAGCAGGGCGCCGACCTCGGTGAGGGGTGCGCTGTGGGTGGCGTACGCGCGTCCGCCGATCGTGGAGCGGCCGCGGGTGGGGGCGTCCAGGCCGAGGAGCATCCGCATGGTCGTGGACTTCCCGGCGCCGTTCGGGCCGAGGAAGCCGGTGACGGTGCCCGGCCGGACCGTGAAGTCGAGGTCCTGGACGACGGTCGTGCCGCCGTACCGTTTGGTGAGTTCGTATGCCCTGATCATGCGGCCGACGCTACGGAGCGGGCGGGCGCGGGGCGTCGGACCGGGGGCGGGATGTGGCGACGGGCGTAGTACCGGGGTACGACGCGGCGGCCACCGCCGCGGACCTGCCGGATCGGGCGGGAATCACATTGCGTGGCGCGGGAGCGCAGGTCAGGATCGGTGCATGGACTACGTGATACGGCCGGTGCGTGCCGACGAGTGGCAGCAGGCGAAGGAACTCCGACTGGCCGCGTTGCGGGACCCGGCGGCTCCGGTGGCGTTCCTGGAGACGTACGAGACCTGCCTGGAGCGCACCGACGACTTCTGGCGCGAGCGCACGCTCGGCGCTTCGGAGGACGGGGCCGGCGGGGTGCGGCAGTTCGTCGCCGAGGGATCCGACGGCAGTTGGGCGGGCACGGTCAGTGTGCTGATCGAGCGGCCCGACGGGGACGCGGTGTTCGGCGGGGCTGCCGTGGTGCACCAGGCCCATGTGGTCGGTGTGTTCGTGCGGCCCGAGGCGCGGGGCAGGGGGCTGATCGAGGAACTGTTCCGGGCCGGTACGGACTGGGCGTGGTCGTTGGGCGAGCCGTTGATCGAGCGGGTCCGGCTGTATGTGCACGAGGACAATCCGCGGGCCGCGGCCGTCTACCGCCGGATCGGCTTCGTGCCGACCGGGGAGACCGTGCCGATGCCGGGTGACCCGACGGCCCGGGAGCTGGAGTACGCGGTGCCCCGCCCCTGACGTGCGTACGACGGGGCGCGCGGCTGTCAGAGGGTGGTCGGGGTCTGGAGCTGCTGGGTCCAGCGGGCGCGGGCCTGCTCGGGGGAGCGGAGCAGGGCGACGACGGGCAGGCCCTGGTCCTCGCCGGTGGCCAGCAGCTCCGGCAGCCGGGGCAGCGGCGCCACGGCGGCGACGTCGTCGAGGACGAGCGTCATTGGTGGGTCGAGCCGGCCGTCGGATGACCGTGCGGCCATGCGGCGGCCGTGCTCGACCACGTCTGCGGCGAGCGCGGTGAGCAGGGGCATGGCCCCTGGGCCCGAGCGGGGGTTCTCGATGGGTTCACCGACCACATAGAGGCTGCCCCCCTCGTCCGCGAAAGATGCCAGCGCGAGCGAATCGGCTCGATTCGGTGTGCAGGCCTCCCGGATGTGGACCGAGGACAGTGCGCCGAAGGCCCGTACCGTCAGCTCCTGCGCCATCTCCCGGCGTTCGGGGTGGGCGGTCAGCGCGGACTCCAGGAGTCCGGCGAGTCCGGAGGCCGCCTTGGGGTGCGTACGGAGCAGGCGCACCGGTTCGTGGGCGCTGCCGCCGAGGGCCCAGCGGTGGACCTGGCGGAAGGGGCGTCCGTCGATGGCGGCGGCGTGCAGCCAGCACTGCAGGAGGGTCTCGGCGGTGTCGGCCGTCGCCGCGTCGATGCGGGACTGCGGCCGTACGGGGGCGAGGAGCGCGGCGGAGCGGGCGGCGGCACGGTCGGGCTGTTCGCAGTCGGCGGTGGGGGCCCAGTGGAGCCGGGCGGGGGTGTCGCAGAGGTGGCCGGGGTCGTAGACGAGGACCGGGCCGAGCTTGGCCCGGGCGTCCTTGGTCTCGGCCCAGACGCTGGGGTCGGAGGTGACGACGAGCACGGGCCCGTCCGCCTCCCGGATGGCCTGGACGGCGGTGGGCCGGCGGGTCGCGGCGGGGCCGTAGAGGACGAGCGGGGTGCGCGGGGCGGGGACGACGGGCGGGAGGGCGGCCAGCGGGAGGGCGGTGTCGTCCGGGGCGGCCGCCTGTTCGGTGACGGGCGGGGACGCGGGCGTGGGTTCCGGCCTGTGGTTGGCGGGCGTGGGTGTGGGCTCCGGCCGGCGGGTAGCGGGCCGTTCCTCGTACGCGTACTCCTGCGGGGACTCGATCCGTGGCTCCAGCCGTTCGGCGCGCTGTCGGGCCCGGACGCCGCGCCAGCGGGCGACCACGCCCATCGCGAACACCGACAGCACCACCAGCACCATCAGTTCGCCGATGAACAGGCCCCAGAAAAGCCCGTATCCGGAGAGTTCGCCGGCGGGTGTGGTCGGCCAGGCGGCCGGCAGGTCGTGCGGTGCCTCCACCAGGCGGCGCATGGCCAGCGGGGTCTCGGCGAGCGTGACGCCGTCCGGCCAGCCGCCGTGGGCGAGGAGGCCGGCCAGGCCGGTGGCCGACCAGGCCAGGAGGGTCAGGCCGAGGAGGAAGGCCAGCAGGCCGATCAGCAGCCCGTCGGGGATGCCGCCGCTCCCGTTGCCACCGCCGCGTACGTCACCGCGCCCCGCACCCGCCATGTCATGCCACCGTTGACTCGGACGACTCGTTCAGCCGTTGCTGGTTCTCGATCCGCGCCGCGCGTTGCTCCGCCTCCAGCTCGGCGGCGCGTACGTCCTCCGGGAGGAGATCGGTGGCCGAGGCCTCGGTCATGGCGCGGTCGGTGAAGACGAGAGGCCGTTCGGCCTCGGTGATCAGGTGTTTGACGACCTGTACGTTCCCGTTGACGTCCCAGACGGCGATGCCGGGGGTGAGCGTGGGGATGATCTCGACCGCCCACCGGGGCAGCCCGAGCACCCGGCCGGTCGCTCTGGCCTCGTCGGCCTTCTGGGCGTAGATCGTGCGGGTCGAGGCCATCTTCAGGATGGCCGCAGCTTCCCGTGCCGCGGCTCCGTCGACCACGTCGCTGAGGTGGTGGACGACGGCGACGAACGAGAGACCGAGCCGGCGGCCGAACTTCAGCAGCCGTTGGAAGAGCTGCGCCACGAACGGGGAGTTGATGATGTGCCAGGCCTCCTCGACCAGGAAGATGCGCTTCTTCCGGTCGGGCCTGATCCAGGTGTGCTCCAGCCAGACGCCGACGATCGCCATCAGGATCGGCATGGCGATGGAGTTGCGGTCGATGTGGGAGAGGTCGAAGACGATCAGCGGGGCGTCGAGGTCGATGTCGGCGGAGGTCGGTCCGTCGAACATGCCGCGCAGGTCGCCGTCGACGAGCCGGTCCAGGACGAGGGCGACGTCCAGGCCCCAGGCCCGTACGTCGTCTATGTCGACGTTCATCGCCTCGGCGGATTCCGGTTCCGGGTGGCGCAGCTGGTCGACGATGTCCATCAGGACGGGCTGCCGTTCGGTCTTCGTCTCGTTCACATAGGCGTGCGCGACCTTCAGCGCGAAGCCGGACCGTTCGTCGAGGCCGTGTCCCATGGCGACTTCGATGATGGTGCGCAGCAGCGCGAGCTGCCCGGTGGTGGTGATCGCCGGGTCGAGCGGGTTGAGCCGGATGCCGCCGTTGAGCGCGGAGGTGGGGTCGAGGCGGATGGGGGTGAGGCCGAGCTCCTGGGCGATGAGGTTCCATTCGCCGACGCCGTCCTCGCCCTGGGCGTCCAGGACGACGACCTGGCGGTCGCGGAAGCGGAGCTGGCGGAGCACGTAGGTCTTCTCCAGCGCGGACTTGCCGTTCCCGGACTCGCCGAGTACCAGCCAGTGCGGGGCGGGGAGCTGCTGGCCGTAGAGCTGGAAGGGGTCGTAGATGTAGCCCTTGCCGGAGTACACCTCGCGGCCGATGATCACGCCGGAGTCGCCGAGGCCGGGGGCGGCGGTGGGCAGGTAGACCGCCTGGGCCTGTCCGGTCGAGGTGCGGACGGGCAGCCGGGTCGTCTCCACCTTCCCGAAGAGGAAGGCGGTGAAGGCGTCCGACAACGCGGACAGCGGATCTCGCATGGCGTGACCGACCTCCCTTTCGTCTCTCTCGGTCGTGCGGGGCTAGCGGCGGATGCCGGTGGCGAACGGCAGGGTGTTCACGAACGCGCGGTGGTGCTCGCGGTCGCACCACTCCAGCTTCAGATACGACTTGCCGGCCGAGGCCCGGATCGTCCGCTTGTCGCGGGCGAGGGACTCGGGGGAACGCGACGACACGGTGATGTACCCCACGAGGTTCACCCCGGCCGCGCCGCTCGCGAGATCTTCACCCCGCTGGTCGAGCCGGCCATGGGCGGCGATGTCGCGGGGGTCGACGGTGCGGTTCATCTTGGCCTGGCGGCTGGCCTCGGCCTCGTCGTTGGTCTTCTCGGTGAGCATCCGCTCGATGGCGACCTCGGTGGGTTCGAGGTCCATGCAGACCGCGACCGTACGGATCACGTCGGGCGTGTGGACGAGGAGCGGGGCGAGGAAGTTGACGCCGACGGGTGTCATCGGCCACTCCTTCACCCAGGCCGTGGAGTGGCACCAGGGGGCGCGGGTGGAGGACTCGCGGGTCTTGGCCTGGAGGAACGTGGGCTCGACCGCGTCCAGTTCGGCCGGCCAGGCGTTGCGCTTCGTCATGGCCTGGATGTGGTCGATGGGGTGGTCGGGGTCGTACATGGAATGGACGAGGGAGGCGAGACGGCTCTGGCCGAGCGGCTGGCGCACCCTGATGTCGGCCTCGGCGAGGCGGGCGCAGATGTCGGTGAGCTCGCGGGCCATGACGACGGCGAGCCCGGCGTCCCGGTCGAGCTTGCGTCCGGCGTGCGGGCGGGCGGCGCGGGCCATGGCGTTGGCCTCGGCGGCGAGCTCGCGGTCGAACTCCATGCAGGCGACGAGGTAGGCGCGGTGCTGCTCGCTGGAGGTGGAGACCATCGACTGGAGCTGGTCGTAGGACTCCTGCAGCCAGCCGGGGGAGGCCTTGTCGCCGCGCTGGGCGACGTCCTTGGCGTGCGCGTCGGGGTCGGCGGGCAGGGTGCGGGCCAGCATCTGGATGCGGGTCACGAAGCCGTCGCCGTTCGCGACGTGCTTGAGGAGCGTGCCGAAGCGGTCGACGAGCGCTTCCTGGTCCTCGCTGTCGCGCAGCCCGACGCCCGGCCCCTCGATCTCGATCGCGGCGGTGACGGTGCGGCGGTCGGCGTGCAGCAGTACGGCGATCTCGTCCGGGCCGAAGGGGGCGGCCAGCCAGTTGATCCGGCCGATGCCGGGAGGCGGCCCGATCTCGACCTCGCGCCCGTCGGCGCTGACGCCGGCCTCCATGGCGGAGGAGCGGTAGGCCGTGCCCTGGCGCAGGGAGCGCTTGAAGCTGCGGTTGATCTCGAACCACTTGTAGAACGTGCGGTGCTTGTACGGGACGTAGACGATCGCCAGGGCGAGCATCGGGAAGCCGGTGAGCAGCACGATCCGCAGCGACAGGACCGGGACGAGGAGTCCGCTCATCATGCCGAGGAACGCCCCGGCGATGATCAGGGCGATCTCGCCGGTCTCGCGGTTCTTGCCGACCATCGCGTTCGGCCGGGCCCGGCCGATGAGATACGTACGGCGGGGCGCGATCGGATGGGACTGCGTGCTCAACGCCCGCCACCTCCTGTGCTCTTGTTACCTGAACTGCCTGATCCGCGCGAGCCGCGGCTGCTGTGCGGGGTGCCGGAGGTGGGGCCCGAACCGCTGCGGGGCGGAGGTGCGGCGGAGGGGACAGATCCGCCGCCGACCCCGCTCCCGGAGTTGCGGGAGCTGTGCGCGGCGACTCCGCCGCTGACCGGGTTGGCGGGCCGTCCGCCGCCGCTGTTGCTGCCGCCGTCCTGGCCGCCGCCGCGGCTGCTGTGGGTCTTGATGCCCTGCGAGACGAGAGCGGCGGGGGAGCTGATCATCGCGGCGGCCTGGGAGCCGTCGGTGGCCTGCTTGCGGTTGGTGCGGGCGCCCTGGATCTCGTCGCCGAAGCCGGGGACGAAGCGGTAGATCATGCCGGAGGCGAAGATCGCCAGCAGGATGATGGCCAGCCCGGAGACGACGGCCGAGAACGCGTCGGGCCCGTCGTCCGATGACAGTGCGCCGGCCAGCCCGAGCACGATGACGATGACCGGCTTCACCATGATCACCGCGATCATGATGCCTGCCCAGCGGCGTACGTGTCCCCACATGTTCTTGTCGACGAGCCCCGCGTACACGGCGGTTCCGAGCAGGGCGCCGACGTAGAGCAGGGCGGCGCGGATCACGAGCTCAAGCCAGAGGATTCCGGCGGCGAGGATCGACACGAGCGAGACGACGATCAGCATGATCGGGCCGCCGCCGATGTCGGAGTCCTTCTTGAGCGCCTCGGCGAACGACCCGAAGAAGACGTCGGTCTGCCCGCCGGATGACGAGGCGATGACCTCGGTGACGCCGTCGGTGGCGGAGACGATCGTGTAGAGGATCAGCGGGGTGAAGGCCGAGGCGAGCACGGTGAGCCAGAGGAAGCCGATGGCCTCGGAGATCGCGGTGGTCAGCGGCACGCCGCGGATCGCCCGCTTGGCGACGGCGAGCAGCCACAGGACGAGCGTCAGCACGGTGGAGGCGGCGAAGACGATCGCGTACTGCTGGAGGAAGCGGGTGTTGGTGAAGTCGACGTTCGCGGTGCTTTTGACGGCTTCGCTGAGCTTGCCCACGATCCAGGCCGCGGCGTCGGCGCAGCCGCGGCCGAGGGAGGTGAGGGGGTCGAGGGCGGGGTCGACGCTGTCGGGGGCGTTGGATTTGGGGGCGGAGTCGCCGTCCTCGCAGTACTGCTTGGCCGGTCCGATGAGCAGGTCGCAGGCCTTGTTGGCCGGACTCGGGGACGGCGACGGTGAGGGTGCGGCAAAGGCTCGCGCCGAGAAGATGACAACGGCTGTCTGTACGGCGGCCAGAGTGGTGACGATCGAGCGCGCGCGAAATCGAGGGCTACCTGGCATAAGTGAAGCCTCCGTACTCCTCGACGGCCTTGCTGATCTCATCAGAGCTGGAAGCAGCGACGTCTCCCGGGACGGGTGCGGGTCCATCCTTCTGCGTGTCACTCACAGCCCTCCAGCCTTCATCCGTCCAAGAGAGCTCGACGGTCCAGGTCTTCCAGGAGGTGCGGACAGGGTCGGTGGATCCGGCACCAGACATGCCGATCAGCCCCGTGTACCAGACCGAGACCTTCGCCGTATCGCCGCTGAAGGACTCCACCTTGGTGCCTACCGGGATCGTTCTCGACACGAATGTGCTGCCCTGCGGTGCGTTCCCATCGGCATCGAGACCGAGCTTTTGGAGGAAGGTCGTTGAGTACGCCTCATCCTGAGGAGCCTTCAGCTTGGCCGCGGCCGCAGAGGTGTAGATGCTGTCCACGATCACGTGGCGGCTGGTCTTCGTGAACATGTCGGCAGAGCCGAGCGCCACCGCGAAGTTGGAGGCCGCGCTCTGCGCCCCCTGCTCATCGTGCGCGAATCCGGACGGAATCTCGCCGTTCTTTCCCGTCACCGGCTTCGTCCCCGTAGCCGCCGTCGGTGACGTGCCCGCCTGGGTGCCGTTGTTTCCCGAGGTGCCGCCCTTGTCCCCGTCGTCCCCGCCCATGTTGGCGAATGCGATGGCTCCGAGCAGCAGGACGATCACGCCGACCACCGTGACCAGCGAGCGGGAGCTGCGGGCCGGGCGGCGGGGGCCGTAGCCGTCGCCGCCCTCGCCGTCGGGGAGGCGGGTACGGGTCTGGCGGGTGCCGCCGATGGTGCTGTAGCCGTCACCGGAGCGCCCCGAGTCGTTGCCGTAGCCGTCGTCGTCGAGACTCATGCCGCGTACGCCCCCTCAACCGTTGCCTGAACCGCCTCGTGGTACGACGGTAGCCGTGCTGGTTTCCGCGCGGACGCGGTGTGGTGACTCGACATCAGGGAGACGCAACCTCTGCCGGTGGGCACGACGGACGGATGGTGGGAGGTGGGGCGGGACTGCCCCGGGGAGCGGGCCGACGGCTGGTTAGACGGCCATCCCGTAGACGATGGTGAACAAGGTTCCCAGCGATCCGATGATGAACACACCGGTCAGGCCGGCGACGATCAGCCCCTTGCCCTGTTCCGCACTGAACGTGTCACGCAGGGCCGTCGCGCCGATGCGCTGCTTCGCCGCTCCCCAGACCGCGATGCCGAGACAGAGCAGGATCGCGATCGCCATCACGACCTCGATCATGACGCGGGCCTCGTTGCCGAGGGTCCCGAACGGCCCCCAGTTCGGGGCGATTCCGCCGATGATGGTGGTGATGTCGCCCTTTTCAGCTGCCAGGATCATGTAAGTCACCGCCCCTGTTGGGTAGTTCGGCGCCCGTACCGCACGGCACGGGTCACCCTCTATCTTCGCTGATGAAACTGCTCTCGTACGACGACTTGACGGCTCTCTTTACCCGGATCTCGTACATTTGACCGGTCTGACCGCCCTGACCTGCGGATCGAATCGGTGTGTGAGTGATTTGCGTATGGTTACTCTGTGTATCACGGAGGGTGACGCCGGGCAATGATCGCCATCACGCCACCCTGACCGAGACTCGCAACTGGGCTCGAACCGCACCCATCAGAGGTTCTGCTGGGAGGCCGGGGAGGTCGGGGAGGTCGGGACGGTCGACGGGCTTAGGAGTGGGTGGCGGGGGACGGGGGGTCTGGGTGGGGTCGTCCAGGCCGGGGGCGGCCGGAAATCGCACCAGGAGCCGTCGAAGGGAAAGGTTCCGGCCTCGGCGAGCCGGGCCACGGTGTCTCCCTCGGTCCTGATGGCCACGGCTTCCTCGGCCGTCCAGTACGCGGGATGGCCGGTCTTCTCCGCGAAGGACTGCTCGTCCTTCCAGCACCAGGTCCGGTCCGGTGCCACGTTGATGTCGAGTTCGTGGTCGGTGATGTCGATGTCGTCGCCGCGGTGGACGCGCCGTTCCAGATTGACGTACCAGCCGCGGAACTTCTGTCTGCGGCCGAAGAGCCACAGGACGGAGTGCGCGGCCCCGGCCGGCTGGTAGAAGAGCGCGTCGCCCATCGGCCACCGGTCGGCGACGACGGGATAGCCCTCGGCGGGGCGCTCGTGCGGTGCGATGTCCCGGAGGTGGGTGGCGCCGCGCGGGAGGGCGGTGCGCCACATCGGGGTGCCCGTCTCCATCCAGACCAGTTGGCCCTCGGGCGTGCGTTCGACGAGGCGCACGGGTACGGAGGCGCTCAGATGGCCGCCTATGAAGAAGTTCCAGTGCAGGATCCGTCCCTTCTCGCTGCTCGTGCGGTTGTTCGCGACGTCCTGCTTGTCGGTTTTCATGTGATTGATCATGCCCGCGGTGCGTGCGTCGGACACGTGGAAGGCGCAGGTCCCGCCGGTCGTCGGCAGGCCCTGCGCCCTGGCACGCGGGGGGACGCGGAGCGGCAGACCGGGCGGCGCAGTAAGCCCTCGACGGAGGCCATGAGGTGCTGGGTGCCGAGCGCCTGCTGCGTGATCGGGTCGCTGAGCTCCTCCGACGGTGCCCGGACCCGGCTGCCACGGGACCACGTGCACCGGCACCACGGGACCACGCGCACCGGCACCACGGGACCACGCGCACCGGCACCACGGGGCCACGTGCACCGGCAAGGATGCCGAGGACCTGGAGTGCTCCACGACGCGACGGGTTCGGTCTCCACACTCATGGCCGCCGCATCCGGTGCCATTCCGGGCCATGTCAGGGCCTGTCTGGTCCGGGCGGGCGAACGGCACTGCTTCACGGCGGCCCCGGGCCGGGTGCCGGGTCAGTGACCTCCCCGGTTCTCCACGCACGGGCCCGTACCCGGCTGGGGTTCGGCGTAGGCGCCGTGCACCGCGATGGTGAGTTCCCGCTCCGTCACGTGCCCCGACACGCACACGTCCCCCGTGTGCACGCTGTAGAAGTCGTGCCAGATGTAGACCCCGTGCTCCTTGCCGCAGCCGAGGTGCTCCAGCGCCGCCGTAATCCGCTGCACACTGACGTCGCCCTCCGTCCGGGCCTTCTCCAGTTCCGACCGGATGAGTCCGGCCGACGCCTCGCCCAGGGCGCGCTTCTCCGGAGTGAGCTCGGCGGACATGCGATAGGCGTGGTTGTCGGCGTAGTTGGGAGGCCGGTCGTCGTCGTTGCCCTCTCGGGGTGACATGGCCGCGCTCGCCCTGGGCGACGCGGAGGAGGGCGGGCCCTTCGGGGTCTCGGAGGGCTGGGCGCACTTGGGCCTGGGGGTGAACGACGGTCGCGGGATCGCGGACCGGGACTGTTGCCCGGACGCCGACCGGGACTGCCGCTGCCCGGCGTGTTCCGTTCCGCACGCGGTCACGGTGAGCGCGAGGAGGACGGCTGCCGCGGCCGTACGTCTGAGGCGTGTGGTGTGGGACATGACATGAGTCTCCCGTTCCCTAGGCCGGGCCCGCCTTTCGGGCGGACGGCGCTACTTTCGAAAAACGCCTCAGTGGCGGCCCGTCGTGGAGCCGAAGCCCAGCCAGGTGTGCCGGTTGCCCGCCCAGCACCACCCGGCCTTCGGGGCGTTGCGCCGCTCCCGGCCGTCCCGGCCGGTGCCGTTGCTGATCCAGAGTGCCGGCGTACGGGCGTCGAATGCGCCGTTGGCCTTGCGCAGCCGGGAGCCGATGGTCATGAAGCAGTGATTGCGCTCCAGGGCCGCGGGCTGTTGCAGCACCCAGTGGATGCTTTCGGCGAGCAGCAGCGGGGTGCGGCCCTGAGCCGTGAGGGCGGGGAGTGCCTCGTCGGGGCTCCAGTTGGCCATCTGGTCGCCGCGGTCGACGCCGTTGAGGACGTAGAGCGGTGCGTCGGGGAGGGCGATGGTGTCGAGCGGGGTGAAGAGGTCGACGTCCGGCATGTCGACGACGACGAATCCCGGCGTGTCGTCGCGGCGGAGCAGCGGTGCGAGTGCGGATGCGGGGGCCCGGTCCGGGTGGACGGCGAGCAGGCCGCCGCGTCCGTCGCCGCGTCCCTCGCCGTTCCCGGCGGCCTCGGCGGTGTCCGCACTCCTGCCGGCCTCCCTCGCCTTCGCCTCCGCATCCGCCGCGAAGTCGCGGATCTCGTTGGGGGAGAGCCCGGCGATCTCGTGCACCCCGAGTTCGATCAGTTGCTCGGCCTGTGCGCTCAGGGGCGGAAGCGTGGGGAGAACGGTGGTGGTGGCGGGGGTGGATTCGGGCACGGTGCTCCTCGGGCGACGGGGCGACGGGGTGACGTGGCGGCGGGGTGACGTGGACGGCCGCAGGCCTAACGAGACGGTCGCCGCGGAACGTTCCCTTCCCCCGTCCCGCCCTTTTCCCGCCTTCCGGCTCCCTCCGCCGTGCCTGTCAGGAGCCGTCCCGTGCCCACGGGCGCAGCTTCTCCGGGTTGCGCACCGCCCAGATCCGGCTGATGCGGCCGTCGTCGGCGATGTCGAACGCGGCGACGGTCATGACGGCGCCGCCCTGCTGGGCCACCAGACCGGGCAGCCCGTTGACCGGGCGCTCCAGGAGTTCGAGGCCCGGGGCCTTGTCGGCGATGGCGACCATGTACTGGGCGATGCGTGCGCCGCCCTCGATCGGGCGCAGGACGGTGCCGACCATGCCGCCGCCGTCGGCGGTCATCACGGCGGCCGGGTCGAGGAGGTCGACGAGGGCCGCGATGTTCTTGGTCTCCCACGCCTCCTTGACCTGCCGCACCGCTTCGGCCCGGCCGGCCGCCGACACGGGCGCCCGCGCGGGGCGCACCCGCCGTCGGGCGGAGGCCGCGAGCTGTTTGCAGGCCGCGGGGGTCCGGCCGAGGATGCCGGCGATCTCGGCGAAGGGGTACCGGAAGACGTCATGGAGGACGAACGCCACCCGCTCGGCGGGCGTCATCGACTCCAGGACGACGAGGAAGGCCATGGTCACCGACTCGTCCAGGACCAGCTGGTCGGCGGGGTCGGTGGAGGCGGGGGCGGCGCTACGGCCGGGGCCGGGGTTCAGCCCGGCGTGCCCGGGCAAGGGGTCGGGCAGCCATGCGCCGACGTACCGTTCACGCCGTGCCCGCGCCGAGCCGAGCACGTCCAGACAGATGCGTCCGGTCACCGTCGTCAGCCAGGCGCCGGGGGACACGATCTCGTCCTGCCGGCTGCGTGGCAGCGCGTACCAGCGGGCGAACGCCTCCTGCACGGCGTCCTCGGACTCGGCCACCGATCCGAGCAACCGGTACGCGACGTTCAACAGTTGGCGCCGTTCGCCGGCTATCCCCTCGGCACTCGCCCCCGCCGCTCCCATGTTCCCGACCGCCCCCTCGCCTTACCTTTCGCGGGCCCGCGTCGTCGGGCCGGTGAGACCTTATCGATCTACTGCCCCCGGGGGCGGAAAAGGGGACCGCGTCATGGCCACCCAGGCGACGGAACGGCACCACTTCTCGTTTCTGCAGATCGCGATCGCTCTGCAGACCCTGACCATCTTCCTCCAGGCGGTCTCCGCCGGACTGCTGCTGACCTCGTCCTACGGAGAGACGCTGCACAGCGCCGGCGCGCGGGTGATGTACGGGGCGTCGATGCTGTACGTCCTCGCGGCGGTGCTGGCGTGGAAGCCGGGCGGCGGGCCGGTCCGGCCGATCTGGTACGCGTCCGGCTTCCTCGTGCTCGCCTCGGTCCAGGTCGTCCTCGGCATCGCGCACGTGCCCTCGGTCCATCTCCCGCTGGGTGTGCTGATGTTCGGACTGAGCCTGCTGGCGCTGGTGCGGCGCTGACGCCCGGTGCGGGGCCGGCGTCTCCGGCACGGCGTGCGCGGTCGAGGAGGGCGTACGGGGCGGCCTCCCCGACCGCAGTCGGGGGCGGCGGGTCAGGACTTCGTGTCCGCCTGCTTCATGGAGGCCACGGCGTCGGCGACCGTGCTCTCGTAGAGACCGAGCTTCGGGTCGAGGACCTTCACGTCCGGGCCGAGCGGGAAGTTGAGCTGCTCCGCGTTGGGCATGTGGTCGCCGTCGGCCAGCACGTTCAGCTCGTTGATCCAGGTCACGCCGGAGCCCCCGCCGCTCGGGTTGAGGTCGATCACCGCGATGGCGGCGGTCTTCGGCTTGACCGGGTACGCGGGAGCGCCGCCCAGGCCGCTCGGGATCAGCGGCCTGATGTCGCCGCTGTGGTCCTTCGCGGTCGCGCTGCCCAGGCTGACACGCGGGAAGTAGCTCAGCCCGCAGGAGTTCGCCCCGGTGTTGTTGACCTCGATCACCTGCTGGGTGGCCGAGCCCTCGCGGGCGTAGACCCGTACCGACAGGTCCTCGCTCTTGCACGGGTGCTTGTAGGCGTAGCTGTCGCTGGTGTCGCCGCCGGTGGTGCCGCCGGCCTTGGCGGCGCCGCCGTTGGACTTGCCCGTGCTGGACGTGACGGCCTTCGCGGAGCCGCCGGTCGTTGCGGCGTCCGCGTTCGCGTCCTTGTCCGTGTCCGAGTTGGCGTCGTGGGACTTGGCCGCGCCGGACGTGCCGGCGGAGGAGGTGGAGGAGTTGTTCGCCGGGCCGGCGGACTTCGTGCCGCTGCCGTCGCCGCCGCAGGCGGTGAGCGCCAGGGCGAGTGCGGCGGTGGCGGCGGCGCCGATGGTGGCGGTGCGGATGCGGGTGCGGTTCGTGCGCATGAGGAATCCCCGTGTGTGTGGCGGTCGAGTGTGGTCGTCCAGCCGTGGCCCGGAACTTGCGGCGAACCGCTCCCCCTCCTGACCTGCTGACTTCTGAAGCTTCCCGCCCGCCGCTCATGTTCTGCTAACGCCTCCCTGACGTCCCGCTGACGTCCCCCGGAATGGCGGTGCCGCGGTCCCCCGTACGGCCGCGTCCCGCGAGGTCTCCCTTTCGTCGGGCCGCTCAAGGGCCAGCCCTGTGGTGTGGCCCACGTCACGCGTGACTTCTGCGGTCTGATCACCGTTAGATGTGATGTGCCCAAGCCTGCCGTCTCGCCCGAGCCCCCCACTCAGCCGGCTCCGCCGCCCGCGCCCCTGCCCTTCCTGCTGACGACGCGACAGGGAGAGGCGGCGCGCGAACTCCTCTCGTACGTCGCCGGGCTGCCGCTGACCTCCGTCGACGCGCAACTCCTCGCGGTCGTCGTGGCGATCCGGGCCGCGCGGACCGGGCTCGGCAACCTCACCGGCACCGATCTGCGGTCCCTGCGGCTGGACGATCCGCAGGGGGCCGTGGCCGAACTGATCGCGGCCGGCTGGCAGGTGCCCGGTTCGCTGCTCGACGGTGACCCGGACAAGCCGGCCGGGATCATCGTGCCGGAGATGTCACCGGGGCCCGGGCACGTACTGCCCCTGGGCAAGGGGGTGCGGTCGAAGGTCTCGGGATGGGCCATGCGCACGCGGATCGCCAAGCCGGTGAAGAAGACCCCGCCGGCCGCGCGGCTCGCCGCGCTGTTCCTGGCGGCGTACTGCACCGAGGAACTGGTCGGGGAGGCTCCCGCCGAGCTGCCCGTCGCCTGCTACGGGGCCGTGCCCGTCCTCCTCGACAAGGGGTTCCTGACCGAGATCTCCGGCCGGACGTACCGGCTCGGTCCGGCGGTGCGGCACCTCGCCGGCATGTTCCGTACGCCCGAGGAAGTCGCGGCACAGGAAGCCGAGGAGGCCGAGCGGCGGGCGGTGCGTGAGGCGGCGGCCGCCGAGGAACTCGTGGAGGTCACCCCGGAGCAGTGGGCGGCGTGGAAGTCGGGCATCAGTCCGGCGCTGCTGCGGCACGTGGAGGCCGTGGAGCAGTGCGCGGTGTGCCGGTGCTCCTTCGGGCGGGTCGCCAGGGCCTTCATGTCCTCGCCCACACCCGTCCCCGCGCCCCGGCCGGTGGCCGGTGACCACGAGGTGTGGCGGGACGCGCATCCGGAGTGCGGCCGGGAGGCCGCCGAGTTCACCCTGGCCTTCCGCGCCGAGCACGGACACGGGCCCTCGTACGGTCAGTTGTGCAAGGGCCTGGGCTGGAAGAAGCTGTCGCGCTCGCTGCGCGGCCTCGTCGTGGGCGGCATCCTCGCCGACGGATGGCTCACCGACACCTCGCCGGTGCCGTGGACGCTGCGCCCGGGGAAGACGGCCCAGGCGCAGGGGATCGCCCTGCCGGGACAGACGGCCAGGGGCCGGGGCTGAGGCTGTCCCCTCCCGGGCCCGGGAGGGGACAGCCTCAATCCGGGTCCTGGCCGCAGTCAGGAGGTTCCGGTCCTGGCCTTGGCGCGTGCGGACAGGATCACCGTCGTGGTGACCAGCAGCGCCGTGACGAGGCCCGTGACGAGCGCGGGGTAGGGGCCGGGCGCGAACGTCGCCGCGAGGACGGCGAGGACCGCGACCGGGTGGACGGCGTCGGCCGCCCGGCGCAGTCCGTCGCTCCGGTGGTGCAGCAGCCAGACGAGGCAGACGAACACGGCGACCGGAACGGTGTACGCCGCTGCCGCCGCACGGTCCGAGAGGTGACCGTGGCCCGTCGCATGGGCCACGTTGACGGCGAGGCCGGCGCCGACGGCCGCGGCGGACGCGAAGACGAGGTAGTGGCCGTAGCCCCAGAGCAGCGCCACGCGCAGCGTGGTGAGCCGTTCGGGAGCGCTCTGCGCGAAGTAGAGCCACCACAGGGCGAAGACGGTCAGGAGACCCCCGACGACGAGGACGGCGAGGTCGCCGAGCGGCGCGTGGGTGTCGAGCGCGGCACGTACCGCACCCGTGGCGGCGGTGATCGACTCGCCCAGCACGATCAGGGTGAACAGGCCGTACCGCTCGGCGATGTGGTGCGGATGCCAGGTGGTGGTGGCCGCGCGCTCCGCCCAGGCGGGGACGGCGATCTCGGCCACGACGAGGACGGCGAAGGTGGCGACCCCGATGTCGTCGGGCAGGGTGAGGCGGACGAGCCAGCCGATCTGCACCACGAGGATCCCCACGGCGTAGCGCAGGCAGGTGCGGCGCCGTTCGGGGTCGGACCTGGCGGCACGCAGCCACTGTGTGACCATGGCCAGCCGCATGATCACGTAGCCCCAGGTGATGACCGTGAAGTCCTCGTGCACGAGGGCCTCGGACGCTCCTGCGGCCAGGACGAGCGCCCCGGTGATCTGGACCAGGGTCAGGAGCCGGTAGGGCACGTCGTCGGTGTCGTAGGCGGAGGCGAACCAGGTGAAGTTCATCCAGGCCCACCAGATCGCGAAGAAGACCATCGCGTAGCCGAGGACGCCGTGACCGATGCGTCCCTCCGCGAGCTCGTGCTCGAAGGCGGCAGCGGCCTGGGCCACCGCGGTGACGAAGCAGAGGTCGAAGAACAGCTCCAGCATGGTCGCGGTGCGGTGCCGCTCGTCGGTGAGGCGGGCGACCATGGGCCGGTGCCAGGCGCTGGAGGTGGGCTGTGAATCACTCATGGCCCGCATTCTTCCTGCCCCGCGGGTGCGAAACCTGTTGGAACGGGGCGGGCGGCCCTGCCAGACTGCGCCGCATGACTTACGGAATCGAGAACCACCCCGCCCGTTGAGCGCCGGGGCAGAGCGCGAGGCGCTCACTCCTCCCTCGCTCCATTCGTACGCTGTGCGCCTGTGCCGCGACGAGCCCGATGGCCGGCTCCCCGCAGGGGGATATCCGCTACCCGACCTCTCCGGTCCGTCCGGTCCGTCCGGTGCCTCCCGCTCGAAGCCTCGGTACAGCCGCAGTTGGGCCGAGGCGCGGGCGGCGGTGACGGAGATCGTGGCCCCGCTGCTCGCCGACCCCGACACGGTTTGGGCCGCGGCGGAGACCGAACGGCGTTTCGCCGGACTGCGACCAGTCGTCCGGGACCTTCAGATCGGCCGCATCGTCCGCGAGCTGGCGCTGGAGCACGAGGACCGGGCGCGGGCGCTCGGACGCCGCCTCGCCCGTACGGGAACCACCCCCACCGCGGTCTGCGTCGGACTCGGCCTGCTGGCCCGGCTGGGCGAGCCGGAGGACGTGCCGTTGCTGGAGGTCCTGGGCGCGCTGCGTGACCTCGTGACCCCCGCCGTGCACGCGCTCGACGCCATCGACCGGCGGGCCGGGGCACTGGTGTGGCTGGGCCATCACGCCGAAGGGCCGGAACTGCGTTCGCTGGTCGCCGCGTTGGAGGCGGACGACGGGGCGGCGGTGCGCCGGGGGCTCGCGGCGGTTCCGAGAGAACGCCGGAACGTGGGGCCCGAGACCGCGCGACGCATCGTGGACGCGGTGCGGCCGGCCGACATCCTGAGGTCGCCGGACGTCACGCCGTCCCTGCGCGAGGCGTTGACGGCGCGTACGGGATGGCTGCTGTTCCGTGCGACGAGCCTGCGCGACGACCGGGCCGAGATCCTCTTCTGCGCGGAGGCCGTCAGCACGTACGAGGCGTTCGTGTCGTGCGCCGCGGGACTGGCGCCCACGCTCGACCACTACGCGCTGCTGCTCTCGGCGGCCTTCGACCTCCACAGCGGCCCCGGCCGGCTGCACGACTGGGGGACGGGCCGGCGCGAGGCGGTGCTGGAGCAGGTGGAGTCCGTGCTGGACCGGCCCGAGTGGCGCGCTGTCGTGGTCCCCGGAGCGGACCCGGGACCCGGTGCGGAGGGTGTGGAGCGGCGGCGGTTCCAGTGGGCCGTACGCAATGGGAAGCGGCCGTTCGCCGACGCGGCGGCTGGTGCGGATGCCATCGGCGGGCCGGGTCCCTCGCTACGGGCCCTCCGGATCGAGACCGTCGTACGCGACCCGGCCGATGCCCACACCGTGGAGTCCCGGATGCTGATCGACGGCCGGCCGCTGGTCCAGGAGGCGTTCGGGCGGGGTGCCGCGCATTCCCCCGAGGACCTGCTGGACAGCGGCGTGCTGCGGGCCACCGCGGAACCCCGGGAGGTGCAGCTCGCGGAGGCGTACTGCACCGAGGGCTGCTGCGGTGCGCTGTACGTCACCGTCCGGCGGGACGGCGACCAGGTCGTCTGGTCCGACTGGCGCCGCCCGCCCCCGCCGCCCTCGCCGCTGTACCTGCGGGAGATCCCGGAGTTGCGCTTCGACGGGGCGGCGTACGACGCGGAGATCGCGCGCGCCGAGAACGACCACGCGTGGACGTGGCCGGCTCGCAGGACGTCCCGGCTGATCGCCGCCGGACTGCGCGACCGGCCGGAACTGCTCACCCGGTGGGACATGGAACTGGGCTGGATCGCCACGGACTTCCAGGACCCGGACCGTACGGCGGTCTGCCTGCTGTACGCCGGGGACGACGGCGCCCCCCGGCACCGCATGTGGCAGATCCCGGAGGACGGCACCCCGCCGGAGGACCGGGCGGCCGCCGCGCTGGACCGGCTCGCCACGGTGGACCCGAGGACGTACGGGGCGTAGTGCCCGGTCCACCGTTCGGGTGATCTGCGCCCGGGCGGCGATGCGTTGGGAGGCCCGGGGAGTGGGCGACCGGCCCGCGCCCCGGCATCCGTGTGCCCGGCGTGTCGTGACATCTCCGTTTGGCACAGTGCCGCTCCACGATCAAGGAACGGGCGAGCGGGGTGAACGGGATGCAGAGGCTGAGTGATCTGGCCGGTGGCGGGACCGGTGGTGGGGGCGGCCCGGGCGGCGGGGACCGGCTGAGCCACAGCGACGGGGTGTGGTTGCGGGCCGCGGGGGGTGCGGACGGCATGGGGGTGCACCTGGGCCCGGTGAGGACGGAACTCGCCACGGCGCACGAGGGCTTGCTCGCCGGGACCGCAGGCCTGACCGCGCTGGCCGAGCTGGGGTCGGTACGCGAGTCCTGGGAGCGGCGCATCGAGACGGCACGGCGGGAGTGCGGGGCCCTGGCCGGGAACCTGCGGGCCGTGGCCCGGGCCCAGGGCGACACGAACGAGACCGTGAAGTCGTCCTTCGCCCCGGTGGCGAGGCGGACGCGGGGGGTCGAACGATGACGCCCGCTGCCGCCCCTGCCTCGCCGCTGACCTGGGCCCAGTTACGGGATCTGAAGTGCGCCGAACTGGAGGGCGCGGCCGACGGCTGGGGCAAGGCGAGCAACCGGGCCGACGCCGGGCGTGACCGGATCGAACACCAACTGCTGAACGGCCTGCGTGAGACCCAGCAGGGCGCGGCGGCGGAAGCGGCCGTGGGGCGGCTGCGGCGGCTGGGCCGGAACCTGAGTTACGTCTACACGGAGTGCGGCCTGGTCCGGACGGCGCTGAACAGCCTCGCCTTCGAGATGCGGGCCCAGCAACGGGTGTT
This sequence comes from Streptomyces sp. NBC_01257, assembly GCF_035917255.1. Classification (NCBI taxonomy): domain Bacteria; kingdom Bacillati; phylum Actinomycetota; class Actinomycetes; order Kitasatosporales; family Streptomycetaceae; genus Streptomyces; species Streptomyces sp. NBC_01257. Next base: position 4,890,643 of record NZ_CP108472.1, read on the forward strand.
GAGGGAGGCACTGGACGACGCGGAGTCGCTGAGGTTCACGGTGCATGCCGACGGGTCGGTGACGTATCCGGCGGCGGGGGAGGGCCTGATCGACGGGAAGCCGCTGGCGGGCGGGACGGCGTCGGTGGGGGCGGCGCCGGGACTGCTGCCACCGTCGGAGCTGGTGGCCCCGAACCCGCATGCGGCGAAGGCGCAGGACATCGCGGACCGGGTGGCGAAGGCGGTGCGGACGGCGGCCGAGATCGACTGGCGGTTCGCCAGGATCCTGCGGAAGCTGAAGGCCGAGGAGGGCCTGACGGTCCCGGAACGCACGTGGACGGACACGGCGGGGGACGCCGCGTCGGTACGGGCCGCGGCGCGGGGCTACCTGAAGTCGGGCATCCCGTACGAGGCGAGTGCGGTGGCGCGGCGCGAGTGGTGGGCGGGCCTGACGGACGAACAGCGCGAGGAGTACCTCGCGGTGTACCCGGACCAGATCGGCAATCTGGACGGCATCCCGGCCCTGGTCCGCGACACGGCGAACCGGGACAACCTGCAGCTGCTGATCGGCAAGCTGGAGGGGAGGGACGGTGAGCGGGCGGAGACGCAGTTGGCGGGGCTGCGGGAGATCGACCGGCAGCTGCGGGCGGGCCGGCAGCCGCCGATGTTCCTGCTCGGCATCGGTGATGAGGGGAACGGGCGCGCGATCGTTTCTTACGGGAATCCGGATACGGCGCGGAATGTTTCGGCTTATGTGCCGGGGTTGAATACTTCGTTGGATGCGGATTTTGCGAAGAATGACCTTAAGCGAGCTCGTGATACGGCGATCGGAATGCAGCAGCACGACCCATCTAGTGCGGCGATCGTCTGGCTTGGTTACGACGCGCCGCAATCTCCGGATGGTTTGGACAGTCTTGACGTAATGGGCGATGAGCGGGCCGAGAAAGGTGGATTAGCCTTCCATGGTTTCATGGGTGGCATTTCTGCCACAAATGAGAACGAGGATCCGCATATGACGGCGATCGGGCATTCATACGGTTCGCGCACAGTGGGTGCTGCGACGCAGCATGAAGACGGCATTCCAGGGGTTGATGACATCGTCCTGGTGGGCAGTCCGGGAGTCGGTGTAGATCGCGCGGATGACCTTGGTGTGGGTAAGGGGCACGTCTTCGTTGGTGCAGCAGAGAACGATGTTGTGACAAAGCTTCCTTCGAAGCAGCAGGGTGCGGTTGGTGCGGTTGGCTGGGCTGCTGCGGGCCCTGCTGGTGCCTACCTGCTCGGTGAGATCGCCGACAAGGAAGACGATGATCTTTGGTTTGGCAAGGATCCTGCCAGCGAGGCGTTCGGTGCCAGGAGATTTCCCGTAGATGACGGGCCAAGGCTTGTTAGCGGTCACGGCCTATCTATCGATGCGCACTCTCAGTATTTCGATCCGGATCGAGATGCTTCATCCGCGAACAGCATTGCTCTGGTTGCGGCTGGGCAATCTCGGAGGCTCAAGGCCGAGGAGTATCGATGATGGATCGCGTTTTGCGATGCACGGTGACGCTAATCCTAAGCGCAGTTCTGTCCGGATGCGTAATAAGCGAGAAGAGGGCGGACATGGACATGCAGTCAGCTGCGGACCACGCAGACGGGATTATGGATGCAACACTGGCGAGCATTGAGCCGTCTGTTGAGTGGGCTCACGGGCCCACCACCACAGGTAGCTGTGATGTGACCCGGCGCCGATCGGTAATGACTGTTGTGTCTGACGAACGGCGGGGTAGTTTCCTGGGGTTGGTGGAGAGGGTTTGGCGGAAACGTGATTACAGAATCAAGGGGGTCAACAATGACCGAGATTCGCCCGCGATCTATGGGCAAACCCGTGACGGGTTCGGCGTGAGCCTTATCTTCGGGGGAGGGCAAGCCTTCTTCGAAGTGGACAGTCCCTGCGTGGAGGAGTCCGAAGTCGCTGAGTCGACGACACCTCCCAACGGCCCCTCCTACGAAGGCATCTACCCGATCCCCCGCCCCAACGTCCACTCCGACTTCTGGTCCGCCGGGGCCTCCTGACGGCTCGTCCCTGCCCCCAATGACCGGAACGGCATGGTCGGTGGGGGTAAGGGACGGCTGATTGACCTCAGGTTGAGTCCAGCATTGGGCCCTAGGGCCCATGCACAACCCCGCAGCGTTGTGGTCGCATACGGATACCGGGGGAACCGTCGCTGCGCCTGCTCACAAAGCTGGGGAGACTCTTCGTGTCTGGCATAGGAGAAGTAGCGTTACCGGATGGTGCTGACGTAGGCACCCCCGAGGTCCGCCCGGGCAGACAACCGCTGTCGCGCCCCTTGCAGGCGGTACTGACTCTCGTCCGATTACTCTTTGTCGTCACGATCGTCGGCGCGTTCAACGTGTTGCTCGTGGCGTCCTCGGCCGACGCGGTGGACGGTCGGCTGCTCGGCATGTTGCTGTACGCCGTGCTTCCCGGCATCACCGGGTTCGTGTTGTCGCTGTACGTACGCGCCGGTGGCGTCCGCATCTGGTGCGGGCTGCTCGCCGTTCACGCCTGGCTCGTGCTCGGCGCGCTCGCGACGCTCAACGACGCGGACAACAGCCGGGGCGTGATGCAACTGGTGCTGCCGGTAGCCGTTCTCGTCCTCCTGTGCCTGCCCCGGTCCCGCGCGTGGTTCAGGCTCGCCCCCGAACAGCGCGTCGAGCACCGCCCGTTCCGCATACCCCAGTTGGCCGGATGGCGCTTGGACACCGGGCAGTCCGCTCTGGAGTACGTGGGCCTGGTCCTCGTCGTCGCGGCTCTCGTCGGCGGCCTCCTGGCCACCGGGGTCGGTGGGCCGGTGTCCGGTCGATTCCGCGGTGCCGTCTGCCAGGTGACCGGGAATGCCTGCCCTTCGCCCCAGGTCGTCGCCGACGGCGGCAGCGATGTGAAGGGTGGCGGCGTCCGGAGCAGGTCCAGCTCCGGTGACGGGTTCGAAGGCGCGACCGTGGCCGGGGGAACTGACTCCGGGGGGACTGACTCCAGCGGAGCCGAATCCAGCGGAGCCGAATCCAGTGGAAGCGATTCCGGCGGAGCCGACTCCGGTGCGACCGAGAGCGGTGGGTCCGACGCGACCGGAGGCAACGCCGCCGGCGGAAACGCCAACGGCGTCGGCGGCAACGCCAACGGGGCTGCCAACTCCGACACTTCCAGCAAGTCCGGCACCTCCGGCGCCTCCGACCCGGCCGCCGGTTCGGGCGGAACCGCCGGTTCTTCTTCAGGAGTCGACGCGGGTAGACAAGCCTCGAAACCCGGCTCCGACCGCGGCTCCGACGGCAACTTCTTCACCGGGCTCGTCGGTGGTGACGGGCTGCTGGGCGACGTGACCGGGGCCGTCGACACCATCGCGCACCCCGTCGACACCGCCAAGGGCGTCGCCCACCAGTACGCCCAGGCCGCCAACAAGTCCGGTGGCAAATGGGGCAACGGCCAGTACGTGGCCGCCGCGTGGGACGTGGCCAAGGGGTCCGGCGGGGTCGGTGGTGTCACCGGCCTGCCCGGTTCGGGTACACGCGTAGAGTCCGCGGTCCGGGACTCCGAGCGGCAGTACCTCAACGACCGCATTCCGACCGGTTCCAGCGCCGCCGGCCGCAAGGCCTGGTGGAACGGGCTGACGCAGCAGGAGCGTGACCGGTACCTGGAGCTCTCCCCGGACCGGATCGGCGCCCTGGACGGCATTCCGGTCGCCGACCGGGACACGGCCAACCGCCGGCACCTGCCCGATCTGATCGAGAAGCTGGAGGGGCAGACCGACAAGCAGTCGAAGGAGCAACTGGCCGGGCTCCGCGAGATCGAGCGGCAGCTGAAGGAGGACAGCCAGCCCCCGATGTACCTCATCGGCATCAGCGACGAGGGCCAGGGGCGGGCGATCGTCTCGTACGGGAACCCCGACACCTCGCAGAACGTGTCGGCCTACGTCCCTGGACTGAACACCTCCCTCGACGAGGAGTTCGCGAAGAACGACCTCAAGCGCGCCCGTGACACGGCGATCGGCGCCCAGGGGTACGACCCGTCCAGCGCGGCGATCGTCTGGCTCGGGTACGACACACCGCAGGCCCCCGACGGGCTGCAGAGCCTGGCCGTCGCGGGTACCGGGCGGGCGGAGAAGGGCGGTGCCGCCTATTACGACTTCATGGGCGGCATCGCGGCCACCCACCAGGGCAAGGATCCGCACATCACGGCGATCGGGCACTCCTACGGCTCCCGTGCCGTCGGCGCCGCGACCCAGCGGCTCAACGGGATTCCGGGGGTGGACGACATCATCCTCGTCGGCAGCCCCGGGGTGGGCGTGGACCACGCCGTGGATCTCGGGGTCGGGGCGGCGCACGTCTACGTCGGTGCCGCGGCCAACGATCCGGTGACCCAGCTCCCGTCCAAGACGCAGGTGGCGGTGGGTGCGATCGGGATGATCCTGGGCGGGCCGGCCGGCGCGTACGTGGCCGGGGACCTGGCCGATCCGGGCGACGACGATCTCTGGTTCGGCAAGGACCCGGCGAGCAAGGCGTTCGGGGCCGTACGGTTCCCCGTGGATCCGGGCAAGCCGCTCGTCAGCGGTGACGGGGTGAGCTTCGACGCGCACTCGAACTACTTCAATCCGGTGCGGGACGCGATGTCCGCCGACAGCATTGCTCTTATCGTGTCGGGACATGCCGACCGGCTCAAGATGGAGGAACAGCGATGAGTCGAAGGTTCCAGATCATCGCGGTGGCTCTGGCAGCCGGTTTCACGCTGTCCGCCTGTGGCAGCGAGACGGCTTCGTCGGGCGGGAGCGTGGGGGCCGGCGCCTCCGAGAGCCCGAGCGGCAGCAAGGGGAAGAGCATGGACATGCAGGGGGCTGCCGAGCACGCCGACGGCATGCTCGACGCCGTACTGAAACAGATCGACCCCGAGGTGCAGTGGGCCCACGGCCCGACGACCAAGGGCAGCTGTGACGTGACCCGCAGACGGACCGTCATGACCATCGTGTCCGCGGACCGACGGCAGACCTTCCTCGACCAGGTCGAGAAGTTCTGGCGGACGAGCGAGTACCGCATCAAGGCGAAGAACGACGACGCGGTGTTCCCGGCGGTATACGCGGTGACGAAGGACGGTTTCGGCATCAGCGTGAGCGTGCGTGCCAAGGGGCAGGCCTTCTTCGAGGCGGACACCCCCTGTGTGAAGGAGTCGAAGGTCGCCGACTCCGCGTCCAAGCCGAACGGGCCCGCGTACCGGGGTGTCTATCCGCTCCCCGGTCCCAACGTGCGGTCCGACTACTGGTCCGCGGGGCAGGCCTGAGGAGCAGTCGGAGGGATGGGGCCGGAGCCCGGCGGGCGGAAGCGAGCCGGGCATGAGCACGGCACGCCCGGTACGGCGCAGATCCGTGCGCCGTACCGGGCGTCCTGTGCGCCGGGCCGTGATCCCGGTGACCCCGGCGACCCGGGATTGCACCCGCATTGACCCCTGATTGACCCGGATGACTCGTACACACCCTCGAAACCGGCCATGAACGCCGCACCGATGGGGGATGGTTGAGGTGTGCGGAAATTCTGGATGGCTGGTGGGATCGGCGTCGGCGTCGCCATGTGCTTCGTGGCGCTGCTCGTCGTCGGTACGTACTCCGCCGCGGCCGGTCTCGGCGGCGGTGGGGGCGGTGCCGTGGGCCTGGCCAAGGGGGCCGTGCCGGCCAGGTACCAGCCGCTCGTCCAGAAGTGGGGCAACCTCTGTCCCGCCATCAATCCCGCCCTCCTCGCCGCCCAGCTCTACCAGGAGAGCGGCTGGAACCCGCGGGCGCGGAGCCCGGCCGCCGCTCAGGGCATCGCCCAGTTCATCCCCGGGACCTGGGCCTCGCACGGGGTCGACGGGGACCAGGACGGTGACCGTGACGTCTGGGACCCCGCCGACGCGATTCCGTCCGCCGCCTCGTACGACTGCGAGCTCGCCGGGTACGTGAAGAAGGTCCCCGGCGACGCCACGAACAACATGCTGGCCGCCTACAACGCCGGTGCGTACCGCGTCATCAAGTCCGGCGGCGTCCCGGCCATCGCGGAGACACAGAACTACGTCAAGATCATTCGGACCCTGGAGAAGAGCTTCGCCCGGCCCGTCGGGCGGGTGCAGCCCTCGCAGCAGGCGGCCGGCGCCATCTACTTCGCGCAGAAGAAGCTCGGCACGAAGTACCTGTGGGGCGGCAACGGCACCCCGGAGCAGGGCGGGCGGTTCGACTGTTCGGGGCTGACCCAGGCCGCGTACCGGACCGTGGACATCGAGCTGCCGCGGGTGGCGAACGACCAGTACAACGCCGGTCCGCACCCCTCGCGCGAGGAACTGCTCCCCGGGGACCTGGTGTTCTTCTCGGACGACCTGACCAACTCGCGGGCCATCCATCACGTCGGCCTCTACGTCGGGGGCGGGTACATGATCAACGCCCCGTACACCGGCGCCGTCATCCGCTTCGACAAGATCGACACGCCCGACTACTTCGGTGCGACACGCGTCACCAAGGACGGTGCCGCGGCACTTCCGACCACCCGGCCCGCGGCCTGACGTCCGGGCGCCGGTGGCCGGAACTCTCCGTGAAGCCTGGGCCCTGAGCTGCGACGATGAGTCACTCTTCGATAACGTCATGGTGATCATTCGGTGGAGAGTGGAACGTACGCACGGGACGCGTCGTTCTCTGGTTGGACCGGGGCCGCAGCCACTGACCTAGCGTCGCCCCCACGCACGTGAGTGATCGAACCGAACACGGGGGTTCGTCAAAGCGGCGCACATGGGTGTGCGTCGCAGCAGCAGACAAGGCAAGGGGCCGCGGCAGATGGCTGGACTCGCACTGGATGGGTCGAACCCCGATGTCAGCCTGCTCTACGACATCAACGGACTCGCCAGATCCGCTCCCACCTGGTTCGACCGGATCATGGAGTTCGTCGGCGAGTACGGAATCATGCTCGGCATGGTCCTGGTGGTCCTGTGGTGCTGGTGGAGCGTCCGCCGGCGCGGCACGGCCGAGGACTCGGTGACCGCGGTCGCCGGGCTCGTCTGGGCGCCGCTCGCCGCCGGGATCGCCCTGCTGATCAACATCCCGATCCGCGGTTTCGTCGAACGGCCCCGGCCCTTCAAGGACCACCAGGGGCTGGAAGTCCTGGTCGACGGGAAGAACGACTTCTCCTTCGTCAGCGACCACGCCACCATGGCGATGGCCCTCGGCGTCGGGCTCTTCGTGGCGAACCGGAAGTTCGGCATCGCGGCGATCGCGCTCGCCCTGCTGGAGGGGTTCTGCCGGATCTACATGGGCGTCCACTACCCGACCGACGTCATCGGCGGCTTCGCGCTCGGCACGGCCGCCGCGCTGCTCCTCGCGCCCCTCGCGATGATGCTGCTGACCCCGCTGATCGGCGCCGTCGCCCGGTCCGGCCGGGTGGGCCGGCTCGTCCGGTCGCGCCGGCCGCTCGCCCCTTCCGTGGCGGGGGGCCGGGGCGAGGCGCTCGGGATCCCCGAGCCGCGGCCCGGTTCGGGCGGCGGCTCGGAGGGCGAGAAGGGCCTCGCGGCCTAAGAGCAGGCCTAAGAGCAGGCCTAAGCGCAGGCCTAAGCGCAGGCCTAAGCGCAGGCCTAAGGGCTGTCCCGGAAGTCCCGCCTGCTCGGTGACGCCCGGCACGGCCCGGTCCCGCGGGGCGCCCCGCGGTTCACAGCGACTGCGGGTACGTGAACACGTCCTCCGGGTCGTACTGCTTCTTCACCTCGCCGAGTCGGCCTGCCGCCGATCCGTAGTAGGCCTGCCGCCAGTCCGTCAGCTTCGGGTCGCCGTAGTTCTGGTACGCCGCCCCCGAGGCGTACCGGCGCAGCGCGGAGTGGGTGTCTTTCAGCCACTTCTGCTGATCCGTGCCGGCCGTGCCCGCACGCCAGGCGCCGATGTACTGGGCGAGCATCCGTGAACGCCGGTGGACGAACGCGGTGGCCTGCGGGTCGACGCGGTTGACCGCCCCGCCCAGCGCGGTGAGGGCGACCGATCCGCCGCCGCCCTGGTCCTCGCCGATCCGGGTGAAGGCCTCGGTCCGGTCGAGCAGGGCCTGGATGCCGGCCGGCGGCAGCGAGCGGTCGTAGAAGTCGGATGCCGCCGCGTACGTCTCGCGCTGGAGCGAACCCTGCGGGGAGCGGCCCGGGGTGGTGCCGGGCAGGTGGCACTGGTCGTCGGTGATGCCCGAGCAGCCCGCGTACACGAGCATCGCCTCCCGGTAGCTGCGGCGGCGCAGCGAGACCGAGGTCGCCGAGGCGCCGATTCGGTCGGCGAGGCGGTCGACGGCGTTCTGCAGATCGCCGTACGTGCCGAGGCTGAAGGCCGAGACCGACACCGTCGGACTGCCGCCGCCCGGTCCCGCCGCGACATGGGCCGAGGACCAGATCTCGTCCGGCTGGTCCGGGCCCCACTCCTGCCAGGCCGTCAGGACGGCCCGGGCGCGCGACCACGGCCAGGACATGTAGGCGGAGACGGTCTGCGGGGCGGAGCGGGTGCGGAAGCGGAGTTCGGTGACGACGCCGAAGTTGCCGTTGCCCGCGCCGCGCAGCGCCCAGAACAGGTCCGGGTGGTGCTTGGCGTCGGCGGTGAGGGTCTTGCCGTCGGCGGTGACGAGGGTGGCGGCGGTGAGGCTGTCGCACGTCAGGCCGTAGGCCCGGGAGACGACGCCGTGGCCGCCGCCGAGGGTCAGGCCGGAGATGCCGACCGTGGGGCAGGAGCCGCCGGGGATCGTCAGGCCGTGCGCGGCGAGGCCCTGGTAGACGTCGAGGAGCCGGGCCCCCGCGCCGATCGTGCCGTCCCCGCCGACGCGGTTCAGTGACGAGACGTCGACGACCAGCCGCCCGGTGCCGCTCGACCAGCCGCCGTAGGAGTGTCCGCCGCCGCGGATGGAGACGGGCACGGAGGCGCGGCGGGCGAAGGCCAGGCACTCGCGGATGTCGGCCTCGTGCCGGACGTAGGCGACCGCGGCCGGTTTCTGGCCGTCGTAGCGGGTGTTGTAGAGCTGACGGGCGGTCGGATAGTCCGCGTCGTCGGGGCGTACGAGGGAACCGGCGAGGCTCTTGGCCAGCGCCGGCCAGTCCGCGGCCACGGCCGACGCGCTCTTCGACGGTGTCGCCGGGGAAGCGGTGCTCCCCGTGGGGGCCGGGGTGGAGCCGCCGGCCGGTGCGCCGGGGTCCTTGCTGTCGCACGCGGTGGCGGTGGCGCCGGTGAGTACGGCTGCGGCGCCGGCGGTCAGGACGGTGCGCCGCTTCAGCAGGGTCATCGGACCTCCGGTGTGGGGGGAGAGGAAGCGAGCCGTCCCTGGGAGAGGGAGGAGGGAGGAGTGGGGGGTGAGGAGGTGCGGTGGTCAGAGCGTCGATGCTCTGTGTTCCTCGGCGTCCGTGCGGGCCCGGTCGCGGGACCGGCGGGCCGGTCCCGACCAGCCGCAGCCGCAGCGGGCGGTGCAGAACGAACCGCGTTCGACGGTGGTGGGTTCGTGGGAGGGCCGGGCCGGTGGGACGGCCGGCGGGCCCTCTGCGGTGTGTTGGTCGTACACGCGTCCACGGTACTGGGCGGGGCCGTCCGGCGGTGAGGGGTGTGCGAGCGGCGTTACGGGGGGCTGGGGCTGTCGTTATGCGGAACGGGTGGGGGGCTCGGTCAGGCGGTCGGCGTTGGGGGTTGGCAGGCGATGGTGGTGCAGCAGCACAGGGCCGGAGGCGGGGCGCGCGCTGTGTGCGCCCTCGCCGTGATGGGCGTGATGGCGACGGCCGCCGGGTGTGCCGGGGGCGGGGGCGGGGATCGTGCCGCGGCCGACGACCGGGCCGGCGCCGGGGCCGTCGAAGCGGTGCGGCAGGCGGCGGCGGTGCTCGTGGGAACGGGTTCCGCGGCCGGGAGCGCCGAGGTGAGCACGTCGATGGAGACGGCGTCCGGCGGCACCCGGGTGACGATCAGGGGCAAGGGGACGTACGACTTCCGCACCCAGTCCGGCCGGCTCAAGGTCGTGCTGCCGCAGGACGCGGCGGGCGAGGAGGAGCACCGGCCCATCACGGAGCTGCTGGCCCCGGGCGCGCTCTACATGATGAACCGCGGCGCCGGGGTGCCCGCGGACAAGTGGGTGCGGATCGACACGACGGCCCTGGCGGACGGCAATCTGGTGACCGGCGGGGTGACCGATCCGATGGCCGCGGCCGAGCTGCTGCGCGGGGTGCGGGCGGTGACGTACGTGGGGGAGAGCGATCTGGCCGGGGTCACCGTGCGGCACTACCGGGGGACGGCCGACATCGGACGGGCCGCGCGCCAGGCGTCGGCCGCCTCGCGGGGGGCGCTGACGGCCGCGGCGAAAGGGTTCAGCACGGACGCGGTGCCGTTCGACGCGTATCTGGACGAGCAGGGCCGGCTGCGCAAGGTGCGGCACCGGTTCAGCTTCGCCAACGAGGGACCGGACCGGGAGGTGGTGTCGACGACGCTGCTGTACGGGTTCGGGGTGCCCGTCTCCGTACCGCTGCCGGACGAGCGCGACATCTACACCGGGGAGATCGACACCGGGGAGAGCGGGCAGGGGCGGCGGGAGTGACCGCCGGGCGCGGGCGCTGCCCCGGGGCAGCGGTCGCGGCATGATCCGGACGAGAGGTCCTAGGCATCTGGCGGCGGCGAAATGGTCCGTCCGTGCCATGCGCGGTGTGTGTTCCGCTCCCTACCCTAGGAAGCCGGCGACGGCAGTGAGAGGTGAGTGACGTGGTGACGCTCAGCGCGCGGACCGTATCGGACCATGTGGCCCTCGCCGAGATCGAGCTGTGCGGCGAGCTCATGATCGCGGCGTCGGCGGCGATCGGGGAGCGGCTCAGCGCGGACCGGATCGACGAGGTGCTCGACGTGAAGGTGATCACCGAACGCACCACCGTCCCCCGGCAGGCGGACCACCGGGGGTGACGGGGGAGGGGGCGACGGGCGGGAAGCCGGCCCCGGTCAGGTGCGCAGCAGGCGGGCGATGGCCTTGGTGGCCTCCTCGACCTTCGCGTCGATCTCCTCGCCGCCCTTGACCGCGGCGTCGGCGACGCAGTGGCGCAGGTGCTCCTCCAGCAGCTGGAGCGCGAAGGACTGGAGCGCCTTGGTGGACGCCGACACCTGGGTGAGTATGTCGATGCAGTAGACGTCCTCGTCGACCATCCGCTGCAGGCCGCGGATCTGGCCCTCGATGCGGCGCAGCCGCTTGAGGTGTTCGGCCTTCTGGTGGTGGTAGCCGTGTATCCCGCGGTCGTGGTCGGTGATGATCGCGTCCGTGTCCGCGGGGGCCGTGGCGCCCGTGCCGTCCGGCGACCGATCCGCCTCGGTGGCCTCGGTGGTGGTCATTACTGCCTCCCGTTTTCCCTTTACCCTGCCGTTTATATACCCCTGGTGGGTATATCCTAACGAATTCAGCTGAAACGTGACCGGGGGCCCGTGCTGATCACTGTGCCTGATGCGCGACACTGAAGAATGCCGGTTAGCCGTGGCCGGATGATGCGCCTAGCATCAGCCTGACCGAATCCAAAGCACCCCGAGGACCCCACGTGCGCTTTCGTCTGACCCCCAGGGAGACGAGCTTCTACGACATGTTCTCCGCATCCGCGGACAACATCGTCACGGGCTCGAAACTCCTGATGGAACTGCTCGGGGCGGATTCTGCCTCCCGAGTCGAGATCGCGGAGCGCATGCGGGCAGCGGAGCACGCGGGGGACGATGCCACCCACGCGATCTTCCACCAGCTGAACTCCTCCTTCATTACGCCGTTCGACCGCGAGGACATTTACAATCTCGCCTCGTCGCTCGACGACATCATGGACTTCATGGAGGAGGCCGTCGACCTGGTCGTGCTGTACCAGGTCGACGAGCTCCCGAAGGGCGTCGAGCAGCAGGTCGAGGTGCTGGCACGCGCGGCGGAGCTGACCGCCGCCGCCATGCCGAACCTGCGGACCATGGACAACCTCACCGAGTACTGGATCGAGGTCAACCGCCTGGAGAACCAGGCCGACCAGATCCACCGCAAGCTGCTCGCCCAGCTCTTCAACGGCAAGTACGACGCCATAGAGGTGCTGAAGCTGAAGCAGATCGTGGACGTGCTGGAAGAGGCTGCCGACGCGTTCGAGCACGTCGCGAACACGGTGGAGACCATCGCGGTCAAGGAGTCCTGAACCACGTGGACACCTTTGTACTGGTCGTGACCATCGGCGTCGCGCTCGGATTCACGTACACGAACGGCTTCCACGACTCGGCGAACGCGATCGCCACGTCGGTCTCCACCCGGGCGCTGACCCCCCGTGCGGCCCTGGCCATGGCCGCGGTGATGAACCTCGCCGGTGCGTTCCTCGGCAGCGGCGTCGCCAAGACCGTCAGTGAGGGTCTGATCGCGACGCCCGAGGGCGACAAGGGGATGGGAATCCTCTTCGCCGCCCTGGTCGGCGCGATCATCTGGAACCTGATCACCTGGTACTTCGGCCTGCCGTCGTCGTCCTCCCATGCCCTGTTCGGCGGCATGGTCGGCGCCGCGCTCGCGGGCGGCACGATGGTGCACTGGGACGGGGTGCTCGACAAGGTCGTCATCCCGATGTTCATCTCGCCGGTGATCGGCCTGGTGGTCGGCTATCTGGTGATGGTCGCCATCATGTGGATGTTCCGGCGGTCCAACCCGCACAAGGCCAAGCGCGGTTTCCGCATCGCGCAGACGGTCTCGGCCGCGGGCATGGCGCTCGGCCACGGTCTGCAGGACGCGCAGAAGACGATGGGCATCGTGGTGATGGCCCTGGTCATCTCCGGCCACGAGACGTACAGCGACCCGATCCCGGTCTGGGTGAAGCTGGTCTGCGCGCTGATGCTGTCGCTGGGTACGTACGCCGGCGGCTGGCGCATCATGCGGACGCTCGGCCGGAAGATCATCGAGCTGGACCCGCCGCAGGGCTTCGCCGCGGAGACGACGGGGGCGTCGATCATGTTCGGTTCGGCGTTCCTGTTCCACGCGCCGATCTCGACGACGCACGTGATCACCTCGGCGATCATGGGTGTGGGCGCGACCAAGCGGGTGAACGCGGTCCGCTGGGGTGTCGCGAAGAACATCATCCTGGGCTGGTTCATCACGATGCCGGCCGCGGCGCTGGTCGCCGCGGCGAGCTACGGGATCGTCCTGCTGCTGTTCGGCTGACCGCCGGCCGGTCCACCGTACGAACGGGTCCGCCCCGCTCTCCTCACGGAGAGCGGGGCGGACCCTTCGCCTTGTGGTGGCACCGCCATGCAGCACCCCAAGGCCGTCAGGGGGACCGGTCAGCCGAAGCGGCCGGAGATGTAGTCCTCCGTGGCCTGGACCGACGGGTTGGAGAAGATGCGCTCGGTCTCGTCTATCTCGATGAGCTTGCCGGGCATGCCGACCGCCGCGAGGTTGAAGAACGCCGTGCGGTCCGAGACACGGGCCGCCTGCTGCATGTTGTGCGTCACGATGACGATCGTGAAGCGCTCCTTCAGCTCACCGATCAGGTCCTCGATGGCGAGGGTGGAGATCGGGTCCAGGGCGGAGCACGGCTCGTCCATCAGCAGGACGTCCGGCTCGACCGCGATGGCGCGGGCGATGCACAGCCGCTGCTGCTGACCGCCGGAGAGACCGGAGCCGGGCTTGTTCAGCCGGTCCTTGACCTCGTTCCACAGGTTCGCGCCGCGCAGCGACTTCTCCACGATGTCGCCCAGGGCGCTCTTGCGGTACTTGCCGTTCAGCCGCAGGCCCGCCGCCACGTTGTCGAAGATCGACATGGTGGGGAACGGGTTCGGGCGCTGGAAGACCATGCCGACCGTGCGGCGCACGGTGACCGGGTCGACGTTCGATCCGTACAGGTTCTCGTCGTCCAGCAGCACCTTGCCCTCGACGCGGCCGCCGGGGGTGACCTCGTGCATCCGGTTCAGGGTGCGCAGGAAGGTGGACTTGCCGCAGCCGGACGGGCCGATGAAGGCGGTCACCGAGCGGGGCTCCACCGTCATCGAGATGTCGTCGATCGCCTTGTGGCTGCCGTAGTAGGCCGAGAGGCCGCTGATGTCGATGCGCTTGGCCATCTGAATCACTGCTTTCCGTGGCCTCAGCGGCCGGTCTTCGGGGCCTTCCAGCGGGCGATGCCGCGGGCCACCAGATTGAGGATCATGACGAAGGCGATCAGGACCAGGGCGGCGGCCCATGCGCGGTCGTAGGACGCGGCCTCACCGATCTTGTACTGCTCGTAGATGTAGAACGGCAGTGACGACTGGGCGCCTTCGAAGGGGTTCGGGTTGATCAGCTGGCTGCCGAAGACCAGCAGGATGATCGGCGCGGTCTCGCCTGCGATGCGCGCGACGGCGAGCATGACGCCGGTGGCGATGCCGCCGATCGCGGTCGGCAGGACCACCTTCAGGATGGTGCGCCACTTCGGGATGCCGAGGGCCAGGGACGCCTCGCGGAGCTCGTTCGGTACGAGCTTCAGCATCTCCTCGGTGGAGCGGACCACGACCGGGATCATCAGGATCGTCAGGGCCAGGGCGCCCATCAGACCGGAGGGTTCGAGTCCCGCGATCAGCATGATCGAGAGGATGAACAGACCGGCCACGATGGACGGGATGCCCGTCATCACGTCGACGAAGAAGGTGACGGCCCTGGCGAGCGCGCCCTTGCCGTACTCCACCAGGTAGACCGCGGTGAGCAGTCCGAGCGGGGCGGAGATCACCGTGGCGATGCCGACCTGCTCCAGGGTGCCGATCAGGGCGTGGTAGACACCGCCGCTGGCCTCGGGTCCGAGGACGCCGGCCATCGAGTGGGTCAGGAAGTAGGGGTCCAGGCGCTCGGAGCCGCGGCTGATGGTCGTCCAGAGCAGCGAGGCCAGCGGGACGACGGCGATCAGGAAGCAGACCCACACGAGGCTGGTGGCGAGGCGGTCCCTGGCCTGGCGCTGGTTCTCGACGACGGTGGTCGCGACGTACGAGATCGTCAGGAAGAGCAGTGCGGAGATCAGGCCCCACTGGACGCGGCTGTGCCAGCCGGCGGCCACGCCGATGCCGACGCCCAGGGCGATCGACACGACGGCGAAGCCGAGCGGGGCCAGGCGGGGCAGGGTCCGGCTGCTGAGGCTGTTGCGCGGCGCGGCGGGCGCGGGGGGCGTCGGGCGGTCCTGGACGCTGGTGGATGCGTGGCTCATGCGTTGGCCCCCGAGTACTCCTTGCGGCGGGCGATGATGAGCCGCGCGGCGCCGTTGACCAGCAGGGTGAGGACGAAGAGGACCAGGCCGGAGGCGATCAGGGCGTCGCGCCCGAACGCGTCGGCCTCGCCGAACTTCGCGGCGATGTTCTGGGCGAACGTCCCGCCGCCCGGGTTGAGCACGTGCAGCGAGATGAGGAAGCTCGGCGACAGGACCGTGGCGACGGCCATCGTCTCGCCGAGCGCGCGGCCCAGGCCCAGCATGGACGCGGAGATCACGCCGGAGCGGCCGAACGGCAGCACCGAGAGGCGGATGACCTCCCAGCGGGTGGCGCCGAGGGCGAGCGCGGCCTCCTCGTTCATCTTCGGGACCTGGAGGAAGACCTCGCGGCTGACGCTGGTCACGATCGGCAGGATCATGATCGCGAGCAGGATGCCGACGGTGAACAGCGAGCGGGCGACGCCGATCTCGGTCTTCTCGAAGATGTACGTCCAGCCGAAGAACTGGTCGAGCCAGAGGTTCAGGCCCTCCAGGTACGGCACCAGGACGAGCGCGCCCCAGATGCCGTAGACGATGCTGGGCACCGCGGCGAGCAGGTCGATCACGTACGCGATCGGACCGGCGAGCTTGCGCGGTGCGTAGTGCGAGATGAAGAGGGCGATGCCGACAGCGATCGGAACCGCGATGGCCATCGCGATGATCGAGCTGATGACGGTGCCGAAGAGCAGGACGGCGATGCCGAAGACGGGCGGGTCGCCGGCCGGGTTCCAGTCGAAGGTGGTGAGGAAGTTGCCCTCGTCCCCGGAGATGGCGATCGCTGCGCGGTAGCTGAGGAACACGGCGATCGACGCCATGATCACGAGCAGCAGGATGCCCGAGCCGCGGGAGAGGCCCAGGAAGATCCGGTCACCGGCGCGGCCGGTGGACTTGGCGCGGGCGCGCCTGCCCGGCGGGGCCGGTGGAAACTCTGTCTGCGTGGTGGAAGCCATGGTCTTTCCGGTCTGTGTGGGGGAGCGGGGCTCCCCTGGCGGCGGTGCACCGGATGGGGGTGGCGGACCGGTCCGGAGGGGTGCACCGGACCGGTCCGCCTGTTGCGTCGTACGTCTTGCGTCGTGCTCGTTACGAGAGGCCGGCGACCGTCTCGCGGACCTTGGCGTTGATCGCCTCGGGGATCGGGGCGTAGCCGGCCTCGGTGAGGAGCTTCTGGCCGTCCGCGGAGGCGGTGTAGGTCAGGAAGGACTTCACGGTGCCGAGGGTGTCGGCCTTGTTGCCGGTGTCGCAGACGACCTCGTACGTCACCAGGACCAGCGGGTAGGCGCCGTCGGCCTTGGTGGTGTAGTCGAGGTCGAGCGCCAGGTCCTTGCCGGTGCCCTTGACCTTGGCGGCGGCGATGGCCTTGGAGGCGTTCTCCGAGGAGGCCTTCACCGGGGCGGAGCCGCCGGTGTTGATGTCGACCGTGGTGATCTGCTGCGAGGCGGCGTAGGAGAGCTCGAAGTAGCCGATCGAGCCGTCCACCTGCTTCACCTGGGTGGCGACACCGGAGGAGCCGGTCGCGCCCTGGCCGCCGGGGGCCGGCCACTTCTTCTCGGGCTCGTACTTCCAGTCGGACGGGGCCGTGGCGCTCAGGTACTTGCCGAGGTTCTGCGTGGTGCCGGAGTCCTCGGAGCGGTGGAAGGCCTGGATCGCCTTGTCCGGCAGCTTGGCGTCCGGGTTGAGCTTGGCGATCGCCTCGTCGTTCCACTTCTTGATCTTCGTGTCGAAGATCTTGGCGAGGGTGGGGGCGTCCAGGGTCAGGCTGTCGACACCCTCCAGGTGGAAGCCGACCGCGATCGGGCCGCCGACCATCGGGAGGTTGATGCCCTGGCCGGTCTTGCAGATCTTCTTCGAGTCGGCGACCTCCTCGGGCTTCAGCGCCGAGTCGGAGCCGGCGAAGCCGACGGTGCCCTGGTTGAAGGCGACGATGCCCTCGCCGGACGAGGAGGAGTTGTAGTTGATCTCCACGCCGGAGCAGGCGGCCATGTACTCCTTGACCCAGAGGTCCATGGCGTTCTTCTGCGCGCTGGAGCCGGAGGCGCGCAGCTGGCCCTTGGCGCCGTCGCACTTGACGTTCGAGGCGGCCTTCGTCTGGCTGGCGTTCCCGCCGGTGTCGCCACCGCTGTTGTTGTCCGAACCGCACGCCGTGAGGACCAGGGCGCCGGAGACGGCGAGGGCACCGAGCGCGGTGGCACGAAGCCGGTTCTTGCGCTGAAGCTTCACTTTCGGGTGTTCCTTCCAGAAGCCGCCGCGGTGGTTTCGGTCTACGACGGCGTGCGAGGTGTGGGTGGTGCGGAAGTCATGTCCGGTGCGGGAGATTCCCGGAGTGGTGCGGTCGTTCGCCGCGCACCGTGTACTGCCGAAATTAGGCAGAACAGGTGAAGCGGTTTGCGGGGGTGAGTGAACGGAAGGTGAACCGTGTCGGGCGGCCCGGTTCCGGGGCGGCGGGGTCCACGGCATGACGGCTCCGGGCGCACGCCACACGCGGGGGCGGCCCGGTCCCGGGCGGCGGATTCCGCCCTCGGACAGCGGGCGGGGCGGAGCGGCCGGCGTTACGCGGCCGGCAGGGTCCGCAGGGCCGCGTCCAGCAGATCGCGGTCGCGGGGCTGGGTCAGGCGGGTGCGGGCGGCCGACGCCGGGAGCCACAGCACGCCGTCCACCTCACTGTTCGGGACGAAGGCGCCCGCCGTGGCCTCGGCGGACCAGTACGTGACCTCCTTCGGGCGGCCGTTCGCGACGTACCGGGCCGTGGGGAGCACGGCACCCGGCACACAGTGGTGGCCCGTCTCCTCCAGGACCTCGCGCAGAGCCGCGTCCCGCGGGGACTCGCCGCGTTTCAGCTTGCCCTTCGGGAACGACCAGTCGTCGTAACGCGGCCGGTGGACGAGGCAGAACTCCACGCCCCCGCCGGCGGACGCGGGCGGGCGGCGCCAGAGCACGCACCCCGCCGCCCGCACCGTGCCGTTCGCCGTCCGGGTCATGGCCGGGTCGCCGCCGCGGTCGCGTACGGCCAGCACTCCCGGAAGACCGACCGCGCCGCCTCCACCTCGTGGCGCTGGTCGGCGTGGAGCACGCCCAGGGCGTACGCGGTCGTCGGCGCGATCCGGGGGGTGCGGGCGGCCGCTGCCGCCGCTGCCGCCGCCTCCGCCGCGTCCCGGTGCAGGTCGAGGGCGTGGCCGGGGCCGGCCAGGACCGGATCGGGGGCGCCGCGTACCACCTCGTGGGCGTACCGGTGCAGGCGCAGCAGCAGCCGGGTCTGGTGCCAGGGCGCGTCGTGCGCCTCGTTGTACGGCTCGGCCGTCTCGTACGGGGGGAGCGCGGCGACGGCGCCGAGCAGGCGCTGCTCGGCGCGGCCGGCCGGGTCGTGCAGCAGGTCGCCGGAGGGGTCGGCGGCCGCGGCGGACAGCGGGACCTCGGAGGCGAGCAGCGCGACGGCGTCGGCCACCGCGTGGAAGCGGGAGGAGCCGAGCGCCTGGAGCGCGGCGGAGTGGGCGCGGGTCCGGGCCAGGGTCAGCTGGCGCTCCAGCAGCGCCCCGGCGCGGGCGGCGCCGACGCCGAGTACGGCGCGCTCCTTGTCGGCGGAGGCCGAGGCGGAGGCGGAGGCGGTGCCGGACGCGGTACGGGCCGCAGGCAGCGGCGCCCCCGAGAGGCCGTGCAGTGCGTCGAGGAGCCGGTTCAGCCGGTCCGCGTACGCGTGCTCGCGGCCGAGCGTGCCGGACAGCCAGGCCAGCTCGGTGCGCAGCTGCTCGGCCCAGAGCGGGTCGAGCGCGGCCCGGAAGGTGTGCAGGGTGCCGCTGATCCGGCGGGCCGATCGGCGCAGCGCCCAGGCGGCCTGTTCGGCGGCCTGGGGTCCGGCGTCCGTGGGGGCACTGTTCTCGCGGTGCAGACGCAGGCTGCGCAGGAAGTCCGCGGCCTGTGCCCGCAGATACGGTGCGAGCACCGCCCCCGCGGTCACGTCCGCCTGTGTCTGGTGGTCAGGGCGTCGCACGCCGGCGCCTCCGGGCGTCAATGAGCATTTCCTGTACGTGCCGCAGCGGCCGGCCCTCCGCGTCCGTGGCGTGCCGGGTCCAGTTCCCGTCGGGACCCAGGTGCCAGGAGGAGGAGGTGTCGGCCATGCCGGTCTCCAGGAGCCGGCTGAGGGCGGCCCGGTGGGCGGGGTCGGTGACCCGGACCAGGGCCTCGATGCGGCGGTCGAGGTTGCGGTGCATCATGTCGGCGCTGCCGAACCAGACCTCGGGCTCGCCGCCGTTGCCGAACGAGAAGACCCGGGAGTGTTCGAGGAAGCGGCCGAGTATCGAGCGGACCCGGACGTTCTCGGAGAGGCCGGTGACGCCGGGCCGGATCGCGCAGATGCCGCGGACCCAGATGTCGACCGGGACGCCCGCCTGCGCGGCCCGGTAGCAGGCGTCGATGATCGCTTCGTCGACCATCGAGTTGACCTTGATGCGTACGTACGCGGGCCGGCCGGCCCGCTGGTTCGCGATCTCCTTGTTGATCCGGACGATCAGCCCGTCGCGCAGGGACTTCGGGGCGACGAGCAGCCGGCGGTAGGTCTCGCGGCGGGAGTAGCCGGAGAGCCGGTTGAAGAGGTCGGAGAGGTCCGCGCCGACCTGCGGGTCGGCGGTGAGCAGGCCGAGGTCCTCGTAGAGCCGGGCCGTCTTGGGGTGGTAGTTGCCGGTGCCGACGTGCGAGTACCGGCGCAGGGTGTCGCCCTCCTGGCGGACGACGAGGGAGAGCTTGCAGTGCGTCTTCAGGCCGACCAGCCCGTAGACGACGTGGCAGCCCGCCTCCTCCAGCTTGCGCGCCCACTTGATGTTGGCCTGCTCGTCGAAGCGGGCCTTGATCTCGACGAGGACGAGGACCTGCTTGCCGGACTCGGCGGCGTCGATGAGGGCGTCCACTATCGGTGAGTCGCCCGAGGTCCGGTACAGCGTCTGCTTGATCGCGAGGACGTCCGGGTCGCCCGCCGCCTGCTCCAGGAAGGCCTGGACGGAGGTGGAGAAGGAGTCGTACGGGTGGTGCAGCAGTACGTCGCGTTCGCGCAGGGCGGCGAAGATGTCGGGCGCGGAGGCGGACTCGACCTCGGCGAGGTCGCGGTGCGTGCCGGCGATGAACTTGGGGAACTTCAGCTCCGGCCGGTCCAGCGACGCTATGCCGAACAGTCCGGTGAGGTCGAGCGGCCCGGGCAGCGGGTAGACCTCGGCGTCGGACACCTTCAGCTCGCGGACCAGCAGGTCCAGCACGTACGGGTCGATGGACTCCTCGACCTCCAGGCGGACCGGCGGCCCGAAGCGGCGTCGCATGAGCTCCTTCTCCAGGGCCTGGAGCAGGTTCTCGGCGTCGTCCTCCTCGACCTCCAGGTCCTCGTTCCTGGTGACCCGGAACATGTGGTGCGCGAGCACCTCCATCCCAGGGAAGAGCTCCTCCAGGTGGGCGGCGATGACGTCCTCGATGGGGACGTAGCGCTGCGGCGAGGCCTCCAGGAAGCGGGTCAGCAGCGGCGGGACCTTGACCCGGGCGAAGTGCCGGTGGCCGCTGACCGGGTTGCGTACGACGACGGCGAGGTTGAGCGAGAGGCCGGAGATGTACGGGAAGGGGTGCGCCGGGTCCACGGCCAGCGGGGTGAGCACGGGGAAGACGCGCTGGCGGAAGAAGGTGAACAGGCGGGCCTGCTCCTTCTCGTTCAGCTCCGGCCAGCGGATCAGCTGGATGCCCTCGTCGGACAGCGCGGGGGCGACGTCCTGCTGGTAGCAGGCGGCGTGCCGGGCCATGAGTTCGCGCGACCGGGTCCAGATCAGGTCGAGGACCTCGCGGGGCTGGAGGCCGGAGGCGGACCGGGTGGCGACACCGGTCGCGATACGGCGCTTGAGGCCCGCGACCCGGACCATGAAGAACTCGTCCAGGTTCGAGGCGAAGATGGCGAGGAAATTAGCCCGTTCGAGGAGGGGGGTCGACGGGTCCTCGGCCAGTTCCAGAACGCGTTCGTTGAATGCGAGCCAGCTGCGTTCCCGGTCCAGGAATCGGCCCTGGGGCAGTTCGTCGCCGTCGGCATCGGGTTCGTACGCGTCGACGTCGGCATCGATGTCGGGGTCGAGATCCGCCGCAGTGGACAGGGCGGCGTGGCCGGCCGACCCGGTGGCGACGGCGTGCGGCCGGTGCGCGGCGAGGGAGCCGACGGACGGCTGGGCGGTGGGCTGGACCGGGACCTCGGAGCTGGGCTGCTGGCTCATGGGCCCATTCTTCCGCGCGGAGTGCTCGGGGGGCGCGTCGGAGGGGGATGAGATCGCGGAGATCGCGTGGTCGGCGCGCTCTCCGCCGGGAATTCTCCCGTTGCGGGGGGTCGGCACAGCTGGCTGCATTGTGTGAGGGTCGCAAGACCGTCTGAATGGCCGGTAACGGCGACATGACATGCAGGAAGCGGTGTGGGCCCGGTCCGGGGGCCGGTGGGGCCCCCGGGCGCGGTTCCCCGAGCCTCAGCCGTGCCGTCGGCGCAGCACCCGGAACGTGACGGCGACCAGGACCGCGGCGAGGGCGAGCAGGATGCCGGTCTCGACGAGCTGGAGCGGCCAGAAGTGCGAGGTGGGGTGGTAGTCGATGTAGAACCCGGTCGCGTGGTGCTCCGCCGCGCAGCGGGCCTC
This sequence comes from Streptomyces sp. NBC_01257, assembly GCF_035917255.1. Taxonomy (NCBI): domain Bacteria; kingdom Bacillati; phylum Actinomycetota; class Actinomycetes; order Kitasatosporales; family Streptomycetaceae; genus Streptomyces; species Streptomyces sp. NBC_01257. The sequence continues at coordinate 4,912,471 of NZ_CP108472.1, forward strand.
CTCAGCGCTGAAGTCCGGCCGGCAGGTCTCCATCGCCAGTCGGCGGCCGTCGGCGGTGATCCGGCCCATGTCGACTTCCCAGGAGTTCCCCTCGAGGCCGGTGATTTCGGTGCTGATCGACGTCCGCAGGGGCCACAGAGCATCTAGCTGGGTGGTCAGCACCACGGTGGACGCGGAGGCGGCCAGTACTGCCACGGACATCGCGGGCACCGTGCGGCGGATCAGGACGCCGGCGAGCGCACCGATGGCGAGCCCGAGCAGGGCGCGGCCGACGGGCGCGGTGCCCATGGCGGGGAAGACCAGGGGCGACCACCAGCTGGACGTGTGGTCGAAGTCCAGGTGTGACCGGGCCCAGGCGAAGGCGGCGGACAGGACGGACACCACGGCGATGAGCAGCACGGCCGGAACGGCGAGCTTGGCCAGCAGCCAGCGGGTCGGGGACACCGACTGCGTCCAGGAGACCTTGTACGACCCGTTCTCGAACTCCCTGGCGATCATGGGCCCCGCGACGAATGCGCCGACGAACACGGGCAGGAGCAGCAGGGCCAGTCCGGTGTACGTGAGCAACGTGCCGAACTCGGACATGGAGTCGCCGAACTCCTGGATCCTGGCATCGCAGCGGGCGCCGCTCGCCCCGGCCGACGAACAGGGGTCGCTCTCGAACGCGTCGGTGACGTGGACGGCCCACAGTGTGTAGCCGACCAGAACGAGGATCCCGACGAGAGCGAGTGCGCCCGCGGCCCACAGGGCCCGCCGGTGCTGCCGCAGAACGACGCGGGTACTGGCGCGCAGAGTGGGGCCGGACCTGGTAGGGAGGGGCGGTGCGGGTGCGATGGTCGCACTCATGCCGCGCTCACCGCCACTCGGGTCCCGGCGTCCGCGCTCGGCGTGAGCAGGGCGGGTGCGTCGGGGGACCGCAGGTGCGCCAGCAGCAGCTCCTCGAGGGACGGTTCCGTCGTCTCCCAGGCCGAGGTGTCCACCGGGCCCTCCTTCCTGACGAGTGCGGTCAGCTGCCGTCCCGTGGTGCGCGACTCCACGACGGTGTGCGGGGACAGGTCCCGCACCGGGCCGGTGAGCAGGGTGTGCGCGGCGAGCAGTTCGTCCGTCTCGCCGCCGAGCCGGATGCGGCCGCCGTCGACCAGGAGAAGGTAGTCGCAGGCGCCCTCCAGTTCGGTGAGGATGTGCGACGACATCACGATGGTCGTGGCGTGCTCGGCCGCCTCCACCATCAGGGCGCCCATCAGCTGGTGCCGGGCCAGCGGGTCGAGATCGGCCATCGGCTCGTCCAGCAGCAGCAGTTCGGGCCGCTTGCCGAGGGCGAGGGCCAGGGCGAGGCGGGTGCGCTGGCCGCCGGACAGGGTGCGGACCTTCGCGCCTCCGGGCAGCGGCTCCGTGATGCGTTCGGCGGTGTCCTGGTCCCACGTGGCGGGGTTGAGTTCGGCGCCCGCCCAGAGCGTCTCGGTCACCGTCAACTGCGGGTACAACGGCTTGTCCTGGGCCACGAAGGCCATCCGGCTACGGGCTTCGGCGGGCGGCGAGCCCAGCACCCGTACCGTTCCCTCGGCGGGCCGTAGGAAGCCCGCGGCGATGCCCAGCAGGGTCGACTTTCCGGCACCGTTGGGTCCGACGAGGGCGCACACGCGCCCGGCGGGCAGCCGGAACGAGCAGTCGCGCAGCGCCCAGCCCCCGCCCCTGCCCCGGTACTTCATGCCGAGGCCGTCGGCCTCGATCGCAGCGCCTGTCATCCGGGCTGATCCCCCTCGAAGGTCGTGTCCAGTACGGCGGTGAAGAGCGCGCTCACGTCGTCCCTGTCCAGGCCGGCGGAGCGGGCCCGGCGGGCCCAGTCGCCGAGTTCGGCGCGCAGCGGGGCGTCATCGGCGGCCGCCGCGCCGCCGAGGGTCCGGGTGACGAAGGTGCCGAGCCCGCGCCTGGCCTCGACGAGGCCTTCGCGCTCCAGCTCGCGGTAGGCCTTGAGCACGGTGTTCGGGTTGATGGCGGTGGCCTCCACGACCTCGCGGGCGGTGGGCAGCCGGTCGCCGGGCTCCAGCAGCCCCAGACGCAGGGCGTGCTTGGTCTGCTGGACGATCTGGAGGTACGTGGCGACGCCGCTGCGCCGGTCGATGCGGAACTCGACCGCTGCGGACTGTGCCATGTTCACCCCTTTCACTAATTGAGTAGTGAAAGGGTGGCGCAAAGAAGGGGCGACGTCAAGAGACGCCGCCCCTTGGGGTGTTGAGGGGAGGTCAGGACTCCGTGCGGTACATCAGGTCCACCTCGTGGGTGGTGAAGCCCATGCGCTCGTAGACCGTCACGGCCGCGACGTTGTCCGCGTCGACGTAGAGCATCGCCGTGGGCACCCCCTCGGCGGCGAGGTGGCGCAGCCCGATCGCGGTGAGCGCCTTGCCCAGGCCGCCGCCCTGTGCGTCGGGACGGATGCCGACCACGTACACCTCGCCGAGCTGCTCCTCGGAGTGCACCTTCGTCCAGTGGAAGCCGATGAGCTCGGTGCCCCCGTCGTCGGTGGCCCGCTCGGCGAGGAAGAAGCCCTTCGGGTCGAACCAGGGCTCGGCCTTGCGGTCGTCGAGGTCGCGCTGGGTCAGCGATCCCTGCTCGGGGTGGTGGGCGAACGCGGCGCTGTTCACCGCGAGCCAGGCGGCGTCGTCCTCGCCGGGCACGAAGGCGCGGACGGTGACGCCCGCCGGCAGCACCGGCTCCGCGAGGTTCAGCGGGTTCAACGGCCTCCGCAGCTGCCGCAGTTCGCGGAACAGGGACAGGCCGAGCACCTGGGCGAGGTGACGCGCCGCGGACTTCCCGCCGTGCGCCCAGACCCGCAGCCGCTTGCCGGTCGCGGCGAGCAGCGCCGCCCCGAGCGCCCGCCCGTGCCCGTGCCCGCGGTGCGCGGGGTGCACGACCAGCTCGGCGGCCGGTGCCTCGACGGGGTCGGTGTCCTCCAGCTGTGCGTACCCGACCAGCACGCCCCCGGCGGTCAGCAGGAAGTGCCGCACACCCTCCCGGTGCCCGCCCCGCAGCTGGAGCCGCCCCTGCTCGGACACGGCCTGCCGGCCGTCGGACCGGGCGGCCTCGGCGAGGAGCTCGGAGACGGCTCCGGCCTGGTCGGGGGAGAGGGTGTCGAGCGTCTGGATCTCGCGTCCGGGGGCGGGGAGGGGTACGTCAGTCGTCATGTGTACGAGCGTACGGGGGGTGGCGGGGTTCCGTCCTCAATCGCCGGACGGGCTTGTTCGTGCGGGTTCCCCGCGGGGCGCGCTTCCGGGTGGGTGGGGGTCCGGTGCCCCTCCGGGGCGTCTCCTCAAACGACGAACGTTTCCAGTCCCACGCGGCGGGAGCCCGGTATGTGTTCGTCGTCCTGCGGGGACTCCCCTGCACGGCCCCGGACCCGGCCGCCTTGCGTCTGCGGCGTTCGTTTCGTCGGGGTTCAGACGCGACTGATGCTGGGTGGGGGCGTGCAGGGGCGTCCCCGCAGAAAAATGGCGTACTACCCGGCCCCCGCTACGTGTCGGGTTGCCACGCCAGTTTTTGAGGAGACGCCCCGGAGGGCCCCCACCCCCACACACCGGACAGGGGCGAACCCCGCGAAAACCTCGGCGGCAACCTTTTCGTAACCCCAAACATCTGTCGCGCTACGCGCGTTGACTCTAGGCTGCGGCACGCAGGATCCAGACTCGTCACCACCCTCAAACCTCCCGCTGAACTCACAAGGGGTCCGATGTCAGCGACACCGCAGAAGAACCGCGCGTCCCGGCGGGTGCTCGCCGCCGCGGCCGGTCTGGCCACCGTCGGCGCGCTCGTCGCCGCCATGCCGGCCGGCGCCCACGGGCACGGCAAGGGCCACGGCCATCACCCCCCGGCCCGGACCGTCGACGTCCAGCTGCTGTCCTTCAACGACCTGCACGGCAACCTGGAGCCGCCGGCCGGTTCGGCCGGCACGGTCAACGAGACGCAGGCCGACGGCACGGTGAAGGCCGTTCCGGCCGGTGGCGTCGAGTACCTCGCCTCCTCGCTGCGCACCGCGCGCAAGGGGCACCCGTACTCGATCACCGCGGCCGGCGGCGACATGGTCGGCGCGAGCCCGCTGCTGTCGGGTCTCTTCCACGACGAGCCCACCATCGAGGCGCTCAACAAGATCGACCTCGATGTGACGAGCGTCGGCAACCACGAGTTCGACGAGGGCGCCACCGAGCTGGCCCGCCTCCAGAACGGCGGCTGCCACCCGGTCGAGGGGTGCTACGAGCAGGGCAAGAAGTTCAAGGGCGCCGACTTCCCGTACCTCGCCGCCAATGTGACGGACGAGAAGACCGGCAAGCCGATCCTCAAGCCGTACACCGTGTGGAAGAAGAACGGCGTCAAGATCGGCTTCATCGGGGTGACCCTGGAGGGCACGCCGAACATCGTGACGGCCAACGGCGTCAAGGGCCTGAAGTTCCACGACGAGATCGAGACGGTCAACAAGTACGCCAAGGAGCTGGACCGCCAGGGCGTCAAGTCGATCGTCGCGCTCATCCACGAGGGCGGCGCCCCGGCCTCGTCCTCGTACAACTACGACTGCGACAGCCCGGGTGCCGGTGACGGCATCTCCGGACCGATCACCGACATCGCCAAGGGCATCTCGCCGAAGGTCGACGCGCTGGTGACGGGCCATACCCACCAGGCGTACGTCTGCACGATCCCTGACCCGGCGGGCAACCCGCGCCTGGTCACGTCGGCCGCGTCGTTCGGCAAGCTGTACACGGACACCACGCTCACGTACGACCGCCGCACCAAGGACATCGTGCGCACGGCGGTGAAGGGCTCCGGTACGGCGAAGTCCTCCAAGCACCACCCCGCGCCCGCGAACCCGGTCTCGGCGAACCACGTCGTCACCCGGGACCAGGCGAAGGCCACGGACATGACGGCGCTCATCGCGCGCTGGAACACCCTCGCGGCGCCGATCGCCAACCGGCCGCAGGGCTTCATCTCCGCGGACATCAACGGCCGCGGCTCCACGGCCCCGGAGAAGCCGCTCGGCAATCTGATCGCCGACGCGCAGCTCGAGGGTCTGGCCCCGGCCGACAAGGGCGGGGCGGTCGTCGCGTTCATGAACCCGGGCGGCATCCGCGCCGACCTCGTCTACAAGGCGACGGGCAGCGAGGGCGACGGCGTGGTGACGTACGGGGAGTCGTTCACCGTGCAGCCCTTCACCAACATGATGAACGTCGTCGACCTGACCGGCGCGCAGCTCGTCACCGCGCTCCAGCAGCAGGTCAGCGGCTCGAACGAGGCCAGCCCGAAGATCCTTCAGGTGTCCAGGGGCCTCACCTACACGCTCGACATGACGAAGAGCGGGGCGGACCGGGTGGTCGCGGACACGATCAAGCTGAACGGTGAGGCGATCGACCCCGCCAAGAGCTACCGCGTCGCCATGAACGAGTTCCTGGCGGGCGGCGGCGACGGCTTCGCGGCCCTCGGTGCGGGCACCAACAAGCTGGTCGGCGCATCCGACCTGGACCTGTTCAACGCCTACCTGGCCGCGCACTCCACGGCCGCGGCGCCGCTGGCCCCGCCGGCGACGGACCGGATCACGGTCGTTCAGTAGGACGTACGTGGCAGGGGCGCGGGGGCGGTGGGCCGGACGGTCCGCCGCCCCCGCGCCCGTGTCCGAGTCGGTGCGGGCGGTCCCAGGGCCGGTGCTGAGGATGACCGTCTGTTCCGCGGCCAGCAGGGATGCGGTGTTCAGGTCCGACCGGGCCCAGGCGGTGTGGGTGACGTCCACGAGGTACGGACGCACTCCGACGGACCGGGCGGCGGCGAGCCGCGGTCCCCGTGTGTGAAGGCCAGGCTCCATATGCCGATCGTTCCGAGGTTCATCCGCGGCTCCTCCGGTGTGGGGGCTCTTTTCCAACCACGCGTCAGCGGCACGCTGCCGGTGCTTGCACCACTCTGTCCGGAACGGGTCCACGGGTGTCCGGATGCCCGGGGGACGGCCTCTTCCTGCGGTGACGTGCACCCGACATAATCCATGGGCCCGGCCCGCACGCCAGTACCACGCTGACCCCACACGGCACCCGGAGGCGACCCCGCATGAGCCCGTACACAGCCAACCGCCGGAACTTCCTGGCCGGCGCACTGGCCGTTTCCGCCACCGCGGTCCTGGGCACGGCACCCGCCCGCGCCACGGCCCGCAGAGCCCTCACCGCTCAGGACTGGATGAGCGGCATCGCGGACGCCACGGAGCTGCGACGGCTCACCATCCCCGGCTCGCACGACTCCGGCGCCCGCTACGGCGGGCCCTGGACGGAGTGCCAGAACACGACGATCGCGGAACAGCTGAACAGCGGGCTGCGCTTCCTCGACGTGCGGTGCCGGATCACGGACGGGTCTTTCGCGATCCACCACGGAGCCTCGTACCAGAACCTGATGTTCGGGGATGTCCTGGGCGCCTGCCGGGACTTCCTGTCCGCGCGGCCCACCGAGACGGTACTGATGCGGGTCAAGCAGGAGTACTCGGAGGAGAGCGACGCGGCGTTCCGGGCGGTTTTCGACGACTACCTGGACGCCAGGGGCTGGCGGCCGCTGTTCCGCATCGACTCCGCGCTGCCCGCGCTGGGGGAGGCGCGCGGCAAGGTGGTGCTGCTGGCTGACAACGGGGGCCTGCCGGGGGTGCGTTACGCCGATCCGGACCTCTTCGACATCCAGGACGACTACATGGCGGAGCCGTTCGCCAAGTACCCGAAGATCGAGGCCCAGTTCCGCAAGGCGGCGGAGCAGCCGGGCAAGCTCTTCATGAACTACGTCTCGACCGCCGCTCTCCTGCCGCCCCGGGGGAACGCGGACCGGCTCAACCCCCAGGTCCAGTCGTTCCTCGACGGCGCGGAGGCGTCCGGCTGGACCGGTCTCGGCATCGTTCCGCTGGACTTCCCGGCGACCCGGTCCGGACTGGTGGAGTCCCTGCTCCGGCACAACCCGGCGGCCTGAGCCGCCGTTCCGGGTCTACGACCTGCTCGCATGGACCTGCGTACTCGGCCCCTTGGCCGGGATCACCGAGGGTGTGCAGCACGGTCCTCTGTGCGGCTTCCTGAGCGGGCTGGTGTTCGGGCTCGTGTCCGCGTTCGCGGGCGGGATCGGACACGGACTCACCATGACCGCGTGGTGCCAGTGGGTGGCCCTGTGCCGCATCTGGCTGCCCTTGCGGGGACGCCTGTCCTGGGCACTGATCGCCTTTCTCGACGACGCCCACGAGCGGGGTGTGCTGCTGCGGTCCGGTGCGGTCTACCGGTTCGGGCACGCACGGCTGCAAGACCAATTGAGCCGCACTTCATACCGAACCGTTGGGCCGGAGTGACCATCGACCGCACCGACGTCGAAAAGGCGGCGGGCTCCGGAGCCCCGGAGTACGCGGTCAGGGGTGGCGGGCCGACCGGCCTGCCACCCCTGACCGCGGTTCCCGGCTGTCAGACCTGGGAGCCGGCCTTGCGGCGGCGGACGACGAACATTGCCGCCGCGCCGAGTGCCACGGCCGCAGCGCCGAGGAGGCCGAGCTGCGAGGTATCGGACGAACCGGTGGAGGCGAGGGTGCCGTCGCCGGTGGCCACCGGGTTGCTCGACGCCGTGCCCTGGGCCGACGGGTTGGAGCCGCCCGAGGTGCCGGTGGTGCCGGTGCCGGTCGTGCCCGTGGTGCCGGAGTCGGTCTTGCCGGGCTTCGGCTTCGCGGCCTTGAGGACACCGAAGTCGTACATGGCGATGTCCGGGTTGCCCCCGCAGGAGCCGTTCTCGTTGGTGTAGTCGGCCGACACGAAGGCGGCGCCGTTACCGGCCGGGGCCGACGCGTCGATGGTGAGGCGCAGCTTGATGTCGGCGTGGGCGCCGGCCTTCAGCGGGCCGATGCCGTCGATCAGGTGGTCGCCGCCGATGCTGTGCCACTTCGGGGAGGACGCCGTGGACCACTGCAGGTGCAGGAGCTTGTCCGTCTCCTTGAGGCCGCTCGTGTCGGTGGCGTGGGTGAAGGCGTGGGCGAGGACGTCGTCCATGGCCTTGTCTGTGCGGTTGCTCACCCGGAGGGAGAGGGCGGTGGTCGTACCGGCGGTGATCGAGTCCGGAACGCCGGTCAGGACGGTGGTGAGACCGGGCTCGGCCACGCAGTCCTGGTTCTCGTTCTCCTCTTCGCGGGCCTTGGCCAGCGCGTCGTCGGCGGCGGTCTTCGCGTGGAGGGCGTCTGTCAGGGCCTTCTGCACCAGGGAGTAGGCGCGGGCAGCGGCGACCCGTGCGTCGTCGGCGGCATTGCCGGCCTCCTTGGCCTTCGCGTCGGCTGCCGTCTTGTCGTCGGCGGCGGTTGCGGCGGTGGCCTCGGCCCGGGTGACGGCGGTCTCGGCCGCGGTCCGCTCCTCCTCCGTGGCCGTCTCGGGCAGCGCGTCGAGGGCGGCCTTCGCGTCGGTGACGGCCTGGTCGGCGGCGGTCTTGGAGGTGCCTGCCTCGTCTGCGGCCGTCTTGGCGGCTTTGGCGGCCAGGGTGAGCGGTGCCGTGTCGGAGAGCGCCTCCTTCAGCACTTCGTAGGCGGCGGTCTTCGCGGCGAGTGCCTTGTCGTAGGCCTCCTGTGCCACGGCCGCGGCCTTTTCGAGCTCTTCCAGTGTCGGCTTGGCCTGCGTCTGTGCCGTCGGTGGGGCGTCCGCGAACGCGGGGGTGACGGAGAGCAGTACGGCGGGTGCGGTCACGGCGACGGCCACGGCAGTGGCGAGAATGCGGCGAATCTTCACATGAGCCCTTGGGTCCGGATCCGAAAAGGAAAGAAATAGGGGCGAACGGCTGCCACGGCGGCAGGATCACGCGGGCGGCTGTGAAGATGCTATGGCTGTCGCTGGAGGCGGTGGCGTGCTTTTTCCGGCGCTACGGACCGGTCCGGGGCCCCGGTCGCGGACAGACGTCACGAAAGGGCGCAGTTGCTCTCAGCCCTGTGCCTTTCGTTGTGACGAAAGGCACAGGGCTTGCCCGGACCCTTGCTGAGCTGCGCGTTGCCCACCCCGGCAGTTGCCTCGCCCCCTCACCCCAGCGGCGCGTCCGGCGGTGGCTGGGGTGCTCCGGGGAGTCGGATGGCAGCCTCCGTGCCCCCGCCGGGGCCGGGCAGCAGGGCGATCTCGCCGCCGGCCTGCTGGACCGTGCGCGCGACGATCGACAGGCCGAGGCCCGAGCCCGGCAGCTGGCGGGCGGAGGGGGAACGCCAGAAGCGTTCGAAGACGTGCGGGAGTTCGTCGGCGGGGATGCCGGGGCCCTGGTCGCGGACCGTCAGCTCGCCGCGGTGCAGGACGACGTCGATCGTGCCGCGCGGCGGGCTGAACTTCACCGCGTTGTCCAGGACGTTGACGACCGCCCGCTCCAGCGCGGCCGGCTCGGCCCTTACGTACCAGGGGGCCAGGTCGGCCGTGATCGTCAGCTCTGGACCGCGCAGGCGGGCGCGTTCGAGGGCGGTGCGGGTGATGTCGTGCAGGGGCACCACCTGGAGCGGCCCGGGCTGGGCGGCGTCCGGGCGGGCGAGCTCCTGGAGGTCGCCGATGAGCGAGGCCAGCTCGGTCATCTGGGCCTTGACCGAGGACATCAAGGCCTTGCGGTCGTCGGGCGGGATCGCCCGGCCTGTCTCGTCACTGCGGGCGAGCAGTTCCACGTTGGTGCGGAGTGAGGTGAGGGGGGTGCGCAGCTCGTGGCCGGCGTCCGCGATCAGCTGGGCCTGGCGGTCGCGCGAGGTGGCCAGGGAGGCCGTCATCGAGTTGAAGGACCGGGAGAGGCGGGCGATCTCGTCCTCGCCCTCGACCGGGATGCGGACGGTGAGGTCCTCGGTGTGGGCCACGTGCTCCACGGCCTCGGCGAGTTCGTCGACGGGCCGCAGGCCGGAGCGGGCGACCCAGAGACCGGCGGCGCCCGCGCCGACGACGCCGATGCCGGAGACGAGGAGGAGGACCCAGGCGAGGGTGGAGAGGGATTTGTCGATCTCGCTCACCGGGCGGGCGACGGAGACGCCGAGATCGATTTCGGCGCGCGGCTGACCCGGCCCGCGGGACACCGTCACGGTCACCGGATAGGTGAAGACCCGCATCTTCACCCCATCGGCATCGGCCTCGGAGTGAAGCGCCCCGCTCCGCTCGTGACTGACGACCGCGAGGTCGTCCGCGGTCACCGGGAGCGCGGACGAGTCCGGGGAGGTGCAGGCCGTCCCCTGGGCGTCGATGAGCTGGACGGTGAAGCCCGTGTAGGGCCGGGTCGGCTGCTTGCTGATGCCGGTGCAGTGCTGGTAGAGGTCGATCAGGTATTCGTTGTCGACCTTGGTGGAGCGCAGCGTCGTGTCCCGCTGCTGCTCCAGCTGTGCCTTCGTCACGAACCAGCACGCCGCCGCGACCGCCGCCACCGCGACCGCCACCGCCGTCGCGACCAGCAGCGCCAGGCGGGACCGGAGCGGCAGGGTGCGGAAGCGGTGCAGGGGCCCCGTCACCCCTCGCCCCCGCCCGCCCGCAGCGCGTACCCGACGCCCCGCACCGTGTGGACCAGGCGCGGTTCGCCGCCCGCCTCGGTCTTGCGGCGGAGGTACATCACGTACACGTCCAGCGAGTTGGAGCTCGGCTCGAAGTCGAAGCCCCAGACGGCCTTGAGGATCTGCTCGCGGGTCAGCACCTGGCGCGGGTGCGCGAGGAACATCTCCAGCAGGGTGAACTCGGTGCGGGTCAGCTCCACGCGGCGGGTGCCCCGGCTGACCTCGCGGGTGGCGAGGTCCATCCGGAGGTCCGCGAAGGCCAGCACGTTGTTGTCGGGGAGGTCGGCACCCGACGCCGTCGCGTACGAGCTGCGGCGCAGCAGGGCGCGGATGCGGGCGAAGAGCTCGTCCAGCTCGAAGGGCTTGACCAGGTAGTCGTCGGCGCCCGCGTCGAGTCCGGTGACGCGGTCGCCGACGGTGTCGCGGGCGGTGAGCATCAGGATGGGCGTGGTGGTGCCCGTGGCCCGGATGCGGCGGGCTGCGGTCAGCCCGTCCATCCGGGGCATCTGGATGTCGAGGACGATGAGGTCGGGTGCGTACGACTCCGCCTTGGTGAGGGCGTCGAGACCGTCGACGGCGACCTCGGTGCCGTATCCCTCGAACGCGAGACTGCGTTGCAGGGCCTCGCGCACGGCGGGCTCGTCGTCGACGATCAGGATGCGCTGCGGATCGTCTTCGGCGGGGCTCATCGCTGCTTCGTCCTCTTCTCGGTCCGTACGGGGCGGGGCGCCGCCCGCCAGTTTCTCAGCCTCGCACGGCCCGGGTGCGGCGGCGCGGATCAGGAGCCGTCGCCGGCCCGCAGGGTGTCGAGGTCGGCCTTGAGGGTGTTCACCGGGATGGCGAAGCCGAGGCCGACGCTGCCCGCGCTGGAGCCGGTGGAACCGCTGCTCGAACTCGCCGAGTACATGGCCGAGTTGATGCCGATGATCTCGCCGTCCATGTTGATCAGGGCGCCGCCGGAGTTGCCCGGGTTGAGCGAGGCGTCGGTCTGGATGGCCTTGTACGTGGTGGTGGAGTCGCCGGTCTCGCCGTTGAACTGCTGTCCGCCGAACTCGAACGGCCACTGCTGCCCGCCGCCCTGCCCCTGCCCCTGCCCCTGGCCGCTGCCGCTGTCGCCGTCCTTGGCGACCGTGACATCACGGTCGAGCGCGGACACGATGCCGCTGGTGACCGTGCCGGTGAGGCCCTCCGGGGAACCGATCGCCACGACCTGGTCGCCGACGGCGACCTTGGAGGAGTCGCCGAGCGTGGCCGTCTTCAGCCCGCTCGCGCCCTGCAGCTTGATCAGCGCGAGGTCCTTGTCGGCGTCGGTGCCGACGATGTCCGCGGTGTACGTCCTGCCGGTGCTCAGCGTGACCTTGACGGAGGTGGCGCCCGCGACGACGTGGTTGTTGGTGACGATCTCGCCGTCGGACGTGATGACCACACCGGAGCCGGTGGACTCGCCCGCGTTCGAGGTCGCGCCGATCTCGACGATCGTCGGTGAGAGTGCCGAGGCCACGCCGGAGACGGTGCCCTTGCTGCTCTGCGCGACGGTCGTGCCGGGGACGACGCCGCTGCCGTTGCTGGTGGTGCCGTTGTCGGTGAGCTGTCCGATCACGGTGGCGGTGCCGCCGCCGACGATCGCCGCCGCGATGGCCACGGCCGCGAGGAGCGCGACCGGGCGGCGGACCCGGCGCCGGGAGGGCGCGGGCTCGGGCGCCGGCTGCGGCAGCCCGTGGAGGCCGTCACCGCCGTGGCCCGCACCGCCGTTGTACGCGTCGGCCGCGCCGGGACCGGGCCACACGGTGGTTCCGGGGCCCGTGCTGACCGGCTGCGCGGGCTGGTATGACGGCGGCGGCGGGTAGGCCGCGTCGCCGTTGCCGTACGAGGGGTACATCGGGTACTCGCCGCTCGGGCGCTGGCTCTCTGTCATGTCTACGAGAGTGTCCAGCGAACATGAGAGGACCCTGAGTACGTCCTGAGAAGCCCGGCAGAACCTCGTATGCCCGATATAAAGGCCAGCCCTCAGGACAGCACCCGTGCCGCCGGCGGTTCTCCGCAGCCGCACGAGCGCCGGACCACCAGGGCCGACGGGAACTGCTTCAGCCGCTCACGCCGTGAGCCCGACACCCGCAGCGAGTCGTCGAGCACCAGGTCCACGGCCGCCCGCGCCATCGCCGGGCGGTCGGAGAAGACCGTCGTCAGCGGCGGATCGGTCAGACCGGCTTCCTTCACGTCGTCGAAGCCCGCCACCGCCAGCTCGCCCGGCACGTCGATCCGGAGCTCGCGCGCGGCCCGCAGCACCCCGATGGCCTGGTCGTCCGTCGAACAGAAGATCGCCGGGGGACGGTCCGGGCCCGCGAGGAGCTCCAGCGCCACCCGGTAGGCGTCGTAGCGGTTGTACGGGGCCTGGAAGAGCCGGCCCTCCGTGGAGCGGCCCGACTCGTGCATCGCCCGGCGCCAGCCCTCGACGTGGTCGGCGACCGGGTCGCCGACCGCCGGGGTCGACTCCATGCCGCCGAGGCACGCGACGTACTCGTTGCCGTGTTCCAGCAGATGGCGGGTGGCGAGCTGGGCGCCGCCGACGTCGTCCGTGACGACCGCGACGTCGTCGATCGCCTCGGGCCGCTCGTGCAGCAGCACGACCCGGGCGTCCCACGCCTCTATCTCGGCAGCCGCGCGCTCGCTGGGACCCTGGCTGACCAGGATCAGCCCGGAGACGCGCATGCCGAGGAAGGCCCGCAGGTAGTGGACCTCGCGCTCGTCGCGGTAGTCCGAGTTGCCGACGAGCACCATTTTCCCGCGCTCGGCGGCGGCCTGTTCGACCGCGTGCGCCATCTCCGCGAAGAACGGCTGCCGCGCGTCGGGCACGATCATGCCTATGAGGTCGGTCCGCCGCGAGGCCATCGCCTGGGCGACCCGGTCGGGCCGGTAGCCCAGCTCCTTGATCGCGGCGAGTACCCGCTCGCGCGTGGCCGGGGCGACCGGCCGGGGTCCGTTGTTGATGACGTAACTGACCACTGCGGTCGACGTCCCCGCCAGTCTCGCCACATCGTCCCGCGTCACCTTGGCCACGCGCGGCAGTCTACGCGGATGGACCTACCTCTTGGCAGGCTGGACCGGGGCTTCTTCCGTGACCTCCGCTACCTCGGGCTGCTCCGAACGGGTGACGGTTTCGGTGGCCGCCTTCGCGGCGGCCGCCTTGGCCTCCTCGGCGGCGGCCCGCTCCACCTTCTCCGGCGCGACGAAGCGGTAGCCCACGTTGCGGACGGTGCCGATGAGCGACTCGTGCTCGGGGCCGAGCTTGGCGCGCAGCCGCCGTACGTGGACGTCGACCGTCCGCGTACCGCCGAAGTAGTCGTAGCCCCAGACCTCCTGGAGCAGCTGGGCACGGGTGAAGACCCGGCCCGGGTGCTGCGCCAGGTACTTGAGCAGTTCGAATTCCTTGAAGGTCAGGTCCAGGACCCGGCCCTTCAGCTTGGCGCTGTACGTCGCCTCGTCCACCGAGAGATCACCGTTGCGGATCTCCATCGGGGAGTCGTCGGAGGTGATCTGCTGCCGGCCGGTGGCCAGCCGCAGCCGCGCCTCGACCTCGGCGGGGCCCGCCGTGTCCAGCAGCACGTCGTCGATGCCCCAGTCCGCGGTGACGGCCGCGAGGCCGCCCTCCGTGACGACGAGGATCAGCGGACAGCCGGGTCCGGTGGACCGCAGCAGCTGACAGAGCGAGCGGACCTGGGGAAGGTCGCGGCGTCCGTCGATGAGGATCACGTCGGCACCAGGGGTGTCGACCAGAGCGGGTCCTTCGGCGGGGGCGACCCGCACGCTGTGCAGCAGGAGGCCGAGGGCGGGAAGCACCTCCGTCGACGGTTGGAGGGCATTCGTCAGGAGCAGCAGTGAACTCATCGCCGCCCACCTGCCTGGGTCGTCGGTCGATGATCGTGCACGGTTGGCTCGCCCATTACGTCGGTCCTCCTCGTTCCCTGCGAGAGGGGCACTCCCGGGTGGGACCCGGGGGAGTATTCGGCACTGCTTCGTACGCTTTTTCGTGCGGGGCCGTACGACATTTCGTCATACGGTTTTTACCGGTGCGGCCCGCGCCCAGGACCGCTGAGCTTGTCGAAACGTCGTCGTAACAACGCGCGGAAAGCACAAAAGGACCCGGGGGCTGCTTTGCCCGGATCCTCTTCCCAGCAGAATAGCCCACATGAGTTCTGTGTCCGAGGGGCGATTTCGCACTTCTTCTGTTCCCTTGATCACGCGCGGTGCGCTGCGGACCACGTTGCCGACCGATGACGGGGTCCTGATCGAGGCGGTGTACGAACCGTGTACGGCGGATGCCGGCGCGGGCGGGGAGGCCGGTGACGCGGGTACGGCGATCGTCGTCGCGCACGGATTCACCGGTTCGGCCGACCGCCCCGCGGTGCGGCGCGCCGCGGAGGTGTTCTCCCAGCGTGCGGCGGTGGTCACGTTCTCCTTCCGGGGGCACGGGCGCTCCGGCGGCCGGTCCACGGTGGGCGACCGCGAGGTGCTGGATCTGGCGGCCGCGGTGGCCTGGGCGCGGTCGCTCGGACACCGGCGCATCGTTACGGCCGGGTTCTCGATGGGCGGCTCCGTGGTGCTTCGGCACGGGGCGCTGTATACGGCCCCCGGCGCGGAGGGGGAGGCGGAGGGGCGCACGGAAGCGCACGGGGAGGCGCACGCCGACGCGGTGGTGTCCGTGAGCTCCCCCGCGCGCTGGTACTACCGGGGGACGGCCCCGATGCGGCGGCTGCACTGGATGGTCACCCGGCCCACCGGCCGCGTCGTCGGCCGGTACGGCTTCCGGACCCGGATCGACCGGAACGACTGGGACCCGGTGCCGCTCTCCCCGGCCGAGGCCGCCGGGCTGATCGCCCCCGCCCCGCTGCTGATCGTCCACGGCGACCAGGACCCGTACTTCCCGCTCGACCATCCGCGGATGCTGGCCGACGCGGCGGGCGGGGCGGCCGGCCTGTGGCTGGAGCACGGCATGGGCCACGCGGAGAACGCGGCCGACGAGACCTTGCTCACCCGCATCGCCGACTGGGCGATGGACCCGGTGACGCCGTGAACCATGATGGACAGCCGACGCGTGAGCTGACGCGAGACGAGAGGAGCGCCGCCATGCCCGCGGGAACGATCCGCTACTGGGCCGCCGCCAAGGCCGCGGCCGGAACCGCGGAGGAGCCGTACACCGCCGCGACGCTCAAGGAGGCGCTCGACGCGGTGCGCGCGCAGCACCCCGGTGAGCTGAGCCGGGTACTCCAAAGGTGTTCGTTCCTCATCGACGGTGACCCCGTCGGGACCCGGAGCCATGAGACCGTACGCCTTGCCGAGGGCGGCACGGTCGAGGTGCTCCCGCCGTTCGCAGGAGGGTGAACCGCAGAACATGAGCAGCAGCGATCAGCAGCAGCCGTACCCGCAGCAGCCGCCGCCGCCGTATCCGTACGGACAGGAGCCGCAGCAGCAGCCGCAGCAGCCGCAGTACCCGTACGCAGAGCCGTCGCCCTACGGCGGTCAGGGGTATCCGGAGCAGGGGTACCCGGATCCCTCGTACGGGCAGCAGGCGCCCTACGCGGGCGATGCGGCGCCGTACGGCGTCCCGTACGACCCACAGGGCGCTTACGACCCGCAGGGCGCGTACGACCCGCAGCAGGCCCCACAAGCCCCACAGGCGCCCCAGGCCCCACAGGTCCAGCAAGCACCCCAGGCGCAGGCCGGCGGTGGCTGGCCGGCCGGTGAGCAGGGCGTCACCCAGACGTGGGAGGGGCAGACCTGGGACACCCAGTACCAGCCGACGATCCAGCCCGCACCGGCCGCCTCCCAGCTGCCGCCGCAGGGCGCCGCAGGCTCGTACCCGCTGCCTCCCGAGGCACAGGACGTCCCGGCGGCCGGTCCCGCACCGGTGGCCGGGCCGCAGGCCGCCGCGCAGGGCGAGGACGGCTACAGCGCGCCGACCACCCTGGGCAACAGCCGCATCACCGACGCCCAGCGCGCCCGTGCCGAGGGCCGCTCGCCGATCATCGCCCCCGGCATGCAGCCGGCCGCGATCACCGCGGGGCTCGGGCTGCTGCTCGCGCTCGGGGCGGCCGTCGGGCCGTACGCCCTGGTCGTTCCGCTGGTGCTGCTCCAGGCGGTGACCGCGGCCGGGTGGTTCCGGCTCAACGGCATGTGGCCGGCCCGGCAGGGCATCGCGCTCGCCTTCGCCGGCGGACTCGTCGCCGATGTGGCGCTGCTGGCCGCGGGCCGGGAGAACGGGCCGGCCGCGATGCTCGGCACGCTCGGCGTCTGGGTGCTGCTCACCGTCGTGCTCCAGCTGCGCAGCCGGGCGGGCGCCGACGAGCGGATGCAGGGGCTGATGGCCACGGTCGCGTCGGCCGCCCTCGCGGTCCTCGCCGCCGGTCACCTCGCGGCCGTTCCGGACGCGGTGACGGTCGGCGGCGTGGCCGTCGCGCTCGCCGTGCTCGTCCGGGCGCTCCCGCTGCCCGGACCGGCCTCGGTCGTGGCGGCGCTGGTCGTCGCCGCGGGCGCCGGTGCGGTGGCGGGCGCCGTCACGGACCTGGGCGGCAAGGGCGCACTGCTCGGCCTCGCGGCCGGCGGCTGCGCGCTGATCGGGCTGCGGGTGGCGAGCTATGACTACCCGTCACGCTTCGTGCACATGACCGCCGGAGTCGCGCTGCCGCTCACCTCGGCCGCCCCGGCCGTCTACCTGATCGGACGCATGCTCTCGTAGGCCCTTTCCGCGAACGATCCGCGATCCGTTTCGCGGCGCAGGCATGAGAAGCCCTCCACGGGGAACCGGTGGGGGGCTTCCGTTCGTCGATCACCCCGGGCGTGACGTGCGGCCGCAGTAGGCTCACGGGCGCCGGGCGTCCGGACGGACGCGGGGTGGGGGAGGACAGGCATGCGAGCGCTGCGAATACTGCTGGTCGTCGTGGTGGTTCTGGCCGGTGTGTTCATCGCCGTGGACCGTGCGGCGGTGTATTTCGCCGAGTCGGAGGCGGCGGACCGGGTCGTGGTCCAGGGGGCGAGGATCGGTTCCACCGACGTCTCCATCAAGGGCTTTCCGTTCCTGACCCAGGTGGCCGGATCGGAGCTCGACGAGGTCGACGTGAAGGTCACCGGCATCGAGACGAGCGCCGGCGGCCGCATGCTCCGGATCAGCCGGATGAACGCGGAGCTGCGCCAGGTCCGGCTGACCGACGGCTTCTCCGGCGCCACCGCGGCCCGTGCCAGCGGCACGGCCGTCATCTCGTACGCGGACCTGACCGAGGCGGCCGACAAGGACGTCGTCGTCGAGTACGGCGGCAACGGCAAGGTGAAGGTGACCGGTGCGGTCAACATCCTCGGCCGCACGATCACGCGCAGCGTCCTGTCCACCGTCACCCTGGTCGACGGCCACACCGTGCGGGTGCACGCGGACAAGGTCCCGGGTGAGGGAATCCCCGGCCTGGAGGGTCTGATCCGCGAGAAGACCGACTTCGAGCGCGGGGTCGGCGGACTGCCGAACGGTCTGAAGCTGCAGAAGATCCAGCCCACCGCCGACGGCCTGGAGATCTCCGTGACGGGCACGGACGTCCGTCTCGCCGGATAACACCTCCCGCGGCCGGGTAGAGGCCCTGGGTGGCCTGACCGCCCCTTGGCGCCGTGACAGCGTTTGAGCGCCTTGAGGGCTGCCGCGCCACATGCTGAGACGCCGGAGTCCGTTCCGTAGATGCCCGACGGGCCCCACGCCCCGGGCAGGCGCTCCGGACCCTCCGTGTTCCGACTCTCGTCTCGCATTCCGGACGATCGTGTCTCAATATGCGACACAACGGTGACATGTCCGCCCGTACGTCCCTACGATCGGTCCCATGCAGTGCTCTATTAGCGGTCTCCGACAGCGGGGACAGGCGGATCTCACGAAGCGGCGGGCAGTGGACCTGTGCCGCGTCGCCGCCATGCTCTGTCGCACTGTCTGAGCGGGATCTGTCGATTTCGACCTCCCGCATTCCCGGCCCCTCGACCGCTCGTCGGGGCCATCCCGCGTGACGACGGTGCACGCGCCGAGCCCGCGCCGCGCACATCCGGACCGCGCACCATCACGCACCATCACGCACCAACTCGCATCATCTCGCCGCAGACTGCCCCGGAGGAGAACAGAATGAGCCGCAGTGACGTCCTGGTAGACGCCGACTGGGTCGAGGCCCACATCGACGACCCGAAGGTTGCCATCGTCGAGGTCGACGAGGACACCTCGGCGTACGAGAAGAACCACATCAAGAACGCGATCCGGATCGACTGGACCAAGGACCTCCAGGACCCGGTCCGCCGCGACTTCATCGACCAGGCCGGCTTCGAGGAGCTGCTGTCCGGCAAGGGCATCGGCAACGACACCACGGTCGTCCTGTACGGCGGCAACAACAACTGGTTCGCGTCCTACGCGTTCTGGTACTTCAAGCTCTACGGTCACCAGGACGTCCGCCTGCTCGACGGCGGCCGCAAGAAGTGGGAGCTCGACTCCCGCGACCTGGTCGACGGCGACCAGATCCCGTCCCGCCCGGCCACCCAGTACAAGGCCCAGCCGCAGGACGAGTCGATCCGCGCCTACCGCGACGACGTCGTGAAGGCCATCGGCACCCAGAACCTGGTCGACGTGCGGTCGCCCGACGAGTTCAGCGGCAAGCTGCTCGCCCCGGCCCACCTCCCGCAGGAGCAGTCGCAGCGCCCCGGCCACGTGCCGAGCGCCCGCAACATCCCGTGGTCGAAGAACGCCAACGACGACGGCACCTTCAAGTCGGACGACGAGCTCAAGGCCCTCTACGAGGACGAGCAGGTCGACCTGGCGAAGGACACCATCGCCTACTGCCGCATCGGTGAGCGCTCCGCGCTCACCTGGTTCGTGCTGCACCAGCTGCTCGGCCAGGAGAACGTCAAGAACTACGACGGTTCGTGGACCGAGTACGGCTCCCTCGTGGGCGTGCCGATCGAGCTCGGCGCCAACAAGTAACCCGTACGACCTGGACCAGCACGACCCCCGACCAGAAGGACAGAACGCCATGTGTGGAGCAAAGGCCGGCGGCCCCGACGCTTCGACGATCAAGCCCGGTGAGACCACCATCCAGGGCAGCGTGACCCGCGACGGCGAGCCCGTCACCGGCTACGTGCGCCTGCTGGACTCGACCGGCGAGTTCACCGCCGAGGTCCCGACCTCGGCGACCGGACAGTTCCGCTTCTACGCGGCCGAGGGCACCTGGACGCTGCGCGCCCTGGTTCCGGGCGGCAGCGCCGACCGTACGGTCGTGGCGCAGACGGGCGGCCTCTCCGAGGTGGCCATCGCCGTCTAGTGCCTCTTCCGCACATGCGGCAGCGGTAGTCGCGGCTCTGCCGACGACCGGCCGAAGGGCCGTACCCCAGGGGGTTGGACGCCTTCCTGAAACCGGGGTACGGCCCTTCGTGCCGTCCGGGCGCAAGCCGGCGCGGTCCAGGACCGGCCGGGTGGGCGAATCGGGCCTACGCTGGATTCATGTACCGCCGACGCCGGCGCGCCTACTTCCTGATGATGGGCGGATGTCTCGTCCTCTTCGTCTCGGCCTGGGCCTTCGTGAGGCTCTGGTCGATGCCAGCCGCCATCGCGATGTGCGTGGTCGCGATGGTGATCCCGCCCGTCGCGGCGATGGTCGCGAACCGGAAGGGCCCGGAGGACCGCTGGTGGGACGACCCCGCCCCGGGGTCCCGGCCCCGGCCCGCTGCCCCGCCCCGCTCCGGCAGGGGCGGCCCCCCACCGAAGGGTCCCACCGGCGATCCGGAGTCGGACGCGTGGTGGGACGAGCTCGACGGCAAGAAGCGCCGCCAGTGAGCGACCGGCCCCGTCAGTAGACGAGGGCCTGGACGCCGTCGGCCATGACCTCGCTGACGAAGACCTGGGCGCCGGCGATCCGTACGCCCTCCAGGACGTCCTGCTCGGTGATGTCGCGGCGGGCCGCGCACTGGGTGCAGAGGGTGATCAGGCCGCCCGCCTGGATCGACTCGATCAGATCCGGCAGCGGGGCCGCGTGCGGGAGTTCGAACTCGGCGGCACGCCCCGGCAGGGCGAACCAGGCGGACTCCCCGGTCAGCCAGAGCGAGACCTCCACGCCGCTGGCGACGGCGACCGCCGCGACGGTGAACGCCTGCGAACAGCGCTCTGCGGAGTCGGCACCTGCGGTCACCTTGATCACGAGCTTCTTCGGCATATGCCGAACTGTAATCCTCGGCCGTGCAACCTCGTTGGCGCCTTGGGGGTCAGGTGGGTGCGCGGATAACGGAATCCGCGCCTCAGGTCTCGTGGGGGGACCCCTTTTGAATCCGAAAGACACCATTCCTGACGGACCGGCCGAGCCGTCCGACCAGGTGGGAGCGGTGGACCCGGCAGTACCGGAAGCATCTGCTCCGCAAGCGGCGGGCGTCGTACAGCCGGCCGCACCGGCAGCCGCACCGGCAGTCGCACCCGCACCCGCACCCGCACCGGCAGTCGCACCCGCAGCCGTGACGCCGCTTCTCGAGGCTCCGGCCGAGGAGCCGTCCGGTCCGCGGCCCGTCGCGGCGAAGCGGCGCCCGCGCGGCCGCACCACCCTGATCATCGCCGCCGCCGTGGTGCTCGGCATCGCGGCCGGCACCGCCGTCGGCTACGGCGTGCAGGCCCGGCGCGAACCGACCCCGCTGACCGCGCTCTCGCAGCCAGGCCTCGCCTACCCGGCCAAGGCACTGCCCGCCGGCCAGGCGCCGGCCCCGCTCCCCGCGTCGCAGGACCGCCGGGTCCGTACGGACGGTGATCTGCGCAAGCTGATCGCTCCCCGGCCCGCGGGCTGGGAGGACGACAAGGAACTGGACATGTTCGCGCAGGACGGGTGGATGGGGGTGGAGGACTACGCACTCGACTTCGAGGACGAGGACTTCATGTACACCAACCTCCTGGAGTCGGACATCCGCCGGGTCGCGGCCAAGGCCTGGAAGAAGGGCCGGTACCGCACGGCCGCGGTCTGGCTGGTGCAGTTCCGCTCGGGCGCCGCGGCGGCCGAGCACGCGGAGGGCCAGCGCGCGTACATGCCCGACTCCGACCACGGCGCGGGCAACGAGGGCTCCGCGCTCAAGGGCAGCGGCACGGGCCGCTACTACGTCTTTCCGGCCGAACGGAAAGCCGGCTACATGCCGCTGCACCACGCCAGAGCGGTCTTCCACCGGGGCGACGTGATGGTCGACATCAACATCTACGACACCGAGTCGATCAGCAAGAAGGACATCCGGACGCTGGCCGAGCGACAGCTGGAGCGCCTGTGAACGACGACGTGACCCCGCCGGCCCCTGCCGGGCCCGCGCCCGGAACCGCTCCGGAGCCCGCCCGTAAGGGCCGGGCCCGCCGGGTCGTCCTGGCGACCGTCCCCGTCGTGCTGGTGCTCGCCGCCGTCGCCGGCGCGGCCGCGTACACGAAGGTCACGGTCGACGGAGCCGACCGTACGGTCAGCACGGCCCTCTGGCGGAAGCCCGCGCACGGACCGGGCAAGGACCCGGCCGGCGACGTCGCCCGGGGCCGGGCCTCCACCGAGCTGAGCAGGCTGCTGCTGCCCGTTCCCTCCGGCTTCCGGCTCGGTCCGGACTCCGGGACGTACGGGAACGACACCGAGCTCAGCGGCCGCGCGGCGACCGCCCAGATGAAGGACGCCAGCCGCGGTCTGTCGGGCAAGCAGCGCCGGGAGTTCGAGAAGCGGATCGACAAGCTGCATGTGCAGGGTCTCGCGATCCGTACGTACGCCTCGGACGCCAACGACCTGACCGTCGACACCCAACTGGTGCGGATGAAGGACAAGAAGGCCGTCCGGGACCTCTACACGTTCAAGTCGGAGCTCTTCGACAGCATCGGCGTCTTCCGGGACGGCCCGGCGATCAGCGGTCACAAGAAGAACGCCACGTGCTTCCTGGACCCGAAGAGCAGCAAGCAGAAGATCGAGGGGATGTTCTGCACGGCCTACGACGGCGAGCTGGTGCTCACCTTCAACGCGTCCGGGACCAAGCCCTTCGACAAGTCGGCCGTCGCCGAACTGGTGAAGGACCAGCTCGACCACATCACGTCCCCGGGGGAGTACGTATGACCGAGCAGACGGCCGCGCCGGCCGCCACCGACACCGCACCGGTCACCGAGCCCGCACCCGCGCAGCTCCCGCCCATGCCGCTGCTGCCGCCCCTGCCCCCGCCGCCCGCCGCACCCCGGCCGCCGCGGCGGGTCCTGCGGGCCGTGGCCCGGTGGACCGCCGCCGTCCTGGTGCTCGGCGGAGTCGGCGCCGGCACGGCGTACGGCATCACCTCGATGGAGCGCACCGAGGTGCCGGGGCTGGCCACCGAGGGTGACGGACGCTGGGAGTACCCCCGGCTGAGCCTGCCCGCCCTCCCGGCGGGCGCGCCGCGCCCCTTCCACGAGGGCAACACGGCCGAGGTCCACCACGCCGACCTGCGCAAGCTGCTGCTCCCGGCCCCGGCCGGAGCAACGGCGGACAAGAAGCTGACGGGCGGCTGGGTCTCCACGCAGCAGTTCGTCTCCGAGTACGACAAGGAAGCCCGCGCCGGCCTGGGCGTCACCCTGCGGGACGCGGCCCTGCGGCATATCGCTGCCCGCGGCTGGACCATGCCGGACGGCACGTCGAGCCGGATCTACCTGCTCCAGTTCAACTCGACGGCCGACGCGGACGCGTACCGCGACGAGCGCTCCATCGGGTCCTCGGCCGGCGATCCGCTGGCCGGTGCGGCCGAGATGGCCCTCGACGAGTCGTGGGCGGGCGGGGGAAGGGTGGTGAACACGTCGTCGTACGTGTTCAGCGAGCAGAAGCCCTTCGGGGCCGCGCAGGCCCGGCAGGGTTATCTGGTCGCCGGCGACACCGTCGCCCTGGTCGTCCAGTCCCGGAAGGGGGGCGGGGGGACGCCGCGCGTCCCCTTCCACCAGACCCTGATCCTTCAGAACCAGCTGCTGGGCTGAGCCGCCCCGCGGCAAACCCCGAACCGACGGGCCGGGCCCCCACCCATTAGGCTGGGGCCCGGCCCTGTACTGCCGCCATACCGCTCGTTCAAGGAGCTCCCGTGCTTGAGGCATTCTTCTCCGCCCTGCTGGTCCTGGTCTGCCTCGGCGTTCTCGCCTTCGCCGGCGTGACCGTGAAGAAGCTGTACCAGGGTCAGCGCTAACCCCTTCCTCCCGTTCCCGGCGTCCCCGCCTCCCGCCTCACAGATCGACTGAGCCGCTCATGATCGAGATCCCGTCCGACCTTCACCCGGACCTCGTCCCGCTGGCCTTCCTCCTGGGCAACTGGGCGGGCGCGGGCGTGTCCGACTTCCCCGGCGCCGAGAAGTGCAACTTCGGCCAGGAGGTCTCCTTCAGCCACGACGGCCGGGACTTCCTGGAGTACGTCTCGCACACCTGGGTCCTCGACGCCGAGGGGAACAAGGTCAGCGCGCTGGAGTCCGAGTCCGGCTACTGGCGCATCGACAAGGACCGCAAGGTCGAGGTCGTCATGGCCCGCGACCAGGGCGTCATCGAGATCTGGTACGGCGAGCTGGCCGACCAGAAGCCGCAGATCGACCTGGTCACCGACGCGGTGGCCCGGACCGCGGCCTCCGGCCCGTACAGCGGTGGCAAGCGGCTCTACGGCTATGTGAAGAGCGACCTCATGTGGGTCGGCGAGAAGGCCACCCCCGAGGTCGAGCTGCGGCCGTACATGTCGGCGCACCTGAAGAAGGTCGTCACCCCGGAAGAGGTCGAGGCGATGGCGAAGAGCCTCGGTGACGACCTGCCGGACGACGGCATCGCGTTCTTCAAGTAGCCGGCGCGGCCCGTTCCGCCCGCCCGCGCGGCCGTTCCTGCGGACAGCCCGGGCCGGGCGGTCACCCGGACCTACACTGGAGCCTGTGGTGAGCACCGACTGGAAGACCGATCTTCGGCAGCGCGGCTACCGGCTGACGCCGCAGCGGCAGCTTGTCCTGGAAGCCGTCGACACGCTGGAACACGCGACGCCCGACGACATCCTGTCGGAGGTGCGGCGGACCGCGTCCGGCGTGAACATCTCCACCGTGTACCGGACCCTGGAGCTCCTGGAGGAGCTGGATCTGGTCAGCCACGCCCATCTGGGCCACGGCGCCCCGACGTACCACCTGGCCGACCGCCATCACCACATCCATCTGGTCTGCCGGGACTGCACGAACGTCATCGAGGCCGATGTCGACGTCGTCGCCGAGTTCACCGAGAAGCTTCGGGGCACGTTCGGTTTCGAGACGGACATGAAGCACTTCGCGATCTTCGGCCGCTGTGCGGACTGCACGGCGAAGGCGGCCGCGGCCGCCCAGGAGGCGACACCCGGGACCGCGCCTTAGATCGAGTCGTACGCTGGTCGCATGAAGAGCCCCCTGCTGTCCCTGCCCGGCGCCGTCCCCGCCGAGGGGCGCGACGAAGGCGTCGCCGCGCACTACGGCGACCTGTTCCGCGAGCAGCGCGCCCTCGCCGACGGTTCCGGACTGGTCGACCTCTCGCACCGCGGAGTCGTGACCGTCACCGGGAGCGACCGGCTGGCCTGGCTGCACCTGCTGATCACGCAGCACGTCACCGACCTCGCGCCCGGCCAGGCCACCGATTCCCTGATCCTCACGGCGAACGGGCACATCGAGCACGCCATGTACCTCGTCGACGACGGCGAGACCGTGTGGATGCACGTCGAGCCGGGCACCCAGGGTGAGCTGATCGCCTATCTGGAGTCGATGAAGTTCTTCTACCGCGTCGAGGTCGCCGACCGCACCGAGGACTTCGCGGTCGTGTACCTGCCGGCCGGTTCCATCGCCGAGGTGCCGGAGGGTGCCGCCGTACGCGAGACGCCGTACGGCCGCGACCTGTTCCTGCCGCGCGCGGACCTGGAGGCGTACGCGGCGGCGCACGGCCCGGCCGCCGGGGTGCTGGCCCACGAGGCGCTGCGCGTCGAGGGCCACCGTCCGCGGCTCGGTTTCGAGACCGACCACCGCACGATTCCGCACGAGCTGGGCCTGATCGGCAGCGCCGTCCACCTCCAGAAGGGCTGCTACCGGGGCCAGGAGACCGTGGCCCGGGTGCAGAACCTCGGCAAGCCGCCGCGGCGCCTGGTCTTCCTGCACCTGGACGGCAGCGAGGTGCTGCTGCCCGGGCACGGCACCCCGGTGCGGCTCGCCGCGGACGGGGCCGAGGGCCGTCAGCTGGGCTTCATCACCAGCTCCGCCCGCCACCACGAGCTGGGGCCGATCGCCCTGGCCCTGGTGAAGCGGAACGTGGCGGTGGACGCGGAGCTGCTGGCGGGGGACACGGCGGCGGCCCAGGAGACGGTCGTCGAGCCATAGGGCCCGGTTCCGCCCCGAGGCCGTTTCGGACCTCGGTTCAGGCCTTGGCCCAGACCTCGACGATGACCTCGGCTCAGACCTCGACGATGACGGTGAACGGGCCGTGGTTCGTGAGCGAGACCCGCATGTCCGCTCCGAACCGGCCCGTCTCCACGTGCGCGCCCAGCGCCCGCAGCTGCGCCACGACCTCGTCGACCAGCGGTTCGGCGATCTCGCCGGGCGCCGCTGCGTTCCACGTGGGCCTGCGGCCCTTGCGGGCGTCCCCGTAGAGAGTGAACTGCGAAATCACCAGAAGCGGCGCATTCACATCGGAGCAGGACTTCTCGCCCTCCAGGATGCGGACCGACCAGAGCTTGCGGGCGAGCTGCGCCGCCTTCTCCGCGGTGTCGCCGTGGGTGACTCCCACCAGCACACACAGCCCCTCGCCGACGATTTCGCCGACGACCTCGCGACCGCCGTCCTCGCCCCCGGCGCCGGCCACCGTGACGCTCGCCCCGTCCACCCTCTGTACCACTGCACGCATACAGACCAACCTATCTTGGGCTGAACGGGTACAGAGCAACTCCACGGGCCCCCTCGGAGTGGCACCATGCACAAGAGGCGGTGTGCCGACGCACCGGTCGAGGGGATGGACACAAACATGAGCACGCATGGAACCGGGCAGCCCCCGGGCGCAGTGCCGGTCGCGCGCCCCGGCGTCAACAGCAGTGTCAGTACGAGTACGGCTGCGAGTACGAGCACCATGCGGCCACCTGTTCAGCGGACCGGGCACGGCTCCGAGGACGGGTCCGCGGGGGCGGCCGCGCCCGATCTGGGCGCGCTGCGGCTGCCGGAGCTGCGTGCGCTGCGGCGCGACTCGCAGCGTGACGAGGCCGATCTCAGCTATGTGCGGCGGCTCGTCCAGGGGCGCGTCGACATCCTGCGGGCCGAGCTGGCCCGGCGCCGGGACCCCGAGTCGCCGGTGGTGGACCGGCTCTCGGAGATCCTCGCCGACACCCCGTCGCTGCACCGCTCCTCCGCCCGGCACGTCACGCTGAGCACGCCGCGCAGCGACGAGTACCGGAAGCTGGCGGCCGAGACGCTCGCCGAGGTCGAACTCTCCGACCTCGACGCCCGGACGGACGAAGAGCTGCACACCGCCATGGGGCGCCTGGTCCGCTACGAACAGCAGGTCTCCCGGCGCCGGGCACGGCTCCAGCGCACCGCGGACGATTGCAGTGCGGAGATCGCCCGCAGGTACCGTGACGGGGAAGCACAAGTAGACGACCTGCTCGCCTGAAGCGATCCTTCCGGAGGCGGGTCCCGCCCGTCCCCGGAAGGCCACCATGACCTCCAGCGCAGTCCCGTCGCCCCCGTCCGGCATATCCGGCCCGGCTCCCGCCCTGCCCGTGCTGGCCGAGGTCGTCCGGTCCGGTTTCGTGGAGGGCCGTCACCGGGGCTCCCTGGTGGTCCTGGCCGCCGACGGCAGCGTGGAACTGTCCCTGGGCGATCCGGCGGCCCCGGTCTTCCCGCGTTCCTCCAACAAGCCGATGCAGGCCGCGGCGGTGCTGCGGGCCGGTCTCGACCTGTCCGGGGAGCGGCTGGCACTGGCTGCCGCGAGCCATTCGGGCGAGGGCTTCCACCTCGATCTCGTACGCAAGATGCTCACCGAGCACGGGCTGTCGCCCGACGATCTGCAGACCCCGCCGGATCTGCCGCTGGACCCGGTCGAGGCGGAGACGTACCTCGCCGCGGGCCACGTCCGGGAGCGGATCACGATGAACTGCTCCGGCAAGCACGCGGCGATGCTCGCGGTGTGCCTGCACAACGGCTGGGACCCGGCCACCTACCTCGACCCGGCCCACCCGCTCCAGCAGCTGGTCCACCGGGTCGTGGAGGAGGCGGCGGGCGAGCCGGTCGCGGCGGTCGGCACGGACGGCTGCGGGGCGCCGCTGATGGCGATCTCGCTGGTGGGTCTCGCGCGGGCGTTCCGTACGTTCGTCACGGCGGAGCAGGGCACGGCCGAGCGCCGGGTGGCGGACGCGATGCGCGCCCATCCCGAGTACGTGGCCGGCACCCGGCGGCCCGACACCTGGCTGATGCGGGAGGTGCCGGGCACGCTGTCCAAGATGGGGGCGGAGGCGGTCCAGGCGGTGGCGCTGGCGGACGGCCGGGCACTGGCCTTCAAGATCGACGACGGTTCGACCCGGGCACTGGGTCCGGTGCTGGCCCGGGCGCTGGGCCTGCTGGGCGTGGACGCGCCGGTGGTGTCGCGGATCGGCCGGGCACCGCTGCTGGGCGGCAGCGCGGAGGTCGGGCAGATCAGGGCGGCGTTCTGACCCGCCGCTGACCCGCTGACCGGGCAGCCCGGCCGTGCCCGGTTTGCTGCCCGTGCCCGTCCCCGTACCACCCGGCCGAAAACCGGGCGACATCCGGACCCTCCGAATCTAGCGTGGGGCATATGACCAGCCTCGATGTCCGTACCGTCGCCGAATCCGAGCTCCACGACTGGCTCCGCGCTCTGAACACCGGTTTCCTGCGGGCGCCGACACCGTCGGACGAGGAGGTGGCAGGCCGGTTGCCGTACCTGGACCTGGCACGCATGCAAGGGGTGTTCGACGAGGGGCGGTGCGTGGCGACGTTCCGTTCGTTCGCGCAGGAGATGACGGTCGTCGGCGGTGCCACGGTGCCGACGGACGCGGTCACCAACGTCACGGTGACGCCCACGCACCGCCGCCGCGGGCTGCTCTCGCGGATGATGGCGACGGACCTGGCGGCGGCGAAGGAGCGCGGCGATGTGGCGGCCACGCTGATCGCCGCCGAGTACCCGATCTACGGGCGGTACGGCTTCGGCCCGGCGGCGTGGACCACCGAGTGGGAGGTCGACGTCCCCCGGACGGGCCTCGACCCGCACCGCAGGGTCCCGTCGGCCGAGGACGGCGGCCGGATCGACCTGGTCGACGGCGCGGAGGTCCGCAAGCTGGGGCCGGTGCTCCACGACCGGCTGCGGGCCCGGCAGCACGGGGCGGTGAGCCGCGGCGAACGCTGGTGGGACCTCGTCACCGGTGAGGTGCTCTTCCCGCACGACACCTGGACCGAGCCGTTCTACGCCGTCTACCGCGGAGCCGACGGCACCGTCGACGGCCTGCTGGTCTACCGCTCCGACGACAACTGGGGCGACGCCAAGCAGCCGCTGAACCGGGCGACGGTGCGCAGCCTGATCGCGGTGACCCCGGCGGCGGAGCGGGCGTTGTGGCACTTCCTGTGCTCCATCGACTGGATCTCCACGATCCGCACCGGCCACCGCGCCCCCGACGACCTGCTCCCGCTCCTCCTCCCGGACCCGCGCGCGGCCCGCGTGGTGACGCACGCCGACTTCATGTGGGTCCGCGTCCTCGACGTCGTACGCGCCCTGGAGGCCCGCACCTACGCGGTCCCCGGCTCGCTCGTCCTGGACATCCACGACTCGACGGGCCTCACCGCGGGCCGCTTCCACCTGGATGCCACGCGCGAGGGCGCGACGTGCACCCCGACGACGCGGTCGGCCGATCTGGCGATGGACGTACGGGAGCTGGGCACGCTGTACCTCGGCGACGAGTCGCCCCTGCGGCTGGCGGCCCTGGGCCGCATCGAGGAGCTGACCCCGGGCGCCGCGGCTCGCGCGGACGGGGTGCTGAGGGCGGGGCGGCGGGCCTGGTGCCCGGATGTGTTCTAGGGCGGCGGGGGGCGGTGCCTGACCGTGCGAGCGCGGGTCAGGAGTCGGTCGGGACCAGGAGCAGGGCCAGGATCAGGGCCCCCGCACAGGCGCAGTTGGGGCTTCCCGCCTTGAGGCCGAAGGACAGCAGGGCGAAGCCCACCGTCCCCATCAGCCCGTACTTCCACTGCACGATCTGCTCGATGCCCAGCGTGACGAATGGCATGACGATCACTCCTCCGGCGGTGAAGGGGCGTCGATGCTCGCACTCCGTTGTGTCGAGAGGACGCTGCCTGTGTACCTAGAACAACCGATCAACCTCTTAGATTTGACTGGTTGGCTTGACTGTAGGTTTCCCTACGAATGAGTAGTCGTAAACTTGTATGGTTGCCTGGATTGGTTGGTTGTCGTGATGGTCATGTGATTTTCATGGTTGCTCACCCGAAGTCTCCCTGTCTGGCGACCAGTTGTATGGTTGTGATGTGACGAATCGTGAGCATGACTTGGCTGAAGGTGACTTCATCTATCAGCGCGTCGCCGACGAGCTGCGTCAGGGCATCAGCGGCGAGGAGTGGGGGCCGGGCGACCGTCTGCCCACGCGCGCCCAGCTCGCCGAGCGGTTCGACGTCTCGCCCGCCACGATCAACGAGGCGCTGAAGCGCTTGCGCGGCGAGGGCCTGATCGTCACCCGGCAGGGCAGTGGCACCTTCGTCCGCGGCGGACCGCATGGTGACGGGCGTGCGGCGTCGCAGGGGGCCCGTGCCGGTGAGGGCGCCGGGGGGCCGGGCGGTCCCTGGGCCGTGATGGCCGAGGGCGTCAAGCCCGTGAAGCTCGGACCGTATCTGGCCGAGGCGTTCGAGGCGTCCGAGGTGACGCTCGATGTCTTCTCGATGACCACGGAGACGCTGGCCAAGCGGGTGTCGGACCTGAAGGACCGGTTCATCCAGGAGAACATCCCGCCGCCCCGCAGCATCAAGGCCCGGCTGATGCTTCCGGACTGCGACTCCCCGATGCTGACCATTCCCCGCAGGGTCGACGGCGAGGACGACCCCCGCGTGCGGCAGCGGTTGAAGTCGATCCTGCAGAGCCACGCGACGATGTTCCAGGAGGCGTTGTTCGAGCTCCAGCGCTGCGACCCCGCGCCGGAAGTGGACGTCGAGGTGCGAGTGGTGCCGTGCTCGCCCCAGATGAAGTTGTACATTCTGAACCGCAGCCTGGCGCTGCAGGGCTTCTACGTCGTGGATGTGGGCAGCATCCCGCTCCCTCCGGGACGTGAGGAGGTCCGGATATACGACGCGTACGGCACGGGAGCCACCCTCTTTCCGTACCGTGTCGCGGCGACGGCGAAGACCGCCGGGAGCGGACAGCGCGACATCGTGCAGGAGTGCCAGGCGTTCTTCGATTCGTACTGGAATCACCAGGCCACGAGGGTGGATCTCTGATCGTGCTGTCCCCAGTTGCTGCCCCTGTACGTGACGAGGCCCAGGCCGTCCGGCGTGCGCGGAATCTGCTCGCCCGTGCCCAGTGCCTCGTCTGGGACTTCGACGGGCCCATGGTCCGGCTCTTCGTCAGCGAGCAGGGGAGCGGGGACAGCGAGGCGCACCTGATCGCCGACGAGCTCATCGGCATCGCCGCGCAGCACGGCCCCGTGCCGGACGAGGTGCGGGGTAATCCGGACCCGCACGGTGTCTTCCGGCGGTACGACCGGCTGGCGCATCGGCCGGGTGCCACGGAACGGGCGCGCGCGATCGTGGTGGAGATGCGCCACGCGCTCACCGCCCGGGAGCTGAAGGCCGCCGAACACGCTACCCCCACCCCCGGGGCGGACCGGCTCGTCAGGGCCTGGCACGCGCTCGGCCGAGGGCTCGCCGTGGCGTCCAACAACCATGCGGACGCGGTGCGGCGCTATCTGGAACGCACTTCGCTGGACCGGTACTTCGGGGGCGCACCGGTCATCGGGCGCTGCGATGCCGACACCCGGCGGATGAAGCCCGATCCCTGGGTGCTGAACGGGGTCGTCGCCGCGACGGGTCTCGGTGTCGACGGCCATGTGATGATCGGCGACTCCACCGCCGATCTGGGGGCGGCCGGTGCGATCGGCATGCCGTTCATCGGCTATCACCGGGATCGGGCGGGGCGGGACGCCCTGACGGCGGCCGGTGCGCGTACGGTCGTGGGCTCCATGGCGGTGCTGGCCGATGCCGCCGAGGCGTTGTCGGCGCAAGTGCGCTGAACCGGCGGGAAGTTGTACCGTCCCTGTATGGGTCTCAACGCTGGGGGACGCCGTACCCCGACGGTCCGCGGCCGGCAGCCGGCGCCGCCACCCACGGCGCCGGTCACCCCCGGCCGGTGGCGGCGGTGACGCAGGACCACCTGTCCGGCGACCTGGCGCTGCCCGCCGGGCGGGTGGACGCCCGGGTGTCGGCGGCCCGGCGGCGTGCGGCCGCGCTCGTCTCCGACGAGCGGCTCCTGGTGGGCCCGCTCAAGGGCTACCACCACGAGACGTACGCCTTTCCGCTTCCGGACGCCGACGGCTCGGGACGGCAGACCTGGTGGAAGTGCCGGGATCCGCGCGCCGGCCTGTTCTGGTTCGATCTGCGCGCGTTCGCCTCGGAGAAGGAGCTCGTACGGGCCCTGCAGGGGAGCATCACCCGCATCCCCGTGGTGATCGAGCGGGAGGGGGTCTCCCTCTACACCTTCGTCGAGGGGCGGACGCTCGGCGAGGCATGCCCTCCCGGGCAGCCGCTTTCGGGGCGTCACGCGGGGCAGCTCGGGGCCCTGTTCGGCGAACTCGTCTCCGTCCGGCCCGAGTCGGTGGTCGCGTCGGCCGGCCGGGCGGCAGGGCTCCGTCCCGCCGGGCGGCAGAACGACTCCGCCGCCTTCCTCGCCCGGCTGATCGACTTCACGGATGCCCACATCTACCAACGGCATCTGCCGCGCTACCACCCGCTCTTCCGGGACCTCGGCATACCCGGCGGCGCCCTCGACGGTCTCCGTGCGGCGGCCGGGGATCTCGTGTCCCGCCCCTTCGCCCTGCTCCACGGCGATCTGCACCGGGAGAACTTCATCGTCGACGCCCGCGACGACCTGTGGACGATCGACTGGGAGCTGGCCATGGTCGGTGATCCGCTCTACGACCTGGCCACCCACCTCCATCTGATGCACTACCCGCCCGGGCAGCGGGCGCGGATCACCGGCATCTGGCGCCGCGCGGTCGAGAACGCCCGGCCCGGGAGCTCGGACGGGTGGGAGACGGACCTCCCGGTGCTCCTCGCCTACAAGCAGGCGCAGTCCGTCTACACGGATGTGATCCGGGCGGCGCTGGCCCTCGGCGGGCTCACGGAGGAGCAGCGGCGACGGCAGCTGCCCCGGGCGGCCCGGCGGATCGAGAGGGCGCTGGGGGCCGCGCGCCGGACCCTCGGGCTCACCTGTGAGCTCTCCGCGGACGAGGTGGCCGCCGTGTATGTCCGGTGGTTCGGCGACCGACCGCCCGCCGTCACCGCGTCCGCACCCTGAACAGTGCCCCCGACAGGCCGATCGCGAGCTGCAGCAGGCCCGTGGCCCAGCCGAGGGCGATCCAGGGGGTGTTGCCGGCCGGCTGGTTCAGGAGGAGGGCGCGCAGGGACTCGATGGCCGGGGTGACCGGCTGATGGTCGGCGAAGGCGTGGAGCCAGGTGGGCATGGAGTCGACCGGGACGAAGGCGCTGCTCGGGTAGGGGAGGAACGACATCAGGAAGGTGAATCCGCCTGCCGCCTCGGGGGTCCTGGCGAGCAGGCCGATGGCCGCGGAGAGCCAGGACAGCGCGACGATGTACGTGGTCAGGACGGCGAGTGCGGTGAGCCAGCCGGTGGGGGTGGCGCTGGGGCGGAAGCCGATCAGGAGGGCGACGCCCAGGACCACGGTGGTGGAGACCAGATTGCGGGCCGTGCTCGAGGCGACATGGCCGGCCAGGATGGCGGCGCCGCCGATGTCCAGGGAGCGGAAGCGGTCGATGATGCCGTTCTGCATGTCCTCGCTGACGGCCACGGCGGTGCTCGCGGAGCCGAAGCCCGCGCACATGAGCAGGACACCGGGGACGACGTAGGTGACGTACGAGGAGTGCGGGGCGCCGGTGTCGATCGCGCCGCCGAAGAAGTAGACGAAGATCAGCATCAGCAGGACCGGCAGCATCAGCGAGGTGATGAGCGCGTCGGTGTTGCGCCTGCTGATCCGCAGAGATCGGCCCGCCATGGTGCCGGCGCGGGCGAGGGGTGCGGTGAGGGTCTCAGACATGGGCGGTCCGGGTCTCCTTCGTCGTGGTGAGGGCCAGGAAGACGTCGTCGAGCGTGGCGCTGTGCAGGGAGAACCGTTCGACCGCCGTCCCGGCCGGGTCGATCTCGTCGAGCAGGGCCCGGACATGGGCCGCCGAGCCGTCGGTCGGCAGGCCGAGGGTGAGCGTCGAGGGTGCGTGGTGCACCGCGCGGTGGGTGAGGCGGAGGTAGGCCGCCCGGTCGGCCAGGACCACGTCGAGGCGGTGACCGGCGACGCGGGACTTGAGGGTCTCGGCGGTGCCCTCGGCGACGGTGCGTCCGTGGTCCAGGACGGCGATGCGGTCGGCCAGCCGGTCGGCCTCCTCCAGGTACTGGGTGGTGAGCAGGACCGTGGCGCCCTCGGCGGCGAGGTCGCGGACCACCTGCCAGAGTTCCTGGCGGCTGCGCGGATCGAGGCCGGTCGTCGGCTCGTCCAGGAAGAACACCTCCGGCAGCGGGCTGCCGACGAGCCCGGCCGCCAGGTCGAGCCTGCGCCTCATGCCGCCGGAGTACGTACGGGCGGGGCGGCGGGCCGCCTCGGTCAGGCCGAAGCGTTCGAGGAGGTCGGCGGCGCGGCGGCGGGCGTCCGCGCGGGAGCGGCCGGCCAGCCGGGCCATCATGCGCAGGTTCTCCTCGCCGGTCTGGGCCTCGTCGACGGCGGCGTACTGGCCGGTCAGGCTGATCGCGCGGCGGACCCGGCTCCGGTCGGCGACGACGTCGTACCCGGCGACACGGGCCGTGCCGCTGTCGGCCGCGGTGAGCGTGGCCAGGATGCGGACGACGGTGGTCTTGCCCGCGCCGTTGGGGCCGAGCAGGGCGAAGACGGTGGCGCGGTCCACCCGTAGGTCGATGCCGTGCAGGACGGGTGGCGCGGATCTTCCGTACGACTTGGTGAGGCCGTGGGCCTCGATCATGGCGGACGACGGCATGACTTCCCCTTCTGCGTATGTGGTACGTGGTAGTGCGTAAGGGTTACGCATAACTAGGATGGACGTCAAGGGAAGGTGGGTTCAGGTGACGCGAGGGAACGGTTCGCAGGGCGGTACGGGCCTGCCGGCCAGCATCGAGGCGGCCTGGGGACTGCGGGCGCGCCCGGTCAAGGGGCCCAAGCCCGGACTGACGCTGGAGCGCATCGTGGACGCCGCGGTGGCGGTGGCGGCGGCCGAGGGGCTCGGCGCGGTGTCGATGGGCCGGGTCGCCAAGGACCTCGGCGCCTCGACGATGTCGCTCTACCGGTACGTCGCCGCCAAGGACGAGCTCTACGTGCTCATGCAGGAGGCGGCCATGGGCCCGCCGCCCCCGCTGCCCGCCCTGGAGGAGAACGCGGGCTGGCGCGAGGCCCTCGCGCAGTGGGCCGGGGCGATGCGCCGCGTCTACCACGCCAACCTCTGGATGCTCCGCATCCCCATCGCGGGACCGCCCGCGAGCCCCCACTCGGTCGCCTGGTGGGAACAGGGCCTCCAGGCCCTCGACGGCACCGGTCTGGGGCCGGGCGAGGAAGTCTCCGTCATCCTTCTGGTCAGTGGTTTCGTGCGGAACGAGGCGCTGGTGACGGGCGATCTCGGCGCCGCCGTCGAGGCCCGCGGCGTCTCGGAGACGGAGGTCATGGAGGGCTACGCCCGCACGCTGGACCGGCTGGTCGATCCCGTACGCCATCCCTCGCTCACCCGGCTGCTGGCCTCCGAGGTGATGTGGGCGCCGGACGCACCCGACTACGAGTTCACGTTCGGCCTCGAACGCGTGCTGGACGGGATCGAGGCGCTGGTCCGGTCCCGGCGGTAGGGGACGGGTGTCGTACCGGTTGCGGGGCTTTGGACGTCAAGTCCGCTTGAGGTCAAGGGCGTACGCTGCATGGTCATGAGCGCAGAGAAGCCCGGGTCACGGACATCGGCGGATGCGGCGGCGACGGGCGGGGGAGCGGCCGGGCAGGCCGCGCCGGATGCGCCGACGAGTCTGCGGGAGCGGAAGAAGCAGCTGACGTACCAGGCGGTGTCCGAGGCCGCGATCTCCCTGTTCCTGGAACGCGGCTTCGACAAGGTCTCGGTGGCGGAGATCGCGGCCGCCGCGGACATCTCCAAGCCGACGCTGTTCCGGTACTTCCCGGCCAAGGAGGACCTGGCGCTGCACCGGTTCGCCGACCACGAGGACGAGTCCGCCCGGGTCGTCGCCGGCCGCGCCGACGGCGAATCCCCGCTGGACGCGCTGCGCCGCCACTACCTGGACGGCCTGGAGCGGCGCGACCCGGTCACGGGGCTGTGCGACGTCCCGCAGGTGCTGGCGTTCCACCGGCTGCTGTACGGGACACCGTCCCTGGTGGCCCGGCTCCACGCGTACCAGAGCCGCTCCGAGGCCGCGCTCGCCCGCGCGCTCGGTGACCGGGTGACGGACCGGCTGGCCGCGGGCCAGATCATCGCGGTCCTGCGCATCCTGGCCATGGAGAACTGGCGGCGGATCAGCGAGGGCCGCAGCGCGGACCAGGTGTACGGGGCGGCGGTCGAGGAGGCGGAACGGGGCTTCGCGCAGCTGCGGTCGGGGCTGGGGGAGCGGCGGTAGTCCGGCCCCGCCGCCCTGGCGCCCGGCTCCCGGGCTGCTCCGCTACTGGCCGTCCACGGCACGCTGCACCGCTTCCGCTATCTCCCGGACCCGGTCGAACGTGATGCCCGTGCGCTGCTCGACGGCCAGCGGATGATCGGTGGGCTCCAGCTCGATGAACGGGCGCCGGCCGATCGGACGGGTGTGCGCATTGGTCTTGAGGTTGGTCGTACGGGGGGTGTAGAGCCCCAACTCGGTGGTGAGCCAGCCGAAGTACGGCTTCTCGGACTCCCGGCCCGGCGTCTCCCACACATCGAGGGCGCGGCCGAAGTTCTCCCGGCTCAGCGACACCCAGACACCCCAGGAGAACGGCTCCGGGCTGCCGGCCACGGGTATCTCGATCAGGCCCTTGATGAAGTAGTGCTCGTGTCTGACGATGCACTGGTCCGACGAGAGCATGCTGTCGGGGTCGCTCTCCAGGCTCGCGTCCCAGACGTCGGGCGCCATGGTCGAGTACCCCATCGGGAGTTCCGTGTGGTGTTCGCCGCAGCGGGAGCAGGTGTAGCCGGGGTCGGTAGCCATGGGCGGGATCCTAGAGCTTCCGGGAGGTGCTCATGTGGCCCCGGGTGGGGCCCGGCCGCCGAGCTCAGTCCGCGGCCGGGATGTCCAGCGCCGTTCCGTACAGCCGGGAGACGCGGATCCGGATCACCACGCGCCGGTCCGCGACCACCTGGGCCAGGAAGGCCGCCTCCTCGGCCGGGTCCGCGAAACCCGGTGTCAGGGAGAGGAGTTCGCGACTGACGTCGTCCCCGGGCACGGCCGCCGGAGCCGACACCTCCGCCTCGCCCTCGGCGACCGCGAACGAGAACACGTCCGGGCCGCTGACGTGCAGCGCCGCATGCGGATCGGTGCGCAGCTGACGCGGCTTGAGGCGGTCGGCGGTGCTGGACACGCGCACCACACGCTCTTCGGCGTCCCAGGAGTAGAGCACCGTCGTCAGATGGGGGTGCCCGGTGCGCCGCACGCTCGCCAGGACGCCGAACTGCTGCTCCCGGAGCAGCCGGGACAGTTCCGCTTCGGTGAGCACGCGCGGCCCCGGACCTGCGCCCGGACCGGAGCCGGAGCCGGTGTCGCTGTCGGTGACGGACTGTGGTTCGTTCTCGACGGGGGTGGTGGGAAGGGGCGGCATGGGTTTCTCCTCAGGGCCGGCGGGGACCGGTGGGCAGTGGTCAGGCGGAAGGTGCGGGACTTGTCGGTGCGGCTGTTGCCGCCGTGGCCGTGTGGCGGTCCGGCCGTCCGAGCACCACCAGCGCGACGAGGAACGCGGCGGTGAGCAGTCCGGCTCCCACGGCGAAGGCCAGGTGGTAGCCGCCGGTCAGCGCCTCGGCCCGGCTGCTGCCGTCGGCGAGCAGGGTGTCGGTACGGGAGGCGGCCAGCGTGGACAGGACGGCGACGCCCATCGCCATGCCGATCTGCTGGGTGGTGTTGAACAGTCCGGACGCGAGTCCGGCGTCCTCCTCGCCCGCCCCCGACATGCCGAGCGTGGTCAGCGCCGGGAGGGCGAGGCCGAATCCCGCGGCGAGGAACATCACCGGCAGCAGATCCGTGGCGTAGTGCGCGTGGACGGGGAGCCGGGTGAGGAGGACGAGCACGCCGATCAGCAGGACCAGCCCCGCCAGCAGCACGCTCCGGTCGCCGAGCCGTGTGCTCAGCCGGGCCGATATCCCCAGCGACACGGCACCGATGACCGCGGCCGCCGGCAGCATGGCGAGCCCGGTGGCGGTGGCCCCGTAGCCGAGCACCCGCTGCAGATACAGCGCGACCAGGATCTGGAACGAGAACAGCGCGGCCACCATGAGGATCTGGACCAGATTGGCGCCCGCGACACTGCGCGAGCGCAGGATGCGCAGCGGAAGGAGCGGGGTCGCGGCCGTGGCCTGGCGGACGAAGAACGCGGCGAGCAGGGCCACCGCGAGGGCGCCGAGCCCGAGCGTGTGCGGTGACACCCAGTCGTACGACTCGACCTCGACGACGGAGTAGATGCCCACCATCACCCCCGCGGTGACCAGGAGTGCGCCGACGGCGTCCGCGCCCGCGGTGAGGCCGGGCCCGCGGTCGCCGGGCAGGACGCGCG
Source organism: Streptomyces sp. NBC_01257 (assembly GCF_035917255.1). NCBI lineage: Bacteria > Bacillati > Actinomycetota > Actinomycetes > Kitasatosporales > Streptomycetaceae > Streptomyces > Streptomyces sp. NBC_01257. The sequence goes on from NZ_CP108472.1 coordinate 4,950,964, forward strand.
CCGCGACGAGCAGCGCCGCGAGTCCGATCGGCAGGTTGATGAAGAAGATCCAGTGCCAGCCGAGCGCGTCGGTGAGGATCCCGCCGAGCACCTGCCCGATCGAGGCCCCGGCCGCGCCGGTGAAGCTGAACACGGCGATGGCGCGGGCCCGTTCGCGGCTCTCGGTGAAGAGGGTGACCAGGATGCCCAGGCCGACCGCGGACGCCATGGCGCTGCCGGCGCCCTGGAGGAAGCGGGCGGCGATCAGCAGGGCGGGGGTACCGGCCGCTCCCGCCAGTACGGAGGCGGCGGTGAAGACCGCCGTGCCGGCCAGGAACATCCGCTTGCGGCCGATGAGGTCACCGAGCCGCCCCGAGAGCAGCAGCAGGCCGCCGAAGGCGATCAGGTACGCGTTGACGACCCAGCTGAGGCCGCCGGGAGTGAAGCCGAGGTCGTTCTGGATGGCGGGCATCGCCACGGTCACGATCGAGCCGTCGAGCACGGTCATCAGCAGACCGGTGGCGATCACGCCGAGAGCGAGGTGGCGCGAGCGGGTGACGGGCGGGGCGGGGGCCGGGGCGGGAACGGGGCGAGCGGGCGCGGACATCGGGCTCTCCTGTCGGTCGGTGCGACAAGAGAGAACGTAGCAGATGGTTTTGTTGCGGACTATTTCTTTCGGTTCCATTTTCCGCGGATGGCTCGGCTTCCGCGGTGCTGCGCCCGTGGGTGGCGGGGTGGGGGATGGGTGCTGGGCCGGTGGTGTCGCCTACTTCTGGCTCTGGCGGGCCCTGCGGACCGCCCGCGGGTTCTCGGCCGGGGTGGCCAGGTGCTCGCCGGCCAGCTGGTTCAGCGCGCGCAGGAGCGTCTCCCGGTCCGCCCGGGCCAGGCTGCCCAGCGCCTCCTCGTGCACCCGGTCGACGATCTCCTGGCTCCGCGCGGCCAGGGCCGCGCCCTGCTCGGTGACGGCGATGATCCGCGCCCGCCGGTCCCGGCTGGAAGGGCGGCGCTCGGCGAGGCCCGCGCTCTCCAGCGCGTCCACCGTCACCACCATGGTGGTCTTGTCCATGTCGCCGATCTCGGCGAGCTGGATCTGGGTGCGCTCCTCCTCCAGGGCGTGGACCAGGACGCAGTGCATGCGTGCGGTGAGCCCGATCTCGGCGAGCGCCGCCGACATCTGGGTCCGCAGGACGTGACTGGTGTGGTCCAGGAGGTAGGAGAGGTCCGGTGCGGTGCGGGTGGGTGCCATGGCGGTCATGTCTGCCAGCGTAACAATTCGGTCTGTGGCAGATCGTCCGCAAGTGGACGTCTTGCTTCCTGCCCCTCCGCCCGGCAGGGTCGCCGGATAATCGCTGGCGGGCCCCTTCCGGCGGCGGCAGAGTCGACCGTATGCCGATCCCCGTCGAAGCCGCGTTCCTGCCCGGTCTGGAGCTCTCCAGGATTCTGTACGAGACCGCGGTGCGGCCCGTCCTCGACGACGCCTTCCCCGGCCTGCCGTACGCCGCCGCGCGGATCGGCGCCGGATCGGAGGTGCTCGGCTTCGACACCGCGCGCTCGACCGACCACGACTGGGGCCCGCGCCTGGACCTCTTCCTCGCGCCGGACGACGCGGCGGCCCACGGCGACGCGATCCGGCGGCTGCTGGCGGACCGGCTGCCCAAGGAGATCCGCGGCTGGCCCACCCATTTCCGCCCGGCCGCCGACCCGCTCGACCCGGTCGGCCACATGGCGATGACCGACGGACCCGTCGACCACCGCGTGGTCGCGCACGACACCGGCGCCTGGCTGGTCCGGGAGGTGGGCCTCGACGCCTCCACCACGGAACCCGCCGTACGGGACTGGCTCGCCATGCCGCAGCAGAGGCTCGCCCAGGTCACCGCCGGCGCCGTGTTCCACGACGGCCCCGGTCTCCTCACCACCGCACGCGCGCGGCTGGCCCGCTACCCCGAACAGGTGTGGCGCCACGTCCTGGCCTGCCAGTGGCAGCGGATCTCCCAGGAGGAGGCGTTCGTCGGACGATGCGCCGAGGCCGGCGACGACCTCGGTTCGGCCGTCGTCGCCGGGCGGCTGGTCCGCGACCTCATGCGGCTGTGCCTGCTGCTGGAGCGGCGCTACCCGCCGTACGGCAAGTGGCTGGGCAGCGCGTTCGCCCGGCTGGAGGCGGCCGGGGAGCTGACGCCGTCGCTGCGGGGAGCGCTGGCGGCGACGGAGTACCCGGAGCGGGAGCGGCACCTGTGCGCGGCGTACGAAGCGGTGGCGGTCCGGCAGAACGCGGCCGGGCTGACCGACCCGGTGGACCCGTCGCCCCGCCCGTACCACGGCCGTCCGTTCCTCGTCCTGCACGCGGAACGCTTCGCCCGCCCGCTGGCCGCCTCGGTCACCGACCCGGACCTGCGCGGGCTGCCGCTGACCGGGGTCGTCGACCAGTGGGCGGACAGCACCGACCTGCTCTTGGGCAGGGACGGGGACGCGCTGCGGGCGGCGAGTGCGGCGGTGGGCGGACGCTGAGGCGAACGGCCCGGATTCGAGGGCGGCGGCCGCGGTCGGCGGTGCGGCTTCGGACGCCATGAAATCCGGTGGCGGGCCTTCGTGCGCTCCACCTAGTTTGGACGCCCGTGACCCATGATCCGAAAGCCTTCGCCGACGGGTGCGCGCATGCTCCCGCCCGCACCGAGTTCGTGCCAACTCCCGTCCGCGGCGAGGGATTCGGCCGGTCGATGACCGGCGGCAGGCGATGACCGGCCAGGCGGCGGTGCGGCCCGCGGCCGCCGATGAGCGGCTGTTCTCCCGGACGTACGCGGCCGCCACGTTCAGCTTCGCCGCGGTCATGTTCCTGACCGGGTTCGCCGCACTCGCCGTCGTGCCCATGCTGCCGGTGGCCGCCCGCGACTTGGACGGGGTGCCGCTCTACCCGCTGGTGGCGGGCTGTTTCGTCGCGGCGAGCCTGTTCGGCGGGGTGCTGGGCGGTGACTGGGCGGACCGTGCGGGGCCGGGCCGCCCGCTGGCGGCGGGCGTGGTGCTCGCGGTGGTCACCCTGGTCGTCTCGGCCACCAGCACCACCATCTGGCAACTGGCGGCCGGGCGCTTCCTGGACGGGGTGGCGGCCGGGATGATCGCGGTGGCCATCAACACGGCCATCGCCCACGCTTATCCGGACCGGCTGCGGGCGCGCGCCCTGGCGTTGATGAGCACCTGCTGGATCATCCCGTCCCTGGCCGGCCCGCCGCTCGCCGGCCTGGTGGCCGCCTGGTGGTCCTGGCGCCTGGTGTTCTTCGGGCTGGCCGCCCTCACCGTGATCCCGTCGCTGGTCGTCGTCGTCATGCTCCGCAACCCATCCTGGCAGGGACAGGGACAGGGACAGGGACAGGGACAGGGGCAGGGACAGGGGCAGGGGCGGTCCCGGGCGCGGTCGAAGCAGGAAACCGGTCCGGCGGCGGACGTGACGCCGCGGCCCGCGCTGATGGTCGCGGCGGCCGTGAGCGTGGGGGCGGCGCTCGGGCAGTACGCCGTCTCGGGCTGGGACGTACGCCATCTGCTGTGCGGGGTGGCGGGAGTCGCCCTGCTGGTGGTGTTCGTGCCGAGGCTGCTCCCGGCGGGCACGTGGCGTGCCGCGCGCGGACTGCCCGCCGCCGTGCTGCTGCGCGGCCTCACCTCGGGGGCGTACTTCACGCTGGAGGCCTTCGTGCCGCTGCTGCTGAACACCGCGAGGCGCGTGCCGCCCGTGCAGACCGGACTGGCCTTCACGGGGGCCGCCATCGCCTGGGCCGGCTCCTCCTGGCTCCAGGGGCGGCTCCAGGGGCGGGTCTCCCGCCACCGGTTGGTCACGGCCGGGGCCCTGGTGATGGGGGCGGCGGTGGCGCTCGCCGCGGTGGGCACGCTGCCCGCGCTGCCCGCCCTCACCGCCGCCGGGGCCATGGTCCTCGCGGCCGTCGGCATGGGCATGGCCACGCCCTCCCTCACCCTGCTCTCGCTCACCCACAGCCCGCCGGGCCGGCAGGGGTACGCCAGCAGCGCCATGCAGACCAGTCAGAACCTGGGCCAGATGGCGGTGATGGGGGTGGCCGCGGCCCTGTTCAACCTCTTCCTGGGCTTCGGCTCCGCCGACCTGGCGGCCTATGCCGCCGCCTTCGGCCTGCTGCTCGTGCCGAGCGTCCTGGCGGCGACGCTCGCGGTCAGGGCCCGCGAAGCCTGAAGGAGGGGGGCGCGCCGGGGCCGTCTAGCCCCTCAGCCGGTCGCGCTGGATCCGGTGGGCGAGGGCGCGGCGCACGGAGGCCGAGCCGGCCGGGGCGGTGGCGGTCCCGGCCGGTACGTCGAGGCCGCGGCTGATCTCGTCGTACGCCTCGCGGTGGCCGGCGGGCAGTTCCGCGGCGTGCAGCCGCAGGTCCTCCTCGACGAGCCGGCGCAGTTCGTCGACGGTCCGCTCGGTGAAGCGCTTCTTCCCGCGCGCGAGTGCGCCGACGCAGGGAGTGCAGCGGGCGGCTCCGTCGTACGTCTCCGAGAGGTCCTCGGCGAGACCCCACAGGCGTCCCTCCAGCCACGGCAGGTCGTGCTGGCCGAGGGAGACGTCCATGGAGGGTCCGGGACCGGCGTCCCGGTACTTCGCCACCTGCTTGGACACGGCGGGCTGGCTCATGTCGGTGAGCCGGGCGATGCGCTCCTGGGTCCAGCCGAAGCCGGTGAGCACCTGGATCATCTCGGCGCGGAGCCTGCGCATCTCCTCGCCGGCGCGGATCACGTCGTTCATCCCGGCGAACATCCGCCCGGCCTGCTCCTCGGTCAGAGCGGGGGGACCGCCGGTGCCCGCCGCGGCCGCCGGGGTGCGCGGGGTGTGTCGTGTGTTCTCTTCGGCTGCTGCCACAACCCAGTTATATACCCTGCTCCATACGTCATAACCGAGTTGTATAACCTGGTTATGAGTGACAGGATCGCCCTGTGTCCACCTTCTGCGCCTCCGACGGAACCCAGCTCGCCTACCGCACGTACGGAGCCGGCGATCCGCTCGTCTGCATCCCCGGCGGCCCCGCGGACTCCCGCTACCTGGGCGAGCTCGGCGGCCTCTCCGCCCATCGCCGTCTGATCGTCCCGGACCTGCGCGGCACCGGCCGCTCGGCGGTCCCCGAGGACAACGCCGGCTACCGCTGCGACCGGCTCGTCGACGACATCGAGGCCCTCCGCGCCCACCTCGGTCTCGCGCGTACGGACCTGCTCGGGCACTCCGCCGGAGCGAACATCGCCGTCCAGTACGCGGCCCGGCACCCGTCGCGCGTCGGCCGCCTCGCCCTGATCACCCCCGGGGCCCGGGCCGTCGGCATCGACATCCGCGGGGAGGAGCGGCGTGCGCTCGCCCGGCTGCGGAGCGACGAGCCGTGGTTCCCGGCGGCGTTCGCCGCGCTGGACGCGATCACCCGGGGGACGGGCACGGACTGGGCGGCCGTCGACCCGTTCTTCTACGGCCGGTGGGACGAGGCCGCCCGCGCCCACCACGCGGCGAGCAGGCCCGACAACCCGGACGCCGTCGCGGGCTTCGGGGCCGAGGGCGCCTTCGACCCGCCCGCCACCCGTGCCGCGCTCGCCGCCTTCGGGGCGCCCGTCCTGCTGCTCGCCGGGGAGTTCGACCTGAACAGCCCGCCCCGCTCGGCGGCCGACTTCGCCGCCCTGTTCCCCGACGCGACACTCGTCGTCCAGGAGGGGGCGGGGCACTACCCGTGGGTCGATGACGCCGACCGGTTCACGGAGCTGGTGTCGGCGTTCCTGGCATAGGGCCGGCGCGCCTCGCCGGACCGTACGGGATCGCGCCCGCCCGGTCTCAGTCCAGCAGCCGGGACAGCCGAACCGCCTGACGTTCGGCCGTCCCCGGCGGATTGCGGGGGTGCTCGGGGTCGTCGAACGAGAGCAGGAACAGCCATACGAGGGCGACCAGCCGACGGGTGTCGAGCAGCAGGGCCCGCTCCGCGGCGTCCAGTTCGAAACGGCCGATGAACTCCTCGGCGTCGAGGGGTTCGCCGACCCAGGCGGACACGTGCTCGGTGATCTCCGCCAGTTCGAGGGGACGGTCGCTGCGGCCGGACTCCTCGAAGTCGACGATCCGTACCCGGGAGCCGTCCCACAGGTAGTTGGCGAGGTTGCCGTCCCCCGGGCCGAACACCGGCCGGATGCCCGGCCGGTCTCCCGCGTGCCACGGGTCCGCGCCCGCCAGCCACTCCAGGCCGCGGTCCATGGCCCCGCCCACCCCGGGCCCGACCCGGGGGCGGGTCCGCGGCGCCCAGGCCTCGATCCGACGGGCCAGGTACTGCCGGTGCCCCGGCCTGACGGGCACCTCGTCCAGCAGGTGCGCGGGCACGCAGTCGTGCACCTCGGTCACCGCCGAGACCAGGGCGTCGAGCCGGGGGCCGTCGATCCGTTGCCCGCGGAGCGGCAGGCCCGGGAGGCGGGACATCGCCACGGTCGGTTCGTCGGAGGTGAGATCCGCGTGCCGGGGCGCGGGGGCGAGCCCGGGAGCGTGGGTGCCGAGCAGCGTGAGCGCCCGCCATTCGCGCTCGCTCTGCTCGTGGTGGCCGGGACGGAACGTCTTGATCACGGTGTCCGGCCCGAGGTCGAGACCGTGCGTGCTCCAGGAATCGGCAGTCATGGGAGGGGATCCTGCCAGGCGGGCAGGGCCGGGCCGGCGGCTCGGCCCTCACGCCCGAGGCGCGGCCGGTCAGGCCGGCAACTCGACCGTCACGTACGGGGCCAGCGCGCGGAGGAAGTCCGCCGCGTCGAACATCGCCCCGGCCGAGGCCACCCCCGTGGTCCGCGTGCGGCCGGTCAGGATGCGTGCGACGGCCTCCACCGCCAGGGGTGCGGTGACGGCGTAGATGTCCTGGCCGCGTGCCGTGGCGCGGCGCTCGACGCCGTCCGCGCGGACCAGGACGTCGACGACGAACGTCTGGTCCGAGCGCCCCAGCGTGTCGACCGCCTCCGGTGCCGGAGTGTCCTTCCCCGCCAGGTCGCCCGCCGCCTCGACGGACATGTGGGTACGGACCTCGGACACCTTCACATGGCTGGGCACGGTGACGACGTCGGCCATGGTGAACTCCGTGATCACCGCGCGCCGGCCCAGCGGTTCGGGGAACAGCCAGTCGCCCTGCGACACCGCGTCGTCGTGGTAGCGCAGCGCGCCGTCCGCGTACCGCACCCGACGGCCCGCGCGGCGGTCGTGGGAGACCTGTCCCGCCTCCCGGGTGCCCGCCGTGGGGCGCCAACTGCTCAGTCCGTACGCGACGTCCACCGAATCGGCGGACGTCGCCCCGCCCATCGCCGCGGTGACCAGCAGATCGCCCAGCCCGCCGTAGAAGGCCATGGCCGGCACCACGGGAGTGCCCGCCCGCAGGGCCGCCTCCGTGTGGTCGGCGAACATCGCGGCGTTCGCCTCGATCTCCGCCGCGACGTCGACGTACGGGATCCCCGCCCGCAGGGCGGCCTCGACGACCGGGCCGCCGGTCACCGCGAAGGGGCCGGCGCAGTTGATGACGGCCGCCGCGCCGGCGAGCGCCCGGTCGAGCGCGCCCGCGTCGTCCACGCCGGCCGGCCGTACCTCCGCCTCGCCCCACTCGGCCGCCAGCGCCTCCAGCCGTGCCGCGTTCCGGCCGGAGAGGACCGGGGTGAATCCGCGCCGCCGGAGCTCGGCGACGATGAAGCGACCGGTGTGTCCCGTCGCCCCGTAGACCACGACCGCAGTCGCTGTACTCATGGTTTCCCGCTCTCGACCTGGTGGTTCGGTGTGCTGAGGTGTCCAGTCTCGGTGCGTGCGGTGTCCGGCCGTGAGGGTCCGGACCGACAGCATGCGTACACTTTCGGACATGCCAACTGTCGCGCTGCTGACGGCCGGTGACCTGCTCCACTTCGAACTGGGGGTGGCGTACGAGATCTTCGGCAACCCGCCGCGCGAGGCGTCGGACGGCTGGTACGACGTCCTGCTCTGCGGGCCCGGTCCGGTGCGGGTCGGCCCCTTCACGGTCGAGCCGGACCACGGGCTGGAGCGGGCGGCCGGCGCCGACACGGTGATCGTGCCCGCGTGCGTCGACATCGACGTGCCGCCGCCGGCCGAACTGGTCGAGGCGGTGCGCGCGGCGCACGAGGCGGGCGCGCGGGTCGCCTCGCTGTGCACCGGGGCGTTCGTGCTCGGTGCCGCGGGGCTGCTGGACGGCCGGCGGGCCACCACCCACTGGGCGCACGCCGCCGAGCTGGGCAGCCGCCATCCACAGGCCGTGGTCGACCCGGACGTCCTGTACACGGACAACGGCAGCGTGCTCACGTCCGCGGGCAAGGCCGCCGCCGTGGACCTCTGCCTGCACCTGATCCACCTCGACCACGGCGCTGCCGTCGCCAACGCGGTCGCCCGCCGCCTGGTCATGCAGCCGCACCGGCCGGGCGGCCAGGCCCAGTTCGTCGCCACGCCGGTGCAGGTCTCGGGCGACCACGCCCTCGCCCAGCTGCTCGCCTGGGTCCAGCAGCGGCTGGACCAGCCGCTGTCGGTCACCGACATGGCGCGCAAGGCGAACACGAGCCCGCGCCACCTCGGGCGGCAGTTCCGGTCCGTGATCGGACAGACGCCGATCCAGTGGCTCCTGATCCAGCGCGTGCGCCGCGCGCAGGAGCTGCTGGAGGCCACCGACGAGAGCATCGAGGCGGTCGCCGTCGCCACGGGCATGGGGACGGCGACGACGCTCCGGCGCCAGTTCAAGCGGATCGTGGGGGTCCCGCCGGACGCCTATCGGCGAGCGTTCCGCAGCACGCACGCGGTCTGACGGGGCCGGACGGGTGGCCGTCGCGGCCCCGGGGCCTGCCCTCCGGCCCCGCCCCACCGGGCCTCAGGCCCGTATCCGATGCTCCCGGGGCCAAGACTGGATTCAGCCCCGGGTTCAGTCCTGGGTTCAGCCTCGGATTCAGCCCTGGGGTTAGTCCCGGATTCAGCCCCGGGTTCAGCCCCGGCTTCCGTCCGCGGTTCCGACGGCCGCCCCGGCCTTCGCTTCGACCTCCGCTTCGATCCCGGCGAGCTGCGCGGCCAGGATCTCCTCGAACGCGGCGCGGCGGTCCGCGCCGAGCGGCCGGACGTCGCGGGCGAAGTGGGCCAGGGCCGGGAAGCGCTCGGGGTCGGCGCCCAGCACCGCCACGCGGAACAGCTCCATGCCCTGCTCGTGCTCCTCCGGCGTGACCGTGCTGCCCCCGGCCTCGGAAGCGATCAGCGCGGAGATGAGCACGGCGATCCGGTGGTAGCGCACCGGGATCTCCGCGTCGGGCAGGCCCGAGGCGCGCAGCGCCTGCAGCACCTCTTCCATGACCAGCCGGGAACCGGTGCCGCTCGACGCGTAACGCCCCCAGACGGCGGCGAGCTGCGGCTGTTGGCCGAAGGCCTCGCGCATGCACAGGGCCAGGGCCCTGATGCGCTGCTTCCAGTCGCCCTCGGCGCGGTGCTCCTCCATGGCGGCCAGGATGATCCGGTCGGCGACCGCGCGCAGCAGTTCGGTCTTGCTGCGGAAGTGCCGGTAGAGGCTGGAGGAATCGGTCCCGAGCACCGCGGCCAGCTTGCGCACGCTGAACGAGTCCGCGTCGCTCGTGCGCAGCAGCTCCGCCGCCGCATCCAGGATCTCTTCGGTCGACCAACGCCTTCGGCCTGCCATTTCGCTCCTCGCCACTGCCTCTCGACTGCCTTCAGCCTAGCTTATGCACTTGGTGTTGCACGCACTGCGTGCATAATGGGGACATGAGTGTGCCGGACGGCCGGGCAAGGACGGGCCGGCATGCCACTCGTGCCCTGTTGTCCCGGGCCGGGCGACCGATGCGGAGCTCGCCCCGGGGATTACGGAAGGACGCATGACGTGAAGAACCCACTGGACACCGCAGCGCTGAACGCGGCCGTCGACAACGTCCACCGCGCCGGGATGCCGGGACTGTTCGCCGAGGTGCGGGACGGCGACCAGGTCTGGCAGGGCGCCGCCGGGGTCGCCGATGTCTCCACCCGCCGCCCCGTCACCGCCGGGATGCGGCACCGCGTCGGCTCCATCACCAAGACCTTCACCGCCGCCGCGGTCCTGCAACAGGTCGAGGCCGGCCGGATCGGCCTGGACACGCCGGTCGGCCGGTACCTGCCGAAGCTCGTTCCGGGGGAGCGCGGTGACGCGATCACGGTCCGGATGCTGCTGAACCACACGAGCGGCCTCGCCGAGTACCTCCCGTACGCCTATCCGTCGCTCAAGGCGTTCCCCGTCCTCGCGGAGACCGGACCCGAGAGCCTGGACGACCACCGGTTCACGCGGTTCGACCCCGTCGAGCTGATCGCGATGGGCGTCACCGCCCCCGCCGTCGGCACCCCGGGCGGCAGTCCGGGGGTGTACTCCAACACCAACTACCTGCTCCTCGTCCAGCTCCTGGAACAGGTGACCGGCGGCACGGCCGAGCAGTGCATCACCCGGAACGTCATCGAGCGGGCCGGGCTCCGGGACACCGAACTCCCCGCCGGGACGCACGTCGACGGCCCGCACTCGCGTCTCTACGAGTCCTGGTTCGGCATGATCGACCCGCCGCGCGACTACAGCGTGTACGACATGTCCTGGGTGGGCCCTTCGGCATCGCTGATATCGACCGTCGCGGACCTCAACCGCTTCTACGGGCTGCTGCTGGCCGGGGAGATCGTCGGCCCGTCGTCGCTGGAGCAGATGCGACGTACGGTCCCGGTCGTCTCCCAGGAGGGCAGGATCATCGAGTACGGACTCGGGCTGCACCCGATGGAGGGCTCCGGGCAGGGCGACTTCTGGGGCCACGGCGGCACCGTCTGGGGCGGGGGCGCGCTGGCCATGGCCCGGGCCGACGGCGGGCGCCGGATGGCGGTCGCGGTGAACATGCAGCGGTGGAACAGGCTGGACTCCGCCGGCCGGCCGCAGCCCCACCCCATCGACGCCGCACTCGCGGAGCTGTACCGCGTCGCGCTGTACGGCTGACCGGCGTCGGGCGGCTTCAGGCGGTCGTGGCCTCCGCACGGCCGAGCAGGATCGCTGCGCGATCGAGGAGCTCGCTCACGTTCCGGATTCCCGGCTCAAGGCCTCGGCTGTGGACGAAGACGGTGAGATCGAGGGCGACTTGCGCGAAGCAGTACGCCAGCACGCCGGGGCCGGCCACGTGCTCACCGGCGGCGCAGAGCATCCGCACCGCGTCGGGCGTGATGCCGTGGGCGCTCAGCAGCGTCGCGTAGTCGAAGACCCTCGTTCCACTGCCCAGGGCTTCGATGTCGATGACACCGCTGACGCGATCGGCGTGCAGGAGGATGTTGCCGGGGCGGAAGTCGCCGTGGACCAGGTCTCCGGTGGGCAGAACCACCGGTCCGTGGAGGGCGAGGAGCCGTTCGCAGATACGGACGAGTTCCCGCCCGACCGGGCCGGTCCCGTCCGCCTGCCGCCACAGGTCGCCGCGACGGTCGGCGATGCGGCCGGTGACGAACCGCGACCAGCACCTCCCGGGGTCGGGATCGAGACCGGTGTGCGTCTCCAGCAGACCGATCAGCAACCTCGCCTCAGACGCGCCCACTTGTTGGGGGCTGCGTCCGACGACGTACTCCTGGACCTGGTATCCGAATCCGTCCGCGCTCGTGCCGACGGCGAGCCAGGCCGGCGTCGGATATCCGGCGGCGCGGATCCTCGCGACTCCCTCGGCGGCGCGCTCGATCCGGCGGGCCAGGTCGCGGGCGGGGTTCCATTTGAGTACCGCCTGTCGGCCGGTGTCATCGGTCAGGAGCCAGGCTCCTGACTGGAAACCGTCGTCGAACCGGTGGTCGAGCCGGAACCGGGTGTGATGCGTACGGTTGGCCTCGGTCAGGACGGCCTGCGCCGTACGGGCATCGGCTCGGCCGGGCGGGTTGTTCCGGGGCACGGGGATCTCCTGGCACGTCGAACGGGCCGCGGTCGGGCGCTGACGGCGGCGGGGCGCATGCGTCGGCCGTCGGTCGGGCCGGCGGCAACGGAGATCAAGCCACCTGATCCACGTTACGGAGCGCCGGGGCCGAGGAGCAAGGGCGTTTCGGCAGGCTCCATGCGCTCGGTCCACGTCACTGCGGCACCCCGGCCCGTCATGCCGGGGACGACGAGGGTGCGGGCGTGGATTCGGCTCCATCGCCACGGAGTTCGGCGCGGCGCAGCGCCGGGGCCGCGACACCGAACACCGCCGCGAGCAGGCAGATTCCACCGCACACGGTGAAGAACATGGCGGCGCCCCACACGTCCACGGTGACGCCGGCCACGGGGAAGAGGACCGGGGCGAGGCCCAGCGCGCAGAGCGTCGTGACCGAGGTGACCCGGCCCAGGTACCGGGGGTCGGTCTCCGTCTGGACCAGGGCGCCGGTCACCGTCGCGGTGACGCCGCTGGTCAGCCCGACCAGCGCGCCGAACGCGACGGCGAGCGGCAGGGATCGGGCGTGCCCCAGGGCGACGGTTCCCGCGGCCGTGACGAACAGGGCGCCGGACACGGTCATTCCGGCGCGCGGGACACGGGAGCCCACCGTCAGCAGCAGCGCGGCGGCCGCGGCGCCGACGCTGAACGCGCTCGCGATCCACCCCATCCCCGCGGCACCCCAACCGCGTTCGTCCGCCAGGAGCACCAGACCGGCGGCGACCGGACCGCTGAAACACATCTCGCTCAGCCCGATCACCGTGACCAGTGGCGCCAGCATCCGATGGCGTCGGACGTAGCGCAGCCCGTCACGCAACTCGCTCACGGCGGAAGCGCGGTCGTCCGTCGACGGAAGGGAAGGCAGGGGCGGCACCCTGACGGTGAGCAGCAGGGCGAGCGAGAGGGCGAACAGCGCACCGGCGGCGGCGAACGCGCCCGCCGCGCCGCCCACGGCGAGCACGACCCCCGCCAGGAGAGGGCCCGCGGCATTGCTGAGCCGGATCGAGAGGCCGCGCATCCCCTGGACGCGGGCGAGCTGTTCCGGGGCCGCGATGCGCGGCGGAAGGGCGCCCACGGCCGGCATGAACACCGCGTCGACCACGCCGAACACCAGGGCCACCGGGACGAGCAGCCAGAGGCCCGGCGAGATCAGCAGCACGGCCGCCGCGGCGGCGAGAATCACGACGCTGCGCGTCGCGTCGCTCGCGACGGCGACCCGGCGCGGCCCGAACCGGTCCGCCACCACACCCCCGCCGAGCATGAGCACCGCCCGTGGCAACGCCCCGGCGGCGATCACGAGCCCCACCTGCGACGGCCCCGCGACCCTGGCCGCGGACCAGGAGAGGGCGAGGAAGTAGACCACGTCACCGGTGACGGAGGCGGTGTAGGCGGCGAGCCAGCGCAGGACGTCGGCGTCCCGGTACGCGGGCGGTCCGGGCACCGGGACGCCCTGCGGGGTCATGCGTCACCCACGTCGAGATCCACGGTGCCGGGCACGGGAAACGCCTGCACCTGGAGTGACACCGGGACGGCCCCATGCGGCGCTCCGGCCTCGCCCTGCCGGTAGCGGGAGATCACCTCGAAGATCTCGGCGCGCATCCGCTCGACGTCCTGAGGGGCCAGCCGCATCGTGAAGTCGCTGTACACGCTGGCCTCGTACCACTCCGCCGGAAGCAGCGGCACCTCGTCGGCGGCCTTCCGCAGGCGTTCGACGGCGGCGAGGGCGACAGCATGGGCGTAGGCGCGCCCGGCCGCGCGCTCGTGCTCGGGTTCGTCGGCCGGGTCGTGGATCGACTGACGGTGCACGGACTCCCACCATCGTTCACGCCCCGTGCCGCGACCCGGCGTCTCCACGATGAGCCCGCCCGCCGCCAGCCGGCGCAGGTGATAGCTGGCCGAACCGGGGTTGATGCCGAGCTCGGCGGCGATCCGGGTCGCCGTGGACGGGCCGCGCTGCCGGAGCAGGGCCAGCACGTTCAGGCGCAACGGGTGGGCGAGCACGCGGAGTCTGGCGGTGTCGAGCCGGATGTCCTGGGTCCCGGCGGGCTGGTCGGGCGGTGCGGGCGAAGGGGTCATGGCCGCAGAGAATAGACCCACAACAGTTGTTTCGAAAGAGTTGTTGTGACACTGCCTGCGCTGTGCCTCGCCCCCGGCCCGGAGTCCTCTCTGAGATGCAGAGAGACGCAGAGACGCGGACACGCAGAGACTCAGTTGCTCAGTGACTCAGCGCGCGGTCGCGTCAGTGAGGATCGCCTGAAGCCGGGCTCGGCATTCGGCGACGAAGGCGGGGAACGTGTCCCAGTAGTAGGAGATCCCGCTGACGCCCACCGCGATCGCCCAGGCGCGGGCACGGGTCCAGGTCACGGTGTCGAGGTCCAGGGCGTTCCAGTAGGCCTGTCGGGCTTGCGGCGGCAGGTCCCAGAGCGTGGAGTGCTCGGCGTCGGGGAAGCCGACCGACAGCCCGCCGAAGTCGATCACCGCGTGGAGTCTGCCGTCCCGGACCAGGAGGTTGGTCGGCTTGAGATCGCCGTGGAGCCACACGTGAGGCCCGGAGGGCTCGGGCAGTGCGAGTGCGGCTCGCCACAACCGTTCCAGGGTGTCGACGTCGAGCTCCTGACCCACGGTGGTCCGGCAGTCGTCGAGGCACCCGCTGATCCACTGGTCGCACGGCGTCAGGCCGCCTCCGCGGTACCAGCTGAGGCCGTCCGTGCGAGTCGCGCCCATGAGGTCGATGCGGTGGAGCTCCCTCACGACCGCCGCCAGGTCGGCCCCGAAGCCGGCCCAGTCCCGGACGGTGCCGGGGCCCGCCTCGTCCCCGTCGATCCAGCGGTAGACCGACCAGACCAGCGGGAAGGCGTCGGTGGGCGTCCCGGCGTGGACGGGTTCAGGAACCGGACACGAAAGGTGGGGGGCCAGACGGGGAAGCCATTCCTGTTCCTTCCGCACGGACTGTGCGTTGCCGGCGGTTCGTGGAAGGCGTACGAGCAGGTCGTCGCCCAGCCGGTACATGGTGTTGTCCGTACCCGCGCCCGCGGGCGACAGCGGCAGGCCGGCCCATTCCGGGCGCTGCGCCCTCAGCAGCGATCGGACCAGCGTCTCGTCGACCGGGATCTCGTTCTCGTGAAGCGTCACACCGGAAGTCTCATCGCCGGCCGGAGCGGAAGGCCAGCGACTTTCGTCGTCTCGTAGCTCGTAGCTCGTGCGCGAGGAAGGGTGGCACGGGAGCAGGTGGCGGACGGCGTGCGAGGGGACAGCGGCGCCGGTCGTGCCCCGCATTGGTCACCCGTACGAGTGGTACGGAACACTTTTGCAAGCACCTGCTTGCAAAAGTTAGCAACGAGGGTCCAGTATCGGGTCATGGCATCACTCAACGTCGGCAATCTCGGCGAGTACCTGCGCGAGCAGCGCCGTACCGCGCAGCTGTCGCTGCGGCAGCTCGCCGAGGCGGCCGGCGTGTCCAATCCCTATCTCAGCCAGATCGAGCGCGGGCTGCGCAAGCCCAGCGCCGAGGTCCTGCAGCAGGTCGCCAAGGCGCTGCGGATCTCCGCCGAGACCCTGTACGTGCGGGCCGGGATCCTGGACGAGCGGGAGCGGGAGGAGCTGGAGACGCGGGCGGTGATCCTGGCCGATCCGTCGATCAACGAGCGGCAGAAGAGCGTGCTGCTGCAGATCTACGCCTCCTTCCGCAAGGAGAACGGGTTCGAGGACGAGCCCGTGGACGAGCCGGTGGACGAGGAGGGGCGTGCGTCCGGTGCGGATGCGCCCTTCAGTGTCGACGGCAGTGCTGCCGATACAGCTTCAAAGCCCTCAAAACCCTCACACTGAGTCTGATGATCCGGGAGGACCACAGTCATGGCCATCACCGATGACCTGCGCAAGACCCTCACCGACCCGACCCCCCTCTACTTCGCCGCCGGTACGGCCGATCTCGCCGTGCAGCAGGCCCGGAAGGTTCCGGCCCTGATCGAGCAGCTGCGGGCCGACGCGCCGGAGCGCATCGAGGCCGTGCGCAACACCGACCCCAAGGCCGTCCAGGAGAAGGTCGCCGGGCAGGCCAAGGAGGCGCAGGCCACCCTGCAGGCCAAGGTCACCGAGGTGATCGGGGCGTTCGACACCGACCTGAAGAAGCTGGGCGAGAGCGCCCAGGACCTGGCGCTGCGCAGCGTCGGCGTGGCCGCGGAGTACGCGGTCAGGGCCCGCGAGACGTACGAGAAGGTCGCCGAGCGCGGCGAGCAGACCGTGCGGACCTGGCGTGGCGAGACGGCCGAGGAGATCGTCGAGATCGCCGTCGTCGTCGAGCCGCGCAAGGAGTCGAAGCCGGAGACGGTGAAGGCGGAGCCCAAGGCCGCGCCGAAGCCCGCGCCCAAGCCGGCGCCGGCCAAGCCCGCGCCCGCCGCGAAGACGGTAAAGGCCGAGGCCAAGCCGTCGCCCGCCGCCAAGAAGGCGCCCGCCCGCAAGCCCGCGGCCAAGAAGACCACGCCGCCCACCGCCAAGTAGCGGCGGCGCGGTGCCCGGCAGGTGTGCCGGGAGGACGGGCGGGCACCTTTCGGGGTGTGCCGGTCGTTGTCCCGGTACCTTGGCCGCGAGGCGCTCATTCACTCACTAGGCGGTGCACATCATGTTGCTCGAAGGCTTCAACACGTTCCTCGGGCTGATCTACACGGCCATGCTCGTCCTCGCCGTGGTCGCGCTGGTCATGGCCGCGGTCGCCCGCGAGGACGCCTACCGTGCCGCGGACAAGCAGAAGAAGTCGTTCTGGCTGATCATCCTCGGCATCGCGGTGGTGGTGAACCTCTGGGTGCCGTTCCTCTTCGTGCAGATCGCCGGGCTGATCGCGTCCATCGTGTTCTTCGTGGACGTGCGGCCCGCGCTCAAGGCCGTCTCCGGCGGCGGGCGTCGCGGCGGTTCCAGCAGCGACGGTCCGTACGGGCCCTACAACGGCGGGCGTTGAGCACCCGCGGGTGACACCTGTCCGGGGCGGGGGCGCGGGATGCTCCGGCCCCGGTCGCACTGCTGCGCCCGGCGGCGGACGGCTTCCTGGTCGCGGTCGAGCAGCAGGACCGCGACGTCGTCGGTGAGTTCGCCGCCGTTCAGCTCCCGGACGTGGGTCACCGCCGCTTCCAGCAGGTCCTCGCCGGTCAGGCCCTCGGACAGCTGACGGTTGATCATCGCGACCATGCCGTCCTGGCCCAGGCGCTGGGTGCCGTTGCCGACACGGCCCTCGATCAGTCCGTCCGTGTACATCATCAGGCTCCAGGAGCCGCCGAGTTCCACCTGCCGGCGCGGCCAGCGGGCGCGCGGCAGCAGCCCGAGCGCCGGGCCGCCGTCCTCGTACGGCAGCAGATGCGCGGCCCGTCCCTGCCGGGCGATCAGCGGTGCGGGGTGGCCCGCCAGGCACAGGCCCGCACGGCGGCCGTCCGGCGCGATGTCGACGGTGCAGAGCGTCGCGAAGATCTCCTCGCTCTCCCGCTCGTGCTCCAGGACCTGCTGGAGGGTGGAGAGCAGTTCGTCGCCGCAGAGCCCGGCCAGGGTCAGGGCGCGCCAGGCGATGCGCAGTTCGACGCCGAGGGCCGCCTCGTCCGGGCCGTGCCCGCAGACGTCGCCGATCATCGCGTGGACCGTGCCGTCCGGTGTGCGGACCGTGTCGTAGAAGTCCCCGCCGAGCAGCGCGCGGCTGCGGCCGGGGCGGTAGCGGGCCGCGAAGTGCAGATCGGAGCCGTCCAGCAGGGGCGTGGGCAGCAGTCCGCGCTCCAGCCGGGCGTTCTCCTGGGCGCGCAGCCGGGACTCGGTGAGCTGGTGCTGGGCGACGTCGGCGCGTTTGCGCTCGACGGCGTAGCGGATGGCGCGGCTCAGCAGCCTGCCGTCGAGCTCGTCGCGGAAGAGGTAGTCCTGCGCGCCGACCCGTACCGCCTCGGCGGCCAGCTCGGCGTCGTCCTCCGCGGTGAGCGCGAGGACGGCGTGCCGGGGCGCGATGCGCAGCACGTGCTTGAGGGTGGCCAGACCGTCCGCCTCCGTGCCCCGCTCGCCGCGCGTCTCGGCGCCGGTCGGCAGGGCCAGGTCCAGCAGGATGCAGTCCACGTCGTCGGTGAGGAGGCGGCCCGCCTCGGTCAGGTTGCGGGCGGCGCGGATGCGGACCCGGGTGCCCGCGGCGGTGGAGAGCTCCGGGACGGTGAAGGTGCCCGCCGGGTCGTCCTCGATCACCAGGAGGGTGAGGTCGGTGCCGGAGCTGGCCTCCGCAGCGGGAGCGGCACGTTGCTGCGGTACGGGTACGGGCATCGGTTCGGGTTTCCTTCCCTCCCCCCGAGGGCGCGGCGGAACGACGATCGACGACCCGCCAGACGGGGACGATAGCGGTACCGGATACGGGAACGGAATGGCGCGCGGCACTCCGCCTCCGGCATATGCACCGCCATAAGCCGCGTCAGGTCACGGATCCGGCGCGATGTGCCGTCCGCGGCCGCCCGGGACGGCATGACAAAGGTCACGCCGGCCGTCCGGGCCGCAGTGGCACCGCTCACGCCGGTGGCCGCGGGGGAGGAGTCGCCGGCGCCCGGATGCGTCCGCTCGTCCGGACGGACGGGTCCGGGAGCCCTACTTGTCCGGGCGGACGACGCCGAGGATCTCCATCGAGCCCGCACCGGCGAGCGTGACGTTGCGGCCGGGGCGCGGGGCGTGCACGATCGCGCCGTCGCCGATGTACATCCCGACATGGCTGGCGTCGCCGTGGTAGATGATCAGGTCGCCGGGGCGCATGTCCTCGATCGCGATGTGCGGCAGCTGCGCCCACTGCTCCTGCGAGGTGCGCGGGATGGGCCGGCCCGCCGACGCCCACGCCTGGGAGGTCAGCCCGGAGCAGTCGTACGACTTGGGGCCCTCGGCCCCCCACACGTACGGCAGTCCGATCTTGGCGGTGGCGAAGGCCACCGCCTTCTTGCCGTTCGCACTCGCCTCGCGGTTGATCTCCTTCAGGGCGCCGGAGCTCAGCCAGGCGGTCTGCGACTTGTACTCCGCCTCCTGCTCCAGCTGGAGGAGCCGTGCGCGCTCCTTCTTCTCCAGCCGGGACTCCAGCTTCTTCGCCGCCGCGATCTGCTCGTTGATCTTCTTCTTGGCTTTGGCCTGCTTGACGCGATTGGCTTCGAGCTTGGTCCAGTTGGTGCTCGCGTCCTGGGTGTACGTCTCCAGGTCCTGCTGGGTCCTGTTCAGTTCGCCCAGCAGTCCCTTGGTGGCCTGCTGGCCCTGGCGGGCGCGGCTGACGCCGTCCAGGAAGAGCCGCGGGTCGCCGCTGAGCATCAGCTGGGCGCCCGCCGGGAGTCCGGCGTTGCGGTACTGCTCGCGGGCCTGGGCACCCGCCCTGCTCTTGAGGTCGGCGATCTTCGCCTGGCCCTCGACTATGGCCTGGGCCAGCTTGACGATCTCGCCCGACTGCTTCTTGGCCTTCTCCTCGGCGAGGTTGTACGCGTCCGTGGCCGATCCCGCCGCCCGGTACAGGCCGTCGATCTCCTGGCGCACCTCTTCGAGGCTCTTCTTCCCCGGCTCGGCGGGGGGAGCCGGCGAGGGAGGGGCGGGTGCGGCGAAAGCCTGGACCGGCGCGGCCAGTACGGCCATGGCGCACACCAGAGTCATCGCGGCAGCGGCGCAGTGACGTCGGTACACGAACTCCCCCTCCGAGCAGATCCCATGAATCTGATTTACCGTCAGTAACTTATGGTGCCGACGAGATCGTGCCATGCCCTACCGAAAAGCAACAGAGGCAGACACATCTCCGCCGGTCCGCGCCCCTCGTGTCACTCCACTGGCCCGGCTCCCGTGATCCGGCTTCCCTGTTCTGGGACGAACGATGCCGGGCCGGTGTTCCCGTTGGAGGGGGATTCCTCCCCGTTCTCCATGTGTTGGGCTACTGCTCGGGTCGCAGTGCCGCCCATTTCACCGTCACTTCGCCCTGGCGCCACCGCCGTACGCCGTCCGTCAGCGGCCAGTCGCCGGACAGCGCCCGCACCGCGGTGATCCAGCGCTGCCGGGCGCCCAGCGAGGCGTACGGCGCCGCGGCCGCCCAGGCGCGGTCGAAGTCGCGCAGGAACGCGTGGACGGGCTCGCCCGGCACATTGCGGTGGATCAGCGCCTTGGGCAGCCGCTCGGCGAGGTCGGACGGCCGGCCGAGGGAGCCGAGCCGGGTCGCGAACGTGACCGTACGGGGGCCCTCCGGGCCCAGCGCCACCCAGACGTGGCGGCGCCCGATCTCGTCGCAGGTGCCCTCCACCAGCAGTCCGCCCGGAGCGAGCCGTTCGCACAGCCGCTGCCAGACGGCGGCGACCTCGCCCTCGTCGTACTGGCGCAGCACGTTCGCCGCCCGGATCAGGGCGGGCCGCTGCGGCAGCGGGATCTCGAAGCCGCCGTGCCGGAAGGTGAGGCCCTCGCGCTCGTACGGACGCGCCGCCGCGACCCGCTCGGGGGAGATCTCGATACCGACCACCGAGGTGCGCGGTTCGGCGGTGCGCAGGCGCTCCAGCAGCTCCACGGCGGTCCAGGGGGCGGCGCCGTACCCGAGGTCGACCGCCACGGGGGCGTCGGCGCGGCGCAGGGCGGGGCCGTGCGTGGCGGCGATCCAGCGGTCCATGCGGCGCAGCCGGTTCGGGTTGGTGGTCCCGCGGGTCGCGGTGCCGATCGGGCGCATGACACAGAGCGTAACGATCCCGGCGGACGGCCCGCCCCGGGACCGCCGTGACGCGGTCGCGGGGGTGCGGCAGCCGTTGCGGCGACACGCCGGAGCCCTACCGTAATGATTTGGCAAAGCGGAAATGAAAGGAGGAGTTCCGCTGTTCCAGACCTTCGAAGGGACCCTGTGTCCCTTCGGTGCCATGCCTTGAACGAAGTCGGTACCAGTGCCCTGAGCGAGGAGGACCGGACGACGTGAGCCAGTACGTCTCTCGGCTCGGCAGCAGCCGCGTCGCACCGCGTCTCAGGTTCCCCGCCGGTCTCACCGGCACCTTCGCGGGGGGCCCCCGCAAGCCGCGCCGGATCGCGATGCTCTCCGTGCACACCTCCCCGCTGCACCAGCCGGGGACGGGCGACGCGGGCGGCATGAACGTGTACATCGTGGAGCTCGCCAAGCGCCTGGCCGCGATCAACATCGAGGTCGAGATCTTCACCCGCTCCACCACCGGCGCGCTGCCGCCGGCCGTCGAGCTGTCGCCCGGCGTCCTGGTCCGGCACGTCGACGCGGGCCCGTACGAGGGCCTGGCCAAGGAGGAGCTGCCCGCCCAGCTCTGCGCCTTCACGCACGGCGTGATGCAGGCATGGGCCGGCCAGCGCCCCGGCTACTACGACCTGGTGCACTCCCACTACTGGCTCTCCGGCCACGTCGGCTGGCTCGCCGCCCAGCGCTGGGGCGTCCCGCTCGTCCACGCCATGCACACCATGGCCAAGGTCAAGAACGCCTCGCTCGCCGAGGGCGACACCCCCGAACCCGCCGCCCGGGTCATCGGCGAGACGCAGATCGTCAGCGCGGCCGACCGGCTGATCGCGAACACCGCGGAGGAGGCGGACGAGCTCGTCCGCTTCTACGAGGCCGATCCGGGATCCGTCGCCGTCGTCCATCCCGGCGTCAACCTGGACCGTTTCCGCCCCGCCGACGGGCGCGCCGCGGCCCGGGACCGCCTGGGGCTGCCCCAGGACGCCCTGATCCCGCTCTTCGCGGGCCGCATCCAGCCGCTGAAGGCCCCGGACGTGCTGCTGCGCGCCGTCGCCGTCCTGCTGGACCGCGACCCCTCGCTGCGCTCCCGGATCGTCGTGCCGGTCGTCGGCGGCCCCAGCGGCAGCGGCCTCGCCAAGCCGGAGGGGCTGCAGAAGCTGGCCGCCCGGCTCGGGATCGCGGA
Organism: Streptomyces sp. NBC_01257; assembly: GCF_035917255.1. Lineage (NCBI taxonomy): Bacteria > Bacillati > Actinomycetota > Actinomycetes > Kitasatosporales > Streptomycetaceae > Streptomyces > Streptomyces sp. NBC_01257. The sequence goes on from NZ_CP108472.1 coordinate 4,972,728, forward strand.
TGTCGTGCGCTTCCATCCACCGGTCGGGCAGGACCAGCTCGCCGACTGGTTCCGGGCCGCGTCCGTGCTGGTCATGCCCTCGTACAGCGAGTCCTTCGGCCTGGTCGCCATAGAGGCCCAGGCGGCCGGCACCCCGGTCGTCGCCGCGGCCGTCGGCGGGCTGCCGGTGGCGGTGCGCGACGAGGTCAGCGGCTTCCTGATCCCGGGGCACGACCCGCAGGCGTACGCCCGCGCGCTCGAACGCTTCGCCGTGGCGCCCGAGCTGGTCGGCCGGATGGGCCGCGCGGCGGCGGAGCACGCCCAGCGCTTCGGCTGGGACACGGCGGCGTCGGCGACGGCGGACGTGTACGGCGCGGCGATGCAGGAACACCGGCGGCGGACGCGGTCGCACCACGCCTGAGGGGTGCCCGCCCGCAGGCTTCCCGCCGGACGGCCGTCCGGTGCCTGACGTACGCTCGTTCCATGGCTGACGTACCCGGCGAAGCGGCAAAGACACAGGTCGAGCAGGCCGAGGCTGTCGAGCAGGGTGGGCAGGCCGAGACTGTCGAGCAGGGCGGGCAGGCCGAGGCGGGCGGGCAGGCCGCGCAGGTCTCGCGGATCATCGAGGCGACGTTCGAGGACGCCGGACTCGACTGGGAGAGCCCCGCGCCCGGCAGTTACGTCGTCCAGCTGCCCGGCACCCGCAAGCTCGCCACCACCTGCTCGCTCATCGTCGGCGCGCACGCGCTCTCCCTCAACGCCTTCGTCATCCGCCACCCCGACGAGAACGACGCGGCGGTCCACCGCTGGCTGCTGGAGCGCAACCTCCGCCTCTTCGCGGTGAGTTACGCGATCGACTCGCTCGGGGACGTCTACCTCGTCGGCAAGCTGCCCCTCTCCGTGGTCACGCCGGAGGAGCTGGACCGGCTGCTGGGTGCCGTCCTGGAGGCCGCCGACGGCGCCTTCAACTCCCTCCTGGAGCTCGGTTTCGCCAGTGCGATCCGCAAGGAGTACGCCTGGCGGGTGGCGAACGGCGAGTCCACGCGGAATCTGGACGCGTTCACGCATCTGACCCAGCGTCCCGGCAACTGACGCTCATTGCCCGGCGGTTCCCGCCCGGTTCCCCTGTCTGATTTCCCCGGTGCACGGCTCTTTCGCCGTGCCGGGGACTCGTGGCATGCTCACCGCCGACGAGGACATGAACGTCGTTCACATCCATGAAAGGCGGATCGGACTCATGGTGACCATGGGGAACAGGGCGGACATCAGCAGGCGTGGACTGCTCGGCGGCGCGGTGGCCGTCGCCGCGGCCGCGGCGACCGGCACGTTCGGCGGCGGGACGGCCCTCGCCGCGGACGGCGCCGCCACCGCCGCGACGGCCGGCGGCGGGCCCCGGTTCACCCCGCTCTGGGGGGAGTTCGCCGCGGAGCCCTTCACCCACCCGCAGATCCCGTTCATCGGCCGGGCCGGCTACCGCGGCGGCTCCGCCCTGCCCCGCCCCCGCGGCGGCCACGGCTTCACCGCCAACGTCCTGCACTACGGCGCGAGGCCGGACAACTCCGCCGACGCCGCCCCCGCGATCAACCGTGCCATCGCCGCTGCCGGAGAGCGCGGCGGTGGCACGGTCCTCATCCCCGAGGGCACGTACCGCATCGACGACGTCATCCGCATCGGTCACAGCGACGTCGTCGTGCGCGGCGCGGGCAGCGGCCGCACCACCCTGTACGCGACGAAGAACCTCACCGAGCTCATCGGCGTGTACGGCAGCCGCTACGGCGGCGACAAGTCCAGCTGGTCCTGGGCGGGCGGGCTCATCTGGCTCTGCCCCGAGGCCCGTTGGACCTCGCTCACCGACGCCATCAAGGCGAAGGCCTGGCCCTTCGAGGGGTGGACCGGCAACAAGCGCGACGAGTGGCGCACCCTGACCACCGTCGCCCCCGCCCGGCTCGGCGACCGCACGATCACCGTCGACGACGCCCGGAAGCTGAAGCGCGGCGCGCTCGTCCTGCTGCGCCTCGCCGACGACTCCGCGCACACCCTCCTGGAGCACATGGCGGGCGGCGGCGCGGGCCCGGAGGCGTACTACTGGGACGACAAGACGAAGCTGACCTCGTACGTCCCCTACGAGTGGCCGGTCCGCATCACCGCCGTGCACGGCCGCGAGGTCACCCTGGAGCGGCCCCTCCCGCTCGACGTCCGCCCCGAGTGGGACCCGCGCCTGACCACCCTGGCCACCCCGCTCACCGGTTCAGGCGTCGAAGGGCTCACGCTCGAAGCGGTCGAGACCCCGCAGTCGCAGCACCTGCTCGACAAGGGGTACAACGGCGTCGCGTTCCAGTGCGCGTACGACTGCTGGGCCGACGACATCACCGTCCGCCACGTCGACAACGGCTTCGGCCTCATCGGCGCCTCCGCCTGCACCCTGCGCCGCACGAGGGTCGCGGGGCGCGGCTCGCACCACCCGTACTACTGCCGCGAAGGCAGCCACGACAACCTGGTCGAGGACTTCACCATCGAGCAGCGCACCGTCCCCGCGCCCGACGGGACCCAGCTGCACGGCATCAACGTCGAGGGCCTGTCCAGCCACAACGTGTGGTCGCGCGGGGTGATGGAGATGGGCACGTTCGACTCGCACCGCGGGATGCCGTTCGCCAACGTCCGCACCGACATCACCGTGAACAACAACGGGCGGCACGGCGGTGACGCGAGCGCCGGACCGTTGTTCGGCGCCCGCTTCACGCACTGGAACATCCGCGTCATCAACGGCCGGGCCGGCCTGATGCGGATCGACGGCCTCGCCCCGTACAGCGCGACCGTGGGCGTCAGCGAGGTGACGGAGTTCGACCAGATCGACGTCCCCGACTTCGCCGGCGACCTGCACACCCGCCTGGAGGCTTACGGAACCCCGGGCGCGGTCCGGCCGGCCAACCTGCACGACGCCCAACGGGCCCTCGGGCGCTGAGGAACGGGAGCCGGCGCTGCCGCGGCCCTCGGGCCCTGTCCGGGGTCCCTCGTCCGCGCAGTGCCGACTCCACCTCACCGAGCGCCGCTTCGAGCCGCGGCACCACCTCGTTCCACGTCCACTCCAGCTGCTCCCCGGACGCCTTCCGGCGCGGGTTGCTGCCGTTTGTGCCGGATGCCCCGTTCAGGGCCCTGCCGGAGTGATCACGACGTCGTCACGATCACGTGCGATGCCCGCTTTGACGGATCGCCAAACCACAGCGTGCTCATAGAGTTGGCAAACCCCCACGACCCCACAGCCGCGCCGAACCCGGTGGCGGCCGCTCTCGTGCGGGCGAAACACCTTGAGACAAGAAGGACGGGCCATGCGACCCACTGTCATACGCCGTACCGCCGTTGCCGCCACCGTGATGTCCCTGGCCCTCCTCACCGCCGCCTGCGGTTCGGACACCGCGGACGGCGACGCGGCGAACAAGGACAGCGGCAAGGCGGGCGCCTCCTCGTCCGCGAAGCCCGCGGACAAGGCCGGCGCGAAGGCGCTGAGCGCGGCCGAGCTGGAGAAGGTCTCGCTGGCGCAGGGCGACGTCAAGGGCCACAAGATCGCCAAGGCCGGTCCCGCCGACGCGATCTCGGGGGACGACGTCACCACGGACAAGGCGGCCTGTGACGCCTTCGCCGACGCCCTGATGGGCGCCAAGGCCGGACAGCCGGCCGCGTCCACGCAGCGCAAGGTGGTCAGCGAGCCGAAGAAGGGCGGCGACAAGGAGAGCGACGACCCGGCGGAGGCCTTCAAGGCCGCCTTCGACATCACGACGACGCTCGTCACCCTCGCCTCGTACGAGGGCGGGGGCGCCGAGAAGACGCTGTCGGGCCTGCGGACCGCCGCGACCGAGTGCGCCTCCGGCTTCACGCTCACCGCGGCCGGCTCGAAGCAGAAGATCGTCAAGATCGCGGAGGTGCCGGTCAAGGGCGGCGAGGAGGCCGTGGCCTGGTCGGTGACGGTCGAGGCGGAGGGCGAGAAGAGCGCGATGAAGCTGATCGAGATCCGTCAGGGCGCCACGGTCGCCTCGCTGACCTCGCTCAACCTGGGCGCGGCCGGCGCGGGCGGCGACTTCGAGCTGCCGACCGCCGTGATCGACGCCCAGGCCGCCAAGCTCGCCTGAAGCGCGGTCAGGGCAGCGGGACGAGCCGCACCACGGTGACGGTGAGGACCGATCCGGAGACGTAATAGAGCACGATCGCCCCGGCGACCGTGGCCTCACGGCGATCGTGCTCACTCTTGACGGCGGACGAGGCGTGCCCGTACGGGTCCCGGCCCAGCGTGCGCGCCATCTCGTCCCGGAAGGTGTCGCCGTCCCGCATCTTGGCCAGGGTGTCGTCGGCGGGCGGCGCGTAGGAGATGCGGAAGCTCAAGCGACGCTCCGCCTCTCGGCCTCGTCCTGCGCCAGCCGGTCCAGGATCCGCTCGGCCTCCGGATCGGGTACGGCCTCCAGCATCCAGTGCCGCATCACGGACTGGATCTCGTGCACCCCGGCCTCGTTGATCGCGTGGTCGAACTCCTCGCGTCTCGCCTCGGGCAGGGCGTCACGGATGGCCGGGATGCTGTTGGGCACCTCGACCTCGGCGCCGCCGACAAAGGTCTTCAGGGGCTCACTCATGGCTCTCTCCCCGCTCTCCCCGCATGCGCCACAGGGTACGACGGCGAGTGAGGCGCGTCACGTCCGGCCACGCCGGTATCGCGAACCACCACACACGGAACGGGCTTTGCGGCGAACTTGTGGACCCGGGGTGAGTAGGGCGCGAATACCGGGGCACATGACGCCTCGGAGGTTGATACCCATGGTTCCTATCATTCTTGTTCTTCTGCTCGCGCTGCTTCTCTTCGGTGCCGGTTTCGCACTGAAGGCTCTGTGGTGGATAGCCGTCATCGTGCTGGTGGTGTGGCTGCTCGGATTCGTTATCCGTCCGACCGCATCCGGCGGTAAGCGAGGCCGCTGGTACCGGTGGTGACGCGGCATGAAGACTGACCGCACAATAACGCGGGGTGGGCCACGACGAATTGTCGTGGCCCACCCCGCGTTATTGCGCGCTCCAGCGAAAAGGGTGCTGGGCCCGGAGCCGGGACCAGGGCCGTGACGCCCGTCGCCACAGGGCCCGGAGCTTCTTCTGCCGCGAACGTGTGTAGGGCTCTTGATGCAGGGCAGGCGATCTTCCGAGAGGGTGCCGGCCTTTCGGTCAGCACCAAGACGCGACTCCCCGGACTATCCGGTGGAGGGGCGCAGAATCTCGAAGAAGGAGCTGTTTTTCCATGAGTGACAACATTTGGGGCTATCAGCCGGCCGCCGGCCACACCGCGGGCGCTGACCTGATCGGCTACAAGGTAGAGGCGACCGACGGAAGTATCGGATCGGTCGACAAGCACTCGGACGAAGTCAACTCCTCGTATCTCGTTGTGGATACCGGTGTCTGGATCTTCGGAAAGCACGTCCTGCTGCCGGCGGGCACGGTACTCACCGTGGACACCGAGCAGCGGAAGGTCTTTGTCGACCTGACCAAGGACCAGATCAAGCATTCCCCGGAATTCGACAAGGACAAGCACGTCGGTGACGCCGGCTACCACGAGCAGGTCGGCGGCTACTACCGGAGCCACCGCCGCACCTGATCCCCACAGCGCGACCCGGTAGACCAAGAAGCCCCCTGCCCGCGGAGCATCCGCGGGCAGGGGGCTTCTTCGGGGCTGTCCGCTACTTCTTGCCCTGGTTCTTCACGGCCTCGATGGCGGCCTTCGCCGCGTCCGGGTCGAGGTAGGTGCCGCCCGGCTTCAACGGACGGAAGTTCTCGTCCAGTTCGTAGGCGAGCGGGATGCCCGTCGGGATGTTCAGGCCCGCGATGTCGGCGTCGGAGACGCCGTCGAGGTGCTTGACCAGGGCCCGGAGGCTGTTGCCGTGGGCGGCGATCAGGACGGTCTTGCCGGCGAGGAGGTCCGGGACGATGCCGTCGTACCAGTACGGCAGCATACGGTCGACGACGTCCTTCAGGCACTCCGTGCGCGGGCGCAGCTCCGGCGGGATCGTCGCGTAGCGCGCGTCGTCGCTCTGGGAGAACTCGGTGCCGTCCTCGAGGGCGGGCGGCGGGGTGTCGTAGGAGCGGCGCCAGAGCATGAACTGCTCCTCGCCGAACTCGGCGAGCGTCTGCGCCTTGTCCTTGCCCTGCAGGGCGCCGTAGTGGCGCTCGTTCAGCCGCCAGGAGCGGTGGACGGGGATCCAGTGACGGTCCGCGGACTCCAGCGCGAGCTGGGCGGTGCGGATCGCGCGCTTCTGGAGCGAGGTGTGCAGTACATCGGGGAGCAGGCCGGCGTCCTTGAGCAGCTCACCGCCGCGGACCGCCTCCTTCTCGCCCTTCTCGGTGAGGTTGACGTCCACCCATCCGGTGAACAGGTTCTTCGCGTTCCATTCGCTCTCGCCGTGGCGGAGGAGGATCAGCTTGTACGGTGCGTCGGCCATGGGTCCGAGCGTAATCGAACCCGTACGGGCAGCGCGCGCCCGGCCACAGGGCGGACAGGTGGGGCGGCGGCGGCGCCGATTGACGGCTGCCGTCAAATGAGTGGCAGGCCGGAATCCCGGATTTGTAATGTTCGGACGGCTGGCGGGCCTCTTACCGCCGGTCTTCGATCCGTACGTCCCGGGGGGAACCCACATGCCTGTCGCCGGTCTCAGACGGGCTGCCCGTGAAACCGTGTCCGGTCTCCCCAGGGAGTTCTGGTGGCTGTGGACCAGCACGCTGGTCAACCGCCTCGGGGCGTTCGTCGCCACCTTCATGGCCCTGTACCTGACCCTGGACCGGGGCTACTCCGCCTCGTACGCCGGTCTGGTCGCCGCCCTGCACGGGCTCGGCGGGGTCGTCTCCTCGCTGGGGGCCGGGGTGATGACGGACCGGATCGGCCGGCGGCCCACGATGCTGGCCGCGCAGGTCTCGACCGCCGTGTCGGTCGCCGTGCTCGGCTTCATGGTCCATCCGGTGGCGATCGCCGCCGTCGCCTTCGTCGTCGGCATGGCGAGCAACGCCTCGCGTCCGGCCGTCCAGGCGATGATCGCCGACATCGTCCCGGCGAAGGACCGGGTGCGGGCCTTCTCGCTCAACTACTGGGCGATCAACCTCGGGTTCGCGGTCTCGTCCGCGGGGGCCGGCTTCGTCGCCGAGTACAGCTATCTCGCGGGCTTCGTCGCCGAGGCGGTGATGACGCTGGTCTGCGCGGTCGTCGTCTTCATGAAGGTGCCCGAGTCCCGGCCGCGGAAGACCGTGTCCGCGGTGCCGGGCAACGCCTCCGCAGCCGTCGCCTCCGACGACGTACGCCTGGGGACGGTGCTGCGCGACGGGCGGTTCATGGGGGTCGTCGGGCTGTCGTTCGTGATCGCCCTGATCTTCCAGCAGGGGTACGTGGGGCTGCCGGTGGCCATGGGGGCGGACGGGTTCAGCAGCTCCGACTTCGGTACGGCGGTCGCCGTCAACGGCGTACTGATCGTGGTCCTGCAGATCCCGGTCACCCGGTTCATCCAGAGCCGCGACCCTCGCCGGCTGCTCATCGTGTCGTCGCTGCTCGCCGGGTACGGCTTCGGGCTGACCGCCTTCGCCGGATCGGTCGCGGTCTACGCGCTGACCATCTGCGTCTGGACCGTCGCCGAGATCGTCAACGCGCCCGTGCAGAACGGCCTGGTCGTCCGGCTCTCGCCGGCCCACGGCCGGGGCCGCTACCAGGGCATGTACACCCTGTCGTGGTCGGCCGCCGCACTCGTCGCCCCGCTGATGTCCGGTGTGGTGATCGACCACTTCGGGGCCGGCTGGCTGTGGGGGACGTGCGCGGTACTGGGCACCCTGGCGGCCCTCGGCTACTGGCTGCTGATGCGGAGCCTGCCGAAGGAGGGGGCGGCCGCGGTCCCCGCGGTCGTGGAGAGCGGGCCCGCTGGTGCGGCGGACGGGATCGTCGCCGGGACCACCGGGCCGGAGCCCGCCGTGGAGCGGATGGCCTGAGGGCCGGCCGGGACGCGGAGTGGGGCGCCCCGCGCGGAGACTTCCGCGGGGGCGCCCCGGCGCCGGTCAGCCGGAGCAGCCGCCGCACTGGCACGGCGCTCCGGACTGGCAGCCGCACCCGCAGCCCGAGCCGCAGCCGCAGGCGCCGAGGACGCCGCCGTGCGCCGCATCGACGGGTGTCTCCCGCTGGGGTTCGGTCGTGGGGGAATCGGCCATGGTTCCTCCTCAGGACGTACGACAGGGCCGTGCGCCCGCGCGGGACCCACGACCGGGGCGTACGGACAAGTCGTGCCGCCCCACCCCATTGCATGCCCACCCGGGCGGGCGCATCAACGGCGCACACGCGCAGGAACGCATGTGCGTATCCGGATGTGCTGGATATGTTCCGTGTCTGCCGTTATGTGACTTCGTGGAGCGTTACGCGCCGTCGACCGGTGTCGGCTGCTGGATGTCGTCCGCGTGCTCGCCCGTCACCAGGTAGACGACGCGCTTGGCCACGGAGACGGCGTGGTCGGCGAACCGCTCGTAGTAGCGGCCGAGCAGCGTCACGTCGACCGCCGTCTCGATGCCGTGCTTCCAGCGGTCGTCCATCAGGTGCTGGAACAGCGTGCGGTGCAGCAGGTCCATCTCGTCGTCGTCCTGCTCCAGCTGGAGCGCCAGGTCGACGTCCTTGGTGATGATCACCTCGGCGGCCTTGGCCATCAGGCGCTGCGCGAGCTGGCCCATCTCCAGGATGGTGGCGTGCAGGTCGTGCGGGACGGCCGACTGCGGGAAGCGCAGCCGGGCCAGCTTGGCGACGTGCTGGGCGAGGTCGCCGGAGCGCTCCAGGTCGGCGCTCATCCGCAGCGAGGTCACCACGATCCGCAGATCGGTCGCCACCGGCTGCTGGCGGGCCAGCAGCGCGATGGCCCTGGCCTCCAGGTCGTGCTGCAGGTCGTCGACCTTCTGGTCCGCGGCGATCACCGTCTCCGCGAGCTTGAGATCGGCGTCGAGCATGGACGTCGTCGCCCGGCCGATCGCCGATCCGACGAGCCGGGCCATCTCGACCAGCCCCTCGCCGATCGAGTCGAGTTCCTCGTGGTACGCGTCACGCATGGGATGTCCCTCTCCAGTCCTGAACCGAGGCCGGGGCCAGCTCTGCACCCCACGGTGCCACCGTGACGGCCGTACGCGTCGGGTTCCGACCGGCCAAGTGAACCGGTGCTTGCCCCTCGGTGAACTCTGGGCGACGAGTGTTCGGACAGGCACCCGGACGGCTGGGAGAGTGTCCGCCGTGCCGCATAACCTGGAGGCATGGACGTGAACGCGGCGGTCGCCGCAGCTGCAGCGATCGCCGGGGTGTGCACCGGTGTGATCGCCATGCTGGCGTTCCGCTGGAGCGAGCGCGACCAGAAGAAACCCACGCGTACGTCCCTGCGGCCCGACAGCGGTACGCCCCTTCCCCCCGGGGTCGACACGGTCCTTTCCGTGCTCAGCTCCTCCGCGGTCGTGCTCGACGAGAGCGACAGCGTCGTCAAGGCCAGCTCCGCCGCGTATGCGCTGGGACTGGTCAGGGGAGGGCGGCTGGCCGTCGAGCCGATGCTGAACATGGCGAGGGACACCCGGCGCGACGGCGAGATACGGCAGGTCGAACTGGACCTGCCCCGGCGCGGCACCGGCCGGGGCGAGGCCCTCGCGGTCTCCGCCCGGGTCGCCCCGCTGGGGTCCCGGCTGGTGCTGCTGCTGGTCGAGGACCTCACCGAGGCCCGCCGCATCGAGGCGGTCCGGCGCGACTTCGTCGCCAACGTCAGCCATGAGCTCAAGACGCCGACCGGTGCGCTGTCCCTGCTCTCGGAGGCCGTCATGGACGCCTCCGACGATCCGGAGGCGGTGGAACGGTTCGCGGGCCGGATGCAGATAGAGGCGACCAGGCTCACCAACCTCGTACAGGAGCTCATCGACCTCTCCCGGGTGCAGAACGACGACCCGCTGGAGGACGCCGAACCGGTCCGGGTGGACGAGCTGGTCGCCGAGGCCATCGACCGCTGCCGGCAGCAGGCCGGCTCCAAGCAGATCACCATGGCCGCGGGCGGCACCGCCGAGCTCCGGATATGGGGCAACCGCGGCCAGCTCGCCGCCGCGCTCGGCAACCTCGTCGAGAACGCCGTCAACTACAGCCCCGCCCGCACCCGCGTCGGCATCGCCGTCCGCCGGGTGGTCGTACCCGGCGGGGACGAGATCGAGATCGCCGTGACCGACCAGGGTTTCGGCATCTCCGAGAAGGACCGGGAACGGGTCTTCGAACGCTTCTACCGCGTCGACCCGGCCCGCTCGCGCGCCACCGGTGGCACCGGCCTCGGCCTCGCCATCGTCAAGCACGTGGCCGCCTCGCACGGCGGGGAGGTCACCGTCTGGAGCTCGGAGGGACAGGGCTCCACCTTCACCCTGCGGCTGCCCGAAGCGGGCTCCGCACGGGACCGGGACCGCACATCCGGCGGCCCGCTCATCGTCAACGGCGACGAGGCGTCCTACCAGGACGCCGCACCCGACACTTTTGATTCGTTCCCTGCCCCGGAGGCTCTTCCGTGACCCGAGTGCTTGTCGTCGAGGATGAGGAATCCTTCAGCGACGTCCTGTCCTACATGCTCCGCAAGGAAGGCTTCGAGGTCGCCATCGCGGCCACCGGACCCGACGGCCTGGACGAGTTCGAGCGCAACGGCGCCGACCTCGTGCTCCTCGACCTGATGCTGCCCGGCCTCCCCGGCACCGAGGTGTGCCGGCAGCTGCGCAGCAGGTCCAACGTTCCCGTGATCATGGTCACGGCCAAGGACAGTGAGATCGACAAGGTCGTCGGCCTGGAAATAGGAGCCGACGACTACGTGACCAAGCCCTTCTCCTCGCGGGAGCTCGTCGCCCGCATCCGCGCGGTGCTGCGCCGCCGCGGGGAGCCGGAGGAGGTCACCCCGGCCGCCCTGGAGGCGGGACCGGTCCGGATGGACGTGGACCGTCACGTCGTCACGGTCTCCGGCGGCAAGGTCGACCTGCCGCTGAAGGAGTTCGACCTGCTGGAGATGCTGCTGCGCAACGCCGGCCGGGTGCTGACCCGGATGCAGCTGATCGACCGGGTCTGGGGCGCGGACTACGTGGGTGACACCAAGACCCTCGACGTCCACGTGAAGCGGCTGCGCGCCAAGATCGAGCCGGACCCGGGCGCCCCGCGGTTCCTCGTGACGGTGCGGGGGCTCGGGTACAAGTTCGAGCCGTAAACCGGCCCACGGCCGCCTGCGGGGGTCATGGATACGGCTGAGGCGCCTCCCGGTCCGGGAGGCGCCTCAGCCGTGTGCGCGTGCGGGGTGTGCGGTCAGCCGTTCGGCTGCGCCGAGTCGGACGCCGCGTCGGTCGGGGTGCCCGAGTCGCTCGCGGAGGCCGAGCCCGAGGGCGTGGTGGACGCGTCCGGGGTCTCGGACGCGGAACCGCCGGCCGACGCCTCGGGCGTCTTCTCCGGCAGCTTCGGCGCCTTCGGCAGCGAGCTGGGGCCGAAGCCCCTGAAGTAGTTGTCGGAGGGCACGACGGACGCGCCCAGCGTGAGGGCGCCGGTCCGGCTGAACTTGAAGACCAGCGGCTGCACGTTGCCGTTCTTCGTGGCCTCGTTGCCGTTCTCGATCACGGCGGACGCGTTGCCCTTGCCGCCGAGGACGACCCGGCCGCCGGCCGGCACCACGACCGGGCCCGAGCCCTTGGCGGCGTGCAGCTGCACGGAGCCGCTGCTGCCCGTCAGGGTGATGGCGTCGAGGGTCTCGGCCTTCGAGCCGTTGTTGAACACCGTGGCGGTGACCACGGCCGGACCGTTGGCGCCGCGCACCGGCTGGGTGACGACATTGGCGTTCTGGATCTTGATGTCGCCGGACGAAGTGGCGGCGTTGTCAGGCCTGACCTCGAGCGTCTGCGCGTTGTTGCCCGCACCACATGCGGAGAGCGCGGCGATCGAGAACGCGATGGCAGTGGCGGCGAGGGCGCCGTGTCGAAGGCTGCGGCTCACGGCGGCGGCAACTCCTTGAACGAGCGGACGTGCGGACGGGGTCGGGCGAGCGGTGTAAAGCCGCCCTAAGGGTGTGTCAGCGGCCAGGTTACCGAGCCCCCGTCCCCGCCCCGCACCCGACCCGCCCCTCACGGGCCCGGGGATCGCGGGCCGTCACGGGGCTGATCATTCGCACGCCGTTCACATAACACGCTTGATCAATTCCGCCGCGCGTTCGCCACGCGCTTCGCGCCGCTGTTCACGTGCCGTGGCGCATTCATTGCGCTTAATCCGCGCGGAGCTTCCACGGCGTCCGGCGTTGATCAATTTCATTGGCCATCGGCACTTACCGCCGTACGGGTGATCGATGCCCGAACGGAGTACGGATTGTTCATCATCCGGAACCCGGCAAAACGGGACTTCTCGTCACTTCCGAGCGGGTTCCGGTAGGTGTAACGTCCGCGTTTCTCCTCGCCCGTACAGCGGCTCCGACCTGCGAATACCGTCCTCCGCGGGCCTTCCGCAGCACGTCCGTGTTGCAGTTGTCAAGCCCCGAGATATGCCCTGACCTGCGAAAACGCCATTCAGGAGAAGCAGTTCTCGTGTTACTCTTGATAGCCACGGAAGGGGTACCTGTCACATGACGTTCAAGGTTGGCGACACCGTGGTCTATCCCCATCACGGGGCCGCGCTGATCGAGGCTATCGAAACTCGCCAGATCAAAGGCGTGGACAAGACCTACTTGGTGCTCAAGGTCGCTCAGGGCGACTTGACGGTGCGTGTACCAGCGGACAATGCGGAGTTCGTGGGTGTGCGCGACGTGGTCGGGCAGGAAGGGCTGGACCGGGTCTTCGAGGTGCTGCGCGCACCGTATGCCGAGGAGCCGACGAACTGGTCCCGACGCTACAAGGCAAATCTCGAGAAGCTCGCATCCGGCGATGTCATCAAGGTCGCGGAAGTTGTCCGTGACCTGTGGCGTCGTGAGCGCGAGCGTGGACTCTCCGCAGGTGAGAAGCGCATGCTCGCCAAGGCTCGCCAGATCCTGGTGAGCGAGCTCGCTCTCGCGGAGAACACGAACGAGGACAAGGCCGAGGCTCTTCTCGACGAGGTCCTCGCGTCCTGAACCGGATCGCACCGGTCGTAAATAATGTGCCGCGGTGCCCGCTGACCAGCCGTTCACACGGTGTGTCGTCGGGCGCTGCGGCATGTCCGGGCGCGGTCATGACGCGGGGCTCCCACGGGGAGGGCGTTCCCTGCGGGGAATCCGGGCAGGAAGGCACGCTCGCGGGACTCCTGCGGGCGGCGCGGCCCGGCGAACCCGGATGTTCTTCGCGAAGCGCCGACGCGTTGGCCTCGTCGACGATCCCCCGGTACTTTGCTCGCGATCTTGTGAAGACGACGTGCGGCGTCGATCCCGAGCGGCCGGGGCGGTACCCGTCTCGCCCGGGGTCACGGAAAGGGTCCCGGTCGGGTCAGGGCGCAGCGCCCGGCTCGCTTGTGGCCATACCCACGTCGGCCGTGGAGACAAACATGCCGATGCTTCGGAGTGCAACCGATGTCTGAACAACCGCGTCCTTACCGCACCGCCGCCGTGATTCCCGCGGCCGGCCGCGGCGTACGGCTCGGCCCGGGCGCCCCCAAAGCGCTCCGCGCGCTGGGCGGCACCCCGATGCTCGTCCACGCCGTGCGGGCCATGGCGGCCTCCCGCCATGTGTCCCTGGTCGTGGTCGTCGCGCCGCCGGACGGCGCTCCTGAGGTGCGGAACCTCCTCGACGAGCACGCCCTGCCCGAGCGCACCGACTTCCTGGTGGTGCCCGGCGGCGAGACCCGGCAGGAGTCGGTGCGGCTCGGGCTGGACGCGCTGCCCGCCGATGTCGCCGCCGTCCTGGTCCACGACGCGGCCCGCCCGCTGGTGCCCGTCGACACGGTGGACGCGGTGATCGAGGCCGTACGGGACGGGGCACCCGCCGTCGTCCCCGCGCTGCCGCTCGCCGACACCGTCAAGGAGGTCGAGCCCGGAGCGCCGGGGGAGCCCGAGCCGGTGCTCTCCACTCCGGTACGGGCCAGGCTGCGGGCCGTACAGACGCCGCAGGGCTTCGACCGCGCCACCCTGGTGCGCGCCCATGAGCAGGTCGCCGTCAGCGGTGAGGGCGCGACCGACGACGCGGGCATGGTCGAGCAGCTCGGCGCGCCCGTCGTGGTCGTGCCGGGGCACGAGGAGGCGTTCAAGGTGACCCGGCCGCTGGATCTGGTCCTTGCCGAGGCGGTACTCGCACGCAGGAGGGCGAACGATGGTTTCTGAGAGCTCCGAGGGGCGCAGCGCACCCGTGATCCCGCTCGTCGGGATCGGCACCGACATCCACGCCTTCGAGGAGGGCCGCGAGCTGTGGTGCGCGGGTCTCCGCTGGGACGGCGAGGGTCCCGGCCTGGCCGGGCACTCCGACGCCGACGTCGTCGCGCACGCCGCGTGCAACGCGCTGTTCTCGGCCGCCGGTCTCGGCGACCTCGGGCAGCACTTCGGCACCGGGCGCCCCGAGTGGTCCGGCGCCGCGGGCGTCACGCTGCTGACGGAGGCGGCCCGCATCGTCCGGTCCGAGGGCTTCGAGATCGGCAACGTCGCCGTCCAGGTCGTCGGTGTGCGGCCGAAGATCGGCAAGCGCCGCGACGAGGCGCAGAAGGTGCTGTCCGCGGCCGTGGGCGCACCGGTCTCGCTCTCCGCCGCCACGTCCGACGGGCTCGGCTTCACCGGCCGCGGCGAGGGCATCGCGGGCATCGCGACGGCCCTGGTCTACCGCACGGGCTGAGCCGGTCGTCGTGGTGCCGACGGCCTGACCTGGGGCTACCCGGAACCCGCGGCCTTGTTGCACATCACTTGCACGTACGCTGATACGGCAATGATGCGGCGCGCAAGGGACGGTGAAGCTCCGGGATGAGCACGACGACGATCGCTCCGGCAGGGGCCAACGCCGACGGGTACGTCCTGCGCACCGCCGGCCCGCAGGACGTCGGCGGGGCCCGGGCCGTCATGCTCGACACCGTCTACCGCGACCTGCGGTCCGGTTACGTACCGCGCTGGCACGCCGACATCATCGATCCTGGGGCCGCCTACCTGGGCCCCGGGCGCTGCACGCTGCTGGTGGCCGAGCATGCGGGCGAGATCGTCGCCACGGGTGCCGTGCGCGACCGGGGCCCCCAGGCGCCGCCCAATCCGCAGTGGGTCGCCGACCGCTTCCCGTCCGGCACCACCGCCCAGCTCTGCCGGATCTACGTCAGGCCGGAGCACCGCAGGCGCGGGCTCGCGCGCCGGATGGTGCGCGAGCTGTGCGCCTTCGTGGCGGACGCCGGCGGGTACGAGGCGGTCTACCTGCACACCGATCCCGCCGTGCCGGGCGCCGAGCCGTTCTGGCGGTCGCTGGCGACGGAGGTGTGCGACGAGCGCGCACTGCCGGGCGGCGGCCAGGGCATCGTCCACTTCGAGCTGCCGTTCCCGGGGGCCGGGCCGCGCGAGGGCGCCGCCGTCGGCGCGGGCGCCACGGTCACCCCGCCCGTTAAATGACAATCATTTTCATATAAGGTCGTTGCCATGCCCACGCCCCGACGCCGTCGCTCCGCGCTGCCGCTGACCCTGTCCGCGACCGCCCTCCTCGTCCCGCTCGCCACCGCCTGCTCCGGCGGCGCGTCCGGCACCGATGGCGCGGCGGACGACGGGAAACGCCTCCGGGTCGTCATGGCCTTCCCGCCCGCCCAGGCGATGTCCCCCTACGGCGACGACGCCGTCACCCTCAGCCGCCTAGCGGTCATCGAGGGCCTCACCGGCCTCGGCCGCGACGGCGCGGCCGAGCCCGCACTCGCCTCCTCCTGGAAGCGGGACAGCGCCAAGGAGTGGACCTTCACCCTGCGCGATGCGGTCTTCCAGGACGGCACGAAGGTCGACCCGGCCGCCGTCGTCCGGTCGCTGAACGCCGCCGAGAAGGCGTCGCCCAAGCCCCGCGTCCTGTCCGACACCGGCATCACCGCGAGCGCGGCGGGTGCCGGCGCCGTACGGATCGTCACCGACGAGGCCGACCCGCTGCTGCCCCAGCGCCTGGCCAACCCCTCCCTCACCATCCTGTCCGCCGCCGCCTACCGCGACGGCAAGGTGAACCCGGCCGGGCACGCCACCGGACCCTTCACCCTCGCCGCGGTCAAGGGCGCCGTCAGCGCCACGCTGGAGCGCAACGACACCTACTGGGGCGGCAGGGCCGAGTCCCCCGGCGCCGACGTCACGTTCGTCGCCGACGGCACCGCCCGTGCCAACGCCCTGCGCACCGACGCCGTCGACGTCGCCGAGTACGTACCCATCTCCCAGGCCTCCCTCCTCGGTGACGGGCTCGTCCACGCATTCCCCTCCGCCCGCACCAACGGCCTCTCCCTCAACACCCGGCACGGTGTCTTCGCCGACCCGGCGATGCGCGCCGCCGCCCGTTCGGCCATCGACTCCGAGGCCCTCGTCAAGGCCGTCCACGAAGGCCGCGCCGACACCGCGCAGGGCCTGCTCGGCCCCGGTGTCCCGTGGGCGGACGCCGCCCGCAAGGCCCCCGTCGGCCGGGCGGCGGCCGCGGACCGGGCGCAGGTGGCGAAGACGAAGGAGATCGTCCTCGCCACGTACACCAACCGGCCCGAGCTCCCCGAGGTCGCCACCGTCGTCCAGCAGCAGCTCACCGGGCGCGGCTTCACCGTCAGGCAGGTCGTCCGCGACTACGCCCAGCTGGAGGCCGACGCCCTCGCCGGGAAGTACGACGCCTTCATCCAGGCCCGCAACACCCTCCTGGACACCGCCGACCCGGTCTCCTACCTCGCCTCCGACTTCACCTGCGACGGCAGCTTCAACATCTCCCAGCTCTGCGACGAGCGCGTCGACGCCGCCGTGGACAAGGCCGCGGGCACCGCCGGGACCGACGCCCGCCACGCCGCCGCCGCGGCCGCCGAGGCAGACGTACTCGGCACCGACGCCCTCGTACCGCTCCTCCACGAACGCTTCGTCCAGGGCTACGACGACAGCCGCGTCCACGGCGTCTCGCTCGACCCGATGGAGCGCACCCTCATCACCGCAGACACCCGCGTCGGGTGACCGGGTGAAGCCCCCGGTGCAGCGGCGGGAGACGCCGGCCCCGCCGCGACGCCCGGCACGCACTCCCGCCGCGCGCACGCGCCGGACGCCGCTCCGCCGCGGGCCGACGCTGCCGGCCGCGGCACTGGCCGGGCGGCTCGCCGCACTCCTCGCGGTCGTCGCCGTCATCGGGCTGCTGCCCCGGCTGACCCGGACCGATCCCGCACTGACGATCCTGCACGCCCGGTACGCCGACCGGCCGCCCACCGCCGAGACCCTCGACGCCATCCGCGCCGACACCGGCCTCGACGGCGGGCCGCTCCACGTACTCGGCGGCTGGCTCGGCGGGCTCCTCCGCGGCGACCTCGGCACCTCCTGGGTCTCCGGGCAGCCCGTCGCCCCCGACGCGATATCCGCCCTCGGGGTGTCCCTGACCCTGATGGGCGTCTCGCTCGCCGTCGCCCTCCTGACCGCCGCCGCGCTCGCCGCCCGCACCCTGAGGCGCGGGGCGCGCAGCCGGATCGTCACCGCCGGGGCCGGCACCGGCGCCGCCGTCCTCGCCGCGCTCCCCGAGTTCCTGATCGCCGCCGTCCTCGCCGCGGTCTTCGCCGTCCGCCTCGACTGGCTCCCCGCCCTCGGCTGGGGCACCCCCGCACAGGCCGTGCTGCCCGCCCTCGCCATGGGCATCCCGGCGGGCGCACTCCTCGGCCGGCTGCTGGACGACGCACTGCCCGCCGCGTTCGCCGAGCCGTGGGCCCGCGCCGCCACCGCGGCCGGCCTGCCCGGACACCGCACCGCCCGCCACGCCCTGCGCCGCACCCTGCCCGGCCTGCTGCCCCAGCTCGGCATGGTCGTCGTCGGGCTCACCGGCGGAGCCGTCGCCGTCGAGACCCTCTACGCCGTCCCCGGACTCGGCTCCACCGCGCTGGCCGCCGCCCTCGCCCAGGACCTCCCCGTCCTCCAGGCCTGCGTCCTGATCCTGCTGGTCCTGGGCACCGCCGCCGGCCTCGCGGCCCGCCTCACCACCCGCGCGCTGCTCGGCCCCGCCCTCCACGACGACGCCCTGCCCGCGCTCGTCCCGCCGGCCGCCCGCGCACGCCGGTCCCTGATCGCCGGCGCACTCCTCCTCGCCGCGCTCTTCGCCGCCGTGACCGCCGCCGGACTCCTGCGCGACCCGCTCCACATCGACGCCGCCGCCCGCCTCGCAGGACCCTCCGCCGCCCACCCCTTCGGCACGGACTCGCTGGGCCGCGACATCCTCGCCCGCCTCGGCCACGGCGCTGCCCGCACCGTCCTGACCGCCGTCGCCGTCTCCGCCGCCACCCTGCTCATCGGCCTCGTCATCGGAGCCGTACGCGCCGGAGCGCTCACCGAGACCGCCAACGCGCTGCCCGCGATCCTCACCGGCCTCGTCGTCGCCGGCATCGCCGGCCCCGGTCCCTGGAGCGCCGCGGCCGCCGTCACCGCCGTGGCCTGGGCGCCCCTCGCCGCCCACACCAGCGCCCTGCACGCCCAGGAACGCGCCGCCCCGCACATGGCCGCCGCCCGCGCACTCGGCGCCGGACCGCTCCACCTGCTGCGCCGCCACCTCCTGCCCGGCGTCCTGCCGCCCGTCGCCCGCCACGCGGTCCTGCGCGTCCCCGCCATCGCCCTGGCCCTCGCCTCCCTCGGCTTCCTCGGCCTCGGCACCGCACCCCCCTCACCCGAATGGGGGCGCATGCTCTCCGAGAACCTCCCCTACGCCGAACGCGCCCCCTGGTCCGTCCTCGCCCCCGCGGCCGCCCTCGCCGCCCTCGGCGCCCTGGCCGTCCTCACCGCGGCGGCGGTACGCGGCGCCGGAAGCGGGAAGCGGGGCGGGGGAGGCGTGGTTGGGGTAGGGGTAGAGGCATCACCGACCCGCTCAGGAGGACGTACGCCATGACCGCCGCACTCTCCCCCGAACTCAAGGCGCTGCTCGACACCCCGGTCTTCGTCACCGTGGCCACCGTCCAGCCCGACGGCAGCCCCCAGGGTCCCCGGTCTGGGTGAAGCGGGACGGCGACGACGTCCTCATCTCCACGACCACCGGCCGCCGCAAGGAACAGAACCTCGCCCGCGACCCGCGCGTCTCCGTCGTCGTCCAGCCCTTCGACGCCCCGTACACGTACGCCGAGATCCGCGGCACCGCCACCCTCACCACCGAGGGCGGACAGGAACTCATCGACGAGCTGTCCCTGAAGTACACCGGCAAGAAGTACGCCGACTTCAACCCCACCTCCGGTGCCGACGACCCCCGCGTCGTCGTCCGGATCACGCCCCGGAAGGTCGTCGGAGCCGTCTGAGCACCCCGGACGATCACCTGTCACGGCTCCGGCCCGCCCGGAGCCGTAACAACTGTCCACGCAATCGCCCAAGGGGTCGCTGGGCACTGGTGCACGCCCACTACCCTTGAGGCGTGACTATTCGCCTGTACGACACCAGCGCCCGGCAGATCCGTGACTTCGTCCCGCTCACAGCGGGCTGTGTCTCGATCTACCTCTGTGGCGCTACTGTCCAGGCCGCCCCGCACATCGGGCACATCAGGTCCGGACTGAACTTCGACATCATGCGCCGCTGGTTCGCCCACCGCGGTTACGACGTGACGTTCGTCCGGAACGTCACCGACATCGACGACAAGATCATCAAGAAGTCGGCCGAGCAGGGCCGCCCCTGGTGGGCCATCGGCTACGAGAACGAGCGCGCGTTCAACGACGGCTACGCCGCGCTCGGCTGCCTGCCGCCCACGTACGAGCCCCGCGCCACCGGCCACATCACCGAGATGATCGAGATGATGCGCGGCCTCATCGAGCGCGGCCACGCCTACGCGGCCGACGGCAACGTCTACTTCGACGTCCGCTCGTTCCCCGGCTACCTGGAGCTCTCCAACCAGGACCTGGACGACCTGCTCCAGCCCTCCGCCGACAACGAGACCGGCAAGCGCGACAAGCGCGACTTCGCCATGTGGAAGGCGTCCAAGCCCGGCGAGCCCAGCTGGGAGACCCCCTGGGGCCGCGGCCGCCCCGGCTGGCACCTCGAATGCTCCGCGATGGCGCACAAGTACCTCGGCACCGTCTTCGACATCCACGGCGGCGGCATCGACCTGATCTTCCCGCACCACGAGAACGAGATCGCCCAGGCCAAGGCCTTCGGCGACGAGTTCGCGAAGTACTGGATGCACAACGCCTGGGTCACCATGTCCGGCGAGAAGATGTCCAAGTCCCTCGACAACTCCGTGCTGGTCAGCGACATGGTCAAGGCCTGGCGCCCCATCGTGCTGCGCTACTACCTCGGCACCCCGCACTACCGGTCGATGATCGAGTACAGCGAGGACGCCCTGCGCGAGGCGGAGTCCGCGTTCGCGCGCATCGAGGGCTTCGTCCAGCGCGTCACCGAGAAGGCCGGCGAGACCGTCGAGCCGGCCGCCGAGGTGCCGCCCGCCTTCGCCGAGGCGATGGACGACGACATGGGCGTCCCGCAGGCCCTCGCGATCGTCCACACCACCGTCCGTCAGGGCAACTCCGCCCTCGCCGCCGACGACAAGGAAGCGGCCGTCGCCCGCCTCGCCGAGGTCCGTGCCATGCTCGGCGTCCTCGGTCTCGACCCGCTCGACGAGCACTGGGCCGGCGAGAGCGACCGCGGCGACGATCTGCACGGCGTCGTCGACACCCTCGTCCGGCTCGTCCTCGACCAGCGCCAGTCCGCCCGCGAGCGCAAGGACTGGACCGCGGCCGACGCCATCCGCGACCAGCTCAACCAGTCCGGCCTCGTCATCGAGGACAGCCCGGCCGGACCACGGTGGACACTCGGCCCGCGCCAGTAGTCCTCCATGTGCCGCCCGGCCCGCCGGGCGGCACACTTTCACTTATACGCATGCACGTCTGAAGCAACGAAACAGGTAGGTCATGGCCGGGAACAGCCAGCGCAGGAACCGCCGCACGTCCAACAAGAAGGGCATGCAGGTCGGCAGCGGCGGTAACCGACGCCGCGCTCTCGAAGGCAGGGGACCGACGCCGCCCGCCGAGGAGCGCAAGAAGCACAAGAAGAACCGCATCGCGACCGCCAAGGCCAAGCAGGCCGCCAACCGCCGTCCCGCGCCCCGCCGCGGCGGCGTCAAGGGCACCTCCGAGATGGTCGTCGGCCGCAACCCGGTCTTCGAGGCCCTGCGCGACGGCGTGCCCGCCACCACGCTGTACGTCCAGCAGTACATCGACAACGACGAGCGCGTCCGCGAGGCCCTCCAGCTCGCCGGCGCCCGCGGCAACATCAACCTGATGGAAGCCCCGCGCCCCGAGCTCGACCGCATGACGAACGGGCTCAACCACCAGGGCCTCGTCCTCCAGGTCCCGCCGTACGAGTACGCGGACCCGCAGGACCTCACCGCCGCCGCCTACGACAACGGCGAGGACCCCCTCATCGTCGCGCTCGACGGCGTCACGGACCCCCGCAACCTCGGCGCCATCGTCCGCTCCGTCTCCGCCTTCGGCGGCCACGGCGTCGTCGTGCCCGAGCGCCGCGCGGCCGGCATGACCGCCGGGGCCTGGAAGTCCTCCGCCGGCACCGCCGCCCGTACGCCCGTCTCCCGCGTCACCAACCTGACCCGGGCACTGGAGGCGTACAAGAAGGAGGGCATCGCCGTCGTCGGCCTCGCCGCGGACGGCGAGCACACCGTCGAGGACCTCGAAGCCCTCGGCGGCCCCGTCGTCATCGTCATCGGCAGCGAGGGCAAGGGCCTCGGCCGCCTCGTCGGCGAGACCTGCGACTACCGCGTCCGCATCTCCATGCCGGGCGGCGCCGAGTCCCTCAACGCCGGTGTCGCCGCCGGCATCGTGATGTACGAGGTCGCGCGCCGCCGCGCCTGATCCGCCACCGGGACGGGCCGCACGGCCCGTCCCGCGGGACCACCCGCCCGGGCGGCGCCCGACCGGCCCCCGGGCCGCCTCCGCACGGGTCACACCGGGGGCGCATCCGGACCCGCGCACGCCCCGGCGCACCCCGCCACCCCCTGTTGACGGGCCTCGGACACTTCGGCACCGTCAAGGCAGTGTCCTAAACACACATCACTCGGTTAGATGAGTGTGGACACCAGAACGCCTCGGTTCGACGAACAACCCGCCCTGAGCATGACCAAGGTGGACTGCGACCCTGCGCAGGTCATCGTCAACCACGCCAGCTTCCGGGTGCAGCTCGCCCCCGGCCAGCGCGCACGGCTGCGCGGTGTGACCCCCGCCGGTGCGCCCAGGATCCCTGCCATGAGCGGCAGCGGAGCCGGCCGCGGCCGGCGCGCCCCCGTCGTGTGGAGCGGCAGGTCCGCCCCCGGCGACCCCGGCGCCACCGGACTCCTCCAGGCCGTCCGGAACTCCACCGCCGGCCGGCCCGACACCGCGTACGACCCCTACGAGCCGTACGCCTCCTACGAGTTCGAAAGCGGCCGCGGCGGCGCCGGCACCCAGGTCATCCCGCGCCTCGAAGAGACCCAGCCCAACCCGGTCGTCACCGCGCCGCAGGGGCCCGGCCGTCCCGGCGGCCCGCTGCTGCCGCCCATGCGCCAGGCCGTGGGCGCCTACGACGCCGTCGAGCCCGGCCGGTACGACCAGGACGGGCCCGACCCGGACGCGTACGACGACTACGCCGACGACATCACCGACACCCGCGGCCGGCGCCAGGGCGCCGACGCCGTCCGGCACGCGTACTACCCCGGCCGCCGCATGAACCTCGGCGTCGTCCTGCTGCCGATGCGCGTCTTCCTCGGCTTCATCTCCATCTACGCCGGCATGGGCAAGCTCTGCGACCCCGTCTACTTCGACGGCGGAGACCGCGGCTCCATGGTCAAGTGGCTGACCTCGCTGCACCCGTGGGCCCTCGCCGGACCCCTGCGCGACTTCGCGCTCTCGCACCCCGTCGGCGCCGGACTCACGATCGCCTTCCTCCAGGTCGTCGTCGGCGTCCTGACCGTCCTCGGCCTCTGGCAGCGCGTCGCGGCCTCCGTCGGCGCCCTGCTGTCCGCCGCCCTCCTGGTGACCGTCAGCTGGCGCACCGTCGCCGTGTACGACGCGCCCGACATCATCTACCTCGCCGCCTGGAGCCCCCTGATCATCGCGGGCGCCCCCGTCTACTCCGTCGACGGACGCCTCGCCGGAGAGGCCTGGCGCAAGCTCGGCCCCCGCTCCGAGATCTGGGACCTCCGCCGCCGCGTCCTGCGCCGGGGCGGCGTCGTCGCCACCGTCGTCGTCGGCCTCACCCTCCTCATCGGCTCCATGCTCGGCGGCGCCGTCCGCTCCTCCGAGGTCGTCACCGTCCCCGGCCCGAACGGCGTCCCGACCAACCAGCTCCCCGGCTCCCCGCTCCCCGGGGAGTCCCGCGGCGGCAAGGCCTCCAAGTCCCCCGCCGGACAGCGGCCCGCGCCCTCCCGCAGCACCGCTCCCCGCACCCCGTCCGCGAAGGCCTCCACGCCCGCCACGGACAGCGTCCGCGAGTCCGGCCAGGCGGCCGGCGCGAGTGCCGGACAGCCCAGCCAGACCCAGGGCACCGGCCCCGGTACCCCGCAGCGGACCACCCCCCAGCAGCAGTCCCCGGCAGGCAGCTCCGGCCCCAGCTCATCCGGCCCCGCCGGCAGCGGCGGCGGTTCGTCCACCGGCGGCACCGCCCCCGGCAGCGGCTCCACGGGCGGCTCCACCGGCGGCGGCGACACCGGTGGCGGTGGTGGCGGCGGCGGTGGTGGCCGCAACCCCATCGGCGGCCTCCTCGGCTGACCCCCACGAGCACGCCGAAGGGGCGGGTACCGGAAACGACTCCGGTACCCGCCCCTTCGGCGTGTGCGCGCTACTGCCCGTCCAGCTCCTTCGCCGCCTCCGTCAGGTCCTTCGCGGTGTCGATGGCCCGCCAGTACGCCCCGTGCGGCAACGGATACCCGGCCAGCCTGCGCTCGCGCGCGAGCCGGGGGAACGTCGTCCGCTCGTGGTCGCCCCGGTCCGGCAGCAGCCCCGTGAACGCGGGGGAGAACACGTACACCCCCGCATTGATCAGATACGGCGAGGGCGGGGACTCGATGAAGTCCGTGATGTGCCCGAACGCGTCCGTCTCCACCGCACCCCACGGAATGCGCGGCCGGGCCAGCGCCAGGGTCGCGGTCGCATCGCGCTCGGCATGGAACGCGGCCATCTCGCGCAACGAGAAACGGGTCCAGATATCACCGTTCGTCGCGTACCAGGGCTGCTCCGGATCGGGCAGCCGGGCCGCCGCGTACTTCAGCCCGCCACCGCGCCCCAGCGGCTCGGACTCCACCACCGTGGTGACCCGCAGCGGCAGCACGGCCTCGGCCAGCCACTCCTGCAGCACCTCGGCGAGATGCCCGCACGACACCACGGCATCGGTCACGCCCTCGGCGGCCAGCCAGGAAAGCTGATGGCCGATGATCGGAGTCCCGGTGCCCGGGATCTCGACCATCGGCTTGGGGCGGTCATCGGTGTACGGGCGCAGCCGCGATCCCTGGCCACCCGCCAGGATCACGGCCTGCGTCGGAAACGTATGCATGCCAGGCACGATATGCCGTGCCCGGCCGGGAGCGGTCAGCTGAACTGCGCGACACCCGAGGCGAAGGAGGTGTCGCAGACGGGCCGCGAGAAGCGGTGCGCACGGGTCGGTCCGTACTGCGCGACGGCCGCCTTGCCCAGGGCCCTGGCGATCGACATGCAGTGCCGGGCGAGCGACGGGCGCCCCTCGACGGCGCGCTGCAGATCCGTCAGCGCGGCACCGGGGTCCTTCTCCTGGAGCTCCAGGAGGAGCTTGTCGCGCAGGATGTCCTGCGGAGCGCGCGGCTTGGCGCGCTTGGAGACGGTCTGCGCGGACGCGGTGAGCATCTGGGCGTCGGAGTTGGAGGCTGCCCACGGCACGGCGGTGACCGCGAGGGTCCCGGACAGGACCATGACGACAGGCAGTACGAATGCGAGAGTTCGGCCGATACGGCGCGCGGTGTGGGTCACGCAGCGAGCGTAGCGGTCAGTGATGATTTGGCGACATTTCGTCACCCTCGCGGGGGACGGTTCGAGTGAGTTTTTCGAATCCCGTGTTGACGACCGGTAGTGAAATGCCCGTTGTGCCGGGGAATTTGCCGCCGCCCGCCCAAACCCCCCAACGCGCGGTGGCCCCGCACGAGAGACGTGCGGGGCCACCGTACAGCGTGCGCGGGATCAGTCGGTGAGGCGCTCACCGGTCGAGGTCGCGAAGACGTGCAGCTCGTCCGGGCGGGGCACGACGTGGAGCTTGGTGCCCTTCTCCGGGACGGCGCGGCCGCCGACGCGGACGACCAGGTCCTTGTGCTCGCCACCGACCTCGGCGGCGCCGTAGACGAAGCCGTCGGCGCCGAGCTCCTCGACGACGTTGACCGAGACGGCCAGACCGGCCGGGGCGTCGGCGGAGTCCTTGGTGAGGGTCTTCGCGGCGGCGCCGCCGTGCTCGACGATGTCGAAGTGCTCGGGACGGATGCCGACCGTGACGGTCGTGTCACCGCGGTCCGCGGCGGCGGTGAGCGCCTCGCGGGAGACCGGGACGACGCTGTTGCCGAACTTCACGCCACCGTCGGTGATCGGGACCTCGACCAGGTTCATGGCCGGGGAGCCGATGAAGCCGGCCACGAAGAGGTTCGCCGGGCGGTCGTACATGTTGCGCGGCGAGTCGACCTGCTGCAGCAGACCGTCCTTGAGGACCGCGACACGGTCGCCCATGGTGAGGGCCTCGACCTGGTCGTGGGTGACGTACACGGTCGTGATGCCCAGGCGGCGCTGGAGCGAGGCGATCTGCGTACGAGTGGAGACACGGAGCTTGGCGTCGAGGTTCGACAGCGGCTCGTCCATGAGGAAGACCTGCGGCTCACGCACGATGGCGCGGCCCATCGCCACACGCTGACGCTGACCACCGGAGAGCGCCTTCGGCTTGCGGTCCAGGTAGTCGGTGAGGTCCAGCATCTTGGCGGCCTCTTCGACCTTCGCGCGGATCTCGGTCTTGTTGATACCGGCGATCTTCAGCGCGAAGCCCATGTTGTCCGCGACGGACATGTGCGGGTAGAGCGCGTAGTTCTGGAACACCATGGCGATGTCCCGGTCCTTCGGCGGCAGGTGCGTGACGTCGCGGTCACCGATGCGGATCGCGCCGCCGTTGACGTCCTCGAGACCCGCGAGCATGCGCAGGGAGGTCGACTTGCCACAACCGGAGGGACCGACGAGGACGAGGAACTCGCCGTCCTCGATGTCGATCTCGAGCTGGTCGACCGCCGGCTTGGTGGAGCCGGGGTAGACGCGGGACGCCTTGTCGAACGTGACACTGGCCATGCTGAATCTTCTCCTCAACCGGCAGGAACGTGCCGGACGATCCGTTGCAAAGGGAGTGGTCTGGTCCACCTGGGTGAACTTCCAGCGACGCTACCTGGCGGTTTGCGATCTGTCAGTAGTTGGAGGTGTGTGAGATTTCTGCGCGGGGCGGGGGCCGCCGTTGGTTACACTGCTCCGGCACGCCTCCTTAGCTCAGCTGGCCAGAGCAACGCACTTGTAATGCGTAGGTCATCGGTTCGAATCCGATAGGGGGCTCGGTGAAACCCCAGGTCACGTGTGCTGTGACCTGGGGTTTTCTGTTGCCTGGACGCGATGGTGGGCCCGAGTGACTCCGCGCAGTACTCGGCGACCAGGGCGGCCACCGCGGCGGGAGCGGTCATGGCAGCGGGTCTCCGTCGAACGGGGCGGCCTCGCCGCTGTGCCGGG
Organism: Streptomyces sp. NBC_01257; assembly: GCF_035917255.1. Taxonomy (NCBI): domain Bacteria; kingdom Bacillati; phylum Actinomycetota; class Actinomycetes; order Kitasatosporales; family Streptomycetaceae; genus Streptomyces; species Streptomyces sp. NBC_01257. The sequence goes on from NZ_CP108472.1 coordinate 4,999,549, forward strand.
CGGCCCGGGGATGGAGGAAGCGGAGCAGTCGTACGCCCTCGGGCTCGGCGTCGTCCGGAAGCTCCGCGCGGACCAGCGGGGTGAGAACGAGCCGGGCGGCCGACCCCTTCTCGCCGGCCGACCAGGTGCCGGCCACCCGGCCGTCGACCAGGTAGGTGGCCGCCACGTCACCGTTGGACCGGTTGACGACGCGGCGCTGGACCTCCGGGTCCATGATCCGGCCGCGGTCGGTGTGGGCGAGCAGCGCCGAGTCCCATTTGGGCAGCAGCCGGAACGGCACCCGGACCCCTTCGTCCGGGTCCATGGCATCCGGCACGTCCAGCAGGTCCCGGCCGTCGGGCCCCTCCAGCCGCTCCACCGGGCCCGCGTACGGCAGACCCGCCCGGACCCGTCCCACGGTCAGGCCCGCGAACTTCGCCGCGTCGCGCAGTCCGGCGGGTCCGTACGCGGTCAGGTAGGCGCGCAGCCAGCGGCCCATCGCCGCCGGGCCGACGAGCTCCGGCGGTTCCCGGTGGCACTGCAGACTCGCCTTGCCGTGGTGTCGCCAGAAGCCGGACGGCGGCGGTTGCACCAGCGGCACCAGGGCGCGGGCGACATGGAGCAGTTCGCGGGGCGTCACCGCGTCACCCGTCAACTCGCCCATGAAGGCGCGCAGTTCTTCGCGCTCACGCGGCTCGCGGGTGAACTCGGCGACCGCGGCCGCGGTCTTCTCGTCCAGGCCCGGACAGCGGCGGCTCCAGTGCTCGGTCGCCTGCTCGCGCCAGATCTCGCCCCAGACCGGATAGTCCGCCCCCGCCACGAGATGCAGGGTGCCGCGCATGAGGGTGGACTTCACCACCGTCGCATCGCGCAGACAGTCCTCCAGTCCGGTGGTGGAGGCTCCGTCCAGCCGTGCCAGCAGGGCGAGATAGGGCGAGGGCGAGTACTGGGCCTGGAGTCCGAGCAGCAGCCGCACCGCCTGCCCGCTCCCCATCGGGGAGCGGGCGAGCAGCAACTGGCGTTCCAGGTAGCGCAGTGTCAGCCGGCGTTCCGTCAGCCGCATGACGGCTTCCTTCGGTTCGGGGCACCTCGTCAGGAGAGGGACGCCTGTGCCAGGTGTTCGGTGCTGTTCCTCGATTTCGCCGGACGCTCAGCCCCGCCCCGACAGCCGGTCCGCGAACTTCGCGATCGGGTCCGTGCCGGGGCGCGGTGAGGTGAGTTCGCGGCGGTCGGCGGTGCGGTAGGCGGCGTACATGCCGTGGACGCCGAGCCAGCGGAGGGGTTCGGGTTCCCAGCGGCGGACGCGGTGGTTGACCCAGGGGAGGGTGGTCAGGTCGGTGGGGCCGGACTGGCCGGAGTCCTGCTGGATGAGGTCGCGCAGGGTGCGGGCGGCGAGGTTGGTGGTGGCGACGCCGGAGCCGACGTAGCCGCCGGCCCAGCCGAGGCCGGTGGAGCGGTCGAGGGTGACGGTGGCGCACCAGTCGCGGGGGACGCCGAGGACGCCGGACCAGGCGTGGGCTATCGGGGTGCCGGCGGTGGTGGGGAAGAGGCGGATCAGGAGTTCGCGCAGGGCCTCGATGGTGGCCGGCCGGGTGCGTCCGTCGTTGTCGGTGGCCGAGCCGTAGCGGTACGGGAAGCCGCGGCCGCCGAGCGCGATGCGGTCGTCGGCGGTGCGCTGGGCGTACATGTAGGCGTGGGCCATGTCGCCGAGGGTCTCGCGGCCGTCCCAGCCGATGGTGTCCCAGACGGCGGCGGGGAGGGGCTCGGTGACGATCATCGAGGAGTTCATCGGGAGCCAGGTGCGCTTCTGGCCCTTGAGGTTCGCGGTGAAACCCTCGGTGCAGCGCAGGATGTAGGGGGCGCGGACCGTGCCGTACGGCGTGATGGCGTGCTTGGGCTTGATCTCGGTGACGGGCGTCGACTCGTGGATGGTGACGCCGAGCGCCTCCACGGTGTCGGCGAGGCCCGTGACCAGTTTGGCGGGGTGCAGGCGGGCGCCGTGCGGGGTCCAGCTGGAGCCGACGGCGCCGGTGACGCGGACGCGTTCGGCGGTCTCGCGGGCGCCGTGCAGGGTGCGGTCGCTCTCGCCGAAGGCGATCTCGACGGAGTGGAAGTCCTTGAGGCGGGCGAGCTGGGCGGGGGTGTACGCGACTTCGAGGACGCCGCCCCGGTGGATGTCGGCGTCGATCTTCTCCTCGGCGGCGACGTCGATGACCTCGGTGACGGTGTCGTTCATCGCCTGCTGGAGGCGGACGGCCGCGTCGTGGCCGTGGAGTTTCGCGTAGCGGTCGCGGCCCGCGATGCCGTTGTAGAGCCAGCCGCCGTTGCGTCCGGAGGCGCCGTAGCCGCAGAACTTGGCTTCCAGGACGGTGATGTTGAGGAAGGGGACGGCCTTCTTGAGGTAGTACGCCGTCCAGAGGCCGGTGTATCCGCCGCCGACGATGCAGACGTCGGCGTTGCTGTCGCCGGGCAGGGGTTCGCGGGGGGCCGGGGTGCCCTGGTTCGCGTACCAGAAGGATATGCCGCCGTTGACGGTACTGACGGTGCTCATGTGTCCCCTGCTGTCCGTGTGTCCGTGTGGCCGTGGAGTGCGGTGCTCTGTGGCGGGACGTTACTGCGCGGGGCGGGGTTTCGTCTTGTGAGTGGTGCGGGTCAGCGGGTAGCAGGCGAGGCCGATGAGTGCGGCGGTGAAGTGGCCGACGTCGGTGAAGGTGGCGCCGGTGATGAGGGGGACGCCGTAGATGACGAGGACGGCGAAGAGGTAGACGTACCGCCAGGGGCGTGCCACGTAGTAGGTGAGGACGGCGACGACACCGGCGAGTGCGTAACTGACGCCCACGTCCAGGGTGTTGACGGCGGTCTCGGGTGCGTGGCCGTGCCGGATGGCCCAGGCCAGTACGCCTTCGCTGACGAGGGTGGCGAGGACGTGCGCGGTGGCGGCGACGGTGAGCCAGCGCAGGGTGCCCAGGCGGCGTTCGGCGGGGGCGTGGAAGACGGTGTAGAGGACGGCGTAGGGGAGCCATCGGCCGCCGTCGATCCAGAAGGCGCTGCTGATGAGGACGCGGACGGGGTTCTGGGACAGTTCGTGGATGTTGGTGGAGCGCTGGCGGAGGAAGTCCTCCTCGAAGGCGGGCGACATCTGGTGGACGATGACGGTGGTGACGAAGAGGACGGCCAGCCAGATGTACGTGCCCGGGGCGCTGCGGATCCAGGAGCCGGCGCCACGGAGCCACGCGGCGGGTGCGGAGCGGGGCCGGGTGGGCGGGGCGGGCTGGCTCGGGGTCATAGCCGATTGACGCACGCTCCTAGGATCGTGCGCGTGATTGACATTCCGGATGCGCTGATCGCCACTCAGTCCAAGTACAACGGTGCGGCCGGGCGGGCGTTCGTCGCGGCGCTGCCGGGGACGGCCGAGGGGTTCCTGGAGCGGTGGGGGCTGCGGCTGGACGGGGACGCGGCGTACGGGGTGTGCGCGCTGGTGCTGCCCGTGGTGCGGGAGGCGGACGGGCTTGCGGCCGCGCTGAAGCTGCAGGCGGTCGACGCGGAGACGGTGGGGGAGCCGGTCGCGCTGCGGATGTGGGGTGCGGCGGCGGCCGGCGCGGTGGGGCTGCTGGAGCATGACGCGGCGACGGGGACGATGCTGCTGGAGCGGCTGGACGGGGGCCGGCCGCTGTCGGGGTTGGCGGATGCGCGGGAGGCGGTGCGGGTCGTCGCGGAGCTGCTGGCGGGGCTGACCGCGGTGCGGGTTCCGGAGGGGGCCGGGCTGCGGGGGCTGGGTGAGGCGGCGGACCGGATGGTGGCGTCGGCGCCGGAGGTGGCGGGGCTGCTGGCGGACGCGGAGGAGCGGCGGCTGGTGGCGGACTGCGCGGCGGCGGTGCGGGAGGTCGCGGGGGAGCCGGGGGACCGGTTGCTGCACTGGGATCTGCATTTCGGGAACGTGCTGGCGGGGTTCGGCGGCGGCGCCGGGGACGCGGACCGGTGGGTGGCGATCGATCCGAAGCCGTTGGCCGGGGACGCCGGGTTCGAGCTGTTCCCGGCGCTGGCGGACCGGTTCGACGCGGCCGACGCGGTGTGGCGGTTCGATCTGATGACGGACGTGCTGGGGCTGGACCGGGGGCGGGCGCGGGCGTGGACGCTGGGGCGGGTGCTGCAGAACGCGTGCTGGGACACGGAGGAGGGCGGGCGGCGGCTGGCGCCCGTCCACGCCGAGCTGGCGCGGAGGCTGCTGGGGCGGGAGTAGGGGGTGTGCCGGTGCTGTCTACGCTGCCCTCATGATTCGTACCGCTACTGCTGCCGACGTCCCCGCCATCCACGCGATGGTCCGCGAACTGGCCGACTACGAGAAGGCGCTGCACGAGGCGAAGGCCTCCGAGGAGCAGCTGCGCGAGGCGCTGTTCGGTGAGCGTCCTGCCGCGTACGCGCATGTCGCCGTGTCGGACGACGACGGTGAGGTGGTCGGTTTCGCCCTGTGGTTCCTGAACTTCTCCACGTGGCGCGGGGTGCACGGCATCTACCTGGAGGATCTGTACGTGCGCCCGGAGCGCCGTGGCGGCGGGCACGGGAAGGCCTTGCTGAAGGAGCTGGCGCGGATCTGCGCCGAGCGCGGTTACGAGCGGCTGGAGTGGTCGGTGCTGAACTGGAACGCCCCGTCCATCGCGTTCTACGAGTCCCTGGGCGCCCGGCCGCAGGAGGAATGGACGGTCTACCGGCTGACGGACGGGGCCCTGGCGGAGCTCGGCCGCTGAGACCGGGGCGGCGCCCTGCCGCGATGTCCGCGGCGGGGCGTTGTCAGTGGTGTGCGTCACGATGGGGGCATGGTGCGCAGCAGCGGTAGTGGTGGCGGGACGGGCAGGTCGGGCAGGGGCGCCAGGGGCGGTGTCCCCGAGGCGCGTCGTCCTGAGGTGCGGCTGCCGCCGCTGGTGGCGTACGAGGGGGGCGGCCTGGAGGCGGACGGGGATTACGACGGGGTGCGGTTCGACGGGGTGGACCTGGCGGACGAGTCGGGTCCGGGGGCCCGGTTCATGGACTGTGCGCTGGAGGGCTGCGCCCTGGACCGTACGGAGCTGGTCAGGTCCCGGTTCATCGATTCGGTGCTGACGGGGGTACGGGGGGTGGGCACCGACCTCGCGGGGGTGTCGATGCGGGACGTGGAGGTCGTGGACGCGCGCCTGGGCGGGGTGCAGATGCACGGCGCGGTGCTGGAGCGGGTGCTGATCAGGGGCGGGAAGATCGACTACCTGAATCTGCGGAAGGCCCGGCTGAAGGACGTGGTCTTCGAGGGCTGCGTGCTGTCGGAGCCGGATTTCGGGGAGGCGCAGCTGACCCGGGTGGAGTTCCGGGACTGTGTGCTGAAGCGGGCGGACTTCAGCGCGGTGCGGATGGAGTCCGTGGATCTGCGGACGGTCGCGGAGCTCGACATCGCACGGGGTGTGGAGCGGCTGGCCGGTGCGGTGATCAGCCCGTCGCAGCTGATGGAGCTGGCTCCGGCGTTCGCGGCGCAGATCGGGGTGCGGGTCGAGGCGTGAGCGGGCGGGCCGCGCCCGGTCAGATGCGGGGGAAGCGGGCCTGGAGGTCCCAGACGGTGGGGTTGTCGGCGAGGCCTTCGTGCATGTCGGCCAGGTCGGCGATCAGGTCGTGCAGGAAGTCGCGGGCCTCGCGGCGCAGCAGGGAGTGGCCGAAGGTCAGCGGTGCTTCCTCGGCGGGCATCCAGTCGGCCTCGACGTCGACCCAGCCGAAGCGGCGCTCGAAGAGCATGCGGTCGGAGGATTCGGTGAAGTCGAGTTCGGCGAACTGGCGGCGGTGCGAGCGGTTGCCGCGCGGGTCCCGGTCGAGCTGCTCGACGATGTCGCACAGGGCCCAGGCGAAGTCGAGTACGGGCACCCATCCCCAGGCTGTGGATACTTCGCGGTCCTCCTTGGTGTCCGCGAGGTAGACGTCCCCGGAGAACAGATCGTGGCGCAGGGCGTGGACGTCAGCCCGGCGGTAGTCGGTCTGCGGGGGGTCGGGGAAGCGTCGGGAGAGGGAGTAGCCGATGTCGAGCACGGTTCGATGGTGTCATGCCCGGCGTGTCGCTCCCGCACCAGCGGAGGGGCGGGGTCCGGCGCGGAGGGTGGTTCAGGGCAGGAGCCGCTGCTCCTTGGCCACGGAGACCGCGCCGGCCCGGGTGTCGACGCCGAGTTTGTCGTAGATGCGGCCCAGGTGGGTCTTGACCGTGGCCTCGCTGATGAACAGCGCGCGGGCGATGTCGCGGTTGCCCAGGCCCTGTGAGAGCTGGCCCAGGATGTCGCGTTCGCGGTCGGTGAGGGTGGGCAGTGGTTTGCGCATGCGGGCCATGACGCGGCTGGCGACGGGCGGGGACAGGGTGGTGCGGCCCTGGGCGGCCGAGCGGATCGCGGCGAAGAGCTCCTCGGGGCGCTCGGCCTTCAGCAGGTAGCCGGTGGCGCCGGCCTCGATGGCGCGGGTGATGTCGGCGTCCGTGTCGTACGTGGTCAGGACGAGGACGTGGGCGCCCTCGGTGCCGGCCACGATGCGACGGGTCGCTTCGACACCGTCGATGCCCTCGCCCAGCTGGAGGTCCATCAGCACGACGTCCGGGGTGAGCCTGGCGGCCAGGGCGACGGCCTCCTCGCCGCTGCCGGCCTCGCCGGCGACCTCGATGTCGGGCTCGCTGCCGAGGAGGGCGAGGAGCCCGGCGCGTACGACGGCGTGGTCGTCGCAGAGCAGGATCCGGACGGGCGGGTTCGCGTCGGTCATGCGGTGTCCCGGTGGGTGAGGGGGGCGGTGGGGCGGGCGGGTGCGTCGGGCAGGGGCACGGTGGCGGTCACCACGGTGCCCTCGCCGGGGGCGGACTCGATGGTCAGGGTGCCGCCGAGCTGCTGGATCCGGGCGCGCATCGCGGGCAGCCCGTGCCCGCGCACCCCGTCGGGCGTCCGGGCCCGTGCGGCGGGTGCGAAGCCGTGGCCGTTGTCGGCGATGTCGAGGACGGTCCGGTCGTCGACATGGGTGAGGGTCAGGGCGGCCTCGGTGGCGCCCGCGTGCTCCCGGACGTTGGCGAGGGCGCCCTGGGCGATCCGCAGCAGCGCGGACTGCACCCGGCCGGGCAGCGGGCTGTGCGATGTGCCCTCCACATGGCAGCGCACGGTGAGCCGGCCCTCGGACTGCGCGGTCTCGCGGGCGGCGAGCGCGTGCAGGGCCGCCTCCAGGCCGCCGCCCTCGGCGAGGTCGGCGGGGGCCAGGTCGTGGACGAAGCGGCGGGCCTCGGCGAGGTTGCGTTCCGCGATGCCGGTGGCGGTACGGACGTGGCGGCGGGCCGTCGCCGGGTCGGCGTCCCAGGTGCGGTCGGCGGCCTGGAGCAGCATCTGCTGGCTGGACAGGCCCTGGGCCAGGGTGTCGTGGATCTCCATGGAGAGCCGCTGGCGTTCGGCGAGGGTGCCTTCGCGGCGTTCGGTGGCGGCCAGTTCCCGGCGGGTGCGCAGCAGGTCGTCGATGAGTTCGCCCTGGGTCTCCGCCTGGCGCTGCATATGGACGAAGACGGCGGTGGCGACGGCCGCGACGGCGGGCGGGGCGAGGACCAGGTTGGGGTCGAAGCCGTGCGCCAGCCGTAGCTGCGCGGCGACGACGAACAGCGTCAGCAGGGCCACCAGCGCGAGCGCGGCCCGTGGCGGCAGGATGCGCAGCCCGGTGTAGAAGAGCGGGACCGCGCACCACGCGAAGCTCGGCGCGAGGACGACGAGCACCATCCAGACGGCGACCAGCACCCCGAGCCAGAGCAGGCTGCGCGGGGTCGGGCGGGAGCCGAGGACCGGCCCGAGGACATACAGGACGGCCAGGGCGACGGACAGGCCGATGATCCACGGGGTGCGTGTCTCGCCCGGGTGCCGCAGCAGGAACCGGGTCAGCGAGGCGCCCAGCAGCAGGAAGAACGCGGCGTGCATGAGCAGGGCCAGGGCGCGGCTGCCGGGGTCACCGGCCCGCCCCGCGTCTCCTGCCCGCCGCCTCCGCTGCTCCACCCCGTCCCCCTTCCCCTCACCGGGCCCCCTCGCGGGAACTGCTTCTGACCTGCGCGGACCTTCATCGTCACGCCGAACGGGCGTCTTCGCATCAACCGATCGGCCGATGGGGCCGTCAGCCGTCCCGCATGTGCTGTCGAGCCGGTACGCCGACCGTTCGGAGCCGGAACCGGCCCAAGGATGGAAACAGAACGCAGAAGCCACGCACCACCCCCGCCGAAGGAGCTCACCATGAAGAAGATCTCGCTGCGCACCCGTGTCCTGACCGGTGCCGTCGCCGCAGCCGCCCTCGGGGCCGGCACCTTCGGCGCCATGTCCGCGAACGCCTCCGCCCCGGCCGCCGCCCCCGCGACCACCGTCAAGGCGGACACCGCGAACCGCAACCTCCAGCAGTCCACGCACCTGACCGCGGACGCCGCATCGAAGGCCGCGCAGGCCGCCCTGGACGCCGCGGAGAAGGAGAACCAGCGGGTCGCCGTCTCGGTCGTGGACCGCAACGGCAACACCATCCTGACCCTGCGCGGTGACGGCGCGGGCCCGCAGGCGTACGAGTCCGCCGAGAAGAAGGCGTACACCGCCGTGTCGTGGAACGCCCCCACCTCCGAGCTGGCCAAGCGGCTGACCCAGACCCCGAACCTGAAGGACATCCCTGGCACCCTGTTCCTCGCGGGCGGCGCCCCGGTGCAGGTCAAGGGTGCTCCGGTCGCGGGTATCGGAGTGGCCGGCGCGCCCAGCGGCGACCTCGACGAGAAGTTCGCCGAGGCCGGCGTCGCCGCCCTCGCCAAGTAGTCGCCACCACGTACGGGAGACGGACATGAACGCCCTCGATCAGCAGCTGCTCGACGCCGCACGCACCGGCGACACCGATTCCGTGCGGACCGCGGTCGAGGGCGGCGCCCGGGTGGACGTCCGCGACGGGGAGCTGCGCACCCCGCTGCTGCTGGCCGTGCACGGCGGTCATGTGGAGGCCGCCCGGCTGCTCGTCGACGCGGGCGCGGACCCCGACGCGCAGGACAGCCGGGAGGAGAGCCCCTGGCTGGCCACCGGGGTCACCGGCAGCGTCGCGATGCTGCACGTGCTGCTGCCGGCCGGTCCGGACCTGAAGCTGCGCAACCGGTTCGGCGGGATCGCGCTGATCCCGGCGAGCGAGCGGGGCCACGTCGCCTACGTACGGGAGCTGCTGCGGGTCACCGACATCGACGTGGACCACGTCAACCGGCTGGGCTGGACGGCCCTGCTGGAGGCCGTGATCCTCGGCGACGGCGGCCGGGCGCATCAGGAGATCGTCGAACTGCTGCTGGCCGCCGGCGCGACGCCCGGGCTGCCGGACGGCGACGGTGTGACGGCGCTGGCGCACGCGGAACGCCGCGGCTTCACGGAGATCGCCGCGCTGCTGCGGGGCGCACGGGACGCGGAGGACACCCGGTGAGGGCCCGGCGGGCGGTGCTGCTGCTGGCCGCCGCGGCCGCGCTCGCCGGCTGCGCCACCGGGACCACCGGCGCACCGGACGGGAGCGCCGCCGCGAAGACCCCGGCCGCGACGGGCCCGGCGGTCACCCCCTCGGTTCCGGCGGCGGCCGGGAACACCCCCGACGGCACGCTGCTCGTCGCCGACTTCGGCGGGGACACGGTGACGTTCGTCGATCCGGAACGCGGGGCGTTCGACCGGGTCGAGGTCGGCACCGCCCCCTACGGTCTGGTCGTCGGGGACGACGGCCGGGCCTGGGTGGCCACCGCCGAGGGCGTCGCGGTCGTCGACACCCGGACCCGCACCCGGCCGGCCCTGATCCCGTACGAGACGGAGACCGGGCCGGTCACCACGGGCGAGTACCGCGGCGGCGGCATGGGCATCGCCCTGGCGCCCGACGGCCGGCACGTCTACGTGGGCGTCAACGTGCCCGGCGCCGAGGGGGTGCTGGAGGTGATCGACACCGGGTCCCGGAAGGTCACCGGCACCGCCCCGGTCGGCCGCCGTCCCTTCGACGTGGACGTCTCGCGCGACGGCGCGGAGGTGTACGCCACCGGCCACGACTCCTTCGACGTGACGTCCGTGCGCACCGACACCCTGCGCACCCGGCGCATGGAGGTGGCTCCGTACGGCACCGAGGGCGGTCTCGGCTCCTGGCTGAAGCCGCACTACGCGGTCGTCCGGCCGGCGGACGGGAAGCTGCTGCTGCCGTTCGAGGGCGAGCGGCTGGCCGTGCTCGACCCGCGCACCGGCAAGGTCGCGATCGAGCCGATGACGGCCGGCACCCACCAGCACGGTGCGGCCCTGGCCCCGGACGGCACGCTCCTCGTCGTCGGCACCGGACCGATCGCCTCCGACGACGAGGAGGCGTCGCTGACGGTTCGGAAGCCGGACGGCTCCGAGCGCGTCGTCCCGCTGGACGGTCCGCACGAGGACGTGGCGGTCTCCGGGGACGGCCGCACGGCGTACGTCACCGGCGGCTTCACCCGGGACGGGTACTGGAACGGCATCACGGTCGTGGACCTCGCAGGGAAGAGCGCGCCGGTCCGGCTGGCGGCGGGCGAGCGGCCGTTGGGGATCGCGGTGCTCTGACGGCCGGGGGCCGGGGCTCCCCGCCCCGGTCAGGTGCCTCCGGACTCCGACATTCCGCACATAGGATCACCGGTGTGGATCATCGACCTCCGGCATCCCGCATGGCCCGCGGCCCCCGCACGGCAGGGGCGGCCGCCCTGCTGCTCGCCCTCGCGGTCCTGGCCCCCGCCTGCACCGCCGGGACCGGCGGGGTCGAGGGGAAGCCGGGTGCCTCCGGTGTGCACGATCCGTACTTCCCGAAGCTGGGCAACGGCGGCTACGACGTGACGCACTACGACCTCACCCTCGACGTCGACCCGGACGAGCAGACGCTGCGCGGAACCGCCGAGATCACCGCGCGGGCCACCCAGGACCTGAGCTCGTTCAATCTCGACCTGGCCGGGCTGACCGTCGATTCGGCGACCGTGGAGGGGCGTCCGGCAGCGGTCAACCGGGCGGGCGACGAGCTGACGCTGCGTACGGACGCCGGGGTCGAGGACCGGCTCCACAAGGGCGAGACGTTCCGCACCGTCGTGCGCTACTCCGGCTCCCCGCGGACCATCACCGACGCGGACGGGTCCGAGGAGGGCTGGCTGCCGACCGATGACGGCGCACTCGCCCTCGGGGAGCCGACCGGGTCGATGGCCTGGTTCCCGGGCAACCACCACCCGGGCGACAAGGCCTCCTACGACCTGAAGGTCAGCGTCCCCAAGGGACTGGCGGCGGTGTCCAACGGGGTGCCGGCCGGCCCGCCGGTGACCTCGGGGGACCGCACCACGTACCGCTGGCACACCGCCGAACCCATGGCGAGCTACCTCGCGACCCTGGCCGTCGGCCGCTTCACGACCAGGACGTCGGTCATGGCGGGCGGCATCACGGTGTTCACCGCCGTGGACCCGGAGTCGGCGAAGGCGAGCGCGGCCACGCTGGCCCGCGTCCCGGAGGTCGTGAAGTGGGAGGCGGAGCACTTCGGCCCGTACCCGTTCTCCGCCACCGGCGCGATCGTGGACCGCAAGGACGACGCGGGCTATGCGCTGGAGACGCAGAACCGGCCGTTCTTCCCCGGGCCGCCGAGCATCGGGCTGCTCGTCCACGAGATGGCGCACCAGTGGTTCGGCGACTCCGTCACGCCCGAATCCTGGCGCGACATGTGGCTCAACGAGGGTCTGGCGACGTACGCGGAGTGGCTGTGGGAGGAGGAGAAGGAGGACACCCCGGCCCAGGACTCCTTCGACGAGGCCTATGACGACGACGCCAACTGGGCCTTCCCGCCGGCGGATCCGCCCGGCGCCGCGGACATCTCGGAGCAGCCGGTGTACGGGCGCGGGGCCATGGTGATCCACAAGATCCGCGAGGCGGTCGACGACGACGAGGAGTTCTTCGCGCTGCTGGCCGGCTGGACGAAGGCGCACCGGCACGGCAACGCCTCGACGGCGGACTTCACCGCCTATGTGGAGAAGACGACCGGGCAGGATCTGTCGGACCTGTGGAAGAGCTGGCTGTACGGCAGGAGCCGGCCCGCCGCGGACGGCTGACCGGCTCCCGGGGCAACGCGTTGGGTGTTACTTCACGTTGACGCCGGCCCAGGCGGCGCTGACCGAGGCGAGCTCGGCGCTGTCCGCCCCGTACAGGTCGGTCGCCGCCTTCTCGGTCGCCTCGCGGGCGGCCGCGTAGTCGGTGGTCGACGTCATGTACTCGGAGAGGGCCTTGTACCAGATCTGGACGGCCTTGTCCCGGCCGATGCCGGTGACGGTGGAGCCGTCGGAGGTGGGGGAGTCGTAGTCGACGCCGTTGATGGTCTTCGCGCCGCTGCCCTCGGCCAGCAGGTAGAAGAAGTGGTTGGCGACACCGGACGAGTAGTGGACGTCCAGGTCACCGACGCTGCTGTCCCAGTAGTCGGCCGAGCCGCCGTCCTTGCTGGGCTGGTCCATGTAGCGCAGCGGGGTGCCGTCGCCGTTGATGTCGATCTTCTCGCCGATGAGGTAGTCGCCGACGTCGGTGGCGTTGTCGGCGAAGAACTCCACCGAGGTGCCGAAGATGTCGCTGGTGGCCTCGTTGAGGCCGCCGGACTCGCCGACGTAGTCGAGGTTGGCGGTGGAGGCGGTCAGGCCGTGGCTCATCTCGTGGCCGGCGACGTCGAGGCCGGTGAGGGCGCTCTTGTTGTCGGCGCCGTCGCCGTACGTCATGCAGAAGCAGCTGTCGTCCCAGAACGCGTTGACGTACGCGTCGCCGTAGTGGACCCGGGAGTAGGCGGCCTTGCCGTCACCGGCGATGCCGTCGCGGCCGAGCGCCGACTTGTAGAAGTCCCAGGTCTGCGCGGCGCCGTAGTGGGCGTCGACGGCGGCGGTCTGGCGGTCGTTGCCGGTGCCGTCGCCCCAGGTGTCGTCGTCGTCGGTGACGAGGTCGCCGGTGCCGCTCTCGCCCTGGTTGAGGTCGTACGTCTTGTGGCCGCCGCGGTCGCCGTCGGTCAGTTCGAAGCCGGAACCGGACGCGGTGGTGGTCAGGTCGACCTTGCCGCTGTACTGGCTGTTGCCGACGCCGGCGGTCTCGATCTCCTCGTAGCTGTGCAGGACCTTGCCGGTGGTGGCGTCGGTGATGATGCGCTTGCGGCTCGGGGTGCCGTCCTTCTGCACGCCGGTCTTCACCGACTCCAGGGCGAGGACGGGCTTGGAGCCTCCCGCCCAGATCACCTTGCGGGCGCCGGCCACCGTCTTGATCTTCGCCGTCGTGGACGGCACGGATATTTTGGCGTTCGTCGCCTTGGTGACGCTCTTGAGCTTGCCGTTGCCCGTGGTGTGGGTGACGAGGTCGCCGCCGAGGACGGGCAGCCCGGCGTAGGTGCGCTCGTAGCGGGTGTGGACGGTGCCCTTGGCGTCCTTGATCACGTCACGGGCGATCAGCTTCTCCTGGCTGCCGAGCCCCAGCGAGTCGGCGGTCGAAGAGGCGTCGCTCTGGGCCGACTTGATGGCGGACGTCCGTGCGGAGGCGCTGTTGAAGGCGGGCGAGGTGGTGCGGGGAGAAGCGGAGGGACCGTCACCGGGGGTGTTCGGGTCGGCGTTCGCCGCACCCGTCTGCACTCCGACGACGACCATCGCGGCCACGGCGGCCAGGGCTGCGGCGCGACGGGTGTTCATGTGGGGGGTCATGCTTTCTCCGTTGCTCGTTCCGTGGGGGGTTACGAGCGGAGAGCGTGCCACCGAATGACCAGCTTTGACGGTGTACCAACAATTACCTCACAATTCTTTGACCAGTTCTTGTCCGACTGGGGCAGGACTGTGTCCGCTATCCGGCGGACTTCCTTCGATTGGGCAAACACGCGTGGCGTGCGCCCCGTTGGGCGCGATCAGTGGTATACGGGCACGCCGAAGCCCCCGGCCGCAGGACGTTCGGCCGGGGGCTTCGGTGGGGCTGGGTGCTGGACGTCAGAGGCTGACGCCGAAGTCCTGCGCGATGCCGCGCAGGCCCGAGGCGTAACCCTGGCCGACGGCACGGAACTTCCACTCGGCGCCGTTGCGGTAGAGCTCGCCGAAGACCATGGCGGTCTCGGTGGCGGCGTCCTCGCTCAGGTCGTAGCGCGCGATCTCGGCGCCGCCGGCCTGGTTGAGGATGCGGATGTAGGCGTTCCGCACCTGGCCGAAGTTCTGGCTGCGGGTCTCGGCGTCGTAGATCGACACCGGGAAGACAATCTTGTCGATGTCGGCCGGCAGGCCCGCCAGGTTGACGTTGATCTGCTCGTCGTCGCCCTCGCCCTCACCCGTGACGTTGTCACCGGTGTGCACGATGGTCTGGTCCGGCGTCGACTTGTTGTTGAAGAAGACGAAGTGGCCGTCGGAGAAGACCTTGCCCGCCGTGTTGACCGCGATCGCCGAGGCGTCGAGGTCGAAGTCGGTGCCGGTGGTGGTACGGACGTCCCAGCCGAGGCCGACCGTGACGGCGGTGAGGCCGGGGGCCTCCTTGGTGAGGGAGACGTTGCCGCCCTTGGACAGGCTTACTGCCATGGGAAGTCCCTTTCATCTTCGGGTGCGGGCTTCGTGCCATCACGAAGCTACCGTCACAGTTCATAACGCAGGCAGGGGACCGTGAGGTTCCTTCCGCCTTTACTTTCTTTACCGAACTGATGACGGGGCGCGGCAGACGGCGGACGGGATGCGTCAGGGGCGCGTCAAAAGAAGGTGACGTACCCCCGGTGGGACAGGGAACATGGGTGTCATGTCCGGGCCCTATGTCATCCGCGGTGCCGTCCTCCTGCCGGAGGCCGAGCTCATGTGGCGTTTCTCGCGGTCCTCCGGGCCCGGGGGACAGCACGTCAACACCAGCGACTCCCAGGTGGAGCTGCGCTTCGACCTCGCGGCGACCGAGTCGCTGCCCGAGGTGTGGAAGGAACGTGCGCTGGAGCGGCTGGCGAACCGGCTGGTCAACGGCGTGGTCTCGGTCCGCTCCTCGGAGCACCGCTCGCAGTGGCGCAACCGTGAGACGGCCGCCGTGCGGCTCACCGCCCTGCTGGCCGAGGCCACCGCGCCGCCCCCCAAGCCGCGCGTGAAGCGCAAGATCCCGCGCGGGATCAACGAACGCCGGCTGCGCGAGAAGAAGCAGCG
The DNA here is from genome assembly GCF_035917255.1 of Streptomyces sp. NBC_01257. NCBI lineage: Bacteria > Bacillati > Actinomycetota > Actinomycetes > Kitasatosporales > Streptomycetaceae > Streptomyces > Streptomyces sp. NBC_01257. Next base: position 5,014,670 of record NZ_CP108472.1, read on the forward strand.
CGCCGACACCAAGCGCGGCCGCTCCGGCCGCGACTGGTAGCGGGCGGCCCGCGGCCGGTCCGGTTCAGCCCAGCTGCCGGTAGCGCCCGCGGAAGTACGCCAGCGGCCCGCCGTCGCCGCTCGGCAGCTGCGCGCCGAGCACCCGGCCGATCACCAGCGTGTGGTCACCCGCCACGATCCGCTGCTCGGTGCGGCACTCCAGTGTCGCGAGCGCGCCCCCGACCAGCGGTGCGCCGGTCACCTCTCCCCGTACATAGGGGATGTCCTCGAAGAGCAGCCGGTCGCTGATCCGGCCCTTCATGGCGAACCGTCCCGCGATGTGCCGCTGGCTCTCCGACAGTACGGACACGGCCCACAGCGGCTGTTCCGCCAGCAGGTCGTCCATCCGGGAGTCGTTGCGCAGGCTCACCATGACCAGGGGCGGGTCGAGCGACACCGACATGAAGGCGGTCGCCGTCATGCCGACGTCCTCGCCGCGGCCGTGCTCGTCGAGCGGCGGCTCCTGGGCGGTGATCAGCACCACTCCGGCTGCCAGCCGGGAAAGGGCGCCGCGGAACTCGTCGTTGCTCACCCCCTCAGCATGGGGGACGGGCTCGGTACGCGGGACTGGGGGCTTCGTCTGCAACACACCGGGAACGCTAGCCGCGTACGGTGGGGCCCCGCATCGGGCCAGGGGACCAGCCAGGTCCTAGGACCTGCCGTCCCGGGCGGGTCCGCCGGAGGATTTGCGTTTTTGCGTTCAAGAAAAGGACGGACCACTTGGGGGCGAGACCGGGACCCTTCACCATCTGTTGTGACTTGAGTCACAGAGCGCAATATTTGTTGACCCTGTGTACCGGGTGCACAGCTCACTGTGATTCAGTGGCCGTGACACTGCAGTAAGTACGTCAGGTACGTCGATATGAAATCTGGAGTGCTGTCGAGGTCTCGGGGAGTGCGAGCGATGGAGGCCGAGTCGGAGCCGTACGTCCGTCTTGCGACGATGCGGCAGCTGCATCAGGCCGTGGCCGATCTCAACACGGCGCGGAGCCTGGCCGACACACTGCAGACCGTCGCCGACGGAATCGTCGCCGGTCTCGGCTACGAGCTTGCCTGCGTCAACCTCGTCCGCCCCGACGGTGACCTCGTGGTCGCCGCCTTCGCCGGCAACAGCGCCGCCGAGGCCCTGATCACCGGCCGCGTCGGCTCCCGCGAATCCTGGGAGCGCCGGCTGGGCATGGGCGAGATATGGGACGAGCTCCGTTTCATACCCCACACCGACGGATGGGTCCTCCTCGACGACGACGTCCCGCAGTGGCACACCGAGGGCCCCGAACCCCGCTTCGAGGACGAGTGGCACCCACAGGACCGGCTCTACGCACCGATGTACGCCTCGGGCGGCGGCCTCGATCTCCTCGGCGTCATATCCGTCGACCGCCCCCGCAACGGCCGCCGGCCCGGTGCCTGGGGCCGCGAGGCGCTCCAGATGTACGCGTCCCAGTCGGCCATTGCGATCAGTAACGCCAGGCTCCGGGCAAACATGCAGCGCGCCCTGGTCCGCCTGGAGCGCGAGCAGCAGGCGCTGCGGGCCAGTGAGGAATCCTTCCGCCAGGCCTTCGAGTACGCCCCCAGCGGCATGGCCATCGCCGAGCTGGGCGGCGACCAGCACGGCCGGCTGCTGCGCACCAACGACGCCCTGTGCCGGCTGCTGGGCCGCCCCGCCTCGGTGCTGCGCCGCTACTCCTTCGCCGACCTGGTCCACCCCGAGGACATCGGCACCCTGCTCAGGACCTCCGCCGAGGGCGGCCGCGCCGAGCTGCGGCTGGGCCGCAGGGACGGCAGCTGTCTCTGGGTCTCGCTGCGCAACTCCGTCGTCGCGGACACCGCGGACGGGCCCCGCTTCCTGCTGACGCACGTCGAGGACATAGAGGAGCGCAAGCGCCACGAGCTGAACCTCGCGCACCGCGCCTCGCACGACGCCCTGACCGGGCTGCCCAACAGCGCGGAGCTGCGGGCCCGGCTCGGCGCCCGGCTGTGCGAGCGTCCGCACTCGGTGGCGTCCACGGACGTCGAGGCGCTCGACGCGGCGTACGGCGATGTCGACGAGGCCCGGGTGCACGGCTTCCCCTCCGAGGCGTTCGACGCCGGGCGGAGCGTCGCCCCGTACGACCACCATGTGCATTCCGTCGCACCCGACACGTCGGGCGACGACGGGTCGAAGGGGCTCGCGGTCCTCTTCTGCGATCTCGACGGCTTCAAGTCGATCAACGACCGGTTCGGCCACCACACGGGTGACGCGGTTCTCATCGAGGTGGCCCGGCGGCTCACCACGTGTGTCCGCGACGGGGACACCGTCGCCCGGCTCGGGGGTGACGAATTCGTCGTTCTCGCGGACGGGCTCGGGGCGGCGGACGCCGCGGACCTGGCCGTACGCCTGCGTAACGCCATCATTCCGCCCATTCGGGTCGACGGCCGGGCGGTGCGGGTCGGGGCGAGTTTCGGCATCGGCTGGGCCGCCTGCGGGATGACCGCCGAAGAGGTGCTGCGCTCCGCCGACCAGCGGATGTACGTCGAGAAGCGGTCCCGGTCGAAGGTTCACCGCAGGGCCGGCTGACGTTCGCCGGTGCGTCGCACCGCGGGTTCCGCGTGTACCCCACCCCGGTTCCCGCCGCACCTCCGGCAATTCTTGGTGACGGCCGTTCGGGGTAGGCTCGGCCGGTCGGCGACGGCTGACTGCATACGGCGACGGCTGGCGACATGGTGAGGAGTGACCCAGGGATGGCCGGGAACAACGGCGCGAGCACACCCGAGGACGACGATCCGTTCGGCTACCTCTACGAGGACGGGCGGGCAGCCGGCGCACAGCCGCCGGGTGGTCAGGGCGGCTACGGCTACCCGGGTCCCGCCGCGCAGCCGGGCGTGCCGCGGACCTCGTACAACCAGGTGCGGACCGTCGGCGAGCGCCAGTACGGCCAGCAGGTGCCGCAGCAGCAGGCGTACGGGCAGCCGCAGGCGCCCTACGGCCAGCCGAACCAGCAGTACGGCCAGCCGAACGCGCAGTACGCGGCCCCGGAGACGTACCCCGGTGGCGCCCCCACCGCGCAGGTGCCGCACCAGGGCGGCCGCGGCAGTGGCGGCGGCCCCGGCAAGGGCGGACCCAACACCAAGGGCCTGCTGATCGGCGCGGTCGCGGTGGTCGCGGTCGTGCTCATCGGCATCGGCGCCGCGCTGATGACGGGCGACGGCGACAAGGGCGAGAAGAAGGACGACGCCGCGACCTCCTCCGGTGCGGCCGGACAGGTCGAGGAGTCCCCGAAGCCCGAGCAGAGCGCCAGCTCCGAGGCTCCCGTCGAGCTCCCGAAGCAGGACGCGGCCTCGCTGAAGCTCGGCGGTGACGCGGGGCTCGACAACACCGTCAAGGGCGCCAAGAGCAACAACGGGCAGTACATCAACCTCAACGCGGTCGGCAGGTCGGCGACCTGGTCGGTCGAGGTGCCGCAGGCCGGCGAGTACACGCTGTTCGTGACGTACGGCGTGCCGGGCAAGGACGCCAAGACGTCCCTGACGGTGAACTCCGAGGACCCGCGCTCCATCAACATGAAGAACTTCGCCAACGCCCCCGAGGGCGATCTGGAGAAGGGGTGGACGACGACGTACGCCTACGTCAACCTCACCAAGGGCCCGAACACCCTGATGATCTCCTGCAACGACGGCGACCAGTGCGACGCCAATCTGGACCAGCTGTCGCTGAAGGCCGGTCACCAGACGCGCTGACCCGCCCCGCCCGTACGCACGACGGCCCCCTCGCCATTCTCGGTGAGGGGGCCGTCGGCGTCCCGGACGCTCAGCCCATCAGGGCGAGGAAGCCGGCCACCGTCGCGGCCATCGCCTCGCGGCCCGGGGCGATGTACTTGCGCGGGTCCACGCCCGCGGTGTGCTCGGCCAGGTGGGCGCGGACGGCTCCGGTGAACGCGGTGTTCAGCGCCGTGCCCACGTTGATCTTGACCATGCCGGAGGCCGTGACCGCCCGGCGGATCTCCTCGTCCGGGACGCCGCTGGAGCCGTGCAGCACCAGCGGGACGGGAACGGCGTCGCGCAGCCGGCCGATCAGCCCGTGGTCCAGGGCGGCGGTGCGCTCGGTCATGGCGTGAGAGGAGCCGACGGCGACGGCGAGCGCGTCGACGCCGGTGGCGGCGACGTACGCGGCGGCCTCGGCCGGGTCGGTGCGTACGCCGGGGGCGTGGGCGTCGAGCGGGGCCTCGCCCTCCTTGCCGCCGACCTTGCCGAGCTCGGCCTCGATCCAGATGCCACGCCCGTGGCCCCAGGCGACCGCGGCGGCGGTGGCCCGCACGTTCTCCTCGTAGCCCAGCTTGGAGGCGTCGAACATCACCGAGCCGAAGCCCTCGTCGTGCGCCTGGTGGAGCAGTTCCACGGACTCGACGTGGTCGAGGTGGAGGGCGAGCGGGGCGGTGGAGGAGCGGGCGACGGCTGCGGCGGCCGCCGCGACGGGGCCGAGCCGGCCGCCGTGGAACTTCACGGCGTTCTCGGAGATCTGCAGGATGGCGGGGGCCCCGGCGCGCTCCGCACCGGTGGCGATGGCCTCCGCGTGCTCCAGCGTGATGACGTTGAAGGCGGCGATTCCGCGTCCCCGGGCCTGTGCGGCGGAGACGAGTTCACCGGTGGTGACGAGCGGCATTGCGGACCTCTGTCGATTCCTCGGGCCCGTGGGAGGACCCGGTGGGGGAGCGGCGCTCAGGCCGCTCCGGGTGCGTGTTCCTCGATACGGACGCGCGGCAGCAGTTCCTCGTACGCCGCACGGTCGAACTCACCGGCCGTGGGGGAGAGCACGGTCGCCGTCGACAGTGCCACCGCCCGTCGCAGCCGGTCCGGCCAGTCCAGGCCCTCCACGAGTCCGGACAGCAGTCCGGCCACCGCGGAGTCGCCTGCCCCGGTCGGGTTGCCCTTCACGGGCGCGGGCGGGGACGCCTGCCAGCTGCCGCCGGAGGCGACCGCCAGCATGCCGTCGGGGCCCAGGGAGGCGATCACCCCGTGGGCGCCGCGGCGGCGGGCGTCGCGGGTGGCCCGCAGGGGGTCGCGGGAGCCGGTGAGCTGGGCCAGCTCGTCGGCGTTCGGCTTGATCAGGTCGGGGCGGGCGGCGATGCCGCGGCGCAGCGGCTCGCCGCTGGTGTCGAGCAGGACGGGGACACCGGCGGCGCGGGCGAGGCGGACCAGTTCGGCGTAGGCGCCGACGTGGATGCCGGGCGGCAGGCTGCCGCACAGGGCGACCGCGTCGGCCGTGGCGAGCAGGTTCCCGTACGAGGCGAGGAAGGCGGTCCACTCGTCGGCGGTGACGTGCGGTCCGGGTTCGTTGAACTGGGTGGTGTCGCCGGTGGCCCGGTCGACGACGGCCAGGGTGCGGCGGGTGTCGCCGGACACGGGGACGAGCGCGTCGGTGACGGTCGCGGGGCCGGCCGGGAGGGCGGCGAGCAGCGCGCGCAGGACGGCTCCGGTGGCGCCTCCGGCGAAGCCGGTGACGACGCTCTCGTGGCCGAGGGCGGCCAGCACCCGGGCGACGTTGACGCCCTTGCCGCCGGGGCGCTCGGAGAGGTCGGTGACCCGGTGGCTGGAGTGCGGGACGAGTGCCGGGACGCCGTACGTCAGGTCGAGTGCCGTGTTCAGCGTGACCGTGAGGATCACCTCGGCCGCCCCCTCGATCCGTGTGGAGCGCGGATCCCTTGCCAGAACGCGCTTTCCCCGTCTGTTTCCCTGGCGATCATGCCAAAAGGGCGACGGTCGGCCCAGACCTCCGGGCCAACCGCCGTCTCTTCGTTACGTAGCCCGGCCGCGGTCATCGGCGGGCCGGCGCGGTCATCGGCCGGTCTGCGGCCGGATGATCCACTCGCCCTTGCGCATGACGCCCCTGAGCCGGAACTCCTCGTCCAGGACGACGAGGTCGGCGTCCTTGCCGGGCTCCAGCGAGCCGACCCGGTCGTACACGCCGAGGAGCCGTGCCGGGTTGGCGGAGATGGACTGCACCACGTCGCCGACCGGGATGCGGTCGATGGTGACGGCCCGGTGGAAGGCGGTGTCCAGGGTGAGGGTGGAGCCCGCGATGGAGCCGCCCTCGACGAGCCGGGCGACGCCGTCCCTGACCTCGACGGCGAGCGGGCCCAGCTGGTACTCCCCGTCGCCGAAGCCGGCCGCGTCCATGGCGTCGGTGATCAGCGCGACGCGGTGGGCGCCGGCGTGGTGGTAGGCCAGTTCCAGGGCGGCCGGGTGCAGATGCGTGCCGTCGTTGATCAGCTCGACCGTGATCCGCTCGTCCTCCAGGAGGGCGGCGATCGGGCCGGGCGCGCGGTGGCCGAGGGCCGGCATCGCGTTGTAGAGGTGCGTGGCGACGGTGGCACCCGCGTCGATCGCCTCGACGGTCTGCTCGTACGTGGCGTCGGTGTGGCCGATGGCGGCGATGACACCGTGCTCGGCGAGCAGCCGTACGGACTCGATGCCGCCGGGAAGTTCGGTGGCGAGGGTGAACATCTTCGCGGTGCCGCGGGCGGCGTCCATCAGCTTGCGGACCTCGGCCGGGTCCGGGTGGCGCAGCAGCTCCTCGCTGTGGGCGCCCTTGCGGCACGGCGAGATGAAGGGGCCCTCGAAGTGGATTCCGGCGAGGTCGCCCTGCTCGACGAGCTCGGAGAGGATGCCGGCCCGTTCGGCGAGGAAGTCCATCTCGCCGGTGACGGTGGAGGCGACCAGGGTGGTGGTGCCGTGCTCGCGGTGGGTGCGGACGCCGGTGAGGACGTCCTCCACGGTGCCGGAGGTGAAGGAGCCGCCACCGCCGCCGTGGTTGTGCATGTCCACGAAGCCGGGCACGACCCAGTGACCGGAGAGGTCGACGACCGGGGCGTCCTGTGCCGAACTGCCGGCGATGCGGGTGCCCTCGACGATCACCCGGCCGTTCTCGACGGTGCCGGTGGGGAGTACCACCCGGGCACCTGCGAGAACGGTGCTTTCTGCGCGTCCGGCCATCAGGCGGATACCTCCGTGGAGAGAAGATCCCAGGCGAGCAGCCCTGCGCCCAGGCATCCGGCGGTGTCCCCGAGGGCCGCCGGGACGATGTGGGGCAGCTTCTGGAACGTGACGCGTTCCTCGACGGCCGCACGGAGTGGTGTGAACAAGGTTTCCCCCGCCTCGGCGAGACCGCCACCGATGATGATCGTGCGGGGGTCCAGCAGGGTGAGCGCGGTGACGAGTCCGGCGGAGAGGGCGTCGACCGCGTCGCGCCACACCTCGACGGCCTTCGGGTCGCCCGATTCGACGGCCTTGGCGCAGTCGGCAGCGTCGGCCTTCGCGTCGCCGGACGCGGCGGCCCAGGCGCGGCTGACGGCGGCCGCGGAGGCCAGGGTCTCCAGACAGCCGCGCTGGCCGCAGGGGCAGTCCGGGCCGTCCGGCCGGACCACGATGTGGCCGATCTCGCCCGCGTAGCCGTGGGCGCCGGCCTCGATGCGGCCCGCGATGCCGATGGCGCCGGCGATGCCCGTGCCCAGCGGCACGAAGAAGAAGCGGTCGGCGCCCTTGCCCGCGCCGATCCGGCCCTCGGCGAGCCCGCCGGTCCTGACGTCGTGGCCGAGGGCCACGGGTACGCCGCCGAGCCGTTCGCCGAGCAGCCGGCGCATGGGTACGTCGCGCCAGCCGAGGTTCGCCGCGTAGACGGCGACGCCGTTCTCGGCGTCGACGATGCCGGGCACGGCGACGCCGGCCGCGAGGGCGCTCTCGCCGAGGTGCTCCTCGCCGTGCGCGCGCAGATCCGCGGCGAAGGCGAGGACCGACTCCACGACGGCGTCGGGACCGCGCTCCCTGCCGGTGGCGCGCCGTGCCTCGTGGAGCAGGGTGCCGTCGGCCCCGACCAGTGCGGCCTTCATTCCGGTGCCGCCCACATCGAGGGCGATGACGTGTTTCACGGGAAACAGTTTCGCCCGACGAACCCCAAAAGGTCTAGTCCACTATCGCTGTTTGTTGCGCATCCATACAAAAGTCGGGGGCGCAACACGGCCGCAACCCGCCGACATCCGTCCGCAACCGGCGGTCGGCGGGTACGGAACCTTTACGCGCCCGGCAGGATCACGCTGCGCGAGAGGTTGCGCGGGTGGTCCGGGTCGTACCCCTTGGACTCGGCGAGGACCACCGCGAGCCGCTGCGCCCGGATCAGGTCGGCCATCGGATCGGCGGAGCGGTGCGCGACGAGCGTCCCGCCGACGGCGGCCACCTCGCCCGCGAGCCCCTCGGGCAGGGCGCCGAAGACCCAGGCGACCCGGTGCGGGCCGGTGATGGCGATCGGGCCGTGGCGGTACTCCATCGCGGGGTACGACTCGGTCCAGGCACCCGCCGCCTCGCGCATCTTCAGCCCGGCCTCCTGCGCGAGCCCGTACGTCCAGCCGCGCCCCAGGAACGTCCACTGCTCGGCCGCGACCACCGCCTCGTCCAGCGGCTCGGTCACCGCCAGCTCCGCGTCCACGGCGGCCTCGGCGACCGTCTTCACCCCGGCAGGCAGCGGGCCCGCCGCCTCCAGGCCGGCCCGCAGGAAGGCCAGCGCGGTGGTGGCGAAGCGGGTCTGGACGACGGACTCCTCGTCCGCCCAGTCCAGGACGGCCACGGTGTCGGCGGCCTCCATCACCGGGGTCTTCGGGTCGGCCGTCAGCGCGACCGTGGCCGTCCGCCCGCGCAGCTCGCCCAGCAGCGCCAGCACCTCGCTGGTCGTGCCCGAGCGGGTGATGGCCACGACCCGGTCGTACGCCCGCCCGGCGGGGAACTCCGACGAGGCGTAGGCGTCCGTCTCGCCCTGCCCGGACGCCTCCCGCAGCGCGGCGTAGGCGATGGCCATGAACCAGGAGGTGCCGCACCCGGTCACGGCGACCCGCTCGCCCGGACGCGGCAGTCCGTCGAAGACCGCACCCGCCTCGGCGGCACGTCGCCAGCAGCTGGGCTGGGTGGCAATTTCTGCTGCGGTACGGGACATGCTGGACGGCTCCTTGCGGCTGGCGGATGGCTGGGAGGTCCGGCGACACCGCGGTGTCCGGGTGTCCGGCCGAGACCTCCTTAGCAGCCGCTCCGCGTCCGGTGCAATGCGGCTGCGTTGCGGAAGCGATACCCGTGTGGTGTAGACCTCCTGGTGAGGGGTGGGGGAAAATCGCAGCTCATCCGGAGGGCCCCATGCCGACGTGGGTGCCGCGGATGGCGTGATCAACGAGGACGGACTGGGCTGTGCAGCGGCGTTACTTGGGACTGACGGCGATTGTCGCCGCACTGGGGATGACGGCCACGCTGTCGGGCTGCGGCGGTGAGAGCGGCTCGGGCGACGTCACACTGAAGCTCGTCGCGGCCGACTACGGCACCGGCGAGGCGAACAAGTCCGACACGTACTGGGACGGGGTCGCCCGGAGCTTCGAGGCGTCCCACCCCGGCATCAAGGTCGACGTGACCGTCCTGCCGTGGACGGACATCGACCGCAAGGTCGCCGAGATGGTGAAGGCCGGAAAGGCCCCCGACATCGCGCAGATCGGCGCGTACGCGGACTACGCCAAGGCCGGCAAGCTCTACTCCGCCGACCAGATGCTCAGCATCCCGACCCAGGCGAACTTCCTGCCGAAGCTCGCGGAGGCCGGCCGGGTCAACCGCATCCAGTACGGGCTGCCGTTCGTCGCCAGCACCCGGCTGCTCTTCTACAACAAGCAGCTCTTCTCCAAGGCGGGTCTGCACGCCCCGCAGACCTGGGACGACATAGCCGCCGACGCCGCGGCGCTCAAGCAGCGCGGGGTGTCCTACCCCTTCGCGCTGCCGCTGGGCCAGGAGGAGTCCCAGGCCGAGACCATGATGTGGCTGCTCAGCGGCGGCGGCGGTTACACCGACGACGTCGGCTCGTACGACATCGACTCGGTCGAGAACGTGAAGACCTTCGACTGGCTGAAGTCGAACCTCGTCGACAAGGGTCTCGTCGGCCCGGTCGCCCCGGGCAAGCTCGACCGGGCCAAGGCCTTCGCGGCGTTCACCAAGGGCGAGGTCGGCATGCTCAACGGCCACCCGACCCTGATGGAGGAGGCCGAGAAGCAGGGCGTGGACGTCGGCATGGTGCAGCTGCCCGGCACCGACGGCCCCATCAAGGAGTCGATGGGCGTCGCCGACTGGATCATGGGGTTCAAGCAGAACGACCACCGGGTCGAGATCGGCAAGTTCTTCGACTTCATGTTCAGCGACAAGAACGTGATCGAGTTCGCCGACACCTACGACCTGCTGCCGGTCACCGACAGCGCGTCGGCCGCGATGGAGGACGACCCCAGGTTCAAGCCGCTGCACAAGTTCCTGGCCACGCTGCCCAACGCGGAGTTCTACCCGTTCGGCAAGACCTCCTGGGCCCAGGCCAGTGAGTCGATCAAGCAGAACATCGGCAAGGCGGTCCAGCCGGGCGCCAACCCCGGGAGCGTGCTCGAACACATCGCGCAGGAGTCGACGGCCGCGGAGAACGCGGAGTAGCGGCCCGCCGCCCGCGCAATATATTGGCTGATATGACCGCCCTCCCCCCGAACGGCCCCGCCGAGCCCGCCCCTCCTGCCGGACTCTCCGACCGGGACCGCGCGGTCCTGGCCGTCGAGCGGCAGTCGTGGGCGGGCCCGGGGGCGAAGGAGCGGGCGATCAGGGAGCGGCTCGGCATCTCCCCGACCCGCTACTACCAGCTGCTGAACGCCCTGCTCGACGACCGGCGGGCGCTGGAGGCGGACCCGGTGACGGTGAACCGGCTGCGGCGGGTGCGGGAGGCCAGGCGGGGGCGGCGGTGACATCCGACACGGGGCCCGCCGGTGAACCCCCCTACCGCTGGACGCCGGAACGGATGCGGGCGAGCAGGCCGTCGCCCCTCCCGATGAGGCAATCGCCCTGGGCCGGGGGAGCCGCGAAACCGTACGGCCGTCTCCTTCCCGGGGCCGTGCTCGACCTCACCGCGCCTCCCGTGCGGCCCGGCCGGCCGGCCAAGGGGGCTCAGGTGTGGACCCTGCTGCTGTCCGAACAGGGCCCGGCCGCCGAGGCCGCCGGTACCGACGCACTCACAGCGGCGGAACACGGGGTGTACGACGGGCTCGAACCGGGCGCGGCACGACGCCGGTTCGCCGTGGTCCGTGGTGGGCTGAGGCTGCTCGCCGCCGCCCGCCTCGGGTGTCCACCCGGTCGGATCGCCGTCCTGGACGGGACCTGTCCGCTGTGCGCACGGCTGCACGACAGCGTGGCGGCTGCGGAGGCGGCGGAGCCGGTGCACTTCTCCTGGGACCGGTGCGGCGATCTGGTCGTCTACGCGCTTTCCGGAACGACGGTGGGAGCAGGCGCGGCCCTGCTCGCCGAGGACGGTGCCCCGGACGCGGCGCCGGCCGCACGGCGGACGGCCCGCAGGACGGCCGGGGGCCGCGCGGTGATGCGCGGCGGGTGCGTGGGGCCGGGGATCATCGTGGACCGGACCGTGGACATGGTGGCCGTTCCGCACGGGTACACCGCCGCAGTGGTACGCCACACCGGCGCGGCCGGTCAGCCGGCCTGACCCGAACCGATGAACCGACGCGCCAGGTGGACCTGCAGCCCGGCCAGCCGCACGATGACCCACGGACCGGCGAAGAAGGTCACCACGCCTGCCGCGAAGTGCAGGGCGACCACGCCGATCGGATGAGGGCCGCCCCACGCCGGGTCCGGGTAGGGGCGCCAGCCCCACACCGGATAAGTGAGGTTGCGCGCGGAGACGAGCAGCCAGCCGGCTACGGCGGCGAACCCGAGCGCGCCCACGAGCATGTTGAGTACGAAGAACACGGCATGGCGGACGAAGCGCTTGTCCCCGGCGCGGCGGCCGATCTCCTCGCCCAGCCAGAACCGGGCACGCACACGCTCGAAGCCGGGGCCGACCACGGCGACCACGACCAGGATGAGAAGCAGAATCAGCGAACCGAGTGGCTGGTGACCGTGGTCCTGGGCGGCCTTCATTGGGTACTGCAAGGCCAGGACCAGGCCCAGCGCGAGTGGCAGCAGGAGGCCGTACAGCGCATATCGCCAGGTCTGACGCCGGAACGGGAGAAACAGCAGCCCCCGCAGACCGGCGGGCTCGTCCGCGGGAGTGAGCGGGGCACGGGGACGACGGGTGTTCGGCGTGCGAGGCATGGGGCGATTCTGCCTTGGGCGCGGACCTGCCAAGCAGTGATCAGGTGATCAGGGAGCGGGGTTCGGGGGCTGTGGGCCGGACCGCCCCCCGCTTTGGCCCACAGCCCTTAGGCTCGCCCCATGGGCAGCCACCCGCACACCCCACCCCTGCCGGCCCCGACCACCCCCGCCGGCCGGGAGGGCCTCGCCGCCCTCCTCGCCCGCCCCGACCGCGCAGTCATCGCACTCGACTTCGACGGAACGCTCGCCGACATCGTCCCGGACCCCGAACAGGCCCGCGCCCACCCCGGCGCCGTGGAGGCACTGGCCGCACTCGCCCCCAGGGTCGCCTCGATCGCCGTGATCACCGGCCGCCCGGCCGGCGTCGCGGTGCGCCACGGCGGCTTCGCCGGGGTCGCCGGACTGGATCACCTCGTCGTCCTCGGCCACTACGGCGCCGAGCGCTGGGACGCCGTCTCCGGCACCGTCCGCGCCCCAGCCCCGCACCCCGGCGTCGCCGCCGTGCGCGCCGAACTCCCCGGCGTACTGGACAGGTTCGACTCCTGGCACGGCACCTGGATAGAGGAGAAGGGGCAGGCGCTCGCCGTCCACACCCGCCGCGCCGCCGACCCGCAGGCCGCCTTCGAGGCCCTGCGCGGCCCCCTGGGCGAGCTCGCCGCCCGGCACGGACTGATCGTCGAACCGGGCCGCCTGGTGCTGGAGCTGCGCCCGTCCGGCATGGACAAGGGCGTGGCGCTCACCCAGTACGTGCGCGAGACCGGCGCCGAGTCCGTGCTCTACGCGGGCGACGACCTCGGCGACCTCGCCGCCTTCGCCGCCGTGGAGAAGCTCCGCACCGAGGGCCCCGACGGCACCCCGGGCCTGCTGATCTGCAGCGGCAGCGCGGAGGTGCCCGAACTGGCCGAGCGCGCCGACCTGTCGGTGCCGGGGCCGGGGGCCGTCGTAGAGTTCCTGGGGGCGTTGGCGCGCCAACTGGCCGCGAATTCAAGCTGATCGGGGCGGATCGCCTTCATGATCCGGTACTGCTGTGGCACTCTGTGGCAACTCGGTCGAGCACAGGGGGTCCGGTGGGCGAGGGAGACACGGCCGAGGGCGACGGCCTCGACCTGACGGATGCCGTACGGCTGCTGCGCAGGCAACTGACCGCCGCCCAGCGCGAGGCCGACGGCTCCGACGTCCGCTTCAGGGTCGGCGAGGTCACCGTCGAACTCGCGGTGCAGCTGACTCGCACCGGATCCGCCGGCGGCTCCCTGCGCTTCGGCGTGGTGGCCGTGGACGGCAAGCGGGACCGGGCGCAGAGCACCACCCACCGCATCCAGCTCACCCTGCACCCCCGGTCCGGTTCGGGCGGGGATCTGGAGATCGGCGACAACGACGGCTGAGGGCGCGACGGCCCGGGTACGGAGTCCCGGCCCCGGGGGGTGGCGGTGAAGTTCGATCGTGTGGTGCAGGTGCGCGGGAGCGACGGAACGGGCCCCGGCTCCTTCGGCACCGGCTGCCTCATCGCCCCCGGCCTCGTCCTCACCGCCGCGCACATCCTGCGCACCCCCGACGGAACGGTCCGCACCCCCGCGGTCACCTTCCCGGCCGACGGTGCGCCCGGCCCCTGGGCCGCCCGGGTGCTCTGGATCCGCTACGACGACAGCGTGGACGCCGCCCTGCTCGCGGTGAGCGGTCCGGCCGCGGTCCGGGCGGACGGCACCGAACCGCAGCGCTGGGGCGACCTCGTCACCCGCGTCGCCGCCCATCCGGTCGTCTCCTACGGCTATCCACGCAGCCAGCGGATCTCCCGCGGCGGTACGGTCCGCGCCGAGGAGCAGTTCGCCGGGCACATCAGCCCCGGCACCGGCGCGTCGGCGCGGCGCTGGGAACTTCTGAGCAACGACCCCGTGCCCGCCGTCGACGGGGAGGCGCGGGGCTGGGCCGGGATGTCCGGTGCCCCGGTCTTCAGCGGGGACCTGCTCCTGGGCGTCGTCCGTCAGGACCGGCGCGCGAGCGCCGGCAGCCGGCTCACCGCCACCCGCGGCAGCGAGATCCTGGCCGACGAGGGCTTTCGCGCCGCCCTGCGCGCCGCCGCGGTCCACGGGCGCCGCGAACCGTTCGCCGAGCCCGCCGAACTGGTGCCGCTGCTCGATCCCGCCACCCCCGAACGCGACCTGCGATCCCCGGCGATGCTGCTACGGGCCGACGTGGAGGCCACCCCGTTCCGTGGCCGCCTGCGGGAATGGGAGAACCTGCGGGAGTGGTGCCTCGGCCCGTCCGGGGTGCGCCCGCGTCCGGGCGGACCGGTCGGGAGCCTCGCGGTCCGGGTGCTCACCGGGCCCGGCGGCCAGGGGAAGAGCCGGCTGGTGCGCCGGCTGGTCGGGGCCGTCCACGAGGAACCCGGCTGGATCGCCGGTCTGTTCCGCAGCGACTTCTCCGACGAGGACCTGCACACGGGCCTGGACCCCGGACCCGGCGGAACACCGGGCGCCGCCCTGCACGCACTCGGTGACTGCGCCCGCAGCCTGCTGCTGGTCGTCGACTACGCCGAGTCCAGGCCGCGCTGGGTACGGCGGCTGATCGACCGCGCCCGGGCCACGGCGGCCGCCGGCCAGAGAGTCCGGCTGCTGCTGGTCGCACGCTCCTCCGGCGGCTGGCAGCTCGACCCGTACGGCACGGGCGTCGCCACCCACGAGGCCCTGGCCGCCGCCCTGACCACCGAACTCGGCCCGCTGGACGTCACGTCGGACGACCGCCGGGAGGCGTTCGGGGCGGCCCTGTACGGACTGGCCGAGCACCTGGAGCGGACCGACGGGCACGAGGACTACGACTGGACCGCCCTTGCCGCCGGGATAGCCGTCCCCGCGGAGATGTCCGGACGCCGCTACGCCACCGCCCTCAACGTCCAGATGGAGGCGCTCGCCGCGCTGCTCCAGGAGGGGCCGTCCCCCCTCGCGGTCGTCCCCGGCGAGGCGGTGGAGATGACCCTGCTCCGGCACGAGGAACGCTACTGGGCGCGCACCCTCGCCACCGGCGGCGAGCGGCCGCTGCCGATGCCCCTGATGCGCCGGGTGGTCGCAGCGGCGACGCTGTGCGGCGCCGCCGACGAGGACGAGGCGATGGAGGTCGTCGGCCGGGTCCCCGCCCTCGGCCGGGGCCGGGAGTGGGAGCTGGCCGCGGTGATCCGCCGCCTGTACCCCGGCACCGGGGACACCTATTGGGGGATGTTGCAGCCCGACCGGGTCGCGGAGTTCCAGGCCTCGCTCGTGGTGGCGGAGGTACCGGGGCTGCTGGCGATGACGATGGCGGGCGCGACGCCCGCCCAGCAGGTGCAGGCGCTGACCGTACTCAGCCGGTCCGTGGTGGCCCACGCCAACGCGGGCCGGACCCGGGAGCGCGACCTGGTCCTGGAGCGGCTGTATGCCCTGCTGGAGCAGCAGGACCTGTCGGCGGAGGTACTGCGGGCGGCGGCAGCCGCACTGCCGGAGGTCTCCGACGCGCTCACCAGGTTCGCCGTGCGGCTCACGGGGCGGCTCGTGGAGCGGTACCGGGAGTCCACGACGCAGGGGGAGGAGGACCTGGACGGGCTCGCCTGGGCGCTGGGGGAGTGGGCCCGCCGCAAGGCACGCACGGGCGACTGGCGCACCGCCGTGGCCGCGGGGCAGGACTCGGTGGACGTGCAGCGGGAGCGGGCTGTTCACGGGACCGCCGCCCAGGTGCGGATGCTCGCCGACGCGCTGATCGGGCAGTCCGACGACCAGGGATACGCGGGCGCCCGGCAGACCTCGCTCACGCTCGCCGAGGAAGCCGTGGAGCTGTGCCGCGGGCTGAACCGGAATGCCTGCGACGCCGACCCGGAGCTCCTGGCCAAGGCGCTGAACTGCCTGGCGTCGAGCTACGAGAGTGCCGCACGCTGGGCGGAGGGGCTGGCGGCGGCCGAGGAGTCGGTGGCCATTCGGCAGGAGTTCGCCGAGCGCGACCCGTCCAAGGCGGCCGCCCACGCCGCGTCGCTGCGCACCCTTGCCTCCTGCCTGACCGGCTCCGGGCTCGTCGAGGAGGGCCGGATCACCGTGGAGCGGGCGCTGGCCATCGAGCGCCGGCTGGCCACGGAGAACCCGGACGCCCATGCCGGCACCCTGGCCCGCACCCTGAACGCGCTGTCCTGGCACTACTGGCGCGAGGGGGCCGACTCGGGGCGTATCCGCCCCCTGTCGCAGGAGGCGGTCGACCTGCGGCGGCGGCTGGCCGCGGACAACCCGGACACGTACAACGCCGGTCTGGCGCTCTGCCTGGTCAACCTGTCCGCCGAGCAGCCCCTCGAACAGTCCCTGGAGACCATGGCCGAGGCGCAGGACCTGTACGACCTGCTGACGGAGACCACTGTGCTGATGCGGGCCAAGCAACTGCGTCTGCTGCTCAGCAACCGGGCGTGGGTACTGAACGAACTGGGCCGCGTGGACGAGGCCGTGGCGGTGATCGACGAGGCCCTCCACCACTCGCGCCTGCTGTACCGGGACCATCCGGTGGTCCAGAGCAGGGATCTGGCCAACGACCTGTCCAAGGCCGCCAGGTTCCGCAAGGCCGCCGGATATCCGGAGGAGGCGCTCGCCGCCGTGTCGGAGGAGGTCGAGGTCCGGCGCGGACTCGGCCGCCTGACCCCCGCACCCGACGGGCACAGCCTCGCCGAGTCGCTCCACGACCTGGCGCTTTCCCTGTCGGAGCGGGACAGGCCCGAGGAGGCGCTGGCGGCCGGGGACGAGGCGCTGGCGGAGTACGAGCGGCGCTGGCGCGAGGCACCCGGATCCGAGGCGTCCTGCTACGCGGCCGGTCTCGCGCTCGTGGCCTGGCTGCGGGTGACCCACGGCCTCGGCGGCGATCCCGTCCCCCTCAAGGAGCGCGCCGTCGCCGTGCTGCGTCCGTGGGCCGGGCGCAGCGAAGCCGACCGGGTACACCTCGCCGAGGCCCTGTGGGAGCTGGCCGATCACCTGTCCGCACCCGGCGGAATGCGTGCCCTCCTGAAGGCGCTGGCGCCGGCCGGGGAAGCCACCGGCTACCACGCCCGGCCGTCGGAGACTTCCGGACTTGTCCGGTCCGCGACGCGATGGGCCCAGCTGCTGGAGGCCTGCGGACGCGCCTCCGAGGCGCGTGACGTGCGGCTGCGCCACGGGCTGCCGATGGCGTGACCGACCCGGCCCCCATGACGGGTGTGACAGAAGTGATCCGTGTGAGCTGTGGATGCCGAAGGAGAGCCTGATGTCAGGACCGCAGGACGACCAGGTCACCGCCGACGGGGGGAGCCCCGGCCCGGAGGAGGGGGCGCCGCCGCCAGTGGGCGACGACAGCGCCGAAGACATGCTCTTCCGGTCGGTGGACCGGTTCTACGAGGAGTACCTCGCCGAGGTCGTGCGGCGGCGCGTCGACGGCGTCCACCTTGCCTGGTGCGCGCAGTGGTGGACGCACCCCGAGGCGATCGCCCGGATCGCCGCCATGTGGCGGGCCTTCGAGTATCTGCGCCATGACGCGTCGCTCGGTATGTCCCACTGGTGGCTGCACCACGCCGATCCGCATCTGGCCGTGCTGATGGATCCGCGCACCGGGCCGTTCGTCCTCTGCGCGGGGCCGGGCGGGCACAGCGCGGACATCGGCCCGCTGCCGGGAGACCCGTCACCGCCCGAGATGTGGGACCACCCGGCCTTCTCGCTCGACGCGGACGAGGCGCGGAATCCGTCGTCCTGAACTGACCACCCCGGCCTACTCCCCCCGCAGCGCCTCTAGCTGGTCCAGGAACCACTGCTGCGGCGGCAGCGCCGTGCCCGCCGCGGCCAGCCGCTTGGTGCGGGCCGCCCGCTCGTCGTCCGCCATCGTCAGCGCCTCGTGCAGCGCGTCGGCGGTGGCGGACACGTCGTACGGGTTCACCGTGATCGCGTCGGTCCCCAGCTCCTCGTACGCCCCCGCCTCCCGCGACAGCACCAGCGCGCAGCCGTGGTCGGAGACGACCGGGACCTCCTTGGCGACCAGGTTCATCCCGTCCCGGATCGGGTTGACGAGCGCGACGTCCGCCAGCCGGTACGCGGCCAGCGAGCGGGCGAAGTCGTCCTTGACGTGCAGGACGACCGGCGTCCAGTCCGCCGTCCCGTAGGCCTCGTTGATGGTGTCGGCGACGCGCTGCACCTCGGCGGTGTACTCCCGGTAGACCGCCAGGTCCTGCCGCGAGGGGTAGGCGAACGCGATGTGGACGACGCGCCCGCGCCATTCGGGCCGCCCGTCCAGCAGGGCGCGGTAGGCGTGCAGACCGCGGACGATGTTCTTCGACAGTTCCGTGCGGTCCACCCGCACGATCGTCTTCCGGTCCGGGCCCACCTGCTCCCGCAGCGCCGCCATCCGCTCGTCGACGTCCGCCTCGTGGGCGCGGCGGCGCAGGAAGTCCGCGTCGGCGCCGAGCCCGTGCACCCCGATCCGGGTGTGGCCGGTGCCGCCGAGGATCTCCGTGCAGCAGCCGATGAAGGCGTCCGCCCAGCGCCGGGTGAGGAACGCGGCCCGGTCCGCGCCGAGGATGCCGTGCAGCAGCTGGGCGGCGATGTCGTCGGGCAGCATCCGGAAGTAGTCGACGGGCGCCCACGGGGTGTGCGAGAAGTGGCCGATGCGCAGGTCGGGGCGGAGCTCGCGGAGCATGCCGGGCACCAGCGCCAGGTGGTAGTCCTGCACCAGGACCGCCGCACCCTCGCCCGCCTCCTCGGCGAGCGCCTCGGCGAAGGCCCGGTTGTACGTCTCGAAGGACGCCCACTGGCGGCGGAACTCCGCGTCGAAGACGGGCTCGACGGGGGTCTGGTAGAGCAGGTGGTGGACGAACCAGAGCACCGAGTTGGCGATGCCGTTGTACGCGTCGGCGTGCACGTCCGCGTCGATGTCGAGCATCCGGACGCCCGGCTCGGCGACACCGCGCCGCACCGCCTCCCGGTCACCGTCCCCGAGGGCCGCGCACACCCACGTCTTGTCGTCCACGGCGCTCAGGCCGGAGACGAGCCCGCCACCGCCCCGTTTGGCGTCGAGCGAGCCGTCCTCGCGCAGGGTGTACGAGACCGGGCCGCGGTTGGACGCGACGAGGACCTGGGCAGCGGGCTGAGGGACGTGCTCGGAGACCATGTTGCGGAATCTAGCCCGATCACCAACCGCCCAAACGTGCGAAGTCCGGCCACGTCATGCCGCGCGGCGCGAAACGTACTCCTCGATCTCCCGCATCGGCGGCCGCTCCTCGGTGTCCACGGGATACGTGTGCGGGACGAAGCCGTGCTCGCCGCGCTCGAACTGGGTCAGCGCCGGGCGCACCAGGTGGCCCCGGGAGAGGCGCAGCTGGGCGGTGCGGTAGATGGCGGCCGCCATCCGGCCGAGCGCCTGGCCGTCCTGGTGGCGGTGCCTGCGGACACCGACGTCGACCTGGGCGAGCGCGTCCAGGCCCACGGTGTGCAGGGAGTCGACGAGCAGCCCCAGCTCCACCCCGTAACCGACCGGGAACGGCAGCCGCTCCAGCAGGGACCTGCGCACCGCGTACTCCCCGCCCAGCGGCTGGACGAAGCCGGCCAGCTGCGGCCAGTGCAGATTGAGCAGCGGGCGCGCCACCATCTCGGTGACCCGGCCGCCCTGCCCCGTGGTGTCGCCGAAGGGACGGTCGTACATCGCCTTGACGAACTGCACCGACGGGTCGGTCAGCAGCGGGCCGACGATGCCGGACACGAAGTCCGCCGAGAAGTCCTTCAGGTCCGCGTCGATGAAGCACACGATGTCGCCACCGGTCACCAGGAGTGACCGCCACAGCACCTCGCCCTTGCCGGGGACGGCGGGCATCCGCGGCAGGATCGCGTCCCGGTGGATGACCCGGGCCCCCGCCCGGCGGGCGACCTCGGCGGTCGCGTCCGTCGAGCCGGAGTCGATCACCACCAGCTCGTCGACCAGCCGGGTCTTCTCCATGAGCTCGCGCCGGATGGTCGCGACGATGTCGCCGACCGTCTCCGCCTCGTTCAGCGCGGGCAGCACGACGCTGACGCTCCCGGCGCGCGACCCGGCGTTCCGGAGGCTGTCCCTGGCGGCCAGAAGACGGTCCAGCGGACGGTCGGCGGCCGACCAGGAACGCCTGGTCAGCCAGCGTTCGACCTCTTCCAGCACGGTCGATACTCCCTGTATGTGATCCATCTCGCGGTACGGACGACTATCTCAACAGTCCGGTGCTTCGGTTACAGTCTTGAACAACGCAGATGGCCGTCGCATGCCGGGGTCCGTCCGCCGATAAACGCCTGGATCCATGGTCCAGTGCCACAGCGCTCATCCAGAGGGACTGAGGGAACGGCCCGTTGAAGTCCCGGCAACCCTCCTGCCGACCGCGAGGTTCGGTAGGGAAGGTGCCAATTCCGTCTCGTGGCGAAATGCGTCACGAGGAAGATGAGGAGAAAGGGCCTCGCCATCATGGCTGTTGAGACTGTTGCAGCACACACCGAATCTTCCGTGGACCTCGGTCCCGCCGCGGCGCTTTCCTGCCGCGAATGCGGAGAGCGATTCCCCCTCGGCCCCCTTTTCGCCTGCGCGTCCTGTTTCGGGCCGCTCGAAGTGGCGTACGACCTGCCGAGCGGCTCCCCGGACGAGCTGAAGAAGCGCATCGAGGCCGGACCCAACAACATCTGGCGCTACGCGCCGCTGCTGCCGGTCCCCGCCGATGTCGCGGACAAGCCCAACATCAACCCCGGCTTCACCAAGCTGGTCAAGGCCGACAACCTCGCCCGTGAGCTGGGCGTCACCGGCGGCCTGTACGTCAAGGACGACTCCGGCAACCCGACGCACTCCTTCAAGGACCGTGTCGTCGCGATCGCCGTCGAGGCCGCCCGCGCCTTCGGATTCACCACCCTCTCCTGCTCCTCCACCGGCAACCTGGCCGGCGCCGTGGGCGCCGCCGCCGCCCGCGCCGGCCTGCGGTCCTGCGTGTTCATCCCGCACGACCTGGAGCAGGGCAAGGTCGTCATGGCCGCGGTGTACGGCGGTGAGCTGGTCGGCATCGAGGGCAACTACGACGACGTCAACCGCTTCTGCTCCGAGCTCATCGGCGACCCGCTCGGCGAGGGCTGGGGCTTCGTCAACGTCAACCTGCGCCCGTACTACGGCGAGGGTTCCAAGACCCTGGCGTACGAGATCTGCGAGCAGCTCGGCTGGCGGCTGCCCGACCAGATCGTCATCCCGATCGCGTCCGGCTCGCAGCTCACGAAGATCGACAAGGGCCTTCAGGAGCTGATCAAGCTCGGCCTCGTCGAGGACAAGCCGTACAAGATCTTCGGCGCCCAGGCCGAGGGCTGCTCCCCGGTCTCCGCCGCCTTCAAGGCCGGTCACGACGTCGTGCGGCCGCAGAAGCCGAACACGATCGCCAAGTCCCTCGCCATCGGCAACCCGGCCGACGGCCCGTACGTCCTGGACATCGCCCGCCGCACCGGCGGTGCCGTCGAGGACGTCAACGACGAGCAGGTCGTCGACGCGATCAAGCTGCTGGCCCGCACCGAGGGCATCTTCGCCGAGACGGCGGGCGGCGTGACGGTCGGCGTGACGAAGAAGCTCATCGAGGCCGGTCTGCTGGACCCGACGCTCACCACCGTCGTCCTGAACACCGGCGACGGCCTGAAGACGCTGGACGCGGTGGCCGCCACCTCACAGGTGAGCGCCACGATCCGCCCGAGCCTGGACGCCTTCCGCGACGCGGGCCTCGCCGCCACCAGCTGAGAAGCTTCTGACCACCCGAGACTTCAGGAAGGGCACACCATGAGCGTCAAGGTCCGTATCCCCACCATCCTCCGCACCTACACCGGCGGCCAGGCCGAGGTCCCGGCCGAGGGCGCGACCCTCTCCCAGGTCATCGAGTCCCTGGAGAAGGACCACCCGGGCATCGCCGCCCGCGTCCTGGACGACCAGGGCAAGCTGCGCCGCTTCGTGAACGTGTACGTCAACGACGACGACGTGCGCTTCGAGGGCGGCCTGGACGCGGTCACCCCGGACGGCGCCGGCATCTCGATCATCCCGGCCGTCGCCGGCGGCTGCTGAGCCACCGCTCCACCCCGTCACCGGAATTGCCCCCTCTGCGACAGAAGCGGAGGGGGCAATTCTGCATGGTTGAGCGCGGTACAGTGTGGGAAGTCCCCTCCGCTGCCCGTGCCGCCCGCATATGAGAATGCGCCTGGCCACGACAAGAAGCAGCCAAAGTGCCTGAACTCCTTGTGCCATAAGTCGCCTTTGCCTGGCCCGACTTGCCCTGGAATCTCATGAGATCCTCATATTCGGGCGATCGATGCTGCCCAGAATTCTCGTCCGATTGACCTGTTGCAGAGGGCAGTTGGGCAGATACATTCGGCCGCGGTCGACGCGTTCCGGCGCACGCACCCTCTCCTGTCGGAGGGTGAGTTCTGACCCGGGCCCGCGAAGTGCGGTCCTGTGCAAGGGCCAGTAATAGGGGAGTTAGGCATGGCTCAGGGCACCGTCAAGTGGTTCAACGCGGAGAAGGGGTACGGCTTCATCGCGGTCGACGGTGGTGCGGATGTTTTCGTCCACTACAGCGCGATCCAGATGGACGGATACCGCACCCTCGAAGAGGGTCAGCGAGTTGAATTCGAGATCTCGCAGGGCCAGAAGGGGCCGCAGGCGGACATGGTCAAGCTCGCCGTCGGCTGAGCCCGGCGCCGGCCGCGACACAGTCGGCCAACGACACTACTCACGCACGGAGGGCCCGTACCCCTGGGGTACGGGCCCTCCGTGCGTCCTGTGCCGCCTTCTCCGTCTCTCTCCGCCGCGCTTCGCCCCTCTCCGCTGTCCACATCCCGAGGGGGACGCTTGCACTCAAGGGGGTCGAGTGCTAATCATTGGGCTTAGCACTCTCCGGGTGAGAGTGACAGAAACTTGGACCGGGCCGGTGAGGCCCGCAGGTCCGCCGGGGCAAGGAACCGGCGGACAGGCAGGCCGTCCGTCGCGGGCGCCACTCGGTCCGGAGAATCCACCCCTGTCCGGGAGGACCACTTCATATGGCCAAGATCATCGCGTTCGACGAGGAGGCCCGGCGCGGTCTCGAGCGCGGCATGAACCAGCTCGCCGACGCCGTCAAGGTCACCCTTGGCCCCAAGGGTCGCAACGTCGTCCTTGAGAAGAAGTGGGGCGCCCCCACGATCACCAACGATGGTGTTTCCATCGCCAAGGAGATCGAGCTGGAGGACCCGTACGAGAAGATCGGTGCGGAGCTGGTCAAGGAGGTCGCCAAGAAGACGGACGACGTCGCCGGCGACGGTACGACCACCGCCACCGTTCTCGCCCAGGCGCTCGTCCGCGAGGGCCTGCGCAACGTGGCCGCGGGTGCCAACCCGATGGCTCTCAAGCGGGGCATCGAGAAGGCCGTCGAGGCCGTCTCCGCCGCCCTCCTGGAGCAGGCCAAGGACGTGGAGACCAAGGAGCAGATCGCTTCGACCGCCTCCATCTCCGCCGCTGACACCCAGATCGGCGAGCTCATCGCCGAGGCCATGGACAAGGTCGGCAAGGAAGGCGTCATCACCGTCGAGGAGTCCCAGACCTTCGGTCTGGAGCTCGAGCTCACCGAGGGTATGCGCTTCGACAAGGGCTACATCTCGGCGTACTTCGCCACGGACATGGAGCGCATGGAGTCGTCCCTGGACGACCCGTACATCCTGATCGTGAACTCGAAGATCAGCAACGTGAAGGACCTCCTTCCGCTGCTGGAGAAGGTCATGCAGTCCGGCAAGCCGCTGCTGATCATCGCCGAGGACGTCGAGGGCGAGGCCCTGTCGACCCTGGTCGTCAACAAGATCCGTGGCACCTTCAAGTCCGTCGCCGTCAAGGCTCCGGGCTTCGGTGACCGCCGCAAGGCCATGCTCGGCGACATCGCCATCCTCACCGGTGGCACCGTCATCTCCGAGGAGGTCGGCCTCAAGCTGGAGAACGCCGGTCTCGACCTGCTCGGCCGCGCCCGCAAGGTCGTCATCACCAAGGACGAGACGACGATCGTCGACGGCGCCGGTGACAGCGACCAGGTCCAGGGTCGCGTCAACCAGATCCGTGCCGAGATCGAGAACTCCGACTCGGACTACGACCGCGAGAAGCTCCAGGAGCGCCTCGCGAAGCTGGCCGGCGGCGTGGCCGTCATCAAGGCCGGTGCCGCGACCGAGGTCGAGCTCAAGGAGCGCAAGCACCGCATCGAGGACGCGGTGCGCAACGCCAAGGCCGCCGTCGAGGAGGGCATCGTCGCCGGTGGTGGCGTGGCTCTGCTCCAGGCCTCGGCCGTCTTCGAGAAGCTGGAGCTCTCGGGTGACGAGGCGACCGGCGCCAACGCCGTCAAGCTGGCGCTGGAGGCCCCGCTCAAGCAGATCGCCGTCAACGGTGGTCTCGAGGGTGGCGTCGTCGTCGAGAAGGTGCGCAACCTGCCGATCGGTCACGGCCTCAACGCCGCGACCGGCGAGTACGTCGACATGATCGCCGAGGGCATTCTCGACCCGGCGAAGGTCACGCGCTCCGCCCTGCAGAACGCCGCGTCCATCGCCGCGCTCTTCCTCACCACCGAGGCCGTCATCGCCGACAAGCCGGAGAAGGCCGCTGCCGGCGGCGCTCCGGGCGGCATGCCCGGCGGTGACATGGACTTCTGATCCTGACGGATCGGTAGTTCCTGCACAGCGGTACAAGACACCGGCCCCCGGGGATTCGTCCCCGGGGGCCGGTGTTTTCGTGCGTACGGGCCCGGCCCGTACGCACGGTCAGTCCGTGTCCAGCCCGTCGACCAGCCGGTTCAGGAAGCGGGCGAACGTGGCGTCCGGGGTGACCGGGCGGGCGGCCGACGCGAGGGCCGCCGCCAGTTCCGGGTGGTGGCCGTCAGCCGCGACGGCGGTGAGGTAGAGCACCTCGGCCGCGGCCCGGTCCGGTGACTGGGCCGCCTCGGCCAGCGCCACCTCGTGGGCCACGTGCCCGGCCACGAATGCGGTGAGCTGGGCGAAGACCTCAAGGCGGGCGCCGCCGTCCAGGCCGCTGGGCCGCAGGGCGGCCAGGGCGTGTTCCAGGAACGCCAGGGTGCGGGGGCCGAGCGTGCGGCGGGCGGGCACGGCGGTGGCCAGCCAGGGGTGGCGGAGCATGTGGTCGCGCTGGAGGTGCCCGATGGTCTTGAGGTCGGTGCGCCAGTCGCCGGTGAGCGGACCGGACGCCGGCAGTTCGCCGTTGACGTGGTCGATCATCAGGTCCAGCAGCGTCTCCTTGTCGGGGGCGTAGCTGTAGAGCGACATGACGCCGGCGCCCACCTCCGCCGCGACCCGCCGCATGGTGACCGCGTCGATCCCCTCGGTGTCGGCCAGGGCCACGGCCGCCACCGTGATCGCCTCGCGGCTGAAGGCGGGCGGGCGCCCCCGGCGGGGTCGGTCCGGGGCCAGCCAGAGTTCGCGGGGGTCGACGCCACCGGCGCCGGACCCGTCGGCACGGCTCACGATCCTGCTGTTCCCTTCCTCAGTGCACCTCTCCTGTCCCGCTCATCCAAGCATCGTCTATTCTCGTACACAGTACGAGAATGAGTTGAGTGACGGAGGCGAACGATGACATCACCCGCGCACGACGCCCTGCCGAGGCCCGCCCTGACGCCGTCGGCCGCGAAGCCGCCGCTGTCCGCCCGCATGATGCGCGCCACCTGGCGCAATCTCCCCGCCAAGCGCCACCGGGTCGGCCTGGAGCCGGGCCTCACGGTCCCCGCCGCCGACGGCAGCCCCCTGATCACCGACCACTACTTCCCCCGTGACGAGGGCGACTTCCCCACCCTCCTCGTGCGCTCGCCCTACGGGCGGGGCGTGCCGTGGTCCCCGCAGTACGGGATGCTCTTCGCCGAACAGGGCTTCCACGTCGTCCTCCAGAGCTGCCGCGGCACCGGCGGCTCCGGCGGCACCTTCGACCTCTGGCGCAACGAGGCCGCCGACGGCCTCGCCACGGTGGACTGGCTGCGCGAACAGCCCTGGTTCAACGGCACCCTGGGCACCGTCGGCCCCAGCTACCTCGGCTACGTCCAATGGGCACTCGCCCTGGACCCGCCGCCGGAGCTCAAGGCCATGGTCGTCCAGGTAGGCCTGCACGACCCGTACGCCCTCTTCCACACCGACGGCGTGCTCCACCTGGAGAACTCGCTCCTCGTCGGCACCGGCATGACCTACCAGCACCGCGGCATGCGGCCGTTCATCAAGGCGACCCTGCGCCTGAGGAACCAGCTGAAGACCCTCGCCGCCGCCCGCCCGCTCCGCGGCGCCTACCCGGCCGCGCTCGGGCAGGAAGTGCCCTGGCTGGACGAGGTGGTGACCCACCCCGACGCCGACGACCCGTACTGGCAGGGGGCATCGGCGGGCGCGGCGGCCGAGCGGCCGGGCATCCCCACCGCCCTGGTCACCGGCTGGCACGACGCCCTCGCCGACCAGACCTTCGCCCAGTACGCCCGGCTGCGCGCGGCCGGCGGCGAGGCCGCCCTGCTCGTCGGCCCCTGGACCCACACCTCCGCCCTTCAGAAGGGCTGGCCCGAGGTGTTCGCCGAGTCGCTGGCCTGGCTCCGCGCCCACCTGTGCGACGACCCCTCCCAGCTGCGCCCCACCCCCGTACGCGTCCACACGGGCGGCGCGGACGCGGGCTGGCAGGACCTCGACGCCTGGCCGCCCACCCCGGCCGCCACCTCCTGGTTCCCCACCGCCGACGGTCACCTCACCCGGCAGCCGCCCACCGACCCCGCCCCGCTGACGTCCTTCCGCCACGACCCCAACGCCCCCACCCCCTCCCTCGGCGGCCCGCTGCTCTCCGCCACGGCGGGCCCCCGGGACAACGCCACGCTGGAGTCCCGCGACGACGTCCTCACCTTCACCGGCCCGGTCCTGACCGAACCCGTCACGGTCCTGGGCGCGGTCTCCGCACGGATCAGCGCCGCCACGGACACCGGGCACGCGGACGTCTTCACCCGGCTGTGCGACGTGGACGCGACGGGCCGCTCCACCAACGTCTGCGACGGGCTCGCCCAACTGCGTACGTCGGGTGAGGAACCGGCCCGTGTCACCGTCCCGATGAGCGTCACCGCGTACCGCTTCGCCGCGGGACACCGCATCCGCTGGCAGATCAGCGCGGGCGCGCACCCGCGCTATGCGCGCAACCCCGGCACGGGCGAATCCCGGGTGGAGGCGACGGAGTTCGTGCCGGTGCGGGTCACCCTGCACGCGGACTCGGAGCTGACGCTGCCCACGGACGGTCCCGCCACCGGCTGAGTACCGGTACGGATCACCGTGCACGCGGGCCCCTGCCCGGTGCTGTCGAGGGCTGATCCCGCGATGATCAGCACCGCGTGGCCGGCACGCCCGGGCTTACCATGCACTCGGTGCCCGATGGCCACCGGACAGCGGAGGGCGGGGGCATGGAACTCGACGAGCTCGGCCTCGTGCCGGACGAAGCGACCGTCTACCGGATGCTCATCGCCCGGACGTCGGTCCGTGCGGAAGCGATCGGCGACGCGGCTGGTCTGCCCGCCGAAAGGGCGACCGCCGCACTGCGCTCCCTGGTGGCCCGTGGCCTCGTCGTCCGCGCCGCCGACGGCCACCGGTATTCCGCGGCGCCCCCGGCCGTCGCGCTGGGCGCCGAGCTCGCAGCGCACCGCGAGCGGCTGCAGCGTGCCGAGGTGACGGTGGCGCGGCTCGCGGAGACGTACCGCATGGCGACCGCGGACCGTGCCCAGCGCGAACTCGTGGAGATCGTCGAGGGCAGCGAGGCCATCGGCACCCGCTACCGGCAGTTGCAGCTGTCCGCACGCCGCACCATCGACATCTTCTCGGCGGGCAGGCCCCAGGCGGTCACCCCGGCGGACAGCGAGGAGGTGACGGCCATGGCCCGCGACGTGCGGGTGCGTGCCGTCATCGACCAGGGCTTCCTGCGCGAACCGGGCGCCGCGGAGAACGTCGCGCAGTCCCTGGCCGACGGGGTCCGGGTGCGGACCGTCACCGAAGTGCCGTACAAGCTGATCCTCTGCGACGAATCCGTGGCGATGCTGCCGCTGCACGGCCGGGACGCCGACGTCGACCCGGCGGTCGTGCTGCGCGGCGGCCTCGCCCACATGGCCCGGGAACTGTTCGAGCAGGTGTGGGAGCGCGCCAGCCCCTACCAGGAGGCGGCGGGCGTCGGCATCGACCCGGTCGACGTGCACATCCTGCGACTGCTGCTCGCCGGGCTCACCGACACCGCCGTTGCCACGCAGGTGGGTCTCTCGGCCCGGACCGTGCAGCGCCGCATCCAGCTGATGATGTCCCACGCCGGTGCGACCTCGCGGCTCCAGCTGGGCTGGTACGCCGGACAGCACGGGTGGGTGTGACCCCCCTCCGGCCACACCCACCCTGATCGCGACCCCGTCTACTTCAGGGTGATGGCCCGGATCACGTCCTGGCCGATCGTCAGCCCGCCCGGTGCCCCGGCCGCGGCCCGCAGCGACACCGACTTCGCGGCGCGCGGTGTGTCCAGGACCGTCGTCCAGCGGCCGTCACCGGCCCGCTTGAGCCTGGCGTCCCGCCAGGTCACCCCGTCGTCGTACGAGACCTGAAGGGTGGCCGACGTGGCAGCGGTCGCCCCGTCGTACGTCGCCGAACGCAGGCCCAGGGTGAGGCGCTTGCCCGCCCTGGCCGTGCCCTGCAGATCCGTGGCGACGTCGTAGTCGAGGTTCAGCATCGGCACATCGGCACGGGCCGTACCCGTCGGCAGCGGCTTGTAGTCGAAGCCCCACGTCGTGCTCGTGCTCGTGGTGCCGGGCCAGGCGGCGGTGGCGCGCTGCCCGGTCGCGACGAGCTTGTACGAGCCCGCCGTCATGTTGGAGGCACGGCCCGACTGGGCCTTGGCCGTGGCCAGCTGGGTGTCGCCGCGGTAGAGCGTGGTCTGCTTGGTGCCGCCGCCGGCCCCGACATGGCCGTCGTCGCCGCCGGACCACATCGCGACGTTCCAGTTCAGGGTGTTGCTGCTCGTCTGGTACGGGACGTACGTGTCGCCAAGGCGCGCGGCCTGGACCGGCTTGAACCAGCCGCCGTCATAGCGGCGGCCACCGGCGTACGAGTCCGTCGAACCGCGCTCGAAGTAGCCGTCCGCCGCTCCGAGTCCGGTGTGCTGCTCGTACCAGGACCCGACGGCGGTGGTGCCGCCGGTGACGTACTCCGTCGTCGTCCGCGACCACTTCTCGTAGGCGTCACCGCCCAGCCCCGGGCCCCACGCCGGGATGAAGTAGCGCCCGCCGTAGCCGAGGGTGCCCGGCGCCGCGTACACGCTGTTGTTCACGCGGGCCAGATCGTGGTCGTCCGGCTTGTACGCCAGGGACTTGTCCGGGATGACGTCCTTGAACTGCTGCACCAGGTCGTAGCTGTAGTCCGGGTACTGCTGCTGCTTCACCCGCAGCCGGCCCTTCCCCGACTTCGCCTCCGAGACCAGGCGTGCGCCGTCGCCCTGCCGCACGGAGGCGACGGTGAGCCCGTCGCCGCCGCCGTAGCTCTGGTACAGCCGCCCCGGGGTGTTGTTGACGACGACGAGCAGCGTCGCGCCCGCGTCGGCCGCGGCCTGGGCACGTGCGGCCGGGGTCACGTCGTCGGTGCGGTCGACGATCACGGCCTTGCCGCGCACGTCATGGCCGGTGTAGTCGGCCGCCGCGCCCCGGCCCGCGTACACGGTGCGCAGGCTCGACGAGCCGTCGTGGTAGGCGGTGTTCGGCTGCGGCGTCAGCTCGATGTCCCGCCCGCTGCCGGTCTCGGCGTCGAGCGCCTTCTGCCGCAGCCGCCAGTGCAGGAACGCGCGCATCGAACCGTCCGACACCTTCTTCGTCGGCGCCAGGTACAGCGAGTCGTACTTGGCGGCCAGTATCCAGGAGGTGGACCAGTTGACGCCCGCGCCGGCGTCGTAGGTGCGCTGGAGGTTGAAGACGGCCTGCGTCTCCTCGCTCTCGCGCTCCGGGACCGCGTACGCCTTGCGCACCTTCGTCGCGTCCAGGTCGGCCGTGCCGGACGCGTGGCCGTCGCCGAGCGTGGCCTCGTCCGAGATCAGCAGCGCCTGGCCGAGCGAGTCGGCGGTGTCGCCGGGCACCTCGGCGTAAGACGTGGTGGTGTAGCGGCCGGGCGGCAGACGCAGCGTCTTCGTACCGTCGACGGCGATGAGCGCGGCGTCGGCGGAGTCCGCCGTGTGCAGCGTGACGTTGCCGGACTGCGGTTTCCCGTCCCGGCCCGTCAGCTTGATGGTGTAGTCGTACATCTCCGCCTCCTTGAAGAGGGCGAAGCCGGTGTGCGCGACCGTGCGGCCGGTCGCGGTGTCCGTGGCGACGACATGGCCGGAGAACGTGGTGCCCGCGGGGACCTTCGACGGGTCGAGGGTCAGGGTCACCTCGGTGGTGCCGTGCGCGGGGACCGTCACCGAGGACTGCGACAGCGTGTACGCGTCGGCGTCGGTGTCGAGGGCGAGGGCCAGCGTGACGTCCTCGTCGCCGTCATTGCGGTAGGTGACCGTGCGGGTCGCCGTCTTCGCGTCGGCGTTCGGCCAGTCGTAGGCGGCGGCCTCGACGGAGCCCGTCGCCTCGATGGTGGAGCTGATGGCCGAGGCCACGTTCACCCGGC
The DNA here is from genome assembly GCF_035917255.1 of Streptomyces sp. NBC_01257. Classification (NCBI taxonomy): domain Bacteria; kingdom Bacillati; phylum Actinomycetota; class Actinomycetes; order Kitasatosporales; family Streptomycetaceae; genus Streptomyces; species Streptomyces sp. NBC_01257. The sequence continues at coordinate 5,045,464 of NZ_CP108472.1, forward strand.
CGATGCCCGCCGCGTACGGTGTCTCGGCGGCCCTGTCCGACGTCGACATCAGCGCGTTCTTGATGCGCTCGCCGCTCCAGTCGGGGTGCCGCTGCTTGAGAATCGCGGCCGATCCCGCGACGAGCGGCGTCGCCATCGACGTACCGCTCATCGTCCGGTACAGGCCGCCCGTCCAGCCCGGCACCGACTGCGAGGCGGCGGCGGTCACGTCCGTGCCGGGCGCGGAGACGTCCGGCTTGAGGCTGTGCGTGCGGATCAGCGGGCCCTGGCTGGAGAACACGGCACGGTCGTCGTTCCTGTCGACCGCGGCCACCGTCAGCGCGGAGGCGGCGGCGCCCGGGGAGCCGATGGTGCCCGGGTCGTAGGCGTTGCCCGCCGCGATGACGAACAGCGGACCGCCGTCCGCGGAGAGCTCGTTCACGGCCTGCGACGTCGGGTCCGTGCCGTCGGACCCGTCGGGGGTGCCGAGGCTCATCGACACGATGTCCGCGCCCTGCGCCTTGGCCCACTCCATGCCCGCGATCGAGTACGACTCCTCGCCGGTGCCCTCGTCGCCGAGCACCTTGCCGACCAGGAGGCGGGCCCCCGGGGCCGCGCCCTTCTCCTTGGCGCCGGAGGCGGCTCCGGTACCGGCGATGGTGGAGGCGGTGTGCGTGCCGTGTCCGTTGCCGTCGTCGACGCTCTGGCCGGGCACGAAGCTCGCGGTGGCGTCGACCTGCCCGACGAGGTCCGGGTGGTCGAGGTCGGCGCCGGTGTCGAGCACGGCGACCTTGACGCCCGTGCCGTCCAGGCCCTGCTGCCAGGCGTCCGTGGCCTTGATCTGCGCGGTCTCGGTGGCGAGCGAGGCCTCGACCTTGCCGTCGAGCCACAGCTTGCCGATGCCGCCCGACAGGGACTTCGGGTCGGAGCCGGGCGCGATGCCCTTCCAGAACGACGTGGCCCGCCCCTTGTCGGCGCGCAGCGCGTTCGCGTGGATCGAGGAGAGCGTACGGACCGACTCGGCGCCCTTGGGCGTGGCCGGGGCCGGGGCCGGGGCCGCGGCCCCGGTCCTCGCCGAGCGGGCGGCGGCCGGGGCGGTCGCGATCACCGGGACGGTGTCCGTGTGTGCGTCGTCATAGCCCATCGCCACCAGTCCGGTGACGTTGAACAGCCGCTCGTCGAGCCTTCCGGCGGCGAGCAGCGACATGGCCTGGCGCGGGATGACGTACGTGTCGTCGCCGCGGGTCTGCACCTCGACGCCTGCGGAGCCGTCCTCGGCCGGGTCCACGGTCACCACGTCGTGGTTGCCGGGCAGGTCGGTGTAGTGCACCAGATCACCGGTGACGAGGGTGATCTGGTAGGACTTGCCGGCCGGTGCACCGGCCCCCGTCCCGGCGGCCGGATCGGCGTCGGCCGCCGGGGCTGTGACCGATCCCCAACCGATGAGAGCCATGGTGAGCGCGGTGGCGGCGGGGAGGTAGCGGCGTCTGGGTATGGATCGCATGGGAACGGTTTATCCGGTCCGGAACACCTTGCGCACCGGCGGAAGGTGTCGAGTTCCCGCCATGGCGAAGACCAGACACCGAGGTTCTCCCGGCCGGGTGAGCGCAGGTGCCTTCCCGGCTGCCCGCGAGCGGGCAGCCGGGAAGGACACGGTCAGGACGGCAGCTTGGCGATGACGATCTTCGTCGATCCCTGGGCCGTCACGTCGGTGGCGTAGAACGCCACCTCACCCCGGTTGTTGATGCCGAGGCCCTCCAGGGGCACCCAGTGCTTGCGGTCCACCATGGAGCCGATGTCGTACATCCGGCCCTGCGGGTCCCACAGCACCGCCGTCTCGATGTCGGGCTCGGACTCGGCGGTGCCGACGATCCAGCCGGCGTCGTTCACGGCCAGCGCCTGGGCGTCGAAGCCCAGGTCGGGCAGCCGGGTCATGGTGCCGCCCGGCTTCAGGACGAACGCGTCGTCGCCGCTCTTGCCGACGATCACGCCGGAGGCGTTGACGCCCCTGGCGGTGCTGTCGGCCATGCCGGGCAGCGTGCCCAGGTCGGTGACCGAACCGTCCATGTTCCACTTCACCGCGTGGCGGACGCCCGCCTTGTACGAGTGGCCGACGATGACGCCCGACTCGTTGAGCGCGAGCGGCTCGGTCAGGGTGCGCTGGTCGGTCAGGTGGCTCAGCTTGCGGAACCCGTCCTTCGCGGACCAGATGAACGGGTCGTTGACCTGGAGGCTGCCGCCGGTCGCCGGGTTCTTGATGTACCCCGTGGCGTTGCCGACGACGTTACCGGCGTTGTCGACCGCGAAGCCGCGGTCGAAGCTGTACGCCTCCCAGTCCGGCAGCGGCAGCGTGGTGAGCTTGCCGTCCGCGTCCCACACGGCGCCGCGGGTGCCGCCGCCCGTCAGCGTCACCTGACCCGTGGTGTACGCACCGGACTGGCTCAGGCCCAGGGCGCTGCCGTTGCGCACCCCGGTGTTGTCGAGCAGCGTGACGCCGTGCTCGGCGTCCCAGCGGACCGGCCGGGTGACCGAGGAGACCTGCGCCGAACCGGCCACCTGCCCCTGGTCGTTGAAGCCGAAGCCGCTGGCCGGGCCGAAGGACCCGGTGACGTCGAGGGACGGCACGGTGACGTTGCCGAGCAGCACGTCCGCGCTGCCCAGGGGCGTACCCGCGTCGTTCGCCATCGAGAACCGGCCGACCAGACGGCGGCCGGCCGGCGGCACGGCTTCCGCGACGAGGCGCCCGGCGATCTTCATGGACTGCCCGGTGGCCAGCTTCACCGGCTTCTCGTCGTCCACCGTCACCGCGCCCAGCGACTTCGAGAACATCGTGTCCTGGATGTCGAACGCGGTGGAACCGGAGGGCACGTCGGTGCCCGCGATGTACAGGAAGTAGAAGCCGGGCTTCGGGTTCTCTATGGTCAGCGACTCACGCGAGCCGCCATGGGTGGACGAGGCGACCAGGGCCCCGGACTGGGCGATCAGGTACAGGTCGAGGTCGGCGTCCTCGTCGGAGGCGTTGCCGAGCACGACCTCCAGGCGGGTCGCGTCGCGCGGCACCGTGATCTGCTTGCCGGTCATCGCCTGGGAGGCGACGGTGGGCCGGGCCTGCGACAGGGCGCCGAGCGTGCCGCCGGTCGCGTGCGCGGTCACCGGCGCGAACCGGTTGACGGCGGTGAAGGCCTGCTCGGTGGGGGCGTGCAGGGCGGCCTCGGCGACGACGGACGACGCCGGGTCGAACGCGGCACCCTGAACGGCCGCGCTCAGCCGGTACGGGTTCTCCATGACGGGCGACGTGCGCCGCGCCTCCACCTCGAACTCCCAGATGCCGGGCATCGGCTGCTCGTAGGTGCGCGAGGCAGGGTCGCAGGTCCCGGCGTCCGAGAAGTGCGTGTAGCAGAGGCTGACCGCGGTGGCGTCCACGGGCATGCCCTGCGGGTCGATGGCGAGGAACCGGGTCTGGCTGTCGCCCGCGATCCCGCTCAGGTCCACCTTCAGCGCCGAGGCGCCCTCGGCCACGGACACGAACACCGAACGCGTCTGGTTGCGGTCCACCGAACCCTTGGCGCTGATCGTGTACGAGGACTTCGCCGGGTCGGCGGCGGCCACGACGGTGACCGGGACGAGCTTGTCGACACCGGGGGTCGCCGGGTCGTCGACGCGCAGCAGCGCCGAGTGCGCACCGGTGGAGCCGGTCCGCGCGCGGACGGTGACGGTGGTCGCCCTGCCCTTGCCGAGCAGCACGACGGGCGGGGCGCTGAACGTCCCGTCATTGCCCAGCCACGACAGCAGTGCGACACCGCTGCCGGACCCGGTGCGGGTCAGCCGGACGTCGTACTCCTTGGTGCGGCCGGTGGTCTGGCCGCCGTCTCCGGGGGAGCACCGGTTGTACACGCCGGTGCCGGACTTCGGGGTGGCGAGCATTCCGGCGAGCGCCCCGCACACGGGGGCGTCGACGGTGTACGACGTCGGCTCGGCGCCCTTGGCGAGCAGCTTCCACGCCTTCGGGACGTTGATGAGTCCCGCGCCCTGCGCGTATGCGGGCTGGTCGGCGAGGAAGGTCGCCGAGCTCGTCAGTGCGGAGCGCAGCGCGGTCGGCGTCACCTTCGTACCGGAGCGCCGCGCAGCCGACAGGAGCAGCGCGACATCGCCCGCGACCTGCGGGGACGCCATCGACGTGCCGTTGAACATGCCGTATCCGGCGGGCAGTTCATAGCCGGCGTCGGGCACGCTCTCGCCGGGCATCCAGGTGGGTATGGACGACACGGCGGCGCCCGGGGCGACGATCTCCGGCTTCATGCCGCCGTCCTCGCGCGGCCCTCGTGCGGAGAACGGGAACAGGGACTGGGAGGCGCGCACCCGGGAGCCGTAATCGGCCCACCAGGTCTCCTTGCTGACGGACGCGCCGACCGCGAGCACCTTGTCGGAGACGGCGGGGTCGGCGACGGTGTTCATGCCGGGCCCGTCGTTGCCGGCCGACGACACGATCTGGACGCCGTAGTCGTCGATGAGCCGGTTGTAGAGCACGGCCCGCACGTTGTCGCCGTCGTTGAGGGCGGGCAGTCCGCCGATCGACAGGTTGACGACGTCGACGTGCTGGTTCACGACCGCGTCGATCATGCCCTCGGCGAGCGCGTACGACGTGCAGCCGGAAGCGAACAGGCACACCCGCTCGGAAACGATCTTCGCACCGGGCGCGGCGCCGTTCATCTTCCCGCCGAACAGGCTGTTGCCCGCGCTGATCCCGGCGACGTGTGTGGCATGCGCGCCCGAGACGATGCCGATGTTCACGTAGTCGGCGGTCTTGCCGGCGTTGGTGCCGCCCAGCGGCGACAGGTCCACGTCGTCGCGGTACTCGACGGTGAACGGCATCGACTCGGTGACGGGGGTACTCGGGTCGTCCGTGCCGAACGAGGCGAACTTCCCGCTCTTCGCGTACGGTTCGACGACATCGCCGTCACCGAAGGTGTGGTCGAGATCCGCGTCGACCCACACGCGGTGGTCGGCGGGCCGGTAGAGGACGGCGAAGGTGTCCTTGTAGTCGCCGTCGCGGTTCACGTCGCCGCCCAGCTCGCCGCCGTACGTCGTGCTCTCGGCGAAGGTCTGGAACTCGTACGTGCCGTCCGGCGCCTTGTAATCCACGCCGCTGAAACGGAACGTGCCGCCGGTGGCGGTGACCGTGCGGCTCATCTGGAGCCACGTCGGGTCGCCGTCGGTGAGCGGATCGGTCGCCGTGACCCAGTTCTTGATCTTCGGCTCGCCGGTCGTGGTCTTCCGCAGCGCCGGATGCGCGGCGTCCACGCCGGTGTCCAGGATGCCGATGGTCACGCCGCGCCCGTCCCAGTCGCGGTGGGCGGACGTGAAGTCGGTGGCGCCCGTCTCGCCGGTGGGCAGATACGGGTTGTCGGAGGGGGTCCCCTTGCCGGGTGCGGCGGGAGTGCTGCCGCTCTCCGTGCCGGAGGAGTGGTCCCGCTTCCGGTCCTCACCGGTGACCGGCGACGGATCGGGGATCTTGAACGTCTCGTTCAGGTCGACGGCGCGGACCGAGGACAGCGCGGCCAGCTCGGAGACCTTGCCGGTGGGCACGGTGGCGCGCACGTACCCGAGCTTGTCGGTGACCTCGCCGACGGTGCCGCCGAGCTGGGTGACGCGACGGCGTACGCCGGCCGTGTCACCGCGATCGGTCGCCAGCAGCAGGGTGACCGTGGCGGCCTTCCTGCTCTCGGCCTTCTGGAGCAGGGTTCGGTCGTGCGAACCGAGCTTGTCCCGAACGGACTTGAGGGCCTGCTTCGGCACATCGGGTACGGCCGCGCCCAGTGGGCGCGGCACAGGAGCCGCTTGGGCGGGCAGGGCGGACAGTCCCAGTAGGGGACCGGACAGCCCGGCTGCGAGGAAGGCAGCGGTGAGCCGTCGTCTGGCGGGGGTTGGTCTGCGGGACATGGTTGTCCTGCTCCTTCCGGGGTGGGTGTGCTCCCCGGGTCTACAGAGTCGGACGGGCCCGGCGCACCAGAAGGCGGTGGCGACAATTCGACATGTCGTAGAGCCGCCATGGAACGGGGCAGGGCGGTACCGGCGACGGCGGTCCCGCCCCGGGTGTCACCCGCGGGTGCGGTCTGCTCGCGGGACCAGCCCCGCCCGCACCGCGCTCATCCTGGCCCGCACACCCTGCACGGGCACGGCGCCCGCCGGACCCCGGGGAGCGTCGCCCGACGCGCCCCGGCAGGCCCCGCAGACGCCGCCCCGCATCGCCTCCGGGCTGCCGGGTGCCCGGCACTCGCCGCACTCCAGGGTCCGCAGGACGACCTCGCGCACGGGGGCGATCCGCGCGGGCGGCAGTTTGTCGAGCAGCCTCCGGCCGACGAACGCGGCCGGGCTGTAGACCTGCACCGGCAGCCCCTGAGTCAGTGCGGACACGATCTCGGCCTCGGCCGCACCCCGCTCGAACCACTCGCTGACCTGCGGTTCCAGCCTCGCGCAGTCCCGTGCGGACAGCTGGAGCGCGGGGGACGCCTTACCGAGCGCCGCCAGCAGGATGAACGACCGCGAGCGGGTGGGCCGTTGAGGCGTCTGCGGTACGTCATCACGCGTGTACGCCGCCCACCATGCGTCGTCGCGCGCGATGCGGGAGAAGAACGTGCGCGTCACCCAGAGCAGCATCTCCTCCGTCGCGACGCACTCCCTGCCCCGGCGCAGATGTCCGGCCTCCTGGAGCCGGTTCAGCGTGGTCCGCAGCGCGCACTGCCCGTACGGCAGCACCTTGGCGAGGGTCTTCACGGAGATGTCGGCGCCCTCGCACAGCCCGTCGAGGTACGTGGCGACGGCGGCGTCACGGGGGAGGAGGTGGGCGAAGTCCGCTCCGGTGCGGGGGCGTTGGCCGGGTGCCGAACGCTTGCCGTATCCGGGGTTCGCCATCGGGTGGTCGAGCGTGGGCGCGGGGCCGGGCGGGGGAACAGGGGCAGCACTAAAGTGGCTGGCAGCCATGAGATCGGGTCCGTTCGATCATCCTGGTCAGGCCCCTGCTCGGTGTTTGCGCACCGGCGGGGGCCGTCGTGTCCAGGCAGACGCTAGAGCGTGACTACCGTCCGTCGCAAGTCGGTCGCGAAAAGTCAACCCGGCAGGCAGGGAGGGTGGGTGGGAATCAGTCCCGCCATCCATTCCGCTGAAAGAACGCCCGTATCTCGGGGCTTGAGCCCCGGGCGGTTCAGCGTGGCTTCAGCGGCACGATGAGCGTGGGCTCCTCCTCCACCACGTCCGAGGGGTCCGGGGCGGGGCCGCCGGGCACCTGGCCCGGATGGTCGACGATGCCGGTCTTCATGTGGGCGAAGGCGTCGGAGACGTTCCCTTCCCCTCGCCAGTCGGTGCGGGAGCCGCGGTAGGCGTACGTGTCCGGGTCCAGGAACAGGTACGCGCGCGTGCGGGCCCGGTCGTGGAAGTCGAACGTGATGGCCGTGCCCGGCCGCCCGGCCGCGTCCTTCATGGGTTTGGCGACCAGCTCGGTTCCGGGGATCAGCGCCAGCGCGCGGTAGAGCGCGGCGTTGATCCTGGGAGGGATGTTCGACGCGACCTCGAGCACGTTGACGATCCGGGCGAACCGCGCCCCGGGGGTGACGGCCGGAGAGGTTTCCCCCGCGCTGTTGAAGCTCTTGTCCGGACTGTAGGGGAGGACAGCGCTCGGATCGACTCCGCCTGCGAAGAACGGGTCGTCACTGACCCGTTCAAGGAGCTTGCGGGGGTCGGTGGGCAGCCGGGACAGGACCTCCCGGGTCTCCTGCGGCTTGTGCCCGACCCCACTGCCCATCGACGCGGCGATGTCGCTCACGGAGACGACGGTGCGGTCGCCCGTGCGGAACGTTTTTCCGACCGACGCGGCCTTTGCCCCGTCGTACCGCACCCAGTGGGGCTGGTGCCCGCAGTCGTCGTAGCAGACCACCGTGTCGGTGTAGACCCACTGGTGGAGACCGGGTTCCCTGTCCGGGCCCTTCGCGGCGTGGGTCGCGGCGGCGTCCAGGACCTGGGCGACCGTCATCGCGTCCACCGACCGGTTCCGCACCCCCTGGCCGCCCGAGGTGGCGACGACGACGGCGGCGGCAACCGTGCCCGCTGCCAGGCCCACCCACGCGGTCCGCCGGACACCCGGCCGTGCGAAGAAACGGCCGGCGGTCACCGGCGCGTTCTGCCCGGACGTCTCATCGGCCGCCTGCGCCTCTTCCAGGAGGGCCAGTTCCGCACCCAGCCGCTGCTTGAATCCGACCGGAGTGTTCATCGGGTGACCTCCGAAAGTGGCGTGCTGAGAGCATCGGGCGGGGTGGTGCGGCCTGCGCGCAACGCGGCACGGGCGCGGTGCAGACGGACACGGGTCGTCGCCTGGGAGATCCGGAGGACCTTGGCGGCCTCCTTCGTGGTCAGGCCGTCGACGGCGACCAGATCGATCACCGCGCGCAGCGGCTCGGACAGCACGGCGTGCGCGGCCAGCAGCTCCCGGGCCGCCCGCTCGGCGTCGATGCGCTCCTCGAAGCGCTGTACATCCTGCTCGTCCAGCAGACGGCGGCCGCTCAGCGCGGCCACCGCCTCCCGCTCCCGGGCCGACTTGCGGGCATGGGAGGCCACGGTGTTGCGGGCGATCCCGTAGAGCCACACCAGATGCGTACCGCGCCCGGAGTCGTAGCCCGCGAAGGCCTCCAGCGCGGCGACGAAGACGTCGGCGGTGAGGTCGGCGGCCACGTCCCGGTCGGCGGTTCTGCGGGTGACGAAGCCGAGGACGGCATCGAAGTGCGCCTCGTACACCTCGCCGAACGGAGTCGGTCTCCGGCCGGGTTCGTGCGTGGGTATCGGCACGCGGGACCTCCAGTGCGGATCGGCAGTCTGTCACCTACCAATTGGCGCGGGGACCGTGAACCGTTACTTCTCGCAGGTCAGAGAGCTGCTGACCGCTTCAGTCCGGCGACGAACGTGGACCAGGCCGCCGCGCGGAACACCAGCGCGGGGCCGTCGGTCGCCTTGGAGTCGCGGACGGGGACGATCTCGGGGACGCCGTCGAGGACTTCGAGGCAGTTGCCGCCACTGCCGTCGCTGTATGTGGACTTGCGCCACGTGGCCATCTCGACACAGTCCCCGCCGCTTGCGCCGCTGTGCGAGGACTTGTGCCAGGTAGCCGTGGACAGGTCGTGGTCAGAACCGCTGAGCTTCATGGTCGTAATCCTCCGCCACCGACTCGATCAAGGCCAGGGACGCTGCCGGTGAGATCGCGCTGGCCACCACCAGATCGTAGGTCAGTTCGTACGTGCGTACCGTGCTTGGGTCGTCCAGGAGTTGTCCCGATCCAAGCCCGTCCAGATAGGCGAGCGGAGGCGCGTCCGAGAACGCCATGAGCTTCAGGCCTCCTCCCATTGCGGCATGGCCGCCTGCGGAGAAGGGGAGGACCTGCACGATGATTCGACGTTGCCGAGCGAGGCTGGCGATGTGGCGAAGGGCGTCCGCCATCACTTCAGGTCCGCCAACCGTCCGTCGAAGGACCGCCTCGTCCAGAACCGCCCACAACATTGGCTGTGTTGGATCGGCGAGCAGTTGTGCGCGCTCCAGCCGGGCCGCCACCAATTCGTCGATGGCGCTTTCGACCGCCGTCGGCTGGTACTCGCGGAACACCGCCCGCGCGTAGGCTTCCGACTGGAGTAGCCCCGGGATGAGCTGAGGGGCGTACTCCTTGATCGTCGTGGCCCGCGCCTCTGCTTCCGCCGCTTCCGCGAAGTGGTCCGGATACTTCGACGACTTCAGCGCCGCGCAGTTCCGCACAAAGAACCCGTCCGCCCCCAGCAACTCATCGAACTTCTCCGCCTGGTCCATCTGCATCCGCCGCACCCCGGACTCCAGCAGCCCGATGAACGAGCCGCTGACGAAGAGCGGCGAGCCGAGGTCCGCCTGTGAGAGGCCCGCGTCCTCTCTTCGGTGGCGGAGTTCGGCGCCGAGGAGGGCGCGCGGGGAGGAGGAAGGGTCGAGCTTTCGGGGACCAGGCATGACAACTCCCTGTGACACACGTGCGGTTGTTGGAACTGCACCTCTTCCAGGCTAACGACGGATTGGACACGCTGGGTATGCGTGGGAACTACTCAGAGTGGAAGGAATCGATCATGACGACTACGGAGCGGCGCAGGGTGGCGGCGGGCAGGGTGCGGGAGGCGGAGGAGCTGGTGGCTCGGTTGCGGGGAGGGTTCGCGGGGATCGGGGTGGTGCTGCCCTCGCTGCGGATCGACCCGGTCTCGTTCGCGGGCGACGATCCGGTCGGACTCCTCGACCTCGGGCGCTGCAACCTCGACACGGCGTTGCGGCTGTCGCAGGCGCTGGAGGAGAAGGGGGCGGGTCATGACGGCTGAGGGCGGTGGGCTGGAGGCGTGCACGCCGGAGCCCGGGTCGTTCGCGGTCGATGTGCGGGACGGGCGGGTGGGCCGTGTGATGGGGCGGGTCGGGCCGTATGTGCAGCTGCGGCCGCCCGGGGGCGGGGCGGAGTGGGACTGCCCGCCCGGGGCCGTCCGGCCGGCCCCGCCGGGGCTCGTACTGCGGGCGCGGGTGACGGAGGTGAACCGGGAGGGGCAGCTGCCCCGGTGAGGGGGCGGTCGGCGGTGCTCAGACCGCCTCGTCCTCCCCCTCCTCGCCCGCCTCTTCGCCTTCGATCGGGTCATTGATCCGTTCGAGGCGCTCCTCGTACTGCCGCGTTCGCGGATCACCCACCCCGAATATTCGTTGTGCCCGCTCCAGGGTGACCTCCGCCAGAACCTCCGCCTGCGCGTACCGCTTGAGCGCCCGCAAGGTGAGGGCCAGGGAGTCCGCGACGCTGAGTGCGTCCTGGTGGTCGGCGCCGAGGTTGTTCTTGTACCTGCGCAACAGGTCCTGCTGCCGCAGCAGCGCCTCGTCGTACCGCCCGCGTCTGAAGAACAGTCCGGCCTGATTGCCCCGCAGTCGCAGTACGTCGGGGTGATCCGGCCCCAGGACCCGGTCGCCCCGTTCGGTGGCCGACTCGTAGAGGGCCTCCGCCTGGTCGAACTCGTCCTTGCCGAACGTGATCAGGCAGGCGGCGAGGTTGCCGACGGTGACAATGGTGCGCTGATGATCCGGCCCCAGCACCTGTTCGCGCCGGTGGACCACGTCCTTCCAGAGGGCCAGGGCGCGCCCGTGGTCACCGGAGGCGAACACGGTCCCGGCGAACCGGTCGTCCAGCGCCATGGAGTCCGGGTCGTCGGGTTCCCGGACGTCGTCCCACACGCTCTTGACGAACCATCCGGCGGTGAGTCCGGCCAGATGGTCACCGGCCAGATACGTGTAGCGGAGGATTCCGGGGACGACGGCACGGAAGGTCTCGGAATCCGCCCCGAGCCGCACGGCCGACCCGCTGAGCATGCCGAGGGCGCCCACGGCCAGTTTGAAGCTTCCCCAGTGCGCCTGCTCGTCCGGATCCAGGCGCGACAGGTATGCGTGGTCCGCGAGGAATTCGCGCAGCTGCTTCTGGCCCGCGTTGTCGATGACCTCGGCCTGGAGGGCCTCCGCGACGCTGGGCAGGGCCCGGAGACAGGCCGCGAGTCTCTCGTTCGACGGATCCGCGAGCATCCCGATCGCCGGCTCCGAGCGGATGAACCGCACGAGTTCTTCGAGACGCGGCGGAAGCAGTCGGTTGTCGGTGTAGACGCGGATCTCGGCGCCCGGCTCCATGCTGTCCTTGAGGTCCTCGAGGCCGGCGAGCGTCGCCGGGTCCACGGAGGTGCCGTCGAGCATGACCGGCGGCGCTGTCCGCCAGTCGGGGTCCCGGTACAGGCGCCCCTGGGCCTGTTCGATCAGGATCTCGATCGTCTGATTGATCGCCTGGGTGTACTTGAGGCCGAGATCGGTGTCGGCCATCCGGAGCCTGAAGCCGAGGTCCCCCACGAAGTCCTGGCGGGTCTTCTCCAGGTCCTCGGCGACGGCCCGCCCGTGGTTGCAGATCCGCAGGGCCGTTTCGAGGTCCTGTCCCGCCGTGCAGCGAAACCTGATCGCCCTTTCGTACTCCTTCAGGAGAGGGACGAGATACCGCTCCTCGCCGTCCTCGACGAGCTTCTCGTAGACCTCGACGGTCCTGGAGCTCGCGGCGACCGCGTCGTCCGTTCTGCCGAGGACGTAGTAGCTCGTGGCGAGTCCGCGGGTCCGGGCCGCAAGTTCGGGGCGGAAGGCGGCGCCGTCCTGCTCCACGAGTTCCTCGGCGAGATAGGCGCTGTACTGGTGCAGCATGAGGGACTCGCCCGGCTCATTGACGGCGGCGAGAGCCTCGGCGAGCAATGCCGTGATCTGAGTCATGTACGGCAGATGGGCCTTGTACGACTTGTAGCCCCAGTGAGCCAGCTCCTCGTAGCCCTGGAAGGCCTGGCGGGACACCCTGAGCGCGTCGGCATCGCGCTTCGCCCTGCGCAGCTCACCGCTGTACTGGCCCCGCGCGAGTGACAGGAAGTGGAGGTTCTTCCCACGGTCCTCGGCGGCGAGCTCCGTCAGGCATTCCACCGCGCGTTCGGCCGTGCGCAGGGCTTCGTCGTGTTCGCCGGCGTCCGCGAGAGCGCGGGCCAGACCGTGCAGTGCGACCGCCAGTGTCTCCCGCTGGTCCCGCCGGCCGGTCGCGACCGCGTCCTCGACGTAGCCGATCCCGCGCCTGACGGCGTCCAGCGCCCTGGTCGCCTCGCCGAGACCGCCCAGGCGGGCGCCGTAGTTCAGGTAGACGGAATACACGTTCTCGGGTTCACCCGAGGCGGCGCGGTACACCACACCCCGGGCCGCGAGCGCGGCCCCGAGCCCGTCGAGCGCGGCGTGCGGGTACGGAACGGTGTAATGGGCGTGGTACGCGGCCTCGTTGATGACGTCCACCCCGGTCAGGTAGGGCAGGCCGAGTGCGGTGGTCAGCTGCCGTGCCGCCGTCAGGTCCTGCCGCCCGGCGAGTTCCACGGCGACGTCCACCAGGCGCCGCAGGTGCGCCTGGAGCAGTTCCGAGAGCGACTGCGAGGCGTCGGCACTGCCGACGAGCTGAGCGAGGGACTGCCCCAGGTGGGTTCTGAGATCGTCACTGATCTCCGGGTAGTCGTCCGCGGCGAGCGCCAGGGTGTTCAGCAGGCGCGCGAGATACGCCGGGTGCGCCGCGACCGCGCGTGAAACGACGAGTCGCTCGACGAGAGCGGCCCGGCCCTCCGTCGTCGCGAGCAGATGGGAGGCGATCAGATCCGGTTCGATCGGTGCGAGCAGGGCGCCCGGGGCTCCGCCCGCGACGGCCGCGGCCGGGTAGCGCCGGTGCAGCGCGTTGGCGACGTCCGTGCGGGACCGCTCCGGCTCGCCCTCGAACGCGGGTGTCGATGCGAGCAGTTCCACGAGATCCTGCACGGCCGGACCCGTGAGCGTCATGACGCAGAGCGCCTGCTTCGCCCGGCCGCGGTCCGCCAGCGCGCGCGCACCGTCCTTGTGCGCCGTGCTCGACCTGGTCAGACGGTCGACTTCGACGTCGATGACCGTGTCGAGGAGCAGACGCGCCGAGTCGTCGGCGGCGGAGATGGGCACCGCCCGGCCGGAGGCCGCCAGCAGGGCGGCGATGTGGACCAGCAGCGGCCGGTCGTATGCGGCGATCCGCCGGATCTCCGCGGCCGGCAGATCCCGCGGGGTGTCCGGTCCGCCGACGGCCTCGCTGAAGGAGCGGTACGCGGCCTCCGCATGCCGTTCGCGGGCCTCCTGCTCGTCGAACGCCTGGGTGGTCAGGGCGAAGGAGCCGGTGAGCAGCGAAGGGAGATCGACATCGCGGGTCCGGAGTTGTCCCGGCCACGCCTCCTCGCCGCGGGTGATGACGAGGAGGCGGACCGAGGCGCCGAGGTGACCGGCGTCGATCGCCTGCTTGTAGAGGTTCTCGATGAACGTGCCCAGCAGTTCGTGCTGGTGCTCGGCGTAGTCGAAGACGATGAAATGCGGCGTGGCGAAGCTGTGCGTGCCGGAGAGCTTTTCGTAGTCGGCGAATCCCGCCTGCCACATCGTCCGCGGGTCACGGCTGAGTATTCGGCAGGCCTCGGCGGCGATCCTGGACTTGCCCACCCCGGCCGGGCCGGTCAGCCGTCCGATCCTGATGTCCGGTCTCGACGGCAGATCGTTCGCCCAGTCGACGATGCTGTCGAGCACCGTGCCGCTCTGGCCGTCGTTGACGAACTCGACCTGGCGGAAACGGTAGTTCACAAAGGCGAAGAGGCTTGCGTCGGGGAGTCGCGGCGGGGCGCCGGACCAGCCGTCGGTGCCGAAGACCGACGGCCGCGCGGACAGATCGACGAGGGGAAAGGTGAGCAGCGGTTCGAGCGCGCTCACCGCTCGCCGCCGTACCGCCGACAGGACCGCGGCGATCGAGACGCCGCGCAGGCGGCCGTTCCACTGTGTGGGGACGCTGGTCACGATGCCCAGCAGATGCCCGCCCGGGCCGATGACGCCGGCCCCCGAGATGCCGCCCCAGTCCTCGTCGGCCCGCGGCACCGGGTCGATGACCTGAATCGCGATCGTTGTGCCGTCGTCGCCGACCACGGGGGCGAGGTTCACCCGCACGACGGTCGGCCTGGGCGACGTGGAGCCGGATTCGATGCCCGCGACCGGGTATCCGATGATCCGGCAGTTCTCCAGCGCCTGGACGCCGTGATGGGTGCCTCCGCGGGTGGCGGTGCCCCTGGGCTCGTCCAGGTCCGGGACCATGAGCAGTGCGGCGTCGAGGCCGTCGGCCTCCAGCGGAACGATCTCCGTGACGGCCGCCGCCGACGTGGCGCCCTCCAGCCTGACCGTGAACTGCCCGGGGGTGACACGGCCGCCGGTGTACTCGGACGCCTTCGTCACGACGTGCTGGGCGGTCAGGACGAGGCCGCGGGCGAGCAGGAATCCGCTGCCGAGGAAGACCCGGCCGTCGGCCGCGTCGAATCTGATCTTGGCCACCCGTGCGGCGAGGTTCTCGGCCATCTCAGTCGTCGTCCCGGACGGTCACCGAGGGCGTGACCAGAAGCTCGCCCCGGTTGCCGTTGAAATCGACGAATCCCGGGCCCAGGGTGAGCGTCAGTTTATGAGAGGTCGTCGACGCGGAATTCTTACTTCCTTTTGCGACCACGAGCCAGCTGACACCCGCTTCGCCCGCGGCTTGTCTGGCCACTTCGACCGTGAGTTCAACCTCGATCTCCTTTACCTCTAAGGGTATGAGTGGATCGCGTTGGTGGTGAGCGGCCGCGAGTTCCCTGCGAAGGCTCGCCAATACCTCACTCAACCGAAGTCCGTCAGACATGACGGGATCGTACCGGAGACACCCCGGTCGGCAGGGGTAATAGGACCGGTTCCCGCCGCCGCGGAGCACCGATGACGGTCCCGGTGCCACCACTTACCCCCTACCGAGATCCTGCAACGATGTGGTCCGGTCACGCAAAAATCTGATGACGGAGCGCAGTTACACGGCAGGAGCGAGAAATCTCCTTGCAGGAGTCTTGTGGGGCGGGACGTGCGGGTCCTACTGTCGCCTCACCTTCCCGGCGGCCGCCCCACCGGACGTCCCGGTCGTTCACCCCTCCTCAGAGAAACGGGCCTGCGATGTCACGGAAGATCACGGTTGTCGGTGCGAGGTCACGAAGACCGCGCCGGACAGCCCTGTGTGCGGCCGCGGTTGCCTCGATGACCGCGGCCGCCGTCGGCCTCGGCGTGCTGGCCGGTACGCCCGCGGGCGCCCGCCCCGCCTCCGCACCGGCGCCCTCCGCGGCGGCGCCCGCCGTCACCCGGGCCGCCCTCGATCCCGCGCTGGTCGCGGGGAGGGGCGCGAAGGTGGCCTTCGCCGAGCAGGAGGCCGAGAACGCGGTCACCGACGGCACGGTCATCGGCCCGGACCGCACCGCCTACACGCTTCCGGCGGAGGCGTCCGGACGCAAGGCGGTCTCGCTCGCACCGGGGCAGCATGTGGAGTTCACGCTGCCCGCGTCCGCCAACGCGATCACCGTGCGCTACAGCATTCCGGACGCCCCGGGCGGTGGCGGCATCACCGCACCGCTCGATGTCGCGGTGAACGGCAAGAAGCGCTCCACGATGACGCTGACCTCGCAGTACTCCTGGCTGTACAACCAGTACCCGTTCTCGAACGACCCGGGCGCCGGACTGCTCCACCCCGACTGGTGGATCACCGAGTGCTCCTGCGTGCCCGCGGCCACGACCCCCTCCCCGGTCATCGGGAAGCCGTTCCGGCCCAGCCACTTCTACGACGAGCAGCGGCTCCTGCTCGGCCGGACCTACCGGGCCGGCGACACCGTACGGCTCACCGTCCCGGCGGGCAGCCGGGCCGCGTCGACGACGGTCGACCTGCTGGACTCGGAGCTCGTGGGCCTTCCGCACGTCGAGCTGCTCGCCGCCAACGTCCTCGCGTTCGGCGCCGATCCGACCGGCCGGCGGGACGCGGCAGGCGCGATCGACAAGGCGATCGCCTTCGCCAAGCGCACCCACCTCAAGGTGTACATCCCGCCGGGCACGTACCGCGTCGACCGGCACATCGTCGTCGACGACGTCACGATCACCGGCGCGGGCAACTGGTACACGAAGATCAAGGGCCGCGAGGTCGCGCTCGACGAGCCCGCCGCCGACGGCTCCATCCACACCGGCGTCGGCTTCTACGGCAAGGACGCGGCGGACGGCGGCAGCCGCAACGTCCACCTCTCCGGCTTCGCCATCGAGGGCGACGTACGGGAACGCGTCGACACCGACCAGGTCAACGGCATCGGCGGCGCGCTGAGCGACTCGACGATCGAGGGCCTGCACATCAGCCACACCAAGGTCGGCATGTGGTTCGACGGGCCGCTGAAGAACCTGCGGATCAGCGACAGCATCATCGTCGACCAGATCGCCGACGCCATCAACTTCCACACGGGCGTGACCGACTCCCGGGTCTCGGACACCTTCGTGCGCAACTCCGGCGACGACGGCCTCGCGATGTGGTCCGAGAAGACTGCGAACGCCCGCAACACCTTCGACCACAACACCGTCCAGACCCCGGTCCTCGCCAACGGCATCGCGATCTACGGCGGCACCGACAACACCGTCTCGGACAACCTCGTCGCCGATCCGATCCGCGAGGGCAGCGCCCTGCACGTCGGCTCCCGCTTCGGCGCCGAGCCGTTCGCCGGGAAGCTGAACCTCACGGGCAACACGACGGTCCGCGCCGGTACGTACGAACTGAACTGGAACATCGGCCTCGGCGCGCTGTGGATCTTCGCGCTCGACAAGAGCATCGACGCCGACATCCGGGTCACCGGCAACAGCTTCCTCGACAGCACCTACAACGCGATCATGCTGGTCTCCGACTGGGCGGTGAAGGACCAGTACGTCATCAAGGGCGTCCACTTCAAGGACATCAAGGTCGACGGCACCGGCACCTCCGTGCTGAGCGCCCGGGCGGCGGGCGGCGCCACCTTCGAGAACGTGGACGCGCGGAACGTGGGCGCGGTCGGCGTGAACAACTGCGGCTCGTTCAACTTCCCGGCCACCGGTTCGGAGTTCTCCCTGACGGACCTGGGCGGCAACGACGGCGGCTGGCTCGCCCCCTGGCTGCTGCCGAACACCATCACCTGCAACGACCGCCCCGACGTCGTCCCGCCGCCCGCGCCGGGGGCGTGGTGACGCGCGCGGTGACGTGCGTGCGGTGGTCCCAGTAATTCCTCAGTAACGGGCTCCTCATAGGTTCTCGCACCAACCTGGCCGTGCTTGCGGCGCCGCCCCCGGTCTCCGGAGGTCCGGCCGGGTTGACGCGCCCCTCTCCCCGGTAGGAGCCCCCTTCATGTACCCACCCAGAAGCCCCCGGCGCCGCGGCGTCGCATGGGCGGCGACCGCGTTCACGGCCCTGGCCGTGCTCGGCGCGGCGCCGTCCGCGACCGCCGCCACCGGATCCACCGCGACCCCCGCACCCTCCGCCAAGGTCGACTCCGCTCTCCGTGCCGCCGTCGGCAAGGGGAAGGAGTCGACCTTCTTCGTCGTCATGAAGCAGCGGGCCGACCTGACCGCCGCCCAGGGAAAGCGCGCGCACAAGGACAAGGCCAAGTCGGCCTTCTCCGCGCTGCGGGCCGAGGCCGGCACCTCGCAGAAGTCCCTGGCCTCCTTCCTCGACAAGAAGAAGGTCGGACACGAGTCGTTCTGGATCAACAACGCCGTCAAGGTCACGGGTGACCAGAAGCTCGTCGACGAGCTGGCGAAGCGGTCCGACGTGGCGAGCATCGTCAAGGAGCAGCGTTACGCGCTCGACGACCTGGAGTCGTCCACGACGCCGGGCACGAAGACCGACGCGGACTCCGGCGCCACCGAGGTCACCCCGGAGTGGGGCGTCAAGGACATCAAGGCCGACCAGGTCTGGGACCAGTACGAGGACCGCGGTGACGGAATCGTCATCGCGAACGTCGACTCGGGTGTGCAGTACGACCACCCGGCACTGGTGGGGAACTACCGGGGCAACCAGGGCGACGGCACCTTCAGCCACGACTACAACTGGTTCGACCCGACCGGTCAGTGCACCAACGGGGCCCCCTGCGACAACAACGGCCACGGCACCCACACGATGGGCACCATGGTCGGCCAGGACGGCGTGGGCGTCGCCCCCGGTGCCAAGTGGATAGCCGCCAAGGGCTGCGAGGCCCGGGAGTGCTCCGACTCCTCGCTGCTCGCGGCCGGGCAGTGGATCCTCGCGCCGACCGACCACAACGGGCAGAACCCGAAGCCCGAGCTGGCGCCCGACATCGTCAACAACTCCTGGGGCGGCGGTGACACGAACTTCTACCAGGACATCGTGAAGGCGTGGAACGCGGCCGGGATCTTCGAGGCCTTCGCCTCGGGCAACGACGGCGACGGCGCGACCTGCTCGACCGGCCACGCGCCGGGCTCGCAGGCCGACTCCTACGGCGTGGGCGCCTATGACGTCGCCGGGAAGATCGCCGACTTCTCCGGCTTCGGCCCGTCCGTCTTCGACGGCTCGATGAAGCCGAACATCTCCGCACCGGGCGTGAACGTGCGCTCCACGTGGCCGGGCAACAGCTACAACTCGATCTCCGGTACGTCGATGGCCACCCCGCACGTCGCGGGCGCCGTCGCCCTCCTGTGGTCCGCGGCCCCCTCGCTGATCGGCAAGATCGACGAGACCCGCGCGCTGCTCGACCAGGGTTCCGCCGACGTCGACGACACCCACTGCGGCGGCACCGCCGCGATGAACAACGTCTGGGGCAGCGGCAAGCTGGACATCCTGGCCTCCGTCGACGCCGCCCCGCACACCGCGGGCACCATCACGGGCACCGTGACCGACCGGGCCACCGGCAAGGCCGTGGCCGCGACCGTCACCGCTGCGAGCGGCGACATCACCCGGGTGGTCACGACCGTCGCGGACGGCACCTTCCAGCTGCACCTGCCCGCCGGCACGTACGCGGTCACCACGAGCGGCTACGGCTTCGCCTCCCACACCGACTCGATGACGGTCGCCGTCGGCGAGAGCGCGACCCTGGACTCCGCGCTCGACGCGGTCGCCCACCACACCGTCTCCGGCACGGTCCTCGACGTCACGGGCAAGCCGCTCAAGGGCGCCTCGGTGCGGTTCGCCGACGCCCCGCTCGACGCGGTCACCACCGGCGCCGACGGTTCGTACGCCTTCCCGTCCGTCGCGGAGGGCTCCTTCCACCTGGCCGTGACGCCCGCCGCCCCGGTGCTGTGCAACGGCGACTGGACCGGCGCGCTCACCGTCGACGGGAACGAGACCGTCCAGGCCTCGCTGCCGCCGCGCACCGACGCCGCCGGCACGTACTCCTGCGCGCCCGGCACGTACAACTGGGTCACCGGGAAGACGAATGTCGCCCTCAGCGGTGACGAGAACGCCAAGGCCGTCGCCCTGCCGTTCCCCGTGACGTACTACGGAGTCGCGTACACCAGCGCCAACATCACCACCAACGGCCTGGTGAACTTCCTGTCGCCGCGGCTCGGCGACTACGACAACACCGCGCTGCCCGACGCCGCCCAGCCCAACGGCGTCGTCGCCGCGTTCTGGGACGACCTGACGCTCGACAAGAAGTCCAGCGTCCAGACCACCACCACCGGCAGCACGGGCCACCGCACCTTCGCGATCGTCTGGAACAACGCCGCCCTGGTCTCCGACACCTCGGTCCGGCTCAGCTTCGAGGCCGTCTTCGACGAGGCGACCGGTGCGATCACCCTCCAGTACAAGGGGATCGGCACCAAGGCGTCGCAGAAGGGCTCATCGGCGACCATCGGCGTCGAGAACCAGGCCGGTACGGACGCCCTCCAGTACTCCTTCAACGAGTCCGTCCTCAAGGACGCCTCCGCGATCCGCTTCTCCCCGAAGGGCGCGTGATGAGGAACATCAACCGAAGAGGCCTCCGCCTCGCCTCCGCCCTGGTGGCCGCCGGACTGGCGCTCAGCGCCGCACCGGCCGCCCTCGCCGCCGACGCCGGCGACAGCAGCGGCCTGCTGACCCTCACGGACAGCCAGACCGCCGACCTCACCGCACGCGCCCAGCTCAACCCTTACGGCGACGCCGAAGGGCAGGGCGCGTACGACCCGCAGCACATCGGTGCACGCGAGGACGCGGCCACGGCACCGTCCACCGGCACGACGGGCGGCAGCGGCTCGTCGCTCGACGGCGCCACCGCAGACGCGGCCGGCACCTGGAAGGTCACCAAGAAGTCGTCCGTGGAGGGCGACTACGGCATGGTCGCGACCGCCCCGGTGGCCGGTGCGAACGGTGACTACTTCGCGCTGGACGCGCTCGGCCCCGTCCAGCGCCGCACCGCCGACGGCAAGGAGGTGTGGCGGCGCGACAACGCCTCGCTGTACACCGACTGGAAGATCACGAACGCCCGTCCGTGGCAGACCGAGCCGTACCCGGCGCGCATCGTCATGGGATACAACGCGGTCAGCCCCTTCACCGTGGCCTCCGACAACGGCTACACCACCGGGGACCTGACCGGCGACGGTGTGGACGACGTGGTCTTCACCGCGAGTGTCGGCGCCTACCCGTACCGCCCGTTCACCGCCCCCGGATCGAAGCTGCCGACGGGCACGTTCGTGACGGTCCTGGACGGTGCGAGCGGCAAGACGCTGTGGAGCAAGCTCTACACCGGCGTCTACAACATCAAGCTGGTCGGCAAGACCCTGGTCGTCGCCGACTCGCCGACGTTCAACCTCAACGCACCGGCCGACTCCAAGGCGACGCTGAGCGGCATCCGCTTCTCGTACGCCGACGGCGCGCTCACACCCGCCACGACCTGGACGTACGACACCGGCATGTTCACCGGTGCCGGCTGGGCCAGCCTGGAGCCGCTGGGCGACGGCCTGGTCGCCGCCTCGTGGGACCAGCGGAAGCTGAGCGCCACCGCCGACCCGTCCGGCCACACCCTGGTGTTCGACACCAAGGACGGCAGCGTCAAGTGGGAGCAGACCAACCGGCTCTACTCGCGCCAGCTGCACTACGACGCGGCCCGCAAGAGCATCGTCGCGCTGGAGCAGTCCGACCCGAACGAGGGCATCGTCTACGAGCTCGCCTCGTACAAGCTGTCCGACGGCACCCGCACCACCGTCGACCGCCGCATCAACGCACTGCCGATCGACCTGGTGATCGGTGACATCCAGGGCAACTCCCGGCCGGAGTACACGGTCAGCGAGTCCACGCTGGACAACGGGCAGTTCATCAACTCCAACACGGTGCGCGCCGTCAACGGCGACGACGGCAGTGAGCTGTGGTCGCGCACGGTCAAGCGCGACGCGGCCAACTCCCATGACGGCGGCGGCGCCTGGGGCCTGCAAGTGGTCGACGGCAAGGTCGTCGCCTCGTACAAGGACGACGCCGGTTACGAGAGCGCCGCCAACCGCGGCGCGAGCCGCTACGGCCGCCTCGCCGTCCTGTCCGGCAAGGACGGCTCGGTGCGCTGGGAGCAGCGCGGCCTGGTCACCTCGCAGATGTGGGCGCAGCCGTTCCGCAAGGGCGGCAGCTGGCTCCTCCGCACGGTCGACACCAACGAGAACATCCGGACCTACGGCCTGGGCGACGGCAAGCAGAAGGACCTCGTCCCGCTCCGGGCCGCGGTCAACTCGGCGGTGGCCACGGACATCACCGGTGACAAGAAGCAGGACCTGATCGTCGGCGGTGTGTCCAACGGCGTCTTCGCCTACGACGGCCCCTCGACGGTGTCGGGGAAGCCGAAGCAGCTGTGGGCGGCGACCGTGCCCGGCCAGGTGCACGCGCTCGTGAAGGCCGACGTCAACGGCGACAAGCGCGACGAGACGATCGTCGCCGCCGACTCCGCGGCCGCGGTGCTGGACTCCCGTACGGGCAAGGTCCTCACCACGATCGACGGCAAGGGCCAGTTCGTCCGTACGGTGCAGGCCGCCGACGTCAACGGCGACGGCAGGGCCGAGATCATCGTCGCCACCGACAAGGTGCGCGTCTACAACGGCAGCGGCAAGAAGCTGTGGGAGTACGGTGCCCCGGCGTCCGCCGGTGACGTCGTCTTCGCGGACGTCTCGGTCGCGGACGGCCACGTCTACGCCCAGTACGCCTCGCACACCGGCGACACGGGCTCCATGCAGCCCGGCGTGGTCGGCGGGGTCGCCCTGCGCGCGAAGACCGGAGCCCTCGACTGGGCGGTCACCCCGAAGACGGGATCGGCGACGGACGGCGTCCTCTACGGCGCGCCCTTGCGGGCCGGTACGTTCGCCTCGGCGGGCATTCCGTACGCGGACGGGCACGCGGTCGTCTTCACCGCGTTCACCAGGGACGCCACGGGTGACCTGACGACCATGACGCAGATCCGGGACGGCCGCACGGGCGAACTGCTCCACGAAGCCACCGGTGGCGGCCCGTGGGGCCTCGGCAACTGGCTGACCGGTCCCGACGGACTGACCATGGTCAGCAGGGTGTCGATGCGTACCTTCGGGCCGAACGGCCAGGACTCCCGGGTGCTCACGATCGCGGACTCGCACACGGCCGCCTTCGCGAACGGTCCCGGCGGCAAGCGCATCATCGTCTCGGGCGAGATCGGTGGTGCCAGCACGTACGACCCCTCGATCCTCACCGCGGGGGACGACTACCCGTCCAGCGTGGCCGACGTCTCCGCGATCGGCGGTGACGAGATCCTCGTCGCCGACCTGAACGGTGACGGCGTCGACGAGATCGTCTCGCTCAACTTCGACGAGTACGGCATGGACCGTACGACGGCGCTGGAGGGCGGCGGCTACTCCAGCCCCTTCTCCGCGATGCGTCAGACGATCGTGGCGACGATCGACCCGGCCTGACCGGTTCCGGACCGCCGCAGGCCCCCGAGTCCACGACTCGGGGGCCTGCGGCGTTCTCACGGGTGTCGGCCGGGCCCCGCCCGTGGCCCTGCGGGAGAATGGGAGCCGCCGACAGGCTCCGTCATCCGGAACGATCCGAACCACGCACCGGGAGCACGCCATGAGGATCCACCTGTCCAGTGTCTTCGTCGACGACCAGGACAAGGCCCTGCGCTTCTACACGGAGGTGCTGGGCTTCGTGAAGAAGACCGAGGTCCCCATCGGCACGGACCGGTGGCTGACCGTGGTCTCGCCGGAGGCCCCCGACGGAACGGAACTCCTGCTGGAGCCCGACGGCCACCCCGCGGTGAAGCCGTACAAGCAGGCACTGGTCAAGGACGGCATCCCGGCCACCGCCTTCGCCGTGGACGACGTGCAGGCGGAGTTCGAGCGGCTGAGCAGGCTCGGGGTGCGCTTCACCCAGGAACCCCTGGAGATGGGACCGGTCACCATCGCGGTCCTGGACGACACCTGCGGCAACCTGATCCAGATCGTGCACGACAAGGACGCCTGACCGGGGGCGGGCGCGGGGCGGCAGGGGTGTCTTGCGGCAACGCGGAGCATTCCGCCGCCCGCCGTGGCACGCTTCACGGGTGACCAGCAGAACCGACCCTGCACAGCACCTGAGCGACCTCGCACGGCTCCGCCGCGTCCGCGACCGCATCGACAGGGAGTACGCGCAGCCGCTGGACGTCGAGGCGCTCGCCCGCGGCGTGCACATGTCGGCCGGGCATCTCAGCCGCGAGTTCCGGCGCGCCTACGGCGAGCCCCCGTACGGCTACCTCATGACCCGGCGCATCGAGCGGGCGATGGCCCTGCTGCGCCGCGGCGACCTCAGCGTCACCGACATCTGCTTCGAGGTCGGCTGCTCCTCGCTGGGGACCTTCAGCACCCGCTTCGCCGAGCTGGTCGGGGTGTCTCCCAGCGTCTACCGGCGCCAGGCGCAGGAGGCGGAGCAGACCGGGGCGGGGGTGCCCTCGTGCCTGGAGAAGCAGGTGACACGACCGATCAGGAATCGAGAAGCGCCGGTCAGGAAGCCGGATTAGCGTGGCGGACATGAACTTCACCATTCACTCCGCCTTCCTTCCGCACGACGATCCGGACGCCTCGGTCGCGTTCTACCGCGACGTCCTGGGCTTCGAGGTCCGGGGCGACGTCGGCCAGGGCGCGATGCGCTGGATCACGGTCGGCCCGGCCGGGCAGCCCGGCACGTCCCTCGTCCTGGAACCGCCGTACGCCGATCCGTCCGTCACCGACGAGGAGCGCGCCACCGTCGTCGCCATGATGGCCAAGGGCACGTTCGCGCGCGTCCTGCTGACCACGGACGACCTCGACGCCACCTTCGAGAAGGTGCAGGCCGGCACCTCCGAGATCGTCCAGGAGCCGACCGAGCAGCCGTACGGTGTGCGTGACTTCGCCGTCCGCGACCCCGCGGGCAACCTGATCCGCGTCCAGGAACAGCGCTGACCCGGAGAACAGAGGGAGACAGGATGACCAGGGCCAAGAGGGCGGACACGCCGCACGTGGGCGACAGCCACGATCTGATCCGGGTGCACGGCGCGCGCGTGAACAACCTCAAGGACGTCAGCGTCGACATCCCCAAGCGCCGGCTGACGGTCTTCACGGGTGTCTCCGGCTCCGGCAAGAGCTCCCTCGTCTTCGGCACGATCGCCGCGGAGTCGCAGCGGCTGATCAACGAGACGTACAGCGCCTTCGTGCAGGGCTTCATGCCCTCGCTGGCGCGGCCCGAGGTCGACGTGCTCGAAGGGCTGACCACCGCGATCAGCGTCGACCAGCAGCGGATGGGCTCCGACCCCCGCTCCACGGTCGGCACCGCGACCGACGCCCACGCGATGCTGCGCATCCTGTTCAGCCGGCTCGGCAAGCCGCACATCGGCCCGCCCAGCGCGTACTCCTTCAACACCGCCTCGGTCCGGGCGAGCGGCGCGATCACGGTCGAGCGCGGGGACAGGACCAAGGCGCAGAAGGCGTCCTTCCAGCGCACCGGCGGGATGTGCGTGCGCTGCGAGGGCCGGGGCTCGGTCTCCGACATCGACCTCAGCCAGCTCTACGACGACACCAAGTCGCTCGCCGAAGGCGCGTTCACCATCCCCGGCTGGAAGTCCGACAGCCAGTGGACCGTGCAGGTCTACGCGCAGTCCGGGTTCGTCGACCCGGACAAGCCGATCCGCAAGTACACCAAGAAGGAGCTGCGGGACTTCCTCTACGGAGAGGCGGTCAAGGTCAAGGTCAACGGCGTCAACCTCACCTACGAGGGGCTGATCCCCAAGATCCAGAAGTCGTTCCTGTCCAAGGACAAGGAGGCGATGCAGCCGCACATCCGGGCGTTCGTGGAGCGGGCGGTCACCTTCACCACCTGCCCCGAGTGCGACGGCACCCGGCTCAGCGAGGGTGCCCGGTCCTCGAAGATCAAGCGGATCAGCATCGCGGACGCCTGCACGATGGAGATCAGGGACCTGGCCGAGTGGGTGCGCGGCATCAAGGAGCCTTCGGTGGCGCCGCTGCTCGACGCGCTGCAGCAGACCCTCGACTCGTTCGTGGAGATCGGCCTCGGCTACCTCTCGCTGGACCGGCCCGCGGGCACGCTGTCCGGCGGCGAGGCGCAGCGCGTCAAGATGATCCGCCACCTCGGCTCCTCGCTCACCGATGTCACGTACGTCTTCGACGAGCCCACCATCGGACTGCACCCGCACGACATCGAGCGGATGAACAAGCTGCTCCTGCGGCTGCGGGACAAGGGCAACACGGTGCTCGTCGTCGAGCACAAGCCGGAGACCATCGTGATCGCCGACCATGTCGTCGACCTCGGTCCCGGGGCCGGTTCGGGCGGCGGCACCGTCTGCTTCGAGGGCACGGTCGAGGGGCTGCGGGCCGGGGACACGATCACGGGCCGGCACTTCGACGACCGGGCGGCCGTCAAGGATTCGGTGCGCGAGGCGACCGGGGCACTGGAGATCCGCGGCGCGACGGCGAACAACCTGCGCAAGGTCGACGTCGACGTGCCGCTCGGGGTGCTCGTCGTCGTCACCGGGGTCGCCGGCTCCGGCAAGAGCTCCCTCGTGCACGGCTCGATCCCGGCGGGGGAGGGCGTCGTGTCGGTCGACCAGAGCCCGATCCGCGGCTCGCGGCGCAGCAACCCGGCGACGTACACCGGTCTGCTGGAGCCGATCCGCAAGGCGTTCGCCAAGGAGAACGGCGTGAAGCCGGCGCTGTTCAGCGCCAACTCCGAGGGTGCCTGTCCCACCTGCAACGGTGCCGGTGTCATCTTCATGGACCTGGCGATGATGGCGGGGGTCGCCACCCCCTGCGAGGACTGCGAGGGCAAGCGGTACCAGGCGTCGGTGCTGGACTACCACCTCGGCGGCCGCGACATCAGCGAGGTGCTCGCGATGTCGGTGGCCGAGGCGGAGGAGTTCTTCGGCGCGGGCGATGCGCATCTGCCGGCCGCGCACCGCATCCTGGAGCGGCTCGCCGACGTCGGCCTCGGCTACCTGAGCCTCGGCCAGCCGCTGACCACGCTCTCCGGCGGCGAACGCCAACGTCTCAAGCTGGCCACCCACATGGGCGACAAGGGCGGTGTCTACATCCTCGACGAACCGACCACCGGCCTCCACCTCGCCGACGTCGAGCAACTGCTCGGCCTGCTCGACCGGCTCGTCGACTCCGGCAAGTCCGTCATCGTCGTCGAGCACCACCAGGCCGTGATGGCGCACGCCGACTGGATCATCGACCTCGGTCCCGGTGCCGGTCACGACGGCGGCAAGGTCGTCTTCGAGGGGACGCCCGCGGACCTCGTCGAGGCCCGCTCCACCCTCACGGGCGAGCATCTCGCGGCGTACGTCGGCGGCTGACGGAACGCCCCGGACGGCCGCGGGACGGCGGCCGCCCGGGGCGCACGCGGCGGCCGCAGTGCGCCTGCCTGCTGCGAGTACGCCCCGGCCGATCGTGTGGTGTTGGCGGGGCGGGACCCCGAATGTTTGTGATCTTGGTGGGTGGGCGGGCCGTCCGGCCCGAACCCCCTCCCTCACATCCGTACGAGGAGTCCCGTGCGCATCCGTCCGGTCCTTTCCCTCGCCGCGTCCGTCGCAGCGGTCATGGCGCTCGCCACCCCGTCCCAGGCCGCCGACAACGGCTCCTACTTCATCCAGGACGCGCGCACCGGAGCCTGTCTGCTGACCAACGAGGGCCTCCTGGGCGGTCAGCTCGGCCCCTGCGGCAACGACGCGGTCTGGCAGCTGCGCAACCTGCCGCACGGCTCGGTGCAGCTGGCCAGCGGCCGGGAGGAGTCCCACTGCCTCGGCCTGTCGCCGCTGAAGATCTCCCCGCCCCCGGTCTTCCTGAGCCCGTGCGGCTCCTCGCCGGACCAGTGGACGATCACCGGCCCGGACGAGGACGGCGCCCCGGTCGCCCTCCGCCTCACCGAGATCCCGTCCCTGGGCACGCTCACCCCGGCCGATGGCCGGGCGACGCTGGCGGGCCGCGGCGCGCCCGAGTGGACGTTCACCCGGGTCGGCTAGGACCTGCCGTCCGGCCGGGGCCGGGTCCGGGGCGCAGGGGCCCGGGACCCGGCCCTGTCGGGTTCTCGTGTTCCGCAGCCGTCAGAAGGAGATGACGGTGGCGCCTTCGAGGGTGAAGCGCAGGAACTCGTCCCGCGCCACCCGCAGGCGCAGCCCGCGCCCGGCGAGCGCGTCCTCGGTCCCGTCGGCCCGGGCCGCGTTGACGCAGGCGCCCACGGCGACGCCGCCGGCTATCAGCTCGTCGACCTGCCGGTTGAAGACCGCGCTCGCCCCGGAGGCGGCCGGATCGGCGAGGAGGCGCTGGGCCGGACCGAAGCACAGGACCTCGACGGTGGTGCCGTGCTCGGCGGCGACCTCCTGGATGCGCTGAGCCACGCGGGTTCCCGTGGTGATGGAGGCGTCGTCGTCGTGGAACACATGGATCACGGTCTTCGGCATGTGCCGCACCTTTCTCTCGGTGCCCTGGCCGGGCGTACGGGGACCGTAGCAACGGTCTTGAGGACTGGGACGATTCGTCTCGCAGTCCGATACGCGAATGAGGGGATGCGCGGTCCGGCCGCAACGCGTGCGGCTGCCGGACCGGCGCCGCCTCGCGACCGGCGGAAGAATAGGCACGCTGAGTAGGCATTTCGGTTACGCAGCGTGGAAGGAATGGATCATGAAGATGAGGGAGCGGAACAGGACGCGTTGCGGAAAGGCGGCCGGCCATGACAGGTGAGGGCGGCAGCGGCGGAGCCGGTGGTCCGGAGATGTCCCTGCCCGTACCGGAGCGTGGGGCGTTCGCCGTCGACGTGCGGGACGGCCGGGTGGGGCGGGTGATGGGGCGGGTCGGCCCCTATGTGCAGCTGCGGCCGCCCGGAGGGGGCGCGGAGTGGGACTGTCCGCCCGACTCCGTCCGGCCGGCCCCGCCCGGCCTGGTCCTGCGGGCACGGGTCACGGAGATCAACCGCGAGGGGCAGCTGCCGAGATGAGGGTGCGAGGCGGCCCGGGACCGAGCCGGGAAGAGCCCCGGATAGCCTGCCCGCATGACGAGCGCGAGCACGGAGTCCGATGCGCAACTGGCCCTGAGAGCAGCACAGGCGGGTGCGGCGGTGGTCCGCGACATGTACGGGGCATCGCTGCACCGCGTGGAGAAGACCGGCGGTGACTTCGCGACGGCCGCGGACCTCGCCGCCGAGGAGGCCGTCCTCGACGTGCTGCGGAAGGCCCGGCCCGCTGACGCCGTGACGGGCGAGGAGAGCGGACACACCGGCGCGGACGGCGCGGAGCGCAGATGGCTGGTCGACCCCCTGTGCGGAACGCTGAACTACGCCGTGCAGAACATGCTGGTCGCGGTGAACGTCGCGCTGCGGGTGGGTTCCGCGACGACCGCGGGCGCCTCGGCCGACCCGTTCAGCGGCGAGGTGTTCTGGACCGACGGCACCCGCGCCCGGGTCCGGAAGGACGGCGCGGACCAGGAGCTGTCCCCCTCGCCCGCCTCCTGCCTGGTCGACGTCAACCTCGACCCGAAGTTCCCCAACGCCCCCGCCTTCCGGGCGGTGGAGCTGCTCGCCGCCCCGGAGTTCGCCGAGCGGTTCCGGCCGCGCGTCGTCTCCACCACACTGGCCGTGGCCTGGGTCGCCGCCGGCCGCAGGGCCGCGTACGTCACCGACGGGGACCTGCGCGACAGCGTGCACTTCACCGCCGGCATCGCCCTGTGCGAGGCCGCCGGCTGTGTGGTGACCGACCTCCACGGCCGGCCGCCGTACACCGGAGCGGGCGGCCTGATCGCGGCCGCCGACCGGCAGACGCACGACGCGCTGCTGGGGATGGTCATGAACCAGGCACGGGCCGTCCGTTGAGCCCTGCCACCCCGTCCGGCGCCGCCGCGAGGCAGGTCCACTGATGCCGGCCGTCCTCGTGCTGCTCCTCGCCGGCACCTGGCTGCTCTCCGGCGCCCTGGTCACCGGCACCGAGCCGCTGACCGTGGCGGTGGGCCGTACCGCCGTGTGCTGTCTGGTCCTGACCGTCGCCGCCGCCTCGTCCGCGAGCGGACGGGCCGGTCTGCGGCAGGCGGTGGCGCGGCCGGGGACGGTGTGGCTGCTGGGGCTGCTCGGCTTCGCCGGGTACGCGGCCGGCACGCTCCTGGCCATCCCGCGCATCGGCACCTCGCTCACCAACCTCGTGGTCGCGCTGATGCCATGCGCCTCGGTCGCGGTCGGCGCGCTGTTCTTCGGCGAGCGGCCGGGACCGCGCAAGGCCGCCGGCGCGCTCCTGGCCTGCGCGGCGGCCGCCGGATACGCGGCGCTGGGCGCGGACGCGGGGGACCTGGACGGGGTGGGGCTGCTGCTGGTGGCGGCCGCGACGACCGCCTTCGCGGTGTACGGGTTCCTGTACCGGGCACGGCTGTCCCGGCTGCCGCCGCTCGCCGTGCTGCCGGTGCTCCTCGCTGCCGCCACCTGTCTGCTGCTCCCGATGTCGCTGCCCGCCCTGATCGCGCACCCGCCGACCCTCGCCGCGACAGGGGGCATCGTGCTGCTGGGAGCGGCGGTCTACGCCCCCGCCTACCTCGTGCAGCACCGGCTGATCCTGCTCCGCGGCCCGGTCTTCACGGCCGCCGTGCAACTGGCCGTCCCCTTCACCGTCCGCCTCGGCGACTGGGCCCTGGGGACCGCACCCGCGCCCTCGGTGGCCGAGATCCTGCTGCTGGCGGTGTGCTGCGGGGGGATCGCCCTCGTCACGGTCCGGACGGGAGAGCGGCCCGCCGCGCGGGTTCCCTCCGGCCGCTGAGCAGGGCGGGGCGGTGCTCACCGGACTCCGGACATGAAGATCTCATGCACCGTGCCCCCTTGATCTCACGGCCGGTGCGTGCACCCGTCCCTGTCCGGGCGCGGTCCTCACGTGCGACCGTCATGGATGGAGCAAGCGGAGGGAGCAGGGGCGATGGTGATCGGAGTCCTCGGACCGCTGGTCGTGACGGTCAACGGCACGTCCGTGGTGCCCAGCGCGGCGAAACCGCGGCAGGTGCTGGCGTTGCTGGCGGCCAACCTCGGGCGTCATGTGAGCATGGCCGCCATGGCGGAGGAGCTGTGG
The DNA here is from genome assembly GCF_035917255.1 of Streptomyces sp. NBC_01257. Classification (NCBI taxonomy): domain Bacteria; kingdom Bacillati; phylum Actinomycetota; class Actinomycetes; order Kitasatosporales; family Streptomycetaceae; genus Streptomyces; species Streptomyces sp. NBC_01257. Next base: position 5,076,408 of record NZ_CP108472.1, read on the forward strand.
GACGGCGATCCTCCGGGGCGGCCCTCGGGTGTGGTGCAGACCTACGTGAAGCAGTTGCGGCGAGGACTCTCCGCGGCGTACGAACCGGTCGGCGGCCCCGACGGGAAGGACGTCCTCGTCCGCAGCCACACCGGCTACATCCTGGACCCGCCCGAGGCGGACGTCGACGTGGACGCCCGCGAGTTCGAGCGGCTCGCCCTGCGCGGGCAGCGGGCGCTGGCCGAGGACGAGGTCGCCGACGCCGCACGCATCCTGGTGCAGGCGCTGACGGTGTGGCGCGGCCCCGCCCTGGCGGACGTCCGGACCGGGCCGGTGCTCGAGACCGAGGTGCGGCGCCTCGACGAGGTGCGCCGCGGTGCGCTGGAGAGCCGGATCGCGGCGGACCTGCGGCTGGGCCGCCACGCGGAACTGGTCAGTGAACTCACCGTGCTCACCACCCGCTACCCGCTCCAGGAGAACCTGCACGCCCAGCTGATCCTGACGCTCTACCGCTGCGGGCGGTCCTGGCAGGCCCTGGAGGTCTTCCGGAAGCTGCGCGCCTCGTTCGTGAGGGAGATCGGCATCGAGCCCTCGCAGCGGCTCCAGCGACTGCATCACGCCATTCTCGCCGACGATCCCTCCCTCGCCTCGCCCGCCTACGATTTGGCCGTCTTTTAGCGGCGGGCCGCACTCTTGGCGCGTGTCGGCCGGGACCCGCTCCACCGTTGGCCGAGGGGTGTGCCGCCGGGCAGGCGGGCGCACCGCCCGTGCCTGTCCGCCAGGGCCGGGCGGGCGCGGCCCGCCCGGACGGCCGCAGTCGGCCGCGCCGTGCGGCCGGGCCCGGCCGGCACACAGTCGCCGGACGAACCCGAGGCGGAGCAGAATGACGCAATACCTGTCCCAGACGCCCCAGATACCGACGGCCGACCCGACCGGAGCCGGTGTGCGGCTGCTCTGCTTCCCGTACGCGGGCGGCGGAGCATCGGCGTACCGGCGCTGGCAGCGCGGCCTCGACGAGCACGGAGCCGGTACGCGGGTGATGCCGGTGCAACTGCCCGGCCGTGAGGGCCGGATGAACGAGCGCAGGTTCACCGACCTCGACGCGCTCATCGACGACATGGACGAGCAGCTCGACGAGGAGCTGGAGCACCCGTACGTGCTGTACGGCCACAGCATGGGTGCGCTCATCGCCTACGGCCTGGCCCACCGCCGCCAGCAGCGCGGTGCCACCCTCCCGCTCGCGCTCGTGCTCAGCTCCTACCGCGCACCCCATCTGCCCGCGCCCAGGATCGCGGACCCGGGAGCGAGCGACGAGGAGCTGGTGGCCGGCCTTGCGGCGCTGGGCGGGATACCGCGGGTGATTCTGAACCACCCGGAGTTCCTGGCGGCGCTGCTGCCCGTCGCCCGTGACGACCTGCTGCTGTGCACCTCCCCGGTGGCCGCGGCCGCCGAACCGCTGAGAATCCCGCTGCACCTGTTCATCGGGGCCAGGGACCGGCTGGTGTCGGTGCCCGAGGTGGTGGCCTGGCGGCGGCACGCCGGGCGCGGCTGCGAGGTGCGGGAGATGCCCGGCGGGCACTTCTTCATCCGCGCCCACGAGGACACGTTCCTGCGCGAACTCGCCGTCCTGCTCCGCCGCTACGCCCATGCCCCGGCACTCGCGGGCCCGCTGCCGGTCTGAACCGCCGCTCAGGAGTGGAGAGACGACGATGAACCAGGAAACATTCACCCAACGCGTGCTGGCCAGGGCGCAGGCCCGCGGCACGGCGGAGGCGTTCGCCTTCGTCCACGAGACGGACGCGCAGCGCCGTGTGGAGCGGCTGACCTACGCGGAGCTCGACACCCGGGCCAAGGACATCGCCTCCTGGCTGCAGACGCGCGGCCTGGCGGGCCGGCAGGTGCTGTTGCTGTACCCCTCGGGCCTGGCGTTCGTCGAGGCCTTCCTCGGCTGCCAGTACGCGGGAGCCGTCGCCGTGCCGGCACCCCTTCCCTCCGCACACGACCGGCACTTCCAGCGGCTGTCGCGCATCGCGGCCGACGCGGGGATCGGCGCGGTGCTCACCACCGGCGAGCACGCACCGGTGGCCGAGTCCTGGCTGGCGGGCGGCGGGCCGGACGGCGTGCCGTGCCTGGCCACGGACACCGGACCGGTGGGAGACGCCACGCACTGGCGGGAGCCCGAACCGTCCGCCGACAGCCTGGCGTTCCTCCAGTACACCTCGGGATCGACGAGCGAGCCCAAGGGCGTGATGGTCTCGCACCGGAACCTGATGGCCAACGAGGCGGCCATCCAGCGCTCGCTGGGTTCCGGCGCCGACTCCTGCCTGGGCAGCTGGCTGCCGCTCTACCACGACATGGGGCTCATCGGGCATGTCCTGCATCCGCTGTGGCTGGGGGCGCGGGCCGCACTGATGGACCCCGAGACGTTCATGCGCCGGCCGGTGCGCTGGCTGGAGATGATCGGTGACCACGGGGTCACGATCGGGGGCGGCCCCAACTTCGGCTACGACATGTGCGTCCGGCGCGTGAAGGACGCGGAGCTGCTCACGCTCGACCTCTCCCGCTGGGAGCAGGCGTGCAACGGTGCGGAGCCGGTGCGCGCGGAGACCATCGACGCCTTCGCCCGACGGTTCGCCCCGGCCGGCTTCCGGCCCGAGACGTTCTTCCCCTGCTACGGAATGGCGGAGACGACACTGCTGGTCTCGGGCACTCCGCTCGGGCGCCCGGCCGTGACGCGCACCGTCGACACCGCGGCCCTGGAGACCGGGCGGCTCACCGGGCCCGTCCCGGGCCTGGCCGCGCGCACCCTGGTCAGCAGCGGGGTGACGCACGCCGAGGACTTCGAGGTGCGGATCGCCGATCCGGCCACCCTGCGGGATCTCGGCGAGGAGGGCATCGGCGAGATCTGGGTGCGCGGGGCGAGCGTCGCCGCCGGTTACTGGGCCCGCCCCGGGGCCACCGCGGAGACCTTCGGGGCGCGGCTCGCCGGGGAGGACGGGACAGCGGGCGGCTGGCTGCGGACCGGGGACCTCGGCGCCCTCAGCGACGGCGAACTCTATGTGACCGGCCGGCTCAAGGAGATGATCGTGGTCAACGGCCGGAACATCTACCCGCACGACGTGGAGTCCGCCGCCCGCTCGGCACACCCGTCGCTGGGCACGGGTGCGGTGTTCGCCGTGCGGCCGCACGGCGACGTACGCGAACGGCTCGTCGTCGTCCTGGAGGTCAGGGGCCGGGGCGCGGACGCGCAGGCGGCGGACCACCAGGATCTGCTGGAGCGGGTGCAGCGCGCGGTCAACGAGGAGTTCGGGGTGCCGGCGGGCAATGTGCTGCTGGTCGCCCCCGGAACCGTACGGCGCACCACGAGCGGCAAGGTCCAGCGGACCCTGATGCGGCGGCTGTTCCTGGCCGGAGCGCTCGATCCCCTGCTGGAGGTGGTCGAGCCGGCGGTGCGGGAGCTGAGGGAACGTACGCCGGTGACCGTCTCCTGACGACGACGGCCGGCAACGCCCCGTCCAGCACCGGGAGGTGGTGGGCGGGGCGTTGCCGGTCCTCAGCGGGTTCGCTGGCGGGCGGCGTCGGCGTCGGGTGCGCGGTGATCCTCCGCGGCCTCGCCCGTCGCGTCCTCGTCCGGGCCGGCGGGCGCGGGGCCGGGCAGCAGAAGACCGCTCAGCACGGCACCGGCGGCGACGATGGCGGCAGCCACCCGGAAGCCGTCGGACGCGGCCTGTTCGACGAGATGGCCGGTCCGGCCGGACATCGGCCCCGCGGCCGCCGGTCCGCTGTAGCCGTGGGCGAGGACCGTGCCGACCACGGCCACGCCGAGAGCGTTGCCCAGCTCCTGCATGGTGTCGTTCAGAGCGGCCGCGTTCCCCGAGCGCTCCGGCGGTACGAGGCCCATCACGGTGTCCGTCGCCGGTGCCAGCGCCAGGCCGACGCCGATGCCGCACAGGCAGAGCCCGCCCAGCAGCTGCGGGTAGCCGCCGGACACCGCTCCGAGCGTCCAGATGCCCGTGGCGGTGACCGCGAGGCCGGCCGCGACGCCGCCCCTCGGCCCCGTGCGGCGGGCGAGCCAGGGAGCGGCCGCGGAGCCGGCTCCGACCGCCAGGGCCAGCGGCGCGATCGCGAGTCCGGCCCGCAGCGGCCCGTAGCCGAGGGCGACCTGCAGGTACTGGGTCAGCACGAACAAGGTGCCGGCCAGCCCCAGGAACAGCAGCATGTTGCCCAGGCTCGCACCGAGGAAGGCCGGTCTGCGCAGGAGGGCGAAGTCCACCATCGGATACGGGTGCCGCCACTCCCAGGCCACGAACAGCGCCCCCGCCAGCACCGCCCCGCCGAACGAGGCGAGCACCGCCGTGGACGTCCAGCCCCCGCCCGCCGCATGGATGGCGCCGTACACGAGGCCCACCATGCCGGCCGAACCGAGGACCGCGCCCACCGGATCGGCGGGCCGGGGCACCGGCGCGGCCGACTCGGGCAGCAGCACCGCACCGGCGACGAGCACCGCGGCCACCGGAAGGAGGTTCACCAGGAAGACCGAGCCCCACCAGAAGTGCTGGACGAGCGCCCCGCCGATGACCGGGCCCGCGGCGACGCCCAGTGCGGAGGTGCTGCCCCATACGGCGATGGCCCGCGGCCGTTCCTCCTCGGGGAAGACGTCCACGAGGATCGACAGGGTGCCCGGCATGACGAACGCCGCGGCCACGCCCATCACCGCCCGGGCCGCGATGAGCTGTTCCGCACTGTCCGCCGACAGCGCCACCAGCGATCCGGTGCCGAAGAGAACGACACCCGACAGGGTGGCCCGCTTGCGGCCGTACCGGTCGGACAGCGTGCCCGCGGTCAGCAGACACGCGGCGAAGACCAGGGCGTAGCCGTCGACGATCCACTGCGTCAGGCCGACACCGGCGTGCAGGTCCCGCATCAGGCTGGGCAGCGCCACGTGGAGCAGCCCGTTGTTGAGGATGATCACGAAGAGGGCGAGCGAGAGAATCCCGAGCACCGTCCAGCGCCGCGGGTCCGGGCCCGCCGAGCCCCTGTCCGTACGCATCTCCTGCATCGGGGTCCTTCCGTCGCCGTCGGGAGGGAGCGGCACGTGCGCGCGCTCCCTCCGCGATCCTCACCGCGCCTGCTGAAGCCCCGCTTGCGCAGCGGGCGCCCGCCCTCTCCGGACCGGGCCCGCGCCGTCGTCTTTAGCCGGGCCAAAGCCGGGGCCCCGACCATTCCCGGCAGGCGCATCCCGGGTGCGGTCACGAACCCGTACCGGCGGATGGCGGCAACGACGATGGGAGGACCATGCGCTGGGAACGCGTTCACGTGGCGGATGCCGGAGCCCGGCCGCCGGGGCCGGCCGAATCGCTGCCCGGCACCCCGCTCGCCGAATCCGGCCGGGACTTCGCACGCCGGGCCGGCCACCTCTGCACGGAACACACGGAGGCAGCACCGTGACCACCTTCGCGACCCCGCCCACCGAGGCGCTCGCCGCCTCCACCTTCGTCTCCAGCGATGTCGAGAACGCCGCCGAGACCTTCCTCGGCGCCGCGGTGGCCACCGCCCCCGCGGCCCGTGCGGTCCGTGACCGCCGGGGGGAGTGGAGCTACGCCGAACTCGACCGCGCGGCCCGGGGGTTCGAGCAGCGCCTCGGTGAGCTCGGGGTCCGCCCCGGCGACCGCGTGCTCACCCGGATCGGCAGCGTCCGGGAGTTCCTCGCGCTGCTGTACGGCACCTGGCGCCACGGCGCCACGCTGGTGCCCGTCAGCCCCGCGATGAAGGCGTACCACCTGGGCCCGGTACTCGCCGACTCCGAGCCGGCCCTGATCGTCGTGGACGCCGCGGAACGCACCGCGGCGGACGGCGTGACCTGGCCGGCGGGCACGCCCGTACTGGCCTTCGACGAGATCGACCTCACCCCGTCCGGGCCGGCGGACGGCCCGGCCCGCCCGGTGCCGGCCGACCGGCTGGCCCTGCTCATCTACACCTCGGGCAGCACCTCCGCCCCCAAGGCCGTGGCCTGCCCGCACGCACCGATCGCGTTCGCGGCCCGGGCCATCGCCGCCCGGCTCGGCTACCGCTCGCACGACGTGGTGCTCACCGCGGTGCCGCTCTCCTTCGACTACGGCCTCTACCAGGCGCTGCTCTGCGCGCTCGCCGGGGCCGAACTGCTGCTCTCCGACGCCGACGAGCACACCCGGCTGCTCGGCTACGCCCACGACCACGGTGCCACCGTGGTGCCGCTCGTCCCCTCGCTCGGCGAGCTGCTGGTCAGGCTGGCCACCCGGGACTCCCGGCCGACGAAGGTTCGCCTGTTCACCAACACGGGCGCCGCGCTCAACGCCCCGCTGATCGCCGCACTGCGCGAGAAGTTCCCCGGCGCGCGGGTGGCCGCGATGTTCGGCACCACCGAGTGCAAGCGCATCACCATCCTGGAACCGGACGGCGACATCGCCCGGCCCGGCTCGGTCGGCCCCGCGCTGCCGGGCACCCAGGTGCTGATCCTGGACGAGGAGGGCCGGCCGCTGCCGCCGCTGGAGACGGGCGAGATCGCCGTGCGCGGGCCGCACCTCATGGCCGGCTACTGGCGGGCGCCCGAGCCCACCGCGCTGCGGTACCGCACCGGTCCCGACGGCGTGAAGACCCTGCACACGGGCGACTACGGATGGCTCGACGGGGACGGGCACCTCTACTTCCAGGGCCGCAGGGACGACCTGTTCAAGCGGCGGGGACTGCGCATGAGCGCCATCGAGATCGAAGCCGCAGCCCTGGACGTCGACGGGGTCCGGGAGGCCTCGCTGCTCGTCCCGGAGAAGGACCGCGACATGGTCCTGTTCGTGGCCGGCACGACGACGGCGCAGGACACCCTCACCCGGCTCGCCGAACGCCTGGAGCCGGCCAAGGTGCCGGACATCTGCCACGTCGTCCCCGCGCTGCCGCTGACCCCCAACGGCAAGACCGACCGCAAGCGGCTCGTGGCCTATCTGAAGGAGACCGACGGTGGCATCTGAACAGCGGGACCCGCGGCCGGGCGGCGACGACGCGCGGGCCGAGCGGCTGCTGGAGGAGTACGGCAGTCCGCTGTACGTCTACGACGTGGGCCGGGTCCGGGAGGCCTACCGGGACCTGACCGCCGCCCTCCCCGAGAACTCCCGTCTCTACTACTCGCTCAAGGCCAACCCGCACCCCGGACTGGTCGCCGAGCTGACACGGGCCGGCGCCCGCGCGGAGATCACCTCCCGGGGCGAGCTCGCCGCGGCCCTCGAAGCGGGCTGCCCCGCCGACGAGTTGCTCTACTCGGGCCCCGGCAAGACGCCGGGTGAACTCGACGAGGCCGTCCGCCTCGGGGTGCGTTCCTACTCGACCGAGTCCTTCGGCGACCTCGAACGCGTCGGCGCGGCCGGAGTCGCGCACGGCGTGAACCTGGACTGCGTCCTGCGGATCAACGCGGCCGGGGCGCCGGGCGAGGCGGGGCTGCGGATGACCGGCAGCGCCTCGCAGTTCGGCTTCGACCTGGACGTCCTGACCGACGCCCCGCACCGGCTGAAGACCGAAGGGGTCCGGATCGTCGGGCTGCACTTCTTCCCGCTGACCAACGCCCGCGACGAGAAGGGGCTGTGCGCCGAGATCATCCAGTCCGCCCGCACCGCGGCCGAACTGCGCGACCTGCTCGGCATCGAGCTGCGCCTGGTGGACCTGGGCGGCGGTTTCGCCGCCCCCTACGCGGTGCCGGGTGACCGGCCCCGCTACCCCGGACTGCGGGCCGCGGTGAGCGAGGCGCTCGACGAGTTCCTGCCCGGCTGGCGCGAGGGCGCGCCGCAGGTCGCCTTCGAGTCCGGCCGCCACCTGGTCGGCGACAGCGGCACCCTGCTGACCACCGTCACCGACGTCAAGGACAGCCGCGGATCCCGCTTCGCGGTGCTCGACTCCGGCATCAACCATCTCGGCGGCCTCTCCGGCCTCGGCCGGCTGCTGCCGATGAAGGCCCGGCCGCTGCACACCGGCCAGGACGCGGCGACCGAACGGGTCACCCTGGCCGGTCCGCTGTGCACGCCGGCCGATCTGCTGGGCCGCGGGGTGGAGCTGGCCGGGGTGCGCTCCGGGGCCGTGCTGGCGTTCCCGAACGTCGGCGCGTACGGACTCTCCGCCAGCCTGCTCGGCTTCCTCGGGCACCGGGCCCCCGCCGAGGTCCTCGTCGACGGCGACGAGGTCGTCTCGGCCACCCGGCTGGCCCTGCACCGGCAGCAGATCCCGGCGGTCACCCGGCCGTCCCCCGCAACGACCGAGAACGGCAGCGAAGGAGCTGACATGAGTGAGCAGTGGGACGAGGCGTTCGAGGGTCTGCTGAAGGAGATCCTGCCCAGGCTGGCCGAGCGGGGCGAGGTCGGGCCCGACATCAGCCTGAAGGCGGTGGGACTCGACTCGCTGGCCATGGTCGAGGTGGTCATCAGCATCGAGAACACGTACGGCATCAGCATCCCCGACGAGGAGCTGGAGCCCGAGGTCTTCACCTCCCCCGCGACCCTGTGGGCCGTGGTCGACGGACTCCGGGAGCGCCAGGCCCTGGCCTGAACCTTACGGCGCAACCGTGGCTACAGGGCCCGGTGCCAGCATCGGCGCCACCGCAGCAGCACATGCAGACAGAGGATATTCAGGCTTCCAGGAGTGAATGTGCAGGACGACCGGGCGCAAGCCTTCTTGACGATACTGACCGAGCAACTCAGCGCCGTGCGGCCCGAGACGGCGGACCGGCCGGTCACCGAACACTCCCGTCTCACCGGAGACCTCGGCTTCGACTCGGTCGATCTCGCCGAACTCTTCGAACGCATCAGGGACGTGCTGGGCGAGGTCGACATAGCCGACTGGCTGGCGATGGCGACCCGGGCCGAAGGGGACACCGTCGGCAGTCTCACCCGCTACCTGAGTGCGACCGTGACGGGCGACGTCCACCGCCCGCTGGTGGCGGGGAGGCCGCGATGAGCGTTCTCACCCAGGCGGCCCCGGCCGCCGCGACAACGGACTACGTCGCCCTCGCGGCGGAGCTGGCGAAGGGGTTCGCGCAGCGGGCCGCGGAGCACGACCGGGACAGCAGCTTCCCGCTGGAGAACTTCACCGAACTCGTCGACTCCGGCTACACGGCGATGACCGTCCCCCGCGAGTTCGGCGGCGGGGGAGCGAGCCTGGAGGAGCTCTGCCGGGCCCAGGAGACCCTGGCCGCCGGCTGTGCCAACACCGCCTTCGCCGTCAACATGCACGTCCACGGCATCGCGATGATCGCGGGCATCGGGGGCCCGGGCGCCGAGCGCGCCTACCGGGCGATCGCCCACGAGGGCTCCGTCATCGCGGGCGGCTTCAGCGAGCCCGGCGTCGGCGGCAACTGGTGGCACCCCACCACCAAGGCCGAGCCGGTGGAGGGCGGATACCTCCTCAACGGCCGCAAGGGCTTCTTCACCGGTTTCCCGGCCGCGGACCTGCTGTTCCTCTCGGCCGCCAGGACCGACGACCGGGGCCTGCCCGAGCCGGTCGGCTTCCTCGTCCCCAAGCCGGAGCGCGGCGTCACCGTCACCTCCGAGTGGGACGCGGCCGGCATGCGCGCCACGGGCAGCCACTCGCTCCTGCTGGACGACCTGTTCGTCGAGGAGGACCGGATGGTCGGCGAGGCGGGAGCCCTGCCGCTGATGTTCATGCAGGGGGTCCACTGGGCGTGGTGCAGCTTCGCCTCCGTCTTCCTCGGGATCGCGCGCGGCGCACTCGACGGAGTCGTGGCCGAACAGCGCGGCCGCACCCTGCACGTCCTGGACCGGACGGTGGCCCACCTGCCCGGAGTGCAGTTCAGGGTGGCGGAGATGAAGACCCGGCTGGCGGCCGCCGAGGCGCATCTGTACCAGGCGGTCCGGGCCGACCACGACCGGCAGATCGCGGCGGACCCGCTCGGCCACTACATCGAGATGAGCGTGATGAAGAACAGCGTGTGCCGCCTCGCCCACGAGGTCGTCACGCTCGCCATGCAGGTGCAGGGCGGCTCCGCCCTGCTCTCCGGCCATCCCCTGCAGCGCGCCTACCGCGACGTGGTGGCGGGACTGCTCGTACCCCCGAACTCCGACGTCACGGCCGAGTGGGCGGGCAAGCACGCGCTCGGCGTGCCGGTGTTCGCCGAACCCCGATGGGAGGGCTGAGCGCCATGGCGACAGCCGTACACGACACGGAGCGCGCCGCCCGCTGGGCGCAGCTGCGCGGCACGGCGCAGGAGCTGGCCGACCGCTTCGCCCAGCGGGCCGAGGAGGGTTACGACAAGGGCGAGTTCATCGGCCGGAACATCCAGGACCTGATCGACTCGGGCCTCACCGCCGTGAACGTGCCCCGCGACATGGGCGGTTTCGAGGCCACGCTGGAGGAGAACACCCGGCTGCTGAGGATCATCGCCGGCGGCTGCGGGTCCACCGCCTTCACCCTCGCCATCCACGCCGTGCTCACCGGCTCGATGCGCAGCGACCTGAGCGTGGCCGTGCGCGAGCGGATGTTCGGCGCGGTACGCGACGGGGCGTTCATCGTCGGCCCGTTCACCGACGAGGGATCGGGCGGCAACTGGGTCATGCCCTCGACCGTGGCCCGGCGCACCCCCGACGGATTCGTCCTCGACGGGGTCAAGCACTTCGCGACCGGCTTCGACGCGGCCACCCACCTGGTGATCACCGCGGGCCTGGACGACGACCACCTGGAACCGCCCTTCAACCTCGCCGCGTTCTTCGTGGAGAAGCCGGAACAGGGCATCGAGGTGGTCTCGCGGTGGAGCGGATTCGCGCTCCCGATGACCGGCTCCCACTCGCTGAAGCTGGACTCCCTGCACGTCGACGCCGACGACTCGGTGTTCCCCGACGGGCTGACGCCCCTGTTCGTGATGGCCCGCCAGCAGTGGGGCCACTACTGCTTCGCGGCCGTCTTCCTGGGCCTCGCCGAGCAGGCCTACGAGCTCGCGGTGCGGCGCACCCGGGGACGCTCCACCACCGCGGTCACCGACCTCGCGCGGCTGCCGGGCATCCAGTTCGCGGTGGCCCGCATGCGGTCCTCGCTGGCCACCATGGACGCGCTCCTCACGGAGTACGCGACCCGCCACCTGGAGCCGGGCGACGACCTGCCCGCGTTCGTGGCCGACACCTGCGTGCCGAAGTACTACATCACCAACGAGGCCGAGCACGTGGTGGCGACCGCGTTCGAGGTGATCGGCGGATCGGGCATCCGGGAGGGCTCCCGCATCGGGCAGATCTGGCGGGACGTGAAGGCCGGCCCGCTGCTGCCCTTCACCAACGACATGGCCCGCGAGTTCATCGGCAAGGCCACCCTGGGCATCAGCCCGGTCGAGACACCGAGGTGGGTGTGATGTCCGCGACCACGGGCCGGACCCGGACGGCCGACGCGCGTCCGGTGCCGATCGACAACGAGTACTACGACGAGGTCGGCGACGACTGGTGGAACACCGAGGGCCCGCTGCGCGTCCTGCACGAGATGAACCCGGCGCGCACCGGCTACTTCGACACGATCCTGCGCAACCGGTTCGCCGGACGGACACCCGGACAGATCCGGGTCGTGGACCTCGGCTGCGGCGGCGGGCTGGTCTCCGAGGACCTCGCCTCCCGCGGCTACCCGGTGACCGGCATCGACCTGTCGGCCGGCACCGTGGAGGCGGCCCGGCGGCACGCGGCGGCCACCGGGGTCCAGGTGACGTACCGCGTCGGCTCGGCGTACGGCACCGAGCTGCCGGACGGCTGCGCCGAGGCCGTCGTCGCCTCCGACGTGCTGGAGCACTTCCAGGACCTGCCCGCCGCGCTGGCCGAGATCCAGCGGCTGCTGGTCCCCGGCGGTGTGCTGCTCTTCGACACGGTCAACCGGACGGTCCGCAGCTACCTGCTGCTGATCCTGGTGGCCGAGAAGCTGCTGCGCATCATCAAGCCCGGCACCCACAACTGGCGGATGTTCATCCGCCCCGCCGAGCTGAGCGGCCTGCTGGCGGACCGCGGGATGCGGCTCGCCGACACCCGCGGCCTCGGCCCGGCCCGCGCCCTGCCCGCGGTCCTGCCGGGACTGCTGCTGCACCGCCGGCTCGGCAGGTTCGCCGTCGGCGACGACCTGTCGGCCAGCTACATCGGATACGCAACCAAGCCCGGCCCGTCCGAACGCTGAACCGGGCGCCGGTACTCACACCTGTGAAGGACACCATGGTCTCCATACGCTCTGCCAGTGCGGTAGCCACCGAAGTCCGGGCCGAGCCGGACACCGTACGCGCGCTGCTCCTCGACATCGTCGGCTGCGGCGTGCTGATGCCCGGGGTCGAAACGCTCACCGCCGAAGGCGACGACGTCTACCACTACGTGCTGGCCACCATCTCCAACGGCGCCGTCAGCCACACCCCCGACCACCGGTCCAGGTTCGACACGACCGACCCGGGACGGATCCGCTGGGAGCCGGTCGGCAGCCACAACTTCCGCTCCTGGGGCGAGTTCCGCACCTCGGAAGGCAGTACCCCGGGCAGTACCTACCTGGAGATCGACACCCGCTCGGAGGCCGACGTGGACATCGCGCCCGTCGTGCTGCCGCTCGTCGAGCCGTTCGCCAGGCAGCAGAGCGACCAGGTGACCGAGGGATTCCTGGACGCGATCAAGGACCGGCTGGAGTCCCCGGCCGCGGTCCTGGAGAACGTGGGATGAACGCCGTCACCGAGGCCGCCGCCGGGTCCGGTGCGGCGGGCACCCGCGGGGCCGCGAGACTGCTCGCCCTGCGCACGACGGCACCGGAGAACGTGGTGCCGCAGCAGAGCGCCTTCGACGAGTACTACCGGGAGATGTTCCGGGACGTGCCGAAGGCCGAGGAGATCTTCCGGGGCTCGGGGGTGCGCAGCCGTCACATGGCGTGGGACCCGCGCACCGCCTACCTGGACGGCTTCCCGCCCATCAAGACCCGGATGCTGGCCTGGGAGGAGAACGTCCTGGCCATGAGCCGCCGCACCGTCGGCGGAGTCCTCGACGAGGCGGCCGGCGGTGCCGTGCGGGAGCGCGTCGGCTCGCTCGTGCTGGCCAGCTGCACCGGGTACGCCGGGCCCACCCCCGACATCCTGCTGGCCAAGGAGTTCGAGCTCCGCCAGGACCTGCGCCGCACCTTCATCGGGCACATGGGCTGCAACGCCGCGTTCAACGTGCTGAAGACCGCGCTCGACGCGGTGGCCGCCCGCCCCGACGAACTGGTGCTGGCGGGCTCCGCCGAGGTGTGCTCCGTCCATCTGCGCCCCGAGTACACGGCCGAACAGGCCGTCGTGAACGCCCTGTTCGGTGACGCGGGCGGGATGATGCTGCTCGGCGCCGACGACGGCGGACCGGGCCCCGTCGTCCTCGGCACGCACACCGAGACCCACCCCGAGACCATGCACGCCATGAGCTGGCACATCGAGGACTCGGCGTTCCGGATGACGCTCTCCCCGTATGTTCCGTTCTACCTGGCCGAGAGCATCGAACCGTTCGTCAAACGGCTGCTGGCCCCGCACGGCCTGGAAGCCTCCGACGTACGGCACTGGGGCGTCCACCCGGGCGGCCCGAAGATCATCGACTTCGTCGGCGAGAAGCTGGAGCTCGGCGCCGAGCAGCTCGCCCCCTCCCGGGCGGTGCTCGCGGAGAACGGCAACTGCTCGTCCGCCACGATCCTGCTCATCCTCGACCGCATCCTGCGCGAGGCCCGCCCCGCGCCGGGCGAGCACGGCGTGATCATGGCGTTCGGCCCCGGGCTGACCATGGAGTCTGCGCTCATCCGCTTCTGACCCCCTCCCGCCTCCCGTTCCGATCCCGACTCCGATGGGACATCACGCCATGACGAGCGCACTGAAACCCCGCTGGTCCACGCCGGATCTGCACGCCGCCATCAAGGACCACTACGACGGCCTGATCGAGCTGTACGAGGACCTGTGGGGCGAGCACATCCACCACGGCTACTGGGCCGACGGCGAGCCCGACCCGGGCCGGCACGCGGCCCAGGTGCGGCTGGTCGAGGAGCTGATCTCCTTCGCCCCGGTGCCGAAGGGGTCACGCGTCCTGGACGCCGGCTGCGGCATCGGCGCCTCCTCGGCCCACCTCGCGGCGAAGCTGGACTGCGAGGTGGACGGCATCACCATCAGCGAGGAGCAGATCGGGCGCGCCGAGACGAAGGCAGCCGAGGCGGGGGTGAGCGACCGCACCGCCTTCCGGCTGATGGACGCCATGCACACGGACTACCCCGACGGTTCCTTCGACGTGGTCTGGGCGCTGGAGAGCTGCGAGCTGATGCCCGACAAGCCGGCGTTCCTGGCGGAGTGCTTCCGGGTGCTCAAGCCGGGCGGCACGCTGCTGGTCGCCACCTGGTGCGCCCGCGACGACCGGCTCACCCCCGACGAGTCCCGGCTGCTGGACCGCATCTACCGGGACTTCGTCGTCTCGCACGTGCTGCCCCTGGACCAGTACCGCGACATCGCGGGCGAGCTGGGCTTCGAGGACGTCCGGACCGTCGACTGGTCGGACCGGGTGCAGGACACCTGGAAGCTCTCCACGGACATCGTGAAGCCCGTGGTCCGCGACCCCTCCATGATCTGGAAGCTCGTCCGGGCCAAGGGGATGGACATCTTCCGGTTCCTCAACTCCGTACCGCTGATGAAGCAGGCGTACGAGCGCGACGTGATGCGCTACGGCGTGCTCCGCGCCACCCGGCCGCTGTGACCGATGCCCCGCCCGACCCTTCCTGGAGAACGTGATGACCACAACCGCCGCCGAGGCGACGTCAGTCGAGTCACTGGTCGGTGATCTGCTCTCGCAGCAGTGGCTGATCGACCTGTTCACCGAGCTCACCGAACGACAGACCCGCTCCGTGGCCGCCACCGGGCGGCTGCGTGAGCTGGACGCGTCCACCCATGTCTTCTGGCCCTTCCACTCACCGCAGTTCCCGCTGGTGGTGACCGAGGCGCACGGCAGCCGGATCACCGACCTGGACGGCAACGACTACATCGACTGCCATCTCGGCTTCGGCGCCCAGGCCCTGCACGGGCACAGCCCCGAACCGGTCGTGGAGTTCGTGAAGGAGCAGCTCGGAGCCACCACCGGCAACGGCTACTGCCACCCGGTCGAGGCCCAGCTGGTCGATCTGCTGCACGAGTTCGTGCCGCACGTCGAGAAGTTCGCCTTCCTGAACTCCGGCACCGACGCGACCGCTGCCGCGATCCGGCTGGCCAGGGCGCACACGGGCCGCCGGATGGTGGCCAAGTTCGAGGGCTCGCTGCACGGCGTGCACGACCTCGGGATGCACAACACCGCCTTCTGGTACCACGGGCACCCCACGCAGCCCTTCCCCGGCGAGACGCCCGAGGGCGGGATCGAGCGCCAGTCGGCACTGACCGGGGTCCCGGTCGCCGATCCGCGCGACCTGCTGGTGCTGCCCAACGACCCGGTGCGCGCACTGGAGCTGATCGAGCGCCACAAGCACGAGCTCGCCTGTGTGCTGACCGAGGCGGCCTCCTCCTCCTTCCCGTTCGTCGAGCACACGGTGCCGCTGCTCAAGGCCGTGTCCGAGGCGTGCCGCCGGGCGCGCGTCCCGTTCGTCCTCGACGAGGTGCTGACCGGATTCCGCTACGGACCGGGCGGCGCCGCCGCGCACTTCGGCATCGAGGCCGACCTGTACTGCTACGGCAAGGTCATCAGCGGCCTCGGCATCCCGCTCTCCGCCGTCGGCGGCCGGGCCGCCCTGCTCGACCACACCCAGACCTCGGGGCTGCCGCTCACCGACATCGGGCGCAAGACCTGCGTCCAGACCACCCACGCCGGCAACCACCTGGCGCTCTCCGCCTCGTACGCGAGCCTGCGACTGCTGCACGAGCAGCGCGACACCTACTACACCGAGACCCGCGCCAAGGTCGCCATGGTCCAGCAGCGGCTGGCGGACTTCCGGTCCCGGACCGCCATCCCGCTGCGGCTGGTCGGCTTCGGCGACTTCATCGGCTCGTTCGGCTTCCTGGAGAAGGAGAGCTACGACGACTACCGCTCGTTCGCCGGCTCGGTCAACCCGATCGCGTTCTTCCTGCTGACCCTCATGCTGCGCAAGCGCGGTTTCTACACCCTCAGCCTTCCGATGCTGTTCACCGGAGGCGCGCACAGCACCGAGGACCTGGAGGCGCTCGTCACGGCCGTCACCGACTCGGCGCTCGAACTGGACAAGCACGGCTTCCCGTTCATCCTCCCCGGGGCCGGACAGCAGTGAGCGGGGGGCCGGACGAGCGGGCGGACGCGGTCGTCGTCGGCGCCGGGCTCACCGGCCTCGCCGCCGCGGTGGCGCTGGCCGCCACCGCCGGCCCCGGCCGCCGTGTGGTGCTGCTCGAAGCGGGCGGTGAGGCGGGCGGCCGGGCCCGCACCACCGAGCACGACGGCTACCGGCTCGGCCTCGGCCCGCGCGCCCTGTACCGGGGCACGCAGCGACAGCTCCAGGCCCTGGGCGTCCGCGTCCCGGGCCGTGCACCCGACCTCGCCGGCGCCCTGGCGCTGCGCGACGGGCAGCTGCATCCCGGATACGCCGCGGCCGGACCGCTGCTGCGCACCGGGCTCCTCTCGGTACGCGAACGGGTCGCCGTCGCCCGGCTGCTGGCCCTGTCCGGCCGCCGCTCCGGAACGGACGGGAGCGACGCCGCGCAGTGGCTGGCCGGCCGGCTCCCCACCGAGCGCGCCCGCCAGGCGGCCTTCGCGGTGCTGCGCATCAGCTCCTACGTGGGCCGCCCCGACATGATCGGGGCCAACGCCCTGGCCTCGCACTTCGCCGAGGCGCGGCGCGGTGTGCGGTACGTGGACGGCGGCTGGCGCACGGTGGTCGACGCCCTCCTGGCGCGGGCCGCGGCGCTGGGCGTGCACGTGCGCACCGGCGTCAGGGCCGAGTCGGTGCGGGGCGGGCCGGACGCCCACGTCACCACGGCCGGCGGCCCGGGCATCCGGGCCCGGTCGGTGATCGTCGCCGGGCTGTCCCCGGGAGCCGCCGGACGGCTGCTCCAGCAGCCCGGCCTCGCGGGCACGGCGGGCCGCCCGCTGCACACGGCCTGCCTGGACGTGGCGCTGAGCCGGCTGCCCGAACCGTCCCGGTCCCTCGTCTTCGGCGTCGACGAGCCGTTGTACCTCTCCGTCTTCTCCGGCACCGCCCGGCTCGCACCCGACGGGGGTGCCGTGCTGCACCTGGCGCGGTACGACGACGGGACGGAGCCCGGCGCCCGCGAGGTGCGGAAGCGGCTGTACGCCCTGCTGGACACCTGCCAGCCCGGCTGGCGCGACGTCCTGGTGCACGAGAGGTTCCTCCCCAGGATCACCACCATGACCGCCCTGCCGGAGTCACGGCTCGGCGGTCTGGCCGGCCGGCCGGGGCCCGCCGTGGCCGGTGAGCCGGGTGTCTTCCTGGCCGGCGACTGGGTGGGCCCGCACGGGCTGCTCGCGGACGCCGGTGTGCTGAGCGGGGTACGGGCCGCGCGGGAGGCGGCCGCCCGGCTGTGAGTCCGCTCCGATCCGACCGAGACCCTTCCGGAGTCGTCATGCGCCCGATCCGAATCGCCGCCATCGGCGGCTCGTTGCGTTCCACCTCGGTCTCCGCGGCCGTGCTGCGGGACTGTGCCGCACGGGCCCGGCTGGCCGGCGCCCGCGTCACCCTGCTGTCCGGCCCCGACCTCGTGATGCCGCTGTACGACCCGGACGCGGTGACCCGGTCCGGACCGGCGCTGCGGCTGCTGGAGGTGCTGCGGAACGCCGACGGCGTACTGCTGGCCAGCCCCACCTACCACGGGGGGATGTCGGGTCTCCTCAAGAACGCCCTCGACCACACCGAGGACCTGGCGGGGGACACCCCGGGCTATCTGGACGGGCGGGCGGTGGGATGCCTCACGGTCGCCTGGAACGACGTGGCCGGGGCGTCCGCGCTGGCCGGACTGCGGGCCAGTGCCCAGTCGCTGCGCGGCTGGACCGTCCCGATGGGCGTGGTCGTGCCGGCCGGCACGGAGTTCACCGAGACCGGCTGCGCCGACCCCCGGACCGCCCGGCGCCTGGACATCCTCACCGGCCAGGTACTGGACTTCGCCCGGATGCGGCAGGGCCGTGAGGCCGTGGTGCAGGGACGGGAGCCGGCCGGCGCGTCGCTGTAGCACGGGGAAATGGAAGGGGCCGGGCATCCCCCAGGATGCCCGGCCCCTTCCACTGCGCCCCGCGCGCTCGGGCGTCCCGCTCAGTCGCAGTTCTCGTTGACGCTGACCAGCGGCAGGCTGCGACGGTCGGTGGCGCGCGCGGCGGCCAGCAGTTCGCGCCCCTTGTCCGTCATCAGTTCGGGACGCCAGATCGTGCCGCCGTCGAGCTCCACCTTCACCCCGGTGATGCCCGGCACGACGCCCACCTTCTGCTCGACCGACTGCATGATCGTCGGCACGGCCATGCAGAACGGGGCCGTGAGGCTGATCCGTACCGTGGCGTGGCCGTCGTCGCCCACCGCCACGTCCCGCACCAGGCCGAGATCGACCAGGCTCATGGGGCGCTGCCAGGACTGGCTGCAGGGGTCGTACACCTCGCAGAGCGCCGCGTGCACCCGTTCACCGACGGGCGGTTGCGGGCTCATGCCGCGGCCTCGGACTCGGGGGTCCACAGCTGGGGCTGCGTCTCCCGCCAGTAGGACCACATCGGGCGCGTGCCGTGCTCCGCGCGGTAGGCCGCGAACTCGTCGTCGCGGATCCGCTCGGCCGCCGCCGGCAGGTCGATCCCCGCGATGCGGGCGTAGTTGCCGGCCAGGAACGCCGCGCGCTGCTCCTGGGTGATCTGCTCCAGGCCGTACCGCTCCAGGATCCGGTCGGAGAAGGTGAGCCGCGCCATCTTCTCCAGCACCGGCTGCGGGTGGAAGTGCAGGGCCCCGGAGGCGTAGATGATCTTCTCCGCGCCGCCGAGCGAGATGAGCTGGGCCAGCGCCTCCTCCACGTATCCCATGCCGTGCGCCAGGATCGCCGAGGTGATCTCCAGGTTGGCGTAGACGTTGGGCAGCCGCATGAGAGCCATCGCCACCTCCTCCACGAAGGGGGGAAGTCCCGCGTGCACGATCTCGAAGGAGAGATCGATGTGGCGGATGGCGACGTTCTCGAGGTCGTCGATTCCGAAAGGCCCCAGCGGGACAAGCCCATTGGGGACGATCTTGTGAACGGCGATGATCTTTATGCCCAGTTCCTTGGCGAGTTCGAAGAACGGGGTGAACTCCGGATCGTCGAGCCGCCAGCTGTGGTCGGGTGAACCGGCATTGGGATAGACCTTGATGCCGATGGTGCCCGGCAGGAGTTCCACCTGCTCGCGCAGATCGCGCATACAGGCGTCGACGCCGAGCAGCGGATTGATACCCGCGTACGGGACGATCCGCTGGGGCCACTTCTCGGCCAGGACCCGGTTCTTCTCGCCATTGCACAGACCGTCCTCGAAGACGCTGTCGATGCGCAGCCGGTGGTTGACGGCCATGTCCACATCGGACTCGGAGAACAGGGTCCAGGCCAGCAACTCCGGTGGCCAGTCGGTGCAGAACGCCTCGCGCGGTATCGACGAACCCTTCGTCGCGAAGCGCTCGTGCATGCCCCAGAGCATCTCCCGCAGCGCGAATGCGTGCAGGTTCGGGAATTCGCCGTCTTTCCTGAGATTGCTGTCCGCGACATTGTAGGGATGGACGGTGGCATCAATGACGAACATATTGTCGATCAACTGGATCTCCCGTCACAGCGGTTGCCGGCCGCTACGGTTCGGGATGCGGCCGGGGCGAGTGTCCGGCAGCGGACTTCAGCGGGGCTAAAGCGCGCGCGTCCAGACTCGGTGCAACGACGGAAGGTGAGGATCCATGTTCTCTGCCCTGGGCTCAGCGCTGCATACCAGGCGGCGTGCCAGCCTCTTACTGGCCGTGCTCGCCACTGTGCTGGCCGCACTCTTCGGCGGCACGGTGCAGAGCAAACTGACCAATGGGCTCTCCGACTACGACGACCCGGGCGGCGCCAACGTCGCGGCCCGGCACGTCATCGAGAAGGCCACCGGCATCGACGCCCAGCAGGGGTACGCCCTGCTCGTCCGCACCGACGCGCCCCTCGACGCGAAGACCCCGAAGCTGGCCCGGGTGGCGGCCGCGGCCGCGCTGCTGGACGCACGGCCCGAGGTCGAGCAGGTCCTCGACTACGCCTCCGCGTCCAACCCGTCCCTGATCTCGGACGACTCCCGCAGCACCCTCGTCATCGGCTCGGTCGGCCCGATGAAGGAGTCGGCCACCATCGACGCCGAGAAGGCCCTCCAGAAGGCCATCGAGGACGACCCGGCACTCCGGGGCAACGTCTGGCTCGGCGGTCCGACCCCCGGACACGTCCAGGTCGCCGACGTGTCCAACACCGACCTCGCCAAGGCCGAGACGCTGGCCCTGCCGTTCATCCTCATCCTGCTGTTCCTGGTGTTCCGCGGAGTGGTCGCCGCACTGGTGCCGCTCGTCGGCGCGATCGTCTCCCTGCTGCTCACCCTGGCCGGGCTGCGGCTCGCCACCCTGTTCACCAGCGTCTCGACGGGAGCGCTCAACCTCGCCTTCGCGCTGGGACTCGGTCTCTCGGTCGACTTCGGGCTGCTGATGGTGTCCCGCTACCGCGAGGAGATCGCGGTGCACGGCGCGGGCAGCGAGGCGGTCCGGCGCACGGTGGCGACCGCCGGGCGCACCGTCCTGTTCAGCGCGCTGACCGTGGCCGCCGCACTGGCCGCCCTCATCGCCTTCCCGCACCCGTATCTGCGCTCCATGGGCCTCGCGGGCGTCATCACCGTCGTGTCGGCCGCCCTGTTCGCCCTGCTGGGGCTGCCCGCGCTGCTCGCGGTCCTCGGCCGGCGGGTCAACTCCCTCGCGCCGCGCCGCTGGCAGCGCGACATCTCGGCGGGCGAGGCGGCGGGCAACCGCTGGCACAAGCTGGCCTCGGCCGTCATGCACCGGCCCGCGGTCGTCGCGGTGGCCGCCACGGCGGTGCTGCTGCTGGTCGCGTCGCCGGTGCTCGGCATCAAGTTCACCGGCGCGGACGCCTCCACGCTGCCCGCCGACACCAGCGCCGGCAAGGTGGCCCAGAGCCTGGAGAAGGACTTCGCGAAGCCGCCCGCCTCGCCGCTCCAGATCGTCCTCGACACGAACGGCGACGGGGCCGCGCTCGCCTCGTACGCCCGGCAGATCGGCTCGGTCCCGGGCGTCGAGTCGGTCGGCGCCCCGTTCCGTCTCGACGACGGGCACTGGGAGATCGACGCCGTGCTCGGCGGCGCGCCGCTGAGCACCGGGGCCAAGGAGGCCGCCGCGGCGGTCCAGGACGTCCAGGCGCCGCACCCGTCCCGCTACACCGGACTGACCGCGGACTTCCTGGCCCAGAAGGAGAGCATCGGCGACAAACTGCCGCTCGCGGCGGGCATCCTCACCGTCGTCACGCTGCTGCTGCTCTTCGCGTTCTGCGGATCGCTGATCCTGCCCTTCAAGGCGCTCGTGATGAACCTGCTGTCCACGGGAGCCGCCATGGGCTTCCTGGTCTGGGTCTTCCAGGACGGCCACTTCGGCTTCGCCGCCCAGAACGGCATCGAGGTCACCACACCCGTGCTGGTCTTCGCGCTCGCCTTCGGCCTGTCCACGGACTACAACGTCTTCCTGCTCGGCCGGATCAAGGAGGGCAGGTCGGCCGGTCTCGACGACCGGGCGGCGGTGGCCGAGGGGCTCGCCAGGACCGGTCCCGTCGTCACGTCGGCTGCGGCCCTGTTCTGCCTCGCGGTCGGCGCCCTCGCGCTCTCCCGGCTGGTCTTCATCAAGGAGCTCGGCCTCGGCACCGCGTTCGCCGTGCTGGTCGACGCGACCGTGGTGCGGGCCCTGCTCGTGCCCTCGCTGATGGCCCTGCTCGGCAGCGCCAACTGGTGGGCCCCGGCCCCCCTGCGGCGACTGCACCGGGCCCTGCGCCTGGACCGGATGGAACCGCCGGACGCCGGACCGTCCGCGCAGGAGCCGGCCCCCGCGCAGAAGAAGGCGGAGCAGCCCGCGGCGAGCGCTTCCTGACCGCCTCCTGACCGCCGCCTCACCGGCGGAGGCGCGGCCCGGGACCCGGGTGACAGGGGTCCCGGGCGGCGCCGTGTCCGGGAACCGGTGCCGGCCCCGCTCTTTAGCCGGGCCAAAGGCGTTGTGCCGATGATCCTGGCAACGTCCGTGTCGAAAGGAGCTGTCCCATGCGCTGGGAGAACGTCTATGTGGCGGGAACGGGAGTGTGGCTGGCCGAGCCCGAGCAGGCTCGCACCGCCGTGGAGGACGGCCGGTACGACGCGGAACAGGCCGAGCAGGACGACCTGATCTCGGTCTGTGTGGCCGACGAGAGCACCGCGCCGCCCGACATGGCGGTCCAGGCCACCACCACCGCCGTCAAGCGGTCCGGTCTGGACGCCGCGGACGTGGGGCTGCTGATCCACTCCGGCATCTGGTTCCAGGGCGTGGAGATGTGGCCGGCCGCGTCGTACGTCGCCGGCCACGCGCTGGGCCGGGACGCGACCGCGTTCGGCTTCCAGCAGGAGTGCAACGCGGCCCTGGGGGCGCTGGAGCTGGCCGCCCGCCAGGTGGACGCGCAGCCGGAGAAGGCGGCCGTGGTCACCACCGCCGACCGGTTCGGCGCACCGCTGATCAAGCGCTGGAGCAGCGAGCCCGGCTTCGTCTACGGCGACGGGGCGACCGCGCTCGTGCTGTCCGGCCGGGGCGGTGTCGCCCGGCTGCTGTCCACCGCCAGTGGCTCGGACAACGCCATGGAGGCCGTGGTGCGCGGCGCCGAGCTGAAGGCCGTTCCGACCGGTGAACCTCTCGACCTGCTCGGCCGGGTGGGTCACTACATGCGTACCAACGCCGGCGGTTTCCGCGCGGCGACGCAGCGGGTCGGTGCCGTGGTGAAGGAGGTGGTGGACCACGCCCTGGCCGACGCGGGCATCGGGCGGGACGACGTCGCGCGGGTGGTGGTGCTGGCGAGCGGCCGCAGCCGGATGCAGTGGCAGGTGCCGCAGCTGCTGGGGCTGCCGTTCGAGAAGTCCACCTGGGACTTCGCCCGCCGGGTCGGCCACCTCGGCGCGGGCGACCAGATCGCCGCCCTCAACCACCTGCTGGAGCACCGTCAGTTGGCGGTCGGCGACCGGGTGCTGATGGTCGGCGGGGGATCGGGCTTCAGCTGCACCTGCGCGGTGCTCGAGATCACCGAGCAGCCGGACTGGGCGCCGGTCGGCCTCGGGGAGGCCGTGCCCGCCTGACGGGCGCGCGGCATCCGAGTCACCGGCAAGTCCCGTCCCCACCCTGCATACTGACGGTCTGTAGTGCGACCGCTACGCCGAATGACACGGAAAGAGAGACGACATGACCCCAGAGAGCACCGACACCGAGCCGAAGTCCGCGTCCGCTGCCGTACGTGTCGCCTGGGGAGTGCTCGGGCTCTTCCTGCTCGTCTGGACGGTCTTCGAGGCGGTGAAGCACACCGGTCTCACCATCCCGCTCGCGGTGGCCGGGCTGCTCGTGCCCTTACTCGCCAGGCTCGCGCCGGGCACGGCGGCCGTCCAGAACCTGGTGCTGCGCGTCTGGATCCCGCTCGCCATCATGCTGGTCTGCTCCGCCATTCCGGGCCCCGCCGAGGACACCGCGGCCCCCTTCACCTTCGGGATGGCCTGGCTGACCCACCTCGCGCTCAGGCGCGCCCTGGGACACGGGATTCCCACGGCCTGACGGACCACCGGCGCCACCCGAAGGGCCCGCGGCCACCCCAGGTCGCGGGCCCTTCGCGGGTCCGGACCCGCGCAGTCCGCGGCGTCCTTTACCGGGCCACTAGCCCCGGCTGGGAGCGTGGGTGCCGATCGACCGTCACCCACAGAAGGAGTATCCAGCCCATGGACAGCACCGCGTCCTCCGTCGGCCAAGACGAGCTTCAGTACCCCTTCCGCCGCCCCTCGGCGGTGCAGGTTCCCCCCGTCTACGAGGAACTGCGCGCCCAGTGCCCGGTGGCCAAGGTCCGGCTCCCCAGCGGGGACGAGGGCTACGTGGTGAGCCGCCACGAGGACGTCCGTGCGGTGCTGGGCGACGCGCGCTTCAGCCGCGCGGCCACCGTGGAGCCGGACGCGCCGAAGCTGACCAACCTGCCGCCCATGCCCGCCAGCCTGTTCACCATGGACCCGCCCGAGCACACCCGGCTGCGCCGGCTGGTGTCCCGCGAGTTCACCGCCCGCCGGGTGGAGAACCTGCGCCCGCGCATCCAGGAGCTCACCGACGAGCTGCTGGACGAGATGGAGAAGATGGACGGTCCGGTCGACCTCAACACCGTCTTCGCCTTCCCGCTGCCGGTCATGGTGATCTGCGAGCTGCTCGGAGTGCCCTTCGAGGACCGCGACAAGTTCCGGGGCTGGTCGGACGCGTTCGTCTCGCTGACGTCGATGTCGCCGGAGGAGATGAACACCAACCGCATGGAGCTGTTCGGCTACCTCGGCCAGCTCGTGCAGCGCAAGCGCGAGGAGCCCGGCGACGACCTGATGAGCGCGCTGGTGAACGCCCACGACGAGGAGGGCAGCCTCAGCGAGATGGAGCTCATCGTCATGGGCATCACGCTGCTGGTCGCCGGCCACGAGACCACGGTCAGCATGATCGGCACCTGTGTGCTGACGCTGCTCCGCCACCCCGAGCACACGGCGGCGCTGCGGGAGCGGCCGGAGCTGATGGTGCACGCCGTCGAGGAGCTGATGCGGATCAACCCCATCGGCGACGGCGGCCCGTACCGGATCACCCTGGAGGACGTCGAGATCGGGGGCACCCTGATACCGAAGAACAGCGGCGTGATCGCGGCGACCAGTTCGGCCAACCGGGACGCCGACCGCTTCACGGACGGCGACCCGGACACCTTCGACCCGACCCGCCCCTCGGCCACCGGGCACCTCGCCCTCGGCCACGGCGCGCACTTCTGCCTGGGCGCCGCGCTGGCCCGGGCGGAGCTCCAGATCACGCTCTCCACACTGCTGCGCCGCTTCCCGGACCTCGCCCTCGCCGACGACGTGGACAACCTGCGGATGACCACCGGGATGATGGTCCACGGCCTGGAGCGGCTGCCGGTCACCTGGTGACGACCCGGTACGGACCGCTCCACGCCACTGCCCGGACCTCCGACGGAGGCCCGGGCAGTGACATGTCCGGCGACGCACGGCCTGCGCCCTCCCACCGGGCGACCGGTGGGAGGGCGCAGGCCGTGCGTCGCCGGACCCTCAGGCCCCGGCGCGGGGCTGCGTGGTACGGCGGTCGGCGACCGGACCGGGCTTCTGCAGCTGGAAGTAGGCCCCGGCCAGAACCCGCAGCTTGAGCCGCGGGCTGCGATCCATCACCCGGTAGAGCGAGCGCCGCAGCGCGCCGCCCAGCGGGCTGTGCAGCTCGAACAGCTTCTCCTGGCGCAGCTGGAGCCGGCGGGAGCGGCTCACCGGCTTCTCCCGGGAGCGCTGGAACTCCTCGGTGGCCCGCTCCACCGCGCCTGCGTCGACGGCCGCGAACGCCCGCTCCAGCAGCGGCGCCAGCGTGACGGCGTCGATGATGGCGTGGTTGACGCCCTGCCCCAGGATCGGGGTCAGGGTGTGCGCGGCGTCCCCGACCAGCACCAGACCGGGCATCGACCAGCGCGGCACCACACTGGTGAAGATGTCCAGCATCGAGGTGTCCGACCAGCTGGTGACCTCCTGGCGGACCGCGCCGGACAACTCGGGCGCCAGCAGGTCCAGCCGCTCGTACAGCGCGGTCAGGCCCTTGGCGCGCAGCTCCTTCAGCCCGCCCTTGGGGATGTTGAAACCCACCCGGACGCTGTCGGGGTGGGTGGGGATGAAGAGGCCGTGCTGGTCGCCCCGGATGCGGATGCGGTAGGTGCGGTCGTCCCACTCGGCGGGGAACGGCAGCTTCAGCCACACCACGTCGCGGTCCAGCGGCACCTTCTCGTACGGCAGTCCGGACATCTCGCGGACCTTGCTGAAGCGTCCGTCGGCGGCCACGGTCAGGGCGGCCCGCACGGTGACCTCACCGTCGGGGGTGCGGGCCCGTGCCCCGGTGATCCGGCCGTCGTCGTCACGCAGCAGTCCCACCGCGGTGCCGCGGCGCAGCAGCGTGAAGCCGGGCAGGTCCTCGCCCACCTCGGCCAGTGCGGAGAGCAGCGCGGGCTGCGGAAGCTCCACCGGGTAGGGGTTCGGGTAGGGGAAGCGCTCGAAGTCGGCGCGCATGACGGTCCGTCCGCCGTCCATGATCTCCATGTGGTGCATCCGCTGGTAGGAGCCCTCCAGGCGGTCCAGCAGCCCCAGCCGGTCCAGCAGCCACACCGAGTCGGGCGACACCGACTCGCCGCGGAAGGAGCGGTCGAAGTGGCCGCTCTGCTCCAGCACCACCACGGAGACGGAGCGCCGGGCGAGCTCCACCGCGAGGGCGAGCCCGGCCGGCCCGCCGCCCACCACGCACACCTGGGCGGTCAGCTCTGCTGTCATCGTCGTCCTGCCTCTCTGGGGAGCCACGGTCGGGTCGGATGCTCCAGCGGGGAGCTAAAGGCGTCCTTGCGGGATCTGCGCCTCCACCCGGGTCTTCAGGGCATCCGTCAGGGTGGCGAAACCCTCACCGCTCTCCCGGACGAGCGAGCCGCAGAACGGGACCAGCAGCCCGCTGAACCGCTCGCTCTGCCGTACGTGGGTGCCGCCGTCCCGGGCGGTCAGCTCGAAGCTGTGCAGACCGTCGAAGATCCCCGGAATCCCGAGCCGGCCGCGCCAGCGCAGCAGCCGGCCGGGCTCGGCGGCCAGCACGGTCGGCGCGAAGTCCATCTCGCGGCCGCCGGGCAGCCGGAAGCGCAGCGCCAGCCGGGTGCCGGGATCGGCCCGCCCGGCGGCGGAGACCAGGAACGGGTTCCACTCCTCGAAGCGGGCGAAATCGGTGAGTACGTCCCACACCCGGCCGGGATCGGCGACGATGTGGACCTCGGACGAGATACGGCGCATGGGAGGGTGCACTCCTTTTCACGGCGGCGGGGTCGGGCGGAAAGCGGGGCATCCGGCCCCTGCCGCACTCTGCGGTCCTCCGCTTCAGCCCGGCTAAACGCTCCGGGGGCGCCGGTCCGGGTCCCGGTGCGGTCCGCACAAGTACCCCTTAAGAGCACCCGGCCAAGCTCCGGGTGCAACGAACCGATCATGAAGGCCAGGGTGAAGGAAATGGCGGCCAAGCGGCGATCGAGCGAGCCGGACACCGGCGAGATGGTGGTCGTGCACCGGCTCTTCCAGCAGGAGTACCGCACAGCGGTCGGTCTGGTGGAGGCGGTCGACGCCGGGGACACCCGGCGCAGCAGGACCGTGGCATCCCACCTCGACGCACTCGACTCGATGCTGGAGGAACACCACCTTGCCGAGGACGAGCTCGTATGGCCCAGGCTGGAGGGGGACCCGGAGGTCGACCCCGCTCTGCTGTTACGGATGGAACAGCAGCACGAGCGGATCGCGGGATCCCTGGGACAGGTTGCCGACGTGCTGCCCCGCTGGCGGGACTCGGCGGATCCGGCGCTGCGTGACGTACTCGTCAAGGCCTGCACCGACCTCCTGCCGGCCCTGGACGAACACCTCGCGGACGAGGAGCGGCACATCCTTCCGCTGGTGCCCGGCCGGTTCACCGCCGAGGAGTGGGGACGGCTGAGCGAGCGGGGCCGCGACGCCGTGCCCAAGGAATACCGGCTCTACATGCTCGGCGCCATGGCCTCCGCGGCCGGTCCCGAACACTACGACGAGTTCCTCGGCCGGCTGCCCGGACCCGTGCGGCTGCTGTGGCGGGTCGCGGGCAAGGGGCTGCACCGCCGTGCGAGGGCCGGACTTCACGGGACGCGGTCGGCCGGCCGCGCCTGAGCGACAGCGAGGAGGGGAAAGGCCGTGACGGCACCCACAGCACCGAGGACCGCGCAGACCACCCGGGCCGATGCGGCGGAGCGGCTGCGCGCCCTGCACGACGAGGGCCGCATCGCGGCGGAGTACCCCCGGGTCCCGGGGCTGCTCGCCGAGATCGCGCAGGCGAAGGACGGCTGGCGGGGCCTGTCCCGGGCCGGCGGACTGCTCGCCAGGACCGAGCCCGGGGCGGTCCGTGAACTCCACCCCGGCGCGGTCCCGTTGACCGCCGCCGTCACCGGCCACGGCACCCTGGACGCGCTCGGCGCCTCGCTCACCGCGGAGCTCGCCCGGCACGGCGTGCCGCTGCGGCTGCTGCGGGGCGAGCACGACTCCTGGCTGCGGGACCTGCGCGACACCGGCAGCCCGCTGTACGCGCCGGACACCGAGCTCGCGCTCTGCCTGCTCGACGCACAGATCGTCTTCGACGAACTCCCCGCGCCGTGGGGCCCCGGTGATGTGTCCGAGGTCCTGGACGCCAAGCTCCGGCTCCTCACCGGACTCGTCGAGCAGTACATGCGGCACGGCTCCGGAGTCCTGGTGCTCAACACCCTGCCGCTCCTGACCGTCCACACCCGGCAGCTCGTCGACCACCGCTCCCGTACGGAACTCTCGCTGAAATGGCGCGAGTTCAACACGGGGCTGCTGCGGCTCGCGCTCGATCACCCGCGGGTGCACGTGATCGACCTCGACCCGCTGATCGCCGAGTCCGGACCGGTGCGCGACAGCCGGCTCGCCGCGTACGCCGGTGTGCACCTCGGCGAGGAACTGCTGGCCCGGTACGCCCGGGAGATCGGCCACCTGGCCCGGGCCGTGCGCGGCCGCACCAAGAAGGTGCTGGTCGTCGACCTCGACAACACCCTGTGGGACGGGATACTCGGCGACGACGGACCGGGCGGCATCGCGGCGGCGACGACCTACCGCGGAGCGGCGTTCGGCGCCTTCCAGCAGGTCGTCAAGCAGATCGGCTCCCAGGGCGTCCTGCTCGCCGTCTGCAGCAAGAACGACCGGGACGCCGTCATCGACGTACTGCGCGACCACCCGGACATGCGGCTGCGCGAGGCCGACTTCGTGGCGGTCAGCGCCAACTGGGAGCCCAAGGACGGCAATCTCCGCGCCATCGCCGAGCGTCTCAACCTGGGCGTGGACAGTCTGGTCTTCGCCGACGACTCGCCCTTCGAATGCGGGCTCGTCGCCGCGAACCTGCCCGACACCGCCGTGGTCCGCCTCGACGAGGAGCCCGCCCTGCACATCGGCCGGCTGCTCGCCGACGGCTGGTTCGACACCCGCGAGCTGACCGACGCCGACCGGGACCGGGCCGGTCAGTACCGGGCCGACGCCGGGCGCCGTGACCTCCTGGACAGCACGGGGTCGATGGACGACTACCTGCGGGAGCTGGACGTGCGCGTCGACGTCTCGCCGGTGCGCCCCCACGAACTCGCCCGGATCGCCCAGATCACCCTGCGCACCAACCAGTTCAACCTGACCACCCAGCGGCTACAGAAGGCCGACGTCCAGCAGCGGCTCGACTCCCCGGACCATCTCGTGCTCGCCATCCGCACCGGCGACCGCTTCGGGGACAACGGCGTCGTCGGGGCCCTGTTCGCGCACCGCGACGAGGACGGCCTGCACCTCGACAACGTCCTGCTGAGCTGCCGCGTCTTCGCCCGCGGCATCGAGCAGGCGGCGCTCGCCGCACTGCTGGACCACGCCAGGGAGACCGGGGCGCCGGCCGTGCACGGCAGCTACCTGCCGACCGCCAAGAACCACAAGGTGCGCGACTTCCTCCCCTCGCTCGGCTTCGAGACCACGGACGAGAACGCCGAAGGGCACCTCGCCTTCCGCCACTCGCTGGCCGTCATCCCCCAGGCCCCCGGTCATGTGACCCTCGACGTCTCCTTCCGGCCCGGCCCCGGCTGACGGGTACCCCCAGACCGCCTGCCGTCCGCCCATCCCCCGGGGTGGACGGCAGGCTCCCGCATGCCCGGACGAGCGGGCGAACTCGCAGGTGACACAAGCGATGCCTTAGTGCGGACACGCACGATCGGACCTGTCCGAACACCCTTCGCCGGCACTTTGCCGACGGATCTCGGAGAGGCCAGGGAAAGACGTTGACACGCTTCCGAACCTTTACGGAACTCGTCCTGACGCGCACCGCCGAGCTCGGTGCCGAGGACGCCTTCATCTTCCTGCGGGACGACGCCGGCGGTTCGGCCCCGGAGCACCTGACGTACGCCGGACTCGACCGGGAAGCGCGCCGGATCGCCTCGTGGCTGCAGGACAGCGGGGCCGCCGGCCGCCAGGTGCTGCTGCTCTACCCCTCGGGCACCGACTTCATCAAGGCGTTCACCGCGTGCCTGTACGCGGGGGCCGTCGCGGTGCCCGCCACGCTCCCCACCGAGCAGGGCCAGCACTTCGCCCGCGTCTCCGGCATCCTGCGGGACGCCGAGGTGCGCGCGGTGCTCACCGACTCCGCCAACGCCCCGGAGATATCCGCCTGGCTGGCGGCCGAGGGCATGACGGACGTCGTCTGCCTGGCCACCGACGACGTGTCGGCCGGCGATGCCGGTGCCTACACCGAGACGACGGTGACGCCGCAGGACCTGGCGTTCCTGCAGTACACATCGGGATCGACCAGTGAGCCCAAGGGCGTCATGGTCAGCCACGCCAACCTGCTGGCCAACGAGGCGGCGATCCAGCGCTCGGCCGGCACCACCGCCGAGTCCCGCTTCGGCGGCTGGCTGCCCTTCTACCACGACATGGGACTCATCGGGCACATCCTGCACCCGCTCTACATCGGCGGCTCGGCGGCCCTGATGTCCCCGACGTCCTTCCTCAGGCGGCCCTACCGCTGGCTCCGGATGATCGACGACCACGGCGTGACCATCGGCGGCGGGCCCAACTTCGCCTTCGACCTGTGCGTGCGCCGCATCAGCGACGAGCAGCTGTCCACCCTGGACCTGTCCCGGTGGGTGACCGCGGCCAACGGGGCCGAGCCCATCCGGCGCGAGACGGTGCAGGCCTTCACCGAGCGCTTCGCGCCGGCCGGATTCCGGGCCGAGTCCTTCTTCCCCTGCTACGGCATGGCCGAGACGACACTGCTGGTGTCCGGCACCCCGCTCGGCCTCAGCCCGGTGAACCGGGCCGTGGACCCGGCCGCCCTGGAGCAGGGCCGGCTCGCCGACCCGGCGGACGACGGCCGCTCCCGGACCCTGGTCAGCAGCGGCGTGGTGCACGCCGAGGACTTCGAGGTGCGGATCGTCGATCCGGAGACCTTCCTGGAGCAGCCGGCAGGCGGCGTCGGGGAGATCTGGGTCAAGGGCGACAGTGTCGCGAGCGGCTACTGGAAGCGCCCGCTGACCAACGAGGAGATCTTCGACGCGCACATCACCGGCGCCGACGGCAGCCCCGACGAGGGCGGCTGGCTGCGCACCGGTGACCTCGGCGCCCTGGAGGGCGGGCAGTTGTACGTCACCGGCCGGCTCAAGGAGATCGTCATCTTCGCCGGCCGCAACCTCTACCCGCAGGACGTCGAACGCGCCGTCCAGTCCAGCGATTCCTCGCTGGGCCTCGGCTCGGGCGCGGTGTTCTCGGTGGAGACCGACCGGGAGCACCTGATCATCGTCCAGGAGGTCCGGGCCAGCGCCGTCAGCACCGACCTGCGCGCGGTCGCCACCGGCGCCCAGGCGCTGATCGGCAAGGAGTTCAACGTCTCCGCGGGCAACGTGATGCTGGTGCGGCCCGGCACCATCCGCAAGACCACCAGCGGCAAGATCCAGCGCACCCTGATGCGCAAGCTGTTCCTGCAGGGCGCGATCACCCCGCTCTACGAGGTGCTCGAACCCGCCGTCCGGGAGGTCGTCGCCGATGCCACCGACCGCCCACTGGAAGCGGCGGTCTGACATGGAGCATCCGCCCTACCGGCTCGCCGAGGAGCTCGACCGCTTCCTCGGTGACCCCGGCGACCCCGCCGGCCCGTTCTCCCACGTGCGCTGTGTGGAGCTGGACGAGAAGGAGGAGTTCCCCGCCGACATCTGCCGCCTGCTGGAGGAATGGGGCCTCACCGACTACTACGTCCCGGCCGAGCACGGCGGGCGGCTGCACAGCTACGAACAGGTGCTGCAGCTCATGCGGACCGTCGCCCGCCGGGATCTGACCGTGGCCGTCGGCCACGGCAAGACCTACCTCGGCGGGGTGTGCGTATGGGTGTCGGGCACGCCCGAGCAGGCCCGCCGGCTCGGTGCGGACGTCCGGGCCGGTGTGCCGGTCTCGCTCGGGCTCACCGAGCGGGCCCACGGCAGCGACCTGCTGGCCGGTGACGTGGCGGGTACGGGCGAGGAGGCGGGCTGGCTGGTCAGCGGCGAGAAGTGGCTGATCAACAACGCCACCCGGGGCAGCCTGCTCTCCCTGCTCACCCGCACCGATCCGGCGGGCGGCCCGCGCGGGTTCAGCGTGCTCCTGGTCGACAAGAGGAAGCTCGGCAAGGGCAGTTACCGCCACCTCCCCAAGGTCCGCACCCACGGCATCCGGGGGGCCGACATCTCCGGTATCGCCTTCGACGGCGCCCTGGTGGACCGGCAGGACCTGGTCGGCACCGAGGGCGGCGGCCTGGAGACGGTCCTCAAGGCTCTTCAGCTCACCCGCACCATGTGCGCGTCCCTGTCGCTCGGCGCCGCCGACCACGGGCTGCGGATCGCCGCGGACTTCGCCGAGGAGCGTGAGCTGTACGGACGCCGTCTGATCGACCTCCCGCAGGCCAGGTCGGTGCTGAGCGCCGCGGCCGCCGACGTGCTGCTGCACGAGGCGCTCGCCGTGTTCGCGGCCCGGGCCGTGCACACCCAGACGGACGAGCTCAGCGTCACCGCGGCCGTCACCAAGTACCTGCTGCCCAGCGGCACCGAGGGCGTGCTCTCCGCACTGACCCGGGTGCTCGGCGCCCGCGCCTTCCTCAAGGGCGTGTACGCGGGCGGGATGTTCCAGAAGATCGAGCGCGACCACCGGATCGTCGGCCTCTTCGACGGGAACACCCTGGTCAACCTCAACTCGCTGGTCAACCAGTTCCGTTCGCTGGTACGCGGCAGGCGGCGCGGCACCGGAGACGAGGCGGGAGCGGTGGCCGCCTACGACCTTTCGGTGCCGGTCCCGCCGCTGGACCCGGCCCGGCTCTCCCTGGTGGCCCGGCACGGCAGCGGCGTACTGGCCGGCCTGGACGCGTCCGTCGCCGAGCTGCGCCGGCGCGCCGAGGACGACCCGGCCCTGCGCGGCGCCGTCGAGTCCGCCGAGCGGCTGGTCGCCGTGGAGCGCCGGGTGCACACCGAGATGGAGAGCCGGCAGGGCCTGATCGGTGATGTGCCGCCCGAGGTCTTCGACCTGGCGCGCCGGTACACGCTCTGCTACGCGGCGGCGGCCTGCATCGGACTGTGGGTGCACAGCTCGGGCCTGGCGGCCGGCGGCGCCACCGCCGCGCTGTGGCAGGACGGCCTGTGGCTGCGTGCCGCGCTCGACCGGATCCTCGAACGTCTCGGTGAGCCCGGCAGCGGTGACCCCGAGGCGTACGAAGGGCTGCTGGCGCATCTGCGGGCCGGCCGCCGGACCGGAGAGCTGTTCTCGCTGCTGCCCCAGCAGCTGCCGGGACGGCTCCCGCTGAACCACACCGGCGCAACTGCCGGAACGAGCTGAGAGAGGACGCCATGCTGATCGGTACTTCGGCCTCGGGAGCGTATGGAGCGTCTTCCGGCGCCCCTGACGAGACCCACGACGCCGGCCAGGAAGCCAGGGTGGTCGCCCGCGTCGCCGAGCTGGAACAGCGCCTGGGCGACCCGACCGACGAGCGGGGCGAGGTCTCCCACGCCCGGCTCCTGGAGGCCGACGAGGCCGGAGAGCTGTCGGAGCCGGGCGAGCGGGCACTCGACGAACTGGTCCTCAACGCCGACTTCGTGCCGCGGGCGCACGGCGGCAGGCTGGAGCGGATCGACACGCTGGTGCGTGTGATGCGCCAGGTCTTCCGCCGGGACATCGCCCTCGGGCTCGGCTACGGAGTCACCTCCTTCATGGCGGGCGTCAACGTCTGGGCCTCGGGCGACGACGAACAGCGCTCACGGCTCGCCCGGCTGCTGCTCGACGGCGGCAAGGTCTCCGTCGCCTACCACGAGCTGGCCCACGGCAACGACTTCGTGCGCAACGAGTTCCGGGCCGAGCCGGTGCCCGGGGGCTACCGCCTGGACGGCGCCAAGCAGGTCATCAACAACGCCGACCGGGCCAGGGCCTGGGTGCTGTTCAGCCGGACCGACCCCGCGCCCGGCAGCCGCAGCCACTCCGTGCTCTTCGCCGAGCGGGACGGCCTCGACGAGGACCGCTACCGCGTCCTGCCCCGCTACGACGCGGTGGGGGTGCGCGGCTGCCATCTGTCCGGCCTGGACTTCGACGGCTGCCAGGTGCCCTCCTCCGCGCTCGTCGGGGAGCAGGGCAAGGGCGTCGAACTCGCCCTGCGCGCCTTCCAGATCACCCGCAGCGCGGTCCCCGGCATGGCGCTCGGGGCGACCGACACCAACCTGCGTACGGTCGTCGGCTTCGCGCTCGGCCGGCAGCTGTACCGGCGCTCGGCCATGGAGATCCCGCACGCCAGGGCCACCCTGTCCGCCGCGTTCCTCGACCTGCTGATCTGCGACAGCCTCTCGCTCGCCGCCACCCGCGCCGTGCACGTGCTGCCGGAGGAGACCAGCGTGTACGCGGCCGCGGTGAAGTACCTGGTCCCGAAGATGCTCACGGACGCCATGTACGACCTCTCGATCGTCCTCGGCGCCCGCTTCTACGTCCGCGAGGGCGAGTTCGGGATCTTCCAGAAGCACGTCCGGGACCTGCCGGTGCTCAGCCTCGGCCACGCCGGGTCCGCGGCCTGCCAGGCCACCATCATCCCGCAGCTGTCCCGGCTCGCGAAGCGCGCCTGGTTCGCCGGCGACCCGGCGCCGCCCACCCTGTTCCGGTTCCGGGAGGACCTGCCGCCCATCCCGTTCGACCGGCTGACGCTCGCCAGCGGGCGGGACTCCCTCAGCGCCTCGCTCGTCGCGGCCGTGGACGAACTGCCCAGCAGTACGCCCGAGGAGCGGGCCGTACACGGTTCGGCGCTGCGGATGATGGACGAGCTCCGCCAGATCCAGGAGCAGAGCCGGGGCCTGGAACCGCAGGACCGCACGGCCCTGGCGAGCCCGGGCAGCTTCGCCCTGGCGGACCGGTACGCCGTGCTGCTGGCAGCGGCCTCGGTGATCGGCGTCTGGCAGCAGGCCCGCGACGGTGACGACCCGTTCCTCGCCGACCCCGCATGGGCCGCAGCGGCTCTGCACCGGCTCGGCCGGCGCCTGGGCCGGCCACTGCCCGACCTGCCCGAATCCTGTGAGCGCAGGGTGCACGAAGAGGTGCTCCACCGCTTCCACGAGAACCGCAGTTACGACCTGTACAACACCCCGCTGGCCGGCTGACAGCCGGAGCCCGGTCGGCAACCGCCGCACCGTCCGTCCCTCGCCGAGGAGTGCACCATGCCCGTTCCGACCACCGGACACACCACCGAAGAGCTGACCACGTGGCTGGCCGAGCGCATCGCCCTGTACCTGAAGCGGCAGCCGGGCGAGATCGACCCGGCCGTGCCGCTCGCCGAGTACGGCCTCGACTCGGTGGCCGCACTCAGCCTGTGCGGCGACATCGAGGAGGACTTCGACCTGGTACTGGAACCGACCGTGGCCTGGGACTACCCGACGGTGGCGGCGCTGGCCGGGCACCTGATGGAGACGTTCGCCGACGGGGTGAGGACTGCCTGATGAACGAGATCGCCATTGTCGGGATCGACTGCAGGTTCCCGCAGGCGCCCGATGCCGGGGCCTACTGGGAGCTCCTGATGCGGTCGGGGGACGGGGTCGGTCACGTCCCGGGACAGCGCTGGGACGCCGCCGACTTCCACTCGCCCACCGGAGCCGAGGGGCACTCCAACACCACCGAGGGCGGGTTCATCGACGACCCGGACGCCTTCGACAACGAGTTCTTCACCATCTCGCCGCGCGAGGCGGCCGCCATGGACCCCCAGCAGCGGCTGCTGCTCCAGTGCGCCTGGCGGGCCGTCGAGGACGCGGGACTGCCGCCGCAGCGGCTGGCGGGCACCCGCACCGGTGTCTTCGTCGGCATCATGGGCAACGAATGGGCGCAGCTGCACCTGACCGACTACGCCCGGGTCACCGCCCAGGCGGGCTCCGGCAACGGCTACTGCATGACCGCCAACCGGATCTCGTACCACCTGGACCTCAAGGGACCGAGCCTCGCCGTCGACACGGCCTGCTCCTCCTCGCTGGTCGCCGTGCACCTGGCGGCCAACGCGCTGCTCGCGGGGGAGTGCGACCACGCGATCGCGGGCGGCGTCAACGTCGCCCTCACCCCCGCCCTGTCGATCTTCTACACCCAGGCCGGTCTGTCGGCACCGGACGGCCGGTGCAAGCCGTTCAGCTCCGAGGCGAACGGGATCGGCCGGGGAGAGGGCGTCGGAGCCGTCGTCCTGCGCAGGCTGGAGGACGCGCTGGCCGACGGCCAGCAGGTGTACGCGGTGATCCGGGGCACGGCCGTCAACCAGGACGGCCGCAGCAACGGGCTCACCGCCCCCAACCGCTGGGCCCAGCAGGAGGTGCTGGAGGCCGCCTACGAACGGGCCGGTGTCGAGGCCGCCGACGTCGTGTTCACCGAGGGACACGGCACCGGGACCGCGCTCGGCGACATGATGGAGGTCAAGGCGCTCGGCCACCACCACGCGGGCCGCACCGGCAAGCCCATGGCCCTCGGCTCGGTCAAGGGCAACCTCGGGCACACCGAAGGCGCGGCCGGCATCGCCGGGCTCATCAAGGTGGCGCTCGCCCTGCACCACCGCACCGTGCCCCCCAGCCGGTTCTCGGCCAAGGAGAACCAGCAGCTGAAGCTACGCGAGCACGGTCTGCGGCTGCTCAAGGCACCGCTGAAACTGGCGAACACGCCGACGCTGGCCGGCCTGAGCAGCTTCGGCATGGGCGGCACCAACGCGCATGCCGTGCTGGAGTCCGCGCCCGCCCACGCGGTCCGCCCCCGGTCCGCCCCTCCCGGAGGAGAGGCGGACACCGGCATCGGTTCCGCGGTCTTCACCCTGACCGCGCCCACCCCGGACGCGCTGCGCCGCAACCTGCTGAGCCAGGCCGACGCGCTGTCGGGCCGGCGGGTGCCGGTCGGCCCGCTGAGCTGGACCGGGAACCGGGTCAAGTCCGGTCACCGGTACCGGTTCGCGGTGCCGGCCGGGGACACCGGTGAGCTGGTGCGCGGGCTGCGCGAGGCCGCCGCCGACCCGGATCTGCTGGCGCGTCTCACCGGAGCGCCCACCGGCCGGCCGCGCACCGCGTTCCTCTTCACCGGCCAGGGGTCCCAGTTCCCGCGGATGACCGCGGGGCTGTACGAGGACGCCCCGCTCTACCGGCGGTTCCTCGACGAGGCGGATGCGGCGCTCCTGCCGCACACCGGCCGGTCCGTACGCGATCTGATCCTGGACGGCGACGAGGCGGTGCACCGGACGGCGTGGGCGCAGCCCGCGCTGTTCGCCGTCGGGTACGCCCTCGGGCGCACCCTCCAGGAGCTCGGTGTCCAGCCCGGCGCGCTGCTCGGCCACAGCGTCGGCGAGTACGCCGCCGCCTGCCTGGCCGGGGTGTTCCCGCTGGACGGCGCGGCCCGGCTGATCACGGCCAGGGGCGCCCTGATGCAGGAACTCCGCGAGGGCGGCGGCATGCTGGCCGTGCTGGCCGGACGCGAGGAGCTCGCCGACCGGCTGGCGGGCGAGGACCAGGTGGGCATCGCGGTGATCAACGGCCCCCGGGCCGTGGTGCTGTCGGGGGATCTGTCGGCGCTGCGCCGGATCGAGAAGGACCTCGGCCGCGACCGGGTCCGCACGCGGATGCTGACGGTCTCGCACGCCTTCCACTCGTATCTGATGGACCCGATGCTGGAACGATTCGCCAAGGTTGCCGACGAGGTGGGCGGCGGGGTCCCCGACCTCCCCGTGTACTCCACCGTGCACGGCCGCCGGCTGGACGGCGAGGCGATGGACGCCGACTACTGGGTGGCGCACATCAGGCAGCCGGTGCTGTTCGCGGACGCCGCCACCGGGCTGCTCGACGACGGCGCGAACCAGGCGGTCGAGATCGGCCCCTCGCCGGTCCTCGCCTCGATGGCACGCAAGCTCGGCCCGCCCCGGCAGGGACCGCGCCCCGCCTTCGTCCTGCCCGTACGGGGCGCGGAGTCCGGCGGCCGGGACCTGGCCCAGGCACTGTCCGATCTCTACCGCGGCGGCCTCGACCCGAACTGGGACGCCGTCTACACCGAGCGGGAACGCACCCCGCAGCGCCTGCCCCTGTACGCCTTCAGCGACGAACACCGCTACTGGACCCGCGGCCCGATCCGGGCCGTGGAGACCCCGCGGGACGACTTCCCGTACGGCCCGGCGGTGCTGGCCGCCCCGGAGACCGCCGGCGCCCCGGGCAGGGACCGGGCCACCGCCGTACTCACACTGAACCGCCCGGCCGCCCCGGACCCCGTGTCCGAGGCCGTGCTGGAGGCGATCGGGCAGGTGGGCGGGTACGAGACCGCCGAACTCGCGCCGCACCTGCGGCTCTACGAGGAACTCGGCTTCGACTCCGTGATGATCATGGAGCTCAAGAACCGGATCGAGGAACGGCTGACGGGCATCGGCCCGCTCACCGTGCAGGACCTGCTTCCCGTCCTGTCCTCGGTCGGCGACCTCGTGAACTACCTGCGCGCACGTGACGCCTCCGCCGCCGGCTCCGGCATCGAGGAGAGGACCGCATGACCCAGGAGACCACCACCCCGACGACGTACATCGTGTCGGTCGGCACCGCCCTGCCGGGCGAACCCGTGGACAACGCCCAGCTCGCCAAGGTGCTCGGCGTCAACGAGGAATGGATCGAGGTGTTCATCGGCACCAGGACCCGGTACTTCGCCCGTGACCTCGGAACCGGTGAGGTCCGCTGGTCGCTCGCGGACCTGTGCGCCCAGGC
Source organism: Streptomyces sp. NBC_01257 (assembly GCF_035917255.1). Taxonomy (NCBI): domain Bacteria; kingdom Bacillati; phylum Actinomycetota; class Actinomycetes; order Kitasatosporales; family Streptomycetaceae; genus Streptomyces; species Streptomyces sp. NBC_01257. The sequence goes on from NZ_CP108472.1 coordinate 5,115,418, forward strand.
GTCCGAGCGCGCGCTGGCCGCATCGGACGTCGACCCGGGCGAGATCGACTTCATCGTGCTCGGCACCGCCACCCCCGACACCCTGATGCCCGCCACCGTCAACAACGTCGCCGACCAGCTCGGCCTCGACCAGGTGCCCACCTTCCAGCTCCAGTCGGGCTGTGCCGGCGCCGTCCAGGCGCTGGGCCTGGCCCAGACCATGATCGCGTCGGGGCAGTACCGCACCGGCCTGGTCATCGGCGGTGACGTGTGCAGCAAGCACCTCGACGTCCAGCGCGACCTGACCGGAGCGGCACCGAGTGACCTGGTGAACTTCGTCCTGTTCGGGGACGGGGCGGGCGCCGCCGTCGTCAGCGCCGAACCGCGCGGCCAGCGGGTGGCCCTGCGCCACGTCCTCAACCGGTTCACCGGCCTCGGCCGCAAGCCCGGACAGGTCATCGAATGGTTCGGGCTCGCCGACCGGCACGACGACCGGCAGGCGCTCACCGAGGACTACAAGGCCATCGAGCAGCACGTCCCGGTCATGGCCGTGGAGATCCTCTGGGAACTCCTCGGCGAACTCGACTGGGGTGCGGAACAGCTGGACTACCTGCTCCCGCCGCAGCTCTCCGGCCGGATGACCCGGAAGATCACCGAGGAGCTCGACGTGCCCACCGCACACGAGATCTCCTGCGTCGCCGACACCGGCAACAACGGCAACGCACTGCCCTTCCTCCAGATCGAGAAGACGCTGACGAGGATGTCGGCGGGGGAGAAGGCGCTCGCCGTCGCCATCGAGTCCAGCAAATGGATCAAGGCCGGATTCGCCCTGGAGAAGATATGAACCTGGAGGAGAAATGAGCAGCGCCACCCCCGTCGGATACAGCATCGACGACTTCATCCGTACGGTCCGTGACGAGCTCGGTGTGCCGCTGACCGACGCGCAGTTCGGCGCGGACTTCGACGAACTGCCCGACTGGGACTCGCTCTACCTGCTCAAGCTCGTCACCGCCGTGGAACAGGCCACCGGCTCACCGGTGCCCGTCGGCAAGGTCCTGGAGGCGCGCAGCCTGAAGGAGATCTACGAGCTGGCGGTTCCGGCATGAGCACCGATTCCGGCGGCGGACCCCGCACGGTCCGCCGCCGCAGGCACACCCTCTACTTCCTGGAGTGGGCGGCCGACCAGCGGCCGGTGCACCTGGACACCGACATCGACATGACCCGGATCCAGGAACACCGCGCCGCCGCCCGGGAGCGCGGCGAGCGCCACTCCGTGGTGAGCTATCTGCTGCACTCCGCGGGGCGCGTCCTCGCCCGCCACCCCGAGGCCAACGCGGTGATGGCCCCGGGCTGGCCCGGATTCCTGCGCCGCCCGCGCGTCATGCGGTTCGGGTCGGTCACGGCCAAGCTGGCCCTGGACCGGCCCGTCGACGGGGAACGCAGCGTGCTCTCGGCGCTCGTGCCCGGCCTGGAGTCGGCGTCCCTCGCCGAGATCCAGGAGCGCGTGGAGCGCTACCGGGGCGATCAGGCCGCCGACCTGCCGGAGTTCAAGGGAGTGCGCATGCTCGGCCGGCTGCCCGCACCGCTGGGCCGGCTCGCCTTCGGGGCCGCCCTGCGCGACCCGGGCAAGCGGCCGGGCATTCTCGGCACGGTGTCGGTCAGCTCGCTCGGCCACCGGACCGTCGACGGTTTCCATTCGGCGGGCGGCACGGCCGTCACGCTGTGCGCCGGGCGGATCGTGGACCGTGCCGTGGTCCGCGACGGCCGGGTCGTGCCGGCACCGATGATGCGGCTCGGCCTCACCTTCGACCACCGAGTGATCGACGGAGCCACTGCGGCCGACGTCCTGAGCGCTCTCCACCAGACCATGGAGGACTTCGATGACGGCTCCAGGGAAACAGTCCCCGGGCCGGACGTTCGGCGAGCCGATTCTGATCTCCGGACCCGACGGTGACTGGGACAGGGTCAGAGCCGACCTGGCGGAACACGCCTGCGCGGTGCTGTACGCCCGGCTGGAGGACTGGCGCCCGGAACGGGCGGGCGGCCCGCGGCTGCGTGCCCTCCTCGGCCGGGACTGGGCGCGCTACCTGGACCTGACCCACCCGGACGTACGCACCAGGTTCGCCTCGTCCCGCGTGCTCCTCAAGTTCGCGGCCGCCGCGGCGCTCCGCGTACCGCCGCAGGCGGTGGAGCTGGGCTACACACCGTCCGGCAGGCCGTACCTGCGCGGCTACGACGGTGTGCAGATCAGCCTCAGCCACACCGAGAACCTGCTCCTGGTGGGGCTCGCGACCGGCGCGGTCATCGGAGTGGACGCCGAACGCTCCGACCGCGTGCTCTACGGACCCGGCCTCGGCCGCCATCTGTGCACCCCGCACGAGATCGAACTGGTCGAGGCCATGGACCCGTCGGAACGGGACGCCGCACTGATCCGGCTCTGGACGCTCAAGGAGGCGTACAGCAAGGCCATCGGCCTGGGCATGCAGTTCCGCTTCACCGACTTCGGCTTCGAGACGGACGGCACCCCCACGGAGGTCCGCCGCCCCGACGGCACACCCGGCACCGGCAACGAATGGGCCTTCCGCACCTTCTACCTGGACGGCGAGTACACCATCAGTGTCGCCGCCGGGGACTCCGGTTTCGGCGGTACGGGAGACACCCAGGCACACACCACGCTGGACGGCATGATCGTCGACGTCCTCACCGAAGCACTCGGCGAGGACGTCGCGGAGACCCCCACCGACAACGAATGGTGGTGAGCCCCGGCCCCCTCCCGTCCCGCCCGCAGGCACAACCGGGCCGCTAGGGCCCCTCGTTTGGATGAGTCCGGATCGCCGGTCACGGCACCAGGAACAGCGGCGACAGCCGACGTCGACGGGACGGTGAGGGACGTGAACCACCTAGAGGAACTGAAAGAGTTCGCCCGGCTGCACGCCCGCAGCCAGGGCATGGACCCGCAGCACACCGACCGGCTCCTCGGCCGGATCACCAATGACACGGCCGGCGACCCGGCCTCCTGGGCGGCGGTGTGGACGGACGCCGGACGCGCCGCCGCCGACGACGGCGAACTCCTCTCCGCCTGCAGCCACTTCGCCCTCGCCCGGTTCCCGCACCACGGCGACCCCGCCCGGCAGGAGGCACAGCGCCTGGGGGTGCGGACCTTCGACACCTGGCGACGCGGACAGCGGGACATCGAACGGCTGGAGCTGAAGCACCCCGACGGAGACGTGATGTGCTGGGCCTCCGGCCTCGACGCGGCACGCCCGAAGCCCCTGCTCGTCGTGATGGGCGGCATCGTCAGCGTCAAGGAACAGTGGGCGCGGCTGCTGCCCCTGCTGCGGCGCCTCGGATTCGCCGCCGTCGTCACCGAGTTCCCCGGCGTCGGCGAGAACACCACCGCCTACCGGCCCGACTCCTGGCGGCTGCTCACCTTCCTGATGGACCAGCTGGCCGGCCGGGCCGACACCGCCGACACCTCCATGCTGACGCTCAGCTTCAGCGGCCATCTCGCCCTGCGGGCCGCCGCCGACGACCCGCGCATCCGCCGGGTACTGACCGTGGGCGCCCCGGTGGCCGAGTTCTTCACCGACGAGGCCTGGTGGCCGAAGGTGCCGGGCATCACCGCGGACACCCTCGTCCGGCTCACCGAGTCGGACGGCCGCGACGAACTGCGCGAACGGCTCCCGGACTTCGCCCTCACCGCCGGACAGCTGCGGGCCGTCGCCGTCCCGGTGCGCTACGTGGCCAGCAGCCGCGACGAGATCATCCCGGAGGCGGACCACCGGCTGCTGCTCCGCACGGCACCCGACGTGCGGATCAAGACCTTCGACGACGTGCACGGCTCACCCGCCCACCTCGCCCCGATGCGGCGCTGGCTCATCGGATCACTGCTCCGCGCACGACTCACGCGACGACGCACGTCCAGCCGTCCCCGGCCGGCCAACCAGTCAAGGAGGCAGTCATGACGGACAAACGCTATTCCAAGAGCTCGGTCGCCCACGTACGCCCCTGGCACAGTCTCGCCTCGCTCGGCCTGATCGAGAGCGACCTCACCCACACGCGTACGCTCTCCGCCCCCGCCGTCCACGAACGGTTCGGCCACAGAGCGTCCGAGCGCCGCACCGCCCGCCCGGAGGAGGCATGACCGACGTGAGCGACCACAGAAAGGCCCCCGGACGCGCCGCCACCGGGTCGACGATCCGGCTCCGCCACCGCACGGTGCACGGCTACCGGCGGGCGTTCCGGATGGCGGGCAAGGGCGACGCCGTCCTGCTCATCCACGGCATCGGCGCCTCGTCCGAGACCTGGTGCGACATCATGCCGGACCTGGCCAGGACCTACCGGGTCGTCGCCCCCGACCTGCTGGGCCACGGCGAGTCGGAGAAGCCCCGGGCGGACTACTCACTGGCCGCGTACGCCAACGGGATGCGGGACCTGCTCGGCGTCCTCGGCATCGAACGGGCCACCCTCATCGGACACTCGCTCGGCGGCGCGGTGGCGATGCAGTTCGCCTACCAGTTCCCCGAGCGCTGCGAACGGCTCGTCCTCGTCGGCACCGGCGGCATCGGCCGCCAGGTCACCCCGCTGCTCCGCGCGGCCTCGCTGCCCGGCGCCCAGTTCCTGCTCCAGGGACTGCGGCTGCCGACCATGCGCCGGCAGATCGAGATCGCGGTCAAGATACTGCAGCACCTCGGCAGCGGCCTCGGCGTCGACGCCCCCGACCTCCTCAGGGTGGTGGACGCACTGCCGGACGCCCACGCCCGCAACGCCTTCATCCGCACCCTGCGCGCGGTGGTCGACTGGCGCGGCCAGGTCGGCACCATGCTCGACCGCTGCTACCTCGCCCAGGGCATGCCCACCATGCTGCTGTGGGGCGGACGCGACCAGGTGGTCCCCGCACTGCACGCGGGCCTGGGCCATGTGTCGATGCCCGGCAGCCGGCTGGAGATCTTCGAGGACGCGGGACACTTCCCGTTCCGCAGCGACCCCGAACGCTTCCTCCAGGTCGTACGCGACTTCATCGCCACCACGGAACCCGCCGACTACAGCGCCGAGCAGTGGCGTCAGATGCTCCGCAGCCGCCGGCCGGCCGTGCACAGCCCCCGGCGCGGCGAGGACGCCGCCGCCCCCGCGGTCCGCGTGCTGCGCCCCGCCCAGTAGGACCGGGCCCGGCGGGTGGGCTCAGGCGGGCGGCTCCGCACACACCGCCCGGCACACCCGCCTCAGCCCAGCGACGGATCCAGCAGCCAGACGCCGGGGCGTACCTCCAGCCGGGCCCACGACGCGTCACCGTTCGCGGCCACCAGAGCGGCGGTCCGCCGGGCGTAGGCGTGCCAGCGCTCGTCGCCCCCCGCGGCCGCCACATCCGCACACTCGGCGAACAGCCCCCGCGCATCGCCGGCCCGCCCCTCGCACAGCGCCACGAAGGCGAGCCCGCGCAGCGCGTCCGCCGCACCCCGGGCATCACCCTCCGCCCGGCCCGCGGCCAGCGCCCGCGCGTAGTGCTTCCCGGCCTCCGCCACCTTGCCGCGGCCGAACAGCACGTCCGCCTCGCCGCAGGAACAACGGCCCGCCCCGATCCGGTCACCCTGCCGGGCGAAGAGCCGCCCGGCGCGCCGGTAGCAGCCAATGGCCCGGTCGTACTGCCGGCGCTGCCAGGCGAGATCACCGAGGGACCGCACCACGACCGCCTCCGCCGTCACGTCCTCGGCCCGGCGGGCGGCGTCGAGCGCGAGATCGTGGCAGCTCTGCCAGTCGTCCCAGCGGGCACACGCCTCGTAGTACCCGCTCATGGCCGACGCCAGGGCGTACGTCAGCCGCCACAGCCCCGCGGCATGGGTCTGCCGGGCGACATCCAGCAGACCGCCGGCCTCCGACCGGAACCACGCCAGCGGTGAGAGGCCGGGCGGCCCCGCCACCGGGAGACCGTCGGACGCGGCCAGCCGGTCCCGGCCCGGGGTGAGCAGCGCGTCCGCCCGGCGCGCCAGCTCGACACACGCCCGGCCGAGCCGGTCCGTCGCCTCGGGCACCACGGACGCGGGCCCCTCGGCCAGTATCTCCAGGGCCAGCGACCGCAGCAGCGAGTGGAATCCGTAGTGGACCGGAGTCCGCGCCCCGGTCTGCTGCCGCGCCTCCAGCAGATGGGCCCGCACGAGACTCTCCAGCCGGCGCTCCGCCTGCGGCGGATCCAGGCCGAGCAGCGCCGCCGCGGTCCACAGCCGGAAGTCGGGCAGCGGGGCGAGGCCGAGCAGCCGGAACGCCGCGCGCTCGGGCTTCCCGACATCCTGGTAGGCGGCCAGCAGCCCGCTGCGCACGTCCAGATCGCCCAGCGTCAGCGCGGACAGCCGGGTCCGCTCGTCGGCCAGCCGCTTCGCCAGCGCGCCCGCCGTCCAGTGCGGCCGGGCCGTCAGACTCCCGGCCGCCACCCGCAGCGCGAGCGGCAGCCGGCCGCACAGCCGGGCCAGCTCGGCCACCGCCGCAGGATTCTGCGCCATGCGCGGCCCGCCCGCGTCCACCAGGAGCCGCCGGGCCTCCTGGGGACTGAGCACATCGAGGACCAGATGCTGCACGTGGTCCAGTGCCGCGAGCGTGCGCCGGCCGGTCAGCACCACCATGCTGTCCGGTACGGACGCGAGCAGCGGCCGCACCTGGGACTCGGACACCACGTCGTCGAGGACGAGCAGCAGCTCACGCCCCCGGGTGTGCCGGTGCAGCAGCTCGCCGAGCTCCTCGGTGCCCGCCGGGAGAGGCCCGGCCGCGTCCGCGCCGTCGGCCCACAGACGCCGCAGCAGCATCGCCATCGCCGCCGGCGCGGGCACCGCCGCGCCCGCCGCGTTCCGCAGCCCGATCTGCACCTTGCCGTCGGCGAACCCCTCGGCGGAGTGTGCCAGTTGCACGGCCAGCGAGGTCTTGCCCACCCCGGGCCTGCCCGAGATGGCCAGCACCCGGTCCGTCGCCGCACCACCGGCCGCCAGGAACCTCCTCCCGCGCGCCAGTTCCTCCGTACGGCCGGTGAAGTGCGCCGTCACCGGAGGCAGCCGGTGCGGCGGCGCGGCCTCCTTCGGCCCGGCCGCCGGGGCCGCCGCACCCGTCCCGGACTCCCGGACCGGGGCGTCGTGCCAGGCAAGCCCGGGATCGGCGGCCAGCACCCGGTCGAGGAGCCGGGTCAGCGTCGGACCGGGCTCGACCCCCAGTTCGTCGATCAGCGTCCGCCGCGCCCGGTGGTAGGTCTGCAGGGCGTCCGACTCCCGGCCCGACCGGTACAGGGCGACCATCAGATGCGCGTGCAGCGTCTCCCGCATCGGGAACTCGTGCACCAGCGCCATCAGTTCACCGATCAGCTCCTGATGGTGCCCCAGCAGGAGATCGGCGGCGATCCGCTGCTCCAGCACCTCCGTGCGCAGTTCGTTGAGCCGTATCGCGTTCGTCTCCAGCGACGGCCCGTGCGGAATCCCGGACAGCGCCGGCCCCGACCACAGGGCCAGCGACTCACCGAGCAGCCGGGAGGCCGCCTCGTAGTCACGCCGCTCGTACGCGGCCCGGCCCCGGGTGCGCAGCGACTCGAAGACCGCGAGGTCCAGCTCGTCCGGGCGCACCTGGATCACGTAGCCGGGCGGCCGGGTCAGCAACGGCTGCCGGTCGTCGCCGGCGTCGACGAGTGCCTTGCGCAACTGCGACACGTACACCTGGAGCGTCGTCGCGGCGGTGCGCGGCGGCTCCATGCCCCACAGCTCGTCGATCAGGCTGTGGGTGGAGACAACGTTGTTGCTCTGGACCAGAAGCGTGGCGAGGACGATTCTGGGCTTGGCGGCGGACGGGGTTCTCTGTTCCATCCGGACCGGGCCCAGCACATGAAAACGCATGGTGTGCTCCCTTGCGGCCCTCCGGCGGCGCGAGGCCGGAACGGGCCGATCAGCAGATCTGCAGGACGGACGCCGCGACGCTCGCCACCACGTGCGACCCCTGGAAGAAGGTCAGCTGAAGCTCCGCGACGGGCTGCCCGGACGCGTTCCGGCGCAAGTCGGAATCGGTGTACCCACCGAGCGGCCGCACGGAGCAGCGCAGCGGCAGTCCGGGCTCCGCGAAACCGCGGAACGTGGCGCGCCAGTTCGTCAGCAAGGTGTAGGAGGGTGCGAAGCCGTAGAGCTCACCGGCGGCGAACAGCGCGGCCTGCCGGGAGGCCTCCAGGAAGAGCGAGGCGGGCACCTCAGGCCCCGTGTCGGGCAGCACCTCCCGGGCCGCGGGCACGTCGACCGGAAACGTCAGCCGCTCCTCCGACTCGTCGAAGGGCAGCCCGATCACGACGTTGCGGGCGGAGGCCCGGCCGACCAGCTCGGGCGCGGGAGTGCTGTGGCCCGGCGGGAGCCCGCTGTTGCCGCGGCCGGCCCCCTCGCTCTCCCGGCGGCCCTGCTTGCGGTGGTTGCGGTAGACCCCCGGCATCAGAAAGACGAGCCGGGCCTCGGCGGTGCCGCACTGCGTACCGTCGATGCTCACCGCCGCGCGGCACCGCATTCCGCGCGGCACGCCCTTCACCACCTCGGTCGGTGTCAGATCGAGGTCCAGCGTGAGCTGGCCGCTGGGACGGGAGCGCTGCCAAGGAGCCACGTCCGTGATCACCGCGGCGCCGGAGGAGACGAGCGTCCGCCGGTTCTCCGGCACCCGGAAGTACCGCCCGGCAGCGAAGACCGCCGTCTGCCTCAACGACTCGACCGGGTACAGCAGGTCGTGGAACGGCGCGGTGGCGTCGGAGAACAGCGGGTTGCTCTGCGGAATCTCGGTGGAGAAGGCGAAGTGCTGCCGGACCGGGACCGTCGAGGCGAGCACGAATGCCTCCGGAGTGTCCGGGCAGTGCACCAGGTGGTGGGGGCCGAGAAACGACGCCGAAGGTGAGGGCGCGGGCAGGGGAGCGGGGTGCGTGGTGCCGCCGGTCCGCGGGCCGGAGGACTGCCCAACAGCGGAGGTCGGGGAAGCGATGTCCATGAAGATCCTTTGCGAGTGTGCGGACGGCTCTTCGACGGTGGCGTCAAGCAAATGGCTCAATATGGCTTCCTCCACCGTGGACCTTCCCACTGAAGAACCAGGGGAGAAGGACGGGAGGCCGAGGTGCTCCGGACACCCCGGCCCGTCCCGGCAGCGGCTCAGCCGGCCTCGCGCACCGGCTCCGCCCCGACAGTGGGGTGGTCCTCGGCGAACACGCCGAACGAGGCGGCCCCGGCCGGTGACCCCAGGGGAACGAAGATCTCCTGGTCGGCGGCCGCGTACCCGGCCCATTCATTGGGCAGCGCGTCCTCGTAGAAGATCGCCTCTACCGGGCAGACGGGCTCGCAGGCCCCGCAGTCGACGCACTCGTCGGGGTGGATGTACATCTTGCGCGGACCCTCGTAGATGCAGTCCACGGGGCACTCGTCGATGCACGCCTTGTCCTTGAGGTCCACACAGGGCTGGGCGATGACGTACGTCATGGAGCCTCCACGGTCCAGTTGTCGTTGCCGGCGAGCAGAGTGGCCAGATCGCTCTTGCCGAGTTGTTCGACCGCGGTGTCGAGTTGGTCGGCCATGAGGGTGTCGTAGACGGGTCGTTCGATGCTGCGGAGCACGCCGATCGGGGTGTGGTGCAGGGTGTCGGGATCGGCGAGGCGCGACAGGGCGAACGCGGTCGTGGGGCTGGGGGCGTGTGCGTCGTGGACGAGGATCTGTGACTTGTTGTCCTCGGTGACCGCGACCACGTTCAGGTCACCGGTCAGGGTGTCCCGCACGACGCCTTTGGAGTTGTCGGTGCCGAAGAGGATCGGCTGGCCGTGTTCCAGTCGGATGACGGCTTCCTGGGCCTGCTCGCGGTCCTTGAGGACTTCGAAGGCGCCGTCGTTGAAGATGTTGCAGTTCTGGTAGATCTCCACGAGTGCTGTGCCGGGGTGGTCGGCCGCTGCGCGGAGCACGCTGGTGAGGTGCTTGCGGTCGGAGTCGACGGTGCGGGCGACGAAGGACGCCTCCGCCCCGATGGCCAGGGACACCGGGTTGAAGGGCGCGTCGAGCGAGCCCATCGGCGTGGACTTGGTGATCTTGCCGACCTCGGAGGTGGGGGAGTACTGGCCCTTGGTCAGTCCGTAGATCCGGTTGTTGAAGAGGAGGATCTTGAGGTTGACGTTGCGGCGCAGGGCATGGATGAGGTGGTTCCCGCCGATCGACAAGGCGTCGCCGTCGCCGGTGACCACCCAGACGCTCAGATCCCGCCGGGAAGAGGCGAGTCCGGTGGCGATGGCCGGGGCGCGGCCGTGGATCGAGTGCATTCCGTAGGTGTTCATGTAGTACGGGAAGCGGGAGGAGCAGCCGATGCCGGAGACGAAGACGATGTTCTCCTTCGCCAGTCCGAGCTCGGGCATGAAGCCCTGGACGGCGGCGAGAACCGCGTAGTCACCGCAGCCGGGGCACCAGCGCACTTCCTGGTCGGACTTGAAGTCCTTCATGGACTGCTTGGCCTCGGTCTTCGGGACCAGCTGGAGGAGTTCGTTGGTCTCAGGCATCGATGGCCTCCTGGAGGGCCGTCGCGAGCTGCTCGGCCTTGAACGGCATGCCGTTGACCTGGTTGTAACTGTGTGCGTCCACCAGGTACTTGGCCCGGATGAGGGTGGCGAGCTGTCCGAGGTTCATCTCCGGGACGATCACCTTGTCGTAACGCTTCAGCACTTCGCCGAGATTGCGAGGGAAGGGGTTGAGGTGCCGTAGGTGGGCTTGGGCGATGGGGCGTCCGGCTGAGCGCAGGCGGCGGACGGCGGCGGTGATGGGTCCGTAGGTGGAGCCCCAGCCCAGTACCAGGGTCCTGGCGCCTGCCGGGTCGTCGACGTCGACATCGGGGACCTGGATGCCGTCGATTTTCGCTTGTCGGGTGCGGACCATGTAGTCGTGGTTGGCGGGGTCGTAGGAGATGTTGCCGGTGCCGTCCTGTTTCTCGATGCCGCCGATGCGGTGTTCGAGGCCGGGGGTGCCGGGGACGGCCCAGGGGCGGGCGAGAGTTTGTGGGTCGCGCTTGTAGGGCCAGAACACCTCGGTGCCGTCGGCCAGTTCGTGATTGGGTCCGCCGGCGAACTGGACGCGCAGGTCGGGAAGGCTGTCGGTCTCCGGGATGCGCCACGGCTCGGATCCGTTGGCCAGATAGCCGTCGGACAGGAGGAAGACCGGGGTGCGGTAGGTCAGGGCGATCCGGGCGGCGTCCAGTGCCGCGTCGAAGCAGTCGGCCGGGGTCTTCGGCGCGACGATCGGCACCGGTGCCTCGCCGTTGCGCCCGTACATGGCCTGGAGGAGGTCGGCCTGCTCGGTCTTGGTCGGCAGCCCCGTGGAAGGCCCGCCCCGCTGGATATCAATGATCAGCAGGGGCAGTTCGAGAGACACGGCGAGGCCGATGGTCTCGGACTTGAGGGCGACCCCGGGCCCGGAGGTGGTGGTGACTCCCAGCGCTCCGCCGAAGGCCGCACCGAGTGCGGCGCCGATGCCCGCGATCTCGTCCTCGGCCTGGAAGGTGCGGATGCCGAAGTTCTTGTGCTTGCTGAGTTCGTGCAGGATGTCGGACGCCGGAGTGATCGGGTAGGACCCCAGGTAGACGGGCAGGTCGGCCTGTCGGCCGGCGGCGATCAGGCCGTAGGACAGGGCGAGGTTCCCCGAGATATTGCGGTACGTGCCGGTGGGGAAGGCCTGGGTGGCGGGTGCGACCTCGTAGGAGACGGCGAAGTCCTCGGTCGTCTCGCCGAAGTTCCAGCCGGCGCGGAACGCGGTGACGTTGGCTTCGGCGATCTGTGGTTTCTTGGCGAACTTGGCGCGCAGGAACGTCTCGGTGCCTTCGGTGGGGCGGTGGTACATCCAGGAGAGGAGTCCGAGCGCGAACATGTTCTTCGAGCGTTCGGCTTCCTTGCGGGAGAGCCCGAACTCCTTCAGTGCCTCGATCGTGAGGGTGGTCAGTGGCACCGGGTGGACGTTGTAGGCCTCCAGGGACCCGTCTTCCAGCGGGCTGGTGTCGTAGCCGACTTTTGCCATGGGGCGTTTGGTGAACTCGTCGGTGTTGACGATGATTTCGGCGCCGCGTGGTACGTCGGCGATGTTGGCCCGCAGTGCGGCGGGGTTCATCGCGACCAGGACGTTGGGGGCGTCGCCGGGGGTGAGGATGTCGTGGTCGGCGAAGTGGAGCTGGAAGGAGGAGACGCCCGGCAGGGTTCCTGCGGGGGCTCGGATCTCGGCGGGGAAGTTCGGCAGCGTGGAGAGATCGTTCCCGAAGGACGCGGTCTCCGAAGTGAAACGGTCACCCGTGAGCTGCATACCGTCCCCGGAGTCACCCGCGAAACGGATGATCACCCGATCCAGACGACGAACCTCCTTCCCCGCCACGTGACTTCGCGGCGGCGGCTCTCCTCCACGCGCCCCGGCTGTGTGAACGGCCACCGGCCGCCCTCCTCTCCCGTCGACTCGGCTTGTCGTCCTGCAGACCGCACCGTAGGAAGGTGCACTTGTGACCTGCCAAAGCGCCCGGGCGCGACCTCCGGGTATGAGATCTTCACCCCCGGTACGTGGCCTCGTGGCTGTGAACCGGCCGTGCACGGAGTCAGAATCGACGGTGTCTCCAGCTGACGAAAGAGGGGCGCCATGGCGCGGTCCACCGGCAGTCACACGGTCGATCTGTGGTCCCTGCGCGAGGACGTCGTGGTCGAACCGGACGAGACCGGAGAGGTGCTCGTACTGCGGGGCCGGCTGGGCACGGAGCGGATCAGCAGACCCGGTCCGCTGGTCCGGGAGGCCCTGCGGCGGATGGAGCTCGGCCCGGTTCTCCTGGCGAACATCGAGGAAGAGGCCGAGGACACGGACGGCGAGGGCAGTACGTATCTGGTGCTGCTGCCGACGTTGCGCCCGCTCTCCCACCTGATCGTGCGGACCCTGGGGATCGACGACCTCAACGGCCCGCTGCTTTCGGTGTCCGCCACGTCCAGGCACGCCACGTTCGCACCCGTGCGCGTGCCGGCCCGGCGGCGGCTGAGGCTGCCCGGGGGAGTGTCCCTCACCCTGGAGAAGGCGGGGTTCGTCCTGGAGGCCACCGGATCACCGCACCGGGTCCAGCTGCACCGCCCCGAAGCGGTCTGGGTCGTCGGCCTGCTCGCCTGGCCCATCACTCCGGACGCGGCGTCGGCCGCGCTGCCGCTGCCCGCCGAGGTGACGGAGGCCATCCTCGGGTATCTGGCGGCGGCCGGCATGGCGGCCCCGGTGGGCGACGAACAACCGGGCCGTGCGGCGCCTCCGCCCGTCAACCAGCCGTGGGACGGCGAGGGTTGAACCCGGTCACAGCAGCCAGCCCGACTCCTGGGCGATGAGGATGGCGTCGACCCGGTTGCGGGCGTTCAGCTTCGCCAGGATGGTCGTCAGGTAGTTGCGCACGGTGCCGGTCGACAGGTGCAGCGAGGCCGCTATCTCCGGTGGCTCCGCGCCCTTCGCGGCCAGCCTGAGCACCTCGGTCTCCCGGTGTGTCAGCGGGTTGGGGCCCACGCCCCATGCGGAGACGGCGAGTTGCGGGTCGACCACCCGGTGTCCCGCGGCCACACGCCGTACCGCGTTGGCGAGTTCCTTGGGCGGGGCGTCCTTGAGGAGATAGCCCGACACCTGGGCTCCGATGGCGCGGTGCAGTGTGCCGGGCCTGCCGAGACTGGTCAGGATCAGCGTGTGGCACTGCGGCAGCCGCTCGCGGAGCTCGGTCGCCGCTGTCAGTCCGTCCATACCCGGCAGGTCGATGTCGATGACCGCGACATCCGGCCGGTGCTCCACGGCTCCGGCCACGATCTCGTCCCCGCGCTCCAGCTCGCACACGACCTCGAAGTCGTCCTCGAGATTGAGCAGTGCCACCAGTGCCCCGCGGACCATGTTCATGTCTTCGGCCAACAGAATCCGAATCACCGTGTCCCCCGATCTCCGGCCACGCCCCCGCGCCGCACGCGGGGCGATGGTACGGCATCCGGGCCGGTTCCCGACGGTGAGCCGGGGCGGATTCCCGCTCACGCGGTGGGCGCCTCGGCCCGTACCTGGAACCCGCCGTTGTTCTTCTGCCCCGATACGAGGCTGCCACCGACCTCGCTCAGCCGCAGCTGCAGGTTCCCGAGGCCGCTCCCGCTGTGCGGCGACGGGTCGCGGTGCCCGGGGTCGGTGCCGTCGTTGAGTACGGAGAGCCGGACCCGGTCCGCCCCCTGCGACGCCTCGATGACGCACCGCTGGGCCTCGCTGTGACGCAGCACGTTGGTCACCGCCTCGCGCAGCACCGCCGCGAGGACGTTCTCGATCCGCTGGCTGATGTCGCTGATCGCGACCCTGACCTCCACGTCCACGCGAGCCGCTATCAGCACGGACTCGGCGATCTCTATCTCCTGGGTCAGCGACATGTCCCGGAAGCCGCTGGCGACCCTGCGGACATCGGCCAGGGACTGCCGGGAGATGGAGAGGACGTCCTCGACCTCCGCCATGGCCCGGTCGGGCTGCTTCGGGATCAGCCGGTGGATGAGCTCGCTCTTGAGCGTGATCGCGGACAGGCTGTACCCGAGCAGGTCGTGCAGGTCCCGGGCGAACCGCAGCCGCTCCTGGGTCACCGCCATGCGCGCGACCTCGTCGCGGGCGCTGTGCAGCTCCTGGATCAGCTCGGCGAGGCGGGAGAGTCCGTATACGACCAGGCCGGTCAGGAGCGTGCTCTGCCCCGAGTAGAAGGTGTCGACGAGCGGGTAGCCCTTCAGGAACGGCGCCAGGAACATGCTGACGCCCACCAGACCGTAAAGAGTCCATCCGGCGCGGGTCGGCAGCATCAGGAGGAGCGAACCGGCGAGGAAGCCGGCCATCGACCCCCACTGCGCCCCGAAGAACAGGACCGGCAGGTAGGTGAGCAGCGCCTGGGTGCCCAGGGTGAGGCACTTGCGCGCGGCCGGCGCCCGGTTGGCGTCCGGTGCGGAGTGGACGAGCTGGATCACGAAGACCGCCGCGAGCACGGCGACGGCGAGGGCCTTGACGCCCACTTGCAGATCCGTGGCGAAGATATTGAGTGCGATGATGACCAGATAACTCAGCACAGCCACCCGGAGGATTACCCGCGCCAGCAAAGGACCTGGGAGGTTCTTGCTGTGTTTACGCGGATTTTCCCTGTTGGCAATTGCCTCCGGGCGGCTGTCTCTCTCGCCTGACGCGTCGCTCGTTCCCGTTCCCACAGCCTCCTCTTTCGCAACTGTGTGCGCTTTTTGGGGATCCTATGGGAAGGAACCGAGGGGCAGTGGCCGGATTCCGTCTCAGACGAAGAGCGGAATGGGGTTGAGTGCGCCGTAGTCGGTTGGCCGGGACAACCGCCCCAGTTCCACCGGGACTTGGTACAGCCTGCCGGGTCCCAGACGGGCCCAGAAGTGCCGCATGCCCGGCACGATGACCTTCACCACCGGCATGGCCAGATCGGGGCGTGTCTGGTCGAGCACCAGAAGCTCCATGCCACGGGAGCGCACGAGCCGTGTGATGTGCTCCACATCGGCCAGCAGGTCCGCATGGGGCGTGTACACCCAACTGCGCGGGGTGCGGGCGCATATGCCTGGATCAGGCTGCAGATATGGCTGGTTGTCAGTGGTAGCCGTGTGCCACCAGGTGCACAGGTCCGGATCGTCGAGGGCGTAACCCGAGCCATCGGCCCGTGCCATGGACACCGCCGGCAGCAGTTGCCCCATCTCGGTCAGTGCCCTGCGCAGGGCCACACGCGGGTCGAAGTGGGCGCCGAAACCGAAGATCACGTCCTGGGCGGGCTTGTCGGTGCGCCGGGACAGCGCCGCCATGACCGGAATCCCGAAGTCCGAGGTCAGGTCGAGTACCCACAGCTCGCGGCCGATCCTGCGGTAGCCGTCCCTGAAGCGCCGGACGTAGGGCGCGTCGAAGGCGTCGAGATCGACGGCCGGCTGCCGTGTGCGGTTGTACCACCACAGGGCGACCGCGTCCCGTTCGACGATTTCCAGGAACCCCTGGATCAGTGCGTCCTCGGGGCTGCTGCCCGCGGCGTTGCCATTGGAATCGGCCAGCAGCCCGTCGCCGGTGCCGCCGCCGGCGAGCGACCCGTTCCCGAAGTAGAGCATCGAGGTGGGCAGCAGCCGTTGCGTCCGCTCCGTCAGCGACCACACGGGTGTCCACTCGGTCGGCATGTCCTCGTCGAACGGCCGGGGTACGTACTGGAAGTGGGAGCGGCCCCGGTTCCAGGCCTCCCGGGTCCGGTACTGCCGCTCGTCGTACAGCTGGCAGGAGTTGGGGTGCACGGCCGCCGGGCCCAGCGCACGGTAGCTGTCCCGTACCACCGGCTCGTCGCCCTGCCGGGTGCCGCTGTAGCGCTCCACCGCCTCGCACAGGGCGCTCGTCCGGGCCTCCGTGCCGCTGAGCCCCTTGCCGCCGCTGAGTGCGCGCAGTCCGGAGCGGAGCCCGGCGAGGGTGTGCGGGCTGACCGCGAGATTGTGGCCGGACAGATAGCTGTTGACGAAGTCCGGGGTGTGCGGGGCGCGGCGGATCTCCTTGACGATCCCGGTGACCGGGCTGACCAGGTGTCCGTACCGGTCGAGCATCTCCTCGGGGGTCAGCGCCCGGTCGCCGCCCAGCTCCTGATCGGCCTTGGGCCGCGACACGGGTACGAAGGGGGCGCGTACGGTCCGGGCGACCGTGCCCGGGTCGCCGCAGACCGCGCACTGCGGCAGCCGGCTCACGGGGTGGGTGCGGACCTGGAGGAGCAGGGTGTCCAGGGTGTGGACGAGGTTCTGCGAGGGGTAGCGCATACCGGCCATCCACTTGGCCGTTTCGAGCACCGCGATGTGGACGGCGATGGAACGGCCGGCCGCCAGCGACGCGGTCGGCCGGGCGAGCGGCCCGTCCAGGCCCAGTGCGCGCCGGACGGGCCGCTCGGAACCGCGGTGGCAGCGCAGCCGGGCCGCGAGGCAGGACCAGCACGGGCCCCGGTCCGGCCGGAACACCGGCCCCACCCAGGGATCGGCGCCGGACATCTTCGCGATCAGCCAGGGTGTGCCGCTCGCCCGGTGTTCGGCGTCCACCTCGCGCAGCCCGGGCGCCAGGTAGTCGTCGCACAGGACGAGGGAGAACCCGGCGGGGGCGCCGGGGGCCGCCACCGTGATCCGGGAGTCCCGGCAGGCGTCCCCGACCGACTCGGCGTTCAGATCCCCGACCGTCACGATCCGCACGCTGGACTTCGCCAGTTCCGCGGAGGCCTGGCCGCCGTCGAGGCCGGCCAGGTCCCAGTAGGCCTCGGCCACCGGATCGGAAAGGGCCGCGGGGGAATTCCCGGACGGTGCCGGGCGGAAATTCAGCAGCCCCGAGCCGGTCAGTTCCCGTAACGAGTTGCCGGCCTCCTCGGCGGTGAGCGCCGGTGCCGCGGCGTGCAGCACCGAACGCACACTCCGGGTGCCGTCGAGCAACGGCACCAGAACCTCGGCGTGGACGCCGTGGAGTGCCGTGACATTCCGGGGGGACACCAGGTACGTCGCTTCCCCCGGGACGACGGTGGGGTGCAGATGACGCTTGAACCCCACCAGCGCGTCGTCCGGCATCGCTGCCAGGACGTCTCTTCCCCCCGGCGCGGTCATGCCGCGAGTGGCTCGATCGACTCGGTGCGGATGCACCAGCTCAGCAACGCGACGTGCTGTTCGGAGAAGAGATCGAGATGCTCGATCACAAGATTCCGGGGGCCGGAGCCGGCGGGCGGTGCGGTGATCTCGTCCAGGTTCCGAACGCCGGTCGATATGACGTTGTCCATGGATACACGAACCTTTCCTCTACTAAGGGATGAGGGTCTGTGCTGGAGATGTGAGCCGGTGTTGCTTCGCGACGATTCTGCGATAAAGCGCTCCGGGCCAGACAGTGGCCCCGTCATCCGTGGAGCGTGAAGTTCTCACGCACATGGGGCCGATCGGCCGAACGCCCTTTAGCGCCATCCAAGTCATGTGCGGCATCGTCGGCAGTCCGTCCGCGCCGGCAGAAGAGGTGAGCCCGTCGATGCGTCGTCCTTTGTGCGGATTCGGCGCCCGTCTGGTGCGCAGTTTCTACCGCGCGCTGATCGCGGCCGGCCGGATCTGGGTGCACATCCCCGATTGTCCGCCGCCACCGCCGCACCCGTGTGAACTGGAGCGGCTGCGGCCGGACATTCCGCTGAGCGCGGTGGAGATCGCACTCGACCGCCAGCTCAGCGATCTGGAGCGCTGAGCCGGCGGCCGTTGTGGTGGGGACGGGAGGTCAGACGCCCGCGGGTTCCTTCATCGGGGTGTCGGGGCCGGTGGCGGAGGCCGCCGGAGCCGTGGAGGCGGCCGCGACCGTGGAGCCGGCCGGCTCCTGCGAGACGTTGAACTCCGCCAGCAGGTCCTTGCTGAAGCCGAAGAAGTACGTGGCGACGAAGCCCGCCAGATAGCCGACGACCAGGCCGCCCGCGTAGATCGCGATGGTCACGCCCAGGCCGTGGTTGCCGTCGACTAGCGGGAACAGGGCCCAGCCGGACGGGCCGATGGCCGTGGAGCCCACCGCGTCACCGAGCTGGTTGAAGAAGCCGATGAACGCGCCGCCGAAGGCACCGCCCACGCACGCCGTGACGAACGGACGGCCCAGCGGCAGCGAGACACCGTAGATCAGCGGCTCGCCGACGCCCAGGAAGCCGGCGGGCAGCGCGGACTTGATGGTCCGGCGGATCGACTCGTTGCGCGGCAGACGGAAGTAGACCGCGATGGCCGCGCCGACCTGGCCGGCACCGGCCATGGCGAGGATCGGCAGCAGGACCGTGTAGCCCTGCTGCTCGATCAGGGTGGTGTGGATCGGGATCAGCGCCTGGTGCAGCCCCAGCATGACCAGCGGCAGGAAGAAGCCGCCGAGGATCAGACCCGCGCCCGCGCCGCCGTTGGAGAGCAGCCAGTCGGCGGCCGTGCCGATGGCGGTGGAGACCTCACCGGCCACGTACATCAGACCGAAGATCGTCACCAGGCCGGAGATCAGGACCGTCAGCGTCGGGGTGACGAGGACGTCCAGCGCCTCCGGGACCCAGCGGCGGCACCACTTCTCCACGTACACCGCGAGCACCGCCGCGCCCAGGGCGCCGAGGACGCCGCCCTGGCCGGGGGAGAGCTTCTGGCCGAACGCCTCGATGTTCGCGACGCCCGGGAAGACGATGATGGCCGCGACCGCGCCGCCGAGGATCGGCGTGCCGCCGAACTCCTTCGCCGTGTTGTAGCCGACGAAGACCGCGATCAGCGCCATGAAGCCGGACGCCATGGCCGCCAGGGCCGGGGTGACGGACGTCAGCCAGCCGAGGTTGACCAGCAGCCCGTTGAGGCCCGCGATGATGCCGCAGCCGATCAGGGCCGGGATCAGCGGCACGAAGATGTTGGCGATCCGGCGCAGGAACAGTTTGAACGGGGTGGCGTTCTTCGCCTTCCGGGCCGCCCTCATCTCGGCGCCCTGAGCGGCCAGCTCCTCCGCGGTGAGCGGGGCGGCGGAGGCCGGGGCCGGGGCGGCCGCCGGGGCCGCGGTCTTCCCCTCCTCGACGAGCTTCTCGAACTCGGGGGTGACGCGGGCGACCGTACCGGGACCGAGAACGATCTGGTACGTGTCGTCCTCGACCACACCCATGACGGCCGGAACGGCCTTCAGAGCCTCGTCCTGGACGAGCGAACGGTCATGCAGCCCGAGCCGGAGCCGGGTCATGCAGTGGGCGATGGAGCTGACGTTCGCGGCGCCACCGACGAGCGGAAGGATCGCGGCGGCAGTGGCGCGGTTCTTGTCTTCTGTAGCCATGGTGCGTGGTGCCTTGCTGTGCGGGGGAGGTGGAGCAGGGGGTCAGGTGGTGCGCGGGGCGGCGGCGAGCGCGGCCCGGAGGTGGCCGTCCGACGCGGACAGCAGCGTCGCGGCGGTGGGACCGTCGACCTGGCCGAGGATGGTCAGGATGGCGTTCTTCACCTCGCCGTCGGTCGCGGCGAGCGCGGCCTCGATCTCGGCGTCCGAGGCACCGGTGGCCAGCGAGACGATCCGGCGCGAGCGGGCGCGCAGCTTCTCGTTGGAGGCGCGGACGTCGACCATGAGGTTTCCGTACGTCTTGCCGAGCCGGATCATCGTGATCGTCGAGACCATGTTGAGCACGAGCTTCTGCGCCGTGCCCGCCTTGAGGCGGGTCGAGCCGGTGAGCAGCTCCGGGCCGACGACGACCTCGACGGGGTGCTCGGCGGCCGCGCCCAGCGCGGAGTCCGCGTTGCAGGACAGGCCGATGGTCAGCGCGCCCTTGGTGCGGGCGTGCTCGACGGCCCCGATCGCGTACGGCGTACGGCCGGAGGCGGAGATGCCGACCACCGTGTCGTCGGCGGTCAGGCCCAGCGCGTCGAGGTCGGCTGCGGCCAGCTCCTTGCTGTCCTCGGCACCCTCGACAGCGGTGACCATCGCGGACGGTCCGCCCGCGATCAGACCGACCACGTCGGCGGGGTCGGTGTTGAAGGTGGGCGGGCACTCGCTGGCGTCCAGGACACCGAGCCGGCCGGCGGTGCCGGCGCCCGCGTAGATCAGCCGTCCGCCGCGGGCCATGCGCGCCGCGGTGGCGTCGATCGCGGCGGAGATCTCGGGCAGCCGGGCGGCGACGGCGGCGGGGACGGTCTGGTCCTCGCCGTTCATGATCCGGGCTATCTCCGAGGTGGGCAGCTGGTCGATCTCGGCGAGCTCGGGGCGGAACGCCTCGGTCGTGAGGGTGGCGAGCTGGGCGCGAAGTTCGCCGTATCCGTCGGGAGCGGTGGCGTCGGCGTCGGTGAGGGAGGTCATGGAGAGCGGCTCTGCTTTCTTGAACTCGTGCGGTTCTGCGGGTGCGGGTGCGGGTGCGGGTGCCTCGGTGAGGTCAGCGGGTGCGCGGGTTGTGGCGGTGGGCCAGCGCCTCGTAGGAGGCGGCGAGGGCCGGGGCCGCCGTCTCGTACGTACGCTGCGCGACTCCTATGAACAGGCAGTCGACGACCAGGAGCTGGCTCGTGCGGCTCGACATGGCCGCCGGGCGCAGCTCGCTCTCGCGGGCGGTGGACGTGGTCAGCACGTGGTCGGCGTACTGCGTGACCGGTCCGTCGGGGCGGCCGGTGATCGCGATCGTGGTCGCGCCGCGGTCGAAGGCGACCCGCAGCGGCTCGATGACGTCGCCCGTCGAGCCGGAGTGGGTGATCGCGATGGCCACGTCGCCCGCGCGCATCTGCACCGCGTTGGTCACCGCGAGGTGCGGGTCCATGTGGGAGTGCGCGATCAGGCCGATACGGGCCAGCTTCTGGGCCAGGTCCTGGCCGACGAGCGAGGAGGCGCCCACGCCGTAGATGTCGATCCGGCGGGCGGTGGCGGCTGCGGCCACGGCGGCACCGAGCTGGACCGTGTCGAGCCCGGCGGCCGTGTCGGCGAGGGTCTGCTGCTCGTCGTAGGCCAGCTTGGCGACCACGTCGGCGATCGGGTCGTCGACCGCTATGTCGGCGGTCACGGCGGGGGCCCGGCCGGACTGCTGGTGGGCGGCGAGACCGGCGAGCGCGAGGCGCAGGTCGCGGTAGCCGGGGTAGCCGAGGAGGCGGGCGGTGCGGACCACGGTCGCCTCGCTGGTGCCGGTGAGCTCGGCGAGACCGGTGACCGTCAGGGCAGCGCAGCCGGCCGGGTCACCGGCGACGGCCTCGGCGACCCGCTGCATCGAGCGGGTCATGGACGGCGCGAGCGTCCGCACCTTGGCCGCGAGGGCTGCCGGGGCGGGCGGCGAATCAGCGCTGAAACTTTCCTTCAGGTCATTGGTCACCTTTGAAAGATATTTTCAACCCCGGGGTCCGTCAACCCCCCTTTGGTCCTGACCTCTGGCGGTTTCCGGCCTCCGGCGGCACGGGCGGGGGCTCCGGTGCGCAGGTGGACAATGGAGGTATGGAGCCGAACCCCCTGGAGCAGGCGCTGCACACCGCCCGCGCCCTTGTCATGGCCGACCTGGCCGCCGGAGACGTCGCCGAGGCGCAGATCGTCTCGATGGTCGAGGACGCCGTGACGCACCGGCGATGGTGGGTGGAGCAATGGCCGGAGGGGGTGGAGTTCGTCGTCGGCCTCGTCGCCCAGGACGTCCAGGACGCGCTGCTGGAGGAGTACGGCCGCTGGCCGCTCTGCCCGGTCTGCGACGCGGGCGACCCGCACGCACTCGACGTCGAGCCGGAGCTCGGTCCCGACCCGCACTGGGTCTGCACGAAGGCCACCGTCGCGGTCGCCCCGGTCGGATCGCTCGGCGGGATACCGCGCCCGTGACCGTCTACATCGATCCGCCGGACTGGCCGGGCCACGGACGGCTCTGGTCGCACCTGGTCAGCGACGTCTCGTTCGAGGAGCTGCACGCCTTCGCCGCGTCCATCGGCTGCCCGGAGCGGGCCTTCGAGCGGGACCACTACGACGTGCCGGAGGCCCGGTACGAGGACGCGGTCCGGGCCGGCGCCCGGCAGATCGGCTCCAAGGAGCTGGTCCGCCGGATCACCGATGCGGGCCTGCGCCGCCCGAAGGGCCGGCCGGCGCCGCGGTAGCGCCGGGGGCGAGGACGGCCGACGCCGGTAAGCCCCCATTCCCGAAATCTGACGCCAAGTTACCGGATCAGGGGTGGAATCGCCCGGCGACTTGTCGACCCCTCCAGGCAATCCCCTTTCTGAAGGCGGCAGTTCGGATGATTCGGCCTGCAACTCTCCAGGGCCGTGTCGGGCGTCACGTCCACAACCTCCGGCTTCGGCTGATCCTCCTGATTTCTTCTCTTGCTGCCGGATGTCAACTCCCCGTAAACAGACGGGCGGCGCGACACCCTGCAACCAGGAGATCAACAGCCTTTGAGCGGCAGCACAGTCAAAAGAAGCAGCACGGGAAAAAGAAGCAGAGCGGGAAAACTAAGCACCGTGCCCCTGATCGCGATCGGGGCAGCACTGGCCACCGCGGTACCGCTCGCGGTGGCCCCTCCCGGGGCCTCGGCCGCGGAGAGCCCCAGGTCCACGGCCGCGGCGATACGGCCGGCCGCCGAGGACATCGAGGCCTCCGACCTCGCCTGGGCCGCACGGCACTCCAGGGGCGGCATCCCGTGGGCGCTGGCAGAGGCCGCGAGGACGGGCAGGAAGACCCTCGTCCCGGACGAGACCACACCCACCAGCCTCACCTACGCCAACCCCGACGGGACGCTGACCTCAGAGGTCACCACCGGGCCCGAACGGATGCAGCGCGACGGCAAGTGGATCGACGTCGACGCCACTCTCACCGAGACCGGTGGCATGGTCGCGGCGAAGGCGCACCCCGAGGGCCTGCGACTCGCCCCGGGCGGTGGCACCCGCGCGAAATCGCTGCAGGCCGCCAACGACGCCGCAGGCCGTGACCTGGTCACCCTCGGCACCGGTGCCGAGCAGGTGACGATGCAGTGGAAGGGCGGTCTGCCCAAGCCCGTCCTGGAGGGCACCCGCGCCACGTACAAGGACGCCGTGCCCGGCGCCGACGTGATCGTGGAGGCCACCCGCACCGGCTTCGAGCAGTTCGTGCGGCTCGACTCCGCGCCGGCGGCCGGCGCCTACACCTACACGCTGCCGCTGAAGGCGAAGGGCCTCAAGGCGGCGGCGCAGAAGGACGGCTCGGTGCGGTTCACCGATGCCAGGACCGGTGCGCCCAAGGCCACCATGCCCGCCCCCGTCATGTGGGACGCGAGCGTGGACAAGATCTCCGGCAGGCACGAGAACCGTGCCCGGGTCGGCATGGAGGTCGTCGACAACGGCGGCGGGAACATCGACCTCGTCGTGACCCCGGACGCGGAGTTCCTCGCGGACCCGGCGACGGAGTACCCGGTCACCGTGGACCCGTCGACCTCCGCGCTCGGGAACACGTTCGACACCTATGTGCAGCAGGGCGAGACCACCGACCTGGGCTCGGAGACCGAGCTCGACTTCGGCAACCCCGGCACGGTCAACGCCGACGGCACGCCGCGTACCGCGCGGACGCTGATGACGTGGAACACCGCGCCCTTCGCCGACGCGCTCGTCTCCTCGGCGAGTGTGCAGCTGTACAACTTCCACTCCGGTGCCACCGACTGCAAGGCGCAGGGCTGGACGGTGTGGAACACCGGTGCCGGGTCCTCCGCCTCCCGGTGGACGAAGCAGCCCGAGTGGATGCAGCAGTACGCCACCGGCACCCAGACCGCCGGATACCCGGCGGGATGCCCCTCCACGGCGGACGGCTGGATCAAGGCCGATGTGACCGAGCTGGCGAAGGTGTGGGCATCGGGCAAGCAGACCGCCGGCCACATGGGCGTGCGTGCCGTGTCCGACGACACCAAGGCCTGGAAGCGCGTCAACAGCCGCAACGCGACGGCCAACCAGCCCAAGCTCACGGTCAACTACAACTTCCGGCCGGGTGACGGCAGCGCGCAGCAGGCCGGTGCGCCGTTCAAGTCCTACGCCGGGGTGTGGGCCGTCAACTCCACCACCCCGACCCTGCGGGACAAGTTCGCCGACGCGGACGGCGACAAGGTCAACGGGACCTTCCAGGTCTACGACGCCGCGACGAACAAGCCCATCACCACACCTGCGGGTGACGGCGCGATCGTCTCGGACTACGTCGCCCCCGGCTCCTGGGCGAGCGTGAAGGTCCCGGCCGGTCAGCTGAAGGACGGCAGGACGTACAAGTTCCGCACCAACGCCTACGACGGCACCCACTACAACCTCGGCTGGTCTCCGTGGCGCGAGTTCGCCGTCGACACCATCGCCCCCGGTGAGCCGGCCGCGATCGGCTCCGCGACCTATCCGGACGACGGACGCGGAGGCGGCACGGGAGTCCAGGGCACGTTCGACGTGGACACGGGCGACGACGGCGCGCAGCAGATCCGCTACCGCGTCGACGGCGAACTGCCCGAGGACGACGACCCCGGCCTGCTGGACGGCACCGACGAGTCCCCCGACGCGGAGGGCGGGGACTCTCCCAGGCCGCCGACCCGGCCCACCGCACGCGCGGTCGCCCCGGAGTGGCAGAGCGCGCCGACGACCGGCACCACCGGCTCGTTCACCGCGACCCCCGGCGCGGACGGCGCGCACCACGTCGAGGTGCAGACGGTCGACCGCGCGGACAACGTCGGTGCCACGGGCACCTACGGGTTCCTTGCCGGTGGCCAGGTCCGTACGAACCATGTCGTGGACATCACGCTGCCCGACAAGCCGGCGTACAGCGACGGCAAGTGGAAGGCCACCGGCGAGTGGCAGCAGATCCCCGGATGGGCGACCGCCGCTCTCAGGAGCACGGCACCGAAGTGCACCGACCGGGGTGACGGAACCGTCTCCTGCGGTGTGCTGAAGCCGCGTACGTCCAAGGGCGGTCCGGCCACCGAGCCGTCGGTCGTCACCGAGCGGCTCGACGCCGCACCGGTCGCACCGCGCGCCGGCACGGAACTGCTTCCGGAGTGCTCGGGGGTCAACCCGGACGGGACCCCGAACCCGGACAACGCGCAGTGGGGCTGGTTCAACCGCACGAAGATGTGCATGGCCGCGTACTACGAGTACTACACCTACGACAAGAAGACGAAGAAGCGCCTGACGCAGGCCGACTTCTTCATCGACGTCCAGATCAAGACCGACACCAAGTCACCGGACATCAAGTTCTGGTCGCGGATCCGCCCGAAGACGGCGCCGCCGCCCACCCCGGCGATGAAGAACGACATCGAGATCGGATTCACCCCCCGGTGCGACTTCGGCTGTACCGGCGTCCCGGCCTTCACCTGGGACGGGTCGACGACCTGGAAGGGCGCCAAGGAGTACGACAGCCATGAAGTGACCGGGACCGCCACCATGACGTACGACGTCAAGAACGACCAGAACGGCGGGGCCAACGGCAGTGGCTGGGACGGCAAGTCCCGCAAGGACAACGCTCGCTCCCGCACCATGCCGATCAGCTTCTTCGGCCCCGATTTCAACGGCGCCGCGGCCGACGAGGACTCCGACGTCGGCGTCAGCGGCGACAGCATCTTCGAGGCCGAGGCGCGCTGCGACTTCGCCGACATCGGTATGCCGCCCGGCTGTGTGTTCCCCGACTACGTGCCCGGCTATGTGATCAAGGGCAATGAGTTCCCGGCCGCCGCGGCGCACATCTGGCTGATCACCGGCAAGATCGGGCAGCGCACCGGCACCTACCCGGGCAGCTGGCCGTCCTCCCCGCTGCACTACCTGCCGATGACGGCGAAGGCGGAGCACAAGGCCAACCAGCGCAACGCGTACGACCGGGGGGCCAACGCGAACCGCAACAAGATCTGCGGCCGGAGCGGCGCCAACGGCTTCGAGCCGCACGGCCTGACCAGGAAGGCCGTGAAGCAGTACAACCACCCGAAGCGGGACACGCCGTCCTGCGACGAGTTCTCCTTCAACTCCACCTACGAGTCGGCCGGTATGCCCGCGAACATGGTTCCGTCGGGCATCACCTCGTACGCCGTCGACAACGGGGCCCAGTGCGTCCAGACGTACGAGGGTCTGGCCGACGACGGCAAGATCCATCTGCGGGACGACGGGCGCTACCCCGAGCCGGACTGGAAGAACATCAACTGCGGCCGGTCGTCGATGGCGCTGAGTGTGAACTCCGGCTCGATGGCGCCGTTCGGTGCGTTCGCCAAGGCACACCGCATGCTCGACCAGGACGCGTACTACGTGTACGCACCCATGGCCGACCTCGGCTGCGGGGAAGCCATCAAGAAGGACGTCGTCACGTGCGAGATCACTGATCTGGACCCGGACACCATTCCCTAGGCCCGGCGCACACACCAAGGGTGGAGCGGAACCCCGGCCGAACCGGGATCCGCTCCACCCGCGGTTCCGCCGGGGTGGCGACGGTCAGGGGTGCAGCGGCGTCCAGCCGGGCATCCACACGTCCCGCGGGTCCATCCACACCAGGCCGCCGTCCACGATCCCCGGGGCGCTGGTGCTGCCGATCCTCGGCCCCGTGCCCTCTCGCAGGGCTTCGACGATCTGTGCCAGCATGCCGGGCAGGGTCAGTGCACCACCGGACCCGTCGCCGTGCATCCCCGGTTCGTCCTCCATGTCCTCCATGCCCCAGGAACCGGTCGCTCCGGTGCCGCAGTGGATGAAGTCGCCGCTCCACGGCTCGTCCACCTCGTTCGCGGTGAACGGAAGCCACAGCGGGTCCCAGTCGGGCCAGGCGTCGGACAGGGCGCCGTGAGTGTCCAGGGCGGTCTCGATCGGCAGCGGCCCGTGCCCGTCCAGGAAGGCGCTCGCGCCGGTTCGGCTGTGGACGACGCCGTCGTTCAGTGTCCACAGGGCGCGCAGGGAGGCGGGCAGGGTGAAACCCAGCCGCTGTTCGGCCTGCGCCACGCGGTCATCGGACGCGCCCGGCCGCAGGGACGCGGCGGAGCCCGGGGCGTTCTCGCCCAGCCAGTCCGTGAGCCAGGTCCACGCCGCCCGCACCTGGGCCGCCTCGTCTTCTACATTTTGTTGATCCGGCATGCCGCCCACACTAGACAACGGGGGAGTCCGCCGGGCGGGCATGGCGACAAGAATCCACGGCCGCTGTCCCGCCGCCGCTCACACGGCCTTCTGGCAGGCGGCCTCCGCCGCTCTGCCCTGCACCCCGACGGCGGCCGGCGCACCCGCCACCAGCCGGGACGCCGAGGTGCGGGAGCGCTGCAGCCGCAGCGAGAACACCACCGTCACCAGCGCCACCACGGTCATCGCCGCCCCCGCCCACGCGGTCGCCGCGAAACCGAAGTCCAGGTCGATCACCGTGCCGCCCAGCCACGGGCCACCCGTGTTGCCCAGGTTGAACGCGGCGGTCGTCGTCGCACCCGCCAGGGTCGGGGCGGCGCCCGCGACGTTGAACATCCGGGCGTTCAGCGCCGGAGCGGTGAAGAACGCCGACAGACCCAGCAGGAACGCCAGCACGATCACCGCGACCTGGCTCGACGCGAACAGCGCCAGCGCGGCCAGGAACACCGTCGACGCCGTGATGCCGCTCAGCAGCACCCCGAAGAGGTGCGCGTCCGCGACCCGGCCGCCGATCGTCGTACCGATCAGCGCACCGACCCCGAACAGCGCGAGCACGGTCGGCACCCAGCCCGAGTCGAGACCGGCGACGTCCGTCAGCAGCGGCGCCAGATAGCTGAACGCGCAGAACACCCCGCCCGCCGCGAGCGCGGTGATCACGATGGAGAGCCACACCTGACGGTCGCGGTAGATGGCCATCTCCCGCTTGAGCTGCGGCTTCTCGTCCGGGAGCGGGATGCGGGGGATCATCGTCGCCACCCCGGCCAGGGCCACCGCGGAGGCCGCGCCGACCGCCCAGAACGCCGAGCGCCAGCCCAGGTTCTCGCCGAGGAAGGCCCCCAGCGGCACACCCAGGACGTTCGCGATCGAGAGCCCGCCGATCATCACGGCCATCGCACGGGCGCGCGAGTTCACCGGCACCATCGCGATGGCGACGGCGGCGCCCACCGCCCAGAACCCGGCGCAGGCGAAGGCGCTGATCACCCGGGAGGCGAAGAGGATCTCGTACGTCGGCGCGAGCGCGCCCGCGACCTGCCCGAGGCCGAAGACCGAGATCAGCGCGATGAGCGTGGTGCGGCGCGGCAGCCGGAGCGTGGCGACGGCGAGCAGCGGGGCGCCCACCACCATGCCTATCGCGAACGCGGATATGAGGAGACCCGCGCGCGGGATCGACACGTTCATGTCATCGGCGATGGGCGGCAGCAGCCCGGAGAGCATGAACTCGCTCGTACCGAGAGCGAAGACCGAGAGTCCCAGGATGTACACGGCCAGGGGCATGCGGGAGCGGCTAGCGGCAGAGTCGGGCATGACAGGTGCCAACAGCGGAACAGACCGTCGCATTCCCCGGCCCGTTCCCCGGCCTCGTTCACCGGCTCCTTCCGGCCGGCCGGAAAGAGGCCCCGCCCGCTCAGTGCGAGGCGAGCAGCTCCAGCTCCGTCAGCAGGTTGTGCCGCGCCCTCGGCTCCCACTCCGCCGCCCCGTGCGGCGTACGGAACAGCCGCGGCAGCTCCAGGAGCTGCCGCAGCACCGCCGCCCGCCCCTCCCGGAACGCCTCGTCCGGGACGAAGCCGTACTCCTCGCGCACCCGGGACGCGTACTCCGCGTACTCCTTCGGTGACGCGGCCAGGATCGCGAGGTCCGCGTCGCACAGCACCTCGCCGTTGGTGTCGCCGTCCGCCGGGTCGTGCGAGACCGTGAGCCGGACCAGCCGGGCGACCTCGGTGGTGGTCGTAGCGGGCACCCCGGCCTCGGGCAGGGCGCGCTCGGCGAGCACGGCGCTGCGCTCCTCGTTCTCGGTCCGGTCGGGCCGGTACACCGCGTCGTGGAACCAGGCGGCGAGCCGTACCGCGTCCGCGTCGGCGGCATGACCGGCGAGCGTGTCGATGCGGTCCAGGACCGCCGCCAGGTGCGCGGTGGTGTGGTACCTGCGCTGGGGTTCGGCCCAGCGGGCCAGCAGGTTGTCGGCGTACGGCAACGGGTCGGGGCCCGGCCCGCCGGCCCGCGCGGCGGTCAGGGAGTCGCGCCAGCGGACGCGGAGCCCGGCGTCGTCGGTGCTGCGGGTGCCCTGAGCGGTGTCGTCCATGGGGACGAGCGTAGGGGTGTCCGGTCGCGTCGGGGCCGTGCCGCCCGCCACATCTGTGCGGAACGCCGGTCCGCGCGGGCCCGCGGTGGTTGGCTGGGCCCATGGCTGACGAACGCGATCCCGAGCTGCCCGGTCTCCTGCTGCGCACCGAGCGGGACCTCCTCCTCCCGCTGCTGCGGTCCGCCGCGGCGAGCGACTTCACCCTGCGCACCGCGTGTCCCGGCTGGACCGTGCGCGATCTGCTCGCGCATTGCAGCTCCGCGCTGGACCGGGTGGTGGAGAGCCGGTTCGGGCCCGACGTGTACAGCCCCGAGAGCAACGACCGCGACATCGCCGAACGCGCCGGCTGGACGGACGCGCAGGTGCTGGACGAGCTGGAGCGCGGGATGACCGAGGCCGGTGCGGCGATCGCCGGGGCGGGCGGGGTGCTGGACGCGGTGGCGCTGGGGGAGTGGGTGCACGCCGGGGACGTACGCGAGGCATGGGGGCTCGACGGGGCCTACCGGGGCCCCGGACTCGGACACGCCCTCGGGCTCCTCGGCCCGCGCTCCCGCCGCGAGAAGACACCGCTGCTGATCGCGCGGTTGGAGGACGGCGGCGACGAGCTGGTCCTCGGCGCCGAACAGGACGGCCGCGCACCCGCCCGCTACCGGGGCGACGGAGCGACGCTGATCAGGCTGTACGCGGGCCGGCCGCTGGTGGGGACGCGGTACGAGCTGGAGGGCGCGAAGGAGAGCGAGCTGTGCGTCTTCTGACGGACGGCCGGCCGCGGTGAGCGCTAACGTGCGCAGCGTGACGAATCTGATGCAGCCGGCGGACCGGGGCGACGGACCGGCCGAGGCCGGCCCCATGGATCTCAACGCGGACCTCGGCGAGGGGTTCGGGCGCTGGCCCCTCACCGACGACGAGGCGCTCCTCGCGTGCGTGACCAGCGCCAACGTGGCATGCGGCTTCCACGCCGGCGACCCCTCGGTGATGCGGCGGGTCTGCGACACCGCCGCCGCCCGCGGCGTCCGGATCGGCGCACAGGTCTCGTACCGCGACCTGGCGGGCTTCGGGCGCCGCTCCATGGACGTGCCGTCCGACGAGCTGACCGCCGAAGTGGCCTACCAGATCGGCGCCCTGCGGGTGTTCGCCGAGGCGGCCGGTGCCACCGTCGCGTACGTCAAACCGCACGGCGCCCTCTACAACCGGGCCGTCCACGACGACACGCAGGCCGCCGCCGTGACCGAGGGCGTCCGGCTGGCGGGCGGGGACCTGACCGTGCTCGGACTGCCCGGCTCCCGGCTCCTCGTACGCGCCGCCGAAGCGGGACTGCCCACGGTCGAGGAGGCCTTCGCCGACCGTGCGTACACCCCGCAGGGCACGCTCGTGCCGCGCACCGAAGCGGACGCGGTCGTGCACGACGGGGACGAGGTCGTGCGCCGCAGCGTCGGGATCGCGGTGGACCGGAGCGTGATCGCGGCGGACGGCGTACGGATCCCGGTCGTGGCCCGGTCCCTGTGCGTCCACGGCGACACCCCCGGCGCGGCCCTGATCGCGCGGCGGGTGCGGGCCGCGCTGGAAGAGGCGGGCGTCGCGGTCCGGGCGTTCACGTGAGCACGCCCCGCCCGGACGCGGAGGGGCGCGGACCCGCGCCCCTCGTGCTGACCGCCGGGCCTGCCGCGCTGCTCGTCGAGCTCGGCTCCGGCGAGGAGACGGAGGCCTTCCACGCGGAGCTGCTGCGACGCCGCGGGAAGGGCGAACTGCCCGGCGTGCGCGAGATCGTGCCCGGGGCCAGGACGGTCCTGCTGGACGGCATCGCACAGGACCCGGCCGCGCTCGCCCGCGAGATGGTGACCTGGCGGGTGCCGCCGCTGCGTCGCGACACGGGCGAACCGGTGGAGATCCCGGTCGTCTACGACGGCCCGGACCTGGCCGACGTCGCCGAGGCGTGGGGCGTCGCCGCCGACGAGGTGGGCCCCCTCCACGCCGGGACCGCGTTCCGCGTCGCCTTCTGCGGCTTCGCCCCCGGCTTCGGGTACCTGACCGGGCTGCCCGAGCGCCTCCACGTGCCCCGCCGGGCCACCCCGCGGACCCGGGTCCCGGCCGGAGCGGTGGCCCTCGCCGGCCCCTACACCGGGGTGTACCCGCGGCTGTCGCCCGGCGGCTGGCAGCTCATCGGGCGGATGCCGGACCCGGCCGCGCTGTGGAACCCGGACCGCGAACCGGCGGCCCTGCTGACACCCGGGGCCCGGGTGCGTTTCGTCGAGGCGGCGGCATGAGCGGGCAACTGGAGGTCGTCCGCGCCGGCGTCCTGACCACCGTGCAGGACGAGGGGCGGTTCGGCCACGCGCACCTGGGCGTGGGACGGGCGGGCGCCCTGGACGCACCGTCCGCCCGGCTCGCCAACCGGCTGGCCGGCAACCCCGTGACCGCCGCGCTCCTGGAGACGACCGCCACCGGCTGCGCCGTCCGCCCGGACCGCGCCGTGCGGGTCGTCGTCGGCGGCGCGCCCTGCCGGGTGACGGTCGACGGGCGGCCGGTGGCGTGGGGGGCCGCGGTGCGGGTGCCGGCGGGCGCGGTGCTGGACGCCGGCCCCGCCGCGTACGGGCTGCGCGGCTACCTGGCGTTCGCGGGCGGCCTGCGGCCGCGGCCGGTGCTCGGCAGCAGGTCAGCCGACCTGCTCTCCGGGCTGGGCCCGGCACCCCTGCGCGACGGGGACGTCCTCCCGCTGGGCGCGCCCCCGTCCGGCCGCGTCCACAGCGGCGAGGCGGTGCCGTGGCCGGGCGTGCCCGACACACTCGTGCTCCCCGTCCGTCCCGGCCCCCGCCACACGTGGTTCACGCCCGCCGCCCTGCGTACGTTCACCTCCGCCGCGTACCGCGTCTCCCCGCAGAGCAACCGCATCGGCCTGCGGACCGAGGGCCCGTCCCTGGAGCGCGCCCGCACGGGCGAACTGCCCAGCGAGGGCATGGTGCTCGGCGCCGTCCAGGTGCCCCCGGACGGGCGGCCGGTGGTGTTCCTCAACGACCACCCGACGACGGGCGGATACCCGGTGGTGGGCGTCGTACCGGAATCCGCGCTGGCCGCGGCGGCGCAGGCGGTGGCCGGGACGGTGGTGCGGTTCGTGCGGGCATGAGACGGGACAGGCGCCGTCGCACACCGCGCCGGGCCCGTCCACGCCTGCCCGCAACGCCGGCCCGCGCTTATTCGCGCGACACGGACCGCCGCCTCTGGAACGCTACGTCGCGGACTGTGCCCGAGGACGGAAGCGGAGGGGTGCGCGATGGGGTTCACGCTGGAGGGACCGGTTCTGGAGGGCTCGCGGGTGCGCCTGGAACCGCTGGGGCACCGGCATGCGCGGGACCTGGCCCGGGCGGCGGAGGAGGACCGGGGTTCGTACCGCTTCACCTGGGTGCCCCGCGCCCATGAGATCGAGGGATACCTCGACGAACAGCTGGCCCGCACCGCCACCGGGAAGCTGTTCCCGTACGCGCAGGTGGACCGGGCGTCCGGCCGCGCGGTCGGCGTCACGGCCTACTGGGAACCGCGGCACTGGCTGGACGAGGACATCCTGAGCGCGATCGAGGTCGGCTTCACCTGGCTCGCCGCGTCCGCCCAGGGCTCCGGCATCAACGCCGAGGCCAAGTACCTGCTGTTCCGGCACGCGTTCGAGGTGTGGGGCGTGGCACGCGTCGACCTGAAGACGGACGCGCGCAACAGCCGCTCCCGGGCCGCCATCGAGGCGACGGGAGCGCGCTTCGAGGGCGTGCTGCGCAACTGGTCCCGCTCCTCGGTGCCCGGCGAGGACGGAATGCTGCGGGACTCCGCGATCTTCTCGGTCACCGCGCAGGAGTGGCCGGACCGGCGGAAGGCCATGGAGGAACGCGTCGCACGCGGGCGCAGGACCTGACCCACCGGGCCGGCCCCACTCCCGCGCACGACGGCCTGCACCCCTACGCGGCCGCCCGGAACCCGCGCAGCCGAAGCGAGTTGCCGACGACGAACACCGACGAGAACGCCATCGCCGCACCCGCGATCATCGGGTTCAGCAGCCCCGCCGCGGCCAGCGGCAGCGCTGCCACGTTGTAGGCGAAGGCCCAGAACAGGTTCGTACGGATGGTGCCCAGCGTCCTGCGCGACAGCCGGATCGCGTCCGCCGCGGCCCGCAGGTCCCCGCGCACCAGCGTCAGGTCACCGGCCTCGATCGCCGCGTCCGTGCCCGTGCCCATCGCGAGGCCCAGATCGGCCTGGGCCAGGGCGGCCGCGTCGTTCACCCCGTCACCGACCATCGCGACCGAACGGCCCTCCCGCTGAAGGCGCTTGACGACGTCGACCTTGTCCTGTGGCATGACCTCCGCGTACACCTCCTCGATGCCGACCTCGGCCGCGACCGCCTGCGCCACCGCCCGGTTGTCACCGGTC
This sequence comes from Streptomyces sp. NBC_01257, assembly GCF_035917255.1. Classification (NCBI taxonomy): domain Bacteria; kingdom Bacillati; phylum Actinomycetota; class Actinomycetes; order Kitasatosporales; family Streptomycetaceae; genus Streptomyces; species Streptomyces sp. NBC_01257. Next base: position 5,149,425 of record NZ_CP108472.1, read on the forward strand.
AGCAGGATCGGCGTCAGACCGAGTCCGCGCAGGCGTCGGATCGCCTCGGCACTGGTGTCCTTCACCGCGTCGGCCACCTCCAGGACCGCCCGCGCCTCGCCGTCCCAGGCGACCGCGATGGCTGTCCGGCCCGCGGCCTCCGCCGCGGCCTTGCGCCGGGACAGCTCCACGGGCAGGCGGATCTCCCACTCGGCGAGCAGCTGTTCGCGGCCGACGAGGACGGCGTGGCCCTCCACGACGCCCTGGACGCCGAGCCCGGGGATGTTGGCGAAGTCCTCGGGGGAGGGGAGCGGGGTGCCGGTCCGCTCGGTGGCTCCGGTGGCGACGGCCTGGGCGATGGGGTGCTCGGATGCGTGCTCCAGAGCGCCGGCGAGGCGCAGGACGTCCGCCTCGGTGGTGCCGTCGGCGGTGTGGACGTCGACGAGCGTCATCCGCCCGGTGGTGACGGTGCCGGTCTTGTCCAGGACGATCGTGTCCACCCGGCGCGTGGTCTCCAGGACCTCGGGGCCCTTGATCAGGATGCCGAGCTGCGCGCCGCGCCCCGTGCCGACCATGAGGGCGGTCGGGGTGGCGAGGCCCAGGGCGCACGGGCAGGCGATGATCAGGACGGCGACGGCGGCCGTGAACGCGGCTGTCAGGCCCGCCCCGTTGCCCAGCCAGAAGCCGAGCGTCCCGAGCGCCAGCGCGATCACGACGGGGACGAACACCGCGGAGATCCGGTCGGCCAGCCGCTGCGCCGCGGCCTTGCCGTTCTGCGCGTCCTCGACGAGCTTCGCCATCCGGGCCAGCTGGGTGTCGGCGCCGATCCGGGTGGCCTCGACGACGAGCCGGCCGCCCGCGTTCAGCGTCGCGCCGGTCACCGGGTCGCCCGCCGTGACCTCGACGGGCACGGACTCACCGGTCAGCATCGACGCGTCCACCGCCGAACTGCCCTCCACCACCGTGCCGTCCGTGGCGATCTTCTCGCCGGGCCGGACCAGGAACCGGTCCCCGACCCGCAGATCGGCCGTGCCCACGGTGACCTCGCGGCCGTCGCGCAGGACGGTGACCTCCTTGGCGCCCAGTTCGAGCAGCGCCTTCAGCGCGGCGCCCGCCTTCCGCTTGGAGCGGGCCTCGAAGTAGCGCCCGGCCAGGATGAACGCGGTCACTCCGGCGGCCGCTTCGAGATAGATGTTCCCGGCGCCGTCGCTGCGGCCGATGGTCAGCTCGAAGGGGTGCGTCATGCCGGTCATCCCGGCGGTGCCGAAGAACAGCGCCCACACCGACCACAGGAAAGCGGCCGATGTGCCGACCGAGATCAGCGTGTCCATGGTGGCCGCGCCGTGCCGCGCGTTGGTCCACGCGGCGCGGTGGAAGGGCCAGGCGGCGTACGTGACGACGGGGGCGGCGAGGGTGAGGGAGAGCCACTGCCAGTTGTCGAACTGGAGGGCCGGGATCATCGCCATCGCGATCACCGGCACCGCGAGGACGACCGCGGTGACCAGCCGCTGCCGCAGCGGAAGCAGCTCGTCCGCCGCCTCGCCCTCCCCGGGCCCGTCGTCGGCCCGTACGGCCGGGGGCGCGGGCTCCTTCGCGGTGTAGCCGGTCTTCTCGACCGTCGCGATCAGGTCCTGTACGGAGACGTCCGCGCCCCGGTAGCTGACCCGGGCCTTCTCGGTGGCGTAGTTGACGGTGGCCTCGACGCCGTCCATCCGGTTGAGCTTCTTCTCGATACGGGCCGCGCACGAGGCACAGGTCATGCCGCCGATGGCGAGCTCGACCTCTGCGGCGGCGCCGTCACCGGTGGGGTCACCGGGGACGGTGGTGCCGGTGGTGGCTGCGGTCTGCGCGGACACGGTGCCTCCTCGTTCACTGGATCATTCATACCCCCTAGGGGTATGCGATGCTGATTCAGGTATACCCCCTGCCCCTATCCGGACGCAAGGGTGATCGGCCGTGGGGCGGTGGCCCGCGCGCGTCCGATTGCCGGTCGGCCGTCTGACCTCGCGTATCTTCACGTTCACGGTGCGGCTGTGCCCCCGGCCGCCCGCCCCGTAGGCTGCCCATTGGACTAGACCTATAGCTGCTTCCTGGAGGATTGGGATCCCATGAGCAACCGTGCAGTCCTGGAGGTGATCGCTCTCGACGCGGAGGACGCGGTCGCTGCCCAGGCGGGTGGTGCCGACCGGCTCGAACTGGTCACCGACATGGCGGCGGACGGTCTCACCCCGTCCTGCGCGACCTTCGCGGCGATCCGGGCCGCGGTGGACATCCCGCTGCGGGTGATGCTCAGAGTGGCGGACGGTTTCGCGGCCGGCGACGTCGGCATACTCGTCCGCAAGGCGCGCGAGCTGCGGGCCGAGGGTGCCGACGAGTTCGTGCTCGGCTTCCTGGACGAGGGCGGCCACGCCGACCTCGTCGCGGTCGAGCGGATCGTCGCCGGACTGGACGGCTGCAACTGGACGTTCCACCGCGCGATCGACCGCGCCGCCGACCGGGACGCACTGCGCAAGTCCCTCGCGGACCTGCCGGGCCTGGACACGTACCTCACCGCGGGATCGCCCGCCGGGGTCGACGACGGCATCCCCACACTGCTGGTCGAGGCGGCACGCAAGGGTGAGCCGGGGTACGAGCCGCAGATCCTCGTCGGCGGCGGCCTGCGGCTGGAGCACCTGCCGGAGCTGCTGGACGCGGGCATCGACGCCGTCCACATCGGCGGCGCCGCCCGGCCGGGCGGCTGGTCGGGACCGGTGGACGCGGCGGCGGTACGGGAGTGGCGGGACGTGCTCGACGCGTAGGGCGGTCGCGTGCGAGGCGGGGCGGGTGCCGGGCGACGGCACCCGCCCCGCCGCCGTTTCCGGCCCGGCCGCACGGGCTGGTGCTGTCATGACCCTGGCGCAACAATCACCCCCGGCGCCACAATGAACCGGCGGTGTGGGAACGCTCCCACGATGCCTCCCCGGCCTTGCGCCTCGCACATGGGAGCGTTCCCACCACGCGCGCCATCTCCACCGTTTCTTTCCCGACGTTCCGCCCGCCCCCTACCGAAAGGCCCCCGGTGAACGCCTCCCCGCCCCCGTCCCCCACCGGCCGCGCCCGCGCCCCGCACGGCCGCCGTGTACTCGGCGCGTTAGCCCTCGCCGCACTGTTCGCCGGTGCCCTCACCGCACCCGGCGCCGCCGCCGATGACGCCGACCCCGCCCCGGAACAGATCACCAACGGCGACTTCTCCGCGGGCACAGCGCCCTGGTGGTGGACGGCCAACACCGCCGCCGCCGTCACCGACGGCCGGCTCTGCACCGACGTGCCGGCGGGAACGGCCAACCCGTGGGACGTGATCGTCGGCCAGAACGACATCCCGCTCGTCGCGGGGGAGACGTACACCCTCACCTACACGGCGACGTCCACCACCCCGCTCTCCATCCACACCAACGTCCAGCTGGCCACCGAGCCGTACACGACCGACCTCTCCGCGACCGACCCGATCGGCACCGATGCGGTGCCCGTCACCCACGTCTTCACCGCGACCGCCGACCGCGACGCCGCCCAGGTCGCCTTCCAGATCGGCGGCGGCGACGAGGCGACCACCTTCTGTCTCGACGACGTGTCCCTGCGCGGCGGCGCCGAACCACCCGTGTACGTCCCCGACACCGGGTCGCCCGTCCGCGTCAACCAGGTCGGCTACCTCCCGCAGGGCCCCAAGGAAGGCACCCTCGTCACCGAGGCCACCGCGCCCCTGACCTGGACCCTGCGCGCCGCCGACGGAACGGCCGCCGCCACCGGCACCACCGTCCCGGGCGGCGTCGACCCGACGTCCCGCCAGAACGTCCACACCTTCGACTTCGGGGCCGTCACCACCCCGGGCGACGGCTACACCGTCGAGGTGGACGGGCAGGTCAGCGAACCCTTCTCGATCGGGTCCGACCTGTACGACTCGCTGCGCGGCGACTCGCTGGCGTACTTCTACCAGAACCGCAGCGGCATCGAGATCGACGCGGACCTCGTCGGCGCGCAGTACGCCCGGCCCGCCGGACACCTCGGCGTCGCCCCCAACAAGGGCGACACGGACGTGCCCTGCCGGCCGGGGGTCTGCGACTACCGGCTCGATGTGCGGGGCGGCTGGTACGACGCCGGTGACCAGGGCAAGTACGTCGTCAACGGCGGCATCGCGGTCGCCGAACTCATGGACACCTACGAGCGGACCCTGACGGCCGACGGGGCGGAGTCCGCCGAACTCGGCGACGGCGCGCTGCGCGTGCCCGAACACGGCAACGACGTGCCGGACATCCTCGACGAGGCGCGCTGGGAGCTCGACTTCCTGATGCGCATGCAGGTCCCGGCCGGGCAGCCGCTCGCCGGCATGGTCCACCACAAGATGCACGACGCCCAGTGGACCGGGCTGCCGATGATGCCCGACCAGGACCCCCAGCAGCGCGAGCTGCACGCGCCGACCACCGCCGCGACCCTCAACCTGGCCGCCACCGCCGCCCAGTGCGCCCGGCTCTTCGCCCCGTACGACGCGGACTTCGCCGCCCGGTGCCGTACCGCCGCCGAGACCGCGTGGACCGCGGCGAAGGCCCACCCGGACGTGCTCGCCGACCCGAACGACGGGACGGGCGGCGGGACGTACAGCGACGACGACGTCTCCGACGAGTTCTACTGGGCCGCCGCCGAACTCTTCACCACCACCGGCGCCGGCACCTACCGCCAGGCCCTCCTCGGCTCCCCGCTGCACGGCGACACCGACGCGGCGTTCCCCGCCGACGGCGGCATGTGGTGGGGCGAGACCGCCGGGCTCGGCGTCCTGACCCTCGCCACCGTCCCCAACGACCTGACCGCCGCCCAACTGGGACAGGTCCGCACGGTCGTCACCACCGCCGCCGACCGCTACGCGGCACAGACCGAGGACCAGGCGTACGGCGTGCCCTACGCCCCGGCCGGCCAGAACTACGTCTGGGGCTCCAACAGCCAGGTGCTCAACAACATGATCGTGCTGGCCACCGCGGCCGACCTCACCGGAAGGGCCGCGTACCGCGACGCCGTCCTGCGCGGCGCCGACTACCTCTTCGGACGCAACCCGCTCAACCAGTCGTACGTCACCGGATACGGCGAGCGCAGCTCCGAGAACCAGCACCACCGGGTCTGGGCCCACCAGAGCGACCCGTCCCTGCCCCACCCGCCCGCCGGCTCCCTCGCGGGCGGACCGAACCTCACCGCCCCCACCTCGGGCGACCCGGAGGCCGCGGCCAAGCTCAACGGGTGCGCGGCGGCGATGTGCTACCTCGACGACAACGGCTCGTACGCCACCAACGAGGTCGCGATCAACTGGAACGCACCGCTGGCCTTCGTCGCCTCCTACCTGGACGACGCCGGAGCCGGCACGGGCCCGGCCCGCGCCTGCACCGTCACGTACTCCTCGCACCCGTGGCGCACCGGATCGACCACCACGGTCACGGTGAAGAACACCGGAACCGAGGCGCTCACCCCCTGGTCCCTGACCTGGCTGCTGCCGGGCGACCAGAAGCTCAGCCACACCTGGAGCGCCGAACTCGCCCAGTACGGACGGACGGTCACCGCGGCGCCGCTGTCCTGGAACCGCACCCTGGCCCCGGGAGCGGCGGTCGACTTCGGGTTCAACAGCAGCCTCTCGGGTCCGGCGGCCGACCCGGGAACGGTCAAGCTGAACGGGAGGGCGTGCACAACGGCCTGAACGGGAGCGGTGTGCGGGGGAGCCCCGCACACCGCCCCATCCCCTCAGCCCAACTGCGCGGGCAACGGGGCCGAGTGAAGGACGATCAGCCCGGACACGGCACGGGTCAGGGCCACGTACAGCCGGCGCAGCCCGGTCCGCTCGTCCGGCTCGCCGTCCACCACGGCCGCCGGCTCGTCCAGCACCACGTAGTCGTACTCCAGACCCTTCGCCAGCGACGCCGGCACCAGGGTCAGCCGGGACTCGGCGGTCGTCTCCTGACCGGGCGAGAGATACGTGTGCCCCGCCGCCGTCAGCGCCTCGGCCAGTGCGGGGATCCGCGCGTCCGCGGCGATCAGACCCGTCGACCCCTCCTGCCGCAGCGACTCCACGCACGCCGCGACCACCGCCGCGTCCAGCCCGTCCGCCGCCTCCCGCACCGACAGCGAACCGGGCGACTCACGTACCGACTCCACCGCGGCCAGACCCGGTGAGATCACCGGCAGCAGCCGCGACGCGTACGCGATCACCTCGCGCGGCACACGGAAGCCCGCCGTCAGCTCCTCCACCATCGCGTCCGGTTTCCCCAGATGGTGCAGCGCCTGCTCCCAGCTCTGCGTCGACCAGGGCGTCGTGCCCTGCGCCAGGTCCCCGAGCACGGTCGCCGAACCGGTCGAGCACCGCCGGCCCACCGCCCGGTACTGCATGGGGGACAGGTCCTGGGCCTCGTCGATGACGACATGACCGAGCGAGTGCGTACGCGCCACCAGGTCGTTCGCCTCGTCGATCAGCACCGCGTCCGCCGCCGACCACTTCGCGGACCTCACACTGCGGGCCGGCCTGGCCCACAGGATCGTCTTCTGCTCGTCCTCGGTCAGCAGCCCGTCCGCCTGCGCGGCCAGGAACTCCGGATCCGACAGCAGCCGCAGCACCAGCTTCGACGGATCGACCGCGGGCCAGGCCGCCTTCACCGCCGCCTTCACCGCGGGATTCCGCGCCACCGCGTTCTGCACCCGGTCGTCGGGCGCCTCGCCCGCCTCCTCCATCCGCACCAGCACGGCATGCGCGATGCGCTGCGGCAGAGCCTCGTGGGCGGCTCCGTACCGCATGTCGCGGTCCAGCAGCTCCTTGACCATCTCCTCGATCTCGTACGCCGGAACGCGCCAGCGGCGGGACCCCCGCACCACCATCACGGGCTCCGTCGGCATGGTCACGTGCGAACGGATCGCCCGCCGCAGCACCTCCGCCATCCGGGCATCGCCCTTCACCACGGCGGCCCGCGCCTCGTCCGTGCCCCGGACCTCGACCTGTGCCGTCACCAGGTCGTCGACGGTCGCCTGCTTCACCTCCAGCTCACCGAGCGCCGGCAGCACCTGCTCGATGTAGTGCAGGAACGACTTGTTCGGCCCGATGACCAGGGTCCCGGTGCGGGCCAGCCGCTCCCGGTGCGCGTACAGCAGATACGCGACCCGGTGCAGGCCCACGGCCGTCTTCCCGGTGCCCGGCCCGCCCTGCACGCACACCGTGCCGCCGAGCCCGCTGCGGACGATCTCGTCCTGCTCCGGCTGGATCGTCGCGACGATGTCACGCATCGGACCGACACGCGGCCGCTCGATCTCCGCCTGGAGCAGCTTGCTGGTCTGCGCCGCCTCCGAGGGGTCGGTGAGGTGCTCGTCCTCGTACGCGGTCAGCTCACCGCCCGTGTAGCCGAAGCGGCGCCGCTGGCCCACGTCCAGCGGATCCTTCCGGGACGCCCGGTAGAACGGCTGGGAGACCGGCGCGCGCCAGTCGATCACCATCGGGTCGCCGCCGGCGTCATGGACGTGGCGCCGCCCGATGTAGAACTGCTCGCCCTCCGCGCCCTCGGCCTGCTCGGCGCCGACCACGTGGAGGTAGTCCAGCCGCCCGAAGAACAGCGGGGTGTGGGCGAGGTCGGCGAGCGACTTGATGCGGTCGGTGATCTGCGCCTGAAGGACGGCGGCGTTCACCCAGTTCGCCGTGACGTCGCGGATGTCGAGGGCCTGGGCGTCCTCGCGCATCGCGCGCAGCGCGGCGCGCGATGCGGCGAGGTGGGCGCGCTCGTGCGCGAGGGGGTCGGTGGTGGTGTCGCTTTCGTGTTCGTGCGCGGGCACGGTGTTGCCTCCGGCATTCAACGCAGGACGGCGGACCGCATCGCCCCGTGTACGTGGGGTGCGGTCCGCTCGGGAATCGATCACTGGCTGTCGGCCGGTTTCCGTCCGGTCGGCGGCGCTCCCCCGGCTGCCGGACAGGCCCTTGCGGGCGGCCGGTACCACGGTGCGGGAGGCGGGCAGACCGGCGATTCTAGCGACCACCCGTCCCGGGCGCGAACGAATACCGGCACGCCTCCACCCCGTAGGGGACGCCGTGCGACCACAGAGGGAGACGGCCGCCCCCGGGCTTCCGTCTCCGGACCGACGCGGTGACGCGCCCGTCCGGAGCACCATGGAAGACATGAGCACCGTCACCCTGAACCCCAGAAGGACCGGCCCCGCGCACGGCGCCACCGCGGCCACCGGTCACCCCCACAGCCACCGGGCCGGAGACGCCCTGCGCGCCGTCAGGATCTTCGCCCGGGCCGCGTTCGGCGTCGTCGTCCTCGGCGAGTACGCGGAAGAGGCGGGCGTCCGCCGCTGAGTCAGCCCTCCGCCAGCAGCTCGTCCGCGTCCATGATCCGGTACGCGTAACCCTGCTCCGCCAGGAACCGCTGGCGGTGCGCCGCGAAGTCCTGGTCGATCGTGTCCCGCGCGACCACCGAGTAGAACCGCGCCTCGTGCCCGTCCGCCTTCGGACGCAGCACCCGGCCCAGCCGCTGGGCCTCCTCCTGACGCGAGCCGAACGTACCCGACACCTGAATGGCGACGGTGGCCTCCGGCAGGTCGATGGAGAAGTTCGCCACCTTCGACACGACCAGCACGCTGATCTCACCCTCCCGGAAGGCGCCGAACAGCTTCTCGCGCTGGGCATTGGTGGTCTCGCCCTTGATCACCGGGGCGTCCAGATGCTCTCCCAGCTCGTCGAGCTGGTCGATGTACTGCCCGATGACCAGCGTCTGCTCACCCTTGTGCTTGCGCACCAGCGCCTCGGTGACCTTCCGCTTCGTCGCCGTCGTCGCGCAGAACCGGTACTTCTCCTCCGCCTCGGCGGTCGCGTACGCCAGCCGCTCCGAGTCCGTCAGATTGACCCGCACCTCGACACAGTCGGCCGGAGCGATGTAGCCCTGCGCCTCGATCTCCTTCCACGGAGCGTCGAACCGCTTCGGCCCGATCAGCGAGAAGACGTCCGACTCGCGGCCGTCCTCCCGCACCAGCGTGGCCGTGAGCCCCAGCCGGCGCCGCGCCTGCAGATCGGCGGTGAACTTGAACACCGGCGCGGGCAGCAGATGCACCTCGTCGTAGATCACCAGACCCCAGTCGCGGGAGTCGAACAGCTCCAGGTGCGGATAGATCCCCTTACGCCGGGTCGTCAGCACCTGGTACGTCGCGATGGTGACCGGCCGGATCTCCTTGCGCGTACCGCTGTACTCGCCGATCTCCTCCTCCGTCAGCGACGTCCGCTTCACCAGCTCGTGCTTCCACTGCCGGGCCGACACCGTGTTCGTGACCAGGATCAGCGTCGTCGCCTTCGCCTGCGCCATCGCGCCCGCCCCGACCAGCGTCTTGCCCGCGCCGCACGGCAGCACGACCACACCCGAACCGCCGTGCCAGAACCCCTCGACCGCCTGCTGCTGATACGGCCGCAGCGCCCAGCCGCTCTCGTCCAGCTCGATCGGGTGCGCCTCGCCGTCCACGTACCCCGCGAGGTCCTCGGCGGGCCAGCCCAGCTTCAGCAGCGTCTGCTTGACCTGCCCGCGCTCGGACGGGTGCACCGCCACGGTGTCCGGATCGATCCGGGCCCCCACCAGCGGCTGGACCTTCTTCGACCGCAGGATCTCCTCCAGGACCGGCCGGTCCGTGGACGTCAGCACCAGCCCGTGCACCGGATGCTTGGACAGCGTCAGCCGGCCGTAGCGGTCCATCGTCTCGGCGATGTCGACGAGCAGCGCGTGCGGTACGGGGTAGCGGGAGTACTTCACGAGCGCGTCGACGACCTGCTCGGCGTCGTGCCCCGCCGCCCGCGCGTTCCACAGCCCGAGAGGGGTCAGCCGATAGGTGTGGATGTGCTCGGGCGCACGCTCCAGCTCCGCGAAGGGGGCGATCACACGACGGCAGGCGTCGGCCTGCTCGTGGTCGACCTCCAGGAGCAGCGTCTTGTCGCTCTGGACGATGAGGGGTCCGGTCACGCGCTTCGGCCCTTTCTGCGGGGCCGCCCACGGGGGCGGCGGGTTGGCCAAACCTCCAGTGTGCCGCATCTGTGGTCGTGGTGCGGGGTGCTGTGGTGCGGGGTTCCGTCCTCAATCGCCGGACGGGCTTGGTGTGTGCGGGTTCCCCGCGACCCGGGGGCGCCTGCCCGGTGGGTGGGGGTCCGGTGCCCCTCCGGGGCGTCTCCTCAAACGACGAACGTTTCCAGTCCCACGCGGCGGGAGCCCGGTATCCGTTCGTCGTCCTGCGGGGACTCCCCTGCACGGCCCCGGACCCGGCCGCCGAGCGTCTGCGGCAGTCGTCTCGTCGGCGTTCAGACGCATGGCGGGCCGGGTGGGGGCGTGCAGGGGGGTCCCCGCAGAAAAATGGCGTACTACCCGGCCCCTGCAACGTGTCGGGTTGCCACGCCAGTTTTTGAGGAGACGCCCCGGAGGGCCCCCACCCCCACCCACCGGGCATTCGCGCCCCACGGGGGACCCGCGCAAAAGCCTGTCGAGGGGGTCCCCCCATGCCCTTAAGGCTATGGGGGAGATTGAGGACGGAACCCCGTCAGCTCTGGTCGTCCGCCAGTTCTGCGACGCCCGTGATCCGGTGGAGCGGGTACGTGCGGACCTCGTCCGCCGTGTGGTCGTACGCCGTCACGTAGCCGCCCTCGACGCGGACCGGGGCGATCACCCGCTGGCTCGCCGCGCCCTCCGCGTTGACGTAGCCGATCCAGATCGCGGAGCCCGTCATCGCCGCGGCCTGGACGGTGACCAGGGTCTCCGCGGAGGTCGTGCGGGGCAGGGCGCCGGCGGGCGAGGAGGGGCCCGTCTCCTTGTGGACGACCGTGGCCGCCGTGTCCCCGGCCCGGATCGCCCGGACCGCCGCGCCCAGCAGCGTGGGGTCGGGCAGGGGCGGGCCCTCGGGGACGGGGACGGGGGCGGTGCGCGGCGGTGTGCGGCGGGCGCCCGCGCGGGTGATCAGGACGTCGCCGTCGGCGGACTCCGCGGCGGGCGCGTAGCCCATGTCGCGCAGGCCGTCGAGGAGGGAGGCCGGGTCGGTCTGGGCGGCCAGGGCCGTGGGCGCGAGCCGCCGCAGCCGCAGTGTGGCGGAGCGCTTGTCGGCGAGGATCTCGTTGAGGACGGCCTCGTCGTCGCAGCGTACGTACGCGGAGGCGGCACCGATCCGCAGGTGCCCGTGGCGCCGGGCGACGTCGTCGATGAGGTAGCTGAGCGGCTGGGGGACCGGCGTGCGGCTGTGCGCGGCGAGGAAGGCGTGCAGGTCGGCGGCGGACTGCCCGGCGTCGAGGGCGCGGCGTACGGAGCCGGGGGTGAAGCGGTAGACCGTCGCGCCGCCCTTGGACTCGACGTCGGCGAGGACGCCGAGCGTGTCGGCGAGGGGGCGTTCCAGCGGGCCGGGCGCGACGGCTGTCAGGTCGGCCTGGAGGAGGACGTGGTCGAGGGGTTCCGGGATGAGCGGGGCGAGCCGGGCGGCGGCCTCGGCGGGCCCGCCGGAGAGCAGGGCGCGGGTCTGCGAGGCAAGGGCGCCGCGGCCGGTGATGCCGAGGAGCTCGGACTCGTTCAGCGTCCACAGGGCGAGCCGGGACCGCAGGTCGGTGGTGTCCCCGGCGGAAGTGGAGGCGCCGCGCAGCGGGCGTTCCCAGCGGAGCCGGGCGAGGAGCGTTTCCGGGTCGGGGGCGGTGCCGGGCGGCAGCGTGGCGAGGAGGGCGAGGACCCGGTGGCGTACCTCGGGCGCGGCGGAGCGGTCCAGTTCGGGGCCGAGGGTGGACAGGGCGCGGCCCTTGGCGTCCTGGCCGCCGACGAGCCCGGAGGTGCGGGTGGCGGCGAGCCAGGCGGCGGCGAGCCGCACCCAGCGGTCCTGGGCGGAGAGTTCGGTCCAGTCGTCGTACGCGGGCGTCGGCGCGTACCGTTCGTCGGCCTCGCCGTCGGAGGCCAGCAGCCCGGCCGCGTAGGCGAGTTCGATCCAGAACGCGGCGAGGGGTTCGGAGACGTCGAGGACGGCGGCGGTCTTCTTGAGTTCGCGGACGCTGAGGCCGCCGGCCCGCAGTATGGCGGGGCCGCCGCCGTTCCAGCTCTTCAGTAGTTCCTCGACGGTGGAGACGGCGAGGAACGCCTGGCCGGCCGCGGCGCTGTCCACAGCCTGTGGATCACGTTCGGCGACGGCCACGACGGCGGGCGGCTGCGGTTCGGGCACGCGGTGGGCGCGTCCGGCCCGCAGGTGCAGGGCGGCCTCGCGCGGCAGGACGACGGTGCGGGTGGACACGGGCAGCAGGAGCCCGCGGTCGCGCAGCCACTTCACGGGCGGGGTGGGGTTCGGCGTCACCTCGCCGTACGGCGGGCCCCAGACCAGCCGGTCCAGTACGGCCAGCGCCTCCACCGGCGCGGTGTCGAGGAGTTCGCCCATCCGGGTGCGGTCGGTGAAGAGCGCGGACAGGGCGGTCACCGCGGACACCGGGTCGTAGGTGGCGGGCAGTCCGGCGGCCGTGAGGATCTCCTGGAGGCGGCCGGGCGACATGCCGGCCGTGGCCTCGGCGATGGTCGGCCCGAGGCCGGTGGGGGAGGGGTGCTGCGGCGTGGGCGACAGCAGTTCGCGGGCGGTGCGCACCAGGCGCAGCCGGTCGTCCTCCCCCCAGACGAGGGCCTGTTCACGCAGGGTGCCCAGGGCGCGGGGCAGCGCGGCCACGATCGCGGCGCCCGCGTCGTCCCGGTGCTCCCCGTCGTCGCGGCCGTCGCCCGTGAGCAGGCCGAGCAGCGTGTCGTACGGCGCCGGGTCGGGCGCGACGGCCAGCGCCTCGGCGGTCTGCAGGGCGAAACGGTCGAGGTGTTCCAGGGCGCGGACGACGGAGGCACGGGTGCCGGCGCGCGTCGCGAGCTGGGTGATGTCGCCGGGCACGGGGCTGAGGAGGTCGGGACGGGCACGCAGCAGCCCGGCCAGTGACTCGTCGTCCCGGGCGCGCAGAGCCTCGGCGAGCGTCCGCGGTGGTGTGGTCATCCCCATCCGTCCCACGGTAGTCGCTCCGGACAGGCCCGAGGGCGCTACCGTCGGTGCAGGGCCGTAGAGGGGAACCATCGCGTGGGGATCGAGAGCGACCAGCTGGTCTACGACTACCTGAGCCGGGTCGGGGACCTGGCGCAGCAGCAACAGCTGTCCTCGGGCACCCGGATGAGGCTCGTCTCGGCGTTGCGGAGCGAGATCGACCGGCAGCGGGTGAAGCAGGCCGCGGACACGCCCGGGGCGGTGCGCCGCATCATCGGGGGGCTCGGAACCCCGGACGAACTCGTCGCGGCGGCGGCCCTGTCGGGGGACGGTACGCCGTTGTTGCCGCAGGAGCCGGAACAGGGTGCCGCGAAGCCGGCGGGGGTCCCGCGCCCGCGCCGGGCGAAGCTCCGGAAAGACAGTTCGCGCAAGGGCGCGTCGGAGGCCGCAAGAGCGGTGCCGGCGCCGTCCCCGCCGCACCGTGCGGGTTCGGAGGAGCTCGGCCCGTCCTCGGGGGACGGCACGGACTGGTGGAGCGTCGCCCCGGGCCCGTTCGGCGAGTTCGGCGCGGGCACGGACGTGCCGGGTTTCCGGGGCGGGGTGGAGATCCCGGCGGTGCTGCGGCCTCCGGTGCCGGACGACGAGGACGAAGAGGAAGCCGAGGCCGAGGCCGAGGAAGAGGACGACGAGGAGTACGACGACGAGGCCGCGGAGGAGGCCGCCGTGCCGCGCCGGCGGCTGCCGCGGCTGCGCCGGGTCCGGGTCCGTGAGGAGGGGGCGCGGCGCGGCTTCTCGCACCCGCTGCTTCTGCTCGCCGCCGTGCTGCTGGTGGCCGGTGCGGTGCTGGACACCCCGCAGGCCGCCGTGCCGGTGCTGGCGGCCGGCTGGGGGCTCGCGTACGGCACGCGCAAGCTGTCCCGGGCGCAGGCGAAGTGGGCGGCGATGGGGCTGCCCGGTGCGGTCGCCGTGGCGGCCCTGGTGTGGCTGTGGGGCCGGATGGACGGCCGGTGGGGCGCGCCCATCCCGGAGGGGCAGATGGGCCCGGCGATCGGCCAGACGTGGCCGTGGGTGGTGCGGGGGGCGGCCGTGGCCTCCGCGCTCTACCTGGTGTGGCGGGCGCGGGGCCCTCGGCCGGGCGGGCGTTGAGGTCCAGCGGTGGGTGCTCCGGGGTTCGCCTCTGTCCGGTAGGTGGGGGTGGGGGCCCTCCGGGGCGTCTCCTCAAAAACTGGCGTGGCAACCGGAGACGTTGCGGGGGCCGGGTATTACGCCATTTTTCTGCGGGGACCCCCCTGCACGCCCCCACCCACTCTCACGTGCGTCTGAACACCGACGAAACGACTGCCGCAGACGCAAGGCGGCCGGGTCCGGGGCCGTGCAGGGGAGTCCCCGCAGGACGACGAACGGATACCGGGGTTCGTTCGCGTGGGACTGGAAACGTTCGTCGTTTGAGGAGACGCCCCGGAGGGGCCCCGGACCCCCACCCACCGGGGAACGGCGCACCCCGGGTCGCGGAGCACCCGCACCCAAGCCCGTCCGGCGATTGAGGACGGAACCCCGCACCACAGCACCCCGCACCCCGCACCCCGCACCACGGCGGCTACGGCCGCCAGGGCGCTCCCGGTACGACGAGCGGCGAGCCCGTCACCGGGTCGGGGACGATCACGGCCTCGAGGCCGAAGACCTCGCGGACGAGCTCGGCGGTGACGACGTCCTCCGGGCGGCCCTCGGCGACGATCCGGCCGGACTTCATGGCGACCAGGTGGTCGGCGTACCGGGCGGCCTGGTTCAGGTCGTGCAGGACCGTCACCACGGTCCGGCCGCGGGTGCCGTCCGCCGCCGGGGTGGCGAGCCGGCGGACCAGGTCGAGGACCTCCACCTGGTGGGCGATGTCGAGGTAGGTGGTCGGCTCGTCGAGCAGCAGCAGGTCGGTGTCCTGGGCGAGGGCCATCGCGATCCACACGCGCTGGCGCTGCCCGCCGGAGAGCTCGTCCACCGACCGGGAGCCGAGGGCGGTGATGTCGGTGCGCTCCATGGCCTCGGTCACCGCCCGCTCGTCGTCCTGCGACCACTGCTGCCACCAGTGCTGGTGGGGCTGGCGGCCGCGGGCGACGAGGTCGGAGACGGTGATGGCCTCGGGCGCCACCGGGGTCTGCGGGAGCAGCCCGATCGACTGGGCGATCTTCTTGGTGGGGATGCCGGACAGTTCGCTGCCGTCCAGGAGGACCGCCCCGCCGCGCGGTTTGAGGAGCCGGCCGAGTGCGCGCAGCGTCGTCGACTTGCCGCAGGCGTTCGGCCCGACGATGACGGTCACCTTCCCGTCGGGGACGGCGAGGTCCAGCTCGTGGACGACGGTGCGGTCCTCGTACGCGAGCGTCAGCTCCCGTGCCCGCAGCCGGCTGGGTACGGCGTCCTGCTGCCGGGTCGTGGTCATGCGTTGCCTCCCCTGCGGCCACCGTGACCGCGGATGATCAGCCAGATCAGGTACGGGGCGCCGACCGCCGCCGTCAGGACGCCCACCGGGAGTTCGGTGGGGGAGAAGAGTCTGCGGGCCAGCAGGTCCGCGAAGACGACGATCACCGCGCCGAGCAGCGCCGAGCAGAGCAGCGGGATCTGCGCGGTGCGGGTCATGCGGCGGGCGATCTGGGGGGCGAGCAGCGCGACGAAGTCGACGGGCCCGGCCGTGCCGGTGGCCACGGACGCCAGGATCACGCCGAGGGCGACGAGCCCGAGCCGGGTCCTGCCCAGCCGGACCCCGAGCGCGGTCGCGGTGTCGTCGTCCATGGAGACGCTGCGCTGGGCGCGTGCCGCCCACAGGACGGCGGGCAGCAGGATCAGCAGCGTCCAGCCGATGGGCGCGGCCTCGTCGTAGCCGCGGCCGTTGAGGGAGCCCGTCATCCAGATCTGCGCCTGCTGGGCGACGAGGTAGTCGCCCTTGGTCAGGAACAGGGTGGTGACCGAGCGCAGCGCGATCGCGAAGCCGATGCCGATCAGGACGAAGCGGGTGGCGTGCAGCCCGCCGCGCCAGGCGAAGAGGTAGACGAGCGCGGCCGCCGCGACCCCGCCGATCACCGAGAGGTAGGGCAGCACGGTGTACGAGGTGATGCCGTACGTCATCGCGCCGACGGTGAGCGCGCTCGCGCCCTGGCTGATGCCGATGATGTCGGGGCTGGCGAGCGGGTTGCGGGCCACGGTCTGGATGAGCGCGCCGGCGATCCCGAAGGCGAGGCCGACGAGGAGACCGACGACCATGCGGGGCAGCCGCAGCGTGCCGACGACGAGTTCGTCCGGGGACGGCCGCCCCAGGACGACGTTCACGACCTCGGACGGCGCGACGAAACTCTCGCCGACACAGAGGTACGCGACACAGACGACGGCCAGCAGCACGACGAGGACGGCGGCGACGACCGCGGCCCGGCGGTGCAGCAGGAACCGTCCGCGCGACCCGATCCGTACGAGGCCGTAGCCGGCGGGCCGCACGGCGGCCGTCGGGGCGCTCATGCGGGCACCGCCTTCCGGCGCACCAGCGTGACCAGGAACGGCACCCCGATCAGGGCCGTCATGACCCCGGCGGGCACCTCGCTCGGCGGGAAGACGATCCGGCCGATGACATCGGAGACGAGCAGCATCACGGGTCCGATCAGGGCGGCCATCGGGAGCACCCAGCGGTGGTCGCTGCCGACGATCGCGCGGGCGATGTGCGGGACGGCGAGCCCGATGAACGCGATCGGGCCGGCCGCGGCGACCCCGGCGCCGGTCAGGACGGTGGCTCCGATGCCGCCGACGATCCGTACGGTCGCGACCTTCTGGCCGAGGCCCTTCGCCATGTCCTCGCCGAGCGCGAGCGCGTCGAGCCCGCGCGCCACACAGAGCACGAGGACCGTCCCGATCAGGAGGAACGGCCAGATCTGCTGGGCGACCTGGGCCTCGCGGCCGGCGATCGAGCCGACCTGCCAGAACCGGAACTCGTCGAGCGCGGACGCCTTCGTGGTCAGCACGGCCATGGTCACGGACACCAGCAGCGCGTTGATCGCGGCGCCGCCGAGCGCGAGCTTCACCGGGGTCGCGCCGCCGCGCCCGCTGGAGGCGATGGCGTACACGGCGACGGAGGCGATGGCGGCGCCCGCGAAGGCGAACCACACGTATCCGGTGAGCGTGTGGATGCCCGCGTACGCGATGGCCAGCACCACACCGACCGAGGCGCCCTGGCTGATGCCGAGGATGCCGGGATCGGCGATGGGGTTACGGGTGATGCCCTGGAGCACCGTGCCGGCGAGGGCGAGCGAGGCGCCGACCATCAGGCCGATCAGGGTGCGGGGCACCCGCATGTTCCGGATGACCTCGGCGGCGTCGGAGTGGCCGCCGTGCAGCAGGGCGTCGAGGACGGCGGACGGGGCGATGGAGCGCGCCCCCACGGCGAGGCTGAGCAGTACGGCGAGCAGCAGCGCCACGACGGCCGCCGCCGTCGCGAGAGCGCGTCTGGAACGGCGTGGTGCGGCGGCTGACATCGATCCTCATAGACAGGCGGGCAAGCGGGACAAGGCAGAGCGAAGTAAGGCTTGGCTAGCCTATGCGGAGGCTGTGCGGGGTCGAACAGGGGTACGCCGCGCGCGGGCGCTCGGCACAATGGAGGGCATGGCTTCCCACGCGCTGACGGTCGGCTTCGACCTGGACATGACGATCATCGACTCCCGGCCCGGCATCAAGGCCGTCTACCAGGCACTCGCCGCCGAGACGGGGGTGTGGATCGACACCGACCTGGTGGTGACCCGGCTCGGTCCGCCCCTTGAGGAGGAGCTCGCGAACTGGTTCCCGGCGGCCGCGGTGCCCGCGATGACCGACCGCTACCGCGAGATCTATCCCACATACGGGATCGGCCCGACGCTGGCGATGCCGGGTGCGCGGGAGTCGGTCGAGGCGATCCGCGCGCTCGGCGGCCGGACGATGGTCGTGACCGCGAAGTACGAGCCGAGCGCGAAGCTTCACCTCACGCACCTCGGCATAGAGCCCGACGTGATCGTGGGCGGCCTGTGGGCCGAGCGGAAGGCGGAGGCGCTGCGGGAGCACGGGGCGGGGATCTACGTGGGCGACCACACGGGAGACGTGCGCGGCGCACGGGCGGCGGACGCGCTGTCGGTGGGCGTGACCACGGGCCCGTGCGACGAGGCCGAGCTGCGTGCTGCTGGCGCGGACGTGGTGCTGACGTCGCTGACGGAGTTCCCGGCGTGGCTGGAGAGCTACCGGGCGTAGGGCGTACGCCCCGTCGTCACCGGCGCTGGGGCGACCCGGCCCGCACCGACCGGACCACGCCCGCCGCGGCGATCAGGAAGCCGACGCCCATCAGCATGCAGAGCGACCAGGCGACCGACGGCAGCGGGTCCGTGCCCAGGAAGAGCGGGGCCATCGTGACCAGGGTGCACACGGCGCCGACGAAGAAGACGATCGCGCCGATACGGACCAGCCGGTCACCGGCGCCGGAAGTGGGAGTACTCACCCCGCCAGGGTAGTTCCCGGCGGCGGAGCACCCGAGGGCGGCCGGTCGAAGAAGCAGGTGCCGTTTCCGGACAGAGTCCGGATGACCAGGCTTGACGAGGGGTACTTCACCTGTGGAGGCTTCTGCCAGCAGGGGAGCACGACCACAGGACGGCCTGACCTGCTGAGGCTCTGTTCCGGCATACGGGTTGAGATGGGGTGCGTGCTTTGCCGACTGGCAAGGTCAAGTGGTTCAACAGCGAGAAGGGCTTCGGCTTTCTCTCCCGCGACGACGGCAGCGACGTCTTCGTGCACTCGTCCGTGCTTCCCGACGGAGTCGACGCACTCAAGCCCGGCCAGCGCGTCGAGTTCGGCGTGGTCGCCGGACAACGCGGTGACCAGGCGCTTTCCGTGGCGATCCTCGACCCCACCCCGTCCGTCGCGGCGGCCCAGCGCCGCAAGCCGGACGAGCTGGCGTCGATCGTCCAGGATCTGACGACCGTGCTGGAGAACATCACGCCGATGCTGGAGCGCGGCCGCTACCCCGACAAGGCGGCGGGCGCCAAGATCGCCGGTCTGCTGCGCGCGGTCGCGGACCAGCTCGACGTGTAGCCGGCGGACGCGGGCGGATCAGACGAACGACAGCGCGTCCGGGCCGAGGGGCGGAACCAGTCCCTCGGCCGCGGCGCGCGTCAGCAGACCGCGGATCGCCGCGTAGCCGTCCTCGCCGAGGTCGGCGGTGAACTCGTTCACGTACAGACCGATGTGCTGGTCGGCGACGGACGGGTCCATCTCCTGCGCGTGCTCCAGGACGTAGGGGCGGGAGGCCTCCGGGTCGTCCCACGCCATCCGCACCGAGGTGCGCACCGACTCGGCGAGCAGCTTCAGCGTGTCCGCGCCCAGGGAGCGCTTGGCGATGATCGCGCCGAGCGGGATCGGCAGCCCGGTCGTGTCCTCCCAGTGCCGCCCCATGTCGGCCAGGTTGTGGAGTCCGTAGTTCTGGTACGTGAAACGGGCCTCGTGGATGACGAGACCGGCGTCCACCTTGCCGTCGCGCACCGCCGGCATGATCTCGTCGAACGGCATGACGACGATCTCGCCGACCCCGCCGGGCACCTGGTCGGCGGCCCAGAGGCGGAACAGCAGATAGGCGGTGGAGCGCTCGCTGGGCACGGCGACGGTCCTGCCCGTCAGGTCCGTGCCCGCCTCCTTCGTGAGCACGAGCGGTCCGCAGCCCCGCCCCAGCGCCCCGCCGCACGGCAGCAGCGCGTACTCGTCGAGGACCCAGGGCAGCACCGCGTACGACACCTTGAGCACATCCAGCTCACCGCGCTCGGCCATGCCGTTGGTGATGTCGATGTCCGCGAACGTGACGTCGAGCGCGGGCGCGTCGGGGACCCGCCCGTGCGCCCAGGCGTCGAAGACGAACGTGTCGTTCGGGCACGGCGAGAAGGCGATCCGCAGCGGGTCAGGAGTCGTGTCGGTCATGGTGGATCCAGCCTTCCAGTACGGGGGTGAGCTGCCCGAACGCCTCGGTGAGCGCGCTCAGCGCGTCGCCGATGCGCCAGGCGTCGCGGTCGCGCGGGCCGACGGCGTTCGAGACGGCCCTGATCTCCAGGACGGGGACACCGAGCCGGTCGGCCGCCTCCGCGACCCCGAAGCCCTCCATGGCCTCGGCGACCGCGCCGGGGTGCGCGGCGAGGAGGGCGGCGGCGCGCCCTGCGCTGCCGGTGACGGTGGAGACGGTGAGGACGGTGCCGGTCCGCGCGCCGGTGGCCGCAGCCGTCTCCCGTACGAGCGCGGGGGGCGGGGTGAAGCGGTCGCGCCCGAAGCCGAGCGCGGTCACGGGGACGAAGCCCCCGGCGGTCTCGGCGCCCAGGTCCGCGGCCACGACCGCGTCCGCGACGAGGAGCGTGCCGACCGGAGCGGCACCGGCGAAACCGCCGCCGATGCCGGCCGAGATCACCAGGTCGTAGCGGTCGGCGGCCAGGGCGAACGCGGCGGAGGCGGCCGCCGCCGACGGTCCCGCACCGCCCGCGAGGACGTCGAACGGTCCCGCGCGGTGGATCTCCGCGCCCGGCACCGTACGGACGGACACCGCGTCAGCGGGCCCGAACGCGCGCGTGACCGCGTCCCGTTCCACCGGGACAGCGGTCACGACGAGCACACGCACGGGAGGAGTCCTCCGAGGTCGGGAGGGGGTCAGTCGGTCTTCTTGAGCTCGAAGTGCCAGATGCCCAGCAGCTCCTTGCCCTTGGTCTCCACGATGCTGAGCTGCGTCTTGTCCGTGGTCTCGCCGGTCTGGCTGGCGAAGAAGGCGCTGCCCGCGATGGAGCGGTAGGTCTTCTTGTTGGGCGCCTGCTCGGCCTGCTGGCCGTTGATGAAGATGGTCCAGCCGTTGTCCGCGACCTCGGGGTCGACACCGAAGTGGACCTGGTCCTCCATCGAGACCTTGACGGTCTTCTCGGCCTTCTTGTTGAGGCAGCCCTTGATGTCGGCTTCCTTGAGGGCCTTGCCGTCGTTGTAGCAGGACGCCTCGGTACTCACCGAGTTGTCGCCGACCGTCACGGTGGCGAGCGGCGTCGGCTTGTCGCAGGCGGAGAGGACAAGGAGTCCCGCGGACACGGCACCAAGAGCGACGCCGATTCGACGGCCCTTACCGGAGAAGAACGCAACGGTCATGGGCCGAAGGCTATCGGTCGCTCCGGCTCACGCCACGCGGGGGTGCGGCGAGCCGCGCCGCGCGGCGCCCAGCAGACCCCGTACGGACGCCGCCGCGCCGAGGGCGAGGATGCTCGCGGCGACCGACATGCCCAGTACGCCGTTGAGGGGGAGGGCGATCCCGATCGCCCCGCCGGCCACCCAGGCCATCTGGAGCAGCGTCTCCGAACGGGCGAAGGCGGAGGTCCGCACCTCCTCCGGCACGTCGCGCTGGATCATCGCGTCCAGCGACAGCTTCGACAGTGCCTGGGTGAACCCGGCCATGGCCGCCAGCGCGGCGACCATCACCGTGCTGAAGAAGACGGCGGCCAGCACGGCGACGCCCAGGGCCAGGCCCAGCACCGAGGCGATGATGATCTCGGGGCCGCGGGCCCGGATCCAGGAGCCGACCGCCGTGCCCAGCGCGTTGCCCACCCCGGCCGCCACGCCGACGATGCCGAGGGAGATCGCGGCGCTCTGCCCGGCGAGCGGGTGCTCGCGCAGCAGGAACGCCAGGAAGAAGATCAGGAAGCCGGAGAGCGCCCGGTGCGAGGCGTTGGCCTGCAGTCCGTGCAGGACGGACGGGCCGACGGAGCGCAGCCCGGGCCGCTTCTCGCCGCTCTTCTCCTTGGCCGGCTTCTTCCCGCTCTTCGGCGTGGCGGTCTTCCGCAGCGGTTCGGGCCGGCCGGGGCCCTCGCCGTGCGGCGGCACCAGCTGCGCCTTGCGCTCGCCCTTCGCGGAGTCCACCTTGGGCGGCAGCGTGAACGCGAGGACGGCACCGCCGACGAAGATCGCGCAGGCGCCGTACAGCGGCCACGGCGGCCCGATGGTCTGCAGCCCCGCCCCGACGGGCGCGGCCGCGCCCGTCGCCAGGAGACCGGCGAGGGTGACCCGCGAGTTCGCCTTCACCAGCGAGAAGCGGGGTGGCAGCAGCCGCGGCACGACGGCGCTGCGCACCACCCCGTACGCCTTCGAGCAGACCAGGACGCCCAGGGCCGCCGGATACAGCTCCAGGCCGCCGGTGGCGACCGCGCCCGACATGGTGAGCGCCAGCACGGCCCGGGCCAGCATGGAGCCCGCCATCGCGGCGCGGCGGCCGTGCGGGAGGTGGTCCAGGAGCGGGCCGATGACCGGGGCGAGCAGGATGAACGGTGCCATCGTGACGGCCAGGTACAGCGCGACGCGGCCGCGGGCCTGGTCCGTCGGCACGGAGAAGAACACCGTCGACGCGAGCGCGACCGTGATCATCACGTCGCCCGCGCCGTTCACCGCGTGCAGTTCGATCAGCTTGCCCAGGCCGGATTCGCCCGCCCCGTGGGCGTGCGTCGCCTTCCGGATGCCCCTGGCGGTTCCGGTGAACGGGGTGTGGAGGGCATGACCGATCGTCCGGCCCGTTCTGCGGAGCGGGCCGGATTCGTCGTGCGACCTGGCAGAAGCCACTTGGTCATAGTGCCCCAGTCCCCGGCATCGCGAACCGAGATCGGCGCGGGGCGCGTGGTCCACCGCCCTGTCGGGTGAGTGATCGGGCAGGTCGCAGGGGGTGCGGCGGCCCGGATCAAGAGGGCAGCGGAGCGCGCTTCCCGCGCAATACGGTGTCGGATACGGCGTCGTTTGGGACGGGCAGGTGGGCGGGGAGCGGCGGAGAGGGTAGCGTGCGTAGCGCGCCACCGGCGGTTGTTCTTGGCCGCGCGCCTCTCGGCGATCCCGCAGAATGGATCGAAGAAGGTGCGCCCGAGGCAGGCACAAACGGGTGTGGACGTCGACGCGGCCCCCAGGTCCGCTCCGCCCGCAACCGAATGGCCGAAATCGATGGATGTGCTGGCGCGCTCGTGAGACTGGCGTAGGAGAGAAGCGAGACCTGTGAGTGCTGCGACGACGCGAAGCCGTACGGCCCGTACCCCCGTTCCCGACCGTCTGTGCGCCGAGGCGGTAGACCTCGCCCGCGCGGCGGCCGAGGAAGCGGCCGCGCCCGGGGTGGTGGGCGAGCATGTGGCCGTGATCCCCGAGGGGGACCGGGTCGTCACGCACTACTTCGAGTGCAAGGACCCGGCCTACCGGGGCTGGCGCTGGGCGGTGACGGTCGCCAGGGCCTCCCGCGCGAAGAACGTCACGCTGGACGAGACGGTCCTGCTGCCGGGCACCGACGCGCTGCTCGCGCCGGAGTGGGTGCCGTGGAGCGAGCGGCTGCGGCCGGGCGACATGGGGCCGGGCGACCTGCTGCCCACCGAGGCGGACGACCTGCGCCTGGAGCCGGGCTACACCGGCGAGGACGAGGTGCCGCCGAACTCCGCGGTCTCGGGCGAGCTGGCCGACCTCGTCGAGTCCGAGGACGCGGAACTGACGACGCGCCCGGAGCCGCCGCGCCGCGGTTCGATCGCGGCCGTCGCGGACGAGCTGGGCATGCGGCGTGCGCGGGTGCTGTCCCGGTACGGGCTGCACGCGGCGGCCGACCGCTGGGACGAGGGCTTCGGCGCGAAGACGCCGATGGCCCAGGCGGCCCCGGCGACGTGTGTGTCGTGCGCCTTCCTGGTGCCGCTCGCGGGTTCCCTGAAGCAGGCCTTCGGGGTCTGCGCGAACGAGTTCGGTCCGGCGGACGGGCACGTGGTGTCCCTGTCGTACGGCTGCGGTGGGCATTCGGAGGCCGCGGTGATGCCGAAGCCGCCGAAGCCGGCGCCGCATGCGCTGGACACGATGCAGGTGGACGAGTACCCGCTGCGACCGGCGCGGGACTCCGGCTCGGTGCCGGCGGAACCGGACGCCCCGACGGCGGACCTCGGCCACTCCTGAGGCGGGGCCCTTGGGCGGGCGGCAGCGTGCGCCTTCCGTGCCCCGGTCCTTGGTGCGGGGTTCCGTCCTCAATCGCCGGACGGGCTTGTTGGTGCGGGTTCCCCGCGACCCGGGGCGCCGTTCCCCGGTGGGTGGGGGTCCGGTGCCCCTCCGGGGCGTCTCCTCAAACGACGAACGTTTCCAGTCCCACGCGGCGGGAGCCCGGTATCCGTTCGTCGTCCTGCGGGGACTCCCCTGCACGGCCCCGGACCCGGCCGCCGAGCGTCTGCGGCAGAAAGCTGGGCCGGTGTTCAGACGCATGGCGGGCCGGGTGGGGGCGTGCAGGGGGGTCCCCGCAGAAAAATGGCGTACTACCCGGCCCCCGCTACGTCTCCGGTTGCCACGCCAGTTTTTGAGGAGACGCCCCGGAGGGCACCCACCCCCACCCACCGGACGAAGGCGCACCCCGCGGGGCACCCGCACACAAGCCCGTCCGGCGATTGAGGACGGAACCCCCAGCCACGAAACCCCGCACCGGCGAAGAGCCGGTAGCTTCGGGCGCACAATGGGCAGCGCTGGGTACGCGTAACCGGATCCAGGGACCACGGATGAGGGAGTCACGGCGTGAGCATGAATGCGACCGAGGGGGCCGACCCGTTCGGGACCGCACGGCTGCGACGCGGCGTGCTCGATGCCTGGGGCGCCGGCCCCGCCCGCTTCCGCGAGGACGCCAACGCCGAGGAGGACCTCGCGCTCGGCGGCTACCGCGACCGCCTCGTCGTCGAGCTGGCCCAGAACGCCGCCGACGCCGCCGCCCGCGCCCGCGTGCCCGGCCGGCTCCGGCTGACCCTGCACCCGGCGACCGCGATCGCCCCGGCGGTCCTCGCCGCCGCGAACACCGGCGCCCCCCTGGACGCCACCGGCGTGGAGTCGCTGTCCACCCTGCGGGCCTCCGCCAAGCGCGAGGGGCACGAGGGGGCCGTCGGACGGTTCGGCGTCGGGTTCGCCGCCGTGCTCGCGGTGAGCGACGAACCGGCCGTCGTCGGCAGGCACGGCGGCGTCCGCTGGTCCCTCGCCGAGGCCCGCGACCTCGCCCGCGAAGCGGCCGTCGGCAGCCCCGGCCTCGGCGACGAGCTGCGCCGCCGCGACGGACACGTACCGCTGCTGCGGCTCCCGCTGCCCGCCGAGGGCACCGCCCCCGACGGCTACGACACCGTCGTCGTCCTGCCGCTGCGCGACGGCGTCGCCGAGGACCTGGTGGGCCGGCTGCTCGCCGCCGTGGACGACGCGCTGCTGCTCACGCTCGGCGGCCTGGACGAGATCGTCATCGAAACCCCGGACGCCGTACGGACGTTGCGCCGCGCGCAGCACGGCCCGTACACGCACGTCGAGGACTCCGCGCACGGCACGAACCGCTGGCGCACCGTCACCCACCACGGCCCCGTCGAGCCCGCGCTGCTGGCCGACCGTCCGCTGGAGGAACGGCTGCGCCCGCACTGGTCGGTGACCTGGGCCGTCCCCGTGGACGCGGAGGGCGCCCCGGTCCACCCCCGTACCGCCCCCGTCGTGCACGCCCCGACGCCCACTGACGAACCCCTCGGCATCCCGGCGCTGCTCATCGCCTCGCTGCCGCTGGACACCACCCGGCGCCACCCCGCGCCCGGCCCGCTCACCGACTTCCTGGTGCAGCGCGCGGCCGACGCGTACGCGGAACTGCTCGCCGACTGGCAGCCGGTGACCGTCGCCACGATCGGCCTGGTGCCCGGACCGCTCGGCAAGGGCGAGCTGGACGGTGCGTTGCGGGGTGCCGTGCTGGAGCGGCTGCCGCGCGTCGCGTTCCTGGAGCCCGCCGCCCCGCGCGACCCCGCCGCCGAACCCGACCGGTGGGACGACTGGGACGCGGGCGTCGGGAGCGCCCGCAAGGCCACCACCGCGCTGCGGCCGATCGAGGCCGAGGTGCTGGAGGGCGTCGGCGCCGAGACGGTCGCCGTGCTCGCCGAGGTGCTGCCCTGCCTGCTGCCGGCGGGGCTTGAGCGCCGCAGCGAGCTGCGGACGCTCGGCGTCGCGCGCGTCCCGCTGACCGAGGCGATCGACCGGCTCGCGGGTCTGGAGCGCGACCCCGGCTGGTGGCGGCGGCTGTACGACAGCCTGGCCGGTGTCGACCCGGACCGGCTCTCCGGCCTTCCGGTGCCGCTCGCCGGAACGGAGTCGCCGGGCCCGGACCCGGAGGCCCCGGCCGTCCCCCGGACGACGATCGGCCCCCGGCAGATCCTGCTCCCGCTGCCCGACGCGCTGACCGGCCCGGTCCTGGACCGGCTCGGCCGGCTCGGCCTGAAGGTCGCCCATCCGGACGCCGCGCACCCGCTCCTGGAGAAGCTGGGCGCCCTGCCCGCCACCCCGCGCGCCGTGCTGACGACCCCGCAGGTGCGGGCCGCCGTCGCCGGTTCGCTGGACGCGGGCGAGATCTGGGACGAGGACGCGCTGGACGGCGACGAGCTCGTGGAGACCGTCCTGACCCTGGTCCGGGACGCCGACCTGGCACCCGGCGACGAGCCCTGGCTCGGCGCGCTCGCCCTGCCCGACGAGGACGGCGAGCTCGCACCGGCCGGGGAACTCGTGCTGCCCGGCAGCCCGTTCGCCGCCGTCATGCGCGAGGGCGAACTCGCCCACTGCGACGCGGACCTGGCCGCCCGCTGGGGCAAGCAGGCGCTCACCGCGTGCGGGGTGCTCGCCACGTTCGCGCTCGTCCGGGCCACCGACGTGGTGCTCGACCCGGACGAACTGGAGCCCCGCGACAGTGACTTCGCCGAACCCGACGACGCCGGACTGCTGGACGCCGTCGACGTGTGGTGCGAGGACATCCTCGACCAGCTGCCCGACACCCCCGTGCCGCCGGTCGCCACCGAACTCGTCGCCGTCCGCGACCTCGACCTCGTCGACGACGACGCCTGGCCGCAGGCGCTCGCCCTCCTCGCCCAGCCACCGCTGCGCGACGCGCTGACCCAGCCGGTGCGCGTGCTGCTCCCGGACGGCACGACGCAGTCCGTGCGCCCCTACACGGCGTGGTGGCTGCGCGACCACCCGGTGCTGGACGGCCGTCGCCCCGCCGGTCTGCGCGCCCACGGCGGCGATCCCCGGCTCGCGGGCCTGTACGACTCCGCCGACGCGACCGGTTTCGACGACGCGCAGGTGCTGCGCGCCCTCGGCGTGCGGACCTCGGTCGCCGCGCTGCTGGACGAGCCCGGCGGTGCGGCCGAACTCCTCGGCCGGCTCGCGGACGAGGAGCGCCCGGTCTCTCCCGTACAACTGCACTCCCTGTACACGGCGCTGGCCGACCTCGACCCGGAGCAGGTCACGCTGCCCGACGAGCTGCGGGCCGTCGTCGACGGCGAGGTGCGGGTCGTCGACGCGGCGGACGCGATGATCGCGGACGCCCCGGACCTGCTGCCGCTGACCGGCGGTGTGGCACTCCTGCCGGTCGCCCCTGCCAACGCGGCGGAGCTGGCCGATCTCTTCCAGGTGCGGCGGCTCGGCGAGAGCGTCGAGGCGGCGGTGACGACCGAGGGCGAGGAGCACCGGGTCCCGGAGCCGGTCCGCATCCTGCTCGGCGCCGGCACCCCGGACACGTACGTCGAGCACGGCGAACTGCGGGCGGGCGGCGTCGAACTGGACTGGCGCCGCACCCCGGACGGCGTCGTCCACGCCTCGACCCTGGAGGGCGTCGCCGCGGGCCTGGCCTGGGCGGCCGGTCAGTGGCCGCGCCGCTTCGAGGTCGCGGCCCTGCTGGAGGACCCGTCCCGCACGGAGGAACTGGCCCGGGACCGCTGGTTCGACTGACGGCCGGGACGCTTCCCGGCCCGCCGCGGGCGGACCGATATGGGCGGCCTCCGCAAAATCTTCATACTCTCGCACAACCCTTCACATGTGTTCCTCGTCTGGTCTGTCGAGTCACCGACTCGACAGACCGACCGGCCCCAGCCGCCCGCCCGCGGACCGGGGCCCTTTCCTCCGGGGACACACACATGCGCATGCGCACCTCTGCCGCCGTCGCGATCGGCGCCCTGGCCCTGACGGCCCTCGCCGTGCCGGCCGCCCAGGCCGACGGCGGGTACGGCGACACCGCCATCACCAAGGTCACGGTCAACGGCGGCAAGAACGTGGTCGTCGGCACGAGCCTCGTCAAGAAGTTCACCGTGTCCGTGACCGCCAGGGACGACTCGGGGATCGCGGCAGCCGACATCTCCCTGCACGGACCGGGGTTCGGCTACCTCGACACGAGCAGCACCCGCTGCTCCGGCAGCACCTGCACCGCGACGTTCACGGTCGACCCCAAGGTCGACCTCATGTACTCCAACGACTACGCCGGCACCTGGTACGTCGACGCGTGGGTGGACGCCCGGGACGGCGACTACATCTGGACGCAGAAGGCCCGCTCCTTCAAGTTCCAGCGGGCGGCGACGCAGAGCGTGAACGCCTCCCCCGAGCCGGTGAGGAAGGGGAAGACCCTCACCGTCACGGGCAAGCTGGCCCGGGCCAGCTGGGACGACTTCAAGTACCACGGCTACACCGCCCAGTCGGTCAGGCTGCAGTTCTGCAAGAAGGGCAGCAAGACGTACACCACGGTGAAGACGGTGAAGACGAACAGCACCGGCAGCCTGAAGACCACGGTCAAGGCCTCGGCCGACGGCTACTGGCGCTACAGCTTCGCCGGTACGGCCACCACCCCGGCGGCGACCTCCGCGGCCGACTTCGTCGACGTGAAGTAGCCCGCGCGCGCCGGTGCTTCCCGCTACACCGGGAAGCGCCGGCCCACCAGGCGCCAGGTGTACTCCAGGGCGACCGAGGCGACCACGGCGATGCCCACCGCCGTCCACGGCATCGTGGTGCCCACCAGCTTCAGGGCGAAGAAGTCCTGGAGCCACGGCACCACGAGCACGACCAGGAACGCCAGGCCCATCGCGGCCACCAGGCAGATCCGCCACCAGGTGTAGGGGCGGGCGATGATCGCCAGGACCCACATCGAGACCAGGAACAGCGTGAGGGTCGCCGCGCTGGTCTCCGCGTCGAGTGCACCGGTGCCGGAGTAGTGGTGCCGGGCGATCAGGTACATCACGAAGGTGGCGGCGGCCGCGATGGTGCCGGACGGGATCGCGTACCGCATGACGCGGCGCACGAAGTGCGGATGGGCCCGCTCCTTGTTGGGGGCCAGCGCCAGGAAGAACGCCGGGATACCGATCGTCAGCGTCGACAGCAGCGTCAGATGGCGGGGCAGGAACGGGTACTCGACCTGGAAGCAGACCACCAGGACGGCCAGCAGCACCGAGTACACGGTCTTCGTCAGGAACAGGGTGGCGACCCGGGTGATGTTGCCGATGACGCGGCGCCCCTCGGCGACGACGGACGGCAGCGTCGCGAAGCTGTTGTTCAGCAGCACGATCTGGGCGACCGCGCGGGTCGCCTCCGAGCCCGAGCCCATCGAGACGCCGATGTCGGCGTCCTTCAGGGCGAGGACGTCGTTGACGCCGTCGCCCGTCATCGCGACGGTGTGGCCGCGCGACTGGAGGGCGGCGACCATCTCCCGCTTCTGCTGCGGGGTGACCCGGCCGAAGACCGTGTTCTCCTCCATGGCGGTGGCCATCGCGTCCGGGTCGGTGGGCAGCTTGCGCGCGTCCAGGGTGTGTTCGGCGCCCGGCAGCCCGAGCTTCGCGGCGACGGCGCCGACCGAGACGGCGTTGTCGCCGGAGATCACCTTCGTGGCGACCCGCTGGTCGGCGAAGTAGGCGAGGGTCTCCCCGGCGTCGGGCCGCAGCCGCTGCTCCAGGACGATCAGCGCGCCCGGCGCGGCCCCGGCGGCGATGTCCGGTGCGTCCAGCTCGCCCCGCACCCGGGCCAGGAGCAGCACCCGCAGGCCCTGTTCGTTGAGCTGCTCGATCTCGGTGAGTGTCGGGTCGGCCTCGGGCAGCAGCACGTCGGGGGCTCCCAGCAGCCAGGACGACGACCGCCCCCCGCCCTCGTCGAACGCGGCGCCGCTGTACTTGCGGGCCGAGGAGAACGGCAGGGCCTGGGTGACGTCCCAGCTCTGCCCGTCGGGGGACGGGTACGCGTCGATGATGGCCTGGAGGCTGGCGTTGGGCCGGGGGTCGGAGGCGCCGAGCGCGCCCAGCACCCGGTGCAGGTACGCCTCGTCCGACCCGTTCAGCGCGCGGACCTCGGTGACGTCCATGCCGCCCTCGGTGAGGGTGCCGGTCTTGTCGAGGCAGACGACGTCGACCCGGGCCAGGCCCTCGATGGCGGGGAGTTCCTGGACGAGGCACTGTTTGCGCCCCAGCCGTACGACTCCGATCGCGAAGGCGACCGAGGTGAGCAGGACCAGCCCTTCCGGGATCATCGGGACGATGCCGCCGACGGTCCGGGCGATCGAGTCCTTGAAGTTGTTGTCCTTGACGACGAGCTGGCTGATGATCAGGCCGATCGCGGTCGGGATCATCATCCAGGTGACGTACTTGAGGATGGTCGAGATGCCGCTGCGCAGCTCGGACTGGACGAGCGTGAAGCGGGAGGCCTCCTCGGCGAGCTGTGCGGCGTAGGCCTCGCGGCCGACCTTGGTGGCGGTGAAGGCGCCGCCGCCCGCGACGACGAAGCTGCCGGACATGACGGGGTCGCCGGCCCGTTTCAGCACCGGGTCGGCCTCGCCGGTGAGCAGGGACTCGTCGATCTCCAGGCTGTCGGCCTCGGCGACGGCGCCGTCCACCACGACCTTGTCGCCGGGGCCGAGTTCGACGAGGTCGCCGAGGACGATCTCGGAGGTGGAGATCTCGGCGGCCACGCCGTCGCGGCGCACCGTGGGTTTCGCCTCGCCGATGACCGCGAGGCTGTCCAGGGTCTTCTTGGCCCGCCACTCCTGCACGATGCCGATGCCGGTGTTGGCGATGATCACGAACCCGAACAGGCTGTCCTGGATGGGCGCGACGAACAGCATGATCACCCAGAGCACGCCGATGATCAGGTTGAACCGGGTGAAGACGTTGGCGCGGACGATCTCGGTCACGGACCGGGAGGAGCGCACGGGCACGTCGTTGACCTCGCCCCGGGCGATCCGCTCGGCGACCTCGGCGGCGGTGAGCCCGCGGCCGTCGGCGGGCAGCTCGACCGGGTGGACCGGGTCGAGCTCGGAACCGGCGTCGATCAACACCGGCCGGTCGGCGCCGGGAGGTCCTGAGGAGCCGTCCGGCTCATCCCCTGAGGGGTCGGGTGCCCGCTGAGTCATGGTTCCGACGGTACGGGCGGAACGTCCGGTTCACCCGCCGGGGGGCCGGAAGATCAGACCGGGGGAGGAGGCGAATGGTCCCGTGGCAGTACGGCCCCGGTGCGGGCGTCCCCGCACGGGTGGTGGTGCCGGGTCTCAGGCGGTGGCGCCCGGGGTCTCCGCGGAGTCGTCGCCCGCGGCGGCGGCGCGCTTGAGTGCCGCGTCGCGGCCCCGTACGTACCAGATGCCGATCAGTCCGAGCCCCGCACCGGCCAGGCAGGTCCACACCCACCACAGGTGTCCGTGGTCGTCGAACCAGCCGTAGAAGGGGAGCTGGACCAGGAAGAGGACGAACCAGAGGATCGTGCCGCCGGTGATGGTCGCGACGACCGGCCCCTCCAGGGGCTCGGGTGCCTCGTGCTTCGGTGTCCACTTCGCCATGCCGCCAGTGTATGCGGCGCGTACGTAAAGGCCGTCGGGCCAGTCGGCCCAAGGGTCTACGCGCGGAGATAGCGATCTTCGCCTTATGTATTCATACTGAATCTGCTTACGACTGTCTCGAATTATTCGTGTGAACGTCCAAAGCTGACCGCATTTACCCCCTCTACGTACGACTGAGGTCATACATGTCCCCCTCGGCCACCGCTCCGGTCGACTCCACCCCGCCTCCGTCCCCCGGGTCCGCCGGCGGCCTGGACGGTTTCTTCAAGATCTCCGAGCGGGGGTCGTCGGTCGCGCGTGAGATCCGCGGCGGATTCGCGACCTTCTTCGCGATGGCCTACATCATCGTGCTGAACCCGATCATCCTCGGCAGCGCGAAGGACATGTACGGCCACCAGCTCGACAGCGGCCAGCTGGTCACCGCGACCGTGCTGACGGCGGCGTTCTCCACGCTCCTCATGGGCGTCATCGGCAACGTGCCGATCGCGCTGGCCGCGGGCCTCGGCGTCAACACCGTCGTCGCCCTCCAGCTCGCCCCCCGGATGAGCTGGCCCGACGCGATGGGCATGGTCGTCCTCGCCGGCATCGTGGTCATGCTGCTGGTCGCGACCGGGCTGCGCGAACGCGTCATGAACGCCGTACCGACCTCGCTCCGCAAGGGCATCGCGATCGGTATCGGCATGTTCATCCTGCTGATCGGTCTGGTCGACTCGGGCTTCGTCTCCCGCATCCCGGACGTCGCGCACACCACCGTGCCGCTCCAGCTCGGCAACGACGGTCACCTCAACGGCTGGCCGGTCCTGGTCTTCGTCCTCGGCGCGCTGCTCACCCTCGCGCTGATCGTCCGCAAGGTGCCGGGCGCGATCCTGATCTCCATCGTGGCGATGACGGTCGTCGCGCTGATCATCGACGCGATCGCCGACCTGCCGGGCGCGGCCTGGGGCCTGACGGTGCCGGAGTGGCCGGGCAATCCGGTCGCCTCGCCGGACTTCGGGCTGATCGGCGACGTCAGCCTGTTCGGCGGCTTCGACAAGGTCGGTGTCCTCACCGGTGTCCTGTTCGTCTTCACCGTGCTGCTGTCCTGCTTCTTCGACGCGATGGGCACCATCCTCGGTGTCGGCGACGAGGCCAAGCTGACGGACAAGGACGGCAACTTCCCCGGCATCAACAAGGTGCTGTTCGTCGACGGCATCGCGGTCGCCGCGGGCGGTGCGAGCTCCTCGTCCGCCTCGACCTGCTTCGTGGAGTCCACGGCGGGTGTCGGTGAGGGAGCCCGCACCGGCTTCGCGAGCGTGGTGACGGGTCTGCTGTTCACGGCGGCGCTGTTCCTCACCCCGCTGGCGACCATGGTCCCCTCGCAGGCGGCCACTCCGGCGCTGCTGGCGGTCGGCTTCCTGATCATCGCGGGCTCGGTCCGGGACATCGACTGGAGCGACTACACGCTCGCGATCCCGGCCTTCCTCGCCATGGTCATGATGCCGTTCACGTACTCGATCACCAATGGCATCGGCATCGGCTTCATCGCGTTCTGCGTGCTGCGGCTGGCCGCCGGCCGCGGTCGCGAGGTGCCGGTCGCCATGTACGTGGTGTCGGCGGTCTTCGTCTTCTACTACGCGATGCCGGCGCTCGGCCTCACGTGATCCCCGGGGTACGCGGGCGCCCGGCCCGGGAGGTCTCCGTCAGGTGACCTCCTCGGCCCGGGCCCCCTCCGCCCCGTAGAACTTCTCCGTCTCGTCGACGGCCGCCTGGAAGCGCTCGTCGAAGTCGTCGCGAATGAGCGTCCGGACCACATAGTCCTGGACGCTCATTCCGCGTCTGGCGGCGTGCTGCTTGAGCCGGTCGAGCAGCTCACCGTCTATCCGCAGGCTGAGCACTGTCGATCCCATGGCATGCAGGGTTACGTCCCCCGGGCCCGGCGCGCGTGACTTTCCGCAGCCGACTCACTCGTTTGGGTGATCGATTGGTGATTCCGCTCTCGCGCGTGTACCACCGAGTGGTCTTTAGGGTAGGTAATGAGTTACGCTAACAAACATGCCTGACCTGATCCACGACAGCGACAGTGCCGCCGCCGTGAGCTCCCTTCGTTCCGCCGTCATGCTGCTCGGCCGGCGCCTGAAGCACCAGCGCGTCGACGAGTCGCTGAGCCCGACCGAGATGTCGGTGCTCGGCACACTCGCCCGTTGCGGTTCCGCCACCCCCGGTGAGCTGGCCCGCAAGGAGCATGTGCAGCCGCCGTCGATGACCCGCATCGTCGCGCTGCTGGAAGCGAAGGGTCTTGTCAGACTGGAACCGCACCCCGATGACCGTCGCCAGAAGATGGTCAGCCAGACCGAGCAGGCCGAGGCCATGCTCGCGGAGAGCCGCAACAAGCGGAACGCCTGGCTGACCACCCTCGCCGAAGGCCTGGACGAGGACGAGTGGGAAACGCTGCGCAACGCGGCGCCCGTGCTGGAGAAGCTCGCCCACCTGTAGCGGAGCCGGCCGCGCCGGACAGAACCGGCGCACCGCCCCCACCGCCGCATCCTTGTCAGTCAGCGCAATGTCCACGCCCGAGGAGGCGAACCCTTTTGAGTACGGGATCCGGAGCAGACTCCGCCCCCGCACCGACTTCCACCCACGAGAGCAAGCCCGGCGGGACCTTCTCGTCGCTGAAGATCCGTAACTACCGCCTGTTCGCAACCGGCGCCGTGATCTCCAACACCGGTACCTGGATGTCCCGCATCACGCAGGACTGGCTCGTCCTGAGCCTCACCGGGTCCGCCGCCGCCGTCGGCATCACCACGGCACTCCAGTTCCTCCCGATGCTTCTCTTCGGCCTGTACGGCGGCGTCATCGCCGACCGTCTCCCGAAGCGCAAGCTCCTGCTCTTCAGCCAGGCGGCACTCGGCCTGTGCGGGATCGCGCTCGCCGTCCTCACGCTCTCCGGCGTGGTCCAGGTGTGGCACGTCTACCTGATCGCGTTCCTGCTCGGCATGGTCACGGTCGTGGACAACCCGGCCCGCCAGTCGTTCGTCTCCGAGATGGTCGGCCCCGCCCAGCTGCGGAACGCGGTCAGCCTGAACTCGGCGAACTTCCAGTCCGCCCGGCTCATCGGTCCCGCCGTCGCGGGTGTGCTGATCACCTCGGTCGGCAGCGGCTGGGCCTTCATGTTCAACGGACTGTCGTTCCTCGCGCCGCTCGTCGGCCTGATGATGATGCGGACCAGCGAGCTGCACAAGGCCGTCGTCGTGCCGCGTGCCAAGGGGCAGCTGCGCGAAGGCCTGCGGTACGTCTCCGGCCGCCCGGAGCTGATCTGGCCGATCGTCCTCGTCGGCTTCGTCGGTACGTTCGGCTTCAACTTCCCGATCTGGCTGACTGCCTTCGCGGACGAGGTCTTCCACGGCGGCGCCGGGATGTACTCGTTCTTCAACATCCTGATGGCGGCCGGCTCCCTGGTCGGCGCCCTGCTCGCAGCCCGCCGCCGCTCCTCGCGGCTGCGGATGCTGGTGGCCGCCGGTACGGCGTTCGGTCTGCTGGAGATCATCGCCTCCGTCTCGCCGTCCGTCTGGCTGTTCTCGATCCTGCTGGTCCCGATCGGCATGATCGGCCTGACGACCAACATCAGCGCGAACACCAGCGTGCAGATGGCGGCCGACCCGGCCATGCGAGGTCGGGTGATGAGCCTGTACATGATGGTCTTCGCCGGGGGTACGCCGGTGGGCGCCCCGATCGTCGGCTGGATCAGCGACGCGTACGGCGTCCGGACCGGAATGGCGGTCGGCGGGGCGTTCTCGCTGGTGGCCGCGCTCGGTGTCGGCCTCATGCTGGCCCGCGTCGGCGGCCTGCGCCTCAAGGTCGACCTGCGCCCGGGCCGCCCGCACGTGCGGTTCGTCCCGCGCGAGCAGCTGGCGACGGCGGCCTGAGAGCCGCCCGTACGGACGTGACACGGCCCCGCCCGGGGAATCGGGCGGGGCCGTACGCGCAGGACGGCGCGCCGGGTCCTGCCAGACTCGCCGCATGAGACTCTTCGCCGCCGTCCTGCCACCGGCCCCCGCGGTCGAGGAGCTGCGCCGTGCCGTGGTCCGGCTGCGCTCCCTGCCCGGCGCCGACACCCTGCGCTGGACCGGGACCCCGGGCTGGCACTACACGCTGGCCTTCCTCGGGGAGGTCGACGAGGACCTGCTGCCGGACCTGTACGGCCGGCTGGAGCGGGCCGCGCACCGGACCGAGGCGTTCGGGATGCGCGTCCACGGCGGCGGCCGGTTCGACGGACGGGCGCTGTGGGCGGGGGCCGCGGGCGCGCTCGACGCCCTGCGGCTGCTGGCCGAGCGCGCCCACGCCGCCGCGCGCCGGGCCGGGGTACCGATGGAGGAGCACCGCCGCTACACCCCGCACCTGACCCTGGCCCGCAGCCGCGTCCCGGCGGACCTGACCCCGTTCACCGCTGCCCTGGAAGGCTTCGAGGGCCTGCGCTGGGAGGCCGGTGAGCTCAGTCTCGTACGCAGTCATCTGCCGGTGGACGGGGTGCCGGGGGAGCAGCCGCGGTACGAGGTGGTGCGGGCCTGGCCGCTGGGACGGTGAGCGGGGCGGTTACGCTCGACGGGTGGACCCGCAGACCAGAAACCGCATCATGGCCGCCGTGCTTGTGCTGATGTTCGCCGTCGTCGCCGTGGCGGCCGCGGTCGGCTGATGACGGCCCGCCTCAGCTGAACCCCCGCGCCGTCTCCTTCGCGAACGCCCCGGGGTTGTCGAGCATGATGTTGTGCCCGCAGTCCGGGACCGCGATCACGCGTACCCCGCCCGCCGTGAGCGCGTCCTCGCCCGGCAGCGGACCGTCGCTCTCCGGGCGCAGGTACGTCACCGGGATCGGCAGCTCCAGCAGGAGTGCCCGCATCGTCGGCGTCGTCCCGCGCGCCAGGTGGACCGCGCTGCGGTGCAGGGCCTCGGGCCCGGCGAGCCGCATGGTCGACCACCAGTGCGCGCCCACCCGCTCACGGACCTCGTCCCGGCCGTGGGCCAGGAACTCCTCCTCCGTATACGCGGCGATGCCGCTGCTGCCCGCCGGCGGCACCGGCGACGGGACGACCGGGTCGAGATTCGCGTCCACCAGCACCAGCCGTGCCACCAGGTGCGGGTGGCGGGCCGCGAGGACGATCGCCACCGCGCCGCCCATGCTGTGCGCGACGACTTCCGCGTCCCGGACCCCGGCCGTCTCCAGCGCGTTCGCGACGGCGTCCGCGTGGTCCTCCAGGGTGTAGACGAAGTCCGTGGGCCGGTCGCTGATGCCGAAGCCGAGCAGGTCCATCAGCAGGGCGCGGCCGCCGGCGAGCAGCGGGTGGGTGGCGCTCGCCGTGAAGTAGGGGCCGCTGGAGGCACCGAGTCCGTGCAGATAGAGCCGGGGCGGCGCGGTGGTGTCGTGGCCCGCGATGTCCACCCACCGGATACGCGCGCCGCCGGCCGTCACCTGTGCGTCCTGCATGTCTCCTCCTCGGATCCCGATGCCTCGCCTAAGTATCGATGGGACTATATATCGATGCCGAGGTATAACGACATGGGGGAAGATACGGGAATGCTGGAACTGGCCATCCTGGGATTTCTGTACGAGCAGCCGCTGCACGGGTACGAACTGAAGCGGCGGGTCGCCCACCTCACCGGCCATGTGCGCCCGATCGCCGACGGCACCCTCTACCCCGCGATCAAGCGGCTGGAGCGCGCCGGCCTGCTCGACCGCCGCACCGAACCCGGTACCAGAGCCGCGCCCCGGCACACCCTCACCCTCACCGGCGGGGGCCGCGACGAGCTGCTCCGCCGGCTGCGCGATGCCGGTGAGCTGGACATCAGCGACGAGAACCGCTGGTTCACCGTCCTCGCCTTCCTGCGCCACCTCGCGGACCCGGCCGGGCAGGCCGCCGTGCTGCGCAGGCGGCTGACGTTCCTGGAGGAGCCCAGCAGTTTCTTCTACGAGGGGGAGCGGCCGCTCGGCGCCGAGGCGTTCGACGACCCCTTCCGCCGGGGCCTGCTGAGGATCGCCCGCGCGACCAGTGAGGCGGAGCTGGGCTGGCTGGCCGAGACCCTGGCCGGACTGGAGGACTGACCGTTCGCGCGGATGCGGACGAGTGCTTGCTTCGAGCGGACTCGAAGGCGTTGGCTTGGGTCCCATGAAGTACACACATCTGGGACGCACGGGACTCGAAGTCAGCCGCCTCGTACTGGGCACGATGAACTTCGGTCCGCAGACCAATGAGCCGGACAGCCACACCATCATGGACGCGGCGCTCGACGCGGGCGTCAACTTCTTCGACACCGCCAACGTCTACGGCTGGGGCGAGAACAAGGGCCGCACCGAGGAGATCCTCGGCACCTGGTTCGCCAAGGGCGGCGACCGCCGGGACAAGGTGGTCCTGGCCACGAAGGTGTACGGGAACATGGCCGCCGAAGGCGACGCCTGGCCCAACCACCACAAGCTCTCCGCGCTGAACATCCGGCGTGCCGTCGACGCCAGCCTCAAGCGGCTCCAGACGGACCACATCGACCTCTACCAGTTCCACCACATCGACCGTGACACCCCGGTCGACGAGATCTGGCAGGCCGTCGACGTCCTGATCCAGCAGGGCAAGATCCTCTACGCGGGCTCGTCCAACTTCGCCGGCTGGAAGATCGCCCAGACCAACGAGACGGCCCGCGCCCGCGGTTCGTTCGGTCTGGTCAGCGAGCAGTGCCTCTACAACCTCGCGGAGCGCCGCGCGGAGATGGAGGTCATCCCGGCCGCGCAGGAGTACGGCCTCGGCGTCATCCCGTGGTCGCCGCTGCACGGCGGTCTCCTCGGCGGTGCGATCCGCAAGGAGAGCACGGGCGGCGGGTCCGCGCGCTCGACCTCCGGCCGGTCCGCCGAGACGCTCGCCGACCCCACGGCCCGGAAGCAGATCCAGGCGTACGAGGACCTGCTCGACAAGCACGGCCTGGAGCCGGGCGAGGTGGGCCTGGCCTGGCTGCTGACCCGGCCGGGTGTCACGGGTCCGATCAGCGGCCCGCGCACGCTGGAGCAGCTGGAGTCCGCGGTGCGCGCGGTCGACCTGGAACTCTCGGACGAGCTGCTCTCCGCGCTCGACGAGATCTTCCCGGGCCCGGGCCCGTCGCCGGAGGCCTTCGCCTGGTAGACCCGGCCGGCCGGGCGGTCCCGGGTGCCGCGCGCACTCAGACCGTCCGGCCGTTCCGGTGCCCGGACGGGGCCAGGATCTGGCCCAGCAGGGCCGCGGTGACGATCCAGATGCCGCAGGCGACGGGCAGCGCGCCGATGGTCTCCAGCGGGGAGCGGTAGGCGAGCATCCCCCAGGCCACGAGGCCGTTGACCCAGCCGCTCATGGACAGGATGAGCGCCGCCCGCGGCGAGAGGCCCAGCCGGGCGATGAGCTGGTCCGCGAGCAGCACGCCCAGCGTCAGCGCCGCGAGACAGGCCACGAAGGCGAACCCGATGAAGCGCGTGGAGACCTCGTCCGTCGCCGCCTGGTTCATCGCCGTCCCGGCGATACCGAGGGGCAGAGCGAGCAGGAGCGCGGACACGAACCGGTGGAACAGCGACTTGTCCTGCGGGTCGAAGATGTTGGTGAATCCCTGGGCGGCGGCCATGCCACCCAGCCCGGCGGCGACGGTCCCGAGGAGAGCCGCCTGCGGCCCGGCCGGTGTGCACGTCATCAGGAGCAGCCCCATGACCAGGGCCGTGCCCGCACCGGCGAGCCAGGTGGCCGCGACCGTACGGGTGGAGACCGTGCCGTCGCGCGACGTCCGCCCGGCGATCCGCAGCCGCTCGGGCTCGGTCGCGGGCTGCGGGCCGCCCGGCAGCGGGAACGGGTAGGAGGGCATCGGCTGCGGGAAGGGCGCGGTGGGCGGAGCCGTCGGGTACGCCACCTGCGGGGCGGGCAGGACGGGTGCGGCCGGGGCCGGTGCCGCGGGGGATGCGGAGTCGGAGTGCGCGACCGACCCCAGGACGCTCGGGGTGGCCTCGGCCTCGGCGGACGGTGCCGCCCGGCCCGGCCCGGCGGCGATCGCGGCCCGCAGCAGGGCGGCGGTCTCCGCCGCGTCCGCGGGACGCTGATCCGGTTCCTTGGACAGTAATCGCATGACGAGCGCGTCGAGTCCGCCGAACCCGGCCAGCTCCGCCCGCCGGGCGCTCAGTGGTTGCGGGACGTCCCCGAGGTGCTGCGCCAGCACCGCCGTACCGGCACCGGTGAACGGCGGTGCGCCGGTGAGCAGCGTGTGCAGGAGACAGCCCAGGGAGTACAGATCGCTGCGGCTGTCCAGCACGTCGGGCGCCCGGATCTGTTCCGGCGACATGTAGAGCGGGGTGCCGATCACGAAGCCGACGGCGGTCAGGTCGGTACGGGTCATCTCCGCGGCCGTCGACAGCATCCGGGCGATCCCGAAGTCGAGGATCTTGATGGTGCCGGCCGCGGTGAGCAGGATGTTGGCCGGTTTGATGTCACGGTGCACGATGCCTGCCCGGTGCGCGGTCTCCAGCCCCGCGCAGATCTCCACGCCCCACCCCAGCACCTCCTCGGGCGAGGGAAGGTCCGGCTTGCTGCCCTCCAGTACGGCCCCGAGGTCGCGCCCCTGGAGGTGCTCCAGGACGAGGTAGAGGACGCGTTCCCCCGCCACCCGGGCCTCGCCGAAGTCGTGCAGGGTCACGATGTGCGGGCTCGACAGACCGCCGACGACCCGGGCCTCACGGGCGAAACGGGTCGCGGAGGTGTCCCCGTCCGGCCGGGAGAGGACCTTGACCGCGACCTTGCGGCCGATGCGTTCGTCCTCCGCGAGCCAGACCCGCCCCATGCCGCCGGAACCCACCGGTTCCGTCAGCCGGTACCGTCCGTCGAGAACCTCACCACGCATGGTTTCGCGCCCCCCTGCTCAACGTGCGTTGCCCGCCCCGTACATGATGACCCGACAAGCGGCGCACGGCCCAGTACATCGCGGTACCCGGCCGATCCGCGCGGGCGGCGCCGCCCTCCGCCGAAACCGTCCGCGTACACCGGTCTACGATCCGCCGAACCGGTCCAGCGCCCCCCGGACCGCCCGGCTCGTCGCCGCCCCGCCCAGGTGGCCCGCGTCCTCGATCACGGTCAGTTCCGCGTCCGACCACGCCTTCGCCAGCTCCCACGCGGTGACCGGCGGCCCGCCCATGTCGAGCCGGCCGTGCACCAGCACCCCCGGGATTCCCGCCAGCCGCCCCGCGTCCCGGATGAGGCCGCCCTCCTCAAGCCACGCACCGTGGGAGAAGTAGTGCGCGCAGATCCGCACCAGCGCCAGTTGGGCCCGGCCCGGCCGGCCGCTGTACGGGGGCGGTCCGGT
Organism: Streptomyces sp. NBC_01257; assembly: GCF_035917255.1. NCBI lineage: Bacteria > Bacillati > Actinomycetota > Actinomycetes > Kitasatosporales > Streptomycetaceae > Streptomyces > Streptomyces sp. NBC_01257. Next base: position 5,190,337 of record NZ_CP108472.1, read on the forward strand.
GTACGCCTCCATGGAGAGCACCGCGTCCTCCCAGGCGCACCAGTCGGCCGTGGCCCGGGCCCGTACCTCCGGGTCGGGGCTCTCCGTCCGCCGGGCGTACGCGGCGAGCACGTCGGGCGTCGCGTCGCTCGCGGCCTCCGGCACCCCGGCACGGAACCGGTCCCACGCCTCGGGGAAGAAGTGGCCCGCGCCCCGGTACAGCCAGTCGATCTCGGAGCGACGGGTCGTGGTGACGGCCGGGATCACGATCTCGCTGACGCGCTCCGGGTGCCGCTCGGCGTACGCGAGGATCAGCGTGGAGCCCCAGGACCACCCGTACAGCAGCCACTTGTCGATGCCCAGCCGCACGCGCAGCCGCTCCATGTCGGCGATCAGACGGTCCGTCGTGTTGAACCGCATGTCGGCGGCCGGGTCGCTCGCGTGCGGGGTGGAGCGGCCGCAGTTGCGCTGGTCGAAGAGGACCACGCGGTAGCGGTCCGGATCGAAGTCCTGCCGGGGAGCGGGCGTGCACCCGGAGCCCGGACCGCCGTGGACCACCAGGGCGGGCTTGCCGGCGGGGTTGCCGCACACCTCCCAGTGGATGAGGTTGCCGTCGCCGACGTCGAGCATGCCCTGCTCGTACGGTTCGATCGGCGGGTACTTCTCGTCGGGCAGGCGTTCCATGCCAGGTGCTCCCTCTGGTCCTCAGCCCTTGACCGCGACGTGGTACGCGGAGGCCCACAGCACGGCCGCGGAGGCCAGGCCGACCGCGGCGCGCACGCTCTCGTCCGACAGGCCGGCCGCGACGAGCGCGAAGCCGGCGATCCCGACGACGGTCAGCAGTACGGCCGTTCCGTTGTACTGCCACTGGTCGTAGCAGCGCGCGAGCGGGAAGAAGTGCAGGCCCACCACGAGGGCGATGGCCGCGGGGATGAACTCGGGGCGGCCCGACGCGTTGGACGCCGCGATCACCGCGAAGACCGCCACGACCTCGACACCGTTCACGATGCCGACGGTGCGCGCCCAGTTCCGCGGGAGGTCCACCAGGCGGGGCGAGGGGGCGGCCCCCTTGCGGTAGGCGAGGAGGACCGCCGACGCGGTGAGCGCCACCGCGACGATTCCGACGGCCACGGCGGCACCCGACGACGCCAGCCCGGACGCACCGGCGAAGGCCCAGACGACGGCGAACACCGACAGCACGACGGTGCCCCGGCGGCGCAGACCGCGGGTCAGCGCGAGACATTCGGCGGCGTCCGGCGCGGCGGAGGCGGGCGCGCCGGAAGGCGCGGATATGCGCGGGCCGGAGACGGCGGAGGCGTCGGATGCACCGGAATCGTCGGACGGGCCCGGTGTCGCCGCCGGTTCCGGCGGCAGGGGCGTCGTGGGCGGTGTGGGCGTCATGGCCGGAGATTACAGCGATCATGCTGTCCGGCCGCCGGTTTTCCGGGGCCCGGTGGGCGCCGGGTGAGGCACCGCCCGGCGGCGTAGCCTGGGAATCGTGAATTCCACTCCCGCTCCCGAGGTCCTGGCCGTGCTCGGCGACCTGCTCGCCGCCGCCGCTCCCGACGATCGCGGAGCGCTGTGGCAACTGGCGCAGGAAGGACGGGAGTTGGACGCCAACCTGGTCCGTCTGCCGCCGGGCGCCGAGGTGGGGGAGCACCAGGAGGACGTCCTCGACGTCCTGCTCGTGGTCCTCGCGGGCGGCGGTCGCCTCACCCCGGGCGACGGCGGCGAGCCCCTCACCCTGGCGCCCACCACGGTCACCTGGCTGCCCCGCACCTCACGCCGCGCCCTGGCCGCCGGCCCGGACGGCCTCGCCTACCTCACGGTCCACCGCCGCCGCCCGGGCCTCGCGATCAAGCGCGGTCCGGCCCCGGCGGTGGCGTACGAGGGGGGCGAGGCGCCCTGCGCCCTGGACCGGGTCTGCCCCGAGTGCGGCCGGATGGCGCAGGAGCCGTCGCCGACGTACTGCAGCGCGTGCGGCGAACGCTTCCCCGACCGCTGACCGCTGCGGCGGGCTCAGTGGCGCGGCCGGCGGCGGCGTCCTTGCAGGAACACACCGGCGGCGACGAGCAGGAGTGCGCCGCTCGCGGCGTAGAGCGTGGTGGACGCCCCGGTGTCGGCGAGCCCGCCGCCCGGAGGCCGGTGGTGGTGCTCTCCGTCGCCGCCGTGCGGCGGGGTGGGCCGGGAGTGCGTGTGCGTCGGGGCCGGTGTCGGGGTCGTCGTCCCGTCGGTCGGCGTCGGCGTCGGTGTCGGGGTGGGTGTCGGCTCCTCCGTCGTCGGGGACGGCGACGGAGAGGGGGACGCGTCGTCGTCGCACTCGATGTCGGCGGCGAATGGGAACTCGTGGATCTCGCCCGCGTTCACGGACGTGGCACCGCCCTCGGTGAGCGGGCCGGCCGTCAGCTGCCGGGCCACGATCGTGCCCTCGATGTTGGAGGCGTCGATGTCGGTGAGGTGGGCGCGGGGCGCGTAGACCGTGCCCTCCAGCGAGTCGCCGTCCGCCATGGTGATGTCGGTGGCGTCGGGGAAGTTCCAGAGCATGTACGGGGCCTGGGCGCCCGACACTCCGGCGAGGGTCGGCATGTGCCAGGTGTACGTCCCGCCGGTCCCGGTGGTGTCGACGTCGACCACGAAGGGCGTGGTCGCGGTGGGCGGGGTGTCGAAGGTGATCTCGGCGAGGTTGTTCAGCTGCTCACCGGTGAGCCGGAGGACGTTCGTCCGCCCCTCGGTGAGGGTGACGTAGGCGTTGGTCCCGGCCGGGTAGCCGGTCTGGTCGGGGAGCGGGGTGCCGGTGTCGTCGCGCAGGACGACGTTGGTGTCGCACGTGTCGATCGCGTCCGAACGGTCCCGGAACTGCGCGAACAGGGCGTCCAGATCGGGGAGTCCGTCGGTGTCGAGGACCGAGAGGACCGGCTGGCGGACCGTCGTCTCGATGCGCGGGGTCGAGTTGTGGCCCGCGCCCTCGGCGACGACCTGGGTGTTGACGTCGGCACCGTTGGTGTCCGCGTCCACGACGGACGAGCCGGTCCGGTCGCCGATCTTCACGTAGCCGTCGCTGAGGACCTTCAGCACGCCCTGCGGCGAACTCGCGGCGTGGTCGGCCCGGCCCTTCACGAGCAGGGCCGTCGGCCGGGCGTCACCGGGCGCGGTGAACGTGCCGGGGGTGTGCAGGGCGACGTTGTACCCGGGCCCGTAGGTGAGGTTCCCCCCGATGGCCACGGAGCCCTCGGTCTCGGTGCTGCCCAGCGTGGCATCGTCCTGGACGAGGACCCCGAAGCCGTTGGAGCCGGCCAGCGGATTGCCCGAGTAGTCGGCGGCTGCGGGAGCGGCGAAGGCCAGGCAGAGGACGCAGACGGTCGCGGCGCCGGTGAGACGGGTGCGTTTCATGCCGGGGAACGTAAATGTGATGGTCGTGCCCCGAGGAACGGCGAGGCCGCAGGGTCACTCGCACGGCGGCCGCACTCCTTCCACTGGCGGGCGGCCGCTTGCCGGGGCACGGCGCGCACTCCGTCACGTCACCCCGGGTCCGTCCCGAACCGGATGGCCGGTGAAACTGATTCACCCGGTCCGCTCGTCCTCCTGATGAGCGAGGCGCGGGATCGAGGGAGCGGGGTGGATCGGATGGGCCGGGTGGACCAGGCGGACCAGGTGGGCCGGGCCGACCGGGCGGATCGGTCGGGCGGTGGCGCGACTCCGGTGACGGACGGCGCGGGGTCGCGTGTGCCGGGACGGCGGGCGGCGCGGTGGGCGCGGACCGGGTCGGCCTGGACACGGGGACGGGTGCTTGCCGCGGTCGCGGCGCTGACGGCGCTGCTGCTCGCGTTCCCCCGGGTGCTGCCGAACCGGCCCGGCCACTTGGGCAGTCTGCTGGAGGCGTTCCTGCCCTGGCTGGGCCTGGCCGTCGTCCCCCTGCTCGTCCTGGCCCTGCTGCGCCGCTCGTTCACCGCCCTGCTGGCGCTGCTGCTGCCGGTGGCGGCCTGGGCGTACGCGTTCGGCGGGCTGTTCCTCGCCGGGCCGGGGCCCGCCGAGGGCGACCTGGTCGTGGTGCAGCACAACGTGAGCGATGTGAACACGGACCCGGCGGGCACGGCCCGTACCCTGGCCGCGGCCGGACCCGACCTCATCGCGCTGGAGGAACTGGTCCCGGCGGCGCTTCCGGCGTACGAGAAGGCGCTCGCCCCGGAGTACCGCTTCCACGAGGTCCGGGGAACCGTCGGGATCTGGTCGAAGCACCCGCTGTCCGGTACGCGCGTGGTGGACATCAGGCCCAGGGGGATCGAGGGGGGCTGGAGCCGCGGTCTGCGCACCGTGGTCCACACCCCGCGCGGCGAAGTCGCCGCCTACGTGGCCCACTTGCCGTCGATCCGGCTGGGAGCGCGAGGCTTCGCCTCCTCCTGGCGGGACGAGAGCGCCCATCTGCTGGGCCGGGCCGTGGCCGCCGAGACGGTCGCCAAGGTGATCGTGCTGGGCGACCTGAACAGCACGGTGGACGACCGCGGCCTGAACCCGCTCACCTCTCAGCTGAACGTGTCGGAACGCGGTTTCGCGTTCAGCTTCCCCGCGTCCTTCCCGCTGGCCCGGATCGACCAGATCCTGGCCCGCTCGGCGACGGTCGGCCGTATCCACACCCTTCCGGCCACGGGCAGTGACCATCTGCCGATCACGGCCCGGATCACGCTGGGCTGAGCGCCCGGCAGGCCGCCGGCCGTCAGGAGGACGGCAGTTGGGTCTGTGTGATGATGCACGGATCATTGCCCGGCCCCGGGGTGAGGCCGGGTGCGTCACAGGGGGGGCAGTGTGAGCGAGGACGGGTCGTCCATACCGGACGAGGAGTGGGAGCGCTTCCTGCGGGACGCGGAGGCGGGGACTCCCGGCGCGCCCGAGGAGCCGTCGGCGCGGGCCCGGATGGTGGGGAACCGGCTGGAGGAGCGGTCCGGTCCGCCGGAGGGGTGGCGTACGCATCAGCCGCCGGTGCGGCCGGCCGGCCGGGTCCGGTACGTCGTCGGGTTCCTCGTGGCCGTCGCCCTGCTCGTCGTGGCGCTGGATCCCGGACGGGTGACCGGCTGGTTCGGCGGGGACGGGGGCGGGGACGGTGAGGTCACCGCGGTCATCACCACCGCGCCGGGGAGCCGGTCCGCGGACGAAGTGCCCACGCCCGACGATCCGTTCAGGGGCTCTCCCGCCACCGACTGGGAGGACGGGCCGGCCGCGCTCACCCTGCCCGAGGCGCGGGCCACGGGCTGGATGAGCAAGGCGCAGGTCGCCCGGGCGCTCGAACGGTCCCGGGACTTCATGACCGAGTCCAACCTCGACCCCGGGGTGCTGCGCGGGGAACGCCCCGACGAGGCGATCGCACTGATCAACCCCGAGCAGGAGGACGTCCAGCAGTACCTGGCCGCCGCACTCACCGCACCGAGCCGCAGGAACGATCCGCTGCGGATGTTCAGCCGCTTCGCACCGTCGAAGGCGCGTGTCGTCGGGGACGTGGTGAAGGCCCGCGGCAGCATCACGTACCGCGAAGGCAGGCGAGGCGCGGTCGAGGTGACCGCCGATGTCACCTTCGTCTATCCGGTCGTGCGGGCCGCCGGGGGGAGCGACGAGGTCACGCGCACCATCGTGCGCCGCGAGATCGTGATGGGCTGGGACGACCCGGCGAAGGTGATCACCGAACCGGGGACGTTCACCGTCGTCTCCTACCGCTCGCACACCGCCAACGGCGGCTGCGACAACCACACCGGTTACTACCTCCCCGAGTTCGCCGCCGAACGCGTCACCGGCGGCTCCGGGGAGGGTGCCGAGGCCGATCCGTACGACCGCGACACGACGATGGACGAACTCCTGCCGCAGGGCGCGGAAAGGAAGTGCGGAGTCGCCGGCCGGCTGTGACCGGTGACCCGCCCTTCAGCGCAGTACGGCCGTGAGCAGGTCGGTGCCCAGCTCCGTCAGGGCGGACAGGTCGAGGGTGTAGCGGACGTAGCGGCCGTCCCGTTGTGCCGTGAGCAGGCCCGCGCGGCGCAGGGCGGCAAGGTGGCGGGAGACCTCCGGGGGTGAGAGTCCCCAGGTGTGGGCCAGCTCGCGGGTGGTGTGGGGGCCGCGGGCCAGGGTGCGCAGCAGCCGCAGCCGGACCGGGTGCGCGAGTGCCGCCAGCCGCAGCGTCACCGTCTCCAGCGACACCGGCTCGGACGGACCGGGCTCGGCCACGGGGTACTGCACCACCGGCTGCCACCCGGGTGCGTGGACCGCCACCAGGTGCGGGCTGCCGAAGACGCTGGGGATGAACGTGACGCCCGTGCCGTGAGCGGTGGTCGCCTTGTCCTGCAGCTTGTCCACGACGATGCTGTCGCCGTCCGGTGCCAGGGTGACCGAGCCGGAGACGGCCGCGAGGGCTGCCCCGATGCCCTTGCGCCTCAGCAGGTCGTTCTTGACCCGCAGATCGGCGGCGAGCTGCGCGGCGATCCCCGCCCAGGCGGCGTCGAAGAACGCCTCGGCGCACATTTCGAGGGTGCGGCGCACACGCGCCCGCACCGAGGCCGGATCGGCCAGCAGCCGTTCCGCGAAGGCCTCCTGCTGTGCGCCGCGGGACTGGGCCAGGTCGAGGGCCCGCTCGCGCGCGGTCGCGTCGGTCAGGGGCGACGGTGTGCCGAAGTGGACCCGGTTGCTGCCGCACGCGGTGACGAGCGCGGCCGTCACGTACCGTTCGTCGCCGATCCGGTCCACGCCGTCCAGCTCCTCGGCGAGGGTGGGCCCGGGCCTGGACGGGACGAGGAAGTCGGCCTGCGAGGAACGCCAGAGGAACTCCGCCTCCCCCAGCCGCTCGGCCAGCTCGGGCCGCAGCCGCGCCCGGACGTCCGCGGCCCAGCCGGCCAGCCGCGGATGATGTGCGGGTGCGGCCAGCACGTGCAGCATCGCGGTCAGCTCGGCCAACGGGGAGGCGGTGAACCGCAGTCGCCCGGTCGGCAGGCCGCCGATGTCGATCCTCAACGTCACCCCGCCATCATCACCGACCGCCCGGCCGACGGCGTCATGGGTTGACGGACACCGTCAACCGACGCGGCCCGCCCCGGCGGCCGGACGCACCGTTGCCCCATGCCAACCACCACCAAGATCCGGCCGCACGTGCTCGTCCGGGCCTCCGGAGGCCGCCGCTATGTCGTCGCCCTGGCCGTGGACGCGCTCGGGACCGGCCTGCTGCGTCCCTTTCTGCTGCTCTACGGAGTGACCGTGCTGCGGCTGTCCGCGCCGGTCACCGGCATCGCCATGACGGCGGGCGTCGTCGTGGGCCTGGCGTGCACGCCCGGGGTGGGCCGGTGGCTGGACCGGGGCGCACGCAGCACGGTCGTGGCGGCGTCGATGCTGGTCCGGGTGCTGGGCGTGGTGCTGCTGCTGGTCACCCCGGCGGGAAACGCCTGGCTGTTCGCGACGGCGGCCCTCTTCCTCGGTATCGGCAACCAGGCGTTCCCCGCCGCCCACGCGGCCCTCGTCGCCACGATCGCCCGCGGCAGGGAACGCGACGTCGCTCTCGCGGGAGGCCGCGCCCTGCGCAACGCCGGCATGGGCGTGGGCGCGCTCGTCGCCCTGGCCTGCCTGGCGGGCGGCGCCGCCGCACTGCAGGCGCTGGCCGCCGTCACCGGGCTCGCCTATCTCGCGGCGGCGGCCCTGGCGTGGTCGGTCCGCCTCCGGGCACGTCCCGGCGCCGCCCCGGCCGCGGACGGGGACGACGGGCCCGCACCCCGGATGCGTACGCTGCTGGCCGCCAACGTGGTCTACGTCTTCTGCCTCAACGTTCCCGAGATCGCGCTCCCGCTGGTCCTGGTGACCCAGCTGGACGCCTCCCCGGCCTGGTCGGCGGTCATCTTCGTGGCGAACACGGTCCTGGTGGTCACCCTCCAGGTCCCGGTCACCGTCCTGACGTCCCGCTTCCCCCGGCGGACCGTGCTGTCCCTCGCCGGCGTCGTCCTCACCGCGTCCTACCTGGGCTTCCTTGCGGCGACCTCGCTGGGGGACGGCTGGGGTGCCCCGGCAGTCGCCGCGGTGTCCGTGGTGTGCACGCTCGGCGAGATCATCTACGCGGGCAGCGCCACCGCGCTCGTCACCGTCCTCGCCCCGGCCCACGCCCTGGGACGCACCCTGGCCCGCTTCCAGCTCTCCACGGGCCTCGGCCTCGCCGTCTCCCCGGCGGTCATCACCGCTCTCGCACCCCACGGCCCGGCAGCCCTCTGGGGCAGCCTGGCCGGAGCGACGCTCGTCTCCGCGGCCGCCGTACGGACGGACTGAGGCGTGACGGGCGGACCGCGTGCCCGGCAAGGGCTCAGGCGTGCAGGGCGGGACGGTAGACGAGCTCCTGGATGCTGCCGTCGAGGGTCCGCTGCTCGATGAGTTCGAGGTCGAAGTCGGCCGCGCCCCGGAAGATCGGCTCCAGACCGGTCCGGCCGGTGATCACGGGGAAGAGCGTCACCTGGACGCGGTCCACCAGACCGGCGGCCATCAGGGCCCGGTTCATCGACAGGCTGCCGTGCGAGCGCAACGGCACCGGGGACTCCTCCTTGAGCCGGGCGACGACATCGACGGCGTCGCCGCTCACGACCTGCGCGTCCGGCCAGTCGAGGGGCTCCTCCAGCGTGGTCGACACCACGGTGGCCGGGAGGCTCCGCATCCGGGTGACCCACGGGTCACGCACATCGGAGTCCGCGGTGCTCGACGCCAGCATCTCCGCGAACGCGCGGTACGTGTGGGCCCCGAGGACCATCCGCTGCTCCTCGGCGTACAGCGCGAGGCGGTGGTCGAGGAGCTCGGGGCCCTGCTTGCCCCAGTAGCCGGTCCAGTCGCCGCCGGCGGCGCCGTAGCCGTCGAGGCTGGAGAAGATGTCGAAGGTGTAGGCGACGGTCATGATGCGCTCCTCGACTGCGGTGGGTCAGATAGGTGCGGATATACACGTACAGACCGGTGGCCGCACCGAAACTCATCGATCGGCGCGTCGCGCTCCGCAGGAGTAAAGGTGCCGCCGTACGCGTTGTCGGCACGATGACCAACGCCGATGACCGACGTCGATGGGACGGGAGCCGATGAGCCTCCGGCAGTACGAGTACGCCCTGGCCGTTGCCGAGGAGGGCTCGGTGACGGCGGCGGCGGAGCTGCTGCGCGTCGCGCAGCCGTCGGTGTCCCAGCAGATCCGCGGCCTGGAGCGGGAACTCGGCGTGCAGCTGTTCGCCCGTACGCCGACCGGGCTGGTGCCCACCGTCGTCGGCCGCGCGTTCCTGCGGGAGGCGGAGGTCGCGGTGAGCGCCTCGCGGCGGGCGCGGGCGACGGCGCGGGCCGGCGCGGACGACGTGGTGGGTGAGCTGGTGGTCGCGGCGCAGATGGGCTTCGGCACGCGGCAGTTGCCGGGTGCGCTGAGCACACTGCGGCGCCGCTACCCGCGGCTGGAGGTCACCGTCTTCGAGGAGCCGAGCTCCGCGGAGCTGGAGCGGCTGTGCCGGCGGGGCGTGCTGGACCTCGCGCTGATGGCGGCGTGCGAGCGGAGCCCCGCCGACGCCCACCACCTCGGCGACGAGGAGTTCGTCGTGGTGCTGGGCGCCGGGCACCGGCTGCTCGCCGCGGACCGGGTCGGGCTGGACGCGCTGGAGGGCGAGTCGTGGGTGAGGTTCGACCGCGACAGCGCACTGGACGGGGTGCTGCTGAGCGTGGCGCGCGACAACGGACTGACCCCGGCCACGGCCGCCCGCGTGTCCCAGACGGCGACGGCCGTGCGCTGGGCCGCCCACGGGCTGGGAGTGACCCTGGTCCCGGCCTCCGCCGTGCCCGAGGGCTACGAGCAGCTCGTCCGTCCGGTGCTCCCGGCCGTGTCCCAGCCCGTGATCGCGGTGGTCCGGCAGGGCGCGGGCCCGGCGGAGACGGCCCTGCTCGAACTCCTGCGTGCGGCGGCGTGGTCCGAGCCCGAGCCCGTCTCACCGGTGTCCTGACGGCGGCGACGGTGAGGGCCTCAGCCCCGGGGGAACTCACCACCGTCCACCACGAGATCACTTCCGGTCACCCAGCTCGCCCGGTCGGACACGAGGAACAGCACCGCCTGGGCGATGTCGTCGGGCCGGCCGTCGCGCCCCAGCGGCACGGCGGTGACCTCCTGGCTCTGCGCGGGGTCCAGCCGGGCCCACTGCTCCCGCGTCGCCTCGCCGCCCGGGGTGGCGACACGGCCCGGGGTCACGGTGTTGACCCGGATTCCCGACGGAGCCAGCTCTGATGCCAGCCCCCGGCTGTAGTTCTCCAGCGCGGCCTTCGCGGCCGTGTAGTGCAGGAACGGCGGGGGAGTGGCCGGCACCGCGGCCGAGGAGATGTGCACGATCGCCCCCGAACGGCGTTCCCGCATCTCCGGCACCAGCAGCGCGTCGAGCCGTACCGACGCCAGGAAGTTCAGCTCCAGCGCCTCCTGCCACGCCTCGTCGGGAATGGCCGCAGAGCCCGGGTACGGCTGCGCCCCACCCGCGTTGTGCACGATGACGTCCACCCCGCCGAGCACGTCCTGAACGCTCACGGCGAGCGCCTCCGCACCGGCCCGCGTCCGGACGTCCGCCGCCACGAAGGAGGCCCCCTCCGGCACCGTGTCCGTCGCCGACCTGGCGGTCGTGAGCACCTGGGCACCCGCATCGAGGAGCCGGCGCACGACGGCCGCCCCGATGCCGCGGGAACCACCTGTGACCAGGGCCCGCTTTCCCGCGAGTTCACGCGTTCCCGATTCGATTCCGATTGTGGTCATGCCACCGGTTCCTTTCGACTGCGTGAATATCCGCCCGACGGAAAAGGGCCCCATATTCGGGCGGGCTCCTGGTCGAGCTGTTTCACGGTACGTTCGGAAAAGAAGGGGGGCAAAGACGAATTTTCAGCAGGGGGTATAGGGAATCCCTATACCGTCAGCGAGGGGTGGGTGCGCTATTTCTTCGGTGCCAGCGTGCGCACGACGCAGAACTCGTTTCCCTCGGGGTCTGCCATGACCACCCAGCTGCGGCCGGGGCCCTGGCCCACATCCGTGGTCGTGGCGCCGAGGCCGAGGAGCCTGGCCACCTCGTCCTCGGTGCTGCGGTCGATGGGACTGACATCGAGGTGAAGCCTGTTCTTCCCGGCTTTCTTGGTCTCGGGAACCCGGATGAAATGCAGGGTGGGCGGCATCTGGCGGGCCTGGATGTCCTCGATGGTCGGCTCCCAGGAGCTGATCTCGACCTTGTCCTCGCTCCGGTCGATCACCTGGAATCCAAGGACCTCGCACCAGAAGGCGGCGAGTATCCCCGGATCGTGGCAGTCAATGGTCAGCTCGGTGAATCTGCTGGTCATGGCTCTTTCCCGGTTCGTTGGCGCGGAAGACGGGACCGGCTACGTCCCGTTGTCGCGGTTCAAGCGGTAGTTGACGACGAACATCAGGTACAGCACGGCGAGCACACCGGACACACGCGCCGGCAGACCCTCGGCGGAGGGCACGCGATAGGGGATGCGCGCCGCCTTGATCTTGGCCTTCGCGCGGGTGATCCGCCGCCCCATGGCGGTCTCGGTGACCAGGAAGGCACGGGCGATCTCGAGCACGGTCAGACCGCCGACCATGCGCAGTGTCAGCGCCAGGCGGGACTGCATCGCCAATGCCGGATGGCAGCAGGTGAAGATCAACCGCAGCCGGTCGTCCTCGATGACGGCAGCGGTCTCGGGCGGGTCGTCGTCGTGTGTCATCCGAGCCTCCCGGTGCTTGTCGTCGCGCTTGCTCTCGCGCCGGATCCAGTCGAAGGCCTAACGGCCGGCGGTGGTGGTCAGCCAGGCGCCGGGGTTGGGCGGTACGCCGTCGGCCGGCCAGCGCTCGACGGCGGTCGCGAACGCCTCGCCGCCTCCTCGGCAATGCCGAGGTCACCGAAGCGCCTGGCCAGGACGGAGACCAGCCGGGCCCACACCTCGTGGTGGGCCCGGGCGATCGCCTCCTCGACCCCACTCACCGGAACGGCCGCACCTCGACCTTGCGGTTACAGACCTTCGACTCCTCGGAGGCGAGCCTGAGCGCGACGTCCAGATGGGCGCGCCTCCCACCCCCAGACCCCTGCCACGAGGTCACCGCGGAGAACGGTCGTGTCCTCCCAGCGGGGATCAGTGAGCGTGGTCGAGGCGACGTACTTGGGGGTCTGGCCCAAGGCCGTCCCGATGGGGTGGGCGCGCATCTGGTCGATCGATCCCCAGGAGCCGGCGAACAACTCGTAGGTGCGCCGGCCGAACGGGAACGCCTCGGCCCGCTGGTAGGTCTCCGCAATGAATGCCCTGGTGTCGTCGTCGCCCTTCCCCAGGCCCATCCACCGCGCTCGAACCCATCCGGGTGGTCGCCGGTGGGGGCGCCGTTGTTCTGCACGACACCATCGATGGAGATCTGGGTCATGGTGGTCAGCTTCATGATCGCTGGTCCTTTGCCTGGGCGTGCCGCGCCTGGTGCGTGGCCTCCTCCTTGGCTACGAACGCCACCGCCCCGATCCGACACCGCCGCCCGCATTTCTTCGAAGCACCTTCGGGACGAGTTCAGGTCGGGCGAGTACGGCTGCAGTAAGTACGGTTCGATGTCGTCGACATGGGCGGCGAGCTGGTCGCGGGGCGTGGCCCATCGCCCTCGCACAATCGGACCACCGCCCTGTACAACTTCCCCATGACCTCGTATGTCTGATCGTTCGGCGCGTGCTGGATCCGTGCCGCTCGACCCTTCGGAGGATTCCTTGATGTCGCTCACCCCACAACGGTGCCTCGCCGCCGCTGTGATCACCGTCCTCGCGATCACCGCAGGCGCTGACCTGACCGCCACCGCTGCCGCCGCGGCGCCCGGCGGCAGCTCGGTCATCGCTCGGGCGGAGCAGGACGGCGTCATCCGCATTCCGGCAGGCTCCGCGCTCTACGGCGTCGGATTGACCGGCTTCCTCACTGGATCCAACGATGCGAACGGTACGTACCGCTACCGTTGGACGCGCCTTGCGGACGGCGCCACGACAGAGCTCGCGGGCCGAGCGTACGGATCTGCCTCGGACACCGTTCTCGTCGCGGAAGGGGACGCCTACGTCCTGTACGACATGGCGGGCGGTGGCAAACCCGTACGCATCGCACGGACCTCTCTGGCCGGCAGCGAGAAGTTCTACCGGATCCTCGGCTCCACCCTCCTCATGACTGCCGACAACACGGCGGGGGGCACCGATCTGCACCTGGTCTCCGTGAGCAACGGCGAGCTGACGGACCGGAAGGTTGCCGGCCTGCCCCCTTCCGCCACGGAAGTCCTCGCGGACAGCGACTCCCCTGCCGGCACCGCTCTCCTCCGATACAAAACGCCGACCGGTCCGGGGATCGCCCTGGTGAGCATCGCCACGGGCTCCGTGCTGGAATCCCGTGAATTTCCCGCGTCCACGCTGCTGAGCGATGTTGCCGCTTCGGAGAAACACATCGCCTGGGCTGACTTCACCAGCGGAGCGGGCGCGGCGCTGTCCGTCGCCGCGCGCGGGTCCGTGGACGTGCAGCGCACCGACGTGGGCGAGGACGATCTCTCCGTCGATCTGCTGGACGACTGGGTGCTGTCAGCGCTCCGGGACGGGGCCACGGCCACCTCCCCGAGCCCCCGGATCGCGCTCAGCGCGCGCTCCACGAAGACCGGCTCGACCGTCCACCTGATGGACTACGCCAAGACGTTGCTTCCCTCGCCCGACGGGACTCTTCTGGCGCAGGGCGGGACCCTGGAGCACGGCGAGGGGTTGTACCGGATCGCGCTCAACGACGACGGCGCGCCCGTAGCCACACTTGTCGCCAGCACCGGCGAGCCGACGGCGCTCACCATCCGGAGCGTCACCGTCCCCAAGGTGATCGACAGAGACGGGGCATTCAATCTCGGTGTCGCCCTGGGTGCGAATGTCAGCCGGGGCAGCGTGAGTCTCGACGTCGAGGTGACCCATGTGGCCTCCCAGCGGCGGTGGTCCGGTCAGGGGCGGTCGGTCGGATCGGGCGGAATGGTGGCCCCCGCGACCGTCGTTGTCAACTGGGCCGGGGATGTCGAGCCTCGGGCGGACGAGCGGACCAGCTATGTGGCCGCACCCAACGGCACCTACACGTATCGGATGAAGGTCGCCCCGCTGAACGGTGTCGGCCCGGCCGTGGAAACCACCGGTACCTTCACCGTGGCCCGCAAACCCAAGCCCCACGACTTCAACGACGACGGTACGCCGGACCTGCTGGGCATCGACTCCGCGGGGCGGCTGAACCGGTACGGCACCGTCCTCGACCCGTTCCCCGGGGTGCTCTGGACGGGGCGTTCGGTGATCGGAACCGGCTGGAACATCTATGACTGGCTGGGGGCTCCAGGCAACCTCGGCGGTACAGCCCACGGGGACGTGCTGGCACGCGACAGGAGCGGCGCCCTCTGGTTGTACGAGGGGACCGGCACACCCGACAAGCCGCTCGGGCCGCGCAAGCAGGTCGGCCACGGCTGGGGCATCTACAACAAGCTCGCCGCGGGCAGCGATGTCAATGGCGACGGTCGGCCCGATCTCCTCGCCACCGACAAGTCCGGTGTCCTGTGGCTGTACAAGGGCACCGGGAACGCCAAGGCGCCCCTGTCGCCCCGGGTGAAGGTCGGCACGGGAGGCTGGGGAATCTACAACCAGATAGTCGCTCCCGGCGACCTGGGCGGCGCCAAGGCGGGCGATCTGCTCGCCCGCGACTCGGCGGGCGTGCTGTGGCTGTATCTCGGCAAGGGAGACGGAACCTTCGCCGCCCGCACCAGGGTCGGCGGTGGCTGGAACGTGTACACCCGCCTCATCGGTATCGGCGACTTCATGAACGACGGACCTCCCGACCTCATCGCCTACCAGCCGGGCCACACCCCGTTCCTCTACAAAGGCCGTGGTGACTGGCGCGCCCCCTTCGGGAAGCGCGAGGACACGTTCAACTCACTGAGCCCCGCCCCCGGCGAGTTCACTCAGTTCTTCTGACATGGCACGTGGCCGCCAGGAGGCGAACAGCAGAGATCGGGCCCGCGTCGTAATCTCGGCGATCTCCTCCCACATCCGGCGGAACGCCCGGAGCAGGGCCTTCTGTACAGCGTGGAAGCGGGCGGCTTCCTGCTCGGAGTAGGGCAGCACTGCTCGGCGGCCAACCCAAACGGCCGCCCGGTCTCGGCCTAGCGCCTGGTGGTTGCCGTCGAGTACGTCCGGGTTGGCCGCGGCGGCCACCAAATCTCGGTGACCGCCCGGTGGGCCCGGACGTGCGTGGCCGTCTTCTCTCGTCCTCGGTGCTGCGGTCGATGGGACTGACATCGAGGTGAAGCCTGTTCTTCCCGGCTTCCCTGGCCTCGGGCGCCCGGACGAAATGCAGGGTGAGCGGCATCTGGCGGGCCTGGATGTCCTCGACGGTCGGCTCCCAGGAGCTGATCTCGACCATGTCCTCGCGCCGGTCGATCACCTTGAATCCAAGGACTTCGCACCAGAAGGCGGCGAGTATCTCCGGATCCTGGCAGTTGACGGTCAATTCGGTGAATCTGCTGGTCATGGCTTTTTCCCGGTTCGTTGGCGCGGACGGGACCGGTGATGTTCCGTTGTTGTGGTCAAGCGGTTGTTGACGACAGAGCGGCCGTGAAACGGTCGCCGTCCCGTGCCGGCCGCAGCGTGATCCTAGTGACCCGCTGACCGGCCGTGCCGAACTCGATCGTGGCGAGGGGATGGCCGCCGGGGGCGATGACGTACACCGGCCTGTCGCCGAGGGTGAGCGTGCAGACCGCCTGAATGCGGTCGCGGAAGCGCACGGTCTCGGTGGCGATGTCGACGGCACCGACGACGACGGTGCGGGCGCCGCGAGGCAGGAGCGCGGCGTCGGCGTCGCGGACGCTGTCGGGCGCGAGCAACTGGAGCATCCTGCGGGTGTCCCCGGTCCGGGCCGCCGCCAGGAAGGCCTCGACGATCTCCGGGTCCGGGATCTCCGGGTCCGCCCGGCCTTCTCGCTCCAGGGCGTGCGGGGTTCCGCCGAGGCGTTGCCGGGCCCTGCTGGCGTGCTTCTTGGCACTGGACACGGTCCCGTCCAGTACGTGAGCGATCCGGTCGAACGGTACGGAGAACAGGTCGTGCAGAACGTAGGCGACCCGCTGGGGCGGGGTCAGCTGGTTCAACAGGACCATGAGCGCCCGGGAGACGTCCTCCGTGCGGAGGACCGCCTCGTCGGCGACCAGTTCCGCGGCCGGGACGGCGTCCGCGAGCAGTGGCGCTTCGTTACGACGGCGCCGGGCGCGCAGCTCGTCCAGGCAGATCCTGGCGGTGACCGTCGTGAGCCACGCCGACGGGTTCTCGATCGGCGGTGACGACCGGGCGGCCATGGCCCGCAGCCACGCCGTCTGGACGGCGTCCTGGGCGTCATGGGCCGAGCCGAGCATGCGGTGGGCAGCCGACAGCAGATGCGGTCGTGCGGTCTCGAATTCCTCGACCGTGATCGGCATGGGTGTCACCTTTCGGGTCCGGCCGGCGTCAGGACGGTCGGACAACCCATTCCTGCTCGCCTCCCGAGGAGATGACACCGTCATGATCCTACTGACCGTCGCCACTGTTGCGTGCGTCGTCGCGAACGCGTTCATCGCGATCGCGGACTACGCGCGGGCACCCTTCGTACTCGCGAACTCCGCGGGGGTCGGAGTACCGCCGGCCGCGGTGCCCTACCTGGCCACCCTCAAACTCGCGGGCGCCGTCGGCCTCGTCGTCGGGCTGCTCGGGGTGCCCTGGCTGGGCCTTGCGGCAGGAATCGGCCTCACCGTGTTCTTCGTCGGCGCGGTCCTGGCCCACGTCCGCGCGCGTGTCTTCCGGAACATCGCGTTCCCGGGCGGCTACCTGCTGCTCGCGGTCGCCGCCACCGCCTATTTCGCGATCAAGCTCTGACCCGGGCGAACCAGGTGGCCCGCCCTGGACGACCGGTCAGGCGTCGGGGTCGACTTCGGGGTGCGTGAACCGCACGGGCCTGCCCAGCGACCGGGCGTAGGCGATTTCGGCCCGCGTGCTGTCGCCGATGTAGTCACCGACCACGAGTACCTCGTCAGCGAGCCGGATCTTCGCCCGGTGCAGATCGTCGAGCCGGACCTTCAGTGCCTCGGCCTCGACGGGATCGGACCGGAGTTCGTGCGGCGACTTCATGTCGCAGCCCGGTTTGACGACAATCCTTCCGGCCTTGGTCTCCCGCAGATCGGCCTCGTTCATCTCGGCCATGAAGCGGGTGGAGCCGCAGACCACGACGATACGAGGGAGGCTCAACAGCTTCTTCGCGTCGGCGAGCCTCTCCTCGGCGGTGAGCGGTTGCGGGGACGGCACGGGTTCCTCCTGGTCCTCCGGTCACTGACCCCTGCAAAGGGATTACCTAGTGCGCGATCCCGTCGATCAGGTCCCGCGCGCCCTGGCGCAGCAGGGCGACGGCGACGGAGGTGCCGAGGGTGGCGGGGTCGAGGCGTCCGGCCCACTCGTGGGCGTTCAGGACGGTCTTCCCGTCCGGGGTGAAGACCTTGGCCCGCAGGGCGAGTTCGCCGTTCCCCTCGACCTGCGCGTACCCGGCGATCGGGCTGTTGCAGTGCCCCTGGAGAACGTGCAGGAACATGCGCTCGGCCGTCGCCTCGCGGTGCGTGGCGGGATCCCCGAGCGCGCTCACGAGGTCGATGAGCGCGGTGTCGCCCTCACGGCACTGAAGCGCCAGGATCCCCGCACCGATGGGCGGGCACATCACCTCGGGCGTCAGGATCTCGGAGATCACGTCGGTGCGCCCGATGCGTTCCAGACCGGATACGGCCAGGAGCAGCGCATCGGCCTCCCCCGCGGCGAGCTTCTCCAGGCGCCGGTTGGCGTTGCCCCGCATCGGTACGCAGTCCAGGTGCGGGTGGGAGGCGGCGAGTTGGGCGATGCGCCGGACGGACGAGGTGCCGATCCGGGTGCCCTGCGGGAGCTGGTCGAGGTGGAGGCCGGCCGGGTGGATGAGCGCGTCCCGGACGTCGTCGCGCTTGAGGAACGCCGCGAACGTCGTACCGGCGGGCAGGGGCCGGTCGGCCGGGATGTCCTTGACGCAGTGCACCGCGAGATCGGCGTCACCGGCGAGCAGCGCCTGGTCGACCTCCTTGGTGAACGCGCCCTTCCCCTCGACCAGGGCCAGGTCGCCCATCCACTTGTCGCCGGTCGTCTTCACCGGGACGACCTCGGTGCGGACGTCGGGGTACAGCGCGGCCAGCTCGGCGCGTACGCGCTCGACCTGAGCGAGCGCCATGGGCGAATCACGGGACACGATACGAACGAGATCAGCGGCCATATCACCACGATAGCCCTCGGGGAAGAGGCCCCGGCGGATATCGAAGCGGCGGCCCGTCCCAGGACGGAACTTCGGCCCCTGCTACGTTCCGGAATCATGAACAGCACTGTGTACGTGGGAAACGCGGGCAAGGACGCGGCGCTGGACCGGGGCTGGCTGCTCGGCCACTTCAAGGACGCCAACGATCCTCGGCACAGCGAGGACGTGGAGATCAAGTGGGGTGTGCACCCGCCGGGCGACGAGCGGGCCCAGTGGGTGACCGGCGAGGCGCGCACCGCTCTGCTGGTCCTGATCAGCGGCCGTTTCCGGGTGGAGCTGCCCGGACGCAGCGTGCTCCTGGCCGAGCAGGGGGACTATGTCGTGTGGGGGCACGGCGTCGACCACTCCTGGTTCGCCGAGGAGGAGTCCGTGGTGCTGACGGTCCGCTGGCCGTCCGTGCCCGGCTACAAGGTGCCCGACGCATCCGATCACACCGGGCCGGGGCACCCCGGAGGAGCTACGACGCCGCGTACGTGAGGAAGCGCGACCAGGCGGCGGGGGAGAGCGCGAGCGCGGGGACGGTGAGGTCCTTGGAGTCGCGGACGTGGATGGTGTGGGGGCAGGTGGCGACCTCTACGCAGTTGCCGCCGCCTTCGCCGCTGTACGTGGACTTGGTCCAGGAGAGGGCCACCTCTACGCAGTCGCCGCCGTTCGGGGCGCTGTAGCTGCTCTTGAACCACTTCAGGTCAGTGCTCATAGTCCTTCTGCTATCTGCTTGATCAGCCCACGCGACTCTTCAAGCCCGTGAGCCTGGGTCCGGAGCATGCCATACGTCGCAAACAAGTCTCCCAGTTGGGGTTGTTCACTGACAACGAAGTTCCGTCCCTGCACCTCCAGATACGCCAGCCGTCGCCGGTCGTCGGTCTCCAGCAGCACGAAGGGTCCGGCCATTCCGACGTGCGTCTCCCGGTGGGGAGACATCACCTGGATGTGCACATTCCGCAACTCGCTCACTTCAAGAAGGTGCTGAAGCTGCGCTCGGTGCACGTCTCGTCCGCCGATAGGGCGAGTGACCGCGCTGATTTCCAGGATGAAGCTGATGTCCGGCAGCGGCTTGCGCGTCAGCAGGGTCTGTCGTGCAAGGCGCCCGGCCACCAGTCGTTCGATCTCGTCATCGTCGAGGGGCGGGCAGACTCCCTGGTGCAGGGCGTGCGCGTGCGCCTCGGTCTGTAGCAGGCCGGGCATGGTGCTGGACTCGTACTGGTACCGCGCCACCGCCTTGGCTTCCTCCTCGGCGAACGGCTCGAACCAGGTGGCCACGCTGCTGAACTTCAACTGCACCGCCGCAGCGATCAGAGCACCGTTCGCACCGAGCGCCGCATCGGCCAGTGGGACGAAATCCCCCTTCGGCGGCCGCTGCCCCCGCTCCACCATCGCCACCTGCGACTTGGAGAACCCGATCCTGCTCCCTAACCCCTCCTGCGAGAGTCCGGCCAGTTCGCGGTAATGCCGCAACAACGCCCCGAACATCTCGGCAGTCCCGCCACCGGTACTACTGGGGTGCACACCCTCACCTCCAAGTACACAGCAGTGCACAGATGCCTTGTGTCCCTGGTCACCGTACGTGTGGGCGCCGACGCTTTACGTATGGAACCGAAAAATTCACCGGACCCGATGCCCTCCTGGATTCCCGCCACCGGGCACGCCCTGCGGCACGCCGGGATTCACTTCGACGCCGTGCGCGTCATCGGTGTTCTGGGGGAACAAGTCGCATACGAAGTCATGCAGTTCACGGACTTCGCTGCCGGACCCGTGGTCCGCTCGCACATCGGCGAACGCAGCATGTACTTCCTGCTGCCGCCCGGGAGTGCTCGTGCGTACCGATGGCCCGTCGGGGCCGAGGCGTTGGTGCGGGAAGGGGGTGCCTTCGTCGGGGTGCCCGCCCTGCACGGACTGACGTACCCGCTGGACTGGCGTTCGCTGCCCACGGCGCAAGTCCCGTTCGTAGACGCGGAACTGCTGTTCGAGCTGCTGTGCAAGGTGGTCGACGAGCAGAAACCTGCTGTACGGTGATCGCGTCATTACGCTCCGTGCGCCTCAGCGCATGGGGCGGCCCCCGGCGGTGCTACCAACACCAATCCGAGGGCCTTCACCCCACGATGGATTGCATAGAGGTCCACCGAGAATGCTCTGTCATGCTATCTCGCCGTCCCACGGCTACGTGAAGGCCGCGCACGACATCGTGCGGCATCCGCGCCTCGGCAGCGACGCGAAGATCTTGATCGCCTATGTGCAGGGACTGCCCGAGAAGTGGGCCGGCAAGGCCCTCAGCGAGCATGCCAAGAAGCTCGGCATCACCGGGCGGGCCTACCAGAAGGCCAAGAGTCAGCTCAAGGCCAACGGGTTCGTCCACGAGTGGCGGCGGCAGGGTGACCGTGGGCTGTGGGTGACCGATCAGCTCCTCTCCAACGTGCCGCTCTCCGACGACGAAGCCCGCCGGGTCCGGGACGGCGAGGCGGCCTCGCCGAAGGTCCGGCCGAGTGAGCGGAATCCGGCCGTCGGCCATCCGGGTGCCCGGTTCGTCGGTGGTTACCTACCGGTGGATGAAGAACTCGGGAAGAACTCATCCCACCCACCCACCGAAGATCCGGAGTGTGGCGGCAAGTCTGCGGGCGCCGAACCCACGGATCCGCAAGTCGCCGAGGCCGAGCGCGTCTTGCTTTCCCTCCGGCACGCGGACCTTCAGCTGCGACTCGGCGTCCACGAGGCACGCAGTCTGGCCGGGACGGCAGCCGACTGGCTTCGGCGCGGGGTGAACGCGGCCGAGTTGCGGCACGCGCTCAGCAGGGGGCTGCCCGAGGGCGGGGTCCGGTACGCCTGCGGGTTCCTGCGCAAACGGCTCGTACGCATGATGCCGGAGCCACTGCGCGACGAGCCGCCCGCATCCGTTCCGCCTGCCCCGCCCGCCGTCAGGCAGGTCATCGCCTGCCAGGCGGCGGAGGAGGGTGCCGAACACGTCTTCCGGCCCAGGGGCGACGAGACGGTGTGCGGGCCGTGCTCCCGGGAGGCCGCGTGGGAGGCGCACACGGCCAGATGGGAACCGCCGCCCTTCGACGAGAACTTCAAGGCGCCCGAGCCGTTGCCCTGGCGTGAGCGTGTCGCGGCCATCCGGGCCGCGGACGCCGAGGACGTCGGAGTGGCCGGGTGAAGCGTACGGCCGTTCGCCGGTGTGGCGGTTCCGCCGTCGGTGCGGTGGAGCGAGGAGAGTGGACCGGGGGCCCGGGGACTCGGGGGCCCGGGGGCCGGACGGACTGAGGAGGACCGGTGGTGGATGTAGCAGTGGAGCTGTGGAACGGAGCGAGGGCGGCGCGGGAACCCGGCGGGGTGCGCGCACAACTCATGGCGGCCGGGCGCACGTTGTTCGCCGTGTACGGCTATGCCCATACCTCCGTCCAGGACCTGTGCGCCGCGGCGCACGTGGAAGTGCGGGACTTCTACCGCGAGTTCGCGTCGCGCGAGGCCCTGCTCGTCGATCTGTACGACGACGTCGCGACCCGCGGGATGCGGGCGTCCGAGGTGGAGCTGACCGCCGAGGGCATGGATACGTGTCCGACCGAGGAGCGGGTCCGCAGGCTCTTCGACGCCTACGTCCGGGCCGTCACGCGGGACCCGCAGGAGGCGCGGGTCGCGTTCGTCGAGGTGCTCGGGGTGAGCCGGGAGATGGACGAGCACCTCACGATGTGGCGGTCGGTGTGGACGGAGTTCCTGACGCAGGAGGCCGAGCGCGCCAGGGGGCGCGGTCACGGGGTCGACGGTGACCTCGACGTCGTGGTGAAGGTGCTGACCCGGTCCGTCGACGAGCTCCTCGCACATCACGGCCGCCGGCCGCGCCAGGTGCCGCCCGCCTGGCTGACCAGTGAGTTCACCCGGCTGTCCATGGCCATGATCGGACCGGCGGACGGGTCGGCGGCCGGGGTGGCGGACGCCGTCTCCGGTTGACAACACCGCTTGCCGGGTTGGCAAATGGAACCATGGCAGCGGATGAGGCAGGCACAGAAGACAGCGCGATGGGGGACGACGAGCTCACGTCCGTCCTGACCGGCGTCGGGCCCCGGCTGCGCGCGCTGCGCACCGAGCGCGGGACGACGCTGGCGCAGCTGAGCGAGACGACCGGGATCTCGCTCAGCACGCTGTCCCGGCTGGAGTCCGGCGGCCGCAAACCCACCCTGGAACTGCTGCTCCCGCTGGCCAAGGCGTACGGGGTGCAGCTGGACGAGCTGGTCGGCGCCCCGGACACCGGGGACCCGAGGGTGACGTTCCGGCCGTTCAAGCGGCACGGCATGACGTTCGTGCCGCTGACCCGGCACCTCAGCGGGGTGAACGCGTACAAGCAGGTGATGCCCGGCGCGACGGGCACGGAGGGGCCCGTCGAACAGCGGGTGCACGAGGGCTACGAGTGGCTGTACGTGCTCTCGGGGCGGCTGCGGCTGGTGCTTGGTGAGCACGATCTCGTGCTCACGGCGGGAGAGGTCGCCGAGTTCGACACGCACACCCCGCACTGGTGGGGTGCCGCCGGGCCGGAACCGGTGGAGTTCCTCAGCCTGTTCGGACCGCAGGGCGAGCGGATGCACGTACGGGCGAAGCCGACGGGGAAGGGATGAGGGGGCGGCCCGCCGCCGGTTCGGCGGGTGCGTACGGACCGCCCAGCCCCCACGCCTGGTGCATCGCGTCGGCGTAGGCGGCCGCGAGCCGGTGTTCGCCGGACGGGCCGGGGTGCGTGCCGTCGTACGTGTCCGTGTGGATGTCGTAGCCCGGCGGGCGCGAGGCGAGCAGGAGCGGGGACATCGGCTCGTCCAGGTCGGCGACCGTCTTGGCGAGCAGTTCGTTGAAGCGGGCGCACTCGGCGGCGAAGGGGGCGTCGGACTCGGCGCGGATGTTCGGTATGACGGGGAGCAGCACGCATCTGATGTGCGGGTTCGCCGTGCGGGCCGCGCTGAGGAAGGCGCGGGCGTTCAGCGCGGTCTGCTCGCTGTCCGTGTAGAAGCCGAGGTCTATCAGGCCGAGCGAGACGAGCAGGACGTCCGCCCGGTGGGCGGCGACCGTGTCCGCGATGACGGGGGCCATGTGCAGCCAGCCCTCGCCCCAGCCGGCCAGGTGGCGGCGGGCTTCGGCGGGGAAGCCGGGGACCGCGTACGCGGTCGAGACGGGCGTGCCCGTATCGGTGTCGTACAGCTCGGTGCGCGGGCCGACGATCGCGTACGGGCCGTCGAAGGAGGTTTCCAGGTGCTGCCACAGGCGGTAGCGCCACGTGAAGTCGCCGGCGCGCCCGATGGTCATGGAATCGCCGACGCACATGAAACGCATGGCGCCATCATGGCGGATCATGGCTCCGGCCTGCGACGTGACGATGGACACTTGTGCCATGCGTTCGTACCGACTGACCGTTCTCGCCGCCGCCGCGCTCCTGTCCTTCGCGGCGGCCGCGCCCGCCGTGGCCGACGACGGGGAAGCCGACCGGAGCTTCACGATCGAGGATCCGCGGATCACCGAGTCCAGCGGCCTGGCGGCCAGCCGCGCCCACCCGGGGATCTACTGGACGCACAACGACAGCGACGACGGGCCGTACGTCTTCGCCGTCGACTCCCGCACCGGGAAGACCGTCGCGCGGATCACGATGAAGGGTGTGGGCGCGCCCCGGGACGTCGAGGCGATCTCGCTCGGACCCGACGGGAACCTGTACGTCGGTGACATCGGCGACAACCTGAACGGCAGCTGGGACCACGTCTGGATCTACCGCTTCCCCGAACCGAAGGAGCTCCGGGACCAGGTGATCCGGGCCACGCAGTTCGACGTGACGTACGCCGACGGCCCGCGCAACGCCGAGGCGCTGATGGTCCACCCGAAGACCGGCCGGGTGTACATCGCGTCGAAGAACGAGGACGGCGGCGGGCTGTACGAGGGCCCCGCGAAGCTCACGACCGGCGGGAACAACGTGTTCCGGCGGGTCGGGGAGGTGCCGTGGGTGACGGACGGGGCGTTCTCGCCCGACGGCAAGGAGCTGGTGCTGCGCTCGTACTTCAGCGCGCGCGGCTGGGCGTTCGCGAACGGCAGGCTCGGCAAGGACTACCCGGTCCAGGCCCCGCTGCTGCCGCAGGCCGAGTCGGTGACGTACACGGCGGACGGTTCGGCGCTGATGTACGGCTCCGAGGGGGAGCAGAGCAGCGTCGAGCGGGTGGACCTGAAGAAGGCCGGGGACGACGGGCCCGCGCGGGCCGGTGGCACGTCCCCGTCGTCCGGCGGGGCGGGTGGTTCCGGGGACGGGAGCGGAGTGCCGGTGAAGGGCACCACGCTGACCGGGGTCGCCGTGCTTGCCGGGATCGGGCTGCTGCTGTTCCTGGGCAGGCGCCGCAGCCGGCGCTGACTTGCCCCCGGTGGCGCGACCCGAGGGTCACGTTTCGAGCGGGCGGACCTCGTAGTGCAAGGTGCGGTCGCGCTTGATCCGGTGGGCGAGCGGGACGAGGACGCCGTGCATGACGGGGTACTTGCGGGACAGCATCCGGGCGGCGTGCGTGTTCTCCTTCGAGCCTGCCTGGAGGAGCCGGGCGTGCGCGGCGATCTGCGGTCCCGTAGGCCTGCCGCGCACCGTGCAGGGGCCGATGCGCACGGTGGGATGGTTGCGCATCCGCTCCACCTTCCACGCCGACGAGAACGTACGGATGAAGGCGTGGTCGCCCTCGACGGCGATGTTCACGGGGGTGTCGGCCTGCGTCCCGTCCTGGCGCCGCGTGCTGAGCAGGACGGCGTATTGCTTCACGAACGGCCTCAGCTCGGGAATCGTCTCCATACCTTCCATGGTCCGCCGCCCGGGCGTCGTGCTCATCCGCGCGGAAGTTGTCGAACGTGTGTTTCGGAGGTGGTGGCGGGCGCGGCATAGGGTGGCAGGCCTATGACGACCGACAACGGGCCCACGCCCTTCGCCACCACTCGCCTCGACGCACTGCCCCTGCGGGTGGCGTACGCGGACGAGATGGCCCGCGTGCTCGCCGATCCGGCCCTGCACACCTTCACCGGGGGTGCCCCGGAGGACGCGGACGCCCTGCGGGCCCGTTACGAACGGCAGACGGCCGGATCGCCGGACCCGGCCGAGCTGTGGTGGAACTGGGTGCTGCGGGTCCGGGACGAGGACCGCCTGGCGGGCTATGTGCAGGCGTCGGTGCGCGGCTCGCGCGCGGAGATCGCCTGGGTGACCGGGGCCGAGTGGCAGGGGCGGGGGTACGCCAAAGAGGCGGCGCGGGGTCTCGTCGCGCACCTGTTGGGCGGGGGAGCGGTCCGTACGGTCATCGCCCACATCCATCCCGAGCACGCCGCGTCCGCCGCGGTGGCCGCGGCGGCGGGGCTCATGCCAACCGGCGAGTGGGAGGACGGCGAGGAACGGTGGTGTCGGGACACCCCGGCGAGCTCCGTGTCCTCAATCGCCGGACGGGCTTGAATCGGCGGACAGGCTTGAATCGGCGGACTGGCTCGATTTCGCCCTGCCGGCCCCGATCAGTTCGGCGACGTCGAGGGTGACCTCGGCTCCGATCGACTCGGGAAGCGGGGCCTGCTGGCCGGGGGCATACACCTCGTGGCGGTCATAGGTACCGCCGACGGGTTCCGTCAGGACGTGGACCCGGCTGTGCTTGCGGTCGAGGATCACGTAGACGGGGATCTTTGCCTCGGCGTACACCGCGACCTTGTGCCGCAGGTCGCTCTTGTAGTTGCTGGAGGTGACCTCCAGGACCAGGCGGAAGACGGCCGGGTCGTAGCAGTTGTTGTCGAGTCTGTGCGCGTCGAGATCGGCGTCGACGAGGGCGAGGTCGGGGATGGCGTAGTCCTCGGGACCGCCCGGCAGCCAGAGGCCGATGCCCTGGAGGACGACCGAGTCCCCGTCGTCGAGTCCGGCCGCGATGAACGGCCGCATGAGCTTGGTCAGGGCGCGGGCGTGCGGGCCGTCCGGGGGTGGGGCCACGGTGATGACGCCTCCGATGATCTCGACGCGACGACCGGGAAGCTGCTCCGCGAGCTCGTTGGCTTCTTCGAGCAACGACAGCTCCGGCTCGTCTTCACAGGGGTGCTCGACTGCTGCTGCAGACATTGCGGGCCTCCTGGAATGGCTGGTGTCGAGAGCATCATCGTAGGACGGTACGGCCGAAGGCCCCGGCTCTGGCATATGCCACTCGGTCGAGTGAAGCAGAAACGGCCCTGCTCACCTCGCGGTGCGCAGGGCCGTTCCGGAACGTACGGACTACAGCTTCTCGATCACGTAGTCGATGCACGCCGTCAGCGCCTGCACGTCCGACGGGTCGATCGCCGGGAACATCGCCACGCGCAGCTGGTTGCGGCCCAGCTTGCGGTAAGGCTCCGTGTCGACGATGCCGTTGGCGCGGAGCACCTTGGCGACCGCGGCGGCGTCGATCTCGTCCGCGAAGTCGATCGTGCCGATGACCTGCGAGCGCTTGGCCGCGTCCGTGACGAACGGGGTCGCGTACTTCGACTCCTCGGCCCAGCCGTACAGGTGGCCGGAGGAGGCGGCCGTGCGGCCGGTGGTGAAGTCCAGGCCGCCCTGGGTGTTCATCCAGGTCAGCTGCTCGTTCAGGAGGAACAGCGTGGCGAGCGCCGGGGTGTTGTACGTCTGGTTCTTCAGGGAGTTGTCGATCGCCGTCGGCAGTGAGAAGAACTCCGGGACGTGCCGGCCGGAGGCGTGGACGCGGGCCGCGCGCTCCAGGGCCGCCGGGGAGAAGACGCCGATCCACAGGCCGCCGTCGGAGGCGAAGGACTTCTGCGGGGCGAAGTAGTAGACGTCCGTCTCGGTGATGTCGACGGGCAGACCGCCCGCGCCGGAGGTGGCGTCCACCAGGACCAGGGAGCCCTCGTCGGCGCCCGCGACGCGCTTGACCGGCGCCGCGACACCGGTCGAGGTCTCGTTGTGGGTGAAGGCGTAGACGTCGACGCCCGCCTCGGCCTTCGGGTCCGGGTGGGTGCCCGGGTCGGAGGCGATGACGGTCGGGTCGGCGAGCCACGGGGCGAGCTTGGCGGCCTTCGCGAACTTCGAGGAGAACTCGCCGAAGTTCAGGTGCTGGGACTTCGACTCGATCAGGCCGTGCGTCGCGACGTCCCAGAAGGCGGTGGAGCCGCCGTTGCCCAGGATCACCTCGTAGCCCTCGGGGAGGGAGAAGAGGTCGCGCACGCCGTCACGTACCGCGCCGACCAGGTTCTTCACCGGAGCCTGGCGGTGGGACGTACCGAGAAGAGAGGTGCCGGTGGCGGCCAGCGCGTCGAGCGCCTCCGTCCGCACCTTGGAAGGACCGGCGCCGAAGCGTCCGTCGGCGGGCTTGATGTCAGCGGGAATCTGGATGTCGGCCACGAGTCGGAGCGTAGCCGCTCGGTGCGGCGGCCACGCACCCTGTCCGTCGGATGAGACAGGGGATCCGACTCGTGGACCTTGGATGTACGTCCGTACGGGGCCGGTTCAGCCCAGTTCGACCGGCAGGTCGTACAGGTCGTTCTGGGTGACGATCGGCTTGTTCCGCAGCTCGGAGGCCGGTACGGCGAGCTCCAGCTCCGGGAAGCGCTCGTACAGGGCGGGGAGTGCGACCCCCGCCTCCAGGCGCGAGAGCGCCGCGCCCGGGCAGACGTGCGGGCCGTGGCCGAAGGCGATGTGGCGGTTGGGGGTGCGGGTCGCGTCGAACTCACCGGCCGTCGGGCCGTACTGCGCCTCGTCCCGGCCCAGCGCGCCGAACGACACGATCAGGGCCTCACCCTTGGGGAGGACCTTCTCCCCGACCGTCACGTCCTCCGTCGCGAACCGGATCAGGACGTGCGAGGTCGGGGTGTTCCAGCGCAGCGTCTCCTCGATCACGCTCTCCCACGGCAGCGCGCCGGAGAGGACCTGCTTGCGCTGCTCGGGGTGGGTCTCGAGCGCGACCACGGCGTTCACGATCAGGCTGATCGTGGTCTCGTGGCCCGCGGCGATGATCAGCTGGAGGGTGTTGACGATCTCCTCGTTGCTGAGGTGGTCGCCGTCCTCGGAGGCCGCGATCAGGGCGCTCGTCAGGTCGTCGCCCGGCTCGGCCCGCTTCGCGTCGACGATCTTCGTGAAGAGCGTGCCGAGGTCCGCCATCATCTGCGGGACCTCCTCCGGCGGCGTCTGCGTCGAGAAGAACTTCTCGAAGAGCTCCTTGAGCCGCGGGTGGTCGGCGCCGTCCACGCCCATCAGCTCGCTGATCACGTTCATCGGCAGCGGGTAGGCGAACTCCGCCTTCAGGTCGACCTTCTCGCCCTTGGGCAGCGCCGCGAGCCGGTCCAGGCTCGCGGTCGTCAGCGCCTCGATGCCCGCGCGCAGCCGCTCCACCCGCTTCACGGTGAGCGCCTGCGCGACCAGGGTGCGCAGCCGGCGGTGGTCGGCGCCGTCCACGGTCAGCATGGAGCGGCCCGGGTTGGCCAGGCCGATCAGCGGCCAGTCCATCGGGATCTCGCCGCGCTGCCAGGCACCCCAGACGTTGATGTCCTTCACGATCCGGGAGTCGGTCAGCAACTGCCGGGCCTCCGCGTGGTGGGTGACCGCGTAGCAGTGCACCCCGCCGGGCAGCTCCACCTCGGCGAGCGGGCCCGCGGCGCGCAGTGCGGCGCTCTCGCCGTCGAGGTCGGCGACGAAGGGGTCGAGGGCGATCCGGGTCATATCTGGCCTCCGATGGCGGATCCTGTGGCGGGGGTGGGCGTGAAGGCGACGGGCAGGTCCGTCAGGCCCCGCAGCCACGGGGAGGGGCGTCGGGTGAGCTGTTCGGCGGGGACGTCGAGGTCGATGTCCGGGAGGCGGTCCAGCAGGACCTCGATGCCGGTACGGGCGATGACCTCGGCGGTCTCCTGGGCCGGGAACGGGCAGCGGTGCTCGCCGTGGCCGAAGGAGAGGAACGCGTTGTTCCCACCGGTCAGCGCCGAGCCGTCGGTGCGCACCTGCGGGTCGGCGTTGGCGGCGGCGAAGCCGAGGACCAGCAGGTCGCCCGCCTGGATGTGACGGCCCCCGAGGTGGGTGTCGCGGGCGGTCCAGCGCCCCGCGATGTTCTGCGTCGGGGTGTCCTCCCACAGGACCTCGTTCATCGCCTCGGCGACGCTGTGCCGGCCGCCGGAGAGCGAGGCGGCGAACCGGTCGTCGGTCAGCATCAGCCGCAGCGAGTTGCCCATCCAGTCCGCGGTCGGCTGGTGGCCGGCGGCCATCATGACCATGAGGTCCTGGGCGACCTCCTCGTCCGTGAAGCCGCCGGGGTCGGCCAGCATCCGGGTCGCGACGTCGTCGGCGGGCTCGGCGTGCTTGTCGGCCAGCAGCTGGAACATCGACGTGCCGAGGTGCTGCTGGCCTGCCAGGGCGCGTTCCCGGCCGTCGATCATGTCGTTGATCGAGCTGACGAGCGCGTCGCCGGTCTCGTCGCTGAATCCGTAGATCCGCGCCAGCACCCGGGCGGGGAGCAGCATCGCGTACTCGGCGATGATGTCGACCGCGCCCTTGGAGCAGAACCGGTCGATGAGTTCGTCGGCGAACTCCTCCGCGTACCGCTTGAGGGCGAACGGGTCGACGGCCTCCAGGGCGTTGCTGATCATCGCGGCGCGCTCGACGTGCCGGGGGCCGACCGTGTAGAGGATCGATGGCTGCTTGCGGCCGATCATGGGCAGCAGCGGCCAGTCG
Organism: Streptomyces sp. NBC_01257; assembly: GCF_035917255.1. Taxonomy (NCBI): domain Bacteria; kingdom Bacillati; phylum Actinomycetota; class Actinomycetes; order Kitasatosporales; family Streptomycetaceae; genus Streptomyces; species Streptomyces sp. NBC_01257. Next base: position 5,220,323 of record NZ_CP108472.1, read on the forward strand.
TCGGGGATGTGCTCCCACTGGCTCCACAGGTCGGAGTCGCGGCTGAACAGCACCGGGTCGCTGGTGACCTGGTGCAGTTCGCGGTAGCCGAGGACCAGCCAGGCCGGGATGCCGCCGTCCAGCACGATGGGGGCGACGGCGCCGTGGTCGCGGCGCATCTCCCGGTACAGCTGGGTGGGTTCGGTCTGGAACCGCGGACCGGACAGCGGCACGCGGTCGTGTGCCGGGCAGCCCGGGGGCGGTTCGGGGGGCTGGGTCACGGGGTGGGCTCCGGGGTCTTCTCCGGAGTGGTGTCCGGACGGGCGGCTGCGGAGGAGCTGACCTTGCCCCGGGAGAGGGCGTAGAGGTGCTCCACCAGCGTGATCAGGACGTACTTGCTGGAGGACCGGTCCCGGGCGTCGCACTCCACGAGCGGCACGTCGTCCGAGAGGTCGAGCGCCTCACGGATCTGCTGCTCGGTGTGGAGCGGGCCGCCGAAGTCGTTGCACGCGACGATGAACGGCGTGCCGTGGTGTTCCAGCCGGTCGATGGCGTACCAGGAGTCGGCGAGGCGCCGGGTGTCGACGAGGACGACCGCGCCGAGCGTCCCGGAGAACAGCCGGTCCCACAGGAACCAGAAGCGCTCCTGGCCGGGTGCGCCGAAGAGGTAGAGGACCGAGCGCGCGTCGAGCGTGATCCGGCCGAAGTCGAAGGCGACGGTCGTGGACGACTTCGACTGCACCCCGTCGAGGTGGTCGACGGCCTCGCCCGCGCGGGTCATCGTCTCCTCCGTGTTGAGCGGACGGATCTCGCTCACGGATCGGACCATGGTGGTCTTGCCGACCCCGAAGCCACCGACGACGACTATCTTCAGTCCGTTGTCGGCCGTGGCCTGCAGGGCGGCACGGTCAGAGGTTGCGGAGTCCAACGAGCACCTGTTCCAGGATGTCGGGGTCGGGGAGCCGGTCCGCGACACGGGCGGTACGGGGGTGGCGGGCGCTGATCCGGCCGGTGTCGAGCAGATCGCACAGCAGGATGCGCACGATGCTGACGGGCAGGTTCAGTCCGGCGGCGAGTTCGACGACCGCGGTGGGCCGTTCGCACATCCGCAGGATCGTGACGTGCTCCGACTGCATGCCGGGGGCCGGCTCGCATTCGGAGACGACCAGCGTCACCAGGTCGAAGGCGGCCGAATCGGACCGGCTGCGGCCACCGGTGAGGGTGTACAGCCGGTCCGGGTCGTCGTCCCGGCCGGGGCGGGGGCGGGGAGTCATACGGCCGCGGTTTCGGAGGCTTCGGCGGGCTCGCGCGGCGGGGCGACGAGGTGCTCGCCGAGCTGCTCCACGAGCTCGCTCATGTTGTGGCCGACGAGGCCGACGTCGGCGTCCTCGGACGCGACGACGGCGAGGTGGGCGCCGGCGCCCGCCTCCACGATGAACAGCACGCCGCCGTAGAACTCGGCCATCGCGGAACGTACGCCGCCGGTGCCGTCACCGAACTCGACGGACGCGCCGTGCGAGAGGCTCTGGATCCCGGCCGAGATCGCGGCCAGCTGGTCCGCCTGGTCGACGGAGAGCTCGGGGGTACGGCACAGCTTGAGGCCGTCCCTGGACAGCACGAGGGCGTGACGGGCGCCGGGGGTGCGCTCAAGGAGCCCCTCCAGCAGCCAGTTGAGCTTCTCGTCGGTGGTCGCGGTCATCGGGTGTTGCCTTCCGGGTGCGGGGAGTTGGGCCGTACGGCCTGGCGGAAGCTGCTGAAGCGGGCTGCCTGGGCCTTGGGGTCGGCGGTACGGGGCCGGGGGGTGGTGCCGTCCGCGGTCTCGGCGTCCGACGCGTCGGACGCCGCCCGGGCACGGGACTCGGCGGCGGCCAGGGTGCGGCCGCGCGAGCGCTTGGGCAGTCCGCTGTCGCCGAACCGGGGGAGTCCGCCGGTCGTGTCCGAGCCGGAGTCGGAGCGCAGGGGCTCCGGGGAGCGGGACGCGTCGGGGGACGTGTCCGGGGTGCCGGTGCGGTCGGCTCCGGAGGCGTGGACCGGCTCGGGCTCGCGCGGCGCGGGGATCACGGGGCCGGCGGCGGGCTCGGGGGCCGGCATCGGGGTGCGGGTGATGATCTCCTGCGGGAGCATCATCAGCGCGCCCGTGCCGCCGCGGGCGGAGGGCCGGAACGAGACGGTCAGTCCGTGCTTGCGGGCCAGCCGGCCGACGACGGCGAGGCCGAGCCGGGTGCCGGAGAGGCCGGTCAGGTCCTGGTTGACGGCGGAGACGGCGCGTTCGGCGCGGCGCAGCTGCACATCGCTCATGACGAGACCGCTGTCCTCGACGGTCAGCACGATGCCGGCCGGGACCTCCTCCACGTACACATGGACCTCGGCGGTGGGCGGCGAGAAGTTCGCGGCGTTGTCGAGGAGTTCGGCGAGTGCGTGCATGACGCCCTCGGCGGCGTGACCGGCGATGGCGACATCGCTGGTGGAGTGGAGACGGATCCGCTGGTATCCGCTGATCCGGCCCATCGCGCCGCGCAGGATGGACTCCATCACGATCGGCTTCGCCCAGCGCCGCCCGGAGCGGGCGCCGGTCAGCACGGCGATGGAGTCGGCCAGCCGGCCCGCCTGGGCGGTGCGGTGGTCCAGGTGCAGCAGATCGCCCAGGACGTCCTCGGCGGAGTGGCGGTGTTCCATGTCGCGCAGGTCGGCGAGCATGCTCGTCGCCAGTGCCTGCATCCGGCCCGCGGCGTTGGCGCAGGCGGCGACGGCGGCGGAGCGCTCGGTCTCACTGCGGGAGACGCGGGCCTTGAGCTTCGCGTTCTCCTTGGTGAGCCGCTCGGTTCCGGCCGCGGACTCCGCGACGACGCGGGCCGTCTCGGTGGCCGCTGCGGCCTTGATCCGGGCGGTCTCGGCGGTGAACCGCTGGGCGTCGGCGGCGGACGCCGACACCATCCGCGAGGTCTCGGCGGTGAACCGGCCGCTTTCGGCCGCGAGGAGCTCCCGCAGCCGGCGGGCCGTGGCGCGGGCGTGGACGGCGGTGGCGACGGCGGCGGAGAGCAGCACGGCGGCGGCGCTCGCCCCCCAGGCCACTGCGGTCCTGGCCGATTCGGGGGCGGCGGCGGCCGCCCACAGACACAGGGATCCGGTGAGGGCCACGGTGACCAGCAGGGCCAGTGCGGTCGGCCGGGTTGAGGGGCGCAATCGGAGTCCTTGGGGGGCGGACGGTGACGGATGGGACGGTTCGGGCGAGTCGGTACTGCGTCGAGCAAATGCGACAACTGGAACAGAAGATTCCCAGACAAGTCTCGGTCACTATATGAGAATTGACGATCTGTTTGGGAAGAACTTGTGGTGCTCTCTGTTTCGTTTATGTTCGCGAGTCCGACGTAATCCGACGTATTGACGTAATCGACGAAAACGCGCGGGGGCGTCGGCCGGGCCGTCCGGGAGGGCGGCATGCTGTCCGGATGGCACCTGGCACCCCTGAGAAGGACGCCGCCGCGCACGGTGGCTCCCCGCGCGACGGCGCTCCCGCCGAGCTCGTCCGTGACCTGCGCGCTGCCGTGCGCGGAGCGGTGGAGTTCGACGCCACCGCACGGGCGCTGACGACGATGGACGCCTCCAACTACCGCCGGGTGCCGCTCGGTGTCGTCGCCCCGCGCGACGCCGACGACATCGCCGCCGCGCTCGCCGTCTGCCGCGCGCACCGGGTGCCCGTCGTGCCGCGCGGCGGCGGCACGTCCATCGCCGGGCAGGCCACCGGCACCGGAGTCGTCCTCGACCTCACCCGCCACCTCCGGTCGATCGTCGAGCTGGACCCCGGCTCCCGCACCGCCGTGGTCCAGCCGGGCGTCGTCCTGGACGACCTGCGGGCGGCCGCCGCCCCGCACGGGCTCACCTTCGGACCCGACCCCTCCACGCACAGCCGCTGCACCGTCGGCGGCATGATCGGCAACAACTCCTGCGGCTCGCACTCGGTCGCCTGGGGCACCACCGCCGACAACGTCCACGCCCTCACCGTCGCCCGCTACGGCGGCGGCACCCTCCGCCTGGCCCCGGGCGCCGAGGGCCCCGCCGGACTCCGCGAACTGACCGCCTCCCACCTCGCCCTCCTGCGCACCGGCTTCCCCGGACTCCCGCGCCGCATCTCCGGATACGCGCTGGACGCGCTGCTGCCCGAACGCGGCGCCGACACCGCCCGCGCGTTCTGCGGGAGCGAGGGCACGCTCGGCGTGGTGACGGAGGCGACGCTGCGGCTCGTCGAGGCACCCGCGGCCCGCGCCCTCGCCGTCCTCGGCTACGCCGACGAGTCGGCCGCCGCCGAGGCCGCCCCCGGCCTCCTCCCGCACCACCCGCTGACCGTCGAGGGCATGGCCGCCGACCTCGTAAGCGAACCCGCGGGGCTGCCGCGCGGCGCCGCCTGGCTCTTCGTCGAGACCGGCGGCGCCACCCCGGCCGAGGCCCGGGCGCACGCCGAACGGATCGCGCGGGCGGCCGCCGGGGGCGCGGTGGACACCGCCGTCGTCACCGACCCGGCCGGCCAGCGGGCGCTGTGGCGGATCAGGGAGGACGCGTCCGGCACCGCGACCCGGATGCCCGACGGCAGCGAGGCCTGGCCCGGCTGGGAGGACTGCGCCGTGCCGCCTGCCCGGCTCGGCCCCTACCTCCGCGACTTCCGCGCCCTGCTCACCGAACACGGCCTGCGCGGCACCCCGTACGGGCACTTCGGCGACGGCTGCATCCACGTCCGCATCGACTTCGACCTCCTGACCGGGGACGGAGTGGCGCGTTTCCGCCGCTTCTCCGAGGAACTCGCCTCACTGGTCGTCGCCCACGGCGGCTCCCTGTCCGGCGAACACGGCGACGGCCAGGCGCGCGCCGAACTGCTCCCCCGGATGTACGGGGACGAACTCGTCGCACTCTTCGGCCGGTTCAAGGACCTCTGGGACCCCGACGGCGGCATGAACCCGGGCATCCTCGCCCGCCCGGCCCGCCTGGACGAGAACCTGCGCTTCGAGGTGCTCCCGAAACAGCCGGTCGACGTCGCGTTCGGCTACCCGCACGACGGCGGCGACTTCTCCGCGGCGGTGCGACGGTGCGTGGGCGTCGCCAAGTGCCGTACGAAGGAGGCCGCCGGCCCGTCCGTGATGTGCCCGTCCTTCCGCGCGACTGGCGAGGAGGCGCACTCGACGCGCGGCCGCGCCCGGCTGCTCCACGAGATGCTGGCCGGCACCGCGGGCGGGGTGATCACCGACGGCTGGCGCTCGACGGAGGTACGGGACGCGCTCGACCTGTGCCTGTCCTGCAAGGGCTGCCGCAGCGACTGCCCGGTGGGCGTCGACATGGCCACGTACAAGGCGGAGTTCCTGCACCACCACTACCGGCACCGGCTGCGCCCGGCCGCGCACTACGCGATGGGATGGCTGCCGCGCTGGCTGCGCCTCGCGTCCCCCTTCGCGGGCGCGCTGAACGCCCTGGCCCGGGTGCGCCCGCTCGCCGCCCTTGCCAAGCGGCTGGCGGGCATCGCGCCGGAGCGGGGGATTCCGGTCCTGGCGCGGGAGACGTTCACGCGGTGGCTGAACCGGCGCTGGGGCAAGGGGACGTTCATCCTCTCCAACGACCAGGTGGCCGTGGTCTGGCCCGACACCTTCACGGAGCACCTCTCGCCCGAGGTGGGCCGGGCGGCGGTCCGGGTCCTGGAGGCGACGGGCCGCAAGGCGCTCCCGGCCGGCCGCGGCCTGTGCTGCGGGCTCACGTACGTCTCGACCGGCCAGCTGACCCGGGCCCGCACGGTGATGCGCCGCACCCTGAAGCGGCTCGGCGGCATGCTCGGCGACCCCGTGATCGTCCTCGAACCGAGCTGCGCGGCGACGCTCCGCAACGACCTCCCGGAGCTGCTCCCCGACGACCCGCGCGCCGCCGAACTGGCCGCCTCGGTCCACACCCTGGCGGAGTACCTGGAGAAGTACGCCCCCGACTGGCGGCCCCCGCGGCTGGACCGCCCGGTCACCGGCCAGACGCACTGCCACCAGCACGCGGTCCTGGGCGACGGGGCGGACCGGCGGCTGAGGGAACGGGCCGGTCTGAAGGGCGAGTTGACGGGCGGCTGCTGCGGCCTGGCCGGCAACTTCGGCTTCGAGCGGGGGCACTGGGAGGTTTCGGTGGCCTGCGCGGAGGACCAGCTGCTGCCGGCGGTACGGGACGCGCCGCCGGACGCGGAGGTCCTGGCGGACGGGTTCTCGTGCCGGACGCAGCTGGCGCAGCTGGGCGGGGTGCGGGGGCGGCACCTGGCGGAGGTACTGGCCGAGGGGCTGGACCCGGGGGCTCCGCCCCCGGACCCCCGCTCCTCAGTCGCCGGAGGGGCTTGAGTTCGCCGCCTCCACCACCGCGGCGACCAGCCGGACGTTCTCCGGGGCCGCCCCGCCCGGGAACGCGAACCGTCGGCGTGTGTAGCCGTACGCGATCCCGTTCGACGGGTCCGCGAACGCCTGGGAGCCCGCCGCGCCGCAGTGGCCGAACGCGCCCTCGCCCAGCGACGGGTAGAGCATGCGCGGGCGCTCGAAGCCGAGGCCGAAGTGGTCCACCTCGTCGGTCACCCGGTCGATGCCCGCCATGCTCAGGCGGGCGAACTCGGTCCGGGTCTCCGCCGTGAGGAGCGGGGGCCGGCCGGCGAACTCGCCGAGCGTGGCCGCGTACATCCCGGCCAGCGCGCGCGCCGAGCCGACGCCGCCCACCGACGCCGGGCCGAGCGCCCGTACGGACGGGGTGTTGATCCAGGCGACGGTATCCGTCGGGACGTTGAAGGCCACCGCCTGGAGGCCCTTCGGGTCGAAGGGGCGGGCGGCGAACTCGGCCTTCTGCTCCGGTGTCGGATTCATGGACCGGACGGGGAGGTAGCGGGGCTCCAGCTCCGCGGGCTGGCCGAGGTAGAGGTCGAGGCCGTACGGGGCGCGGACGCGCTCCTCGAACAGTTCCTGGATCGAACGGCCGGTGACCCGCCGCACCACCTCGCCGGTCAGCGCGCCGATCACGAACGCGTGGTAGCCGAACTCCTTGCCGGGCTCCCAGAACGGGGCCTGCCCCGCGAGCCGGGCGGCGATCACCCGGTCGTCGGCCAGCTCGTCCAGGAGGAAGCCGCCCTCGACGCCGATCACCCCGGAGCGGTGGCCCAGCAGCTCCCGCAGCGTCAGTGCGCCCTTGCCCTCGGCCGCGAACTCCGGCCAGTACGAGGCGACCGTGCGGTCCAGGTCGAGGATGCCGTCCTGCACGAGCAGGGCGACGACGAGGTGGGCCGCGCCCTTCGTGGAGGAGAAGACGGCGGGCAGCGAGTCGGCGTCGACGCCCTCGCCCGCCCAGAGGTCGACGACCCGGCGGCCGTTCCGGTACACGGCGAGCTGCGAGCCCGGCTCGTTGGGCTCCTCGACGAGTACGGCGGCGAACTCGTCCCGTACGGCTTCGTAGCCGGCGGCCACGGTGCCGTGCACGGTGATTCCGCCCGAGTGGTGGTCCGACATGACTTCCCCCTGTTCCGCGCGGCCCTCGCGCCTGTTCCACTGGACCCCAACTGCACACCCGTGCCGGGAAATTCCCTCATTCCCCGGCGTCCCGCGCCACGATCTCGCGGGCCAGTGCGGCGAGGTCGGCGAGCGCCGGATGGCCGGGTGCGTCGCGGCGGGCGAGCAGCACCGGGAGGGGCGGGGCGTCCACGAGCGGGCGGTAGGTGACCCCGGCGTGCGGGTGCATGGTCGCCGTGGACGCGGCCGAGACCCCGGTGCCGCGCCCCGCCGCGATGGCGGTCAGCCAGTCGTCGGTGTTGGCCACGGTCAGGGTGGCGGCGGGGCGGGCGGACGGCGGCCACAGATCGGGGGTGGTGGTGCCGGAGACGGTGTTCAGGACGACGGTGCCGGTCGCCAGATCGGCCAGCCGGAGCGTGGCGCGGGAGGCGAGCGGGCCGTCCACCGCCACGGCCGCCACCCGCTCCTCCTCGTACAGCACCTCCGTGACGAGCCCGGGTGTCTCGACCGGGCCGCGCAGCAGCGCCGCGTCGACCTCGCCCCGGGTGAGTCCCGCGGTGCGGTCGTCGATGCGGCGCAGTTCCAGCGGGGTCCGCGGAAAGCGCTCCTGCCAGCTGCGGAGCAGCGGTGTGGTGTGCCGGCCGAACGCGGACCAGGCGTGTCCGAGCCGCAGCGGCCGCCGGCGCAGGTCCCCGGGGTCGAGGGCCGCGTCGAACGCGGCGACGGCAGTGGCCGCCCGGTCGCGGAAGGCGACGCCCTCGGGGGTGAGGGCCAGGTGGTGGGTGGAACGGTCGACGAGGCGGATGCCGAGGTGGCGTTCCAGGGCGGCCAGGGTCCGGGACACGGCGGGCTGGGTGAGCCGGAGCCTGGCCGCGGCCCGGGTGACGCTCGACTCGTCCGCGACGGCGAGGAAGGCGCGGAGATGGCGGATCTCGACGGCGCGGCCGGTGTTCCCGGCGGATGGGCCCGTGCTCGGTACCGTGCTCATGCGTGTGGAGCATAACGGGAGCCCAATCGGCATTTCACGCGCCGCGCGCAGGTCCCTACGGTGGAGAGATGTGCTGCGGTGTGCGAGTGCAGTATCTTCAATTGGGCAGTGCACTGTAGTGGACTGTCATTCTCGGACCAGCTTCATGACCGTTACCTCCGAACCCAGAAGGACAGGCCACAGGTGAACGACCAGGGCACCGCCGCAGAGCCGGCCGCCGCAGTCTCCGTCCCCGAGGCGGTCACCGCCCTCGGTGAACAGGGCGGCCCCGCCGGCGGACGGCGCGGGGCGGCGCTCGCCCCGGTCGCGCTGGTGGTCGCGGGCGGGCTCTCCGTCCAGTTCGGCTCCGCCGTCGCGGTGCTCCTCATGCCGAAGGCCGGTGCGCTCGGCGTCGTCACGCTGCGCCTCGCCGCGGCCGCGCTCGTCCTGCTCGTCGTCTGCCGCCCGAAGCTGCGCGGCCACTCGCGCGCCGACTGGGGCACGGTGCTGGCCTTCGGCCTCGCCATGGGCGGCATGAACACGCTCTTCTACCAGGCCGCCGACCGCATCCCGCTGGGCGCCGCCGTCACCCTGGAGGTGCTGGGCCCGCTCGCCCTCTCGGTGTTCGCGTCGCGCCGGCTCGTCAACGTCGTCTGGGCCGGCCTCGCGCTGGGCGGGGTGCTCCTGCTGAGCGGCGGGGGGTTCGACCGGCTCGATCCGGTGGGCGCCGCCTACGCGCTCGGCGCCGGTGTCATGTGGGCGACGTACATCATCTTCAGCGCCCGCACCGGCCGCCGCTTCCCGCAGGCCGACGGACTGGCCCTCGCGATGGTGGTGGCCGCCGTCCTCTCGCTGCCGCTCGGCATCATGGAGTCCGGCTCGAAGCTCCTGGTCCCGTCCACGCTCGGGCTGGGCGCGGCCGTCGCCCTGCTGAGCTCCGTCCTCCCGTACACCCTCGAACTCATGGCGCTGCGCCGGCTGCCCGCGCCCACCTTCGCGATCCTGATGAGCCTGGAGCCCGCGATCGCGGCCACCGCCGGCTTCCTCATCCTCGACCAGGCCCTCTCCACGACGGACGCCCTGGCCATCGCGCTGGTCATCGGGGCGAGCATGGGGGCGGTACGCAGTCAGGTGCGGGGCGCCCGGAAGAAGTGACGGCGGACCCGGCGCGGGCGCGGGCGGGTGATCCCGTTCGCCCTGCGCGGCCCGGATCCCGATCCTAGGGTGGTCGCGAAGACCACCCTGGAGGAACACATGCCGGAACGCGACGATCTGCTCGCCCTCGTGACCGACCAGCGCACCAACTTTCTCTTCACCGTGGAGCGGCTCGACGACACGCAGGCCCGCGCCCGCACGACCGTGAGCGAGCTGACGCTCGGCGGTCTGCTCAAGCACCTCGGCCTCGTCCAGCGCAGCTGGCTGGACGTGATCGACGGCACCGCCCCGGCCGCGGTGGACTGGGCGGACCTCGACCCCGACGGCAACCGGATGACCGACGTGGAGACCCTGCCCGAGCTGCTGGAGGCCTTCCACGCGGCGGCGGCCGACTTCGACCGTACGGTGCGCGAGGAGGCCGACCTCGACCGCGAGGTCACACTGCCGGCGTACCCGTGGTCGCCCCCGGAGCCCGTCGTCTGGACGGTCCGCCGCGTCCTGTGGCACATCTTCCGCGAGATCGCCCACCACAGCGGCCACGCCGACATCATCCGCGAGGCGCTGGACGGCGCCAGCACCACGGCGAAGATGGCCGAGGCGGCGTCGAAGGGGCAGTAGCCGGGCGGCGGACGCCCGGTCCCCGGGGCGCGGACCCTCACCCTCCACCCGCGCCCCGCACTCCGGGCCGTCCTGCGCTCAGAAAATCATGCAAGCGTGCTTGATTGTTTATCCTCCCCCTGGCAGGCTCCGGGGCACACCGCCACGCCCCGAGGGGAGCGCACCGTGTCCGATGCCTCAGCCGTGCTCGATGATCTGCGCAGCGAGAGCGAGGAACTCGACCTGCTCGTCGCCGGGTTGAACGCCCGGCAGTGGGCGGGGGCGACCCCGGCCGCAGGGTGGACGGTCGCCCATCAGGTGGCCCATCTGAGCTGGACCGACGAGGTCGCGCTGCTCTCCGTCACCGAGCCCGAACGGTTCGGCGACGAGGTGGCCAGGGCGATGAAGGACCCCGAGGGCTTCGTCGACCGGGCCGCGGACGAGGTCGTCACGGCGTACGCCCCGGACGCGCTGCTCGTCCGCTGGCGCACCGGCCGCGCCCGCCTCCAGGACGCACTGCGGGCGGCGCCCGCCGGGACCCGGTTCCCCTGGTACGGGCCGCCCATGAGCGTCGCCTCCATGGCGACCGGGCGGCTCATGGAGACCTGGGCGCACGGCCAGGACGTCGCCGACGCGCTGGGCGTCACCCGCACCCCCACCGCCCGGCTGCGGCACGTCGCACGGATCGGGGTGCGGGCCCGCGACTACGCCTTCCTCGTACGGGGGATCCAGGCGCCCACCGAGGAGTTCCGGGTGGAACTGGGCGCGCCCGACGGCGATCCGGTCGTCTTCGGGCCCGAGGACGCCGCCCAGCGGGTCACCGGCCCCCTCCACGACTTCTGCCTGCTCGTCACCCAGCGCGCCCACCGCGACGACCTCTCCGTCCGGGCCGAGGGCGCCGACGCCGACGCCTGGCTGGACATCGCGCAGGCCTTCGCCGGGCCCGCCGGAACAGGGCGGGCGCCGAAGGCGGACCGATGACCGCGCCGCCCGCCGCCAAGCCGCCCGTGAACGCCGCCCCGCCGCTGCGGATCGGCAACGCCTCCGGGTTCTACGGCGACCGCTTCGACGCCGTGCGCGAAATGCTCACCGGCGGCCCGCTCGACGTCCTCACCGGTGACTATCTCGCCGAGCTCACCATGCTCATCCTCGGCCGCAGCCGGCTCAAGGACCCCTCGCGCGGCTACGCCACCACCTTCCTGCGCCAGCTGGAGGAGGGGCTCGGGCTCGCCCACGAGCGCGGGGTGCGGATCGTCACCAACGCCGGCGGGCTCAACCCGGCCGGACTGGCCGACGCGGTGCGGGAGCTGGCCGGCAAGGTCGGTGTGCCCGTGCGCGTCGCCCACGTCGAGGGCGACAGCATCCCCGTACCCGACGGGTACCTCACCGCCAACGCCTACCTCGGCGGCGCGGGCATCGCCGCCTGTCTGCGGGCCGGTGCCGACGTCGTGGTCACCGGCCGGGTCACCGACGCCGCCCTCGTCACCGGACCCGCCGCCGCCCGCTTCGGCTGGGGCCCCGAGGACCACGGCGCGCTCGCCGGAGCCGTCGTCGCCGGCCACGTGCTGGAGTGCGGCACCCAGGCCACCGGCGGGAACTACTCCTTCTTCCGGGGCCACGACGTCCGGCGCCCCGGCTTCCCCGTCGCCGAGATCCACGCCGACGGGACGTCCGTCATCACCAAGCACGACGGCACGGGCGGCGTCGTCGACCTCGGCACGGTCACCGCCCAGCTGCTGTACGAGACCGGCGGCGCCCGGTACGCCGGCCCCGACGTCACCGCACGGCTCGACACCGTACGGCTGTCTTCCGACGGACCCGGCCGGGTCCGGATCTCCGGGGTGCGCGGCGAGGCCCCGCCGCCCACCCTCAAGGCCGGACTCACCCGGCTCGGCGGCTGGCGCAACGAGGTCGTCTTCGTCCTTACCGGACTCGACATCGAGGACAAGGCCCGGCTGGTCAGGGACCAGTTCGCGGACGCGTTCGCGCGCTCCGGACGGCAGCCGGACGACGTGCGGTGGGAGCTGGCCCGTACCGACCGGGACGACGCCGGCACCGAGGAGACCGCGAGCGCCCTGCTCCGGCTCGTCGTCCGCGACCAGGACCCGGACGCCGTCGGGCGCGCCCTCTCCGGCGCCGCGATCGAGCTGGCCCTCGGCAGCTACCCGGGCTTCCACGTCACCGCCCCGCCCGGAAAGGGCGCGCCCTACGGGGTGTTCGAGGCCCGGTACGTACCGGCGGGAGACGTGACGCACGTCGCCGTGCTCCCGGACGGGCGGCGCGAGGTGCAGGAGCCGCCCGCCCGGACGCTGCCCCTCGTGGACGCCGAACAGCCGCCGCTGCCCGAGCCGTTGGCCGCGGGGCCCACCCGGTCCGCGCCGCTCGGGCTCGTCGCGGGGGCCCGCAGCGGGGACAAGGGCGGGGACGCCAACGTCGGGGTGTGGGTCCGGAGCGACGAGGCATGGCGGTGGCTGGCCCACGAGCTGACCGTCGAGCGGTTCCGCGCACTCCTCCCGGAGACCGCCCCGCTCACCGTCGTACGCCAGGTCCTGCCGAACCTGCGCGCCCTGAACTTCACCGTCCACGGGCTGCTCGGCGAAGGGGTCGCCGCCCAGCACCGCTTCGACCCGCAGGCCAAGGCACTGGGGGAGTGGCTGCGCGCGCGCCGCCTGGAGATACCCGTGGCGCTGCTGGACAGTGCCGACGCACCGGAGGTGCACGCATGACCGTCCTGCCCACCGGGCTCGACACCGCGAGCCCCGACTACACCGCCAACCGTTCCGCGATGCTCGGCAAGCTCGCCGAACTGGACGCCGCGCACGCCAAGGCGCTGGAGGGCGGCGGCGAGAAGTACGTCGAGCGGCACCGGGCGCGCGGCAAGCTGCTGGCCCGCGAGCGGATCGAGCTGCTCGTCGACCGCGACACCCCGTTCCTGGAGCTGTCCCCGCTCGCCGCCTGGGGCAGCGACTATGCGGTCGGCGCCTCGCTCGTCACCGGGATCGGGGTGGTGTCGGGCGTGGAGTGCCTGATCACGGCCAACGACCCGACCGTACGCGGCGGCGCCTCCAACCCCTGGACGCTGAAGAAGGCCCTGCGGGCCAACGAGATCGCCTTCGCCAACCGGCTGCCCACCATCAGCCTGGTGGAGTCGGGAGGCGCCGACCTGCCCTCCCAGAAGGAGATCTTCATCCCGGGCGGGGCGCTCTTCCGCGACCTCACCCGGCTCTCCGCCGCCGGCATCCCGACCGTGGCCGTCGTCTTCGGGAACTCGACGGCCGGCGGGGCGTACGTCCCCGGGATGTCCGACCACACCGTCATGATCAAGGACCGGTCGAAGGTCTTCCTCGGCGGCCCGCCCCTGGTCAAGATGGCCACCGGCGAGGAGAGCGACGACGAGTCGCTCGGCGGCGCCGAGATGCACGCCCGCACCTCCGGCCTCGCCGACCACTTCGCCGTCGACGAGCAGGACGCCCTGCGCCAGGCCCGCCGCATCGTCGCCCGCCTCAACTGGCGCAAGGCGCAGTCCGATCCGGGACCGGCCGAACCGCCGAAGTACGACGAGGACGAGCTGCTCGGCATCGTGCCAGGGGACCTGAAGGTGCCGTTCGACCCGCGCGAGGTCATTGCCCGGCTGGTCGACGGCTCGGACTTCGACACGTTCAAACCGCTGTACGGGACCAGCCTGGTCACCGGCTGGGCCAGGCTGCACGGGTACCCCGTCGGCATCCTCGCCAACGCGCAGGGCGTGCTGTTCAGCGAGGAGTCGCAGAAGGCCGCCCAGTTCATCCAGCTCGCCAACCAGCGCGACATCCCGCTCCTGTTCCTGCACAACACCACCGGCTACATGGTCGGCAAGGAGTACGAGCAGGGCGGCATCATCAAGCACGGCGCGATGATGATCAACGCCGTCTCCAACTCCAGGGTCCCGCACCTGTCGGTCCTGATGGGCGCCTCGTACGGCGCCGGGCACTACGGCATGTGCGGCCGGGCCTACGACCCGCGCTTCCTGTTCGCCTGGCCCAGCAGCAAGTCCGCCGTCATGGGGCCGCAGCAGCTGGCCGGGGTGCTGTCCATCGTCGCCCGCGCGTCGGCCGCCGCGAAGGGCCGCCCGTACGACGACGAGGCGGACGCCGGACTGCGCGCCATGGTCGAGCAGCAGATCGAGGCCGAGTCCCTGCCGATGTTCCTGTCCGGGCGGCTGTACGACGACGGGGTGATCGACCCGCGCGACACCAGGACCGTCCTCGGGATGTGCCTGTCCGCCATCCACACCGCACCGGTCGAGGGCGCCCGCGGCGGCTTCGGCATCTTCCGGATGTGAGAAACCAGATGATCACCACTCTGCTCGTCGCCAACCGGGGCGAGATCGCCTGCCGGATCTTCCGCACCTGCCGTGCGCTCGGCATCGCGACCGTCGCCGTGTACTCCGACGCGGACGCCGACGCCCTGCACGTACGGGAGGCCGACACCGCCGTACGGCTGCCGGGGGCGGCCCCCGCCGACACGTATCTGCGCGGCGACCTCGTCGTCGCCGCCGCGCTCGCCGCGGGCGCCGACGCCGTCCACCCCGGGTACGGCTTCCTCTCCGAGAACGCCGGATTCGCCGCCGCCGTGCAGGACGCCGGGCTGCTCTGGGTGGGCCCGCCGGCCGGGGCCATCGAACTGATGGCGTCCAAGACCCGCGCCAAGGAGCTGATGGCCGCGGCCGGGGTTCCGCTGCTCGCCGCCGTCGACCCGGCGGCCGCCACCGCCGAGGACCTGCCGCTGCTGCTGAAGGCGGCTGCCGGAGGCGGCGGACGCGGCATGCGGATCGTCCGGGAACTGGGCGACCTGCCCGGTGAGCTGACGGCCGCGGCGGCCGAGGCGCTGTCCGCTTTCGGGGACGGCGAGGTCTTCGCCGAGCCGTACGTGGAGCGCGGCCGGCACGTCGAGGTCCAGGTCATGGCCGACGGGCACGACGGCGTCTGGGCACTCGGCACCCGCGACTGCTCCCTCCAGCGCCGCCACCAGAAGGTCATCGAGGAGGCCCCCGCGCCCGGTCTCACCTGCGCGCTCCGCGAGCGGCTGCACACCGCCGCCACGGCCGCCGCACGGGCCGTCGGATACCGGGGCGCCGGCACCGTCGAGTTCCTGGTCACCGCCGACGAACGGCCCTACTTCCTGGAGATGAACACCCGCCTCCAGGTCGAACACCCCGTCACGGAGGCCGTGTTCGGCCTCGACCTGGTGGCGCTGCAACTGCGGATCGCGGAGGGAGAACCGCTGCCCGCCGCCGAACCGCCCACGCCCGTCGGGCACGCCGTCGAGGCCCGGCTCTACGCCGAGGACCCGGCGCGTGACTGGCAGCCGCAGACCGGAGCACTGCTCTCGTTCGACGTGCCGGACGAGCCGGGTCTGCGCCTGGACACCGGCTACACCGGCGGCGACACCATCGGGGTGCACTACGACCCGATGCTCGCCAAGGTCATCGCCCACGCCCCCACCCGCACCGAAGCCGTCCGCCTCCTCGCCCGCGCCCTGGAGCGCGCCCGCATCCACGGCCCCGTCACCAACCGCGACCTGCTCGTACGCTCCCTGCGCCACCCGGACTACGTCGCCGCCCGCCTCGACACCGGTTTCTACGACCGGCACCTGGCCGCGATGGCCTCCGCGCCCGACGCGGCGGACGTGCGGCTGGCCGCCACCGCCGCCGCGCTCGCCGAGGCGGCCCGCAACGCCACATCGACCACCGCGGGCGGGTTCGTCCGCTTCGGCGCCTGGCGCAACGTCCCCTCGCAGCCCCAGCTCAGGAGCTACCGCAGCGAGCCGGACGGCCACGAGTACGCGATCGCCTACCGCACCACCCGTGACGGTGTGACCGTCGACGCGGAGGGCGTCCGCGTCGTCTCCGCGGGCCGCACGCGCGTCACCCTCGAACAGGAAGGCGTCACGAGGCGCTTCCACATCCTCGGCCGCGACCGGCGGCTGTACGTGGACACCGCCACCGGCTCCTACGCCTTCACCGCGCTGCCCCGCTTCACCGACCCCGCCGCACGCACCGAACCCGGCTCCCTGCTCGCCCCGATGCCCGGCACCGTCGTCCGCCTCGCGGAGGGGCTGGAGGCCGGGAGCACCGTCGAGGCCGGGCAGCCGCTGATCTGGCTGGAGGCGATGAAGATGGAGCACCGCATCCTCGCCCCCGCGTCCGGCACCCTCACCGCGCTCCACGCCGCACCCGGCCTCCAGGTGGAGGTCGGCGCCCTGCTCGCCGTCGTCACTGATGCACAGGAGGAACCGAACGCATGAGCACCGTCCTCGAAACCGAAGAGCACCAGGCCCTGCGCACCGCCGTCGCCGCCCTCGGCAAGCGGTACGGGCGCGACTACATGACGTCCGTCGTCCGCGACGGCGCCCACCCCCGCGAACTGTGGGCCGAGGCCGCCAAGCTGGGCTACCTCGGCGTGAACCTCCCCGAGGAGTACGGCGGCGGAGGCAGCGGCATGGCGGAACTCTCCATAGTCCTGGAGGAGTTGGGGGCAGCCGGCTCGCCGCTGCTCATGATGGTCGTCTCGCCGGCCATCTGCGGCACCGTGATAGCCCGCTTCGGCACCGATGCCCAGAAGCGGCAGTGGCTGCCCGGCCTCGCCGACGGCAGCCTCACCATGGCCTTCGGCATCACCGAACCCGACGCCGGCTCCAACTCCCACCGGATCACCACCACCGCCCGCCGCGACGGCGAGGACTGGGTGCTCACCGGGCGCAAGGTCTTCGTCTCCGGGGTCGACATCGCCGACGCCACCCTCATCGTCGGCCGCACCGAGGACGCCAGGTCGGGCAAGCTGAAGCCCTGCCTGTTCATCGTCCCGCGCGAGGCCCCCGGCTTCCTGCGCTCGCGGATCGACATGGAACTCCAGGCCCCGGAGAAGCAGTTCGAGCTGGTCCTCGACGACGTACGGCTGCCTGCCGACGCCCTGGTGGGAGACGAGGACGCGGGCCTGCTCCAGCTCTTCGCCGGGCTGAACCCCGAACGCATCATGACCGCCGCGTTCGGCATCGGCATGGGCCGCTACGCGCTCGGCCGCGCCGTCGAGTACGCGAAGACCCGGCAGGTGTGGAAGGAGCCCATCGGCGCCCACCAGGCCATCGCCCACCCCCTCGCCCAGGCCCACATCGAACTCGAACTGGCCCGGCTGATGATGCAGAAAGCCGCCCGGCTCTACGACGACGGCGACGACATCGGCGCGGGCGAGGCCGCCAACATGGCCAAGTACGCGGCCGGGGAGGCCTGCGTGAAGGCCGTCGACCAGGCCGTCCACACCCTCGGCGGCAACGGCCTCACCCGCGAGTACGGCCTCGGCTCCCTGATCACCGCGTCCCGGGTGGCCCGGATCGCGCCCGTCAGCCGGGAAATGATCCTGAACTACGTATCCCACCAGTCCCTGGGTCTCCCCAAGTCGTACTGACGCGGGCCATTCTGTCTCTCCACACCGTGCCGGGCCCGTCCCTCCCCGACCCCCGGGGGTCGGCCCCGGCCACGGCACCGTACGCCATCTCCCCACGCGTCGTACGGGACGGCCCACCCGCCGTCCCGCCATTCCGCACCGAAGGGACCATCCGCCATGGTGTTCGTGTTCCGGAGCGACTATCCCGACGTCCAGCCACTCGACACGGCCATCCACGACGCCGTCCTGGGCCGGGCCGCCGAGGAGTTCGGCGACAACGTCGCCCTGATCGACGGGACGGACGACGCGAGCCGGCTCACGTACCGGCAGCTCGACGGCTTCCACCGGAAGATATCCGCCGGTCTCGCCGCCGCCGGAGTCGCCAAGGGCGACGTCCTCGCCCTGCACAGCCCCAACACCATCGCCTACCCGGCGGTCTTCTTCGCCGCGACCCGGGCCGGTGCCACCGTCACCACCGTCCACCCGCTCGCCACCGCCGAGGAGTTCGCCAAACAGCTCCGCGACTCCTCCGCCCGCTGGATCGTCACCGTCTCCCCGCTCCTGGGCACGGCCCGCCGCGCCGCCGAACTCGTCGGCGGGATCCAGGAGATCTTCGTCTGCGACCAGGCCGACGGACACACCTCCGTCCTCGACATGCTGACCACCACCGCCCCCGAGCCGATGGTGACGATCGACCCGGCCGAGGACATCGCCGCCCTGCCGTACTCCTCCGGCACCACCGGCACCCCCAAGGGCGTCATGCTCACCCACCGCTCCATGGCCACCAACCTGGAGCAGCTGAGCCCCTTCATCCCCATGGGCCCCGGCCACCGCATCCTGGCCGTCCTGCCCTTCTTCCACATCTACGGGCTCACCGCCCTGATGAACGCGCCCCTGCGCACCGGCGCCACCGTCGTGGTCCTGCCGCGCTTCGACCTCGCCCAGTTCCTCGCCGCGATCGAGACGCACCGCATCAACGGGCTGTACGTGGCCCCGCCGATCGTGCTGGCCCTCGCCAAGCACCCGGTCGTCGACCGCTACGACCTGTCCTCGCTTGAGTACATCGTCAGCGCCGCCGCCCCGCTCGACGCGGACCTCGCCACCGCCTGCTCCCGGCGCCTGGGGCTGCCGCCCGTACGCCAGGCGTACGGGATGACGGAGCTCTCACCCGGCACCCACGTCGTCCCGCTCGCCGCGGAGAACCCGCCGCCCGGAGCCGTCGGCACGCTGCTGCCCAGCACCGAGATGCGGATCGTCTCGCTCGACGCCCCGGACGAGGACGCCGGAACCGGCACCGACGGCGAGATCCTCATCCGCGGCCCGCAGGTGATGAAGGGCTACCTGAACCGCCCCGAGGCAACCGCCGAGATGATCGACGCCGACGGCTGGGTGCACACCGGCGACATCGGCAGGGTCGACGAGGACGGCTGGCTGTTCGTCGTCGACCGGGTCAAGGAACTGATCAAGTACAAGGGCTACCAGGTGGCCCCCGCCGAACTCGAAGCGCTCCTCCTCACCCACCCCGCGATCGCCGACGCGGCCGTCATCGGCGTGTACGACTCCGACGGGAACGAGATCCCCAAGGCCTTCCTCGTCCGCCAGCCGGCCGCGCGGGACATCACCGCCGACGACGTCATGGCGTACGTCGCCGAGCGCGTCGCCCCCTACAAGAAGGTCCGGCAGACCGAGTTCATCGACGCGGTGCCGCGCGCCGCGTCCGGGAAGATCCTGCGCCGCGAACTGCGCGAAAGGGAGAAGCAGCAATGACCCTCGCCCCATCCACGCACGAGCGTGGCATCACCACCCTCACGCTCGACTCCCCGGCCAACCGCAACGCCCTGTCCGCACGCCTCGTGACCGGCCTGGCCGAGGCCCTCGGCACCTGCGCGGCGGACGACGCCGTCCGGGCCGTGGTCCTCACCCACACCGGCAACACGTTCTGCGCGGGCGCCGACCTCACCGCCCCGGCCGACCCGCACGCCTTCGTCGCCCTCCTGCGGCAGATCGTCACCCTTCCCAAACCGGTCGTCGCCCGGGTCACCGGCCACGTCCGGGCCGGCGGCCTCGGCCTCCTCGCCGCCTGCGACATCTCGGTCGCGGGACCCGGCTCCTCCTTCGCCCTGACCGAATCCCGCCTCGGCCTCGCCCCCGCTGTGATCTCCCTCCCGCTGCTGCCCCGCCTGGAGCCCCGGGCGGCGGCCCGCTACTACCTCACCGGCGAGCGCTTCGACGCGACGGAAGCCGCCAGGACCGGCCTCGTGAGCATCGCCGCCGAGGACGTGGACGAGGCGCTCGTACCGGTACTCGACGGACTGCGCAGAGCCTCGCCGCAGGGCCTGGCCGCATCGAAGGAGCTGGTCACGGCTACTGTGCGGGAGACTTTCGATCAGTACGCCGAAGACCTCATCGCCCGCTCCGCGGCACTCTTCGCCTCCGACGAGGCCCGGGAGGGGATGACGGCCTTCCTGGAACGACGGGACCCCGCATGGCTGCTGTGACACCGCCCAAGCAGGACCGCAGCCGCGCCACCCGGCAGAAGCTCCTCGAAGCCGCGGTCGCCTGCCTCGCCGAACACGGCTGGGCCGGCTCCACGGTCTCCGTGGTCGCGATGCGCGCCGGCGTCTCGCGCGGCGCCGCCCAGCACCACTTCCCGACCCGCGAGGACCTGTTCACCGGGGCCGTCGAATACGTCGCCGAGGAGCGCTCCGCCGCTCTGCGGGCCCTCCCCGACCAGGACCGTGCCGCGGTCGTCGCCGCCCTCGTCGACCTCTACACGGGCCCGCTGTTCCGCGCCGCCCTGCAACTCTGGGTCGCCGCCTCCAACGAGGAGCAGCTCCGCCCCCGCGTCACCGAACTGGAGGCCCGCGTCGGCCGCGAGACCCACCGCATCGCCGTCGGCCTCCTGCACGCAGACGAGTCCCGCCCCGGCGTGCGCGAAACGGTCCAGGGCCTCCTCGACATGGCCCGCGGCCTGGGCCTCGCCAACGTCCTCACCGACGACACGGCCCGCCGGCGGAGAGTCGTCACCCAGTGGGCGGCGCTGGTCGAGAACGCCCTGGGCTGAGAGGCCCACCGCGGCACAGCGTCCGCCGCCGGCCCCCGGATATCCTTCCTCGTCCTGAACAGGCCAGGGAGGTCCCGCACCATGAACAGCACCCCGTCACCCTTTCCCGACGACCTCCGCGTCACGGGGGAGGGCCTCGTCCTGCGCGACTGGGCGGAAGAGGATCTGGCCGCCATGCCCGGGCTGTTCGACCACCCCGACATCGCGTACTGGACGCCGATCGTCTCGCCGTTCGACGAAGCCGCCGCCCGGACCCGGCTGGACAGGGCCCGGCAGCTGCGGGCGGAGGGCACGTCCATCCTGCTCGCCATCACCCTCGACGGCGGCGCACCGCTCGGCGAGGTGATGCTGCGGCGCGCGCCCGAGGGCACGGAACTCGGTTACGCCGTCGGCCCGGCACACCGCGGCCAGGGGCTGGCCGCGCGGGCGGTGCGGGTGATGGCCGGCTACGCCTTCGAGGAGCTGGGCGTGGAGAACGTGATCCTCGAACTGGAGGCGGAGAACGCCGCCAGCGTCTCGGTGGCCAGGGCGACGGGCTTCCGGCTGCTCGGCGTGCCGCTGATCGAGGGGGAGGAGAAGGGGCGGCCGTACTCCTTGCAGACGTGGGGCCTAAACCGCCCCTAAGGGGTAATCAGCCCCAACATCTCGATCTGGACATTTAGGGGTTCATTTCCGGACCCTGAGGCCGTGGACGATTGCCCCGCGTGGCCGCCTGGGGGATCTTCGTAGAGCAAGAACAAGTGAGCAATGCATGGGATGACGGAATGGCCGCGCAGAGGTGGGAAAATACTTCTTCTCTACTCCTCATGCGTTCGGCCGCGACCACCGTCTTCCCGTTCGGGCATTGAATGAAGGGGAACTTGTGATCTCGAAGACGAAGAGGACGGCCCGTTCCGTGGGCGTGGCGATCGCCGCCACCGCGGCGGTCACGATGGTCATGCCCATGAGTAACGCCGCCGCCATCGACCACGTCGAATGCCGTGGCGGGGAGAACTTCCTGAAGGTCTGGTCCCACCTGGACGGTCGCACCAGCGTGGACTGCTACGCCAACAAGGGCCGGACCGGATTCGGCAACTGGTGGGTCGACCGGATCTCGACGGGCAACAACGATCTCATCTACTACGACGCGAACGGCGATTCCGTGCGCATCAACCGGTGGACCGACATCACGTTCCCGAACAATCCGCCGCGGGTCAAGGACATCGAAATCCTCTGATCCTCTTCGCGGCCGTCCCTTCGGGCCCGCACGCCTGCGCTCGAAGGCGGGTGGCCGCCGGCCGGGCACGCCGTCAAGGACGAGATGCCCGGCGCGCGGACACGGGAACGGGCGGTCAGCTGGTCCAGAGGACCGGGCTGTCGCTGTACGCGTCACCATCCTCGAACAAGGCGGCCGCGATGGGATCGGTCTTCGTGGCGCTGAGCGAGCAGGTCTCGTACGACGCGCCCTTGGTGGTGAAGTCGCGCGGGGCCGTTTCGTTGTCGCACTTGCCCGGGAGGTCGCCGATCAGGATGACGCCCGTGGGGCCGCCGCCCTCCAGCTTGCCGCGCAGCCTCAGGGACGCGTACGACAGGTCGGTGCCGCTGACGTTCTCCACCTTCATGCGGATGTAGTAGGGCGTCATGCCCTTCGCCTTCGCGCCGAACGGGGCCATGTCGGCCTCGGCGCCCTTCTCGATCGCCGTAACGGTCACGGCGACGGTGCCCTTCTTCTCGGTTCCGTATGTGAACGGCAGGATCGCCCGGTCGCCTATCTTGAGCTTCGTGCCCGGTGCGGCGACGTCACCGCCGGCCGGTGCGCCGGCGTCGTCGCCGGTGTCCGCGGACGGGCTCTCGCTGCCCGGGTCGGACGACGCCGGGTCCGGCGATGCCGGGGCGGAGGCCGAGGGCGACTCCTGCGCCGATGACGAGTCCTCGCCGTCATTGCAGGCCGTGAGCCCGAGGGCCAGGGTGGTGAGGGCGACTGCGGTGACGATGCGTCCCTTGTGCGTCATTTTGACCTAACTGGCAATGAGGGCTGCCTCGTGCGACAGCCGGAACGTTCAACAACTGGACGAAGCGCCCGGTCATGTGACCGGACGCGCCGGAGCGGCACGATCGCGGCGGTACGTCAACGAGGCGCGCCGCGTCGCCATCTCAGGCTGAGGCGGGAATGCCACAGGCTCGCCACAGACGCGGCACAGGCGCGGCACAGGCATGGCCCGGCACGGCGCGAGACCGGGCAGAGGCGGACCCGGCCGCGCGGGTCGCGCGGGCGGACGGATCAGCAGGCTGCGGCATCGGTCGGGGACAGCAGGTCGTAGCGGGCGATGCTCACGTTCTCCTTGAACGAGATCCCCACGTTCCCGACGGCGCCGCTCCCCTCGTACTGCGACCAGCTGATGGTCTTGATGTCGCCTGGCCCCACCTGCTTGCCGAGCGACATGATCATCAGGCGCCCGGTGCACGAGGAGGTGGAACTGCCGCCGCCGGAGGGCGGGTTCGCCGTGACCAGGGCCGATCCGTCGATGGTGAACCTCTGCTGGTCGACCGTCTCCACCGTGTAACCCCGCTTCTGCTTCGCCCCGTCGACGACGGTGGTGAAGGAGACGTCGAAATAGCCGACGTGGACGGTCACGGGCTTGCAGAGCTTCGGCGGCCCGCCGAACTCGATGGGCAGGTAGGCGGTCACGCTGCGCCCGCCCAGATTGCCGTCCAGCCAGCTCTTGTCACCCCGGACACAGGAAGGCGTGGGAGACGGAGGCGTCGTGGGGGTGGCGGCGCCGGAAGGCCGCGGGCTCGCAGACGTGGCCGAGGAGGCGCCCGGGGCGTCGTCGTCGTCGCTGTCACCGCCGCCGCAGCCGGAGAGGCCGATTGCTCCCGCCAGGACGGTGAGCAGGGCGATGGCCCGTAACGGTGCCGGTCCCGCCTGGTCAGTCACCGGACCATGCTGACCGAACGGCACAGACGAGTCAATGGCGCCCACACCGGCCGCGCCGCGGCGGCGACCGGCTGCCTCCGACGGGGTCGGGGCCGGCTGCGCGCCCCGCCGATACCGCCCGGGCAACGAGCCGCCGGCCCCTGTGACCCCACGCGCTCGTGCCTCAGTTGCCCAGATCCGCCAGCTGCTCGTATCCGGGAATGTCCCGCGGGCTGCGCGTCCCCGGACCGACGTACTTCGCAGACGGCCGCACCAGGCGTCCCGTCCGCTTCTGCTCCAGGATGTGCGCCGACCAGCCCGCCGTACGCGCACAGGTGAACATCGACGTGAACATGTGCGCCGGGACCTCCGCGAAGTCCAGCATGATCGCCGCCCAGAACTCCACGTTCGTCGCCAGCACCCGGTCCGGCCGCCGCGCGTGCAGCTCCTCCAGCGCGGCCTTCTCCAGCGCCTGCGCCACCTCGAACCTCGGCGCGCCCAGCTCCTCGGCGGTACGGCGCAGGACGCGCGCCCGCGGGTCCTCGGCGCGGTAGACGCGGTGGCCGAAGCCCATCAGGCGCTCGCCCCGGTCCAGGGCCTGCTTCACGTACGCGGTGGCGTCCCCGGTCCGCTCGATCTCCTCGATCATGCCGAGGACGCGGGAGGGCGCACCGCCGTGCAGCGGGCCCGACATCGCGCCGACCGCACCGGACAGGGCGGCGGCCACGTCGGCCCCGGTCGAGGCGATGACGCGGGCGGTGAACGTCGATGCGTTCATGCCGTGCTCGGCGGCCGACGTCCAGTACGCGTCGACGGCCTTCACATGCCGCGGATCCGGCTCACCGCGCCAGCGGATCATGAACCGCTCGACGACGGACCCCGCCTTGTCGATCTCGCTCTGCGGCACCATCGGCCGCCCCTGCCCGCGCGCGGACTGCGCGACGTACGACAGGGCCATGACCGCGGCCCGCGCCAGGTTGTCCCGCGCGGTCTGCTCGTCGATGTCCAGCAGCGGCTTCAGCCCCCACACGGGAGCGAGCATCGCCAGGGCGGACTGGACGTCCACCCGGATGTCCCCGGAGTGCACCGGGATCGGGAACGGCTCGGCCGGCGGCAGACCGGGGCTGAACGCCCCGTCGACCAGCAGCCCCCACACGTTCCCGAACGACACCTGGCCGACGAGATCCTCGATGTCGACGCCCCGGTACCGCAGCGAACCACCTTCCTTGTCAGGTTCGGCGATCTCCGTTTCGAACGCGACGACTCCTTCGAGTCCGGGTACGAAGTCGGACATCAGGCGGCTCCCTCGGTCGGCGGCTGCGGGCGGGCCCCAGGGCCCACCCAAGATACTGGCGGGTTCCGACGTGACCGGGAAGCGTGACATCCGGCACAGCTTCCCGTCGCACACAGGTCGGTCGGCGGACCTCCTCGCCCGGCGGACACGGCCGCTGCGGCAGGATGACCCCGTGCCCACCGCAGACTCCTCCTCCGATTCCACCACCGATCCGGCCGCGATGCGCGAGCAGTACCGGTCCGAGGCCTTCACCGAGGCCGGGCTCGCCGCCGGTCCGATGGAGCAGTTCGCCCGCTGGTTCCGGCAGATCGCGGCCGGCGGCGCGCTCCACGAGCCGAACGCCATGGTGGTGTCCACGGCGACCCCCGAGGGCCGCCCGTCCTCGCGCACCGTGCTGCTGAAGATGTACGACGAGCGGGGCTTCGTCTTCTTCACCAACTACGGCTCCCGCAAGGGCAGCGAACTCACGGCCAACCCGTACGTCTCGCTGCTCTTCCCCTGGCACCCGCTGGCCCGCCAGGTCGTCGTCACCGGCACCGCGTCCCGGGTCGCCCGCGAGGAGACGGTCGCCTACTTCCGGACCCGCCCGCACGGCTCCCAGCTGGGCGCCTGGGCGAGCGACCAGTCCGCGGTGATCGGCTCGCGCGAGGAACTCGTCGACCGTTACGAGGACCTCGCTGCCCGCTACCCGGAGGGCGAGAAGGTCCCGGCACCCCCGCACTGGGGCGGCTTCCGCGTCGTCCCCGACACGATCGAGTTCTGGCAGGGGCACGAGAACCGGCTCCACGACCGGCTGCGCTACGTCCGGGAGGACGGGAGCGCGGAAGGGGGCGCGGACGGGCGCGGCGAGGGGGCGTGGCGCGTCGAGCGGCTGTGCCCGTAGCCGAGCGCCCCGGACACGCAGAAACCCGCAGGCTCTGGTCCCTCCTTGCGGAGGAGCCGGCCGGACTTACCGGCGAGCCTGCGGGTCGGTGACTGCTTGGGATTGGCCGATGACCGGCCTGCACTGCAAGAGCGCGACAACGGGCGTCAGCCCGCAGTCACCTCACGAGTCCGAGAAGAAATCACTTCCGGAACACCTCCTTTCCCTACGTGTGGCTTCAGCCTAGGAAGGTCCGCGGCGGCGCACAACCGAATTATCGGGGCGATCGATTTCGGGGAAGTCGCTGTGTGCCGAGTCACGTTCGAGTTCAATGGTCTGACGTGCGGCAATGGCAGTCACGTCCTGCAGGGGGTCCCGGGATGAGTGCTTCCAGGAGCAGCGGAACGACCGACGCGCTCGGCCCGGAGCCGATTCCCGGGGCGGAGCTGCTGGCGGCCCTTCTCGACGGGATGGACGCCGCGCTGTGCGCCTTCGACGCGGACGGCACCGTCACCCACTGGAACCGCGAGGCCGAGCGGATTCTCGGCTGGTCCGCGGAGGAGGCCGTCGGGCGGCCGGGGTTCGCCGGGTGGGCCGTGCGGCGGGCCGACGCCGGTGAGGTGCAGGGGCGGCTGATGGCCGTCATGGACGGGCCGGGGCGGCAGGTGCACGAGTTCGCGCTGCTGCGCAAGGACGGCGGGCGGGTGCTCGTACGGACCCAGTCGGCCGGGGTGCGGGGCGCGGACGGGAAGCCCGCCGGGGTGTACTGCGCGTTCAGCGAGGTCCACGCGCAGATCGATCTGGAGCGGTCCATCGCGCTGAGCGAGGCGCTGTTCGAGGACGCGTCGTGGGGTGTGGTCCTCGTCGACGTGGACCTGCGGCCCACCGTCGTCAACGCGCACGCGGCCCGGGCGCTGGGCGGCGGCCGCACAACCCTGCTCGGCCGGCCGCTCGGCGAGCTGATCGTGCAGGGCGTGGAGGACCTGGAGGGCGCGCTCCAGCACGTACTGGCCGAGGGGGCGCCGTCCGCCCCCACCGAGCTGTGGGTGACGCTGCGGACGGCCGAGGGCGACCGGCGGCGCTGCTGGCGGAGCGGCTTCCTGCGGCTGGCATCGCCGCTCGCGGAGGAGCCGGTGCCGCTGGGCGTCGGCTGGCTGTTCCTGGACGTGACGGCGGCGAAGCTGGCGGCCCAGGAGGCGGACCGGGTGCGGTTCCGGGCCAGTCAGCTGCACCGGGCCTCGCGGTCCGCCGCCGAGTGCGAGGACCCGATGGAGGCGGCCACGTCGTCGCTGGACTACGCGCTCGCGGGCTTCGCCGACCACGCGCTCGTCGACCTGCTGGAGGGCGAGCGGCTGGTGCGCGCCGCGGGGACACCCGCCGACGCGCCGGGCCCGTGCCTGCCGGTCGCCGGGGGCGGCATCCCGCTGCGGTACGCGCCGGGGCACCCGGCCCTTCAGGCCGTGGACCGCACGGGCTCGGTGCGGGCCTCGGCCGGGGCCGGTACGGCGCAGGCGGCGGGGGAGTGGGCCGCGGAGCGGCGGTGGCCGTCCGACGCGGTGCACGCGCTCTGCGTGGTGCTGCGGAGCCGGGGGCGGACGCTGGGGGTGCTGACCTTCCTGCGCTCATCCCACCGGGCCGCCTTCGAGCGCCCGGACGCGGTGTACGCGGAGAGCGTGGCGGACCGGGTGGCGGCATCGGTGGACCTGCATCGGGCGGTGGCGGGCGGCCGTACCGGCAGCCCCGGCCCGTCCGGCGACTGAGGACCGAGCCCTGGCCCGGGGGCGGGCGCCCGCCCCACCAATCCGGCCGCCCCGCGGCGGCGCGGGCTCAGTGCCGGTAGAAGATCCGGTCCGCGTACTGCGTCATCACGCGGCCGTTCCACTCGTGGCCCCCGTCGACGTTGCCCGACCGCAGCATCGGCGGCTCCACGCCCCGCTCCAGCAGCTGCTCCGCCGCGGCGGCCATCATCGCCTGCATGATCGCGCTGGTGACGACCGTGGAGGCGGGACCGAAGGGTGCCTCGATGCCGTCGACGTCGAGCTCCGCGTCACCGATCGAGATCTTGCTGTCGAGGACGATGTCGCAGTGGTCCCGCAGGAAGCCGCCCGAACTGTGCCGGGACCGGGTGCCCGTCGCGTACGCGACCGAGGTGACGCCGATGACCTTCAGGCCCAGCGCGCGGGCGTTCATCGCCATCTCCACCGGCAGCGCGTTGCGCCCGGAGAGGGAGACGACGACGAGGACGTCGCCCGCGGTCGCGGGGCTGGAGTCGAGCACCGCGCCGGCGAGGCCGTCCACCCGCTCCAGGGCCGAGCCGAGGGTGGCAGGCATGACGTCGACGCCGAGGGCGCCCGGGACGACCATCAGGTTCATCAGGGCGAGACCGCCCGCGCGGTAGACGACGTCCTGGGCGGCCAGCGAGGAGTGGCCGGCGCCGAAGGCGAAGAGGCGGCCGCCCGCCACGACGGTGTCGGCGATCGCGGCGCCGGCGGCCGCGATGTTGCCGGACTCCTCGTCGCGCACGCGCTCCAGCAGGCCGATCGCTGCGTCGAAGAACTGACCGGCCAGCTTGCTTTCGCTCATCGAGGAGGACCTTTCCGGCGGGGTGGGGTGTCCATGGGGCGTCCGTACCGCGGATCACGTTGCGGTCTGGACCAGTGACATGTCAATACCGCAGGGCCCGCCCCCGGACGCGTCGGAGGCTCGCGGGAGGGCCCCGCGGCGGAGCTCGTTCGGACGGCGGGGCACGGTTGTCGGCGCTATGCGTCAGAATTGGACGAGGGCCAGCGCACGACTGCATCGAGGGGCACGAATGTCCGGACTGATCGACACAACGGAGATGTACCTCCGCACCATCCTCGAGCTCGAAGAGGAAGGCGTGGTCCCCATGCGCGCCCGGATCGCGGAACGGCTGGACCAGAGCGGTCCGACGGTCAGCCAGACGGTGGCGCGCATGGAGCGCGACGGCCTGGTGCAGGTCGCGGGCGACCGGCATCTGGAGCTGACGGAGGAGGGCCGCCGGCTGGCGACCCGGGTGATGCGCAAGCACCGGCTCGCCGAGTGCCTGCTCGTCGACGTGATCGGCCTGGAGTGGGAGCAGGTCCACGCCGAGGCATGTCGTTGGGAACATGTGATGAGCGAGGCCGTGGAGCGGCGGGTGCTGGAGCTGCTGCGCCACCCGACGGAGTCTCCGTACGGCAATCCCATCCCGGGCCTCGAGGAGCTGGGCGAGAAGGCCGAGGCCGACCCGTTCCTCGACGAGGGCATGGTGAGTCTGTCGGAGCTCGACCCGGGCGCCGACGGCAAGACGGTGGTGGTCCGCCGGATCGGTGAGCCGATCCAGACGGACGCCCAGCTGATGTACACGCTGCGTCGCGCGGGCGTGCAGCCCGGCTCGGTGGTCAGCGTGACCGAGTCGCCCGGCGGAGTGCTGGTCGGCAGCAGCGGCGAGGCGGCGGAGCTCGACGCCGAGGTCGCTTCGCACGTCTTCGTGGCCAAGCGCTAGAGAAGGGCCGCCGGGCGGTCCCGCGGAGCGCCCGGCGGTCTTCGGACCGCCGTGCGGTCCCGTGGACGGGCGGCGGTCTCAGGACGGGCGGCGGACGCTCAGCGGTGACCGTCGTCCGTTTTCCGTTTTTCCGTCCGGAATTGCAGCGCCCGGACGGATCGCGTGCCAGTCTGTCGCTGAGGGATACCTGAGAGTGTCGGCCGCCTGGCCGCGCGGTCGGGGAGGGGAGCAGGAAATGCGCCCGTCGTACTGGCATGTCCGGCCTGCGCACCGGGAGGCGGCTGTCGCGGTCCCGCAGGCCCTGTCCGCGGAAACCGCTCCGGCGAGGCGTCCGCCGTGCCCGCACGCCCCGGCGCACGCGCCTGTAAAGCGCGCCCCCGCACCCGGCCCCGCGACCGGCCCCGGAACGATGGATGGCCCCGGCGCCGCAAGGCGCCGGGGCCTGTCCTCCCCTGTTCCGACCTGGAGCCCCGAGCTCTCGAGGTCGGTCCCCGCGAGCCCTCATCCCCGAGTGGCCCGCCTCCCGGAGAAGATCTCCCCGCAGCGGCGGGCGTCAATCCTTGGAGGCGGTCACTCGAACGAGCGGTGTTGCGCGCCGGAACCCGGTTTTCGAATAAAGGTTCGATAGTCTGGCCGACGCGACCACAGGGTGATCGAGGGACCAGAAGGGGGTGCCAGACATATGGTGCAGCGCATCGATGTGACCGGAGCCGACGGCGTACGCCTCGCCGCCTGGGAGTTCGCCGACCCGCCCAAGGGGCGCGCGGAAACGGACCGCGCCGGGGGCGTCTTACTCCTCCACGGACTGATGGGCCGGGCCTCGCACTGGGCCTCCACCACCCGCTGGCTCGCCGAGCGGTACCGGGCGGTCGGCCTCGACCAGCGAGGACACGGCCGCAGCGAGAAGCCGGCCGAGGGCCCGTACACGCGCGACGCGTACGTGGCGGATGCCGAGGCCGCGATCGAACAGCTCGGCCTCGCCCCCGTCACCCTCGTCGGGCACTCGATGGGCGCGCTCACCGCCTGGCAGCTCGCCGCGAAGCGCCCCGACCTCGTCCGGGCCCTGGTCATCTGCGACATGAGGGCCTCCGCGCTCGGCGCGGCCTCGCAGCGGGAGTGGGAGGACTGGTTCACCTCCTGGCCGGTCCCGTTCGCCACCCTCGCCGACGTACGGAAGTGGTTCGGCGAGGACGACCCCTGGGTCGAACACCCCAACCCCGCCCGCGGCGAGTTCTTCGCCGAGGTGATGGCCGAACGCGCCGACGGCTGGCGGCCCGTCTTCTCCCGCCGGCAGATGCTCCGCTCCCGCGCCACCTGGGTCTTCGACGCGCACTGGGAGGAGCTGGCCCAGGTCAGATGCCCCACCCTGGTGCTCCGCGGCCTCGACGGCGAACTGGGCCGGGCGGAGGCCCAGGAGATGGTCCGGGTGCTGCCCCGGGGACAGTACGCGGAGGTGGCCGACGCCGGGCACCTCGTCCACTACGACCAGCCCGAGGGCTGGCGCGCCGCCGTCGAACCCTTCCTCGAACAGCTCGCCGAGGACACCCGGGACGACCGGGAGCCGGTAGCTCCGTGAGCGGCGCGGCCGGGCACCCCGCTCGCCCGGCCGCCGCGCCCGTCACCCCTTGCTGACCGCCGTCAGGATCTCCGGCAGCCGGTCCGCCGTCCTGGGCGCGGCGACCCGCAGCCCGCCCCAGGCGATCAGCGCCCCGTAGCCGGCTCCCACCGGCAGCAGCAGCCACAGCAGGTTCTCCGCACCGTCGAGATGCAGCCAGATCGTCAGACCGATCAGCGGCGAGCACAGCAGCGCCGCCGAGACCATGCCGCCGAAGATCGAGATCCAGGCGAGCCCGGCCTGCCCGGGCGCCACGTTCTTGAACGCACCGTCCTGGGGCACCGAGTACGGGAAGTTCGCCGACGCCACCGCACCCGTCGCCAGCATCGCGCCCAGCAGGGCGAACGACAGCCCCATCACCCCCGGCAGCACCGTCCACTCCCCGAGCACCGCCGCCGTCAGGACCGTCACCAGCACCGTGTACGGGAGCGTGATCAGCAGCAGCGCCAGTGCGCGCGCCCGCAGTTCGAGGTACGCGTCGCGGGTCGAGGAGATCGTCAGGGCCACCATCCAGAAGGCGGAGGTGTCCTGGCCGAACTGGTTGTACATCTGGATGCCGAGCATCCCGGCGCCGAAGCACGCGAAGTAGACCGAGCCCGTGCCCTGCAACGCGTTGAGCAGCGGCACGATCAGCCCGATCGCGAGCGCCGTCACCCAGGCCGCCTTCGTCTTCGGGTCCCGTGCGACGTACCGCAGGCTGCGCTGCATCACCGTGCCCGTACGGCCCTCGGGGAACAGCCCCCACAGGCCCGAGCCGTCCGTGGCGGACTTCGTACGGGCCGGCTCCGCGGCCGACAGCGTCGAGCCGTCCGGCGCCGTCATCAGCTTCTCCAGGCTGCGCCGCCACACCACCACCAGCAGCACCAGCGCGGCCGCGGCCAGCAGCAGTTGCACGGCCGCCCGCCCGTAGGCCCCCTGGGACGCGGACTCCACGGAACCGATCGCGGAGGCGGGCGGCAGCCAGCGCACCACGTCCGCGGCCGGGTCGAGCGCGGAGAGGCCGCCGGCCCGGCCGAGCTTCTGCGCACCGAAGTTGACGATCTGGATCCCGACCGCGATCACCAGCCCGCTGAGCACCGCCAGGTCGCGGCCCTTGCGGGAGGTCAGCAGCCGGGTGTTGGCCGTGGCGACGGCCCGGGCCAGCGCGACGCAGACCAGCAGGGTCAGCGGGGCCGCCAGGACGGCGAACACGGCCGCGCCCGCGCCATGGGCCAGCGCGATCACCGAACCGGCCGTCAGGCAGAGGGTGAACAGCGGGCCGATGCCGACCAGCGAGGACACCAGGAGCGCCGTGATCAGGGGCCCCGGCCGCAGCGGAAGCATCACCAGACGGCTCGGGTCGAGGGTCTCGTCCCCGGCGGAGAAGAACAGCGGCATCACGGCCCAGCCGACCGCGAGGACTCCGGCCAGCAGCACGACGAGGGAGTCCGCGTGCGCGTGGCCGCGCAGGGCGATCAGCCCGATCAGCTGGCCCAGGGCGAGCAGCAGGGTGGCGACGACGGAGGCGATGTACACCGCCCGCCGGCCGGACGACTGCCGCAGACCGTTGCGGAGCAGGGCGAGCTTGAGGCGTACCAGGACGGGGATCAGTTCCCTGCCGCCCGCCGGGCCGGCCGTGCGGGGACCGGAGCCGGCGGGGGCGTCGAGCACGCTCATCGGGCACCGCCGAGCCAGTCCAGAGCGGCACCGTTGTCGCGGCCGCCCGCCCCGACGAGTTCCAGGAAGGCGTTCTGGAGCGAGGTCGCGTCGCCGCGGACCTGGGCGAGGGTGCCCTGGGCGCGGATGGTGCCCGCGGCCATCACGGCCACCCAGTCGCAGAGCGACTCGACGAGCTCCATCACATGGCTGGAGAAGACGACGGTCGCCCCCGAGCCGGTGTAGCGCTCCAGCACCCCGCGGATGGTCTGCGCCGACACGGGGTCGACGCCCTCGAACGGCTCGTCGAGGAAGAGGACTTCGGGGTTGTGCAGCAGCGCGGCCGCCAGCCCGATCTTCTTCCGCATGCCCGTCGAGTAGTCGATGACCAGTTTGTGCTGGGCGCCCGCCAGGTCCAGGACGTCCAGCAGCTGGGTGGCCCGGCTGTCCACCTCGGCACCGGGGAGGCCGCGCAGCCGGCCGGTGTAGGCGAGGAGTTCACGGCCCGAGAGGCGCTCGAAGAGCCGCAGACCCTCGGGCAGGACGCCGATGCGCGACTTCACCTCGACCGGGTCGCGCCAGACGTCCCGTCCGCCGATCTCGATCCGGCCCAGGTCGGGGCGGAGCAGGCCGGTGACCATGGACAGGGTGGTGGTCTTGCCCGCGCCGTTGGGGCCCACCAGCCCGATGAACTTGCCCGCGGGCAGCTCCAGATCGATGCCGGCGACGGCGGTGTGGTCGCCGAACCGTTTCCACAGCCCCTCCACGCGTACCGCGGGCGGCGCCGCCCTCGGCACGTCGGGTGCGACGGCCCGGTCGGCCCCGTCGGTGTCTGCTGTCCGGTCCGGCATGATGAGCGCCCTTCGAAGTCCCCGTGGAGCGTCCCGGGCACGCCGGGACGCTCCTACTTGGGGACACCCTACGAAAGGCGCCCCCGCGCGTCGGCGGCTTCGCGCCCGCAGGCGTAGGCGAGCGGGCTGACGAGCTCCTCGACCTCGGGCAGCCAGCGGTTGGCGGTGGAGGGGCTGCGGGCCCACTGCACGACGCCCGAGCCCCCGACACGGGTCGGCGGGGCGGCGACGTAGTGGCCCTCGCCGATCCCGCGCAGCCCGATCGCCGCGGCGTTCCAGCCGACCTTCTGCACCAGGCCGTCGATCTTGGCGGCGGCGCCCGGCAGGACGAAGAACTGCATCCGGCGGTCGGGGGTGCGGGTGACCGGTCCGAGCGGCAGGCTCATCCGCTCCATCCGGGCCAGCGCGAGGAAGCCGGCGGACTCCGGTACGTCCACGGCGTCGAAGCCGCGCCCGGTGGGAAGCAGGATCGAGGCCCGGGGGTGCTGGGTCCACATCCGGCGGGCCGCCGCCCCGCTGCCGGTGGCGCGGCCCGCCCAGTCGGCCCGGGTCGGATGCGCGCCGGGCGCCGCGCAGCGGGCCTCGCCGCACGAGCAGCGCTCCGTGCCGCCGGCCGGCTCCAGCCAGCTGCCGGGGCACACGTCCCAGTGCCGCTCCTCCGCGTACCGCACCGCGGCGTCGAGCAGTTGCTCGACACGCTGCTGGGGGACCTGTGCGGCTTCCATGACTCCGATGGGCTCTTCCACGCACAGCACAACTCCCGCCGCCACCTGGGGTTACGGGCGTGGCGAACGCGGTTACGGTCACTCGCTCCCGCATATGGGGCGCACCGATGCACCGGTGGGGGCGCGCGGGAGGAGTCGTGGCCCCGGGCGGGTAGTCCAGATACCGGAGATCCGGCGCAGTTCGCTCGGCATCCTAGGGTGCGTGCCGGGAGGAAACGCGAGAGACGCGATGAAAGTGACCAACACGATGAATCGGCGCATTTCTCAGACATATGCCGGGCAGTGATTCCTTTCACCGATCACTGCGGCCTCAGGGGGAGAAACATGGCAGCCAGGCCTCTCGTCGCACGCCAGCCGAACGAACGGCTCCAGGCGCTCATCCAGGAAGCCGGATGCTCCAACGCGGGCCTCGCCCGCCGCGTCAACATGGTCGGGGCCGAGCGCGGGCTCGACCTCCGCTACGACAAGACCTCCGTGGCCCGCTGGCTGCGCGGGCAGCAGCCGCGCGGCAGGGCGCCGGGCATCATCGCCGAGGCGCTCGGCCGCAAGCTGGGCCGTACGGTCACGATCGACGAGATCGGGATGGCCAACGGCAAGAACCTCGCCTCGGGCGTGGGCCTGCAGTTCGCCCCTACGGTGACCGGGGCCATCGAGCAGGTCTGCGAGCTCTGGCGCAGTGACGTCGGCCGCCGGGACTTCCTGTCCGGTTCCACCGTCGCGTCGTCGGCGCTGGTCGAGCCCAGCAGGGACTGGCTGATCAGCGGTGCGGACCCGCAGGTCGCGCGCGCGGCCGGGTCCCGGGTGGGGATGCCGGACGTGGAGGCGGTGCGGGCGACGACGGCCGCGCTGGTCGACCTGGACCACCGGTTCGGCAGCGGTCATGTGCGACCGGTCCTGGTGCACTACCTGAACAGCGTGGTCTCCGGGCTGCTCTCGGGGGCGTACCGCGAGTCGACCGGGCGGCAGCTGTTCGCGGCGGTGGCACGGCTCACCGAGCTCGCCGGGTACATGGCGATCGACACGGGCCAGCCGGGTCTGGCCCAGCGCTACTACATCCAGGCCCTGCGGCTCGCCCAGGCGGCGGGCGACCGGGCCTACGGGGGCTATGTGCTGGCCGCCTCGATGAGCCATCTCGCGGCCCAGCTCGGCAACCCGCGGGAGATCGCCCAACTGGCCCGCGCGGCCCAGGAAGGCGCGCGCGGACGGGTCACCCCGCGGGCGGAGGCGATGTTCTACGCGGCGGAGGCCCGGGGCCACGCCCTGCTCGGGGACGCCCGCACCAGCCAGGCGGTGGCGGGCCGGGCACTGACGGCACTGGAGCAGGCCGACCCGGCTGACGGTGACGACCCCGACTGGATCGCGCACTTCGACCACGCGTATCTGGCCGACGAGCTGGCGCACTGCCACCGCGACCTCGGCCAGGCGGAGGCCGCCGCGCGCCGTGCGAAGGAGGCGCTGTCCGCTCTCCCGGAGACCCGCACCCGCCGCCGCGGCATCGGGCTGGCCCTGCTGGCCGCGGCGCAGGTGCAGATGCGGGAGGTCGAGCAGGCCTGCCACACCGGGACGCGGGCGATGGAGCTGCTGGGCACGGTGCGCTCCAGCCGGGGAGCGGAGTATCTGGAGGACCTGCAGCAGCGCCTGGTGCCGTACGGGGACGAGCCCGCGGTACGGGAGTTCGGGGCCCGTCTGGAGCTTCAGGCGGCCTGACGGGAGGGGGTCCGCGGGGCCGGCCGGGCCCGGGTCCCCCTTAACTGCGTCTTAAGGCCGCAGGGTGTTACAGCCCGTGTGAAGGGGTGGTGAGTGACAACACGCGCTTGGCGAACGGCGGCAACCACCCGATAGCGTGAGCCGACGATTCCATAGGTTCACACGTAGGAGTCCCGGTGACACAGAGCGGACAGGGTGACGAGCAGCAGCTCCCTGCTGTACGACCCGCGCACGAGGGCGTCGTGCTGCCCGCGGGCGGCGGCGAGCCCTGGACGCCCGGGGGACCCGCCGACCAGGCGGCCCCGGCCGGCGGGCAGCCGTGGGGGCAGCCCTGGGGGCCGCAGGCGCCCCACCAGGACGCCGCGCCGCAGGATCAGGACCAGGGCCGGGGCGCGTACGGCCAGGACCAGGGCGCGTACGGACAGCAGCAGGGGCCGTACGGGCAGCAGCCGCAGCACGGGCAGTACGGCCAGGGACAGCAGCCCCCGGGATACGGCCAGGTTCCGCAGCCCCAGCAGCCGTCCCCGTACGCCCAGCCGCTGCCGCCCGAGGCCGCGCCCGGCGGGGACGCGGACGCCACGCAGTACATCGCACCGGTGCCGGGCGGTCCCGCGCCGGGCGGTCTGCCGCCGGAGAACCGCGCGGAGTCCACCCAGTTCCTGGGCCGCGCCCCGCAGCAGGGGTACCAGCAGTCCGCCGGTCAGGCCCCGCAGGGCGGCCAGGGCCACCACGGCCACCAGGACACCGACGCCACCCAGTACATACCGCCGGTCCCCGGCGGCGCCCCGTACGGCATACGGCCCGGTGCGCCCGGTGAGCGGCAGCCGCCCGCCGAGTTCGACAACCTCTTCCGCAGCGAGGAGCCCGCGGGCGCCACGCAGCAGATGCCCCGGTTCGACCCCGCGCAGCAGCAGTACCAGGGCGGGCAGCCCCCGCAGGCGTACCAGCAGGAACCCGGCTACGGCGGACCCGGGTACAACGGGCCCGGGTACTCCGGCCCCGAGGACGGGCTGCCGCAGGACGGCGGGGACGGCCGGCGCAAGAAGTCCGCGCACATCCCGCTGATCGCCGCGGTCGTCGTCGGCTGCGCCGTGATCGGTCTGGGGGCCGGTGCCCTGATGAGCGGGGGCGACGACGAGGGCAAGGACAACAAGGAGCCGGTGGCATCGGCGAGTTCGCCGGCCGCGCAGCCCTCCGGCAAAGCCGCTCCGGACCCGGCGAAGCCGCAGGCCGAGGAGCTCGACAAGCTGCTCGCCGACAGCAACAACAGCCGGGCCGCGGTCATCGGCGCGGTGGAGAAGGCCAAGACCTGCACCGACCTGGACAAGGCGGTGTCCGATCTCAAGGGCGCGGCCAAGCAGCGCCGCGACCTGGTGACGCGGCTCAAGGACCTGTCGGTCGACAAGCTCCCGGACAACGCCCAGTTGACCGCCTCGCTCACCAAGGCCTGGCAGGCGTCCGCGTCGGCGGACGACCACTACGCCGCCTGGGCGGCGCAGGCCAAGAGCAAGAAGGTGTGCAAGAAGGGCAGGGCCCGCCCGACCGCGCACTACCAGCAGGCCAACGTGCAGAGCGGCGAGGCGAGCAAGGCCAAGCGGCAGGCGTCCGGGCTGTGGAACACCATCGCGGTGAAGTACGGCCTGACGAAGCGTGAGGCCACCGCGCTCTGAGCGCGGTGGTGAAGGCCCCCGGCGCGGGATTCGGGGGCCGGCCGCCTCAGCCGGTCGCGCTGGCGTCCGACAGGGTCTCCGTCACGTCGACGAAGCCCTTCTTGTCGGCGACCAGCCGGCCGTCGCGCACCACCTGGAACGTCACCCTGCTGTTCACGATGCGCGGGTACGAGTCGGAGCCGATCATGTCCTCGTAGCGCCAGCGCAGCTCGGGCGTGAGGCCGCCGGTGCTGACGCGGACGCCCCCGTTGAGGGCCTTGGTGACCTTCCGCGCGGTGATCTCCGACTCGTTCATCGACTCGATGACCGACTTCAGCGCGGTGTACGCGATCCAGGTCGTCTGCACGCCCGTGTCGTCCGGGTCGATGCGGTTGTCGCCGAAGGCGTGCTTGCTGATCACCTTCCGCATCAGATCCCAGCGGGCATCGCCCGGGGCCGGGTACCAGCCGGTGACGTACGCGCCCTCGAACGGGCTCTCCCGGCCGCCGGTGCGGTCGATGAGCGGCTGGCCGATGCTGCCGAGGACCGACGAGATCCGCACCGACCCGCTCGCCGGCTCCAGCCGCCGGAACGAGTCGAAGAACGTCTCCGTGCGGTCGCCGAGCACTGCCGTCACACAGCCGCCGTCCGTGCCCGCTCCGGCGAGCGCACGCCCGGCCGCCCCGTCGTACGAGGTGGTCCCCTCCGCCGCCTGGACGTCCACCGGCGCACGCCGGCGGGCCTCGGTGAGACCGGTGCGCAGCAGCCAGGCCTGGCTGTCGCCGCCCAGCGTGTCCGGCCGCACCAGCGAGACCCGCTCGCAGGTGCGGGCCAGCTGCTTGGCGTTGCCCGCCAGGAGCGCCGACTGGCCGCCGGTGACCGGATAGGACATGTAGCTCCGGAACTCCTCCTCGGAGGCGCCGTAGCCGCCGATGTACGGAATCCCGGCGACTTCGAGCGGCGCCATGAACGAGCGCCCGTGCCGGCTGTAGGAGCCGAGGACGGCGACGGCCTTCTCCTTCACGGCCCGGCGGGCGCAGTTCCCCGCGCCGACCGAGGTGTCCTGCTCGTCGCAGGTGACGACGCGCAGCTCGTGTCCGCCGATGCCGCCCTCGCCGTTGATCCAGCGGGCGTACGTCTGCGCCATCGCGGTCATGCCCGCCATGTTGGCGGCGTCCGGTCCCGAGTCGCCGCCGGGCGCCCAGGTGACGACGGTGAGCGGCTCCCTGGAGTCCCCCGAGGCCCCAGGGAGCGCACCGCAGCCGGTCATCAGCAGCGCCCCTGCCGCCACCGCGCCGGTGAGCATTCCGATGGAGCGGGGGAAGGTGGGGCGTCGCCGTCCGGTCATGGACACAGACCCTTCCCGCCCCCGGGTAACGCCGCAGTGTGCTTCGTTCAACGCTCGGTGACGTCCAGGTGAATTACGGGGGGCCGTACGGGAGGCCGTAAAGGGAACGTACGATCGACAACCGTGCAGCAAGGTTCCGAGAACTCTTCCCGTCGCGGCCGTCGCTCCTCCACCATGGGCGGCATGCCGCTCAATGACATTCCGTGGTGGCGCTGGCGCAGCAACGTGCGCTCGGCGCTGCACATGCTCTCCGACCCCGTCTTCCATCACGAGTGCTGGCTGGCCGGCCGGGAGGGATACGGCGACGTCACCGACGCCGTGTACCGCCTGGTCGAGGACACCTGGCTCGACAACTGGTCCGCCGAGAAGTACGTCGGCACCGTCTTCCGGGACTCCGGCGAGGCGGCCCTCGTCGACGTCGCGGTGCTGCGGGTGCTGCGCATCATGCACCAGGTCGGCGCGGACGCCCCCGTCTCCGCCTACCTGGAGCATCACGGCTGGCCGGAGGCCGTCCGGGCCGCCCGCGAGGCCCATGTGCTGCTCGCCACGAACGACGGCGAGGACCCCGACGTCCCGCCGCGCTCGCTCGACGTGCTCCGCATCATGACCAGGACCGCCTGAACGGCGGACGGTGTGGCACGCTACGGGGATGACCGCGCCGCAGCCTGCTGACAACGCTCCCGAGCAGTACGTCCTCACTCTCTCGTGCCCCGACAAACAGGGCATCGTGCACGCCGTGTCGAGCTATCTCTTCATGACCGGCTGCAACATCGAGGACAGCCAGCAGTTCGGGGACCACGACACGGGTCTCTTCTTCATGCGCGTCCACTTCTCGGCGGACAGC
This sequence comes from Streptomyces sp. NBC_01257, assembly GCF_035917255.1. Taxonomy (NCBI): domain Bacteria; kingdom Bacillati; phylum Actinomycetota; class Actinomycetes; order Kitasatosporales; family Streptomycetaceae; genus Streptomyces; species Streptomyces sp. NBC_01257. The sequence goes on from NZ_CP108472.1 coordinate 5,259,933, forward strand.
CCGGTGACCCTGGACAAGCTCCGGGCGAGCTTCGCGGCGATCGGCGACTCCTTCCGGATGGACTGGCAGATCCACCGCTCGTCGGACCGGATGCGGGTCGTGCTGATGGTCAGCAAGTTCGGCCACTGCCTCAACGACCTGCTGTTCCGGTCCCGGATCGGGGCGCTGCCGGTCGAGATCGCGGCGGTCGTCTCCAACCACACGGACTTCGCCGAGCTCGTCGCCTCGTACGACGTGCCCTTCTGCCACATCCCCGTGAACAGGGAGAACAAGGCGGAGGCGGAGGCGCGGCTGCTGGAGCTGGTCCGCGAGGAGAACGTGGAACTGGTCGTCCTGGCCCGCTACATGCAGGTCCTCTCCGACGACCTGTGCAAGCAGCTGAGCGGCCGGATCATCAACATCCACCACTCGTTCCTGCCGAGCTTCAAGGGCGCCAAGCCGTACCACCAGGCGCACGACCGCGGCGTGAAGCTCATCGGTGCGACGGCGCACTACGTGACGGCCGACCTCGACGAGGGGCCGATCATCGAGCAGGAGGTCGAGCGGGTGGGCCACGGCGTGACCCCGGACCAGCTGGTCGCCATCGGACGCGACGTGGAGTGCCAGGCCCTGGCACGGGCCGTGAAGTGGCACGCGGAGCGGCGCATCCTGCTGAACGGCCGCCGCACGGTGATCTTCGCCTAGCGGACGCCTCAGAGCCTGCTGAGCGAGGCCGCGGCGAAGAGCACGTCCTGGATCGCCTCGCGGTCCCCGCGCTGTCCCGCCGCCGCCTCCACGGGCTGCACATGCCCCGCCACCAGCTGGCAGAACTCCACACCGTCCAGGGCGACCTGCGCCACCGTGTGGTCGGGCGAGCCGACGGCGGCGGGGGAGTCCAGCGCGATGTACCAGTTGCCGCCGCCCGAACCCTCGACCTCCAGATGGAGCGAGCGCCCCGGGGAGCCCGCCGTCACCAGATGACGGGCCGGAGCGGCGAGCCCCGCCCTGCGCCGCTCGGCCAGTGCGGCCGGCAGCAGCCGCGCCGCGAGGTCGATCATCCGGTGGAGATGGGCGGCGGCGGGCGCCTCGTACGGGTAGTCCACCGCGTCGGCGATGTCACCGGCGTGCACCCAGCACTCGAAGGCGCGGTCCAGCAGCGCGTCCTGCAACGGCAGGGCGAAGTCGCCGTAGGAGACGGAGAGGTCCGAGACACCGCGCCCCGCGAAGGACACCGTGCGGATGAGCGTGTGGCTCTGGTCGCGCCAGGGCTCGCGGACGGTCCGGGTCGGCGGCCGCCGGCCGGACGACCAGTACGTCTCCGTGCGCGGGGTGGGCGCGAGCGGCAGCCCGGCACCCCGGCGCGCCGTGCCCGGGACGCTCCCGGCGAGCGGGTCGTCGAGCCCGAGGGCGGTGCTGACCAGCCCGTCCACGGTCATCAGGTGGCCGATGACCCCGGCGACCGTCGTCTTCCGGTTCACCCCGCGCTCGTGCTCGAACCACTTCAGCCGCACCGGGGCGTGCCACTCCGAGTCGCCGATGTCACGCAGCAGCGCGTCGAGCCGGGCCGTCTCCGCGTCGTACGGAGAAGCCCACTCCGGGACCGGGATCTTGGCCGGACGGCGGGTCAGACAGCTGTCCAGCACCCGGGTCCGCAGCATCGGATCGAGGTCCAGCGTGCGGTCGGTGTGCAGCAGCCCGACCGCGTCGCGCAGCCGCAGCGCCTCGTCCGCACAGGCGGCGCACTCCGTGAGGTGCGCCTCCACGGCCTCCGTCTCCTCGGGCGAGCAGGCGGTCAGCGCCCACGCGCCGAGAAGGGCCTTCAGGACGCGGTGCGGCAGCACGAGCGGCTCCGGTTCCGGGGGCGGGGTGAGCCGGCTCGGCTCGAAGTCGTCGGCCGCGGCCCGCGGGCCCGGTATGCGGCCGGCACCCCGCACCTCGTCGCGCCCGGTCCCGTCCCTGCCGTCCGTGTCATCGCTCACAGCAGCCGCCCGTATCCGGGCGGCGACGAGCCCTCCAGCGGCCGGGTGTGGGCGGTCGACAGCAACTGCAGCCCGAGCCGCAGCCGCCGGCGGGCCTCGTCCTCGGTGACGCCCAGATCGGTCGCGGTCTGCCGGTAGTCCCGCCGCTGGATGTACGCCAGCTCCAGCGCGGCCCGCAGCGGTGCGGGCATCGACGCGACGATGTAGTCGGCGCGGGCGGCGGCGGTGGCCCGGCGCACCCGCTCCTCCAGCTCGGCCGGGTCCACGACGGCCCCGTCGTACCCCTCGTCCTCCTGCGCCGCGGCGGTCCTGCGCAGCCGCTGCACGGACTCGCGGTGGGTGAGCCGGGCCACCCAGGCGCGCATCGAGCCCTGCTTGGGGTCGTAGGCGTCCGGGTTCTCCCACACGTAGGCGAAGACCTCGCGGGTGACGAGGTCGGCGGCGCTCTCGTCGTCGAGCATCCGGTTGGCCTGACTGTGCACGAGGGAGGCGAACCGGTCGTAGAGCTCGCCGAGCGCGGCCGCCTCGCCGCGGGCCAGCCGCTGCTGCATCCTGCGGTCCCAGCGGGGTGGTGCGTTTTTAACCATCCGACCCCCAGCTCCGTTCCGTCAGGGCCCCTGGCCCGTACCTCTCGTCACATCGAATGTAGTCGGCAAGGGTGACCGGGCACGCCCCTTTACGGCAAGTACGTCCCCGCGAGCGCCCTGGATGGTAGGGAATGCGGTGCCCCTCGGCGATGGAATCGGACCTGAAGTGATCATTTCTGCCCGAAACCCATCTGGGCCTTCCCGAGGGGGCCGGTGTTTCATGGGAGTGCACCGGGGCAGCCGCGAGGAGGAACGCAAACTTCCGGATCGTTTGGAATCCCCCGGAATCCCCGGAACGAGAGGCCCAGTCGCGTGAGCACACCTTGCCCACCTCCGGCCGAAACCACCCACGTCCCCTGGCTCGCCCAGGACCGTTCCCGCAAGCCGCTCAAAGTGGCCGAGACCGAACGTGACGGGTGGACCGTCCTCCACATGTACGGCGAGCTGGACCTGGTGACCTCACCCGTCGTCCGCCAGTCCGTCCATGACGCGGTCGCCGTCGGACGCCACGACGTCGTGCTCGACCTCTCCGAGGTCTTCTTCTGCGACTCCAGCGGCGTCGGCGTCCTCATCGCCTCCCGCCGCCTGATGCGCTCCTGCGGCGGCCGGCTGCGGCTGATCCTGCCCGCCCGCGGCGCGGAGGACGGCTCCCACGTCAACCGGGTGCTCGCGGCCCTCGGCGTACGCCGGCTGTTCGACGTCTACCCCGACTGGGACTCGGCCGTCGACGAGGAAGCCCAGCCACTCTCGGCCTGAGACGCCACCGCGGCCGGACATTAATACCGGGTTGTCACACCGGTGAAGCGCGTAAGTGACACGTGACGCCTGCGGGCGTCGTACGCTCCCCGCATGGACAGCGCAGAGTATGAGCGCAAGATCGCCTTCCGCTTCGCCGCCTTCGACCAGGACGGCAACGGATACATCGATCGCGCGGATTTCAACGCGGCCGCGGCCAGGCTGCTCACCGAATTCGGTACGACGGCCCGCTGCGACAAGGGCCAGGCGCTCTACACCGGGGCCGAGGCGTTCTGGCAGGGCATGGCGGGCATCGCCGACGTCGACGGGGACCAGCGGGTCACCCGTGAGGAGTTCGTGGGCGGTGCGGTGAAACGCCTCCGCGACAACCCCGAACGCTTCGCGGAGATCGCCCGCCCCTTCCTGCGCGCGGCGATCGCCGTCGCCGACCAGGACGACGACGGCGCGGCGGCGGTGCCGGCCGTGGAGCGCGCCCTGAGAGTCCTGGGCGCGAGCCAGGACGCGGCCGCGTTCGCGGCCCAGAGCCTGGACGCGGACCACGACGGCCGGATCGCGGAAACGGAAGCGGTGGCGGCGCTCGCCGCGTACTTCACGGTGATCGAGCCCGACGCGTAGCCCTTGGGCGGGCGGCGGCGCGTTTGCGTTGCGCCGGTCCTTGGTGCGGGGTTCCGTCCTCAATCGCCGGACGGGCTTGGGTGCGGGTTCCCCGCGGGGCGCGCTTGCCGGTGGGTGGGGGTCCGGGGCCCCTCCGGGGCGTCTCCTCAAACGACGAACGTTTCCAGTCCCACGCAGCGGGAGCCCGGTATGTGTTCGTCGTCCTGCGGGGACTCCCCTGCACGGCCCCGGACCCGGCCGTCCCGCGTCTGCGGCAGTCGTTTCGTCGGCGTTCAGACGCGACTGATGCTGGGTGGGGGCGTGCAGGGGGGTCCCCGCAGAAAAATGGCGTACTACCCGGCCCCCGCAACGTGTCGGGTTGCCACGCCAGTTTTTGAGGAGACGCCCCGGAGGGCCCCCACCCCCACCCACCGGGCATTCGTGCCCCGCGGGGCACCCGCACACAAGCCCGTCCGGCGATTGAGGACGGAACCCCGCCTCAACTGAACCGCGCACGCAACTGGTACTTCAGGACCTTGCGGAGCGCCTCGTTGCGGGGCAGTGCGTCGACCAGTTCCAGTTGTTCCGGGAGCTTGTGGACCGACAGGCCCTCGTCGCGCAGGTAGGCCGTCAGCTCGGGGAGGGTGAGGGGCGCGGCGTCCGGGGGCTGTTCCACCACCGCGCAGACGCGTTCGCCGCGCGTCTGGTCGGGGAGGCCGATCACCGCCGCGTCGCCCACGCCGGGGTGGCGGGCGAGGAGGTCCTCTATCTCCTTCGCCGAGATGTTCTCGCCCTTGCGGATGATGATGTCCTTCAGCCGCCCGGTGAGCACGAGGTGCCCGCTGGGCCGGACGTGCCCGACGTCGCCGGTGATGAGGAAGCCGTCGTCGTCGAAGGGGGAGGCGGAGGCCAGGTAGCCCTGGCAGACGGCCTCGCCCCGCAGTCGTACCTCGCCGTCCGTGCCGTACGGCAGTGGTTTGCCGTCCTCGTCGGTGATCCGGATCTCCATGCCCTCGGGCGGGCGCCCCTCCGTCTCGGCGAGGTGTTCCACCGTGTCGTCGGGGGCGCCCATCGTGATCATGGGGACCTCGGTCATGCCGTAGCCGTGGGTGAGCTGGACGCCCATCTCGCGGACCACCGCGTGGTAGATCTCGGGCGGCTTCGGGGCGCCGCCGCCCGCCAGGAGACGGAGGGTGGGGATGAGCGGGGTGTCCGGCGCCTTGCGCTGTTCCGTCAGGAACATGGAGTAGAACGCGGTGGATCCACCCGCGACGGTCACTCCGTGGCGCCGGTAGTCCGCGAGCGCGTCCGGCATCGCGAAGTGCTCGAACAGGACGGCGGGGAAGCCGTAGAGGAGGAGCATCACCGAGTAGTCGGGGCCGGCGACGTGGGCGAAGGGGAAGGCCACCGAGCCGATGTCGTCGGCCGACAGGTGCAGCGCGTGGGCCAGGCAGGAGCCGCCTGCGATGAGGCTGCGGTCGGTGTGCAGGACGCCCTTGGGGTCGGACGTGGTGCCCGAGGTCCAGTAGATCCAGCGCACCGGGGTGCCGTCGGCGGGCGGCGGGGGCAGGGTCGACGGGTCGCCGTCCGGGAGGGTGTCGTACGCCTCGATGATCCGCGGCGGGTGCGGGAGGTCCGCGGAGAGGCGGCCGGCCATCGCGGTGTGGTCGAAGCCGCGCCAGGTGCCGGGTACGGCGAAGTACTCCGCCTTCGACTCGCGCAGGGCGAAGCCGACCTCGCGGTCGCGGTAGAAGGGGATGACGGGTGTCTGCACCGCGCCGATCCGGGTCAGGGCGAAGGAGAGCAGGACTGTTTCCAGCCGGGTCGGCAGCTGCCAGGCGACGACGGTGCCGGGGCGTATCCCGGCGGCGTACAGGCCCGCCGCCACCCGTTCGGCACGGGTGCGCAGTTCGCCGAAGGTGAGTGTGCGGTCGCCCTGGATCAGGACGGCGCGGTCCGGGGTCAGGGCGGCCCGGCGTTCGATGAGCTCCCAGAAGGTGCGTGATGCACCCAGGGCGTGTGCGGTCTCGGTCACGGCGAACCCCTCACAGCTGACGGGTAGTCAGATCGTGCGGAGAGCGTAGAGCGCTGTGCCTTGTCGGTCCAGGGGTGCGGGGCTAGCCTGAGGGCGACGTCAATCTGACGGGTCATCAGAAACGTGTGCGCCGAAGGGGACACCATGACGGAACTGCCTCGGATCGTCAGCGTCGACGACCATGTGATCGAGCCGCCGCACCTCTTCTCGACCTGGCTGCCGGCCAAGTACCGCGAGCGCGGTCCGCAGCCGCTGACGGCGGGCATCGGGGAGCTGGCGTACACCGGGGGCAAGTACGTCATCACGATGGACCCGGACGGGCCGCCCACCGACTGGTGGATCTACGAGGACCTCAAGTTCCCGTACAAGCGGAACATCGCGGCGGTGGGGTTCGACCGCGACGACATGACGCTGGAGGGGATCACCCGGGCGGAGATGCGGCCCGGCTGCTGGGACCCCGTCGAACGGCTGAGGGACATGGATCTCAACCATGTCGAGGCGAGCCTCTGCTTCCCGACCTTCCCGCGGTTCTGCGGGCAGACCTTCGCCGAGGCGCACGACAAGGAGGTCGCGCTCGCCTGTGTGCGTGCGTACAACGACTGGATGGTCGAGGAGTGGTGCGGTGACAGCGGCGGCCGGCTGATCCCGCTGTGCATCATCCCGCTCTGGGACATCGACCTGGCGGTCGCCGAGATCAGGCGGAACGCGGCGCGCGGGGTGCGGGCGGTGACCTTCTCGGAGATCCCGACCCATCTGGGGCTGCCGTCGATCCACACCGGCTACTGGGACCCGTTCTTCGCCGTCTGCCAGGAGACCGGCACGGTGGTGAACATGCACATCGGGTCCAGCTCGCAGATGCCGGCCGCCTCCCCGGACGCCCCGCCCGCCGTCCAGGCCTCGCTCTCCTTCAACAACGCGATGGCCTCGATGATGGACTTCCTGTTCAGCGGGGTGCTGGTGAAGTACCCGAAGCTGAAGCTGGCGTACAGCGAGGGGCAGATGGGCTGGATCCCGTACGCCCTGGAGCGCGCCGACGACGTCTGGGAGGAGCACCGGGCCTGGGGCGGGGTGCGCGATCTGATCCCCGAGCCGCCGTCCACGTACTACTACCGGCAGATGTTCTGCTGCTTCTTCCGCGACAAGCACGGCGTCGCCTCGCTCGATGTGGTGGGGCGTGACAACGCGACGTTCGAGACCGACTATCCGCACGTCGACTCGACCTTCCCGCACACCAAGGAGGTCGCCCTCGACCACGTCAAGGGACTGGACGACGAGACCGTCTACAAACTGATGCGCGGCAACGCGATCCGGATGCTCGGCCTCGACCTCGACAAGTAGGCGTCATGGACCTCGCGTACACGGAGGAAGAGGAAGACTTCCGGGCGCGGCTGCGGGAGTGGCTGGGCTCGGTGCTCCCCGGGCTGCCCGGGAAGCCGGATCCCGGTGACTGGCCGGGGCGCCGGGCGTACGACGCCGGCTGGCAGCGGCTGTTGTACGACGCCGGGTACGCGGGCCTGCACTGGCCCGCCGACGCGGGCGGCCGGGGCGCCACCCCCACCCAGCACCTGATCTTCCTGGAGGAGACGGAACGGGCCGGGGCGCCCTACGTCGGGGCGAACTTCGTGGGGCTGCTGCACGCCGGGCCCACGATCGCCGCCGAGGGCACCGCGGAGCAGCGGGCGCGCTGGCTGCCGCCGGTGCTGCGCGGCGACGAGATGTGGTGCCAGGGCTTCAGCGAGCCGGACGCGGGCTCGGACCTGGCCTCGCTGCGGACCCGCGCGGTGCGCGACGGCGACGACTACGTGGTGAGCGGGCAGAAGATCTGGACCTCGCACGCGGAGGTCGCCGACTGGTGCGAACTGCTGGTGCGGACGGATGCGGAGGCGCCGAAGCACCGAGGCATCAGCTGGCTGGCGATGCGGATGGACAGCCCGGGCGTCACCGTCCGGCCGCTGCGCACGCTCGCCGGGTCCACCGAGTTCGCCGAGATGTTCCTGGACGAGGTGCGGGTGCCGGTCTCGCACCGCGTCGGAGCGGAGAACGACGGCTGGCGGGTCACCATGGTCACGCTCTCCTTCGAGCGCGGTACGGCGTTCGTCGGCGAGGTCGTCGCCTGCCGCCGCACCCTGGACGCGCTGGCCGCCGAGGCCCGCAGGAGCGGGCGCTGGGACGACGCGGTGCTGCGGCGGAGGCTGGGCAGGCTGGGCGCCGAGTTCCGGGCGCTGTGGCGGCTCACCCAGTGGAACGTCAGCGAGGCGCAGGCCAGTGGGGGAGTCCCCGGGATCGGCGGTTCGGTCTTCAAGCTGCGGTACTCGGAGGCCCGCCAGGAGCTGTACGAGGCGGCGGCCGAGGTGCTCGGCGCGGGCGACGCCCTCGATCTGGACCGGGAGTGGGTGCTGGACCGGCTCTCCTCGCTCTCGTACACGATCGCGGCCGGCACCTCGCAGATCCAGCGGAACATCGTCGCCGAGCGGATACTCGGCCTGCCGAAGGGGCGGTGAGCGGACCGTGGACTTCCAGCTGTCGGAGGACCAGAGGGCGCTGCGGGCGGGGATACGGGAGCTGCTCGCGGGCCGGTTCGGCAGGGACCGGATGCGGGCGGCGCACGAAGGCGGCGGGGGAGTGGACCGCGCCCTGTGGCGGGAGCTCGGCAAGGCCGGGTTCTTCGCGCTGCGGCTGCCGGAGGCGGCGGGCGGCGTCGGTCTCGGGCTTCCGGAGTCCGTACTGATGTTCGAGGAGGTGGGGCGGGCGCTGCTGCCCGGCCCGCTGGCCGCGACCCAGCTGGCCGCCGGTGTCGTGAAGGGTGCGGCCGAGGGGGAGGCCGTGGTGGCGCTGGCGGAGCCGGGGCGGCCCGTGGAGCACCTGGACGGGGCCGATGCGCTGCTGGTGCTGGACGGGGACCGGACGCGGGTGCTGACCGGCGGGGTGCTGCGGCGGGTGGTGGACGGGGCCCGGCCCGTGCGGTCGCTCGATCCGGGTACGCCGCTGTGGCGGGTGCCCGGCCTGGCGGCGTACGAGGGCGAGGCGCTGCCGGACGGGGCGCGGCTGCGGTGCGAGGGCGCCCTGCTGGCCGCGGCCGAACAGCTCGGCGGTGCCGCCCGCAGCCTGGAGGCGGCGGTCCAACACGCCGGGGAGCGGCAACAGTTCGGGGCGCCGATCGGGGCGTTCCAGGCGGTCAAGCATCTGTGTGCCGGAATGCTGGTGCGGGCCGAACCGGCCCGCAGCGCCGTCTACGCGGCGGCGGTGACCGGGGATCCGGTGGAGGCCGCCGGGGCCAAGCTGCTCGCCGACCGGGCCGCCGTGGACAACGCCCGCGACTGCCTCCAGGTGCACGGCGGTATGGGCTTCACCTGGGAGGCGGATGTCCATCTGCGTCTCAAGCGGGCCTGGCTGCGGTCCGGGCAGTGGCTGACGGCGGCGGAGGCGGAGGAGGTGCTGGCGGCCGATCTGGGCCACTCCGGGGCAGGTGGGTGCCGGGCGCACGCATGTGACGCGACGGACCCCTGAGGTTCACGCTGCGGAGTGACGCAGCGCAGTCGGCAGACGTCGATACCGGCTTGTGTCCTTTGCGTGATTCGTCACGGGCCGTCGTCGGTGCCGGGCTCGGGTACGCTCCGTTGGATGCGAGTGGTTCTGGAACCTGGCGATCCGGATGTGGCCTGTGCGGCTGCTCCGGTCCGCGAGAGGTGCCCTGCTCGTGATCCACGCGGAAGCGCCGGGCCAGCCGGGGAAGCGATTCCCGGGCATTTCGAGGCCGCCGGGCGTCCGTGTTCGACTCTCCGCAGCGCGCGTCGCACAGTATGCACCACGCGTACTCCTTCGCGATGGAATATGCCCGAAGCGCTTGTTGCGGTGACTGTACGTCAACCATGCTGTCTCGTAAGGGAATCACGTTCCGTGACCCTGAGGAGGCGCGAGGCGATGTGTCCGCCGGTTCGGATGGTGTGAGCGGTGCAGGTGCTTCAGGTTCAGTTGGAGGTCGGGCCCGACCCCGCGGAGGTCGGACGGGCCCGCAGATGGGCGCGTTCGAGGCTCGTCGGATCCGGGATAAGAGACGACGAGCCACTGGCCGAGACGCTCATCCTGCTCATCTCGGAGCTCGTCACCAACGCGGTCGTGCACACCGGCTGTCCGGCCGTGCTGCGCATGCTGTTCGGTTCGACGGGAGCGCCGGGTCACGCCGGGACCGTCCGCGTCGAGGTGGCCGACACCAGCTGCCGGCCGCCGCAGCAGCGGCACGCGGAGGGCGAGGACACCGGCGGCCGGGGCCTGGAGCTGGTCGACGGCCTGGCCGACCGCTGGGGCTGGCAGCCCGAGGGCGCGGGCAAGCGCATCTGGTGCGAGGTCGACCGGGGCATCCCGCTGATCCAGGTGCAGCTGCAGCCCGCCACCCACGGCGTGGGCGCGCAGGGTGTGCCCGAGCACGACGGCGTGAACCGTGAGGCGGGCGAGCGCGAGGCGGGCGCCGCGTACGAGACGTCGCACGCCGGCACCCACCGCGGTTAGGAACGCTCCCGGAGCCGCCGTGGCGCGTGCCCGGGCCGTGCGGGCCCGCGCCGGGGCGCGAGGGGTTGCGCCGGGGGGTCAGAGGATCGCGACCGGGGCGACCGGTGTGCCGGTGGCGCCGACGAACGGCTCCGGCATGGCGGAGAGCAGGAAGGCGTAGCGCTCCGACTCCGCACAGGCTGTGGACAAGGCCTCCAGGTTCCAGTTCTGGCCCTGCAGCATGCCCATCTCGACCAGGTCGAGCGCATGCACCCCCAGCCACAGGTCCTCGATCTCCGGCGGGAAGATCTCGAAGGTCAGCGTGTCATTGGCGACCGCGGCCACATCGCGGGCCCGGAACCACTCGGGCGTCCGGATCGACAGCCCCGGTGACGGATAGCCGTACGCGTTCTTGTCGCCGCTCAGATACACCTGCACCTGCCCCGTCCGTACGAGCACGATGTCCCCGGACCGCACCCTGACCCCGGCCAGCTCCTCGGCCGCGTCCAGGTCCTCGGGGGTGACGGCGTGACCGCCCGGCAGCCGGTCCACACCGTGGGTGCGGGCCACGTCGAGCAGGACCCCGCGCGAGACGATGTGCGGCGCCTTGTCGATGCCGCTGAACTGCGCCCCGCCGTGGGCGGTGATGGTGGCGGCGGGCCGGCCGTTGTAGATCTTCCCCGAGTGCGAGGCGTGGGTCAGCGCGTCCCAGTGGGTGGCGGCCTGGAGCCCCAGCACCGCGGTGTCGTCACTGGTGGCGACGGTGCCGGGGCCGAAGAGCTCCTGGTTGATCTGGACCATGGTGTGCAGCGGGTTGACCCGCCCCGGGATCAGGCCGCTCTGCACGCCGTCCTGCTGGAGCGGCAGCGCGAGCGGGACGCGCAGACCGCTGCGGACGGTGGCCGCGGCCTCCCGTACGACCTCGTCGGTGATCAGGTTGAGCGTCCCGATCTCGTCGTCGGCACCCCAGCGACCCCAGTTGTTCACGCGCTTGGCGAGGTCGTGGAACTCGGCCGGCAAAGACATGGCGCCTCCTGGGGCTTGTGCCGGTGGACCTGATGACCCATAGAATCTAACGGTCCGTCAGAAACCGCGGGAAGGGGCCGGGCATGGGGAACTTCTTGGCAGGCAAAGTGGTGGCCGTGACGGGTGCCGGGCGCGGCATCGGGCGGGCCGTCGCGCTCGCCGCGGCGGCCGAGGGGGCGAAGGTCGTGGTCAACGACTACGGCGTCTCCATCGAGGGCGGTGAGCCCGCCAGCGAGATAGCCGAGTCCGTCGTCAAGGAGATCGAGGCGGCGGGCGGCGAGGCGGTCGCGGTGGCGGACGACATCTCCACCATGGCCGGCGGGCAGCGGGTCGTGGACACCGCGCTCGCGCGGTTCGGCCGGATCGACGGCGTCGTGTGCGTGGCCGGCATCCTGCGCGAACGCATGCTGTTCAACATGTCCGAGGCCGAGTGGGACCCGGTGGTCGCCACGCACCTCAAGGGCACGTTCACCGTCTTCCGGGCGGCGTCGGCGGTCATGCGCAAGCAGGAGGGCGCCGGCACGCTGATCGGCTTCACCAGCGGAAACCACCAGGGCAGTGTGGCGCAGGCGAACTACAGCGCGGCCAAGGGCGGCATCATCTCGCTGGTCCGCAGCGCGGCGCTGGGCCTGCACAAGTACGGCGTCACGGCGAACGCGGTCGCGCCGGTGGCGCGTACCCGGATGTCCGCGAACGTCCCCATGGAGCTCAAGGAGATCGGTGAGCCGGAGGACGTCGCGGCCCTGGTCGTCTACCTGCTGAGCGAGCGGGCGCGCGCGGAGAAGATCACCGGCCAGGTGTACACGATCGCGGGCCCGAAGATCGCGGTCTGGGCCCAGCCGAGGGAGTTGCGCGCGGGGTACGCGGAGGGGGCGGCGTGGACCCCGGAACGCATCGCGGACTTCCTGCCCGGGACGGTCGGGACGGACCCGATGCCGATGCTGGCGCAGCTGGAGGAGATGGCGGCGGCGGCGAAGTCCGCGACACGTCCGAACGCGTAGGCCCGCCTGCGGGTGCCGGGGTGCGCTTCGGCTCCACCTTGGGGGTGCTTGCCCCTGCGGGGGTGCTTTTCCAGCCGCTGGGGGTGCCGCTTCTGCGGGGTGCGCATCCGGCCCCTCCCCGGGGAGTGCCGCTTCTGTGGGGTGCGTATGCAGCCCCTTCCTGGGAGTGCTTGCCCCTGCGGGGCACGAGGCGCACATCCAGCCCCTCCGGCGATTGAGGAGCGGGGGTGCGGGGGCGGAGCCCCCGGTGGGGGCCGAGCGGAGGAAGCCTCGTGCGGGCCGCGTCGCCGGGGCGCTGCCCCGGACCCCGGTCCTCAATCGCCGGACGGGCTTGAAGTGGCCCGTACGCGTACGGAATGGCGCGCCGCTCAACACGGCGGACGGGCTTGAAGTGGCCAGGTACGCGAAGGGAATGGCGCGCCGCTCAACACGGCAGACGGGCTTGATCTCGCCCGGGAACGTACGGAACACCACCGCCGAGCACGCGCTCGGCCTACCGAGGGAGCCGAGATGAGAGGCGTCGTCTTCGACGGCAAACGGACCGAGGTCGTCGACGACCTGGAGATACGTGACCCGGGCCCCGGCGAGGTGCTGGTGGCGGTGGCCGCGGCCGGGCTCTGCCACAGCGATCTGTCGGTGATCGACGGGACGATCCCGTTCCCGCTGCCCGTGGTGCTCGGGCACGAGGGCGCGGGAGTGGTCGAGGCGGTCGGCGCCGGCGTGAACCATGTCGCGCCCGGCGACCACGTCTCCCTGTCCACGCTCGCCAGCTGCGGCGCCTGCGCGCAGTGCGACCGGGGCCGGCCCACGATGTGCCGCAAGGCGATCGGGATGCCGGGGCAGCCGTTCTCGCGCGGCGGGAAGCCGCTGTACCAGTTCGCGTCCAACTCGGCCTTCGCCGAACGGACCCTGGTCAAGGCCGTGCAGGCGGTGAAGATCCCCGCCGACCTGCCCCTGACGTCGGCCGCCCTGATCGGCTGCGGGGTGCTGACGGGGGTCGGAGCCGTACTGAACCGGGCCAGGGTCGACCGCGGCGAGAGCGTCGTCGTGATCGGCACCGGCGGTATCGGGCTCAACGTGATCCAGGGCGCGCGGATCGCCGGCGCGCTGACGATCGTCGCCGTCGACAACAACCCGGACAAGGAGGCGGTGGCCCGGCAGTTCGGGGCCACGCACTTCCTCACCTCGGCCGACGGGGTCAAGGAGATCCTGCCGCACGGCGCCGACCACGCCTTCGAGTGCGTGGGCCGCACCGAGCTGATCCGTACCGCGATCGACCTGCTCGACCGGCACGGCCAGGCGATCCTGCTCGGCGTACCCGCGGCGACGGCCGAGGCCTCGTTCCTCGTCTCGTCGATGTACCTGGACAAGTCGATCCTGGGCTGCCGCTACGGCTCCTCGCGCCCGCAGCGGGACATCGCCCTGTACGCGGACCTGTACCGGGAGGGCCGGCTGCTGCTGGACGAACTCGTCACCGAGACCTACCCGGTGGAGGACTTCGCCAAGGCGGCGGACGACGCCCACCACGGGCGGGTGGCGCGGGGCGTGCTGGTCTTCTGAGCCCCGGCGGTGTCCTGAGGCCTCAGCCGGTCGCCACCGGCCTGTCGACCGCGCGGAACGTGCGCCGGTACACCGTCGGCGACACCCCCAGCGCCGCCTGCAGATGCTGCCGGAGCGAGGTGGGTGTGCCGAAGCCGGCGTCCCGGGCGATCCGGTCGATCGACAGGTCCGTGGACTCCAGCAGCCGGCGGGCCCGCTCCACCCGCTGCTGGGTCAGCCACTGGACCGGGCTGATCCCGACCTCCTCGCGGAAGCGGCGGGTGAACGTCCGGACGCTCATCGACTCCTGCTGCGCCATGTCGCGCAGCAGGATCGGCCGCTCCAGCCGCCCGAGCGCCCACGCCCGTGCGGTGGTCGTGGCCGAGAACCCCGTGTCGGGGACCGGGCGCTGGATGTACTGGGCCTGGCCGCCGTCGCGGTGCGGCGGTACGACCGTGCGCCGGGCGACGTCGTTGGCGACGGCGGCGCCGTGGTCGCGGCGCACCATGTGCAGGCAGAGGTCGATGCCGGCGGCGACCCCGGCGGACGTCAGGACGTCCCCGTCGTCGATGAACAGGACGTCGGGGTCGACCCGGACGGCGGGAAAGAGCTTCTGGAAGTGGTCGGCGGACGACCAGTGCGTGGTGGCCGGCCGGCCGTCCAGGTATCCGGCTGCGGCGAGCACGTAGCTGCCGGTGCAGATCGACACCATCCGCGTGCCCGGCCTGATGTACGCGAACGCGGCGGCGAGTTCGGCGGTCAGCCGGCCCTCGGTGTAGACGGGGCCGAGTTCGTAGCTGGCGGGGATCACCACGGTGTCGGCCGTGGCGAGGGTCTCGGGGCCGTTCTCGACGGTGATCGTGAAGTCCGCGTCGGTGCGGACCGGGCCCGGCGGGCGGACCGAGCAGGTCACGACTTCGTAGAGTTTGCGGCCCCCGTTCAGCGGCTCGGAACCGAGCGAGCGGCCGAAAATCCTTTGGGGGATGCCCAGTTCGAAGGGGAGCAGCCCATCGAGGGCGAGAACGACGACGCGGTGCGGCACAGCGGACTCCCTTCACCCCTAGCTGGTATAGACCATAAGCTGATACATGTCATCGGTGTGAAGGAAATGTCAGCTGACCCCGCGCGCATTCCCGCCGCGGACCACGAGAGCGCTTTGCGCCATTCATCCCCTTTGTCTCCACAGGCTCCGTATGCTCCGGGGTTCCCGCAGCCGTCGCTGCCACCTCTGCCCGTCGAGCCGGAGCGGCTCTGGAACCGTAACTTCCGGCTCTTCTTCGTCGCCCGGACCGCCGCCCTCTTCGGCGACGGGATGATCCCGGTGGCCCTCACCGCGGGTCTGCTCGGTGCCGGGCGGCCGCACTCCTCGGTGGGGTACGCGCTGGCCGCCTGGATGGGCCCGCTGGCGCTGTTCGTGCTCTTCGGCGGCGTCCTGGCGGATCGCTTCACCCCGCGCCGGATGATGATCATCGCCGATGCGCTGCGGCTGATCGGGGCCTCGGTGCTCGCGGTCTCGTTCGCCACCGGCAACCCTCCGCTGTGGGCGGTGTACGCGCTGAGCGCGGTGGCCGGTGTGGGCGCGGCCCTGTTCCAGCCGGGCGTCGCGTCGACCACGCCGCGCGTGGCCTCGGACGTGCAGCGGGCCAACGCGGTGCTGCGGGTCTCCGAGGCGCTGATGACCATGGCAGGTCCGGCGTTCGCGGGCGTGCTCGTCGGGCTGGCGAGCGCCGGGGCCGTCTATGCGGCGAACGCCTCGACGTTCCTCGTCTCGGGCGCCTGCCTCTTCCTGATGCGGCTGGCGCCCGCCCCGTCGGACGAGGCTGCACGTGGCACGTTCGTCGCCGAACTGGTCGACGGGTGGCGTGAGTTCAGGGCGCGCAGCTGGCTGTGGGGAGTGATCGCGATCTGGACGGTGTACGGATTCACCGTGCTCGGTCCGATGCTGCCGCTGACCGCCATCGAGGTCACCGAGGCGCACGGCTCGGGGACGTACGGCGCGATGATGGCGGTGAACGGCGCGGGCAGCGTCCTCGGCGGTCTGCTGGCCCTGCGGCTGCGTCCCCGCCGCCCGTTGTCGGCGGGTGCCGTCGCCCTGACCGGCGTGTGCGTGAACCTTGTGGTGCTGGGGCTCGGGCTGCCGGTGTTCGCGCTGGGGGCGGGGCAGTTCGTGGCGGGCGCGGCGTTCGCGTTCTGGCTGGTGATGTGGTCGACGACGGTCCAGACCCATGTGCCGCCGGAGGCGCTGAACCGGCTGCACGCGTACGACGTGGCCGGCTCCCTGCTGATGCTGGCGGCGGGCCGGGCCCTGGCCGGGCCGGTCGCCGACCGGGTGGGCGCACCGGAGGTGCTGCTCGCCGGAGCGGTGATCAACATGGTGGCGGTGGGTGTGCTGCTGGCGGCCCGCCCGATCCGGCGGCTGGAGCGCATCGGGTGACGGCGGGGAACCTCCGAAGTACCGGGCGGGCCCGGATGGTTGCGGCGGGGGTTGCCGTGGTGACGGTCGTGGCCGGTCTCGGGGTGCGGGCGGTGGCGGACGGTGCCGCCGCCAAGTACGCGGGGGACGCGCTCTACACCGTTCTGGTGTGCGCCCTCGTTGCCCTGTGCGCACCCCGTACCCGCCCCCTCGCGGTGGCCGGGGCCGGGCTGGGGATCAGCTGGGCGGTCGAGTTCCTCCAGCTCACCGGCGTGCCCGCCGAGCTGTCCCGGCACAGTGCGGTGGCCCGGCTGGTGCTCGGCTCGACGTTCAACGCGCCCGATCTGCTCTGGTACGGGGTGGGGGCGGCGGCCGCCTGGGGCGTGCACACGGCAGCCGCTTCCCGTGCGCCCGGCCCTCGGGCTTCCGCATCCCGATGAGCCGGAGGGCGGGGCGCCGGCACGCACCGGGACCGGGGCCGGGACGGCGCACCGCACCTTGGCCCGATCCCTGCGAACCATGTCCTCCGGGCCACTCGTGAGGAGTGCGGCGGGGGCCGGATGCTGGGCGGCGTGACCCAGACAACCGAACGCGCCGCCCGTGACGACAGCCCGCGGACCGGCACCGATGCGCCCCGGCGCCGGCGGATCCACCGGGCCTGGATCGTCGCCGCCGTCACCTTCGTGACGATCATCGGCGGCGCCGCCTTCAACTCCCTGCCCGGGCTCCTCATCGACCCCCTCAACAGGGAGTTCGGCTGGTCGCGCGGCGAGATCGGCCTCGCCGTCTCCCTCGACATGGCGCTGTACGGGCTCACCGCACCGTTCGCCGCCGCGCTGATGGACCGGTTCGGCATCCGCCGGGTCGTGGTCGTCGCCCTGAGCGCGGTCGCCGCCGGTGCGCTGGCCAGTTACTGGATGACGGCCGCCTGGCAGCTGATGATCTACTGGGGGCTGCTCGTCGGCCTCGGCACCGGCGCTATGGCGATGTCCTTCTCCGCGACGGTCACCAACCGCTGGTTCGTCGCCCGCCGCGGCCTGGTCACCGGCATCCTCACCGCGGCCGGCGCCTCGGGGCAGCTCGTCTTCCTGCCCCTCTGTGCCTGGATCGTCGACCGGCACGGCTGGCAGCCCGCCTCCGTGACCGTGGCGCTGGCCGCCCTGGTCGTCGTCCCGTTCGTCTGGTTCCTGCTGCACGACCACCCGGCCGACGTGGGCATGGCCCCGTACGGCGGGGAGTACGTGGAGAAGCCCGCACCCGCGCGCGGGGCGGCGGTCCGTACCGTACGCGTGCTGTTCGACGCGGCGCGCACCGGACCGTTCTGGCTGCTGGCCGGGTCCTTCGCGATCTGCGGGGCCTCCACCAACGGCCTGATCCGCACCCACTTCGTGCCCTCGGCGCACGACCACCACATGCCCATCACCGCCGCCGCGTCGCTGCTCGCCGTCATCGGGATCTTCGACATCATCGGAACGGTCTTCTCGGGCTGGCTCACCGACCGCTTCGACGCCCGGCGCCTGCTGGCCGTCTACTACGCGCTGCGCGGGGTCTCGCTGCTGTTCCTGCCGGTCCTGCTGCAGCCCTCGGTCGAACCGCCGATGGTCTTCTTCATCGTGTTCTACGGACTCGACTGGGTGGCGACCGTCCCGCCGACCCTGGCCCTGTGCCGGGAGCAGTACGGCGAGGACAGCGCGATCGTCTTCGGCTGGGTCCTCGCCTCGCACCAGGTGGGTGCGGCACTGGTGGCGTTCCTGGGCGGGGTGGCGCGCGACCACTTCGGCTCGTACGACGTGGTCTGGTACGCGGCGGGTGCGCTGTGCGCGATGGCGGCCCTGATGGCCCTGATGATCCGCCGGGTGAAGGGGGCCGTGGTGCTCAGCGGCTGAAGTGCCCGAACGTCCCCCGGTGGAACAGCAGCGGGCCCTCGCCGTCCCCGTCCACCGACGCCCCCAGCGCCTCAACCCGCCCGACCACGATCAGATGGTCGCCGCCGGTGTGGACGGCCTGGATGCGGCAGTCGATCCAGGCGGGTACGGAATCCAGCCGGGGTGAACCGGTCGCGGGGGCCGGGGAGTACGCCACCCCGGCGAACTTGTCGGCCCCGCTGACCGCGAAGCCGCGGCACAGCGGCCCCTGGTCCGCGCCCAGGATGTTGACGCAGAAGGCCCCGGCGCGGGCGATGCGCGGCCAGGTCGTCGACGTACGGGCGACCATGAACGTGACCAGCGGCGGATCGAGGGAGAGGGAGGCGAACGACTGGCAGGCGAAGCCCGCCGGGCCGGCCGGATCGTCCGGGTCGTGTGCCGTGACGACGGTGACCCCGCTCGCGAAGTGCCCCAGCACGCGCCGGAACTCACCCGGGTCGAGCGGCAGCCGTTCGTCGTCGGCGACGGCCCGCAGGACCGGGCGCGGCAGCGGATCGACCCGCTCCGGACCGGTGGCCGTCGCGGCGCCGACGGACCTGAGGTAGCGGACTGCGGTTGCGGCCATGCCTGCGTGTCCCATCACCCTTCGATTAGAGCTGACGATGCGTCAGATTGGAAGGGCGGGGCAGGAGCGAGGACGGACCCCCGACCTTCGTCAGGGGGTGCCGCTGCCGTTCGGCCCGGGTTCGGCGCCTCCGCCGCTCCTAGGTTCGGCTTCCATGAGAGCAGAGAGCGGAAGCAGAACCGGGACCGCGCGTCCCCTCCTCGCCTGCGTCGTCCTGGCAGCCGGGGCGGCAGCCGTCACCGGCCTCGCGCCGGGAGGGCTGGGGACCGATCGGGCCGTGGAGGTCACGGACGGCGCCTCGGCGTCGGCCTACCGCTCGCTGACCGGGGCGGTCGCCGACGCACCCTCCTGGGCGGGCCACCTGCTGGAACTCGCCTGCGACGGGACGCTCCTGGTCCTCGGGCTGCTGCTGGTGCGGGTCTGGTGGGGTGCCGTACGCCGGGCGGACGCCCGCGTCTGCGCCGGCGCCGTGCTCACCGGGCTCGGTACCGTCCTCGCCTACGCGGCCAGTGAGGCCGTGAAACTCGTCGTCGACGAGGAGCGGCCCTGCCGGGTCCTGCTCGGCCGGGCGGCGGCGGTCGCCGAGTGCCCGCCGCCCGGTGACTGGTCCTTCCCGAGCAACCACGCCACCCTCGCGGCCGGACTCGGAATGGGCCTCGCCCTGCTCCGGCCCCGACTCGCCCCCGTCACCCTGCTGTTGGCCGGGGTGGCGGCGCTGCTGCGGGTCGTGGTGGGCGCGCACTATCCGCACGACGTGCTGGCCGGTGCGGTGCTCGGCGGGGCGGTGGTCGCGGCCCTGCTGCTCACGCTCCTGCCGCTCGCCTCTGCCGCGGTGTCAGCGCTCGGCGGGCGGTTCCGCGGGGGAGACGGCCCCGGCCTCGTGGGCGACGACCGCGGCGGCGGCCCGGTTGTCCACGCCGAGGCGGGCCAGGATCGAGCTCACATGCGCCTTGACCGTCCCCTCCACCAGGTGGAGCCGGCGCGCGATCTGCGCGCAGCGCGCCCGACTACAGCCAGGGCATTTACTCCGAACGGGCCCTGAAATTCGCCGTGCAGCACATCCGCGGGGATCGTGTCCAGATCATCGAGGGGATCATCGAGGCCGTGTCACCGACCTGGGACCACGAACGCGCCGCACGCGTGGTCCGCCGTCAGATCGAGGACCGCGTCGACGAGCTCGGGTGGCCCGGCTCGTCGAACTGGTACGTACCCGACATCACCGTCGTTCCCGAGGCGCTCGCCAAGGGTGACGGGGCGCTGCTCCACGACCGGACGCTCCTGGTCGTCGAAGTCACGTCCGAGTCCGATGCCGAGACCGACCGGGTCGTGAAGCGGCGCCGGTACACCGCGTACCAGGCCCCGCTCCACCTCCTGGTCGACCGGAGCGAAGGCAGCGTGACCCTGTTCTCCGAGCCCGGCCACCTCGGCTACACCCGCGTGGACGGCCCGCACCCCTTCGGAACGGTCCTGCGGTTGCCGGACCCGTTCGGCCTGGACCTGGACACCAGCGGGCTTTCTCCCGCGTAGGACGGCCCTTCAGGCCCCCGGCCCTTCGCACTCCGGCCCGGCCCTTCACACCCCCCGGTACTTCGGCACCCGCCGTTCGACGAAGCTCGCCACGCCCTCGTTGGCGTCCTGCGTCGTCATGTTGATCTCCTGGGCCATGGCCTCGGCGGCGAACGCCGTGGCCCGGTCCGCGTCCAGTGACGCGTTGACGAGTTGCTTGGTGAGGGCGATCGAGCGGGTCGGTCCCTCGGCCAGCCGCTGGGCCCAGGCCCGTGCCGTCGCCGTCAGTTCGCCGTCCGGAACGGTCCGGTTGACGAGGCCCAGGCGTTCCGCGTCCGCCGCCGGCAGCGAGTCGCCGAAGAACATCAGCTCCTTGGCGCGCTGCGGGCCGATCAGGCGCGGCAGCAGGTACGCGCCGCCGCCGTCCGGGACGAGGCCGCGGCGTACGAACACCTCGATGAACTTCGCCGACTCGGCGGCCAGCACCAGGTCGCAGGCGAACGCGAGATGGGCGCCGATGCCCGCCGCCGTGCCGTTGACCGCCGCCAGGACGGGCTTCTCGCAGTCCTGGACCGCCGCGATCAGCCGCTGGGCGCCGAGCCGGATGGTGCGGGCGACGTCGCCCGGTACCCGGTCGCCGGTGGCGGGGGCGCCGCGCAGGTCGGCGCCGGCGCAGAAGCCGCGGCCGGTGGCGGTGAGCACGACGGCCCGGACGGCGGGGTCGGCGGAGGCCTCGGCGAGCAGGGCGATGATGCGTTCGCGCTGGTCCCAGGTGACGGCGTTCATCGCGTCGGGGCGGTTGAGGGTGATCCAGGAGACGCCGTTGTCAGTGGTGTGGAGTATCAATGATTCAGGCGGTCCGGACGGGTCGGCGTGAGCGGTGGTGTCTTCGGGGGAGGACGGCATGAGGCAGCTCCTGGGCGGGTGGTGGGCCCGATGGCGGGCCCGGCGGCGAGGCGGTCGGTCAGCGGCAGACGGCGAGGGCGTCCAGCGCCACCGCGCCCTGTCCGCGGCCCAGCACCATCAGCGGGTTGATGTCGAGTTCGCTGAGGTCGTCGCCGAGTTCGAGCGCCATCCGCTGCACCCGCAGGACGACCTCGACGAGGGCGTCCACATCGACCGGCGGACCGCCCCGGACCCCTTCCAGCAGGGCTCGGCCGCGCAGTTCGCCGAGCATCGCCCGCGCCTGGTCCTCGCCGAACGGCGGCACGCGCACCGCCGCGTCGTGCAGCACCTCGACGAGGACGCCCCCGAGCCCGACGGTCACGGTCGGGCCGAACAGCGCGTCCTGCGTGACCCCGACCATCATCTCGACGCCCCGCTCCACCATCTGGCAGACCAGGATGCCGTCCAGTTCGATGTCCTCGAAGCGCGCGATGTCGGTCAGTTCGCGATAGGCGTCCCGCACCTGGCTGGCCGAGGTGAGGCCGACCTTGACCAGGCCCAGTTCCGTCTTGTGGGCCAGCCGCGCGCCGGACGCCTTCATGACGACGGGGTAGCCGACGAGCCCCGCAGCCCGGACGGCCGCCGCCGCGCTGGTCACCAACTGCTCCCGGGGCACCCGGATTCCGTACGCGCGCAGCAGCTGCTTCGCCGCGTGCTCGCTCAGCTGGTGGCCGGGGCGCATCAGGGCCTGCGCCTTGCGGAAGGAGGGGGACGGGGTGCGTGGCGCCTCGTCGAACGGGGAGCGGTAGGAGGCGGCGAAGCGGTGGTGGTCCAGATAGGCCTTCACCGCGGTGATGCAGTTGCCGAAGGTGCGGAAGGTGGCGACGCGGGACGAGCCCAGCAGGGTCGTGCGGTAGGCGTCCTCGGTGCCGACCGGCGATCCCCAGACCACGCACACCAGCTTGTCCGTGGCCTCCGCCGCGTCCACGAGGTCCTGCGCGAGCCGGTCGCTCATCGGCGGGAAGGGGCCGGTGATCGGACAGATCAGCACCCCGACCTCCGGGTCGGCGAGGATCGCGTCGATGATCTTCCGGCCGCGCCAGTCGCCGACCGGGTGGCCGCCGTTGTCGACCGGGTTGGCCACGTTCAGGTAGCCGGGGATCCACGTGTGCAGTTCGGCCTGCTTCTGCTCGGACAGCACGGGGAGGGACAGGCCCGCCCCGGTCGCCAGGTCCGAGAAGTGCGCGCCCGTGCCGCCCGAGATCGAATACACCACGACGCCTTCGGCCAGCGGCTTGCGGGCCCGGGCCAGCAGGGCCGCGGTGTCCTGGAGTTCGTCGAGCCCGTCCACCCGGATGACGCCGAACTGCCGCATCGCCGCGTCGACGACCTGGTCGGCGCCGGTCAGCTTGCCGGTGTGTGACGCGGCCATCCTGGCCCCCGTCTCCGTACGCCCCACCTTGACCGCCACCACCGGAACACCCGCCCGCGCCGCCCGGTCGGCCGCGAGGAGGAAGGAGCGACCGTCCTTGAGCCCCTCGACATAGCAGGCGATGGCCCCGACCTCGGGGCGCTGGGAGAAGTACGCGATGAAGTCGGCGGTCTCCAGATCCGCCTCGTTGCCCGTGGGGGCCCAGTGCGAGAGCCGCACGCCCAGCTCCTGGAGCGTGTAGACGGGGCGGCCCTGGTGGCCGGACTGGGTGATCAGGGCGATCGCCGGACCGTCCAGGTCGTCGCGGAACTCCTCGAAGGCGTTGAGGTTGGTGTTCGGGCCGAGCAGCCGCAGCCCCGACCGCTCGACGGCGGCGGCCAGCCGGGCCTGTGCGGCGGCGCCCTCGGCACCGGTCTCGGCGAAGCCGGAGGCGAAGGCGACGGCGAACTTCACCTTGGCCTGCGCCAGTTCCTCGATCACCGGGAGCGGGTCGCCGACCAGGAGCACCGCCAGGTCCACCTGTTCCGGCAGGTCGGCGACGGAGGGGGCGCAGGCCCGGCCGAAGACGGTCTCGCGCGTGGGGTGCACGGGGTACAGCCGCGCCCCGACCCGCTCGGACCAGGCGATCAGCTGGCGGGTGATCCCGGTGTTGGGCCGCCCTTCGGTGTCGGAGGCCCCGATGACGGCGACGGACTCCGGCCGGAAGAACCGGTCCAGGTCCGGTACGGGCGCGTGCAGGGGGCGGCCGCTGACGTCGAGGTCGCCCTCCGCGGCGGCGGCCGCCATGCTGTGGACGGCGGCGTGCGGTTCCTCGCCGCAGGCCACCACCCTGGCGCGGAAGTCGGTGGTGAGGGTGCCGTGAGTCGATCCAAGCATCGTTCCGCCCACTCCTGCTCGAAAGTCCGTCGGCACGTCTGGTGCCCGGCCCGCAAAACTGACGCTCTGTCAGGTTACTGAACTGACGGCCCGTCAGGAATGGGTGTGCAGGGAAAGGTTGAGAGCGGTGGTCCGGGATCTTCCCCGGACCACCGCTCTCAACCACAGGAGTGCCGCACGGGCGTCAGAGTGCGGCGACGACCTCCTTGGCGACGCGCTCGCCCGAGCGGACCGCGCCGTCCATGTAGCCGTTCCAGTACGTCGACGTCTCGGTGCCCGCCCAGTGGATCGCCCCCACGGGGGTGCGCAGTGCGGCGCCGTAGCGGGTCAGGACGCCGGGCGGGGCGTAGGCGACCGGGCCGCCGCGGGAGTAGGTCTCGTTGTCCCAGCGCTGGAGCACGAAGCCGGTCGGGGTCTTCGCCCGGTCGCCGAAGTACGTGGCGAAGTCCTTCAGGACCACCGCCCGCACCTCGGCCTCCGACGCCCCGTTGAGCCCGCGCATCTCGTCGGACTCGATGAAGCCCATCAGCGCCCCGTACGAGCCGTCCGGCGGGGAGTTGTCGAAGGTGGAGCGCACGGCGCCGGAGTCGCTGACGACCTGGCCGTTGAGGCCGTCGGCCCGCCAGAACGGGGTGTCGTACACCGCGATCGCCTTGCCGACCGAACCCATCGGGAGCCGCTGGCCGAGCTGGTCGCGGGTGGCGGGCAGTCCCGGGGAGAAGGTGATGCGGTTGGTGAGCGAGGGCGGCACGGCCACCACGACCCGGCGGGCGGAGACGGTGAGGTCCGGTGTCTGAACGGTCAGCCGGCCGTCGCCCTGCGCGATCCGGCCGACCGGCGCGTTGAGGACGACCCGGTCGCCGAGGGACTGCGCCAGGCGCAGCGGCACCTGCGCGGAGCCGCCGACGAACCGGGTCGCCTGGGCGCCGGTGCCCGTCTCGGTGAGGCGCTCGAAGGTGCCGGGCGTCGACTCGTTGCCGGCCGCCCGGATGTAGAAGAGCACGAACAGCAGCGAGAGTTCGCTCGGTTCGGCGGAGAAGACCGAGGTGCACGCCACGTCGAAGAGGAACTTCGCGGACGGGATGACCGCGTTGTGCTTCAGCCAGGTCTCGAAGGTCTGGCTGTCCCACTCCGCTGCCTTCGCCGCCGTCCACGGGGCGTCGACCGGCACCTGCTTGGCCATGTCGTCGAGCATCGCCTGCACCGCCGCCGCGTTGGCGAGCCCCGCCACGTCGATCGGCGGGACGGAGCCGAGCAGGCCGTCGGTGGCGTAGGGGGTGCGCTTGCCGTCCTTGAACAGGACGTTCTTCCCGGTGTTGTACGTGGGGAAGGTGGCGACGCCCAGCGAGTCGGCGAGGGCCTTCATCCGGTCCTGGGTCGGGCCGATGAACTCGCCGCCGCCCTCGCTGATCCCGCCGTTCGGGAGCGTCAGGTTGAGCACCCGCCCGCCGACCCGGTCGCGTGCCTCCAGGACCAGCACGGACTTGCCGGCGGCCACCAGGTCGCGAGCTGCGGTCAGCCCGGCCAGCCCGCCGCCGACGACCGCGACGTCGACCTCGCGGACGGCGGCCGCGGGGCCGGGAGCGGCGGCCTGCGCCGTGCCGGTGCCGGCCGCGGTGAGTGCCGAGACCCCCGCCGCCGCCGCACCTCCCAGCATCGCGCGCCGGGTCACCGGTCCGCGGGCCGGCTGCGGGGTCTGTCCTGTTCGTTGACGTGCCACGTGCATCCTCCGTATCAGGGTGGGATGCCCCGCCGGGAGTGCCCGGCGGGGGCTGTGCTGAGCGAACGGCGGCGTCCTCCCCGGACGCGCGCGGGGAGGGACGGGTGGTGCGGGTCGGACGGTGCGGGTCGGGCTCTTCGGTCAGGCGGTGCGGGCCAGCCGCTTGGCGATCCTCTGCGCGTCCAGGGCCATTTCGCGGAACATGCCGCTGATGGGGTTGGTGAACCCGGTGAAGTGCAGACCGGGCGCCTGCTTCGGTGTGCGGCCGCCGTGCGCGACCGGGCGGCCCCGGGCGTCCAGCACCCCGAGGTGGCCGACCAGCGGTTCCAGGGCCCGCAGATAGCCGGTCGCGGCGATCACCGCGTCCGGGGTGATCCGGGTCCCGTCCGCCAGCACCACGGCGTCCTCGTCGAACGACTCTACGGCCGCCACCGGCACCACGCGGCCGCCCTTCACCGCGTCGATCAGGCCGACGTCCTGGACCGGGATGGCCCCGTCCTTGACGCGGGAGTACAGGCCCGTGTCCGGTCGGGGCAGCCCCTGTGCGGCGAGGTCGGGCACGGCGACGCGGGCCATCAGGCCACCGGCCCGGTCGACGAGGGAGACCGGCAGCCGGCGCACCAGGATGCCGGTCGCCTGCGCGGGCCAGCCGGCCGTGGAGCGGCGCACGATGTGCGGCACGGTGCGTACCGCGAGCCGTACGTTCGACGCCCCGCCCTCCACCAGGTCGACGGCGATCTCCGCGCCGGTGTTGCCGACGCCGACGACGAGGACGTCCTTGCCCGCGTACGGGGCCGGGTTGCGGTACGCGGAGGCGTGCAGCAGCTCGCCCGTGAAGGTGTCGCGGCCGGGCCAGTCGGGGATCCGCGGGGTGTGGTTGTAGCCGGTGGCCACCACTACCGCCCGGCCGGTCAGTTCACGGCCGCCGGTCGCGGTCAGCCGCCAGCCGGAGCCGTCCTCCGCCGGGTCGATGCGGGATACCTCGACGCCCGTCACCACTTCGAGGCCGTGGTGCTCGACGTACTTCTCCAGGTAGCGCACCACGTCGTCCCGGGAGACCCAGCGGCCGAACCTGCGGGGCATCGCCAGTCCGGGCAGGGCGGACCAGCGCCGGGTGGTGTGCAGATGCAGCCGGTCGTAATGGCGCCGCCAGGACGCGCCGACGTCCCCGGACTTCTCCAGGACGACGGCCCGCACCCCCTGCTCGCGCAGGGCGGCGGCGGCCGCCAGACCGCCCGGGCCGCCGCCGATGACGTAGACGGGGCGGTCCTCGGTGATGTCGGTGGGGGCCGGGGTGGTGCTGCTACCGGCGGTAGGTGTGCTGTCGGACATGCTTCGGAGCGTAATCGCGCCGTTCCTTGATGGGTCTCGGTCAAGGTCGGAATCGATTGCGAATTGATCACGGGTGCACACCTCTTGCGCAGTCCGCCCCCATCGGGTGAACTGACGTACCGTCAGATTCAGGCGAACGGGAGGGCCTCATGCGGACGATCTGGCTCGACGGAGCGCAGTGGCTCGCCGTGCTCCGGATAGGCCTCGGACTGTGGTGGCTGGAGAGCTGGCGCCACAAGGACAAGGAGGGCTGGTTCCAGCGCGGTACGGGTATCGCGTGGGCGGCGGACGTCGCGGGCAAGCACCGCTGGCCCGTGGTCCGGACCGGCTTCGAGAAGATCGTCGCACCACGCCCGAAGACCATGGCGTACGTCGTCGTGTACGCGGAACTCGCCCTCGGTCTCGGCCTGGTGAGCGGCTTCCTGACCCCGGTCGCCCTCGTCGCCGGGCTCCTGCTCAACCTGCTCTACCTGGTGCTGATGATCCACGACTGGGCCGAGCAGGGGCAGAACGCCATGATGGCGCTGATCTCCCTCGTCGCCCTGTTCGCGATGTCCTGGCAGACCTGGTCCCTCGACGACGCGATCGGGCTCTTCCTGTGACGGCCCCGAAGCCGGCCGCCGCGGCCCCGGCCCCCCGCCACGACCTCCCGGAACCCGACGCCTTCACCCGCCCCTACTGGGACGCCGCCGCCGAGGGCCACCTGATCGTCCGCCGCTGCCGTGCCTGTGGCCGGGCGCACCACTACCCGCGCGAGTTCTGTCCGCACTGCTGGAGCGAGGATGTCGACTGGGAGCGGGCGAGCGGGCGGGCCACGCTCTACACCTGGTCCGTCGTCCACCGCAACGACCTGCCCCCGTTCGCCGGGCAGGTGCCGTACGTCGCCGCCGTCGTCGACCTCGCGGAGGGGCCGCGCATGATGACGCGGATCGTCGGGTGCGAGGAGAGCGCGCTCGCCGTCGGGATGGAACTGCGGGTGACCTTCCGGCAGGAGGAGGGGCACGAGGCCGTCGCGGTGTTCACGCCCTGAGGGTTCCGGTCGCGGCGGGGGCGGCCGCCGGTCGGGGTGCGGGCGGTGTCAGGCTGAGGTTCCTTGATCCGTACGGCCGCGAGGGACGCACCGCATGAACACCGGCAGCTACTACGAGCGCATCGACCAGCACCGCTTCAAGCCCACCGCCCACGCGAGCGGCGCATGGAGCACCGACGAGGTGCACTTCAGCCCCTTCGGCGGCCTCCTCACCCATGTCATCGAGCGGCACCTGGCCGGCCGGCCGGGTGCCGGGCTCCTGCTGTCCCGGATCAGCTTCGACATCCTCGGCCGGCTCGCCCTCGACGAGTGCGAGATCCGGGTCGAGACCCTCCGCCCCGGTCGCACCATCGAACTGGTCGAAGCCGTCGCCCTTGTCGCCGGCCGCCCCGTCGTGCGCGCCAGGGCCTGGTGCCTGGCCGCCGCGGACACCACCGCCGTCGCAGGCGGCGGTGCGGACCGCCTCGCCGACCCCGAAACGCTCGCCCCGTGGCCGATGGCCGACCTCTGGCCCGGCGGCTACATCGCCTCCCTCGACGTCCGCCCGGTCGCGCCCCCGCGCCCCGGCCGTGCGACCGCCTGGATCTCCACCCCGCTCGACCTCGTCGCGGGCGAGACCGCCGGTCCGCTCGCGTCGTACGTCGCCCTCGTCGACACGGCCAACGGCATCGCCGTACGCGAGCAGCCCACCGCCTGGATGTTCCCCAACGTCGACCTGACGATCCACCTGCACCGCCCGCCGGCGGGCCGCTGGACCGGGCTCGACACCACGGTCGTCTTCGGCCCCACCGGCCAGGGCATCACCAGTACCGTCCTGCACGACGCCGACGGGCCCGTCGGCCGGGCGGAGCAGATCCTCACGGTCCGGCCGCTGTGAAGGACGGTGGCCGTGGAGGACTGCCGCTGTGCAGGACGGCGGCGTAGACAGTGTCTAACGCGCCGTGCTAGACACGGTCCATGAAGGATCAGGGTTCCCTTCGCGAGCGGCTGGTGGACGTCGGGGCCGAGTTGGTGGCCGCCGAGGGTCCGGCGGCGCTGGGGCTGCGTGAGATCGCCCGGCGGGCAGGGGTGTCGCACGGGGCGCCGCGCCGGTACTTCCCGACCCACCACGCCCTGCTCTCGGCGATTGCGCAGCGCGGCTTCCAGGAGCTGCGAGCGCGATTCGAGGCGGCTCTGGCGGAGTCCGGCCCGGCCCGGACGCGGCTGGGAGCCGTCGCGCGGGCGTATGTGCGGTACGCGCTGGAGTGCCGCGGCATGTACGAGCTGATGTTCCGCCACGATCTGCTCGAAGGACCACCGCAGGCGCCTGACCGGCCGAGACTGCGTGAGTCGTCCCTGCCGTTGTTCGAGCGGATGACAGGGCTGGTCGCCCAGTGCCGCGCGGAGGCGGCCACGGGGGGCCGGGGGGAGCCGGGCGGGAGCGCGGCTCCGGACGACGATGACGACGGCGGAGCGGCGGTCGTGGCCGCCGCGTTGTGGTCGAACCTGCATGGCGTCGCCCAGCTCTGGGCCTGGGGAAGCCTTCCGCTGGCCCTGGACGCGACCCTGCCTCCGTCCGGACCGGCAGAGGCGGAGGGGGACGACCCCGCCGGGCGGCGGCTCGAACGGTTGGTGACGGCCGTGGTGGACGCCCACCTCGGCCCCGCGTCACCGTAGGAGGCGGTGCGTCGGACGAGGGCATCCGCTGGGCCCTGACCGTCACCCGGCCCGAGGGCTGAGGAGTTCCTCGCGCGGCTCGGACCCGCCGGCGCGCGGCGGGCCGGCCGGTCCGGGCGGCCGCGCACCGGCGGTACGGGTGATCAGGGCGCCTCGGCGAAGACGGCAGACGGGTCCTCGCCGTTCTGGGCCTGGTGTGCGCGCTCGGTCACCATGCTGGCGATGCCCGTCAGGACGGAGGAGTTGAGCTCCTCGTAGCCGCCTCCGTAGGTGACCCGGAGCACCACGGTGCCTGCGCGGACGACCGTCGCCATGGAGTATTTATACGCCGAGCCGGTGTACTCCTGCCGGGAGAACGCCGCGCTCACATCGCCGAGCTGGTCCAGGGACATCGAGGAGACGTCCTCAGCCGAGCCGACGTCGTCGACGCGTGTCTCATAGCCCGTCGCCGCGGCTTCGGCCGATTCGTAGGCCTCGACCAGAATCGACGCCAGGTCGGACGTGCCGGAGGGCGCGTACGTCACCTCGCCCTCGCTGAGCAGCCCGCCGCAGTCGCCCGAGCAACTGTCCTCGCTCGTCTGCCGGGTCTCGGCCTCCTCTGCCAGGGACCACCCGGACGGCATGCTCCGGAGATCGGGGAGGATGCCCTTCGCGAGCCGCGGATTCCGCACCGGCGCGCTCTTCCCGCCGGCACCCCCCGCGGTCGCGTCCTGCGCCGAACCGGCACCCGAGCCGCCGCTGTCCATGGCCTCGCCCGCCCCGCCGATGGCGTACGGGGACCCGGAATCGCTGTCGTCGCCGCCCAGGGCCTGGGCGAGACCGTAGACGGCGAATCCGAGGACCAGCGCCACGACCAGGAGCAACGCCGTCAGGGTGACTGGCGCACGGTCCTTGCGCAGGGTCAGCGGACCGAACGCGATGGTGTTGTGCCTGGCCCGTTCGCCGACGGTGGCCTGGTAGATGTCGCGCCCCGCTGTCGGTGCCGCTGAGGGCTGCTGCCTCGACGCCTCGCGCAACTGCTCCAGCCTGCGGGCGAATTCGGGGTCCTCCGTGAGCGCCGCGGTAATGAGCCGCGAGGCCTCGTCGGGGTCGCCGTCCGCCGGGTCGAGAGCGGCGCGCCCCTCGGGGGAGGAAACCAGCCGCTCCCTCACCAGCCGCGATGCCTCGGCCCCGGCCGCACCGCCGAGGGCGCCCGCCGCTCCACTCGATGCCTGGGACAACAAGGCCGTGATCCATGACGTTAACCCGGAGGGTTCCATGAGGCAGATTATCGGCACGGAGGCGTCGGCTTCACCGTCGCTTTCCGGCCTTGTACGTGAACGACTGCCGGGGGCTGGCCGCACCCTTCGGACGGTGGCGTGGAACCCCCTCCATCCGGTGTCCAGGCCCAGTGACCGCGCGCGGTGGGCGCAGAACAATTCCTGTCATCGCATCCATGAGGAACCCACCGAGCACACCACCATGGGGGACAGCCATGAACGAAACCGCCGTCAGGCGTCTGACGGGCTACGCCGGGATCGCCGCCGCAGCCGCCTTCATCATCGAAGTACCGCTGTACTTCCTCTACTCCGGACCGCCGCCGGACACGAACGTCCTCGCCCGGCTGCTGATCGGAATCCTCGCCCTGGTCTTCCTGCTCGTCTTCGTGACGGCCTTCCGCGAACTGGTCAAAGCGGTGAGTCCCGAGAACGAGTGGGCCGGCAACCTGGCCTTCGTCGCCGGACTGGTCTATTCGACGATCACCCTGGTCTCCAGCGGTCTTGAGGCCGGCGCGGTCATCGCCGCCGACCGGCCGATCGACCCGACGATCACGGTCAGCGGCACCTACATCCTGTACGGCTCCATCGGCCGTCTCATGCTCGCGCTCTTCTTGGCCGCCGTGGGCTGCGCCGTCTCCCGCACGAATCTGCTGCCGCCCTGGACCGTCCGGTCCGCCTACGTCCTGGCAGGGCTCAACCTGGCCTTCGTGCCCTCGCTGTTCTTCGGCAACACCCCCGCGCATTTCTACGCGGCGAACGGCTGGGGAACCACCGCCCTGATGGGCGCGGTCTTCAGCTACTGGATGCTCGCCCTCGGTATTTCCGTCCGGCGAAGCGCCACCCGTCGCGCGCCCGGCGCCTCGTCCGTCGTGGGCAACTGACCCTGCCCGCAAAGCGGTCAGCGCGACAGCTCCTTGCGCTGCTTGCGGCGTTCCCGGAGGTTGGGGTGGCGGACGACGACGCCGCCCGCACCACACGTACCCGAGATCCGGAGCACCGGCGTGCCGGGCAGCCGCTCGCCCGAGGTCTTGTCCTTCAGGCCGCCGAACCCGAGATCGAGGGCGTCCGTGTCCGCCTTCCAGCCCTCCGGCACGACGAACACCACCCCTGCCATCTGGGCGTCCACCTCCACCTCGATCTCACGCAGCCGGCACTCGGCCCGCGTGAAGTCGAGGCGTACGCCGCCCAGGCCGCCGTACGCGACGATGCGCGGCGGCACCTTCCAGCCGCCCGTCCTGGACGCGCCGTGGATCCCGCCCCGCAGGGTCAGCGGCTCGCCCGCGTCGAGGGTGACGGGGCCCAGGTCGCCGGTGAGCGGCGCGAGTTCGGCGTACGTCTTGGCGGTGAGCGCCCGGCCCACCCGCTCGTCCAGCTCGTCGAGGTCGATACGGCCCTCGGCCGCCGCCTCCCGCAGCTGTTCCACGACCGCCTCGCGGTCGGCGTCGGAGGCGCGCATACGGCCGGCGGATCGCGAGGGCTCTGCAGTCATGTGCTGATGATACGGACGCGGATGCGTACGGCGAAGGCTCGCGCCCGCCCAGCGCGGGGCCCGTCCTCCTCGGCGCCGGCCCGTCAGGACTCCCGCTCGTCGGACGGGCTCGCGGCGCGGGCCGGGGGCGTCGGCGTGGCCATCGCCCGGTGGGCCGCCGCCTCGGCCTCGCGCTCGTAGCGGTCCGAAGGGTCCGAGATCCGCAGGCCGTTGCCGTCGTCGGTGCCGGTGACGGGGCCCTGCCGCTGCTGGATCACATGGGTGAGCTCGTGGGCGAGCGTGTGCTTGTCACCGCCGTCCGTCCCGATGACCACATGGCTGCCCGCGGTGTAGGCGCGCGCGGAGATCTCCTCCGCGGAGCGCTGGGCGGCGGCCCCGGTGTGCAGCCGTACGTCGGAGAAGTCGGAGCCGAGCCGCTGCTCCATCTCGTCGCGCAGCCGCGGATCGAGGGGGCGGCCCGGTGACCTCAGGACGTCGGCGACGGTGGAGCGCTGCACCGCGGGCGCGTCCCCCTCGCTCCCGTCCGCGGACACCTGCCCCGCCTCGGACAGCAGGCGGCTGACCGCGGCGTTGCCCATCGTGCGCTGGAGGACGTCGAGCGTCTGCGGACCCATCGCCTCCGGGGCGGCGGAGGGCCTGGCCGTGCGCGGTTCCGGGGCCTTGCGCCGGCCGGTTCCGGGCGTCCTGCCGATGTCGTTGCTGTGCACGGAGGTGATCCCTTCGGATGGCTCACGGGCGGCTCCTTCCGCGTCGGAAGGGCGCCGGACGGGGTGGGCGGTCAGTTCTCGCTCCGGGTGTGCTCCCGCCACGGGCCGAACTCGCTGTCCAGGACCAGCCGTCCGAGTTTGCGGTACTCGGCGAGGACGGCCGATACGAGCTGCCCGGTGTCCAGCGGGCGGCCCGACTCCGCCGCGTGATAGGCGGCGGTGACCGCGCAGGCGCGGATGGAGCCTCCCGTCAGCTCGAACCGCGCCGCACAGGTTCGCAGATCGAGACCGGGTGCGCGGGGGACCTCGGTGCCCAGACAGCGTTCCCACAGCGCCAGCCGCTGCTGCTCGTCGGGCACGGGGAAGTCGGCCACCACGTCCAGCCGGCGGGTGAACGCCTCGTCCAGGTTGGCCCGCAGATTGGTGGTGAGGACGGCGATGCCGTCGAAGGACTCGATCCGCTGGAGCAGATAGGCCGACTCCACGTTGGCGTGCCGGTCGTGCGCGTCCTTGACCTGCGAACGCTTCCCGAAGACGGCGTCCGCCTCGTCGAACAGCAGCACCGCGTTGACGTCCGACGCCTCGACGAAGATCCGCTCCAGGTTCTTCTCGGTCTCGCCGATGTACTTGTCCACCACGGAGGACAGGTCCACGACGTAGAGCTCCATGCCCAGGTCGGCCGCGACCACCTCGGCCGACATGGTCTTCCCGGTGCCGGACTCCCCGGCGAACAGCGCGACGATGCCCCGGCCCCGGCCGCCGCCCGGCCGCATCCGCCACCGGCCGAGCACCTGCTCGCGGTGGCGGGCGCGCAGGGCCAGGTCGGAGAGCTGCCGGCGGGTCGCCGGGGGCAGTACGAGATCGTCCCAGCCGACCGTGGGCTCGATGCGGCGGGCGAGGCGGGCCAGCCCCGCCCCGTTCTGGGCCCGGACCGCGGTGCGCAGATCCTGTGCCTCCACCGGGCGTTCCTCCAGGGCGGCCAGCCGGGTGGCGACGGCCGCGGCCCGGCGTATCTGGCCGGAGTCGAGCCGATAGGCGCGGGTGGCGTCGACCAGGCGTGCCCCGGCGGCCGGGGTTCCGGCGGCGATTCCCGTCGGGGCGCCGGCCGAGGTGAGCGCCCGGCGCCACTGCCGCGCCGCGTCCGCCGGGTCCGGCGGCGGGACCGGGAACGTCACCGGGCTCTCGCCGGCCCACAGCGGGTCCCAGGTCTTCCTCCCGTGCAGGAGCAGCGGCGAGGCGCCGCCGACCGCCTCGCAGAGCGCGTCGATCAGGCCGGCGCCCCCGGGCCGCTCCGGGGCGAGCGTCTCCAGCGGCCCGAGGACGAGACCGCCGCCGGTCAGCCGCGCCTCCGTCGCCAGGATCCGTACGGTCCGCACCGGTTCCGGGGCGGCGGCCAGGGCCGCGGCGTCCACCACCAGGGGGCGCACTCCGGCCGTGTGAAGCGCGTCGGCCGCCAGCCGGCCGGGGTCGCCGCCGCGGTCCAGCAGATGCACCAGACCGCTGCCGGTGGACAGCGCCGCCGCGACCCGCAGCGTCAACGGGCCCGCCTCCGCCTCCTCCCGCGGGCCGGCCGCCCGCACGAGTCCCCGCAGCCTGCCGTCCACCCCGTCGTCGCCGAGCAGATGCGCGGTGACCCGGTCCGGGACGCGCAGGACCCGTGAGAGCAGCGGGCGTTCGCTCTCCCGCACCTCCACCAGACCGGCCGCGACCAGCGGGGCGTCCGGCGAGAACCGGAAGCGGCCGGGGCCGGCGGCGGGCAGTCCGCAGAGTTCGAGGGCCAGGCCGATCGTCGCCCTGCGCCGGGTGAGGTCGTCGTTGAGATAGCCGTACAGCATCTCGAACCGTGGGTCGATGTCCGGTGCCATCGCGATCAGCAGCAGGTCGACGTCCGGCGGGACCAGACCGAAGCTCTCCGCGAGGGTGTCGATCCGGCCCTTCGCCGGGGATCGCGGCGGGGCGGTGGGGCCGTGGTCGGGGACCGGGCGGAACGCGTCGCGGGACTCCAGGATGCGT
Source organism: Streptomyces sp. NBC_01257 (assembly GCF_035917255.1). Taxonomy (NCBI): domain Bacteria; kingdom Bacillati; phylum Actinomycetota; class Actinomycetes; order Kitasatosporales; family Streptomycetaceae; genus Streptomyces; species Streptomyces sp. NBC_01257. Next base: position 5,294,722 of record NZ_CP108472.1, read on the forward strand.
TCGGCCGCGGCGGGGGTGAGGTATTGCCCCCGGTACGGATCGTCCGGGTCCGGGTCGGTGTGCCGGCGTGCGGCGACGGCGTTCCGTACCCGCTGCTCGATGTGCCCCAGCCGCTCCCAGAGGTCGGCCACGGCCGTCGGAGGCGTGCCCGTGTCCGGTCCGGCGGCGGGCGGGTGGACGGCCGGGGTCCGCTGTGCCGTGGTCACCGGGCCTGACCGCCGCGCCTGCGCCGGCCCGGCGGCAGCTGCCGTTCGCGCTCGGCCGCGAAGCCCTCGCCCCGGGCCTGCGAAGGACCGTCGTAGCGCAGCCTGCGTCCCGGCTCCGCCGCCTCGCCGTCGCGGCCGGGCACCGTCCGCACCAGCAGACCCTCGGTGACCGGCGGCCCGGCGGGCTCCGTCACACCGGCCAGGGGCGCCCACACCCGAAGATCGATGGCGGCCTTCAGCTCGCCGCCGAGTGCCGACCACACGTCCACGGTGGACGGCCGGTCGCCCGAACCCGCGGACGCCGCCTCCATCTCCACCGTCGTCCCGAGTTCGGCGAGGCTGCCCGTGAGCATCCGGGAGGGCAGCACGTCCGTGTGGATCAGGCAGCGCAACACCTCGGAGAGCAGCCGGTGTTCGTCCTGCGGCCGGTTGGTCCACGCGGTCAGCAGATAGGTGAGCTCGAACCAGCGGGAAGGCGTCCGCCGCCCGGTGACCACGCCCTCCTCGTCGTACTCCTCGGACGTGCCGGTGCGACGGCGGGTCGCGTCCTCACGGATGCCGTAGAGGAAGATGCTGACCGTGGGGGCGTTGCGCCGCGCGGACCAGTCCCGCGTCGGGGCGTCGAAGACCAGGTCCACGCCGCTGTCCTGGAGACCGGCGTCGACCAGCAGCAGCCGCAGCCCCTCGTCGACTTCGTGGATCATCGGCGTCCCACCTCGTCCGGCGGGACGATCGTTCCGTAGACCACCAGGAAGTCGGTGGTGACCGGGCTGAACCCGGGCCCCGACGCGGTGATGGTGCGCGGTCCCGTCCGGTCCTTCACCAGGATCAGCAGCTGCGAGATGAAGGTGCCGTCACGGCCCGGCCCGGTGGGCGGCGCGGTCGCCGTGATCCCCGGCTTCCAGGTGAGCTTCACCGGAGCACCGGGCGGGAAGTCCTTGCCGCGCACCGAGGTGACGAACCCGGGCTTGCCGACCGCGGGCACCGAGACGATGCGCGGCTGGAGGACGCGCAGCGGAATCCGGGAGACGTTGTCACCGCGGTCGGCGTCGGTGCCGCTCGTGGTCAGCGTCCCGGTGACGGTGGTCCGCAGCGCCCGGTCCGGGGCGAGCACCACCCGCAGGACCGAGGAGGCGCCGGGCGCCAGGTCGGGGAGCGGGCACGCCTTGGCGGAGCAGCCCGGCGGGAGGGTCGCCACCGGGATTCCGGCGGGCAGTCCGAGCCGCAGCCGCAGACCGGTGGCCAGGGCGTTCCTCCCGTTGCGCACGGTGTACGTGACCACGACCCGGCCGCCGACGTAGCCGGGGCTCGGCTGGGCCCGCACGACGACCCCGGGGCCCGCCTCGGGTGCGGGCGGCAGCGGCGCGGGCGGCTGCGCGGGCGGCGCGGGAGCGGGGTGCGGCGGTCCGGGGGTGGGCGGGGCGGGAGTCGGGTCGGGCGGCCGGGGCACGTCGCGGACCCGGACGTCCGTCGAGGTCGCGTTGTCCGTGGGGTTCGGGTCGACGACGGCTCCGGTGACCGACCAGCCGATCGGCCAGGGCCCGGTCGTCACGCCCGTCAGCCGCGCGGTGACCTCGACCTCGGCACCCGGCGGCAGTATCCCCAGATCGCAGCTGGGGGAGCCGGCGCCGCAGGAACCGGAGCCGGTGGTGAGCTCCTCCAGACGGACGCCCGGCGGGGTGTCGGCGACGAACGTGGTGCCGGGGGAGGGGGACGGGCCGTGGTTGGTGACGGTGACCGTGACCTCCACCGAGGAGCCGGCCTCCACCGAGGGGCCGACGGGCGGCGCGGTCAGCGCCAGGTCGACCTGCTGCTGGAAGGCGGGTTCCTTCTGGCGGCCCGGCAGTTGTGCGGTCAGCGGGGTCAGGGTGCCGGTGGCGAGGTCGAGTTCGGACAGCTGCTCGGGGGAGTTCGGCGCGATGTCCCGGCGGGAGCTCAGCACCAGCCGCCCGGCGTCCGGCGACCACGCCACGTCGCGCGGCTGGTACGGCCCGGTCGCCGAGACGTCCGGGATCTGCTCGCCGCACGCGGCGGGATCGTCGCGCCGGGAGGACGGCAGCACGACCCGGCAGCCCGTGCCGTCCGGCGCGGTGACGAGGACGCTCGCCCGCTGGTTGATCTGGTCCGCCCGGTCCTTGCGGTTGAAGGCCAGGGCCGTGCCGTCGGGGGAGAAGGCGGGGCTGTCGTCGATCACCTTGCACTCACCGGGGCAGCCGGTGACGCTGAGGTCCTTCTGCCGGTCGAGCGCGTCCGCCGGGGCGGTCCACACGTGCTTGATCCCGCCGAGGCCCCGGATCACCTCGTTGCGGGTGAAGGCGAGCGTGGTGCCGTCCGACGACCAGGCGGGCTGGGCGTCACCGCCCGCCACCTCCCCGGCGGGCGGCACGACCTCGCCGACGATCCGGTGCGTGGCGAGGTCGGCGACGAGCACCCGGCTCTGTTCCGCCGCGTCATCCGTGGCACCCGGAGAGACCCGGGTGAAGGCCACCCTGGTGCCGTCGGGGGAGAAGGCGGGGTCGGTGTCCCGGTCCCGGGGGCCGCGTCCGTCCACCGTCAGCTCCGCCGCGTTCGTCCCGTCGGCGTCGGCCAGCCAGATCCGCTGGACCCGCTCGCCGTCCACGGTCGCGAAACGGGTCACGGCGATGTGCCGGCCGTCGGGTGTGTAGGTCTGCCGCTCGGTCCACGGGTCGTAGCCGGCCGCCGGGTGGAACAGCGGGTCGTCGGCGGGGTCCTGGCTGGTGTTCGACCAGGCCCTCGGGTCCTCGCGCAGGACGTCGAGCCTGAGGTCCCGGGGGTCCGAACCGTCCTGCCGCATGTCCTGGAGCGTGACGAGGTCCGGGTCCACGGTGGTCCTGCGGGTGACGACCACCTCCTCCCCGACCACGGCAGGGGACTCCACCTGGCGGTCCTCGGAGAGCACCATCGCCGGCACGGGGCCGTCGAGGGAGTCGGCCCGGTACACGTGGTCGTAGACGGAGCATCCGCAGTCCGTGTTGGGGCTGAGGAAGACCAGACCGGTCCCGTTCGGGAGCCAGGCAGCCGAGCGGGTGCCCCAGCCGGCGAAGTCGCCGGTCAGCAGGGGACGCCCGGTCCCCGGGCCGCTGGTGACCCGCAGCCGGTACCCGGTGTCGGTGTCCGACTCGGGTTCCTGGTGCAGCGTGTAGACCAGGAGCTCCCGGTGCGCGCCGTCGTTCACCGGGTTCCACTCCGGCTCGCTCGCGTCACCCTCCGCGGGGTCGCTGACACAGGTCACCGGCCCGCCGGACAGGTCCCGCTCGTAGATCTGCGTGCCCGGCTCCGGGCCGCCGTCACTCGCGTACGCGATCCGGGTGCCGTCGGGGGAGAGCGTCGGGTGGGTCTCGTCGGCGGGCGTGTCCGTCAGCCGGCGCAGACCGGAGCCGTCGGTCCCCACCGACCAGAGGTCGCGCTGCCCCGACGGGCCGGCCCCCGGTTCGGCCGAGTCGAAGACCACGGTCCGCCCGTCGGCGGAGAGTTCGGGATGGGCGGCGTCACGGCCGGTGGTGAGCCTGCGCACCGCGCCGTCCGCGCCGCGCACGTACACCTGCGGCCGCGCCTCGTCGCGGAGGCTGGTGAAGACGAGGGCCGCGCCGCGGCCGAAGGCGTCCTGGTCGTGGTGGACCGGACCGGAGGTGCCGAACAGGTCCTCGGACGTCGTCTCCGAGGTCCGCTGTCCGAGGCTGCGGTGGCCGTTGCCGGCGAACGCGATCCGTCCGGCGTCCGCCGGTGCCGCCTCCGCGACGGCGGCCGCCCGCGGGGCGGCCTGCGGGGCGGAGACGGAACCCGCCACCAGCAGCGGCGTCAGCAGCACCACGACACCGCTCAGCCGGCGCAACCGGGTACGTCGTGCGGGGCCAGCAGGACCGCCCACGGTCCACCTCACAGTCTGGTCTGGTCTGGTCGATGGGTGTCCAGCTCAAGCATCACGGGCGCGGGCCGGCACGGACAGGGCCCGGAGTACCCGCGGCGGGGGAAGACCCGGTGCCCTTTGCGGTCCGTGGCAGCTCACCGCCGGAAGGGTCGCCGCGCTACTCCGCCGTCCCCTCCCGACGGGCCCTGGAGCTGTCGCGACGGCCGCGGGCCTGGCCGGAGGCCGCCAGCAGCCGCACGTGGAAGGGGTGTTCCTGGCTGATCCCCCACATGTGCAGATAGACCAGCATCTGGTTGACGACCGTGTCGTACTCGACCAGCGTGCCGGACGCGTCTCCGGCGGCCTCGCCGTAGCTGATCAGGAGGGCCTGCTGATCCGAGGTGATCCGTTTCGCGCGCCCCAGACTGAGCGCGTACGACTCCAGCTTGCCGGGCATCGCCCCGTAGTCCAGCTTCTCGTCGAGCAGCTGGTGCTGGGGTCCGGTGAACTCCTCGCTCCGGCCCAGTAGCGACCGCAGTTCCTCCAGCGTCCTCTTGCGTTCCCCGGCCAGGGCCGCCACCTCCGCCACGCTCGCCCCGGACTCCGCCAGCTCCATCGCCGGGCTGCTCCCGAAGGCCTGGTTGGCCGCGACGTGGGTCAGTTCGTGCGCGATGTGGCCGAGGAGGTAGGGGGTGCCGCCGGGGGCCTGGGTGCCCACGTTGAACGCGTACGACGGGTCCTCGCCCTCCTCGGGCGGGTTGAGCTTCATTCCGGGCCGGCCGGTCCAGGGGTACTGGAGCACCTTCACCATCGGCACCACGGCCATCACTTCCCCGATGACGGCGCGCGTCTCGTCGGCCATGGTGGCGTCCCCACGGAGTGCGCCGAGCTGCTGGACGTAGCCGCTCATCATCGTGTGGAACCGTTCCGCGGGTATCAACTGCGCGGTGTGATGCGCCTGTTCCGTCGTGTCTATCGTGCTGAGGCCCTCGGCCAGCTGATGGTCGATGTCCGTCAGCAGGCCGCGGTAGACCGATTCGAGGTCCAGCTCCAGCCGCGCCTGCTCGGCCTGCTGGGACAGCGCCTCGGTACCCGCCACGCGCACACCGCCCGCCGGTTTGTGGGCGGTGTAGGCACTGCAGGCGTTGATGACCTCCCTGAGCGCGAAGAGCCGGGCGCGCTGATTGTCCTCCGGGACCTGCTGGAAGGCCTCAAGGGCCCGGTCCACCTTGGTGATCTCGGAGCGGCCACGCGGAGTCCGGGTCGAGGTGCTCTCCTTGAACGCCTCCGGGGTCATCATCCGGGACACCGTGATCAGCTGCGTCGTCGCCGCGTTGCCCAGCGTGCTCTGCAGACCGTCCAGCGTGCGGGGGCGGTTGGTCCGCGGCGTGGAGGCGGTGGCCGGCCGCGGAGTCGGCCCGGCACTCTCATGGGTACGCATGCGGTCACGCTAGGCCGGGTGCGGTGGCCCGTCCCAGGGACCCCGGGGCACCCCGGGGGCAACACCCGTTGCCCCCGCGGGCCCGTCGGCGCGAGGTCCCGCGGGAGGCGGCCGGGGCGGCTCAGATGAGGCCGTGCCGCATGGCGTAGCCCACCGCGTGGGCCCGGTTGCGCAGTTCCAGCCGTGCCGTGATCTCGTGCAGCACGTTCTTGACGGTCCGCTCGGAGTACGACGTCTTCTGCGCTATCTCCGCGGTGCCGTACCCCTCCGACACCAGCCTGATCATCTCCGCCTCCCGCGCCGTGAGGGTGGAGAGCGACAGCCCCCGGGGGTCCAGCACCGTGCGGTGGAGGCTGCTGACATGGCTGAGCAGCTTGCCGAGCAGGTCGCCCGGCAGCACCCCCTCACCGTTGGCGACCGCCGTCACCAGATGGACGAGACGGTCCTGGTCGGCCTCCCCGCGCCGCAGCACGGCGGCGACGCCGTACTCGATGAGGGTCTGGAGCGCTCCCGTCTCGAACTGGCCGACGACGAGGCCGGTACGGGTGGAGGTGTTGCGCTGGAGGCGTTGCAGGAGCTGGACGGTGGGCTCGTTCACCATGTCCACCACCACTAAGGAGACCTGCGCGCGGTCGGCCTCCTCCTCCGGTATCAGCTCTATCTCCGGCCGCAGGCGCAACTGGTGCACCATGCCGGTCCGCAGGATCAGGTCCTCGGCGTAGACCGCCACCGAGACCCTGCCCGCCGGGGGCACCGCGGGCGCGCCCTCCGCGGGGCGACCGGGCGCCACCGGTCCGGGGCCGCGGCCGGTCTGCGCCGCTGTCTTCGTCACTTCTGTCATGGTCATGTGCTCGTCTTCCTCAACTGCTTCCGCCGGTGTCCGATACGTCGGGCGTCGTGCGCGTTCGTGCCGTGACCGGACAGGGCGACCTGGCCCGGGGGTGGGGCGGCAGGACGCGGCGCGGAGGGGCTGCCGGGGCACCGGACCTGCCCGCACATTGCCCTCCCGCCTCTGCTGCGGGGGCCGGGGCGCGGCCTAGCGTCGCATCGTGACCACATCTGCCGAATTCGACATAGCCACGGTGACGGTGTCGCCGGGCGCCGGGGCGACGACCACGCTGACCGTGCGCAACGACGGCGACATCGTCGAGGCGTACACCCTCGAAGTGGTCGGCGACTGTGCGGCATGGGCCACGGTGGAGCCGGCCCGGGTCTCGCTCTACCCGGGCACCTCCGAGACCGTCACGGTGCGGCTCGCGCCGCCCCGGTCCCACGAGGTCGCGGCGGGCGAAGTCCCCCTGGGCGTACGCGTCCTGCCCGCGGAGCACCCCGAGTCGGTGGCCGTCCCCGAGGCGACGGTGGTCGTCGAGCCCTTCCACGAGCTCCGGACGAAGCTGGAGCCGGGCCGGCGCAGGGGCTGGCTGGGCGCCCGGTTCCGGACCTCGGTGCAGAACCGGGGGAACACCCCCGTCGACGTCGTGTTCGGCGGAAAGCAGGCGGGGGAGGAGCTCCGCCTCGCCTTCGCACCGGAACGCCGGAGCCTGAAGCCGGGCGAGTCCGCCGACGCGGGCCTGCGGGTGCGGGCCCGGAAGCTGATCTGGTTCGGCGCCCCGGTCACCTGGCCGTTCGAGGCCGCGGTGGCGGAGAGCGAGGGGGCCGGCGCCGAGGGCGAGCAGCGTGAGCGGCCGGAGCCCCTGCCCGGGGAGTTCGCACAGCTCCCGCTGCTGCCGAAGTGGCTGCTGATCGTCCTTGCGGCGCTCATCGCGCTGCTGCTGGCGTGGTTCGCGCTGGTGCGGCCCGCCGTCCGCAGCACCGCCAAGGAGGCGGGGGCCAAGGCCGCGCAGGAGGAGAACCGGCAGACACCGCAGGGCGGTGCGGCGGCAGGCGGCGCCACGGGCGGCGGCACCGGCGGTGCACAGGGCGAGGGTCAGGGGCAGACCGCCGGAACGGGCCAGACCGGGAGCGGGGGCGCCGCCGACGGCGGCTCCGGCTCGACGGGCGGCGGCACGGCGAACACCCAGCAGAGTTCCGAGACCATCGACGTGCAGACGGGTGCCGGGGCCAAGAAGGACGGGACGTACCGGGTCCCGGAAGGAAAGGTATTCGGCGTCACGGACATCGTGGTGGCGAACTTCCAGGGCGACGAAGGGGTGCTGACCATCTCCTTCGGGGAGCGGAAGATCACCACCATTGCCCTGGAGACGTTCCGCAACCAGGACTATCACTGGGTCACCCCCATTCGGATACCGGAGAACGCAGCGGTCACGGCTTCCGTGACCTGTTCCAAGCCAGGGACTCCGGCGACCGGAACGCAGGCCTCCGAATGCCATCAAGTACTCAATGTCAGTGGTGTGCTGAGCGATATCGCGCCGTAGGAACGATAGCGCCGGATTCCTTCCCGTCCGTTCCGTTGGCGTGAACAAACAGGGGTTCTGCCAGCGGAAACCTTCACATGACCGTTTGTCGGAGTGTGTCCTTCCACACATCGCCCGGAATCGGGAACGGAATCGCCGGAGCGCGTCGTGACTGGTGAATGCCGGTCCTCGGCAGGTGATTCCCGGTATTTCCCGGGTGGCGGGATTCGGCCGGTCCGCGAACACCCCGGCTCGGCGACGCGAACCGGCATCTCCCGGGCTCCGGACCGACCGTAGGAATCCGGCCGCCGCGGCCGTGCGCGATGAGTAGTTTCTGGCTGAAACTAACTGCTGGGGCGCCGGATCGGGTGAGTGGCGGCGAGGAATTCCCGCCGCCCGCGGACGGCCGCGGACGCCCGCGGCGGCGAAGGGCCTTCACGGGGCGGCCGGGGTGCCTGGGAAGGCAGCCGCCCTGCCCCGGGGCCAGGACTTTGAGGCCTACTGCCCGCAGACACCGCCGGGCAAGACTGAACAGGCGAACGACTGACCACCCGAAGGAGCGAGCATGCCGTCGTACCTCACCCCAGGTGTATACGTGGAGGAGGTGCAGTCCGGAGCGCGGCCCATCGAGGGAGTCGGCACCGCGGTCGCAGCCTTCGTCGGGTTCTCCGAGACCGGCCCCTTCCACCGGCCGACGCTGGTGACGAGCTGGGACCAGTACGTTTCGTCCTTCGGCACCTTCACTCCCGACACGTATCTGACGCTCGCCGTCCACGGCTACTTCAGCAACGGCGGCGGCGCGGCGTACATCGTGCGCATCGGCGGCCCGGCCGAGGACGCGGCGCGGGGCGAGGCGCCGGCGACGGCGCCGTCCGTCGCCGTCGGCGGCTTCCTGATCTCCGCCCGGCCCGGCGCCGGTGACGGCCTCTCCGTCGAAGTGGCCGACCCCGAGGGCGAGAACCCGCCGGAGGACCGCTTCCGGCTGCTGGTGCGGCAGGGCGGCAAGGTGGCGGAGAGCTACGACACCTCCGTACGCAAGAACGTCAAGGGCTACCTGGTCACCCAGGCCCGCCAGTCCAAGCTCATCGAGGTCACCGAGCAGCCCGGTGCGGCGCAGACCCGCCCCGAGAAGCAGAGCCTCTCCCTCGCTCCCGCCGCCCCGGAAGCGGGCGGCACGGTCCCGGGCGGCCCGGGCGAGTACGTGGGCGACGCGTCGGCCCGTACGGGCATCGCGGCGCTGGAGGCGATCGACGAGATCACCATGGTCGCCGTCCCGGACCTGATGAGCGCCCACCGCCGCGGCGACATCGACGCCGAGGGCGTCAGGGCCGTGCAGCTGGCCGTCATCGCGCACTGCGAGCAGATGGGCGACCGCGTCGCCGTGCTGGACGCCCCGCCCGGGATGAACGCCCAGCGCGTCCGCACCTGGCGCAACGAGGACGCCGGCTACGACTCCCGCTACGCGACCCTCTACTACCCGTGGCTCAAGGTCCTCGACCCGGCGACCGGCCAGCAGACCCTGATCCCGCCCAGCGGCCACGTCGCCGGGGTCTGGGCGCGCAGCGACGGCGAGCGCGGGGTGCACAAGGCGCCCGCCAACGAGGTCATCCGCGGGGCGCTGGACCTGGAACTCCGCCTGAGCAAGGGCGAACAGGACCTGCTCAACCCGATCGGCGTCAACTGTGTCCGTGCCTTCCCCGGCCGCGGCATCCGGATCTGGGGCGCACGGACGCTCTCCTCCGACCCGGCCTGGCGCTACCTCAACGTACGCAGGCTCTTCAACTACCTGGAGGAGTCCATCCTCCTGGGCACCCAGTGGGTCGTCTTCGAGCCGAACGACGACCGTCTCTGGTCGAGCATCCGGCGCAACGTCACCGCGTTCCTCACCGAGGAGTGGCGCCGGGGCGCGCTCTTCGGCCGGACGGCGGAAGAGGCCTTCTACGTGAAGTGCGACCGCGACAACAACCCGCAGGAGTCCATCGACCTCGGCCAGGTCGTCTGCGAGATCGGCGTCGCCCCGGTGAAGCCCGCGGAGTTCGTCATCTTCCGGCTCTCGCAGTTCTCGGACAGCACCAGCCTCGTCGACGAGTGACCCGCACCCGCCGTCCCCGGCGGGCAGTGACCCCAGCAGGCAACGAACGGAACAGGTGACACACAGTCATGGCAGAGGGCGATGCTCTTTCCACCCACGTCTTCGGCGTACAGCTCGGCGGCTATCTCGTGGAGTCGATCCAGGAGATCAGCGGTCTGACCGTCGAGGAGGAAGTCGTCGAGGTCCGCCAGGTGACCGCCGAGGGCAAGCAGATCATCCGCAAGCAGCCCGGCGCGCGGCAGGCCGGCGAGGTGACGATCACCCGCGGGCTCGACAAGAGCAGCGAGTTCACCAAGTGGATCAAGGAGACGCTGAACAACGGCGCCGTCGACACCGCTCGGCAGAACCTCACCATCGAGATCAAGGACTCGAAGGGTGAGACCGTCCGCCGCATCCAGCTGATGCAGGGCTGGGCCAGCAAGTGGGAGGGCCCCTCGCTGAAGGCCGGCGAGTCCAGCGCGGCGACGGAGACGGTCACCATCACCTTCGAGGAGATCGTCGTCGAATGAGGCGCAGGACCGTTACCGGCGGCGGCCTCGAAGAGGTCCTCGACAGCCTCGCCGCCGCCGCACCCGCCCCGGGCGAGGACGCCCCGGCGCCCCCGCCCGCCAGGGAGCGGGACCGTCAGGACATGCGCACGGAGTTCGACTTCGAGCTCCCGCGCGGATACGTCGACGACGAGGGCCGGGTCCACCGGAGCGGGTCGATGCGGCTCGCCACGGCACGGGACGAGCTGCGCCCGCAGATCGACCTGCGGGTCAAGGAGAACCCCGCGTACCTGAGCGTGGTGCTGCTCAGCCAGGTGATCACCCGGCTCGGCACCGTCACGGACGTGCACGCCGGGGTGGTCGAGGGGATGTACGCCACCGATGTGGCGTTCCTCCAGGACTTCTACCGCCGCATCAACAGCGAGGGCCACACCCACGCCGCGGTGACGTGCCCGCTGTGCCACGGGTCGTTCGAGGTGGACCTCTCGGGTGAACGCCTGGGGGAATCGTGACGTACGCGCCTTCCCGGCTGCGGGAGGAGCTCGCGTACATCGCCTACCACTTCCACTGGCAGCGTGAGGACATCCTCGACCTCACCCACGGTGAGCGGCAGGAGTGGGTGAGGGAGATAGCGCGGATCAACACCCGCGTCAACGAGAGCGGGTGAGGGCGTGGAGTTCAGGGACTGGTTCGGCAGGGGCGGCCGGCGGCAGGCCGCGGCAGCACCCGCGCCGGGGCCCGCGGAGGACGGCGCCGGTGACGGTACGCGGTCCGCGGACGCGCCGGAGACCGCCCGGCCGGCCGCGCGTCCGGACGCCGACTGGGACGGCGGCTGGCGCCGGGTCGCACCACCGGCCGTGACCGTCGCCCGGTCCTCGATCGGGGTGAGCGACGGGCTGCGCTTCCGGTCCCGGCTCGCCTCGTGGCAGAACATCGCGTACGGCGGCGAGCTCGGCCATGCCGTCCTGCCCTCCGCACCGGTGGGCCTCATCCACGGTGTGGCGCGGCCGGGTGCCGCCCGCACATCCGCACCCGGAGCGCCCCTGCTCCTGCGTGCGGCCGGAGCCCCGGAGGAGGCCGTCCGGCCGCCGGTGTCCGAGGCTTCGGTGCCGGAGACCCCGGGCCGCGCGTCCACCGGGCGCGGGCCGACGACACGGCGGCCCGGCCCCGACGACACGGCCACCCGGAGCGGGGCCGATTCCGCGGCGGCGCCCGCCGCAGCCGCGGCACCGCGGGCGCGGCCCGCGGCCGTCCGCCCCCGGCGCACCGCGCCGCCCCTGGTCGTCGCCCGCCGCCCGGCAACGGCCCTGCGGAGCCTCGCCGCGTTCGTACCAACTCCGTCTGTGAGCAGGAGGGGTGAGGTGGCGTCCGACGCGCCGGACAGCGCCCACGACGCCGGCCGTACGGGGCCCGGGGAGCGGTTGCCCGCCGCCCGGCCGGAGCGCGACGCGGGCTCGCCCGCCGCACCTCCGGTACGTCCCGCGCTGGGCAAGCCCCTGCGGGAACTCCCGCCCGGGGCGGCCCTCTTCACGCCCTCCGGCCAGAGCGGGAGCGGGGGCGCTGGCGGTGGCGCATCTGTTGCACCGGCCGTGCCCGGCGAGCCGGCTCTTCCTGTGGTCCAGCGGCAGACGCCGGAGTCGGCGGCCGGGGCTGCTTCGGCTGCTGCGTCAGGGGGCCGGGCAGCCCCGGGGACGTCGTCGGCCGAACGGAAGCCGCAGAGCGTGGAACGGGGGGCATCGGGGCGGCAGGACGCGGGGCGGCTGGCGAGCGAACGTCAGCTTTCCCGTCCCGGCGCGGCTCCCACGTCGGGGCCCGCCGCGTCCGGGCCCGCCGCGTCCGGGAGTACGGCCTCCGGTCCCGCTTCCCGTCCCGTCTCCGGTCCCACCGACTCCCGTTCTGCCACTTCCGGTTCCTCGCCGTCCGTCCAGCGTGCGCCGTCCGCGCCCACCACGCCGCCCACGGACGGGTCCGCATTCGACGGCCCGCCCGCCTCCGCGCACCGGACGCCCGCCCCCGGTGGTCCGGGCGCTCGGGCCCGTACCCGGGGCGGGCTCGGCGCGCCCCTCCCCGCGCTCCCGCCAACCGCCGGTCCCTCGCCCGACGCCCCGCTGCTGGGCGACCCGCGCCGCGCGCGGCCCGGGGCCACGGGTCCGTTGCCGGTCGGCGCTCCGATGGGTGAGTCATCGTCGCCACGGTCATCCGCCCCGGCCTCGCCCGCGGCGACCCCCGACATGCCGCTGCGCGCGCCGGCCGGGCCCGCCGCCGGGCCCGCATCCCCCTCGCTGCCTCCGGCGGCCGTCCAACGTGCTGCGGACACCACGACCCGCACGTCCGCGAACCCGACTGCCCCGACCACCTCGACCACCCGGGCTGTCCCACCCGCCCCGGTGCGGGTCCGGCGGATCACCACGGGGGGAACGGCAGGCGCAAAAGGTACGGCAGGTGCGCCACGTACGTCCGGAACGGCAGCCGGTTCCGTGCCGTCGGTCCAGCGGTCGCGCGCCCTGCTCGCCGGAAGGACGCTGACCGTGCGCACCGGCGCGGCCGAGGGCTTCTCGGCGCCGGCGTCGGCAGCCGCCACGCGTCCCGTCGTACCGGCGACCTGGCGGCGGGACGCCCGGCAGCCGGGTCCCGAAGGGCAGCCGGCCAGTGGCACCGGCCGGACGGAACGAGGGACGGAACGAGGGACGGGACGAGGGACGGGACGAGGGACGGGACCGGGGACCGAACGACGGTCCGTAACCCCGGCCACCCCCGCCCGAACTCCGGCCATCCGGACCCCACTTGCCTGGGCGGCGGGACCGGAGCAGCGAACGCCGCCCGGCGGCGCGCCCGTCCAACGGGCCGTGCCCGGCGGCCCCTCGACGGCCGCCGCGGCATCCCCGGCCCTTCGGGGCACGGCACCCGAGGCCACGAAGGCCCGGCGCACCGGCATGGCGGACGCGGACCGCGCCGACCGTCCAGGCCGGTTCGACCGCTCCGCCACCGACCGCCCCAGCCGGACCGCCCGGTTCGGCTGGGGCGGCCGCTCCACCACCCCGACACCGGCACGACCAGACCCCCAACAGCCCACCCCAGCCGGCACCCCCACCCCCACCCACGCCTCCGCCCCCGCACCGCACGCCGCCCCCGCCGCCCCGCCCGTCCCGGTGGTGCGCCCGCATCCGCCGGGGGCGCCGCGGCCCGGAGGTGACGCCGTGCCGGTGCAGCGGTTCTCGATGCCCGTGGTTCCCGAAACCGGCGTCCCCGCCATCGGACCGGTACCGGCCGCCGCTGCCCCGCCCGGACCGCCGGACCTCACCGTGCGCGCGTCGCGCCCCGCGCCGGCCGGATCCGGTGAAGGCCCGGGCGGCGGAGCCCGGGGCGGTGGTCCGGGCGGCGCCGCTCCCCGGAGTCCCGGCACCGGCAACCGGGCCCCGGGCCCGTCGGCCCGGGCGCTCCAGCGGGCGGTGGCCGAAGCGGGGTTGTCCGGAGTCCCCGTGCGGGTGGTCCAGCCGAGGTCCGTCCCCGGCCCCGCCCCGGCCGCACCGGAGACCACCGGCACGCCGGCGAGGAACGAGGCAGCCGGCCCGGACATCGAGGAACTCGCCCGCCGTCTGATCGACCCGGTCAGCAGGCTGATCCGGGCGGACCTGCGCAGAGGACGGGAACGCTCCGGGCGGCCGTACGACGGCCGCCGGTGAATCCGCCTCCCGCCCACGCAGAGAAGAAGAGAAGCAGATGACGGACAACATCTTCGCGACGAGCGTGTTCTTCAAGCTCGCCATCGGGGGGAGCGACCTCGGGGCCTTCCACACCTGCTCGGGCCTGGGCGCCGAGGTGGAGCTGGAGCAGTACGCCGAGGGCGGCAACAACGACTTCACCTGGCAGCTGCCGGGGCGGATCACCTGGACCAACATCACGCTGACCCGCCCCGTCACCGCGGACACGCTGAAGATCGCGCGATGGCTCAACGAGACGACCCGGCGGGTGGAGCGCAAGGACGGCGAGATCGTCGCACTGCGGCCCGACCTCAGCCGGATCATCAGCTGGCAGATCCAGGGAATCGTGCCGGTGCGCTGGCAGGGGCCCTCCTTCGACCCGTCCAGTTCCGAGGCGGCGATCGAGACCCTGGAGATCGCGCACGAAGGGCTGGTGCCCTCCTGATGGCCCGCCCGTTCCGCCGTGCCCGGGCCGGCGCCGCAGACGTACAGGAAGGAGGAGCACCGTGGCAGCGACTGCCCGCACGAGCCGTGCCCGTGCCCAGCTGACCATCATGGAACCGCCGGCGGACGTCGGTGCGAAGCCCGCCGGCACCCTCGCCCGGCTCACGCTGCAGTTCAACCCGGCGACGCTCTCCCTGACCAAGAGCACCGAGTGGCGGCGCACGCCCTCCCGGACGGCCGGTGAGTCCGCGCTGCCGGAGTTCGTCGGCAGCGGACCCCGCTCGCTGTCCCTGGACGTCTTCCTGGACGCCACCGCCACCCACGACAACTCGGTGGAGAAGGCGGTGGAGCAGCTGATGACGGCCTGTGTGCCCACCCCGAGCAGCCTCGGCCGGAAGAAGCCGTCGAGCCCCTGGGTGCGGTTCGACTGGGGGACGGCGAAGACGACGTCGTTCGACGGGGTGCTGTCCAGTCTCTCCGTCTCGTACACGCTGTTCGACGTCGACGGGAAGCCGCTGCGTGCCACCTGCTCCCTCTCCATCGAGGAGGCGAGCGTCGACCCGGCCGGGCAGAACCCCACGTCAGGATCGCGGGAGGCCCGCCGTACCCACCGGGTCGTCGCCGGTGACAGCCTGCCGCTGCTCGCCTGGCGCGAGTACGGGGACGCCACCGCCTGGCGCACGATCGCCGAGGCCAACGACATCGACGACCCCATGCAACTGGCCCCGGGCACGGAACTCCTCGTGCCCGGGCTGGAAGACCATGCCGCGGAGGACGCCCGGTGACCGGAACCGCACCCGCCCGATCGTTCGCCGCCGACCCGATCGTGGAGGCGCCCGCCGAGCTTCCGCAGGCCTGGGCCGCCCAGCTGGTCAGCTGTGTGGTCGACGAGAACGTCGGTCTGCCGGACACCGCCGTGCTGACGTACCGGGACCCGTACCACACGCTGCTCACCGCCACCGGGATCACCATCGGCACCCCCGTGAAGATCTCGGTGGTCACGGTCCGGGAGCGGGCGCGCGAGCGGCTGTTCACCGGTGAGGTCACCGCGCTGGAGCTCGACAGCGACACCACCGGCTCCTTCACCGTCGTCCGCGCCTACTCCAGGGCCCACCGGCTGCGGCGCGGACGCAAGGTGGTGGCCTTCCGCAACATGAAGGCCGCCGACATCGTCCGCAAGGTCGCCGCCGGCGCCGGGCTCCCCTGCGGGAGGGTCGAGGCGGCGCCCGTCATGTACAAGCAGCTCACCCAGCCCAACATCTCGGACTGGGACTTCCTCCAGTACCTGGCGGGCGAGTGCGGTGCGCAGGTGCGGGTGGACGAGAAGGGCCTGCTGCAGTTCGTGAAGCCGAAGCCCGCGTCCTCCGCGCCCTCGCCGTCCACACCGGCGGCCAAGAGTCCGATGGTGCTGGAGTACGGGCGCAATCTGCTGGCCCTGCGAGCCGTGCTGACCGGGTCGGACGGGGCGGACAGCGTCGAGGTGCGCGGCTGGGACGTGGAGACCAAGACCCGGCTGGTGGCGCGCGAGCAGTCCGTCCGCAGCACCACGGTGGTCCCCGGGATGAGCCCGTCCGTCGCGTCCGGGGCGTTCGGGGGGAAGGCCCGGATGACGGTCGCCGACACCCCGTACCGGACCCAGGCCGAGGCCGGTGCGGTCGCCGGCGCGGTGGCCGCACGGGTCAGCTCCGGCTTCGGGGAGATCGAGGCGGTCGCCGAGGGAAACCCCCGGCTCCGGGCCGGCGAACCGGTCACCCTCGGCAACGTCGGACCCGCGTTCGCCGGCCGGTACACGGCGACGGCGGCCCACCACGTCCTCGACCCGCACGGCGGCTACCGCACGACCGTCCTGGTCAGTTCCTCGCCCGACCGCTCCCTGGCCGGGCTCACCGGCGGCGACGGCGCCCTGCGCGGCCCCCGGATGCCGGGCCTGGCGACCGGGGTGGTCACCGACATCCGCGAGGGCCGGGGCAAGGGCGAGCGCGGTTCGGTGCGGCTGAAGTTCCCCTGGCTCGACGACACCTACGTGTCCGACTGGGTCCGTACGGTGCAGTGGGGCGGCCAGGGCGGCGGCGGGGTGTTCAGCCCCGAGGTCAACGACGAGGTGCTCGTCGGCTTCGAGCAGGGCCTGCTGGACAGCCCCTATGTGCTGGGCGGCCTCTACAACGGCGTCGACAGGCCGTCGCCCCACGACGTGCCGCTGGTCGACCCGACCAGCGGAAAGGTCAACCGTCGTTCCCTGGTGTCCCGTTCGGGCAACCGGATCGAGCTGCTGGACGCCCCGCGCGGCCCGTCCGGTGTACGACTGGCCACCGGCGACCAGCAGTTGGAGGTCACCCTGGACGAGCGGCGGGGGGAGATCGCACTGAAGGTGCTCGCCCGCGGCACCTCCCGGGTGCTGAGCTCCCTGTCCCTGAGCCGGTCCGGGATCACGCTCGACGCCGGCACGGGGAACGTGGAGGTGAAGGGGGCCTCGGTGACCGTCAACGGCAGGACCGGGGTCACCGTCGACGGCGGACTGCTCGCCGTGCTCAAGGCCAGGCTCATCCGGATCAACTGACACCCGAACCGCCCCGTCCGCCCCCGAACACCCGGCCCAGCAAGGAGAACAGCAGCCATGCCCCCCGCAGCCCGCACGGGCGACAGCACCGTCCACGGAGGCCTCATCGGCACCCCGCCACCGGGTGCGGTGGCCGTCGCCACCGTGCTGATCGGCGGCAGGCCGGCCGCCGTCACCGGCAGCCTGCACGTGTGCGTCGTCCCCCCGCACGCGCTCCTCGGCCCGGGGAACGTCGTCCTGCCGAATCCGGCCGCCCTGGCCGCCGGCGGGGTACTGATCGGCGGGCTGCCGGCCGCCCGCATGGGAGACACCACCAGCTGCGGTGCCAAGATCATCAGCGGTGCGCCGAACGTCCTGATCGGAGGACCGCTGTGAGCGGGGGCGGATTCATCGGACGCGGCTGGGGCTTCCCGCTGCGGGTCGGCTCCACCGGCGGCATCGGCATGGTCGAGCGGGACCAGGAGATCGAGGAGGCCATCGGGCTGGTGCTCGGCACCGCACCGGGGGAGCGGCCGATGCGCCCCGAGTTCGGCTGCGGCATCCACGACTACGTCTTCGCGCCGGGCGACGGCGCCACCGCAGGGCGCATCGCGCACGAGGTGCGGGCGTCGCTGGAGCGCTGGGAACCGCGCATCGAGGTGGCGGACGTGGTGGTCGCCTTCGACACCGTCGACGAGGGGACCCTCTACATCGACGTGCACTACACCGTGCGGTCCACCAACGACCTGCGCAACCTCGTCTTCCCCTTCTACACCATCCCGGAATCGGGAGCCGCCTGATGTCCCTGCCCTCGCCCAACCTGGACGACCGCCGCTTCCAGCAACTCGTCGACGAGGCCAAGCGGTACGTCCAGCAGCGCTCTCCCGAGTGGACCGACCACAACGTGTCGGACCCCGGGGTCACGCTCATCGAGACGTTCGCCTACATGGTCGACCAGCTGCTGTACCGGCTGAACCGGGTCCCCGACCGCAACTACGCAGCCTTCCTGGACCTGTTGGGCGTGCGGCTGTTCCCGCCGACGGCCGCCCGCGCCGACGTCGACTTCTGGCTGTCCGCCCCCCAGCCGGACACCGTGCGCCTCCCCGCCGGTACGGAGGTGGCCACCGCCCGCGGTGAGACGGAGGAGTCGGTGGTCTTCTCGACCGACGAGGACCTGGCGATCGTGCCCAGTTCACTGATCAGGCTCGTCACCGCCCCCGCCTCCGGGGACCGGACGGACCGCACGGCGCCGCTCGGCGCGGGCAAGGACATCCCGTGCTTCCAGGCCCGGCCGGAGCCGGGCGACTCCCTGCTCTTCGGGCTGCCGACCGCCGTACCGCGGTGCATCGTCGCCGTACGTCTGGACAGCCGGGTGGAGGGCGTCGGCGTCGACCCCCGGCAGCCGCCGCTCGTCTGGGAGGCCTGGGACGGCGCCCGCTGGGTGCCCTGCGCGACGGGCACCGACAGCACGGGAGGCCTGAACAGGCCCGGTGAGGTGACGGTGTTCGTGCCCGCCGGGCACACGGCGTCGGTGACGGCCGGCATCAGGGCCGGGTGGCTGCGCTGCCGGGTCACCGCGCCCGAACCGGGCCAGCCCTTCTACTCCGAGTCGCCGACGATCCGGGAGGCCGAGGTGTTCACCGTCGGCGGCACCGCCGGCGTCGAACACGCGGAGACCGTCCTCGACGTACCGCTCGGCACTTCCGAAGGGGTCGCCGGCCAGCGGTTCTCCGTACGCAGGGTGCCGCTCCTGCTGGACGGGGAGCCGCCCGTCGTCCAGGTGTCCTCCGCCGACGGCTGGCAGGTCTGGACGCCCGTGGAGCACTTCGGCGCCTCGTCCCCGGGCGACCGGCACATGCGGATCGACGCCGCCACGGGCGAGTTCGCGTTCCCGCCCGAGGTGCGGGAGGCGGACGGCACCATGCGTGCGTACGGGGCGGTGCCCCCGAAGGGCGCCCAGCTCCGCATCCCGCGCTACCGGACGGGCGGCGGCGCCGCCGGGAACGTGGCCCGCGGCGCCATCCGCGTCCTGCGCAGCTCGGTGCCGTACGTCGCAGGCGTCGACAACCGCGAGGCGGCCCGCGGCGGGGTCGACGGCGAGAGCGTCGCGAACGCCAAGGTGCGCGCGCCGAACATCCTCCGGGTCCAGGAACGGGCGGTCACGGCCGAGGACTACGAGGTCATCGCCCGTGAGGCCGCGCCCTCGCTGCACCGGGTCCGCTGCCTGCCCGCCGTCGCGGGCGAGGCCGGTGCGGTGCGCGTCCTGGTGGTGCCCGACGCGGTCCCCGACGAGGGCGGCCGGCTGCGGTTCGAGCAGCTGATACCCCCGGACTCGGTCCTGTCGGCGGTCGCCGGGCGGCTCGACGAACGGCGGCTGGTCGGCACCAGGCTGGTCGTGGAACCGCCCGCCTACCAGGGCGTCACCGTGGTCGCCGAACTGGTGGCGGCCGACGGCGATGTGGACCGCGTCCGCGCCGAGGCGCTCGACGCGCTGTTCCGCCACATCGACCCGCTGCGGGGCGGCACGGACCGGACGGGCTGGCCCTTCGGCCGTCCCGTGCAGTACGGCGAGATCTTCGCCGTACTCCAGAACGTGCCCGGAGTCCGGCTGGTCGACGAGGTGCGGCTGTTCCCCGCCGACCCGCTCACCGGGCGGCGGTCCGCGGCGGCGGACCGGATCGACGTGGCCTCCAACGCGCTGGTCTTCTCCCACCAGCACCAGGTCGTCGTCACGGCGGCCGGGGCCGGTGAGCGCGCATGACCAGGGCCGCGGTCCCCGGACTCCCGAGCCGCTACCCGATCGGCGGGCTGCTGCCCGCCCTGTACGCGGACGACGACCTCGCCCAGCGGTTCACGGCGGGCCTGGACACGGTCCTGGCCCCCGTCCTGTCCACCCTCGACAACCTCCCGGCGTACTTCGATCCCGCGCTGACCCCGGACGACTTCCTGCCCTGGCTGTCGTCCTGGGTCGGCGCCGACATCGACACCGCGTGGCCGGTGGCCCTGCGCCGGGCCGCCGTCGCCCGCGCCGTCGAGCTCCACCGGTGGCGCGGAACCCGCCGCGGCCTGGCCGGACACCTCCGCCTCTGCTTCGGCGTCGAGGCCGACATCCACGACGGCGGCGGCGCCGCCTGGTCGGCGGAGCCCGGGGCCGAACTCCCTCCGGCCCCGACCGGGGAACTGCTGGTACGGGTCCGGGCACCGGCCGGGACCCCGGTGGACGAGGCCCGCATCCTGGCCGTCGTCCGGGCCTCGTGCCCCGCTCACCTCACCTGCCGGGTGGAGATCCTGCCCGGCGCACCGGACGAGACAACAGGAGACTGACGTGACGCGCTCGTGCCCGGCGTGCGGAGCCGCCAACGAGGAGGACGAGGACTTCTGCGGAAGCTGCGGTACGTACCTGGGA
Source organism: Streptomyces sp. NBC_01257 (assembly GCF_035917255.1). Classification (NCBI taxonomy): domain Bacteria; kingdom Bacillati; phylum Actinomycetota; class Actinomycetes; order Kitasatosporales; family Streptomycetaceae; genus Streptomyces; species Streptomyces sp. NBC_01257. Next base: position 5,315,258 of record NZ_CP108472.1, read on the forward strand.
TGGTCCTCGCGCCGTGCCCGAACCCGGGCTGCCGCACCGGAGGCTGACGAACCGCCGGCCCCCGAGCCGCCCGCCCCGCCTGCGGCCGAGACCGCCCCGCCCGCGCCCGAGACCGCCCCGCCGCCCCCGGTCCCGGCCCCGCGCCGCGCACCCGCACTCGCACCCGCACCGGAGCGGGCCGAGCCTCCCGCCCCGGGCGCGGCGGAGCCGCCGCGCCCCCGCACGGCCGAGGCGCCCCCCGAGCCCCCGGCCGAGCCCGCCCCCGTACGCCCGGCTCGGCCGGAACCGCCGGTGGAGGACGAGCCCGTGGTGGCTGTACAGCCCGGCGTGCCGATCGCCCAGCGCCCCGTCGTCAGACCGGTGGCGGCGCAGGAGGAGAAGGACGGCTTCCCCTGTCCGTCGTGCGGGGCCCTCAACCGGCCGGGACGCAAGTTCTGCGGCCGCTGCGCGACGCCGCTCCACCCGGGCGAGCAGGCCGAACCGCTGCCCTGGTGGCGTACCAGATGGCCGTTCGACCGCAAGGTGCGGGCAGGCTCGGGGCGTCTGCTGCGGGGGAGCGTGCTGGCCCTGCTGATCGTCGGGCTCCTGATCGCGGGCTTCCTGCTCGTGCCGGCGGGGCGCTACGTCTTCGAGGACGTACGGGACAAGCTCGGCGGTACGGGGGAGATCAGCCCCAGCGACGTCACGGCGAGCACCGCCACCGCCGGGCACCCGGCGAAGCTGGCCGTGGACGGGCTGACGAACACCTACTGGGGCGCCCCGAAGGCCGGCGCCTCATTGACCGCCGAGTTCGACAAGCCGTTCCGGCTGGTCGGCGTCACCGTCCACACCGGGGTGTCGACGAAGCCCGAGGCGTTCCAGCGAGGCGCCAGGCCGACCTTGGCCGACGTCTTCATCACGACGAAGGACCGGAAGGTCCACGAGAAGACCATGACGCTCGCCGACAAGCCCGGCGAGCAGTCGATACGGACGGGCATCAGCGATGTCGTCTCCATCCGGTTCGTCGTACGGGAAGCGGCGGGTCAGGGCGCCGGACGGTCGATCGCGCTCGGGGAGATCGAGTACTTCAAGCGGACGTGAGGAAGCCCGGGCCACCCGCCCCGCCAGGGGACTCCCGGGCCTCGAACGGTGGGAAGACCATGGTCAGGGCGGCGATAGGTTGATCTCGAAGCCGGAGCAGGTGGGCGACATGTTCGACCTCTTCGGCATCCTGCGAGCCCAGGCGCTCAACCCCTGGAAGTCCGCGGAGATCATCGAGACGAAGGTGGGACAACTGTGAGCCACGGACCCGGACTGACCTGGTTCAAGTCCAGCTACAGTAATAATGAGGTCGGTGCCTGCCTCGAAGTCGCCTACGACTGGCACAAGTCCAGCTACAGCGGCAACGAGGGCGGGGCCTGCGTAGAGGTTTCCACCTGCCCCCACACCGTCCACGTCCGCGACTCCAAGGTCACCGACGGCCCCACCTTCGCCGTTGCGCCCGCCGCCTGGACCGCGTTCCTGGGCCACGCGACAGTCAACGGCTGATCATGCCCGGCGCGGACGCGCTCGCCGTGCGGCGTGCGAGCGAGACGGATGCCGACGCGCTGGCCCGGATCGACTCGGTTGCGGCGGAAGGCGACGAAGCGCGGCGCCGGAACATCCGGAACTGGTGCAGGCAGGGTCTCGCCGCCGTGGCCGAGGACGAGTCCGGGCCCCTGGGATACTGCGTGGTGGAGTACACGTTCTTCGAGCAGGGCTTCGTCACGATGCTGATGGTGGCGCCCGCCGCCCGTGGCCGAGGTGTGGGCGGGCGCCTGCTGGCGGACGCCGCGGCTTCGTGCAGTGCCCCGAAGCTGTTCACCTCGACGAACGTCTCCAACCAGCCGATGCAGCGGCTGCTGCAACGCGCGGGATGGAGCCCGGTCGGCCTGCTCCACGGCCTGGACGAGGGCGACCCGGAGCTGTTCTACCTCTGCCCGCAGGAACCGGGCGCCGTGCGTCCGTGACATCGGCGGGTCAAGCGCCGAGGTGCACCTGTCCGCCGAGCCGGGGCGGAGGTCCATGCCGATCGTGGTGGCGGCAGCACAGCGTGGAGACTCGGTGCTGCCAGGCGCCGCTCCGCCCACCCGTCACGTTCGAGTCCGGCTTCGGCGCACCTTCACCCAGGATCCGTGACGCACGTCACGGGAACCCGCCGGACCGGTCGGACATTAATCCACGTGACTCACTCAACCCCCGCCCGTCTCCGCGACGGTGACCCGGCCGCGCTTGCCGAGGCGTTCCGGGAGCACGCGGACGCCGTGTACCGCCATGCCCTGTGGTCCACGGGCAACTGGGCCACGGCCGAGGACGTCGTCTCCCTCACCTACCTGGAGGCGTGGCGCTCGCGTGAGCGGCTGCGCCCGGAGGAGACCGTCAGTCTGCGCCCGTGGCTGCTGGGCATAGCCACCAATGTCCTGCGCAACACCGCTCGTTCGGCCCGTCGGCACCAGAGAGCCCTGGCCCGGATGCCGCGATCGGACGCCGTCCCGGACTTCGCCGAAGAGGTGACCGGGCGGCTGGCGGACGCCGAACAGCTGGCAGCGGCCAAGGCGGCGCTGAAGGGGCTGCGGCGCACCGAGCGCGAGGTGTTCACCCTGTGCGTCTGGGGCGGGCTGGACTACGCGTCCGCCGCCGAGGCCCTGGGCGTACCCGTCGGCACCGTGCGCTCCCGGCTGTCCCGCGCCCGCGCCAAACTGCGCGACTCCGTGGACCACCCGGCCACCCGGCGCGACGACACGCAGCGCGCGCCCGGTCGGGAACTCCCCGGAGGCAGCGGACAAGTACAGCACGTAGACGGCATTCTGGCTCGAACCACCCAGGAGAACCTCGCATGAACGCTCTGTTCCGGAACCGTTCCGCCGCCCCGTCCTCCCGTCCGGCGGCCCCGGGCCACGAGGAGGGGGGCCGGGAGTGGCAGGAGGCCCGCGACCGCTCCGAGCTCGCAGCGTTGCGGGAGATGGTCCCGCCGCCCGCCGCCCCCCGGCTTTCGCCCACCCGTCGTGCGGAGCTCGAAGCCCACCTGATGAGGGAGGCCGACGACTCGGCCGCCACGTCCGACCCCGCGAAGTCCTCCACGTTCCGTGCCGCCGCCGGCCGTCCCTCGGCCTTCGGATGGCTGACGCCCGGCCGGTCGATGTCCCTCGGGGCGGCTGCCGCCGTCGTCGCGGCGACCGTGGCGGCGTTCGCCTTCACCGGCAGCAGCGGTCAGACGGCCGTCGCCGCGCCCGCCCCGCTCAGGGTGGAGGGCTCCCGGGCCACCGTGCCGCTCGCCACCGTCGCGAAGCGGGCCGCGGCCCTCGCGGATTCCCCGGGCGACGCGCTCCGCGGGACCCACCGCAGGGAGTGGGCACTGGGGATGTGGGACGACGGCAAGCACAAGCCGGAGCAGATGCCGGTGATCGAGTCCCGCGAGCGCTTCAACGCCGACGGCAGCGGTGAGGTGCAGGACATCGAGGACGGCCAGGTCGTCCGGCGTACGCACTTGCCGGCAGGGTCCTGGGAGAAGCTCGCCGAGTTCCGGAGCGCGCCCCCGACCACCGTCCCCGGCCTCGCCGACTACCTGGCGAAGGACAACCCCGATACCCGCGGCAGCGCGTACTGGACGATGAACTCCGTGGAAGCGCTGCTGCGTGACTGGACGCCCGGCCCCGCCCAGACGGCCGCGATCGACGGCCTGCTCGCCGAGCAGTCCGGCCTGAACGCCATCGGCCCGGTCAAGGACCGTGCGGGACGCCGGGGCCAGGCGTACGCCGTGGACTTCAAGGGGACGGTGCGGTGGACGATCATCCTCGACGAGCACACCGGACGGATCCTCGGCACGGAGCTCTCCAGCATCAAGACCGACCCGAAGATGCAGCTCAAGCCCGGTGATGTCGAGCAGTACGACACCTACCTGGACTGAGGCCGCACGCCTGGTCACCGCCCGTGGGGCCGGCCCCCACAACCCTGACGCCCCGCACCGGAACCACCGCCCAGGTCCTTCTCCACCCGAGGGCCGTCCCCGAGAGCGCGCCGGAATCGAGCGCAACGGGGTGGTGGCCACCGTCACCGTGGCCCGTACGCCCGAGAGGACGGCGCCCCGGTCGCTCCTGCGGCGGCCTGACGATCTCGTAGGGGGCGCCGGGTCTCAGAGCCCCGGCGCCCCCCACACCGGGAACCACCGGGCCAGCTCCTTCTCCACCCGCAGGTCGTCCCCGAGGGCGGCCCGGACCTGGAGTTCCAGCTGGTTGTCCCGTTTCTCGTCGCCGCCCGGGACGGGGGCGAACGGGTAGAACGTGCCGCGCTTGTAGAGGTACACCAGGGCCAGCGACCGGCCCTCCGGGTCGCGGAAGGCGATCAGCGAGCAGAGCAGCTGTGGGCCGAAGCCGCCGTCCTGGAGCAGGGTGTTGACCGCGTGCAGGTCGTTGACCAGGGCGGCGGAGTCATCGGGCGGCTGCCGGGTGAGCAGCCAGCTGTAGCCGTACGCGTCCCGGCTGAACTCCACCGGGACGCCGCCGCGCCCGGTGTCGGCGTCGAGCAGTTCCCGTACGTCCTGCTGGACGCGGGCGAAGGTGGCGCCCTCGACGCCCGCGAAACACACCGAGCCGTTGCCGGTCGGGACGAAACCCGTGGCCGCCTGGAGGGTGAGGGCGGCGGACGGGACGGCGAAGAGCTGGTCGAGGTCGGGGCGGACCGGTTTGCTGCGGCCCAGGATGCTGTCGAGCAGGCCCACGGACGTACTCCTCACGGGGTGGGGGTCAGGGGCGGGACAGGTCGGCGGAGATCCGGGCCAGCTGGTCCAGCCGCTGTTCGAGCGTCGGGTGCGAGGAGAGCAGCCGGCTCAGGCTCTCCTTGGAGGAGAAGGCGGGGACGAAGTAGAAGGCGTTGTACGGCTCCGCCTTCCGCAGGTCCTCCGTCGGGATGCGCGCCATCTGGCCGCTGACCTTGGTGAGTGCGGAGGCGAGGGCCGAGGGCCGGCCGGTCAGCAGGGCGGCTGTGCGGTCGGCGGAGAGCTCGCGGTAGCGCGAGAGCAGCCGGGTGAGCAGGAAGCTCAGGGCGTAGACGACCGCGCTGATCAGCGGGATCAGCATGATCGCGATGCCCATGGGGTCGTTGCTGCGGCTGTTGCGGGCGAAGCCGCCCCAGAGCGCGACGCGGGTGATGATGCCCGCGAGGACGCCGAGGAACGAGGCGATCGTCATGACGGCGACATCGCGGTGCGCGACGTGTGACATCTCGTGCGCGAGCACGCCCTCCAGCTCCTCCGGCTCCAGTCTGCGCAGCAGACCGGTCGTGGCGCAGACGAGGGCGGTCTTCTCGCTGCGGCCGGTGGCGAAGGCGTTCGGCACGTCGCTCTCGGCGATCGCCACCCGGGGCTTGGGCATGTCGGCCAGGGCACAGATCCGGTCGATCGCTCCGTGCAGCTCGGGCGCCTGCTCGGGGGTGACCTCGCGGGCCCCCATGCTGAAGGCGGCGATGCGGTCGCTGAACCAGAACTGGGCGACGAACATGCCGCCGGTGATGATCAGGATGATCGGCCAGGCGCCGCGCAGTACGGCCAGCAGCACGCCGACCAGCACCACGTACAGCAGCCCGATCAGGAACATGGTGGTGAGCATGCGTGTGGTCAGACCGCGGTCGGGGGCGTACCGGCTACGGGTTTTGGTCATCGGTGACCTCCAGTCCTCGCCTGCCTCCCATAGTGCTCCTCGGGTGTCGAAAGCGGATAAGAGACGCGGTGTGCGGCATTTGGCCGAACAGCACCTAGCCGTTTAGGTGCCTTGGGCATCTAGTAGGGAGTGATCGGCAGGACACCCCCCTCTCCTTGCGAGGTCCGCCATGACGGAGACCAAGACCGAAACCGAAGCCAAGGCCGCATCCGGGACCGAGACCCCATCCGAGGCCGTCGCCTTCCCGCAGAACCGCAGCTGTCCCTACCACCCGCCGACCGGCTATCCGAGCGCGAGCCGCGGGCAGGAGTCGGTGTCCCGCGTGCGGCTCTTCGACGGCCGTACGGTGTGGCTGGTGACCGGGCACGCCGAGGCGCGGGCGCTCCTCGTGGACCCCCGGCTGTCGTCCGACCGGGAGAACCCCGCGTTCCCGTTCTTCGCCGAGCGGCTGGCCACGACCACCCAGCGGCGCGTCGAGCTGATCGGCGTCGACGATCCCGAGCACAACGTGCAGCGCCGGATGCTGATCCCGAGCTTCACGGTCCGGCGCACGGCGGCGCTGCGGCCGGCGATCCAGGAGACCGTGGACCGGCTGCTCGACACGATGGTGGCGCAGGGACCGCCGGCCGAGTTGGTCGGCGCCTTCGCCCTGCCGGTGCCCTCGATGGTCATCTGCGCGCTCCTGGGCGTGCCCTACGAGGACCACGAGTTCTTCGAGGCGCAGTCCCGCAGACTGCTGCGCGGTCCCGAGGGCTCCGACGTCGAGGCGGCGCGGATCGCACTCGGTGACTACTTCCGCGACCTGATCGCGCGGAAGCGGCGCGACCCGGGCGACGGGCTGCTGGACGAGCTCATCGCCAAACAGCTGGAGACCGGGGCGGTGGACCTGGAGGAACTGGTCCGGCTGTCCCAGATCCTGCTGGTGGCGGGCCACGAGACGACCGCGAACATGATCTCGCTCGGCACCCTCACCCTGCTCCAGCACCCGGAACAGCTGGCCCGGATGCGCGCGGGCGGCCCCGACGGGATGGCCCCGGCGGTCGAGGAACTGCTCCGATTCCTGTCCATCGCCGACGGGCTCTCCCGGGTGGCCGTCGAGGACATCGAGATGAACGGGGTGACGTTCCGCGCCGGGGACGGTGTCCTGCTCTCCACCGCGGTGAGCAACCGCGACGAGGCCGTCTACCCGGCACCGGACGAGCTGGACCTCGGCCGCGGCGCGCGCAACCACGTCGCCTTCGGCTTCGGCATCCACCAGTGCCTGGGCCAGAACCTCGCCCGCGCCGAACTGGAGATCGCGCTGCCCGCGCTCTTCGACCGGCTGCCCGGCCTGCGGCTGGCGGTGCCGGCCGAAGAGATCCCGTTCAAGCCGGGAGACACGGTCCAGGGGCTCATCGAACTGCCCGTGACGTGGTGAAGGGATGACCCGGTGACCGGAAGCCGAGCGGAAGAACGGACGGACATGCGCGACGAGACGGAGACCGGCATCGCGATCGGGATCGACAGGGACGTCTGCATCGGGGCCGGGCAGTGCGCGCTCGTCGCGCCGAAGGTGTTCACCCAGGACGACGACGGGCTCAGCGAGCTCCTGCCCGCGTCCGAGGACGACCTGGCGGGCCCGTTGGTCGGCGAGGCGGCCCGCGCCTGCCCGGTGCAGGCGATCACGGTGACCTGAGGTGGAGGAGGGGTCAGGGCCAGAGCAGCTCCCGCACCCAGGGTCCGGCCCCGGCCCCGTCCTCCCGGCGGTAGCGCAGCCGTACGTGCCGCCGCCGGGCGTCGCCCTGGAAGAACTCGACCTCGCGCGGCTCGACGACGTACCGCGTCCAGCCGGCCACCTCGGCATCCGGCTCCGCCCCGGCCCGCCGCCAGGCGGCGTCGGACGCCCGGTCGAGCTCCGCCGTCGAACCCAGCACCTCGCTCTGCCGCCCCACCAGCGCCGAGGCCAGGGCCCCGGTCGAGCGGGCGTGCAGATCGGCGCGGCCCTCGGCGGGTGAGCAGGCGGTGACGGGGCCCCGGACCCGGACCTGCCGGCCCTGCGAGGGCCAGTAGAGGCCGAGCGCGGCATACGGGCGGGCGGCCAGCTCGCGGCCCTTCGCGCTGGTGGCGTGCGTGGCGAAGTGCCAGCCCGCCTCATCCGCGTCGTGCAGCATCAGCGTCCGCACATCGGGCAGCCCCTCGGCGTCCACGGTGGCCAGCGACATGGTGTGCGGCTCGGTCTGCCCGGCGGCGACGGCCTCGGCGAACCAGGTGTGGAAGAGGGGGAGGGGTGCGGAGGGCGCCGTGGCCGGTTCGAAGGCGGGCAGCTCGACGTCCCAGACGCGCTGGGCGTGGAGCAGGTCGAGGAAGGCGCGGTGTGCGGCGGAAGCCGATGCGTCGGTCATGTGGCCATTTCACCTGGCGCGGCGGAGTCCGGGGATGCCGGGCCGGATCCCGCGCCACCGGATTTCGCCCGGTTGCCCGGCGGGCCGGGTGCGGCGATGGCAGGGACCGATTGCTGTAGCACACCGAGACACAGGGGGCTACGCTGGTCGTATGAAGACCATCACGCAGCGGGAGTTCCGGAATCGGTCCGCGGACGTCATGAACGCCGTGGAGGAGGGCGAGATCTTCCACATCACGCGTAACGGGGTAGAGGTCGCGGAACTCCGGCCGCTCACGCGCAAGCGGAGCCTGAGTGCGGAGGAGCTGGTGGCCCGGCACAGGCGGCTGCCCCGGGTGGACGGCGCGTTGATGCGTCGCGAAGCGGACGAGCTGTTCGGTGACGAGGACCGGGCCGGGGACGACGATCCCTGGGAGCGGACGCGTGGCTGAGCGCTACCGTGCGGGGGTCCTCGACACCTGCACGTACATCGACCTCGACCTGTTGCGCGCCGAGGATCTTCCTGCCTTTCCGGCGCTCACCGCTGTGACGATGGCCGAACTCCAGCAAGGTGTGGCGATGGCCGGGGATCCGGCCGGGCGGGCGGCGCGGATGGAGAAGCTGGGGGCCGCCGTGGCCGACTTCGAGCCTTTGCCCTTCGACGGGGACGCGGCTGTTCGTTACGGGAGCATGGTGTCCCTCGTCGTCGCCGCCGGCCGCAACCCTCGTCCCCGGCGGATGGATCTGATGATCGCTTCCATCGCCTCGGTCAGGGGGCTGCCGCTCTTCACGCGTAACGCGGACGACTTCAAGGGTCTGGAAGGTGTGCTCACCGTCGTCGCCGTGTGAGTCCGCGCCGGAAGCCCGTGGCGCCCCGCCCCCTCACCCCCGCCCCAGCACCACCGTCCCCGACGAGCAGAACCAGCCGCCCGTGCCCGAGGCCACCGCCAGTTCCGGCAGCCGGCCCCCGGCCTTGACGACCTGGCGGTCCCCGGCCTCGCCGCGCAGCTGGCGGACCGCCTCCACCAGCAGGAACAGTCCGCGCATCCCCGGGTGGCAGGCGGACAGGCCGCCGCCGTCCGTGTTGACCGGGAGTTCGCCGGTGAGGCCCGTGCGGCCCTTCTCGACGAACGCGCCGCCCTCGCCCTTCGCGCAGAAACCCAGGTCCTCCAGCGTCACCAGCGTCATATAGGTGAACGCGTCGTAGATCTCGGCCAGATCGATGTCCGCGGGCCGCACCCCCGCCCGCTCGAAGGCCAGGCGGCCCGAGACGGCGGCGGGGGAGACGGTGAAGTCCTCCCACTCCGACATCGTGGAGTGCGAGACGTGTTCGCCGGTGCCCAGGATCCAGACCGGGGCCTTCGCCGTGTCGGGCACGTACTCCTCGGCCGCCAGCAGCACCGCACAGCCGCCGTCGCTGCGGATGCAGCAGTGCAGCTTGGTGAACGGGTCCGCGATCATCGGGCCCGACAGGACCTCGTCGACCGTGACCGGGGTGCGGAACATCGCGTCCGGGTTGGCCGCCGCGTTCGCCCTGGCCTGCACCGCCACCTCGGCGAGCTGCTCCAGGGTGGTGCCGTACTCGTGCATGTGGCGGCGGGCGGCCATCGCGTACTTGGCGATCAGCGAGTGCCCGTACGGCACCTCGAACTGGAGCGGGCCGCGGGCACCGAAGGAGAGGTTCGACGTGCGGCGGCCCGCCTTGATGTCCGCCCGGGCCGTCGACCCGTACACCAGCAGGACGGCGTTGGCCCGCCCCGCCGCGATGGCGTCCGCCGCGTGGGCCGCCATCACCTCCCAGGTCGATCCGCCCACCGAGGTGGAGTCCACCCAGGTGGGTCTCAGGCCCAGGTACTCGGCGACCTCGACCGGGGCGAGCGTGCCGAGGCCCGCGGAGGCGAAGCCGTCGACGACGGACCGGTCCAGGCCCGAGTCGGCGAGCGCCCGGCGCGCCGCCTGGGCGTGCAGGGCGTAGGGGGTGGCCGTGTCGACGCGTCCGCAGTCGGCGAGGGATATGCCGACGACAGCGACCTTGCGGCGGGGAGAGGACGTGGCAGGCAGCATGAATCTGACGGTACATCAGATGCGGGGAGGGTGAACATCGGTGAAGGGAGGGGATCTTGTGGTCCGTGTCGCTCTGCGCGACTCTGGGAATCTCACCGCTTCACCCCTAGCATGACGGCCCGTCAGATCAGAGGCCGTCGGCCTCTGAGGGGAAGGAGCCCGACGATGGATGCCGCCTTCACCGCGGAACAGGACGAGATCCGCCGCACCCTGCGCGACCTGCTGGCCAGACGTGGCGGACCCGGCGGGGCCGTGGACGCCGCGGCGACACCGGACGGATACGACACCGCACTGTGGCGACGGTCCGCCCGGGAGTTCGGGCTGCCCGGACTCGCCCTCCCGAAGGAGTACGGGGGCGGGGGCCGCGGCCCGGCCGAGCTCGCCGTCGTCCTGGAGGAGGCCGGCCGGGCCCTGCTGCCGTCCCCGCTGCTCGCCACCACCGTGCTCGCCGCACCCCTGATCCTCGCCCTCGGCACCGCGGAACAGCGCGCCGCCCTGCTGCCGTCCATCGCGGCCGGCGAGCTCACCGCGGCCCTGGCCGTGCCCGGCGGCTCGCTCTCCACCGCCCTCGGTCTCACCGGCGACCCCACCGGAGGCGCCTGGGCCGGCGGTGGCCGGGCGGGCGGTGTCCAGGCCCGGCCGGCCGGCGGCGACGGCGGCTGGCGGCTGTACGGGGAGGCATCCCAGGTGCTGGACGGGCACAGCGCAGGACTGCTCCTGGTCGCCGCCCACACCGGCGGCTTCCCGCGCAGCCGCACCCTGTTGTTCCTGGTCAGGACCGACGGACCGGAGGCGCCCGCCGGGCTCGTCCGCACCCGTCAGGACTCGCTGGACGAGACCCGGCCGCTCGCCCGCGTCCAGCTGCGCGACACCGAGGCGGCGCTCCTGGGCGCCGACGACGCCGTGGACGCGACGGCGGCCCTGGCCGCCGCCGGGCGCACGGCCGCCGTCGCCCTCGCCGCGGAGGCGGCCGGAGCGGCGGCGAGCGTGCTGGAACGGGCGGCCGGCCGGCTGGAGGCGCGCGAGGCCTCCGGCCGGGTGACCGGCGCCGCCGAAGCCGTGAAGCTACGGCTGGCGGACCTGTACGTACGGGTCCAGTCGGCCAGGTCCGCCGCCCACTACGCGGTCCTCGACCCCGAATCCGGCGGGCTCGCGCTCGCCCAGGCGCTGGAGGCGCTGCGGATCACCACCGCCGAGGCCGTACAGCCGCACGGCGGCGGCTTCGCCGGGGAGCAGGAGGCGCAGCTCTACTTCAAGCGGGCCGCCGCCGACGAACTGCTCCTCGGCCCCGTCCACCGGCTCCGCGACCACGCGGCGCAGCGGGCCGGGCTGTTCGGCCGGGAGCGGCTCGGCGGGCGCGCGGCCGGGCCCGGACCGGCGGCCGGGCAGGTGGCGGTCTGATGGCGCCCGGCGTCCGGCTCGTCCAGAAGGTGTCCGCGACCCGGGTCTTCGCCCGGATCGCCCCGCACGTCGTACCCGCCATGGACCGCACGGTCCACCGGCTCACCCGCGGCCGGGTGCTGCTCAGCGCGCAGATGCTGCCGGGCGTCGTGATGACGGTCCCGGGAGCGCGCAGCGGGCAGCCCCGGACCACCCCGCTGGCGTGCATGCCGCAGCCGGGTGACGGCGAGGGGGGCGGGGACAGCTGGGTCCTGATCGGCAGCAACTTCGGCCGTCCGGGGCATCCGGCCTGGACGGCGAACCTGCTGGCGCATCCGGAAGCGGCCGTCATCAACTGGAAGGGCCGCGACATTCCCGTACGCGCGAGGCTGCTGGCGGGGGAGGAGCGGGCCCGGGTGTGGCAGGCCGCGCTGAAGTTCTGGCCGCCCTATGCCGCGTACCAGTCCCGGATCGAACGGGAGATCCGGTTGTTCCGGTTGGATCCTTTGGAGGGACGCGGCGGTCACGAGTGAGGTGGGCGGGCGTCCGGATACACCGACGGCGGACCACCTGCGTGGTCCGCCGTCGGTGAGACAGGACCTGGGGTGCCCGGGATCACCGCGCGTCACCCAGTACGAGGGAAATCCGGCGCGGGCGCTACTTCGTCGGCTTCTTGCCGGTGATGCCCAGATGCACCAACAGCGCCAGGTTCGGCCGGAGTTCCGACTGCTTCACGCCCCAGGTGGTGAAGCCCTTCTGGTGCGAGGCGACGGCGGCCAGCATCGCCACCAGGGATCCCGCCATCGCCGCGGGGCTGACGTCCTTGTCGACCTTGCCCTTGGACTGGAGCTCCTTCACCGAATCCGTAAGGGAGTTGGTGACGGAGTTCAGGATCTTCATGCGGATCTTGTAGAACCGCTTGTCGCCCTCGGCCGCGCCGAGGTCGACCACGCGCAGGATCGCGTCGTTGCGCCGCCAGAAGTCGAGGAATCCCTCGACGAGTTCTTCGGCGGTCTGCCATCCCGACTTGCCGACCCAGGAGCGCCCGGCGACCAGTTCGGTCAGTCCGGCACCCTCCTTGGCCATTTCTTCGGCGATTTCGAGGACGGCGCCCTCGACGTCGGGGAAGTACTGGTAGAAGGTCGCGGGTGAAGTCCCCGCCTTCCGGGCGACGTCGATGACTTTGACGTCCCGGTACGGCGAGGAGCTGAGCATCTCGCTGAGGCAGTCGAGCAGCTTCTGCCGCGTCGCCTGTCCGCGTCGACCGGCCACGCGGCCGTCGACGGTGCGTACTTGTCCTGTCATGCCGTCAGCTTACCGACGGGTGATCGGAGCGCGATTCGGCCGACTGCAAATGGGGAGCGCGGCAGGCGTGGTGGGGGGAGTGAGGCGGGAGTGGGGTGATATCGGGCGATGCGTCCCGCCGAGGCCCGGCCGGGTTCCCCACAGCTTGATTAGTGTTATCAACAGCCTGTGGATAACTTCCGTGGATAACTTTCCGTGACGTCCATGAGGGCGCTTCGTGCATCGAAAATATGTTCGCATCGGAGGTGCCGGTGCGCGGGCGCCCCGGAGCGCGGCTACTTTGGGTGTGACGAGCGTCACCACGACGGAAGGATCCGGGCCCATGGCCGCATTCGCGCAGTCCGCGCCGTGCTGGGTGGATGTGCAGCTCCCCGACCTCGAAGCGGGCAAGCGCTTCTACGGGGAGTTCTTCGGCTGGACCTTCCGGGCGGGCGACGGGCCGTACGCCGACGCGCTCAGCGACGGTGCCCTCGTCGCCGCGCTCGCCGCCAAGCAGGACGGCCGCATGCCGACCGCCTGGGGCATCTACTTCGCCACCGACGACATCGCCGCGTCCGTCGCCCGGGTCCGCGAGCACGGCGGCCAGGTGATCACCGACCCCGTCCGGGCCGGCCGCTCCGGGGTGCTGGCGCAGGCCGCCGACCCCGGCGGTGCCGTGTTCGGCCTCTGGCAGGCCGGTGAGCGCCAGGGGTTCCAGAAGCAGAACGAGCCGGGCTCCTTCTGCTGGACCGAGGTCTACACCCGGCAGAAGGACCGGGTCGACGCCTTCTACGAGCAGGTCTTCGGCTTCCGCTCCATGGACATCGACGAGCCGGGCGCCGGTGACCCGGGCACCGCGGAGTCCGGCGTGGACTACCGCATGTGGTCCCCGCCCGGCACCGATCCGGGGCCCGACACCGCGGTCGGCGGGCGCAGCGTCATCACGGACGGGCTCCCCGCCGAGATGCCCAGCCACTTCCTCAGCTACTTCACCGTGGCCGACTGCGACGCGGCGGCCGAGACCGCCGTCCGGCTGGGCGGCCGGGTCTCCGAACCTCCCTTCGACATCCCGTACGGGCGGATGGCGGTCCTCCAGGACAACCAGGGCGCCGTCTTCGCCGTACTTCAGGAACCTGTGTCCTGAAACAGGCGGAACGGTACGGGACACCCCGATCCGCCCCCGGGTTCGCAACCGGCGCCTCGGCCAGGAACAATCGGGGTGCGCACCGCCGGGTGGTGCCCACTGATGAGACGCTGCACACGGCGGGTTTTTCGCGGACCTCTCCTCACGGAGGTCCGTACGGGGAGGTGGCAGGCAAGTGGTGGAGCAGCTGACGCAGCACGACCCTAGGCGGATCGGCCCGTTCGAGGTGCTGGGACGGCTCGGGGCCGGCGGCATGGGGCTGGTCTATCTCGCCCGTTCGGCGTCGGGCCGGCGGGTGGCGATCAAGACGGTCCGTACGGAACTGGCCGAGGACCAGCTGTTCCGGGTCCGCTTCACGCGCGAGGTGGAGGCCGCCCGCGCGGTCAGCGGGTTCTACACGGCCGCCGTGGTCGACGCCGACCCGCGCGCGGCCGTGCCCTGGCTCGCCACCGCCTACGTGCCCGCGCCCTCCCTGGAAGAGATAGTGAATGAGTGCGGGCCGATGCCGACGCAGGCCGTGCGCTGGCTGGCGGCGGGCATCGCGGAGGCCCTGCAGTCCATTCACGGCGCGAAGCTGGTCCACCGCGACATGAAGCCGTCGAACGTGCTCGTCGTCGAGGACGGCCCGCGCGTGATCGACTTCGGGATCGCCTCCGGTGTCTCCAACACCCGGCTCACGATGACGAACGTCGCCGTGGGCACGCCCGCCTACATGTCGCCGGAGCAGGCGCGCGACTCGCGCAGCGTCACCGGCGCCAGCGACATCTTCTCGCTCGGCTCGACGCTCGTCTTCGCCGCGACCGGCCATGCGCCGTTCCACGGGGCCAACCCCGTCGAGACGGTCTTCATGCTGCTGCGCGAGGGCCCCGACGTCAGCGGTCTGCCCGACGACCTGCGGCCCCTCATCGAGTCCTGCATGCAGATGGACGCCTCGCTGCGGCCCAGCCCCGCCGAACTGCAGGCCCAGCTCTCCCCGCACCTGTTCGCCTCCGGCGACGACGACAGCGGCACGGCCTCGGCCTGGCTGCCGGCCGACGCCACCGCGATGATCGAGCAGCGCCGCGGCGGCGGCCGCGCGATCGCCGCCGCGCCGCCCGTCCCGCCCGCGCCCGTGGCGCCGCCGCCGCCGCAGCAGTCGCCCGGTGCCGACTGGGACAACGCCTGGCGCAGCGGAGCCGAGGGGCAGCCGCCCGCCGCCTCCGCGCAGGCACCCGACGCGGGCGGTCCGGTGAGGCTGTCCGGCGCGCATGTGCCGATCGGTCCCGGCCCGCGCGCCCAGGACGTGCGCGCCTCGGCGGGCGCCGCCGAGGCCGGTCCGGCGACCGGGTGGGTGCGCCCTCCCGCCGGGGTGAACGGCGTGGCGGCGACCGCCCCGACCGCCCCCGTACCCGCTCCGGCGCACGCGCCCGACAGCGCACCCGCCGCCCCCGAGCGCTGGCGGCCCTGGCGGTTCCGGATGTCGAACGACGTGTGGGGGACCCCGGTCGTCGTCGGTGACCTGCTGTACGTCACCTCCTTCGAGGTGCACGCGCTGGACACCGGCAACGGGCGGCGCCAGTTCAAGACCCGGGACGTGGCCTGGGCGATGGCCGTGGACGGCGGCAGCATCCACGCCTCCGACGGCCCGTCGCTCTACGCCCTGGACGCGACCACCGGCACCGAGCGGTGGCGGCTGCAGTCCGACGCGTGGGTGTACTCCCTCAAGGCCGAGCGCGGAACGGTCCTCACCGGCACCCGGGGCGGCGGCGTCCAGGCGCGGGAGGCGTCCACCGGCGAGAAGCTCTGGGAGATCAACGGGGCGCAGACGGACTTCGAGACGGCGGAGGCCGGACCGGCGCTCCACGACGGCACGGTCTACGTCTGGCAGGACGCCCGGCTGCGGGCCCTCGACGCCCGCACCGGTTCCGAGCGCTGGTCCTACCCGGTCGGCGACGCGGCGTCCTGCGGCGGGGTTCCGGTCCGGGTGACCCCGGCGGCGGACGGCTACGTGTACGTCTCCGCCGGCACCCGGGTCCTGGCCGTGGACATCGCCTCCGGCCATGTGCGCTGGCACTTCGAGTCCCCGGCGGTCTTCCTCTCCCCGCCCGCGTTCGCCCCCGGCCCCGCGGTCACCGGCGGTGGCGTGTACCTCGCGGACTACCTCGGCACGGTGTACGCGCTGGACGCCTCGACCGGCAAGGACCGCTGGCGCATCGCCACGGAGTCCCGGCAGTCGATCGAACCGGTGCTGGTGGTGGCGGGCAACGTGCACGTCGGCAGCGGCAGCGCGCTGTACACGCTGGACGCGGTCACGGGCACCCCGAAGTGGCGGTTCGCCGCGGGTGGCGAGGTGGTGGGCGCGCCGGTCGTCGCCGACGGCCGCGTCCACTTCGGCTCGGCGGACCACGTCCTGTACACCCTGGACGCGGCGGGCGGCCAGCTCCGCTGGAAGCTGGCCACGGGCGGCGAGATCACGGGTTCGCCGGTGGCGCAGGGCGGGGTGGTCTATGCGTGCAGCAAGGACCGCTGCGTGTACGCGCTGGACGCGCTGAAGGGCACGGGCACGGGCAACCGGGCGCGGGCGTAGCGGGGCGCCCACCCCAGCCCGTCCGGCGTTTGAGGACGGAACCGTGGCTGTGGTGGCCGCCGCCCGGACGGAAAACGTCCACCTCCAGCCCGTCCGGCGTTTGAGGACGGAACCGGTGAGCGGGCGGGCGTCGCGAGAGGGTCCGGGGGCGCCCGGCGGCCGCTTCGTCCTCAAGCGCCGGACGGGCTGGACCTGGTGGCCGAATCGTCGTCATGCGCCGGACCGGCATGGTCGGGCGCCGGGCGCGCCGGTGACGGCTACCCCCGCGGGTAGCCCGGGGGACCCGGGCGGTCCGGCGGGTCCTGGACCGGGTACGTCGCGGTCGGCTCCGAGTCGGGATCACGCGGCGGCCCCGAAGCCGGATCACGCGGCCCCGACGGCGGCCCCGGCGGGCCCACGTACGGGTCGGGTTCCGGCTCCGGCCACGGGCTCGTCTGCACCGACGGCCCCGGCTCCCGCGTCGGCGGCCACGTATCGGGATCCGCCGACCCCGGCGCCTCGTACGGCCGGTCGACCCGCTCGCGCCGCGGCCTCCCGCGCCGCCCCGACATCAGCGCCGCCCCCAGCAGCAGCAGCACCCCGCCGCCCGCCGCGCCCGCGACCCCCTGCTGGAGCCCGGAGCCGTCGCCCGCGATCGTCAGGCTGCCGGCCGCCTGCCCCTGGCGCACCATCCACAGCACCGTGAACCCGAGCACCAGCACGCCCGCGAGCGCGACCATCGGCCGGAAGCGGAGGACGACGCCCACGACCGCCAGCACCGCGGCGAAGAGGAAGGGCAGCAGGATCGAACCGAGCACGGCCGGGTGCGCCCCGGTGACACCGGTGAAGAGGTCGTCGACCCCGTAGTACCGCCCGAGGCGGCCGTCGTACCAGTCACGGAAGGGGCTCAGCACGGCGGCCGCCGCTCCAAGGAGAGCGACGATCGAACCGAGGACGTTACGGATCATCTCCGGACCTCCCGCGGGCGTGAGCGCCGCCGGCCGGCGACGCGGATCACCACCGCTCTCGACTCGACGCTACGCCCGGGGTATGCCCCTCGCCACCAGACGGACGATGACGAGACTGTGACAGGGCCATGACCGGGCCGCCGGACGGGGCCCGCCATGCTGTGCGTTACGGTGTCGCGCGGCCGCCCGCCTGCCGGGCCGGCCGCGGCACAGACGAAGGACAACACAAGGGGGACGTACCGATGGTGCGGCAACACGTGAAACTGACCGTGGTCCTGGTGGCGGTGGTGCTCGCGCTCACCGGCTTCTCCAGCTCCAGCCACGGCGGCAAGGGCGGCAAGAGCCGGAGCGGGAAGAGCAAGTCGAGCAGCAGCAGCGGCGGCGGGTGCTCCAACTCCAAGAAGAGCAACGGCACCTACCACGACACCGACTACGACGACGATGACGACTACAGCTCGTCGAGCAGCTCGTCCGGCTCCACCTACGGCACCCCGACCCCCACCGCCACCGCGACGGACGCCCCGCAGGCGTACGTCTTCCGCTGCGCGGCACCCCGCAAGGGCAAGCGCAAGGCCGTCACCACCTCCACCGTCCGGCTCACCGCGAACGCCGTCGGCAGCCACACGTACGAGGTCGACGTGAAGTTCCTCGACGCGGTCGGCAACACCGTCGACACCGGTGAGGCCACCGTGCAGGCGGACGGCGGCGACACGAAGACGGTCTCCGTCCGGATGGCCAGCCCGGGCAAGGTCTCCCGCGTGAAGAAGTGCGCGGTCACCGCCGAGCTCAGCTACTGAAGGTCCGGGCCGGACACACCGCCCTCACCGCAGCCGGAACGTTCCGCCGCCGCCCCCGCCCCGCCCCCTGAACAGCTCCGCCTGCCGCTCCGGCGTCAGGTTCCCGAGCGCGATCAGGTGCGGGGCATGGGCGAGCGCCTGCGCCCGGGCCGCCTCCCTGGCGGACCAGACGGCCCGCACCGTGCCCTGCACCGCCCCGGTCGGATACGAGGCGACGACGGCCGCCGCCCGCAGCGCCGCCGCCACCGCCTCACCGGGCGGGGTCACCTCGCTGACCAGCCCGGTCTCGTACGCACGCCGGGCCGTGACCCGTTCCGCCGTCCCCATCAGGGACATCCGGGCGACCTCACCGAACGGCATCCGCTGCGCCATCGAGATCGCCTCGTACGCGCTGACCATGCCGTACGAGGTGTGCGGGTCGAAGAACGTCGCCTCGTCGGACGCGATGACGAACTCCGACTCGCCCAGCAGATAGAACGCCCCGCCGCAGGCCATCCCCTCCACGGCCGCGATCACCGGCTTCCACAGGTCGTTGGCCTTCGGCCCGATCGCGATCAGCGGATCGTCGATCGTGTACGGGGACGAGGGCTGCGGCACGTCCACGCCCCGGTCGATCCCGGTGCAGAACGCCCGCCCGCCGGCCCCGGTGAGGACGACGGCCCGCACCTCGTCGTCGTACCGGAACGCCCGCCAGGCGGCGGTGAGTTCGGCGGCGGTCGCGAGATCGATCGCGTTGTGCTTCTCGGGCCGGTCCAGGGTGACCAGCGCCACCCCGGTCCCCTTGTCCGTCTCCGTGCGCAGCGCCATGACCCGTCACCGCTCCAGCAGCCAGCGGACCAGGGTCGCGTCGGGGGAGACGGGGCAGAAGACCGCCTTCACCGCCGCCCCGATCCGCAGCCGCGCCGGATCGACGGAGTTCAGGGGCGCGTCGGGCCCGCTGACCACGTTCCCGACCAGCCGGATCTCCGGGGCGTCGGCCAGTTCGACGACGACGGCGTTGTACGGGGCCTGGTCGGCGTACGCGGGGAGCAGCGGCGGATGCGGCAGCACGTACGACCAGATGCGGCCGCGTCCGCTCATCTCGCGCCACTCGCTCTCGAACGACTGGCAGTGCGGGCAGCACGGCCGGGGCGGGAAGCGGAGCCTTCCGCAGTCCGGGGCGGCGCACGCCTGGACGCGCAGTTCACCGCGGGCCGTGTACTCCCAGAAGGGTGCCCCGTCCTCGTCCACGACGGGCAGCAGCAGTCCATCCATCTCGGTCAGCTCCTCAGTTCCTCAGCAGTACGGCGGACGTGGGGACGCCCTCCCCGGCGGTGACCAGGCAGGTCGAGGCGTCCGGGACCTGGGCGGTGGAGATGCCGCGCAGCTGCTTCACGCCCTCGTTGATGAGGTTGAAGCCGTGTACGTACCCCTCGCTGAGCCCGCCCCCGCCGGTGTTGACCGGCAGCCGGCCACCGCTCTCCAGCGCCCCGCCCTCGGTGAACGCTGCGCCCTCGCCGCGCCCGCAGAACCCGTAGCCCTCCAGGGAGAGCGGGATGAGCGGGGTGAACGCGTCGTAGATCTGCGCCACATCGACGTCCTCGGGCCCGAAGTCGGCCTGCTTCCACAGCTGTCGGGCCGCGGCCCAGGCCGGGCCGGTGAGCGGGTCGTCGTTCCAGTAGTTGACCATCCCGTGGTGCTGGGCGGGCAGTCCCTGGGCGACGGAGTGCAGGTAGACGGGCTTCTGCCGGCAGTCGCGGGCGCGTTCGGCGGAGACGATGACGCAGGCCAGCGCCCCGTCCGTCTCCAGGCAGTTGTCGAAGAGGCAGAGCGGGTCGCTGATCCAGCGCGAGGTCATATACATGTCGCGGGTCAGCGGGCGCTCGTACATCACCGCGTCCGGGTTCTGGTTGGCGCGGTTGCGGCAGGCGAGCGCGACGTTGAAGAGGTGGTCGCGGGTCGCGCCGTACTCGTGCATGTACCGCCGGGCGAGCATGCCGATCTCGTCGGCGGGCCGCAGCAGCCCGTACGGGCGGGTCCACTGCGCGGGGGTGGGCAGCTGCACCGCGGTGTTCTTCCAGGGCCGCGGGCCCGAGCCCCGTTTCCGTGAGCGCCAGGCGACACCGACGCTCGCCTGTCCGGTCGCGACGGCGGAGGCCAGATGCGCGAGGGTCGCGCAGGAACCGCCGCCCCCGTACCCCACCTTGCTGAAGAAGGTGACGTCGCCGGCCCCGATCGCCTTGGCGACCTCGACCTCGTCGGTCTCCTCCATCGTGTACGAGGAGAACGCGTCCACCTCCGACGCGGCGATGCCCGCGTCGTCGAGCGCCGCGACGATGGCCCGGCAGGCCAGGGTCTTCTCCGACTCGGGCAGGTGCTTCGCGAAACGCGTCTGCCCTATCCCGGCTATCGCCGCCTTGTCCTTGAGCGTCGCCACCCGCCACCTCCGAGGCCGTCATGACTGCTGACAGCGGAGGAGGCTACAGCTAATCTGACGGATAGTCAGCTACGGGGCGGCCATGGCGTTCCGGTTCGACGGCGGGAGGGCACGAGATGCGCGGCGACGAGGAATGGTCCACGGTCCCCAGCCTGGTGAGGGCGGCGGCGAGCCGGTACGGGGACCGGGAGGCGGTGGCCGACGGCCGCACCCGCGTCACGTACGCGGAACTCGGCGAGCGCGTGGAGCGGGCCGCTGCCGCGTGCATGGCCTCGGGGGTGGAGCCGGGGGACCGGGTCGGGATCTGGGCGCCGAACACCCTGGACTGGATCGTCTCCGCGCTGGGCGCGGTGACCGCGGGCGCGGTCCTGGTCCCGCTCAACACCCGCTTCAAGGGCACGGAGGCGGCGTACGTCCTGGAGCAGAGCCGCGCGAAACTGCTCTTCGTCACGGGCACCTTCCTGGGGACGTCGTACGTGGCGTCCCTGCGCCGGTCCGAGGTCGAACTCCCGCACCTGGAGACGGTGGTGGTGCTCGCCGACTCCGCCCCCGCCGACTACGTCACCTGGAAGGACTTCCTGGCGGCGGGGGAGCGGATATCCCCCGGGCAGGTCCGCACCCGGGCCGCCACGATCGCCCCCTCGAATCCCTCCGACATCATCTACACCTCGGGCACCACGGGCCGCCCCAAGGGCGCGGTCATCAGCCACGCGCAGACCCTGCGCTGCTACGCGATCTGGAGCGAGCTGGCGGGCCTGCGCGAGGGCGACCGCTATCTGATCGTGAACCCGTTCTTCCACACCTTCGGCTACAAGGCGGGCATCATCGCCTGCCTGATGCGGGGGGCGACGATGGTCCCGCAGCCGGTCTTCAACGTGGACACGGTCCTCGCGAACATCGCAGCCGAACGCATCTCGGTCCTGCCCGGCCCGCCCACGCTCCACCAGTCCATCCTGGACCACCCGGCCCGCGCGAACCACGACCTCTCGGCCCTGCGCCTGGTGGTGACGGGCGCCGCGGTCGTCCCCCTCCAGCTGGTGAACCGCCTGCGCACGGAACTCGACATCGCCACCGTCCTGACCGCCTACGGCCTCTCCGAGGCGGGCGGCATCGTCACGATGTGCCGCCAGGGCGACCCGGCGGAGGTGATCGCCGCCACGTCGGGCCGCGCGATCCCCGGCACGGAACTCCGTGTCCTGGGCGCCCCCGGCACCCCCGGCGAGATCCTGGTCCGCGGCTTCAACGTGATGCGGGGCTATTTCGAGGACCCGGAGACGACGGCCGCCACGATCACCTCGGACGGCTGGCTGCACACCGGCGACGTCGGCGTCCTCGACGGGGACGGCAACCTGAGGATCACGGACCGGATCAAGGACATGTTCATCGTCGGCGGCTTCAACGCCTACCCCGCGGAGATCGAACAGCTCCTGGGCCTGCACCCGGACGTGGCGGACGTCGCGGTGATCGGCATCCCCGACCCCCGCCTGGGCGAGGTCGGCAAGGCGTACGCGGTGCGCCGCCCGGGCGCCACGGTGACGGCGGACGACCTGATCGCCTGGTCGCGGCGGGAGATGGCGAACTACAAGGTGCCCCGGGCGGTGGAGTTCGTCAGCGAGCTCCCGCGCAACGCGAGCGGCAAGGTGGTGAAGGGGGAGCTGCGGGGCGGGCGGGGGTAGGGGAACGGCACGGCGGAGGGGCCCGGGCCGGGGTGGCTCGGGCCCCTCCGCCGTGCCGGCCGGTTCAGCTCGCGTGCGCGTCCTGCGGGGTGGCCACGCCGGTGTCGGCATCCTGAGTCGTGACCGGGGTGTCGCCGCTCGCGTGGGCGTCGGCCAGGGCGGGACACGCGCCGCCGATGCCGAGGGCCACGGCGAACGCGGCGGCGACGAGCGTCTTCTTGGTGCGAGTCATCTCAACTCCTGCGATGGGAGCGAACTTCCGGACGTGGAGTGACGCTAGCGACGGGACCGGCGGCGGCGGTACCCCCTGGCGGGAAGCGGCCCCCACGCTGACGCGATCGCGTGGGCCGTCCCTGCCCGGACACGCAGCGGCCGCGACGGCTCCCCCTCCGCGCCGCCGCGGCCGCTCCCCGTGCAGGTTGGACTAGTTGGCCGGCTCGGACGTGGCGTGCGCGTCGGTCGGCTTGGCCGGCTCGGACGTGGCGTGCGCGTCGGTCGGCTTGGCCGGCTCGGACGTGGCGTGCGCGTCCAGGGTGGTGATCTCCTCGCCCGTCGCGTGCGCGTCGGTCGGCTTGAGGCTGTCCTTGTTGGCGGCCATGAAGGTCAACTCCTGAAAGTGTGGACATATGGATTGGGCCGGCCCGCCCGGCTGTTCCCCCGTGGACTGCCGGGCGGGCCTTCCAGGGCCGTTCACCTTAGTGGTGAGGCCGCACGCCGATCCGTCTGCCCCCCGACGCGGCGGATCGATGAGTAGAGAGTGGCGTGCCGCGATAAACGATTGATGAACGCCCGGCAAGGTCAGGCCACGGCCGTCGGGTTGACGAGTGCACGGACCGATTCGGCCTCCGGGGAGCCGAGCGTATCGAAGATCGTCAGCGCCTCGTTCCAGCAGACCTGCGCACGGTCCGTCTGCCCGATGGCCGCCAGTGCCTGACCGAGCACCGTCAGCACGTTGGCCCTGCGCCAGTCCCCGCCGATGCCACGGAGCACGGCCAGCGCCTGCTCGGCGTGGGCCGCCGCCTGAGCCGCCTGCTGTTCGGCCATGTGCAGCTCGGCCAGCCGGAAGAGCGTCATCCCGTGCCACAGCCGCTGGCGGCTCTCGCGGAAGATGTGCAGGGCCTCCAGCAGGACGTTCTGGGCCCGGGAGGTCTGCCTGCTGCCGATGAGGGCGAGCCCGAGCGCGTACTTCCCGTTCGCGAGCCGGAGCGCGAGACCGGTGGTGTCGTCCTCGTAGATCGCGACGCCCCGCTGTGCCAGCTGGACGGCGCTCGGGGTCCGGTCCGTCGCGAGGTGCACACGCGAGAGGTTGCAGAGCGCCGATGCCTCGCCGGGCTTGTTGCCGTCGGCGCGGAAGGCCGTCATGGCCTGCGTGAGATGCGACTCCGCGTCCTCGTGGCGGTTCTCGTAGAGCGCGATGATCCCGCGCTGGTTGGGGGCCTGCCCCAGCGAGACCGGGTCGCCGGCCAGTTCGCCGAGCCCCAGGGCCCTCATCGCTTCGGCCTCCGCCTCGGTGAACCGGCCCGAGACGCTGTGGACGTGGGACAGCATGGTGCGGGCCCTGGCCTCGGCCTGCGCCTCGCCCGCGGCCTCGGCGGCCTCGGCCACGGCCGTCGCGGCCGTGGCGAACTGATGCGAGTTCGCGCCCGACTCACCGAGGTCGACCACCGCCATCAGCAGGTCCGATGCGCGCCGCGGCATGCCGATGGCGGCCGACTGGCGGGCGCAGGCGAGCAGTCCGCTGGACTCCGTGAACAGCCAGTCCAGGGCGGTCTCGCGGACCCGGAAGGCAAGGCCCGGGTAGGACGTGGACGAGAAGTGATCGAGGACCCGCTCCCCCGGCCGCTCCAGTGCGTAGACCCCCGCGGCCGTCGCCAGATAGAAGTCCAGCAGCCGCGACAGCGCCAGTTCCTTCTCCTCCGGCGGCTGTTCGTCCCGGTCAGCGCACGAACGCGCGTAGAGGCGGACCAGGTCGTGGTAGCGGTAGCGGCCCGGGGCCGCCGACTCCAGGAGGGACGTGTCGACCAGGGCCTCCAGGAGGTCCTCCGCCGTGTGCGCCTCCAGGTTCAGCAGCGCCGCCGCAGCCGCCAGGGAGATGTCCGGGCCGTCCGCGAGGCCCAGCAGACGGAAGGCGCGGGCCTGGGCCGGTTCCAGCTGGCCGTAGCCGAGTTCGAAGGTGGCCTTCACCGCGAGGTCGCCCGCCTGGAGCTCGTCCAGCCGGCGGCGCTCGTCCGCGAGCTTCGCGGCCAGGACCGAGACCGTCCAGGTGCGGCGGGCCGCCAGCCGGGAGGCCGCGATGCGGATGGCCAGCGGGAGGAAGCCGCACGCGGCGACGACGTCGAGCGCCGCCTCGCGTTCGGAGTTGATGCGCTCCTCGCCCACGATCCGGGTGAAGAGCTGGAGCGCCTCCTCGGGCGACATCACGTCCAGGTCGACCAGGTGCGCGCCCGCCAGGTCGACCATCCGGACCCGGCTGGTGACCAGCGCCGCGCAGCCGGCCGTGCCGGGGAGCAGCGGGCGGATCTGGGCCGCGTCGTGGGCGTTGTCCAGGAGGACCAGGATGCGGCGGCCGTCGAGCGTGGAGCGGTAGAGCGCGGCGCGTTCGTCCAGGGAGTCGGGGATGGCCGAGTCCGCCGTGCCCAGCGCGCGCAGGAACGCGCCGAGGACCGTCTCCGGCTCGGCGGCGCGGGCGCCCGCGCCCTGGAGGTCGACGTAGAGCTGGCCGTCCGGGAAGTGCGGGCGGGCCTGGTGGGCGACGTGCACGGCGAGGGTCGTCTTGCCGACGCCGCCGATGCCCGCGAGGGCGGAGACGGCCATGACCGAGCCCTCCGCGGTGGCGAGGCGGTCGCCCAGTTCGCGGACGAAGGAGTTGCGGCCCGTGAAGTCGGAGACCGTGGCCGGGAGCTGCGCGGGGCGGAGCGGTGCGGCGGCCGGCGTGGGTTCGTCGGCCGGGCGGGCCAGCTCCTCGTCGGCCCGCAGGATGCGCTGCTGGAGCGCGGCGAGTTCGGGGCGCGGGTCGACGCCGAGTTCCTCGGCGAGCAGCCGCCGGGTGTCGGCGTAGACGGCGAGGGCCTCCGCCTGGCGGCCGCTGCGGTACAGGGCCACCATCAGGAGCTCGCGCAGCCGTTCGCGCAGCGGGTGCGCGGCGGTGAGCGCGGTCAGTTCGGAGACCGCCTCCGCGTGGCAGCCGACCTCCAGGTCCAGATCGAGACGGGTCTCGGTGAGCTGGAGCCGCCACTCCTCCAGCCGGGTCCGCTGGTACTCCGCGTACGGCCCGGGGACGGAGGCCAGCGCCTCGCCGTCCCAGAGGGCGAGTGCCTCGTTCAGCAGCGCCCTGGCCCCGCAGCGGTCGCCCGACGCCCTGGCCTTCTCCGCGTCGGCTGCCCGGTCCTGGGCCACGGTCAGGTCGAGCGCCCCGGGCCCGATCCGCATCGCGTATCCGCCGGAGTCGCTCGCCAGGGTCAGCGGGCCCAGGGTCTTGCGCAGGCGCGAGGCGTAGGTGCGTACCGCGGCCAGTGCCTGGGAGGGCGGGTCCTCGCCCCAGATGGCGTCGATGAGTTCGGCGGCCGTGGCTGTGCGGCCGCCTCTCAGGAGCAGGGCCGTCAGCAGGGCGCGCTGCTGCGGCGAGCCGCACGGCAGCGTCTCGTCGCCCCGCCCGGCCCGTACCGGACCGAGGAGGGAGAAACGAAGTCCGGCTTCCTCCACCGACCTCTGCTCCGGGACGCGCTGCTCCGGAACGCGTACCCGTGGTCCGTCGGCACGGCCCATTGCTGTCTCCTGTCCTGCTCTGTGCGCTGCCCGGCACGATGGCACATGTCCGGATTCCTTCGAGGCCATCCGGATTGCTCCATACCGTTGGTATCGCCGTCAACAGTCTGCCTTGTGAACGGGGCGCGCGTCAGCAGTGGGTGACTCTCTGCACAAGCCCTCGACAACGATTGTGGAACGGGGCCCCGTCCAGATAGCTGACGGTTCGTCAGATCGGCGCTACCGTGGGACGCATGGAGACCTTCCCGAAGATCATCTCGGTGGACGACCACACGGTGGAGCCCGCTCATGTCTGGCGGGACCGGCTCCCGTCCAAGTACGCGGACTCAGGACCGCGCATCGTCCGGGCGCCGCTCAAGGAAATGACCTTCATGGGCGGCAAGTTCGCGCCCGTGATGGGTGCGAAGGGCGACGACGGCCCGATCGGCGACTGGTGGGTGTACGAGGACCTGCACCGCCCGCTGACCCGGCTCGACACCGCCGTCGGCTACGACCGCGACGAGATCAGGCTGGAGGTCATCACCTACGAGCAGATGCGGCCCGGTTCGTTCTCGGTGCCCGAGCGGCTGGCCGACATGGACGTCAACCACGTCCAGTCCGCGCTGTGTTTCCCGACCTTCCCCCGCTTCTGCGGCCAGACCTTCACCGAGGCCAAGGACCGCGAACTCGGGCTGCTCGGGGTGCGCGCGTACAACGACTGGATGGTCGAGGAGTGGTGCGGGCCCGACGCGCACGGCCGGCTCATCCCGCTCACCCTGGTCCCGCTCTGGGACGCACAGCTCGCCGCCGACGAGGTCCGGCGCAACGCCGCACGCGGGGTGCGTGCCGTGGCGTTCTCCGAGATACCCCCGCACCTCGGGCTGCCGTCCATCCACACGGACGAGTGGGACCCGTTCCTCCGCGCCTGCGACGAGACGGGGACGGTGATCGCCATGCACATCGGCTCGTCCTCGAAGATGCCGTCCACCTCGGCCGACGCCCCGCCGGCCGTCGGCTCCACCATCACCTTCGCCAACTGCTGTTTCTCGATGGTCGACTGGCTGATGAGCGGCAAGTTCGAACGCTTCCCGAACCTGCGGATCATGTACGCGGAGGGCCAGATCGGCTGGATCCCGTACATCCTGGAGCGTGCCGACGTCGTCTGGGAGGAGAACCGGGCCTGGGGCGGAGTGGCCGACAAGGTCCACCGGCCGCCGTCGGAGCTCTTCACCGAGCACGTCTACGGCTGCTTCTTCGACGACGCCTTCGGGCTGAAGAACCTGGACGCCATCGGGGTGGGGAACGTCCTGTACGAGACGGACTACCCGCACTCCGACTCGACCTGGCCCAAGTCCCGCGAGGTCGGCGAGGCGCAGATGGGGCACCTGGACGCCGATGTCGTGGACCGCATCGTGCGCCGCAACGCGATCGACCTGCTCGGGCTGACCGACGACGGGCTCTGGGCGGGGCCCGGCACGGCGGTGTGAGAGAGGGGGGTGAGGGGGCGGCCGGCCCCTCACCCCCCTCACCCGGTCAGGCCCGGGTGACCGGCTCCTGGAGTTCCGTCACCCATGCGTCCCGGTCCTCGGGGCACTCCAGGCTGACCTCGTGCGCATACCCCGCCGAGCGGTAGCCGCCGGCGTCGATCCACCGGGCCAGCGTCTGCACCGTCGACAGGACGCCGTCCATGCAGCCGCGGTGGACGATCGTCGCCGCCTCGAACGCGGGCAGCTCGACCACCGTCACACCGGTGTCACCCAGCGGCCCGGCCGGGGTCGCGACCGTCACCCCCGCGTGCACGACGACCGCCCCGCCGCCCTCCGGCACGTCCTCGTAGCGGGCGATCCCCGGGCCCGTCGGCACGACCCCGGCCTCGCCCAGCAGCGGGAACAGCCGCTCGTACAGCGGGCCGATCACCGGTGTGATGTCCTCCGGCGCGAAACCGGCGGCCACCTCGGTCAGTTCCGCGACCCGTACCGCGGGAACGCTCTTGATCACGACATCGTCCACGGACATGTGTCCCTCGCTCTCGATCGACCGGAGTCTCGCCTCGACCTGGGCCAGCCGCGCAGCCGCCGCGGCCATCGCCGCCTCCAGCTCCGAACGCCGCAGCCGCAGCATCCCGCGCAGCTCCTCGGAACCCACCTCGTCGTCGAGGACGGCCCGCACCTGCTGGAGCGTGAAGCCGAGGTCCTTGAGGGCGATGATCCGGTTGAGCCGGGCGAGCTGGGCGGCACCGTAGTGCCGGTAGCCGGTCGAGGGGTCGGTACGGTCGGGGTGCAGCAGCCCCACCGCGTCGTAGTGACGCAGCATCCGGGCCGACACCCGCCCGTACCGGGCGAAGTCTCCGATGGTGAACATGATGTCTCCCAGTGCACGGCCTCACACGGTGTCAAGGTCAAGCATCGCAACCCCCCGGTCCGGGTGTGACGCGCGTCATGGGAACTCCTCGCCCGCCGCGGACGGCAACTGACGTGGAGCATTCCCTGAGAGCCCGGATACGGGCAGGCGACCCGGACGCGTTCGGCGGGAGGGGCACAGGCAGGAGCCCCGCTTCTCCGCCGAGGCGGAGGAGCGGGGCTCCTTGGGTACTGCATTACCGGCCGCGATCGGCCGACCCGGGCAACTAGGCCGGGGTGACGTTCTCAGCCTGCGGACCCTTGGGTCCCTGAGTGACGTCGAAGTTCACGACCTGGTTCTCCTCGAGGGAGCGGAACCCGGACGCGTTGATCGCGGAGTAGTGGACGAAGACATCCGGGCCGCCGCCGTCCTGGGCGATGAAGCCGAAGCCCTTTTCAGCGTTGAACCACTTGACGGTTCCGGTAGCCATAAGCCCTCCTTGGGCCAAAGGGTTGCCCTGCTCCAGAACCTGCAAAGAAGTCTGAAAACTACAAAAGCCTGCGGGTTACATGCTCCGCAGGCTCTGTACTGCAAGGGAAACCAAACTGCAACTTGGCGTTGAGCCTAGCACGCAGCCTGCGCCGAAGGGTAGAGGGAAAGATCACTTGACCCGGATGTTTGATTGACGTGCGGATGAGCGGACCGAGAGGCCCTTCCGGGTGGCTCGGAGGCCTCTCCGGACACCTCTCCCGCGGCCATTGCCGGGCACCCCGGAAGAGGGAGCGCGCCGCGCCGCGCGCCCCCGGTGAGGGCGCCGGCCGGTCACGGGTCTAGCCTCGCGATGTGGACAATTCAACCGTCTCAACCGTCGCAGGCGACGACCGTCGCAGCCGGCCGCGCGTCGGCCACATCCAGTTCCTCAACTGCCTGCCCCTCTACTGGGGGCTCGCACGGACCGGAACCCTGCTCGACCTGGAGCTCTCGAAGGACACCCCGGAGAAGCTCAGCGAGCAGCTGATCAGGGGCGATCTGGACATCGGCCCCGTCACCCTCGTGGAGTACCTGCGCAACGCCGACGACCTGGTCGCCTTCCCCGACATCGCGGTCGGCTGCGACGGGCCCGTCATGTCGTGCGTGATCGTGTCGCAGCGGCCGCTGGAGGACCTGGACCGGGCCCGGGTGGCGCTGGGTTCGACCTCCCGCACCTCCGTACGGCTGGCGCAGCTGCTGCTCGCCGAGCGGTACGGCGTCACCCCCGACTACTACACGTGCCCGCCGGACCTCGGCGTGATGATGCAGGAGGCGGACGCCGCCGTCCTCATCGGTGACGCCGCGCTCCGCGCCAACCTGCACGACGCCCCACGGCTCGGGCTCCAGGTCCACGACCTGGGCGCGATGTGGAAGGAGTGGACGGGACTGCCGTTCGTCTTCGCCGTCTGGGCCGCCCGCAAGGACTACCTGGCCGCAGAGCCCGACGCGGTCCGCAAGGTCCACGAGGCGTTCCTGGCCTCGCGGGACGTGTCCCTGGAAGAGGTCACCAAGGTCGCGGAGCAGGCGGCGCGCTGGGAGGCCTTCGATGCCGAGGTCCTGGAGCGCTACTTCACGACCCTCGACTTCCGCTTCGGGCCCGCGCAACTGGCCGGTGTCACGGAGTTCGCGCGCCGGACCGGCCCGACCACGGGCTTCCCGGCGGATGTGAACGTCGAACTCCTCGGCGGCTGAGGGCTTCGCCGGACATTCCGCTACGGCGGATGCCGGCGGTGCGGGCCGGGCCGGAATGCCCGGCCTTTCCGTTCCGCCGTTCCCGCCCTTCCCCGAGGGGAAGGCTCGGGCGGATGTGCGGATATCGATTCGGGTGAATTCGCGTTGAATGGCCGATTGACGGAAGGGCCCGGGGGTGTGCCTCCCCGGGCCCTTCCGCAATCGCCCCGCGGAACGGCACATTCACGCCTTTTGTTGCGGTGAATGACGCCGTTCGTTCCCTTGGGGGCGAAATCGGCGGATGGTTTCCCCTGTGACCCGATGACCTTCGCCCCTAGGCTTCGGTCGGAGGTCCGGCCGGTCCACAAGGGGAGTCCGTATATGCAGCCGCTCGAAGCCGGCGAACCGCTGAGCATCGGTGCCTACCGGCTGCTCGGCCGGCTCGGCGCCGGCGGCATGGGGCGCGTCTATCTGGGGCGCAGCGCGGGCGGCCGGACCGTCGCGGTCAAGGTCGTCCACCCGCACTTCGCGCTCGACGAGCAGTTCCGCGCCCGCTTCCGGCGCGAGGTGGACGCGGCGCGGCGGATCGGCGCGCAGTGGACGGCCCCCGTCCTGGACGCGGACCCGGACGCCCCCGTTCCGTGGGTGGCCCACGGTTACGTCGCCGGGCCGCCGCTCTCGGAAGCCGTCACCGAGTACGGGCCGCTGCCCGAACAGGCGGTACGCACGCTGGGTGCCGGGCTCGCCGAGGCGCTGGCCGCGGTCCACGGCCAGGGCCTGATCCACCGGGACGTGAAGCCGTCCAACGTGCTGCTCGCCCTCGACGGCCCCCGGCTCATCGACTTCGGTATCGCCCGGGCCATCGACGCCACGGCCTCGCTCACCTCCACCGGCGTCTCGGTCGGCTCGCCCGGCTACATGGCACCGGAGCAGATCCGCGGCCTGGACATCTCGGGCGCGGCCGACATCTTCTCGCTGGGCGCGGTGCTCGCCTACGCGGCGACCGGCGCCGCCCCCTTCCTCGGCGACTCCTCCGCCGTACTCCTCTACAAGGTGGTCCACGAGGAACCCGAACTGGGTGAACTGGAGGGCGGACTGCGCGACGTCATCGCCTCCTGCCTCGCGAAGGACCCGGCCGTCCGGCCCACCCCGGCGGAGCTCGCCCGGCAGCTGGCGCCCGGCGGTGCGGCGGCCTCGGTCGCGGCGGGCTGGCTGCCCGGTCCGCTGGTGCGCGAGGTCAGCCGCTCGGCGGTCGCGCTGCTGGACCTGGAACCGCAGGAGGCCCCGGTGCAGTCGGGACCGGTGCCGTTCACCAGCGCGTCGTTCGGGACGACCGGGGCGAACGGCCCGCTCGGTGTCTTCGGCCCGCCCGTCGAACCGCCCCAGGCGTCCGGGCCGACCCCGCCGCCGCGCCACCCCACCACCGGGACCGGCGGGGTGCCGGGGCAGCGCACCCCCGATCCCCGGTTCGCCGTCACATTGAACGCGGACGCGCGGCCCGGCGAGCACCGGGGGCGCAGACTCAGCTGCACCGTCGCCCTCGCGGTGGCCGGTGCGCTCGCCGCGGTGACCGTGGGCAGCGCCTTCCTCTTCGACCTGATGCCGGGCGGGCGCGGCGCCGACCACGCCGGTCCCAGCGATACCGGTGCGACCCCGTCCGCCACCTCCTCCGGCCCGTCCGCCGCGGAGCCCCCCGCGCCGACGCGCTCCGCGACCGGGCCGGCGGACCCGCTCACCGCGGTCCCGGACGCCTTCGTCGGGACGTGGCGGGGGCCGCTCACCGAGAAGACGACCGGAGCGCCGCACGGCACGCTCACCGCGGTGCTCGTGAAGGGGAAGAAGGGCGCCGGGGTCGCCCGTATGACGACGACGGTCACCGGACTCGGCGTGGATGTCAGCTGCCACAGCATCGCCACCCTCACCTCCGCCACGGAGAAGGAGCTGACGCTCCGGGAGCGCGCCGATCCCGAACACCCGGGCACGGCGGGGCTGTGCACGACCACGCCCGCCGACCTCCACTTCACCCGCGCGGCCGACGGCACGCTGCGGTTCCGGTCCGACGAGCGGGGCGCCGGACTTCCCTACGGCACGCTGACCCGGTCCGGCCGCTGACCCGTACCGGCGCTGGCGTACGCTGAAGCGGTCCGTAGATCCGTTGAAAAACCGCCGAAAGGTGACAGCCCGGTGACCGAGAAGGCCGACCTCCAGCCCATCCTCGACCGAGCCGCCGAAGGCGGCCGGATCACTCCGGCGGAGGCCCTCGACCTCTACCGGTCGGCGCCCCTGCACGCACTGGGCGCGGCCGCGGACGCCGTGCGCCGGCGCCGCTACGCCGGTACGGAGCACATCGCGACGTACATCATCGAGCGCAACATCAACTACACCAACGTGTGTGTGACGGCGTGCAAGTTCTGCGCGTTCTACGCCGCGCCGAAGGACACCGCCAAGGGCTGGTCCCGCGATCTCGACGACATCCTGCGCCGCTGCGCGGAGACGGTCGAGCTCGGCGGCACGCAGATCATGTTCCAGGGCGGGCACCACCCGGACTACGGCGTCGAGTACTACGAGGAGCACTTCTCCGCGATCAAGAAGGCGTTCCCGCAGCTGGTCATCCACTCGCTCGGCGCCTCCGAGATCGAGCACATGGCCCGGATCTCGAAGGTCTCCGCCGAGGAGGCCATCAGCCGCATCCACGCCGCCGGGCTCGACTCCTTCGCGGGCGCCGGCGCCGAACTGCTGCCGGCCCGGCCGCGCACCGCGATCGCCCCGCTCAAGGAGTCCGGCGAGCGCTGGCTGGAGATCATGGAGATCGCCCACGGCCTCGGCGTCGAGTCGACCTCCACCATGCTGATGGGCACCGGCGAGACCAACGCCGAGCGCATCGAGCACCTGAGCATGATCCGCGACGTGCAGGACCGCACCGGGGGCTTCCGCGCCTTCATCCCGTACACGTACCAGCCGGAGAACAACAAGCTGAAGGGCCAGACGCAGGCCACCCTCTTCGAGTACCTGCGGATCATCGCCATCGCCCGGCTGTTCCTGGACAACGTCGCCCACATCCAGGGCTCCTGGCTCACCACCGGCAAGGAGGTCGGCCAGCTGTCGCTGCACTACGGCGCCGACGACCTCGGCTCGATCATGCTGGAGGAGAACGTCGTCTCCTCCGCCGGTGCCAAGCACCGCTCCAACCGGCTGGAGATCATCGACCTGATCCGCAAGGCGGACCGGGTGCCGGCCCAGCGCGCCACCACGTACGAGCACCTCGTCGTCCACGACGACCCGGCGAACGACCCGGTCGACGAGCGCGTCGTCTCGCACATCTCGTCCACCGCGATCGAGGGCGGCACGGCCCACCCCGAGCTCAAGCTCCTCAACGCCAACTAGGGTCCGTCGCCTTGCTGACGATCCACACCGCCGCCCTGCTCCTGCCGGGCGGCGGTCGTGCGCCCGTGCCCGGCGGGGCGGTGGCCGTCCGGGACGCGGTGATCGCCGCCTTCGGCCCGTACGCCGGACTCGCCGCGGCCCACCCCGCCGCCCGGGTCCGGCGCTGGCCGGGCGTCCTGACCCCGGGCCTGGTGCAGCGGGACGCCGTCCGGCTGCTGGAGGAGTCGTACTTCCCCGATCCGCGCGAGGCGGACACCCTGGGCACGGAGCCGCTGACCGGTGCGGCGCTCGACGCGCTCGGACCGGACGACACCTGGCGGGCGGGCAGCGTCCGGCGCGGGCTGCACCGGATGCTCCGGCACGGCACGACCGCGGTGACCGTTCCGCCCGCCACCGCGCCCGCGTTGCTCACCGCCGTGCGCCGATCCGGCCTGCTGGTCCTCGGCCCCGCGCCGGGCACCGGGAGCCCCGCCGGCGACGGGCCGCGGCTCGACCCGCTGGCCGGGGTGAGTGCGGTGGCCGACGCGATGGCGTCACCCCTCACCGTCGGGGGCCGGGCGGACCTCGCCGCCTTCGACGCACCGGACGAGGCCGCGCTGGCGGAGGCGGGCGGGGCGAGCTGCGTGGCCACGGTCGCGGGCGGACGCCTGGTGTACCGGGGCCGCTGAGGGCTGTCCCGGGGAGCGTCTACGGGACGGTGGGGCCGCCGAGGTAGGTGCCGTCGGCGGCGTAGGGCCAGGCGTTGGAGACGCAGCCCTTGAGTCCGTAGATCTGCTGCATCATGGCGGGGGCGGGGCGTCCCTTGCCGGGGCAGGTCTCGTGGCCGTGGCCGAGCCAGTGCCCGACCTCGTGGTTGACGATCAGGGCGCGGTAGTCGGCGAGCGGTCCGTGGAACTCGGGCGAACCCGTCCGCCAGCGCTTGAGGTTGACCATGACGTCGGTCCCGACCCGGCAGTTGACCTCGCCGTGCGTGTCGAGCCCGCCCTTCCCGCAGATGCGGTCCGTGGTCTCCGGGGTGGCGATCCGGATGACCAGCCCGGCCGGCCCCTCGGCGACCTGGCGGAAGGAGTGCTCGCCGTGGTGCGCCCAGCCGCGCGGGGCGGCCAGGATGCGGGCGACCTCGGCGGCCGCCGCGTCCGGGTCCAGTCCCGAGCCCTTCTCCACCTCGACCCGGTAGGCGTCACCGCCGCCGGACTCCGAGACACCCGCGCGGGCCACGGTGAAGGTGGCGGCGGCGGACGACGAGCTCGGCTCGTGCCCGCCGTTCCACCGGACCGCCACGGCCGCCGCCGTGACCAGCACCACCGGCACGACGGCCTTCACCCACAGCCGGTTCCGGCCGCGCTCGCGCCGCACTCCCCGGCCCACACTCCCTGCGGACATCCGCGCCCCTCCCCGGCCTCCGCATCCCCTGCGGTTGGCGTTTCCCCGCTATAAGGACCGCCGCCGGAGCCGATTGGTTCAGTCCACACACATATGGATCACGGGACGGTGGGGCCGCCGAGGTAGGTGCCGTCGGCGGCGTAGGGCCAGGCGTTGGAGACGCAGCCCTTGAGTCCGTAGATCTGCTGCATCATGGCGGGGGCGGGGCGTCCCTTGCCGGGGCAGGTCTCGTGGCCGTGGCCGAGCCAGTGTCCGACCTCGTGGTTGACGATCAGGGCGCGGTAGTCGGCGAGCGGCCCGTGGAACTCGGGCGAACCCGTCTGCCAGCGCTTCAGGTTCACCATCACCACCTCGCCCACCCGGCAGTTGACCTCTCCGTGCGTGTCGAGGCCCATCGCCCCGCACACCCGGTCGGTGGTCGCCGCGGTGGCGATGCGGATCACCAGTCCGGCCCGAGCGTCCGCGACCTGGTGGAAGGAGTGCGCCCCGCCGTGCGCCCAGCCGCGCGGCGCGGCCAGGATGCCGGCGACCCGGCCGGCCGCCTCGTCCGGGTCGACGCCGGAACCGTCCTCGACCTCGACCCGGTAGGCGTTCCCGCCGCCCGGGGAGACGCCCGCGCGGGCGACGGCGAACGTGCCGGGGCCGGACGCGGGGACGACGGGGTCGCGGGCGGAGTCCGTGGGGGAGGGGGAAGGGGGTGGTGGCGTGGCGCTCTTCGTGGGTTCCGCGGCCGGGGCGGACGCCGCGTTGTCCGGCCGTGAGGTCCGTGGCGTGTCCGACGGTTCCGGCGCGGCCGCCGCGGCCGGCCGGTCGTCCCCGCCGGCCCACCGGGGTGCGGCGACCACGGCGATCCCGATCAGCGCCGCCGTGACGGTGACGGCGGCGAGCACGCGTATCCGGCCGCGGCGCCGCCGCTCCCGCCGGGTGCGCCGCCGGACTCCCCGGCCTCGCCGCGGTGCGGGGTGCCGTCCTGTCTCAGCCGCCACGTACGGAGTGCTCCTTGTCTTCCATCGGATGTCCGTCCGCGTACTTCACGAGCTCCAGGAACCTGGAGTCGCTCGCGACGGAGACGAGTTGGTCCACGGTGACCGGTGACGACACCATCGAGGAGCCGTCACCGTCGACCGAAAGCCGGACGGTGCTGGTCCCGTAGGCGAGCTTGAGATCGACGCCGGTGATCGTCCGCGAGCCGTCCCAGTTGCCCTCCGCGGTGATGGCGCGGGCCCTGATGCCGCCCGGCAGCACGACCATCCGGCACTCGAGGCCCTTCGAAGGGATGCTGCGGCACGCCGGATCGGCGGGAACGGCGCCCGGACCGCCCCTGGGGCGCACCGAGACGACGACCGGGAAGGTGTTGCCGTCCGATCCGCCCTGGTAGCGGTTGACCGCCAGGTCGACCGGGCGGACGGTGCCGAGCTGCTCGTGGAGCAGTTCGTCGAGCAGCACCGCGACCTTCTGCTGGAACGCCTCCTGCCGGGCCCGTTCGGCCGCGGGCAGGGCGGCCATCGGCGTCTCGCCGTCGCTCGGCTCGATGTGCACGGGCGCGGGTACGGGCCGGGCGGACGGGACCGGCGACGGGGCGGCGGTCGTGGTCTGCGAGGCGGCGGAGGACCAGGTCTGTGCCGGCTGCGTACGCCCCTCCGGGACCCACGTCGCCAGCACCGCGCCGAACACTCCCAGTGCCACCGCACCTGTCACCCCGGCCCCGACGGCCGCACGGGCGCGGGTGCGGCGCCGACGGCCCTGGACCAGGGCGACCGGCACCAGGTCGGGCAGCGGCGGTGCGCCCTCGGCGGCCTGTTCCATCGCAGCCCTGATCAGCACGGCCTCGGCATCGGGGTCCGGCCGGTGGCCGGAGCGGTCGGTAACGTCCACGACGGGTCTCCTCAGCTTCGGGTGGTGTAGAGGTGTGCGTCGCCCAGGAGGGTGCGCAGGGTGGCGAGTGAGCGTGAGCACTGGCTCTTCACGGTGGACGGGCTGCACCGCAGCAGCTCCGCGACCGTCTCCACGCTCAGGTCCTCCCAGTACCGCAGGACGACCATCGCCCGGGCGCGGGGCGGCAGTTCGGCGAGCGCGGTCAGCAGCGTCACCGTGAGCTCCGGGCCGACCGCGGGCGGGTGCGCGGCTATCGGGGTGTGGGCACGGAAGTCGCGCAGCCGGCGGCGGCGCTCGGCGATGTAGGTACGGGTCAGCACCGTGCGGGCGTAGGCGTCCGGATGGTCCGCGGCGCTCGCCCGGCCCCAGTGCTGGAAGAGCTTCGCCAGCGTGGTCTGGGTCAGGTCCCGGGCGGCGTCGGCGTCCCCGCACAGCAGATAAGCGGTGCGGTACAGCCGGCGCTGGCTCGCGCGGGCGAATTCCTCGAAGCCGGCGGCGTCCGGGCTGCGTCCGGCTGTCATGCGGCCTCCTCTGCGGTCTGTCGTGGTCACCACGCCTGTTACTGAGTGCCGGCAGGCACGAAAGGTTGAAGCCGGATCGGAACTCCTTCCCGCATCCCGGGACGGCGGGCCCGCCCCGGTGCCGTCCGGCCGGGCTGCTTGAATGGGTGGGTGACCCGAGCCTCCCTGGACAAGCAGCCGCACGAAGTCGCCTCGATGTTCGACGACGTGGCGGCGAACTACGACCTCACCAACGACGTGCTCTCGCTCGGCCAGGCCCGGCTGTGGCGCAAGGAGGTCGCCAAGGCGGTGCACGCCCGCCCCGCCGAGAAGGTCCTCGACCTGGCCGCCGGGACGGCGACGTCCTCGCTGCCGTTCGCCGCGACCGGCGCGTACGTCGTGCCGTGCGACTTCTCCATCGGGATGCTGCGCGAGGGCAAGAAGCGCAACTCCTGGCTCCCGTTCACCGCGGGCGACGCCACGAAGCTGCCGTTCCGCGACGAGACGTTCGACGCCGTCACCATCTCCTTCGGGCTGCGCAACGTCCAGGACACGGACGCGGCGCTGCGTGAGCTGTACCGGGTGACGAAGCCGGGCGGCCGGGTGGTCATCTGCGAGTTCTCCCAGCCGGTCCTGGCACCGTTCCGGACCGTCTACACCGAGTACCTGATGCGGGCGCTGCCGCCGGTCGCGCGCGCGGTGTCGTCCAACCCCGACGCGTACGTCTACCTCGCCGAGTCGATCCGCGCCTGGCCCGACCAGGCCGGCCTCGCTGCGAAGCTCCAGCGGGCCGGCTGGTCGCAGGTCGCCTGGCGCAACCTCACCGGCGGCATCGTCGCCCTGCACCGCGGCACCAAGGCGGTCTGACGCGGGCTACTGCTTCGCGTACATGCCGTAGCCGCCGACCCCGGTGTACACGGAGTCGGCCACCCGCCGGTGGACGTACTCCGGTCCGTCCGGATCCTTGCCCGCGTCCGTCGGCGGTGTCTGCACCTCCG
This sequence comes from Streptomyces sp. NBC_01257, assembly GCF_035917255.1. Classification (NCBI taxonomy): domain Bacteria; kingdom Bacillati; phylum Actinomycetota; class Actinomycetes; order Kitasatosporales; family Streptomycetaceae; genus Streptomyces; species Streptomyces sp. NBC_01257. The sequence goes on from NZ_CP108472.1 coordinate 5,353,488, forward strand.
TACCCGTCATGAGCGTCGTGGATCCGCCGCCGTCGAGGTTGAGGACGTCGACCAGCGCCAGCTCCGGCGAGTCGAGCAGCCGGGCGAAGGCCTGGAGGGAGTCGCCGTCCTCGTGGGTGACCGAGGGATCGGTCTGCGGCTGTCCGGTGAGGGTGATGAGCACGGGGCGGCCCTTGATATCGGTGCCGAGCGCCGTGCGGGAGTCCGTGCAGATCAGGGTCGTGCCGTCGGCCCCGGTCTCGCGGCCGCTGCACGAGTCGGGGAGTTCGGCGGGGACCGTGCCGACGCGGAGCAGCTGGTGGAAGGAGCTCACGACGTCGACCGAGCCGTCCAGGGGTATGTCCCGGTCGAGTGTCATGTCGTGGAGTTCCAGGCCGACCGCCGGGCGGTCGTCGCGGGTGAGGTGGGTGCGCAGCCACTGCGCCCCGGTGCCGACTCCCTGCAGGATGCGGCCCCCGTCCGGGACGTGGACCTGCTCGGCCGCGGTCCGGCCGCCCCGGCGCTCCCGGGCATCGGTGACGACGCCGTGTGCGTCGATGACGACTTCGAAGCCGGGGTCGTCGTCCGCGGTGATGTTCCGGTCGATGCCCGGCTTGGGGACCGGGTACGCGTAGTCGTCCGTGAACAGGATGATCTCGTCCGGGTCGGTGTACAGCCCCGGCTGGCCGGCCACGGCCACGTCCTCGGCGTCGCGGGCGCAGCCCCGGCTGCGGCCGGGATCCCGGTTGACGTCGTCGATCCGTACGGTCGCGCCGGCGGCGGTCAGCCGCAGGTCCGTACGGAGCCTGGTGATGTACGGGATGCCGTACTGGATGACCGCCCCGTTGCTGCCGTCGCCGTTCGTCCAGCAACTGGAACTGTGCAGGACGCCGTCGGTGACCGAGACGCCCATGTGCATCAGGGTGGTGCCTTCGGCACCGGCCGGCAGGACGTGATCGGGGTGCTTGGGCTCGGACTTGAACAGGCCGCCGTTGACACCCGCGTACGGACGGCGGGCGGCGACCGACGAGACGCCGGCGAGCTGATCGGCGACCGTCTCGGTCAGTCCGTCCCCCGCGCCGACGATGCTCTCCAGGGTGAGCGCGGAGGCGGCCGGGTCGATCTCCACGATGTTCAGGACGCGGCCTCGGACGCGGTTGTCGGGGACGCGCTCCGTGTAGCGGATCCCGGTGACGCCGGGAGCGAGTGTCCTCGGGGTCTCCTGGGTCCAGCCGGCGGCCAGCGGGCTCGGCGCCGGGTCCGCGGCGGGCGCTGCGGGGGCGGTGAGGGCGAGGGTGCTCAGCGCCGCGGTCACGGCCACCCAGGTGCGGGTGAGGGATCCGGTCATGATTACTGGCACTCCGAGGTTCCGTTGACGAGTTCGTGGGAGCGGAAGGTCTTGGCGAAGGGCGGCGGGACGGTGGTGCTGTCGCCCCGCAGCACGACGTAGGCGCCGTACTTGCCGGCCGGAGCGGCCGGGTCGGTCCAGGTGCCGCTGAACGTCTCGGCCGGGTAGAAGCAGACATGACGTCGGGTGCGGTTCCAGACGGACGCGGGCGCCGTCCCGGCGCCGTACGCGTTGCCGTAGTTCTTCGTCGACGGATCGGTCGAGGGGATGTGGACCGTCATGGCGCCGCGGCCCGCCGGCTCGGTGAAGGTGCAGACGCGGTTGTCGGGGCAGCGCTCGTAGCCGGTGAAGCAGTGCGCCCGGGACGGAACCAGCTTGTGGGAGCTGATCGTTGCGGCGAAGCGCGGGTCGCTGCCGTACTCGTCGGAGTTCCCGGGCCTGATCGTCTGGAGCAGCCCGCCGAACTCGGTGTCCACGTACACGCAGGCCCAGTAGGCGGTGTTGTTCTTCGCGGAGAGCGTCGTGTCGTCCCAGGAGGCGTCGTAGCGCTGTCCGTCGTCCTGCGGGGCGAAGGTCCGCTTCGTGCCGGCGCCGCCCGACGCGCTGTACAGGCAGAGCTGTCCGGCCGGGCAGTCGTCGAAGGCCTCGGCGCTCGCGGGCAGGACGAGGAAGGCCGAGCAGAGCAGGGCGAGCGCGGCGGCGACGAGGGAGCCGCGCCAAGTGATGATCTTCTTGATGGTCACGGATGATGATCGCACCGGGATCGGCCACGTGAGGGGACCGATGTGCGGACCGGTTCCGGCCGCGGCCCACCCGCCCTGCCGGCTCCGGATGTCCCCCATAGACTGCCCGCATACGCAATGTCGTCGAGTTTTCGGGAGACCCCGCCGTGACCGAGCCCCTCTCCGAGCACAGCGCGGACGTGATCGTCGTCGGGGCGGGTCCCGCCGGCTCCACGACCGCGTACTACCTCGCCAAGGCCGGACTCGACGTCCTCCTCCTGGAGAAGACCGCCTTCCCTCGCGAGAAGGTCTGCGGCGACGGCCTCACGCCGCGCGCCACCAAGCAGCTCGTCTCCATGGGCATCGACATCTCCGAAGAGGCCGGCTGGCTGCGCAACAAGGGCCTGCGCATCATCGGCGGCGGCGTCCGGCTCCAGCTCGACTGGCCGGACCTCGCCTCGTACCCGGACTACGGACTGGTCCGCAAGCGCGACGACTTCGACGAACAGCTGGCCCGCCAGGCGCAGAAGGGCGGCGCGCGGCTGTACGAGCGCTGCAACGTCGGCGCCCCGATCACGGACGAGCGCACCGGGCGGATCACCGGCGTGCACGCGAAGCTCGGCGAGGAGAAGACCCCGGTCACCTTCCACGCCCCGCTCGTCGTCGCCGCCGACGGCAACTCCACCCGGCTCTCGCTGGCGATGGGACTGCACCGCCGCGAGGACCGGCCGATGGGTGTCGCGGTCCGTACGTACTTCACCTCGCCCCGCCACGACGACGACTACCTGGAGTCCTGGCTCGAACTCTGGGACCGGCGCGGCGCCGAGGACCGGCTGCTGCCCGGCTACGGCTGGATCTTCGGCATGGGCGACGGCACCTCCAACGTCGGCCTCGGCATCCTCAACTCCTCCTCCGCCTTCAAGGAGCTGGACTGGCGCGAGGTCCTCAAGGCGTGGTGCGCCTCGATGCCGGAGGACTGGGGCTACACCCCCGAGAACATGACGATGCCGATCCGCGGCGCCGCCCTCCCGATGGCGTTCAACCGGCAGCCGCACTACACCAAGGGCCTGCTGCTCGTCGGTGACGCGGGCGGCATGGTCAACCCGTTCAACGGCGAGGGCATCGCGTACGCCATGGAGTCGGGCCAGATCGCCGCGGACGTCATCGTCCAGGCCCACGCCCGCGCCACCCCGGCCCAGCGCGAACTGGCCCTGAACAACTACCCGAAGGTGCTCAAGGAGACCTACGGCGGCTACTACACGATGGGCCGCGCCTTCGTGAAGCTGATCGGCAACCCGAAGGTCATGAAGGTCGCCACCCAGCGCGGCCTGACGCACCCGCTGCTGATGAAGTTCACCCTGAAGATGCTCGCCAACCTCACCGACCCGACGGGCGGCGACGCGATGGACCGCATCATCAACGGGCTGACGAAGGTGGCTCCGCGCTCCTGACGGGTGTCGGGGAGCGGAACCACGAGCCCCCGGACCGCGAGCAGGACGCAGGCGCCCGCCCCGCCGCGGCCCAGGACGGGCAGCAGGGCCGTCGCGGTGGCGATCGTCGCGGCGGCCGCCCCGAACGCCGGGCGCGGGCGGTGTGCGACCAGGGTGCCGCCGAGGAAGCTCCCGGCCACCCCGCGACCCCGGCGGGGCCGTCCTGTGCTCGGTGGGGCGGGCTGTCCGCCCCTACGGGCCCCAGTTCACAAGCTCCGGTGCACGGAGTCCGGCAGGTTCGCGACGTCGACGGCCGCCACCGGGGGCAGGTCGCGTTCTCGCCGGTCACGGCGAAGGGCCGCCGCTCCCGAGCGGGGGAGCGACGGCCCTTCGAAGTGCGCCGAGGCGCTTGTGAATCCGTGAACTCAGAGGACGCGGACCGCGCCCGACGGCGGGTCGTAGTCCAGGGACTTCTGCACCACACCGGTGGAGGAGTTCTGTGCCCCGACGAACTGGCCGCCGCCGACGTAGACGCCGACGTGGTACGCGCTGCCGGCGCCGCCCCAGTACAGGATGTCGCCCGGCTGGAGGTTGCTCAGGGAGACCTGGGTGCCCGCGGTCGACTGGCTCTGCGAGACGCGCGGCAGGTCGACGCCCACCGAGCGGAACGCGGCCTGGACGAGGCCGGAGCAGTCCCACGAGTTGGGGCCGGTGCCGCCGGACACGTACGCGTCGCCGACCTGCATCTGCACGAAGGAGACGACGGCCGCTGCGGAGCCCGTGGCGGAGGAGGAGACCGGCGTCGAGGCGGACGACGACGAGGAACCCGAGGAGGAGGAGCCGGAGGTGGTGCTGAGCGTCGTGCGCGCGGCGCTGCGGGAGGCGCGCTCGGCGGCCTCCGCCTTGGCCTTGGCGGCCGCTTCGGCCTTCTTCTTGGCCTCTGCCTTGCGGACGGCCTCGGCCTTGGCCTTCTTGGCGGCCTTGGCGGCGGTCGTGGCCGCGGCGTCCTCGCTGGCCTGCGTCTCCAGGTCCAGGGCGACCTGCTGGGTGGCCTCGGCGGATGCCGCGACGGTGGTGGAGAGCCCGGCCGTGATGGTCGGCATCTCGATCGTCTGGGTCACCGGCTCGGCCTGGGCCGGCCCGGCAGCGCCAGCGACCGCGATGGTGCTGAGGACGCCACCGGCAACTCCGGCCCGCAGCGCCGTCTTCGAGGCGTTTCGGCGGGGCTTCCGGTGGCTGGGTATGAGAGCGGTGTGGGACATGGGTACTAGCGCTATCAGGGCCTCAGGGGTCCCATCAAGAAACGTGTGTTGCGACACAGTTACGTCCGGAATCTGTGAATCCGCTTTCCGGAGGCCTTTATTGACGCCGTAACGGTCAAAACGGGCATGGCTGATCACGGCTGTGATCACGGGCTTTCGGCAATACGCCCGAATTGCCCGTCACTTACCATCCGTTCACACCGATGGCCAAGCCCGCTTCTGTGGGCGACCTGGTGGAGTGACGCAGGTCACAGCATGGTCTCCGCGTGACGGGCATACGAGCGCCTCGCGCGCGGAACGCCCCGTCGGCGTGAAGCCGGCTTCGGGGAGGGGTGTCCCGGTCCCGGGGAACTGGCGGGCCGCGGCTGCCCATTCGCCCGTAAGGGGGCGGATGTCGCGGTGTGTCCACTTCGTTCCGTACCGGACCCCGCGCGAGTGACCCCCGGTCTTCCCAGAGTGGGGCAGATCCCTTTATCACCCCATCGCGTCCATCGCCAATTTGGCGGAGTGTGCGTCCGCTTGATAGGGCGACACCTCTTTGACCAGCGGTAACGGCACCAGATGTCACGTCTCGTGATCACTCGGCCGCTTCGTGTACGAAGATCACCGCTCATCCGACTTCATGATCGTTCGTCAGGTGGTGGAGATCACAAAGACGTTGTCGTACCCCGTGTCGCAGATCACAGGACGGCAGGCATAGGATGCGGGGCAGTCGGGCTTGTGAACTGCCTCACATGTGCACGATCTTGGTGAGGTGGCGAGCCAGGTCGCCCGATGCGGTCCAACGGTCAAGGACGACTGGAAGGAGCGAGGAGCGTGAATGCCTACGCGCCCATCCTCGTGCTCGGCGCCCTCGGGGCAGGGTTTGCGATCTTCTCCGTGGTCAGCGCCACGCTAATCGGCCCCAAGCGGTACAACCGGGCCAAGCTCGAAGCGTACGAGTGCGGTATCGAACCCACCCCCACTCCAGCCGGAGGCGGCCGCTTTCCCATCAAGTACTACCTGACGGCGATGCTCTTCATCGTCTTCGACATCGAGATCGTCTTCCTCTATCCCTGGGCGGTCACTTTCGACGCCCTGGGGATCTTCGGGCTCGTCGAGATGCTGCTCTTCGTGCTCACCGTCTTCGTCGCCTACGCGTATGTGTGGCGTCGCGGCGGCCTGGAATGGGACTGAGGGGCTGAGGGGCACATATGGGACTCGAAGAGAAGCTGCCCAGCGGCTTCGTGCTGACCACTGTCGAGCAGGCCGCCGGCTGGGTACGGAAGTCCTCCGTCTTCCCGGCCACCTTCGGCCTCGCCTGCTGCGCCATCGAGATGATGACGACGGGGGCCGGGCGCTACGACCTGGCCCGGTTCGGCATGGAGGTCTTCCGCGGATCGCCGCGGCAGGCGGACCTGATGATCGTGGCAGGGCGGGTCAGCCAGAAGATGGCGCCCGTCCTGCGGCAGGTCTACGACCAGATGCCGAACCCCAAGTGGGTCATCTCCATGGGGGTTTGCGCGTCATCGGGCGGAATGTTCAATAATTACGCCATTGTTCAGGGTGTTGATCATATTGTCCCGGTTGATATCTATTTGCCGGGCTGCCCGCCGCGGCCCGAGATGCTGATGGACGCGATCCTCAAGCTCCACCAGAAGATCCAGGGCTCCAAGCTCGGGGTCAACGCGGAGGAGGCCGCCCGCGAGGCGGAGGACGCGGCGCTCAAGGCACTGCCCCTGATCGAGATGAAGGGGCTGCTGCGATGAGCGAGCACGACAACGGCGCCGAGCAGAGCGCCAACGGCGTTCCCGCCCCGCGCGACGAGCACGGCGAGGTCATCGGCGTACGCAAGGGGATGTTCGGCGCCGACAACGGCGGCGACACCTCCGGCTACGGCGGTCTCGTCCGCACCGTCGCGCTGCCGGGCGCCACCGCCCGGCCGTACGGCGGCTGGTTCGACGAGGTGGCCGACGAGCTCGAAGGGGCCCTGGAGGAGCAGGACCTGCTCCCCGGGAACGTCATCGAGAAGACGGTCGTCGACCGCGACGAGCTCACCTTCCACATCGCCCGCGAGCACCTGCCGGCCGTGGCCCGCACCCTGCGCGACGACCCCGCGCTGCGCTTCGAGCTCTGTACGGGGGTGAGCGGCGTCCACTTCCCCGGTGACAAGGGACGCGAGCTGCACGCCGTCTACCACCTGCGCTCGATCACCCACGGCCGGCTGATCCGGCTGGAGGTGTCCACACCGGACAGCGACCGGCACGTCCCGTCCCTCGTCGCGGTCTATCCGACCAACGACTGGCACGAGCGCGAGGCGTACGACTTCTTCGGGCTCGTCTTCGACGGGCATCCCGCCCTCACCCGGATCATGATGCCGGACGACTGGCAGGGCTTCCCCCAGCGCAAGGACTATCCGCTCGGCGGCATCGCCGTCGAGTACAAGGGCGCCCAGATCCCGGCTCCGGACCAGCGGAGGTCGTACTCCTGATGACCACTCCCCATGCAACGCCCCGAGCCACGACCGAGGGGACTGTATATACAGTCACCGGCGGCGACTGGGACGAGGTCGTCGAATCGGCGGTCAAGTCCGACGACGAGCGCATCATCGTCAACATGGGTCCCCAGCACCCGTCCACGCACGGCGTGCTCCGGCTGATCCTGGAGATCGACGGCGAGACCGTCACCGAGGCCCGCTGCGGCATCGGCTACCTCCACACCGGCATCGAGAAGAACCTCGAATTCCGGAACTGGACCCAGGGCACCACCTTCGTCACGCGCATGGACTACCTGACGCCGTTCTTCAACGAGACGGCGTACTGCCTGGGGGTCGAGAAGCTCCTCGGCATCGAGGACCAGATCCCCGACCGGGCCAGCGTCCTGCGCGTGCTGCTGATGGAGCTCAACCGGATCTCCTCGCACCTGGTGTGCATCGCCACCGGCGGCATGGAGCTCGGCGCCACCACAATCATGATCTACGGCTTCCGCGATCGTGAACTCGTTCTCGATCTCTTCGAGCTGATCACCGGCCTGCGGATGAACCACGCGTTCGTCCGCCCCGGCGGACTCGCCCAGGACCTGCCCCCGGGCGCGGTCGACCAGCTGCGCGAGTTCGTGAAGACCATGAAGAAGAACCTGCCGGAGTACGACAAGCTCGCCACCGGCAACCCCATCTTCAAGGCCCGCATGCAGGACGTCGGCTACCTCGACCTGACCGGCTGCATGGCGCTCGGCGCCACCGGCCCGATCCTGCGCTCCGCCGGGCTCCCGCACGACCTGCGCAAGACCGACCCCTACTGCGGGTACGAGAACTACGAGTTCGACGTCCCCACGGCGGACAGCTGCGACTCCTACGGCCGCTTCCTCATCCGGCTGGAGGAGATGCGCCAGTCGCTGCGGATCATCGAGCAGTGCATCGACCGGCTCGCGCCGGGCCCGGTCATGGTCGCCGACAAGAAGATCGCCTGGCCCGCGCAGCTCGCGCTCGGACCGGACGGCCTCGGCAACTCGCTCGACCACATCAAGAAGATCATGGGCACCTCCATGGAGGCCCTGATCCACCACTTCAAGCTGGTGACCGAGGGCTTCCGGGTCCCGCCCGGGCAGGCGTACACCGCCGTCGAGTCGCCCAAGGGCGAACTCGGCGTGCACGTCGTCTCGGACGGCGGCACCCGCCCCTACCGGGTCCACTTCCGCGACCCGTCCTTCACCAACCTCCAGGCCATGGCGGCGATGTGCGAGGGCGGCCAGGTCGCCGACGTCATCGTCGCCGTCGCATCCATCGACCCCGTGATGGGAGGCGTCGACCGGTGACCGAAGCACGTAGCGAAGTCAGTCTGGGGATGCCGCAGCTCCCCGCCCCCGCCTACCCGGCCGAGGTGCGCGCCAGGCTCGAAGCGGATGCGAAGGAGGTGATCGCCCGCTACCCCGGCAGCCGCTCCGCGCTGCTGCCGCTGCTGCACCTCGTGCAGTCCGAGGAGGGGTACGTCTCGCGTACGGGCATGGCCTTCTGCGCCGAGCAGCTCGGCCTCACCACCGCCGAGGTCACCGCGGTCGCCACCTTCTACACGATGTACCGGCGCAAGCCCAGCGGCGACTACCAGGTCGGTGTCTGCACCAACACGCTCTGCGCGGTGATGGGCGGCGACGCCATCTTCGACAGGCTCAAGGAGCACCTCGGCGTCGGCAACGACGAGACGACCGAGGACGGCAAGGTCACCCTCGAACACATCGAGTGCAACGCGGCCTGCGACTTCGCGCCCGTCGTGATGGTCAACTGGGAGTTCTTCGACAACCAGACGCCCGAGAGCGCGACGCGGCTCGTCGACGACCTGATCGCCGGCCGCACCGTCGAGCCGACCCGTGGCGCCCCGCTCTGCTCGTACAAGGAGACCGCCCGCATCCTGGCCGGTTTCCCCGACGAGCGTCCCGGCGCGGTGGAGGCCTCCGGCGGCGCCGGACCCGCCTCGCTCATCGGCCTGAAGCTGGCCAGGGGCGAGGCCGCACCGCAGGCCCGTGTCGTGAGCCCGCGCGGCGAGACGCCTCGCGACGAGGCCCCGCGCGACGAACCGCAGAAGGGCGCCGAGCACCTCAGCTCCCACGACGCACCGCAGCAGACCTCGGCGTCCGACCCGGACCACCCGGCCGGCCCCGCCGCCGAGGAGGGGGAGTGATGACGTTGGCCGCCGAAATCGACAAGAACGGGACCAGTCCCGAGAAGCTTCTCGCGCCGGTCCTTTCCGCCTTCTGGGACGAGCCCGAGTCCTGGACCCTGGAGACCTACCGCCGCCACGAGGGGTACGAGGGGCTGCGCAAGGCCCTCACCATGTCCCCGGACGACCTCATCGCGTACGTCAAGGACTCCGGTCTGCGCGGCCGCGGCGGCGCCGGCTTCCCCACCGGGATGAAGTGGCAGTTCATCCCGCAGGGCGACGGCAAGCCGCACTACCTGGTGGTCAACGCCGACGAGTCGGAGCCCGGGACCTGCAAGGACATCCCGCTCCTCTTCGCCAACCCGCACAGCCTGATCGAAGGCATCGTGATCGCCTGTTACGCGATCCGCTCCTCGCACGCCTTCATCTACCTGCGCGGCGAAGTCGTCCCCGTACTGCGGCGGTTGCACGAGGCCGTGCGCGAGGCGTACGAGGCGGGCTATCTCGGCACGAACGTCATGGGCTCCGGACTCGATCTGGAACTCACCGTGCACGCGGGCGCCGGCGCGTACATCTGCGGTGAGGAGACCGCGCTCCTCGACTCGCTCGAAGGACGCCGCGGCCAGCCCCGGCTGCGCCCGCCCTTCCCCGCGGTCGCAGGCCTGTACGCCTGCCCCACTGTGGTGAACAACGTCGAGTCCATCGCCTCGGTTCCCGCGATCCTGAACAAGGGCAAGGACTGGTTCAAGTCCATGGGCAGCGAGAAGTCCCCGGGCTTCACGCTGTACTCGCTCAGCGGGCACGTCTCGGGACCCGGCCAGTACGAGGCCCCGCTCGGCATCACGCTGCGCCAGCTCCTCGACATGAGCGGCGGCATGCGCCCCGGCCACCGCCTGAAGTTCTGGACCCCGGGCGGCTCCTCCACCCCCATGTTCACCGAGGAGCACCTCGACGTGCCCCTCGACTACGAGGGTGTCGGCGCCGCCGGATCCATGCTCGGCACCAAGGCGCTCCAGTGCTTCGACGAGACCACCTGCGTGGTGCGGGCCGTCACCCGCTGGACCGAGTTCTACGCCCACGAGTCCTGCGGCAAGTGCACGCCGTGCCGTGAGGGCACGTACTGGCTGGTCCAGTTGCTGCGCGACATCGAGGCCGGCAAGGGCCAGATGTCCGACCTCGACAAGCTCAACGACATCGCCGACAACATCAACGGCAAGTCGTTCTGCGCCCTCGGCGACGGCGCCGCCTCGCCGATCTTCTCCTCGCTGAAGTACTTCCGCGAGGAGTACGAGCAGCACATCACCGGCAAGGGCTGCCCCTTCGATCCCGCCAGGTCGACCGTCTGGGCCGACGACAAGAACGCATCCCAGGGGGTGAACGCATGACAGTCACCACGAGTGCGCCCTCCGGGGGCGGCGAGGCGGCGCTCCCGCCCGAGGACCTCGTCACGCTGACCATCGACGGCATCGAGATCAGCGTGCCCAAGGGCACCCTGGTCATCCGGGCCGCCGAACTCCTCGGCATCGAGATCCCGCGCTTCTGCGACCACCCGCTCCTCGACCCGGCCGGCGCCTGCCGCCAGTGCATCGTCGAGGTCGAGGGCCAGCGCAAGCCGATGGCGTCCTGCACCATCACCTGCACCGACGGCATGGTCGTCAAGTCGCAGATCACCTCGCCGGTCGCCGACAAGGCGCAGCGCGGCGTGATGGAGCTGCTCCTCATCAACCACCCGCTGGACTGTCCGGTCTGCGACAAGGGCGGCGAGTGCCCGCTGCAGAACCAGGCGATGTCGCACGGCGACGCGACCTCCCGCTTCGACGGGAAGAAGCGCACGTACGAGAAGCCCGTCCCGATCTCCACCCAGGTGCTGCTGGACCGTGAGCGGTGCGTGCTCTGCGCCCGCTGCACCCGGTTCTCCAACCAGGTGGCGGGCGACCCGATGATCGAGCTGATCGAGCGCGGCGCGCTTCAGCAGGTCGGCACCGGCGAGGGCGACCCGTTCGAGTCGTACTTCTCCGGCAACACCATCCAGATCTGCCCCGTCGGTGCGCTGACCTCGGCGGCGTACCGGTTCCGCTCCCGCCCCTTCGACCTGGTGTCGTCGCCCTCGGTGTGCGAGCACTGCGCCGGCGGCTGCGCCACCCGCACCGACCACCGGCGCGGCAAGGTCATGCGGCGCCTGGCCTCCAACGACCCCGAGGTCAACGAGGAATGGCTCTGCGACAAGGGCCGCTTCGGCTTCCGCTACGCGCAGCAGCGCGACCGGCTCACCACCCCGCTGGTGCGGGGCGAGTCCGGTGAGCTGGAGCCGGCGAGCTGGCCCGAGGCGCTGGCCGCGGCGGCCGCCGGACTCTCCGCCGCGCGCGGCAGGACCGGCGTCCTCACGGGCGGCCGGCTGACCGTCGAGGACGCGTACGCGTACAGCAAGTTCGCCCGGATCGCGCTGGACACCAACGACATCGACTTCCGGGCCCGGGTGCACAGCGGCGAGGAGGCCGACTTCCTGGCCGCCCGCGTCGCCGGGCGCGGCCGGGACCTGGACGGCAGCGGGGTCACGTACACCTCGCTGGAGAAGGCCCCGGCGGTGCTGCTGGTCGGCTTCGAGTCCGAGGAGGAGGCGCCCGGCGTCTTCCTGCGGCTGCGCAAGGCGAACCGCAAGAGCGGACAGCGCACCTATGCCGTCGCCTCGCACGCCACCCGCGGTCTGACGAAGGCGGGCGGCACGCTGCTGCCGGCCGCCCCCGGCACCGAGACGGAGTGGCTGGACGCCATCGCGGGCGGTGTCGGCCTGGACGGCGACGGAGCCGCCGCGGCCGAGGCGCTGCGCGGTGCGGGCGCCCTGATCGTGGTGGGTGAGCGGCTGGCCGGAGTGCCCGGCGGGCTGACCGCCGCGGTGCGGGCGGCGACCGCGACCGGGGCCACCCTGGTGTGGATCCCGCGCCGGGCCGGCGAGCGCGGTGCGGTGGAGGCGGGCGCGCTCCCGTCGCTGCTGCCCGGCGGCCGCCAGGCCACCGACCCGCGGGCCCGGGACGAGGTGGCGGCCGTCTGGGGCGTCGCCGAACTCCCGTCCCGCTTCGGCCGCGACACCGGCCAGATCGTCGAGGCCGCGGCCACCGGCGAACTGGGCGCGCTGCTCGTCGCCGGTGTCGAGACGGACGACCTGCCCGATCCGGCCCGGGCCCTGGAGGCCCTGGACCAGGTCGGGTTCCTGGTCTCGCTGGAGCTCCGCCCCAGCGAGGTCACCGACCGCGCCGACGTGGTCTTCCCGGTCGCCGCGGTCGCCGAGAAGTCCGGCACCTTCCTCAACTGGGAGGGCAGGGCGCGGATGTTCGAGGCCGCGCTGAAGCCCGAGCAGATGACGCGGAACCTCGCCCCGGGCGACGCCCGGGTGCTGCACATGCTGGCCGACGCGCTGGACGTCCACTTCGCGCTGCCGGACCTGAAGTCCGTGCGCCGCGAACTGGACCGGCTCGGCGGCTCGCAGGGCACGCACGCGGACGACCCGCGCGTCTCGGCGCAGCCGCTGCCCCGGCCCGGCGACGGCGAGGCGGTCCTCGCGGGCCACCGGATGCTGCTCGACCTCGGCCGGCTCCAGGAGGGCGACGAGGCGCTGGCCGGGACCCGGCACGCCGCGGTCGCACGGCTCTCCGCCGTCACCGCCGCCGAGACCGGCGTCAAGGACGGCGACGTGGTGTCCGTATCCGGCCCGGCGGGCAGCGTGCAACTGCCGCTTCAGGTCACCGAGATGCCGGACCGGGTGGTCTGGGTGCCGCTGAACTCCGTCGGGCGGGGTGTCCCCGCGGGCACCGGTGTCCAGCCCGGCGGCCTGGTCCGGATCGGCCCCGCCGCACCCGGTACTCCCGACGTCACACCGGAGGTGGGGGCGTGAGTGCCTTCGCTCAACTGGCCGCGGCACCGCACGGCGCCGTGCTCGCCGCCGAGGACCTGTCGATGTTCGGCACCGACCCCTGGTGGCTCGTCGTCATCAAGGCGGTCTTCTGCTTCGCGTTCCTGATGGTGACCGTGCTCTTCTCCATCGTGTGGGAGCGCAAGGTCGTCGCCTGGATGCAGCTGCGCATCGGTCCCAACCGGCACGGCCCCTGGGGCATGCTCCAGTCGCTCGCCGACGGCATCAAGCTGATGCTGAAGGAAGACGTCATCGTCAAGCGGGCGGACAAGGTCGTCTACGTCCTCGCCCCGATCATCGCGGCGATCCCGGCGTTCATGGCGATCGCGGTCATCCCGTTCGGACCGTCCGGCAACGAGGTCTCGATCTTCGGGCACCGTACGGCGATGCAGCTCACCGACCTGCCGATCGCGATGCTCTACATCCTCGCGGTCGCCTCGGTCGGGATCTACGGCATCGTGCTGGCGGGCTGGTCCTCCGGTTCGACGTACCCGCTGCTCGGCGGGCTCCGCTCGTGCGCCCAGATGATCAGTTACGAGATCGCGATGGGTGCCGCGTTCGCCTCCGTCTTCCTCTACTCCGGGTCGATGTCGACCTCGAAGATCGTGGAGGCGCAGGAGGACCGCTGGTTCATCATCCTGCTGCCGGTCTCCTTCATCATCTACATCATCACCATGGTCGGGGAGACCAACCGCGCCCCGTTCGACATGCCGGAGTCCGAGGGCGACCTGGTCGGCGGCTTCAACACCGAGTACTCGTCGATCAAGTTCGCGATGTTCATGCTCGCCGAGTACGTCAACATGGTGACCGTCTCCGCGGTGTCCACGACCCTGTTCCTGGGCGGCTGGCGGGCCCCGTGGCCGATCAGCACCTTCTGGGAGGGCGCGAACCACGGCTGGTGGCCGATGCTCTGGTTCGTCATCAAGGTCCAGCTGCTGCTGTTCTTCTTCATCTGGCTGCGCGGCACGCTGCCCCGGGTCCGCTACGACCAGCTGATGAAGCTGGGCTGGAAGGTCCTGATCCCGGTCTCCGTCGTCTGGCTGATGCTGGTCGCGACGGTGCGGGCGCTGCGCAACGAGGGCTACGACTTCTCCAGGATCCTGCTCTACGTGGCCGGGGCCGTGATCGCGGTCCTGCTGATCTCCTTCGTGGTCGACATCTTCCGGGACCGGAAGGGCAGGGAAGCCGCCGCCCGGGCGGAACCGGAGCCGGCGTTCGACCCGATGGCGGGCGGATTCCCGGTGCCGCCGCTGCCCGGACAGACCCTGCCGCCCGTGCCCCGGCGCAGGCCGCGCCGCGAGCGGGAGCTCGTTGTCAGTGGCGGCGTGGATACTCAGAGTGACGGAATTCCGAGCGACGGAAAGGAGGCCGGCGGTGTCTGAACTGTCTGAGTCGCCGGGGTCCAAGAGGCCGGCGAAGCCCACGCAGGCTTCCGGGTCCTCGGATACTCCGGATGAGAAGTTCCAGAATCCCGTGGCCGGCTTCGGCGTGACCTTCAAGGCCATGTTCAAGAAGCGGCTGACCGAGCAGTATCCGGAGACGCCGAAGGTGACGGCGCCGCGCTTCCACGGCCGGCACCAGCTCAACCGCCACCCGGACGGCCTGGAGAAGTGCGTCGGCTGCGAGCTGTGCGCCTGGGCCTGCCCGGCGGACGCGATCTACGTCGAGGGCGCGGACAACACCGAGGAGGAGCGCTACTCCCCGGGGGAGCGCTACGGCCGCGTCTACCAGATCAACTACGCGCGCTGCATCCTCTGCGGACTGTGCATCGAGGCGTGCCCGACCCGGGCGCTCACGATGACCAACGAGTTCGAGCTCGCCAACACCACCCGCGAGAGCCTCATCTACACCAAGGACGAGCTGCTCGCGGGCCTGGAGGAAGGCATGGTCGACAGCCCGCACGCGATCTTCCCCGGCACGGACGAACAGGACTACTACCGGGGCCTGGTCACCGAGGCCGCCCCCGGCACGGAACGCCAGCTCGCCGTCTCCAAGGGCGAGAAGCCGGACGACGGTGACAGCGAGAGCAACGGCTCGACGCGGGAGGTGGACGCATGACCGGCCTGGCCGCTGCGGCCTCCCAGACCTCGACCGGTGAGGCCTTCCAGTTCTGGGTGCTGGGCACGGTCGCCGTGATCGGCGCCCTGTCCACCGTGCTGATGAAGAAGGCCGTGCACAGTGCGCTGAGCCTCGCCGGGACCATGATCATCCTGGCGGTGTTCTATCTCGCCAACGGCGCCTACTTCCTCGGCGTCGTCCAGGTCGTCGTCTACACCGGCGCGATCATGATGCTGTTCCTCTTCGTGGTCATGCTCGTCGGTGTCACGGCGGCGGACTCGCTGAAGGAGACCCTCAAGGGCCAGCGCTGGCTGGCCGCCGGCTGCGGGCTCGGCTTCGGCGTCCTCCTGATCGCCGGTATCGGCAACGCCTCGCTGAACAGCTTCAACGGACTCGGCACGGCCAACGCGGAGCACGGCGGAAACGTGGAGGGGCTCGCCAGCCTCATCTTCACCAAGTACGTCTTCGCCTTCGAGATCACCGGCGCACTGCTGATCACCGCCACGGTCGGCGCGATGGTGCTGACGCACCGCGAGCGCACCGAACGGGCCAAGACCCAGCGGGAGATGTCCGAGGACCGCGTGCGCGGGAACCACCTGCCGCCGCTGCCCGCACCCGGCGTCTACGCCCGGCACAACGCCGTGGACATCGCCGGACTGCTCCCCGACGGCACCCCGTCCGAACTCACCGTCATGCAGACGCTGCGCAAGCGCGGCCAGATGCGCGATGTGTCCAACGAGTCGCTGGCCGGCCTCAAGGCACTGGAGCAGCGCTCCGGTGAGCGGCTCGGCCGGGACACCGCAGAAGAAGAGGAGGTCGCCAAGTGAATCCGGTCAACTACCTCTATCTCGCCGCTCTGCTGTTCACCATCGGCGCGGCCGGGGTGCTGATCAGGCGGAACGCGATCGTGGTGTTCATGTGCGTGGAGCTGATGCTCAACGCCTGCAACCTCGCGTTCGTCACCTTCTCCCGGATGCACGGCAATCTCGACGGCCAGATCATCGCCTTCTTCACGATGGTCGTCGCCGCCGCGGAGGTCGTGGTCGGGCTCGCGATCATCGTGTCGCTGTTCCGTTCCCGCCACTCGGCCTCGGTCGACGACGCCAGCCTGATGAAGCTGTAGAGGGGCGCTTGAACTGTGGAGAACCTGATTGCGCTGCTCGTCGCGGCGCCCCTGCTCGGAGCGGTGGTGCTGCTCTGCGGCGGCCGCCGGCTCGACCGCGCGGGCCACTGGCTCGGCACCCTGCTCGCCGCCGCCTCGTTCGTCGTCGCCGTGGTGCTCTTCACCGACATGCTCGGGAAGGGCGCCGAGGACCGCGCGCTGCACCAGAAGCTGTTCAGCTGGATTCCGGTCGAGGGCTTCCAGGCCGATGTGGCCTTCCAGCTCGACCAGCTGTCGATGACCTTCGTCCTGCTGATCACCGGTGTGGGCACGCTGATCCACATCTACTCGATCGGCTACATGGAGCACGACGAGCGCCGGCGCCGCTTCTTCGGCTATCTGAACCTGTTCCTCGCCGCGATGCTGATCCTGGTCATCGCCGACAACTACCTGCTGCTGTACGTCGGGTGGGAGGGCGTCGGTCTGGCGTCGTACCTGCTGATCGGCTTCTGGCAGCACAAGCCCAGCGCGGCGACCGCCGCGAAGAAGGCCTTCCTGGTCAACCGGGTCGGTGACATGGGCCTGTCGATCGCGATCATGCTGATGTTCACCACCTTCGGCACGTTCGCCTTCGCCCCCGTCCTGGATGCCGCCGAGGGCGGTCAGACGAGCGAGGGCAAGCTGACGGCGATCGGCCTGATGCTGCTGCTCGCCGCCTGCGGCAAGTCGGCCCAGGTGCCGCTGCAGTCCTGGCTCGGTGACGCGATGGAGGGCCCGACCCCGGTCTCGGCCCTGATCCACGCGGCCACCATGGTCACCGCCGGTGTCTACCTCATCGTCCGCTCCGGCGCGATCTTCAACGGTGCACCGGACGCCCAGCTGGTCGTCGTGATCGTCGGAGCGGTCACGCTGATCTTCGGGGCGATCGTCGGTTGCGCGAAGGACGACATCAAGAAGGCCCTCGCCGGCTCGACGATGTCGCAGATCGGCTACATGATCCTGGCCGCCGGGCTCGGCCCCATCGGCTACGTCTTCGCGATCATGCACCTGGTGACGCACGGCTTCTTCAAGGCCGGGCTCTTCCTCGGCGCCGGTTCGGTCATGCACGGCATGAACGACGAGGTCGACATGCGGAAGTTCGGCGGCCTGCGGAAGTACATGCCGGTCACGTTCATCACCTTCGGACTCGGCTACCTCGCGATCATCGGCTTCCCCGGTCTGTCCGGCTTCTTCTCCAAGGACAAGATCATCGAGGCCGCGTTCGCCAAGGGCGGCACCGAGGGCTGGATCCTCGGCGCGGTCACCCTGCTGGGCGCCGCGATCACCGCGTTCTACATGACGCGCGTGATGCTGCTGACGTTCTTCGGCGAGAAGCGCTGGGTCCCGGACGCCGACGGCCACGAGCCGCACCCGCACGAGTCCCCGAAGTCCATGACCATCCCCATGATCGTCCTGGCGTTCGGTTCGGTCTTCGCCGGAGGCTTCTTCTCCATCGGCGACCGCTTCCTGCACTGGCTGGAGCCCGTCACCGGCCACGACCACGGGGACGCCCCGGTCGGCGCGACCACCGTCACCGCCGCCACCATGGTGGTGCTCGTCATCGGTGTCGCCATCGCCTGGGCGATGTACGGCCGCCGGCCGGTGCCCGCGGTCGCCCCGCGCGGCTCGCTGCTCACCCGGGCGGCCCGCCGCGACCTCCTCCAGGACGACTTCAACCACGTGGTCCTGGTCCGCGGCGGCGAACACCTCACCCGCTCCCTGGTCTACGTCGACCACACCCTGGTCGACGGCGTCGTCAACGGCACGGCCGCGTCCATGGGCGGGCTCTCCGGCCGGCTGCGCAAACTGCAGAACGGCTACGCCCGCTCCTACGCGGTCTCGATGTTCGGCGGTACGGCGGTCGTCATCGCCGCGACCCTGCTGATGAGGGCGGTCTGATCACATGTCCTTTCCTCTCCTGACAGCGACGGCGGCGCTCCCGGCGATCGGCGCGATCGCCACCGCCGCCGTCCCGGCCGCCCGGCGCACCGCCGCCAAGTGGCTGGCGCTGGCCTTCTCGCTGGGCACCCTGGTGCTGGCGGGCATCGCGCTCGTCCGCTTCGAGCCCGGCGGCAGCCGCTACCAGCTCACCGAATCGCACGCCTGGATCAAGGACTTCGGCGTCCGGTACGAACTGGGCGTGGACGGCATCGGGCTGGCGCTCATGGCGCTCACCGCCCTGCTGATCCCCTTCGTCATCCTGGCGGGCTGGCACGACGCGGACCCGCTGGAGACCAACTCCTCTCGCTGGCGCCCCACTCAGGGCTTCTTCGCCCTGATCCTGATGGTCGAAG
Source organism: Streptomyces sp. NBC_01257 (assembly GCF_035917255.1). Classification (NCBI taxonomy): domain Bacteria; kingdom Bacillati; phylum Actinomycetota; class Actinomycetes; order Kitasatosporales; family Streptomycetaceae; genus Streptomyces; species Streptomyces sp. NBC_01257. The sequence continues at coordinate 5,372,260 of NZ_CP108472.1, forward strand.
CGATGGTGGTCCTGTCCTTCGTGGCCACCGACGTCTTCCTCTTCTACATCCTGTTCGAAGCCATGCTCATCCCGATGTACTTCCTCATCGGCGGCTTCGGGGACCGGGCCCACTCGGGGAGCGACGAGAACGCCGCCGCGCAACGTTCGTACGCGGCCGTGAAGTTCCTCCTGTACAACCTGGTCGGCGGCCTCATCATGCTGGCCGCGGTGATCGGGCTGTACGTGGTCGCGGGGACGTTCTCGCTCTCCGAGATCGCCGAGGCCCGGGCCAACGGCTCGCTGACCATGGCGACGGGCACCGAGCGCTGGCTCTTCCTCGGGTTCTTCTTCGCCTTCGCGGTGAAGGCCCCGCTGTGGCCGCTGCACACCTGGCTGCCCAACGCCATGGGCGAGGCGACCACCCCGGTCGCCGTGCTGATCACCGCGGTCGTCGACAAGGTCGGCACCTTCGCGATGCTGCGCTTCTGCCTCCAGCTCTTCCCGGAGGCCAGCAAGTGGGCCACCCCGGTGGTCCTGGTCCTGGCGCTGATCAGCATCGTGTACGGGGCGCTGCTCGCCGTCGGTCAGCGCGACATCAAGCGGCTGATCGCCTACGCGTCGATCTCGCACTTCGGCTTCATCATCCTGGGCATCTTCGCGATGACCAGCCAGGGCCAGTCGGGCGCGACGCTGTACATGGTCAACCACGGCATCTCGACGGCCGCGCTGATGCTGGTGGCGGGCTTCCTGATCACCCGGCGCGGTTCGCGCCTCATCGCCGACTACGGCGGAGTGCAGAAGGTGGCCCCGGTCCTGGCCGGCACCTTCCTGATCGGCGGCCTGGCCACGCTGTCGCTGCCGGGGCTCGCCCCGTTCGTCAGTGAGTTCCTGGTCCTGGTCGGCGCGTTCGCCGCGTATCCGGCGGTCGGCATCATCGCCACCACCGGGATCGTGCTCGCCGCGATCTACGTCCTCGTCCTCTACCAGCGGACGATGACGGGACCGGTCAAGGCCGAGGTCCAGGGCATGGCGGACCTCAAGGTCCGTGAGCTGGTGGTGGTCGTTCCGCTGATCGCACTGCTGATCTTCCTGGGCGTCTACCCGAAGCCGCTGACGGAGATCGTCAACCCGGCGGTGCAGCACACCATGTCCGACGTACAGAAGAAGGACCCCCAGCCCGAGGTGGAGGCCGCCAAGTGAGCGCAACAGCTGTCCACAGCCTGTGGACAATGGCGGGCGGGGTGACATCGGCCGCCCCGGACGAGAAGTTCAAGGCCCCGGTCATCGAGTACACCCAGCTGACCCCGGTCCTGATCGTGATCGGAGTCGCCGTCCTGGGCGTGCTCGTCGAGGCCTTCGTGCCGCGCCGGGCCCGCTACTACACGCAGGTCTTCCTGACCGTCGCCGCCCTGGTCGCCGCGTTCGCCGCGGTGATCGGCCTGGCGGCCGCCGGATACGGTACGACAAAGGCACACATCGCCGCGATGGGCGCCATCGCCGTCGACGGACCCGCCCTGTTCCTCCAGGGCACCATCCTGCTGACGTCACTGGTCGCCGTCTTCACCTTCGCCGAGCGGCGGCTCGACCCCGAGTCGCACGGCAACCGGGTCGACTCCTTCGCGGCCCAGGCCGCTTCGGTGCCCGGCAGCGACAGCGAGAAGGCCGCCGTCAAGGCCGGGTTCACCACCACCGAGGTCTTCCCGCTGGTCCTGTTCTCGGTGGCCGGCATGCTGGTCTTCCCGGCGGCCAACGATCTGCTGACGCTCTTCGTGGCCCTGGAAGTCTTCTCGCTCCCGCTCTACCTCCTGTGCGCCCTCGCCCGCCGCAAGCGGCTGTTGTCGCAGGAGGCCGCGGTGAAGTACTTCCTGCTCGGCGCCTTCTCCTCGGCGTTCCTGCTCTTCGGGATCGCCCTCCTCTACGGCTACGCGGGCTCCGTCTCGTACGCGCAGATCGCCACCGTCGTCGACGGCTCGATCCAGCAGATCGACCCGGCGCTCGCCGACACCATGGGCAACGACGCACTGCTGCTCATCGGCGGCGCGATGATCCTGACCGGCCTGCTCTTCAAGGTCGGCGCCGTCCCGTTCCACATGTGGACCCCGGACGTCTACCAGGGCGCCCCGACCCCGCTCACCGGCTTCATGGCCGCGGCCACGAAGGTCGCCGCGTTCGGCGCGCTGCTGCGCCTGCTGTACGTGGTGCTGCCGGGCCTCACCTGGGACCTGCGCCCGGTCATGTGGGGCATCGCGATCGTCACGATGGTGGGCGGCGCGGTCGTCGCCATCACCCAGACCGACATCAAGCGGCTGCTGGCCTACTCCTCGATCGCGCACGCCGGATTCATCCTCGCCGGTGTCATCGCGGCCACCCCGCAGGGCATCTCCTCGGTCCTCTTCTACCTGGCCACGTACTCCTTCGTGACGGTCGGCGCCTTCGCCGTCGTCACCCTGGTGCGGGACGCGGGCGGCGAGGCGACGCACCTGTCGAAGTGGGCCGGACTCGGCCGGCGCTCCCCGCTGGTCGCCGCGGTCTTCGCGGTGTTCCTGCTGGCGTTCGCCGGTATCCCGCTCACCTCGGGCTTCTCCGGGAAGTTCGCGGTGTTCAAGGCCGCGGCCGAGGGCGGCGCGGGCGGACTGGTCGTCGTCGGTGTGATCTCCTCGGCGATCGCGGCCTTCTTCTACATCCGGGTCATCGTGCTGATGTTCTTCAGCGAGCCGAAGGCGGACGGCCCCACGGTCGCCGTCCCGTCCCCGCTGACGATGACCACGATCGCGGTCGGTGTCGCGGTCACCCTGGTGCTGGGCCTGGCCCCGCAGTACTTCCTGGACCTGGCGAGCCAGGCCGGAGTCTTCGTGAGGTAGCCGGACGCACCACCGCATCGACAGCGCCGGACGGGCTTGGAAGTCAAGCCCGTCCGGCGTTGTCGTAGGCGGCGCCTATCGTGGCAGGGGAGAGCACGGGGACAGAACGGGACCAGTCGTCGGGGGAACAGAGCGATGAGCATGACGGGCGGGACAGGTGTGACGGACATGACCACGGACGTGACCGAGAGCGATGCGCGGCAGACGCTGCACCGGGTCTTCGGGTACGAGACGTTCCGCGGCGAGCAGGAAGCGGTCGTCGACCATGTGGTGGCGGGCGGCGACGCCGTCGTGCTCATGCCGACCGGTGGCGGGAAGTCCCTCTGCTACCAGATCCCGTCCCTGGTCAGACGGGGCACGGGCATCGTGATCTCCCCGCTGATCGCCCTGATGCAGGACCAGGTCGACGCGCTGCGCGCGCTCGGCGTGCGGGCCGGGTTCATCAACTCCACGCAGGACTTCGACGAGCGCCGCTCGATGGAGGCCCAGTTCGTGGCCGGCGAGCTGGACCTGCTCTACCTGGCCCCGGAGCGGCTGCGCCTGGACTCCACGCTCGGGCTGCTCTCCCGGGGCGAGATCTCCGTCTTCGCGATCGACGAGGCGCACTGCGTCGCCCAGTGGGGCCACGACTTCCGCCCCGACTACCTGGCCCTGTCCGTGCTGGGCGAGCGCTGGCCCGACGTCCCGCGCATCGCCCTGACGGCCACGGCGACCGATGCCACGCACCGCGAGATCACCCAGCGCCTGGGCATGCCCGACGCCAGGCACTTCGTGGCCAGCTTCGACCGGCCCAACATCCAGTACCGCATCGTGGGGAAGTCCGACCCGAAGAAGCAGCTGCTGACCTTCCTCCAGGAGGAGCACGCCGGCGACGCGGGCATCGTCTACTGCCTCTCGCGCAACTCCACGGAGAAGACCGCCGAGTACCTCTGCCGCAACGGCATCGAGGCCGTCCCGTACCACGCGGGTCTCGACGCGGGCACGCGCGCGGTCCACCAGTCCCGCTTCCTGCGCGAGGAGGGGCTCGTCGTCGTCGCGACGATCGCCTTCGGCATGGGCATCGACAAGCCGGACGTCCGCTTCGTCGCCCACCTCGACCTGCCGAAGTCCGTCGAGGGCTACTACCAGGAGACGGGCCGCGCCGGGCGTGACGGAGCCCCGTCCACGGCCTGGATGGCGTACGGACTCCAGGACGTCGTCCAGCAGCGCAAGCTCATCCAGGGCGGCGAGGGCGACGAGGCGTTCCGCCGCCGGGCCGCCGCCCACCTGGACTCCATGCTGGCGCTGTGCGAGACCGTCGAATGCCGCCGGGCCCAGCTGCTGACGTACTTCGGCCAGGACCCCGTCACCGCCGCCTGCGGCAACTGCGACACCTGTCTGACCCCGCCCGAGACCTGGGACGGCACGGTGGTCTCCCAGAAACTGCTGTCGACGGTGGTCCGGCTGAAGCGGGAGCGCGGGCAGAAGTTCGGCGCCGGCCAGATCATCGACATCCTGCTGGGCCGCAAGACGGCGAAGGTCATCCAGTTCGACCACGACCAGCTCTCGGTGTTCGGCATCGGCGAGGAGCTGGCCGAGGCGGAATGGCGGGGCGTGGTCCGGCAGCTGCTGGCCCAGGGCCTGATCGCAGTCGAGGGCGAGTACGGCACGCTGGTGCTCACGGAGGAGAGCGGCACCGTGCTCGGCCGGGAGCGCGAGGTGCTGCTGCGCAAGGAGCCGAAGAAGCCCACGTCGTCCCGCTCCTCCTCGAAGGGCGAGCGGAAGGCGAAGTCCTCGGCGGCCGCCGCCGAGCTCCCGCCGGAGGCGCTTCCGGTCTTCGAAGCCCTGCGCGCCTGGCGCGGCGCCCAGGCCAAGGAGCTGGGCCTGCCCGCGTATGTGATCTTCCACGACGCGACGCTGCGCGAGATCGCGACCCTGCGCCCGTCGTCGCTCGGCGAGCTGGGCGGGATCAGCGGACTGGGCGAGAAGAAGCTGGCGACGTACGGGGAGGGCGTGCTGGAGGTGCTGGCCGGTCTCCCGGACGAAGCGGCACCCGCGGCCCCGGAGGCGGCCCCCGCCTCGGCCCCTGCCGCCCCGGCCCGGGTGACAACCCCGGCCGCAGCCCCGGCAGCCGACCCGGAGTTCGGCTGGGACGAGGAACCGCCGGAGTACGAGTGAGGCTGGGGCGGGGGTACGGCGGATCTACTGCGGGTCCGCCGCCCGGCGGCGCGAGACGATCGCGGTGAGGTCGAGATCGACGGGGAAGGGCGCAGAGACCTTCATCCGGTCGTGGAAGATGCCGGTGGAGGTGTAGGCCCCGGTCGCCGGCTCCAGCTCGAAGACGTAGACGACCGCACGGCCGTCCTGGTTCTCCACCCGCCAGTAGTGCGGGATCCTCGCCCGTGCGTACTTCACGGGCTTGGTCTCCCGGTCACGGGTGACGGACTCGTCGGACACGACCTCGATCGCGAGCAGCACGCTGCTCGCGGGGAACCGGGTCTGCCGCAGACTCTCGACCGCGTCGCCGCGGACGACGACCACATCGGGTTCGGGCCGGTTCTGGAAGTCGACGTCGATGGTGAATTCCCGGAAGACCTCCAGATCGAGCGGTGCCAGCGACTGCAACTGCCATTTCAGGTAGTCGATCGCGCGCTCGTGGAAAACGGTCTGCGGACTCACGAAAACCAAGCTCCCGTCGATCAGCTCCGTGTGCGGAGGCAGATTCGGGAGTGTGTCCAGGTCATCGGCGGTCCAGCCGCCCACGGGCGGAACCACCCACCGCGGCTCGGGGGCCTCGGGTTCGACGCTCATCAGTGCTCCCATGGGCCGGAGTCTGGCGGGTCCGTCCAGCGTATCCGCACGGAACCGGCTCGGGCCTGCCTGAACGTGTGAACGAGTCACGCGCCGTTGACCCCCACCCCCCGCCCCGCATACGCCCGCACATCCGCGTCCGCATCCGTGACCGCCCCCGCCAGGGCCTTCCGCGCCGCCGAGTCGCCCGGGTGACGCAGCAGCGCCAGCACCGCCGCCTTGCGGACATCGGCGTTCCGGTCGTCGAGCGCCTCGGCCAGCGGGGTGACCGCCCGGTCCGGGTCCGCCGAGGACAGGGCCGTCGCCGCGCCCGCGCGTACCCGCCAGGCCGGGTCGGTCAGCGCGGCCACCGCCCGCTCGGCGTACGAGGGCGGGCACCCCGTCCCCGCGAGCGCGGCCAGCGCCGCCGCCCGGACCAGCGCGTCCGGGTCGTCCAGCAGCGGGTCGAGGGGGGCCGGGGCGGGGGAGCGGACGGCGGCGAGCCCCTTCGCCACCGCCACCCGCACCTCGCGGGCCGGGTCGGCGGCCGCGCGTACCAGCCCTTCCACCGCGTCCACGGACACCAGGGCCCGGACCGTCTCGACCCGCACATCGAGATCCGGGTCGTCCAGCGTGCCGGCGTACAGCTCCGCGTCCCCGAGCCGCAGCGCGCGCAGGGTGTCGAGGGCGGCGGCGCGGACCACCGGGTCGGCCGAGGCGAGAGCGGTGACCAGGGGCGTGCGCAGGGCGGGCGAGGGCTCCAGCACCTCGACCAGTTCGCGCAGGGACGCCGCGACGGCCGCCCGTACGGCCACGGCCGGATCGGCGAGCGCCCCCGCCAGGGCGGGGCCGGCGCCCGGTGGGGTCGACTCGGTCAGCGTGGCGACGGCGGCGCGGCGGACGGCCGGGTCGGGGTCGGCCAGGTAGGGGGCGAGGGCCGCCAGTTCGGGTTCGCCCTCGGCCAGGGCCAGCAGCTCCAGGATGCGCGGCGAGGTGGAGGGGGCGACACCGCCCGCGGCGGGAGAGGCCCTGCGCGCGGAGCCGGACACCGGCGCCGCGTCCCGCGCCCCCGCCGTCCCCACCCCCTCCGGCTCCACCTCGCCGATCCGCCGCACGGGCCCCCCGGCCGGGGCGAAGCCCTCCACCGGGACCAGGTAGGGAGCCACCGGGCGGGCGGTGAACTCCATCGCCCCGGACGCAGACTTGTACAGGTCCAGGTGGTGGAACCAGTCCGTGTCGTCCCGCTCCGGATGGTCCGTGCGCTCGTGGTAGAGGCCCCAGCGGGACTCCGTGCGGGCCAGCGAGGAGCGTGCCGCCATCTCCGCGCAGTCCCGGATGAACGACACCTCCGCGCACCGCATCAGCTCGTGCGGGGTCTTCGCACCCATCTCCGCGAGGTCCGTGCGCATCCGCTCGAAGGACTCCAGGGCGATCCCGAGCCGGGCGCCCGACTTCGGCGGGGCCACGTAGTCGTTCACGAAGCGGCGCAGCTTGTACTCGACCTGAGGCTGCGGCGGCCCGTCCGGGTTGCGCAGCGGCCGGTAGACCAGCTCGTGGGCCGCGCGCAGCTGCTCGGCCGGCAACTCGCCCTCGTACGCCGTGAAACGGGCCGCGTCCTCGCCCGCAAGATCGCCGAAGACGAACGCGCCGATCATGTAGTTGTGCGGGACGCAGGCCAGGTCGCCCGCCGCGTAGAGCCGGTCCACGGTGGTGCGGGCGTGGTCGTCGACGCGGACGCCGGAGGCGGAGTGGCCGCCGCACAGGCCGATCTCGGAGATGTGCATCTCGATGTCATGGGTGCGGTAGTCGTGGCCGCGTCCGGAGTGGAAGGTGCCGCGGGTGGGCCGCTCGGTGGAGTGCAGGATCGTCTCCAGCGCGCTGACGGACTCCTCCGGGAGGTGGCTCAGCTTCAGGTAGACCGGCCCGCGGTCGGAGGCGACCTCCGCCGCGAACTCGGCCATCATCTGCCCGGACCAGTAGTCGGAGTCCACGAAGCGTTCGCCGTGCCGGTTGACCTGGTAGCCGCCGAAGGGGTTGGCGACGTACGCGCAGGCCGGGCCGTTGTAGTCCTTGATCAGCGGGTTGATCTGGAAGCACTCGATGCCGGTCAGTTCGGCGCCCGCGTGGTACGCCATGGCATAGCCGTCGCCCGCGTTGGTCGGGTTCTCGTACGTACCGTAGAGGTAGCCGGAGGCGGGCAGGCCGAGGCGGCCGCAGGCGCCGGTCGCGAGGATGACGGCGCCCGCGCGGACCGTCACGAACTGCCCGGTGCGGGTGTTGAAGCCGGCCGCGCCGATCGCCCGGCCGTCGTCGCCGGTGAGGATGCGCACGGGCATGACGCGGTTCTCGATCCGGATGCGTTCGCGCATCTCGCGGCGGCGCAGCTGCCGGTAGAGGACCTTCTTCACGTCCTTGCCCTCGGGCATCGGCAGCACGTACGAGCCGGAGCGGTGGACCTGGCGGACCGCGTACTCGCCGTGCTCGTCCTTCTCGAACTTCACCCCGTACGACTCCAGCCGCCGCACCATCGCGAAGCCGCGCGTCGCGGTCTGCCGGACGGTGGACTGGTCGACGATTCCGTCGTTGGCGCGGGTGATCTCGGCGACGTAGTCGTCGGGTTCGGCGCGGCCGGGGATCACGGCGTTGTTCACGCCGTCCATGCCCATGGCGAGGGCGCCGGAGTGACGCACGTGCGCCTTCTCCAGGAGGAGGACCGAGGCGCCGCGCTCGGCGGCGGTGAGGGCCGCCATCGTGCCGGCCGTGCCGCCGCCGACGACCAGCACGTCGCAGGAGAGTTCCTCGGCGTCGGCGAGGGCGGGGATCTGCACGGGAGGGCCTTTCGGGAGAGGGGAGTTCAGGAGGTGAGGGATTCCAGGACCTCGCGGCGCAGCGCGACCGTCGCCGGATCGGTGTGGGCGGCGCGCTCGCGCGGGCGTGGCACGGGCAGCACCCGGCCGGTGGAGAGCAGCGCGACGCGGTCGCCGAGGAACAGCGCCTCGTCCACGTCGTGCGTGACGAACACGACCGTGGCGCCGGTGCCCCGCAGCACATCGACGAGCAGCTGCTGCATCCCGGCCCTGGTCTGGGCGTCCAGCGCGCCGAACGGCTCGTCCATCAGGACCGCGCGCGGCCCGGCGGCCAGCGCCCGGGCCAGCTGGACGCGCTGGCGCTGACCGCCCGAGATCCGGTGCGGGAGCTTCGTCGCGTGCTCCTCCAGACCGACCCGGGCCAGCCAGGACGCGGCCCGTTCCCGGCGTTCGCCGCGCCCCGCCCCCTGGATGGCGAGCGGCAGTTCCACGTTGGCGCGGACCGTGCGCCAGGGCAGCAGCGCGTCGTCCTGGAAGACGAGGGCCCGCTCGGCGCAGGGCGCGGTGACGGGCTCGCCGTCCTGGCTCACCTCGCCGCCGAGCGCGGGCAGCAGCCCGGCCAGGGTGCGCAGCAGGGTGGACTTCCCGCAGCCGGACGGGCCGACGACGGTGAGGATCTCGCCGGGGACGACGTCGAGGTCGACCCCGTCCAGGACGGGCACCCCGGCCCGGCCGAGCGTGGCGCCGCGCAGGGTGAGCCGGACGCCGTGGGATTCGGTGATCATGAGCGCACCCGTTCCTGTTCCTGTTCCTGTGCCGCACGGGCCGGGAGGACGGCGGCCGCCGCCGGGGCGGGCCGGCGGCGTACCGGAGCGGCCGGGCGGTTCTCCGTACGCGGCAGCCAGCGGGTCAGCCTGCGGCCGAGCAGTTCCACGGCCGTGGAGGTCAGCCAGCCGAGCAGGCCGATGGTGGCCATGCCGACGAAGACGCCCGGGTAGTCGACGACCGTGTAGTCCTGCCAGGTGCGGTAACCGACCCCGTACTCGCCGGAGATCATCTCGGCGGAGATCACGCAGATCCACGACACCCCGATGCCGACGGACAGACCGCCGAGGATGCCGGGGAGCGCGCCGGGCAGCACGACGGACCACAGGATCCGCCACCGTCCGCCGCCCATCGTCAGCACGGCCTCCTCCCACACGGGTGTGAGCGCCCGCACCGCGTGCCGGGTGGAGACCATGACGGGGAAGAACGCCGCGGTGCAGGTGATGAAGACGATGCCCTGCTCGTTGCTGGGGAAGAGCAGGATCGCGACCGGGACGAGCGCGATCGCCGGGACGGGGCGCAGCACTTCGAGGACCGGGCCGAGCAGATCGGCGGCGAGCCGCGAGCGGGCGACGGCCGTGCCGACGGTGACGCCGAGGACGGCGGCCAGCGTGAACCCGGTGACGATCCTGGTCAGGCTGTCGGTGAGGTCCTGCCAGTACGTGTCGCCCGTGATCCGGTCCGCGTAGGCGCGGGCCACCTCCGTCACCGTGGGGAACTGCTCGAAGCGCAGCCACACGTTGATGTCGTAGGAGGTCAGCGCCTGCCACAGGGCGAGCGCCGCGACGAGCGAGAGCGCCCGGCGCACGAGGGACCACCGGCCGCTCATGACGCGGACCGGGCCAGGCTCAGCGCGGTGGCGTACGGGACCGTGCGGGCGCCCGGGTGGGCCTTCACGTCGGCGCGGGCGGCCGAGCCGGTGACGTACGGGCGCAGCGCGTCCCCGTCGGCGACCCACACCGCCCGGTCCGCGAACCACAGGGTGCCGGTGGACGCGTCGGGGACGTACGCCGCCCGGACCGCGTCGCGGTGCGCGGCCACGTACCGCAGCAGTTCGGCGGAGCCGGCGAACGCCGTCGTGGTGTCCTTCCCCTTCAGCCACACCTCGCCGCCGCGCCGGGCGGGCGGACCCGCGGCCAGGGCCTTCGCGTAGCCGGAGCCGTACACCCGCTTCACATAGCTGTCGTCGACGAACGCGTCCACGTCGACATCACCGACGAGCTTCGCCGAGCGCAGCACCGGGACGTCCTTCTTCAGCGCCGCGATCAGGGCGGGCTTCAGCGTGGTGTCGAAGGTGGCGATGCCCTGGGCGCCGTTGTAGAGGTGGACGACCTCGGCCGGCAGCCCGGTGGCCTTCGCGACCGACTCGGACGCCGCCACCGGGTGCTCGTGCAGATAGTCGGTCGCCCGCCCCTGGGCGCGCAGGAAGTCCTCCACCACCGCCGGCCGCTTCTTCGCGAAGTCCTGGCGGACCGTGACCCCGTGGAAGGTCGGCAGCTTCAGCTCGGCGCCGTCGTACAGCGCCTTCGCCCGGCCCTTGAAGGCGAGCAGCCCGGGCCACGCCACGAACTGCGACAGGGCGTCCGCGCTGCCCGCCTGGAGTGCCGAAGCGCCCACCGCCGGCTGCTGGTTGAGCTTGCGGATGTCCTTCTCCGGGTCGAGACCGGCCTGCTGGAGGGCGCGGACGAGGGTGCCGTCGGCCGCCGAGCCGACGCTGGTGGATACCTTCTTGCCGCGCAGGTCGGTGAGCGAGTCCAGCTTCGAATCCGGTCCTGTGACAACCGTGTTGAGGCCGCCGGCCAGGTTGTAGCCGGTGACCGAGACGAGCCGGGTGGGGCGGTCGAGCTGCTTGCCGCGGGCCGCGTTGATGAGCAGGGGGAAGTCGCCCATGGAACCGATGTCGATCTTTCCGGCGGTCATCTGCGCGGTGATCGGGGCGCCGGTGGCGTAGTCCTGCCACTCCACCCTGTACGTCACACCGTCCCGCTTCCCGCGGCTGCGCAGCTCGTCCTCGAAGTAGCCGAGGGAACGCAGCAGGGTGCCGGCCGTGACGGTGTTGATCGTCCGGGACTGGTAGCCGACGGTCACCGTGACCGTGCCGCTGTCGTCCGCGTTCGCCCCGCCACCGCAGCCCGCGGTGAGGGTGACGAGCAGCGCGGCGCCGGACAGTGCGCCGAATGCCTTGCGTCGCATGGGAGTCGGGCCTTTCAGCGCAGGAGGTAGGGCATGTTGACGGTCACCGCGTCGGTGGGGCACCGGGCGGCGCACGGGCCGCAGTACCAGCACTCGTCGACGTGCATGAAGGCCTTGCCGCTCTCCGGGTTGATGGCGAGGGAGTCGAGCGGGCACATGTCGACGCAGAGGGTGCAGCCGTCGATGCACTTCGACTCGTCGATGGTCACGGGCACGTCGGCCCGCTGGGGCGCCAGAGGCATGGCGGGGCTCCAGGGAAAGGGGGAGGGAAGGGAAGGGGTTCAGGAGTCGCGGTGCAGCACGCCGTTCATGCTGATGCGGTCGCCGCGGAAGCGGATGAACTCCAGGTCGACGGGGCGCCCGTCGGCGAGATGGGTGAGGCGCTCCAGCATCAGGACTGCGGAGCCGCGCGGGGTCTCCAGGACGGCGGCGGAGTGCGCGTCGGCGTTGACGGCCTCCAGGGTGATGTCGGCGCTGCCCAGCGGCTGCCCGGTCAGCGACTCCAGCAGCCGGAACACGTCGGTGTTCTCCAGGTCGGCGCCGATCAGCCCGGCGCCGAGGTCCATCGGGACGTAGGTGAGGTCGAGGGAGAGCGGCAGCCCGTTCAGCAGCCGGCGGCGCTCGATGTAGAGCACGTCGGTGTGCTCGTCGACGCCGAGCCGCCGGGCGACGGGGGCGGGCGCGGGGACCGGTCCGACGGTACGGACCTCGTTGGTGACCCGGCCGTGTTCGTGCAGGGTCTCGGCGAGCCCCTGGAGCCGGTCCACGGCGTGCGGGTACTTCTCGCCGACGACGACGGTGCCGACCCCCGGCTGCCGTTCGACGATCCCCTCGCCGCGCAGCAGGTCGAGCGCCTGGCGGACGGTGTTGCGCGAGACGCGGTAGTCGGTGCCGATGGTGTCCTCGTACGGCAGGACACCGCCCGGGAACGCACCCGTGCGCACCTGGTGGCGCAGCAGGTCGGCGAGGAGCCGGGCACCGTCCGCGCGCAGTCGGCGCCGGCGGGCGGCGGCGACCGGCACGGTGTGCTCACGGATGCGTTCGGCTGGCATGCGGTGGACCATACCGACGCCGTGCGGGAGTTGGTGTTGCCACAGTGTTGCGCCACTTGGGGATGCCGGCGCGAGGGCTGTGACCTGCGGCGACGGGGCCGGTGGCGGAAGATCTGCCACCGGCGCCGGCCGTCGCGACCGTCACCGGGCGCTGTCCTACCCGCCGCCGCCCGACTGGTTCGACCTGTCCTGGCGGACGTTGCGCAGCACCGCGTGGGCCGGCCACTGATCGAGGACCAGGCGGCGCATCGCGCTCCGGCTGCCGCGGTCGGTGCCGACGAAGCGGGAGAGGCCCGCCGCCGAGACGAGGGCGGCGAGTGCCCGGCCGCGGTGGTCGGGGAACCCCGCCATCTCGGCATGGACGAACTGCTGCCGGGCCTGAGCGGCCAGGTCCTTCGCCGCCACCGGGTGGCGGTGGTAGGGGAGCAGCCCGAGGAAGCGGTGGGTCTCCCGGCGCAGGATGCCGCGCTCCACCAGGGCGTCCAGATACATGCCTTCGACCTGCCGTCCGGCGTGCCGGACCCAGCCCTTGGCCGACACCCCGGAGAACCGGCCGCCCTTGCCCGGTGCCGGCAGGCTCCGCATCACCCCGGCGAGCACCGGGTCCGGCGGGTCCAGCGGATTGGCGACCTGGAAGCGGCCGCCCCCGCCGGTGATCCGCCCCTGGATCTCCAGCTCCGCCAGGGCCGCCCCGGCCATCGCGTACTCCAGGAAACGGCCGCGGCAGAACGGTTTGCCGCGCACCGGGTCCAGCGCGAGCAGCATCAGCTCCTCGGGCAGCGTCGGTGCGGGCTGCGGCGGCATCATGGCGCGGACACGATCCGGCCGGTCACCTCGCCGAGACCGACCCGGGTGCCGTCCGGTCCCGGGGCCCAGGCCGTCAGCGTCACCGTGTCCCCGTCCTCCAGGAACGTCCGCTTGCCCTCCGGGAGTTCGAGCGGATCGCGCCCGTTCCAGGTGAGTTCGAGCAGGGAGCCGCGCTGGGCCGGTTCGGCGCCGCTGATGGTGCCGGAGCCGTACAGGTCGCCGCTGCGCAGCGAGGCGCCGTTCACCGTCATCTGCGCCAGCTGCTGGGCGGCCGTCCAGTACATCGTGGAGAACGGCGGCTCCGCGACGACCTGCCCGTTGATCGCGACGGAGAGCCGGAGGTCGAAGCCGCCGGGCTCCTCCTCGTCCGCGTCGTCGAGGTAGGGCAGCAGCGGGAAGTCACGGGCGGGCGGGGCGGTCCGGGCGGCGTCCAGGGCCTCCAGCGGTGTCACCCACGCCGAGACGGAGGTGGCGAAGGACTTGCCGAGGAACGGGCCCAGCGGGACGTACTCCCAGGCCTGGATGTCGCGCGCCGACCAGTCGTTGAGCAGCGACAGGCCGAAGACGTGCTCCCGGAAGTCGGCCAGCGGGACGGGCCGGCCCTGCTCCGAGCCGACACCGACGACGAAACCGACCTCGGCCTCGATGTCCAGCTTCACGGACGGGCCGAAGACCGGCGCCGGGTCGGCGGGGGCCTTGCGCTGCCCCGCCGGACGCACCACGTCCGTGCCCGAGACCACGACCGTGCCCGCCCGGCCGTGGTAACCGATCGGCAGGTGCTTCCAGTTGGGGGTGAGAGCGTCGCCGTCGGGGCGGAAGATGCGGCCGACGTTGGTGGCGTGGTTCTCGCTGGCGTAGAAGTCCACGTAGTCCGCGACCCGGTAGGGCAGGTGGAGCGTCACCGACTCGACGGGGTGCAGCAGCGGCTCGATGTCGGCGCGGTGGGCGGGGACCGTCACCCACGCGGTCAGCGCGCGGCGTACATCTCTCCAGGCGGTGCGGCCGGCGGCCAGCAGCGGCATCAGGTCGGTCTGGGCCAGCAGTTGCGCGTAGGGCGAGCCCAGCGCGTGCGCGGCCGCCCCGGCGTCCAGCACGTGGTTGCCGATGCGGACACCGACCCGCCGCTCGCCGGGGCGGTCGGGGGTGGAGAAGACACCGTACGGAAGGTTGTGCGGACCGAAGGGATCGCCCTCGGCCAGTTCGAGCGGGCTGCTCTGCTCGGGCATCTGTTGCTGCCTCGCTTTCCAGGTCGCTTGGGGGACACGTTACGTGGGGGACATCCCCACGCGGCAGTGCCCCAACCATCCCCAATGCCCGGAAAGTTCCGCCGTATCCCCGTGTGTACGGGGACACGGCGGTGGGTTCACCCGGCGGTGCGCGGAATCCGCTTCTCCCAGGTCCGGTGGAAGACGACCTCGCCGCCCTCCTTGCAGACCACCTCGTTGGAGGTGATGAAGTCGCTCGCGTCGGCGGAGATCTCCGAGCGCGTCTCGACCAGCACGTCCCAGGACATCTCCGGCCGGTGCAGCCGGATCGTCCAGTCGGAACGGGTGCGCGCCGAGAGCGGATCGCTCTCCTGGACCGTGTACGTCTCCACCGCGTCCTCGGTGAACTCCAGGCCGTCCGGGTAGACCCGGGTGCCGCCGTAGCGCGGGTCGACCTCCATCCGCCACTCGCCCTTGGCGACATCGCGGACCACCAGCCGTTCGGGCCGCTGCTCGTCGAGGGTGACGGGGAAGACGACGCCGAGCGGCTCCGACTGCTCGGGCTCCTCGAAGCGGATCGAGGGGTCCTCGGTGTGCCGGCGGACCGGGAGTTCGACGAAGCTGCCGTCGGCGTCCAGGGTGAAGCCCTTCGAACCGGCCTGCGGCCAGATCCACGGCCAGTACGAGGAGGAGACCGCGAGCCTGATCCGGTGGCCGGGCGGGAAGGTGTGCCCGATGCCGTTCAGCTCGAAGGTGACGTCCTCGGTGGTTCCGACGGGCCAGTCCTCGGTGCGGTCGCGGCCGTTGCGGGCGGCGAGGTTGAGGACGCCGCGGGTCACGAGGGTGGACGAGCCGTCCGGGGCGACGTCGCAGAGCCGGGCGATCGCCTGGCCGCGCGGCACGTCCATCCGGATCCGCAGCCTCACCCTGGGCCGGCCCAGGATCTCGATCGGGGCGGCCTCGACCGGGAACTCGAAGCACACCGACTTGGCGTCCTCGTCCCGCTGGTCGGGCGGCAGGTCGGCGTCGTTGCCGAACGGGAAGAACCGTCCGGCGTCCACCCCGGTCTGCTGCGGCGAGTCGACGGTCTGCGGCCCGCCCTGGAGCGCGTACGCGACCGGCGCCACGTTCTCCGAAGGCCAGCTGGTGTCACCGACCCAGCGGCCCGGCAGCGTCTCGTAGACCGTCGCCGGCCGGTGCGACTCGCTGATCCAGGACCGCAGCAGCGGCTCCGCCATGACGCCGGTGTCCTGGTCCTTCAGATGCTGGTCCCACCACCGCAGCGTCTCCTGGAGGAAGCCGATGCCGGGCCCCGGCGGCAGCCCGCGGTCCGGGTACTGGTGCGACCAGGGGCCGATCAGCCCGCGGACCTTCGCCGGGTCCAGGTGCTCGACGAGCCGGAGCACGGTGTCGCGGTACGGGTCGTGCCAGCCGCCGACCGCGAGGACGTTCGCCTGGATGGCGGAGTAGTCCTCGCAGACGCTGCCGTGCTTCCAGTAGTCGTCGCGCGTCTGGTGGGCCAGCCAGGTGTGGATGAAGGGGTCGACGGCTTCCAGCCGGTTCAGCCACATCTCCCGCCAGTCGTCGCCGACGTCCGCCGGGTCCGGCGGACGGCAGACGAAGGCGAGCATGGTCGCCGCCCAGGCGTGCATGTCCACGGCGAGGACGGAGCCGCCCATGTAGTGGACGTCGTTGTCGTAGCGGTCGTCCGCCGAGCAGACGGTGACGATCGCCTTCAGCGGCTCGGGGGCGAGCGCGGCGAGCTGGAGCGAGTTGAAGCCGCCCCAGGAGATGCCGAACATGCCGACCCGGCCCGAGCACCACTCCTGCTGCGCCAGCCAGTGGATGACGGCGACCCCGTCGGCGAGCTCCGTCGCGTCGTACTCGTCGCCCGGCATCCCCTCGCTGTTGCCGTGACCGCGCACGTCCACCCGGACCGAGGCGTAGCCGTGGCCCGCGTACCAGGGATGGCGCTGCCAGTCGCGCGGCGCGGTCCAGTCGCTCAGCCGGTACGGCAGGTACTCCAGCAGCGCGGGCACGGGTTCGTCGGTGACCGGCCGCCAGATCCGGGCGTACAGCTGGGTGCCGTCCGGCAGCGGGATGTAGATGTCCTCGCGGGTCGTCTCGTACGGGAACACGGTCTGGATGTGCATGGGGAACCTCAGTGGACGGGGTGCATGGTGCGCTTGAGCCAGGGTGCGGCGGCGATGACGGCCACACCGGCCGCCACCGCGATAGCGCCATTGACACCGAAGTAGGCGGGGTTGGAGACCTCGCCGTACAGCTTCACGATCTGGGCCTGGATGCCGTTGGCGAGGGCCAGCGAGAGGAACCAGAGCGCCATCGTCTGGCTGGCGAACGCCTTGGGGGCGAGCTTCGTGGTCGCGGACATGCCGGAGGTCTCCAGCAGGATGTCGCCGAGCCCGAGCAGCAGGTACGAGCCGACGATCCACCAGGCGGCCATCTTGTACGTGTCCGAGGAGTGCCCGGAGGTGGGCAGGACCATCAGCAGGAAGGAGAGCCCGCCGAGGATCACCCCGATCGCGATCTTGTTGGACGCGTGCGGCTGGCGGGGCCCCATCTTCGCCCAGACGGCTGCGACCACCGGAGCGAGTGCCACCTCGAAGGCGCCGAGCGCGGAGGCGTACCAGCTGGCCGGGAAGTGGAAGCCGAAGATCTCCGTGCGGGCGTTGGTCGACGCCAGCAGCATCATCGTCGAGTACGCCTGGAAGAGGATGAAGTTGAAGACGACCGAGGCCAGGAACAGCACCACGTACGGGCGCAGCCTGCCGCGCTCCTCCGAGGTGACCCGGGGACTGCGGAACATCACCACGAAGTAGACGACCGGCGCGATCACGGAGACGATCGTGAGCAGGTCGACGAAGCGGTCCATGGTCAGCCAGCCCGCCAGGGCCAGCACGGTGGCGAGCGCGGCGACCACCACGACGCCGATGACGATGAGCCGGACCGCCCGGCGCATGGGTCCGGGGGCCAGCGGGAATTCGGCGGCGTTCTTACGCCCGGCCAGGTGACGGCGGCCCAGGACGTACTGGATCAGGCCGAGCGTCATACCGAACGCGGCGGCCGAGAAACCCCAGTGCCAGCTCGCGTGGTCACCGAGCCAGCCGGTGATCAGCGGGCCGAGGAAGGCACCGATGTTGATGCCCATGTAGTACAGGGCGAAGCCGGCGTCACGGCGCTCGTCGTCGGTGCGGTAGAGCTTGCCGACCATGGTGGCGACATTGGGCTTGAGCAGGCCCGTTCCGGCGCTGATCAGGCCCAGGCCGACCCAGGTCATGACATCGGTGGGCACCGCCATGGCGTAGTGCCCGATGGCGATGAGGATGCCGCCGTACAGGACGGCGCGGTACGAGCCGAGGATCCGGTCGGCCAGCCAGCCCCCGGCCACGGAGACCAGGTAGACGAGCGTGCCGTAGGCGGCGGATACGGACGCGGCGGTACCGGCCTCCATGCCCATGCCGCCGTTGCTGACGGCGTCGGCGAAGTAGAGGACCAGGATCGCCTGCATGCCGAGGAACGAGAACCGCTCCCACACCTCCAGGCCGGACAGGGTCATCAGACCCCGTGGCTGGCCGAAGAAGGCGTGGTCGTCGCCCGGCGGTGGCTGGGTGGGTTCGGTGTCTGCGGCGGTGTGGGACAAAGGGACAACTCCTGATCGTATGAGCTGATCCCGAACATACCGGCGGTGGCGGGAAGGCGCCCACGGTGATCCAAAGGGGACCGGATACGCTGACTTGAGTGATGACAGCGACACATCGACATTCCGTGTGATCGTCAGCAGACAGGAGATCCCCTCGTGACCGTCGTCGGGCCGTTCGGACTGAGCGTGCGGGACCAGGCTCTTGAGGCCGGTGTCCAGGCCGGTTTGGCTGCTGTCGAGTCGGGGCTGCTCGATGCCACCAAGAGCGAGGTGCCCTTCATCACGGAGGCCGCGCAGCACCTCGTGCGCGCGGGCGGCAAGCGGTTCCGGCCCCTGCTGGCGATGCTGGCCGCCCAGTTCGGTGACGCCGACGCCCCGGGCGTGGTGCCCGCCGCCGTGGTCGTCGAGCTGACCCACCTCGCGACGCTGTACCACGACGACGTGATGGACGAGGCCGACGTGCGCCGCGGGGTCGACAGCGCCAATACCCGCTGGGGCAACTCGGTGGCCGTGCTGACCGGCGACTTCCTTTTCGCGCGCGCGTCGCACATCCTGGCCGACCTCGGCCCCGAGGCCGTCCGCATCCAGGCGGAGGCGTTCGAGCGCCTGGTCACCGGCCAGATCCTGGAGACCGCGGGCCCGCGCGACGGGCGCGACCCGGTCGAGCACTACCTCGACGTGATGCGCGGGAAGACCGGCTCGCTGATCGCCGTGGCCTGCCGGTTCGGCGCGATGATGTCCGGCGCCGACGAGTCGGCGACCGACACCCTCACCCAGTACGGCGAGCGCCTCGGCGTCGCCTTCCAGCTCGCCGACGACGTCCTCGACATCGCCTCCGACTCCCACGAGTCCGGCAAGACCCCCGGCACCGACCTCCTCGAAGGCATCCCGACCCTGCCCGTCCTCCACCTCAGGGCGCAGGCCGCGGCCGACGGCAAGCCGGACGACCTGGAGCTCGTCGAGCTGCTGGACGGGGACCTCGGCGACCCGGACCGCCTCGCCGAGGCGCTGCGCCGGCTGCGCGCCCACCCCGCGCTCGAACAGGCCCGACGCGACACCGTCCGGTACGCGGAGGAGGCGCGGGCCACCCTCGCGCCGCTGCCCTCCTGCTACGCCAAGGCCGCCCTGGAAGAGATGTGCGACGCCGTGGTGCACCGCGCGGGCTGAGCGCCGCTCCACGCACCGCCGCCGCGACCCCTACGGGACGGGTGAGGAAACGGTGCGCGGTGTCATCCCGAAGAGGTACGCGGAGTTGCTCCCGGGGGCTGACGCCTGAAGCCGCCCGATTTGGTCAGATGGAGAACAACCACTCCTGACCAAAACGGGTGAGAATGGCGGCACGGAGTGGACGAGTGCATCCCGACGGAAGCCGCCGACCACGGAGGTAGGGCACACATGGCACCGAACGACAGCGCGGAGACCAACGGCACGGTCGCGGACGGGACCCGAGGATCCGTCGCGAACCGCCGCAAGGCGGTGCGTTACATCGTCCCGGTGGCGGTGGCCGGAGTGGCGGCCGCCACGATCGGGCTCGTCCCGGCGCTCGCCAGTTCCGGCGACCCGGACCTGCCGGAGATCACCGCCCAGGAGCTCATCGAGAAGATCGCCGCCTCGGACACGCAGCAGCTCTCCGGCACGGTGAAGATCAGCACGGACCTCGGCATCCCGTCCATGGGCGGACTGGCCGGCTCCCTCGTCCCGGACGGCGGAGGCGACCGGGGCGGCGCGAGCGCCGACCCGCAGACGAAGCTCACGGAGCTGGCGTCCGGCACCCACACCCTGCGGGTGGCCGCCGACGGCCCCGACAAGCAGCGGGTCTCGATCCTCGACCAGGCGTCCGAGTACAGCCTGATCCACAACGGGGACCAGGTCTGGGCGTACGACAGCAAGTCGAACAGCGTCTACCACGCCGAGGGCGAGGCCGGCCGGGACAAGGAGAAGGCCGCACCCGACGGCGTGCCCACCACCCCGAAGGCGCTCGCCGAGCAGGCGCTGAAGGCCGCCGACGGCACCACGTCCGTCACGGTCGGCGGCACCGCGCAGGTCGCCGGGCGCGACGCGTACCGGCTGGTCATCAAGCCGGAGCAGAGCGGCTCGACGATCGGTTCGATCACCGTCGCGGTGGACGCGGAGAACGGCGTGCCGCTCAAGTTCACCCTGCAGCCCAGCAGCGGCGGCAAGGCGGCAGTCGACGCCGGCTTCACCTCGGTCGACTTCAAGAAGCCCGACGCGTCCTCCTTCGCCTTCACCCCGCCCAAGGGCGCGAAGGTGACCGAGGCGGACGAGGCGAAGGAGCACGGGAAGGCCGAGGCGGAGGCCGAGAAGGCGAAGGGCGACCTCGGCGCCTTCGAGGGGATGAACGTGATCGGCGAGGGCTGGAACAGCATCGCCGAGATCAAGACCCCCGGCGGCGCGGCCCTCCCGACGAAGGAGTCGGGCGAGGTACCGGCCGAGGCGCAGCAGTTCCTGGACGCCCTCGGCGACAAGGTCACCGGGAAGTTCGGCTCGGGCACGGTCTTCAAGACCCGCCTGGTCAACGCCCTGATGACGGACGACGGCCGGGTGTACGTCGGCGCGGTCACCAAGGACGCGCTGGTGAACGCGGCGAACAAGGCCGGCTGACACCACCTCGTCCACCATCTCGTGCGCCACCCGGTGCACAGTCCGCCCGCCCCGCCGTAGCCTCCATACGGCGGGGCGGGCGCGATCCGTGGGGAGCAGACCATGACAGGGGCGGACACCGTGCCCGTGATCGAGACGCAGGGGCTCACCAAGCGGTACCGGGGCGGCCAGCTCGCCGTCGACGGGCTCGACCTCACCGTCCCGGGCGGCAGCGTCTTCGGCTTCCTCGGGCCCAACGGCTCCGGGAAGACCACCACCATCCGGATGCTGATGGGCCTGATCGAGCCGACATCCGGTACCACGAGCGTCCTGGGCCGCCCCATGCCCGGCGCGGCCCGCAGCGTGCTGCCGCAGGTCGGGGCGCTGATCGAGGGACCGGCGCTGTACGGGTTCCTGAGCGGCCGGGACAACCTCGTGCGCTACGACCGGGCCGACCCCACCGCCGATCCGCGCACCCGGAACACCCGCGTCGGCGACGCCCTGGAGCGGGTCGGCCTGGCCGCCGCGGCAGGCAAGAAGGCCCGGGCGTACTCACTGGGCATGAAGCAGCGCCTCGGCCTCGCCGCCGCCCTCCTCCGGCCCCGCCGGCTGCTCGTCCTGGACGAGCCGACCAACGGCCTGGACCCGCAGGGCATGCGGGAGATCCGCGCCCTCGTCCGGGAACTGGCCGCCGAGGGCACCACGGTCTTCCTCTCCTCCCACCTCCTCGACGAGATCGAGCAGATCTGCACCCACGCGGCGGTGATGGCCCGGGGCCGGCTGCTCACGCAGGGGTCCGTCGCCGACCTCGCGGCGGGCACCCGGGGCCGGCTCGCCGTCACCACCCCCGACCCGGCCGACGCCGCCCGCGTCCTCAAGGAGCACGGGATCGGCGGCGTCACCGTCGACGGCGACCGGGTGCGCGCGGACTCCCCGCCGGGCTCCGTGGAACTGTCCGACCTGAACGCGGCCCTGGTGCACGACGGCGTCCGGGTCCGGTCCTTCGGCGTCGAACGGGCCTCGCTGGAGGACGCGTTCGTCGCACTCACCGGAGAGGGATTCGATGTCGCAGGCTGAACTCGCACCCGCCGCGGCCACCGCTCCGGTCCGCCGCAACCCGCTGTGGACCCTCGGCATCCTGCGGTCCGAACTGACCACCACCCTGCGCCGCTGGCGCACCCTCGCCCTGCTCGGGGTGCTGGCCGCCGTCCCCGTGCTGATCGGGATCGCGGTGCGCATCGAGACGTCCGACGGCTCGTCGGCCGGACCCGGCGAGGGCGGGGCCGGACCCGCTTTCCTCTCCCAGGTGACCAACAACGGTCTCTTCCTGGTCTTCGCCGCCCTCGCCGCCACGCTCCCCGTCTTCCTCCCGATGGCCGTGGGCGTCGTCGCGGGCGACTCGATCGCGGGCGAGGCCAACGCGGGAACGCTGCGCTACCTGCTGGTCGCACCGGCGGGCCGGACCCGGCTGCTGCTCGCCAAGTACGCGACCACGCTGGCCTTCTGCCTGATCGCGACCCTGGTCGTGGCGGCCTCGGCGCTGGCCGTGGGCGCGCTGCTGTTCCCCGTCGGGGAGGTCACGACGATCTCCGGGACCCGGATCGGCTTCGGCGAGGGGCTGCTGCGGGCGGTGTTCGTCGCGGTGGCGGTCGCCGCGTCACTGATCGGCTTCGCGGCGCTCGGACTCTTCGTGTCGACCCTCACCAACAGCGGCATCGCGGCCATGGCGGCGACGGTCGGGGTGCTGATCACGGTGCAGATCCTGGACACCATTCCGCAGCTGAGCGGGATCCACCCGTATCTCTTCCCGCACTACTGGCTGTCCTTCGCCGACCTGCTGCGCGAACCCGTCTACTGGGACGGCCTGCTGAAGAACCTGGGACTCCAGGGGCTGTACGCGGCGGTGTTCGGCACGGCGGCCTGGGCCCGGTTCACGGCGAAGGACATCACGGCCTGAAACGGTCCGGCAGCCGGGGGAGTGCCCGGCTGGGAGCGGCTCCGGCACCCGTACCGTCGGCCGGGCGAGCCGTCCCCCGATCGGCTCGTCGCGGCACGAACGGCACGAACGGTGCGAAAGCGCAGCAAGGCGCAGGAACGAGCCGACACGGTACGTTCCGTTTCCGCTTGAGCATTGTTCGACTTCTGGCGACGGACTGTCAACAAGGATTGGCTCGAACAGCCCTATGCTCACCGAATGATCACATCGCCGAGTTCACTGCGCCGGAGCGAGAGCTCACGCAGGGCGACGCTGGAGGCCGCCCTCGATCTCTGCACGGAGAAGGGGTACGGCCGCGTCACCGTCGAGGCCATCGCGGCCCGGGCGGGTGTCAGCAAGAAGACGATCTACCGCTGGTGGCCGTCGAAGAGCGCGGTACTGCTGGAGGCGTTCACGGAGAAACTGGTCAGCGCCACCCCGTTCATCGACACCGGTGACATCGCAGGCGACCTGCACACCCATGTGACGGGCGCGGTCCGGGTGCTCTCCGTGCCGCCCTTCGGTCCCGCGTACGCGGGCATACTCTCCGAGGTCCACCACGACGACGAGCTGGCCGAAACGGTTCGCACCCAGCTCATCGAGCCCCGCTTCGAGGCGGCGGTCGGGCGGCTGCGCAGCGCCCAGGACCAGGGCCAGATCCCGCCGGGCGCCGATCTGCGGCTGGCGGTCGAGATGCTCTACGGGCCGGTCTACTACCGCCATGTGCTGCGCAAGCCGATGCAGGACCCGGAGGCGGTCGCGGCCCTGGTCGCCCATGTGCTGCGCTCGCTGGGGGCCGTGCAGAGCTGAGGGCGTCGTGACGGGCGGCCGGGTCGGTACGGCGAAGCGCTCCTAAAAATATTTCAATCGCACCAATCCGTAAGGCTGTTGGGACCGAACTCCTCAGTGGGGTGGAACGGCCGGGCCCGGATGCCGGTCACTCTCGCGCGCCACTCGGCGCCTTCCCCGGCGACGACCAGCTCTGCCGGCACCGTTTCGGCGGGCCGGCACAAGGGGGCGACACGGGGTGGGCATGCGCGGCGAGTCAGTGGACGAGGCCGAGGACGCGAGAACCGACGCGAAGGGCGATGCGGGGGTGCGCGAGAGGGTGGGCGCACTCGCCGGCGGGGGCGCGTGGGACGACCTGGCCGCGGCCTTCGGTGCGGAGGCGCCCGGTACCGGCGGCGACGAGGACCGGATGCCCGGACCGCGCCCCGGCGGCATCGCTCCGCGTGACGGCGGACCGCGCTCCGGCAGCCCCGGCCCGGGTGACGCTGATCGGTCCCCGGGAACGCGCCCCGGAATCGCCGCGCGGTCCGGGGGGCCGGTCTTCGTCGACGCCACCGGACGGCGCAGCCGGAGCTGGCGCCGCGCGGGCGTCATCGGGGCGATCGTCTGTTCCTGCTACGCCACGACGGTGATCGCCACGCTGATCGGCGTCGATTCCAGCGCGCCCTTCCTCCAACTGCCGCGTGCGATGGGCCTGGACCGTGAGGCGGAAGCACGTCCGGCCCCGACGGCTGCCGGGACCGGTACGGCTCCGGCCGCCGAACCCCAGGACGCTCCTTCGGCGCTGCCGTACGGCGTGTGGCCGAAGGCCACCGGATGGACCGCGCAGCCCGAGTCCGCGGAGACCTCTGCGGAGAAGACCGCCGAGCGCCCCGACACCCCTGCCGCGCTCACCACCGGGGCCCCAGCGACCGGGAAGCCCTCGACGCCCGAGCGGCCGGCACAGACGCAGGACAGCGCTGAAGGGAGCCCCGTCGTCCCCCCGCCCGCCCCGGCACCGCACGAGCCGTCGGCCGGGCCTGACCCCTCCCCGGCGACCGGAAGCGGTGGCGGATCCGGTGGTTCCGGATCCGCCGGCGATGACCCGCAGGAGGAAGCCGACCCGGACGACGGGGACACGGCGTCGGACCCCGGACCGCTCGGTGGTCTCCTGGGCGGGCTGCTCGGCGGGCTGTTCGGCGGCGCCTGAGGGGCGCGTGCCGCGCGGACGTCCCCGGTCAGGTCCGACGGGTGGCTGTCATCAGCGGAAGACCCGTTCGAGCACCACCGCGACCCCGTCGTCCTCGTGGGACAGCGTCACCTCGTCGGCCGCGGCCCGCAGGAGCGGATGTGCGTTGGCCATCGCCACCCCGTACCCGCAACTGCTGAACATCGGCGTGTCGTTGGGCATGTCCCCGAAGGCGATCGCCGTCGCCGGGTCCAGCCCCAGGTGTTCCGCGGCGAGCGCGACCCCGGCGCCCTTGTCGACCCCGTACGGCTGGAGCTCGACCGTGCCGGGACCGGACAGTGTGACGGTGGCCAGATCGCCGACGACCGCCCGGGCCGCGGCCGCCAGGGTGTCGTCGTCGAGGCCGGGGTGGCGGATGAGGACCTTGACGATCGGGGCCGCCCACAGTTCGTCCCGGTGCCGTGTGCGGTGCGCGGGCAGGGTCGGGTGCGGCATCAGATACCCGGGCCCGATCAGGGTGCGGCCCTCGGTCCCGTCCTGGTCCACCGCCACGAAGACCGGGCCGACCTGGGCCTCTATCTTCCCGATGGCGGCGTCCGCCGCCTCCCGGTCCAGCGTGGCCGCGTGGACCATCCGCCGCGCCCCGGCGTCGTACAGCTGCGTCCCCTGTCCGCAGACCGCGAGCCCCCGGTAGCCCAGCCCCGCGAGCAGCTCCCGCACACCCGGCACCGGCCGCCCGGTGACGACGAGATGCCGGGCCCCGGCGGCCGCGGCCAGGGCGAGCGCGGCGCGGGAGCGGGGACTGACGGTGTCGTCGCGGCGCAGCAGGGTGCCGTCCAGGTCCGTGGCGACGATGGCATATGCGGGCGGGAGGGGCATGGATCAAGGGTAGGGAGATCCGGAACCGGTCGTACGGCTCTGACCTGCGGCGACGGTTCGGTCTGCCCGGGTGGGCGGCCCAGTGCGGACGCATGTCCCGTATGTCCGGAGGAAACGTCCGCCCGGGTGGATGTCCGCCCGGGTCAGCCCCAGCTGTGTCCGTCGCCGAAGTTCAGCGCGTGTTCCAGGACGTCCTCGAAGGGGTCGTCGATCTGGCCGGTGCTGATGAGCGCGACGACGGGGGCGTTGTGGCTGTCCCACTCGTCGGCGGCGGCCGTCCCCGCCGCCGTGGCGCAGAGGGTCATCGCAAGGGGCACCACGGTCATGATCCTTTTCATGGGCTGATCAACGAACCCCTGCTCAGGGGGTGCGGCCCGGTCATCCGTCCGTGTCCCGCGTGGGCCGTCCGGCCCCCATCGGTCATACCGCGCCGCACCGTCCTGCTACCGCCTGCTGCGCACTGCCTGCTTCCGGCTACTGCACGCAGAACTCGTTGCCCTCGGGGTCGGTGAGCACCGTCCACGTCCCGCCCGGCTCCGCCACCTTGCGGACCACGGTCGCGCCCAGGCCCTCGAGCCTGGCCACCTCCGCGTCGCGGCGGTCAGGGCCGGCGTGCAGGTCGAGGTGGAGGCGGTTCTTCACCGTCTTGGGCTCGGGGACGCGCTGGAACAGCAGCCGCCGGCCCAGCCCCGTCCCGCTCTCCTCCTCGTGCGGATCGTCCGGGTGCCGCACCGCGGCCAGGTCGAGCCAGGCCCGCCGCCCGTGCGCGGTCGTCGTGATGGCCTCCGGTACGGCTCCGAGCCCCAGGAGCCGTTCGACCAGGGGGCTGTTGTCCTCGATCTCGTAGCCGAGGGCGGCGGACCAGAATCCGGCCTGGGCGTGCGGGTCGGCCGAGTCGACGACGACTTTCCAGTCAAGAGTCATGGGAATCATTCTTCCCCGGAAGGCCGGGATCCGGCGGGTGAACCGCGATCAGCCGGGCAAAGGCCACCACGTTCGACTGGTAGCCGCCGGCCTCGGGATCGTAGGAGCCGCCGCAGGTGAGCAGGCGGAGTTCGGCGTCCTTCGCCGGGCCGTAGACGCGTGCGCTGGGGAAGTCGCTCTTCTCGAACTCCTCGACGGCGTAGAGGCGGAACGCCGCGACGGTCCCGTCCGCCCGGCGCACGTCGACCGTCGCGCCGGGGCGCAGCGTGTCGAGTCCGGCGAAGGCGGCGGGGCCGGTGGGGGTGTCGACGTGGGCGACGACGACGGCGGTGCCGGGGGAGCCCGGCGTCACCCCGTCCCGGTACCACCCCGCGAGATTGCGCTCTGCCGGGTCGGGCACGCCGAGCTTGCCCCGGCTGTCCAGGGTCAGGTCCACCAGCGGGGCGCTGACCCCGAGGGCGGCGATGTCGACGCGGACGGGGCGGGCCGCGGGCAGGGGGGCCGCTGTCGTGGAGGCGGGTCCGGGCCGGGGCGCGGCCCCGCGGGGCTCCGTCAGGGGCGAGCCCAGGAGCAGGACGAGTGCCGCCGCGGCGGCCGGGACCAGCCCGGCCGCCGCGATCGGGCGCGGGAACGGCCGCGAGGGCCGTTCCCGCGCGGCGCGGGCGCTCAACCGCGCCGGCGCCGGACCGTGCGCAGGCCGCCGAGAGCGGCTGCCGCGACCGCCAGCAGGCCGGCCGCCCCGGCCATCAGGCCCGTACCGATCGGACCGGCCGAGCCGGTGCCGGTCAGGGCGGTGGAGCCGTCGCCCGCGTCGACCGGCCCGTTGGGCATGGGCCCGTTGCCGTGACCGCCGCCGCCGTGGCCGCCGTTGTCGCCGCCCCAGTGGCCGCCGCCGTGGCCGCCGCCGGGCGGGGTGGGCTTCGGGTGGTGGGGGTGCGTGGGGCTGGGTGACGGGCTGGGCTCCACGTCGGCAGCGGTGATCCGCGTGTGGTCCGTCGCGCTCACGCCCGTGCGCCGGGGCCCGTCGGCTCCGGCGATGGTGACGGTCAGTTCGGCCGTCACGTCGAGCGGGCCGGTGGGCGCGTCATCGGCGGCGGTCAGGGTGAACGCGGCGCCCGCCCTGCCGCCGGGCTCCAGCGTGCCGCCCGCCCGGAGGTTGGTCCGCAGCTCGCCGGTGAACGTCCCGTCGGTCTCCCGGGTCAGGGGGACCTCGGAGCCCTCGGACACCACCGTCAGCTGGTCGGTCCGGAGGCCCGCCGGTCCCTTGAGCGTCAGGTGCGTGCCGATGCCCGGGTACTGCGGTCCGTCCGCCGGGTCGGTGTAGGAGGCGTCGGCCGGACGGGGGCCGTCGCCGGCCTGGATCTCCTCGGGGACGGTGAGCGCCGCCGTGGCGCGGCCGGTGACCGCGAAGTCCCAGGTGGTGCCCTGGGCGGTGATGTTGTCGACGTAGGTGTTGAGCGTGCCGTTCGCGTCACCGAGCCGGCCGATGTTGGCGATCACGCCGTACGCGCCTTCGCACTTCTCGACGAAGACCGACAGCGGGGCGCTGCCGCCGGCCGGGATGCCGGCCGCCGCGTTCGAGGTACGCATCACCGAGTCGGCGGTGAACCGGTACTCCTGCCAGGTGTCCGGCTTCAGCGCCTCGCCCTTGACGTCCGTGTTGGCGCCGGGCTCGAAGGACAGCGTGGTGAACCCGCCGCAGGAGGCCGGGAGCTGGAGGTTGGCGCCGATGGTGGTGGTCGTGGAGCCCTCGGTGGAGGTGTACGCCCAGTAGGAGATGCCCGCGTCCAGCAGCGGCCGCATGGGCACGGGCGTCCACGTCGCGTTGAAGTAGTGGGCGGCCTGGGCCTGCTGGGCCGCACCGATGGCCAGGTGCAGGCTGCCGTTCAGATGGACCGGGTCGGGCTTCGGGGAGACCTCGTGGAGGCCCGGGTCCCGGTCGGGAGTCGTTTCCTGGAGCCGGAACCAGGGGCCCGCCGGGCCGAGGCCCGACGGGTTGACGGTCTGCACCGTGTCGTCCGCGCCTGCGGTGGGAGCGAATCCGCAGGCCAGGAGCGTCAGGGCGGACAGGGCGGCGGTGGTGGTGGCGGTGCGCAGGAGCGTGCGGGACGTTCCGGAGGTGCGCAGGGATCGGGTCATAAGTATGAGGAAAAGATAAGCGGAGTGTTAGAGCGGGATGACCCGCCGTGACGCGCTCAAGCTCGCTCCAATGCCGCACCGTTCAGGTAGGCGCCGACCGCCCCGAGGTCCCCGGGCGGGATGATCAGGGCCACGTGGTTGTCCGGGCGGACGAGCACCAGCAGGTCCTCGTCCGGGCCGATGCCGTAGGCCGTGCGGGCGTGCCCGCCGTCGTCGGCCAGGCCGTGCGGACCGCCCACGTCCACGCCGTACGCCCGCAGTTCGCCGTCGTGCGCCCCGGCCGCCTCCCGCAGGGCCTGTGCCGTGCCCGGTCCGAAGCCGAGCAGGGTGAAGTGCGGTCCGGCGAAGGCTTCGAACAGCCGGCGGGGAGTGCCGGTGGCGAGGTCGCGGCAGGGGGCGTCCGGGGCGCGGTCGCCCGCGCGCAGCCGGCCGGTGCCGCCGCCGGTGGCCAGGGAGCTCCAGCGGTAGCCGCCGCCGAGGCCGTTGGTCCGCTCGGAGACCGCCGAGTCCAGCCCGCCGCCCGGCTTCCTGATCGCCTCCATCGTGGCGCGCAGCCGCTCCGCGCTGAGGTCCAGGGCATCGGCGGCGATGGGCAGCCGCTCCTCCTCGTAGGTGTCGAGCAGGGCCGGATCCGCCCGGCCCGAGGCGACCCGGGCGAGCTTCCAGCCGAGGTTGTACGCGTCCTGGATGCCGGTGTTCATCCCCAGTCCGCCCGCGATGGAGTGCACATGGGCGGCGTCGCCCGCCAGGAACACCCGCCCCACCCGGTAGCGCTCCGCCAGGCGCTCGTTGACCCGGTAGGTGGAGAGCAGCGTGGCATCCGACAGGCCGCTGCCCGGCAGCCGGGTGTGCTTGGTGAACAGGCGCCGGAAGCTGTCCAGCGACGGGGGTACGGGGGCGCCCGAGGCGTCGGTCTCGGGGCCGGCCTGGAACCACCAGCCCGAGCGGGTGCCGGGGATCGGGCAGAGCATCACGGCCCCGTCCTCGTCGAACCACTGGTGCCAGAAGCCGCGGTCCGGGCCCTCCGCCTCGACGTCGCCGCAGACCATCATCTGCGTCTCGTCGGTCTTCCCCTCGAACGGGACGCCGAGCAGCTTGCGCACCGCACTGTGCCCGCCGTCGCAGCCGGCCACGTACCGCGCCTCGATCTCCCCGCCGCCGGCGAGGGCGGCGGTCACGGACGTGCGGCCCTCGGCCAGTCCGACGAGCTCGGAGCCGAGTTCGACCCGCACGCCGTACTCGGCGAGACGGGCGCGCAGGATCTCCTCCAGCCGCCACTGGGCGATCATCCGGGGCCGGTCGTAGGGGGCGTCCGGCGTCGGGCGCGCGTCGGCGAAGGGGGCGGCGTCGGCGATCGGCACCCCGTTCCGGTACTTCCGCATCGGCAGCGGCGCCGAACTCGCGGCCAGTACCTCCCCGACGACACCGAGGTCCTCCAGGACCTCCAGCGAGCGCGGATTGGGGCCCTTGGCCCGTGAACTGCGGGGGAAGCCGGGCGTCTTGTCGATGATTCGTACGTCGACGGCCCGCCGGGCGAGCTCGATGGCCAGGGTCAGCCCGGTCGGCCCGGAGCCGACGATCAGCACGGTGGTCGGGGATGTGGGCATGCGTACTCCTCGGTTGCGCTTCCGTGGACCTCAAGAGAAACGCAACCGAGTAAGAAAAGCAACTAGGTAATAATTTTAGACGCGGGATTGGAGTGGGGATCGGAGGCGGGAGCCCCGGTCCCGGGCGGGGCGGCCGGGGCGGCCGGAGCGGCCGGGATGGCCGCGGCCAGCCGGGCGGCCAACGCCTGGGCCCTCGTGCGCCGCGACGTCCGCAGCGCGTCCCAGGTCAGCAGCGTGAGGGCCAGCCAGACCAGGCCGAATCCGGCCCAGCGCTCGGCGGGCATCGCCTCGTGGAAGTACAGGATGCCCAGGATGAACTGGAAGACCGGCGCCAGGTACTGCAGCAGGCCGAGCGTGGAGAGCGGGACGCGGATCGCGGCCGCGCCGAACAGGATCAGCGGAACGGCCGTCACCAGCCCCGTCCCGGCCAGCAGGGCCGCATGGCCGGCGCCCTCCGAGGTGAACGTCGAATCGCCCTGCGTCCCCAGCCACACCAGATAGCCGAGGGCGGGCACGAACAGCACCGCGGTCTCGGCCGTGAGCGACTCCAGGCCGCCCATGTTGACCTTCTTCTTCACCAGGCCGTACGTCGCGAAGGAGAACGCCAGGACCAGCGAGATCCACGGCGGCTGCCCGTACCCGATCGCCAGCACCAGCACGGCCGCCACGCCGGTGCCGACCGCCACCCACTGCACCGGGCGCAGCCGTTCGCCGAGGAGGAGGACCCCCATGGCGATGGTGACCAGCGGGTTGATGAAGTATCCGAGCGACGCCTCGACGACGTGACCGTTGTTCACCGACCAGATGTACAGGCCCCAGTTGACGGTGATCACGGCCGCGGCGACGGTGATCAGCGCCAGCTTCCGCGGCTGCCGCACCAGTTCGCCGATCCAGGACCAGCGCCGCAGCGCCAGCAGGGCGATGGCGACGACGCCGAGCGACCAGACCATGCGGTGGGCCAGGATCTCGATCGCGCCGGACGGCTTCAGCAGCGGCCAGAAGAGGGGGACGACCCCCCACAGGCCGTAGGCGGCGATGCCGGACAGGAGCCCCGCCCGCTGTTCGTTCTTCCCTTGCACGGGCCCCTCCTGGCAGGTGTCCGCCGACGGCTCCGCCGACCAGATGAAGGTAGCGCCGACGGAGCCCGGTGTCATTGCCGTATCGCCAGACGGTCATGACACCGGGCCGGATCCAGTTCTGCGGCACCTGCGGGGCCGCCGGAGCTTGCGGGGCCTGCGGGACTTGCGCGGTCGGTGCGCCCTGCCGGGTGGCCTGCGCGAGTTACTGGGCGGCGACCGCGGCGGCGACGGTCTCCGCCAGCGGGGTCGTGGGGCGGCCGATCAGCCGGGCCAGGTCGCCGTTGGAGTGGGCCAGCAGCCCGCGCCGGATCGCCTCGTCCACATCGGTGAGGACCGCCGCGAAGCCCTCGGGCACACCGGCGCCGACCAGGATCTCCTGGTGCACGGCGGCCGGTACGTCGTTGTGGACGATCTCCTTGCCGGACGCCTCGGCGATCACCGCCGCGTACTCCGTCAGCGACCAGGCGACATCGCCGCTCAGCTCGTAGGCCTTGCCGAGGTGGCCCTCGCCGGTCAGGACGGCGGCGGCCGCGGCCGCGTAGTCGGCCCGGGTGGCGGAGGCGATCCTGCCGTCGCCCGCGTTGCCCACGACGGCGCCGTGCGCCAGGACGGGCGCCAGGTTCGCGGTGTAGTTCTCCGTGTACCAGCCGTTGCGCAGGAAGGTGTGGGGAAGGCCGGAGTCGAGGATCAGCTGCTCGGTCACCTTGTGCTCGTCGGCCAGCACGAAGTCCGCGTCCGGGCCGCCCAGGATGCCGGTGTACGCGAGCTGTGCCACGCCCGCCGCCTTGGCCGCGTCGATGACCGCGGAGTGCTGCGCGACGCGGCTGCCGACCTCGCTGCCCGAGATGAGCAGCACCCGGTCGCCGGCCCGGAAGGCGCCGGCCAGCGTCTCGGGGTGGCTGTAGTCGGCGATCCGGAGCTCCACGCCGCGGGCGGCGAGAGCGGCCGCCTTCTCCTTGTCGCGGACGACGGCGGCGATGCCGCTCGCGGGGACGGTGGTCAGCAGCTGCTCGACGACGAGGCGGCCGAGGGCTCCGGTGGCTCCGGTGACGACGATGCTCATGGGGTGTTTCTCCTCTTTAGATGCTCATGTTCCTGTTCGTGCGTTCTGGTACTCACCTTAAGGGTGGCGCTAACCAAACGAAAGTACCCACTTTGAAGTAAGGTACTGGTATGAGCGTAAGGAACCTGGAGCGACGGCCCGATGTGCGGGAGCCGATGTGCCCGTCCCGGCTGGTGCTGGAACACGTCACCAGCCGCTGGGGTGTCCTCGTGCTGGCCGCCCTGCTGGAGCGCTCGTACCGCTTCAGCGAGCTGCGCCGCGAGGTCGGCGGGGTCAGCGAGAAGATGCTGGCGCAGACACTCCGGACGCTGGAGCGCGACGGCTTCGTGGACCGGGACGCCAAGCCGGTGATCCCGCCGCGGGTCGACTACAGCCTCACCACGCTCGGCCGGGAGGCCGCCGAGCAGGTGTGGGCGCTGGCGCGCTGGTCGGAGCGGAGCCTGGACGCGGTGGACGCGGCGCGCACGGCGTACGACGGGCAGAAGCAGGACGCGTAGGCACGCGCCGCCACGTGAAAACGAAGATGCGTCGGCCGTGCCCGTGACGGGCACGGCCGACGCATCGAGGCGCGACGGGCCGGTGTCAGCCGACGACCGTCCAGTTGTCGTTGCCTGCGAGCAGGGCACCGAGGTCGCCCTTGCCCTGCTGTTCGACCGCGGTGTCGAGTTGGTCGGCCATGAGGGTGTCGTAGACGGGTCGTTCGATGCTGCGGAGCACGCCGATCGGGGTGTGGTGCAGGGTGTCGGGATCGGCGAGGCGCGACAGGGCGAACGCGGTCGTGGGACTGGGGGCGTGTGCGTCGTGGACGAGGATCTGTGACTTGTTGTCCTCGGTGACCGCGACCACGTTCAGGTCACCGGTCAGGGTGTCCCGCACGACGCCTTTGGAGTTGTCGGTGCCGAAGAGGATCGGCTGGCCGTGTTCCAGTCGGATGACGGCTTC
Source organism: Streptomyces sp. NBC_01257 (assembly GCF_035917255.1). Lineage (NCBI taxonomy): Bacteria > Bacillati > Actinomycetota > Actinomycetes > Kitasatosporales > Streptomycetaceae > Streptomyces > Streptomyces sp. NBC_01257. The sequence continues at coordinate 5,405,587 of NZ_CP108472.1, forward strand.
CTGGGCCTGCTCGCGGTCCTTGAGGACCTCGAAGGCGCCGTCGTTGAAGATGTTGCAGTTCTGGTAGATCTCCACGAGTGCTGTGCCGGGGTGGTCGGCCGCTGCGCGGAGCACGCTGGTGAGGTGCTTGCGGTCGGAGTCGACGGTGCGGGCGACGAAGGACGCCTCCGCCCCGATCGCCAGGGACACCGGGTTGAAGGGCGCGTCGAGCGAGCCCATCGGCGTGGACTTGGTGATCTTGCCGACCTCGGAAGTGGGGGAGTACTGGCCCTTGGTCAGTCCGTAGATCCGGTTGTTGAAGAGGAGGATCTTCAGGTTGACGTTGCGGCGCAGGGCATGGATGAGATGGTTCCCGCCGATCGACAAGGCGTCGCCGTCGCCGGTGACCACCCAGACGCTCAGATCCCGCCGGGAAGAGGCGAGCCCGGTGGCGATGGCCGGGGCACGGCCGTGGATCGAGTGCATTCCGTAGGTGTTCATGTAGTACGGGAAGCGGGAGGAGCAGCCGATGCCGGAGACGAAGACGATGTTCTCCTTCGCCAGTCCGAGCTCGGGCATGAAGCCCTGCACGGCGGCGAGGACGGCGTAGTCGCCGCAGCCGGGGCACCAGCGCACTTCCTGGTCGGACTTGAAGTCCTTCATGGACTGCTTGGCCTCGGTCTTAGGCACCAGCGACAAGAGTTCGTTGGTCTCAGCCATCAATGGCCTCCTCGAGGGCCGTCGCAAGCTGCTCGGCCTTGAACGGCATGCCGTTGACCTGGTTGTAACTGTGCGCGTCCACCAGGTACTTGGCCCGGATAAGCATGGCCAGCTGCCCGAGGTTCATCTCCGGGACGACCACCTTGTCGTAACGCTTCAGCACCTCGCCGAGATTCCGCGGGAACGGGTTGAGATGCCGCAGATGAGCCTGCGCGATCGGCCGTCCCGCGGCCCGGAGCCGCCGCACGGCAGCGGTGATGGGGCCATACGTCGATCCCCACCCCAGCACCAGCGTCTTCGCCTCCGCCGGGTCGTCGACTTCCAGGTCCGGGACCTCGATGCCGTCCACCTTGGCCTGTCGGGTGCGGACCATGAAGTCGTGATTGGCGGGGTCGTAGGAGATGTTGCCGGTGCCGTCCTGTTTCTCGATGCCGCCGATGCGGTGTTCGAGGCCGGGGGTGCCGGGGACGGCCCAGGGGCGGGCCAGGGTTTGTGGGTCGCGCTTGTAGGGCCAGAACACCTCGGTGCCGTCGCCCAGTTCGTGATTGGGTCCGCCGGCGAACTGGACGCGCAGGTCGGGGAGGCTGTCGGTCTCCGGGATGCGCCACGGCTCGGATCCGTTGGCCAGATAGCCGTCGGACAGGAGAAAGACCGGGGTGCGGTAGGTCAGGGCGATCCGGGCGGCGTCCAGTGCCGCGTCGAAGCAGTCGGCCGGGGTCTTCGGCGCCACGATGGGCACCGGTGCTTCCCCGTTGCGCCCGTACATCGCCTGGAGCAAGTCCGCCTGCTCGGTCTTGGTCGGCAGCCCCGTGGAAGGCCCGCCCCGCTGGATATCAATGATGAGGAGCGGGAGTTCGAGAGAGACGGCGAGGCCGATGGTCTCGGACTTGAGGGCGACCCCGGGCCCGGAGGTGGTGGTGACTCCCAGCGCTCCGCCGAAGGCCGCACCGAGTGCGGCGCCGATGCCCGCGATCTCGTCTTCCGCCTGGAAGGTGCGGATGCCGAAGTTCTTGTGCTTGCTGAGTTCGTGCAGGATGTCGGACGCCGGAGTGATCGGGTAGGACCCCAGGTAGACGGGTAGGTCGGCCTGTCGGCCGGCGGCGATCAGGCCGTAGGACAGGGCGAGGTTCCCCGAGATATTGCGGTACGTGCCGGTGGGGAAGGCCTGGGTGGCGGGTGCGACCTCGTAGGAGACGGCGAAGTCCTCGGTCGTCTCGCCGAAGTTCCAGCCGGCGCGGAACGCGGTGACGTTGGCTTCGGCGATCTGTGGTTTCTTGGCGAACTTGGCGCGCAGGAACGTCTCGGTGCCTTCGGTGGGGCGGTGGTACATCCAGGAGAGGAGTCCGAGCGCGAACATGTTCTTCGAGCGTTCGGCTTCCTTGCGGGAGAGCCCGAATTCCTTCAGTGCCTCGATCGTGAGGGTGGTCAGTGGCACCGGGTGGACGTTGTAGGCCTCCAGGGACCCGTCTTCCAGCGGGCTGGTGTCGTAGCCGACTTTTGCCATGGGGCGTTTGGTGAACTCGTCGGTGTTGACGATGATTTCGGCGCCGCGTGGTACGTCGGCGATGTTGGCCCGCAGTGCGGCGGGGTTCATCGCGACCAGGACGTTGGGGGCGTCGCCGGGGGTGAGGATGTCGTGGTCGGCGAAGTGGAGCTGGAAGGAGGAGACGCCCGGCAGGGTTCCTGCGGGGGCTCGGATCTCGGCGGGGAAGTTCGGCAGCGTGGAGAGATCGTTCCCGAAGGACGCGGTCTCCGAAGTGAAACGGTCACCCGTGAGCTGCATACCGTCCCCGGAGTCACCCGCGAAACGGATGATCACCCGATCCAGACGACGGATCTCTTTCTCGCCGGTGCCTGCTGCGGACTGGGGGGCACGCTGTCCCCCTACGAGCGCCTCACTGGCCTCATCGGCCTGATCGGCTGGGCTACTGACCTGGCTGGTCACTTACTGGACCTCCCTCGGCGCGGCAACTCGGAACCATCCGGCCCGCCGGCGGTCCCGAGCCCCACCCTACGTCTGTAAGGGTCGCCTTCCTGTGGCCGATCGCATATTGGACGGCGTTTTGAGACGCTTTTCGGCGCTGTTCCGTCATGATTCACCAGCCGCCCGGCCCATCGGCGGATCTTCGCTGGAGACACCCGGGAGGGAATCTCCCGTTCCGCCTCTTCGGGCCGTTCCCGGTCCCCGGCACCGCTATTACCTGACTACCCGTCAGATAATAGCGGGCGTCATCACGCGCGGCGTCAGGAGTTCAGATAGGTCAGGACGGCCAGGACGCGCCGGTGGTCGCCGTCGCTGGGGGAGAGCCCCAGCTTCAGGAAGATGTTGCTGACGTGCTTCTCCACCGCGCCGTCGCTCACCACGAGCTGCCGCGCCACCGCCGAGTTCGTCCGCCCCTCCGCCATCAGACCGAGCACCTCGCGCTCACGCGGCGTCAGCCCTGCCAGCACGTCCTGCTTACGGCTCCGGCCCAGCAGCTGCGCCACCACCTCCGGATCCAGCGCCGTGCCGCCCTGCGCCACCCGGACCACCGCGTCGACGAACTCACGGACCTCGGCGACCCGGTCCTTCAGCAGATAACCGACGCCCCGGCTGGACCCGGCCAGCAGCTCGGTGGCGTACTGCTCCTCGACGTACTGCGAAAGGACCAGCACCCCGATCCCTGGGTACTCCTTGCGCAACCGCACCGCGGCCCGCACCCCCTCGTCGGTGTGGGTCGGCGGCATCCGCACATCGGCGACCACCACATCGGGCAGCGCGTCCTGCCCGGCGAGGTCACCCACCGTCTTGATCAGGGCCTCCGCGTCACCGACCCCCGCCACGACGTCATGCCCGAGATCCGTCAGCAGCCGGGTGAGTCCCTCCCGGAGCAGTACCGAATCCTCGGCGATGACCACGCGCACTCTGTCCTCCACCACGACGCTGAATCCCCCACTGCTCGCTGTTCCCACCCGTATGCCGTCCAGCATCCCAGTATCGGCAGGGACGTCGCGCACGTTCGCAGGGTTGAGTCGTCACGCGACCGGCCCGGCGCGGAACGCCCGGACGCCGGGCGGCCCGCTGTACGGGTCCGTCCGGCGTCCGGGTACGGGAGGGCGATCAGCCGCGCCACGGGAGCTCGGCCGTGATCTTCGTCGGGCCGCCCACGGGGGAGTCGACGACCAGGATCCCGTCCACGGCGTCCAGCCGCTCGGTCAGCCCGGCCAGACCGCTGCCCGACGCCGGGCCGGCCCCGCCGCGTCCGTTGTCGGCGACCTGGAGCATCAGCCGGTCCGCCGACCGCCAGACGTCGACCGTGGCGCGGGTGGCGCGGGCGTGCTTGCTGACGTTCTGCAGCAGCTCGGAGACGGTGAAGTACGCGATGCCCTCGATGGCCTGCGCCGGCCGGCCGGGCAGATCGACCTCGACCGTGACGGGCACCGTGCAGCGGGAGGCCACAGCGGAGAGTGCGGCGTCGAGTCCGCGGTCGGTGAGGACGGCGGGGTGGATGCCGCGGGCCAGGTCGCGCAGTTCCTGGAGGGCGACCTTGACCTCGCCGTGGGCCTCGTCGACCATGCGGGCCGCGGCCTCGGGGTCGTCGGTCAGCTTGTCCTTCGCCAGCCCCAGATCCATGGCGAGGGCGACGAGCCGGGCCTGCGCGCCGTCGTGCAGATCGCGCTCGATGCGCCGCAGGTCGGCGGCGGCGGTGTCGACGACGACGCCCCGGTCCGACTCCAGCTCCGAGACGCGCGAGGCCAGCCGCGACGGGCCCAGCAGCCCGGTCACCATCAGCCGGTCCACCGAGGCCAGACCGCGGATGATCCACGGCGTGACGACGACGAGGACCAGACCGAAGGCGCTGGTCAGCGTGAGTTCGACGGACGAGTCCAGATAGACCTGGTGATTGGCGTCGCCGTACAGCTGCACCCCGTCGATACCCACGTAGGCCGGGAAGACCCAGGAGTACAAGGGGTACGTGAGGGCCGCCCAGCCGTACGACCACAGGGTCAGCGAGACGCAGAAGGCGAAGACCGCCCACGGGAAGTGCAGCAGCGCGTAGAGCAGGTGCCGCCAGGACACCCCGCTCTTCAGGACCGCGCCGACCCAGGACATCAGACCGCCGGTCCGGCCCCGCACCGGCGCCGGATCGGCCACGTCCAGCTTCAGCAGACCGCGCGCCCTGGCCCGCTCCATCGCGCCGAAGCCGCGGCACATGGCCAGCCCGGCGGCCAGGACGGGGATCCCCAGGAAGGTGACGAGCAGTCCGGCACCCACGGCGGTCATGGTGATCGCGAAGCTGAACAGCACGACGCTGATCGGCAGACTGAGCATCAGATAGCCGAACTCGCGCCAGGTCCTGCCCTCGAAGGGGGCCCGCAGCACGGCCGGGACGCGGTGTCGCGCCGGCTGCTCCCCGTATCCGGAGCCCGACCGCTGATGGTCCCGTGTGTCCGGTCCGTATGCCGTGGCCATGGGTTCCGTCCGTTTCTGCTGCATCCGTCGTATCCGCTGCTTCTCTGGGTCTGCTTCCGAGCGCCCGCTGACTTGCTGTGCTGCTGTGCTGCTGACTTGCTCTGTTGCTCTGTTGCGCTGTTGCCGTGCTGCTCAGTTGTTTCTGTTGCTCTGCACGAACTTCGCGCGGTGACGTGCGGTCGTGCGCCTGATTCAAGGGTGCTGTGCCGACGGATCCCGCACCATGAGGACGGTCTCCCTCTTCGACCGGGGGTTTTCCCTACCCCTGGGCGCCGCGCGTGGCCGGGCGCGGTTCAGGCCCTGGCCGTGCGGCCGGCGGCCGCGTCCTTCTCGTCCTCCCGGTCGCGCCAGGGCAGCTCGGCGGTGACGGTCGTAGGGCCCCCGACCGGGGAGTCGAGGACGAACAGCCCGTCGACGGCGTCCAGCCGCTCGGCGAGCCCCGCCATCCCCGTACCGCCGTCCATCGAGGCCCCGCCCCGCCCGTCGTCGGAGACCTGGATCAGCAGCCGGTCCGCAGACCGCCACACATCGACGGACGCCGTACGCGCCCCGCTGTGCTTGCTGATGTTCTGCAGCAGTTCGGAGACGGTGAAGTAGGCGATGCCCTCGATGGCCTGTGCGGGCCGGCCGGGCAGATCCACCCCCACCGTGACCGGGACCGTGCAGCGCGAGGAGATGGCGGAGAGTGCGGCGTCGAGTCCGCGGTCGGTGAGGACGGCGGGGTGGATGCCGCGGGCCAGGTCGCGCAGTTCCTGGAGGGCGACCTTGACCTCGCCGTGGGCCTCGTCGACCATGCGGGCCGCGGCCTCGGGGTCGTCGGTCAGTTTCTCCTTGGCGAGACCGAGCCCCATCGCGAGGGCGACGAGCCGCGCCTGCGCGCCGTCGTGCAGATCGCGCTCGATGCGCCGCAGGTCGGCGGCGGCGGTGTCGACGACCACGCCCCGGTCCGACTCCAGTTCGGCGATGCGGCGTTCCAGCTCGTCGGAGGGCGAGAGCAGCCCGCGCACCATGCCGCGGTCGGCGTTGGCCATGAACCGCGCCGTATAGGGGAGTACCGGCCACAGGACGAAGAGACTCACGAGCGTCACCGCGAACGTGACCACGCCCCACGGAAGCCGCATGAACGAGTACAGCGCCGCGCGCCAGCCCACCGGGTCCTTCAGGCTCGACCACAGCCAGGCGAAGAACCCCTCCTCCCGGCGGACCCGGGCCAGCGGGCTCGGCTCGTCGATCCGCAGCCCGAGCAGCCCCCGCGCCCGGCCCCGTTCGGCACGTCCCAGCAGCCGGGAGCCCTGGAGCCCCAGCGCGAGCAGGGGCAGTCCGATCACCGTGATCGCCAGCCCCACGCCGATGGAGACCATCAGCACGGTGTAGACGAAACCGGCGATGGCCATCGGAAGATTGGCGAGAAGATGCGCGATCTCCTTCCACGTCCACCGGTCGAAGGCGAAGCGGACAGGAGGCGGCCCGTCGTGATCGGGCACCTGGGGGCTCATGGTCATGTGTCCAGCCTGCCGGGCCGGGCTCCCGGACGCCATGGGGCTCATGGGTGGGGGCGAAGTGGGGATAACCCCACCAGTTGCCCGACGCAACTGCTTACCGTTCCTTTACAGGGCCTAGACTCCCGTGCGTACAGATCGTCGAACAGGTTTGAGGGAGCGAGGGGGCGGACGTGACGGACGTGGCGGACCTGCCGGGAGCGGAGCTGCCGGGACCGGCCGTTCTCGCGTCGGACTACTTCCACAGCTACTCAGTGGTCGGACTGCTCGCCGTGGTCGGCGTGCTGTTCGTCGCCGTCGCCTTCGGAGCCGGCCGGCTGCTGCGTCCCGTGGTGCCGACGCCGGAGAAACTCCTCACGTACGAATGCGGCGTGGACCCCGTGGGAGAGGGCTGGGCACACACCCAGGTCCGCTACTACGTGTACGCCTTCCTGTATGTGATCTTCGCCGTCGACTCGATCTTCCTGTTCCCGTGGGCGACCGTCTTCGCCGCGCCCGGATACGGGGCGACGACGCTCGTGGAAATGTTCATCTTCCTCGGTTTCCTGGCCGTGGGACTGCTCTACGCATGGAAGAAGGGCGTCCTCGAATGGACGTGACGAGCCCGTCGTCCGCCGGTCGGCCGGGAGCGGAGGCGGAATCCGCCGAGGCCTCCGCGCCCGAGCCCGTCCCCACGTTCCTCCCCGAGCCGAAGCGCCTGGGCGTGCTGTCCAGGCTCGCGCCCGAGCCGATGAAGGTGGTCCTCAACTGGGGCCGCCGCTACAGCCTCTGGGTCTTCAACTTCGGACTCGCCTGCTGTGCCATCGAGTTCATCGCCGCCTCCATGGCGCGTCACGACTTCATCCGGCTCGGCGTGATCCCCTTCGCCCCGGGCCCCCGCCAGGCCGACCTCATGATCGTCTCCGGCACGGTGACGGACAAGATGGCGCCCGCGGTGAAGCGGCTGTACGAGCAGATGCCCGAGCCCAAGTACGTCATCTCCTTCGGCGCCTGCTCCAACTGCGGCGGCCCGTACTGGGATTCGTACTCCGTGACGAAGGGCGTCGACCAGATCATTCCGGTCGATGTCTACGTACCGGGCTGCCCGCCCCGGCCGGAGGCCCTGCTCCAGGGCATTCTCAAGCTCCAGGAGAAGATCGCGCGCGAGTCGCTGGGTGAGCGTTACGCGACGGGCGGCGGCCGCCCCTCCACGGCCGCCCTGCGCAGCGGCCTGGTAGCGGCCCCGCCCGCGCCCGGCTCCTCGGCCGCTGACTCCGCGACTCCCGACTCCTCGACCCCTGACTCCTCGAAGGAGGAGCCGAAGTGACCACCGACGGGAGCGCCGAGAGCGCTGAGAGCGCTGAGAGGGCCGGGAGCGCCGGTAGCGCCGGGAGCGCCGGGGGATACGACCGGCTGCCGGACGCCGTCACCGAGATCTTCGGCGAGGACGCGACGGCGGAGCAGGCGTACGAACTGCTGACCGTCGACGTGCCGCCCGCGTCCTGGATCGCCGCGCTCGAAACGGCGCGCGACCGGCTCGGCTGCACGTACTTCGACTGGCTGAGCGCGGTGGACGAACCGGGCACCGGCTTCCGGGTCTGCGCCCATGTCGCCGCACTGCCGGCCGCGGGCGGACGGGTCCGCCGCCTGCTGCTCCGTACGACCGTCCCGCACGAGGCGGCCGTGCTGCCCACCGCGATCGACGTGTACGCGGGCGCCGCCTGGCACGAGCGCGAGACCCACGAGATGTTCGGCATCGGCTTCGACGGCCACCCGCACCTGGTTCCGCTGCTGCTGCCCGAGGGCTTCGAGGGCCACCCGCTGCGCAAGGACTTCGTCCTCGCGGCGCGCGTGGCGAAGGCCTGGCCTGGCGCCAAGGAGCCGGGCGAGTCGGAGCACGGCGGCCCGAAGCGCCGCACGATGCTGCCGCCTGGCGTGCCCGACCCGAACGAATGGGGCCCGCTGAAGGGCCAGCTCCCACCTGCCCCGGCGCGCGCGGCCCGCCCGGCCCGCCGCACCCGCAGCGCGAGCGACGGCTCGGCGGGCCAGCAGCCCACGACGACACCGACCGAGCAGACGACACCCGCTGCCGCTCCCGCTCCAGCGCGTCGGAGCCGCTCCGTGTCCCAGGGCTCGGCGAGCCAGCAGCCCGCGGCGCCTGCGGTGCCGCCGGTGCAGCCGGTGCCGTCGGTGCAGCCGGGCGAGGCACCGAAGGACGCTGCGGAGGCGGCCCCACCGGAGCCGAGTCCCACGTCGGAACCGAGTCCGACGCCGGAACCGAGTCCCAAGGCAGAGCCGAGTCCCAAGGCAGAGCCGAGTCCCAAGGCAGAGCCGAGTTTCACGCCGGAGCCGAGCCCCAAGGCAGAGCCCGGTACCCCTTCGAAGCCTCGTACGTCGTCGGATTCCCGGACGCCGTCGAAGCCCCGGACCTCGTCGGAGTCCCGTACCCCGGAGGCGCCGTGGCACGATGCCCGGCCTGCATTCGACGAGCCGGCGGGTGGGACACGAGAGGCCGGCGGGGCGGTTGCGCCGGGCGAACCCGGTGAGCCCGGTGAGCCCGGTGAGCCGGGTGCTTCTGGCGACTCCGACACTCCTGGTGTCCCCGGTGCTCCTTCCCGCGGTGACTCCGGTTCCTCCGAGACCCAGGGTGCTTCCGATGCCTCTGAGGCTCTCGGTGCTTCGGGCGACTCCGACGACTCTGGCGGCTCCAGTGACCCGGGTGACTCCGGCGGCTCCGGTGACCCGGGTGACTCCGAACCCCACGGTGCTCCCGGTGCATCCGGCTCCCCCGAGTCCCACGGTGCTCCCGATTCCTCGGATTCCCCCGATGGCTCCGGTTCCTTCCAGCCCCTCCGGCGTTTGAGGAGCGGGGGTCCGGGGGCGGAGCCCCCGGTTCGGGAAGGGGCGGGTAGGGGACAAGCCCCGCGCAGCGACACCCCCGACGCCACCCCCGAGCAGCCCAACGCCGAGCAACCCTCCACCGAGCAGCCCCCCACACCCCCCAAACCCCCCACACCCCCCGAGACCACCCCGCCCCCCAAGCCCCCGACCGGAGGCGATCCCGAGTGAACGACGTACTGGACGTCGCCCTCCGCCTCATCGTCGTTTTCGCCGTGTTCATGGTCGTCCCCCTCATCGTGGGCCAGGCCGAACACAAGGTGATGGCGCACATGCAGGGCCGCCTCGGCCCCATGTACGCCGGCGGCTTCCACGGCTGGGCCCAGCTCGTCGCGGACGGCGTGAAGTTCGCGCAGAAGGAAGACATCGTCCCGGCCGAGGCCGACCGCCGGGTCTTCCAGATCGCGCCCGCCGTCGCACTGCTCCCGTACCTCCTCGTGCTCGTCGCCATCCCGATCGGCCCAGGCGAGGGCGCGGTCGGCCAGGTCGTCGACGCGGGCATCTTCTTCGTGCTCGCGGTGATGGGCGTCGGTGTGCTCGGCTCGCTCATGGCGGGCTGGGCGTCGGCGAACAAGTTCTCGCTGCTCGGCGGCCTCCGCACCGCCGCGCAACTGCTCGCGTACGAGCTGCCGATGCTCCTCGCCGCCGCCTCGGTGGCGATGGCGGCCGGCACCGTGTCCCTCCCCGGCATCCTCGACGCGTTCGAGTGGTGGTGGCTGCCCTGGCAGATCGTCGGCGCCCTGGTCTTCTTCGTGGCCGGACTCGCCGAACTCCAGCGCCCGCCCTTCGACATGCCGGTCGCGGACTCGGAGATCATCTTCGGCGCGTACACCGAGTACACCGGCCTGCGCTTCGCACTCTTCCTGCTCGCCGAGTACGCGGGCATCGTCGTGCTCTGCGGACTGACGACCGTCCTCTTCCTCGGTGGCTGGCACGGCCCGCTGGGCGCCGACGGCCTCGGCTGGGTCTGGACGCTCCTGAAGACCGGCATCCTCGCCTTCGTCGTCATCTGGCTGCGCGTGAGCTACCCGCGACTGCGCGAGGACCAGCTCCAGAAGCTCGCCTGGACCACGCTCATCCCCCTCGCCCTCGCGCAGATCGCGCTCACCGGCATCGTGAAGGTGGCGATCAGCTAATGCCCCCGATCCCCGGATCAGGCCTGGCCAAGGGCCTCGCCGTCACCCTGCGGGCGATGACGAAGAAGACCGTCACCGCGCAGTACCCGGACACGCAGCCCGAACTCCCGCCCCGCTCCCGCGGCGTCATCGCGCTGTTCGAGGAGAACTGCACGGTCTGCATGCTCTGCGCCCGCGAATGCCCCGACTGGTGCATCTACATCGACTCCCACAAGGAGACGATGCCCGCCGCGGCCCCGGGCGGCCGCGAGCGCAGCCGCAACGTGCTGGACCGCTTCGCGATCGACTTCTCCCTCTGCATGTACTGCGGCATCTGCATCGAGGTGTGCCCGTTCGACGCGCTCTTCTGGTCGCCGGAGTTCGAGTACGCGGAGACGGACATCCTGGAACTCACCCATGAGCGCGACAAGCTGCGCGACTGGATGTGGACGGTCCCGGAGCCGCCGGCCCTCGACCCCGGTGCCGAGGAGCCCAAGGAGATCGCCGCCGCCCGCAAGACGGCGGACAAGCTCCGCGCCCAGCGCGAACAGGAAGCGGCGGAGCAGGCAGCCGACCAGGAGGGACCGGAGTGATGACCGCCACCGGAGCCGCCTCCGTCCTCGCCGCCGCCGGGAGCCACCCCGGCTTCCTCTCCCCGACCGGTGTGGAGATCGCCTTCGTCCTCGTCGGCGTCGCCACCCTCGGCGCGGCCCTCGTGACCGTCACGACCCGGCAGCTGGTGCACGCCGCCCTCTGGCTGATCGTGGCGCTCGGCGGCCTCGCCGTCGAGTACCTCCTGCTGACCGCGGAGTTCATCGCCTGGGTGCAGGTGCTGATCTACGTCGGTTCCGTCGTCGTCCTCCTCCTGTTCGGGCTGATGCTGACCCGGGCCCCCATCGGCCGCTCCCCGGACGCCGATTCGGAGAACCGCTGGGCCGCCCTCGGGGTGGCCGTCGCCGCGGCCGGCACCCTCGTCTGGGTCGTCGTGGACGCCTTCCGCACCACGTGGATCACGCTGGACGGGCCGGCCCAGGGCTCCACCGAGGCCACCGGGTCCTTCCTCTTCCGGCACTGGGTGCTGCCGTTCGAAGCCCTCTCCGTCCTGCTGCTCGCCGCTCTCGTCGGCGCGATCGTCCTGTCCCGCAGGGACCGCGAAACGAAACCCGCCGCAACCCCCGGCCGAAGCAGCACCACACCCCGAAGCACCACGACCCGCGGCGCCGCACCCCAAGGCACCACAACCGATGGCACCGCAACCGACGGCACCCCGAGCCGAGAGGACAGGAGCAGCTGATGCACCTCGCCTATCCCGCCGTGCTCGCCGCCCTCCTCTTCTGCACCGGGCTGTACGGAGCACTCGCACGCCGCAACGCGATCCTCGTCCTGATGTCCGTCGAGCTCATGCTCAACGCGGTCAACCTCAACCTGGTCGCCTTCGACGTCTGGCTCCGCGACACCCTGCACTCCGGCCAGGCCCTCACCCTGTTCACCATCGCCATCGCGGCGGCGGAGATCGGCATCGGCCTGGCGATCGTCCTCGCCGTCTACCGCAACCGCGGCAGCTCGGACGTCGACCGCCTCCGCGACACCGCCGAGACCGACGACGCCGAAGAACTCCCGGACGATCCGGACGACGCCGACGCCCCCGAAGACCAGGCCACTGCTCCGGCAGGGAAGGCAAAGAAGGCAGAGGCCACCGCGTGACCACCACGACCCTTGCCGTCCTCGTCCCCCTCCTCCCGTTCCTGGGCGCCGTGGCCGGTCTCCTCCTCGGCCGGTCCGCGCCGGGCTTCGTGCGGCCGCTCGCCGTGCTGCCGTCCCTCGCCTCCCTCGTGATCGCCGTCGTCGTCGCCGCACGCCAGGGCGGCGGCCGGGCCATCGACGCCGCGACCCAGCTCACGCCCACCGGCTCGGTCCCGATCGACCTCGCGCTGCACCTCGACGGCTTCGCCGTCCTCGTCGCCGTGCTGGTCGGCCTCGTCGCGAGCTGCGTGCAGATCTACTCGACCGCGTACCTGCGCGACGACCCCCGCTACCCCTCGTACGCGGCCCTCGTCTCCCTCTTCACCTCCGCGATGCTGCTCGTCGTCTACTCCGGCGACCTGATGGTGCTCCTGGTCGGCTGGGAGATCATGGGCATCTGCTCGTACTTCCTGGTCGGCCACTACTGGGAGACGCCGGAGGCCCGCGCCGCCTCCCTCAAGGCGTTCCTTGTCACCAAGCTCGGCGACGTGCCCTTCCTCATCGGCCTGTTCGCCCTCGCCGCCGACACCGGCACCTTCCGCATCACCGGCATCCTGGGCTCGGTCGCCCACGGCGGCCTCGATCACCCCACCCTGATCGCGCTGCTCCTCCTCGCCGGTGTCGCGGGCAAGTCCGCACAGTTCCCCCTGCACACCTGGCTGCCCGACGCGATGGCCGGTCCCACCCCCGTCTCCGCACTGATCCACGCGGCGACGATGGTCGCCGCCGGTATCTACTTCGTGGCCCGGCTCCTCCCCGTCTTCGCCGAATCGGGCGCCGCCCTCGTCGTCCTCGCGGTGATGGCCGCCGTGACGATGATCGGCTCCGGACTCGCCGCCCTCGCGCAGGACGACATCAAGCGCGTCCTCGCCTACTCGACGATCGGCCAGCTCGGCTACATGTCGGGTGCCCTGGCCGTCGGCGACCGCGGGGCCGCCGTCTTCCACCTCATCTCGCACGGTGCGTTCAAAGCCGTCCTCTTCCTCGCCGCGGGCGTCGTCATCCACGCCGCCGGCACCAACTCACTGGCCGCCATGTCCCGCATGGGCGGCCTGACCAAGCGCATCCCCGACGCCTACTGGACGATGACGGTCGCCCTCCTCGCACTGGCCGCCATCCCGCCGTTCGCCGGCTTCTTCTCCAAGGAAGCCGTCCTCGTCGCCGCCGAGCACACCGCCCTCGGCGACCGGCACGTCGCCCCGGCCGCCGCCGGCTGGACCGTCCTCGTCGCCGGCCTCCTGGCCGCCGTGCTCACCGCCGCGTACGCCACCCGCCTCTGGCTCCTGGCCTTCCGCGGCCGCGGCGCCGAAGCACCCGACCACGGCAGGCAGCCCGTCGCCATGACCTCGGTCCTGTGGGTACTGGCCGTCCCCACCATGGCCTTCGGACTGACCGTCGGCGTGATCACCGACTGGTTCGACGGCCACAGCCTCACCCCGTCGCTCACCACCGCCGTGCTGTCCACCGGCGTCGGTCTCGTCGGCGGCCTCGTCACCTACGGGGCCTGGCGCCACACCACGGCACTCGCCCCCCGCACCCCCATGGGTTCGGTCGTCGCCCACCCCGACGAGGAACCCGCCCTCATCGAGGTCGAGGCCATGGAGAGCCACACCGCCGCCTACGGAACCGCCGGTGACGCCCCCGACCCGGCCGACCCCGGCCGGCTGCTGCTCGGCCCGCTCCACCGCCACGCGGCCACCGGATTCCACCTGGACGCCCTGTACGCGGCCCTGTTCGTCCGCCCCGTCCAGGCCGCGGCGAGCCTCGTCCGCTTCCTGGACCGCGAGGTCGTCGACACCTACGTACGCGGCTCCGCCACCGCCACACGCTGGCTCGGCACCGCCGTCCGCCGCGCGCAGACCGGCAACGTGCAGACCTACCTCAGCGCACTGCTCGCCGGTTCGCTGGTCCTGGCGGTCGCCGCCGTCGTCTTCGCCAACGTCAACGCCGGGTCGTGAGCCGTGATCGATATCAGCGCATCCGTGATGCAGTTCCTTCTGGCGTTCGTCGTCGTGGGCCCGCTCGTCGGCGCCGTCGCCGCCCTGCTCCCGGCCCCGCCCGGGCTGAAGGGCAGGAGCCCGGACCAGGCCGTGCTCCGCCACGGAGTGACCGTCAGCGGCGTGATCCTCATCGCCGCGATCGTGCTGGCCCTGGGTTTCGACCACGACCACCCGTCGAAGATGCAGGCCACCACCGACATCAGCTGGATCCCGGCGCTCGACGTCCGCATCCACCTCGGCATCGACGGCATCTCGCTCCCCCTTCTCGTACTGACCGCGCTGCTGACCTTCCTCTGCGCGCTCTACAGCTACTTCAAAATGCCCGAAGGCCCTTCCCCGAAGGCCTTCGTCGCCCTCATCCTGCTGCTGGAGTCCGGCACCCTCGCGACCTTCGCCGTCCTCGATCTGCTGCTGTTCTTCCTGGCGTTCGAGATGGTGCTCATCCCGATGTACTTCCTCATCGCCCGCTGGGGCGGTGCGCAGAAGCAGGCAGCCGCCTGGAAGTTCATCCTCTACACACTGCTCGGCTCGGTCGTCATGCTGCTGGGCCTGCTCCTCATCGGACTGAAGAGCGGCACCTTCGACATGGTGGCACTCGCCACTGACAACGGCCGTGGCCTCACCTCGTCCGTGCAGGTCGTCGCCGTTCTCGCGATCGGCATCGGGCTCGCGGTCAAGACCCCGATGTGGCCGCTGCACAGCTGGCTCCCCGACGCCCACACCGCCGCCCCGACGGTCGGCTCCGTCCTCCTCGCGGGCGTCCTGCTGAAGATGGGCACGTACGGATTCGTCCGGATCCTGCTCCCCGTCGCACCCGACGGCATGCACACCTTCGCGCCCTACCTCGCGGCGTTCGCGGTCGCCGGCATCATCTACGGATCGCTCGCCTGCCTGGCGCTGGCCCGGCCCGGCGCCAAGGGCGACCTCAAGCGGCTGATCGCGTACTCCTCCGTCGGCCACATGGGCTTCGTCCTCCTCGGCATCGCGAGCATGACCCCCACCGGCGTCAACGGCGCGCTCTTCGCCAACATCGCCCACGGACTCATCACCGGCCTGCTGTTCTTCCTGGTCGGCGCGGTCAAGGACCGGTACGGCACCGCCGACCTCGACACCCTCGCCGGAGCCACCGGCGCCGCCCTCTACGGCCGGGCCCCCCGCCTCGGCGGCCTCCTCGCGTTCGCCGCGGTCGCCTCCCTCGGACTGCCGGGCCTGGCCGGCTTCTGGGGCGAGATGCTCGCCCTGTTCGGCGCCTTCGACCCCGCCGACGGACTCAGCCGCCCCGCCTTCCTCACCTTCATGTCCGTCGCCGCGTTCGGCACGCTGCTCACCGCCGCGTACCTCCTCGTCGTGGTCCGCCGGGTCTGCATGGGCGCCAGGCGCGAGGAACCGCATCCGATCGCCGACGTCCAGAACTACGAATTCGCCGCCTGGACCCCCCTCGCGGCCCTCACCGTCCTCGCCGGACTGTGGCCGGCCGTCCTCCTCGGCCTCACCGACCCGGCCGTGCAGAAGCTCCTCGCAGGAGGCAAGTCGTGATCGTGGCAGCCGAAAGCGCCCCCGGCGCAGCAAGCCTCGTCCAGTCCGTCGACTGGCTCGCGATCGCACCCCCGGTCACCGTCGCGGCCGTCGCCCTCGTCGTCCTGGTCGCCGACCTCTTCGTCCCCGCGGCCCGCAAGCCGCTCCTCGGCTACGGGGCCGTCGCCGGCCTCGCCGCCGCCCTCGCCCTCCTGATCCCCCTGCACGACGGCGACCGCTCCACCTTCTGCCTCACCACCGGCAGCCGCGCCTGCAGCTACACCGCCGACCACTTCACCCTGGTCATCCAGGCACTCGTGCTCGGCGGCGCCCTGCTCACCGCGCTGCTCTCCATCGGCGACACCCGCAAGCTCCCGGCCGGCGAGTTCTGGTTCCTGCTGCTGTCCTCCGCCGCCGGTGCCGCCCTGCTGCCCGCGTCCCGCGACCTCGCCACCCTCGTCGTCGCCCTCGAAGTCGCCTCGCTGCCCGCGTTCGCCCTCGTCGGCATCAAGCGCGGCGACCGGCGCTCCTCCGAGGCCGCGCTGAAGTTCTTCCTGTCCTCCGTCGTCGCGACCGCCGTCATGCTCCTGGGCGTCAGCTTCGTGTACGCCGCGACCGGCACCCTCCACCTCACGGAGATCGCCGCCCGCCTCGACGACGTACCCGGACAGCTCTCCACCCTCGCCGAGGCGGGCGTCGCCCTCACCCTCGTCGGCTTCGCCTTCAAGACGGCCGCCGCACCCTTCCACTTCTGGGTCCCCGACACCTACGTCGGCGCCCCCCTGCCGATCGCCGCCTATCTCTCGGTCGTCGGCAAGGCGGTCGGTTTCTCCGGCCTCATCCTCGTCACCGTCGTCGCCTTCCCCTCGTACGCGGACGTCTGGGGCCCCGCCCTCGCCGTCCTCGCCGCACTCACCATGACCGTCGGCAACGTCGCCGCACTGCGCCAGAGCGCCACCCGCGCCCGCAGCGCCGTACGCCTGCTCGCCTGGTCCTCCGTCGCCCAGGCCGGCTACCTCCTGGTGCCGATCGCCGCCGCCGCGTACGCCGGCGACCGCCAGATCGGGTCCACCGTCGCGTACGCCCTGATGTACGCCGTCGTGAACCTCGGCGCCTTCGCGGTGGCCGCCCTCGTCGCCCGTACCCACCCGGGCAACCGCATCGCCGACTACCGCGGCCTGTACGCCCGGCGCCCGCTCGCCGCCCTCGCGATGGGCTTCTTCCTGCTCTGCCTGGCCGGACTCCCGCCGGGCATCATCGGACTCTTCGCGAAGGTCACGGTCTTCTCCTCGGCCGTCGACGCCGGACTCGGCTGGCTCGCCGTCGTCATGGCCGTGAACGTCGTGATCGCGCTCTACTACTACCTCCAGTGGACCGCGGCCCTGTTCCGCAGCCCCGCAGAGGACGGTACGGAGCAGCCGCAGGCCGGCACCCGGCGCCGCACCCCGGCCCCGCTCACCGCCGCGATCGTCCTCACCGCCGTCGCCGGCATCGCCCTGTCGGGCGCCCCCCAGACCGTCCTCAGATTCGCCGGCGTCAACCTCTTCTGACCCCCGCGTCACCCGCAAGATCGGTTTGCCCCCGGCGGGCCGCACAGGGCAGGGTCGTGCCCGCGCACCGCGCGTATCACCTTCACATCACCACAGAGGAGCCAAGGGCAGTGCTGAACGGGTTCAAGGACTTCATCCTCCGCGGAAACGTCATCTCCATGGCGATCGGCCTCGCCGTCGGAGCCGCGTTCACCGCGGTCGTCACCGGGTTCAGCAACGCGTTCATCGTGCCGCTGATCGGGATCATCACCCGCGGGACGGGCGACTTCAGCAAGGCGCACTTCAAGTTCGACGGGGTGACCTTCCCCTACGGCCTCTTCATCAGCGCCGCGATCGCCTTCCTCATCACCGCCGCGGTCCTCTACTTCTGTGTCGTCATGCCCATGGCCAAGGTCCAGGACCGCTTCACGGCCAAGAAGGACCAGGAGGAGGTCGACATCAAGGCCGCCCTGCGCGACTGCCCCCGCTGCTACACCCCGATCCCGGCCGTCGCCTCCCGCTGCGCCCACTGCACCAGCGACGTCGAGCCCGACCCCGAGGCGCTGGCACTCGCCAAACTCCCCGTCCAGCGCTGACCCCGCGGCACCCCTCCACCCGTACGGCCTACGGCCCGCTCCGCCGTGAACACCCGGAGCGGCCCGGCCCCGCGGCAGTAAGCACAAGGGAACTAGCTCTCCTCGCCTGGCGTTGACCAGTACGGGAGGCTCCACTGGAGAGTGGAGCACCACCGAGCAAGGGTTCCCCTGCTGCACCACTTGGAGGGCGTACCGTGCACCGCCGGCACAACGGGCTGAGAACCGCCGTCCTCCTGGGCGGCCTGTCCGCACTCATCATCGTCATCGGCAGCTTCTTCGGACGTACGGGCCTGATCGTCGCGCTCCTCGTAGCCCTCGGCACCAACGCCTACGCGTACTGGAACAGCGACAAGCTCGCCCTGCGGGCCATGCGCGCCCGGCCGGTGAGCGAGTTCGAGGCGCCCCAGCTCTACCGCATGGTCCGAGAGCTCTCCACCACGGCCCGCCAGCCCATGCCGCGCCTCTACATCTCCCCGACCCAGGCGCCCAACGCCTTCGCGACCGGCCGCAACCCGCGCAACGCCGCGGTCTGCTGCACCGAGGGCATCCTCCAGCTCCTGGACGAACGGGAACTGCGCGGCGTCCTCGGCCACGAGCTCAGCCATGTCTACAACCGCGACATCCTGATCTCGTCCGTCGCCGGAGCGCTCGCCTCCGTCGTCATGTTCCTGGTCAACTTCGCCTGGCTGATCCCGATCGGACGCTCCAACGACGACGAGGGCCCCGGCATCCTCGGCATGCTGCTCATCATGATCCTGGGACCGCTCGCCGCATCCGTGATCCAATTGGCCGTGAGCCGGTCCCGTGAGTACGAGGCGGACGCCTCGGGCGCACAGCTGACCGGCGACCCGCTGGCCCTGGCCGCCGCGTTGCGGAAGCTGGACGCCGGCACCAAACAGCTTCCACTGCCCCCCGAGCCCCGGATCGAGACCGCGAGCCACATGATGATCGCGAATCCGTTCCGCCCCGGACAGGGCATGTCCAAGATGTTCTCGACCCACCCGCCGATGGCGGAGCGCATCGCCCGACTCGAGCAGATGGCAGGTCACCGACCGTGAAGACAATTCTGAACGTCATTTGGCTGGTCCTGTGCGGCTTCTGGATGTTCCTCGGCTACCTGCTCGCGGGACTCCTGCTGTGCATCACGATCATCGGCATCCCGTTCGGCCTGGCGGCCTTCCGCATCGGCCTCTACGCCCTGTGGCCCTTCGGCCACCGAGTCGTCGATCGCCGGGACGCGGGCGCGCCCTCCTGCGTGGGCAACGTCCTCTGGCTGGTCCTCGCCGGCTGGTGGCTGGCGCTCGGTCACATCACCACGGGCATCGTCCTGTGCATCACGATCATCGGCATCCCCCTGGGCATCGCCAACTTCAAGCTGATCCCGGTCTCGCTGATGCCCTTCGGCAAGGAGATCGTCAGCACGGACGACGAGTTCGCCGGCTGGTAGCGCACCCGTCCCGGGCATCCCACCCGCACCCGGCGGCCCACTCGTACGACAGGCGGGGCACAGGCAGTTCACAGCCTGTGCCCGCAACCGCCCGACCGGCGCGAACGTCTTGGATTCCAAGACCGAGTGACGGGTAGGTTCGCACGCATGACGACCATAGTTGGCTGGATCATTCTCGGACTTGTCGCCGGTGTCATCGCCAAGATCCTGCTGCCGGGCCGCGACCCCGGCGGCCTCGTGGGGACCACCCTCATCGGGGTCGTCGGCGCCTTCCTCGGTGGCTGGATAGCGACGCGCTTCCTGGACCGCACGATCGACAACGAGGACTTCTTCGACCCGGCGACCTGGGTGTCGGCCATCGGCGGCTCACTGGTCCTGCTGATCGGCTACCGGCTGCTGTTCGGGAACTCCCGCGAACGCCGCTGAGACGTCCGGTACCCCTGGGCCTTGGTTCGGTTCAGGCACTAGCCCCCGAGGCCGCCCAGTCCCGTCTCACGCAGTGTCATATTGAGCCGGCCGCCGCTCATCCCCGTCCCGGGATCCGCCGTTCCGGGACGGATCCGCGGCACTCCGTGGAACGCGTACCGCGACGGCCCGCCGAACACGAAGAGATCCCCGGAGGCCAGCTCCACGTCCGTGTAGGGCTGTCCCCGGTTCTCCGTGTTGCCGAAGCGGAAGACGCAGGTGTCGCCGATGCTGAGCGAAACCACCGGGGCACCGGACCGTTCCTCCTTGTCCTGGTGCATGCCCATCCGTGCGGCGTCGTCGTAGAAGTTGATCAGCGCCGCGTCCGGGGCGTACGTCTCCGCCGGACGCCCCGGCCCGTAGGCCTCGGCCACCGCCGCCCGCCCCAGTTCCGCGAGCCACGGGGGGAACGGCGCGACCGGCGCACCGTTCACGTCGTCCGCCGTGCGCGTGTAGCGGTACGGCTGCCAGTGCCACCCCAGGCACACGGTCCGCACCGACATCACCCCGCCGCCCGGCAGCGCCGTGCGCCGCAGCGGAACGGGCCCGCGCGCCCATTCGCGGCACGCCTCCACCAACTCCCGCTGCTGCCCCTCCGACAGCCACTCGGGTACGTGTACGGCACCCGGCGCGACCACGGCCCGCGGCCTCGGGAAGAGACCGCTCATCAGCCCGCCGCCAGGGCGCCCTCGAGCCCGAGAAGCCGCTCCTTGTGCTCCAGACCGCCGGCGTAACCCCGCAGCGCCCCGTCGGCGCCGATCACCCGGTGGCACGGCCGCACGACGAGCAGCGGATTGCGCCCGATCGCGGTGCCCACGGCCCGTACGCCCGCGCCGGCCGAACCGACCCGCTCGGCGATCTGCCCGTACGACACCGTCTCCCCGTACGGCACGGCGTCGAGCGCGGCCCAGACGCGGCGCTGGAAGTCCGTGCCCCGGCCGTCGGCGTACACGAGGTCGAAGCGGGTCCGCCGCCCCCCGAAGTACTCCCGCAACTGCGTGGCGACCCCCTCGAAGGCCGCGGGGGCGTGCTCCCACCCGCCCTCGACGACCGCGGCGCCCTTCTGGCCGGGCAGGGAGAGCGAGACCAGCGCGACCCCCGCGGCGGAACCCGCAGGTCCCGCGGCCTCCTCGCCGACCAGCAGCAGCTCACCCAGTGGGCTGTCGACCGTCGCGTACATGGTCATGGCTCGTCCCTCTCCTCGTCCGGAAGCCGGCCGGAGCGCCGGCCGTCACGGACCAGTCTGCGTCGCCCGTACCGCCGCGACCGGCGGTATTCGGACATGCAGTCCGGGCGCGGAGCGACACGTTCCGCCCGCGCGCCCGGACCGCCGCGTCCTACCGGTAGTTCGCGAACTGGACGTCGAAGTCGAAGTCCTGCCCCTTCACCAGCGCCTGTACGGCCTGCAGGTCGTCCCGGCTCTTCGAGCTGACCCGCAGCTCGTCACCCTGGACCTGGGCCTTGACGCCCTTGGGGCCCTCGTCGCGAATGATCTTCGCGACCTTCTTGGCGTTCTCCTGGGAGATGCCCTCCTCGATCGTGGCGAAGAGCTTGTACTCCTTGCCGGACAGCTGGGGCTCGCCCGCGTCCAGCGACTTCAGCGAGATGCCGCGCTTGATCAGCTTGGACTGGAAGATGTCGAGGATCGCCTTGACCCTCTCCTCGCCGTTCGCCTCCATCAGGATCTTCTCGCCGGACCAGGAGATCGAGGCACCGGTGCCCTTGAAGTCGTAACGCTGGGAGATCTCCTTCGCGGCCTGGTTGAGGGCGTTGTCGACCTCCTGCCGCTCGACCTTCGAGACGATGTCGAAACTGGAGTCGGCCATGACGTGTGGCTCCTTGTATCGGGGTGCTGGAATGGAAGTGCTCACAGGGGCGGCGGCAGAGCCCGCAGGCACCACGCCGCCCACCAAAGCCTAGCCACCCGCGCCCGCCCCGGCCGCTGGTCAATCCAGTGGCGTAGCACCCCCGGGCATCAGGTATCGTTTACGTCGTTGCCACAGAGCGCCGCCGCAAGGCGGGGTCTCACGGCAGCATCCCTTGGCGGTGTGCCCGAGTGGCCAAAGGGAGCAGACTGTAAATCTGCCGGCTCAGCCTACCCAGGTTCGAACCCTGGCGCCGCCACTGGAAGTGAAACCCCTTCCGACCTGCTGTTTCAGCTGGTCGGAAGGGGTTTTCTCGTATGCCCGGCAACTCGATGCCGAAGAGCCCGAAACCCCACCTTGTCTCACCTGATCTCGCCCCGATCCCAGGTCTGATCAGGGCGTGTTCCCCAGGCGTCCCCCGGGGGAGGGCGGGGCTGCTCCGGTTCGCTCCACTCGCGCATCGCTGCGTCGATCCGCCGGTTCGCGGCGTCCTGCGTGCGGGCCAGCACCTTGGCGTAGACGCGGAACAGCACCGCGATCGTGTGCCCTGCTCGCCGGGCGCACTCCATCGGGTCGACCCCGGAACTGAGCCAGAAGGACACCCCGGCGTGACGCAGGTCATACGGCCGTCGTGCGAGTTGCGACGCCGCTTCCTCCTCGGAGAGCACGTCCGTGCGGGCCTGGGCCCACACCTCGCCGTACCCGGTCTCTTGGAGCAGACCGCCCCGGTTGGTCCGGAACAGCCGCCCGTCCGGGGCGGTGCCGTGCGCCGCGACGTGCTGCCGAAGCATGCGTACGAAGTGCGGCGGGATCAGAACGGGGCGCGAATCCTTCGCCGCTCGGGCCTTCAGGTGCCGCGCTTCGTGCGCCTGCCCGTCGTCGGTCCAGCCCTTCCCAACCCTCACGAAGCCGCCCCGGAGGGTCAAGGTGCCCCACCCCTTGTCCGGGAGGTGGCACTGGGCCAGTCGGAGCGCGGTCACTTCCGCCGGCCGCATGGCTGCGTAGTA
The DNA here is from genome assembly GCF_035917255.1 of Streptomyces sp. NBC_01257. Lineage (NCBI taxonomy): Bacteria > Bacillati > Actinomycetota > Actinomycetes > Kitasatosporales > Streptomycetaceae > Streptomyces > Streptomyces sp. NBC_01257. Next base: position 5,428,397 of record NZ_CP108472.1, read on the forward strand.
CAGGCAGCCGAAGAACGCTTCCAAGTGCTCTCCGCGCTTGCCCTGCTCACGTACGCCCTTGAGTAGCGCCCGCACTTGGCGAGGGTTCGCCACGCTGTCCGGGTCGACTTCTTCGGCGGTCTTGGGGGCCGCCCACTTCACGGTCGTGAGGGGATTGACCGGCGTGGAGAAGTAGCCCTGCTCCACAGCGAGGCCGAGCACGTCACTCAGGCAGGCCCGCTTGCGCCGCGCGGTGCGAGGGGCCGCCGACTTGCCGTCCAGCTTCAGGGCGAGTGCGTCTAGGGCAAGCCGCACTATGGAGGGCTGTTCGAGCATGGAGACGGGAAGAGAGTTCTTGGCCAGCCAGCGCAGCGCATGCGCCACGTCCGCAGGGGGCTCGTCGTCCCACCGGTTGTGGTTGTAAGCCCACCCGTAGAGCGCCTTGCGGAGAGTCGCGGCGTCCGGGCGCCCGACCCGCGTCTTGGCGAGCGCCGGCGTGATGGTGGCGAGGGCATCTGCGTAGTTCTTCCGCGACTTCGCCGGGGCTGCGGCCCACTTGCGTTCGATGTAGTTGAGGGTGTGCTCGTACCAGGTGATTGCCCCCTGCATCGCGCGGATCTCGGATGCGGGGAGCCCCACCTCTTCGTCGAACTGCTCACCCCGCCGGACGGCGGACATCAGCTCGGACCGGCGGCCATCGGCCTGCGCTTTGAGTTGGTAGCTCTTGGAGTGCTCTCGCTGTCCGACCCGCCAGCGCGGCCGGTAGGGCTTCGGGCGTTCGCGAGTCACTAGTGGGCAGGGGCAGTGAGCGTCAGTTGAGGTCACGGCGTTGCCAGGCCGGTGGGTGAGGCGGCTTGAAAGCTGTCATGGCCTTGCCGAAAGCGTCGCCTGCATCGTCAGTGGTTCTTCATGTGGCTAGCCCTGGCGAAGCCTAGCGATTGGCCGTGCACGCGTCGTCTGCTTGGGCGCGCACGATAGGTTGCCAGGTGTTCGGCTCTGTCGTATCCAGACACCTCGCTCGCCTTGGGCGGGGGTTCGACCTGGTCAGCGCCTCGACCTGGTCGGGAGTGACAACAGACAGGAGCCGACACGATGGTGCGACCCAAGCAGAGGAAGCGGCGCCCACGTCGACCCAAGGACTGGGTCGAGCTGGCGATCGTGGCTCTCGGTGCGGTCACCGCCATCGCGGGGTTCATGGAGCGATTCACGCACTGATTCAGTGACGTGGCCCCGGCTGGTATGGACGGGCATGCGTGAGCCCGGCCGTGTCGTAGTCGGCCGGGCTCACTCCGCCCCGCGCGCGAGGCCTGGCTCCGGACCGCACCGGAGTCAGGCCTTCGTGGTTCACGCGGGCAGTCTCGAATCAACTTAGAGAACGCAGCTACCGAGTAGCGCGGTATCCGCCTGCTCTGTTGGCTCGCTCCGATGGTACAACCGCCCATCGTGCACCAAAGCCTCGAGAGGAGTGTTTCCGCAGGTCAAATGGGTGGCGCGAGGGTATTGCGAGGCTTGGCGACGACCAGCGAATTTTCCAAGATCATAAACGTTTCCGCTGATCAAAGCGTTTTGGGGGTGGCGCGAAAGTGCGGCGGGAGGTAGCGAAGGGTGGCGGAGTGCAGACCTTGCCGCCAGAGCTGTGTCTGACACTCATCACATGCGAGTCAGCACGCCTCTGATACGCGGGGTTGCAGCTATCTCCGCGTCGGCTCATTGTCCTGGTCATGCTCCAGTGAGCTGGCGGACGCCGCGGTTACTGTCGTGAGGCACCAAGTCTGAGCAGCTCAAGGAACTGTCATGAACTCCCACGAACAGCCATGCGCACAGTTGGAAAGCGGTCACCTTCAGCGAGGTTGCGGCACGCGACCTACAGGCCGCAGCGCGGCTGACGTGGCGACGACCGGCTATGCACTGACGAGCCTCCGACTCGACGAGTGACTGCCACGATGGGTGCATGCCGATGACGCCTGGAATGCCGCTCCCCGCAGCGCTGATACCCGACTGCACCTCAGAGGAGGCCCATCGTGCGGCCTACAAGAGGGCGAAGGCCGACAGCTCCATCTTCGTGTGCATCACCCGGCAGGGGGCGCATTGGAGCGTGGTGCTTGATGTCATCAGCAGGCCACTCGTCACTGACGAGGCAGCCAAGGTTCTGCGGTCCGCCGTTGAGGAGCTAGTGGCCACTGGCGCTGCAGCAGGCGGAGCCAACTTCAGCACCGAATACATCTTGTTGCGCAAGATCGGGAGCGAGGGACAGGCCCGCGAGATTGCCGCAGCGTTCCACGCCGCTATCTGCGGCCTTCAGCAGCTGCAGGTCGCCGTGCCGATCCCACGGCAGAGTGCATGAGCGGCCAACTGTGGGTCGGCGCAACGTCCGGTTCGAACCCTGGCGCCGCCACACAGCAAGGCCCCCGTCCTTCGGACGGGGGCCTTCTCTGTTGTGCCTGGAGTGGCCGGCGAGATGCGAGTGCCGTGACCGAAGGGGAGGCGTCCATGGAATCCGTACTGGTCAGCGCGTGTCTGCGGGGTGTGCCCTGCCGCTTCGACGGGCGGGGCAGGGCCTCGGCGGAGACGGCCGCGGTCCTCTCCGGGCGGCGGGCCGTCGCCTTCTGCCCCGAGGTCGCCGCCGGGCTGCCCACGCCCCGCCGGCCCGCCGAGATCACCGGCGGCGACGGGCACGACGTCCTGGACGGCAGGGCCCGGGTCGTCGACGACACCGGACGCGATGTGACCGACGCGTTCGTGGACGGCGCCCACAGGGCGCTGGAGGCGGCGCGCGCGGCCGGCTGCACCGAGGCGTTGCTGATGGCCCGCAGTCCTTCCTGCGGGCGCGGCGCCGTCCATGACGGTACGTTCGCCGGCCAACTGCGCGTGGGCGACGGCGTCACCGCCGCCCTGCTGGAGCGGCACGGGATCACCGTCCGGCCCGCCACGGGGGACTGACCGCGGCGGGCGGTGCGGCGGCAGCGGGCGTCAGTTGCCCGCGACGTCCTTCACGCCGACCGACACCGGCACATTGCCCGAGATCAGTTCCAGCGTCAGGCCCGCCGTCGCCGGGGTGTCCAGGAGCTCCAGGAGCGTCGCCGCGACGTCGTCGCGCGGCACCGGGCCGCGCCCGGTCGACGCGGCGAGCAGCACCTCGCCGGTGCCCGCGTCGTTCGTCAGCATCCCGGGACGCAGGATCGTCCAGTCCAGGGCCGTACGGGAGCGCACGTACGCGTCCGCCGCGCCCTTGGCCCGCAGATAGACGTCGAACACCTCGTCGCCGGGGTGGTCCGGGTCGGCGCCCATGGACGAGACCACGAGATAACGCCGCACCCCCGCCCGCTCCGCCGCGTCCGCGAAGAGCACCGCGGCCCCGCGGTCCACGGTGTCCTTGCGGCCCGTGCCGCTGTCGGGACCCGCGCCGGCCGCGAAGACCGCCGCGTCGGCGCCGCGCAGCACCTCGGCGGCCTCCTCCACGGTGGCCGACTCGAGGTCCAGGACCACGGGTTCGGCACCTACCGCCCGGAGGTCCTCGCTCTGTTGCGGATTACGGATGACGCCCGCCGCCTCATCCCCGCGCGCAGCGAGCAGCCGCTCGAGCCGCAGCGCGATCTGACCATGTCCACCTGCGATGACAATGCGCATGCTGTCGACGGTACGCCGCGCGGCGCCGCGGCGCTCAAGGCCCGCCGCCGGCCGCGGAATCCGGCCGCCCCTGGCGCGGCAGCCCGAACGAGCCGTCCGTCTCCGAGTCGCAGTACTCGCGTACCGCGCTGGTCCGGGCGACCACCCGGCCGCGGTGCACCACGATGCGGCTGTAGGACAGCGACAGCACCCCGGCCAGCTGCTCGCCGCGTACGGCGATCAGCTCGGCGGGGAAGCCCGCCTCGACCCGCACCTCGGGCAGCCCCATCGCACGCCTGGCCTCCGTGGAGACGGCCTCGTACGCGTGCTCGGCCCGCAGCCCGCTCTGCGAGGCCAGCAGGAAGGCGGCCTCCAGCGGATCGCCGCGTCCCACCGGGTTGGCGAGGTCGCGCAGCGCCCCGCTGCCCGCCGCGACCCGCACACCGGCGGCGCGCAGCAGCCGCACGGGGGCGGTGCCCCGGCGCTCGGTCCCGCAGCAGCTGCCCTGCGGCAGGCAGATCACGCTCACGCCGGCCGCGGCGAGCTGGTCGGCCGCGCGGGAGGCGGCCTCCCGGGGGAGCCGGGAGAGGCCGGCGCAGGGGCCGATGGAGACCCCCTGGCGCATCCCGCCCGCCATCGCGGCGAACCGGGCCAGCCGGGCCGGATCGTCACTGTCCGTGTGCAGGTCGACGGGGCAGCCGTGCTCGGCGGCGACCTCCAGGACGGCCTCCGTGTACCCCGTCGGGTCCGGGTCCAGGTCGGGGGAGCCGCCGACCGCTCCGGCCCCCATCTTGAGCGCGTCGCGGAGCATCGCCAGATTGCCGGCCCCCGCGACGCCGGTGAGCAGCCGGGGGACGGCGACCGCGGTCAGATCGGCGAGCCCGCGCAGTGAGCGGCGGGCCTGGAGGACGGCTTCGAGTGCGGTGAGGCCCTGTATGTCGCCGATCCGCACGTGCGAGCGCAGTGCGGTCGCGCCGTGGCCGAGTTGCAGCAACGCGGCCTCGGTGGCGCGTCGCTGGATGTCCTCGGGGCGCTGCGAGGCCGGTCCGGGAGCGTCGGGTCCGGTGCCCTCGGCGGTGAGGGCGGTGTCGCTGTGGGCGTGCGGTTCGGCGGGGGCGGGGAGCAGCAGATGGCCCCGCAGGTCCACCCGGGCGCCGGGCGCGAGGAGGCTGCCCGCGGTGCCGACGGCCTCGATCCGGCTGCCGCCGAGCCGTACGTCCACGATGCGGCCGTCGGTGAGACGGGCGCCGCAGAGCGTCAGCGCGGTGCTGTCCGGGCTGACGGTGGCGTCCGGCGCGTGGTCGTCCGGGGGCCGCGGCTGACTGTCGGGCATCGCGGCTCCTGGGAAGGGAAAGGGGGGCAAGATCACGCAGAGTGAGTCGAGCCTAGGCGGGAGCCCTGTCCGGTTCGAGGAGGAGCGGAATAGTCGTACCGGCGCGGTTCCGTGGTGCGCGTGGGGCTCCGCCGTACGTGCGGGGCCGGCGGTGCGGGAGTGGCTGATCAGGAGGCGTGAGCCGTGCTGATCACGGGCCGGAAACCCTGCTGATCAAGGGCTCGGAACGGCGTCGGCCAGCGGTGTGGAGCGGTCCCGATCAAGGGCTCGGGATGGGGCTTCGAAACGGATTTGGGCGATCGGCGACCAACCGTGTAATGTCTTCATCGCTCGCCCCAATAGCTCAGTCGGTAGAGCGTCTCCATGGTAAGGAGAAGGTCTGCGGTTCGATTCCGCATTGGGGCTCTGGTGATCGGGAAACCCCGCTTCGGCGGGGGGCCTCGTCATCAAAGCGGTGTAGCTCAGTCGGTAGAGCAAGCGGCTCATAATCGCTGTGTCACCGGTTCAAGTCCGGTCACCGCTACTAACAGTAGCCGATTGTGGGGTCGGTCCTCCGATCGGCTACTCTTTTTTTTGCGTTCATCCGTCCACCGTCCGTCCAAGGAGCACTCACGTGGCTGCCACCGACGTCCGCCCGAAGATCACGCTGGCCTGCGTGGAGTGCAAGGAGCGGAACTACATCACCAAGAAGAACCGGCGTAACAACCCGGACCGTCTTGAGATGAAGAAGCATTGCCCGCGCTGCAACTCGCACACTGCGCACCGCGAAACGCGCTGAATCAGGCTCGTACACGAGGCCGTCCCCATTGGGGGCGGCCTCGTGTCGTTTGTACGGGGCCGTAGTCGTACTGTGGCCCCTTCGTCTTTCCATCAGGAGGTTGCGAGCTCATGGCGCTCGACCAGTCCTTCGTGGGGCGGACCTATCCGCCCACCGCGCCGTACGAGGTCGGCCGGGAGAAGATCCGAGAGTTCGCCGAGGCGGTGGGCGACACCAACCCCGCCTACGTCGACCCCGGGGCGGCCGTGGCGCTCGGTCACAGCGATGTGATCGCACCGCCGACGTTCGTGTTCTCGATCACCTTCAAGGCCGCCGCGCAGGTCGTCGAGGACCCTCAGCTGGGCCTGGACTACAGCCGGGTGGTGCACGGTGACCAGAAGTTCGTCTACGTGCGTCCGGTGCGGGCGGGGGACCGGCTGACGGTCGTCTCGACGATCGAGGCCGTCAAGTCCATGGCGGGCAACGACATCCTGGACGTGCGTGGCGAGGTCCACGACGAGTCCGGTGACCTCGTCGTGACGGCGTGGACGAAGCTGGTGGCGCGCGCCGCCGAGGAGGCGTGATGACGGCGAAGGTGAGTTACGACTCGGTCGAGGTCGGTACGGAGCTGCCGGCGCAGTCCTTCCCGGTCACCCGCGCGACGCTGGTGCGGTACGCGGGCGCCTCGGGCGACTTCAACCCGATCCACTGGAACGAGAAGTTCGCCCGCGAGGTCGGACTGGACGACGTGATCGCCCACGGCATGTTCACCATGGCCGAGGCGATCCGGGTGGTCACGGACTGGGCCGGCGATCCGGGTTCGGTCATCGAGTACGGCGTGCGGTTCACCAAGCCGGTCGTCGTCCCCAACGACGACAAGGGCGCGCTGATCGAGGTCAGCGGCAAGGTGGGTGCCCTGCTCGACGACCGGCGGGTGCGGGTCGACCTGACGGCGATGAGCGAGGGCAGGAAGGTGCTGGGCATGTCCCGCGCCGTCGTACAGCTCGGCTGAACCGTCGAGCGCCGAGAGGCGCTGAACGGTGGAGGTAGGGGGCACGGTCCATGGGCCGTGCCCCTTACTCATGAGCAATGCCGGCATCCCGCTTGACTAAGTTAGTGATTGAGCAATAACTTAGCTCCCATGGCAAGGATGAGTGCAGACGAGCGACGCGAGAGCGTCATCCGTGCAGCGATCACCGAGTTCGCCCGGGGCGGGTACAACGCGACGTCCACCGAGGCGATCGCCCGGCGGGTGGGCGTCTCGCAGCCGTATCTCTTCCGGCTCTTCGCCAACAAGCAGGCCATGTTCCTGGCCGCCGCCGAGCGGTGCCTGCTGGATACCCGCAAGGTCTTCTCGGACGCCTCCGAGGGGCTGGAGGGCGAGGAGGCGCTGCACGCGATGGCGAGGGCCTACCAGCGCCTGATCATCCACGACCCGGACCGGCTGCTGATGCAGATGCAGATGTACGCCGCCGTCGCGGCGGCGGAGGCCGCCGGGGACCACGAGTTCGGTGAGTCGCTGCGGGCCGGCTGGCTGCAGATGTTCGACGACCTCGCCCTCACGCTCGGCGGCGATCCCAACGAGGCGACCACGTTTCTCGCGTACGGAATGCTCGTCAACACCCTGACCTCGCTCGGCTATCCGGCGGATCACCGGATCTGGTCGAGGTTCTACGACTCGGCCAAGCCGGCCGGCTGAACAGTGCCACCCGGGTTCGGCCCGGTTTTCTGCCCAGAAAAGTTAGTAATCAATAACTAACCCTCAGGGGGAGCAGTGGACCAGCACACGAAAGGCCGCTCGGGAGCGGTCTGGGCCCTTGTCATCACCAGCGTGGCCAGCTTCATGGCCGCCCTCGACAACCTCGTCGTCACCACCGCGCTGCCGTCCATCCGGGAGAGCCTCGGCGGCGAGCTGGAGGAGCTCGAATGGACGGTGAACGCGTACACGCTCACCTTCGCCGTCCTGCTGATGTTCGGCGCCGCCCTGGGTGACCGGTTCGGCCGGCGCCGCCTCTTCATCGCCGGACTCGCCGTCTTCACCGGGGCATCGGCCGCGGCCGCGCTCTCGCCGGGGATCAACGAACTCATCGCCTTCCGCGCCGTCCAGGGCGTGGGCGCGGCGATCATGATGCCGCTGACCCTGACCCTCCTCACGGCCGCCGTGCCGCCCGCCCGCCGCGGCGCCGCGCTGGGCATCTACGGAGCCGTCACCGGCCTCGCCGTGGCCAGCGGGCCGCTGGTCGGCGGGAGCCTCACCGAACACATCTCCTGGCAGTGGATCTTCTGGCTGAACGTCCCGATCGGCCTGGCCCTGCTGCCGCTCGCCCGGCTGCGGCTGGCCGAGTCCTACGCCCCCGAGTCCCGGCTCGACATCCCCGGCACCCTCCTGGTCAGCGGCGGACTCTTCGGCATCGTCTACGGCCTGGTGAACGCCAACGCCGACGGCTGGACCAGCCCCACCGTGCTGACCGCCCTGATCGCCGGTGCCGCGCTCCTGGCCGGATTCGTCCGCCACGGCTTCCGCGCGAAGAACCCGATGCTGCCCATGCGCCTGTTCAAGGACCGGGCGTTCTTCGGGATCAACATGGCCAGCCTGCTGATGTTCCTCGGCATGTTCGGTTCGATCTTCCTGCTCAGCCAGTACCTCCAGGGCGTCCTGGGCTACTCGCCCACCGAGGCCGGGCTGCGGATGCTGCCCTGGACCGGAATGCCGATGCTGGTGGCGCCGATCGCCGGGATACTCGCCGACCGGTTCGGCGGCCGGCCGGTGGTCGTGACCGGGCTCGCCCTCCAGGCCGTCGGACTCGCCCTGTTCGCCATGGTCCTCGCCCCCGACGCCTCCTACGCCTCGCAGCTGCCCGGACTGATGGTGGGCGGCGTCGGCATGGCCCTGTACTTCGCACCCGCCGCCAGCCTGGTGATGTCCAGCGTCCGCCCCTCGGAACAGGGCATCGCCTCCGGTGCCAACAACGCGCTGCGCGAGGTCGGCGGCGCCCTCGGGGTCGCCGTCCTCGCCACGGTCTTCTCCGCCCAGGGTGGTTACGGATCGCCGCAGTCCTTCACGGACGGGACCGTCCCCGCGGTCTGGATCGGGGCCGGAGCGGTGGCGCTCGCCGCGCTGGTCGCCCTGCTGATCCCGCGCCGCCGCACCACCCCGGCGCAGGAGCCGGACCCGACCGAGGCGCGGGTGCCGGTGGCCGTCTGAGGACGTGTCACGCCGCCACGGTCCGCGGCCCCGCCCTGGAGGCGGGGCCGCGGACCGTACTCTTGACCCTGTGCAGGAACTCCACGACGCGCCCCTCGCCCCCCTGACCACCTTCCGGCTCGGCGGACCCGCCACCCGCCTGATCACCGCGACGACCGACGCCGAAGTGGTCGAGGCCGTGAGCGAGGCCGACGACAGCGGCACCCCGCTCCTGGTCATCGGCGGCGGCAGCAACCTGGTCATCGGTGACAAGGGCTTCGACGGCACCGCCCTGCGCATCGCGACCAAGGGCTTCGTGCTCGACGGCGGGATGCTGGAGCTGGCCGCCGGAGAGATCTGGACGGACGCCGTCACCCGCAGCGTGGAGGCCGGTCTCGCCGGCCTCGAATGCCTGGCAGGCATCCCCGGCTCCGCCGGTGCGACACCGATCCAGAACGTCGGGGCGTACGGGCAGGAGGTGTCGTCCACCATCACGGAGGTCGTCGCCTACGACCGGCACTCCCGGGAGACGGTCACGATCCCGAACTCCGAGTGCGCCTTCGCTTACCGGCACAGCCGCTTCAAGGCCGAACCCGACCGTTTCGTGGTGCTGCGTGTCCGCTTCGGGCTGGAAGAGGCGGGCGGTCTGTCCGCGCCCCTCAAGTACCCCGAGACGGCCCGCGCCATGGGTGTCGCGGAAGGTGAACGCGTTCCCGCCGCTGCGGCGCGTGAAACCGTGCTCCGGCTCCGGGCAGGCAAGGGCATGGTGCTCGACCCCGAGGACCACGACACCTGGTCGGCCGGCTCGTTCTTCACCAACCCGATCCTGGACCGGGAAGAGTTCGACGCGTTCCTCGCCCGGGTGGCGGACCGGCTCGGACCGGAGGTGACGCCCCCCGCCTTCCCCGCGGGCGAGGGACGCACCAAGACCTCCGCGGCCTGGCTCATCGACCGGGCCGGCTTCACCAAGGGGTACGGCACCGGCCCGGCCCGCATCTCCACCAAGCACACGCTCGCCCTCACCAACCGCGGCGCCGCGAGCACCGAGGACCTGCTGGCCCTGGCGCGCGAGGTCGTCGCCGGCGTCCACGAGGTCTTCGGCGTCACGCTCGTCAACGAACCGGTGACCGTCGGCGTGAGCCTGTAGTCCCGTCCCGTCCTCAGTAGGCCACGCCCACGCCCTGCTTCACCGCCCCCGGGTCGTCGGTCAGCGCCAGCATCGCGTGCGCCACGTCGGCGCGCGAAATGGACCGGCCGCTGCGCGGATTGCTGCCGATGACCGTGCGGTAGGTGCCGGTCAGCGGTCCGTTGGTGAGCTTCGGCGGCCGTACGGACGTCCAGTCGGTCGCGGAGGCGGCCAGCGCGGCCTCCATGGCGGTGAGGTCCGCGTAGACCTCCTTCAGGATCGCGCCGATCGCCGAGAGCATCATCCGGTCGATCAGGGGATCGTCCGCGGGCTTCGGGGCGACCGGCGCCGCGCTCACCACGAGCAGCCGCCGGGTCCCCTCCGCCTCCATGGCCGTCAGCACGCTGCGGGTCAGCCGCTCGGCGATCCCGTCCGCCTTACGGCCCTTGGCACCCAGTCCTGACAGCACCGCGTCGCGGCCCGCGACCGCCTCGCGCAGCGCCTCCGGATCGTCGATGCGGGCCGCCGTGTGGACGGTGAGGCCGGAGAGCGGCACCGGCAGCCGCGCGGGATCGCGGACCACCGCCGTCACCTCGTGCCCCGCCGCCACCGCCTGGCGGACGATCTCCTGCCCGATGCCGCCTGTCGCGCCGAACACTGTGAGCTTCATGGCACACCCTCCTAGGGTGGGTAAGTATTCACTCACCTCTAGAGTGAGCGTGTACTCACCCACTCGTCAAGCTTCGTTGGAGTGCACATGGAGCAGAGGCCGGCCCGCGCCCGCATCATCGACGCCGCCCACCAGCTGATGCTCACCATCGGCCTGGCCCGGGCCACCACCAAGGAGATCGCCCGGGCCGCCGGCTGCTCGGAGGCGGCGCTCTACAAGCACTTCCCGAGCAAGGAGGAGCTGTTCGTGGTGGTGCTGAAGGAACGCCTGCCCAAGGTCGACGGCGTCCTGAAGCGGCTGATCGCCGACCCGGGGGAGGGGGAGCGGTCGCTGGAGCGCAATCTCACCGAGATCGCCCGCGAGGCCGCCCTCTTCTACGAGCAGAGCTTCCCGATCGCCGCGTCCCTGTACGCCGAGCCGAGGCTCAAGGAGCGCCACAACGAGGCCATGCGCGAGCTGGGAACCGGCCCCCACATCCCCATCCGCGGCGTCGACGCGTATCTGCGCGCCGAGCAGTCGGCGGGCCGGGTACGGGCCGACGCGGACACCTACGCGGCCGCCTCCCTGCTGATGGGGGCCTGCGCCCAGCGGGCCTTCGCCTACGACGCCACGGAGACCGGCGGACCGCCGCAGCCGCTCGACGCCTTCGCCGCCTCGATCGCCCGGATGCTGCTGGGCGGCCTCACGGGGTAGGCCGCACCGGGAACGTCAGCTCGCCGGCTTGGCCAGCCAGTCGTCCACACCTGCCAGGAGCTCCGCCCGCACGGCGTCCGGCGCCGCCGAACCCCGTACCGACTGGCGCGCCAGCTCCGCCAGCTCCTCGTCGGTGAAGGCGTGATGGCGGCGCACCAGGTCGTACTGCGCGGCCAGCCGGGAGCCGAAGAGCAGCGGGTCGTCCGCGCCGAGCGCCATCGGAACCCCGGCATCGAACAGAGTGCGCAGGGGTACGTCGGACGGCTTCTCGTAGACGCCGAGCGCCACGTTCGACGCCGGGCACACCTCGCAGGTCACCCCGCGCTCCGCCAGCCTGCGCAGCAGCCGCGGGTCCTCGGCGGCCCGCACGCCGTGCCCGACCCGCGAGGCCTCGAGGTCGTCCAGGCAGTCGCGGACGCTGGAGGGCCCCGACAGCTCGCCGCCGTGCGGAGCCGCCAGCAGGCCGCCCTCACGGGCGATGGCGAAGGCCCGGTCGAAGTCGCGGGCCATGCCGCGCCGCTCGTCGTTGGAGAGTCCGAACCCGACGACGCCCCGGTCCGCGTACCGCACGGCGAGCCGCGCCAGGGTCCGGGCGTCCAGCGGATGCTTCATCCGGTTGGCCGCGATCACCACCCGGATCGGCAGCCCGGTCCCGCGCGAGGCGCTGTCCACCGCGTCCAGGATGATCTCGATCGCCGGGATCAGTCCGCCGAGCAGGGGGGCGTACGAGGTGGGGTCGACCTGGATCTCCAGCCAGCCCGAGCCGTCCGCCACGTCCTCCTGGGCGGCCTCGCGCACCAGCCGCTGGATGTCCTCGGGCGACCGCAGACAGGACCGGGCGATGTCGTAGAGCCGCTGGAAGCGGAACCAGCCGCGCTCGTCCGTCGCGCGCAGTTGGGGAGGCTCGCCGCCGGTCAGCGCCTCCGGCAGCCGCACGCCGTACTTGTCGGCGAGTTCGAGCAGCGTCGTGGGCCGCATCGACCCGGTGAAATGCAGGTGCAGGTGGGCCTTGGGCAACAGCCGTACATCACGCTCCATTCAAAGATCTTGCCGCACGGACGGGGTGTCGCGGTAGCCGGATTCCCCATCGAGTTGCCCATCGAACGAAGGAGCGAACAAGAAAGCGACCCCCGGCCGGAGCCGGGGGTCGCTGACCGCATGCGGGAGGCGTCAGGCCTTGGCCTCGCCCAGCAGCTTCTGGAGCCGCGAAACGCCCTCGACGAGGTCCTCGTCACCCAGCGCGTAGGAAAGGCGCAGGTAGCCCGGCGTACCGAAGGCCTCGCCCGGTACGACCGCGACCTCGGCCTCGTCCAGGATCAGCGCCGCCAGCTCGACCGAGGTGGCCGGACGCTTGCCGCGGATCTCCTTGCCGAGCAGCTCCTTCACCGAGGGGTACGCGTAGAACGCGCCCTCGGGCTCGGGGCAGAGCACGCCGTCGATCTCGTTGAGCATCCGCACGATGGTCTGCCGGCGCCGGTCGAAGGCGGTGCGCATTTCGGCGACCGCGTCCAGGTTCCCGGAGACGGCGGCCAGCGCGGCGATCTGCGCCACGTTGGAGACGTTGGACGTCGCGTGCGACTGCAGGTTGGTCGCGGCCTTCACGACGTCCTTGGGGCCGACGATCCACCCCACGCGCCAGCCGGTCATCGCGTACGTCTTGGCGACCCCGTTGACCACGATGCACTTGTCGCGCAGCTCGGGCACGATCGCCGGCAGCGAGGTGAACTTCGCGTCGCCGTAGACCAGGTGCTCGTAGATCTCGTCGGTCAGCACCCACAGGCCGTGCTCGACGGCCCACTTGCCGATCGCCTCGGCGTCCGCCTCGCTGTAGACCGCACCGGTCGGGTTCGACGGGGAGACGAACAGGACGACCTTCGTACGCTCGGTACGGGCCGCCTCCAGCTGCTCCACGGAGACCCGGTACCCGGTGGTCTCGTCGGCGACGACCTCCACCGGGACACCGCCGGCCAGGCGGATCGACTCGGGGTAGGTGGTCCAGTACGGCGCCGGGACGATGACCTCGTCGCCCGGGTCGAGGATCGCGGCGAAGGCCTCGTAGATGGCCTGCTTGCCGCCGTTGGTCACCAGGATCTGGGAGGCGTCGACCTGGTAGCCGGAGTCGCGCAGCGTCTTCTCTGCGATGGCGGCCTTGAGCTCGGGGAGCCCGCCCGCGGGGGTGTAGCGGTGGTACTTCGGGTTGCGGCAGGCCTCGACCGCGGCGTCGACGATGTAGCCGGGCGTCGGGAAGTCGGGCTCGCCGGCACCGAAGCCGATCACCGGACGGCCGGCGGCCTTGAGGGCCTTGGCCTTGGCGTCGACGGCGAGGGTGGCGGACTCGGAGATGGCACCGATGCGGGCGGAGACCCGGCGCTCGGAGGGAGAAGTAGCAGCGCTCATGCCCCCATGCTCCCAGACCGTATTCCCCGTCGGCACAGGGGTTTCATGGACCGGACAGCACTCGGACAGCATGCGGACAGCCAATCGGAACGCCACCGGACAGCATCGGGCAGGAACGGTCGGGAGCTATCTGTTCGACGCCGGGCCTCTGAGCACGTACACTCACCTGTCGTTGGCCTTCACCAGCCGCACCGTTCCTGCACCCGGAGCATCCGGGAACATGCGGTAGGTTGGTGGAAACCACAAAGGGTCGTAGCTCAATTGGTAGAGCACTGGTCTCCAAAACCAGCGGTTGGGGGTTCAAGTCCCTCCGGCCCTGCTACACACTCCTTCGCCAGGATGTGTGCGCATGTACGTACTTCAATGCACCGCCGTGCGGCTCCACCGGGCGCGGCACGGCCATGACCCGGAATCAGGTGAGAAGCGTGACGGACGCCGTGGGCTCCATCGACATGCCTGATGCCGAGGATGAAGTCCCCGAGTCGAAGAAGAAGACCCGGAAGGGCGGCAAGCGCGGCAAGAAGGGCCCTCTGGGCCGTCTCGCGCTCTTCTACCGCCAGATCGTCGCCGAGCTCCGCAAGGTTGTCTGGCCGACTCGCAACCAGCTGACGACATACACCTCCGTGGTGATCGTGTTCGTGGTCGTCATGATTGGTCTTGTTACCGTGATTGACTTCGGTTTCCAGCGGGTCATCAAGTACGTCTTCGGCTGATCCCGCGGAGGGCGCCTCATGGGCGCCCCTTTCGCATGTTCCACCCATTTGTATCCAGGAAGAAGCAGCCACCGTGTCTGACCCGAACCTGAACGACGCCGTCGAGCCGACGGCGGGCGCCTTCGAGTCCGCCGAGGACGAGCTCGACATCGTCGAGGCGGCGGACGCTGTGGAGCCGGACCAGGCTGAAGCTGCCGACGCCGCCGCGGGCGAGCCCGCCGAGCAGGCCGCCGTGCACACCGAGGAAGCCGCCGACGAGGCCGCTGACGCCGAGGACGAGGCTTCCGACGAGGACGCCGAGGCGACCGACGAAGCCGCTGACGAGACCGACGAGGAAGAGGCCGAGCCGGCCGAGCCCGTCGACGCCGTCACCGCCCTGCGCGAGGAGCTCCGCGGCCTCCCGGGCGAGTGGTACGTCATTCACACGTACGCCGGTTACGAGAAGCGTGTGAAGGCCAACCTGGAGCAGCGCGCCGTCTCGCTGAACGTGGAGGAGTTCATCTATCAGGCCGAGGTGCCTGAGGAGGAAATCGTCCAGATCAAGAACGGCGAGCGCAAGAACGTCCGGCAGAACAAGCTCCCGGGTTACGTCCTGGTGCGCATGGACCTGACGAACGAGTCCTGGGGCGTCGTCCGCAACACTCCCGGTGTCACCGGCTTCGTGGGCAACGCCTACGACCCGTACCCGCTGACGCTGGACGAGATCGTCAAGATGCTCGCGCCGGAGGCCGAGGAGAAGGCCGCCCGCGAGGCCGCAGAGGCCGAGGGCAAGCCGGCTCCGTCCCGCAAGGTCGAGGTCCAGGTGCTGGACTTCGAGGTCGGCGACTCCGTCACCGTCACCGACGGCCCGTTCGCGACGCTGCAGGCGACGATCAACGAGATCAACGCCGACTCGAAGAAGGTCAAGGGCCTCGTCGAGATCTTCGGCCGCGAGACGCCGGTCGAGCTCAGCTTCGACCAGATCCAGAAGAACTAGCGGCTGCCCCGAGCGGGCGCCCACCAGCTTCTGGACACATGCCTACCGAGCAGGTCAGAACGGCTGTCAAAGCCGGTCTGACCTGCTCGGTTTTTGGTCGCGCAGCTATACCCGTTATCGTTGTGCGGTATGCCTGCATCCGGATGACCGGATGACGGCGAAAACTCTCACTAGGACCCGGAGAGAGCACATGCCTCCCAAGAAGAAGAAGGTCACGGGGCTTATCAAGCTCCAGATCAACGCCGGTGCGGCCAACCCGGCACCGCCGGTCGGCCCCGCACTGGGCCAGCACGGCGTCAACATCATGGAGTTCTGCAAGGCCTACAACGCCGCGACCGAGTCGCAGCGTGGCATGGTCGTGCCGGTGGAGATCACGGTCTACGACGACCGTTCCTTCACCTTCATCACCAAGACTCCGCCGGCCGCCAAGCTGATCCTCAAGGCCGCGGGTGTGGACAAGGGCTCCGGCGAGCCGCACAAGACCAAGGTTGCCAAGCTGACGGCCGCCCAGGTCCGCGAGATCGCCACGACGAAGCTCCCCGACCTGAACGCCAATGACCTCGACGCCGCGTCGAAGATCATCGCCGGCACCGCCCGTTCCATGGGCATCACGGTCGAAGGCTGATTCAGCCCCACCCCCTCAGTGGTAGGACCAAGCGCTGGTCCGCACCACGACTCCACACTCTGAAACCACAGGAGTAGAAGTGAAGCGCAGCAAGAACCTCCGCGCTGCGGACGCCAAGATCGACCGGGCGCGCAACTACGCCCCGCTCGAGGCCGTCCGTATCGCCAAGGACACCGCCTCCACGAAGTTCGACAGCACCGTCGAGGTCGCGTTTGCCCTGGGTGTTGACCCTCGCAAGGCCGACCAGATGGTCCGTGGCACCGTGAACCTCCCGCACGGCACCGGCAAGACCGCCCGGGTCCTGGTCTTCGCGACCGGTGACCGTGCTGCGGCCGCGGAAGCCGCGGGCGCCGACATCGTCGGCGCCGACGAGCTCATCGACGAGGTGGCGAAGGGCCGTCTGGACTTCGACGCCGTCGTCGCGACCCCGGACCTCATGGGCAAGGTCGGCCGCCTCGGCCGCGTGCTCGGTCCGCGTGGTCTGATGCCGAACCCGAAGACCGGCACCGTCACCCCCGACGTCGTGAAGGCTGTCAACGACATCAAGGGCGGCAAGATCGAGTTCCGCGTCGACAAGCACTCGAACCTGCACTTCATCATCGGCAAGACCTCGTTCGACGAGACCAAGCTGGTGGAGAACTACGCAGCGGCGCTGGAGGAGATCCTCCGTCTGAAGCCGTCCGCCGCCAAGGGCCGCTACATCAAGAAGGCCACGCTGGCCACCACGATGGGCCCCGGCATCCCGCTGGACTCCAACCGCACCCGTAACCTCCTCGTCGAGGAGGACCCGGCCGCCGTCTGAGCCTCCGTGCTCGTACGACCGCCGTGTCACGTGTGACATTGACGGGCCCCGCAACCTTTCGAGGTGCGGGGCCCGTCCTCGTATGTACGCAACCGTGGCTGTCGGAGCCGTGCGCTAGCGTGCGGGGCGTACCGGGAGCCGATCGAGGGGTGGAGACGGACATGAGGACCAGTACCGTACGGCGCGTGGGCCTGGCCGTGGCTGTGGCGGCGGCGCTGACGTCGGTCGCGGCCTGCGGCGGATCGGACGACGCCGCCGGGCCGAAGACCGAGGACGGGAACGGCGGCACCTCGGTGGTGAAGACCGACACCATCGCGGCGCTGCTCGACGTACAGAAGAAGACCGGCACGGCGAACTCGGCGAAGATCGAGGGCACCACCGTCATGGGCAGCACCATGTCCATGAAGCAGAGCGGGGTCATGGAGTGGTCCGACGGCGTCACCGGCGCCATGAAGATCACCTACACGGGCGGCTCCATGGCCGACTCCATGAAGAAGCTCGGCAGCGACGGCAGCATGCAGGCCCGCTACTTCAAGGACGGCTACGCCGCCGACATGGGCCCGGCCATGGCCAAGCAGACCGGCGGCAAGCGCTGGATCAGCTACTCCTACGACGACCTCGCCGAGCTCGGCGGTGCCTCCGGTGCCGCGATGAAGGACCAGATGCAGAACACCACTCCCGACCAGGGAGTGAAGTCGCTGCTGGCCTCCGGTGACGTGAAGAAGGTCGGCCAGGAGGATGTCCGCGGTGTCGCCACCACGCACTACTCCGGCACCGTCGACGTCGCCGAGCTGACCGCCAAGAACTCCAAGCTCGACGCCGACCAGCTCACCGCCCTCAAGAAGCAGCTCACCGACGCGGGCATCACCACGGAGAAGGTCGACATCTGGGTCGACGGGAACGACCTCCTGGTGAAGAAGAGCGAGCGCGGACAGATGAAGACCGGCGAGCTCAACTCGACGGTGTTCTACAGCGACTACGGGACCAAGGTCTCGGTCGAGCGGCCGCCGGCCGGCGAGACCATCGGCTTCAAGGAACTGCTGGAACAGCAGCAGGGTGCGGCCTCGGGCGCGTCCTAAACCTCTCCGGAGCACCCGAAGCGGGACGGATTTGCCCGGCGCGACCCCGGTCGCGTACTCTTCTGCAGAAGCCAAAGACCGCTGGTCGTTGCTCGGAACCCGCAAGGGTGACGGCAACCGAAGGATCCGTTGGATACGGACGACCTGCGCAGGTGACTGTGGAAAAGCTCCCGGACTCGTTCCGGTCGAGCTTCGCCCTGGCGCCTGCGCCGGGGCGTTTCGTCTTTTCCGGGTTCTTTTGAGCGGTCCTCATCACCCGGAAGGAGGCCGACGCTCATGGCAAGGCCCGACAAGGCTGCAGCGGTAGCCGAGCTCGCGGACCAGTTCCGCAGCTCGAACGCCGCCGTGCTGACCGAGTACCGGGGTCTCACCGTGGCACAGCTCAAGCAGCTGCGCCGTTCGCTCGGTGAGAACGCCCAGTACGCCGTGGTGAAGAACACGCTGACCAAGATTGCGGCCAACGAGGCCGGGATCGACACGCTGGACGACCTGTTCGCAGGTCCGACGGCGGTTGCCTTCGTCACCGGTGACCCGGTGGAGTCGGCGAAGGGTCTTCGTGACTTCGCCAAGGACAACCCCAACCTCATCATCAAGGGCGGTGTCCTTGACGGTAAGGCGCTGTCCGCCGATGAGATCAAGAAGCTCGCGGACCTCGAGTCCCGCGAGGTTCTGCTCGCCAAGCTGGCCGGCGCCATGAAGGGCAAGCAGACTCAGGCTGCGCAGCTCTTCCAGGCTCTGCCGTCGAAGTTCGTCCGCACCGCGGAAGCTCTTCGTGCCAAGCGGGAAGAGCAGGGCGGTGCCGGTACTCCGGCTCCCGCCGAGGCCGCCGAGTAATTTCGCTCAGCGGTCCAGCGGGCTCCACGTACGCCCGCCGACATATACATCCGGCACCTGCCGAATAGTGGAAGGACGCCATCATGGCGAAGCTCAGCCAGGAAGACCTGCTCGCTCAGTTCGAGGAGCTCACCCTCATCGAGCTCTCCGAGTTCGTCAAGGCCTTCGAGGAGAAGTTCGACGTCACCGCCGCCGCGGCCGTCGCCGCCGCTCCGGTCGGCGCTGCTGCCCCGGCCGAGGCCGCTGCCGAGCAGGACGAGTTCGACGTCATCCTCACCGCCGCCGGTGACAAGAAGATCCAGGTCATCAAGGTCGTGCGTGAGCTGACCTCCCTCGGCCTGAAGGAGGCCAAGGACCTCGTCGACGGCGCCCCGAAGCCCGTCGTCGAGAAGGTCGCCAAGGAGGCCGCCGAGAAGGCTGCCGAGTCCCTCAAGGCCGCCGGCGCCTCCGTCGAGGTCAAGTGACCCTGCGAGTCTTCTGACTCGTCTGGACCCCCGTGCCGCGAGGCACGGACGTCACATCGCGAAAGGCGACCACCCGTATGGGTGGTCGCCTTTCGGCGTACCCGTGGCGGGTGCCTTGCTCTTCCCGCGCTGACGAGTATGGTGATCTTCGCCGTGCGCCTCTCGTGGGGGGCGCGGGCGGTGGCGAGGGGCGGCGGGGCACGAGTCTCGGGGCCCGTCCCGGCTGGGGGGCCTTGACGAACCGCACGAGGCGCGCAATTCTCAAGGCGCGTCGTCACATCGATCCGGATCCGAGGCATGGATCGATGGCGAAGAGGGCAGTAAAGAAGAGCGCAGCTCGCGCAGGGCTAGACATAGGTGTTGAGAACAGCTGTTGAGAGCAACGTGGGTCTCTGAGAACCCCGACTGGACATCAGTGTGCCGCTTGGCTACACTGACCCTTTGCGCTGCCTGTTAGCTGCCTCCTGCCCGTCACCAGGGGCATACCCATCCTGTGCACCGTGGACCGTTCATCCCTCACCTGGGATATCTGTCCACCTGTCCAATTTGGGACCGGTACGCGCGTAGTGAGTCCGAGCCCTCGGAAGGACCCCCTCTTGGCCGCCTCGCGCAACGCCTCGACCGCGAATACGAACAACGGTGCCAGCACCGCCCCGCTGCGCATCTCTTTTGCAAAGATCAAGGAGCCCCTCGAGGTTCCGAACCTCCTCGCGCTGCAGACCGAGAGCTTTGACTGGCTCCTCGGTAATGCCGCCTGGAAGGCTCGCGTCGAGGCTGCTCTGGACAGTGGACAAGACGTCCCCACCAAGTCCGGCCTGGAGGAGATCTTCGAGGAGATCTCACCGATCGAGGACTTCTCCGGGTCGATGTCGCTTACGTTCCGCGACCACCGCTTCGAGCCCCCCAAGAACTCGATCGACGAGTGCAAGGAGCGCGACTTCACGTTCGCCGCCCCGCTCTTCGTCACGGCCGAGTTCACCAACAACGAGACCGGCGAGATCAAGTCCCAGACGGTCTTCATGGGCGATTTCCCGCTCATGACCAACAAGGGCACCTTCGTCATCAACGGCACCGAGCGTGTCGTGGTGTCGCAGCTGGTCCGCTCGCCGGGTGTCTACTTCGACTCGTCGATCGACAAGACGTCCGACAAGGACATCTTCTCCGCCAAGATCATCCCGTCCCGGGGTGCCTGGCTGGAGATGGAGATCGACAAGCGCGACATGGTCGGTGTCCGCATCGACCGCAAGCGCAAGCAGTCCGTCACCGTCCTCCTGAAGGCTCTCGGCTGGAGCACCGAGCAGATCCTCGAGGAGTTCGGCGAGTACGAGTCCATGCGCGCCACCCTGGAGAAGGACCACACCCAGGGCCAGGACGACGCGCTGCTCGACATCTACCGCAAGCTCCGCCCCGGCGAGCCGCCGACCCGCGAGGCCGCTCAGACGCTGCTCGAGAACCTCTACTTCAACCCGAAGCGCTACGACCTCGCGAAGGTCGGCCGCTACAAGGTGAACAAGAAGCTCGGCGCCGACGAGCCGCTGGACGCCGGCGTGCTCACCACCGACGACGTCATCGCGACCATCAAGTACCTGGTCAAGCTGCACGCCGGTGAGACCGAGACGACCGGCGAGTCGGGCCGGGAGATCGTCGTCGAGACCGACGACATCGACCACTTCGGCAACCGCCGTCTGCGTAACGTCGGCGAGCTCATCCAGAACCAGGTCCGTACGGGTCTGGCGAGGATGGAGCGCGTCGTGCGTGAGCGCATGACGACCCAGGACGTCGAGGCGATCACGCCGCAGACCCTGATCAACATCCGGCCGGTCGTCGCCTCCATCAAGGAGTTCTTCGGCACCAGCCAGCTGTCCCAGTTCATGGACCAGAACAACCCGCTGTCGGGTCTCACCCACAAGCGCCGCCTGTCGGCTCTTGGCCCGGGTGGTCTCTCCCGTGAGCGGGCCGGCTTCGAGGTCCGTGACGTGCACCCGTCCCACTACGGACGCATGTGCCCGATCGAGACCCCTGAAGGCCCGAACATCGGTCTGATCGGTTCGCTCGCCTCGTACGGCCGCGTCAACGCGTTCGGCTTCATCGAGACGCCGTACCGCAAGGTCGTCGACGGCCAGGTCACCGACGAGGTCGACTACGTCACGGCC
Organism: Streptomyces sp. NBC_01257; assembly: GCF_035917255.1. Lineage (NCBI taxonomy): Bacteria > Bacillati > Actinomycetota > Actinomycetes > Kitasatosporales > Streptomycetaceae > Streptomyces > Streptomyces sp. NBC_01257. The sequence continues at coordinate 5,449,788 of NZ_CP108472.1, forward strand.
GACGAGGAAGACCGTTACGTCATCGCCCAGGCGAACGCGACGCTCTCCGACGAGCTGCGCTTCACCGAGCCCCGCGTCCTGGTCCGCCGTCGTGGCGGAGAGGTCGACTACGTGCCCGGCACCGAAGTCGACTACATGGACGTCTCGCCGCGCCAGATGGTGTCCGTCGCCACCGCGATGATCCCGTTCCTGGAGCACGACGACGCCAACCGTGCCCTCATGGGCGCGAACATGATGCGTCAGGCGGTGCCGCTCATCAAGTCCGAGGCGCCGCTCGTCGGCACCGGCATGGAGTACCGCTGCGCCACCGACGCCGGTGACGTGCTGAAGGCCGAGAAGGACGGTGTGGTCCAGGAGGTCTCCGCGGACTACATCACCGTGACGAACGATGACGGTACGTACACCACGTACCGCATCGCGAAGTTCATGCGCTCCAACCAGGGCACCTCGGTCAACCAGAAGGTCGTCGTCTCCGAGGGCGACCGGGTCATCGAGGGCCAGGTGCTCGCCGACGGTCCGGCCACCGAGAACGGTGAGATGGCGCTCGGCAAGAACCTGCTCGTGGCGTTCATGCCCTGGGAGGGTCACAACTACGAGGACGCGATCATTCTTTCGCAGCGCCTCGTACAGGACGACGTCCTCTCCTCGATCCACATCGAGGAGCACGAGGTCGACGCCCGTGACACCAAGCTCGGCCCGGAGGAGATCACCCGGGACATCCCGAACGTCTCCGAAGAGGTCCTCGCCGACCTCGACGAGCGCGGCATCATCCGTATCGGTGCCGAGGTCGTCGCCGGCGACATCCTCGTCGGCAAGGTCACGCCCAAGGGCGAGACCGAGCTGACCCCCGAGGAGCGCCTGCTCCGCGCGATCTTCGGTGAGAAGGCGCGCGAAGTGCGCGACACCTCGCTGAAGGTGCCGCACGGTGAGATCGGCAAGGTCATCGGCGTCCGCGTCTTCGACCGCGAAGAGGGCGACGAGCTGCCGCCGGGCGTGAACCAGCTGGTCCGCGTCTACGTCGCGCAGAAGCGCAAGATCACCGACGGTGACAAGCTCGCCGGCCGTCACGGCAACAAGGGCGTCATCTCGAAGATCCTCCCGATCGAGGACATGCCGTTCCTGGAGGACGGCACCCCGGTCGACATCATCCTCAACCCGCTGGGTGTCCCGTCCCGAATGAACCCGGGACAGGTCCTGGAGATCCACCTCGGCTGGCTCGCCAGCCGCGGCTGGGACGTCTCCGGCCTCGGTGACGAGTGGGCCAAGCGCCTGCAGTTCATCGGCGCCGACCAGGTCGCCCCCGGCACCAACGTCGCCACGCCCGTCTTCGACGGTGCGCGCGAGGACGAGATCACCGGCCTGTTCCAGGCCACGATCCCGAACCGCGACGGCGACCGGCTGGTCCAGCCCTCGGGCAAGGCCAACCTGTTCGACGGCCGCTCCGGCGAGCCGTTCCCCGAGCCGGTCTCGGTCGGCTTCATGTACATCCTCAAGCTCCACCACCTCGTCGACGACAAGCTGCACGCTCGTTCGACGGGTCCGTACTCCATGATCACCCAGCAGCCGCTGGGTGGTAAGGCTCAGTTCGGTGGACAGCGCTTCGGTGAAATGGAGGTGTGGGCCCTTGAAGCTTATGGCGCCGCTTACGCCCTCCAGGAGCTGCTGACGATCAAGTCCGACGACGTGACCGGCCGCGTGAAGGTCTACGAGGCCATCGTCAAGGGCGAGAACATCCCCGAGCCCGGCATTCCCGAGTCCTTCAAGGTGCTCATCAAGGAAATGCAGTCGCTCTGCCTCAACGTGGAGGTGCTGTCCTCGGACGGCATGTCCATCGAGATGCGCGACACGGACGAGGACGTCTTCCGCGCGGCGGAGGAGCTCGGAATCGACCTGTCCCGGCGAGAGCCGAGCAGCGTCGAAGAGGTCTGACGGGTTGGCCGGCCGGATCCCCGTGATCCGGCCGGCTCTCCCCGGACCCGTTCAGACCATTGCTGAAGTGCCCCGATTTCTCGCGTGACGCGAGGGGGCTCGAACCCCCGAAAGAGGGATTGACGACAAGTGCTCGACGTCAACTTCTTCGACGAGCTGCGGATCGGCCTTGCCACCGCGGACGACATCCGGACCTGGTCCCACGGCGAAGTGAAGAAGCCGGAGACCATCAACTACCGCACGCTCAAGCCCGAAAAGGACGGACTCTTCTGCGAGAAGATCTTCGGTCCGACCCGGGACTGGGAGTGCTACTGCGGCAAGTACAAGCGTGTCCGCTTCAAGGGCATCATCTGTGAGCGCTGTGGCGTCGAGGTCACTCGCGCCAAGGTGCGCCGTGAGCGCATGGGCCACATCGAGCTTGCCGCTCCCGTCACCCACATCTGGTACTTCAAGGGTGTCCCGTCGCGTCTGGGCTACCTGCTGGACCTCGCGCCGAAGGACCTCGAGAAGGTCATCTACTTCGCCGCGTACATGATCACGTTCGTCGACGAGGAGCGCCGTACCCGCGACCTCCCGTCGCTGGAGGCGCACGTCTCCGTCGAGCGTCAGCAGGTCGAGAACCGTCGCGACTCGGACCTCGAGAACCGTGCCAAGAAGCTCGAGACCGACCTCGGCGAGCTGGAGGCCGAGGGCGCCAAGGCCGACGTGCGCCGCAAGGTGCGCGAAGGTGCCGAGCGCGAGATGAAGCAGCTGCGCGACCGTGCGCAGCGCGAGATCGACCGCCTCGACGAGGTGTGGAGCCGCTTCAAGAACCTCAAGGTCCAGGACCTTGAGGGCGACGAGCTGCTCTACCGCGAGCTGCGTGACCGCTTCGGCACGTACTTCGACGGCTGCATGGGTGCCGCTGCTCTGCAGAAGCGCCTCGAGTCGTTCGACCTCGACGAGGAGGCCGAGCGCCTCCGCGAGATCATCCGTACCGGCAAGGGCCAGAAGAAGACCCGTGCGCTCAAGCGCCTCAAGGTCGTCTCCGCGTTCCTGCAGACCAGCAACAAGCCCAAGGGCATGGTGCTCGACTGCGTGCCGGTCATCCCGCCGGACCTGCGTCCGATGGTGCAGCTGGACGGTGGCCGCTTCGCGACCTCCGACCTGAACGACCTGTACCGCCGTGTGATCAACCGCAACAACCGCCTCAAGCGTCTCCTTGACCTCGGTGCCCCCGAGATCATCGTGAACAACGAGAAGCGGATGCTGCAGGAGGCCGTCGACGCGCTGTTCGACAACGGCCGCCGCGGTCGCCCGGTCACCGGTCCCGGTAACCGCCCGCTCAAGTCCCTCAGCGACATGCTGAAGGGCAAGCAGGGTCGATTCCGTCAGAACCTTCTCGGTAAGCGTGTGGACTACTCCGCGCGTTCCGTGATCGTCGTCGGCCCGCAGCTGAAGCTGCACCAGTGCGGTCTGCCCAAGGCCATGGCGCTGGAGCTCTTCAAGCCGTTCGTGATGAAGCGCCTGGTGGACCTGAACCACGCGCAGAACATCAAGTCGGCCAAGCGCATGGTCGAGCGCGGCCGCACGGTCGTGTACGACGTCCTGGAAGAGGTCATCGCGGAGCACCCGGTTCTCCTGAACCGTGCGCCCACGCTGCACCGTCTCGGCATCCAGGCCTTCGAGCCGCAGCTCGTCGAGGGCAAGGCCATCCAGATCCACCCGCTCGTCTGCACCGCGTTCAACGCGGACTTCGACGGTGACCAGATGGCCGTGCACCTGCCGCTCTCCGCGGAGGCGCAGGCCGAGGCCCGCATCCTGATGCTGTCCTCGAACAACATCCTGAAGCCGGCCGACGGCCGTCCGGTCACGATGCCGACCCAGGACATGGTGCTGGGTCTGTTCTTCCTGACCACCGACGGTGAACTCCGTGACACCAAGGGCGAGGGCCGCGCGTTCGGCTCCACGGCCGAGGCGATCATGGCGTTCGACGCCGGCGAGCTGGCGCTCCAGTCGTCCGTCGACATCCGCTTCCCGGTGGGCACCATCCCGCCGCGTGGCTGGGTGCCGCCGGTCGCCGAGGAGGGCGAGCCCGAGTACCAGCCGGGTGACACCTTCCGGCTGCGCACCAGCCTGGGCCGCGCGCTCTTCAACGAGCTGCTGCCCGAGGACTACCCGTTCGTCGACTACTCGGTCGGCAAGAAGCAGCTCTCCGAGATCGTCAACGACCTCGCCGAGCGCTACCCCAAGGTCATCGTGGCGGCGACGCTCGACAACCTGAAGGCGGCCGGCTTCCACTGGGCCACCCGTTCCGGAGTCACCGTCTCCGTCGCGGACATCGTCGTCCCCGAGGCCAAGAAGGCCATCGTCAAGGGCTACGAGGACCAGGACGAGAAGGTCCAGAAGCAGTACGAGCGCGGTCTGATCACCAAGGACGAGCGCACGCAGGAGCTCATCGCGATCTGGACCAAGGCGACCAACGAGGTTGCCGAGGCGATGAACGCGAACTTCCCCAAGACGAACCCCATCTTCATGATGGTTGACTCGGGTGCCCGAGGAAACATGATGCAGATGCGTCAGATCGCCGGTATGCGTGGTCTGGTGTCCAACGCCAAGAACGAGACGATCCCTCGTCCCATCAAGGCGTCCTTCCGTGAGGGCCTCACCGTTCTGGAGTACTTCATCTCCACGCACGGTGCCCGTAAGGGTCTGGCGGACACCGCCCTGCGTACCGCCGACTCGGGTTACCTGACCCGTCGTCTGGTGGACGTCTCGCAGGACGTGATCATTCGCGAGGAGGACTGCGGCACCGACCGTGGCCTCAAGCTGAAGATCGCGGTCAAGGGTGCCGACGGCGTGCTCCGCAAGACGGACGACGTCGAGACCTCGGTGTACGCCCGCATGCTGGCCGAGGACGTCGTCGTCGACGGCAAGGTCATCGCGCCGGCCAACGTCGACCTCGGTGACGTCCTGATCGACGCCCTGGTGGGCGCCGGAGTCGAGGAGGTCAAGACCCGCTCGGTCCTGACCTGTGAGTCCGCGGTCGGCACCTGTGCCTTCTGCTACGGACGCTCGCTCGCCACCGGCAAGCTGGTCGACATCGGTGAGGCGGTCGGCATCATCGCCGCCCAGTCCATCGGTGAGCCCGGTACCCAGCTGACGATGCGTACCTTCCACACCGGTGGTGTGGCCGGTGACGACATCACCCAGGGTCTGCCCCGAGTCGTCGAGCTCTTCGAAGCCCGTACGCCGAAGGGTGTCGCCCCGATCTCGGAGTCCGCGGGCCGGGTCCGGATCGAGGAGACCGAGAAGACCAAGAAGCTCGTGGTCACGCCGGACGACGGCAGCGACGAGATTCCCTTCCCGATCTCCAAGCGCGCCCGCCTGCTGGTGGGCGAGGGCGACCACGTCGAGGTGGGCCAGAAGCTCACCGTGGGTGCCACCAACCCGCACGACGTGCTGCGGATCCTCGGTCAGCGCGCGGTCCAGGTCCACCTGGTCGGCGAAGTCCAGAAGGTCTACAACTCGCAGGGTGTGTCGATCCACGACAAGCACATCGAGATCATCATCCGGCAGATGCTCCGCCGCGTGACGATCATCGAGTCCGGCGACGCGGAACTGCTGCCGGGCGAGCTCGTCGAGCGCTCGAAGTTCGAGACCGAGAACCGTCGTGTGGTCCAGGAGAGCGGTCACCCCGCCTCCGGCCGACCGCAGCTGATGGGTATCACCAAGGCCTCGCTGGCGACGGAGTCGTGGCTGTCCGCGGCTTCCTTCCAGGAGACGACCAGGGTCCTGACGGACGCGGCGATCAACGCCAAGTCCGACTCCCTGATCGGCCTCAAGGAGAACGTCATCATCGGTAAGCTCATCCCGGCCGGTACGGGTCTGTCCCGCTACCGCAACATCCGGGTCGAGCCGACCGAGGAGGCCAAGGCCGCGATGTACTCGGCCGTCGGCTACGACGACATCGACTACTCGCCGTTCGGCACCGGCTCCGGCCAGGCCGTTCCGCTGGAGGACTACGACTACGGTCCGTACAACCAGTAGGCGAGTCGCCTGATACGACCGGAGGGCGGTCATCCCGTACATGGGGTGACCGCCCTCCGGCGTTTCCGGGTAGCGCCTGGCGCGGGCGGCCGGACCTCGTAGTCCGTGAGCTGCCGGTCGCTCCGGTCAGTTATCGGTAAGGGCTGCTGAATTTCAGGCGAACTCGGAGAGAAGCCCATCAGCTTTCGCGTGCGTTCTCCGAGGTGATCGGCCAATTGCAGACGGGGCGTTGCGGTGCGGTCATCGTGCTGACGTAAAGGGGGAAAAGGCCGCCTTTCCCTGGCGCCGCGACCAGGTCTTTGTCTTGAATAGATCAGGCAGGAAGCTGGGTTTTGCTTTGAGGTCTTCCGGGGTTTCTCAGGGGTCGGGATCATTCAGGTGCCCTGGAATCACCCGGGTGCCTCGGCTGCTGGCATGGCGGCGCACCCTTCGATTATTTTGGGCCTTTTTGTGTATGTGTGCCTGCGGCCCTTTCGCTGAAGGTGTTGCTGCGTGCTGGGGTGTTGTGCGATGATTTCCCCAAAAATCGCCCTGGAGGCTCGGTGCCGTTTTTTGTCGTCGGCGTAATATTTCTTATTTCCATCATGACGCTTCTGGTGTTCGGAATCCCTTTCCTCCTACAGTCTCCCCTGCGTGCGCGCGGAGTGCACTGCTACGCCACAGTCGCCCGCAAATCCATCCCCAAAGACGGCAAGATCGATGTGGTTTTCGCGTACGTCACTGCCGACCGAAAGCGGTTTACGATAACGAGGTTCGGTCTCTCCTATGTGCCTGAAGGTGCGGGCGTGATCTACGATCCGCTGAATCCCGGGCGATCTGAATTTGTCGACGCGGTCCCCGGGAACCCGAGGAGGCGGCGCATATTTCTGATCGTGACGGCAGGGGTGGCGGTGATCGCGTTGGCGTTGCTCTGTGTCGGGCTGTTGGTCTGACGTGTTGCGCCCGGTACGCGATGTCCGCGCACGGGTTCTGTGCTGAACCGCACTGATCCGCGTGCCCCGCCTGCGGCTTGCGTCCGCCCCTCGGCCCGGTCTCGCGTCGGCCGAGTGGTGCGCAGCCTCGGGGGCGGGCCGAGGGGGTTGGTGAGGTGCGGCGGGGGCCGGCCCGGCGCCCCACGGCCCCGGCGTGGCACGGCGTGACCCCCCGGCGTTTCGGGGGCGCTGCATTTGTTTTGACCCAAGTCGATGAGGTAGGTACGCTCAGACCTTGTGCCTGGGGTGTGCCTGGGCTCGTGTGCGTGTCCTCAACCGCACGGCGAGCTCGTCTTTGGCCACCGTGATCTGTGCTTCCACTGCTCCAGGGGAGTGGCCCGCAGCATTCGACACACCCGACCGCGTGGGTCGGCGACGTTCCAGGTTAGTTTCACCGACGGCACACAGAAACCGGAGAAGTAGTGCCTACGATTCAGCAGCTGGTCCGGAAGGGCCGGCAGGACAAGGTCGAGAAGAACAAGACGCCCGCGCTCGAGGGTTCGCCCCAGCGCCGCGGCGTCTGCACGCGTGTGTTCACGACCACCCCGAAGAAGCCGAACTCCGCGCTCCGGAAGGTCGCACGTGTGCGTCTGACCTCCGGCATCGAGGTCACGGCCTACATCCCGGGTGAGGGACACAACCTGCAGGAGCACTCCATCGTGCTCGTGCGTGGTGGCCGTGTGAAGGACCTGCCGGGTGTTCGTTACAAGATCATCCGCGGCTCCCTTGACACCCAGGGTGTCAAGAACCGCAAGCAGGCCCGCAGCCGCTACGGCGCCAAGAAGGAGAAGTAAGAATGCCTCGTAAGGGCCCCGCCCCGAAGCGCCCGGTCATCATTGACCCGGTCTATGGTTCTCCTCTTGTCACCTCGCTGATCAACAAGATCCTGCTCAACGGCAAGCGTTCCACCGCCGAGCGGATCGTGTACGGCGCCATGGAAGGCCTCCGCGAGAAGACCGGCGCTGACCCGGTCATCACGCTGAAGCGCGCGCTTGAGAACGTCAAGCCCTCGCTCGAGGTCAAGTCCCGCCGTGTCGGTGGCGCCACCTACCAGGTGCCGATCGAGGTCAAGCCCGGTCGCGCCGCCACCCTCGCGCTGCGCTGGGTCGTCGGCTACTCCCGCGCCCGTCGCGAGAAGACGATGACGGAGCGGCTCATGAACGAGCTGCTCGACGCCTCCAACGGTCTTGGCGCTGCCGTCAAGAAGCGCGAGGACACCCACAAGATGGCCGAGTCCAACAAGGCCTTCGCGCACTACCGCTGGTAGTCGCTTACCCCATCGAGACCGAGAGAAGATTGAGCCTTATGGCCACCACTTCGCTTGACCTGGCCAAGGTCCGCAACATTGGGATCATGGCCCACATCGACGCGGGCAAGACGACCACCACTGAGCGGATCCTGTTCTACACCGGCGTCTCGTACAAGATCGGTGAAGTCCACGACGGCGCTGCCACGATGGACTGGATGGAGCAGGAGCAGGAGCGCGGCATCACGATCACGTCCGCCGCGACGACCTGTCACTGGCCGCTCAATGATGTTGACCACACCATCAACATCATCGACACCCCGGGTCACGTCGACTTCACCGTCGAGGTGGAGCGTTCGCTCCGCGTCCTCGACGGTGCCGTCACCGTGTTCGACGGTGTGGCCGGCGTCGAGCCGCAGTCCGAGACCGTGTGGCGTCAGGCGGACCGCTACGGCGTTCCGCGTATCTGCTTCGTCAACAAGCTCGACCGCACCGGTGCCGAGTTCCACCGCTGTGTCGACATGATCGTCGACCGCCTGGGCGCGGTCCCGCTCGTCATGCAGCTCCCCATCGGCGCAGAGGCCGACTTCAAGGGCGTCGTCGACCTCGTGTCGATGAAGGCCTTCGTGTGGCCCGAAGAGGCCGCCAAGGGCGAGATGTACGACACGATCGACATCCCGGACACCCACAAGGAAGCCGCCGAGGAATGGCGCGGCAAGCTCCTTGAGGCCGTCTCCGAGAACGACGACGAGATGATGGAGCTGTACCTGGAGGGCGTCGAGCCCACCCAGGACCAGCTGCACGAGGCGATCCGCCGCATCACCCTCGCGTCGAAGGGCAGTGCCGACTCGGTCACCGTCACCCCGGTGTTCTGTGGCACCGCGTTCAAGAACAAGGGCGTCCAGCCCCTGCTCGACGCGGTCGTCCGCTACCTGCCTTCCCCCCTGGACGTCGAGGCCATCGAGGGCCACGACGTCAAGGACCCCGAGAAGGTCATCCAGCGCAAGCCTTCGGACGACGAGCCGTTCTCCGGTCTCGCGTTCAAGATTGCCAGCGACCCGCACCTCGGCAAGCTCACCTTCGTCCGGATCTACTCCGGTCGCCTCGAGGCCGGCACCGCGGTGCTGAACTCGGTCAAGGGCAAGAAGGAGCGCATCGGCAAGATCTACCGCATGCACGCGAACAAGCGTGAGGAGATCGCGTCGGTGGGCGCCGGTGACATCATCGCCGTCATGGGCCTGAAGCAGACCACCACCGGTGAGACGCTGTGTGACGACAAGAACCCGGTCATCCTGGAGTCCATGGACTTCCCGGCGCCGGTCATTCAGGTCGCCATCGAGCCCAAGTCCAAGGGTGACCAGGAGAAGCTGGGTGTCGCCATCCAGCGCCTCTCCGAGGAGGACCCGTCCTTCCAGGTGCACTCCGACGAGGAGACCGGCCAGACCATCATCGGTGGTATGGGCGAGCTTCACCTCGAGGTGCTCGTCGACCGCATGAAGCGCGAGTTCCGCGTCGAGGCGAACGTCGGCAAGCCGCAGGTCGCGTACCGCGAGACGATCCGCAAGGCCGTCGAGCGCATCGACTACACGCACAAGAAGCAGACTGGTGGTACCGGCCAGTTCGCGAAGGTGCAGATCGCCCTTGAGCCCATCGAGGGTGGCGACGCGTCCTACGAGTTCGTCAACAAGGTCACCGGTGGCCGCATCCCCCGTGAGTACATTCCCTCGGTGGACGCGGGTGCCCAGGAAGCCATGCAGTTCGGCATCCTGGCCGGCTACGAGATGGTCGGCGTCCGCGTCACCCTTCTCGACGGTGGTTACCACGAGGTCGACTCCTCGGAGCTCGCCTTCAAGATCGCCGGTTCGCAGGCGTTCAAGGAGGGTGCCCGCAAGGCGTCCCCCGTGCTCCTGGAGCCGATGATGGCCGTCGAGGTCACCACGCCCGAGGACTACATGGGCGATGTCATCGGCGACCTCAACTCCCGCCGTGGCCAGATCCAGGCCATGGAGGAGCGCAGCGGCGCTCGCGTCGTGAAGGGCCTCGTGCCCCTCTCGGAGATGTTCGGCTACGTCGGAGACCTCCGCAGCAAGACCTCGGGTCGCGCAAGCTACTCGATGCAGTTCGACTCCTACGCCGAGGTTCCGCGGAACGTCGCCGAGGAGATCATCGCGAAGGCCAAGGGCGAGTAACTCTCCGAGTTGACGCTTTAGGCTTATCACCGGAACCCGGTGGGGCATTTGACGCGGCGCGCATGCAATGCGTCGAATGCCCCCTGGGCCCGGCATCCCAGCAAAGATCACCTGGCGCCGATGAAGCAAGGCGTACAGAACCACTCCGCAGGAGGACCCAGTGGCGAAGGCAAAGTTCGAGCGGACTAAGCCGCACGTCAACATCGGCACCATCGGTCACATTGACCACGGTAAGACGACCCTCACGGCCGCCATTACCAAGGTGCTGCACGACGCGTACCCGGACCTGAACGAGGCCTCGGCCTTCGACCAGATCGACAAGGCTCCTGAGGAGCGCCAGCGCGGTATCACCATCTCGATCGCGCACGTCGAGTACCAGACGGAGTCGCGTCACTACGCGCACGTCGACTGCCCGGGTCACGCCGACTACATCAAGAACATGATCACGGGTGCGGCGCAGATGGACGGCGCCATCCTCGTGGTTGCCGCCACCGACGGCCCGATGCCGCAGACCAAGGAGCACGTGCTCCTGGCCCGCCAGGTCGGCGTTCCCTACATCGTCGTCGCCCTGAACAAGGCCGACATGGTGGACGACGAGGAGATCCTGGAGCTCGTCGAGCTCGAGGTTCGTGAGCTCCTCTCCGAGTACGAGTTCCCGGGCGACGACCTTCCGGTCGTCAAGGTCTCGGCGCTCAAGGCTCTTGAGGGTGACAAGGAGTGGGGCCAGACCGTCCTCGACCTGATGAAGGCCGTCGACGAGTCCATCCCGCAGCCCGAGCGTGACGTCGAGAAGCCGTTCCTGATGCCGATCGAGGACGTCTTCACGATCACCGGTCGTGGCACCGTCGTCACCGGTCGTATCGAGCGTGGTGTCCTCAAGGTCAACGAGACCGTCGACATCGTCGGTATCAAGACCGAGAAGACCACCACCACGGTCACCGGCATCGAGATGTTCCGCAAGCTGCTCGACGAGGGCCAGGCCGGTGAGAACGTCGGTCTGCTCCTCCGTGGCATCAAGCGCGAGGACGTCGAGCGCGGCCAGGTCATCATCAAGCCGGGTTCGGTCACGCCGCACACCGAGTTCGAGGCGCAGTCCTACATCCTGTCGAAGGACGAGGGTGGCCGTCACACCCCCTTCTTCAACAACTACCGCCCGCAGTTCTACTTCCGTACCACGGACGTGACGGGCGTTGTGACCCTTCCCGAGGGCACCGAGATGGTCATGCCGGGTGACAACACCCTCATGAACGTCGCGCTGATCCAGCCGGTCGCCATGGAAGAGGGCCTGAAGTTCGCCATCCGTGAGGGTGGCCGGACCGTGGGCGCCGGCCAGGTCACCAAGATCCTCAAGTAAGTCCTTGAGCGTCTGACCTGGTAGCTCCGCACAAGAGCACCGAGAAGGGCCCCGTCCCGCCGCGCAAGCGGTGGGACGGGGCCCTTCTTCTTGTCTCAGGCGGTGGGTACGGGAGGCGGCCGGCGCACCATGAACACGTCGACCGGGTCCTCGCGTTCCGTGGTGAATCCGTGCCGCTCGTACAGCCGCCGGGCCGCGCTGCCCTGGAGGACGTTGAGGCGGACCGGTACCCCTTCGGTGTCCGTACGGGCCAGCAGGGCGGCCAGCACGGCCGAGCCGATGCCCCGCCCCTGGAGTGCCTCGTCGAGGAAGAAGCTCTCCAGGCAGTGCCCGTCCTCGAAGGGGCGGAGGGTGACGCTGCCGGCGAAGCGGCCGTCGACGAGGATCACCGAGGTGTGTTCGGGCAGGTAGGAGTCGCGCAGCCGCTGGCGCACCCGGTGTTCGTCGTAGCGGCCGAGGCGGACCAGATCCGGGCGCATCACGACGGCCCGGATCTCGGCTATCGGCTCAAGGTCCTCGGGGGTGGCGGGGCGCAGGGCCCAGCCTTGAGTGGTACGTACACGCATGGCGGGAGTCTGTCAGAGGGGTGGCCGGGTCCCGTCCGGAGGTGTGACACACCTGCCTAAAGTGGGCGCATGTGCCACTACTGCGGCTGCCGCGAGATCCCGTTGATCAAGGAGTTCATCGCGGAGCACGAGTCCGTCACCGATGCGGCGGGCGGCGCCCTGCGGGCCCTGGACCGCGGTGACCGGACCCTGGCCGCGGAACTGGTGGACCGGATGGAGCGGGAGCTGCGGGCCCACTGGCAGGGGGAGGAGCAGGGGCTTTTCGCGGTGATGGGCGGCAGTGCGGAGTACGCCGGCTACATCGACGCGCTGGTGCGTGAGCACCGCGAACTCGCCGCGTTCCTCGGCCGGGTCGATCTGGACCGCACCGAGGACGTCGTCCGGCTGCGGGAGGCGGTCGACGAACTGCACCACCACATCGCGAAGGAGGAGGACGGGCTGTTCCCGGCCTCGCTCACCGCGCTGTCCGGGGACGAGTGGGACCGCTCGATGACGGCGTGGCGCTCGGCGCACCCGGAGGCGCCGGGGGAACTCGGGCGCTAGGGCGGGGGCGGGCGGTCCATCGGGGCCAACGACGCGTCCCTGATGCCGCGCAGTACCTCCGCCCCGATCTCCGCCAGCCGGTGAGCCGGTGGCGGGGTCGCGCCGAGCCCGATCGCGTACCCCGTGCGCGCGCCGACCGTGAGTGGGCGCGGCCAGACGCGGCAGTCGGCGGCGCCCGCCTCGGAGAGGGCGGCCGTCAGGGCGAGGAGTCGCCCGCGTAGCCGCCCCTCGTCGGTGCCGCCCGGCGGTACGGAGGCGAGGGCCCAGGACGAGTGCAGGCCGGACAGGCGTGGCGGCGCACACAGCAGCGCACGCGGGTCGGTGCCGTCCTCCGCAGCCTCCAGGATCTCCCACGCGCGGTACAGCTCGGCCGCGAGGAGATCGCGGCCGGCGGGGGAGACCTGCGTGGTGCAGGAACGTACGGGGGCCGTCGGGGTCAGCACCGTGACGGCGGCTCCGGCGCCCGCACCCGTCCCCACCGCCTCGTCCCAGTCCCACGCCGCCCACGTCGCGAAGAAGTGCCGGAGCAGCGCGAGCGGCGGCAGGCCGCCGGCCTCGTGTGCGGTACGGGCCGCGAGGACGGCCCAGGCCAGGCCCGGCAGCCCGCCGCAGGGGGCGGAGTCCAGGCCCCGGGCCCCCGCCCACGCCTTGACGTCCCGGGCGAGCGGGGCGAAGGCGTCCCGGAGCGGGTCCGCCGCCGCGAGCACCGCTTCGGCGTCGCTCACCGCGCTGAGCGCGACGGCCGCCGCCTCGCCCAGTTCGGTCCGGCGGGCGACCGCGTCGGCGGGGGAGAGGCCCCCGGTCGCCACGGTGACCAGGTCGACCCGGAGGCCGTCGGTGTGCCAGCGCAGCCCCGGCACCCGGGCGCCGGTCACCTCGCGCAGGTCCCGCGCCCGGGGGAACGCGGCGGCCAGCCGGTGCCGCACGCCGGCCGGATCGGGGGCGCCGGGCAGTGCCGCCACCAGGTCCAGGTCCGCGTCGGGCAGCGCGCAGCCCATGCGCCGGGAGCCGACGACGTGGACGCGGGCGCCGGGGAGGGCCGCGGCGACCCGTTCCGCCACCCCTTCGGCCACTGGGAGGGGCGGGCCCAGCTCCACCCGTACCCCGTAGTGGTCGGAGACGTACAGCCCCGCCGGGCTCGGGACCTCGCCGGTCAGGGCCGCGGAGCTGGCCCGCAGCCGTTCCGTGCGCAGCAGGACCCGGTCCAGGCGGGAGACGCGGCCGGACAGGGAGGAGACGGCGGCCAGCGGGTTCACGGACGGGTCGAAGGTCGGGGTGCGGTCGGCGGGGCCGTGTACCTCGGTCCACGCGTCCGCCATTGCCAGGCGGGTCTGTGGGCGGTCGCCGCCGTCATTGAAGTCGCCGACGAGCAGCAGCTCGCCCTCGATGCCGGCCAACCCCGTTGCCAGGTCCATCAGTTCGGTCTCGCGGCGGGTGGCGCCCGCGGGGGAGTGGTCGCTGCTGAGATGGGTCACGGCGACCGTGACGGGGCCCTCGGCCGTCTCGACGACGGCCGCGGCCACCGCCTTGTGCGGGCCGAGCGCGTGCAGAGCCGCCTCGCTCACCGGCAGCCGGCTGAGCAGCAGCAGTCCGCAGTCCGGTACGTCACGGCCCGCCGGGTCGGTGGCGAGGACGTACCCGTCGCGCACCCAGGCGCAGTCCAGCAGCATCTCCAGCAGGGCGGGTTCCGCCTCCTGGAGGGCGATGACGTCCGCGTCCGCCGCGCGCAGGGCGTCGAGCAGGAGGGGGCGGCGGAGTGCGGTGTCGATGCGGTCGCTGTCGTAGCGGTCCCAGAGGGTGTTCCAGGTGAGGACGGTCAGCGGGGCCGACGGGCCCGGCGGCCCGGGGGAGGACGGGTCCCAGCGGCCCGTGGCCGGGGAGAAGGCGTGCGGCGTACGGGAGAGGAAGTACGGGGACGGCAGCCGGCGCGGGGACCGGATCCGGCCCGCGTCCGTCGCGTCGATCCGGTCCGTGCCGGAGGAGCGGTCCCACACCACCTCGCCGTCCGCCTCGAAGAACAGCACCCGGTGCCAGGGGATGTCCCCGCCCGGTGTGAACCGCTCCAGCGGTACCCGCTTGGGGTCCCGCCCGCGCTGGGCGACGCCCAGCACGAAGCGCGCCGGGTCGAAGCGGGCGTCCCAGCGGACCCGGTGGTAGATCTCCTCGCTCGTACGCATCAGGCCCGGTCCTCCACGGTTCCGCTCGTTCCGATGTACCAGGTGCGGTGGGCCTGGTCGGGATACGGGGGTACGAAGCGGTGCAGCTGGGAGGCCAGGACCGTCGGCGGCACCGGGTGGGCGCGCCGGCCGTTGCGCGCGGTCAGCTCGTCCTCGCCCACCCACGCCACGGCATGGGTGACCAGCGCGTCCCTGCGCGCGGCGACGGCGTGCACCAGGGAGCGCTGGTGCGGGTTGAGCGAGGTGGCGTCCCAGACCACGGTGGCGCCGGGCACGAGGGCGGCGTCCAGGCGCCGCAGCCCCTCGCGCAGCACGTCCCCGTTGGCGCTCTGGTCGGCGCGTGACCGGCGTGACTCGCGCAGTTCGTCGAGCGAGAGGTACGTGGCGGTGCCGGGCAGGGCGCGGCCGAAGGTGCTCTTGCCGCTGCCGGACGGCCCCACCATGTGGACCAGGCGCGGGAAGTCCCCGGACCGCCACCGCCAGGTCGCGGCGACCGCCTCGTCGGCCGTGCCCACGCGGCCCAGCGCGTACGCCTCCCGGGCCTGCGCCAGACAGCGGGCGGCGGCCTCCGGTCCCAGGTCGTCGAAGGCCCGGTCCAGCCCGTCCGGCTCGGCCACGTCCTGGGCGTTCAGGGCCGACCACTCCACCTGCTCACCGGCCTCGGGCCCGTCGGCCAGGGCGTCCGCCAGCGCGTGCAGGACCGGCAGGTCCGCGGCGAGCGACATCCGCGCCAGACCGGCGCGGCGCTGCTCGTCCGGGTAGGGGCGGTGCAGCGAGGGGTAGAGCCCGACCAGGTCCGCGACCCGGCGGGCGAGCGGCATGCCGAGCGGGCCGGCGAGCGCCGGTGCGAGCGCGGCCCGGCGGGTGCGGTGGTGCAGGGCGGCGAGCACCCCGGCCAGCCGGTCGTCACCCGTGCGGCCCAGGGTGTCCAGGGCCTCGCCCGTCGCGAGGGCGGCCGGTGCGTCGCCGGGGCCGGCACCGGGGCCGGCACCGGTGGCGACGGCGAGTGCCGCCGGGTCCACCGGCGCGCCCGAGCGCACGGCCCACAGGGCGGCGGCCGGTCCCAGCCCGTTCTCCACGATCTCCGTGTGCATCCAGTGGGTGCCCGTCGTGACATGGCCGGGCCGTACCCACTTAGCGACCCGGTGCCCGAACTCGGCGGCCCCGAAGCCCTCGGCCGGCCGGACGACGTACCCCTCCTGGCGCTCCGTGTCCGGCTTCAGCGCCCGCAGCGCCTTCTCGGCCCGGGCGTCGAACACGCCGCGCCACAGCACCGGCGGGGTCGGAATCCCCAGGTCCCGCAGGAAGGCCACGGTCCGGTCCCAGTCCAGACAGCGGTCGCCGTCCCAGACGGAGAAGCCGTGGAAGTGGCCCGGGAGGTCCTCGTACGGGATCGAGTGACGGGCGAAGGTGTTCTCGCCGCAGATCCGCCACCCCGCGGGGATGCGGGGGCCGACGCGTCCCTGGAGGGCCTTGACCCATCCGCGGGAGGGGTGGTGCGCCGAGTCGAGGGAGCGGGCGTGCACTCCGTCGGCGTAGAGCGTGGTGTTCTCGCCGTCCAGCTTCTCGGTGACCACGACCTGCGAGCCGGTCAGTCCGGCGAGGTCGGTGAGGCGCACATCGTCCGACGCGGCCCCGGGTGACCAGGGCAGATGCGGGGTCCGTGGATAGTGCGTACGCATGTTCGCTGCCCCCGTGAGTCGCCGTCCCGGCCGGTCACTGTAGGGGCGGGGGCATACGGCACTCGACCGAATATCGCGAGGGGCCGGGCGGGCGGTTCGTGCCCGCGTTTGACCACGGTGGAGCGGGGGGTAAGATCCTCCGCCCGATTGGCCAGGCTCGTGCCCCGTATGGCACACTGACCAGGTTGCTCGGTTGAGTGTCAATGCTGCGCGCCTCCCGCCGGGAGGACCGGAAGCGAGTCCCACAGTACTCGTCGGCCCCATGGGCCGGACGTACGGGAATCTTTCGGGAAGCAATGTGTGGCACCGGCCAGGCGCCCGGTGGGGTTCCTCCCCCGGCATCCGCGGTCTCAGGCCCGCACCCCCTTGGTTGGGATCTCCTTCGGGAGATTTTCGTAGAGGGGATGCGACACGCCCGACCGCGTGGGTCGGAGGCGGAGTAATCAGAACCCCGGGTTCCAGAGCGTTACGAGAGACAGGACTACTAGTAGCCATGGCGGGACAGAAGATCCGCATCCGGCTCAAGGCCTACGACCACGAGGTCATCGACTCCTCGGCGAAGAAGATCGTCGAGACGGTGACCCGCACTGGTGCGTCGGTCGCGGGCCCGGTGCCGCTGCCCACTGAGAAGAACGTGTACTGCGTCATCAAGTCGCCGCACAAGTACAAGGACTCTCGCGAGCACTTCGAGATGCGCACGCACAAGCGCCTCATCGACATTCTCGACCCCACGCCGAAGACGGTTGACTCGCTGATGCGCCTCGACCTGCCGGCGGGCGTCGACATCGAGATCAAGCTCTGAGGGGACGGGCCGAGATGAGCAAGAACATCAAGGGCGTCCTGGGCGAGAAGCTCGGCATGACCCAGGTCTGGGACGAGAACAACCGGGTTGTCCCGGTGACCGTCGTCAAGGCCGGTCCGTGCGTCGTGACGCAGGTTCGTACGAACGACAGCGACGGCTACGAGTCGGTCCAGATCGCCTTCGGCGAGATCGACCCGCGCAAGGTGAACAAGCCCCTCAAGGGCCACTTCGCCAAGGCCGACGTGACCCCGCGCCGCCACCTGGTGGAGCTCCGCACCCCTGACGCCAGCGAGTACACGCTGGGCCAGGAGATCACCGCCCAGGTGTTCGAGTCCGGCGTCAAGGTTGACGTCACGGGCAAGAGCAAGGGCAAGGGCTTCGCCGGTGTCATGAAGCGTCACAACTTCAAGGGCCTCGGCGCCGGACACGGCGTCCAGCGCAAGCACCGTTCCCCCGGTTCGATCGGTGGCTGCGCCACCCCTGGGCGTGTCTTCAAGGGCATGCGCATGGCCGGCCGGATGGGCAACGAGCGCGTCACCACCCAGAACCTGACCATCCACGCGGTTGACGCGGAGAAGGGTCTGCTGCTCATCAAGGGCGCGGTCCCCGGTCCGAACGGCGGCCTCGTCCTGGTCCGTACCGCGGCCAAGGGGGCTTGAGGTAATGAGCACCATTGACATCCTTTCGCCGGCAGGCGACAAGGCCGGTACCGTCGAGCTCCCCGCGGAGATCTTCGACGCGAAGACCAGCGTTCCGCTGATCCACCAGGTCGTTGTCGCACAGCTGGCAGCTGCCCGTCAGGGCACGCACTCGACCAAGCGCCGCGGTGAAGTCCGTGGTGGTGGCCGCAAGCCGTACCGCCAGAAGGGCACCGGCCGCGCCCGTCAGGGTTCGACCCGTGCGCCGCAGTTCGTCGGCGGTGGCGTCGTGCACGGCCCCAAGCCGCGCGACTACTCGCAGCGCACCCCGAAGAAGATGAAGGCCGCCGCCCTGCGCGGTGCCCTGTCGGACCGGGCGCGTCACTCCCGCATCCACGTCGTCACCGGCGTGGTCGAGAGCGCGATCTCCACCAAGGCCGTCAAGACGCTGCTCGGCAAGATCTCGGAGCGCAACAACGTGCTCCTGGTCGTCGAGCGCAGCGACGAGGCCGCGTGGCTCTCCGCACGCAACCTGCCCCAGGTGCACATCCTGGACCCGGGCCAGCTGAACACGTACGACGTGATCGTCTCTGACGACGTGGTCTTCACCCAGGCCGCTTTCGAGTCCTTCGTGTCTGGCCCCCAGACCGCTGAGACCGAAGGGAGCGACGCCTGATGAGTGAGGCGACCGTTACCAGCAAGACCTACTCCGACCCGCGTGACGTTCTCGTCAAGCCGGTTGTTTCGGAGAAGAGCTACGCGCTGCTCGACGAGAACAAGTACACGTTCATCGTCGCGCCCGGCTCCAACAAGACCCAGATCAAGCAGGCCGTGGAAGCGGTCTTCTCGGTCAAGGTCACCGGGGTCAACACGATCAACCGTCAGGGTAAGCGCAAGCGCACCAAGACCGGTTTCGGCAAGCGCGCTGACACCAAGCGCGCCATCGTGACCCTCGCTGAGGGCGACCGAATCGACATCTTCGGCGGCCCGACCTCCTAACGGAGGTCGAGTCGTCCGGAATCGGACGAGGACTGAGAAATGGGTATCCGCAAGTACAAGCCGACGACCCCGGGCCGTCGTGGCTCCAGCGTCGCCGACTTTGTCGAGATCACGCGGTCCACGCCGGAGAAGTCGCTGGTCCGCCCCCTGCACAGCAAGGGCGGCCGTAACAACACCGGTCGTGTGACCGTTCGCCACCAGGGTGGTGGCCACAAGCGCGCCTACCGCGTGATCGACTTCCGTCGTCACGACAAGGACGGCGTGCCGGCCAAGGTCGCGCACATCGAGTACGACCCGAACCGCACCGCGCGCATCGCGCTCCTGCACTACGCGGACGGCGAGAAGCGCTACATCATCGCGCCGCGTGGCCTGACGCAGGGCGACCGTGTCGAGAACGGCCCGGCCGCCGACATCAAGCCCGGCAACAACCTGGCGCTGCGCAACATCCCGGTCGGTACGACCATCCACGCCATCGAGCTGCGGCCCGGCGGCGGCGCGAAGTTCGCCCGTTCCGCGGGTGCCTCCGTGCAGCTGCTGGCGAAGGAGGGCACCATGGCCCACCTTCGTATGCCGTCGGGTGAGATCCGCCTGGTCGACGCCCGCTGCCGCGCCACGATCGGTGAGGTCGGCAACGCCGAGCAGTCGAACATCAACTGGGGCAAGGCCGGTCGCATGCGCTGGAAGGGCGTTCGCCCGTCCGTCCGCGGTGTCGCGATGAACCCGGTCGACCACCCGCACGGTGGTGGTGAAGGCAAGACCTCCGGTGGACGTCACCCGGTCTCGCCGTGGGGTCAGAAGGAGGGTCGTACTCGCTCGCCGAAGAAGGCATCGAGCAAGTACATCGTCCGCCGCCGCAAGACGAACAAGAAGCGCTAGGAGCGGGTTTAGATGCCGCGCAGTCTCAAGAAGGGGCCCTTCGTCGACGGCCACCTCGTCAAGAAGGTGGATGTCCAGAACGAAGCTGGCACCAAGAACGTCATCAAGACCTGGTCCCGTCGCTCGATGATCATCCCGGCCATGCTGGGTCACACCATCGCGGTGCACAACGGCAAGATCCACGTCCCGGTGTTCGTCACCGAGTCGATGGTCGGCCACAAGCTCGGCGAGTTCTCGCCGACTCGCACCTTCCGCGGCCACGTCAAGGACGACCGGAAGTCGAAGCGCCGCTAGCGCGGGGTGGAAACGACTATGACTCACACCGAAGGGACAACCATGGAAGCCAGGGCCCAGGCGCGGTACATCCGCGTCACGCCCATGAAGGCCCGCCGAGTGGTGGACCTCATCCGTGGCATGGATGCCACGGAGGCTCAGGCGGTCCTGCGTTTCGCCCCGCAGGCCGCGAGCGTGCCGGTTGGCAAGGTGCTCGACAGCGCCATTGCCAACGCTGCACACAACTACGACCACCCTGACGCCTCTTCGCTGGTCATCAGCGAGGCGTACGTGGACGAGGGCCCGACCCTGAAGCGGTTCCGTCCGCGTGCTCAGGGCCGTGCCTACCGGATCCGTAAGCGGACCAGCCACATCACCGTGGTCGTCAGCAGCAAGGAAGGAACCCGGTAATGGGCCAGAAGGTAAACCCGCACGGGTTCCGGCTCGGCATTACCACGGACTTCAAGTCCCGTTGGTACGCCGACAAGCTGTACAAGGACTACGTCAAGGAAGACGTCGCCATTCGTCGCATGATGACGAAGGGCATGGAGCGAGCCGGCATCTCGAAGGTTGAGATCGAGCGCACCCGCGACCGCGTCCGCGTTGACATCCACACCGCCCGCCCGGGCATCGTCATCGGCCGCCGCGGCGCCGAGGCCGACCGCATCCGTGGCGAGCTGGAGAAGCTGACCGGCAAGCAGGTCCAGCTGAACATCCTCGAGGTCAAGAACCCCGAGGTGGACGCTCAGCTGGTGGCCCAGGCCGTCGCCGAGCAGCTCTCCTCCCGCGTCTCCTTCCGTCGGGCCATGCGTAAGAGCATGCAGAGCTCGATGAAGGCCGGCGCCAAGGGCATCAAGATCCAGTGCGGCGGTCGCCTCGGCGGCGCCGAGATGTCCCGCTCGGAGTTCTACCGCGAGGGCCGCGTGCCCCTGCACACCCTCCGTGCGAACGTCGACTACGGCTTCTTCGAGGCCAAGACGACCTTCGGCCGCATCGGCGTGAAGGTCTGGATCTACAAGGGCGACGTCAAGAACATCGCCGAGGTCCGCGCCGAGAACGCTGCTGCCCGTGCGGGCAACCGCCCGGCCCGTGGCGGCGCTGACCGTCCGGCCGGCCGCGGTGGCCGTGGTGGCGAGCGTGGCGGTCGCGGCCGCAAGCCGCAGCAGTCGGCTCCGGCCGCCGAGGCCCCCAAGGCCGAGGCGCCCGCCGCTGCTCCGGCTGCTGAGAGCACCGGAACGGAGGCCTGACCGAAATGCTGATCCCCCGTAGGGTCAAGCACCGCAAGCAGCACCACCCGAAGCGCAGCGGTATGTCCAAGGGTGGCACGCAGGTTGCGTTCGGCGAGTACGGCATCCAGGCGCTGACCCCGGCGTACGTGACGAACCGTCAGATCGAGTCCGCTCGTATCGCGATGACCCGTCACATCAAGCGTGGCGGCAAGGTCTGGATCAACATCTACCCGGACCGTCCCCTGACGAAGAAGCCTGCCGAGACCCGCATGGGTTCCGGTAAGGGTTCTCCCGAGTGGTGGATCGCGAACGTCAAGCCGGGCCGGGTGATGTTCGAGCTGTCCTACCCGAACGAGAAGATTGCTCGTGAGGCGCTCACCCGCGCTGCTCACAAGCTTCCGATGAAGTGCCGGATTGTTCGGCGCGAGGCAGGTGAGTCGTGATGTCGGCCGGTACCAAGACGTCCGAGCTGCGCGAGCTGGGCAACGAGGAGCTCCTCAACAAGCTCCGCGAGGCCAAGGAAGAGCTGTTCAACCTCCGCTTCCAGGCGGCGACCGGACAGCTCGAGAACCACGGCCGGCTCAAGTCCGTCCGTAAGGACATCGCCCGGATCTACACCCTGATGCGCGAGCGCGAGCTCGGCATCGAGACGGTGGAGAGCGTCTGATGAGCGAGAAGACTGTGACTGAGACGAACACTGACCGCGGTTTCCGGAAGACCCGTGAGGGTCTGGTCGTCAGCGACAAGATGGACAAGACCGTCGTCGTCGCTGTCGAGGACCGCGTCAAGCACGCGCTGTACGGCAAGGTCATCCGCCGTACGAACAAGCTCAAGGCTCACGACGAGCAGAACGCCGCCGGCGTCGGCGACCGTGTCATCCTCATGGAGACCCGGCCGCTGTCCGCCACGAAGCGTTGGCGCGTCGTCGAGATCCTCGAGAAGGCCAAGTAATTCCTGAGGGGCATTCCCCTCAGGCAGGTTCCGCCAGGCTCGGCGGGGGTCCGTTCCGGTAACGGAGCGGCCCCCGCCGGGAACCGGCAGACGATCAGGAGATAGACGTGATCCAGCAGGAGTCGCGACTGCGCGTCGCCGACAACACGGGTGCGAAGGAAATTCTCACCATCCGTGTTCTCGGTGGCTCGGGTCGCCGCTACGCGGGCATCGGTGACGTCATCGTCGCCACCGTCAAGGACGCGATCCCCGGTGGCAACGTGAAGAAGGGTGACGTCGTCAAGGCCGTCATCGT
Source organism: Streptomyces sp. NBC_01257 (assembly GCF_035917255.1). Classification (NCBI taxonomy): domain Bacteria; kingdom Bacillati; phylum Actinomycetota; class Actinomycetes; order Kitasatosporales; family Streptomycetaceae; genus Streptomyces; species Streptomyces sp. NBC_01257. The sequence goes on from NZ_CP108472.1 coordinate 5,472,537, forward strand.
TCGCACCGTCAAGGAGCGTCGTCGTCAGGATGGCTCGTACATCCGCTTCGACGAGAACGCCGCTGTCATTCTCAAGAACGACGGCGACCCCCGCGGCACCCGTATCTTCGGCCCGGTGGGCCGTGAGCTGCGCGAGAAGAAGTTCATGAAGATCATCTCGCTCGCGCCGGAGGTGCTGTAAGCATGAAGATCAAGAAGGGCGACCTGGTTCAGGTCATCACCGGTAAGGACAAGGGCAAGCAGGGCAAGGTCATCGTTGCCTACCCTGCTCAGGACCGCGTCCTCGTCGAGGGTGTCAACCGGGTCAAGAAGCACACCAAGGCCGGTCAGACCGCTCGCGGTTCGCAGACCGGTGGCATTGTGACGACCGAGGCCCCCGTCCACGTCAGCAACGTGCAGCTGGTTGTTGAGAAGGACGGCAACAAGGTCGTTACTCGCGTCGGCTACCGCTTTGACGACGAGGGCAACAAGATCCGCGTTGCCAAGCGCACCGGTGAGGACATCTGATGACTACCACCACAGCGCCGCGTCTCAAGACGCGCTACCGCGAGGAAATCGCCGGCAAGCTGCGTGAGGAGTTCTCCTACGAGAACGTCATGCAGATTCCCGGTCTGGTCAAGATCGTGGTCAACATGGGTGTGGGCGACGCCGCCCGCGACTCCAAGCTGATCGATGGCGCCGTGCGCGACCTCACCACGATCACCGGTCAGAAGCCGGCCGTCACCAAGGCCCGCAAGTCGATCGCGCAGTTCAAGCTGCGCGAGGGGCAGCCGATCGGCTGCCACGTCACCCTCCGTGGTGACCGCATGTGGGAGTTCCTGGACCGTACGCTGTCGCTCGCGCTTCCGCGTATCCGTGACTTCCGTGGCCTGTCGCCGAAGCAGTTCGACGGCCGTGGCAACTACACCTTCGGTCTCACGGAGCAGGTCATGTTCCACGAGATCGACCAGGACAAGATCGACCGGGTCCGGGGCATGGACATCACCGTGGTCACCACGGCGACCAATGACGACGAGGGTCGTGCCCTCCTTCGTCACCTCGGCTTCCCGTTCAAGGAGAACTGACCGTGGCGAAGAAGGCTCTGATCGCTAAGGCCGCCCGTAAGCCGAAGTTCGGCGTTCGCGGGTACACCCGCTGCCAGCGCTGCGGCCGGCCCCACTCCGTCTACCGCAAGTTCGGCCTGTGCCGCGTGTGCCTTCGTGAGATGGCTCACCGTGGCGAGCTGCCGGGCGTGACCAAGAGCTCCTGGTAATTCTCCTTCGCCCTTTGGGCGTTGGGAATCACCGGAGACTCTCGGTAAGCATCTGGTCGGCAGGAGCCCGTCCTCGCATGCCGTAGGCTTGTGGGGTTGGGCGCCTGCCGCCCAAGACCGACTTACTACGCCGTAGGTCCCCGCACCGCACCCGTCCTGCCTCTGAGTAGGGAGAGGGATGGCGCATACAGGAAACCCCGGCGAGAGAGGCCGAAGGCCAACTCATGACCATGACTGATCCCATCGCAGACATGCTCACGCGTCTGCGTAACGCGAACTCGGCGTATCACGACGACGTCACGATGCCGCACAGCAAGATCAAGTCGCACATCGCGGAGATCCTCCAGCAGGAGGGCTTCATCACGGGCTGGAAGGTCGAGGACGCCGAGGTTGGCAAGAACCTCGTCCTCGAGCTGAAGTTCGGCCCGAACCGCGAGCGCTCGATCGCCGGCATCAAGCGAATCTCGAAGCCGGGTCTGCGTGTATACGCAAAGTCCACCAATCTGCCGAAGGTTCTCGGCGGCCTGGGCGTGGCGATCATCTCCACGTCCCACGGTCTCCTGACCGGCCAGCAGGCCAGCAAGAAGGGCGTAGGTGGGGAAGTCCTCGCCTACGTCTGGTAGTCGGGAACGGAGGAATAGCTCATGTCGCGAATCGGCAAGCTCCCCATCCAGGTTCCCGCCGGTGTGGACGTCACCATCGATGGCCGCACGGTCGCAGTGAAGGGCCCCAAGGGCACCCTCGCGCACACCGTTGCGTCGCCGATCGAGGTCACCAAGGGTGAGGACGGCGTTCTGAACGTCGTCCGCCCGAACGACGAGCGTCAGAACAAGGCCCTTCACGGCCTGTCCCGCACGCTGGTGGCGAACATGATCACCGGCGTGACCCAGGGATACATCAAGGCGCTCGAGATCAGTGGTGTCGGTTACCGCGTCCAGGCGAAGGGCTCCAATCTGGAGTTCGCCCTGGGCTACAGCCACCCGATCCTGATCGAGGCCCCGGAGGGCATCACCTTCAAGGTGGAGTCCCCCACGAAGTTCACCGTCGAGGGCATCGACAAGCAGAAGGTCGGCGAGACCGCGGCCAAGATCCGCAAGCTGCGGAAGCCTGACCCGTACAAGGCCAAGGGCGTCAAGTACGCCGGCGAGGTCATCCGCCGCAAGGTCGGAAAGGCTGGTAAGTAGCGATGGCATACGGCGTAAAGATCGCCAAGGGCGACGCGTACAAGCGTGCAGCCCTCAAGCGTCGCCACATTCGCGTCCGCAAGCACATCTCCGGTTCGCCGGAGCGTCCGCGCTTGGTTGTGACGCGTTCCAACCGCCACATGGTGGCTCAGGTCATCGACGACATCGCGGGCCACACGCTCGCGTCGGCGTCGACCCTGGACGTCTCCATCCGTGGTGGCGAGGGCGACAAGAGCAGCCAGGCCAAGCAGGTCGGCGCCCTGGTCGCTGAGCGTGCCAAGGCCGCAGGCGTCGAGGCCGTCGTGTTTGACCGCGGTGGTAACCAGTACGCCGGGCGGATTGCCGCTCTGGCTGACGCCGCCCGTGAAGCCGGGCTGAAGTTCTAAGCCCCGGTTCCTACGCACAGCGGACGTAACAGAGAGAGGTAAATCCAATGGCTGGACCCCAGCGCCGCGGAAGCGGTGCCGGTGGCGGCGAGCGGCGGGACCGGAAGGGCCGTGACGGCGGCGCAGCTGCCGCCGAGAAGACCGCGTACGTCGAGCGCGTCGTCGCGATCAACCGTGTCGCCAAGGTTGTGAAGGGTGGTCGTCGCTTCAGCTTCACCGCGCTGGTCGTGGTGGGCGATGGTGACGGCACCGTCGGTGTCGGTTACGGCAAGGCCAAGGAAGTTCCCGCGGCCATTGCCAAGGGCGTGGAAGAAGCCAAGAAGAACTTCTTCAAGGTTCCGCGTATCCAGGGCACCATCCCTCACCCGATCCAGGGCGAGAAGGCTGCGGGCGTCGTTCTGCTCAAGCCTGCTTCCCCCGGTACCGGTGTTATCGCCGGTGGCCCGGTGCGCGCCGTCCTGGAGTGCGCCGGCGTTCACGACATCCTGTCGAAGTCGCTCGGTTCTTCGAACCCGATCAACATCGTGCACGCGACCGTGGCGGCCCTCCAGGGCCTGCAGCGTCCCGAGGAGATCGCGGCCCGCCGCGGTCTGCCCCTCGAGGACGTCGCCCCCGCGGCTCTGCTTCGTGCTCGTGCGGGAGCGGGTGCGTAATGGCCCGTCTCAAGATCACGCAGACGAAGTCGTACATCGGCAGCAAGCAGAACCACCGCGACACCCTGCGTTCGCTCGGGCTCAAGCGCCTGCACGACGTGGTTGTCAAGGAGGACCGCCCCGAGTTCCGCGGAATGGTTCACACCGTCCGCCACCTCGTGACGGTTGAGGAGGTCGACTGACATGGCGGAGAACAAGCCGCTGAAGGCGCATGACCTCCGGCCTGCCCCGGGTGCCAAGACCGCCAAGACCCGTGTGGGTCGTGGTGAGGCATCCAAGGGTAAGACCGCTGGTCGTGGTACCAAGGGCACCAAGGCCCGTTACCAGGTTCCGGAGCGCTTCGAGGGTGGCCAGATGCCCCTCCACATGCGTCTCCCGAAGCTCAAGGGCTTCAAGAACCCGTTCCGCACCGAGTACCAGGTCGTGAACCTGGACAAGCTCGCGACGCTCTACCCCGAGGGTGGAGAGGTCACGGTGGCCGATCTGGTCGCCAAGGGCGCTGTGCGCAACAACCACCTCGTCAAGGTCCTCGGACAGGGCGAGATCTCCGTGGCGCTGCAGGTTTCGGTTGACGCCGTCTCCGGCTCCGCCAAGGAGAAGATTGCCGCTGCCGGCGGCACTGTCACCGAGCTCGTCTGAGACAACTCGGACCATTCGGTGGCCTGAACATCCGACCGGGGATGCCTCTCATATGGGGCATCCCCGGTTGGTCGTTCCTAGGGGGGCATGTACGCCGGTAAGGTGGCGTCCGTTGCTGTGGTAACCCCTGGGCGCAAGCGTCCGGGGACCTTTGACTGTTACGTATTCGTCGATCCTCAAGACCGTCACCTCTACGCATTGCGCGGGGGTCGCAGGAGGCACCGTGCTCACCGCGTTCGCCCGGGCGTTCAAGACGCCCGACCTGCGCAAGAAGCTGTTCTTCACGCTCGGCATCATCGTTCTCTACCGGCTCGGGGCACACATCCCGGTCCCGGGAGTGAGTTACGAGAACGTCCAGACCTGTGTTGATCAGGCAAGCAAGGGCAACAACAGCCTCTTCGGCCTGGTGAACATGTTCAGCGGTGGTGCACTGCTGCAGATCACGATCTTCGCGCTCGGCATCATGCCGTACATCACGGCCAGCATCATTCTTCAGCTGCTGACCGTGGTGATTCCCCGACTCGAGGCGCTCAAGAAGGAGGGGCAGTCCGGCCAGGCCAAGATCACGCAGTACACGCGTTATCTGACGGTCGCACTCGCCATCCTGCAGGGCACCGGCCTGGTGGCCACCGCACGCAGCGGAGCGCTCTTCAGCGGCTGCCCGGTCGCCGACCAGATCGTCCCGAACCAGTCGCTGTTCACGACCATCACGATGGTCATCACGATGACCGCCGGCACGGCCGCCGTCATGTGGCTCGGTGAGCTCATCACCGACCGCGGCATCGGCAACGGCATGTCGATCCTGATGTTCATCTCGATCGCCGCCAGCTTCCCCGGCGCGCTGTGGGCCATCAAGACGAGCGGCAAGCTCGCGGACGGCTGGATCGAGTTCGGCACCGTCATCCTGATCGGCTTCGTGATGGTGGCGCTCGTCGTCTTCGTCGAGCAGGCCCAGCGCAGGATCCCGGTGCAGTACGCGAAGCGCATGATCGGGCGCAGGTCGTACGGTGGCACGTCCACCTACATCCCGCTGAAGGTGAACCAGGCGGGTGTGATTCCCGTCATCTTCGCTTCTTCGCTGCTCTACATCCCGGCCCTGATCGTCCAGTTCTCCAACTCCCAAGCGGGCTGGGCGACCTGGATCAAGGACCACTTCGTCAAGGGCGACCACCCGTACTACATCACGGCGTACTTCCTGTTGATCGTCTTCTTCGCCTTCTTCTATGTGGCGATTTCGTTCAACCCCGAGGAAGTCGCCGACAACATGAAGAAGTATGGTGGCTTCATCCCGGGTATCCGGGCAGGTCGACCTACTGCCGAGTACCTGAGCTACGTGCTCAACAGGATCACTTGGCCGGGCTCGCTGTATCTGGGTCTGATCGCTCTTGTGCCGACGATGGCGTTGGCAGGCTTCGGTGGAGCCAACCAGAACTTCCCGTTCGGCGGGACGAGCATCCTCATCATCGTGGGTGTGGGTCTGGAAACCGTGAAGCAGATCGAGAGTCAGCTCCAGCAGCGCAATTACGAAGGGTTCCTCCGCTGATGCGAATCGTCCTCGTCGGCCCGCCGGGTGCCGGCAAGGGAACGCAGGCTGCGTACCTTGCCAAGAACCTGTCGATTCCGCACATCTCCACGGGCGACCTCTTCCGCGCCAACATCAGCCAGGGCACTGACCTTGGCAAGCAGGCCCGCGCCTTCATGGACGCGGGACAGCTGGTGCCGGACGAGGTCACGATCGGGATGGCCAAGGACCGGATGTCCCAGTCGGACGCGGTCAACGGCTTCCTGCTCGACGGCTTCCCGCGCAACGTGGGACAGGCCGAGGCCCTGGATGTGATGCTCAAGGACGAGGGCGTAAAGCTGGACGCGGTACTCGACCTCGAGGTTCCCGAGGACGAGGTCGTGAAGCGCATCGCGGGCCGCCGCGTCTGCCGCAACGAGAGCGCGCACGTGTTCCACGTGACGTACAACCCGCCGCAGACCGAGGGTGTCTGCGACACCTGCGGCGGCGAGCTGTACCAGCGCGACGACGACAGCGAAGAGACGGTCCGTACCCGGCTCGAGGTCTACCACACGCAGACCGAGCCGATCATCGACTACTACAGGGCGCAGGACCTGGTGGTCACCATCTCCGCGCTCGGCAAGGTCACCGACGTGACCGAGCGGGCCATGGAGGCTCTGAAGTCCGACGAGGGCTGAGCGAGCACACCCGTAGTACATGCAGTGCAGTCGGCCGCGGCGTCCTTGGGCGCCGCGGCCGACTGTTTGCGGCCGTATCGTGGAGTACCCGCCCCTCTCACCGTCCCCACCCGGAAAGGCGCCGCAGCATGGTGCAGATCAAGACCCCCGAGCAGATCGCGAAGATGCGTGAGGCGGGGCTGGTGGTCGCTGCCATTCACGCGGCGACCCGCGAGGCCGCGGTACCCGGCTCCACCACACAGGACCTGGACCAGGTCGCCCGCAAGGTGATCGCCGACCACGGCGCGAAGTCGAACTTCCTCGGGTACGGCGGGTTCCCCGCGACGATCTGCACCTCGGTCAACGAAGTCGTCGTCCACGGCATCCCGGACGACAAGACCGTCCTCAAGGACGGCGACATCATCTCGATCGACGCCGGCGCGATCATCGACGGCTGGCACGGCGACGCCGCGTACACGGCCTTCGTCGGCACCGGTCACGCTCCGGAGCTCATCGAGCTCTCCCGGGTGACCGAGGAGTCGATGTGGGCCGGCATCGCCGCGATGAAGGTGAACAACCGCCTGGTCGACATCTCGAAGGCGATCGAGTCGTACATCCGCCGCCAGCCCCGCCCCGCCACCGGCAAGTACGGGATCATCGAGGACTACGGCGGGCACGGCATCGGCACCGAGATGCACATGGACCCGCACCTGCTGAACTACGTCGCCCGCAAGCGCGGCAAGGGCATCAAGCTGGTCCCCGGCCTCTGCCTGGCCATCGAGCCGATGGTCTCGCTCGGCACCCCGCACACCGAGGTGCTCAAGGACGAGTGGACCGTCATCACCACCGACGGCACCTGGTCCTCGCACTGGGAGCACTCCATCGCCCTCACGGAGCAGGGCCCGCTGGTCCTCACCGCCCCGGACTGCGGCCGCGAGAAGCTGGCTCAGTACGGCGTCGAGGCGGCGCCCGACCCGCTGGGCTGAGGTTGTACCCCACCGGGAGGTCTAAGGATCTCCCGCGGTGGGCAAACTTGACGGATTCGTCTTTTGGAGTCCGCTGACGTAGACTGACTCGTCGGCTCTCGTGCATCCGTGTGTCCGCATACGAGTGACGAAAGTCGATCAAGGTAGCCGATTCGAAAGGCGAAGCGTGGCCAAGAAGCAAGGTGCCATCGAAATTGAGGGCACCGTGATCGAGTCCCTCCCGAACGCCATGTTCAAGGTGGAACTCCAGAACGGTCACAAGGTCCTCGCGCACATCTCCGGCAAGATGCGGATGCACTACATCCGAATCCTTCCGGACGACCGGGTCGTGGTGGAGCTCTCCCCGTACGACCTGACGCGTGGCCGGATCGTCTACCGCTACAAGTAGATCTTGCCTACATCTCGCTTCGGCGGGGTGCCGGCACTGACCCGGAGAACCTGACATCCCATGAAGGTCAAGCCGAGCGTCAAGAAGATCTGCGACAAGTGCAAGGTGATCCGCCGTCACGGTCGGGTCATGGTCATCTGCGACAACCTGCGCCACAAGCAGCGCCAGGGCTGACGCACGACCCCCTCGCATCTCGCAGTACTTCGCGCGACGCACGTAAACGTACATACGCAGAGCCCGTCCAAGCCACGGCTGACGACACCTCCGGCGGGGGCCGGGGACCCGGGCGTACCACCTCTCCCAGCGAGAGGTCGGCGGTCGGGAGTGGCACTGCGGAAGACCCCCGAAATAACAACTGGAGCCATTGAATGGCACGCGTTTCAGGTGTTGACATCCCGCGCGAAAAGCGCGTGGAGGTTGCCCTCACCTACGTCTTCGGTATCGGGCGCACCCGGTCCAAGGAGATCCTCGCCACCACCGGCGTGAACCCGAACACCCGCGTTCGTGACCTGGCCGAAGAGGACCTGGTCAAGATCCGCGAGTACGTGGACGCCAACCTCCGCACGGAGGGTGACCTTCGCCGCGAGATCCAGGGCGACATCCGCCGCAAGATCGAGATCGGCTGCTACCAGGGCATCCGCCACCGTCGCGGTCTCCCGGTCCACGGTCAGCGCACCAGCACCAACGCCCGTACCCGCAAGGGTCCGCGTCGCGCGATCGCCGGTAAGAAGAAGCCGGGCAAGAAGTAGTCCTCAGCGGACGCACTGCGCACGTCCGGTTCGCCGGACAACCGCAGCATCCAGCGGTCTTCGCTGTAGGACCGATCACCTCCCCTCTCCATCTGGAGTCAAGACATGCCCCCCAAGGGTCGTCAGGGCGCAGCCAAGAAGGTGCGTCGCAAGGAAAAGAAGAACGTCGCTCACGGCCACGCGCACATCAAGAGCACGTTCAACAACACCATCGTCTCGATCACGGACCCCTCGGGCAACGTGATCTCCTGGGCCTCCGCCGGCCACGTCGGCTTCAAGGGCTCGCGCAAGTCCACCCCCTTCGCCGCGCAGATGGCCGCCGAGTCGGCCGCCCGCCGCGCGCAGGAGCACGGCATGCGCAAGGTTGACGTCTTCGTCAAGGGTCCGGGCTCCGGCCGCGAGACCGCGATCCGCTCCCTCCAGGCCACGGGCCTGGAGGTCGGTTCGATCCAGGACGTCACCCCGACGCCGCACAACGGCTGCCGTCCGCCGAAGCGTCGCCGCGTCTGATGCGCCACGGCCGGTGACGGCCGTGCGTCAGTAGCGTGGGTACGGGCGGTATGCCCCCTACGGGGGTGTGCCGCCCGTATCCTTGTTTCATCTGTCGGGCGTCAAATAGTGGGCGCCCACGACTGAAGGATTCACACATGCTTATCGCTCAGCGTCCGTCGCTGACCGAAGAGGTCGTTGACGAGTTCCGCTCGCGGTTCGTCATCGAGCCGCTGGAGCCGGGCTTCGGCTACACGCTCGGCAACTCCCTGCGCCGCACGCTCCTCTCCTCGATCCCGGGTGCCGCTGTCACCAGCATCCGTATCGACGGTGTCCTGCACGAGTTCACCACCGTGCCGGGCGTCAAGGAGGACGTGACCGACCTCATCCTCAACATCAAGCAGCTGGTCGTCTCCTCGGAGCACGACGAGCCGGTCGTGATGTACCTGCGCAAGCAGGGTCCCGGCCTGGTCACCGCTGCCGACATCGCCCCGCCGGCCGGTGTCGAGGTCCACAACCCGGACCTCGTCCTGGCCACGCTGAACGGCAAGGGCAAGCTGGAGATGGAGCTGACCGTCGAGCGCGGTCGCGGCTACGTCTCCGCCGTCCAGAACAAGCAGGTGGGCCAGGAGATCGGCCGCATCCCGGTCGACTCCATCTACTCCCCGGTGCTCAAGGTCACGTACAAGGTCGAGGCGACCCGTGTCGAGCAGCGCACCGACTTCGACAAGCTGATCGTCGACGTCGAGACCAAGCAGGCCATGCGTCCCCGTGACGCCATGGCGTCGGCCGGCAAGACCCTGGTCGAGCTGTTCGGTCTGGCGCGCGAGCTCAACATCGACGCCGAGGGCATCGACATGGGCCCCTCGCCGACGGACGCGGCCCTGGCCGCCGATCTGGCGCTGCCGATCGAGGAGCTGGAGCTCACGGTCCGCTCGTACAACTGCCTCAAGCGCGAGGGCATCCACTCGGTGGGCGAGCTCGTGGCCCGCTCCGAGGCGGACCTGCTCGACATCCGCAACTTCGGTGCGAAGTCGATCGACGAGGTCAAGGCGAAGCTGGCCGGTATGGGCCTGGCGCTGAAGGACTCGCCTCCCGGCTTCGACCCGACCGCCGCGGCCGACGCGTTCGGTGCGGACGACGACGCGGACGCCGGTTTCGTGGAGACCGAGCAGTACTAGTACGCCTCCGGCTGGGGTGCCCGGTTTTGCTGGGTGCCCCGGGCCGGGCGAGGGCTTTGTCCTCAATCGCCGGACGGGCTTGATTACGGCTCGTACGCGAGGGCTTTGTCCTCGATCGCCGGACGGGCTTGCATTTCGGGCTGAGGCTCGATTTCGAGTGCGGGCGGCGTCTGGAACTTCCGTGGGGCGACCGCCTCACGGAAACTGACACCGGTACCTGATACGGCCGGTGCAGCACACAAGGAGAAAACCATGCCTCAGCCCGCCAAGGGTGCCCGTCTGGGCGGCAGCGCTGCGCACGAGAAGCACCTTCTCAACAACCTCGCGAAGTCGCTGTTCGAGCACGGCCGCATCACCACGACCGAGGCCAAGGCCCGCCGCCTGCGTCCGGTCGCCGAGCGTTTCATCACCAAGGCGAAGAAGGGCGACATCCACAACCGTCGCCTGGTGCTGCAGTCGATCACGGACAAGGGCATCGTGCACACGCTCTTCACCGAGATCGCCCCGCGGTACGAGAACCGCCCCGGTGGTTACACCCGTATCACCAAGATCGGCAACCGTCGTGGCGACAACGCCCCGATGGCCGTCATCGAGCTCGTCGAGGCCCTGACCGTGGCGCAGGCCGCCACCGGTGAGGCCGAGGCAGCCACGAAGCGCGCGGTCAAGGAAGACGCCCTCAAGAAGGACGAGACCCCGGTCGAGTCCGTCGAGGACGCCAAGCCGGCCGAGGCCGAGGAGTCGAAGGACGCCTGAGCGTTCTGAGACCTCTGGACGGGCCCGCATCACCCTTCGGGGCGGTGCGGGCCCGTTCCGTTGTGTGGGGATCTTGAGAGGATCACTGGTGTGAGTGATGTGGTGGAGCCCGGGTCCGTACGGCTGCGGCTGGACCTGGCGTACGACGGCAAGGACTTCTCGGGCTGGGCGAAGCAGACCGGCCGGCGCACCGTCCAGGGAGAGATCGAGGATGCGCTGCGGACCGTCACCCGGTCCACCCGCACCTACGACCTGACCGTGGCCGGGCGCACCGATGCCGGGGTGCACGCCCGGGGCCAGGTCGCGCACGTGGACCTGCCGGTCGAGGTGTGGGCCGAGCACGCGGACAAGGTGCTGCGGCGGATGGCCGGCCGGATGGCGCCCGATGTGCGGATCCGGCGGATCGAGGAGGCACCGGCCGGGTTCAACGCCCGGTTCTCGGCTCTGTGGCGCCGGTACGCCTACCGGGTGGCGGACGGTCCCGGCGGGGTGGACCCCCTGGTGCGCGGTCATGTGCTCTGGCACGACCGGCCGTTGGACGTCGAGGCCATGAACGCGGCCGCTGCGCGCATGACGGGGGAGCACGACTTCGCCGCGTACTGCAAGAAGCGCGAGGGCGCGACGACCATCCGGACGCTGCAGCAGCTGCGCTGGGTACGTGACGAGGCGTCCGGGATCATCACCGGCACCGTCCAGGCCGACGCGTTCTGCCACAACATGGTGCGGGCGCTGGTCGGTTCGATGCTCTTCGTGGGCGACGGACGCCGCCCGCACCCGTGGCCCGCCGAGGTGCTGGCCGCCGGGGTGCGCGACCCCGGGGTGCACGTGGTGCGGCCGCACGGGCTGACGCTGGAGGAAGTCGCCTACCCGGCCGACGAGTTGCTCGCGGCCCGGGCCGTCGAGGCGCGCAACGTCCGTACCCTGCCGGGAGCCGGCTGCTGCTGACGGCGGCTCAGGCGGCCGAACGCCCGCGCCGGCGCACCGCGTGCGTGAGGACGCCGGCCAGGTACAGCGCGGCGCCGCTCAGCACCGATGAGCGGAACCAGCCGACGCGCGGGCTCCACCAGGCGTAGACGGCGGCCGCGCCGATGACGGCCAGCAGGGCGGTACGGATCAGCCACCAGCGGGCCGGCCGCGGGGAGCCGTCCCCCGGGACCGGCGGATGGGCGCCCGCGCCCGTCGTCATCGTGTCGCGCATCCCCGCCAGGATCGAGCGGCGCACCTGCACCCGGGCGCCCGGGATCGCGCCCAGGATCTCGGTGTCCCCGCCGAAGCCCGGCGGGACGGGCGGCAGGCCCAGCGCGGTGACCAGGTCGGCCTGGTGCCGGACCGGATCGCCGGTGGCGCGCAGGATGTGGGCCAGCGGGCGCGGGTCCGCCAGCCGGTACAGCCGCGAGAGCTCCTCGGCGACGGACCGCACATCGGCGTGGTCGGGGGCGGGGGCTTCGGTGTCCCAGGTGTGCGTGGCCGTCTGCCGGCCCTGGTGGAGCGCGGTGATGCGGCTGCGCCCGGGGGAGCGGTGCAGAACCAGGGCGGGCCAGCTCTCCCCCGTCGTGAACGTCTCCGCCGCCGCGGTCAGGGGGTCCTCCGGAAGGAGCGCCGCGCGCCGGCCACGAGCGGCCTCAGGGACCACCTCCACATAGCTGTACCCCTCGCCCGCCGGAGCCGTGCGCAGCGAGAACCCGCAGATCAGCGCGGCCTGGGCGACCTCGGCCGGGGGAGCGGGGACGATCGCCACCGCACGCGGGGCCAGCTCCGCCCAGTCCGGCGCGACGGCGGGCGGCTCGGGCGGGCGGCCGAAGAACGGGATGCCGGACGCGAGGTCCAGCCGGACGTCGGACCGGGCTTCGAGGAACTCCGTACGGGGGTCGCCGAGCCGGTTCCACGGGTACTCGGTCGCGTGGACACCGATGGCCCGGAACACGTCGAGGGCCTCGGCCGGCCGGTCCTGCGTGATCAGCAGCAGGGCCAGCTCGTTGCGGAAACCGGCGGCCTCGCGGTCGCCCGCGCCCGCGTAGGTCTCGGAGAGGTCCAGGGCCCGGGTGATGGCCGCGTCGACCTTCGGGCCGTACGGGTCGGGGCCGTCGGGCCCGTCCTCCTCGGACAGCCGGTACTCCAGCGCCGCCTGGAGCGGCAGGGCGTGCAGCTTCGAGCCGGGCGGGGCGGACGCGGCGATCCGCTCCGCGTACCGGAACATCTCCTCGTGCGAGCCGTACCACTTGGCGCACAGATACTGCAGGGCCTGCGCATGGCAGCCGAAGTGGTGCGGATCGCGGGACCCGGCCTCGGCGAGATACGCGTCGAAGACCTCGCGCGGGGCCTGGACCCCACGGGCGTGGGTGAGCGCGATGCGCCAGGGGACCGGATCCGAGGGGTTGCGCTCGGCCGCGGCGCCGATCACCGGGACCGCGTCCTCCAGGAGCGCGAAGAACGCCTGGAACCGGTCGCGCTCCACATCCTTCGCGCGGGCGCTCGTCCGCACCTTCCACGCCTGGTGCAGATGGAGGTCGGCGACGACGAGCAGACCGTCCGGGTCGTCGGGCGACTCGGCCAGCCAGGCGTCCAGCCAGCCGTCGTGGTGCAGCGCGGTCCGGGCCAGCCGGCTCACGTACGCGTCCCGGCGCTCCCACTGGGCGTGCACCCGGGTCGAGGCGAGGAGCTCCCGTGCCGGGCCGTGGTCCCCGGCCGCCGCGGCGGCGAGGGCGGCGCCCAGCGGGGCGTCCGGCGGGTCCAGGGCCACCGCCTCGTCCGGAGCGAGGTCGGCGCCGACGGCATCGCGGTGGCGCAGGATGCGCAGGAAGGCGACCAGGAAGACGAGACGCACAGCAGCGGTCCTCCGCATCCGGGAGAGGTGGCTGAACCGAAGGACGGGCGGATCAGCCGGCCGGGGCGGTGGCGGCCGCCGAGGCCTGGACCTCGCCCCGGTGGCGGATCTGGCGGAACGTGAAGTTGGTCAGGTCGTCGCCGACGGCGAACACGCCCTTGTCGGCCTTGGTGACGTTCTTCCCGCTGGTGAAGCCGCCCACCGTGAAATAGGCGTACCGGCCGTACGAGTTCGCCGTGCGGCGGCAGACCGAACCACCGCGGCAGAAGGTCGGCACACCCGATCCGCTCAGCGAGGCCATGCCGCCGCTGGCCTGCTGGGCGGCCTTCTTGGCCTGGGCCTCCGTCTCGAAGACCGCGAGGCCGATCGTGACGGCCACCCCGCTGCGGCTGTACGTGGCCCGGATGACCTGGTCACAGCCGTTGTTCGCCAGGATCGCGCCGAGCGCGCCCTGAGTGGTGGTCGCGCACTTCGTGGTGCGGTGCGTGGCGCCCTTGGAGTAGGCGCGGTCGCCCATCGTCAGCTTCTTGCCCGGGAAGAAGGCGTCGACCGTGACCGGCGCCCGGTCCTTCTTCACATCGGATATGTAGTCCTTCGGGTCCGGCGGGGGCGGCGGGGCCACCGACGAGAACGACGGCTCGGGCTGCTCCGTCCGGCTCGGCAGATCGGTCGCCGACGGCAGCTCGCTCGCGTTCTTCCCGGCCGAGCCGGCCGGATCGTTCTTGTTGGTCGAGATGACCGCCGTCGCCACGATCGCGGCGACCGCCGCGGTGGCCAGCGCGCCCCCGCCGATCATCAGCCACCGCTTGCGCCTGGCGCGCGCCGCGGACGCCTCGGCCAGCGCCGCCCAGTCCGGAGTCCCAGTGCCCCCGGGCCCCCAGGAGGGCCCCCCTTGCCCAAAGCTCATGCCGCGAATCCTAGACGGAACGTAATCCGGTTGGGCCAGGGCTTCGCCGCCCGTGACAATGCTGTGCATGGGACATCTTGAAGCAGGCCATCTGGAGTACTACCTACCGGACGGGCGGGTACTGCTCGGCGATGCCTCGTTCCGTGTCGCGGACGGTGCCGTCGTCGCCCTCGTCGGGGCGAACGGCGCCGGGAAGACCACGCTGCTGCGGCTGCTCGCCGGGGAGATCCAGCCGCACGGCGGCTCGGTCTCGGTGAGCGGCGGGCTCGGCGTGATGCAGCAGTTCGTCGGCTCCGTGCGCGACGAGCGCACCGTGCGTGACCTGCTGGTCTCCGTCGCCCAGCCCCGCATCCGCGAGGCCGCGCAGGCCGTCGACCGGGCCGAGGAGCTGATCCTCACCGTCGACGACGAGGCCGCGCAGATGACGTACGCGCAGGCGCTCAGCGACTGGGCGGAGGTGCGCGGGTACGAGGCCGAGACGGTCTGGGACATGTGCACCATGGCGGCGCTCGGCATTCCGTACGAGAAGGCCCAGTTCCGCGAGGTGCGCACGCTGTCCGGCGGTGAGCAGAAGCGGCTGGTGCTGGAGGCGCTGCTGCGCGGGCCCGACGAGGTGCTGCTGCTCGACGAGCCGGACAACTATCTGGACGTGCCCGGCAAGCGCTGGCTGGAAGAGAAGCTGAAGGAGACCCGTAAGACGGTCCTCTTCGTCTCCCACGACCGGGAGCTGCTGTCCCGCGCCGCGGAGAAGATCGTCAGCGTCGAGCCCAGCCCGGCCGGCAGTGACGTCTGGGTGCACGGTGCCGGATTCGACACGTACCACGAGGCCCGCAAGGAACGGTTCGCCCGCTTCGAGGAACTGCTGCGCCGCTGGGAGGAGGAGCACGCCCGGCTGAAGGCGCTCGTCCTGCGGATGCGGCAGCAGGCGGCGAACAGCCCCGACATGGCGAACCGCTACCACGCGATGCAGACCCGCTTCAAGAAGTTCGAGGACGCCGGCCCGCCGCCGGAGCCGCCGCGCGAGCAGGAGATCAAGATGCGGCTGCGCGGCGGGCGGACCGGGGTGCGGGCCGTGACCTGCACGAACCTGGAGCTCACCGGGCTGATGAAACCGTTCGACCTGGAGATCTACTACGGGGAGCGGGTCGCCGTCCTCGGGTCCAACGGGTCGGGCAAGTCGCACTTCCTGCGGCTGCTGGCGGGCGAGCCGGTCGCGCACACGGGGGAGTGGAAGCTCGGGGCGAGGGTGGTGCCCGGGCACTTCGCGCAGACCCACGCCCATCCGGAGCTCCTCGGCAAGACGCTCGTCGAGATCCTGTGGACGGAGCACGCCAAGGACCGGGGCGGGGCGATGTCCGTGCTGCGGCGGTACGAGCTGGAGCGGCAGGGGGACCAGCCGTTCGAGAAGCTGTCCGGCGGACAGCAGGCCCGCTTCCAGATCCTCCTCCTGGAACTGGCCGGCACGACCGCGCTGCTGCTGGACGAGCCGACCGACAACCTTGACCTGGAGTCGGCCGAGGCGCTCCAGGACGGGCTGGAGGTCTACGACGGCACGGTGATGGCCGTCACCCACGACCGCTGGTTCGCGAAGTCCTTCGACCGGTACCTGGTCTTCGGGTCGGACGGTGTCGTCCGGGAGTCGACGGAGCCGGTGTGGGACGAGCGACGGGTGGCCCGGGCGCGGTAGCTCCGCTGCTTGGGGGTTCGCCATTGTCCGGTGGGTGGGGGTGGGGGCCCTCCGGGGCGTCTCCTCAAAAACTGGCGTGGCAACCGGAGACGTTGCGGGGGCCGGGTAGTACGCCATTTTTCTGCGGGGACCCCCCTGCACGCCCCCACCCACTCTCACGTGCGTCTGAACCCCGGCGATACGAACGCCGCAGACGCTCGGCGGCCGGGTCCGGGGCCGTGCAGGGGAGTCCCCGCAGGACGACGAACGGATTCCGGGCTCCCGCCGCGTGGGACTGGAAACGTTCGTCGTCTGAGGAGACGCCCCGGAGGGGCCCCGGACCCCCACCCACCGGGGCAGGCGCCCCCGGGTCGCGGGGAACCCGCACACACCAAGCCCGTCCGGCGATTGAGGACGGAACCCCGCCACCCGGACCGGGGCGACCCGCTTTGACCCGTCCGGGGGCAGGCGGGTACTGTCGGGGATTGTTATACGTATTGGCTTCGTCGTTCTCACGCGAAGGGCCCTTACGTAGGTTCCCTGGAGCAGTTACCAGTGGTTCGCATACGGGCAGCGTCCCCGGCACTGTGAGCCCCAGCTGCATATCGCTTCAGAGGTGCCGTGTGTCTGGACCCCATCCACTGAAGAAGCGAAGGCTACGAAGTGCGTACGTACAGCCCCAAGCCCGGCGATGTCACTCGCCAGTGGCACATCATTGACGCCGAGGACATCGTCCTGGGCCGTCTGGCCACCACGGCTGCGAACCTCCTCCGAGGCAAGCACAAGGCGATCTACGCCCCCCACATGGACATGGGCGACTTCGTCATCATCATCAACGCCGACAAGGTTCACCTGTCGGGCAACAAGAAGACCCAGAAGATGGCGTACCGCCACTCCGGGTTCCCGGGTGGTCTCCGCTCCGTTCGTTACGACGAGCTCCTCGCGAAGAACCCCGAGAAGGCCGTCGAGAAGGCCATCAAGGGCATGATCCCCAAGAACACCCTGGGCCGCCAGATGATCTCGAAGCTGAAGGTCTACGCGGGCGACCAGCACCCGCACGCTGCGCAGCAGCCGGTCCCGTACGAGATCACCCAGGTCGCGCAGTAGTTCCGGCCTCCCCCCAAAGACGTAAAGAAAGATCTGAGGAGAATCGTGGCCGAGACCACTGCAGAGACCCCCGTCACCGAGGGCGAAGAGACCTTCGCCGAGGTGACCACCTTCGAGTCGGAGGTCCCCGTCGAGGGTGAGTACACCTCCGAGTCGCTCGCGGGCCGCTTCGGCGACCCGCAGCCCGCGGCCGGCCTTGGCCGTCGCAAGAACGCCATCGCCCGCGTCCGGATCATCCCGGGCACCGGCAAGTGGAAGATCAACGGTCGCACCCTTGAGGACTACTTCCCCAACAAGGTGCACCAGCAGGAAGTCAACGAGCCCTTCAAGGTTCTCGAGCTCGACGGTCGCTACGACGTCGTGGCCCGCATCTCGGGTGGCGGTGTCTCCGGTCAGGCCGGCGCGCTGCGTCTCGGTGTGGCCCGCTCGCTGAACGAGGCGGACGTGGACAACAACCGCGCCACGCTGAAGAAGGCCGGCTTCCTCTCCCGCGACGACCGTGCGGTCGAGCGCAAGAAGGCCGGTCTCAAGAAGGCCCGTAAGGCCCCGCAGTACAGCAAGCGCTAAACCGCCTGCTCATCCGCGTTACACGTTCGCCCCGGCGGCACTCCTCGTGCTGCCGGGGCGTTCGTTTATTGAGAGCCTCGGGCATATAACGGCATAAGGCGTTCATAGGCTTGTTGGTTACTTAGTCTGAATTTTTGCGTTTCGGAGCACCTTCGGAGGACACCAGTGGGACGACTCTTCGGCACGGACGGCGTGCGCGGTGTCGCCAATGCGGACCTGACGGCCGAGCTCGCGCTCGGCCTGTCGGTCGCGGCGGCGCACGTACTGGCCGAGGCAGGCACCTTCGAGGGCCATCGGCCGACGGCCGTGGTCGGCCGCGACCCCCGCGCCTCCGGAGAGTTCCTGGAGGCCGCCGTGGTGGCCGGCCTCGCCAGCGCGGGCGTCGACGTCCTGCGCGTCGGCGTGCTGCCGACGCCGGCCGTGGCGTACCTCACCGGCGTCCTGGGCGCCGACATCGGGGTGATGCTCTCCGCCAGCCACAACGCCATGCCGGACAACGGTGTCAAGTTCTTCGCCCGCGGCGGCCACAAGCTCGCCGACGAGCTGGAGGACCGCATCGAGACGGTCTACGAGCAGCACCGCACCGGTGAGCCGTGGGCCCGTCCCACGGGCGCGGGTGTGGGCCGGATCAGCGACTACGCCGAGGGCTTCGACCGGTACGTCGCTCACCTCATCGGCGTACTGCCCAACCGCCTCGACGGCCTGAAGGTCGTCCTGGACGAGGCGCACGGCGCCGCCGCTCACGTCTCGCCCGAGGCGTTCGCACGGGCCGGCGCCGAGGTCGTCACGATCGGCGCCGAGCCGGACGGCCTCAACATCAACGACGGCTGCGGCTCCACGCACCTGGGGCTGCTCCGCGCCGCCGTCGTCGAGCACGGGGCCGACCTCGGCATCGCGCACGACGGCGACGCCGACCGCTGCCTGGCCGTGGACGCGGCGGGCGAGGAGATCGACGGCGACCAGATCCTGGCCGTGCTCGCCCTCGCCATGCGCGAGGCCGGACAGCTGCGCAAGGACACCGTGGTCGGCACCGTGATGTCGAACCTCGGCTTCAAGATCGCCATGGAGCGCGAGGGCATCCAGCTCGTCCAGACCGCGGTCGGCGACCGCTACGTCCTGGAGTCGATGAAGGCCGAGGGCTACGCCCTGGGCGGCGAGCAGTCCGGTCACGTCATCGTGCTGGACCACGCCACGACCGGCGACGGCACGCTGACCGGCCTGATGCTGGCGGCCCGGGTCGCCGCGACCGGCCGTTCGCTCGCCGAGCTGGCCGGGGTGATGGAGCGCCTGCCCCAGGTGCTCGTCAACGTCCCGGACGTCGACAAGTCCCGCGTGAGCACCTCCCCCGAGCTGGCCACGGCCGTCGCCGAGGCCGAGCGCGAGCTGGGTGCCACCGGCCGCGTACTGCTGCGCCAGTCGGGCACGGAGCCGCTGGTACGGGTGATGGTCGAGGCGGCCGACATCGAGCAGGCGCGTGCCGTGGCCGGCCGGCTGGCCGATGTGGTGAAGTCCGCGCTGGGCTGATCCGCCCCCGCTTCCCGGAAAGGGCCCGGCCTCACGGCCGGGCCCTTTCCGCGTCCGGTGCCGGGCGGACGCAGCCCAGCGCGTCGATGATGCGGGTCAGGTCCTCCGGCGCCGCCGCGAGGCGGACCGGCTCGCCCGCGTCGTCCAGCTCGGCGATGTGCCAGCCCCTCGGGACGCTGTCGCCGTCGCTGCCCCTGGCCCGCCGTACTCGGGTGACGGTGAGCCGCTCCGCGGGGATCCGCCGGGCCGCGAACCTGCCCGGGCCGGGGTGGGGCGTCACCGCGGGCGGGCCGTCGCCGAGGACGATGTGGGTGCCGAAGCCGTGCGGGTTGTAGTCGGTGTGATCGAGGAAGCGGGCGGCCAGGAAGTGGTCCGCCTGTTCCAGAGTGGTGGTGGGCGGGGTGTCGCCTGGTGTACGGATGCGGGTGGCGCGCCAGGCCGCAGTGAACATCCCCAGGCTGACCGCCGTGCCCGCGGCGGCCCAGGTGAGGGTCACGGGCGAGTCGAGCGGTTCCGTGGGCCGGAGATAGCAGAGCGGCATCAGCCACAGGGCCGTACCCACGAGCGCGGCCGCGAACGGCAGGGCCGAGGGCAGGACGTCGTCGTCCGGCAGCCGTCGCCCGCGGCGGCGCAGCAGCAGCCGGGCGCCGGGGTAGCCCGCGGCGAGGGCGCATCCGGCCGCGACGACGGCCACGTCCCCGGCGCCGGTGAAGTGATCGCGCCACACGTGGTCGTTGGTGGCGACCGCCCGCACCCGGTGCCGCCAGACGGTCAGTTCGACGCGGTCACCGGGGTGGAACCCCGCGGCGCCGTCCTGGGAGACCCCGAGCCGTTCCAGCGGCCGGCCGTCGGCGAAGTACAGCCAGCTGCGCTGGTTTCCCCGGCTGATCTTCGTCCGCGCGATCACGGCGTGCTGGGTGCTCAGGCACTCGCCCCGCTCCGTGGCGGGCGTGGCGGCGGTGCAGGGGACGGCGGCCGTCCACGCCCGCTTCTCCGCCCCGACGGACGGGACGAACGACGCGGCCAGGCCCGCGCCCGCGAGCAGCAGCACGCACACGAGCCACAGCACGGCCGTGCTGTGCCCGGCGGCCCGGTCGGTGATGACGGGCACGTGGTCCGACTCGGGGTCTCCGTGGCGGCGGTGCAGCGCGCGGAGCGCGGCCAGCTTCGCGTCGAACTCCGCGCGGTCCCCGGACGTCCCGCTCATCGGCAGCGGCAGCCGCCGCGTGTGGCCGTCGCGCAGCAGCACACTGACCCGGCGGATCTCCTGGTTCCGCCCGTACTGGAGGTACGTGCGCAGGTCGGCGATGTCGGGCCAGGCCATGTCGCGCCGGCGCAGCAGCGTCCGGGAGTGCACGCCGTACTCGTCCGCGCCGACCCGGGAGGTGGCCGCGTACGCGCAGAGGACGGACAGGAGCGCGAGCGACAGGCCCACGGTGATCCACACGGCCAGGGGCCCGTGCCCGTACCGGGCGCCCACCGCGGCCAGACCCGCGCCGGCCGCGCCGAACGCGGCGAACCACCACAGGGCGCGCCTCCTGACGGGGCGGCAGAGTACTTCCGGGGCATCGGCCATGCCCGGAATCGTGTCACCGGCCGGGCTGTTGGCGCAGGGGGGGTGTTCGGCAGTCCCGGAGTGCGCCACCTTGCCGGTCCGTGACGCGTTCTTTCGGTCGTGCGGCCGGTCAGCTGTGGCCGGTCACCTGCCGGCCACCGTTCCCGGTCGCGCGGCGGCGCATCGCGTTCCACAGTGCCCGCTGAACCAGCAGCGTCAGCGTCCCCGCGACCACGATGCCGCCCAGGTTGGCGAGGAGTTGCTGGGTGGAGCCCGTCATCTGGCTGTAGTCGCTGTAGCTGAACGCCACCGCGGCGTTGGCCGCGGCGGGCACGGTCGTCACGGAGATCGCGACACCGATCAGCGCCCCGGACTTCGCCGAGGTCAGGGAGAGCGTCCCGGCGATGCCCGCGAGGAACGCCACCACGAACGACATCCAGTCCGGCTGCCAGATGAACGCCGTGTTGGGCCGGGGCGCCTCGATCATCGAGGGGGAGAACAGCCCGAAGACGTCCATCAGCCAGGCGAAGCCGGCGGTCAGCACCATGGCCGCGGCGAACCCGCCGACCAGCGCCCACAGCGACCGCGCCGCCAGCCGCGGGGCGCGCTGCACCAGGGCCGTGGAGATCCCGGCCAGCGGCCCGAACTCCGGGCCCACCGCCATCGCGCCCACGATCAGGATCGCGTTGTCGAGCATCACACCGCAGGCCGCGAGCATCGTCGCCACCGACAGGAACGCCACGTAGGTGACGCTGAACGTCGACTCCTCGTGGGTGGCGTCCGTCAGCTCCTCCCACAGCACCGCGTCCGAGCCCTCGCCCGGCGCGTCCTCCTCGGCCCGGTCGGCCCGCGCGGAGAGCGTCAGATCCATGTTCTCGACGGTGATCGAGCCGTACTCGTCGACCCCGAGCCGCCGCAGCGCCCCGATCAGCTCGTCGCCGGCCTCACGCGCCACGTCGCACAGCACCACGTCGCCCACCGGGTCGCGCGCGACCCCCGGCAGTACCGCGAGGTGCGCGGTGCCGACCGTACGCTCCAGGAGGCCCACCACCTCGTCCGTACGGTCGGCGGGGACGATCAGGCGCAGATGCAGCACGGTGCACCCTTTCCGGAGTCAGAGCTTGCGCAGTGACAGCCGCTGGACCTTGTGGTCCGGCCCCTTGCGCAGGACCAGCGTGGCACGGCCCCGCGTCGGCGCGACGTTCTCCACCAGATTGGGCTTGTTGATGGTCCGCCACATCGTCGCCGCGTACTCCATCGCCTCCGCCTCGGAGACCTGCGTGTACTTGCGGAAGTACGAGGACGGGTCCTGGAACGCCGTCGCGCGCAGCTTGCGGAAGCGGTTGAGGTACCAGGTCTCGATGTCCTCGGGCCGCGCGTCCACGTACACGCTGAAGTCGAAGTAGTCGGCGAGCCCGACCCTGGTCCGGCCGTCCTTGCCGGGCAGCGCGGGCTGCAGCACGTTCAGCCCCTCGACGATGAGGATGTCGGGCCGCCGTACGGTGAGCCGCTCACCGGGCACGATGTCGTAGATCAGGTGCGAGTAGACGGGGGCCGTCACCTCGTCCTTGCCCGCCTTGATGTCGGCGACGAAGCGGGTCAGGGCGCGCCGGTCGTACGACTCGGGGAAGCCCTTGCGCGACATCAGCCCGCGCGCGTGGAGCTCCTTCATCGGCAGCAGGAACCCGTCCGTGGTCACCAGCTCCACCCGCGGGTGCTCCGGCCAGCGGGCCAGCAGCGCCTGGAGGATTCGGGCACTGGTGGACTTCCCCACCGCGACACTGCCCGCGACCCCTATGACGAACGGGGTCCCGCGCTGCGCCCCGTGCCCGTTGCCCGCGTCCCCGAGGAAGGTGTTCAGGGCGCCGCGCAGTCCGGACGTGGCCTGGACGTACAGATTGAGGAGGCGCGAGAGCGGCAGGTAGACGTCCCGCACCTCGTCGAGGTCGATGACGTCCCCGAGCCCGCGCAGCCGCTCCACCTCGTCGGCGGTCAGCGGCAGCGGCGTCTTGTCGCGCAGTGCGCTCCACTCCGCCCGGGAGAGGTCGACGTACGGCGTCGCGGCGGGCTCGGCGCGTCGGCTCGTGCTCCGTGTCGGCGAAGTGATCACGGGTTCATTGTTGCGGGAGTTCGACGGATGTTCGAACGGAGTGGGGGGTGGGCTCGGTCACGTGTGACGGCGTCCATGATCACCCCGCGCGGGGTGCCGGGCCGGGCCGTTGGTACTCTGCCGCCCCGCCGATCGGCCGGTGACGGTCAGGGACGGCGGATCCCTCCTTTCTTACGCAGCAACGAGGTGCGCATGAGAACAGCAGGCAGAACCGGCGCCGTGGTCGCCGTCGCGGGGGCACTCGCCCTCGTGCCGATCACGGCGCCGACGGCGCAGGCCGCCGACACCGGGATCACGGTGTCGCGGATCGTCGTGAACGGCGGCAGGCCCGTCGTGGTGGGAACGCACGACGTGCAGGAACCACCGGTCACCTTCCGGATCACCCTTCCGTCCGGATACAGCACCGCGCATTCCTCCGGGTACACCGCGGAACCGTTCCTGTACCACGACACCACCCCCAAGGCGGGCGCGGACGCCGGCGGTCTCCACATGGGCATCTACACCTGTTACGAGACGAGCTCCCGGATCGCGGACTGCGAGGGCACCCTGCGCATCGATCCGTACTACCGCGTGGACTCGAACAACGACGCGACGACCTGGAAGGTCGCCGTCGTGGCGAGGCTCTGGAAGACCAGCGGCGGGCTCAAGGCCGAGGAGTTCACGGCGACGTCGGGGCGTGTCCAGATCAAGCGCTGGGCCAGGGCGACGGTCAACGCCTCGCCGGAGCCGGTGACCAGGGGGAAGACGCTCACCGTGACCGGCGGCCTCACGCGTGCCGACTGGGTGAAGCACAAGTACACCGGTGTCGCCGCGGGTCTGGCCAGGCTGCAGTTCTGCAAGAAGGGCAGCTCGGTCTACACCACGGTGAAGTCGGTGCGGTCGAGCTCCACGGGGGCGCTGAGGACGACCGTCAAGGCGTCCGCCGACGGCTACTGGCGCTGGAGCTTCGGAGGCTGGGACACCACGGGCGGCGCCACCTCAACCGCCGACTACGTCGACGTGCGCTGAGCCGGCAGCGGTAGCGCACAACGGAAAGAGGCCGGCCCGGCGCACAGCGCGCCGGGCCGGCCTCTCTCGCGTCGTACTAGTCCGTACCGGACTCCATCGCCGCGCGGTCCAGCATCTCGTCGGCCTCGGAGACCTCGCCCCGGGAGGCGATGGCCTGGGCGCCGCCCTCGGGCAGGGAGCCGATCAGGCCGGTCGCGGCGGCCTGGGCCGCGCCGATGGCCGGGTTGGCGGTGCCGATCAGGCCGAGGCCCGCGTACTGCTCCAGCTTGGCGCGGGAGTCGGCGATGTCGAGGTTCCGCATCGTGAGCTGGCCGATCCGGTCGACCGGGCCGAACGCGGAGTCCTCGGTGCGCTCCATGGACAGCTTGTCCGGGTGGTAGCTGAACGCCGGGCCCGTCGTGTCGAGGATCGAGTAGTCCTCGCCGCGCCGCAGCCGCAGGGTCACCTCGCCGGTGACGGCGGTGCCGACCCAGCGCTGGATCGACTCACGCACCATGAGCGCCTGCGGGTCCAGCCAGCGGCCCTCGTACATGAGGCGGCCGAGCCGCCGGCCCTCGTTGTGGTACTGGGCGAGGGTGTCCTCGTTGTGGATCGCGTTGACCAGGCGCTCGTACGCGGCGTGCAGCAGGGCCATGCCCGGGGCCTCGTAGATGCCGCGGCTCTTGGCCTCGATGATCCGGTTCTCGATCTGGTCCGACATGCCCATGCCGTGGCGGCCACCGATGGTGTTCGCCTTCATCACCAGGTCGACGGCGGAGTCGAACTTCTCGCCGTTGATGGTGACCGGGCGGCCCTGGTCGAAGCCGATCGTGACGTCCTCGGTCTCGATCTCGACCGACGGGTCCCAGAACTTCACACCCATGATCGGGTCGACGGTCTCCACACCGGTGTTCAGGTGCTCCAGGGTCTTCGCCTCGTGGGTGGCGCCCCAGATGTTGGCGTCGGTGGAGTACGCCTTCTCCGTGCTGTCGCGGTAGGGCAGGTCATGGGCGACCAGCCACTCCGACATCTCCTTGCGGCCGCCGAGCTCCGTCACGAAGTCCGCGTCCAGCCAGGGCTTGTAGATCCGCAGGTGCGGGTTGGCGAGGAGACCGTAGCGGTAGAACCGCTCGATGTCGTTGCCCTTGTACGTGGAGCCGTCGCCCCAGATCTGCACGTCGTCCTCGAGCATCGCCCGCACCAGGAGCGTGCCGGTGACGGCGCGGCCGAGCGGCGTGGTGTTGAAGTACGCCCGCCCGCCCGAGCGGATGTGGAACGCCCCGCAGGTGAGCGCCGCCAGCCCCTCCTCGACGAGCGCCGCACGGCAGTCGACCAGCCGCGCCAGCTCGGCGCCGTAGGCCTTGGCACGGCCGGGCACGGAGGCGATGTCCGGCTCGTCGTACTGACCGATGTCGGCGGTGTAGGTGCACGGGACAGCGCCCTTGTCGCGCATCCACGCGACCGCGACCGAGGTGTCGAGGCCGCCCGAGAAGGCGATGCCGACGCGCTCGCCGGCGGGCAGGGAGGTGAGGACCTTAGACATAGGAAGATTATGCATCATCCCGCATGGTCATGCAACACGGGGTGGGTGCGGTGCGCCCGACGCACCGGCAGCCGCGTTTCAGCTGCGGACTATGCCCGCCCTGCGTGCGGCGGCCAGCCATTGAGGGAATTCCTGAAGCAGCTGGTTGTACAGATCCGCGTCGTCCAGATGCTTAGGAGACGGGCCGGCGGCGAAGAACCCCGCGTTGTCGATGATGCGCCTTCCGGGTACGGGAAGCTCGTCCAGCTTCCGGAGAAACCGGAAGTCGTCATAGCCGAAACCGATGAACTGCCAGAAGATCGGCAGTTTCGCCGCCGTGCACAGGACGTGCTCGGCCGCGGCCTTGGAGGTGGGGGAGCCGTCGGTCTGGAAGACGACGAGTGCCGGGGCGGTCGCGCCGCAGGATGTGTGGTGATCGATGACAGCCTGCATGGCCACGTGGTAGTTGGTACGCCCCATGTGCCCCATGGATTCGTGCAGAGGGTTGATGCGGTCGCGGTAGGCGTCGAGGCTGATCTCGGCGGTTCCGTCGATATCGGTGGAGAAGAAGACGACGGGCACCACGCCGTCGTCGTCGAGGTGGGCGGCCAGAGCGAGGGTCTGTTCAGCGAGGTGCTGCACCGAGCCGTCTCGGTAGTACGGACGCATGCTCCCGGAGCGGTCAAGCACGAGATAGACGGCGGCACGTTCCCCGCTGACCCGGTGTTTCGCCAGCGAGACGGCGGCGGTCTTGTAGAGGCTGACGAGGCCGGGGGCGCTTCCTGCGACGTGCTCCAGGCCGACGGCGGCTGTCGGCGCTTTGGGCCGCTTGCGGTAGTCGATGCTCATGCGGCGTGATTGTTCTCGTCCCCCGCTCCGGACGCATGGCTTTCATTGAATTGCTCATGGCCGGGGTGGAGTCCGAGCCTGCTGCGATCCCTGCACGCACGGTCGGCTGCGATCGCCGGGCGCGGCGACTACGCCGTAGCGGACAGCTCCCAGTTGCACTCGGCACAGTTCCCCGGTGCGGGTGCTCTGAACGCGCGGTCGCAGCCGTCGCAGTTCTGCAGCGGGTCGTAGAGCGGTGACCGCCCAGCCGCCGGGAGGGGTGCCGGGAGCAGTGCGGTGAGTCGGTGGGCGAGGAATTTCGGCGGGTACTTCAGTGGGGCGGGGAGGTCCGACGTGAGCGCCTGGCCGATGGACGCGGGGGTGGCGCCGCGTTCGAGCCAGGTGGCGACTGCGGGCGCGAGCGTCCGGATGTTGTCCTCCGACAGCACGATCTCCTTCACGTCCTCGTGGAGGCGCAGCAGGAGGGCCGTCGCGATGCGATGCAGGTCCAGGGCAGGAGTCTCCGGCCGGGGGAGGGGAGGAGGGGGCGGCTTGGGGGCGGGCGCGGGGGCGGGGTGAGTGGGGTTCGGGGGTGTTGCGGGCGTCTGGACTTCGCACAGTTCAACGGCCCTTGCCGGGCGGGTTGTTCGCGTAACCGTCAAGCCAGGCGGCTGGTTGTACGACGTCGTGCGCGTGGCGATGCGACCGTTCGGCAGGCGCTCCCGCGTGCGCTTCAGGTAGCCGTGGGTCTCCAGTTCGCGCAGCGCTCCCGCGATGCGGGTCTCGCTCTCCGGGAAGCGTTGGACCAGGCATTTGATGCCGATCTTCGCCCCGGCGGGCAGCGACTGAATGTGTGTGGCCAGGCCGATCGCGGTCAGGGAGAGCTCGCGGTGCTGGGCCAGGTGGTTGCCCACGACGGTGAAGTGGCTCGCGTGGCGCACGTTCACGTGGACGATGCCGCCGCCGGACGGGGCGCGGGAAGGGGAGATAACCTGCTGGGTATCCATCGGGAAGCGTTCTCTTCCGTGGTGGTCAGGCCCTCGCTCGGGATGGCAATCCCGGCGGGGGCCGTCACAGTCTGTGGTTCGGTTTCGTGAGCATATGCCAGGCAACCGGGGCGAAATCCAGCCCAGTTGGCGAACCTCACCCGTGCGAGTGACGGGCCCTCGCGGCTGCGCTCGCGGGCGCGCGGGGGCCTGCTGAGGTCCGCCCGGGTGGGTTGGGTTTGGTTGATTTCTTCTTCCCAAAGGACTTAAAAGCCTTTTACGTCGTGGGCCGCCGGGTCGCGGTCGGGCGGGTCGCCCTCCATCGCGTCGCGCTCCACCGGGTCGTGGTTGTCACGATCCGGTGAGTGCGATTTCCGCCCAGACGGTCTTTCGGGGGAAGGGCCCCTGTTCTACGCCCCAGCGCGTGGCCAGCGCCTCGACCACCAGCAGTCCTCGCCCGCCCTCGTGTGCGGCGTCCTGTTCCTGGGCGCGGGGGAGTTGATCGCCGCGCGCGTCCGCGACCTCGATACGCAGCGTGTCCCCGTTGACCGTGAGCAGGACGCGGAAGTCCCGCCCGGGTACGTATCCGTGGAGTGCCGCATTGGCCGCCAGTTCGGCGACGACATGGCTCGCGTCGTCCAGCGGCAGCCCCCAGGAACGGAGCTGCTCGGTGGCCAGCAGGCGGGCGAGTCGGGCGCCCCGACGGGTCGCGGAGAGCTGGACGGCGAACTGGCCGGCGCGGGCACGCGGTTGGGTGGTTTCTCGGTTCACGTCACTCAGCGTGTCCGCCCGTGGCTACGCTGAACAGCATCGACGCGTGTACGGACGGTGACTGTCCAGCGGTTGTGCGGACCTGTCCCACGCGTACAGCGGGCGGGTGCCGTTCACGGGTGGAGGCGGGTGGCGTATGGGTGTCAACGACGGTACGGACGGGTCCGAATGGGATGTTGAACCCGAGGACGATTCGGGCGCGGTGATCGCGGCGGTCGGCCGGCAGATCCGGCTCTGGAGGGAGGCGGCTGGTTTACGCGCGGCGGAGTTGGGCGAGGCGATCGGGTACGGGGAGAACCTGGTCTACAAGGTGGAGGCCGGGACGCGGATTCCAAAGCCGGAGTTCCTGGACCGTGTGGACGAGGCGGTCGGCGCGGGAGGCAAGATCTCCGCGATGAAGCAGGATGTGGCGGAGGCGCGGTACCCGAAGAAGGTCCGGGATCTGGCGAAGCTGGAGGCCGAGGCGGTGGAGCTCGGGTCTTACAGCAGCGATGTCGTGGACGGCTTGTTGCAAACCGAGGCCTATGCTCGCGCCCTGTTCGGTGAACGGGTGCCGGCGTTCTCCGAGGGTGAAGTCGAGCGCCGGGTGGCCGCGCGCGTGCACCGCCAGGGCGTGCTCGGACGGGCTCCCGCGCCGTTGCTGACGTTTGTCCAGGAGGAAGCAGTCCTGCGGCGGCCCACCGGAGGCAGAATGGTTTTGCGCGGCCAACTCGAACGCATGCTGGAATTGAGCATGCTGAGGCATGTCGAAATTCAGGTCATGCCCACAGATACGGAGGAGCACGCGGGGCTGGATGGCTCGCACCGGGTGTTGAAGCTGAAGGACGGAACTGCTGTGGCTCACAACGAGGTCCAGCTCACCAGCCGTTTGATCAGCGATCCCAAGGAAGTCCAGATCCTTGAGATGCGCTACGGACTGATCCTGGCCCAAGCCCTCACGCCTCGGCTGTCGCGGGCCTTCATCGAGAAGCTACTTGGAGAGACATGATTGGCAAGCCGCAAGCCGGAGCAGCTTCCGGACTGACGTGGTTCAAGAGCAGCTACAGCACGGCCGACGGCCCCTCCTGCGTCGAGGTAGCAACCGCCCTCACCACCATCCACGTCCGCGACTCCAAGAACATCCCCGGCCCCGCACTCGGCTTCGCCCCGGGCGTCTGGGCCGACTTCGTCGCGTACGCGTCGGCCCACTGACCACAGGGCCGACATCCCCCGAGGGCCTGCGGCGCACATCCGGGCCGCAGGCCGGTCAGGTAGTCGGTCATCAACTGGCCTACCTGGACCGGTTGCGCGTTCCTCCGCCCCGGCGTCGATATGCCCTGCGCCCCGCGAGGAGGCCTGACCCGGGCCCGTCCGTTCCGTTCAGAACACGCCCAAGACCTTGCAGGCGATGAAGGGAACGGGGATCAACGCCGCCGTTCCGAGCCAGAGGCGCGTCGACCAGCCCTCCTGGCGCGGCATGAGGACATCGATCACGACCGCCATGGCCAGGATGACGAGACCGCTGAGCCCGGCGCCCCATATGTCGACAGGTGAGGCGGCGTAGGGGGCGGTGTCGTAGCTGGTGGCCCCGGCGGACTGGTCCCCGTGGTCCGGTGGTGAGAGGTACGTCGTCAGCCACAGGATGTACCGGAAGGGGAGGATCGCGAACACCCCGAGGGTGAGATTGGCACCGGCGGCGACCCACGGGCCGCCTCCGGCCCGGCGCGCGCGACCGGTACCCGCGTCAGCTTCCTGCATGTCCATGTCCGCGTCCCCCTACGGCTACGGCTTGTCGTACCGCCGTAGATGATCAGGGGCGCCTCGGTGGTTCCGCCGGAGCCGGGCGTGCTCCAACTCCACCCGGTGAAGTAGGAACCGCTCAAAGTATGAGCCACTCCTGCTTTGTGGCGGACGCTCTCCGCTACCCCCGGAACGGCCGGTACGTCAATTGCTTCACGCGCCGCAGGAACGGCATCGACTCCACGTGCTCGACGCCCTCCAATCCGCCCAGGCGCTCGCTCAGGTACCGGTACAGGTGGCCCGTGTCGCGGGTGATCACCACCGCCACCAGGTTGGACGGGCCCGTGGTCGCCGCCGCGTACGCGACCTCCGGGTGGGTGGCGAGTGCCTCGCCCACCGCGTTGAGGGCGCGGGGTGCGGCCGTGATGCACAGCATCGTCGGGTGGCGGAAGCCGAAGGGGGCGGCGTCGAACTCGACGTCGATGTACAGCGCGCCCGAGGCCACCAGCTGGGCCATGCGGCGCTTGACCGCCGACTCGGAGCGGCCCGTGGCCTTCTGGAGTTCGGGGTACGTGGCCCTGCCGTCCTCCTCCAGCGCGGCGACCAGTGCTTCGTCCTCGGCGGTGATGACCGCCGGGCCGGGGTGGTCCGGGAGGGGTGCGGTGGGGGTGAGCGCGGCTGCCTGGCCGGGGGAGAGCGCGCCGCTCTTGTGGAGCCAGCCGGACGGGCCGCCGTAGAAGCGGTGCAGGAGCTGGTGGGCGCGGATGTCGACGATGTGCGGGGTGCGCGGCAGCTTGCCGAGGAGCAGGTCGTCGGCGTCGTCCCGGGAGCGGACGTTGGCCGTGCACGTCACCTCCGTACCGCCCGAAGTGAGGCCGATCCAGGCCGTGTCCGGGCGCTTCGCCAGTGCCTCCGCGATGGCCGTCGCGCCCTCGGGCGCGCAGCGCACCCGCAGCAGCCAGTGGTCCAGCCGGTCCTCGGCGGCCGCGCAGCGGACCCCGACGACCCTGAGGGCCGCATCCGCCCGCAGTCTGCGGAAGCGGCGCGCCACCGTCTGGTCGGAGACGCCGAGCACGGCCGCGATCCGGCTGAACGGGGCGCGGGCGTCCAGCTCCAGGGCGTGCAGGAGCTGGAGGTCGAGGGGGTCGCCCACGGTGTTGGATTCCATGAGGTCTGGCCCCTTCGGTGTCGGATTCCGGCGCTTAACGCTCACTGGCTGGGGGGTTCGGCCGCCCTTCTCCGATCGTACGGGAGTGGCAGCCGGCCACGGACGAATGCGTACAGGGAGAAAGACATGCGTAAGTGGGGGCCGCTCACCGCGGTCTGTCTGGGGACGTTCATGCTGCTGCTGGACGTCACGATCGTCATCGTGGCGCTGCCCGACATGGCACGGGTGCTGGACGCGTCGCTCTCCGAACTCCAGTGGGTCATCGACGGGTACGCGCTCGCGCTCGCCGCGCTGCTGCTCGGCATCGGGGCCGCGGCCGATCTGCTCGGGCGGCGCCGGGTCCATGTCGTGGGCGTGGGGCTCTTCGCCCTCGCCTCGCTGGCCTGCGGGCTCGCCTCGTCGCCGGCGGTGCTGGTCGCCGCGCGCGGGGTCCAAGGGGTGGGTGCGGCCGCGATGTTCGCGACCACGCTGCCGTTGCTCGCCTCCGTGTACCGGGGGCGGGACCGGTCCGTCGCGCTCGGGCTGTGGGGCGCGGTCAGCGGGGGCGCCGCCGCGATCGGGCCGGTGGTCGGCGGGCTGCTGACCGAGGGGCCCGGATGGCGCTGGATCTTCTTCGTGAACCTTCCGGTCAGCGTCGCCGCTGTCTGGCTGACGGTCCGGACCGTGCCCGAGTCGCACGGGGCGAAGGGCCGGCGCATCGACTGGGCGGGGACCGCCAGCTTCGCGGTGTTCGCGGCGGCGGCGACGTACGGCGTGGTGCGGGCGGGGAGTCTGGGCTGGACGTCGGGGCGCACGCTCGCGACCTTCGCGGTCGCCGTGCTCGCCCTGGTGTGCTTCGTGCTCGTCGAGCGGCGTGCCACCCACCCGCTGCTTGAGCTGTCGTTGTTCCGGAAGTCCGCCTTCACCGGGGTGATGGCGGGGGCGCTCGCGTACAACCTGGCGGCGTTCGCCGTCCTGCCGTACACCTCGATCTGGCTGCAGACCGTGCTCGGGCTCAGCCCCGTCCAGGGCGGGCTGGCCCTGCTGCCGCTGGCCGCGACCGCGTTCGTGGTGGCCGCTGTCGGCGGGAAGCTGCTGCACGGGGTGCAGCCGAGACTGTCCATCGGTGCCGGGCTCGTCCTGATCGGCGTCGGCACGCTCGGGCAGGCCGTTCTGGGGGCCGGTTCCTCGTGGCCGGCGCTGCTGCCGGGGCTTGTGGTCGCGGGCATCGGTACGGGGCTGGTGTCCCCGGCCCTCGCGGGCGCGGCGCTGGCCGCGGTGCCGCCGGAGCGGGCGGGGATGGCGGGCGGCGCCGTCAACACCTTCCGGCAGCTCGGATACGCCCTCGGGGTTGCCGTGCTCGGGACGGTGCTGACCTCCCGGATCGGGGAGACGCTGGGCGACGACCGGTCCCACACCCTCGCGGGCGGCGGGGCGTCCGGGCTGCGGGCGGCAGGGGTGCCGGAGCATGCGCTGCGGGCGGCGTTCGCCTCGGGGCTCGACACGGCGGCCGTGGTGGCCGGGGCGGTGGGCGTTGTCGCGGGGGTGGCGGTGCTGCTGCTGGTGAAGGGGGAGCGGAAGGTGCCTGTGGGGGCGGGGAGCGGTGCGGTGCCGGAGCCGGTGCGGGCGGTGTAGTCGAGCGCGGTGGGGCGGCGTCCGCCCTCGGCGGGCCCGTCCTCGAACGCCGGGCGGGCTTGATCCGGATCCAACAGGGCGACGGGCCTCGTTGGTGGGCTTGAAATGATGGTTGCTTCTGCGACTATGCGAAGAACAGGGGCTGGTGACCAGGAAAGGACCACTATGTGCGGAATCGTGGGTTACGTCGGTGGGCAGTCGGCGCAGGACGTCGTCGTCGCCGGTCTCAAGCGGCTGGAGTACCGGGGATACGACTCCGCGGGGATCGCCGTCCTCGCCGACGGGGGGCTGGCCGCCGCCAAGAGGGCCGGGAAGCTCGTCAACCTGGAGAAGTTGCTGGTCGAGCAGCCGCTGCCGGCCGGCAGCGCCGGTATCGGGCACACCCGGTGGGCCACCCACGGCGGTCCCACCGACGCCAACGCCCACCCGCACCTCGACAACGCCGGTCGCGTCGCCGTCGTCCACAACGGGATCATCGAGAACTTCGCCGCCCTGCGCGCCGAGCTCGGCCGGCGCGGCCACGACCTGGTGTCCGAGACCGACACCGAGGTCGTCGCCCACCTCCTCGCCGAGGCGTACTCGCAGAGCGCGGACCCGGCGGAGGCGATGCGGCAGGTGTGCCGGCGGCTCGAAGGGGCGTTCACGCTCGTCGCCGTGTTCGCGGACGCGCCCGACGTGGTGGTCGGGGCCCGGCGGAACTCGCCGCTCGTCGTCGGGGTGGGGGACGGCGAGGCGTTCCTCGCCTCCGACGTCGCCGCGTTCATCGCCCACACCCGTTCCGCGGTCGAGCTCGGCCAGGACCAGGTGGTCGAGCTGCGGCGCGAGGGGGTCGTCGTCACCGGGTTCGACGGGGAGCCCGCCGAGGTGCGGGCGTACCACGTGGACTGGGACGCCTCCGCGGCCGAGAAGGGCGGCTACCCCTCCTTCATGCTCAAGGAGATCGCCGAGCAGCCCAAGGCCGTCACCGACACCCTCCTCGGCCGGATCGACCCGGAGGGCACGCTCCACCTCGACGAGGTCCGGATCACGCGCGGCGAGCTGCGCGAGGTCGACAAGGTGGTGATCGTCGCCTGCGGGACCGCGTTCCACGCCGGGATGATCGCCAAGTACGCCATCGAGCACTGGACCCGGATTCCGTGCGAGACCGAGCTCGCCAGCGAGTTCCGCTACCGCGACCCGATCCTGGACCCGCACACCCTCGTCATCGCGATCTCGCAGTCCGGCGAGACGATGGACACCCTGATGGCGCTGCGGCACGCCCGTGAGCAGGGCGCGAAGGTCCTCGCCATCTGCAACACCAACGGCTCGACCATCCCCCGCGAGTCCGACGCCGTCCTCTACACGCACGCCGGTCCCGAGGTCGCCGTCGCCTCGACCAAGGCCTTCCTGACCCAGCTCGTGGCCTGCTACCTCGTCGCGCTCTATCTCGGACAGGTCCGCGGGACCAAGTGGGGTGACGAGATCCGTACCGTCATCCGCCAGCTCTCCGAGATCTCCGGATCCGTCGACCGGGTCCTGGCGACCATGGAGCCGGTGCGGGAGCTGGCCAGGTCGCTCGCCTCGCACGACACCGTGCTCTTCCTCGGGCGGCACGTCGGCTACCCGGTCGCGCTGGAGGGCGCGTTGAAGCTCAAGGAACTCGCGTACATGCACGCCGAGGGCTTCGCCGCGGGTGAGCTCAAGCACGGGCCGATCGCGCTGATCGAGGACGGACTGCCGGTCGTCGTGGTGGTGCCGTCCCCGGCCGGGCGCTCCGTGCTGCACGGCAAGATCGTGTCGAACATCCAGGAGATCCGGGCCCGCGGCGCCCTCACCATCGTCATCGCCGAGGAGGGCGACGACGAGGTCGTCCCGTACGCCGACCATCTCGTCCGGATCCCCGCAACGCCTACGCTGCTTCAGCCGCTGGTCGCCACCGTGCCGTTGCAGGTCTTCGCCTGCGAACTGGCGACGGCCCGCGGCAACGAGGTGGACCAGCCGCGCAACCTGGCGAAGTCCGTCACCGTGGAGTGAGCCGTCAGCCAACAGTGAGGGTGCGTACGTGATCATCGGGGTCGGGATCGACGTGGCGGAGATCGAGCGGTTCGAAGCGGCGCTGGAGCGTACGCCGAATCTCGCCCAGCGCCTGTTCATCGAGAGCGAGTTGCTGCTGCCCGGCGGGGAGCGGCGCGGGGTCGCCTCGCTGGCCGCGCGGTTCGCGGCCAAGGAGGCCCTGGCCAAGGCGCTCGGCGCGCCCCCGGGGCTCCTGTGGACGGACGCCGAGGTGTACGTCGAGGCGAGCGGGCAGCCCCGGCTCCGGGTCCGCGGCACGGTCGCCGCGCGCGCGGCGGAACTGGGCGTGCGGCAGTGGCACGTCTCGCTGAGCCACGACGCGGGCGTCGCCTCGGCCGTGGTGATCGCGGAGGGCTGAGCGGGGGAGGGCCGAGCCGGGGCGGGGGTGCGGATTCCTGCGTACGTTGGAGTCATGCGTACCGCCTACAGCGTTGACACCGTACGGGCCGCCGAACAGGCCCTGATGGCACGGCTCCCCGAAGGTGCGCTGATGCAGCGCGCCGCCGCCGGACTCGCCGCGGCCTGCGCCGATCTGCTGCGGCGCGGCGGCCGGGTCTACGGCTCCCGGGTCGTCCTCCTCGTCGGCAGCGGCGACAACGGCGGCGACGCGCTGTACGCCGGGGCCCGGCTGGCCCGGCGCGGCGCGGGCGTCGTGGCCGTGCGCGTCTCGCCCGGCCGGGCCCACGCGGGCGGGACCGCGGCGTTGCTGGCGGCCGGCGGACGGGTGATGGACGGGGGCGAGGTGGCCCCGCACCGCGACTGGGGCGGGCACATCGACCTCGTCGTCGACGGCATCACCGGCATCGGCGGACGCGGCGGACTGCGTCCGGAGGCGGCCGCCGTGGTCGAGCACTACGCGGCCCACGGGGTGCCCGTCGTCGCCGTCGATCTGCCGAGCGGCGTCGAGGCGGACACCGGCGAGGTGGCGGGGGCCGCCGTGCGCGCGGACGCGACCGTCACCTTCGGCGCGTACAAGCCGGGGCTGCTCGTCGACCCGGCCGCCGAACGTGCCGGTGCCCTGCTCCTGGTCGACATCGGGCTCGGTGCCGAACTCCCGGACGTGCCCGAGCTGGAGGCGCTCCAGTACGCGGACGTCGCCGCGCTGCTGCCCGTGCCCGCCGCCGAGAGCGACAAGTACCGGCGCGGCGTCGTCGGCATCGTCGCCGGGTCGGCGCGCTACCCGGGGGCCGCCGTGCTCGCCGTCTCCGGGGCGCTGCGTGGCGGGGCGGGGGCCGTGCGCTACGTCGGGCCGGGGGCCGAAGCCGTGATCGCGCGGCATCCGGAGACCCTGGTCCACGCGGGCCCGCCGTCGAAGGCCGGGCGGGTGCAGGCCTGGGTGGTCGGGCCGGGGCTCGGCGACGGCACGGACGCCGTCGAGGCGGTCTCCGACGTGCTGGCCACGGACGTGCCGGTGCTGGTCGACGCGGACGGGCTGCGGCTGCTGGACGCCGGCACCGTCCGCGCGCGCACCGCGCCCACCGTCCTCACCCCGCATGCCGGCGAGGCCGCCGCCCTGCTGGGGGTGGCGCGCGAGGAGGTCGAGGCGGGGCGGCTCGCCGCCGTACGCGCACTCGCCACCCGCTTCCGCGCCACGGTCCTGCTCAAGGGCTCCACGACGCTGATCGCCACCGACACCCCGCACACGCCCGTGCGCGTCAACCCGACCGGCACCTCCTGGCTCGCCACCGCGGGCAGTGGGGACGTGCTCTCCGGGCTGACGGGTTCGCTGCTGGCCGCGGGCCTCGCCCCGCGCGACGCCGCGTCCGTCGGAGCCCACCTCCACGGCCTGGCCGCCCGGCACGCGTCGGACGGCTCCCCGGTCGCCGCGCAGGACGTCGCCGACGCGATCGGGGCGGCGTGGCGGGACGTACGGGCCTGAGTGATCCTGGAAGCGGCGAGAGGGGCCCGGGCGTGAGCAACGACAGCGGTGACGTGCGCGTACGGCGGGTGTACGACCCGCGGGAGGACGGCGACGGCACCCGCGTGCTCGTCGACCGGCTCTGGCCGCGCGGCGTGTCCAAGGAACGGGCCGCGATCGACCGCTGGCTCAAGGACGTCACCCCGTCGGACGAACTGCGCTCCTGGTACCACGAGGACCGCTCCGCCACCCGCTACGACGCCTTCGTGGACCGCTACCGGGCCGAACTCGCCGACCCGCTGCACGCGACGGCCGTGGACGAGCTGGTGAGACTGGTCCGCGAGAGCGGCCCGGTGACGCTCGTCACAGCGGTCAAGGATGTTCCGCACAGCCACGTCCCGGTCCTCGCCGACCACGTGGAACACGCCCTGCACCACGGCTGACCTGCCCGTCCGGCCGGTGCGGCGCGCCCCGCCCCCGCACCGGCGCCCGGGGGCCGCGCCGCCCGGCTCTGAGACACTGGGCGCGATGAACGAGACAGCGTCCTTGAGAGCCCGTGCCGAGATCGATCTCGCCGCACTCCGCGCCAACGTGCGCGTTCTGCGTGCCCGGGCGGGCGGCGCGCACCTCATGGCCGTCGTCAAGTCCGACGCGTACGGGCACGGGGCGGAGCGCTGCGCCCGCGCCGCGCTCGAAGCCGGTGCCACCTGGCTGGGCACCGCCACCCCGCAGGAGGCGCTGGCCCTGCGCGCGGCCGGTCTCGGCGGCCGGATGATGTGCTGGCTGTGGACGCCGGGCGGACCCTGGCGCGAGGCGATCGAGGCCGACATCGACGTGTCGGTGAGCGGGATGTGGGCGCTGCGCGAGGTCACCGCGGCGGCCGCGGCCGCGGGCCGCCCCGCCCGCGTCCAGCTCAAGGCCGACACCGGCCTGGGACGCAACGGCTGCCAGCCCGCCGACTGGCCGGAGCTCGTCGCCGCCGCCCGCACCGCCGAGCAGGCGGGCACCGTCCGCGTCACCGGCCTCTGGTCCCACTTCGCCTGCGCGGACGAGCCGGGACACCCCTCGATCACCGCCCAGCTCGACACCTTCCGCGACATGGTGGCGTACGCGGAGAAGGCGGGTGTCGAGCCCGAGGTGCGGCACATCGCGAACTCGCCGGCGACGCTGACGGTCCCCGAGTCGCACTTCGACCTCGTCCGGACCGGGATCGCCATGTACGGCATCTCGCCCAGCCCCGAGCTCGGCACCTCCGCCGACTTCGGACTGCGTCCGGTGATGACGCTCGCCGCGTCGGTCGCCCTGGTCAAGCAGGTGCCGGCCGGCCACGGCATCAGTTACGGGCACCACTACACGACGTCGGCCGAGACCACGCTCGGCCTGGTTCCGGTGGGGTACGCGGACGGTGTCCCGCGCCACGCGTCGGGCCGCGGCCCGGTGCTCGTCGGCGGGGTCCGGCGGACGGTCGCGGGCCGGGTGGCCATGGACCAGTTCGTCGTCGACCTCCACGGGGATGTCGTCGAGGAGGGCAGCGACGCCGTGCTGTTCGGCCCGGGGGACCGGGGCGAGCCGAGCGCCGAGGACTGGGCGCAGGCGGCCGGCACGATCGCGTACGAGATCGTCACCCGGATCGGCGGCCGGGTGCCGCGGGTCTACCGGGACGACGGAACGCCGGAGGGGCGCCCGGCCGGGTCCTGACCGGGGAAGCGCCCCTGACCAGGCACGATCTGATCCGATGGATACGACACGACCGACGAGGAGCGCGGCACGGTGAGTGAGATCAGCGCGGGGGACGCGGTGGCGACGGCCGCTTCGGCGGTCGGCTGGCGCCGGGCGGGGATCGCCGGCGCCGCCATAGGCGTGATCGCCGCGGGCGCGGCGGCCGGGGTCGCGGTCGAGCGGCTGACGGTCGGGCGCGGCATGCGCAGGCGCGCCAGGCTCGCGCTGGACGCCACCGGACCGTACGGCTCCCTGCGCGGCCTGCCGGGCCGGGCCGCGGCCGACGACGGCACCGAGCTGTACTACGAGATCGACGAGGTCGACCCGGGCAGCGGTACGGGCACGGGCGGTACGGCCGCCGGCTCCGGAGCCGCCGGTCCGCGCAGGCTCCGCCTCTTCGGACGCAAGGCCCCCGCCCCCGTCACCATCGTCTTCAGCCATGGTTACTGCCTCAGCCAGGACTCCTGGCACTTCCAGCGCGCGGCCCTGCGCGGCCTCGTGCGCACCGTCCACTGGGACCAGCGCAGCCACGGCCGCTCCGAGCGCGGCCGGGCCCAGGCGCAGGGCGTGCACGTCGGCATCGACCAGCTCGGCCGCGACCTCAAGGCCGTGATCGACGCGGCCGCGCCCGAGGGCCCGCTGGTGCTGGTCGGGCACTCCATGGGCGGCATGACGATCATGGCGCTGGCCGACCAGTACCCCGCCCTGATGCGCGACCGGGTCGCCGCCGTCGCCTTCGTCGGCACGTCGAGCGGCAAGCTGGCCGAGGTCAGCTTCGGGCTGCCGGTGGCGGGCGTGAACGCGGTACGGCGGGTGCTGCCCGGCGTACTGAAGGCGCTCGGCTCGCAGGCCGAGCTCGTGGAGCGGGGCCGGCGGGCCACCGCTGACCTGTTCGCCGGGCTGATCAAGCGGTACTCGTTCGGCTCCCGGGACGTGGACCCGGCGGTCGAGCGGTTCGCCGAGCGGCTCATCGAGTCCACGCCGATCGACGTCGTCGCGGAGTTCTACCCGGCCTTCGCCGAGCACGACAAGAGCAACGCGCTGCCGCTGTTCCGGGACGTACCGGTGCTGATCCTGGCGGGGGACAAGGACCTGGTGACGCCGAGCTCGCACAGCGAGGCCATCGCGGACCAGCTGCCCGACGCGGAGCTGGTCATCGTCCCGGACGCCGGGCACCTGGTGATGCTGGAGCACCCGGAGACGGTGACGGACCGGCTCGCGGACCTGCTGGTGCGGGCCGGTGCCGTACCGGAATCCTCTAACGTTGGCGGGCATGGAAGCACCGCACAACAGCCCGGCCGCTGAGCGCGCCGCAGGCACCGCGCACGGAGTCACGCGCGACGACACCGTCACCGTGACGCTGGCCGTGGAGTCACCCGAACAGATGCAGGCCCTGGGCCGCCGGATCTCCGGCGTGCTGCGCCCCGGCGACCTCGTGATGCTCACCGGCGAGCTCGGTGCCGGGAAGACGACCCTGACCCGCGGGCTCGGCGAGGGCCTGGGGGTGCGCGGCGCCGTCACGTCCCCCACCTTCGTGATCGCCCGCGTCCACCCCCCGCTCGGCGGCGGCCCGGCGCTGGTCCACGTCGACGCGTACCGCCTGGGCGGCGGGCTCGACGAGATGGAGGACCTGGACCTCGATGTGTCGCTGCCGGAGTCGGTGGTGGTCGTCGAGTGGGGCGACGGCAAGGTCGAGGAGCTCTCGGACGACCGGCTCCGGGTGCTGATCGACCGCGCCGTCGGCGACACGGACGACGAACGGCGCGTGGTGACGCTCGCCGGCGTCGGCGCCCGGTGGGCGGGGCTGCGTGCGGAGTCCTGGGCCCCGTGGGAGGCCGCGGGCGCCTGAGCCCCCGGACCCGGACCTGACGGTCCGTTTCCGACATGGTGTCGGCAAATTGTTGCGCGGGGCGGTGCGGGCGTGGTGACATGGAGGGCGAGAGCAGGTTAGGTCTACCTAACCGTGCCTTCCACCGGAGCCCCAGGAGGCGTCCATGCCGACATCGGAGCGAGAAGTGCGTCCGCCGCGGGCGGTATCGATGAGAGACCTGCTCGCCGCCGGGGCGGCGGCCACCGCCGTCTCCACCCCGCCGTGCGGCCCGCGCCCGCGCACGGCCCCCGTCCCGCGCGACGGCAAGCCGTCGGGAACCGGGCGGGCCTGAGCTCCGGCCCGGGGAGCGGGCCGGAGGGGATCTCCGGGGCTGCGGGACGGCTCTTCCGAGCCGCCGGAACGCGCGGAGCTACGGGACGACGTTGACCTTCACGCCCACCGTGGCGAACGTCCACACCGCGTTGCCGTCCTCGCGGGACATCCGTACGCCACCCGCCTTCAGCGTCGGGTCCGGGCTCTCCATCGAGCCGTCCTGCGCGGCGCTGAAGCCGATGGCCACGTCGTTGTTGGTCGCGAACCGGACCACGTGCTCGATCGGCACCCCGTCGGAGCCCGTGACGCTGCCGGAGCGCGAACTCACCCGGTAGGTGCCCGGCAGGGCGCTCACCGCGCTCGGCATCACCTTGAAGGTCCGGGACGGCTTGCCCTTCGCGTCCACCAGCCACACCCGGCGGTCGCCCAGCGCGTACACCACGCGCATGCCGGTGCCGGACGCGGCGGGAACGGCGAGCGGGTCCTTCTTCGCCTTCGGCTTGGCGTGGCCGCCCTTGGCCGGTGCGCTGGCCGACGCCTTCGGTGTCGCCCCGAGGTTGTCCGGGACGTTCGCCGATGCCTGGTAGGCGAGGAAGCCGACCGCGGCGACGGCCGCCGCGGTGAGCGCGGCCACGATTCCCGAGCTGCCCCTAGCCACCGTTCGCGCCTCTTTCGCCGTTGCGGTTCGTCTGTGCCGTACAGCGGGTTCGCTGCATGCCGTACCGCGGTTCGCCGTATGTCCTACAAGCGTTTACACGTACTCCGCGTATACCCGGTGACGGTAGCAGCCGGGACCCCCGCTCCAGGGACGCCGTACGGGGGCGCGGCCCCCGCTGCCGCGGAGCCGTAGGCTGTTTGCGTGCTCTTGCTCGCTATGGATACCGCCACCCCCGCCGTCACCGTCGCCCTGCACGACGGGACCCGCGTCGTCGCCGAGTCCGGTCAGGTCGACGCCCGGAGGCACGGGGAGCTGCTGC
This sequence comes from Streptomyces sp. NBC_01257, assembly GCF_035917255.1. Classification (NCBI taxonomy): domain Bacteria; kingdom Bacillati; phylum Actinomycetota; class Actinomycetes; order Kitasatosporales; family Streptomycetaceae; genus Streptomyces; species Streptomyces sp. NBC_01257. Next base: position 5,513,979 of record NZ_CP108472.1, read on the forward strand.
TGCCCGCCGTCGACCGGGTCCTCGCCGAGGCCGGCGTCACGCTCGACGCCGTGACCGACGTGGCCGTGGGGGTCGGCCCCGGCCCGTACACCGGACTGCGCGTCGGTCTGGTGACGGCCGCGACCTTCGGCTCGGCGCTCTCCGTCCCCGTGCACGGGCTGTGCACCCTGGACGCGCTGGCGTACGCCGCGGGGCAGGCCGGGGTGGCGGGTCCGTTCGCCGTCGCGACGGACGCCCGCCGCAAGGAGGTCTACTGGGCGCGGTACGAGGACCCCCGCACCCGGACCGGTGAACCCGCCGTCGACCGGCCCGCCGACATCGCCGGTCAGCTCGCCGGTCTTCCCGTCGTCGGCGCGGGCGCGGTGCTCTACCCCGACGCGTTCCCGGACGCGCGCGGCCCCGAGCACGTCGCGGCCGGCGCCCTGGCCGCCCTCGCCGCCGAGCGTCTCGCCGCCGGCGCCGACATGCTGCCGCCGCGGCCGCTCTACCTCCGCAGGCCCGACGCGCAGGTCCCGAAGAACTACAAGGTGGTCACTCCCAAGTGACCGCCACGACCGCAGTGCTGCGCGAGATGCGCTGGTGGGACATCGACCCGGTGCTCGACCTGGAGCACGAGCTGTTCCCGGACGACGCCTGGTCGGCCGGCATGTTCTGGTCCGAGCTGGCGCACGCACGCGGCCCGCGGGCCACCCGCCGCTACGTCGTGGCCGAGGACCCGGTCAGCGGCCGGATCGTCGGGTACGCGGGCCTCGCGGCCGCCGGCGACCTCGCCGACGTACAGACGATCGGCGTCACCCGCGGCCACTGGGGCGGCGGGCTCGGCTCCGAGCTCCTGACCGATCTGCTGAAGCACGCCACGGCCTTCGAGTGCGCCGAGGTACTGCTGGAGGTCCGGGTCGACAACACCCGGGCGCAGAAGCTGTACGAACGCTTCGGCTTCGAACCCATCGGCTTCCGCCGCGGCTACTACCAGCCGGGCAACATCGACGCACTCGTCATGCGCCTCCACGTTCAAGAAAACGAGACTGACTGATGGCTGACGAACCGCTCGTACTCGGTATCGAGACCTCCTGCGACGAGACCGGCGTGGGCATCGTCCGCGGGACGACGCTGCTCGCCGACGCCGTCGCGTCCAGCGTCGACACGCACGCCCGCTTCGGCGGCGTCGTCCCGGAGATCGCCTCCCGCGCGCACCTGGAGGCGATGGTCCCGACGATCGAGCGCGCGCTGAAGGAGGCCGGGGTCACCGGCCGCGACCTCGACGGCATCTCGGTCACCGCCGGACCGGGACTCGCCGGCGCGCTGCTCGTCGGCGTCTCGGCGGCGAAGGCGTACGCGTACGCGCTGAACAAGCCGCTGTACGGCGTGAACCACCTCGCCTCGCACATCTGCGTCGACCAGCTGGAGCACGGCCCGCTGCCCGAGCCCACCATGGCGCTGCTGGTCAGCGGCGGGCACTCCTCGCTGCTGCTCGCCCCCGACATCACCAACGACGTGCGGCCGCTCGGCGCGACCATCGACGACGCGGCGGGCGAGGCCTTCGACAAGATCGCCCGGGTGCTGCACCTCGGCTTCCCCGGCGGCCCGGTCATCGACCGGCTCGCCAGGGAGGGCGACCCGAAGGCCATCGCGTTCCCGCGCGGCCTGAGCGGTCCGCGCGATCCCGCGTACGACTTCTCCTTCTCCGGCCTGAAGACCTCCGTCGCCCGCTGGATCGAGGCCAAGCGCGCCGCGGGCGAGGACGTGCCGGTACGGGACGTGGCGGCGTCCTTCCAGGAGGCCGTGGTGGACGTGCTCACCCGCAAGGCCGTCCGTGCCTGCAAGGACGAGGGCGTCGACCACCTGATGATCGGCGGCGGCGTCGCGGCCAACTCGCGGCTGCGGGCGCTCGCCCAGGAGCGGTGCGAGCGGGCCGGCATCCGGCTGCGCGTGCCGAGGCCCGGACTGTGCACCGACAACGGGGCGATGGTCGCCGCCCTGGGCGCGGAGATGGTGGCCCGCAACCGGCCCGCCTCCGACCTGGAGCTGTCGGCCGACTCCTCGCTGCCGGTCACCGAGCCCCACGTACCGGGCGCGGACCACGGCCACTCCCACACGCACGACCACGTGCACGAGATCAGCAAGGACAACCTCTACTCATGAGCGGTACCGGGACGACCGTCGCGCTGATGTGGGAGGCCCGGGCCGTCGAGGGCCGGGGCGCGGAACTCCTGGAGTGGGCCCGCGCCCGCGCGGGCGAACTGGCCCGGCCGCCGCTGCGCAGCGAGCTGCTGCGCGCCCCGCAGGACCGGGTCCTGGTCATCACCTGGTGGGACGGCGCCTACGGCGACGAGCTGCCGGAGCTGCCCGAGCCGGCCGCGGACGCCGTCACCCGGCCGGTGCACCGCTGGCGTTTCGAGTCACTCGGCTCGGCGGACGGCTGAGGGCGGCGGCGCCCGGGTGGCCGGTCCGCGAGATTCTCAGAAGAATTCCGTGCGGAGTGTCGATCCGGCCGTGTCCCGTTCGACGCAGGGGTGAGAGGCGGGGAAGAGGTCCCCGCCCTCCCGACCGAGGAGTCACCATGCCGCGCTTCATGTCACTCATCCGCATCGACGAGCAGGCCGCCGCGGGGTTCGAGCCCGACCCCGGCTTCGACGAGCGCATGGGCGCCCTGTTCGAGGAGATCAGCATGGCGGGCGTGATGCTGGAGACGGCCGGACTCGTCCCGACCGCCCAGGCCACCCGCGTCCACTGGTCCGGCGGCAAGCTCAGCTACACCGACGGCCCCTTCACCGAGACCAAGGAGGTCGTCGGCGGGTACGCCATCCTCCAGTGCAAGGACAAGGACGAGGCACTGGAGTGGGCCAACCGGTTCCTGCGCGTGCACCCGGAGAGCTGGAGCGTCACCTGCGAGGTCCGCGCCATCGACGAAGCGACCGGCTGACCGGCCGGCCGCGCTTGCCCGGGTCCGGTCCGGCTGCTCTGATGGGTGGCCGTGACGGCAGCGAGCGCGGTTGAGGCGGTATTCAGGATCGAGTCCGCGCGGATCATCGCCGGTGTCGCCCGGATCGTCCGGGACGTGGGCATCGCCGAGGAACTCGCGCAGGACGCCCTGGTCGCCGCGCTGGAGCAGTGGCCCGAGTCGGGCGTCCCGGACAACCCGGGAGCCTGGCTCATGGCCACGGCCAGGCACCGCGCCATCGACCTGGTACGCCGCCGCGAGACGTACGCCCGCAAGCTGGCCGAGATGGGCCGAGACCTGGACACCGTCCCCGGCGGACCCGACCCGGCCGCCGCCGACCCGGACCGCATCGACGACGACCTGCTGCGGCTGATCTTCACCTCCTGCCACCCGGTGCTCTCCACCGATGCCCGGATCGCCCTCACCCTGCGCCTCCTCGGCGGCCTCACCACCGAGGAGATCGCCCGCGCCTTCCTCAGCACCGAGCCCACCGTCGCCCAGCGGATCGTCCGCGCCAAACGGGCGCTCGGCCGGGCCGGCGTCCCCTTCGAGGTGCCGTACGGCCCCGAGCGCGCCGCCCGGCTCGGATCGGTACTGGAAGTCATCTACCTGGTCTTCAACGAGGGCTATGCCGCGACCGCCGGCGACGACTGGCTGCGCCCGGGCCTCTGCGAGGACGCGCTGCGGCTGGCCCGGGTGCTGGCCGGGCTGATGCCGCAGGAGCCCGAGGTGCACGGGCTGGCCGCCCTGCTGGAGCTCCAGGCATCGCGCACCGCCGCCAGGACCGGACCGGACGGGGCGCCGGTGCTGCTCGCGGACCAGAACCGGGCCCGCTGGGACCGGCTGCTGATCCGCCGCGGCTACGCGGCCCTGCTCCGGGCGAGCGAAACGGCCGCGGAGGCGGGACGGCCACTGGGCCCGTACGCCCTCCAGGCCGCCATCGCCGCCTGCCACGCCCGGGCGGTGCGGTACGAGGACACCGACTGGCCCGCCATCGCCGCCCTCTACGACCGGCTCGCCGTCCTGGCCCCGTCACCCGTCGTCGAGCTCAACCGCGCCGTCGCCGTCTCCAGGGCCGAGGGCCCCGCCGCCGCTCTCGTCCTGGTCGACGCGCTGGCCGCCGACCCCGCGCTCAAGGACTACCACTTGCTGCCGAGCGTCCGCGGGGATCTGCTGGAGCGGATGGGACGTACGGACGAGGCGCGCGCGGAGTTCGTACGGGCGGCCGGGCTCACCCGCAACGAGCGGGAGAGGGCGCTGCTGCTGGGCCGGGCCGGCCGATGAGTTCCGGGCCCGCCACCGGTCTACCCTGCATCGCGTTCCGCACCACCGAGTGAGGAGAGGACCATGCAGAAGGTCACCACGTTCCTTTGGTTCGACAAAAACCAGGCCGAGGAGGCGGCGGACCACTACATCTCCGTCATCGGCGGCGACTCGCGCGTCCTGGACGTGACCCGCTGGACCGCGTCCTCACCGGGTGACGACGGGGCGGTGATGACCGTGCGGTTCCAGCTGGAGGGCGCCGAGTACATCGCGTTCAACGGCGGACCCCAGTTCCCCTTCAGCGAGGCCGTCTCCCTCTCGGTGGAGTGCGCCTCGCAGCAGGAGGCCGACGAGCTGTGGGACCGGCTCACCGCGGACGGCGGCCAGGAGAGCCAGTGCGGCTGGCTCAAGGACAGGTTCGGGGTGTCCTGGCAGATCATCCCGCCCGGTCTCGGCGAGGCCCTGACCGACCCGGACCCGGAGAAGGCCGCCCGCGCCATGAAGGCGATGTTCGGCATGAAGCGCCTGGACATCGAGGCCCTGCGCAACGCCTGAGACCGCCCCGCCCGGGCGCCGTCCGGTGCTCGGTAGGGTCTGGCCCATGTCCGCTCGCCCTGCGCTGCCGCCGCCCCCGCCACCCGTGGAGATACGCACCTGGCCCGACCGGGGTGCGCTGCTCGCCGACCGGGCCTTCATCCTCGGCGCGTTGGTGCGGATGCACATCGGGCCCGGCCGCCTCGGGCTGCTCTGGACGTGGGGGGCGCTCGGGGCGTTCGGCTGGGCGCTGATCGGCACCGCGTTCATCACGTTCGAGGAGTCGTACGACATCATCAGCTCCATCATGGGCGTGGTCCTGCTCGCCCTGGGCGCCGCCGCCCTGGTGCCCGCGGTCGTCCTCGTCGTCGTGGGCCTGCGCCGGGACCGGGACATCCGCCGACTGCTCGCGCAGTGGGGCGCGTTGGACCGCGACCCGGCGGGCGACAGTGCGCTCCGGCTGCCCGGCGTGAGCCTGGCCTGGCTGCTGAGTTCCTTCGCGCTCTGCGCCTTCGGGCTGTACGCCTGCTTCGCCGTGCCGGCGGGCGCGGTCCGGGGCCATGACACCTACGGCCTGATGGCCCTGATCATGGGACTCGGCTTCATCAGCTGGCTGATCGGCCTCATCGGCGTCATCAAGGCCTTCCGGCACCGGAGTTGGATCCTCGGGACGCTCGCCGGCCGGGCCGCGTCCGATCCCCTCGTCCCCTCCGGCGGCGGTGCCCACCGCTGACCCCGGCCCTATCCTTGGCGCATACACGGGCGACTCAGGGGGAGGGCGTTTCATGGAGTGGTACTGGTGGCTGCTCATCATCTTCTGGACGGGCGGCTTCGGCTGGGCGGTCGACAACGTCCGTACGGCTCTGCGCAATCGGCACACCCGCAAGCTGGAACTGCTGGAGGCCGGCAAGCAGGAGCGGCTGGCGGTCGAGGCGGCGAACCGGCCGCCGGAGCCGGTCTGCGGCTGCACGCACCACCTCGCCAAGCACGACAAGCGGGGCAAGTGCCACGAGCGGGTCGAGGTGCCGACCGCGTGGGACGAGCAGAAGAAGCCGGTGCGCTTCGAGTCGGGGCAGTGCAACTGCCAGCAGTACGTGGGTCCGCAGCCGCTCTCACAGGTGTACGCGGACGATCTGACCGACCTCGCCTGAGGCTGGCCGCACTCACCCGAGGCCGGCCTCCGGGCCGGTCACGGGGCGGCCGACCAGCATCGTCGGCGCGTCCGCGACCCGGGTCAGGAAGACCGTGGCCGCGTGCGGCCCCCGGAGCTTCATCTTCCGCCGCAGCTCCTCGGGTTCGACCGCCGAGCCGCGCTTCTTGACCGTGAGGACACCGACCTCGCGCTCCCGCAGCAGCGCCTTCAGCCGCTTCACGTTGAAGGGCAGCTGATCGGTGATCTCGTAGCCGGCGGTGTACGGGGAGTCGTACAGCTCGTCGCTCGTGACGTACGCGATCATCCCGTCGATCAGCCGGCCGTGGCAGCGCTCCACGATGCCGGCGACCAGATGCGCCCGGATCACCGCACCGTCCGGCTCGTACAGATAGCGGCCCACCGGGCCGACCGGCGGGGCGGGCAGCGCGGCCGGAGCCGCCAGGGTGGCGCCCGACGGGAGCAGCGTCGCGCGGTAGGAGCCGGCCTCGAAGCCCTCGCCGAACCACAGCACCGCCTCCTTCACGTCGCCGCCGTCCGAGATCCACTCGGCCTCCGCCTGCGGCCCGATCGCCTCGTGCGGGACACCCGGGGCGATCTTCAGCGCGGCCCTCGGCGCCTTCAGCGCGGCCGCGGTCGCCCAGGACAGGGGCGGGGAGTACGCCTCCGGGTCGAAGATCCTGCCGCGTCCGCCGCGCCGGGCCGGGTCGACGAAGACCGCGTCGTAGGGCGTGGTGTCGATCTCGGTGACGTCCGCGCACCGGACCTCGATCAGCGCGTCCAGGCCGAGCGCGGCGGCGTTGGCGCGGGCCACCTCGGCGGTCAGCGGATCGCGGTCGACGGCGAGGACGGAGATCCCGGCCCGGGCCAGGGCGATCGCGTCGCCGCCGATCCCGCAGCAGAGGTCGGCGACGCTGCGCACCCCGGCGTCCGCGAACCGCCGGGCGCGGTAGCCGGCCACCGAGGTGCGGGTCGCCTGCTCGACCCCGTTCGGCGTGAAGAACATCCGGTGCGCGTCCTCGGCCCCGAACTTCGCCACCGCCCGCTGCCGCAGCCGGGCCTGGCCGATGGCCGCCGAGACGAGGGCGGCCGGGTGGGTGCGGCGCAGCCGGGTGGCGGTGGCCAGTTCCGTGGCGGGGTCGTACGACCGCAGGCCGGCCAGCAGTCCGGCGCCCTCGGGGGTGCGCAGGGCCAGGAAGTCGGCGAGGGGGTCGGGGGCGTCGGACGGGCCGGCCGGGGAGAGAGCGTTCACCCGCCCCATTGTGGGCCAGTCGGCTGCGCGCCAGCCGGGGGACCGTGCGGGGCGGGCGCTGTGTCGGCCCGGAAGCCCGGCCCCGGGCTGGCAGGATGCGGCGCCATGCAGCCAGTACGACAAAAGGAAGAATTGGACATGAAGAGGCGCAGACCGGGTGCGGAGTCGTGCGGGCAGGGACGGGCGAGGCGCGGACGGGGGCACCTGCGGCGCCGGCCGGGCTATGCGGTCGTCGCCGCGCTCCTGGTCGCCGCCGTCGGCTCGGGCTGTGCCGCCGAGACCGCCGAGCGCGCACCGGCCGACCCCGGCCGCGCGGCCGCCGCCCAGGCCGGACAGCAGGGCGGGCCCCCGGCGGGAGCGGCGGGGTCCGTAGCCGCGCAGGCCGAGAAGGCGCGCCGCGCCCTGGCCGCACGGGCCGTCGCCGCGAAGAAGTGGGGCCTGGCGGGCACCCCGCTGACCCCGCCGGCGCCGCCCGCCGTGAAACCGCACCTCACCACCCGCAAGGGCTTCGAGGTCGAGGGCGGTGACGCGTCCCTGCCGCCGGTCTTCACGACGGTCCCCACCAAGGACAAGATCGTCTTCCTGACGATGGACGACGGGGACGACAAGGACCCCGAGCTGCTGAAGATGATGTCGGAGCTGAACATCCCGTACAGCGCCTTCCTCAGCGACTACCTGGTGCGCGACGACTACGCGTACTTCAAGGAGGCCCAGGCGCGCGGCGTCGTCCTCGGCAACCACACGCTGAACCACCGCTACATGCCCGGTCTCTCCCACGAGGAGCAGCAGCGGGAGATCTGCGACCAGCAGGACATCCTGGAGAAGCAGTACGGCGAGCGCCCCCGGCTCTTCCGGCCGCCGTACGGGAACTACAACGGCGACACCCTGCGGATCGCCAAGTCCTGCGGCATCACGGCCGTGCCGCTGTGGGCTGCGGAGGCGTTCCCCGACCACATGGAGTGGCGCGAGGAGGACCAGGACCTGCACCCCGGCGACATCATCCTCACGCACTTCCGCGGCAAGAAGGACTGGAAGGGCAGCATGCCCGACCTGATCCGGTCCGTCATGAAGGTCATCACGGACAAGGGTTACGCCGTGGCCCGGCTGGAGGACTACGTATGAGAAGGGCGCACCGGCTGCTGGCCGGACTGCTGACCGCCGGTGCGCTCCTGACCGCCACCGCAGGCTGCGCGCAGTCGGTGGACCCGATCGAGCGGCTGGGCCGCAAGGCGGCGCAGCGGGTGCATCCGTCGCCGAGCGACCCGGAGGCGCGGCCCGCGGCGGTGCGCGGTGACCACGGGGCGCCGGGGGCGATGGTCGTCGTCGCCTGCGGCGGTCCCGCGGCCGGCGGCTACCGGGTGCGGCCACCGGTCCACTGGTGGCCGGAACGGCCGGGGCGGCCGGGACGTTACGAGTCGGGGGCCCCGGCCGTGGAGGCGGGGTGCGCGAGGCGGTAGTCGCCGGATCCGGACCTGCTCCGGCGCGCGGTCCGGACCTCTCCGGAGACGCCACGAGGGCGTGAATTGGCACTCCGCTTGACCGAGTGCTAATCGCGGTCATAGTCTCAGTGCTGGCACTCCCCACTGGAGAGTGCCAGCAGTTCTGTGCGACCGGCAGGTCCGGCACCCGCGACGACGGGCCCACCTGGTCGCCACCCCAGACTGATAACCCCGTGAGATCTCCGAAGGGGGAGACCGGATCGTGTCGACCGCCAGCTCCAAGGTTGCGATCAAGCCGCTCGAGGACCGCATTGTGGTCCAGCCGCTCGACGCCGAGCAGACCACGGCCTCCGGCCTGGTCATTCCGGACACCGCCAAGGAGAAGCCCCAGGAGGGCGTCGTCCTGGCCGTGGGCCCGGGCCGCTTCGAGAACGGCGAGCGCCTTCCGCTCGACGTCAAGACCGGCGATGTCGTTCTGTACAGCAAGTACGGCGGCACCGAGGTGAAGTACAACGGCGAGGAGTACCTCGTCCTCTCGGCTCGCGACGTGCTCGCGATCATCGAGAAGTAATTCACCCAACGTTTGCTTCTGTTCTGCGCCCCTGGCCCCCTGCGAGATAACTAGCCGGGCGGCAGGGGCGCAGTTCTTGTTTTGAGAGGACAGTTCAGCTCCATGGCGAAGATCCTGAAGTTCGACGAGGACGCCCGTCGCGCCCTCGAGCGCGGCGTCAACAAGCTTGCCGACACGGTGAAGGTGACGATCGGTCCCAAGGGCCGCAACGTCGTCATCGACAAGAAGTTCGGTGCTCCCACCATCACCAACGACGGTGTCACCATCGCGCGCGAGGTCGAGCTGGACGACCCGTACGAGAACCTCGGTGCGCAGCTGGTGAAGGAGGTGGCGACCAAGACCAACGACGTGGCCGGTGACGGTACGACCACCGCCACCGTCCTCGCCCAGGCGCTCGTCCGCGAGGGTCTGCGCAACGTGGCCGCGGGCGCGTCCCCGGCCGCCCTGAAGAAGGGCATCGACGCCGCGGTCAAGGCCGTGTCCGAGGAGCTCCTCGCGACCGCCCGCCCGATCGAGGACAAGTCCGACATCGCCGCCGTGGCCGCGCTCTCCGCGCAGGACACCCAGGTCGGCGAGCTCATCGCGGACGCGATGGACAAGGTCGGCAAGGACGGTGTCATCACCGTCGAGGAGTCCAACACCTTCGGTCTGGACCTCGACTTCACCGAGGGCATGGCCTTCGACAAGGGCTACCTGTCCCCGTACATGGTGACCGACCAGGAGCGTATGGAGGCCGTCCTCGACGACCCGTACATCCTGATCCACCAGGGCAAGATCGGCTCGATCCAGGAGCTGCTGCCGCTCCTGGAGAAGGTCATCCAGGCCGGTGCCTCCAAGCCGCTGCTGATCATCGCCGAGGACGTCGAGGGCGAGGCCCTGTCGACCCTGGTCGTCAACAAGATCCGTGGCACCTTCAACGCCGTCGCGGTGAAGGCCCCGGGCTTCGGTGACCGCCGCAAGGCCATGCTCGGCGACATCGCCACCCTCACCGGTGCGACCGTCATCGCCGAGGAGGTCGGCCTCAAGCTCGACCAGGCCGGTCTGGACGTGCTGGGCACCGCCCGCCGCGTGACCGTCTCCAAGGACGACACCACCATCGTCGACGGTGGCGGCAAGTCCGACGAGGTCGTCGGCCGCGTCAACCAGATCAAGGCCGAGATCGAGTCCACGGACTCCGACTGGGACCGCGAGAAGCTCCAGGAGCGCCTGGCGAAGCTGGCCGGCGGGGTCTGCGTGATCCGCGTCGGTGCGGCCACCGAGGTCGAGCTCAAGGAGAAGAAGCACCGTCTGGAGGACGCCATCTCCGCGACCCGCGCCGCGGTCGAGGAGGGCATCGTCTCCGGTGGTGGCTCCGCTCTGGTCCACGCCGTCAAGGTCCTCGAGGGCAACCTCGGCAAGACCGGCGACGAGGCCACGGGTGTCGCGGTCGTGCGCCGCGCCGCCGTCGAGCCGCTCCGCTGGATCGCGGAGAACGCGGGCCTCGAGGGCTACGTCATCACCTCGAAGGTCTCCGAGCTCGACAAGGGTCAGGGCTTCAACGCCGCGACCGGCGAGTACGGCGACCTGGTGAAGGCCGGCGTCATCGACCCGGTCAAGGTCACCCGCTCCGCGCTGGAGAACGCCGCGTCCATCGCGTCGCTGCTGCTCACGACCGAGACGCTGGTCGTCGAGAAGCCGGCCGAGGAAGAGGCCGAGGCCGGTCACGGCCACGGTCACTCCCACTAGCGGGTAGCTGTTCCGCGCAAGCGGTGAGGCCCGGCACCCTTTCGGGGTGCCGGGCCTTTCGCGTGCCCGGCCTCGGCCCGGGCCGGACCTGTCTCTGCTCGCGTATGAGGTTCAGCCGGCCGACTCCAGCCCTCGGGGCAACCTCAGCCCCGCCGGCGATTGAGGAGCGGGGGTCCGGGGGCAGGGCCCCCCGGGCTCCGCCCCGGACCCCGCGCCTCAAACGCCGGCGGGGCTGGAGTTGCCCGGCGAAACCTCAATAGCCGGAGGGGCTGGGGATGCCCGGAGGGCCTCCTTTCGCCCCCCGCCTCACGCCGAGCGCGACAACGCGTCCCCGTGTACCGGGTCCGCGAACGGGCGGCCGGTCGCGAAGCGTTCCAGTTCGTCCAGGGCCTGGTCCGCCATCCGGTGCAGTTCGTTGCCGAGCGAACCCGCGATGTGAGGGGTCAGCAGCACGTTCGGCAGGTCGTACAGCGGCGAGGCGGCCGGCGGCAGTTCGGGGTCCGTCACGTCCAGGACCGCGTGCAGCCGCCCGCTCGTCAGCTCGGGGAGCAGTGCGTCCTCGTCGACGAGCGAACCCCGGGCGGTGTTGATCAGCGTCGCGCCGTCCGCCATCGCCGCCAGCTGCGCGGCGCCGATCATGTGGCGGGTGGCCGGGAGTTCGGGTGCGTGGACGGACACGATCCCGCTGCGCGCGCAGAGTTCGTCCAGTGCCACCGGTTCGACGCCGAGCCGGGTCGCGGAGGCGGGGGACAGGTACGGGTCGTACAGCAGGACCTCGAAGTCGAACGGCCGCAGCAGCTCGATGATCCGGCGCCCGGTGCGGGAGGCGCCGACGATGCCGACCGTACGGCCGTGGTTGCCCCAGCCGTCCAGCTCCTCCCGCCAGTCGTGCGGTGCCCGCAGTTCGCGGTAGCGGCGGGCGCTGCCCAGGACGTTCTTGCCCGCGAAGAGGATCGCGGCCAGCGTGTACTCGGCGACCGGGCGGGCGTTCGCCGCGGCCACCGAGGTGACCTGGATGCCGCGGTCCCAGCAGGCGTCGGTGACGTGGTGCTTGACGCTGCCCGCCGCGTGGACGACCGCCCGCAGCCGGGGCGCCGCGTCCAGCACGGCCTCGGTGAGCGGGGGTGCGCCCCAGCAGGTCAGCAGCACCTCGGCCCCGGCGAGCGCGGCGGTCACCGCCGGGGACGGGTCGGGCAGGTGGTGGGCGACGAGCGCGGGATCGGTGCGGACGAGACCGGTCAGCCGGTCCCGCCGGCCGGGGGTGAGCAGCCGCCCCGCGATCCCCGGCCCCATGGCCAGGAGCGCGGCGGGCCGGTTGTCAGTGGTGTCGTGCATGGTGGAACCCGGGCTCCTCGGAGGTCACTTGACGCTGCCGGCGGTGAGGCCGGCCTTCCAGTGACGTTGCAGGGTGACGAAGGCGATGATCAGCGGGGTGACGGCCAGGAGGGAGCCGGTGACGACCATGGGGTAGAAGCTCGGGTCGGCGTTGGCGGTGCTGTGCCAGTTGTAGAGGCCCAGGCTCAGCGGATAGAGCTTCTTGTCCGAGAGCATGACCAGGGGGAGGAAGAAGTTGTTCCAGATGGCGGTGAACTGGAAGAGGAAGACGGTCACGAAGCCGGGCATGACCATGCGCAGACCCACCGACCAGAAGGTGCGCATCTCGCCCGCACCGTCGATACGGGCGGCCTCCAGGACCTCGTCCGGTATGTATCCCGCGCTGAAGATCCGCGAGAGGTACACGCCGAACGGGTTGACCAGCGCCGGGATCAGCACCGCCCAGTAGGTGTTGACGGTTCCCGTCTTGACGGCCAGCAGGTACAGCGGCAGGGACAGCGCGGTGGAGGGCAGCAGGACACCCAGCAGCACCAGGGCGAACAGCTTCTCCTTGCCCTTGAAGCGGTACTTGTCGAAGGCGTACCCGGCCGCGACGCTGATCAGGGAACAGCCGAGCGCCCCGACGCCCGCGTACAGCAGGGAGTTTCCGTACCAGCGGAAGTAGATGCCGTCCTGATACGTGGACAGGGAGGTGAGGTTGCTGCCGAGGTTGAAGCCCTCGAAGGAGAAGACGTCGCCGCCCAGCAGGTTTCCGGCGTCCTTGGTCGCGGCGGTGACCAGCCAGATCAGCGGGAAGAGCGTGTAGACGGCGGCGATGACGAGGACGCCGTTGACCGCGGTCTTCGACAGCCAGCGGTTGGACCGGGGGCCGGCCGGGCCGGCGGCGGCGCGGTCGCGGGCGCGGTCGGCAGGGCGGGCGGCCGGGGCGGCCGGATCGATCATGACGGGGGAGGTCATGCCCGTGCCTCCTTGCGGTTGGTGAAGCGGGTGACGGCGAAGGAGAGCGCGGCGGCGACGAGCGCGATGAGTACGGACGCCGCGGCGGCGAGGCCGTAGTCGTTGCGTTCGAAGGCGGCGCTGTAGGCGTACATGTTCGGGGTCCAGGTGCTGGTCACGGCCGAGCCGGAGCCCCGGCTGAGGATCAGCGGCTCGGTGAACAGCTGGAGCGAGCCGATGATGGTGAACAGCAGCACCATCACCAACGAGGAACGGATCAGGGGGAGTTTGATGGAGAACGCGATCCGCCAGTTCCCCGCGCCGTCCACGGTCGCGGCCTCCAGCAGCGACCGGTCGACGGCCTGCAGTGCGGCGTAGAAGATCACCACGTTGTAGCCGAGCCACTCCCACAGCGCGATGTTGACGATGGAGGGCAGCGTGCCGTCGGACGAGAAGAAGTCGAAGCCGATCCCGCCGGCCTCCATCGCCTTGACGACCGGGCTGAGCTGCGGCGTGTAGAGGTAGATCCAGATCAGCGCGGCGATCAGACCGGGGATGGCGTGCGGCAGGAAGAGCGCCAGCTGGAAGAAGCGCCGGGCGCGGGCCAGGGCCGTGTCCAGCAGCAGCGCCAGCACGATGGCGCCGCCCGCCATCAGCGGGATGTAGAAGGCGCAGTAGCCCAGCAGCACCCAGAAGCCGTCGCGGAAGGCCTGGTCGCCGAGGGCGGCGGCGTAGTTGCCGAGCCCGTCGAAGACCGTACGGGGGCCGTCGAAGCCCAGCCCGGACTGCTTCTCCGTGAAGAGGCTCAGCCAGAGCGCGTAACAGACCGGGACGATCATCGCGACGGTGAACAGGACGAAGAACGGGGTGAGGAAGGTGCCGGCCGCGATCCGGGTGCGGGCCTTCGTGCTCAGCCCGCCGGTGCGGGTACCGGAGTTGGGGGGCGTGCTCATGAGGGCTCCTCGACCTTCAGACCGCGCTTCTTCAGATCGGCGACGGTGGCGTCATGGGCGGTCCGGATGGCGTGCGGGAGGGTGGAGCTGCCGCCGACGACCTCGCCGAGTTCGTCGCCGAGTGCGGAGTTGGTGGCGCCGGGGCTCGGGCCCCAGATCCAGTCGGGGCCGATGGAGGCCCCGGCTCGGGTGAACAGGCCGTACAGGTCCTGGCCGCCGTAGAAGCTCGTGTCGAACGCCTTGCGGGCGATCGGCACCATCGCGGGCGACGCGGGCAGCGCGCTCGACGTGCTCGCGCCGATCCTGGCCTTGATGGCGTCCTCGTGCGTGGACATCCACAGGGCGAACTCGACGGCGGCGGCCGTCTTGGTGCTGTTCTTGCTCACCGCGAAGGTGGAGCCGCCGATCATGCCGCTGGCCGGCTTGTCCGCCTCCCAGGACGGCAGCTCCATGGCGGCCCACTTCCCCTTCTCCTCGGGCACGATGCCCGCGAGGACACCGGCGCCCCAGGAGGCGCCGAGGTAGCCGACCGTGGTGCCCTGCTTGAGGGAGCTGGTCCACTCCGGGCTGAACGAGGAGGCGGTGCTGACCAGCTTGTCGTCGATCAGCCCCTGCCAGTACTCCGCCGTCCGCTGCGAGGCGGGGTCCGTCGTGTCGACCTGCCAGGCGTCCTTGCCCGCCCGGAACCACTGGGCGCCGGCCTGCCAGGCCATGGCCTGGAAGAACGTCGGGTCGTCGGGGAAGAACGTGGCGATCCTGGTCTTCGGCGAGGCCTTCTTCACCTGCGCGGCGGCGGTCCGGAAGTCGTCCCAGGTCTTCGGCAGCGCGATGTGGTGCTCGGTGAAGAAGTCCTTGCGGTAGTAGAAGACCTGCGGCGACGCGTCGAACGGCACCGCCCAGTTCTTCCCGCCGAGCGTCGTCATCTCGATCGTCTGCGGCAGGAACTTCTTCTTGATGTCGTCGGTCAGGTAACTGCTGATGTCCTGGAGCGAGCCCTGGCTGACGAACGCGGAGAGCTGCGGGTACTCGATGGAGAGCAGGTCGGGCGCGATGCCCGCCTTCACGGCGTTGGCGATCTTGGGATAGCCGCCGAGGCCGCCGGAGGGTATCTCCTCGAACTTGACCTTGATCGTGTCGTGGCTCGCGTTGAACGCGTCCACCACTTCCTGCGACCCCTTGGTCCAGGCCCAGAAGGAGACGGTCACGGGGTGCTCGGCGGTGCCACGGGCGGGGGAGCGGCCGCCACCGCCACCGCCGCACGCCGTCAGGACGGCGACGGCGGTGACGGCACCGACCAGTGCATGGATGGGACGGGACCAGCTGCGGCTCACGGAGTGGCTCCTGTACGTGCGGGAACAGGCAGTGGCCGTGATGTTTCGATCCCTCGTGAGCGAAGTCAAGAGCGAAAGATTGAATGATCGAAAAATGATCGAACGAGGGAGTGGCGAGTCATGTCAAAAGGGGATGAAGGGGGTGCGGTTCGTGGGGCGGATTCAGCCGCCGTCGTTCTCGCCGGAGACCGTCGGCGGTGTCGCGGGCCGGCCGCACGACTCGCGGACCCGCAGGGCGGGCAGCAGCGCCACGTGACGCCGCGCCACCGGATCGTCGGGACCACCCTCGCGCCGCCCCGCCAGCCGCTCCACGAGCAGCTCCGCCGCACGCCGGCCGACCTCTCGCTTGGGCGGCGCGACTGCGGTGAGCGGGGTGTCGGCGAGCGCCGCCACCTCGTCGTCGTACGTGATCAGCGACAGGTCCCCGGGCACCCGGACGCCCAGCTCGGCCAGCCGCCGCACCATCCGGATCGCGTCCTCGTCGTTGTGCATCAGCGCCGCGGTCGCCCGCCCCCGCCGCACCGCGTCCCGCACCGCCTGCGCGGCCCGCTCGAACAGCTCCGGATCGCGTTCGTCCGACGAGGACTCGATCACCGGTCCCGGCGCCCGCAGCCCCAGCACGGCCAGCGCCCGCGCGTACCCGGCCCGCACCGCCTGGGCGGTGGGGCTGTCCGCCCGGGCGATCAGCAGCGGGGCCCCGTGGCCGAGTCCCACCAGGTGCCGTACGGCGAGCAGCACGCCGTACGCGTGGTCCGAGCAGACCCGGTCCAGGCCCTCCAGCGGACCGCCGGGCGCACCGGTCCGCTCCACCATGACCTTCTCCACGGGCAGCCGGGCGATCCAGTCGCTGAATGCGGCCGGATGGCCCGGCTCCGTCCAGCTCGGGGCCAGCAGCAGCCCCTGCGCGCCGGCGGCGAGCAGCCCGGCGGCGTGGGAGGCGTCGTCCTCCGGCCGGTAGTCGGTGACCCGCAGGATCAGCCGGGCACCGAGCCGGGCGGCCGCCTCGTGCGCGCCGCGGATCACCTCGGCGAAGTAGTACACGGCCGCCGGCGCCAGCATCCCGATGACCGGACCGCCGCCCGCGGGGGTGCCGGACAGCCCCCGCTCGGCCGGCCAGGAGACCGAACCGTGCACCCGGTCCAGCAGGCCGCGCGCCGCGAGAGCCTCGACGTCGCGGCGCGCGGTGACCGGGGCGACGCCGAGCCGCTCCGCCAGGTCGGAGACGCGGACGCTGCCCCGTTCGCGTACCAGGTTCAGCAGTCGGTCATGACGTTCAGCGGCACCTTCGCGCACGGTGACGGCCCCCTCAGGCGGATGATCGGGCAGCGGATGATCGAACAGCGTACTGTTCCGATCATTCGATCACACCGGAGCGGCTCCGCGGGGGTCGGCCGTGCGCCGGGGTCCGTTCGCGCGGGGCCGGCCGCGGGAGTCCTGCCTACTGGGGCCCGTACTTGCGGCCCGTCCTGGAGGTCATTCCGCCGAGCAGACCGCGCGGCGTCAGCTTCACCAGGCCCATCAGCGCCTTGTACCGCGGGTCCGGCACCGAGACCGACTTGCCGCGCGTCAGGTCCGCCAGGGCCGCGGCCACCAGCTTGTCGGCGTCGAGCCACATCCAGCCCGGGATGTTGCCGGTGCCCATCCCGGCCCGCTGGTGGAACTCGGTCCGGACGAAGCCGGGGCACAGTGCCATCATCCGCACACCCGAGCCGGCCAGGTCCTTGGCCGCGCCCTGGCTGAACTGGACCACCCACGCCTTGGACGCCCCGTACGTGCCGCGCGGCACGAACGCCGCCACCGAGGCCACGTTCACGATGCCGCCCCGGCCGCGCTCCTTCATGCCCGCC
Source organism: Streptomyces sp. NBC_01257 (assembly GCF_035917255.1). Lineage (NCBI taxonomy): Bacteria > Bacillati > Actinomycetota > Actinomycetes > Kitasatosporales > Streptomycetaceae > Streptomyces > Streptomyces sp. NBC_01257. The sequence continues at coordinate 5,531,256 of NZ_CP108472.1, forward strand.
GCGGCCGCCGACGTCAGCCGCAGCACCGCCTCGCAGTGGACCTTCAGCATCGCCAGCTCGTCCGCCATGGGCACGTCCAGATAGCGGCCCTTGTTGCCGAAGCCGGCGTTGTTGACCAGCAGATCGACCGACTCCCTGCGGTCGGCCAGCCGCGCCTCGACGGCGGCGATCCCCTCGTCCGTGGACAGGTCGGCGGTCAGCACCTCGGCCTCGATGCCGTGCCGGTCGTGCAGTTCGGTGGCCTGGTCCCGCAGCCGGTCGGTGTCGCGGGCCACCAGCACGAGGTTGTGTCCCCCGGCCGCGAGCCGGCGCGCGAAGGCGGCCCCGATGCCCGCGGTCGCGCCCGTAATCAGTGCAGTCGTCATACGCGGCACGTTAGTGCCAGGCCCGCACCTCCCCGCGACCCGCCCGCCGCTCCCCGCTCACCCCTGACGGGCCACGTACGCACGCGCCCTGCGCAGCGCCTCGGGATGCAGGGCCGCACCGGCCGTGAGCAGCAGCGGCAGCAGTTCCCGCTGTGTGGTCACGGCCCGGAACTGCAGCTCCACCGTCACCTCGTGGTCCGGCCGGTGCACGATCTCGACCGGGTCGCCCGCCCGGATGGCGCCCGGCGTGATCACCCGGAAGTACGCCCCGGGAACGGCCGTCCGCGTGTACCTCTTGATCCAGCGCTCCTCGCCGACGTGGCCCGCGAACGTACGGCACGGGATCCGGCCGGACGTGACCTCCAGGACCAGCTCGGCACCGACCCGCCAGCGCTCGCCGATCAGCGCCTGGCCGACCGCCACCCCGGCCGTGGTCAGGTTCTCGCCGAACCAGCCGTTGCGGACCGGGCGGCCCAGTTCCCGCTCCCAGGTGTCGAGGTCCTCGCGGGCGAAGGCGTACACGGCCTGGTTCGAGCCGCCGTGGTGGCGCAGATCGCAGACCGCGTCCCCGGCCAGTCCGCTGCCGCCGACGCCCTCGGGACCGGGGTCCGCGACCCGCACGAGTCCCTCGACGGACCGCTTGTCGATCCCGGTCAGGCCCTCCTTGGAGTCGGTGTAGGGCACCGCCACGGGCCGGCCCGTGTTCACCGTCAGCACTCTCATCGCGTTCATGCCCGCACGCTAGCGACTTCCGGCCACAGCGTCCGGCTGAAAGTCACATGCCGATAATTCGCAGCCGACCCAAGATTCGCTTATATTCGAAGAGTGATCGAGGCCCGTCATCTCCGAGTCCTGCGCGCCGTGGCCGGCACCGGTTCCTTCTCCGCCGCCGCCCGCGAGCTGGGCTGCACCCAGCCCGCCGTGAGCCAGCAGATGAAGGCGCTGGAGTCCTCCGCGGGCACCACGCTGCTCATCCGCACCGGACGCGAGATGCGGCTGACACAGGCCGGAGAGGCGCTCGTGCGCCACGCCTCGGGCATCCTCGCCGGGCTCACCGCCGCCGAGGAGGAGGTCGCCGCGATCGCCGGGCTGCGGGCCGGCCGGGTCCGCCTGGTCTCCTTCCCCAGCGGCAGCTCGACCCTGGTCCCCGGCGCCCTCGCCGCGCTCCGGGCCGACCACCCCGGCACCCGGGTCTCCCTGGTCGAGGCCGAGCCGCCCCGCTCGGTGGAGATGCTGCGCGACGGCGACTGCGACATCGCGCTGGCCTTCCGCTACGGCACGCCGGGCACCGAGTGGGACGACCTGGTGGTGCGTCCCCTGCTCACCGACCGGCTGATCGGCCTGGTGCCCGAGGGGCACGGGCTCGCGGACCGGGACGAGGTCGGCATCGGCGAACTCGCCGCCGAGTCGTGGATCGCCGGCTGCCCCCGCTGCCGCCGGCAGCTGGTGGAGGTCTGCGAGGAGTCCGGCTTCACCCCGCGGATCGACTTCGCCACCGACGACTACCCGGCGGTGATCGGTCTGGTCGGCGCGGGTCTGGGGGTCGCCGTGCTGCCGGCGCTGGCGATCGAGTCGGTACGCCCCAGGGGGGCCAGGACCGTCGCGGTGGAGCCGGCCATCGAGCGCGAGATCGTCGCGCTGACCCTGCCCGACCTGGCCCAGGTCCCGGCCGTGGCGGCCACCCTGGACCAGCTGTCCCGGGCGGCCACCCGCTGAGCGGTCCCGCAGCGGGCCGTCGGGTCCGGTGTGGGGAAACGTGAAGTGAAGAAACGTTTCGCCTGTGCTGGTGTGCGGCCGGTTCAGCCGTGTCCCGGCGGTGAGGCCGGTGCCGCCGCGGTGATCAGCCGGTTGCGGGCCCGTCCCATGAGCTCCTCGCGTTCGTCCTCGGTCAGTCCGCCCCACACCCCGTAGGGCTCGCGTACCGCCAGTGCGTGCGCGGCGCACTCGGCGCGTACCGGGCATCGCATGCAGACCTCTTTCGCGGAGGTCTCGCGGGCGCTCCGGGCGGCTCCGCGTTCCCCCTCGGGGTGGAAGAACAGTGAGCTGTCGACCCCTCGGCAGGCCGCCAGCAGCTGCCAGTCCCACAGATCGGCGTTGGGTCCGGGAAGGCGGGAGAAATCTGCCATTGCTTGTCCCCTCGAAACCATGCTGTGTCGGAAACGTCGTGGTCGTCCGTCGGTGACCGTGCCCATGACCGTACATCTACGGTGTTAGTAGATGTAAATATGACTGATTGCGAATCTAGCCACAGACACCAGCAAAAGGGAAGAAAACCCGCTAAATGGGGCATACGTTCATGAGAAGTTTCGGTTGACAGCTGGACGACCCGTGGCGCTCTCCTCCGTGCTCGCTCCCTCACGTAGAGTGCCGAACTCGGCCTTCCGACCCGTAACTCTTTCGAGTGACCATCGTTGAGAGTGCGGAGGCGGTTGGCAGAAAAAGCGATCGGGCAGATGTCCGAGAGCGTCAACCGCACAGGTGACGACTTGTTACAGCCTGGAGGCCCAAGGTGACGCGCATCAGCTGCGGAGGACGGTCATGACATCCGTCCTCGTCTGCGACGACTCCCCGCTTGCCCGAGAAGCGCTCCGTCGCGCGGTCGCGACCGTGCCCGGCGTCGAACGTGTGACGACCGCGGCCAACGGTGAGGAAGTCCTCCGCCGCTGGGGCGCCGACCGTTCGGATCTGATTCTCATGGACGTACGCATGCCCGGTCTGGGTGGTGTGGAGACCGTCCGTCGGCTGCTCTCCGCCGACCCCGGCGCGAGGATCATCATGCTGACCGTCGCCGAGGACCTGGACGGTGTCGCGCTCGCGGTCGCCGCCGGGGCCCGCGGATATCTGCACAAGGACGCCTCCCGGGCGGAGCTCCGGGCGACCGTCACCCAGGCCCTGGCCGATCCGACGTGGCGGCTCGCCCCGCGCCGGCTGCGGTCGGCCGAGATGGGTGCGGCGCCCACGCTCACGGCGCGCGAGATCCAGGTGCTCGAAGGGATGAGCCACGGCCGCTCCAACGCGGAGATCGGCCGCGAGCTGTTCCTCTCCGAGGACACGGTGAAGACGCACGCCAGGCGGCTGTTCAAGAAGCTCGGCGCCTCGGACCGCGCGCACGCCGTCGCGCTCGGTTTCCGCTGGGGCCTGGTCCGCTGAGAGGCGGCCCGTTCCCAGGTCACGCGACAGCTTCTGAGGTGCGGCCGTGACCGGCGGCCGCCGATCCACACCCCGTCCGCACGCCGGCGGACGGGGCGACCCGGGCGAGGGGTGCGGCACACGTCGTCCCCCGCCCGCACAGCCCGCCGCCCCGGCGGCATGTGACGCTTCCCGGCCGATGACGCATCCTTGAGACGTGGAGTTCCTCGGGAACGATTCGGTCGAGCGGAAGGGGAGGGCGCAGGACATGACTTCCGGCGCACCCGCTCATAACGCTTCGGTGCACAACTACGGACGCGGTGCCGCGGATGACGCGGCACCGGGGCACCATGGTTCGATGCGCGACGACGGAACGACGGTGATCGGTGCTCTGGTGCATCGTGCCGTCGAGGGCGACGCGCAGGCCACCCATGATCTGCTGGCCCACGTCCACCCCCTCGCGCTGCGCTACTGCAGGTCCCGGCTGAACCGGCTGCCCGGTGACGCGCGCCACTTCGTGGAGGACCTGGCGCAGGAGGTCTGCGTCGCGGTGCTGATGGCCCTGCCGCGCTACAAGGACACCGGCAGACCCTTCGAGGCCTTCGTCTTCGCCATCGCCGGCCACAAGGTGGCCGATCTCCAGCGCGCCGCGATGCGGCACCCGGGATCGACCGCCGTGCCCTCCGACGAGATGCCGGAGCGGCCGGACGACTCGCTCGGGCCCGAGGAGCGCGCGCTGCTCAGCAGCGATGCGGCCTGGGCCAAGAAGCTCCTCGCCAACCTCCCGGAGAACCAGCGCGAGCTGCTGGTCCTGCGCGTCGCCGTGGGGCTCACCGCCGAGGAGACCGGACAGATGCTCGGCATGTCGCCGGGTGCGGTCCGGGTCGCCCAGCACCGCGCGCTGAGTCGGCTGCGGGCCCTCGCGGAACAGTGAACGGGACACCTGTCCGTGCCGTAGGAAGCTACAGAACCTCCCGGTGATCTTGTTCATGGAATGAGACACCCCCGGAGGCCGTTAGCATGGACATCCGCACCGATCAAGGCCATTTGGGGAAGGTGTCATGACTGCAAACGTCGACGGAGTGCCCGAGAAATTCGCGACACTCGGGCTGACATACGACGACGTGCTGCTGCTGCCGGGCGCATCTGAAGTGCTGCCCAACGCGGTCGACACCTCGACGCTCATCTCGCGGAACGTGCGGGTGAACATCCCGCTGCTGTCCGCCGCGATGGACAAGGTCACCGAGGCCCGGATGGCCATCGCCATGGCCCGGCAGGGCGGCGTCGGCGTACTGCACCGCAATCTCTCGGTCGAGGACCAGGTCAACCAGGTCGACCTGGTGAAGCGGTCCGAGTCCGGCATGGTCACCGACCCGATCACGGTCGGCCCGGACGCCACGCTCGGCGAGGCCGACGCGCTGTGTGCGAAGTTCCGCATCAGCGGCGTCCCGGTCACCGACCCGGCGGGCAAGCTGCTCGGCATCGTCACCAACCGCGACATGGCCTTCGAGTCGGACCGCTCGCGCCAGGTGCGCGAGGTCATGACGCCGATGCCGCTGGTCACCGGCCGCGTCGGCATCTCCGGCGTGGACGCCATGGAGCTGCTGCGCCGCCACAAGATCGAGAAGCTTCCGCTGGTCGACGAGGCGGGCATCCTCAAGGGCCTCATCACGGTCAAGGACTTCAAGAAGGCCGAGCAGTACCCGGGCGCGGCCAAGGACGCCGAGGGCCGGCTGCTCGTCGGCGCCGCCGTCGGCGCCAGCCCGGAGGCGCTGGACCGCGCCCAGGCGCTGGCCGGGGCCGGTGTGGACTTCCTGATCGTCGACACCTCGCACGGCCACAACAGCAACGCCCTCAACTGGATGGCGAAGATCAAGTCGGCCGTCGACGTGGACGTCATCGGCGGCAACGTCGCGACCCGCGACGGCGCCCAGGCCCTGATCGACGCCGGCGTGGACGGCGTCAAGGTGGGCGTCGGTCCCGGCTCGATCTGCACCACCCGCGTGGTCGCCGGCATCGGCGTCCCGCAGGTCACCGCGATCTACGAGGCCGCCCTCGCGGCCCGTGCCGCGGGCGTCCCGGTCATCGGTGACGGCGGCCTGCAGTACTCCGGCGACATCGGCAAGGCGCTCGCCGCCGGTGCCGACAGCGTGATGCTCGGCTCGCTGCTCGCGGGCTGCGAGGAGTCCCCGGGCGAGCTGCTCTTCATCAACGGCAAGCAGTTCAAGTCGTACCGCGGCATGGGTTCGCTGGGTGCGATGCAGTCCCGCGGCCAGGGCCGCTCGTACTCCAAGGACCGCTACTTCCAGGCCGAGGTGTCCTCCGACGACAAGCTCGTCCCCGAGGGCATCGAGGGCCAGGTGCCCTACCGGGGCCCGCTGGCCAACGTGCTGCACCAGCTCGTCGGCGGTCTCCGCCAGACGATGGGGTACGTGGGCGCCGCCTCCGTCGACGAGATGGAGAGCAAGGGCCGCTTCGTGCGGATCACCTCGGCGGGTCTCAAGGAGAGCCACCCGCACGACATCCAGATGACGGTCGAAGCACCGAACTACAGCAGGAAGTAACGCGACAGCGCAGGTGAGGGGCGGTCCGGGGTTCCCGGAACCGCCCCTCCCTCATGTGTCGGGGATACTGGACAGCGCAGACGTAGAGGGAAAGGCCACACCATCGTGACTGAGATCGAGATCGGGCGCGGCAAGCGCGGCCGCCGGGCATACGCATTCGACGACATCGCCGTCGTCCCGAGCCGCCGGACCCGCGACCCGAAGGAGGTCTCGATCGCCTGGCAGATCGACGCCTACCGCTTCGAGCTGCCGTTCCTGGCCGCTCCCATGGACTCCGTCGTCTCCCCGCAGCACGCCATCCGCATCGGTGAGCTCGGCGGCCTCGGCGTGCTCAACCTGGAAGGCCTGTGGACCCGGCACGCCGACCCGCAGCCGCTCCTCGACGAGATCGCCGAGATGCCCGTCGAGTCCGCGACCCGCCGGCTCCAGGAGATCTACTCCGCCCCCATCCAGGAGGAGCTGATCGGGCAGCGCATCAAGGAGGTGCGCGACTCCGGTGTCGTCACCGCCGCCGCGCTCTCCCCGCAGCGCACCGCCCAGTTCTCGAAGGCCGTCGTCGACGCGGGCGTGGACATCTTCGTCATCCGCGGTACGACGGTCTCCGCCGAGCACGTCTCGGGCGCTGCCGAGCCGCTCAACCTGAAGCAGTTCATCTACGAGCTGGACGTCCCGGTCATCGTCGGCGGCTGCGCCACGTACACCGCGGCCCTGCACCTGATGCGCACGGGCGCGGCCGGTGTCCTCGTCGGCTTCGGCGGCGGCGCCGCGCACACCACGCGCAACGTCTTCGGCATCCAGGTCCCGATGGCGACCGCGGTCGCCGATGTGGCCGGGGCCCGCCGCGACTACATGGACGAGTCCGGCGGCCGGTACGTGCACGTGATCGCGGACGGCGGCGTCGGCTGGTCCGGCGACCTGCCGAAGGCCATCGCCTGCGGTGCGGACGCCGTGATGATGGGCTCCCCGCTCGCCCGTGCGACGGACGCGCCGGGCCGCGGCCGGCACTGGGGCATGGAGGCCGTCCACGAGGACGTGCCGCGCGGCAAGCTGGTCGACCTCGGCTCCGTCGGCACGACGGAGGAGGTCCTCACCGGTCCCTCGCACACCCCCGACGGCTCGATGAACATCTTCGGCGCGCTGCGCCGGGCGATGGCGACGACGGGGTACAGCGACCTCAAGGAGTTCCAGCGCGTCGAGGTGACGGTGGCGGACTCGCAGCACCGCCGCTGAGCGCTCAGCACACACGGAAGGGCCCGGACCGCGATCGCGGTCCGGGCCCTTCCGTGTTTCCTGCGTGTCGTCAGCGACTAGTCGGCAGCCTTCTTGGCGCCGGAGAACGCGGCGACCGCCGCGACGGCGAAGAAGAGGTACGAGATGAAGTCCGAGTCGGCCTTCCACGCCTCGTTCAGCAGGCTGAAGTGGTCGAAGAACAGCTCGGAGACCGTGACGGGGAGCTCCTTCGCCGCGATCATGGCCTCGCCGAGCAGCTGGCCGAAGTAGACGGCGATCAGCGAGAGGACGACACTCAGGACCGGCAGGATCGGGTTCCGGCCGCCGACCTTGCCCGAGGCGAAGCCCACCACGAAGCCGACACCCACGGCCGCGTAGCCGATCTCGTGCTTCGTCGCGCCGATGATCGCACCGTAGATGGCCGCCGCGACGACCGCCGCGACGACGGCGGCGGCTATACCGAGACCCACGTTGTTGCGCGCCGGTGCCACCGGAGCGAACGGTGCGCCGCCGCCGAAGGGGGCGCCGACCGGCTGCTGGCCCGCGAACGGGTTGCCGGTCGGGGCGCCGGGCTGGCCGGGCTGGGCGGCATACGGGTTGCCGGCCTGCGGCTGGCCGTCGTACGGCTGGTTCGGCGGTGGTACGGGCGTGCTCATGGTGGGTTCCCCCTGGGACTGTGGCGCACTGGTGTGCGATGAGTGACGCCGCAGGCTAGCAGTCGGTTCCGACAATGACCCACCGGAATCCTTGGGGGGACTGCGATCAGAGCCGGTGCGCGGCTCCCGCCGGGGTCGCGCCACGGGTGTCCAGGAGGAGCTGTGCCTTCACGGCCAGGCCCTGGAGGTCGTAGGTGCGGTGGTGCTGGAGCAGCACCGTCAGATCCGCGCTGGAGGCCGCCTCGTAGAGCGAATCGGCACGTGGGACCGGGAGTTCGCGCACGCGCCAGTCCAGGACGTGCGGATCGTGGTAGCCGATCTGCGCCCCCATGTCCATCAGCCGGGTGGCGATCTCCCGGGCGGGGGAGGCCTCCTGGTCGGCGAGGTCCGGCTTGTAGGTGACGCCGAGGAGGAGGATCCGGGCGCCCCGGACGGACTTGCCGTGCTCGTTGAGGAGGGTGGCCGAGCGCTGGATCACGTACTGCGGCATCCGGTCGTTGATCTCCTGCGCGAGCGAGACCATCCGCAGCGGGTGCCCGGGGGTGCGGCTGTTGTACGGGAGGTAGCCCGGGTCGACCGGGACGCCGTGGCCGCCGACGCCGGGCCCGGGGCGGAAGGGCTGGAAGCCGAAGGGCTTGGTCTCGGCGCACCGGATGACGTCCCACAGGTCGACGCCGAGGTCGTGGCAGAGCACCGCCATCTCGTTGACCAGGGCGATGTTGACGTGCCGGAAGTTGGTCTCCAGGACCTTCGTCATCTCGGCCTCGCGCGGGCCGCGGGCGCGGACGACCTTGTCGGTGAGGCGGCTGTAGAAGGCCGCGGCCGATTCGGTGCAGGCCGGGGTGAGACCGCCGATCACCTTGGGGGTGTTGGCGTAGACGTGGGTGCGGTTGCCGGGGTCGACCCTGGTGGGGGAGTAGGCGAGGTGGAAGTCGCGTCCGCCGCGCAGGCCCGAGCCCTCTTCGAGGAGGGGGAGCAGGAAGTTCTCGGTGGTGCCGGGGTGGACGGGTGATTCCAGCAGCACGGTGGTGTGCGGGCGCAGCCGGGCGGCCAGGGCGCGGGCCGCGTCGCCCACACCGGTGAGGTCGAGGGTGCGGTCGGGGCCGAGGGGGGTGGGCGCGCAGATCACGGCGGTACGGACCCGGCCCAGCTCGGCCTGGTTGGTGGTGGGGCGGAAGCCGCCGGAGAGCATCCGGCGGATGTCGGACGCGGTGAGCGGCCCCTCGACGGGGGTGCGGCCCGCGGAGAGCTCCGCGAAGGCGCGCGGGTCGGTGTCGTAGCCGACGGTCTGGATGCCGGCTGCGACGGCGGCTTGGGCGAGGGGCAGGCCGAGGTGACCGAGTCCGATGACGGCGAGGTCTGCAGGCACGTGGGTGGCCGTCCTTCCCTAAGACCATGAGGACAGAAAGCGCAACTGCTGGGGACAGCGCAATGTCAGACTAGGCGTAAATATGACCTATATGTCGCATTGTGTGGCCCTTGTCGTCCGGGTGTTGTCCACAGGCGGTGGCTGAAGTCGCGGAGCGCGGACAGAATCGAGAGGTGGGCACGGGCCCGGCCCCGCGGCCGGACCGCATCCCCGTGCCGGACCACCCCGATCTACCGGGAGGCAGCAGTGAGGACAGCGACACTGGGACCCGCGGAGCGCACCGAGGCGCTCGCCGCGATGGCCGAGCGCGAACTGGACGTGCTGGTCGTGGGGGCGGGGGTGGTCGGCGCCGGGACGGCGCTGGACGCGGTGACCAGAGGGCTCTCGACCGGACTGGTCGAGGCCCGCGACTGGGCGTCCGGCACGTCGAGCAGGTCGAGCAAGCTGATCCACGGCGGGCTGCGCTATCTGGAGATGCTCGACTTCGCGCTCGTCCGCGAGGCGCTGAAGGAGCGCGGGCTGCTGCTGGAGCGGCTCGCCCCGCACCTGGTGAAGCCGGTGCCGTTCCTGTACCCGTTGCAGCACAAGGGCTGGGAGCGGCTCTACGCCGGCGCGGGCGTCGCGCTGTACGACGCGATGTCGGTGTCGTCCGGGCACGGCCGCGGACTGCCCGTGCACCGGCACCTCTCCCGCCGCCGGGCCCTGCGGGTCGCGCCGGCGCTCAAGCGGGACGCCCTGGTGGGGGCCCTGCAGTACTACGACGCCCAGGTGGACGACGCCCGTCACACGGCGACGCTCGTGCGGACCGCCGCCGGATACGGCGCGCATGTCGCGAACCGGGCGAGGGTGACCGCCTTCCTCCGTGAGGGCGAACGGGTCGTCGGCGTTCGGGTGGAGGACGTCGAGGCGGGTGACAGCTACGAGATCAGGGCCAAACAGGTGGTCAACTCCAGCGGCGTCTGGACGGACGACACCCAGGCGCTGATCGGCGAGCGCGGCCAGTTCCACGTACGGGCTTCCAAGGGCATCCATCTCGTCGTCCCGAAGGACCGCATCCACTCCTCCACCGGCCTGATCCTGCGGACCGAGAAGTCCGTGCTCTTCGTCATCCCGTGGGGGCGGCACTGGATCGTCGGGACGACGGACACCGACTGGGACCTCGACAAGGCGCACCCCGCCGCGTCCAGCGCGGACATCGACTACCTGCTCGAACACGTCAACTCGGTGCTGGCCACCCCGCTGACCCGGGACGACGTCCAGGGGGTCTACGCGGGACTGCGGCCGCTGCTGGCCGGTGAGTCGGACGCGACGAGCAAGCTGTCGCGCGAGCACACGGTGGCGCATCCGCTGCCGGGCCTCGTCGTCGTCGCGGGCGGGAAGTACACGACGTACCGGGTGATGGCCAAGGACGCCGTCGACGAGGCGGTGCACGGCCTGGACCAGCGGGTCGCGGAGTGCGTCACGGAGGACATCCCGCTGCTGGGCGCCGAGGGCTACCGCGCCCTGTGGAACGCGCGGGCCAGGATCGCCGCCAGGACCGGCCTGCATGTCGCCCGGGTGGAGCACCTGCTGAACCGGTACGGCTCCATGACCGAGGAGATCCTGGAGCTGATCGTCGCCGATCCGGTGATGGGCGAACCGCTGCCCTCCGCCGACGACTACCTGAAGGCCGAGATCGTGTACGCCGCCTCGCACGAGGGCGCCCGCCACCTCGACGACGTCCTGACCCGGCGCACCCGGATCTCCATCGAGACCTTCGACCGGGGCACCCGCTCCGCCCGGCTCTGCGCCGAGCTGATGGCGCCGGTGCTCGGCTGGGACAAGGGCCAGATCGACCGGGAGGTCACGCACTACGAGAAGCGGGTGGAGGCGGAACGGGAGTCGCAGCGCCAGCCCGACGACCTGACGGCGGACGCGGCACGGCTGGGAGCACCGGACATCGTGCCCATCTAGGCTCCCTCGGCCGGACGGCGGCGGTCCGCCGTCCGCTTCCCTCCGGCCGCCCTCCGGCGCGGGACGGGACGGCGGACCGCCGCCGGGAATACGGCGGTTCGGAGCGGCGCTGTGGACGACGGGCCGTGGTAGGCAGGGGAGTGCCCGGCGTGAGATGTGGTTCGCTGGGCAGGGGTTCAAGGACACGGCGCGGCAGCGCCCTCCCCGGTACGGGCCGACAGGAATCGCTTCCTCCGGCCCCGTCATCACGGTCCCCGGACCCGGCACCAGGACCGGTCCCGGGGTGAGGGACAATGAACGCTCTGCCAGGGCGGGTTGATCGCAGAGGGGACGCATGTCGGAGGCGGAGCAGGCACGGGAGCCCCAACGGGACAAGGACGGACGCCTCCTTTCGGGGCGATACCGGCTCGGGGAGGTACTCGGCCGGGGCGGTATGGGGACCGTCTGGCGCGCCGTCGACGAGACGCTGGGCCGCACGGTCGCGGTCAAGGAACTGCGGTTCCCCTCGGCCATCGACGACGACGAGAAGCGCCGGCTCATCACGCGTACGCTGCGCGAGGCCAAGGCGATCGCCCGGATCCGCAACAACGGCGCGGTCACCGTCTACGACGTGGTCGACGAGGACGACCGGCCGTGGATCGTCATGGAACTCATCGAGGGCAAGTCGCTGGCCGAAGCGGTGCGCGAGGACGGCGTCCTGACGCCGCGCCGCGCGGCGGAGGTCGGCCTCGCCATCCTCGACGTGCTGCGCTCGGCGCACCGCGAGGGCATCCTGCACCGCGATGTGAAGCCGTCCAACGTGCTGATCTCCGAGGACGGCCGGGTCGTGCTGACCGACTTCGGGATCGCCCAGGTCGAGGGCGACCCGTCCGTCACCTCCACCGGCATGCTCGTCGGCGCCCCTTCGTACATCTCGCCGGAGCGGGCCCGCGGGCACAAGCCGGGACCGCCCGCCGACCTGTGGTCGCTCGGCGGACTGCTGTACGCGAGCGTGGAGGGCTGCCCGCCCTACGACAAGGGGTCCGCGATCGCGACCCTGACCGCCGTGATGACCGAACCGCTGGACCCGCCGAAGAACGCGGGCCCGCTGGAGGAGGTCATCTACGGGCTGCTCGCCCGGGATCCGGAGCAGCGGCTCGACGACGCGGGCGCGCGCGCCCTGCTCACCGACGTCATCAACGCCCCGGAGCAGCCTGACGTCCCGGTGCCGCCGCCCGCCGACGCCACCCAGGTGATGGCGATCCCCAAGAACGTCGCCGACGCCCCGCCCAAGTCCGCCCGGAAGTCCGGGGAGACGGGCGAGGGCGGCCGCGACCGGCTGCGCGGGGCCCTGCGCTCGGTGCGGAACGCGAAGGCGGCACCGGCCGCGGGCGCGGGTGTCGCCGCCGGTTCCGCCGCCCCGGCCCGGCCCGCCAAGGCTCCGGCGACGGCCACGGCCTCCCCCTCGGGGGCCGTACCGCCGCCGCGTCCGGCCACCTCGCCGGTCACCCCCCGGGCCTCGCTCACGGACGTGGTGCCGCGCCGCACGCTGGCGATCATCGCGGCCGTCATCGTGCTCGCCGTGCTCGCCACGGTCCTCGCGCTCACGCTCGGCGGGGACGACAAGGGTTCCGACAACGCGGGCAAGGTCAAGGACGGCGCGTCCGCCTCGGCCGGGTCCTCCGCCGGCAGCGGCACCGGGTCCTCCGCCGACACGGAGCAGGGCAGCGGCAAGGAACAGGGCAAGGGCGAGGACGACGACGCCAAGGGCGGCGGCCAGGGCGCGGACGACGACTCGGGCAAGGGCTCGGACGACGCGAAGGACAAGGGCTCGGACGACGCCGTGCCGGCCGGCTTCCGGGCGGTGGAGAACAAGCAGTTCCACTTCTCCATGGCGATGCCCGGGAACTTCCGCTTCGACAAGACGGCGGGCGCCAACTCCGGTGCCATATACAACGTCAGCGGCGGCTTCCCCCGTATCCAGGTCGACTACACCCGTTCGCCCGGCGGCGACGCCGCGGCCGCGTGGAACGCGGCCCGGGCCGCCGTCGCCGGCACCAGCAACAACTACCACCACCTCGGCATAAACAAGGTCCAGTACAACGGCTACCCGACCGTCGCCGACTGGCAGTTCGAGCGTACGCAGCAGGGCCAGCGGGTACGGGTGATCAACCGCGGCTTCAAGGTCGACGCCGGTCACGGATACGCGATCATGATCAGCTGCCCGGCCGACGCATGGGACGCCAAGGAGTGCCGGACGCTGCGCAAGACGGCGTTCGACACGTTCAAGCCGCTCGACTGAGCCAAGCCGTGCGGCCGGGTTGCGCCGACCCTGCCGCGCGGCCGCCGCTTGCCACGTATTGTGAGAGCTCGAAGACCGTACGCAGCCGAAACCTCAAGTCAATTGCACAGTAAGTGACCGCAATTGGCGACTTCGTGCGGTCTACGTGACCGGGGGAACAGCGCGCTCTGGGGAGGCGTCGTGGACGACTATGCGGGTCGGGTACTTGCCGACCGCTACCGCCTTCCGCTGCCCCCGTCCGACGAGTACGAACTGGTCGAGACCCGGGCGTTCGACACCTACAGCGGACAGGAAGTCCTCGTCCGGCAGGTGCCGTTGCCCGAGGTCGTGGACGCCGAGGTGCTCGACGCGGACGGGGTGCCCACAGCAGCGCGGCGCACCAGCGCGCGCACGGTGCGGCGGTCCACCGATCCGGCCGTCCGGCGCGCCATAGAGGCCGCCCAGGCGGCGGCCCAGGTGCCCGACCACCCGCGCCTGGACCAGGTCTTCGACGTGTTCGCCGAGGCGGGCTCGCTCTGGATCGTGAGCGAGCTGGTGGCGGCCCGGCCGCTGGCGGCCCTGCTCGCGGAGCGCCCGCTCAATCCGTACCGGGCCGCCGAGATCGGCTCCGACGTCCTGACCGCGCTGCGGGTCCTGCACGCCCACGGCTGGACCCACCGCAACATCACCGTGCGCACGGTGCTGATCTGCGACGACGGACGCGTCGTGCTGACCGGCCTGGCGGCCGGGGCGGCCGAGGAGGCGCTCTGCGGATATGTGCCGGTGCCGCGCCCCGACGACGGCGATCCCGAGGGTGCGTACGGCAGCCCCGCGGTCGAGTCCGGCCCCACCGGCCCGTACGTCCCGCCCGCGGTGGAGGCGGGCGACGGCGATCCGTACAACGATCCCCACGGCGACCCGTACAGCGACCCGCACGGTGCCCCCGAGGTGCCCGCTGCCCGCGAACCCGCGGCCATCGAGCCGGGGTACGGCGACGGGCCCGCGCAGCCCCACGGCGCCGGGGAGCTGGAGTCCGTGCCGCGGCCTTCACAGCCCGCGCCCATGCCGCCCGGCACCCTGCCCGTCCCCGCATCCGACGAGGCAGGTGCCGCCCGGGCCAGGGCAGCCCGGGCCGGTGCCATCGCCGCGTACCGCGCGGGTGCCCGCGCCGCCGCCCGCATCAGCGAGGAGGAGCGCCGGGCCGGCCGGGACGAGACGCAGGACACCGGCACCCTCCCGGTGCAGCGGCCCGCCCACCCGCAGCCCCCGCTCGGCCTGCCGGGCGTCCCGGAGACGTACGGCGAGGACCTGTACGACGACGAGGACCCGTACGACGACGAGGACGACGACGGCGGGCCGCCGCCCCGGCGGCTCCACCTGACCGGCACCTGGGACGACGGCCCCGGCTACGGACGCCCGGTGTCCGCCGGGGGTTCCAACGAGGACGCCCTGCGCGCCGACTCCCGGCGCCACGACACCACCCCGGCCGTCAGCCCGCTCGTTCCGGCCACCACCCGCGACACCTCCCCGGGCCGCTGGGACGAGATCGTCGCCGGCAGCCGCGGCCCGTCCGCCTACCGCGGCCCCGCCACCACCCTCGCCGCCGAACGCGCCCGGCAGGCCCGGATCGCCGTCGTCGGCGCGGTCACCGAGCGCTGGGCGCCCGAGCAGGCCGGACCGGTCCACGAGAACTGGCAGCTGGCCCCGCCCATCGGCCCCTCCACCGACCTCTGGGCGCTGGGCGCCCTGCTCTACCGCGCCGTCCAGGGCCACGCCCCGTACCCCGAGGAGAGCGCCGCCGAACTCGTCCAGATGGTCTGCGGCGAACCGCCCGCCTTCGCCGAGGAGTGCGGCCCGCTGCGGCCCGTCGTCGAGTCGCTGCTGCGCCAGGACCCCACCGAGCGGCCGGACTTCGAGGAGCTGCGGGGCTGGCTGCGCTCCCTGGTGCGCTCGGCGCCGGAGCCGGAGGCCGGTGCGGACGTCGTGCCGCTGCCGTCCCCCGACGCCACCCGGCTGCCCGTCGTGCGCCGCCGCGGCGAACTCGTCCGCAAGCGCCGCGGCCGCCGGGGCGGCGCGGCACACGGCAGGCACCGCCACACCAAGGACCGTCCGGAACCCGTGGAGCGGGCCCCCCGGCAGCAGGTGCGCGAGCCGAAGAACCCCAGGCCGGTCCGCGAGCCCAAGGGGCCCAAGGCGCTGCGCACCCCGCCCCGCCCGCAGCAGGGCGGCAAGCGCGCACCGCGGCGGCTCGGCCGGCTGCTGCTCGTCCTGATCCTGCTGCTCCTGGTCGCGGCGATCGCGTACGCGGTGATGTTCATGCCCAAGTCCGGTACGGAGCAGGGGGCCGGCGCGTCCCCGTCCCGTACCGCGTCCGGAGCACCCGAACCCGGCAACGGCGGCTCCGGCGGCCCGGACCCCGACCCGTCGCAGTCCTCCGGCGCGCAGCAGCCGCAGACCAGCCGCTCCGCCGTCGCCCTCGCGCCCGGCTACGCGCTGCGCAAGGACGCCGAGGGCTTCGAGGTCGGGCTGCCCAAGGGCTGGACGCGCGTCGCGCCCAACGCGAACCGTCAGATCCGCTACGGCGACGGCGGGTTCAGCGTCCTCATCGTGCCCGGGCGCGACACGGTCAAGTCCGGCGGCTCGGACCCGCTCGACTACCAGCGGGACAAGGAACCGGAGTTGAAGCCGTTCCGCGACTCCAGCTGGTCGTCCGCGAGCGGGCTGCGCCGGATCGACGTCGGGCAGCAGGCCATGGCGGAGGGGCAGTACACCTGGCAGGCGGGCGGCCGCGAGCTCTTCGTCCGCAACCTGGTGATGGTCGTCGACGGCAAGTACCACATCCTCCAGGCCATCGGCCCGGTGGGCGAGCGCGACAAGGTGAACGACATCTACCAACAGGCCAGTACCTCCTACCGCGTGACGAAGTGAGACGAACCGCCTGACGCTGTGTGCCCGGCCGGTTTCGGCACACCGCTGCCGGGAAGCGACAAGCATCACAGTGCGATCTCGTGAGCGGTGCGAGGTTCCGTGGCCGCACCTCCCCTCCGTAACCTGTCATCCGAAGGAACGGGGCGGGGACACACGTGGATCGATCACAGGGCACGGAAGCGGGACTGCTGCTGGCCGGGAGGTACCGGCTCGGCGAGGTCCTCGGACGCGGCGGCATGGGCAAGGTCTGGCGCGCCCATGACGAGGTGCTGCACCGCACCGTCGCCGTCAAGGAACTGACGGCCGGGCTGTACGTCGCCGAGGCGGACCGGGTCGTCCTGCACGCGCGGACCCAGAAGGAGGCCCGCGCCGCCGCCCGCATCACCCACCCCGGCGTGGTCACCGTCCATGACGTGATCGAGTACGACAACCGGCCGTGGATCGTCATGCAGTACGTCGACGGACCGTCACTCGCCGACCAGGCCAAGGAGTCCGGCGAGGTCGACCCGCGCGAGGCCGCGAGGATCGGCCTCCATGTGCTGGGCGCCCTGCGCGCCGCCCACGGCGCCGGGGTGCTGCACCGCGATGTGAAGCCGGGCAACGTCCTGCTCGCCCGGGACGGCCGGGTGCTGCTCACCGACTTCGGGATCGCCGCGATAGAGGGCGACTCGACCATCACCAGGACCGGTGAACTGGTCGGCTCCATCGACTACCTGGCCCCCGAGCGGGTACGCGGCGGCGATCCCGGCCCCGCGTCCGACCTGTGGTCGCTGGGCGCCACGCTGTACACCGCGGTCGAGGGCCGTTCGCCGTTCCGCCGCACCTCGCCGATCTCCACGATGCAGGCCGTCGTCACCGAGGATCCGCCGCCGCCCGAGCGGGCCGGGGCGCTGGGGCACGTCATCACCGCACTGCTCCGCAAGGAACCCGAGGACCGGCCGACGGCCGCGGAGACCGAACGGATGCTGCTGGAGGCCATGGAGGGGCGCGCACCCCGTTCGGCCCAGGCGTACGTCCCCACCCAGCGGGTCCCGGACGAGGTCATGCACGCGATGGGCGCGGACGGCGGCGGGATGCCGGCCGGCGGCACGGCCCAACTGCCCTACCCCGGACCGGTTCCGCCCCCCGGCTCCGCACCCGTCACCCGGCGCACCCGCGGCCGCTGGCGCACCACGCTCGTGGTCATCGCCCTGGCGGCGCTGGTGGGAGGCGGCGCGGGCATCGCCGCGATGCTGTACTCCAACCGTGCGGACGACGAGACCGGCGGCGGGACCGGCGGCACGGCGTCCCACGGCACCCGCTCGCCGGGACCGGCCATCCCGACCCCCACCCCGTCGTCGAAGCCGGACCCGTCGAAGCAGGGGGTGCCGGAGGGCTGGCGGCGGGTGGAGGACCCGGCCGGGTTCAGCATCCTGATGCCGATCGGCTGGGAGCGGCAGGTGAACGGCACCAACATCGACTACACGCCGGACGACGGTGTGCACTACTTCCGCTTCAGCGTCGATCCGACGCCCGACTTCGAGCACCCGTACACGCACATGCAGAACCTGGAGACGAGCCTGAAGGAGCGGCTGCCGGACTACCGGAGCCTGGAGATGAACTCCAACGTCTACCGGGACCAGCCCGGATCCATCTGGGAGTTCACCTGGACCGAGAAGGACGGCGCCGGCCCGCGGCACGCCATCGACCAGATGTACTACGCCAAGGAGGGCGGCCCGGAGTACGCGCTGTACATGACGGGGCCGGAGAAGGACTGGGACGTCACCCGGGACCAGTTCCAGGCGATGCTGCGCAGCTGGCGTGCGCCTGCCGACGAGGGCTGACCCCGCCCGACCCGGCCGGCCGCCGGACTGTCACGGGTCTGTCATCGCTCAACTGCCCCTGTGGTCACGGGGCGTGGCCTCGGACAGGATGTGCGCATGACGAATGACGGGGGACAGGCGGAGGAGCCCACCAGCTATGCGCTGCGGCCACCGCACGCACCGGCACCATCGTCCGGACCGCCCACCGAGCGGGCACCGGTACCCGGGCCGGCGGCGCCCGCCCCGCCTGCTCCGGTGCCGCCCGTTCCCGGACAGGTACGGCCCGGAGCGGAGCTGCCCGAACAGGGCGCCGGCCGTCTCCTCGGCGGCCGCTACCGGCTCGTCGGGCGGCTGGGAGCCGGCGGCATGGGCACCGTCTGGCGGGCCCACGACGAGGTCGTCGACCGGGACGTCGCCGTCAAGGAGCCCCGGGTGCCCGACCATCTGGGCGCGCGGGACCGCGAGATCGTCCATCTGCGGATGCAGCGCGAGGCGCGGGCCGCGGCCCGGATCGACCATCCCTCCGTCGTCACCGTGCACGACGTGGTCGTCGAGGACGCCAAGCCGTGGATCGTGATGGAGCTGGTGCGCGGTCAGTCGCTCGCCGATCTGCTCCAGGAGGGCACCCTCGACCCGCGCGAGGCGTCACGGATCGGCCTCGCCGTCCTGGGCGCGCTGACCGCCGCGCACGGCGCGGGCGTCCTGCACCGTGACGTCAAACCCGCCAACGTGCTGCTGGGCCGCGGGGACCGGGTCGTCCTCACCGACTTCGGCATCGCGCAGGTGGAGGGCGAGGAGGGGCTCACCGAGACCGGTGCGTTCGTCGGCTCGCCCGAGTACATCGCGCCGGAACGGGTGCTGGGGCAGCGCCCGGGCCCCGAGTCCGACCTCTGGTCGCTGGGCGTCGTGCTGTACGCGGCGGTGGAGGGCGTCTCCCCGTACCGCCGCTCGCACACCCCGGCGACGCTGCAGGCCGTCCTGTCGGCGGAACCGCAGATGCCGGCCCGCGGCACGGGGGCCTTCGGCACGCTGGTGATGCAGCTGCTGCGCAAGGACCCCGCGGCGCGGCCGTCGGCCGCGGAGATCCGGCAGACCCTGGAGTCCCTCGCCGCCCCGCAGCCCGTCCCCTCCACCGCCACCCGGCTGTACCCGGGAGGCGCGGACGCCGGCGGGAGCCGCTGGCTGCCGCCGGCGCTGCACGGCAACCGCCGCGCCCAGTCCGCCCTCGGCGGCGGGCTGCTGGCGGTGGTCGTCGCGCTCGTCCTGCTGTTCGCCAATCCGTTCTCGGGCGGCGGTCTGCCCGAGGGCTGGCAGTCCAGGCCGGAGACGGAGGTGCTCAAGGCGGACGTGACCGTGCCGAAGGAGTACCAGCGTCACGAGGAGAGCGACGACGGGCTGGTGTGGTTCGGCGACCCCAGCGGCGTCTTCGCCATCGACTTCTGGCACCGGGGACCCGCCGTCGACGACGCCGACGATCCCGGTGCGGACATCGCCGCCCGCAAGGCGTATTACGAGAAGGGCGGCGCGAGCGCCACCCAGATGAAGGACGCGACCGTCACCTCCGAGGAGGTCACGCACCAGGGCCGCAAGGCCTTCGAGATGACCGTCGACTACGTGCCGTACTCCGCCACGGAGGACGACCCGCGGCACGAGCAGTTCCGGGAGCTGTGGATCCCCGGGAAGACCAAGGACTCGGTGTACTGGCACGTGCGGATCGAGATGCCCGCGGCCGGGCAGGCCGCGCGGGACGGGGAGAAGATTTTCGAGCAGGTGACGGAGGGGCTCAAGATTCACTCCTCCTGACCCGGGCGGCGGAAGGTAGGCCCTGATCAGCGGTTATCTAGCCAGTAGACACTGGCTTGGTTGGCGGGTGGTCGCGGAAGGGCGTTGTGAGGACCGTGAAAAGCTGTTACCCACGGGTACCCAAAGCATCCGGGCCGACGTACTCTCGCCCTCATGACGGACTCGCAGGCCTCCACGTCCACCTCCGCCGCCGCTGTCGGCACCAACCCGGTGGCCGTCGCGCCCGCGGGTGTGCGCACGGCCGCCGATGTCGTGACCCCCGAGGTGATCGCCCAGCTGACCCGTGGCGTCGTCGGCTCCGGCCGGACGGCCAACCACACGCCCTTCACCGGCGAGAAGCTGGCCGACCTGCCCGAGTCCACCCCCGAGGACGTGGCGACCGCCTTCGACCGGGCCCGCGCCGCCCAGCCCGCCTGGGCCGCGACGCCCGTCCGGGCCAGGGCCGCCGTGCTGCTGCGCTTCCACGACCTCGTCATCAGCCGCCAGTCCGAGGTCCTCGACCTCATCCAGCTGGAGACCGGCAAGGCCAGGCTGCACGCCCACGAGGAGGTGCAGGCCGTCGCCGTCGCCGCCCGGCACTACGGCCGCAGGGCCGCCGCGTATCTGAAGCCGAAGCGGCACACCGGTGTCGTACCGACCCTCACCAAGGTCACCGAGCTGCGCCAGCCGCGCGGTGTCATCGGCCAGATCGCCCCGTGGAACTACCCGCTGGAGCTGTCCGTCGGTGACGCGCTGCCCGCGTTCGTCTCCGGCAACGCCGTGGTGATGAAGCCCGACACGGAGACCGCGCTGACCGCGCTGTGGGCCCGTGACCTGCTGATCGAGGCCGGACTTCCGGCCGAGGTGTTCCAGGTCGTGCTCGGGGACGGACCCGTCGTGGGCCCCGAGGTCGTCAAGCACGCCGACTACGTCTCGTTCACCGGCTCCACCCGCACCGGCCGCGAGGTCGCCCAGGGTGCCGCGGCCCGGCTCGTCGGCGTCTCGCTGGAACTCGGCGGCAAGAACGCCATGCTGGTCCTGAAGGACGCCGACGTGGAGAAGGCCGCCGCCGGCGCCGTCCGCGCCTGCTTCTCCTCCGCCGGCCAGCTCTGCATCTCCATCGAGCGGCTGTACGTCCACGAGTCGGTCGCCGACGACTTCGTGGAGCGGTTCGCCGCCCGGACGAAGGCGATGCGGCTCGGCAACTCCCTCGCGTACGGCGCCGACATGGGATCGCTCGTCGGCGAGCGCCAGCTGGAGACCGTCAGCCGGCATGTCGCGGAGGCCGTCGAGAAGGGCGCGAAGCTCGTCGCCGGCGGCGTCGCCCGCCCCGACATCGGCCCGCTGTTCTACGAGCCGACCATCCTCGACGGCGTCGAGGCCCCGATGGCCGTCTGCGGCGAGGAGACCTTCGGACCCGTCGTCTCCCTCTACCGCTTCAGCGACGAGGACGAGGTCGTCGCGCTGGCCAACGCCACCCCGTACGGCCTCAATTCGAGCGTCTGGACCAAGGACGGCAGGCGCGGCCACCAGGTCGCCGCCCGGCTGCGGACCGGCACGGTCAACATCAACGAGGGATACGCCCCGGCGTACGGCAGCGTGCAGTCCCCGATGGGCGGCATGAAGGACTCCGGCCTCGGCCGCCGCCACGGCTCCGAGGGCATCCTCAAGTACACCGAGGCGCAGACCGTCGCCCAGCAGCGGCTGATCCCGCTGGCCCCGTCCTTCGGGATGGACGACGCGAAGTACGCCGCCTTCATGAACCGCAGCCTCAAGGCCATGAAGGCCTTCCGCCTGCGCTGAACCCCCGCACCACTTCTGTCCTTTTCGTACCGAGGAGTGCCATGTCCCAGGACAGCCCTGCCCAGAATCAGGCCGGAGCGGCCGGTGCGGCCGACGACGACGCCGCGTACGACTACGACGTCCTGATCGTCGGTTCGGGCTTCGGCGGCGCGGTCTCGGCGCTGCGGCTGTCCGAGAAGGGGTACCGGGTCGGAGTCCTGGAGGCGGGCCGCCGCTTCACGCCCGGCACCCTGCCCAAGAACTCCTGGGACCTGAAGAACTACCTCTGGGCCCCCGCGCTCGGCCTCTTCGGCATCCAGCGCGTGCACCTGCTCGGCAAGGTGATGGTGCTGGCCGGTGCGGGCGTCGGCGGCGGCTCGCTGAACTACGCCAACACGCTGTACGTCCCGCCGGCGCCGTTCTTCGAGGACCGGCAGTGGGCGCACATCACCGACTGGCAGGACGAGCTGAAGCCGTACTACGACCAGGCCAAGCGGATGCTCGGGGTCCGGCTCAACCCGACGATGACGCCGTCCGACGTCCACCTCAAGGCGACCGCCGAGGTCATGGGCGTCGGCGACACCTTCCACCTCGCCCCGGTCGGGGTCTTCTTCGGCGACGGCGAGGACGCCGACGGCACGGCGAGGGCGAAGCCCGGCGGCACGGTCGCCGACCCGTACTTCGGGGGTGCGGGACCGGCCCGCAAGGCCTGCACCGAGTGCGGCGAATGCATGACCGGCTGCCGGCACGGCGCCAAGAACACCCTCAACGAGAACTACCTCCACCTCGCCGAGAAGGCCGGAGCGGTCATCCACCCGATGACGTCCGTCGTCGCGGTCACGGACGACCCGGACGGCGGCTACCGCGTCTCCACCGTGCCGACCGACCGCCGCAAGAAGGCAACGCCCACGCGGCTGCGCGCCCGCAAGGTGGTCGTCGCGGCGGGCACGTACGGCACCCAGACCCTGCTGCACACCATGAAGGACCAGGGACAGCTGCCCCGGCTCTCCGCCCGCCTCGGCGAGCTGACCCGGACCAACTCCGAGGGTCTCGTCGGCGCGCAGACCTCCGACCGCCGCTACCGCAGGAAGCACGGCACCAAGGCCGACTTCACCAGGGGCGTCGCCATCACCTCGTCGATCCACCCCGACGAGAACACCCACATCGAACCGGTCCGCTACGGCAAGGGATCCAACGCGATGGGCGGCATGACCATCCTCCAGGTGCCGTACAGCAGCCGCCGGGTGCTGGCCTGGTTCGGCAACCTGGCCAAGCACCCGACGCTCGCGATGCGCTCGCTCTCCAACCGCCGGTGGTCGGAGCGGACCATCATCGGGCTCGTCATGCAGTCGCTGGACAACTCCCTGACCGCCTACCGCAAGCCCCGGGGCATCGGCAAGGGCCTGCTCACCGCCCGCCAGGGCCACGGCGCGCCCAACCCGACGCAGATCGCCGAGGCGACGCAGAGCGCGACGCTGCTCGCCGAGGAGATCAACGGCTTCCCGGGCTCCAACATCGGCGAGCTGATGGGCACCCCGCTCACCGCGCACTTCCTCGGCGGCTGCCCGATCGGCGCGAGTGCCGACGAGGGGGTCATCGACCCGTACCACCGGCTGTTCGGCCACCCGGGCATCTCGGTCGTCGACGGTTCCGCGGTCTCCGCCAACCTCGGCGTCAACCCGTCGCTGACGATCACCGCGCAGGCGGAGCGGGCCATGTCCTTCTGGCCCAACAAGGGCGAGCGGGACCCGCGCCCGGCGCAGGGCGAGGAGTACGAGCGGCTGGCGGCGGTCGAACCGCAGGCGCCGGCCGTCCCGAAGGAGGCGTTCGGCGCGCTGAGGCTGCCGTTCCTGGGGATGCCGGCGGTGCCGCCGAAGAAGGTCACGGAGAAGGAGCCCACGAAGGCGGAGTAGCCGGGGCCGGACAGCAGAAGGGGCTGCACCCCCCTCCGAGTGCAGCCCCTCCCGCTCAACCGGTGAAGCCGCGTGACGGATGTGACCGGTGGTTCCGCATGCATGACCTGCAGAGGGACCCAATGGTTGTCCCCGAGTTCACATAATCCTTATGTGATGCCCATCACGTCCGTGCGCGGTGCTCCCCGGGTGACGTGCTCAATCCGTGACCTGGGTCCGCGCAACTGTTCCCGCGGTCCCGGGGTCGAACTCGTATCGCTGCGCCGCAGCCGTACAGCTCCCGACCCCAGAAGGCCCCGCGATGAGAAGCACGACCCCGAGAGCCGCCGCGCGCCGTGTCGCGGGCGCTCTCGCCGCCGTCGGCCTGCTGGCCGCCGGATCGCTCGCCCTGGGCGCCCCGGCCCGTGCCGCCGGTCCCGTCATGGGCTTCGGCGGCCCCGCCGAGACCGCCCTGCACCCGTACCCGGCGACCGGCGCACCGCAGGGGACCTCCCTCGCGATCACCGTCGACAACCCGCTGCGGGACGAGGAGCACGGCGGCTTCACCGGCGCGTACACGGTGACCTTCGACCTCGGCGGCATCGTGGGCGTCGCCGACGCCGGGTTCGGCACGGACGGCCGTGCGGACGGCGGTACGGACTGCACGGTCACCGGTACCACCGGCGTGTGCCACGGCGAGGGCCTCGCACCCGGGCCGAACCCGCTGCCCGAGCTCCGCGTCACCGCCGCGGAGGGCAGCGAGGAGGGGGACTCCGGGACCGTCGGGGTCACCGGCACGGCGGACGGCGTGACCTTCGCCCCGTTCACCACGCGGATCGGGATCGGCGGCCCCGACCTGGTGATGAGGCGGGCCGAGCTGAAGCGGGAGCTCGTCCCCGGCCAGACCCAGCCGGTCCCGCTGGCGTTCAGCAACGACGGAACCCGCGCCGCCGACGGCGTCCTGCTCACGCTCGTCTACACGCGCGGCATCGAGTTCACCGAGCGGTACGAGAACTGCGTGTACAGCGAGGACGACGGCGGCCTGGGCTTTACCGTCCGGACCACGGCACTCTGCTCGGTCGAGGGCAGCTTCGAGGCGGGCGCCGCCTACGAACTCGCCGAACCGCTGACCCTCAGGGCCACCCGGCGCGCCTACCGGGACACCTTCGTCTACCGCGTCGACGAGGGCGGTCCTGGCGTGCGCGCCGCCGAACGCTCCGGCGCGCGATCCGCACCGGGCAGCAAGGGGAACGTGCTCGCGCTCACCGAACTCCCCGCCGCCCGCTCCGCCGATCTCGCCCCCGGCGACAACCAGCAGGAGAACGCCTTCAGCACCGCGAACACCGCCGACTTCGTCGCGTACGGCGACACCGCGGACGGCATGGTGGGCAGCACCGTCGAGGCCGACATCGGCTTCCGCAACGAGGGGCCCGCCTGGATCGGCGGCCTCGATGCGGGCGAGCCCGCCGCCACGGTCGACTTCACCGTCCCCCGCGGCGCCTCGGTCACCGGGTGGCCGGACGCCTGCCGGGGTGTGACGGCCGACGGGCGGTCCCGCGAGCAGCAGGCGGGCGCCCCGCGCTACCGGTGCACGGCCCCGGCGGCCGTCCGGGAGGACGGCGGCCTCGGGCTGCACTTCGACCTGCGGATCGTCGAGGCCGTCACGGGGGCCTCCGGGAGGGTCGAGGTGCGGGGCGCGGGAGACGCGCCGCTGCCGTTCGACCCGGACCGGAGGAACGACACCGCCGCCCTCGTCCTGAACGCGGACACCTCCGGCACGTCGGGCGGCGCAGGGTCCACCGGGGGCTCGGGGGACACGGGTCCCACCACGTCCGGGTCCACCGGGGGTTCGTCCGCCACCGGCGGTTCCGCCTCGTCCGGTTCGACCGGGACCACCGGACCGGCCGGCCCGGGGCCGCGGACCGGCGGCAGTCTCGCCGCGACCGGCACCGACGCGCTCACGGCCGCGGGTGCCGCGGCGGCCGCCCTGCTGGCGGGCGGGGTGCTGTACGTGAGCGGGCGGCGCACCGTCCGGTAGGCGGGGAACGCGCAAGGGCCCGTGGACCGGTTGTCCGGTCCACGGGCCCTTGGACACGGCAGGCTCCAGGCGTCCCTGGAGCCTGCCGTTTCTGAGGTGACCGGGCTGCTGTCCCCTGCCGACCGGTCACGCACGCCGGTGCGCGGTCCCACGGCGTACATGCAGTACGCCACACGCCCCGGCGGAGCCACGCGTGGTTCTGTTTCCCAAGCCGCCCCTGGCTGGCACGGACACCGGGACCAACGAAGCCGCGCCCGGACCGGTCACGCGCCGTACGGGTGAGAGTCCGCCCGAACTGGGATACGCCCGTACAGCCCTGCCGGCCCAAGGGGCGCCTGAGCTGCGGCGGGTCACACGCGGCCGCGGCACAGCTCCAGCAGGGTCATCGCGAGAGAGGTGCCGGGCCTGCCCAGCGCGTCCCGGTACTGGCCGAGCACCTCCATCTCGCGGGAGAGGCTGACCCGGCGGCCGCCGGAGGTGATCCGGGCCTCCTGGATGACGGTGGAGACGGCCATCCGTTCCTGGACGAGCCCGATGATCCGGTCGTCGAGCGAGTCGATGCGCGTCCGTGCGTCCGCGATCAGGGACGCGGCCTCGTCGGTGTGCGCACCGGTCACCTCGGTGGCGGTGCGGGCGGCTGTGGTGCTGCTCATGGCGGGTCTCCCGGTGGTGGGGTGCGGCTGCCCCCGGCCGACCGGGCCCGGAACGCCAGAACGCCCCGGGCCTGTCGGCCCGGGGCGCCTGGAACGTTGCTTGTCAGTTGCTCAAGCAGCACGACCATGGCAGCCGGCGGGCCGGGTGCCATAGGTAAAGACGAAGGTCGTGTGCTGACGCATGGGGAACAGTATGGACCCGGCCCCGGGCCCGGGCCAAAGGCGGGCCCGGATGGTGAGACGGCGGTGGCCGCGGGCGGTGCGTATCGGTGCGACGAGGGGCGCCCCGGGCCGCCGGTAGAATCGGGAGGACCGACCCCCTCTCCACCGCCGGAAGGCCGCCCCGTGCCAGCAGCACCCCCCGCCGCCCCCGACACCACCACCGACGTGGTCCTCGTTGTCGACTTCGGCGCCCAGTACGCCCAGCTCATCGCCCGACGGGTCCGTGAGGCCCGGGTCTACAGCGAGATCGTGCCGTCCACGATGCCGGTGGCCGAGATGCTGGCCAAGAACCCCCGGGCGATCATCCTGTCCGGCGGACCGTCCTCCGTGTACGCCGAGGGCGCGCCCTCGCTCGACCGGGCGCTGTTCGAGGCCGGGGTCCCCGTCTTCGGCATGTGCTACGGCTTCCAGCTGATGGCGACCACGCTCGGCGGCACCGTCGACGACAACGGTGCCCGGGAGTACGGCCGTACCGCGCTCTCCGTCTCCAAGTCCGGCTCGACGCTCTTCGAGGGCACGCCGGACCAGCAGTCGGTGTGGATGTCGCACGGCGACGCCTGCTCCGCCGCCCCCGAGGGCTTCACCGTCACCGCGTCCACGGACGTCGTCCCGGTCGCCGCCTTCGAGAACGACGAGAAGAAGCTCTACGGCGTCCAGTACCACCCCGAGGTGCTGCACTCCACGCACGGCCAGCAGGTCCTGGAGCACTTCCTGTACCGCGGCGCGGGCATCGAGCCGACCTGGACGACGACCAACGTCGTCGAGGAGCAGGTCGCCGCGATCCGCGCCCAGGTCGGCGACAAGCGCGCCATCTGCGGTCTCTCCGGCGGCGTCGACTCCGCCGTCGCCGCGGCCCTCGTCCAGAAGGCCATCGGCTCCCAGCTCACCTGCGTCTACGTCGACCACGGCCTGATGCGCAAGGGCGAGACCGAGCAGGTCGAGAAGGACTTCGTGGCCGCCACCGGCGCCAACCTGAAGGTCGTCGACGCGAGCGAGCGCTTCCTGAAGGCGCTGGCCGGGGTCTCCGACCCGGAGACCAAGCGCAAGATCATCGGCCGCGAGTTCATCCGCGTCTTCGAGCAGGCGCAGCTGGAGATCCTCCAGGAGGACGGCCCCGAGGTCGCCTTCCTCGTGCAGGGCACCCTCTACCCGGACGTCGTCGAGTCCGGCGGCGGCACCGGCACCGCCAACATCAAGTCCCACCACAACGTGGGCGGGCTCCCCGACGACATCGAGTTCCAGCTCGTCGAGCCGCTGCGCCAGCTGTTCAAGGACGAGGTCCGGATGGTCGGCCAGGAGCTCGGCCTGCCCGAGGAGATCGTCCAGCGCCAGCCCTTCCCCGGCCCCGGACTCGGTATCCGGATCGTCGGCGAGGTCACCGAGGAGCGGCTCGACCTGCTCCGGGACGCCGACGCGATCGCCCGCGAGGAGCTGACCGCGGCCGGCCTGGACCGTGACATCTGGCAGTGCCCGGTGGTCCTCCTGGCGGACGTCCGCAGCGTCGGCGTCCAGGGCGACGGCCGCACCTACGGCCACCCGATCGTGCTGCGCCCCGTCTCCTCCGAGGACGCCATGACGGCGGACTGGTCGCGACTGCCGTACGAGACGCTCGCCAAGATCTCCACCCGCATCACCAACGAGGTCGCCGACGTCAACCGCGTGGTGCTCGACATCACGAGCAAGCCGCCGGGGACCATCGAGTGGGAGTGATCCCCACTCCGACCGTCACGCCGATGCCGCCGTCCGTACCCACGGGCGGCGGCATCGCCGCGTTCCCGGCCCGAATCGATCGCGGATCCCTCTGGCCACCTGCGGCAACCGGCGGTAACTTCCGATCCCGTACGTCTGATCCCGTACGCCGGGGAGCCCCGAGGAGCCGCCATGACCGAGCCCACACCCATACCCGTGGACCAGCTCCACTTCGCGATGCCGCCCGTGCACACCTCCCTCGACGAGGAACGCACGTACCGCAAGGAACGCCTGGCCGGGGCGCTGCGCCTGTTCGGTGAGTACGGGTACGAGGACGGGGTCTCCGGGCACATCACGGCCCGCGACCCCGAATTCGCCGACTGCTTCTGGGTCAACCCCTTCGGCGCACCCTTCGACGGGCTGCGGCCGGACGAGCTGATCCTGGTGAACGGCGAGGGGCAGGTCGTCGAGGGGCGCCACCACGTCAACCAGGCGGCGTTCGCCGTCCACGCGCAGGTGCACCGAGCCCGCCCGGACGTCGTCGCCGTCGTGCACACCCACTCCGTGCACGGCAGGGCACTGGCCGCGCTCGGTGAGCTGGTGGAGCCCATCACCCAGGAGGCCTGCGCCTTCTACGAGGACCACGCGCTGTACGACGCGTACACCGGGGTCGTCGTGGACGAGGAGGAGGGGCGCCGGATCGCGGCCGCGCTGGGGGCCCGCAAGGCGATCGTCCTGCGCAACCACGGGCTGCTGACCGTGGCCGACTCGGTGGACGCGGCGGCCTGGTGGTTCCTCGCGCTGGAGCGGTCCTGCCAGGTCCAGCTGGCCGCGCGGGCGGCCGGGAAGCCGGTCCTGATCGAGCACCGGGACGCCGTCACCACCCGCGAACAGCTCGGCAGCGACCTGGTCGCCTGGATCAATTACCAGCCGCTGTGGCGCCGTATCTCTCGAACGTTCTGACGATCCCGCCCGCCCGGTGTGCCCCGATGCGGGAACCGCCCGTACCGTACGGCACAATTCGCAGCAATCGCAGCTGAGTTGGGTTGATCATCAGCTGTACCGGGGTGGGAAAGGGCGGCGTTCTCCGTGGCGTTGGACGAGGCGGGACAGACCACGCACGGCGGTGGCTGCACGTGCGGCGACTGCCCGCACGGAGCGCGTCAGGGACACCGGCGCGCGGTGGCCGCCTTCCTGGCCAAGCGGGACGAACTCGCCGCGGGTCAGGGGCTTCCCGCCGGGGTCGCCCAGTCCCCGTCCGCGACCCGGCAGTGGGTCTCGGACGAGCTGACCCAGTCCGCGCGCGCCGTCGCCGACCGCGGCCGCGAGGCCGGGGACGCCTGGCTGTACCGGGTGTGGCAGCGCACCCTGGTCGTCGTGTGGGGCGCGGTCGCCGTGCTCGCGGTCGCCGAGGCCGCCACCGCGATCGGTGCGGGCTGGTCCCACGCCCGTACCGCCGGCCTGGTCGCCGGGGTGGTCACCGCCGGGCTGCTGACCGCAGCCGCACACCTCCACCGGGCGCGCGGCGGCCTCCTCGCCCCGCTGATCGGCGAGGACAACCGGCTCTCCACCTCCCGCGCGGTCGCCGCGTCCTGGGTGCTGCTCGCCGTCTTCTCGGTGCTCGTCCTCGCTTTCCAGCTGGCGGGCGCCTCCGGCCACGCGCAGCGCGACGCCCTGATCGAGGGCCTCGACCTGGCGCGCGGCGCCGGTGTGGTGACCGTGCTGGCGCTGGTGTGCGCCATCGCGGTGGTCGTCCGGCGGGTGGTGGGCGTACGGGTGCTGTCCGGGCGGCTGCAGAAGCTGCGGGCCGACCGGCCGCGCGCCGCCGACCTGCTCACCGACGACTCCGGGCGCGGCGGGTTCACCGATGTGCAGTACGTGCTGGTGTCCACGGTCGCGGTGGTCTTCGCCGCGGTCCGCCTCGCCCGCCGGCCCGAGCAGCTGCCCGATCTGCCGTGGGGGCTCGCCCTGCTGGTGGCCGTGTCGGCGGCGGCCTACTTCGCCGGGAAGTACACCGAGGGCGGCCGGCCCGTGGTGCTGTCGGTGGTCCGGGCCCGGGAGGCCGGTGACCTGGACGCGCCGATCCGTACCGGTGACGACATCGAGATCCGCGGCGCGGGCTTCGTGCCGCCCGGAGCCGGGGCGCCGGACCGGCTGGCCCGCATGGTCGTGCGGATCGGCCCCGTCCACGTACACGTCCCGATGGTCCCGGTCACCGGCGGCTTCGCCAACCCGACCGACACCGTGCTGACCGTGCCGGTGCCGGTGGAGGTGGAGCCCGGGGTGGTCGAGGTGCAGGTGGTGACGGCATCGGGCGCGGAGTCGAACCGGGTCGCGATCGACGTGACCGACTGAGCCCCGGCCCGCCCGCCGTTCGACCCGATGGCCGAACCCGACCGCGCACCTGGTGAGCCGGGCGTTCGGCGCGTACGTATGGTCTGGTGACGGATCGAACGGTCCGGCGAGGGTCGAATGACTCTGTGGGCGGACCCGGTGGTCCGGCGGGCAGAGCTGCGGAAGGCGGGACAACCATGCACGGGTACGGCACGAACGGGCGCGGTCTGGGCGAGGCCAGGAGCCTGCGGGAGCTGGCGCGGGAACATGCCCTGCTGCCCCTGCGGATCTTCCTCGGCGTCACCTTCATCTACGCCGCACTCGACAAGCTCACCGACAGCGCGTTCTTCCACGCCACCGGACCGGGATCCGTCGGCGAGCAGATGACCGCCGTCCGCGACTCCGCCGCGATCCCGGCCCTCGTCGACCTCGCGCTGAAGAGCCCGTCCGGCTTCGGGTACGCCATCGCCTTCGGTGAGCTCGCCGTCGGCATCGGCACCCTGCTGGGCCTGTGGAGCCGGATCGCCGCGCTCGGCGGTGCGCTGATCTCGCTCAGCCTGTGGCTGACCGTCAGCTGGCAGGTCTCGCCGTACTACCTCGGCAACGACCTGATCTACCTCATGGCCTGGCTGCCGCTGCTGCTCGGCGGGGCCGCCTCGTTCTCCGTGGACGCGGTCCTCGCGACCCGGCGGCGCCGGATGCGGTAGGCGATCCACGTCACCACGGCCGACAGCCACAGCCCGCCGACCAGGAGAGGGATGAAGAAGGCCCACGGCGGGTCCCAGGCGTCGGCCGCCTCCGCCGCGTACCCGGCGGCCAGCGCCAGCATCACCACACCCGCGACGGCCCGTCCGGGCCGGAACTCATGACGCAGCACGGGTGACCTCCACCTGTCCGATGCCGACTTCCAGATCGAGCGAGAGCGTGCCGGCCGGCTTCGTGCCCGCGGCCGGCCGCAGGGTCCTGCGCTCGTCCTGCGAGGGACGGATGTCGATGTCCCCATGGCGCGCCTCGCCCGGCACGTTGATGTCACCGAGGCCCGCGCGTGCGCGCAGCTTCACCGTGACGTCCTTCGGCACCCGCACGACGACCCGGCCCGCACCGACCTCCACACCGGTGGCGAGGGTGCCGCCCTTCGGCAGGGCGACCCTTGTGAGGTCCAGGTCCGCCACCCCGGAGCCCACCTCGTAGCGCGGCTGCACGGCGGCGACCGAGGCCGGCCGCCACTCCTTGCGCACCCAGTGCGCGGTGATCTCGTCGGGCAGCGCGGACGCGCCCGCCAGCAGAAGCGCCGTGAGCACCGCGAGCAGCAGGGTGCCGAAGCCGGTCCGGCCGACGAAGGAACTGACCAGCAGCCCGACGGCGAACACCGCGAGCGCCGCGGCCAGACCGATCTGCAGACTCGTGCCGAACGGCTGGGAGTCCCAGCGCAGCCGCGCGCCCAGATAGCCCGCCAGCACCGCGAGCAGGAAGACCGCACCGGCGATCGACGTCGGCTCCTCGCTCCGGCGCGAGCGCCCGGGCCCGCGGAACGGGTCCTCGGCCGTCGCCCCCCGCGGCCGCGCGGCCGACCTGCCGCCCAGCACGGTGTCCGAGGGACCCCACAGATAACCCGGCCCCGGCGGCCCCGTCGTCCCGTCCTTCACGATCGGGTCCCGCCACCAGGACGGGCCCGACGGGGTCGGCGGCGCCTTCACCTCGGGCGGCGCGTCCGACACCGCCCGCTCCGCCGCCGGATGCACCCCCTCCTGCGGATCCGCCGTCCTGCGGTGCTGCGTCCAGACCGTGAAACCGATGACCGCGACCGAGAGCATCGCCGAGAACGCCAGCGTGCCGCTGTTGCCCAGCATGGACAGGAACAGACCGCAGCCGATCAGCGCGCACAGCACCGCGATCAGGGAGGCCCCCTCGACCCGGCCCGACAGCAGCCGGCGCGCCTCGTTCTCCTCCTCGCCCTCCAGCGGGATCAGCAGCCAGGCGAAGCCGTAGAAGATCAGCCCGATGCCGCCGGTCACGGAGAGCACGCCGAGCACGATCCGGAAGATCACCGGATCGACGTTGCAGTACCGGCCGAGCCCGCCGCACACCCCGGCCACCACTTTCTGCCGCGGGCTGCGGTGCAGCCGCGGTACGGGCCCGGGGGGCGTTGCGACGCCGGGCGGCGCATCCTGGGGAACGGTCATGGCTCCATGGTGACGGGCCGCGGTCCCTTCCGGCACCCGCCCCGACCCTGGCCGGTCCCTGATATTGGTCCGCCCGACCCTCAGGGGCTCCGCCGCCCCCGCCGGCCCGTCTCAGGGTGGAAGTGGGGGCCGACCCTGATGCCACCACCCGTACCGGCGTGTGACGATCGGGGCATGCCAGCCGCCACGCCCCGAGCCGCAAGCTCCCTCGCCCCCGACCCGGAGGAGCCGCCCCAGCGCAAGCTGTACCGCAGCGCCGACGGACGGCTGCTCGGCGGCGTCGCGCGCGGTCTCGCCGGACACCTCGGGCTGCCGGTCGCCTGGGTGCGGTTCGTCTTCCTCGGCCTGTTCTTCGCGGACGGCCTCGGCGCGCTCCTGTACGCGGTGTTCTGGATCGTGGTCCCGCTCGGCGTCGGCGGCGTGGACGGCCCGCGGTCCGTCTTCGAGACCGCCCCCGACGGCACCCGACGGCTCCGCAAACCCGACAAGGGCCAGGTCTTCGCCCTCATCGCGCTGCTCATCGGCGCCCTGATCTTCGTCGGCAACGTCGACATGGGCAGCAAGGCCGACCGCTACATCTGGCCCACCCTGCTGATCGGCGCCGGTTCCGTCCTGGTGTGGCGCCAGGCCGACAACGCCCGCCGCGCCCGCTGGATGGAGGTCGGCAGCCGCCGCCGCGTCCTGCACCTGGCGCGCGGGCTGGCCGGGGTCGCCCTGGTCGGCCTGGGGCTGGCCGGCTTCATGGTCGTCCGCGGCTCCGCCGCCCAGCTCGGCAACGTCATCACCGCGGCCATCGCCGTGCTCACCGGCATCGCTCTGCTGGCCGGCCCCTATCTCGTCCGGATGACCCAGGACCTCTCCGAGGAACGCCTGATGCGCATCAGGGCCCAGGAGCGTGCCGAGGTCGCCGCCCACGTCCACGACTCAGTCCTGCACACCCTCACCCTGATCCAGCGCAACGCGGAGGACGCCGGCGAGGTCCGCCGGCTGGCCCGTGCCCAGGAGCGCGAGCTCCGCAACTGGCTGTACAACCCCGAGGGCACCGGCAAGGACGAGGGCGACGAGCCGGAGACCCTGGCCGAGGCCGTCAAACGCGCCGCCGCCGAGGTCGAGGACAAGCACGGCGTCCCGCTGGAGGTCGTCGTCGTCGGCGACTGCCCGCTGGACGAGAAGCTGACCGCACAGATGCAGGCCGCACGCGAGGCGATGGTCAACGCCGCCAAGTACGGTGGCGAGGGCGGCGCCGTACAGGTCTACGCGGAGGTCGAGGGCCGCACGGTCTTCGTCTCGGTGCGTGACCGCGGTCCGGGATTCGACCTGGATTCCGTACCGGGGGACAGAATGGGCGTCAGAGAGTCGATCATCGGCCGGATGCAGCGCAACGGCGGTACCGCCCGGCTGCGTTCGGTGCCCGGCGGGGGCACGGAAGTCGAGCTGGAGATGGAGAGGACGAGCGATGAACGGGACCACTGAGGCGACCGGGGGCCACGAGGGCCCGGAGCGCCGGGTACGAGTCGTGCTCGTCGACGACCACCGGATGTTCCGCACCGGCGTACAGGCCGAGATCGGCCGCACCGAGGAGACCGGGGTCGAAGTCGTCGGCGAGGCGGCCGACGTCGACCAGGCGGTCACCGTGATCACGGCGACCCGCCCCGAGGTCGTCCTCCTCGACGTGCACCTCCCGGGCGGCGGCGGCGTCGAGGTGCTGCGCCGCTGCGCCCCCTTCATGGGCGCGGCCGAGAACCCGGTGCGGTTCCTCGCACTGTCCGTCTCGGACGCCGCCGAGGACGTCATCGGCGTCATCCGCGGCGGCGCCCGCGGCTATGTCACCAAGACGATCACCGGCGCCGACCTGGTCGACTCGGTCTTCCGGGTCCAGGACGGCGACGCGGTGTTCTCGCCCCGGCTGGCCGGCTTCGTCCTCGACGCCTTCGCCTCCACGGACGCGCCGCCGGTCGACGAGGACCTCGACCGGCTGACGCAGCGCGAGCGCGAGGTGCTGCGGCTGATCGCCCGCGGCTACGCGTACAAGGAGATCGCCAAGCAGCTGTTCATCTCGGTGAAGACGGTCGAGTCGCACGTCTCGGCGGTGCTGCGCAAGCTCCAGCTCTCCAACCGGCACGAGCTCACGCGCTGGGCGACGGCCCGACGGCTGGTCTGAGCCCCGGGTCGTTCAGGCCACCCGGGCCGCTCCCGCGAAGGGCATCTGGTCGATCGGCGCGATGCGGACCGGGGCGCCCGGCCGCGGGGCGTGGATCATCTGGCCGTTGCCGATGTACAGGCCGACGTGACTGATGCCCGAGTAGAAGAACACCAGGTCACCGGGGGCGAGTTCGGAGCGCGGGACGCGCTGCCCCGCATTGATCTGGGTGTACGTGGTCCGGGGGAGCGAGACGCCCGCGGCGCGCCAGGCGGCCTGGGTGAGCCCGGAGCAGTCGAACGAGGAGGGGCCGGTGGCGCCCCAGACGTACGGCTTGCCGAGCGCGGTGTACGCGAAGGCGACCGCTTCGGCGGCGCGGGCGTTGGGCGCCCGGCCGGCGCCGCGCGGGGCGCTGCGGTCGGCGTGGGCGTCGCCGCGGCCGCTCTCCGAGGCGTCGTAGGAGGCGCGCTCGGCAGGGGAGAGGCCGGCCAGCAGCCGCCTGGCCTCGGCGAGTCTGGCGCGGACCGTTGCCTTGTGCTTCTTCAGGGCCGCCTGGCGGGTGGCGAGTTCGGACAGCTGCCCGGCGGCCTCGGCGCGCACCTGCGCGACGTCGGCGACCTGGCGCTGCACGGTGCGGACCTCGGTGGCCCGCCGTTCGCCGGCCCGTTCCACGTACGAGGCGCGCTGGAGGTACTGGTCGGGGTCGGAGGAGAGCGCCAGCTGGAGCGCGGGGTCGAGGCCTCCCGCGCGGTACTGCGCGGCGGCGTACGAACCGAGGCCCTCGCGTGCGGCGTTGAGCCGCTCGGTCCTGCGGGCGGCCTCGTCCCGCAGCGCGTCCACGGACCTGGCGACGGCGGCCGCCTTCACCTTCGCGCCGTTGTACTGCTCGGTGGCGACCTCCGCCTCCCGGTACAGCCGGTCCACCTCGGCCCTCACCTGGGCGGTCGTCGGCGCCGGATCGGCGTGCGCGGATCCCGGCAGCGCGGCGGCGGTCGCGGCCCCGGCGAAGGCGAGCGTCGCCGCTGTGCGGGCTGCAGAGCCGGTGTAGGGGCGCTGCTTGGGTTTCCGGTGCGCTGCCACGAGGGCGGGCGTCCTTCCTTTCGACTGCCCGCCGGGGCCTACCGACGGGCCCGCCCGGTCCGGCGGTGGGCCGCCAACAGGGGGAGCGGCCCGCCGCCGGACCCCGGCGGGGTGACCGGGAACGCCGTCCGGGTACGGATCGGCGGTGTGCCGGTCACCTGGGAAGGGACGCTAAACCCGGGACACGGGAAAGAGTTGTAATGGCGCCTATTGTCTGAATTTGGCGTTGCGTTGTCGCCTGACGATCGGAAAAATTGCACCAGAGTAAGGCAATTGGTGCATTTATCGGTCAAGCGGTCACTAAGCCTCACCTGGCTGCGGAGTGCTGATATGGCCGGGGCTAGGCTCCGGAGCCATGCGTGTACTCATCGATGTCTTCGTCGCCCTGCACATCATCGGGATCGCCTCTCTGCTGGGCGGTTTCCTCACCCAGATGAAGGCGATGGGGGCGGGCACGGCACGGTTCGTCCCGGCCATGCTGCACGGCGCGCTGACCATGCTCGTCACCGGAATCGCCCTGGTCGGGCTCGACCAGGCCGACGACCACCCCGTGAACAACGTCAAGATCGGCATCAAGCTGCTGATCCTCGTCGTGATCCTCGGACTCGTCTACGTCAAGCGCGACGAGGAGAAGGTCGACAAGGGCCTCTTCGCGGCGGTCGGCGGACTGACGATCGTCAACATCTTCATCGCCACGCTCTGGACCTGAGCCGGATCACGGACACACGAAGGGCTGTGGCCCGGACCCCGGCGGTCCGGGCCACAGCCCTTCGTGTGCGGTGCCGTCCTAGCCCGGGCGCACGCTCCCGTAGATCGGCATGTAGTAGATCGACTCCTCGCGCACGTTCGCCCCCGGCTTCGGCGCGTGGATCATCATCCCGTCGCCCTTGTAGATGCCGACGTGGCTGATGTCGTCGTAGAAGAACACCAGGTCACCGGGTTGCAGATCCTCCGTGGCGATCCGGGTGCCCACATTGACCTGGTCCCAGGTGGTCCGCGGAATGTCGACGCCCGCGGCCTTCCAGGCGGCCTGGGTGAGCCCCGAGCAGTCGTACGAGGACGGGCCCGTCGCTCCCCAGACGTAGGGCTTGCCCATCTGCGCCCGGGCGAAGGCGAGGACCTTCTCGGCCTTGGTCGAGGCGTCGGCGTCCGAACCCGAACCTGTGCCGGTCCCGGTTCCGCTGCCCGTCCCCGTGCCGCTGCCGGCCTCCTTGGCGGCCTCCTCGGCCTTGCGCTCGGCCTCGGCCTTCGCGGCTGCCTGCTTCTTCGCCAGCTCCGCCGCCTTGCGCTTGGCCTCCGCCTCCTTCTTGCGCTCCAGCTCGGCCAGCCGCGCCTTCTCCTCGGCGGTCAGTTTCGACAGCAGTGTGCGGGCCTCGGTCAGCTTCGTCTGCACGTTCTGCTTGCTGGTGCGCAGCGTCGCCTGCGACTCGGTGAGCGTCTCCAGGCTCGCCACCGCCTCGGCCCGCTGCTTGGACGCCTTCGCCTGCTGCGTACGGAAGTCCGTGACGGCCTGCTGCTGGCGCTCGCCCATCCGGTCCATGAGGTGCGTCTGGTCGAAGAACGACTGCGGGTCGTTGGCCAGGAAGAAGGTGGCGGTCGGTGCAAGGGCGCCGTCGCGGTACTGGGCCGCGGCATAGGTGCCGAGCGTCCTGCGCGCCTCGTTCAGCTTCGCCGTGCGCGCGGCGACGTCGTCCAGGAGGGTGTCCACCTTGGCGCGCTGCCCGGTCGTCGCCTCCTTCGCCTGGTTGTACTGCTGGGTCGCCGTACCCGCCTGCCGGTACAGGTCGTCGACCTTCTTCTGCACGTCCTCGATGCTCGGCTTGGGCGCCGGGGCGGCCAGCGCGCTCTGCGAGGACAGCAGGGTCACCGAGGCCAGCGCGGCCGAGGTGAGCCCGACGGCCGGGGCGGTGGTGCGCACGCGGGTGCGTGGTTTGCGATGCGACGCCAAGGCCGGCATCTCCTTCCGTGGACCGCCTACCGGGTTAGCTGTCGGGTTCGGGCGGAACGGAAGGCTGCCCTACGGTCCTGGTGGGGGATGCGGACCGATTCACCCCGGTGTTGCGTGTGGGTCCCCGGTTCCGGACTTCTGCGGGAGCAGCCCGGATTCGGCGTGGACGCCCGCTCGGCGTGGATCGCCTCTGGGGGTACGGGCCGCCCGAACGAGCACGCTAGCCAACTCATGGTGTCCCTGTGAAGGTTGATGTTCGATATGCCCGATACATTTTCGTGACCTTGGCGTCGCGGGGTGTCGCGGGGCAGGTGGGGCCGGGGGACCGTCCACCCGGCGCGGTCGGGCACTCGCTCTGCGTGCCCGGCCGCGGGTGCGCTGTTCGTCACTCGGGCCCGGAGTGTCAGTGCGCACGCCTAGACTCGGGAGGCGATGAGCAGCCTCTTTGACGACAGCTTCCTGACCGGCCTCCAGCACACGGAGGAAGGGCCCCCGCCGCCCCCCGAGGACTCCGCACCCGAAGCGGTGCCGGAGGACCTCTTCGCGGGCGTGTTCGACGGCCCCCCGCCGCCCCGCGAGGCGTACTACCGCGACGGGGCACACCGCCCGGTCATCGACGCCGCCGCGCTGCTCGACGGGCTGAACACCGAGCAGCGCGCCGCCGTCGTGCACGCCGGGTCCCCGCTGCTCATCGTCGCCGGGGCCGGCTCGGGCAAGACCCGGGTGCTGACCCACCGCATCGCCCACCTGCTGGCCGAGCGCGGGGTGCACCCCGGCCAGATCCTGGCGATCACCTTCACCAACAAGGCCGCGGGCGAGATGAAGGAGCGCGTCGAGCAGCTCGTCGGCCCGCGGGCCAACGCCATGTGGGTGATGACCTTCCACAGCGCGTGCGTGCGGATCCTGCGCCGCGAGTCCAAGCGGCTCGGCTTCACCTCGTCGTTCTCGATCTACGACGCCGCCGACTCCAAGCGCCTCATGGCCCTGGTCTGCCGCGATCTCGACCTCGACCCGAAGCGTTTCCCGCCCAAGTCCTTCACGGCCAAGGTGTCGAACCTCAAGAACGAGCTGATCGACGAGGAGACCTTCGCCGGACAGGCGACGGACGGCTTCGAGAAGACGCTCGCCCAGGCCTACGCGCTCTACCAGGCCCGGCTGCGCGAGGCCAACGCCCTGGACTTCGACGACATCATCATGACGACGGTGCACCTGCTCCAGGCGTTCCCCGATGTCGCCGAGCACTACCGCCGCCGCTTCCGGCACGTCCTGGTCGACGAGTACCAGGACACCAACCACGCCCAGTACACGCTCGTACGGGAGCTGGTCGGCCCGTCCGGCGAGGCCGACGCCCCGGGCGAGCTGTGCGTCGTGGGTGACGCGGACCAGTCGATCTACGCCTTCCGCGGCGCGACCATCCGCAACATCCTCCAGTTCGAGGAGGACTACCCGGACGCGACCACGATCCTGCTGGAGCAGAACTACCGCTCCACGCAGACGATCCTGTCGGCGGCCAACGCGGTCATCGAGCGCAACGAGAGCCGCCGCCCGAAGAACCTCTGGACCAACGCCGGCAGCGGCGCCCGCATCACCGGCTACGTCGCGGACACCGAGCACGACGAGGCGCAGTTCGTCGCGGACGAGATCGACCGGCTCACGGACGCCGGGGACGCGAAGGCGGGAGACGTCGCCGTCTTCTACCGGACGAACGCCCAGTCCCGTGTCTTCGAGGAGATCTTCATCCGGGTCGGCCTGCCCTACAAGGTCGTCGGCGGAGTGCGCTTCTACGAGCGCAAGGAGGTCAGGGACGTCCTGGCCTACCTCCGGGTCCTGTCCAACCCCGAGGACACCGTCCCCCTGCGCCGCATCCTCAACGTGCCCAAGCGCGGCATCGGCGACCGGGCCGAGGCGATGATCGACGCCCTGTCGATGCGCGAGAAGATCTCCTTCCCGCAGGCACTGCGCCGGGTCGACGAGGCGTACGGCATGGCGGCCCGCTCGTCGAACGCGGTGCGGCGGTTCAACACCCTGATGGAGGAGCTCCGCACGATCGTGGAGTCCGGCGCCGGACCGGCGGTCGTGGTGGAGGCCGTCATGGAGCGGACCGGCTACCTCGCCGAACTCCAGGCGTCCACCGACCCGCAGGACGAGACCCGCATCGAGAACCTCCAGGAGCTCGCGTCCGTCGCCCTCGAGTTCGAGCAGGAGCGGGCGGAGGAGGAGGGCGCGGGCACGCTCGCCGAGTTCCTGGAGAAGGTCGCGCTCGTCGCCGACGCCGACCAGATCCCCGACGAGGACGAGGACGGCTCCGGCGTCGTCACGCTGATGACGCTGCACACCGCGAA
Organism: Streptomyces sp. NBC_01257; assembly: GCF_035917255.1. NCBI lineage: Bacteria > Bacillati > Actinomycetota > Actinomycetes > Kitasatosporales > Streptomycetaceae > Streptomyces > Streptomyces sp. NBC_01257. The sequence goes on from NZ_CP108472.1 coordinate 5,571,597, forward strand.
GGGCCTCGAATTCCCGGTCGTCTTCCTGACCGGCATGGAGGACGGCGTCTTCCCGCACATGCGGGCGCTGGGCCAGGTCAAGGAGCTGGAGGAGGAGCGCCGGCTGGCGTACGTCGGCATCACGCGCGCCCGCGAGCGGCTCTACCTCACCCGCGCGGCGATGCGCAGTGCCTGGGGCCAGCCCTCGTACAACCCGCCGTCGCGGTTCCTGGAGGAGATCCCGGACCAGCACCTGGAGTGGAAGCGCAAGGGCCCGATGGCGGCCCCGGCGGGACCGACGTCCGGCATCACCTCGTCGCTCTCCGCGTCCCGCGCCCGCTCCGGCCCCTCGGGCTTCGCGACCCGGCGGACCTCGGACAAGCCGACGATCACGCTGGTGGCGGGCGACCGGGTCACCCACGACCAGTTCGGTCTGGGCACGGTGACGGCGGTCGAGGGCATCGGGGACCAGGCGAAGGCCACGGTCGACTTCGGGGACGAACGCCCGAAGAAGCTGCTGCTGCGGTACGCACCGGTCGAGAAGCTGTAGCGCGCGCCCGGGGCGCTCCGCGCTCCGGGCCCCGCCCTCCGGCCGCTGTCGTGCTCCGGCCGGTTCGGGCGGTTCGGGCGGGGCCTGGGCCGGCCGGTCTCAGGTCGGGTCGACGTTGTGGCTGCGGAGCCAGGGCAGCGGGTCGATGGCCGCGCCGCCACCGGGCCGCACCTCGAAGTGCATGTGCGGGCCGGTCGAGTTGCCCGAGTCGCCGGAGTACGCGATGACGTCCCCGGCCTTGACGGAGCCCGAGCGGATCCGGGTGCTGCTGAGGTGGCAGTACCAGGTCTCGGTGCCGTCGGCCATGGTGACGATGGCCATGTTCCCGTAGGCGGTGTTGAACTGCGTGCGCACGGTGCCGTCGGTCGCGGCCATCACCGGAGTGCCGTACTGCACGGGGAAGTCGATGCCCGTGTGCACCGACATCCAGTTGACGCCCGCCTGGCCGAAGTACGCGCTGAGGCCGTGCTGCTTGACCGGCATCACGTACTTGGGACGCAGCGCCTCCTTGCGGGCGGCCTCGGCCTCGCGCTTCTTCTTCTCGGCGGCCTGCCGCTCCTTCAGGTCGATGCGCTCCTGGGTGCGGCTCGCGCGGTCGGCGAAGTTCTCCGCGTCCGCGCTGAGGTTGGCGAGCTGGGTGTCCAGCTTGTTGTTGGCCGCGACCGGCTTGACCGTGCCGGGGTCGGCGGCCGCCATGGACATCGTGTCGTCCTGCTTCTTCTCCTCGCCACCGCCCATTCCGCCGACGGAGGCCGCGGCGATCCCCGCCACGCTCATCACACAGGCGGAGGGAACGGCGACGGTGAGGAGCGCGGAACGCTTCGCGGGGGAGCGCCGCCGGCTGCGGCTGCCGCCACCGCCGCGGGTGACCGGGCGGGCCGCGGTGCGGTGGCGGTCGCCCGGGACGGGATCCGGGTCCGGGGCCGCGCTGTCGTGGGCCTGAGCGTGGTCGTCCGCCTCGGCCTCCGCCTCGGGGGCGTCTTCGGGGGTGGGAGCGGCCTCGGGGGCGTAGGACTCGTACGGATCGAAGGAGGCCTGCGGTTCGTACGTCCCGTAGGCCGCGTACGTCTCGTGCGCTTCATGCGTCTCGTACGGATGCTGGGCCGTTTGTTCGGCTTCGCCCGGGGCTGTCGCGGTTTGCACGCTTTGCTGTTCGTGCTCGGGCGTGGCGCCGGTGTTCCAGGCGGTCGCGTCGTACGCGCCGGTGTCGTATCCCGCCGTGTCGGTGCTTGCCCACTGGCCGTTCGGGTACCAGGTGGTGGTGTCCCACTGGCCCGAGGAGTCCGGGGTGCCGGCCTGGGCGGGGATCGTCGGGGCGTAGCCGTCGGTCGGCAGCCAGGTCGCGCCGGTGTCGTACTGCGGGGCGGCGTCGTAGCCGTACGGGGGGTGCTGCTGGGGCTGCGCGGCGTAGGCCGTGTAGTCGGCGGGGTGGCCGTAGTCGGCCGTGTGGTGCGCGCCGGTGTCCCACTGGGTCGTGTCGTACGGGGTGGCGTACCCGGCCTGCCCGCTGCCGTAGGGGGCGTCGTAGCCCGCCGTCGTGTCGTACGAACCGTCGTAGCCGCCGGGGAGGGAGCCGAAGAGCGGGTCGCTGTCGAAGCTGCCCGTGGAGTGGCTGTCGTATCCGGCGTACCCGGCGTGTGGGGGCTGGTCGTTCACCAACGTCTCTCTCGCCTCGGCAGCAGGACCAGTGTCCGGGGTCCGGTGGGGGACTCCGGGGGAAAGCAGTGGCCGCGACTGTACCCGGCGGTACGTGACGCCGACAATCTTCGGCGGCCCCCGGGCGCTCAGGAAACGGGCAATCGGCCGCCTTTCGCCGGGCTGCTCACACAGCTTTGGCTCTATGTTCGAAACCCGTTCTATTTGTGGGCAGGGTGAAGCACTGACCGGACGGCGTTCGGCTTCCGGAATCCGGCAGATTCACGCCACGGAGGCGGCGCCGGCGGAACCGTGGGCCGAGGCGTGCGCGTCGAGCGCCTGGCGGATGCCGGCCGCCACGGCGGGGTGGACGGGCAGGGCGAGATGGCCGATCCCGCTCACGCGGACGTTCACCGCGTCGAGGTCGGGGTGGTCGACGCAGGCCGCCTCCGCCGGGACGATCACCTGGTCCAGCTCGCTCCAGAAGCTGACGAACCGGGTGCGGCATCCGGGCGCGGGCAGCCGCAGTTCCTCGATCGGTACGGAGCCGCTGCGCATCTGGCGCACGATGGGGTGGGCGCCGGCCAGCGGGGCGACGGCGGTGCCGGCGTGCGGCGTACCGAGGGTGACGAGGGTGCGGACCCGGCGGTCACCGCCCAGCCGCTGTACGTAGTAGCGCGCTATCAGGCCCCCCAGGCTGTGCCCCACGATGTCGACCTCGCGGTGACCGGTGCGGGCGCAGATCTCCTCGACGTGCCGGCCGAGCAGCTCGGCGGCCGTGCGGATGTCGCAGGTCAGCGGGGAGTAGTTCAGCGACTCCAGGTGGCGCCATCCGTGCCGGGACAGCGAGCGGCGCAGCAGGACGAAGACGGAACGGTTGTCGATGAAACCGTGCAGAAGCACGACGGGCGGCCGGTCGGGAGGCGCGGCGGCGGGCAGTGCGGTGGTTCCTGCGGGGGCGGGGGCGGGTCCGGATGCGGGGGAGTCGTCCGGCGGGCCGGTCGGTCCGGGTGCGGGGCGCCGCTCATCCGCGATTCCGGTGGGGTACAGGAGTGCGTGCCCGGCGAGCACCACCGCTTCCAGGGCGGTCGCTCTCAGCAGGGCGGCGGACAGCCAGGCGGACGGTATCCGGACGGACGGCAGGCGGGTGGACAGCGGACGGCCGGACGGCAGCCAGGTGGTGCCGGCGCACAGCCGGCGCAGCAGTAGGGGAAGAAAAGGCAGGGTCTTCACGGTCGACCTCCTGCTCCGGCACCCGGGGAAAAGCGGCTCCCTGCCCCGTATGCCCTCGTGGGGCGCCGTTTCGGAGGTGGTCCGGGCCCGGCCGGCCGGTGAGCCGTACCACCGTGCCGTGCGGCTGACGGCACGGTGGTACGACGACCTCGTCGCGGCTCCCCCGGCGGCCGGTCCCGCACGGCGGATGTGCCGCATGCTGCGGGAACGGTGCCCGGTGAACTTGTCCCACGTGTGATTTCCCCCTCCCCGTCCACCGCGAAACGGCGGCTTGCGGGATGCTGTCGATAACGTTCGTTCACATCCCCGGCCCTTCAGGCACGGGAGACGCATGTGGAGGCAGTGATGGGTGTGACCGGTCCGATCCGTGTGGTGGTGGCCAAGCCGGGCCTCGACGGCCATGACCGCGGGGCCAAGGTGATCGCGCGGGCACTGCGCGACGCCGGTATGGAGGTCATCTACACGGGGCTCCACCAGACACCCGAGCAGATCGTGGACACCGCGATCCAGGAGGACGCCGACGCGATCGGCCTCTCGATCCTCTCCGGTGCGCACAACACGCTCTTCGCGAAGGTGATCGAGCTGCTCAAGGAGCGCGACGCGGAGGACATCAAGGTCTTCGGCGGCGGCATCATCCCGGAGGCGGACATCGCGCCGCTGAAGGAGCAGGGTGTCGCGGAGATCTTCACCCCGGGCGCGACGACGGTCGCGATCGTCGACTGGGTCAACGCGAACGTCCGCCAGGCGGCCTGAGCCCGATTCGGGCGGTGAGGGCCCGGCGCTGCCGGTGCGGGCGGCGGGCCCCGCGGCCCGAGGGCACGGGCTGCGGGCCGCGGGCCGCGGGCTCTCAGCCGTCCGGAGTCAGCTCCCGGTCCATCGCGGCACGGAGCCGCAGCGTGGAGACCAGGCGCTGGAACGCCTCCGACCAGTAGCCGTTCGCACCCGGTGAGGCGTCCGCGGGCTCGTCGGGTGTGGTGGTGAGGACTTCCAGCCGGTCCGCCTCGGCCGGGTTCAGACAGCGCTCGGCGAGGCCCATCACCCCGCTGAAGCTCCAGGGGTAGCTGCCCGCGTCCCGCGCGATGTCGAGGGCGTCGACGACGGACCGCCCGAGCGGATCCGCCCACGGGGTCGGGCAGACACCCAGCAGCTGGAACGCCTCCGAGAGCCCGTGGGCCGCGATGAACCCGGCCACCCAGTCGGCCCGTTCGGCCGCGGGCAGCACGGCCAGGAGCTTCGACCGCTCGGCGAGCGACGCCGTGCCCGGGCCGTTCGACGGGGGCGTCGAGGGGGCACCGAGCAGCGCCCGGGCCCACTCCGGGTCCCGCTGCCGCACGGCTGCCCGGCACCAGGCCGCGTGCAGCTCCTCGCCCCAGTCGTCGGCCACGGGCAGCGCGACGATCTCCCGCGGCCCACGCCCGCCGAACCGCTTCGGCCAGACCCCCAGCGGCGACGACTCCACCAGTTGGCCCAGCCACCACGACCGCTCGCCCCGGCCCGAGGGAGGGAGCGCCACCACCCCGTCGCGCTGCATCGCCGCATCGCACTCGTGCGGGGCCTCCACCGCGACCGACGGTTCGGTGCCCGTCAGTCCGGGACTCACACAGGACAGGGCACGGTCCGCCATCCGGTGGGCCAGTGCCGATCCGGGCAGTGCGGACAGCAGCTCGGCGGCCGTGGCGCGCACGTTGCGGCTGCGGTCGGCGAGGGCCTGCTCCAGGAACTCCTCGTCGGCCCCGGACAGCCCGGTGCGCAGGGAGTCGATGAACATGAGCCGGTCCTCGGCCCGTTCCGCGGACCAGGTGGTGGCGAGCAGGGCGCGCGCGGCTTCCGCGTCATGGGCCCGTACGGCCGACAGCAGCCCGACCCGTTCGGCGAACAGGCCCTCCTCCCAGAGCCGGCCCACCGCCTCCCGGTCCGTCACCTCGGGGAGCAGGGCGCTGCCGGACGCGCCGCGCAGGGCGAACTTCCAGTCGGGGTTCAGCCCGGCCAGCCACAGCCCGCGCGGCCCGGCGAACGCCAGGGCCTGGGGGCGCAGATCCGTCCGCGCCCGGGCCGCGTCCAGCAGGGGCGGCAGCGCGGCGTCCGGGGCCCGGTAGCCGTGCCGGTTGGCGGCGGCGAGCCACTGCGGCATCAGCTCCGTCAGATCGGGGGCCGAACCGCGCCTGCCGCCCGAGCCGTTCGACGCCGCCCGGTCCGCGAGCAGCTGCGCGAGCCGGCTCCGGGCGGCCTGCGGCAGGGGCGGTCGTGGGTCGGCGGGCGCGGGACCGGGCCGGGGGCGCGCGGGGGCGGGCAGCAGCCCCGCCCGGCGCCGGACGGTGTGCAGAGCGGCGGCATCCAGGAGCGCGGCGGCGGCGCCGTCCGGTCCGGTGCCGGGAGCCGTCCCCGGCGGGCGGCGGTCCGTGCCGAGCAGCGCCGAGGTGACGAGCTCCTCCCATGGCGTGGACGCGAGCGTGGGTGCGGGTGAGGGTGCAGGTGCGGTGGTACGAGGCATCGCTCCTCCTCCAGGAGTCAGATGAGCGGCACGGTCTCGACGGTGGTGGGAGAGGCGGTGGCGGTCGCGACGGCGGTCGTAGTCGCGCCGGTTGCCCGGGGGTGAGTAACGGACTCCGTCGCTGCGGCGGCGCCCTCGCTTCCGGCCGGCCAGGCCGCGAGCGGGTCGAAGCCGCGGTGGCCGCATTCGCCGAAGACGGTGAGCGGGCCGCCGCCCGAGAGCGCGACGAGCTTCCAGAGCGCCGGCCGCGCCACCGCGGCGGAGGCGACGGGCAGGGCCGCGCCCCCTTCCGCGTCGGCCAGCTGCCAGCCGTCCGCGGACGGCACGGGTATGACATCGCGCAAGGTCACCGGCCAGGACTCCAGCCATGGATCGTCGCCCAGGGCCCGCCCGTACGCGGCGGTCGCCTCGGTGACCGGGACCCCCGGCGGAGGCGGTGCGGCCGGTGCGGTCAGGCCGAACTGCGGCCCCAGCTCGGCCCGTAGCTGTCCGGAACCCGGGTAGGGCGTGAGCTCGGCGTCGAGCGTGACCCCCACCGGCAGAGCCTGTGCGGGGGAGCGCCCGGCGGCGCCGAAGGACAGCAACAGCGCGGTGCGGCCCGACTCCCTGCCGTACAGCCAGATGCGGCGGCTGACGATCTTGCCGTCGGGGGTGTCGTACTGCGCGAGGACCAGCCAGTGGTCACGGAGCGGCGGCCCTTCAGCGGGGGCTGTCAGGCCGACCCGGGTGCGGACCGTCGCCGCCAGTGGCGGCGGCAGCCGGTCGATGCCCAGCCACGCCGTGTCCAGGAGGTGCAGCAGCGCGCACTCCTCCAGCAGCCGGACCGGCCAGCCCGGACCGGAGGCCGGTATCGCACCCAACTCCCGCACCCGGCCCGCCAGACCGGGCGCCTGCGCGTCGACCATGCGCGCCGCCGTCTCCTCCCACAGCCCGTACCCCGACTGCTCGGCCGCGGCCAGCCCGCCGCGCAACAGGTCGGTCAGGCGCTGTTCCAGCTCCTGCGCACCGCCGTCGATCCGCGTGGCACGGCGCTCGGCGCGGCGCCGGGCGGCCTCGGGATCGGCCGGGCCGACGCCCGCCGGACCGCCGTCGGCTCCCGCCGTGGCCGCGGACCCGGCCTTCGCGGCGGCGCGGGCGCGACGGCCCGCCAGCCACTCACCGGCCCAGTCGGGCGGATCGCCGGCGGCCGGCGCCGGACCGTCGCAGGCGCGGAGCAGCAGCAGGCCCAGCGCGTGCTTGCACGGGAACTTCCGGCTGGGGCAACTGCACGTGTACGCCGGACCGGTGGTGTCGACCACCGTCCGGTACGGCTTGCTTCCGCTGCCCCGGCACAGCCCCCACACCGCACCCGAAGCGTCCTCTCCGGTGTCCGACCACCAACCGGCCGAACCCAGCTTGTTCCCCGCCTTGCGTGAGGCGTCGTCAGGAGCCAGGGCCAGGACCTGCTCCACCGTCCAGCGCGCCGCCGGAGCAGCGGCGCCCAAGGGTTCTCCCCCGTCAGTCAGCAGCATGGGAACGACGTTAGGCCGCACCACTGACAACGGGCCCTGACCTGCGGGAAGGCCGATTGTCAGTGGCATGGTGCACGGTGGGAAGCACATCGGGTCGACCGATCTGGAGGGGGATCCATGACCGTGTCCGAAACCACCGCAGTCGCTGGCGCCGAGGCCCTGCGCCCGCATGCCGAGGACGCCTTCGCCGAGGAGCTGAAGGCGCTCGCCGCAGCCGACGACCGCCCCCGTCCCGCCCGTTGGCGGCTCTCCCCGTGGGCCGTCGCCACCTATCTGCTGGGCGGTGTCCTGCCCGACGGCACGGTGATCACACCGAAGTACGTGGGCCCGCGCCGCCTGGTCGAGGTCGCCGTCACCACGCTCGCCACCGACCGGGCGCTGCTCCTCCTCGGCGTGCCCGGCACCGCCAAGACCTGGGTCTCCGAGCACCTCGCGGCCGCTGTCAGCGGCGACTCCACCCTCCTCGTCCAGGGCACCGCAGGAACCCCGGAGGAGGCCGTCCGCTACGGATGGAACTACGCGCAGCTGCTCGCGCACGGCCCCAGCCGTGACGCGCTGGTGCCCAGCCCGCTGATGCGTGCCATGTCCGAGGGCATGACCGCCAGGATCGAGGAGCTCACCCGCATCCCCGCCGACGTCCAGGACTCGCTGATCACGATCCTGTCGGAGAAGACCCTGCCCCTGCCCGAGCTGGGCCAGGAGGTCCAGGCCGTCCGCGGTTTCAACGTGATCGCCACGGCCAACGACCGCGACCGCGGGGTCAACGAACTGTCCAGCGCGCTGCGCCGCCGCTTCAACACCGTCGTGCTGCCGCTGCCCGCCACCCCCGAGGCGGAGGTCGACATCGTCTCCCGCCGCGTCGACCAGGTCGGCCGTTCGCTCGACCTGCCGGCCGCACCCGAGGGCCTCGCGGAGATCCGCCGCGTGGTCACCGTCTTCCGCGAGCTGCGCGACGGCGTCACGACCGACGGCCGGACCAAGCTCAAGTCCCCCTCGGGGACCCTGTCCACGGCCGAGGCCATCTCCGTCGTCACCAACGGCCTGGCCCTCGCCGCCCACTTCGGCGACGGCGTGCTGCGCCCGGGGGACGTCGCCGCCGGCATCCTCGGCGCGGTCGTCCGCGACCCGGCGGCCGACCGGGTGGTCTGGCAGGAGTATCTGGAGACCGTGGTGCGCGAGCGGGACGGCTGGAAGGACTTCTACCGAGCCTGCCGTGAGGTCTCCGTATGACCGGCACCCAGCCCGCGGGGCCTCTGCTGCTGGGGGTGCGGCACCACGGGCCGGGCTCGGCCCGCGCCGTCCGCGCCGCCCTGGACGCCGCGCGGCCGCAGGCGGTGCTCATCGAGGGCCCGCCCGAGGGCGACGCCCTGCTGCCGCTCGCCGCCGACGAGCAGATGCGGCCGCCCGTCGCCCTGCTCGCCCACGCGGTGGACGACCCGGGGCGGGCCGCCTTCTGGCCGCTCGCCGCGTTCTCGCCCGAATGGGTCGCGATCCGCTGGGCGTTGACGCATGGCGTCCCGGTCCGCTTCATCGACCTGCCCGCCGCGCACTCGCTGGCCATGGAGGAGGAGGGCGAGCGGGCCGGGCGGCCTGGGGAGGGCGCCGAACAGGACGACGAGACGCGGCTCGTGCCCGTCGACCCCATCCGGGTGCTGGCCGAGACGGCGGGGTACGACGACCCCGAGCGCTGGTGGGAGGACGTCGTCGAGCACCGCGTTCCCGGCCTGCCGGGCACAGTGACCGGCGGCTCCCAGGCCGTCGCCGACCCGCTGGCCGCCTTCGCCGCGGTCGGCGAGGCGATGACCGCCCTGCGCGAGGTGTACGGGGACGGCGGGCACCCCAGGGACGCGGTCCGCGAGGCGTACATGCGCGTCCAGCTCCGCGCCGCACGCAAGGAGTTCGGCGGCGCCTTCGCCGTGGTCTGCGGCGCCTGGCACGTGCCCGCGCTCGAAGCGAGGACGACGCTCACCGCCGACCGTGCCCTCCTCAAGGGCCTCCCCAAGGTCAAGACCGAGCTGACCTGGGTGCCCTGGACCCACCAGCGGCTCGCCCGGCACAGCGGCTACGGGGCGGGGATCGACTCGCCCGGCTGGTACGGGCACCTCTTCGACGCCCCGGACCGCCCCATCGAACGCTGGATGACCAAGGTCGCCGGACTCCTGCGCGACGAGGACCGGTTCGTGTCCAGCGCCCATGTCATCGAGGCGGTCCGGCTCGCCGACACCCTCGCCGCCATGCGCGGCCGGCCGCTCGCCGGACTGAGCGAGACGACCGACGCCGTGCGCGCCGTGATGTGCGAGGGCTCCGACGTGCCGCTCGCCCTCGTCCGCGACCGCCTCGTCGTCGGCGTGACCCTCGGCGAAGTGCCCGACAATGCCCCGGCCGTGCCGCTGCAGCGTGACCTCAACCGGCAGCAGCGCACCCTCCGGCTCAAACCCGAGGCGTCCGAGCGGGAGTTGGAGCTCGACCTCCGCAAGGAGACCGACGCGGCCCGCAGCCGGCTGCTGCACCGGCTGCGCCTCCTCGGCGTCGGCTGGGGCGAACCCGCCGCGGGCCGGGGGAGCACCGGCACCTTCCGGGAGAGCTGGCGGCTGCGATGGGAGCCCGAGCTGTACGTACGGGTCGCGGAGGCGGGCGTATGGGGCACCACCGTGCTCGCCGCCGCCACCGCGCGCGCCGAGTCGGAGGCCCTGGCGGCCACCGCCCTCGCCGAGGTGACCGCCCTCGCCGAACGGTGCCTGCTCGCCGAACTGCCCGAAGCGCTGCCCGTCGTGATGCGGGTCCTCGCCGACCGTGCCGCACTCGACGCCGATGTCGGCCACCTCGCCGACGCCCTGCCGGCCCTGGCCCGCACCCTGCGCTACGGGGACGTCCGCTCGACGGACACCGCCGCTCTCGGCGAGGTCGCGGCCGGCCTCGCGGAGCGGATCTGCGTCGGACTGCCGCCCGCCTGCACCGGGCTCGACGCCGACGGGGCGGCCGCGCTGCGCGCTCAGGTGGACGGCGTCCACACGGCGATCGGACTGCTCGCCGGAGCCGTACCGGCGACCGCGGACGGGCTCCGGGAGCGCTGGCGTGCCGTGCTGCACAAGCTCGCCGCCCGGGACACCGTCGCGGGAGTGATCCGGGGCCGCGCCACCCGGCTGCTGCTCGACGACGGCCACCTCGCGCAGGACGAGGCCGCCCGGCTGATGGGGCTCGCCCTGTCGCCCGGCACACCGCCCGCCGACGCCGCAGCATGGATCGAGGGCTTCGTCGGCGGGGCGGCCGGCGGCGGCATGCTCCTGGTCCACGACGAGCAGCTGCTCGCCCTGGTCGACTCCTGGCTCAGCGGGGTTTCCGCGGACACCTTCACCGATGTGCTGCCACTGCTGCGCCGCACGTTCTCGGCGTACGAGCCGGGCGTGCGGCGCACGCTCGGCGAACTCGTCCGGCGCGGCCCCGCCGCCACCGGCACGGGCGGCCGGGACTCCGGAGGGGTGCCGGGGCACGCCTCCACGGCCCCCGGATTCGGACCGGTCCTCGACGGGCCGCGTGCGGACGCGGTGATACCGGTGCTGCGCCTGCTGCTCGGCCTGGACGCCGCGAAGGCGACGGCGACGGTGACGGTGACGGCGACGGTGACGGTGACACCCGACAACGATGAGGAAGAGCTGGGGGCCACGGGATGACGACGAACGACGGATCGACCGAGGACGCGTCCGCGCCCGCTGTGTCCGCGACCACGACGGCGGCCGAGTCCGCGACCGAGCCCGATACCGAGCCCGATACCGAGTCCGCGACCGGGTCCGCGACCGGGTCCGCGACCGGGTCCGCGACCGGGTCCGCGACCGGGTCCGCGACAACGCCCGCGTCCGCAGAGGCGGGTGTGACCGGCGGCGACGGGGAGCGGCTGCGGCGGTGGCGCATGGTGCTGGGCGCGGACAGCGAGCAGGGCACCGGATGCACCCTCACCGGCCGGGACGCCGCGATGGACGGCGCACTGACCGCGCTGTACGAGGGCGGGGGCCGGCCCGGCGGCCGGGGCGGCGCGGGATGTACGGCCGGACTCGGGGCCTCCGCCCCGTCCGTGGCCCGCTGGCTCGGTGACATCCGGACGTACTTCCCCACGTCCGTCGTCCAGGTCATGCAGCGTGATGCCATCGACCGCCTCGGCCTCTCCGCGCTCCTGCTCGAACCGGAGATGCTGGAGGCCGTCGAGGCGGACGTCCATCTTGTCGGCACCCTGCTCTCGCTCAACAAGGTGATGCCCGAGACGACGAAGGAGACCGCACGGGCCGTTGTCCGCAAGGTCGTCGAGAAACTGGAGCGGCAGCTCGCCACCCGCACCCGGGCCACGCTCACGGGTGCGCTGGACCGTTCGGCGAAGGTCAGCCGGCCGCGCCACCACGACATCGACTGGGACCGCACGATCCGGGCCAACCTCAAGAACTACCTGACCCTCCCCGGCGAGGACGGGGCCGGCACGATCGTCCCCGAGCGGCTCATCGGCTACGGGCGGGCCGCGCGGTCCGTGAAGAAGGACGTCATCCTCTGCATCGACCAGTCTGGCTCGATGGCGGCGTCCGTCGTGTACGCCTCGGTCTTCGGCGCCGTGCTGGCCTCCATGCGCACGTTGCGCACCAGACTCGTCGTCTTCGACACGGCGGTGGTCGACCTCACCGACCAGCTGGACGATCCCGTCGACGTGCTCTTCGGGACCCAGCTCGGCGGCGGCACCGACATCAACAGGGCGCTCGCCTACTGCCAGTCCAGGATCACCCGTCCCGCCGAGACCGTCGTCGTCCTCATCAGCGACCTGTACGAGGGGGGTATCCGCAACGAGATGCTGAAGCGGGTCGCCGCGATGAAGGCGTCCGGCGTGCAGTTCGTGACCCTGCTCGCCCTCTCGGACGAGGGCGCGCCCGCCTACGACCGCGACCACGCAGCGGCACTCTCCGCCCTGGGGGCTCCGGCCTTCGCCTGCACCCCGGACCTCTTCCCGGACGTGATGGCGGCCGCGATCGAGAAACGACCCCTGCCCATACCGGACAAGGAGACCCATCAGTAACAAGGGACTTGCGTGACCCCGGGCGACTCGTGCAAGCATCGTCCCGACGTCCGCGGAGGCACGCATTCCGCGGTCCCCGCCATCCTGAGAGGGCTCGCTTCCCCCGTGACCACCGCAGCCGCCGGTCCCGCCACCGCTCCGCGCCTCCGGCGCGGAGCGGCCGGCCGCCGAGCGTTGCAGGTGGCGCTGTTCCTCGGCGGGCTGCTCGCACTGGGCCTGCTCTTCGGCGCACGCGCCCACGCGGAGCAGCAGCCGGACCGGCAGCCGGACCAGCACCCGCTGGTGCAACAGGTCCAGGACGTCCGGCAGCAGACGCGCGATGCTGCCGCGGATGCGGTGGCACCGGTGACTGCCCCTCAGCCGGTGCCGAAGACGAGGCCGGTGCGGAAGGCGCAGCAGCCGGCGTCGAAGGCACGGCCGGTGCGGGAGGCGCAGCCCGTACGGGAGGCGCGCCCCGTGCCGAAGGAGCAGTCCGTACCGGGGACGCAGTCCGTACGGGAAGTGCCCTCCGTCCTCGGCGAGGCCGTCCGGCCCGCGGCCCGGCCCGTCGGCCGGGTCGTCGAGAAGACGGTGGATTCGGCGGGCACCGGCCTGCGCGACATCAGGCGCGACATCCAGCACGACATCGCGTCGGCACTCCCGGTCGCATGGCCGCTGCCGTTGCCGCTGCCGGTACCGGCGTTGCCGGTCACCCCGGAGGCGCCGTCGGCCGACCCGTCCCCGGACGGAGACGCAGGTGCGGACACCGACGCCGCGCAGGGTCACCCGGCCGCGCCGGGCCCCGTGACCACGGCGTTGTCCCGCACCGCCCCCGTACCGCCCGGATATTCCGCGTCGCGCGACACGGCGGCCGCTCCGCACCGGGCGGCTGCCGGGGACCACCGCCCCGCGCACCGGGGCCCCTTCGGGCCCGCCGACGGCCGGGGGCATTCCGCGCCCGCCGAGGTCCACCCGCCCCGTGGCGGAGACCAGCAGGCCGTTCCGCTCGCGGACGGAACCTCCTTCGGACTCGTCCGTGGCGCCGGCCTGCCGGCCACCACGGCGCCGGTCCGTGACAGATCCGGCGACATCCTCGAATTTCCCGGCTAGGGCAGCCCGTTCCCCGCTCCGACCTGCCGCGCGGGGGCGGAACAGGTCTGCCCGCCGTCCGGACGTACTCCGGACCGCCGAACACGTTCGAAGGATCTGACACACCCATGCACAAGAACATCCGCCGTTCCATAGCCGTCGCTGCCACGGCCACCGGTATGTGGGCCCTCGGTACCGCCGCCGCCAGTGCGGACGAACTGCCCGTCTCCCTCCCGCTGTCCACCCCCGACCACGCGGCCGACGTGGCCGATGCGGCCGACGTGAGCAGCCTGACCGACACCCTCGGCGGCATCGACGGCGCCGACGCGGTCACCAAGGCCGAAGGCCTCCGGGACACCGCCGACACCGCCCGCGCGAAGGCCGCCGACGCCGCGTCCACCGCCCGGAGCACCGCGGCCGGCCACGCACCCGCCCACGCAGCGGACACCATCCCCGACGCCACCGACGCCATCCCCGCCACCGCCACCGACCCCATCGGGACCGTCGGCACCCCCACCCCCGAAGCATCCGTCGACTACCTCTTCGGCCCGATCGAGCAGCTCCCCGGCTACGGCCAGAACGCCGGACAGGACGCTGGCCGGAACATCGGCCGTGACATCGGCCAGAACATCGGCCGGGACTACGTCCGGACCGCTGCGCCCTACGCGCTCGACACCACCAGGTCCACCGCCGAAGGTGCTCTCACCCAGGCCGCACCGGTCGTCGGACAGACCTCCGACGCCGTGCTGCCGCCCGTCGCCGCAGATGTCGTCTCCGCCGTACTGCCGGTGGTCGGGCAGGCGCTCGGTGATGTCTCCGGCCTCGTCCAGGGAGTCACGGGTGAGGTCACGCCGTTCGCCGACGGGGTCGTGACGCGGGCCGCCGCGCCCTTCGTCCAGGGCGTGACGACCGAGGTCCAGCCGCTGGCGTACGGAGTGACCGGCTCGGTCCAGCCGTTCGCCGAGGGGGTCGTCTCCGAGGTCCGGCCGCTGGCCCAGGGGCTGACCGGGGATGCCGTCGCCCCGTTCGCGCAGGGGGTCACCGCCCAGGTGATGCCGCTCGCCGAGGGCGTCGGCTCCGAGGCCCGGCCGTTCGCGGGCGGACTCGTCTCCACGGTGGGCGACGACGCCCGTCCGACGGTGGCGCACGCGGCGTACGGCTCCCAGGGGCTGACCTCGGTCACCCCCGCGTACGTCTCCGACACCGTGTCGTCGGCCCCGGCAGCGGTGTCCGCGCTGTCCCCGGCGCACTCCGTCACGGCTCCGGCGTACCCGCTCCAGGGGATCTGAGAGCGGCGGGCGGTCTCCCGTACGCTCCGGACCCTCTCCGGTCCGGACCAGGGGGACCGCCCGGTCCGCCGGGCGGCGCCCGGCACTCCCCACGTGCCGTTTTGTCCACTGCGACCCGGCCACCAGGGCGATCTGTGACCGTAATCACCGCCCAGGTGCCAGCTGCGATTTAGGGTCATGCGGGGCTCGGGGATAACCTGCGAGATGGACATGCCGCGTATTCGGTCACCGTGTGCGCCTCCCTAGTGACAGAGCAGTCACGTTGCCCCTCGCGGCACGCCCACGCAGAAAACCAACCGCGAGACCATTTGATAAGGGACGGACGCGCGTGGACCTGTTCGAGTACCAGGCGAGGGACCTCTTCGCCAAGCACGGTGTACCGGTGCTGGCCGGTGAAGTCATCGACACGCCTGAGGCAGCCCGCGAGGCGACCGAGCGGCTGGGCGGCAAGTCCGTCGTCAAGGCGCAGGTGAAGGTCGGCGGCCGCGGCAAGGCCGGTGGCGTGAAGCTGGCCGCCACCCCCGACGAGGCGGTCGCCCGGGCGACCGACATTCTCGGCATGGACATCAAGGGCCACACGGTCCACAACGTGATGATCGCCGAGCTGTCTCCGGAGATCGAGGCGGAGTACTACGTCTCGTACCTCCTCGACCGCACCAACCGCACCTTCCTGGCCATGGCCTCGGTGCAGGGCGGCATGGACATCGAGGAGGTCGCGGAGAAGACCCCCGAGGCCCTCGCGAAGGTCCCGGTCAACGCCGTGGACGGCGTCGACATCGTCAAGGCCCGCGAGATCGTGGCCCAGGCGAAGTTCCCGGCCGACGTGGCCGAGGGTGTCGCCGAGGCCCTGGTGACCCTGTGGGACACCTTCGTCGCCGAGGACGCGCTCCTCGTCGAGGTCAACCCGCTGGTGAAGACCAAGGACGGCCGCATCCTGGCCCTGGACGGCAAGGTGTCTCTCGACGAGAACGCCGACTTCCGTCAGCCGGGTCACGAGGCGCTCGAGGACAAGGCCGCAGCCAACCCGCTCGAGGCTGCCGCCAAGGCCAAGAACCTCAACTACGTCAAGCTCGACGGCGAGGTCGGCATCATCGGTAACGGTGCCGGTCTGGTCATGTCGACCCTGGACGTCGTCGCGTACGCCGGTGAGAACCACAGCAACGTGAAGCCCGCCAACTTCCTCGACATCGGTGGCGGCGCCTCCGCAGAGGTCATGGCGAACGGCCTGGAGATCATCCTCGGCGACCCGGACGTCAAGTCCGTGTTCGTCAACGTCTTCGGTGGCATCACCGCCTGTGACGAGGTCGCCAACGGCATCGTCCAGGCGCTCGAGCTGCTCAAGACCAAGGGCGAGGCGGTCACCAAGCCGCTCGTCGTGCGCCTTGACGGCAACAACGCGGAGCTGGGTCGCAAGATCCTTTCCGACGCCAACCACCCGCTGGTCCAGCGCGTGGACACCATGGACGGCGCGGCCGACAAGGCCGCCGAGCTCGCCGCGGCTGCGAAGTAAGGAAGAGGGACTCAGACCACCATGGCTATCTTCCTCACCAAGGACAGCAAGGTCATCGTCCAGGGGATGACCGGCGCGACGGGCATGAAGCACACCAAGCTCATGCTCGCCGACGGCACCAACATCGTCGGCGGCGTGAACCCGCGCAAGGCCGGCACGACCGTCGAGTTCGACGGCACCGAGGTACCGGTCTTCGGCTCCGTCGCCGAGGCGATGGAGAAGACCGGCGCGAACGTGTCCGTCCTCTTCGTGCCGCCGGCCTTCTCCAAGGCCGCCGTCATCGAGGCGATCGACGCCGAGATCCCGCTCGCCGTCGTGATCACCGAGGGCATCGCGGTCCACGACTCGGCCGCCTTCTGGGCGTACGCCAACGCCAAGGGCAACAAGACCCGGATCATCGGTCCGAACTGCCCCGGCCTGATCACCCCCGGCCAGTCCAACGCCGGCATCATCCCGGGCGACATCACCAAGCCCGGCCGCATCGGTCTCGTGTCCAAGTCCGGCACGCTGACCTACCAGATGATGTACGAGCTCCGTGACATCGGCTTCTCGTCCGCCGTCGGCATCGGTGGCGACCCGGTCATCGGTACGACGCACATCGACGCCCTCGCGGCGTTCGAGGCCGACCCCGAGACCGACCTGATCGTCATGATCGGCGAGATCGGCGGCGACGCCGAGGAGCGTGCGGCGGACTTCATCGCGAAGAACGTCACCAAGCCGGTCGTCGGTTACGTCGCGGGCTTCACCGCCCCCGAGGGCAAGACCATGGGCCACGCCGGCGCCATCGTCTCCGGCTCCTCCGGCACCGCGCAGGCGAAGAAGGAGGCCCTTGAGGCCGCCGGCGTCAAGGTCGGCAAGACGCCGACCGAGACCGCCAAGCTGGCGCGCGAGATCCTCGGCGCCTGAAGCGTCCGGCGCGCCTGACGCGTTCGACTCGTTCGACGTGTGCTGAGCGCACCGCGGACGCGTGTTCCGCACAAGACGCGGGCCCGTACCCCCACCGGGGTACGGGCCCGCGTCTTTGCGTGCCGGGAGCTTCCGCTTCCCGGACGCGCCGGGTCAGCCGGCCCGGGGGACCAGCCGGGGCGTACCGCGTCCCAGCTCGCCGCCGAGCTTCTTCTGGAGCTTCCTGTCCTGCGGCGTCAGCTTCTGCGGACCGCCGACCGGCGGTACCCCGCCCACCCTCTGCGCGGGTGACTCGGGCGTCTCGTACCGCGTCGGGGCCGTCGCCAGGGTGATCAGCGTCAGCCCGATCAGCAGCACGGTGAACGCGATCGCGGCCCGGGTCCAGAGCTGCGCCTTGCGCTCACTGCCCGTACGGATCAGCTCCGGGACCGGCAGCGAGGACGCGGGCTGGGCGCGGGCGAGCGCGCCGAGGTGCTCATGCAGCACCGCGGACTGCCCGGCGGGTTCCGACGGCTCCGCGAGCTCGGGCAGCCGCTCGGTGACGGCGGCCCGTGCGGTCATCAGCCGCCCCGCCGCCGCCGGAGTGCTCGCCTCCGTCTCCGCCGCGGTCTCCGGCAGCCCCAGTCCTACGCCGTCGTACAGCAGCAGGGTGCGGCGGTACGAGGGCGGCAGGGACAGCAACGCGTCGAGCAGGGCGCGCGGGCCCGGCGCCTCGGGCGGCGGATCGGGATGGCGGTGCTCGCGGCGCAGCCGGTGCCACGGCGACATCGCGTGCTCGTAGGCGGCCGCCCGGACCCAGCCCACCGGGTCCCGGTCCACGGCGACCTCGGGCCAGCGCTGCCAGGCCAGCTCGAAGGCCTTGCCGACGGCCTCCCGGGAGAGGGCGCGGCGGCCGGTCAGCAGGTAGGTCTGGCGGAAGAGCGCGGCCGCGGTGTGCTGGTACAGGGCGTCGAAGGCCTCGGCGGGGGAGGGCCCGCCCGCTTCGACCTCGTCGTCGCCTTCGACCGCACCGGCCGCATCGGCCGCATCGGCCGTGTCGCTCTCGCCACCCCCTACTGATTCCGCCGTCGCCCCTGTCGCCCCTGTCGCCTCGGGGGTCTCGGGTGCCTCCGGCGCCACTGTCGCCTCCGGCCCCTCGGGCGCGGTCGTGCCGGGCTCGGTCGGGTTCATGACGTCGCTCCCGGGTGCTTCGACAGGGGTCGGCGGGCGGGTCGGGGGTGCGGATGCCGCCGGCTGCCCGGCATCCTTCGTCCGGGTGTTCGGTGTGCCCCGCTTGACGAGGGAGGGCCGTGAGGCGGGCCGGGTGCCACCCGTTCCGATCAGCCGCGCATAGGTCGCACGCTTGCGTCCGCGCGGGCTGGTGCGGCCCGTCTCCCAGGCCCGGACCGTGGCCCGGGTGACGCCCACGGCCGCTGCGACCTGCTCCTCACTCAGTGACCTGGCCTCCCGCAGCCTGCGTCGCTCCTTGGGTGAGGGGAGCGGGTGGGCAGCGGCCGTGCCGGTCGTGCTCTGTGTCATGAGGTCCCCCCGCCCGGCCTGCACTGGGTGAAAAAGTACATAACCGTATATTGGGCGACACAACGGCCGTTCGCCCGTTACACGGAATAAGCGCGTGTCGTTGGGAGCATTGCGGTGTGACCCAAATGACCGAACGCGGCCCGTTGTTGTCGGCAGAGCGGGGGCGGTCCGCCGCGTCGGCCCGGGCGCTCCTGCGCGGGGCGCTCGCGGCGGGGCTCGGACTGGGCTCCGTCGCCGTGCTCGTGGTGGTGCTGTGGATCTGCTCCCCGGCCCCCGACAGCGGCCCCGGCGCGGCCTTCCACGCGGCGGCCGGACTCTGGCTGCTCGCGCACGGCGCCGAACTGATCAGGACCGACACCCTGACCGGGACCCCGGCCCCGGTCGGCGTCGTGCCCCTGCTGCTCACCGTCCTGCCGGTCTGGCTGGTGCACCGGGCGGCCAGGGACGTGCTGGAGCCCGACGAGGGGCAGCGCGCGCCCTCGGCCGGGGGTGCGTTCGCCCTGGTGACCGCGGGATACCTGCTGGTCGGGACGGCTGTGGCGCTCTACGCGCGGGGCGCCTCGCTGTCCGCGCGCCCACTGTCCCTGCTGTTCCCGTCGGCCCTCGTGGTGGCGGCTGCGGCGGCGGCCGGGGTGTGGACGGCGTCGGGGCGCCCGCTCGGGCCGCCGCCCTCCTGGGCGCCGGTGCGGTTGCACGAGGCGATGGCCCGCACCCGGTTCGCCCGGCGCGCGGAGGCGGTGGGCCGGTCCGCGACGGCCGGCGTGGCGGTCCTGTTCGGCGGGGGTGCGCTGGTGACCGCGGCGGCGCTGGTGTGGCACGCGGAGCCGGTCCAGGAGTCCTTCCTGCGGCTGTCCGGCGACTGGGCCGGGCGGTTCGCGGTGCTCCTGCTGGCGCTGGCGCTGGTGCCGAACGCCGCGGTGTGGGGTGCGGCGTACGGGCTCGGCCCCGGATTCGCGCTCGGGACGGCTTCCACGGCCGGACCGCTCGCCTTCTCGGGGCGCCCGGCGCTGCCGAACTTCCCCCTGCTGGCCGCGCTGCCGGCCCAGGGGTCCGGGACGCCCCTGAACTGGGCTACCGCCGCGGTGCCGGTCGCGGCCGCCCTGACGGTCGCCTGGTTCACCGTACGGAGGGCGGCGCCCGCGCACGGCGAGCGCGAGGAGGCGTGGACCCTGCGGGAGACGGCGCTCACCACCGGGCTGGGAGCGGTCGGCTGCGGGATCGGCGCCGCGCTGCTGGCGGCGGCGGCCGGTGGCCCGCTCGGGACCCGGACACTGGCGGAGTTCGGCCCGGTGTGGTGGCTGACGGGAGCGGCGGCCCTGGCGTGGACGGCGGCGCTCGCCGTTCCGATGGCGCTGCTGCTGCGGGCCTGGCGGCTGCGCGGGGGTACGGCAGCCGAGCGGGAGACGGCCGAGGCGCCGGAGGGCGCCGGGGCGGAGGGGCCTTCCGTGCCCGTGCCCCGCCCCTCCGCCGGCCGGGGCGCGGCACCGACGGGCCCCCGCCCTGGGGACGGGGACGGGAGCGGGGACGACGAGTTCGAACCGTACGACTTCCTGCCCACCGACCCCTGGCACGCGAAGGCGGCCGGCATCAAGGCGGCAGACGCGAAGCCGGCGGACACGAAGCCGGCGGACAGGAAGGTGGCAGACGCGAAGCCGGCGGAGACGAAGCCGGCCGACGCGGAGACGGACGAGGCGTCACCGCCTGACGTGTCAGCGGGCGACGCCCCGGCGGACCGGCCCGCGGGGGCCGGTCCGCCGGACGCTACTTCTTGACGCCGAAGAAGGGTTCCAGCGGCTTCGGCAGCAGGTCGTTGCAGGCGATCTGCCCCGACTTGGTGAGGGCGTCGTTCACGCAGGTGTAGTAGTCCCGGTAGACCAGCTGCACGGTGAACGTCGTCGCGACGATCGACAGGGCGATCAGGGCCGTCACCAGACCGCTGACCGCGGCCGTCGTCTGCTGCCGGCTGCCGCGCTGCAGGTAGTTGTTCGCCGGCGGGCCCGCTGCCGCGGATCCCGGGGCCTGGGCCGGCCCGTACGGCGTACCGGGCGCGGTGCCCGGCCCCTGGCCGACGGCGGGCGTGCCGGGAGTCGCGGCCGGTCCGGCCGGACCGGTGGTCCCGCCGGTCGCCGACGGCTCCTTCGGCTTGGCCCGCAGCGCGCTGATCGACCAGTAGGTGGCGAGTGCGCCGAGCAGGAGGGCGATCTCCGGGAAGTCGAAGATGGCGAAGAAGAAGGCCCACATGCCGGAGAGCAGCGAGTAGCGCGCGCGGCGCTGGACCGGGTCGGTGGGGTCCCAGCGCATGCCGCCGGGGGGCTTCTCCTGGCCGCCCTGGCCGTTCGGCCCGCCCGGACCGGTGGGCCGTCCGCCGAAGGTGCCGTTCTGGCGCCCCGGCTGGTGGCTGCTCCACTGGCTGCCCCAGACGGGGCGGTCGTCGGAGGGGTCGCCCTCGGGCGCGTCCCCGGAGCCGCCGTTGCCCTCGCCGTTCCCGTTCCCGTTCGTACCGCCGTTGACCGGGTGGCGCGGCTGCCACGGCTGGTCGGGACGGTCCTCGGGCGGCGGGGCGAAGGGGTTGTCGTCCCCCGGTCCGGATGCCCCGGACGGCGTGGAGGAGGAAGAAGAGGGGCCGGAGGAAGAGGGGCTGGAGGAGGACGAAGAGGAGCCCGGCGTGGGGGACTGGCGCTCCCGCATCAGCAGTGAGGCCCGCTCGGGCAGCGGGTGGCGGAAGGCGGTGCGGCGTCGGTCCGGCATGTGGTGAACGTCTTCCCCATCTCGTCATGTCCGCCCGGCGGACGGTGCGCTGTCCCCTGACGCTACCCTCCGGCGCGGAGGGGCCGAAAGCGGGGAGTACAGGCGCGGTGGCCGACAGCTGTCATCCGGCGGCCCCGCCCCCGCGGACCCCTGCGGGGACCCCTGTGGTCACCGGTCCCTCACCCCCGTCAGACAAGGGCTTCCCGAGGTGCCGGTATCGTTGCTGACGGTCGGCTCGTTCGTAGAGTTCCCCGTATCGGGGGGCGTGATTCATTCGTACGACCGTACAAACAGCATGGCCGCCGTGCCGCTGCTCCCGCAACGCGGCGGGTGGTGCGGCCGCTTCGAACTGCTCCACACGCGAGAAAGGGCCCAGCCGTGGCCTCCCCGCTCTCCTCCGCCGGACCGGCCCGCCTGGTCGTCCTGGTCTCCGGTTCCGGTACGAACCTCCAAGCCCTGCTCGACGTCATCGGTGACGATCCGGAGGGGTACGGCGCCCGGATCGTCGCGGTCGGTGCGGACCGTGACGGCATCGCCGGTCTGGAACGGGCCGAGCGTGCCGGGCTTCCCACCTTCGTGTGCCGGGTCAGGGATCACGCGACCCGCGAGGAGTGGGACGCGGCGCTCGCCGCGGCCACCGCCGAGCACCGCCCGGACCTCGTGGTCTCCGCGGGATTCATGAAGATCGTGGGCAAGGAGTTCCTCGCCGGGTTCGGCGGCCGGTTCATCAACACCCACCCCGCCCTGCTTCCCAGCTTTCCCGGTGCCCACGGTGTGCGCGACGCGCTCGCGTACGGCGTGAAGGTCACCGGGTGCACCGTCCACTTCGTCGACGACGGCGTCGACACCGGTCCGATCATCGCGCAGGGCGTGGTCGAGGTGACCGAAGAGGACACCCCGGAGGGCGAAGCGGCCCTCCATGAACGCATCAAGGAAGTCGAGCGCAAGCTGCTCGTCGAGGCCGTGGGGCGGCTCGCCCGTGACGGCTATCGCATTGAGGGACGAAAGGTTCATCTCGGTCATGTCGGTGAATAAGCCCATCCGCCGCGCCCTGGTCAGTGTCTACGACAAGACGGGGCTCGAAGACCTCGCGCGCGGTCTGCACGAGGCGGGTGTCGAGCTGGTCTCCACCGGCTCCACCGCCGGGAAGATCGCGGCCGCCGGAGTGCCGGTCACCAAGGTCGAGGAGCTCACCGGCTTCCCCGAGTGCCTCGACGGCCGCGTCAAGACGCTGCACCCGCGCGTCCACGCCGGCATCCTGGCCGACCTCCGCCTGGACGCCCACCGCGAGCAGCTCGCCGAGCTCGGTGTGGAGCCGTTCGACCTGGTGGTCGTCAACCTCTACCCGTTCAAGGCGACCGTCGCCTCCGGCGCCTCGGACGACGAGTGCGTCGAGCAGATCGACATCGGCGGCCCTTCGATGGTCCGCGCCGCCGCCAAGAACCACCCGTCGGTCGCCGTCGTCACCAGCCCCGAGCGGTACGCCGACGTCCTGGCCGCCGTCGAGGCGGGCGGTTTCGACCTGACCGCCCGCAAGCGGCTCGCCGCCGAGGCCTTCCAGCACACCGCCGCGTACGACGTGGCCGTCGCCTCCTGGTTCGCCGCCGACTACGCCGCCGCGGACGACTCGGGCTTCCCCGACTTCGCCGGTGCGACGTACGAGCGCAAGAACGTCCTGCGCTACGGCGAGAACCCGCACCAGCCCGCCGCGCTCTACACCTCGGGCGAGGGCGGCCTCGCCGAGGCGGAGCAGCTGCACGGCAAGGAGATGTCGTACAACAACTACACGGACACCGACGCCGCGCGCCGGGCCGCGTACGACCACGCCGAGCCGTGCGTCGCGATCATCAAGCACGCCAACCCGTGCGGGATCGCGATCGCCGACGACATCGCCGAGGCGCACCGCAACGCCCACGCCTGTGACCCGCTGTCGGCGTACGGCGGCGTCATCGCCGTCAACCGTCCGGTGACCGTCACCATGGCCGAGCAGGTCGCCGAGATCTTCACCGAGGTCATCGTCGCCCCGGCGTACGAGGACGGCGCGGTCGAGGTCCTCACCCGCAAGAAGAACATCCGCGTGCTGCGCTGCCCCGAGGCCCCGTCCGCCGCGGTCGAGGTCAAGCCCATCGACGGCGGTGCGCTGCTCCAGGTCACCGACCGCCTCCAGGCCGACGGCGACGACCCGGCCAACTGGACGCTGGCCGCGGGCGAGGCGCTCTCCGCCGACGAGCTGCGGGAGCTCTCCTTCGCGTGGAAGGCGTGCCGCGCGGTCAAGTCCAACGCGATCCTGCTCGCCAAGGACGGCGCATCGGTCGGCGTCGGCATGGGCCAGGTCAACCGCGTCGACTCCGCGAAGCTCGCGGTCGAGCGCGCGGGCGAGGAGCGGGCGCGGGGCGCGTACGCGGCCTCCGACGCCTTCTTCCCCTTCCCCGACGGGCTGGAGATCCTGACCGCGGCCGGCATCAAGGCCGTGGCCCAGCCGGGCGGTTCGGTCCGTGACGAGCTGGTGGTCGAGGCCGCGAAGAAGGCGGGCGTGACGATGTACTTCACCGGCACGCGCCACTTCTTCCACTGACCCGGAGGCGGGCTGCCCCGAAGGCCTGCCGACCCGAAGACAGAAGGCCGCCGGTCCCCCGCAACGAGCGGGGGACCGGCGGCCTTTGCCGTACCGGGCGGTGAGGGTGGTTACACCGTCAGCGGGTTCACTTCGTCTTGACGACGATCGTGCTGCCGGCGCGGTCGTGCCAGCCCTGGAGCTTGCCCGAGTTGTCGAAGAAGGGCGAGAGGTAGACCAGCAGCGCGCCGAGACCGCAGAAGAGCGATCCGACCATCGGGATGATCCAGCGGATGAAGCCCGCACCCAGACCGGGGGCCTGGCCGGTGTTCTCCTTGACGACCTTGACGTTCAGGACCATCTTGCCGAGCGTGGCGCCCCAGATGGAGACCATCAGCCACTCGTAGAGCAGCGCGATCAGTGCGAACAGGGCGATGAAGCCGAAGAAGCCGGCGACGATGCCGACGCTGGCCGAGGCCGCGTCGTTCACGCACTGGTTGTACGCGGCGGTGCCGTACTCGTGGGAGCTGCAGTCGTCGACGGTCTTCGAGGCGCCCACGAGGCCCGCGATGCCGATCGCCGAGAAGATCGCGTAGAGGATGCCGTACGCGACGCCGTCCAGCGCACGCGCGCCCAGGCGGCGCCCCATCGTGGCGAGTTCGACGGTGCCGAGGCCCGGGACGTTGATGTAGCCGTTGTTGGCCTGGAGGGTGCCGCCCGGCTGCTGGGGCGGGTAGCCGTAGCCGGGCTGGCCCTGCGGGGGCACGCCGGGCTGCTGCGGGTAGCCGTAACCCGGCTGACCCTGCGGCGGTACTCCCTGCGGGGCCTGCTGCGGGTAGCCGTAGCCGGGCTGGCCCTGGGGCGGCTGACCGGGCTGCTGCCCGTAGGGGTTGTTCGGGTTCGGGTCGCCGAAGCTCATCTGGGGCGTTCCTCCAACGGACGTACGGGGACGAATGCGGCCGCGCGGAGGAAAGAAAACATCAGCGGTCCGCCCCCCGGGTACTTCTGCGGCACTGCGGCCTTCATCGTTATAAGCGGGACGTAAGTTTGTCCAGCCGCTGCCCAAGAAGTTGTCCAAGTGCAACCTTGTGTCCACGGCCGGCACCTGCAATTGGTCCGCGGGCGGGGTCATCCGCGAGTATGGGGACATGACTGCCCAGATTCTCGATGGCAAGGCCACCGCAGCCGCGATCAAGTCCGATCTCACCGTCCGCGTGGCGGCCCTCAAGGCCCGGGGCATCACCCCCGGCCTGGGAACCCTGCTGGTCGGGGACGACCCGGGCAGCAGGTGGTACGTGAACGGCAAGCACAAGGACTGCGCGCAGGTCGGCATCGGCTCCATCCAGCGCGAACTCCCCGACACCGCCACCCAGGAGGAGATCGAGGACGTCGTCCGCGAGCTCAACGCCGACCCGGCGTGCACGGGTTACATCGTGCAGCTGCCCCTGCCCAAGGGGATCGACACCAACCGGGTCCTGGAGCTCATGGAACCGGCCAAGGACGCCGACGGACTGCACCCGATGAGCCTGGGCCGGCTCGTGCTGAACGAGACGGGCCCGCTGCCCTGCACCCCGCAGGGCGTCGTGGAGCTCCTCCGCCACCACGGGGTCGAGATCAACGGTGCGCACGTCGTGGTCGTCGGACGCGGTGTCACCATCGGCCGGTCGATCCCGCTGCTGCTGACCCGCAAGTCCGAGAACGCCACGGTGACGCAGTGCCACACCGGTACCCGTGACCTCTCCTCCCACCTCCGCCAGGCCGACATCATCGTCGCCGCCGCGGGTGTGCCGCACATCATCAAGCCCGAGGACGTGAAGCCGGGCGCGGCCGTGCTCGACGTCGGCGTCAGCCGCGACGAGAACGGCAAGATCGTCGGTGACGTCCACCCGGGCGTGGCCGAGGTCGCCGCCTGGATCTCGCCGAACCCGGGCGGTGTCGGTCCGATGACCCGCGCCCAGCTGCTCGTCAACGTGGTCGAGGCGGCCGAGCGCGACGCCGACGCGGCCGACGCCGTCTGACCCGGCTGATCCGATCCGGAAGGAACCCCATGGGTGCTGGTACGAGTCCGGCCGACCGGGCCGCCCCGGCGACCGGGCCGGCCGCCGAGCAGGGCGAGGAAGCGGCTGACGCCGCGGTCGACGCCCCGGCCGGTGGTACGGAAGGCGCTACGGGCGGCAATGCGGACGGGAGTACGGCCGAGGCGCCGGCCGACGGCTCCGCCGAAGGTCCGGACGGCCGCACCGGCAGCCACCCGGCGCCCGTCCACGGCACGCCGTCCACGGCACGCCGGTCGCGGCGCTTCCCGTCGTTCACCCGGGACACCGCGCGTCCCGAGGGCGGCGGCCGGGCGGCGGCCGGGGACGCCCCGGCGCCCGCCCGTCAGTGGCCGCTGATCTCCGTGCTCTGCACGGCCGGGGCCGGACTGCTGATCGTGGCCACCGATCCGTTCGCCGAGGCGTTCCGGATCGGCACGATCCTGATCGGGGTGGCCCTCATCGGAGGTGCGGTCCTGCGCCTCGTGGTCCCCTCGGTGGGCATGCTCGCGGTCCGTTCCCGCTTCACCGACCTGGTGACGTACGGACTGCTGGGCGTCCTCATCGTGATGCTGTCGCTCATGGCGCAGCCCCAACCGTGGCTCGACATCCCGTTCCTGGAGGACGCGGTCCACTTCACGATCCGCTGACCCGATCCGCCGATCCGCCGATCCGCCGATCCGCCGATCCGCCGATCCGGGTCACTGGCACCGGTCCGCCGGGTGGTGTCCGTCCCCTCCCCCGAGAAGGGACGGACACCGAGGGCGGGGCGCACCGGAGCCGAAAAGCCCCGAAGAGCTCCGAAAAGCTCCGGTAAGCGGCGACTTGAGCGGCCTTGCCCCGTCCTGAGTCCAGCCTTGTGGACGGCGTTCCCCGGTACAAGGGATGACTGTGGCCTGTGGCACGGAAGTGACCATTCCGCCACGGTGTGATCAACGGGCAACGATGGCAGACTGGCCCGGCAGCCACGGGTGGGGGCGCGCGAACGTGCGCTCGGACGCCTGAATGCCACCGTGCGCTCTCTCTCCAGGAACTGTCAGTCTGCGTTTGCGCATCTACCTGGGTAGTCCGGAACGGAAGACCACCGGTCCGGACAGGGGGCAGGAGCATGCGCGGCGCGTCGGACGCGTCCTGGGGCAGCGCGGGCTGACTGGAGCGAGCGGGAAACACGCGTGCACAAGCAGCGCGTCACGTCGTAGTCGTAGTCGTAGTGGTTGTAGGGGGAAGTAATGCCTCGTTGGAAGGCACTGCCGGACGAGCTCGACCCGCAGATCCGAGAGTTCGCCGGCCAGCTGCGCAGACTCGTCGACCGCAGCGGCCTGAGCATCGCCGCAGTCGCCGACCGCACGGGCTACAGCAAGACGTCGTGGGAGCGGTATCTGAACGGCCGGCTGCTCGCGCCCCGCGGTGCGATCGTCGCGCTCGCCGAGGTGACCGGCACCAACCAGTCCCATCTCAACACCATGTGGGAGCTCGCGGAACGGGCCTGGAGCCGGGCCGAGATGCGCCACGACATGACGATGGAGGCCATCCGGATCACCCAGGCGCGGGCCGCGCTCGGTGAGACCGGGACCCCGCGGGGCCACGGCCGGAGCCGTCCCTCGGGCGCCGTCGGCACGGCGGGGGGAGCGGTGGCGGACCAGGCGCCGGGCGAGGGCCGTACACCGTCCGTACCGGTCCAGCGCGGATCCCTGCCGCGGATGCCGCAGCAGCCGCAGTCGCACGCCGGGCCGGACGCCGCCCCGGGCCACGGACTGCCGCCCGCCGTGGCCTTCGCCGCGGGCATCGGCGGCCATCAGCCGCCGCCCGCACCTCGCGACGGCGGCAAGGGCGGGGCCGGGGGCAACCGCAAACCGGCCGTGATCGCGGCGGCCGTCGTGGGCGTCCTGCTCGTCGTCACCGGCGTCGTCCTGCTGATGAATTCGGGCGGCGACACCAAGGGCGACGCGGCAGGGCCCACGCCCTCGCCGACACCGACGACCAGCGCGCCCAGGCTTCCCGCCGGCGTGAAGTGCAGCGGCGCCGACTGCGTGGGGCAGGACCCCGAGGACATGGGCTGCGGCGGCGAGTACGCCCGCACGCTCTCCAGCGCCACCGTCGGCGGCAGCGTCATAGAGGTGCGCTACAGCAAGACCTGCGCGGCGGCCTGGGCGCGGATAACGAAGGCCGCGGCCGGCGACACCGTGGAGATCACCGCCGGCACGGCGGCCGGGCAGAACGGCACGGTCGGCGCGGCCGCGGAGGCGTACACGCCGATGGTCGCGGTGAAGCGGACCGCCGACGTCCAGGCGTGCGCCACGCTCGCCTCCGGTACGCAGGGATGCACGGCCGAACAGGCCGGCTGAGGGCACGGGTGCGGACGCGGGCCCGCACCCGGGGCCGGGTGCGCGGGGAGTGACCGGTTGTGTGCGGTGCCACAGGGGGGCGGGCGGCCGCCGGGTTCCGGGTCGGATAGCCTGACCGACGGATATCTCTTCACATCAAGATTCAGGGATGTCCAGCACCAGGGGCCAGGAGCCCCCACCGCCAGCTGTCTAACGGAGATCGCCATGACCCGCACTCCCGTGAATGTCACCGTGACCGGCGCAGCCGGCCAGATCGGCTACGCGCTGCTCTTCCGCATCGCCTCCGGCCACCTGCTCGGCCCGGACGTGCCGGTCAACCTGCGTCTCCTGGAGATCCCGCAGGGGCTGAAGGCCGCCGAGGGCACCGCGATGGAGCTCGACGACTGCGCCTTCCCGCTGCTGCGCAACATCGAGATCACCGACGACGCCAACGTCGGCTTCGCCGGTGCCAACGTCGCCCTGCTCGTCGGCGCCCGCCCGCGCACCAAGGGCATGGAGCGCGGCGACCTGCTCTCCGCCAACGGCGGCATCTTCAAGCCGCAGGGCAAGGCGATCAACGACAACGCCGCGGACGACATCAAGGTCCTCGTCGTCGGCAACCCGGCCAACACCAACGCGCTCATCGCGCAGGCCGCCGCCCCGGACGTACCGGCCGAGCGCTTCACCGCGATGACCCGCCTCGACCACAACCGCGCGATCTCGCAGCTGGCCGCCAAGACCGGTGCCGCCGTCTCCGACATCAAGAAGCTGACGATCTGGGGCAACCACTCGGCCACCCAGTACCCGGACATCTTCCACGCGGAGATCGCCGGCAAGAACGCCGCCGAGCTCGTCAACGACGAGGCCTGGCTGGCCGACACCTTCATCCCGACCGTCGCCAAGCGCGGCGCCGCGATCATCGAGGCCCGTGGCGCGTCCTCCGCCGCCTCGGCCGCGAACGCCGCGATCGACCACGTGCACACCTGGGTCAACGGCACCGCCGCGGGCGACTGGACCTCGATGGGCATCCCGTCGGACGGCTCCTACGGCGTCCCCGAGGGCATCATCTCGTCGTTCCCGGTCACCACGGAGAACGGCACGTACAAGATCGTCCAGGGCCTGGACATCAACGAGTTCTCCCGTGCGCGCATCGACGCGTCGGTGAAGGAGCTCACCGAGGAGCGCGACGCGGTCCGCGAGCTCGGCCTGATCTGATCCACCGGCCGTCCACCGCCCGTTCGCGGGCATGGCGGTCACGCCGGACGCCCCCGACCGCAGCCGAGTGCTGCGGTCGGGGGCGTTCGCGTTCTCCGAGCGGGTGCGTGCGTACGGGCCGGGCGCGGGCTCAGGCCTTGCGCAGCTCGTCCGCGAACCCGCGGACGGCGGCCATGGCCCGGCGCTGGAGGCCGGGGCCGAAGGTGATCCGGGCGGCGCCCAGCTCCCCGAGCCGGCGCGGGCCCGGACCGTCCGGCCGGGAGAGCGCGTTGAGCGGTACGGTCACCGCGGCGGCCAGCCGGGGGAGCGACTCGGCCGGGGCGCCGATCGGGTAGACGCAGTCCGCGCCGGCGGCCACGTACAGCCGCGCGCGGCGCACGGTCTCCGCCTCCTGGTCCGTACCGGCCGGGACGCCGCGGACGTAGGTGTCGACGCGCGCGTTGACGAAGAGCGCGTCCCCGGCGACCGAGCGCACCTCCGCCAGCCGGTCCGCCTGCCGCTCCGGTTCCATCAGGACGCCGTCCGCCGAGTCCTCCAGGTTGCAGCCGACCGCCCCGGTGGCGAGCAGCCGCTCCACCAGTTCCCGCGGCGCCAGCCCGTACCCCGCCTCGATGTCCGCCGACACGGGGACGGGGACCGCACGGGCGATGCGCGCCACCGCCGCGAACATCTCGTCGGCGGGCGTCTCCCCGTCCTCGTACCCGAGCGAGGCGGCGACGCCCGCGCTCGGTGTGGCCAGGGCCGGGAACCCCGCGTCCGCGAAGACGCGGGCGCTCGCGGCGTCCCAGGGGCCGGGCAGGACCAACGGGTCACCCGGGGTGCGGTCCCGGTGCAGGGCGCGCAGTTCGGACGCGGTCATCGCGGGGGCTCCAGACGGGGGAGGGGCGGGGGGTGTGCCGGTCAGCTGTGGTCGCCCGGCGTGTAGTGGCCGGGGACCATCCGGGTG
The DNA here is from genome assembly GCF_035917255.1 of Streptomyces sp. NBC_01257. NCBI lineage: Bacteria > Bacillati > Actinomycetota > Actinomycetes > Kitasatosporales > Streptomycetaceae > Streptomyces > Streptomyces sp. NBC_01257. The sequence goes on from NZ_CP108472.1 coordinate 5,602,157, forward strand.
GACACGGCGAACCGGTTCCAGGCGTTGATCGTGATGATCGCGGCGATGAGGTGGGCGAGCTCCGTCTCGTCGAAGTGCTTCGCGGCCTTCGCGTACACCTCGTCCGGCACGAATCCGTCGGTCAGGACGGTCACCGCCTCGGTGAGCTCGATCGCCGCGATCTCCTTCGGCGTGTAGAAGTGCTGCGACTCCTCCCACGCGCTGAGCTGCACGATCCGCTCGATGGACTCGCCCGCGGCGAGGGCGTCCTTGGTGTGCATGTCGAGGCAGAACGCGCAGTGGTTGAGCTGCGAGGACCGGATCTTGACCAGTTCGGCCACGACCGGGTCCAGCCCCTTGCGGGACGCGGCCTCCAGACGGGCCATCGCCTTGTAGACGTCGGGGGCGTGCTCGGCCCACTGCATGCGGGGGGTGTGCTCGGGGACGAGGTCGGAGGTCGCGTGGTGGTGCGTGTTCGTGGTCATGCATACGACGCTACGCGGTGAGTGGCGTACCGGTATGGTCCATTTCCATGACGGATCCCTGGGCCACTTTCGGCGCCGACCTGCACATCGACCCGACCGGCGCAACCGGTCTGCGGGCCGGGCTCATGGAGGCCCTGCGCGAGGCGGCGAGGACGGGGCGGCTGGCACCCGGGACCCGGCTGCCGTCGTCGCGCACGCTCGCGGCCGACCTCGGCATCGCCCGCAACACGGTCGCCGACGCCTACGCGGAACTGGTCGCCGAGGGCTGGCTCACCGCCCGGCAGGGCTCCGGCACCCGGGTGGCGCAGCGGGCCGAGCCGCGCGCGTCCGCCACCAGGACGCCGCGCTCCCGCCCGCCCCGCCCCAGCCCCGCCTACAGCCTGATGCCCGGCTCGCCCGACCTGGCGACGTTCCCCCGCGCCGAATGGCTGAAGGCGGCCCGCCGCGCCCTCACCCGCGCGCCCAACGACGCCTTCGGCTACGGCGATCCGCGGGGCCGCATCGAGCTGCGTACCGTACTCGCCGACTACCTGGCACGGGCCCGCGGGGTGTACGCGGACCCCGACCGCATCGTGGTCTGCGCAGGCTTCGTCCACGCGCTGAGGATGATGGGGAAGGTGCTGCGGGAGCGCCGCGTGCGGGAGGTGGCGGTCGAGTCGTACGGACTGCCCCAGCACGCGGGCCTGCTCACCGACGCCGGGCTGCGCATCCCCTGCCTGCCGCTCGACGAACTCGGCTCCAGGACCGGCGAACTGGGCGGGAAGGGGAGCGCGGGCGCGGTGCTGCTGACGCCCGCCCACCAGTTCCCGACCGGGGTGCCGCTCCATCCGGACCGGCGGGCCGCCGCGGTCGACTGGGCGCGGAGCACCGGCGGGCTGATCCTGGAGGACGACTACGACGGCGAGTTCCGCTACGACCGTCAGCCGGTCGGCGCCCTCCAGGGCCTCGACCCCGAACGCGTCGTGTACCTGGGCACGGCCAGCAAGTCCCTGGCACCGGGCCTGCGGATGGGGTGGATGGTGGTGCCGCGGTCACTGGTGGGCGAGGTGACCGCCGCCAAGGGCTGGAGCGACTGGGCGTCGAGCGCGCTGGACCAGCTGACACTGGCGGAGTTCATCGCCTCCGGCGCGTACGACCGTCATGTGCGCTCCATGCGCCTGCGCTACCGCAACCGCCGCGACCAGCTCGTCGCGGCACTGGCGGAGCGGGCCCCCTCTCTCCGCGTCACCGGAATCGCCGCCGGGCTGCACGCCGTGCTCGAACTCCCGGAGGGCAGCGAGGCCGAGGTGGTCCGCTCGGCGGCCTGGCAGGGGCTCGCGGTGCAGGGCCTGTCCGCCTTCCGGCACCCGGACGCCGAAGCGCGACGCGAGGCACTGGTCATCGGCTACGGAACCCCGACCGACAGCGCCTGGGCGGGCACGCTGGACGCGCTCGTACGAGTGCTGCCCTGAGACGAGGTGCGCGGGGGCGCCGACCGGCGCCATCGGTGCCCGCTCCGAGGCGGCAACCGGACTCGACCGGACGCGCCGCACGGCGAGCGTCACCAGCAGCCCCGCGACGGGATCGACCACGGTGAACGCGTCGGGGCACCCGGATTCCAGCCGCCCCATCGCCTCGTCCTGCTGCGCGTGGTCCTCGGCCCAGTCCCACAGCCCGTCCAGCACGGTGCGGCTCCTCAGGACGGCCGACCGCACGTCGGGCCGCCCAAGATGCCCCGAGCCGGACGGAGCGCCGGTCCCCTCCGCGAGCCGAAACGCCTCCCGCCGCAGCCACCGGAGGGCGAGCCGGCGATTGCGCACCACGACCTCGCCCAGCGACACGGCACGCTGCCCGTCGGTCACGGTGATCTCGGCCGCGTAGCCCGTACCGGTCACGTGGCACGCCCCCGGGGACCGTCCACACCCTTCAACGCCGCGGCCACCGCTTCGACGGCGGCCGCGAGCGCCTCAAGCCCGGCCGCCTCGGCCGCGCACTCGCTGACGCGCCGCTCGATCGCGAGGTCCAGCGCGGCGAGGAACCGGGCGCGGGACTCCGGGTCCGGGCCGACGCGATGCCATGCCGGGGGCGGCTCGCTCGCCCCGCCGGAGACGCGCTTCACGACTGCTCTCCTTGCTCCCCGTGCGCCGCGTGTTCGGCGTCCAGGTGCCGCCTGTGCAGCACCCGGCAGTCGGTCGCCCTGCTCTCGTCCTTCTCGCTCCGGGCCACGGATACGGCCAGCTCGAACTCCTGGCAGACCCGGCACCCGGCGGTGCCGGCGCTGTGGGCGGTCATGCCACTTCCCCCCGGCTCCTGGCGTTCTCGTACGCGGTACGGGCGCCGAGCCGCTCGTCACGGGTGGCGGGCCGGACGCACGCGGGGTCGGCTTCCCACTCGGGCCCCCCACCGATGGGCCGCAGCGACCAGTACGGACCGGCGACGCCTCGGAACTCCCCGACGCGGTCGCCATGGCCGCCATCCACCATGAGCGTTCCGGCGGGCGGGAGTTGGACGCGGTTCTGCTCACGCATGACCGCACCTCTCTGTAGTCATTTCACTACCAAGGGCGTTCAGCGTGGCCTAGAGTCGGGAGCTGTTCAACGTGTCAGTCATGAACGAAAGACTGGTGATGCACCCTTGAACCGCAAGGAGTTGGACCCCGAGAGCAGCCCGCAAGCTGCCTTCGGGGCGCGTATCCGCCGTTCACGTGAGGCTCGCGCGTGGAAACAGGAAGAGCTGGGCGAACGGATGGGGTACTCCGGCACGCACATCTCGGCCGTGGAAGTTGGTCGCAAGATGCCAACTCTCCGCTTTTCGCGCAGTGCGGATCGCGTTTTCGACACTGGAGAAACCGCTGACACGTTCGAGCGCCAGTGGCGCGAGATCCGACACGGATCGCTTCTGGAGGGCTTCCCGCAGTACGTCGGCCATGAGAGCCGGGCCGTGGAGATCCGGCTCTACAACATTGGGATCATTCCGGGGCTGTTGCAGACGCCGGAGTACGCAAGGGTGTTGGCGGACAGCGCTGTGCGGCGAGGTGCCATCACTCCCGAACAGGCCGAGGAACGCGTCTCGTTCTTGGCAGAGCGGCAAGCAGCGCTGGTGCGGCCCCGTCCCCCCATGGTGTTCGTCACCCTGGACGAGAGCTGCATCCGTCGGCCCATTGGCGGGGCTGCCGTGATGGGCGCTCAGTTAGCGCGTCTCGTCGAGTTCGCCGGACTGCCGAACACGCTGCTCCAGGTGGCACCGTACGAGATTGGCGAGCGCCGCACGTTTGACCTGCCCGTCAATCTGCTGACGCTGTCGGATCGGTCCGTGCTCTGTTACGCGGAGTCTCAGGCTCAGGGACACTTGGACCGGGAAAGCGCGTCTGTGGTGCCCATGTTGACGGCCTACCATCAACTACAGGGCGAAGCGATGTCACAAGCGGCATCCGTGGCCATGATCAGTGAGTTGCGAAAGGGCATCCCGTGACGACCGAATCCCCCCGCTGGTTCAAGTCCTCGTACAGCAACAACGGCGGCGACTGCATCGAGGTCGCCACGAACCTCGTCGCCGTGCACGGCGTCATCCCGGTCCGTGACTCCAAGGTCCCGGCCGGCCCGGTCCTGAGCATCCCCGCCGCCTCGTTCGCCTGCTTCGTGGCAGGCGTCAAGGGTGGCGAGTTCGACGCTGCCTGAGGGCGCATGAGAAGCCCCACCGCCGGGACGCGGCAGTGGGGCGGTCGGCCGGCGGTGTGCTCAGCCGTCCACGGGGATCGGCCGGTTCGGCGGGCCGTCGTTCAGCAAGGACGCCAATAGTTCCGGCAGCTCGGCCGGCCGCAGCACATCGGAGGTCGCGGCCAGTTCCGCCACGGTCCACCAGCGGTGCCCGGTGATCGCGGCCCTCTCGATCTCCTCGAACGCCGAGGTGTCGACCTGGAACGCAGGCGTCCGGGCCATGTAGTAGCGCTGGCGAACCTCATGGGCGACGCCGTCCCGGACCGCTGTCCACGGACGCCCTCGCCAGATCTCGGGCCCCAGCGAGAGGTTCGTCAGCCCGGTCTCTTCCCGCAACTCCCGCAGGGCTGCCTGCTCGTGGCTCTCGCCCGGCTCAAGTCCGCCTCCAGGGGTGAACCACCGGACGGTGCCGTCCTCCTTGTTCAGGGCGGAGAACAGCAGTACCCGACCGGCGTCGTCCAGCAACACCACGCGCGCGCCCGGGCGCGGCACCAGGCTCCCCTCAGGTTTCGTCACCCCGTCAGATTAGAACGGAGATGACGATCTTGCCGCGGGTGCGGCCGCGCTCGGCGTGCGCGTGGGCGTCGGCGATCTTCTCCAGGGGGTAGCTCTGCTCGATGCGGGGTGTGTAGCGGCCCTGCCGGCCCAGTTCGGCCGCTGCGGACAGCAGGGCCGAGTCGTTCTCGGCGTTGACCACGTGCGTGCCCAGGCGCTCCCCGCGCGCGTGGTCGGCGACCGTCGCGACGCGCGTCGGGTCGCCCGCGATCGCGACGAGGTCGTCCAGGGAGCCGGAGGCCGCGGTGTCGAGGACGATGTCGATGCCGTGCGGCGCCGGCGCGGCGAGGCGCTGCGCGAGGCCCGGGCCGTACGTCGTGGGCGTGGCGCCGAGCGAGGTGAGGAACTCGTGGTTGCGCTCGCTCGCCGTCCCGATCACGGTGGCGCCCTGCGCCACGGCGATCTCGACGGCGGCACTGCCCACCCCTCCGGCCGCCCCCTCGACGAGCAGGGTGCGTCCCGCGAGAGGGCCGAGCGCGTTCAGCCCGCCCATCGCGGTCACCGAAGCGAGACCGGCGGCCGCGGCCTGCTCGTCGCTCCACTCGGCGGGGGCGGGGGCCCAGGCCGAGAGAACGACCAGCTCGGCGGTGGCCCCGGTGACACCACCCAGCCCGAAGACACGGTCACCGACGCTCACCCCCGTCACACCGGCACCGACCTCGTCGACCACGCCGACGGCGTCCCGCCCGGGAACGGCGGGCAGCTCCACCGGAAGGAACTGGTGCAGAGCGCCGGAGCGCAGCTTCCAGTCGATGGGATTGACGCTGGCCGCCGCGACGCGAATACGGATCTCGCCAGGTCCGGGACGAGGGTCGGGCGCCTGCTCGATCACCAGGTTGTCCACGCCGCCGTACTCGTGGAAGCGAGCTGCACGCATAGTGTCCTGCCTTACCTTTATGGGCCGAAATGACGTGTTCATTCGACGCCCGCTACTCTAGAACCTGACGTTGACGTGAGGTGCAAATCGGCAAGCCGGAACTCTCCGGCCGGAGGAGGACAGGTGCGGATCGGTGAGGTCGCCGAGCGAGCGGGGGTGAGCGTGCGAGCCCTGCGCTACTACGAGGAACAGCATCTGCTCCCCGCTGACCGCAGCGCCGGCGGCCAGCGGCAGTACCCCGAATCAGCCGTCGCCCGCGTCAGGCTGATCCAGCAGCTGTACGCCGCGGGCCTGGCAAGCACCACAGTCCGCGAGGTACTGCCGTGCGTGGACACGGGCGAGGTCCCCCCCGGCCTGCTGGACCGGCTGATGGCCGAACGCGCGCTCATCGGACAGCGGATCACCGACCTGCTGGCGGTGCGCGACCGGCTCGACGACGTCATCGGCGTCGCGCGGAACCCGGACCCCGGCTGCGCTCACGAGCAGTGACCTGAGCCGACGCTCGAAGCCGAGGCTCCACACGCGGTCTCGTGATCGTCATTGCGCCATGCCCCGTATCGCCGGAAGCGCCGCTCGCCTACCTCGGGTTCACCGCGGGCGCGTCGTCGCCCGTCGTGACCTCGGCCGGGGCCTCGCCGAACCGGGCCAGGGCCAGCGCACCCGCCACCGCCACCGCGAAGCCGGTGACCGCCAGCCAGCCGAGGCCTTCGCGGGTACGGTCCCCGAGCCAGATGACGCCCACCAGCGCCGGCCCGATCGTCTCGCCCAGGACCATTCCGGCGGTCGCCGTCGTCACCGAGCCGCGTTGCAGCGCCGAGGTGAGCAGCAGGAACGCCGAACCGCCGCCCACCAGCAGCGCGTACGTGGCGGGGTTGGACAGCAGCGCGCCCGGTGACACGTCGTCGATCAGCCGGACGGCGACCTCCACCACCCCGAACCCGCAGCCCGCGCCGAGCCCCAGAACCAGCGCGCGGGCCCGCTCGGGCAGCCGCCCTGCCGCAGTGCCCAGCAGCAGAATGCCGACCGCGATGCCGAGCATCGACCAGCGCAGCGCGTCCGAGCCGGTCAGATGGCCCTCACCGCCGGAGGCGAGGCCCAGCATGCCCAGGCCCGCGCAGACCACGGCGACGGCCGTCCACTCGGTGGAGCTCAGCCGCACCTTGAGCAGGCGGGCGGCGACGACCGCTGTCACGGCGAGACTCGCGGCCAGCGCCGCGCCGACCGCGTAGATGGGCAGCGAGCGCAGGGCGATGATCTGGAGGACGAAGCCGAGGCCGTCGAGAGCGAGCCCGGCGACGTACCGCCACTGCCGCACGGCTCGCAGCAGCAGCGCCGGATCGACGCCCGCCCCGGCTCCGGGTTCCGCCGCCGCCCGCGCGGCGACGGCCTGAAGGACGGAGGCCGTGCCGAAGCAGACCGCGGAACCGAGCGCGCAGATCATCCCCAGGAGCACACGGGGACTCTACTGGGGCAGGCACGGGCGGGCAGGATCGCCGCCCCCGGCCGACCGCCGTGCGCCGACCGCCGTGCGCCGGGCGTACGGGCTCAGCCGCGCAGCACCTCTCGCAGCTGCTCCAGCCCCCAGTCCAAGTCCTCCTTGCTGATCACCAGCGGCGGGGCGATCCGGATCGTCGAGCCGTGGGTGTCCTTCACCAGCACCCGCCGGTCCATCAGCTTCTCGGAGATCTCCCGGCCCGTGCCGTGGCCGGGAGCGATGTCGACGCCGGCCCACAGCCCGCGCCCCCGGACCGTGTCCACCGCGCCGCCGCCCACCAGCAGCCCCAGCTCCTGGTGGAGGTGGTCGCCCAGCTCGGTCGCCCGCTCCTGGAACTCGCCGGTGCGCAGCATCGCGATGACCTCCAGCGCCACCGCGCACGCCAGCGGATTGCCGCCGAACGTCGAACCGTGCTCCCCGGGGCGGTACACCCCCAGCACCGCCGCCGACGACACCACGGCCGACACCGGCACCACGCCCCCGCCCAGCGCCTTGCCGAGCACGTACATGTCCGGCACGACGTCCTCGTGCTCGCACGCGAAGGTCTTCCCGGTCCGGCCGAGGCCCGACTGGATCTCGTCCGCGATGAACAGCACGTTCCGCTCGCGGGTCAGCTCCCGGACTCCGGGGAGATAGCCGGGCGGCGGGACCAGCACTCCGGCCTCGCCCTGGATCGGCTCGATGAGCACCGCCACGGTGTTCTCGGTCATCGCTTCCCGCAGCGCGGTCAGGTCGCCGTACGGCACGATCTCGAACCCCGGTGTGTACGGGCCGAAGTCCGCGCGGGCCTCGTGGTCCGTGGAGAAGCTGATGATCGTCGTCGTCCGGCCGTGGAAGTTGTCCGAGGCGACGATGATCTTCGCCATGCCGTCCGGGACGCCCTTGACCCGGTAGCCCCACTTGCGCGCGGTCTTCACCGCGGTCTCCACGGCCTCCGCCCCGGTGTTCATCGGCAGCACCATCTCCATGCCGCACAGCTCCGCGAGCTGCGTACAGAAGTCGGCGAAGCGGTCGTGGTGGAAGGCCCGGGAGGTGAGGGTGACCCGCTCCAGCTGCGCCTTGGCCGCGTCGATCAGACGGCGGTTGCCGTGGCCGAAGTTGAGCGCCGAGTAGCCCGCGAGCATGTCGAGGTAGCGCCGCCCCTCGACGTCGGTCATCCAGGCCCCTTCCGCCGTCGCGACGACGACGGGCAGCGGATGGTAGTTGTGCGCGCTGTGCGCATCGGCGGAGGCGATGGCGTGTTCCGTGGTCGACACGGGGTCTCCGTTCGTCGTGCGGTTCGGGTTGGTGTGCCCACTTTGTATCGTCGGTCGGATCGCCCACGAGGAAACCTTCACTTCACGGCGCGCCCGCGCTGTCCGCTGGTATGCGGGCACGGCCGCCCTGCCGGGCCGGCTTCCGGCGGCCCCGAGCCCCGCTCGGCGGAGCGTGCAGGGTGTTCATGGTCTCATTTGCGTCGAAACGCGACATTCGTTTGCGAAATGGCGGACCATCGTCAGCGGTGGCACGGCCCTCTCCAGCCCGGCCGCAAGCCCCCTCCCGCGTCCTCACACCTTTCCTACACCGGCGGCCCGTGATCGGTTCCGCACCTGAGACAATGAGTTCCATGGCCTCTGAACGTCCCCGTGTGCTCTCCGGAATCCAGCCCACCGCAGGCTCGTTCCACCTCGGCAACTACCTCGGCGCGGTCCGCCAGTGGGTGGCTCTCCAGGACTCCCACGACGCCTTCTACATGGTGGTGGACCTGCACGCGATCACCGTCCCGCAGGACCCCGCGCAGCTGCGTGCCAACACCCGGCTCGCCGTCGCCCAGCTGCTCGCCGCCGGGGTGGACCCGGAGCGCTGCACGCTCTTCGTCCAGAGCCATGTGCCCGAGCACGCCCAGCTCGGGTGGGTCATGAACTGTCTGGCCGGGTTCGGCGAGGCGTCCCGGATGACGCAGTTCAAGGACAAGTCCGGCAAGCAGGGGGCCGACCGCACCACGGTCGGGCTCTTCACCTACCCGATGCTGATGGTCGCCGACATCCTGCTCTACCAGGCCGACCAGGTCCCGGTGGGCGAGGACCAGCGCCAGCACCTGGAGCTGACCCGTAATCTCGCCGAGCGGTTCAACGGCACCTACGGGGACACCTTCACCGTGCCGGACCCGTACATCCTCAAGGAGACCGGGAAGATCTACGACCTGCAGGACCCGTCCGCGAAGATGAGCAAGTCGACGGCGAACCCCAAGGGTCTGATCAACCTCCTCGACGAGCCGAAGGCGACCGCCAAGAAGGTGAAGAGCGCGGTCACGGACACCGACACCGTGATCCGTTTCGACCCGGCCGAGAAGCCCGGCGTCAGCAATCTGCTGTCCATCTACTCGACCCTCACCGACACGTCCGTCGCCGACCTGGAGCAGAAGTACGAGGGCAAGGGCTACGGTGCGCTGAAGACGGACCTCGCCGAGGTCATGGTCGACTTCGTCACACCGTTCCGCGACCGCACCCAGGAATATCTCGACGACACCGAGACGCTGGACTCCATCCTGGCCAAGGGAGCGGAGAAGGCCCGGGCCGTCGCCGCCGAGACCCTGGCGCGGACCTACGACCGGATGGGTCTTCTGCCCGCCAAGCACTGAGTCCAAGGACCCTGGCGTCAGGACCTCCACAGGCGGCACACTGGCGGCGTAAAGCTTCCGGCCGTCAGTGGCTGAAAACAGACCATCGAGGATTGAGGAGAACGACGTGGGGACCGTAACGCTCGGCGTTTCGATCGCGGTCCCGGAGCCCTACGGCAGCCTGCTCCAAGAGCGGCGCGCGAGCTTCGGGGACCCTGCCGCACACGGCATCCCCACCCACGTCACCCTCCTGCCGCCGACCGAGGCGGCGGCGGCCGACCTGCCCGCGATCGAGGCGCATCTCGCCGCGATCGCGACCGGCGGCCGCCCCTTCCCGATGCGCCTGTCCGGCACCGGCACCTTCCGGCCGCTCTCGCCGGTCGTCTTCGTCCAGGTCGTCGAGGGCGCCTCGGCCTGCTCCTGGCTCCAGAAGCGGGTCCGGGACGCCTCCGGGCCGCTGGTGCGCGAGCTCCAGTTCCCGTACCACCCGCACGTGACCGTGGCGCACGGCATCTCCGAAGCGGCGATGGACCGGGCCTACGCGGAGCTGGGGGACTACGAGGCGTCGTGGACCTGCGGTTCCTTCGCGCTGTACGAGCAGGGCCAGGACAGCGTCTGGCGCAAGATCAACGAGTTCCCGTTCGGGGCGGGCGGCAGCGCCCCCGCCGTCCCCGCCCAGAGCGGCAGCACGGTGGACGCGCCCTCGCTCCACTCCTGAGCGAAGCACCGCTCCCGAGCGAAGCCTCCACTCCGCGTGGAGGCCCCTTCCTTCCGCCCGTCGCCCGCTCTCAGACCGGCAGGCGCCGGAACAGCGGCCGCGGCACATGCCGCAGCGCCGACATCACCGCCCGCAGCGCCCCCGGTACCCACACCGTCTCCGAACGCCGCCGCAGCCCCGTCACGATCGCGTCCGCCACCGCGTCCGGTGTCGTCACGAGCGGTGTCCGGGTGAACGGGATCGTCGCGAGCGGTGCCTCGGCCGCCGCCGCGCCGGAGCCGGCCGGAGCGTCCGTCGGCCTGACGAGACCGGGGCGTACGACCATCACGTGCACGCCCGTCCCGTACAGGGCGTCCCCGAGCCCCTGCGCGAACGCGTCCAGGCCCGCCTTGCTCGACCCGTAGATGAAGTCCGCGCGCCGGGCGCGCTCCCCGGCCACCGAGGAGAGCACCACCAGCGAGCCGTGCCCCTGTGCCTGGAGTGCGCCGGCGCACACCAGCCCGGCGGAGACGGCCCCCGTGTAGTTGGTCTGGGCGACCCGGACAGCGGAGAGGGGTTCCTCCTCGTCGCGTTCCTGGTCGCCGGGGATGCCGAAGGCGAGCAGCACCATGTCGATGTCGCCCTCGGCGAAGATCTTGCCGAGACCGGTCTCGTGGGCCTCGGTGTCCAGGGCGTCGAAGTCGACAGTACGGACGTAGGCGCCCCGGCCGCGCAGTTCGGCCGCGGCCGAGTCCAGGGCGGGGGAGGGGCGTCCGGCCAGCCAGACCGTGCGGGTGCGGCGGGCGATCAGCCGGCGCGCGGTGGCGAGACCGATCTCCGATGTGCCGCCGAGGATGAGCAGGGACTGCGGGGCACCGAAGGCATCCTTCACGGAACGCTCCTTACAGAAGGCGGATGGGGAGGGGGCGGGCGGCGTGCCGTCGAGGCCCGCCGGCCGCCGCCCCGTCAGAGGGAGAGCCGGCGCGACAGATCGGACCGGAACGCCCCGTTCGGGTCCGACTCGGCCCGCAGCTCCCGGAATTCGGCCAGCCGCGGGTACATCGCGGCCAGTGCGTCGGGGCGCAGCCGGGAGTCGTTCGTCAGGCAGACCCGGCCGCCGGTCGCCGCCACCTCCTCGTCCAGGCGGTCGAGGAAGCGGCCGAGACCCGGCAGCCCGGCCGGCAGGTCGAGGGCGAGGCCCCAGCCCGGCTCCGGGAACGACAGCCAGCCGGGATCGCTCCTGCCGAAGCGCTTGAGCACGGCGGTGAACGACGGGACGCGCCGCTGCGAGAGCTGTCCGACGATCCGGCGCAGGGTTTCCGCCCGCCGGTCCCCGACGGTGAACTCGTAGTGCACGAAGCCGCCCCGGGCGGGCATCCGGTTCCGGTGCGGCAGGTCGTCCATCGGGTGGAGGAAGGCGGAGATCCGCTGGAGTTCACCGGTCCGGGAACGGGGCGCGCGGCGGTACCGGACTTCGTTGAACGCGGTGGCGGACATCCGGCCGAGCAGCCCGCCGGGCAGCAGGTCCGGTACGGGGAGGTGGGCGGCGGGCGGCGGGGCGGTCTGGAAGGCGAGCGGTGTGCGCCGGGCGTGCGCCGGGAGCGCGTACAGAGGTGCGTGCTCCCCCCGGGTCAGGACGCCGCGCCCCGTCGACCGGCCGCGGGCGGTCAGGTCGACCCACGCGGAGGCGTACGTGGCGCGGCGGCTGCCCGCGGCGAGACGTGTCATCAGGTCGTCGAGATCCAGGGCCCGTTCGGTGTCGACCGACATCAGCGACGTCGCCACGGGGTGGAGCCGGAGCGTGGCCGAGAGGATCACCCCGGTCAGCCCCATGCCGCCCGCCGTCGCGTCGAAGAGCGGGGTGCCCGGCCGGACCGTACGGATGCCGCCGTCCGCCGTGAGGAGTTCGAACTCCGTGACGTGGCGTGAGAACGTGCCGGCGGCCCGGTGGTTGTCGCCGTGGACGTCGGAACCGATCGCCCCGCCCACCGTGATGTACCGGCTGCCCGGCGCCACCGGAAGGAACCAGCCCAGCGGCAGCAGCACCTCCAGCAGCCGGTGCAGGCTCACCCCCGCGTCGCACACCACGACGCCGGCTCCGGCGTCGATGGTGCGGATCCGGTCCAGCGCCGTCATGTCGAGGACGGAACCCCCGGCGTTCTGGGCCGCGTCGCCGTGGGACCGGCCCAGGCCGCGGGCGATCGAGCCGCGCGGCCCGCAGCCGCGCACCGTCGCGGCCGCCTCCTCGTGACTACGAGGGCGGAAGCGCAGCGCGGTCGTCGGGGCGGTGCGGCCCCAGCCGGTCAGGGACACGGTGTCGACAGACATGAGGGTGACCGTATCGCCCGAGAAAACACCTTTGAGGGATTTGTTACAACACTCACCGAAATGGGTGATTGAGGGAGCATCATCTCCTACGCGGCAAATCGGACATCGGTTTTCGGTGCGGGGGAGGGTAGTCGTACCTCATGGACTGGCTGAAAAAACTCCCCGTCATCGGGCCGCTCGTCTCCCGGCTGATGCAGACGCATCTCTGGCGCAGCTACGAGACGCTGGAACGGGTCCACTGGGCCAGGCTCGCCGCGGCGATCACGTTCATCAGCTTCCTGGCGCTCTTCCCGCTGATCGCGGTCGCCGCGGCGATCGGCGCGGCGCTGCTCTCCGACAAGCAGCTGGACAAGATCGAGGACAAGGTCGCCGAGCAGGTGCCCGGGATCTCCGACCAGCTCGGCATCGACAATCTGGTGGCCCACGCGGGCACGGTCGGCCTGGTCGCCGGTGCGCTGCTGCTCTTCACCGGCATCGGCTGGGTCGGCTCGATGCGGGACTGCCTGCGCGCGGTCTGGGAGATGGACGACCTGGACCAGGGCAATCCGGTGATGCGCAAACTCAAGGACGCCGGAGTGCTGTTCGGGCTGGGCGGGGCGGCCCTGGTGACCCTCGCGATCTCGTCGGTCGGCTCCGTGGCCGTCGGCTGGATCGCCGATCTCATCAACATCCCCGAGAACGGCGCGGGCGGTGTGGTGCTGCGGATCGCGGCCCTGGTGGTGGCGGTGATCGCCGACTTCCTGCTGCTTCTCTACCTGCTGACCCTGCTGCCCGGCGTCGAGCCGCCGCGGCGCCGGCTGGTGGTGGCCGCGCTGATCGGCGCGGTCGGCTTCGAACTGCTCAAGCTGCTGCTCGGCAGCTACATGAAGGGCGTCGCCTCGAAGAGCATGTACGGCGCCTTCGGTGTGCCGATCGCCCTGCTGCTGTGGATCAACTTCACCGCGAAGCTCCTGCTGTTCTGCGCCGCCTGGACGGCGACGGGCAGCAAGGGCGAGACCGCGCCGGGGACGGAGGAGGACGCGGACGCGGAGCAGGGCTCCGCGCCCGCAGCCGGCAAGGAGGCCGGTGGCAGCACCCTCAGCGGCGGGGAAGGCGGCGCACCAGGTCCGGCAGCGGCCAGCGCCGGTTGACCAGGAACGCCGCCCCGGCCAGCAGGACCAGCACGCCGCCGGTGATGCCCAGGGCGATCCCGACCCCGCTGGAGCCGTCGGCCGCGGCGGCCTTCGTGGTCCGGGGTCCGCCGCCCTTGTTCGCTGCCGGCTTGTCGGCCTGGGCGCCCTTGCCGCCCGTATCGGTCCCGGTGTCGGCGGACTTCGGCGGTACCAGCTCACCGACCGGCGTGACCTTGCCCGTCGCGGCGAAACCCCAGTCCAGCAGGCTCGCCGCCTCCTTGTAGACCGCGTGCGTCTCGTCGGACGACGGGTTCATGACGGTGACGAGCAGCACCTTGCCGTTGCGCTCGGCGACGCCGGTGAAGGTGTTGCCCGCGTGCGTCGTGTAGCCGTTCTTGACGCCCGCGATGCCCTTGTACGCGTCGACCCCGTCGGCCCCCGTGAGCAGCCGGTTGGTGTTCTGGATGCCGAAGCTCTCGCGCTTCTTGCCCTTCTTCTGCTCACCGGGGAACTGCGCCGTGGCGGTCGAGCAGTACTCGCGGAAGTCCGCCTTCTGCAGCCCGCTGCGGGCGAACAGCGTGAGGTCGTACGCACTGGAGACCTGGTTCGGCGCGTCGTACCCGTCGGGGGAGACCACCGTGGTGTCCAGGGCCTGGAGCTCCTCCGCGTGCGCCTGCATGTCGGTGACGGTCTTGGGGATGCCCCCGTACATCGAGGCCAGCACGTGCACCGCGTCGTTGCCCGAACGCAGGAAGACCCCGAGCCACAGGTCGTGCACCGTGTAGCTGAGGTCCTCCTTCACCCCGACCAGGCTGCTGCCCTCGCCCATGTCGGCGAGGTCCTCGTCCTTGACCGTGTACTCCCGCGTCTTCGGCTGGAGGGCCGGCGACGGCATCACGGTGTCCGCGAAGAGCATCTTCAGCGTGGAGGCCGGAGGCAGCCGCCAGTGCGGATTGTGCGAGGCGAGCACGTCACCGGTCTCCGCGTCCGAGACCATCCAGGATCTGCCGGTCAGATCCTTGGGCAGGACCGGGGCACCGGCGCCGAGATTGACCTGGGTCCCGCTCCGTCCGAGCTGTGCGCCACCGACCTGCGACATGCCGGCAGGCGGCTTCGGCTCGTCGTCGGCGGCGTCCTGACCGACCGCCGAGGCGGGACCGACAAGGAAAGCGGACAGCAAAGCGGCAGAGGTGACCGACAGTGCGGTCTTCTTGAGAGCTGACACGGTCGAAAACGTACATGCAGTTGATCTGAAAATGGATACCGGAGGTATGACCCGCCGTGCGTACCGCCGGGACAGCCCACCCCGGGCGAGGCGGCCGGGGGGTGGCGGAGATACTGATTCCATGAAGCTCAGCCGCCCCGTCTCCTGGTTCCTGCTCGCCTTCGGGGTGTGGAGCTGGTTCATCTGGATCACTTTCGTCAAGAACCTGTGGAAGGACGGCAGTGGTCTCGCCTTCGACGACGCGGGTGACCCGACTGCCTACTTCTGGGTGCATCTGCTGCTCGCCATCACGTCCTTTCTCCTGGGGACGGCAGTGGGCGTGATCGGGTTCCGTGGCGTCAGGGCCCTGCGCGGCAAGGACGCGTAGCGCGTCGGTTCCGAGCCAGGTCCACAAGCGGGGTAAACAGGAACGAACAGGGCGGGGGAGTGCGCATGGCAGTCGTGGGGATCGCTCTGGGGGCGGTCGCGGTGCTCGCGCTGCTGGTGTACGTGCACCGCTATGTGTGGCGCCGCTTCGTCGGTGACACGACGGCGGCGGGCAGCCCGCTGCGCCGGGCCGGCACGGTGGCGGCGTACACCCTGCCGCTCCTGAGCGTCGGCGCCCTGGTCTCCGGCCGATCGGGCGCGCCCTTCTGGCTCCAGCAGGTGCTGGCCTGGCCCGGGTACCTCTGGCTGGCCGCGCTGCTCTATCTGACGCTCGCTCTGCTGGTCGGCGAGGCGGTACGGCCACTGCTGCGCAGGCTGCTCGCGCGCCGGGCGGCCGCGGGCACACCGGCCGCCCCCACGCAGACGCAGGCGCAGGCGCATGCGGAGACGCAGGCCATGGCGACGACCACCCCGCAGGCGGCCGCCCCCGCGCCTGCCCCGGCCCCCGCACCCGTCTCCACCCCCGTCTCCGCTCCCGCTCCCGCTCCCGCACCCGCCGCCGACCCCTCGCGCCGCCTGTTCGTCGCGCGGGCCGTCGGGGGCGCCGCGGCCGTCGCCGGGCTCGGTACGACCGGCTACGGCGCGTACGGCGTGCTGCGCGGCCCGCGCGTCAAGCGCGTCACCGTCCCGCTCGCCCGGCTGCCGCGCTCCGCGCACGGCTTCCGGATCGCCGTCGTCAGCGATATCCACCTGGGCCCGATCCTGGGCCGCGCCCACACGCGGCGGATCGTCGACACGGTCAACCGGACCCAGCCCGATCTGATCGCCGTCGTCGGGGATCTGGTCGACGGATCGGTCGACGATCTCGGTCCGGCCGCCGAACCGCTTGCCGGACTCCGGTCCCGGCACGGCGCGTTCTTTGTCACCGGTAACCACGAGTACTACTCGGGCGCCGCCCAATGGGTCGATCATGTAAGGGAATTGGGGCTGCACCCGCTGGAGAATGCCCGAGTGGAGATCGGCGGCTTCGATCTCGCCGGGGTCAATGACATCGGGGGCGAGAGCGAAGGGCACGGGCCCGATTTCGGCCGGGCGCTCGGCGACCGCGACCGTACGCGCGCTGCCGTCCTCATGGCCCACCAGCCCGTCGTCATCGACGAGGCCGTCGAGCACGGCGTCGACCTCCAGCTCTCCGGCCACACGCACGGCGGCCAGCTCTGGCCCGGCAACTACATCGCGGAGCTGTCCAATCCCACGGTCGCCGGGCTCGAACGCTACGGCGACACCCAGCTGTACGTCACGCGCGGCGCGGGGGCCTGGGGTCCGCCCGTGCGGGTCGGCGCACCCTCCGATATCACCGTCGTCGAGCTCGCGTCCCGTCAGGCGTAATCACCGTCGGATGCCCCGGAAATAGCCGATCGGGTGACCGGTCGTGAACCCTCTGTGTGCGTCCTGTCGTTCAAAGGTTTCAACTGGCGAACGAAAGCTGTGAGCCCCTGATTTCCTCTTCCAGATGTGAATGTCGTGTGATTGGCTGACCGTGAACTTGTGCGGTGATCTGCGTATCTGAGCGCGACGCCGAGGTGGGGCTGGTAAGGGAGAGCACGGCAATGCGGTCGATCCGGCTACGGATTCTCGCGATTCTCGCGGTTTTGGTCATCGCAGGCGTCGTCGCCTGGCAGTTGATTCCCTCGGACGAGGGGAATACTGATCCGGTCACGGTCGGCACGACCGACGAGGTGACCTCGCTCGACCCGGCCGGCGCGTACGACGCGGGTTCCTGGGCGATGTACAGCAACGTCTACCAGTCGCTCATGACGTTCAAGTCCGGGGCGATCGTCCCCGAGCCGGACGCCGCCGAGAGCTGCGGCTTCATCGGCGGGAAGCTGCAGACGTACCAGTGCAAGCTCCGGGACGACCTGACCTTCTCCGACGGCCAGAAGATCACCACCGAGGACGTCAAGTACTCCTTCGACCGGATGATGGAGATCAAGACGGACGTCGGTCCCTCCGTCCTGTTCCCCAGCCTGAAGAACGTGGTGGCCGAGGGCCGCACCATCACCTTCAACCTCTCCGCGCGTGACGCGACCTTCCCGCAGAAGCTGGCCACCGGTGCCGGTTCGATCGTGGAGAAGGACGCCTACTCGGAGCACAAGCTGCAGAGCGACAACAAGGTCACCGGGTCCGGGCCGTACGTGCTGAAGTCCTACGAGCCCGGCGTCTCGGCCGAACTGGTCCCCAACACCAAGTACAAGGGTGCGCTGAAGAGCCTCGGCGGTCCGGTCACCGTGCGCTACTACAAGCAGTCGGACGATCTCCTGGCCGCCTGGAAGTCCGGCCAGGTCGACGTCACGCACCGTCAGCTCCCGCCGTCCACGCTCGCCGAGCTGGACACCGGTGACGTCGACCAGCGCGTGACGGAAGCGGACAGCGCCGAGATCCGCAACCTCGTCTTCAACGTCCGCAAGGGCGCCCCGCTCGCCGACAAGAAGGTCCGGCAGGCCATCGCGGCCATCATCGACCGCGCGCCGCTGGTGACCGACGTCTACAAGGGCACCGTCGAGCCGCTCTACTCGCTGATCCCGCAGGGCTACATCGGGCACAGCACCCCGTTCTTCGACGCGTACCCCGCCCCGGACGCCAAGCGGGCCAAGGAGCTGATGCAGGAGGCCGGCGTCGAGCTGCCGCTGCACATCACCTTCGCCTACCGCGACGACGACGCGTACAAGAAGGAGACCTCGGAGATCGTCCGCCAGCTGGAGGCCGACGGACTCTTCAAGGTCACCGTGAAGGCCGTGGAGTGGCAGGCCTTCCAGAAGGGTTACGCGGCCGGCAAGTACGACGCGTACACCGTCGGCTGGCTCCCCGACTACCCGGACCCCGACACCTTCAGCCAGCCGCTCGTCGGCCGGGACAGCAGCCTCCACAACGGCTACACCAGCGCGAAGATGGACCAGCTGATCAGCTCCACGCTGCAGTACAGCGACCGCAGCCGCACCTCCGCCGACTTCAAGGACCTCCAGAAGCTCGTCGGCGAGGACGTGCCGCTGGTGCCGCTGTGGCAGAAGAAGGACTACGTCGTCGCCAAGCCCGACATCGCCGGATCGCAGTACCTCTCCGACGGCACCGGCATCTGGCGCCTGTGGGAACTCGGCTGGATCTAGTCACAGCCACCGAAAGCGGCGTCACCGCACCACGGACGTCACCGAGCGGCCGCCCCGGACTTCCGGGGCGGCCGCTCGGCCGTTCCGCGGCACCGCGTGGCGCCGCTCGTGTCACTTCTTGCCGGCGGTCCGCCCGGCGGCGCCCGGCAGGAACTCCTCCAGCACCTCGTGGACCTGGCGCACCAGCGGCCGCAGCACCCGGAACCGGGACAGGGCGATGGCCCGTGCGGCGATCGGGGCGACGCGCTCGACCAGCCGGCGGCTGCGCTCGGCGTCGTCCGTGCGGTCGTACACCCAGAACAGCACGAGGCCCATCTGCATCAGCCACATCAGCTGCGGCAGCAGTCCGGCCAGTTCGGGGTCGGTCCTGGTGCCGGAGCCGGACAGGCAGCGCTCGTGGATGGAGATGGCCGCCTCGCGGGCCGCGAACGAGTCCTGCGAGAACGGGCTGAGCGGGCTCTCCGGGTCGGCGGCGTTCTTGAAGAACTGGGAGGCGAAGCGGTGGTACTGCCCGGCCACGTCCAGCCAGCAGAGCAGGACCCCGCGGATGCGCACCGCGAGGTCCTTGTCGCCGGCCAGGACCGGCTGGACCGCCACCTCGTGCTCGGCGGCGATCCGGTCGTAGAAGCCCTGGACGAGATGTTCCTTGGACGAGAAGTAGTAGTACGCGTTCCCCACGGAGACGCCGGCCTCCTGGGCGATGGCCCGCATCGTCGTCTTGTCGTAGCCGCGTTCGGCGAAGAGCCGGAGCGCGGTTTCAAGGATGAGGGTGCGGGTCTGCTCGCTCTTGGGAGCCTTTGCTTCCTTCACGTCCTTCTCTTCCTTCACCACGGTCCCGAGGGTATCCGGGACGGCTACGTTCCCGGGCCGGGGCCCCGCACCGCGCACGCACCGTCCGTGCCCTCGTCCCCGCTGCCGTCCCCGTCGCCGCCGCCGTCCGTTCGGCAGGGCGCGGCCGTGAGCGAGCGGTACTTGGCGGCGGCGAGGACGGTCGCCCGGGCGAACGGACGGCCGGCCGGGGTGGTCAGCCAGTGGGCCCGCGGCCGGTGCTCGGCCAGTGCCCAGAGGCAGACGATCCACGCGGAGGTTCCGCGGTAGATCTGCCCCCGGTCACCGATCACCGTGATCTCCGTGAGAGTCGAGGAGTGGTCGAGGCCGGGGAAGCGGCGGTGCGCCTCGGCGGAGTCCGCCGGCACCAGGTCGAGCGGGACCAGCTGACGCTGGTTCGTCAGCCAGTGGCGCAGATGGACGCAGAGCGAGCACTGTGCGTCGTAGAGCACGGTGAGCCGTTCGACGGACAGCCGCTCTCCAGCGGTGCGGTGCGCCATGACCCGTCCTCACGCCCTGGGGGCGGGAGCGGCCCACGGACCCGGGTTCGGACCGGTCCAGCCCTGCGGTGCGACGGGCGGGGTCTGCTCGCGCTCCATCAGGCCGCGGCGGCGGATCCGGTTGAGGACGTAGACGTTGCCCAGGTGCAGGACGCCGAGGACGAGCAGGACGACGCCGACCTTGACCGACAGGGCCTCGAAGAGCTCGCGGGCGTCGGCGACGCCGTCGGAGTTCTTCAGGTAGAGCGTCACGAAGCCCAGGTTGACCAGGTAGAAGCCCACCACCAGCAGGTGGTTGACCGCGTCGGCGAGCTTCTCGTTCCCGTGCAGCACATCGGCGAGGAAGACCCTGCCGTTGCGGCTCAGTGTCCGGGCGACCCAGACCGTGAGCGCCACGCTGATGAGCAGATAGATGACGTACGCGACAACAGTGAGGTCCATGCCCCACCCTCCCTTGAACGCGTTCAAATGCTGTTGTCGTGGACTGTAGACCCCTCTTTGAACATGTTCAAGCCGAGGCTCGGGTGGCCCGCGTCACGGCGTCGGACGGCACTCCGAAGCGGCGTACGCCCGGCACGGCGGCCGTCGCCAGGCAGGCGGCGCCGACCGTCAGGCCCGCTGCCGCGAGCGGGACTTCGGCGCCCCAGGCGGAGGCCGCGAGCGGCGCCAGGGCGTAGCCCAGCGGCATCGCGCCCAGTGAGAGCAGCCAGTCGTACGAGGTAACCCGGGCGAGCGCGTGGGCGGGTACGGCGGACTGGACCGCGGTCTCCCAGACGGGGTTGAGGAAGCCGAGTCCGGCCAGGGCGATCCCGTACGCGACGAGGGACACGGCGACGGGGGCGTGGGCGGCCAGCAGGCAGAGCGGGAGCGCGTAGAGGGCGCCGCCCAGGTTGGCGAACAGGACCGGGCGGCGCGGCCGGGCCCGGCCGGCCACCAGGGAGCCGAGCAGCAATCCGACGGCCCCGGTCTGGAGGAAGGCGACCCAGACGCCCTTGCCGCCCAGGTCGCGCAGGAAGAGCGCCGGGCCCACCGTCATCAGGACGGCCGCCGCGCCGTTCCAGGCGGCGTGGGCGATCAGGCTCGTCCAGTACCAGTCGCGGCCCCGGACCTCGCCCCAGCCCTCCTTGAGGTCGGCGATCAGGGAGCGCCGCGGGATGGGGACGTGCCGGACCTCGATCGCGGCCAGCAGCGCGGCACTCACCGCGAAGGTGAGGCCGTCGAGGACGAAGGCCCAGCCGGGCCCCGCGGTGAGGACCAGCGCTCCGGCGACGGCCGGGCCGCCGATCCGGGTCGCGCTGCCGGTCACCGCCATCAGGGAGTTGGCGCGCAGCAGCCCGGACTCCGCCACCGTGCCGCGGATCAGGGGTGAGACGGTCGGCATCGAGAAGGCGCCGGCGGCGCCGCCGATGGCCTCGGCCACGGCGATCTGCCAGAGCGCCGGGGTGCCGGAGAGCAGTTCGGCGCCGACGAAGAGCTGGCTGACGCACCGGACGAGGTCGGTGGTCAGCGCGACCGTACGGGCGTTGAAGCGGTCGCCCACCACGCCGCCGAGCGGCAGCAGGAGCAGCTTCGGCACCATCGCGCAGGCGAGCACCAGGGCGAGCGCCCCGGTCGAGCCGGTGGCCAGATAGACGGCGAGGGTGAGGGCGGCGGGGATCGCGGCGTCACCGAGCAGGGACAGGCTGCGTCCGACGAAGAGCAGGCGGAACGAACGGGTGCGCAAGGGGTGAGACATGCGGGGAATCTATTTCGGTACCGAAGTATTCGTCAACGAAATATGCGACTCCGAAAGGAAGTTGGGGCCGGGCGTAGGCTGTGGCCCATGCAGCAACGCGACTGGACCGACGGCCACGTGGAGCGGTGGAAGCCGGTGCTTCCCGAACTCGACCCCGATGTCGAGGGTGCGGTGACCCGGATGAAGAAGCTCTCCGTCCATCTGCGCCGGGTGCGCGAACAGTCCCTGGTCGACTTCGACCTGGACCGGCAGGAGTTCGACACCCTCCACAAGCTGGCCGGCCGCGGCGGCAAGGCGGCCCCCTCCGAGCTGGCCGCCGATCTCGACCTCGCACCGGCCTCCGTCACCGGCCGGCTCGACGCCCTGGAGCGCCGCGGATTCGTCCGCCGCACCCCCTCCACCACCGACCGGCGGCGGGTCGACGTGGAGCTGACCGACGAGGGCCGCTCCACCTGGATCGGCGCGATGGATTTCCTCGGCCACGAGGAGGAGCGCCTGCTGGGCGTCCTCGCCAAGGACGAACGCGCCCTGCTCAACGACATGCTGCGGCGCATCATGGTCGTCGCGGAGCACAAGGGCGGGGCGGACTGGGACTGAGCGGGCCCGCGCCCGCGAGGGGCGTCGGGCACCCCGCGTACGGCAGAGGCCCCGTCCTCCGCAGTGTTCCTGCGGAGGACGGGGCCTCTCGGGTCATGCCGGGCGGATCAGAAGCGACGCGTGATCAGCGCGCGCTTCACCTCCTGGATCGCCTTGGTGACCTCGATGCCACGCGGGCAGGCGTCCGTGCAGTTGAAGGTGGTGCGGCAACGCCACACACCGTCACGGTCGTTGAGGATCTCCAGGCGCTGCTCGCCGCCCTCGTCGCGCGAGTCGAAGATGAAGCGGTGCGCGTTGACGATCGCCGCCGGGCCGAAGTACTGGCCGTCGTTCCAGAACACCGGGCACGAGGACGTGCACGCGGCGCACAGGATGCACTTGGTGGTGTCGTCGAAGCGCTCGCGGTCCTCGGGGGACTGCAGACGCTCGCGGGTCGGCTCGTTCCCCTTGGTGATGAGGAAGGGCATGACATCGCGGTAGGCCTGGAAGAACGGGTCCATGTCGACCACGAGGTCCTTGAGGACCGTGAGGCCCTTGATGGCCTCGATCGTGATCGGCTTCTCCGGGCTCAGGTCCTTGATCAGCGTCTTGCAGGCGAGCCGGTTCTTGCCGTTGATCCGCATCGCGTCCGAACCGCAGATGCCGTGCGCGCACGAGCGGCGGAACGTCAGCGTGCCGTCGGTCTCCCACTTGATCTTGTGAAGGGCGTCGAGTACACGCTCCTTCGGGTCGATCTCGATCTGGAAGTCCTGCCACTGGGCCTCGTCGGAGACCTCGGGGTTGAACCGCCGGATACGGAAGGTCGCCGTGATGTACGGCGAGTCGGCGAAGCCGGCCTCGGGCTCGGGAGCCTTGTCGGCCTTTTCCAGGGTGGGGGTAGCCATCAGTACTTACGCTCCATCGGCTGGTAGCGGGTCTGGACGACCGGCTTGTAGTCCAGCCGGATCGACTCGGTGCCGTCGTCGGCGACCTCGCGGTACGCCATGGTGTGGCGCATGAAGTTGACGTCGTCGCGGTTCGGGTAGTCCTCGCGGTAGTGACCGCCGCGGGACTCCTTGCGCGCCAGCGCCGACGTCGCCATGACCTCGGCGAGGTCGAGCAGGTTGCCCAGCTCGATGGCCTCCAGCAGGTCCGTGTTGAACCGCTTGCCCTTGTCCTGGATCGACACGTCGAGGTAGCGCTCGCGCAGCTCCGCGATCTTGTCGACCGCGGTCTTGATCGTCTGCTCGGTGCGGAACACCATCACGTTGGCGTCCATGCACTCCTGCAGCTCCAGGCGGATCGCGGCGACGCGCTCCGTGCCCGTGGAGTCGCGCAGCCGCTCGACCTGGTCGATGACCGTCTGCGCCGGGTTCTCGGGAAGCTCGACGAGGTCGTTCTTCGCGGCGTACTCGGCGGCGGCGATGCCCGACCGGCGTCCGAAGACGTTGATGTCGAGCAGCGAGTTGGTGCCGAGGCGGTTGGCGCCGTGGACGGAGACACAGGCGACCTCGCCGGCGGCGTACAGGCCCGGGACGACGGTGGTGTTGTCGGCCAGCACCTCGCCCTCGACGTTGGTCGGGATGCCGCCCATGGCGTAGTGCGCGGTCGGCTGGATCGGGATCGGGTCCGTGTAGGGCTCGATACCGAGGTACGTACGCGCGAACTCCGTGATGTCCGGGAGCTTGGCGTCCAGCTGCTCCGGCGGCAGGTGCGTCAGGTCGAGGTAGACGTGGTCGCCCTCGGGACCGCAGCCGCGGCCCTCACGGATCTCGGTGTAGATGGAGCGGGACACGACGTCACGGGACGCGAGGTCCTTCATGACGGGCGCGTACTTCTCCATGAAGCGCTCGCCGTCCTTGTTGCGGAGGATGCCGCCCTCACCGCGGGCGCCCTCCGTCAGCAGGATGCCCATGCGCCAGATGCCGGTCGGGTGGAACTGGAAGAACTCCATGTCCTCCAGCGGCAGACCCCGGCGGTAGCAGGCGGCCTGGCCGTCACCGGTCAGGGTGTGCGCGTTCGACGTCACCTTGAAGAACTTGCCGGTGCCGCCCGAGGCGTAGATGACCGACTTCGCCCGGAAGACGTGGATCTCGCCGGTGGCCAGCTCGTAGGCGACGACGCCGGCGGACTTCTTGACGCCGTCCTCCTCGACGACCAGCTGGTCCAGGACGTAGAACTCGTTGAAGAACTCCACGCCCTCCTTGACGCAGTTCTGGTACAGCGTCTGGAGGATCATGTGGCCGGTGCGGTCGCCCGAGTAACAGGCGCGACGGACCGGGGCCTCGCCGTGGTTGCGGGAGTGACCGCCGAAGCGGCGCTGGTCGATCTTGCCCTCGGGCGTACGGCCGAACGGCAGGCCCATCTTCTCCAGGTCGAGAACGGCGTCGATGGCCTCCTTCGCCAGGATCTCGGCGGCGTCCTGGTCGACCAGGTAGTCACCGCCCTTGATCGTGTCGAAGGTGTGCCACTCCCAGTTGTCCTCTTCCACGTTGGCGAGCGCGGCGGCCATGCCGCCCTGCGCGGCGCCCGTGTGGGAGCGGGTGGGGTAGAGCTTGGTCAGCACGGCGGTGCGGCTGCGCTTGGTCGACTCGATGGCCGCGCGCATGCCGGCGCCGCCGGCGCCGACGATGACGGTGTCGTACGTGTGGATCTGCATGGTTTACCTCTGGTCCTTCGGGCCCGGCGCCTAGCGGATGTTCGGGTCGAAGGTGAAGATCACCAGCGTGCCCAGCAGGACGGTGAACACCGTGGCGGTGTACAGCAGCATCTTCAGCCAGAATCGGGTGTTGTCCCGTTCGGCGTAGTCGTTGATGACCGTACGGAGACCGTTGGCGCCGTGCAGCATGGCGAGCCACAGCATCGCCAGGTCCCAGACCTGCCAGAACGGCGAGGCCCAGCGGCCCGCCACGAAGGCGAAGCCGATCTTGGATACGCCGCCGTCCAGCACCAGCTGGATCAGCAGGTGGCCCAGGACCAGGACGACCAGCACGATGCCCGACAGGCGCATGAAGAGCCAGGCGTACATCTCGAAGTTGGTGCGGGAGCCCTTGGGGGTCTTGCCGGTCCGCTTGCGCGGCGGCTCGATCACGGGCGCCGGGTTGTCGACGTCGTACAGAGCGACGCCCTCGACGGCGCCGATCGCGGAAGTCTCGGTGGACATTGGCCTCAGCTCCCGAATACTTCGCGTACGGCGTGACCGAGGACGGGGTACAGGGCCCCGACCATCAGCACGATCCAGATGCCCAGCACGGTCCAGAGCATCTGCTTCTGAACGCGCGGGCCCTTGGCCCAGAAGTCCACGGCGACGATGCGCAGACCGTTCAGCGCGTGGAAGAGAATCGCGGCCACCAGGCCGTATTCGAGGAGCGCGACGATCGGCGTCTTGTACGTGGACACGACGTCGTCGTAGGCCTCGGGGGAGACGCGGACGAGTGCGGTGTCCAGGACATGTACGAACAGGAAGAAGAAAATGAGGACACCGGTGACTCGATGAGCCACCCAGGACCACATGCCTTCCCGGCCGCGGTACAGCGTTCCAGCCGGCACGGAAGAACCCTCCGGGAGCGGGGATTGGGGTCGGCCGGCTTGACTGTCGGTCTGACCCGGCCGGGTACGGTCCACCGGCCCCGGCCATCGTAGCGACGGTTTGTCGGTTCGATCGCGCCGGGGCCTCTGGTGTGATCAAAGTGGCAATGAATCAGGCACGGACGGGCTATGGACAGGCTCCGACGGGCCCGTTCCCCCGCTTGTGACGGGGAATCGGCGCACCGGGGCCCGCCGCCAACCCGTTACTGACTCGATACCAGCTCGATGATGCGGCCCCGGGCGAGTCGCCGCATCTCGTCGGCCGTCACCACGCGCTCCTGTTCGACGTCGTGCGCCAGCCGGGCCCGGATGCCGGCCAGCACCTGATCGGGGTGCTCGGCGGGCAGGACGCCGTCCAGGCAGATCACGAAGACATGACCGAACTTGCATTCGTACGCGGCGTGCGCGGCGGCCAGCGCCAGGTGGGCGGAGTGCGGCGCGTCCGGGTGCAGCCCGGGGGAGACCTCGGCGGCCAGCGCCTCGGAGCGGTCGGTGGGGGAGAGGTCGTAGCCCGCCTCGTCGGCGGCGGCGAGCAGGGCGTCCAGGTCCGGATACGGGCGGTGGGCGGCCAGCCGCTTCGCCCAGCGGTGGCTGCCGAAGCACTCCAGCAGGGCGGCCTCGGCCTCGGCGGCGGGCACGGTGTTGAAGGACCGCAGGGCGCAGGGGGCCGTCCGGCCGGGCGCGGATCCGCAGCTCTGCACGGGTACGGCGGTGCGCCGGGCGGACCGGTGCGGCTGCTCGGGGAGGCCGGCGTGGGACTCGCTGGACCTGGACAGCGTGGGCTCCTCGAATCAACGGCATCTGTGAACCTGGAGTGGGGAGGGACCGGAGAGACCAGGCGGATGCAGGGTGAAGGGAGAGACGAATGTGCCTCAAAGCTAGCGACGCGGGGCAACGGCCGTCCGACGGATGCGCGAATTTCACTCGGACGGGAGAGTTTCACGATGCCTGAGGGACGAATGGGCGAGGAGAATGCCCGGCTATCTCCCCCATCTCGCCTGTTTGATCGTCCTTCTGCTCTCTTTCCCCCTGAAACCGGAGGTTTCTGACCGATGGCACCCTCACGTGGCGCCCTCATGGCCGTGACGGCGGTGGCCGCGGCGGCCGTCACCGTCGCCGCCTGCGACAACTCCGGCACCGAACACCGGAACGGCTCGGAGACGTCCCCCTCGTCGTCGTCACCGTCCGCGTCCCCCGAGCCGTCCCCGACGCGGAGCTACCCGCTCTCGAAGACTCCCCGCACCATCCCCGCCGTACGGGATCACACCCCGGCCCGCGGCCCCGGCTGGCGGCCGGGGAAGAGCGGCGGCGTGGTGATCGGCGAGGGCGACAAGGGGCTCGCCGACGAAGGAAAGCTGCTCGCCGGCGAGCTGAAGATCGACTACCGGGGCGAGGTCCCGGCCCGGGCCGGTGACGTCGAGCTCGCCCTGGCCCCGAAGGCCGGGGGCGGCAGGGAGTCGTACACCCTGCGGACCCACGACGGACGGGTCACGATCAGCGGACCCGCCGAGGCGGGCGTCTTCTACGGCACCCGCACCCTCGAACAGTCGGTGCGCGCCGACGGCGTCATGCCCGAGGGCGAGGTGCGCGACCGCCCGGACCGCCCGCAGCGCGGGCTCAACCTCGACATCGCGCGCAAGCACTACACCGCCGGCTGGATCGAGGACCGGCTGCGCGACATGGCCGACCTCAAGCTCAACCAGCTCGGCCTGCACTTCTCCGACGACCAGGCCTTCCGCATCGAGTCCGACACCCACCCCGAGGTGGTGTCGCCCGAGCACCTGACCAAGGCGCAGGTGCGGCACATCGTCGCCCTGGCCGGCCGGCTGCACATCGAGGTCGTCCCCGAGATCGACTCACCGGGCCACCTCGGCGCGGTGCTGCGCGCCCACCCCGACCTCCAGCTGCGCAATGTCTCGGGCGTGCCCTCGAAGGGATCGCTCGACATCTCGAAGCCGGGCGCGGCGAAGCTCGTCGACGAACTCCTCGGCGAGTACACCGAACTGTTCGGGGGCGCCTACTGGCATCTGGGCGCCGACGAGTACCAGGCGCTGACGGTGCGGGACCCCGCCGCCTCGTACCCGCAGCTGCAGCGCGCGGCCGTGGACAAGTACGGGGCGCGGGCCGGTATCGAGGACCTCGCCACCGGCTGGCTCAACGACCGGGCCGCGGTGGTCCGTCCGCACGGCATGACGCCCAAGGCGTGGAACGACGGACTCTTCCGCGACAGCACCGTCCGGGCCGACAAGGACATCGAGGTGGAGTACTGGACGGGCAAGGAGTACGGGGCCCGGCCGCCGGTGGACTACCTGCGTGAGGGGTTCAAGATGCTGAACCTCAACGACGAGTTCCTCTATTACGTGCTCGGCCAGCCCAACACCTTCGTCTACCCCACGGGCAAACGCATCTACGAGCAGTGGACCCCCCTCGTCCTGCGCGGCACGAGCCCCGTCCCGGCGAAGTACTCGGATCAGATCCTCGGCGGCCGGTTCGCAGTCTGGGGCGATTTCCCGAACGCCCAGACCGCGGCACAGGTCGCGGAAGGCATCCGGATGCCGCTGCGGGCCACGTCCCAGAAGCTGTGGGATCCGGGCAAACCCAAGCTGACCTGGGACGGCTTCCGGGCGCTGGCGAAGGAGATCGACCAGGGCTGAGTGTGATTTCCGTGGACAGCGCGGCGGGCGGGGGCTACGTTCCGCTTGCCGCGTGGTCCGGGGAGGGACGCGCGCTCCATGCGTAGGCGTCCGAATCCTGGGGGGTTCCACTTTCATGCTCTGTTCACTCTGCGGTACGAGACCCGCCGGCACCGCTGACGGGCGGTGCACGCTGTGCGCCGTCACCCGTCGCAACCGGGCGGGCGGGCTGATGCCGACGCCGGAGGGGCCGCAGACCGCGCGCTCCCTGCGCTCACCGGTCGGGCTCGGCAAGGCGGTGTGCGTGCTGCTCGGCTCGGTGGCCGTGGCGGACGTGCTGTCGGTCGGGGCTGGTGCCTACGCGCACCAGGTGTACGCCGACGGAATGGCCGACGACTTCCTGAGGTTCGACGAGACGGCCGCGGACCGGGCGGACACGCTGTACCAGGCCTCCGGATCGCTCCAGGCGCTGACGTTTCTGGCCACCGCCGTCGTCTTCCTCATCTGGTTCCGCCGGGTGCGGCGCAACGCGGAGGTGTTCGACGCGCACGCCCACTCGCTGCGGCCGGGCTGGGCGATCGGCGCCTGGTTCGTACCCGTCGGCAACCTCTGGCTGCCCCACCGGGTCGCGGGCGGCATCTGGACCGCGAGTTCCCCGGGCGGCAGCAACCGGGCCCCGGCCCCGCGTGGGGTGCTGCACGCCTGGTGGGCTGTGCTGGTCGGCTCGGAACTCCTCTCCCGGCTCACCAATGGCCTGTACACGGACGCCGAGGGGCGGGACGAGGTCCTGGACTCCTTCGGCCTGGGCATGGCCATCGACGCGATCAACATCGCCGCCGCCGTGCTCGCGATCCTTTTCGTGCGCAGGCTGACCGCGATGCAGGGTGAGCGGGCGGCGGAGCGGGTCGCCCGGGTCGACTCGTCGATCCCGCCGGAGCGGGCGGAGTGGGGCCGGGCGCACTGAGAGCCGGGCGCGCTGAGAGCCGCTGAAGCAGGCGGCGGTGTCCGGACGACGGTAACCAGACGGCCCGAGTGACGCTTTTCGGCCATTCGGCGCTGAAGGCGATAAGAGAGTTTCCGGACTCTCCATGACGAAGCGCTGCGTCCCCGTGCGTCAGGGCACGGGGAGGGCCGACGGGAGACACCGATGAGCCTGCTCGAACTGATCGCCGCCGCTGACGCACGGGGGCTCGCCGCGAGCGGGACCGCCTGCCTCGACCGGTGCCTGCCGCAGCCCGCCGACGGGGCCGAGCCCGATCCGTTGCGCCCGCTCTGGTCCGGCTGCGCCGACCCGGACGCCTGGCCGGACCGGCTGGCCGACGCGCGCACCGCGCTGGACGCCCTGCCCGAAACGGAGGAAACGGTCCTGCGGATCCGGAAGCTGCTCGGCGAGGCGCCCGCGGACCGGGCCGAGGCGGAACTGCGCGCCTGGGCGGACGCCTGCTCGGTCCTGGCCCTCGACATCCACCGCGGGCACGACGCCGCCCGGAGCGATGCCACGGAGCTGGTGGACCGCTGCCGGACCGGCGAGCCTGGCGGGGCGGGCCCCCTGCTGTCCGGGGAGGCCGCCCGGCAGGTCCGGATCCTGGAGATGCTGGCGGAGATCGGCGACGGCGCCCCCACGGGGGCCGGACTGCGCCAGGTGATGGATGTCTCGACCGAGGGCCAGCGGGTGCTGCGCGCCGCGGCCTCGCGACGGGCCCGCGTACGCGGCTGAGCGTCTGCCGCCCCCGCCGGCCGGGTCGGCATCCGGCCCCGCCCTCACCTCAATGCAGGTCAGAGGGGGCAAATGGAACGACGACCGGGGCCGCCACCCCCCACAGGAGAGGCCCCGGTCGTCTTCCGCGGGGTCGCAGGACGACCCCGTACTCATCTCAGCGCCATGACTGCGTTTTCTGTCACACCGCCAAGCGCCAGAAGAATGTTGCGGGTTGTACAAGTCATGGACGTGATGCCCGAGAAGGACGTAGCGTGCTGAGTCGCGCAGGGTGGCGCGGCAGTGGTGACCAGCTGCGATTCAGGACAGCAGGGCAGGTTGAGGGAGTGCTGGGGGACGACGCGGGGCTTACTGCCGCGGTGCTCGCGGCACAGGACGGGGACGAGGACGCCTTCCGTACTGTGTACCGCGCTGTGCAGCCGCGGCTGCTGGGCTACATACGGACACTGGTGGGGGAGCCGGACGCCGAGGACGTGGCGTCCGAGTCGTGGCTGCAGATAGCCAGGGACCTCGACCGGTTCAGCGGTGACGCCGACCGGTTCCGGGGCTGGGCGGCGCGGATAGCGCGCAACCGGGCCCTGGACCATCTCCGGATGCGCGGCAGGCGCCCCGCCGTCGGCGGCGACGAGACGGAACTGTCCGAGAAGCCGGCCGGATCCGATACGGCCGACGAGGCGATCGAGGCCCTGGCCACCGGCCGCACCATGTCGCTCATCGCCCAGCTGCCGCAGGACCAGGCCGAGGCCGTCGTGCTGCGTGTGGTGGTCGGTCTCGACGCCAAGAGCGCGGCCCAGACGCTCGGCAAGCGGCCCGGAGCGGTCCGTACCGCCGCCCACCGCGGGCTGAAGCGCCTCGCCGAGCTGCTGCGGGCCGACAGCGCGGACGGGGTGGACGGTGCGAGCGGTGCGGAGCGGCCGGACGGGGGCGGGCTGCCGGTGGACGACGCCGCGGAATCCGGTCGTCCGCGCGGCGGCGCACCGGCCGGCGGAGTGGGCGCGCCCAGGGGGTCTGCCGACGGCACCGCCCCGGCACCCTCGCCGCAGGGCAACGGCGCGGGCCGGCCGATGGAACTCGGTGCCGTACCCGCACAACGCCCCTCCCGCACCGGCCTGGTGGCGCCCGCCGGTGTGACGCATTCGCGTCTGTGGACGCAGAAGGACATGTGATGGCCGACGAGCAGTACGAATGGCTTGACAAGGAAGCGGCGGAGAAACTGCTCCGCCGCGAACCGGTCGATCCTGCCGACGGCCTGCCCGGACAGGATGCCGAGAGGCTCACGGCCGCCCTGGACGCCGCGTTCCGCACCGCCCGCCCCGCCACCGGCGAACTGCCCGGCGAGGCCGCCGCGCTGGCCGCCTTCCGCGCCGCCCCCCGCGCGTCCCGCACCACCGGCGCCGCGTCCACGGGTCCGGTGCGGGCCACCGGGGCGGACGGCGACGCCGACGACGACGCCGGGATGCTCGCGCCCGTCCACATACGCGCGGCCGGTTCCGGCCCGGTGTCCCGGTCCGCGGGTTCCCGCGGCCCGCGCCCGATGCGCTGGAGCCGGCCCATCCGCTTCGGCCTGGTCGCCTCCGTCGCGTGCTGCGCGATCGGCGGGGTCGCCGCCGGGGCCGGGATGCTGCCCGGTCCCTTCGGCCGGCACACGCCGACACCCGCCACCTCGGTGTCGGCCGCCGCGTCCCCCGAGGAGCTCGGCTCCGACCTCACCGCCGAGGACGACGAGACGTCCACGCCGCCCGGATCCCCGGACGAGGGCACCGCGTCCCCGGACACCCCCGGCGCCGGCCGCACCGACGGTCCGGACACCGGCCGCCCCGACGCCGGCGGCAGCACCCCCCGGGAGGGCGGCGACGACAGCGGTGACAGCAGCGCCGGTCACCCGTCCGAAGGCCCCGCGGACCGCCCGTCGGACGGCTCCGGCACCACGCAGGGCCCGGAGGACCCGCAGGAAGGCGGCGGGTCGTCCGACGACACCGGGGACCAGACGGCCGGCTGGTACGCCAAGACGCTGAAGGCCTGCCGCGACTACCGCGACGGCAAGCTCGACGACGAGCGCAGGGACCGCCTGGTGGCGCTGGCCAAGGGGGCCCGCAATCTGGACCGGTTCTGCGACCGGATGCTCGACAAGGCCGACGGTCAGGGCGGCGGCAACCAGAGCGGCAACGACGGCGAGGACCGCGGCGACGGCGACGGCTCCTCGGGCACACTGCCGTCGGTCGACTTCTCCACGGCCTCCCCGCAGCCCTCCACCTCGTCCGGGGCCCCGCATTCCGGGACCTCCGGCTCTCCGGCGCCGGGCCTCTCCCTCGCCGTCCGATGACGGCCCGCACCACCCCGCCGCCCCGGGTGTGACGTTTTTCGGCCCCGGGGCGCAGTACGGAGTGAGCCGACTGGTCATCGGCAGCGCCCGGAGCCGGGGTTCCCCCCGTACCTACGGCTCGGCGCAATGGCGCGGGCGGGACACGTTCCCCCGGTCCCGCCCGCGCCCCTCATCCGCTACGGCGTTCACTTGTAGATGACGACCTTGTCGCCGTTGCGCACCTGGTCGAACAGCGAGGCGATCTTCCCCTCGTCCCGGACGTTGACGCAGCCGTGCGAGGCGCCGCTGTAGCCGCGGGCCGCGAAGTCCGACGAGTAGTGCACCGCCTGGCCGCCGCTGAAGAACATCGCGTACGGCATGGCCGTGTGGTAGATCGACGACACGTGGTGCCGCGACTTCCAGTAGACGGAGAAGGTGCCCTCGCGGGTCGGTGTGTACTGCGAGCCGAAGCGCACGTCCATCGACGAGACGACCTTGCCGTCGATCATCCAGGACAGCGAGCGGCTGTTCTTGCTGATGCAGATCACCCGGCCCGTCATGCAGCGCTTGTCCGGCTTCGCGGCCGGCCGGGTGGTCGGCGGGTTCAGCTCCGCGGCCGTCGGTGTGCGCGTCATGCCGAGCAGCTTCTGCCAGGTGACGGTGTCCGTCTTCCCGGTACGCGACAGCCCGCGCTTGCCCTGGAACGACTGCACGGCGGTGACCGTGACGGAGCCGTAGTAGCCCGTGGGGCTGCGGTCGAAGTGGCCTATCTGACGCAGCCGCGCCTGGAGTTCGCGCACCTGCTTGCCCTGCGCACCGCTCGCCATCAGCACCTTGGCCGGCGGCCGGGACTTCGGGGTGGACTTCGGCGTCGCCTTCTTCGGCGGTGCGCTCGGCTTCGCGCTCGCGGACGGCGAGGCGGACTCCGTGGTGTCCGTCCCGGGCTTGGCGTCGTCGGCGGCCGAACTGCCGGCCGGCCGCGAGGGTGCGGCGGACGAGCTGTCCGGGGTCTCCACCTTGCACCCCGCGGTCACGGCGACCAGCGTCAGTGCCGCGACGGCTGCGGACGCCACCCCCGTAGCCCGTCCGCCTCTGTGCGCGTGGCCGCGCCCGGTCCTGCTGCTGCGTATCATCTCGGCCCCCTGAATCTGCGGTATCCCTTGGGACGGATTCCCGCTCTGCCCGGTTGCCGAATCCTCCCGGACGGTATGGAGAGAGTCAGGGCCCTGCCGTACGCGCCGCCGCTGTCACGCGCCTGTGACGTGGAGCGGATGGCTCCGCTGTACACGGCACCTAGATTCGGTGATGCAGCCCGCACCGCCTCACGGCCCCACACACCGAGGAAAGCGGCATGCGACTCTCCCGCCTTCAGCCCGTACGGGCCTTTCCTCACGGAGTCGTTCATGTCTTTCCGTCCCTCGTACCGTCGCGTCTCCCTCCGTGCCGCCCTTGCCGCGGCCGTACTGGCGAGCGCCGTTCTCGCACCGGCCACCGCCGCCCTCGCCGACTCCGCTCCGGCCGCTCCGGCCGCCGGACAGGGGCAGCAGGCCACCGACGAAGGCACGCCGGTCCGCACCGACCTGCTCAAGGGCGGTCTCACCGCCCGGGTGTTCAAGCACGGTGACCAGCACATCTACTACACCGCCGCGGTCCTCAAGGGCAGCAAGGAGCTCGGCACCCTCCGGGCCGGCGGTGGTTACGCCGCCGAGGACAGCAAGGTCTTCGACGGCATCGAGGTGACGCTGGACTTCACCGGGGCCGTCACGTCCGCCGTCGACGCGGGCAGCGACGGCCAGGGGCCCGTCACCCCGGCGGGTGTGCTGGTCCACACCGACCGGCTCAAGGGCGACCTCACCGCCAAGGTCTACAAGCACGGCGACACGGACGTGTACTACAGCGCCGACATCGACCGTAAGGGCAAGGTGCTCGCCGGACTCGTGGCCGGATTCGGGCACGGGAAGCAGGACACCAAGGTCTACGGCGACATCTCCGTCACGCTCCACTCCGACGGCCGGATCACCTCGGCCGACGACCACGGCAGCGACGGCCAGGGCCCGGTGACCCCTGTCCGGTGCGTCGCCACCGTGAACAAGGACATCGGGGCGGGCACCACGGCCCGGCTCAGCACCGGCCCGTCCGGGCCGTCCGTCGTCTTCCTGGACGCGGGGAGCGGCAAGGTCGTCGGGCAGCTCTCCCGGCTGCACCCGGAACTGCCCGCGAGCGCCGGCTTCCTCGGCGAGATCATCGGCCCGGACAGCGTCGCGCCGCGGCTGCGCACCAACATGGAGGGCGGCGGCCACCCGGCGTCCGTCACCGAATTCCCGGAGCTTCCCGCCGGGTGCAGCTACACCTACACCCGGACGTCGGGCAACGGCAGCGAGACGCAGACCTCGCAGACCTCGGTCGTCCCGAAGGGCAGCGTCGCGGCCGGTGCCGAGATCGAGCAGCACGGCAGCCCGGTCCTGATCGCCGTCGGCGGTGCGGCCGCGGCGGGTGCGGCGGGCCTCGGCTTCGTCGTCCTGCGCCGCCGCACGGCGGCCGCCGGCCGCTGACCCGGCCGAACCCGTCGTCCCACGTCAGAGGAGAGGCCGTCGCGCCATGCGACGGCCTCACCCGTTCCGCCTGTCGGGAGTCCCCGTATGCACGTCTCTCTCGCGCGCCGTCCGACGGCGGCGTCGTTCGCCGCACTTGCCGCCCTCGCAGCCCTCGCCGCCCTGCCGGGCTGCGCCTCGGACGACCGGGCCGCCACCCCGCCCGCACACATCGCCGCCTCACCGGCGGCGTCGGCTCCGTCCGCACCGTCGGCCAGGGCCACCCCGATGCCGGCCTCCCGGCCGGTCCGGGTCCGGATCCCCTCGGCGGGCGTCGACACCGGCCCGGTCCTGAACCTGGGACTGGCGTCCGACGGCACCGTCGAGGTCCCGTCCGTGGCGCAGGCGGACCGGATCGGCTGGTACACCAAGGGCGTCACCCCCGGCGAGACCGGGCCCGCCGTCCTCATCGGCCACTTCGACACCGCCGAGGGCCCGGCCGTGCTGAGGAACGTCTCGAAGATCCGGCCCGGCGACCGCATCACCGTCACCCGGGCCGACGGCTCCGACGCCGTGTTCGCCGTACGACGGCTCCAGCAGGTCGACAAGGGCACCTTCCCGACCGACGAGGTGTACGGCGACACCGCGGCCCCCGAACTGCGGCTGATCACCTGCGGCGGAGAGCTGAGGGGCGGCCACCGGCCGGACAACATCATCGTCTTCGCGGACCTGGTGGGCTGAGGCTCCTGGCCCGGGGGCCCCGGAAACCCCCCGCTTCCGACGTCTCGCAGCCCCGTGCGACACTCCGTTTCATGCTGGGTGTCACCGATCTTCCGACCTATCTCGCCGGCCTCGTGCTCATCGTTCTGCTGCCGGGACCGAATTCGCTGTACGTGCTGTCCGTCGCCGCCCGGCGCGGGGTGCGGACCGGCTATGTCGCCGCCGCCGGGGTGTGGACCGGGGACACCGTGCTGATGACGCTGTCCGCGCTCGGGGCCTCGTCGCTGCTGCAGACGACGCCGGTGCTCTTCGCCGTGGTGAAGTTCGCCGGCGCGGGCTATCTGACCTGGCTGGCGATCGGGATGCTGCGGGCCGCGGTGTCGATGTGGCGCGAGCGGCACCGGCGGGTGGCCGAGCTCACCGGCGAGGGGGCGGACGGGGACGCGGTCCCGGGCACGATGGAGCGGCCGTACCGGCGGGCGCTGGTGGTCAGCCTGTTCAACCCGAAGGCGATCCTGTTCCTGATCTCGTTCTTCGTGCAGTTCGTCGATCCCGGGTACGCGTACCCGGCGCTCTCCTTCCTGGTGCTGGGCACCCTGCTCCAGATCGCCAGCTTCCTGTACCTGTCGATGCTGATCTTCGGCGGCACCCGGCTGTCCGCGGCGTTCCGCCGCCGCAAGCGGCTCTCGGCGGGGGCCACGTCCGCCGCGGGTGTGCTGTTCCTCGGCTTCGCGGCCAAGCTCTCGCTCAGCAGCGTCTGACCCGGGCCCGCGCGCTCATTCGGCCCGGTCCGGCGAGACGCCCGCGAGGCCCAGCGGCGCCAGGTACTCGGCGAGCCCGGTCGTGTCCTCGCCCGCCCACCCGATGTATCCGTCGGGACGGACCAGGAACAGCCCCTTGCCGTACGCCTCGTAGGCGGCGGTGCGGTGCACCCGGATGCCGGGGCCGGCGAACCGCGGCAGCTCCGCGTCGGTGCCGACCGCCAGCAGTGTGAAGTGCGGGCCCCGGAAGACGTCGAACAGCCGCCGGTCGCCCGAGGGGCCGTCGGGGGCCCGGTCGCCGGCCTCCAGCACGCCCGCGCTGCCCACCGACAAAGGTCCCTCGCGGTAGCCGAGGCCCAGCTGCTGCGCGGCCGCTCCCCGCTCCTGCTGGCCGCGGTGGATACGCGTGGACAGGCCGAGCATCTCGGCGGCGACCGGGCGGCGCTCCTCCTCGTAACTGCCGAGCAGCGCCTCGGGCGCCCCGTGCCGCAGCACCTGGCCGAGCTTCCAGCCCAGGTTGTAGGCGTCCTGGACGCTGGTGTTGAGCCCCTGGCCGCCCGCGGGGGAGTGGACGTGGGCGGCGTCCCCGGCCAGGAAGACCCGTCCCTCGCGGAACCGGTCGGCGAGGGCGGCGCGCGGCCGGAAGTCGGAGGCCCAGAGGACCTCGGTGATGTCCCGCGCGTCCAGGTGGGTGCGTTCGGCGACCAGCGCGCGCACCCCGTCCGCCGAGGTGTCGGGTGCGCCCTCCTTGAACTGGGCGGCCAGCTGGAAGTCCACGGTCCCGGGCAGCGGGCAGAGCGTGATGAACCCCGCGTCGGTGTTCATCATGTGCCAGTTGAGCCGGTCGAGCGCGCCCTCGGCGACCCGCACGTCGGCGACCAGCATCGGCGCCGGGTCCACGGTCTCCCCGGTCATCGCGATGCCCAGGGCCCGCCGCACGGCGGAGCGGCCGCCGTCCGCCGCGACCAGGTAGGAGGCGCGGACCTCACCCGTGGACAGCCGGGCGGTGACCCCGTCGGCGTCCTGGTCGAGCCCGGTCAGCGCGGTCGAGAACACGACGTCGCCGCCGAGCTCGCGCAGCCGGGCCAGCAGGATCTCCTGGGTGCGCCACTGCGGCATCATCCACGGCTCTCCGTACGGCTCGGCGTCCGTCGGGGCGGCGACCCGGAACATCCGGTGCTCGCCCATCCGCTCACCGTTCTGCCAGGCCATCCCGACCGGGGCGGGACCGCCGTGCTCGCGGACCGCGTCGCCGACCCCGAGGTCGTCGAGGACCTCCCGGGTGCGGGGCTGGATTCCCTTGCCGCGCGATCCGGGGAAGAGCACGGGCGCCTGCTCGACGACGAGGGCGGGGACGCCGCGACGGGCCAGGTCGCAGGCCAGGGCGAGGCCGCAGGGACCCGCGCCGACGACGAGGACCGAGGTCTCCCTGATCGTTTCCTTAACGCTGTTAAGTTCCATGCTCCGGAGTGTGCACTTAACGCTGTAAAGTTGTCAAGGGAGGGCTGTCGGGGGCTGTTAGCTTGTCGAGGTGGGTACGACGAAGATCGACCGGTCCCGGGTGGCCGACACGGCGCTGCGGCTGCTGAACGAGGTGGGCCTGGAAGGGCTCAGCCTGCGCGCCATCGCGAAGGAGCTGGACGTCAAGGCGCCCGCCCTCTACTGGCACTTCAAGGACAAGCAGGCGCTGCTCGACGAGATGGCCACGGTGATGTACCGCCGGATGCTCGAAGAGGGGCTGCCGGGCCCGACCCCGGAGAGCTGGCAGGACCAGCTCGTCGCGTACAACAGCGGCCTGCGCGGCGCGCTGCTCCGCTACCGCGACGGGGCCAAGGTCTACGGCGGCGCGAAATTCACCGGCACCGACCACGCGGACGGGCTCGAAGGCCATCTGCGGACCATGGTCGACGCGGGCTTCGAGCTGTGGCAGGCGGTCCGGGCGGGCACCACCGCGTACTCCTACACGATGGGATTCGTCAGCGAGGAGCAGGGCGTCCGCCCGATGCCGGACCAGCAGCGCGAGGGCTTCGACATCGGGGAACGCGCGGAACGCCTGGCCCGCTACCCGCTGGCCGCCGCGGCGGGTGCGGAGATCTTCGCCAACTACGACGAGCGCTTCGAGGACGGTCTGCGGCTGATCGTCGCGGGCATCGAGGCGCGGTACGGCGGCCGGGCGTGAAGGGGTGGCGTCACTCCGCCCGCAGATACGCGGACGTCGACACCCGCCCCAGCATCCGCAGCCGCGAGGCGCCGCCCGCCAGGTGCTTGTCCAGGGCCTCCTGGACGCCCGGCCAGGACGCGTCGCCGTAGTCGTCGAGCACCACGACGCCGCCCGGGGCGACGATCTCCTCGACCCATTCCAGGTCGGCCGCGACGCCCTCCATGGAGTGGTCGCCGTCCACGACGATCACCCCGTACGTGCGGTCGGCGACCGCCGCCCGGACCTCCGGATCGGAGGAGAACCCCTGACGGATGCGCGGCTGATGGAGCGAACCCCCGCCGGTCAGCGCCAGGTTGGCCCGCACGACGTCCTCGCGCACCGGCGTCCCGGTGGGGTCGGCCGGCTGCGAGGTGCCGGGCTGGAGCTGGGACCCGGCCAGCGGGTCGACGATCGTGAGATCCGGTTCGAGGCCCGCCCGGTGCACCATCCGGGTCAGCGCCGACGCGAACAGCCCGTACAGCGTGCCGATTTCGAGGATGCTCCCGTTCGCCGGGGCCAGCAGCGGCACCGTCGCCAGCTTCCCGCACACATTGGACGTCGAGCCTGCCAGCCGGCCCACGCCGAGCGCCTCCAGCGCCACCACGGTCCGGTAGGCGACGACGACGCTGCGCCGCGCCTTCGCCTCGTCCCCGCACAGCACAGTGATCTGACGTACGAGTTCATCGATCTCGCGGGCGGGCGGAATCCGGTGCGCACCCCGCCCGGTGCCGTCCAGCAGCAGCCCCAGGGCGTACTGGCCGCGCCGCGCCTCCTCCGCGTCGCGGCGCAGGACGGCGAGCTCGCTCCGCAGCGGCTCGGCGGCACGTTCCACCCGCAGCCGGATGCGGCGGTCGACCAGGGCGATGGCGGGGCGCAGGGCGCGTTTCGTCAGACGATTGTTCAGAAGGGAGGGCATGGGTGGGAACGTACGCGCGCGGGCATGTCCCGTCCCACCACGCGCAGATGAAGTCTCGGTGTCGTCACGGCTGTCGGGGCAACCGAACCGCCCGCCCGCGCATCCGCGCCCGCGCCCGTGGGACCAGGGCCGTCGCCAGCAGCGCCGCCAGTGCCGCCGCCCCGGCGAGGCCCCCGGCCCGCAGCCCCGGCGGCCGGAACGCGCAGTCCACCGTCGTCCGGTCACCGTTCACCGGCACGGAGACCAGGCCGAGATACGAGCCGGCGGGCCGCCCGTCACAGCTCCACCCGGCGATCCGGGGAGCCGACAGCACGGCCACCCCGTGCGTGCCCGGGGGCAGTTCGGCCCTGACGCCGCTGCCCGTGACGGAGATCCGCGTGGCACCGGTCCGCTTCAGCCCGGCCACGGCGGCGGTCAGCCGCCCCCGGTCCAGACAGCCGACGGCCTCGTGCGGAACGGTCCCGTCCCGGGCCGCCCGCAGCGACACGGAGAGCTGCCCGCCACCCGTGCCCAGCCGCTGCATCCCGGCCCGACGCCCCGGCAACTCGCCTCGGAAATAGGCAAGTTCGCCCGCCTCCCCGAGCCGTGCCTTGCCGAACAGGTCGGGGGTCCACAGATACACCTCGCTGCCTGCGGGACAGTTCGCGCTCAGCGTGTACGCGCCGGGCCGCACCCGGTAGTCGTACGCGTCGGTGTCCTCCGCCGGCGTACCGTCCGCGGCGCGCAGGGCCGTCGCGGGCACCGTGTACACGGACGCGCCCAGCAGCATCTCCTGGTTGCGGAACGGCGAGCGGCCCGGCCGCGCGCCGGGATCGGCGGCGGGCCGTACCGTCACCAGCGGCGGCACGTCCTGCCGGGTGACGGTGACCGGGCGGTCGTCCGGGCTGTTCCAGCCCTGGTGGGGATCGCGCGGCACATGGACCCGGGCGCCGACCGAGAACACCGCGTCCGTCACCGGATTGTCCAGGCTGTGCAGGGCGCGGCCGTTCGACGTCCAGCCGGCGCCCAGCGCGAGGAACGTGCGGGTCAGCACGTCGGGGGTGTGGCTGCTGTAGTAGGCGCCGCCCTGCCCGCCCACCAGCATCGGGTCGTTGGCGGTGCTCTGCTCCAGGCCGGGGTCGGTCCGGTAGCGCGGCCAGCCGTCCGCACCGGCGACCGCGGCGCTCTGGAGGTCCTGGCGCTGCCCCCAGGGGGCGTAGTCGTCGAGCCGGTTCAGCCGCTGCCGGTCGGCGTAGGCGGTCGTCGCGGCGGCCTGCCCGGCCAGCGCGCCGACCAGCAGCAGCGCCGCGAGCACGGCGAACCTGCCGCTGCGGGCCAGGACCAGCGCGCCCAGCACCGCGACCAGACCCGCCGCGAACAGCGGGTACGTCCACCCGGTGACCAGTGCGCTCGACGCGGCACCGGCCGCGATGAGCACCACCACACCGCCGCCGCCCAGCAGCGCCCGCCGGTCCGGCCAGGCCGACGCCACCGCGGTCCAGGCGGCGATCACCACGAGGCCGGAGAGGACGAAGGTCTGCCGGAACGGGCTGCCGTTCGGCGTGGCGAAGGCGTGCCACAGCAGATGGGTGGGGCCCCACTGCAAGGACAGCGCGACCGCGGCCACCAGCCCCGCCCACACGAACCGTTCGGTGCGCGGCACCGCGCGCTGGAAGGCCAGCGCGCCGGCCAGCAGCAGGGCGCCGGTGCCGAGGAAGACCGCCGGACTGAAGAAGCTGTACGTGGCCGGCAGCAGCCGGGCCGCGACGTCCGGCCAGGCGGCCGGGGCGAACTCCCGTGTCCAGCCCGGGTAGGCGTGCCGCGTCCCCAGGAACACCGGCACCAGCACCGGCGCGGCCAGCCCGATCCCGATCGCCACGGTCCGCGCCGCCCGCCCCAGCCCCCGTACCCGCTCCCGTGACGTCCCGTCCTCCAGCAGCAGCCGCACCACCAGCACCAGCGCCGCGCCGAGCGTGGCCATGTACGCGGTGTAGAAGTTCGACACCCACGCCAGCGTCACCAGCAGCACCCCGAGCACCGGACGCCGCCCGGTGCGCGCCCACTCGCCGGCCAGGCACAGCAGGGGGAAGGCGATCAGCCCGTCCAGCCACATCGGGTTGTACACGGCCTCGACGACCGACCAGCCGCACAGCGCGTACGAGGCGCCGAGCACGGCCGCCATCCACTCCCGGCCGCGGCCCCGCCGCAGCGCGGTGAGCAGCCAGGTCATGGCCGCCGCCGCCACGCCGGTCTTCACCAGCGTGACCACGTAGACGGCCAGGTCGATCCGGTCCCGCGGGAAGACCCCGACGAGCAGCGCGAACGGGCTGCTCAGATACGTCCCCAGATCGGGCAGGAAGCTGGTGCCGAAGCCCGACTGCCAGTTGAGCAGCAGCCCGCCGTCCGCCTGCCCGTGCAGCAGGTCCCGGAGCCGGGTGTGGAACGGGACGAACTGGTTGCCCAGGTCGTTCACGCTGCGGGTGTGCGGGCCGAAGGGGTAGCTGCGGGCCACCGCGTCGCCGGCGCAGAGGGTGGCGACGGTGAGCAGTGCGGCCAGGGCGGCACCCCGGGCACGCGGCGACCGGAGAATCGACGGAGTCCTCATGATGGGTCGAATATGTCATCGAACATCGTGAAAACAGGGGCGTGGAAAGCCGGTTCACCTGATGGACGGCGGGGCTTCACGCAGCCATCCCCGCCCGGTCACGCACCGGGCCGGTGCCGGGGCGGAGCCGGCCTGCCGACCCCGCCCCGGCCACCCGGTCAGCTGCCGGACGGCTTGGGCAGCGCCCGGTCCTCGAACGCCGGGGCGACCGTGCCCGTGGCCGCGGAGCTGCGCGCCGCGAAGCTCTGCTGGACCTGGTAGACGCGGGTCTGGTTGTCGGCCGTACGGAAGGTGTAGGCCCAGGTCGGGCCCGCGCTGTTGGTGTAGGTGAAGGCGGTCGGCGCGGTGGCGGCGGACTCGAACGACGCCTGCTGCCAGGCCCGCCAGATGCCGCTGCCCTGGGTCGTCTCACCGGTGTTGTGGATGTAGCCGTCGGTGCCGCGCGCGGCTATCTCGGTGAGGCCGGTCAGCGGCGAGATGACGGCGCTGGGCTCGCCGTCGGCGGTCAGCCCGGCGACGGTCTCCCAGGTGCCGTACGCGCCGTTCTCGGCGGACTGGGCGGCGGTGACGATGTGGCCCTGGCCGTCGTTGGCGAACACCCGGATGCGGTAGCCGGGGTAGACCACGACCGAGGGCGTGCCGCTGATGTTCTGCGCGCCGAGCCCGGTCCAGGCGGACAGGGTGCCGTTGGCGGAGAACGTGGCGGTGGTCAGGGTGCCCGCGGTGGTGGTGGCGAAGAGCTGTACGCCGCCCCGGACGGTGACGGCGTGGAGCGTGCCGGCCAGCCCGGTGCCGCTGAGCGGCATCCAGCCCATGAAGTCCACGTTGGCCCGCTGCTGGATCCGGTACCAGGGCTTGCCGTCGGCGTCGACGGCGAACTGGACGAGCAGCCCGTCGGGGGTCTTCGCGGTGACGGGGTGGTGGGCCATGGCACCGGCCAGGTCGATCCAGCCGTTCCAGTCCGCGGAGGCCTTGGCGGTCTGGTTGCGCTGCCAGACGGCGCCGGAGGTGTTCTGCGCGGTGAGGACGACCCGGCCGTCGGTGTGCTCGGCGAGCGTGGGGCGTCCGGTGAACGCCTCGTTGCCGGACACGGTGGTCCACTGCACCCCGTTGAAGTCGGACGCGTCCGCCATCCTGCCGTGCACCAGCCGGCCGATGTTGTCCGTGTACGCGAACTCCAGCGAGCCCGTGCCGGACTGGGTCACCGCGGCCGGCGAGAAGCTCTCCAGCGGCACCGGCGGCGCGGCCGGGGTGTGGTTCGCGGTGATCCGGCAGGCGTCGGGCGCCCCCGACACGTTGGAGTAGTTCTGCCAGCCCGCGCTGCCGACGGTCTTGTTGTAGACCGGGAAGTCGCGGATGTTCTCGTCGAAGCGGTAGTAGTCGGCGACACCCGCCGCGTTCACACCGACCAGGGTGTCCCCGCCGATCGAGGTGATCCCCCGGCTGTACTGGCGCCAGTCGGCCAGGCTCTCCACGACGTGGCGCTCGATCCAGCGCTGGCTGGTGAAGTCGTAGCGCGAGCGGTAGAGCCGCCCGTCCGTCGCCGAACGGCCGTACACCACACCGGAGTCGGCGGCGACGATCAGGTCGTAGCGCTCCCAGCCCTGGTCGATGATCTTCCCGCTGTCGGCGCTGAAGGTGTCGGCGGCGGAGTCGTACTTGTACGTGCGCAGCGCGCCCTCGTTGTCCAGCACCCAGATCCGGTCGCCCCGGTCGATGGTGACCTGGTTGCGGTCCGCGGCCTTGGTCAGCCAGCCGAAGCTGGCGCTGATCTTCTTGTGGTGGATGTCCCAGGTGCCGGTCGAGCTGACCCGGTGGCTGAGGTAGAGCCCGTCGGCCTTGATTCCGTAGAAGCGCGCGCCCTGACCCGCCAGCATCCGGCCGTAGCCGGTCCAGCCGGTGTCGATGGTGCTGGGTGACGCCAGATTGCCACCGCTGACCGGGGTCGGCATGTCGT
Source organism: Streptomyces sp. NBC_01257 (assembly GCF_035917255.1). Lineage (NCBI taxonomy): Bacteria > Bacillati > Actinomycetota > Actinomycetes > Kitasatosporales > Streptomycetaceae > Streptomyces > Streptomyces sp. NBC_01257. The sequence goes on from NZ_CP108472.1 coordinate 5,646,282, forward strand.
AGCGCAGCAGCTTGCCCGCGGAGTCCAGGGCGTATACGGGGCCCGTGGCCGTGCAGGTGGCGGACTCCGCCGCGTGTGCGGTGCCGGGCAGGGCCACGAGCAGCGGGAACGCGGTGATGGCGGCGGTCACGGCCGCGGCCAGGCGGGCGGTGCGTGGCGTCGAGTGGGAAGTCATGGAGTCGGACGCTAGGCGAGCGGCGGTGAACGGGGCGGTAGCGGCCGGATGAAGAAGGCGTGATCGAGATTGACGGGTACATGAATAGTCGGTGCTTCGGTCGACACAGCTCCCTCACAGTCCTCAACATCAACTGATCTGTTTCATCACGCACTTGGGGGAGCCGTGCCTGCGTACCGGAGAATCGCGCGTCGTCAGCTGATGCTTCGCGCGGTACGCGGGATCTGGGGCACGGCGGTCGGTCTCGCCGTCGCCGTGACGCTGGCCGTGGGCTCACTGGCCCTGGCCGGAAGCGGGTTCCCGCTCTTCCCGGACCGGCCCGACGCGGCCAGGGGTCCCGGTCAGCAGTGGGGGAGCGCCGAAGGGCGCAGCCACGTGGCAGGCGGACCCGGCAACACCGAGTCACCGACGTCGACACGGGCCAAGTACCCGCTGGAGCCCCCGCGGACCGCCCGGCCGGCGGTCCGGCCCAATATCGCCGAGGTCACCGCGCCGCCCGCCGCCGCGGCCACCGGATTCGACCGCGCGACCAGCACGGAGCTCGTCGCCGAGCGCGACGCCCGCAGCCGCACGTACGCCAACCAGGACGGCACCCGCACCACCGAGATCTCCCCCACGCCCCTCAACTACCGTGATGGCAAAGGCGACTGGCAGCCGATCGAGCCAGGGCTGACCGGACGCGGGAACACCGCCCGCGCGGGCGAGGGCGTCGCCGGATGGACCAACACCGCAGACTCCGTCCGCCTCCACCTCGCCGCCCGCGCCGACGCCCCGCGGCTCGCCGCTCTCACCCTCCCGACGGGCGAGTCCTTCTCCTACGCGCTGAGGGGCGCCGCGCCCGCACCCGGAAAGGCGGACGGCAGCCGGGTCAGCTACCGGCAGGTCCTGCCCGGCACCGATCTGTGGCTGGACTCGCAGGCCGGCGGGGTCAAGGAGACCCTGGTCCTGAACTCCGCCGCCGCCCCGGCCGAGTACGTCTTCCCGCTGGACCTCGACGGCCTCGACGCCACCGTCCGGGACGGCTCGGTCGTGCTGACCGGGTCCGACGGCCGCACCAGGGCCGTCATCCCGGCCGGGTTCATGACGGACGCCCGCGGCGCCACCTCGTACGCCGTCCGCTACACGCTCGTCGAAGGGGACGAAGGCCCGGCCCTGAAGGTGAACGCCGACCGCGACTGGCTCACCGACCCGGACCGGGCCTTCCCCGTCCGCGTCGACCCGTCCGTCGAGACCGGCGCCGCGTCCACCTCCATGTACGTGAGGGACGGCGGCCCCTCCGTGGTCGGCACCGACGAACTCCAGGTCGGCCGCGGTCCGTCCGGCGCGACCGCCTCCTACCTCGGCTTCCCCGGCCTCGACGAGCGGCTGCGCAACCACCGGATCTTCGGGGCGCAGCTCCAGATCGTGAACTTCGACTCCGCCTCCTGCAAGGCGCGGCCGGTCTCCGTCCACCCGGTGACCCAGTCCTGGACGGCGGGCACCGGCACGGCCTACCCGGGCCCCTCGGTCGGCGGGGCGCTCGCCACCAGGTCGTTCGCGTACGGACACGTCGCCTTCGGCGCCTCGAAGTCCAACTGCCCCGCGGCCGGGGAGCTCTTCGACCTCGGCAGGGGCGGCCGCGACCTGGTCCAGCGCTGGGCCGACGGCACCCAGGCCAACAACGGACTGTCGCTGCGCGCCTCGGCGACCGACAGCCTCTCCTTCAAGAAGCTCACCGGCCACGCCACCGCGAACCCGCCGAAGCTGTTCGTCACGCACTCCCCGTACAGCGCCACGTACGCCTTCCCCAAGCCCGTCCCCGACCCGCCGGTGCTCCAGAACCAGGCCGGCAAGGTCAAGGTCACGGTCACGAACACCGGCGCCGAGACGTGGACCCCCGGCACCTACTACCTCGCGTACCGCGCGTACGACGCCAAGGGCAAGCTGGTCACCCAGCAGCGGACCGCCAACCTCACCGGCAGTGTCGCCCACGGGGCGAAGACCACCCTCGACGCCACCATCAAGGCGCTGCCCCCGGGCACGTACCTGCTCGACTTCACCATGGTCCGCACCGGCGGCAAGGTCTTCACCGACGAACAGGTACCGCCCGGCCGGCTCACCCTCCAGGTCTTCGACATCGCCCCGGTGGTCAAGGAGCAGTTCCCGCCCAACGGCTACCAGGCCCAGACCCTCACCCCGCAGCTGTGGGCCGCCGGCGTCGACATCGACGCCCCGCCCGGCTCCGCCCTCCAGTACAAGTACGAGATCTGCCAGGCGGACAAGGACGGCAAGCCGACCGGCTGCACCACCTCCGCCTACCAGACGGCGTCCGCCTACCCCGTCCCGGCCGGCCGGCTGAAGTGGGGCACCACCTACCTGTGGCGCGGCTTCGTCAAGGACGCCTCCAACGAGGTCCCCACCGCGCAGGTCGCCCTCGTCGCCGCCGTGCCGCAGCCCGAGATCACCTCACGGCTGTCCGAGGCACCCGGCAAGGAGTTCGACCCGAACGCCGGGAACTTCACCTCATCCGCGATCGACGCCTCCCTCACCACGACCGGGCCCGACCTGACCCTCGTCCGCACGTACAACAGCCTCGACCCGAGGCGTGACCTCGCCTTCGGCGCGGGCTGGTCGACCCGGTACGACATGCGGCTCACCCCCGACGACGACGGCAGCGGCAACGTCGTCATCCGCTACCCCGACGGCCAGGACGTCCGCTTCGGGAAGAACCCGGACGGCACCTTCGCCCCGCCGCCCGGCCGGTACGCCAAGCTCACCCTCGACGCCACGGCCGGCACCTACCGGCTCCAGGACAAGTCCGGCACCAGCTACGACTTCAGCACCGGCGGCCTGCTCGCGAAGATCACGGACGCCTCGTCGAACGTGGTCACGTACACCTGGTCCGGCCGGAGGATCCAGAGCGCCGCGCATCCCCGCAGCGGCCGCGCGCTGACCTTCACCTGGACCGGCTCCCACGTCACCGCGGTGTCGACCAACCCCGTCAACGGCGCCCCGCTCACCTGGTCGTACACCTACACCGGCGATCTGCTCGACACGGTCTGCGACCCGGCCGGCGGCTGCACCCGCTACGCGTACGGAACCGGCAGCCACTACGCCAGTACCGTCCTCGACTCCCGCCCCGAGTCCTACTGGAAGCTGGGCGAGGCCGAGGGAACCGCGGCCGACAGCGCGGTGGAGGCCAACCTCGCCAAGGACCGCGGCACCTCCACCGACGTCACCCTCGGTGCCGCTGGGGCGATACCCGGCGACCCGGGCACCGCGGCCGGCTTCAACGGCAGCACCTCCCGCGTCACGCTGCCCTCCGGCACCCTCAAGAAGAGCCGCGACGCGGCCGTCGAGGTGTGGTTCAAGACACCCGCCACCGGCGTCGGCGGGCCGCTCGTCGGCTACCAGAACAAGGCGTGGGGGACCACTCCGGGGACCGGTGTGCCCGCCCTGTACGTCGGCAACGACGGCAAGCTGCGCGGCCAGTTCTGGACCGGGACCGCCGCCCCGATCACCGACCTCACCAAGAACGTCAACGACGGCAAGTGGCACCACGCCGTCCTCTCCGCCTCCGGTTCCACCCAGAGCCTCTACCTGGACGGGAAGCTCTCCGGCACCCTCACCGGCAAGCAGCTCGTCGCCGGCGACCTCACCCACAACCAGATCGGCGCCGCCCACGCCACCACACCCGCCTCCTGGCCCGGCTGGGGCAGCACCGCGGCCCGCTCCTTCGCCGGCACCATCGACGACGTCGCCGTCTACCACCACCCGCTGGGCGCGACGGCCGTCGCGGGCCACTACCGCGAGGGCACCCGCACCGCCGACGTCCTGACCCGGACGACGCTGCCCTCCGGCCGCACCGCGTCCGAGGTCACGTACGACACCGCCCGCGACCGCGTCCAGGAGTACACCGACCGCAACGGCGGCACCTGGAAGATCGGCACCCCCGCCGTCTTCGGCAACGACACGGACCTGCGCCGCACCGTCGAGGTCCACGACCCGGCGGACTCGCCGTACTTCTACGAGTACGACGGCCTGACCTCCCGGATGCTGCGCTACGGCGAGCCGATGGCGCTCGGCGCCCGCGAGTCCGGCCCGTCGCCGAGCCCGTCGGACACCGACCCGCCGGCGGAGGTCTGCACCGAACCCGACCCGGGCGACCCGGCCTTCTGCACCAACCCGCCCGGCGACGGCGGCAGCGAACCCGACTTCATCCGGCACCCCGCCGACGGAGTGGCCATCCGCCTCTTCGCCTACGACGACAACGGCTTCCAGACCGGCATCACCAGCGAGAACGGCGACCGGGTCACCCTCGGCTACGACGACCGGGGCAACGTCACCAGCCGCACCACCTGCCGGACCAAGGACGACTGCCAGACCACGTACACCACCTTCCCCACCCCGGCCGGCGACATCGACCTGCGCGCCGACCAGCCCTCGCAGACCCTGGACGGCCGCTCCTCAGGACCCACCGACACCCGCTACCGCACCCAGTTCCAGTACGACGCACGAGGACTGCTCACCCTGCAGACGGCGGCCGACGGCGGCACCGTCAGGAACACCTACACCACGGGCGCCGAACCGGCCGTCGGCGGCGGCAACGCGCCCACCGGCCTCCCGCTGACCTCGACCGACCCGCGCGGCAAGGTCACCCGCTACCTCTACTTCACCACCGGCGACCTCGCCCAGGTCACCGAACCCTCGGGCCTGGTCACGAAGTTCACCTACGACGCCCTGGGCCGCAAACTCACCGAGACGGCCGTCTCGGACGCCCAGCCCGCCGGTGCCACCGTCACCCTGGCCTACGACAAGCTGTCCCGGCTCGTCTCCACCACCGAACCCGCCGCCACCAACGTCGTCACCCGCACGCAGCACCAGCAGCGCACCGTCACCGGCTACGACGCCGACGGCAACACCGTGCGCACCGAGGTCAGCGACGTGCTCGGCGGTGACGCCCCCCGGGTGATGACCTTCGAGCACGACGCGTACGGGCGGCCGGAGAAGGTGACCGACGCCGAGGGCAGCGAGACCACCTACGGCTACGACGCGCTCGGCAACAAGACCTCGATGGTGGACGCCAACGGCAACCACTTCGACTACGTCTACACCGCGCGCAACATGATGGCCGAGACCCGGATGCGCGACTGGGACGACGACGGCGGGAACCCGGACTACACCGTCGTGCAGTCGTACGCGTACGACATGGGCGGCCGGGTCGTCCGCAACACCGACGCGATGGGGCGCGACCTCGTCTACGAGTACTTCGGCGACGACCTCCTCAAGTCCATGACCCTCAAGGGCTTCCACGACCCGGACGGCACCCGGCGGGACATCGTCGTCGAGTCCAACACCTACGACGGTGCGGGCAACGTCCTGACCGAGACGGCGGACAACGGCAAGCTCGTCACCGCGTACACCTACGACGCGGTCGGCCGCACCAAGTCGGAGGTCACCGACCCGTCCGGGCTCGCCCGCCGGACCACGTACAGCTACGACCTCGCGGGCAACGTGGAGACCACCGCCTCCAACGGCGCCCCGTCCAACGTGCCGTGGCCCACGAGCGCCACGCCCGAGACCGTCCGTTACGTCTACGACAACGCGGGCAACGCCGAGCAGGAGATCGTCCAGAACGGCACCGAGAGCCGCGCCACGGTCTACGCCTACGACCAGCGCGGACTCGTCACCGCCCGCACGGACCCGGCGGGCCACCGCACCGACTACGCCTACGACGAGGTCGGCCGCCCCCTCTCGGCCACCGCGCCCGCCGTGGCGACCGAGTCGGGCGGCTCGGCCCCCGTCACCTCCCGGCCCACCACCTACACCGGCTACGACAGCTTCGGCGCGGTCACCGAGTCCGTCGACGCGGCCGGCAACACCAACCGCACCACCTACGACCGGCTGGGGCGCGCCCTCACCGCCACCGCACCCGACTACCGGGCGCCCGGCACCACCGGGACGGTCACCCCGACGACCTCGCGGAGCTACGACGCGCTGGGCAACGTGGTCACCGCGACCGACCCGCTCGGCCGGGTCACCGAGTTCGGCTACGACCGGCAGAACCGGCTCACCACCAAGGACGTGCCCGTCGGCACGGACGACGAGCACGCCCGGTGGGCGTACACCTACACCCGCACCGGTGAACTCCTCACCGTCACCGGCCCGGACGGCGCCCGCGCCGAGACGACGTACGACGACCTGGACCGGCCCGTCACCACCACCACGATCGAACGCACCCCGCAGCCCGGCGCGTTCACCACCCGCAACGAGTACGACGACGCGGGCAACGTGGTCAGGCAGACCGCACCCGGCGGCGGCGTCAGCCTGTACGGCTACGACAGTCTCGGACAGCTCACCCGGGCGACCGACCCCGGCGGGGTGGTCACCCAGCTCGGCTACGACATGAGCGGGCGCGAGGTCCGCACCACCGACGGTATGGGCCGCACCTCGGCCAAGCTCTTCGACGCCTTCGGCCAACTCGTGCAGGACTCCGACCTGGACACGGACAACAGCCCGCTGCGCAAGGTCGACTACGGCTACGACACCGCCGGCAACCTCACCACCTCCACCGACCCGCTGGGCCGCACCACCCGCTACGACTACGACGCCCTCGGCCGGCTGACCGGCCAGAGCGAACCGGTCTCCGCGACCGATTCCGTCACCACCTCCTTCGGGTACGACGCGCTCGGCAACCGCACCCGCTACACCGACGGCCGCGGCAACAAGACCCTCTACACGGTCAACACCCTCGGCCTGCCCGAGTCCGTCGTCGAACCGGAGACCGGTCGCGATCCGGCACCGCAGGACCGCACCTGGACCACCGCGTACGACGCCGCGGGCCAGGCCGTGCAGGTCACCGCACCCGGCGGTGTGGTCCGGACCCGCGGATACGACCGGGCCGGCCTCCTCGTCCACGAGACCGGCAGCGGCGCCGAGGCCGCCACCGCGGAGAAGACCTTCGGCTACGACGCGTCGGGCCGGCTGACGAAGGCCTCGTCCCCCGAGGGCGACAACACCTACGCGTACAACGACCGCGGCTCGCTGACCGAGGCGAAGGGGCCGTCCGGCGACGCGACCTACACCTACGACTCCGACGGCCTCCTCACCTCCCGCACGGACGCCGCCGGCACGGCCGACTTCGGCTACGTCCGCAGACAGCTGACATCGGCCACCGACCCGCTGACCGGCGCCGCCCAGACCTACCGCTACGACGGGGCCGGGTCCGTCAAGGAGATCGGCTACGGCGCCGGCCAGTCCCGCACCTTCGACTACGACGAGCTGGGCCGGATCGACACGGACACCGTCAGGAACAGCGGCGGCGCCACCATCGCGGCCACCGACTACGGATACGACACCGACGACCACCTCACCTCCAAGGAGACCACCGGCACGACCGGAGCCGGGGAGAACACCTACGGCTACGACGACGCCGGACGCCTCACCTCCTGGACCGAGAACGGCACCACCACCGAGTACGGCTGGGACGACAGCGGCAACCGGACCCGCAACGGCGACAAGACCGCCACCTTCGACGAACGCAACCGGCTGCTGTCGGACGGGGACTACACCTACGACCACACCCCGCGCGGCACCCTGGCCGGTCGCACCAGCTCCGGGATGACGGAGGAGTTCACCTTCGACGCCTTCGACCGCCTGACGAAGGCGGGGGAGTCCGGCACCGAGTACACCTACGACTCCCTGGACCGGGTGGCCTCCCGCGACGGGGCGGACTTCAGCTACGCGGGCCTCGCCCCCGACCCGGTCAAGGACAACAACTCCACCTACGGCAGGGGTCCGTCCGACGAACTGCTCTCGGTCGCCGAGGGCACCGGAGCGGCGCAGTTCACGGTCTCGGACAAGCACGGCGACGTGGTCGGCGACCTGTCGGCGACCGACGGCTCGGCCACCGCGCTGACCGGCTCCACGGCCTTCGACCCGTTCGGGCAGCCGTCCGCGGAGAGCGCGGGGGAGCCGGGCACCGCGGGCAACGCCGGCTACCAGGGCGACTGGACCGACCCCGACACCGAGCAGGTGAACATGGGGGCGCGCTGGTACGACCCCGCCACCGGGGCGTTCGACTCCAGGGACTCCTACACCTACGCCTCCGGAGCCTCGGTCCTCGCCAACCGGTACACCTACGGCGCGGGTTCACCGATGGACTACTCCGACCCGGACGGGCACTGGCCCAGCTGCGGCTGGTGCAAGAAGGCGTACAACAAGGTCAAGAACAACAAGTACGTCCGGGCCGCCGTCAAGACGGCCAAGACCATCGTGAAGGCGGTCGTCTACACGGTCCGCCATCCCGTCTCCGCCCTGCGCAAGGCCCTCAGCTACGCGGGCAAGGTGGCGAGCTACATCTACCGCAAGTCCGGCCTCAAGACGATCGTCGACGCCGGTGTGCGGATCGCCAAGAGCGTCGGACGCAGTACCGGGGCCACCCAATGGGCCCGGGAGAAGGCGGCCGAGGCGCGCCGGATCTACCACGAGACACGGGCCGCGGTCAGCCGGAAGGCCCGGGAGGCGGCGGCGTTCGTCGCGAAGCACAACCCGATCCCCGACATCGTGGCCGCGGCCCGGCCGCTCATGGCGGTGGCCAAGGCGATCGTGACGGCCGATCCCAATCTGCCGGCGATCCTCGTCGGCGCGGCCAGGAACGTGATCGCGGACGTGGCGAAGGCGACGGACGCCATCCGCGAGGCCGTGGTCGAACAGGTCGGCGCCGTCGTCGAGACGGTCCGTGACTCCGTGGACTGGGGCGCGGTGTGGGAGGGCGTCAAGACGGTCGGCAACGTCGTCGGGGACGTCACGGGCTTCAACGACATCAGGGACTGCGTCACCACCGGCGACATGGAGGCCTGCGCCTGGGCCGTCGCGACGGTGGCCGGTGTCGCCCTCGGCGGAGTCGGCGCGGGCGCGGTCCGGGCGGCCAAGGCGGGCCGGATGGCGACGAAGGCCGCGAAGTACGCGGACGACATCGCGAAGGCCGCGAAGAAGGCCGACGACACCCTGGACCGCGTCGAGTCGGCGGTCGAATGCGCCCAGCTCGCCTCGGACCTGGTGGGCAACAGCTTCGTGCCGGGTACCGACGTGCTGATGGCCGACGGCAGCCGGCAACCGATCGAGCAGGTCGAGGCGGGCGACCGGGTCCGGGCCACCGACCCCACCACCGGGAAGACCTCGACCCAGGAGGTCACGGCCACCATCAAGGGGAAGGGCCAGAAGAAACTGGTCCGCCTGACCCTCGACACGGACGGCGACAGGGGCGAGGCGACCGACACCCTGACCGCGACCGCCGGCCACCCGTTCTGGGTCCCGTCCGCCCGCAAGTGGCTGAAGGCCGGGGAACTGAAGCCGGGCCAGTGGCTCCGTACGGGCAGTGGCAGCTGGGTCCAGGTCGAGGCGGTCAGCGCCTGGACCCAGCAGGCCACGGTCTACAACCTGAGCGTGGACTCGGCCCACACGTACTTCGTGGGGTCGGGCGGGGCGACAGCCCTGGTCCACAACTGCGGCACCGGCTCCCGAGGCAACAAGGGCAAGTTCCAGCCCACGGTCAGTGTGCACCGGGCCCAGGGCGACTGGGACATGGACGAGCGGATATCCGAAGCGACCGGGCTGCGGTACGAGGCGGCCGAGGCCGCGACCGGGAGGGCCAAGAGCCGCACCTACACCGCGGCGGTCCACCGTCGGACCGGTGACATCGCCGTCGGCTGTTCGGGCAACGGCAGCTGCGCGGAGCCGAACATCCTGGGAGCCACCGGGTGGAACGCCGAGGATGTCGTCTTCACCCGTGCCGTGAGACGGGAGGACGTGGGCGACGGGATGGGGAAGGTCCTCCAGGAGAAGGAGATCTGCCCTGTGTGCCAGGGAAACTATCCGCCTCAGAACATGGTCGAGGGTGTCCTGATCAATCGGGACGGCCCCTGGATGATCGGCAGGAAATGACAGTGAAGGCCTGGCAGTGGGAGCTTCGGAGGCACGATTGGGCCGCTCTGCGCTGCGGCTGCGGCCGGGGCGCGGCACATTTGCCCGCGACCTTCGAACGGCTCCTGCGAGCCACCGACCCGGCCGAGGTCGTGGGCCAGACGCTCGCCGGTCACGTGGAGGAGCAGTCCATGCTCTTCGAGGCCGCTCCGCACGCGGTCCCGGTGATCCTTGCCGGGCTGGCAGAACACCCGCCGGCCTTCGTCCGGGGCCCCCTGCTGAGCACGCTGGGTTTCCTGGTCACGGGTGAGTCCCACCGCAGCGAGGTGGCAGCCGGGCGACCGGAACTCGACGGGGAGTGCATCGAAGCCGTGCAGGAAGGGATCTGGCAGCTGTACGCCGAAGCGGCCACCGGTCATACCGAGGCGGCTCTGGACGTCCTGGAGTACGCCGACCCCGACGACGAGCGTTTCGCCTTCCACCGGGAGCGGTACGCGGACCGGCTGCGGAAGCACGACGGGCGGGACGTCTGACCCGCTGACGGGCGCGGCGGCCCGCCTGCCCGACCGCCGTGCCCGTCCTGGTCCCCCACGCGGCGCCCACCCGCCCCCGCGTCAGCCCGCCGCGGCCCGCTTCAGGGTGCGGGCCTTGCGGGCGAGCCGGCGGACCGTCGCGTTGCGCGGGATGAACGCGAGCTGTGCGGGGATGGCGCCGGGCAGGCCCAGTGCGGTCAGCCGGCGCCGTTTGAAGTAGCGCCAGAGGCTGTCGTGGTGCCGGCTGAGGTAGCGCTCGGCGTCGGGACGCAGCGCGGCCTGGATCTGCGGCTGCATGGCGTACCCGACCGCGGCGAGGAGACCCGTGGGCTCGCCCCGGACCTCCTCGGCGGACGGCAGCGACCAGCCGGTGACCGCGGCCGGGTCCTCCAGGTCGGGCAGCAGCGCGTCGACGATCGTCAGGGGGACGCGGTTGCTGTTCTGGTACGGGGTGAGCTGCTCCAGCAGCGGGCCGGTGCCGACGCGGGCGACCGGGAGCCCGTAGAGCGAGGCGGCGGTCAGCAGCGCGGTGGAGAAGCAGCCGACGACCAGCGCGGGACGCATGGTGTCGAACAGTGTCTCGGCCAGGACCGGGCTGTCGAGCACGGTGAGTTCGGCGCCGAGCCGCTCCGCCTCCAGCTCCAGCGCCCGCGCCCAGTGGGCCGGCGCGCTGGGGTGCGGCTTGAAGACGACCCGGCGGTGGCCGAGGGCGACGGACCCGCGCAGCATCCGCGCGTGCAGGTCCTCCTCCTGCTGGGGCGTGAGGATGCCCAGCGTGGAGAGGTACTGGCCGAGCAGCAGCGCCGGTCCGGGGCCCCCGTCGTCGTCGGGCAGGTCCGCCGGTCCCGGGAGTTCGCCCAGCACCTTCAGGAAGACGTCCGTCGGCACGATCTCCGGCTCCACGCCGAACTCGGTCAGCAGCAGCGGCCGCAGGCCCGGCACCAGGTCCAGGTGGAGCAGCCGGCGGATGCGGGTGCCGACCAGCTGGTCGAGCTTGCTGCGGGTCGGTCCGTAACTCATCAGCCCGTCGGCGTAGATGTGCACCGGGCTGTCGCCGAAGATCGTGGTGAGGGCCTGGGCGGGGTTGGCCTGGATGGACTCGCAGGCGATCTCGACCGGTTCGTCGCCGAGGTCCCAGGCCCGGCGCACGGCCCGCTCCCAGAGCGAGGCGTCCTGCTCCCGGGGCGACCAGCCCGCGGGGTGGAACGGCCGGATGAAGTCGTTCCAGGACCGCACCGTGTCGAACTCGGACGCCAACTGCTCGAAGCCGGGCCGGAGATGGAGCGGCGTGCCCAGTTCGGGGGAGGGTGAGGTGTCGCTCACGACGAGGATGCGCCGGTGCTCGGAGCGCGGACCGAACTGGCCCGCGCGCAGGGCCGCGACCAGGGTGGCGACCGCGTACTGCGTGCACGCGGAGAAGATCTGGGTGGTGGACCGGCCGACCGGCGCGGTGTACGTGCTGCCGGGCATCAGGCCGCGACCTCCCGGGAGACGGAACGGCGGCGGACCCGCCGCAGCTGGCCCGCGCGGCGGTCGCCCAGCGAATTCAGCGTATCGGCGAGAATTTCCTGCGGCATGCGCCGCAGGGAAGCCGCGCTCATGGAGCGCAATTTCCGGGCCACTGCTGGTTCGAACCTTTCGATGGATTCCAAGTGGTGCGCCATGACCGCGCAATAGGTGCGCACCGCCTTCGGCAGCAGCCGGTCCGCCTCCGGATCCCGGGCCGTTTCCTCCAGGACCTGGTCGAATGCCCGGATGAAGTCCAGCTGGCGCACATCTCCGATCTGGGTGAGCGAGGACGCCACCCCGCGCCGGTAGAAGACGCCCGGCAGGCCGACCACCGCGAACGATTCCGCCTCACGGTGCAGCCGCCAGATCCAGGGCCGGTCCTCCGCGGTGCGCAGCCCGTCCCGGAACCGCAGCACCCCCGAGTCCGCGAGCCGCCGGTGATAGGCACCGGCCCAGGCGTACGCGTAGTCGACGGGCGTCGACCGGTCGGACGGCAGGATCACGTCGCGCGGGTTCAGGACGGTGTCGCGCAGACCGTGCGGGACCCGGTGCACGGTGCGCACCCGGTCCGTGAACTGCACGTGGTCCGTACGGACGAAGTCGCATCCCAGCCCCGTGATGGCGGCCAGCAGCCGCTCGTAGTGGCCGGGCACGACCCAGTCGTCGCCGTCGAGGAAGGTGAGGTACTCGCCGCGCGCCGCGTCGATACCAGTGTTGCGTGCGGTGGCCAGGCCCCCGTTCCTCTCGTGTCCGACCAGGACGGCACCCGGGATCTCGCGCTCGGCGCGCCGGAGGATCTCCAGGGTCCCGTCGGTCGAACAGTCGTCGACGAGGATGAATTCGAAATCATCACGGGCATTGGCCCGCAGACTTCGCAAGGTATCGGGGGCATAGGCCCGTACGTTGTAGAACGGCACGATGACGGAGAGCTTAACCACGCGTCACACGCTAGGCGGAGGTCCGGCATTTGCCCTTGACCTGATGGGGACGGCAGGTGAACGACGAATGTCGAAGTGATGAACCAGGTCCATTCCTCACCGGGAGCGGGGCATTTGTGAGGGTGATTCGCCAAGCGTCGGCGGGCTGTTAACCCGCTGTTGCCATCGCGTTGGGCCGCCCATCGAAATGCCTTCCTAAGTTTTGGGACGTGCCCCCACGTACCGAAAAGACGAGCGCTCTCCGGGTCGCCGTCCTCGCCGACTCCGACACCCGATGGAAGTGGGGCGCGCTCACCGCGCGCCGGCTGACCACGGGCGACGGAAGCGCGTCCACGCCGCCCGCGCAGATCAGCGGACTGCTGCTCCGCGGCCGGGCGACGCCGACACCCCGACAGCTCGCCGAGGTCGGCGACGTCGGCATCGACACCGACCGGGTGCGCGAGGTGACGGCCGTCGAATTCCTGCACACCGTGCGGGACGAGGGGTACGACCTCGTGGTCCTCGCCCTCGTCGGCGGGGCAGTCCAGGCGATGGTGCACGGCCTCGCGGCCCTCCGGCTGCCGGCCCGGCCCGTCGTCGTCACCGGTTACGTCGGCGTCGTCTACGAGAAGCTCGCCGACGGACTGCTGCTGCGGCACGGCGCCGACGTCGTCCTCGCCAACTCCCGCCACGACGCGCAGCGCTTCCGCGCGGTGTACGAGGGAGTGGGCGCCGACGCGTCGGCCGTCACGGAGGCCGCCCTGCCGTTCCTCGGCGGCGCCCCGCACACCCCCGAACAGGGCCGCGACACCGTCGTGTTCGCCGCCCAGCCCTCCGTACCGGCCTCCCGCGCCGACCGTACGTACCTGCTGCGCAGGCTCGTCGAGCACGCCAGGCTGCACCCGCGGCGCGAGGTGCTCCTGAAGCTGCGCTCCAGGCCGGGCGAGCACACCACGCACATCGAGGAACTCCCCTACCAGCGGCTCGCCGAGCGGCTGCCCGGCGGACTCCCGCCCAACTTCCGCCTCGTGTACGGGCACATGGGCGAGGTCCTGGACCGCACCGACCTGCTGGTCACCGTCTCCTCGACCGCCGCCCTGGAATCCCTGCACCGGCGCATCCCCACCGCCGTCCTCACCGACCTCGGGGTGCGCGAGACCCTCGGCAACCACCACTTCATCGGCTCCGGCCTGCTCACCTCCTGGGACCACCTCGACGGCGGCGCCCACCCGGAGCCCGACCCCGCCTGGCTGGCCGGCCAGGGCGTCGCCGCCGACGGCAGCTACGGAACGGCCTACGACACCGCCCGCGCCCGGGCCACCGCCCTGCTCGCGCAGGACCGGCTGCCGGACCTCGCGCCCTACTACACACCCGCCACCGCCCCCGGCTACCTCCCGGGCATCCTCGCCCGCCACCACCTGGCCCCCGACGGCCACCCGCTGCCGGGCGCCGCCGGGCCCCGGGAGACCGGCCGGGTCAGGGGAGCGGTGCGCGAGGCGGTCCGCGACGCGGCCCGGGGCGCGTACCGCCACGGCGTCCAGCGCGTCGCCCCGGTCATCCGCCGGATGGGCGAGCTGTGAACACCACCACCGGAACTCTTCCTGGAGCAGCGATGACGCAGCCCACCAAGCAGCCCACCGTGCTCGCCGTGATCCCCGCCCGCGGCGGATCCAAGGGCGTCCCCGCCAAGAACCTCGCCCAGGTCGGCGGTGTCCCGCTCGTCGTCCGCGCGGTCCGCGCCTGCCTCGCGTCGGGCGAGGTGACGGACGTCGTCGTGACGACCGACGCCCCGGCCGTCGCGGAGGCGGCCCGCGCCGCCGGCGAGAGCCTCGGCGAATCGGCCCGGGTGCACTGCGTCCAGCGCCCCGAGGCCATCGCCGGCGACACCGCGACCAGCGAGGCCGCCGTCCTGCACGCGCTGGACACGTACGAGGCCGAGCACGGCCGGAGCGTGGACGTCGTCCTGCTCGTCCAGTGCACCAGCCCCTTCGTCGCCCGCGAGGACATCGACGGCGTCGCCGCCGCGGTCGCCCGCGAAGGCGCCGACACGGCCGTCACCGTCGCCCCGTTCCACGGCTTCCTGTGGCGCGACGGCAGCGCGGTCGAGGACCACAACTACGGCGTCAACCACGACAAGGCCGTCCGCCCGCGCCGCCAGGACCGCCCCGAGGACCTCCTCGAAACGGGCGCCGCCTACGCGATGGACGCGGCGGGCTTCCGTACCCACCGCCACCGCTTCTTCGGCCACACCGCCCTGGTGCGCACCGACCCGGCCCGCGTCCTGGAGATCGACGACCCGCACGACCTGGCCCGCGCCCGCGCCCTGGCCCCGCTCCTGGACCCGGCGCCGCTGCCCACCCGCGAGGACATCGACGCCGTCGTCCTCGACTTCGACGGCACCCAGACCGACGACCGCGTCCTCATCGACTCCGACGGACGCGAGACCGTCGCCGTCCACCGCGGCGACGGGCTCGGCATCGCCGCCCTGCGCAAGGCGGGCGTCCCCCTCCTGATCCTCTCCACGGAACAGAACCCGGTCGTCGCCGCCCGCGCCCACAAGCTCCGCGTCCCCGTCCTGCACGGCATCGACCGCAAGGACCTCGCGCTCAAGCAGTGGTGCGACGAGCAGTCCATCGCCCCCGAACGCGTCCTGTACGTCGGCAACGACGTCAACGACCTCCCCTGCTTCGCACTCGCCGGCTGGCCCGTCGCCGTCGCGAGCGCGCACGACTCGGTACGCGCCGCCGCGCGCGCCGTGACGAAAACCCCCGGCGGCTTCGGCGCCGTCCGCGAGATCGCGGCCTGGCTGCTGGGCCCCACCCTCATCACCTCCACCCTCACCACCCCCGCCAAGTAAGTAAGGAACACCCTCATGAGCACCTCCCGACTGCGCACACTCGGCGACCGCACCGCGGGCCCCGGCCACCCCGTCTACGTCACCGGCGAGATCGGCATCAACCACAACGGCGACCTCGACAACGCCCTCAAGCTGATCGACGTGGCCGCCGAAGCCGGCTGCGACGCCGTCAAGTTCCAGAAGCGCACCCCCGAGATCTGCACCCCGCGCGACCAGTGGGACATCGAGCGCGACACCCCCTGGGGCCGGATGACGTACATCGACTACCGCCACCGCGTCGAGTTCGGCGAGACCGAGTACCGCGCCATCTCCGAGCACTGCGCCGAGCGCGGCATCGACTGGTTCGCCTCCCCGTGGGACACCGAGGCCGTCGCCTTCCTGGAGAAGTTCGACGTCCCCGCCCACAAGGTCGCCTCCGCGTCCCTCACCGACGACGAGCTGCTGCGCTCGCTGCGCGCCACCGGCCGCACGGTGATCCTCTCCACCGGCATGTCGACCCCGCGCCAGATCCGCCACGCGGTCGAGGTCCTCGGCTCGGACAACATCCTGCTCTGCCACGCCACGTCGACGTACCCGGCGAAGGCCGAGGAGCTGAACCTGCGCGTCATCAACACCCTCCAGCAGGAGTACCCCAACGTCCCGATCGGCTACAGCGGCCACGAGACGGGCCTGCAGACCACCCTCGCGGCCGTCGCGCTCGGCGCCGCGTTCGTCGAGCGCCACATCACCCTCGACCGCGCCATGTGGGGCTCCGACCAGGCCGCGTCCGTCGAGCCGCAGGGCCTGACCCGCCTGGTCCGCGACATCCGCACCATCGAGGCGTCCCTCGGCGACGGCGTCAAGAAGGTGTACGAGTCGGAGCTCGGCCCGATGAAGAAGCTCCGCCGGGTCCCGGGCGTCGTGGCGGAGAGCGGCGAGACGGCCCAGGCCGCCGAGCCGGTCGCGGTCTGACGGGCAGACCGGTGAACCTCGCCTTCGTCGAGAGCCCGGTCCAGCTCCTGAACGTCCTGGAGTGGGCCTACACAGAGGGAGGCGGCGGCCGTGTCGTCGCGGACGTCACCGTCGTCGTCCTCCCTCCGGTCGACCCGATGTCGCGCGGTCAGCTGCGCCGGATGGCGGAGCTGGCCCGCGACGAGGGCATCACCGTGCGCTGGCAGGAGGCGCGCGGCGACTCGGGCACCCCCCTGAAGTCGCTGCGCGCCCTCACCAAGCTCGTGCGCAGCGCCGACCACATCGTCATCGGCGACCCGTTCTCCCGTTACGTACAGCTCCTGCTCACCCTGGTCCGCCCCCGCCGGCTCACCGTGGTCGACGACGGCACCGCCACCATGGAGTTCGTCACCCAGATGACCCGCGGCGAACGCCTCACCCGCTGGCACCGCCGCGGCGGCTCCGGCCCCCGCGACCTGGCCCTGGCCCCGGTCTCGGCCACCGCCCGCCGCCGCTTCACCCCGTCCGCGGCGCGCGAGGTCGAACTCTTCACCGCGATGCCGGTGATCCCGCCGCCCGGCATCAGCCTCATCCCCAACACGTTCTCCTGGACCCGCTCCCGCTTCGGCCCGCCGCTGCTGACCAAGGGCGCGGACCTGGTCGGCACCTCACTGGTCGAGACCGGCGTCGTCGACCGCGCCCCCTACCTGGAGGCGGTCGCCGCCCTGGCCCGCACCCACGGCGCCACCCGCTACTTCGCCCACCGCCGCGAGTCCACCGAGAAGCTCCACGCCCTGGAGGCCGCCACCGGTCTGGAGATCGTCCGCCCCGACCTCCCCCTCGAACTCATCGCCCGCCGCGGCCCCATCGGCCGCACGGTCCTGAGCTTCCCCTCCACGGTGGTCCACACCCTGCCGCTGGCCCTGGTCGGCACCGAGGTCAAGGTCGCGGTCTGCGACATCGCCCCGGAATGGCTCCGCGAAACGGCGTCCCCGAGAGCCCAGGGCTTCCTGGCCGGCGTCACGGAGACGGCCCGCGACGTCCAGCGGCTGGCACCCTGGCGGGCCACGGCGGTGACGACGGAGGCGTGAAGGGGCGGGGACGGACGCGGCCGACGGACCGTGCCGGCTACCGGCCGTCCATGATCCGGCGCGCCACCCGGTCCCTCGCCCCCGAGAGTTCGTCCTGCAGCGCGGTTCGGCGTGCGGTGTCCATGGTGACCGCCGCCGGCAGGACCGCCGCGGTCAGGAGCCGGGTCCGGCGCAGGTGGGTCGGCGGGTGTGTGGCGTCGACGCTGTGACCGCGCAGCGCGCTGCAACGGCGCTGACGTTCGTGCTCGCTCTCCGGGATCGTGTCCATGTGGGCGGCCAGGCGTTCCCACAGGCCGCTCCAGACCTCACCGCCTGCCGCGGTCCCGCCGCGCCGGGTCCGCAGGGAGTTCGACTCCCGCAGCAGCTTCGCGGCGACGGAGTCGGCGACCAGCAGCCGGTCCATCAGCCCCACGGCAGCCTCTGTGGAGCCGCACCGGGCAGCGAAGGAGTCGGCCAGGTACTCGCCGCGCTGGGCGGCGCGCAGGGTCAGGTGGTCGAGGACCATGAGAACGCCCGTGACCGCGGAACGGGGAAGCAGGTAGAGGGCGTTGATCACGGCCTCCAGGGGTGTGGGGTGCTCGGCCGGGGCCAGCAGGTACCGCCAGGTGTCCAGCGAGCGGCACGCGTTGCCGATGATCAGGCCGTGGCGGGTGTCGCCGTTGGCGTAGTGGCCGAGCTCATGTCCCAGCAGCGCGATCCGCTGCTCGGCGCCGAGGGTCTCCCAGAGCCCGAGCCCGATGGACAGCACCCGGCGGCGCCGCAGGCCGTACGTCGACACGCTCGCGTTGAACTCGCCGGTGACCGAGACCGCGTGCACGCCCGTCGTCCCCACCGTTCCGGCGATCTCGTCGATCAGGGCGAACAGCTCCGGCGCGTCGGCCCGGCGCAGCACCGGCTCGTCCTCGGGCAGGCGTGCGAACCGGGGACGCAGGACCCAGGCGGTGACGAGGCACAAGGCGCCGAGGAAGGGGAGTCCGCTGCCCCAGCCGAGCGTCACCAGCAGCAGTCCGCCGACGAGCAGGGCGGCGGTGACGCCGTGGACGGCCAGTGCCAGGGCGAGGGCGAGAACACCGGACGCATCGCGCCGGGGGCGCAGGGGCCCCTCCGCCGTCACCTCTGCCAGCAGACTCTCGCCGTACTGCCGGGCCAGCCGGTGCCGCAGGGCGTCCATCCGACCGGCCGGCTCCTCGGGCGCCCCCGGGTCCACATTCCAGTCGCAGGCGGCACACCACGGGACGAACCTGTGGTCCGTGCGGATTTCCGCACCACATTCCGGGCATGACTGAACGCGTATTTCCGCTGTGCCGAGCACTGCCGAGGCCCCCCTCGTCCCACGGCTCCGACCGGAAGCCGTTCAGGTGTACGACGAACGTGCATCCGTGTCCGTCCGCAAGGGTGCAGCGTAGGCCGCGGATTCGAGGGCCGTACAGGGGGTTGCGGCGGGAAGAAATCCGGAGAGTTTACCCGCCCCTATCTCATGTCACACGTGGCGGCGCCGTCTTTTGTTCCTCTATGCGGCTGAACTTTTGTTGATCTGTGGTCAGTTGACGGGGCAAGGGGCCTACCCTTCAACGGGTGAACCAGTTGATGTCCCGCGAGTCCGATGCCGACCTGCCCGGGGACCGGGCCCTGCCCGGCACGCTGCCCGAAGCGCTGCGCGCCGAGCTGATCGCCTTCCGTCGTGATCTGCACATGCACCCCGAGCTCGGCAACCAGGAGTTCCGCACCACCGCGGCCATCAAGGCCCGGCTGGAGCTGGCCGGGCTCGTGCCGCGGGTGCTCGCCTCCGGGACGGGGCTCATGTGTGACGTCGGGACGCGGGACGGGTCGACGCCGCCGATGCTCGCGCTGCGGGCCGACATCGACGCGCTGCCGATCCCGGACACCAAGGCGGGCGTCCCGTACCGCTCCACCGTCCCCGACCGGGCGCACGCCTGCGGGCACGACGTCCACACCACCACCGTCCTCGGCGCCGGCCTCGTGCTCGCCGAGCTCGACCGGCAGGGGCTGCTGCCCAGTCCGGTGCGGCTGATCTTCCAGCCGGCCGAGGAGGTGCTGCCCGGCGGGGCGCCCGACGCGATCGAGTCCGGGGTGCTGGAGGGTGTCGGGCGGATCATCGGGGTGCACTGCGACCCGAAGGTCGACGTGGGGCGGATCGGTCTGCGGGCCGGGGCGATCACCTCCGCCTGCGACCGGCTGGAGGTGTCCCTGGACGGGCCCGGCGGCCACACCGCCCGCCCGCACCTGACCACGGACCTGGTCACCGCCGCCGCGAAGGTGGTCACCGAGGTCCCCGCGCTGCTGGCCCGCCGGGCCGACGCACGGGCCGGGCTCGCGCTGACCTGGGGGCGGCTGGAGACCGGGCGCGCCTGCAACGTCATCCCGCAACACGCCGAACTGTCGGGCACGGTTCGCTGCCTGGACCTGACGGCGTGGCGCGAGGCGCCGGACCTGGTGCACGCCGCGATCGACGAGGTGGCCGGGATGCACCGCGCCAAGACGGTGATCAACTACATCCGGGGTGTCCCGCCGGTGGTGAACGACGCGGCCGCGATCGATCTGCTGGCCGGCGCGATGTCCGCCCGCCGCGGATCGTATGCGATCGAGGACACCGAACAGAGCCTGGGAGGGGAGGACTTCTCCTGGTATCTGGAGCACGTGCCGGGCGCGATGGCGCGGCTCGGGGTGCGGACGCCCGGCGACACGCGCGGGCTGGACCTGCACCGGGGCAACTTCGACGCGGACGAGGAGGCGATCGCCGTGGGGGTGGAGCTGTTCACCGCTTCCGCTCTGCTTCACGGCAACCATCCGTAACCGGACAGGTCACCCCCGGTTCGCGACGATCCGATAACGGCTTCCGTACAGGGCTTTATCTGACATCTACGCGCGTTACGATCGCCGCGAAACCAGCGCCGGAAGAGGCGCTTCGGTCAGGTTTGAAGGAGCCTTCCCTTGCGCCGGGTATCCAAGATCACCGCAGCTTGTGCCGTTACCGCGGCGCTGGCACTCACCGCCACCGCGTGCGGCAGCTCGTCGGACGAGAGCAGCAGCTCCGACGACGGCCAGATGAAGATCGGCATGGCCTACGACGTCGGCGGCCGTGGCGACAACTCGTTCAACGACTCCGCCGCCCGCGGCCTCGACAAGGCCAAGGCCGAGTTCGACGCCCAGACGAAGGAGCTCACCGCCAAGAACGGTGAGACCCCCGCCGACCGCGAGCAGCGTCTGCAGTCGCTGGCCGAGGGTGGCTACAACCCGGTGATCGCCGTCGGCTTCGCGTACAAGGACGCGGTCGACAAGATCGCCCCCAAGTACCCGAAGGTCAACTTCGGCCTGGTCGACTCCGTCGCCGACGCGAAGAACGTCGACTCGATCGTCTTCACCGAGGAGCAGGGCTCGTACCTCGCCGGTGTCGCGGCCGCCCTGAAGTCCAAGGACGGCAAGGTCGGCTTCATCGGCGGTGTGGACCTTCCGCTGATCAAGAAGTTCGCCGCCGGTTTCCAGCAGGGCGTCAAGGACACCAAGCCCGCGGCCACGGTGCAGATCCAGTACCTGTCCACCGGTTCGGACCTGTCCGGCTTCGGCAGCCCCGACAAGGGCAAGGCCGCCGCCAAGGGCATGCTCGACAAGGGCGTCGACGTCATCTTCGCCGCCGCGGGCGGCTCGGGTGCCGGTGCGATCGAGGCCGTCGCCGGCCAGAAGGGTGCCTGGGCCATCGGCGTCGACTCCGACCAGGCCCTGGACCCGGCGCTCTCCAAGTACAAGGCGTCGATCCTGACCTCGGTCGTCAAGAACGTCGACACCGGCGTCTTCGACCTGGTCAAGTCCGTCAAGGACGGCAAGCCGCTGACCGGCACGCAGACGTACTCCCTGGCCAAGGGCGGCGTCAGCCTGACCACCACGGGTGACCACCTCAAGGACATCCAGACCCAGCTCGACGCGGCGAAGAAGAAGATCGTCGACGGCACCATCACGGTCAAGACCACGACCTGATCCGTCCCGTAGATCGGGGCCCGGACGAGTGGCTTCGGCCGCCCGACCGGGCCCCGATCGCGTACCCCCGCACCGGGGGTCACCGGCCCCGGTCCGCCACCTGTGATCAGGTGGCCAACGATTCGGTGGAGCTACGCGCGTAGCTCCGGCTCGGGCGCGGTACCTTTTTCCGCCCCCCGCTCACGCCTTCCCGTTTCCGCCCCACCGCCTCCGCCCTCCGCTCCTGCCAAGGAGAGTGCGCCATCAACGCGTCCACCAGTCCTCATGCCGTGGAGCTCCGCGGCATCACCAAGCGGTTCCCCGGGGTCGTGGCCAACCACGACATCGACATCACCGTGCGCCGCGGCACCGTCCACGCTCTCGTCGGTGAGAACGGCGCCGGCAAGTCCACTCTGATGAAGATCCTGTACGGCATGCAGAAGCCGGACGAGGGCACCATCGCGGTGGACGGCGAACAGGCCACGTTCTCCAACCCGGGCGACGCCATCGACCGCGGCATCGGCATGGTGCACCAGCACTTCATGCTCGCCGACTACCTCACCGTGCTCGAGAACGTCGTCCTCGGCTCCGAGAAGCTGTACGGCATCGGCGACCGGGCCCGCGCGAAGATCCGGGAGATCTCCGACGCCTACGGTCTCGGGGTCCGCCCGGACGCCATGGTCGAGGACCTCGGTGTCGCCGACCGCCAGCGCGTGGAGATCCTCAAGGTCCTCTACCGCGGCGCCCGCACCCTGATCCTCGACGAGCCCACCGCCGTCCTCGTACCGCAGGAGGTCGAGGCGCTCTTCGACAACCTGCGCGAGCTCAAGGCCGAGGGCCTGACGGTCATCTTCATCTCGCACAAGCTGGGCGAGGTCCTGTCGGTGGCCGACGAGATCACCGTCATCCGGCGCGGCACGACGGTCGGCACCGCCGACCCGGAGCACACCACCACCAAGCAGCTCGCCGAGCTGATGGTCGGCAGTGAGCTGCCCTCCCCGGAGACCCGCGAGTCGACCGTCACCGACACCCCGATGCTGACCGTCGACGGGCTGCGGCTGACCGCGACCGACCCGGACGGAGTGGTGCGGGCCGTCCTCGACGGCATCACCTTCACCATCCACAAGGGCGAGGTCCTCGGCATCGCGGGCGTCGAGGGCAACGGACAGTCCGAACTGGTCGACGCCATCATGGGCATGCGCACCCTCGACGCCGGCTCCCTCGCCCTGGACGGCACGGACATCTCCCGTACGCCGACGCGCAAGCGCCGCGAGGACGGCATGGCCGTCATCCCCGAGGACCGCCACCGGCACGGACTGCTGCTGGAGGCCCCGCTCTGGGAGAACCGCATCCTCGGCCACGTCACCGAGCGCCCCAACAGCAAGGGCGCCTTCCTCGACCTGAAGGCGGCCCGCGCCGACACCGAGCGGATCGTGCGCGAGTACGACGTGCGCACCCCCGGCATCGAGGTCACCGCGGCCTCCCTGTCCGGCGGCAACCAGCAGAAGCTGATCGTCGGCCGCGAGATGAGCCACTCGCCCAAGCTCCTGATCGCCGCGCACCCCACCCGGGGCGTGGACGTCGGCGCGCAGGCCCAGATCTGGGACCAGATCCGCGAGGCGCGCCGCGAGGGACTCGCGGTGCTGCTGATCTCCGCCGACCTCGACGAGCTGATCGGGCTCTCCGACACCCTGCGCGTCATGTACCGCGGCCGGCTGGTCGCGGACGCCGACCCGGCCTCCGTCACCCCCGAGGAGCTCGGCTCGGCGATGACCGGCGCGGCCAGCGGCCACCTCGAAGCGCCGGAGGAAACCCCGGCGGAGGAAACCCCGGCGGCGGAGCCCCAGGCTCCGGAGAAGTCGCTGCGCCCCGCGGACTCACCGGCACCGGACGAATCGGCCGCCGACCGCACCGACACCGACCCCCGGGACGGGGGAGAGGACCGATGAAGAAGATCGACAAGGAGCGGCTGCTCCTGGGGATCGCGGCCCCCGTACTCGCGATCGTGGTCGCCTTCCTGGTGACGGCACTCGTGCTCGCCGCCACCGGCAAGGAGCCCTTCAGCGCCTTCGGCATCATGTTCGACTACGGCCTGAAGTCGGACAGCCAGGTCTACATCCTCAACAAGGCGACGACGTACTACCTCGCGGGTCTCGCGGTGGCCGTCGGCTTCCGGATGAACCTCTTCAACATCGGCGTCGACGGCCAGTACCGCCTCGCCGCCTTCTTCGCCGCGGCGGTCGGCGGCGCGCTGACCCTGCCCGGCGCCCTCCAGATCCCGCTGATCATCCTCACCGCGATGATCGTCGGCGCGATGTGGGCCGGTATCGCCGGTGTCCTCAAGGTCACCCGGGGCGTCAGCGAGGTCGTCTCGACGATCATGCTGAACGCCATCGCGACCGCGATCATCGGCTATCTGCTCCAGCAGGGCCGCCTCGGCCACCTCGACGAGGCCGGCACCAAGATCTCCACCAAGCCGCTGCCGGAGTCCTCGCACTTCTTCGAGTTCCCGACCACCCCGACACCCGTCTGGGGCTTCATCGTGGTCGCGGTCGTCGCGGGCATCGCGTACTGGTTCACGCTCTCGCGCACCCGGTTCGGCTTCGACCTGCGCACCGTCGGCCAGTCCGGATCCGCGGCCCAGGCCAGCGGGGTGAACGTCAAGAAGATGGTCGTCACCTCGATGCTCATCTCCGGCGCGGTCGCCGGTCTCATCGGCATGCCGACCCTGCTCAACGACAGCTACGAGTACAGCGGCGACTTCCCCGTCGGCATCGGCTTCACCGGCATCGCCATCGCCCTCCTCGGCCGTAACCACCCCATCGGTATCGCGCTCGGCGCACTGCTCTGGGGCTTCCTGGAACGCGGCACCGGAAAGCTGGAGTTCGAGGGGTACGACAAGGAGATCGTCGGCGTCATCCAGGGCGTCATCGTCCTGTGCGTCGTCATCGCCTACGAAGTCGTCCGCCGCTACGGACTCAAGCGCCAGCAGAGCAAGGTCGGCGCGGAACTCGCCGCACAGGCCGCCCGTAACTCCGACCAGCAGGAGGTGTCGGCGTGACCGTCACGGCGACTTCCACCCCGCCCCCCGCGGCCCCCAAGGTCTCCGGCGGCAAGAGCGGCCGCACCCGCCTCTCGTTCCCCGTCATCCTGCTGATCATCGCGGGCGTGCTGCTCGCGCTGTCCGCGGTGCGTGCCATCACCGGCGCGCAGGACGTCACATCGGCCGGGCAGATCAGCGCGGCCCTCGCGATGGCCGTGCCGATCGGTCTCGCCGGTCTCGGCGGCCTCTGGGCCGAACGCTCCGGCGTGGTCAACATCGGCCTCGAAGGCATGATGATCCTGGGCACCTTCTTCGGCGCCTGGGCCGGCTGGCAGACCAACCCCTGGCTCGGCGTACTCGCCGGTGTCATCGGCGGCATGCTCGGCGGACTGCTGCACGCGGTCGCGACCGTCACCTTCGGCGTCGACCACATCATCTCCGGCATCGCGATCAACATCCTGGCGCTCGGCTTCACCACCTACTTCGCCAAGCTGTGGTTCAACTCCGGCGACGCGGCGGCCAAGGGCGGCTCCCCGAAGCAGTCCCCACCGGCCGACGAGATCACCTCGGTGACGATCCCGGGACTCTCGGACGGACTGCACTCCATCGAGAAGCACCACTGGTTCTTCGTCTCCGACCTGGCCGGTGTCATCGGCGGCCTGGTCACCAACGTGTCCCTGCTGACGATCGTCGCCGCGGTCCTCTTCGTCGCCACGTTCTTCATCCTGTGGAAGACCGCCTTCGGCCTGCGGCTGCGCTCCTGCGGCGAGAACCCGGTGGCCGCCGAATCGCTCGGCGTGAACGTCTACACGTACAAGTACATCGCGGTGATCGTCTCCGGCGGCCTGGCCGGACTCGGCGGCGCCTTCCTCTCCCTGGTCACCTCGCACATCTACAACGAGGGACAGACCGGCGGCCGCGGATACATCGGTCTCGCCGCGATGATCTTCGGTAACTGGCGGCCCGGCGGACTCGCCATGGGCGCGGGCCTGTTCGGCTTCGCCGACGCGCTCCAGCTGCGCAACGGCGGCGAGTCCGTCCACGCGCTGCTCCTGCTGCTCGTCGTCGTGCTGGCCGGCATCGCCGCCTGGAAGCTCTACCGCAAGAGCTTCCTCCAGGGCGTCATCAGCGCGGTCATCGCCGCCGCCGTCCTGGTCTGGTACCTCGGTACGGACACGGTGCCCACCGAGTTCGTGAGCGCCACCCCGTACGTCGTCACGCTGCTCGTCCTCTCGCTCTCCGCGCAGCGGCTGCGGATGCCCAAGGCGGACGGCATGCGCTACCGCAAGGGCCAGGGCAAGTGACGCCCACCGCCGGCGCGGACGCCGCCGCCGTCGCGGGGGCCGACTGGGACGCCCTGCGGGCCGCCGCCCGGGACGCCATGTCCCGGGCGTACGCGCCCTACTCCGGGTACCCGGTCGGCGTCGCCGCCCGTGTCGACGACGGCCGCACGATCGTCGGCTGCAACGTCGAGAACGCCTCGTACGGCATCGGGCTGTGCGCCGAGTGCGGGCTGGTCTCCCAGCTGCACGCCACCGGCGGCGGCCGGCTGACCCACTTCACCTGTGTGGACGGTTCGGGCGAGATCCTGGTGCCGTGCGGCCGGTGCAGGCAGCTGCTGCACGAGTTCGGCGGACCGGAACTCGTCCTGGAGACCCCGGACGGCTTCCGCACCCTCGACGAGATGCTCCCGCAGGCGTTCGGCCCCTCGCACCTCGGCTAGAACTCCGTAGGGCAACCCGCCGGACGGGCCGCGCACAGCGACCCGTCCGGCGCTTCTCTCTCCCTCTATGCGCGTAGAGTCAACGGGACTCACGCGTCGTACCCATCGCGCACGTACGTAACCGGCCGGAAGGACTCCAGACCATGGACGCCATCTCCGTCATCCGCACCAAGCGGGACCGAGGCGAACTGACCCCCGAGCAGATCGACTGGGTCATCGACGCGTACACCCGCGGCGAGGTCGCCGACGAGCAGATGTCCGCACTGGCCATGGCGATCCTGCTGAACGGCATGAACCGTACGGAGATCGCCCGCTGGACCGCCGCCATGATCGCCTCCGGCGAGCGGATGAACTTCGACTCGCTCTCCCGCCCCACCACCGACAAGCACTCCACCGGCGGCGTCGGCGACAAGATCACCCTGCCGCTCGCCCCGCTGGTCGCCGCCTGCGGCGCCGCCGTGCCGCAGCTCAGCGGCCGCGGCCTCGGCCACACCGGCGGCACCCTCGACAAGCTGGAGTCCATCCCCGGCTGGCGCGCGCACCTCTCCAACGCCGAGATGCTGAACGTCCTCGACACCACCGGCGCCGTCATCTGCGCGGCGGGCGACGGCCTGGCCCCCGCCGACAAGAAGCTGTACGCGCTCCGCGATGTCACCGGCACCGTCGAGGCCATCCCGCTGATCGCCAGCTCGATCATGTCCAAGAAGATCGCCGAAGGCACCGGCGCCCTCGTCCTGGACGTCAAGGTCGGCTCCGGCGCCTTCATGAAGACCATCGACGACGCCCGCGAACTGGCCTCCACCATGGTCGCGCTGGGCACCGACAGCGGAGTGCGCACGGTCGCCCTGCTCACCGACATGGCCACCCCGCTCGGCCTCACCGCGGGCAACGCCCTGGAGGTCCGAGAGTCGGTCGAGGTCCTGGCCGGCGGCGGCCCGAAGGACGTCATCGACCTCACCCTGGCCCTCGCCCGCGAGATGCTGGACGCGGCCGGGCTCAAGGACGCCGACCCGGAGAAGGCCCTCGCGGACGGCTCCGCGATGGACGTCTGGCGCCGGATGATCTCCGCCCAGGGCGGCGACCCGGACGCCACGCTCCCGGTCGCCCGCGAACAGCACGTCGTCACGGCCCCGGCCTCCGGCGTACTGACCCGCCTGGACGCCTACGACATCGGCGTCGCCGCCTGGCGCCTCGGCGCGGGCCGTGCCCGCAAGGAGGACCCGGTCCAGGCCGGCGCCGGCATCGAACTGCACGCCAAGCCGGGCGACGAGGTGCGGGCCGGACAGCCGCTGCTGACCCTGCACACGGACACCCCGGAGAAGTTCGAGTACGCCCTGAAGGCGCTCCCGGAGGCGTACGACATCGCCCCGGCGGGCACCCCGTTCGCCGCCACGCCGGTGGTGCGGGAGCGCATCGCCTGACCTGCCGTCCCCCGGACGACGCGTGCGGACCGGCTGCGCGGCGATGAGTTTTCGCCGCGCGGCCGGTCTGTCTGGTGTGGAAGCCGTGACCCCGATCGTCCTCGTCGTCTCCGGACGGGTGACCCGAGCAGCCGTGCCCGGGCTCTGCGCCGAGCTGGAGGCGCTGCTGCACACGCCCGAGGGCGCCACCGCCCCGTCTGCGGCCGAGCCGGTGGACTGCGATGTGGGCGGGATCGTCCAGCCCGACCTGGCTCTGGTCGAGGCGATAGCCCGCCTGTCGCTCGTCGCCCGCCGGGCGGGCGGCAGACGGCTGCGGCTGCGCGGGACACCGCCCGAACTCCGGCTGCTGCTCGATCTGGTGGGGCTGGACGATGTCGTGGGGCTGGACGACGGACCGACGGCCGTGGACATCGGGACGCCCGGCCCCTGACGTGGCGGGGCGCCCCTCTCAGCCCCTGCCGCCGTACTCCGCGTAGTCGCAGACCACCTGGCTGAGGTGGGCCTGCCCGTCGGCCCCCACGACGGATTCCTTGGCCGCGAGAGCGGTGGCCGAGGGATCCGGCGTCGCGGGCCGCGACCGCTCCGCGGCCCGCGCGACCGCCTCCGCGCAGTCGGACTCCGGCTGCGGACCGGGCTCCGCGCCGGAGGCCGGCGGCGCCACGGGGGCCGGCCCCGGCGTAGCCGCCGGCTCACCGACCCACTGCGTCACGCCCCAGCCCGCGACGGCCAGCACCACCCATCCCGCGACCAGCCCCCGCACCGGCCGAGGCCTCACGCGGCATCGGTGTCCAGGTGGTCCGGCAGTCCGAACAGCGGGAACCACCGCGGGGTGTCCAGGAAGCAGTGCATTCCGGTGATCGCCCCGTCCTGGATGTCGATGACCTGCACGGCCCACGGCACGAACCCGGGACCGTCCGGATTCGGCTTGTAGTGCGCGAACGCCGGGGTGCCGTTCGCCGAGGTGGCGACCAGCCGGGAGCCCGCGCAGGCCGCGCCGATCGACGTCATGAAGCCGGTGATGTCGTCGTGGCCCCGCAGCCAGAGGTCGAACGGCGGCATCGTCATGACGGCGTCCTCATGGAGCAGCGCGGTCAGCGCCTTCATGTCGTAGCCCTCGAACGCCGCCACATACCGCTCCAGGAGCTTGCGCTGCTCCTCGTCGAGCGGGTCCGCCGCGTCGGCGGCCGAGGTCTCGCCCTGGTGGTCGGTGAGCGTGGCCCGGGCGCGCTGGAGGGCGCTGTTGACCGAGGCGACGGAGGTGTCGAGCAGCTCGGCGACCTCACTGGCCTTCCACGCGAGCACCTCGCGCAGGATCAGCACCGCACGCTGCTTCGGCGGCAGATGCTGGAGCGCGGCGACGAACGCGAGCCGCACCGACTCGCGCGCGACGGCGGCCTCGGCCGGGTCCGCGACGGACGGCAGGATCCGCCCGTCCGGCATCGGCTCCAGCCAGGTGTTCTCCGGGAGCGGGTTGAGCGCGGCCTGCGCGAGCGGCGTCGGCCCGGAGAGGTCGACGGGCCTGGCCCGCTTGTTGCCCGCGGTGAGCATGTCGAGGCAGACGTTCGTCGCGATGCGGTACAGCCAGGACCGCAGCGACGAGCGTCCCTCGAACTTGTCGATGTTGCGCCACGCGCGGACCAGGGTGTCCTGGACCGCGTCCTCCGCCTCGAAGGCCGAGCCGAGCATCCGGTAGCAGTAACCGGTCAGCTCGACCCGGTGTCCCTCCAGACGGCTGTCGATATCAGTCGTCGTCGCCGTCAGATCACTCATCGCTTCGCTCACCCCTGTTGCGCGTGATACCGCTCACTTCAGCACTTCGGAAGCTACCGCAAGCCACTGACAACGGGGGCGGGAAGAGCAGAAGCGGTCACGTCCCGGGCTTGCGCCCGTACACGTACACGTCGTCGCCGTTCTTCAACAGGTTCCAGTATGACTTCGCGTCGGCTGTGCGCATGTTGACGCAACCGTGCGAGCCCGGCGGGTTCCACATCTTCACGCCCACGGCGTGGAAGGCCTGGCCGCCGTCGAAGAACTGGGAGTACGGCATCGCCACGTGGTAGATCGACGAGACGTGGTTCTTGTGCTTCCAGTAGATCTTCCTGGCGCCGGTCCGGGTCTCGTACCCGTCCCGCCCGGTCCGCACGGGCACCGGGCCGAACTTCAGCTTGCTGCCGTCCTGGATCCAGGTGATCTGCCGGGTCAGGTCGACGCATGCGATGCGCCCCTTGTTCGTGGGGCACTTCTTGGCCTTGTTCGGGGTCTTCCCGGCCGCCTTCTGGGCGGTGAGCGTCTGCATGGTGCGCCAGGTGACGGGTCCCGCGTAACCGATCGTGGGGGTGACCCCGTAGGTGCTCTGGAACGACCGGATCGCCTTGCAGTCGGCGGCCGACTGCTTGCCGTCCACCTTCAGGTGCAGGTACTTCTCGACCTGCTTCTGGTACGGCCCCTTGGACGTCGTGCAGGACGCCGCCTGGGCGGTGCCGCCGGTGCCGAGCACGAACGCCGGTACGGCGGTCAGCCCGGCGACGGCCAGCGCGAGCCCGCGCCGACTCCGCATGCCGGATATGACCCTCGTATCCCGAATGGTCCGTATGTTCCCCGTGACTCCCATATCCGCCAACTCCCCTTCGCGCGCAGTGCGGTGATTCAGCCTGCTAGACGCGCGCCGGGGAGTCGATGGTTGTGCGGCGAATGTCTCAGTTCGGTACGGACGCCACGGTCGCCGCGCCCATCCGCTGGGCGCGGGCGGCCCGCGACCCGTACAACGTGATCGAGACGACACCGAGGACCGCGAGCAGTCCCAGCGCGACCGTGCCCGCCCAGCCGCCGGCGTGGAAGGCGACGGCGCCGAGCGTGCCGCCCGCGCTGGAGCCCAGGTAGTACGCCGACTGGTAGAGCGCCGACGCCTGGGCGCGGCCCGTGGTGGCGGTGCGGCTCACGGAGGACGAGGCGACCGCGTGCCCGGCGAAGAACCCGGCCGTGATCAGGACCAGGCCGAGGAGCACGGCGGCCAGCTGGTCGGCGAGCGAGAGCAGCAGACCGGCGGCCGTGGTGGAGACGGCGAGGTAGAGCGCACCCCGCCGCCCCAGCCGGGCGACGAGCTTCCCCGCAGCCGCGGAGGAGACCGTACCGACCAGGTAGACGAGGAAGATCGACCCGACCACACCCTGCGGGAGGCTGAACGGCGCCTCGACGAGCCGGTAGCCGATCACCGTGTAGACCGCGCCGAACACCGTCATGAACAGCGCGCCGATCGCGTACAGCCGGCGCAGCAGCGGATCGGCGAGGTGCCCGCCGACGGTCTTGGCCAGCGCCCTCGGGTTCAGCGAACCGGGGGTGAAGTGCCGGGCCTTGGGGATCATGAAGTGGAAGACGACGGCGCAGGCCACGGCCAGCAGCCCGACCGCGCCGAGCGCCGCGCGCCAGCCCCACGCCTGGGCGACCCAGCCGGTGAGGATGCGGCCGCTCATCCCGCCGATGCTGTTGCCGGCGACGAACAGCCCGATCGCGGCGACGAGCGCCTTCGGCCGGACCTCCTCGGCCAGGTACGCCATCGCGGAGGCGGGCAGACCGGCGAGCGCGGCGCCCTGGACCGCGCGCAGCGCGATCAGCCAGCCGAGCGAGGGCGCGAACGGCACGAACATCCCCACGGTCACCGCGACCACCAGCGAGGCCGTCATCATCTGCCGCCGCCCGAACCGCTCGGACAACGCGCTCATCGGCAGCACGCAGAGCGCCAGCGCACCCGTCGCGGCGGACACCGTCCAGCTCGCCTGCCCGGCCGTGGCGCCGAAGGAGGCGGAGACGGCGGGCAGCAGGGCCTGGGTGGAGTAGAGGAGCGCGAACGTGGCGACACCGGCGGCGAAGAGCGCGAAGCTCATCCGTCGATAGCCGGGGCGACCGGGTTCGAGCCGGTCCGTGGTGGCGGACGCGACGGGAACGGTTGCGGCGACGGGGGACGACTGGGTCGAGGCGGCCACGGTGAGGGTGGACGCCCCGGTACTGGCAGGAGGCATGCCACGAACGTATGCCGCCGCCTTTCATGCGTCCAATGCACAAACACGCGATAATCAATCCCATGGCGCATCAGCACAGCTCACAGCCTCGGCTGTCACCAAGCAGTTACGAAGAAGACATCCGGGCGGTCCTCGCGCCGCGCCTGGCGTACTTCGAGGCGGTCGCCCGCCACGAACACGTGACCCGTGCCGCGCACGAGCTCGGCGTCCCGCAGTCCACGCTCTCGCGGGCCATGGTCCGCCTGGAACAGGACCTGGGCGTGGCCCTGTTCGCCCGCAAGGGCCGCACGGTCTCCCTCACCCCCGCGGGCCGCACCTTCCTCGGCTCGGCGGAACGGGCACTCGCGGAGGTGGAGAAGGCCGCCGACTCGGTACGGGCGGACGCCGACCCCACCGCGGGCAAGGTCGCCTTCGGCTTCCTCCACACGATGGGCTCGGAGACCGTCCCCGCGCTCATCCGGGCCTTCCGCGCCGACCACCCCCGGGTCCGCTTCCAGCTCGTCCAGAACTACGGCGAGGCCATGATCGAACGCCTCCGTGCGGGCGGCCTCGACCTCTGCCTCACCTCACCGGTCCCGGACGCCCCGGACCTGGTCGCCCGCCGCCTGGACGAACAGCGCCTGCGCCTGGTCGTCCCCGAGGACCACCGCCTGGCCACCCGCCGCCGCATCCGTCTGGCGGAGGCCGCCGACGAAACCTTCGTCACCCTGGAACCCGGCTACGGCCTGCGCCGCATCACGGACGACCTCTGCACGGAGGCGGGCTTCGTCCCGCGCGTCGCCTTCGAGGGCGAGGAGGCGGAGACCCTGCGCGGTCTGGTCGCGGCCGGCCTGGGCGTGGCGCTGCTCCCGCCCCCGGCGGTGGCCCGCCCGGGGGTCGTGGAGCTGACGGTGACGGCACCGCGGGCTGCTCGGGAGATCGGCGTGGCCTGGCTGGACGGCCACCCGGACACCCCGCCGGTGGCGGCGTTCAAGAAGTTCCTGCTGTCGCGGCGGGGGAACCTGTTGCCGGAGTGACGGGGCGACTCTCGGCCGTTGTTCGCCGCAGGCGCTCAGTACGGGGCCATCACGAGGTCGCCGATCACCTGCAGTCCCACCTGCGCGGCCAGCCAGGGCGCGCGTTCGGCCTCAATCTGCTTCACGTGGACGAAGACGGTGTGATCGGTGGCGGGCTCATAGAGGCCGAGGTCGCGGACGTTCACGCACAAGGTCACGAAGGCGCCCCTGGAACCTCCGGTGCCCAAGCCGACCTCGGGGGCGGCGGGCCAGCCCTCGAAATCCCACCGCACCGTGGCTGGTGTGTCATGCAGCGCTTCGAGAAACACCGGCACGGTCTCGGGCACTTCCGCACAGGCCCTGAAACGAATGGGCAGATGCGCCGACGGATCGTCGCCGGCCTCCGACGAGGCGTCCCCGTCGCCTTCGGTGTACCACGTCGCCCACGGCAACAACTCGAACAGGGGTGTCAGGGTTCGTGCGGAGGACACATGTGCCTCGTAGTCGATTTCGAGCTCTCGAAGGTCAGCGATCCCAAGCAACCGCTCGACAACGCGCAGCCCTGCGGAGAGACCCGTCGTTCTGAAGATGGGTTGGGCATACGAGTTGGACATGAAGGGTGATTCTTCCGAGCTCAGTGGGGCGGCGCGACTGAGTTTCGGACACCGAACGACTGCTCGGCCCCGCAGGCCTCCAGACAGGCCGGCCTGCGGACCGGCGGGGCCCGGCGGCGATCAAGGACCGTGGGCGCCGCTAATCAGGATGCGACGGCGGATGCGTACGCGGTGAAGTCCGACCACGCGGCGGTGGAGACGGTGAACGGGCGGCGGTCGGTGTCCTTGGAGTCGCGGACGTGGACGGCGTGGGGGCGCACGGCCACCTCTACGCAGTTGTCGCCATCGCCGCCGCTGTAGCTGCTCTTGAACCAGTTCAGCTCTGTGGTGCTCATAGCGCTCCTCGCATCCGTTCCAGCAAGCTCACCGTAGCCCGGCAATCCAGGGCCTGGGAACGCAGCTTGCCATAGCGCTGAAGCATGATGCTGACTTCGCTCGGGGCGGTGAGCAGGGCGCTTGAACGGTGGCCCTCGGTGTAGCCGAACCACTGGTTGCCCGGGCTCTCGGCCAGATACAACTGCCCGTCGATTCCCGTGTGGTCCTCCTGCCTGAGCGGCATGATCTGGATCTCGACGTTGGTGTACCGGCCGATGCTCAGCAGATGGTCGACGGCAACGGCGGTAACACCTTCTCCGCCAACACGACGCTCCAGAACAGCTTGCTCGATGACGAAGCTGAAGGCGGTGTTAGGGCGTTCGCACAGGAGCCGCTGACGTTCGAGCCGAGCCGTGACCTGTCGTTGGATCTGTGTCTCCGTGAGAGGCGGCAACTGGCGTTCAAACACGGCCCGGATGTATCCCTCGGGCTGTAACAACCCAGGAATCCCCCGGCACTCGTACGCGTACAGCGTGATCGCTTCCTCTTCGATCCCGGCCCACTGCTGGAACCAGGAGGCGAGCCCGGCCCTCCTGCGCAGGCTTCGCGCGGCGGCGCCGAGCACTTTGCCGGCGACCGCTCCCAGGGCCTCCGCTGCCCGCTCCGGCAGGTTCTCCGGCGGGAATCGCTTGCCCTGCTCGATCTTGGCGATGTAGGCGGCCGAGTACCGCACGCGAGGCGCGAAGTCCTCCTGGGTGAGGCCGGCGGCTTCGCGCAGGGCCTTCAGGACAGCCCCGAATGTCCGCAGGCTGTCGGACAGCTCGGGCTCGCCGCTCGCCGTGGCGCTCTCGTGGTCTGCAGTCATCGCCGCCCCGTCTTCCGCGCATCGATCAACTCGACAATGATCACGGACGGTTACCCACCCCGTCCAGGGAGTCAACCCATACAGAGGGATCTGTATGGGTGTTGTTCCTGCTGGCGCGGGTGGTCGAGGCGGAACGCTTGGCGCATGACAGCACTGCAAGCCCAACCGCCCGTAACCGTAAGCGTGTTCGCCCAGCGCTGCTCCGCCACCCGCCTGGGCGCGACCCTCGCGCGGCGCCTGGCTGTATGGAAGCTCGATGTCTGGGGGGTCCCGTACGGCACGCAGCTCTCCGACACCGTGGCGCTCCTCGTCGCCGAGCTTGCGGCCAACGCGGTCCTGCACGGGCGGGTGCCGGGGCGCGACTTCGAGCTGCGGCTCGTGTACGCGTACGGGACCGGAGTCGTACGTGTCGAGATCTCCGACACCCACGAGGCCCGCCCGGACCCAGCCGCCGCGCCCCGGGTCGACCCGGAGGCCGACGGGGGCAGGGGCCTCCTCATCGTCGAGGAGACCGCCGCCCGCTGGGGCGTGAGCGATCGGCTCGGGCCGGGCAAGACGGTGTGGGCGGAGACGGGACCGGTTGCCCGGTGAGGAGCCGAGTGGGTCCGACTCCGTCAGGAGAGCGGCTCGTGGTTGGCCCAGACGACCTTGTAGGGGTGACGGGACTGCCAGCGCTTGATGACGTCCTCAAGGCCTGGGGTCGCGAACGAGTCGTTGAGCGCGTCGAGGTCGGCCAGGGAGATCTGCACGATCGCGGAGGCCTTGGGCGCCGGGCTGTGGTCCTCGGCCGGCACCCGGATGTGGCGCGAGGCCGCGAACGTCACGATCTGCCCCGAGTCGCGCATGACCTGTTCGATGTCCTTGAGGAACTGATCCAGCTCGGCGACAGGGATGGAGTCGGTGAAGGAGACGATCATTGTGTGGTGAATCATGGGTCAATCGAACCTCGGCCCACGAATGAAGTCCAAGACCGATTGATTCTTCAGCGATAACCTGGAGGCATGGTTGATCTGGAGACGCGTGAGCTCGACTACTTCGTCGCGGTCGCCGAGGAACTGCACTTCGGCCATGCCGCCGCGCGCCTCGCCATCGCGCAGCCGGCGCTGTCGAAAGCGATTCAACGTGTCGAAACGCGGCTCGGCGTTCAGTTGCTCGTGCGCTCCAGCCGTCACGTCTCGCTGACGCCGGCCGGAGAGGCGTTGCTGCATCACGGCCGCCACGCGCTCAACGCGGTGAGCGCCGCGGCCCGGAGTGCGCGCCGGGCCGGTGACGTCCAGGCGCAGCTACGGCTGGTGATCAAGCCCGGTGGCGATGCCAACCTGCTGTCCGGGATTCTTGCCGCGTATGCCGGGCAGCCCGATGCGCGCAGGGTGGACATTCTGTTCGGCGGTGCCACCGACCGCGCGGACTATCTGCGTGACGGCAGGGCCGATGTGGCGCTGTTGTACGCGCCGTTCGACGATCTCACGGGACTGGAGTCCGAGACGCTGTTCGTCGAAGGGCGTGTGG
The DNA here is from genome assembly GCF_035917255.1 of Streptomyces sp. NBC_01257. Taxonomy (NCBI): domain Bacteria; kingdom Bacillati; phylum Actinomycetota; class Actinomycetes; order Kitasatosporales; family Streptomycetaceae; genus Streptomyces; species Streptomyces sp. NBC_01257. The sequence goes on from NZ_CP108472.1 coordinate 5,682,670, forward strand.
CGATTCTGCCGCGGGACCACCGGCTGGCCGCGCGCACCGAGCTGCGCATGGCCGACCTGGAGCATGAGACGCTGCCGCGCTGGAAGGGGGTCCCGGGCAGCGGGACCGGCCCGGAGATCGTGGACGTGGCGCAGATGACGCAGCTGATCATGCTCGGCCGGACCATCGCGATCCTGCCGCAGTCGTCCGTCGAACCCGTTCACCCGGGGCTGGTCCACAAGCCGGTGGTCGATGCGGCGCCCAGCCGACTGGTCGTCGCCTGGTCGCAGCTCGACCACCGGCCACTCGTCGCCTCGTTCGTCGAGGCAGCGGTTGCCGCGAGCCGGTCGCAGCGGGGCCCGGCGTCGAGCCCGGGGGCGGGCGCCTTCCCGGACGGTGAGGCCGGCTAGCCACCGGGGACGCAGGTGTACAGGTGCCCCGCCCGGTTGCGGCCGGGACGGGGCATGCTGCCGGTCAGGCTCCCCGCCGGCCTCCCCCGAATGACCCTGCGGAGCGTTGGCGTGCGGTGCGGGCGAGGCGGAAGTCGAGGTAGGCCAGCGCCATGACGATGACGGGAGCGAGGGTGCACATCAGCATCAGCCGCAGGGGTCCGTCGGTCAGGGTGGCCACCAGGACGATCGCGACCGTACCTCCGACGAATCCCGCGAGCTGCCGGTAGGAACGGAAGGCCCCGATGGCCACGGAGGTGTTCGACTCCTCCGGTTCCTCCTCCGAGAAGGCGGCGCGCACAGGGTGATCGGCACCGTCTTTGCGTGCCTGTCGCCAGGCCAGGACCAATCGGGTGAGCACGTAGAGGGAGAACGCGCCGAGGTAGATCCACCACTCGGTCGCGCTGTCGGGTAAGGAGCGAGCCGGAGTCATGACGCACGTGTACCCAGGTGTCCTGGGAAGAGCCCGCATCTCCACGCCCGATGGGGCTACCCTGCGGCGGGAGTTGTGGGTGATCGGGACGAGCCGGCGCAGGCGTTCGGCTGGGTGGGGGCAACGGGGAGCATGGTGCGCTTGATCAGGACGATCGTCCCGGTACTCGCAGTGCTCGCGGCGACGGCCGCGTGTTCCTCCGGCGACGGTGGGAGCGAACAGCGGCTGACCGAGCAGCGAGAGAGTTACTGCACCCAGCTCGGGGCGTGGCAGGAGGTGCGGGACGAAGCGGTGGACGCCGAGGACTCGGGCGCGGAAGCGGACGGGGCATCGGGGTACGACATGGTCGGGGCCGTCGCCGATGACGCCTTCCTCGCGATGGAACCGCTCCGGGACGAGCCCGTCGGGGAAGGGCGCACCCTGGCGGAGGCCACAGTGGCGGCGATGAAGAGCAATGATCGCCCGGCGCTCTCGCTCGTCACGCAGTACTGCCTGGACAACGGCTTCGAGACTCAGCTCGGTTGAGCCGGGTCGGGGATCTCCGGCCCGGCCCCGCCTCTCCGCCTCACCCCCGCAGCGACTTGCCGAACCCCGCCGCCAGCGGCATCCGCAGGCCCAGGGGCGGCGGAGCCGCCAGTGCATCCGCGACCGGGCGGGCGTAGTTGTGGGCGAACAGGGAGCCGCGTACGAAGTCCGCTGCCAGGGCGGTGACTTCGGCGTGGTGCTGGCGCAGGGAGTGGCCGTCCGAGTGGACCTCGAAGCGGCAGGTGTCGCGGTTGGACTTCTTCGCGCGCTCGGCCAGGCGGAAGGAGAGCTCCGGGTCCGAGCGGGCGTCGTTCGTGCCGTGCACCAGCAGGACCTGACGGCCGACCAGGTGTTTCACCGGCTCCGGTTCGGCGTCCGCCTCGCCCGGCAGCCACGGGGCCATCGCGAGGACCGAGCTCACCGCCGGGTGGCCGCCGGCGCGGAGGGCCGCCCGGCCGCCCATGCCGTGGCCGGCCAGGCAGACCGGGATGTCGCCGTAGCGGCGGACGACCTCGTCCACCGCCCATTCGGCGTCCGCCGCGAGCTGCGCGTCCGTCGTGTTCCAGCCGCGGCAGCGGTAGTGCACCACGTGCGCGGCGAGGCCGTCGTCGCCCCCGGCGCGGGCCAGGGAGCGGGCCAGCGGGAGCTGGAGGGCGTACGAGAAGGGGGAGGGGCGGCGGTACGAGCAGGGCTCGCCGTCCGGGAGCAGCAGGACCACTCCGCTGACCGCGGTGGATGCTCCGGCCGTTCTGACGGCCCGTCCCAGCCTCGCAGCAGGCAGGGGTAGTGCGCGCTGTGCCATGACGTAACAGTGTCAGAAGGGCAGGTGTACGCCACCCGTATTCGCGGTCACTGTTACGCATCGACGAGCCGCGCCCAGCAGCGCTCTACGCGCGTAGGCGCTAGAGTGCGTGGATGATGAGCCCGACCCTCAATGTGCCCGGCCAGGATCAGATCCGGCGTGCCCCCAAGGTCCTTCTCCACGACCACCTCGACGGCGGCCTGCGCCCCGGGACGATCGTCGAACTCGCGGCGGCCAACGGTTACGACGGACTTCCCGAGAGCGATGCCGACAAGCTCGGCATCTGGTTCCGGGAGGCCGCCGACTCCGGGTCGCTGGAGCGGTATCTGGAGACGTTCGCCCACACCTGCGCCGTCATGCAGACCCGTGACGCGCTCGTCAGGGTCGCCGCCGAGTGCGCCGAGGACCTGGCCGCCGACGGTGTCGTCTACGCCGAGATCCGGTACGCGCCCGAGCAGCACCTGGAAGCCGGGCTGAGCCTCGAAGAGGTCGTCGAGGCGGTCAACGCGGGCTTCCGCGAGGGCGAGGCCCGGGCCCGCCGGGACGGCAACCGGATCCGGGTGGGCGCGCTGCTCACCGCGATGCGGCACGCGGCCCGTTCGCTGGAGATCGCCGAACTCGCCAACCGCTACCGCGACCAGGGCGTCGTCGGCTTCGACATCGCGGGCGCCGAGGCGGGCTTCCCGCCCACCCGGCACCTCGACGCGTTCGAGTACCTCAAGCGCGAGAACAACCACTTCACCATCCACGCGGGCGAGGCCTTCGGCCTGCCGTCGATCTGGCAGGCCATCCAGTGGTGCGGCGCCGACCGGCTCGGCCACGGCGTGCGCATCATCGACGACATCGAGGTCGCCGCGGACGGCAGCGTGAAGCTCGGCCGGCTCGCCTCCTACGTACGGGACAAGCGCATCCCGCTGGAGCTCTGCCCGACCTCCAACCTGCAGACCGGTGCCGCGGCCTCGTACGCCGAGCACCCCATCGGGCTGCTGCGCAGGCTCCACTTCCGGGCCACGGTGAACACCGACAACCGGCTGATGAGCGGTACGAGCATGAGCCGGGAATTCGAGAAGCTGACCGAGACGTTCGGATACACGCTCGATGACATGCAGTGGTTCACCGTCAATGCGATGAAATCAGCATTCATTCCTTTCGATGAACGTCTGGCGATGATCAGCGACGTCATCAAGCCCGGGTACGCCGAGCTGAAGTCCGAATGGCTCTTCGAGCAGACCGCTGCGACCAGCGTGTCTTCCTCTGCCGGCGGCTGAGCGGACGCGTACGGGAAACGGCCGGGATTCATTTTCCCGGCCGTTTCCCGCGTTTTTGGATGTTTGCGGGACGGGTGGTGGGCTGACTACGTTGCAGAGCCGCTCACATCCCCTTCCCCAAGGATGAATTTCACATGAAGCAGTCTGCTGCCAGGACTCTCGGCGTCGCCGCCCTCGGTGCCGCGTTCGCCGCTGCCGCCGCCGGGACCGCGTCCGCCTCCGCGCTGCCGCTGGACGCCGCGACCGGCGCCCTGCCCGTCGCCGGCGCCCTGGCGAACGCCACGTCGACCCTGCCGGTCCAGGACACCGCCGCCGAGCTTCTCGGCACCAGCCAGACGAAGGTCCTCGACGACGCCACCGCCCCGGCCAAGGGCCTCCTCGGCGGCATGCCCGCCGGTGGTCTGACCACCAGCGGCCTGTCGGCCAACGGTCTGCCGCTCGGCCGCTGAGAGCGGTCCGTCCCCAAGCGGTCCGTCACACGCCTGTGGGCGGGCACCCTTGCCGGGTGCCCGCCCACAGGCGTGTCGTCGTGCGCGTCGTCGTCGGCGGAGGCCGCTACCAGGCGGTCGCGGACGAGGTCTTCTCCGTGGGGAGCAGCAGCCACAGCCCCAGGTAGAGCAGGAACTGCGGGCCCGGCAGCAGGCACGAGACGAGGAAGATGACGCGCATGGTCCCCGCGGAGGTGCCGAAGCGCCGTGCCAGCGCCGCGCACACTCCGCCGATCATGCGTCCGTCACTGGGGCGGGCAAGTGCGGCCATGGTGGGCTCCTTGGTGGACCGTCTCCGGGAGCGGCCTGTTGCCCTCCCGGTGCGATGTATCCAGGATGGCGCGCACAACCGGGGCAAAGCGTCGCTCTACGGGGCGATACCGACCCTGGAAATCGTCGGGGTCGACCCCTGAGGGGCCTCGTGGCCGATCCGGGGGAGCGGCCGGACCAGCTGCTGTGTGCGGCGGCGCTGCCGCGCCCGCCACGCCGGGACGATCAGTACGTGGGCGAGCGCGACGCCCGCGGTGTTGAGGATCAGCGAGTCGACGTCGACGACCTGGCCGGGCACCCCGGTCTGGCCGAGCTCGATCGCCAGCGAGATCAGTGCCCCGGCCGCGACCGTACGGGCCAGCGAGGACCAGGGGGACACGAACAGGCGCCCCCCGGCCATCGGCAGCAGGACGCCCAGCGGGGCCAGCAGCAGGAGCTCCTTGCCGATGCGGCGGGCGGCGGTGACCGGGCCGAGGGACAGGTCGGCCTTGATGCCGGCGAAGGGCTGGAGGTTGGCGGCGGTCATCCACGGCACGTCCAGCGGGCGCAGAGTCAGCCACCCGACGAGCAGCAGATGCGCGAGGAGGAGTGACACTCCGACCGCGCGGAAGCGGATGACGGCTTGGCCGCCCGAACCTTGACGCACGTTGCCCAAGACGCGGGCAGCGGCAGGATCGGTTCCGCTCGGACGGGGGAGACCTGGCTCACCGTGCCGGGGAGCCGCACGAAGGGCCGTGCGCCTGCCCGGAAGCGGCCCCGGGGGCCGTCCCCGGATCCGGCCCCCGGCCGGCCCGGTGTCCGCCCCGCCCCGGTCAGCGCAGTGCGACCGCGCCCCGGGTCGGGACCGCCTCCGGGCTGGCCTTCGTCTCCGCCGTGCACAGATAGCCGCGCGGCGCGTAGTTCCCCGGGCCGCCCAGCGTCACCGTGCTCCCGGGGACGAGCGCCTCGCTCTCGGCGTACGTACAGACGATCTGGGCCAGCGCCTCGGTCGGCAGGTCCTCCGGCTGCGTGCTGAGCCGCAGCGTGCCCTTGGGGTCGCCGGCGCGCGGGCCGCCCACCCGCAGCGTCTCGGGGACGTGGGTGGAGAAGCCCGCCTGCCGCTCGGCGGCGGGGGGTTCCTGCTGCAGCTGGTCCAGGAGGGCGTCGGCGATGCGGAGCCGGTCCGACGTCGACTCCTGGACCTGCACCGTGCGGTCCACGGTGAACAGGGCCGAGGCGCACACCAGATAGATCTGCACGGGGATGCCCTGCTGGGCCTGGGTGGTGATGTCCTCCGCGGGCATCGCGCACGGCACCCGCGAGGGGGCGGCGCCGGCGTCGACCGGTACCGACGTCGTTCGGATCCCGCAGCCCGTCGCCAGTACGGCGCAGAGCGCGGCCGCCGCCAGGACGGCTGCGGGGCGGCGGCCCCGGTGTTCGCTGGGCGTCACGTCGCGTCGTCCTCCTCGTCCGGGATCTGTGCGTCGTGACCCTCGGTGGTGCGGTTCAGTGTCTCTGCGTCGCGCGGCAGCCGCAGGACGAACACCGCGCCGTCGCCGTCCGGGGAGTTCGCCGCGGTGATGTCGCCGCCGTGGATGTGCGCGTTCTCCATGGCGATCGACAGCCCGAGACCGCTGCCCTCGGAGCGCGGCCGGGAGGCGCTGGCCTTGTAGAAGCGGTCGAAGACGTGCGGCAGCACGTCCTCGGGGATGCCCGGCCCGTGGTCGCGCACCTCGATGAGGAGGTCGTCGCCCTCGGTCCGTACGGCGACCCGGACCGGCGATCCGCCGTGCTTCAGCGCGTTGCCGATCAGATTGGCCAGGATCACGTCGAGCCGGCGCGGATCGAGGTGGACCATCATGCCGCGCTCGGCGTCCAGGTCGACCGCGTCCAGCCAGGCCCGGGCGTCGATGCACGCGGTCACCTGGTCGGCGACGTCGACGGTGTCGAGGACCAGCCGGGCCGTGCCCGCGTCGAAGCGGGTGACCTCCATCAGGTTCTCCACCAGGTCGTTGAGGCGCCGGGTCTCGCTGACCACCAGGTGCACGGCGGGCGCGATCATCGGGTCCAGGCTGTCGGCCTCGTCCTCCAGCACCTCGGCGACCGCGGTGATCGCGGTGAGCGGGGTGCGCAGTTCGTGCGACATGTCGGCGACGAAGCGGCGGCTGGACTCCTCCCGCGCGCTCATGTCCGCGACCTTCTTCTCCAGCGAGCTCGCCGTTCTGTTGAACGTACGCGAGAGGTCGGCCAGTTCATCGGTGCCGGACACCACGAGCCGGGTGTCCAGCTTGCCCTCGCCGAGCTTGCGGGCGGCGTCGCCCAGCCGTTGCACCGGGCGCAGCACCGTCGTCGCCGCGGCCTGCGCGAGCAGCGCGGAGCCGACCAGGGCCAGCGCGGTGGCGATCCCCAGTGACCAGGCGAGGGAGTTGAGGTCCTGCCGTTCCTGGTCGAGCGACTTGAGCATGTAGCCGGTCGGGCCACCGCCGATGATCTTCGTGCCGGCCACGAGGTACGGCGTGCCGCGGATAGAGGTGCGCTGCCAGAACAGGTGGTAGGGGTACTTGTTGCCCGTCTTGACCGTCTGCTTCCGGTTGACCTGCTCCTGCAGCGACAACGGCACGTTGTCGAGCGTGAACGTGTCCAGGTCGGAGTTGCCGACGATCGGCTTGCCGGTGTCGCGCTCGTCGATCAGCAGCACGCTGTATCCGGGACTGCTGCTCGCTATCTGCACGGCTGCGGTCTGCAGTTCGTCCTTGGTCGGACCGAGCGGCAGCGAGGCCGCGCGGGCCTGCATCTCCTGACGGAAGTCCCCGAGCGCGGAGTCCTGCGTACGGGTCAGCACCGCCTCGCGGTTCAGCCAGTACGCGATCCCGGACGCGGACACCGCGGCGGTCAGGGCGACCAGGGCGAACACGACGACGAGCCGCAGCCGCAGGCTGGTCCAGCGGAGCCCGGCGAGCAGGCTCCGCCGCACAGCCGTGCTCACTGCGGCGAGTCCAGCCGGTATCCCACGCCCCGCACGGTACGGATCAGGGTCGGCGAGGACGGTACGTCCTCCACCTTCGCGCGCAGCCGCTGGACACAGGCGTCCACCAGCCGGGAGTCACCGAGGTAGTCGTGTTCCCAGACCAGGCGCAGCAATTGCTGCCGGGACAGGGCCTGGCCCGGCCGTCGGCTCAGTTCCAGCAGGAGTCGCAGCTCGGTCGGCGTGAGCTGCAGGTCCTCGCCGTTCTTGGTGACGGTCATGGCGGACCGGTCGATGACCACGCTGCCGAAGGTCGCGGAGTCCGTGGACTCGCGCTCGCCCCGGCGCAGCACCGCGCGGATGCGGGCGTCGAGCACCCGGCCCTGCACGGGTTTCACCACGTAGTCGTCGGCACCGGACTCCAGACCGACCACGACGTCGATGTCGTCGCTCCGGGCGGTCAGCAGGATGATCGGCAGCTGGTCGGTGCGCCGGATGCGCCGGCACACCTCGAAACCGTCGATCCCGGGCAGCATCACATCCAGTACGACCAGGTCGGGCCGCTGCTCGCGCAGCAGGTTGAGGCCGTCCTCTCCCGTCGCCGCGGTGGCCACACGGTGGCCCTGGCGTGACAGCGAGAGTTCGAGGGCCGTGCGGATGGCGTCGTCGTCCTCGATCAGCAACAGGAAAGGCACGCTGGTCATTCTGACCCATGGGGGAGCCCTAGTTCGACAGTTGGTCCCCTCTCATGCATCCGGCACCCCCGTTTCGTGTTGCCGCCGGGCCCTGTGACAGGTCTGTGACAGTCGGCGGACAGGGCCATGAAATCGCCCCGGCAAGCTCGTTGACACAAGGAACGGACGGACTCCACCGACGGGGGGCGCGAGATGAACAACGCAACGCACGGCATCAGCACCAGCGCAGTTGTCACGCGTCTCCACGACGTCGGCCGGAGCACCGAGAAGTCCGGCGCCGCAGTGAACGGGCGGGGGTGCGTTCGTGGCGCCGGGCGTCAGCACCCGTCATTCATGACGGTGGTCGACGCGTCCGCACCCACAGGGGCGGGCAACGGGGGAAGCGCGTACGGGGAGGTCACGGGGGAGCGGAAGGGCCCGGCGGGGGCCGAGGACGCCGAAGCGGCGTTCACGGCCTACGTCCGGGAGCGCCGCGCCTCCCTGTACGCCACCGCCTACCACCTGACCGGTGACCGGTTCGAGGCCGAGGATCTGCTGCAGAGCGCCCTCTTCTCGACGTACCGGGCGTGGGACCGGATCAGCGACAAGGCGGCGGTCGGCGGGTATCTCCGCCGCACCATGACCAATCTGCACATCAGCGCCTGGCGCAGGCGCAAGCTGAACGAATACCCGACCGAGGAGCTGCCGGAGACGGCGGGCGACACGGACGCGATGCGCGGTACGGAGCTGCGCGCCGTGCTCTGGCAGGCGCTGGCGCGGCTGCCCGAGACGCAGCGCACGATGCTGGTCCTGCGCTACTACGAGGGCCGCACGGACCCGGAGATCGCGTCCATCCTCGACATCAGTGTCGGCACGGTGAAGTCCAGCATCTGGCGGTCGCTCCGCCGGCTGCGTGAGGACGAGGTCCTCAGCTTCGGCCGTGACGAGGAGGAGTCCTTCGGCGAGCTGGTGGCCTGAGGCTACGGGGGGATACGGGGGCGGGGCCGCTGCTTCGGGGGAGGCGGTGGCGTACGGGGGTACGGGGGAGCACGGGGGTACGGGGGTACGGGGAAGCTGAAGGGTCGGACGGGCCGGGGGGTCCTGTCCGGCCCTTCGGCGTGTGCGCGGGGGTCCGGGGCGCGGGCTGTCCGGGGGCGCTGCCCCCGGACCCCCGCTCCTCAATCGCCGGAGGGGCTTCAAATGCCGCCTGAGCCCGGTTTTCACCCGGGAGCGGCTTGGATGGCCGCCTGAGCCCGGTCCTCACCCGGGAAGGGGCTTGGATTGCCGCCCGGGCCCGGTCTCTCAGTCGACGGAAGGGCTTGCCTTCGCCGGGGTCGGGGCCGGGGTGCGGCATCTGCCCGCTGCTGCGGCGGCCAGGCGGCCCAGGGCCTCGGCCTTGTTGCAGGGGTGGGCTCCCAGTTCTGCCTGGCGGGCCACGATTCTGCGTTCGGTCCGCATCAGGCGCCATCCCCGCCGCAGGAGGAACGGCACCGACTTGCGGCCTTCCCGCAGGTCGCGCAGCAGCCGGCGGCGGAACGTCGTCGACGGGCGGCCGCGCAGGCACAGGGCGTCGGCCAGTACGCCCAGCGACTGGCACCGTTCGACGATGTCCGCGGCGAAGATCCCCTCGGCCACGAAGAGCGGGGTGCGCTCGATGTGGAAGCCCTCGTGCCCGATCCGGGAGCTGGTGGCGATGTCGTACACCGGGACGTCCGTGCGGCCGGTACGGCACAGGTCCGTGATCGCGGCGACCGCCGCATCGGCGTCCCAGGACCGGGCGGAGTCCCAGTCGATGTCCGTACTGCCGGTCACGAGAGGCAGCGTGGGGTCGCCCGCCTCCTTGTAGAAGTCGTCCAGCCGCAGCACCGGAAGACCGGTGCGGGCGGCGAGGGAGGACTTGCCGGAGCCGGAGGGGCCGGCCAGCAGGACGACGCGGCTCGAAATCGCTTGGGAACTCACAGAACACGAGTGTGAGGCATTGACCCGCACAGGGGATCCCCCGGAGGTCGTGTTGGTATCCAGCATCACACCTCAACTACGCTACGCACTCAACCGATTACTCGACCGATGGTCCGATCGGCCCGAACCAGGTGGGAAATTCATGGCACGTCACGCACTTTCCAAGTCCCGGCGCCGCACACTGCTGCGGGCCGGGCTGACCGTCACCGCGGTGGGCGCCGCGCTCGGTGCGGGGGGTGCGGCGGCCCAGGCGGCGCCGCTGCCCCTCGTGCAGGCGACGGGGACCGACAGCACCCTCGGCGAGGCCGGTGAGGCGGCCGGTGGCGCGGTCACCGGGGCGCTCGGCCACTCGCTCGACAGCGGCATCGCCCCCGTGACGCACCTGCGGCTCGACCCGCTGGCCGGCACGGGCGTGGACCCGCTGGACAACGCGGTGGGCACGCAGGTGGCCGACTTCAAGCCCGTCTCCACCGCCTCGCTCACCGACCCGGTGACCGACGGCGGCGCGCTGAAGGACCTGCCCGTGGTGGGTCAGGTCACCGGTCTGCTGCACGGCTGACACGGAGGCGGCCCGTGTCCCGGAGATCCCGGGGCGCGGGCCGCCGTCCTGTCCGGGTCAGTACGAGGAGCCCGACACGCCCAGCGCGCCCGTCGGGTGCCAGACCGTCTTGGTCTCCAGGAACGCCGTCAGACGGCGGGTGCCCGGGTCCGCCGACCAGTCGTCGCCGTCCACGGCCTGTGGGCGCGCGACGCGCTTGAGGTTGTCGGCCGCCGCGATCTCCAGCTCCTTGGCCAGCTCCGCGTCCGCCCCCGTCAGGTCGATGCCGTTCACGTCCTGGTGCGAGGCGAGCGGCGTGGCGATCTCCGCGGTCTTCCCGGACAGGATGTTGACCACACCGCCCGGCAGGTCCGAGGTGGCCAGCACCTCGCCCAGCGACAGCGCGGGCAGCGGGGACCGCGCCGAGGCCACCACGACCGCGGTGTTGCCGCTCGCGATCACCGGGGCGACCACCGAGACCAGGCCCAGGAACGAGGACTCCTGCGGGGCGAGGACGGTCACCACGCCGGTCGGCTCGGGGGTCGAGAGGTTGAAGAACGGTCCCGCGACCGGGTTCGCCCCGCCCACGATCTGGGCGATCTTGTCCGTCCAGCCCGCGTACCAGACCCAGCGGTCGACCGCCGCGTCCACGACGGCCGCGGCCTTGGACTTCGACAGCCCCTCGGCCTCCGCGACCTCCCGGACGAACTGGTCCCGGCGGCCCTCCAGCATCTCGGCGACGCGGTAGAGGACCTGGCCGCGGTTGTACGCGGTCGCGCCCGACCAGCCGCCGAACGCCTTGCGGGCGGCCACGACGGCGTCCCGCGCGTCCTTGCGGGAGGACTGGGGCGCGTTCGCCAGCCACTTGCCCTTGGAGTCGGTCACCTCGTACACCCGGCCGCTCTCGGAGCGGGGGAACTTGCCCCCGACGTACAGCTTGTAGGTCTTGAAGACGCTCAGACGGTTATCGGACATCGAGGTACGCCTCCAGGCCGTGACGGCCGCCTTCGCGGCCGAAGCCCGACTCCTTGTATCCGCCGAACGGCGAGGTCGGGTCGAACTTGTTGAACGTGTTGGCCCAGACGACACCCGCCCGGAGCTTGTTCGCCACCGCGAGGATGCGGGAGCCCTTCTCCGTCCAGATGCCGGCCGAGAGGCCGTACTGGCTGTTGTTGGCCTTGGCGACCGCCTCGTCCGGCGTACGGAACGACAGCACCGACAGCACCGGTCCGAAGATCTCGTCGCGGGCGACGGTGTGCGCCTGGGTGACGCCGGTGAACAGCGTCGGCGCGAACCAGTAACCGGCGGACGGCAGCTCGCACGGCGCCGACCAGCGGTCCGCGCCCTCGGCCTCGCCGGTCTCGACGAGCGCGGTGATCCGGGAGAGCTGCTCCGCGGAGTTGATCGCGCCGATGTCGGTGTTCTTGTCCAGCGGGTCGCCCAGGCGCAGCGTGGACAGCCGGCGCTTGAGGGCGTCCAGCAGTTCGTCCTCGATGGACTCCTGGACCAGGAGGCGCGAGCCCGCGCAGCAGACCTGGCCCTGGTTGAAGAAGATGCCGGTGACGATGCCCTCGACGGCCTGGTCGATGGGGGCGTCGTCGAAGACGATGTTGGCGCCCTTGCCGCCCAGCTCCAGGGTGGCCTTCTTGTCCGTGCCCGCGATCTGGCGGGCGATGGCCTTGCCGACCGCGGTCGAACCGGTGAAGGCGACCTTGTTGACGTCCGGGTGCGAGACCAGTGCCTCGCCGGCGTCCCCGTACCCCGTCAGGATGTTGACGACGCCCCTGGGCAGGCCGGCCTGGCGGCAGATGTCCGCGAAGAAGAGGGCGGAGAGCGGGGTCGTCTCGGCCGGCTTCAGCACCACCGTGTTGCCGGTGGCGAGCGCCGGGGCGATCTTCCACGCGAGCATCAGGAGCGGGAAGTTCCACGGGATGATCTGGCCGGCGACGCCGAGCGGGCGCGGGTTCGCGCCGTAGCCCGCGTGGTCCAGCTTGTCGGCCCAGCCCGCGTAGTAGAAGAAGTGCGCGGCGACCAGCGGGAGGTCCGCGTCGCGGGTCTCCTTGATCGGCTTGCCGTTGTCGAGCGTCTCGAGGACGGCGAGCTCGCGGCTGCGCTCCTGGATGATCCGGGCGATCCGGAAGAGGTACTTGGCGCGCTCGGAGCCGGGCAGCACCGACCACTTCTCGAACGCGCGGCGGGCCGCCTTCACGGCCCGGTCCACGTCCTCGGCGCCGGCCCGCGCGACCTCGGAGAGGACCTCCTCGGACGACGGGCTGACCGTCTTGAAGACCTGGCCGTCGGCGGCGTCGGTGAACTCGCCGTCGATGAAGAGGCCGTAGGAGGGGGCGATGTCGACGACGGAACGGGACTCCGGCGCCGGTGCGTACTCGAATGCAGATGCCATGGGAATCAGTCCACCGTCACGTAATCGGGGCCGGAGTAACGGCCGGTGCTGAGCTTCTGGCGCTGCATCAGCAGGTCGTTCAGCAGGCTGGAGGCGCCGAAGCGGAACCAGTGGTTGTCCAGCCAGTCCTCGCCCGCCGTCTCGTTCACCAGGACGAGGAACTTGAGGGCGTCCTTGGAGGTGCGGATGCCGCCGGCCGGCTTCACGCCGATCTGGACGCCGGTCTGCGCCCGGAAGTCGCGCACCGCCTCCAGCATCAGCAGGGTGTTCGCGGGGGTGGCGTTGACCCCGACCTTGCCGGTCGACGTCTTGATGAAGTCCGCGCCCGCCAGCATCCCGAGCCAGGAGGCCCGCCGGATGTTGTCGTACGTGGACAGCTCGCCGGTCTCGAAGATCACCTTGAGGCGGGCCGTCCCGCACTCCGCCTTCACGGCGAGGATCTCCTCGTACACCTTCAGATAGCGGCCGGAGAGGAACGCGCCCCGGTCGATCACCATGTCGATCTCGTCCGCCCCGGCGGCCACGGCGTCGCGGACGTCCGCGAGCTTCACGGGGAGTGCGGCACGGCCGGCGGGGAAGGCCGTCGCGACGGACGCCACCTTCACACCTGAGCCGGCCAGCGCGGCGACGGCGGTCGCCGCCATGTCGGGGTAGACGCAGACGGCCGCGGTGCGCGGGGTCGTGCGGTCGGTGGGGTCGGGATGGACGGCCTTGGCGGCGAGCGCGCGGACCTTGCCCGGAGTGTCCGAGCCTTCCAGCGTCGTCAGGTCGATCATCGAGATGGCCAGGTCGATGGCGTACGCCTTGGCCGTCGTCTTGATCGAACGGGTTCCGAGCGAGGCGGCGCGCGCTTCGAGGCCGACGGCGTCGACGCCGGGCAGCCCGTGCAGGAAGCGGCGCAGCGCACCGTCGGACGCCGTCGCGTCGGCGAATGCGGGTGCAGTGGTGGGCATGGTCACCAGAGGAGCATATCTACGCGCGTAGCGGCCTGTACAGGGGCCCAGGCCGTTCGTGCATCGCGCGGTGCCCGGCCGCGGCGCGCGCACCCGCCCGGAACGGGCCCGGCGGGCGTCCGTACGCGTGTCCGGGCGGGCGCCCCCGCGTTCCGTGACCGCGTCAGGCAGAATCGGGCTCATGACGAGCCCCACGCCGCCTTCCGAGCCCACCTACGCCGACCGGACGTTCCGGTCGCCCGCCGGGCTGGTCGGGGGCGCCCTGCTGCTCCTGCTCATCTGCTGGATCGGCGGCGACGCGGCCGTCCGGGGCGAGGGCCGAGTGCCGTGGCTGGCGCTGGCCGGGCTGCTGACCGTGGTGCCGCTCGTGGTCGCCTTCACCCTGCGGCCGGTGGTCTTCGCCAACGACCAGCGCATCCGGATCCGCAACCCGTTCCGGACGATCACGCTCCCGTGGACCGATGTCGCGGACGTCCGGGCCGGGTACTCGAGCGAGCTCCTCACCCGGGCCGGCGAGAAGTTCCAGCTCTGGGCGGTCCCGGTGTCGCTCCGGCAGCGCAAGAAGGCCGCCCGCCACCAGACCCAGCAGTCGATGGACGACCCGTACCGCAGGACGTCCGTCACCGCCGACGTGCGCGACACGAAGGCCCGGGTGGCGGCCGCGGACCAGACGGTGGTCGACCTGCGGGAGCTCGCCGAGCGCGCGGGCGAGAAGCCCGTCGAAGGAGCCCCGGCCAGGTCGGTCCGCTGGGCGTACGAGGTGATCGCGCCGGCCGCGGTGGGCGCGGTGCTGCTGGTGGTGCTGGGCGCGATCGGCTGACGGCCGCTCCCGGCCGCGCCGCCGTGCTGCGGGCGACGGCCGTCGCCCGCAGCCTCGGGTCAGATCCCGGCCGCGGCCGACAGGTCCCGCTTGATGCCGGACAGCAGCTCCGCGCCCCGCGCACGGGCCGCTGGCAGCTCGCCGGCCGAGCCGACCGGCACCACGACCTCCAGGTAGCACTTGAGCTTCGGCTCGGTGCCGCTCGGGCGGACGATCACCCGCGCGCCCTCCAGTTGGTAGCGCAGGCCGTCCGTGGGCGGCAGCAGCCCGGTGCCGTGCGACAGGTCCTCGGCCGAGGTGACGGCCAGGCCCGCCAGCGCGGTCGGCGGCTGCTCGCGCAGGCGCCGCATGGCGTCCGCGATGACGGACAGGTCCTCGACCCGGACGGACAGCTGGTCGGTGGCGTGCAGTCCGTGCTCGACCGCGAGGTCGTCCAGCAGGTCCAGGAGCGTACGGCCCTGTTCCTTCAGTACGGAGGCCAGTTCGGCGACCAGGAGCGCGGCCGTGATGCCGTCCTTGTCGCGGACGCCGTCCGGGTCGACGCAGTAGCCGAGCGCCTCCTCGTAGCCGTACCGCAGGCCCTCCACACGCGCGATCCACTTGAAGCCGGTCAGCGTCTCCTCGTAGCCGAGGCCCGCCTTCTCGGCGATCCGGCCGAGGAGGGACGAGGACACGATCGACTCGGCGAACACGCCGGTGACACCACGTCCCACGAGGTGGGCGGCGAGCAGCGCGCCGACCTCGTCGCCGCGCAGCATCCGCCAGCCGCCGTCCGCCGCCGGGTCCGGGACGGCGACGGCGCAGCGGTCGGCGTCCGGGTCGTTGGCGATGACGAGGTCCGGGTCCGAGCGGCGCGCGGTGGCGAACGCGAGATCCATCGCGCCGGGTTCCTCCGGATTGGGGAAGGCGACGGTGGGGAACGCGGGGTCGGGCTCGGCCTGTTCGGCGACGAGGACCGGGGCGGGGAAGCCGGCCCGGTCGAAGGCGGCGGTGAGCACGGAGGTGCCGACGCCGTGCATGGCCGTGTACACGACGCGGGCCGTGCGCGGCGAGCCGGTGGCCAGGACCGCGTCCGTACGCTCCAGGTAGGCGGCCAGGACCTCGTCGCCGAGGGTCTCCCAGCCGTTGCCGGGGCGGGGCACGGTGTCCAGCGGGCCGACCGCGGCGATGGCGGCGGCGATCTCGCCGTCGGCGGGCGGCACGATCTGCGAGCCGTCGCCGAGGTAGACCTTGTAGCCGTTGTCGCGCGGCGGGTTGTGGCTGGCGGTGACCTCGACGCCCGCGACGGCGCCCAGATGCCGTATGGCGTACGCGAGTACGGGGGTGGGGAGCGGGCGGGGGAGGACCGCGGCCCGCAGACCGGCGCCGGTCATCACGGCGGCCGTGTCCCGGGCGAAGTCGGTGGACTTGTAGCGGGCGTCGTAGCCGATGACGACGAGGCCGCCCGCCTGCCCCTGGTCCTTCAGGTACGCGGCGAGCCCGGCGGCGGCGCGGATGACGACGGCGCGGTTCATCCGCATCGGTCCGGCGCCGATCTCGCCGCGGAGTCCGGCGGTGCCGAACTGGAGCGTGCCGGCGAACCGTGCGCCGAGCTCGTCGAGGTCCTCGGCGTCGATGAGCTTCGCGAGCTCGTCGCGCGTCTCGGGATCGGGGTCCTCGGCGAGCCAGGTCCTGGCCCGGCCGATGAGGTCCTGCGTCGTCACGGTGTCCGCCTTCCTAGTGGTGGAATCAAGCCCCTCCGGCGATTGAGGAGCGGGGCTACGGGGGCGGCGCCCCCGTAGAGGCGCCGCCCACCGGTCAGATCCGGTCCAGGACCCTCGCCAGCAGCGAGCCCATCCGGGTCGCCGAGTCGCGCCCCGCCTGGAGCACCTCTTCGTGGTTGAGCGGCTCCCCGCTCAGCCCCGCCGCCAGGTTCGTCACCAGGGAGAGGCCCAGCACCTCGGCGCCCGCCTCGCGGGCCGCGATGGCCTCCAGCACGGTGGACATGCCGACGAGGTCGCCGCCCATCACCCGGACCATGTTGATCTCGGCGGGCGTCTCGTAGTGCGGGCCGGGGAACTGCACGTACACACCCTCTTCGAGGGTCTCGTCGATCTCCTTGCACAGCGCGCGCAGCCGCGGCGAGTACAGGTCGGTCAGGTCGACGAAGTTGGCGCCGATGATCGGCGACGCCGCCGTGAGGTTGATGTGGTCACTGATCAGGACCGGCTGCCCCGGGCGCATGCCCTCGCGCAGTCCGCCGCAGCCGTTCGTCAGCACGACGGTCTTGCAGCCCGCGGCCACGGCGGTACGCACCCCGTGCGCCACGGCGGCGACGCCGCGGCCCTCGTAGTAGTGCGTACGGCCCAGGAAGACCAGGGCGCGCTTCTCGCCGATGAGGTACGAGCGGATCGTGCCGCCGTGCCCCGCGACGGCGGGAGCGGGGAAACCGGGCAGGTCCGTCACCGGGAACTCGGCCTCCGGAGTGCCGAGCGCATCGCCGGCCGGCGCCCAGCCGGAGCCCATCACGAGGGCGACGTCGTGGGTCTCGGCACCGGTCAGCTCGCGCAGGCGGGCGGCGGCGTCGGCAGCGGCGGCGTGCGGGTCGCCCTGGATGTGGTCCGGAATAACTGATGCGTTCACGCGGATGAGCGTAACCGCTGAATCCCTACGCGCGTAGATGCTCCCGTACAGAGTCTGCCCGCGTTCGTTTGTGTGTTCCCACAGCAAGGCGCGGACGGCCCCGGGAAAGGGCAGATCAGCGCGGGTCCCCGGCGGTCAGCAGGGGCGCTTGCGGAGTTCCATCACATAGTCGTGCGGCGCGCCCGCGGAATCGGCCGCGTCCGCGATCTCGCCGAGGTAGCGGGCGGAGGGCAGGCCGCCCTCGTAACCGTTCAGGACGTACATCCAGGCCGGCTCCTCGCCGTCCAGGGTGTGCACGCGGACCCGCATGCGCCGGTAGATGTCCAGGCCGACGCCCTCCCAGCGGTCCATGGAGTCCTCGTCCATCGGCGCCAGGTCGTAGAGGGCCACGAACACCTGGGAGCGGGGCGCCTCGACCACGGTGGCCAGCGCGCCTTCCCAGCCCATCTGCTCGCCGCCGAACGTCAGCCGCCAGCCGTTCAGCCAGCCGGTGCCGCGCAGCGGGGAGTGCGGTGCGCGGCGCGTCATCAGCCGCGCGTCGAGGTTGCCGGCGTACGCGGCGTAGAGCGACATGGGGTCGAGGGTACGGGAGGTGGCACCGTGAACGTCGGTTCCGGTGCGGAAGACAGCCGTCCGGGACGCCGGATTCACCGTCCGCATTCCGTGCCACGGGCGCCCCGGTGCCCGTATGGAGGGCCCCGGGGCGAAGCACCTTGGCGCGTGCGGGACAATGAAGTACGTACTGCATTCCCCCGGGGCGGCCCCCCGGACCCCGGCCGGGACAGCAGACGGCCGTGGGACGAGAAACGCGAGGCGGACTTTTCGTGACCCGGATCGTGATCATCGGCGGCGGACCCGGCGGGTACGAGGCGGCATTGGTGGGCGCCCAGCTCGGCGCGGAGGTGACCGTCGTCGACTGTGACGGCCTCGGCGGCGCGTCCGTGCTCACCGACTGCGTGCCCTCGAAGACCCTGATCGCGACGGCAGAGGTGATGACCACCTTCGACTCCTCGTACGAGGAGCTCGGCATCATCGTCGCGGACGACACGCCGCACATAGAGCAGGCGGCGCGGGTGGTCGGCGTGGACCTGGGCAAGGTCAACCGGCGGGTGAAGCGCCTCGCGCTCGCCCAGTCCCACGACATCACCGCCTCCGTCACCCGTGCGGGTGCACGCGTGATGCGCGGGCGCGGCCGGCTGGAGGGCCTCCAGGCCGCCGACGGCTCCCGCAAGGTCGTCGTCACCGCGGCCGACGGCACCGAGGAGACCCTCACCGCCGACGCCGTGCTGATCGCCACCGGCGGCCACCCCCGGGAGATCCCGGACGCGCTGCCCGACGGTGAGCGGATCCTGAACTGGACCCAGGTCTACGACCTCGACGAGCTCCCCGACGAGCTCATCGTCGTCGGCTCCGGTGTCACCGGCGCCGAGTTCGCCGGCGCCTACCAGGCCCTCGGCTCCCGCGTCACCCTCGTCTCGTCCCGCGACCGGGTGCTGCCGGGCGAGGACCCGGACGCGGCCGCCGTCCTGGAGGACGTCTTCCGCCGCCGCGGCATGAACGTGATGGCCCGCTCCCGCGCCCAGTCCGCCAAGCGCGTCGGCGACCGGGTCGAGGTGACCCTCGCCGACGGCCGGGTCATCTCCGGCTCGCACTGCCTGATGGCGGTCGGCGCGATCCCGAACAGCGCGGGCATGGGCCTGGAGGAGGCCGGGGTCCGGCTCAAGGACTCGGGCCACATCTGGACCGACAAGGTCTCCCGCACCAGCGCGCCCGGCGTCTACGCGGCCGGTGACGTCACCGGGATCTTCGCCCTCGCCTCGGTCGCCGCGATGCAGGGCCGTATCGCGATGTACCACTTCCTCGGTGACGCGGTCGCCCCGCTGAACCTGAAGACGGTCTCGTCGAACGTCTTCACCGACCCCGAGATCGCCACGGTCGGCTACACCCAGGCCGACGTCGACGGCGGCAAGATCGACGCCCGGGTCGTCAAGCTGCCGCTGCTGCGCAACCCGCGCGCCAAGATGCAGGGCATCCGGGACGGCTTCGTCAAGATCTTCTGCCGGCCCGGCACCGGCATCGTGGTCGGCGGCTGTGTCGTCGCCCCGAAGGCCAGCGAGCTGATCCACCCCATCTCGATCGCGGTCGACAACAATCTGACCGTGGAACAGATCGCAAACGCCTTCACTGTGTACCCGTCCCTGTCGGGATCGATCGCGGAAGTGGCACGTCAGTTGCACACCCGGAAGCAGTCGGGCGAGGGGTAACCCCTCCCGGAGAGCGCCCGCAACCCGGCATTCCCCGGCAACTCCCGGCAACTCAGGCGGTCCGCCGACCGCCGTTCGATCAGTACGGAACAACAACGGGGCCGCCTATACCACTTGGCGGCCCCTTGTGTGTACAACTTCTGTTATTCGGCGCAAACAGCTGAAAACGCTCGGGCGGTCACGTTACTGTCAGTTTTGTGTTCGCTGCAGAACGTCGTCAGTTGATCCTCGAAATGGTGCGCGCCAACGGGGCGGTATCGCTCCGTGAGCTCGCCCGCGTCGTCCAGACCTCCGAAGTGACCGTACGGCGGGACGTGCGGGCACTGGAGGCAGAAGGACTCCTCGACCGCCGGCACGGCGGTGCGGTTTTGCCGGGCGGTTTTACGCGGGAGTCCGGCTTTCCGCAGAAATCCCATCTCGCCACCGCGGAGAAAACGGCCATCGCCGACCTGGCCGCCGGTCTCGTCGAAGAGGGCGAGGCCATTGTGGTCGGCGCCGGTACGACCACGCAGGAGCTGGCCCGCCGGCTCGCGCGGGTCCCCGGTCTGACCGTGGTGACCAATTCACTGCTGGTCGCCCAGGCGTTGGCCCATGCCAACCGGGTGGAAGTGGTGATGACCGGGGGCACCCTGCGCGGTTCCAACTACGCCCTGGTGGGCAGTGGGGCCGAGCAGTCGCTCCAGGGGCTGCGGGTCTCGCGCGCCTTCCTGTCCGGGAGCGGGCTCACCGCCGAACGCGGACTCTCCACGTCCAACATGCTCTCCGCGAGCGTGGACCGGGCGCTGGTGCAGGCCGCGGGGGAGGTGGTGGTCCTCGCCGACCACACCAAGCTCGGCTCCGACACCATGTTCCAGACCGTGCCGACGGATCTCATCACCCGTCTGGTCACGGACGAACCGGCCGGTCACGACGACCGGGCGGCCGCGGAGCTGCAGGCCCTGGCGGACCAGGGGGTGCAGATCGCGGTGGCCGGCGCGGGTACGGGGCCGGCCTCGGTCGATGCCGCACCGCCGGGCCGTGGCGTCGCCCGGCGCGACATGCCCCTGCCGGGGCAGCGGCGGACGCATGCGCAGCAGTTGCGGGGGGCGGCGGTGCTGGCTGACCAGGGTGGTCAGGGGGATCGGGCGCGGGTCGCCGACCTGCGTCGGCGGTAGCCGGGGGCTCTGCCCCCGGACCCCCGCTCCTCAATCGCCGGAGGGGCTTGAGGAGCCGGAGGGGCTTGATGGGCCGGAGGTGCTCAGGCCCAGCAGGGTCAGGCTCAGCAGTCTGCCCGGCAGCCCCGGATCGTCCGGGGACTGTTCGGCCGCCAGCGCGATCGCCTTCGTCAGCTGCATCAGGTCGTCGATGGACACGTCCGCGCGCACCGAGCCGCTCAGCTGGGCCCGGGCCAGCAGGACCGAACCCGCCTCGCGCAACGGCACATTGCACGGCGACAGGGCCGAGGTCTCGTCCCGGCACGTCGACATGAGCGCCTGGGCCAGCCCGTGGTACTCACCCGCATGAGTGATGAGCGCACCCAGCCACTCCACCAGACCGGTGCACGGCTGCTCCGCGTCGGCCAGTTCGCGGGAGCGGGCGATCAGGGAGGCCACCGCCTCCTGGAAGACCGCGCTCATCAGCGCGTGCCGGGTCGGGAAGTGGCGGTACAGCGTGCCGATGCCCACGCCGGCCCGCCGTGCGACGTCCTCCAGGGACGCGTCGGTGCCGTGCTCCGCGAAGGCGCCGCGCGCTTCGGTCAGCAGCCGGTCGTAATTGCGGCGCGCGTCGGCGCGCATGGGCCGGTCCGGCGTACGGGCCGGTGTCCGTGCCGTGCTCATCGACATTGCGCAGTCCTCCCTGTTTCCGCCCGGGGGTCCAGGATGCCATCGCGCAACCGGAGGTGCCCTCCGTAATGCCGGGAGCCTGGGCCCCGCCGCCCCATGACCGGCGCCCCGGTCACGTCCTATGACATGAGCGGGGCGCCGGTGAGCGGGAGGGGCGGCCGAGCCCCGGGATCAGTCCTTGATCTCGCAGATGACGGCGCCGGAGGAGACCGAGGTGCCGACCTCGGCGGCGAGGCTCTTGACCGTGCCGGCGCGGTGCGCGTTGAGGGGCTGTTCCATCTTCATGGCCTCCAGGACGACGATCAGGTCGCCTTCCTTGACCTCCTGGCCCTCCTCGACGGCGATCTTCACGATCGTTCCCTGCATCGGGGAGGCGAGGGTGTCGCCGGAGGCCGCGGAGCCGGACTTCTTGGCCGCGCGGCGCTTGGGCTTGGCGCCCGCCGCGAGACCGGTACGGGCCAGGCTCATGCCCAGCGACGAGGGCAGCGAGACCTCAAGACGCTTGCCGCCGACCTCGACGACGACCGTCTCGCGGCCGGACTCCTCGTCCGCGTCCGTGTCGGCGGGTACGGCGAACGGCTTGATCTCGTTGACGAACTCCGTCTCGATCCAGCGGGTGTGGATGCGGAACGGGTCGGCGGTGAACGCGGGGTCGGCGACGACGGCGCGGTGGAAGGGGATGGCGGTGGCCATGCCCTCGACGTTGAACTCGGCCAGGGCGCGGGCCGCGCGCTGCAGCGCCTGCTCGCGCGTCGCACCGGTCACGATCAGCTTGGCGAGCAGGGAGTCCCAGGCCGGGCCGATCACACTGCCGGTCTCGACGCCCGCGTCGAGGCGGACACCGGGACCGCTCGGCGGGCTGAAGAGGGTGACGGTGCCGGGGGCGGGCAGGAAGCCGCGGCCCGGGTCCTCGCCGTTGATCCGGAACTCGAAGGAGTGACCGCGCATCGCGGGGTCGTCGTAGCCGAGCTCCTCGCCGTCGGCGATGCGGAACATCTCGCGCACGAGGTCGATGCCGGTGACCTCCTCGGTCACCGGGTGCTCGACCTGGAGGCGGGTGTTGACCTCCAGGAAGGAGATCGTGCCGTCGGTGCCGACGAGGAACTCGACCGTGCCGGCGCCGACGTAGCCGGCCTCCTTGAGGATCGCCTTCGACGCCGCGTACAGCTCCGCGTTCTGCGCCTCGGACAGGAAGGGGGCCGGGGCCTCCTCCACGAGCTTCTGGTGGCGGCGCTGGAGGGAGCAGTCGCGGGTGGAGACGACGACCACGTTGCCGTGGGTGTCGGCCAGGCACTGGGTCTCCACGTGGCGGGGCTTGTCGAGGTAGCGCTCGACGAAGCACTCCCCGCGGCCGAACGCGGCGACGGCCTCACGGACCGCGGAGTCGTACAGCTCCGGGATCTCCTCCAGCGTGCGGGCGACCTTGAGTCCGCGTCCGCCACCGCCGAAGGCTGCCTTGATCGCGATCGGCAGACCGTGTTCCTTCGCGAAGGCGACGACCTCGGCGGAGCCTTCGACCGGGTCGGGGGTGCCCGCGACGAGCGGGGCGCCGGCGCGCTGGGCGATGTGACGGGCGGCGACCTTGTCACCGAGGTCCCGGATCGCCTGCGGCGGCGGCCCGATCCACGTCAGCCCGGCATCCAGCACGGCCTGGGCGAACTCGGCGTTCTCCGAGAGGAAGCCGTAACCCGGGTGGATCGCGTCCGCCCCGGAGTCCTTGGCAGCCTGGAGCACCTTGGCCATGTCCAGATAACTGGCGGCCGGGGTGTCACCGCCCAGCGCGAATGCCTCGTCGGCCGCACGCACATGCAGAGCGTCGCGGTCCGGGTCTGCGTAGACGGCCACGCTCCCGATACCCGCATCCCGGCAAGCGCGGGCAACACGGACAGCAATTTCGCCACGGTTGGCGATGAGCACCTTGCGCACGATGGCTCCCTCCTTGAAACAAGCTGAGTTTAGGGACAACCGACACGGCCTTACGACCCGTCCCCAATGGTGAGCTTGCCCACACGGAGTGTGATGCGAGGCTTGCTCGAGTCGCGAAATCCCTTGTGGCACCACGGTACGCCGGGATTCATAACCGCACAGTAGCCACGAGGTGTGGTCCAGGTCTCTGTCGGTACGGGCAGCGACGCCCGGTGTTTCTTTGTGGACTTCCTACTAAGCGGCGTCACATTCTTTGCCCGACGCACGAGGGCTCGTACAAGGGGGGCGCACTCCTGGGGCGGACGGGGGCGCGAAGACCGGTCGAACCCCTTGTCCGGAGCATTACCCGTTAGTAGGGTCCGCGCTATCGCACGTACTGCAGGTAACAGGGGGTGAGCGCCGTGGTGCGCAGGCCGGTGGCAGTCATAGCCGCGCTGGTGTTGTTCGCGGAGGCCGTGGGCATCGTGATCATCAACGTGGTCCTGGGGACGGTGGTGAAGAACCAGGACATGTCCCTGGCGGGCACGGACCCCGGCGTCATGTCCAAGGGCACCTGGGTGCTGGGCGGCGTCTCCGGACTGTTCCTGGTCCTGTGCGGCGTGCTGCTCCTGCTGACCGGCATCCGCGACCGGGCCCCGGGCCGCGCCGCCCGCATCGTGCTCATCTGCTGCGCCGTCATCCACGGTGTGCTGGGCGCGCTGACGGTCGGTCTGGTCGGCTGGACGGCCTTCGTGTTCATGATGGTGGTGCTCGGCCTGATCGTGCTGACGCTGGTGGCGTACGGCTCCGCGGACGAGGCGCCGGCCACCGCCGCCGAGCCCGAGCAGCCCGCGTCCCCGGCCCCCGCCTGACCCGGGAACCGGCCCGCCGGCCTCAGACCCAGAGGTCGGTGACCTGGATCCCCAGCTCGCCCAGCAGCCGGCGCAGCAGCGGCAGCGAGAGCCCGATGACATTGCCCGGGTCGCCGTCGATGGAGTCCACGAACGGGGCCGACCGCCCGTCGAGGGTGAAGGCACCCGCGACGTGGAGCGGTTCGCCGGAGGCCACGTAGGCGGCGACCTCGGCGTCCGTCGGCTCGCCGAAGCGCACCGTCGTGGACGCCGTCGCGGAGGCGGTGCGCCCGCTCGCGGTGTCGATCACGCTGTGCCCCGTCTGCAGGACCCCGGCGCGCCCCCGCATCGACTTCCAGCGGGCCGTGGCCTCCTCGGCGTCGGCGGGCTTGCCGAGCGCCTCGCCGTCCAGTTCGAGCACCGAGTCGCAGCCGATGACCAGTGCGCCCGCGGCCTCCGGGCGCCCCGCCACGGCGGCGGCCTTGGCCCGGGCCAGCACGAGGGCGAGCTCGGCCGGTGTGGGGGCGCTCAGCGCGTCCTCGTCGACCCCGCTGACGATCACCTCGGGCGCGAACCCCGCCTGCCGCAGCAGGCCGAGCCGGGCGGGTGACTGCGAGGCGAGTACGAGGCGACGGGATGCGGGATCAGTCATGGGCGCCATCGTACAAAGCGGGCCCCGGACCCCTCATCGGGTCCCGAGCGCGAACATCGCGATCACCATGGCCAGCGCGAGCACGAGTCCCACGCGACGCATCATGTCCTGGGCGTCGCGCAGTTCCTTCGGCGGCTTGTTCTCAGGATCGGACCACAACATGATCCGATCCTGCTGCGGATGCGGTGGCGGCGCCTGAGTACGCGTACTCAACCGCCGCCGCACGCCCTACCCGGGCCAGTACGTGCGCGCCCAGGCGCGCGGCCCCGGCAGGTGGTGGCCGCGCCGGGCCAGCCGGCCGGGGTCGGACCACTGGGCGGGCAGCTCCGGTGCGCCGGACGACACGGCGGACGCCGCAGCGGCGCGCGCCCGGACCACCGCCAGTGCGGCGGCCAGCTCCTCCGGGGTCGGGTTGCCCCGTACGACCTTGATCATGGCCAGGACCCTTTCTAGAGGGGGATGTTGCCGTGCTTCTTCGGGGGCAGCGACTCCCGCTTGGTGCGCAGTTGCCGCAGCCCCTTCACCACCTGGGCGCGGGTCTCGTGCGGCATGATCACCGCGTCGACGTAACCGCGCTCGGCCGCCACGTACGGGTTGAGGAGCGCGTCCTCGTAGTCCGCCATCAGCTCGGCGCGGGTGGCGTCCTGATCCTCGGCGGCGGCGATCGTGCGGCGGTGCAGGATGTTGACGGCGCCCTGCGCGCCCATGACGGCGATCTGCGCGGTCGGCCAGGCGACGTTGATGTCGGCGCCCAGGTGCTTGGAGCCCATGACGTCGTACGCGCCGCCGAACGCCTTGCGGGTGATCACCGTGATCAGCGGGACGGTCGCCTCCGCGTACGCGTAGATCAGCTTGGCGCCGCGGCGGATGATGCCGCCGTACTCCTGGTCGACACCCGGCAGGAAGCCCGGCACGTCGACGAACGTCAGCACCGGCACGTTGAACGCGTCACACGTGCGGACGAACCGGGCCGCCTTCTCGCTCGCGTTGATGTCCAGACAGCCGGCGAACTGCATCGGCTGGTTGGCGACGATGCCGACCGGATAACCCTCCACGCGGCCGAAGCCGGTGAGGATGTTCGGCGCGAACAGGGCCTGGGTCTCCAGGAATTCACCGTCGTCCAGCACGTGCTCGATCGCGGTGTGCATGTCGTACGGCTGGTTCGCCG
Organism: Streptomyces sp. NBC_01257; assembly: GCF_035917255.1. Taxonomy (NCBI): domain Bacteria; kingdom Bacillati; phylum Actinomycetota; class Actinomycetes; order Kitasatosporales; family Streptomycetaceae; genus Streptomyces; species Streptomyces sp. NBC_01257. The sequence continues at coordinate 5,708,461 of NZ_CP108472.1, forward strand.
AGTCCGGGATCAGCGTGTCGAGTTCGCGGTCCTCGTCGCTCACCGCGAGGTCCGCCTCCTCCGGGAAGGCCGGGGCCTCCGAGAGATTGTTCGACGGGAGGTAGGAGAGCAGCGACTTGACGTACTCGATGGCGTCCTTCTCGTCGCCCGCCATGTGGTGGGCCACACCCGAGGTGGTGTTGTGGGTGCGCGCGCCGCCGAGCTCCTCGAAGCCGACGTCCTCGCCGGTGACCGTCTTGATGACGTCGGGTCCGGTGATGAACATGTGCGAGGTCTGGTCGACCATGACCGTGAAGTCGGTGATCGCGGGGGAGTAGACCGCGCCGCCCGCGCACGGTCCGACGATCAGCGAGATCTGCGGGATCACACCCGATGCGTGCACGTTGCGGCGGAAGATCTCCGCGAAGAGGCCGAGTGCCGCGACACCCTCCTGGATGCGCGCACCGCCGCCGTCGTTGATGCCGATGACCGGACAGCCGGTCTTCAGCGCGAAGTCCATCACCTTGACGATTTTCTCACCGTAGACCTCGCCGAGCGAGCCGCCGAAGATGGTGAAGTCCTGCGAGTACACGCAGACGGGGCGGCCGTCGACCGTGCCGTAGCCGGTGACGACACCGTCCCCGTACGGCCGGTTCTTCTCGATGCCGAAGTTCGTCGAACGGTGCCGGGCGAATTCGTCGAGCTCCACGAAGGAACCCTCGTCGAGCAGCAGATCGACCCGCTCGCGCGCGGTCAGCTTGCCCTTCGCGTGCTGCTTCTCCACCGCGCGGGCGGAACCCGCGTGGGTCGCCTCGTCGATACGGCGCTGCAGGTCCGCGAGCTTGCCCGCGGTGGTGTGGATGTCGGTCTCTTCCGGCTCGGACATCGGGTGGCGGCTCCCTGCCTGGTCACGGGGACGACTGCGCTGCTGATCAGCGGATGAACGGCTGAGGGTCCGCAGCGCCGAACGGCTACTGATCCGTAGCGTATCGGCGCGGATACCGTTCGGCAGTGCGTCGTTTGACACACCTAGGGTGGCTTGCATGACACCTTCGGATGCGCCACAGAGCCGTTGGTCGGACCTGGACCGGCCGCCCCTGAACGTCCCCGCGCTGCGCCGCGGGCTCCTCGTGCCGGGCGGGCTGTGGACCGCCCTGGACGTCGTCGACAGCACCGGCTCCACCAACTCCGATCTCGCGGCGCGCGCGGCCTCCCTCACGGAGGGCACCGTCCTGGTCGCGGAGGAGCAGACCGCGGGCCGCGGACGCCTGGACCGGACCTGGACCGCCCCGGCCCGCTCCGGCCTGTTCTTCTCCGTCTACCTGACGCCCGGCGCCGTACCGGTACAGCGCTGGGGCTGGCTGCCGCTGCTCGCCGGGGTCGCAGCGGCGACGGGCCTGGCGCGCTCGGCAGGCGTCGACACCGCGCTCAAGTGGCCCAACGACCTGCTCGTCACCGTCCCCAAGGGCTCCGACGAGCTCCGTCCAGGGGAGACCCCACCCGGCGAGGAGCGCAAGACGGGCGGCATCCTCGCCGAGCGGGCCGGCGACGGCGTCGTCATCGGCATCGGACTCAACGTCTCCCTGCGCCAGGACGAGCTGCCCGCACCCACCGCCGCCTCGCTCGCCCTGGCCGGAGCGGTCTCCACCGACCGCGAGACGCTGCTCCGGGGCGTGCTGCGCTCGCTGGAGCAGTGGTACGGGCAGTGGCGCGCGGCCGACGGCGACGCGGCGGCGAGCGGGCTGCAGGAGGCGTACGCGGCGGGCTGCGCGACCCTGGGCCGGACCGTACGGGCCCAGCTGCCCGGCGACCGCACGCTCACCGGGGAGGCGGTGGCGATCGACGGGGACGGGCGCCTGGTCCTGTCCACCGGCGACGGCCTGCGCGAACCGGTGTCGGCGGGCGACATCGTGCACCTGCGAGGGGCGGCGGGCGGGCTGACCTGAGCGGCGGCCGACCCGGCGCCACGCCACGAACCGTCCGGGTAACGCCTCGACGACGTGAGGTAGGGCACACCTGCCGTATCGTTGAGGCGATCCACCGACAGATCGGCAGGGCAGTGCGCAGGGAACGGGCAGGAGGCGGCTGGTGACCGTCGACGACACGACCTCCGGCGCGGGCGACGAGCCCTCGTCGGACTCCTCGGTCCACGCGACACCGCATCACGAAGTCGACCACACGGCCGAGCCGACCGACGACCCCCTCGCGATCAGGCTGGAACAGCTGATCCTGGGCGCCGACCGGCGCTACACCCCGTTCCAGGCGGCCCGCACCGCGGGCGTCTCGATGGATCTCGCGTCCCGGTTCTGGCGGGCCATGGGCTTCGCCGACATCGGCCAGGCCAAGGCGCTGACCGAGGCGGACGTGCTGGCGCTGCGCCGGCTGTCCGGTCTGGTCGAGGCCGGGCTGCTCAGCGAGCCGATGGCGATCCAGGTGGCCAGGTCGACCGGGCAGACCACCGCCCGGCTGGCGGAATGGCAGATCGACTCGTTCCTGGAGGGCCTCACCGAGCCGCCCGAGCCGGGCATGACCCGGACCGAGGTCACGTATCCCCTGATCGAACTGCTGCTGCCGGAGCTGGAGGAGTTCCTGGTGTACGTGTGGCGGCGCCAGCTCGCCGCCGCCACCGGCCGGGTCGTGCAGGCGGCGGACGACGAGGAGATGGTCGACCGGCGCCTGGCCGTCGGCTTCGCCGACCTCGTCGGCTTCACCCGGCTGACCCGCCGGCTGGAGGAGGAGGAGCTCGGCGAGCTCGTCGAGTCCTTCGAGACCACCTGCGCCGACCTCGTCGCCGCGCACGGCGGCCGGCTCATCAAGACCCTCGGCGACGAGGTCCTCTTCGCCGCCGACGACGCGGGCACCGCGTCCGAGATCGCGCTGCGCCTGGTCGAGGCCATGACGCTGGACGAGACGATGCCGGCACTGCGCGTCGGCATCGCGTTCGGCACGGTCACCACCCGGATGGGCGATGTCTTCGGCACCACGGTGAACCTCGCCAGCCGGCTGACGTCGATAGCTCCGAAGGACGCCGTCCTGGTGGACGGGGCGTTCGCCGAGGAGCTGACCAGGACCGGGGACGCGCCGGTCTCCGAGGCCCAGGCCGCGGAGGACGCGGCGGCCGCCGCCGAGCGGGCCGAGAAGGCGCGCGCGGACGGCGAGGAGCCGCCCCCGCTGCCGAGGTACCGCTACGGGCTGCAGCCGATGTGGCAGCGCCCGGTGCGCGGACTCGGCATCGTCGAACCCTGGCTGCTGGCCCGTCGCGGCACGTCCTGACCGCCCCCTGACCTCCTGCGGGGGCGGAGCCCTAGGATCCCTCCGGTAACGCTCGTTAACCGACAGGGGTGCAGCCATGACCGTCACGTCCGAGCAGCGGTTCGGGGAGTTCGTCGTCGTACGCGGCCACGAGGGCCTGGAGCACGTCGCCGAGCTGGTGCTCGACCGGCCCGGGGCCATGAACGCGGTGTCCACGGACATGGCCCGCTCGATCGCCGCCGCCTGCGCCGCGCTCGCCGCCGACCCCGACGTCCGGGTCACCGTCCTCACGTCCAGCCACGAGCGGGCCTTCTGCGTGGGCGCGGACCTCAAGGAGCGCAACTCCTTCACCGACGCCGACCTGGTGCGCCAGCGGCCGACCGCACGGGCCGCCTACACCGGCGTGCTCGAACTGCCGATGCCGACGATCGCCGCGGTGCACGGCTTCGCGCTCGGCGGCGGGTTCGAGCTGGCCCTGTCCTGCGATCTGATCGTCGCCGACGGGACCGCGCTGGTGGGGCTGCCCGAGGTGTCGGTCGGGGTCATCCCGGGCGGCGGCGGCACCCAGCTGCTGCCGCGCCGGATCGGGGCGGCGCGCGCCGCCGAGCTGATCTTCACCGCCCGCCGGGTGGCGGCGGACGAGGCGCGGGAGCTGGGTCTGGTCGACGAGCTGGTCGCGGACGGCGAGGACCGGACCGAGGCGCTGGCGCTCGCCGGGCGGATCGCGGCGAACTCCCCGGTGGGGCTGCGGGCGGCCAAGCGGGCGCTGCGGCTCGGGCACGGGCTCGATCTGCGGGCCGGCCTCGACGTCGAGGACTCCGCGTGGCGGTCGGTGGCCTTCTCCGGCGACCGGGCCGAGGGGGTGGCCGCGTTCAACGAGAAGCGGAAGCCGAACTGGCCCGGGGAGTGAGCCGATGGTGACTTTCCGTGTTCCTTCGGCGACGCACCGCGCATGATCCGGGCTGTAAACTGATCAAATCACCACAAACCTACATAAGCTGGGGTGATGGGTGGTGACGATGCGCGGCTGCGGGCCGTGGTTTCGCTTGCGCAGGCGATGGCGGCGGCGCACACCCCGCGGGGGTGCTGGCGGGCGGCGGCCCTGGGGGCGTGCGAGGCGCTGGGCGGCAGTTTCGCCGCGCTGTCGGTCTGGGAGCGCGGGCGGGGCCGGCTGAAGGTCCTGGTCAACGCGGGCGAGCGGGCCGAGGGGGAGGAGGAGTTCCCCGACGAGGAGACGTATCCGGTGCACCAGTTCCCGGAGATCACCGAATTCCTCCATGAGCGGTGGGCCGGGGGCGGTGAGCCGGACGCCTGGGTGGAGACCGCCGACGGACCGGTCGAGCCGGAGCCGGCGGACGACGGGCCGGGTGCGGCCGGGCACGGCTACTCCCACCAGCGGGTGGCGGCCCTGCGCCGGCGCGGGCGCGGCTGCTGTGTGGTCGCGCCGATCGTGCTGCACGGGCGGGCCTGGGGCGAGCTCTATGTGGCCCGGCGGGTGGGGGAGCCGGTGTTCGGGCGCCCGGACGCGGACTTCGCCACCGTGCTCGCCGCGGTCGTCGCCGCCGGGATCTCCCAGACGGAGCGCCTGGAGGAGGTGCGCAAGCTCGCCTTCACCGACCCGCTGACCGGCCTCGCCAACCGGCGGGCCGTCGACATCCGCCTCGACGAGGCGGTGGAGCGCCACCGGGCGGACGGTTCGGTGGTGAGCCTGGTCGTCTGCGATCTCAATGGGCTCAAACGGGTCAACGACACCCATGGGCATGCCGTCGGTGACCGGCTGCTGGAACGTTTCGGCTCGGTGCTCTCCCGGTGTGGGGCCATGCTGCCCGGGGCGCTGGCTGCCCGGCTCGGCGGGGACGAGTTCTGTCTGCTGGCCCTGGGTCCGGGGGCGGACGAGGTGATCGCGGTGGCCACCGAGCTCTGCGAGCGGGCCGGGGAGCTGGAGTTCGGCAACGGGGTCGCGTGCGGCATGGCGTCCACCGGGGACCCGATCGGTCCGGTGGTCTCCGCGCGGCGGCTCTTCCGGCTGGCGGACGCCGCCCAGTACCGGGCGAAGGCGGCCCGCTCCACGAGACCCGTCGTGGCGGGGCGTGACGGCGAGGTCATCCGGCTGGCGGACTCCCCGCCCGGATCCCCGCACGACCGCCGCCGGCTGCGGGGGAACCGGCCCGGCGAGGGACCGGACCGGTAAGGGGTCAACCCGGCGACCACTAGTGACATGAAGGGTTTCAATCCGTACGCTTCTGAATATGGATATGCATACAGTCGTGGTGGGGACGTCCGGTACCACTGCTCAGGACGTCATCGCCGTGGCCCGCGGCAACGCCCGTGTCGAACTCTCCGCCGCCGCGGTGACCGCCCTCGCCGCCGCCCGCGAGATCGTGGACGCGCTCGCCGCCAAGCCCGAGCCGGTCTACGGCGTCTCGACCGGATTCGGCGCGCTCGCCAGCCGTCACATCAGCCCGGAGCTCCGCGCGCAGCTCCAGCGCAACATCGTCCGCTCGCACGCCGCCGGCATGGGCCCGCGGGTCGAGCGCGAGGTCGTCAGGGCGCTGATGTTCCTGCGGCTCAAGACGGTCGCCTCCGGCCACACGGGCGTCCGCCCCGAGGTCGCGCAGACCATGGCGGACGTACTCAACGCCGGGATCACACCCGTCGTTCACGAGTACGGTTCGCTCGGCTGCTCCGGGGACCTGGCGCCGCTCTCCCACTGCGCGCTGACCCTGATGGGCGAGGGCGACGCGGAGGGCCCCGACGGGACCGTGCGCCCCGCGGGCGAGCTCCTCGCCGCCCACGGCATCACCCCGGTCGAGCTGCGCGAGAAGGAGGGCCTCGCCCTCCTCAACGGCACCGACGGCATGCTCGGCATGCTCGTGATGGCCCTCGCCGACCTGCGCAGCCTCTACACATCGGCCGACATCACCGCGGCCCTCTCGCTGGAGGCACTGCTCGGCACGGACAAGGTCCTCGCCCCCGAGCTGCACGCCATCCGCCCGCACCCCGGCCAGGGCGCGAGCGCCGACAACATGCTGCGGGTGCTGGCCGGTTCGGGCCTCACCGGTCACCACCAGGACGACGCGCCGCGTGTCCAGGACGCCTACTCGGTGCGCTGCGCGCCCCAGGTCAACGGCGCGGGCCGGGACACCCTCGCGTACGCCGCGACCGTCGCCGACCGCGAACTGGCCTCCTCCGTCGACAACCCCGTCGTCCTCCCCGACGGCCGGGTGGAGTCCAACGGCAACTTCCACGGAGCGCCGGTCGCGTACGTCCTGGACTTCCTGGCGATCGTCGCCGCCGACCTCGGTTCGATCGCCGAGCGCCGCACCGACCGGCTGCTGGACAAGAACCGCTCGCACGGACTGCCGCCGTTCCTCGCCGACGACGCCGGTGTGGACTCCGGCCTGATGATCGCCCAGTACACCCAGGCCGCCCTGGTCAGCGAGATGAAGCGGCTCGCCGTCCCGGCCTCCGCGGACTCGATCCCGTCCTCCGCGATGCAGGAGGACCACGTCTCCATGGGCTGGTCGGCCGCGCGCAAGCTCCGTACCGCCGTCGACAACCTCGCCCGGATCGTCGCCGTCGAGCTGTACGCCGCGACCCGCGCGGTCGAGCTGCGCGCCGCCCAGGGGCTGACCCCGGCGCCCGCCTCGCTGGCCGCGATCGAGGCGCTGCGGGCCGCGGGCGTCGAGGGCCCGGGGCCGGACCGCTTCCTGTCGCCCGACCTGGCCGCGGCGGACGCCTTCGTCCGGGCGGGCAGGCTCGTCGCGGCGGTGGAGCCGGTCACCGGGCCGCTGGCCTGACCGCCCGACCTGCGCGGAAGCGGCCACCGGACGGACCCGGCGGCCGCTTTTCGCTTACCGCTCAGACGGCCGGCTGCGGGCCGGTGCGACGGGCCGAGTAGGTGACGAAGCCGGCTCCCATGCCCAGGAACGCCATGCCGCCGATCAGATACGGCGTCGTGTCGAACCCGGTCCCGGTGTCGGCGAGCGCGGTGGCGCCCGGACCCGTTCTGCCGGGGGCGTCCGTGACGGCGGCGCCGGACGCGGTGGCGGCGTCGCCGGTCGCGTTGGCGGACGGGACGAACCACAGGGCACACAGCAGCGTTGCCGCGGCGGTGGCGGTCAGCAGCGGACGGCGGGTGATGGCCACGGAATCGATCCCCCTTGTGACAGCCGTGAGTTGAAGGGGCCCCGGTCGCCCGGTCCCTCTCAGGCCTGTGCGCCGATGCTAATGAACGCAGCGGGTCGTAGGAAAGCCGTGGCGGCCGGGAGCTTACGCTCCGCCTCATGAGCACATCTGAGTCATCACGATTCGTTCGCCTTCGGGTCGAAATGGTGTTGGAGATCACGGACGCCGACGCCCTGAGCGGGACCGCCCTGGAGAGCCTCGCGGCGGAGTACGGGGAGCCCGGCGGCGAGTCCGCCGAGGAACGCACGCATGCCGAGACCGCCGTACGGGAAGACGGTGCGGAGGCCCTCGCCTCGCTGATCGACCCGTTCGACCTGGTCAGTGAGGTGCCCGGGGTCGAGCTGACCCAGGCCTCCTGGAGCAGCGAGACCATCGACTACGACCCGGAGGACCCGGACGGATGGGACCTCGACGACGGTCAGGACGATGAGGACGACGACGAGAGCGCCTTCGGCGTCCCGCACAATGGGGAGGAGGACGACAAGGACGGCAGCACGGAGCGGCGGGCCTAGCGGGTGGAGACACCGGCCCCGGCCCGCTCCCGGCGGGCCGGGGCCGGTGTGCGTGACGACCGGTGGATCCGGGCCTCGGAAGTGCTGTACAACCGGGTCGTGCACCGGCGGAGCACATAGATGATCAACGGCGGGAACCACCGCCGCCGCCACCGCGTCGATGAGTGGTGTTCCCCACATCCGGGACGGATATGGAACGGGGCATCCGTTCCGGGTGTTCTTGGAATATTGACGGGGTATCGCCGGTCGACGGCCTTGCTCGGGGTTTTTGGGGATTTCGGCAACGATGGAGAAGCGTGTGATGACGGACAGCAAGCGGCGCAAGGGCCTCATGGCCGCGTCCGCACTGCTCGGCGGCGTGCTGGTGCTTTCGGCCTGCAGCGACGGCGGCGACAAGGGCGGCCCTAGCCCCGACAGCTCGAAGAAGTCGCAGGCGGCCGAGGTCGACAAGGCGGCGGCCGAGGAGGCCTCGGAGGCGCAGATAGCGATCTCGCCGAAGAACGGCGCGACCAACGCGAGCATCAACAACGACGCCAAGGTCACCGTCGCCAAGGGCAAGCTGACCGTCGTCACCATGACCACCTCCGCCGGAGAGAGCGTCAAGGGCACGCTCTCCGCCGACGGCACCAGCTGGCAGCCGGCCGCCCAGCTGGAGCGCTCGACCACGTACAAGATCAACGCGACGGCGCAGGACTCGAAGGGCCGCGAGGCGCACGAGAACTCCTCCTTCACCACCGTGTCGCCCGCCAACAGCTTCATCGGGAACTTCACCCCCGAGGACGGCTCCACCGTCGGCGTCGGCATGCCCGTCTCGATCAACTTCAACAAGGCGATCACCGACCAGAAGGCCGTCCAGGCCGGCATCACGGTGACGTCCAGCAGCGGCCAGCAGGTCGTCGGCCACTGGTTCAACTCCCAGCGCCTGGACCTGCGCCCCCAGGACTACTGGACGGGCGGCTCCACCGTCACGCTGAAGCTGGCGCTGGACGGCGTCGAGGGCGCGGACGGCGTGTACGGCGTGCAGCAGAAGACGGTCACCTTCAAGGTCGGCCGCAACCAGGTCTCCACCGTGGACGCCAAGACGCACACGATGACCGTCACGCAGAACGGCAAGACGATCAAGACCATCCCGATCTCGGCCGGTTCGTCGGACAACCCGACGTACAACGGCCAGATGGTGATCTCCGAGAAGTTCAAGGAGACCCGGATGGACGGTTCGACGGTCGGCTTCACCGACGACGACGGCAAGGGCGAGTACGACATCAAGGACGTGCCGCACGCCATGCGGCTGTCCACGTCGGGCACCTTCATCCACGGCAACTACTGGGGCGCCAAGTCCATCTTCGGCAGCGCCAACACCAGCCACGGCTGCGTCGGCCTCGCCGACACCAAGGGCGCCGGTGACCCGGGCGCGCCCGCCGCGTGGTTCTACAACAACTCCATGATCGGTGACGTGGTCATCGTCAAGAACTCCCCGGACAAGACCATCCAGCCCGACAACGGCCTCAACGGCTGGAACCTGAGCTGGGCCCAGTGGACGGCGGGTTCCCAGGGCTGACCCGACCGGCCGCGTCCTCCTCACCCCGGGCAGGACCCCGACCGGCCCCGAGCCCCGTACCCAGGCGGCGGCTCCGCGATCCCCACGGATCCCGGAGCCGCCGCCTGCGGCGTTCGCGGCTGTTCTCATGCCGCTCTCATCCCGGCCTTAACCCACCATCACAAGCGCTCCCTAACCTCACGCCATGTTCTTCACCTACCTCCGGCGCGAGCTGCGCCGCCGCAGAAAGGCGGCGCTCGTCGTCGCCTCGGGGCTCGCCCTCGGCATTGCGCTGGTCATCATCGTCAGCTCGGTCTCCTCGGGCATGAGCAAGGCCCAGGACAAGGTCCTGGAATCGCTGTACGGCCTCGGCACGGACATGACGGTCACCAAGGCCGCCGCAGCTCCGGGTTCCGCCACGGAGCGCCCCAGGTTCGAGTTCGACGCGAAGGGCAGCGACGACGACTCGACCCAGAGCACGGACCGGGTCATGGTCCAGGGCTTCCAGACGCTCGCCTCCACCACCGTCGGCGAGGTGGACCGGCAGACCGGGGTCGCCGACGCCGTCGGCGGGCTGAGCCTGACCGTCATGAAGGTCGACGGCCAGTTCAAGCGCGGTGAGTTCAAGCAGCAGGGCGGCACCGCCCAGGGCCGCGGCCCCGGTGGCGGCACCGGCCAGCCGCAGGGCGAGGTCCAGGGCGGCGGCGCCTCCTTCGACGTCAACTCCTACACGGTGTACGGCACCGACGTCACCAAGCAGGACCTCGGCCCGCTGACCTCGTCGAAGATCACCGCGGGACGTACGTTCAAGAGCACCGAGACCAACGCGAAGGTGGCCGTCGTCGACGCCGCGTACGCGAAGGAGAAGAAGCTCGCCACCGGCAAGACGGTCACGGTCCACGGCACCGAGTTCACCATCGTGGGCGTCTCCACGGCCGACAGCGGCGACGCGGCCGCCAACCTCTACATCCCGCTCCAGCAGGCGCAGACGCTCTCCGACTCGAAGAACAAGGTCACCACGGTCTACGTCAAGGCCGCGGACTCGCAGCAGATCGACAGCGTCAAGTCCGTGATCCAGAAGAACATCGCGGGCACCACGGTCACCACGTCCGCCGACCTCGCGGACACCGTGTCCGGCTCCCTGTCCACGGCGTCCGACCTGGCGTCCAGCGTCGGCAAGTGGCTCTCCATCGCCGTGCTCATCGCCGCCTTCCTGGTCGCGGGACTCCTCACCTCCTCCGCGGTCAGCCGCCGCGTCCGGGAGTTCGGCACGCTCAAGGCGCTCGGCTGGAAGAGCGGCCGGGTCACCCGCCAGGTCATCGGCGAGGCCCTCGTCAACGGCCTGATGGGCGGCGTCCTCGGCATCGCGGTCGGCCTCGCCGGCGCCTACGCCGTCACCGCCGTCAGCCCCACCCTCACCGCCCAGCTCGGCTCCTCGGGCGGCGGCGCGGGCGGCGGCCGCGGCGGCATGATGGGCGGCCCCGGCCGCCAGACCGCCTCCAAGGCGCTCGACATCGCGCTGACCGCACCCGTCTCCCTCTCGGTCATCCTGATCGCCGTCGTGCTGGCCGTCGCCGGCGGGCTGATCGCGGGCGCCTTCGGCGGCTGGCGCGCCTCCCGGCTGCGCCCCGCGGACGCGCTGCGCCGCGTCGAGTAGCCCGCCGCGGGATGCCCCGAACCCGGGCATTCCGTACCCCGTACCCCGGCGACCCGCGATCCGCGAGGCGTCCGCCCGGGATCCGCGATCACCGTCCAGCAGGAGCTGACCCATGTACACGCTTCAAGGCGTCACCAAGCACTACACGCGCGGCAAGTCCACCGTCCACGCACTCGCCGGCGTCGACCTGACCATCGAGGACGGCGGCCGCCTCGTCATCCAGGGCCCCACCGGCGGCGGCAAGTCCACGCTGCTCCAGATGCTCGGCGGACTGGACCGTCCCACGGCCGGCAGCATCGAACTCGACGGGGTGGACCTCGCGAAGCTCAGCGAGGCCAAGCTCACCAAGGTCCGCGCCGAGAACATCGGCTTCGTCTTCCAGAGCTTCAACCTCATCCCGACGCTCACCGCCCAGGAGAACGTCGAGACCGCCCTCGTACCGCTCGGCGGCAAGGCGTCCGAGCGGCGCAGAAGAGCCGCCGAGGCGCTCGACTCGGTCGGGCTCGGCGAACGGCTCGGCCATCTGCCCGGCGAGATGTCCGGCGGTCAGCAGCAGCGGGTGGCCATCGCCAGGGCCCTGGTCAAGCAGCCCAAGGTGCTGCTCGCCGACGAACCCACCGGCAACCTCGACGAGTCCATGCGCGACGAGATCATGGAGGTGCTGGAGACCATGTGGAAGGAGCACGGGCTCACCTTCATCATGGTCACCCACGACAGCTCGATCGCCCGCCGCGCCCCGCGGCTCGCCACGATCCGCAAGGGCAAGGTCACCATCACGGAGAACGCCGCCGCCTGACCCGGCGGCACGTACCGGGGTCTTCCGTTCCGGCCGGGACGGGAGGCCCCGGTCCCGTCCCGCCGGCGGGAGGGTTCAGACCGTCCGCCCGGCCACGGCCCGGCGGTGCGCCGCCAGATCGCTGCGGCGGACCTGGCGCAGCCCGGCGGGGTCGGGGTGCGCGACGTTGTCCTCGTGGCCCGCCCGGTGGCCGGGACCGCCCTCGCCGCCGGACCTGGCGAGGTGGGCGCGCACCCCGTACCAGGGCTGCAGCGGCAGCCAGCACAGCCCGTACAGCCATCTGCGCACCAGCCGCCCGGGGCCGGGGCGGCCCACGTCCGGCAGGCTCACCACCCGTATCCCCATGATCAGCTTCCCGGCGCCCGCCCCGACGAGTGCGGTGAGCACCACCTGGTTCAGGAACGACAGGACGAGCACCGGCCCGACCAGCAGACCGGCGACCTGGGGAACGGTCGCCGAGTCCACATGGGGCCGGACGAGTAACCCGCTGACGACCAGGCAGAGATAGCAGTCGAGCCCCACGGCGAGATAGCGGCGCATCTCGCCCGCCCGGGGCGGTGTGCGCGGCCCGGTCCTGCCCGCGCCGTACGAGGGTCCCGGATACCCGTAACCGAGCCGGGGACCCTCGGTCAACGGCGGTGGCCCGTAAGGAGTATGAGGAACCCGGCCGCTGCGGTGCCCCCGCGATGTCGTCATGACGGAATCATGTCTGATTGCCCGTCACGGCGGGCCCGGACCGCACACCTTCCCGTTCTTCCCGCGCGACGGAGGCGGGAGTGCGGCCGCCGCGAGGGCCGATGCGGAACCTCGCCGCCCCCGCCCGGGCACCTCACAACCGCCCGTCCCGCCCTGTGAGGTTCACCACTTCGGGCGATGGGCGACCCCGCCCCAAACCGGCGGAACCGCCCAGGGGCAAGGCCATCGCGCCCTTTACGCGCCCGGCCGGCGGAGATCACCATGTGGATGCCGTGGAGCATCCCGTGGCCCCACTGGGACACTCGATACGCCACAACGGTCCTGTACGTCGCTTTCGTGGGCACGGTATGCGTGATGTCGGGCGACGCCCTCGACGGCGAGGGAGGACCCGGTGCCCCTCGGGACGGGGGCGCCTTCGCGCATGAGCCGACCACGGAAGGTCTTGATCAGATGACGGCCACCCCTGACTCCGCAACGCCGCACACCGCCGAGAACCGTGTCATCGAGCCGCTGTACGCGGAGATCCTCCGCCGCAACCAGGGCGAGAAGGAGTTCCACCAGGCGGTCCGGGAGGTCCTGGAGACGCTCGGCCCGGTGCTGGCCCGGCGCCCGGAGTTCGTGGACGCCCGCATCATCGAGCGCATATGCGAGCCGGAGCGCCAGCTCATCTTCCGCGTGCCGTGGTCGGACGACTCCGGCGACATCCACGTCAACCGCGGCTTCCGGGTCGAGTTCTCCAGCTCGCTCGGCCCGTACAAGGGCGGGCTGCGCTTCCACCCCTCGGTCAACCTCGGCATCGTGAAGTTCCTCGGCTTCGAGCAGATCTTCAAGAACGCCCTCACCGGCATGCCCATCGGCGGCGGCAAGGGCGGCTCCGACTTCGACCCGAAGGGCCGCTCGGACGCCGAGATCATGCGGTTCTGCCAGTCGTTCATGACCGAACTCCACCGCCACCTCGGCGAGTACACCGACGTCCCCGCCGGTGACATCGGCGTGGGCGGCCGCGAGATCGGCTACCTCTTCGGCCAGTACAAGCGGATCACCAACCGCTTCGAGTCCGGTGTCCTCACCGGAAAGGGTCTCGGCTGGGGCGGCGCCCTGGTGCGGACCGAGGCCACCGGCTACGGCTGCGTCCTGTTCACCGCCGAGATGCTCCGCAGCCGCGGCGAGTCCCTCGACGGCCAGCGCATCGCCGTCTCCGGCTCGGGCAACGTCGCGATCTACGCGATCGAGAAGGCGCAGCAGCTCGGCGCCACCGTGGTGACCTGCTCCGACTCCGACGGCTACATCGTCGACGAGAAGGGCATCGACCTCGCCCTGCTCAAGGAGATCAAGGAGGCCCGCCGCGGCCGCGTCTCCGAGTACGCCGAACGCCGCGGCGGCGAAGCCGTGTTCGTCCCCGGCACCGGTGTCTGGAACGTCCCCTGCGATGTGGCCCTGCCCTGCGCCACGCAGAACGAACTCCACGAGGCCGATGCGCTGACCCTCGTGCGCAACGGCGTGAAGGCGGTCGCCGAGGGCGCCAACATGCCCACCACCCCCGAGGCCGTCCGCGTCCTCCAGGAAGCGGGCGTGGCCTTCGCCCCCGGCAAGGCGGCCAACGCGGGCGGGGTGGCCACCAGCGCCCTGGAGATGCAGCAGAACGCCTCGCGCGACTCCTGGACCTTCGCGCACACGGAGGAGCGGCTCGCGGAGATCATGCGCCACATCCACGAGTCCTGCTACACGACGGCGGAGCGCTACGGCAGCCCCGGCAACTACGTGGCCGGCGCGAACATCGCCGGCTTCGAGCTGGTCGCGGACGCGATGCTGGCGCAGGGGCTGATCTGACCCGTCCGGCCGGATCAGACTCCGTCTGATCCGAGGAGCGCGGCCGGCACCTACCGGGCAGGTGCCGGCCGTCGCCGGAACGTCTCCAGCAGCCCCGTGTTCGCCACCACCACGACGGCCATGACCACGGCCGCCACGGGGTGCCCCACCCCGTGGAGGGCGAGGGCGGCGCCGCCGAGCACCACGGTCTTGACCGCCAGCACACCGGCCACCGGCAGCCGGATCCGGGCGCGGGGTGCGGCGAACAGGCCCCACAGGGTGATGGCTACGGCCAGCACTGCGGCTCCCAGCAGGAGTTGGAGGGCCAGTCCGTCCCCGAGACTGAACCCCCAGCCGAACAGGCAGGCCAGCGCGGCCAGTTCCACGAGGAACGCCAGGGCCTCGTTGGCCGCCCGCCAGGGATGTCCGCTCAGGGACGGGACCGCCGGTCCGTCCGTGCCGTTCTCGCGCATGGTGCCCCCACCCCGCCGTTCACCGTTCACGTCGGTGCGAGGGTAACCGGCTCAGCCCCGCGCCGCCGGTGCCACCCCGGCCGGGCACGAGACACCCGTGCCGCCGATCCCGCAGTAGCCCGCCGGGTTCTTGTCCAGGTACTGCTGGTGGGCCGGCTCCGCGGGCCAGAATTGGCGGCCGTCGGCGGGCAGGATCTCCGTGCTGATCACGCCGTGGCCGGAGCCCGTGAGGGCCTTCTGGTACGTCTCGCGGGACGCCGCAGCGGCCGCGGCCTGCTCGGGGGAGTGGGTGTACACGGCGGAGCGGTACTGGGTGCCCACGTCGTTGCCCTGGCGGAAGCCCTGGGTCGGGTCGTGGGACTCCCAGAAGAGCTTCAGCAGCTGCGCGTACGTCACGGTCCTCGGGTCGAAGACCACGCGTACCGCCTCGGTGTGCCCGGTCAGGCCCGAGCAGACCTCCTCGTACGCGGGATTCTCCGTATAGCCGCCCTGATAGCCGACGAGCGTCGTCCAGACGCCGTCCTGCCGCCAGAACGTGCGCTCGGCGCCCCAGAAACAGCCCATCGCGAAGTCCGCGACCTCCAGACCCTCCGGGTACGGGCCCAGCAGGGCGTTGCCCAGGACCGTGTGGCGGGACGGGACGGTGAACTCCGGGGTGGTGCGGCCGCGCAGGGCCTCCTCCGGGGTGGGGAGCTGCGGGGTGCGGCGGTGCAGGAACATACGGGGCTCCTCCTGGGTCGGGGTGCTGTCACTGCAACGCCCCCGGGCCACCGCGGATTCCTCCGCCGGAGGTCAGCGGCGCGGTGCGCCGCCGTCCGACTCCGCGTCCTCGACGTAGGCGGCGGCCCGCTTGCGGGCCTTGAACCAGAAGTAGAGGCCGAGGCCGATCAGGATCAGGGGTATCAGTCGTGTCACGGGAACACCGTTCATCGCAGGGGAATCAGGGGCGCGTCGCTTCCACGGTCGCACAGCGGCGGCCGTCGCGGTTCGCGGCTACTGCGGCAGCGTCGCCGGGCTGCCGCCGTTCGCCTCGTAGCCGGCCACCGCCAGGGCCCGGTACACGGCGTACTCGGCGGCCGGGTCGGAGTTCTCCGTCCACGGCAGCGCGCCGACGTGGCCGTCGATGTGGACCAGCTGGTTCATCGCCTCGGACCAGCGCTCCATCCGGACCAGGAACAGCACCAGGAGATGGCGGACGTGCGCGAGCATCGGGTCGTCGGCGCGGGCCGCGTGCACCGCGAACATCGCGCCCTCGACCGCCTTCGTCACCACCAGGCCGCGGTAGAAGCCCTGGACCAGATTCACCTCGGGCAGGTGCTCGTACACCGCGAACAGCGGCAGCGCCGCCAGCAGCGAGCCCTGCGGGGCGCGGGCGGCCGCCGCGGTGGCGAAGCGGTCCGCCTCCTCGCGGGAGCCGTGCCACTTCTCGCACCAGAAGTGCAGCGCCGCGATGTGCGCGCCCATGTGGGCCGGGGCCCGGTCGATGATCTTCGCCCAGAGCTGGTCGAACTCCTCGTGCGAGTAGCCCAGTCCACGGGCGACGGCCAGCTCCACGAGATACGGGACGGGGTCGCCCGGCGCCAGCAGGGCCGCCTCGCCGACGACCGTACGCGCCTCCTCCAGGATGATCCGGAAGTCGTCCGTCCCCGCCGATGACGACCGCCACGCCTGCTGGACCAGGAACTCCGCGTGCACGGCCGCGCCGCCCGCGTCCTTCGGCGCCTCGGCCCGCCACTTGCGCAGCCACGCCCCGCCGACGCCCGGCCGCTGCATCAGTTCCAGGGAGGCGGCCCCGGCGAAGGCCTGCACCCGCTGCCACCGCACCTCGCCCTCCTTCGGCGTCCCGGACAGCAGCTGGGACGCGGCCCGCCACTCCTGGGTGTGCTGGACGACATCGAGCACGTCGAGGAGATCCTGGTCGGGGCCCGGCATCCGGATGTCCAGCTCCTCCTGGCGCACGAAGCCGTAGGTGTCCGGATCGGCGGCGTCGGGCGAACCGGGCGCCACCTGACGGATGCCGCCCCGGCGGCGCCGCACATAGGGGCCGACGACCGCGGCGAGCAGGCACAGCGCGAGCAGGAACCACAGAATCTCCATGCCCCCATTGTCACCGGACGGCCCGGTGGTCCGTGAGGGACCTCGGCGGCGGACTACGCTCGGGGCCCATGAGCGACCAGCACAGCTTCGAGACTCTCGCGATCCACGCGGGAAACACCGCCGATCCCCTCACCGGCGCTGTTGTTCCCCCCATTTACCAGGTCTCCACGTACAAGCAGGACGGCGTGGGCGGACTGCGCGGCGGCTACGAGTACAGCCGCAGCGCCAACCCGACCCGCACTGCGCTGGAGGAGAACCTCGCGGCCCTGGAGGGCGGCCGCCGCGGACTCGCCTTCGCCTCCGGCCTCGCCGCCGAGGACTGCCTGCTCCGTACGCTGCTGACCCCCGGCGACCACGTGGTCATCCCGAACGACGCCTACGGCGGCACGTTCCGGCTGTTCGCGAAGGTCGCCTCGCGCTGGGGCGTGGAGTTCTCGGTCGCCGACACCTCGGACGTGGCGGCGGTACGGGCGGCGATCACCCCGCGCACCAAGGCGATCTGGGTGGAGACGCCCTCCAACCCGCTGCTCGGCATCACCGACATCGCGGCCGTCGCCGACGTGGCCCGCACGGCGGGTGCGCGGCTGGTCGTCGACAACACCTTCGCCAGTCCCTACCTCCAGCAGCCCCTGGCCCTCGGCGCCGATGTCGTCGTCCACTCCACCACCAAGTACATGGGCGGCCACTCGGACGTCGTCGGTGGCGCGCTGATCGTCAACGACCCCGATCTGTCGGAGGAGCTGGCGTACCACCAGAACGCGATGGGCGCCGTCGCCGGGCCGTTCGACGCCTGGCTGGTGCTGCGCGGCATCAAGACGCTGGCCGTGCGGATGGACCGGCACAGCGAGAACGCGACCAAGGTCGCCGACCTGCTGACCCGCCACCCCAAGGTCACCCAGGTCCTCTACCCCGGGCTGCCCGAGCACCAGGGCCACGAGATCGCCGCCAAGCAGATGAAGACGTTCGGCGGCATGGTGTCCTTCCGGGTCGCGGGCGGCGAGGAGGCGGCCGTCGAGGTCTGCAACCGCGCGAAGCTCTTCACGCTCGGTGAGTCGCTCGGCGGCGTCGAGTCGCTCCTGGAGCACCCGGGCCGGATGACGCACGCCTCCGCCGCGGGCTCCCCGCTGGAGGTCCCCGCCGACCTGGTCCGGCTCTCCGTCGGCATCGAGAACGGCGACGACCTGCTGGCCGACCTGACGCAGGCGCTCGGCTAGGGCCCGTACCGGTCGTCGTACGCGACACGGCGCAGACGAGAGGGGCGGGGCCGGCGCAACCGGTCCCGCCCCTCTCGTCTCCGGTCCTCAGACCGAGACCTTCTCGTCCTCCAGCGAGGCCCTGACCTGCTCCCGCAGTTCGGGGCTGTCGGTGTGCTCATGGACGGAGACCGCGTGCTCCGTGGCCGCCCGCACGACTTCGTCCTCCTCACCGGAGATCGTCAGCGAGCAGTTCGACACACTCGGATACTTGCGGCAGTCAGCGATCTTCCTGGTCATCACAGCCTCCTCGGCCGGTGTCCGGCCGTGCCCTTCCAGGATAAATCGGTACGAAGCGGTCCGGGCGTGGTGCCTACCAGCCCTCCAGCGGCGGCGTCGTCTCCGCGGGCGGCACGTGCCAGGGCTGGACCACCACCGCCCACACCGTGAACGCCACGACCACCGCGGTCGCCGTCAGCAGCCACAGCCGCGTCAGCACCCGCCGGCGCCGCAGCAGCCGGCCGCCGCGCTCCGCCGCCCGCGCCGCCAGCTCCGCCGGGACCTGAGGACGGGGGTTCTCCAGCATCCGCCGGACCTCGTCCTCCTTGCGCCCCATGCCGCTCACGGTGCCGCCCCCAGCGGCCGGGTGCGCGGGTGCCCCCGCCGCAGGGTCGGGCTCCGGGTGCCGCGCATCGTGGCCACCGAGCGGTTGCAGACCGCACGGACCCGGTCCACCGGCACCCCGAGCAGCGCCGCCGTCTGCTCCTCGGGAACGCCCTCGTACAGGCGCAGCACCAGGACGAGCCGTTCCTGCGGGGTCAGCCGGTCCAGGAGTCCGCCGCGAAGGCGGTGATGACGCCACGCCTCGCGGGCGAAGCGGGTGGCGAGGTCCTGCCGGGTGCGGTCGTACGGATCCTCGCCGTGCAGCCGGTCCCAGTCCGCGTACGTCCGGGCCAGCGCCGCGGTCAGCAGCCGCTGCGCGCGCTCGTTGGCGCCGGGCGGGTCCGCGGGTTCGGCCGTGAGGAGGGTCGCGGTGTGCAGCAGCCGGCCCGCCGCGCCCGCCACGAAGGCCTCGAACTCCTGGGCGCGGCGCCGCTGTCGGCCCGCATGGCGCTCTCGCACGAGGTCAATCGGAGCGCTCCGCGGGCCCCGGGTCAACCCCCGGGGGCCCGGCGGCCCGGACTAACCCGCCTGCGGTGCCTGGTGCGCCGCCTGGCGCGCGGCCAGGGCCGCGTTGAAACGGGTCAGCAGAGCGCAGAACGTGTCCCGCTCGTCCTCGGACCACTCGTCCGTCACCTGTGACATCAGCTCGCGCCGCGAGGAGCGGACCTCGTCCAGCCGGGCCTGGCCGCGCGGGGACAGCTGGAGCACGACGGCACGGCCGTCCTCCGGGTGCGAGGTGCGCTTGACCAGACCGGTGTCCACGAGCGGTGCGACCTGCCGGGTCACGGTCGAGGAGTCGATCCCCATCCCCGCGGCCAGCGCCTTGACGCCCATGGGGCCTTCCCGGTCCAGCCGGTTGAGCAGCAGATACGCGGCCCGGTCCATGGAGTTGCGCACCTGGCCGACACCGCCGAGGCGGGTCTGCTCGGCCCGGCGGGCGAAGACCGCCACCTGGTGCTGCAGGGCGTCGAGAAGGTGGTCGTGACCCGGGTTCTCCGGGGCGGCGCCCCCGGAAGGAGACGCGGCAGTCGTCATGTCCTGAGGGGGCATGGCCGGGGGCTCTCTTCGTGCGGTGTCGGATGGGTGGGGGACAGAGTACGCGGCCCCGGGGCAACGCGTACCAGTGCTGCACAAACCTGCGGACATCGGCGCAGGACGGCACCTCATGCGGCGGCCGCAACCCCTTTCAGCTGCAAGACTTGCGGTATGAACTTCCCTCCGCCCGGCCGTTTTCCCCCGCTGATCCTCGATGACGTACGGGGTGCGCAGAAGATGCTCTCCGGGGTTTCCAGGGTCACCCCGCTGGAGGGAAGCCGCCATCTGTCCGCGCTCGTGGGCGCACCGGTGCTGTTCAAGTGCGAGAACCTGCAGCGGACGGGGTCGTTCAAACTGCGGGGCGCGTACGTACGCATCTCCGGTCTGACGCCGGTCGAAAGGGCCGCGGGCGTCGTCGCCGCGAGCGCCGGAAACCATGCGCAGGGTGTCGCGCTCGCGTCTGCGCTGCTCGGCGTACGGTCGACGGTCTTCATGCCCGTCGGGGCGCCGCTGCCGAAGGTCGCCGCGACCAGGGAGTACGGCGCGGAGGTGCGGCTGCACGGCCATGTCGTCGACGAGACCCTCGCGGCGGCGCAGGAGTACGCGCACGAGACGGGCGCGGTCTTCATCCACCCCTTCGACCACCCGGACATCATCGCCGGGCAGGGCACGGTGGGCCTGGAGATCCTGGAGCAGTGCCCGGAGGTGCGCACGATCGTCGTGGGTGTCGGCGGCGGCGGGCTCGCGGCCGGGATCGCCGTGGCGGTCAAGGCGGTCCGGCCCGATGTGCGGATCGTCGGCGTGCAGGCGGCGGGCGCCGCCTGCTACCCGCCGTCGCTGGCCGCCGGCCACCCCGTGTCGATCGATTCGCTCCAGACGATGGCGGACGGCATCAAGGTGGGGCGCCCCGGCGATGTGCCGTTCGGCCTGGTCCGGGAGCTGGTCGACGAGGTCCGCACGGTCTCCGAGGACGAGCTGTCCAGCGCCCTGCTGCTCTGCCTGGAGCGGGCCAAGATGGTCGTGGAGCCCGCCGGGGCGAGCCCGGTGGCGGCGCTGCTGAGCGACCCCAAGTCCTTCCGAGGGCCGGTGGTGGCCCTGCTCTCCGGCGGCAACGTCGACCCGCTGCTGATGCAGCGCATCCTGACCCACGGCATGTCGGCGGCCGGCCGCTATCTGAGCCTGCGGCTGCGGCTGACGGACCGGCCCGGCGCGCTGGCGACCATGCTGGGCGTGCTCTCACTGGCCGATGCCAACGTCCTCGACGTCAGCCATGTGCGCACCGATCCCCGGCTCGGTCTCACCGAGGCCGAGGTCGAACTGCACCTGGAGACCAAGGGGCCCGAGCACTGCGAGGAGGTCGCCGCGGCACTGCGCGGGGCGGGGTATCTCGTGATGGGCTGAACCCTTGTTGGTCGCGATGTATCGCGATACTGTGCGTGCGCCCGGACCGGTGGCGTACACGCGTTCGTCCCGTGTGTTCACCAGGCGCGGAAACCCGGGCAAATCTAGGATCTGTGAGGAAGTCACCCGAACGCACTGGGGGAACCCCATATGCCAGGCGCCATCTACGCCGAAGGTCTGGTGAAGACCTTCGGAGACGTGCGAGCACTCGGCGGCGTCGACCTCGACGTGCCGCAAGGCACCGTCCTCGGACTTCTCGGCCCCAACGGAGCCGGCAAGACGACCGCCGTACGCGTCCTGACGACGCTGCTCAGACCCGACAGCGGCAGCGCCTTCGTCGCGGGCATCGACGTACTGAGGAAACCCAACGAGGTGCGGCGCTCGATCGGGCTCTCCGGCCAGTTCGCCGCCGTCGACGAATACCTGACCGGCCGGGAGAATCTCCAGATGGTCGGCCAGCTCTACCAGATGTCGGCGCGCGACGCGAAGGCCCGGGCCGTGGAACTGCTGGAGCGGTTCAACCTCGCCGACGCGGCCGACCGCACCGCCAAGACGTACTCGGGCGGCATGCGCCGCCGCCTCGACCTGGCGGCGGCCCTCGTCGTCTCCCCGCCGGTCATGTTCATGGACGAGCCGACCACCGGCCTCGACCCGCGCAACCGGCAGCAGCTCTGGGACGTCATCGAGGAACTCGTCGCCGGCGGCACGACGCTGCTGCTCACCACGCAGTACCTGGAGGAGGCCGACCGCCTCGCCCACGACATCTGCGTGATCGACCACGGCCTCGTCATCGCGCGCGGCACCTCCGACGAGCTCAAGGCCCGCACCGGCGGCGAACGCGTCGAGGTCGTCGTCCAGCAGCGCGACCAGATCGAACCGGCCCGCGAGGTCCTCACCCACCTGGGCAAGGGCGAGGTCGCCGTCGTCCCGCACATGCGCAAACTGACCGTCCCGGTCGACGGCGGCGCCAAACTGCTCGCCGAGGTCATCCGCGAGCTCGACGGCCGCGGTGTGGAGATCGACGACATCGGGCTGCGCCGCCCCACCCTCGACGACGTGTTCATCTCCCTCACCGGCCACGCGGCCGAGCAGGAGCGGACCGACGAGAGCAACGAGCACGGGACGGCCCCGGAGCCGGGCGCCCGGACGGAGGCAGCGAAGTGAGTGCCGTGACCGAGACGACAGCGGCTCCGGTGCCCCGCGGCGGCGGAGGCGTCGGCCAGTCCGTACGCGACTCGCTGGTCATCGCGCGCCGCAACCTGATCCGGATGACCAGGATCCCCGAAGTGGTGCTCTTCGGGCTCATCCAGCCGATCATGTTCGTGGTGCTGTTCAGCTACGTGTTCGGCGGCTCCATGAACATCGGGGGCTCGACCGACCCCGTCGTCTACCGCAACTTCCTGATGGCCGGGATCTTCGCGCAGACCGTCACCTTCGCCACGGCGGGCGCGGGCGCCGGGATCGCCGACGACATGCACAAGGGGCTCGTCGACCGCTTCCGCTCGCTGCCCATGGCACGCGGCGCGGTGCTCACCGGCCGCACGCTGGCCGACCTCGTCCAGACCATGTTCACCGTGCTGGTGCTCACGGTCGTCGCCCTGATCGTCGGCTGGCGCATCCACGAGGGCGTCCCCAAGGCGCTCGGCGCGTTCGGGCTGCTCCTGCTGCTCGGCTACGCCTTCTCCTGGATCGGCGCGCTGATCGGCCTGTCCGTCCGCACTCCGGAGGCGGCCACATCGGGCGGACTGATCTGGCTGTTCCCGGTGACGTTCATCTCCAACGCCTTCGTGGACTCCAGCCAGATGGCGGGCTGGCTCCAGCCGATCGCCGACTGGAACCCGTTCAGCGCGACCGTCCAGGCGTGCCGGGTGCTCTTCGGTAACCCCGGCGTCTCCACGTCCGACGCCTGGCCGATGCAGCACCCGGTCTGGGCCTCGCTGATCTGGTCCGTCGTGATCATCGTGGTCTTCCGGACCCTGGCGGTGCGCAAGTACCGCTCGGTCGCCGTCTGAGCGATCCGTCCCCGCACAGCAGGGAGCCCCGGCCGCTGCGGCCGGGGCTCTCTCGTGGTGTGCGCGGATCAGCCGGAGTACGGCTTCGCCGAAAGGATCTTGACCGTGGCGGTCTTGCCGTTCGGCAGCTCGTACTGCGCGGTCTCACCCATCTTCTTGCCGTTCACACCCACACCGAGCGGGGACTGCGGGGAGTACGTCTCGATGGCGGCGCTCGCGTACTCGCGGGAGGCCAGGAGGAAGGTCGTCGTGTCGTCGTCATCGCCGTCGAAGGCGATCGTCACGACCATGCCGGGCTCGACCACACCGTCGTCGGCCGGCGCCTCGCCGACCTTCGCGTGCTCCAGGAGCTGGGTCAGCTGGCGCACCCGGAGCTCCATCTTGCCCTGCTCCTCCTTGGCCGCGTGGTACCCGCCGTTCTCACGCAGGTCGCCCTCCTCACGGGCCGCCGCGATCTTGACGGCGATCTCCGTGCGCGCGGGACCAGACAGGTACTCCAGCTCGGCCTTGAGCTGGCTGTACGCCTCCGGCGTGAGCCAGGTGACGTTTTCGCTGGTCTGGGTCACAGGGTGCTCCTCGTCGGTACTGGGAATACAAAGCATCGCCCTACCCCGAAGCATGCGCTTCCACGGGTGGGCGAAACCACGAGCCTAACAATTCGCCGGGAAAAGGGGGAGGAGGTAAACGGCTGAGAGTGTCGAACCGCAGGTCAGAGGTGCTAAGAGCCGTTCAGGACGCGCGTGCGGCGGTCAACGTCACGCCCCGCCGTCGTCCGTGCACCCGAGCAGCTCGACGCTGGTCGCCCTGGACGTCGTGCGCAGCGTGAGGACCTGGTCGATCCGGTCGGTGTCGCCGTCGAAGCGGAAGTCCTTGCGGGCGACGTCGGTGCCGTCCTCGCGCTGCGAGCGGAGGGTGCAGTACCCCTTGGCGTCCCGGTCCTTGCGGACCTCCAGGTGCACCTCGACCCGTTCGTCCGAGACGACCTTGAACTTGATCACCTCGGCGCTGAGGCCCTGGCCGCTGACGTACCCGTAGCCGATCCAGCCGACCACGCCCAGCAGGACGACGCCGAGGACCGCGCCGATGATCCTGAGCCTGCGGTCCGCCCGCTGGTCCGCCGAGCGTCCGTAACGGTTCTCGGGAAGCGTCTCGCGCACCGCCGTCATGATCGTTCCTCCCGTACCGGGGATCGAGGAATTTTCCACCCCCCGGTTCGGTCACTATAGAAGTTGCACTTCGCGACCAATCACTGAGGATCGAGTCTTGACTGAGCAGCTTCGACTGATGGCCGTCCACGCCCACCCCGACGACGAGTCGAGCAAGGGCGCGGCCACCATGGCCAAGTACGTGTCCGAGGGGGTGGACGTGCTGGTCGTGACCTGCACGGGGGGAGAGCGTGGCTCCATCCTCAACCCGAAGCTCCAGGGCGACGCGTACATCGAGGAGAACATCCACGAGGTGCGCAGGAAGGAGATGGACGAGGCCCGCGCGATTCTGGGCGTCAAGCAGGAGTGGCTCGGCTTCGTCGACTCCGGCCTGCCCGAGGGCGACCCGCTGCCGCCGCTGCCCGAGGGCTGCTTCGCCCTGGAGGACGAGACCGTCGCGGCGGGACGCCTCGTCGCGAAGATCCGCGCCTTCCGGCCGCAGGTCATCACCACGTACGACGAGAACGGGGGCTACCCGCACCCCGACCACATCATGACCCACACCATCTCGATGATCGCCTTCGACGGCGCTGCGGACACCGAGAAGTTCCCCGAGGCGGAGTTCGGCCCCGCCTGGACGCCGCAGAAGCTCTACTACAACCAGGGCTTCAACAAGCCGCGCACGGTCGCGCTGCACGAGGCGCTGCTCGCCCGCGGTCTGGAGTCGCCGTACGGGGACTGGCTGGAGCGCTGGAAGGAGTTCGAGCGCGCCGAGCGCACGCTGACCACGCACGTTCCGTGCGCGGACTTCTATGAGATCCGCGACAAGGCACTGATCGCGCACGCGACGCAGATCGACCCGGAGGGCGGCTGGTTCCGCGTTCCGATGGAGATCCAGCAGGAGGTCTGGCCGACCGAGGAGTACGAGCTGGCGAAGTCCCTCGTCGATACCTCCCTCCCCGAGAGCGACCTCTTCGCGGGCAT
Source organism: Streptomyces sp. NBC_01257 (assembly GCF_035917255.1). Lineage (NCBI taxonomy): Bacteria > Bacillati > Actinomycetota > Actinomycetes > Kitasatosporales > Streptomycetaceae > Streptomyces > Streptomyces sp. NBC_01257. Next base: position 5,733,890 of record NZ_CP108472.1, read on the forward strand.
CCGCGACAATGCCTGATATGTACGCGACTCAGGCACTGCCGCACCTCGTCCCGCTCGCCGAGGAACTGGACAAGAACAAGGTGACCCCCGGGGTCCTCGGCTTCATCGTCTTCGCCGCCCTCGCCGTGGGCGTGTGGCTGCTGATGAAGTCCATGAACCGGCACATGGGCAAGGTCGACTTCGAGGAGGCGCCCGAGGAGCCGGCGGCGCCGGCCGGAGCGAAGGGCACGGCGGCACCCGCCGGGTCCGCCAACCGGAAGTAGGCGGGCGGGCGGTACCGGAGTGACCGGTACCGCCCGATCGGGTCACCGGGCGGGTCCGGCGGGCGTCACCGCACGGTCAGCGTCCGGCGCGAGCCTGCCGCGGAACTCGTTCCCGCGTAGAGGTCGATCCGGCCGGGCTCGACGGTGAACGTGCCCGCCGGGTCGTTCGTCCAGAAGCCCAGGTCCCGCGCGCCCAGCCGGAACGTCACCGTGGCGCTCGCGCCCGGTTCCAGCGTCACCCGCTCGAAGCCGCAGAGGCGGCGCAGGGGCTGGGCGATGCTCGCCGACACGTCGTGGACGTAGAGCTGGACGACCTCGTCGCCCGTCCGCGTCCCGGTGTTGGTGACCTCCACCGCGACCTCGACCGCCGCACCCCGCTCCAGCTCCTCCACCGTGACGCTGTCGCGGTCCGGTGCCGGTTCGCCGGTGCTGAACGTGGTGTAGCTCAGGCCGTACCCGAACGGGAACAGCGGGCCGTCCTCCAGGTCGAGGTACTTCGAGACGTACTTCTCGCCGGGATCGGCCGCGCGGTAGGGCCGGCCGGTGCTCTCGCGGTTGTAGTAGACGGGGATCTGGCCCACGCTCCGGGGGAAGGACACCGGGAGCTTGCCGCCCGGCCCGACCGCGCCGAAGAGGACGTCCGCCACCGCGTGACCTGCCTCGATCCCCGGGTGCCAGGCCTCCAGCACGGCGGGCGCGGAGTCCAGCCAGCCGCCGATCGTCAGCGGCCTGCCGTTCAGCAGGACCACCGCGAACGGCTTCCCGGTCGCCGCGACGGCCGCGATCAGCTCCTCCTGCCCCGCCGGCAGCCCGATGTCGCTGCGCACGGCCGCCTCGCCGCTGAGGGCCGGCGGTTCGCCGACCACGAGCACGGTGACGTCCGCCGACTCCACGGCGGCCACCGCCTCCGCGACACCCGGCCCGGCCGGGACGACGACCGTGCCGGAAGCCGCCTCGCGTACCCCGTCCAGCACGCTGACCGAGGGGAAGCGGAGCCCGCCGGGGCCCGCCCAGGTGCCGTGCAGGTCGTCCGAGTCCGCGAGCGGTCCGACCACGGCGATCGTGGCCGTCTCCCGGGACAGCGGGAGGACGGCGTCCTCGTTCCGCAGCAGCACCATCGACCGGGCACCGGCCGTACGGGCCGCCGCGCGCGCCTCGGCGGTGGGAGCCGTGACGGCCGCCGACTCGTCGGCGTACGGGTGGTCGAACAGGCCCAGCGCGAACTTCAGGCGCAGGATGCGGGCCACCGCGTCGTCCAGCCGGCTCTCGTCGACGCGGCCGTCCGCCAGCAGGGCCTCGCCGTGGTCGGCCAGGTGCGTGGAGACCATCTCCATGTCGAGCCCGGCGTTCAGCGCCAGCCGGGCCGCGTCCGCGCCGTCCTCGGCGAACCCGTGCGCGATCAGCTCCTCGACCCCGGTGTAGTCGCTGACCACGAAGCCCTCGAAGCCCCACTCCTGCTTGAGGATGCTGTCCATCGTGTGCGCGTTGCCGTGCGCCGGGACGCCGCTCACCGTGTTGAACGCGGCCATGACCGTGGCCACGCCCGCGTCGAGCGCCGCCTTGAACGGCGGCAGGTAGAGATTGCGCAGCCGCTGCTCGGAGACGTCGACCGTGTTGTAGTCGCGGCCGCCCTCCGCCCCGCCGTAGGCGACGAAGTGCTTGGCGCAGGCCGCGACCCGGTCGGCCGAGGCCAGCTCCGAACCGTCCGCCGGGCCCTGGTAGCCGTGGATCCTGGCCACCGCGAGGACGGAGTTCAGATACGGGTCCTCGCCGCTGCTCTCGGCGATCCGCCCCCAGCGGGGCTCATGGGTGACGTCCATCATCGGCGAGAACGTCCAGTGGACGCCGTTGGAGCGCGTCTCCTTCGCCGACACCTCCGCGTCGGACCCGGCCACCGCCGGATCGAAGCTCGCCGCCTGTGCCAGCGGGATCGGGAACGTGGTCCAGAAGCCGTGGATGACGTCGAGCCCGAACAGCAGCGGAATGCCGAGCCGGGACTCCTCGACGGCCATGCGCTGGAGCGCGTTGGTGTGCTCCGCGCCGTGGATGTTGAGCACGGAGCCGAGCAGCCCGGCGCGGGCCGCTGCCTCCGTGAGGGCGGTCTGGCCGCCCCCCGGACCGGTGTCCCCGGTCCAGGTCAGCTGTTGCAGCTGACCGAACTTCTCCGCGGCCGTCATCCGGTCCAGGAGTGCCTTGACCTTGTCTTCGTACGTTCGCTGCATCCCGGTTCCCACGTGGCTCTTGCCGCATCGAGGGCGGCGAAGTTAACGTTTTCCCGATTATGTAAGCGCATTCAGGAAGCGCATACAAGACGCGGCCTCCGCACCGGGCCGCGCGGCACGGGAGGCGGCGGAGTGACGGACACCGGACACGGACTGCGGGTCATGACCTTCAACCTGCAGGTCGACTGGGACGGCGCGCCGCACCCCTGGTCCCGGCGGCGGGAGGCCGCCGTGGACGTGCTGCGGCGCGAGCGGCCCCACCTCGTCGGCACACAGGAGGGGCTGCACGGCCAGGTGCGGGATCTCGAAGCGGGGCTGGGGCCGGACTACGGCTGGGCCGGCCAGGGCCGCGAGGGCGGCACCCGCGGCGAGTACATGGCGATCTTCTACGACCGGCGGCGCCTGGACCCCCTCGCCCGCGGACACTTCTGGCTCTCCGGCACCCCGGACGTGCCCGGCTCCAACACCTGGGGCGGCGGCTGCCCCCGCATGGTCACCTGGGTCCGCTTCCGCGACCTGGCCACGGGCGGTGAGCTGTGCGCCGCCAACACCCACTTCGACCACCTCTCCGCCCACGCCCGCGAGCAGGCGGCCCGCCAGCTCGCCGCGTGGCTGACCACCCACGCCGCCGACGTCCCGGTCCTCGTCACCGGCGACTTCAACACCCCGGCGCGCGGCCCCGTCCACACCGCGCTGCTCGCCGGGGCGGATCTGGTGGACACCTGGGACGCCGCGGCGGAACGCGGACCGGACAGCGGCACGTTCCACGACCACCTGCCGCCCGTCCCGGACGGCGACCGGATCGACTGGATCCTCGCTCCGCGCGGCACCGATGTCCGTACGGCGAAGGTCAACACCTCGGCCGAGCCGGGCCGTTGCCCCAGCGACCACTTCCCCGTCCAAGCGCTCGTGCACCTCGCACGGACCGTCCCGGAGGTTCCCGCCCCATGACCTCGTCCCGTCCCGCCCACGAGTGGCTGGCCGACGCCGTGCTGTACCAGATCTACCCGCAGAGCTTCGCCGACTCGAACGGCGACGGCATCGGCGACTTCGCCGGGATCGAGGGAAGGCTCGACCACCTCGCCTGGCTGGGCGTCAACACCGTCTGGTTCAACCCGTGTTTCGCGTCGCCGTTCGACGACGCGGGCTACGACGTCAGCGACTACTTCTCGGTCGCCCCGCGCTACGGCACCAACGACGACCTCGCCCGGCTGGTCGAGGCGGCGGGCCGGCGCGGTATCCGGGTGCTCCTCGACCTGGTGGCGGGGCATACCTCGGACCAGCACCCCTGGTTCACCGCATCGGCGTCCGACCCGTCCGACCACCGCTACATCTGGGCAGGGCCGGACCGCAGGCCGGAGGGGTTCGTCGCCTCCCCGGGCACCCGCCCGGGCTTCTACCTGCCGAATTTCTTCGAGTCGCAGCCCGCCCTCAACTTCGGCTACGGGCGCACGGACCCGGCCGAACCCTGGCGGCAGCCCGTCGACGCGGAAGGCCCGCGCGCCAACCGCGAGGCCCTCTACGCGATCATGAACCACTGGCTGTCCCTGGGCCTGTCCGGATTCCGCGTGGACATGGCGGCCTCGCTCGTCAAGGACGACCCGGGCCACACCGAGACCGTCCGGCTCTGGCGCGAACTGCGCGGCCGGCTCGACGCCGAGCACCCCGGGGCGGCGCTCCTGTCCGAATGGGGCGACCCGGCGGTCTCCGTCCCGGCCGGCTTCCACGCCGACTTCTTCCTGCAGTTCGGCGGCGGGGACGACGGGCTGCCGCTGCGCTCCCTGTGGAACAACTTCGAGGGCACCGTCAGCGAGCAGTGGGAGCCGGGGGCGCCGTACTTCGACGCCGGGGGCCAGGGGTCCCCGCAGACCTTCCTGGACGCCTGGCACCGGGCTACGGAGATCATCGGCGACGCCGGATTCATCTCGCTGCCGACCGCCAACCACGACTTCTCCCGGCTCGCGTGCGGCCCGCGCACCGCCGAACAGCTGCCCGCCGCGTTCGCGTTCCAGCTCACCTGGCCGACGCTCCCGGCGATCTACTACGGCGACGAGATCGGCATGCGGTACGTGCCCGGGCTGCCCGAGCGCGAGGGCAGCCGGCTCGGCCCCCGCTACGACCGGGCCGGCTCCCGCACCCCGATGCAGTGGGACGACTCGACCGGTGCCGGCTTCTCGACCGCGCCGGCCGAGGCGCTCTACCTGCCCATCGACCCGGCCCCGGACCGCCCGACCGTCGCCGCGCAGCGCGCCGACACCGGCTCCCTGCTCCATCTGGTGCGGCGCCTGATCGCGCTGCGCAAGGAGACCCCGGAACTGGGCCCGGCGGGAAGCACGGAGATCCTGCACGCCGGCTATCCCCTGGTCCACGTCCGGGGCGGCCGCTACCTGGTGGTGGTCAACCCCCGCAGTGAACCGGCGCAGGCCGAGGCCCCGGCGGACACCGCCGTCCCGGTGGAGGCGTCGGGTGTCACGGTGAGCGGGGGCCGTATCCACGCGGACGGCTTCGGATACGGCATCTTCCGGCTCTGACGCTGCCGGGCCGGAACACGAAGGGGCTTCCCGCGCGATGCGCGAGAAGCCCCTTCGTGTTCCGGTGCGTACCCGGTCAGTCCACCAGTCCCTCGGTGTCCTTCTGGAGCTTCGCGGCCGCCTCGGCGGGGTCGGTCCCGGCCGAGACCTTCTCCAGCGCGCTGTCCATCTGCGCGGCGAACTCCTCCCACTTCGACATCGGCGGGATGTCCTTCGCGGTGGCGAGCGACTTCTCGAAGACGGCGAGGGACTCGCCGCCGTTCTTGAGCGCGGGCAGGTCCCAGGCGGCCTTGTTGACCGGCAGCGACTTGGAGGTCTCGTACCAGCGGGCCTGCATCTGCGGCGTGGTCAGGAACTTGGTGAACTCCTGGGCCGCCGCCTTGTGTCCGCTGTCCTTGAAGGTCACCAGCGAGGCGCCGCCCACCCAGGACGTGGAGCTCTTGCCGGCCGGTACCGGCGCGACCTTCCACTTGCCCTTCAGTTGGGGCTGCTCGGCGAGGTTCTGGACGATCCAGGGCCCGGACACGAACATCGGCATCCGGTCCGCGGCGAAGTCCTTCACCACGTCCTGGCCGGGCACGAAGTTCTTCTTGGCGAGCCCGCCGTCGAAGTAGCGGCTGAACTCGGTCAGGGCCTCCACCGACTCGGGGGAGTCCAGGGCGGGCTTGCCGTCCTTACCGAGCAGCGAACCGCCGGCGGAGAAGAGGAAGGGCGCCCAGCCCTGCCAGGCCCCGGCCCCGCCGGGCTGGAGCGAGAGCCCCCACTGCGTCCCGGCCTTGTGCTGGTACGCGGAGGCGAGGGCGCGCATGTCCTTCCAGGTGGCCGGCGCCTTGTGGATGCCCGCCTTCTCGGCGAGGTCGGTGCGGTAGTAGAGGGCCCGGGTGTCGGCGTACCAGGGGACGCCGTAGGCGGTGCCGTCCACGACGTTCCCGTTCCAGGTGGCGGGGAAGAAGTCGTTCTTGTCGAAGACCTTGGTGTCCACCGGTTCCAGGGAGCCGAGTTCGATGAACTCGCCCATCATCGTGGAGCCCATCTGGGCCATGTCCGGCAGCGTCCCGGCCGCCGCGGCGGACAGCAGCTTCTGGTGGGCGACGTCCCAGCCGACCGGTGTCACCTTGATGGTGACGTTGGGGTGCTCCTTGGTGAACTCTTTGCTCACCGTCTGGATCCGGTTCCCCTCCTCACCCATGGCCCACACGGTGAGGGTCTGCTTGGAGTCGGCCTTCGCCTGACCGGAATCACCGCCTCCGCAGCCGGTGAGCGCGAGGGCCGTCACCAGGGTGGCAGCGATGCCGGCGGACCTGAAAGTCCTGACGGTGCGGGTCATGCGACTCCTCCAAGCGCTCCATGTATGCGCATCCCGTAAGCGCATACATGACCTTGCAGTACGCCTCGGGGTGACTCAAGAGGCGTACGGATAACGCTTTGGCAAACCCGCTGCGAGCCGGGGAACCGCCCGATACGGGCCCATTTCCGGCATGCGTCCCTTCCCCCGCGGGCAGCACGAGAACAGGGCCTGCCCGGCAACTCCCTCCGCAAGGAGGGAAATTGCCGCACAGACCCTGCTGCTTATAAAACCCGACCGCCCGGACCGGCGCCTACGGCCTCGCCGGGACCGCCACCCCCATGATCTCCCGGGCATGACGGGTCGGGGTCAGGCCCAGGCGCCACGCCTGCCAGCCGTCCTCCAGGTCCACGCCCCGGTTCAGGACCACCCGGAACGCCTCCGCGCAGTCCTCCAGCTTCGGGTCCCGCGTGGCGTGGCCGGCCCCGATCAGGTCGGCCAGCTCCTGCTGCGCCACCACCGAACCCACCTCGACGCCGCCCGGCGACGCGTACGGCAGCAGCGTGCAGCGCAGGAAACGGGCCCAGTCCGCGCCCCGCGCGTCGCCGTACGAGTCGAACAGCGCGGCCGCCTCACCGCACAGCTCCAGGGCCTGCGGCGCACGCTGGTTGCCCGCGTCCACGAGGGCCAGCTCCAGACACGTCCAGGCCTCCCCGTGGGCGACCCCGATGCGCCGGAAGTCGGCCCGCGCGTCCACGAGCAGCTGACGGGCGAAGCCGGAGTTGCGCAGGTTGCCCGTCTGCGCGGCCCGCTGGTCACGCGTGACCCGACCCGAATGGTGCCGGGCACACGCCAGCCCGTACACGTCCCGCATCCGAGAGAACATCGTCCGGGCCCGCTCCAGCTGCCGCACCGCCTGATCGGTGTCGCCCGACTCCTCCAGGGCCTGGCCCAGGTAGTAGAGCGTCCACGCCTCGCCCCGCGCGTCCTCGCTGTCGCGGTGCCTGGCCAGCGCCGCGTTCAACTGCTCGACCGCCGCGGCCGGATCACCGTCCAGCAGCCGGGCCCTGGCCAGCTGCGTCAGCGCCCACGCCCCGCCCCGCTCGTCCCGGGTCCGCCCGTACAGCTCCAGGGCCGTACGCAGCGCGGCCTCGGCCCGCTCCACCTCGCCCATCCGCAACAGCACCTGGCCCAGCTGGAACTGCGTCCACGCCTCCCCGTGCAGCGACTCGCCCTCGCGGTGCAGCACCAGCGCCGTGTCCAGCAGCTCCAGCGCCTCGGCCAGGTGCGCACGGTCCCGCTCCACCGCGGCCAGGGCGTGCAGCGACCACGCCCGGTCCTCCGCCTGCTCTGTGGAGGACTGCAGCCCGATCGCCTCGCGCAGCCGCGCCGAGGCCTCGGTCAGATTGCCCTGGTGGTGCAGGGTGATGCCGAGCGAGCACAGGGCCAGCGCCGTACCCGCGTCGTTCTGCGCCTCGCGGTACAGGCCGACGACGGAGGACAGCGTGGTGCGGGCCTTGTCCAGCTCACCGAGCTGACGGGCCGCGATACCGGTGCGCCACTGCACCGAACGCTCCAGCAGCCCCTGGTCGACCGCCTGCGTCAACTCGCTTATCTCGCCCAGCCGGTAGAGATCGCCACGCAGCAGGCAGTAGTCGCACAGCGCGCCCAGCAGATCGAGCACCGCGCCCTGGTCGACGCCCTCGCTGTGCCGCAGCGTGGACGTGATGAAGCTCGACTCGTCGTCCAGCCAGCGCAGCGCCGCGTCGAGGGAGCCGAAGCCGTGCGAGCCGAACTGCCCAGCCCGCGTGGACATCTTGCCGTCCACCATCCGGATCACCGCACCCGCCAGCTCGGCGTAGTTCGTGATGAGCCGCTCCTGCGCGGCCGTACGGTCCGCCGGCTCCTCCTCGTCGTGCAGCCGGGCCAGGGCGAAGCCCCGTACGAGATCGTGCAGCCGGTAGCGCGAACCGCGCACATGGTCCAGCAGCCCGGCCCCGGACAGCGCCGTCAGCAGCCGCTCCGCCTCCTGCTCGTCGGCGGAGAGCAGGGCCGCGGCCGCCGCCGCGCCCAGGCTCGCCCGCCCGGCCAGCGCGAGCCGCCGCAGCAGCCGCCGCGCCTGCTCGGACTGGTCGGTGTAGCGCAGCCACAGCGCCCGCTCCACCGGCGGGACCGGCCCGTACGCGGCGAGGTCGGCGGCCAGCGCGCTCGGGGTACGCGCCCCGAGCGAGGACCCCGCGATCCGCAGCGCCAGCGGCAGCCCGCCGCACAGCTCGGTGATCGCCTCGCTTGACGGGTAGTCGTACAGTCCCTCCCCGTCCTCCTGGGACGCCTCGCGCAGCAGCTCCTCCGCACCCGCCGGCTCCAGCGCCCCGACCTCCAGCTGATGCACCCGGGCCGGCACGGACTCCGGCAGGTCGAGCGGCTCCCGCGCGGTGACCAGCACGAGGCTGTCCGAACGCTCCGGTATCAGGGTGCGGACCTGCTCGGCGTCGCTCGCGTCGTCCAGGACCACCGTCACCGGGGTGCCGGTCAGATGCTGGTGGTACAGCTCGCTGAGCCGGCGCACCTGCTGCTCGGCGGACGAGCTGTCGCGGAACAGCAGCTGCTCGCGGGGCGCGCCCAGCCGGTTCAGCAGATGCAGCAGCGCGTCCCGGGTCGGCAGCGGCGGCTCACCGTCCGCCCCGCCGCGCAGATCGACCACGCACGCGCCCCGGAACTGGTCCTTCAGACTGTGCGCCGCCCGCACGGCCAGCGTGGTGCGCCCGGCGCCCGGCGGCCCGTGCAGCACGACGACCGTCGGCTTCGTCTCCGTCGAGGCACGGGCCGCCTGCACCCACTGGGCGATCCGTGCCAGCTCGGCGCGGCGGCCCGCGAACTTCCCGTCGGATGCGGGCAGATGGCTGAAGGACTGTTCGAGGAGCGAACGCATCCGGGCCGCCGCGCTGCGGTCCCCGCCGCGCAGTTGCGGCGCGGACCGCTCCACCGCGGCCTTCTTCTTCGCCGGGGTACGGGACGAGGCGGTCAGCATCCGCTGCTGGTCGATGAACGGGCGGATGCCCCGTACCTCCAGCGCCGTCAGCCACTGCAACCGCAGCTGCTCCGCCCCGCCCGGCTGCCCGAGCGCACCGGCCCTGCGGTGCGCGGCCGGCCAGTGCGAGGCGGTGACCTTGGCGACGGTCGCGGTGGCCCCCGCCACCGCGACGACGGCCCCGGCACCGAGCGCCAGACCGGACGCCGTACCGAGCGCCACATCCGCGCCGAAGGCCGCGGCCGCCGCAACCCCCGTGACCAGTAACGGCGTTCCCAGATTCGCCCGGCTCAGCCGCTGCCCGAGCGGCTGCTGCCCGGCCGTCGCGGCATCGAGAGCCTGGGTGTACGCGGTGTACTCGTCGCCCGCCCCGGCGGCCATCGCATCGAGAGCGGCGCGACCGCGTGCCATCAGCGGCCCGGGATCGGTCCGGCCGCCCGACCGGCGTACCTCCTCCTCCACGGCCCGTGCCAACAGCCGTTCGGCTTCCGCCCGGTGGCTGTCCCGCATGTGTGTCCCCCTCCGGATACGACGGCGGCCACCGTGTCAGCGGTCGCCGTGGTCAAGTGTCCTGCGTGCGGCGCGTCAGCGCGAGAGAGTGCGGCGATCAACCGGGCCTGAGAGAGGATGGCCCCATGCCGAATCGCCTGGACCGTGAGACTTCCCCGTACCTCCTCCAGCATGCCGACAACCCGGTCGACTGGTGGCCTGGGTCAGCTCGACCGCGATCAGGGAGCACTCCCGGCTGAACGGTTCCACCCGTGGACGGAATCGTCGTATGCGTGCCCGGCGAGCGCCTGGTGCTACCGCTCCGAACGGCGTACGAACCGCCAGCCCAGTACGGCCAGGGCGAGCGTCTGCACGAGAGACGCAAGCATGAGCAGGGGCTGAACAGCAACGGAGCACCAGAACGCGGTCGTGCAGACCATGGGGAGGACCAGGTACGTGAACAGGTCCACCGCGGTCTGAAGCCGCTTGCGCACGGTGCGGCCCGCAACGTTTCGGTGGTAGATCTCCCAGCCGAACACTGCGCCGTGGGCGGACGTGAGTTCCCCCAGACGCGGTCCCAACCGGTCGCGGACGTAGCAGCCGATTGCCGAGATCTTCTCGTCGTTGACCAGGTAGGTCCAGCCCAGGACCAGGCAGATCGCGGGGACGGACAGCAGTATTCGGGACTGTCCGCTCCGGGCGCTGATCGCCACGACTGCGGTGGCTGCGGCGAGCGTGAAGTAGAGCAGATTGTCGCGGAACCCTATGCGAGTCTTCTGTTCCTCTTTGAGGCGGTCGTACTCGACCAGCAGGATTCTGCTCTCAGTGACGTCATCCGTGGAGTTCATAGGCACTCCTATGCTCGATTTCGGGATCAGCCGGCGATCTGGAAGGGCGCCAGGCTCTCGGGGCCGCGCCGTTCGATCCAGCTCTTCCCGTCCGCCGCAATCCCATCCAGGAGGCGGAAGACGTGGGTGGATCCGGCCGCGCTGAGGTTGATCTCGGAGATTTCCTGGGACCTCTCGGTCGGTGCCACTCGTGCCCGCCTGCAGTGCCGCCTTTTGGCAGCCCGCGACCGGCGTGCTCATGGCGTCGATGGCAAAGCGGGGCTGTCGTGGCCCGTTTGTGTCGATGAACCCCAACCGGGTGCCGAGACCTGGGTCATCTCCTGACCGGATACGGCTGAACGATCACTTACAAGGCGGCATGGCATCCGCAGGCGGTGCATCCGGCCCGGGGCCGGGGAATGTTCCGATCGGCCCGCGAGCAACGACTGTGCGAGCACTACGGGTCAGATGCCGAAAGCGGGGAGAACTCTCCGCCCCTACAAGACCCCAAGATCGACGGTGATGGAGAAGGGCGCAGTGGCCTTCACTGCGCCAGTGAACATCTCGCCGTCCCTGTAAGCCTTGGTGGCGGGATCGAGGACGTACGTATAGACAATCGGGACACCGGTGGCGGTCTGCTCGATCCGCCAATAGAACTGAATGCCAGCCTTGGCGTACTGGTCCACCTTCACGATCCGGTCCGTTGTTTCCGAACCGGGCGACACGACCTCGACGACCAGGAGCACGTGCTCGGGTCGGGTGGGCGTGAGATCGATGGTCTCTGCCCGGTAGACGACGACGTCGGGACGTCGGTTGGTCAGGGGAACGTCCTGCAGGCGAACGTCGAAGTCCGTGTCGGCGTTCCACTCCGGGCCGGCGGCGGCGTCCAGGGCATTGGCCAGGATCCGGGCCAACCGGTTGTGCCGCTTCGAGGCGCTCGGGCTCACGACGACCATCCCGTCCACGATCTCGATGCCGGCACACTGTTCCTCGGACCAGGAGTCGTACTGCTCCGCGCTGATCTGCGTATGCATCCACGCGGGCGCCACCATCTCGGCGGTCATCGTGTGCCTCCTTCGCGGAGCCTCGGCAGGTCCGGCGCTGCTGCGCCCAGCCTACTGTTCCGAGGCGTCGAGCCGCCCGAACCGGAGGAGCGTCGGGAAGCCGAAACGTTTGACGCCGACTCCGAGGTGGAGCCACCCATCACGTGATGCCTCACATGCGCACTCCAGCTGAGCGGGGCAGGCTCGCTCGTGAGGGATTCGCCGGTCACGCCAGGCGTTGTGAGAGGCTGGGGCGCATGAACCGGTTGGCTGGTGTGACCTCGCCTTATCTGCTTCAGCACGCCGACAATCCCGTCGACTGGTGGCCCTGGGCGCCGGAGGCTTTCGAGGAAGCGCGACGGCGTGACGTGCCCGTTCTGCTCTCCGTCGGCTACTCCGCGTGCCACTGGTGCCACGTGATGGCCCACGAGTCCTTCGAGGACGCCGAGGTCGCGGCGTACCTGAACGCGCACTTCGTGCCGGTCAAGGTCGACCGGGAGGAGCGTCCCGACGTCGACGCCGTGTACATGGAGGCGGTGCAGGCGGCGACCGGTCAGGGCGGCTGGCCCATGACCGTCTTCCTCACCGCCGACGCGGAGCCCTTCTACTTCGGCACGTACTTCCCGCCCGAGTCCCGGCACGGGCTGCCGTCCTTCCGGCAGGTCCTCGAAGGTGTGGTGTCGGCCTGGACCGATCGCCGTGACGAGGTCGGCGAGGTCGCCTCCCGCATCGTCCACGACCTGTCCGAGCGCACGCTCGCGCACGGCGGCGAGGGCCTGCCCAGTGAGTCCGAGCTGGCGCAGGCGCTGCTCGGGCTCACCCGTGAGTACGACGAGAAGCACGGCGGCTTCGGCGGTGCGCCGAAGTTCCCGCCGTCGATGACGGTCGAGTTCCTGCTGCGCCACCACGCCCGCACCGGGGCGGACGGCGCCCTCCAGATGGCGGCCGACACCTGCGAGGCGATGGCCAGGGGCGGGATCTACGACCAGCTGGGCGGCGGCTTCGCGCGCTACTCGGTGGACCGCGAGTGGATCGTCCCCCACTTCGAGAAGATGCTCTACGACAACGCGCTGCTGTGCCGTGTCTACGCCCACCTGTGGCGCTCCACCGGTTCGGAGCTGGCCCGCCGGGTGGCGCTGGAGACCGCCGACTTCATGGTCCGTGAACTGCGCACGGCCGAGGGCGGTTTCGCCTCCGCGCTGGATGCCGACAGCGAGGACGCGGACGGGAAGCACGTCGAGGGCGCCTACTACGTCTGGACGCCGGCGCAGCTGCGCGAGGTGCTGGGCGAGGAGGACGCCGTGTTCGCCGCGGAGCTGTTCGCGGTGAGTGACGAGGGCACCTTCGAGGAGGGCTCCTCGGTGCTCCAGCTGCCGTCCGCGGACGCCGTGGACGAGGCCCGCGCCGCCGATGTGCGGGCGCGGCTGCTCGCCGCCCGTGAGCTGCGGCCGCGGCCCGGGCGGGACGACAAGGTGGTGGCCGCGTGGAACGGGCTGGCGATCGCCGCGCTCGCCGAGACCGGGGCGTACTTCGGCCGGCCCGATCTGATCGAGCGGGCCACCGAGGCGGCGGACCTGCTGGTGCGGCTCCACATGGGGCCGGTCGCCCGGCTGGTCCGTACGTCGAAGGACGGCCGCGCCGGGGCACACGCCGGGGTGCTGGAGGACTACGGCGATGTGGCGGAGGGCTTCCTGGCCCTGGCCGCCGTCACCGGCGAGGGGGCCTGGCTGGAGTTCGCGGGCTTCCTGACGGACATCGTGCTCCAGCACTTCACCGGCGAGGGCGGCCAGCTGTTCGACACCGCGGACGACGCCGAGCAGCTGATCCGCCGGCCGCAGGACCCCACGGACAGCGCAACTCCGGCGGGCTGGACGGCGGCGGCGGGCGCGCTGCTCTCGTACGCCGCGTACACCGGTTCGGAGCCCCACCGCACGGCTGCGGAGGGGGCGTTGGGTGTGGTGAAGGCGCTGGGGCCGCGGGCGCCGCGGTTCATCGGCTGGGGGCTCGCGGTGGCCGAGGCGCTGCTCGACGGGCCGCGCGAGGTGGCGGTGGCCGGGCCGGTCGACGGTGCGCTGCACCGTACGGCCCTGCTGGGGCGGGCGCCCGGCGCGGTGGTCGCGGCGGGGGAGACGGCGGGTACGGAGTTCCCGTTGCTGGCGGACCGGCCGATGACGGACGGTGCGCCGACGGCGTACGTGTGCCGGCACTTCGTGTGCGAGGCGCCGACCACCGATCCGGAGGTGCTGGCGGAAGCGCTCAGGGGCGGCGGGTCCTGAGGGGCGTCACAGCAGCAGGCCGCCCTCCAGCGTGTCGAGCGCCTCGTTGATCAGGGCGATCAGGTCGCCCTCCTGATCGTGCTCGCCCCAGTACAGCGTCACCTCGCGCAGGGCGCCGAGCACCGCCGCGACGAAGACCCGGATCCTCAGGTCGTCCGCGCCGCGGCCGGTGCGGTCGGCGAGCACCTGGGAGAGGATCTTCGCCGTGTCCGACATGGTCTCCGTCATCCGGGCCCGGATGGCGGGGACCTCGACCATCAGCCGGGTGCGCTCGCGCAGTTCCTCGTTCTCCGTGGCGATGAACGAGGACAGCGTCTCGACCATCATCAACCGCACGGATACCAGGGGCGGTTCGTCGGCCGGCCGGCTCCGCAGCGAGGCCTCCATGATCGGGTCGTACTCGTCGGTGAGGACGATGTCCTCCTTCGTGGCGAAGTACCGGAACACCGTGCTCGGGGAGACCTCGGCCGCCTCCGCGATCTGCTCGATCGTCGTCGCCTCGTACCCCTGCTCCTGGACGAGGCGGTACGTCGCCTGCCGGATCGCGACCCGGGTCCTGAGCTTCTTGCGCTCGCGCAGCCCCATCGGGGGCTGTGCGCCGGGTGCGGTGACGGCGGGGGTGCGGGAGGTGGCGGCCATGGTCTCCATTGTCAGGCATCGACGGGGGTGGCGGCCACGTCGGCGGACTCGCTCGGCTCCTTGTCCGCGGTGGTCAGGAAGGCCGCGACGAGCAGGGCGCTGACCAGTGCGGTGGCGCCGATGACGAGCATGATCAGGCTCATGCCGTGCAGATACGCGGCATCCGCGGAGTCCGCGAGCCGCTGCACACCGGACCTGGCCGCGACGGCGTGGGCGGCGACGACCGAGTCCCCGGCCGTGTCCGCGGCGGCGGCGGGCAGCCCCGTGGTGTCGAGCCGGCCACTGTAGGCGCCGGCGAGCAGGCTGCCCAGCAGCGCGATCCCGAGGGCGCCGCCGGTCTGACGTACGGTCATCAGCAGCCCCGATCCGCTGCCCGAGCGGTCCGGCGGCAGCGCGCCGAGGGCGGCGTTCATGGCCGGGACGACGGCGAGGCCGAAGCCGACTCCGGCGATGGTGAGCCACAGTGCGGTGAAGCCGTAGCCGCTGTCGACCGTCGTACGGCTGCCGAGGACCGCGGCGAAGGCGAGCACGACGAGCCCCGCGGTCATCGTGGCGCGGGCCCCGAAGCGTGCGTCGGCCGGGCCGCCCACCCGTGTGGCGAGGAGCAGTCCGCCCATCATCGGCAGCATCCGGACCCCCGTACCGAAGGCGTCGTTGCCGAGCACGGCCTGGAGGTAGCCGGGCAGGATGAACATCAGTCCGGCGAGCACGAACATCACGAGCGTCGCGGCGAGCGTGCTGAGCAGGAACGTCCGCTGCCGCAGCAGGGACAGGTCGAGCATCGGGCGGACGGCCTTGCGCTCACGCAGGACGAGCGCGGTGATCAGGGCCGCGCCCAGGGCGAGCTCGGCCAGGACCAGCGGGTCGCCCCAGCCCCGGACCGGTGCCTCGATGACCGCGTGGATCAGGATGCCGAGGCCGGTCGCGGTCAGCACGGTCGAGAAGAGGTCGACCCTGGGCGCCGCGGGGTCGCGGGTCTCGGGGAGCAGGAACACGCAGGCCGTGATGCCGATGCCGACCATCGGGACGTTGATCAGGAAGACCGAGCCCCACCAGAAGTGGTCGAGCAGCCAGCCGCCCAGGATCGGGCCGAGCGGCATGCCGAGCGCGGAGGCGGCCGAGACGATGCCGATGGCCCTGATCCGGTCCTTCGGCTCGCCGAACAGCGAGGGCAGTACGGCCATGGCGAGCGGCATCACGAGAGCACCGCCGACGCCCATCACACAGCGTGCGGCGATCACGGTGGGCACGTCGGTGGCGAGCGTGCCGAGGACGGAGCCGACGAAGAAGATGCCGAGCCCGGTGATGAGCATCCGGCGCCGGCCGAACCGGTCGCCGAGCAGACCGGCCGGAAGCATCAGGGCGGCGAACACGACGACGTAGGCGTCGGCCATCCACTGCTGTTCGCCGGTGGTGGCGCCGAGATCGCCGGCCATGGTCGGCAGTGCCACGTTGAGGATCGTCATGTCGAACCCGAGGACGAGCATGCTCGCCACCAGCGCGCCCAGGGCCCACCAGCGTCGGTTCATGATGTTCTCCTTTGAGAGTTGCAGTCAAGTGACAGTAACTCTCAAAAGAGGGTGAGTGTCAATCTGATTCGGGCATGCGAAAGGGCCGCGGCCGGTGAGCCGCGGCCCTTTCGGGGGAGGTTCTGGGGTCTTTGGGCGGGTCAGTTGTGGTTGTACGCCACCAGGGAGATGCCGACGTAGTGCACGACGAAGGCGGCGAGGGTCAGCGAGTGGAAGACCTCGTGGAAGCCGAAGAAGCGCGGGGACGGGTTCGGCCGCTTGATGCCGTAGATGACGCCGCCGGCGCTGTAGAGCAGCCCGCCGACCACGACGAGCACCAGCACCGCGATGCCGCCGGTCCGCATGAAGTCGGGCAGGAAGAAGACCGCGGCCCAGCCCATCGCGATGTAGCAGGGGGTGTAGAGCCAGCGCGGGGCGCCGACCCAGAAGACCCGGAAGGCGATGCCCGCGACCGCCGCCGCCCAGACCGCCCACAGGAGCGGCGTCCCGGTGGACTCGGGCAGCAGGAGCAGGGTGAGCGGGGTGTAGGTGCCCGCGATGATCAGGAAGATGTTCGCGTGGTCGAGCCGGCGCAGTACGGCCTCGCCGCGCGGGCCCCAGGTGCCGCGGTGGTAGACGGCGCTCACGCCGAAGAGCAGGCACGCGGTCAGGATGTAGATGCCGCAGGCGATCCGGCCGCGGCTGCTGTCCGTGAGCGCGACGAGGACGATGCCCGCGATCAGGACCGCCGGGAACATGCCGGCGTGCAGCCAGCCGCGCATGCGTGGCTTGAGCTCGACATCGTCGGTTCCGGCGGGTTCCAGCCCGGTGGGCTCGGGTGCGGCGGCGGCGGCAGCAGTCATTCCCGCATCGTACCTACGCCACCGTAGGTATCGGATACGAGTGGCGATGCTCACGTGGGCGGCCCCCTGGACATATGGGCGGAACGGTCGGATGATCAAATGAGTGCGGTCGGCACCGGATGAGCGCCAAGGAATTCGAAGGGGTAGAAGCATCCGGGTCGCAGCCCCCACGGGGCCTACCAAACAGACACCCTCATCAAGGAGCGATCGTGGCGCGCGACATCGCGGCTCCCCTCACTGTTCCCACCAACCACCAGGAGCTCGTCTCCTGGGTCGACGAGATCGCAGCCCTCACCGAACCGGACCGAGTGGTCTGGTGCGACGGCTCCGAGGCCGAGTACGAGCGCCTGTGCGGGGAGCTCGTGGCCAAGGGCACGTTCACCAAACTCGACGAGATCAAGCGCCCGAACTCGTACTACGCCGCCTCCGACCCGAGCGATGTCGCGCGCGTCGAGACCCGGACGTTCATCTGCTCCGCGAAGGAGGAGGACGCCGGTCCGACGAACCACTGGAAGGACCCCGCCGAGATGCGGGAGATCTTCGTGGGGGACAAGGGTGTCTTCCGCGGCTCCATGCGCGGCCGCACCATGTACGTCGTGCCCTTCTGCATGGGCCCCGTCGGCTCGCCGCTCTCCGCGATCGGCGTCGAGATCACCGACTCCGCGTACGTCGCCGTCTCGATGCGCACCATGACGCGCATGGGACAGGCCGTCCTCGACGAGCTCGGCACCGACGGCTTCTTCGTCAAGGCCGTCCACACGCTGGGCGCGCCGCTGGAGGAGGGCCAGGAGGACGTCCCGTGGCCCTGCAACTCCACCAAGTACATCTCGCACTTCCCCGAGGACCGCGAGATCTGGTCCTACGGCTCCGGCTACGGCGGCAACGCCCTGCTCGGCAAGAAGTGCTACGCGCTGCGCATCGCCTCCGTCATGGCGCGCGACGAGGGCTGGCTCGCCGAGCACATGCTGATCCTGAAGCTCACGCCGCCGCGCGGCGGGTCGAAGTACGTCGCGGCCGCGTTCCCCAGCGCCTGCGGCAAGACCAACCTCGCCATGCTGGAGCCCACGATCTCCGGCTGGACCGTCGAGACCATCGGCGACGACATCGCCTGGATGCGGTTCGGTGAGGACGGCCGCCTCTACGCGATCAACCCCGAGGCCGGCTTCTTCGGCGTCGCGCCCGGCACCGGCGAGCACACCAACGCCAACGCCATGAAGACCATGTGGGGCAACTCCGTCTTCACCAACGTCGCGCTCACCGACGACGGCGACGTCTGGTGGGAGGGCATGACCGAGGAGCTGCCGAAGCACCTCACGGACTGGAAGGGCAACGACTGGACCCCCGAGTCCGGCACGCCCGCCGCCCACCCCAACGCCCGCTTCACCGTCCCGGCCGGCCAGTGCCCGATCATCGCGCCCGAGTGGGAGGACCCGAAGGGTGTGCCGATCTCGGCCATCCTCTTCGGCGGCCGCCGCGCCTCGGCCGTCCCGCTGGTCACCGAGTCCTTCAACTGGCAGCACGGCGTCTTCCTCGGAGCCAACGTCGCCTCCGAGAAGACCGCCGCCGCCGAGGGCAAGGTCGGCGAGCTGCGCCGCGACCCGTTCGCCATGCTGCCGTTCTGCGGCTACAACATGGGCGACTACATGAACCACTGGCTGAAGGTCGGCGCGGACAAGCCGGACCAGTCGAAGCTGCCGAAGATCTACTACGTGAACTGGTTCCGCAAGAACGAGGCGGGCAAGTTCGTCTGGCCCGGCTTCGGCGAGAACAGCCGCGTCCTGAAGTGGATCGTCGAGCGCCTGGAGGGCAGGGCCGAGGGCGTCGAGACCCCGATCGGCATCCTGCCGGCCAAGGGCTCCATCGACACCGAGGGCCTGGACCTCTCCGAGTCCGACCTGGACTTCCTGCTCAAGGTCGACAAGGAGGTCTGGCGCGAGGAGGCGGCGCTGGTCCCCGAGCACCTCAACACCTTCGGCGACCACACGCCGAAGGAACTGTGGGACGAGTACCGGGCCCTGGTCCAGCGCCTGGGCTGACGCCCCCTTCCGACTCCGTGGCCGGGCTCCCGACATCCGCCCTGACCTGTGGGGTCAACGACCCGCCGCGGTAGGGACGTGCACGAACACGCCCCTGGCCCCCGGAACCCTGATCAGGTTCCGGGGGCCGTCCCTTTTCCCGGGGCGCGGACACCGTCCGTGCCCCGGCCGGCCCTGTTCGTAGTCGGGTTGTGACCGGCCGGAGCTGTCGGGACGGGCAGGCCCGGGCCTACTTTTGACCGGGCCGTACCGGGGGGTGCGGGGGTTGTGGGGGGCCATGACGCTGCAGGACATACCGCCGTATCCGGACCGGCACACCGGCATGCCGCCGGAGCTGCGCACCCGCATGCCGCTGTGGGTGATCCTGGCCGCGGTGACGGCCACGCTGCTGGCCCTGTCACCGGTCGCGCTCGTGGTGGCGTTCATCTACGTCTGGGACAGCAACCACAAGGACCTGCGTTTCCCGTCCCAGGACGTGAGCGTCACCTCCTGCCGGAAGGACCCGGTCACCGGCGGCCCCGTGGCAGGGGTACGGGTGGTGAGCCGGGCGAAGCGGCCCGGGACCTTCACGGTGTACGTCGGGTTCCGTGACCCGCGGGGCAAGCGCGGCGGCGAGGGCCCGAGCGAACCGGCCGGGAAGCGCACCGTGGTCTTCGAGGACCTGGCGGTGGGCGCGACAGCGACCCGAGAGGTCGCGGGACCGGTCCCGGTGCGGGGCGGGCCGCAGTGCGTGGTCGCCGACGTGACGTTCCTGTCGACCGCCCTGGCCGCCGAGGCGTCCGCGTCCGCGGCCGCCGCACCCTGAGGCGGCCGCACCTCCGGGGCCACCATTCGGCCGTCGCTGCGGCGTGTCGGCCGGGTGCGCACCGTGGGCTGTGCGCAACGTTTTTAACGTAATGTCATGAAAAGATATGAACGTCTGCGGCGTGCTCCGGTGCTCGCCGTCACCGCGTCCGCCGGAACGGCCCTGGGCCTGCTCCTGACCGCGGTGCCGACCGCCGCCGCTCCTCCGTCGCCGCGGGCGGTGGGCGAATCGGTGCTGCTCGACGAGACCTTCTCCGGCACCTCGGTGCCCGACCCCGGCTTCGTTCCCCTGGACAACGCCTGTCTGACCGGTGCGTCGGCGGAGCCCGCGGCGGGCGAGTCCCAGGTCGGGCCCTGCGACGACCCCGACAGCCAGACGACACCGCCCGTGCCCACTCCCGGCGAGACGCCCGGCTGGCTCCAGCTCACCGACCACGACTACTACCGGGTCGGCGGGATGCTCTACAACCGGCCGCTGCCGGGCAACGGCGGCCTCGACGTCACCTTCGAGCAGTACCAGTACGGCACCAACGACTCCGGCGCCGACGGCATCGGCTTCTTCCTGGTGGACGGCTCGGTCGACCTGACCAGGGCCGGAGCCGACGGGGGCTCGCTCGGCTACGCCCAGCGCAACCTGGTCCCGGGAGTCGACGGCGGCTACCTCGGGGTCGGCCTCGACGCCTACGGCAACTTCGCCAATGACGCCGAACTCCGCGGCAACAACTGCCCCGACGACCAGAAGTCACCGGTCACCAGCGCGCTCCCGGTGACCGACACCGTCACCCTGCGCGGTCCCGGACAGGACGACGACGGTTACTGCTACCTCGACTCCACCATCGAGCCGGACGACACCCAGGCGTCGGGCTTCCGCTCCACCCTGCCCGGCAGTCTCCGGCAGCAGGGCACCGATCCGCTGCCCGCCAAGCGCACGGTGCACGTCACGGTCAGCCCGGACACCCGGCCGACCGTCGCCGTGGAGATCGACTTCAACGACGGCGCCGGCCTCCAGCCCGTGCTCTCGACGCAGATGACGGCCGACGCGCCGCCCACGTACAAGTTCGGCTTCTCCGGTTCCACCGGAGGCAGCATCGACACCCACCTGATCCGTGGGCTCCAGGCGCGCTCCGTCACCACCCTCGACCAGCTGAACCTGGTCAAGACGGTCGCGCCCCCGGACAACGCCGCGACCGAGCCGTTCGAGGTCGGCGACACCGTGCACTACGAGTTCCTGGTCACCAACACCGGCACCTCGGAACTCACCGACGTCCATGTCGCCGATCCGTCCGTGACCGATGTGGAGTGCCCGGACGACACCCTCGGACCGATGGGCTCGCGCACCTCGTCCATGGTGTGCACGGGCACCCATGTCCTGACCGAGGAGGACGTCGTCAACGGTGACACCTTCACCAACACCGCGACGGCGCAGGGCGATCACGAAGGCGACGACGTGACCTCCAACGAGTCCTCCGCCTCCGTGCCCGTCAAGGAGCGGGAACAGGCGCTGGAGATCTCCAAGAGCGCCGACCGGCAGACCGCCGAACAGGGCGACACGGTCACGTACACGATCCGGGCCGAGAACACGGGTGAGACCACCCTGAGCCCGGCCCACCTGACCGACGACCTGTCCGGAGTGCTCGACGACGCCGCGCTCACCGGCGGCCCGACGGCGACCACCGGCACGGCCCGGGTCACGGGCGACACGCTCGACTGGTCCGGGGAGCTGGCGCCCGGTGCCACCGCGACGATCACCTACACGGTCACCGTCGACGACCCGGACACCGGCGACGCGGTCCTGCGCAACGCGGTCACCTCGAACACGCCCGGCGCGCGCTGCGCCACGGAGGGAGCGGCGGCCGACCTGCCCTGCGAGGTGGAGGTGCCGGTGACCATCCCGAGCCCGAGCCCCACTCCGACCCCGACCCCGACGCCCACCCCGACCCCGACGCCGACTCCTACGCCCACCGGTTCGGATTCGCCCGGGCCCAGCTGGAGCCCGGCACCGCACCCCTCGCACCACAAGCCCGGCCGGCCCGGCGGTGACCTCGCCGACACGGGAAGTGCCACCGTGGGGATCGGCCTCGCGGCCGTACTGCTGCTGCTCGCCGGCCTCGCCATGGTCCGCTTCCGGACCCGCGGCAGGCACTGACAAGGCGGCCGCCTCGTTCCGTAGGACCTGCGGAACCTGCGGCCGGATGGGTGGCACCCGGTCCACGCGCCTCGACGGCCCGTGGACCGGGGCCGTCAGAGGGCGCCGACCAGCCGCGGCGGGGCGGCGGGGGAGTCGGCGGCGGCCGCGGCGGAGACCGCCGCGGTGTGGGCGTCCATACGCTCGGCGGAGAGGATCGCGACCACGGTGTCGGCGCGGGACGCCGCCACCACCAGGGCCCGGCCCGCGAGGGCGTGGGCGCGGCGGTGGAGGGTGACCGGGGGCGCCTCGCTCAGACCGGCGTGCCGGGCGGGCGGTGCGCCGCGCAGCCTGGCGACCTGTTCGGCGATGCGGTCGCCCGCCTCGGCCAGACCCAGTTCGTCGGTGACCGCGAGCAGTGCGGCCAGGTGCCCGGCGAGCTGGATGTCCAGCTCCTCCTCGCGGGTGCGGTGCGGGAAGGCGTCGGCGTGGTCGGCCGGTGTGTGGACCGATTTGGTGCGGATCGGTTCGTACATGGATGGCCTCCTGGTGGTGCTGTGGGAACCATCCTAGCTTGGATTCAGTCTAAAGTTGTCCATCATCGAGACAAGTCGTCGGGACAAGTCTGCGTTCCGGTGGCGGTGCCCCGGGCCCCGGCCGGGGCTACACCTGGCTGTAGCCGTCCAGGAAGTGGGCGATACGGCCGATCGCGTCCGTCAGGTCCTCCGTCGAGGGCAGCGTCACGACCCGGAAGTGATCGGGCTCCGGCCAGTTGAACCCCGTCCCCTGCACCACCATGATCTTCTCGGCCCGCAGCAGGTCGAGGACCATCTGCCGGTCGTCCTTGATCTTGTACACCTTCGGGTCGAGCCGGGGGAAGAGGTACAGCGCCCCCTTCGGCTTCACGCAGGTCACGCCCGGGATCTGCGTCAGCAGGTCGTACGCCACGTCCCGCTGCTCCAGGATCCGGCCGCCCGGCAGCACCAGGTCGTTGATCGACTGCCGGCCGCCGAGCGCGGTCGCCACGGCGTGCTGCGAGGGCATGTTGGCGCACAGCCGCATGTTGGCCAGGATCGTCAGCCCCTCGATGTACGAGGAGGCGTGCGCCTTCGGCCCGCAGACCGCCATCCAGCCGGAGCGGTAGCCCGCCACCCGGTAGTTCTTGGACAGCCCGTTGAAGGTGAGCACCATCAGGTCGGGGGCGATGGCCGCGGTCGGGGTGTGGGTCGCGCCGTCGTACAGGATGCGGTCGTAGATCTCGTCGGAGCAGACCACCAGGTTGTGGCGCCGGGCGATCTCCGTCAGCCCGCGCAGCAGCTCGTCGTCGTACACCGCACCCGTCGGGTTGTTCGGGTTGATGATGACGATGGCCTTGGTGCGGTCGGTGATCTTCCGCTCGATGTCGGCCAGGTCCGGCATCCAGTCCGCCTGCTCGTCGCACCGGTAGTGCACGGCCGTGCCGCCCGCCAGGGAGACGGACGCCGTCCACAGCGGATAGTCCGGGGCGGGTACGAGCACCTCGTCGCCGTCGTCGAGCAGTGCCTGCATCGACATCTGGATCAGCTCGGACACCCCGTTGCCCAGGTAGACGTCCTCGACGTCGAGGTCGATCCCCTTGGTCTGGTAGTGCTGCATCACCGCCCGGCGCGCGGACAGCAGCCCCTTCGCGTCGCCGTAACCGTGCGCCCCGGAGAGGTTGCGCAGGATGTCCTCGAGGATCTCCGGCGGGCACTCGAAGCCGAACGCGGCGGGGTTGCCGGTGTTCAGCTTGAGGATGCGGTGACCTGCTGCTTCCAGCCGCATCGCCTCCTCGAGCACGGGGCCCCGGATTTCGTAACAGACGTTGGCGAGCTTCGTGGACTGGATGACCTGCATGTCTGCGAGCTTACGACTGTGTTTCGCGGGCCGCCCGGCCTTTCCCCGGCCATTCGCCCAGCCGGGTCTCCCGGCAGGGCGACCCCGGCTTCCATCGGCATGCGCCCACCGCCCCCGCGCCGTGGGAACCCCGGGCGCGGGACGGGGCGGGGCTTGGAATGGGGTGGAACAGGGACGTGACGGACCGGGACGGGTGAGATGCGACACGGCGTGCCGTGCCCCACCGGGTCACTCGGGCAGCCGGGCACCCTCCGGCAGCCGGATCGCGAACGTGTCCGCCAGGACGCGCTCCGCCTCGGCGGCGTCCGCCAGCTGCCGCTCCTCCCGGCCGCCGTCGGCGCCCGTCACCACGAGCGTGCGGCCGGTCAGCGAGAGATGGGCGTCCGGCGTGGTGCGCTGGACGTACAGGCGGTGCGCGAACGGGGAGCGGGGGTTCGTCGCGATGTGCCAGTTGATGACCTCGAAATCGGGCGCCTCGTACGGCTCCAGGGTGAAGGCGTACTGCGCCTGCCACGCCCCGTCGCCCGTATCGGTCCCCAGCTCCCACATCTCCAGCGGCCCGCCGTGCGGGATGTGGACGAGCCGGTGGTGGCGCGGGGTGTCGTGCAGCTCCTCGCCCGCGACCAGCGGAAGGGGCTCCAGCAGCGAGCCCGCGGCCCCGAAGCCGACATCGGCGAGATACGGCACCGGCTCGCCCGGCACCCCGACGCGCATCAGCATGTGCGTGCGCGGCCGGATGTCCCCGGGGCCGGCGCCCAGCACGACCCGGGCGGCCAGCAGCGTGACGTCGAAGCCGAGGGCCCGCAATGCGGCGGCGAGCAGCGTGTTGTGCTCGTAGCAGTAGCCGCCGCGCTCACTCCGTACGAGCTTCGCCTCCAGATCGGCGAGCGCGAGCGAGGGCACCCTGCCGAGGACGGGGTCCAGGTTCTCGAACGGGATGCCCAGCGCGTGCGCCCGGTGCACGGAGCGCAGCACGGCCGCGGTGGGCCGGCGCTCCCCGCTCCAGCCGATGCGGGCGAGATAGGCGTCGAGGTCGAGCGCGTGCGCACGGTCGGAAGTCATCCTCAGACGGTACGCAGCCGGTGGTCCGGGCGGAAACGGAATGACGTGCCGGGTGCCTCGGCCGTAAGGTCCCGGCCATGGACTGGCAGGCCTGGCACGACGCATACGATCTTCCCGACTCCTGGATGGCGCAGCGGCTGCGGACCGTCGAGGACCGCATCCGGGACGCCCTGGACACCGCACCGCCCGGCCCGCTGAAGGTGATCAGCGTCTGCGCCGGGCAGGGCCGCGACCTCATCGGGGTGCTGGCGGACCACCCCCGGCGCGACGACGTACGGGCCCGGCTCGTCGAACTCGACCCGGGGAACACCGCGTTCGCGGCGGAGCTGGCCCGCTCGGCCGGTCTGACGGGCGTGGAGGTGGTGACGGGCGACGCCTCGCTCACCGACCACTACCTCGGCCCGGCGCCCGCCGATCTCGTTCTGGTCTGCGGGGTGTTCGGCAACATCATGGACGCCGACATCGAGCGCACGATCGACACCTGCACCCGGCTGTGCGCGCGGGGCGGAACCGTCGTCTGGACCCGCAACCGCCACGCACCCGACCGGGTGCCGGTGGTCTGCGACTGGTTCGAGGAGCGCGGCTTCGAGCGTCTGTGGCTGTCCGCGCCGGACGCCGGCTTCGGTGTCGGCGCCCACCGCCTCACCGTCGAGCCGGGCGAACTCGCCCCGGGGCAGACGATGTTCGACTTCGTCGGCTACGACGTGCTGAAAGCGGAACGGGCAGACCGGGACCGGACGGCGGACCTCTGATGCGACACCCCGCCCCGGCCCCGCCGATCGCGGTCCCGGCCCGGGACCGCGCCCTGGCCCACGTCGCGTCCCTCTCCTCGGGGCGGCCGCTCGACCCCTCGCTGCGGCTGACCCTGAACCTCCACCCCGACCGCGAGACGGCGGGCCGGCCGGTCCTGGCGGCCCTGGCGCGGGACGGCGTCTACCACTCGCAGTTCGTGACGGGCACCAGCAACGGCGGCCTCACGGCCCACCCCGGCGGGGACCGGTGGCGCTGGGAGAGCCGGATCTTCGACGGTGCCTACGACGGGGCGCCGGCCGGCCAGCGCCCGGTGTACGGGGCGCTGGACTTCCGGCGGTCGCCCGTCGGGGCGGCCCCCAGATTCGGTTCGGCGCACTTCCGGCTCACCGCGGACGCCCTGCCGCGCGCCACCTTCTGCTACCCGGACAGCGCCGCCGAACCGGAGGACTTCGGTGTCGCGTCCGGCATGCGGCTGATCGAGCTGGCCGAGGCCGACGACCGGGACGCGCTGGACGACTACATCGAGGCCCAGATCCATGGCCCGGTGCTGCTGGACCGGCACATCGAGGCCCTCGTCCTCGACCCGTGCTACCGGGGCACCGCGGTGGAGGAGGAGGCCCGCGCCCTGCCCCTCCGTACCGAGTGGCACGGCGGGTTCCGGCTGTCCGTCGAGGAGCTCCGCCGGCACGGCGACTACCGGGGCGAGGAGTTCGTCGTCCTGGGGGCCGCGATCGCCGAGGACGGGTTCCTCGACCCGCGGATCATCGGGGACGCCGCCCGTACGGGCCGCCATGACCTCCAGTCCCTGAAGCGGGTCTGGCACTGCCTGGCCCGCTTCGGTGCCCCGCTGACCTGAATTCGCCCCTTGTGGGGTTCCCCTCAGTGCGCCACCATGCGCATGTCAAAACCGGAAGAACTTCGGTCGCAGAGCCCCCACGCGCTCTGCACAGGTCACTAGAGGGGACCCCCACATGAAAAAGCCTCTCGTCGGTGCGCTCTTCGCGGTGCTGCTCCTCGGAGCCGGCACCGCGCCCGCGTTCGCGGTCACAAGCCACGACGCGACAGCGCCCAGCACGGTCAAGGCGGCAGCGTCATCCAGCCACACCGCGGCCACGGCCGCGGCGAAGGTCCGGCCCAAGGCCATCGGCTTCGCCGGCACGGTCGCGCTCAGCAACTGCTCGGGATCGGTCGTCCGTACGCCCAGCTCCCAGCCGGGCGATCCCGCGCTCGTCCTGTCCAACGGGCACTGCATGGAGTCCGGATTCCCGGGCCCCGGCGAGGTCGTGCGCGACCAGCCCTCCACCCGTACCTTCACCCTGCTGAACTCCGCGGGCAGCGGCGTCGGCACGCTCCGGGCGAGCAAGATCGCGTACGGCACGATGACGGACACCGACATATCGGTGTACCAGCTCACCTCCACGTACGCGCAGATCGAGAGCAGCTACGGCATCAAGGCGCTGGAGCTCAACACCGCGCACCCCGTACAGGGCACCGCGATCACCGTCGTGTCCGGGTACTGGAAGCGCACGTACAGCTGCAACGTCGACGGGTTCGTCTACCGCCTCAAGGAGGGGGAGTGGACCTGGAAGGACTCGGTCCGCTACACCTCCGCCTGCCAGACCATCGGCGGTACGTCCGGCTCCCCGGTGGTCGACAACGCGACCGGCAAGGTCGTCGCCGTCAACAACACCGGTAACGAGGACGGGCAGGAGTGCACGGACAACAACCCGTGCGAGGTCGACGAGAGCGGTGAGGTGACGGTCCGGCAGGGCATTAACTACGCCCAGGAGACCTACGGCATCGTGCCGTGCATCGGCGCGGGCAACGTCTTCGACCTGAACCGTCAGGGGTGCACGCTGCCCAAGCCCTGACGTCCGGGAGCGCATGGGCAGGCGAGTGGGGGCAGGCGGTTTTCCGCCTCGCCCCCACTCGCCTGCCCATGCGATGTCAGATCTTGCGCCACTTGGCGTTGGCGAACGAGAACAGGCCGAAAGCCATCAGGCCCACGGCGATCACGGCCAGCAGCCAGGGGCCCGCCGGGGTCGAGGCGAACGAGCGCAGGGTGTCGTCCATGCCCTTGGCCTCGCCGGAGCGGGCCTTCACCGCGGCGGAGACGGCGAAGCCGCCCGCGACCGCGAAGACGACGCCTCGGGAGACACCGCCGAAGACGCCGACGATGTCCACGCCGCGTCGAGTGGTGCGGGACATGTCGTCCAGACGCAGGCGCTTGTGGAACTTGCGCATCGCCGCCCTGGCGGCGATGTAGAGGCCGATGCCGGCCACGGCGACGCCTGCCACGCCGACGATCCAGCGGCCGCCCGGCAGGTCCAGCACCTTCGCCGTGGTGTCCTGCGACTGCGCGTCGCTCTTGCCGCTGCCGCTGCCCTTGTCGCCCGCCGCGAACATCAGGACGGAGTAGGCGACGAAGCCGTAGAACACGGCGCGTCCCGCGGAGGCGAGCCGCTTGGTCGCCTTCTCCCCGTCGGGGCCCGCGGCTCCGAACGCCGCCTCGGACAGACGCCACAGGGCCATGCCGACCAGTGCGATGCCGAGGATCCACAGCAGCACGGATCCGAAGGGCTTCTGGGATATCTCGGAAAGGGCGCCGCCGCGGTCGGCCTGTTTGCCGCCGCCGTCGGAGAACGCGATGCGCAGGGCGAGAAGGCCCACCAGGATGTAGATCACTCCGCGGGCCACGAATCCGGCGCGGCCGGCCATTTCGACGGCGGAACTGTTTCCCGCGCGTCTTGCCTTTCCGTGACTTTCCCTGGCTGTCGCCGATATATTCATTTCCCCCGGTTGCCCGGGATGGGGCGCGGGAAACAGTGGCGCCCGGACCTGGGGGCGGACCGGCTCCGGACCAGGCCGATGGCCGACCCGATACCGGGGCCCGGACGGACCGGCGGGAGATCGCCGCACGGCAGCCGGTGTGAAACCCCAGGACGGGGGAACTCGCCTTTTCGGAGGTTGATAATCATGGTTCCCCTGCTTCTCGTTCTTCTGCTGGTCCTGGTCCTTTTCGGCGCCGGGTTCGCTGTCAATCTGCTCTGGTGGATAGCCGCCATCGTTCTCGCGGTGTGGCTGGTCGGATTCCTTGTCCGGCCCGGCACGGGCGCCGGACGTGGCCGGTGGTACCGCTGGTAGTCCGAAGCCGGTGAACAACGGAGAAGGGGCCGGACGCGCAAGCGCGTCCGGCCCCTTCTTCCGTGCGTGCCGCTACGGCCGCGGCGCGGACCGGACCGAGCGTCCCGCCAGCACCTGTGTCCGCTTGCCGTCCTCGATGACGAAACGGCCGTCGATCAGCACGTGCGGAATGCCCACCGGCAGGGTGCGCGGCTCGTCGAACGTCGAGCCCGCCGCCACCGTCGCCGGGTCGAAGAGCACCAGGTCGGCGCGGTAGCCCTCGCGCACGTACCCGCGGTCGGGCAGCCGCAGCCGGGCCGCAGGGCGCGAGGTGAGGTGGGCGACGCACTCCTCCAGGGAGAGGATGCCCAGCTCGCGGACGTACCGGCCCAGGTACTGCGGGAACGTGCCGTACGCGCGCGGGTGCGGCTTGTCGCCCTGGAGGATGCCGTCGCTGCCGCCGGTGTGGACGCGGTGGCGCATGATCTGCCGGACGTTCTCCTCGTGGCCCACGTGCTGCAGGATCGTCGTCCCGAGCCGGTCGTCCACGAGCAGCCGCCGCGCGGTCACCCAGGGCTCCTCGTCGCGCAGCCGGGCCGATTCGGCCACCGTCCGGCCGACATGGCCGGCGAGCGCGGGGTCGCCGACGCCCGAGATCTCGATCTTGTCCCACTCGATCGGCACTCCGTGGCAGCCGTCCGATCCCACGACCTCCATGTCGTGCCGGATCCGCGCGGCTGTCGCGTCGTCGGCCAGGCGCGTCAGGATGGAGGCGGGCCCGCCCTCGCTCGCCCAGCTGGGCAGCATCGCGACCAGGGTCGTGCAGCCGGGGGTGTACGGATAGGTGTCGAGCGTGATGTCGGCGCCCGAGCCCAGCGCGCGGTCGAGGAGGTCCAGCAGCTCCGGGGCCCGGCCCTCGTTCACGCCGAAGTTCATGGTGGCGTGGGCGAGATGGAGGGCGCAGCCCGCGGTGCGGGTGAGCCGCACCATCTCCTCGTACGCCTCCAGAGCCCCGGCGCCGTACGAGCGGTGGTGCGGGCAGTAGTAGCCGCCGTGCTCGGCCACCACCCGGCACAGGACGGTCAGTTCGGCGTCGTCCGCGTACATGCCCGGTGTGTAGGTGAGGCCCGATGACATGCCGACGGCGCCCTCGGCCATGCCCTGGGCGACGAGTTCCTTCATCCGGGTCAGCTCGGCGTCGGTGGCGGGCCGGTCGTCCCAGCCGACCGCGTACATCCGGACGGTGCCCTGCGGGATGAGGTAGGCGGCGTTGACGGCGATGCCCCGGCCGCCGAAGTTGCGGTCGAGTCGGTCCAGGTAGCCGCCGACGGTGCGCCAGTCGAAGTCGATGTCGCCGCCGTCGCCGTTCCAGCCGGCGATGGAACGGCGTACCTCCGCGAGAGTGCGGTCGTCGACGGGCGCGTACGACAGACCGTCCTGGCCGAGGACTTCGAGGGTGACGCCCTGGGCGGCCTTCGCGCTGTGGTCGGGGTCGCGCAGCAGGGCGAGGTCGCTGTGCGCGTGCATGTCGATGAAGCCGGGGGACAGGGCGAGCCCGTCGGCGTCCAGGACACGGGTGCCGGAGGGGCGGGGGCCCGGGGCGTGCTCCGGGTGGATCTCCGCGATACGGCCGTCGCGGACGGCGACATCGGCGCGGTACGAGGGGCTCGCGGTGCCGTCGATGACGCGTGCGCCGCGGATGACCAGGTCCATGGGGGTGCCTTTCGGGGGGATCAGAAGAACGTACGGATGTAGTCCGTGACCGTCCCGTCCGCCTCCACGAGCGGGATCAGCTGCCACTTGTCGAAGCTCGTGCAGGGGTGCGAGAGCCCCATCCCCACCCAGTCCCCGACCTCGACCGAGGTCTCCTCGTCGGTCCGCACCCACGTGTGCTGGTCGGACAGTCCGGTGATCTCGACCCCCGACGCCTCGCGCACCGATCCGTCGCGCCCGGACCGCACGACCTGCGCCTGCGGCAGGTCCAGGTCGTAGGCGGCGTCCCGCTTGCCCGCGTTCAGGAAGGCCTGCTCCGCGGACGGGCGGGAGACGACCTGGGCCCAGAGCCGGAAGGCGGGCCGCAGCGCACCCTCCTCGGGGACGCGGTTGAAGGGGGTGAGGTGGCGGTAGTGCCCGTCGTCGTGCGAGACGTACGCCCCCGACCTGAGCAGCTTGCACACGGGGGAGGAGAGTTCGGGGATCTCCGCGAACACGTCCGCCACCGCGTCGAACCACGCGCTGCCGCCCGCACTGATCACGATGTGCTCACCGGCGTCCAGCGCGCCGAAGCGTCCCGCCGCGTCGAACGACGCGGCCAGCGCGACGAGCCGGCGCAGCCAGTCCCGCACCCGCTCCCCGGAGGCCTCCGGCACCTCGCCCTCGTACCCGGCCACGCCCACCAGCCGCAGCGACCCGGTCGCGGCCACCGCGTCGGCGACGGCCGCGCACTCGGCCTCGGTGCGCGCGCCCGTGCGGGCTCCCTCGCCCGCGCCCAGCTCCACGACGACGTCGACCGGGCGGGTGGCGCCCGCCGCGCGCAGGGCCTCGTCCATCAGCCCGACGCCGCGCACCGAGTCGACGTAACAGACGAAGGTGAAGCCGGGGTCCGCGTTCAGCTCGCCCGCGAGCCAGCGCAGCGAGGCCGCGTCGACGACTTCGTTGGCCAGGAAGATCCGCTGGATCCCGAACGCCCGGTAGACCCGCACCTGGTGGGGGACCGCGGCGGTGATGCCCCAGGCGCCGTGCTCCAGCTGGCGGGCGAAGAGCTGGGGGGACATCGACGTCTTGCCGTGCGGGGCGAACGCGAGGCCGTGGCGCTGTGCGTACGTCTCCAGCAGGGCGAGGTTGTGCTCGACGGACTCGGCCGACAGGGCGAGCACCGGAGTGGTGAAGCCGCCGGTGAAGAGGTTGCGCCGCTCGGCGGCCAGGGCGCCGACGGTCAGCCCCTCCGCGTCGGGCGGCAGCGCCTTGAACCGGTGGTCCACCCGCTCTTCGGCCAGTCCGGCCAGTCCGGCCACGAGGCGGTCGGCAGCCATGGGGGCTCCTTCTTGCTTGATTGCGGTAAGTCGTCGTGCTCAGTTCGTGGGTGTCGTGCGCCGCCGTGCGCCGCCGTACACCCACCTACGTTGCAACATATGCAACACCCATTGCGTATATCGCTCAAGGCTGTCTAACATCCTCGCCGACGCCCGGTCAATGGTGAGACCCGGTGCCGCCCGCCCGATCACGAGGAGCCCGAGTGTCCGGAACCCCGGCCAGGACCGACGCCGCCACGACCCCTGAGGTCGTGTGCCTCGGTGAGTCCATGGTGACGTTCCTGCCCTCGCAGCCCGGGCGCCTCGCCGACGTACCGGCCTTCGGCCGCGGGATCGGCGGCGCCGAGTCCAACGTGGCCTGCGCCCTCGCCGCGGCCGGACACCGGGCCGCCTGGGTGAGCCGGGTCGGGGCCGACGGCTTCGGCGACCACCTCGTCGACACGGTCTCCGCGTACGGCGTCGACACCTCCGCCGTACGGCGCGACCCCGCCCGCCCCACCGGCATCTACTTCCGCACGGCGACGGACCGCGGCACCGACGTCCACGAGGTGGCGTACTACCGGGCCGGATCCGCCGCCTCCGCGATGTCCCCGTCGAACGTCCCGCACGAGGCCCTCGCCGCCGGCCGGGTCCTGCACCTGTCCGGCATCACCGCCGCACTCTCCGCCGACTGCCTCGCGCTCCTGCGCGAGCTGACGGCCCCCCGCCCCGGCCGCCCGTTCGTCTCCTTCGACGTCAACCACCGCCCCGGCCTGTGGCGGGACGGCGAGGCGTCCCCCGAGGTCCTGCTGGACCTGGCCCGCGGCGCTGACCTGGTCTTCGTCGGGGAGGACGAGGCGGAGGAGGCCTGGGGGATCGTCGGAGCCGAGGCGATCCGTGCGGCGCTGCCGGAGCCGGAGGTGCTGGTCGTGAAGCGGGGCGCGGAGGGCGCGACGGTCTTCTCCGGGCTCCGCCCCGGAGAGGCCGAGGAGGTCACCGACGTCCCCGCCCTCCGGGTCGACGTCGTCGCCGCCGTCGGAGCCGGCGACGCCTTCGCCGCCGGGTTCCTCTCCGCCACCCTGCGCGGACTGCCCGTCCGCGACCGGGCCCGGCACGGCCACCTGATGGCCGCCGCCGTCCTCACCGTCCCCGGCGACCTCACCGACCCGCCCTCCCGCGACCGCGCCGACCGCCTCGTGGCCCTCGACGACACCGCCTGGGGCAGACTGCGTCTGGGCCCCGGGTGGACGGGGGACGACCAGGAGGTACGTACGCAATGAGCCAGACCGTCGACCGGGCGCTGAGCATCCTGCCCCTGCTCGCCCAGGGACCCGCCGACCTCGGGCAGGTCGCCGAGCGGCTCGGCGTCCACAAGTCCACGGCCCTGCGCCTCCTGCGTACGCTCCACGAGCACGGACTCGTCTACCGCCAGCAGGACCAGCGCTACCGCCTCGGCGCACGCCTCTTCGCGCTCGCCCAGGAGGCCGTCGAGAACCTCGACGTACGGGAGATCGCCCACCCGCACCTCGTCGAACTGAACGCGACCTGCGGACACACCGTCCACCTCGCCGTGTACGAGGAGAACGAGGTCCTCTACATCGACAAGGTCGAGAGCCGCTACCCGGTCCGGATGTACTCGCGCATCGGCAAGCCCGTCGCGATCACCGTCGCCGCCGTGGCGAAACTCCTGCTCGCCGACCTCACCGAACCCGAGCGGCGCGCCATCGCGGAGAAGCTCGACTACCCCATGTACACGTCCCGTTCGACCCCCGGCGCCGGCGCCTTCCTCAAGGAGCTCGTCGCCGTACGCGAACAGGGCTGGGCCACCGATCTCGGTGGCCACGAGGAGTCCATCAACTGCGTCGGCGCCCCCATTCGCGGCGCCGACGGGCGCGTCGTCGCCGCGATGTCGGTCTCCGCACCGAACGTGGTCGTCACGGCCGAGGAACTCCTCACCCTGCTCCCCCTGGTCCGTCGCACCGCCGACACCATCAGCCGGGAGTACTCCGGCACCACCCAACCCAAGAGAGCCTGATCAGCGATGACCGACAAGACCCCCCTCACCCCGAGCACCCACACCGCCCCGCCCGCGAAGTTCTCGCACGGGGTGCGCAAGGGGAACATCCTCCAGGTCGCCGGCCAGGTCGGCTTCCTGCCCGCCGTCGAGGGCCAGGCGCCGACCCCGGCCGGCCCGACCCTGCGCGAGCAGACCCTCCAGACCTTCGCCAACGTCAAGGCGATCCTGGAGGAGGGCGGCGCGAGCTGGGACGACGTGATGATGATGCGCGTCTACCTCACCGACGTGGACCACTTCGCGGAGATGAACGAGATCTACAACGCCTACTTCGGCGAGCAGAACCTGAAGGAGGCCCCCGCCGCCCGCACGACGGTCTACGTCGGCCTGCCCAAGGGCCTGCTCATCGAGATCGACGCCCTCGCGGTCCTCGGCTGATCCCGACCCTGATTCAGTTGCCCCACCGCACCACCCGGCCGGTCACGGCGCCCCGCCCCACCAGGGCGCCGTGCCGCGGTCCGCCCTGCTCAGAACCCATGGAAAACAACGGAGTTACCCATGCAGCTCGCCGCCAGCCCCCCACCGGTCGAGACGCCACCCCACACCGGTGGACTCCTCCTCCTCATAGACGGGACGGCCGGTCTGCTGACCGTCGCCGTCCTCGGAATCGCGCTCCTCCTCTTCCTGATCATCAAGGTCAGGCTGCAGCCGTTCGTCGCGCTGCTCGCCGTCTCCATAGCCGTCGGCCTGGGCGCCGGACTCTCCGTCACCGAACTCTTCGGCACGGTCCAGAAGTCCGCCGCCGTCTCCGTCATCGAATCCGGCATGGGCGGCATCCTCGGCCATGTGGCGATCATCATCGGCCTCGGCACGATGCTCGGCGCGATCCTCGAAGTCTCCGGCGGAGCAGAGGTGCTGAGCGCCCGCCTGCTGAACCTCTTCGGCGAGAAGCGCGCCCCGCTCGCCATGGGCCTGACCGGTCTGATCTTCGGTATCCCGGTCTTCTTCGACGTCGGCATCTTCGTCCTCGCACCGATCGTGTACGCGGCGGCCAAGCGCTCCGGCAAGTCGATCCTGCTCTACGCGATGCCGCTGCTCGCGGGCCTGTCCATGACCCACGCCTTCCTGCCGCCGCACCCCGGCCCCGTCGCCGCCGCCGGCCTCTTCCACGTCTCGCTCGGCTGGGTCATCCTGATGGGCGCCGTCGTCGGCATCCCGTCCGTGCTGGCCGCCTGGGTCTACGCCGCCTGGATCGGAAAGCGGCTCTTCGTCGAGGTCCCGCAGGACATGGTCGAGGCCGCCGAGGAGGCCAAGGCCGCGGTCGTCGCCGAACAGCGCGCCGCCGGAGTCACCCCGCACGAGGCACCCGTCGCGCTCGGCACCGTCCTCGCGATCATCGGCACCCCGCTGGTGCTGATCCTCGCCGCGACCTTCTCCTCCATCGCGCTGGACCCCTCGACCCTCCGCTCGGTCGTCGAGTTCTTCGGCAACCCGTTCGTCGCCCTGACGATCGCGCTGCTGCTCGCCTACTACCTGCTCGGCATCCGGCGCGGCTGGTCCCGCAAGTCCCTGGAATCGGTGTCGACGTCGTCCCTCAAGCCGGTCGGCAACATCCTGCTGGTCGTCGGCGCGGGCGGCATCTTCGGCGCCGTCCTCAAGAGCAGCGGCATCGCGGACGCGCTCGCCGACACCTTCAACGACGTCGGCCTCCCGGTCATCCTGCTCGCCTGGCTGATCTCGGCCGTGCTCCGCATCGCCCAGGGCTCGGCGACGGTCGCCATCGTCACCACCGCCGGCATCGTCGTCCCGCTCGTCGAGGACCAGGACTTCTCGCAGCCGCACCTGGCCTTGATCATCATGGCGATCTCGGCCGGCTCGATCATCGCCTCCCACGTCAACGACGGCGGGTTCTGGATGGTGTCGAAGTACTTCGGCATCTCGGAGCGCGACACCCTGAAGTCCTGGACGGTCCTGGAGACGGTCCTGTCCGTCGCCGGGTTCGTGGTCGCGGCGCTGCTCAGCCTGGTGATCTAGGCCCTTCGGCCCGCGTGGACACGCGGGCCGGTACGTGGGGCGGGTACTGGCCGGTTCAGGCCGCCGAAGCGCAGATGATGCTCCGGCCCTGGTTCACCGGCCAGTACCAGAACCGCTCGCCCCGCCCCGACGGGCAGGTCCAGTTCTGTCCCGCCTTCGGCGCCCGGTAGAACCCGGTGATCCGGAGGATCGACTGACCTGCCTCTGGCACGGTCGACGCGTTGCAGCCCCAGACCACCGTCAGATCGGCGTTGGTGGCCCCCGTGACGTCCGCGGGGAAGCACTGACCCACCTTGTAGACCCGGTCGAGGCAGAGCGTCCGGTCGACCCCGTCGTCACCGGACCTGCTCCACCAGGTGAAACCCGCCCCGGTCTCGCAGGAACCGGAGGCACCGGAGCGGGTGCTGACCTGGTTGACGTGCATGTACGCGTTCGAGGCGCCGCAACTGACGCGGAACGGGCGCTCGGCGCTCATGTCGCCGTGCCCGTCGTTGTACACGTTGAGGCAGTCACCGGCGTGGACCGCGGCGAAGGCCAGGTCGGTGGCGTCCGGGGTGGGAGTGGGCGTGGGAGTGGGTGTCGGGGTGGGTGTGGGCGTCGGCGTGGACTCATCCACGGACCCGCTGTCGGTATCGGAATCGGAATCGGCATCGCTGTCCGTGTCCGTATCCGTGCCTGAGTCGTCCGTGTGGGTGTCGAGGCCGCTGCCGGACGTGAGGGACCCCGGACTGCTGCTGCCGGCCGAACTCCCCCCACCGCTGTCCTCGTTGCCCGCCGTCTCCCAGGGCTGCCAGACGAGCAGGGCGATGACCGCGGCAATGGCGATCAGCCAGCCCAGCCCGGATGAGCTGCCCGAGGAGTTCCCGGAGGAGCCGGTCCGCGGGGCGGCCGGACGGGCCGGGGTGCCGGGGCCGGCCGGCCCGGAAGGACCTGGTGGCGCGGTGCTGGGCGAGGACGTACGCGCCCGCGCGGCACGCTCCGCCCGCTGCGCGGCCTCCCGCTCGGCCCGCCTCCTCGCCTCCCGGTCGGCCTGAGCCCTCGCCGCGCGGTCCCGCTCGGCCTGCTCCCGGGCCGCGCGGTCCCGCTCGGCCTGCTCCCGGGCCGACCGCTCCCGCTCGGCCTGTTGCTGCGCCGCGCGCGCCCGCTCGGCGCGCTCCTGTTCGGCCTGCTGAGCCTGTGCGTCCCGCCGCTCGGCCTCCAGCCGGGCCGCCTCGACCCGCTCCCGCTCGGCACGCTCCTGTTCGGCCTGCTCGGACCGCTGCCGTTCCGCCATCTCCGCGAGGACGGCCAGATCCTGCCTGGCCCGTTCGCGGCGGGCCCGGTCACGGGCCGCCCGGGCCTCGCGCTCCGGCGGGTAGACGAGCGTCGGCGGCGGGGGCGGCACCACCCTCGTGGGCCCGGCGACGGTCGGCGCGGTGGGGCTCACCGCGCCGGGACCGCCGCGGTCGTTCGCGAGCTCCAGGCCCTGGGTGGCGTACGCGCCGACGAGCGCGGTCCACCGCGGCGGCAGCCACCGGGTGCCGCTGTGGGACTCGGGCAGTCCTGCCTGGTCCCTGCGGAAGCGGGCGAGCAGGTCGCCGGGCTCGGGGCGCCCCGCCGGATCGACGGCCAGGCAGGGCCGGATCGTCGCGACGAGCTCCTTCGGCAGCCCGGCGAGGTCGAGTTCGCCGCGCTGGACGCGGGCCAGCAGCCGCAGGGTGTCGCCGTCAGCGGCGTAGGGCGGCCGGCCGGTGGCGAGCAGGAAGAGGGTCGCGCCCAGGGAGTAGACGTCGGACGCGGCGGTCGAGGCCTCGCCGCGGGCCTGTTCGGGGGAGGTGAACGCGATCGTGCCGAGGGTGAGCCCGGTGAGCGTGAGGTCGCTGGCGTGCGAGATGCCGAAGTCGATGACGCGGGGGCCGTCCAGCGGCAGCAGCACGTTCTGCGGTTTCACGTCGCGGTGCACGATGCCCACCCCGTGCAGGGTGACCAGTGCCTCAGCGGTTCCGGCGGCGATCCACCGTACGGCCGACGCGGGCAGCACCCCGCAGGTGCGTACGAGTTCGGAGAGCGGCGGTGCAGCGATGTAGTCGATGGCCATCCACGGCCGATCGGCGTCCGGGTCGGCGTCCCGCACACGCGCCGTGTACGCGCTGTTGACCCGCTGGGCGAGCGACACCTCCCGGGCGAAGCGCCGCCGGTCGACATCGCTGACGGTCCCCTCGGCGAGCAGCGTCTTCACGGCGACGAGACCCCGCCCGCCGTGCTCCGCGCCGCGGGCCAGATAGATCCGTCCCATCCCGCCGGACGCCAGCCGTCCGATCAGCCGGTACGGCCCGAGCGTCGCCGGATCGTCCCCGCCCAGCGCCTGAACCCGCGCCCCGGCCATGTCACTCCCCCCGTCGCACCACCACCGCGCCCCACAACGGTGCCACGAGGCCGCCCGAACAGCCATGGAATGCGGGAAGTCCCGGACACTCTGTTGCGGGTCCGGGACAACCCGGGGACGCCGGCCGGACCCCGGACATGCAGCAGCGCCACCGGGGGAGCGGCGGCGCTGCTGGTCAGTGAGGCCGGCCGGGCTCAACAGGCCCCGGTCCGGGCGGTGTTACGGGAGGGCGTGGACGTGCGGGCCGACCGCGTTCGACCAGGCGTTGCCGGACGTGGCGTCCCAGTTGGTCGACCAGGTCATCGCGCCGCGCAGACCGGGGTAGGTCTTCGACGGCTTGAAGGAGCCGCAGCCGGTGCCCTTCGCGAGGCAGTCCAGGGCCGCGTTCACGATCGACGGGGCGACGTAACCGCTGCCCGCGCCCCGGGTGGAGGCGGGGACTCCGAGGCCGACCTGTGACGGATCGAGGCCGCCCTCCAGCTGGATGCAGGCCAGCGCGGTGAGGAAGTCCACCGAACCCTGCGAGTAGACCTTGCCGTCGCAGCCGAGCATCGAACCGCTGTTGTAGTACTGCATGTTGACGACGGTGAGGATGTCCTTGATGCCGAGCGCCGTCTTGAAGTACTCACCCGAGGTGGACTGCATGTCGATGGTCTGCGGCGCCATCGTGATGACGAGGCCGGAGCCCGCCTTCTGCGAGAGCGAACGCAGCGCCTTCGTCATGTACGTGGAGTTGAGGCCGTTCTCCAGGTCGATGTCGACGCCGTTGAAGCCGTACTCCTGGATGAGGGAGTAGACCGAGTTGGCGAAGTTGGTGGCGGAGGCGTCGCTGTTGACCGAGACGGACCCCTTCTCACCGCCGACGGAGATGATGACGTTCTTGCCGGCCGCCTGCTTGGCCTTGATGTCGGCCTTGAACTGGTCGACGGTGTAGCCGTTCAGGCCCGCCGAGTCCAGGTTGAAGGTGACGGCGCCGGGCGTGGCCGTGGCGTCGGCGAAGGAGACCGCGATGATGTCGTAGTTCGCGGGCACGTCGCTGAGCTTCTGAACGGTCGCGCCGTTGTTGAAGTTCTGCCAGTAGCCGGTGACCGCGTGCTTGGGCACGGATGTGCCGGGGTTCGGGTTGCCGGTGCCGGAGGTGGCGGTGCGGCCGCTGACGGTCGCGGACTTGACGGACTCACCGGCCGCGTTGGTGGCGGTCACCGCGAACTGGTAGGCCGTGTCGGCCGCCAGCCCCGTGATCGTCGCCGAGGTCCCGGTGGAGGTCGTGGCCTTCGCGCCGTCCTTGTAGACGGTGTAGCCGGTCGCGCCGGACACCGCGTTCCAGGACAGGGGCAGCGAGGAGGAGGTGGGCGTGCCGACGGCGAGACCGGCGGGGGCCGCGGGGATCGTCGGGCCGGGGTCGGTGCCACCGCCGCCGTCGGGCCCGCTGACCGAGACGTCGTCGACGACGTAGGCGGCCTGCCCGTACCAGCCGTGCGTGTACACGGTGACGGAGGTGGTGCTGGGCCCGGTCTTGAAGCTGGTCGAGAGCTGGGTCCAGCTGCTGGAGCCGGGGGTCCAGGTCGACACGTCGGTGGTTCCGGTGCCGCTGGCGCCCAGGTAGGCGTAGCCGCCCTGGACCCAGGAGCTGAGTGCGTAGGTGGAGTTGGGCTTGACGGCCACGGTCTGGGTGCACTTGGCGTTGTCCTGGCCGGCCGGGGTGGCCTTGAGCGCCGAGGTGCCGCCGTGCACGGGGGAGGAGACGGTGGCACCGGAGCCGCCGGAACAGGTCCAGTTGGCGAGGCCCGACTCGAAGCCGGCGTTCTTCGCGACGTTGACGTCGGCGGCGGAGGCGCTGCTGACGAGACCGGTGAGGGTCAGCGCGCCCGCGGCGACGACGGCCATGGCGGATCCGAGGAGCGGGCGGCTGTGACGTCTTCTGCGGCTGGTTGCGGGGGAACGTTCCACTTGCTGCCTCCGGGGGGAAGTCGGGGATGGCGGGGAAGCGACACGGATGCCGGGGGTGCGGCACAGGGGGGTGCTGGGGTGTGGAGCCGAGGAACGGAACGGTGGCCACCGCTGGGCGCTAAAACTGGTCCAGACCAATCAAGTTGTCAAGACCTCTGGCAGTGAACCGTCCCAACAGGCGTGGTGGGAGGGGTGACGGACGCGGCGCGGTCCGTAGCTCGTCCGGGTGCGGGTGGCCCCAGTAGGCCCGGGGACCCTAATTCGGGCCCAGAGTTCACATTGGGCCCACCGGAAACACCGGAGCCGTCGAATGAAAGCGCTGCCGCGCCCCCTGACGTGCACCGAAGACGAAAGGATCATGAATTGCCTTGGTAGGCACGGCTAAGCCGATGAATCGTACGGAATTTAACAACCGGTCACTTGGGCCGATTTGTCATGCGAACGACCCGTGGGGGGTTCGTGAGCCCTGCCTCACTGGGCCCTGAAAGGTGTTCTCTGCCCCGCACTACGTGGATAAAGTGCTGATGCGGGAGCGTCCGGGTAAGGAGCACCTGGCAGGAGCGATTGCGGCCGGCGGTACGCGGCGGCCGGAGCCGAACGGGGAACAGCGTGCCGACAGCAATAGCAGTGACCAGTGCTGACCTCGTGCTGCCTCCGACCGATCAGCAGACGCCCACGGCCGTGGTGCTGCGCGCGCCCGACGATCAGCCGCTTGAGCAGGCGCTGAGCGACATGCACCTGCTCCTGGAACAGCACGGCTACGTCATCGCGGTCTACCCCGCTAGCATCCCGCCTGCTCACGAGCGGCGGATGCACACGATCCGCGCGATGCTGGAGAGTGACCGGATCGCGCTGCTGAAGGTGGATCTGCCCCCTTTGGGTGTTGCAGTACTGGTGCGCCAGTTGCGGCAGTTGTCCATCTGCGACTTCAGCGCCGGCGTGGTCGCATCCGCCGCGAGGCTCCTGTCCCACTACATCTACTCGGGCGCGCTCCTGAACTCGGTCACCAAGCTGGACCGGGTGCCCGTCAGCCTCAAG
Organism: Streptomyces sp. NBC_01257; assembly: GCF_035917255.1. Taxonomy (NCBI): domain Bacteria; kingdom Bacillati; phylum Actinomycetota; class Actinomycetes; order Kitasatosporales; family Streptomycetaceae; genus Streptomyces; species Streptomyces sp. NBC_01257. Next base: position 5,775,057 of record NZ_CP108472.1, read on the forward strand.
ACCCACGCGAAGTCATGGGTCCCCGGCTCGCAGTTCGGTGTGCTGGCCAACCCGAACCCCCAGCTGATCAAGGTCGGTACGGGGGAACTCGCCGGACCCGAATTCGGCACCCATCTCCTGGTCGCCAAGGGGCAGTTGCAGTCCGACTGGGTGACGACCACCATCGCCCCCGCCTGGCAGGTGCAGGCGGTTCACGAAGCGACGCTGCCCGCGGATTCACCCGCTTGGTGGGGAACTTCGAAGATGATCGAATTCGCCGCCTTTCTGCCCGATATCTCACTGATTTATCAGCTGGTTTCTTCGGTTCGCAGGGAGGTCTGTACCTGGTGCGGAAACGAACTCATCGGCGACCGCTGTGGCCTGTGCTCGGCCCCGCTCAAACCGCCGGAGAACCAAACGAACGGTTCCGGTGTCCTGAACCAAGGAACACCCATGCACCACGGGTCGTGAGCCACCGCGATCGCGGTGCTCCGCTGCCGCACCCACGGCAGCCCGGCGAACAGCGCATGGCGGCCCGTCCCGAACGGGCCGCGGCGCACCGTGACCCGCGACGGCCCGACCCCGCTCCGCCCCTCAGTCCGCTCATCGGCCCACGTCTCCCAACGAGGTTGCTCCGCTCATGAACTCACGGCAACGCCGCGGCGTCATCCTTCTCCTCCTCTCGGTCCTCTGTGCCTTCGGTGCGTTCGCCGGTGTGCTCTCGGTGATCAGTGATGTGAACTCGAAGGTCGGTCCGGAGGTGACTGCCTACCAGGTGAAATCGGATATAGCCCCCTATCGGGAGCTGGATCCCGGGCAGTTCGAGAAGGTCTCGATGCCGAAGCGCTGGCTGTCCAAGAACGCGGTCACCGACCTCTCGGTCCTCAACGGCAAGATCGCCGTCACCAACCTCCGCAAGGGCTCCCTGCTCCAGGACGACATGCTCGTCAAGCGCCCCAAGCTGGAGAACGGCCAGCAGGAGATCGCGATCATGATCGACGCCGCGACCGGCGTCGCCGGCAAGATCCGCCCGGGCAACCTCGTCAACATCTACGCGACCTTCGCGGGCCAGACCGACAAGGACAAGCCCACTTCTCGCGTGATCGTCCCGAACGCCAAGGTCATCGACGTCGGTCAGCTGACGTCGCTGGACCCGAAGGGTGACGACCGCGGCGGCCCCACCGAGGCCGTGCCGATCACCTTCGCCCTGGACACCACCGACGCCCAGCGCGTTGCCTACGCCGAGTCCTTCGCCGAGCACGTCCGCCTCGCGCTCCTGCCCGACGACAGCCCGACCACCCTGCGTCCCGGCGAGGGCAGCTACAACCTCGACGAAGACAAGAACAAGTGAGGACTGGATGAGCACACGAATCCTCCCGGCTGTCGGCGATGCCGACGCCGCCCGATCCATCACCACGCTGCTCAGCCAGCTCCCGGACGCGGAGCCGGCCGGGCCGCTGGGTGACTCGACCTCCCTGCTCGACACACTGGCCCGGCTCGCCTCGGAGTCGCTGGACGAGCTGCCCGAGGTCGTGCTGGTGCATGAGCGGATCGGTCCGGTTCCAGCCCTTGAGCTGATCCGGGAGGTGGCCCTGCGCTTTCCGGCGGTCGGGGTCGTGCTCGTCACCGCCGACGCGAGCCCCGGGCTCTACTCGGCAGCCATGGACTCCGGCGCCCGCGGCCTGGTCGGCCTGCCCCTCTCGTACGAGGAGCTGGCCCAGCGCGTCCAGGCCGCGGCCGGCTGGTCCGTCGGAGTCCGCCGCCACCTGGGGGCGGGCGCAGAGGTCTTCACCGGCCCCGGCGGCACGGTCGTCACGGTCAGCGGCGCGAAGGGCGGAGTCGGCACCACGGTCACCGCGGTCCAGCTGGCCCTGGCCGCGGCGGCATCGGGCCACACGGTGGCCCTCGCCGACCTCGACCTCCAGTCGGGGGACGTGGCGTCCTATCTGGACGTGCAGTTCCGCAGGTCGATCGTCGACCTCACCACCATCCAGGACATCTCACCGCGAGTCCTCCAGGACGCTCTGTTCAGCCACGACAGCGGGCTGGCCCTGCTGCTGGCACCGGGTGAGGGGGAGCGCGGCGAGGAGGTCAGCGACCGGGTTGTACGTCAGACCATCAGCGCACTGCGGCACCGCTTCGAGATCGTGATCATCGACTGCGGTACGCAGATGAACTCGGCCAACGCCGCGGCGATCGAGATGGCCGACCGGACGCTGCTGGTCACCACCCCGGACGTGATCGCCGTCCGCGCGGCCAAGCGCATGGTCCGGCTCTGGGACCGTCTCCAGGTCCGCAAGGCCGAGGAGACGATCACGGTCATCAACCGCTACACCCGCAACACGGAGATCCAGCCCCCGCTGGTCGAGAAGATCACCGCCACGAAGGTGGCACGGATCGCGGTCCCGGCGAACTTCAAGGAGCTCCAGGCGGTGGTCGACGCCGGCCGCATACAGGACCTCGAGGCCAAATCCAGTGTGAAGCAGGCGCTGTGGGGGCTCGCGGGAGATCTCGGTCTGGTGAAGAACGCCGAAGGCGCCGACAAACAGGGCAAGTTCAAGGGAGACCGCGGATCTGTCGGCGGTCGGCGCGGACGTACGAAGTGAGTGGCGCGGCGAGCAGCGATGCGAGCCCCGATGTGAGCAGTGATGCGAGCAACGAAGCGATTACCGAAGCGATTCCGAAGCGATGAGACCGAGGGGGACCGTTGAATCATGACTCTTCTACGAACGGGCCGGCCGCCGGCAGGGCCGGGTAGCCGGAGCACGGAGATACCGGGGTCGGCCGTCGGCCGGCGCCGCGGCCGGAAGTGGGCCGACCGGGGGCAGACCGCCGTCGAGTTCGTCGGCACGCTGCCGTTGATCCTGGTGACGTTGGCGTTGCTGTGGCAGGCGGGGATGGTCTGTTACGCATGGGTCCTGGCCGGTAACGCCGCGGACAAGGGCGTCAGGGCGGCCTCGGTCGCCGAGGGCAGTAAGTACCTGGCGTGCCAAGAGGCCGCACGTGAAGACGTGCCCAGCGCATGGGACACCAGCATCCGGTGTGACAACGCTTCCGGCGGTCTGGTCAAGGCGACGGTGAAGGTCCACGTGCCGATCGTCTTCCCGGGTGTGTTCAACCTGCCGTGGTGGGCGACTGGCGAGGCCAAGGCCAAGGATGAGGGAGGGCTGGGATGGTGACGAACGTACTACGGCGACAGCCGGTCGTCGGACGCGTACCCGCGGGCCGCACCACCCGACAGCGGGGCCAGGCCGCCGTCGAGTACGTGGGTGTTCTCACCCTCCTGCTCGTCGTGGCGCTTGCCGTGGTTCAGCTCGGGATCGGTGTATACGCGGCGCAGCAGGCCGGCACAGCGGCCAGGGCGGGTGCGCGAGTGGGGTCGGACAAGTACCAGTACCCGCGCGCGGTTTCGGTTGCACACGATTCCTTGAGCGATTGGCTGGATGACAGGGCCAAGGTCACCCCCTCGCGTAGTTGGGGTGAGGTAACCGTGAAGGTGAAGGTCACCATTCCGTCCCTCCTGCCGATGTTCAAGTTCGGGTCCGTCACCAAGCAAGCCACCATGCCGACCGACTGACCCAGTATCGCCGCACCACACCAGGGAGTTGAGGAAATGAGCCTGCGGGCGCGTATCACCAGTCCGGAGCCGACCAACGGGTTGAGCGAAGAGAGCCGGCTGGTTCAGGTCTACCGCGCCAAGCTCCTGGCAGAGATCGACCTCGCCGAGATGTCCGCCCTCGCGGCGGCCGAGCGCAGGGCGCGGCTCGAACGCGTCCTGGGCCACATCATCAGCCGTGAGGGCCCGGTCCTCTCCTCCGTGGAGCGGTCGCAGCTCATCCGACGGGTCGTCGACGAGTCCCTCGGGCTCGGCATCCTGGAACCGCTCCTCGAAGACGCTTCCATCAGCGAAATCATGGTCAACGGGCCTGATCAGGTCTATGTGGAGCGGGGCGGACGCCTGGAGCTCCTCCCGATGCGCTTCTCGTCCAACGAACAGCTGATGCAGACCATCGAACGCATCGTCTCCACGGTCAACCGCCGTGTGGACGAGGCGAATCCGATGGTGGATGCCCGGCTCCCGTCGGGCGAGCGTGTCAACGTCATCATCCCGCCCCTTTCCCTCAAGGGGCCCATCCTCACCATCCGAAGGTTCCCCAGGGCGTTCACGCTCCAGGAGATGATCGGGCTGGGATCGCTGGACGAACACATGCTGATGCTGCTCTCCGGTCTGGTCCGCGCCAAGTTCAACGTGATCGTGTCGGGGGCGACCGGTACCGGGAAGACAACCCTGCTCAACGCGCTGTCGGGTCTGATCCCCAACGGAGAGCGCATCGTCACGATCGAGGACTCCGCCGAGCTCCAGCTCCAGCAGTCCCACGTGATCACGCTGGAGAGCCGCCCCTCCAACGTGGAGGGCAAGGGCCAGATCACCATTCGCGACCTGGTCCGCAACTCCCTGCGTATGCGCCCCGACCGCATCATCGTCGGTGAGGTCCGTGGCGGCGAGACGCTCGACATGCTCCAGGCCATGTCCACCGGTCACGACGGCTCGCTCGCCACCGTCCACGCGAACAACGCCGAGGACGCGCTGATGCGTCTGCAGACCCTGGCCTCCATGTCCGAGGTCGAGATCCCCTTCGTGGCGATCCACGACCAGATCAACAGCGCCGTCGACGTGATCGTGCAGCTGACCCGTCACGCCGACGGTTCCCGCCGCATCACCGAGATCGCGGTCGTCGACTCCCACGGCCGCGAGGACTACCGCATCATCTCGGTCTGCCGCTTCAACGCCCAGCCGATGGCGGCGGACGGCCGGATCTACGGCCAGTTCGAGTACTACCCGCTGCCCCGACGGGTGGCCCAACGCTTCTACGCGACGAGTGAGGCGATCCCGGCAGCATTCGGCGTCGCCCATACGGAGGAGCAGCTGAACATGCGTAAAGCCGCCGCCTGATCTCGTTCCCTCCCCGTCACGTCCCCAGCCCGCCGCTCACCCAGAAGGCCTCGCCCGACATGGATAATCTTCCGCTCCTGACGATCGGCGTGACACTGCTCGCCGGTCTGTTCGCCGTCATAGGCGTGCACATCTTCTCGTCGGGCAAAGCTCAGCAGCAGATCCTGGCCGACCGGATGTCCCAGACGGGCCAGCTCACCATCGGCGGACGCAACCGCCGCTTCCGAGGTGTGGACCGGCGTCTGCGCAAGACCTCTCTGGGCAAGCGGATCGAGCGCAAGATCGCGGCGACCGGCCTGGACCTCACCCCCGGCGAGTACTTCGTCTACGTGGTGGCGGCACTGCTCGGTCTCTACTTCGTGGTCGGTTCGATCTTCGCGCCGTTCTTCGGACTCCTGGCCGCGTTCATCGGCCTCTGGGGTGGCAACGCCTTCCTCAACTACCAGCGCGCCAAGCGCACCGAGGCGTTCATCAACCAGCTTCCGGAGCTGACCCGCGTTCTCGCCAACGCCACCCAGGCCGGACTCGCACTCCGTACCGCCATCAGCATGGCGGTTGACGAACTCGACGACCCGGCACACGAGGAACTGCGCAGGGTGGCCGACCGGCTGGCTGTCGGACACTCGCTCGACGACGCGATGAACGAACTCGTCGAGCGCCTCCCCTCGCGCGAGCTGACCGTTCTGGTCTCCACCCTGATCCTCTCCAACCGGGCGGGTGGCACCATCGTCTCCTCCCTGCGCAACCTCACGGGGACGCTGGAGGAGCGCAAGGAGACCCGGCGAGAAGTCACCACCCTGCTGTCCCAGGTGAAGGTGACCGCGGTCGCCGTGCCGATCCTCGGTATGGGCTTCCTGCTCATCATCAACGGCATGCGGGACGGTGCGCTCGACGACATGACCACTGCCACGCCGGGGCGGATCGCCGTCCTCGTCGCCGCCGGCCTCTACGCCCTCGGGTTCTTCCTGATCAACCGCATGACTCGCGTCCGTATCTGACGGCCGGAATCGACAAGGAGAGGACATCATGGATCTTCTGATAGCGGCCGTCTTCGGACTCGCCGTGTACGGAGCCTTCCAAGGCATCCGCATGTACCGTGCCGAAGCCAAGCTTCCCGGTGACATGGAGCTCGCGCTGGAGGTCGGTTCCACCCGTACCACCGCCGCAGGCTCCCTGTCCGACCGTGTGGGCATGCGCTATGCACCCCGCGTCCTGTCGATGATGGGTCCCAAGCGTGTGGACAAGGTCCGGCGCAAGCTGGACATGGCGGGCAACCCCTACGGCATGACCGTCGACCGCTACGCGGCGCGGCGTGCCTTCTACGGCGGTCTCGGGGTCATCGCCGCGCTCGCGATGCTCATGAACGGGCAGCTCGTCCTGGCGATCATCCTGCTGGTCTACGGCTTCTTCTGGACCGACGCGATCATCCGGTCCGCCATCGGCCGACGCAAGGACGACATCGACCGCACACTGCCCGACTTCCTCGACGTTCTCGCAGTCGTCGTCTCGGCCGGACTCGGCTTCCGCCAAGCGCTGGAACGCGTGGCGGAGAAGTACCAGGGCCCGTGGGCGGACGAACTCCGGATCACGCTGCGCCAGATGGACATGGGTGTCAGCCGCCGCGACGCCTTCGACCAGCTCCGCAAGCGGAACGAGTCCGAGCAGGTGTCCATGTTCGTCTCAGCCCTTCAGCAGGGCGAGGAACTCGGCGCACCCATCGTCGACACCTTGATCCAGATCGCCAACGACATGCGCCGCACCGACGCGCAGAACGCCCGGCGCAAGGCGTCGAAGGCCGTCCCCAAGGCCACGCTGATCGTCACCAGCTTCATGCTTCCCGGAACGATGATCCTGATCGCTGTCGGCTTCTACTACGCGGCCAACGTCAACATCGGCGATGTCTTCGGCGGTTGACGCGTGCGCGTGCGAGTAGGGCAAGACGAATCGACGAGGAGGTGAGAGGACCAAGATGGGCCCCCGACCGACCGGGCCCGCCCTGACAGGCGGCCCCGATGCGCAGACACCGGAGAGCACCCCCGGCCATGTGCCGGCCCTGCCGATCCAGCTGAACGCACTGCAGGCGCTGTGCCGTCAGCTGTTCGGCTTCCGGCTCGCCATGACCGCGCTGGCTGCCCCGTTCGCTCTCACCGGCGTGCACGACGAACTGGGCAGCTGGCTGGTCGGAGCGGCGGTACTCGTCACCGTCATGGTGTCCTACCTGCTGATGCGTGACTGGGAACGCTTCGGTCCGATCCTCCTCAGGCACCCCGCCCTGCTCGCCGTGGACATGCTCTTCGGGGCTCTGCTGCTGTTCGCGGCCAGCCCCGGTTCGACGCTCTCGTACGTCACGGTCTGCACCCCGCTCCTCGCCGGCCTGGTGTACGGCTGGCGCGGCGGGGCTATCTTCGCCGCTCTGCAGTCGCTGCTGCTGGCCGCCTCCTACGGAGTCAGTCAGGAGGTCGACGCGGACGCCTCGGCCCTCCTCGTGGTGGGTCTCTGCATCATGGCCGGAGCGGTCGGCAGCACGTTGCGGAGCCTCCTGCTCAGGTTCGGTGCCGCGTCCCAGGCGCTGACGGAGACCCGCGCCCGCCTCGCGGTCAGCGGTGCGGTGGAGGAGGAGCGCGCACGCCTGGCCCGCGAGATGCACGACTCCGTGGCCAAGACCCTGCACGGCCTGGCCATGGCAGCCGACGGCCTGGCCAGCACGGCCGACCGCATGGACCCGCTGACGGTGAAGCACCAGGCCGAACTCGTCGCACGCTCGGCCCGTCGCGCGGCGGCCGAGTCCCGGGAACTCCTCTCGGACCTGCGCAGGGAGTCGGGCCTCGACGGCGGAGTGGACGTGGTCGACGAACTGAACGCACGTACGGCCGACTTCGAACGACGGCACGGAGTCAAGGCCGTCTTCCGCCGCCTCGGCGACGGCCCTGTCCCGCCCATCCCTCACGCCATCGCCCGCCACGCCCTCACCATCGCGACCGAGGCCATGGAGAACGCCCATCGTCATGCGCGGCCCAGCTATGTGGAGGTCTCCGCAGGGCTGGTCCGCGACGTGGTGCGCATCAGTGTGTACGACGACGGCGAGGGCCTTCCCCGAGGCACCTCGCTGGCGGACCTGCGCAAGGCCGGGCACTTCGGCCTCGTCGGCATGGTCGAACGGGCCGCCTCGATAGGCGCGCGCATCAGGATCGGCCGGGGCAGGGCGGAGCGAGGCACAGAGGTCCGACTCGACCTGTCGCTCGCCGCGATGAACCTGGCACCACCCGTTTCCCCAGCCGTGCCCGCGTACCCGCCGCTGCTGACGCAGGTGCCAGGTCAACCCGCCAGACCCAACAACTGAATACGCCCCACCGCTCCTGATCACCGCACAGTCCCCCATCCTTGAGAGAGGAGGCCCGCACCATGTCGGACGAGATCTCCCGCAGCTCCGGAGAGCAGTGGACGCAGCAGCCGCATGTCTCGCAGCACACGTCCACGCATCCCAGCCCGCTCAGTTCGCCCCCCACCGGCGGTGTCCCCACACCCGATCCTCCCGGTGGATTCCCGGCGTTCCCCAGCCCCGAGGCCATGCCCGTGGCACGGCCGCTCCGTGTGGTCGTCGCCGACGACAACCCCGTCGTAAGGGCCGGCCTGACCGTTCTCCTGCACGGCCGCGACGACATCGACGTGGTCGCGGAGGCGGGTGACGGTCGGCAGGCGTACGAGATGGCGGTCCAGCACCGCCCGGATGTCGTACTGCTGGACGTACGCATGCCCGGAGTCGACGGAATCTCGGCCCTGCCCCATCTGGTGCGGCTGGCCCCGGTGCTGATGATGACGTACAGCCGGGAGAGCGAGATCGTCCACGAGGCGCTGCGCCTGGGCGCCGGCGGCTATCTGGTGCACGGGGAGTTCACCGCCGACCAGCTGGTGGCCGCCGTCCGTGACATCAAGGACGGCCGGGCCCACTTCACGTACTCGGCCAGCAGTGCGCTGCTGGAGTCGGTGCGTGGGGGCGGAGGTCTGGGGCAGGACGGTCGGCCGTTGCCCGAAGGGCTGGGAACGGCGTTCACGGGGCCGGGCTACCGCCCCTCTGTCCCACAAGGGCAAATGTCTGCACCCGCACACGACACGCACGGGGCCTGGAGGCCGAGCCCTGGGACTGATCAGCAGGTCGGGGGTGTGCGGGCGGAGTTGGCAGGACACGGATTCCCGCAAAAGGCTTCGCTTCCGCAATCATCTGTGGCACATTCGTCCTCAGGGATTCCCCTCCCGGCACCCCAGGGTGTGCCGGGGGATCTGAGTGAACGGGAGGTGGAAGTGATGGACCTGATCGCGTCGGGCATGACCAATCAGCAGATCGCCGCCACCTGCTTCATCAGTCAGAAGACCGTCAAGAACCACATCAACCGCATCTTCGCCAAGTTGAACGCCGGCAGCCGGGGCGAGGCCATCGCCGTCTGGCACCGCATGTCGTCCGGGGGGTCGACGAGGCATGGCTGAGCAGACGATGGGCCCGAAGGCCCAACTGACGGAGTGGGCCCGGAGTTGGGCCCGCAGGCCCATGCGAGTGGGTGTTGCCCCGACGTACGTTTCTCATGTCGAAAGCGAGACCGGCCAGGAGGAAGCCGGAAGCGCGAACGACACGAAGACTTACGTAGCAGTGTCGGCCGACTTCCGGTCGGCCGAACTCGGAGGGGAACACCATGTCGAACATCACCCTGAAGGCCGCCACCACCACGCAGGCGTACATCAACGGCTGGAAGAACACCGCCGTGGACGCCATGAAGCGCCGCAGCGACAAGGGTCAGGGCGCGATCGAGTACGTCGGTATCACGATCCTCGTGGTGGCGATCGTCGTGGCACTGCTGCAGACGAACCTCGGCGCGACCATCGGCGCGAAGTTCACCGAGAAGATCAACTCGGTCCTCAACGGGTGATCCGTCGGATGAAGTCCGAGGCAGGGCAGGCCGCACCGCTGTACATCACAGCGGTGACGGGCCTGCTCTTCCTTGCGTTGGTGTTCTTTGCGTTTGGTGAGGCCGATGTCAAGCGGAACGGGGCGCAGACCGCCGCCGATGCCACGGTTCTGGCAGCGGCCAAGGACTCCCGCCGCCTGCTCAAGTTGGACCTGATGGCCCACGTCATGGACAGGGGCTTCTACACCGAGGTGTTCAACACCCCTTACGTCGGGATGGACGGCTGTTCCATGGCTGCTTCGTTCGGCGCCAGGAATGACGCCACCGATGTCGAATGTCAGCCTGTTAGCGACATGCGCTGGGGCTACCACGTCGATCTGAAGTCGCGAAAGTCGATGAGCGCGAACCTTGTACCGGGTACTGAGGGGAAGAAGGCGAAGGCGGAGGCCGTCGCAGTCCTCGACAATCGGGGATGCAAGTTCGTCCCGAACCCGATCATTACGTCGCCGTCCATCGGCACAGTCGGCTGTGTCAGCGGGCTGGTGTGGGTGGTCAGCCCTCAGAGTCTGGCTGCCATGCCTGATATGACCCTGCTTTTCGACGTTCGCCTGGCCGAAGACTGACCACGATCAAACGCAAAGGAACTGGACCGATGAGTAATCCGCACGTGAGGACCATGCGCCGTGCCGGGGGTGTTGCCGTGCTGGCAGCGACCCTGGCGCTCTCGATGACCGCCTGCGGCAGCGACGACGGGAACAAGCCGAAGGACGCCGCGTCCCAGGCCTCCACCTCGCCGTCCAAGTCCGACAAGGGCAATGGCGGCGGGGAGACCGTTCCGGACACCAGCACCGTCATGGTGACGTCCAAGAACGACGCCGGCATCGAGATGGCCATCAACTCGGCCAAGCGTGACAGCGGTGGGTTTCTCACGGTCACCGGACAGCTCAAGAACAACTCGGGCAAGAGCTACACCATCCCCATTGGCTGGAACGGCCAAGAGGTCGCGGTTGCACTCAAGGACCGTTCTCTGGCCGACATGACCCTGGTCGACTCGGTGGGCAAGAAGCGCTACTACGTTCTGCGGGACACGGACAACCGTCCGCTGACGACGACGGGCTTCACCGCGTTCCTCGACGCGGGAAAGACCATCACCTTCTTCGCTCAGTTCCCGTCTCCTCCGGACACCACCACCAAGGTTGACCTCCTGTTCCACGGCTTTGCCCCTGCGCCGATTGAGATCTCCTGATGAGCGGCACCCTCACCCGCACGCGTAGGGTGTCCGCCCCGATGGCGATCACGGTTCTTGCCGGTGTGCTCGCGTTCGGAGCAGTGGGCGCACCGCAGGCCCTGGCGGACGACAGTCCCTATCCGTCGGCGTCTGCCGCGCCGCCCGTCAAGATCGACGCGAACGATTCGGATCTGAAGCTCCCCGAGGGCGCAACCCTTGCCCCCGTCAAGGTGCTCGACATCAAGTCGGTCATCGAGGACATGGGCGGCGAGGAGCGCCGCGAGGACACCAACTCCGACATCAAGTTCTCGCTCCAGGCCGAGGTCCTCTTCGGCAAGGACAGCGCGACGTTGAGTTCCGCGGCCAATGGCCGTATCAACGCGATCGCTGCCGAGATCAAGAAGCAGGATGCCAAGAAGGTCCGGGTCTTCGGCTTCACGGACAATCTCGGTTCCTCCGCGCATGGTGACGTCCTCTCCAAGCAGCGTGCCGAGGCCGTGCACGGTGTGCTCGACAAGGCGCTGGCCGGCACCGGTATCTCGTACGAGATCCGTGGCTACGGCGAGCAGTACCCGATCGCGAGCAATGCCACGGAGGAGAGCCGCAAGAAGAACCGCCGCGTGGAGGTCTCCTTCGCGCGTGCGGAAGGCTCGAAGAGCTGATCCACGCTCCTGACGGCGCTGGGATCGACGCTTCGGGTCGCGCCTGACGGCCGGTGCCGTATGCCATTCGCATACGGCACCGGCCGTCAGTCTTTGCAGGCCACCGATGATCTCGTTTGGGCGTCGCGCCCAGGGCGTGCGGCCGCGGCAGCGATGCCGGAGTTCCGCAGCGCGCGGGCCAGGTGCTCCATCTCGGGGAGCGTCCCTGAGCAGTCACCGGCATCCACTTCCACGGTCTCCCGCGAACAGAGCTACGAGGCTGTCCCGTCCGCCCGAGGGCGAGCCAGACGCCAGACTTGAGCCTTGCCGGTATCGCCCGGGGCAAGGCGCTCGATGGGGCCGTTACGGCGTTCGGTGAAGCCGAGTCGGGCCGGGACCGCACCGCTGGCGAGGTTGGCCGGGTCATGGACGACCTCGACGTAGTCGACGTCGGGGGACTGGAAGGCCTGGTCGACCAGGGCGCGTGCCGCGCGGGTGGCCACGCCGCGGCCGGTGACTGCCGGATGAAGCCAGTAGCCGATCTCGCGCCCGTTGTCCGGGCTGTCCTCACGCCGGAACAGCTGACAGGCGCCGACGATGGCGCTGTCCAGCACGATCGCGTAGGTGAATTCCCGGCCGCCCTCCCAGGCCTCCTGGCGGCGGGCCAGGAAGTCGGCGGTCCTGGTCAGGCTGTGATCGGCGACCCAGGGCATCCACGGGCGCAGGTGATCCAGCGACTCCGCGATGACCTGGAACAACTCCGGAAGGTCCGCCTCGCGATCGAAACGGCGGAGCGTCAGGTCACTCAGCTCGATCACTTGCGGTGGAAGGTCCATACGCAGAGGATCGTCCCCCGTCGACGTCAGTGGCAACGGGGATGGGAACTCTCAGGTCCTCGGCGGTGGTGGCAGTGGCGGCTTACGGGCTCCTCCGTGGGTGGGCCGTCGGCCGGCTGCCGTCGCTGCCCTGGCGCGGGCGGCGACGGCACCGGGTAGAGGCCGGGCTACTGCTCGGTGAAGACTTCCTCGGCGGTGGTGGCGGTGGCGGCGCGGTGGAGCCACTGGCGGAGGAGGTTGGGGTCGGTACAGGTGTCGATCTCTTCGCGGGTCTCGTCGGTGAGGGCGATGCCGCGCGCTTCGAGGATCAGCAGCAGGCTTTCGACCTGGCCCTTTGCCTGGCCCTTTGCCTGGCCTTCGGCCCGGCCTTCCGCCCGGATTTCTTCGGAGATGAAGGACTTGTAGAAAGAGGTGTCCACAGCCACCAGGTTCCTCCACTGTTGTGCGGCAGGGCGGTTGCCCAGGCCTTGTGCGGTGAGTTCGACGATGGGTTCGGCGATGTTGTCCGGTGCCTCGCGCAGTGCGGAGGAGAGCGTTTTCAGTATGGCACCGACGTCCGGATTGTCGGCGTGTGTGATGGCGGCGAGGGTGGCGAGTGCGAGGTCCTTGCGGGCTTCGGCGACGTTGGTGATGACGGGCATGTTGTGGGGCCCTGCGACGAGCGGGTTGAGGGTGAGGGTGGGCCATTGGCGGAGGCCGATGGTGATGGGGCGGGCGGCCCACTCGGCTGTGGCGTGGTCCTGGCAGACGACCAGGAGCAGGACGGGCAGCGCCCCGTATCGGTTGTGGAGGTAGCTGACGTAGTAGGGCCAGCTGGTGGTCTTGCGTGGGTCTTTCTTGCCTTGGGCTTCGACGGCGAGGAGGAAGGGGCCGTCGTCCTGCGTTTCGATGCGCAGGAGAGTGTCCACGCGGCGTTCGACGGGGCTGTTCTCGGTGAGGTCGGTGGGCAGGACGGTAGCCGAGGTGGGCTGCGGGATGTCGATGCCGAGCACTTCGGAGACGCGGGAGAAGAGGCCCGGGTACTCCTGGAAGATGCGGTGCATCGCTTCGTGGGGTGAGCTGACCATGCGGGTCCGTTCGGGGTGAGGGTGGGAGTCAGGCCGTTGCACGCAGGTCTGCGTGCGTGGTGGTTCGGCAGTCGCGGCAGTGGCCGGGTTCGTGGGCGCGGAAGGCGCGGTCGCAGGTGTCGCAGTTCTGGAGCGGGATGACGATCACCTTGCGGCGGGATGGGGTCAGGTCCTTCAAGCCGGGGAGCGGGGGCGGCAGGAGCGTGGTGATCCGATGCCGGAGCAGCCGTGCGGGGTGTTTGACCGGAGTGGGGAGGTCGTAGGTGAGGGCGTGGCGGATGGTGTCGGGGTGGGCGTCGCGTTCGAGCCAGGCGGCGACGCCGGGGGCCAGCGCCTTGATCTCTCCCTCGGGTAGGCCGAGTTGGGGTGTGTGGCGGCGAAGGTCGGCGAGGAGGGTTGCGGCGGCCTGGTGGAGTTCCTGGCTGGGGGCGTGGGGCTGGGGGAGCGGCGGGGGTTGTTTCCTCGGGGCTGTGGGAGCCGGTACGAAGACGGGAGCGGGTGGCTGCGTCGGCTCGGGCGGGGTGGCGGGTGCGGTGGGCGCGGTGCGTGCGTCGCGTGGGGGCGCCGGGGTGACGGGTGGGGCCGTGACCGGCGTGGCCCGTGGCTTGCTGCGGCGGGGTTGTGGCGTGGGGATGGGTGGGATCTTGGCGCCGGGCTGGTTGTACGAGTACGTGCGCGTGACGATGCGGCCGTCGGGGAGAGGCTCGCGGCTGCGGTGGAGGTAGCCGGTGGCTTCCAGTTCGCGCAGGGCGGCGGCGATGCGGACTTCGCCCTCCGGGAAGCGGGCGGAGAGAGCCTTGATGCCGATCTTCGCGCCGTTGGGCAGCGACTGGATGTGTGCGGCGAGCCCGATCGCGGTGAGGGAGAGACCGCGGTGCTGGGCCAGGTGGTTGCCGATCACCGTGAAGCCGGAGGTGTGGCGGACGTTGACGTGGATGACGCCGGATGTCGGCGTGACGTCGGGCCGGGCACCGGGAGTGCCGGGGGAGCCGGGCTGGGCGCACGGTGGCGCGATAGCCTGCGGGGTAGCCATCAGGAAGGGACTACTTCCTCGTGGTCAGGCCTCGGCCGGGATTAGAGTCCCGGCCGGGGCCGTCTCGTGTCTGTGGTTGTCGCGGCGAGCATATGCCAGCCAACCCGCCTCAAATCCAGCCCAGTTGCCCCATGTCACCCGTCCGAGTGACGCAGGTCAGGGCAGGGGTGGGGTGGGGTCTGGTTGGGTTATTTCCCTGAGTTCTTTAAAGGCCTTTAGGCGTCGTGGGTGGCCGCGTCGCGGTCCACCAGGTCGTGGCCGAGGGGGTCGTGACACACCGGGTCGCGGATGCCCGCGACCCGGTGTGCTCTGCCGGGGGCCCCGCCCCGTTGCCTGCAACTGCCTACAGCAGGTGGTCGGCCTTGCCGGCCTTGATGTCACGGATCAGCTGCTGGAGCGACTCACGGCTGTCGGTCAGGAAGTGGTCCTCGGCGCCGGCGACGGCGATGTAGCTGTTGCCCTCTCCGTCCGTCCCGAGGCGGTAGCAGGAATTGCCCTCACCGCAGAATGAGTCTTCCCATATGACGTCCGGCATCTGTCATCTCCTCACAGTTGGCGTGCGATCGTACGGATGAAGTCCCGCGACCTGTCCGGAGGCAGTGCGATTCCCTCCATCCAGTCCAGGTGGGACCGGTACTTCGCCAACTGTGCCTCCGAGTGGACGAAGAGGGGACCGTGCGAGTTGTCGATCTGCACGGTGTCGAGCTGGGGGGCAGCACCCTCGGCGTACAGGACGGTCTGTCCGGCACCGGGGAAGGCGCCGGACTCGAACGGGATGACCAGGAGCGTCACGTTCGGCTGCTCGGACTTGGCCAACACGTGGTCGAGCTGGGCGCGAGCCACGGCTCGACCACCGAACTGCATGCGAAGTGCGGCCTCATGGACGATGCCTGTGTAGGGCGGGGGTGCGCCCCCCTCCAGGATCGTCTGCCGTTCGACGCGGAGCGCGAGCCTCAGAGCAATCTCACGTTCGGGTAGTTGGGGAACGACGACACGGAAGAGCGCCAGGGCGTGGTCCGAGGTCTGGAGGAGGCCTGGGATGTGCATCGAGTACGCCGCACGCATGCGGATCGCCGAGGCCTCCAGTTCGGCGATGTCGAGCAGGCCTTGAGGCAATGCGCCTCTGTACCGCTCCCACCATCCGCGCGCACTGGGTTGCGCCATCTCGACGAGACCGTTGATGTATCTCTCGTCCGTGCAACCGCAGTTGAGGGCGAGTGTGCGTAGGCGCTCTGCGGTGATGGGGCGAGTGCCGGACTCGATGTTCGAGATCTTTCCGCGGTCCACCCCGAGCAAGCCGGCGGCGGCTTCGGCCGATACGGCAGCCGACGTGCGCATCCTTCGCAGCTCGGCACCTAGTCGCTTCTGACGTTCGGTGGGGGAGGGCCTGGCTGCCATGCCGTTCCTTTCCGCGGGCGATCACTGGCAGTCTGCCGCGTGCGCGCACTGAGTGACCACGAAAGGGTTCATCCACCAGGAGGGGAGGGTAAATTTACCCTCCATGCGCTACATTCGGTAACGCACCACTCACGCAACGACAGCAAGAAGTGCATCACGCGGTCCTGCCCGCAACCTCCTTCCCTGGGAGGGGCGGTCCCGCGTCAGGGAGACAGGCCACTGCTCGTCGTCCGGATCGCGAGAGCCAATCGTGCGCGCCCACGAGGAAGAGGGATACCGCCAACTCGCCACCCGTAACAGGGGAGTCAGCCATGAACTCAACTCCGCACACCGCGCTCTGCCCGGTCATCGACGCGACGCGCACGCCCGATCCGTACCCGCGGTACGCCACGTCCCGGCAGGGCCCGCAGCCCTACCTGCGTCCGAAGGGGCGCTCCGGGGCGGGGCTCTCGCTGAGCTTCACCCTCCCCGGCGACCTCCGCAGCGCACGCATCGCCCGTACGGCGGCCGCCGCCGCACTGGAGGCCCATGACCTCGGCCCGTACGTCTGGCCGGTGGCGTACGCGGTGACCGAACTCGTCTCGGTCACCGCCCGCATGAGTCCCGGCCAGGAGCTGTACGTATCCCTGAGGCACCGCGACGACGCGGTCCGTCTCCTGGTGTGGGACCAGCATCCGCACCACGGCGAAGCCGGCCTGGCCGCCCTCTGTGAGGCCCGGCGCCGACGGGCGCTCTGGCTCCTCGCGGCCGTCGTGGACGAGTGGGGCGGCGAGTGGGGGATGTGCGAGGCGCCGCAGTCACAGCAGGGCGCCAAGTCCTGGGTGGCGCTGCCTCGTTAGGGGACTCGTCCAGCGCTCACGCCTTCTCGGGCAGGTAGGCGGTCAGTGCCCGCAGGCCCTCGATCACCTCTTCGGCCGAGGGTGCGGACTCGGGGTCCGTGAGGTGTTGCATCATCAGGCCGCTGACGAGGGCGAGCTGCACCGAGCCCAGGGTGCGGATCGTCGCCTCCGGGAGATCGGCCTCGGCCGTTCCGGTGACCTCGCGGGCCATGCCGCTGCGTCCCTGTCCCAGCCCGGCGGTCATCTGCTCGCGCAGTTCCGGATCGCGCTGTGCGCGCAGGACGGTCTCCAGATTGGCCATCCAGAAGGTCTTGTTGGCCGAGAAGGCCTCGATCAGCCGACCCCACAGTGCGCCGAGGTCGGCGTCGTCCGTGGACGGACCGAGGGCCTCGCCTCCCGAGTCGAGCGCCTCGAAGAGCGCCTGGTTGAGCAGGGCTTCCTTCGAGCCGAAGTGGTAGCCGATCGCCGCCATGCTGACCCCCGCCGCAGAGGCGAGGTCGCGGACCGTCGTGCGCTCGTAGCCCTTCGCGAAGAGGCACTGCCTGGCGGCCTCCAGCAGTTTCTCCCGGTTTCCCATGGCGCGGAGCCTAGCAACGATCTGAACGGTTGCGCCAGGCAAACGCTCTAGACAATCGTATTGGGCGAACGTCTTGCGCAAGTGCCCAAATCCTGGCTAGCGTTCCGAGCGTCGAAGGTTCAGCCGATCCCAGGAGTCCGGATGAGTGCCCGTGTCAGCGCCAGTGCAAGTGCCCGTGCCCGTGCCCGTGCCAGTGCCCGTGTTCGTGGCAGGAGGTCGCGCGCCGGCGCCCTTGCCGTGGTCATCGTCTCCGCGGCGCTCGCCACCGCGCTGAACACGACCGGCCTCGCGTACGCCCGCCCCGGCAGCCACGTCGCCTGGGGAGGTGAGCCCCACGTCGCCTCTGCCCACGTTGACTCCGCCCGCGTCGCTCCCACCCGGGTGGCGACGGCCGAAGGGCCGGTGCAGGGCGCGGTCGCCGGTGCGGTGCGTACGTTCCAGGGCATTCCCTACGCGGCCCCGCCGACCGGGGAACGCAGATGGAAGGAGCCGCAGTCGGTGCGCCCTTGGTCGTCGCCGCTGGACGCCCGCGCCCGGAGGAGCGCCTGTGGACAGCCGACCGATCAGCCCATCGCGATCGAGGGCGGGGGCAGTGAGGACTGCCTCTACCTGAATGTGACGACTCCGGCCGCGCGGACGGCGGGCCGGCTGCCGGTCATCGTCTTGATCCACGGCGGCAGCTTCACGTACGGCGACGGCGCCACGTATCGCGCGGCCCAACTGTCCGCCGCGCAACAGGGCGCGATGGTCGTGACGATCAACTACCGGCTCGGGGCGTTGGGTTTCCTCAGTGCGCCCGGCCTGCGTGCACCGGCCAACCTCGGGCTTCTCGACCAGCAGGCAGCACTGAGGTGGGTCAGCCGCAATGCCGGTGCCTTCGGTGGCGACCCCGGCAACGTCACGATCATGGGTCAGTCCGGCGGCGGCTACAGCGTCTGCGCCCAGCTCGTGTCACCCGGAGCCCGTGGGCTCTTCGACAAGGCGATCGTCCAGAGCGCGGGCTGCGTCGGGCCGGACGGTTCGTTCTCGCGCACGCAGGCGGAGGCCAACGGCCGCGCCGTGGCCGAGGCGGCCGGCTGCGACGAGGTGCGCACCGTCGACTCCTGCCTGCGGGGCAGGATCACCGCCGACCTCATCAAGGCATCCGCCTCCGGACACGACGGCTATCGCCCCGTGGTCGACGGCAAGGTGCTGCCCGAGGCCCCGGCGCAGGCGATCGCCGCCGGACGGTTCGCCCGGGTGCCGGTGCTGCACGGTTCCACCCACGACGAGATGAGCGGACTGGCCGGGCTCGACGAGATCATGACGGGGAAGCCGCTCACCGCCGACGGTTATGCCGCGAAGGTCACCGAACAGTTCGGGAAGGACGCTCCCGCTGTCCTGGCCGAGTACCCGGCCGCCGACTACCCGGCACCCGGGGCGGCACTGTCGGCCGTGCTGACCGACTCGGAGTGGTCGACCGCGGCGCTCGACACCCAGCGCGCGCTCGCCCGCTACACCCCTGTCTACGCCTACGACTTCGCCGAGGCGACGTCCCCGTACTTCAGAGGCGTACCGAGGCCGGCGAGCTTCTCACTCGGGACCGGCCACATGGTCGACCTGGCCTACCTGTTCGAGAACGACCTCTTCGAGCCGCTCGACGCCGCGCAGGCCCGGCTGTCGGACACGGCGATCGCCTACTGGAGCCGGTTCGCCGCCACCGGTCAGGTGAACGGACCCGGCACGCCCACGTGGAAGCGGTTCACGCCCCGCGGTTCCTACGTGCAGCGGATCGCGTCCGACCGCACCGGGCGCACCGACTTCGCGGCCGACCACCACCACGCCTTCTGGAAGGCGTTGGCCCCCACCGCTGAACCGAACGGCTCGTGACTGGCCGGGCGACGGCCGGCACGCCACCCGTTCTAGGGTCCCTGGATGGGATCGCCTCGGACGTCACCCTTCCCGATGCCCTGCGTGAGGCGGTGTCGGAAGGAGTCGATCTCTCCTGATGATCACGAGGAGCGCTGAGTACCCGATGACCCCCGACATACGGCTGGTGAGGGACCTCGTTGCCGAGATCCCCGCCTTCGAGGACCTCTACGCCACACACGTGTTCAACGAGGACGCGGTGCTGCCGCACGTCTTCTTCTGGGACGTCACCCAGGAGACGGTGCGGTCGTACCTCGGCCTGGATGGGGACGAGGGCGGGGACGAGGGCGGGGACGGGGACGAGGGCGGGGACGCGCTGGACTGGCGGAGCGTTCTGCGGTTCCTGGAGGAGCGCAGCTCCCGGGGCGTTCCCGAGATCGACGAGGTCGTGGTGACGTCGTTCCTGGCGTACCTGCCGTTCCCCGGGAAGCCCGGGCACGGCATCGTCCGCGAGCTGGGGCCCGTCATGGCGGCAAAGTTCGCGGCGATCCGGCCCGGCGGGCAGTGAAGCCGGTCATCATCGTCATCCACAGAAACGGTGCCGTCCCGTGGACCATGCCCACCTCGGCCACCGACAGCCGCCATGCGAAGGGGACACCGGCGGCACGCCGGCGGCGGGCCAGCGCCCACACCACGAGCGCCGCCAACGGCAGTGCGGCCAAGGTCATCAGCACCACACCGTTGAACGTGTCGAGGCAGCCGTGCCACCGCCCGGCCACGCACCTCGGCGCGGACATCATGAGCGGCCTCCGGATGACGAACAGACCACCCGCCAGGCCGAGGACCGCCAGGCCCAGGAGCATGATGCCGCGCGCGCGGCGGGGCGAGGTCGACAGGGCAGCGTGCGGGTCCATGGCCCCATTGCAGACGGCGGTCCGTTGCGGTGCCGTATGCGCTTTTCCATACGCTCGCGATACACGGGCGGACGGACGGACGGACGGACGGCGCACGGTGCTCCCCTTCCGCGCGGCAGACGGCGAAACGGGCCGCCCCCTGCCGGGAAGCGGCCCGTCCTGTGCGTCGCGGCGTTGTCCGCGGGTGCTCCGGTTACAGCAGGTTGTACGCCTGGAAGCCGTGGCCGATGTTGACCGGGCTGCCGAACACGGCCGCGGCGTTGCCCGTGCCCGAGTAGCGGAACAGATCGCCGTTCGTCTTGCGGGCGATCAGGTCCGTCTTGCCGTCGGAGTCGAGGTCGCCGACCGACAGGAGGCGGTCGTACGTGTTCCAGCCGCCGCCGACCTTCGTACGGGCCGCGAACGGCGCCTTGTAGTTGCCGGTGCCCTTGTAGAGCCACAGGACGCCGGACGTGTCGCGGGCGACGATGTCGGCCTTGCCGTCACCGGTCAGGTCGGCCTGGCCGGCGAGCTGCGTGTACTGGCCCCAGCCCCCGCCGATCCGGGTGCGCGAGGTGACCGTGCCGTCGGGGTAACCGAGGTAGCCCCAGAGCACGCCGGCCTTGTCCAGGCCGATCAGGTCGGCCTCCTTGGCCCCGCCGAGGTTCCCCGGGGAGAGGACCGTGGTGTAGATGTTCCAGCCCTTGCCGACCTGCTTGGTGTACACGTCGAGGTCGTCGCTCCAGGTGTAGTGGAGCGTTCCGTCCTTGCGGAGGTTCCAGGTGGCCTCGCTGTAGCCGTCCTTGTCGTTGTCGACATCGATGGCGGCGGCGGCGAACTCGTAGGTGACACCCACGTCGTACTGGGGCTCGAACCCGCCCTTGCGGTCCGCGAAGTACAGGTACAGATTGGCGGTCTTCTTGTGGACGGCCGTCATCGGGAAGGTGGGCGTCTCCACCAATTCGGCTGCGGCACGCAGTCCCTGCTTCGGGGCCTGCGGGGCGCCGTGCGCCGTCTCGGCCGCGGCACGCGCCCGGTCGGCACCGGCCGGGTCGCCCGAGGCGGACGCCGTACCTGCCGTGACGACCATCGCAGCCGTGACGGCGGTGGCGGCGAGCGCACCCCTGAGCGCACGGCGACGTCGGATATTGATCATGGAGAAATCCCCCCTGGGATGTACTCGACCTGCTCAACGGCACATGTCGTGTACCGCTGTTGACGGAAGCTTCTCACGCGCCTCTGACAGCGCTTGCTCGGGGCGGGTGTGCCGGGCGGGTGTGCTGGACGGATGTGCGCCGCGGAGGTACGCGGACGGACGCGAGCGGGGGAGCGGCCGACGCCCCGGCCGCGTTGACAGCTCGCCCGGTGCCTGTCTGTAATGGACGCGGTGTCGCGTGACGCCGGCCAAAGAGCAGTGGGCCGGCCGGCGGTCGGGCGAGCACCCCGTACGCAGGAGCCCGTCGTGAGTCCATACTCCGCGCTCTGCATCTGAGCCTTTGACGTAGCGCAGTTGTCGCACGTCTTCGCACGTCTTCGCACGTCCTCGTGCGTCCGTCCGTATGCGCGCGCGGCCGCCTCGCAGTCGCCGCGGCGGCCGCGCGCGCAGTCATCATCTTCCGGAGACAGACATCCGTATGCCCACATCTTCTGAACAAGCAGCCGGCGCAGCCGAAGCAGCCGCCACAGGCGGCATCGGCGATCGATCCCTCATCGAGGAGTTCCGCGCCAACCGGGGGAAGGTCGGTGGCCCCTTCGCCGGCCGGGACCTGCTCCTGCTGACGACCACCGCCGGGAGTGGAGATCGGCACGCAGGACTACCAGGCGCTCGCCGTCCCCGTCCGGGGTCCGCACGACGAGGAACTGCTCGCCGCGTCGCCCGCCCGCATCCCGCCGGCCGTCGTGCTGGAGCGCGCCGATCCCGAGGTGTGGGAGGGGCGGCCCCGCGAGATCAGGACCCTCGCCGACAAGGTGATGGAGGTCCACAACTGGCTGCGCGGCCAGTTGCGGCAGGTGAAGGCGGAGACCGACGCGCACTTCGCCGCCCGCGCCGCCCACCGGGGACCCGGCGAGCCGCCTGCCCCGGGGCTCGGGCTGCAGATCAGGCAGCGCTGTCTGGCGTTCTGCCAGGCGCTGGAGTTCCACCACACCAGTGAGGACGATCATCTGTTCCCCGGGATCGCGCGGTACCACCCGGATCTGGGCGAGACGTTCGACCGGCTTCGCGACGAACACCGCACCGTCGCCCGCATCCAGAACGACCTCGCGGTGCTGCTGGCGGGCATCGGCATCGCCGACCCGGAAGGGTTCCGCAGTGAACTCCACGCCATGTCGGCCGAGTTGAACGCTCACTTCGACTACGAGGAGGAGACGATCGTGCCGCTGCTCACCGATGTCCCCTGGCCGCCCGGGCCTCCGGCGGATCCTTCGTCCGCGGCTCCGGCCGCGCTTCCCGTCGACACCGACACCGACACCGACACCGACACCGACACCGACGTCGGCGTCGGCGCGGCCGACTAGGGCTCGGGACGGGCTTCGGGGCGGGATTCGGGGCGGGCTGAGGGGGCGGCCGGCTGGTGCGGCGCCGGGCCGCGGTGCCGCACCAGTGGCAGGTACACCTCGTCGACGATCTCCACGAGGACGTCGTCGGGCGCGGTCGGGACCCCGCGCGTCACGAACTCGTTGCGCAGCAGGACCATGGCCACCGTGGCGACCCGGGGGTGGAGGGCCTCCGGGGCCGCCTCGCCGCGGGCGACCGCGCGGCCCAGGACGGTCAGCCAGGGCGCGGTCCCGGCGTCGCCCGACTGGTCCTGCAACTGCCCGAGGAGCTCCGCCGCGCCGCCGGCGGCGGAGAGCAGTTCGCGCAGGATCGCGCCGAACGGGGAGCTCCAGTTGCGGTTCGCCAGGCGCAGCAACTCCAGGGTGTCGCCGCGCAGTGTGCCCGTGTCGGGCGGCTGGACCGTCGTGGCGAGCTGGCGGTACGCGGCGATGCCGAGGGCGAGGCGGTTGGGCCAGCGGCGGTAGAGGGCGTTCTTGTTGGTGCCGGCGCGGGCGGCGACCTTGTCCATGGTCAGCCCGGCGTACCCGGACGCGGTGAGCTCCTCCGCGGCGGCGCGCAGGATCGCCTCCTCCAGGACGGCTCCGCGCCGCCGGGTCTGGCCGGTGCCCGGCTGCCCCTTCGCGTCCTCTGCCATGCGAACGTCCCTCCGTCGGTACTGCCCGTACCTTCCCATTCTGCTGTCCGGCCCCGGTGAGCGAAACTTAAGGTACGGTCCGTACCGTAAGTGTTCCCGACGAGTGGAGGCGGCGCATGCGCGCCAGAGGTATCAGCTACGACACCGGCTTCGTCAGGGACGGGGCCACCTCCCGCAGGCATTTCGACCCGGACACGGTCCGGCGCGAGCTGCGCATCATCCGTGACGACCTGCACTGCAACGCGGTCCGCGTGATGGGCGGCGATCCGGACCGGGTGGAGTTCGCCGCCTCGTACGCCGCCGAGCTCGGCCTGGAGGTCTGGTTCTCGCCCTATCCGCTGGAGCTGACCACCGACGAGATGCTGGCACTCTTCGCCGACTGCGCCGAGCGGGCGGAGCGGATACGGCTGCGGGGCGCCGACGTCGTGTTCGTCACCGGCGCCGAACTGAGCCTGATGAACAAGGGCTTCCTGCCCGGCGACAGCACGCAGGACCGGGTCGGCCTGCTGAGCCGGCCGGACCGCCTGCGCGCGGTCCTCGGTGAGCTCGGCGTGCGCGTCAACGACTTCCTCCGCGAGGCCGCGGAGGTCGTCCGCGCGCGGTTCGGCGGCCGGGTGACATACGCGGCCGTACCGCTCGAAGGCGTCGACTGGACCCCCTTCGACCTCGTGTCCCTCGACCTCTACCGCTCGGCCGAGGTCGCCGACCGGTTCGCCGACGGCGTGCGCGATCTGGTCGCGCAGGGGAAGCCGGTGGCCGTCACCGAGTTCGGCTCCGCCTGCTACCTCGGCGCGGGCGACCGGGGCGCACGCGGTCTGGAGGTCGTCGAGTACGACGCGGCCGGAGGGCCCCTCCGGCTGGACGGGGCCCACGAGCGCGACGAGGCCGGCCAGGCCGCGTATCTGCGCGAACTGCTGGACGCCTTCGAGGCCGGCGGCATCGACAGTGCCTTCGTCTTCACCTTCGCCCTGTACGACCACGTGCACCGCCCCGACGGCGACCCCCGCGACGATCTGGACCGGGCGAGCTACGGCATCGTCAAGGTCCTGGAGAACCGCGAGGGCACCACCTACCCCGGACTGCCCTGGGAGCCCAAGGCCGCGTTCGCCGCCGTCGCCGGCCACTACCGGAGGCGATGAGGCGGTCCGGCCGCGCCGGACAGGCCCTAAGGGCTGTCCCGCAATTCCTGGCGGGCGCGCGACGACAGCTACGGCACCTCGCCGCGTTGTCGGAATGCCTGAATACATCCAGTATTCAGGCATCCCTCCGCCTTGCGATGCACCGCGTCTGACGCCGCGCGCTGATCCACCAGGAATTGCGGGACAGCCCTTAGCCGAACCGCTCCACCGGGGTGCGCACCCCGGCCCGGAAGTCGGTCAGCGCGGCCCCGATGTCGCGCGCCGAGCCGAAGAACAGCACCGAACGGTCGGCCGCCACCAGGATGCTCCCGCCGCCCCGCACCCGGTGCACGACAGCCACCGCATCGTCCTCGGGCAGCAGCACATGACCGAGATCGGCGTCCGGAGCGGTGCGCCGGTACAACGCCTCACCGAACGCGATGAGCCCCCGCTGTTCCGGCGACGGACCCGCCGGTCCTCCCGCGCCGCCCTCGCTCATCCCGGCAGCCCGTCCTCGCCGTGGGCCGCCGACAGCTCGGCGATCAGGTCCTCGTCACGCATCCCCGGCAGGGCGTAGCCCTCCGCCTCGTCCCACGGGACGTCGAGATCGTCCATGTGCACCCGCCACTCCGCATCCGGCAGTGCCCGGCGCAGCTCCGTCACGGAATCCAGCACATGGGCGATCACCGGCATCAGCCGACCCGGATCGAACGGCATCTTGGTGGACCCGGCGAGGATCTCCTGCGCCGTGCCCGCGTCCCGCTCGTACACGTACAGGCTTTCCTCGTCGTCGTAGGGGAACGACGCCGTGCGCGCGGCGACGACGCGTGCGACGGACGCGGACTCGGCATCGGTCAGCGGTGCCGGCCGGTGCGCGTTGTAGTAGAGAGAGACGCTCATACGGGGAGCGTACGGCGGGGGTCCGACAGTGGCGCCGGGCTCCCGGCGCCACTGTCGGGGACGGGGAGTACGCCATGCGGGCGTCAGCTGCGCCCGCCATCCGGAGGAACCGGGTGTACCGGACGTGAACCGGAGCAGAAGAGGAAGGGCAGCACACGGCGTCCCCCTCCGCCTCCCGCGGCTTCTCCGCGGGAGACACCCGACCGTGCCGAGCCCCTACAGCCCCTCTACCTCCCCGGAGCCTCATCCGTGTTCAGCAGAATCAGCGGTATCGCCGCCGGGCCACCGCCCCGCACGGACGGCTGCCCCGAGACGGGCCGCCCGGGGACCGGCACCCCGGCCGAGGGCCCCGGCCGGGGACGGAAGTGGCCCCTCGCACTGAGGCGGACACCCGTCTCCCTGTGGAACGACGACCTGTCGGACTGGGCCGCGGCCCTCACCTACTACGCCATCCTCGCGCTGCTCCCCGCGCTCCTGGTGACGGTGTCCGTCATCGGGCTGGCCAATCCGCGCGCCACGGACGCGCTCATCTCCGACATCACCGCCTTCGCCCCGGCGGAGTCCGGTGCCGCGCTGCGACAGCCGCTGGAGGCCGCCACCCAGCAGCGCACCGCGGTCTGGCTGCTCGTCGCGACCGGGACCGTCAGCGCGGTCTGGTCCGCCTCCAGCTATCTGGCCGTCTTCCGGCGGGCGCTGCACGCGATGCACGGGGTGCCGGACAACCGGCCCGCCCTGCGCAAGGCGCACATCATCGTCGTCTCCGCGATCGGGCTGCTGCTGCTCCTGATGACCAGCGCGTTCGCGCTCGTCCTCTCGGGGCCGCTGGCCCGCTGGCTCGGACACCGGATGGGGCTCGCGCATCTGGGGGACGCGGTGTGGGCGGTCCTGAAGTGGCCCGTGCTCCTCTGCCTGGTCGCGTGCCTGATCATGGTCCTCTTCCGGACCGGACCGGCGTCCGCGCGCGGCACCCGGAGGGCCCTGCCGGGCGGGGTGCTGGCGGCGCTGCTGTGGCTGGTGGCCTCGGCGGGATTCGCGCTGTACGCGACGTACATCGGCTCGTACAGCAGGCTGTACGGGTCACTGGCCGGGCTGGTGGTGTTCCTGATCTGGGTGTGGTTCACCAACCTGGCGCTGCTGACCGGCGCCCAGTTCAACGTCGAGCTGAACCGGGCGCGGCGCGGTGTTCCGGACGGTGCCGTACCCACGTCCCGGGGCCAGGACCGGGGCCAGGACCGGGGCCAGGACCGGGGTCAGGAAGCGGATCAGGACCGAAGTCAGGCCCCCGGGGGCGTCTAGTCGCCCGTCGTGCCGTCGACGATCTCGCGGATGATGTCGATGTGGCCGTTGTGCCGGGCGGTCTCCTCGATGAGGTGGTGCACGATCCAGCGCAGATCGGGGTGCCGGCCGTCCCTGCGCGGGTTCTTGGCCGGGGTGTCCAGATCATGGGCCGCGACGAGCTCCCGGTAGCGGGCGCTCTGCGCCTCGTACTCCGACAGCACGTCGGCGAGCGGCATGTCGACCGCGATGCGCATCTCGCGGTCGGGGTCCTCGTCCGTCCACGGGCCCTTGTCCTCCCCGCCGAGGAACTGGACCTCGAACCAGAAGTACTCCACCCAGCGGAGATGGTTGACGAGACCCGCGAGGGTCATCAGGGGAGAACCGGGCAGCGGCGCCTTGACCGCGTCCTCCTGCGAGAGCCCCTCGCACTTGGCCAGCGCGGTGGCGCGGGTGTAGTCGAGGAAGGTGGTCAGCTGGGTGCGCTCGTCCCAGGCGTCAGGTGAATCGGTGCGTGTCATCGCCGTACACGATCGCCGGTGGCAGGGCCCCTGTCCATCGTTTAAAGGCCGTCCGCCGTGTCGGGCCGCCCGGGGTGCCGCGGCCCGAGGAACACGACGACGTCCGACCCCGTTGACGGGCCGAGCGCCTGGCGCCAGCCGAGCCGCCGGTACAGACGCACCGCGGGCTCGGCCCGGACCGAGGTGAGCAGCCAGCAACGGCCCTCCGGTGCCCGGGCGGTGACGGATTCCAGCAGCTCCGCCGCGAGACCGCTCCCGCGGGCGCCGGGGCTGAGCGCGAGCTCGTCCACTTCGAGCGCGCCGACGAGCCAGTCCGCGGTCCGCCCGGCGCCCAGCGCGGCGGCGACGCGCGCGTAGCCGCGGTCGGCGGGAAAGGGCGCGGGCGTGGTCCAGGCGGTCACGAACCCCACCACAGCGCCACCGCCCCCGTCCCCGCTCCCATCCCCGTCCCCGTCCCTGCTCAGCGCCAGCGCGGCCACGAAGCCGGGGCGCGCGGCGTCCCGGGCCAGCCGTTCCGCATAGCCGTCGGCCATGGCCGGGTCCTCGTGCCACGGCGGGCCGGCGAAGGCCTCGGCGTAGGTGCGCCGCACACCGTCCGCACGCGCCAACAGCGCCTCGCCGGAAACCGGTTGGACCCATGCCGTCATGCCGGAACCCCTCGTCTGCCTTCGCATGCACCGATGCTACGGCTCACCGGCCTCCGCTTTCCCGCCCATTGGGGTCCGCCCGTGGGTCCGTGGGCCCACGCACCGGCGCACATCGCTCATTACGCTCGTGATGACCGACCGTGAGCCGCCCCGCCCCGTGATGCCGCCGACAGGCGACCGGGTCGGTGCACTCGCGTGCACAAGGTTCTTCACGCTCTACCTGACCAGCAGGGCGGTCACCTCTCATCCCGGCATGCGCCCGGGTGACTTCGGGGTGCCCAGACTTTTCTTCATGAGGTGACGTGTCGATGAGTGACGGATTCTTCTACTCGTACCACCTGGGCTGGAACCGCCCCGATGCGGAGTCGCTGCTCGGCGACCTGGAGGCGGCGGGGGTGCGCCCCGATCACCCGGTCACCCGGCGCATCACGCTGACCGGCTCCGGACCCCAGTACGCCGCACCCCACCCCGCCGGGAACACGGGCCGGTCCCGCGTCGCCCAGCACACCGAGACCCAGTCCTGGGTGACACGGGACCAGCTCGTGCTCCTGGCCGGCCTGCAACGCCTGGACCAGGTCGACTTCCTGCTCTGGCTCGGCAGCGGCGCGGAGGTCCCCGCCCGGGTCCGGCGGACCGACGACGGCACGGTCGCACTGCGCTTCCTGCTCGGCGGCCTGAGCCGGGACGAGCGGGAGACGGTCGTCCGCGCGGTGCGGGAGGCGATCGGGCGGGCGTCGGTGCTCTGTGTCGGCTTCGTCGTCGACCGCGAGGGCGCGTCGGCGGCGACCGACTGGAGGGGGTTCATCGAGCAGGGGACGGTGTACTTCGACCACTGGCCGGACACCCTCGCCGTCCGGCCCGAAATAGCCTCCGTACAGCCGCAGTTGTCCGGGGTGAGCTCCTTCGAGCAGTCGCCCTGGGTGGTCTACGGGAGCGACGTGCCCAACCGGTAGCCGACGCGCACGGCCGGCAGGGACGTGAGCCCCTGCCGGCCGTGCCGGGCGCCCGGACGGCGCCCCGGACAACGATGTCTCAGCCGCCGACCCCGGTGCCGGCCAGCACCGCGACGACACCGGCGGCCACGCTGATGCCCCCGAGATAGTCCGTGGCCCCGGCGCCGCCGTCCCGCCAGAAGTACGGTGCGGCCTGCACGGGCTCCGGGTCGGTGTCCTCCATCAGCCGGTCGACGGACAGGCCGACCGCAGCCCCCGTCGCCAGGGTGACGACGGGCATCAGGAAGCCCTCCATGCCGGAGACGTCCCACAGCACCGCGTACCCGTAGCCGAGTGCGGCGAGCGGGGCGCCCAGGGCGGCCGACAGGTACAGCAGGCGCGAGTCGCGCTGCTCCTCGGGGAGGACGCGGGCGGCGGCCAGCACGGCCAGCACGGTGGTGAACACGGCCGGCACGTGCTGCAGCCCGAGCCGCCAGGTGAACACGTCGAGGCGTTCGTCGGTGGCCAGCATGTCGACGAGCCCGCGGGAGATCACGTACCCGGCGATGATGTGCACGACGGCGCCGGTGACCCAGCTGCGGGCCAGCGCGAACACCGCGGCGCCTCTTCCGCCGGAGCCGCCCGCTCTGGTCCGGCCGGGACCGTGCCCCGGGGGCCGGTGCCCCGCGCTTCCGTTCTCCCAGCCGCTGCCACCGTTCACGGTTCTCCCTCTCCGACGCCTGTACCGCTGTCTGTTCCCGCACTGCCGAATCCGGGTGTGGCGAGAGCGTACGGCGGTAAAAGGGCTGTGACCTGGGCCCTTGGCCCCAAGTTCGGGCCCAGGCCACCGGAACGCCCGCCCGGTGGGCGGTATTTGGGTCCGAGGGCCCAAGACGCCCGGCGGCGACGGTCGTTACGGTCTGCCTATGGCATCCATGGGGGATTTGCGTCGTCGGGTTCGCGGGGTGCGTCGCAGTGCGCGGCGTGCCGTGCCGCGCACGGGTGTGCGGCTGCCGTGGGCGGCGCGGGGGCGGCGTGACCGGGGCCAGGGTGCGCTGGAGTACGTGGGCCTGACCCTGGTGGTCGTGGCCATCGTGGGTGCGCTGCTGGCCACGGGCGTGGGGCCGGACCTGGCGAAGAAGTTCGGTGTCGAGGTCTGCAAGGTCACCGGGGGCGGCGACTGCGGTGGCGCCGGCTCACAGGCGCAGGACGGCGGGACGAACGCCGCCGGCGACGGCGACCCGGCCTCGGACAAGAACCCCGACGGCTCGGACAAGTCCCCCGCGCAGATCGACTACGACAAGGCCCTGAAGGACCTTCAGGACGCGCAGAAGGACGAGAAGTCCAACAGCGACAAGGCGATCGAAGCCGCCAAGGAACTCGCCAAGATCCTCGCCGACGAACTCGGCATCACCGACGCCCTGGACTGCATCACCAAGGGCGACATGGGTGCCTGCACCGAGACCCTCATCAACATCCTGCTCAGCCTGATCGGCGGCGCGGTCGGGAAACTCGCCGCGAAGTACGGGGCCCCTTGGAAGTGGAAGAAGGCCTACAAGCTCATCCAGGCCCTCAAGAAGCACGGCGGGGACCTCTACGACGGCCTGAAGGGGCTCATCAAGAGCCGGAAGAAGGTCAAGGACGCCGAGAAGGCCCTCGAGGACGCCGGAAAGAAACTCGACGACGCCAAGAAGCCCAAGAAGGACGACAAACCCGACGAGAAGAAGCCGACCACCTGCCCGGCGAAGCACAGCTTCCTGGCGGGAACCCCGGTCCTCCTCGCCGACGGCCGCACCGTGTCCATCGAGGCCGTACGCCCAGGTGACCTGGTGACCGCCACCGACCCGCTGACCGGCCGGACCGCGGCCCGCCGGGTCGAGCGCACCATCACCACGTACGACGACAAGCACTTCACCCGGCTGACCGTACGGACCGGCGGGGCATCGGCCGGGCTGACCGCCACGGACACCCACCCGTTCTGGCTGACCGGCGAGGACCGCTGGACGGACGCGGGCGACATCGGCCGCGGCGACACCCTGCGCACGGACACCGGCTCCACGCTGACCGTCACCGGAGTCACCCGCTACACACAGCGCAGGACGACGTACGACCTCACGGTCGCAGGCGTGCACACCTACTACGTGGGCATCGGCTCCGCGACCGCACTCGTCCACAACAACGACTGCGACATGTCGCCCGAAGAGGTCGACGCCGCCAACAAGCCCGGCGTGGGCGAAGGCGACCCGAAGAAGTTCAAGGACCACTTCCAGCGTCACAAGAAGCTGATCGAGGACGCGCTGGGCACCAAGTACAAGAAGCTCAAGGAGGACGGCCCGCAGTTCCGCACGGACATCGCCAACGCGATCAAGGACGGTACGTTCAAGCTGGTCGGCAAGGGCACGCTGAAGAAGGGCGAGCCCGAGGGACTGATCTATCGTGGCAAGGGCGTCACGGTCGTCCTCAAGGAGAACGGTGACTTCTGGACCGCGCTGAAGAGCGGCGAGGGCATGGACACCGGCATCCAGATCACCAAGAAGGTGCCGGTCAAGTAGCCGGCCGGAGCGGGGAGCGGACATGAGCGGTTGGCAGACGGCCGAGAAGGCATTGCGCGACCACGCCGTCCGCGACGTCCTCCTCCCGGGATACCTGGACCGGGACGACGACGTACCCGAGTTCCGCCCGCAGCCCCTCGTCGTCTGGCTCCGGCTGGACGAGGGGCTGCTGAGGTTCGAGTCGGTGGGCCAGTTCGACCGGCTGTCCACCTCGGTGGTGGACGGCATCGACTGGAGCGGCATCGACCTGTTCACGGACGCCGAGGACGAGGTCATCGTCGCGAGCTGCGGCGAACAGCACTTCGGCGACGGCCGCGACAGGCTGCACTGCACCCGGCTGCGCGTCTACCGCGCACCGGGCGCCGGCCCGGACGTCTGCACCTGCCTGGCCCTCGACTTCGAGGGCGGGACCACGCTGTTCCTCGACCCCACCTGGACGTTCGGCATCAGAGCCGGCAACGCGGCGGACGAACAGCGCTGGCTGGAGCTGTACGACGAGGCGGGAGCAGCCCTCGCCGCCGACGTGGTCCTGCGCGGGGAATGAGAGCCGGCCGTCAGGGCAGCTTGGCGGCCTGCGCGGCGACGAGTCCGGCCGGCAGCTCCGGGGTCTTCGCCGTCACGAAGTCGGCCACATAGAAGGTCACCACGGTCGACCCGGTCCGCACCAGCTGGAAGACCAGCGGCACCTTGTCGCCCTCGATGCTCCCGGTCACCTGGTAGGCGATGCTCTCCTGCCCGGCCGGCGGCAGCGGAAGCTGCTTGACCTCGGTGTACGTGGACGGGCCGTCCTCGCTCGACGTGCGGAACCCGCCCGCGCAGGCCCGCACCGCGTCCCGCACCCCGCGCATCAGCTGCTGCGCGGAGTCCTCGGCGTGCGAGGTGAGGATCTCGGTGACGACCGTCTGGTCGTCCCGGCCCTCCTCCGACTTGTCCATGACGGTACGGAAGACGGTGGCGGCAGGGGCGGGCTCGGGCGCGCCGTTGATCACGGCCACGAGGGGCCGGCAGTCCTTGTTCTCGGACCGCTCCGTACCCGTCTCGTCGCCGCCCTGCATGGGCGTGACCTCGTACGCCGCCACCTCACCGGTGGTCAGCGCGACCCGGGCAAGCCCGGCCTTGTCGAGGACCTCGCCGCTGCTGGTGGGGGTCGAGGTGGGAGAGGGGGCGGCGGACTTGCTCGCGGCCGGCTTCGAGGGCGTGCCCGCGGCCTTGCCGCCGTCCGGCTCGGACTTCTTCCCGTCCGGCCCGCAGGCGACCGCCGCCAGACAGAGCACTGCTGTGGTGGCCGCCATGACTGCCGTACGTGCCTTCTTCACTGACCGCTCCCGCCGATGCCGTTCCCGCAGGGACTCTGCACGGTAACAACCCGGACCCGCAGGTTGCTTGGGCCCACGGGCCCAAGTCACGGCGGTCCCGACCCGAGGAGCGTCCAGGCACCGTACGCCGCCGACGCCACGGCGAGCACGGCGACGACGGCCACCGTACGGGCCGTGGAACGCACCCCGGCCAGCGCGACGGCGGGCGGCAGCAGCAACGGGAAGGCCGGCATCATCAGCCGGGGCCGTGACCCGAAGTACCCGGAGCCGATCAGCGAGATGACGACGATGGCGATCCCGTACACGAGCACGGGCAGCGGCTGGCGCTGCCGCACGCACAACGACACCAGCCAGCCCAGCGCGGCCAGCGCCGCGCACAGCCCGAGCATGCCGGGCAGCGGCAGGCCGACGATGAACGACGCGAGCGCCGCGCCGCCGTCGATGCTGTTGCCCCACTGCGCCTGGACGTCGAAGTAGGCGAACGCGCTGCCCTCGCGCACCGCGACGAACACCACGTACCCGAGCCAGCCGAGCGGCGCGATGGCCACCCCGAGCAGCATGCGGCCGTTGCGGCCGACGATGCCGTCGGTGGCACCCGCCCGGTACTCCCGTACGAGGGTGACGGCAGCGGTGATCGCGAGCGCGGCGATCAGCGCGGCGGCGGAGGGCCGGGTCAGCCCGGCGAGCACGCACAGCGCGCCAGCCACGATCCACCGCCGGGTCAGCACGGCGTACAGCGACCAGGCGGCGAGCGCGGTGAACAGGGTTTCGGTGTACGCCATCGACTGGACGAACGCCGTCGGGTACACGCCCCACAGCGCGGCCAGCAGCACCCCCGCCCGGTTCCCGTACAACCGCGCCCCGACCGCGAAGATCCCCCAGGCGGCCATCAGCCCGGCCACCCACGCGACCAGCAGCCCGGCGCCGGCGAGGCCGAACGGTGTCACCGCCGCGATGCCGCGCTCCAGCGCGGGCAGCAGCGGGAAGAAGGCGAGATCGGAGTGGACGCCCCCGTCCGGGAGCGCGACCGAGTACCCGTACCCGTTCTCGGCGACCCGCTGGTACCAGACGGAGTCCCAGCGCTCCGAGAGCAGATGCAGCGCGTCCTTCCCGTCCGCCGAAGCGGCGACCCAGAACACGACGAGCCCGACGACCCGCACCGCGGCGTACGCACCGAGCGCGGGGGTGACCTGGGAGGAGGGGGCGGGGGGCATAAGACCGATTATGTCTGCCGCGGCTTGGTCGCCCCGGTCCGGGTGGCGGGGTTCCGTCCTCAATCGCCGGACGGGCTTGGTGTGTGCGGGTGCTCCGCGACCCGGGGGCGCCTGCCCGGTGGGTGGGGGTCCGGGGCCCCTCCGGGGCGTCTCCTCAAACGACGAACGTTTCCAGTCCCACGCGAACGAACCCCGGTATCCGTTCGTCGTCCTGCGGGGACTCCCCTGCACGGCCCCGGACCCGGCCGCCTTGCGTCTGCGGCGTTCGTACCGTCGGCGTTCAGACGCATGGCGGGCCGGGTGGGGGCGTGCAGGGGGGTCCCCGCAGAAAAATGGCGTACTACCCGGCCCCCGCAACGTCTCCGGTTGCCACGCCAGTTTTTGAGGAGACGCCCCGGAGGGCCCCCACCCCCACCCACCGGACAGAGGCGAACCTCGCGGGGGACCCGCACCCAAGCCCGTCCGGCGATTGAGGACGGAACCCCGCACCACAGAACCCCGCACCCCTTCAGCCGGGCTGCGTGATCCGCACCTGCGTACCGGGCCGCAGCCCCCACCCCGCCATCGCACCGGCCTCCGACTCGATCACATGCCGGGCCCGCAGCCGGGGCAGCCCCAGCCGGCCGGGCTTCATCGTGTGGACTGCCACGACGTTGAACTTCCGGTCGAGGTAGGCCACATCGATCGTGAACCGCATCCGGAAGGAGTGCACGCTTCCGCACGGCGTGATCATCAGGGCCCCGTCGACACCGTCCTGACCGAGCAGCCCCCGGGTCCGGTGCCGGTACGAGGCCGCTATCCGCAGCGGCACCTCGGTCTCCCGCTCCCCGTCCCGGTCCGTGATCGTCAGCGTGCCTGTTCCATTGCGCCATCGAGCCATGGCCAAGACGGTAGCGCCAGGTGACGGCCTCTGGGCCCGTATCGGCCGGGAGTGGGCCCCAGGGCCCATGACCCGTGCTCACGGGCCGCCTAGGGTCGATGCCGTGTACGCCATGCTGATAGGGGTCGCCGCCCTCTGGGGTGCCGCGACCGGACTGCTGGTCCCGCGCGCCGCCTACCGGTTCTCCGTCGAACCGGACGACGCATGGCGGGACACCTGCCCCGCCGGCCACGCCCTCACCGGGCGCGGCCGCGGCTGGGTGGGCTCCACGCGCTGCGCGACCTGCGCCGAGGTGGGCGCGGCCGTCTCCGTGCGCACCACGGCCGGGCCGGAGGACGAGCCCGTCGAGGAGCCGTCCGCCGACGGGTCCGGGGGTGCCTCCGGTGCCGTGTACGCCCCGCATCTCCTCGCTCCCGTCGTCACCGCCCTCGGCTGTGCCGCGCTCGCCGGGACGACCGGGACGCGCCCCGAGCTCGTCGTGTGGCTGCTGCTGGCCCCCGTCGCGGTGCTTCTCGCGGCGATCGACCGGCGCGTCCACCGGCTGCCCGACCGGCTGACGCTGCCGGCCGCGGCGGCGGCCGCCGGTCTCCTCGGGATCGCGGCGCTGCTGCCGGAGCACGGCGGTGCCTGGCTGTCCGCGCTGTTCGGCGGTGCCGCTCTCGGTGTCTTCTACTTCGTGCTGTTCCTCATCAACCCGAACGGGATGGGCTTCGGGGACGTGAAGCTCGCCCTGTCGCTGGGGGTCACGCTCGGCTGGTACGGCTGGCCGGTCGTCTTCGTCGGCGGGTTCGCCGGGTTCCTGTTCGGTGCGGTGTACGGGCTGGGGCTGGTGGCGTTGCGGCGGGCGGGGCGCAAGACGGGCATCCCGTTCGGCCCGTTCATGATCGCGGGCGCGCTGCTGGGCATTCTGTTCGGCGGCCTGGCCGTCTGAGCCGTACGGCCGCTCCCGGGCCGGGGGCACCGTATTGCGGTCGCGCCCGGAGGGGCCCGGCTGCGACCATCCCCGTATGAGCGATACCCCCGATGACGTGCAGGCGGCCGCGGCGGAGCGTGCCCGCTTCGAGGCCCTGGTCGCCGAGGCGGACTCCGTGTCCGTGGCCGGCTGGGACTTCTCCTGGCTGGACGGCCGGGCCACCGAGGAGCGGCCCTCCTGGGGTTACGCCCGTGCCATGGCGGAGCGCCTGGGCCGGGCGAGTGCGGCGCTCGACGTCCAGACCGGGGGCGGTGAGGTGCTCGCGTCCGCGCCGGAGCTGCCGCCGCTGACCGTCGCCACCGAGGGCTGGCCGCCGAACGTGGCCCGCGCCACCGCCCTGCTGCATCCGCGCGGTGCCGTGGTGGTCGCCGACGAGGACAAGCCGCCGCTGCCGTTCGGTGACGCGGCGTTCGACCTGGTGGTCAGCCGCCATCCGGTGACCACATGGTGGGACGAGATCGCCCGGGTCCTGGCCCCCGGCGGTACGTACTTCTCGCAGCAGGTCGGCCCGGCCAGTGTCTTCGAACTCGTCGAGTACTTCCTCGGCCCGCAGCCCCCGGAGGTGCGCGCCGCACGCGATCCGGAACAGGCACGTGCCGCTGCCGAGGCGGCGGGGCTCGACGTCGTCGACCTGCGGTTCGAGCGGCTGCGTACCGAGTTCTTCGACATCGGAGCGGTCGTCTACTTCCTGCGGAAGGTGATCTGGATGGTGCCCGGCTTCACCGTCGGGCAGTACCGGGAGCAACTTGCGGCGCTGCACCACCGGATCGAGACAGAAGGCCCGTTCGTCGCCCACACCACCCGTTTTCTGATCGAGGCCCGCAAACCGGGGTGAGGGTGAACCCCCTTCCCGCGCCCGAAGGATGGCACTCTGGACGCTGAGCGCACGGGGAAGGAGCAGGCCATGAGGGTCGGCAACGACGAGGAAGCGGCCCGCGGCCCGCGACAGGGGAACTCCGAATGGCTCAGGGGCGCCAGGGTCGTCGGCGTCCTCGGCATCTTCTACCGGCCCGAGGGGCGCATGGGGGAACCGGAGGCGGTCGCCTTCCTGCTGGCCGACGGTCAGTCGGTGGTCCTGACGTGCGCGTCCGACGGCACCTTGCACGTCGGGGCGGGCACCTGGCCGCAGCTGCCCGACTGGTGCGTGCCCGCCGCCCAGTGGGAGTTCGCCGCGATGGCGCGGCTGCCGCAGCCGCCCGACGGCGGCTGGACGGTGCAGTGCACCGAGGAGCGCAGGGACGAGCGCGGCGAGGTGCACGAGGCCGTCATCCGCTGCGAGGGCGGCCGCTTCGTGGTGACGGGCGGCGACACCGTGGGCATCCGTTTCACCCGGGGGCACCGGGGCGCGGCCGCGGCCACCTGACGGCGCGCGGC
This sequence comes from Streptomyces sp. NBC_01257, assembly GCF_035917255.1. Classification (NCBI taxonomy): domain Bacteria; kingdom Bacillati; phylum Actinomycetota; class Actinomycetes; order Kitasatosporales; family Streptomycetaceae; genus Streptomyces; species Streptomyces sp. NBC_01257. The sequence continues at coordinate 5,812,141 of NZ_CP108472.1, forward strand.
CCGGGCCGGTCCCGGGATCTGTCCGGGCGGCCGAGGCGGACCGGGACGCCGGGGGAGCAGAGGACGCTGACGGGGGCGCCGCACGGGGCGGGCAGTCCCGCCGCCTCGATGAGGTTCTCCTCGCAGGCGAGGAGTTCGGCGCGGTGCAGGGGCCAGCGCGGGTGGTCGTTGGGCAGATAGGCCGTCGAGCCGAGGAACGTGTTGTGCAGCCCCCAGCGGGCGGTGAGGAAGTACTCCAACTCGGTCGGTGACTCGATGCGTTCGCCGGTGCGTACGGTGAGGCGGCTGCGCGCCCCGCGCGGGCCGGGCATCCGGCGCGAGCTGGTGTAGGTGACGGTGTCGCCGGTGGCGTCGACGCTCATCCGGGACCATGCGTACGGCAGGCCGAAGCCGACCCGGCCCAGAGCCACGGGGATCAGCCGCGACGCGTCCATCGACCGGAAGACGACTCCGCGCCGTCCCCGGGCGTCGACGGAGTACAGGCGGACGTTGGTCTCGGGGAACGATCCGAGGTAGGGCACGCCCGGCAGTCCGAGCCATCCGACGCGGTGCATGCGGAAGGCCACCAGTCCGACGTACGTGACCCCGTCGACGGTGTCGGGAACGGTCCCTTCGGGCAGCAGCCCGGCCACCGTCTCCGGGGCGGCGGCCCAGTGCACGAAGCAGAGATCGAGCCACTGCTGGGTGAGCAGCGGGCGGCGAAGGTCACCTGGGGCGTCGGGGGTGATGGGCGCGGGCATCGTCACGGACCAAGGGTGGCACGGCCGCCCTACACCGCGAGAGCCCCGCGCGCAGCCAAGGCGATGCCCCGAACGCCGCCCCCCCCCGGCCGCGCGCGAGCCCTATGCGTGGCCCCCCACCGTCACCTTCCCCACCGTCAGTTCCGGCTTCCCCTCCAGTACCTCGCCCACCCGTGCCACCTGCTGCTCCAGCTCCTGGAGCTGCCCGGCGGTCATCGGCGCGAGAGGTTCCACCGTCACCGCGATCCGCCGGCCCGAGCGGCGCTGGTGCCACACCCCGGCCACGGTGCCGTCGATCAGCAGCACCGGGAAGTTCCCCGCCTGGCCGCCCGCCAGCGCGCGGGTGTACGCGGCGCCGGGGAAGAGCTTCTCGCGGGGCTGGGAGGCGATGACGAAGGCGTCGAAGTAGGGGAGGAGCCGCACCCCGTGCACCGGCCGTGCGGGGAAGGCGGTGTCACCGGTCGTTACCCAGGCCGTGCCGCCGTCCTCGTCCGTCACCTCCTCGATGGTGCCGTCCGCCGCCAGATGGGCGAACAGGCCGGCGGCCCAGCGGGGGGACACCGCCAGCCAGCGGGCGAAGTGCTGCGCGGTGGCGGGGCCGTAGGCGTACAGATAGCGGCGGACGAGCGCGGTGAGCGCGGCCGGTCCGTCGAGCGGGGTGACGTCCGGCCGGGTGTAGGTGACCTTGCGGCCGCGGTCCTGGCCGAAGGAGAGGAGCCCGCGGTGGGACGCCAGGTGTGTCACCTGCCGCCAGCGCGGCCACAGCGTCTGGAAGGCGGGTACCACCGGCTCGCCGGCCCAGGCCCCGGCGCGGGCGACGACCGCGTCGGTGAGCTCGTCGACGGTCAGCTCCGCACCGGTCAGCGCCTCTCCGATCGCGGCGAGCACCTCCTCGGTCTGCTCCGGCGTCATCCGTACGCCTTCCGGGTGGGCGCTGCGGCCCACCGGCAGGGCGGACAACGCGCCCGTCCACAGATCGAGTTCGGCCGCTGACACCAGATGGACCGTGCCGCGCGGCCCGAAGGTCTTGACCAGGGTGCGGTCCGTCCACAGCGCCTTGCGCACGTCGGCGCGGGTCAGCTCGCGGCTCCGCAGCCCCACGGAGAGCTCGGCGGCGGACAGGACCTGGGCGTGCGCGGCGGGCATCGACTCGACGATGCCGGCCGGGGCTGCGGCGAGCGGGACGGCCAGGCCCTGGCGCTCCATCCGGCGGGTGTTCGCTCCGGACCGGGCCGCGGTCGGGGTGCGTCTCGTCATGCTGCGCAAGCTACCGGCCCATCAGGTCAGTTGTTGTCCCATATCCGGCCCTCTGCGGCTCCCGCGGACGCCGGTGTCCGGGCCCGCGGGCGGCCGCCGGTGACCGGAATGTGCACATCCTGTGTACGTCCTGAGGGCCGTTCGGGCGTCAAGGCGGCGCCGGAGGGCGTCCGTGCAGCTCCAGGCCCTGTGGAGGGCCGGATTCCGTGCCCGCAGCGGAGTCCCGCACATTCGGAGAGTAATTATTTCGTGGCGTGGCACGCAGCATCACTTACGAAGGGTTATGGTGGAAACCCCCCCTCGGGCCGGTCCGTAACCCCCCCCCACGGACCGGCCCGTTTTTTTGTGCCCCGGTACTGCCGGGTCCGTACCGCGACCGCGGACGTGAGCCCCGGGCAGTCCGTTCAGGCCCGTCCGGCCCAGATGTTGGTGCCCGCGGTGTCCACGGCGAAGGTGTCGATCTCCTTCAACTCCGCGTCCGACAGCGTCGGCCCTGCCAGCGCCGCCACGTTCTCCTCCAGCTGCTTCACGCTCGACGCGCCGATCAGAGCCGACGTCATACGGCTGTCCCGCAGCACCCAGTTGAGGGCCAGCTGGGCGAGCGACTGGCCGCGGCGCTGCGCGATGTCGTTCAGCCCGTTCAGCCGGCGGACCACCTCGTCGGAGAGCAGGTCCGGGTTCAGGGACTTGCCCTGCGTGGCGCGCGAACCCTCCGGGATGCCCTTCAGGTACTTGCCGGTCAGCAGGCCCTGCGCGAGCGGCACGAAGGAGATGCAGCCCATGCCGGCCGCCTCCAGGGTGTCCAGCAGCCCGTCGCTCTCGGTCCAGCGGTTGATCATCGAGTAGGACGGCTGGTGGATCAGGGCCGGCACGCCCATCTCCTTCAGCAGCCGGGCCGCCTCGGCGGTCTGTGCGGAGTTGTACGAGGACACCCCCACGTACAGCGCCTTGCCCTGCCGGACGGCGGAGGCCAGCGCCCCCATCGTCTCCTCCAGCGGAGTGCCCGGGTCGAAGCGGTGCGAGTAGAAGATGTCGACGTAGTCGAGCCCCATCCGCTTCAGCGAGGCGTCGAGCGACGACAGGAGGTACTTGCGCGAACCCCACTCGCCGTACGGCCCGGGGTGCATGTCGTACCCCGCCTTGGTGGAGACGATCAGCTCGTCGCGGTACGGCGCGAAGTCCTGGCGGAAGAGCTTCCCGAAGTTGAGCTCGGCGGAGCCGGGCGGCGGGCCGTAGTTGTTGGCCAGGTCGAAGTGGGTCACGCCGAGGTCGAAGGCGCGGCGCAGGATGGCGCGCTGCGCGTCGAGGGAGCGGTCGTCGCCGAAGTTGTGCCAGAGGCCGAGCGAGACGGCCGGGAGCTTGAGGCCGCTGCGGCCGGTGCGGCGGTACTCCATGGAGTCGTAGCGCGAGGCGGCGGCACCGTAGGGGAAGGCGGAGGAAGAGGAATCAGTCACGTTTCCCTCCTTATCACGGACTTGTGACAGGGCGGGTTGGGCCGGTGCGGCGCCTGCGCAGTAATGTGGCCCCTTCGGGACTGCCAAGGCACGGCGGGGCGATCGCCCCCTTCCGGTGCGGCGATCCCCAGGGGGACGACCCCGGACCCCGGGCATAGGGGCGGGCGGGCCCGCACGGAACCGAGAGGTGGACTCAGTGAACTTGCGCGACCTGGTGTACGGGCTCTACGCACGCCGGGTGGAGGCCCGCCTCGATCACGCCCAGGTGCCCAAGCACATCGGTGTCATCCTCGACGGGAACCGGCGCTGGGCGAAGGCGTCCGGCGGCACCGCCGCGCAGGGGCACCAGGCCGGTGCGGACAAGATCAAGGAGCTCCTCGGCTGGTGCAGTGAGACCGATGTCGAGGTCGTCACCCTGTGGATGCTGTCCACGGACAACTTCGACCGGCCCGAGTCCGAGCTCATCCCGCTGCTCGGCATCATCGAGAACACCGTGCGCGACCTGGTGGCGGACGGCCGCTGGCGGGTCCACCACGTCGGCACCCTCGATCTGCTGCCCGCGCACACCCAGACGGTCCTCAAGGAGGCCGAACAGGCGACGGTCGGGGTCGACGGGATACTGGTCAACGTCGCCGTCGGCTACGGGGGCCGCCAGGAGATCGCGGACGCGGTGCGCTCCCTGCTCCTCGACCACTCCGCCAAGGGCACCTCCTTCGAGGACCTGGCGGAGATCGTCTCCACCGACCTGATCTCCGAGCACCTCTACACCCGCGGGCAGCCCGACCCGGACCTGGTGATCCGGACCAGCGGCGAGCAGCGTCTGTCGGGCTTCATGCTCTGGCAGAGCGCGCATTCGGAGTACTACTTCTGCGAGGTCTTCTGGCCGGCGTTCCGCCGCGTGGACTTCCTGCGGGCGCTGCGCGACTACGCGGCCCGCCACCGCCGCTACGGAGGCTGATTCCGCAGGGTTCTCCGGCCCCGGCGGTGTTCCCGGCCGGTCCGGCATCCCGGTCCCGTCCGCCGTCCGGGGACGGAACCCCCAGGTGGTGCGCCCTCACCCACGGTCACGGGCCACCGCTCCCCGCTCACCCCACCGGCCCCGGTCGGCATGGCTTGGCTTGTTCGAGGGCATATCCCTGACAGGTCGACGTCCGGTCACCAACCAGGCGGACGTCGTGTCCAAGTGAGCGGCATGGAGTCCGCTCGCCCGGGAGGCCCTTTGCACACGAAGGACCGTACATACAGTGCGTCCGACGCGGAGGGCCGGCGCTCGGCCCGCGCAAGGTGGCCGCAGCCCGGTCCGTCCTCTCCCATTGGGATGCTCCGCGACGCCGTCGCACCCCAACCTCGTCCGAGGGGGTACGTCCTTCCGTGGTGACCAGCACAAAGCGCCGCATGCCCGACAGGCGCACCTATGTTCTCGACACCAGCGTCCTGCTGGCCGATCCGAACGCCATGGCCCGCTTCGACGAGCACGAAGTCGTGCTCCCGATCGTCGTGGTCACGGAACTGGAGGCCAAACGGCACCATCCGGAGCTCGGGTACTTCGCCCGGCAGGCCCTGCGCCTGCTGGACGACTTCCGGGTCCGGTACGGCCGGCTGGATGCCCCGATCCCCCTCGGGGATCTGGGCGGGACGCTGCGCGTCGAACTCAACCACTCCGATCCCGGCGTCCTTCCCGCCGGCTACCGGTTGGGGGACAACGACTCACGGATTCTCGCGGTCGCACGCAATCTCCAGGCCGAGGGGTACGACGTCACGGTCGTCTCCAAGGACCTGCCGCTGCGCATCAAGGCCTCGTCGGTCGGACTCCTGGCCGAGGAGTACCGGGCGGAACTCGCCATCACCGACTCCGGCTGGACGGGGATGTCCGAACTTCCCCTCTCGGCCGAACAGGTGGATCTGCTCTTCACCGAGGAGACGCTGTACGTCCCCGAGGCCGCGGACCTGCCCGTGCACACGGGCCTGGTCCTCCAGTCCGAACGGGGCAAGGCGCTCGGCCGGGTGACGCCCGAGGGCAATGTCCGTCTGGTCCGCGGCGACCGGGAGGCCTTCGGCATCCACGGCCGCAGCGCCGAGCAGCGCATCGCCCTGGACCTCCTCCTGGACCAGGAGGTCGGCATCGTGTCGCTGGGCGGCCGGGCCGGCACCGGAAAGTCGGCGCTGGCGCTCTGCGCGGGCCTCGAAGCCGTGCTGGAGCGAGGCCAGCACAAGAAGGTGATGGTCTTCCGTCCGCTGTACGCGGTCGGCGGGCAGGAGCTCGGCTATCTCCCCGGCAGCGAGGCCGAGAAGATGAGCCCCTGGGCCCAGGCCGTCTTCGACACCCTCTCGGCCGTCTCCGGCCGTGAGGTGATCGAGGAGGTGCTGGGGCGCGGCATGCTGGAGATCCTGCCGCTCACCCACATCAGGGGCCGCTCCCTGCACGACGCCTTCGTGATCGTCGACGAGGCCCAGTCGCTCGAACGGAACGTCCTGCTGACCGTGTTGTCCAGGATCGGGTCGAATTCCCGGGTGGTGCTCACTCATGACGTGGCCCAGCGGGACAACCTCAGGGTCGGCCGGTACGACGGTGTGGTCGCCGTGGTCGAGAAGCTGAAGGGGCACCCGCTCTTCGCGCATGTGACGCTCACGCGTTCGGAGCGTTCCCGTATCGCCGCACTGGTGACCGAAATGCTGGAGGAAGGCCAGATCTGATACGGCTTGGGAGAGTTGATGCCGCCCGGCGAGCGAAGGAGCTTAGCCGGGCGGCATCGTGTTGCGGCACCATTTCCGTAATTCATGTGCTCCAAACGAGGTGTGAGCTTTCACACGCAACGGAGAATTGCTTCCACGTGTCCCGTTCCGGCAGAGTCTTGCTTCCGTCAGGCCCCGCATACGGCACACCGGCACCTCCAGAGGTGCCACGCACCACACAACTCAACAACCGCCGTCCGTATGCCGCCCGCGAGCACCACGCGGCGCTCCCCCCGGGGAGTGCCCACCGGGCCCGTGCCTCCCGTGACCCAAGCAGTAGGGAGGCCAGTGTCCAGGGGCACGATTGCGCCCGCGAGGTCACCTAAGCGGGCGATGCTGGAAGGACACCGTGTGAGCCGGATCTCGGTCCGGGGGTTCGCCGTGGCATCTGCCACAGCCGTAACCACCGTAGGCGCCGTCGTGGGCGTTGCATCGGGCAGCACTCCCGCTGCCGACGACAACAACTTCGAGGCGACCGCAGCCGACACCACGCTGCTCGCAGACATCCCCGCGGGCCAGCAGGCCCAGGTGCAGACCGCATCGCTGACCCAGCAGGCCGACGCCCAGGCGTCCGCGGCCGACGAGGCAGCGAAGAAGTCCGCCGAGGAATCAGCCCGTGTGCAGGCCGCCAAGGACGCCAAGTCCAAGAAGGCGGCGGCCGAGGACAGGCTGGAGAAGGAGCGCAAGGAGAAGGCGGAGCGCGCCGAGCGCGCCAGCCGCTCCGAGGTCCGCAGCGCTTCCGCGTTCGCGACGCAGGGCTCGTACAGCGTGGCCGAAGTCCAGGCGATGGCTCGTCAGATGATTCCCGGCGACCAGTTCCAGTGCTTCAGCAACATCGTGAACCACGAGTCGAGCTGGAACTACCGCGCGAGCAACGCCTCCTCCGGTGCCTACGGCCTCGTCCAGGCGCTGCCCGGCTCGAAGATGGCGTCCGCCGGTGCCGACTGGCAGACCAACCCGGCCACGCAGATCAAGTGGGGCCTCAACTACATGGACAGCCGTTACGGCAGCCCGTGCGGTGCCTGGTCCTTCTGGCAGGCCAACCACTGGTACTAGAACCTTCCGAGGTTCAGGCCTCAACCTCGCGAAGCCCCTCGCCGTCCTACGGTGGGGGGCTTCGCGCGTGTACGGTCGGGCGGAGCCGTTCCCGGGGGGAGCGGTGGGGAGAGCGGACGGGGGTAGAGGGACGGTTATGTCGAAACTGCCGGGGTGGCTCGGACAACTGGGCGCTGAACTGACCAAGCTGGGCGATCGCCTGGAAGAACGACGCGCCGAAGCGGCGGACGAGGACGACGACACCGCACGCGGGAAGCCGTCGGCGAAGTCCGCCGGATCCGCGTCCGGTGAGGGCGACGACGGTTCGGGTGCGGCCGATCATGTGCCGCCGCCGCCCGCGTACGCCCCCTCCGTCGCGGCACGCCCCGATCCGGTCGCCGCGATCCCCTGGGGGATGCGGGTCGCGGCCGAGGCCGGCTGGCGGCTCCTGGTGCTGGCCGGCACCCTCTGGGTGCTCATGCGGGTCATCAGCGCGGTGCAGCTGGTGGTGCTGGCGTTCGTCGGTGCGCTGCTCGTCACCGCGATGCTCCAGCCGACCGTCGCCCGGCTGAGGCGTTACGGTCTCCCGCGCGGGCTGGCCACCGCCGTCACGGCGATCCTGGGCTTCGTCATCATGGGCCTGGTCGGCTGGTTCGTGGTCTGGCAGGTCATGGACAACATCGACACCCTCTCCGACAAGGTGCGGACCGGGATCGACGACCTGAAGAACTGGCTCCTGGACAGCCCGTTCCATGTGACCGACAAGCAGATCAACGACATAGCGAAGAACCTCAGCGACACCGTCGGCACCAACACGGAGGCGATCACCTCCGCCGGGCTCCAGGGCGTCACCGTCATGGTGGAGCTGCTGACCGGGATGCTCCTGGCGATGTTCTCCACGCTGTTCCTGCTGTACGACGGCAAGCGGATCTGGCACTGGGTGCTCAAGCTCGTGCCCGCCCAGGCCCGGCCGGGTGTCGCGGGCGCCGGCCCGCGTGCCTGGCGGACCCTGACCGCCTATGTGCGGGGCACGGTGATAGTCGCCATGATCGACGCGATCTTCATCGGTCTCGGGATCTTCTTCCTCGATGTGCCGATGGCCGTTCCGCTGGCCGTCTTCATCTTCCTGTTCGCCTTCATCCCGCTCGTCGGAGCGGTGGTGTCCGGGGCGCTGGCGGTGGTCGTCGCGCTCGTCACCCAGGGCGTGTTCACGGCGCTGCTGGTGCTGGCCGTGGTCCTCGCGGTCCAGCAGATCGAGGGCCACATCCTCCAGCCGTTCATCCTGGGCCGCGCGGTGCGCGTGCACCCGCTGGCCGTGGTGCTCTCGGTCGCCGCGGGCGGCATGATCGCCGGCATCGGCGGTGCGGTCGTCGCGGTGCCGCTGGTGGCGGTGACCAATACGGTGGTCGGCTATCTGCGGACGTACGGGCAGGAGGAGTCCCGCCGGCACTCGCCGCCGCCGCACGGCTCGACGTCACTGGACGCGGCGCCCACGCCCGCGCCCGGAGCGCCGCCCGAGGAGACCGACGACGGCACCGACGAGGAACCGGCGGCCGCGGAGGCGCCGAAGCAGGTCTGACGTCCCGAACGGACACACGAACGAGGACACATGAAGAAGGGCCCCCGGGACGGTCGGTCGTCCTGGGGGCCCTTCTCGTATCAGGGGTACCGCGGGTGCTACTCGGCGAGGACTGCCTCGGCGTCGAGGGTCACACCCACGGCCTGGATCACCGAGGCGATCTTGACGGCTTCCTGGATGGTCTCACGGTCCACGCCGGCCTTGCGCAGCACCTGCTCGTGGGAGTCCAGGCACTGGCCGCAGCCGTTGATCGCGGAGACGGCGAGCGACCACAGCTCGAAGTCGACCTTCTCCACGCCCGGCTTGCCGATCACGTTCATCCGCAGGCCCGCACGGAGGTTCCCGTACTCCGGGTCCGACAGCAGGTGCCGGGTCCGGTAGAACACGTTGTTCATCGCCATGACGGCGGCGGCCGACTTCGCGGCGGTGTACGCCTCCGCGGAGAGGTTGGCCTTCGCCTCCGGCTCCAGCTCGCGCAGCACCTTCGGCGAGCGCGAGGCGATCGCGCAGGCGAGGACGGTGCCCCAGAGCTGCTGCTGCGGGAGTTCGCTGTTGCCGATGACCGAACCGAGGTTCAGCTTCAGGTCCTTGGCGAAGTCCGGAACGGCGGCCTTCAGTTCGTCGAGTGCCATGTCGGTGTCAGCTCACTCGCCCGAGAGGAGCGCGACCGGGTCCAGGGTGGTCTCGCCCTTGGTCCAGTTGCAGGGGCACAGCTCGTCGGTCTGCAGGGCGTCGAGGACCCGCAGGACCTCCTTGGGGTTACGGCCCACGGAACCGGCGGTCACCATCGTGAACTGGATCTCGTTGTTCTGGTCGACGATGAAGACGGCGCGCTGCGCGAAGCCGTCCTCGCCCTCGATGCCGAGGTCACGCATGAGCTCGTGCTTCGAGTCGGCCAGCATCGGGAAGGGCAGGTCGGTCAGGTCCGGGTGGTCCTTGCGCCAGGCGTGGTGCACGAACTCGGAGTCACCGGAGAAGCCGAGGATCTGCGCGTCCCGGTCGGCGAACTCCTCGTTCAGCTTGCCGAACGCGGCGATCTCGGTGGGGCACACGAAGGTGAAGTCCTTCGGCCACGCGAAGACGATCTTCCACTGACCCTCGTAGGTCTTGTGGTTGATCTGCTCGAACTCCTTGCCGCTCTCCAGCGAAACACAAGCGGTCAGGTCGAACTCGGGGAACTTGTCACCGACAGTGAGCACGCGCTCTCCTTGCAGCGTAGGAATTCCCTTTTTGGGGGAGTTCCTGAGGGTTGGACGGTGTCCACCTTGGCACAGAGTGCATTGATCACGGAAATAGCTACACTCGGTCGTGATGATCGGAGGTGCCTATCAGTGGTGCAAGGTAATCAGGGCAACCGGCCCAAACAGCCCAGCCTCGCGCAGCTTCGCGCCTTCGCCGCCGTGGCGGAGCATCTGCACTTCCGGGACGCCGCGGCAGCAATCGGGATGAGTCAGCCCGCGCTCTCCGGGGCCGTGTCCGCGCTGGAGGAGGCACTGGGTGTCCAGCTCATCGAGCGCACGACGCGCAAGGTGCTGCTCTCGCCCGCCGGGGAGCGGCTCGCGGTGCGGGCCCGGGTGGTGCTGCACGCCGTCGGCGCGCTGATGGAGGAGGCCGAGGCGGTCCGGGCGCCCTTCACCGGAGTGCTGCGGCTCGGGGTGATCCCGACCGTCGCCCCGTATCTGCTGCCGACCGTGCTGCGGCTGGTCCACGACCGCTACCCGGACCTCGACCTCCAGGTGCACGAGGAGCAGACCTCCTCGCTGCTGGAGGGGCTGGCCGCCGGGCGGCTGGACCTGCTGCTGCTCGCGGTTCCGCTCGGGGTGCCGGGGGTGACGGAACTCCCGCTCTTCGACGAGGACTTCGTGCTGGTCATGGAGCGCGACCACTGGCTCGGCGGGCGGCAGGACATTCCGCGCGAGGCGCTGCGGGAGCTGCCGCTGCTGCTGCTCGACGAGGGGCACTGCCTGCGCGACCAGGCGCTCGACATCTGCCGCGAGGCGGGACGCACCGAGGGTGCGCCGGTCACCACGACCGCGGCCGGGCTCTCCACCCTGGTGCAGCTGGTGGCCGGGGGGCTGGGGGTGACGCTGCTGCCGCGGACCGCGGTGACGGTCGAGACCGCCCGCAACGACGCGCTGGCCACCGGGTACTTCGCGGATCCGGCGCCCGCGAGGCGGGTGGCGCTGGGGATGCGGACCGGGGCCGCCAGACACGAGGAGTTCGAGGAGTTCGCGGCGGCGCTGCGCGGGGCGATGGCGGCGCTGCCGGTACGCGTGGCGACGGCCGGCCGGGCCTGAGTCAGGGGTCCGGCCGGCAGTCGCGGGCGCTACTCGCTGCGCAGCCCCTCCGGGCGCATCATGCGCCACAGCGGCGGCAGGGACAGCAGGGTGACCAGCAGGATGAGCGCCGCGCCCGCCCCCGCCAGCGGCAGGAACAGCCACCAGCCGGACACCTGTTTGCCGACCATCCAGCACAGGGTGGCACCGAGCGCGAGACCGCCGGCCACCGCCACCACGAGCCCGATGACCACCGGGATCGCGGTCTGCCACAGCACCGACCAGCCGAGCGTGACCCGCCGGGTGCCGAAGGCGACCAGGACCGACAACAGCCGCTTGCGCTCGCGCAGTTGCTCCAGCTGGGAGACCAGCATGGACGCGGCGATCAGCAGCAGCGTGGCGGTCGCGCCGACCTGGAGGCCGGTCTGGATGCTCGCGTACTGCCGGTCGCGCTCGACCGAGGTCATGGTGACCACGCGCATCCCGGGATCGATCCGCGCCGCCGTGTTGCGTACGTACTCGGCGGCGTCCGGGACGTGTTCGTCGTAGCGGATCTGCGCGATCGTCTGGGCTCCCGGCAGGGTCGCCGCGTCGATCGCGCCGGGCGTGACCATGATCCCCCAGCGTTCCTCGCCGAGCGGGTCGGGCCGGGTCAGGACGGTCCGGGTGCCGGTGGGCAGCGTCCAGCGCAGCGGCTTGCCCCGCCCGTAGCTGTCGAACTCGAGCACCTCGCCCTTGCGGGCGGTCTCGTCGACCCAGCCGGCCTGGCCCTTGTCCCGGGGGTGGACGACGAAGGTGTCGCCGTCCCGGCAGGACGTGATCCGGGCGAGCTCGCGCAGGGTCGCGCAGTCCCCGACGCTGAACGAGGTGGTGGGCTGGATCTCGTCGCCCGAGTACTTCCCCGGCTTGGTGGCGTACGCCTCGACGGTGCCGACGACCTTGGTGACGCCCTTGGTGGCGCGGAGCTCCTTGATCGTGTGCAGGGCGGCGTCGCCCCTGACGATCTCGGACGCGGCGTAGATCTGGGCGCGGGACGGGTCCTGGCCGGTGATCCTGTTGAAGTCGTCGTTCATCGCGGCGAACAGCATCTGCAGGGCCACCGCGCCGGCCACGGCGACGGTGACGCCGCTGACCGCGCGGGAGGCCGCCCCGCTGCTCAGCTGGAGCCGGCGGGTGGCCAGCTGCCAGGGCACCGGTCCGCCGCGCAGCCGCTTGACGCAGGCCTCGACCAGCCAGGGCAGCAGCAGCGCCAGTCCGACGAGGACGAGCACCGCGCCTCCGGCGACCGGATACGGATTGACGGGGCTGTACTCGTCGATCCTGCCGCCGAGTCCGAAGACCACGAGTCCGGCGACCGGCAGCAGCAGCCGCCACCAGAGGCGGCGCTTGCGGCTGCGGCTGTTGCGTACGACTCCGAGCGGCTCGATGACCACGGAGCGCATGGCCACCAGGGTGACGAGCACCGCGGTGAGCGGAACCGCGAGGGCGATGAGCACGCAGAGCCGGAGGTCGGGGGCCAGGTCGGCCGGGAAGGCACTGACGTCCCAGATCTCGACGTACCCGACGAACTGGCGCCCCGTCAGGAACAGGGCCAGCCCGATGAGGAGGCCGAGCACCGAGCCGAAGAGCGCCTCACCGGCCGCGATCCGGCGGGTCATCCGGATGTCCGTACCGACCAGGCGCAGGGCGGCGAGCCGGCGGTCGCGGCGGTCGCCGCCGAAGCGCACGGCGGTGGCGATGAAGATGGCCACCGGGACCAGCAGCACCACGCAGATCATGATGATCAGCACGATGAGCAGCGGCGACAGCGGCTTCGCGGGTCCGGGATCGCCGTAACCGGACAGCCGGTGGCCGCCCGTGGCGCGGGTCAGGGTGTCGCTGCCCGCGTAGTACCGCAGCTCGCCGGGCGACACCAGGCCGGCGTCGGAGATGGTGGCCGTCACCTTGTACGGCAGCCGCTCCTTGAGCAGCGCGTTCTCCGGGGCGTCGAGGAGCTCGCCGAGCGCGGGGGAGACGGCCATCTCCCCGGCGGCGGGGAGTTCGCCGATGCCCGGCGGGAGCACCGGGTGGGCGCCGTCGGCGCGCATGAGGAAGCCGTCGATGGTCCGGTCGTGGTACTCGGTTCCCGCGTCGATCCGCAGGACCGTGCTGTCCGACTTCTTCGCCGAGACATCGGGGGATTCCGAGATCTTGCTCTCGGAGCGGGCCTGTTCGCGTCCGGACCGCTCGTCGAGCATGTGCGGTACGGACGCGGCGACGAGCAGCAGGGCCACGCCGAGGCCCACGCCGACCGCGGTGAGCAGCGTGCGGGCCCAGCCCTCGCGGCCGCCGCCGGCGGCGAAGCGGATGCCGAGCCCGAGATCGCGCAGCAGGGCCGGGGTGCGGGAGGGCGGTTCCGGAGGACGCGCCGGAGCCGTCCTCTCTTCGAGCAGCGTCATACGGCGTGCTCCAGGTCGCGGGCCCGGCCGTCGCGGACGGTGACATCGCGGTCGGAGTAGGCGGCGACCCGGGCCTCGTGGGTCACGAGCACCACGGCGACGTTGGCGGAGCGGGCCGCCTCGGTCAGCAGCTGCATGACGCGCTCGCCGTTGAGGGAGTCCAGGGCGCCGGTCGGCTCGTCCGCGAAGATCACCTTCGGGGACGCGGCCAGCGCACGGGCCACGGCGACGCGCTGGCCCTGGCCGCCGGAGACCTCGCCGGGCCGCTGGGCGCCGATGTCGTCGACCTCCAGCCGCTCCATCCACTGCAGGGCGGTGCGTTCGGCGGCCTTGCGCCGGGTGCCGTTCAGCCGGAGCGGCAGGGCGACGTTCTCCACGCAGGTCAGCTCGGGGACGAGCTGGCCGAACTGGAACACGAAGCCGAACTCGCTGCGGCGCAGGGCGCTGCGCTCGGCGTCGGACATCGTGGACAGCTCGCGGCCGGCGTAGGTGATGGTGCCGGAGTCGGGCGTGATGATGCCGGCGAGGCAGTGCAGCAGGGTGGACTTGCCGGAGCCGGAGGGGCCCATCACGGCGACGACCTCGCCGGGGTGGACGGAGAACGAGGCGCCGTCGAGCGCGGGGGTCGCCCCGTAGGTCTTGTGCAGGTCGCGGGCGGCGAGCAGGGAGCCGGCGGGGATCACGGGGCCACCACCTTCGCGAGCTGGCCGAGCCGGGCGGCGGTCAGTTCCAGCCAGCGCAGATCGGCTTCGAGGTGGAACAGGGCGTGGTCGCAGATCAGCTGGTCGGCGAGGTCGCCCTGCCGCTTGCGGTCGGTGAGGATGCGCATCAGGCGCAGGTGCTCGGAGCGCTGGGCGTCCAGCACGTCGGCGGCGCTGCGGCCGGTGAGCATGGCCAGGACGACCTTGGTGTACAGGGTCGACTGGAGGTAGGGCTCCGGCTTCTCGGGCTGCGCGAGCCAGGTGGCGACATCGGTGATGCCGGCATCGGTGATGGCGTAGCGCTTGCGCTCCGGGCCGCCGTCGGTCTCCACTCCGTCGACCTCGACGAGGCCGTTCTTGAGGAGCCGGGACATCGTCGAGTAGACCTGTCCGTAGTGCAGTGGACGGTCGTGACCGAACTTCTCGTCGAAGGTCCGCTTGAGGTCGTAGCCGTGGCGGGGGCCGGACTCCAGGAGCCCGAGCAGGGTGTGGCCGATAGACATACCCAGGACTGTACACGGTGTGTATACCTGTCGTGTATACCGGTGTGGGGGCCGTCCGCCCGAGGGCCCGTCGGGGCCGGGCCCCGGCGGGTCACTCCTGGCCCGGGGCCTCCGGCGCCTTCGGCGGGCGTCCCCGGCGTGCGATCGGCGCCGCACCGCCCGGCAGCCGGCCCGCCTCCGCGAGCGCCCGCCGCAGCAGGAACTCGATCTGCGCGTTCGCGCTCCGCAGCTCGTCCGACGCCCAGCGCGCCAGCGCGTCGTGCACGGCGGGATCCAGCCGCAGCAGCATCTGCTTGCGCTGCTGCGGCCCGGACTGCGGCGCACGGCGCCGCGGGGTCTGATCCGTCACTGGTAGAGCGTGCCCGTGTTGAGGACCGGCTGTGCGGCCCGGTCGCCGCACAGGACCACCATCAGATTGCTGACCATGGCCGCCTTGCGCTCCGAGTCGAGCTCGACGATGTCCTGTTCGGCGATCCGGGTCAGCGCCATCTCGACCATGCCGACCGCGCCCTCGACGATCTGCTGCCGGGCCGCGACCACCGCTCCGGCCTGCTGGCGCTGGAGCATCGCGGACGCGATCTCGGGGGCGTACGCGAGATGGCTGAAGCGGGACTCGATGATCCGGACACCCGCCGCCTGGACCCGTGCGGTGAGCTCGACAGCCAGCTTCTCGGTGATCTCCTCGGCGTTGCCCCGGAGCGAGAGGCCGCCCTCCTCGTGGGCGTCGTACGGGTACTCGATCGCGATGTGCCGGACCGCCGCCTCGGTCTGGGTGGCGACGAACTCCAGGAAGTCGTCGACCTCGAAGAGGGCCTGTGCGGTGTCCTCGACCTTCCAGACGACGATCGCGGCGAGCTCGATCGGGTTGCCGTAGGCGTCGTTGACCTTGAGGACCGCGGTCTCGTGGTTGCGGACCCGGGTGGAGATCTTGCGGCTGGAGGTCAGCGGGTTGATCCAGCGCAGCCCGTCGGCCCGGATGGTGCCGACGTACCGGCCGAAGAGCTGGATCACCCGCGCCTCGCCCGGTGCGACCATCTTCACACCGCCCATGCAGAAGAACGAGGCGATGGCGAGCAGCACGCCCAGGATGCAGACCGGGATGCCGACGCCGTTGTTCCCGTTCGATCCGATGACGCCGCCGACGATGGCGAGACCGATGCCGGCGATCACCCCGATCACGGTCAGCAGGAGGCCGAGGCCGCCCGCGATGCTGTGCGCCGTCGTCTCGCGGACCTGCGGTTCCGGCATCTCGGGCGCGTCCGGCGTGAGGTCGGCCGACGGTGGGACCGAAGCGTTCGGGCTGGTCGGGTCAGTCATGGAATCCCCCGTTTCGCGGTGGCTAGCGATGAGCTAGTAATGTGATTACACATTAATGGATTTCGCAACCCTGTGCACCTCTCGTGAGTCGGTTCCCTTGGGAACGGGTGCTGATTGTCACGTCCGGAAAAGCCTGGATCGCTCGCTTTTTGCCCTTGTCAACGGTGTTAGCTGGCAGGTCCGAGCTGATCCGGTCGAGCAGAGAAACGGGAGCACTACAGCAATGGGTCGAGCGGATGCGCGACGAGCCCAGCGGCGCGGGTCGCGGCGGGCCGTGAAGAGCGGCGGCATACGCAGACTCTTCACGTGGCGGAAACTACTGGGCACGGCCCTCGGTGTCTGCCTGCTGGGCATGGGCGCCTTCGCCGTGCTCTACATGATGGTGAGCGTCCCCGAGGGGAACGCGCAGGCCAAGCTGCAGAGCAACATCTACAAGTACTCCGACGGCACTCTGCTGGCCAGGACGGGCGAGGTCAACCGGGAGATCGTGGACCTCGCGGAGGTGCCGAAGGAGGTCCAGATGACCTTCGTCGCCGCCGAGAACAAGTCCTTCTACCAGGACCAGGGCGTCGACTTCAAAGGCACCGCACGCGGTCTGCTGAACACGCTCTCCGGCAAGGGCAAGCAGGGTGGCTCGACCATCACCCAGCAGTACGTCAAGAACTACTACCTCGACCAGGACCAGACGGTCACCCGGAAGCTCAAAGAGCTGGTCATCTCGCTGAAGGTGGACCAGAAGAAGAAGAAGAGCGAGATCCTCGCCGGGTACATCAACACCAGCTACTACGGCCGGCAGGCCTACGGCATCCAGGCCGCGGCACAGGCGTACTACGGCAAGGACGCCAAGGAGCTGAACGTGGCCCAGGGCGCCTACCTCGCCGCCCTCCTCCAGGCGCCCAGCCAGTACGACTGGGCCGTCGCAGGACCGAACGGCAAGCGGCTCGTCCAGGAGCGCTGGAACTACGTGCTGGACAACATGGTCGAGGAGGGCTGGCTGGACTCCGGCAAGCGCCAGGGCCTGAAGTTCCCGGTTCCGCAGGAGCCCAAGCCGCTGAACGGGGCCGCGGGACAGAAGGGCTACATCGTCGAGGCGGCCCGCAAGGCGGTGCTGGAGGAGACGGGCCTCAGCAGCCAGGAGTTCGACCTCGGCGGCTGGACGATCACCGTCAACATCGACAAGAAGAAGCAGCAGAAGCTGGAGAAGTCGGTCGAGACGAAGCTGATCGACAACCTGGACACGAAGCAGCGCAAGCTCGACCGTGACATCCAGGCAGGTGCCGTCTCGGTGGACCCGAAGACCGGAGCGGTCCTCGCGCTGTACGGCGGCCGCGGCCAGAACGAGCACTGGACGTCGAACGCCGCCCGGCGCGACTACCAGCCCGCCTCCACCTTCAAGCCGGTCATCCTCGCCGCCGCACTCGACCAGGAGTCGGTGACGCAGGAGGACCGGCAGATCACCGCCAACACCCGCTACGACGGCACCAGCAAGCGGCCCGTCGAGGGCAGCGACATCGCCTTCTCGCCCGAGAACGAGGACGACCGGGACTACGGCTCGGTCACCGTCCAGACGGCGATGAACAAGTCCATCAACTCCGTCTTCGCGCAGATGGGCGTGGACGTCGGCATGGACAAGGTGATGCAGACCGCCGGCGAGCTCGGCATGAACGTGAAGGACCTGGAGGCCGTGCCCGCGCAGACGCTCGGTTCCATGGGCGCCAGCCCGTTGGAGATGGCCGGGATCTACGCCACGCTCGACAACCACGGCAAGAAGGTCAGCCCGCAGATCGTGAAGTCGGCCGTGCACCAGGGCGACGACCCGGTGAAGATGCCCGACGCGATCGGCGACCAGGTGATCAGCCGCCAGGCCGCGGACTCCGTGACCTCCGTGCTGACCGGCGTGGTCGACGACGGTACGGCCCAGGGCTCGGTCCGCAACGCCGAGGGCCTCGCCGACCAGCAGATCGCGGGCAAGACCGGCACGTCGGACGACAACAAGTCGGCCTGGTTCACCGGATACACGCCCGATCTCGTCACCTCGGTCGGACTGTTCGGCGAAGCCGCCTACGACCGTACGGGCGACAACGGCAAGAAGATCCACAAGGGCGACCAGGTGACCCTGAAGGGCGCCGGCGGTGGCGGCCGCGTCAACGGCGGTGGCTTCCCGGCCGAGATCTGGGCGGACTTCACCGCGCACGCCATGGGCAAGTCGAGCAAGTTCGTGCTCGACACCGACATGGGCGCCGCGGTCACCCCGCCGCCGGACACCAGCTCGCCGAGCCCGTCCACGTCGCCCTCCGAGACGGTCTCGCCCTCCGACGAGCCGACCACCCAGGACCCGACGACCGAGCCGCCGGCGGAGACCGAGTCGCCCGCCAGCTCGCCGCCCGCCTCACCCACGGGGGACCCGACGAGCGAACCGCCGGCCTCCCCGTCGACCGAGCCGGGCCCCACCGGCAGCGTCGGGCTCCCGGCGAAGCCGGGGGAGAACCGGCCGGACGAGGACGACGCCGCGGGGCGCTGATCCGCCGGGGCACCGGACCGACCGGAACGGGCGGTGTGCGAGGACTCTCTCCTCGCACACCGCCCGTTCCCTTTGCCCGTGGCCCTCGCCGGTTCACTGACCCCGGGTGGGCATCTCGAACCAGACGACCTTGCCGGTCGACAGCCGGGTCGCGCCCCACCGCCGGGCCAGCCGGTTCACCAGGAACAGACCGCGGCCGCCCTCGTCCATGTCCCGGGCGCGGCGCTGCCGCGGCAGCTGCGGGGCGTCGTCGCCGACCTCGCAGCGCAGGATGTCGGTCCGCAGCAGCCGCAGGGTCACCGGCCGTTCCGCGTACCGCACGGCGTTCGTCACGACCTCGCTGACCAGGAGCTCCACCGAGTCCGCGATGTCGTCGAGCCCCCACCGGCTCAGCGCCCGGCGGGCCAGCCTGCGGGCCCGGCCCGGGGCGGAGTCCTCCGGTTCCAGGAACCAGTACGCCACGTCGCTCGGCGCGATCCCGTCGAAGCGGGCGGCGAGCAGCGCGATGTCGTCGTCCCGGTCGCCCGGGCCGAGCATGTCCAGCACGTCGTCGCAGAGGGCCTCCAGCGGCGGCGAGTGGTCCGGCCCGGTCAGCCGGGCGGTCGCGGCGAGCCGCTCACGCAGCTGTTCGATGCCGGTCCAGACGTCGCGCAGCCGCGACTCGACCAGACCGTCGGTGTAGAGGAGCAGGGTGGCGCCCGCGGGCGCGTCCAGCTCGACGGCCTCGAAGTCCACGCCGCCGACGCCGATCGGGGCGCCGGGCGGGACCCGCAGCACCTCGGCACGGCCGCCGAGGTGGAGCAGGACGGGCGGCGGGTGGCCGGCGTTGGCGATGGTGATGCGGTGCGCGACGGGGTCGTACACCGCGTACAGGCAGGTCGCCATGCGGTCGCTGCCGAGCCGCTGGGCCTGCTCGTCGAGGTGGTGCAGCACCTCCTGCGGCGGCAGGTCGAGGCCGGCGAGCGTCTGGGCGGTGGTGCGCAGCTGGCCCATGATCGCGGCGGAGGTCATGGAGTGGCCCATCACGTCGCCGACGACCAGCGCGACCCGGCTGCCGGGCAGCGGGATCGCGTCGTACCAGTCGCCGCCGACCCGGGCGGTCTCCGCGGCCGGGAGGTAGCGGGAGGCCAGCCGGACCCCGGTGGGCTGGGGGAGCGAGTCGGGCAGCATGGTGCGCTGGAGCTCGTCGGCG
The DNA here is from genome assembly GCF_035917255.1 of Streptomyces sp. NBC_01257. Lineage (NCBI taxonomy): Bacteria > Bacillati > Actinomycetota > Actinomycetes > Kitasatosporales > Streptomycetaceae > Streptomyces > Streptomyces sp. NBC_01257. The sequence continues at coordinate 5,831,887 of NZ_CP108472.1, forward strand.
ATGTACGCCTCGCGCCCGTACAGCACGGCCTTGTCGATGCCGAGCGCGGTGTGCGTCGCCAGCTGGGCCGCGACCAGCAGGTCGTTGGCCTCGAAGGGCGGGCGCTCGGTGCCGCGCAGGAACACGGCCGCACCGATCACCCGCCGGCGGCCGCGCAGCGGGGCGAGGATCGCCCGGTGCCCGGACGGCACGGTGCGGTCGGCGCCGAGCAGCTCGGGCAGCGCGACCCGGGCCGCGGCGGAGTCGCCGAAGACCGGACGCACCCCGCGCAGCACCTCGGCCAGCGCACCGCCGGCCAGAACCTCGCACAGTTCGGCCGCGGGCGTCGGATCGGTCTGCGGGTCGAGGCCGGGCAGCCGCAGCCGCTCCGTCTCCGACAGGCCCTCGGTGTCCTCGTCGGTCAGCCGCAGCCGGTCGGAGCGGCGCAGCCGCAGCACGAACGGGTTGACGGGCCGCTCGTCGCCGACCGGCAGCGGGTCACGGAGGTAGACGAGTATGGCGTCGGAGAAGGTCGGCACACTGGCCCGGCACAGCCCCAGCACGATCTCGTCCAGGTCTATGCCCCGGGCGATCCGCCGGGTCGCGGCCCCCACGAAGCGCAGCCGGTCGCCCTCACGGCGGGCCGCCGCCTGCGGGTCGGGGCCTGCCGCGGGGCCCGTACCGGCAGCGGCCGGGTTCGGGCCCTTGGCCGGGGCCGGGATCGCCGCCGCCGCGGCGTCGCGCTGCCGCGGCCGGGTGCGTTCCTGCGACCGGGCGGCGAGAGGCTGCCGGCCTTCGTGGGAGGTGGGGTGCTCCGTCACGCGTGGGGTTCCGTCCGTCCGGGCCGGTTGTATGAGGCAATCACCTCGTGGGGCGCTACTGTGCCCCGGCAAGAGCGGCAATCACAACGGCTGACATCTGGTGCCCCGGAACGCGGGGCCGAAACCTGATGTCCGCACAGGGAGCCGGTGACAACGTTTCCGGCGCCGGGGCGGCGGACAGCGAGCACGTCTCCACCCCCTCGTCGTGGCTCATGCGATTCAGGCAACTCGTGCGACTCATACGACTGATGCGGTTCATGAAACGTGCAACGTGTGCGATGACTCGATGACTTACGGTCAGGTCGTGTGCCGCGCCCGCCGGTTGGGGCGGAGCCGCTTTCCTCGTGGCGATCCTACGTTTGCCCCCCTGGGGTGCATCAAGGGTCTCACGACGGCATGGGGGAGGGGGTACGGTCCCAGTCATCCGGCAGCGCCGGGACCTGCCAGTGCGGATCGGGCCGCCAGTCCTCCCAGCCGTCCCGGAACGGCGCGCCCCAGTCGCGGATGACGCCGACCGCCTGCTGCCCCGCCTCCCGCACCTGCCGGGCGGCCTCGGGCGTCATCAGACCGACCCGCTGGGCCTGGGCGAACTCGTCCTCGTCGCGCCAGAGCCAGCTGTGGTCCGGATAGACCGAGATGTCGAGGAAGTGGTCCTCGGAGTCGATGCCGCCGGGCCAGCGGGTCCGCGGCTCCTCCAGGTTCACGTACCAGCTGCGGAACTGCCAGCCGCGCTCCCAGAACAGCCAGACGGACCACGGCTCGCCGGGCCGGGCCAGCTTCAGCACCCCGTTGCCCAGCCAGGGCGAGCGGGCGGTGGTGCGGGGGGCCGTGTACCGGGTGGCGAGCGGCTCGGCGTGCACCTCGGTGCCGTCCGCCAGGACCGGCTTCACGCACTCGGTGCCGGGGGCGACCCAGACGGCGAGCAGCTCGTCGGTGTCCTGGACGACGGTGACGGGGCGGCAGATGTGCACGGGATTGGGGGCCGGGCCGGGCCCGGGGCCGTGCCGCAGCGGTCCGTTGCCGCGGTAGCGCCACAGGATCTGATCACCCGGCGCCCAGCGCTCGGTCTCTCCGGTACCTGTCATGGAGAGATCTTAGTGACGGAGCCGTCCCGCCGCAGCGATGCACATCACGGGCGGGTCATACGCAACACGTCCAGGGCCTCGTCGAGCTGTTCCACGGTGAGGTCCCCGCGCTCGACGTATCCCGAGGCCAGCACCACCTCGCGGATCGTCTTCCGCTCCGCCAGCGACTTCTTGGCGACCTTGGCGGCCTCCTCGTACCCGATGTACTTGTTCAGCGGGGTGACGACGGACGGCGAGGACTCCGCGTACTCCCTGGCCCGCTCGACGTTCGCGGTGATGCCGTCGACCGTGCGGTCCGCGAGCAGCCGGGAGACGTTGGCGAGCAGTCGGACGGACTCCAGCAGGTTCTTCGCGATGACCGGGAGCATGACGTTGAGCTCGAAGTTGCCCGCGGCGCCCGCTGCGGCGACCGTGGCGTCGTTCCCCGTCACCTGGGCCGCGACCATCAGGACCGCCTCGGGAATGACCGGATTCACCTTGCCGGGCATGATCGAGGAGCCCGGCTGGAGGTCGGGCAGGCTGATCTCGGCCAGACCGGTGCGCGGGCCCGAGGCCATCCAGCGCAGGTCGTTGGAGATCTTGGTGAGCGAGACCGCGATCGTGCGGAGCTGGCCGGAGGTCTCCACGAGACCGTCCCGCGCGCCCTGGGCCTCGAAGTGGTCGCGGGCCTCGGTGAGCGGCAGGCCGGTGGCCCGGGCGACCTCGGCGATGACGGCGGCGGAGAAGCCGGGCGGGGTGTTGATGCCCGTGCCGACGGCGGTGCCGCCCAGCGGCAGCTCGGCGAGGCGGGGAAGCGAGGCGTACAGCCGCTCGATGCCGTAGCGGATCTGTGCCGCGTACCCGCCGAACTCCTGGCCGAGCGTGACCGGGGTCGCGTCCATCAGATGCGTACGCCCCGACTTCACGACCGCCGCGAACTCGACGGACTTGCGCTCCAGCGCCGCCGCCAGATGGTCCAGGGCGGGGATCAGCTCACCCGTCACCGCGCCGGTCGCGGCGATGTGGATGGAGGAGGGGAACACGTCGTTCGAGGACTGCGAGGCGTTGACGTGGTCGTTGGGATGGACCTCCCGGCCGAGGCGCTCGGTGGCGAGCGTGGCCAGGACCTCGTTGGTGTTCATGTTCGACGAGGTGCCGGAGCCGGTCTGGAAGACGTCGATCGGGAAGTGCGCGTCCCACCGGCCGTCGGCGACCTCCGCCGCGGCCTCCTGGATGGCCCCGGCGATCTCCGGGTCGAGGACCTTCAGCTCGGCGTTCACCTTGGCCGCGGCCGCCTTGACCCTGGCCAGGGCCTCGATGTGGGTCCGCTCGAGACGCTGCCCGGAGATCGGGAAGTTCTCCACGGCCCGCTGGGTCTGGGCCCGCCACTTCGCGTCCGCGGGGACCCGCACCTCGCCCATCGAGTCATGCTCGATGCGGTAGTCCTCGCCGGCCGCTGCGGTGTTTCCCTCGTCCGTCATCGTTCAACCTCCTTAGGGCCGCCCGGGAAGTGGTGGGCGGCGTCGCGTGCCTGGGCACGCACATCTGCGGCGTTGTCGTCAGTCAACAACTTCCCCACGCTCTCGGCTTCGCCCGAGCAGGGGAGACCCCACAGCGTTGCCTCAATCCTCCGCCTTGCAGCTGCACGCACCCAGCCCCGCTCCTTCTTCCGCCCACCACTTCCCGGGCGCTCCTGAAAAAGATGAGCACTTGTCTTGTTCTATGTATTCCCAAGTTGCCTACCGGCCAGTAAATACCGGGGGTAACCACAACCTCGGGAGGCGCAATGAGACGCACCGGATACCGGCTCCGATGTACGGTCGCGGCCGTCGCGGCCACGGCGGCGGCGCTGGGCGGGATGACGGCCGCCGCCGGACCGGCGGGCGCCGCCCAGCCCGGTACCGGCACTACCGCATCCACCCCGCTGCCGCCCGAACTGGAGGCCGTCCGCGCCGCCGAGGCCACCCGGCTGTACGGCGACCCCGCCGAGCGGCCGCTCGCCGACCGCAAGACCGGGCTCATCTCGCTCGGCGACAGCGAGATCTCGGGCGAGGGCGTCGGCACGTACGAGGCGGGCACCAACGGGCCCGACAACTGGTGCCACCGCTCTCCCGACTCCGCCATCCACCGCACCGGCATCCCGGCCGACGTCACGTACAACGTCTCGTGCTCGGGCGCGTACACCGGAAACATCGTCATCGGCGGCGCCAAGCAGTACGCCGACGAGCTGGTGCAGAGCGACAGCCTGGCCATCAAGGCGCGCAATACCCGCATCAAGATGATCGTGCTGGTGGCGGGTGCCAACGACGACCTCCAGTTCGGCCCGGTCATGACGGACTGCGTCGAGCGCTGGGTCCTCATCCAGGGGACGTGTCAGCCCAAGTACGAGGGCGGCTGGCAGGCCCGTGTCGACGGACTCGTCCCCAAGGTCGAGACGACCGTGCGCGACCTGCGGACGGTGATGACCGGCGCCGGTTACGCCGACAGCGACTACAAGCTCGTCGTCATGGGCTACCCGAGCCCCATCGGCCCGGACTTCTACGACAACCCGAACTTCCCCGGCAAGCTTCCCGGCGGCTGCGCCGGATACGACTCCGACGCCGCATGGGGCCGCAACACCGCCGTGCCCGCCTTCGAGCGCGGCATGCGCAGGGCCGCGGCCGACACCGGAGCCGTCTACCTCGACAACTCCCGGCTCTTCCACGGCCACGAGGTCTGCAGCGAGTCCACCTGGGCCCGCGGGCTCTACATCGACCTCTCGCACTTCCCGCCGGACTCCAACTCCCTCCGGCAGTCCTTCCACCCGAACGCGGCAGGCCACGGCGCCTTCGCCTCCTGCCTGACCCAGATCTACAACTCCGGCCTGCGTGAGGCGAGCTGCGCCGACCCGGCGAGCACCGGAAAGCCCGTGCTCCAGGCCACCGCCTGGGACGACGCCTTCAAGCCCCTGCGCGGCGAGGCGACGGGCAGCTGCCTGGACGTCCCCGCATCCGTCACCCGCAACAACACCGGCGTCACCGGCTGGGAGTGCCACGGCGGCCGCAACCAGGGCTGGTGGTACGACTCCGGTACGAAGAACCTCCGTACGGAACTGAGCCACGACCGCTGCCTGGACGTACCGGGCGCGAAATACACGGCGGGCGCGGCCCTCATCCTCTACAACTGCTCGGGCGCGGCCAACCAGCAGTTCGTCCGGCAGTCGGGCACCCTGCGCCCGGCCGCGTCGACCGGGCTGTGCGCCACCCTGGCGGGCGCGCACGACCCGCTGCGGCTCCAGCCGTGCGACGGCAGCGCGCAGCAGCGCTTCGCGTAACCGTTCCCGGCGGTACGGGGAGGAGCGTGCACCCCTCCCCGTACCGCTCAGCCGGCGGTCACGAACGCGCCGAGGATCGCCGCCAGGTACCCCGGGTCGTCCGACCCGCACAGCTCGCGCGCCGAGTGCATCGACAGGCCCGGCACCCCCACGTCGACGGTCTGCACACCCAGCCGGGCCGCGGTCAGCGGGCCGATGGAGGTGCCGCACGGCATCGCGTTGTTCGAGACGAACGGCTGCCAGGGCGCACCCGCCCGCTCGCACGCCGCCGCGAACACCGCGATCCCGGTCGAGTCGGTGGCGTAGCGCTGATTGACGTTGACCTTGACCGTGGGGCCGCCGTTGGGCAGCGGGCGGTGGCCGGGGTCGTGGCGCTCCGCGTAGTTGGGGTGGACCGCGTGCGCCATGTCGGCCGAGACGCAGAAGGCGCCGGCCAGGGCCCGCGGCCAGTCCTCGGAGCTGCCGCCCCGGGCCGTGACGGACCGGCTCAGCACATGCTCCAGCAGGGGGCTCTGCGCACCCGTGTCCGAGCCGCTGCCGACCTCCTCGTGGTCGAAGGCCGCCAGCACCGGGATGAACGCGGGCTCCCCGGCCGCTCCCGACGCGGCGACCAGCGCGGTGACGCCCGCGTGCACCGAGACCAGGTTGTCCAGCCGCGAGGACACCAGGAACTCCCGCTCCGCGCCCAGGTATCCGGGCGGCTGGATGTCGTGGAGCATCAGGTCCCAGCCCAGCACCTCGTCCGGATCGGCCTCCGCCGCCGCCGCGACCCGGCGCAGCAGCGCCCCCTCGTCGGGCTCGCCGAGCGACCAGACCGGGGCGATGTGGCGCTGCCGGTCCAGAGCGAGGCCGTCGTTGACGGACCGGTCGAGATGGATCGCCAGCTGGGGCACCCGCAGCAGCGGCTCGTCGATCTGGACCAGCCGGGACTCGGTCCGGCCGCCGGAGCCGCGCAGGGCCAGCCGCCCGGAGATGCCCAGGTCGCGGTCGAGCCAGGTGTTGAGCGGCACGCCGCCGTAGATCTCCACCGCGACCTGCCGCCAGCCGGCCGAGCCGTTGTCGGGGGCGGGCTTGATCCGCAGGTTCGGGGAGTCGGTGTGGGTGCCGATGATCCGGAACGGGGTGTGGGCGGGCACGCCCTCGGGGGCGTACCAGGCGATCAGCGCGCCGCCGCGGACGACGAAGCTGCCGCCCGTGGTGCCCGTCCAGTCGTCCGTGCCCCGCAGCTCACGGAAGCCGGCCTTCTCCAGCCGCTGGGCGGCGCTCGCCACGGCGTGGTACGGCGAAGGACTGGCCCTGATGAAGGAGAGCAGGTCGTCGGCATGGCTGCGGTGGGGGACCGGCGTCATGCGGTGTCCGCCTTTCCGGAGTGGGACGGTGAGGGTGGTTCGGGCAGGCACGAGAGGTTCGGACGGCGGGGGGCGTGGTGGCACCGGGGGAGGGCGGGTCCCGGTACGGAGGAACGGAAGGTGCGGGGGCGGCGTTCTCCGGCCACGCCGGACAACTCACCGCATCGGCCCGGTGTCCCGCAAGCCGGACGGACGGCCCCCTGCGCGAAAGCGGTGGTGCGGCTGCGGTGTGCGCGGGTGGGAGCGTCCTGACCGGCGCGGTGGAGTGCGGCCCGGCCCGCAGGTCCCGGGCGGCACCGGCCCGCTCCCGGACCGGTACGGACCCGGCCGGTCGCACGATCCGGTTCCGGGAGCGTGGCGGGCGCTGTCGGACCGCATGCCGCGAGATTGGCTGAATTCCGTCGTACGCGGACGGCCCGGCCGCCCTCATGGCACCGTCGGGCCCGGCGCCGTCCTGCGCAGCCCCGTCACCCGGATCAGGAACACCACCGCGACCAGCAGGGCGACACCGTGGGACCAGCCGACGACCGTCAGCGGGCTGAACCGGTCGAGCGCCGCAGCGACGGTGATCATCCCGGCGCCGAAGCCCAGGTTCTCCACCGTCGCGGACAGCCCGAAGGCGTGGGCCCGCAGCCCGGCCGGCAAGGTCTGCAGATGCGAGGTGTACGACACCTCGGTCAGCCCGTCGGCGGCCCCGGCGACCAGGGCGATCACCGCCGTGGCCACCAGCGGGAACCCCGCGAACGCCAGGATGAACGCCCCCGACATCAGACACGTGCCGTAGCCGAAGCCCAGTGCGCCGACGGTACGTCCGGTGCGCCGCCCGTACCGCTGGATCAACTGCTGCGCCACGATGTTGCCGAGCGCCCACAGGCACCAGAACGCGCTGACGAACACGGCGGGGTGCGAGGAGTCGAGCTCGCTGGAGTAGACGGGCAGCGCGGCGTTGTGCGAGGACGAGCCGAGGGCGTCCACCCCGCGCAGCGCCACCATCAGCCCGAGTCCGGGTGCGGCGGCCAGGGCGACGAGCGCGACGGGCATCCGCCGCCGGGCCGGCCGGGGCGAGCCGGGTTCCGCCTCCGCTTCGGCTTCCGGTTCCGCTTCTGCGCCGGCCTCGGCGTCCGCCCGCGCCGGCTTGCCGCGGCCGCCGCCCGCGATCGGCAGCAGTCCCACCGTCACCGCGCAGACCGCGAACGTCGCCATGTCCACCACGAACGCGGCGGTGTACCCGACGAGCGAGACGACGACACCCGCCGAGGCGAAGCCGGCCACCATGGCGAGCGAACGCCCGGTGATCGACAGCGAGTTCGCCCAGGAGCGCCGGTCCTCGCCCACCATCTCGGGAATGGAACTGCGCAGCGACACCATGAACAGCGTCCCGCAGGACCCGACCACCACCGACACGGCGACCAGCGCCGCCGTGCGCAGCCCGTCCGGCGCGAAGACCAGCAGCAGCATCACCGCCGCCTGCGCGATATTCGTCCAGAGCATCACGCTTTTCGCGGTGAAACGGGCGAGCAGGCCACCCGCGGCCAGCCCGGCGGCAAATCCGGAACCCAGCCGGACGGCCATGAACAGCCCCATGGCGAGAGCCCGCCCCGTCGTCTCGTAGACGAACAGATTGAGCGCCACCATATTGAGGAACGTGCCGTACGAGGAGATGGCATAACCGGTCACGAGGAATCGATAACGCCGCTCCCCGCGCGGGGAGTTGACGGATTCGCCGGTAGGCCGGCTGACGGAGTGCTCGGTGCCGGGTGTCACCTCCTCATGGTCGTCGAGGTGGTGCCGCTCTCCGCCGTCGTCCCGTATGCACAAAGGTAATCTGCATACTTGTGAAGGACGATCATTCCAGCACACCGGCATGTGATTGCCGCGAATCGTCGTCGGGCGGCTCCGCACGGGACCGGCCCGCGCCGGAGCGGCCGTGCGAGGCGGCGCTCGCGACCTACCGGCGCGCGCTCGTGGCGGGAAGCCTTCCGCAGGACGAGGTGACCGGCTGTCTGCGGGCGCTCCAGCTGATGGTCGCGGACCGCGGATCACCGGGATTCATGATGCCCGTGCCGCCGGAGACGGCGTCGTACGCCGCGCTCGCCCCGCTCCAGGAGGCCATCCTGGATCACCGGCGCACGCTGCGCGCCACCCGCGCCTCGCTCTCCGTCTTCGAGGCGCTGTACGCGGAGGTGCACCGGACACAGCAGCCGGCCCTCACCCGGCTCTCCGGCGCGGCCGTCATCAGCAAGGCACTGGACGCGGCCGTGGGCGGCTGCCGCCAGGAGGTCCGCACCGCCCACCCCGGGGGCAGCCGTCCCGCGGATGTGCTGGAGGAGGCCCTGACCCGGGACCTGGGCAACCTGCGCCGCGGCGTCCGGCAGCGGACGATCTACCAGCACACCGTCCGCTCCGACCGCGCCACCCTCTCGTACATCGAGCAGGTGAGCACCGAGGGGGCGGAGATCAGGACGCTCGCCGAGGTGACCGACCGGGTCATGGTCTTCGACGGGGACCTCGCCTTCGTCCCCTTCTCCGACGAGCCGCAGCAGGCCCTGCGCATCCAGCACCCGTCGCTGGTCCGCTTCCTCGCCCGCGCCTTCGACGAGGCGTGGGCCCGCGCGGTGCCGGTCCGGCCCGAGCGGGCACCGCTGCGCACCCCCGTCATCACGTCCGACCTGCAGCGCGCCATCCTGCTCGCGGTGGTCAACGGCGAGACGGACGCCTCGATCGCCCGGCGGATCGGGATGAGCCGCCGCAGCGTCGCCGAGCACATGCGGAAGGTCTCCGAGCAACTGGGCAGCACCAGCCGTGCCCAACTCGGCTATCTGGTCGCGACGTCGGGACTGCTCGACGGCTGAGGGGCGTACCGGCCGCTGCCGGTACGCCCCTCAGCCGCAGGTGCTCAGGTCAGGCGAGGCCGGGGCCGCGCACCGGGATGCTGGTGAACGTCGGTGCGGGGGCCGGCTCGGTGAAGAAGTCGTTGCCCTTGTCGTCGACGACGACGAACGCCGGGAAGTCCTCGACCTCGATCCGCCAGACCGCCTCCATGCCGAGCTCCTCGTACTCGACGACCTCGACCTTCTTGATGCAGTCCTGGGCCAGCCGGGCCGCCGGGCCGCCGATCGAGCCGAGGTAGAAGCCGCCGTGCGCGTCGCACGCGTCGGTGACCTGCTGGGACCGGTTGCCCTTCGCCAGCATCACCTTGGAGCCGCCCGCAGCCTGGAACTGCGCGACGTAGCTGTCCATCCGGCCGGCCGTCGTCGGGCCGAAGGAACCGGAGGCGTAGCCCTCGGGCGTCTTGGCCGGTCCGGCGTAGTACACCGGGTGATCCTTCAGGTACTGCGGCATCTCCTCGCCCGCGTCCAGCCGCTCCTTGATCTTGGCGTGCGCGATGTCGCGCGCCACGACCAGCGGGCCGGTCAGCGAGAGCCGGGTCTTGACCGGGTACTTGGTCAGCTCGGCGAGGATGTCGTCCATCGGCCGGTTGAGGTCGATCCGCACGACGTCACCCGCCTCGTCGAGGTGCTCGTCGGTGGTGTCGGGGAGGAAGCGGGCCGGGTCCTTCTCCAGCTGCTCCAGGAAGACGCCCTCGGCGGTGATCTTCGCGGTGGCCTGGCGGTCGGCCGAGCAGGACACGGCGATGGCGACGGGGAGGGAGGCGCCGTGGCGCGGCAGGCGGACGACGCGCACGTCGTGGCAGAAGTACTTGCCGCCGAACTGCGCGCCGATGCCGATCTTCTGCGTCAGCTCGAAGACCTTCTGCTCCAGCTCCTTGTCGCGGAACCCGTGCCCGGTGGGCGAACCCTCGGCGGGCAGCTCGTCCAGGTAGTGCGCGGATGCGTACTTCGCGGTCTTCAGCGCGAACTCGGCGGACGTACCGCCGACGACGATCGCCAGGTGGTACGGCGGGCAGGCGGCCGTGCCCAGGGAGCGGATCTTCTGCTCCAGGAACTTCATCATGGAGGCCTCGTTGAGGACCGCCTTGGTCTCCTGGAACAGGAACGACTTGTTGGCCGAGCCGCCGCCCTTGGCCATGAAGAGGAACTTGTACGCGCCGCCGTCGGTCGCGTACAGCTCGATCTGGGCCGGGAGGTTGGAGCCGGTGTTCTTCTCGTCCCACATGTTCAGCGGGGCCATCTGCGAGTAGCGCAGGTTGAGCTTGGTGTACGCGTCGAAGATGCCGTGCGACAGGGCCTCCTCGTCACCGCCCTCGGTCAGCACGTTCTGCCCGCGCTTGCCCATGACGATCGCGGTGCCGGTGTCCTGGCACATCGGCAGGACACCCGCGGCGGCGATGTTCGCGTTCTTCAGCAGGTCGAGCGCGACGAACTTGTCGTTGGACGAGGCCTCGGGGTCGTCCACGATGCGCCGCAGCTGCGCGAGGTGCGCGGGCCGCAGGTAGTGCGAGATGTCGTGCATGGCCTCGGCGGCCAGGGTGCGCAGCGCCTCCGGCTCGACCTTGAGGAACGTCCGTCCGTCGGCCTCGAAGGTGGACACACCCTCGGCGGTGACCAGGCGGTACGGCGTGGTGTCCTCTCCCAGGGGGAGCAGATCGGAGTACGCAAACTCTGGCATTACGGCCATTCCTCACTCGGCAGACAGCGGCTGACCTCCCTTGGGCAGCGCACCCACCAGGGTAGGACCCCGCGGGGGCGGCGGGCTTGTGAGGTAGGGCTCACCGGACGGCGGCCGCTCCGGGCCGTCGTCCGGTGCCGGCCGCGTCCCGCGATCGGTGTCCGCCGCGCCCGCCGCCCCCTAGTCGCGATCTATCGCGTTTGGGTACGCTGGGCCGGTGGACCTCGAAAAGCACCCCCAGCAGCCCACCGCGCCGGCGGAACCCGACGTCATCCGCGCCTCCGACGCGGACCGTGACCGGATCGCGGACATCCTGCGGGAGGCGATGGCCGAGGGCCGGCTGACCGCCGACGAGCACGCCGAGCGGGTCGACTCCGTGTACCGCGCCAAGACCGTCGGTGAGCTGGAACCGCTGGTACGGGACCTGCCGACGCCGGGTGGAACGCCCAGGGCGGTCGGCGCCTCGTACGCCCACAGCCCCGAGAGCCCGACGGGCCCCGCCGACAACCTGGTGGCGATCTTCAGCAGTTCCAGCCGCAAGGGGCGCTGGCGGGTCGGCGGACGCACGAACGCCTTCTCGCTGTTCGGCAGTGTGGAAATCGACCTGACCGAAGCTCTTTTCGGCCAACGGCTCACCGTGATCAACGCGACGTCCGTCTTCGGAAGTGTGGAGATCAGGGTCCCCGAGAACATCTCGCTGCGCGGCAGCGGAACGGGAATCTTCGGCAATTTCGAAGTCGTCACCCTGGAATCCGCCGATCCCGAAGCGCCCGTGGTCGTCGTCAACGGATATTCGGTGTTCGGCTCCGTCGAGGCAAAGCCCAAGCGCGGCAAGTTCATTGCGGATCTGCAGGACCGGTTGCGCAAACACCTCGGCCACTGAGTGGGGCGTGACGGCCTGACGGTGTGATGACGCGACGGCAAGACGGTTTGACCGCCTGACAACGAGTGACTCATGCCGGCCATGGGGTGGCGCGTGGGTACGGATTCAGGCCGAAAGCGCGCTCGACCGCAATTCCGTGGTCCGGAACTGAGTGCCACTCAGTGCATAGGCGTGCGCACAGCGGGTAGGGAGTGCTGCATCGTCTCTCGCTCGCGAAGCCGTCGTCAGGAGTAGATCGTGCTGCATCTGCCGCATCAGCCCCTGCAGGTCGCCGCCGTTCCTCCCCAGCGGACCCCCGCTCGGGAGGACCAGACCGGTCCCTGGCACTCGGAGGCGGTGTGCCGCCGGGACGAAGCCGGGCTGTTCTTCGCCCCGTCGAAGGAGCCGACGGCTGCCCGCCTGTCGCGTGAGGAGTCCGCGAAGCGGGTCTGCGCGCGCTGTCCGGTGATGGTCGAATGCCGGGAACACGCCTTGATGCAGCCCGAGCCGTACGGAGTGTGGGGCGGCCTCACCGCTGCCGAACGCCGTGTGGCGCTCGCCCGCCGCAGGCGGCGCGAGGCGGAGCTCAAGGCGTCCGGTGCGACCGGCCACATCGCCGCGGCCGGCTGACGGACGTACGAGGCCGCCGGACGCACGACGTCGGTGTGCCCCCGCCGTTGACGTGACCTGAGCACGAAGAGGCGCCCCCACCGCACATGGGGGGCGCCTCTTCGTGCGTCAGGGGCCCGGGTGCGGGCGCCGTGTCACCTCACGCGCGGCGGGGTCACTTCGCGCGGTCGAAGTCGATCGCGCTGTAGGCGCGCAGCTTCGACAGCCGGTGGGTGGAGTCGATCTTGCGGATGGTGCCCGACTTGGACCGCATGACGATCGACTCGGTGGTCGCCGTCTCGGCGCGGTAGCGCACGCCGCGCATCAGTTCGCCGTCGGTGATGCCCGTCGCGACGAAGAACACGTTGTCGCCGCTGACCAGGTCGTCCGTCGACAGCACCCGGTCCAGGTCGTGCCCGGCGTCCAGGGCGCGCTGCCGTTCGGCTTCGTCCTTCGGCCAGAGCTTGCCCTGGATGACACCGCCGAGGCACTTTATGGCGCAGGCCGAGATGATGCCCTCGGGCGTGCCGCCGATGCCCATCAGCAGGTCGACGCCGGTGCCCTCCCGGGCCGCCATGATCGAGCCCGCGACATCGCCGTCGGAGATGAACTTGATCCGGGCGCCGGTCTCCCGGATCTCCCGGACGATTCCCTCGTGGCGCGGACGGTCGAGGATGACGACGGTGACGTCCTCGGGCATGGAGTTCTTCGCCTTCGCGACCCGGCGGATGTTCACCGAGACGGGGGCGTTGATGTCGACGAAGTCGGCGGCCTCGGGGCCGGTGACCAGCTTGTCCATGTAGAAGACCGCGGACGGGTCGAACATCGCGCCCCGGTCGGCGGCGGCCAGCACGGCGATCGCGTTGGGCATGCCCTTGGCGTTCAGGGTCGTGCCGTCGATCGGGTCGACGGCGATGTCGACCTCGGGACCGGTGCCGTCACCGACGCGCTCGCCGTTGAACAGCATGGGGGCTTCGTCCTTCTCGCCCTCACCGATGACGACGATGCCGTTCATCGACACGGTGGAGACGAGGGTCCGCATGGCCTTCACGGCGGCGCCGTCGGCGCCGATCTTGTCCCCGCGGCCGACCCAGCGCCCGGCGGCCATGGCGGCGGCCTCGGTGACCCGGACGAGCTCCAGGGCGAGGTTGCGGTCGGGGGCCTCCGGGGAGACCTCCAGCTGGGACGGCAGATGATGCTCGGACATCGGAGCGCACCTTTCTGTACGACGACGACCGGATGAGGGTGGTGTGACTCTATCGTCAGGTCGATAAAATGAGCAGACCGGGTCACGAATGAGCGGATGCCCCCGATTCGGTCCCGCCGGAGCTGATGCGACGATGGACCCGTGGCAAGCAAGCGAGGCAAGCAGACAGTGCGGGACATGTTCCTGTCGTTGGCGGTGATCGCCGCCGTGGCGGGGGTCGTCTACATCTTCGTTCCGCACGACGACAAGGCCGACCCGGTCAAGGCGGTCGACTACCGGGTCGAGCTCCTGACCGCGCGACGCGCGGCCCCGTACCCGGTCGCCGCCCCGAGCGGTCTGGCGCAGGACTGGAAGCCCACCTCGGTCGGTTACGACCGCGAGGCGGGCGACAGCTGGCACCTGGGCTTCCTGGACCCCGACGGCAAGTACGTCGCGGTGGAGCAGTCCACGTCCCCGGCGAAGAAGTACATCACCGACGTCAGCCAGAAGGCGAAGGACACCGGGCGCACGCAGCAGGTGGCCGGGGAGACCTGGCAGCACTGGGAGGGGCCGAAGTACGACGCCCTCGTGCGCCAGGAGAAGGGCGCGACCACGGTCGTGACCGGGTCCGCCTCGACGGCACGGCTGGCGGAGATGGCGGCGTCGCTCAAGACGTCCTGACGGCGGCGCGGCCGCGCTTTCCGGCGCACGTACGAGGAAGGCCCTGGAGCAGTTGCTCCAGGGCCTTCCTCGTACGCCGTGCACGCCTCCGGTGAAGGGGGCGGCGGGGCTCAGACGGTCTTGACGACCTCGTCGAACGCGAGACGCGGCGAGCGGGGGAACCAGGCGTCCTCGCCCGGCTTGCCGATGTTGACGACCATCAGCACGTTGTGGTCGCCGTCGAGGAACTCCTTCTCGATGCCCGCGGCGTCGTAGCCGGTCATCGGGCCCGCGGCCAGGCCGGCGGCGCGGACGCCGATGATGAAGTAGGCGGCCTGCAGGGCGCCGTTCAGGGTGGCGGCCGACTCGCGGACCGGGCGCTCGGAGAAGAACATGTCCTTGGCCTGCGGGAAGTGAGGCAGCAGGGACGGGAGCTCCTCGTGGAACTCGTTGTCGGCGGCCAGGATCGCGACCAGCGGGGCGGACGAGGTCTTCGGACGGTTGCCCTCGGCCATGTGCGGGACGAGGCGCGCGCGGGCCTCGTCCGAGCGGACCAGGACGACGCGCAGCGGCGACTGGTTGAACGCGGTGGGGCCGTACTTGACCAGGTCGTAGATCGCCTGGACCTGCTCCTCGGTCACCGGCTCGTCGGTGAAGGTGTTGGCGGTGCGGGCCTCGCGGAAGAGGAGGTCCTGGGCGGCGGGGTCAAGAACGAGGGACATCTTGCGTATTACCTTCCGGACGTACACGGGGGATCAAGCAACACACGCCACGGTACGGGAGAGGTAGGTTAACTTTCAACTAAAACGGTGAGGGAGTGACCCACTCCACAACGCGAAGGTCTTGCGCCGTTTCGCGCCCTTCTGTCCCTGCGGCGCCGTGTCGGTATCTGTGTCAGCCCCGCCCCGTTCCCTGCCGGGACTCAGCCCGCGTCGGCGTCCGCGCCCCCGGCGCTCTCCTCGGCGTCGGCGGGCCCCGCGAGGGCCGCGTCGAGACGGGCCCGCGCGCCCTCCAGCCAGTGCCGGCACACCTTGGCCAGCTCCTCGCCGCGCTCCCACAGCGCGAGGGAGTCCTCCAGCGAGGTCCCGCCCGCCTCCAGCCGGCGCACCACCTCGATCAGCTCGTCGCGCGCCTGCTCGTAGCCGAGCGTGCCCGTGGCCGCAGCCGTCCCGTCGTCCGTCATGTGATCCACCTTATGCGTAGGCATATCCGTCACTCCCGGCCGCTCACTCGGCGACCCGCACCACGAACTCGCCGCCCGACACCCGGGCCCGCAGCGCATCCCCCGGCGCGCCCGCGTCGGCCGGGTCCCGGACCACGTGCCCGTCCGCCCGCTGGAGCACCGCGTAACCGCGCTCCAGCGTCGCCGCGGGCGACAGCGCGACCACCCGGGCGCGGGTGTGGGCGAGCTCCGAGTCCGCGCGGTCCAGCAGATGGCCCAGCACCCGCCGGCCGCGCCCGATCAGCGCGTCGACCTCCGAGGCGCGCTCGTCCACCATCCGCTGCGGGTGCTCCATGGAGGGCCGCCCCAGCGCGTGCGCCAGCCCCCGCTCCTCCCGGTCGAGCAGCCCCCGTACCGTCCGCAGCGCCCGGTCCCGCAGCTGCTGCACCCGGTCCAGCTCCTCGCCCACGTCCGGCACGATCCGCTTCGCCGCGTCCGTGGGAGTGGACGCCCGCACGTCGGCGACCAGGTCGAGCAGCGGGGAGTCGGGCTCGTGCCCGATCGCCGAGACGACGGGGGTGCGGCAGGCCGCGACCGTACGGATCAGCTCCTCGTCCGAGAACGGCAGCAGGTCCTCCACGCTGCCCCCGCCGCGCGCCACGACGATCACGTCGACGTCCGGGAGTCCGTCCAGCTCCTTGACGGCCTGCACCACCTGGTTCACGGCGTGCACCCCCTGCACCGCGGTGTTGCGCACCTCGAAGCGGACGGCGGGCCAGCGGCGGCGCGCGTTCTCCAGCACATCGCGCTCGGCCGCCGACGCGCGGCCGCAGACCAGCCCGATGAGCTGGGGCAGGAAGGGCAGCGGCTTCTTGCGGTCGAGGGCGAAGAGACCCTCCGAGGCCAGGGACTTCTTCAACTGCTCCAGCCGGACCAGCAGCTCGCCGATGCCGACCGGCCGTATCTCCGTGGCCCGCAGCGAGAGCTGGCCGCGGGGCGCGTACCACTCGGGCTTCGCGAGGACGACGACCCGCGCCCCCTCGGTCACCACGTCCGCGATCCGGTCGAAGACCTGCCGGAAGCAGGTCACGCCCACCGAGATGTCGTGCGACGGATCGCGCAGCGTCAGGAACACCACCCCCGCCCCCGGCCGCCGCGACAGCTGGGTGATCTGCCCCTCGACCCAGACCGCGCCGAGCCGGTCGATCCAGCCGCCGATCAGCCGTGACACGTCACCGACGGGCAGCGGAGCTTCCGGGGAAGTCTGTAGAGCCATAGGGGCGAGCGTATCGGCCGGCGCCGACAACGGACCGGTCCCGCGGCGCCAGCCACGCCCTCACCCCGCCACCCGGCGCCCGCGCTGCACCAGCAGGACCACGAGCCCCACCACCAGCCAGCACGCGCCCACCACCTGAGCGCTCCCCGTCGCCTCCACGATCACCGCGATCAGCACCGCGGCCCCGACCACCGGGATCAGGACGTGCCGCCACCAGTTCGGCGGCCCCTCCATCCGGCGCACCACGAACCAGCCGACCACCGACGCGTGGAGCAGGACGAACGCGGTCAGCGCCCCCACGTCCACGACCGACACCAGATGGTCGAGACCGTCGTCGCGCCGGGCCGCCCACACCGCCGCCACCAGCGTGATCACCGCCGCGATCAGGATCGCGGTCCGCGGCACCCCCGAGCGCGGGTCGATCTTCGACAGCAGGGCGGGCAGCCGGCGCTCCCGGGCCATCGCGAACAGCAGCCGCCCGGCGGCCGCCTGCCCGGCCAGCGCCGCGAACGCCGCCCCGATCGCCTTGCTGACCGCCACCAGGTCGTGCAGCCAGGTGCCGACCGCGGAGTCCACCGTGTCGTAGAACGCCGACCCCTGGGCCGCCGGATCGGCGGCCAGCTCCGCCGACGTCATCGGCTCCAGCAGCGCCGCCAGATAGGCCTGCGCCACGAACAGCACCCCCGCCAGCACCAGGCAGAACAGCACCGCCCGCGCCACCTTCGCCGAACCGCCCGTCACCTCCTCCGCGAACGAGGCGATGGCGTCGAAGCCCAGATACGACAGCACCGCCACGGACACCGCACCCAGCACCGCCGTCGCGGAGAAGCCGGAATCCCCGGTGAGCGGCGTCAGCCAGCCGCGCTGCGCCCCGTCCCGCGTGAGCACCACCACCGCGGACACCAGGAACACCAGCAGCACCACGATCTCCATGGCCAGCACCGCGAAGCCGACCCGGGCCGCGGCCCGTACGCCCCAGAGGTTGAGCAGCGTCGTGAGGACCACCGCCAGCGCGGTCCACACCCACCGCGACACCTCCGGCACCAGCGCGTTCATCGCGATCCCGGAGAAGAGGTACGCGACCGCCGGGATCAGCAGATAGTCCAGCATCACCATCCATCCGGCGATGAACCCCGGCCCCTCCCCGAGCCCCTTGCGCGCGTACGCGAACACCGAGCCGGCCTGCGGGGCGACCCGCACCATCTGGGCGTAACTGAAGGCGGTGAACGCCATCACCACGGTCGCCGCGACGTAGACGAGCGCCACGGCGCCGTCGGACTTCGCGTCCAGGGTGCCGAAGACGCCGACGGGGGCCATCGGGGCGATGAAGAGCAGCCCGTAGACCACCAGGTCCCGGAAGCCGAGCGTCCGCCGAAGCCCCGCACGGGCGCTGGTGCTGCCGGAATCCGTGTCCCCGCCGGAATCGCTGTCGCTGCCGGCCATGAGCCCTCCGTCGGTCGCGTCGTCGAGCGCGTGAAGATCGTCCTGATCAGTCTCCCGACCCCGTCGGCCCCGCGCCTGTTCGGTACGGCCTTACGATGGGACGCATGACTGCTACGACACCCCGACGCGTCCTGCTCGCCGCACCCCGTGGCTACTGCGCGGGCGTGGACCGTGCCGTGATCGCCGTGGAGAAGGCCCTGGAGCAGTACGGCTCCCCGGTCTACGTTCGCCACGAGATCGTCCACAACAAGTACGTCGTACAGACCCTGGAGAAGAAGGGCGCGATCTTCGTCGAGGAGACGGCGGAGGTCCCCGAGGGCTCGATCGTGATGTTCTCGGCGCACGGCGTCGCACCGACCGTGCACGAGGAGGCGGCCGAGCGGAAGCTCGCCACCATCGACGCCACCTGCCCGCTCGTCACCAAGGTCCACAAGGAAGCCGTCCGCTTCGCGCAGGACGACTTCGACATCCTCCTCATCGGCCACGAGGGCCACGAGGAGGTCATCGGCACCTCCGGCGAGGCCCCCGAGCACATCACCCTGGTCGACGGCCCCGAGGACGTCGCCAACGTCGAGGTCCGCGACCCCTCCCGGGTCGTCTGGCTCTCCCAGACCACGCTGTCGGTCGACGAGACGATGGAGACGGTCGGAGCGCTCAAGGAGAAGTTCCCGCTGCTGATCTCGCCGCCCAGCGACGACATCTGCTACGCCACGCAGAACCGCCAGATCGCGGTGAAGCAGATGGGCGCGGACGCCGACCTGGTGATCGTCGTCGGCTCGAAGAACTCCTCGAACTCGGTCCGCCTGGTCGAGGTCGCACTCGGCGCGGGTGCGGGCGACTCCCACCTCGTCGACTCCGCGGACGAGATCGAGGAGGCCTGGCTGGAGGGCGTCTCGACGGTCGGCGTCACCTCCGGCGCCTCCGTGCCCGAGATCCTGGTCGACGGCGTGCTGGCCTGGCTGTCGGAGCGGGGTTTCGAGGACGTCGAGATCGTGAAGGCGGCCGAGGAGTCCATCGTGTTCTCACTGCCGAAGGAGCTCCGCCGCGACCTGCGCGCGGAGGCGGCGGCACTGTCCGCGGAATAGGACCCGGCGCGACCGGGCCCCGCCGGGTCCGGCGGGTTTCCCGTTCCAGGAAGTGAGCGGCGCCGGGTGCCCGTACCGTGGATCACATGGAGATCTTCGGCGTGGACATCGGCGGATCCGGGATCAAGGGCGCTCCCGTGGACCTGGACCGCGGAGACCTGGCGCAGGAGCGCCACAAGGTACTCACCCCGCATCCGGCCACCCCCGAGGACGTGGCCGGATGCGTGGCGGAGGTGGTAGGCCACTTCGACTGGCAGGGACCGGTGGGCATCACGTTCCCCGGCGTCGTCACGGGCGGTATCACCCGCACCGCGGCCAATGTCGACAAGGGCTGGGTCGATCTGGACGCCCGTGCCCTGCTCAGCGACAAGCTGGGCCTCCCCGTCACCGTCCTGAACGACGCGGACGCGGCCGGCATCGCGGAGATGACGTTCGGCGCGGGCCGGGGCCGCAAGGGCACGGTCATCATGCTGACCTTCGGCACGGGGATCGGCAGCGCGCTCTTCATCGACGGCAGGCTCGTGCCCAACACCGAGCTCGGCCATCTGGAGCTGCACGGCCACGACGCGGAGAAGCACGCCTCCACCAAGGCCAAGGAGGACGAGGACCTGAGCTGGCACCACTGGGCGCACCGGGTGCAGAAGTACCTGGCCCACGTGGAGATGCTGTTCTCGCCCGAGCTGTTCGTCATCGGCGGCGGGGTCAGCCGCAAGGCCGACAAGTTCCTGCCGCTCATCGAGCACGTGCGCGCCGAGATGGTGCCCGCGGAGCTGCAGAACAACGCGGGCATCGTGGGCGCGGCGATGGCGGCGGCGGGCCGCTGACGAGGGCCCCGGCCCGACGCCCGGTCCGGCAGGCGGGCGGGACTTTCGGAACACCTAGCGCTGGGACGGCCGCCGGGGTGCCCGTCCGGCGGCCCGGGAAGCCGGGGACGGCTGTGCGGCGGGACGGGCGGTGTGCGCGGCCTGCATCATCCGCCGCTGCCGGGCCCGCATCAGCCGGACCTTCCGTACGGTCGCGATGAGACCGGCGACGAGGGTGCCGCCGTACAGCCAGCCGGCGTGGACGGCGAGCGCGGTGACGACGGCCATGGTCTGCCCGCCGAAGCCGCCCGTGCCGCCGGCGATCGGGATGATGCCGACGGCGAAGGCGATCGGCACGCTGATCGGCGCGGTGACCAGGTCGGCCGGCCGCACCCAGAGCGCGGTCAGCGCGCTGACCGGCAGGAACAGGACCCCGAACACGGCGGACGAGCCGTCGAACAGCAGCCAGTCCGCACAGGCGATCACGAACATGACGGCGGCCGCGAAGAGCCCGGCACCGATGCCGGTCAGCCGGGGGTTGGGCAGCCGCCGCAGGGCGAGCACGGCGGGCGCCACCGGGCGGGCCCGGTTCGCCGGCGTACTCATCACGCGATAGACGGTGGCGCCTTCGGCGACGGTGCCTTCGGCTCCCTCGGTCCCGAGCGGGGACAGCGGGGCCTGCCGGGTCTGCCTGCGCTGCGGGGGACGTGTCCTGTGCTGCTCCACCGGGACAACGTAGGTCGACGGGCAGGAGGAAACAGGTGCGGGACACGCGCTTTGGGTGACCTTGGCGATGAGTTCGATGCCACACGGCCCAACGGGAACCGATTTCCGCCCGGAACCCGCACCGGACTCCGCCCGCCCCGGCACCCCGTCCCGCCTCTCCGCACGGCCCGGGGGCGCACCCCGCCCCCACCCCACTCCCGCCCCACCAGGACCCGTGACGACCCACTCGCCCCCGCCCGTAAACTGGAGAATCGGCCCACCCGGGCCCGACGTCCATTCGAGCCCGTCCACCCCCTAGGGAAGTCGCCACCGTGTCGCTCACGATCGGAATCGTCGGTCTGCCGAATGTCGGCAAGTCGACCCTGTTCAACGCCCTGACCAAGAACGACGTGCTGGCGGCCAACTACCCGTTCGCCACGATCGAGCCGAACGTCGGCGTCGTCGGCGTCCCCGACCCCCGCCTGAACACGCTCGCGAAGATCTTCGACTCGCAGAAGCTGCTGCCGGCGACGGTCGACTTCGTCGACATCGCGGGCATCGTGCGCGGCGCCAGCGAGGGGGAGGGCCTGGGCAACAAGTTCCTGGCGAACATCCGTGAGTCGGACGCGATCTGCCAGGTCATCCGCGCCTTCAAGGACGAGAACGTCGTCCACGTCGACGGCAAGGTCTCGCCCAAGGACGACATCGAGACGATCAACACCGAGCTGATCCTCGCCGACCTCCAGTCCGTCGAGAAGGCCGTCCCCCGCCTCACGAAGGAGGCCCGCCTCCAGAAGGAGAAGGCCGCCGTCCTGGCGGCGGTCGAGGAGGCCCAGAAGATCCTGGAGGCGGGCGACACCCTCTTCCACGCGGGCATCACGGCCGGCACGGAGAAGGGCCGCCTGCTCCACGAGCTCCACCTCCTGACGACGAAGCCCTTCCTCTACGTCTTCAACGTCGACGAGGACGAGCTGGTCGACGAGGACTTCAAGAACGAGCAGCGCGCCCTGGTCGCCCCCGCCGAGGCCATCTTCCTGAACGCCAAGATCGAGTCCGAGCTGATCGAGCTCGACGACGACGAGGCGCTGGAACTCCTCCAGTCGATGGGCCAGGAAGAGCCCGGCCTCGCCACCCTCGGCCGCGTCGGCTTCGACACGCTGGGCCTCCAGACCTACCTCACGGCTGGCCCCAAGGAGACCCGCGCCTGGACGATCAAGAAGGGCGCCACGGCCCCGGAGGCGGCCGGTGTGATCCACACCGACTTCCAGAAGGGCTTCATCAAGGCCGAGATCATCTCCTTCGACGACCTGGTCGAAACCGGCTCGGTCGCCGAGGCCCGCGCCAAGGGCAAGGCGCGCATGGAGGGCAAGGACTACGTCATGCAGGACGGGGACGTGGTGGAGTTCCGCTTCAACGTGTAGCGAGTTGGCTACTGCAGGCTAGTGCTCGTCAAGAATGCTGGTCAGAGGGGTCGGACTTGGGTAAGTCCGGCCCCCCACCGCATCTCCGTGCTGACTTGGTGCTCACTCAGCTGTGGCGGGGTGGAGCGAGCTTCTCCAGGTCGAGGTTGATCTCGAAGGGCACCGGACGGTTGAGCGAGCCCCTGAAGATGCCAACGGGTACATAGGTGGCGGTTGGCTCGTCAAGTTCGTAGACGTGGACGATGGGTGCTCCGTCCTCGTCCTCGATGCGCCAGTAGTGCGGGATGCCGGCCTCTGCGTATTTGCGGAGCTTTACCGTGCGGTCCCGGTGTGCGGACTCGGGGGAAACCACCTCGACGGCGAGTATTACTTCATCCGGTGCGAACCAGGTGCGGTCACCGTCGAAGTCGGCCGTCGTCACCAGCAGATCCGGCTCGGGCCGATTGCGTTGATCGAGTTTGATGGTCATCTCCCGTCCGACCCTTACGTCGGCCGGCGCCTGCTCCATGAGAGCCACGGTGAGCATCGTGACGAGATGGCCGTGCCACCACCGCTGCGGGGACATCATGAAGACGAGGGCTCCGTCGATCAGCTCGGTGTGGCGCGGTGCTTCCGGGAGGCGGTCCAGGTCCTCCGCGAACCAGCCTTCCGCGCGAGGCGGGCGCATCCAGTCGGGCAGTGCGGTCATGGCTCAACCGTAGCGACTCAGCGAGGTCCGGACCATGAGGTCGACGACGGGCGAAACGAGAACCGCCCCCGTCACCCAAACGCGGGCCGTCCACCCGCGCCTGCGCTGCACGTCCCGGCCGTGCGCACGCATCCGACCGGGCGAGCGCCTCCACACCGGCTCGGCTCTGCGGACAGCCGTTGGGGTACGCAGGTACCGGGACGCCGACTTCCGTACGAGCGTCCTCATCAGGCGGGGCGCTGCAGCGTCGGGCCGGTCACGGCCGTAGGGGGCCGCAAGATCCGAAGCATCGTCCAGCGCCCCGCTGCGATGCGCAGATCGCGTACGAGCCTGGCATCGCACCCGCGCGGTGCCCGCAGCACGGGCAGGGGGAGGAGTCGCTCACCTGCGCAGTCTCCTTGGAGGTCACGCCGGCGTGCCACGCATTTCTCTGCCTGGGGTGCCCAGCCAGTCCGCAGCCAGTCCGCAGGACACCCGTGAACGGCCGTCGGGAGCCAACGCATCCCAACGAGGAAATCCCAGGTCAGAGCCCTGGGTGGGGCTCCGCCGCAGGTCAGGATCGGGCCGCAGACATTCCGCCAACGTGTAGCGCATCGCCTGCCGCAGGCTGTCGATCCGCCAGAGACGCAGGCACCGGAAGGGGCCGGGCTCACCTGAGCCCGGCCCCTTCCGCGTTTCCGTGACGGCTCAGCCGCGGTGGGGTGGAGTGGGTGAATACGAGGGCTCCGCCGCTCGGCTAGCGCTTGATGCCCACGCCCGCCAGCAGGCTGATCTGGGCGTCCGTGATCTCCGGCTCGCCCTTGGCGGGACCGGTGGAGCGCCAGCGGTGGCAGCAGACGATGCCGGGGGCGACCAGGTCGAGTCCGTCGAAGAAGCGGCGCACGTCGCTGTGGGAGCGGAACTGCACCGGGGAGCCGGACTTCGTGTAGACCTCCGCGACGTTGTTCCAGGTGACGGGGTCGAAGTCGGGTGTGCAGTGGTTCATGGCGAGGGCGCTGCCCGTCGGGAGCGGGTCGAGGAGGCGGCGGATGATGGCGTACGGGTCGTGCGGGTCGGTGATGAAGTGCATGAGCGCGTTGAGGGAGAGGGCGATGGGCTGGGTGAAGTCCAGGACCCCTGAGTCCTCCACGGCGCTCATGAGTGAGTCGGGGTCGGTGATGTCGGCCTCGATGTACGCCGTGCGGCCCTGCGTCGTGCTGCGCATGAGGCGTTCGGCGTACTTGAGGACGAGCGGGTCGTTGTCCGCGTAGACGACGCGGGCGTCGTTCGCGACGGACTGGGCGACCTGGTGCAGGTTGGGCTCGGTCGGGATGCCCGTGCCGATGTCGAGCCACTGGCGGATGCCGTGCTCCTGCGCCAGGACCCGGGTGGCGCGGTGCATGAACGCCCGGTTCTCGCGCGCGGTCACGTAGATGCCGGGGTGCGCCTGGGCGGCGACCAGGGCCGCGTCCTTGTCGATCTCGAAGTGGTCCTTGCCACCGAGGAAGTAGTCGTACATCCGGGCCGAGTGCGCCTTGCTCGTGTCGAGATCGCGGCCGGTCTGCCTGGTGGTCATGTGCTCCCCTTCGTGCGTGAGTCGATCGGCCCGCGGGCCGGGGACGGGACGGGTGCCGTCGTCCCTGGTGCCTGCCGTCGGTTCACCCGGCGGCCAAGTGATCGGCCAGTCCCTCTTTGACCCCGCGGACGAACGCGGCGATCTCCTCCGGCGTGTAGATCAGCGCCGGACCGGCCGGGTCGGTGGACTGGCGTACGGCCACGCGGCCGTCCGCGAGCTGCTTCGTCTCGACGCACTGGCCCCCGTTCGGCCCGCTCCAGGGGCGCTCCCAGCCGTGCTCCCCCAGATCGCGGGCCGGCATGCCGTTGTAGACGCCCTCTTCGGTGATCGTCATGAGTACTCCTTGCGCATGCGGTTCAAGAGCGCCCGGCTGTCATCGGACGACGTCAGCAGCGCCATGCGGGAATGGGCCTCCAGATGGGAGACGACGTCCGCGCGCTGGTCCAGGTAGACGGAGGCCGACAGAAGTTCGCTGTAGACGATGTCCGGCAACTCGGGTTCCTCGAACCGGAAGTACGTGAACGGGGCACAGGCTCCGACGTGCGCGCCGGCCGTGAAGGGCACGATGTCGAGGCTGATGTGCGCGCGTTCGGAGAGGTCCAGGAGCCGTTCGATCTGCTCCCGCATCACCTGCGGGCCGCCCACCACGCGGTGCAGGACCGCTTCCTCCATGACCACCCACAACGTGGGGGCGTCCTCCCGCTCCAGCAGGCGCTGGCGGTGCAGCCGCAACTCCACCCGGCGCGCCAGCTCTTCCTCGCTGCCGTTCGGCAACCCGCCGCGCAGCACGGCGTGTGCGTAGTCGGAGGTCTGCAACAGGCCGGTGACGTACTGGGGTTCATAGGTGCGGAGGGTCTTGGCGCCGGTCTCCAGGCTGACGTAGGCGGTGAACCAGCTGGGGACGGCGTCGCGGTACGAGTGCCACCAGCCGGGCTTGTTCGCCTGCTCGGCCAGTTCGACGAACTCGTCGATCTCCTGGCGTTCCGCGCCGAAGGTCTCCAGCAGCTTCTCCACGTAGAGAGGCTTCAGGGCGACCTCGGCCTTCTCCAGCCGGCGGATCGTCAGCGTCTTCACGCGCAGTGCCTTCGCCGCGTCCTCAAGCGAGGCCCCGGCGCCGAGCCGCATGTCCTGCAGCCGACGGCCGAGGATCATGCGCAGGACTGTCGGCGCGCTGGTGCCGGTACGGGCATCGCTCACGCCCAACCTCCTGAGAGTCCATCAACACCGCCATTCTTACAGGGGTTTGGTGTCGATGCCAGGGTGATACCCGCGCTTCTGAAATTATCAGGGAGTCGGTTGCAGCCGGTGCGCTATCACGCGCATAGTGGATGCGTGAGTGGTGAAGCCAATAACGACGGCGCAGGGGTCCGGCCCGGAGAGGGCGCGGAATCCCGATGCCGTCATCGGCCCCCGCTGCTGGGCCATCGAATCGGCGCGCCCCTCCCCCCGCTCGGGTTGCAGCCCGCATCCCCTCACCGCGCCCGTCCCCACGCAGGCGCTGGAAGGCGACATCCGTGACTCTGTCCATGCCCTCAGCCCCGGCCTCGACCCCCGCCTTAGCCGGGACCGTGCCGCGCCGGGAGTGCTGGTTCGGTCTGCCCGCGCTGCGCACCAGCGTGAGATCCGCCCGCGACACCGTGCGTGACCGGCTCGCCGCCTGGAAGCTGCCCGGTGACACCTGCTGCGACGCGGTGCTGCTGGTCTCCGAGCTGACCACGAACGCCGTGCTCCACACCGGCAGCGGTCGCTTCCTGTGCGGCCTCACGCTGAGCGGCGACGAGCGGCGCCTGCGCATCGAACTCCACGACGAGGGCAGCACCCCGATCCGCCCGCCCGACCACCGTGCCGGGCCCGGTGAGGAGAACGGGCGAGGGCTGTTCCTCGTCTCGCAACTCGCGGACCGCTGGGGCTCGGCACGCTCGACACGGGCCGAAGGCAACGTCGTATGGGCCGAGTTGACCGCCCACTCCTGACGTCGGTCCGAGTGCCGGGCCACGGCAGGCAGTGCGCCGGCCCGCGCGAGGACACCGTACGTACGGACCGCCGCGTTCCCTTCGCGCGACGGCACCCCTCCTCCCTCGATCCTCTGCAGAAGGCGGCCATGACTCCCCACGGTGAAACCGCTTCTCCCGTAGTGCTGTACGTATGTGCCGACCGAGCCCCGGGCGTGCCCGGGGAAGCCGCGCAGCGCGCGCAGACGGAAGGCAGGGCGTTCGCCCAGGAACGCGGACTGACGATCGCCGAGGTCGTCACCGACACCTACGGCGAACCCGATCCGGGCCGGCGCCGGGGATGGCGGCGGGTGAGACAGCTGGCCCAGACGGGCCACGTCACCGCGGTACTCGTCCGCTGGCCGAGCGCCATCGCCCCCGAGTCCGCACGCGAACTCCGGCACCGCGAGGCCGCCTGGCTGCACGACCGGGGAGTGCGCGTCCGGTACACCTGGGCGCCCTTGTCCTCAAGGACCTGCGACGACCGGTGACCCCGCTCCGGGGTCTCCCGGCGCGCCCGGGGGACAGTCACCACTGATGTCCCCGCGGGGGACGTCAGCTGTTGCTGCCGGCCTTCTTGTTGCCGTCCTTCAGGCGGAGGGCTGAGACCAGGAAGAACACGCCGCCGAGGAAGGCGTAGCCGGCCAGGCTGCCCAGTGCCGCGTCGTCCTTGCCCGCCTGCGCGAAGAACGACGCGCCGGCGGCGGTGGAGATGGCACCGCTGGCGATCATCGCCCACTGGCCGCCCAGCCGGCGGCGGGCGGCGCCGACGATGAGCTGGACGAGACCCGCGGTGACGGCCCAGACGCCCCAGACGCGCAGGACCGCAGGGATGCCGGACGTTGCGGCGACGGCGAGGCCGAGGGCGGTGAGGGTGCTCAGCGCGATGTTCACGTACAGGCCGCGCGCCGGCCCGCCGGTCGCGCGGGCGGACCTGAGGTCGACGACGGCGCACGCCACGTCGAACAGGGGATAGACGACGAGCAGCGTCGCGCTCAGCGGGCCCACGGTGTCGGCGGACGCGAACAGCAGCACGGCCCAGACGGCGGCGAACGCGAAGCGCAGGATGTACAGCTTCCGCAGGGCCGTGGCGGCGGTGGTGGGAGGGGTGCCTGCGAGGGTGTCCATGGGAGTGCCTTCCAGTGACGGTGTGAATGCGTGGGGCGGGCTGGTGGGCGGCCCGGCGCGGTCCCGCCGCGCAATGAGGGAGCCCATGAAGGTGCCAATGAGGAAGCCGGTGAAGCTGCCGATGAAGCTGCCGATGAGGGAGAACGTTCGGTCTCATCTTCATCTAACGGGCCCCTGCGGCGACTGTCAAGACCGAACGTTCTCCCTCATGCTTTGGTAGTCTCGGGATCATGAGTCGGGGTACAGCGGGCGGCAGCACGTCCGAAGCGCGAGCCAGGCTGCTCGGCACGGCGACGAGGATCTTCTACGCGGAGGGGATCCACTCCGTCGGCGTCGACCGGATCATCGCGGAGGCGCAGGTGACCCGGGCGACGCTGTACCGGCACTTCGCGGGCAAGGAGGAACTCGTCCTCGCCTATCTCGACCAGGCCGACAAGGGAATCCGGGCGCAGGTC
The DNA here is from genome assembly GCF_035917255.1 of Streptomyces sp. NBC_01257. NCBI lineage: Bacteria > Bacillati > Actinomycetota > Actinomycetes > Kitasatosporales > Streptomycetaceae > Streptomyces > Streptomyces sp. NBC_01257. The sequence goes on from NZ_CP108472.1 coordinate 5,860,011, forward strand.
GCCGCCGCGGCCGCGAGCGACGAACCGGCGGCGGACAGGGTCCGGGCCGTCGCCCGGTCCATCACCGAAGGTATTCGGTCCCCCGGATTCCGCGGCTGCGCCTTCCTCAACGCGGTGGCCGAGTACGCCGACCCGGCCCACCCGATCCACCGTGCCGTGCTGGCCCACCGGCAGTGGTTCCTGGACACCGTCACGGAGTTGCTGGCCCGGGCCGGCTGCGAGCCCGCGGATGCGGCCGGGCGGCACCTGGTCATGCTCCGGGACGGAGCCATGGCCGCCGGGTGCCTGTTCGATCCGGAACTGGTGTCCGAAACCTTCCTGCTCGGCGTCGAAGACGTCCTGCGGGCACGCACCGCCTGACCGTCCGTACGGGCACGTGCCGGCTGAAGCGCAAGTGCCGGGCGCGCGCCCGGGGGAAGCCCTAGCCTGGGCGGCGTACGGGATGTGCGGGTGCGGAGAGGCGGCGGGGCGGGCGTGGAGCCGGGTGGGGAGTGGGGGTGGCCGGGGCGCAGTCTGCTCGGGGTGCTGTCCGGTCCCGCACGCGCCGAACTGCTCTCCCTCGGATCCGAGTTGACCCTCGGTTCCGGTGGCGTCCTGCTCACCGAGGGCGCCACGGACCGGCATCTGTACGTGATCCTCAGCGGGTTCGCCAAGGTCACCGCCACCGTGGAGAACGGGCAGGAGTCGCTGCTCGCCGTCCGGGTCGGGGGTGACAGCGTGGGGGAGATGGCCGCGCTGGACGGCGCGCCGAGGTCGGCCGGAGTGGTCGCCTGCGGACCGTTGCGGGCGCGGGTCATCGGGCCCGGGGCCCTGCACGGGCTCATGGTGCGGCGGCCCGAGGTGGCGATGGCGCTGACCCGGATCGTGGCCGACCGGCTGCGCTGGGCCAACCGGCGGCGGCTCGAGTTCCGCGGCTATCCGGTCAAGGTGCGCCTCGCCCGGCTGCTGGTGGAGCTCGCCGTGGCGTACGGGCGGCCCGAGCCGGGCGGCGGCCATGTGATCGGCTTCCAGCTCACCCAGCCCGAACTCGCCGCACTCACCGGCGCCGCCGAGACCACCGTCCACAAGGGGCTGCGCGAACTGCGGGACGAAGGGCTGCTCGGCACCGGGTACCGGACGACCACGGTGCACGACCTCGCCCGGCTCGCCCGGGTCGCCGAACTCGCCGAACCCGTGGCGCCGCCCACGGCACGCCGGCCCCGGCGGTCAGCCGAGGGCGGGCCGTAACAGCAGGCAGAGCCCCGCGGTGGTCCCCATCACCGCGGTGCAGACCACCGCTGCCGTCACGCAGCGGTACTTCCGCAGGGCCACGTCGGAGAGGAAGCGGATCATCGCGCGCAGCTGCCGGTCGTCCTCGGCTGCCGATGTCGGTGCGGGTGCGGGTGCCGGTGCGGGCCGTGGTGGGTCGGTGGCGGCGGCCAGTTGGGCGAAGCTGTAGTCGTTGGGGCCGGTGGACCGCCAGACGCGCGGCCGGAGCGCCAGGGCGAGCGAGGCCGCGCCGCCGAAGAGGCCGCAGGCGAAGAGGATCAGGAGCACCCCCGCCGTCCAGCCGAGCGGGCCGCCCCGCCGCCATCCGTCGACCGCCGCCTCGCTCCACGCGCCCGCCGTCCCCACGAGTGCCGCCTGCACGGCGGAGAGGATGCCGGCCTTGGCGTCGGCGTGCTGGTGTGCCGTCTGGAGGATGGGCAGCATTCTGTGCGACGCGGGGGTGGGCGTGCCCTGTGCGGGGGCGGGCGCCCGGGTGGACGCGGTGGGCGGGGCGGATGTCACGGAACCTCCAACGCGGCTCGGATGGACTCCCATTGAGCCTCCGGAGCGCCGGACGGAACAGTCACTTGTACGGGATTGGGCGGCCCGTCGAGATCCCGTACTTCCACGGGGTGCGGGTGGCCGGTTCCGGTGTACGACTGGCAGGGCGACCGGTGCTCCACGGGGGTGAACACCGGTTCGGGAGCAGCATGCCGCATCGACCACTTCCTTGTAACTAGCCCAATTAGCAAGTGAGTTGGAGGTGGGGCATGCTGTCCCTCCCGATGGGACGGATGAGGAGGACGGGATGCCCGTAGGTGCGATGGGTGTGTTCGACAGGCGGCTTCTGCTCGCCGTCGACGCGCGAGGATACGGCAGCTCGGACACCGCGCGTCAGCGCGATATCCAGACAGCGTTGCCCCGCCTCCTCTCGGAGGCGGCCGAGGCCGCGGGGCTCGACCGCGCCTCCTGGGTGCGGCAGGCCGCGGGGGACTCCGAGTTCGCCGTACTCCCGGCCGGTTCCGACGAGCAGGCGCTCGTCGAGCCGTTCATGCGCCGGCTGGACGCCGGGCTGCGTGCCCACAATCGCGACCGTGTGCCCGGCGCGCGGCTCGCGCTGCGTACCGTCGTGCACTTCGGGCCCGCCTCCGAGGCGCCCAGCGGGTTCGTCGGCCCCGGGCCCGTCGAGATCTCCCGCATCCTGGAGAGCGACCCCCTGCGCCGGGCCCTCGCCGAGGCCCCGGGCGCCGCGCTCGCCGTCGCGCTGACCGCACCGGTCTTCACGGAGCTCGTCGCCCAGGGCTACACCAACTTCCAGCCGGAGGAGTTCCGCGAGGTCGTCGTCGAGAAGAAGGAGTACCGGGGCCGTGCCTGGCTGTGGGTGCCGGGGTGCGATGTGCACGCGCTGGACCTCGGCGCCGCGGGCCCGCGTTCCGGAGCGGAGCCCGGCCCCCGGACCGCGTCTGATTCCGGCTACGGCCACGGCCATGAATCCGGCTCCGGTTCCGGCTCCGCGGGTGCTTCCGGGTCCGGCTCCGCGGCAGGTCCCGGTGAGCCCGCCGAGCCCGCCAGGGCCGCGTCGGCGCAGGGCGGTGGCGGCGATTCCGCCACCACCAATCTGTACGGAACCGTCATCAACGGGAACGTCGTCTTCGGCATTTCCAAGTGAGCGCAGTGCACGGGGTGATGGGGGTGCAGACGTGAGGTCCACGGATCGTCCGACGGAGAGTCACGGAAGCGGTGCGGAGGGAGGCGGTGTGCCGGGCGAGGGCCGGGAACCGGCCGTTGGGGCGGGCGGGGCCGGTGATCCGCGCCCCGTCCCCGAGCCGGCCGCCGCCTCGTCCGCACCCTCGTCCACCCCCACGGCCATACCCGCCTCTCCGTCCCCCTCCGGAGTGAATTCGGGAGCGAGTTCGGGAACGGACTCCGGTGAGCGCTCCGCTACGGGTTCCGCATCGAACCCCGTCACGGACTCCACTTCGAACCCCGCCACGAATCCGGCCACGACCCCCGGAACCGGCTCCTCCGACGGCGACCACCTCGTCTACAACAACTTCTACGGCCCCCAGTACCACGGCCGCGCCCATTTCGGCATCGCCACCGCGACCGAGCGGTCCGGGAGGGCCCGCGCCACCGGGCTCCTCGAAGGCGACGAGATCGACGCGCTGCTGCGCTCGTACATCCGCCCCGACTGCTTCGACGACGCGACCCGCGAGCTCTCCCGTACCCGCGTCGTCGTCCTGACCGGGCCCCAGGGCACGGGCAAGCGGTCCGGCGCGGTCGCCCTGCTCAGGGAGACCGTCGGACCGTCGGCCGACTATGTGGTGCTCTCCCCGGACATCGGTCTCGACCAGCTCGCCGAGCGGACCTTCGACGCGGGCGTCGGCTATGTCGTCCTCGACCGCACCGGGACCGCGGGCGCCGCCGGGGGCGCGGCCTCGGACTTCGACTGGCGCCGGGTGCGTGACCAACTGCGCCGGCACCGTGCCCATCTGGTCATCACCACCGTGCACGGCGCGGCCGGGCGTCCCCCGGAGGCCGTACGGCATCTGCCGTGGCGGCCCCCGGCTCCGGACAAGGTGGTACGCGCCCGGCTGGTCCAGGCCCGTATGCCGAAGGAGACCGTCGACCGGGCCGTCGCCGGAATCCCGGCCCACTGTCCCATCGCGGTCGTCGCCGACGCGGCGCAGCGGATCGCGGCGGGCACCGATCCGGACCAGGCGTGGAAGGAGCACAGCGGCAGCGCGCCGCAGGCGGTCCAGGAGTGGTTCGGTGTGGCGGAGCAGGAGCGGAGTCTGCGCGAGATCGCCGAGGTCACCACCCTCGCCTTCGCTCTGGGCATCGGTCGGCGCGCCTTCGAGTCGCTCCAGGACGTCCTCGAACGGCTCCTGGAGCCCGTCTACGCCGCGGATCCGGCGGATTCCGCTCACTCCGGCCACTCCATGCCACCCGTCCACTCCACGCATTCCGTGCCGGATGCCGCATCCGGCACCGCCGACGGCGCGGCTCCCGACGCCGCGGGGCAGGCCGCCGGCGGGCCGGTCCGGCGGCAGCGCCACCGGACCCGGCCGGTGGACCGGCGCCGCTCGCTCGCCCGCAACTCCCTGATCACCACGGAGATGCAGATCTACGGCGCGACCACCCGGGAGGTCATGGTCTTCGCCGACGCCGATCTGCGCCGCTGGGTGCTGGAGGCGCTGTGGCGCGATCACCCCACCGAGTACTGGGACGCCGTCCGTCACTGGCTGGGGCTGGTCGTCGACGCCGACCCCGATCCCGTCCTCCAGCTCTCCATCGCCTCCGGACTCACGCTGCTCGGACACATCGCCTTCGACGAGGTGGTGCAGAGCTACCTCGACCCCTGGGCGCGCGGGGAGAGCGGGGAGGCCGGGCAGACCCTCGCGGTGTACGTCCTCTGGTACATGTGCCTGGAGGAGACCCAGGCGGCCGCCGCGCTCACGCTCGCCCGCACCTGGGCGCAGTCCACCCATCCCACCCTGCGGGGCACCGCGCTCTGCGCCTTCGGCGGCCAGCTCGGCGTCACCTTTCCCACCGACGCCGTGAAGTGGCTCTGGGCCATGCTCCGCAGCGGCGTGCCCGACAAGCGCGACGAGCGCGAACTCGGTCTGCAGGCCTGGGCGCAGCTGTTCCTGACGCTCGTCGACTGCCAGGAGGACGCCGGCATCGTGCTCGACGCCCTGGCGCACCGCATCAGGAAGGAACAGCGCACCAGGTCCGCCGCCTACTCTGCGACCGGGCTCCTCGTCCTGGAGACCACGCTGTGGGTCTTCTCCGCCACCGAGCGGCTCTCGGCCCGCCCCGCTGTCGCGCGGTACATCGCCGACCGGCCGGCCGAGACCGGCGTCGTCGCCGAGCTGTGGGCGGCGGCCCTCTGCTACCGGCCGCTGCGCCGCAGCGCCCTGTCCGCTCTCCGCCAGGCGGCGCGCGCCCTGCCCGCCGTGACCTCAGACCCCGCCGCGGTGGCCGAACGGCTCGGTCAGGCGCTCGCCACCGCGCTTCCGCTGGACGAACACCCGTTGTTGGTAAGTGAGTTGGGTCGACCCGCAGTCGCCCGCCCCGCTCGCGCCACAGATCCCGACTGCGTCGCGATCCTGCTCGGCGCCCTGAACCGTGCGAAGGACAGCCACCCACGATGACCACGATCCACAGAACCTATCCGCTGGTGGAGGAGCGCGTGCTCGACCCCGCGCCCCGGACCGGCCGCCGCTTCTGGAACCAGCCGGCCCGCTCCCAGGACGAACTGCCGCGCGTCGCGGCCCACCAGGTGCTCGTCTACCGCACCGGCGACCAGTACCTCACCGACCACGGTGTCCGCGGCCCCGGGGACGAGGCCGTCCTGAACGCCGGTTCGGTCACGGTCGTCGACTGCCGTACCGCCGTGCCCGTCACCGTCGGCACCGACGTGCCGTCCGCCGAGACCGACGGCTTCACCCTCCAGGTCGCCTTCCACTGCACGGTCACCGATCCCGTGGCCGTGGTCCGCGAGGGTGTCACCGATGTGGAGTCGCGGCTGCTCGGCTACCTCCGGGCGCTGCCCGGACTCAGCGACGTCACCCAGGAGTGGCCGCTCGAAGCGGGCAAGGAGGTGTCCCGGCGGCTGACCGCCCGGCTGATCTCGTACCTGGAGATGGAGCCGCCGCGGATCGCCGGGCTCTCCGTCGGCGACCCCTACCTGACCGTGCTCACCCCGGGCGAGTTCGCCGCCCAGCAGCGCCGTGCCGACGAGGAGCGGCGCGAGCGCGAGCAGGACCGGGTGAAGGAGGCGGTGCGTCGCGAGCGTGAGCTGATGGAGCACGAGCGCGAGAAGGAACGGGAGCGGATGGAGTCCGAGCGCAAGGCGCTCGAGATGCGGCACCAGCAGGAACTCGACGACCTCAGGCGGACGTACACCCGCCGGACCGACGCCGAGGACCAGCACTACACGCAGAACCTCAAGCGCAAGGACAACGAGTTCGAGCGCGTCGAAGCCCTCAAGGACATCGACGACTTCGGCATCGATCCGGCCCACACCGACATCCTCGCCCAGCGCCGCGGCGAGATCGCGTACTCCGACCTGGCCGAACGGCAGCGCGAGACGGACCGGGTGCGGCGCGAGCGGCAGCGCGAGGACGAGGAGCGGCACTGGGACTTCGCCGAGCGGCGGCGGCACAGCGAACGGGAGGACCTGCGCTACAGCCTGGAGCGTGAGGACCGGCACCGGGAGGTCGACCGCCAGGACGAGCGGGCCGCGCTCGACGCCGAGCGGGAGGAGAAGCGCGAGCAGCGGGCCGGCGACCGGGAGGACCGGCTGCGGCAGCGCGCCGAGAAGCGCGACGACACGCTGGCCGAGCGGGCCGAGCGGCGTCACCGGGCGGACCGGCGCGACAGCGTCAACCAGGAGCTGGGCCGCCAGATGATCAACCGCGGCCTGCTCGACAACGCGCCGCTCGATGCCCGCGCCTTCGTCGAGCGCCTCAGCTCCGGGCAGGGACTCCTCGACCAGGAGCCGTCCGGCCCCGCGCAGGTGGCCGGTGCCGACGAGGCCCCGCAGCTGGAGGAGGGCGACGGCGCGCCGTCCCCGGAGCGCTCCGGGGACCGCCGCCCGCCGGACGACGAGGGTTCGTTCCGGAAGGACGAGGGCTCGCACTTCAAGGACGACGAGGGCTCCCCGTTCAAGAAGGGCGGGGAGTACGGGCGGAAGCACGGACCGCGCGACGATCGCTACGGGGGCGACCGGTACGGCGAGGGATACGACCGGCCCGCCGCCGGCGGTGCCCGCGACGACGACCGGGACCGGGACGGCGGCATCGACCCCGACCGCGCCACGCGCCGTCCGCTGATCGCCGACGACGACCTCGGTGAAGCAGGGAGGGAGGAGCGTGGCCGCTGACACCCCCGTACGCCCGCCCGAGGAGAACTACGACACGTGGGCGTCCGGGACCGGGCCCGCCCACGGCCCCCGGCGAGGCCGCCGGAGCGGGCGTGGCCCCGCCGTGTTCCTGCGCCGTCTGATCGGCGTCCGTGAGGAGATCCTCGACCGCGAGAGCGCCGAACGCGCCCGCTACACGTGGTACGGGGCCATCGTGCTCAACACCGCGCTGCTCGGCGGGGCTTCCATGGCCCTGGCGATCAGCACGATCCGCGAGGGCACGCCGGTCGTGGCCGCGGTCCTCATCGGTGTGATCTGGGCGTGGATCGTGCTGGCCCTGGACAGCTGGCTGGTCTCCAGCACCCACGGCTACACCGGCGGACGCGCGGTGCGCATGCTGGTGCCCCGGCTGTTCCTCTCCGTGGTGCTCGGGCTGACCATCGCCGAGCCGATGCTGTTCCAGATCTTCGACCGGGAGATACGCCAGGAGATGGCGGTCAGCAGGGAGCGCGACCTCGCGGACTTCCGTGGCAGCCTCACCGCCTGCAACCCCCTCGACGGTGCGGACACGACGAGCCGCGCGGACTGCGGCGACTTCCATCTGACGGTGAAGGGCGCGCCGGCCTCGATCAAGGGCGACATCGGTGACAACACCGACGCCGTCGCCCGTCTCGACCAGCAGATCAAGACCTTCAACGACGCCCTCGACAAGAAGCTGGCCACCGAGCGCCGCGAGTGCGCCAAGGAGCGGTGGATCCGGCGCGGCAACGGCTGGGACACCACCGAGACCTGCGAGCGCGCCCGCGCCGACACCAGCGCGTACCGGCGGACCAGCAAGGTCGCCGAGTACGAGAAGAAGCGCGCCGAACTCGTCGGCAAGGGGAACGTCCTGTCCGAGCAGCTGGTCAGCGCGGGAACGGCCTACCGCACGGACGTCAAGAAGGCGATCGACGCCAAGGTCGCCGACCGGGAGTCGTCGCAGCAGCACGACGGGCTGCTGCTGCGTGCCGAGGCCCTGTCCACGGTGGCCTGGTCCGACGGTTTCGCGCTCTTCATGATGTTCCTGCTGCATGCCGTGCTGCTGCTGGTCGACGCCATGCCGGTGCTCGCCAAGCTGATGAGCGGCCCGTCCGAGTACGACCGCAGGCTCGGCGAGCGGCGCGAGGCCAACCAGCGCATCCACCTGGAGGACCAGGACGTGCAGCGCCAGGTCGCCACCATCGATCACGAGGTCCGGCGGTACGCGGCCGAGGTGCGGGCCGAGGAGGACAAGTCCCGGCTGGGGTACGCCCGGTACAAGGCGCGCGCCGAGCACGTCCGCATGGTCCGCGAGGAACTCGACGCACGCACCGCCCGGCTCCTGGGCGAGTGACGTCCGGTGCGGCGGGGCGTCCCGTTTCAGCCCTCCCGCGCCGGCTCCACCCGTTGCAGCCACGTCGTCAGCAGCGGTTCCAGCGCCGCCGCCTCGTCCCCCGTCAGGGTGTCGAGGAGGCGGCGTTCGTTGCGCATGTGCTCGGTGAAGGCCCGGTCGATCAGGTCGCGGCCCGCGTGGGTGAGGGCCACCACGCGGGCGCGGCCGTCGTCGGCGGCGCGGCGGCGGGTGACCAGGCCGGCCCGCTCCAGGCGGTCGATGCGCTTGGTCATCGCGCCGGTGGTGACCATGGTGTGCGCGGCCAGTTCGCCGGGGGCCCGTTCGAACGGCTCACCGGCCCGGCGCAGCGCCGCCAGGACGTCGAACTCGCCCTCGCTCAGGCCGAACCGGCGGTAGACCACGCAGAGTTCCTCGGTGAGCAGCCCGGCCAGCCGGTGCAGACGGCCGATCACGCCCTGGGGGCGTACGTCGAGATCCGGGCGTTCGCGGGCCCACTCCGCCTGGATGCGGGCCACGTGGTCCAGGGCGGGGGGCTGCGGGGCGGTGGAATCCGGCATGGTCCCACTCTAGCCCGCATAGCTTCCATGGAAGATATGCGAGTAGTATTAGCTTCCATGGAAGCTACTTTTCGGTGGGTGCTGATCACGGCGATCGCTCCGGTGGCCTGGGGCACGAACTACTACGTCACCCACGCCTACCTGCCCGCCGGCACCCCGCTGTACGGCGCCGCCATCCGGGCCCTGCCCGCCGGACTGCTGCTTCTGGCCGTCCGTCGGCAGCTGCCCCACGGCTCCTGGTGGTGGAAGGCCGCCGTCCTCGGCGTCCTCAACATGGGCGGCTTCTTCGCCCTCGTGTACGTCGCCGCGCAGCTGCTCCCGACCAGCACCGCCTCGACGATCATGGCGGCCTCGCCCGTGGCCATGATGCTGATCGCCTGGGCGCTCGTCGCCGAGCGGCCGGGACTGCTGCCCCTGCTGGGGGCCGCCGCCGGCATCGGCGGGGTCTGCCTGATGCTGCTGACCGGGCAGGTGTCGGCCGACGTCCGCGGCGTGCTGGCCTCCGTCGCCGCCCTGCTGATGTCGTCCCTCGGCTACATCCTCACCAAGCGCTGGGGCGCCGGGACCGACGTCCTCGCCTCGACCTCCTGGCAGCTGATCGCCGGCGGCCTTCTGCTGCTGCCCCTCGCCGCGGCCGTCGAGGGCGCGCCGCCCGCGCTCGACGGACCGGCCGTCCTCGGATTCGGATACGTCACGGTGGTGGCGACCGCACTCGCCTTCGCCGCCTGGTTCGCCGGTCTGCGCCATCTGCCCGCGGCGACCGTCGGCCTGGTCGGGCTGCTCAACCCGGTGACCGGGGTGCTGCTCGGCACCGTGATTGCCGGGGAGTCGCTCACCCTCCGGCAGGTCTGCGGGCTCGTCCTCGTCCTGGCCGGGATCCTGCTCGGCCGGCCGGCAGCGCGCCGACGGCCGCTCGGCGCAGCCCCGGGTACGCGGACTACGGCTGCGTGACCCTCAGTTCCCGTACGCCCGCCGGTGCGGCCGCGTCCGCCGAACGGACCGTCACCCGCACCTCCCGGGCCACCGCCCCCGCCCGGTACGGCTGCCAGTTCCGGCCGTCGGCCGAGGTCTCCAGGCGGTGCGAGGCAGGGGGCACGTCCGTCCACTCGGGCGCGAACCCGGTCACCGGGGCCGTCCGTCCCAGCTCCACCGTCAGCGTGCCCGCCGCGCCGTCCGGGGACCAGGCCGTCGCCGTACTGCCGTCCACGGCGGCCGCCGCGTACAGACCGGGCGTCTCCGAGGTCGCCGTCGCCGGGCGGCAGCGGGCCGCGTCGGTGGTAGGCGTCAGGTCCGGGCGGCGGGTGGGCAGGGTGAGCGCCGTGGACAGGGTGCGGGGGCCGGACGGGGTGTGGAGCGTGAAGGGCGCGCCCGACGTCAGCCGGACCTCCGTCGTCCGGGGGCCGATCGCGATGTCGTACGTACGGCCCCGGTACCGCAGCCCCGTCAGCTTCACCCCCTCGCGCAGCTGCGGCGGCAGCATCGGGTCCAGACGCACCCCGTCCTCGCGCAGCCGCAGGCCCGTCAGCCCGTGCGTGAACACCTGGAGGAAGCCGCCCTTCCCGGTCAGGAAGTCGTCGGCCGGGAAACCGGAGAGAGGGTCCTGGGCACCGGCCTTCGCGCCGCGCGCCTCACTGAAGAGGGCGTACGGACCGCGCATGAACGGGCGGACCGCGCGCTGGAGATACGTGTACGCGGCGCAGCCCGGCTCGCCGATCGCGGCCGCGTCGATCGCATGGACCGAGTCCGTCATCGCCGGGCCGTCCGGATCGGTGCGCGCCGCGTAGTAGTCGAGCGTCGAGGCGGCGGCACCCGGCTCCATCGGCCATTCCAGGGGATAGATCAGCAGGACCGTGTCGGCCTGCTTGATCGTCGAGCCGTCGTATCCCGCGTACTGGAGATAGAGCTTGCGGTCCGGGTCGTACGGGATGCGCAGACCGTCCGCGACCTCCTTCCACCCGGCGGGGGCGGCGTGCCCGAGGAGCTGCGCCGCGCGGGTGGCGTTGCGCAGGGCGGTGGCCGCGACGGCGTTGGTGAAGACCCCGTCCGTGACGCCGTTGCTGTACTCGTCCGGGCCCGCCACCTCCTTCACCGAGTAGCTGCCGTCATCGTTCGCGGTGGCGCGCGAGGCCCAGAAGTCGGCGATGCCCCGGAGTAGTTGCCAGCCGTGTCCGGCCAGCCAGTCACGGTCGCCGGTGGCCAGGTAGTACTGCCAGACGGCCAGCGAGACGTCGCCCTGGAGATGGTTCTGGGTCACGCAGTGCGGCGGGTTCCAGCTCTGGCACTCGGACCAGAGACTGCCCCTGCTCGCGCTCGTCCACGGGTAGAACAGCCCCTCGAAGCCGAGCTTCTCCGCGTTCGTACGGGCCTCGTCGCGTGTCCGGTAGCGGTACTCGACGACCGAACGGGCCAGTTCGGGACGGGTGGCCAGCAGCCCCGGATACATCCAGGTCTCCGCGTCCCAGAACACCATGCCCGCGTAGTTGTCGCTGGTCAGCCCGGCCGGGGCGATGCTGTCGCGGGAACCCGTGCGGGTGGAGGCGAGCAGGCCGTACTGGGCGGAGCGCAGCCACTTCTGCAGATCGGGGCTGCCCGGCACGGACACGTCCGCGGACCAGTCCCGGCGCCAGACGGCGGCGTTCTCGGCGAGGACGGCGGACCAGCCCAGCCGCGCCCCGCGCCTGGAGGCCTCGCGCGCGGTGGTGCGCGGGGCGCGCGAGGTCAGCGCGGTGTCGACGCCGACGTACTTCAGATACGTGTACGTACGCCCGGAAGTCACCCGGGACGGCTGCCCGTTCGCGCCGGCCGGGCGCATCGTCTGGACGATCGCGCCCGCCGTCCCCGTGCCCCGCGTGCGGAACGTCCCGTCGTCCGCGAGGGCGATCCGGCGTGCGCCGCGCGGGTCGAGCCGGCCGGTGACCGTCGCCGTGCCGCTCCAGTGCGGGGTCATGCGCAGCCGTACGGCACCGGTGTGCACCTCGGCGCGGTCGGCCAGCACCTCGTACGTCAGGTCGGTCGCGCGGCCGTCGGCCGTGGTCCAGCGCAGCGAGGTACGCACCAGTCCGCAGCGCAGGAACACCGTCTGGCGGTAGTGGGAGATCCGGCCCGCCGGGGTGGCGGAGCCGTAGGTCTCCTTGCCCACGCGCACGTCGAGACCGGTCCAGCTCGGCAGCGCGGCGGCCACCTCCCGGCCCGCCGCCAGGTCCTTCTCACGGCCGAAGAGCCCGGAGACGAACGCCCCGTCGTAGCGCGGGGTGTACAGCGGCCAGCCGGTCTTCTCCTCACGTTCGGCGTACCCGGCGCCCGCCGCCGGCACGCGGTGCCCCAGATAGCCGTTGCCGACGTACGGGTCGTACCCGGCCGCCTCGCCGAAGACGGTGGACGTCGGAGCCCAGGCGGGATCCGTGTCCCGGCCGCAGGCCACGGCGGGAGCGGGGGCGGCCGGCCGGCCGGCGGCGGACGCACCGGGCAGCAGGGGCGCGATCAGGGCGCACACGACGAGGGAGGTGAGGAGAGAGGTACGCGAGAGGCTCACGGTACGAACGTAGGGAAGGCGGTGCGGTGCGGCGGGGCACGGCGCGCGGGTGAACGGCTGACACCCGGGAGCACCGCGGGGTCACTCCGCCGCGAGCCCCGTCTTGAGGCCCGCGCCGCACAGCGGGACGACGACGCTGCGGTCGGTCCAGCCGCCCACCGCCGCCCAGCAGGCCACCCCCGTCGTCTCCACGTAGAAACCGCGCGCGGCCAGATCCAGCTGGGCGTCGCGGATCCGGTCCTCGGTCACGGTCAGGAAGGTGCCGCCCGACTCCCGCACCGCCGCCAGGATCGCCCGGGCGCGCGGCGGGCGCGGGATGGCGATGCCCTCGGCGAGGGTGGGGGAGGCGAGGGCGCCGGCCGGGGTGTCGAGGAGGTCGTCGGCCCCCGCGTGGAAGGCTGCGGCCAGCGGCGACACGGCCTCGGCCTGGACGGCGACCAGCGCGGGCCGGGTGTCGATCAGGCCCTGGGCGAGGAGTTCGGCCGTGGCCAGGGCCGCGCCGAGGAGCAGCGTGCCGTTGCCGACCGGTACGGCGATGGCGTCCGGGAGCCGGCCGCCGAGATCCTCCCAGAGCTCGTACACATAGGTCTTCGTGCCGTGCAGGAAGTACGGGTTGAAGACGTGCGAGGCGTAGAAGGTGCCCGGGGTGCCGGCAGCGGCGCGGGCCGCCCGCGCGGTCGCCTCGCGGTCTCCGGGGACGACCTCCAGCCGGGCGCCGTGGGCCCTGATCTGTTCGGTCTTCTTCGCGGACGTGCCCTCGGGGACGTACACCGTGCAGGGCAGCGCGGCGCGGGCGCAGTACGCGGCGACGGCCGTGCCCGCGTTGCCGCTGCTGTCCGCGACGACGCGCTCGGGGGCGAGGCCGCGGGCCAGTTCGGCGAGCATCACCGCGCCCCGGTCCTTGAAGGAGAGCGTCGGCATCAGGAAGTCGAGCTTGGCCGAGACCGTGCCGGTGAGCGGCACGAGCGGGGTGCGGCCCTCGCCGAGGGTGGTCGCGGGGGCGGAGAGCGGCAGGACCTCCTCGTACCGCCACAGGGAGTTGATCCGGCCGGGCAGGGCGTCGGCGCGCAAGGGAGCGCTCTCGAAGTCGAGGTCCCACGGGCCCCCGCAGAGCGGGCAGCACCAAGTCAGCGAGGTGACGGCGGCACGGGTGCCGTCCTGCGGGCAGCGGTAGGTGGTGGTGGCCATGACGGCCAGCATGCCAGCCGCCGACGGTACCGAGCACGGGTACCGAGTCCGGGGCGGCCGCGGTGTCGCGGCCGCCCCGGACGAGGGGTGCTGCCTAGCGCCGGGAGAGTCCGCGGTCGACGGCGGTCATCAGCTCGCCGTCGTCCGTGTCCCCGTCCAGCGACCAGAACATCGCGCCGCCGAGCCGGTGGTCGCGGATGTACGCGGTCTTGGTGCGCAGGACCTGCGGGTCGTCGTACGTCCACAGCGTGGTGCCGTCGAACAGCCAGGCGCTGCCGTCACGGACGTTGCGGTGGACCTTGTACGTACCGGATTCGGCCAGCTTCTTGAGGGCCTTGTAGTCCTCGTAGCCGGCCGCCCAGGTGGCGGGCGCGGGGGCCGCGGCGGGCTGGCCGAGGCCGTCGCCGCCACCGGTCACCCCGGTCCAGCCCTGACCGTAGAACGGCATCCCCAGCACCAGCTTGCGGGCCGGGGCGCCGCGCTTCAGCCAGTCGCGCACGGTCCGGTCGCCGCTGAAGTCGCCCTTCGCGTACAGCGCGGACTGCTGGGCCGTCGTCTTCTCGCCCGAGACGTGGAAGTCGTATCCCTGGAGGTTCACGAAGTCGAAGTCCCGCATGACGCGCGGTACGTCGAAGCCGGCGTCGATCTTCTCGGGGGAGGCGGGGACGAACGCCGAGAGGTCGTAGTGCTTGGGCTTCCGGCCGTGGTGGCCGCCCTTGCGCGAGGCGGCGCCGCTCTTCGCGTACGCGTCCAGCTGGGTGCGGAACTCGTGCACCAGAGCCGTGAAGTTCCGCTTGTCCTCGGGGCGGAAGACGGTGTCGGTGTCACCGGCGGACCCGGGCCACTCCCAGTCGATGTCCACCCCGTCGAAGAGACCGGCCGCCGCGCCCTGCCCGCCGCGCGTCCCGTCCACCGGCAGGTTGCCCTTGATGTACAGGTCGATGCAGGAGGAGACGAAGGCCTTGCGGGAGGCGGCGGTGCGGGCCGCGTCCGAGAAGTGCGTGGACCAGCTCCAGCCGCCGAGCGAGATCATCACCTTGAGGCCGGGGTGCTTGGCCTTGAGCTCGCGCAGCTGGTTGAAGTTGCCCGCGAGGGCCTGGTCGTCGGTGTCGGCGACGCCGTCCACCGAGCCCGCGTCGTCCAGCGGACGGACGTAGTCCGCCCAGGCGTCGGCCTCGCCGGGCACGTTGCCGGTGAAGCACTTCCCGTCGGCGTTCACGTTGCCGAACGAGTAGTTGAGGTGGGTGAGCTTGGCCGCCGTGCCGCTCGTCTCCAGGTCCTTGACCTGGAAGTCGCGCCCGTAGACGCCCCATTGGGTGAAGTAGCCGACGCGCTTGTAGTCGGGCGCGGAGCCCTGGTGGTGGTTCCCGCGGTCCGTGCCGTGGCCCGGGGAGGCGTTGGCGGCGGGGGAGAGAGTGGCTGCCAGCGAGAGCCCGGCGGCGGCAATGGCCAGTCCGGACAGGGTTCTTCGACGCATGAGGCCCGTTTCCTGTGCGTGTGCGGAGGCATGTGCGGGGAGGTGCGTGGCCGTGCTGTGTGAAGAGGAAACTATTGGTCTGGACCAAATGAGGTCAAGAGGCAGGGGAGGGGGAAGGCCGGTAACGGCCGAAGATGTCCTGGTGGACACGGGCGGGGTATGCGCACGCGACTGATGAATCATCACTTCGAGTGAAACTCTGGCCTGTGCTTGCGGTCCGGAACCGAGGGTTGCGAGGCTGTTGCGGTCTGTCAACTTCTTGGGGAGTGGCCTGTGACTTTCGGTGAGCAGCCCGCCTATCTGCGCGTTGCGAGCGATCTGCGAGAGAAGATCGTCAACGGTTCGCTGCCGCCGCATACCCGCCTGCCCTCGCAGGCGCGTATCCGCGAGGAATACGGAGTATCGGACACCGTCGCGCTGGAGGCGCGCAAGGTGCTGATGGCCGAGGGGCTGGTCGAGGGCCGCTCCGGCTCCGGCACGTATGTCCGCGAGCGCCCGGTCCCACGTCGGATCGCCCGTTCCGGCTTCCGCTCGGAGGCCGGGGCGAGCCCGTTCCGGCAGGAGCAGACGGCGGAGGGGGCGCGCGGGACCTGGGAGTCCCGCAGTGAACAGGAGGGGGCGAGCCCGGAGATCGCCGAACGGCTCGGGATCGAGCCGGGCGACCGGGTGATGCGTACGCGCTACGTGTTCCGGGACGCCGGTGAGGCGATGATGCTCTCCACCTCCTGGGAGACCCTCGCGGTCACGGGCCGCACACCGGTGATGCTGCCGGAGGAGGGCCCGTTGGGCGGCTGCGGGGTGGTCGAGCGGATGGCCGCGATCGATGTCGTCGTGGACAACGTGGCCGAGCAGGTCGGCGCGCGCCCGGGGCTGGCGGAGGAGCTCCTGGCGCTCGGCGGGGTGCCGGGCCATGTGGTGATGGTGATCGAGCGGACGTACTACGCGTCGGGTCGCCCGGTCGAGACCGCCGACGTGGTGGTGCCGGCCGACCGCTACCGGATCGCCTACCACCTGCCCGTCCGTTGACGGCGGCCGGGCGGCGGGATTCCCGTCGGACGGCCGGGGGCGGGCAGGTGGATTCCTGCCTGGTCAGCGGGGCCGGCCGGGGGCGTTCCTGTCGGGTGACCGATACCCGGTGGTGCGCGTCCGGTGCCCGTGACGACAAGTTAACGGGGGCCCCGGTCCCGTAACAGCCGGGCAATCGACGACGGTGACGTCTTGTCATGTCCTGCTCCTAACTTCCCGTTCGGACCCGCACACCGGCCTGACGAACGGGAAGTCACCGATGACGGACACAGCCGTACCGAAGACGGAACCCGCCTCCGGGGGAGACCTCGCAGGCGGGTCCGCCGACCCGCCGCCCCGGCGCAGTTACGCCGCGCTCGCCGCCGACGAGAGCCGCGAGGACTACTCGCTCCGCTACGCGCCGCACTCCTTCCGGCGCTGGTCGCCCGGCACGGTCGCGGGTACGGCGCTCGGCGGGATCGCCTATCTCGCCGACTTCGCGATCGGCGCATCGATCGTGTTCACCTACGGCTTCACCAGCGGATTCGCCTCGATCCTGGCCGCCGCGACGATCATCTTCCTCACCGGCATCCCCATCGCCCGGGCCTGCGCGAAGTACGGCCTCGACATGGACCTGGTGACCCGGGGCGCCGGCTTCGGCTACTTCGGCTCGACGCTGACCTCGCTGATCTACGCGTCGTTCACCTTCATCTTCTTCGCCCTCGAAGGCTCGATCATGGCGCAGGCCATGCACCAGGCAATCGGTCTGCCGGTCGAGGCGGGCTACCTGGTGACCACCCTGATCGTCATCCCGATCGTCTTCCGCGGGATGGGCGCCCTCGCCAAGGTGCAGGCCTGGACGCAGCCCGTCTGGATCATCGGCATGGTGCTGCCGTTCGTCGTCCTCGCCTTCGAGGCGCCGGACGCCTGGGGCGCGTTCGGCTCCTTCGGCGGTACGGAGGGGTCCGGCTCGGGCTTCTCCTGGATCGGCTTCGGGCTCGGCACCGGCGTCGCGCTCTCGCTCATCGCCCAGATCGGCGAACAGGCCGACTACCTGCGCTTCATGCCGGCGAAGACGGAGGCCAACAAGCGGCGCTGGAACCTCGCCGTCCTCGCCGCCGGACCCGGCTGGGTCATCATCGGCGCGGCCAAGCAGATCGGCGGCGCGCTGCTCGCCTTCGTCGCCCTGGAAGCCGTCGGCAAGACGCACGCGCTGGAGCCGATCGCCCCGCAGATCGAGGCGCTGAAGCCCTGGCTCGGCTCCTTCGCGCTGCCGGCCGCCGCGCTCTTCGTGATCGTGTCGCAGATCAAGATCAACGTCACCAACGCCTACAGCGGCTCGCTGTCCTGGTCCAACTTCTTCTCGCGCATCACCCACCGCCACCCCGGCCGGGTCTGGTACATCTTCCTCAATCTCGTCATCGCGCTGACGCTGATGGAGATGAACATGTTCGCGGCCCTCAACAAGCTGCTGGGCTTCTACTCCAACGTGGGCATCGCCTGGATCGCCGCCGTCGCCGCCGACCTCGTCATCAACAAGCGGATCGGGCTGAGCCCGCCGTACATCGAGTTCAAGCGGGCCTATCTGTACGCGGTGAACCCGGCGGGCTTCGGAGCGATGGTGATCGCCTCGACCGTCTCGATCCTCGCCTTCTTCGGGCTGTTCGGTACGTACGCGGAGGCCTTCTCGACCTTCATCGCCGCCGGGCTCTCGCTGACGCTCTGTCCGCTGATCGCCTGGGCCACGAAGGGGAAGTACTACCTGGCGCGGCCCAACCCGGTGAACGGGCCCGGTGTCGAGATCGCGGACATCACCGCCACCCACACCTGCGCGGTCTGCGAGACGGCGTACGAACTCCCGGACATCGCCGACTGCCCCGTGCAGTCCGGGCCGATCTGCTCGCTCTGCTGCTCCCTGGACGCCGACTGCGGCGACGTCTGCCGCAAGGACCCCGCCGGAGGGCCCGTCCTGATGCCCATGCCGGTGCTGCGCGGCGGAGCGGGCCCCGCATAGGCCCTGTCGGAGCACGCGACCACGCCCTGGGGGCGCATCCGGACGGATGCGCCCCCAGGGCGTTGGTCCACTCCTGGCCGGATCAGTATCTCTTTGTGCAATTGCGTATGCGTTGAGTGAAGGTCAGGCGTACGCTCGGGCATATGCGTACTGCGGTTTCCTGGGGATCCTTAGAAGCGTGCACGCCGTTCAGGGGAGGGGCGCAATGCTCGGGAGGGACACGATGAGCGACAGCGGTGCCGTGCTCCCTTGGCTGGTGATACGGCAGGACGACAACGGCAACCGCTACCGCGTGGGCAGGTACGCCACGCAGGACGAGGCGCAGCGGACCGCCGACAAGCTGGAGGGCCGCGGACACAAGCAGCTCTACTGGGTGGAGCGCATAGGGCAGACCGCCAGGCCGTAGTGCGCCCCATTGCCCCTCCCGGCGCTTTTCCGGACGGCCGTGACGGGGCATTACGCTCCGCACCATGACTGATCGCGTGGTGGTGGCCGGAGCCGTCTGTGACCGGGGAAGGCTGCTGGCCGCGCGCCGCAGCGCACCGCCGGAGCTGGCCGGCCGCTGGGAGCTGCCCGGCGGCAAGGTGGAGCCGGGCGAGAGCGGGGAGCAGGCGCTCGTCCGCGAGCTCCGCGAGGAGTTGGGCATCGAGACGGAGCCGCTGGAGCGCATCCCCGGCGAGTGGCCGCTCAAGGCCGGCTACGTGCTCCGGGTGTGGACGGCCCGGCTGGTCTCCGGTGTGCCCGCCCCGCTCCAGGACCACGACGAGCTCCGCTGGCTCGGACCGGGCGAGAGCGACACGGTGGACTGGCTGGAACAGGACCGGCCCGCGGTCGCGGAAGCCGTACGCCGGCTGTCCGGCAGCGCCCGACGCTGAGCGGAGCGCCCGTCCGCGGATCCGCGCGCCCCTTCCCTACACGTACGGCCGTTCGTGCGCACGGCATTGCACCCGTACGCCCCACGTGTCGACGGCAGCGGTATTTCGTCCTGTATTTCGGGTATGTGGTGTTTAGCCCCCGCAAACAGGACGTCCTCCGTTGCTGGTCTTGGGAAGTGATCGGCGTGATCGATACCGAAGGCGACTGCGCCGAGTGGAGTTTTCCTGCTGTCCCCGGTGCCGTGCGCACCGCCCGGCACGCCGTCCACGACGCGCTGCGCTGCTGGGGGCTCGACGCGGCCGTCGGTGATCTGGCGGTTCTGCTGGTCAGCGAGCTGGTGACCAACTCCATGCGCTACACGGCGGGTCCCATCGGGGTGCGGCTGGTGCGCCCCCGTCCCCGGGGCGACGGCCCCTCCGCACACCCCGGGCTGCTCGTGGAAGTCTCCGATCCGCTTCCGGATCCGCCCACCGAACGTACGGCTGGGCCCGACGACGAAGGCGGCAGAGGACTGCAGCTCGTGGCCTGTTCGGCACGCCGCTGGGGGACCAGGCGAGGAAAGAGCGGCAAGACGGTGTGGTTCGAGCTGGCTCTCCCTGGTTAGGAGTGAGGTGGGACGAACAGCGATCACCCGCGGTCCGGTCGGAACCTGGCCGAAAGGGACTGAGACCGTGCTGTGATCGTGAACGCCGTGTCGGTCGGGGCCGTAGTGCTGAATACTGCGGGCAGGACCGGTCCGGTGTGTGAGCTGGAGGGGACGGTCGCGTGAGCGAAATACCTGGGACAGCGGGCGACGTCGTGTGGCAGAGCAGTCCGCCTGGCTCGATCTACGACTACATCAGGGTCGCCTCCTTCTCGATCGGCCCCGACGGCCTGATCGAGCAGTGGAGCCGCCGGGCCGCCGGTCTCTTCGGCGTTGCCGCTTCCGAGGCCGTGGGCAGGGACCCGGTCGAGGCGTTCATGCCCGCCGAACTGCGCGGGGACGGCCGCCGGCGGATCGGCGAGGTGCTCGACGGCAAGGAGTGGACGGGCCTGGTCCCCTTCCGGATGCCGGGCGAGGACGGTGTGCACGGGCTCGCCGAGATCTATGTCATGCCGAGCGAGACGGCCACGGGTGAACGGGCCGCTGTCTGCATCGTCGTGGACGTGCGCGCCCTGCGCGTCATCGAGACGGACCTCGCCGCATCGCAGGCGATTTTCGGTCAATCTCCCTTCGGCTTCGTGCTGTTCGGTACCGATCTCACCGTGGTACGGGCCAACCAGCGTTTCGCCACGGTCTTCGGCGGCCGGGCCGACGACCACCGCGGCCGCACCGTCGACGACTACCTGGCCGGCGCGGAGGCGGACCGGCTGACCGCCACGCTCGAACGCGTGCTGGCCACCGGCGACTCCGTCACCGACCTCCAGCTCGTCGGCACCACCCCCGGCGGCACCGAGCGCCGCCACTGGTCGATGAACCTCTACCGGGTGCACAGCGGCTCGGGCCGCCCCATCGGCATCGCCGGACTGGCCACCGATGTGACCCGGCGCCACATCGCCGCCCGCGAGGCCGCCAGTGCCCGGCGCAACCTCGCCCTCCTCAACGAGGCGAGCGCCCGCATCGGCAACTCACTCGACCTGGAGACCACCGCCCGCGAACTCCTCGACGTCGCCGTGCCCGGCTTCTGCGACCTCGCCGCGGTCGACCTCTACCAGGCCCTGCTCACCGGCGAGGAGGCCCCGCCGGGCAGCGGCAGCCCACTGCGCCGGGATGCGGTCGGCGGCTCCGCCGAACTGCGCCGCGTCGCCTTCGCCAGCGCCGTGTCGGACACCCTGCCCGGCCTCGCCCCCGCCTCGCCCGACGCCGAATCCGGTTCGGTCACCGGGCCGCCCGCACTCGGCGCCGTGCACCACTACCCCTTCGGCTCGCCCTGCGCCATAGCCCTGCGCACCGGCCATGTGGAGGACGTGCCGGGCGACGACCGCGGCTTCGTCCAGTCCACGCTCGCCGTGCCGATGGTCGCCCACGACACCGTCGTCGGCCTCGTGCAGTTCTCCCGTACGAAGGGCAGCGAACCCTTCGGTGAACGGGACCGGGCGCTGGCCACCGAACTCGCCGCCCGCGCCGCCGTCTGTATCGACAACGCCCGCCTCTACCGGCGCGAGCACGAACGCGCACTGATACTCCAGCGCAGCCTCCTGCCCCCCGGCGACCCCGAGGCCGCGGGCCTGGACATCGCCTGCCGCTACCTGCCCGGCAACACGGCGACCGAGGTGGGCGGCGACTGGTTCGACGTCATCGAACTCCCCGGACACCGCACCGCCCTCGTCGTCGGCGACGTGATGGGCCGGGGACTGCGCGCCGCCGTCGCCATGGGCGAACTGCGCACCGCCGTACGCACCCTGGCCCTCCTCGACCTCGAACCCGCCGAAGTGCTCTCCGCGCTCGACGAGGTCGCCCGCGGCCTCGGCACCCCCGGCGGCGGCACCTCGGCCGACGCGGGCGGCGGCGCCCAGTGGCCCTCCCGCGCCGCCCACAAGTCCCGGGAGGCGGACCTCTCCGAGGTCTATCTCGCGACCTGCGTCTACGCCGTCTACGACCCGGTCACCCGGCGCTGCACCTTCGCCAACGCCGGTCATCTGCCCCCCGTCGTCGTCGAACCGGGCGAGGCGGCACTGCTCCTCGACGTACCGCCCGGGATGCCGCTCGGCGTCGGCGGCGAACCCTTCGAGGAGGTCGAGGTGGAGCTCAAGGAGGGCGCCCTCCTCGCCCTCTACACCGACGGCCTCGTCGAGTCCCGCGACCACCCGCTGGACGAGGGACTGGCAGCGCTGCGCGGAGCCCTCGTCGAACCCGCGCGTCCCCTGGAGGACGTCTGCGACCACGTGCTGAGCTCGCTCGACACCCGGCACGGCGAGGACGACATCGCCCTGCTGATGGCCCGCATCCAGGGACTGCCGGCCGAGGCCGTCGGCGACTGGCGGCTGCCCCGCGAGCTCCGCTCGGTCGGCCGCGCCCGCGAGCTCGCCCGCGGCCAGCTGCTCTCCTGGGACCTCGACGACCTGGTGGACACCACCGAACTCCTGGTCAGCGAGCTCGTCACCAACGCCCTGCGCTACGGCGAGGGCGAGATCCGGCTGAGGCTGCTGCGGGACCGCACCCTCGTCTGCGAGGTGTGGGACGCGGGCCTCGTCCAGCCGCGGCGCCGGCGCGCACGCGACACGGACGAGGGCGGCCGCGGACTCCAGCTGGTCGGGCTGCTGAGCGCCGCCTGGGGATCGCGGCGGACCCCGCGCGGCAAGACCGTCTGGTTCGAACTCCCGCTGCCCGACGGCGGACCGGCCGTCGAGCGCACAGTGGAGGAACTCCTGAGCATGTACTGAGGACGGCCCGGGGTCAGGCCGTCTTCAGCGCGGCGAGGCGGGCCTCCACCTCGGCGCTGGCGCCCAGCGTGTCCAGCTGCTCGAACTGGGCGTCCAGCGACGACGCGGCGAGCTCCTGCTTGCCCAGCGCCTTCGCCTCCTCGCGCCGCACCTTGTCCTCGAAGCGGCTGATCTCGCTGGTCGGGTCGAGGACGTTGATGTTCTTGACGGAGTCCATCATCTGGTTCTGCGCCTGGGCGGACTTGGCGCGGGCGACCAGCTCGTCCCGCTTGGACTTCAGCTCCGTCAGCTTCGCCTTCATCTGGTCCAGGCCGGTCTTGAGCTTGTCCACCACCTCGGTCTGCGCGGCGATGGTGGGCTCCGCGGTCTTCGCCTCCTTCTCCGACTGGAGCTGGCGGCCGAGTGCGACCTTGGCCAGGTTGTCGAACTTGTCGGCGTCACCTGCCGATCCGCCCGCCCGCAGCTCGTCGGCCTTGCGGCTGGCCGCGAGCGCCTTCTCGCCCCACCCCTTGGCCGCCTCGACGTCCTCGCTGTGGTCCTGCTCCATCAGCCGCAGATTGCCGATGGTGGCGGCCACGGCCTGCTCGGCCTCCGAGATGTTGGACGTGTACTCGCGGATCAGCTGGTCCAGCATCTTCTGCGGGTCCTCGGCCTGGTCGAGCAGGGCGTTGATGTTGGCCTTCGCCAGCTGGGTGACGCGTCCGAGAATGGTCTGCTTGCTCATGGCACCTCTCCTGGGGTCCTTGTCGTTCCGTGCTGCGTACGTGTGCGCAGGTGTGTGACCGCGGGCGCGGCCGCCGTTCAGAAGCGGCCGCCACCGCCCCGCCGGCCGCGGGTGCCCCCGCCGCCGAAGCTGCCGGGCCCGCCGCCCCCGCCGAACCCGCCGCCGAAGCCGCCGCCCCCGAATCCGCCGCCTCCCAGGCCGCCCCCGCGGCCCCCGCCGCCCAGGAGCCCGCCGAGGATGATCCCGCCGAGGACCGCACCGCCCATGCCGCCGCCCGAACCGCCCCCGCCGCCCGGCATGCCGCCGCCACGGCCCCCGTACGCCCGTACGTCCTGCTCCGCGAGGCTCCGCGCCTCCCCGGCCAGTGCGTCCGCCCGCTGCGCCTCGGCCAGCGCGGCCTGCGGGTCGTCCGTCCCGGACAGCTCACCGGCCCGCTCCAGGCGCCGCTGGGCCTCCGCCAGCCGGGTCCTGGCCTCGCTGCCGACCGCGCCCCGGTTGGTGGTGACGTAGTCAGCGGCGGCACCGATCGCCGACCGTGCCGTGAGCATCGCCTGGTCGAGCAGGGAGCGGGCCCGCCGGCTGCCCTGCTCCTGCTCGCGCGCGCCCGCCAGCGCCTCGTCCAGCGCCGCGTCCGCCTCCTCCACCCGGCGCAGCGCGTCGACCGGGTCGTACGCACCGGCGTCCAGTTCCGTCCGCACATCGCGGGCCACCGACTGCGCCCGGGCGATCCGGCCGCGCAGATCGGCCGTGGACATGCCCTGCGACGTGCCCTCCAGCAGCCCTCCGGCGTCCGCCAGGTCCGTCTCCATCTCGGTGAGCGCGCCCGGCAGCCGGCCCGCGGCCTCGCCGAGTTCCCGCGCGCGCCGGTCGACGCCGTCGACGAGGGTGGCCGCCTGGCCGATCGCGCCCTCGGTGGCCCGTACGTACACCGCGGCCGCCGCGTTGTCGCCGCCGTCGGCGGCCTGCCGGGCCTGGTTGAGCGAGGACGTGGCGAAGACCAGCCGGTCCTTGGCCTGTTCGATGTCACCCGCGACGGGGGCCGATGCCGACTCCGCGTACGTGCCGCGCATCGAGTTGAGCGTGGTCTCGGCCGCGGCCACCCGGCCGGCGAGCGCCCGGAAGGCGGACTCGGCCGCCGCCAGCGCCTGCGGAGCGTTGCGCTCCAGTTCGCGCAGCCGGTCGAAGTCCTCCGAGACCGCGTCCAGCCGGGTGTTGGCGTCCGCGCAGCGGCTGATGATCTCGTCCAGCATCCGCCTGCGGGTGTCGTCGTCCTCCGGGAACGCGTCATCGAGCTGCTGCCGCAGCCGGAACGCCGCCGTCAGCTCGCCCCTGGCGTACGCGACCGCCTCGGTGAACGGCGCCGCGGCCTCCTCGCCGAACTGGGCGGTGGCGAATCCGAGCTCCTCGTCGCTCGTGCGGACCGCGTCGTCCGTGTCGACGAGCGTCTCCTTGGCCCGGGCGTCGAGCTCCGGCAGCGGTGTGGGCGGCTGCTGCGCCTCGCCCCCGCCCGCAGGACCCCAGCCGGTGGCGCCGGGCGTCGTCCGGGTGGTGGCGCGCCGCTTGCGCCGGGTGAAGGCGTACGCGGCGACCGCGCCGGCGCCGCCGACGAGGACGATCGGCAGCACCAGGTCCCCGGTGCTGGTCCCGCCGGACTTCCCGGTGCCGGGGTCGTCGGCGCCGGGGGTGAGCGTGGGGGTGGGCACGGGCCGGCCGGCCAGCACGGCCGCGTAGCCGTGGGCGGCCCCGATGGCGGCGCCCGCCCAGTCGTTCTCCTTGAGCGCCGGCTCGACGGCGGTGCTCGCCACGTCCTGGAGCTGCGCGTCCGTGAGGCGGGAGTCCTGGTCGACGGAGTACGCGTACTGCCGGTCGTGGGTGGCGACGGCCAGCAGGACGTCGTCGAGGCCGAGCCCGTTGCGGTCGGCCGTCTCGTCGGCCCAGTCCTGTGCGGAGCGCCCGGAGAAGTCACGGACGTAAGCCACGAAGAGCTGGACGCGGCGCTGGTCGTACAGCTGGTCGAGCGCGGTGACCACCTGGGGCCTGCGGTCCCCGAGCGCACCGACCTTGTCGGTGATCTGCCCGTCCCGGGACAGCGTGATGGGGTCGTCGGCGCGAGCGGTCAGCGCGGCGGGGAGGGCCAGCCAGCACACCGTCAGCAGCACGGCGAGCAGGGCCCGGCCCGGTATGAGGTTCCGGGTTCGGCTCACAGGCGACGTCACGTCTGCGACGTTATGTCCACCACCGATGGCCCGCGACCCGGCCGAAGAGCCGCCCGGCCCTCCCGGGAACGGCCCCCGGACCTGGTGCGTCCTGGTTCTCGTACGGGCGTGGCCCAGCGCGGGACACGCCCCGGCGTTCGTACAGCCGGAGTACACCGGCCGGGACACGGGGCCGGGACGGACAGGCAGCCGGGACGGACAGGACCGGGACACACACAGGGGGCGCGCACGTGCGTGGGCGAACGGGGCGGGCGGCGGCGGCGGTACGGAAGGGGGCGGCCCGGCTTCTCGCGACCTGGCCGAGGCGGATCGCGCTGGGGCTGGTCCTGGTGCTCGTGGTGCCGGTCCTCACCGCGGGCGCCGCCCTGCGGCTCAACTTCACCGGCGATCCGGGGGACGGCACCCTGACCCGGGGCCGCGACGCCATCTGGCTGGGGCACGCCTGGGTCGACGGCCGGAAGAAGGACGCCGACCTCGCCGCGTTCGCCGCCCGGAGCAAGGGGACGGGCATCAGGGACCTGTACGTCCACGCCGGACCCCTGGAACACGACGGCACACTGCCCGCCGCCCGCTACCCCGGGGCGCGCCGGCTGATCGATGCCGTGCACCGCACCATGCCCGGCATCCGGGTCCAGGCCTGGCTCGGGGACAGGCTGGCGAGCGAGGGGCCCGACGGGCTGCGCCTGGAGCGTGCCGCGTCGCGCGAGGCCGTCGTCGGATCGGCGCGGCAGGTCCTGGACGCCGGCTTCGACGGCGTGCACTTCGACCTGGAGCCGCTGCACTCGGGCGACGCCCACTACCTCTCGCTCCTGGACGACCTGCACGCACTCACCCGGGCCCGCGGGGTACCGCTCTCCGTCGCCGCCCACCAGATCGACCCGCTGCCCGCCGCGCAGACCGTCCTCGGCGCGCTCACCGGCCGCGGCAAGTGGTGGTCGCAGAAGTACTTCGGCCAGGTGGCCCGCAGGGTCGACCAGATCGCCGTCATGTCGTACGACACCTGGATGCCGCTGGAGGGGCTGTACGGCGGGTACGTCGCCGAACAGACCTCGCTGGCCCTCGAAGTGACCCCGCGCGGCACCGACCTGCTGATGGGGCTGCCGTTCTTCCACGAGAACGACATGGGGCACCACGCGTCGGCGGAGACGGTCGCGGCCGCGGTCCGCGGCACCAGGCTGGGGCTGGGGCGCACGGACCGCGGCCGGGAGCGGTTCGGGGTGGCGCTGTACGTCGACTTCGCCGCGGAGGACGGCGACTGGGCGGCGTACCGGGAGGGCTGGCACTGAGTCCGGCGGGGCGGGCTCAGATACTGAAGCGCTCCTTGGCGAGCAGCGGCCGCACCCGGGAGCGGAATCCACCGGTCCGGAACGGCCGCTGGAGCAGCCCCGGCCGCAGGGCCTGGGCCAGCGCCGCGGCGATCATCCCCTGGTCGAGGGCGAGCTGGAAGTCACTGACCCGTCCGGTCGAGACGTTGACGGAGTCCCGGAAGCCGTAGCCCTCGTGGTACGCGCCGAAATCGCGGTCGAGCGCCCGCAGGTTCGCCACGGCCTCGGCCGGTGCGTACGGCAGTGCGAGGAACGAGGCGTGCGGGGTCACCACACCGTTGGTGAACGCCGAGGCGGGCGGCAGCGGAGCACCGTCCGTCGTGTACGTGCGGTCGGTGTTCGAGGCGTAGCCGTCGAGCTGCATGCCGAGCGCGTCGACGCCGTACTCCTGATAGCCGCCCTCCGGGATGTTGGCGGGCGAGAACCCCCAGTACCCGTACTCCGCCTCCTGCGTGCCGTGCTCGATCTGGCTGCGCACATAGCGCTGATGGGTGCGGCCCCACGACCGCGGCGACCACTCCGGCTCCGGCACGAACAGCGGGACCATCAGCGCCTCGAACATCGACCCGCCCCAGGTGGGGACGATCCTGCGGCCGCGGTGGGTGTAGTGGCCCTGCCAGACGCGGATGCCGTCCATCGCCACGTAACTGCCCTGCGGCTGCTGCTCCTGCTCGTTGCCCGGGACCATCGTGCGCAGCAGGTGCCAGTAGTGGTCGGCGGGCAGCGAGCCGTCCGCGATGCCGAGATAGCTGGCCATGCGGGGTTCGGTGTTGAGGGCGCCGTAGTGGTGGCCGGTGGGTTCCTCGTTGTCGGTCCAGAAGCCGCCGCGCAGCTGGCCGGGGCCGGCGACCGGGTCGGCCGGGTCGTAGGGCGTGTAGTAGTACGACCAGTCGGCGTCCGCGAGGATGCGGGCGACGCGGGGGCGCAGCGAGGGCGCCGCGTCCGCGGCGATGCGCAGACCGGTGACCAGCCAGGCGTTGTCGACGGATGACAGGAACGGGCGGACCGGGTCGCCGGTGCCGGGCCACTCGGTCAGCACCGAACCGTCGTGCGCGTCGTACCAGTTGAGCCAGAAGCCGTGATGGCGCTCCAGCTTCTCCACGGACCGCACCGTGAGCTCCAGCCTGCGCCGCATGGTGGCGTCGCTGATCACGCCGAGTCCGGCGGCCGCGACGGTGGACCAGAGGCCGCAGCCGATGTTGGTGGGCGAGGTCTGGCGGGACCGGACGGGGCCGTCGGGCCCGCTCACGTCGATCTTGTCGACGGCGAGGCCGAGACCGGTGGTCATCGCCTCGATCGAACGGTAGGTGTCACGGAACCAGCGCAGCAGCAGCTGCGGGTCCGGGGTGCGGCCGAGCGGGGCGGCGCCTGCCGAGGGCGCTGATACGGCTCCGACGGACAGGGCGGCGGCCCCGGTCCCGGCGGCGGTGAGAAACGTGCGACGGTCCATGAAGGTCCAGCTCCCGGTGGCAGAAGGGGGATGGGGAGTTCCGTGGCGTGCTCGATGCGGCGGAGGCGCGCCTCCGCCGCCGCTTTCGGGTACGGCTGTCGGCACGGCCGGGGCTGTGGGACCCGGACCGCGCCGGTGGTGCGGTGAAGCCGAAGGTGCGGTGGTGCGGTACGGGGACCGGCGGATGTCAGGTTCCGCCGGTCCCCGTACGCGCGGGAGCTGTCAGGTGCTCCCGGTCATGGGGCCGGGGTCAGCCGGCGTCGCGCGGCAGGGCGCGGGTGCGGCCCATCTCGCCCAGCCAGACGGCGGACGGCTTCGGCAGCCGTTCGAACGTCTCGGGGTTCCAGCCGATGAGGCCGAAGGTGGGCGCGTAGGAGCCCCACTCGTAGTTGTCGAGCGCGCTCCAGGCCAGGTAGCCCCGGACGTTGAGGCCGTCCTCCAGTGCGGAGGCGACCTCGTTCAGCGCACCGGTGTAGTAGTCGACGCGGCGGTTGTCGTCGTCCGTGGCGATGCCGTTCTCGGTGACGATCAGCGGCACGTCGTGGCCCACGACATCGGCGGTGTGGCGCAGCGCGTGACCGACCGCGGAGGGGTAGTACTCCCACTGCGTGAGGGTGCGCTCGACGTCGTCCGCGGTCGGGATCGGGCCGTCGGTGCCGATCTTCGTCCGGGTGTAGGACTGCACCCCGATCCAGTCGTCGCCGCGGGCGGCCTCGATGAAGACGTCCTCGCGGGGGTGGCGGTAGGCCGCGGTGACCTCTTCGGCGCCGGGCAGGGCCTG
This sequence comes from Streptomyces sp. NBC_01257, assembly GCF_035917255.1. Classification (NCBI taxonomy): domain Bacteria; kingdom Bacillati; phylum Actinomycetota; class Actinomycetes; order Kitasatosporales; family Streptomycetaceae; genus Streptomyces; species Streptomyces sp. NBC_01257. The sequence goes on from NZ_CP108472.1 coordinate 5,889,008, forward strand.
GTAGACCTGGTTGGCGATGGTCCAGCCGACCTGGATGTCGCCGTTGATCGCCTTGACCTCCTTGACGGCCGCGTGGTGGGCGGCGATCACGGCCTCGGTGGTCTCGTCGTCCGGGGTGGGCAGCCCGGCGGGCGGGAAGCCGATGTCGCCGCGCTTGGCCTGGCCCGCCATGACGGCGATCATGTTCGGCTCGTTGATGGTGCAGACGTGGCTGACGCCTTCACCGATGACCGGCGCGCAGGCCGCGACGTAGCGGGCGAACAGCTCGGTCGCGCCCTCGGAGGTGAAGCCGCCGCGGGCCTCGAACCACTGGGGCACGGTGAAGTGGTGCAGGGTGACCATGGGGCGCAGGCCGCGCTCGATGGCGCCCTCGACCATCCGGCGGTAGTGGGCGAGCTCGGCCCGGGAGAACCGGCCCTCGGCGGGCTCGATGCGGGCCCACTCGATGGAGAACCGGTAGTCGGTGAAGCCCAGTCCGGCCAGCACGTCCATGTCCTCGTGCCAGCGGTGGTAGCTGTCGCAGGCGTCCAGGCTGGGCTCCTGGATGTGGGTGCCCGCGGTGTGCTCCTTGACCCACCAGTCGCTGTTGGTGTTGTTGCCCTCGATCTGGTGGGCGGCCGTGGAGGCACCCCACAGGAATCCTTCGGGGAACGGGACCTGGGTGTGAGTCATCGCAAACTGTCTTTCTGGTGCGGGAAGGGGTGTGACCGGCGGTGGGGTGGGGTGCGCGGCCTCGTACGTTTCGGTGGGGCGGCCGGGAAGGGGGTCCGGCCGCCCGCGGGCGGGCTACTTCATGCCCGCCGTGGCGATGCCCTGGGTGAAGTGCCGCTGGAGCGCGATGAACACGACCAGGACCGGCAGCACGATCAGGAAGGACCCGGCCATCAGCATGCCGTTGGAGCCGCCGGCCTTGTTGGGGTCGGTGGCGAACGTCGCCAGGGCGACCGGCAGGGTGTACTTGTCGGGGTCGTTGGTCGCGATGAGCGGCCAGACGAAGTTGTTCCACGATCCGAGGAACGTGAAGATCGACAGCGTCGCCAGGGCGGGCTTCACCAGCGGCATCACGATGCGCCAGAAGATGTACCACTCACCGGCGCCGTCCATCCGGGCCGCCTCCAGCAGCTCGTCCGGGATGGACTGCATGAACTGCCGCATCAGGAAGACACCGAAGGCGCCGGCCGCGAACGGCAGGACCAGACCGGCGTACGAGTCGATCAGGCCCATCTTGCTCATCAGCACGAACAGCGGCAGCAGCATCAGGTTGCCCGGCACCATGAGGGCGCCCAGCACCAGACCGAAGATCTTGTTGCGGCCGGCGAAGTTCAGCTTGGCCAGGGCGTACCCGAGCATCGAGCAGAACACCAGGTTCGAGACGGTGACCAGCACCGCCACGATCACGGAGTTCATGAAGTAGAGCGGCAGATCGAGCTTGTCGAGCAGGTCCCGGAAGTTCTCCAGGGTCCACTCGGTCGGGATCCAGACCGGCGGGCTCGCGGTCAGCTCGCTCGTCGTCTTGAACGCGGAGAGGGCCATCCACAGGAACGGCGCCGACATGATCAGCAGGCCGAACGACAGCAGGACGTAGACGAGGACCCGCTTCAGCGAGCGCGGCCGCTCGGGACGGCCGGGCCGCCCGTCCTCCCCGGGCTTCTTCGACGGCGCCGTCGAGACGGCGCTCGGTGCACTGGTGGCGCTCATTTCGTGTTGTCCTTCAGCAGTCGGAGCTGCAGCACCGTGATGCCCATGATCACTACGAAGAGGACATACGCCATGGCGCTCGCATAGCCCATGTGGAAGAAGTTGAAGCCCTCGCGGTACATGTTCAGCGAGACGGTGAGCGTCGAGTCCGAGGGGCCGCCCTGCGTCATCACGAAGGGCTCCTCGAAGACGTTGAGGTAGCCGATGGTGGTGATCACCGTGGCGTAGAGCAGCGTGGGCCGCAGCAGCGGGACGGTGATGCCCTTGAACTCCTGCCAGACGTTCGCGCCGTCCAGCCGCGCCGCCTCCCGCACCTCGGTGGGGATGGCCTGCAGACCGGCGATGAAGAGCACCATGACCGTGCCCACGTTGCGCCAGACCGCCATCGCGATCATGGACGGCATGGCGAGCGTCTCGGAGCCGAGGAAGTCCGGTGCGGTGAGGCCCACTTCGGAGAAGAGGCCCGCGACCAGACCGTCGCTCGGGTCGAGCACGAACCGCCAGACGACGGCGACCGCGACGATGGTGGTCACGACCGGGGCGTAGAAGCCGACGCGGAAGAAGGTCCGGGCCCGGTCGATGCCGTTGTTCAGCAGTACGGCGACGACCAGTCCGAGGAGGATCGTCAACGGGACGCCGACGACCACGAAGTACGCCGTGTTGAAGAGCGACTTGAGGAACTTCTCGTCGCTGAACAGCTTGGTGTAGTTCTCGAAGCCGATGAAGTTCGCGTCCAGCGGGTGCGTCACGTTGCGCAGCCCGAAGTCCGTGAAGCTCATCACCAGCGTGGCGATGATCGGGACGGCCATGAAGACGAGGAAGAGAACGAGGAAGGGAGTGGAGAACAGCCAGCCGGCCATGTTCTGCACGCCCATCGAGGGCTTCCTGCGGCTTCGCGAACCCTTGGGCCCGGCGGCCGGGGACACGGTCCCCGGCCCGGCCTGCACCTTGGCCGGCTCTGCGGCCTTTCCGGTCGTGGTGCTCATGGCTCCTACTTCACGAGGCCTTCGATCTCGGACTGCGCGGTCTTCAGCGCGTCCTCGGCGGACGCCTTGCCCTGGGTCACCTTCGCTATGGCCTGGTCGACCTTGTCGGTGATCTCGCTCAGGTTGGGCAGCGACGGGGAGGACTTGGCGGTGTCCATCTGCTTCTTGAAGATCTGCAGATCGGCGTCATCGGCGAGAGCGCCGGAGGTCCAGGCGGCGGTGTTGGCCGGCAGGTCCTTGGTGCGCTTGTACCAGTCGGCCTGGCCCTTGGTGTCCGTCAGGTACTGGATGAACTTGGTGGCAGCGGCCTTGTGCTCGCTGTCCTTGGAGATCACCAGGGAGGAGCCGCCGGCCATCGAGGTGGAGGACTTGTCGGCGGGGACGGCCGCCACGGCCCACTTGCCCTTGAGCTGCGGCTGGCCCTCGTTCAGCAGGGTGACGTGCCAGGGACCGCCGAAGAACATCGGGACGCGGCCGTTGCCGAAGTCCTTCACGACGTCGTAGCCGGGCGGGATGGACTTGTTGGAGAGCCCCTTGTCGAAGTACGAGCCGTACTCCTTCAGCGCCTTGACGGCCTCGGGGCTGTCGATGACGGCCTCGCCCTTGTCATTGACGATCTCGCCGCCGGCCGAGTACAGGAAGGAGTAGAAGTTCTGCACCGTGTCCAGGCCGCTGGGCTGGATGGACAGGCCCCACTTGGTGCCCGCCTTCTTCTGGTAGGCGGTCGCGAGGTCCTGCATCTCCTTCCAGTTGGTCGGAGCCTTGGTGATGCCGGCCTTCTCGGCCAGGTCGGTGCGGTAGTAGAGGACGCGGGTGTCGACGTACCACGGCACGCCGTACGCCTGGCCGTCCACCTCGCCCTGCTTCCAGCCGGCCGGGAAGAAGTCCTTCTTCTGGAAGGTCTTGGTGTCGACCGGCTCCAGCACACCGAGCTCGGAGAACTCGCCCATGTAGCTGCCGCCCATCTGCGCCACGTCCGGCATGGTGCCGGCGGCGGCCGCGGAGACGAGCTTCTGGTGGGCGACGTCCCAGCCGACCGGGGTCACCTTGACGGTGATGTTCGGGTTGGCCTTCTCGTACACCTTGGCCACATCCGCGAGCTTCTCGCCCTCGGCCCCCATGGCCCAGACAGTGAGTGTCTGCTTCTTGTCCGCGGCGACGTCGTCGCCACCGGAGCTGCCGCACGCGGTCAGACCGAGAGCGAGGACGACGGCGATGCCGATGCCGGTGGAGGCGTTTCTGGCGGTGCGGGACATGGAGGGCTCCTCCTTGAGCATTCCGGATGTATGCGCTGCCTGTAAGCGCATACATCACTCTGCGGCAGACATTCGGGAATCCGCAAGAGGGTGCTTGGTCACACTCGTGCAACGCGCCGGACATCTGAATGTTCAACTTGGAACGGTAAGCGTGTCGTTTGTGGAAAAGGTGATGATGTGACCGATTCCGCATGGTTGGTGCCGGGCCCGGCCGAGGTCAGGGACGGGGAACGGGCGGGTCCGGGCCGGGAAACGACCGGCGATAGTGTCGTGATCATGACTTCGTTCGTTCATGACTTCCCGTTCGATCCGGCCCACGGACGCACCCTCGACGAGCTGCTGGCCGTTCCGGCGCCGCCCGTCCCGGACGACTTCGCCGACTTCTGGCGCGCGCGGTACGCCGCGGCCCGCGAGGTCGCCACGGAACCGGAGCTCGGCCCGGTGGAGGAGGAGCGGGACGGGGTGCGGATCCACGGGGTGACGTACACCTCGGTCGGCGGCGTGCGGATCGGCGGCTGGGTGGCGCTGCCGGCGGGCGGGGCGGCGCGGGAGCCGGTGCGCCACGGGTTCGTCATCGGGCACGGGTACGGCGGCCGGCAGGAGGCCGGGCCCGGGGTGCCCCTGCCGCTGCCCTCGTCGGCGGCGATCCTGCCCTGCGTACGGGGGATGGGGACGCGCGCCCTCGTGGACGGCATCCCCGACGTCTCCGCCGGGCACGTGCTGCACGGCATCGAGTCGCGCGACACCTATGTCATCGGCGACTGCGTGGCGGACCTGTGGTGTGCGGCGTCGGCCCTGGAGGAGCTGGTGCCGGAGCTCGCCGGGACGGGCCGGCTGGGCTACCACGGCGAGAGCTTCGGCGGCGGGCTGGGCGCGCTCGCCCTGCCGTGGGACGAGCGGATCGCGGCGGGCCAGCTGACGGTGCCCACGTTCGGGAACCACCCGCTGCGGCTCACGCTGCCGTGCGCGGGGAGCGGGGAGGCGGTGCGCGGCTACCACCGTGAGCACCCCGAAGTCGTGGACGTCCTGCGGTACTTCGACGCCGCGACGGCCGCGGGCTTCGTGGCGCGGCCGACCCTGGTGGCCGCGGCGCTGTTCGACCCGTCCGTGCCGCCGCCCGGCCAGTTCGCCGTGTACAACGCGCTGGCGGGCGAGCGGGAGCTGCTGGTGCTGCCGGCGGGGCACTTCGAGTACGAGGGCCTGGCGGAGGACGTGGCCGGGCTGGTGGAGGCGCGGCGCGCGTTCTTCGGGAAGTGGCTGGGGTAGCGGGGCCGGCCGGCCCCGGGGAGGCCCCGCGGCGGCGTCAGCCGCAGCCGCAGCTGGCCCGGCGGATCGGGGAGACCGGGAGGGTGAGCGACACCGGTTCGCGGCCGGTGTCGCTCAGCCGCTGGACCAGCAGCTCGACCGCCTGCTCGCCCAGCTGGCGGATCGGCTGGCGCACCGTCGTCAGCGGCGGCTGGACGATCCGGCTGAGCGGGATCCCGTCGAAACCGGTCACCGCGATGTCCTGCGGCACCCGCACCCCGCGCCGGGCCAGTGCGCGCAGGGCGCCCACGGCCATCTGGTCGTTGGCGAAGAGCATCGCCTCCGGGCGCTCCCCGTCCCGGTCCAGCAGCGTCTCGGCGGCCACCGCGCCCTCGGCCTGCTTCATCATCGTCGTCCGGAACGCCGGCTCGTCCGGCACCGGGAGACCGGCGTCCCGGCAGGCCTCCCGGAAGCCGCGGAACCGCGCCTCCGCGTCCGGTGAATCGGTGTCTCCCGCGACGAACGCGAGCCGGCGCAGGCCGTGGTCCTCGATGAGGTGGCGGGTCAGCTCGCGTTCGCCGTCGGCGTTGGCGACGACGATGTGATCCAGGTGGTCGATCTCGCGGGGCCCGGCGAGCATCACCACCGGCAGCCGGCGCGATATCACCTCCAGGTCCTCGGTCGGCACCGTCTGGGCCAGGACCGCGAAGCCGTCGACCCGGCCCGCGACCTTCGCGACCAGGCTCTCCGGGCCGCCCTCCAGGGACGCGGCGATCAGCAGCGCGTACCCGTGCCGGCGGGCCGCGCGCTCCATGCCGCGGATGATCTGGTCGGAGTAGAGCATCACCGCGTCGTCGGCGTCGCTGTCCGCCTCGGCATCGGCCTCGGCGTCCGGGTCGGCGTAGTCCGGGAAGCAGAGACCGAGCACGCCTGTGGTGCGGCTCGCCAGTCCGCGGGCGTTGCCGCTCGGTACGTAACCGAGCTCCCGGGCAGCGTCGAGCACCCGCTCGCGGGTCTGGGCCCGTACCGACTCCGGGGTGCGGTACACCCGCGACACCGTGGCGATGGAGACGCCCGACCGCTCCGCTACGTCGTACACCGTTGGGGCGCTCACTCGACCGACCGTCCGCTTCTTCTTCCGTACCGACGTGCAGCGACAGAGATGTCGGCAAACACGTTTTGAAAGCGCATTCACCCTAGATCGCGGGCCGTGCGCTGGGCAAGGGCATCCGCATGTTCGACAGGCTGCCTTGCAAGATGCCCTGTGCATCTTTTACGTTGGTCCCATGACCCGACCGCCCGCAGCCGTGCCCGCCGACCCGACCGCCGAGGAGGTGGCGAACCACCTCGCCTCCGTGGTCGGCAGGCTGCTGCGCCGGCTGCGCTCCTCGTCGTCGGAGAGCCTGCTCACGCCGACCCAGCGCTCCGTGCTGGCCCGGCTCGACGACGGGGAGCCGGCCACCACCGCCGATCTGGCCCGCGCGGAGTTCGTGCGCCCCCAGTCCATGCGGCTGACCCTGGGTGCGCTGGAGGAGCAGGGCCTCGTCCGGCGCACGCCGGACCCGGCCGACGGCCGGAAGTCGGTCATGTCGATCACGGACACCGGCCGCACCACGCTCGCGGAGGTCCGGGCGGCCAAGCGCAACTGGCTGGCCGAGGCCGTCGCCGCCGAGCTGGACGGCGCGGAGCGGCGCACGGTCGCCGAGGCCGCCGCCCTCATCGAGCGCCTGGTCGGTTCATGACCGCCGGCGACGCGATACCCGGGGCGACAGCCGAAGAGGCACCCGCCCCCGAAGCACCCGCACCCGCCCCGGACGTGCCCGTCCCCGGTTTCAGTAACCGGCTCACCGCGCCGCTGCTGCTCGGCTCGCTGCTCAACCCGCTCAACACCACGATGATCTCCACCGCGCTGGTGGCCATCGGACACCACTTCGGCATCGGCGCCGCCGACACCGCCTGGCTGATCTCGGTCCTCTACCTCGCCAGCGCCGTCGCCCAGCCCGTCCTCGGCAAGCTGGCCGACGTCCTCGGCCCCCGCCGGGTCTTCCTCGCCGGGCTGGCCGTCGTCATCGCCTCCGGTCTCGTCGGGACCCTCGCGCAGAGCTTCGGGCAGCTGATCGTGTCGCGGCTGCTGCTCGGCATCGGTACGTCGGCCGCCTACCCGGCGGCCATGGCGGTGCTGCGCGACGAGTCCGCCCGGGTCGGCCGGATCACCCCGCGCCCCGTCCTGGCCCGGCTCTCCTTCGCCGCGCTCGGCAGCGCGGCCGTCGGGCCCACCCTCGGCGGGCTGCTGGTCATGGCCGTCGGATGGCGCGGCATCTTCGCGGTCAACGTGCCCGTCGCCCTGGTCGCACTCGGGGCCGCGCTGCTCTGGATCCCCGCCGACCCGCCGCGCAGGCGGGCCGCCGACGGCAGTACGCCACGGATCGGCCTGGACCCGCTCGGCATCGGCCTCTTCGCCACCGCCCTGACGGTCCTCGTCTTCTTCCTGCTCGACCTGGCCCACCCGATGTGGTGGCTGCTCGCACCCTTCGCCCTGCTGACGGGCGCCCTGGTGCGGTGGCAGCTGCGCAGCCCCGAGCCGTTCATCGACCTGCGGATGCTGGCGGGAAACGCCGCGCTGTCGCGCACGTACCTGCGGCACGGAGTCAGTTACCTGCTGATCTACTGCGTGATGTACGGATACACGCAGTGGCTGGAGGAGGCCCGTGGCTACTCGTCCGGACACACCGGGCTGCTGATGCTGCCGATGTCCCTCGCCGCGCTGGTCTGTTCGCTGCTCGGTGCCCGCACCAAGGGCATCCGCGGTCCGCTCACCCTGGCCTGCGTGCTGCTCACCGCCGGGTCCGGGCTGCTGTTCCTCCTGTCCGGCGACACCCCGGTCGCCGTCCTGCTGCTGGCCGGGGCCTGCTTCGGCATCCCGCAGGGCCTGATCGGCACGAGCAACCAGGCGGCCGTCCAGGCCCACGCCCCGCCCGAGTCCATCGGCTCCGCTGCGGGCCTCCAGCGCACCGCCCAGTACATCGGGGCCATCACCGCGTCCAGCCTCATCGCGCTCGCCTACGGCCAGTCGGCCGGCGACCGCGGACTGCACCTGATGGCCGGTGTCGCCGCCGTACTGGGCGTCCTGCTCATCGTCCTCACCGTCACCGACCGCGCCCTGCGCGGGCGCACCTGAATCCCCCCGAGCACCACCAGGCAAGGAGCCACACCATGAGCGTCACCACTCTCGACCCGAAGACCGCGCTGGTCGTCGTCGACCTCCAGAAGGGCATCGTCGGCCTCCCCACCGCCCACCCCGCAGCCGACGTCATCGCGCACGCCGCGACGCTCGCCGACGCCTTCCGGGCCAAGGGCCTGCCCGTCGTCCTGGTCCGCGTCACCGGCGGCGCCCCCGGCCGTACGGAGGGCCCCGCCCGCTCCGGTCAGCCGGCCGCCGACTGGGCCGAGATCGTCCCCGAGCTCGGCCCGCAGGAGGGCGACATCGTCGTCACCAAGCAGCAGTGGGGCGCCTTCTATGGCACCGACCTGGACCTCCAGCTGCGCCGCCGCGGCATCACCCAGGTCGTGGTCGCGGGCATCGCGACCAGCATCGGCGTCGAGTCCACCGCCCGCTCGGCGCACGAGCACGGCTACCACGTCACCGTCGCCACGGACGCGGTGACCGACATGGGCGCCGAGGCCCACGACAACAGCGTCGGGCGGATCTTCCCGCGCCTCGGCGAGACCGGCACCACCGACGAGATCGTCAAGCTGCTGGGCTGACGGCCCGCCCTGCCGGGTTCCCTCTCGCCGGGTCCCGGGCCGCACTGTCAGGGCGGCCCGGGACCCGGCGTCCTCCCACGGGCGTCAGGAGGGATCGGGATCGCGCCGCCGGATCTTGTTCCCCAGCCACACCAGCGGGTCGTACTTCCGGTCCACGGCCCGCTCCTTCAGCGGGATCAGCGCATTGTCGGTGATCTTGATGTGCTCGGGGCAGACCTCCGTACAGCACTTCGTGATGTTGCAGAGGCCGAGCCCGTGCTCCTCCTGGGCCGTCGCCTTGCGGTCGAGACCGGACTCGGCGGCGGCGTCCAGCGGATGCATGTCCAGCTCGGCGACCCGCATCAGGAACCGCGGCCCGGCGAAGGCCGCCTTGTTCTCCTCGTGGTCGCGCACCACATGGCAGGTGTCCTGGCACAGGAAGCACTCGATGCACTTGCGGAACTCCTGCGAGCGTTCCACATCGACCTGCTGCATCCGGTACTCGCCCGCCGCGACCCCCTTGGGCGGCACGAACGCGGGCACCTCCCGCGCCTTGGTGTAGTTGAAGGACACGTCCGTCACCAGATCGCGCACCACGGGGAAGGCCCGCAGCGGGGTGACCGTGATGGTCTCCTCGCGGCCGAACACCGACATCCGGGTCATGCACATCAGCCGCGGCCGTCCGTTGATCTCCGCGCTGCACGAACCGCACTTGCCCGCCTTGCAGTTCCACCGCACCGCCAGATCACCCGCCTGGGTGGCCTGGATGCGGTGGATGATGTCGAGGACGACCTCGCCGTCGTTGACCTCGACCTCGAAGTCCTCCAGACCGCCGCCGTCGGTGTCCCCGCGCCACACCCTGAACCGTGCGTCGTAGCTGCTCACTCGTAGAGCTCCTCATCGGCGAGGTACTTGACCAGCTCCTCCTTCTCGAAGAGGGAGAGCAGATCCGGACGGATGGGGTCGGTGGCCTTGCGTACGAGGTCGATCCGGCCGCTCGCGGCACCCGGTTCGTCCACCGGCCGGCACAGCAGGTTGACCGGACGCCAGGAGCGCTCCATGTCCGGGCAGTCCTCGCGGGTGTGGCCGCCGCGGCTCTCGGTGCGCTCCAGGGCCGCCCGCGCGATGCACTCGCTGACCAGCAGCATGTTCCGCAGGTCCAGGGAGAGATGCCAGCCGGGGTTGAACTGCCGGTGCCCCTCGACCCCGGCACGCCCGGCCCGTTCGCGCAGCCCGGCCAGTTTCTCCAGGGCCCGTTCCATCTCGGGGGCGCGCCGGATGATGCCGACCAGGTCGTTCATCGTCTGCTGGAGTTCCTGGTGCAGGGTGTACGGATTCTCCGTCGGCGCACCCTCGGCGAGCTCCTCCGCGCTGAACGGACGCAGCGCCTCCGCGGCGGCCGCGTCGATCTGCGCCTCGTCGACCACCGGCGGGGTGGCGACGGAACCGGCGTACCCGGCGGCGTGCAGCCCCGCCCGCCGGCCGAAGACCAGCAGGTCGGACAGGGAGTTCCCGCCGAGCCGGTTGGAGCCGTGCATGCCGCCGGCCACCTCGCCCGCAGCGAAGAGCCCGGGTACGTCGAGGGCGGCGGCGGTGTCGGAGTCGACGGCTATGCCGCCCATCACGTAGTGGCAGGTCGGGCCGACCTCCATCGCCTCGGCGGTGATGTCGACGTCCGCCAGCTCCTTGAACTGGTGGTACATCGACGGCAGCCGGCGCCGGATCCGCTCCGCGTCCATCCGGGTCGACACGTCCAGGAACACCCCGCCGTGCGGCGATCCGCGCCCGGCCTTCACCTCGGAGTTGATGGCGCGGGCGACCTCGTCGCGCGGCAGCAGCTCGGGCGGGCGGCGGTTGTGGTCCGGGTCCTCGTACCAGCGGTCGCCCTCCTCCTCCGACTGCGCGTACTTCTCCTTGAACACGTCGGGGACGTAGTCGAACATGAACCGCTTGCCCTCGGAGTTGCGCAGCACCCCGCCGTCGCCGCGCACCGACTCGGTGACGAGGATGCCCTTGACCGAGGGCGGCCAGACCATGCCGGTCGGGTGGAACTGCACGAACTCCATGTTCAGCAGGGGGGCGCCCGCCAGCAGGGCCAGCGCGTGGCCGTCGCCGGTGTACTCCCAGGAGTTCGACGTCACCTTGAAGGACTTGCCGATGCCGCCGGTGGCGAGGACGACCGCGGGGGCCTCCAGCACGAAGAAGCGGCCGCTCTCGCGCTCGTAGCAGAAGGTCCCGGAGACGCGGTCGCCGTCCTTGAGGACGCGGGTGACCGTGCACTCCTGGAAGACCTTGAGCCGCGCCTCGTGGTCTCCGAACTCGCGCTCGTCCTCCTGCTGGAGCGAGACGATCTTCTGCTGGAGGGTGCGGATCAGTTCGAGGCCGGTGCGGTCCCCGACGTGCGCCAGGCGCGGGTACTCGTGGCCGCCGAAGTTGCGCTGGGAGATCTTGCCCTCGGGGGTGCGGTCGAAGAGCGCGCCCCAGGTCTCCAGCTCCCAGACCCGGTCGGGGGCCTCCTTGGCGTGCAGCTCCGCCATCCGCCACTGGTTGAGGAACTTCCCGCCGCGCATGGTGTCGCGGAAGTGCACCTGCCAGTTGTCCCCGGAGTTCACATTGCCCATGGAGGCGGCGATCCCGCCCTCCGCCATGACCGTGTGCGCCTTGCCGAAGAGCGATTTGCAGATGACCGCGGTACGGGCGCCGCGCTCCCGCGCCTCGATCGCGGCGCGCAGACCGGCGCCTCCGGCACCGACCACGACGACGTCCCACTGCTGTCGTTCGAGCTCAGTCATTCAGAAAAACCTCGGATCGTCGAAGGCGCCGGAGGCGACCAGGTACACGTAGAAGTCGCACGCCGCCACGCTGATCAGCGAGGCCCAGGCGAGCAGCATGTGACGGGTGTTGAGCCGCCCGACCCAGCCCCACAGCCGGTAGCGCACGGGGTGCTTGGAGAAGTGCCGCAGCCGGCCGCCGATGATGTGCCGGCAGGAGTGGCAGGACAGGGTGTACGCCCAGATCAGGACGATGTTGACCAGGAAGATCAGCGAACCGAGGCCCATGTGGCCCCAGGCGTAGTGCTCGTCGCGGAAGGTCAGCACGGTGTCGTACGTGAGGATGCCGGCGACCGGTACGGCGGCGTAGAAGGCGTACCGGTGGATGTTCTGCATGATCAGCGGGAAGCGGGTCTCGCCGCTGTACTTCTGGTGCGGCTCGGCGACCGCGCAGGCCGGGGGCGAGGCCCAGAAGCCCCGGTAGTAGGCCTTGCGGTAGTAGTAGCAGGTCAGCCGGAAGCCGAGCGGGAAGATCAGGATCAGCAGGGCGGGGGACAGGCCCCACCAGCTGCCGAAGAGATCCCAGTTCGGGCCGTGCCGCATCGGGGCGCAGTTGTCCGCCAGACAGGGCGAGTAGAACGGCGAGACGTACGGGGCCGCGTAGTAGTCCGCGTTCGAGAAGGCCCGCCACGTCGAGTAGACGATGAAGGCGAGCAGTCCGCCCGCCGTCACGGCGGGCGCCAGCCACCAGCGGTCGGTCCGCAGATGGCGGGCGGCGATGGCGGCCCGGGTGGGGTGGTTCACGCCCGCCGTGCGGGCGGCCGGTCCGTCCGGCGGGCGGGGCTCCGCGCCCGCAGCCGTGCCCGGGGCGCTGCCCGGGTCCTTGCCTGGTTCCGTTCCTGTTTCCGTACCGGTGGCCAAGGAGCTCTCCTAGGAGGTGTCAGACACGCGCCGCTAGGGGGCGTGCCTGCCGGGGACGCCCAGACCCTCGTCGTCCGAGTCCGTCCACAGGGTGGCGTCGTACGGCGCCTCGGTGATCGTGATGACGCCGTCGACGGGTGCGGCGTGGCCGGCCGGGCCGAGGGCGTCGGGTGCGGTGCCCGCCTCGCGCAGCTGCGCAAGGCTCCGCTCCAGCCGTCCGACCGTGCGGACCAGGTCGTCGAGACAGTGCTGAACTGCCGTCAATTCGTCTTGCAGTGACATGACTTGATCTCACTTCCGCAGTCGCGGGTGGCCATGCTCATGCGCATGCGAGTGTCGCGCGTCACATCCCCGTTGGGAAGGGAGCGGGCCGCCCTGTCTTGCGGATGCGGGTGGTACGTGACCCCCGGGGCATCGATTTCCGGCCGTTCCGGCCGGTTCAGGCACTCCGCCACGCGGGTGAGGTTCGGCGTGTCAGCGCCGTGCATGCGCGGTCTCCCGTGCGTGGGCGCTTTCAGTGGACGGGCGGAACCAGTGTGATCAACTGCAAATGCCACCAAACACGCATAATCCGGTCCATTCGGGTAAGGGTGGGCCGGGCCGTCCCCGGAGGTATCAGCCATGTCCCACGTCGGCGTCCCGCGCGGGACATCCCGAAAGCGCCGCTCGCTCGCACTCCTCACCACCGGGGTGCTCGCCCTCCCCGCCCTGGCCGGCTGCAGCTCGGGCAACGACGAGGCCACCGCCGCCGCGGTCGTCCCGCAGGACATCGCACCGGCCGCCCGCGCCCAGGTCGCCGACGGCGGCACGGTCAACTGGGCGATCGACGCGATGCCCGCCACCCTCAACGCCTTCCAGGCGGACGCCGACAGCGCCACCACCCGGATCACCGGCGCCCTGCTGCCGACGCTCTTCCCGCTGGACGCCAAGGGCCGGCCGCAGCTCAACCCGGACTACCTGGAGTCCGCGAAGGTGGTCGACACCGAGCCCCGGCAGGTCGTGCTCTACCGGCTGAACCAGCAGGCGGTCTGGAGCGACGGCCGGGAGATCGGGGCCCCCGACTTCGTCGCCCAGTGGCGCGCCCTGAGCGGCAAGGACTCCGCGTTCTGGACGGCCCGCAACGCCGGCTACGAGCGCATCGAGAAGATCGAGCGCGGCGCCGACGACCTGGAGGTCAAGGTCACCTTCGCCAAGCCGTACGCGGACTGGCGCTCCCTCTTCTCCCCGCTCTACCCGAAGCAGGTGACCGGCTCCCCGGACGCCTTCAACGACGGCGCCCGCGCCACGATCAAGGCCACGGCGGGACCGTTCCGGCTGCGCACCGTCGACAAGGAGTCGGGCTCGGTCACGCTGACCCGCAACCCGCGCTGGTGGGGCAGTCCGGCCAAGCTCGACTCGCTGGTCTTCAGGACGGTCGAGCCGCAGGACCGCACCGAGGCGCTGACCGAGGGGAAGGTCGACGTCGCCGACATCGACGCGGCGGCCGCCCACCGCATCGTCCAGGCCGCCCGGGACACCGGCGCCGGCGGAGCCAACGGCGCACCCCCCGCCCACGGCCCCGGCTCCGACCTCACCCCGGCCGCCGCCCTGCGCTCCTGGGCCCTGGCCCACGGCTCCGACGAGGACGTGGCCGAGGAGGCGCAGAAGGCCAGGGACGACAAGGCCGAGGCGGCCAAGGCGTACGCCGCCGAGCAGAGCGACCTGCGCGGCTACGCCGTCCGCAAGTCCCTGGAGCCCGCCTACACCCAGCTCGCGCTGAACGGCGAGAGCGGACCGCTCGCCGACGACCGGGTGCGGCGCGCGGTCGCCCGCGCCCTGGACCGCCAGGAACTCGTCGACACCGTGCTCAAGCCGCTCGGCCTGCCCGCGGAACCGCTCGGCAGCCACGTGGCCCTCGCCGGGCAGCCCGCGTACAAGGACGGCAGCGCGGCACTCGGCAGCCAGGACACCAAGGAGGCCCAGGCGCTGCTGGCCGACGCGGGCTGGACGCGCGAGGGCGCCGCCAAGAAGACGGACGGCACCAAGGCGGGCAGCGAGGGCGAGAAGCAGAAGGACGCCGGAAAGGCCGAGGAGAAGAAGACGGAGAAGAAGGCCGAGGAGAGCGCCGGCGGCGCGAAGGACGACGGCAAGACCAACGACGCCGCCCGCCGCGAGCCCGCCAAGGACGACGGCCTCTACATCGTCGGCGACGACGACAAGCCCGGTGCGGCCGGGGGCGCCGCCACCCACGTCATCGCCCCCGCCCCCGCCGCGGCCGTCCAGAGCGCCGCCCTGCTGCGCCAGGCCGGACACCTGGGCGAGACGGGCACCTCCGAGGACGCACCGGCCCGGATCACGGCCCAGGACCGGCAGCCCGGCGGCGCCGCCGGCGCCTACGCCCCGGTCGGCACCGCGGCCCCCGCCCAGGCCCCCGACTCGGCCCGCGGTCCGCTCGGCAAGGACGGCAAGCCGCTGACCCTGCGCTTCGTCCTGCCGTCGGGACCGGGCTCCGAGTCCCTGCGCAGCGTCGGCGACAAGATCGCGGCCATGCTCGACACGATCGGGATCCGTACCGAGATCACCAAGGTCTCCGACGACAGCTACTTCCAGGACCACGTCGCTTCCGGCGACTACGACCTGGCGCTGTACTCCTGGCCCGCCACGGCCTACCCGGCCACGGACGACCGCCCGATCTTCGCCAAGCCGGTGCCCGCCACCGACGGCTCGCTGCTCGTCGAGCAGAACTACAGCCGGGTCGGCACGGACCACATCGACCAGCTCTTCGACCAGGCGGTCTCGGAGCTCGACGAGGGCACGGCCAAGGACCTGATGAAGCAGGCGGACGCCCGGATCTGGGCCGCTGCAGGATCGATTCCCCTCTACCAGCGCCCGCAGCTGGTCGCGGCGGACAAGAAGCTCGTGAACGTCGGCGCCTTCGGCTTCGGGGTTCCGCACTACCAGGACATCGGTTTCAAGAAGGCGCAGTCCGCCGGCGCCCCTGCCAGCACGAAGAAGTAGCAGGTCAGCGCAGGACCGAAAGCTCAGAACTGGCTCAATTCCCTTGCCCGCCGACCTGTCGGCGGGCAAGGCTGTGCCCACCTGCTGACCCGGGTGACCGACCCGCCACCCGATCCCGGGGCCCCAACCCCGGCGGTCGCGCCGCGGAGGTCCGCTCCGATCCCCCTCGGAGCCGCAGCACCGGAGCCCCACCTCCGGCGTTGCACACGACCCGCGTCCGTCCCGTCCGCCCGGGGGACCGTGGCCACGACACCGGTGAATTCCACCGGAAGAACTGATCACGGGGGCGGAAACCTGAAGCGGACGCGGGACCGTCGATGCACACCGGACGAGGCGTGGCGCCCGTCCCGTGGCCGGTAAGACTTGCCCGGGAAGCCGCAGTGGCGCCCGCCCCGTACCATGGGCTGTAGCCGTGGCGCGTCCGCCCGGCGGGCGTACGAGGACTCAAGACCGACTAAGACGCCTGAATCCCCGATCCGAGAGAAGCGCAAGCCACCCATGCCCACGCGCCACGACATCCGTAACGTAGCCATCGTCGCCCACGTCGACCACGGCAAGACCACGCTGGTCGACGCCATGCTCAGGCAGGCCGGTGCGTTCGCCGCACACGCCGCCGAGAACCTCGACGAACGCATGATGGACTCGAACGACCTGGAGCGTGAGAAGGGCATCACGATCCTGGCCAAGAACACGGCCGTCAAGTACCACCCCAAGGATGGCGGAGACGTCATCACCATCAACATCATCGACACCCCCGGCCACGCCGACTTCGGTGGTGAGGTCGAGCGAGGCCTGTCGATGGTGGACGCGGTCGTCCTGCTGGTCGACGCGTCGGAGGGCCCGCTCCCGCAGACCCGCTTCGTGCTCCGCAAGGCGCTGACGGCCAAGCTGCCGGTCATCCTCTGCATCAACAAGACGGACCGTCCGGACTCCCGGATCGCCGAGGTCATCGACGAGACGTACGACCTCTTCCTGGACCTGGACGCCGACGAGGACCAGATCGAGTTCCCGATCGTCTACGCCTGCGCCCGTGACGGCGTCGCCTCGCTGACCAAGCCGGAGGACGGCACCGTCCCGCCGGACAGCGACAGCCTGGAGCCGTTCTTCAGCACGATCCTCTCCGCGGTCCCGGCCCCGGAGTACGACGACGAGGCGCCCCTCCAGGCCCACGTCACCAACCTGGACGCCGACAACTTCCTCGGCCGTATCGCGCTCTGCCGTGTCGAGCAGGGTGAGCTGCGCAAGGGCCAGACCGTCGCGTGGATCAAGCGCGACGGCACGATGTCCAACGTGCGCATCACCGAGCTCCTGATGACCGAGGCGCTCACCCGCAAGCCCGCCGAGAAGGCCGGCCCGGGCGACATCTGCGCGATCGCCGGTATCCCGGACATCATGATCGGCGAGACCCTGGCCGACCCCGAGAACCCGATCGCGCTGCCGCTGATCACGGTCGACGAGCCCGCCATCTCGATGACCATCGGTGCGAACACCTCGCCGCTGGTCGGCAAGGGCGGCAAGGGCCACAAGGTCACGGCCCGTCAGATCAAGGACCGTCTGGACCGCGAGCTGGTCGGTAACGTCTCGCTGCGCGTGCTGGACACCGAGCGTCCCGACGCCTGGGAGGTTCAGGGCCGTGGTGAGCTCGCGCTCGCCATCCTGATCGAGACCATGCGCCGCGAGGGCTTCGAGCTGACCGTCGGCAAGCCGCAGGTCGTCACCAAGCAGGTCGAGGGCAAGACGTACGAGCCCATCGAGCGCATGACGATCGACTCGCCGGAGGAGCACCTCGGCGCCATCACGCAGCTCATGGCGACCCGTAAGGGCCGCATGGAGACGATGACGAACCACGGTTCGGGCTGGGTCCGCATGGAGTGGATCGTGCCCTCCCGCGGCCTCATCGGCTTCCGTACGGAGTTCCTGACCCAGACCCGCGGTACGGGCATCGCGCACTCCCTGTTCGAGGGCCACGAGCCGTGGTTCGGCGATCTGCGCACCCGTCACAACGGCTCGCTGGTCGCGGACCGCGCGGGCGTCGTGACGCCGTTCGCGATGGTCAACCTCCAGGAGCGGGGTGTCATCTTCACGGAGGCCACCACGGAGGTCTACGAGGGCATGATCATCGGTGAGAACTCGCGCTCCGACGACATGGACGTGAACATCACCAAGGAGAAGAAGCTCACCAACATGCGTGCGGCTTCCGCGGACACCACGGAGAACGTGGTGCCCGCCCGCAAGCTCTCGCTGGAGCAGTCGCTGGAGTTCTGCCGCGACGACGAGTGCATCGAGGTGACCCCGGAGACGGTCCGTATCCGCAAGGTCGTCCTGGACCAGAAGCAGCGCGGCCGCACCGCGTCGCGCGCCAAGAACAACTGACGCTGCACATTCCGCCGGTCGCGCGGTAGGCCGTTTTCGGCCGACGATCCGTCAGCAGCAGGCATTGCAGAAGGCCGGGGCCCTCACAGACACTGTGGGGGCTCCGGCCTTTGGTCAACCCGTTTTCCGCTCGCACCGTCCGGAATATGAGACAGGGATGTCCGATTATCGGGCGTCGCTCTCCGAAACATGTGTTAACAGTCCGTTTCGGGGGTGTCTGTCTGGGATTAGTTTGTCCGGATTTCGGTCCACACGAGTGACGGATGTTGTCAAACCGAGACCCTTTAAGTGTGGTTTACAGCCCAGTCGTACTTAATAGTTGGCTCCATTGAGCTCGGGTCAATGGGTCACGCACTGTGGGGAGTGCCGACTCACGAGCACACTAAGGGCACTGAAACGATCACCGTCAGGGGTGTCGGTGTATCGACCCAGTGCCCTTCTTGTAGTCAAAAGTGGACTCATGAGGAGGAAACCCATGCGTGGTGCCAAGAGCGCCAAGTGGGTCGCGGGAGCGGCCATCATCGCCCTGGCTGCGACTGCCTGTGGCGGCGGCGACAGTGACGCCGACAAGGGCAAGGACAGCGCCAAGGGTGCTGTCAATGCTGACGGCATCTTCTCCGTCGAGGTCGGTGAGCCGCAGAACCCGCTGCAGCCGGCCAACACGATGGAATCGAACGGCAGCATCGTCACCGACGCGATCTTCTCGCAGCTGGTGGACTATGACCCGGCCGGCAAGCTTGAGATGATCAACGCGGAGTCTGTCGACACCAAGGACAGCAAGCTCTGGACGGTCAAGCTCAAGAAGGACTGGAAGTTCCACGACGGCACGCCCGTCACGGCGGAGTCCTACATCAAGGCCTGGAACTGGGCCGCCAACATCAAGAACAACCAGACCAACGCGTCCTGGTTCGGCGACATCAAGGGCTTCTCCGACGTCCACCCCGAGGACGCCAAGGCCAAGCCGAAGTCGGACGTCATGTCCGGTCTGAAGAAGGTGGACGACTACACGTTCACCATCGAGCTCAACGCCCCGCTCCCGTACTTCTCGTACAAGCTCGGCTACACGGTCTTCTCCCCGCTGCCCGAGTCCTTCTACGCCGACCCGAAGGCGGCCGGCGAGAAGCCGGTCGGCAACGGCGCGTACAAGTTCGTCAGCTGGGACCACAAGAAGCAGATCAAGGTCGTCCGCAACGACGACTACAAGGGTCTCGACAAGGCGAAGAACGGCGGTGTGGTCTTCAAGAACTACACCACCCTGGAGACCGCCTACGAGGACCTGAAGTCCGGCAACGTCGACGTGCTGCGCCAGATCGGCCCGAAGGACCTCCCGGTCTACCGGTCCGACCTCGGTGACCGCGCCGTGGACAAGCCGTACTCGGCCATCCAGACGATCGCCGTCGCGTTCTACACCAAGCAGTTCAAGGGCATCGACCCCAAGGTCATCCAGGGTCTGTCCATGGGCATCGACCGCGCCACCATCACGAAGACCGTGCTCCAGGGCACGCGTGAGCCGGCGACCGGCTGGGTGGCGCAGGGCGTCCTCGGCTTCCAGAAGGACGCCACGGGCGACGTCACCAAGTACGACCCGGCCAAGGCCAAGGCCCTCATCAAGGAGGGTGGCGGCGTTCCGGGCAACAAGATCTCGATCCAGTTCAACGCCGACGGCGGCCACAAGGAATGGGTCGAGGCGGTCTGCAACAGCATCACGCAGTCGACCGGCGTCAAGTGCGTCACCGACTCGAAGGCCGACTTCCAGGCCGACACGAACGCGCGTGACGCCAAGGAGGTCAAGTCCCTCTACCGTTCCGGCTGGGTGCTCGACTACCCGGTGAACGCGAACTTCATCTCGGACCTGTTCCGTACCGGTGCCGCCGGTAACCAGGGTGACTTCTCCAACAAGGCGCTGGACGCGGAGATCAAGAAGGCCGACTCCGCGGCTTCGCTCGACGAGTCGGTCGCGGCGTACCAGAAGATCGAGAAGGAGCTGGTGAACTACATGCCCTCCATCCCGCTCTGGTACTACAAGGTCAACGCCGGTTACTCGGAGAAGGTCCAGAACGTGGACTACGCGCAGGACGGCGACCCGATCCTGACGCAGGTCGAAGTCAAGAAGTAACCACACCTACGTAGTCCGCGCGCAGGCGCGGGACCGGCATCGAAAGACGGTCCGAGCCTGTCCGCACGCCGTGGCCGGGGGGCCCTTCACCGCAACCGACGACCCCACAGGGGGAGTCGGAGCGGGGGAGGGCCCGTCGGCTGCTGCTTGCCTATTACATGGAGGCATGATGGGGCGCTATGTCGCACGACGACTGCTCCAGATGATCCCGGTCTTCCTCGGGACAACCCTGCTGATCTTCCTGATGGTCTACACGCTGCCCGGCGACCCCGTGCGCGGGCTCTTCGGGGACAAGGGTGTCGACCCCGCGACGCTGGCGAGACTTCGCCACGAGCACGGGCTCGATCAGCCGATTCTGCAGCAGTACTGGAATTACATGACAGGCATCGTCCTGCATTTCGATTTCGGTGATCAGATAGCCAGCGGACGTCCCGTCACGGACGTCCTCGGCGACGCGTTCCCCGTCACCCTCCGGCTTGCCGGCATGGCGTTCGTCATCGAGATCGTCGTCGGCATCGGGCTCGGCATCGCCGCCGGTCTGCGAGCCGGCCGGCTCACCGACAACGTGGTCCTGGTCTTCACCCTGCTGATCATCTCGATCCCGGTGTTCGTCCTCGGCTTCATCATCAAGACGGTGTTCGCCTTCCAGCTCGGCTGGATCGATCCGAACGTCTCCGGCGATGCGAAGTGGAGCGAACTGCTGGCGCCCGCCATCGTGCTGGGGTCGCTCTCACTCGCGTACGTAGCGAGGCTCACCCGCACCACGATGGCCGAGAACCTTCGCTCGGACTACATGCGCACCGCCATCGCCAAGGGTCTTCCCAAGCGACGCATCATCGGTGTGCACCTGATGCGCAACTCGCTGATCCCCGTCATCACCTTCCTCGGCACCGACCTCGGTGCCCTGATGGGCGGCGCGGTCGTCACCGAGGGCCTCTTCAACGTCAAGGGCATCGGCGGCACGATCTACGAGTCCATCCAGAAGCGCGAAGGCACGACCCTCGTCGGCCTCGTCACGATCCTGGTGCTCGTCTACCTCTTCATGAGCCTCATCGTCGACCTGCTGTACGCGGTCCTGGACCCGAGGATCCGTTATGCCTGACGCGACCAAGACAGTCCCCGCGCCCGAGGACGCCAAGACGCCCATCGCGGACCCGTCGGCGACGGTGAAGGCGGACAAGGCCCGCAGCCTCTGGGGCGACGCCTGGCGGGACCTGCGTACCAACTGGTACTTCATCATCTCGTCGGTACTGATCGTGATCCTGCTGGTGATGGCCGTATTCCCCAGCCTGTTCACGAGTGCCTCGCCCACCTCCGCCGACCTGGTGCACCACTACCTGGGCAAGCCGGAGCTGAGCAAGATCGGCTCCGAGGGCTGGCTCGGTTACGACGGCCAGGGCCACAGCGTCTACGCGCGTGTCATCTACGGCACCCGCGCATCGATCACCGTCGGCGTCTGCGTCACCCTCCTGGTGACGCTGTTCGGCGGCCTGATCGGCATGCTCGCCGGCTACTTCGGCGGCTGGGTCGACGCCCTGCTCTCCGGTTTCTTCACCAACGTCTTCCTCGGCATCCCGTTCCTGCTGGGTGCCATGGTCGTCCTCCAGGCGTTCACCGAGCGGAAGGTCTGGGTGGTCATCTTCGCCCTGGCGTTCCTCGGCTGGACGCAGATCGCGCGAGTGATGCGCGGTGCGGTGATCGTGATCAAGCAGTCGGACTACGTGCAGGCGGCCAGAGCGCTGGGCGCGGGTACCAACCGGATCCTCTTCCGGCACATCCTGCCCAACGCCATGGCCCCGGTGATCGTGGTCGCCACCATCTCGCTCGGTGTCTACATCTCCGCCGAGGCGACCCTGTCCTACCTGGGTCTGGGTCTCGCCGACCCGACGATCTCGTGGGGCATGGACATCTCCGGTGGCGCCGCCCAGATCCGCGTCGCACAGCACATCCTGCTGTACCCGTCGATCATGCTCAGCATCACCGTTCTGGCGTTCATCATGCTCGGCGAAGCCGTCCGTAACGCCCTCGATCCGAAGTCGCGATAAGGAGGGCGAACGTGGCCACCATCAACAAGACCGCCGAAATCCCGTCCGCACGCTCGGGTGACGACTATGTCGGCCCCCTGCTCGATGTCCGTGACCTGCACGTGGAGTTCCACACCCGCGACGGTGTGGCCAAGGCGGTCAACGGTGTCAACTACAGCGTGAACGCCGGGGAGACCCTCGCCGTTCTCGGTGAGTCCGGCTCCGGCAAGTCCGTGACGGCGCAGGCCATCATGGGCATCCTCGACATGCCGCCGGGCAGGATCCCGCAGGGCGAGATCCTGTTCCGCGGCCAGGACATGCTCAAGATGTCCTACGAGGAGCGCCGGAAGATCCGCGGCCAGAAGATCGCGATGATCTTCCAGGACGCGCTCTCCTCGCTGAACCCGGTCCTCACCGTCGGCTACCAGCTCGGCGAGATGTTCCGGGTCCACCAGGGCCTGTCCAAGAAGGAAGCCCGCGCCAGGGCCATCGAGCTGATGGACCAGGTCAAGATCCCGGCCGCCGCGGCCCGGGTCGCGGACTACCCGCACCAGTTCTCCGGCGGTATGCGCCAGCGCATCATGATCGCCATGGCGCTGGCCCTGGAGCCGGACCTGATCATCGCGGACGAGCCGACCACCGCGCTCGACGTGACCGTCCAGGCCCAGGTCATGGACCTGCTCGCGGAGCTCCAGCGCGAGTACCACATGGGCCTGATCCTGATCACGCACGACCTCGGTGTCGTCGCGGACGTCGCCGACAAGATCGCGGTCATGTACGCGGGCCGGATCGTCGAGACCGCTCCGGTGCACGAGATCTACAAGCGCCCGGCGCACCCGTACACCAAGGGTCTGCTGGAGTCGATCCCGCGCCTCGACCAGAAGGGCCAGGAGCTCTTCGCGATCAAGGGCCTGCCGCCCAACCTGCTCCACGTGCCGACGGGTTGTGCCTTCAACCCGCGCTGCACCATGGCGCAGGACATCTGCCGTACGGACGTCCCGGCGATCTCGCCGGTGACCGAGCAGGACGGCACCGAGCTGGCCGGCCGCGGCAGCGCCTGTCACTTCTGGAAGGAGACGATCCATGGCTGACATCAAGAAGGAGCCCGTGGACGCCACCCCGAACGTCTCCGAGGTGGAGACGGTCGACGCGGCAACCGAGGCGGAGGCCGTAGCCGCCATCGACGCACCGGTGTCGCAGGGCGAGCCGATCCTCCAGGTCCGCAACCTGGTCAAGCACTTCCCGCTGACCCAGGGCATCCTGTTCAAGAAGCAGGTCGGCGCGGTCAAGGCCGTGGACGGGATCTCGTTCGATCTCTACGCGGGCGAGACCCTCGGCATCGTGGGCGAGTCCGGCTGTGGCAAGTCCACCGTCGCCAAGCTCCTGATGACGCTGGAGCGGGCCACCGCCGGCGAGGTCTTCTACAAGGGCCAGGACATCACCAAGCTGTCCGGCCGCGCGCTGAAGGCCGTGCGCCGCAACATCCAGATGGTGTTCCAGGACCCGTACACGTCGCTCAACCCGCGCATGACGGTCGGCGACATCATCGGCGAGCCCTACGACATCCACCCCGAGGTGGCCCCGAAGGGCGACCGGCGCCGCAAGGTGCAGGAGCTCCTCGACGTCGTGGGTCTCAACCCGGAGTACATCAACCGGTACCCGCACCAGTTCTCCGGCGGCCAGCGCCAGCGCATCGGCATCGCCCGCGGCCTCGCGCTCAACCCGGAGATCATCATCTGCGACGAGCCGGTCTCCGCGCTCGACGTGTCGGTGCAGGCCCAGGTCATCAACCTGATGGGGAAGCTCCAGGACGAGTTCAACCTCTCCTACCTCTTCATCGCGCACGACCTGTCGATCGTCCGGCACATCTCGGACCGGGTCGGCGTCATGTACCTCGGCAAGATGGCCGAGATCGGTACGGACACGCAGATCTACGACCACCCGACGCACCCCTACACCCAGGCGCTGCTGTCGGCGGTCCCGGTTCCGGACCCGGAGGCCCGTGAGGGCCGCGAGCGGATCATCCTGACCGGCGACGTCCCGTCCCCGGCCAACCCGCCGTCGGGCTGCCGCTTCCGCACCCGCTGCTGGAAGGCCGAGGCCAAGTGCGCCGAGGAGATGCCGCTGCTGGCGATCCCCGAGCGCTTCAAGACCTCGACGACACCGGCCGCGCACGAGTCGGCGTGCCACTTCGCCGAGGAGAAGGACGTGGTGGGCGCGGCCTGACGCGTCTGCGGTCCGGCCGCTGCACCTCGGACCCCCGGGAGCCCTTGCGGGCCTCCCGGGGGTCCGCCTTTTTGCGGCTGGCTAGAGTCGGCCGTCATGAGCGATCGCCACGGTACGCAGATCCCCTCTCCCACGGCCCTCGGCGTGGACGGCGGCTGGGTGCCGGTCACCGGAGGAGAGTCGGGAGCGGCGGTCTTCCGCAGCGCGGACGCCACCCGGTACGCCAAGTGCGTGCCCGGCGCGGACGCGGCCGCCCTGAGAGCCGAGCGCGACAGGATCGCCTGGCTGAGCGGCCAGGGGGTACCCGGTCCCCGTGCGCTCGACTGGCGGTCCGGTGCTGACGGCGCCTGCCTGGTGACGAGTGCCGTCCCCGGCGTATCTGCCGATCAGGTGCCTGCCGGGGACCTGCGGGCCGCCTGGGCCCACATCGCGGACGCGGTCCGCCGACTGCACGCGACGCCCGCGTCCGCGTGCCCGTTCCACCGGGGCCTGGACGCCATGGTCGCCGAGGCGGAGGACGTCGTGGCCCGTGACGCAGTCAACCCCGGGTTCCTGCCCGCCGACCAGCAGGGGACGCCCGCGTCGGAGCTGCTGGACCGCCTTGCCCCGCAGGTCGCGCGGCGACGGGAGGAGGAAGCGGCCGACACGGTCGTCTGCCACGGCGACCTGTGTCTGCCCAACATCGTCCTCGATCCGCAGACCCTGGACGTGACGGGCTTCATCGACCTGGGCCGCCTGGGACTGGCCGACCGCTACGCCGACTTGGCACTGCTGCTGGCCAACGCGCGAGAGACCTGGCCGGACGAGGAGCAGGCGCGGGCCGCGGACACGGCCCTCGCCGAGAGATACGGCATCACCCTCGACGACGACCGCCTGCGCTTCTACCTCCACCTCGACCCGCTCACCTGGGGCTGACCGGCTGTCCCCGACCCGATGGATGCGGGACGGTCACGTCACGAGGTCGAGCTCCGCCCAGACCGTCTTCCGCGGGACCGGCCCCGGGATGATGCCCCAGCGGTCGGCGAGCGCCTCGACGATCAGCAGGCCGCGCCCGCTCTCGGCGAGCGGGCCGGGGGCGGCGGGGACGGGCAGCCGGTCGCCCCGGGTGTCGGTGACCTCGATGCGCAGCCGGCGCTCCGGGTGCACGGTGAGGCGCAGTTGGAAGTCCCGGCCCGTCACCCGGCCGTGGACCGAGGCGTTGGTGGCCAGTTCCGCGACGATGTGCGCGGCCGACTCGGAGGGCAGCGCCCAGAGGTCGAGATGGGCCACGGCGAGGAGCCGGGCGAGCCGGGCGCCTCGCCGGGTGGGCGAGAGCAGCACGGTGAACGTGCGCTCGGCGGCGGGCCGTTGAGGGGTGGCGATTGCTTGGTTCACAGCACTCAGCGTGGCCGGTTCCGCGTACCGTGCCCAGTGACCGGGCCCTTGCGTACGGTGACTGTCCCGGGCTTGTCCAGTGCTGTCCCGGCTGTCCGGAGTGACGTCCGGGGAACAGAGCCGGTTGAGGAAGAACGGCAGGCGCGTCGGAAGTGGGGCACGGATGAGTGTGGACGGGGTCGGAACGGAGCAGGGCAACGGCGGGGCGGACGAGCCCGGTTGGGACGTCGATCCCGACGACGAGTCGGGCGTCGCGGTGGTCGCGGCCGTGGGCCGGCAGATCAAGGCCTGGCGGGAGGCGGCCGGGATGCGGGCCGGCGAGTTCGGGGCGTTGATCGGGTACGGGGAGGACCTGGTCTACAAGGTGGAGGGCGGGCGGCGGATCCCTCGGCCGGAGTTCCTGGACCGGGTGGACGAGGTGTGCGGGGCGGGCGGGAAGATCGCCGCGATGAAGGAGGACGTGGCGCAGGTCCGGTACCCGAAGAAGGTGCGGGACCTGGCGGGTGTGGAAGCGAAGGCGGTCGAGATCGCGGTCTATGTGGCGCACGGTCTGCACGGGTTGTTGCAGACCCCGGGTCATGCGCGGGCGCTGTTCGAGGCGCGGCAGCCGCCGTACTCGCAGGACGAGGTGGAACGGATGGTCGCCGCGCGCATGGCTCGGCAGTCGATCTACGAACGGTCGCCCGCGCCCGCTCTCGGGTTCGTCCAGGAGGAGTCGGCACTCAGGCGTCCCATCGGGGGCTCGACGGAGTGGCGGCGACAGCTCGAACGGCTGCTGGAGATCGGGCGGCTGCGCAATGTGACCCTCCAGGTGATGCCCACGCACCGCGAGGCGCATCCTGGGATGGACGGTGACATCGAACTGCTGAAGTTCAAGGACGGTACTGCGGTGGGGCGTTCGCCAGGGGCGTTCAACGGGCGCCGAGTGACGGACGCGAAGCAGCTTCGTATCCTTGAACTGCGGTATGGCATCATCCGGGCCGAGGCTCTCACGCCCCGGGAGACTCTGGCCCTCATCGAGCGAATGCTGGGAGAGACATGATCCGCAGGACTTCCGTGCAGGGCGCTTTCGAGTTGACCTGGTTCAAGAGCAGCTACAGCAGCAACGGCAACGAGGGCGACTGCGTCGAGGTCGCCGCGGCCCCCGGCTCGGTACACGTACGCGACTCCAAGACCCCCCAAGGCCCCCGCCTCGCCATCGGCAGGGCCGCATGGGCGGACTTCACGTCCTACGCGTCGGAGAGCTGAACCCGGCTCCACATCGCGAGAGGCGCCCGGAACCGATCGGTTCCGGGCGCCTTTTCCCGTGTACCCGGGAACCGGGCTCGCAGGTGGCTCGGGTCAATGGGCCGACGTGCTCGGTTCCCTGGGCCGGGGCGGTCGGTGAACGGCCGGCCGATCGGACCGGGCCGTGCGCGCGGCCGCCCCGGGGCCGAGGAGAGGGGTGTCAGCCTCCGGCCTCGGGGTCCTTGTCACCTGTCTCCTTGCTGAGCTTCGTACCCTCGGCCGCCTTGCGGGCCTGCGGGACGACGGAGAGGGACTGGGAGTCCTCGGGGTAGTGGCAGGCCGTCAGGTGACCGTCCCGGCTGCCGCCGATCTGCACGAGCGGCGGTGTCTCGCTCGCGCACTTGTCCGTCGCCTTCCAGCAGCGGGTCCGGAAGCGGCAGCCGGAGGGCGGGTTGACGGGGGAGGGCACATCGCCGGTCAGCCGGATGCGCTCGCGGGCCGGCACGTCGTCCGCGGTGGCCTCGGGCACGGCCGAGAGCAGCGCGCGGGTGTACGGGTGGCGCGGATTGCCGTACAGGTCCTCGCGGTCGGCGATCTCCACGATCCGGCCGAGGTACATGACGGCCACGCGCTGCGAGAAGTGCCGCACGATCGCCAGGTCGTGGGCGATGAACAGGAACGCGATGCCCAGTTCCCTCTGCAGCTTCTGCAGCAGGTTCACCACCTGGGCCTGGATCGACACGTCGAGCGCGGAGACCGGCTCGTCGGCCACGATCAGCTTCGGTTCGAGGGCCAGGGCGCGGGCCACCCCGATGCGCTGGCGCTGGCCGCCGGAGAACTCGTGCGGGAAGCGGTTGTAGTGCTCCGGGTTGAGGCCGACGGTCTCCAGCAGCTCCCGTACCCGTGCCTCGCGGCCGCCCGCCGGCTCGATGCCGTTGATCTCCATCGGCGCGGCGACGATCTTGCCGACGGTCTGCCGCGGGTTCAGCGAGGCGTACGGGTCCTGGAAGATCATCTGGATCTCGGAGCGGATCGGCGCCAGCTCCTTGCGGGAGGCGTGGCTGATGTCCTGGCCCCGGTAGGAGATCCGGCCGGCGGTCGGCTCCAGGAGCCGGGTGATCAGCCGGCCCGTCGTCGACTTGCCGCAGCCGGACTCACCGACCAGACCGAGGCTCTCGCCCTCGGAGACCGTGAAGTCGAGCCCGTCCACGGCCTGGACCGCCCCGACCGTCCGCCGGATCGGGAAGCCGCCCTTGATCGGGAAGTGCTTGGTGAGTCCGGAGACGTCCAGGAGGGGATCGGTGCTGCTCATCGTAGGGAAGTCCCGTCTCTTGTACGTCAGTTGGACCGTGTGCCGGCGAAGTCGGCGAAGAACTCCGCGCGCTGCTCCGGCGTCAGGTGGCAGGCCGCCCCGCGCCCGGACACCAGGTCCAGCGGAGGCTGCTGGGTCGAGCAGCGGTCGCCGCCGACCTGCTCGGTGAACGAGCACCGCGGATGGAAGCGGCAGCCGGTCGGCGGGTTGAGAAGGCTCGGCGGGGTCCCGGGGATCGGCGACAGGGGCACGTCCACCGGACCTTCGAGCGAGGGCATGGAGCCCAGCAGGCCCCAGGTGTACGGGTGCTGGGGCGCCCGCAGCACCTCCTTCTTCGTACCGCGCTCCACACAGCGCCCGCCGTACATCACCAGCACGTCGTCCGCGATGTCGGCGATGACGCCGAGGTCGTGGGTGATGAAGATGATCGAGGTGCCGGTCTCCTGCTGGAGGTCCTTGAGCAGGTCCATGATCTGGGCCTGCACGGTGACGTCCAGCGCCGTCGTCGGCTCGTCCGCCACCAGCAGCGCGGGGTTGCAGACCAGCGACATCGCGATCATCGCGCGCTGGCGCATACCGCCGGAGAACTGGTGCGGATAGTCGTCCACCCGCAGATCGGGCTGCGGGATGCCCACCTTGGTGAGCATCTCCACGGCCCGCGCCCGGGACTCCCGCTTGGAGGCCCCGGTGTGCTTGCGGTACGTCTCACCGATCTGCTTGCCGATGGTGTGGTACGGCGAGAGGGAGGCCAGCGCGTCCTGGAAGACCATGGCCATCTTGTTGCCGCGCAGCCGCTCCAGCTCCCGCTCCGACGCGGTGAGGAGGTCCTGCCCGTCGAGCAGGATCTCGCCCTCGATCTCGGTGTGGTCGGGGTGGTGCAGGCCCAGGATGGCCAGGTTGGTCACGGACTTGCCGGAGCCGGACTCACCGACGATGCCGAGGGTCTTGCCCCGCTCGACGTCGAAGGACAGCCCGTCGACGGCCTTGACCATGCCGTCTTCGGTGGAGAAGTGCACGCGCAGATCGCGTACGGAGAGGAAGGGGGTGCTCACTGGATCTCTCCCTAGGCGAGGCGGACGCGTGGGTCGATGAGGGCGTAGACGGCGTCGACGACGATGTTGAAGAAGACGATCGCCGTCGCCGCGACCAGGACGACACCGAGGATCAGCGGGAGGTCGTTGTCGTTGACGGCCTTGATCGAGAGGGCTCCGATGCCGTGCAGGCCGAAGACCTTCTCCGTGATGATCGCACCGCCCAGGAGGAGGCCGATGTCGAGTCCGAAGATGGTGACGATCGGGCCCATGGCTCCGCGCCAGGCGAACCGGAAGAACACCGTGCGCCGGGAGAGGCCCTTGGCGCGTGCTGTTCTGACGTAGTCCTCGCTCAGGGTCTCGACGAGCTGGGAGCGGGCCATGCGCGTGTAGTTGGCGGTGAAGATCAGTGCCAGCACCAGCCAGGGGAGCAGCAGTCCGGAGAACCAGCCGGCCGGGTCCTGGGTGAACGGGACGTCCTTGGGGCGGCTCAGGATGTGCCACTGGTCGGTCAGGTAGTACATGGCGACCACGCCGACGATGTAGATCTGCATCGAGGAGCCGATCAGCGACGCCGAGGAGGCGATCTTGTCCAGCGCCCTGCCCTGCTTGACCGCCGCCAGCATGCCGGTGCCCACACCGAAGACCACGAAGACGATCGCGCTGCCGACGGAGAGGGACAGCGTCGTCGGGAAGCGGTCCATGATCGTGCCGAGGACCGGCTCACGGTTGTGGAAGGAGTAGCCCAGGCACGGCGCGGGGCAGTGTCCGAACGAGGAGTAGTCCCGGCCGACGAACACGGCCTGGAGCCAGTGCCAGTACTGCACGGGCAGCGGGTCGGCGATGCCGAGGTTGCGTTTGACCAGCGCCAGTGTCTCCGGCGTGCACACCTTGCCGCAGGCCACACGAGCGGGGTCGCGGGGTGCGACGTAGAAGAGGACGAAGGTGATGGCACTGATGATCAGCAGGATGACCAGTGCGCCGATTGCCCGGCGGATGAGGAAGCGGAACATGGCGATGGATTTCCCTGGCAGACGCCGACGAGGGGGAGGGGAGCGGGCGGGGCGCCGCAGGGGCGCCCCGCCTCAGGAGTGTCGGCGTCAGGCCTTCACGAACAGCTTGTAGAAGACGGCGGAGGACCACAGCGGGTGGAACATCGCGCCGCCGACCTTCGAGCCGTACAGGTAGAAGCGGCGCTGGAACGTCTCGGGGATGATCGGCGCCTCCTCCGTCATGATCCGCTTGTCGAGCGCGGCCCACTCCTTGCCGGCCTTGGCCGGGTCGGCGATGACGACGTTCTTCTTGATCGCGGCGTTGACCCAGTCGACGTTCAGCTGCGAGATGTTGTTGGCGCCGTTGGCGATGGTGGCGCCGTCGAACAGCGGCTGGACCAGCGTGTAGCCGGTCGGCCAGTCCGGGGACCAGCCGAACCACATGACGTCGAACTTGTTGTCGATCTGCTGGATCTGGTCGTAGTAGCTGGTGGAGTCCAGCTGCTTGATGACCGGGTCGAAGCCGGCCGCCTTGAGGGCGTTCTCGATGACGACCTTGGTCTTGTCGTAGGTGTTGCTCTGCGGGAAGGCGTAGACGACCTTCTGGCCTTCCTTGCCCGCTTCCTTCAGCAGCGCCTTCGCCTTCTCCGGGTCGCCCTGCGGCTTCTTCAGCTTGCCGTAGACGTCGTCCTTGGCGTAGCCGAGGATGTCGGGGCTGAGGATGGAGGTCGCGTAGTCACCGGCCGACGGGCCACCGTAGATCTTGCGGATCTGCTCCAGCGGCCAGGCGTGGATGAGCGCCTGGCGCACCTTCAGGTCCGTGATGCGCTTGGTGTTGATGGCGTAGTAGTAGATGCCGGTCAGCAGGCCGTTGAAGGTGCGCTTCTTCAGCTCCGGGTCGGTGAGGACCTTCTGGATGCGCTCGGCCGGGACGCCGCTGTACGCCATGACGGCGTACTGGTCGTCACCGGAGTCGGCGATCATGCGGTCCGCGGCCTGGAGCGACTCCGGACCGAACTCGTAGACGAAGGTGTCCGGGTACGCGTTGCGGATCGCGTCCGTGTTCGGGTCCCAGTGCTCGTTGCGCACCAGCGTCATCGACTTGTCGACGGCGTGCGCCTTGATGCGGTAGGGACCGGCCGAGACCGGGTCCTTGTCGTACTTGTCCTTGCTGTCACCCTTGACCGGGACGGCGCCGTAGGACGTCATCGCCAGGGTGAAGTTGAAGTCGGGCCGGGCCTCGGCGAGCTTGAAGGTGATGGTCTTCGCCGCGGCGTCCGTGACGACCGACTCGAGGTGCTTGCCGCTGAACGGGCCCTTGTACTTCGACCGGAAGTCGGCCGAGCCGGTCAGTGCCTGCTGGGCGTAGCCGGCGCCCTCGGTGGTGAAGGTGGCGAAGCCGCGCTCGATGCCGTGGCGCACGTCCTCGACGGTGAGCTCCTTGCCGTCCTCCCACTTGAGGCCGTCCTTCAGGGTGAAGGCCCAGGTCTTGCCGGCGTCGCTCATGGTGCCCGCGTCGGTGGCGAGGTCGCCGATGAGCTTCATCGAGCCGTCGGCGGCGATCTTGTAGCCGGTCAGGCAGCGGATGAAGAGGTCACCGACCGCGGAGTTCCACGAGAAGTAGATGCGCTGCGGGTCGAGGTGGGAGAAGTCGTCCGGGGCGATGCCGCGGATCGTGCCGCCCTTCTTCGCGCCCGCTATCTCGGGAGCGGGGCCCTTGGAGTCCGCCGCGGTGCCGACGACGACCGCGCCGGTGTACTTGTCGGCGCCGCCGTGGCCCTTGTCCTTGCCCTTGTCGGTGGTCGAGCTGCCGCTGCTGCAGGCGGAGAGCACCATCGAGCCGCCGGCCGCGACCGACGTGGCGATGACGAAGTTTCTGCGGGAGAGAGACATGACTTCCTGCTCTGGTCGAGTGGAGAAACGATGGATCCGGTGGGCCCCGTCGCCCGGCCGGAGTACGGCGGGTTCAGCGCTTGGTCTTCGGGTCCAGTGCGTCACGCACCGAGTCGCCGAGGAGGTTGAAGGCGATGACGAAGATGACCATCGATGCGCCGGGGAAGAGCATGAACGTGATGTCGCTCTGGTAGACGTCCGATCCGCGCTGGATCATCACGCCCCAGTCGGGGGTCGGGGAGGTCAGCCCCACACCGAGGAAGGCGAGGCCCGCCTCGGCCGTGACGTACGCGGGCAGCGCGAGCGTGGCCTGGATGAGGATCGGCGTCCAGAGGTTCGGCAGCAGTTCCTTGAAGATGATCCGCGTCGGGGACGCGCCGGTGACCTTGGCGGACTCGACGAACTCCCGCTCGCGCAGGGCGAGGACCTCGCCGCGCAGCAGTCGTGCGATGGAGGCCCAGCCGAAGGCGGTCATGACCGAGATCAGGGTGACGACGGTCAGCCAGACCGGCGTGTTCTCCTCCGGGTCGACCAGGATCGAGATCATCACGGGCCAGAAGGCGATGAAGAAGAGCGTGGAGGGGAAGGCCAGCAGGATGTCGATGACCCGGCCGACCAGGTAGTCCGTCTTCCCCCCGAGATAGCCCGCCGTGATGCCCACGGCGATGCCGATCACGGTCACCAGCAGCGTCGTGGCCGTGGCGATGAGCAGGGAGTTGCGGATGCCGTAGAGCAGGAAGGTGAAGACGTCCCGGCCGAGACCGGGCTCGATACCGAACCAGAAGTCACCGCTGATTCCACCGTTGGGCAGGACCGGTGAGCCGAAGTCGTCCAGCAGGCTGGTGTCGTTCTGGCCGTACGTCGTGTACGGATCCTTCCCGTACAGCTTGGCGATCAGCGGGGCGGCGATGGCCACCACGAAAAAGAAAATGACCACATAGGCCGAAATGACGCCGGTACGGTCGCGCTTGAAACGGCGCCAGGCCAGCTTTCCCGGTGACCGGCCGTCACCTCCCTTGGGTGCGGAGGGATCCGGCACCGCCGGTGTCAGCGGATCCACAGCCTCAAGGGGGGCTGCTGCGTTCGAGGTTGGAATCGTCATGGTGCTCCTGGCCCGGAGGGTCGAAGGACTCCGCAGGGCACACCTACGGGCTACCCCGGACTTTTTCAACGCAATTCATGCAGGGTCAATGAATGTCGGGCCGCCTTGAGGCGCTCTTTGGAAGCTTGACCCAGACATGACTATGACATGGCCATGTCTTTACCTTTGATTTACCTCCAGTAAATCCAATTTCCCCGCAAACTCTCCGCATTCGGGCATTGAGTCCGATATCCGGGCGCGACTGTCTCGGAATTCGTACATCCGGATGAGTCGGTGCGAGGTCGATGCGCGTTCGTTGTTCCGCCGTTATTGCTTCGCCGCCTGTCAGGCCCGGTCGGGTGACGTTGCGATGTGTCGTGTCCGCGTCAGAAATCGACTCGGACGGCGGCTCGGGGGCCGTCCTCCCGGCCCTCCGCCGCGCCCGAATGGCGGGAGTAAATGTGCACAAGGCTCTGTATGCGGTGATATTTGACTTCACGTAAGACGGAGCACTACGAGGAGGCAGTCCATGCGCGGAGCCACAACGGTCAAGTGGGCCGCATGTGCGGTGGCCGTCGCCCTGGCGGCGACGGCCTGCGGTGGAGGGGACAGCGGCGGTGGCGGCGGTGGCGCCGATGGGATCGTGAGTTCCTCCTGGGGTGACCCGCAGAACCCGCTGGAGCCCGCCAACACCAACGAGGTGCAGGGCGGCAAGGTCCTCGACATGATCGTCCGGGGGCTGAAGAAGTACGACCCGAAGACCGGCGAGGCGACCAACATGCTCGCCGAGAAGATCGAGTCCAAGGACAACCAGAACTTCACGATCACCGTGAAGGACGGCTGGACCTTCAGCAACGGCGAGAAGATCACCGCCAAGTCGTTCGTGGACGCCTGGAACTACGGCGCCCTGCTGAAGAACAACCAGAAGAACGCCTACTTCTTCGGTTACATCGACGGATACGACAAGGTGCACCCCGAGACCGGCACGGCGAGCGCCACCACGCTCTCCGGGCTCAAGCTCGTGAACGACAAGACCTTCACGGTCAAGCTGACGCAGAAGTTCTCGCTGTGGCCCGACACCCTCGGATACCCCGCCTTCGCGCCGCTGCCCAAGGTCTTCTTCACCGACCACGCGTCCTGGGTCTCCAAGCCGATCGGCAACGGCCCGTACACCATCGACAAGTACGCCAAGGGCTCGTCGATGAACCTGCGCAAGTGGGACGACTACCCCGGTGACGACAAGGCGCAGAACGGCGGGATCGACCTCAAGGTCTACACCGACAACAACACCGCCTACACCGACCTGACGGCCGGCAACCTCGACCTCGTCGACGACGTGCCCGCCTCCCAGCTCAAGAACGTCAAGGCGGATCTGGGCGACCGTTACATCAACACCCCGGCCGGCATCATCCAGACCCTCGCGTTCCCGTTCTACGACAAGCAGTGGAACACCCCCGGCGCCATCAAGGTCCGCCAGGGCCTCTCCATGGCGATCAACCGCGACCAGATCACCAACCAGATCTTCCAGAAGACCCGCACCCCGGCCTCCGACTGGACCTCCCCGGTCCTCGGGGACGACGGCGGCTTCAAGAAGGGGCTCTGCGGCAAGGAGTGCACGTACAACGCCGCCGAGGCCAAGAAGATGATCCAGGACGGCGGCGGGATCCCCGGCGGGCAGCTCAAGATCTCGTACAACGCGGACACCGGCTCCCACAAGGAGTGGGTCGACGCCGTCTGCAACAGCATCAACAAGGTCATGGGCAACAACAAGGCGTGCGTGGGCGCCCCGGTCGGCACCTTCGCCGACTTCCGCAGCCAGGTCTCCCAGCAGAAGCTGCACGGCGCCTGGCGCGCGGGCTGGCAGATGGACTACCCGCTGATCCAGAACTTCCTGCAGCCCGTCTACTACTCCAACGCCTCGTCCAACGACGGCAAGTGGAACAACAAGCAGTTCGACGGCCTCATCAACAAGGCCAACGCCGAGTCGGACAAGGCCAAGGCCGTCTCCACCTTCCAGGACGCCGAGAAGGTCATGGTCCAGCAGATGCCCGTCATCCCGCTCTGGTACCAGAACGGCAGCGCCGGCTACTCGGAGAACGTCACCAACGTCTCGCTGAACCAGTTCAGCGTCCCGGTCTACGAGCAGATCAAGGTCAAGTGACCTGAGAGGCCGCCGGGTGACCCGCGATCGGTCACCCGGCTTCCCCGTCCCCGGCCCCCGATGACACCTCAGCCACCCCGCGACCCCCGGAGCCCTTCATGGGACGTTATGTGATCCGGCGGCTGCTGCAGATGATTCCGGTCTTCTTCGGCACCACGCTGTTGATCTTCCTCATGGTGAACGTGATGGGTGACCCCATCGCGGGTCTCTGCGGCGACCGCCAGTGCGATCCGGCGACCGCCGCCCAACTCCGTTCGGAATTCGGCCTCGATAAGCCGGTCTGGCAGCAGTACCTCACCTACATGGGCAATGTCTTCACCGGCGACTTCGGCACCGCGTTCAACGGGCAGAAGGTCACCGAGCTGATGGCGACGGCCTTCCCCATCACCATCCGGCTCACCGTCATCGCGATCGTCTTCGAGATCGTCATCGGCATCAGCCTCGGTGTCGTCACCGGCCTGCGCCGCGGCCGCCCCATCGACACCACCGTGCTGATCCTGACCCTGGTCGTCATCTCCATCCCGACCTTCGTCACCGGTCTGCTGCTCCAGCTCCTGCTCGGCGTGGAATGGGGCGTCATCAAACCCTCGGTCTCCAGCGAGGCCCCGCTCAACGAACTCCTCATCCCCGGACTCGTGGTCGCCTCCGTGTCGCTGGCCTACGTCACCCGGCTCACCAGGACCTCGATCGCCGAGAACGCCCGCGCGGACTACGTGCGTACCGCCGTCGCCAAGGGCCTGCCCAGGCGCCGCGTGATCATCCGGCATCTGCTGCGCAACTCGCTGATCCCCGTCGTCACCTTCATCGGTACGGACGTGGGCGCCCTGATGGGCGGGGCGATCGTCACCGAGCGGATCTTCAACATCCACGGCGTCGGCTACCAGCTCTACCAGGGCATCCTGCGCCAGAACTCCCAGACCGTCGTCGGCTTCGTCACCGTGCTGGTCCTCGTCTTCCTGGCCGCGAACCTGATCGTCGACCTGCTGTACGCCGTACTCGACCCGAGGATCCGCTATGCCTGAGCAGACACCGAACGAGGCGATCTCGTCGGCCGGAGCCGGCGGAACGATGGACCTCGCACTCGACGAGGGGGACTCCCTCGAAAAGACCCCCGGCGGACCCGAGGGCACGGGGCCCGGCGCCAAACCGCAGAGCCTGTGGTCCGACGCCTGGCGCGACCTGCGCCGCAACCCCGTCTTCATCATCTCCGCGCTGATCATCCTGTTCCTGGTGATCATCTCGATCTGGCCGCAGCTCATCGCCTCCGGCGACCCGCTCGACTGCGACCTCGACAAGGCCCAGCAGGGCTCCCAGCCCGGCCATCCCTTCGGGTACGACGGCCAGGGCTGCGACGTCTACACCCGCGTCGTCTACGGCGCCCGCAACTCCGTCACCGTCGGTATCTGCTCCACCATCGGCGTCTCCCTGATCGGGTCCGTCCTGGGCGGCCTGGCCGGCTTCTTCGGCGGCTGGTGGGACGCGATCCTCTCCCGCCTCACCGACGTCTTCTTCGGCATCCCGGTCGTCCTCGGCGGTCTGGTCTTCCTCTCCGTGGTGACCAGCTCCACCGTCTGGCCGGTGATCGGCTTCATCGTGCTGCTGGGCTGGCCGCAGATCGCCCGCATCGCCCGCGGCTCCGTCATCACGGCCAAGCACAACGACTACGTCCAGGCGGCCCGGGCGCTCGGCGCCTCCAACGGACGGATGATGCTGCGCCACATCGCGCCCAACGCGATCGCCCCGGTCATCGTCGTCGCGACCATCGCCCTGGGTACGTACATCTCCCTGGAGGCGACCCTGTCGTTCCTCGGCGTCGGCCTGAAACCGCCGGCCGTCTCCTGGGGCATCGACATCTCGGCCGCGTCCCAGTACATCCGCAACGCCCCGCACATGCTCCTCTGGCCCGCCGGCGCGCTGGCGGTCACCGTGCTCGCGTTCATCATGCTCGGCGACGCGGTGCGCGACGCCCTCGACCCCAAGCTGCGCTGAGGAGTCCGCTGCCATGTTGCTCGAAGTGCGCGATCTGCACGTGGAGTTCCACACCCGGGACGGGGTCGCCAAGGCCGTCAACGGGGTCAACTACTCGGTGGCCGAGGGCGAGACGCTCGCCGTGCTCGGCGAGTCCGGCTCCGGCAAGTCGGTCACCGCACAGGCGATCATGGGCATCCTCGACATGCCGCCGGGAAAGATCAGCGGCGGCGAGATCCTGTTCAAGGGCCAGGACCTGCTGAAGGTCAAGAAGGAGGAACGCCGGAAGATCCGCGGCCAGGAGATGGCCATGATCTTCCAGGACGCCCTCTCCTCCCTCAACCCCGTGCTCACCGTGGGGGAGCAGCTCGGCGAGATGTTCGTCGTGCACCGCGGGATGTCCCGCAAGGACGCGAAGGCCAAGGCCGTCGAGCTGATGGACCGGGTCCGTATCCCGGCCGCCAAGGAGCGCGTCGGCAACTACCCGCACCAGTTCTCCGGCGGCATGCGCCAGCGCATCATGATCGCCATGGCGCTGGCCCTGGAGCCCTCGCTGATCATCGCGGACGAACCCACCACCGCCCTCGACGTCACCGTCCAGGCCCAGGTCATGGACCTGCTCGCCGAGCTCCAGCGCGAGCTCAACATGGGCCTGATCCTGATCACCCACGACCTCGGCGTCGTCGCCGACGTCGCCGACAAGATCGCCGTGATGTACGCCGGCCGGATCGTCGAGACCTCACCCGTCCACGACATCTACCAGGCGCCCGCGCACCCGTACACCAAGGGCCTGCTCCGCTCGATCCCGCGCCTGGACCAGAAGGGCCAGGAGCTGTACGCGATCAAGGGCCTGCCGCCCAACCTGCTGCACATCCCGCCCGGCTGCGCCTTCAACCCGCGCTGCCCGATGGCCCAGGACGTCTGCCGCGGGGACGTACCGCCGCTGTTCGACGTGGCCGAACACCGTCAGAGCGCCTGCTACTTCTGGAAGGAGACGCTCGATGCACGCTGACCACACGGGGCGCAAGGAAGCGCGCGAGGAGGGCGAGGTGGCGCGCGAACTGCTGACCAAGTCGCGGGAGGGCAGCGCGTACGCGGGCGGCGAGCCGATCCTTGAGGTGCGCGACCTCGTCAAGCACTACCCGCTGACCCAGGGCATCGTGATCAAGAAGCAGATCGGTGCCGTGAAGGCGGTCGACGGGGTCTCGTTCGACCTGGCGGCCGGCGAGACGCTCGGCAT
Organism: Streptomyces sp. NBC_01257; assembly: GCF_035917255.1. Lineage (NCBI taxonomy): Bacteria > Bacillati > Actinomycetota > Actinomycetes > Kitasatosporales > Streptomycetaceae > Streptomyces > Streptomyces sp. NBC_01257. Next base: position 5,927,644 of record NZ_CP108472.1, read on the forward strand.
CGTGGGGGAGTCCGGCTGCGGGAAGTCGACCGTGGCCCGGCTGCTCGTGCACCTGGAACAGCCCACGGCCGGTGCGATCCGGTACAAGGGCGAGGACATCACCAAGCTGTCCGGCCGCGCGCTGAAGGCCGTGCGCCGCAACATCCAGATGGTGTTCCAGGACCCGTACACCTCGCTGAACCCGCGGATGACGGTCGGCGACATCATCGGGGAGCCGTACGAGATCCACCCCGAGGTGGCCCCGAAGGGCGACCGGCGCCGCAAGGTCCAGGACCTGCTGGACGTCGTCGGTCTCAACCCGGAGTACATCAACCGCTATCCGCACCAGTTCTCCGGCGGCCAGCGCCAGCGCATCGGCATCGCCCGCGGCCTCGCGCTCAACCCCGAGATCATCGTGGCCGACGAACCCGTCTCCGCCCTCGACGTCTCCGTCCAGGCGCAGGTCGTCAACCTGCTGGACCGGCTGCAGGCGGAGTTCAACCTCAGCTACGTGTTCATCGCGCACGACCTCTCCATCGTCCGCCACATCTCCGACCGGGTCGGTGTGATGTACCTCGGCCGGTTCGTCGAGATCGGTTCGGACGAGGAGATCTACGACCACCCCACGCATCCGTACACCCAGGCGCTGCTCTCCGCCGTGCCGGTGCCGGACCCGATGGCGCGCGAGTACCGCGAGCGGATCATCCTGCACGGCGACGTGCCCTCGCCCGCCAACCCGCCGTCCGGCTGCCGCTTCCGCACCCGCTGCTGGAAGGCGCAGGAGCGGTGCGAGCTGGAGGTGCCGCTGCTGGCGGTCCCGGCGGTCTTCCGGCTGACGGACACCCCGGCCAAGCACGATTCGGCCTGTCACTTCGCGGAGGAGAAGCGGGTGGTGCCGCCGGAGGGGACGCTGGAGCCGGTCCAGGGCGAGGGCGGCCCGGGAGCCGCGGGGCCGGGGCCGGGGCCGGACGTGGAGAAGGTGGACCGCGAGGCCCGGAAGCCCCCGCAGTCGGAGGCGCAGCCGTCGGCGTCGTCCTCGGAGGCAGAGGCAGAGGCAGAGGCAGAGGCAGAGACGGAGAGCAAGGCTGAGGGCAAGGACGAGGGGCCGCCTCCGCCGTCCGGCAGCAGCCGGGTCAGCTGACCCGGCCGTCCGTTAACGCGCGGGCAACTCGGGCGTCTCACGTCCGATATACGGACCCGTCAGCATGGACAGCGTACGGCCGTGCGGGTGCCGTGGACCGGCCGGAGGGACTCACGTCTCCCCGGCCGGTCGCCCGTCGGGACCGTGCCGACGGCCCTCTTGTCGGGAGGCCGGGTGCGGTGGAGTATCGCTGGGGTGATACTCACCCGTGGGGCAAGAGTGACCGGCGCCGCTCTCTGCGCGGTGCTCGCCGTGATCGTCGCGAGCTGGCTCGTACGGGACGTCAGGGCGGTGGACGCCGAGCAGCTGCTGCGCTACTGGGCCGGCTGGTACGAAGCCCGGCCGAAGGCGGCTCCCGCCACATCGCCCCTCGATGTCGTCCTCCTCGTGGTGTACGTGGTCGCGGCCGTCGCCGCGCTGCGCTCCTCGGTCGCCGCCACCGTGCTCGTCGCCACCGGGGTCACCACGCTCGCCGTGCGGCTGCCCGGGGTCTGGAACATCGGCAGCCGCCGGATGGAGGTGTCGTTCTCGGACGACCTGCGTTCCAAGGCGCTGATCGGCGCGTTCGTGGCTCTGGCCGCCGGGGTCGCGCTGGTCATCACCGCCGGGGCGGGCCGCCGTCCGCCGGCCGACTCCTACGAGCAGCTGCCCTCCCGGCCCGGGCAGGGCGCCTCCGTCACCGCGTTCCTGATGCTGGGCGCGGCCGGAACGGTGCTGATCGCGTGGGAGATCCGGCAGCTGGTGAAGACTCCGGAGATCTTCCCCGACTGGTACGTGGGCGGGGACCGTGTCACCCAGGGGCTGACCGATCCGCCGCCCGGCTGGGGGACCGCCGTGGTGGCGCTCCTCGCGCTGTTCGCCGCGGCGAGCGCGCTCTTCCACGCCGTGCACGCACGGCCGTTCGGCCTGGTGGCCGCGGGCCTGCTGCTGTCCGGCGGGGTGCTCGGTGTCGTCCGGGCCGTGCACTACGACCTCTTCGAACACTTCGGCTCGATGCGCACGGAGACCCAGCTGACCGTGGTGAGCTGGGTCTTCGAGGTGATCGCCGCGCTGGTCGTGCTGATGGCGCTGGCGCCCAGGGGGCTCGCCGACGTCCCCGGCCCGTACGGACCGGGGCCGGGCTACGGGCCCACCGGGTACGGGCCCGTCGGCTACGGCGCACCGCCGTACGCCGGGCCGGGCGACAACCCGTACCAGGGGCCGCAGCCGCCCACCCCGGGGTACGGATACCCGCAGGGCGGCGGCGGTTTCGGTCCGCCCCCGCCGCCCTCGCAGCCGCCGCCCGGCTGGTAGCCGGACCTCAGAACCCCAGCGACCGCTTCAGGAAGTCCACCTGGAGCAGCAGCAGATTCTCCGCGACCTTCTCCTGCGGGGTCATGTGGGTCACCCCGCTGAGCGGCAGCACCTCGTGGGGACGGCCCGCCGCCAGCAGCGCCGAGGACAGCCGCAGCGTGTGCGCGACCACCACGTTGTCGTCCGCCAGACCGTGGACGATCATCATCGGCCGCACCTGCTCGGCGGCGTGCGACAGTCCCTCGTCGGTGAGCAGCGAGTTGTACGCGTACACCTCGGGCTGCGCCGTCGGGTCGCCGAGGTAGCGCTCGGTGTAGTGGGTGTCGTAGAGCCGCTGATCGGTCACGGGGGCGCCCACGACCGCCGCGTGGAAGACGTCGGGCCGCCGCAGCACCGCCATGCCGGCCAGGAAGCCGCCGAACGACCATCCCCGGATGCCCACCCGGTCCAGATCCAGCGGGAACCGCTCCGCCAGCGCGTGCAGGGCGTCGACCTGGTCGTCGAGGGTGAGCGTGAGGTCGTGCTTGACGGCCTTCTCCCAGCCGGGCGAGCGGCCGGGGGTGCCGCGGCCGTCCGCGACGATCACGGCGAACCCCTGGTCCGCGAACCACTGCGAGGTGAGATACGGGTTGTGGGCGGCGAGGACCCGGCGGCCGTGCGGCCCGCCGTACGGATCCATCAGGACCGGAAGCGGACCGTCCGATTCCTGGTAGCCGGTGGGGAGCATCACGGCGCACGGAATCCGCCGTGCGCCCCCTTCGGTCAGCCGCGGCCGTGCGGACAGGACCGGCCGCTCCGCGTGGTCGGCGACGGTGGCGATCTGCTTCCCGTCGCGGAACACCCGCGCCGTCGATCCGGGCAGGTCGAGCGCGGTGGAGACCAGCACCGTCACCCCGCCGGACCGGACCGCGGTGTGCACGCCCGCGCCCTCCGAGACCCGCTCGGTGCCCAGCTCGTTGACCCGGTACACATGGGTCTCGCCGATCTCCGGCCCGGCCGCCCGCTCGCCGGCCGTCGCCGTCACCAGGATGTCGGACTCCCCGATGTCCAGCACCGTCCGGATCTGCAACTGCGCCCCGGTCAGCGGCCGGTCGCCGACCGCCAGGACCCGCGCCCCGCCCTCGTCCGCGATCCGCACCAGCCGGCCGTCCGGCGCCCACGCGGGCACTCCGGGGAACAGCTCCAGCCACACCGGGTCCTCGTCCGCGTGCACCGTCCGGGTCGCCCCGGTCTCCGGGTCCACCGCGAGGTGCAGCTGACTCTGCTGGTCACGGGCCTGCACGAGCAGCAGCGGCGCCCCGTCCGACGACCAGTGCACCCGGGCCAGATAGGGGAACCGGGCCCGGTCCCACTCCACTTCGGTACGCTCCCCGGCCAGCCCCACGACGAACAGCCGCACCTCGGCGTTGGGCGTACCGGCCGCCGGGTACGCGACCTCGGCGGGCTTGCGGTCCGGGTGCGCGGGGTCGGCGATCCACCACCGCCGCACCGGGCTGTCGTCGACCCGGGCCACCAGCAGCCGGTCCGACTCCGGCGACCACCAGAAGCCGCGCGGGCGCGTCATCTCCTCGGCCGCGATGAACTCCGCGAGACCGTAGGAGACATGCGGGTCCTCCGGCTCCGTGAGCGCCCTGTCCTCGTCGCCGCCGGAGCCCACGACGCGCAGCGCACCCTTGGACACGTATGCGACGTGTCGTCCGTCGGGGGAGGGGCGCGGATCGATCACCGGGCCCGGCACGGGCAGGGCGCGCGCCGTCCCGGCCCGCAGGTCCGCGACGTACACCTTCCCCGAGAGGGCGAACGCGGCCAGCTCGGCGGCCGAGTCCACCGCGTAGCCGATGATCCCCGACGACCCCTCGCGGCTCCGCTCGCGGCGGGCCCGCTCCTGGACCGAGAGCCGCTCCGCCGAACCGCCCAGCAGCGCCGCCGGATCGGCCACGACCCGCTCCTGCGGGGCCGCACCGTCGCTCAGGTCCAGCACCCAGAGCCGGTTCGAACGGTCGGTGCCCGACCCCGAACGCAGGAAGACCACCCGCTCACCGTCGGGTGAAACCGTGAACGCGCGCGGTGCACCGAGGGTGAATCGCATGGTCCGGGCCAACTGCAGCGGGAACGTGATCTCTGGCGAAGTCATGGGGCGAACCTATCGGCCGGGCCCGGCCCGTGCGCCCCTCGTGCTGCTGTGCCCCGATCAATGCGTTGCCACGGATAGTTATGATCCGTAGCGCTCGGTGGGTAAGAACCTGCTGGCTCCATGCGTGCTGCCCGTCCCGACCGTACAGATGGAGGTGAACCGTCGTGGCGCTCTCGATTTCGGCGGTGGTGCTGCTGGCGATCATCGTCTTCCTGCTGATCCGGAAGTCCGGACTGAAGGGGGGACACGCGGTCGTCTGCGCGCTGCTCGGTTTCTATCTCGCCAGTTCGTCCATCGCGCCCACCATCTCCGAGCTGACCACGAACGTGGCGGGGATGATCGGGGGCATCAAGTTCTGACGCCGTCGCCCGGCGGGTGGCCGCCGTCGGTCCGGGGGGCCGTCGGCTCGTAGGGTGGTCCCCATGACGGACCTTCCCGCCCGGCGTCTGCTCCTGGTGCACGCGCACCCCGACGACGAGTCGATCAACAATGGCGCCACCATGGCCAGGTACGCGGCCGACGGCGCCCTGGTCACCCTCGTGACCTGCACGCTCGGCGAGGAGGGTGAGGTCATCCCGCCCGGGCTCGCGCACCTCGCCGCGGACCGGGACGACTCCCTGGGCCCCCACCGCCGGGGCGAACTCACCGCGGCGATGAAGGAGCTGGGGGTCACCGACCACCGCTTCCTCGGCGGCGCCGGCCGGTACCGCGACTCCGGAATGATGGACACGGAGCAGAACCGCCGCCCCGGCGCCTTCTGGTCCGCGGACGTCGACGAGGCCGCCGGGTACCTCGTGGAGGTGATCCGCGAGGTGCGCCCCCAGGTCCTGGTGACGTACGACCCCGACGGGGGATACGGACACCCCGACCACATCCAGGCGCACCGGGTAGCGACGCGCGCCGCCCGGCTGGCCGCCGACCCGGCCTTCCGCCCCGGCTCCGGCGCCCCGCACACCATCGCCAAGATCTACTGGAACCGGGTGCCGCGCCCGGTCGCCGAGGACGCCTTCGCCCGGCTGCGGGCCACCGCGCCGGACGTCTTCCCGGGCATCGCGGCGATCGACGACGTGCCGGGTGTGGTGGACGACGCCCAGGTCACCACCGAGATCGACGGCACCGGACACGGGGCGGCGAAGACCGCGGCGATGCGGGCGCACGCCACCCAGATCGCGGTCGAGGGCCCCTTCTTCGCCCTGTCGAACGATCTGGCCCAGCCCCTTTTCACCACCGAGTACTACGAGTTGGCCGAGGGCGCCCCCGGCGCCCCCGCGGGGACCCGGGAGCACGATCTCTTCGCGGGCCTACCCCTCGCCGGCGCGACTCGCACCGACGCACCTCTCGCCCACGCACCGGAGGCGGACCAGTGAGCAGCAGCAGGCCGCGCGCCGCACGGACGAACGCACCACCCAGAGACATTCCGGCCACCGGTCTGGCCGCCCCGCTCAACCCCGGCCGGATCGCCGCCCTGCTCGGTCTCGCGGTCCTCGGGGCGCTCGTCGGCATCGCCGGAACACTGGTCCAATCCGCCTGGTTCCCCGGCGGATTGCTCCTGGCCCTGCTCGCGTCCGCCGGTCTCTTCTACGGCGGCCGCTGCCTCATGGGCACCCAGCCGGGGGCCCTCGCGCCCGCCGCGGGGTGGCTGGTTTCGGTCATTGTTCTGCTGGGCGGAAGACCGGAAGGGGACTACGTCTTCGGTAACGAACTGGGCCTCGCCCTCTTCATGCTGGGCGGCATGGCCATCGCTGTGATCTGTGCCACCATGGCGCGGGCGCCCCAACTGGGGCCCGACAGCGGCCGACCTGGCAAGTAATGTGCCACGTCCGATCCCGGAATGCCCCCTGCCCGCCCGGGGGGTGCGCGGTCGTTTCCCCCGGTCGCGGGGTGTCTGTCGGCCGCGGCCAGTAAGGTGGTTCGCGCGCCTAGTCGGGTGCTGAAGATCTTGGCCGGGTGTGCGACGCCCGGCAGGCACATCTGCGGCGTTATTGAACGCCCTAATAGCTCCGCTATGAGGACGCTCCGGCGCCTCGCAGCTGCACGCGCCAGACGCCGCTCCCTGATCCGGCCAAGATCTTCAGTACCTTCCTAGCCGTCCCCTGGCCTGCGGCACGGGGGAAGTACGGGCGGCGGAGCCAATCGGGAGAACCTGCTTTGAGTCGTGAAACTGACAGTTCGTCCTCCGGGCCCCAGGGCCGCGGGGGAGCCGCGTACCCCTCGGGTACGCCGCCGTACGGATCCCGCCAGTATCCGTCGCTGCACCCGTCTCAGGACGCCCCGGAGGAGTCTCCGGAGCCTGCGGACCCGCCTCAGCCCGAAGAGCCGAGGACCGAGACGACGCTGACGACGCGTATCCGGATCAACATCCCGGGCTCGCGCCCCATCCCGCCGGTCGTCATGCGCACACCCATGAGCGACGTGGACGGCGGCGGCGAGCGCACCGGCTCCGGCCCGCGCCCGGGTGCCTCCGCTCCGGGTGCCTCCGCGCCGGGCGGCGGGCAGCCGGCTCCGGCCGCGCCCGAGTCCCGGGAGCCCGCTGCCGTGGCGGAGCCCGCCGGCGAGAAGCCGGCCAGGGAGAAGAGCGGCAGCGACTGGTTCGCACCGCGCAAGCCCCCGGCGGGCGCCCCGGCGAGCGCTTCGTCCGGTACCCCGTCGAGCGGCGGCACGGACGGCGCCGGCTTCTCCGCGGACGGCTCCGGCGGCCGGCCGGACGGACCGGGCTCCGGCCCGGCCACCCCGCCCGCGGGGCCCCGCGCCGATCTGCCCTACTTCTCCGACGGCCCGCAGCGCGCCGACGGTCCGGGCGCGCCCGGGTCCGACGGCTTCGGTGACGGCCCCGGCGGACCCCGCGCCACGCCGAACCTCGGCATCCGCACGCCCGGACCGTCCGGCCCCACCACGGGCCCGGCCACCGGCACCTCGTCCCTCACCCCGGACCTCGACGGCCGGCCGCCCTTCGGCACCGGACCTGCGGGCCCCGGCGGCGCGCAGGGACCCGGTGGTCCCGGCGGTCCCGGCGGTCCCGGCGGTCCCGGCGGTCCCGGTGGGGTTCCGCCGCGGATGTCCGACGACACGGCCGTGCTCACCCCGCAGTTCCCGCCGGGCCCCGGCGGCCCCGGGGCACCCGGTGGCAACGTCTCGGGGGACACGCTGAACAGCGGCATCCCCGTGGTGCCCTCGGAGCACCGTGCGTCGGCGCCCCCGTCGCCGTTCCCGGGCCCCGACCTCACCCCGCGGATCCCGGACAACCCGATGGGCACCGGACCGGCGGGCCCGGGCGGGCCCGCCGCGCAGGCGCCGAAGCCCGCCGCCCGCGCCACCCCGGCGCCCGCGCCGAGCCCGGCGAAGAAGGGCCGCTCCAAGCTGGTCATGCTCGCCGTCGCCGCCGTCTGCCTGCTCGGGGTCGCCTACGGCGCCGGACTGCTGATGAACCACTCCGACGTACCCAAGGGCACCACCGTCCTCGGCGTCGACATCGGCGGCGGGACCAAGGAGGACGCCGTCGAGAAGCTGGACGCCGCGCTCGGTGAACGGTCCAAGGCCCCGCTCCGGCTGTCCGTGGACGGCAAGGAGACCGAGCTCGCCCCGGACCGGGCCGGGCTCGCCCTGGACAGCCAGGCGACCGTGCGCGGTGCCGCGGGCAGCGACTACAACCCGGTCTCCGTCATCGGCTCGCTCTTCGGCGGCGAGCGCACGGTCGACCCGGTGATCCCGGTCGACGAGGAGAAGCTCGGCGTCGCGCTGAAGGACCTGGCCGGCGCCTCGGGCTCGGCCAACGACGGCACGATCAAGTTCGTGCCGGGCAAGGCCGTCGCCGTCCCCGGCAAGGCCGGCAAGGCGCTCGACGTCAACCAGTCGATGGTGTCCGTGCGCGACGCCTACCGCGCCCAGGTCGAGACGGGCCGGACGAACGCCGTCCAGCTCCCCGTCACCGCCAGCGAGCCCACCATCAGCCAGGCCGAACTGGACCGGGCGATGAAGGAGTTCGCCGAGCCCGCGATGTCCGGCCTGATCGTGATCAAGGCGGGCTCGAAGCAGATCCCGTTCGGTCCGGCCAAGTCGCTGCCGAAGATCCTCTCGATGGTGCCCATCGACGGCAAGCTCGTCGACCACTACGACAAGAAGGCCATCGAGGAGCTCTGCGGAGGCGTCTTCGACGGGATCATGGTCACCAAGGGCGACGGCACGAAGCACCAGGTCGGCCCGGACGACGTGGCCTTCGCCATGAAGGGCGCGCTGCTCGGCAAGACCGAGGCCGAGCGGACCGTCACGATCGACCTCGGCGGAAACGGCTGACCCGGCCCGCACCGCCCGCCGCCGCCCCCGACCGGACCACCGGCCGGGGGCGGCGGCATACCGGCCACCCGCCGGCCCGCGGAGCCGTCGCGGCCGTCCCCCGTACGGAACGACGGGGGCCGTCACCCGTACGGCAGGACAGCGGCCGTCACCCGTCACCCGTACGGCATGACATCTGTCATCCCGGATCCACGACCACTGACCCTGCCGGACGCACCCCCCGCTGCGTCAGGCTGGACGCATGACAACGACAGCCACCGGAGTCACCACGGCGAAGACCGCCGTGGTCAGCTTCGACCAGGTCAGCAAGGCCTACGGAGAAGTACGCGCGGTCGACGGGCTCACCCTCGACCTGCACCCCGGCGAGACCGTGGCGCTCCTCGGCCCCAACGGCGCCGGCAAGTCCTCCACCCTCGACCTCCTCCTCGGCCTGCGCACCGCCGACTCCGGAACCGTCCGCCTCTTCGGCTCGACCCCGCAGGCAGCCATCGCCGCCGGCCGCGTCGGCGCCATGCTGCAGTCCGGCGGCCTGATGGAGGACGTCACCGTCGGGGAACTGGTCGGGCTCGCCTGCGATCTGCACCCCAGCTCCTACCCGGTCAGCGATGTGCTGGCCCGGGCCGGTATCGCGTCGATCGCCGACCGCATGGTCAACAAGCTCTCCGGCGGCCAGGAGCAGCGCGTGCGGTTCGCGCTCGCCACCGCCGGGGCCAACGACCTGATCGTGCTCGACGAGCCGACCACCGGGATGGACGTCACCGCCCGCCAGGCCTTCTGGGCCACCATGCGCGAGCAGGCCGACCAGGGCCGTACCGTCCTGTTCGCCACCCACTACCTCGAAGAGGCCGACGCGATCGCCGACCGCGTCCTGGTCCTGCACAAGGGCCGGCTCCTCGCCGACGGAAGCGCTGCCGAGATCAAGGCCATGGCGGGCGCCCGCCGGATCGCGTTCGAGCTGGAGGGCCCGATCGACGAAGGGGCCCTGCGCGCCCTGCCGTTCCTCTCCACGCTCGACATCACCGGCCGGCGGGTCCGTATCCAGTCGCACAACGCCGACGCGACCGTCCACGCCGTCTACGGCCTGGGCCTCTACCCGCGCGAGCTCGAAGTCGCCGGACTCGGCCTGGAGCAGGCCTTCGTCGCCATCACCGAGGCCGAGGAGGCCAGGACCAAGTGAACACGCTCATCAGGCTCGAAGTGACCCGCACCCTGCGGAACAAGAAGTTCATGTTCTTCTCGGTCATCTACCCGTCGGTGATCTACCTGCTGATCTCCGGCACCCAGAACACCACCGACAAGGTCCCGCACACCGATCTGACCCTGCAGGCCTTCTTCATGGTCTCGATGGCCTCGTTCGGCGCGCTGACCGCCGTCCTGATGGGCAACAGCGAGCGCATCGCCAAGGAGCGCGAGAAGGGCTGGGTCCGGCAGCTGCGGCTGACCGCGCTGCCCAGCCGGGGCTACATCCTGGCGAAGATCGCCAGCGCCGCCGTGGTCACCCTGCCCTGCATCGTCGTCGTCTTCCTCGTCGCCGCCTCCGTCAAGCACGTACGCGTCGACCTGTGGCAGTGGTTCGCCCTCACCGGCGTCATCTGGGCCGGCTCGCTGGTCTTCGCCGCGCTCGGGGTCGCCATCGGTTACCTCGCCAGCGGTGACGCGGTCCGCCCCATCACTATGATCATCTACTTCGGGCTCTCGATCCTCGGCGGCCTGTGGATGCCGAGCGCCACCTTCCCGCAGTGGATCCAGAACATCTCCGAGTGGCTGCCCACCCACGCGTACGCTGCTCTCGGCCAGGCCATCGAGATGGGCGGCGCACCGCATGCGAAGGACGTCGCCATCCTCTGCGGCTACTTCCTGCTCTTCGCGGGCGGCGCCGCGTGGCTCTACCGGAAGGACACGTTGAAGGCGTGAACGAGGACGAGACGTCCGTGGGCGTCGGGCGCCCGCCCACGAGCGCCAAGCAGACCCGGATCAAGCTGATGTGGATCGGCATCTGGCTGGCCTTCATGAGCGCGCCGGTCAAGGACCTCGCGGACGGCAACCACACCCCGTGGGCGACCGCGCTCGGCGTCCTCGGGCTGCTGGTCTTCGTCGGCGCCTATCTGGTCCTGGTCTTCCGCCACACCTCCAAGGCGCTCGACCCCTTCCGGGTCCGCGCCGCCCTCGCCTTCCTCGGGGCGCTGGCCGTCCTGCTGTCGCTGACGTTCGGCACCCCCTGGCTGGTGCTGTTCGTGTACGTGTCGGTCTCCGTCGGCGCCACCCTGCCGATGCGGACCGCCCGTTGGCTGATCCCCGCCGTCACCGCCGTGCTCGTGGCCATCGGCCTGACCGGCGACCACCCACGGGAGATCATCACGGCCCTGGTCTTCCCCGCGCTCCTCGGCGGCTTCGCGATGTCCGGCGTACGGCAGATGATCCGCACCACGATCCAGCTCCGCGAGGCCCGGGCCACCGTCGCCCAGCTCGCCGCCAACGAGGAACGGCTGCGGCTGGCCCGCGATCTGCACGACCTGCTCGGCCACTCCCTCTCCCTGATCACCCTCAAGAGCGAACTGGCCGGGCGGATGCTCCCCGGCCACCCGGAACAGGCCGCCGCGCAGGTCGCCGACATCGAACAGGTCAGCCGCCAGGCCCTCGTGGACGTACGCAGCGCCGTCACCGGCTACCGCAGGCCGACGCTCCCCGGCGAGCTGGCCGGGGCCAGGACCGCCCTCGCCGCCGCCGGAATCACCGCGGAGATTCCGGCCGATGCCCCCGAGGACCTCCCCGACGGCCTCCCCGAGGAGGCGGAGGAGGTGCTCGCCTGGGCGCTGCGGGAAGCCGTCACCAACGTCGTACGCCACAGCGGCGCGGGCCGCTGCACGGTCACCCTCGCCCCGCGCCAGACCCTCGACGGGCGCGTCCTGGAGCTCACCGTCGCCGACGACGGCCGCGGCGCCCCCGGCGTCACGCCGGGCAACGGCCTCACCGGCATGACCGAGCGCCTCGCCGGCGTCGACGGAACCCTCCTCACCCGGGCCACCAACTCCCGTACGGGCAAAGGCTTCACCACGGTGCTCAGCGTGCCGCTCGAATCCGGCCTAGGATCCAGGGAATGAGCATGATCAGACTCCTCCTCGCCGAGGACCAGTCCATGGTGCGCGAGGCCCTCGCGGCGCTCCTCGGCCTGGAACCCGACATCGAGGTGGTCGCCCAGGTCGCCCGCGGTGACGAAGTGCTGGCCGCGGCCGGGGAACACGGCATCGACGTGGCCCTGCTGGACATCGAGATGCCGGGCATGACGGGCATCGAGGCGACGGCGGAACTGCGCCGGGCGCTCCCGGACGTCAAGGTCGTCGTCGTCACCACCTTCGGCCGCCCCGGATATCTGCGCCGCGCGATGGAGTCGGGGGCGGACGCCTTCCTGGTGAAGGACGCACCGGCGTCCCAACTCGCGGAAGCGGTACGCAAGGTGCTGGCCGGGGAGCGCGTCATCGACCCCGGCCTCGCGGCCGCCGCCCTCGCCGACGGCGCCAGTCCGCTGACCGAACGGGAGCGCGATGTGCTGCGCACCGCCGCGGACGGCTCGACCAACGCGGAGATCGCCGCGGAGCTGCACCTGTCCCAGGGCACCGTCCGCAACTACCTCTCCATGGCGATCCAGAAGATGGCGGCGCGCAACCGCGCGGAGGCGGTCCGGATGGCGCGGGAGAAGGGCTGGCTGTAGCCCGCTTCTCACCGTGTGGCCGACACCAGCCCCGCCTCGTACGCGAGGATGACGAGCTGCACCCGGTCCCGGGCGCCGAGTTTGGCGAGCAGCCGGGTCAGATAGGTCTTGGCCGTGGCGACACTGATGAAGAGCCGCTCGGCGATCTCCGTGTTGGACAGCCCGCTGCCGACCAGAACGAGCACCTCGCGCTCCCGGTCGGTGATCCCCGTGAGCGCGGCGGGCGGGCGCTGCGGGGACGACGAGCCGGGGCGGCCCGCGAACTCCTTGATCAGCCGCCGGGTGACGCCCGGCGCGATCAGGGCGTCCCCGGCCGCCACCACCCGTACCGCCGCCAGGATGTCGTCCAGCGCCATGTCCTTGACCAGGAAGCCGGCCGCACCGGCGCGCAGGGCTCCGTAGACGTACTCGTCGTCGTCGAATGTCGTCAGGACCAGCACATGGGCCGTGCCGGAGCCCGTGGTGATGTGCCCGGTGGCCTCGATACCGTCCATGCCCGGCATCCGGATGTCCATCACGACGACGTCGGGGGAGAGTTCGGCGGTCATTCTGACGGCCTCGTCGCCCGTTCCGGCCTCGCCGACGACGTCGAGGCCGGCGGTGTCGGCCATGACCATGCGCAGGGCGGTACGCACCAGCGGCTGGTCGTCGGCGAGCAGGACGCGGACCGGGGAGTGCGAGGGTGACATGCGCCGATCGTAGCCACCGCCCCCGGCCCGGGATCGGGCCATCGGATCGCGGTCGTCGTGCCGCGGCGCCCTGGCACCGGGAGCAGGGCCCACTCCACCCGGATCCCCGACCCGCCTTCCCTGCAAGGTATTTCAGAAACATTCCGGAAATCCTTGCGTGATCTCTTGACGTGTTCATCGCCCTGAAGGCAGGCTCCGAACTCCCCCCACGGTGGCCAGGCGCGTGGCTGCCCACGTCGGATGCGGACCCCATTTCCGCATCCGCGACCGAAGGAGCCGCAATTGAAGTCCCGCGCCGCTCGCGCGACACTGGCCGGCCTGCTCGCAGCCGCCGGTGTGACCGCCTTCGCCCCCTGGACCTCCCAGGCGACCCCGCCGGGCGAGAAGACCGTGACCGCCACCCTGTTCGAGTGGAAGTACGACGCGGTGGCCCGGGCCTGTACGGACTCGCTGGGTCCGGCCGGCTACGGCTACGTCGAGGTCTCGCCCGCCTCCGAACACATCCAGGGCGACCAGTGGTGGACGTCCTACCAGCCCGTCAGTTACAAGATCGCCGGCCGCCTCGGTGACCGCGATGCCTTCGCCGCGATGGTGGACAGCTGTCACTCCGCCGGGGTGAAGGTCGTCGCCGACGCCGTCATCAACCACATGTCGTCCGGCTCCGGCACCGGAACCGGCGGCACGGCGTACACGAAGTACGACTACCCCGGGTACTTCCAGGACCAGGACTTCCACGCCTGCCGCAAGGACATCAGCAACTACGGCGACCGGAACGACGTCCAGACCTGTGAACTGGTCGGCCTGGCCGACCTCGACACCGGCAGCGACGCCGTCCGCACGACGATCGCCGCCTACCTCTCCGACCTGCGCACCCTGGGCGTGGACGGGTTCCGCATCGACGCCGCCAAGCACATGGCGGCCGACGACATCGCCGCGATCAAGGGCAAGATGTCCGACCCGGGCTTCTGGGTCACCGAGGTGATCCACGGAGGTGGCGAGGCGGTCCAGCCCGAGGAGTACACGGGGGTGGGTGACGTCGACGAGTTCCGTTACGGCGGCCACCTCAAGAGCGCCTTCCAGGGCGGCTCCCTCGCCGGACTGAAGAGCGTCGCCGACGGCAAGCTGGCGAGCGGGAGCGCCCGTACGTTCGTCGACAACTGGGACACCGAGCGCAACGGCTCGACGCTGACGTACAAGGACGGCGCGGCCTACACCCTGGCCAACGTCTTCATGCTCGCCTCGCCCTACGGCTCCCCGAACGTCTTCTCCGGCTACGAGTGGTCGGACAAGGACGCGGGCCCGCCGAACGGCGGCGCGGCCGCCTGCGGCAGCGGTGGCTGGACGTGCACGCACACACAGACGGCGGTCACCGGCATGGTCGGCTTCCACAACGCCACGTCGGGCGCGGAGTTGACGGACTGGTGGGACAACGGCTCGTCGGCCATCGCCTTCGGCCGCGGTGACAAGGGCTTCGTGGCCATCAACAACGGGGACGGCGCGCTTCAGCAGACGTTCGCCACTTCACTCCCGGCGGGCACCTACTGCAACGTGGCCCAGGCCTCGCCCGACGCCTGCGAGGGCAACACGGTGCAGGTCGGCGACGACGGCACGGTCACGGCGACCGTACCGGCCAAGGGCGCGCTGGCCCTGCACGGCTGAGCCGCCTGCGAAAAGCGGAACCGCCCGGCGGCAGGGTCTCGAAACCCTGCCGCCGGGCGGCGTTTCTTCCTCGCACGTGTCAGAGGGTGGCCGTGGTCTGTCCGCCGTTCGCGCTTCCGGCCAGCCACTGCGACCACGACAGGTTGAACGAGGCGTAGCCGTTGTCGGCGGATGCCTTGGCGCGCGGGGAGCCGGTGACCGTGATGGGGTCGCCCTGCTTGACCTGGCCGTAGAACCACTTCGCGTCGGCGAGCGAGAGGTGGACGCAGCCGTGCGAGCCGAGGGCGCTGCCGCTGCCCGGGTTGGTGTCGCCGGTGGAGAAGTGGACGTAGGTTCCCGACTGGGTCAGGTGGATGTCCCAGGGCAGGGTCAGGTCGTAGTAGTTCGCGTCGCCCTTGTTGCAGCTGATGCCGACGCTGCAGGAGGTCATGTGGACCTTCTCCTGCTTGTCGATCACCGCCATCGTGCCGTTCCAGGTGGGGTACTGGGCGCTGCCCGCGTTGATGGAGAGCGTCCGCACCGGAGCCCCGTTGCGGGTGACCTTCATCGTGTGACCCGTGACCGAGGCGTCGGCCCGGACGTCGTCACCGATGGTGAAGGAGTGGGTATAGGGGTGGGTGCCGTAGCGGCCGCTGCCGTTGGAGACGTACTTCAGGTCGGCGTCGAGCCGCACCTTGGTGCCGGACTTCCAGTACTTCTCCGGACGCCAGTCGACCCGCTTGTCGCCCATCCAGTGCCAGGCACCGGTGGTGGGGACCGAGGCGGAGACCTTGAGGTGCTTCTCGATGTTCTTGTGCGCCGAGGTGGCCACCGGGTTGGTGAACACCACGGAGATCGGCATGGCGACGCCGACCGTCGCCTTGTCCAGCGGGGCGATCGAGTCCAGCAGCATCGGCGGGCCCGAGGGGTGCGTGGGTGACGGATGCGCGCTCGCGGATGCCGGGGCGGATGCGCCGCCCTTCGCGCTCCCGCTGTCGGAGTCGTCCGACGCGTGACCACCGCACGCGCTCGTCCCCGCGAGTACCGCACTCACCAGCAACGCGACCCCTATACCGCCCTTGCCCCGCCCCATGACCTGCTCCACTCGCATTGCTACTTCAAGGATTCAACATCTATAGAGACCAGAAGTTGACCGATGCGGTTGCGGACGGCGCGTAAAGCGCGTGCCAAGTTACCGGCCGCGGGCGGACAGCGGTGTGCCCCGTCGTGTACTGACGGGGCACACCGAACTGGCCGGACCGGGCCGGCCCACCACCTCGGTGAAGTGGTGGGCCGGCCCAGCACCGCGTGCCTTCCTGACTACGGGAACGACACCACCTGCGACGGGACGGTGGACGTCCCCGAGGTGGGCGAGCCCGTGTCGTTGATGACGTGTTCGTACTGGCCCTGGCCGCCGAGGGAGACGACGAGCAGGTCGTGGAACTTCACGCCGGGCTTCACCGGTGCCTCGAAGCCGTGGCCCTGAATGATCGTCGGGTCGACGTTGTAGTAGCAGTAACTGCCCAGCCCCCAGCCCTCGTGGGTGGTGACGGAGTCGTCGACCTTGTAGGCCGCGAACCCCTTGGTGTCACCGTTCTGGACGGCCGCCTGGTTCGGGGCGTCGTACGACTTCTCGTTCTGGAAGAAGATCGTCTTGCCGTTCTCGCCGGACCACCGCACGTCGTACTTGTTGAAGTGTTCGACGAACAGGCCGGTCGCCAGGACGTTGTCACCGTTGACCTGGAGGCCGTAGTCCGAGCGGTTGGTCTCCCAGCCGACGCCCTCGCCGTGGTCGGCGCGCCACAGCCAGGTGTGGTCGATGATCGTGTCGTTGCTGTTGACGACCATGCCCGTGGTGGCCTTGCCGGCACCGGCGCCGCCGACCCGGACGAACACGTCCTGGAGCGAGGTCGGGTTGTCGGCGTGGCTCGCGGACGCACCCTCCGGGCCGACCTCGATCAGCGAGTCGGAGTTGGTGGGACCGGCGTCGACGAGCAGTCCGGCGAGCTTCACGCCGTCCACGTCACCGACCTTGATGGCGGTGACCCCGTTGTCCGGGATGATCGTCGCGAGCCCCAGACCGAGTGCCACGGTGTTGGCGCGGTCGATGTTGATCGTCTGGTCGACGTGGTAGACGCCGGGCGTGAACAGCAGGTGCAGGCCCTGCTGCACGGCCGCGTTGATGGTCTCCGCGGTCGCGCCGGGCTTCACCACGTAGAACTGGTCGAGCGGGATCGACTCGCCCTGCGGAGTGCCGTTGGCCCAGGAAACGCCGCGCGCGTTGGTGCGCTTGGCGGGCACGAACACCTTGTAGTCGTCGCCGTCCAGGTAGAGGAAGGGCTTCTCGCGGGAGACCGGGGTGTTCTCCAGCGTGGTGTAGGGCGGCTCGGGGAAGCCCTGGGCGGGGGCGCCCTCGACACCGGAGAACGTCATGTTCCAGACGCCGTTGCCCCAGCTGCCGATGGAGCTGTCCCGGGTGTACCACTGCTGCTGCGAGTACGGCCCGACCTGGCCGTCGATCTTGCTGTCGGCGATGTACCCGCCGCTCGCCCAGCCGTACCCGTCGGGCGCCAGGTTCAGCCCGCCCTTGACGTGCATCCGGCGGAAGGGCGCGGCCTGCGAGACGGCCCAGCGGTCGGTGCCGCTCACGGGGTTGAGCGCCAGGTTCTCCGCGGACCGCCAGAAGTTCTGCGTGGCGTTTCCGTTGAACCAGCCCGCGTCGACGGTCACATCACCGTTGAACGTGGTGTCGTCCGGGTTCAGCCCGAGCCCGGCGATCGAGGTGTAGAACCCGATCTGGGCGTTGAGGTTGTCGTACGTGCCCGGCTTGAACATCAGCGCGTAGCGGCCGTCACCGAACTGCGCCGACTCCTGCTTCTTGAACACCTCGTCGACCTTGGCCTGGATGTCCGGCATCGACGGATCGAACACCATGACATTGGGCCCGAGGTCGCCGCCGCCCTCGACGGCCTGCGCGTCCTCGCCGAAGGCGGTCTGCGCCGTGGGGACGGCCATCAGCAGCGAAACGGCGAACGCGGCGAACCCGAACGAGCGGGTCCGGCGCCGGCGCCGGGAGGTGGTGGGGGCTCCCGTGGGGGGAGTTGTCGGGGGTTCCGTGGGGGGAACATGCATGGGAGTACGTCTCCTGAGTCGTGGTACGGGTGACACGACGAGCCTGCCGTAGAGCCTAGAGAGCGCTCTCCGACGAGAGTTGATGCTTCCGCCGTCACCTGGGAAACGTCAAGAGGTGTGCAACAGAAGCCTCGTCCAACCTCTCCTGGCGCAACAATTAACGCCAGCAGAAAGGCAATTGACCCACTCTGCGCTCAGTTAGGAGTGCGGTTGGCTTCAGGAGATTGACGAGATCGTCCGGCCGGGTCGCCCGCCTTTCCGGGCCGGGCGACCCGGCCGGTTCCGGCATGCCGCCCGCCGCCGGCGGACGAGCGGCGCCGGGCGGCCTCAGGCCATGACGACCGAGTAGCTGTCCAGGGTGACCCAGGTGATGTCGTTCGAGGCCGTGGCGCCGAAGACGGTGATCTTCCCCGCGGTGTTGACCTCCACCCGGCAGGAGTTGATGCCGAGCGAGTTGTTGCGCGGGCAGACGCCGCGCATCGTCTTCGGCACCGTGATGACCGAGGGCAGGGTGCCGAGCACGGTGTCGCCCGTGAAGGCGCAGGTGAATCCGCCGCGCATCTGCAGGAAGTCCGTGCCGGCGATCTTCACCACGCGGGCGGCCGGGGCGTCGGCGGCGGCGGTGGCGCCCGCCGCGAGGACGAGCGGCTGCCAGTCCTGGACGACGCTGATTCCGCCGGGCACGTCGGCCGCGGCGGCGGGGGCGGCGGTCATCGGCGCGCTGACCGCCGCTGCGGGAACGGCCACGGCTGCGGTGAGCAGGGCGCGGCGGCTGGTACGGCTCTGGGGCATGGCTGATCCTCCGGGATCGTGGAACGTTGACGTGGCTGGGCGACGGGCGGGCGTCAGAGCCAGGCGGCCGAGAAGTTGTCGAGGCCGATCCAGGAGATCCTGTTGTCCGCGGTCGGGCCGAACACCGAGAGCTGTCCGGCGGAGTCGGCCTCGACCCGGCAGACGCAGCGGCCGTCGTGGTTGTTGCGGGTGACGTTGGCCCGGACCGTGCGGCTGGGCGTCAGTGCCGGCGGGAGCTGCGCGAACCGGCCCTCGGCGGTGAGGTCGCAGTCGAAGCCGCCGCGGAGCTGGAGGTACGTCGTCCCGGCCAGGTTCACCAGCCGCCCGCGCGGGCTCATCGCGCCCGTCTGCGCGGTCACCCCGGGCGCGGGTGCGATGGCCGTCCAGCCCGTCAGCAGTTTCACGCCCTGGACCGGGGCATCCGTGGAGAGGAAGCAGATCGTCTCCTCGCGCGGCGTGGTGTGGCTGCCGCTGAAGCCGAAGAGCAGCCGTGCCTCGTCGCCCATCGGCTCGATGCACAGGCCTTCCGGCTCCCGGCGGTCCAGCCCCGGTACGGCGGTGATGTGCTGGGGCCCCGCCACGACGGAGCCGTCCGACCAGGAGAGGGCGGTGAGATGGGCGTTGTCCTGGTCGGGGCTGCCCGTGTAGAGGTAGAGGTACTCGCCGAGCGACGCGAAGCCCTGGAAGGTGTCCCAGAGCGTGGGGACCTCGGCCTTCGAGGGGTGCGGGATCGTCCTGGTGGCGTTCCAGGTGACCTCGCCCGTGACCGGGTCGATGGGGTACTGGCTGTAGAAGTACCCCTGGGCGGTCTGGTACCTGACCGTGAGGCGGTCGTACACGGGATCGACGTTCGGAGCGGTGAAACGGGCATCCGCCGTGGGACGGAACGGCGCCGAGACGACCGAGGACGTCATGGTGACCGTCTGCCCCGGCAGATACGGCACCCGGGCCACGCGGGTCCCGAACTCCTTGTACAGCGGCCCGGCTTCCGTCCACAGGTACGTCTTGCCGCCGATGTGCTGTGCGCCGACCTGATAGCCGTGACCGAAGCCGTTGAGGTGCATGCAGTCGACCGGGCGTCCGGTCGTGCGGTTCATGCGGTAGACGCACAGGTTGCCGTACTCCAGGGCGTCCCGGATCTGTACCACGAAGAGATCGTGCGTGACCGGATCGACGGCCATGGCCTGACCCGCCCGGGTGTGCGTCTCATGGTCGAGCGGCGTGCCGCTGAGGATGCGGCCCCAGGGGCCCGCCAGGTCTATGAGGTCCGAATGTGCCACGAAGAAGATCCCCCTCCCTTGCGGCCCGGTGTGGACCGCACGGCGGTGATCGTATGCGGTTCTCCCGGCACTCGGTGTGCGTTTTCCCTGGTGGGCGGGGGGCGGGAGGCGGCCGCGGGCGCGTGCGCGGACGAAGGGGGAATCACCTGGCCGGCACCTTGGTCAGGTGGGGTGCCGGCCAGGAGTCATGGGGAGGGCGCGGGTCAGGAACGTGCCCCGGGAGCCCGGGTGATGCGGGCGATCGCCTCGACGGTCAGGGCCCGGTCGTGGGGTTCGGTCTCCAGCGCGCGGTGGATGGACAGGCCCTCGATCAGCGCGTCGAGCTGGCGGGCGGTCGCCGGGTCGAAGTGCCACTCCAGCGCGACGCGGCTGCGGCGCATCCACTCCCGGGTCAGCTCGCGGTAGGCGGGCTTGCGGGCGGCGAGGGTGTACAGCTCGTGGGTGAGGACGAGCTCGCGCTGGTTGCCGCCGGACAGGTGGTGGACCAGATCGGCGACCGCCGCCCGCGCCTCGTCGGGCGTGGTCGCGGCGCCGAGACGCTCCTCGAAGACGGCGACGATGCTGCTGGAGAAGCGGATGAACGCATCCCGCAGCAACTCGTCCATGCCGCCGAAGTGGTACGTCATCGAGCCGAGCGGCACACCGGCACGCGCGGCGACCTTGCGGTGCGAGGTCCCGGCGACCCCTTCCTCCGCGATCAGGTCGAGCGCGGCGGCGATGATGCGCTCCCGCCGCTCGGGGTCGTTCTGTCCGGTCGCCACGGTGTTTCCTTCTGCCGAGAGTTCTAGATCGAGCGGATCACCCGGGCCGGATTGCCCACGGCGACCACGTTGGCGGGGACGTCCTTGGTCACGACGGCTCCCGCGCCGATGACGCTGTTGTCCCCGATGGTCACCCCGGCCAGCACGATCGCGCCGCCGCCCAGCCAGACATTGTCGCCGATCGTGATCGGCCGGGCCGCCTCCAGCTTGTCCCGGCGCGGCTCCGGCTCCACCGGATGGGTGGGCGTGAGCAGTTGGACGTTCGGCCCGATCTGGCAGTCGCGGCCGATGGTGATCGGGGCGACGTCCAGCGCGGTGAGGTTGTAGTTGATGAACGTGTCCTCGCCGACCGTGAGGTACGAGCCGTAGTCCACGTACAGCGGCGGCCGGATGTGCGCACCGGCGCCCAGCCCGCCGAGCAGCTCGGCGACGACGGGCTGTGCGGCGTCGGGGTCCTCGGTGTAGGCCGCCAGATACCGGGCGGCCAGCCGTACCGCCCGCCGCTGGGCCTCCACGATGGCGGGGTCGTCGGCGATGTAGAGGTCCCCGGCGAGCATCCGCTCATGGTTCGTACGCGGGTCTCCCGCGAAGTGGTCCGTCATGGGTACGATCGTACACTCCAAGGGCGTACGATCGTACGCTCCTGCTGAAACCCCTCCTGGACTGCCGAGGCCCGCTGTCATGGATGCCGCAACACGCCGCCGGCGTACCGCCCTGTTCCTCTTCATGCTCGCCGCCGGGGCCGGCATGGCCTCATGGGTGGCGCGCACCCCGGCCGTCCGGGACGGACTCGACGTGTCCACCGGCGCGATGGGGCTGGTGCTCTTCGGCCTGTCCACCGGTTCGATGGCCGGCGTGACCGCCTCCGGCCCGCTCGTACGCCGTTACGGAGGCCGGACCGCGATCACCGTCGGCGCGGCGCTGATCGTCACCGGGCTGCTGGTCGTCGCGGCGGGCACCGGCCTGGCGCTTGCGGGCGGGGTCTTCTGCGGACTGGCCCTGTTCGGCGGCGGGATGGGTCTCGCCGAGGTCGCGTTCAACATCGAGGGCGCCGACGTGGAGCGGGTCATCGGCCGTCCCGTACTGCCGGTGCTGCACGGCTGCTTCAGCCTCGGCACCGTCGTCGGAGCACTGCTCGGCATGGCGATGACCGCGCTCGCGTTCCCTGTCGGATGGCATCTGACGGCCGTCTCGGCGCTCGTGGCCGTCGCCGCGGTCGTGGCCGTGCGCGCGATTCCGCACGGCACGGGCAAGGAGGCGGCCGGGACCTCCGGACCGGGCGGGTGGCGGGGTCAGCTGACGGTGTGGCGGGACCGGCGCCTCGTCCTCATCGGGGTGATCGTGCTCGCCATGGCCTTCGCGGAGGGCGCCGCCAACGACTGGCTGCCGCTGCTCATGGTGGACGGCTACGAGGTGAGCGCCACCGCCGGTTCGCTGACCTTCCTGGTCTTCGCGTCCTCGATGACGCTCGGCCGCTTCGCCGGCGGCCCCCTCCTGGAGCGCTTCGGCCCCGTCCGGGTCGTCCGGATCAGCGCGGTCGTCGCCGCGCTGGGCCTGGCGGTGGTGATCGTCTCGCCGAGCCCGGCGATGGCGGGCGCGGCCACGGTGCTGTGGGGGCTGGGCGCCTCGCTCGGGTTCCCGGTCACCGTGTCCGCCGCGGGCGACCACCCGCACCACGCGGCGGCACGGGTCGGCGCGGTCTCCACCGCGGGCTATGTCGCCTTCCTCGTCGGCCCGCCCGCGCTCGGCTTCCTCGCCGACCACATCGGACTCCGCCTCACGATGACCGTCGTCCTCGCCCTGCTGATCGTCGCCTCCACCCTGGCCGGGGCGCTCGCGCGCGTCCCGCACGCCGACGCCGAGCCCGACGCGCGCGACGACGCCGAGCCGGGCGCCGCACCCGTCACACCCTGAGTTCCGCCCCCTCCGCCTCCTCCCAGACCTCGGTGCTGCGCGCCGCGACCAGCGCGCCGATCCGCGCCAGCGCCTCCGCGGCCGGCATCGGGTCGAGTCGGCGCCCGTCGCGCAGCCGCAGCGCCACCCGGTCGCCGGCGGCCTCCGCCGCCCCGATGACCGCCTGGTACGGCACCAGCCTGGCCTCCCGGATGCGGGCGCCCAGGCTGCCGCGGTCCCGGCCGGCCACCTCCGCGCGCAGCCCGAGCGCGAGACAACGGCGGGCGAGGTCCTCGGCGTTCGGCAGCTCCCCGTCGGAGACGGGGAGGATCGCCACCTGGGTGGGGGAGAGCCAGGCGGGGAACGCGCCGCCGTGCTGCTCGACGAGATGGGCGACGGCCCGCTCCACACTCCCGATGATGCTGCGGTGCACCATGACCGGCCGGTGTTTCGCCCCGTCGGCGCCGATGTAGTGCAGATCGAACCGCTCGGGCTGGTGGAAGTCGATCTGGACGGTCGACAGGGTCGACTCCCGGCCCGCCGCGTCGGCGACCTGCACATCGATCTTCGGACCGTAGAACGCCGCCTCACCCCCGGCCGGCTCGTACGGCAGCCCGGAATCCTCCAGGACCTCGGTCAGCAGCGCGGTGGAGCGCTGCCACATCTCCGGCGCTGCGACGTACTTCCCGCCCGGCCCCGGCAGCGAGAGCCGGAAGCGGGCCGGGCGGATGCCGAGTGCCTCGTACGCCCGGCGGATCATGCCGAGCGCGGCCCGCGCCTCGTCCGCCACCTGGTCCAGGGTGCAGAAGATGTGCGCGTCGTTCAGCTGGATGGACCGCACCCGGGTCAGTCCGCCCAGCACGCCGGACAGCTCGGAGCGGTACATGCCGCCCAGCTCGGCCATCCGCAGTGGCAGTTCGCGGTAACTGTGCGCGCGGGAGCGGTAGATGACGGCGTGGTGCGGGCACAGGCTGGGCCGCAGCACGACCTGCTCGGCGCCGAGGTCCATCGGAGGGAACATGTCGTCGCTGTAGTGCGACCAGTGCCCCGAGATCTCGTACAGCTCCCGTTTGCCGAGCACCGGCGAGTACACGTGCCGGTAGCCGGCAAGCCGCTCCTCGCCGCGGATGTACTCCTCCAGGGTGTGCCGCAGCGCGGCCCCGTCGGGCAGCCAGTACGGCAGCCCCGCGCCGATCAGCGGGTCGGTGTCGAACAGCTCCAGCTCGCGGCCGAGCTTGCGGTGGTCGTGCATGGCGGTCTCCTCGCGTACGGAGGGCGAGTGACCGCAAGCAGAAGCCCCGGGGCACTCGCCCCGGGGCTTCGGACTGGTCATCAGTCAGCGCGCCGGGACACTCTCCGGCGTCGTCGTCATGGCAGCGCGCTTCATGCGGAGGAAGCTAGCAGGGGACCGCGGTCCGGTGCGCGGGGTTTTCCGCCGGCCGCGGCGGGGGAGCACGGCGGCTCACTTCCTCTTCGCCGAGTCGAGGTGGGCGAACACGACCACGTTGTCCTCGTAGTCCTTGGCCTTCTTGTCGTAGTTGCCGCCGCACGTGATCAGCCGCAGCTGGGCGTCCGGCGTGTCCGCGTAGACCCGCTTGTCGGGGAACTTCGCCTTGCTGAACGTCTCCACGGTGTCCACCTTGAACGTGGCCACCGAACCGTCCGCGCGCGTGATGTCGACCGTCGCTCCCGGCCGCAGGAACCGCAGCTGGAGGAAGACCGCGGGCCCGGTCATCGTGTCGACGTGGCCCGCGACGATCGACGCGCCGCGTTCACCGGGCGTCACACCGTCCTTGAACCAGCCGGCCAGGTTCCGGTCGTTCGGCGGCGGGGCGTCCAGGCGGCCGGAGGCCCCGATCGCCAGCGGGGTGAAGGGCGCGTCCACGGCGATGGCCGGGATCTTCAGCCGCGTCGGCAGGGAACGGGGCAGGGCCGGCGCCACGCTCGGGCCCGGGGTGGCCTGCCGGGGGACGGTGACGGCCGGTGAGGACGCGGGGACCGGTGCGGCCGGGGCCGCCGGGGCAGCCGGGGCAGCCGGAGCCGGGGCGACCGGCGCCGCGGCCGTGAACGGAGCGGGTGGTTTGTCGTCGGCCGAGGGGCCGATGGAGTTGTAGATGAGGAGCATGCCGAGGCCGGCCACTGCGGCGGGCCAGAGGAGGGCGCGGCCGAGCGTGACGGTGTCGGAGGCAGTCCGGGAGGAGGGGGAACCGGGCGACTGCGGGGCGGCCATGGGAACGTGCCTTTCGTCCGAGCGGTGCGGTGGGGGAGCGGACCGGGGCCCGGCGAGCGGTCAGGTCACGCGAGCCCGACCTGACCGGACGAGAGGCACCGGGGGAAAACGAAGGCGCCGCGGCCGCCGTCCGAAAGGGGACGGCGGCCGCGACAGCGGAGCGACCGGTGTGCGCGGGGGCCGGTCAGGCCATCGCGCCACCCGTCGCCTGACGGCGGCGCACCTTGTACGCGCCGACACCGACACCACCGAGGAGCAGCAGCGAACCGGCCGCAAGACCGCCGCCGGTCATGGCCATCGCGCCACCGCCGGTGTGGACGCCGCCGCTGGGCTTGTCCTTCTTCCAGCCCTCGTCGCTGTTCTCGCTCTTCTCGCTCTTCTCGGACTTCGACGACTTGTCGGTCTTGCCGCCCTCGTCACTGCCCGGCTGCCACTCCTTGGCGACCGTCATCGACAGGGCGCCGCCACCGGTGTGCACGCCGCCGTTGGGCTTGCCCTCGTCCTTGTACTTGCCGCCCTCTTCGTCGCTGTCCGGCTGCCACTCCTTGGCGACCGTCATCGACAGCGCGCCGCCGCCGGTGTGGACACCGCCGCTGGGCTTCTCCTTCGTCCAGCCCTCGTCGTCGGACTTGCCGCCCTCGTCGTCCTTGCCGGGCTGCCACTCCTTGGCGACCGTCATCGACAGGGCACCGCCGCCGGTGTGCACGCCGCCGCTGGGCTTGTCCTTCTTCCAGCCCTCGTCGTCCGACTTGCCGTGCTCCTCGGACTTGCCGTGCTCGTCGCCGGCGACCGTACGGGCCAGGGCGCCGCCGCCGGTGTGGACGCCGCCGTTGGGCTTGTCCTTCGTCCAGCCGCCCTCGTCGCTGCTGGAGGACGAACCGCTGTCGTGCTCCCAGTCGCCGGCCGTCATGGCGTAGGCGGAGGGAGCGGTGATGGTGAGGACCGCCGTGACGGCGGCCGAGGCGAACAGTGTGCGGGCAGAGCGCATCTGAACACGTTTCCTTTCGTCGCGACTGCGAAGAGTGACGGAGCGTCTACTCGGAGTGGCGCAGTGGCTACGTGATCCACCGTCAGCCCGGACCCCGGAGCGCGCCATCGGGGAGCCCCGCATTGGAGCTACGGCATGGGCTCATCGAGTGGCGAAGAACGGATAATCACCCGTTGGACGGCACGCCGCGCCGGGGTGAGGTTTGGACGGCGCCGGATCCCCCGTTCGCTGACGGCCTCTCACCGCCCGGCCCCCTCGCGGCGTCCCGCTAAATGGTTTGCACCGCCGGCCGGCCGGCTGTTGTACTCGCCGTATCAGCCGACAGGACCAGGAGATATCGATGCGCCGATCTCACATGTTCGTCTCGACGGGAATTCACCTCACCCCTGAGAACATGGAGTTCTGTGCACACGCTCAATCTCGGAATTCTGGCGCATGTCGACGCCGGTAAGACCAGCCTGACCGAGCGGCTGCTCCACACCGCCGGAATCATCGACGAGATCGGCCGCGTCGACGACGGGAACACGCAGACCGATTCCCTCGCGCTCGAACGTCAGCGCGGCATCACCATCAAGTCCGCGGTCGTCTCGTTCGCCCTCGGCGACGTCACCGTCAACCTGATCGACACGCCCGGCCACCCGGACTTCATCGCCGAGGTGGAGCGGGTGCTGAGCGTGCTCGACGGCGCCGTGCTGGTCGTCTCCGCCGTGGAAGGGGTCCAGGCCCAGACCCGCGTCCTGATGCGGACGCTCCAGCGGCTGCGCATCCCCACGCTCGTCTTCGTGAACAAGACCGACCGGGCCGGAGCCCGCTACGAACAGGTGCTGCGCGCCGTTCACGACAGGCTCACCCCCCACGCGGTGGCGATGGGCCCGGCCGTCACCGGCCTCGGCACCCGCGCCGCGCACAGCGTGCCGTACGCCGACGACGACCCCCGGCTCACGCGGCGGCTGACGGACCTGCTCACCGAGCACGACGACGCCCTGCTCGGCGCGTACGTCGAAGGCGGCGAGGAGTTCGCCCCCGCCCGGCTCCGCGCGGAACTGGCGGCGCAGACCGGACGGGCCCTGGTCCACCCGGTGTACTTCGGCTCGGCCGTCACGGGCGCCGGTATCGACGCGCTGAGCCGCGGCATCAGGGAACTGCTGCCCGCGGCCGGCGGCGACGCCGAAGGACCGGTCTCCGGGACCGTCTTCAAGGTCGAGCGCGGCCGGGCCGGCGAGAAGCTCGCCTGGGTCCGGATGTTCTCGGGGACCGTACGGACCCGCGACCGGCTGCCGTTCGGGCAGGGACCCGAAGCCGTGTCCGAGGGCAAGGTGACCGGCATCCGGGTCTTCGCCGACGGCACGGACACCGGCCGCGCCTCGGCCGGTCCGGGACAGATCGCGAAGCTTCAGGGGCTCGGCGGCATCCGGATCGGCGACGCGGTCGGCGACACCCGTGCGGCGGCCACCGGGCACCACTTCGCCCCGCCGACCCTGGAGTCCGTCGTGGTGCCCGCACCGCCCGCCTCCCGGGGCGAACTCCATTTCGCGCTCTCACAGCTGGCCGAGCAGGATCCGCTGATCAATCTGCGCCAGGACGACATCCGTAAGGAGGTCTCCGTATCCCTCTACGGAGAAGTGCAGAAAGAGGTCATCCAGGCGACGCTCGCGGACGAATGCGGAATCGACGTCACATTCCGCGGAACCACGACCATCTGCCTGGAGAAGCCGTCCGGAACCGGTGCCGCGTTCGAGATCATCGACAAGGACGACAATCCGTTCCTGGCGACGGTCGGACTGCGAGTCGACCCCGCACCGCCCGGCAGCGGGGTGACCTACCGGCTGGAGGTGGAGCTCGGCTCCATGCCGTACTCCCTGATGAGGGCGGTCGAGGAGACCGTCGTCGACACGCTCGCGCAGGGGCTGTACGGCTGGCGGGTCACCGACTGCACGGTCACGATGACGCACTCCGGCTACTGGCCCCGCCAGAGCCACTCGCACGCCGTCTTCGACAAGTCCATGTCGAGCACCGCGGGGGACTTCCGCAATCTGACCCCGCTGGTCCTGATGGCCGCGCTCCGGCAGGCCGGGACGACGGTGTACGAGCCGATGCACCGCTTCCGCCTCGAACTCCCCGCGGACACGCTCGGACCGCTCCTGCCGGCCCTCGCCCAGCTGGGGGCCGTCCCCGGCGCTCCGGCCGTCGACGGCGCCCGCTGCGTCCTGGAGGGCGTGTTCCCGGCCGCCCGGGTGCACGGACTCCAGCAGCGGCTCCCGGGGCTCACCCGGGGCGAAGGGGTGCTGGAGACCGCCTTCGACTCCCACCACCCCGTCACCGGCACCGCCCCGCGGCGCTCCCGCACCGACCACAACCCGCTCGACCGGAAGGAGTACCTGCTGCACACGGTGCGGCGGTCCGGCAACGGCGCGGACTGACGGCGACCGCGGCCCGGCGCGCTGTCAGTTCAGCAGCGCCCGGGCCGCCCGCGCACTCCGGCGCACCGCCTCCGCGGCGGCCGGCTCCACCTCCGCCACCACCTCCGCGTACTCCTCCATCTCCGCCGCCCCGCGCAGGAACTCCCCGCTCTGCACCAGCAGCTGCGCCCGCTCGTAGCGCAGCCGGGCGGGGTGCGCGGGCAGGAGCAGCGACAGCTCCACCGCCCACAGCGCCACGTCCGTGCGCTCCGGGCGGGCCGCCGCCCACGCCCGGATGTTGTTCAGGATGCGCAGCACGACCTCCAGCGGCTGTGCCGGCACCAGCATCGACGGCTCAAGCGCCTCCCCGGTCGCGCCCGCCACCAGCAACTCCGCGTCCTGGCCCGTCAGCGGACGGCCACCTGCGAACGGATCCGCCAGCACCCGCTCCGCCGGATCGCCGAAACCGACCACGAAGTGACCCGGCAGCGCCACCCCGTACACCGGGGCGCCCGCCCGCCGTGCCACCTCGATCCACACCACCGACAGCAGGATCGGCAGCCCGCGCCGCCGCCGCAGCACCTCGTGCAGCAGCGAGGACTCCAGGCGCTGGTAGTCCGCCGACGCGCCCTCGAACCCGTACCGCTCACCCAGCAGTTCCGCCAGCGCAGAGGCCCAGACGCGGCCGCCGCGCAGCCCGTACGGCAGCAGACCCGCCAGCCGGTCGAGTTCGATCTGCGCCGCGTCGATCCCGTTCGTGTCCAGCGCGGGGTCGGCCTCCGCGCCGATCAGCAGGCAGAGCAGCGCCAGGTCGGGCCGCTCGGCCCGCGCCTCCTCGGCGAACCGGCGGCGCAGCTCCGCGGTGTCGTGCCGTCCGCGAGCCACCGCGCTACACCGCCCGGAAGTGGTGGTACAGGTGGTGGGTCGAGAAGCCCATCCCGTCGTAGAGCGCGCGGGCGGCGTCGTTGTCCGTCTCCACCTGGAGCCACGCGGCCGACGCGCCCTCGTCCATCGCCTGCCGGGCCAGCGCTGTCATCACGGTGGTGGCGAGCCCCTTCCTGCGGTGCCCGGGAGCCACCTCGACGGCCATGAAACCGGCCCACCGCCCGTCCACGACGCACCGTCCGATCGCCGCGGGCGCCTCGTCACCCGCATCGCCCGGCACGGTCGCGAACCACACCGAGGGACCGCTGCCCAGCACCGCCGCCACCTCCGGGCCCGGCCGCTGGAAGCGCTGGTAGCGGGCGAGCCAGGAGTCGTCCACCGTGCGGCTCAGCCGTACCCGCGACACCTCCGCCGCCAGATCGCCGATCGGGGCCAGCGCCGCGATCCGCACCTCCGCCGTCACCTCACGCCGCCAGCCGTGGTCCTCCAGCGCCGCGCACAGCTCCTCCTGGGTGTCCCCGCCGCCCGTCACGGCCTGGATGTAGGCGGGCAGCCCCCGGTCGGCGTACCACCGGGTGATCCGCCCGAGCGCCGCGCCGAGCGGCACGCCCGGATCGCCGAGCGGGAGCACGGAGTTGGCGCGCCGGGTGAAACCACCGGCGGCGCGCAGCTGCCAGTCGCCCAGCGGCTCGCTCTCCACCGGCTGCCAGGCGCGCGCGTAGACCGGGGCGAGTTCGGCGAAGGAGGCCGCGGGACCGCGCCTGCGGGCCGGGGCGGCCGGCACGACCTTGCCCGCCACCAGGGCCGACACCGCGATACGGACGGACTCACCGCTCTTCGGTGTGACAGAGAGCACATCATCGTTCCACGATGTGAGAACACCGACCGTGTCGGTGAATTTCGGACCCTGGGGCCCGTCTTCGGTCAGACGCCGGACTGATACCCGTTTGCCCACGTCAGCCGGTGCAATTCGGACCGCCAGCCGTCCGCCCATGGTGAATTCCACAGCTCTGTCCGCCCCTCCTGTTCGGATCGTGCCCGGGAACGGAGATACTAGGTGCGGGCATCGACGACGCCGCGCTCCCGCGCGAGAGCCAACGCCCTACCGAGGAGGAACGACAGCGTGACCTACGTCATCGCGCAGCCTTGTGTCGACGTAAAGGACAAGGCCTGCATCGAAGAGTGCCCCGTCGACTGTATCTATGAGGGCCAGCGGTCCTTGTACATCCACCCGGACGAATGCGTCGACTGTGGAGCCTGTGAGCCGGTCTGCCCGGTCGAGGCGATCTTCTACGAGGACGACACCCCGGAGGAGTGGAAGGACTACTACAAGGCGAACGTCGAGTTCTTCGACGACCTCGGGTCGCCCGGTGGTGCCTCCAAGCTGGGCCTGATCGAGCGCGACCACGCGTTCATCGCCGCGCTGCCGCCGCAGAACCAGTAGCAGCGTCCCGGCACGTGCGTCGCCCCGGTCCCGTACGGCTCGTCCCCGTACGGGACCGCGGTGTTTCCCCCGCCGTGCCAGCCGCATGAACACCCGTACGAGAAAGCAGAGATCCGTGTCCGCAGTCTCCTCCCGCCTCCCGGTCTTCCCCTGGGACAGGCTCGCGCCCTACAAGTCGACGGCCGAGGGCCACCCGGACGGCATCGTGGACCTGTCGGTCGGCACGCCCGTCGACCCGGTGCCCGAGCTGATCCAGCAGGCACTCGTCGCCGCGGCGGACAGCCCCGGCTATCCGACGGTGTGGGGGACGGCCGCACTGCGCGACGCCCTCGCCGGCTGGGTGGAGCGGCGCCTGGGCGCGGTCTCGGTCACGCACGGGAACGTGCTGCCCGTCGTCGGCTCCAAGGAACTGGTGGCCTGGCTGCCGACCCAGCTCGGCCTCGGCGCCGGCGACAGGGTCGCCTACCCGCGGCTCGCCTACCCGACGTACGAGGTCGGCGCCCGGCTCTGCGGCGCCGAGCCCGTCGTCTACGACGACCCGACCGAGCTCGACCCGGCCGGCCTCAGACTGCTCTGGCTCAACTCGCCGTCCAACCCCACCGGCAAGGTGCTCTCCAAGGACGAGCTGACCCGGATCGTCGCCTGGGCGCGCGAGCACGACGTGCTGGTCTTCAGCGACGAGTGCTACCTGGAGCTGGGCTGGGAGGCCGAGCCCGTCTCCGTGCTCCACCCGGACGTCTGCGGCGGTACGTACGAGGGCATCGTCGCCGTCCACTCGCTCTCCAAGCGCTCCAACCTCGCCGGATACCGCGCCGCCTTCATCGCGGGCGACGAGGCCGTGCTGAGCGAGCTGCTGCTGATCCGCAAGCACGGCGGCATGATGACGCCCGCCCCCGTCCAGGCGGCGACCGTCGCGGCGCTCGGCGACGACACCCATGTCGCCGAGCAGCGCACCCGGTACGCCGACCGGCGCGCCGCCCTGCGCACGGCCCTGGAGGCGCACGGCTTCCGGATCGAGCACAGCGAGGCGAGCCTCTACCTGTGGGCGACCCGCGACGAGCCCTGCTGGGACACCGTGGCGTACCTGGCGGAGCTCGGCATCCTGGTGGCGCCCGGGGACTTCTACGGGCCCGCGGGCGACCGTTACGTGCGGGTGGCGTTCACGGCCACCGACGAACGCGTGGCGGCCGCGGTCAAGCGGCTGGGCTGAACCACGCGTGAGGGCCTCGGGAGTGCGCACTCCCGAGGCCCTCACGCATGTACGGACGTGACGCGGATCAGCCGAGCGGCAGGCCCTGGGTGGGCAGGCCCTGCGTCGGCAGGCCGCCGAGGCTGTCGGTGGGCAGACCGCCCTTGGCCTTCTTGCCGGCGCTCTTCGCGGCCGGAGTGGCCTTCTTCGCCACGGGCGCGGCCTTGGAGCCCGTCTCGGTGAGGGTCTTGCTCGCCACCGGCAGCGTGGTCCCGACGACCTTGCCGCCGGCCTTGCCCGCGGTGTCGGCGGCCGGGGTGGCCGCGCCTTCGACCGTCTTGCCGAGACCGGAACCCTCGACGCTGGTGAGACCGCCGAGGTCCGGGGACTGCGGGAGCTCCGCGGCACCTGCGGCACCGGCCGCACCGACCACGGGGGCCGCACCCGCCGCGATCAGCAGCGCGGTACGGGCGATCCGACGGGTCAGGGGGAGGGACATGATGCTCCTTCGACGGGGTGGGAATGTGTGGTGTCCGTGGGCCGGACGCCATGACAACCGTCGTGGGGGAGGGGGAGGTTGCGGTGGGCCGAGGTAAAGACTGGGTAATGCGTCACATAATCCGCAACGGAGGAACCCGGGCAAACAATGCATTCCACGGCCACGCGCCGAACCGTCACTTCCCTTTCCTCGCAAGGGGATCAGTGGGTTCGGGAGAGGGTGCGCAAGGTGCCGTGCGGGGCCTTTCGCGGGAAGGCGCGGACCCCCTGTGAGGGGGACGGGTCGCACGCATGCGCGAGGCCTTCCCGCGCATGAAGTGGAGCAACGTACGAAGCGGACCGGCGTACGAGGAGGGCTGAGGAGGGCTAACGCACGAGCCCGATAAGGACCTCGGCGGTGTCGGACCGCTCGCGTTCCGTCCGCCAGCCCGAGTCCGGGCTCCACACCCGGCCCGCGTACGCGACCTCGTCGATGCCGAGCGTCTCGGACTGCGCGACCGCCCAGTGCGCCAGCTCCCAGCCGCGCTGCGGGGCGTCGTCCTCGCCGGTCCGGCGGACCGACTCCACCGGCACCGAGAGCGCCCCGGCCGCCGTCGCGCCCGCGGCGCCCGCGTCCGCCCCGGTCCCGGCCGGCAGCACGTCCTTGCCGAAGGAACGCACCAGCGCCGCCCGGACCTTCGACGTCCCGCCCGACACCGCGGTGCTCCGCGGCGGTTCGCAGTTCAGCGCGGCCGGTGTCCGGCCGGTCAGCGCGGCGGCCAGCAGGGCGGCATCCGGTTCGTGCTTCGCGTACGCCTGCGGGAAGCCGCTGCGCTGGACGCGCTGCGCGGCCACGGTCAGCGGCAGCCGGGAGTAGCCGGGCACCTCGGCCAGGTGCTGGTAGAACTTCCCCGCCGAGTAGACCGGGTCCAGGATCTGCTTCTCGGTGCCCCAGCCCTGCGAGGGACGCTGCTGGAAGAGGCCCAGCGAGTCCCGGTCGCCGTGCTGGATGTTGCGCAGCCCGGACTCCTGGAGCGCCGTCGCCAGCGCGATGGTCACGGCGCGCTCCGGCATCCCGCGGGTGGTGCCGACCGCGGAGATCGTCGCGGCGTTGGCCGCCTGCTCGAAGGTCATCCGGTACGTACGCCCCTCGCCCGACGAACCGTCGGCCGACCGCACGGTGCACTGGTCGGAGCTCGTACCGCCCGTCACGTACTGCACGGTCAGATAGCCCCCCACCGCCACGAGCACGGCAAAGGCCGCCGTGATGCGCAGACGGCGGCTGCGGGCGGTGTGTCGGCGGGCGGGAGCAACGGTCCGGGGCACGGGGCCACCGTACGCGAGGCACTAGGGTCGTAGCCATGGCCGAAAGCACGCTTGACCTCACACTGGACGGGCCCGCCCTCACCGCATGGCTCGTCGACTTCCCCTCGGTCAGCGGGGAGGAGAAGGGCCTCGCCGACGCCATCGAGTCGGCGCTGCGGCCCCTTCCGCACCTGACCGTCGAACGGCACGGCAACAACGTCGTGGCCAGGACGAACCTGGGCCGCGCCGAGCGCGTCGTCCTGGCCGGGCACATCGACACCGTGCCGATCGCCGACAACGTGCCCTCGCGGCTCGACGAGGACGGTCTGCTGTGGGGCTGCGGCAGCTCCGACATGAAGTCGGGCGTCGCCGTCCAGCTGAGGATCGCCGCGACCGTGCCCGAGCCCAACCGCGACCTCACGTTCGTCTTCTACGACAACGAAGAGGTCGCGGCCGACCTCAACGGCCTCGGGCACATCGCCGACGCCCACCCCGACTGGCTGACGGCCGACTTCGCGGTGCTCCTGGAGGGCTCCAACGGGGAGGTCGAGGGCGGCTGCCAGGGGACGCTGCGCGTCTTCCTCCGCCTGGAGGGGGAGCGGGCGCACTCCGCACGCAGCTGGATGGGCGCCAACGCCGTCCATGCCGCCGCCCCGGTCCTCGCCCGGCTCGCCGCGTACGAACCGCGCAAGCCGGTGATCGACGGGCTGGAGTACCACGAGGGCCTCAACGCCGTACGCATCGAGGGCGGCGTCGCCAACAACGTCATCCCCGACGCCTGCACGGTCGTCGTGAACTACCGCTACGCCCCCGACCTCGGCCCCGACGAGGCCATGGCCCACGTCCGCGAGGTCTTCGCCGACTGCGGCGTCGCCGAGTTCACCGTCGACGACCACTCGGGCGCGGCCATGCCCGGCCTCTCCCACCCGGCCGCCAAGGCCTTCATGGACGCGGTCGGCGGCACCGCCCGCCCCAAGTTCGGCTGGACGGACGTGGCGCGCTTCGGCTC
The DNA here is from genome assembly GCF_035917255.1 of Streptomyces sp. NBC_01257. Lineage (NCBI taxonomy): Bacteria > Bacillati > Actinomycetota > Actinomycetes > Kitasatosporales > Streptomycetaceae > Streptomyces > Streptomyces sp. NBC_01257. The sequence goes on from NZ_CP108472.1 coordinate 5,962,301, forward strand.
CCTCGGCGTCCCCGCGGTGAACTACGGACCCGGCGACCCGATCCTCGCCCACAAGCGCAACGAGCACGTCCGGATCGACCGGATCGTCCACTGCGAGGAGCGGCTCCGCTCCTGGCTCACGATCTGACCCCCGGCATTCCCCTGTCCGTAACCTCCGGCGATCTACGCTGGGCGGAGACGGAGCGTCGCAGGACGGCTCCGACGTCGGCGGAGGGAGCAGGACATGGGCAACCCCGAGGATGCACGGATCCCGGAAGGCGCGGAGATCCCCGAGGGCGCGGTCAGGCCCGAGGAACAGCGACTCGGCCCGGTGCTGCGCCGCAGGGACCAGGTACAGCCCGGCACGACCGATCAGCGGCTGCTGGACTCCGAAGGTGACTCCGAGTGGGTGCACACCGACCCGTGGCGGGTGATGCGCATCCAGTCGGAGTTCGTCGAGGGGTTCGGTGCGCTCGCCGAACTGCCGAGTGCGATCAGCGTCTTCGGATCGGCCCGTACCCCGGTGGACACCCCGGAGTACGAGGCGGGCGTGCGGATCGGCAGGGCGCTGGTCGAGGCGGGCTTCGCGGTGATCACCGGGGGCGGTCCCGGAGCGATGGAGGCGGCGAACAAGGGCGCCAGGGAGGCGAACGGCGTCTCCGTGGGCCTGGGCATCGAGCTGCCCTTCGAGTCGGGGCTGAACCCGCACGTCGATATCGGCGTGAACTTCCGTTACTTTTTTGTCCGAAAGACGATGTTTGTGAAGTATGCGCAGGGCTTCGTCGTCCTGCCCGGCGGCCTCGGCACCCTGGACGAGCTCTTCGAGGCCCTCACCCTGGTCCAGACGGGCAAGGTCACCCGCTTCCCGATCGTGCTGTTCGGTACGGAGTACTGGGGCGGCCTGGTGGACTGGCTGCGCGACACGGTGATCGCCCAGGGCAAGGCCTCCGCGAAGGACCTGTTGCTGTTCCACGTCACGGACGACGTGGACGAGGCGGTGAACCTGGTGACGAAGGAGGTCGGGCGGTAGGCCTTTCAGCCCCGCCAGGCCTGCTCCTCTGCCCCGCCCGGCCTGCCTCTCGGGCCTCCGTTCTTCAGCCCCTCCGGCGTTTGAGGAGCGGGGGTCCGGGGGCGGAGCCCCGGTTACGCCAGCCCCCGCCGCGCGACCGCCGGCGCCCGGTGCCCCGCGATGGACGCCACCATGTCCAGGACGTCCCGCGTCTCGGCCACCTCGTGCACCCGGTACACCCGCGCCCCCAGCCACGCGGACACCGCGGTCGTCGCCAGCGTGCCGAGCAGCCGCTCCTTCACCGGCCGGTCGAGCGTCTCGCCGACGAAGTCCTTGTTGGAGAGGGACACGAGCACCGGCCACCCCGTCTCCGCCATCTCGCCGAGCCGGCGCGTCGCCTCCAGCGAGTGCCGGGTGTTCTTCCCGAAGTCATGACCGGGGTCGATCATGATCCCGTCGGGCCGGACCCCCAGCCCCACCGCCCGCTCGGCCAGCCCCACGGTCACCCGCAGGATGTCGGCCATCACGTCCTCGTACCCGGCCCGGTGCGGCCGGGTCCGCGGCTCGGCCCCGCCCGCGTGGGTGCAGACCAGCCCCGCCCCGTACCGCGCGGCGACCTCCGCCAGCTTCGGGTCCACCCCGCCCCACGCGTCGTTCAGCAGATCCGCGCCCGCCTCGCAGACGGCCTCGCCGACGTCGTGGCGCCAGGTGTCGACGCTGATCACCACGTCCGGGTGGCGCCGGCGCACCTCGGCGACGAAACCGACGGTGCGGCGGGCCTCCTCCTCGGCGGTGACCTCCTCGCCAGGACCGGCCTTCACCCCGCCGATGTCGATGATCGCGGCACCGTCGGCCACGGCCTGCTCGACCCGGGAGAGCGCGGGCTCGTCGCGGAAGGTGGCGCCCTGGTCGTAGAAGGAGTCGGGCGTGCGGTTCACGATCGCCATGATCACCGGCTCGTGCGCACCGAATTCGCGCCGCCCCAGCCTGAGCGCACCGCTTCGCATCCCGTGTGTCTCCTTAGAATCCGCCGAATCCGGCCCGTCAGATGCCCTGCCGGAGCCGACTGCGACCCTAACTGTCAGTGCCGCATGGCACGATCGGACCCGGACGAATTCCGCTCCCGGGGAGATACGCGTGTTCTGGTTCTTGCTGCTCGCGATGGTGGTGGTGGTGGCCGCTGTCACCCTCGCGGTGGTCGGCGGAGGGAAGAGTGCCATCCTGCAGGACGTGGCGCCCGAGCAGCCGACGGATCCGCTGCCCGTGACGCGCCCGGTGGGCCGTGCGGACGTCGAGGCGCTCCGGCTGCCCGTCGGTGTCCGCGGCTACCGGATGGCCGATGTGGACGACGCGCTGGGCCGGCTCGGCGCGGAGCTCGCCGAGCGGGACGCGCGGATCGCGGAGCTGGAGTCGGCGCTCGCGGGCGCGCAGGCCGTCAGAAGCGGCCGCCCCGACCTCCTGAAGGGGCCCGAGGACCGGCCCCATGCCCCCTGGGAGTCTCCGGAGCAGCCGCCGCGGCCCCCGCAGGACGCCCCGCGTCCCGACGAGGAGACCGGCCGATGAGCGGCGGCGCCGAAGCGGCGGCGGACGGCCGGCTGCGCTGCCCGTGGGGCCTGTCCACGGAGGACTACCTCGCCTACCACGACACCGAATGGGGCCGCCCGGTCCACGGCGACGACGCCCTCTTCGAGCGGCTCTGCCTGGAGGCGTTCCAGTCCGGACTGTCCTGGCTGACGATCCTGCGCCGCCGGGAGGGCTTCCGCAGCGCGTTCGCCGGGTTCGACATCTCCGCCGTCGCGAAGTTCACCGACACGGACCGGGAGCGGCTCCTCGCCGACGCGGGCATCATCCGCAACCGCGCGAAGATCGATGCCACCCTGGCCAACGCCAAGGTGCTGGACGGCTGGCGGACCGGTGAGCTGGACGAGCTGATCTGGTCCTACGCCCCGGACCCGGCCACCCGGCCCGCCCCCCGCCTCCTCGGGGACGTACCGGCGGTCACGGCGGAGTCCACGGCTCTGTCGAAGGACCTCAAGAAGCGCGGGCTGCGGTTCATCGGGCCGACCACGGCCTACGCCCTGATGCAGGCGTGCGGCCTGGTCGACGACCATCTCGCCGACTGCGTGGCCCGCGGCACCGCGGCGTAGACCGGGGCGGTCACCGCCCGAGGTACTTCGCCGTCTCCTTGTCGAGGAACGCCTGCACGGCGATCCCGTGGTCCTGCGACGCGCCCGCCCTCGTCTGGAGTTCGTCCTCCTTCTCCAGCGTCTCGCGCAGGGTGTGGCCCGCCCCGTGCGCGAGCGACTCCTTGAGCGCGGCGTAGGCCACGGTCGGGCCGGCGGCCAGGGCCCGGGCCACGGCGGTGGCCTCGGCGGCGAGGTCGGCCGTGGGCACCAGCCGGTTCACGATGCCCAGCTCATGGGCGGTCTGCGCGGAGATGGAGCGCGGGAAGAGCAGCAGGTCGGCGGCGCGGCTGTGGCCGATCAGCCGGGGCAGCGTCCAGGAGACCCCCGAGTCGGCCGTGAGGGCGACCCCGGCGAACGAGGTGTTGAACGAGGCGGTGTCGGCGGCCACCCGGTAGTCGCAGGCGAGAGCGAAACCGAAGCCCGCCCCGGCCGCGACCCCGTTGATCCCGGCGACGACCGGCTTCGGCATCTCGGTGAGCGCCCGGACGATCGGGTTGTAGTGCTCCTGCACCGTGCTCAGCGCGTTGCCGCTGCCCGCCTCGCGGACGTCGGACAGCGTGGCGACGTGCTCCTTGAGGTCCTGGCCGACGCAGAAGGCGCGCCCGCCCGCCGCGGTGAGCAGAACCGCCCGCACGGCGGTGTCGGCACCCGCCGACTGCACGGCGTCGCGCAGCGCCACCTTCGCCGCGGTGTTCATCGCGTTCATCGCGGCGGGGCGGTTGATCGTGATCGTCGCGAGTCCGTCGCTCACTTCGTAGAGCACGGCGTCGTCGTGATCGGCCATGTGCGGTCCCCTCTGCACCTCGTCCAAAATGCCTGTCCAGGCAAGCATGGCCGACTTCAGCGAGGGCGAACATGTGACCTGCGTCTAACAATTCTGCCCCGATGGAGGGGTGAAGGGGACGGAGTATCGCAGTCGGATCGCCGAATTGGGTGGTTTTGAGCGAGCGCGTTGCGCAAGCGATGCAGAGCGATGTTGGTCATCGGGGTCTGTGATGCGGGATAATGGCCTGGAAGCAATGTGTTCGATGCCGGTGACACAGCGCCTGTCATGGGGCCGCCGGTTGCGATGAGCTGGTTTCAGGAAGGGGAACGAGCATGGCGGCCATGAAGCCGCGGACGGGCGACGGCCCGCTCGAGGTGACAAAGGAGGGGCGGGGCATCGTCATGCGCGTTCCGCTCGAAGGCGGCGGTCGGCTTGTCGTGGAGCTGACTCCGGACGAGGCCGATGCACTCGGCGATGCCCTCAAGAAGGTCGTCGGCTGAGCAGAGGCGCCCACACTTCACTACTGCCCCGGCACGGTCTCCGTACCGGGGCAGTAGTGCGTTCCGGATCAGGTGCGGGCCGGGCTCAGCCCCGGCGCACCGCGCAGAGGAGCCCGTCGCCCACCGGCAGCAGCGTCGCCATCAGCTCCTGGCTCTCGCGGACGGCGCGCAGCAGCTCGCGCAGCCGCAGCACCTCCGCGGGCTGGGCGGCGGAGTCGACCGTACGGCCGTCCGCGAAGACGCCCTCGAAGCACACCAGACCGCCAGGTCGCAGCAGGCGCAACGATTCAGCGAGGCAGTCCAGGCTCTCCATCCGGTCGCCGTCGCAGAAAACGAGGTCGTAGCCGCCGTCGGCCAGCCGGGGGAGTACGTCCAGGGCGCGGCCGGGGATGAAGCGGGCCCGGTTGGCGGCGAAGCCCGCCGCCCGGAAGGCCTCCCGGGCGAACTGCTGGCGCTCGGGTTCCGGATCGACCGTGGTCAGCACCCCGTCGGGCCGCATGCCGTGCAGCAGATAGATGCCGGACACGCCGGTACCCGTGCCGATTTCGGCGACCGCCTTGGCGTCCGTCGTGGCAGCGAGCAGGCGCAGCGCTGCGCCGGTGCCTGGTGACACCGAGCGGAGCCCCGCGTCCCGTGCCCGGTCCCGGGCCCAGCGCAGTGCTTCGTCCTCGGCGACAAAGGCGTCGGCGAACGCCCAGCTCGTCTGCCGGTTGGCGGTGATGACCCTCTCCTGTCCCCGTAGTTGGCGCAACGGTGACTGTATCCGCTGCACCCGGGAACCCGCAGATGGGACCGGGCGTTAGGGAAGGACAGGGGAAAGCACGTGGATCGGGCCCGCAGACCGGGCCCGGGACCTGCGGGCAGGCGGTTCCCGGGGAGATCCCCGGCCCCAGCAGGAAAAAGGCTTATCCGGAGCTAACGGGCGAGGTGGCTATGGTAGGGGCTCCACTGGACACCACCAGAGCCGACAGGGGAGGTGCGGCTGCGCCTGTGGATCGGGGAGGAGTGCTGTGGCGCTTTCTCAGGTCGGCGGGTGAGCCGAAATCCGTGACCAACATTGCTGACCGTTCTTCCAACGACTCCGCAACGACCGCGACCTTCGCCTCGGATGCGGACTCCCAGGCGTGGACGCCGCCCTCATGGGAAGAGATCGTCAGCACGCACAGCGGTCGTGTCTACCGCCTTGCCTACCGACTGACGGGTAACCAGCACGACGCCGAGGACCTCACGCAGGAGGTCTTCGTCCGCGTCTTCCGTTCGCTGTCGACCTATACGCCCGGCACCTTCGAGGGCTGGCTGCACCGCATCACGACCAACCTGTTCCTGGACATGGTCCGTCGTAAGCAGCGCATCCGTTTCGACTCCCTCGGGGACGACGCCGCCGAGCGGCTGCCGAGCCGCGAGCCGTCGCCGCAGCAGGTCTTCAACGACACCCACTTCGACGCGGACGTCCAGCAGGCGCTGGACACCCTCGCGCCCGAATTCCGGGCCGCGGTCGTGCTCTGTGACATCGAGGGACTCTCGTACGAGGAGATCGCCGCGACACTCGGCGTGAAGCTCGGCACCGTGCGCAGCCGTATCCACCGCGGGCGCTCGCACCTGCGCAAGGCGCTGCAGCACCGTTCGCCCGAGGCCCGTGCCGAGCAGCGCTCCCTGACCGGAGCCCTCGTGGCGGGGGAGGGCGTAACGGCGTGAGTGGCACAGGTCCGACCTCCGCGGAACAACACCTGGGGGACCGTCTCGCCGCGCTTGTCGACGGCGAGCTGAAGCACGACGCCCGTGACCGGGTGCTCGCCCACCTCGCGACCTGTACCAAGTGCAAGGCCGAGGCTGCCGCCCAGCGGCGCCTGAAGAGTGTCTTCGCGCAGTCGGCCCCGCCCTCGCCCTCCGAGGGCTTCCTCGCCCGGCTCCAGGGCCTTCCGGGCGGACCCGGGGGTGACGACGACGCCCGGGGAAGACCACTGGGCGACTCCGGACGCTTCGGTGACGGGGTCTTCCCCGTGATGCAGCCCTCCGGCAGCCGTGCGCAGTCGCCGTCGGACAGTGCCCCGCCGACCGGTTTCGGTTACCTCCCGACCCTCCACGGCTCGACCGCGGTGCTGCCCGCCGACCCGGCCGGATCCGTCTTCCGGATCCATGAGGTCGGCCGCGAGGGGGACCGTTCGCCCTGGCGCGGACGCCGTTTCGCCTTCGCCGCCGCCAGCGCCGTCTCGCTGGCCGCCATCGCGCTCGGCGGCGCCCTGCCGACGGACGCGACCCCCGACACCCCGACACGGGCCGAGGGCACGGGCAACGCGGTGACCCCGCTCGACGCCGACGCCCGAGCGGAGAGCGGCACCGTCAGCCGCCGCGGAGGCGGCAGCCACGGCACCCTCGCCGCCGGCACGGACCGCCCGTTCTCCCTCGCGGTGAACGCGGCCCCGCTGGCGTTCTCCCGGACCCCCTCCCTGCTCGACAGCAGCGGTCTCGACGGGAACCCGTTCGCGTTCGCCGCCCGCGCCCAGTCGTCCGCGCCGTCGCTGATACGCCCCGACGCGACGAATCCGCTGTTCGCCCGCGCCCTCGGCAGCGGCCTCACCCCGGCCGCCCCGGCACCCTCCGCCGAACCGACGCGTACCCCCACATCGGCAGCCGGAGCACCGGCCCCCGCCGACCACGGTCTGCCGCTCGCGCCCCGTCGCTGAGGACGTCGTCCCACCGGACGGCGCAGGGCATCCGTAAACCTGGTTGAATTCCGGCAGGATTTCCGGAGGGACGCCCCCGACGGGGCGTGCAGAGGCCGGTTGCGGCAGTTGCGGGGAGAGCATGGACGACGGGAAGACCACCGAGCCGAAGGCGAAGTGGTGGAGCCGGCCCACGCCGGGGCGCAGCACGCGCACAGCGCCTCAGGAGCCGTCCCCCGTCGAGGGCTCGGCGGACGCGGTGCCCGCGGCCGACCCGCCCGCCGAGAGCGAGCCGCCCCAGGACGCGCCGCGGGAGACCGGGACGGCCCGGACCACGGCGCCCGAGCCCACGGCCCCCGCAGCACCTGAACCGGCGGCACCGGCGGCACCCGCGGCACCCCGGCCCCCGGCATCCGCGCAGCCGCTGCACGAGCCCGACCAGTACAGCACCCCGCCCTACGGCGGCCCCGGCCCCTGGGCGCCCGCACCGCCCGTGCAGCGCCCGGTGCCGACCCCGGCGCACGGCACCCCCGTACCCCCGCCCTACGCGGGGACGAACGGCTCCGGCATGACGGTCCCGCCCGCCCAGGCACCCGCCTTCCAGCCCCAGCCCCAGCCCCCGCACCCGATGCCGGCACCCCCGCAGCAGCACATCCCGCCCCAGGGCCACACTCCGCCGCAGGGCGTCCACGCCCAGCCCCAGGGCCACACCCCGCCCCCGCCCCCGTCGCCGCAGTGGCTCCAGTACGACCCCTGGGGTGCGCCCCGGCAGCCGCTGATCACCCAGCCCGGACCGCCGCTCGGCCCCGACGGCGGCCGGCGCGGCAGGCGCCGTGGGCCGGTGCTCATCGGCGCGTTGCTCCTGGCCCTGGTGGCGGGCGGCATAGGCGGCGGCATCGGCGCCTACATAGAGCGCAACGGCGGCCTCACCCAGGTCGAGCTGCCCCAGGACGAGCGCAACGGCGGCGGGCGCGCCCCCGACAGCGTCGCGGGGATAGCGGCCAGTGCCCTGCCCAGCGTGGTCACCCTGCATGTCAGCGGCACCACCGAATCGGGCACCGGCACCGGCTTCGTCCTCGACAACCGGGGGCACATCCTCACCAACAACCACGTGGTCGCCCCGGCCGGTTCGTCCGGCGAGATCACCGTGACGTTCAGCGGCGGCGAGACGGCGCACGCCGAGATCGTCGGCAAGGACAGCGGCTACGACCTGGCCGTGGTCAAGGTCAGCGGCGTTTCCGGCCTGAAGCCCCTGCCTCTGGGCAACTCGGACAACGTGCAGGTCGGAGACCCGGTGGTGGCCATCGGCGCCCCGTTCGACCTGTCCAACACCGTCACCTCCGGCATCATCAGCGCCAAGGACCGGCCGATCACCGCGGGCGGTGAGAAGGGCGACGGCAGCGACATCAGCTACGTCGACGCGCTGCAGACCGACGCCCCGATCAACCCGGGCAACTCCGGCGGCCCGCTGGTGGACACGGACGCGCACGTCATCGGGATCAACAGCGCCATCCGCGCCGCCGACAGCGGCTCGACCACGGAGGGCGGCCAGGCCGGTTCGATCGGTCTCGGTTTCGCCATCCCGATCAACCAGGGCAAGCGCGTCGCCGAGGAGCTCATCAACACCGGCAAGGCCACCCACCCGGTGATCGGCGTCACCCTCGACATGAAGTACACCGGGGACGGGGCCAAGGTCGGGCCCAAGGGGGCCGACGGCAAGTCCTCCGTCACCGAGGACGGCCCCGGGGCCGAGGCCGGCATCAGGCCGGGCGACGTCATCACCGCGGTGAACGGCAAGCGCGTGCACAGCGGCGAGGAACTGATAGTGAAGATCCGCTCGCACCGGCCGGGAGACCAGCTCAGGCTCTCCCTGACCCGCGGTGGTAAAGACCTGTCCATGACTTTGACGCTCGGTTCGGCAACCGGCACGTGACGGCCACGAGGAGCTACCGCCCGGACAGTTCCGCCGGGTACCGTGGACCGTGTCCGGACCTCATCCGACCTGGTCGCGGAGAACACGAGGAGCCGCAAGGTGTTCAATGACATAGGCCCACTCGAGCTGGTGACGCTCGTGATCATCGGTGTGCTCGTCTTCGGCCCGGACAAGCTGCCCAAGGTCATTCAGGACGCCTCGCGCTTCATCCGCAAGATCCGTGAGTTCTCGGAGAGCGCCAAGGACGACATCCGCACGGAGCTCGGCCCGGAGTTCAAGGACTTCGAGTTCGAGGACCTCAACCCCAAGACGTTCGTCCGCAAGCAGCTCATGGACGGCAACGACGATCTGGGGCTGAAGGAGATCCGGGAGAGCTTCGACCTGCGCAAGGAGGTCGCCGAGGTCACCGACGCGGTGAACGGGCGCGAGACCTCCGCCGTGGAGGCGAAGAGCGGCGTGTCGGGTGCTTCCGCGATCGCCGCGGCCAACGGTTCCCCTGGCGCTCCCGACCTGCTCAAGAAGCGCGCGCAGCCGGTGCAGGACGACCACCCGCCGTTCGACGCAGACGCCACCTGACACCCGTCAATCCCGACTCGTCCGGACGGTATGGCTATTCTCCATCTGTCCGGTTGTGAGGACGCCCGCGGGGGGCGGGCCGCTCCGGACCTCAGAATCGAGGAGGCGGCCGGCAGATGGAGACAACGAGTCGGGTGGGCGCGGATGGTGCGCCGGACACAGCCACGGCGGAGGGGGTGCCGGCGGCCCGGCTCACGGTCGAGGGCTATCTGCAGGCGCCCTTCCCCTGGTACGGACTGGACGAGGCCTTCACCGGGCCCCGCTGGCTGATGCAGGTGGGCACCGCGGCGGACGGCACTGTGCAGCACGGTTCCACCGGTCATGGCGACGAGCCCTCGGTACGGGGTGACTCCGGTGCCGACAAGCAGCGGTTCGCCGCCGTCGTGACCGTCGCCAGCTCCCCGGTGCGGCGCAGCGGCGACGGCACGGGGGTCCTGGACGCGACGACGGTCTCGTCCGCGGCCTGGCTGGCCGGCTCCGGCCTGCTGGCCTACACCTGGCCCCCGCAGATGGACCACACCCTGCGCGACGACTGGCTGGACCAGCAGACGGAGACGGCGTTCGAGCTCGCCGACGACCTGGACGGCCCCGCGTGGTCGGTCCTGTCGCTGCCGGTCGACGGGGTGCCGGTGCCCTTCCACTACCGCGAGTCCGAGTTCGGCTGGGTGCTGGCCGGTTCGGCGCAGGGTGTGCACATCGGCGCGTACGGGCGGGGGATGAGCGCGTACGGGCTCGGGTTCTCGGTCGTCGAGGACATCACCTCGTACGACGCGTAGGCGCGACGACGGACCCACGAAGACAGCAGAAGGTGCCGGGACCCGAGGGTTCCGGCACCTTCGCGATCGCACCTGCGGTCAGAACTTGTTGCGCGGGGTGATGCCCAGGGACATGCCGGACAGGCCGCGCTGACGGCCGCCCAGCTTGTCGGCGATGGAGCGCAGGGCCTTGCCGGCCGGCGAGTCGGGATCGGACAGGACGACGGGCTTGCCCTCGTCGCCGCCCTCACGCAGCCGTACGTCGATCGGGATGGAGCCGAGCACCGGCACCTCGGCGCCGACGGTCTTCGTCAGCCCCTCGGCCACCCGTGCGCCGCCGCCGGAGCCGAACACGTCGACCATCTCGTCGCAGTGCGGGCACGGCATGCCCGACATGTTCTCGACGACACCGACGATCTTCTGGTGGGTCTGCACGGCGATCGAACCGGCCCGCTCGGCCACCTCGGCCGCGGCCTGCTGCGGGGTCGTGACGACCAGGATCTCCGCGTTCGGCACCAGCTGCGCCACGGAGATCGCGATGTCACCGGTGCCCGGCGGCAGGTCGAGCAGCAGGACGTCCAGGTCGCCCCAGTACACATCGGCGAGGAACTGCTGCAGCGCGCGGTGCAGCATCGGTCCGCGCCACACCACCGGGGCGTTGCCCGGGGTGAACATGCCGATGGAGATGACCTTCACGCCGTGCGCGGACGGCGGCATGATCATGTTCTCGACCTGGGTCGGCTTGCCGTCCGCACCGAGCATCCGGGGCACGCTGTGCCCGTAGATGTCCGCGTCCACGACCCCGACCTTCAGGCCGTCCGCAGCCATCGCCGCCGCGAGGTTCACCGTCACCGAGGACTTGCCGACGCCGCCCTTGCCGGAGGCGACCGCGTACACCCGGGTCAGCGAACCGGGCTGGGCGAACGGCACCTCGCGCTCCGCCGTGCCGCCGCGCAGCGAGGACGCCAGGTCCTTGCGCTGTTCGTCGCTCATGACGTCGAGCGTGACCTCGACCCGCGACACCCCCTCGACGAGCGCCACCGCGTCCGTCACGTTCTTCGTGATCGTCTCGCGCATCGGACAGCCGGAGACGGTCAGGTACACCGTGACAGCGACCACACCGTCAGGATCGATCTCGACCGATTTCACCATGCCCAGCTCGGTGATCGGGCGGTGGATCTCCGGGTCGTTCACTGTCGCCAGTGCCTCAAGCACCGCGTCTTCCGTAGCCATACGGACGATGGTACGGCGCCCGCCGCTACGCGCGGGTAGCCCTGTCAGCGGTCTTCGTCACTCTCGGCCGGGAGCAGCGCCCGGCGGTCGGCCAGCTCCTTCACGAGGTCCTCCAGTTCGGACCGGATCCAGTCTCGGGTGGCGACCTCCCCGAGACCCATCCGCAGCGCGGCGATCTCCCTGGTCAGGTACTCGGTGTCGGCGATGGAGCGCTCGTTCTGCTTGCGGTCCTGCTCGTGCGTGACCCGGTCGCGGTCGTCCTGCCGGTTCTGCGCGAGCAGGATCAGCGGGGCCGCGTACGAGGCCTGGAGCGAGAGCATCAGGGTCAGGAAGATGAACGGGTACTCGTCGAACCGCAGGTTCCCGGGCGCGAAGATGTTCCAGACCACCCACAGGATGATGATCAGCGTCATCCAGACGATGAACCGTCCGGTGCCCAGGAAGCGCGCGATCCGCTCCGAGAACCGGCCGAACGCCTCGGGGTCGTACTCCGGCAGCAGCCGCCGGCGCGGGGCCTTGGGCTGGTCGAGCCGGGCGCGCGGGGGGCGGGTCAGCGCCGACGAGCCGTTCGAGGCCCGTGCGCGGTCCTCACCGGCCACGGAGCACCCCCTCGCGGCCGTGGAAGTCGGTCTCCCGCCAGTCGTCGGGCAGCAGGTGGTCCAGCACGTCGTCGACCGTCACCGCGCCGAGCAGCGAGCCGCTCTCGTCCACCACGGGCACCGACACCATGTTGTACGCGGCCAGATAGCTGGTCACCACCGACAGCGGGGTCTGCGGGGTCAGCGCCACCAGGTCGCTGTCGACGATCGAGCTCACCAGGGTGAACGGCGGGTCCCGCAGCAGCCGCTGGAAGTGGACGGTGCCCAGGTACTTGCCCGTCGGCGTCTCGTCCGGCGACCGGCACACGTACACCTGCGCGGCGAGCGCCGGGGACAGGTCCGACTGACGGACCCGGGCGAGCGCGTCGGCGACCGTCGCGTCCGGCCGCAGGATGATCGGCTCGGTGGTCATCAGACCGCCCGCGGTCCGCTCCTCGTACGACATCAGGCGCCGCACGTCGGCCGCGTCGTCCGGACGCATCAGCGTCAGCAGCCGCTCCTTGTCCTCCTCGGGCAGTTCGGAGAGCAGGTCGGCCGCGTCGTCGGGGTCCATGGCCTCCAGGACGTCCGCCGCGCGCTCCTCCTGGAGCTTGCCGATGATCTCGACCTGGTCGTCCTCCGGGAGCTCCTCCAGGACGTCCGCGAGCCGGTCGTCGTCCAGCGCGGCGGCCACCTCGGCCCGCCGCTTGGGGGAGAGGTGGTGCAGGGCGTTGGCCACGTCGGTGGGGCGCAGCCTCTCGAACGTGGCGACCAGCGACTCCGCGCCCTGCCCCTCCTCCTCGAGCGAGAAGCCGCTGACGGCCGACCACTCGACGGTCAGGGTCTCGCCCTTGCGGCGCAGCGCCCCGCCCCTGCCCTTGCGGACGAAGTACTTGTCGATCTCCCAGTCGCGCCGGGCCGGCAGCTGCTGGATGGCCACGTCCAGGACGGTGACCTCCTCGCCGGTCTCCACCAGACTGACCCGCCGGTCGAGGAACTCGCCGAGCACCAGGCGTTCGGTGGGCCGCTGTTCGAAGCGCCGCATGTTGACCACGCCGGTGGTGATGACCTGGCCCGACTCGATGCCCGTCACCCGCGTCATCGGCAGGAAGATCCGGCGCCGGCTCACCACCTCGACGACGATGCCGAGCAGCCGGGGCGGGCGGCCGCCGACCCGGAGCATCGCGACCAGGTCCCGGACCCGGCCCACCTGGTCGCCGTTGGGGTCGAAGACGGGTACACCGGACAGGTGCGAGACGAAGACGCGGGGCGTGCCTGGTGCCATGCCTGCGCCTCCTCGTTCACCGCCGGGCTTCCGCATCCGGATCTGTTCCGACAGTTCCTGCACCCTTATGACGTGATCAGGCTAGCCCGTACCGCTGCGTGCCGCTCCGGCGAACCGTCCGTACGGCTCTCTGCCGGAAGACGTAGGCCGCACGGGTACGCTGCCGTCTGCCACCCCCCGCCATGCAGATGAGAGGCAGTGCGCCTGTGACCTCTTTTGTCCCGCCCGTCCGGGCCCGCCGCCGGACCGCCACCCTCGCCCTCGTGCTCTGCGCCGGGCTGACCGCGGCCCTGACCGCCTGCGCGGACGAGGACCCGGACAAGGGGACCAACGGGATCGGCAAACTGACCGCGCCGGAGATCGAGAAGAAGGCGCAGACGTCGGCGGAATCCGCCGACGCGGTCCGGCTGGCCGGCACGCTGGTGAGCAAGGGCGGCACGTACAAGATCGACATGAAGCTCAAGGACAAGGGCGGCGTGGGTTCCGTCACCTCGAAGAACAGCACCTTCGAGCTGCTGCGGATCGGTGACGAGCTCTACCTCAAGGCCGACGCCGGCTTCTGGAACCACGACGAGCAGGGCGAACCGGACGCCGACAAGGGCGGCCAGGCGGGGGGCGCCGCCGCCGACAAGCTGGACGACAAGTACGTGAAGGTCCCCGAGGACGACCCCACGTACAAGCAGCTGCGCGGCTTCACCGACAAGAAGGTGCTGCTCGGCGGGCTGCTCACCCTGCACGGCACGGTCGGCAAGGGCGACCGGGACAAGGTCGGCGGGGTGCGCACCATCCGGATTCTGGGCGGCAAGGGGGAGGGCGGCGCCCTCGACGTGTCCCTGGAGGGCACCCCGTATCCGCTGAGTTTCGCCCGCGGCGGTGGCGGGGGCGTCATCACGCTCGCCGACTGGGGCAAGGACTTCGCGCTGGCGGCCCCGGCCGCGGACGACACGGTCGACTACGGCAAGCAGCTGCCGAAGTCGACGTCGTAGCGGCTACCGCTTGCGCAGGGACCGCTTCAGCAGACGCGGCAGCCCGGCCGGGACCGGCAGCCGTGTGGTCGCGGGGGTGGGCAGCGGAGCGGCCGCACCGGAGGTGTCCGGCAGCTGCGTACGCGAGTCGAGCGGCGTCAGCCGCACGATCCGGCACTCTCGCGCCCACCGCTCCGGCATCTGCTCGGCGTCCGGTGCGTTGAGCCGCTTGCCCTTGAGCTCGGCGACCGCGGCCTCCCACTCATCGGAGTGCGGGGCCAGCTGCGCCACCGAGGCAGACCAGGCGACGAGCCGGCCGCCCTTGTCCTTGCTGCGGACGGTCACCTCGGCGGTGGCCCCGTCGGTGAGACCGGCCGGCAGGGGCTGCTCGCCGGGGCCGTCCCCGACGAGATGGGCCGCGCCCTCGTGCCACACGTGCCACAGCGCTCGCGCGGGGCCGGTGCCGCGCACCCAGATGAGGCCCGACTTCTTGGTGGCCTCCTCGACGAGGGCCGGCCCGAGCAGCGTGTCAGCAGCAGTCATGGGGCAGAGCTTAGACGGCCCTCGGTTCAGGGCCTGTCCGGCGGATCAGAGCCAGCCGTTGCGCTTCAGCATCCGGTGGATGGAGAAGCAGACGACGCCGATGAAGCCCATCACCATCGGGTAGCCGTACGTCCAGCGCAGCTCCGGCATGTGCTTGAAGTTCATGCCGTAGACGCCGCAGATCATCGTCGGTACGGCGACGATGGCCGCCCAGGAGGTGATCTTGCGCATGTCCTCGTTCTGGGCGACGGTCGCCTGCGCGAGGTTGGCCTGGAGGATCGAGTTCAGCAGTTCGTCGAAGCCGATGACCTCCTCCTGGACCCGGACCAGGTGGTCGGCGACGTCGCGGAAGTACTTCTGGATGTCCGGGTCGATCAGCCGCATCGGCCGCTCGCTGAGCAGCTGCATCGGGCGCAGCAGCGGTGAGACGGCCCGCTTGAACTCCAGCACCTCGCGCTTGAGCTGGTAGATCCGGCCCGCGTCCGAACCGCGCGGGCTGCCCTTGTCCGGCGTGGAGAAGACCTCGATCTCCACCTCGTCGATGTCGTCCTGCACCGCGGCCGCCACCGCGATGTACCCGTCGACGACATGGTCGGCGATGGAGTGCAGGACGGCGGAGGGGCCCTTGGCGAGCAGTTCGGGGTCCTCCTCCAGCCGGTGGCGCAGTGCGCGCAGCGAGCCGTGTCCGCCGTGCCGCACGGTGATGACGAAGTCCCGGCCGGTGAAACACATCACCTCGCCGGTCTCCACGACCTCGCTGGTCGCGGTGAGCTCGGCGTGCTCGACGTAGTGGATCGTCTTGAAGACGGTGAACAGCGTGTCGTCGTACCGCTCCAGCTTGGGCCGCTGGTGGGCGTGGACGGCGTCCTCGACGGCGAGCGGGTGCAGCCCGAACTCCCGGGCGATGCCCGCGAATTCCTCCTCGGTCGGCTCGTGGAGGCCGATCCAGGCGAAGCCGCCCTTCTCCCGTACGCGGAGCATCGCCTCGTGCGGGGTGCGGCAGGTGCCGTCCACCTCGGCGAGCCGGCGGCCGTCGCGGTAGACCGCGCAGTCGACGACCGCGCTGGACTCTGACGGGTCGCGCGTGGCGTCGTAGCCGTTGTGGAGGGTGTTGGTCTTGCGCAGGGACGGGCGCACCACAGCGCGCAGGTCACGGATCATCGACATGGCTGGCTCCTTCACGGAGGGCCGTCGGCGAGGGCGTGGAACAGCCCGGAATGGGGACGTGGGCTCACGTCCGCAAAGCGGGCGGCACCGCGGCGGCGCGACGACGGCGTTCGCTACAGACAGGCAAAAAAGGAGTGCTCTTCCGTCGTGCGAAATGCCGTGGGCCTTGGCCGAGAAGGCGTCAGATCACAGAAGAAAGGTGTCGAGCGGAAGAGCGGCTAGTACTGCACGGTCGACTTGGATCCACCGCAGCCCCACCTCCTCCGGTCGGTCCCCCGTGGGGGATGACGTTTCGTCGGGACTTGAGAGCAACGCTTCTGCGTGCTGTCCCGACCGGCACCTCAGGCTAGCAGCCGGTGAAGGGTCAATCTCTTACTTTGCCCGTTCCATACGCGTCCTATGCTCGCGGCATGGCAGAAATTCTTGCTCTGGTCGAGGCACGTCTGCGGACGGCCCTGGGTGAACCGGACGCACGTGCAGCAGTGACGTTTCTCGGGACGGACCGGATCGAGGTGCTCCGGTTCATCGACGGCGATGTGGTGAGGTACGCCACGCTGGGCATGTCCGCCCAGCCGATGGCCGACCCGACCGCGGCCCTCGCCGACCCGGTGAAGGGTCCGCGCGCCGAACTGGTCGTCTCGGTGCGGGGCGGACTGGCCGACACCGACCAGATCCTGCGCAGGCTCGCCGTGCTGGCGGCCTCGCCGCAGGTGGAGGGGCTGATCGTGGCCCCCGGCGCGTCGCTGGACGTCGGCGAACCGCTGTGGCCCGGGGCGCCGTTCAGCTCCGTGCTCGTCGCCGAGCCCGGCGGGCTGGTGGAGGACCTGGAGCTGGACGAGCCGATGGAGCCCGTGCGGTTCCTGCCGCTGCTGCCGATGACGCACAACGAGGCGGCCTGGAAGCGGGTCAGGGGTGCGCAGGAGCTCCAGGAGCGCTGGCTGTCGCAGGGGACGGACCTGCGTGACCCGCTGCGGGCGTCGGTGGCCCTGGACTGACGCGCGCGCCCATGCGGAAGCCCCGCCACGCGGCCGGAGGCCGTCGGGCGGGGCTTCCCCCTGGAGGGCGCGTCAGTTGGCGAAGACCGTGACGCCGTCCTCGGTGGCGTGCTTCGGCTCCAGCTCCTGCGCGTCGTGCGTCAGCGCCGAGCGCCGGACCCAGACGACGACCGCGCCGACGACCGCGGCGGCGGCGGCGACGACGAACGGGATGTGGATGTTGCTCCACTCCTCGATCTTCGGGGCCAGGTAGGGCGCGGCGGCGGCCGCGAACCAGCGGACGAAGTTGTAACCCGCGCTGGCCACCGGGCGCGGCGCGTCGGAGACCCCGAGCGCCAGCTCCGTGTAGACGGTGTTGTTCATGCCGATGAAGGCGCCCGAGACGATGGTGCAGACGATCGCCGTCGTGTGGTTGCCGTAGCCGAGGATCACCAGGTCGGCGGCGAGCAGCACCAGTGAGCCGCCGACGACCTTGAGCGAGCCGAAGCGCTTCTGGAGCCGCGGCGCGACGAGCACCGAGAAGACCGCCAGCAGCAGGCCCCAGGCGAAGAAGACGGCGCCGGACTTGTACGGCGACATGTTCAGCACGAACGGCGTGAACGCCAGGATCGTGAAGAACGCGTAGTTGTAGAAGAACGCCGAGGTCGCGACCGAGGCGAGCCCGCCGTGGCCGAGCGCCCTGACCGGGTCGAGCAGTGAGGTCTTGCGCGCCGGCTTGGGCTGTTCCTTCAGGAACGCCGTGATGCAGACGAAGCCGATCGCCATCAACGCGGCCGTACCGAAGAACGGGTAGCGCCAGCTGGCGTCACCGAGCAGCGCCCCGAGCAGCGGCCCGCAGGCCATGCCGAGGCCGAGTGCCGACTCGTACAGCAGGATCGCGGCCGAGCTGCCGCCCGCCGCCGCACCGACGATCACGGCAAGTGCCGTCGATACGAAGAGCGCGTTGCCCAGACCCCAGCCGGCCCGGAAGCCGACCAGTTCGGCGACGGAGGACGAGGTGCCGGAGAGCGCGGCGAAGACCACCACGAGCGCCAGGCCGGTCAGCAGTGTCTTGCGGCCGCCGATGCGGCTGGAGACGAAGCCGGTGACGAGCATCGCGACGGCGGTGATCAGGAAGTACGAGGTGAAGAGCAGCGACACCTGGCTCGGTGTCGCCTCCAGTCCCTTGGCGATGGACGGGAGAATCGGGTCCACCAGGCCGATTCCCATGAACGCGACGACGGAAGCGCCCGCTGTGGCCCAGACGGCCTTCGGCTGGCGCAGGATGCTGACCGTTCCCTGATCGAACGGATCCTCTCCCTGCATGGGACTCTCGCTCTCCACTAGATCGATGTGTTATGCACAGAATAAGTTAGAGGACCTAATAAATGCAAACTACATCTAAATCCGCTGATGGGAGCCACGCTGCGGAAGGGTGATCGTCCTTGACGCGGGGACGGCCGGGGAGGACCGTTGGTGGCTATGAGGGGCGAACCCAGTTGCCCGAAGTGCGGAGGCCGGGTCAAGGCGCCCGGTTTCTTCGACGACACCTGGCAGTGCGATGTGCACGGCAGCGTGCACCCCATGCAGCCGGTCATCCCGCCGAGCGTCGAGGCGCTCGGAGTGGTGGTGCACCGGGCCCAGGTGCCCGTGTGGATGCCCTGGCCGCTGCCGGTCGGCTGGCTGTTCACCGGGGTGGCGTGCGCGGGGGACGACCGCGGCGGCGGCCGGGCCACCGCTGTCGCCTGTTCCGGACCCGGCCCGCTCGGCGGGGTCGGAGAACTGCTGCTCGTCGCCGAGGAGCTCGGCGTCGGGATGGGTGCGCGGTACGCCGGGATCGACGGTCCCGACCCGGGCCCGTATCTGCGGGTCGACGGGCCGCCGGACGTCAAGGTGCTCGCCGCCGGCCGTCCCACCCCGCTCTGGCATGTGAAGGACGCCCCCGCCGACCGTGCGGTCTTCGCCGGTGAGGCGCGTGGGCTCTGGCTCTGGGCGATCGTCTGGCCCGAGCAGTCGGGCCTGCTGATGTACGACGAACTGGTGCTGACCGATCTGCGCGACGCCGGTGCGGAGGTCGACCTGGTGCCCTGCGGCGCACTCACCCCCCGGCTGCTGACGGGACCCTGACCGGGCCGGAGCGGGCCCGCGCGCCGGTTATCCTTGAGCGTCCCCCACCCGGCCGCGAGCACTGGAGTACGTGTCGTGCGCATCGACCTGCACACCCACTCCACCGCGTCGGACGGTACGGACACCCCCGCCGAGCTGGTGCGCAACGCCGCCGCCGCGGGCCTGGACGTCGTCGCCCTCACCGACCACGACACCGTGCGCGGTCACGCCGCCGCGATCGCGGCACTCCCCGAGGGCCTCACCCTCGTCACCGGCGCCGAGCTCTCCTGCCGCATCGACGGCGTGGGCATGCACATGCTGGCGTACCTCTTCGACCCCGAGGAGCCCGAGCTGGCGCGCGAGCGCGAGCTGGTGCGCGACGACCGGGTGCCGCGCGCGCAGGCCATGGTGCGCAAGCTCCAGGAGCTGGGCGTCCCGGTCGCCTGGGAGCAGGTCGCGCGGATCGCCGGGGACGGCTCGGTCGGGCGGCCGCACATCGCCACCGCGCTGGTCGAGCTGGGCGTCGTCGCGACCGTCTCCGACGCCTTCACGCCCGAGTGGCTCGCCGACGGCGGACGCGCGTACGCCGGGAAGCACGAACTCGACCCCTTCGACGCGATCCGGCTGGTCAGGGCCGCCGGCGGCGTCACGGTCTTCGCCCACCCGGCCGCCGTCAAGCGCGGTGAGGTGGTCCCGGAGTCGTCGATAGCGCGACTCGCGGCTGCCGGACTCGACGGCATCGAGGTCGACCACATGGACCACGACGAGCCGACCCGGGCCCGGCTGCGCGGACTCGCCCGCGAGCTCGGACTCCTGGCCACCGGGTCCAGCGACTACCACGGCAGCCGCAAGACCGTGGGACTCGGCGCCGACACCACCGACCCCGAGATCTACGGCGAGATCACCCGGCGCGCCACGGGAGCCTTCCCGGTGCCGGGGGCCGGCGGACCCGTCACCGCGTAACGGCCTCCACGCCACCCCTCATCGCTCACCGCTCACGCCCCTCACGCCCGCGCCGCCGTGCGCCCGCGTGAGGTCGCCCGTCCTGCGCGCACCGGGGCCCGCCCGCCCGGCCGGCCGTGCGCCGCCTCCCACCGCAATTCCGCTCTCTCCTTGCAAGGCTCACTGTGTTCGACGTCGCTGTCTTCGGATCCCTTTTTCTCACCCTTTTTGTGATTATGGATCCGCCCGGAATCACTCCGATCTTCCTCGCCCTCACCGCGGGCCGCCCCGCCCGGATGCAGCGCAGGATGGCGTTGCAGGCGGTCGCCGTCGCCTTCGGGGTGATCGCCGTCTTCGGTGTGCTCGGCCAGCAGATCCTCGACTACCTGCACGTCTCCGTCCCCGCGCTGATGATCGCGGGCGGACTGCTCCTGCTGCTCATCGCGCTCGACCTGCTGACGGGCAAGACCGACGAGCCGACGCAGACCAAGGACGTCAACGTCGCGCTCGTCCCCCTCGGAATGCCGCTGCTCGCCGGTCCCGGGGCGATCGTCTCGGTGATCCTCGCCGTGCAGCACGCCGACGGGGTGGGCGGCCAGATCTCGGTCTGGACGGCCATCATCGCCATGCACGTCGTGCTCTGGCTGACCATGCGCTACTCGCTGCTGATCATCCGGGTCATCAAGGACGGCGGGGTCGTGCTGGTCACCAGGCTCGCCGGCATGATGCTGTCCGCCATCGCCGTCCAGCAGATCATCAACGGCGTCACCCAGGTCATCCAGGACGCCTGACCCGGCCCCGGACACCACAGCGCCCCCGCACGGACCATCCGTGGCGGGGGCGCTTCGTCTTTTTACGTCGGTGATGCGTTACGAAGCCGAGCTTTCGGCCGGGCGGATATAGATGCGCTGGCCGATTGCGGCGGCCTGCTGCACGATCCGGTTGACGGAGGCGGCGTCCACGACGGTGCTGTCCACGGCGGTACCGTCGACATCGTCGAGTCGCATGATCTCGAAGCGCATATGGCTTCCCTTCGTCTGATCCTCCTGCTGGAGAACTACTGGGAGGACGGATGATCCGTCCGCAAGGATGAGGAGCGCAGGCATCTCTGTCTCGCGCCCCACGGGGTGTACAACGACTTGCTCCCTGCAATCATTCCCTACGCTAAGGAAATTTTTTGGATGTCTAAGTACCAGCAGGTAACCGAGCATGCGCGGACGACGACATCCGCGACGAGGCCCGTATGAGCGACGCCGAGACCGCCGAGCGTCTGGACCGCACCAACGAACTGCTCCAGCGGGTGCTCGCCGAGGTGTCGAAGACCCCGTCGACCCACGCGATCTTCGTGGACGCGGGCTACGTGTACGCCGCGGCCGGGCTGCTCGTCACCGGCACCGAGGACCGGCGCTCCTTCGACCTCGACGCGGAGGGCCTGATCGAGGCCTTCATCGACAAGGCCCGCACGATCTTCGCCGACAGCAGGCTGCTGCGCGTGTACTGGTACGACGGAGCCAGGCGCCGGATCCACACCGTCGAGCAGCAGTCCATCGCCGAACTCCCCGACGTCAAGGTCAGGCTGGGCAACCTCAACGCCAACAACCAGCAGAAGGGCGTCGACTCCCTCATCCGCACCGACCTCGAATCCCTCGCCCGTCACCGCGCCATCAGCGATGCCGCGCTGGTCGGCGGCGACGAGGACCTGGTGTCGGCCGTCGAGGCCGCGCAGGGGTACGGGGCCCGGGTCCACCTGTGGGGCATCGAGGCGGGCGAAGGGCGCAACCAGGCCGAACCGCTGCTCTGGGAGGTCGACAGCCAGCGCACCTTCGACCTCGACTTCTGCCGCCCGTACGTGACCAGACGCGCCGTCACCACCTACGAGGAGGACAGCCCCGCGCCCTCCCGCGAGGACGTCCGCTTCGTCGGTGCGCAGATCGCCGCCACCTGGCTCTCCGCCCGGGGCCGCGAGTCCCTGGCCGACCTGCTGCCCGGACACCCGTACCTGCCGGGCTCCGTCGACCAGGATCTGCTGGTCGAGGCCGAGCGGCTGCTCCAGCACTCGCTGCGCGGCCACGCGCATCTGCGCCGGGCGCTGCGTGACGGCTTCTGGCAGCACCTCCAGGCGCAGTACTGACCACCCGGCGCCCCGAGGGCCCCGCCGCCTCCTACAGGCCGTCCCAGAAGGAGACGAGCGCGGCCGCCGTCGCTTTTGGCCGGTCCGTGTTGGGGGAGTGCTCGGCGCCCTCGATCCGGGTCCGGTGCGCGCCGAGACGCACCGCCATCCCGTCGAGCCGCGGAACCGGCCAGACGTCGTCGCGCTCGCCGGAGATCACATGGACCGGCAGGCCCGTGGCGGCGAGCTCGGCCACCCGGTCCGGTTCTGCGGCGAGTTGGCGGCCGGTGGCGATCAGCTGCGCGGGACGGTGGGCTAGCCAGCGCCGCCGCAGGTCCTCGCCGTCCGTGTCCGCGTCGGCCGGCGGGTCGAGGGCGCGCATGGCCGCCCACACGTCGTCCATGGTCATGGTCGTCAGCGCGTCACCGAGAATGCGCAGCTTGGTCCGCTGGGCCTCGACCACCTCGGCGGGTCCGGACGACATCAGGGTGAGCGAACGGAACGGCGCCGGGTCCAGCAGGACGGCGGCGCGGGCGATCTGCCCGCCGAGGGAGTGGCCGAGCAGGTCGACCGCCCCGTCGCCGAGCCCGAGCGCGGCCGTCTGGGCGAGCACGTCACGGGCCAACTCGCCCTGGGAGTAGGCCTCCTGACGGTCCGGCCCGTCGGACTCGTACTGCCCGCGGCCGTCGACGGTGACGGCCCGGTAGCCGGCGCCCGCGAGGGGTTCCAGCAGGGCGATGAAGTCCTCCTTGCTGCCGGTGTACCCGGGCAGCAGGAGGACGGTGCCGCGCGGCGGCGTACGCGGCACCGCGTCCAGCACGGCGAAGTCCCCGCGCTCGGTGTGCAGCGCGCGGGGGCGGGCGCAGGAGGGCGGGATGAAGGTGGGTGGCCTGCTCATGGCACGAGGTTAACGGCCGGGTGCGCGGGGGCGGGCGGGCCGTGGAACGCCGGACGGGCCCGAGGGAATCCCTCGGGCCCGTCCGGCATGCCTCACACGGGGTGCGCTCAGCCCTCGGCCTTCGCGGCGGCGGTGCGCGGGGCCCGGCGGCGGCGCGGCTTGGCCTCGCCGTCGGCGGCCGGCGCCTGGGCGACGGCCTCCGTCTTCGGCTTCGCCGCCGCACGTGTGCGACGGGGACGCCTGGAGTCGGACTCGGGCTCGGCGATCGGCGCGATCTGGAAGTCGACCTCGTCCTCGACCGGCTTGATCACCCGGGCGCGGCGGCGCGGCTTGGTCACCGTCGCCTCGGGGGCGGGCTCGGCCACGGGGGCGGTCTGGAAGTCGACCGCCTCCACCGGCTTGGCGGCCCGGGCGCGACGACGGCGCGGCTTCGCCTCGGCGACCGGCTCGGTCACCGCGGCGGCCTCGGCGTCGACGACGACCTCGGCCTTGGCGGCCCTGGTCCTGGTCCGCTTCTTCGGCTCGGCCTCGGTCACGGCGACGGGCTCGGTGTCGACGATCACGGCCGGGGCCTCGGCCACGGCCACCGCTGCCTCGGCGGCGATGTCCGCCGCACCGACGCGAGCGCGCCGGCGACGGCGCGGGGTGCGCGGCTCGGCCGGGCCGTCAGTGGCCGCCGGGGTCTCGACGGTCTCCGTGGCCGGTGCGGGCACCGTGGCGGCGCTCTCCTCGGCGGCGGAACCGCCCCGGGTGCGACGGCGCTGACGCGGCGTGCGCGGGGGGCGCTCCTCGCGGACGGCGGGAGCCGGGGCGGCGGCGGACTTGCGGCCGCGGCCGCCCGTCTCGCCGAGGTCCTCGATCTCCTCGGCCCGCAGACCGGCGCGGGTGCGCTCGGTGCGCGGCAGGACACCCTTGGTGCCGGCCGGGATGTCCAGCTCCTCGTACAGGTGCGGGGAGGTGGAGTACGTCTCCGGCGGGTCCGGGAACTTCAGGTCCAGGGCCTTGTTGATCAGCTGCCAGCGCGGGATGTCGTCCCAGTCGACCAGCGTGATCGCGATGCCCTTGGCGCCCGCGCGGCCGGTGCGGCCGATGCGGTGGAGATAGGTCTTCTCGTCCTCGGGGGACTGGTAGTTGATGACGTGGGTGACACCCTCGACATCGATACCGCGGGCCGCGACATCGGTGCAGACGAGGACGTCGACCTTGCCGTTGCGGAAGGCGCGCAGCGCCTGCTCGCGGGCGCCCTGGCCGAGGTCGCCGTGGACCGCGCCGGAGGCGAAACCGCGCTTCTCCAGCTGCTCGGCGATGTCGGCCGCGGTGCGCTTGGTGCGGCAGAAGATCATCGCGAGTCCGCGGCCGTTGGCCTGGAGGATGCGCGAGACCATCTCGGGCTTGTCCATCGAGTGGGCGCGGTAGACGTACTGCGCCGTGTTCTTGACGGTCGTGCCCTCGTCGTCGGGCGACGTGGCGTTGATGTGGGTCGGCTGCGACATGTAGCGGCGCGCGAGGCTGATGACCGCGCCCGGCATGGTCGCCGAGAACAGCATCGTCTGGCGCTTCGCCGGCAGCATCGTGATGATGCGCTCGACGTCGGGCAGGAAGCCCAGGTCGAGCATCTCGTCGGCCTCGTCGAGGACGAGGGCGCGGACCTGCGACAGGTCGAGCTTGCGCTGGCCCGCCAGGTCGAGCAGCCGGCCCGGGGTGCCGACGACCACGTCGACGCCCTTCTTGAGGGCCTCGACCTGGGGCTCGTAGGCCCGGCCGCCGTAGATCGCGAGAACGCGGACGTTACGCACCTTGCCGGCGGTCAGCAGGTCGTTGGTGACCTGCTGGCACAGCTCGCGGGTCGGGACGACGATCAGCGCCTGCGGGGCGTCGGTCAGCTTCTCGGGCTTGGCCCGGCCGGCCTCGACGTCCGCGAGGACGGTGACGCGCTCCAGCAGCGGCAGGCCGAAACCGAGCGTCTTGCCGGTGCCGGTCTTGGCCTGTCCGATGACATCGGAGCCGGAGAGCGCGACGGGGAGCGTCATCTCCTGGATGGGGAACGGGGACGTGATGCCGACGGCCTCAAGGGCTTCGGCGGTCTCGGAAAGGATCCCGAGGTCTCGGAACGTAGTCAGGGTGCTGCCTCTTCTGTGAAACGCGGTCCGAGGCGAACGAAGGGGGTCGTACCGTGCCGGGGTTGGTCATCCGGCCGTGGATGGGCCGGGTGGCGCGGGACCACTGCCGTCGCTCGAGCGCTCGTGCCGCTGAGGGGGCCCCTCATCTGCGGTCGTACGTGGCGTACGCACCGCGTGGAGGGCTGTCGGGTCGGAGCCGATCGGGCCACCGACCGGGCATCCTCATTCAATTTCGCGCAACGAGCAGTTGCAAAATGCTCAGTAAGCGCAATACCACTGTACCCCGGATTCGCGCATCTGTGTTGGGCGAATTCATCGGAACGGTGTGAGGCGGGTCGGCGGCCGGACCCTTCCACCGCTCCGCGGGCGGGCTATTCTGCGCTTCATGGAGACGCCTGACAACGCCACTGAAGCCCCCGCATCCACCAGAATCGCTGACCAGGACTGGGCCACCGCGGCCGCAGAGCCGCAGTACCGGGCCGCCGTGGTCGACCTGCTGGGAGCACTCGCCTACGGGGAGCTCGCGGCCTTCGAGCGGCTCGCCGAGGACGCGAAGCTCGCGCCGACGCTGGCCGACAAGGCGGAGCTGGCGAAGATGGCGTCCGCGGAATTCCATCACTTCGAGCGGCTGACGGACCGGCTGACCGCGATCGAGGTGGAGCCGACCGGCGCCATGGAGCCGTTCGCCAAGGCGCTCGACGACTTCCACCGCCAGACCGCGCCGTCCGACTGGCTGGAGGGCCTGGTGAAGGCCTACGTCGGTGACTCGATCGCCAGTGACTTCTACCGCGAGGTCGCGGCCCGGCTCGACTCGGACACCCGCTCCCTCGTCGTCGCCGTCCTCGACGACACGGGGCACGGCAACTTCGCCGTCGAGAAGGTGCGCGCCGCGATCGAGGCGGACCCGAGGCTCGGCGGCCGGCTCGCCCTCTGGGCGCGGCGGCTGATGGGCGAGGCGCTCTCGCAGGCCCAGCGCGTGGTGGCCGACCGTGACGCGCTGTCCACCATGCTGGTGGGCGGGGTGGCCGACGGATTCGACCTGGCCGAGGTCGGCCGCATGTTCTCCCGGATCACCGAGGCGCACACCAAGAGGATGGCCGCCCTGGGGCTGGCGGCGTAGCCCCTCCGGCGCCGGCGTCAGACGGCCGCCGACCGGCTGAGCCGGCGGTTGCGCGGCCTGATCAGCAGGGACAGGGTCACGGCGGCGATCAGCACCGAGCCGACCAGGGTGGCCGCCGCATGGCCGGACCCCAGGACCGAATGGGTGAGATACGCGCCGAACAGCGCTCCCAGCGCACCGGTGGACAGCACGGCGCGACGGGACGGAAGCCGGGGTGACAGGGAGCGCAGGGCCGCCCAGGAGAGGGCGAGTCCGAGCAGGACGGAGCCCAGGGTTTCGAAGATCACAGACGATCACCTCGCAGGTACGGGGCGGGCAAATCGGTCGTAGGCGGTACTACCCCCGGGCGGCGGAGGGCAACCCTCCCCGGCACAGGCTTCGCCCAGCCGTCGCACAGGAACGGCACGGCCGCCGGGGCCGCCGGTGTCCCTCGTGCACACCGGCGTCCCTGGCACGCGGCAGGGAAAGCGGGGAGCGGACAGCACGAAAAGCGGCCCGGCGGGGACATCCCCGCCGGGCCGCTTCCACGGTCTCTGCATCCTGGCGTGCCGCTACAGCGCGCCGAACCCCACCCGTCGGGTGCTGGGCTCGCCGATCTCCACGTAGGCGATCCGGTCGGCCGGCACCAGGACCTTCCGGCCCTTCTCGTCCGTGAGGCTGAGCAGCTGCGCCTTGCCGGCGAGAGCCTCGGAAACCACGCTCTCGACCTCTTCGGCGGAAAGCCCGCTCTCCAGAACGATCTCCCGGGGCGTGTGCTGCACCCCGATCTTGACCTCCACGGCTATGTCCCTCCGACGGTCAGTCCCTGCGCGGTGAACCGCGCCGTACGCAGCACACATTAGCCCGCTGAGGGGACCGGCCAGGGCCCGGCGGGC
Organism: Streptomyces sp. NBC_01257; assembly: GCF_035917255.1. NCBI lineage: Bacteria > Bacillati > Actinomycetota > Actinomycetes > Kitasatosporales > Streptomycetaceae > Streptomyces > Streptomyces sp. NBC_01257. The sequence goes on from NZ_CP108472.1 coordinate 5,989,584, forward strand.
AACGCCCGCAGCGAACACCGGCTCCGGCCGCCCCGTCAGTGCTGATCGATGCCGTGCAGCGGGAAGCCCGCGATGCCCCGCCAGGCCAGTGAGGTCAGCAACTGCACCGCCGTGTCGCGCGGAATCGCGGACCGGCTGGAGAGCCAGTAGCGGGCGACCACCTGGGACACCCCGCCCAGGCCGACCGCGAGCAGCATGGACTCGTCCTTGGACAGGCCCGTGTCGCCGGCGATCACGTCGGAGATCGCCTCGGCGCACTGGAGCGAGACCCGGTCGACCCGCTCACGCACGGCTGGCTCGTTGGTCAGGTCCGACTCGAACACCAGTCGGAAGGCGCCGCCCTCGTCCTCGACGTACGCGAAGTAGGCGTCCATCGTCGCGGCCACGCGCAGCTTGTTGTCGGTGGTCGACGCCAGCGCGGTGCGCACGGCGTGCAGCAGCGACTCGCAGTGCTGGTCGAGCAGGGCCAGATAGAGCTCCAGCTTGCCCGGGAAGTGCTGGTAGAGCACCGGCTTGCTGACCCCGGCCCGCTCCGCGATGTCGTCCATCGCCGCAGAGTGGTAGCCCTGCGCGACGAAGACCTCCTGCGCAGCACCCAGGAGCTGATTGCGTCGGGCGCGGCGGGGCAGGCGAGTGCCCCGCGGGCGCGCCGCCTCGGTCTGCTCGATGGCTGTCACGCCGCCTCCCAAAATATTGATCGGACCCAGCAGTTCCGTGCACGCCGTGCCCTACCGACATCGTACTTTTGGGTAACCCCGGTATGCGCGGCGCGGACGCAGAATTTCACGGACCGGACGACTGCGGTAGCCACAGACCTCTCGGCCCTTGCCGCATAGCGGTGCGTATCAGCGGTAATCGTCCTCATCCTGTGCGACCACGCGCGCCTGTTCCGCCGCATCCGCCTCGTTCGCGGAGTCCCGGCCGGCATCCGTCAGGGGTTCGTCGTCCTGCGGCCGCAGTTCCGCCTGCTGCTCGGCGGCGTCCGCCTCGGGGGTCTCCTGTCCGGGTTCGTCCGGCTGGACGTCCTCGAAGGTCTCCGGGTCACTGGGGTCGACCGTCATGGTGACTCCCTTCCTTGTCTAGAGCCTAGGAGCAGGCCCCGAAAGGCGCTACGCGGTCTGTGACGGCGAACACATGAACCACGGTGTGATCGTCTCGTAACATTGCCGCATGTCTTCGACCGAGCTGCCGGGAGTCCGTGCCGCCGCCGCAGCGGTGGCCCCCACGGTGGGCGCCGTCAGGGTCGCGGAGGGGGAGAGGCTTCGCTCCGTCACGCTGCCCGGGCTGACGCTGACCGTCCGTTCGAGGCCGCCGGAGCGGACCGGGCTGCCGCCCGCGCTCTTCGTCCACGGGCTCGGCGGCTCCTCGCAGAACTGGTCGGCGCTGATGCCGCTGCTCCAGGACGTGCTGGACGGCGAGGCGGTGGACCTGCCCGGATTCGGCGACTCACCGCCGCCGGACGACGGCAACTACTCGGTCACCGGTCACGCCCGCGCGGTGATCCGATTCCTCGACGCCGAGGAGCGCGGCCCCGTCCATCTGTTCGGCAACTCGCTGGGCGGCGCGGTGGCCACCAGGGTCGCGGCGGTCCGGCCCGACCTGGTGCGCACCCTCACCCTGGTCTCGCCCGCGCTCCCCGAGATCCGCGTGCAGCTGTCGGCCGCGCCGACCGCCCTGCTCGCCCTTCCGGGCATCGTCTCCCTGTTCGCCCGGATGAGCCGGGACTGGACCGCGGAGGAACGCACCCGCGGAGTCATGGCACTCTGTTACGGCGATCCGGCACGAGTCTCCGAGAACGGCTTCCGCGACGCGGTGGCCGAAATGGAACGGCGGCTGGCGCTGCCGTACTTCTGGGACGCCCTGGCGCGCTCGGCACGTGGCATCGTCGACGCGTACACACTGGGCGGTCAGCACGGGCTGTGGCGTCAGGCCGAGCGCGTGCTCGCGCCGACCCAGCTCGTGTACGGCGGACGGGACCAGCTCGTCTCGTACCGGATGGCACGCAGGGCGTCCGCGGCCTTCCGCGATGCGCGACTGCTGACACTGCCCGACGCCGGGCACGTGGCGATGATGGAGTACCCGGAGACGGTCGCCCAGGCGTTCCGGGAACTGCTGGACGAATGCGGCGGGAGCTGATCCGGGGCGTGGGACGACACAGCCGAAAGGGCCCTGTGCCCAGGGCGCCCGAGAGCGGGCCGGCCGAGGCGAACGCGGAAGTGCGCGAGGGCGCCCGCCCCGTCTCCGGCAGCGGCCGGCGCAGACGGCCGGGCGACGGCCCGCCGGGCGGCGACGCCGACGGGCATACCCCTTTCGCGGGCGCGCCCCAGGTGCGCGGCGGCCATCCCGAACAGCGCGAACCCGGCGGTGGCTGGGGCACCGGGCCGACCGGCCGGTACACCGAACGGCCCGCCGCGCAGGCGCGCGCGCAGGACCCGGCGCCCGGACGGCCGCAGGGCCCGCGGTCCGCGCAGACACCGCGCAGCCCGCAGGGCACCGCCACCCGGCCGCTGATACCGGGACCGCGACGCGAGTTCGTCGAGGCCTTCGACAGCCCGCCCGCACCGCCCACCGCCCCCCGTGGACCCGCAGGGCCCGCCGATCCGTCCCGCTCCCTCACCGACCGGGACGAGCGTCCGCCGGCGTCGGACGACGACGACGACGCGAGGACGCCCGGCGAGGACGCCAGGGAACCCAGGTCCGGCCGGGGCCGCACCTTCACGGGCATCGCCGCGGCCGCCGTGACGACCGTGCTCGCGGTGGTCGTGGCCGGCCAGGTCGCCCACGACAGCGGCAGCCGGAGCGGCGCCGCGCAGGCCGCGGGCGTGGACCGGGGGAGCGGCGGCGACGCCTCCCGCTCGGACAACCGTGAGACGCCATCGCCCAAGGCGGCGGTGGTCAAGCCCCTTTCGTACGAGCAGAAAATGGCCAAGCCCTATCCGATGGCCCCGAAGCTGGCCGCTTCAGGGAAGTTCGCGGCGGTTCCCGGCGCGGCGAAGGCTCCGGGCAAGGGGCACAAGTACCGCTACCGGATCGATGTGGAGAACGGGCTCGGGCTCGACTCCGCGCTCTTCGCCCAGGCGGTCCAGAAGACGCTCAACGACGATCGGAGCTGGGCGCACGGCGGGGACATGACCTTCGAACGGATCTCCACCGGGGACCCGGACTTCGTCATCACGCTGGCCAGCCCCGGCACCACGGGCGACTGGTGCGCGAAGTCGGGGCTGGACACCACCGAGGACAACGTCTCCTGCGACTCCGCCGCCACCGAGCGCGTCATGATCAACGCCTACCGCTGGGCCCAGGGCTCGTCCACCTTCGGACCGGACAAGCTCTTCGCCTACCGGCAGATGCTCATCAACCACGAGGTCGGCCACCGGCTGGGCCACAACCATGTGAGCTGCGGCACGAAGGGTGCGCTCGCTCCGGTGATGCAGCAGCAGACCAAGTCGCTCGACATCGACGGCATCAAGTGCCGCCCCAACGCCTGGGTGTACCCGACCGGTTGAGGCCGGTCCGGGTCCCCCTGGGCGGTGGCCGGGCCGCTCCGGGCGGTCCGGCGGGAGCGGCCCGCGGATGTCCCGAGGGGTGTTCCGCCGGACGCCCTGTCCGCATCGTGAGATCGCTGTCTCATATCGCGTTGACATCGGGCAGGCGGTCGCCCATATTTCTCGGCATGTCACGCAGCCTCGTCACCTCCGATCGCGCCGCCATTGAGCTGGCGCTGATCGGCGTGACCGGGCACAGCGTCGCCGACGTCGACTGTTGCTGACGCCTGCCCGAGTGCGCGTCGCCCCCCCGTCCGAGCCCTGATGGCCCGGACCGTTCCTCCCCGACTGCCGCGCCCGGGCGTACTCCGTCCGCAGGCGCGGCAGCTCCAGTGTTCCGGTCACCTTCACCCCTGTCCCGACCGGTAGCGCGCTCAGGTCCCTCGTCGCCGCCTGCACGGAATCACTCGCTGTTTCCTTCATCCAGGCAGTACTCCGAGAGGTCACCTTCCGATGCGTCAACCGTCCGTCATATCGCGCCGCGTGGCAGCGGCCGCCGCAGTACTCGTCGTGGCCGCGGGAGCCGCGGCCTGCGGCCCCGAGGACAGCAGCAAGGGCAGCGACGACACCTCCGGCGCGGCGGGCGCCCCCGAGAAGGGCGGCACGCTCACCGTCCTCAACAGCCGCCCGCAGGAGGACTTCGACCCCGCGCGGCTCTACACCTCGGGCGGCGGCAACGTCCCCTCCCTCGTCTTCCGCACCCTCACCACCCGCAACCGGGAGAACGGTGCCGCGGGCTCGAAGGTGGTCCCCGACCTCGCGACCGACCTGGGCACGCCCAGCAAGGACGCCACGGTCTGGACGTACACGCTCAAGGACGGCCTCAAGTACGAGGACGGCAGCGCCATCACCAGCGCCGACATCAAGTACGGCATCGAGCGCTCCTTCGCGGCCGAGCTCTCCGGCGGCGCGCCCTACCTGCGCGACTGGCTGATCGGCGGGGCCGACTACCAGGGCCCGTACAAGGACAAGAAGGGCCTCGCCTCGATCGAGACGCCCGACGCGAAGACCATCGTCTTCCACCTGAACAAGCCCGAGGGCGAATTCCCCTACCTGGCCACCCAGACCCAGACCACCCCGGTTCCGAAGGCCAAGGACACCGGTACGAAGTACGAGGAGCACCCGCTCTCCTCCGGCCCGTACAAGGTCGTCAAGAACGAGGGCGACGGCGAGCGCCTCACCCTGGAGCGCAACCCGCACTGGTCGGCCTCGACCGACGAGGAGCGCAAGGCCTACCCCGACCGGATCGACGTCCGCTCCGGGCTCGACTCCGCCGTCATCAACCAGCGGCTGTCCGCCTCCCAGGGCACCGACGCCGCGGCCGTCACCACCGACACCAACCTCGGCCCGGCCGAACTCGCCAAGGTCAGCGGCGACAAGAAGCTCGCCGCCCGCGTCGGCACCGGCCACTTCGGCTACACGAACTACATCGCCTTCAACCCGAAGGTGAAGCCGTTCGACAACCCGAAGGTCCGCCAGGCCATCTCGTACGCCGTCGACCGCACCTCCGTGGTCAACGCCGCGGGCGGCTCCTCGCTCGCCGAGCCCGCCACCACCTTCCTGCCCGACCAGGCCTCCTTCGGCTACACGCCGTACGACGCCTTCCCGGCCGGCAAGGGCGGCAACGCGGCCAAGGCCAGGGAACTGCTGAAGGAGGCCGGTTACCCCAAGGGGCTGACCGTCACCCTCACGCACAACAACGACAAGAACTTCGAGACCAGCCCGGAGATCGCCACCGCACTGCAGGAGGCGCTCAGGAAGGCCGGCATCACCGTCAAGCTCCGCGGCCTGGAGTCCAACGCCTACTCGGACACGATCTACAACGTGAAGACCGAGCCGGGCTTCTTCCTCGGCGGCTGGGGTGCCGACTGGCCCTCCGGCGGTCCGTTCTTCGCCCCGATCTTCGACGGACGCCAGATCGTCAAGTCCGGGTACAACTTCAACGCCTCACAGCTGAACGACCCCGCGGTCAACAAGGAGATCGACGAGATCAACAAGCTGACCGACCTGAGCGCCGCCGCCAAGCGCTGGGGCGCGCTCGACAAGAAGGTCGGTGAGCAGGCGCTGACCGTGCCGCTGTTCCACCCGGTCTACAAGCGCCTGTACGGCGAGTCCGTCAAGAACGTCGTCATCAGCGACTGGACCGGCGTCCTCGACATCTCGCAGGTCGCGGTCAAGTAACCATGGCCGAGGCACTGCTGGTCAAGGAGGCGGGGGCCGTCGCGGCCCCCGCCTCCGGGGCCCATCCGTTCTGGCGCCGGCTGCGCGCCCGCCGTGCCGCCCTCGTGGCGGCCGGCATCGTCGCTCTGCTGGTCCTCGCCGCGCTCGCCGCGCCCCTGCTCACGGGCATCGAGGGCCAGAACCCCACCACGTACCACCCCGGTCTCGTCGACTCCGCCACCGGCGGCGTCCCGGTCGGGTCCTTCGGCGGAATCAGCGCCGAGCACTGGCTCGGCGTCGAACCGCTCACCGGACGCGACCTCTTCGCGCGCGTCGTCTACGGCGCCCGCGTCTCGCTCGGCGTCGCGCTCGGCGCGACCCTGCTCCAGGTGGCCATCGGCGTCGTCGTCGGCCTCTCCGCCGGGCTCGGCAACCGCTTCGTCGACCAGGCGCTCAGCCGGGTCACCGACGTCGTCGTCGCCCTGCCGGTCATGGTGATCGCGCTCGGCGCGCTCGCCGTAGTCCCGGCCGGCTTCCCCCGCCCGGTCCTCATCGCCGTGATCGTCGGCCTGGTCGGCTGGTCCGGCATCTCGAAGATCGTCCGCGCCCAGACCCTCTCCCTGAAGTCGCGCGACCACGTCGCGGCCGCCCGGCTCAGCGGCTGGAGCTCCTGGCAGATCGCCCGCCGTGAACTGCTGCCCTCGCTGGCCGCGCCCGTGATCACGTACGCCGTCCTGCTCTTCCCCGGCAACATCGTCGTCGAGGCGGCCCTGTCCTTCCTCGGCGTCGGCATCAAGCCTCCGACACCGTCCTGGGGACAGATGCTCAGCGACGCCGACACCTGGTACCAGGCCGCGCCCACCTACCTGCTGATCCCGGCGCTGCTGCTCTTCGTCACCGTGCTCGCCCTCACCGTCCTCGGCGAGGGTGTGCGCACCGCGCTCGACCCGCGCGCCGCCTCCCGGCTGCGGATCGGCACCGGGCGCAAGAAGGAGGCCGGAGCATGAGCTTGTTCCTGCTGCGCCGCCTCGGCGGGGCGTTCTTCGTCCTGCTCGCCCTCAGCGTCGTCGTCTACGCCGCGTTCTACGTGGCACCGGGCGACGTCGCGCAGATCGCCTGCGGACCGCGCTGCTCGCCCGCGCAGGTCGCCCAGGTCAGCGAGCAACTGCACCTCGGCGACCCGGTGTACGTGCAGTACGCGCACTTCCTCCAGGCCCTGGTCGCCGGACGCGACTACTCCACCGGTACCGGAGTGGTGCACTGCCAGGCCCCGTGCCTGGGACTCTCGTACCAGAGCGGCCAGCAGGTCACCCAGCTGATCGTCGCCAAGCTGCCCGCCACCGCCTCGCTCGCCGTCGGCGCTTTCGTGCTGTGGATGCTGCTGGGCGTCGGCACCGGACTCCTCTCGGTGTGGCGGCGCGGCCGCGCCACCGAGCGCGTCCTCACCTGGATCACCCTGGCCGGCATGGCGACGCCCGTCTTCGTGATCGGCCTGCTGCTGATCATCATCTGCGTCACGGCGCTCCAGATCCTGCCGTTCCCGGACTACGTCCCCCTGACCGAGAACCCGGAACAGTGGGCCTGGAACCTGCTGCTGCCCTGGATCTCGCTCGCGCTCGTCTCCGCCGCCCCGTACGCCCGGATGACCCGGGCCTCGATGCTGGAGACGCTGGCCGAGGACCATGTCCGCACCTTCAGGGCGTACGGGGTCAGTGAGCGCACGATCGTCGGACGGCACGCCCTGCGCGGGGCGCTCGCGCCGGTGATCGCGCTCGGCGCACTCGACATCGGCTCGATGTTCGGCGGTGCCGTGCTCACCGAGTCCCTCTTCGGGATTCCGGGCGTCGGGCGCGAACTCGTCGAGGCCGTCAAGCAGGTGGACCTCCCGGTCGTCGTCGGACTGGTGCTCGTCACCGGGTTCTTCGTCGTCCTTGCCAATGCCGTCGCGGACGTCCTCCAGGCGATGGCCGACCGACGGGTGGTGCTGTCATGAGTCTCGTCGAGGTCACCGATCTCTCGATCTCGTTCGGCGACGTGCACGCGGTGCGCGGACTGTCCTTCTCGCTGGAGGCGGGCGGCGCGCTCGGAGTCGTCGGCGAGTCCGGCTCCGGCAAGAGCGCCTCCGCCTACGCCCTGCTCGGGCTGCACCGCGGGACCGGCGCGAAGGTCGGCGGCTCGATCCGGGTCGCCGGCGTGGACGTCCAGGCCGCGGCGGACGCCGAACTGCGCGGGCTGCGCGGGGCGAAGGCCGCCATGGTCTTCCAGGACCCGCTCTCCTCGCTGGACCCGTACTACGCGGTCGGCGACCAGATCGCCCAGGTGTACCGGGTCCACCACCGCGTCTCCCGGCGGGCCGCGCGGACCAGGGCCGTGGAGGTGCTGGACCGGGTCGGGATCCCGGACGCGGTACGCCGCTCACGGTCCAGGCCGCACGAGTTCTCCGGCGGGATGCGGCAGCGGGCGCTCATCGCGATGGCGCTGGCCTGCGAACCGGAACTGCTGATCGCCGACGAGCCGACGACCGCGCTCGACGTCACCGTCCAGGCGCAGATCCTCGACCTGCTGCACGATCTGCGCCGCGAGACGGGCATGGGACTGCTGCTGGTCACCCATGACGTGGGCGTGGCCGCCGAGTCGGTGGACGAGGTGCTGGTCATGCAGTCGGGGCGCGCGGTGGAGCGCGGTCCGGTGGCCGAGGTGCTCGGCGCGCCCCGCGAGCCGTACACGAAGGCGCTGCTGTCGGCGGTGCCGCGCATCGCCCCGGCGGCGGAGAAGGCCCCCGACGGGGCCGGTGCCACGGCGGCCGCCGAGGGCGATGTGCTGGTCGACGCCGAAGGCGTGCGGCAGGTGTTCGGGCGCGGGAAGTCCGCACTGGCCGCCGTCGACGGGGTCTCCCTCACGGTCCGCCGCGGCGAGACGCTCGGCATCGTCGGCGAGAGCGGCAGCGGCAAGACCACCCTCGGGCGGATGCTCGTCGGCCTGCTGGAACCCACCTCCGGCCGGATCGGCCGGGCGGCCCGGGTCCAGATGGTCTTCCAGGACCCGGTCTCCTCGCTCAACCCGCGCCGCTCCGTCGGTGAGTCGGTGGCCGACCCGCTGCGGGCGCGCGGGGAGCGCGACGAGGGCGTGATCAGGGCGCGCGTGGGGGACCTGCTGGGACGCGTCGGCCTCGACGCGGAGCAGTACGACCGCTATCCGCACGAGTTCAGCGGCGGGCAGCGCCAACGGGTCGGGATCGCGCGGGCGCTGGCCGCCGAACCCGAGCTCATCGTCTGCGACGAGGCGGTCTCCGCGCTCGACGTGACGACCCAGGCCCAGGTGACCGCCCTGCTGGCCGAACTCCAGCGGGAGCTGGGCCTCGCCCTGGTGTTCATCGCCCACGACCTCGCCGTGGTACGCCAGGTCAGCGACCGGGTCGCCGTCATGCGGCAGGGCCGGATCGTGGAGGAGGGCCCGGTGGAGCAGGTGTACGGCGAGCCCCGCGACCCCTACACGCGGCAGCTGCTGGCGGCCGTCCCCGCCCTCGATCCGGCGCTCGCGGCGGTGCGCCGCGCGGCCCGCAGGGAGCTGGCCGCAGCCTGACCCTCCGTAATCGACTGCCTCTATAGCGCGACGGAACGCTACCGGGGCGGGAAAGTTACGACGGTTCACCCCTTTCGGTGGTGCGACGGACAACCGTCCGTCGCACCACCGGCGTATCCGCTTACGGTCGTCCCGCTGCGAGTCGCCGATCCAACGGCGGCCGCTCACAAGGGAGATCGGGGGTGTGCTCGTGCGGATCGGACTGCTCACCGACGGTGGTTATCCGTATGCGTCCGGTGAGTCCAGACTCTGGTGCGACCGTCTGGTGCGCGGGCTCGCGCAGCACGAGTTCGATCTCTTCGCGCTCAGCCGTACCGCCGAGCAGGAGGCGCAGGGCTGGGTCCAGCTCCCGCCCCAGGTCAGCCGGGTGCGGACCGCCCCGCTGTGGACCGCCGACGAGGACACCCTCGGCCTGCACGCCCCCAGGGGGCTGCTCGCACGGCTGCTGACCGGTGGGGGCGCGCGGACGTACGGGCGGCGCGAACGACGGCGCTTCGTCACCCACTTCACGGCGCTGGCGACCTCGGTCTGTGTGACGGGTGCGACGGGCGGGGAGCGGGACCTGGGCCGGGACGTGGACCGGGAGGGCGGGGACAGGGACGCGGCGGCCGGCGGCCCGGATCCGCGGATCGCGGACGCGCAGTTCACCGAAGGCCTCTACGGACTCGCCGAACTGGCCTGCGAACACGGCGGACTTCCCGCGGCGCTCCGCTCCGAGACAGCCCTGCGGATTCTGGAGGCGGCCTGCGGGGCGCCCGGCACCGGACGCACCGTGCAGACCGCCACCGTCCCCGATCTCCTCGCCTTCGCCGCGGAACTCGACCGGGCGCTGCGCCCGCTCTCGCTCGACTGGTACGACGAGGAGAGCCTCGGTGCCGTCGACCTCTGCCACGCCGCGTCCGGCGGCGCCGCCGCGCTGCCCGGACTGCTGGCCAAACGCTTCTTCGGGGTGCCGCTGCTGGTCACCGAGCACGCCGTGCAGCTGCGGGCGCACTACCTCGCGGCGACGGGTACGCCGGTGAGTGCGCCGGTGCGTGCGCTGCTCGCGAACTTCCACGGACGGCTCGCCACCGAGGTCTACCGGCAGGCCGCCCTCATCACCCCCGGCAACACCCACGCCCGCCGCTGGCAGGAGCGCTGCGGCGCCGAACCCGCCAAGCTGCGCACGGTCCACCCCGGCATGGAGTCCGGCCGCTTCGCGGCACTCGGCGAGAGTGAGGACGACGGCGGCCCGGACACGCTGGTCTGGGTCGGCCGGATCGAACCGGCCAAGGACCTGATCGGGCTGCTGCACGCCTTCGCCGAGGTGCGCAGGGCCGAGCCCGACGCCCGGCTGCGGATCATCGGTGCGCCGGCGCAGGGGCCGGAGGGCGCCACCTATCTCGCCCACTGCCGCGCGCTCGCCGACCAGCTGTTCCCCGACGAGGCCGTGGACGCACACGCGATCGGCGACAGCCCGGTCTCCTTCGAGGACATCGGCGGCGCCGAGATCCCCGACCTCGCCCAGGCCTACGCGGCGGGCGGCGTGGTGGTCCTCTCCAGCGTGGTCGAGGGCTTCCCGATCAGCCTGGTCGAGGCGATGTTCTGCGGCCGGGCCACGGTGTCGACGGACGTCGGCGCGGTCGTCGAGGTGATCGGCGGCACCGGGCTCGTGGTACCGCCCCGCAACCCCCGGGCGCTCGCGGACGCCTGCCTGGCGCTGCTGCGCGACCCCGAGCGCCGTGCGCGCCTGGGAGCCGCGGCGCGCGCCCGAGCGCTCGAACTCTTCACCGTCGAACAGAACCTCGCGGCATTTCGCGGCATTTACCTGGAGCTGATCTCGCAGGCACCGGTGCGCAGGCCGCCCGTGGCGGACGACGACGGCGGTCCGCGCCCCTTCGCCACCCCGCCGGAGGCCCACGTCCTCGGCCTGTGGCCGGAGCCGGACGACGAGCCGGAGCCTCGGCCGGCCGGGCGGACACCCAGCTGGGCCGGTCAGGGAGTCGGCGCCGGAGCGCGCGGCGCGGGGGACGGCGATGTGTGACCAGGAGACGGCCGGGCCGGGCCGTACGAAACGACCGGGACCGACCGGTGCACCCGGTGACGAGCACGGAGGAACGACGATGGGCCGCCCGACCGAGGTGCCCGAGGCACTCGGCACACCGAAGACCAACAGCAACGGGGACCAGCGCTCGTGGGCGTCGGCCTCGGGCACCCTGGTCGTGGACATCTCCGAACCGGCGTGGGGGCTGCCCGCCGCACCAGCGGACGCCGGCGCGCCGGGCGCTTCGGATGACGGTGACGGTGACGTCGATGGTGACGTGGGCGTCGATGGTGATGGTGACGTCGACGTCACCGTGAGCGCGCCGGCCCCGGCACCCGCCCCCGCACCGACCGCCGCGCCCGGCCCCGCCCAGGAGCAGACGGAACCGCCGCCCGACCCTGCCGCCGACCCCGACCTCGACCCCACTCCCGGCCCCACCCCCCGCGCCCCCGAGGTCGCGCACACCGCTCCGGCGCGCAAGCTCGCCACCGACCTCTGCGAACGGGCCGTCGACCCGCTGGAGATCGCCGCCGGACTGGAGGCCCACGGCGTCACCGACCGCACCGCGGCCCGCTACCGGCACCGCGACGTGTTCTCGCTCGCCGAGGAACTCTTCGCACGGGTCCCCGGGGTCGCGGGGGAGCCCGTCGGAGCGTCCTTCGCTCCGGCGCGCGACATCGAGACGCGCGCCGCCTGGTCGCTCCGGGCGCTGCTGCCGGGCGCCGCCTGTCTGGCGTCCTTCATCGCGCTGCGGCTCACCGACGGAGTGCTCGGCGGCGACGCACGGCTCGCCATCGGCAGCGGCGGCGCGCTCCTCGCTTTCCTCGCGCTCGCCCTCGCCCTGCGCTCCGGCCCCCTCTGCGCCGACGGCCGCTCCTCCGGTGCCGCGAGCCTCTTCGGCTGCTGGCTGCTCGGCTACGTCCTGTACGGCGACGCCCTGCTCCACCAGGTCCTCAGCGGCGGCCCCGAAGGCCCCTGGGACATCACCCCGGCCCCGCTGCTCGGACTCGCCGTGGCCGTCGCCCCCGCGGCCTGGTGCGCCCACCTCTTCTCCGTCCACGCGCACCGCAAACTCAACGGCAGCCGCGCACTGGAGGAGTTCGCCGCCGGGGTGCGCCCCCTGCTCTTCGCAGCCGTCGCGTTCTTCCTCTGCGTCCTCGGCGGGCTGCTGTACCTGGCCGGACTGGGGATCGGCGGAGGCGGCTCCGCGGTCGGGGCCGCCGCGCTCGGAGTACTGCTCCTGCTGGCCCGGCTCCTCACCGTGCACGGCTTCCCCGAACCCGCCGCCACCGGACTCGCCGCCGCCTGCGCCGTCGAGGCCGCCGCCCCCGCCCTGGTCCTGGCCGGCCGGCTGCCCGGCCTCGACGCCGTGGCCCGGCCCGTCGACGCCCTCGTCGCGGCCGGGGGCACCGGAGCCGTACCCGCCCTCGCCTGCGGCGCCGCCGCACTCGGCCTGCTGACCACCGCCACCGTCGCCCTCTCCCGGGCCTCCGCCCACACCGCCGCCTGACGCACACGCACACCACAGCCCCGCGGAGCCGACGCCGCGGGCCCCTTCCCGCACCGCACACAACTGCCCCAAGGAGACACCGGACATGACCCCCCAATACCCCGCACCGGCAGCCCGCCGTCGGCACCGAGGGGGCGCGCGATGAGGGTGCTGCTGCTCGGAGCCAACGGATTCCTCGGCCGGTTCGTGGCCGACCGGCTGCTCGCCGACCCCGCCGTGCACCTCACGGCGCTCGGCCGCGGCGACGACGCCGACGTCCGCTTCGACCTCGCCGGCGGCAGCCCCGGAGCGCTCACCCGCTTCCTGGACGCCGTCCACCCCGGAGTCGTCGTCAACTGCGCCGGCGCCACCCGGGGCGGGGCCCGCGACCTGACCCGCCACAACACCGTCGCCGTCGCCACGGTCTGCGAGGCGATGCGGCGCAGCGGCTGCACCGCCCGGCTGGTCCAGGTCGGCTGCTCGTCGGAGTACGGGCCCTCGCAGCCCGGCTCGTCCACGGCCGAGGACGCCATCCCGCGCCCCGGCGGCCCGTACGGCGTCAGCAAGCTCGCCGCCACCGAACTCGTCCTCGGCTCCGGCCTCGACGCCGTCGTGCTGCGGGTCTTCTCGCCGGTCGGACCCGGCACCCCGGCCGGCTCCCCGCTCGGCCGGCTCGCCGAGGCGATGCGCCGCGCCATGCAGTCGGGCGACGGCGAGCTGAAGCTCAGCGGCCTCGGTGTCCAGCGCGACTTCGTCGACGTCCGGGACGTCGCGCGCGCCGTGCACGCCGCGTCGCTGTCCGCCGCCCAGGGCGTCGTCAACATCGGTACCGGCCGCGCCGTGCGCCTCCGTGACGCCGCCGCGGTCCTCGCCAAGGTCGCCGGATACGCGGGCGCGCTCCACGAACTGGACACGCCCCCCGCCCGGCTGCCCATCGGCGCCCCCCGCACGTCCGCCGAATCGGTCATGGAACACCTCTCGGCCACACCGTCCCCCTACCCGGACGGCTGCGGTGCCTGGCAGCAGGCCGACGTCCGCACCGCCAGGGACCGGCTCGGCTGGCGTCCCCGGATCAATCTGGAGGAGTCCCTCGCCGACATCTGGATGGAGGCGGCGTGCCGTATCTGACCAGTACCGGCACCGCCCGCCGCACCAGCGGTGCCGAACAGCTCGGCTTCGGCGTCCCCGGCTGCGCGCACCCGCTGCTCGCACCGGTCGAATGGGCCGAGCTCGCCCGCCCCGGCACCCCCTTGCACTGGGCCGTCCTCGACATCGACAACGGCCCCGGCACCCGCCCCGACCCGCACTGCCTGGAAGCGGCGGGCCGGCTCCGCAACGCCCGGGAGCGGGCCGTCCACGGCGAGGAGTCGCAGGACTCGGTGCGCGCGTCGGCCGGCCGGCTGCTGGGACAGCTCGATCTGGCGTACGGCAACCGGCCCTTCGGCGAGCTGATCGCCGACGCGCGCTCCTACCTGGACTGGTACCGGGTCGACGGCTTCTACCTCGACCGCTGTCCGGCCGAGCGCCCCGACCTCCCGGCGGTCCGCCGGCTCACGGGCACGCTCGCCGCCCTCCTGGAGGAGAGCGACAGCGGGCAGGACGGCGGGCACCTGGTGCTCGGGCACGACACCCATCCGTATCCGGGCTACGCGGAGGCCGCCGACCAGCTGGTCACCTTCCGCGGGGCGTGGACCGACTACCGCTGGTCGCAGGTGGCGGAGTGGACGGCCGGCTATCCGCCCGGCCGGTTCGCCCACTTCGTCCACGGTGTCCCGCGCACCCACCTGGAGGAGGCGATGCGCATCGCCCGCTGGCAGGGCGCCGGGACGATCTTCTTCACGGACCGCACCGGTGAGACGGATCCGGCGAACGGGCGCGGACAAACCGATCCATTCGCGACTCTGCCCAGGTACTGGGACGAAATCGTCTCGCGGATCGGACCTGGTATCTCGGAATGAGAAGGGGCGTGGCAGTGTTACGGCAAGAACAACCGTACGTAGTCGAAGTACGTAGAAACCGACCACCTGCATTGTTGAGGTTCCTGTGTCGCTGCCACCCCTGGTCGAGCCAGCTGCTGAGCTCACCGTCGACGAGGTCCGCAGGTACTCCCGCCACCTGATCATCCCGGATGTCGGGATGGACGGGCAGAAGCGGCTGAAGAACGCGAAGGTGCTCTGTGTGGGCGCCGGCGGTCTCGGCTCGCCGGCCCTGATGTACCTGGCCGCCGCCGGTGTCGGAACGCTCGGCATCGTGGAGTTCGACGAGGTCGACGAGTCGAACCTGCAGCGGCAGATCATCCACAGCCAGGCCGACATCGGCAAGTCCAAGGCCTTGTCGGCCAAGGAGACCGTGCAGGGGATCAACCCCCTGGTGAACGTGATCCTTCACGAGGAACGGCTCGAAGCCGAGAACGTGATGGAGATCTTCGCCCAGTACGACCTGATCGTGGACGGCACGGACAACTTCGCCACCCGCTATCTCGTCAACGACGCCGCGGTCCTGCTGAACAAGCCGTACGTCTGGGGCTCCATCTACCGGTTCGACGGCCAGGCGTCCGTCTTCTGGTCCGAGCACGGCCCCTGCTACCGCTGCCTCTACCCGGAGCCGCCGCCCCCCGGCATGGTTCCGTCCTGCGCCGAGGGCGGTGTCCTGGGCGTGCTCTGCGCGTCCATCGGCTCCATCCAGGTCAACGAGGCCATCAAGCTGCTCGCCGGCATCGGCGACCCGCTCGTCGGCCGGCTGATGATCTACGACGCGCTGGAGATGCAGTACCGCCAGGTCAAGGTCCGCAAGGACCCCGACTGCGCGGTCTGCGGCGAGAACCCGACCGTCACCGAGCTCATCGACTACGAGGCCTTCTGCGGCGTCGTGTCCGAGGAGGCCCAGGAGGCTGCGCTCGGCTCCACGATCACTCCCAAGCAGCTCAAGGAGTGGATCGACGCGGACGAGAAGATCGAGCTGATCGACGTCCGTGAGCCGAACGAGTTCGAGATCGTCGCGATCCCCGGCGCCAAGCTGATCCCGAAGAACGAGTTCCTGATGGGCAACGCCCTCCAGGACCTCCCGCAGGACAAGCGCATCGTCCTGAACTGCAAGACCGGTGTCCGCAGCGCGGAGGTCCTCGCGGTCCTCAAGTCGGCGGGCTTCGCCGACGCGGTGCACGTCGGCGGCGGCGTGATCGGCTGGGTCAACCAGATCGAGCCCGAGAAGCCGGTGTACTAGAGCACGCACGCACACACGAAGGGGCCGGTCCGCACTCACGCGGACCGGCCCCTTCGTCATGTGCCCGCCCGCTACGAACAGGTCTTGCCGTCCGCCGGCACCTTCCCGTCCAGGAAGTACGCGTCCACGGTCGACGTCACACAGCTGCTCCCGCCGTAGGCGCCGTGCCCCTCGCCCTTGTTGGTGAGCAGGATGCCGACGCCCTCGCCGAGCTCGTCCGCCATCTTCCGCGCACCCTCGTACGGTGTCGCCGGGTCGCCCGTCGTCCCCACGACCAGGATCGGACCGGCACCCGGCGCGCTCGCCTCCGGGGTGTCGTGCTCGCCCTTCACCGGCCAGTCCGCGCACCAGCCCGCGGTGTCCCAGGCCAGGAACGGGCCGAAGACCGGGGACAGCTTCGCGAACTCCGGCACGATCGCCCTCGCCTCGGCGGCCGTCGGCCGGGCCGTGGTGTCCGCGCAGGAGATGGCCCGCTGGGAGTGGTTCTGGGTGTCGTAATGGCCCTTCTCGTCACGGCCGTTGTACGAGTCGGCGAGCTGCAGCAGCATGCTGCCGGTGCCGTCCTCCGCCTCGTCCAGGGCCTGGGTGAGCGTGGGCCAGCTGGACTTGGAGTACAGCGGCAGCACGATGCCGGTGATCGCCAGCGACTCGTTGAGCTCGCGGTCCGTCCCCGTCGGCAGCGGCTCGGCGTCGATCCGCTTCAGCAGCGCCGCGATGCGCCGGGTGCCCGCCTTCGGGTCCTGGCCGCGGTCCTTGAGGTAGTTCTCCAGCGCCCGCTGGAAGCCGGTCGTCTGGTTACGGGCGTGGCCCACGGTGTCCGCGGTGGGGTCGACGACCGCGTCGAAGACCGTGCGGCCGACGTTCTTGGGGAAGAGGTGCGCGTAGGTGCCGCCCAGCTCGGTGCCGTACGACATCCCGAAGTACGTCAGCTTCCTGTCGCCGAGGACCGCACGGATCAGGTCCACGTCCCGGGCGGCGTTCGTCGTGCCGACGAACGGCAGGACCTTCTCGGAGCGGCGCTCGCAGCCGGCCCCGAAGGCGGCGCCGTCCTTCATGAACGCCGCCTCCTCGGCCGCGGTGTCCGGCGTCATGTCGATCTTCCGGTTGGTGCTGTCCTGCTCCCGGTCGGTGCGGCACCGCACCCCGGCGCTCGCCGCGACCCCGCGCGGATCGAAACCGACCAGGTCGTAGCGGGTGTTGAGGGACCCGTACGAACCGGCGGCGCGCGGCAGGATGGAGACCCCCGAACCGCCGGGACCACCGAAGTTGAACAGCATCGAACCGAGCCGGCGCCCCTTGTCCCGCGCCTCCTTGCGGATCAGCGCGATCCCGATCGTGTCCCCGTCCGGCTTCGCGTAGTCCAGCGGCACGTCGACCGTCGTGCACCGCCAGGCCGAGCCCGGCGCACTGCCGCCCTCGGGGGCCTTGCAGCGCTTCCACTCCAGCCGCTGCGAGGTGAGGGACGCGGGCAGCGGCGGCAGTCCGCCGGCGGTGGACGCAGGGGTGGCGGACGACGGGGCGGCTGCGCTGGTCTGCGCCTGTTTCCCCGGCTTGTCGTCCGTGCCGCCCCCGCAGCCGGCGAGCGCTCCCGCCAGCATGACTGCGGCGACGACCAGCGCCCCGGTGCGTGTGTGTGCGACCACGTGTGGGTCCCTCCCCGATGTACCCGGCCTGCGAAGTGCGCAGGGCGCCCATGCTAGGGCGTGCCGGCGGTCACGGCCGTCGCCCTCCCGCGCCGCCGCCGGTCTGCTGGACCACGAGGCAGGACCAGGTGAATCCGCCCCCGCCGGTGAGCAGCAGGGCGAACTCCCCGGGCTCCAGCAGACGTTGTGCGGTGATGTCCGTGAGGTTGGCCAGCGGGTCGCCGCAGCCCAGGTGGCCGGTCCGCGCGCCCAGGTGCAACGGCTGCGCCGTCAGCAGCTCCTGGATGACCGGCAGGTACATCAGGCCGAGGACCTTGGGGCCGAGCCGGGGCAGTGCGACGTACCGGATCCGTGGGTCGTCGGCGTTCAGGCCCGCTTCCGACAGCGACTGCAGCAGGACGGCGCGCACCGCTTCGGGGCCGGTCTTGGCGAACAGGTCCATGCCCCCGGACTCGATGAAGGCCCGCTTGGTCCGGCGGATGTCCAGGGGGCGGCCGTGGTCGAACGGGGCGGAGCTGAACGCGTCGGCGCCGCGGTACATGGACTCCATGTCGGGAGCCGCCCGCAGCGCGTGGGAGATCAGCCGGAGGCCGTTACCGGAACGGCCGAGGACGGCGGCGGTCGCCCCGTCCCCGTAGGCGACCTGGTAGTCGCCGCGCCAGCGGTCGAATCCGGTCGGGCCGAACCGGTCGGCGGTCGTCACCAGGGCGGTGCCGTACGAAGGGTCGGCCGTGAGGTGGGCCGCGGCCGTGTGCAGGGCCATGGCGCCGGCGTGGCACATCTGCTGGATGCCGAAGGGGAGGGCGTTCCTGGCTCCGATCCGGTCGGCCACGTAGTGGGCGGGGGACCAGAAGTCGTGGCCCTGGTGATAGATCCAGTTGTGCACCAGCAGGCCGACGTCGGCGGGCCGGACACCCGCGCCGTCCAGGGCGCGCCGGCCGGCCAGCACCGCCATGTCGGGGGCCGACTCCCGGTGGGAGACCGGCACTTCGACCACCCCCGCGGCGGCCGGGATCTCCGGGTCCAGGACACCGTCGGCCACCAGCGCGTATCCGCTCTCGGTGGTGGCGGGCAGCCAGGTGGCGGTTGCTTCGATGGTCAGACCGTCGCTGAAGCGCATACAGGTTCCCCCGTTCTGGGCTCCGCCCATTGGGGCGCGGCCCCGGACGGGCCGTCGCAGTCCGACAGACCGGCGGGGCGGGGCCGCGGATACACCCGGGCCCAGGTGTACGTGACACGGGGTCCGGGCGCTCTGTGTCCATGGGCTCCGCCGCGTGCGGGCCCGCAGGAGCGGTACCCGGCGAGCGAGAGGGACGGATTCATGGTGGCGAGCACACGTACGGCGGCCGAGGTGTGGGACGGCTGGCTGGAGATGTGGAACGAGGACCCACAGGCCGCACACAAGATCATCGGTGCCGAGTACCGGCTTCACCTGCCGACGGCGGGGGCGACGATCGATCCGGCCACGATCCGGGACGCCGCCTCGATGGCCGACTGGGTGAGCGGCTTCACGGGGAAGTTCGACGGCCTGCGGTACGAGACGGACTTCGGGCCGGTGGCCGACGGTGAGCTCGCGGTCTGCCGCTGGTTCGGCACCGCGACCTGCCTGGGCCGGACCGGCTGGCCGTCGGACGTGCCCGGCAAGCGGATCACCTGGGTCGGCGTGGACATCCTGCGCATCGTCGACGGCCTGATCGTCGAGGCGTGGACGCAGGGAGCGGAGACGGACGAGAGGCCGCGGTCCGCCGCCTGACCCGGCGGGGACGGGACGGGAGGGGCCGCCCTCCCGTCCCGCGGGACCGGCCCTCCGGGGTACGGGCGGCAGCCCGTCGGTCACGTCAGCCGGACCAGCTCTCCACGGGGAGGGACGCCACGCAGGCCTTGGCCCACGGTTCGTCCAGGTTCCACAGATCCATGGCAGCCATATCGTTCAGCATCATGCCCAGAGCCAGAAACCGTTTCACCGTGACGTCATCGGCTCCGGAATTCTCCTGAATCGTATTCCACATGCGCCCGAATCCCGTTTGCACGGCGCTTCGGATCTTCGGGTCGTCGGAGGCGGCGAAGCCGTGGAGCTGAATCAGGAGGAATATCCGGTCGCGCACGAGTGAGCGATATCGGTCGCCCATGGCCACGAGGGCTTCGACCCCCTCAAGGCCTTCTGCCGCCTCATTGAAGGAGGCGACGATCCGGTCGAAGGAATCTTCCACGACAAAGATGAAGAGACCCTTCTTGGTGCCGAAGATTCGAAACACGTAGGGCTGGCTGATGTCTGCTTTGCGGGCGATCGTCTCCACCGAGGTGCCGTAATAGCCCCCGCGGGAGAACTCTTCGGAAGCAATTTGCAGAATCTGCTTGCGGCGCTCTTCGCCCGTCATTCGGTCCATGGTTCACATGAAACCACGCGACGGGGCCGGGGCGATCGGCAGCGGGCCGCCGATCTCGTTGACTGAGTAGTTAGTCACTGCTACCTTAATGGCGTTGCCAGCCGAGCGAGGGAGAGGGAAGACATGACTCAGACCGCAGGGGACGCGGTCCCCGCCGAGAGCGTGGCGGCACCGCCACCGGAGTCCGCGGCGGACGTGCGGCGCCGCAAACTGGTCTTTCTCGTGGTGTGCGCGGGGTTCGTCATGTCGAGCCTCGACATGATGATCGTCAACGTCGCGTTCCCCGCCCTGGAGGCCGACTTCAGCGGCAGCACGGCGGCCGGCCTCTCCTGGACGCTGAACGCCTACTCGATCGTGTTCGCCGCAGCCCTCGTCCCGGCCGGACGGCTCTCGGACCGTTCCAGCCGAAAGGGTGGCTTCCTCCTCGGCCTGGGACTGTTCACCCTCGCCTCGGCGGCGTGCGCGGCATCCCAGGGCGTGCCCATGCTGGTGGCGGCCCGGGTGCTGCAGGCCGTGGGAGCGGCGGCGATGGTCCCCACCTCGCTCGGCCTGCTGCTCGCCACCTATCCCGCGGAGCGGCGCGGCGGCGCCGTACGGGCCTGGACGGCGGTCGGCGGCGTCGCCGCGGCGCTCGCCCCCATCGTCGGCGGCGCGCTCGTCAATCTCGACTGGCGCTGGATCTTCCTCATCAACCTGCCGTTCGGCATCGTCGCTCTCCTGGTCGGACGCCGTGTGCTGCCCACCGCCACGCAGTCCGAGCGCGGGCCGCTGCCCGACCTGCTCGGATCGCTCCTGATCGTCCTCGCGGTCGGCGCCGCCTCCCTGGCGCTGATCAAGGCGCCCGAATGGGGCTGGGGCTCCGCGCGGGTGCTCGGCAGCTTCGCCCTGACGGTCGTCTGCCTGGCCGAGTTCTTCCGGCGCTCCGCCCGGCACCCCAACCCCGTGGTCGCCTTCTCGCTCCTGCGCGTCCGGTCCTTCAGCCTGGCCAACCTCACGGCGCTCGTGTTCAACTCCTGCTTCGGCGCGATGCTGTTCTCGTTCATGCTGTGGTGCCAGAACGTCTGGGGGTACTCCGCGCTGGAGACCGGGCTCGCGCTCGCACCCGGCACCTTCCTGATGCCGGTGATGGCCATGTCCACGGGCCGGCTGGTGAAGAGGTTCGGGGCCGCCACGGTCGTGGTCATCGGCTGCGCCCTGCTCGCCGCGGGCGTCCTGTGGTGGGGTATCGCCGCACAGAGCGAACCCGACTACGTCACGATGCTGCTGCCCGGAGCCCTGCTGACCCCGGTCGGCACCATCCTCGGCACGACCGCCCTGGTCGGCCTGGTCACCAAGGACCTGCCGCCCGCGTCCTTCGCCACCGGTTCCGCCGTCAACATGATGGTCCGGCAGGTCGGGCTGGTCATCGGCATCTCGGTGTTCATCGCCGTGCTCGGCACCCCCGGCGCGGGATCCGCCACCGTGGACGCCTTCCGGCACGCATGGTTCATCGCGGCCGGCATCGGCATCCTCGCCCTGCTCGTCGGGCTCACCCTGACCAGGCGCACCGGCCCGGCGGACGCCGCCGCGTAACACCCCACGACCGCCGCCCGGATCCCGGAACCCCCGTCCGGGTCCGGGCGGCTTCCTTCTGCCCGCAGCACCTGCCGAATGCCTCCCGGCCGCCTGTATCCACCACGCCGGCACGCGGCTCTGTAGGTCTGTCAGCGTGCGGCGGAAGAAGGAGATCAGGACATGAGGTTCGAGGGCGGACTGGGAGTGAAGGCGGTCACCACCTGGCTGCCCGGCACCACCGAGACCACGGGGGCACAGGTGGCCGCGGGCCGTCTGACCGAGGAGCGCGGGAGGCAGCTGGGCGTCACGGAACTGCCCGTGACCGCGGAGCTGGCGGCACCCGAGATGGCCGTGCGGGCCGGCCGCAGGGCCCTGGCCCGCGCGGGCTGGGATCCGGAGAGGGTCGGCTTCCTCGCCCATGCGCGGGTCTTCCACCAGGGCCACGAGAAGTGGTCGTACGCGCACTACATAGCGAGCGAGCTGGGCCTGCCCTCCACGGCGCTCCCCTTCGGGATCGAGGCGCTGTGCACCGGCGGCGCCACCGGACTCCTCCTCGCCGCCACCCAGCTCGTCGGCGACCCCGCGCTGACCGGCGCGCTGGTCACCACCGCGGAGCGGTACTACGCCCCCGAGTGGGACCGCTGGAGCATGCACTCCGACATCGGATACGGCGACGGCGCGACAGCCGCCCTATTGCACCGGCGCGACGGCGGCCGGGACGATCTGAGACTGCTGTCCCTGACCCACTCGACGGCCAGCCGCCTGGAGGGGATGGAGCGCGGCAACCGGCCCTTCACCCAGGTACCGATGCAGGACCGGAAGACCTGGGAGACGAACGCCGAGCGGAAGGACTTCTACGAGGCGGTGGGCAAGGAGGCCTTTCCGGAGGCCGCGCGCGTCCATGTCCGCGCCTCCCTGCTCCAGGCCCTGGAGGAAGCGGGCCTGGAGGGGGACGACCCGCGCATCCGGCTGTTCACGATGCCCCGCATGGGGCCCCGGCTGGTCGACGTGATGTACGGCTCCGTGGCGGGCCTGCTCAAGGCGGAGACCGTGCTGCTGGGGGGCAGGACGGGGCACCTGGGCGCGGGCGACATGCTCGCGAACATGGCCGACATCGTCACCCACCGGATGCTCATGCCCGGCGAGTTCGCCGTGGTCGCGGGCGCGGGCGGGGGCTTCACCTGGTCCACCGCGGTCGTCCAGGCCCCCGAGGAATAGCCCCGGACCCGCCCATGCAGGAAAACCCCGTGAGCCGCTCTCGCGGGAAGGAGAGGACGTACATGAATCACCCCGCGCACCCCCGTGCGGCGAACCGGATGGTGGTCGGTATCAGTGGCGCCACCGGCATCGCCTACGGCATCCGCGCCCTGCAGGCCCTCGGGGCGGCGGGCATCGAGACCCACCTGGTGATGTCGCGGTCGGCGCGGCTGACACTCGCGTACGAGAGCGATCTGACCGTCGCCCAGGTGCAGGAACTGGCGGACTTCCACTACTCGCCCGAGGACGTGGGCGCACCCGTCGCCAGCGGTTCGTTCCGCACCCGCGGCATGATCGTCGCCCCCTGCTCGATGAAGTCGCTCGCGCAGATCGCCGTCGGCACCTGCGACACCCTGCTCGCCCGCGCCGCCGACGTGACGCTCAAGGAGCGCAACCGGCTGGTGCTCATGGTGCGCGAGACGCCGCTGACGCTCACGCATCTGCGCAACATGACGACGGTGACGGAGAACGGCGGCATCGTCGCACCTCCCGTCCCGGCCTTCTACACGCGTCCCGCCGGCCTCCAGGACGTGATCGACCAGTCCGTCGGCCGGGTGCTCGACCTGTTCGGCATCGACACCGGGGCCTTCCCGCGCTGGGGCGAGGCCGCACCGCCGGCCGGCGCGACGACTGCGGACGGCACCGCCGCCGTCACGACACGACAGCTCGACAAGAGCGCGATCCACGTCTGAGGACACGTATATGACGAAACATCTGACCAGCCTGCGCGACTACCTCGACGCGCTCCGCGAACTGGGCGACGTACGGGAACTGCACACGCCGGCGGACACCCACCTGGAGATCGGTGCGGTCATCCGCCGCAGCGCCGAGAACCGCGACCAGGCCCCGCTGTTCACCTCGGTCAAGGGGTACGCACCGGGCTTCCGGGTCCTCGGGGCACCCGGCGCGCTCAGCTCCGTGCCCGGATCGCGCTGGGCCCGGGTCGCCCTCTCCCTCGGCCTGGCCGCGGACGCGCACCCCCTGGAGATCGTCGGGGAGCTGACGGCCGCGCGCGGCCGCGAGCCCGTCGCGCCGGTCGTCGTCGACTCGGGCCCGTGCCAGGAGAACGTTCTCCTCGGCGACGACGCGACCCTGGACTCCTTTCCCGTCCCCCTCATCCACGACGGTGACGGCGGCCGCTACATCAACACCTGGGGCGCCATCGTCGTGCGGACCCCCGACG
This sequence comes from Streptomyces sp. NBC_01257, assembly GCF_035917255.1. NCBI lineage: Bacteria > Bacillati > Actinomycetota > Actinomycetes > Kitasatosporales > Streptomycetaceae > Streptomyces > Streptomyces sp. NBC_01257. Next base: position 6,013,629 of record NZ_CP108472.1, read on the forward strand.
GCAGCTGGACCAACTGGTCCATCGCCCGCGTCATGATGATCGACGGCCGTCGCATGGCGGGCATGGTCCGGCCGCTCCAGGACATCGGGAAGATCTTCGCGATGTGGCGCGAACGCGGCGAGCCCATGCCGTTCGCCCTGGTCCAGGGCGCCGAACCGGCCGTGCCCTTCGCCTGCGGCATGGGACTGCCGTCCGGGACCGACGAATCCGGTTACCTGGGCGCCCACTTCGGTGAGCCGCTGGAACTCGTGCGCTGCAGGACCGTGGACCTGGAGGTGCCGGCCACCGCCGAGATCGTCATCGAGGGCCACGTCTCCCTCGACGAGACGGCGCCGGAGGGCCCGATGGGGGAGTACGCCGGCTACCTCACCGGCCGGGCCAACCCCTGGCCCGTCTTCCACATCAGCGCCATCACCCACCGCGACGACCCGATCCTGCCCGTCGTCTCGGCCGGGAAGCCGGTCGAGGAGGACCACACCGCGGTCGGCGTCACCTACTCGGCCGAGGCCCTGTACCAGCTGCGCGCGGCCGGGATACCCGTCACCGCGGCCTGGATCGTGCCCGAGACCGCCATCAACCTGCTGGCCGTGACCGTCCCGCGGGACTGGCGCGAACGCTCCGCCTTCACCAGCACCCGCATGCTCACCCAGGCCGTCGCCCAGGTGGCACTGCGTCCCAAGGTCGGCTACTGGGTCACCCGGATCATGGTCCTGGACGACGACATCGACCCCACCGACCTGCGCGACGTGATGTGGGCGTTCCACACCCGCAGCCACCCCACCCGGGGCCAGCTCCTCATCGAGCACCAGAAGGTCACGCCCCTGCACGTCTTCTACTCCCGCGACGAACTCGTCGACGGGGGACCGAAGATCGCGTACGACTGCCTCCTCCACCCCGACGAGGACAAGCGCGCCCGCAGCACCGCCTTCAAGGACAACTTCTCCGCCGACATCCAGGCCCGTGCCCTCGCCATCTGGGAGAACCGATGACCGCCACGCACGCCGCTCCCCCCTCCACCGGTACCGACGACGCGCAGCGGCGCCTGGTCATGGTCAGCGGCGGCAGCCGCGGCATAGGCCGGGCCGTCGCCGTGCACCTCGCCGCGCAGGGGTACGACATCGCGTTCTGCGGGCGCTCCGCGTCCGCGGCCGCGGAGGAGACCGCGGACCTGGCGCGCGCGCAGGGGGCCGCCGTCTTCCACGAACCGTGCGACGTCACGGACCACGAGGCGGTCGAGACCTTCGTCAAGCGGGCGGAGGGGGAACTCGGCCCGGTGTACGGGCTGGTGAACTCGGCCGGGATCGTCAAGGACAACCACCTGGTGATGATGCCCGTCGCCGACTGGACCTCGGTCATCGACACCAACCTCACCGGCACCTTCAACTTCTGCCGGACCGTGGGCTTCGGCATGCTCAAGCGGCGGACCGGCGCGATCGTGAACATCTCCTCGGTGGCCGGCGTCTACGGCCACGCCACCCAGGCCAACTACGCCGCCTCCAAGGGAGGCGTGAACAGCCTCAGCCGTACGCTCGCCAAGGAGCTCGCCCGGCAGGGCATCCGGGTCAACGTCGTGGCCCCGGGCTTCATCGAGACGGACATGACGGACGGACTGAGCGCCAAGGCGCGCAAGGACGCACTGGCCGCGGTGCCGCTCCGCCGCTTCGGAACGGCCCAGGAGGTCGCGGACCTCACCGGGTTCCTGCTGTCCGACAAGGCGTCCTACATCACGGGGCAGGTCCTCCAGGTCGACGGAGGCGTGGCGTTGTGACCGTGCCGCACCCGGCGGTGGCCCCGGCAGGACCGCACATCTGGTGGTTCACCGTGCCGCCGCCGGGTGCGGACACGGCGGCGGCCGAGCGGCTGCTCGGCCCCCGGCAGCGGGAGCGGGCCGCACGGCTCCGCCGGCCCCTGAGCCGGCACCGCAAGATCATGGCCCACGCGGCCCTGCGCGTCCTGATCGCGGCGCGGCTGGGCGGCGAACCCGGGGAACTCGAACTGGGGCGGGCCGTCTGCCCGGAGTGCGGCGGGCCCCACGGGCGCCCCTTCGTGGCAGGTGCGCGGGGTTTCGAGTTCTCGATGGCACACACCGGCGACGAGGCCGTCTACGCCTTCGCGGACGAGCCCGTGGGAGTGGACGTGGAGAACGGCCGGGTGGCTGAACGCACCGTCCGCACGGTCGCCCGATGGCTGCCGCCCGGGCAGCGAACCCTGCTGGACACACTGCCCGAGGCCGAACGCTCCGCGGCGTTCGCCCGGCTGTGGGTGCGCACGGAGGCGTTGGCGAAGGGGCGGGGGACGGGGCTCGCGCACGGACTGGGCGCCGCTCCGGACGCGTCCGCGGAGCCCCGGTGGCGGCTCGTGGACCTCCGGGCGCCCGACGGCCTCGTCGCCGCCCTCGCCGTATCGGCGCGCGACGCGACGGCGCCGCCCCGGCCGCGGAGCGGTAGATTGCCGGCGGCGTCCGTCATCGACGCCGCCGGGAGGGCTCGGGCCCCCGGCCGGGCCGCACGAGCCCGGCACGATCCGAACCCGGCACCCGACAACGGCGGAAGGGCACACGATGCGAGGCAGTGACTCCGCACGGCACGCGGAGAGCGACGAGGACGCGGCTCTGGAGGCACTGCGCACGGCGCTGGGCCGGCCGCCGCTCGCCCTGGTGGCCGAGATCGCCTCGTGGCCCGCGCCGGGAACCGCCCCCGCCCCGGAGGACGCCGAGGGCGACGCCGGTCGGGCGCCCGCCCGGACGGACGCTGTCACACCGGTGCAGCGCAGGCCTCACTGACGGCCTCCCGCCTGCGCAACTGCTCCGCGAGACGGTGCAGCGCCCGGCCGCGCAGCGGACCCACGGAACCCCGGGCGATGCCGAGACGGCGGCTGACCTCGTCGTAACCGGGAGCCGGATCGGCGCTGAGCAGCGCCAGCAGCCGCTGGTCGCGGTCGGGCAGCTCGGCCAGGGCGACCAGAACCTCCGCGTCGCGCTCCCGGGCCAGCAGGGCGTCCTCCGGACCGGGCTGCGCCGCCACGGGCCGTTCCAGACTTCCCGCGTCGCCCACCGGCACGTACCGCCCCGAGCGTTCGTACTGCTTCAGGCTCTCGCGGCGCGCACACGTCGTGAGCCAGGCCGGAAACCGCTCCGGCGTGTGCATCCCGGGAAGGCTCTGGTAGACCCGCAGCCAGGTCAGCTGGAACACCTCCTCGCAGTCGGCGGAGCTGAGCCGGTGCGAGCGGGCGACCGTCCACACCAGGGGGGCGTACCGCTCGACGAGAGCCGCCCAGGCGGTCTGTGAACCGGAGAGGCACGCGGCGACCAGCTCGCCGGGGCTGCCGGGAGCCCCGGCGGCCGTGCGTGCCGGCGGTATCGGTGTCGATGACATGGGCTTCCTTCCTGCGTCGGGAGTGGTGCGCGGGGGCCGGTGCGGTCCGCACCGGCCCCCACGGGTGCGGACCGGTCAGCCGGCGGACCCGTCCAGGTCCAGCACGGCGCAGCCCACCAGCCCGTCCACGGACAGCGAGGTGATCACGGCCGTGCCGCCGCGGGCGCCGCCGTCCGCCGGCTCAGGGGCGAGTACCGCGGCGACCTGCAGCAGCCCGTCGGCGCTGAGGCACTCGCCGACCGTCTCCTTGACCCGCACGACCCGGCCGGGCAGCGCGCCCAGCGCCCGGACCACGGCACGCTCCTCCAGCCGCTCCAGGCCGGTCCGGCCGGTGGCGCCCAGCGAGACGGTGGTCACCTCGGCGGGGGACCTGCCGCTGCGCTCCAGAGCCGTGCCGATCACGGAGACCAGCCCGGCGGCCAGGCCGGTACGCGTCGCGAACCCGGTCTCGCACGCCAGGACGCGGGCGAGCGCCGGCCGCCCCGCGGCCCCGGCCACCTCCTCGGGCTCGACCATGAGGGCCGCCGCACCCTCGCCCACCGGTGCGGCGGCGGCGAGCGCACCGGACCGGTGCCACCCCCACGCCGTCTGCGGGGAGAACTCCTCCACGCCGGCCACCAGCAGACGGTCGGCCTGTCCCTGACGCAGTGCGTTGCGGGCGTAGCGCAGGGCCTGCACCCCCGCCAGATGACCGCCGGCCAGCGTGGCGTTCACCCCGCGCAGCCCGTGCCGGATGGCGATCTGGCCGGCCGCGCAGTTCATCACCGTGTTGGGGAACAGGCTCGGGTTCACCAGGTAGGGGCGCTCCTGGCGCAGCGTCTCCAGTGAGTACTCGCTGGAACTGCGGATGCTCCCGGTGGTGGTGCCGAGCACGACCCCGGTGCGCTCGCCCACCGGCTCCGCCAGCGAGTCCAGGGCCAGCCGGCAGGCCACCAGCCCGAGTTTGGTCGTACGGTCCAGATGGCGGACGCCCTTGCGGCCGATCAGTTCCGCGGTCCGCAGATCGGGAACGGTACGCACCGGCCGCGGCGGCGGGGTCTCGCCGTCGGGGACCGGCTCCGCGTGGACGGCGAGGGAACCGGACAGCGCCCGGCCCAGGGCTTCGAGGCCGAGCCCGGCCGGTGTCGCCACCCCCACCGCGGTGATGACGAGCGGGGTGACGGCGGGAGCCCGGCGGTCTGCGGTCACGGCCGCGGTGGCGGTACTCATGAGGCCCTTCCCAGAATGGTGATGGCGTTGTTCCCGCCGAAGGCGAAACCGTGGTTCTGCACCACCCGGGGACGGGCGGCCCGTGCCGAGACCGGTACGGGATCGACGCCGGGGCCGAGAGCGGGATCCACCTGCTCCACCCCCGCGGTCGGCGGCAGGAAGCCCTCGTACAGCGCCTGGCAGCAGATCAGCGCACCGAAGCCGCTGGCCGCGCCCATGGTGTGACCGATCATCGACTTGATGGAGCTGATCGGCGGGATGCGGTCACCGAACACCTCACGGGCGGCGCTGACCTCCGTGGCGTCGTTCGTGCGGGTACCGGTGCCGTGGGCGCATATGTAGTCGATGTCCTCGGGCGTCACGCCCGCACTGCGGTGCGCCGCCCTGATGCACGAGGCGATGCTGGTCGGGTCCGGGTGGACCATGTGCTCGGCATCGCAGTTGACGCTGTAGCCGAGCACCTCGGCGTAGATCCGGGCGCCGCGTGCGACGGCACGGTCGTAGGGCTCCACGAGCAGCGCGACCCCGCCCTCCGCCGTGAGGATCCCGGAACGGTCCGCGTCGAAGGGGCGGCAGATCTCCTCCGCCAGGGCGCCGAGCCGGTAGAACCCCGCGTGCGCCCACCGGTTCAGCGAGTCGGCACCGCCGGCCAGCATGTAGTCGGCCTCGCCGCTCGCCACCATGTCGTAGGCGTAGCCCAGCGCGTAGTTGCTGGCCGAGCACGCGGTGGCGAGCGTCAGCGCCTCACCCGAGAGGCCCAGTTCGCTGTTGACCGCGGCGGCGATCCGGCCTGCCGGAACGGCGCCGACCCGCTCGCCGGGCAACGACTTGAGCCCGTCCGCGGCCCAGGCCGCGACGAGTTCCTCGATGACCGCGGACTCGCCGCTGGTGGTGCCCATCACCGAACCGCTGCGGGCCCCGGCCAGTGCGGCCTCGGACAGATCCGCGTCCGCGACGGCGAGCCGGGCGGCCGACGCGGCGAACTGCGCGCTGCGCCCCCACTCCCCGGGCGCGATGCGGCGCAGCCACGCGGCAGGTTCGAACTCGTGCACCTCACCCGCGTACGTGTGGGGGAAGCCGGTGGTGTCGAACCCGGCTATGGGGGAGGTGGTGCGGCGGCCGGCCCGGATGGAGGCCGTGAACGCGGCGGCGCCGATCCCGGCACTGCTCACCGCGCCCAGGCCGGTGATGACGACGCGGCGGTTCCCCGGTTCAGGCATCGGTACCCCCGACGAGGGACCGGGCGACCACGGCACGGACGCCGTCGAGGTTGCCCATCTCGGTGAGGTCGTCCTGGGGGATCGTGACACCGAGGTCCTTCTCGATGCGTGCCAGGATCTCGATGGCGAGCAGCGAGTCGGCGTCGTGGTCGTCGATGAAGCTGCTGGTGTCCGTGAGTTCGTCCGCGTCCAGCTCCAGGACCTCGATGACGATGTCCCGCAGCTGGGTGTCCTGCTCGGCGGTCAGGACGGTGGTGTCGGCGCTCATGGCGTCCGCCTTTCGTTCATGGGTGTGACAGGGGAAGTACGGGTGGTGCGGGGGCCGTAGGGCCCGTTCACGACGTGGGGTGGGGAAGGTGCACCGGCGCCGGGCTGCGCCCGCCGCGGTGGCGCAGGTTGACGGCGGACGCGCGGGCCAGGGCCACCGGGCTGAGGAAGCGCAGCGGGCCGATGATCCGGGACGCGAACAGGTGCATGTGGCGGGCCATGGACGCGTCACGCGCCGCCGCCGAGAACATCAGCCGCTCGAACGGGTTGAACGGCCGCGCCTTGGCGTAGTCGGCGGCCAGATGCTGGTGGCCGGCGAGCCCGCGGCGATGGCGGCGGGCGTACGCGGTGAGCGCCCGGTCGAGGTCACCGCGCCCGGTGACGGCGGGAGCGACCGCCTCGGCCAGCCACTGGGCCGACTGCAGGGCCCAGCCGACCCCGACCCCCCACAGCGGGTCGCTGGTGAGCGCGGCGTCCCCGATGAGGGCGACCCCCGGTGCGCTCGGCCGCCGGGAGTGCAGCGGGTAGTTGACCGTGCCGGTGATCTTGGTGATGCGCTCGGCGGAGTCGATCGCGGGACCGTCGGGCAGGGCGCGGACGAAGTCGAGATAGGCGCCCTCCAGGTCCTCGCGGAAGGCCGGCAGCCGCTTCTTGTCGGGGATCACCGCGACGACCGTGACCCCGTCGTCGTTCGGCATCGCGTACGCGACATCGGGCTCCAGGAACCAGGAGTGGGTGATGCCGTCACGCAGCGGGAGGTTCCTGAAGTGCGCGAAGTAGCTGAACCGCTCGTTCTCGTGAGACGTGGCGGGCATCCCGGCGAACCGTGCGACCGGCGAGTCCTTCCCGTCCGCGCCGACGACCAGCCGGGCGCGCAGCTCGTGCGGCCCGTCGGGCCCGGTCACCCGCACGCCTACGGTGCGCCCGGCCTCCCGGATCACCCCCGTCACCGCGTGACCGGCCAGCAGGTCCACGCCCGGTGTCGCCGCGGCGCTGGACCTGATCATCGGGTCGAGCGTGCTGCGGCGGATGTTGTACGCGTAGGGGAGTTCGGGTCCCGAGGGTGCGGCCTTGGGCTCGATCCACCCCCAACGGGTGTACCAGCGGGCCTCGTTGCGTACGGCTCCGGCCTTCTCCAGCTCGGGGACGAGCCCGAGCTCGTCGAGCACCGGGTAGGCGCAGGGCTGGAGGTAGTGGGTGCACAGCACCTTGTGTGCCGCGGGGTCCGACCGGCGCTCCAGCAGCGCCACGCGGACACCGCGCCGGGCGAGCATGATCGCGGCGGCGCTGCCGGCGACACTCGCTCCACTGATGATGACGTCGTAGTCGTGGTCTTCAGGCGCGGTCATGCACTGATCGCCTCCTCGTCGTTGTGGTACGGGGCTGTCTCCGCCAGGAAGGCGGAGACCTGCGCGGCCACCCGGTCCGGCTGCTGCAGCTGGCAGAAGTGGGTGAGTTCCGGGTCCTGGTGGAGCCGGATGTCCCGGACCGATGCCAGGAGTTCGTCGATCGCGGCCGGCGGGGCCGAGGGGTCGTGGGTGCCGCTGACGACCAGCACGGGCGCCGTGATGCGGTGCAGCGGCAGCTCGGGAGTGCGGCTGAGCATCGCGTAGAACTGCAGGAAGCCGTGGGGTTCCACGCGCTCGCGGACCTTGCTGATCATCACCTCGACGATGTCCGCGGGGATCCGTTCGGCGCGCGGTCCCAGCCGGGCCCGCAGCCCGTCGGCGAGCACCCCGCGGAAGCGGCCGATGGCCTCGTGGAAGAACCGGGCGTCGACCGGCTGGTCGTGGGGCCGGAAGACGGGTGCCACCAGCACGGTCGGAACGCAGGGGCGTCCGGTACGGCGGGTGAGCAGTTCCAGCTGAGTCGTCGCGCCGAACGAATGGGCCACCACGGCGTCGGGGTGGGCGGGCAGCAGATCAAGGGCGCGTTCCAGCCAGGCGGTCGACGAACCCCGCTCCGCCCAAAGATGGCGGGAACCGTTGCGCCACGGCAGGTCGAGAGCCAACAGGCGCTCCCCGCCGGGCAGATGACCGGTCAGCGGGGTCCAGTCCGACCACTTCTCCTCGAAGCCGTGGACGAGGACGATGGTCGGGGCCCCGCATGTGCGGGCCGGGCGCTCCCAGACGCGCAGCGCCTCGCCGTCCACCTCGCGGTCCACGGCCAGCCGCCACGGGACACCGTGCGATGCCCCTTGCTCTGCCAGCAGCACTTGCCTCACCTCTCACCTCGGGGTCGGGCCGGTTGGGTAGGGACGATAGGGACACCCCGGGTTGCCGCCGAAGCGCGGTAGAGGCGGTGTGAAGCTCCGGAGAAGTCCTGATGGAGGCGGCGTTGAGCCGCGCTTCAGCCCGGGGACAGCCGTACGTCAGCCGCGCTGCACGCACGGGCACGGCGCCGCGTTGGTGATTTCTTTAACCGACCTTGAGGATCACTTCGCCGCAGTGGTCTCTACCTGCGGAAGTATCGTCAAATGCCCTGGAAGGCACGGCTGGTGGGCGTTTGACAAACCGGCCGACTGATTTTTAGAGTCCAAGTGACTGGTAACTAACGACTAGCTCGGGGGAAAGTCGATGGATGTCTTTGTGCTTGGATCATTCGATGTCCGAATATCGGGGGCCAGGATCACGCCGACCGCACTGAAGCCCGCCAAGTTGCTGGCGCTTCTGTCCATGAGCCGCGGGCAGCATGTTTCTCTGGCCGAATGTGTGCAGGAGCTGTGGGCGGGAGACGCCCCGCGTACTGCCGGAGCCGCCATCCACACCTATGTGCGCAAGCTCCGTGAACTCATCGCCACGGCGATTCCCGGTGTCGACCCGAAGACCGTGATCTGTACACGGCCGGGCGGCTACCTCCTCAACCTGGCCCCGGGCGGCATCGATCTGGAGGAGTTCGTACGCCTGGCCGAGCGCGGTCACCGCGCGGCCGCCCTGGGGGACGACGCCCTCGCCGCCGGCCGTTTCCGGCAGTCCCTGGCCCTGTGGCGCGGCCCGGTACTCGCGGACCTGCCGGCCGGTCCGATCCTGGCGATCCGCAAGAAGGAGCTGGAGGAGTACCGCAAGACGGCCCTGGACCGCTGCATCAGTGCGGAGCTCAGGATGGGGCGGCACTACGAACTCCTGGGTGAACTCGTGGCCCTCGCCGCCGACGACCGTACGCACGAGCCCCTCCATGCCCAGCTCATGCTCGCGCTGTACCGGGCCGGCCGCCGGGTGCAGGCGCTCGAGGTGTACCGCGAGCTGAGGCACGAACTCTCCAGCCGCCTCGGCCTGGAGCCCTCCCCGCGGATCCAGGCGCTGCACCGCGCGATCCTCGCCTCGGACTGCTCGCTGCAGCGCGAAACGGGCGAGCGCACCCCGAGCCGCACGGCCTGAGGCTCCCGCGGGCCCCGGCGGGGCCGGAGCCGCGTGTATCCACGCGGCCCCGGCCCCGCTCTGTCCTCCCGTGCGGTGCCCGCGGACTCCTCCGACGGCGCCGCGCCGATGCGACGCCGTGACGGACGAGACAAGGGGTGCGGGGCGTGACTGATTTCGACACCAAGGTCCTGGTGGACCGGTGGCTGGCCATGTGGAACGGCGATCTGGCGATGGCGCAGCAGATCATCGCGCCATCCGTGCGCGTTCATCTGCCGGCTTTCGGAATGCCGCCCGAGGAGGGCATCGACAACCCGGACCGGCTGGCGTCCTGGATCGCGCTGTTTCGCAGCTCCTTCTCGTCGGCCGGCTTCCGGTGCGAACTCGGGCCCTTCACCGACGGGGACCATGTGATCTCCCGGTTCCGGTTCACCGGCATCTGGGCCGGGGGACGCCCCGCCATGGCGACGGCACCACCCGGAACCGCGGTCGACTTCGCCGGCGTGGACACGTTGCGGATCGAACAGGGGCGGATCGCCGAGTACTGGCTGACGGACGACCAGCTCGACCTCTACGCACAACTGGGGGCGGTACGCGGGCTGGAACCGCAACCCGCGGGCCGTCCCTGAGGGCAGTCCCGCCGGTCAGGGCCATGGAGCCGACGGGGCACACCGGGGTGTGTACCGGTCACGAGCGCCGGCAAGGCCCGTGACCGGTACGCCTACCCGCAGACCGTGCCCGCCGCCGGCACCTTCCCGTCCAGCAGATAGCCGCCCACCGCCTTCTGCACACAGGCGTTGCCGCTGTTGTACGCGCCGTGCCCCTCGCCCCGGTACGTCATCTCCACGCCGACGCCCTCGCCCAGCTCCTCGGCCATCGCCCTCGCGCCCGCGTAGGGGGTCGCCGGGTCCCCGGTGTTGCCGATGACCAGGACGGGGGCCGCGCCCTCGGCGCTGACGTCCGGGGTGTCCCAGGCGCCCGCCACCGGCCAGCCGGTGCACGCCATCAGGCCCCAGCCGAGGTAGTCGCCGAAGACCGGCGAGGCGTCATGGAACTCCGGGAGCTTCGCCTTCGCCTCGTCCAGGGTGAACCGCTCCTTGGAGTCGGCGCAGTTGATGGCGGTGTTGGCCGCTGCCGAGTTGTCGTAGTGGCCGTCCTCGGAGCGGCCGTTGAGGGAGTCCGCGAGCGCGAGGAGCAGTCCGCCGTTCCCGCCGTCGGCCTCGTCCAGGCCCTGCTCCAGCAGCGGCCAGGTCTCCTTGGAGTAGAGCGCCGCCGCGATGCCGGTGGTGGCCTGGGTCTGGGTGAGCTTCCGTGAACCGAGCCCCGCCACCGGCTTCCTCTCCAGCCGGCCGAGAAGACCGGACACCCCCTGCTCGACCTCCTCGGCGGTGGATCCGGGCAGCTTGCAGGCGTCGCCGCGCTCCACGCAGTCCGCGGCGAAGTTGTCCAGGGCGAGCTGGAAGCCCTTGGCCTGGCCGAGGGAGGACTGCTCCGCGTCCTCGGTCGGGTCGACGACCGCGTCCAGGACCGACCTGCCGACGCTCTTGGGGAACAAGTGCGCGTAGACGCCGCCCAGTTCGGTGCCGTACGAGATGCCGAAGTAGTACAGCCTGTCGTCGCCGAGCACCTGGCGCATCAGGTCCATGTCGCGGGCGGCGTTCGTCGTCCCCACGAAGGGGAGCTCCTTGCCCGAGTTCTTCTCGCAGGCCGCCGCGTACGTCTTCGTGTCCTCGGTGAACGCCTTCTCCTCCGCCGCGTCGTCCGGCGTCCCGTCGCCCTCGTACCGCGCGTCCAGCTGCTTGTCGCTCTCGCACTCCACGCCGTCGCTGTCGCCGACGCCGCGCGGGTCGAAGCTCACCAGGTCGTAGCGCGTGCGGAGCTTGTCGTACTCCGCGCCGAAGGCGGGCAGGGTGGCGACCCCCGAAGCGCCGGGGCCGCCGAAGTTGAAGATGAGCGAACCGATCCGCTTCTTCCCGTCGATCGACTTCGCCCGGACGAGCGCCAGGGAAATGGTCTTGCCGCCGGGGTCGGCGTAGTCGAGCGGGACATCCATGGACGAGCACTCCCAGACGGCCCCGCCCGGCAGCGGGGAGGGGGCCGCGCCACCGCCCTGCGCCTGGGAGGGGGCCGGGCAGGGCTTCCACTTCAGCTGCTGGGATGCGAGGCCGGACGCGGTGGGGGCCGCGGCGGCGTCGGCGGCGACCGGGGCGCTGCTCGGCCGGCCGGCCGTGTCCTGGTCACCCCCGTCCGAGCAGCCGGCGAGCGGGAACAGCACGGTCACAGTGGCGGCGAGGGCCGCGGCGCGCAGGGCAGGGGAGGTCCTCATCACCCCATCGTGCGGCGGCGCCCCGGGCGGTGCACGGGGCGCCGGTCCAAGCGGGTGGACGCCTGCGGAGCGGGCCGGATCAGAGCTCGCCCTTGCGCGTCAGGTGGTTGAAGGCGAGCCAGCCGGGAAGCACCGGCAGCCACAGCGTCATCAGGCGGTAGAGCAGCACCGCGGGCGCCGCGACCTCCTTCGGCAGGCCGACCGCGATCAGACCGAGGGTCAGCGCACCCTCGACCGCGCCCATACCGCCCGGGGTCGGCGCCGCCGACCCCAGCGCGTTCCCGGCGAGGAAGACCACCGCGATGCTGGCGTAACTGAGATGCGGCACGTCCGGACCGCTGAACGCCCGGACCGACGCGTCCAGGCACATCACGAACAGGCCGGTCAGCAGCAGCATCCCGCCGATGCCCGTGAGCAGCTTCTGCGGCCGCTGCACGACATCGAGCATGCGCGGCACGACCCCGGCGAACAGCGACCGCACCCGTGTGACCACGAACTTCCGCAGGAACGGAATGGCCGTCACCACCAGCACCAGGACGGCGACCGTCAGCAGTCCGGCGATCACGGTCCTGGACGGGGTGAGCGAGGACGGTGTCTTCTCGGTACCGGTCAGATAGCCGAACGCGGCCAGCAGCACGATGTGGCAGCCAAGCCCGAACAGCTGCGAGGCGCCGACACTCGCGACCGCCAGTCCCGGACGCACCCCGGAGCGCTGGAGGAACCGGGTGTTGAGTGCCACCCCGCCCACCGCCGCCGGGGCCACGATCTTCACGAACGAGCCGGCGACCTGCGCCAGCACCGTCTTGCCGAACGGCACCCGCTCGGGCACGAAGCCCAGCAGGCTCATCGCGGCCGCGATGTAACTGAGTGCCGAGAAGCCGAGCGCGGCCGCCACCCAGCCCCACTCCGCCTGCTCGACCACCGCGCCGAAGTCGGCCTCGGTGACCTGCGAGATCAGGAAGTACGCGGCGATGGCGCCGGCGATGAAGCTGAACAGGGTGCGCGGCTTGATGCGCTCCAGGCGGACCGGCTCGACCGGTGCCTGCGGCCTGATCAGCAGCACCTCCTGGCGCATCTGGGAGAGCAGGTCCTCCTCGCGGGCCTCGTCCAGCGCATCGTCCATGGCCCGCTTCTCGGCCTGCTTCTCGGTGCGCAGCGACTTGCGGGCGGCCTTGCGCCCGGGGTCCTTGGAGAGCTCCGCGTCCTCGGCCCTGGCCCGCTTGGCCGCGTCCGACGCGTCCAGCACGGCCTCGCGTTCGCGCTGCGACCGCTCCCGGGCCAGCCTGCGCAGCTGCGCGCGGGTGGAACGGCTGAGCGCGATCGGCTGAAGCAGCGGCAGACAGTCCGCGACCGCGTCCGGGCCGAGCACCGCAAGCGCGGACGCCACCGCCCGCTCGGCGCCCACCCGCAGTCCGGTGGTCGTGAGCAGCTGGGCGACGTCCATCCGCAGCACCAGATCACCGGCCGCGATCTCGCCGCCGCGCAGGTCCGTGACGAACACCTTGCCGAAACGATCCACCAGGATGGCGTCACCGGTGAGCCTGCGGTGCGCGATCCGGCGCGACTGGAGCGCCCGCACCTGGCGCCAGGCACCGCGCACCAGATCGTCGGTGATCTCGGCGTCCTCCAGCGCGTCCAGCGAGCGCCCGCCGATGTGCTCGTACACCAGCATCACGGCGTCCGGGCCGAGCTCGGAGGTGGCGATCAGTTTGGGGGCGTTGGCACCGGCGGCGATCGCCGCGTACGCGAGCAGCGCCTCCTGCTCCAGCGCCTGGCGCAGCGACTGGATGGACCGCCGCTGGGTGATGCCGCGCAGGGTGAGCCTGCGCCACACCCGGTAGAAGAAGCCCTGCGCCTGCTGTTCTCGGTCCACGACCGTGACGTCGAGCGGTGGCCCGTCCTCCAGGGAGACCAGATAGCGGCGCCCCCGGTCGCTCTGGTCGCCGGAGTCCGGGGCGTCCTCGGCCCGCATCGCGGTGACCGGGCGGAAGCCGACGTGGCGCAGCCCGGCCATCAGGTGCTGGCCGGTCGGCCGGACGTTGGGCGAGCCGACCGCGTACAGCGTGCCGTACGCGACCGTCCAGCCGATCAGCACCGTCAGGACGATCGAGAACGGGGTCGTGTAGCCGCCCACCAGCATGGCGAAGGCGTCGAGCAGCAGCACCACCCACAGCACGACCCGCCAGCGCGGCCGTCTCGCCATGCCGACCGCCGTCATGTAGGCGATCACGGGAGCGAGATAGCCGTGTACGGGATCGGTGAGCGCGTCACCGGGCTGCGGCTGGGTCAGGGCGTCCTGAATGGTGCCGGAAGCTGACTTGGCGACCCACAGGTCCGTGGCGAGCGTCACCCCGTGCGCCAGCACGGCGGCCAGCACCCCGTCCGCGATCCGCAGCCCGTCGCGTTTGATCAGCCGCTCGATCGCGAAGGCCACCGGGACGAGCAGGACGGCGATGCTGGAGACCAGACCGGCGATCTTGATGAGCAGGTCGGGTGCCTGCCCGGTGCCCTTGTTGATGTCCTGTTCGAGGCCGGCCGTCGTGCCGTGGGCGAAGGCGGCGACGGCGAACAGCACGACGACCGCCAGGACCCCGATGAGGAGCCGCAGCAGATCCGAGGGCCGGTGCACCCGGGCGGGGAGCAGGGGTTCGTCACCCGAGACGCGGTCGGCGGACGCCGCCTCGGAGGTCGAGAGGGTCGAGCCGACCGGGTGATCGTCGGGGGAGACGCCCGGGGACGCACCGGCGGGGGGCGCGTCGGTGTCCGCGCCCCGCCCCGTGCCCGGCTCCCGGCCGGGGGCCGCCCCGGAGCGCGGGTCGGCATCGGAGGCGTCGGCCGCCTTCGGTGGCTGCACGCCCTGCTCCTTCGTCGCCTCTGATTGGTCTTCGTGTTCTCGTATCACCGGTCACCGCCCGCATGATGGTGGCACGGCCGGAGCGCGGAGGGGGGCATCAGGGTGCGATGCGGGGGTGCGCGATGGGCAAGATACGCCCCCCGCCCTTCCCGCGCACACTCCGTGTCCGTCCGGACACGGAACGGGCCGGACTGTCGGTGGCGTACGGCAGGATGGGCCGGATGAGCGAACACCCGACGAGTGACGCGTTGCCGGAGTACGCGGAGCGCGTGCTCGACGTGGCCGAACTGATCCCGCCCGGCCGCGTCATGACGTACGGCGACATCGCGGAGTGGCTGGGCGACGGCGGCCCGCGCCAGGTCGGCCGGGCCATGGCGCTGTACGGGGGAGCGGTGCCGTGGTGGCGCGTGGTGCGCTCCGACGGTGCGCTGCTGCCGGGCCACGAACTGCGTGCGCTGAATCACTACCGCGAGGAGGGCACTCCGCTGCGCGAGGCCGCGCGCAGTGCCGAAGGCCACGTTCCGCGCCTCGACATGCGGCGCGCACGGTGGGACGGCGTGCCCGTCGGGGCGGCGGAGGGCGGTCCTGGCACGGACGGCGACGACGGCGGGGGAGCTCACACCTGACAGCTTCGGCCATCCGGTGACGCATCGGGCGGAGCCGGGTCCGTACGACGTGGAGGAAGCGCGACGCGACGTCGGCGCGGAGCCCTCCGTCCGGGCCGAGCGGCCCGTGCCGGAAGGGTGTCCGAGGGTCCGGGCCCACCGCTCCGGCCGGACTCCCCGTCGCGCGGAACGTGACGAGCCACGCAGCCGTCCCGCCCCCTTCGGGGGCTGCGCCGGAGTAGCGTCGTCAGTTCGCGGCAAGCGCCGCGCCTCACCCCGCAGCACACTCCGCACTTCCCGCACTCCCCGCGCAAGCCTCAGCACTCCCAGCAGACCCACCAGGACCGGCGATCCCCACGTGAGCACCTCCTCCACCACCCGGCACAGTCCGCACCGCCCGGCACGGCGGGGGACGACGGGCGCATACCGGCTGGTGCGTACGCTGCCCGGTTCCGTGGAACCCCCTCTCCTGGACGCGGCACAGCGCGCGGTGGTTGACCACGCGGGCGGGCCGCTGCTGGTTCTCGCGGGCCCCGGCACCGGCAAGACCACCACGCTCGTCGAGGCGGTCGCCGCACGCGTCGCCCGGGGCGCCGACCCGGCCCGGATGCTGATCCTCACCTTCAGCCGCAAGGCGGCCGTCGAGCTGCGCGACCGGATGGCCGCCCGGCTCGGTGCCGCCCGCGGACCGCAGGCCACCACCTTCCACTCCTTCTGTTACGCCCTGGTCCGCGCCCATCAGGACGCCGACCTCTTCGCCGATCCGCTGCGGCTGCTCTCCGGACCCGAGCAGGACGTCACCGTCCGCGATCTGCTGGCCGGCCAGCTCGACCTGGAGAAGGAGGGCCTCTCGCGCATCCGCTGGCCCGACGAACTGCGCGCCTGCCTGACCACGCGCGGCTTCGCCGACGAGGTGCGCGCCGTGCTCGCCCGCAGCCGTGAGCTGGGACTCGGCCCCGACGCCCTCGCCGACTTCGCCCGGCGCACCGGCCGGCCCGACTGGGGCGCCGCCGCGGCCTTCCTCGCCGAGTACCTCGACGTCCTGGACGCCCAGGGGGTGCTGGACTACGCCGAGCTGGTGCACCGTGCCGTGCTGCTCGCGGAGCGCCCGGAGGTGTCGGCGCTGCTGGCCGGTCAGTACGACACCGTGTTCGTCGACGAGTACCAGGACACCGACCCGGCGCAGGTGCGGCTGCTGCACGCGCTGGCCGGCAACCGGGGGAGCTCCCCGGGCGGCGGCGGTGGCCGGAACCTGATCGCGTTCGGTGACCCGGACCAGTCGATCTACGCCTTCCGAGGGGCCGATGTGAACGGCATCCTCGACTTCCCCGAGGTGTTCCGGCGCGCGGACGGCGCCCCGGCCCCGGTCGGCGTCCTCACCACCTCACGCCGCTCCGGCGACCGGCTGCTCGCCGCGACCCGGCTGCTCACCCGCCGGATGCCGCTCACCCGGCTGCCGTCGGCGAAGGTCCGCGCCCACCGGGAGCTCGGCGCGGTCCGCGAGGGCGGCAGCGTCGAGACGTACACCTATCCGACCGCGTCCACCGAGCTGGAGAACATCGCCGACCTGCTGCGCCGGGCGCATCTGGAGGACGGGGTGCCGTGGCAGGAGATGGCGGTCCTGGTCCGCGCCGGCGGCCGTACGATCCCGGCGGTGCGCCGCGCCCTGACCTCGGCGGGCGTCCCACTGGAGGTCGACGGCGACGACCTGCCCCTGCGCCACGAACCCGCGGTGGCCCCGCTCCTGACCGCCCTGCGCACGGTGGCCGCGGCGGCGCTGCGCCGGGGCGCGGAGCCGGAGACAGAGGAAGAGGCAGAACCAGAGGCGGAGGCAGAGGAAGAGGCCGAGGCAGAAGCAGAGGCGGACGCCATTACGGGCCCGGACGCGGATGCGGACCCGGATTCGGACCCGGATGCGGGCCCAACCCCCTGGCTCGACACCGAGACGGCGCTCACCCTCCTCACCTCCCCCCTCGGCTCCATGGACGCCGCCGATCTGCGCCGGCTCGGCCGGGCCCTGCGCGACGAGGAGCGGGCCGCAGGCAACCGGGTGCCCGCGCCCTCCGGCGAACTGCTCGCCCGCGCGCTCGCCGAACCTGAGCGCCTCGTGACGCACGACCCGGCGTACGCCCGTGGCGCCCAGCGTCTCGGCGCGCTGTTGCGCGCGGCGCGCGAGCTCCTCGAACGCGGCGGCACCGCCGAGGAGGCCCTGTGGGAGCTGTGGTCCGGCACCCCGTGGCCGGCCAGGCTGGAGCGCGCCGCGCTGCGCGGCGGCGCGGGCGGCCGCAACGCCGACCGCGACCTCGACGCGGTCTGCGCCCTCTTCGACACCGCGGCCCGCGCGGAGGAGCGCACCGGCGGCCGCGGCGCGCTCAACTTCCTGGAGGAGGTCGACGCCCAGGACATCGCGGCCGACACCCTCTCCCGGCGCGCCACCCGGCCCGACGCCGTACGGCTCATGACCGCGCACCGCTCCAAGGGCCTGGAGTGGCGCATGGTCGTCGTCACCGGGGTGCAGGAGGGCCTCTGGCCCGACCTGCGGCGCCGCGGCTCACTGCTCGAAGCGGACCGGATCGGCCGCGACGGCCTCGCCGAACCCCTCACGCCCGGCGCCCTCCTCGCCGAGGAGCGCCGGCTCTTCTACGTGGCGGCGACCCGGGCCCGCGAACGCCTCGTCGTCACCGCGGTCAAGGCGCCCGCCGACGACGGCGACCAGCCGTCCCGCTTCCTCACCGAGCTCGGCGTCGAACCCCGCGACGTCACCGGCCGGCCCCGCCGCCCCCTGGCCGTCGCCGCCCTCGTCGCCGAACTGCGGGCCACCACCGTCGACCCCGAAGCGTCCGACGCGCTGCGCGAGGAGGCCGCCCACCGCCTCGCCAGGCTCGCCGCGCTCGGCGACGACGAGGGACAGCCGCTCGTGCCGTCGGCCCACCCCTACCGCTGGTGGGGCCTGTACGAGCCGACCCGCTCGGCCGTCCCGCTGCGCGACCGGGACCAGCCCGTCGCCCTGTCCGGCAGCGCGCTCGACCAGCTCGCCAACACCTGCGCGCTCCAGTGGTTCCTGGGGCGCGAGGTGAAGGCCGACGCCCCGGCGACCGCCGCCCAGGGCTTCGGCAACGTCGTCCACGTCCTGGCCGACGAGGTCGCCTCCGGCCGTACGCCCGCCGATCTGGCCGTCCTCATGGAGCGGCTCGACTCGGTCTGGGACGGGCTGGTCTTCGACGCGCCCTGGAAGTCGCAGCAGGAGAAGCAGCAGGCCCGCGTCGCCCTCGAACGCTTCCTGCGCTGGCACGTCATGGACCGCACCGGCCGCACCCCGGCCGCCAGCGAGCACGACTTCGACGTGACGCTGGAGGCGGGGGAGTACGAGGTACGCATCCGCGGCTCCATGGACCGCGTCGAACGCGACGCCGAGGGCCGGGCCTACGTCGTCGACTTCAAGACCGGCAAGCAGTCCCCGACGAAGGACGAGGTGGCCCGCCACCCCCAGCTCGCCGTGTACCAGCTGGCCGTCCGGGAAGGGGCGGTCGACGACGTCTTCGACGGCATCCGCCCGGAGTCCGGCGGCGCCGAACTCGTACAGCTGCGCCAGCCCGCCCCCAAGAAGGAGGGCGGCGACGCCGTCCCCAAGGTGCAGGCCCAGCAGCCGCCGGAGACCGAGTGGGTCTCCGACCTGCTGGCGACAGCCGCCGGCCGGGTCCTGGACGAACGGTTCACCCCCACGACCGGCCAGCACTGCGCCCACTGCACCTTCAAGGCCTCGTGCAGCGCGCAGCCGGAGGGCCGGCAGGTCCTGGAGTGAGCGCGGCGCGGCCCCCGGGCCCCGGCGTCAGAGCTTGCGGGCCACCACCCCGTACACGCTCACGTCCGCGTCCGTGACGTCGTCGATCCGCCGGTAGCGCGTACGGTCCAGCTCGTCCAGGCCCGCCACGAACTCCGGATCCGCGTCGGCGGCCTCGGGCAGGTCGACGACCTCCTCGGGGCGCCAGCGGTGCACCGGGACGACACCGGGTTCGAGCATCTCCAGACCGTTGTCGGTCACGAAGCGCTCCACCTGCGCGTGCGAGCGGCGGACCATGGCGAAGCCGCGCTCCTTGAACGCCTTCGTCACCTGGCCGACCTGCTCGGGGTTGAGGTCCGAGCTCACGTTGCTCAGCACCAGCAGACTCCCGGGTGCCAGCGCGCCGAGCAGCCGCTCGACGACGGGATAGGCCGCGTCGTCCTCGATGAAGTGGAGGACGGCGGCGAGGACGAGGGCGACGGGCCGGTCGAGGTCGAGGGTGCGGCGGGCGGCTTCGAGGATCGTGGCGGGGTCGCGCAGGTCCGCCTCGATGTAGTCGGTGCGTCCCTCGGGGCCGCTGGTGAGCAGGGCCTGCGCGTGGACGAGGACGACGGGGTCGTTGTCGACGTAGACCACCCGTGAGTCGGGGGCCACCGCCTGGGCGATCTGGTGCACGTTCTGCTGCGTCGGCAGCCCGGTACCGATGTCCAGGAACTGCCGGATGCCCTCGTGGGCGGCGAGCGTGACCGCCCGGCGCATGAAGTCCCGGTTGTGCCGCACGGTGAGATAGCCGCGCGGATTGGCGGCCAGCGCCATGGCCGCGGCCTCCCGGTCGGCCGGGTAGTTGTCCTTGCCGCCGAGGAAGACGTCGTAGACCCGCGCCGGATGCGCCTTCGTGGTGTCGATGCGCTTCCTGAGCTCCGTGGCGTCAGGGGCGGGTGCGTCGGCGCTCATATGACCGTCCTCGTAAGGCTGTTGATGCGACAAGCGGTAAATCTAGACCTTCCCGCGGTGCCTACGCGCTCCCCGGGGGAGGGAAACGGGGCCCCGCCCGCGGGCGCCGCACGGCTTCGTGGGTTGTCGGTCCGGCCGGTTAGCCTCTGTGGAGTGTCCCCACGTATCACCGATCCCGAGCAGCTCAAGGAGCTCCTCGGGATTCCCTTCACCCCGGAGCAGACGGCGTGCATCATCGCGCCGCCCGCCCCGCAGGTGATCGTCGCCGGAGCCGGGTCGGGGAAGACCACGGTGATGGCGGCCCGGGTGGTGTGGCTGGTCGGGACCGGTCAGGTCGCCCCCGAGCAGGTCCTCGGGCTCACCTTCACCAACAAGGCGGCCGGTGAGCTCGCCGAGCGCGTCCGCAAGGCCCTGATCGCCGCCGGAGTCACCGACCCCGACGTCATCGACCCGGACGACCCCCCGGGCGAACCAGGCATCTCCACGTACCACGCCTTCGCCGGCCGGCTCCTCACCGAGCACGGGCTGCGGATAGGGCTCGAACCCACCACCCGCCTCCTCGCCGACGCCACCCGCTACCAGCTCGCCGCCCGCGTGCTGCGCGAGGCCCCCGGCCCCTACCCCGCCCTGACCAGGTCGTTCCCCACCCTCGTCAGCGATCTGCTGGCCCTGGACGCCGAGCTGGCCGAACATCTCGTACGTCCCGGACAGCTCGCGGCGTACGACACCGAGCTGCTCCGCACCCTGGAGACCGCCGGGCTCAGCAACGCGGAACTGCGCAAGATCCCCGAGGCCGCCGAGGCCCGCCGCGAGCTGCTCTCGCTGACCGGCCGCTACCGGGAGGCGAAGCGCAGCCGCGACCTCCTCGACTTCGGCGACCAGATCGCGCTCTCCGCCGAGCTGGCCCTCACCCGTCCCGAGGTCGGCGCGATCCTGCGCGACGAGTACCGGGTCGTCCTGCTCGACGAGTACCAGGACACCTCCGTCGCCCAGCGCCTCCTGCTCTCCGCCCTCTTCGGCAGCGGACCCGACGGCACGTCGTCCGGACACGCCGTCACAGCCGTCGGCGACCCCTGCCAGGCCATCTACGGCTGGCGCGGCGCCTCCGTCGCCAACCTCGACGACTTCCCGAGCCACTTCCCGCACGCCGACGGCACCCCGGCCGCCCGCTACTCCCTCAGCGAGAACCGCCGCAGCGGCGGCCGCCTCCTGCACCTCGCCAACGGACTCGCCGCACCGCTGCGCGCCATGCACGAGGGCGTCGAGGCCCTGCGCCCCGCCCCGGGCGCCGAGCGCGACGGCCTCGTCCGCTGCGCCCTGCTGCGCACCCACGCCGAGGAGATCGACTGGCTCGCCGACTCGATCGCCCACCTCGTGCGCACCGGCAAGGCCCCCGGCGAGATCGCCGTCCTGTGCCGCACCGCCGGTGACTTCCCGGAGATCCAGGCCGCGCTCGTCGCCCGGGACATCCCGGTCGAGGTCGTCGGCCTCTCCGGACTGCTCCACCTGCCGGAGGTCGCCGACCTCGTCGCCGTCTGCGAGGTACTCCAGGACCCGGGCGCCAACGCCTCCCTGGTCCGGCTGCTCACCGGCCCCCGCTGGCGGATCGGCCCCCGCGACCTGGCGCTCCTCGGTCGCCGCGCCCGCCTCCTCGTCCACCGCGCGGCCCACGGCGACGACGCGGACTTCGACCCCGACCGCCGGCTCGCCGAGGCCGTCGAGGGCGTCGACCCGGCCGAGGTGATCTCGCTGGCCGACGCCCTGGACACGTTCCTCGACTCCGGCGGCGAGCAGGACGACCGCCTGCCGTTCTCCGCCGACGCCCGCGTCCGCTTCGCCCGCCTCGCCACCGAACTGCGCGACCTGCGCCGCTCCCTCGCCGACCCGCTGATGGACGTCCTGCACCGGGTGCTGTCCACCACCGGCCTGGAGGTCGAGCTCTCCGCCTCCCCCCACGCCCTGGCCGCCCGCCGCCGCGAGACCCTCGCCAACTTCCTCGACGTCGCGGCCCGGTTCGCCGCCGTCGACGGGGAGGCCTCGCTCCTCGCCTTCCTCGGCTTCCTGCGCACGGCCGCGCAGTACGAGAAGGGCCTGGACAACGCGCTGCCCGGCGGTGAGAACACCGTCAAGGTCCTCACCGCCCACAAGTCCAAGGGCCTGGAATGGGACGTCGTCGCCGTGCCCGGCCTGGTCACCGGCCAGTTCCCCAGCGGCCGGTCCCGGGACGCCTGGACCTCCCAGCCCCAGGTCCTCCCGCACGCCCTGCGCGGCGACACCGCCACCCTGCCCGTCGTCCACTCCTTCGACGCCAAGGGGCTCAAGGGCTTCAAGGAGGAGATGAAGGAGCACCAGCACACCGAGGAGCTCCGCCTCGGCTACGTCACCTTCACCCGCCCCCGCACCCTGCTGCTCGGCTCCGGCCACTGGTGGGGCCCGAACCAGAAGAAGCCGCGCGGGCCGTCCGCCTTCCTGCACGCGCTGTACGAGCACTGCGCCGCCGGGCACGGCGAGATCGAGGCCTGGGCGGACGAACCGGCCGAGGACGAGGAGAACCCGGCCCTGGCGGCCGGGGCAGTGGCCGGCCACGCCTGGCCGCTGCCGCTCGACGACACCGCGCTGGCCCGCCGCAGGGCCGCCGCGGACACGGTGATGGCCCACCTGGAGGCACTGGCCGCGGCGGGCCCGGTGCCTGATGCGTACGCGGCGCAGGAGCAGCCGCCCCCGCCGGACCAGGCCCGCCCCGGACCTCCCGACGACGAGCTGTTCCCCGAGGACGACCCCTTCCTGGACGACGCGCCCTTCCCCGATGACGACGACGCGCCCCCGGCCGCCCCGCACGTCCCGGCGGCCCGCGCCCCCGAGCGGGTGCCCCCGCGGCTCACCCCCGAGGAGTCCCGCACCCTCGCCTCCTGGGACCGCGACCTCGACGCGCTCGCCGGGGAGCTGCGCCGCGCCCGCGCCACCGTGCGCGACGTCCTCGTGCCCGCATCGCTCTCCGCCACCCAGCTGCTGCGCCTCGCCGACGACCCCGACGGCTTCGCCCAGGAACTGGCCCGCCCCATGCCGAGGCCGCCGCAGGCCGCCGCCCGGCGGGGCACCCGCTTCCACGCCTGGGTCGAGTCCCGCTTCGAGGAACTGCCGCTGCCCATGCTCGGCCCCGACGAGCTCCCCGGCGCCGACGAGAGCGACGCCGACATCGCCGACGAGCGGGATCTCGCCGAGCTCAAGGAGGCCTTCGAGCGCACCCCGTACGCCCGCCGCACCCCCTACCGCGTCGAGACGCCGTTCCAGATCACCCTGGCCGGCCGGGTGATCCGGGGCCGTATCGACGCGGTGTACCGCACCGGGGACACGTACGAGATCGTCGACTGGAAGACCAGCCGCACCAACACCGCCGACCCCCTCCAGCTCGCCGTCTACCGCCTCGCCTGGGCCGAACTGCACGGGCTGCCGCTCACCGATGTCACGGCCACCTTCCTCTTCGTCCGCAGCGGCGAGAGCGTCCGCCCGGCCCGGCTCCCGGGCCGCCCGGAGCTGGAGCGGATCCTCCTGGACGAGCCACCTCCCACGGCCCGATAAGCTGAAGGTCATGAGCGACACCCCGGACAACGCCGTCCGTACGTACACCGAGCAGCACCGCGCCGCCTTCCTCGACGATCTCGCCGAGTGGCTGCGCATCCCGTCCGTATCCGCTCAGCCGGAGCACGACGGGGACGTACGGCGCAGTGCCGCCTGGCTGTCCGCCAAGCTGACGGAGACCGGCTTCCCGGTCGCCGAGGTCTGGGAGACGGCGGGTGCCCCCGCGGTGTTCGCCGAGTGGCCGTCCGACGACCCGGACGCCCCCACGGTGCTCGTGTACGGACATCACGACGTGCAGCCCGCCGCCCGCGAGGACGGCTGGGACACCGACCCGTTCGAGCCGGTGATCCGCGACGGCCGGATGTACGGACGGGGCGCGGCCGACGACAAGGGGCAGGTGTTCTTCCACACCCTCGGCCTCCGGGCGCACCTCGCCACGACCGGCCGCACCGCCCCCGCCGTCCACCTCAAGCTCCTGGTCGAGGGCGAGGAGGAGTCGGGTTCGCCGCACTTCCGCGCCCTGGTCGAGCAGCAGGCGGACCGCCTCGGCGCGGACGCCGTCATCGTCTCCGACACCGGCATGTGGGACGAGTCGACCCCGACCGTCTGCACCGGCATGCGCGGCCTCGCCGAGTGCGAGATCGAGCTGCGCGGGCCGGAGCAGGACATCCACTCCGGATCGTTCGGCGGCGCCGTACCCAACCCCGCCACCGAGATCGCCCGCCTCGTCGCGGCCCTGCACGACGCCGACGGCCGGGTGGCGGTCCCCGGCTTCTACGACGGTGTGGCCGAACTCACCGACACCGAACGCGCCCTCTTCGCCGAGCTGCCGTTCGACGAGGCCACCTGGCTGCGTACCGCCAAGTCGCAGGCCGCGTCCGGCGAGGCGGGCTACTCCACGCTGGAACGCGTCTGGGCCCGCCCCACCGCCGAGGTCAACGGCATCGGCGGCGGCTACCAGGGCGCCGGCAGCAAGACGATCATCCCGTCCGCCGCCCAGGTCAAGATCAGCTTCCGGCTGGTCGCGGGCCAGGACCCGGACGGCATCGAGAAGGCGGTCCGGGCCTGGGCCGAGGACCGCGTCCCGGCCGGCGTCCGCCAACGGATCACCTTCCTCCCGGCCACCCGCCCCTGCCTCACCCCGCTGGACCACCCCGCGCTGCAGGCCGTGGCCCGCGCCATGGGACGGGCCTTCGGCCAGAAGATCCTCTTCACCCGCGAAGGAGGCTCGGGACCCGCCGCCGACCTGCAGGACGTGCTCGGCGCACCCGTCCTCTTCCTGGGCATCTCCGTACCGTCCGACGGCTGGCACGCCCCCAACGAGAAGGTCGAACTCGACCTGCTGTTCAAGGGTGTGGAGACCACCGCCCACCTCTGGGGCGAACTGGCAGCCGCACTCCGCTGAATCCTCTGAACACCCGATCCATCCCGGGGGAGTAGGAAGCACCTGTGAGCACCTTCGACAACGCCACCACGGACCGTCCCATCGGTCTGACCGCGCCGAGCGGCATCGACCGCGCGGCGCACCACCGCCTCGACGAGGCCTGGCTGTCCGCCGCGTGGAGCCACCCCACGACCCGGGTCTTCGTCGTCTCGGGCGGGCAGGTGCTGGTCGACGACACCGCCGACGGCACCGAACTCGTGATGACCCCCGCCTTCGAGGCACCGGTCACCGAGACCCACCGCTACTTCCTCGGCACCGACGACGACGGCGTCAGCTACTTCGCCCTCCAGAAGGACTCGCTGCCTGGCCGCATGGACCAGTCGGCGCGCCCCGCGGGCCTGCGCGAGGCCGGCCTGCTCCTCGGCGCCCGCGACGCCGGCCTGATGGTGCACGCGGTCGCGCTGGAGAACTGGCAGCGGCTGCACCGCTTCTGCTCGCGCTGCGGCGAACGCACGGTGATCGCGGCGGCCGGCCACATCCGCCGCTGCCAGGCCTGCGGCGCCGAGCACTACCCGCGCACCGACCCGGCGGTCATCATGCTCGTCACCGACGACCAGGACCGTGCCCTGCTCGGCCGCCAGGTGCACTGGCCCGAGGGCCGCTTCTCCACGCTGGCGGGCTTCGTCGAGCCGGGCGAGTCGATCGAGCAGTCCGTGGCGCGCGAGGTGTTCGAGGAGGCGGGCGTCACGGTCGGCGAGGTCGAGTACATCGCCAGCCAGCCCTGGCCCTTCCCGTCCAGCCTGATGCTCGGCTTCATGGCCCGGGCCACGACGTTCGACATCAACGTCGACGGCGAGGAGATCGAGGAGGCCCGCTGGTTCTCCCGCGAGGAGCTGACGGCCGCTTTCGAGTCGGGCGAGATCCTGCCCCCGTTCGGCATCTCGATCGCCGCCCGCCTGATCGAGATCTGGTACGGGAAGCCCCTGCCGAAGCCGGTCCGGACCGGCTGAGCCCGGTCCGGCTGTTTCTCGGTCCAGCCGTCTCTCGGTCCGGCTGTTTTCTCGGTCCTGCGGGCCCGGTCCGGTGACTTCCCCGGGCGGCCGACGGCCGGTCCGAGGGAATCGCGGACGTACGGCCCGGCGCCCCTCGATGATCGTCGCACCGACAGTCCGAGGAACGGGAGCACGCGATGGACCAGCACGCACGGGGGCGACGCGCCTACGAAGGCCTGACCGGGGTGCCGGCCGAGGACGCCCTGGCGCGGATCCGGGAGCAGTCGCCGCAGATGTACGCCACCCTCGTCGACTACGCGGCCGCGGGAGTGGTCACCCACGCCGAACTGGGCTGGGCCGAGCGGGAGCTCGTGACGGTGGCGGTCCTGGCCGCGCTCGGCGGGGCCGAGGGCCAGCTCGCCACCCACACCCGTGCGGCCCTGCACCAGGGCCACGCGGCCTCGGAGCTGCTCGCCCTGTGCGAGCACGTGGCGCTCTACGCCGGCCTGCCGCGCGCACTGAACGCACTGGCCGTCGTCGACGAGGTGCTGACCGCGTCCGGACTGCCCGGGCCGGCCGCGCTGCGCACGGTCCGGCTGGGCGACCACGACACGGTGGTGGCGCGGCGGGGCGACGAAGGACCGCCCGTGCTGCTGGTCCACTCCCTGGGCGTCGACTGGCGGATGTGGGAGCCGGTCATGGAACGGCTGGCCGCGGGCCGGCGGGTGTTCGCCTACGACATCCGTGGCCACGGGGCGGCAGCCGGTGCGCCCGCCGCCACCGGCATGTCCGGCCTCGGCACCGACCTGGTGGCGGTGCTCGACGCCCTGGAACTGGAGCGGGCGCATGTCGTCGGGCTGTCCGTCGGCGGTGCGATCGGCCAGACCGCCGCCGTCCTGCACCCCGGGCGGATCGCGTCCCTCGCCCTGCTGGGAGCCCCCGACCACCCGGTCCCCGAGGCCTTCGAGTCCCGGGCCCGCGCCGCCGAGACCGAGGGCATGGACGCCCAGATCGCCCCCACCCTCACCCGCTGGTTCACCCCCGAGGCGCTCGCCGAGAACACCTGGGGCGTGCGGTACGCCCGCGAGCGCGTCCGCCGGTTCGATCCGGCCGACTGGGCCGCCACCTGGCGGGCGTACAAGACCCTCGACGTGCGGGACCGGCTCCGCGATCTCCATGCACCGACCCTGGTCGTCGCCGGAGAACTCGACGCGGCGGCGCCGCCCGCGTTCATGTCCGGGGTCGCCGGGCGCATCCCCGGCTCCGTCTACCGGGAGCTTCCGCGCGCACCCCATATGCAGACCCTCGAACAGCCCGGCCCACTGGCCGACATCCTCGACGGGTTCCTCCCAGTGGGCTGAGACGGGCCCGCGCCGGTCCGGACACTGTCCGCGCTCCCTCTCCCGTCCGCACACAGCACCGCCCCCACCGGTGGTCTCGACACATGGTCTCGACCGGTGGGGGCGGTGCGGTGTACGGGGAGAGGGGCGGCGTCAGACGCCGACCTTCTGCTTCACCTGCGCCAGCGAGGGGTTCGTCAGGGTCGAACCGTCGGGGAAGAGAACGGTCGGGACCGTCTGGTTTCCGCCATTCGCCTTCTCGACGAAGGCCGCCGACTCCGGGTCCTGCTCGATGTTGATCTCGGTGTACGCGATGCCCTCGCGGTCCATCTGGCCCTTGAGCCGACGGCAGTAGCCGCACCACGTGGTGCTGTACATCGTCACAGTGCCCGGCATGTCTTGGCGCTCCTCTGTCTCATCGGTTCCGGCATTCCCGCCACGTCCCGGCGCGTCTCGTCCGTCACACGGCGAGGCGGGGACATGCGTTGCCGCACGGAAGGAGAACGCACGTGACCTGGCCACCATTCCCGGGCCCGCCCCCGATTAGTACGACGGACGGGACGGGCCTGTGGACAACTTCCCCTTCCGCCCCTTCCGACCTGGCAGCATGGCGGGGTGACATCAGCAACGCATTCCACCCTCTTCCCCCAGGTCCCCGACTCCGCCGACGCCGTCCTCGACGGGCTCGACCCCGAGCAGCGCGAGGTCGCCATGGCCCTGCAGGGGCCGGTGTGCGTGCTGGCCGGGGCCGGTACGGGCAAGACGCGGGCCATCACGCACCGCATCGCCTACGGGGTGCGCGCGGGGATCATCCAGCCGACCACCGTGCTTGCCGTCACGTTCACCAACCGGGCCGCGGGCGAGATGCGCGGCCGGCTGCGCCAGCTCGGCGCGGGCGGGGTGCAGGCGCGGACCTTCCACTCCGCGGCGCTGCGCCAGCTCCAGTACTTCTGGCCGAAAGCGGTCGGTGGTGAACTGCCGCGGCTGGTGGAGCGCAAGGTCCAGCTGGTCGCCGAGGCGGCGGCCCGCTGCCGCATCCGCCTCGACCGCAACGAACTGCGCGATGTCACGAGCGAGATCGAATGGGCCAAGGTCACCCAGACCGTGCCCGCCGACTATCCGGCCGTCGTCGCCAAGTCCCAGCGCGACGCCCCGCGCGATCCCGCCGAGATCTCCCAGGTCTACGCGATGTACGAGCAGCTGAAGCGCGACCGCACGGTGATCGACTTCGAGGACGTGCTCCTGCTGACCGTCGGCATCCTGCAGGACCGCCACGACATCGCCGACCACGTCCGCCGCCAGTACCAGCACTTCGTGGTCGACGAGTACCAGGACGTCAGCCCGCTCCAGCAGCGGCTGCTCGACCTCTGGCTCGGCGACCGGGACAACCTCTGCGTCGTCGGCGACGCCAGCCAGACGATCTACTCCTTCACCGGCGCCACCCCCGACCACCTGCTGAATTTCCGCACCCGTCACCCCCGGGCCACCGTGGTCAAGCTCGTCCGCGACTACCGCTCCACACCCCAGGTCGTCCACCTGGCCAACGGACTCCTCTCGCAGGCCCGCGGCCGCGCCGCGGAGCACCGGCTCGAACTGGTCTCGCAGCGCGAGTCGGGCCCCGACCCCGCCTACCTGGAGTACGCGGACGAGCCCGCGGAGGCCGAGGGCACCGCCCGCCGCATCCGGGACCTGATCGCCGCCGGGGTCCCGGCCGGTGAGATCGCCGTGCTCTACCGGGTCAACTCCCAGTCCGAGGTCTACGAGCAGGCCCTCGCGGACGCGGGCGTGCCCTATCAGCTCAGGGGAGCGGAGCGCTTCTTCGAGCGCCCGGAGGTACGGGAAGCGGGCGTCGCCCTGCGCGGCGCCGCCCGGGCCGGGGGCAACGACTCCCTGCTGGACGACGCGGAGGGCCTGCCCTCCGAGGTGCGGGCGGTGCTCTCCACCAAGGGCTGGACCAGCGAGCCGCCCGCCGGATCGGGGGCGGTGCGCGACCG
Source organism: Streptomyces sp. NBC_01257 (assembly GCF_035917255.1). Lineage (NCBI taxonomy): Bacteria > Bacillati > Actinomycetota > Actinomycetes > Kitasatosporales > Streptomycetaceae > Streptomyces > Streptomyces sp. NBC_01257. The sequence goes on from NZ_CP108472.1 coordinate 6,042,864, forward strand.
CTGGGAGTCCCTGGCCGCCCTCGTCAGGCTCGCCGAGGACTTCGAACAGGCCAGGCCGGGCGCGACCCTGTCCGACCTGGTCGCCGAACTGGACGAGCGCGCGGCGGCCCAGCACGCCCCCACGGTCCAGGGGGTCACGCTGGCGTCCCTGCACTCGGCGAAGGGCCTGGAGTGGGACGCCGTGTTCCTGGTCGGACTGACCGAGGGCATGATGCCGATCACCTACGCCAAGACGGACGAGCAGGTCGAGGAGGAGCGCCGGCTGCTCTACGTCGGCGTCACCCGGGCCCGCTTCCACCTCTCGCTGTCGTGGTCGCTGGCCCGCTCGCCCGGCGGCCGGGCGGGCCGCCGCCCGAGCCGCTTCCTGAACGGGCTGCGCCCCGGCTCGGCGGCGCTCGGCGGCCGGGCGACGGCCGGCGGCAGCGGCGGGATCGAACGCCCGGCGGCGGCCCGGCGGAAGCGGCGTGGACCGGCGCTGTGCCGGGTCTGCGGCAAGACTCTGACCGATGCCGGTGAGATGAAGCTGATGCGCTGCGACGACTGCCCGTCCGACATGGACGAGGCGCTGTACGAGCGGCTGCGCGACTGGCGCGCGGAGCGGGCGCAGGAGATCGGGCAGCCCGCCTACTGCGTGTTCACCGACAAGACGCTGATGGCCATCGCGGAGGCGGTGCCGGGCAGCGAGGGCGAACTGGCCGGGATCTCCGGGGTCGGCGCGCGGAAGCTGGGCCGGTTCGGAGCCGCCGTGCTCGACATCTGCGCAGGTGGGGACGGGGCTGAGGGGCCCGAGGAGGCCGACGAGGAGGTGTGAGAAAAACTCGTCGAAAAAATAGTTTGCGCCCGCCCCAGTCATCACCATAGGTTCTTAACCACGGGAACAGCGACTTCTCTGAAGCCCTGACCCTGTGCTGTACTTATCCGAATACGCAGGACCGGCCTGGCCGGTCCCCCCGAGACGCCGAGAGGAGGCGATTGAAGTGATCAGCATCATCGAGACCAACAAAATGACCGATCTCTCGGTCGTCTCCGCCTGCTCGCTCGGCCTCGCCTGCTCTTCGAAGTCTTCACTGCGTGGCACCGGTATGTCCGGCATTTCCGCCGTCAGCCCGCTGTCCCTGGCGAACCTTCCCGTGCGGGAGCGCAATGAGCGACCGACCCAGGCACCGGCAGCAGCAGTAGCGAAGGGACAGGCCCAGGCCTATGCCTTTGCGGCCGTCGGTGCGGGAGCGGAAGCCGGAGCCAAGAAGCAGACGACGCACCACCACACGATGTGGGCCTTCCGTGGGCCTGAACCCTGGAGTGATCCAGCCTGATCGACGATCAGGCCGGCGCCTTCAGGGCCGCGGAACCCCACTCGGGATCCGCGGCCCTTTTGTTTTGTCCGAACGGACGAGACAGCGCGAAGGAGCCTCGGGACAAGCAAGAACTGGTACCAGCCGCCCCCCGGCCAACAGGCCGGAAACGACCAGACGAGGACACCACCACCGTGCAACTCGAAGCGCACGCCCCGTCCGTACCGCCTTCCGAAACACTCCCCCCGCCCGGCCTCACGGAGGACTCCACCTTGATCCCCCTCACCGCGCTCACCGCGCTCGACGACGCCATCGAGAACCTCGGCGTACCCGTCCCCTGCCGCTCCTACGACCCGGAGGTCTTCTTCGCCGAGTCGCCGGCCGACGTCGAGTACGCCAAGTCCCTCTGCCGCACCTGTCCGCTCGTCGAGGCCTGCCTCGCCGGCGCCAAGGAGCGCCGCGAGCCGTGGGGCGTCTGGGGTGGCGAGCTCTTCATCCAGGGCGTCGTCGTCGCTCGCAAGCGGCCCCGTGGCCGTCCGCGCAAGAACCCGGTCGCGGCGTGACCGCCGACCTGGGGGTCACGGCCCCCAAGCCCATGAAGCGCATCGGAACCATCGACCGTCCCCTGACACACGACCCCCGAAACCAGGCACCAATGACCATCCCCACGAGGGAGCCCGTCGGCTCCGCGACACCGGACGTCACCATCATCGGCGCGAACGACTCGCGTCAGAACAGGACCCGCGAGATGCAACTCATCCCAGAAGCCCTGGCTCGTGCTCATATGCACGACCGCCCGCGGGAAGCCGACGCGGAACGTCAGGCCGTGCGCCTGATCACCGCGCGGCGCATGCAGCGCAGGGCCGAGCGCGCCTCTATGCGCGCCCGCCGTGCGCTGGCCATGGCGGTCATGCACTGAACCGAGCAGGACCGCACGCCGCAGTAACCGCCGGGGGCAGCCGCTCTCTGCTCCCGGCAAGAAGCAGACGATCCCCGCAGCAGTCCCAGCGGTGAACGCAGCAGCAGACACAGAAGTACCCCTACCGCGGGGCCGGTCCACTCGGACCGGCCCCGCGGTCGTGCGACGGCGGTCCGTGTTACGGCTGTGTGCCGTGTGGCGCCGCGCCGCGCCGGAACACCGCGGCGGAGTTATCGTCACCAGGTGGACGAGGAGACTCATCGCCCCGGAGAAGCGGGTACCGGGGGCGTCGTGTGCGCCCTGTGCGGAACCCGCGCCGCGAGCGACAGCGCACCGCCGACCTGGCTCTGTTCCGTGGAGAACGGCAGCCGCCGCTACTTCTGTGACGCCTGTGCCCGTACCCACATCAGGGCCATCGAGGGGCGCCTCGACTCCGCCTGGTGGTGAACGCCGCCGGACACCACCGCGGTGTCCGGCACCGAGCCGCTACGTCACATCCGCACCGGCCACGGCGCCCTCCACGGCATCCTCCGCCGCGTCCTGCGCGTCCACCGCATCATCCTCGGACGCCTCCTCCGGCTGCGCGTCCTCATCCGGCGCCAGGAACCCCGGGAGCCAGGACTCCAGTTCCTCGCGCAGCCGGACCGTGGCACCGAGCTGGCACAGCACCCCGATCGTGCTCAGCGTCACCCGGTGTATCAGCAGATAGGAGGGCGGCAGATTCAGCTGCTTGCCCAGCTGATGCGCCGGGGAGCGCGGGTCCGCTATCCGGGCGGCCTGATTGCGCATCCAGCTCCGGCTGAAGGTGAACTCCTCCACCTCGGCCGGTTCGATGATCGGCAGGAGGTAGTCGAGGACCGCGTCCGGTGCGAGGTCGATCGACTCCTTGACGAACCCCTCCTCGCACAGCAGCTGGTACACCCCGTCCGCGTCACCCTGGAGCGTCAGCCGCAGCGAGTCCCCGATGGTCCGGGGCAGTCCGCCCGGCAGCCGGTCCACGGTCCCGAAGTCGAGGACGCCCAGCCGCCATCGCGCCACCCCGCCGTCCGCGCCGCCGCCCTGACCGTCCTCGGCCTCGCCGCGGCCCTTGCCGTCGCCCTCGCCGTCCGTCGCGGGGGACGGGGCCGCGGGCAGCAGCCGGAAGTTGCCCGGGTGCGGGTCCGCGTGCAGCAGCCCGGTGCGCGCGGGGCCGGAGAACAGGAACCTGGCCAGCAGCTGTCCCGCCCGGTCCCGCTGTTCCGGTGTCCCGTCGGCGATCACGTCGGCCAGCGGCACCCCGTCGATCCACTCGGTGACCAGCACCTGATCGGACTGGTGGACCACCCCGGGCACCAGCACATCGGGATCGTCCGCGAACTCCTCGGCGTGCTCCCGCTGCGACTGCGCCTCCTGCTCGTAGTCCAGCTCCTCCGACACCCGGTCGCGCAGCTCCGTGATGAGCGGCTTGATGTCCATACCGGGGATCAGCGGGCCGAGCAGCCGGGCGAACCGGCTGAGCTGGGTCAGATCCGACAGCAGGGCCTCACCGGCGCCCGGATACTGCACCTTCACGGCGACCTCCCGGCCGTCGTGCCACACCGCCCGGTGCACCTGCCCGATCGAGGCGGCCGCCGACGGCTTGTCCTCGAACTCCAGGAACAGCTCCCGCCAGTCCTCACCCAGGCGTTCCGCCAGCACCGCGTGGACCGTGCCGCTCGGCAGGGGCGGGGCCGCCTCCTGGAGCTTGGTCAGCGCCGCACGGTAGGGGCCCGCGACCTCCTCGGGCAGCGCGGACTCGAAGACGGACAGGGCCTGGCCCAGCTTCATGGCCCCGCCCTTCAGCTCGCCCAGCACCTTGAAGAGCTGATCGGCGGTGCGCTGCTGGACCTCGCGCGCGACCAGCTCCGCGGACTTCCCGCCGATGCGCTTTCCCAGCCCCCACGTGGCACGGCCGGCGAACCCCAAAGGCAGCGCGGCCAGCTTGGCGGTTCGGGTGACCGCCTTCCGGGGAAGATCAGACATATGCCCCTCCAAATCCCAGACTGCCGCGCCGCGTGCGGCGGTTACCCGGCCATTGTGTCGTGCGCCGTGCCGGCCCCGGAGGTGCGCACCCCCTCAGTGTGCCCACCCGCCCCGCAGGAACAGTCGAGGTGTGCTGCGATCCGCTCCGACCGCCAGTCCAACAGCGGCAGTGCGGCCTCCCAGCGGGCCCCGGTACTGGCGGGCAGTTCGCCGTCCAGGAAGGCCAGTGCGTGGGCCGCCGCGAGCCCGGCCACCGCCGTCGCCAGGCCCAGGTCGCACGCCTGCACGGCGGTGCGCCGGCCGGACTGCCACTGAGCCAGCATCCGTGGCCACTGCGGGTCCCGGTCCCGCCGGTGCAGTTCGAGACATCCCGCACAGGCCGTGCCTCCCGGCAGCACCAGCGGTCCGACGAAGCCCGTGGCCTCGATGACCCCCGCATAGAGATGAGGGGTGCCCGAGGAGATCCACGGCTCGGCCGTGCGCGGATCGGGGACGTAGACGGACAGGCCGTCGCGCGGGGCGACGACGATCAGCGAGAGGCCGGGCTCACCGCTCGCGGGACCCGCCGACGACTGTCCGGAGCGAGGCGCCGGACCGGGGGAGGAGCGACGGACCAGCTGCCGCGCGGCCGAGTCCCGGCGCTCCCCGACCGCCGACGCCGGCAGGCCGCCGGGCGACACGTCGCACGGTTCGGCGCAGCCGCCGTCCAGGACCTCGACCCGGCCCACCCCGGATCCGGCGAGGACCGCCGCCACCGCCGCGCCGACCCGGCCGGCGCCCCGCACCTGGACCCGCATGGAGCGGCGCGCGGCCAGCCGCCGCATCCCCCCTCCTGGTTCGGGATGGACCACGGAGAGTGACGCCAGGTCGGGCCGGTGGCGCTCCAGAGCGTCCACCCGGTTCCGCAGGGCATCGGCCTCCGGGCCGCCCGCCCGCACGTCGTCGACGAGTCCGGCGTCCGTCAATCGCGCCACGAGCGTCTCCACTTGATGATCATTCAGGTCGAGCGCCCTGGCCTCCTGGCGCAGCAGGGACATCCCGCGTGTTCCGTCGAGCAGTTCCAGGAAACAGCCCGTCGCGATATCCATCGGGCCCACTTTGACCGCATGTGCGGGCGTCACTCCGAATTGCACGGTGCCGCTGCCGCGCCATGCGCGGCGCAGTGCGGGCTTCAACATCGGATGCACGGCTTCCCCCGGTCTGTGTGCCTGCGCGAGATCCATTGCCAGAATGCGGCGTGCCGCGGAAGCGTGTGAAAAGTTGTCCACAGGCATGGGGTATTAGTCGTTCAAATGGTGCAAGCCATGGCGCGGATCATGTGTGAACCGTTCCGGAGGCGGGACTTCCCCCACTGACAGCGGGTAACGTCGTGCCGTGCCCGCCGACCCGTCACCCGGCTTCGCCGGGGAGACTTCCGCGCGCGGTGCCGGAACCCACCGGCGCAGTGCGGCAGACCATCAGCCCCGTGCCTCGGCGACGAGCGCGGTCGAGGTCCGCAGGAGCGCCCGCCGCAGCAGAACGGTCTCCGCGTACCGGGAGGGCGACCGCACCATCGTGCTGATTCCCGCCCGGATGTCCGAGGCCGAGGAGCGGCGCTGGGTGAGCGTGATGCTCGACAAGCTCGCCGCCCAGGAGAACAAACGGATCCTCGGCGACAGCGAACTCGCCGAGCGGGCGGAGCGGCTGTCCGCCCAGTACTTCGAGGGCCGGGCCCGGCCCGTCTCCGTGCGGTGGGTGACCAACCAGAACACCCGCTGGGGATCGTGCACCCCGGCGGAGGGGAGCATCCGGCTCTCTCACCGGCTGCAGGGCATGCCGGAGTACGTCGTCGACTACGTGCTCGTCCACGAACTGGCCCATCTCCTGGTGCCGGGGCACGGTCCGCGGTTCTGGCGGCTCCTCGACGCCTACCCCCGTACCGAGCGGGCCCGTGGCTATCTCGAAGGGGTGGTGGCGGCCGACCGGCTGCCCCATCTGCCCGCCGCGCGCGGCGAGTGACGTTCGCGATTCTGTACCGGGTCTGTACCGGCTTGGCCGGAAGCCGCGGTTTGCGGTTAGCCTGACGCGACGCATTTACCTTCCGGATGGGGGACGGTCGTTACGCATGGCCAGGGAATTCCAACGCGGCCACAAGGCCAAGATCAGCGATCTCACGCCGGGGACGGACCTGTACGTAGGTGTGCAGGTCGCCGGCCCGGGACTGACCTTTGACATCAGCTGCTTCGGCCTCGATGCCAATGAGCAGCTCTCCGACGACCGTTACTTCATCTTCTTCAATCAGCCGAAATCGCCCGAGGAGTCCATTCAGCTTCTCGGTGCCCAGGCAGGCGACACGGAGTCGTTCCGCGTCACCCTGGACCGGGTTCCGGCGAACATCCACAAACTGTCCTTCACCGCGACGCTCGACGGTGCCGGACAGATGTCGCAGGTCGGCCCCGGATACATCCGGATCGTCGCGGGCGGCGAGGAAGTCGTCAGGTACGCCTTCACGGGCTCGGAATTCACCACCGAACGTGCGGTGATGCTCGGCGACTTCTATCTCAAGGACGTCTGGCGGTTCGCCGCCATCGGCCAGGGCTTCGACGGCGGGCTCGACGCGCTGCTGAAGAACTTCGGCGGCGAGGTCGCCGAGGAGGCCCCTGCCGCAGCCCCTCCGCAGTCCGCTGCCCCGTCGTTCGCCCCGCCCGCACAGGCCGCCGCACCGCCCTCGTTCGGCGCACCGGCCGCACCGCAGGCCCCGCAGCCCGCGCCGTCCTTCGGCGCACCGGCAGCGCAGGCACCGGCACCCACGCCGCAGCAGCAGATGCACGCCGCGCCGACCATAGCGGCACCGCTGGCCCCGCAGGGCGGCACGGTTCCGCCGCCGCCCGCGCCCGCGCCGTACGGACAGCCCGGGCAGCCGCAGTTCGGGCAGCCACCCCAGCAGCCGCAGTTCGGACAGGTCCCGGCTCAGGCCCCCGCCCCCTTCGGGCAGCAGGCCCCCGCGCCTTACGGACAGCCGGCCCCGGCGCCGTTCGGACAGCAGCCGCCAGGCGCGCCCCAGGGCATGCCGCAAGGGGTGCCGCAGACCGGTGCGGGACTGGTCGCCGCGCTCCAGCCGTACAAGGAGACGGCCACCGGACAGCGCTGGACACCGCAGAACCAGCAGCTCATGCGCGTCGACCTCACCATGGGCGGCGCGGGAGTGCTGGCCCGGCAGGGCAGCATGGTGATGTACCAGGGCAAGGTCGACTTCGGCTACAAGGGCGCCGGCTTCGCGGGCCGGATGGTCGGCAACGCCACCGGTCAGGAAATGCAGCTGATGCGCTGTACCGGCCGGGGACAGGTCTTCCTCGCCGAGGACGCCTCCCATCTGCACGCCATCGAACTCCAGGGCGACGGCATCTGCGTCTCGGCCGAGAGCGTCCTCGCCTTCGACGAGTCGCTGCAGTACGAGGTCCGCAGGATCGAGGGCCACGGCATTCCCGGCGGCGCCCTGTTCACCATGCAGTTCCAGGGCACCGGCACCGTCGTCGTCAAGACCCACGGCGTCCCGGTCGTCCTGCCGGTCACCCCGACCACCTTCGCCGACTGCAACGCCGTCGTGGCGTGGTCGGCCGCGTCCCAGGTGATCATCTCCAGCCAGGTCCGGCTGCGCCGCAACGCCTATCCGGGCCACAGCGGAGAGACCGTGAACCTCCAGTTCCGGGGCGCACCCGGCAACTTCATCGTCGTCCAGCCCTACGAGGTCTGAGGGAGCCCGTCATGAATCAGCAACTCGCGGGCTACGCCCCGACCCCCGTCACGGCCCGGATGGAGAACCACGGCCATTCGATGCTGAAGGTCGCCATGGCGACCGGCCAGGACCTTTTCGCGCGCACCGGCTCGATGGTCGCGTACGAGGGCTTCATCCAGTACGAGCCCAACCCGCCGGCCGTCCGCCAGATCGCCTCCCAGTGGATCACCGGCGAGGGCGCGCCCCTGATGAAGTGCGCCGGTGACGGCCTGCTCTACCTCGCCGACTACGGCGCCGACGTGGTCGTCGTCAATCTCAACAACGACTCCCTCTCGGTCAACGGCACCAATGTCCTCGCCTTCGACGGCCACCTCACGTGGGGCGTCGAAAGGGTCAAGGGGCTGGCCAAGTTCGCCGGCCAGGGCCTGTGGAACGTGTGCATCTCCGGCACCGGCTGGGTCGCGATCACCTCGCGCGGCACGCCGATCGTCGTCGACTGCGGACGCGGCGAGGACGAGACGTACGTCGACCCGGACGCCCTCGTGGCCTGGTCCCCGAACCTGAAGGTGAAGGGCAAGCGCAGCTTCAAGGCCTCCTCGCTCATCGGGCGGGGCAGCGGCGAGGCGTTCCAGATGGCCTTCTCTGGCCAGGGGATCGTCGTCGTCCAGCCGAGCGAGGACAGCACCGACCGCCTGCGCGTCCGGGCCTGACGGGGAGGGAGGACACACCATGCAGAGTCCGCTTTTCAGCTACACGGAACAGCAGTCCCAGGAGCGGTACACGGTCCAGAACCCGCAGCTCCTGCGGGTCTCGCTGACCGGCCACGACGACGTCCTCGCCCGCAAGGGGGCCATGGTCGCGTACCAGGGGCTGATGGAGTTCGACGGCGAGTACCAGTCGCACGGACAGCGCCGCGCCCGCGCGGCCACCGGTGAGGGCCTGGACCTGATGCGCTGCTCCGGGCAGGGCACCGTCTACCTCGCCAACCTCGCGCAGTACGTCCACGTGGTCGATGTCGACCGGGACGGTCTGACGGTGGACAGCGCCTACGTTCTGGCGCTCGACTCCTCGCTCCACACCGAGGTCATCGCGGTGGACAGCCAGTACGGCATCTCGGGCACCGGGAAGTACCAGCTCAACATCTCCGGGACCGGGAAGGTCGCGCTGATGACCTCCGGCCAGCCGCTGATGATGCAGGTCACGCCGGACAAGTACGTCAACGCCGACGCCGACGCGATCGTCGCCTGGTCCAGCTCCCTGCGCGTGCAGATGCAGGCCCAGACGCACTCCTCCGGGGTCTTCCGCCGACGTGGCAACACGGGCGAGGGCTGGGAGCTCAGCTTCCTCGGGCAGGGCTTCGCCCTGGTCCAGCCGAGCGAGGTACTGCCGCCGCAGAGCGCCCAGATCGGCCAGGGCCTGCGGGCCCAGTACGGCATGGGCCAGCAGGGATCCCACGCCCAGAACCAGAACAACGCCTGGAACTGAGCCATGGTGCGCCGGTCCCCTGACGGGCCGGCGCGGTGAACGGACGAGTAAGGGGCGGCCTCCCGAGAGGTCGCCCCTTACTCATTCATCCATGCCGTCGCTACCGCCGGCCGCCGTCCAGTGCCTCACGCGTACGTTCCATCAGACGGACCACCGAGGAGTCGGCGACCCCGGCGACCTCGTCGTACGCGAACCAGCGCAGATCGAGCGACTCGTCGCTGATCTCCTCCGTGGAGCCCGAGGGCGCCAGTGCCGCGTACTGCACGTCCAGGTGCCAGTGGCACGGTGCGGGGATCGGATGGCGGTCCAGGACCACCGGGCCGCCCGCAAGCAGGGTCAGATCCGCGATGCCGGACTCCTCCGTCGCCTCCCGCAGCGCCGCGGCGGCCAGGGTGGCGTCCCCCGGCTCGCAGTGGCCGCCCATCTGCAGCCACATCCGCAGCTTGCGGTGCAGGGTGAGCAGCACCTTGCCGCGCTCCGGGTCGATGACCAGGGCGCTCGCCGTCAGGTGCCCGGCCCCGCAGGCCTTCCACATGCCGTCGGGATGCAGCGCCAGATGGTCCAGATAGGAGCGCCGCAGCTCCTCCTGGGCTTCGTCGGGCGTGTCCGCCCCGTGCCGGTAGTCCTTCAGTACGAGGACGGCGTCGTCGTGCAGGCTCACTTCTCGGTGTCGTCCTTGCCGTCGTCGTCCCCGGGGCCGTCCTCGGGCCTGTCCGTGGTGTCGGTGTCCGCGTCCGTGCCGGCACCGGGAGCGGGCTTCTGCGGCCCGTTCGCCGCCTCGCCGAGCATCTTGTCGAGCTCGGAGAAGTCCAGCTGCTCGTGGTGGACGAATCCGTCCGGATCGTCCAGGTCGTGGGCGGTGGGCAGCATGTCGGGGTGCTCCCACAGCGCGTCGCGTCCGTCCAGACCCCGCGCGTCCGTGAGCGAGGCCCACAGCCGCGAGGCGTCACGCAGCCGCCGCGGCCGCAGCTGGAGGCCGATCAGCGTGGCGAACGTCTGCTCGGCGGGACCACCGGAGGCGCGCCGCCTGCGCATCGTCTCGCGCAGTGCGTCGGCGGAGGTCAGCCGGGACTTCGCGGCCTCGTGCACCACGGCGTCCACCCAGCCCTCGACCAGCGCGAGGGCCGTCTCCAGACGGGCCAGGGCGGCCTTCTGCTCCGGGGTGTCCTCCGGCTGGAACATGCCCTGCTGAAGGGCGTCCTGCAACTGCTCGGGCTGCGACGGGTCGAACTGGCCGACCACGTCCTCCAGCTTGCTGGTGTCGACCTTGATCCCGCGCGCATAGCCCTCGACCGCACCGAACAGGTGCGAGCGCAGCCACGGCACATGGGCGAAGAGCCGCTGGTGAGCGGTCTCGCGCAGGGCCAGGTACAGCCGCACCTCGTCCTGCGGCACGCTCAGGTCCTTGCCGAACCGCTCCACGTTCAGCGGAAGCAGCGCGGCCTTGCCGGCCGGACCGAGCGGCAGCCCGATGTCGGTCGAGCCGACCACCTCGCCCGCGAGCACGCCGACGGCCTGCCCGATCTGCTGGCCGAACATGGCGCCGCCCATCGACCGCATCATGCCGATCAGCGGCCCCGCCATCGCCTGCATCTCCTCGGGCAGCACATCACCCATGGCGAGGCCGACACGCTCGGCCACCGGGTCGACGAGCTTCTGCCAGGCGGGGAGGGACGCCTCGACCCACTCCGCACGGCTCCACGCCACGGTGGAGACCGAACCGGAGGGCAGCGACGTGGCACCGTCCAGCCAGAGGTCCGCGAGGCGCAGCGCCTCGTCGACCGCGGCCCGCTCGGACGGGCCGACGCTCGCGTCCTTGGTGCCGTCCTGGTTGCCCTGCGAGACCGTCTGGCGGGCGATCTGCTTGGCCATGTCCCAGTTCACGGGACCGCCCTCGTAGCTCAGCATCTGGCCGAGCTGCTGGAAGGCCGCGCCCAGGTCGTTCGGGTTCATGGAGCCGAACATGGCGGCGAAGGGATTGTCACCGCCCGCGCCCGGGCCGAAGCCGAACGGGTTCGCCGGACCGCCCGAACCCTGCCCACCTCCGGTGGGGTCGTTCTTCTTGCCCTTGTCGCCGTCGTCCGGCTCCTCCGGCGGAAGGCCGAATCCGAATGGGGTGTCACTCACGGGTTTCCTCGGCTCGTAGGGCCGCCGGATCGAACCGACGGCGACTGCCCGACATCACCATCCAGCGTAGACACCAAGTCCGCTCGGGGCCTCAGTGCTCCGCCTGCTCCCGGCCTGCGGCAGGATGGACGCCACCTGGTACGTACGCGTCATTCGGGTACGTACTGAAGACAACCGCTGGAGACGCCCGGTGAGTTCCCCAGATCCTCAGGTTCGCGCAGCGCGAAACCTGACCGGCCCACTGCCCGAAGAGACGACCGCGAACACGACCGAGCACACGCCCGAGAACAAGCCCGTCCGCAGCCGCTCCAGAAGCCGCGGCCCCGTCGTGGCCGTCACCGGAGCCGCGACGGGCGTCGGTGAGCTGCTCACCGCACGCCTGGCGGCCTCCGAGGAGATCAAGCAGGTCATCGCCATCGACGAGCGCCGCGGAGAGGTCTCCGAGGCGACCTGGCACATCCTCGACGTGCGCGACCCCGCCATCGCGGAGAAGCTGCGCGGCGCCGATGTCGTGGTCCACCTGGCGCTCGATCTCGACCTGGAGACCGATCCCGCCGCCCGCACCGCCTACAACGTGCGCGGCACCCAGACCGTGCTGACCGCCGCCGCGGCCGCCGGTGTCCACCGTGTCGTGCTGTGCACCTCGGCCATGGTCTACGGCGCCCTGCCCGACAACGACGTCCCGCTCGCCGAGGACGCCGAGCTGCGCGCCACGGCCGAGGCGACCGGCGTCGGCGACCTGCTGGAGATCGAGCGGCTCGGCCGCCGCGCACCCCGCGCGCACCCCGGACTCCACGTCACCGTGGTCCGCCCCACCGTGCTCGTCGGCGGTACGGACACGGCGCTGACCCGCTACTTCGAGTCACCGCGCCTCCTGGTCGTCGCCGGATCGCGTCCCACCTGGCAGTTCTGCCACGTCGACGACCTGGTCACGGCGCTGGAGTACGCCGCGCTGGAGAAGATCGACGGGGAGTTCGCGGTCGGCTGCGACGGCTGGCTCGAACAGGAGGAGGTGGAGGAGCTCAGCGGTGTCCGCCGGATGGAGCTGCCCTCGGCCGTCGCGCTCGGCGCCGCCGCCCGGCTGCACCGGATCGGTCTGACCCCCTCCCCGGCGGGTGACCTGGCGTACACGATGCATCCGTGGGTGGTCAGCGTGAGCCGGCTGCACGATGTGGGCTGGCGGCCCACCTGGACCAACGAGGAGGTGCTCGGCGCGCTCCTGGAGGAGGTCGAGGGACGCCACACCGTGGCCGGCCGCCGACTCGGCCGCAAGGACGCCACCGCTGCCGGGGCCGCCGGCGCGACCGTGGCCCTGCTCGGCACCGCGGCCCTGGTGCGACGGGCCCGCAAGGCCCGCCGCCGCTTCTAGCCCGGACGACGGCGTCGGGGGCGCCAGGGGGCCCGCCCGGCCGCTGCGAGGCGCGGGTGAGGGCTGTAGGAGGCTCCAAGGCGGCCCGCGGCCCGCCGGGTGAAAGCCGTATTCCGCGATGCCGGAGCGGTACGGCACGATGGTGGCCATGGCACCCACGCATGACCACCCCGGCGAGCAGGCGGCACAGGACCCCATCCGGCTGCTGGAGATCCGCGACACACCGCTGTCGGTGGACGAGGTCTTCCGCGCCGTCGGCGACGACGCGGCGGGCGGCACCGCGCTCTTCGTGGGCACCGTGCGCAATCACGACAGCGGACAGGACGTCGGCGCACTGGGCTACTCGTGCCACCCCTCCGCGCAGGACGAGATGCGCCGGGTGGCGGAGAAGGTCGTCGCCGGATTCCCGGTCCGCGCGCTGGCCGCCGTCCACCGGGTGGGTGAACTGGAGGTCGGCGATCTCGCGGTCGTCGTCGCCGTCTCCTGCCCGCACCGCGGCGAGGCCTTCGAGGCCTGCCGCAAGCTCATCGACGACCTCAAGCACGAGGTTCCGATCTGGAAGCACCAGCGATTCTCCGACGGTACGGAGGAGTGGGTCGGCGCCTGCTGAGCGCACGGCGCACCCGGGTGCGGCCACCCCGATTTGCGTAACCGCACCCCTGCCACGAGCGTTGGTTCCGCAGATGGTTAATCTGCTGATCGGTCAGTTGCGGTCGCTCATGGGGTAGGGAGGTCGTGATGGCAGCACTCGCCTGGTTGTTGATTCCGCTTTTCGCTGCGTTCGGTGCGGCGATATGGGGGAGCTGGGCTGCCCGTAATCGCACGACCGGCGATGTCACCGAGCTCGCCGGCTATGCGCGGTTCCGCGAGGCGATGGAGAAGTCGCACTCCGCTTCGGAACCCGTCGAGCAGATATCGAACGTCTGACGCCACACCGGACGTACGCAGTCGCCAATCCCTGGCGCGACACCGTCCGGCCAGGCCGCCCGGCGCCCTCGTCGGCCCCGGTCCCGGCCCCCGTACGGACCGGCCCCGGCGGTGCACTGACGGACCCTTCCCGTACTGTCGTTCCATGCCACGCCGCACCGCGACGATGCTCGCCTCCACCCTGATCCTGATCGCGCTGCTCTGCGCAGGCGTGCTGATCAAAGTGCCGTACTCGGAGATGTCCCCCGGGCCGACCGTGAACACGCTCGGCAAGGTCGGCGGCGAGCCCGTCCTGCAGATCACCGGACACAAGACGTACAAGACCTCCGGCAATCTCAACATGACGACGGTCAGGGTCACCGGCGCCGACTACAACATGAACCTCGTCGAGGCCGTCTACGGATGGCTGGGCCACGACAGCGTCGTCGTACCGCACGACACGCTCTACCCGGACGGCAAGACCGAGGAACAGTCGACGCAGGAGAACGCCGAGGAGTTCAGCCAGTCCCAGGAGAGCGCCAAGGTCGCCGCGCTCACCGAGCTGGGCATCCCGGTCTCGTCCCGGGTCGTGGTCTCCACGGTCCTCAAGGACAGCCCCTCCCAGGGCAAGCTGCACGCGGGCGACGTGATCAAGGCCGTCGACGCCACAGCCGTCAAGCAGCCCGAGGACGTGGCGAAGCTCGTCACCAAGCACAAGCCCGGCCAGGACGTCACCTTCACGGTCATCCCGGCCAAGACCGCGGCGGCGGCCGAGAAGGCCGGCAAGGAGCCCGAGGGCACCGAGAAGGTCACCATCACCACGGAGAAGGCGCCCAAGGAGAACCGGGCGATCGTCGGCATCCAGGCGGGGACGGACCACACCTTCCCGTTCGAGATCGACATCAAGCTCGCCGACGTGGGCGGCCCGAGCGCCGGTCTGATGTTCTCCCTCGGCATCGTCGACAAGCTGACCCCGGGGCAGCTGACGGGCGGCAAGTTCATCGCCGGCACCGGGACGATCGACGACAAGGGCAAGGTCGGCCCGATCGGCGGGATCAACATGAAGCTGGTCGGCGCGCGCAACGCCGGCGCACGCTACTTCCTGACCCCCGACGAGAACTGCAAGGCCGCCGCCGACGACACTCCGGACGGCCTCACCCTGGTACGGGTCAAGAACATCGCCGACGCCAAGAAGTCGCTGGAGAAGGTCCGCGCGGGGGACACGGCCGGACTGCCGAGCTGCTCGGCAGGCTGACCGCGTCCCTCCGGCGGCGAGGCGGAAAGGGTCAGGACTCGAAGGTCGCGGCCAGCGCCTCGGCCAGCCCCGGCACCAGACCGGCGCCGGTCAGCACGTCGTTCGGCGAGTCCTTCTCCCGCAGCCGCACGGCGGACTCGCGGGCACCGTCGCGCAGCACCGCCACGGTCATCCGCACCTCCTGACGGTCGGGGTGCTTGGCGACCCACTTGGTCAGCTGGGCGTCGTCGAGACCTTCCGGTACGGAGGCCTCGGCGGACGGCGGCAGCATCAGCCGCTCCACCGTCATCGCGCACCCGACGACGGCGTCGGGCCAGGCGATCGTGGCGAGGAACTCGTCCAGCGCGGTACCTGCGGGAAGCTCCTCCTGCTCGATAGGGGTGAGTGCGGCGGTCTTCGAACCGTCGTCGTCGAGGCCGAGCTGAGCGGCCAGGCCGGGCTCCTGGACCCGCAGCCGTGCGGTGTCGACCAGGGCGAAGAGCCGGGCGGGCTGGTCCCAGCCGAGGCCGGAGATGTACTCGTCGATTTCGAGCACCGCGACGGTGAGCGGACTCGCGGCCATCGGGGGGCCTGAGGGGGAAACGTTGGGCATGGACAACATCCTGCCTCCTTCCGCCCCGGTAACGGGAACTAGGTAAAGCCTCAGTAAGTTGCATAGGTGGGCTCTACGATCGCTGGGCCCGCTCCACACGACCCGCGAACTTCGAGGTGCGCACGTTGGCTTTCCAGATGCCGGACCGCGGCGGAGGCCCGACCGGGCCACGGATCAGAGTCGGCCGCCCGTCCCGGCGCGCCCGAACCCTGCTCATGACACTCGGCGTCCTGGCGATCCTCGCCATGGCGTTCGTCATGTTCTCCGGGTTCTGGACGGACTGGCTCTGGTACAGGTCGGTCGGATTCTCATCCGTCTTCACCACCACTCTGTGGACCAAGATCGGGCTGTTCCTCGTCTTCGGACTGCTGATGGCCATCGCCATCGGTGTGAACATCTGGCTCGCGCACCGGCTCCGGCCGCCGCTGAGCGCGATGTCGCTGGAGCAGCAGAGCCTGGACCGCTACCGGATGAGTCTCGCCCCGTACAAGAAGTGGGTGCTGCTCGCGATCACCGCGCTCGTCGGTCTGATCGCCGGAGCGTCCGCCTCGGGCCAGTGGCGTACCTGGCTGATGTATGTGAACGGGGTGTCGTTCGGTCAGAAGGACCCCCAGTTCCACCTGGACGTGGCCTTCTACGCCTTCGACCTGCCGTGGTACCGCTTCCTGCTGGGCTTCGGCTTCGCGGCGACGGTGCTCTCGCTGATCGCGGCCGCGCTGACCCACTACCTGTACGGCGGGCTGCGCATCACCAGCCCCGGCGCGCGGGCGACCGGGGCGGCCACCGGCCACCTCTCGGTGCTGCTCGGCATCTTCGTCGCGCTGAAGGCGGTGGCCTACTGGCTCGACCGCTACGGGCTGGCCGTGAAGTCCAGCGACTTCAAGGCCACGGACAACTGGACGGGCCTGCGGTACGTCGACGCCAACGCCTATCTGCCGGCGAAGACCATCCTGTTCTGCATCGCCGCGATCTGCGCCGTGCTGTTCTTCGCGACGCTCTGGCGCCGCACCTGGCAGCTCCCGATGATCGGGTTCGGCCTGATGGTCCTCTCCGCGATCCTGATCGGCGGGCTCTACCCGGCGATCGTGCAGAAGTTCCAGGTCCAGCCGAACGAGCAGGCCAAGGAAGCCCCGTTCATCCAGAAGAACATCAAGGCCACGCGGGACGCCTACGACATCGATGACGCGAAGGTCACCGACTACGCGGGCAAGTCGACCACGGACGACGACACGAAGCTGCGCGCCAGCGCGGACGCCGCGGCCAGCTACCGGGTGATGGACCCCAACGTCGTCTCCCCGGCCTTCCAGCAGCTCCAGCAGAAGAGGAACTACTACCAGTTCCCCAAGACGCTGGACGTCGACCGCTACAAGGACGACGCCGGCAAGGAGCAGGACACGGTCATCGGTCTGCGCGAGCTCAACCTCCAGGGCATCCCCAAGCGCAACTGGATCAACGACCACTTCACCTACACCCACGGCTACGGTGCGATCGCCGCCCGCGGCACCACCACCGGCAAGAACCCGAAGGGATCTCCCGACTTCACCGAGTCCGGTCTGCCGACCACCGGTGAGCTGGGCCAGTACCAGCAGGAGATCTACTACGGCGAGAAGACCGAGCAGTACTCCATCGTCGGCGGGCCCCAGAAGGAGCTCGACTACGAGGAGGACGGCGAGAAGACCACCAGCTACAAGGGCAAGAGCGGCGTCAGCCTCTCCAGCGCGTTCAACCGCGCCGCCTACGCGGTGGCCTTCAGCGAGCCGCAGATCCTGTACTCGGGAGCCATCGGCGAGGGTTCGCGGATCCTGTACAACCGCACGCCCAAGGAGCGCGTCGAGGCGGTCGCCCCGTGGCTGACCATCGACGGCGACGCCTACCCGGCCGTGGTGAACCACCGCATCCAGTGGGTCGTCGACGCGTACACCACGACCAACGGCTATCCGTACGCCTCGCGCACGACGCTCGGTGACACCACGGCCGACTCGCTGACCACCAACCAGCGCGCGGTCGTCGCCCAGCAGAACCAGGTCAACTACATCCGCAACTCGGTGAAGGCCACCGTCGACGCGTACGACGGCAAGGTCACGCTGTACGAGTGGGACACCGAGGACCCGGTCCTCAAGACCTGGCGCAAGGCGTTCCCGGGGACCGTGAAGTCCAAGACGGACATCCCGCAGGACCTCATGGACCACCTGCGCTACCCGCAGGACCTGTTCAAGGTGCAGCGCGAGCTGCTCACCCGCTACCACGTCACGAGCCCCGCGCAGTTCTACAGCGGCAGTGACGCGTGGCAGGTCCCGGACGACCCGACCAACAAGGAGTCCGGCGCCGTCCCGCCGTACTACCTCAGCATAAAGATGCCGGACCAGACGGCTCAGAAGTTCTCGCTGACGACGACGTTCACTCCCAAGGGACGGCCCGACCTCGGGGCGTTCATGGCGGTGGACGCCGATGCGGCCAGCAAGGACTACGGCACGATAAGGCTGCTGAGAGTCACCACCACGGTGAAGGGCCCCGGCCAGGTACAGAGTGAGCTCAACGGCAACGACGACGTCGCCGAGTTCGTGAGAAACCTCAAGGGAACCGACTCCGACATCGAGTACGGCAACCTGCTCACGGTGCCGCTCGAAGGGGGCTTCCTCTACATCGAGCCGGTGTACACGCGCGGTGGCACGCAGAACTACCCGCTTCTGCGCAAGGTCGCCGCCTCGTACGGGTCGAAGATCGTCTTCGAGAACAGTCTCGGGGAGGCGCTCAACGCGGTCTTCGGGGTGGACGGCTCCGACACGACCGAGCCACCTGCCGACACCACCGAGCCGCCGGGCGACACCACGGAGCCGCCGGCCACCGGTGACGCCGCGCTGAAGAAGGCGATCGCCGATGCGCAGAAGGCCTACACGGCCGGTGAGGCGGCGCTGAAGGAGCAGGACTGGGTCGCCTACGGCAAGGCCCAGGACGACCTTCAGGACGCGCTGGAGCGGGCTGCCGCAGCGCAGCCCAAGGCCGGCAGTCCGAGTACGACGGACGAGAAGAAGAAGCCGGCGGCGTCGGCGAGTGCCGACAGCGGCGGCTGAGTAACCCGGTAAAGCTTCACCCCCGCGTCGTGGTACGGTTTGGACACAACGACGCGGGGTGGAGCAGCTCGGTAGCTCGCTGGGCTCATAACCCAGAGGTCGCAGGTTCAAATCCTGTCCCCGCTACTGAAAGACGAAGGCCCGGATCCTCCAGGGGATCCGGGCCTTCGTCATGCCGTGGTGGCTATTTTGTGCAGTGTGCGTGAAGTGCGGTTCGTGGGGCACGAGTTGAGCACGGGTGTGTTTGACTTGTCTCCCTGTGGGCATGTCGACAAAACGCTGAAGTGACCTCACTGGCCGCGATATACCAGGTGTGCGCGGGTTGTAGGTGGTGCGACGATGGTATTTATGGGGGACAGGGCAACTCTGTTGGAGACAGGGCGGTTTGTGCAGCAGCGCGTCCATCCGGCGGGAAAAGCGGCGGATATGGCATTTGCCGCTGCCACCGCGCAGTACAACGACCACATCGAGACCGCCGAGACTGCGGAGCGTGCCGCGACCGTCGAGAGTGCAGAGACCGCTGAGACCGCCGACGGCGTAGAGAACGCCGAGAGTGCGGAGACGGCGGCGAGCGCGGACAACGCCGAGAGCGAGGCGCGCCACCGCCGTGCCGCCGACGCGGGGGACACCACGTCGATGAGCGTGCTCGGCGCGCTGCTGCTGCGCCGCGGCGACCTGAGCGGCGCCGAGGCCTACCTGCGTGCCGCCACCGCCGACGGCGACCGTGCCGCGGCCAACAACCTGGGCGTCCTGCTGCACCAGCGCGGATACGCGGACGAGGCGGCCGGCTGGTGGCGGATCGCCGCCGTCGCCGGTTCCGCCGCCGCCGCGCACGCCCTGGGCCGCCACTACCGCGAGCGCGGCGACGAGCCCGGCGCCGAGTACTGGCTGCGCCAGTCCGCCGAGCAGGGCCACGCGCTGGGCGCGTACGCCCTCGCCGACCTGCTGGAACACCGCAGCGACGTGGGCGCCGAGCGCTGGCTGCGCGCCGCGGCCGAGCAGGGACACCGCGAAGCGGCGTACCGGCTGGCCCGGATGCTGGAGCGCCACGCCACCGACGCGCACGACGCGTTCGGCCGCCCCGGCCTGGGTCCGCGTACGGGGCCGGAGTCCGAGGCCGCCGACGCGGTGCGCGGCGCCGCCGTGCGCAAGGACGACAGCCCGGTCGCGGGCCCCGACGCGGAGCGTGTGGGCGAGGCCGAGCAGTGGTACCGGCAGTCCGCCGCCCGCGGGCACCGGCGTGCCGCCCTGCACCTCGGGGCCATCCTCGAACAGCGCGGCGAGCTCAAGGAGGCCGGCCGCTGGTACCTCATCTCCGCCAAGGCCGGCGAGGCCAGGGCCGCCTGCGCGCTCGCCTTCCTGCTGCGCGACGCGGGCGACCAGGAGAGCGCCGCCGTGTGGTGGCTGCGCGCCGCCCAGGACGGCGACGGCAACGCCGCCAACGCGCTCGGCGCGCTGCACGCGGCCCGGGGCGAGCAGCAGACCGCCGAGCGCTGGTACCGCGCGGCGATGGACGCGGGCGACGTCAACGGGGCGTACAACCTCGGCCTGCTCTGCGCCGCCCAGGACCGCACGCCGCAGGCCGAGCAGTGGTACCGCCGCGCCGCCTACGCAGGCCACCGCGAGGCGGCCAACGCGCTGGCCGTGCTCCTGCTCCAGGCCGGCGACGCGACCGGTGCCGAGCCCTGGTTCTCCAAGGCGGCCGAGGCCGGCAGCGTGGACGCCGCCTTCAACCTCGGCATCCTGCACGCCGGACGTGACGAGGACCGCACGGCCCTGCTCTGGTACGAGCGCGCCGCGGCGGCCGGCCACACCGAGGCCGCGCTCCAGGTCGGCATGGCGCTGCTGCACCACGGTGAGGAGCGCGAGGCCGAGCGCCATCTGCGCTGCGCCGCGGGCGGCGGCAGCGCGGAGGCGGCGTTCCGGCTGGCCGGGGTGCTGGACTCGCGGCAGCCGCCGCCGGGGCCGCCCGCGCTCGGCGAGCCGATGCCGGAGAAGTCCGAGTGCGAGGAGTGGTACGAGCGGGCGGCCGAGCAGGGGCACCGCCGCGCCCAGGTCCGCGTCGGCATGCTCGCCGCGGCCCGCGGGGACGTGGAGAGCGCGGGCCGCTGGTACCGGGAGGCCGCCGAGGCGGGCAGCCGCAACGGCGCCTTCAACCTCGGACTGCTGCTCGCCCGGGAGGGCAGCGAGCGCGAGGCCGCGCTGTGGTGGAGCCGGGCCGCCCGGGACGGCCACGGACGGGCCGCGCTGCGCCTCGCCCTGCTGGCCGCACGACGCGGCGAGCTCACCGAGGGGCAGCGGTGGTGCGCCCGGGCCGTCGAGCTGGGACCCGCGGAGGTCTCGGAGCGGGCGGCGCGGCTGCGTGAGGCGCTGCACCAGGAGCTGACCGCCTGAGGGCTGTCCCGCAATTCCCGGCGGGAGCACGACGACAGCTACGGCACCTCTCCCCCGTAGCCTGCACGGCGCGGGGGGACCCCTCCGTTGTCGGGATGCCTGAATACATCCGGTGTTCAGGCATCCCTCCGCCTTGCGACGCACCGCATCCGACGCCGCGCGCTGATCCACCAGGAAGTGCGGGACAGCCCTTGGCGGAGGGTTCTCCGGGACCCCTGGGGCCCCGGGAGAAGGGATTTGCGCTGGTCCAGGGCGTGCCGTACTGTGGAGATCACAACGACGCGGGGTGGAGCAGCTCGGTAGCTCGCTGGGCTCATAACCCAGAGGTCGCAGGTTCAAATCCTGTCCCCGCTACTGAAGACAGAGGGCCGGATCCTTCAAGGGATCCGGCCCTCTGTGCATGTCCCGGGCAGCCCGGCTCAGGGCTTGTGGCCCACCGCCTCGCCGTACATCGCCCGGTCCACGGCCTTCTCCTCCGGCACCGGGTCGCCGGTCGAGACGCCGGAGTCGGCGTAGGCCTTCTGCAGCCGGTCCGTCGTCCCCTTCCGGATCTCCCAGTCCATCCGCATCGACGGTGTCGACCGCAGGGTGGCCTCGTCGGTCTTCATCAGCCGGGCCAGTTCGGTCAGGAAGGCGGGGTCGGACTTGTAGTCGCCGGCGAAGTAGGTGTTCACCGTACGGATGTAGGCGCGGAGGAAGGCGACGCCCGCGTCCGGGTCCTTGTTCAGCAGGTTGGGCCCGAAGAGCACCCCGCCGAGCGGTTCGCCGGCCGGCTGTCCGCCGAGGAAGGCGTACTTCTTGTCGTTGTCGACCTTCCGCCAGATCGGGTCGAGCAGCCAGGCGGAGTCCACGCCGCCGTTCTGCAGGGCGGTGAGCACGTCCGCCGAGCCGAGCTGCTGGAAGCTGATCTTGTCGAGGCCGCCGCCGTGCTTCTTCAGCGAGGTGTCCATCGGATAGGCGATCACCGAGCCCTTGCCGATC
The DNA here is from genome assembly GCF_035917255.1 of Streptomyces sp. NBC_01257. NCBI lineage: Bacteria > Bacillati > Actinomycetota > Actinomycetes > Kitasatosporales > Streptomycetaceae > Streptomyces > Streptomyces sp. NBC_01257. The sequence continues at coordinate 6,064,971 of NZ_CP108472.1, forward strand.
ATCGTGCCGAGCTTCCTGCCTGCCATGTCCACGTGGTCGGCGCTCTCGCCGTCCTTGAGGCGCACCCACAGGCCGCTCTTCGATGCCGGGTCGGGGGAGAAGTTCCCCGCGACCCACTTGATGGCGAAGCCGCCGTTGATGCCGTTCATCACCGCGGCCTCGGGCGCCGCCCACTGCGCGTCGACGTCGCCCTTGGCGAGCAGGGGAAGGGCGTCCGGGGTGGGCAGCACCTTCAGCGAGACGTCCAGTCCCTCCTTCGCGAACTCGCCCCTGGCGACCGCGACCTGGAGCGGAGCGACGTACTCCGCGCTCAGGGTGCCGGTGGCGACGGTGATCTTCCGCTTCTTCGCGAGGGGCTGGGCGGCCGGCGCCCCCTTGTCGCAGCGGGCGGGTTTGCGGTCGGGCGCGAGGTCGGAGGGGTCGGTCCAGCCCGCGGCGCAGCCCGTGACGGGCTTGACGGTACGCGGTGCGGCGTCGGCGGCACCGGCGTCGTCCGACGAGCTGTTCCCGGCGCAGCCTGCCGCGCCGAGCAGGGATGCCGCCACGAGCACGACGGTGCCGGTGAAGGGGGTACGTATACGCACAGTGCCTCCGTACGGGGAATCGTTCACGACTGGCTGCGGCCGCGGTCGCGCGGTGCCCACGGGGTGAGCAGCCGGCCCGCGATCCGCACCACTTCGGAGAAGACGACGCCGAGCACCGCCACACAGACGATGCCGACGAACATCACGTCGTTCTGGAACAGGGCGCGGGAGTCGAAGATCAGATGGCCCAGCCCGTCGGCCGCCGCGATCTGCTCCGAGGCGACGATGACGAGCACCGCCACGCCCGCCGCGATCCGCGCCCCGACCAGGACGGCGGGGAGGGAGGCGGGCAGCAGGATGTGCCGGAACATCTGCCAGGGCGAGGCGCCGAACACCTGCCCGGCGTCCCGGTGACCTGTGGGTACGGCGAGCACGGCCGCCATCGTCGAGATCCAGACGAAGAAGAAGACGGTGGCGGCGACCAGGGCGATCTGCGGCCCTTCACCGAGGCCGAACATATTGAGGAAGACCGGCAGCAGGGCCAGTTTCGGTACGACGTAGAGGGCGTCGAGCAGCGGTTCCAGTGCCGCCCGGACGAGGGCGAGGGAACCCATGAGCAGGCCGAGGGCGTAGCCCGCGACCGTGCCGATCGCGTAGCCGCCGAGCACCCGCTTGAGGGTGGCCCACACATCCGGCCACAGGGCGCCGTCGGCCGCGCGGTCCCAGCCGTCCGCGAAGATGGTGGAGGGTGCGGGGTAGACGCGGTCGTCGATCCAGGACCTGGCCGCGGCGAGCTGCCAGAGCAGCACCAGCAGGAGCGGTACGGCGACGGCGAGGGCGATCTCCAGGGTGCGGCGCCTGCGGTGGGTGCGTACCGGGTGCAGTTCCTGCGGTCCGGGCCTGCGGACGAGGATCTGCTCGTCGGTGTCCGGGGACTTCACGGCCGTGCTCATACCGGCGCCGCCTCTCCGCGGACCTCGCCGCGCAGCAGTTCCCACAACTCGCTCTTCAGCGCGGTGAACTCGGCTGTCGCCCGGATGTCCCCGGTACGCGGCCGGGCGAACGGCGGACGGTGTTCGGCGATGATCCGGCCCGGTCTGGCGGACATCACCAGGACCCGGTCCCCGAGCACGATCGCCTCTTCGAGGCTGTGGGTGATGAACAGGGTGGTGGTGCGGGTGGTCTGGGTGAGGTCCAGGAGTTCGTCCTGGAGGATCGTGCGGAGCTGGGCGTCGAGTGCGGCGAACGGTTCGTCCATCAGCAGGATCTCGGGTTCGACGGCGAGCGCGCGGGCGATGGCCACCCGCTGGCGCATGCCGCCGGAGAGTTCGGCGGGGTAGGCGCCCGCGAAGTCGGCGAGCCCCAGCCGGGACAGCCAGTCGCGCGCCCGGGCATCGGCCTCGCGGCGGGGCACGCGCTGGATGTCGAGGCCGAAGCGGACGTTGGCCAGGACGGTCTTCCAGTCGTGGATCCCGTAGTCCTGGAAGATCATCGCGGCCGGCCGGGGCGAGGCCGTACGGATCGACAGTTCGCCCGCGCTGGGGCGCAGCAGTCCGGCCGCGATCCGCAGCAGGGTGGACTTGCCGCAGCCGGAAGGTCCGACGATGCAGGTGAACTCGCCCGGCACGATGTCGAGATCGACGGGGCCGAGGGCGGCCAGCGCCCGGCTGCCGCGCCCGAAGGAGCGGGACAGGGCGCGGGCGCGGAGCTTCGGGGCGGTGGTCGGTGGCGCGGTTGCCTGGGGTGGGTTCGGGTGCGGGTCTCCCACGGGTCTCTCCTCGTACACATCGAGGTGCACGGCTGCCGCGGGGGCGGCCGTGATCGCCGATGACGATATGACGACCCGTCAGATTCGGGAAGGGGGTGCGCGGGTAACGGGGTGGCCGGATGGCGCCGGCCGCACGTGCCGAGGGCGCCGTCGGCGGAAGTCCGGTCGGGCGTGGGGGTATACGGGCAACGCCCCCGCCGGATGTCCGGTGGGGGCGTTGGAGGAGGTGGGGGAGTGGCCGGGCTCAGGCGGCCGCGGCGCAGCTCGGGCAGACGCCGCGGTACGTCATCTCCACGCCGGAGATCATGAAGCCGAAGCGCTCGCCGGCCGGCAGGTCCGCCAGTGGATCGCCCGACGGGTGTACGTCACGGATGGCGCCGCACCGCGCGCACACCAGGTGGTGGTGGGGGCGGTGGGCGTTCGGGTCGTAGCGCTTGGCGCGGCGGTCGGTGGAGACCTCGATGACCTCGCCGAGGGTCACCATCTCGCCCAGAGTGTTGTAGACGGTGGCGCGGGAGATCTCGGGCAGCTTGGCGACGGCCCGGGCGTGGACCTCGTCGGCCGTCAGGTGCACATGGTCCCCGTCGAGGACCTCGGCCACGACGCGCCGTTGTGCGGTCATGCGCCAGCCGCGTCCACGGAGTCGTTCCAGCAGGTCACTCATGAGGGCAAGCCTAACAGTGGTGGGGGTCAGGTCCCGAACAGGTGTGACTTTGGAAGCTGCCTTGACTTGGACTAAGTCCATTGTAGGATCGGTTACGGCATTGGCCAGGGACAGGCTGTGCACGCCATGACGGCACTACGGCATGACGAATGTGCAGGAACGACGCAGGAGGCGCACGTGACACAGGGACCGCTCACCACGGAGGCCGGAGCCCCGGTGGCCGACAACCAGAACAGTCAGACGGCGGGCGTCGGCGGTCCCGTGCTGGTGCAGGACCAGCTGCTGATGGAGAAGCTGGCGCACTTCAACCGGGAGCGCATCCCGGAGCGCGTCGTGCACGCCCGCGGCGCCGGTGCGTACGGCACCTTCACGCTGACCCGTGACGTCTCGCAGTGGACCCGGGCGAGGTTCCTCTCCGAGGTCGGCAAGCAGACCGAGACGTTCCTGCGCTTCTCCACCGTCGCGGGCAACCTCGGCTCCGCCGACGCCGTGCGTGACCCGCGCGGCTTCGCGCTGAAGTTCTACACCGAGGACGGCAACTACGACCTCGTCGGCAACAACACCCCGGTGTTCTTCATCAAGGACGCCATCAAGTTCCCCGACTTCATCCACACCCAGAAGCGCGACCCGTACACCGGCTCGCAGGAGGCGGACAACGTCTGGGACTTCTGGGGTCTGTCGCCCGAGTCCACCCACCAGGTGACCTGGCTCTTCGGCGACCGCGGCATCCCGGCCACGCTGCGCCACATGAACGGGTACGGCTCGCACACCTACCAGTGGAACAACGAGGCCGGCGAGGTCTTCTGGGTCAAGTACCACTTCAAGACCGACCAGGGCATCAGGAACCTCACCACCGACGAGGCCAACCAGGTCTCCGGCATGGACCCGGACAGCCACCAGCGTGATCTGCGCGAGGCCATCGAGCGGGGCGAGTTCCCGTCCTGGACCGTGCAGGTCCAGATCATGCCGGCGGCCGACGCGGCGACGTACCGCTTCAACCCGTTCGACCTCACCAAGGTGTGGCCGCACGCCGACTACCCGCCGGTCGAGATCGGCAAGCTGGAGCTGAACCGGAACCCGGAGAACATCTTCGCCGAGACCGAGCAGTCGGTCTTCAGCCCCGCGCACTTCGTGCCCGGCATCGGCCCGTCCCCGGACAAGATGCTCCAGGGCCGTCTCTTCGCGTACGGCGACGCGCACCGCTACCGCGTCGGCATCAACGCCGACCACCTGCCGGTCAACCGCCCGCACGCCGCCGAGGCCCGGACCCACAGCCGCGACGGCCACCTGTACGACGGCCGCCACGGGGGTGCGAAGAACTACGAGCCGAACAGCTTCGGCGGTCCGGTCCAGACCGACCGCCCGTTGTGGGAGCCCACCCAGGTCAGCGGCGGCACCGGCACCCACGAGGCTCCCGCCCACGCCGAGGACAACGACTTCGTGCAGGCCGGGAACCTCTACCGGCTCTACTCCGAGGACGAGAAGAGCCGTCTGATCGACAACCTCGCCGGGTTCATCGCGAAGGTCTCGCGCGACGACATCGCCGAGCGCGCGATCGACAACTTCCGCCGGGCCGACGGGGACTTCGGCAAGCGGCTGGAAGCGGCCGTCCAGGCTCTGCGCGGCTGAGGCCTCGACCGGACACACCCGCGGGGCGGGGCGGCGGATCATCCGCCGCCCCGCCCCGCGTTCCGAATGCCCCGCCTTACAGGGTGAGCCGGTGCACACCTCCCTGCACCGTGCCGACGTACAGCCGGTGGCCGTCCGTGGCGAGGCTCGTGGCGTCCAGGTTCTGCAGACCCGTGGAGATGTTCTGCCAGCTCCGGCCGCCGTCGGTCGACCGCAGCACGCCCCGGCCCCCGCGCGGCAGGGCCGTCTCCCAGATGTTCGTCGTCGAGGCGTAGAGGGTGTGGCCGACCTTCAGCAGGTCGCTCACCCGCAGCGGCAGCCGGCCCGTGTCGGCGGTGCGGAACGTCCGGCCGCCGTTGTCGGAGATCCGGATCGAGTCACCGCCGATCAGCAGCTGCGAGCCGGTGCGCTCGATGGTGTCGACGCGGCCGTCCGCCACCTTGCTCCGCGTGGCGCCGCCGTCGTCCGAGCGGTAGAGCCCGTCGGGCGTGCCCAGCAGCAGCTTCTCCGGGTTCCGGGGGTCACCGGATACGGCGGTGAAGTACGTGTCGTGGCGCAGGTTCTTCCACGTCGCGCCGCCGTCCTCGGTACGGAACAGGCCGCTGCTCAGCTGGTTGCCGTACCCGACGTAGATCCGGTCGGGGTCGGCCGGGTGCACGGCGAGGGAGAACACCTGGCCCGCGCCGTGGCCCTTCTGCTCCCAGGTGGCGCCCCGGTCGCCGCTCCGCTCGACGGAGAATCCGCCGAACGCGTCGGCCTGGGTGCGCCACAGGACCCTGGAGTCCTGCGGTGAGACGACGAGCTGCGACGTACCGCTGCCGATGGTCCCCTCGCCGCCCGTCGTGCCCCAGTCGGGGTTCGCCGCCGGGACGGTGGTGCGCTGGGTGCCGATGTCGTCGGCCGCCAGCAGGACGTCACCGCTGACCACGACGTCGTTGACGGTGCCGCCCTGGATGCCGATGCGGCGGTAGTCCTCGCCCTGCGCCGTGCCCCGGTAGATGCCGTTGCTGCTCTCGGACAGCGTCAGCGAGCCGTCGCTCCAGCGGTCGATGTCGGTCACGACGGAGGCGTCGCTCACTCCGGGCAGGAGCGTCCAGTTCCGGCCGTGGTCACGGCCGGCCTGCACGCCGTCCCCCGTGCCGAGGTAGAGATCCCCGCCGGTGGCGGTGAGTCCGCTCGCGCCGTGACCCGGGTCGATGAGCGTCGACCAGTTCACGCCGCCGTCGTGCGAGCCGACGACGCCGGTGCCGATCACGTACGCCGCCACCACACCGCTGTCCGCGGCGATCTGGACGGTCGGGCCGCCCTTCGAGTCGTACACCTGCCGTGCCTCGCCGAGGACGCCCGAGGCGACCCCGGACCTGGCCCACACGGCGTCGCCGGTGGCGAAGTACAGCGTGTCGCCGCCGATCGCCGCGTCGTAGACCGTGCCCGGTACGCCGGCCGGGCCGGCCGACCAGTGGTCGCCGCCGTCCGTGCTGATCTGCAGCCCGCCCTCGGTGACCGCGATCAGGGTGCGGGTGCGCTCGTCGGAGACGAGCTGCGAGATCACCGAGTCGGGGGTGTCCAGGGTCTGCCAGGTGCGCCCCGCGTCCTCGGTGCGCAGGATCGAGGACGTACGCGGGAAGTTGCTCGCGCTGTTGACCGTGTACCACCAGCGGTCGGCGTTCTTCGCGTCGATGACCAGGCTGCCCGTGTCGACCTGGTCGGTGACCGGGAGCCGGTCGAGCTGACGCCAGGTGTCACCGTCGTCGGTGACCCAGGGACCGACCTTGCCGCCCTGGGTGAGCGCGGCCCGGCCCGGACGGTTCGCGGCGACGGTGATCTGCCCGCTCGCGTCGTACGGACCGACCGGCGTCCAGCGGCTGTGCCGGCTGTCGGCAGGTGTCACCTCGAATCCGTCGCTGCCGCGCAGGGTCTGTCCGGTCGTGGTCCTGGCGCGGACGGACACCAGATGGGTGCCCTCGACCGCACCGGTCACCCGGGCCTCGTAGACATTGCCGGAGCGCAGTGTCGCCCGGATGTCCCGGCTGCGGCCGTGCGGCGGCCTCACCGTCACGACGGGGGCCTCGGCGAGCGGGGCCGGGGTGAAGATCGCGATGCCGGACTCGCCGTCGCTCGGATCGGGGCCCGCCTGGACGAACAGCTGCCGTACGACGAGGAGGTAGGGCACCCGCAGGGCCCTGCCGCCGGACGGGGTGAGGGTCACCTCGCCGCTGATCTCGGCCTCGCCCCCGGGCCGGTCCGCCCGCACGGTCACCGTCGCGGTGGCGCTGCCGCCGGCCGGGACCCGCAGGGTGCGCGGCGAGACGGCCGCGTCGCCGCTCACCCCCAGACGTACCGAACGTGCCTTGTCCGAGGCGTTGTTCACCGTCAGTTTCCGGGTCCCGCCGACGGTGGAGCCCGCCGTGTCGGCGAGGCCGTACGACAGCGAGCTCGGCGTGGTGGTGATCCCGGCATCGGCCGCGTCGGCCGCTGCCGGGATGTCGAGCCGGCCCGAGCCGTAGCTCGTCGGCTCGCTGTCCGCCACCTTCTTCGACGCGCCGGTCAGACCGGAACGGACCTGGTCCGGGGTCTGTTCGGGGTGGAGCTGGCGGATCAGGGCCGCGGCGCCCGCGACGTGCGGGGCGGCCATCGACGTACCGGACATCCGGTAGTAGCCGGGCGCGTACACCGACTTCGGGACCGTGGACAGGATGTCGTAGCCGGGTGCGACCAGGTCGGGCTTGAGGTTCCAGCGCAGGTCGGGGCCGCGCGAGGAGAACGACGGGATCCGGTCCGTCACGTCCTCACCGGTGAGGGTGATCTCGACCTTCCCCGCGCCGAGCCGCGCCGACAGCTCCTCGTACTGGGTGGAGTCGATGCCGAGCATGACGACCGAGTCCATCCGCATCGAGTCGCCGGAGTCCTTGACGCCGGCGCTGTCCGCCGGGAGCCGCAGCGGGTCGCCGCCGATGCCCGCGTCCGCGGACCGGCCGCCGGGCACGGAGAAGACCGGGCCGCCGCCCGAGCCCCCGCCGATGAGCGCCACGGCGCCGCGCCGTTCGGCCTCGCGGGCCTGCTCGATCTCCCACGTGGTGACGTCCTGCGCCTGCTCGGACACCGGCACTTCGAGGCGCACGGCCTTGCCCGTGACGTCGCCGGCCCGCTCCCAGTCCTCCGGGGCGCCCTGGCCGACGTCGACCAGCTGGGTGGTCAGCGGCTTCGCCGGCGGGTTGGCGGACAGGACTCCGCGGTAGGTCTGGATCTTCTCGCCGTCGCGGTAGGTGGCGCCCGGCAGGCGCAGCCCGCTGACGGAGGCGCCGACCGCGATCACCCCGTCCGCCGCCGCGGGCGATCCGACGGTGCCCGCGCCGGGGCCCTCGTTCCCGGCGGCGGCGACGACCACGACTCCGGCCCGGGTGGCGGCCGTCGCCGCCAGGCCGAGCGGGTCGCTGCCGTCGCCGTATCCGCCGATGCTGAGGTTGATCACATCGGCGCGGTGCGGGTTGGCCGGGTCGATCGCGGCCTCGATCCCGGCAACGATGTCAGAGGTGGTGCCTTCGCCGTTGGCGTTCATCACCTTGTACGCGGTGAGCTCGGCCCCGGGGGCGACGCCGGTGACGCCGCCCTTCGCGGCGGCCCTGCCGGCGATGATCCCGGCGACGTGCGTCCCGTGGCCGTTGTCGTCCATCGGGTCGTCGTCGCCGTTGACGAAGTCGTGCCCGGCGACCACCTTGTGGCCCTCGCCGAAGCCTCCGCCCAGGTCAGGGTGGCTGTAGTCGACGCCGCTGTCGAGCACGGCGACGGTCACGCCGGCGCCGTCGGCCGCCGCACCCGACGGGTCCTCGCGCTTCCAGACCTCCGGAGCGCCGATGAGCGGCACGCTGTCGCTGGTATACATCCTGATCTTGGCGTCCGGCTGCACGGACACCACCCCGGGCAGCGTCCGCAGCGCCTGCACCTCGGAGGCCTTGACCGTCACGGCCACCGCGTTGACCAGCAGGTTCAGCTTGCGGGGCGAGGTGGGGCGCAGACCGGCGCTCTTCGCCCGGTCGAGGAACGTCTGCTGCCGGCCGGCCACGGCCCGGCGTGCCGAGGCGATGTCCGCCGTGCCGGCCGAGCGGAGCCGGCTGCCGCCCGAGGCGGCCGCGTCGCCCTCCAGGGTCACGATCACCCGTTGCGCGGGGTCGTCCGCGGGGGTTGCGGTCGCGGACGGGGGCGCCGCGGCGAGCAGTCCGCCGAGTGCGGCGGACAGGGCGATGCCGGTGGTCAGCGCGCGCCGGTGGGCCCGGCCGGATCTTCGGACGGAGCGGGGTGAACGAGGGACGCGTGGGATTGCCATGACAGATGCCTAATCGCCGAGGCATGTCCGGGACAACGATTTGGGCTGGCCCATTGCTGTCACTGGCACACACGGGCCATGATCCGCCGCATGTCGCATCTCACCGCAGCCGGTATCGACCCGTTCGACGAAAGTGTCTACCGGGCCATCCTCGTCCGGCACACCGCCGGCCCCGCGGACATCGCGGCCGACCTGGGCTCCACGCCCGAGCGCACCGGCAGGGCACTCGACAGGCTGCGGGAGAACGGCCTGGTCGGACGCCTTTCCGGGGCCCGCCGCCGCTATGCGGCGATCGAACCGAGCGGGGCGGTCGACGCCCTCGTACGGGCCCGGACCGCCGAGCTCGACGGGGTGCGCGCGGCGGCCGGCGAGCTGTCCAGGCTCTTCGCCACGGCCCGGCAGGGCAGCTCGGAACAGGTCGAAGTGATCGACGGCAGCGAGGCGTTGGGCCGGTGGTTCGTACGGTTGCAGCAGGAGGCGCGCGCCGAGGTCATCACGCTCGACCGTCCGCCGTACGCCCTCACCACGTCCAATCCGGTGGAGTCCGCGGCCCTTTCGCGAGGGGTGCGCTATCGCGCGGTGTACGCCCCCGAGGCCCTGGAGTGGCCCGGTGTGCTCGACGACATCCGCGAACTCGTCCGCCACGGAGAGCATGCCCGCGTCCTGCCCGGGCTGCGGATCAAGCTCGCGATAGCCGACCGCAGGCTGGCCCTGATGCCGCTCACCCTGGACTTCACCACGAGCGTGCGCGCCGCCGTCATCCGTCCCTCGGCCCTGCTCGACGGGCTGATCGACTACTGGGAACTGTGCTGGCGCACCGCCACCCCGCTGGACGCCCCGGCCGACGACCCGCTCGGCGCGGAGGACCGGCAGATGCTGACGTTGCTGGTCAGCGGCCTGAAGGATGAGGCGATCGCCCGTCAGCTGGGCTGGTCGGTGCGGACGATGCGACGCCGGATCAGCAGGCTCCACGAGCAGTTGGGGGCGGCGAACCGCTTCCAGGCGGGGGTCATCGCGGCGCGGCGGGGCTGGATCGAGGGCCCCGCGGGCATCGGGGCGGACGGCGACGCCGGCCTCTGACACTGCCCGAAGACGGGCAAAGGTGTGGGTTCTTGGAGCTTTCGTGGTCCCAATTCCACGATTGTGACCGCGAATTAACAATCACCCCTGGCGCTTTCGGTATACCGGACCGAATACTGCGGGGCGGTCCGAGGGATGTCCTCCCTCTCCATATGTGAACGGACTGCACCAGGAGGCATGTTGAACACCAACGCACCGAGATCGGGCGTAGCGGTCATCGCCGCCGCGGCCGTCTTCGGCCTGACGGCGGGGATGATCTCCTCGCCGGCCGTGGCCGCGCCGCAGCCACGGCAGACCGGGCGGCAGTCCCTGCCGGCCGGGGACGCGGCAGCCGCCGCCGAGCACTGGGTCACCCTCGTGACGGGTGACCGGGTGGCCGTCGACGCCAAGGGGCAGCCGGTCGTCCTCGACCGGGCGCCCGGACGTGAGCGCATACCCGTCGAGGTCCGCCGCACCGGTGACCACACCCTGGTGGTGCCCGCGGACGCGGACCGCCTGATCACCCAGGGGGTTCTGGACCAGCGGCTGTTCGACGTCACGGAGCTGGGCGGCTCGGCCTACCGGAGCGCGGCGGGGCTCAAGCTCGTCGTCGGCTACGACGGCGCGGCGAAGACCTCCGGCTCCTCCGCGGCCGGTGCCAGGTCGGCGCTCCGCTCGGCCGACGGCGCGAAGGTCACCCGGACCTTCCCCCGGCTGAACGCGGAGGCCGTGACCGCACCGAAGGAGGGCGCCGCCGACGTGTGGCACGCGCTCACCGCACCGGACGCGCGCGCCGCGGCTCCCGGGGTGCGCAAGGTGTGGCTGGACGCACCGGTCAAGGCCGCGCTCGATGTGAGCGTGCCGCAGATCGGCGCACCGGACGCCTGGAAGGCGGGCTTCGACGGCACCGGCGTCAAGGTCGCCGTCCTGGACACCGGCGTCGACGAGACCCACCCCGATCTCGCAGGTCAGCAGCTTGCGGAGAAGAACTTCACCACCGACCCGACCGCCGTGGACGGACACGGGCACGGCACGCACGTCGCCTCGACGGTCGCCGGTACCGGAGCGAAGTCGGGCGGGAAGTACAAGGGCGTCGCCCCGGGCGCGCGCATCCTGGACGGCAAGGTCCTCAGCGCCTCCGGCAGCGGTGACACGTCCTGGATCCTGGCCGGCATGGAGTGGGCGGTCGCGCAGGGCGCCGACATCGTCTCCATGAGCCTGGGCGCCACCGACACCCCGGGCACCGACCCCCTCGAAGAGGCCGTCGACCGCCTCTCCGCCGACGGCGGACCGCTCTTCGTGGTCGCCGCAGGCAACGCCGGCCCGTCCGCCAACGGCACCATCGGCAGCCCGGGCAGCGCGGACGCGGCCCTGACCGTCGGAGCCGTCGACAAGCAGGACGGCATCGCGAGCTTCTCCAGCACCGGTCCCCGGCTCGGCGACGGCGGCATCAAGCCGGACGTCACCGCGCCCGGAGTCGACATCGCCGCGGCCCAGGCGGCCGGCACCCACATGGGCACTCCGGTCACCGACGGTTATGTATCCGCCAGCGGTACGTCCATGGCGACCCCGCATGTGTCCGGTGCCGCCGCCCTGCTGAAGCAGCAGCACCCCGACTGGTCGGGACAGCGGCTCAAGCAGCTGCTCTCCTCGGCCACGAAGCCGGGCGAATACACGTCCTACCAGCAGGGTTCGGGACGCATCGACCTGACGCAGGCCATCGTCCAGACGGTTGTCTCGGAGACCGGCAGTCTCAACTTCGGCAAGCAGGCCTGGCCGCACGAGGACGACGCCCCCGTCACCAAGTCCGTCACGTACCGTAACAACGGCACGGAGCCCGTCACCTTCGATCTGTCCCTGACGGCCACCGCCCCCGGTGGCCAGGCGGCGCCCGAGGGTATGTTCGCCGTGTCGCCGAAGCAGCTCACCGTCCCCGCGGGCGGGACCGCCGAGGCGGCCGTCACGGCCGACACCCGGACCGGTGGCACGGTCAACGGTGCCTACAGTGCCCGGATCACCGCGACCGGCGGCGGCCAGATCGTGCGGACCGCGGCGGTCGTGAACCGCGGCGACGAGGCGTACAAGGTCACGTTCGAGTACATCGGCCGGGACGGAAAGCCGGCGCAGCACTTCAACGGCAGCCTCACCGGCACCTCGGACACCGTCGTCGGCAACACCTTCAGTCTCGCCGAGGGTTCCAGCACGACCGTCGAGGTCCGCAAGGGCACTTACTTCGGCACCCACGCCCTCTATCCGACCGGCACAGGCGAGGACTTCACCGGGATGGACTGGATGGTGCAGCCCGCCCTCACCGTCGACCACGACATGACGGTCACGATCGATGCGCGTACGGCGAAGCCCGTCGACATCACCGTGCCTGACCGCGGCGCGGAACCGCTGCTCGCCCGGACCGGCGTGGAGCTGGAGTGGCTGCTGCCGATCGCCCGCTTCGCCCTCACCAACTCCTACCGGGACATCCGGACCGCGCAGGTGGGGCCGGACCCGAAGGAGGAGCTGCTCCACGAGTTCATGGGGACCTGGAAGAAGAAGTCCGACGGCACCGAGTACAACGTCGCCTACGGCGGCAAGGGTGTGCCCGTCGGCTTCGAACGGCACCTGGGCAGTGAGGACTTCGCCACCACCGACGTCCGGCTCGGCTCCCCGCTGCCCGGCCGCCAGGGCAACCTGATGCTCACGCCGAACACCGGCACCGGGGTCGGCACGTCGTTCGCCGTCGTCAACCCGCTCCCCGCCGCGTACCGGATGTACCTCAACACCGACGCCGAGCTGACCTGGGATCTCTCGTCGCGGCAGATCGACGCGGACGGTCAGCTGGAGGTGCAGCAGCGCGACACGGGGCGCACGTTCACCCGGGGCCGCAGCTACCGGCTCGACTACAACATCGGGGTCTTCGGCCCGCGGGTGAACGGTGTCACGGCAGGCGTGCAGCGCTCGGGCGACGCCATCACCGCGGCGTTCCCGATGTTCGCCGACGGTGCCGGTCACACCGGCGCCACGGTGTGGGACGCCGAGGCGACGAAGACCGCGCTCTACCGTGACGGAGAACCGGTCGGGACCAGCACGGCGCCGCCCACCGGCGTCCGCTTCACGGTTCCGCCGGGGAAGGCCGCGTACCGGCTGACCACTTCGGCGGTCCCGGCGAAGCCTGCCGCGGTCTCCACCCGGATCGACGCCGCGTGGACCTTCACCTCGGACACCGCCGCCTCGCCGACGATGCTGCCGGTGTCGACGGTCCGCTTCACCCCGCAGCTCGGTCTCGACTCCACCGCCCGGGCCGGCCGGCCGCAGCTCGTGCCGGTCACGGTGGAAGGTGCCGCGGCCGGCAACACGAAGTCGCTGAAGGTCTCCGCCTCGTTCGACGGCGGGACCACCTGGCACAGGGCCGTGGTGCTGCACGGGACCGCGCTGCTGCTCACCCCGGCGGCGGGCGCCACGGTCTCGCTCCGGGCCGAGGTCACCGACCGGCAGGGCAACACGCTCACCCAGACGGTCATCGACGCCTACCGGGCGAAGTAGCACCGGCTGACCGGCCGGCTCCCGTGTGCGCGGGGCCGGCCGGTCACACGTCCGGACTCAGCCGACCAGCTCCACCGGTTGACGGCGGGCCGGCGTCCAGCAGCGGATGATGTCGCGCACCGACACGATGCCGACCGGCCCGTCGTCGTCCAGCACGATCAGATGCCGGAACCCGCCGTGGGTCATGGCCGCGGCGGCCTCCTCCAGGGTCCAGGTGGGTGCCGCGAAGACCACATCGGTGGTGGTGTGGGTGGAGGCGGTCTCCGTGTCGGGGTTCTGGCCCGATCCGACCGCGTTGAGGATGTCGCGCTCGGTGATGATGCCGAGCCCGCAGGTGTCCGGGTCGTGGACGACGGCTGCTCCGATACGGCGTGCCGACATCAGCCGGGCGGCCTGGCGGAGGGTGTGGGCCGGGCCGATGGTGAGGACCATCGTGCTCATGGCGTCTCGGACGAGCATGAAGGGAGCCACCTCCTTCGTGAAGCGGCTCGTGAGCCGATTCACAAGTTCACAAGCGGGGGGACTCTCAGAGTCGCACCGATGCGGGACGGCAACAAGGGGGAGCGAAGATCATTCGAGGGGCGTGCGGTGGTGCGGCACGCCCCTCGGTTGTCCTATATGCCTGATCAGGGCCGGGAACCCCGGCCCTGCCGGGTCAGTAGCGCTGGTTCAGATAACCCAGCAGTTCGTCGTGGAGCGTTCCGTTCGAGGCCGCGGCATTGCCGCCGCCGGGGCCGTCGACCCCGTCCAGGCCGGTGAACCGGCCGCCCGCCTCCTGCACGATGATCGCGTTCGCCGCCATGTCCCAGAGCGAGAGCTCCGGCTCGGCGCAGATGTCGACCGAACCCTCGGCGACCATCATGTACGGCCAGAAGTCCCCGTACCCGCGGGTGCGCCAGCAGGCCCGGGTCAGGTCCATGAATCCGTCGAGCCGGCCCTGCTCCTCCCAGCCGGAGAGCGAGGCGTACGCGAACGAGGCGTCCGGGATCCGCTCCACCTTCGAGACGTGCAGCCGGCTCGCGGAGGTGAGGCTGCGGCCGGAGAACGCGCCCGCCCCCTTCGCGGCCCACCAGCGCCGGTTCAGCGCGGGCGCGGACACCAGGCCGACCACCGGCTGGAAGCCGTCCTCGCCCGCCTCCATCAGCGAGATGAGCGTCGCCCAGACCGGCACGCCGCGCACGTAGTTCTTGGTGCCGTCGATCGGGTCGATCACCCAGCGTCGCGGTCCCGTCCCCTCGATCCCGAACTCCTCGCCCAGGATCGCGTCGCGCGGCCGCGCCCGGTGCAGGTGGCCCCGGATGAGTTCCTCGGCGGCCTTGTCGGCCTCGGTCACGGGTGTCATGTCCGGCTTGGTCTCGACCTTGAGGTCCAGGGCCTTGAACCGGTCCATCGTGGTCGCGTCGGCGGCGTCCGCCAGCACGTGGGCAAGGCGCAGATCATCGTGGTAGTCGGGCATGCCGTCACAGTATCCACCGCGGATGTGCGGAGCCACAGGGCCCCGGTGCCTGCCCGGACCCTTGACAGTCCGGGGGAGCGCCTCAACTCTGAAACGCAGGCCCTGGGGCGTGGGAGGCGACGATGCCGACAGCGCGGGACGCACTGCTGGACGCCGCACACGCGGCGCTGACCGTCCGGCCCTGGCAGGCCGTGCGCATGGTCGACGTGGCCGCGGCCGCCGGGGTGTCCCGGCAGACCCTCTACAACGAGTTCGGCAGCAAGGACGGACTGGCCCGGGCCCTGGTCCGGCGGGCCGCCGACCTCTATCTGGCCGGTGTCGAACGGGCCCTGGGATCCGCCGGCGGCACGGGCGACCGGCTGGCCGCCACCGCCGCCTGGACCGTCCGTTCCGTGCGGGCGAGCGCCCTGGTCAGGGGTTTGCTCACCGGCTGCTGGGGCGAGCGGTTACCCCGCCCCGGCCCCTCGGCGCGGCGTACCGCGTCCGTCGTGCCCGCGCAGCGCCGGGCCGATGCCGGGCTGCCGACCCCCGCCGAACTCCTCGGCCACGTCAGGGACCGCGCGGTGGCCGCCCTGGACGAGGGGCGCCCGCCGCACGACCCGGCGGCCCTGTCCGTGACCTGCGAACTCGCCCTGCGGCTCGCCCTCTCGTACGCGCTGGTGCCCCCGCCCCCCGGGACGGCGGGGGACGGGGTGCCACTGGTGCGGGACGTGGTGGAGCGGGCGGAGGGTGCGGCTACTTGAGCCAGCCGACCTTGGTGTAGTCCGTGTCGGCCAGGCCGAATGCGCCGTAGTTCGCCAGCCCCTTGCGGACCGCGATGATCTGCGGGCGCTGGTAGAGCTCGATGGAGTGGCCGAGCTTCCAGATCTCGACGTCCGCCTCGTTGTACAGCTTGACGGCCTCGGCGTGATCGGTGGTCCCGGCGGCCTTCTTCAGCAGTCCGTCGATCTTCGGCGAGCCGACCGAGCCGAAGTTCTGGAAGAGGTTCTTCCCCTTGGGGCTCGTGAAGACCGGGGTCAGCATCGTCTGGTACACGGCATCGACGTTGCGGAAGCTGACGATGTCGAAGTTGCCGGTGTTGACGAACTTGTTGAAGTAGTCGTTCGCGGGGACCTTCTTGATGCTCACCTTGATGCCGACCGCGCCGAGCATCTGCTGCACCAGCTCCGCCTGGTCCGTCGCGGCCGACGTGGAACCCGCGCTCAGCGTGTAGTCGACCGCGAGCTGCTTGCCGCCCTTGGTGCGCGGGCTGCCCTCGCCCCGGTCCTTCCAGCCCGCCGCGTCGAGCAGTTTCTTCGCCTTCTCGGGGTCGTACTTGTCGAACTCGCTGGAGTTGTCCTGGTACCCCTCCTGGTTCGGCATGAAGAAGTGGTTGTTCAGCGGCTTCAGTTCGAAGGAGAGGTCCTTGCTGAAGCTCTCGTTGACGCCCGCGCGGTTGATCGCCGCCTGGACGGCATGGCGCACCGCCACGTCCTTCAGCGGGCCGCGGCCGCCGTTGAGCGTGATGTGCACCTCGTCCCAGCGGGCGCCGCGCCTGATGTCGGTCCCGGTGTCCTTGACCAGGCGCTTGTAGTCCTCGGGCAGCAGCGCGGTCGCCGTGTCGGTCTCCTTGTTGAGGTAGGCCTCGGTCTCCGCCGCGGAGTCCAGGACGCGGTAGACGATCGTGTCCAGCTTCGGCCTGTTCCCCCACCACTTGGGGTCGGGCACGAGGGTGACGGTCTGCGCGGTCCTGTCGTACGTACCGACCTTGAAGGAACTGCCCGTGACCACGGCCTTCTGCGACCAGCCCTTGTTGAACTTCTCCGGGGTGTCGATGTACGAGGCCGGGTACAACGGGTCGAAGAGGCGCTGCCAGTCGGCGTACGGCGAGGCGAAGGTGACCTTGACGCCGTGTGCGCCGGAACCCTTCTCGACCGTGGCGATCTGGTCGTAGCCCGAGGTGTCGACGGCCTCGAAGGCCTCGTCCGATCCGTTCAGCGCCTTCCACTGGGCCTTGAAGTCCTGCCAGCTCAGCGGCTTCCCGTCGGACCACCTGGCCTTCGGGTTGAGCGTGTACTCCACCACCTGGGGGCTGGTGGAGGTGACCTTCGCCGAGACGAGGAAGTCGGGGTTGGCGTGGATCGCGCCCTTGGCGTCGGAGTCGAACAGGTCCGGGAGCACGGCCCTGATGATGTCCTGGGCGTCGCCCTGCTGGCCGTCGACCTGGTTGATGTTGTACTGCGTGATCCACTGGTCGATCCCGAACCGCAGCGAGCCGCCCTGCTTCAGGTCGCTCACCGGGTGGACGTTGAGGCTCTGTCCGTCGGCCTTGGGCGCCGTCTGCTTCTTGGCCGCCTTGCCGTCCCCGTCGGAGGAATCGCAGCCGCTCACCGCCAGGGTGGCCGACAGGGCTGCGGCGACGGCGATCACGGTGGTTCTGCGCATCGGTTTTCATTCCTCCGGTCGGGCGCGGCCCGATCGGGGCCGTTGGCTCCGCAGACCGTAAGTCGATCTACGGGCCTGGTGGGAGGGCAGCCGGGATGCTTTTATGGATTCTTTGCATGTCCGCAACAATTACCCGTCAAGCTGATCCCACACGCCGACTACCTGCACCGATGGAGCCTGCCGCGGCGGCGATCCCCTCGCCCGGCTCCTGAACGACCCAGCAAAGGACCCACACCCGTGGCCGTATTCCTGGCCAGGCGACTCGCCTACTACGCAGTCCTGTTGCTGGCCGCAGTCTGTCTCTCGTACCTGCTGGCCTCCCTGGCACTCGACCCGCGCGCGTACTACGAGGGGCGTCAGCCGCCCCTGTCGCCCGTGTCGGTCGACCACCACCTCACCGCGCTCGGGGTCAACGACCACGAGCCGCTGCTCTCCCGCTTCACGAGCTGGGCGGGGCAGGTGGCGCACGGGAATCCCGGGCAGACCATCGACGGGACGCCGGTGGGGGAGGAGTTCGGCCGCCGGATCGGGGTCAGCCTGCGGCTGCTGCTGCTCGGCACCGTCCTCGGGACCGTGACCGGCGTGCTGGCCGGCGCCTGGACGGCCGTCCGGCAGTACCGGCTCTCCGACCGGCTGACCACCGTCGCCTCCTTCGTCCTGCTGTCGACGCCCGTGTTCCTGCTGGCCGTTCTGCTGAAGATCGGGGCCATCTGGTTCAACCAGCGCACCGGCAGCGACGTCATCAAGTTCACCGGCGAGAAGAGCCCGGGAGTGGACTCCGGATTCTGGACCGTGCTCAAGGACCGGTCGGTGCACCTGCTGCTGCCGACCGTGTCCATCGCGCTCGGCACCATCGCGAGCTACAGCCGCTACCAGCGCTCCACCATGCTCGACGTCCTCGGCTCCGACTATCTGCGGACCGCCCAGGCCAAGGGACTCACCCGCAACGCCGCCCTGTTCAAGCACGGGCTGCGCACCGCGCTCATCCCCATGTCCACGTACTTCAGCTACGGCTTCCTCGCCCTGTTCACCGGCGCCACCTTCACCGAGACGATCTTCGGCTGGCACGGGATGGGCGAGTGGTTCGTCTCCTCCGTCGGCAAGAACGACGTCAACTCCGTCGTCGCCGTCAACGTGTTCGCCGCCGTGCTGGTCCTCCTGTCCGGCTTCCTCGCGGATGTCCTGCATGCCGCGCTCGATCCGCGCATCCGGAACGCCTGAACCCCCGCGCACGTCCCGAGGAGTACGACCGACATGACCGCCGTCATCGAGACCGCCGCCGACGCCGCCGCCGGGGGAGCCGAGCCGCCGCGCCCGGCCGGCCGGGCAGCCGTGGTGCTGCGCCGGTTCGTACACAACCGCGGGGCGCTCGCCGGAGGGGCGGTCCTGCTGCTGCTCTTCCTGCTCGCCTTCGCCGGACCGCTGATCAGCCACTGGGACTACAGCCACATCGACTACACCGCGCTGCGCGAGGGACCGGACGGCCGGCACTGGTGGGGGACCAACCGGATCGGCCAGGACGTCTTCGCCCAGACGGTCCGCGGACTGCAGAAATCGCTGCTGATCGGCCTGCTGGTGGCACTGTTCTCGACCGTGCTGGCCTCCCTCGTCGGCGCCTGCGCGGGCTACTTCGGCGGCTGGACGGACCGGCTCCTGATGTTCGGCGTCGATCTCCTGCTCGTCTTCCCGGCCTTCCTGATCATCGCGATCGTCTCGCCCAGGCTGCGCGGCGGCGGCTGGCTCGCCTTCGTCGGACTGCTCGCCGTCTTCGGCTGGATGATCACCGCACGGGTGGTGCGCTCCATGACGCTCTCCCTCAAGGAGCGCGAGTTCGTCCGGGCCGCCCGGTACATGGGGGTCGGCCCGTTCCGCGTCATCTGGCGCCACATCCTGCCGAACGTCGCCTCCTTCCTCATCATCGACGCCACCATCGCGGTGGGCGGAGCCGTGATGAGCGAGACCGCGCTCTCCTACTTCGGCTTCGGGGTACAGGCGCCCGATGTGTCGCTCGGCACCCTGATCGCCTCCACGACCGGCGGCGCGGTGACCTACCCGTGGATGTTCTTCTTCCCGGCCGGGCTGCTCATCGTCTTCGTCCTCGCCGTGAACCTGGCCGGTGACGGACTGCGCGACGCCCTCGACCCGACGGGCGGCCACGGCCGCACCAGCAAGAACACGGACAAGAAGGCGGAGGAGAAGGAGCGATGAGCAGCGGTGTACTGGAGGTGGCGGACCTCGCCGTCGACTTCGGCGGTGTACCCGCCGTGCGCGGTGTGGACTTCACCCTGCGCCGGGGCGAAGTGCTCGGCCTGGTAGGGGAGTCGGGCTCGGGCAAGTCGGCCACCGCGCTCGCGGTGATGGGCCTGCTGCCGGCCACCGCGCGCGTACGGGGATCGGTCCGGCTCGCGGGCGGCGGCGGGGACAGCGGCGCGACCGAGCTCGTCGGCGCCGGCGACCGCCTGCTGTCGTCCGTACGAGGCAGCCGCATCGGCATGGTCTTCCAGGACCCGCTCTCCGCCTTCACCCCGGTGTACCGGATCGGCGACCAGATCGCCGAGGCCATCCGCACGCACCGCGACGTCTCCCGCGAGCGCGCCCGCGCCGACGCCGTCGACCTGCTGGACCTCGTCGGCATCCCGGAACCCCGGACCCGGGCGCAGGCGTTCCCCCACGAGTTCTCCGGCGGCATGCGGCAGCGCGCCATGATCGCCATGGCCATCGCCAACGACCCGGACGTGATCGTCGCCGACGAGCCGACCACCGCCCTCGACGTCACCGTCCAGGCCCAGGTCCTCGACGTCCTGCGCACCGCCCAGCGCGAGACCGGCGCCGCGCTCCTGCTGGTCAGCCACGACCTCGGGGTGATCGCGGGCGTCGCCGACCGGGTCGCCGTGATGTACGCCGGCCGCATCGTGGAGACCGCGCCGGCGACGGAGCTGTTCCGGCGCCCCCGGATGCCGTACACCCTCGGGCTGATCGGCGCGGTGCCCCGGATCGACGGCCCGTCCGAGGTGCTCGTCCCGATCCCGGGCGCACCGCCCGCGGCGGGCCGGCTGCCGGGGGGCTGCCCCTTCGCCCCGCGCTGCCCGCTGGCCGAGGACCGCTGCACGACGGCGGAACCGCCGCTGACCGGGGGCGGAGCGGGCGACGGGCACCTCGCCGCCTGCGTGCGCGCCGACGAGATCGCGGACCGCGCGCCCTCCCCGGCCGAGGTCTTCCCCGTGCCCGCGATCCCGGCCCGCGGCCGGCCGCCCGGCGAACCGGTCCTGCGCGTCACCGGGCTCACCAAGACCTTCCCCGTCCTCAAGGGCACCGCGTTCAAACGGCGCGTCGGCAGCATCCACGCCGTCGACGGCGTCGACCTCGACATCCGGGCCGGGGAGACGCTCGCCCTGGTCGGCGAATCCGGCTCGGGGAAGTCCACCACCCTGTTCGAACTGCTCAACCTCGCCCGGCCCGAGGGCGGCGGGATCGAGCTGTTCGGCCGCTCGCTCGACGGCCTGACCCGACGCGACCGCAAGGCACTGCGCGGCCGCGTCCAGATCGTCTTCCAGGACCCGATGGCCAGCCTCGACCCGCGGATGCCGGTCGGGGACATCGTCGCCGAACCACTGCGCGCCCAGGGCGCCGACCGGGCCACCGTGGCCCGGCGTATTCCCGGGCTGCTCACCCAGGTGGGCCTCGAACCGGAGCACGCGGAACGCTTCCCGCACGAGTTCTCCGGCGGCCAGCGCCAGCGGATCGGGATCGCCCGCGCGCTCTCCGTCGAACCCGAACTGCTGGTGCTGGACGAGCCCGTGTCCGCGCTCGACGTGTCCGTGCAGGCCGGGGTGCTCAACCTGCTCCAGCGGCTCAAGGCCGAACTGGGGCTCGCCTACCTCTTCGTCTCGCACGACCTGTCGGTGGTGCGGCACATCGCGGACCGGGTGAGCGTCGTCTACCTCGGCCGCACGGTCGAGTCGGGCACCGCCAACGAGGTCTTCGAGCACCCGGAGCACCCGTACACCCGGGCGCTGCTGTCGGCCGTGCCGCTGCCCGACCCGGAGCGCGAGCGCCGGCGCACCAGGATTCTGCTGGCGGGCGATCCGCCCGGCCCGGGCGTGCGTCACGAGGGCTGCCGCTTCCGCTCGCGCTGCCCCGTCTACGCGGAGCTGTCCGGGCCGGAGCGCGGACGGTGCGAGAGCGAGGTGCCGGTCACGGACCGGACGCGGCACACGGCCGCGTGCCACTTCCCGCGGCGGGCCGTGACGGCATGAGCCCGCGGGACCGGACTCAGTGCGAGGAGCCGGAGAGCTGGAGCCCGATCACACCGAGGATCACCAGCGAGATGGAGACCAGCTTGAGCGTGGAGACCACGTCGTCGAGGAAGACCATGCCGTAGATCGCGGTACCCGCCGCGCCGATGCCGGTCCACACGGCGTAGGCGGGCCCGACGTCGAGCTTCTTCAGCGACATGGTCAGCAGCCCGAAGCTGCCGAGCGCGAAGATGCAGAACGCGATGGTCGGCCAGAGCCGGGTGAAACCGTGCGAGAGCTTCAGACAGACGGCGAACCCGGTCTCCAGAAGTCCCGCGACCACGACCAGCAGCCACGCCATCGTCAGTGCCCCTCCCACATCGGTGACCGGACCGGCGACCGCATCGGTGACCGCCTCGTGCCGCTGGGTGTGATTCGTGATTATGCACTTACCGGTGACGAGTGATCGCAAACGTACCCGGATCAGTCGCCTTCGCGTCGCTCCCGCGTGGACAGCAGCCGGCGCAGCGAGTCCAGCCGTGCCGGATCGGCGTGCCCTGCCGCCACCCAGGCGTCCAGCGCACATTCCGGTTGCTGGCTGTCGTGGGTGCAGCCGCGCGGGCACTCCTCGGTCCCGGGCTGGAGGTCCGGGAAGGCGTTGATGACCCGCGAGGGATCGATGTGGTGCAGGCCGAAGGACCGGACGCCGGGGGTGTCGATCACCCAGCCGCGGTAGTCCGGCAGCGGCAGGGCCAGCGCCGACGTGGTGGTGTGCCGGCCCCGTCCGGTGACCGCGTTGACGATCCCGGTCGTCCGCCGCCTGTCCTTGGGCACGAGCGCGTTGACCAGCGTGGTCTTGCCGACACCGGAGTGTCCGACGAAGGCGGTGACCCGGTCGTGCAGCTGCTCGCGGACCCGCTCCGCCGCGTCACCGTTCTCCAGTTCCTCGCGGCTGGTGACGATGAAGGGCACCCCCAGGGGGGTGTACGCCTCCAGCAGCTTGTCCGGGGACGCCAGATCGGACTTGGTCAGCACCAGGAGGGGCGAGAGCCCGCCGTCGTACGCGGCGACCAGACAGCGGTCGATCATGCGCGGACGGGGTTCCGGATCGGCCAGTGCGGTGACGATCGCCAGCTGGTCGGCGTTGGCGACCACCACCCGCTCGAACGGGTCGTCGTCGTCCGCCGTCCGGCGCAGCACCGTCCGGCGCTCACCGATCCGGACGATCCGGGCGAGGGTGTCCTTCTCGCCGGACAGATCGCCGACGATGGAGACGGTGTCGCCCACCACCGCGGCCTTGCGGCCCAGCTCACGGGCCTTCATCGCGATGACCGTGCGGCCTTCGACGAGACAGGTGAGGCGGCCGCGGTCCACCGTGAGGACCATGCCCTCCTCGGCGTCCTCGTGCTTGGGCCGGATGTGGGTACGAGGCCGGTTGCCCTTGCGGTTGGGGCGGACCCGGATGTCGTCCTCGTCGGGGTTCTTGCCGTAGCGGCGCATGTCTCAGGCCCCGAGCATTCCGGTCCACATCTGCGGGAAGTCGGGCAGGGTCTTGGCGGTCGTCGCCACGTTCTCGATCTCCACTCCGGGGACGGCAAGGCCGATGATCGACCCCGCGGTGGCCATCCGGTGGTCGTCGTACGTATGGAAGGTACCGCCGTGCAGCGGCCGGGGCCGGATGTGGAGTCCGTCCGCGGTCTCCGTCACGTCGCCGCCCAGCTCGTTGATCTCCTTGGTGAGCGCCGCCAGCCGGTCCGTCTCGTGCAGCCGCAGATGGGCGACGCCGCTGAGGGTGGAGGGGGAGTCGGCCAGGGCCGCGACCGCCGCGATGCCCGGGGTCAGCTCGCCGACCTCGCCGAGGTCGACGTCGATGCCGTGGATGCGGCCCGATCCGGTGAACGTGAGCCCGTTCTCGGTGAGCTCGCAGCTGCCGCCCATCGCGGTGAAGATCTCGCGCAGCGCGTCACCGGGCTGCGTGGTGCGCAGCGGCCAGTCCGGGACGGTGACCCGGCCGCCGGTGACCAGTGCCGCGGCCAGGAACGGCTGGGCGTTGGACAGGTCGGGCTCCACCGTCAGATCACGGCCGAGCAGCGCCGAGGGGGAGACCCGCCAGACGTTCGGCTCGCCGCCCGTCTCCGGCTCGTCGACCTGGGCGCCGACGGCCCGCAGCATGTCGACGGTCATCCGGATGTGCGGCATGGAAGGGAGCCGGGCGCCGGTGTGACGCACCTCCACGCCCTGGTTGAAGCGGGGCGCCGACAGCAGCAGCGCCGAGACGAACTGGGACGACGAGGACGCGTCGATCGCCACCGGGCCGCCGTCCAGCGCACCGCCGCCGTGCACGGTCAGCGGCAGCGAACCGCGGCCGTCGTCGTCGATCCGGGCGCCGAGCACCCGCAGGGCGTCGATCACGCCGTTCAGCGGGCGCTCGTAGGAGCGGGGGTCGCCGTCGAAACGGACCGGGCCGTTCGCCAGGGCGGCCACCGGGGGCAGGAAGCGCATGACCGTACCGGCGTTGCCGACGTCGACGGTGACCGGGCCGTGCAGACCGGCCGGGATGATCCGCCAGGCCTCGCCCGAACCGTCCGGGCCGCCGGCGACGGACGAGCTGGAGGACACCGTCTCCTCGATGCCCACGCCCATCGCGCGCAGCGCCTCGGCCATCAGCAGGGTGTCGCGGGAGCGCAGCGGGCGGCGCAGCCAGCCGGGCTCCGACGAGAGCGCGGCCAGCACCAGCGCACGGTTGGTGACCGACTTCGATCCGGGCACGGTGACGGTCGCGTCGACGGCTCCGCTCGCGTGAGGGGCGGGCCAGAGGGCGGGGTGCACGGAACTTTCGGTCATGGAGCTCACTTTAGTGGCTCATCGCAAACCGGGATTTTGATCAAAAGCGACGAAATCGGTGCGTAATGTGAGCGTGGTAGGGGATGTCGGTCACCAGCCGAGCAGCCAGCGCCCGCCGCCGATCAGCGAGCAGAGCGACACCGCGTGGAACAGGAACAGCCACAGCGCCGCCGGCACGTCCGTCAGCCGGGCCAGCTGGTCCGCGTCCGAGTCCGGCGCACCGCCGTGCCGCCGCTTGGACTGCAGCTCGAACGCCGGCCGCACCCCGCCCAGCAGCAGGAACCAGACCGCGGTGTACGCGAACAGCGACTGCCAGGCCGCCGAGGCCAGCCACGACATCAGCAGGAAGAGCGAACCGGTGAGGATCACCGTCAGCGCCCCGTACACATTGCGGATCATCACCAGCATCACCGCGAGGAGCGCCGTGGCCAGCCACAGCAGCAGCGTGATCCGGCCGTTCACCAGCAGCCAGGCACCGCCCAGACCGAGCAGCGGCGGCGCGGTGTAGCCCGCCGCCGCGGTCAGGACCATGCCGATCCCGGTCGGCTTGCCGCGGCTCACCGTCAGCCCGCTGGTGTCCGAGTGCAGCCGGATGCCCGAGAGCTGCCGCCCGGTGAGCAGCGCGACCAGCCCGTGACCACCCTCGTGGGCGATGGTGATCGTGTTGCGGGAGAGCCGCCATATGAAGTTCGGTACGACGGCGATCAGCGCGGCCGTCGCGGTCACCACCACCAGCCACTGCTCCGGGGCGGGCTGAGTGCCGACGATGCGCTCCCACAGGTTGCCGAGATCGGTGCTGTCCATGGTGCGGGCGGCTCCTTGGGGTATTGGCGTCCGGTCGGGATGACGGTCGTGGCAGTCTGGCACTTATGTGCGGACGGTATGCAGCGAGTCGGCGGCCCGAGGACCTGACCGGACTCTTCCAGGTGGAGAAGTGGGAACCGGCCGAGACGCTGGAACCCGATTACAACGTGGCGCCGACCAAGGAGGTCTACGCCGTACTGGAGCGTCCGGTGAAAGACGCCGATGACCAGCGTCCGGTTCGCCAGCTCCGCGCCCTGAAGTGGGGGCTGGTCCCCTCCTGGGCCAAATCCCCGGAGGGCGGCGCCCGGATGATCAACGCCCGCGCCGAGACGATCCACGAGAAGCCGTCCTTCCGCCGCCCCTTCGTCTCCCGGCGCTGCATCCTGCCCGCCGACGGCTATTACGAGTGGGTGACCGGCACCGAGGAGCGGCAGCTGGAGGAGAAGGGGCGCAAGAAGCGGCCCCGCAAGCAGCCGTACTTCGTGACGCCCGCCGACGGATCGGTCTTCGCCATGGCCGGGCTCTACGAGTTCTGGCGCGACCGGACCCTGCCGGACGACCACCCCCAGGCCTGGTGGGTGACCTGCTCGGTGATCACCACCGAGGCGGAGACGAGCCCGCTGGCCGTCGCCCCCGCCGAGGGCCCGGCCGCCCTCGCCGACATCCACCCCCGGATGCCGCTGATGCTGACCCCGGACCGCTGGGACGACTGGCTGGACCCCTCCCGTACCGACGTGGCGGAGCTGCGGGGCCTGCTCACGCCCCCGCCCGGCGGTCTGATGCGCGCCTACCCGGTGGCCACCGCCGTCAGCAACGTCCGCAACAACGGCCCCGAGCTGCTGGACGAGCTGGCCGCGCCCGAGGTGAGCACCCTCTTCTAGGCACGCGCCGGACCCCGCCCGGCCCAACGCGGGTTGGTTGGATGGGGGGTGTGAAAGCCACCGAGAAGGAACCCCGCACCGAGACGGTCGAGACCGGCGCAGGCCCGGCCCGGATCACCTGGGTGCCCGCGAAGGCCCCCCGCCTCCTGCTCGCCCTCGGCCACGGCGCCGGCGGCGGCATCGAGGCCCGCGACCTGAAGGCCCTGGCCGCCGCGCTGCCCGCGCACGGGGTGAGCGTCGCCCTGGTGGAGCAGCCCTGGCGGGTCGCCGGGAAGAAGCTCGCGCCCGCCCCGAAGACCCTGGACACCGGCTGGCGAGGCCTGTGGCCCGCACTGACGGCCGCCGGGCTCCCGGTCGTCGCCGGCGGCCGCAGCGCCGGGGCCCGGGTCGCCTGCCGCACCGCCACCGGGCTCGGCGCCCGCGCGGTCCTCGCGCTCAGCTTCCCGCTGCACCCGCCGGGCCGCCCCGAGAAGTCCCGCGAGGACGAACTCCTGGCCTCCGGCGTGCCCACCCTCGTCGTCCAGGGCGGCAACGACCCGTTCGGCAGGCCCGCCGAGTTCCCCCCGGGGGAGTACCGGATCGCCGAGGTGCCGCACGGGGACCACGGCTTCGCCGTACCGAAGAAATCGGGACTGACCGAGGAACGGGCGATGGAGATCCTCACCACGTCCGTGACCGGATGGCTGGCCGGAATCGGCTGATCCGGTACATCTTCCGGACCCGGGAATGCCGGACGGGGGACCACTGTTGTTCGGGACGTCGGTACACCAACGTCGTATGTGGAGAGGGAGTCCGTCGCATGGGTTCGACCATCTGCCCGCGTCGCACAGACGCCGCTGACCTGGAGTGGACAGTGCTGCATGCGGCCAAGACCACTCGCGAGCGGGAGCTGAGCGGATCGGATCGACAGCCCGCGTCGGACCAAGGTCGACTATTCTCCGATTCGAGCGGGTCCGGTTTCGGCTCCGCCACAGCGTTGGAGGAGGTGGGTCCGGTCACTGGGACCGACACAGGGACCGACGACGGCCGCCCGCAGGAGACGACCGCCGAGCGCAACGCGCGCTTCGAGCGCGATGCCCTCGGTTTCCTCGACCAGATGTACTCGGCCGCGCTGCGCATGACGCGCAACCCCGCGGACGCCGAGGACCTGGTCCAGGAGACGTACGCCAAGGCGTACGGCTCCTTCCATCAGTTCCGTGAGGGCACCAACCTCAAGGCGTGGATGTACCGCATCCTCACCAACACGTTCATCAACTCGTACCGCAAGAAGCAGCGCGAACCCCAGCGCAGTGCCGCCGAGGAGATCGAGGACTGGCAGCTGGCCCGTGCCGAGTCGCACATGTCGACCGGTCTGCGCTCCGCCGAGTCCCAGGCTCTCGACCACCTGCCCGACTCCGATGTGAAGTCCGCGCTGCAGGCGATCCCCGAAGAGTTCCGCATCGCGGTCTATCTTGCCGATGTCGAGGGCTTTGCCTACAAGGAGATCGCGGACATCATGGGGACTCCCATCGGTACGGTGATGTCCCGACTGCACCGGGGCCGCCGTCAACTGCGCGGCATGCTGGAGGACTACGCCCGTGACCGCGGGCTCGTCCCGGCGGGCGCCGGTGAGTCGGACGATCGGAAAGGCTCGGGCTCATGAGCTGCGGAGAGCCGCACGAGACGGAGTGCGCAGAGGTCCTCGATCACCTCTACGAGTTCCTGGACCGGGAAATGCCCGACAGTGACTGCAACAAGTTCGAGGTGCACTTCGGCGAGTGCTCCCCCTGCCTGGAGAAGTACGGCCTGGAGCAGGCCGTGAAGAAGCTGGTCAAGCGCTGCTGCGGTCAGGACGACGTACCGGCCGACCTGCGCTCGAAGGTGATGGGCCGGATCGACCTGATCCGGTCCGGGCAGGCGGTGCCCGACCAGGACGTCACGGTCTCCGACAGCGAGCTGCCGGCCGCCGCCAAGGAATGACGCATCACCCGAACGTGCTAATCACGGCCGTCGCCCCCCGTCCGGGACAGCCAACTCGCTAGCCTGGCGCCTCCATTGGCGATGCTGGGGGGCGGGCGAACGGGTGAGAGCCACACGCGGCGCGGCGCGGGCGCACATCTCGACCGTCGCCCTGGGCGCCGCCCTGTGCGTCCTGCCCGCGCTGCGTCCCGGCGCGGGCACTCCCTTCACCACCCTCGGGCTGCTCGCCGGCCTCTACCTCGCCTGCGAACTCCCCGGCCGCTGCCCCTTCTTCGGCAGCTCCGTGCCGGTCAGCGCCGGATCCTTCTTCCCGCTGCTGCTCGCCGCCGCCTTCCTGCTGCCGCCCCCGGCCGCCGCGCTGGTCGCGATCCCCGGCTCGCTGGCCGGCCGGGTGGACCGGCCGGCCGCCACCGCCCGCCGGATCTGGCGCGCCGGACAGCTGGCCGTCACCGTCTGGGCCGCCTCGTCCGTCCACACGCTGCTCGGCGGCCCCGCCGCGCTCGGCGGCCCCGGCCCGGACCGGCTGCCCGACCTTCCGTACGCCCTGCTGCCCGCCTGCGCCGCCGCCCTGGCCTTCAGCCTCGTCCTGACCGCCCTGGACGGGTCGATCCTCGCCGCGGCCGAACAGCTGCCCCTGCGCCGGGCCTGGAGCGGCCTGCTGCCGCGCTCGCTGGGCCCCCACCTGGTCCACGGCCTCGCAGGGCTGATGATGGCGATCCTGTGGAACAGCTCGTACGGGCCGCTGGCCGCGCTCTTCGTCCTGCTGCCCATGTACATCTCCTGCTGGGTCTTCGCCCAGTACCACCGCGAGCACGCCGCCCACCGGGCCACGATCAGGGCCCTGGTGCAGGCCGTCGACATCAAGGACACCTACACGCGGGGGCACAGCGAGCGGGTGGGGCACGCCTCCGTGCTCATCGCACAGGAGCTGGGCATGGCGCAGGAGCGCATCGAGGTGCTGCGGTTCGCCGGGATCCTGCACGACGTGGGCAAGCTCGGGGTGCCGACGAGGGTGCTGCGCAAGGACGGGCCGCTGACACCGGAGGAACGCCGGGTGATCGAGCTGCACCCGGAGTACGGGCACGAGATCGTCCGCGGCATCGGCTTCCTCGGTGAGGCGCGCGCCGCGATCCTGCACCACCACGAACGGCTCGACGGCAGCGGCTACCCGTACGGACTGACCGGCCGCAGGATCCCCGAGTTCGCCCGCGTGGTCGCCGTCGCCGACGCGTTCGACGCGATGACCTCGACCCGGTCCTACCGGCCGGGCCGCCCGGTGCCGGCCGCCGTGGCGGAGCTCAAACGGTGCGCCGGCACCCAGTTCGACCCGCAGATGGTGCGGGCGCTGGCACGCGGCCTGGAACGCCACGGCTGGCCGGGAGCGGTGACCGCGGACGAGACGCGGGGCCCGCTGCCGCGGGACCGATCCGCCCCGGACGCAGCCCATGGCACGGGCGCCGGGCCCCGCCCCGGGCGGGTCGGTCCGCAGACGGGCGGGCTCGGCTCCGGCGCCTCGTCCTCCCGGTCGTCCGAGCGGTGAGCGCCGCTCCGGCGGTGCGGGGCGCCGCGCTGGCCCTCGCCGTCGCCGCGCTCGCGCACACCCTCTGGGCCGGCGTCCACGAACCGGGGCACGCCCTCGCCTTCGGGGTGCTCATCACCACCGGTGAGCTGGCCCGCTGGGGCGCCCTGCCGGGCGAACGGGAACCCGCGCCGCTCGGTGCCGCCGGGGCGCTCGCCTACGCCCTGCTCGGGCGCAGCGGCGGGGAGCCCACCAGCCACGGGGTGCTCCAGGTGATCGCGGTGCTCGTCGCGGCGCAGCTCGTCGCCTCGGTGCCGCATGTCGCGCGCGGCAGCGGTCCCGGCCCCGACCAGGTGGCCCGCCGCATCCTGACCGTGGCCTTCGCGGCCGTCTGCTTCCAGCCGCTGTACAACTCCGGCCGGTCCGCCGGCTGGTTCGGCGAGGGCCCGTACTACGCGGTCTTCCTGCTCCTGCTGCTCGGGCTCACCGCGCTGTGCGACGCCGTCCTGGGCGCGCTGCTGCTCCGCGCCCGCACCCTGCCCCGCGGCTCCCGCGCCGCGGGCGCCACCGCCGCCCCGTACGGCCCGCTGCTCCGCGACGAGCTGCGCGCGCTGACGGGCATCGGCCCGGCGGTCTGCGCGACCGGCGCCGTGATGGCGCTCGGGGTCGCCGTCGCCGGACTCTGGGCGCTGCCCGTCCTGTGCGTGCCGCTGCTGCTCACCCAGGTGTCGTTCCGCCGGTTCGTCGCCGTCCGCACCACCTACCGGCAGACCATCGCCTCCCTCGCCCGGTCCACCGAGATCGCCGGATACACCCCGCACGGGCACGCCCGCAGGGTGGCGGCGCTCTGCACGGCGGTGGGGCGCGAGATGGGGCTCTCCGGGCCCGAGCTCACGGTCCTGGAGTACGCGGCGCTGATGCACGACATCGGCCAGCTCTCGCTCGTCGACCCGGTGCCGGACGGGGCGACCGCCTCCCTGCCGGCCGCCGAGCAGCGCCGGATCGCCCTGCTCGGCGGGGCGGTGGTCCGCCAGACCGGAGTGGACGCCCAGGTGGCCGTCGTGGTGGAACAGCAGGCGGACCCCTATCGCGAGCAGCCGCTGTCCGCCAGGATCGTCCGGGCGGTCAACGCATACGACGACCTGTGCGGGGAAAGCATCGGCGGGCCGCTCCGTGCACTGGAACAGCTCAGGATCGGGACGGGCCGCGACTACCAGCCCCAGGTCGTGGAATCGCTCGCCAGGGTTCTGGCCAGGGGCGGTCTGGCCCCCGTCCCACCTGGGTAACCCATGGGTAATGAGCGGGCGTCCGGCCGGGCATGGTTGGATGCGAAGAGAGTGGAAAACGAGGGTGTCCAGTCGGGACAGGCGGGAATCGTGAGGATCTTCGGGAAGGTACGGCATCGGCCCTCCGCCTCTTGGCGGCAGGCCACGGACCGCGCGTTCACGCTGATCGGCGACGGCCGGTACGAGGACGCGGGCGCGCTGCTGACGCGTGCGGCGGACCTGGAGCCCTGGCTCTCCGAGTCGTGGTTCAACCTGGCGCTGCTGCACAAGTTCCGGCACGACTGGGAACAGGCGAGGGCCGCGGGCCTGCGGGCCGTCGCGCTGCTCGACAAGGAGTCCGGCGCCCCCGACTGGTGGAACGTCGGGATCGCCGCCACCGCGCTCCAGGACTGGCCGCTGGCCCGCCGGGCCTGGCAGGCGTACGGACTGCGGGTGCCCGGCGGCGGGCAGCAGACGCCGGCGGCGGGCAGCGAGCCGGTCGGCATGGAGCTGGGCAGCGCGGCCGTCCGGCTGTCGCCCGAGGGCGAGGCCGAGGTCGTGTGGGGCCGCAGGCTCGATCCGGCGCGGGTCGAGGTGCTGTCGATCCCGCTGCCGTCCTCCGGCCGCCGCTGGGGCGAGGTCGTGCTGCACGACGGCGTGCCGCACGGCGAGCGGATCACCGCGGCCGGCCCGTCCTACCCGGTGTTCGACGAGATCGAGCTGTGGGCCCCGTCCCCCGTCCCCACCTGGGTGGTGCTGCTCGAAGCGGCCACCGAGGCGGACCGGGACGCGCTGGAGCAGCTGGCGTCCGACGCCGGCTTCGCCGCCGAGGACTGGTCGTCGTCCGTGCGGCTGCTGTGCCGGGCCTGTTCGGAGAGCCGGATGGAGAGCGACGAGGGCGACGGCGAGCACCTGGACCCGCACGACCACAGCGAGCCGGGCCACCCCGGCCCGCTGGGCCACCGCACCGCCGGTGAGCTGTGGGTGCCGGAGCGCGAGTGCGGTCTCGCGGCCCCCGCGGGGCTGGTGCGCGGGCTGCTCGACGGCTGGGTCGCCGACAGCCCGGACAGCCGTGAGTGGCGGGATCTCGAAGAAGTCTGCTGACTACTGCCCTTACGACCTCACCCGCGATTGTCAGCGGCGTCGCGGCGTCTGGGGCCTCCGCCTCCGGCGTTGTCGTCGGTCGCGAGGGCTCCGCCATCGCTCCCTCCTCCGCCTTGGATCCGAAGGCCCCAGACGCCGCGCCTTCTCCCGCTGTCAATCGCGGGTGAGGTCGTTAGGCTGTA
The DNA here is from genome assembly GCF_035917255.1 of Streptomyces sp. NBC_01257. NCBI lineage: Bacteria > Bacillati > Actinomycetota > Actinomycetes > Kitasatosporales > Streptomycetaceae > Streptomyces > Streptomyces sp. NBC_01257. The sequence continues at coordinate 6,097,149 of NZ_CP108472.1, forward strand.
TGCGCACCGATTCCGGTGCTCGGGTGCCCGGGTTCTTGCGAGCCGCGGATCCCGGGGTTCAGGTTGTGAGGAAGGCGTACGGCGGACATGGCGCAGCAGGAGACGGACGAGCAGATCAGCGTCGACGAGGAAGGTTTCCTCATCGACACCGAGGACTGTGAGGCGCGCGAGGCGGCGTACCGCGAGCGCGGCACCTCCCGCCCGATCACGGTCGTGGGCAACCCGGTCCTGCACAAGGAGTGCAAGGACGTCACCGCGTTCGACGACGAGCTGGCCCGGCTGATCGACGACATGTTCGCCAGCCAGCGGACGGCCGAGGGCGTGGGCCTGGCCGCCAACCAGATCGGTGTCGACCTCAAGGTCTTCGTCTACGACTGCCCGGACGACGACGGCGTGCGGCACACGGGTGTCATCTGCAACCCGGTGCTCGACGAGCTGGCACCCGAGGAGCGCGTCCTGGACGACTCCAACGAGGGCTGCCTCTCCGTCCCGACGGCGTACGCCTCGCTGGCCCGCCCGGACTACGCGGTGGTGCGCGGCCAGGACGCCGCGGGCAAGCCGGTCAAGGTGCGGGGCAACGGCTACTTCGCCCGCTGCCTCCAGCACGAGACCGACCACCTGTACGGCTACCTGTACATCGACCGGCTGTCCAAGCGCGACCGCAAGGACGCGCTGCGGCAGATGGAGGAGAACACCCCGCGCTACGAGGTCGTCCCGAACGACTGATCCGGCCGGGCACGCGCAGCCGCCAGGGGCCCGTCCCGGTACGCCGGGGCGGGCCCCTGGCGCGTCTTGTGACCGTCAACAGGCTTTCTTCAACGCGTAGTTGACGCGCGTCGACCCGTCCGACAGGCTCTCACTCCACACCTTCACTCGCGGTAGGGAGCCCCCCATGCTCAGACGTTCCGCACGACTCCTGCTCGGCCTTGTCATGACCATGGCATTCGCCTTGGGCGGGGCGGTGGTGACCGCAGGCACCGCCCAGGCCGACGGCTGCTACACCTGGTCGCGCACCCTGGCCCCGGGCGCCACCGGCAACGATGTCGTCCAGCTCCAGATCCGGGTGGCCGGCTACCCGGGGTACAACTCCGTGCTCGCCGTCGACGGCTCCTACGGCCCGGCCACCACCGCGGCGGTCAAGCGCTTCCAGGCCGCCTACGGACTGGCCGCCGACGGTGTCGCCGGCCCCGCCACGCAGTCGAAGCTGTACGCCCTCCAGGACAACGACTGCACGCCCGTCCACTTCACCTACGCCGAGCTCAACCACTGCAACAGCACCTGGGCGGGTGGTGCCGTCGCGGCGGGCACGGCCAAGGCCAACGCGCTGAGCACCATGTGGAAGCTGGAGGCGCTGCGGCACGCGCTCGGCGACCGCCCCATCACCGTCAACAGCGGCTTCCGCTCCACGTCCTGCAACAGCGCGGCCGGCGGGGCCTCCAACAGCCGCCATCTGTACGGTGACGCGGCCGACCTGGGCGGGATCGCCTTCTGCACCCTGGCCCAGCAGGCCCGCAACCACGGGTTCAACGGGATCCTCGGCCCGGGCTACCCGGACCACAACGACCACGTCCACGTGAACCAGGGCCCCAGCCACTACTGGTCGGCGCCCAACTGCGGCATCTGACACGACTGTGGGGCCCGCCGGTGCCGGCGGGCCCCACAGCCTCGATCAGGCGGACTTCGCTGTCAGGCGCGCCCCGCCCGTCGTCTGCACCGCGGCCCCGTCCGAGGTCCGCTCCGTCAGCCCGAGCTGCGAGACGGCGTTGCGCAGGACCAGGGCCCCGGCTCCGGCGTCCAGCTGCCAGCGCTGTGTGCGCGTGCCCGCAGCGCAGGTCCCGAGCGACAGCTCGGCACCCACCTCCAGCGGGGCACCCAGGTACTTCTTCCCACGCACCGCGTCCAGACACAGGCCGCTCTCCGCGGACTTCACGGTGTAGTACCCGTCGGCGGTCGCCGTCAGCGTCCAGGCGGCCTTCGCACCCCGGGTCAGCGCGACCCCGGCGTCCGCGCCGGGCGCCAGCGCCTTCGCGCCCGCCGTCAGCCGGTAGGTGCCGTCGGCCAGCGGGGCGCGGTCGGTGTTGTCCCAGCCGGGAGCGTGCCCGATCCGCCGGGCCAGCGCCTCGAAACCGGCGTACGTCCCGCTCGGCTTCGGGCCGCCCCAGGTGGCCTGCGCGATGAAGCGCAGCGGCATGAAGACCTTCGCCTCGACCTCGTTCTCGGTCTCGGCCGCCGCGCTGTCCGGCCACAGGCTGATCTTCGCGCCGGTCAGGTTCGCCGCAGTGGCCGGCAGCGTCTGGCCCTCGAAGCGCAGGGGCGTCCAGTCGCTCTCGTACAGCTCCTGGGTCTTCATGGTGTAGCCGCCGCGCACCAGGTAGAGCGCGTAGGCGGAGTTCATCACCGGGCGGCCCTCGGCCAGCAGTGCGGACGGCTGCTGGATGGCGCCGCCGCCCAGCCAGTGCTCGACGGTGATGTCACGGTCCAGCGGCACGAGGCCGTTGTGGCCGGCCAGTCCGTCGTTCCAGATCCGCAGCGACCGGCCGCCGGCCTTCACATGCGCGTTGACCTGGTTGATGAAGTCGACGAAGAGGTCGTCGGGGGTGGCCGGGGCGCCGAACTTCGCGGTCGCCGCCGCCTGGAGCTGCGGGTAGTCCGGGTACGAGGAGCCGATCATGTACTCGTCGGCGCCCATGTGCCAGGTGCGGGTGCCCCACACCTCCAGGGCCTCGTCCACCATCGAGGTGTAGTACGCCAGTGCCTCGGGCCGCGAGATGTCCAGCCGGGGCGGGGAGGCGACGCCGTCCTTGTCCTTGAGCTGGAGCTCCGGGTGGTTCTCCAGGTAGGTGTCCATGTGTCCGGGGGAGTTGATCTCCGGCACCAGGTCGATGTGGTACTTCTTCGCCATCGCGACCAGCGCACGGACCTGCGGCTTGGTGTAGTAGCCCCAGAACGCGGACGCCGGGTCGGTGTCGCTCCGCACCTTCGCCTCGATCCAGAGCTGGTTGAGCTTCTGGGAGGCCATGTCCTTCATCAGCCGCTCGAACCAGGGGAGCGAGACGTTGATGTAGCAGGCGCACACCCCGACCCCGCGCTCGCGGTACGCGGGCACGTCGGTCGCCGAACCGCGCGCGGCCCGGCCGTCGTCGTTCAGCAGCTGGAGCACCGTGCGCGAACCGTAGAACACGCCCGTCGACGTCGCCGCGGTGACCGTGACCCGGTCCCCGACGTCGAGGCGGTAGCCCTCCGCACCCAGCGAGCCCTTCAGGGACGGGTCCTGGCGCAGCACGATGTCGCCGGACCGGGCCCGGCCCCGCGACACCGGCGCCTTCCCGGCCAGTTCGCCGGCGAACCGCGCCGCGTCGGCCGCCGTGCGCTGCTCCCGCACCCCGTCCAGCACGATCCTGGCCCGGTCGGTGAGCGTGAACTCCCCCTCGCCGGGCTGCCACTGCCGCAGGGAGGGCAGCACCTCGGGCGGCGGCGCGGCGGCGGCCGTGTCCTGTGCCGTGGCGCTCTGCAGGGGCAGCAGAGTGGCGGCGAGCGCGGCCACCACGGCCCCGATGGTCCTTCGTCCAGTCTTCCGGATGTCCATGCGCCCGACCCTGACGCGCCGACGGCGGCCGGGTCCATGGACAGGTGAAGGAATCGGTTGGACGAATGATCCGACGTAAGACCTGTGGGTGGTCAGGCGACCTCGGTCAAATCGGTCGGGCCGCGGAAGGTCCGGCGGTAGGCGTTCGGCGTGGTTCCCAGGGAACGTACGAACTGGTGGCGGAGTGCCGCGGCATTACCGAAACCTGTCCGGCCGGCGATCGTGTCCATTGTTTCATCGGATGTCTCCAGGAGGTGCTGGGCCAGCAGCACTCGCTGACGCAGCAGCCAGCGGTACGGCGTGGTGCCCGTCTCCTGCTGGAAACGGCGGGCGAAGGTGCGCGGTGACATGTGCGTCTGGGCGGCCAGCTGCTCGACGGTCATCTCCTGGTCGAGATTGCGCTCCATCCAGGCGAGCGTGTCGCCGACCGTGTCGCAGCGGGTACGGGGCAGCGGGCGCTGGATGTACTGCGCCTGCCCGCCGTCGCGGTGCGGCGGCACCACCATGCGGCGGGCGATGGTGTTGGCGGCGGCCGTCCCGTACTCCTGGCGCACCAGGTGCAGACAGGCGTCGATCCCCGCTGCCGTGCCCGCCGATGTGATGACGGAGCCCTCGTCCACGTACAGCACGTCCGGCTCGACGGCCGCGCGCGGGAAGCGGCGGGCCAGCTCGTCCGCGTGGCGCCAGTGGGTGGTGCAGCGGCGGCCGTCCAGCAGGCCGGCCGCGCCCAGCACGAACGCCCCGGAGCAGACGCTGAGGACCCGGGCGCCGCGCTCCACGGCCCGGCGCAGGGCGTCCAGGACCTCTTCCGGGTACTCCCGGTCGATGAAGTGGCTGCCGGCCGGGACCGCGATGAGGTCGGCCTCCTCCAGGCGGTCGAGGCCGTAGGGGGTGCTGATGGTGAACCCGGCGTGGGTCTGCAGGACCGGTCCCTCGGCGGAGACCGCGGCGAAATCGAGCACCGGCAGCCCCTCCTCGCTGCGGTCGAGTCCGAACACCTCGCAGAGCACGCCGAGTTCGAAGGGGTTGACCTCGTCGAGCAACAGGGCGGCGACATTCTTCAGCATGACCCCAGTGTGGCAGTAATTCGATGCTCTATGACAGTCCTGCCACTGCCCGGATCGGCCGGAACCGACGACAGTAGAGGCATGAACACATTCCAGAACGTCCTGGGCATATCAGCCGTTTTCGCTCTCGTCCTGCTGCCGGCCCTGATCGGCATCGCCCGCGAACGCCGTATCGACCGCCGGCTGCGGGAGGCGGAACGGGCCCGGAGCACCGAACCCCCGCGGACGGCGGACGCCGCACGGCCGGTGAGGGCCGCACGGCGTCCGTACGTCAGGAGCTGGGCGAGGATCTAGCGGATCCGCAGGGCCTAGAAGTCGTCGTCGAAGCCGACCGTGCCCTCGACGGCCACCTGGTAGGCGGACGGGCGGCGCTCGAAGAAGTTCGTCAGCTCCTGGACGCCCTGCAGCTCCATGAACGAGAACGGGTTCTCCGAGCCGTACACCGCCGGGAAGCCCAGCCGGGTGAGCCGCTGGTCGGCGACGCACTCCAGGTACTGGCGCATCGACTCCGTGTTCATGCCGGGCAGGCCCTCGCCGCACAGGTCACGGCCGAACTGCAGCTCCGCCTCGACGGCCTCCTTCAGCATGTCGGTGACCTGCTGCTGGAGGGCGTCGTCGAAGAGCTCCGGCTCCTCCTTGCGGACGGTGTCCACGACCTCGAACGCGAAGTTCATGTGCATGGTCTCGTCCCGGAAGACCCAGTTGGTCCCGGTGGCGAGGCCGTGCAGCAGACCGCGCGAGCGGAACCAGTACACGTAGGCGAAGGCGCCGTAGAAGAACAGCCCCTCGATGCACGCCGCGAAGCAGATCAGGTTCAGCAGGAAGCGGCGGCGGTCGGCCTTCGTCTCCAGCCGGTCGATCTTCTCGACCGAATCCATCCACTTGAAGCAGAACTGCGCCTTCTCACGGATCGACGGAATCTCCTCGACCGCGTCGAACGCCGCCGCCCGGTCGTCCGGATCGGGCAGATAGGTGTCCAGCAGCGTCAGATAGAACTGGACGTGCACGGCCTCCTCGAAGAGCTGCCGCGAGAGGTACAGCCGCGCCTCGGGGGAGTTGATGTGCTTGTACAGCGTCAGCACGAGGTTGTTGGAGACGATCGAGTCACCCGTCGCGAAGAACGCGACCAGCCGGCCGATCATGTGCTGCTCGCCCGGCGAGAGCTTGGCGAGGTCCGCGACGTCGGAGTGGAGGTCGACCTCCTCCACCGTCCAGGTGTTCTTGATCGCGTCCCGGTAGCGCTCGTAGAAGTCCGGGTAGCGCATCGGCCGCAGGGTCAGTTCGAAGCCCGGGTCCAGCAGGTTCTTGTCGTCGTTGGTGCTCATTACTGGCAGGCCTCGCAGGACTCGGGGTTTTCGAGCGAGCAGGCGATGGCGTCCGCGTCGGGCGCGGGTGCCTGCTCGGGAATGGGTGCCGCGGACGCCGCGCGGGCGATCCGGGTCGCCGGGCGGGAGCGCAGGTAGTACGTCGTCTTCAGCCCCTGCTTCCAGGCGTACGCGTACATCGAGGAGAGCTTGCCGATCGTCGGCGTCTCCAGGAACAGGTTCAGCGACTGGCTCTGGTCGAGGAACGGCGTACGGGCCGCCGCCATGTCGATCAGTCCGCGCTGCGGGATCTCCCACGCCGTGCGGTAGAGCGCCCGCACCTCCTCGGGGATCCAGGCGAAGCCCTGCACCGAGCCGCTCGCCTCGCGCAGCGCCTCACGGGTCCGCGCGTCCCACACGCCGAGCCGCTTCAGCTCGTCCACCAGATAGCCGTTGACCTGGAGGAACTCACCGCTGAGCGTCTCGCGCTTGAAGAGGTTGGAGACCTGCGGCTCGATGCACTCGTACACGCCCGCGATCGAGGCGATCGTCGCCGTCGGCGCGATGGCCAGCAGCAGCGAGTTGCGCATGCCGGTCTTCGCGACCCGGGCCCGCAGCGCGTCCCAGCGCTCCGGCCAGTTCAGCTCGGTGTCGTAGTGGTCCGGGTGCAGCACACCGCGGGCGGCACGCGTCTCGGACCAGGCGGGAAGGGGACCCGAGCGCTCGGCGAGCTCGCAGGACGCCTCGTACGCCGCGAGCATGATGCGCTCGGAGATCTTCGTCGACAGGGCGCGGGCCCCGGGGGAGTCGAACGGCAGCCGCAGCTGGAAGAAGACGTCCTGGAGCCCCATCGCGCCCAGGCCCACCGGCCGCCAGCGGGCGTTGGACCGGCCGGCCTGCTCGGTCGGGTAGAAGTTGATGTCGACGACCCGGTCGAGGAAGGTCACGGCGGTACGCACGGTGGCGTCCAGCCGCTCCCAGTCGATGGTGCCGTCGGCGACGAACGCGCCGAGGTTGACCGAACCCAGGTTGCAGACGGCCGTCTCGCCGTCGTCGGTGACTTCGAGGATCTCGGTGCACAGGTTCGAGGAGTGCACGACCCGGCCCGGCTCGGCCGTCTGGTTCGCGGTCCGGTTGGAGGCGTCCTTGAACGTCATCCAGCCCTGGCCGGTCTGCGCCAGCGTGCGCATCATGCGGCCGTACAGCTCACGGGCCGGCATGGTCTTGCGGGCCAGGCCCTTGGCCTCGGCCGCCCGGTACGCGGCGTCGAACGCGTCGCCCCACAGGTCGACCAGCTCGGGCACGTCGGCCGGGGAGAACAGCGACCAGGCGGAGTCCGCGTCGACCCGGCGCATGAACTCGTCCGGGATCCAGTGCGCCAGGTTGAGGTTGTGCGTGCGCCGCTGGTCCTCGCCCGTGTTGTCGCGCAGCTCCAGGAACTCCTCGATGTCCGCGTGCCAGGTCTCCAGGTAGACGGCGGCGGCGCCCTTGCGCCGGCCGCCCTGGTTGACCGCGGCGACGGAGGCGTCGAGCGTCTTAAGGAACGGCACGATGCCGTTGGAGTGCCCGTTGGTGCCGCGGATCAGCGAACCGCGGGCGCGGATGCGGGAGTACGAGAGGCCGATGCCGCCCGCGTGCTTCGAGAGGCGCGCCACCTGGTGGTAGCGGTCGTAGATCGAGTCCAGCTCGTCCAGCGGCGAGTCCAGCAGGTAGCAGGAGGACATCTGCGGGTGGCGGGTGCCGGAGTTGAAGAGCGTGGGGGAGGACGGCAGGTAGTCCAGCCGGCTCATCAGCCCGTACAGCGCGGCGACCTCGCCGAGCGCGCGCTCGGAGGTGTCCTCGGCGAGCCCGGCGGCCACGCGCAGCATGAAGTGCTGCGGGGTCTCGACGACCTGGCGGGTGATCGGGTGGCGCAGCAGGTAGCGGCTGTGCAGGGTGCGAAGGCCGAAGTAGCCGAAGCGGTCGTCGGCGCCGTCGGCGAGCGCCTGCTCCACCAGTGCGTCGAGCGCGGCCGCGTGGAGCGTCACGAACTCGGCGGTGCGGTCCGCGATCAGGCCCTCGCGGTGCCCGACGGCGACCGACGCGGAGAACGACGTCGCGCCCTGCCCGGCCGCCTCGTCCGCGATGGTGCGGGTGAGGAGACGGGCGGCGAGCCGGGAGTAGGCGGGGTCCTCGGAGATCAGACCCGCGGCGGCCTCGGTGGCCAGCGAGCGCAGCTCCGCCTCGTCCGACCGGGCGTTGCGGCCGCGCAGCGCGGCGGCGGCGACACGGCCGGGGTCGGTGTCGGGCAGATCGGCGGTGAGGTCGGTCAGGGTCCGCAGCAGTGCGGTCCCGGGCCCGTCGCTCGTGGTTCCCGTTGATTCGGCCGCTGTCACCGGATGGGCTGGCGCGATGGTCACCTGGTGCTCTCCCTCGCTCGGCTCGGGGCCGGCGGAGGGGCGGGGGCAGCCGGGCGGAGGGGCGCCCGGGCAGGGCAGCTCTCCGTGCGGCGTCCACCGGCCCATCCACGAGGCCCGGACGTCTGGGCATCCGGTTCGGTCGAGCCGGATGCGCTGTCGGCAGGTCCTCGGACTTGGGGGTGCGCAAAAGCACACCGAACACACCGTTGCGGGACAGTTCCGGATTCGCACCGGATTTCCCTGCGGCGACAGCGAGCACGAGCATACATGTGGGGGCCGCCGCTTGCGGCAGCCCCCACATGTTGTGTCGCGCGAGATATCGGTACGCCCTTACGCCCCGGGCCGGAGCTCCAGACGGTACGTCAGCAGCCTGAGGTCGCCGATGGGATTCCAGTCCCGCTCGGGGGTCCGCACGAAGCCGAGGCGCCCGTAGATCCGGTGGGCCCCGTGCATGGCCGGCTGGGTCGACAGGACGATCCCCGTGACCCCCGCGGTGGCCCGTGCGCGCTCGATACAGGCCCGCACGAGCGCCTCGCCCGCCCCGGCCCCACGAGCCTGACGGGAGACCGCCAGCATCCGGAACTCGGCCTCGTCGGCCGCCGCTATGTCGGCCCACGGATTGCCCGGGGGCGCGTAGGTGACCCCGCCCAGGACGTGGCCCCGGGCGTCCGTCGCCACCAGCACCTCGGCCTCGGCGGCCCGGCGGGGGACGTCGCGCAGCTGCACCAGATAGGGGTCGTCGGCGCCGAAGTCCAGCAGTCCGTCGCCGAGGTAGGCCTCGGCGGTGATCTCGCCGAGCGCGGCGTACTCGGCGGGCTCGGCCGGCCGGATCGTCATGTCCATACCCGGCAGTCTGCCGCACGCGCGGGCCGTGGCCGCAAGGGGTTTTCCGCCGGACGCACGGACGGGCCGCCGCACCCTCCGGGGAGGATGCGGCGGCCCGTGCCCGGTGCCCGTGTCTGCGGTCAGTGGCCGCCCGGCGCCCCGGCCGTGGCCGGCGGGAGCTCCGTCTTGACGCCCGGGTCGCCCGCGTCCGCGGTGTAGTCGCCCGGAGCGGTCTCGTCGATCCCGGCGGGGGCCTTCACGGCGTTCAGGACGAAGGTCAGGACAATCGTGACCACGACGTTCAGCACGAAGGCCGTCAGACCGATGTAGCCGATCTCGCCGAGGCCGGGGATCTCCTTGGAGGACCCGCCGAAGTGCTTCTGCGTCGGGCTCGCGACCCCGTACGCGGCGAGCGTCCCGTAGAGCATGCCGACCGCCCAGCCGGCCAGCAGTGCCCAGCGGTGGAACCACCGGGTGAACAGACCGCCGACCAGGGCCGGCATCGTCTGGAGGATCCAGATCCCGCCGAGCAGCTGGAAGTTGATCGCGACCGTCTTGTCCATGGTGAGGACGAAGGCGAGCGCGCCGACCTTCACCAGCAGCGACACCAGCTTGGAGACCTTGGTCTCCTGCGCGGGCGTCGCGTCGGGCTTGATGAAGTCCTTGTAGATGTTGCGGGTGAACAGGTTGGCCGCGGCGATCGACATGATCGCGGCGGGCACCAGGGCGCCGATGCCGATGGCGGCGAACGCCACGCCCGCGAACCAGTCGGGGAACATGTTCTCGAACAGCTGCGGGATCGCCAGCTGGCCGTTGTCCACCTTGACGCCGGCGGCGATCGCCATGAAGCCGAGCAGTGCGAGCAGGCCCAGCATCAGCGAGTACAGCGGCAGGATCGTCGTGTTGCGGCGGATCACGTTGCGGCTGCGGCTGGAGAGCGTCGCCGTGATCGAGTGCGGGTACATGAAGAGCGCCAGCGCCGAGCCCAGGGCCAGGGTGGCGTAACCCCACTGTCCCGCCTCGCCTGGCGCGAGTCCGGCCACCGGTTTGCCGGCTGCCTCGTTCTTCGCGGAGAACGCCTCGCCAGCCTTGGCGAAGATGTCGTCGAAGCCGCCGAGCTTGATCGGGATGTAGATGATCGCCACGGCGATGACCAGGTAGATCAGGCCGTCCTTGACGAACGCGATCAGCGCGGGGGCGCGCAGGCCGGAGGAGTACGTGTAGGCGGCGAGCACCGCGAACGCGATCAGCAGCGGCAGGTCCTTGATGAACCAGTGGGTGTTCTCGCCGCCGCCGACGCCCATCACGTCCAGCACCGCCTGGATGCCGACGAGTTGGAGCGCGATGTACGGCATGGTGGCGAGGATGCCGGTGACGGCGACCGCCAGCGACAGCCCCTTCGAGCCGAAGCGGCCGCGGACGAAGTCCGAGGTGGTGACGTAGCCGTGCTTGTGCGACACCGACCACAGCCGCGGCAGGAAGGTGAAGATCAGCGGGTACACCAGGATGGTGTAGGGCACCGCGAAGAAGCCGGCCGCGCCGGCCGCGTAGATCGCCGCGGGTACGGCGACGAAGGTGTACGCGGTGTAGAGGTCGCCGCCGAGCAGGAACCAGGTCACCCAGGTGCCGAACGACCGTCCGCCCAGGCCCCATTCGTCGAGGCTGGCCTCGTTCTCGGCCTTGCGCCAGCGGGCGGCCATGAAGCCGATGACCGTGACGGCCAGGAAGAAGAAGATGAAGACGCCGAGTGCGACGCCGTTCACGCCGTCCTTCATGCCGACGCACCCCCCTTGCGGGCGCGCTGGTCACGCTGCCACAGCTTGTACGCGATCATCGTGAGCGCGGTGGAGATCAGCACCCAGAGCATCTGGTACCAGTAGAAGAACGGGATTCCGATGAAGGTCGGGTCGACCTTGGCGTACGAACTCACCCAGAGCATCGCCACGAACGGCGCGATGAGGCAGAGAGCGATGACCACGCGCATCGGTGTGACGATGGGTGGTTTTCCTTCTGGTTCTTCCGGCATGGCGGCGACTCCGTCCCCTCACTGATCACCTGGTGTAATGCGCAGGAAATCTAGGCGAGGGTTCCGCCCACCGTCACCCCCTGTCCGCATTGCGGTCCGGCAACGGTCCTGTGGGGTCGTACGTCTGGCCGAAATGGCAGCAAACGTCGGGCGGTTGGTCCAGGCCAATGCCGGATTCCGGGTGCTCGGGACAGCGGACAGCCCCCGTGGGAAGGCTCCCACGGGGGCTGTCCGGGCGTCCGGCCGGCGTGGCCGGATCAGTCCAGCGGCCGCTTCAGGCGGGCCACGAACTTGTAGCGGTCGCCGCGGTAGACCGAGCGCACCCACTCGACCGGCTCGCCCTGTCCGTCCAGCGAGTGCCGGGACAGCATCAGCATCGGCAGGCCCACGTCCGTGCCGAGCAGTCCGGCCTCGCGCGGGGTGGCGAGGGAGGTCTCGATGGTCTCCTCGGCCTCGGCCAGCCGCACGTCGTACACCTCGGCCAGGGCCGTGTAGAGGGAGGTGTACTTCACCAGGGACCGCCGCAGCGCGGGAAAGCGCTTGGCCGACAGGTGCGTGGTCTCGATCGCCATCGGCTCGCCGCTCGCCAGCCGCAGCCGCTCGATCCGCAGCACCCGCCCGCCCGCGCTGATGTCGAGCAGTCCGGCGAGCGTGTCATCGGCCGTCACATAGCCGATGTCCAGGAGCTGGGACGTCGGTTCCAGTCCCTGGGCGCGCATGTCCTCGGTGTACGAGGTGAGCTGCAGGGCCTGCGAGACCTTCGGCTTGGCGACGAAGGTGCCCTTGCCCTGGATGCGCTCCAACCGGCCCTCGACGACCAGCTCCTGGAGCGCCTGGCGCACGGTGGTGCGCGAGGTGTCGAACTCGGCGGCCAGGGTCCGTTCCGGGGGGACGGGGGTGCCGGGCGGCATCGTGTCCGTCATGTCGAGGAGATGTCGCTTCAGCCGGTAGTACTTCGGGACGCGCGCGGTGCGCGTGCCCGCGCCCGCGCCCGTCTCGTTCTCCGCACTGCCCCCGTCGGCACCCATGGCCCGCCTTCCCGACTGCTGCGTTGCTGCCGTCACCGGCTCCTCCGTCTGTCGCGGCTCACATGGTGGCACGGTCCGGTCACGGCTCGTCGCCCTCCCTCAGGTGTCGGTCCTATAACGGACGCGAGTGCACTTCTTATACACCCTTGACACCCCTAAAGGTCTAGGCCAAGCTCCCGGTACTGGTCTAAACCATTAAAGACCAGGTTCCAGCCCCAGCAGTACTCGTCGACGTTCTTCGCGCGGTGGGCGGGGGTTGCAGCATCCCTGAGGAGGGTGGCGTGAAGCGCAAGCTCATCGCGGCGATCGGCGTCGCGGGCATGGTTTTCGGCATGGCGGCCTGTGGTTCTGACGACGACAGCGGCGACGGCAAGAAGGCCGGTGCGGAAGGATACGCGGGCCAGACCCTGACGGTCTGGACGATGTCCGGCTCGAACCCGCCCGGTTGGACCAAGACGGTCACCGAGGAGTTCGAGAAGAAGACCAAGGCCAAGCTGAAGATCGAAGTCCAGGAATGGAACGGCATTCAGCAGAAGGTCACCACTGCCCTCTCCGAGTCCAACCCGCCCGACGTGCTGGAGATCGGTAACACCCAGACTCCGGCGTACGCCAAGACCGGCGGCCTCGCCGAACTCGCGGACGTGAAGAAGGAGATCGGCGGCGCCTGGCCCGACTCGGTCAACGCCCCCTCCGTCTTCGAGGGCAAGCAGTACGCCCTGCCGTGGTACTTCGGCAACCGCGTCGTCATGTACAACAAGAAGGTCTTCAAGGACGCCGGTATCACCGAGACGCCGAAGACCCGCGCGGACCTCTTCAAGGCCTTCGACGCCATCAAGAAGAAGGGCGACGCCGAGCCGATCTACCTGCCCGGCCAGAACTGGTACTTCTTCGACGGTCTGCTCGTCGGCAAGGGTGTCGAGCCGGTCAAGAAGGAAGGCGACAAGTACGTCTCCAACCTGGCCGACCCGAAGGTCGCCGAGGCCATGGACGTCTACAAGCAGTACCAGTCCTACTCCAAGGCCCCCAAGGACAAGGACGAGGCCACCCCGCAGCAGGCCGAGGTCTTCGCCAAGGGCAAGACCGGCGCGATCATCGCGATGGGTTACGAGGCCGGCACGGCCATCAAGGCCAACCCGAAGCTGGAGAAGGACATCGGCTTCTTCACCATCCCCGGTGAGACCGCCGACAAGCCCGAGGGCGTCTTCCTCGGTGGCTCCAACTTCGCGGTCGCCGCGGGCAGCAAGAAGCAGGACCTCGCCAAGGAGTTCCTGCGGATCGCCCTCAGCGAGGCGAACGACGGCGCTCTCGTCAAGGAGGCCGGCTGGACCCCGAAGTCCGACGCCATGCAGAAGTTCGCGGTGGGCCAGCCCGCCGCCGAGGCCGCCGGTCCCGCCGCCGCCAAGTCCGGTGGCACGACGCCGCTGATCCCGGAATGGGCGCCCGTCGAGAACCCCCCGAACCCGATCAAGACCTACATGACACTGGTCCTGCAGGGTAAGTCGTCCGCAGACGCCGCCAAGCAGGTCGAGGGCGAGCTCAACAAGCGCCTCAGCCAGCAGCAGTAGTAGCAGCAGCGCGACACACTCCGGGGCGGCGGGCATCCACCCGCCGCCCCGGCTGTACGCACCGTTCCTGTAGGGCTCTGTTGGAAGTGATGACGAGCATGGCAGTAGAGACCAATCCGTCGGACGTGGCTAAGACAGCCGCAGGCCGGGGGCACGGCGGGCAGCCACCCGCCGGACCGCGCGCGGGGCGCAAGCGGAAGCCGGGCGCGGGGGCCGTGGCCTATCTGCTGCTCCTCCCCGCTCTCGCCGTGACGGCGATCCTCCTCGGCTATCCCCTGGTGAAGAACGGCATGCTGTCGTTCCAGAACCTCAACATGGGACAGCTGATCCAGCACGTCACCGAATGGAACGGGTTCAAGAACTACCAGGAGATCCTCGGCGGTGAGGACTTCTGGCGCGTCACCGTCCGCACCATCGTCTTCACCTGCGTCAACGTCGCGCTGATCATGCTGCTCGGCACGCTGATCGGACTGCTGCTCGCCCGCCTCGGCAAGAGGATGCGGCTCACGCTGCTGCTCGGCCTCGTGCTCGCCTGGGCCATGCCCGTCGTCGCCGCGTCCACCGTCTACCAGTGGCTCTTCGCCTCCCGGTTCGGCGTCGTGAACTACGTGCTCGACAAAATCGGCTTCCACTCCATGGCCGAGTACAACTGGACCGGCTCGCAGCTCTCCACCTTCTTCGTGGTCACCCTGCTGATCGTCTGGCAGTCGATCCCCTTCGTGGCGATCAACCTCTACGCCGCCACCACGACGATCCCCAAGGAACTGTACGAAGCCGCCGCGCTCGACGGGGCCGGCGTCTGGAAGAGCTTCACCCAGGTGACGTTCCCGTTCATGCGGCCCTTCCTCTACGCCACGACCTTCCTCGAGGTCATCTGGGTGTTCAAGGCGTTCCCGCAGCTCTTCACGATCAACGAGGGCGGCCCCAACCGCCTCACCGAGACCCTGCCGATCTACGCCTTCGTCGAAGGGGTCGGAAACCAGCACTACGGCATGGGCGCCGCCATCTCGCTGCTCACCATCCTGATCATGCTGGGGCTGACCTCGTACTACCTCCGCATCGTTCTCAAGCAAGAGGAGGACGAGCTGTGAAGCGCTCACTGCTCGGCCGCATCTGGCCCAACGCAACGGCGATCTTCCTCTTCGCCGCCTTCGTCTTCCCCGTCTACTGGATGTTCAGCACGGCGTTCAAGCCGACCGGTGACATCATCACCGAGACGCCGGTCTGGTTCCCGACCGACGTCACGTTCGAACACTTCAAGACGGCGTACCACGCGCCCGACTTCCTCACGCTGGTCAGGAACTCGCTGACCGTCACGATCCTCGCGGTCGTCTTCTCGCTGATCATCGCGCTCTTCGCGTCGTTCGCCCTGGCGCGCATGCGGTTCAAGGGCCGCAAGAGCATGATCCTGGTCTTCATGATCGCGCAGATGGCCCCGTGGGAAGTCATGGTCATCGCGATCTACATGCTGGTCCGCGACGCGGACATGCTCAACAGCCTGGTCCCGCTGACCCTCTTCTACATGGTCATGGTGCTGCCCTTCACCATCCTGACGCTGCGCGGCTACGTCGCCGCCGTGCCCAAGGAGCTGGAGGAGTCCGCCATGGTCGACGGATGCAGCCGCCCGCAGGCGTTCATCAAGGTGATCCTGCCGCTGCTCGCCCCCGGTCTGATGGCGACCTCGCTCTTCGGCTTCATCACCGCGTGGAACGAGTTCCCGCTCGTCCTCATCCTCAACAAGGACCCCGAGTCCAAGACGCTGCCGCTGTGGCTCTCCCAGTTCCAGAGCCAGTTCGGCGACGACTGGGGCGCCACCATGGCGGCGGCCTCGATCTTCGCGATCCCGATCCTGATCCTCTTCGTCTTCCTGCAGCGTAAGGCCGTCAGCGGTCTCACCGACGGCGCCGTGAAGGGATAACGCACCTCATGACCACCCTCGTATCCACCACGGACACCGTCACCCGCGACGCCCTCGCCGTCCTGCAGCCGGGGTTCACCGGCACCACCGCACCGGACTGGCTGCTGCGCCGGATCGGCGAAGGCCTCTCCTCCGTCGGCCTGTTCGGCCGCAACATCCAGACGCCCGGACAGCTCGCCGCGCTCACCGCCCAGCTCCGGGCCGAACGCGACGACGTGCTCGTCGCGATCGACGAGGAGGGCGGTGACGTCACCCGGCTGGAGGTGCGCCACGGCTCCTCCTTCCCCGGCAACCTGGCGCTCGGCTCCGTCGACGACACCGAGCTGACCCGCGACGTCGCCCAGGAGCTGGGCCGCCGGCTTGCCGCCTGCGGCGTCAACCTCAACTGGGCGCCCTCCGCGGACGTCAACTCCAACCCCGGCAACCCGGTCATCGGCGTACGGTCCTTCGGCGCCGACCCCCACCTGGTCGCCCGGCACACCGCCGCGTACATCGAGGGCCTCCAGGCCGCCGGCGTCGCCGCCTGCACCAAGCACTTCCCGGGCCACGGCGACACCGCGGTCGACTCGCACCACGCGCTGCCGCGCATCGACGTGGACCTGGAGACCCTGCACGCCCGTGAACTGGTGCCTTTCCGGGCGGCCATCGCAGCGGGTTCCAAATCAGTGATGAGCGCGCATATCCTGCTGCCCGCGCTCGATCCGCACCGCCCGGCCACCCTGAGCCCGCAGATCCTGACCGGTCTGCTGCGCGAGGAACTGGGTTACGACGGCCTGATCGTCACCGACGCCGTGGAGATGCAGGCCATCGCCTCGACGTACGGGATCGAGCGCGGCTCGGTCCTCGCGATCGCGGCGGGCGCCGACGCGCTCTGCGTCGGCGGCGGTCTCGACGACGACAGCACGGTCCTGCGACTGCGCGACGCGCTGGTCGCGGCGGTCCGGTCCGGCGAACTGCCCGAGGAGCGGCTCGCCGACGCCGCCGCCCGGGTACGGTCCCTCGCGTCCTGGACGCGGCGGGCCAGGGGGGCTGTCTCGGAGCCGGGCGCGGCAGTGCAGGAGGGGACCGCGCCCGGCACCGGACACAGCCAGGGCATCGGTGCCGACGTCGGCCTGGTCGCCGCCCGCCGCGCGGTGAAGGTGACCGGCACGGCCGCGCCGCTCACCGGGCCCGCCTACGTCGCCGCGTTCACCCCGGTCGCGAACATCGCGGTCGGCGAGGAGACCCCGTGGGGTGTCGCCGCCGAGCTGACCCGGCTGCTGCCGGGCACCGAGACCGGCACGTACAGCGGCGAGACCGAGGCGCCCGGGGCCGGCGTGCTGCGGGCCGCGGGGGAGCGGCGCATCGTCGCGGTCGTCCGCGACGCGCACCGCCACCCGTGGATGACCGAGGCCCTGGACGCGGTCCTGGCGGAGCGCCCGGACACGATCGTGGTCGAGATGGGCGTCCCCCAGGCCGCCCCCCGGGGCGACTTCCACATCGCCACGCACGGCGCGGCAAGAGTCTGCGGCCTGGCAGCGGCAGAAGTAATCACGGCGAACTGACGCACCGGCGCCACCAAGCCAATCCCACCGGGGCAAACTCAATCCCGCCCAGGCACACTCAAGCCCGTCCGGCGATTGAGGACGGACCTCGCACCGGTGGGCGGCGCCCGCAAAATCAAGCCCGTCCGGCGACTGAGGACAAGGCGTCCAGCGGGACGCACCGCGCGCAAGAGGGCCGGGACACCACACGGTGCCCCGGCCCTCCCGCGTACGGACAGCGACTAAATGCCCTGCCACAGCGGCTTCGCCGCATACGTGGCGCGGAAGTACTCCGCCAGCTTCAGCTTCGACGCCGCCGCCTCGTCGACCACGATCGTCGCGTGCGGGTGCAGCTGGAGCGCCGACGCGGGCACGATCGAGGCGACCGGGCCCTCCACCGTCTGCGCCACGGCGTCCGCCTTGCCCTCGCCCGTCGCGAGCAGGATCGGGTGGCGCGACTCCAGGATCGTGCCGATGCCCTGGGTGATGACGTGGTGCGGCACCTGCTCGATGTCGTCGTCGAAGAAGCGCGCGTTGTCGACCCGGGTCTGCTCGGTGAGCGTCTTGATCCGGGTGCGGGAGGCGAGCGAGGAGCACGGCTCGTTGAAGCCGATGTGCCCGTCGGTGCCGATGCCGAGCAGCTGGAGGTCCACCCCGCCGGCCTCGGCGAGCGCCTTGTCGTACGCCTCGCATGCGGCCTGGACGTCCTCGGCGGAGCCGTCGGGGCCCATGAAGGACGCCTCGGAGAGGCCGAGCGGTTCGACGACCTCGCGCAGCACCACGGAGCGGTACGACTCCGGGTGGCCCACCGGCAGCCCCACGTACTCGTCGAGCTGGCAGATGCGGGCGCGCGACGCGTTCACCGCGCCGGAGCGAACCTTCTCCGCCAGCGCCTGGTAGATGGGCAGCGGGGTCGAGCCGGTGGCAACGCCGAGAAGGGCGTCGGGCTTACGGCTGAGCAGGGCGCCGATGGCCCCCGCGATCAGTTCGCCGCCTGCCTTGGCGTCCGGGACGATGACAACTTCCACGCGGGGCCTGCCGATCTGGAGTGAAGACATGTGGTATAGACCAATCAAAGTCCTAATCTAGCAGACCGCACGCCCCCGGACACGGCTCCCCCGGCCCTGTCGGGCGAACAGCGGGGGACCTTCCGGTGCGCCGCCGCGGCGGGCCGTCCGCTGGCGGGCCCGCGGTGCCCCGTGTTCGACTTGACCGACGCATCGCGACACCCCCCGGGAGGCACCAGACATGTCCGCCACGTACCCGGCCGACGAGGGCGAGCAGCCGGGCCGGATCATGTCCGGCGAGATGGCCGAGCAGCCCGGGATGCTCCGCCGCATCCTGGACCGCGGCGCGCCCGCCATCCGGGCGGTGGCCGCCGAGATCGCGGCCAGGAAGCCCCGCTTCGTCCTGCTCACCGCCCGCGGCACCTCGGACAACGCCGCGCTCTACGCGAAGTACCTGCTGGAGATCACGCTCGGCATGCCCTGCGGCCTGGCGTCGATGTCCACGACCACCGCGTACGGCGCGAGGCCTGACCTGAGGGACGTCCTGGTCATCACCGTGAGCCAGTCCGGCGGCTCCCCCGACCTGGTGGCGTCGACGAAGGCGGCCCGGGAGGCCGGCGCCGTCACGCTGGCGGTGACCAACAGCCCGGACTCGCCGCTGGCCGCGGTCTCCGAGTACCACATCGACATCCTGGCGGGCCCGGAGAAGGCCCTGCCGGCCACCAAGACGTACACCGCCTCCCTGCTGTCCCTGTACCTCTTCGTGGAGGGCCTGCGCGGCGGCGACGGTTCGGCGGCGGCGATCCTGCCGGAACTCGCCGAGGCGATCCTGGCCCGCAAGGACGAGGTGAAGGCCCTGGCCTCGCGCTACCGCTTCGCCGAGCGCATGGTCATCACCTCGCGCGGCTACGGCTATCCGACCGCCAAGGAGGCCGCCCTGAAGCTCATGGAGACCAGCTACATCCCGGCTCTGTCCTACTCCGGCGCGGATCTGCTGCACGGCCCGCTCGCCATGGTCGACAACATCTCCCCGGTGATCGCCGTGGTCACCGACGGCCGGGGCGGCGAGGCCCTCCAGCCCGTGCTCGACCGGCTGCGCGGCCGGGGCGCCGACCTCTTCGTGGTCGGCCCGAAGGCCCAGGTGGAAGCGGCCTCCGCGGGCTTCGTGCTGCCGATGGCGGGGGTCGCCGAGGAGGTGCAGCCGATCCTGGAGATCCTGCCGCTGCAGATGCTGGCCTACGAGGTGACGATCGCCCGCGGTCAGGACCCGGACGCGCCGCGCGCGCTCGCGAAGGTCACCGAGACCCGCTGACCCGCCGGAACCGGGCCCGGGAACACCCGCGGGCCGCGGCGCCGGGCCGGGACCCTCAGCCCGACCAGCACCGCAGCCCGGAGTAGGACCGCCCCCGAAGGGCGATCGGCTCGGCCGGCGGTGTGCGGTGCCCCCGGCCGGGGAGAGGCACCTGCGCAGTCAGGGCAGAGAGCGCGGGTACCTCGTCCGCTCTCCTGTGCGGGGAGAGCGGAGGTTCTTCTCCTGCATTGTGGACTAGACCATTCGCCCCTGTCCATCCGTGGGACGCGGCTATTTCCGGCCCCTCTTCCAGCACGTACGGACGGGCCTTCCGGTTCGGAACCTGTGCACCTCCACAGGTACGCTCGCACACGTGCCCTCCATGAACGACCTCGTCCGCCAGCACACCGCCCTGAGTGACACCGACCTCGAGTGGCTCCATCTGCTGGTCTCGGAGTGGCAGCTGCTCTCCGACCTCTCCTTCGCCGACCTCGTGCTCTGGGTCCCCACCCGGGACGGCACCCGTTATGTGTCCGTCGCCCAGATGCGGCCCAACACCGGCCCCACCTCCTACCAGGACGACATGGTCGGCCACTTGGTCCCGCGCGGCCGCCGGCCGCTGCTGGACGCGGCGCTGGACGAGGGCCGGATCGTGCGCGAGGGCGACCCGGAGTGGCGCGAGGAGGTGCCCGTACGGGTCGAGTCGATCCCCGTACGCAGGGAGGGCCGCGTGCTGGGGGTGATCGCCCGCAACACCAACCTCCTCACCGTCCGCACCCCGTCCCGGCTGGAGCTGACCTACCTCCAGTCGGCCTCCGACCTGGCCCAGATGATCGCCGCCGGGTCCTTCCCGTTCCCCGGCCAGCAGGTCGACATGGACGCCTCGCCCCGGGTCGGCGACGGGCTGGTCCGGCTCGACGCGGACGGCGTCGTCCAGTACGCCAGCCCCAACGGCCTCTCCGCGTACCACCGCCTCGGCCTCGCGTCCGACCTGGTCGGACAGCACCTCGGCGGGATCACCGCGGAACTGGCGCCCTCCCGCGGCCCGGTGGACGAGGCACTCGTCAAACTCGCCAGCGGCTACGCCCCCCGTGAGTTCGAGGTGGAGTGCGCGGGCGGGGTGATCCAGCTCCGGGCGATCCCGCTGAAGCCCAAGGGCGTCCGCATCGGCTCGCTGGTCCTGCTGCGTGACGTCACGGAACTGCGCCGCCGGGAGCGCGAGTTGATCACCAAGGACGCCACCATCCGGGAGATCCACCACCGGGTGAAGAACAACCTCCAGACGGTGGCAGCCCTGTTGCGCCTCCAGGCCCGCCGGATGGACTCCCCGCAGGGCCGCGAGGCGCTCAACGAGGCGGTGCGGCGCGTCGGTTCGATCGCCATCGTCCATGAGACGCTGTCCCAGAATCTGGACGAGCGGGTGGAGTTCGACGAGATCGCCGACCGGGTGATCGCGATGGTCGCCGAGATCTCACCGGGCAAGGTCACCTGCCGCCGGACGGGGCGCTTCGGCATCCTCGACGCCGAGGTGGCCACCCCGCTGGCGATGGTCCTCACCGAGGTCCTGCAGAACGCCCTGGAACACGCCTTCTCGGTCGCCGAGTCCGGAACGGTCGAGGTCTCCGCGGTGCGGGGCGGCTCGCCCACCGAGGGCCGGCTCCTGATCACCGTTCAGGACGACGGCTGCGGTCTGCCCGAGGGATTCGACCCGCAGCGCGCCGGCAATCTGGGGCTCCAGATCGTGCGGACGCTGGTGGAGGGCGAGTTGAGCGGGACGTTCGGCATGGTGCCCGCACCCGAGCGCGGTACGCAGGTCGTCCTCGACATCCCGGTCAGCGCCGACAAGTAGCACGAGGGCGCGGCCAAGTAGCACGTCCGCACAGCAGAGAGCCCGGACCGTGGGTGAACGGTCCGGGCTCTCTGGTCAAGCATGCGCTTCGGGGGTACTGCGCGCTGCGACTCGGGGGGCGGGGTGATGCGTACGCTCTGTACGCGCCGCCTGGCTGAGGTTCGTAGCGGTGGCGTCGGTCAGGCGCTGGCGTTACGCGCCCGGTTGCGAGCGGCGCGGCGCTTCATTGCGCGGCGCTCGTCCTCGCTGAGGCCACCCCAGACGCCGGAGTCCTGGCCGGACTCGAGCGCCCACTGCAGGCACTGCTCCATGACGGGGCAGCGACGGCAGACGGCCTTGGCTTCCTCGATCTGCAGCAGCGCAGGACCGGTGTTGCCGATGGGGAAGAACAGCTCCGGGTCTTCCTCACGACAAACGGCGTTGTGACGCCAGTCCATGGCTGCTACCTCTCCTTGGTATTACGTACCTGTTGCTTGTGAATGTGAACGCTTTCACGAATCCCCCCGTACGAGTCGGGCCGACGCCCAGATGAACTGGTTGTGGTCCTGTGCGGTGAGGAGGGGTTCTGGCTTTCAGTGGAGGCCGTTGTTGCGGGCCGTCCCGATCGCCATGTAGAGATTCGCAAACCTCGGCGACGGATACAACCCCTTCCGGAAAGTTTTTTTTGATTCCTCGGTGTCGGCTAGGTCACAGCCGTACTTCTAGAGGGTGGAAGCCAGTCCAAACGTTCGAGTTAAAGGACTTTGGTCCCTTCCGCTCACACAATCACACGCAGTGCACGGCGTACGCCTGTGAACGTCACACTCGTACGCAGCCCCAGGTGGTCACCGTCCATCTGGAAGGGCAGTGGAGCCTTTGAATGCAAGGTGAAGTCCGTGAGGTCATGCAGTGAAACCGCGTGCTTGCCGTGTGGACCCTTTTCCGGGCTCGAAGTGAGCAGCTGGGTGGCATACCGGGTGACGGCCGCGGTCGACAGTCGTTGCAGGCCGAGGACGTCCAGGGCGGTGTCGAACGACGCCTTCGGGGAGGCGTACATCGGCCGGTTCCCCAGATAGGTCCAGGGGGCGGTGTTGCAGATTATGGACAGCGCGAGATCGGTGACCGGGTCCTGGCCCGGCACCTCCAGCGTGATCGTGCCGTGCCGCCGGTGCGGTTCCTCCAGGAACTGGCGGAGCACCTGGCGTACGTACAGGGCATGGGTCGACCGCTTGCCGCGCTCGCGCCGCTGTTCGACCCGGCCGATCACTCCG
Organism: Streptomyces sp. NBC_01257; assembly: GCF_035917255.1. Lineage (NCBI taxonomy): Bacteria > Bacillati > Actinomycetota > Actinomycetes > Kitasatosporales > Streptomycetaceae > Streptomyces > Streptomyces sp. NBC_01257. The sequence continues at coordinate 6,119,787 of NZ_CP108472.1, forward strand.
GCGTCGAATCCCAGTCCGGCACAGAAGGTGAACCAGCGCTCCGGGACGGATTCGTCCTCCGTGCCGGGGGTGCCGGCCGCCAGGCCGAGGCCCACGGTGCGCTCCGTGCGGTTGGCCAGCGCGTCCAGAATGGCGCCGGTCGCCTCCACCGCGTCATTGGGCAGGCCGAGGGCGCGCGCGAAGACGTTGGTGGAGCCGCCGGGCACCACGGCGAGTTTCGGCAGGTTGTCGATGTCGGGGCCGCGGTGGAGCAGCCCGTTCACGACCTCGTTGACCGTGCCGTCGCCGCCGAGCGCCACCACGAGATCGATGTCGTCGCTGTCGGCCGCCCGTCGTCCCAGGTCGCGGGCGTGTCCGCGGTACTCCGTGGTGACGGCCTCGATCTTCATCTCGCTGGCCAGTGCGTGAATGAGCACGTCACGGGTCCGCGCGCTGGTGGTGGTGGCAGCTGGATTGACCACAAGAAGTGCGCGCATGACCGCCAGACTACCTACCGCGAGGTATCGGCCTGAAGTCCTGCCCGGTGACCCTCACGGTGAGTGACGGGGCGGGCGCGATACGGCGCCCCGGCGGGGGCGGTCCGACGGTGTTCCGACCCCGGCTTCGCTTTCGGGTGCCGGGGATGCCAACCTGCAAGGGTGAGTACTCAGCAGAACGCGCCCTCGTCGATGCCCTCGGCCGAACCGCCGAAGCCGGCCAGGATCACGCTCGTGGCCGGACTCAACGCCCTCGAAGCTGCGGCCCTCGTCATCGGCGGTGTCTACATGCTGGTCATGGGGCTGCTCGGCCGCCCCGACAGCCCGACGCAGGCGGAGATGGGCGGTCTGACGGTGATCGCGCTCGGCCTGATCCCGCTGTTCGCCGCCCGCGGCCTGCTGCTGCGGCGCAGCTGGAGCCGCGGACCGGCGCTCATCACCCAGATCATCGCGCTGCCGGTCGCCTGGACGCTGCTGCGGTCCCACGGCGCGCTGATCCCGGCCGGGATCGTCCTCGCGGTGGTGTCCCTGACCGCGCTCTACCAGCTGGCCAGGCCGGCGACCATCGAGGCCCTCGGCATCCGCAGGCCGGGCACGACGTCGCCCGACGCGGACACCGAGGCCTGAGCCCGCCGGGTCCTCACCACTCCTCCTGGCGCCCGCTCACTCCTCGACGAGCAGCCGCTCGCGCAGCTGGGCCAGGGTGCGGGCCAGCAGCCGCGAGACGTGCATCTGCGAGATGCCGACCTCCTGCGCGATCTGCGACTGGGTCATGTTCCCGAAGAACCGCAGCAGCAGGATCCGCTTCTCCCGCGGCGGCAGGTCCTCCAGCAGCGGCTTGAGCGACTCGCGGTACTCGACGCCCTCCAGCGCCTCGTCCTCCGAGCCGAGCGTGTCCGCGACCGCCGGGGACTCGTCGTCCGTGTCCGGCACGTCCAGCGAGAGCGTGCTGTACGCATTGGCCGATTCCAGGCCCTCAAGGACCTCTTCCTCGGAGATGCCGAGCCGCTCCGCCAGCTCGTGCACCGTGGGCGAGCGGCCGTGCTGCTGGGACAGCTCCGCAGTCGCCGTGGTCAGCGAGAGGCGCAGCTCCTGGAGCCGGCGCGGCACCCGCACCGCCCAGCCCTTGTCGCGGAAGTGCCGCTTGATCTCACCGACGACCGTGGGTGTCGCGTACGTCGAGAACTCGACGCCGCGCTCGGGGTCGAACCGGTCCACCGACTTGATCAGACCGATCGTGGCGACCTGGGTCAGATCGTCGAGCGGCTCTCCGCGGTTGCGGAAGCGCCGCGCCAGGTGCTCCACCAGCGGCAGGTGCATCCGCACCAGCCGGTTGCGCAGCTCCGCCTTCTCGGGCGAGCCGTCCGGGAGCTTGCCCAGCTCGATGAACAACGCCCGCGCCCCGCTGCGGTCGTGTGGATCGTGGTGCCCGTGCTCGCTCATCTGGCCTGCCCGCTCCGCCTGCGACTGCTCCACCGCGACCGTAATGCCGGCGGGCCCGTCCGTCCCGTCCACCGCACGGGGCTGGTCCGCCCCGTCCACCGGATGAGGCAGGGCCTGCTGTTCCGGGATGCCTGCTGTGCGCACCACCCCTGGTCGGATCGTCTCGTCCCGCACAGGACCGTCCCCGTTCCCGTTGCTCACGCCGGCCCGGGTCCCGCGCCGCGCTGTTTGTACAGGCTGATGCTGACCGTACGGTCATCGGCGACCGAGGAGTCGACCTTTCCGGCCAGTGCGGAGAGCACCGTCCAGGCGAAGGTGTCGCGCTCCGGCGCCCGGCCGTCCGTCGTCGGGGCCGAGACCGTCACCTCGAGAGAATCGTCGACGAGACGGAACACGCAGCTGAGGACGGAGCCGGGCACGGCCTGCTGAAGCAGGATCGCGCAGGCCTCGTCGACCGCGATGCGAAGATCCTCGATCTCGTCGAGAGTGAAGTCCAAACGCGCTGCGAGACCGGCCGTGGCCGTACGCAGCACCGACAGGTAGGCACCCGCAGCGGGCAGCCGGACCTCTACGAAGTCCTGATTCCCGGGCTCGCCTGCGATCTGGGACACCCTCACCTCCAAGGTGGCACAAACTCATTCGAGGATCCGGGGACGGATGCCCCGGAGCCGTGCGGTACGTCTTCGGTTCTTGGTCCGGCGACGCTATCGCGATCCATGATGCCGTGTCGCCGGGACCCCATCCCATGACTGTCACTCATGGTAAGCCCATGAGTACACACAGTGGCTAGAGGTCTGCGGCGGTCAATTACGAACAACAGGCGCCGGTTTGACGTACCCAGACGTCAGACGATCGAACCGTCCTCGAAGCACCAGCGCCAGCTCTCGCCGGCCTCGAAACTCCGCATCAACGGATGACCCGTCTCCTTGAAGTGTCCGGTGGCGTGCTGGTGCGGCGACGAATCGCAGCAGCCGACATGGCCGCAGATCAGGCACAGTCGCAGTTGCACGGGGTGGGTACCCGCTGCCCGGCATTCGAGACAGGTCTCGGAGAGGGGTGCGGGCTCGGGGCGCGGCAGGTCCAGTACATGCGGGCACTCACTCATGATGGCCAGGTTACGACGGATGCGAGGACCGTGAGATGGACGCATTGCCACTGGTGGCACTGGTAGCGGCCAGTGCGGCGATGGCGGGGCTCGCCCGCCGCACGCCGGTGCCGGCCCCCCTCCTGCTGGTGGCCCTCGGGCTGATCGGCTCGTACGTGCCCGGGGTGCCGACGTACACCCTGGACGCGCACATCGTGCTGCCGCTCCTGCTGCCGCCGCTGCTCTACACGGCCGCGGTGGACAGTTCGTACCTGGACCTGCGGGCCAATCTCCGTCCCGTCGCCCTGCTGTCCGTCGGCTACGTGCTGTTCGCGACCGTCGCGGTGGGCTGGCTGGCGTACCGGCTGGTGCCCGATCTGCCGCTGACCGCCGCCCTGGTGCTCGGCGCCGTGATCGCCCCGCCGGACGCCGTCACCGCCGCCGCGATCGCGCGCCGGGTCGGGCTGCCCGCCCGGGTCACCACGATCCTGCAGGGCGAGTCCCTGGTGAACGACGCCACGGCCATCACCGCCTACAAGGTGGCGCTCGCCGCCGCAGTGGGCGAGGGGATGAGCTGGGGCGCCGGGATCGGCGAGTTCCTGCTGGCCTCGGTCGGAGGTGTCGGCGTCGGCCTGGTGCTCATGGTCCCGCTGCACTGGCTCCGCACGCACCTGAAGGAGCCCCTGCTCCAGAACACCCTGTCGCTCCTGATCCCCTTCGTGGCCTACGCCGCCGCCGAACGCGTGCACGCCTCCGGGGTGCTCGCCGTGGTCGTCGTCGCGCTCTATCTGGGCCACCGCTCCTGGCAGGTCGACTTCGCCACCCGGCTCCAGGAGGCCGCGGTCTGGAAGATGGTCGCGTTCATCCTGGAGTCCGCCGTCTTCGCGCTGATCGGCCTCCAGCTGCCGTTCGTGCTGAAGGGGCTCGGCACGTACGCCGTCGCCGACGCCCTCTGGTACGCGGTGGCGGTGTTCCTGGCGGTCGTCGTCGTCCGCTTCATCTGGGTCTATCCGGCGACCTATCTGCCGCGCCTGCTGTCGAAACGCATCAGACGACGCGAACCCGAGACCAACTGGACCTCGCCGCTGATCGTCGGCTGGGCCGGGATGCGCGGGGTCGTCTCGCTCGCCATCGCGTTCTCCATCCCGATGCTCACCTCGGACGGGGAGGACTTCCCGGCCCGCAACCTGGTGCTCTTCCTGACGTTCACCACGGTCATCGGCACCCTCGTCATCCAGGGGCTCACGCTGCCGCTCCTGGTCCGGGTCCTGAGGCTCCCGGGCCGCGACCAGCAGGCCGAGACCCTCGCCGAGGCGCAGGCCCAGAGCGAGGCGTCCACGGCCGCCGAGACGCGGCTGGAGGACCTGCTCACCGACGAGCGCAACAGCCTGCCCCAGCCGCTCACCGACCGGCTGCGCACGGTCCTGGAGCGCCGCCGCAACGCCGTCTGGGAGCGGCTCGGTGCGGCCAATCCGGTGACGGGGGAGTCGGCCGACGACACCTACCGGCGTCTCGCCGGCGAGATGATCGAGGCCGAGCGCGAGGTCTTCGTCCGGCTGCGGGACGAGCGCCGCATCGACGACGAGATGATGCGGACCCTGCTCAGGCGCCTCGACCTGGAGGAGGCCGCCGCCTACCGGGAGGACGCGGACTGATCGTCCGGACGCCCGGTGATCACGGCCGCGACCGTGCTGCCCGCGGGGAACGCGCCCTCCGCGGCCAGTGCCGTGAGCGCGTACAGGACCTTGGCCACATAGAGGCGCTCGACCGGCAGCCCGTGGCGGTCCTCGAAGTCGTCCGCGAAGGCGTGCAGTTCGGGGGTGGTACGGGCGTAGCCGCCGAAGTGGAAGCGGTCGTCGAGCGACCAGGTGCCGGCCGGACCGCCGAACGCCTCCCGCTGGAGCTCCCGCACCGCGTCCGCCAGGAAGCCGCCGCGCAGGACCGGGATGCCGAGGGCGCGCTGCCCCGGCGCGAGTCCGGCCGCGAGTCCGGCGAGGGTGCCGCCGGTGCCGCAGGCGACCGCCGCCACGTCGGCCGCCCCGCGCAGCTCGCGGCCGAGCTCTGTGCAGCCCTGTGCGGCCAGGGCGTTGCTGCCGCCCTCCGGGATGACCTCGCACTCCCCGTGGGCCCGCAGCAGCCCCGCCAGGACCTGCGGATCGGTCTTCTCGCGGTAGGTCCGGCGGTCCACGAAGTGAAGTTGCATGCCGTCGGCCGCGCACCGGGCCAGCGAGGGGTTCAGCGGGCGGTGGGCGAGCTCGTCGCCCCGGACGACGCCGACGGTGCGGAACCCCAGCAGCCGGCCCGCCGCGGCCGTGGCGCGCAGATGGCTGGAGTACGCCCCGCCGAACGTGAGCACGGGGCGGCCGGCGGCGGCGAGGAGGTTGGGGGCCAGCTTGCGCCACTTGTTGCCCGGCAGGTCCGGATGGATCAGATCGTCGCGCTTGAGGAGCAGCGTCACGCCGTGCCGGGCGAAGCGCTCGTCCTCGGCCGGCCGCAGGGGTGACGGGAGCACCGGCTGCAGCCGGGAGAGGCCTGGCGGGCCGGCGGGCGTGGAGGGCATGCCTCCATTGTGGCCGGGCCCCGGCCGCGACGGGCGTCCGGCCTACTTCAGCCGGTCGTGGATCCGGGCCCGCATGCCGGTCATCGAGAAGCCGCGCGGGTCGACCTTCCCGGGCTGCCACTCCCGGTGACCGATGACCGACCGGGAGGTCCAGTCGTGGTGGCGGCAGACCGCGGCGGCGGCCTTCTCGATGGCTTCGAGCTGGACGGCGGGCCAGGGGTCCTTGCCGTCGCCGAGGTTCTCGCACTCGAAACCGTAGAAGTGCCGGTTCCCGTCGGTGTTGGCCTCGTTGTCCGCCGGCAGGCCCTTCTCGGCGATGACGGCGCGCAGGACGTCGTCGTCGCCGAGCCCGGCGTGGTTGGCCCGTCCGTAGCCGACCAGGTGAACCCGGCCGTCCTTGGCGATGACGCCGTGGCACAGCGGCCCCGGCAGCGCGGCGTAGCCGTCGCGGCAGATCCGGACGGTGGCGTCGGTGCCCTTGGTGACGGTGTGATGGATCATCACGCCGTTGACCGGGCCCCAGGCGCCCTTGTGGTTGCGGTTGTGGGTGCGCCAGTCACCGACCTGGACGACGGTGAGGCCTTCGTTCTTGAGGGCTGCGAGAAAGGTGCTCGCGGACATGGGAGAAGACATGACCGACTCCTTCGTGCGTGGGGGAGTGCGTCCGTACAGGGCTTGTACCCGATGTACCCGACTGACGCGGTCCCGGACCAGTTACGGGGAGATTGCGGGGCCCTGTTCGGGCGTTGTGCGAGCCGATCCGGTCAATTCCGGGCGCGCCGCAGGGTGGTTCAGCCCTGGGCGAGCCACGGCGCGGGGCCGGACACCGCGTGGTGGATGCCGGCCACCGGGACCCCCTGGGGAGCAACTGGGTCCGCACGGCCCGCATGAAGGGCAGCGGGCCGCAGAGGCGGGCATCGCGCAGCGTTGTGCCCAGCCCAAAGCCCGATTAGTCACACTCTTTTGTGTAATGGCGTGCCGAGTCTCCATGCTGAAAGGCTTCTTCTGCAGGTCAGCCGATGAATCGAGAGGACGACAGATGTCCGTTGGTGAAGAGGTTCAGAACGCGCAGGTGCCGCCGCAGCAGAGTCTGGGCACGGCAGCCGCGCGGAACCTCGCGACGACCACCAAGTCCGCTCCGCAGATGCAGGAGATCACCTCACGGTGGCTGCTGAAGATGCTGCCGTGGGTCCAGGTGCAGGGCGGCACATACCGGGTGAACCGCAGGCTGAGCTACTCGGTCGGGGACGGCCGGGTGACCTTCGTACAGACGGGGGACCGGGTCTCGGTCATCCCCGCCGAGCTCGGTGAGCTTCCGGCCTTGAGGGACTTCGGGGACGAGGAGGCCCTCGCCGAACTCGCCAGGCGGTGCGAGCAGCGCGACATCTCCGCCGGACAGCTACTGGCCACGGCCGGGGAGGCGGCGGACCGGGTCTTCCTGCTGGCGCACGGCAAGGTCGAGAAGATCGGCACCGGGCAGTACGGGGACGAGACGGTGCTCGGCGTCCATGCGGACGGGGCCTACTTCGGCGACCACTCCCTCATCGAGGGCGACGCCGTCTGGGAGTACACGGCCCGCGCCGTCACGGCGTGCACGGTCCTCACCCTGCGGCGGGCCGACGTGCTCAACCTCGCCGAGCGGTCCGAGCCGTTGCGCACGCACCTCGCGGGGCTGCTCACCATCCCGCACCAGCGCACCAACAACTACGGCGAGGCGGAGATCGACCTCTCCGCGGGCCACGTCGGCGAGGCCGTCGTCCCGCACACGTACGTGGACTACGAGTCGGCGCCCCGCGAGTACGAACTGAGCGTCGCGCAGACCGTTCTGAAGGTCCACAGCAGGGTCGCCGACCTCTACAACCAGCCGATGAACCAGACCGAGCAGCAGTTGCGGCTCACGGTCGAGGCGCTGCGCGAGCGCCAGGAGCACGAGCTCATCAACAACCGGGAGTTCGGCCTGCTCAACAACTGCGACTACGGGCAGCGGCTCCAGCCGCACGACGGGGCCCCCAGCCCCGACGACATGGACGAACTGCTCTCGCGCCGCCGCGGATCCAAGCTGTTCCTCGCCCACCCGAGGGCCATCGCCGCCTTCGGCCGCGAGTGCAACAAGCGCGGCCTGGTGCCGGAGAGCGTGGACGTCGGCGGCCAGCACGTGCCGGCCTGGCGCGGGGTCCCGATCTTCCCGTCCAACAAGATCCCGGTCACGGACGCCCGCACCACGTCGATCATCTGCATGAGGACCGGCGAGGCCGAACAGGGCGTCATCGGGCTCCAGCAGACGGGCATCCCGGACGAGATCGAACCCAGCCTCTCGGTCCGCTTCATGGGGATCGACGAGCAGGCGATCATCTCCTACCTCGTGACGGCCTACTACTCGGCGGCCGTTCTGGTCCCGGACGCCCTCGGCGTCCTGGAGAACGTCGAGGTCAGCCGCTGGCGGTGAGTCCACGGGGCCCGGACCTGCCGGGTCCGGGCCCCGTCGGCCGCAGCCGGCGCACCACAGTGACCACCCACGTCCCCGGCCCCGGGGCGACAGCCACCGGGGCCGGGGACGGCAACGACCGGGGTGACCGATTGACCATGACCCGTACCGACGCCGCCGCCACCGAGGGCAACGATGCCGCGGCGCTCCTGGAGTACACCCGGACCCTCGTCGATCCGCACCTGCGGGCCGCGGTCGCCTCACTGCCGGGCTCGATCCGGCGCGTCGCGATGTACCACTTCGGCTGGGAGCACGCCGACGGCAGCCCGGCCGCGGGCGGCGCCGGCAAGGCGATCAGACCCGCGCTCGTCCTGGCCGCCACCCGGGCGCTCGGCGGTGACCCGCGAGAAGCCGTGCGGGCGGCCGTCGCGGTCGAACTGGCCCACAACTTCACCCTGCTGCACGACGACGTCATCGACGAGGACCGCACCCGCCGCCACCGGGCCACGGCCTGGACGGTCTTCGGCATCCCGGACGCCGTCATCGCGGGCGACGCCATGCTCGCCCTGGCCCAGCGGCTCCTCGCCGAGGACGCCCGGTCCGTGTCGGCCCGCGCCTCGGCCCGCCTCTCCACCTGCGTCATCGAGCTCTGCGCCGGCCAGCAGGCCGACTGCGCCTTCGAGGAGCGCGGACCTGACGAGGTCTCGCTGGACGAGTGCCTCACCATGGCCACGGCCAAGACGGGAGCCCTGCTCGGCTGTGCGTGCGCGCTGGGCGCGCTCTACGCGGGCGTGGAGGAACGTGCCGTCGGCGCGATGGACGGCTTCGGCCGGGAGGCCGGACTGGCGTTCCAGCTCATCGACGACCTGATCGGCATCTGGGGCGACCCCTCCCAGACCGGGAAGCCGGTCGGGGCGGACCTCTCCGCCCACAAGAAGTCGCTGCCCGTGGTGGCCGCGCTGACCTCGGGCACCCCGGCGGCGGCGGAGCTCGCCGCGCTCTACCGGGGCCCGATGAACACGGCCGCCGAGGTGAGCCGCGCATCCGACGCCGTGGACCGGGCGGGCGGCCGTGACTGGGCGCAGATCTGCGCCGCGGACCGGATGGCCCGCGCGGTGCACCACCTGTCCCGGGCCGTCCCCGACCTTTCGGCGGCGGGCGATCTGCTGGCCCTGGCGGAGTTCGTCACCCGCCGGACGCACTGACCGGCGTACGGAGGGGAGGCGGCGGACACACCGGCTGCCCGGCCGTACACGCATGCGGTCGCGGCGAGACGAAGGGAGGGGCGAGGGAGAGCTGAGCTGACGGCCGACGCGACGGCTGCCCCGGCGCGGGGGCGCCGAGGAGGGAGCGAGCGGCCCCTGCGGAACCCGTACGCCCTCAACACCAACAGGAAGTACGCCGGTTGAGGGCGGACGGCGGACGCGGGGGCCCCGCGGATGCCCCGCGGATGCCCCGCGGACGCCCTGCGGGCGGACCGGGGCGGGCGCAAGGAACGGGGGAGCGGATGAGGGAAAGGGGTTGGGAAGGGAGCAAGGAGATCCGGACGAGAGCCGGACGAATGCGGGACGAGAACGGGGCGTGCGGGCGTCGAGGATCAAGGGAAGGGAGCGGGGCGAGGTGCCGTGAGGATCAACCGAGGTCACAGGGGCCGGGCGAGGAAGCGGAGGGCGGCACGGGGAGTGTCCGCGGCACGGGCTACAGTCCCTGCCCATGACAGATGAGTCGTGGGCAGGGTGGTACCGGGACCGACAGGGCTCCGATGCCGTCATCCTCACCACCGACGGACAGCAACTCCGCCTCCGCGTCCGGGGAGTCGATTTCGAGGGCGAGAGCTTCGGCGCCCTGTGCCCGGTCGCGGGCATGCCGCCGGAGAGCGGGATGTTCGCCCTCGCGGACGGTGTGCTGAACGACTGCGTCCTGGAATGGGACCTGCCGTTCCCGGTCACCGCGGACGGTGAGGTCCACCAGGCCACGCTGAGCTGCCTGTTGTCGCTGCGCAGGCCCGATCCGTATCTCTATCTGGAGCTGCGGTACGGCGGAGCGGCCTTCCGGTCGCACCGGGCCGAGAGCGACTTCGGGGCCGCGCTCGCCACCATCCAGCGGGCGCTGCCGCCCGGGATCCGGCTCCGGACCTGTATCGCGTGCGCCTTCTCGGACTACTTCCCGGCGCCCGGCCGCGGGCTGTCCGGCGGTCTCGCCTGCTTCCGGGGCGCGAAGGAGGCCTACCGCGGGGCGGACGGTGAGGACGACGTCCTCGACCTGTGGGACCGGCGCAGCGGATTCGTCCAGGAGGTCTGGAGCTGCCGGGAGTTCGAGCCGCGCCCGGTCGCGGGCGCGGGCACCGGCCACCGGGGCGCGTTCCCGCTCGAAACGGCCTGACCCCACCCCCTTCCGCCCTTCCGGCTTTCCCCACCTCTTACGCACCCCTTCCTCCCCGCCTCTTCCGCTCTCCTCGCTCCTCCGGACCGGCCCGACGGCATGACACCGTCGGGCCGGTCCGTCGTTTCCGCGCGGATAACCGAGCAGCCGTATCCACACAGCCATTGCACTCTCTCATTGTTCTACTAGTATGCGAACAATGGAGGTTAAGATGAACCGGAAGAACGCAGGCCGCGCCGCCCTCGCCGCGTTGCCGTTCCTGCTCGCCCTCGCCGTCGACCTGATCCTCTTCGCGACCCGTCGAGACCGGCTGCCCGCGCAGCTGGCCAGCCATTTCGTGGGCAACGGCAGGGCTGACGACCATGCCGGCCGGACCGAGTACGTGGTCGTCACCACGGTGCTGCTCATCAGCATGGGGGCGCTGTGGACGCTGATGGCCGCCGGCGGGAAGTTCCGGGGGCGGGCCCACCGCGGGGTGATCGCCTCCGGCTGGGCGGTCGCCGGATTCCTGGGCTACGTGATGGCGGTGGTCCTGCTGATCAACGTGGACGCCGCCGTGGACGCGCGGGGCCGCGCCCAGGACGTCTCGTTCCCCCTGTGGCACCTGGCCGCGGCGCTGGGAGCCGGCGCGCTCGCCTTCGGGCTCGGCCTGCTGCTCGCCGCCCTCCTTCCCGTACCGGAAGAGCCGGCCGGAGAGATTCCGGACGGGGACGGCGGGGCCGGGGGCGGGGAGCGGATCACGCTGGCGACCGGGGAGGTGGCGGGGTGGGCGCGCAGTGCCGGGTCCTGGTGGCTGCCGCCCGTCGCGTTCGTGACGTGCGCCGCAGGCGTCGCGCTGCTCTTCACCGCGGGCTGGGCCGCCGCGATTCCGGCCCTGCTCTTCGGGCTGCTCCTGGCGGCCTTCGCCCGCCCGTACGTGACCGTGGACCGGCGGGGGATCACCGTTTCCGGGATGCTGCCGTGGCCACGCGTCCGGGTACCGCTCGACCGGATAGAGACGGCGGTCAGCCGGGACATCAACCCGCTGGCCGAGTACGGCGGCTGGGGGTACCGGATCCGGCCGGGACGCACCGGCGTCATGATCCGCTCCGGTGAGGGGATCGTGGCACGCCTGGCCGGCGGCCGGGACTTCGCGGTGACCGTCGACGACTCGGCCACCGGTGCTGCTCTCCTCAACACCCTGATCGACCAGCGCCGAACGGACCACTGACCATGCTCTTCCGGGTCGACCCCACCTCCACCGTGCCGCTCGGCGACCAGATCGCGGCCTGTGTGCGCCGTGCCGTCGCCGACGGGGCGGTGGCTCCCGGCGAGCGGCTGCCCGCCGCCCGGGTCCTCGCCGAATCACTCGGCGTGAATGTGCACACCGTCCTGCGCGGCTACCAGCGGCTGCGCGAGGAAGGGCTGATCGAACTGCGCCGGGGTCGCGGCGCCGTCGTCGCCCAGAACGCCTCCCCGCACCGCGCCAGACTCCTGGACCGGGTGCGCGAGATGGTCGGCGAGGCCCGCGAGCTCGGCATGACGGAGGACGAACTGCTGGCCCTCGTCCGTACCGAGCTCGCCGCCGGATGACCCCCGGCGCGGCCGGGGCCCCGTCACGCGAAGGGGGCCACCCCGTCCTGCGAGGTGGCCCCGTCGGCGCGGTCGGGAATCAGGAACCGGCGCGGGCGAGAGCAGCCGCGAAGCCGTTCTGCCAGAGGTAGTTCACCTGGCTGCGCTCATTGGAGTCCGGATACGGGTTGGTGCAGGACGGGCCGGGGCCCCCGCCCGACATCAGCTCGCTGCACGGGCCCGAGTAGTGGTCCGGCAGGCCGAGGACGTGCCCGGTCTCGTGGGTCGTGACCCGGGTCGAGTCGTACTGCTGGTTCTGCGCGTAGTCGAGGAAGATGTAGCCGTTGCCGTGACCGTCGGTGCTCGCGTACGAGCCGCTCGGGTCATTGCCCTCGTAGTACGTGAAGTCGGCGTTGGAGCCTTCCTGCAGCCGGACGTTGGAGACCGAGCTGTTCCAGATCTGCGCGCTGTTGGCTATCTGCGTGCGGAAGCTGGGCGCGTTGGCGGTGCTGTAGACGATGGTGACGGCCTGGACGCCCGGCTGGGCGGCCCGCTTCTCGGCCACCGACTTCGCCACCGCTTCGAAGAACGCCTTGTTGGCGGCGGCGCTCTCGTGCGATCCGGCGGTGGACGTGTACGCGGACTGGACGGTGGAGGTGGGGGGAGCGGCGGGAGCCGGGGAGGCGGAGGCGATCGCGGGGGCGGTGCCCAGCGCGGCGGCGAGGCCGAAGCCGAGGCCGAGCACGGCCGACATGACGGTCCTGGGGTGTCTCATGGGGGGTGTCTCCTACCAGTTACCTGTCAGAGGAACCCGTCCGGTCATCGGACATGGACGGGGGCGGTACGCAGCGAGTGTCAGGGAGCCGGAGCCCGTGCGGATGATGCCAACCGGTGATAACGCCGCCCTATCGCCCGCCCGGACCCCGCAGTCGCACACCCGGTGTCGGACACACCAACAGTCGTGGAATTAACGGGATTTGATGGGGTTGCGGCGTCTGGTGCGGCACGGCCGCGCCGCCCTACCCTCGGCAGCATGGAGCTTGAGGTGAGGCACCTCAGGGCGCTGTGCGCCATCGCCGACACCGGGAGCCTGCACCGGGCGGCCCGCAGACTGGGCGTCAGCCAGCCCTCGCTCACCACTCAGCTGCGCCGGATCGAGAACGCGCTGGGCGCCGAACTGTTCAGCCGCGGACGCACCGGCTGCCGGCCCACGCTGCTGGGCCGCGCCGTCCTCAGCCGGGCCCGTCCCCTCGTCGACGGCATGAGCGCACTGGTCACCGACGCACGGGCGGAGGCGGACGCCGCCCGGGCCGGCGGACCGCGGCTGCGGATCGGCTGCACCGCGAGCCGGGTGATCGGCGACTGGCTGCGCGGACTGCGGCTCCGGCTGCCCGGCACGGACATCTCGCTGCGGGTCGACGTCTCCGCCCACGCGCTGCTGCGCGCGGTCGGGGAGGGCCGGCTCGACGTGGCCTTCGTCCACGAGGTGGAGGGCTGCCCGCTGTCCGTTCCGGACGGCCTGGATCAGCGGGTGCTGGTGGACCGCGAACCGCAGTTCATCTCCATGGCCCGCGACCACCCGGCGGCCTCGATGTCCGTCGTCGACCTCGCCGACCTGGCCGCCGACCGATGGATGGTCGACCCCACGGTGGACGGCGAATGGGACGGCCTGCGACGGGTGTTCGGTGCGGCCGGCGTCGCGCCGACCGTGCTGCACGGCGACTACCTCACCGCCGCCTCGCTCGTCGTCCTCGGTGAGGCGGTGGCGCCGTGCCAGCCCACCTCGGGCCCGCGCGACGACATGGCGATCCGCCCGCTGCGCGACGACCCGCTCGCCGTGCGCCTGCTGCTGGTCTCCCGGCCGGGCGCCGACATGACGGCGGTGTACGGCGAACTGGAGACCGCCTACCGGAAAGCGGCCCGGCGGGCGGCCGGGTATCACCAGTGGCTCCTGCGCAACCGCAGCCCGCTCGCCCTCTCCTGAGCGTTCCGGCACCTCATGGGCCACGGCGGGTGATTCAGCCGAGAGCGAGGTCCGGTCCGGAGCGGGCCGCGGCCGGGCAGGGTCGGGGACATGAGGCTTCTGATACTGGGTGGTACGGAGTTCGTCGGCAGAGCCGTCACCGAGTCCGCGCTCGCACGCGGCTGGGAGGTCACGGTGTTCCACCGCGGCCGCCACGCACCCCCGCCGGGCGTGGCCGAACTGCTCGGCGACCGTACCGAGGAGGGCGGTCTGGCCGCGCTCGCCGCCGTCGCACCGCCCGGGGACGGCACGCACACGTGGGACGTGGTCGTCGACACCTGGAGCGGTGCGCCCTCGGCCGTACGGGACGCGGCGCGGCTGCTGTCGGGCCGGGCCGCACGTTATGTGTACGTCTCCAGCCGGTCCGTGTACGACTACCCGGCACCGGCCGGCCTGGACGAGGACGGGCCGCTGGTGGAGGGCGCCTCGCCGGACGCCGGTGACGACGTCCCGTACGCCCTGGCCAAGCGCGGCGGCGAACTGGCCGTGCTGGACGCCTTCGGCGACCGGGCCGTCCTGGCCCGCGCGGGGCTGGTCATCGGCCCCTGGGAGAACGTCGGCAGGCTGCCGTGGTGGCTGACACGGATCGCCCGCGGCGGCCCCGTGCTCGCGCCCGGGAGGCCGGACGCCGCCCTGCAGTACATCGACGCGCGCGACCTCGCCGCATGGATGCTGGACGCCGCGGAAGCGGGACTGCACGGCCCGTACAACCTGGTCAGCCGCCCCGGGCACACCACGATGGGCGAGCTGCTGAACGCGTGCGTGCGCGCCACCGGTTCCGATGCCGAGCTGCGCTGGACCGACACCGGCCGGATCCTGGCGGCGGGCGTCGAGCCCTGGACCGACCTGCCGGTCTGGCTGCCGCCGGGGGAGCTGTACGACACCCTCCACCAGGGCGATGTCGGCCGTGCCCATGCCGCGGGGCTGCGCTGCCGGCCGGTCGAGGAGACGGTCGCGGACACCTGGGCGTGGCTGTGCGACATCGGCGGTACGGCACCGCAGCGCGCCGACCGCCCGCCGACCGGCCTCGACCCGGCGACCGAGGCGAAGCTGCTGGCGGGCTGACGGCACTCGGCGTACGTGGGCCGCCGCCCGGCGTGGCATGCCCGATGAATCCGCAGTAAAGCTTCATATTGCGCTGTATGGGAACAAAAAAGCGCAGAAGCGGCAGAAACCACCGCGTGGCG
This sequence comes from Streptomyces sp. NBC_01257, assembly GCF_035917255.1. NCBI lineage: Bacteria > Bacillati > Actinomycetota > Actinomycetes > Kitasatosporales > Streptomycetaceae > Streptomyces > Streptomyces sp. NBC_01257. The sequence continues at coordinate 6,134,918 of NZ_CP108472.1, forward strand.
GTGACGGTGGCAGCAGCGGCAGTCATGGTGGGGGCGTTCGCTCCCACCGCTGCCGCCGACCCGCTGCCCGGCGGGCTCGGTCCCTGCCTGGGGGACGACTGCCCTCCCGTCTGGCCGGATCCGAACAGTGACCCCGTCGTCCACCACGACAGCAACATCAACATCTTCGTCGGCGGCGACTTCCTGGTCAGGGAAGCCGCGGCGGAGGCCGAGGGCAAGGTCGTCGGCCTCGGCCGGTTCGACATGAACAAGCGGGCAGGGGTCTCGCAGATCTACAACGTCGGTGTCGCCGGCGGGGGATCCCGGGTGCCGCCGCCCAACGACTCGGACTACCTGACGGTGGGCGGCGACCTGACCGTCGTCAGCGGGCAGCGCCTCCTCGCGGAGGAGGGGCCGAACCACGGCGTGGTGCGCTACGCCCAGGGACTCAGCGGCACGGTGAGCCCCACCACCGTCCACGACCCCGACGCCACAGATCCGTACAGCGCGCTGCGCGACCAGCTGACGGCGGCCAGCCACTGCTACGCGTACGACGACAACGAGGACCACAGGCGCCCGGCGAACGGCACGGTGCGGACGGACGGTTCGGAGACCTCCTTCACCGGCGACGGCACCTCCGCCCTCCAGGTCTTCGCGGTCGACGCCGATCTGACCACGGCGGCGGGCGGCCAGGGGGGCATCACCTTCAGTGACATCCCGGACGGCGCGACCGTGCTGGTCAACGTCTACGGCACCACCCGCAACATCAGCACCTACATGGGCTCGCTCCCGCAGTCGGGGCTCCGCGAGCACCTGCTGTGGAACTTCCCGGACGCGACCGCGATCGGGCTGAAGGGCACCGGACAGTTCCAGGGCAGCGTGCTGATCGGCCAGCAGTCCAGTCTGGCGACCGTCGCGATCAGCGGCACCAACGGCCGCTTCTACAGCGCCGGTTCGCTGACCCACACGTCGGAGGGGGAGTCGGGCGGCCAGGAGCTGCACGCCTACCCGTTCGAGGGTGATCTGCCGGACTGCGGAGAGGATCCGTCGCCGTCACCGACCCCGACCGACTCCCCGACGCCCACACCGACCCCGACCCCGACGGACTCGCCCACACCCACGCCCACTCCGACCGACACCCCGGGACCGTCCCCCTCGGAGTCGACGCCGGGTCCGCAGCCGACCCCGACGCACAGCTGGTCCCACCGGCCGCCCCACCCCGGGGGAGAACTCCCGGACACCGGTGCGCGCGGCGGTGAATGGGTGATCGGCGGAATCGCCGCGGCCCTGCTGGTCGCCGGATCGGCGGCCACGCTGGTGGCCCGGAGGTCGCGCCGGCGCGGCTAGTTTTGGCCCATGGCCGAACTGCTGCACCTCACCGAAGGCCCTCTGTGGGAGGCGGCCCGCGGGATCGGGACGTACGAGATGTCCACCCGCGGCCGCACCCTGCACGAAGAGGGCTTCATCCACTGCTCGCTGCCGCACCAGCTCGCCGCTGTGGCCGAGATGCTGTACGGCGCCGGAAGCCGGGCCGGAGCCGGTGACCAGGACCTCGTGGTCCTCGTCATCGACACCGAACGGCTGCCGGCGCCCGTGCGGTACGAGCCGGCCGCACCCGGCGGCGAGGAGTTCCCGCACATCTACGGACCGCTGCCGGTCGAGGCGGTCGTGGAGGTGCGCCCCTGGCCACGCAAGGAAGGCAACCCGGCATGAACCCCACTGACCGCACACAGGATTCCGGCGCTGTCACGCACGGTCCCCTCACCGCCGTCACCGGCGCGAGCGGAGCGCTCGGCGGCCGGGTCGCGCAGCGGCTGACCCGGGCCGGCGTCCCCGTACGGCTCCTCGGCCGCGACCCGTCCCGGCTGCCCGAACTGCCCGGCGCCGACACCGCGCCACCCGCGCCCTACGGGGACGGGGAGGCCATGCGCCGGGCCCTGGCCGGGGCGCACACGCTGTTCCTGGTGTCGGCGCACGAGAGCCCGGACCGGGTGCGCGAACACATGACGGCGGTGGACGCGGCCGTCGCGGCGGGTGTCGAACGGATCGTGTACGTCTCCTTCCTGGGCGCCGCGCCCGACGCGACGTTCACCTTCGCCCGGGACCACTGGGACACCGAGGCACACATCCGCGCCTCCGGCGTCCGGCACACCTTCCTGCGCGACAGCTGGTACCTGGCCGGCCTCCCGGCGATGACCGGCACCGACGGCGTGCTGCGCGGACCGGGCGGCGAGGGCAGGGTGGCGGCGGTCTCCCACGAGGACATCGCCGACTCCGCGACAGCGGTCCTGCTGGCCGGCACCGACCCCGCCGGCCCGTCCCACGACGGGGAGACGTACGACCTGACAGGTCCCGAGGCGTTCACCCTCGCCGAGGCGGCCGATGAGCTGAGCCGGGTCACCGGACGGGCCGTCACCTATGTCCCGGAGACCCGTGAGGAGGCCTACGCCTCGCGGTCCCGCTACGGAGCTCCGGACTGGGAGCTGGCCGGCTGGGTGACGTCGTACGAGGCCATCGCGGCCGGGGAGATGGCCACGGTCTCGGACGCCGTGCCGAGGCTCACCGGCAGGCCCGCGACGAGCCTGGCCACGTACCTGCGGGAACACCCGAACAGCTACCGCCACCTCCTCACCCCGGGCTGACGGCCGGTGCGCACGGAGACCCCCTGGGGCCCCTGGGACCCGATGCCGCTCACGGACGCCGTACGGCTGCTCGCCCCGCTGCGCACCCCGTGGTGGATCGCGGGCGGGTACGCGGTCGAACTGGCCGTGGGCCGCGCCTACCGGGACCACGGCGACGTCGACGTACTCCTGCTGCGCCGCGACCAGTCGGCCGTCCAGCGCGTCCTGCCGGACTGGCAGTGGTGGGCCGCCGACCCGCCGGGCACGCTGCGGCCCTGGCTCCCGGGCGAGACGCTGCCGCCGCAGGTCCACGACATCTGGTGCCGGCCGGGTCCGGACGAGCCGTGGCGGGTGCAGTTCATGCTCGACGACACGGAGGACGGCGACTGGGTGTTCCGCCGCGACCCGCGGATCCGGCTCCCGCTGGACCGGCTCGGCAGGGTGTCGGACGACGGTGTCCCCTACCTCGCGCCCGAGGTCCAGCTCCTCTACAAGTCGCGGTCCCGGCGGCCCAAGGACGAGCAGGACTTCGAGGCCGTACTGCCCGTACTCGGCGACGACCGGCGCGCCTGGCTGACCGAGACGATCACGCTGGCCGAGGGCGCCGGCCACCCGTGGGCGGCCCGGCTGCGGGCGGTCTGACCGCGGGCGGCCTGGCCGCGGATCGCGTACGCGCGGCGGTCCGAAGACTTCGCCCGGGTCACCTCACATACGTACCGGCCTTCGCCGCCACGACCGCCGCCTCGGCCGCGCGGTCGGCGGCCGCCTCGTCGAGCGGGTCGCCGCTGGCCAGCAGGCGGTAGTAGAGGGGGGCCGAGACGGCGCGGATCACCTCGTCCGGATCGGTGCCCGCGGGGAGTTCGCCGCGTTCGACGGCCTCGGTGACACAGCCCGACCACTCCTTGATGCGGACCGCGTAGAACCGGTGCAGGGCCTGTGCCGTGCGCGGGTCGCAGGTGGCCGCCGCGATCACGGACCGGAACAGGGCGCCCTGGCGGGGATCGGTCAGCGTGCGGAGCACGAGCCGGGCGTTGGCCCTGAGGTCCTCGGCCAGAGAGCCGGTCCGGGTGCGCGGCGAGGACTGCTCGGCCATGTCGTCGAGCAGGTCCGCGATCAGACCGGTGGTGGTGGACCAGCGCCGGTAGACGGTCGTCTTGCCGACCTCCGCGCGGCGCGCGACATCGGCGAGGTCGAGCCGGTCGAAGCCCTGCTCGGCCAGCGCGTCACCGGCCGCGCGCAGGACGGACTCGCGGACCCGGGCGGTGCGCCCGCCGGGCCGGACCGTGCCGGGTTCCATGATCTCCGAGCTCTCCGACGTCATAACGGGTCTCCAGTTCCATTAATGGCAGTTCCTCTGCTACGGTCATCCCATCTTAACGGAACCGCAGAACCGTTAAAACTCCCGTCCGAGGAAGGGCGACCATGTCCGCACCCAGCCAGACCCCGTCACGCACCACCACAGCCAAGGCCGCGGCCCCGCCGGCCGCCCCCCGGATGACCGGACGGCAGAAGCTCGTCCTCGCCCTCCTCCTCGGCGCCCAGTTCATGATCGCCGTGGACTTCTCGATCCTGAACGTCGCTCTGCCGGTCGTCGGCGAAGGCCTCGGCTTCTCCCTCCCGAACCTCCAGTGGATCGCCACCTCCTTCGCCCTGGCCGCCGCCGGCTTCACGCTCCTGTTCGGCCGCATCGCCGACCTCGTCGGCCGTAAGCGCCTCTTCGTGGGCGGCATGGTCGTCCTCGGCCTCTCCTCGGCGCTCGGCGGCCTCGCGACCTCCCCCGAGGTCCTGCTCACCGCACGGGTCCTCCAGGGTCTCGCCACCGCGGCCGTCACCCCGGCCGGACTCGCCCTGCTGACCACGGCGTTCAAGGAGGGCCCGCTGCGCGAACGCGCCCTCGGCCTCAACGGGGCCCTGATGTCCGCCGGCTTCACCGCGGGCGCCATCCTCGGCGGCCTCCTCACCGATCTGCTCTCCTGGCGCTGGGCCTTCTTCGTCAACGTCCCCGTCGCCGCCCTCGTCGTAGCCCTCGCCCCGTCCGTCATCACCGACTCGCGCCCCGCCGCCCGCCCCCGTCTCGACGTCCCCGGCGCCGCGACCGTCACCGGCGGCCTGCTGCTCCTCGTCTACGGACTGACGCAGGCCGGTGCGACCGGCTGGACCACCCCCACCACCCTGGTCGCGCTGCTCGCCGGCGTCGCGCTGCTCATCGCCTTCTGGTTCGTCGAGAAGAAGGCGGCCGCCCCGCTCGTCCCCGTACGCATCCTCAAGCGCCGCAGCGTCATCTGGGGCAACGCCACCGGTCTGATCGCCTTCGTCACCGAGACCTCGCTGGTCTTCCTGCTGACGCTCTACCTCCAGGAGGTCCTCGGCTACTCGCCGCTGGCCACCGGTCTCGCGTTCGGTGTCCTGGGCATCGGCACCGTGATCGGCGGCACGCTCGGCGGCCGGGCCGTGGGCCGCTTCGGCAACCGGACGACCATCGTCGCCGGCGGCGTCGTCCAGGCGGTCGCCACGCTCTCGCTGGTGGCGCTCGGCACCTCCGGAGCCTGGATCTGGCTCCTGCTGGCGGCCACGTTCATCGGGGGCGTCGGCAACATGCTGATGATCGTCGGCTTCATGGTCACCGCGACGTCCGGCCTCCCCGACGACGAACAGGGCCTGGCCACCGGCCTCGCCACGATGACCCAGCAGGTCGGCATCACCCTCGGCATCCCGGTCATGAGCGCGATCGCCACGGCCCGGATGTCCGCGCTCGGCGACCCGGGACCCGAGGGCGTCCTCTCCGGGGTCTCGGTCGCGATCCTGGCCAACTCCGCGCTGGTCCTGGCCGGCGCGCTGCTCGCCGGAGCGTTCCTGGCCCCGCGGCGCGCGAGGAGCGGCGCCCGGGTGTGACGGGGTGGAGCGAAGCCCGGCCGCGAGGAGCGGCCGGGCTTCGCTGCGTTTCGGCGGGACCGGCGGCTCTCCCGCGGCTCTCCTGTGGCTAGCGGGAGTGCGCGGACGGCTTCGCGCAGAGCGCCGTACGGATGGCCCGCTGCATGTCGTCGCTCTGCGCGTCCGAACCACCCGGGTCGAGATTCACCATGACCGTCGCCTGCCTGCCGTCGACCGTGGCGCCGCTCGCCGTCTCGAATCCGAAGACGTCGCCGGTGTGCCCCCAGGCGAGGCCGCCGCAGCGCAGCCGCCTGCTCTCCAGGCCGAGGCCGTACGCCCGGCCCGGGTCGCCGGTCCGCCGGGTCGTCATCATCTCCCGGAGCTGTGCCGGGCGCAGCAGCCTGCCGCCCAGGAGCGCGTCCAGGAACGTGTTCACGTCGTCGCCGCTGGAGATCATCCCGCCCGCCGCACCCGCGACCGACGGGTTGAACGCGGTGAGGTCCACCAACGGGGCGCCCTCGCCCGGCCGGACGTAGCCGCGCGGATGCGGACCGGGGATCGCGGGGGAGTCACCCGGCGCGGAGGTCGCGGCCAGCCCGAGGGGGGCGATGATGCGCCGGTGGATCTCCTCGCCGTACGTACGGCCGGTCACTTTCTCGATGATCATCCCGGCCAGCAGGTAGTTCGTGTTGGAGTAGCGCCACTCCTTGCCCGGATCGAACTCGGAGGGGTGGGCGAGCGCGACGTCGACCAGCTCGCGGGTGTCGCGGTGGGCCAGCGGATGCTCCAAAATCTCCTGCGGATTGAGGTGTTCGAGGTAGTCGGGCAGCCCGCTGGTGTGCTGGAGCAGCTGACGGACGGTGATCACCCTCCCGTCGCTGCCGCCCTCCACGGCGTCCCCGTGGCCGCGGACGAGACCGGGCAGGTAGCGCTCGATCGGCGCGTCGAGGTCGACGCGGTGCTTTCCGGCCAGTTGGAGCATGACGGTCGCCACGAACGGCTTGGTCATGCTGCCGATCCTGAATCTGCTCCGGGGGTCGACCGGAGCCCGGCTCACGATGTCCGAGACGCCGCTGGTCAGTACGGTGCTGCCGCGCCGGTTCCGTACGTCGACGAGCGCTCCGGGTCCGCCGTCGACCGTCGTCAACCGGTCCATGACCGTACGCAGTCGAGCGTCGTCGTGCGCGCCGGCGGCGACCGCGGAGGTGGCCGGCCCGGCCGCCGCGACAACGGCCGCCATCGTCAGGGTGAGTGCGCCGGCCAGTACGCGGGTGCGCTTGATCATGTGTGCCTCCTGGATCGTGAGGGGCGTGTGCGGCGGGAATCGCACCGGGCGGCCATCGCGGAAGCGGTGAACGCCTGTGCACGCAGCCCAGGATGTCGGTGAGGCGTGACCCCGTGCGATGGGGCGGTCATCCGGAAGAACACGGGGGATACCCCGACCCTCGCCCCTCCGCCCGTCTTCCCTTCATCGGCGTTCTGTCGGCGCCGTGTCGGGGGGCTGCCGGAGAGGTCGGCGCGGTGTCGGCGGGCTGGGGCAGGCTCGCACCATGACTGAACTTCTCGCAGTATCCGGTGACGGTCACCCCGTCACCGCCCTGGACGAGGGCACCGGGCCCACCCTGCTGGTGGTCCACCCGGGCGGCAGCGACGCCACGACATGGGCCGCCGTCGCGGGCCGCCTGACCGACGACTTCCGCGTCGTCAGGATCCACCGGCGGATCTACGCCCCCGGGGCGGACGTCGTGCTGCCCCATTCGATGGCCCTCGACGCGGCCGACATCGTCGCCGTACGGGAGCTCCTCGACTCCCCGGTGCTGCTCGTCGGACACTCCTCGGGCGCCGTAGCGGCGCTGGAGGCCGCACTGATCGCTCCGGACGCCTTCGCCGGCCTCCTCCTCTACGAACCCCCGATGCCCACCCGCGGGTTGCTCGCGGGGGAGGCCGGGGCACGCGCCCGGGCCGCCCTGGACGCGGGCGACCCCGTCGAGGCGATGCGGATCCACATGCGCGACATCGTCCGGATGCCCGCGAGCACGGTGGACGAGATGTTCGCCGATGTACGCGTGCAGGCGGCGTTCGCGGCCTACGCGCCGGCGCAGATCGCCGAGGACGAGGCACTCGACGCGCTCGGCGTCGGCATCGACCGGTTCGCGGCCCTCGGCACACCGACGACCCTGATCGAGGGAGACCTCAGCCCGGCCCACCTGCGCGAACGCGTCTCCGACCTGGCGGCGACCCTGCCCGACGCACACGTCGTCACACTCCAGGGCCAGGGACACATCGCCCACCTCACGGCCCCGGGCGCCCTGGCCGACGTCGTCAGGGAGACGGCGGAACGCGTGCTGCGCGGCTGAACCGGGCAAACCGCACCCGGGCACGTACACCTTTCCGACGAGTAGCGGCGAGCCTCTGTCACCAGCCGTGGAGGGAGACGTCCGGGCCGCCCCCGAGGTATCGGTGCAGGGCGTTTGAGGTGGCGTCCACGAAGTCCGCGGGGATGGAGTCGACGTTGATCCAGCGGACCTGGGAGTGCTTGTGAGGTTCGCGGTTCTCGGGTTCGCCGGTCCATTCGTGGGTGGCGAAGACGACGGCGATGCTGCACATACGCGCACCCGTGGCCGGACGAAAAAGACCGCACCCGGTCCGCGATGGACGCCGTTCTCGGCGTCCGGCAGACCGGGTGCGGACAGGTAGCCGACATGACCAGCGCAAACGCAGGTCAGACGGCCCAACCGTGGATCAGGCCTTCTTGGTCTCCCAGAAGATCTTGTCGATCTCGGCGATCAGGTCGAGCGCCTTCTGGCCCGTGGCCGGGTCCGTGGAGCCCTTCGCGGCCGACAGCGCCTTGAGGGCGTCGTTGACCAGCTGGTGCAGCTCCGGGTACTTCTCGAAGTGCGGGGGCTTGAAGTAGTCGCTCCACAGCACCGAGACGTGGTGCTTGGCGAGCTCGGCGCGCTGCTCCTTGATGACCACCGCGCGAGCCCGGAAGTGCGGGTCCTCGTTGGCCTGGTACTTCTCCTGGACGGCCTTGACGGACTCCGCCTCGATGCGGGCCTGGGCCGGGTCGTACACGCCGCAGGGGAGGTCGCAGTGGGCGCTGACCTTCACCTTGGGGGCAAACAGGCGGGAAAGCATGGGGCTGTCCTTCCTCGTGATCGTCTTCTCAGGTGGGACATTACTCCGTGAGAAGCCCTAATTTGCGGGTGCCCCCATGGGCTTAGGCCAAAAGTCCAGGGTGACTATGGGACCAGTGGCCGAATGTACGGAACCCTGTTGGGGGACGGTGTACTGGACGGACCGGGGAGGTGCCGGAGAGATGCGGGAGGTGCCGGAGGTGCCGGAGCTGACCGATGAGCAGGCCGGACGGGGGCCGGCGGCGCGGCTGCCGTTCCAGGTGGTGGAGGTGACGGGTCCTTCCATGGTGCCCACGCTCCACCACGGGGACTGGCTGCTCGTGCAGTACGGGGCGCCGGTGCGCCCCGGTGACGTGGTGATCCTGCGGCATCCGTTCCAGCAGGACCTGCTGGTGGTCAAGCGGGCGGTGGAGCGGCGGGCCGGCGGCTGGTGGGTGCTGGGTGACAACAGCTTCGCGGGCGGGGACAGCACGGACTACGGGACCGTGCCCGAGGAGCTCGTGCTGGCCAGGGTCCGGGCCCGCTACCGGCCGCTGACGAAGGATCAGCGCTCGGTGCGCGGCGTCGTGGGCTGGGCGGTGTCCGCGCTGCGGCCGGTGTCGGCGGCGCGCTCTGTCTCCAGGCGCTTCCGGGCCCGGTAGGCGGCGACGTTGGCGCGGGTCGCGCAGCGGTCCGAGCAGTAGCGGCGGGAGCGGTTGGTCGAGGTGTCGAGGTAGGCGTTGCGGCACGGCGCCGCCTCGCACAGCCCGAGCCGGTCCACGCCGTACGACGTCAGGTGGAAGGCGAGGCCCATCGCGGCGATCGCGGTGTAGCCCGCCGTGGCGTTGGACGGGTGGTCGGCGAGATGCATGTGCCAGTCCGGCTTCCCGTCCGCGTCCCGGAAGTCGTGGCCGGAGATCTGCGGGCTGACCGGGAACTCCAGCAGCAGTGAGTTGAGCAGGTCGACCGCGAGCGTCTCGTCGCCGCCGTCGGCCGCCTCGAAGACCGCGCGCAGCCGGGCCCGTACGGAACGGAAGCGGGTCACGTCCGCGTCGGTGGCCCGCCGCGCGGCCTGTCCGTTGTCGCCGAAGAGCTCGCGCACCGCGTCGACCGAGGTGAGGGCGTCCTTGTTGCGGGCCGGCTCCTCGGTGTTGACCAGGCGCAGGGCGTAGTCCGAGTAATAGGCCAGTTCCACTTGTAGTCCTTACGGCGTCGGTCTAGAGTCGGTGCGACGGTGATGTAATGGGCTGTTGTGGCCCCAGGGTATTACATGTGTGGCGTGGAGGGTTTCGGGTGACGGAGACGGCGAAGGCGGCGCGAACGGTGGAGACAGGGGCGGGTGCGGGTACGGGTGCCGACTGGCAGGCCTGGCAGGAGAGCTGGGACCGGCAGCAGGAGTGGTACATGCCCGACCGCGAGGAACGCTTCCGGGTGATGCTCGACATGGTCGAGGCCCTCACGGGCCCCGAACCGCGGGTGCTCGACCTCGCGTGCGGTACGGGAAGTATTACGGACAGGCTGCTGCGGCGGTTCCCGAACGCCACCAGCACCGGCGTCGACCTCGACCCCGCGCTGCTCGCCATCGCCCGCGGCTCCTTCGCGGGCGACGAGCGCGTCACCTTCGTGACCGCGGACCTCAAGGACCCGCGGTGGACGGACCGGCTGCCCCACGACTCGTACGACGCCGTCCTCACCGCCACCGCGCTGCACTGGCTGCACAGCGGACCGCTCACCACGCTCTACGAGCAGCTCGGCGGCCTCGTCCGCGACGGCGGGGTGTTCATGAACGCCGACCACATGATCGATACGGACACCCCCCGGATCAACGCCGCCGAGCGCGCCCACCGGCACGCCGCCATGGACCGGGCCAGGGCCGCCGGAGCCCTGGACTGGGCGGACTGGTGGGCCCTGGCCGCGAAGGACCCGGTGCTCGCCGGGCCCACCGCCGAGCGGTTCGCGATCTACGGCGAGCACGCCGACGGCGACATGCCGTCCCCCGCGTGGCACGCCGCCACCCTGCGCGCCGCCGGGTTCGCCGAGGCCCGCGCCGTCTGGTCCTCGCCGTCCGACAGCCTGGTGCTCGCGGTGAAGTGACGGCAGCATGCCTCCAGGGGCGGCCCGGACGACGGTCCGGGCCGCCCCTTCATGTTTGTCCGCCCTTCGCCGCAACCCGCCGCGGGTCCCACCGCACTGGAAGGGTGAGACGGTCCGCGCCCGCGGACCCGGAGAGGGGCGCTGACGATGCGGAGCGATGACGACGCCGCACTGCACGCCTTCGTCGAGAGCAGACGCACCGCACTCTTCCGCAGCGCTTACCTGCTCTGCGGCGACCGGCACGAGGCCGAGGACCTGGTCCAGGCGACGTTGGTCAAGGTGGTGCTCGGCGGACGGCGGCACGGGCGGCTCGACAACATCGAGGCGTACGCGCGCAAGACCCTGGTCAACACCTTCATCGCGGCCCGCCGGCGCTTCTGGCGGCGCGAGCAGTCGTACGGCGAACTGCCCGAACGGGCGGCCCACGCACCCGACACGGACACCGGCCTCGCGGTCCGGGCGGCGCTCGCCCGGCTCACGCCCAGGCAGCGGGCCGTCCTGGTGCTGCGCTACTGGGAGGACCTGAGCGTCGAGGCCACGGCCGGACTGCTCGGGATGCGGGAGAACACGGTCAAGAGCCACGCGGCTCGGGGGTTGGCGGCGCTGCGCGCCGAGATGGCGGAGGAATTGGTATGAACGACGTGCGTGAGCTGCTGGGGCGGGCCGCGGAGGACGCGGGGCCGCCGGTCATCAGCACGGAAGCGGTCTACGCCAGGGCGGCCCGGGTGCGGTGGCGCCGCCGGGCCGCGGTGTCGGCGACGGCGGTGTGCGCGGTGGCGGCCGGTGCGTTCGTGGTGCCGGGGCTCTCCGGGGGACAGGAACAGAGCCCGCGGACCTCGTCGGTGGCGGCCCCGGCCAAGCCCGGCGCCACCGGCGAGCGGGCCCGCCAACTGACCGAGCTGCTGCCCCGGGGCGTCGGCTCGGTGGAGCAGGTGTCGCTGGCCGTCATCATCAAGCACGCGACACCGGAACAGGCCGCGGAGCATCCGTACGGGCCGCTGGACGGGCAGTACGCGGTCCGCCGCGACGGCGGGGTCGGCTATCTGACCGTCGATGTCCGCAACGCCGCGGCGCTGGCGAAGAAGTTCGGGGACCGCCCCCGGGAAACCGACCTCTGCAAGGTGGGGGCGGGGGAGCCGGCCCGTACCGACTGCGTCCGTGAGGTACTCCCCGACGGGCGGGTGCTCACCATGTGGAGCGACGCCATGGACTACGGGGACGGCACGCCCCAGTGGGGTCCGGAGCTGGTGGGCCGGCTGACGCTGAAGGGCGGCGGGCAGCTGGCCGTACGCGACAGCACCGGCTTCGAGGCGGGCACCGCGCTCGGGCCGCTGCTGAAGACCCCGCCGCTGACGCGGGCGCAGCTGCGGACGCTGATGCTCAGTCCGGAGCTGCTGCCGGAGAAGTAGGGCCCACGCACGCGAGGGCGGTACGGACCGGCATGGTCCGTACCGCCCTCGCGGCGTGGTGCGGCAGCTACAGGACCTTGGACAGGAACGACTTCGTCCGGTCGTGCTGCGGGTTGGTCAGGACGTCGCGCGGGTGGCCCGACTCGACCACCACGCCGTCGTCCATGAAGACCAGCGCGTCGCCGACCTCACGGGCGAAGCCCATCTCATGGGTGACGACGATCATCGTCATGCCGTCCTCGGCGAGACCGCGCATGACGTCGAGGACGTCGCCGACCAGCTCCGGGTCGAGCGCCGACGTGGGCTCGTCGAAGAGCATCAGCTTCGGCTCCATGGCCAGCGCCCGGGCGATGGCCACACGCTGCTGCTGTCCGCCGGAGAGCTGCGAGGGGTAGTTCTTCGCCTTGTCGGACAGGCCGACACGGTCCAGGAGACGTTCCGCGCGGGCCCGGGCGACCGCCTTGGACTCGCCCTTGACCTGGACCGGCGCCTCCATGACGTTCTCGATGGCCGTCATGTGCGGGAACAGGTTGAAGCGCTGGAAGACCATGCCGATGTCCCGGCGCTTCAGCGCGACCTCGCTGTCCTTGAGCTCGTAGAGCTTGTCGCCCTTCTGGCGGTAGCCCACCAGCTCTCCGTCGACGGACAGCCGCCCGGCGCTGATCTGCTCCAGGTGGTTGATGCACCGCAGGAACGTCGACTTGCCGGAGCCGGACGGGCCGATCAGACAGAAGACCTCGCGCGGGGCGACCTCCAGGTCGATGCCCTTGAGGATGTGTGCGGCGCCGAAGGACTTGTGGACGCCCTCGGCCTTCACCATGGCGGTCATGCCATGCCTCCCTTCGGGCGGCCCAGCGACAGCATGTTGGCCTTGATCTTCTGCATCGGGGTGGCCGGCAGACTCCGGCTGGAGCCGCGGGCGTAGTACCGCTCCAGGTAGTACTGCCCGACGCTCAGCACCGAGGTCATGATCAGGTACCAGGCCGCGGCGAGGAAGTACATCTCCACCGGGGCCCCGGATGTCTGCCCGATGTCCTGGGCGTATTTGAAGAGTTCGTAGAACTGCACGGCCGCCACCAGCGACGTGGTCTTCAGCATGTTGATGACCTCGTTGCCCGTGGGGGGCACGATCACCCGCATCGCCTGGGGGATGACGACGCGGCGCAGCGTCTTGCTGTGGCTCATGCCGAGCGCGTGCGAGGCCTCCGTCTGGCCCTCGTCGACCGAGAGCAGACCGGCGCGGCAGATCTCCGCCATGTACGCGGCCTCGTTGAGGCCGAGGCCCAGCAGCGCCGTCAGGAGCGGCGTCATGAAGCTCGACCAGTAGTCCTTGTAGATCGGCCCGAGGTTGATGTACTCGAAGACCAGACCCAGGTTGAACCAGACGAAGAGCTGCACCAGGACCGGCGTGCCGCGGAAGAACCAGATGTAGGACCACGCGATCGACGAGGTCACCGGGTTCTTCGACAGGCGCATCACGGCCAGCAGGATGCCGCCGACCACGCCGATCACCATCGACAGGACGGTCAGCAGCAGGGTCTGGCCGACCCCCTTGATGATGCGGTCGTCGAAGAAGTAGTCCGGGACCGCGCCCCAGTTGATCTTGCCCTGGCTGAAGGCGTAGATGATCGCGACGAGCGCGGCGATGGCGATGACCGCCGAGACGTACCGGCCGTAGTGCCGGACCGGGATGGCCTTGATCGCCTCCGGTCCCGCGGACGGTGTGGGGGGTGCGGGCAGCCGGTCGGCCTGGCCCGTCTTCTCGATGTCAGTCACGGCTGATGCCTTTCAGCGCCGGATCCGGTCAGGATCCGCCGTTCAGCTTGGCCTCGGTGACCGCGCCGGCCTCCACGCCCCACTTGGCGATGATCTTCTCGTACTCGCCGTTCTTGATGATCGCCTCCAGCGCCGCCTGGACGGCCTTGGTGAGCTGGTCGTTGCCCTTGGCGATGGCGATGCCGTACGGCGCCGCCTCGACCTGGTCGCCGACGATCTGGAAGTCCTTGCCGCCGCCCGAGGTCTTCACCGCGTACGCGGCGACCGGGAAGTCCGAGGAGCCGGCGTCGGCCCCGCCGGAGCGCAGCCGGGTCTGGGCCTGCAGGTCGTTGTCGTACGGCTCGATGGCGATCTTCTTGCCGCCGGTGCACTTCTTGGACTCGGCCTTGGCCAGGTCGTGCGAGACGGTGTTCCGCTGGACGGCGATCTTCTTGCCGCAGAGGTCGGCCCAGGTCTTGATCCCCTGGTCGTCGCCCTTCTTGGTGTAGATCGAGACACCGGCGGTGAAGTAGTCGACGAAGTCGACGCCCTCGCCGACCTTCTTCTTCGTCTCGGGGTCGATGCCCTCCTGGCGGTCCTTGGTGTCGGTCATCGCCGACATCGCCAGGTCGTAGCGCTTGGCGCGCAGACCGGTGACCAGGGTGTCGAAGGTGCCGTTCTCGAACTGGAACTCCACACCCAGTTCCTTGCCCAGCGCGTCCGCGAGGTCGGGGTCGATGCCGACCGTCTTGCCGGACTTGTCCTTGAACTCGACCGGCGGGTACGCGATGTCCGAACCGACCTTGATGACGCCCTTGGACTTGATGTCCGCGGGGAGCAGGTCGGCGGGGGAGGAGGCGGAAGCGCCGTCGCTCGCCTTCGCCGAGGCGGAGTCTCCGGAGTCGTTCTTCGTCTGGTCGCCACAGGCGGTCAGCAGCATGGTGCCGGCGACCGCGATGGCGCCGACCGCGGCAATCCGGGACTTCGCGGTCGTACGACGAGTGGTGCGTGCGGTCATGATCGGGTTCCTCCGGCAGGTGAGGGTGGTGTCGCCAGGCGGTATGGCACACGGCGTCGGGTGTCGCCGCCTTGTGTGATTACGGCATCTTGCCATTCGGACTAGCCCAATCAGGGGGCGCCGCATGTCAAAATCGGGTAACGGGACACCCCCGAACCCAGCGGGCCGGCACATCAAGGCCGGACCTATCACTGGAATCGCTTCTTCCTGCCGGAAGATCGCCTGCCCCGGACCTGCTCTGGGCGGGTTTCATGTCGGCTGGCCGACTTGTCTGTATGCCCCACTATGAGTCACGTCACCGTGGGCATATCGACTCGTCCGCGATGCCGCCTGTCCGGTAAGAAGGACGTTTACACCCCTCATCCGGGGCTCAGGGCGCGTGTGCGGCGCGCCCGCGCGTATGTACCTCCCCCTGCCGGGGCGGGCCAATCGCCCAGCGCAGGGAACGTACGCGGTGCCCGCCCACCCCTCCTCAACCAGGAGTGGCCACCCTCAAACGATGAATACCTAAGGGGTCAACACCATGGCAGCGGAGATCGTCAATCCTCGCAGCGACAGCAACACGGGCAGCGCGACCGACGAGCCGTTCGATCCGGCCTTCGCGCTTCACCGGGGCGGGAAGATGGCCGTGCGGGCCACCGTCCCGATCCGGGACAAGGACGACCTGTCCCTCGCGTACACCCCCGGCGTCGCGAAGGTGTGCAGCGCCATCGCGGAGAATCCCGAGCTGGTCCACGACTACACGTGGAAGTCACAGGTGGTCGCCGTCGTGACGGACGGCACCTCGGTGCTCGGGCTCGGCGACATCGGACCGGAGGCCTCCCTTCCAGTGATGGAGGGCAAGGCGATCCTGTTCAAGCAGTTCGGCGGCGTCGACGCGGTGCCGATCGCGCTCGCGACCACCGACACGGACGAGATCATCGAGACCGTCGTCCGGCTCGCCCCGTCCTTCGGCGGTGTGAACCTGGAGGACATCTCGGCACCGCGGTGCTTCGAGATCGAGCGCAGGCTCCAGGAGCGGCTCGACATCCCGGTCTTCCACGACGACCAGCACGGCACCGCCGTGGTCACGCTCGCCGCTCTGCGCAACGCCGCGAAGCTGTCCGGGCGGGGCCTCGGCGAGCTGCGCGCCGTCATCTCGGGCGCGGGCGCGGCCGGGGTGGCCATCGCGAAGTTCCTGCTGGAGGCGGGGCTCGGTGACGTCGCCGTCACCGACCGCAAGGGCATCGTCAGCCGGGACCGCGAGGACCTCACGGACGTCAAGCGGGAGCTGGCCGAGCTGACGAACAAGGCCGGCCTCACCGGAACCCTGGAGTCCGCGCTGGCCGGTGCGGACGTCTACATCGGCGTCTCCGGCGGTACGGTCCCCGAGCCGGCGGTCGCCTCGATGGCGCCCGGCGCGTTCGTCTTCGCCATGGCGAACCCGACGCCCGAGGTGCACCCCGACATCGCGCACAAGTACGCGGCCGTCGTGGCGACCGGGCGGTCGGACTTCCCGAACCAGATCAACAACGTGCTGGCGTTCCCCGGCATCTTCGCGGGTGCGCTGCAGGTGCGGGCCTCGCGGATCACCGAGGGCATGAAGATCGCCGCGGCGAACGCGCTGGCGGACGTGGTGGGCGACGAGCTGGCCGCCGACTACGTGATCCCGTCGCCGTTCGACGAGCGCGTCGCCCCGGCCGTCACGGCCGCGGTGGCCGCGGCCGCGCGGGCCGAGGGCGTGGCCCGGCGCTGAGGCTCTGAAGCGGGGGTCCGGGGCCGGCGCCTTTCCGGGGGCGCCGCCCCGGACCCCCGCTGCTCGATCGCCGGAGGTGCTTGAGCAGCCGTCACGCGCGGTGCGTGTCACACCCGCAGCCGGTTACGCCGGCCCGGCGGCCCGCCTATCGTCGGCCCCATGTTCGCCGCCTACGCATCCCGCCTCGACCGCGACCACCCCCTCAACGGCCTTGAGCTGGGCGAACGCCCCGCTCCCGAGGCGCGTCCCGGGTGGACCACCGTCAACGTCCGGGCCGCCTCCCTCAACCACCACGACCTCTGGTCCCTGCGCGGCGTCGGCCTCGCCGAGGACAGGCTGCCGATGATCCTCGGCTGTGACGCCGCGGGCGTCGACCAGGACGGCAACGAGGTCGTCCTGCACTCCGTCATCGGCCAGACCGGGCACGGTGTCGGTCCGGACGAGCCCCGCTCCATCCTCACCGAGCGCTACCAGGGCACGTTCGCCGAGCAGGTCACCGTCCCCAGCTGGAACGTGCTGCCCAAGCCGAAGGGGCTCACCTTCGCGCAGGCCGCCTGCCTGCCCACGGCCTGGCTGACCGCGTACCGCATGCTCTTCACCAACGCCGGGGTGCGGCCCGGCGACTCCGTGCTCGTCCAGGGCGCCGGCGGCGGTGTCGCGACCGCCGCGATCATGCTCGGCCGGGCGGCCGGGCTGCGGATCTACGCCACCAGCCGGGACGAGGCCAAGCGCAGGCGGGCCGTGGAACTCGGCGCGGCCGAGGCGTTCGAGCCGGGCGCGCGGCTGCCCCACCGGGTCGACGCCGTCATCGAGACCGTCGGCGCCGCCACCTGGTCGCACTCCGTCAAGTCCCTGCGCCCCGGCGGCTCGCTGGTCATCTCCGGCGCCACCAGCGGCGACCGACCCGCGCACGCCGAGCTGACCCGGATCTTCTTCCTGGAACTGAAGGTGGTCGGCTCGACCATGGGCTCCAGGGACGAGCTGGAGGACCTGCTGGCGTTCTGCGAGAACACCGGGGTGCGGCCGGTGATCGACCAGGAACTGCCGCTGGACCGGGCCCGCGAGGGCTTCGAGCGGCTCGCGGCGGGCGACCAGTTCGGGAAGATCGTGCTGACTGTCAACTAAGGTTGACGCGCGTCATGGTGTCAATGTAGGTTGACACCATGACCGAAGCAACGGATCTCGCCGAGCGTGCCGGCGACCGCGACCCCCGGGTGGGGCTGCGGTCGGTCGCCGCGCTGCGGCGGCTGCTGGAGCAGCTCGAAGCCGTACAAGTCAGAAGCGCCCGGGTGCAGGGCTGGTCGTGGCAGGAGATCGCGGCCGAACTGGGTGTCAGCCGGCAGGCCGTGCACAAGAAGTACGGGAGGCATTGATGTTCGAGCGATTCACCAAGGGAGCCCGCGCCACGGTGACCGGCGCCGTGGCTCACGCCGAGCGGGCCGACGCCGGTTCGATCACCGCGGAACATCTGCTGCTCGCCCTGCTGGACCAGGACGGCGGCCGGGCCTCGTTCGCCGTCGCCGCACTGGGCCTCACGGACCGCAGGGCGTCGGTGGAGGCGGCACTCGCCGACGCGCGCAGGCGCGGCGGAATGACGAAGGCCGACGCGGACGCCCTCGCGGGCATCGGCATCGATCTCACCGCGATCGTCTCCCGCATCGAGGAGGCGCACGGCGAGGGGGTCCTGGCGGGCGGCGGCAGGACCCGCCGCCGGCGCACCGGGCATCGCCCGTTCGCCCAGGAGGGCAAGAAGATCCTGGAGAAGTCGCTGCGGATCGCACTCGGCCGCGGCGACCGCTTCATCGGCGAGGAGCACCTGCTGCTGGCCCTCACCGCATCCCCGGGAGTCGTCGCCGACGTGCTCGCCGACCACGGCGCCACGTACGGGACGGTCAGCCGCGCGCTGTACGGGGAGGGCGGCGAGGAGCAGGACAGCCGCAAGGCGAGCTGAAGGCGGCGGGCGGCCCGGGGAGTGGTCCCCGGGCCGCCCGCCGCCTTCGGTGCTGCCGCCGCTACCTCACTTCGTGCCGCCGTCGGTGTTCCCCCGCAGCAGCGCCCCGATGTGGGCCGCCGCCGTCGACAGGTGGCGGCGGGCCTCGGTGAGCTGGTCCTCCGTCACCCCCCGGTCCCTGGCCGCGTCGCGGATGTCGTCACGGAACCGGTCGAGCAGGCGGTCCAGATCGCGGGCCGGGTCCCCGGTGCCGCCCGCGTCCTTGCCCCAGTCGGGGTCGGCGTCGGCGGGTTCCGGCTTGACGTACGGAGGCCAGGTCCCGGTGCGGGCGAAGCCGCCCAGGGTGCCGGTGAGTTCCGCCAGCCCCTCCCGTACGCCCGCCGGCCAGTCGCCCCGGGCGAAGTGCTCCTGGACCTGGCGGGCGGCGTTCTGCATCTGCTCGCGCGCCCTGTCCTGGGCCTCCTTGGCCTGGCGGCGGGCCTGCTGGGCCTCCTCGCGGGCGCGGCGGGACTCGTCCTTCGCCCGGCGGGCCTGCTCCTTCCACTCCTGCTTGGCCTTGCGCAGTTCTTCCTTCGCGGTGCGCCAGGCCTCGTTGTCACCGAGGTCGCCGAAGTCACCGAAGCCTCTGAACGGGGGCTCCTTGCCGGTGCCCGCCCTGCCGCCGCCCGGCCGGGCGGAGCCGGTGTGCCGGGATTCGTCGGCGGCGGCCCGCATCTCGCTGCGCAGCTTGCCCGCCGCGCCCCGGACGTCGTCGCGCATCTCGGCGGCCAGTTCGGAGACCGACTCCCTGATCTCCAGCTCCAGGTCCGCGAGCTCACCGGTGCGGCCCGCCAGTTCGGCCCGGCCGGCGTCGGTGATCGAGTAGACCTTGCGTCCGCCCTCGGTGGCATGCGTGACCAGGCCCTCGGCCTCCAGCTTGGCCAGCCGCGGGTAGACCGTGCCGGCCGAGGGCGCGTACAGGCCCTGGAAGCGCTCCTCCAGGAGGCGGATCACCTCGTAGCCGTGCCGGGGGGCCTCGTCGAGCAGCTTCAGCAGGTAGAGGCGCAGGCGGCCGTGGGCGAATACGGGGGGCATGTCAGAGCACCTTTCCGGTCGGCTCGGCGTCGTGCGCGTCGTCATCGGCCGGTGGGCGGCGCAGCAGCGCGATCGATCCCGAGATCGTCGACGCCTTGAGTGTCCCGGCTCCGGAGCCCAGCGTGCCGGTGATCTTCTTCGCCCCCCACTGGCCGCTGACCCGCAGGTCCTCGAAACCGTTGGAGACGGAGCCGCTGGCGGTGTTCGCCTCGACGGTCGCGTCGGCCGGGTGCGGCAGGCGGATGGCGATCTCGCCGGAGACCGTGGCCAGCCGGACGTCGGTGGGCTGCCCGGTCGGGTCCAGGTCGAGCACCATGTCGCCGCTGACCGAATCGGCCTTCACGGAGGTGCCGGCGCCCTCGATGATCGTCAGATCGCCGGAGACCGAGTGGAAGCGCAGCCCGCCGGTGACGGCCTGTGCCTCCACGTTGCCGGAGACGGTCTCCGCGCCGACCGGGCCGGCGAGCCCGACGAGCGTGGTGTCGCCGGTGACGCCGCGTACGTCCGTACGGCCGCGGACCCCGGAGACGAAGGCGCCCGCACCGACCACGCCGACCTCCACGGCCGAGCCGGCCGGGACCGCGAGGGAGACCACCGCGCGGCGGTGCCAGCCCTTGCGGTCGAGCCACTTGAGCAGGCCCTGCCAGGCCAGGTCCTCGTACGCGACGGTCAGGACGCCGTCCTGCTGCGTGACGATCAGCGGGGGTCCCTCGATGTCGGAGACCTCCAGGCGGGCGGTCGGCTCGTCGGTGCCGACGACGTTGACCGTGCCGTTGACGATGCGCACGTTCAGCGCGGTGACGGGCTCGTCGAAGGTGAGCTTGCGAGGCTCGTCAATGGCCCACGTCGACACAGGCATGGATCTGACCTCCTGGGGAGCGCGGACGACGCAACATATCGCGTCTCTTGGTGAACACGATATATCGCGGGTACGGGAAGTCAAGGCGCGCAAGGAGAGGAGGCGAGATGGCCATTGGGGGCAAAAAGGATCAAAAGGGTGCAATGTGTCCTACGGTGTGGGGCATGGACGCGACATCACCTGTGGGGGCACTCCTGCTGTGCCGGGCCGAGCCCGAGACCGTGCGGCCGGTCGCCCAACTGCTGCGCGAGCCGATGCTGCTCGCGCCCGCCGGGGACGGCTGGAGCGTCCTCGTACCCGGGGGAGAGCCCTGGCGGGGCGGGCGCGACGGGCATGACGGGGAGCCGGCCGAGCCCGTCGACCGGGTGCTCGGCGGCTGGGCCACCGCACTCGCGGTCGGCTCCACCTGGCCGGTCCTGGCCCTGTGGTGGGACGGCGACCGGGCCGGATACACGCTCGCCGCGGGATTCCGCCGCCCGGTCGGCTACGTCTGGCTCGCGGACGGGACCCCGGCCGGTGAGGACGAGGCGACGCGTACGTTCGCCGAACGGCTCGGCCTCGACCCCGTCCTGGACGTCCAGGCCCTCGAAGCCCTGACCCGGCCCGATCCGGGGACGGACGCCCGGACCCGGCTGCGCGGGCTGCTCGCCGTGCTCACCCGCACCGGGCTCGCACTCCCGCCCGGCCTCGACCCCGGCGAGCCCTCCGGCCGGCTGGCCGAGGGGGCTGCCGCCTGGCCGGAGAGCGAACGGATCGAGTGGACCGGCTGGCGCGACGCGGTGAAGGTGGAACTCGAAGCGGTCGAGAACAGCCGCCTGGGTCCCTGGATGCGCGGGCCCCGGGCCCGCGCCCTGGCCGGCGCCCAGCTGGCGGCCGGACTCCCGCTCGCCCTCTGGGGAGCCGGGCGGCGCAGCGGCGGATGGATCTTCGCCGGGGCGCTGCTGATGGTCCACGGCGCGCTGGGTCTCGCCTACGACCGGATCAGGGACGGCGACGCGCCGGACGGTCCCTGAGCGGTCCCGTCGAACAGCCCCGCGTTCCGGCCGGTCAGTCCTCGTCGTCGTCCTCGTCGTCCAGCCGGGCCAGCCAGGTGGCGAGGCGCTCGACGGGCACCTCGAAGTCGGGGTTCAGATCGACGAAGGTGCGCAGCTGCTCGGCGAGCCACTCGAACGTGACCTCTTCCTCGCCTCGCCGCTTCTCCAGCTCCTCGATACCGCGGTCCGTGAAGTACATGCCGCAATTCTAGTGAAGGACGAAAGGCGCACATCAGTGGCCTGGTCGAGGCGCCCACGCCGAGGGGCCCGGTCCGCGATCGACTCGCGGGCCGGGCCCCTCGTTGCGTACGCGACCGGTCAGGCCTCGAAGACCTCCGCGACCAGCTGTGCCTGCTCGGCCTGGTGGCGCTTGGCCGAGCCGACCGCCGGGGACGAGCCGTGCGCGCGCGAGATGCGGCGCAGGCGCTCACCGT
Source organism: Streptomyces sp. NBC_01257 (assembly GCF_035917255.1). Classification (NCBI taxonomy): domain Bacteria; kingdom Bacillati; phylum Actinomycetota; class Actinomycetes; order Kitasatosporales; family Streptomycetaceae; genus Streptomyces; species Streptomyces sp. NBC_01257. The sequence goes on from NZ_CP108472.1 coordinate 6,156,868, forward strand.
GCGGCACGTCGGCGCCGACGGCCAGGTCCAGGTGGTCGATCAGGTTCAGGGCGATGAACGGCCAGGCACCCTGGTTGGCCGGCTCCTCCTGGGCCCACAGGTACTTCGCCGCGTTCGGGTACTTGGCGATCTCGGCCTGGATCTCCGCACCCGGCAGCGGGTACAGGCGCTCCAGCCGGATGATCGCCGTCTCCGTGTCGCCACGCTTCTGACGCTCGGCGTCCAGGTCGTAGTAGACCTTGCCGGTGCAGAACACGACCTTGCGGACCGCGCTCGCCTCGACCGAGTCGTCGCCGATCACCGGGCGGAAGCCGCCGGTGGTGAACTCCTCCGCCTTCGACGCCGCCGCCTTGAGGCGGAGCATCGACTTCGGGGTGAAGACGATCAGCGGCTTGTGGTGCGGGTTGTGCACCTGCCACCGCAGAAGGTGGAAGTAGTTCGACGGCAGGGTCGGCATCGCGACCGTCATGTTGTCCTGCGCGCACATCTGGAGGAAGCGCTCCGGGCGGGCGGACGAGTGGTCCGGGCCCTGGCCCTCGTAGCCGTGCGGCAGCAGCAGCGTGACGCCGGAGGTCTGGCCCCACTTCTGCTCGGCCGAGGAGATGAACTCGTCGACGACGGTCTGCGCGCCGTTGACGAAGTCACCGAACTGGGCCTCCCAGATGACCAGCGACTCCGGGCGGGCCAGCGAGTAGCCGTACTCGAAGCCCATCGCCGCGTACTCGCTGAGCAGCGAGTCGTAGACGTTGTAACGGGCCTGCTCGTCGGAGAGGTAGAGCAGCGGGGTGTAGTCCTCGCCGGTCTCCTGGTCGACGAGGACCGCGTGGCGCTGGCCGAACGTGCCGCGGCGGGTGTCCTGGCCGGCGAGCCGGACCGGGGTGCCCTCCATCAGCAGCGAACCGATGGCCAGGGTCTCGCCCATGCCCCAGTCGATCGTGCCGTCCTCCACGGAGGCCGCACGACGCTGCATCTGCGGCATCAGGCGCGGGTGGACGGTGATGTGGTCGGGGATGTTGACCTGCGACTCGGCGATCCGCTTCACGACCTCCTGGGAGACCGCGGTGGTCACCGCCACCGGGAACTCGGCCCGGGGTTCGGACACATGCGGCTGCGCCGGGTGCGAGGTGGCCTCGCGGACCTCCGCGAACACCTTCTCCAGCTGGCCCTGGAAGTCCTGGAGCGCCTGCTCCGCCTCTTCCAGCGTGATGTCGCCGCGACCGATGAGGGACTCGGTGTAGAGCTTGCGCACCGAGCGCTTCTTGTCGATCAGGGTGTACATCTGCGGGTTGGTGAACTGCGGGTTGTCGCCCTCGTTGTGACCGCGGCGGCGGTAGCAGATGAGGTCGATCACGACGTCCTTGTTGAACGCCTGACGGAACTCGAAGGCGAGCCGCGCGACGCGGACGACGGCCTCGGGGTCGTCGCCGTTGACGTGGATGATCGGCGCCTCGATCATGCGCGCCACGTCGGTGGCGTACATCGAGGAGCGCGAGGACTCCGGGGCGGCGGTGAAGCCGACCTGGTTGTTGATCACCACGTGCACGGTGCCGCCGGTGCGGTAGCCGCGCAGCTGCGACATGTTCAGCGTCTCGGCGACGACGCCCTGGCCCGCGAAGGCCGCGTCGCCGTGGAGCGCGACGGGCAGGACGGTGAAGTCCGTGCCGCCCTTGTTGATGATGTCCTGCTTGGCGCGGGCGATGCCCTCCAGGACCGGGTCGACCGCCTCCAGGTGCGAGGGGTTGGCGGCCAGCGAGACCTTGATCTGCTCGCCGTCCAGACCGGTGAAGGTGCCCTCGGCGCCCAGGTGGTACTTGACGTCGCCGGAGCCGTGCATCGACTTCGGGTCGAGGTTGCCCTCGAACTCCCGGAAGATCTGCGCGTACGACTTGCCGACGATGTTCGCCAGCACGTTCAGCCGGCCGCGGTGGGCCATGCCGATGACGACCTCGTCGAGGCGGGCCTCGGCGGCGGAGTCGATGACCGCGTCGAGCAGCGGGATGACGGACTCGCCGCCCTCCAGCGAGAACCGCTTCTGACCGACGTACTTCGTCTGCAGGAAGGTCTCGAACGCCTCCGCGGCGTTCAGCCGGCGCAGGATGCGCAGCTGCTCCTCGCGCTCGGGCTTGGGGCGCGGACGCTCCACCCGGTCCTGGAGCCACTTGCGCTGCTTCGGGTCCTGGATGTGCATGAACTCGATGCCGGTGGTGCGGCAGTACGACTCACGCAGCACACCGAGGATGTCGCGGAGCTTCATCATCGTCTTGCCGGCGAAACCGCCGACCGCGAAGTCCCGCTCCAGGTCCCACAGGGTGAGGCCGTGCTCGGTGATGTCCAGGTCGGGGTGCTTGCGCTGGTGGTACTCCAGCGGGTCGGTGTCGGCCATGACGTGGCCGCGGACCCGGTAGGAGTGGATCAGCTCGAAGACCCGTGCGGCCTTGGTGACGTCGTCGTCGTGCGAGGCGTCGATGTCCTTGAGCCAGCGGACCGGCTCGTAGGGGATGCGGAGCGCCTTGAAGATCTCGTCGTAGAACTCGTTCTCGCCGAGCAGCAGCTGGGAGAGGATCCGCAGGAACTCGCCGGAGGCGGCGCCCTGGATGACCCGGTGGTCGTACGTCGAGGTCAGCGTCATGACCTTCGAGATGCCCAGCTTGTTCAGGGTGTCCTGGGACGTGCCCTGGAACTCCGCCGGGTAGTCCATCGCGCCGACGCCCATGATGAGGCCCTGTCCGGGCATCAGGCGGGGCACCGAGTGGACGGTGCCGATGCCGCCGGGGTTGGTCAGCGAGGCGGTGACTCCGGAGAAGTCGTCCATGCCGAGCTTGCCGTTGCGGGCCCGGCGGACGATGTCCTCGTAGGCCTGCCAGAACTCGAAGAAGTTGAGCGTCTCGGCCTTCTTGATGGCCGCGACGACCAGCTGGCGGTCGCCGTTCGGCTTCACCAGGTCGATGGCGAGGCCGAGGTTGACGTGCTCCGGCTTCACCAGGGTCGGCTTGCCGTCCTTCTGAGCGAAGGAGTAGTTCATCGCCGGCATGGCCTTGAGGGCCTGCACCATCGCGTACCCGATGAGGTGCGTGAAGGAGATCTTCCCGCCGCGGGCGCGCTTGAGGTGGTTGTTGATGACGATGCGGTTGTCGAAGAGCAGCTTCACCGGGACGGCGCGGACGGACGTGGCCGTCGGCAGCTCCAGCGAGGCGTTCATGTTCTTCGCGACCGCGGCCGACGGGCCGCGCAGCGTCACGTACTCGGGGCCGGCCGAGGCCTCGGTGGCCGGGGCGGCGGGGGCCTTCGCGGCCGGAGCCGGTGCGGGCTTCGCCGGGGCGGCCTTCACCGGAGCCGCCGGGGCGGCAGGTGCGGGCGCCGGGGCAGCGGGTGCGGCCGGAGCCTGAGCCGCGGGCTGCGCGGGTGCGGCAGGCGCGGTGGTGGGGGCCGGTGCGGTGGCGGCAGGTGCCGCGGGCACCGCAGCCCCCGCGGCTGCGGCGCCGGGAACGGGCTTGTCCGCCGTGCCGGACGTACCCGGCTTGTAGTCGGCGAAGAAGTCCCACCAGGCGCGATCGACCGAATTGGGATCCTGGAGGTACTGCTGGTAGATCTCGTCGACGAGCCACTCATTGGGGCCGAAAGCAGCAGCCGGGTTCGTACCCGGGCTGGCTTGGTCGGTCGAGATGCTCGAGTTACTGGGGGACTGAGACGACACGGCGGCAACCGCCCTCTTCCGCTTCACAAGGTGATGGACAGCGGAAATCAAGGCTACGCCTCCCCGGCCGTTCTCTGCAGGCCGGGCCGGTCTTCGTCGTGCAAGTCACATCGAAAGTCGGGTTTCGGGGCAGGAAATGGCGGGAAACAAGCTTGGTTCCGCTTCGCTCCGGGTACGCGAGACCGCCGTAACGGCCCCTTGGACCGTACCCCTTGTTCAGAACACGTAGAACGTGCCCTTCCGGTTCGAACCCTATGTCAACCGCGCGGCTGATGAGTCCCCGGAAGGGTGACGCGGATGCGGCAGCCGCGAGCCGATTCGGCCACACCGATCCGGCCGCCGTGCAGATCCACCGCCCAGCGGGCGATCGCCAGCCCCAGACCCGTACCGCCGTCGCTGCCCGGACCGTGCGGGGACGGCACCTCGCCCCGGTTGAAACGCTCGAAGACCCGGTGCCGCTCGGACTCCGGGATACCGGGGCCCTCGTCCCGGACCTCCAGGTGCAGTGACTCCGGCTGCGCCCCGCGCCGGGCGCGCACCGTGACCCGGCCGTGCGGCGGGCTGTGCTTCACCGCGTTGTCGATGAGGTTGGCCACCACCTGGTGCAGCCGCTCCGCGTCGGCGTGCGCCGTCAGCTCCGGCGGGGACACGTCCAGGTGCAGATGGACGTCGTTGCGGGCGTGGTTGCCGGAGCCCGAGGAGAGCCGGCGGTGCGCGGCGGCGAGGTTCGCCTCCTTCAGCACCCCCGACAGATAGGGCCACACCTCGAAGCGCCTGGCCTTCAGCGTGACCACGCCGTTGTCCAGCCGGGACAGGTCCAGCAGCGTCTCGACCAGCCGGCCGAGCCGCTCCGTCTGTTTGAGGGCCGTGCGCATCGTCTCGGGATCGGCCGAGGACACCCCGTCCACGACGTTCTCCAGCACGGCTCTCAGCGCCGCGATGGGCGTGCGCAGCTCATGTGAGACATTCGCCACCAGCTCCTTGCGGTGCCGGTCCACGGCGGCCAGGTCGTCCGCCATCAGGTTGATCGTCTGCGCCAGGTCGCCGAGCTCGTCGCGCCGGTCGGCGCCGCTCACCCGTCTGGTGTAGTCGCCGTGCGAGATCGACCGGGCCACCGCCCGCATCTCGTCCAGCGGCGCGGTCAGACCGTGGGCCACGAACTGGGTGATCAGCAGGGTCGCGATCACCGAGAAGACCGTGATGAACCTCAGCTCGGTGCGCGTCCGCAGGGCCACCATGAGCAGCCCGGTCGTGATGAACACCGAGACGACCACGAGCGTGCCCAGCTTGGCCTTGATGGAGAACGGCCGCAGCCCCCGCACGGGACCGGTCATGGCGCGGGGGTCTCCAGGGCGTAGCCGACGCCGTGCACGGTACGGATCCGCTCCGCGCCGATCTTGCGGCGCAGGGCCTTGATGTGGCTGTCGACGGTACGGGTGCCCGAGGCGTCCGCCCAGTCCCAGACCTCCGCCAGCAGCTGCTCACGGGAGAGCACCGCGCGCGGCGTGTTGGCCAGGCAGACCAGCAGGTCGAACTCGGTCGGCGTCAGATGGACGTCGTCCGCACGGACCCGCACCCGGCGCTGCGCGTGATCGATCTCCAGCTCACCGAGGCGCAGTATGCCGCTGCGGGGCGTCACCGCGGCCAGCGCGGCCCGCTCCACCCGGCGCAGCAGGACATGGACCCGGGCCGCCAGCTCACGCATCGAGAACGGCTTGGTCATGTAGTCGTCGGCGCCGACGCCGAGTCCGACCAGCATGTCCGTCTCGTCGTCCCGGGCGGTCAGCATCAGCACCGGCACCGGGCGCTGGGCCTGCACACGCCGGCAGACCTCCAGGCCGTCGAAGCCGGGAAGCATGATGTCGAGCACCATCAGATCCGGCTGCCAGGCCTCGGCCGCGTCCACGGCCGCCGGGCCGTCGAGCGCGGTCTGCACCAGGAAGCCCTCGGCCCGCAAGCGGGCGGAAATGGCATCGACGATCGTGGCATCGTCCTCGACCACCAGCACGCGGCGCTGCGCGCCCGGGGTGGCCGCGACACCTGTGTGGGTGGTGTGTGTCTGTTCCATCGCCCCGCCCCTGCCCGTTCTCACGGAGGACATTCCCCCGGACGTACGGTTTTCGCTCGTGAATTTCGTGGGTGATCCCGCTATCGGTCAGCAGCGTAAAGGCAGCGGACGGCTTCCGGCTACGCAGGGTGCAAGGGTGCGGGGGCGGGACGGGCGAACGGAAGTGGCGGAGTGTCGCTCTTGTGGCACTTGGCCCCCGGGCGTCCCGGGGCTCGCATACCCGGCGGGGGAATCTCAGTCCGCTCGAATTGCGAGATGGACCACGTCCGGCACACCTCGGGCAACACCTACTTCTTCGGTCCGAACCCCCCGGAATCCGGCATTCCGCAGAGCTTGTTCGAACTCGGCGGACGGCTGTGCGGACCACACCGCGAGCACTCCGCCCGGCGTCAGCCGGGCCCGGCAGTCGGCGAGACCGGCGGGGGAGTACAGATTCCCGTTGTCCTCGGTGACGGTCCAGTCCGGTCCGTTGTCGATGTCCAGACACAGTGCGTCGTAACGGTCCGTAGTCGAACCGAGGTACGCGACGAGGTCCGTCGTCAGGACCGCGGTCCGCGGATCGGCGAGCGCCGCCGCCGAGAGCCCGGCCAGCGGCCCGCCCCGGTGCCAGTCGACGATGGCCTGCTCCCGCTCGGCGACCACGATCCGCCCCCAGCGCGGTTCGGCGGCGGCCCGGACGAGCGAGAACCCGACACCGAGCCCGCCGATCAGCACCGCGGGCTCCCGCCGACCGGCGGGCAGTGCGGCGAGCGCGGCATCGATCAGCAGCCGCTCGGAGCGCCCGTCCGACGTGTCCATCAGGAAGCACCCGTTGGCGATGATCTCGAAGTCGTCACCACGCCTGCGCAGGACGACCTCCCCGTACGGTCCCTCACGGCGGTCCAGGGTGACGGGGGCGAGGGCGTCGGGGCCGAAGGTGTGGGACATGGCGCTGGTCTCCGGTGCAGGTGGGTCGGTGTCACCGTCATCCTGGCCCGCCGGTGGCGGCCGGGCCAGCGGTTTGGCTGATCCGCCCCTGATCGGACGGGGTCAGCCGCGTTCGGGACGCGGACCGCGTACGGCGAACAGCACGGCCCCCGCCGCGTACGCCGCCGACGCCACCAGCCACGCCCCGGTCTGCGGCCCCGGCTGCATCGGCCAGGCCCAGACGGAGGCCGCGCCGCCGGGGGTGCGCGGCGCGGCCAGGTACACCGCGCCGCCGTAGACCGTCATCGGCAGCCAGCTCAGCCGGGCGCCGGTCAGCGCGGCGGAGGCGGCCGCCACCCCGGTCGCGCCGAGCACGTTGCGGATCATGCCCGGGGCGCCGAAAGCCTCGGGATGTCCGGGGACGGCCAGGGCGAGCGCCGCCGCGGCCGGCCCGGTGAGGGCGAGCAGATGCAGCAGCCGCCGCGGCCACCAGCGGCGCACCGCGGTCCGGTCGAGCTCGTCGGCAGCGGCGTACAGGCTGGTGCCGATCGCGGCCGACACCAGCAGCGGGGCCAGCACGAGGACCGGGACGCGTCCCGTGTGGCCGAAACGGTCCTCCAGCCGGGCCGCGGCCCAGGCGGCGAGGAGCACGACGCCGGCCAGGGCGGCGGCGGTGCGGGGGAGGCCGCGGGACCGGACATAGAGGACCGGCAGCCCGGGCCGGAGCGCGGAACGCGGCGTGGCGGCGGGGCTCACAGGACGGGCACCTCCGACGGGGTGCAGCTCGTGCGCGTGGCCAGAAAGCGGCCGAGCCAGACGCGGCGCTCGGAGGCGGGCATGGCTTCGAGCCGGCGGAGCTGAGGGGTCCGCTCGGTGCCGAAGTACCGGGCGGCGTCGGGACCGGCGAGCCAGCCCCTGACGGCTTCGTCGGTCGCCATGACGCGGTCGGTGTGGAGGGTGTCGGGGCACTCCCGGTTCACCACCCCGTAGGTCACCTGCCAGACGAAGTCCTCCGGGTGCTGAAGCCGCCCGCGCAGGAGGTACCCGCCGACGTACGGCGTCGGCACCCGGACCTCGGTGGAACCGTCCAGGGGTTCCTGGTCCACATAGCGGGCCGGAGCGCCCGGCACCCCGTCCAGCCGCCCGAACAGTCCGGACAGCGCCCGTGAGACCTGCGGCAGCAGCGACTCGTCGTACTCGGTCAGGCAGAGCCGCGGGGTGCCGTCCGCGCAGACGGGCCGGGAGGCGGCCGGGTCCTCCCGCAGCAGGTCGGGGCCGGCGTGCGTGATCAGCGGGGCGACCGCGGCCGCCACGGCGAGCGGCACGACGGCGAGGAACCTGCGCCTGGCCGCATGGGCGATCAGCGCGGCCAGGGCGAGGCCGCAGGTCCACGCCGCCATCGCCGGGGCGAACCACCACACCGGCAGCGTCCTCTCCAGCGCGTACTGCATGGCCGGATCGAGGTACTGCGCCGAGGAGTCGTAGTAGTCAGGCACACCGAGGACGAGGTACAGCACGACGGCGAGGGCGGGCGCGGCCAGCCGCCACCGGCACCGCTGGCCGACGACGAAACCCACCGGCCCGACGGCCAGCAGGAAGGCGCAGTCCGCGACGGCCACGGAGGGAAAGGGGCTGCCGCCCCCGGCGTACGGCCAGGTGGCCACCAGCGAGCCGGCGAACACGACCAGATACCCGGCGACCGCCCACAGCGCGATCGGCAGCGCGGCCACCGCGACCCGCGTCGACCGGGCGCGTGGGGTGGTGCTCCAGAGTCCGGCGGTCGAGCGCCGGTGGTCGCGGGCGCCCTGCCGGCAGGAGGCGGCCGCCACCAGCGGACCGGTGAGCAGGGTGGCGGCGGAGTGCAGGTAGCCCTGGGCCTCGCCCCAGCCGCCCTGCCAGGTATCGGCCTTGGCCGCCATGGTGACGCCGAGCATGAGTACCACGCAGCCACCGGTCCACGGCGCGATGCCGCGGCGCAGTTCGGTCCGCAGCGCGAGGAGCGTCGGGCGGTACGCGGCGGGCGGGCGGGTGCGGCGGGGACCGGGGGAGTTCTCCTGTTCGGCGGCCAGGGTGCCGGTCGTCGTCATCGGGCGGCCGCCGTCGCCCGGTGGCTGTGCAGAGCTGCGGTGTAGCCCCGCTCGGCGGGGCTGCCGTCGAGCCGGTCCCCCTCGCCCCCGAGGGCCGCCAGCTCGGCCGTCGTCCCCCGGTACGCGATGCGGCCCGCCTCGACGAGCGTCACGTCCGCGCAGGCCGTGACCACGTCCTCGACGAGGTGCGTGGAGAGGATGACCGTGGCGCGCTCGCCGAGTTCCCGCATCAGCGCACGGAACTCCACCCGCTGCTCCGGGTCCAGACCCGCGGTCGGCTCGTCGAGCAGCAGCAGCTCCGGTTCGTTGACGATCGCCTGCGCGATGCCCACGCGCCGCACCATGCCGCCGGACAGGGTCTTCATCCGGACGTCGATCCGGTCCGTCAGACCCACCCGGTCCACCGCACGCTCCACCGCGCCCGCGATCACGGAGCCGTCCATCTCCTTCAGCCACGCCACATAGGCGACGAACTCGCGGACGGTGAAGCCCGGGTAGTAGCCGAACTCCTGGGGCAGGTAGCCCAGCCTGCGCCGGACCGCCGCACGACGGCGGTGATCCGCCGACGCTCCCACCTCGTCGCCCAGCAGCTCGATCCGGCCGGAGGTGGGAGCGGTGGCCGTGGACACCACCCTGATCAGCGACGTCTTGCCCGCCCCGTTCGGCCCGAGCAGCCCGTGCACCCCGGGGCCGAAGCCGAGATCGATCCCGTCCAGGGCGGTCGTACGGCGATGCCGGACCGTCAGCCCCGAGACCCTGACGGTGCTGTTCATACGCTCACGCTCACGACGTCGTCTCCAGGTGGTCGAAGGATCGGCGGCGCAGGGCCAGCAGCCCGGCGCAGCACACGGCCGCCAACGCCCAGCCGCCCTGTGCGGCGGGCCCCGCGAAGTACCGGGCGGCCAGCCGCGCCGTCTCGGCGGCCGGCGAGGGCGACATCCCGAAGGCCGGTACGGCGACGGCGGCGGCCCAGCACGCGGCGATGGAGGAGGCCCCGGTGCGGCAGCCGACGTACGAGCCGAGCGCCAGCGCGCCCAGCGTCATGGCCAGCCCGGGCAGCAGCCACGCCACGGCCCCCGGCCCCCCGGCCGATGCGGGCAGTACGGCCCAGGCGAGCGTCAGCACCGGGACGGTCACCGCGAGCACCGCGGCCGTCCTGATCAGCAGCAGCCGCAGCCCGCCGCCCGGAGTCGTCGCGGTGATCTCGTGCATCGGGTCGGCGGAACGGCCGTACGAGAGACCGACCCCGGCGAGCGGCAGCACCGGGGCGACGACGAGGAGCAGCGGCCGCACCGAGCCGCCGAGCCCGCCCCCGTACGCGAGGGCGACGGCGCCGAGTGCCACCAGCACCAGCGCCGCCGCCCACGCCCCCCGCAGGGCGGGCCCGGCGGCCCACAGCACCCGCCCGACCCGGGTGGCGGCCCCCCGCCCCCGCGCACGCCCCCACGTGCGCAGGGCCCCCCACCCCGGCGCGCGCCCCCGCGAGCGCACCGGTTCCGCGGCCGCGGCGGCGAGCACCGCCGCCCTGACCCCCTCCAGCAGCGGCAGCGCGTCCCCCCGGCCGCACACCGCCCCCGACACCCGGTCCGCGCAGCGTGCACAGGACTCGACGTGCTTCTCCAGGGACCAGGCCTCGGTCTCGGCGGCGGTGCCCGCCGCGTACCGCAGGGCCAGTTCGTCTGCCACGTGCCAGGCCGTCATGCGATGCCTCCCAGCGGTCCGCTCTCCACGACCAGCCGGTCCAGCGCGGCCCGCAGTTCGCGCCGGGCCCGCAGGGCACGGGTCTTGACCGTGCCCTCCGGTATGCCGAGCAGCCCGGCGGCCTCCCGGGTCGTCAGCCCGTCGATGACCGTCGCCCGCAGGACCTCCCGGAGTTCCGGCGAGATCCGGTCGAGCGCGGCACCCACGTCGCCGTACTCCAGGCCCGCCAGCACCCGGTCCTCGGCGGACGGCACGTCGGCCGCCCACTCCGCCCCGCCCGCGTGCTCGGCCTGCGCCACCCGCTCCGTCCTGGCCCGGCTCCGCCGCGCGTCGACCAGCCGGCGCGCGGCGATCACCCAGAGCCAGCCGCCGGCCTCGGCACCCCGGTGCGCACCGGCGGAGCGCCAGGCCGTGACGAAGGTGTCCTGGAGCACCTCCCGTACGGTCTCGGCGTCCGCACAGCGGCGGTTCAGCCGGGCCAGCAGCCATCCGGCGTGCCGGTCGTACAGGGCGGCCAGGGCCGTCGTGTCCCCCTGGGCGACGGCACGCAGCAGCGCCTCGTCGTTCCGGTCGTCCCCCGAGGGGCGCAAGTGGCTCACACCCTCTCTATCGGAGGCCGGACGCCACTCGGTTCACGCACGGCGCGAGAAGGCGCCGCCCGGGCGGCCCCGGCCGTTCAGGACTGCGGCGGTGTCCAGACGTACGGCGTCGTCGTGGTCACGGCGTGGAAGCCGAGCCGGCGCAGGATCGGGGCGCTGTCGTCGGAGGCGTCGACCTGGAGGTAGCGGCTTCCGCGGGCGACGGCCAGCCTCGCGCGGGTGGCGACCAGGGCGCGGTAGATCCCGCGGCCCCGCCACGCGGCCAGGGTCGAGCCGCCCCACAGTCCGGCGAACTCCGTACCCGTACGGAAGACCAGCCAGGCCGCGGAGACGACCTCGTCGCCGGCCTCGGCGACGAAGACGGCGATCTCGTCGGGGGCGGTGGCGACCCGGGCCATCAGGTCGTCGCCCAGCCAGCTCCAGTCCTCGCCCCAGATCTCCGACTCCACGACGGCGATGCGCCGCAGATCGGCTTCGGCGGTGACCTGCCGGATCGTCACACCGTCCGGCAGCACCGGGTCGGCGGCCATCTCCTCCGCGCGGCCGATGAGGACCGCCTCCCGCTCCTCGGGGACGAAGCCCGCGGCGCGCAGACGGTCGGTCAGGTCGGCCGGCAGGTCGTGGCCGCGGGTCTTCCACTCCACGGCCTCGCCGCGTGCGGCGAAGTGGTCGCGCTGCCGGGCGATCAGCTCGTCGAGCTCGGCCCCGCGCACCCCCACGTCCCGGGGCGTGGTCACGAAGCCGCGGAACTGGCCCACGACGCGCAGCAGTTCGCCGTCCCCCTCGTAGTGGACGCCCTCGGGCGGATTCGGGGGCGCACCGCGCATGTTCTCGTCGTAGGCCTGGAGCAGGCCGGCGGGGCCGGACGAGGATGCATCGGTCGACGAGGCTTCGGGCAACGGGGTTTCGGTCGCTTTGGTCACAGCAGAGAGCGTACGAGGCGGCGCAAGCGCTTTTCCGGGCTCCGGGCGGCTCGTGACGGTCTCAGCGCGCCCCGGTCCGCGGCGCCGCGAACCTCACGTCCGCCGCCGGGACGGTGACCTCGGCGTCCCCGCTGATGGCCCAGGCGGCGACCCGTGACACCACCGCGGCCGGGACCGCCGCACTGATCCCCGGCGCGGCCGGGATGTCCTGCGTCGCATGGGCGTCGTGGGGCAGGACGACCCGGTAGCCGAGGGCCAGGGCCGTGCGGGCCGTCGCCTGGACGCACATCTCCGACATCACGCCGCACACAGTGACCGCCTCGACGCCGGCCCCGCTCAGCAGGGAGCCCAGCGACGTCTGCGCGAAGCCGTCGTCCCTGGTCTTGCGGATCACGAACTCCGTCGGGCCGGCCTCGACGGGGAGGTGGAGCGCCCAGCCCGGGGTGTGCGGCTCGTCGTCCGGGCCGGGCGCACCGTCGTTCTGGAGGTGCACGACCAGGGCGCCGGCCCGGCGCGCCCGCGCGATCAGGTCAGCCGTCCGGTCGAGCAGCCCGGCCGCGCCGGGAACCGCCCGGCCGCCGGTCACCCCGGCCTTCTGGACGTCCACGACGAGCAGGGCGTGCGAAGGGGGCGCGGCATCGGTCATGGGGTCATCCTCTCCGGCCCCGCCGCCGTCCTCCACGGAATTTCGGCGGGACTATGCCGGCCGTCGCCGGCGTTGCACGGGGCACACGGCGACAGCCTCGCCCGTACCGCGATCGCTCACAGCGAACGCACCCCGGGGAACATTGAGCGGCTCACGAGCATTGAGTCTTCATAGCTCAACTTGAGTGCTGAAGGGGAGATCATGGCTACTGAGTCCAACGTCGTCACACCGCTGACCCTGCCTGTGCTGCCGCTCGATGACGAGGTCGTGCTGCCCGGAATGGTGGTTCCGCTCGATCTGTCCGACGCCGAGGTCCGTGCCGCCGTCGAGGCCGCCCAGGCCGCGGCGGGCGAGGGCGGTGGCAAGCCCGAGGTGCTGCTCGTTCCGCGCGTCGACGGCTCGTACACCGGGATCGGTGTCATCGGCACGGTCGAGCAGGTCGGCCGGCTGTCCGACGGCGATCCCGGCGCCCTCATCCGCGGCCGCGGACGGGTGCGGATCGGGGCCGGGACCAGTGGTCCCGGTGCCGCGCTCTGGGTGGAAGGGACCCGGGTCGACGTCTCCGTCCCCGAGCCCCTCCCCGGAGCCGTCGCCGAGCTGGTCAAGGAGTACAAGGCGCTCGCCACCAGCTGGCTGAAGAAGCGCGGCGCCTGGCAGGTCGTGGACCGGGTCCAGCAGATCGAGGACGTCTCCGCGCTCGCCGACAACTCCGGATACTCCCCCTTCCTCAGCATCGCCCAGAAGGTGCAGCTGCTGGAGACCGCGGAACCGGTCGCCCGGCTGAAGCTCGCCGTCCAGTGGCTCGGCGAGCACCTCGCCGAACAGGACGTCGCCGAGTCGATCGCCAAGGACGTCCAGGAGGGCGTCGACAAGCAGCAGCGCGAGTTCCTGCTGCGGCGCCAGCTCGACGCCGTGCGCAAGGAGCTCTCCGAGCTCAACGGTGAACCCGGTGCCGGCGACGAGTCCGACGACTACCGGTCGCGCGTCGAGGCCGCCGACCTCCCCGAGCACGTCCGCGAGGCCGCGCTCAAGGAGGTCGACAAGCTGGAACGGTCCTCCGACCAGAGCCCCGAGGGCTCCTGGATCAGGACCTGGCTGGACACCGTCCTCGAACTCCCGTGGACCGAGCGGACCGAGGACGCCTACGACATCAGGGGCGCCCAGGAGATCCTCGACGCCGAACACGCCGGCCTGCAGGACGTGAAGGAGCGCATCACCGAGTACCTCGCGGTGCGCAAGCGGCGTGCCGACCGCGGACTGGGAGTGGTCGGCGGGCGTCGCGGGGGAGCCGTGCTGGCCCTCGTCGGCCCGCCCGGGGTCGGCAAGACCTCGCTCGGTGAATCCGTGGCGCACGCCATGGGGCGCAAGTTCGTCCGCGTCGCGCTCGGCGGTGTCCGGGACGAGGCGGAGATCCGCGGCCACCGGCGCACGTACGTCGGCGCGCTCCCCGGACGCATCGTCCGCGCCATCAAGGAGGCCGGTTCGATGAACCCGGTCGTCCTCCTCGACGAGATCGACAAGGTCGGCTCCGACTTCCGGGGCGACCCGGCGGCGGCGCTGCTCGAAGTGCTCGACCCGGCGCAGAACCACACCTTCCGCGACCACTACCTGGAGGTTGAACTCGACCTCAGCGACGTCGTCTTCCTGGCCACCGCGAATGTGCTCGAAGCCATCCCGGAGGCGCTGCTCGACCGGATGGAACTGGTCAGGCTCGACGGCTACACCGAGGACGAGAAGGTCGTCATCGCCCGCGACCACCTGCTCCCGCGCCAGCTGGAGCGGGCCGGCCTGGAGAAGGACGAGGTCGCTCTCGACGAGTCGGCGCTGCGGAAGCTGGCCGGCGAGTACACGAGGGAGGCCGGGGTCCGGAACCTGGAGCGGGCCGTCGCCCGGCTGCTGCGCAAGGTCGCGGCCCAGCACGAGCTCGGTGACCGGGAACTGCCGTTCACGGTGACCGACGAGGACCTGCGCGGGCTCATCGGCCGGCCGCACCACGTCCCCGAGTCCGCCCAGGACCCGGCCGAGCGCCGCACCGCGGTGCCGGGCGTGGCCACCGGGCTCGCGGTCACCGGGGCGGGCGGTGACGTCCTCTTCGTGGAGGCGTCGCTCGCCGATCCGGAGACCGGGGCGTCCGGACTGACCCTCACCGGTCAGCTCGGCGACGTCATGAAGGAGTCCGCGCAGATCGCGCTGAGCTTCCTGCGCTCGCACGGCGCGGAGCTCGAACTGCCGGTCGCCGACCTCAAGGACCGGGGCGTGCACATCCACTTCCCGGCGGGCGCGGTCCCCAAGGACGGCCCGAGCGCGGGCATCACCCTGACGACCGCGCTGGCCTCGCTGCTCTCCGGGCGGCTGGTCCGCACGGATGTGGCGATGACCGGCGAGGTGTCGCTGACCGGCCGGGTGCTGCCGATCGGCGGCCTGAAGCAGAAGCTGCTGGCCGCGCACCGCGCGGGCATCACCACCGTGGTGATCCCCCAGCGCAACGAGGCCGATCTGGACGACGTCCCCGCCGAGGTGCTGGACACGCTGGAGGTCCACCCGGTCACGGACGTCCGCCAGGTGCTGGAGATCGCCCTGGCGCCGGCCTCGGCACCGGCGGAGCGAAGGATCCCGGCCGCGGCGTAGCTGTCACGGCGTGACGGACGCGGCACTGCGGACACGGCCGGTACGGACGGCCCGTCCCCCCTCGCGGGGAGGCGGGCCGTTCCGCGTGTCCGGCGGGCTCAGGGGCGGTAGATGGTCCCGGGGACCGGCTCGGCCGGGGCCATCAGCTGGGGCACGGTCACGAAGGTGTAGCCGCGCTTCTTCAGCTCGTGGATGATGCCCGGCACGGCGGGGACCGAGCCCTTGTAGATGTCGTGCAGCAGGATGATGCCGTCCCTGCTCGCCTGGTCGAGTATCCGCTTCTTGATCAGCGCGGAGTCAGTCGTCGAGTAGTCCTTGGCGGTGGCGCTCCACAGGATCTGCGACAGGCCGAGGTCCTTGCTGATCCCGGAGACGGTGTCGTCGGTCCGGCCCTGGGGCGGGCGCATCAGCCGCGGCTTCTTGCCGGTGATCGCCTCGATCGCGTCCTGCGTCTTCTCCAGCTCGGCGCGTATCTCGGCGGGCTTCTTGTCCGTCAGGATCTCGTGCGACCAGGTGTGGTTGGCCACCTCGTGCCCTTCGGCCTCGATGCGGCGGACGGTCTCGGGGTGCTTCTTCACATGGTTCTTGCCCAGCAGGAAGAAGGTCGCGTGGACCTTCTCCTTCTTGAGGATGTCCAGCAGGTGGGGGGTGTCCTCGGCCGGGCCCGCGTCGAAGGTCAGGGCGATGCACTTGGCCTCGCGGCAGTCCACCGGGCCGAACGAGCCCTTGGCGTCGGAGCCGGCGTCGCCGCGGGCGGATCCGGGGGCCGTGGTCTCCATCGAGCAGCCGCTCAGCGTCAGCGTGAGCGCCGTCACAAGAGCGACGGCCAACCCCGTACCGATCGACTTCGTCCTACTGGGCACGGCAGGTCACTCCCTCATGGCTTACACCGCACTTATGTGCGAACTGCAAGGACTATACATAGTGCGTATACACGCTATGTATAGGGGGTGTCCGTGCTGGTGGGGCGTACGGGACAGAGCCCGGCGACTGGGTGCGTCACCGGGCTCTGCGGGGAAGGACGGAAGGGCCGGGCGGCTGCCGGCGGGGGGCGGTCAGCCGTTGGCCAGTGCCTGTACGCGGTCGAGGGCGCCGTTGAAGTGGTTGTGGTCGCCGACCGTGGGGCCGGTCGAGGTGTACTGCCAGATCGTGTAGAAGCCCCAGCCGGCCGGGAGCGTGCCGACCGTGGTGTTGTAACGGGCCACCCAGAGCGGGTTGGTGGTGCCGAAGCTCGCGCTGTTGCCCGTGCAGGACTGCCACCAGCTGGTCGCGGTGTAGATGACCGCGTCGCGTCCGGTGCGCGCCTTGTAGGTGTTCACGAAGTCGCGGATCCAGGAGACCATCCCGGCCGCGGTCTTGCCGTAGCACTGCGCCCCGTACGGATTCCACTCGATGTCGAGGACGCCCGGCAGCGTCCTGCCGTCCTTGGACCAGCCGCCGCCGTGGTCCACGAAGTAGTTGGCCTGGACGGCGCCGCTCGTGGTGTCCGGGGTGGCGAAGTGGTACGAGCCGCGGATCATCCCGACGTTGTACGAGCCGTTGTACTGCTGGGTGAAGTCCTCGTTCGTGTAGTACGTGCCCTCCGAGGCCTTGACGTAGGCCCACTTGACGCCGCTGCTCCAGAGCGCCGACCAGTTCACGGCGTTCTGGTGACCGCTGACGTCCACACCCTCGGTCTGGACCGCACGGCTGGTGGGCAGTCCGCCCTGGCCGTCGTGGGCGATGACGCCCATGCCCATCGTGGCCGTGCCCCGGGCGGGGTGCGTGGGGTCTCCGGTGGCCGCGCCCGCGGCGCCGGGCAGGGCGACGAGGAGGGAGAGAGCTGCGAGCAGAGTTCCCGCTGCGGCGAAGCGCGAGCGGCGAGCTGTCTTGGAGCCGGATCTGTGCACGGGCATTGCGTGCCTCCGAGGCCTCGGTGGGGGGACCTGCTGACCCAGGGGGCGCCGGGCGCACCCCTGGCGGCATGCCATGGTGTGAACATGCCATGCATGACGCTACGCACGTAGACCCGGGTCGCGGAAGAGGGCCAGGACGGTGCCGTTGGTCTACTCCTGCGAAATACTGGCGGAGCTGCGGCGATGACCAGCGGTGAAAGAAACTTTCAGCGGCGGGAAAGCTCATGAGGGGTGTTGACGTGCACGGGAGCGAAAGCGGGAGTGAACCCGGCGCAAGCGGAGGAAGTGGTGTGGACCACGAATTTCTGGCCCTGGAGCTGGAGTTGGCGGTTTTCCTGCGCCGTGCCCGGGCGAACTCCGGCGAGATGGCGCGCGAGGTCCACCCCGAACTGGAGGCCGCGGCCTACGGGCTGTTCGTGCGGCTCGAATCGGCCGGCCGGCAGCGGGCCACCGACCTCGCCTCCTACTTCGGTGTCGGCAAGGCCACCATGAGCCGTCAACTGCGTGCTCTGGAAACGCTCGGACTGGTGGCGCGCGAGCCCGACCCGGCCGACGGCCGGGCCTTCCTCGTCCACCTCACCGACGAGGGCCTCGCCCGCTTCCGCAGCGTCCGCGACGCCCGCCGCGACCGCTACGTGCGCAAGCTCGCCGACTGGGACCGCGCCGAAGTGGCGGATCTGGCCCGGCTGCTGCACCAGCTGAACGCCCGCGCCGAGGACTGATCACGGGCGGGGGAGGCGGGGGCGGCCGGCCCGCGGGGGCGGCAGGGCGCCCGCCCGGCGGCTCACAGCTGGGCGAAGACCGCCGTCGCGTCGTCATGGGTCTTGCTCCGCCGCAGGTGCCTACGCTCCGTGTCCGCGTCCTCCAGGGCCCGGACCCGGTCGATCAGCCCCTGCGGCCCCTCCTTGTGGAGCACCCGGAAGCAGGCCGTCCAGTCGCCCTCGCCGAACATCTCCGTCCAGCGGCTCGCCCCGTCCGTCAGCGCGGCCACCGCACGCACCTCGGCGCGCGGCGTCCGCCCCGTGACCGCGCGGTCCGCCACGGCCGGGTCGGCGGCGGCGGTGAAGAAGCCGCCCTCCTTGTTCCGCACCCGCGCGTCGGCGATCGCCTCGGAGGCCAGGGAGCCCGGCGGCAGCCGGTCGAGCCGGTCGTCCAGCAGGGCGCCGACCGTGCCGACGGGCGACTCGAACAGCAGGACCGAGTCGGACAGCACCAGGTACTCGATCTCCTCCTCGTCCCAACGCACCACGACGGCAGTTGCCTGTGGCGTACGCACGTGAGAAAGGTCACACAGGGAACGATGCGTGTCGGCGGTGCGCCGGATGGACTCCGCGAGGACCTCCCGCAGGGTCAGATCCCGCCGCGAACCCGACAGTTCGACCAGGGCGCCGCCCAGCCGGGCGGTGAACCACGGGACCGAGTGCACACAACCGTCGTCCCCCTGTGGCGGGGTCACGCCGTCGAGCAGTACGACCCCCCCACCCTGGCCGGAGGCGGGCAGGACGGTGGCGGCCCAGTCCTCGTTCGGTCGCCCGGGAGTGCCGGGGGCGGTGGCGAGTTCGATGCGCATGCGGTCAGTCTGCACGACGCCTTCACGGAGCCTGCACGGACCGGGGATTGGCCCGTACCAGCAGGTCAGGCGGGCGGCTGGAGCGGAAGGAATCACTCCGGAGAGTGTGCGGGCGGGCATCCTGCCAAAGCCTGCCCCGAAGTTCCAGCCGGGCGCCCGCGTGTGCCGTCCGGGGCCCGGGGGGAGACTTGTTCGCCAACTCCGGAGTGATGTTCACTCGTTCGAGTGGCGGAGCGGTTGATGCGCGCCCCCCTCTCAAAAGCACTGGAATGGTCAGAAGCCGTACCAGGGGTCGGGGCGCTCGTTCACGTGACCGTGCGTCACCTCTGCTTCAAGGGCGGACGAGTCAAGATTGCGAGCACCGGTGCAGAAGAAGCGGCCTCGGAGCAAGGGCAGCAAGCAGAACGGTTCCGGGGTGGCGCCTTCGGCGCCGGCTGAGAGCGGGCGCACCGTGCGCGTCCGCAGCCGGCTCGTCGCGGGCGTCGCGGTCGTCGGGATCACCGTCATAGCCGCGGGGGCGCCCGCGGCTCTGAGCGCCTCGTCCGACCTGACCGAGTCGCAGCGGCTGGTCACCCTCGCGGAGCTGAACCAGCAGGCCATCGCGCTCGCGCACTCCCTCGCCGACGAGCGCGACGAGGTCACCGCGTTCATCGCCGCCGGCCGGGAGGGCAAGCCCGGCGGGACGAGCTCCGCCGCGGGGAGCCGCAGCGCCCGTGTCGACCAGCAGGTGGACGAGATCCGGGACACGGCCCCCGCCGACCTGCGCCGCGACCTCTCCACCATCCCCTCGCTGCGGCGGGACGCCGTGGGCGGCAAGGGCACGGCGCTGGAGGCCCACCAGGCGTACACCGAGGTCATCTCCAAGCTCCACGACCTCGCCAACGAACTCGCGGACAAGACCCCGCCGCGCGCCGCCGAGGCGGCCCGCACCCCGCTCGCGCTCGGCCGGGCCACCGAACAGGCCTCCGCCACCCGCGGGCTGCTGCTCGCCGCCCTCGCCGTCCCCCGCAAGGAGCCGGCCGCCCCGCAGACCGACCCGTTCACCGGCCTGCCCGTCCAGCCCCAGGACGAGGGCGAGACCAAGGAGGACCGCACCCGTGACGCGCTGAGCGGCGCCGCCCAGCAGGCCCGGGTCGGCGAACTCTCCGCACTGGCCTCCTTCGACCAGTCCGCCGGCGCCACCGCCCGCGACAAGCTGGCCACCACCGTCACCGGACCCGAGGTCAACAGCGCCGAGAAGTACCTCGCCGGGCTCACCGACCGCCCCGAGCTCTCCGAGTCCGACCAGAAGACCAGCAGCAAGAAGCTCCAGGCGGCGCTCTCCGCCCGGATCGACCGGATGCGCGGCGTCGAGTCCGCCCTCGGCACCGCCCAGGTGCAGCGCCTCGGCCAGCTGCGCGACGACGACGTCACGGCGCTCGAACTGCGGATCGCCCTCCTCGGCGGCTGCCTGCTCATCGCCGTCGGCGTCTCCACCGCCGTGGCCCGCACCCTCACCCAGCCGCTCGCCGTCCTGCGCATCGGCGCCGGCCGCCTCGCCGCGGAACCCGAGTCGGCCGAACCGGTCCGCTACACCGGCCGCAACGACGAGTTCGCCCAGGTCGTCCGCTCCATCAACGCCCTGCACGGCCGGCTCCACGGACTGCTCCACGAGTTCGGCGGACGGTTCGAGAAGCTGGAGAGCGAGCGCGGCGAACTGATCGCCGGCCGCGAGGCCCTCACCCTCCAGCGTGCGGAACTCCAGGTCCACACCGCCGATCTCGCGGCCCAGCTGGAGAAGCTGAAGAACACCGTCCACCACACCTTCGTCAACCTCTCGCTGCGCACCCTCGGTCTCGTCGAGCGCCAGCTCGGCGTCATCGAGTCGCTGGAGGAGCGCGAGCAGGACCCGGAGCGGCTCGGCACGCTGTTCAAGCTCGACCACATGGCCACCGTCATGCGCCGCCACAGCGAGAACATGCTGGTCCTCGCGGGCGCCGAGCACGGCCACGGGCACCCCGGACCGATCCCGCTGGTCGACGTCCTGCGCGCCGCGGTCAGCGAGATCGAGCGGTACGAGCGGGTCACCATCCAGTCCCTGCCGCCGCACGCCCAGGTCGCCGGGTTCGCCGCCGACGACCTCAGCCACCTCGTCGCCGAACTCCTGGAGAACGCCACCTCGTTCTCCCCGCCGGACTCCCATGTCCAGCTCTCCGGCTGGCTGCTGGAGACCGGTGAGGTGATGCTCTCCGTGCAGGACGAGGGCATCGGCATGTCGTCCGTGCGGATGGGCGAGCTCAACACCCGGCTCGGTGACCCGTCGCTCTTCGAGGCGGGCGAGCAGAGCGCGGACGGCGCCGGTCTCGGCCTCCAGGTGACCTCGCTGCTGGCCGCGCGCCACGGCGTCCGGGTCCAGCTGCGCGAGCAGAAGGGCAGCGGCGTGACCGCCGTCGTCGTTCTGCCGCAGGCCCTGCTGCCGAAGGCGCCCCCGGCCGCCACCCCGCCGCCGGTCACGGCCCCCGGCGACGCCCCGACGCTGAACCTCCCCGGTTCGGTCGCCGAGGCCAACTCCAACGCCCTGCCGCGCCGCACCCTCGCGCTGCCCGGCGACCCGCTGATCGCGGCGGCCGAGCAGACCATCGCCGAGGCCGGCCCGGCAACCGTCCCCGCGGCCGCTGCCGAGGTCCGCACCCCGGCCGTCCCGGTGCCCGACCACGCGCCCCCGGTCGCGCCGGAGCCGGAGCCGGAGACACGGTCCGCGCAGGCGTCCGCGCCGGACCCCGCGTCCTTCGTGCCCGCCGAGAGCGAGGCCGAGACCACGATGCAGGTCCGGCTCCCGCGTGTGCCCGAGTTCGACGACGTACCCGAGTTCACGCACGCCCCCGCCTTCGGGGACGGCCCGGAGCCCGCCACCGCCGACGGGCCGTACGCCATCGGTCCCGACCGCCACGAGCGCACCGCGGACGAGGGCACCGGCCGGCCCGCCGCCCCGGCCCCCGTGCCCGCCCCGGAGCCGGCCGCCCCCGCGAGCCCCGTGGCCGACGCCCTGCCCGGGCCGCGCCACGCCGAGCCCGAGCGGACCACCGACAAGGGACTGCCCAAGCGCACCCCCCGGGTCGTCAAGCCCGCGGCCGTCCCCACGGCCGAACGCAAGGGCAGCGTGGACAAGGAGGCCCTGCGCCGCCGGCTCGGCGGCTTCCACCAGGGCGCGAAGAACGGCCGCAGGGACGTCGAGGCGGAGATCGCCGAGGCCACCGCCCCGGCCACCGGCACCACACGTACCGAGCACACTGAGCCGGCCGGCCGTACCGATGGCCGTACCGGGGAGACGGGGGACACAGTCGAGGAGGCACGCAGTTGACTGCGCCCAGCACATTCGGGCTGAGTACCGAGGCCCGGAACCTTCACTGGTTGCTGAGCAATCTGGTGGAGGAGGTGCCAGGGGTCCACTCGGTCACCGTCGTCTCGTCCGACGGGCTCATGCTGCTCTCCTCCGACCCCGGCCACCAGAGCGCCCCGGTGACCGGCAGGCAGGACGGCCCCCGTGGCTCCAGCGCCGACCTGGCGACCATCGTCTCCGGCATCGGCAGCCTCACCGTCGGCGCCGCGAAGCTGATGGACGGCGGCGGCGTCAAGCAGACCATGGTCGCCATGGACGAGGGCAGCGTCTTCGTCATGTCGATCAGCGACGGCTCGCTGCTCGGGGTGCACGCCACCCCCGACTGCGACATGAGCGTCATCGCCTACCACATGGCGCTCTTCGTCGGCCGTGCCGGACACGTACTCACCCCCGAACTCCGCAGTGAGCTGCGCAAATCGATGGAGAGCGCCCAGTGACCCACGCCGCCGCCGAACCCGCCCGCAGGCTCCCCGTGCGCGGCGCCGACAAACGGCCCGCACGCGTCCGCCCGTACTCGCTCACCGGCGGCCGCACCCGCTTCGGGCACGTGCTGCTCGTCGAGACGTTCGTGGCCGCGCTCGAAGCCCCGGACGAGCGACGCGAACTGACCAACGGAAACCTGGCCTCGCGTGTGATGCCGGAGCTCCGGGCCATCGTCGAGCTCTGCCGGCGGATGCGTACCGTCGCGGAGATCTCCGCACTCCTGAAGATGCCGCTCGGCGTGGTCAGGGTGCTGCTCAGCGACTTGGCCGACCAGGGAAAGATCCGCGTGTACGGAACCGGTCACGGCACCGGCCAGCCCGACCGCGCGCTGCTCGAAAGGGTGCTCAATGGACTCCGTCGTCTCTGAGTCGGCGCTGTTCGCCCCTCGCCAGCCGGGCCCCAAGGACCAGGCCGACGAAGCGCTGCAGGCCTGGCAGCTCGACCACACCCGGGCGCCGATCGCCACGAAGATAGTCGTCGCGGGCGGCTTCGGCGTGGGCAAGACCACCTTCGTGGGCTCGGTCTCCGAGATCACCCCGCTGAAGACCGAAGCGATGATGACCCAGGCGAGCGAGGAGACCGACGACCTCACCGCGACGCCCGACAAGGTCACCACGACCGTCGCCATGGACTTCGGCCGGCTGACCCTGGACGACGACCTGGTGCTGTACGTCTTCGGCACACCCGGCCAGCAGCGCTTCTGGTTCATGTGGGACGACCTGGTGCGCGGCGCGATCGGCGCGGTCGTGATGGCCGACACCCGCCGGCTCGCCGACTGCTTCCCCGCCCTCGACTACTTCGAGAGCTGCGGCCTGCCGTACATCGTGGCCGTCAACCATTTCGAGGGAACGCCCGGGTTCGAGGCCGATGACGTCCGGGAGGCCCTGACGGTCCCTCCGCACGTGCCTGTTGTGATCATGGACGCGCGTAACAGGATCACCGTCGTCGAGTCGCTGCTGGCCCTGGTGGGCCATGCACTCGACGCCACCCCGGCATAGCCACACACAACGGAGAACCGCGATGCGGAAGATACTCATAGTCGGAGCCGGCCAGTCCGGTCTCCAGCTCGCCCTCGGACTGCAGTCCAGAGGCTACGAAGTCACCCTCATGTCCAACCGCACGGCGGACGAGATCCGCTCCGGCCGGGTCATGTCCACGCAGTGCATGTTCCACACGGCGCTCCAGCACGAGCGGGACTACCAGCTCAACTTCTGGGAGTCCCAGGCCCCGCGCATCGAGGGCCTCGGCGTCTCGGTCGCCGCGCCCGACTCCTCGCGCGCCATCGACTGGGTCGGCAAGCTGGACGGCTTCGCCCAGTCCGTGGACCAGCGCGTCAAGATGGCCGGCTGGATGGAGACGTTCGCCCAGCGCGGCGGACAGCTCGTCATCCACGGTGCGGCCGTGTCCGACCTGGACTACTTCTCCCGCACCTACGACCTGGTGATGGTCTCGGCCGGCAAGGGCGAGCTCGTCTCCATGTTCGGCCGGGACGCCTCCCGTTCGCCGTACGACGCCCCGCAGCGCGCCCTGGCCGTCGCGTACGTCCACGGCATGGGCCCGCGTCCGGAGCACCCCGAGTTCGACGCGGTCCGCTGCAACCTGGTCCCGGGCGTCGGCGAGCTCTTCGTGATGCCGACCCTGACCACCTCGGGCCGCGCCGACATCCTGTTCTGGGAGGGCGTCCCGGGCGGACCGCTCGACGCCTTCCAGGGCATCAAGGACCCGTCGGAGCACCTCGCCAAGACGCTGGAGCTCATGGAGCGGTTCACCCCGTGGGAGTACGCGCGCGCCACCAAGGTCGAGCTGACCGACGCCAACGGCACCCTGGCGGGCCGTTACGCCCCGACCGTCCGCAAGCCGATCGGCCGGCTGCCCGGCGGCGGCCTGGTGCTCGGCGTGGCGGACGTGGTCGTCGCCAACGACCCGATCACCGGCCAGGGCTCCAACTCGGCCTCCAAGTGTGCGAACGCCTACCTGGACTCGATCATCGAGCACGGCGACCGCGCCTTCGACGAGACGTGGATGCAGTCCACGTTCGACCGCTACTGGGACACCGCCCAGCACGTCACGAAGTGGACGAACGCGATGCTCGGCGCCCCGCCGGAGCACGTGCTGAACCTGATCGGCGCCGCCGGCCAGCTCCAGCCCGTCGCCGACCGCTTCGCGAACGGGTTCAACAACCCGGCGGACTTCGAGAACTTCTTCTACGAGCCGGAGAAGACGAACGCGTACCTCGCCTCGGTCGCGGGCCCGGCTTCCTGAGCCACCCGCACCCAGAGACGCACCGGCCGGGCCGGGGCCCGTCGGACCATCCGGCGGCGCCCGGCCCGGCCGGTGCGTTTCGGTCCGCGGACCTACGCGTCGGGTGCGGAGGACTCCCCGTACCCCTCGTCCGCGCCCTCGGACGCCCCCTCGGGGAGTTCCGGTGGCGTGTACGTGGTCAGCGGAGTGCTCTCCGGATCCGGCCGCACCGCGCCCAGCAGCGGATTCGCCGCCAGCGGTGAGACCTTCACCTGCGCCCCGGGCCGCGGGGCCTGCACCACCAGGCCGTTGCCGATGTAGAGCGCCACATGGGTCGCCTTCGGGAAGTAGATCACCAGGTCTCCCGGGCGAAGCGCGCTCAGCTCCACCTTCCGCAGCTGCCGCCACTGCTCCTGCGAGGTCCGGGGGATGGTGCGCCCGGCGCTCGCCCAGGCCTGCGAGGTGAGCCCCGAGCAGTCGAACGAGTCGGGGCCCTCCGCGCCCCACACGTACGGCTTGCCGATCTGTTCGATCGCGTACCGGACGGCCTCGCCGCCCTCCGCCGTCGCCGGCCGGGCCGAGGACAGCGCACCGGAGGCGACCAAAGCCTTCTGGGCCTGGTCCGTGCCCTCCTGTTCGAGGCGGGAGACCTCGGCGAGCCGGTCGGCGGAGAGCGTGGCGAGCAGGGTCTCGACGTCCCTCAGCTTCGTCCGGACGGCGTCGCGTTCCTTCTTCTGCCGGGCGGCCAGCACCTGTTGCCTGTCGAGCACCTTGCGGGATTCCTTCGCCAGCTCGTCGGCCCGCTTCTCGGCGCCGGTGAGCCGCTTCACCGTCGCGGCCCGCCCGGCGGCCAGCCGCTGGATGACCTGCCCCTGGTCCAGGGCGTGCTCGGGGTCGCGGATCAGCAGCAGCTGGAGGTACGCGGAGAAGTCGGACCGGCCCTGGTACTGCTCACGGGCCAGCCGGCCGGCGGCGTCGTGGCTGCGGGCCAGCGAGAGTCGGGCGGCGACGAGCGAGGCGTCCAGCTTCTTCGCCTGGGCGGTCCGCTTCTTCAGCTCGGCCGCCGTCCCGTTGTACGTCTCGGTGGCCTCCTCGGCCTGCTGGTAGAGCCCCTGGAGCCGGGTCAGCAGCCCGGCGACGGTACCGGGCGCGGCCTCGGGAGCCGCCTCGGGTCCGGCCGCCGGGGCGGCGGGGTCCGAGGGGCCCGGCGAGGGGGCCGCGACGGCGGCGGCCGGTGAGGCCACGACGACGGCGGCGAGCGCCGCCGTGCCGAAGGAGCGCAGGAGCCTGCCCGCCACGACACCACCTCCGGGAACGGGGCGAATCGTGTGACTACCCCATGAGTGAGCGCAATCCGTCCATACGCTCACCCGTCGCGGGGCGATGCAAGAACCTGCGGGCGTGGCGGCGGTCCGATTCCCCCGGAAGGCGGCGGAACGGGCCCGCGGAGGGGGTCCCCGCGGGCGGCGCTCCGGTCAGGCCACCGGGAACGCGTAGACCACGCGCCCGCGCCGGACGATCGCGGTCTTCCCGTAGGCCAGTACCTGGTACGAGGCGGTGACCGTCGCCCCCTTCGGGTCCTGCGCCCCGATGTCCTGGAACTTCCACAGCCGCCGCCCGTCGGCCGCCGCGAAGGCGGTGACCTGCGCCGGGCCCGCCGCGAGGAGCGTGCCGCCCGAGCCGCTGAGCGTGACCCGCGGGGCGGAGCCGTTGGCCGCGGCCTCCGTCGACCGCCGCCAGACGAGCCGTCCGGTCGCCCGGTCGACGGCGCCCACCTCCTGGTTGCGGTTGCTGGTGTGCAGGATGTCGTCGGCCTCGACGGAGGGCCCGAAGACCGAGCCCGGGGTGCCGTTCAGCGTCCACTTCGGCTTGCCGCCGGGCGTCTCGAAGGCCCGGAGGTCGTCGCCGACCGCCGCGTACAGCACGCCTTCGGCGTCCCCCGAGGCCGCCCCGTCCGGCGTGACCGTGCCGAACGCCTTGATCCACTGCTGCTTCCCGGTCGTCCGGTCGAAGCTGCGGAAGAGGGCCTTGCCCTTGGCGGCCTTCACGTCGGCGGGGGTGAGCGTCAGCGGTTCCTGCCGCACGACGAAGGCGTCCTGCCGGATCGCCACCAGCCGGTACACGGGCGCGATCGGGCCCCGGCCGCTGGGCACGGGCGTGCGCCACAGCTCCTTGCGCTGCTCGATGTCGTACCCGAACAGGTACGACTTGACGACCTGCCGGTCCTTGCCGGGCTTCTTGCCCTTCTTCGGCTTGGGTGCCTTCACGGTGACCTGGTGCGATCCGGTGAACCAGATGTGCGCACCGGATGATCCGACGAGGGTGCGCAACGTCAGGTGCGGAGCGCCTTCGAACCCGTCGGCGTACGCGACCCGGTGGGCCACCCGCCCGTCCTTCGCCGACAGCCACAGGAACTCGGACGGGCCGGCGACGAAGCAGAACTCCTTGCCGGCCGGCAGGGCGGCCTGCCCCTTGGCGGCGTCCGGGCTCTCCCAGAGCCTGCGCCCGGTGTTCAGGTCGACGGCGGACGCCTGGGTCTCGCCGGTCAGCACCAGCAGCCGTTCGTTCCACAGGGCGGCGGTGAGCGGGGCCGGTTCGGTGTCGGGCTGGGTGTAGATCCAGCGCGGCTGCGGAGGGAGCCCGGCGACCGTCGGCCGGCTGGGCTCCGGCGCGGGCTTGGGGTCCTCCACGGGCGCGTCGTCGCCACCTAGCGCGGCCACCCCGCCGCCCCCGACCAGCAGCCCGGCGACACCGGCGGCGGCCCCGATCAGGAGCGCCCGGCGGTCCACCCGGGCGGTCCTCGCGGCCGCCGGGGGAGGGGGAGTGGCGGACGGCAGGGGTGCCGCGGGCCCGGCGGACGGCAGTGCGTGCGGGGTCTGGGGTGCGGCGGGGATGCCCGGACCGGAGCCCGGCAGCTGCTGCGGCATGGCGAGCTGGGCCGTCACGCGGTCGGGCCGGGGCGCGTGCGGATCGACGATCCCCAGCTGCGCGGTCCGGGTGTCGCGGGCGGGAGCGGCGGGAGCGGGAGGAGCCGGCGCCTCGTCGGGACCGTGCGTCGCCGACGGCTCGGGCGCGTTGTCGCTGAACGCGTCCGCCGGGGGCGCCTTCACCAGGGAGGCCGCGGGAGCGTCGACGGCGGCCGGCGGGGTGTCCTGGATGTCCTGACTGTCCTGGGTGCCATCGGATTCCGTCACGGCGACGGGCGGGGCGGCGTCCTGGACGTCGGCCGGCTCCGCCAGGTCGGCGGGCGGGGCGGAGGCCAGCATCCGGGCCCGGGCGTCCTGCTGGGCCACGGCGGACGCCAGCGGCGCCGGCAGCCAGCCGCCCTTGGCCAGCCCGGCCGCGCCTTCGAGGGCCAGCTCCGCCGCCACCGCACCCGCGGCGGGCCGCTCGGCCGGGTCCTTCGCCAGGCAGCGGGCGACCAGCTCGCGCAACGCCTCCGGGACGTCGTCGAGCCGGGGGTCGGTGTGTGCGATCCGTTCGGCCGCCTCGTCCGCCGGGCCGTCCGCCAGCGGGGTGCTTCCCGTCGCCGCGTACGCGAGCAGCAGGCCCAGCACGAAGAGGTCCGACGCCGGTCCTGCCTCCTTGCCCGCCACCTGCTCCGGGGTCAGGTAGCCGAGCCGCACGGAGAGCTGTCCGCCCGGCCGTGCCTCGGCGTCGGCCGCCGCACCCAGCGGCCCGAAGGCGGTGAGCCGGGGCCCGTCCTCGGCCACCAGCACGGTCCTGGGGGCCAGTCCCTGGAGCACGGCTCCCGTCGCGTGGACCCGGGAGAGCGTTTCGGCGATGCCCGCGCCCAGTATCCGTACGGCACGCTCGGGCAGCGGCCCCGCGATGTCGACGGCCTCGGCGAGCGTCAGCGACGGTACGTACGCCGAGGCCGTCCACAGCGGGTCGTCGTCGCCGGAGCCGTCCGTACGGGAGTCGAGCCGGGCCGCCACCCAGCCGCCGGCCAGCCGGTCGGCGGTGCGGGCCTCGGACTGGAAGCGGCGCCGGAACGCGGGCACAGCGGCCAGCGCCGGCCGGGCCGCGGTGACCACGACGAGATCGTCCGGATCCGCGCCGCGGGCGAGGTACTGGACCGCGGCGGCCGTCTCACGGAACCGCACCAGCACGGTGTACGGGCCGAAGCGGCGTGGATCGTCCTGACGCAGCGCCTCCATGGCGCACCCCCTTGTGACCGTCCTTCGGACCAGACCGTCGATCTTAGACCGAGGTGCCGCGCCCACCCCCATTCCGGCCGGGGACATCAGCCGGGCTTCGACCAGGGCCACTTGGGGCGGTGGCGTTCGCGGCCCTCCGGGGCGTACTCGTACACCCAGCCGCGCTGGATCCCCAGCCGCTTGGAGTACCCGGCCGGGACCCTCCGGTACGCGTGCACGGTGGCCGGGCCGCCGTCGGCGTCCGGGACCGGGACCTCGTACCACTTGGGCGGGTGGCCGGTCGCGCCGACGAGGACGGGCAGGACCCGTCCGTCCAGCGGCCCGCCGGTGAAGGGGGTGTTCTCGCTTCTCACCGCCCCAGTCTGACCGATCGGTCCGGGCGGCCCGGGCGGCCCGGTCTGCCGGTCCTGCCGGTCAGTCCGCCGGCAGCAGATGCGCCGCCGCGCCGATCAGGGGCACCAGCCGGTCCGCCAGCCGGCCGGCCGGGCCCGCCGCGGTCTCCAGCGGCAGCAGTTCGGCCACCGCGGCCGCGGTCTCCGGGTCGGTGGCCGCGGTGACGGCGAGCAGGCCGATGAACTGGTCGACGAGCCAGTCCCGCAGCTCGGAGGCGGCCGGCTGCTTCCCCTCGTCCAGCCAGATCAGCGAGGCCGCCTCGACCGCGGCGATCCAGGTCCGCACCATCATCCGCAGCCGCGGCGCGGGTTCGCTGCCCGCGCCCCGGCCCAGATGCAGCAGGATCTGCTCGGCCGCCGCCCGCCGGACCTCGTCGACGATCGTGCTCGTCCGGGACGTCTCGGCGACACTGCCGCCGCGCAGCAGGGCGCTGAAACCTGCGTCGTGCTGGTCGACGAAGGCGAGGTAGCGGTCCAGGACCCGTGTCACCCGTTCCGTGGGCGGGCCCACGGCCGGTTCGGCGAAGCAGAGTTTCAGCTCCTCGGCGGCAGACCTCAGCGCGGCCTCGTACAACTGCTGCCGCCCGCCGGGGAAGTAGCGGTAGACCAGGGGGCGGGACACCCCGGCGACCGTCGCGACCTCGTCGAGCGAGACCTCGTCGGGGGCCCGGTGCGCGAAGAGGGTGAGCGCCGCGCCCAGGAGCTGGGTGCGGCGTTCCTCGACGCTGAGCCTTCGGTACGCACGGCTGGGCGGCGCGGCTGCGGCAGGGGTCATACCGGCCAGCCTAATCGCCGGCGCCGTCAGGCCAGCAGGCCCGAGCTCTTCCACAGCCTGCGTCCCGGCCCGTTGAGGACCCCGATGTCGTCGAAGAAGTCCGTCAGCCGCTTGGCCCCGGACTGCATGACCTCCGCCCGGTGGCCGCTGGCCTTCACCTGGGCCACGGCCTCCCGGCGGTCCAGGCCGACGTTCTCGTACACCTGCGGATTGACGAAGCAGACGGAGAAGACGCGCGCCGCCTCCCCGCAGCTCACCCGGGTGAGCTCGCGCTCCCAGCGCGGGGCGGTCACCATCTGGCGGCGCAACTCCTCGCGGGCGTAACGGACATGCCGCGCCTCCTCGACGACATGGATGCGGGTCACGCCGCGCACCAGGGTCTGGACGCGCTCGTCGGGGAAGGTCAGCCGCTGCATCCAGTCGAGGATCTCCTCGCCGAGCAGCGTCGCCGCGAACGAACCGGGCGTCGTGGACACGGTCTTCAGGACGCGCGCCAGATTGTGGTAGCGGCGCGGCACCGGGTAGCAGGGCGCGCCGCCCCAGGTGATCATGCGGCCGAACATCATCGAGTGCCGGCACTCGTCGGCGATCTCGGTGAGCGCGTAGCGGACGTGGTTGCTGACCACCGGCTTGTCGTAGATGTGCCGGACCAGCAGCTGCATCAGGATGATCTCGAACCAGATGCCGAGCGAGGCCAGCGAGGCGGCCTCGTGGCGGGCCAGCTCCTGCCGCTGCTCCTGCGACATCCGCTTCCACATCGGGGTGTCGTAGAGGGAGAGCAGCTCGGGCGGCCAGAACCACTTGCCGTCCTCGGCCGCCGCGTCCCAGTCGAGCTCCTTGTCCGGGTCGAAGGAGTGCTTGGCCGAGGCCTCCAGCAGCCGTTCGGCGATCTGCTCGCGGTCGCGGAGCGGGCCGAGTGCGTCGCGGAGCAACTGCACATCGCGTTCGGTCACGGTCGTCATGGCTGGACGTACCTCTCCCAAGGGTTACCGACGGTCACCCACTATGAGACTGCCTGTCAGCAAGGCCGTCAATCCCTTGTGCGCGACTTGTTGACCCGGCGTCTACCAGCGTGTGAACCTGCCAACTGAGAAAGGTCCTGGGGGACTTACCGCAAGACCGCGAGGCGAAGGAGCCGTCCGTGTCGACACACGACCTCTACACCACCGCCCCCGAGCAGCCGCTGTGGACGGTGCCCGCCTCGGGCGCCGCCCGGTTCAGCTGGGACTACGACGACGGCCGTGAGCGGCTCCTCGCCCTGTACCAGAAGGGCAAGGACAAGCAGTGGGACGGCAACAAGCGCATCGACTGGAGCCTGGAGGTCGACCCCACCGACCCGCTCGGCACCCCCGACGAGGCCCTCACCCTGTACGGCACCCCGCACTGGGCGAAGATGACCGAGAAGGACCGGGGAGAGCTGCGCAAGCACTACACCTCCTGGCAGTTCAGCCAGTTCCTCCACGGTGAACAGGGCGCCATGGTCTGCGCGGCCCGCATCGTCGAGTCCGTCCCCGACCTGGACGCCAAGTTCTACTCCGCGACCCAGACCATGGACGAGGCGCGGCACGCGGAGATCTACGGCCGGTTCCTGCACGAGAAGATCGGGATGCTCTACCCGGTCAACGACAACCTCCAGGGGCTGCTCGGCGACACCCTCCGCGACTCGCGCTGGGACATGCCCTACCTCGGCATGCAGGTCCTCATCGAGGGCCTGGCCCTGGCCGCGTTCGGCATGATCCGCGACACCACCACCAAGCCGCTGCCGAAGCAGATCCTCGCGTACGTCATGCAGGACGAGGCCCGCCATGTCGCCTTCGGCCGGATGGCGCTGCGCGACTACTACAAGCAGCTGAGCGACGCCGAACTGCGCGAGCGCGAGGAGTTCGTCATCGAGGGCTGCTACCTCATGCGCGACCGGCTCAGCGGTGTGGAGGTGCTGGAGAACTTCGGCATCGGCAAGCAGGAGGCGAAGGAGCTCTCCGAGCACTCGGAGTTCCTCCAGCTCTTCCGCAAGCTGCTGTTCAGCCGCATCGTCCCGTGCGTGAAGGACATCGGCCTGTGGGGCGAACGGCTCCAGAAGGCGTACGTCGACATGGGCGTCCTGGAGCTGGGCGACTCCAGCCTGGACCTCCTCATGGCGCAGGACGAGGAGATAGCCGAACAGCTGGACCGGGAGCGGTTCGCGGTGGAGGAGCAGGAGCGGGTGGCGGAGGTCGCCGAGGCCATCGCGGACGGCGGGGAGGGCCGGTAGGCCCGGAGCGGTCCGAACGGCGGCCCTACGTCAGGACCAGCCAGCGCCGGCCGTCGAGGAGTTCGCGTGCCGCGTCGAGATGACCGGCGTGGCACGCGGTCTCGGTGATGACGTGCAGCAGGACGTCCCGCAGGGTGTGCAGGTGCGGTGCGCCGAACTGGTCGTGGGGCCACCAGGCCAGGGGCGCACCGGCCGCCGCCGCGGTGACGACGGCGTCCGCGAGAGCGATCTCCGCGCGGTACCGGTCGAGGACCTCGGCGACCGTGACGCCGGGGTCCACCTGCCAGGCGTCGTCGATCTCGTCCAGGGCGGCGATCACGGTCGTGTCGCCCGTGAACACGGCACGGAACCAGAACCGTTCGACATCGAGCGCCAGATGCTGGACGAGGCCGAGACAGGTCCACCCGGACGGCAGCACGGGCAGCCGCAGCGCCTCCTCGTCGAGCCCTTCGAGGATGCCGAGGACGTGGCGGCGCTGGCCGTCCAGGGACGACAGGAGCGCGCGGATCTCGGCGTCCGTGGGACCGGGCGCGACGGTCGCGGCCGCTGTCGCGGGTCCGGGTGCGGCGGTCATCGTGCGATCTCCCGGACGTGGCCGCCCGGATCCCGGAAACCCGCGGTCCGGCTGCCCCGCGTCCGGTCCGCCGGGCTGTTCGGCAGGGTCGCTCCGCGGCCGGCCGGCACCTCGCGGCTGATGCTGCCGGGCCGGTCCGTCGTGCCGTTGGTCTCTGTCACGGTTGCAACGATCTACG
Source organism: Streptomyces sp. NBC_01257 (assembly GCF_035917255.1). NCBI lineage: Bacteria > Bacillati > Actinomycetota > Actinomycetes > Kitasatosporales > Streptomycetaceae > Streptomyces > Streptomyces sp. NBC_01257. Next base: position 6,190,018 of record NZ_CP108472.1, read on the forward strand.
AACGTTCCTGTCCTGTACAGGGGGCGGCGGCGTCCGCGGCGGTGCGGCGGAGGTCCGCCGGCCGCTCCATGCAGATCAGGTCCGGACGCTCGTCCCACGGCGGGACGACGGTGAAGCCCAACCGCTCGTACAGGGCGAGGGCACCGGTGCGCCACTGCCACACCGACAGCCGCACGGTGCGCACCCCCTCCCGCGCCGCGTGCGCGAGCGCGGCGTCCAGCAGTGCGGAGGCGACGCCCCGGCCGCGGTGCGCGGGGTCCGTCCACAGCCGCTTGATCTCCACCCGGCCTTCCACGGGTGCGGTGACCACGACACAGCCGGTGGCGGTGTCCCCGTCCCGCGCGACGAACACGGTGGCGTCGGCGAACGCCCTGTCGGGGTCCTCGGCCTCCGCCCGGTAGCGCTCGGGCAGCGCGGCCGCGTCCGCGACGGGCCGGCCCTTCTCCGCCTCCGTCTGCAGGAGGTAGCCGGTGAGCATCGCGGACAGCCCGTCCACGGTGGTGAGGGCGCCGGCCGGAGCCCGGACGACGGCGGGACCACGTCGATCGTTCATGGCACCAGGATCACATGGGGCCGCGGCGGGCCGGGGCCGCGCGGTGGGCAGGCGGCATGGCCGAAATCCTGTGTACGGTCCGGGGCCGGCGGCGGGAGGATGGCCCCATGACCTCCACCACTGTCGCCCCGGACCTCGCCGCAGCCCGCCGCAGTCTCGAAGGGCTCGCGCTCGGGGACGCGTTCGGGGAGCGGTGGTTCCCCCTCTTCCGGGAGCCCAGGCAGGCGTACAACGAGATCAGGGCACGCCGCACCCCGCCCGAGCCGGTCTGGAACTGGACCGACGACACCGCGCTGGCCCGCGCCCTCCAGCGTGTGCTCGACGAGCACGGACAGGTCGAACAGGACCGTCTCGCGCTGCTCTTCGCCCTCGCCTTCGAGGTCGATCCGGGCCGTGGTTACGGCCACGGCATGCACCTCCTGCTGCCCGCACTGCTGACCTCCCCTGCGGACTGGCGGACGCTGGCCCCCGAACTCTTCGAGGGCGGCAGCCTCGGCAACGGCGCCGCGATGCGGGTCGCCCCGCTCGGCGCGCGCTTCCACCGCGACGTCGGCTTCGCGGCCGCGCAGGCCGCCTTGCAGGCGGAGGTCACCCACGCCCACCCCGAGGGGATCGCCGGGGCGGTGGCGGTCGCGGTGGCCGCGGCGCTGGCGGTGCGCGGCGAGTTCACGCTCGCCCGAGTCGCCGGCCGGACCCCGGCGGGGGCGGTGCGGGAGGGACTGCTGCGGGCCGTGGACGTCCCCTTCGGCACCGAGCCGTGGAAGGCCGCCGACCTGCTCGGCAACGGGCAGCGCATCCGCTCCGACGACACCGTGCCGTTCGCGCTGTGGACCGCGGCCCGGCACCCGGACGATCTGGAGGCGGCGCTGTGGGCCACGGCCGAGGGGCTGGGGGACGTCGACACGACGTGTGCCATCACCGGCGGGGTCGTCGGTGCGGTCACGGGGGTCGAGGGGGTGCCGGCCGAGTGGCTGCGCCGCCGCGAGGCGCTGAGTTGAGGCGGGCGCGCGGCCCGCACCTGGGGCTCGAAAGGGCGTTCGCCCGCATGACGTAACTTGGGCGCCATGACCACGCCGCCGCCCCAGCCGCGACAAGGCCCGTACGACCCGCAGCAGGGTCCGTACGGCCCTCCGCGACAAGGCCCGTACGTCCCGCCGCAGCAGCCCCCGCAGAACCCGTACGGCGGGCAGCCGGTGCCGAGGCAGCCGCCCTACGGCTATCCGCAGGCGCCGCCGCCCCAGCCCTGGGGCGGGCCCGCGTTCGGCGGTCCGGGGTTCCCCGGCATGCCGCCGCCGAAGCGGAGCCGGGCCGGACTGATCGCCGGGATCGTCGTCGGCGCCCTGGTGGTGGCCGGCGGCATCGCGTTCGGCGTCGCCCGGCTGGTGGACGCGGCGGACGACGGCGGACTCCCGGTGGCCGGGGGCTTCCCGGCGGCCGAGTACCGGCTGACCGTGCCCAGGACGCTGCTCGACGACGAGTACACGCTGGCGAAGGACCTCTCGTCGACCGAGGGACGGGAGATCGAGAAGACCTACGACCCGAGCATCCGTGACGCGAAGGCCGTCGTCACCCAGTACACCTCCGACAGCGGCGGCACCCTGGTCATCTCCGGCCTGTGGGGCCGCATCAAGGGACCGGAGTTCACCCGCGACAAGATCCTGGAGGGCGCGGCCGAGAACGACGGCATGACCATCGCCGTCCCCGCCCGGGAGTTCACCCCCGACGGGTACGGGATCACCGTGTCCTGCCAGGTCGTGCGGTCGAAGGAGGGGGCCGTCAGCAGCACCCTCCCGATGTGCGCCTGGGGCGACGGCAACACCGCGTCCTTCGTCGCCGTCGTCACCGCCGAGACCGCGCTCCAGGACCCGGAGGAGGTCGACCTGGAGAAGGCCGCGCTGGACACTGCCAAGGTCAGGGCCGAGTCGCGCAAGCCGATAGCCGCGACCGAGGCCGGCTGACCGGGCGCCGCCCGCCGGGACCGCCCGTCACGGTCGTAGGGGGCCCAGCGCGTCCTCCACCGCACGGGCCATGGCGAGCAGCGCGGCGTCCGCGCCGCGGCGCGCCACCAGTTGGAGCCCGACCGGGCAGCCGTCCGGGGTGAATCCGGCGGGCACGCTCGCCGCCGGATGACCGCTCAGGTTGAACGCCCAGGTCAGCGCGGTGGAGTAGAGCCCGCCCGGACCGTCGTGGCCGTGCGGGCGGTTGGGGGTGACGGGCGTGAGGAGCAGCGGCGTGTCCGCGAAGAAGGCGTCGAGTCGGCGGTCGTTCTCGCGCCGGAGCTCCGCCAGGGACCGCGGCACCTCTCCGCTCCGTACGGCCTGCCAGGCCGCCCCCGGGTCCAGCAGCTCGCAGCCGCCGTCCACGAGCCGGACCACCCCCGCCGCGGTCAGCCGCCGTACCGCGCCCCGCACCACCGCCGCGACCTCCGGGTCGACGTCCGCGTACCCGAGGCCGGGGCTGTGGGCGGCGCGCAGGGGCAGCCCGGCCGGGGCCGGGGCGTAGCCGTCCAGGACGCAGCGCAGATACGACTCCGCCTCCGCGGCCGACCGGGCGAGGACCCCGGCGGACGCGAGCCCCGAACGGTCGGGGGAGGGCAGCAGCCCGTTGGTCGTCTTCAGCCCGAACACCCCGCACCACGCGGCCGGGATCCGCACCGAACCCGCCCCGTCGCTGCCGGTCGCCAGCCCCACCAGATCCGCCGCGACCGCCACCGCGGGGCCCGCCGACGAACCGCCCGGCGTCCGGTCGGGACGCCACGGGTTGACCGTGCGGCCGTGGGCGCCGAGACCCCAGGTCTTCCAGTGCGTGCCGGGGCCGGGCACGGAGGTCGCGCCGACCGGTACGCCGCCGGCCGCGATCAGCCGGCGGGCGGCGTACGAGCGGATCCCGGCCGGTCCCTTCACCGCGAACGGCAGCCCCGCCAGGGGGAGCCGGGCCGCCCCGGGCACCCGGGCGAGCGCCTCGTCGCGCCACACATCGATGAAGGCACGGAGCCGCGGGTCCTCCCGCTCCACCGCGTCCAGCGCCTCCGCGACACTCCTGGGATCCGTCACCGGATCAGTCTTCCAGCGCCTCCTCCATCACGGAACGGGCGATCGGGGCCGCGCTGCCGCCGCCGCTGATGTCGGCCCGGTCGGCGGCGGCGTCCTCGACGACCACGGCGACCGCGACGGCCGGCCTCGCGGAGCCCTCGGCCTGCGCCCATGAGATGAACCAGGCATACGGCATGCCGGAGTTGTCGATCCCGTGCTGCGCCGTGCCGGTCTTGCCGCCGACCGTCGCCCCGTCGATCGCCGCATTGGTGCCGGTGCCGTCCTGCACCACGTCGATCATCATCCGGCGCAGTTGCATCGCCGTCATCGGGTTCATCGCCCGGTGGTACGAACGCGAGCCGGTGGTGCGGACGGTGGAGCCGCTGTGGGTGGTCGTCCGGTCCACCAGGTGCGGGTACATGAGGTCGCCGCCGTTGGCCACGGCCGCGGCCACCATCGCCATCTGGAGCGGCGTCGCCGTCGTGTCGAACTGGCCGATCGCGGACTGGGCGAGCTGGTCGTCGCTCATCTCCGTGTCGAAGTTGCTCTTGGCCACCCCGGACGGGATCTTGAGCCCGGTGTCGTTGAAACCGAACTTCTCGACAGCGTCCACCATGCCGTCCAGACCGACCTCCACCCCGAGGTGCGCCATCACGGTGTTGCAGGAGACCCGGATCGCCTCGGCCAGGGAGGCCTTCTCGCAGCCGCTCGCCTCGTTGGGCAGCGTGGTCGTGGTGCCCGGCAGGACGTAGGGGGAGGGGGTGTCGGTCGCGTCGTCCGGATCGGTGACGACCTCGGCGTCCAGCGCCGCCGCGGCCGTCACGATCTTGAACGTGGAGCCGGGCGGATACGTCTGCCGGATCGCCCGGTTGAGCATCGGCTGCCTCGTGGACGCGTTGAGCTCGCGCCAGGCGTCGGTGACGGACGAACCGGTTCCGGACAGCCGCCCGGGGTCGTACGAGGGTGTCGAGACCAGGGCCAGGATCTTGCCGGTCGTCGGCTCGATGGCCGCGACCGCGCCCTTCCGTCCGCCGAGCCCCTCGTAGGCGGCCCGTTGCATCGAGTCCTTGATGGTGGTGACGACATCGCCGCCCGGCTGCCGGCTGCGGGTGATCTCGTTCCAGAAGGGGAGCGGGGCGAGCATGGAGTCGGTGCCGGAGAGGATCCCGTCCTCGGCGTTCTCGATCAGGGTGGTGCCGTACGTCTGCGAGGCGTACCCCGTCACCGGCGCGTACAGCGGGCCGTTGCGGTAGGTGCGTTCGTACGCGAGCTGCTCACCGGTGTCCTTCGAGCCGGTGACGGACCGGCCGCCGACCAGGATGCTGCCGCGCGGCCGGTCGTAACGGTCGATCGTGGAGCGGCGGTTGGCGGAGTTGTCGTCGAGCTCGTCGGCGTCGAAGACCTGGACGCGGGCGGCGTTCACCAGCAGGGCCACGAGGAGCAGCAGACAGAACGCGGCGGCGCGCCGGATGTAGCGGATCACGGCCGGGCCTCCTGCGCGTTCGACGGGTACGGGTTCACTGCTCGTCCTCCAGGGCCGGTGCGACGACGCCGGTCTCCACCTCGTCGGGGTGGGGTCTGCGGGCCACGTCGCTGACCCGGATCAGCAGCGCCACGATGATCCAGTTGGTGACCACGGAGGAGCCGCCCTGCGCGAGGAACGGCATCGCCATGCCCGTCAGGGGGATCAGCCCCATCACCCCGCCCGCGATCACGAACACCTGGAGCGCCAGGATCGAGGCGAGCCCGATCGACAGCAGCCGTCCGAACGCGTCGCGCAGGGCGAGCCCGGCCCGGTATCCCCGGGCCACCAGCAGGGCGTACAGCAGGAAGACGGCGGTCAGCCCGGTCAGGCCGAGCTCCTCGCCTGCCGTCGCCAGGATGAAGTCGGACTTGGCGGCGAAGCCGATGAGGATGGAGTGGCCGAGCCCCAGCCCGGTGCCGAGCATCCCGCCCGCGGCGAAGGCGAACAGCGACTGGGCGAGCTGCCCGGGGCCCCGGCCGGCGTCGATGGACGCGAACGGGTCGAGCCAGTCCTGCACCCGGCTGTGCACATGCGGTTCGAAGGAGCCGACGACGAACGCGCCGACGGCGGCCAGCAGCAGGCCGACGGCGATCCAGCCGGTCCTGCCGGTCGCCACGTACAGCAGGATCACGAAGAGGCCGAAGAACAGCAGCGAGGTCCCCAGGTCACGTTCCAGGACCAGGACACCGACGCTGAACAGCCAGATCGCGACGATCGGCCCGAGCACCCGCCCGGTGGGGAGCTGGAGCTTCCAGATCCTGCGGCCGGTGTACGCCAGGGCGTTGTGGTTCGCCGCGAGATAGGCGGCGAAGAACACGGCGAGCAGGATCTTGGCGAACTCGCCGGGCTGGAAGGAGAATCCGCCGACCCGGATCCAGATCTTGGCGCCGTTCACCGCGGGGAAGAAGATCGGCACGATCATCAGGACGAGGGCGGCGGCGACGGACAGATACGCATAGCGCTGGAGCACCCGGTGGTCGCGCAGGAACACCACCACGGCGATGAAGAACGCGACGCCGAGCGTGGACCAGATCAGCTGGGTGGGGGCCGCCTGGTCCTTCGGGGTCTCCAGGTCGAGCCGGTAGATCAGCACCAGGCCCAGGCCGTTGAGCAGGACGGCGATGGGCAGCAGCAGCGGATCGGCGTACGGGGCGCGGAAGCGGACGGCGAGATGGGCGAGCAGGGCGAGCAGCCCGAGGCCGCCGCCGTATCCGGCGACATCGGGCGGGACCGCGTCGTCGTGGGCCAGGCCGACAGCGGCGTAGCCGTAGACGGAGATCAGGACGGCCCCGATGAGGAGCGAGAGTTCTACGCCGCGCCGCTTGGGCAGGCGCAGCTCGGGCGGGGGTGTGTCCGCCGTCGTTGCGGTCATGCCACGCAACGTAGCAAGACGTGGGGGTTATTTCCCTTATGTCATAGTGCGGAGGTTCGCGGGGTTCCGGGTGCCGTCCTGCGGTCGGATGCCCGTGGGTCCTATGCGGGTGGCTCGTCGTCATGGTCCAGGCGTACGTACTCCGGCAGCGTCAGCCGGGCCACCGCCCCGCCGTCCGGCGCGTTCTCGAAGACCAGCCCGGCGCCCATCACGCCGGCCTGCCCGGTGGCGATGGTCAGCCCGAGGCCGTGCCCCTTGCCGCCGCCCTCCGTGCGGAAACGCTGCGGACCGCCCGCGGTCAGATACTCCGGGAAGCCGTCGCCGTGGTCGCGTACGGTCACCACCGGCCCGTCGACCGTCACCACCACCGGCGGGCGGCCGTGCCGGTGCGCGTTGCCGATCAGATTGCCGAGCACCCGCTCCAGCCGCCGCCTGTCCGTCTCGACCCGCACGGGCGGCCCGTCCGCCGCGCACCTGACCTCGGTGCCGGGCCCGAAGGTCCGCGCCACCCGCTCGGTGAGCGGCGCCAGTTCGTGCACGGCGAGATCGACCCGCTCGGTACGGGCGTCGAGCCGGGAGACCTCCAGCAGGTCCTCCGTCAGCGCGCGCATCGCCCGGACCCGGTCCTGCACCAGCTCCGACGGGCGGCCCGGCGGCAGCAGTTCGGCGGCAGCCGACAGACCGGTCAGCGGGGTGCGCAGCTCGTGCGCCACATCCGCGGTGAAGCGCTGCTCGGACACGAGTTTGCGCTGGAGCGTCGAGGCCATCGTGTCCAGTGCCCCCGCGACGATCGCCACCTCGTCCTGCCGGCGCGCGGGGTCGGCCGTGCGGGGGTCGTTGACGCGGGCGTCCAGATCGCCCGCCCCGATCCGGCGGGCCACCCGCGCGGTCTGGTGCAGCCGCCGGGTGACCCGGGTGACGGAGAACGCGCCGACGAGCAGCGTGGCGCCGATCGCCAGCAGCGAGGAGCCGACGATCGCCCCGTCCAGGCCGTTGATCGTGCGGGCGCTCTGGCTGTAGTCGATCTGCGTCGCCAGCGCGTGCCCGTCGGCCGGGGCGGCGGCCCACATCGTGGGGCGGCCGAGGTGGTCGGCCACCATCGTGCCCCGCTTCCCGCCCACCGCCAGGGCGCGCAGCGACGCGGGCAGCCCCGGCGGATCGAGCCCGGAACGCGGCGGCAGCGCCTCGCCCGCCTCATAGGCGGCGGTCACGTCCGTCAGCCTGGACAGTGCCTTCTCGCGGGCGTGACCGACGGTCTGCCGGGTGACGGCGGTGTGCACCAGGACGCCCAGCAGGGCGGCGAGCACGCAGCACATGACGGTGATGAAGACCGCGGACCTCCAGGTGAGCGTCGCGGTCCAGGCGGGCAGCCGCAGCCGCCGCCGCCGCCGGGAGGCGCGGACCGGGGGCTCGTCCGCCCGGCGGCGGCTCACCGGCGCTCCGCCGACACGGCCGCCGAGGGCGCCTCGGTGGGCAGGGCCGACGGGGTGGCGGCCGGCGGCGTGGATGCCGTCGCCGCGGGGCTCGGCCGCTCGGTCGCGGCGGGCCGCCGGCCGGGCTCGGCGCGCGGGGCCGTCCGCAGGATCTCGTCCTGCGTGGGCAGCATGGCGCGCTGCTGGTCGTCCCAGGACCAGGCCGTGCGGTACTGGTAGCCCGTGATGGCCGAGGGTGCCCGCATGATCAGGTCCCGGCCCGCCAGCTCCACGCTGATCACGGCGTCGGACGTGGACATGATCCGGGTGAGCCCGCTCGGCTCCGGCATGTAGACGCGTACGGAGAGCTGGCGGTCGGCCAGCTGGATGGCCAGGACCATCTCGTCCCGGCCGTCGCCCGTCAGATCGCGGAAGTACGGCGGCAGCACCGGGCAGGACTTCGGCGCGGTCCGGCAGGCGCGGATCCGCCGGACGGCCTCGGCCGGCAGCTCGGCCGTGCCGCTGGAGCGGTCCGCACGGGCGTTGAGCCCCGCCTGCACCACCGCCACGGGGTCCAGCCGGTGCACATCGCCGCCCGGCACCGTGATGCCGGGGATATGGGCGGTCTCGCCCTCGCCGTAGTCGTACGGGGCGGCGGAGGCGGGCGGCAGCTCCGGCCAGAGGCGGGCCGGACCGATCGCCGTAGGGACCTGCCCGGCGCTCCGCAGTTCGCCCCCGGTGCCGCAGCCGGCCAGCAGTGCGGCGCCGGCGACGGCCGCGAGGGCCACCGCCGTGCGGCGCTCCGCCCGGTGCCCCCTCCGGTGCTGCGGACGCATGTCTTCCTCCCTCTCCGACGGCCCGGGCGGTGCGTGCGCGCACGGCCCCGGCTCCGTAGACCTTATTCGGAGGGAAGTCTCTTATGTGTATTTAGTTCCGGCAGGGAGTCGGTGCGGATGCCGGTTCAGTGATGCCGGTTCAGTGCTGGTACGGGTTCTGGCCCTGCCCCTGCGCGCCCGGTGCGTGCCCCGGCTGCTGCTGGCCCTGGCCGAACGGATTCCCGTCACCGGCCGCCACGTGCTGGGCGAGCAGCTGATCGGCCTGCTCCTTGGGGATCTTCTGCTCACCGCCGCAGAAGGTGCACTGGGTGGCGTACTTCGTCGAGAAGGGGAACAGCGGCACGAAGAACAGCGTGAACTTCGTCACCCGCTTGCGCAGGGTGTGCGCGGCCGGATTCCCGCACCAGCCGCAGACCAGCGTCAGGACGGCCAGTTGGTAGAGATAGCCTCGCGTACCGAAAATGATCATGTCGTGGGTCCCTTCCCCGTATTCCCCAGGAGCGCCCGGCGGCAGAGCGCCAGCAGCTTTTCGTCCTCGTGTGTGTCGTGGCTGCCGTATCCGCCGTCCATCGCGTTGTGACGGCGTACGGAGGCGAGTTCGGCGTGCAGCACGTGTACCGCGTCCGACCCTGCCCCAGCAGCCCCCGTCCGCGCCAGGCATTCGGCCACCCGAACCCTGACATGACGGTTCTTCTCCCAGGCCGCGAGGAGTACCGGAACGGACTCCTCGGCCCGACCGGAAACCTCCCACAGTGCGATCGCCGCGTCCACCCGCAGCCACAGCTCCTCGTGGAGCAGCAGCGCCCGCAGCCGGGGCGCGGTCACCGCCGCGAGCGGGCCGAGCCGGCCCAGCGCGCTCGCCGCCGACCGCCGCTCGCGCGCGTGCTCCGCCTGGAGCCCCTCGATCAGGACCGGCAGCACGGCCCCGGCGTCCCCGTCGACGGCCCACAGCGCCTCGGCCGCCTCCGTGGCCGCCGCCGTGCCGGGGCGGCGGATCATCGCCCGCAGCTCGGGGACCGCGCAGTGCGCCGCGGGCCCGAACGAGCCGAGCGCCCGCAGCGCCGCCGTACGCAGCCACTCGCCCCGGTACTCCGGAGCCCCGCGCAGCACCCGCAGCACCTCGGGCGCCGCCTCGCCCGCCCGGAGCGCGGTCAGCCCGGCGAGCAGCGGGCTGGCCCGGTCGTACGCCCCCTCGTCGAGCCCGACCTCGCTCAGCCTGCGGCGCAGCAGTCCGGCCAGCGGCTCGGCGGCCGCGCCCAGATAACCGATGGCGAACCCCACGTCGTGCGGCACCTCGGGCCGCTCCAGGGCCGCCTCCAGCGCGGGCAGCGCGCGGGCGTCGCCGAGCCGGGCCAGGGCCTTCACCGCACTGCCCAGCCCCGGCGGCCCGCTGGCCCACTCCTTCACCCAGGCGCCCGGATCCGCCGAGACCCGGGCCGCCAGCGCGTCAGCGGCGGGTGCGGCCAGGCAGAAGAGCTCCTCCAGGACGTGCGAGGCGGCATCGGCGAGCTTCGGCTCGTGCGAGGCGAGCTGCTCGCCCACGAGCCGGACGAGCTCCCCGTAGGAACCGCGCCAGGCCCGGATCAGCCCGCTGCTCATCCGGACGGCGTCGATGCGCTGTCCGGAGTCGGGGCTGCGGAGCTGATCGGTCAGCAGCGCCGTGCGCTCGGCGACGCGGTCGTCCAGGCCGACGTGCAGGGTGCGCAGCAGGTCGGCGGCCCAGGGCGCCGTCCGCCCGGTCCGCTCCTCGGCTGCCGGCGCCCGCACCTGCCCCACCAGGGTCACCGGCGCGGCATCGGCAGCGGCGGGCTCGGGCTCGCCGTGCGCCGCGGCCGCGGTGCACGACGAGGTCTCGGAGGTCTCGCAGTCATCGGGGTCGGCGAGGCCGTCAGGGTCCTCGCGGACCTCGGGCACTTCACCGGCTCCGGGCTCTCCCGGTGCGGAGCGCAGCTGCCGCAGCAGGCCCGCCACCACCGTCACCACATCGCCCGGAAGCGACCGGGGCGCGCACCTGGCCAGCTGGGCCAGGGCCGCCAGCCGCAGCCCCGGCGGGTTCGCCTCCGCGGCCAGCCGGCTCAGCCAGTCGGCGATGGGGCCGGTCAGCGAACGGTGGCGCAGCCCGAGCCGCCCCGCCGCCTCGACCAGGGCGAGGCGCACCTCCTCGTCCCGTTCCACCGCCAGCCGCTCGCACAGCAGGGTCAGGACCCGCGCCGGATCGCCGTGCAGCGTGGCCAGGGCCAGCGGGGCGGAGACCCGCACCCCCGGGTCGTCATCGGCCATCAGCGCGAAGAAGACGCCGGCGCCCGCGCTCACGGCAGCCGCCGCCATCGCGTAGTTCGCCGCGCCCTCGGCCTCGTCCTCGTCGATCTCGTCCTCGTCGAGGTCGATGCCGCCGATGCTGGTCAGCAGCTCGACGACGCTGCCGCGGTCCGGGACGGCCGGATCGACGACCAGCTCGAAGAGGAAGGGGATGCAGGCGAGCGTGCAGGCGTAGACGTCCCCCTGGTGGTGCACGGCCCCGTACATACCGTCCAGCGCGCCCTCGCGCTCCGCCGGATCGGCGGACGCGAGGCCCTGAAGCAGGCCCGGCACATCATCGGCAGGCCCGTAGGCATGCTCCATCGAGGCCCAGTCGACCTCGTCGATCCCCGCGAACACGCCATCGCCTCCCCACGGCTTTCACGATGCAGCGTCTGCGCAGAGTGTGCACCACCGCTCGGACAATCCACCTGCCGCACAGCGTCTTTTGCCCTTGAACATGACAACGCCTGCGGTGGTGCGGTATGCCCGCACCGGGAGCGCCAGGGGGGCAGCCCCCTACGGTGTGTCCGGAACCGGCCGTCCCCGCTCCGGCTCGGTGAGCGGTGCCAGCAGGTCGCCGTGCCGCTCCAGCCGTTCCGCCATGTCGCCCGCCAGGAAGGTCAGCTCCGCTGGCCCGCGGCATGTCTCGATCTCCGCCCAGGTGACCGGCGCGGAGACGGACGGCTCGGTCCGCGCGCGCAGGGTGTAGGGGGTGGCGGTCGTCTTCGCGGCGGCGTTCTGGCTGAAATCGACGAACACCTTGCCGGGCCGCAGCGCCCGTCTCATCCGGTGCACCACAAGATCCGGAAGCTCGCCCTCCGCCTCGACGGCGAGCGTCTTCGCGTACGCCGACACCCGCTCGGACGCGGTGGGCTCCAGCGGGACGAGCAGATGCAGCCCCTTCGACCCGGAGGTCTTGCCGTACGCCTCCAGCCCGTCGGCCGCCAGCCGCTCGCGCAGCCAGAGCGCGACCCGGCAGCACTCCACGACCGTCGCGGGCGCCCCGGGGTCCAGGTCGAACACCAGCCGGTCGGCCAGCCCGGGCGCCCCGGCCCGCCACTGCGGGGTATGGAACTCCACCACCAGATTGGCCGCCCACATCAGTGAGGCGAGGTCCTGGACGACGACCTGTCGCGCCTGTTCGTTGTCGTGATGCGGCACCGGGGCGGTGTGTACCCAGGACGGCGTACCGGGCGGCGGGTTCTTGGTGAAGAACAGCTGCCCGTCAGGCCCGTCCGGATAGCGCAGGAAGGACAGCGGCCGGTCCCGCAGGTGCGCCAGCAGAGGCGCGGCCGCCGTGGCCGCGTAATAGTGCAGCACCTCGCCCTTGGTGGTGCCGGTGGCCGGATACAGCACCTTGTCCAGGTTGCTGAGCGACAGCCGCCGCCCCTCCACCACTGTGATCGGCGTCATACGATAAGAATCACACGAAAACTGGATCTATACGGGCGTAACGCATTTAAGGGGTGACCGGTGAGGTCCATATGGAACGGCGCCATCTCCTTCGGGCTGGTCAGCATCCCGATCAAGCTGGTCAACGCCACCGAGAACCACTCGATCTCCTTCCGCCAGATCCACGTCGCCGACGGTGGCCGGGTCCGCTACCGGAAGGTGTGCGAGCTGGACGGCGAGGAGGTGACCGCCGCCGACATCGGCAAGGCGTACGAGGACGCCGACGGCTCGATGATCCCGATCACCGACGAGGACCTCGGCTCGCTGCCGCTGCCCACCGCCAAGACGATCGAGATCGTCGCCTTCGTGCCCGCCGACTCCATCGACCCGCTCCAGATGGACGCGGCGTACTACCTCTCCGCCAACGGGGTACCGGCCGCCAAGCCGTACACCCTGCTGCGCGAGGCGCTGAAGCGGAGCCAGAAGGTCGCCCTCGCCAAGTACGCGCTGCGCGGCCGTGAACGGCTGGGCATGCTGCGGGTCGTCGACGACGTGATCGCGATGCACGGTCTGCTCTGGCCGGACGAGATCCGGGCTCCGGAAGGCGTCGCCCCGGAGAGTGACGTGACGGTCCGCGACGCCGAGCTCGACCTCGCGGACGCCCTGATGGACACGCTCGGCGAGGTCGACATGGACTCGCTGCACGACGACTACCGCGAGGCGGTCGAGGAACTCATCGCCGCCAAGGCCTCCGGCGAGACCCTGGAGCCGGCCGCGGCCGACGAGTCCGGCGGAAAGGTCATCGACCTCATCGCCGCGCTGGAGGGCAGCGTGCGGGCGGCCAAGGAGGCCCGCGGGGAGGAGTCCGGGGCGCGGGGGAAGGGGGCGGACGACGACGAGACCCCGGTCGCGAAGGTCACCTCGCTCTCGGACCGCGCGTCCTCGGGCGGCAAGGCGTCGGCCGGCAAGGCATCGACCTCCAAGGCCTCGGGCGGTACGCGCAGGACCCCGACGGGCAAGTCGGTGTCGCGCGCGTCGGCCGGTTCCGGCTCCGGTTCCGGCAAGTCCTCCGGGGCGAAGAAGTCCACGGCGGGGGCGCGGAAGCCGGCGGCCAAGAAGAGCGCGTCGAGCGGCGGGACCGGTGCGAAGAAGACCGCCGCCAAGGGGGCCGCCTCCAAGAAGACGGCGGCCAAGAAGCAGACGGCCGCGCAGCACACCCCGCGCAAGCGCGCCTCGGCCTGACCCCTCGGGTCAGCATTCCGCCTTCGCGCGGCCCCTCGAAGGCTTGCGCGGAGCCGTCGGCGTCCCTAAATTGAACACTGACCAATTGGTCAGTGTTCAATTCCGTGTCCAGGGGTGGGTTCGATGGCAGCCGACGGTGTGGTGGGGGCGGTACGGGCAGTGCCCGAAGCGGCGCGGAGCGGGCCCGGCCGCCGGGTGATCTGGGCGCTGGTCGGAGTGCTGCTGACTTCCTTCCTCAGCGCGCTCGACCAGACGATCGTGTCCGTCTCGGCCTTCCCGATCGCCACGGCCCTCGACCCGGCCGACGGGGTCCGGCTCATGCCCTGGCTGATCACCGCCTACCTGCTGGGCTCGACCGCCACCCAGCCGCTCTACGGCAAGATCTCCGACCTGTACGGGGCGAAGAAGGTGTTCCTCGTCGCCGCCGGGATCTTCCTCGCCGCGTCCGCGCTGTGCGGCCTCGCCGGTTCGATGGGGCAGCTCATCGCGTTCCGGGCGGTCCAGGGCATCGGGGCCGGCGGTCTCTACAGCGTCTCGCTGATTCTCCTGGCCCGGGCCGTACCGGCCCGCGACCGGGCGAAGTTCCAGGGCGTCGCCGGTCTGGTGATCGCGCTGGCGACCGTCGGCGGGCCGCTCGCCGGCGGATTCCTCACCGGCGACCACGCGCTGTTCGGCATCCACACCTCCTGGCGCTGGGTCTTCTACGTCAACCTGCCGATCGGGCTCGTCGGCATCGCCATGGTGGCGACCCTGCTGAAGCTGCCACCGGCCACCGGGCGGGGCGGCCACCGGATCGACTTCGCCGGTGCGCTGCTCGTCGTCGCCGCCACCTGCTCGCTGCTCCTGATGACCACCTGGGGCGGCGTGACGTACGCCTGGTCCGACCCGGCCGTCCTCGGTCTCGCCGCTGCCGGTGCGATCCTGCTCGGCCTGTTCGCCCGGCGGCAGACGAGGGCGGCCGAACCTCTGATGCCCCCACGGATCTTCCGCGAGCGCACCGTGGCCGTGGCCGCCCCGATGCTCTTCGTCACCGGCTTCGCCCTGATGGGCGCGATCACCTACGCCGCGCTCTACCTCCAACTGGTCAAGGGCATGACCCCCACCGCGACCGGCCTCCGGCTCATGCCGATGATCGTCGGCATTCTGGTCGCCTCCATCGGCTCGGGCATCGTCATCTCCGCCCGCGACGGCCGGTACAAGATCTTCCCGGTGATCGGTACGGCGGTCGCCGCCGGCGGGCTCGGCGTGCTGGGCACGCTGCGTGCGGACAGCTCGTACGGGGTGCTCGCGACCGGACTGCTGCTGCTCGGCCTCGGTCTCGGCCTGCTGATGCAGGTGCTCGTCCAGGCGGTCCAGAACGCGGTGCCCGATCGCGATCTCGGTGCGGCCACGACCACCGCGACGTTCTTCCGGACGATGGGCCAGTCCTTCGGGGCAGCGGTCTTCGGGGCCGTGCTCACCAATCAGTTCGCCGCCCGTGTGGCCGAGAGCAGGGCGCCAGGACTGGCAGGCAGGGACATCACCCCCGAGACGCTGGCCGGCCTGCCGGAGCCCGCACGCGCGGCGGGGCTCGACGCCTTCACCGCCGCCCTCGGCGTGGTCTTCGTCAGCGCTGCGGCGATCATGCTGGTGGCCTTCCTCGTCTCCTTCCTCCTCAAGGAGATGAGACTGCGGGAGATCGACGACATCGACGCCGTCGCCAGTGAGATCGGCGACCGGGGGCTGTCGGACGGTGCCGCGGCGGGAGCCGATGATGGTGGGGCGCAGGGCTCGGGAGCAGCTGGGGTCCGTGATGAAGGAACGGAGGGGTGCGATGCCCCTGCAGCGGTCGGAAGTGGTCGACGCGGCGCTGACACTGCTCGATGACATCGGGCTCGACGCCCTGTCCACCCGCAGGCTCGCCACGGAACTCGGCGTGAGGCCCGGAGCCCTGTACTGGCACGTCAAGAACAAGCAGGACCTGCTGGACGCCCTCGCGGAGAAGATCCTCGGCGAACTCTCACCACCGGCCGACGGGGGCGACTGGCGGGAGACGGTCCGCGCCATGGCCGTGAACCTGCGTGAGGTGCTGCTCGCCCACCGGGACGCCGCCCGGCTCGTGGCCGGGTCCGCCTGGCTCGGCCCGAACCGGCTCGGCTTCGCCGACGGACTGATGGGCGTACTGCGCGGAACGGGCGCGCCCATCGCGGCGGTCGCCTACGGCTGCGACACGGTGCTGAGCTATGTGACGGGCTTCGCACTCCAGGAACAGGGCGAGTCGGACACCCCCACCGGTGAGGATTCCGTCCGCCGGAAACCGGCCCGCGGCGAGTCCGCCGGTCAGGAACCCGCCCCCTCGGAGCCCGCTTCCCCCGCCGGTGTCGCCACCGTCGCGTCCGGACCCGCTTCGCAGGCGCCCGACTTCGGACCGTTCCCGCACCTGGGCGCCTGGGTGGCGGAGTGGAACTCCGGTGTGCGGCAGGACACCTTCACCGCCGGTCTGGAGATCCTGATCGGCGGGCTGGACCGCTACCTCACCGCACGGACCGGCCACTGAGGCGGCCGCGACGCCCTCGTCCCCGCCACCGCCGTACCCCGGACGGACCGAACGGCCGCCACGGGGCCCGATGCAGACCCCGCGACGGCCGTTCGGTCCGTCCTCGTGACGATGCGCCGCCTGGCGCGCGGCTCAGCGCCGGCGGTAGGAGCTCACGTAGCCGGACGCCGGCGTGCCGACACCCGTCACGTCGTCGTACCCACGCACCGCCGACAGCGAGGCGTCCTTGCCCAGGCTCCGCACCGAGGTCCGCAGGCCGTCGGCCGCGTCGAACCCGTTGACGAAGTCCACCCGGGCGACGGCCAGGTCACGCCGGGACCCCAGCGGGTGGTCCGTCACGTCGTGGTACGCCCCGGAGTGGTAGCGGGCGTAGATCGCCGGGTTGGCGAAGCCGATCGGCCGGCCGCGCTGCGCCTGCTGTGCCAAGGCCTGGACACCGGCGATGACCGGGGCCGCCAGGGACGTGCCGCCGATGCGGTACTCGTCGTAGCCCAGCGAACCGTCGGGCAGCGTCTGCGTCTGGCCCACCAGGAAGCCGGTGTTGGGGTCGGCGACGGCCGCGATGTCCGGAGCGGTGCGCATCCGGGTCTTCCCGTTCGCCTTCGCCAGCGAGTCCGGCACGATGCCGCGCTGGTAGGACGGCTGCTTCACGGTGGAACTGGTGCCGCCGCCCGCGCCCGAGGTGTACGCCCCGGGGAAGTCGGTCCAGCTCCGGCCGTCCTCCGACAGGAGCGCGTTCGTCGTTCCCCAGCCGGTCTCCCACTGGTAGGTGTCGTGCTTGCCGACGGCCAGTGACGTGCCGCCGACCGAGGTCACCCACGCGGAGTTGGACGGGACGTCGATCTGCTTGGTGCCGGTGGACGCGACGTTGTCGCCGTCGTCGCCCGAGGAGAAGTAGAAGCCGATTCCCTCGACCGCACCCATCTTGAACACCTGGTCGTAGGCGAGCGCCAGGTCAGGGGTCTGGTTGGCCTCGATGTCGCCCCAGGAGTTGGAGACGATGTCCGCGAGGCGGGAGTCGACGACCTTGTTCAGCGAGTCCAGCAGGTCGTTGTCGTAGCAGGACGCGCCGCCCACGTAGACGATGTCGGCAGCGGGCGCGACCGCGTGCACGGCCTCGACGTCGAGCGTCTCCTCGCCGTACCAGCCGGAGGCCCCGCACTCCTCGGTCTTCGTGTAGTCGTCCGGCAGCACCTGGCTGAGCTGCCCGCGCCGGTACGGTGCGTCACCGTTGCGCCCGGCGTACTCGGCGGCGTCCTTCGCGATGGTGGGGGAGGCGTACGCGTCGGTGATCGCGACGGTCACCCCCTTGCCGGTGTAGCCCCCGGCCCCGTACGCGGCACGCAGCTGCTTTCCGGTGTACCCCTTGACCGCGTACGGCACCTTGGACCCGTACGCGCTCGGCAGGGTGGAGGCGGTCTTCGACCCGAAGTACGAGGAGAACGGCCCCGCGTTGCGGAACACGGCGTCCGGCGGCGGCAGCACCTCGTCATGGCTCGACTTGTGCGGTGCGTTGTCCAGACCGGAGACGGCGAGCACGGCATCGCTCAGCGCGGCGGGCACGGAGGCGGTGCCGGCCGGGGCCCGGAAGGTCCGGCCGCCCTTGCGGTAGTTGCGCAGCTGGGTGCCGAACGCCTTCTCGGCGGCGGCCACGTCACCGGTGGCGGAGACGTAGTGCAGGCTGCTGCCGGTGACCGTCAGTCCACTGGACTTCAGCCACTGGCTCACCCGGGCGACCTGCTCCTGCGTGGCCCCGAACCGCTCCTGTGCCTGCGCGGCGCTCAGATACTTCCCGTACGACGGCGACCGCGGGTCGGAAACGGCGGCGGCATACGCGGCCAGCCCCTTCGCGTCACGCCCGGCCAGATGGACCCGGACCGCGACCTTTCCGCTGTCGGCCGTGGCCCCCTGGTCGGCCGTGGCGGTCGCCCAGGCCGGCTTGGTGCCCTGCAGCGCGTCCCGGCCGCCCGGCGCGGAGTCCGCGCTGGCGTTGGGTATCCCGAGGGCGAGCGCACCGGCGAGCAGTGGCAGTGTCACTGCCATGCTCAGCCCGGCGCGTCGTCCGGCGCGGCTGATTCTCAACGTAACCCCCTGCGATGTGGGTCTCGCGTGTGGAGCATGTGCCGGATGATGTGCACATGTAATGCGCCACTCTGGCGAGGATCACCTCATGCATGGGGCATGTATTCGCCAAGAATCGGCCAAGGGCAGCCGCGTCGGCGTCAGTTGTCACCGAACCGCCGAAGATCCGCCTCCTTGACCGCTACCTCCTCTATCTCCGTATGCGTCTGGCCGGTCACCTGAAGGAGACCGTGTCCGTCAGGCCGCCGCCGAAGGATGTCGACGTGGTCACGTAGGTGCAGCCGGTGTACCGGTAGCCGGGCTGGATCCTGGATCCGTCCGCGTAGCTGGTGACGAGGGCACCGGAACCTCCCGCGTCCACCCGGTGCTTGTACAGGAAGTGGTACTCGCCCGCGGGAAGCCGGAGCGTCGCGTGCGGGTAGTTCTTCCCCGTGTCCTTGCAGGCCCTCAGCGCACCGGACGACCATGTGTACGACGTGCAGCTTCCGCAGCCTCCGATGGTCACCCGGCCCGTGACCGGCCCGGTGTACAGCACCTCCACCCCGTCCGGGGCGTCATTGGAGAGGACGAGCTCCATCCGGGCGCCGCCGGGCGTGCCCGCCGGAGGGAGCCGGCTGCCGGCCGCCGCCCGGGTGTCGGCTATCTCCGCGGCGATGGCGATGTCCCGCGCCCGCGCACGGCGTCCGTCCTTTCCGTAGGTGTCGGCGAACCCGGTCAGCGTCTTGCGGGCCTCCGCGAACCGCTTCTCCTTGAACTCGTCGAGCCCGCAGGCGTAGACACCGTCCCTGATCCCGCCGTCGGCCTGCGCGGCCAGCTTCGCGACCGCCTTGTCCGGCAACGACGCCGTCGCCGCGCGGAGCCCTCGCAGCTTCTCCGTCGCCGCGCAGGGACTGCCGCTGTCGCCCACCGCCGTCTTCTGCGCCGCTATCTCCTTCGAGACAGCGGGCCCGACCCGTCCGGCCTGCGGGGAGCCCGGGAACGTCCGCAGCAGATCGCCGAGCGCTCCGCCGTTCACCCCCGCCGCCCCGTCGTGCAACTGCGTGACCCCGCACGCGTACATCGATTCGGCCAGCGGCTCGTCGGGATACCGGACCAAGGCGCCGAGCAGCGCGGGATCGATCGCCTCGGGCACCGTCCGCAGATAGGTCAGTGGCTCGATGGCCTCGCAGTGCTTCTTCTGCCGGTACGGAGCCGCTATGGCCTTGTAGTACGCGTCCAGCCGCGCGGGCACGAGCTTTCCGGCCCGGGACCCGGCATGGTCCTCGCCCAGCTCGCGGTAGACGGCGAGCGCCGAACGGTAGTCCTCCCGGGCCGCGCCGAAGGCCTTGCCCGATGCGGCCTCGACCGTCCGGTCGCCCTCCTCCAGCCGGTCGAGGAGCATCCGCTCGACCGCCTCGTCCTGCGCGGAGCCGAACCAGACAGCACCGCCGGCGGGGACGGCCAGCAGCGCCAGGCCCGCAACCGCAGCCACCACCGGCCGCCACGACCCGCCCACCGCCGTGCGCCTCGCCGTCCACGCCCCGTCGGCCGCGGCGAGGGCCAGGACGAGGAGATAGCCGGTGACCAGGCCCCCGGACACTCCGCCGGG
Organism: Streptomyces sp. NBC_01257; assembly: GCF_035917255.1. Lineage (NCBI taxonomy): Bacteria > Bacillati > Actinomycetota > Actinomycetes > Kitasatosporales > Streptomycetaceae > Streptomyces > Streptomyces sp. NBC_01257. The sequence goes on from NZ_CP108472.1 coordinate 6,209,889, forward strand.
ATCGGCGGGCAGCGCCGCGAACAGCAGCCAGCCCGTGGCGACCCAGCACAGAAGGGCCCGGAACCACCGCCCCAGCAGGACATAACCGAGCCCGAGACCACTGAGGTTGAGCAGGGCGGCAGCCACCGCACGCAGCGCCGCACCCGGCAGCACCTGCCCCGGCGGTCGCCCGGACCCCGGACCGCCCGGCGGCAACGGCGGACCCGGCGGTGGCGCTGGCTGTCCGGGCGGTGGCGGTGCCTGTCCGGCTGGTGGTGACGGTGGTTGGACCGGCCTGGCCGGCAACCCGTCCGGCCACACCGACGGTCCCTCGCGCCCCTGCGAATCCCCCCGCTGCTGATCCGGCGGCAGCCGATCCCACGGCTGCTGGTCCGGTGACTGCTGATTCCGCGCCCGCTGATTCCACGACCGCTGACCCTGATCCCCCGACTCCACACGGTCCCCCAACCGTCGAGCCACATTTCTGTCCCGGTGAATCTGCCCGTATCCCACCCCGCCCACTCGCCCGTGAAGGGGGATCAATCAGGACGGATGTTGACGCCCCAGCCACTTTGCCTGTCGGAGAGGGATGTCTACGGCCGCTGGGCACCGCCGCCCGGTAGGCTGCGGACTGCCGCGACTGGCGCGCGTCCCCCGCAGGGGGTGCTCAGTGGAATCGACCACGAGGGAGCGGCACACCCCGGGCCTGCCCGGGGGCGTCATCGCCGGAGAGCCGTCCGCCTGGGCATCCGGGTCCACGCCGCAGCAATGCGACCGACCCGGGAGGATCCCCGTGACCACATCCGTACCTTCGCCTTCTTCCGTACCTTCACCCTCCGCGTCCCCCGCGTCCTCGCGCCCCCGCCACCCCGCGCTGGCGGCCGCCGATCCGGAACTCGCCGCGCTGGTGGCCGCCGAGGAGCAGCTCCAGGCCGACACCCTCCGCCTGATCCCCAGCGAGAACTACGTCTCCGCCGCCGTGCTCCAGGCGTCCGGCACCGTCCTCCAGAACAAGTACTCCGAGGGCTACCCGGGCAAGCGGTACTACGAGGGCCAGCAGATCATCGACCAGGTCGAGACGCTCACCGTCGAACGGGCCAAGGCGCTCTTCGGCATGGAGCACGCCAATGTGCAGCCCTACTCGGGCTCCCCGGCCAACCTCGCCGTCTACCTGGCCTTCCTCAAGCCCGGCGACACCGTGCTGGGCATGTCGCTCCCCATGGGCGGCCACCTCACCCACGGGTGGGGTGTCTCCGCCACCGGGACCTGGTTCAACGGGGTCCAGTACGGGGTGCGGCGCGACACCGGACGCGTCGACCTGGACGAGGTGCGGGACCTGGCCCTCGCCGAGCGGCCCAAGCTGATCTTCTGCGGCGGCACGGCCGTCCCTCGCGAGATCGACTTCGCGGGGTTCGCCGAGATCGCCCGCGAGGTGGGCGCGGTCCTCGTCGCGGACATCGCCCACATCGCGGGCCTGATCGCCGGCGGCGCCCACCCCTCGCCCGCCCCGCACGTGGACGTCGTCTCCACCACCACCCACAAGACACTCCGCGGCCCGCGCGGCGCGATGCTGCTGAGCCGGGCCGAACACGCCCGCGCCCTCGACCGCGCCGTCTTCCCCGGCCTCCAGGGCGGCCCGCACAACCAGACCACCGCGGCCATCGGCGTGGCGCTGAACGAAGCCGCCACACCGGAGTTCCGCGGCTACGCACACGACGTGGTGGCCAACGCCCGCACCCTGGGCGAGGAGCTGGCGGCCCGCGGCTTCGACCTCGTCTCCGGCGGCACCGACAACCACCTGCTGCTCATCGACCTCACCGGCAAGGACGTCCCCGGCAAGACGGCGGCCAAGGCGCTGGACCGGGCCGGCATCGTCGTGAACTACAACACCGTTCCGTACGACCCCCGCAAGCCGTTCGACCCCTCGGGCATCCGGATCGGGACCCCCGCCCTGACGTCACGGGGCATCCCCGCATCGGAGATGGCCGCGGTCGCGGGGTGGATCGACCGCGTGGTCGGGGCGGCCCGCACCGGCGACGAAGCCGTGGTGACCGCGGTCCGCGCCGAGGTGAAGGACCTGATGGACGGCTATCCGGCACCGGGGCTGCCGGTGGCCTGAGCTGACGGGTGTCTGTCAGTCCAGCTCGCCGATGAACGTGCGCCAGGCGTCGGAGCCGAAGGCGATCACGGGGCCGGCGGGGCGCTTGCTGTCGCGGACGGGGACGAGGTGGGGCACGTTGTGCCCCACCTCGACGCACTCGTTGTTGCCACCGCTGTACGTGCTGGTGCGCCACCTCGCGCCCGAGAGGTCCGGCGTACTGCGGTGTGCGCTACTCATGCTCTGTGCTCCTTGGCCCGGCGATGGATGACAGCGCGGGACTCTGTCGGGGAGAGCGCGGACGTACGTGCGGCGTCGAACAGGTCCTGGTAGCGGGAGACGTCCGCTTCCCGTTCCAGCCACATGGAACCCGACGGGTTGTCAGCCAGTACCACGTCGAGCGCCCCCTCCTCGGGAAATCCCAGCACTACGTACGGGCCGAACATACTCGCATGGGCTCCACGGGAGAACGGCAGCACCTGCACGGTCAGGTTGGGGTTCTCGGAACTGGCCAACAGGTGCTCCAGCTGGGCGTTCATGACCTCAGCGCCCCCGACCTGCTGGAGGAGGACAGCCTCCGAAAGCACCGCCCACACATGCAACGGCTGTTCTTCCGTCAGGCGTTCCTGCCGTGCCAGGCGTACTTGGACGAACTTGTCGATCTCATCCGCGGTCTCCCACTGCCGGGAGGCTACGGTCACGGCCCGAACGTACTCGGGGGTCTGGAGCAGCCCGGGGACGAGCTGCGCCTGAAAGGTGCGGATGGAACCCGCCATCGCTTCCAGGGCGATGTAGTCCCGGTAGGTGTCGGCGAGGACCGACCCGTACTGGTTCCACCACCCCTCCCGACGTCTGCGGTTGGCCTTGCGGGCCAGTGCGCTCAGACGGTCGCGGATCTCCTGGTCGGATACCTCGTACGCATGCAGCATTGCGGTCAGGTCAGGCAGTCGGACCGCGACACGGCCGTTCTCGATGCGGCTGATCTTGCCCTTCGTGCAGTCGAGCGCGTCTGCCGCTTGAGCGGTGGTCAGCCTCGCGGTTTCCCGCAATCGGCGCAGCTCATCGCCGAGTTGGCGTCCAAGAACGGTTGATGGGGTAGCGGTGGTGCGCTTCGCAGGCATGAGAACACCTCTAGCAAAGTGACGGCTCGGAGGAGGCGAGGTTACTCGAAAGAGGGAATATCGGCATGATGTCGGTCGGCAACGTTGCCGATTCGCATGCTGCTCGTCCATTCTGTTGGCCACAGGGATGGCGCCGCACGACATGAACTGTCCATCCCTCCAGGGGATTCCGACCGATGTCGACCTTCTTGGGGCTGCCGTGACTACACCGAACGAAGTGACCTTCAGGCTCTCCCGCTGCCGCAGCAGCGTTCCCAAGGCGAGAGCCGCGCTCCGCGCCAAGCTGGGAGAGTGGCGGGCCGATCAGTCAGTGCCCGACGACGGGGAGTTGGTGCTGTCCGAGCTGGTGACCAACGCGGTGCGGGTGCCCGTCCCCGGTGACCGGCTGGTGGGCGTACGCATCGAGTGCCGGGGGAGGGGCGAGTTCCTTCGGCTGGAGGTGAGCGACGCGGGCGCGGGCCGCCCGGAGGTGCAACGGCCCGGCGAACTGGACAAGGGTGGACGCGGGCTCCTGCTCGTGCAGACCCTGGCGCACCGCTGGGGCGTGGACGAACGCCCGGCCGGGATCGGCAAGACGGTGTGGGCGGAGCTGCTGTCGCCGGGGGTCGCCCCCGCCGAGGCGCAGATCGCGGCGGTGTCCGTCCGGCCCGGCCAATGCGTACGGGTGTGGGGCGCCTGGCACACGGTCCGCGCGGTCCGGAGCGAGCGATACGCGTCCGGAGGGCCGGCGGTCGTCATCGTTCTGAGCGACGGAGGCCCGGCGTTACGGCTGCACGCGGCCGAGCCGCTGACCGTACGGACGGCCGCCGCGGCCGACCCGCTGACCGTACGAAACGCGGCCCTGACCGGTCCGGTGATCTCATCGTGAGGGCGCTGTGGAAGAGGCTCATCCGGCGCCGCCAAGTCCACGGCCAGGGGCCGCGATTCACCGGAACACTGGCACAGGTCGTCGGCGGCCGACCGGTCGTGATCAGTCAGGCGGGCCGGCCGGTGGAGAGGGCGCTGCCACCGCGCCCGCAGGTGCGGCGGCCGGGCCGGGGCTCGCTCCGGGGCCGTATCCGTATCCCTGCCGACTTCGACTACGCGCACGCCTCGGTGGCCGACGCTCTGGGGATGCGCTGATGCGGCTTCTGCTCGACACGCCCGTGGTGATGTGGTGGATCGCCGACTCACCGCAGCTTTCCGCCTCGTTCAAGGAACTCCTGGATACCGAACCTGCTGTGTACGTCAGCGCGGTGTCACCCTGGGAGATCACCGTCAAGCAGTTCCTCGGCAGCTTCGAAGGCCCCGGAGACCTGGCCGAGCAGGTACGGGATCTCCACTTCAGGAGCCTGCCCGTCACGGCCGCGCACGGGGTCAGGGCAGGCCGCCTGCCGATGGTGCACACCGACCCCTTCGATCGGCTCCTGATCGCGCAGGCACAGGCCGAAGGGATCACCCTGGTCACCCGGAACCGCTGGATCCCGCAGTACGACGTTCATGTCCTGGCGGTCTGAACAGCACGACCGTCCGGAATCGCGCCCTGTGGCGAGGCCGCCCTGCGGATGGCATCCGCGGAGTGATGTCGCGGCGTCTGACGGGGCGAGGAAAAGGGTGGTCGGGACGCCCTGTATGTCCGCGACATGAAAAGACCCTCTGCCTGGTGTTTCCACTGGCGAGAGGGTCTTTTTGGCACTTCCTGCGAAGTGCCCCCGGCGGGGGACGTGGGACGGGGGAATGGGTGAATCCGGTGGTCGGGGCTGGCCAGTTGGTGGTGGAAACGGTCGTCCCGCTGTCGCGGTAGACCGCCGGTTTCGGCCCACCGCCGAGGTGGCCGGCGCGTCCCGGGTATCGCCGGGACGCGCCGGCTCCACCACCTATGCGGCCACACTCTTCGGATCGCCGCTTCCCGGCATCCGTACGGTGTGATCCCCGAAGTCCGCCACGAGATCGAGGCGACCATCGAGGGCTTCGACGTAGCGTGCGAGCACGTCCAGAGCGGCCACCGAACGAGTGGCCGGGGCGGTGGTGAGGTGTGGCGGGGTATCCGCTCGGGCGGACACCCCGCGCCGGGTTGTTCCTAGGCTCCGGTAGATGTCGCGTACCGCTGTGGAGAAGTGGCTGGCTGACGGGCGAGGCTTAACGGTGCGGGGGGAGGCGATACGTGCGTCGCCTCACCCCGCACGACTCAACGGATCAGCAGCAGGCTCGGACGCGTACCGGGTGAAGGCGGACCACGTGCTGGGGGAGACGGAGAAGGGCCGGAGGGTGGTGTCCTTCGAGTCACGGACGCGGACAGCCTCGGTGTCCAGTGCGACCTCGATGCAGTTGTCGCCGTCCCCGCCGCTGTAGCTGCTCTTGAACCAGTTCATGTGGTGGTGCTCATAGCGCTCCTCGCATCTGTTCCAGCAAGCTCACCGTAGCCCGGCAGTCCAGGGCCTGGGAACGCAGCTTGCCATAGCGCTGAAGGAGGATGCTCACTTCGCTCGAAGCTGTGATCAAGGCGCTTGAGCGGTGTCCTTGGTGTAGCCGAACCACTGGGTGTCCGGGCTCTCGGCCAGGTACATCTGCCCGTCCACTCCGGTGTGGTCGTCCTGCCGGAGAGGCATTATCTGGATCTCGACGTTGGTGGAGCGACCGACGCTCAGCAGATGATCGATGACGGTCCGTGTCACCTCGGTCCCACCTACGTGGCGTTCAAGGATGCACTGCTCAATGATGAAGTTGAAGGCAGTGTTCGGGCGTTCGGTCAGGAGCTTCTGCCGTTCGGTCCGCGCCGCTACCTGCCGTCCGATTTGCTCCTCCGTGAGGGGTGGCAGTTGGCGTTCGAATACAGCCCTGCTGTACCCCTCCGGCTGCAACAACCCTGGAACTCCCCGACACTCATACGCGTACAGCGTGATCGCTTCCTCCTCGATCCCCGCCCACGGCAGGAACCACGATGCCAGCCCCGCCTTCCTCCGCAAGCTCCTTGCCGCCGAGGTCAGGACCTTGAACGCAACCGGCCCCAGCGTCTTTCGCGCCCGCTCGGGCAACTTGTCGGGCGGGAACCGCTTTCCCTGTTCGATCTTGGCCAGATAGGCGGCCGAGTAGCCTGCCAGCGGGGCGAGTTGCTCCTGGGTGGGGGCCGCGGACTCCCGCAGTGCCTTGAGGACCGAACCGTAGGTCTTGAGGCTGTCCGACAGTTCGGGTTCGCTGTTGGTCGCCGCCGTGCTGCCGTCCTGGTCCGCCGTCATCGCCGTACCGCCTCCCGTGCCGTGCGCAACCAATCCAGAGTTACGGGGAGTTACCCGCCCAGTCCAGGCGGATCTGTATGGGCGCCGTTCCTGTCGACGCACGGCGACCTGTCGGAACGCTGCACCTATGACAGCGCAGCAGGCTCAACAGGCCGTAACCGTAAGTGTGTTCACCCATCGGCTCCCCGCGACCCGGCGCGGCGCGAACCTCGCGCGACGGCTCGCCGTGGGGCAGCTCGGCGACTGGGGTATCGGGCCGGCCGCACCGCTCTGTGACACCGTGGCCCTGATCGTCGCCGAACTCGCCGCCAACGCCGTACTGCACGGCCGCGTCCCCGGCCGGGACTTCGAGCTGCGCCTCACGTACGAGCACGAGAGCGCGCACGTATGCGTGGAGGTGTCTGACACCCACCCCGGACGGCCCGAGCCCTCCACGTCCCGCGCGGGAGACGCGTTCGCGGACGGTGGTCGGGGGCTGCACCTCGTCGCGGCGCTCGCCCACCGCTGGGGCGTGAGCGAGCGGAACGGGCCGGGCAAGACGGTGTGGGCACAGACCGGTCCGATGAGGGAGAGGCGATGAGCGACACCGGTCCGCTACGTCGAGTACGCCTACGCCCAGCAGGCGTCCGAATCGGCCGCCGTACTGCGCGCCCTGACCGTAGGCGGCCGAGCCGCGCCAGCCGTCACCCTCTCCCGCGAGTCGAGGGCGGCGCTGCGCCGTACGTACGAGGACATCGAAGACTCCTCCGGAAGAATGGGCTTCGTCGCCGAGGGGCTCTCTGAGGCCAACGCGGAGCCTGCCGGACGGTCGCCCCGAGCTACGGACAGGGTGAGGCCGGTCCAACCGATAGCAGTCAAGGGCCCATTGCCGCGCTGCGGAGGTGCGGTCGGAAGGCGGCCGGAGATCGGCCAGGGCAAGCGTGAAGCCGAGCAACTTGAGGAAGCCGTCGGCGCGCCAAGTGACGAGGCCGCCTTGGCGGGGCAGGTAGAGGCCGACCTGGTTGATGCCGAGGGCGTCGTCGTAGTCGAGGCGACCCTGCCTTCCCCGTTCTCCGGGACGACCACGGCCGCCGCTCGGTAGACCGTGCCCTGCGGTCCTTTCCGCACCACCGGGTACAGACACGGCTGTCGAGTGAATTCTACCGAGCCCGCGAAACCGCCGCCTCCTACCACGAACACGGCCCCGGCACTCCGCCGTTGTAAGTGACCCCGCTCAGCCGGGGAGCTTTGCCCGTGACGCCGCTTTCGGACGTATGGCCTGTTTGGTGCTCTATGCGTATCGGACGCAAATGGTCACCCTGTCGACAAAGACGAACAGGCCAGGTTCGGGTTCCCCAAGACAGGGGGTGGCGGTGACCTACGTTCCGATACTCAAGGCGAAGTTGGGCGAGTTCCAAGCACTGCAGCATGCCGCAGCAGAAGTTCGCTCCCGGATGCGCCCCATCATGGAGCTGGTACCAGATCCCGAAGCCGCCAAAGATCCGCTTGAAACCTTCGCCAGCCGCGCAATGGATGCAGTTCCTCAGGGCCACACGCTCACCGTTGACGGCGCGGGATTGTCCAGCGCTGCAATGTCCCACGGTGCGGGGAGAGGCCCCCTCGCGAGGCTCAGTGAGTTGCTGGGGCACCGGGGGGTCCGTATGAGGCCGGTGGTTCGCACCGGCGATCCGGACGACATGTTGCGCGAGGGCGCAGGAGTGAACGATGAACATCAGGACGGCGCCTGCCTACGTGTGGCGATCCACTCGTACGACAACTCGTTCTTTGCGGGACGTATCAGTGAGGTGCTCCGCATCCTCCGCCTGGATCCTGAAGAAATCGATCTCCTCATCGATGCGGGACCCATGCCTCCAGGAGTAGTGCTGAGCGACGTCACGGAACTGGTCGTGGCAATCCGCGCGCAGCTGGCCCAATGGCCGTGGCGGAGTGAGTGTGTGGCCGCCGGTGCCTTTCCGAAGAACTTGACCGGTTTTCCACGTGGGCAAGCGACCTCCGTGGTCCGGCAGGATCTGGAACTGTGGAAGCGAGTGGTGCGCCGGAGCCATGGCAGGCCGCCGGACTTCGGGGACTTCGGCGTCACGCATCCCCACATGCCGATTCAGAGCAGGGGGACGCCGGACCCGAACATGCGGTACACGACACCAGTGGACTGGCAGGTCTTTGTGTATCGCCGTAAGCGACCGGGGAACGACGACTTCTTCAACCTGAGCCGCGACCTCGTATCCTCCCAGTACTGGCCACCGGCCGGCCGGAGGACCTCCTGGGGCGATGAGCAACTCCACGCGTGCGCTACGAGGCAGAGGCCGAAGGCGGGCGGGGGAACACAGTGGCGAGCCTGGGCTACCTCTCACCATCTGGCTGTGGTGACAGAAGGGCTCGCCCAGCTGGATGCCGCCTGAGCCCCGTTGAAAGCCCACGCGCCACTCACTTGCGATCAGCGGCGGACAACGACAAAGCGTCGGACCCACTGAGACTGGGGCTGGCTCTTTATGCTTGGCACTCCGGCTGGTCAGCGCGTTGACCACGCTGTGCGCCTTGAGTGCGCCCGGCGGGGACGTGGGGCGGGGAAACGGGGCGTCTCGCCGACCGGGGCGCTGGTGATCGAATCCGTCGTACGGCTCCAGCGGTAGAAGACGGCGACTCTTGGCCGCAGGTTCGAGCCTTGGGCGGGAGCCGCACAGCATGGCTGGTCATGCATACGGCGCTGATCTGCGTATTCGTGCGACGGTGCGGGTGGAGGGGCGGGCGCGGCTGGTCCCGATGCCCGCCGACGGTGCCGTGCCCAATGGGGCTGGCCCGCTGAACAGAAGCAGCCTGTGAAGTCGCCACGGGCTGGGTCGAGCGAATCGCTCTCGCCAACGCAGCAGTACCGGGCTGATCTCTAGAAGTTGAGAAGAACTGGGACGGACGGCAGTGCTCCGCGCTGGTCGATCAGCGCGGAGCACTGCCCCCTGTCCTTGCTAGGGTCGTAGATCGTGATCGATGAGCTTCAGAAGGCTCAGAAGCTGCTTGGTCTCCTCCAGTGCCTCGGTCTTCGTCTCAGGCGCGTCCATGTCCCAGTGAGCCAGTTCGTTCCGGTAGTTCTTGACGGCGGTGACGCGGCGGACGAGATCGTCCTGCTCGTACGGCCATCCCAGCTGGGCCCAGCAGGCATCCTCCTTGAGGACTTCCGGGTACTGGCCGAGGGTGAGGTACTTGTCCGCGGCACGCGTCTTGCGCACGCCCGAGCCGACGGGCAGATCGTCCACGGGCAGTCGGTCGGTTAGGCGGCGCAGCCGCCGTTCGGCCTCGCCGAGAAGGATGAACGGTTCGACCCGAAGCTTGAGTTGGTCGGCCAAGTCGGATGCGGTGAGGATGCCAAGCACGAGATTGTCGGCGTCGGTCACGATGAGGAATCCGTGGTGCTGGATGTCGTCGATGCGTACGAACAACTCTTCCTGCTCCTGAGCGGTGAGCGGATGAGGGTCCAGCGCTGCGGCTATGGTGTCGCCCCGGCGGCCCAGCTGGGCGCGGGCGATGCTCTCCCAAGTGACGACGCCCCGAAGCACATTGTTCCGGTTTACGACCGGCAGCTGGGAGAAGTCACCCTGGACCATGCGTGTGATGGCGCGACTGAGCGGTTCCTCGAAGCCGACCGTGACGACGTCGCGGGCGAAGGGGAGGCTGCCGATGCGCCAGTGGCGGCTCAGGTCCTCGCCCCCGACTTTCGCAGGCGTGTGACCGAGCTACGCTCCTGGGAGCTCCGGACTCGCCTCTCCCATCAGGGTGGTCTCTTCTGCGGAGACCGTGATCAGGCCGTCGAGCTGGACCTCTGTGAAGTGGGGGCCACCTGCAGACCTCTAGGCACTGTTTCCTGGATCTCCTGACGGGGGTGGGGTGTTGGGGTCAGGCTGGCTGTATGGGTCGTGGTGATCTGACGAATGCGGAGTGGGATCGGCTGGAGTCGTTCCTACCTCCTGGTGGTGCGCGGGGCGGTCGGTGGAGCGACCACCGCCGGGTGATCAACGGTGTTCTCTACCGGGTGCGGACCGGTGTGCAGTGGCGGGATCTGCCGGAGCGGTTCGGTCCGTGGGAGACGGTCTATAGACGGCATCGCCGCTGGTCAGCTGATGGGACTTGGCAGATGCTGTTGTCTCGCATCCAGGCAGCCGAGGACGCGGCGGGCGGGATCGACTGGGACGTGTCGGTGGACTCCACAGCAGTACGAGCCCACCAGCACGCCGCCGGCGCGAGGAAGGTGTCCCCGGCCACCGTTCCTCAAAAGGGGGCCGCGCGGGGGACGAACCAGGTCGATCCGGTACTGCGGAAACTGGCCGCCCGGCTGGAGGGGGTGGTCAGATCGGCGAGTGTCTGGGGCGTTCCCGCGGAGGGTTCACCACCAAGATCCACCTCGTCGCCGAGGGACGATGTCGGCCCCTCGCCTTCGTTCTGACACCCGGACACTACGGTGACGGACCCCAGCTCGAGCGGGTCCTGGAGCAGGTATCGGTGCCCCGCACCGGAGTCGGCCGGCCCCGCACCCGGCCCGACCGTGTCCTGGCGGACAAGGCCTATACCTCACGCAGAAACCGCCGCTACCTGCGACGACGGGGCATCCCGCACACGATCCCCGAACGTCTCGACCAGCAGAGACACCGCAAGAACCGAGGGTCCAGGGGCGGTCGGCCCACCGGTTTCGACAGCGAGCGCTACAGGAAGCGCAACACCGTCGAACGCACCATCAACCGCCTTAAAGGCTTCCGCGCCGTCGCCACCCGCTACGAGAAACGCGCCTACATCTACCTCGGCACCGTCACACTCGCGTCCCTCGCCATCTGGCTCAGGACATGATCCGAGAAACAGTGCCTAGCCGCCAGTTCCCGGTCGACGAGGCCGATGACGTCGACGGTGCGCCTCTGCCAGCCCCACAGGCCGATGAGGTCCCGGGCTGTCAGCTGCCGGGTTCCCTCGTCGCGCACGTCCTGCTCCAGCGCCTTGGGGTCCGTCGGCGGCTCCACAGCACCCTTGTAGCCCGGGTCGACGCCAGTCTGCGCCAGCGTCTCGACACGGAGTGCCGCGTCACGGCGTCGCAGCTCGCTCACGGTCAGGAAAGCACCGATGCTGTCGCGGAGGTCACCACTAATCGCGGCACGCTCGATCTGGGTGCGCACCCACTCCACCTTGCGCGTGTGTCGGAAGCCGGCAGCGGCCTCGCTCCGGTACTCGTACCCGCCTGTCAGCCGCCCGATGGCGACGACTTTCAGGAACTTGCGGGGCATCACGACCAGATCTCCGGTCTCCATCGTGATGAAGCGCCATAGCTGGTGCTTCCAGTTGTCCACCCTGCCAGGCAGCTCATCCGGATACGCCTGCGCCAGAACATCGCCCACATCGGCGATCGACGTGCACCCGCTCAGATCGCCGACCTCCTCCCAGCCGGCGATCACCGCGCCCTCGTCGCGCCTGCTCTTCGCGCTCTCCGTACTGCCCCCCGCGGACCGTCCAAGCCCTGACCATGGTTCCCCGCCCCGTGTAGCTCCTCAGCCGCATCTGCACCGCGCGGCTCGTGTCGGCGTCGAATCTACGTGCGTGTGGTGGCGAGAGACCAGGCCTGCATAAACGCCCGCCCCCGGTAGGACCCACCTATAAGGGTTGGTCTTGCCGCACCCCCTGCGACCTGTGGAGATTCACTTGCCGTGGAACGTTGGGGGTATGTGTCGAAGACGCGTGTCGACTGACGACTCGAGCGTCCACTGGTGGGCAGTGATAGAGCTGACGGTCTTCGCTGGCTCGATATCACCGTTGGGGAGGACCGCCCCTTGTTGCTCTGCCACGCTGCCCTCGGAGGTCAGCACGGGGGAGTTGTACGATTCGAATCGTTGTGCCGCCGGGGGTGAACTGGCCGTGCCATCGGTGGTCCGATTACGGTTGTACGTGGTGGTGGTCCCGCCGCTGGATACGGCGAGACCCACTTCGCGGCCGTCAGCCCCTATTACAGGTAGGGGCTGACGGTCACCACCACTGCGGAAGTTCTACAGCGAGCCGTCCCGTCCAGTAGACGGCCACTGCCACCGGACCCCACACGAGGGCGATCCGGCGGACCTTCCACCACCACGTGCGGCGCGGCGGTTTCTTGCGATGACGTCCGGACACGGACGCCCCCTTCCCCTGAGAGACCCGCGATTCGGGCCTCGGGCCCGGAGGTCCGACGGCTCTCAAGGGTGAAGTCGCCGAAACAGCCGTACCTTTGGCCCCTTCGGTGACCCGTCGAACGGTAGTGCGCCACTTCACAAGAAGCAAGGACGGGACCCCCTAGGGAATCTGGATACACAACAAGTTGAGGCGTCGGCGACACCCCCATGGGACTCCTTGGCGGAAAGAGTGGCAACTCGTTGTGTATCTGAATACCTAAGGGGGGATCATTGGCCCGGATTGTGGTAGCTTCTCCCATGCACCCCCGGGGGTTGGTGGGCGGCATGGCGGTTTTGGCTGGACCTGCCCCGTATTGATCGGTTTGCGCTTCAGCGTGATGGAAGTCACTCGGGGATGGGTGCTCCGCCGCTACGGTGCCGGGTTTCAACCCGCTTCCCACTGCCACTACGCGAGCTGCACGGTCTGGAGGAGGTGCACAGTGAACCACTCGTACCGGCTGGGTGATCTGTGCGAGATCACCCCCAGCCCTTCCAGTGATCTGTTCGTGGACCTTGCCGTCGAAGCGGAAGGTGTGCCGGTGATTTCGCCCGCAGACATTGCAGAGGGGCGGGTTGTCAACCAATCCCTGCTCAGGTGTCTGCCGCAGGAGTCAGCGGACACCATGGTGCGCTTCAAGGTCCTGCCGGACGATCTGGTTGTTGTCAGGCAGGGCGCGGTCGGCAAGGTGGCGCTGATCGAAGAGCGCAGCCGGGGCTGGATCTATCACTCCTCGTGCATCCGGCTGCGCCCCGATGTGCATGCGGTGCATCCTGCTTACCTGACGGCTTACCTTGCGCATCCGCCAGTGGTGGACCAGATGCTGGCGCGTACGCACGTGGGGACCGTGGCGACCATCACCGCAGGCGTGCTCGCGGAGCTTCCGGTCGCACTTCCGCCGCTGCAGGAGCAGCGGCTCATCGCCCAGGCGCTAGGGGAGGTGGATCTGCAGGTGGATGTCCAGCGTCGGCTGTTGGGACGGCTGGAGGCCCTGCGGCCCGCGCTCCTGAGCCAGATGCTCGGCGGCGAAGTCCCTGGGGATCGGACTGGGAAGCCCGTTGACACCCCTGTTGAGCGACGGCCGGGCAGAGTACGGCGAATGAACCGAATGTCATAGCTCGCCCCTAGTCTTGGGCGGCGGCGTACGTGACGCGTACGTCAGGTAAAACACGAAACAAGGAGAGGCGCGAGTGGCACAGCTGACGCTGCCGCAGCTTGAGCGGCATCTGTACGCCGCAGCGGACATTCTGCGGGGCAAGATGGATGCCGCGCAGTACCAGGACTACATCTTCGGGCTGCTGTTTCTGAAGCGCGCCTCCGACCAGTTCGACGTGGCGCGGGCCAAGGCCATCGAGCAGTTCGTCGCCTCCGGGATGGACCAGACGAAGGCGGAGATGCTGGCCGAGACTCGCAACGCGTACGCGTCGCACGAGTTCTTTGTGCCGGACGCCGCCCGCTGGTCGACGATCATGCGTGACTCCCGGAAGGATCCGGCCGAGGCGCTGAACGTCGCCCTTTCTCAGCTTGAAGGCGCCAACCACCAGGCTCTGGAAGGGGTCCTGGAATACATCGACTTCAAACGCGGCGCGGGCAACACCAAGCTGAGTAAGCCCGTACTGCAGGCGCTGATCGACCACTTCAACCAGTACCGGCTGAGCAACGACGACTTCGAGTTCCCCGATCTCCTCGGGTATGCCTACGAGTACATCATCGGTGAGTTCGCCGACGAAGGCGGCAAGAAGGGCGGCCAGTTCTACACCCCGCGGTCCGTCATCCGCATGATGGCCCGACTAGTCAAGCCCCAGGCCGGAATGTCTGTGTATGACCCGTGCTGCGGATCCGGCGGAATGCTGATCCTCAGCAAGGAGTACGTGCAGGAGCACGGCGGCGACGCGGCGCACCTGTCTGTCTACGGACAGGAGGACAACGGCAGCGCCTGGGCCATGGCCCGCATGAACCTGCTGCTGCACGGCGTAGCCGACGGCGTGATCCACCATGGCGACACCCTGGCGAGGCCGATGCACGTTGAGGACGGCGAGCTCCAGCGCTTCGACCGGATCCTCACCAATCCGCCGTTCGCGCAGAACTACCGCATCGCGGGGATGGAACACCCCGAACGTATGACGTACGGCTGGTGTCCTGAGTCGGGCAAGAAGGCCGACCTCATGTTCATCCAGCATGTCCTCTCCGTATTGGAACCGGACGGCATCGCCGCATCGGTCATGCCCCACGGTGTGCTGTTCCGAGGCGGCGTAGAGAAGGACATTCGGCAACGGATGATCGAAGAAGGGCGCCTGGAAGCCGTCATCGGTATTGGCCCCAACGTGTTCTACGGCACTGGTATCCCTGCCTGCATCCTCATCCTGCGCGGCCGTGACGGAGCCCCGCGGGGGCGCCGCGACGGAGTCCTCTTCATCAACGCTGACCGTGAGATCACTGCTGGCCGCACACAGAACCTCCTGGAAGCCCAGCATGCAGAGAAGATCGTCTCTGCATACAAGGGTTGGGAGAAGATCGACGGCTTCGCTCGCGTCGTCTCCTACCAGGAACTTGCGGACAACGACTTCAACCTCAACATCCGGCGGTACGTGGACAACACTCCAGCTCCCGAGCCGCAGGACGTGCGTGCCCACCTGCACGGCGGTGTCCCGAAGTCCGAAGTGGCCGCGCGGCAAGGCCAGTTCGAGAAATTCGGGATCAGCGCGGGCAATCAGCTCTTCCGTGAGCGGGACGTGGACTACTACTCCTTCTTGGAAGAGGGGTACGAGGCCACGGCGGCCCGCATCCCGGAGCTGGCGAGTGAGCGGGAAGCGACGCTCGGGGCTGCCTTCGACGCTTGGTGGAAGGAACACCGCAGCCGGCTGGACAAGCTGCCCGAGCACCAGCAGCTGTGGTCCACCCGTGAGGAACTACTCACCACCTTCACCGAGGCGCTCGAACCGGTGAAACTGCTGGACGAATACCAACTCTCGGGGACCATCGCAGCCTGGTGGTTTGACACCCGCAACGATCTGCGGAGCCTGGCGCTCAGCGGCTTCAAAGGCGTGGTCGACCGCTGGGTCGCCAGTATTGACTCGGCCTTCGCGGAACCCCCTGCCGACGCCGATGCCAAGACAAAGGCCCGCGTACGGGCCGCACAGCGCAAGGCACGTGAGCACCGCCTGGTGCCGGAACTGATCCCGTCCTACGTTGAGCGCCTAGAAGCAGCCGAGGCGCTCGTCGCGGAGCTGGACGCCCAGGTTAAGGCGAGCTCCCCGCCGAAGAAGATCAAGGGCACGGATGAGGACGACGAGGAAGAGGTCGACCTGTCGAACGTGCTGTCCCCGAAGGAGCTGCGCGCGCTCAGGAAGCAGCAGACGAATGCGAAGAAGACCCTGTCCGAACTGAAGGCGGCCTTCGTTGCGGAACTGAAGCATGCAGCAGCGCAGCTGACTGATAGCCAGGCGCAGGAGGTGGTCCTGGGATTCCTGAAGGCTGACCTACGTGCCCGTATGGACCGCTTCGTCGCGGCCGACCGGCGCGCCCTGGTTGCGACGTTCCGTAACTGGGGCGGTAAGTACGCGGTGACACTCGACGACTTGGAGCGGGAGCGCGAGGCGTCAGCGAAGCGGTTGCGGGGGTACCTGGAGGAGCTCGGATATGCATGATGGCTGGAAACGTGTCGCTCTCGGAGATGTGCTCAAGCTTCGTGCTGAACGGACCCACCAGGTGCCAACGCTGCTGTCGGTCACCGCTGACAGGGGGGTGATCCTGCAGTCGGAAAGTGGACGGCGTGATTCATCGAGTGCGGACAAGGCGTTGTACTGGGACGTGCAAGCGGGCGACGTCGTATACAACACCATGCGGATGTGGCAGGGCGTCTCAGGCGTAGCGAACGAGGGCGGAATCGTCAGTCCTGCGTATACCGTCTGTCAACCCACAGAGTCGGCGGATGGCGGATTTATTCGGCACCTCCTGAGGGAGCCTCGCCTTGTAGCTAAATTCCTCAACCGATCGCAAGGCCTTGTCAGCGACACCTGGAATCTCCGGTACAGCGACTTCAAGAAGGTTGAAGTTAATCTGCCGCCGATTTCGGAGCAGCAGCGGATTGCTGAGATCCTCGACGATATCGGCGCGCAGATTGAGCAAGCGACCGCGAGGTGCGGGAAGCTAGAGATTGTTGCAGCGGCCGAAACTACTGCGCTCATGCGAGCTGTATCCGAAGACTCCGGCGTTGAGTGGAGCACGCTCGAGAAGGTTGCTGTGATTTCCGCGGGCGTAACGCTGGGCAATGACGAAGCGGGTGATGGCTCGGTCACGCTGCCGTATCTGCGGGTCGCCAATGTGCAGGACGGTTACATCGATACCTCAGATGTGAAGACTGTGTCTGTCAGGCGGGCGGACATTGAACGATACCGACTCGAGGCGGGCGATGTGTTGCTTACGGAAGGCGGCGATCTTGACAAGCTTGGGAGAGGTGGGGTGTGGGACGGTCGTATTGCCCCATGTCTCCACCAAAACCATGTTTTCAAAGTCCGTTGCGATCCCGAGGTCTATCAGCCCCATTTTCTCGCTGCTTACCTAGCTTCGCCGCGAGGTAAGGGCTACTTCCTCAGTGTTGCCAAGCAGACGACTAATCTCGCGAGTATTAATTCGACGCAAGTGAAAAAGGCTCCTGTTCCGCTAGTTACCCTTCTTGACCAGGATCGAGTTGCCACCTCCATTGCGCAGTGGCGTGACCAGCTGGTGACGGCAGAGAGGGGCGTCGTGAAGCTGACCACGCTCAAGGAGGCAATCATGGACGACCTTCTCACGGGTGCGGTACGTGCGCAGACTGAGAGTGCTTTCACGTAGCTCACTCCATTCTGCTACCGGAATGGAATGGTCCCGCGCCGCAGTTACCCCATGATTCAGTAGGAGCAGCTTCGTATGTCCGTGTCCGGCCCCGAGTTCCGCTACGTCGAGAAGCCGCTCATCGACCAGCTCACTCACCCCAGCATGGGATGGCGGCATGTCCGGGGAACTGCGGATGCAGAGCTGCAGCCAGAGGGAGAGCCCGTCTACCGGCGTTCTGCCTTCGGCAGTGCCGTATTGGAAGAAATCCTCCGGCGTCGGCTGCGGAAACTGAACCGGCGGCCGGGCGGCTCCACTTGGGTGGATGAGGCGCGGGCCGCGCAGGCTATCTCAGCGCTCACCCGGGGTGCGGCCACGGCTGGGGGTGGCCTGGTCGCCGCCAACGAGGCCGCGACGAATGCTCTGTTGAACGGCGTTGACGTACCCGGGTTTGCTGACTGGGATGGTGGTCGCCGGCAGACTGTGAAGTTCATCGACTGGGATGACCCTGGGAACAACGACTTCCTCGCGGTTTCCCAGTTCCGCATGAGCATCCCTGGTAGTCAGGGGGACGTGATGATCGCCGACCTCGTGCTGTTCGTAAACGGTATTCCGCTCGTCGTCATCGAGTGCAAAAAGTTTGATGCTGTCGGGGGTGACATCAACAAGGCGATCCAGCAACTGCGCCGCTATGCCAATCAGAAGAAGGACACGGCTTCCCCTCAGGGAAGCGAACTTCTCTTTCGTACAGTTCAGTTGACTGTGGCGACCACGGGAGACCGGGCGCTGCTTGGCACGTTCACGGCGCGACCGCAGGATTATCTAGTCTGGCGTGATCCGTACCCCTTTATGACACATGAGATTGCTGCCCGTAGTTATAACCCGGATGACGTCGTCTTCAACGCGCAGAAGATTCTTGCAGCCGGTGTGCTGCATCCGCATCGCCTCCTCGACATTGTCAAGAACTTCGTCGTGTTCAAAGACGTCGAAGTGGCTGAGGGGCGTACAACCAGGGTGAAGATTGCGCCTCGATATCAGCAGTACCGGGCCGTCCACAAGGCCGTGGAGCGGTTGCAGCACGGCGAAACTAAAGCCGTGCACGGCAAGGACGATAAGCGGGGCGGCATCGTCTGGCACACCCAGGGGTCGGGCAAGTCACTGACGATGGTCTTCCTGGTTCGCAAGCTCCGTTCGACGCCTGGCCTGGAACACATCAAGGTCGTGGTGGTCACCGACCGGAAGCAGCTCCAGGAACAACTTGCGGAGACAGCAGCCATCACCGGAGAGAAGCCGGACGTGGTGACGCGGGCGGCCGATGTTCCGGGTGTACTGGGACGCCAGGGCGCCGGCCTTGTCTTTGTGATGATCCAGAAGCAACAGGACACCGAGAAGGCCCGCCAGAACGCTGGCGACTCGTTGGCCCATGAGCGGACGCCCGGCTGGGGCATGGTCAACTCGGACGAGGGGATTCTGATCCTCGTGGATGAGGCGCACCGCTCGCACGGATCCGCGCTGCATCAGAACCTCATGGAGTCGCTCCCCAACGCGGCCCGGATCGGCTTTACCGGCACACCGATCATCATGAACCGCAAGAAGCTAACCACCACGACCTTCGGTGATTTCATCGACAAGTACCGCCTTGAGGACGCCGAGGAGGACGGGGCGATTGTCCCGATCTACTACGAGGGGCACATCGCCAAGGGGGCCGTCACCGAGGGCGAGAGCCTGGACGAGAAGTTCGAGGACGAGTTCCCCGAGCTTACTGACGAGCAGTACGACGAACTTCAACAGCGATACGCGACCTCGGCAGCTGTGCTCAGCGCGGACGACATGATTCAGCGCAAGGCTAAGCACATGCTGCGCCACTACGTCGAGGGTGCCATGAAGGAGGGGTTCAAGGCACAGCTCGTTGCGCACTCCAGGGGAATCGCCGTGCGGTATCGCGACGCACTGCTGCACGCCAGGAGCGAGTTGGTCGCGGAGGTGGAGAAGGCCTCGCCGCGGGTTTTGGAGAAGGCGCAGGAGACGCCGGAGGAAGAGCGCACTGCGCGACAACGCCTGCTGGTCGCCGCGCACAGCCAGCTCGCTCTACTCAAGGCCATCGACTTCATACCAGTCATCTCCGCCGACCAGGAGGATGCCAAAGCCTGGCGGGCATGGACAGAGGAGAGTGCTCAGAAGAAGGCGGTCAAGTCCTTCCGTAGCCCTTTCCCCGAGGTGCGGGACTTGACACCCGACTCCAAGCCAGTTGCCTTCCTGATAGTGCGCACCATGTTGCTCACGGGCTTTGACGCCCCCCAGGAGCAGGTCATGTACCTGGACCGCAGGATGCGCGAGGCCGAGCTGCTGCAGGCGATTGCCCGCGTGAATCGCACAGCTAAGGGCAAGCAGGCTGGGTTCATTGTGGACTACGCCGGAGTCGCCAAGGCCCTCCTTGAGGCAATGGCTGCGTACGCCAGCGATGACCAGGAAGGCGTTCCCCTCGACCTCGAACAGGAGGAGAACAAGCTGGAGCGGCAGTGCGCGGCCCTGCGCCACCACTTCCGTTTGACCAAGGGCCTCATCAACCCCGATGACACGGAAGCCGTGCACGAACTCGTCAACACTCTGGAAGACGAGGAACGGCGCATCGAATTCCGACGATTGTTGCGGGGTTTCCTCAACACCATGAACCTGCTCATGCCTCGCCAGGCCACCCGTCCTTATCAGCCCGCTGCTCGGCTGTTCACTTTCATCGCGCAGCTCACCAAGCAGCGTTTCAGTGAGGAGTCCGAGGGCTTCGATCCGGCCGCGTACGGACATAAGGTCGCCGAACTCATCGACGAGCACGTTACGGCGCTCGGTGTGGCACGGATGATAGAACCGACCCGGCTCACCTCCGACGACTTCCGCACGAAGGTGGAACAGCTCCCCGGGGCCAGAGCCAAGGCGTCGATGATGAAGCACGCGATCCGCAACCACATCGAGCTTTACTTCGGCGAGAACCCGGTCGCTTACGAGAAGCTGCGCCAGCGTCTGGAAAGCGTCCTTAAGAAGTACGCAACCGACTGGGACGAACAGCTGAAGGCATTCAGCGCGCTGGCCGAGGAGATGCAGAACGTGCAGGAGGGCAAGGACGCCGGCCTTCCCGAAGACATCCGCAACCTCAGCAAGCTGGAACAAGCCTTGTACCAGCAGCTCACCACGGTAGTCACTGACGGCGTAGTCGGGGATGAGTTGCGGGGCGAGCTGGTGACTCTTGCCCAGCAGACCGTGAATCTCGCTGTGCGGCACAGCGTCAAACACGCTTTCTGGACCAACGCCGCCGCCCAGCACGACTTCCAGCGGGATATCTGGATGCTGCTCGTAGTGAACGCATACACCGGGGCAGACGCCGACAATCTAGCGGGAGCTCTGCGTGACATCGTCCAGCACAACCGGAATGACCTGAACCTCCACCATGCATGAGGCCCGAGCTGAGCCGCTGCTCCTCGGTGGCCTCGCAATCGACGTCGTCGCAGTACCTGGGCGCAAGAGCGTCCGAGTCACGGTGGAACGCGACGCCACCATCACCGCGGCCGTGCCGCCCGGCACGGATCACAAGGCCCTTGAGACGCTGCTTCGCTCGCGCCTCACCTGGCTTTACGCGAAAGTCGGAGACCGCCGAGCTGATGCCGCTGAGCGACCTACTCGTCGCTTCATCGACGGCGAGGGCTTTTACTACCTGGGACGCAGCTATCGCCTGAAGACTGTGAGAGAGGCTCCCCGTCCGTTCGCGCTCGTGGAAGGCCGGATGCGGCTGAGGCAGGACCGTCGGCCCACCGCTGCAGAGGACTTGATCGCCTGGTATGCGGAGCGGGGGCGCCAGTGGCTTCCGGCAAGGGTGGCCCCCTGGGCCGAACGTATGAAGGCCCCCATGACCGAACTCACGGTACGTACGCTCGGCTACCGCTGGGGCTCGTGCTCCCACGCTGGTGCCATCAACGTCCACTGGGCGGCGATGCAGCTCCCTTCCAGCCTGATCGACTACGTACTCGTTCATGAACTCGCGCACCTGCACCAGGCGAACCACTCGCCTGAGTTCTGGCAGGTCGTGAGCCGGGTGCTTCCCAACTTCGAGAGCCGACGGCAGAAGCTGGACGAGTGGGGCGCAGGGATTTGGCTTCCTGACAGTCCGTGATGTGGAAGGCCTATGGATTGGCCGCGTCTATTCGGAGCTCGGTGTGTGATGCGCGCGGAGCCGGTAGGGCGGGCGATGTGGGGTACCTGGTCGGCGGTCCGGTACGCGTTTTCCACCGGAGAGACGATCGGACCGGTTGTCCTCGGCGACGAGGGGACCTCGCTGCGCATGTACTTCCTGATGTCGGTCGGTACGGCGTCTGCCTGGCAGGTACCGGGCACCGTTCCCCTCGGAGCGAGGAGTCACCTGGGTCTGATGCAGGGTTGGGGTGACAGGTCAGGTGTGGTCACGCGGCCCTGAGGGCCGGTGTAGTCATGACAAACTCGAACTCGACAGGGGTCAGCCGGCCGAGCGAGGCTTGTCTGCGGCGTCGGTGGTAGGTCCGCTCGATCCAGGTCACGATCGCGATCCGCAGTTCCTCGCGGGTGGCCCACTGTCGGCGGTCGAGGACGTTGTTCTGCAACAGGCTGAAGAACGACTCCATGGCCGTGTTGTCGCCCGCCGCCCCGACCCTCCCTATCGAACCGGCCAGCTGGTGGCCGGCGAGCGCCCGGACGAATTTCCTTGATCGGAATTGCGATCCGCGATCGCTGTGGACAATGCACCCGGCGACGTTGTCGCGGCGGGCAACAGCGTTGTCCAGGGCCGCGACGGCCAGTCGGGACTTCATCCGGTCGTCGATGGCGTAACCCACGATCCTCTTGCTGAAGACGTCCTTGATCGCGTAGAGGTACAACTTGCCCTCTCTGGTGGAATGTTCGGTGATATCGGTGAGCCACAGCCGGTTCAGGCCCTCCGTCGTGAAGTCGCGGCGGACAAGATCGTCGTGCACCGGCGGGCCTGCCTTCTTGGCCCTGCCGCGCTTCTTCCCGAAGACGCTCCACCAGCGGTTGTCCCGGCAGATCCGCCACGCGGTCCGGTCTGACATGCCTGATCCCACGCCGCGGGCTTCGTCGGCCAGGAAGCGGTAGCCGAACTCCGGGTCCTCGCGGTGAGCGTCGAACAATGCGTTCGCGCGAGCAGCCTGCTCGAACTCGGCATCGGTCACGGGTCGATCGAGCCAGCGGTAATAGGGCTGCCTGGCGAGCTTGAGAACCCGGCACGTCACCGTGACGGGAACCGCGTCACCGGCAAGCTCTTTCACGAGCGGGTAGATCCTTTTCCCGGCAAATTCGCCTGCGACAGATAGGCCGCGGCCCGGCGCAGGACCTCGTTCTCCTGCTCCAGCAGCTTGATACGCCGACGTGCTTCTCGCAGTTCCGCACCCTCCTGGCTGGACGTTCCGGGCTTGGTCCCCTCGTCGATGTCCGCCCGGCGCATCCACTTCCACAGGGTCATTGCATGGACTCCGAAGTCGGCAGCCACCTGCTCGACCGTCACGCCCGGACCCCGGTTCCGCGCGACACGGACGACATCCTGGCGGAACTCTTCCGGATAAGGCTTGGGCACAGCGACATCCTTCCCACCCGCCCCGCAGGGCAAGCCAGTTCAGATGTCACCCGTTCGTGCGGCAGACCCAAACCCCCGGGCTTGACGACACATCCGAGACCGAGCGTCCATGGTCGTCGACCGCCCCCGACCCAACGGACGGAACGCCGACCCCGGCCGATAGAGCCGAGACCGACGTCCCGAACGAAGGGCTGCGAGTGGTCGTGGAGTACATCGTCATCGACGGCGAGGACGCTCATGCCCTGGCCCAACGCCAAGGAGCCGCGCTCCGCGAGGTGCTGCAATGGCTGCACGCCCATGCCAGCACCCCACCGGACACCGGTCGCACCTGAGCTCCCCGCCCCACCCGCGGGAAAAGAGCAACCACATGCCCAGCACCCCCCTCCAGCACCCCACCCCAAGCCCCCTTCGTCCCCAACCGCCCCTGGTCCACCCCCACCATCCCCGACCCCGCAGCCCTCCCCGTCACCGTCCCCGTCGCCTGGCTCGGCCGTACCTCCACCGAGGACGCCCAGGACCCCACCCTCTCCCTGCCGCGCCAACTCCGAAACTCCAGAAGCGCGTTGCCGCCCGGCTGGGTGATCGTCGCCCACTTCTACGACGTCGAGTCCGGCCGCAAAGAGCTGAGCGAGCGCGGCAACTCCCTCGCCCACCAGCAGTTCAACATCACCATTCCCCGCGACGGCAGCGTCAGCGACCTCCTCGAAGAAGCGCAACGTCCCGACCGCCGCTTCGCCGCCGTCATCTGCGAGTCCATTGAACGAGTGGCCCGCCGCACCTACTTCGGCACAAAGATCGAGTACGAGCTGGAGCAGGCCGGCGTCGCCCTCTGCGCCGCCGACGAGCCGATCGTCACCGGCCGCGGAGCCAAGCGCGCCACGCCCACCCTCACCCGCCGCGTCAAACAGGCCGTCTCCGAGTGGTACGTCCTCCAGATGCTGGAGCTCTCGTGGGACGGCTTCATCGAGCACACCACCCAGGGCTGGAACGTCGGTAAGCCGCCGTACGGCTACCTCGCCGAACGGGTCCCGCACCCGGTCCCGGCCCGCCGCGCCGAAGGCCGTACGAAACACCGGCTCACCCCGGACCCGTCCCGGGCCCCGGCAGTCACCCACATCTTCCAGCTCCGGGGTCTCGACAAGCTCGGCTACGACGCCATCGCCGACCGCCTGAACTTGGACCTCGCCGCATACCCGCCCCCAGAACCCGCCCGCCCCGGGATGGCGCTCGGTCGCTGGAGCGGCTCCTCCGTGCGCGAGATCCTGAAGAACCCCAAGTACACCGGCTACCAGGTCTGGAACCGACGGGCGACGAAGAGGGGTGGGAACCCAAGGACTGGGTCTGGTCACCGCAGCCGACCCACGAACAGCTCACCACCAAGGAGCTCTTCGACCTGGTGAGCGCCACCTCACGCAGGAATCAGGGCTCGCGGAGCGGATCCGGGCGCAACCGCCACCCCGACACCAAGCGCTCGTACATCCTCCGGTCGTTCATCACCTGCGACATGTGCGGCCACCGGATGCATGGCAAGTCTCGCCACGACGTCCCCTACTTCGCGTGCGAGCCGGACCCCAACGAGCACCGTGACCGTCCCTGGTTCGCCACCCACCCCAAGAGCCTGTGGGTTCGCGAAGAAGTCCTGCTCAAGGCCATTTCCGGCTTCTTCGCCACCCACGTCTTCGGACCCGACCGTCGAGCCCTCCTCCGTACGGCCCTCGAAGCCGCTCCAGGTGCCGACGACTCCGGCGCCCGCCTCGCGAAGGAACGCGACGACCTCACCCATGCGATCGCCGCCATCGAGCAGCGCCAAGCCCGACTCATCCGCACGCTCGCCGAAAGTGGAGGCGGGGACGGTTCGGCATTCGACGAAGAGCAGGAGCAGCAATTCCGGAACGCCGTCCGGCAGGAGCACGCCACCCTCGGCCGGCAGCGCAAGCCCCTCGCAGAACAGCTGGCCCGCCTCGACGAGCCGGTGCCCGCGGCCGACACCACCAACGAAGCCCTGCTTGACGCCCTGCCCCATCTCAACGTGAACCTCACCCACGTCCCCGAAGAAGTGCAACGCCGTCTCTACGCCGCGTTCAGCTTGGAAGTCCGCTACAGCCGTCCCCGCAAAGAGCTCGCCCTACGCGTGACGATCCCGGGCCACATGATTGACGGACTGGTGGCCGTCACCCGTGAGCTGGACCCATGGCATAAAAAATCGGGTGCCCGTACCGAAGTACGCACACCCGATCTTGACACTTGTCACATGCGAACCGGACAAAAAAACCCGATCCCGTTCCCATCCTTCAAGTGCCCCCGGCAGGATTCGAACCTGCGCACCCGGCTCCGGAGGCCGATGCTCTATCCCCTGAGCTACGGGGGCGTATCGCTGTGTTGCTCTGCGACGGGTGAAACACTACCAGCTTCCGCCCGGTGCCCGTGAACAGGTATTTCCGCGCCGCCCGCCGGGGCGGCGGCGACGCCGTCCAGCTGCTCGTACACACATCCGGCCACGCGTCGCGCCATCCGTCCGGGGGCGGAAGTGGGCAAAACCCGGACGCAGCCCCTCCGCCCCGCCTACTCTCGAAGGGTGTCAGGGGCGTGCGGCCGCGTGCTTGTTGTCGACGACAACAAGGTCATCCGGCAGTTGATCAGGGTCAATCTCGAGCTTGAGGGCTTCGAGGTCGTGACCGCGGCCGATGGTGTCGAGTGTCTGGATCTGGTGCATCGGGTCCGTCCCGACGTGATCACACTCGATGTCGTCATGCCCCGGCTGGACGGGCTGCAGACGGCCACCCGGCTGCGCTCCGATCCACGGACCAAGCATCTGCCCCTGGCGGTCATCAGCGCCTGCACGCCGTACGAGGTGGACAACGGCGTGGCGGCCGGCGTCGACGCGTTCCTGGCGAAGCCCTTCGAGCCCAGCGAGCTGGTGCGGCTCGTCCGGCAGTTGATGGAGTGCGGGCGGCCGTCGGTGCTCGACGGGCGGCAGGGGGCCGGGCGGGCGGAGAGTGCCGCCGGCTGACCGGATGGCGAAACGCGTTCGCGAAAGGCCCCCCTCCCTCGCCTACGCTTGTCCCGTGACCCCCGCCGATCTCTCCGCGACCGTGCTGCACGCCGTGCGCCGCGCCGTGGACGAGCACGTCCTGCGCGCGCCCGTGCCCGCGCGCGTGCGAGTGGAGAGGACCCGGCCCGGCGGCCGCGGCGACTACGCCAGCGCCGTCGCCCTTCAGCTGGCCGGACCCGCCGCACTGACCGCGCGGGAAGTGGCCGAGATCCTCCGGGACCGGGTGGCCGGTGAGCCCGGGATCGGGCGGGTCGAGATCACCGGCCCCGGATTCCTGAACTTCACCCTCGACGCCACCGCCGACGTGCACGGCGCGCTGGTGGCCCGGGTGCGCGCACAGGGCCTGCGGTACGGGCACGGCGACGCCCGCGCCGGGGAACCGGTGCGATTGCGCCACGCCCGTGAGGTCCGGGCCGCCGTCACCGCTCATGCGGTGGGGGCGCTCGTACGGTCACAGGGTGCGCTCGTGCACGTCGCCTGTGACGAGGCGCCCGATCCGGACTGGGTGCGGCTGGGCATCAGCTACGAGGCCGGGGCACCGTCCGCCAAGGAGATCGCCGAGGCCGCCGGGATACGGCCCGTCCCCGCCGGCGCCACCGCCGGTGAGCTGCTCGGCCGGTTCGGTCCCGACGCGACGCGCTGGGGGCTGCTCCGCCCCGCCGGCCACGACCGCGCCCCCCTCGGGGACGGCCTCCTCGTCCAGGGCGAGGACAACCCGCTGTTCCTTGTCCGCTACGCACACGCCCGTACCCACGCGCTCACCCGCGGCGCGGCGCTCCTCGGCTTCACGAGCGCGCCCGGCGAGGAGACCGCCGAAACCAGCGCCGCCGAAACCAGCGCCCCCGAAACCAGCGCTGCCGAAACCCCCGGCGCCGAGGCGCTCGCGCTTCTCGCTCTCCTCGCCGACCACCCCGCCGTGCTCGCCGCCGCCGCACACCACCGTGCCCCCGACCGGCTGGCCCGGCACCTCGAAGCGGTCGCGCAGGCGTTCTTCGACTTCCACGACGCCGCGTCCCCGCTCCCCGTCGGGGACGAGAAACCCTCGGCCGCCCACCGCACCCGGCTCGCCCTTGCCGAAGCGACCGGGACGGTGCTGGCAGGCGGCCTGTCCCTGCTCGGCATCGACGCGCCCCCATACCTCTGAGAGACCCGAGAGAGCAGAGCAACACGATGAGCCGATCCGCACACCCCGCCGGGCCCCGTCACGCCGACGTCATGTCGGAGGGCCACTACTCCGCCCCCGCCGAGGACCTCAACGTCCTCGACGAGAAGGTCTGGTCCCGCACCGTCACCCGCGACGAGCACGGCGCCCTGACCGTCGGCGGTATCGAAGTGGCCCGGCTGGCCGAGGAGTTCGGCACCCCGGCCTACTTCCTCGACGAGGCCGACTTCCGGGCCCGCTGCCGCGCCTGGGCCGACGCGTTCGGCCCCGGTGCCGACGTCTTCTACGCGGGCAAGGCCTTCCTCTCCCGCGCGGTCGTGCGCTGGCTCCAGGAGGAGGGGCTCAACCTCGACGTCTGCTCCGGCGGTGAGCTGACCACCGCCCTGGACGCCGGGATGCCCGCCGAGCGCATCGCCTTCCACGGCAACAACAAGACGGTCGACGAGATCGAGCGGGCCATCACCGCCGGTGTCGGCCGGATCGTCCTCGACTCCTTCCAGGAGATCGTCCGCGTCGCCCACATCGCGCAGCGGCTCGGCCGGCGCCAGCCCGTGCAGATCCGGGTGACCGTCGGCGTCGAGGCCCACACCCACGAGTTCATCGCCACCGCGCACGAGGACCAGAAGTTCGGCATCGCGCTGGCCGGCGGACAGGCCGCCGAAGCCGTTCGCCGGGCGCTCACCCTCGACGGGCTCGAGCTCATCGGCATCCACTCGCACATCGGCTCGCAGATCTTCGACATGGCCGGCTTCGAGGTCTCCGCCCGGCGCGTGGTGCAGCTGCTGGCCGAGGTGCGCGACGAGCACGGCATCGAGCTGCCCGAGATCGACCTCGGCGGCGGCCTCGGCATCGCGTACACCTCCGACGACGACCCGCGCGAGCCGTACGAGATCGCCAAGGCGCTCGGCGACATCGTGACCCGCGAGTGCGAGGCCGCCGGACTGGCCACCCCGCGGATCTCCGTCGAGCCGGGGCGCGCCATCGTCGGACCGACCGCCTTCACGCTGTACGAGGTCGGCACCATCAAGCCCCTGGAGGGGCTGCGCACCTACGTCAGCGTCGACGGCGGCATGTCGGACAACATCCGCACCGCGCTGTACGACGCCGAGTACAGCGTCGCGCTCGTCTCGCGCACCTCGGACGCCGAACCGATGCTCGTCCGGGTCGTCGGCAAGCACTGCGAGAGCGGCGACATCGTGGTCAAGGACGCGTTCCTGCCGTCCGACCTGGCCCCCGGCGACCTGATCGCCGTCCCCGCCACCGGCGCGTACTGCCGCTCCATGGCGAGCAACTACAACCACGCCCTGCGACCGCCCGTCGTCGCCGTGCGTGACGGCCGGGCGAAGGTCATCGTCCGGCGCGAGACGGAGGAAGATCTCCTGCGTCTCGACGTCGGCTGATGACTTATTTCCGGGGGGACACCCCCGGACTCCCGTAAACATCTCAGGATCCGGACGGGTGACAGAATCGCCCGTCCGGTGAGTGAGACTGGTTCACACATCAGATGTAAAGGAAACGAGGTCGGATGATGCGTACGCGTCCGCTGAAGGTGGCGCTGCTGGGCTGTGGAGTGGTCGGCTCAGAGGTGGCCCGCATCATGACGACGCACGCCGACGACCTCGCCGCGCGCATCGGCGCACCGGTGGAGCTCGCCGGAGTCGCCGTGCGCCGGCCCTCCAAAGTGCGTGAGGGCATCGACCCCGCACTGGTCACCACCGATGCGACCGCCCTGGTCAAACGGGGCGACATCGACGTCGTCATCGAGGTCATCGGCGGCATCGAGCCCGCCCGCACCCTGATCACCACCGCCTTCGAGCACGGCGCGAGCGTCGTCTCCGCCAACAAGGCGCTGCTCGCCGAGGACGGCGCGGCCCTGCACGCCGCCGCCGAGCAGCACGGCCGGGACCTCTACTACGAGGCCGCCGTCGCCGGCGCCATCCCGCTCGTCCGGCCGCTGCGCGAGTCCCTCGCGGGCGACAAGGTCAACCGGGTCCTCGGCATCGTCAACGGCACCACGAACTTCATCCTCGACAAGATGGACACGAGCGGCGCCGGTTACTCCGAGGCGCTCGACGAGGCCACCGCCCTCGGCTACGCGGAGGCCGACCCGACCGCCGACGTCGAGGGCTTCGACGCCGCCGCCAAGGCCGCCATCCTCGCCGGAATCGCCTTCCACACCCGGGTGAGGATCGGCGACGTGCACCGCGAGGGCATCACCGAGGTCACCGCCGCCGACATCGCCTCCGCCCGCCGCATGGGCTGCACCGTCAAGCTCCTCGCCATCTGCGAGCGCGCCGCCGACGGGCAGTCGGTCACGGCCCGCGTGCACCCCGCGATGATCCCGCTCAGCCACCCGCTGGCCTCCGTCCGCGAGGCGTACAACGCGGTGTTCGTCGAGGCCGAGGCCGCCGGGCAGCTGATGTTCTACGGCCCCGGCGCCGGTGGCGCACCGACCGCTTCCGCGGTCCTCGGCGACCTCGTCGCGGTCTGCCGCAACAAACTCAACGAGGCCCCCGGCCCCGGTGAGTCCGCGTACACGCGTCTGCCGGTGAGCCCCATGGGCGACGTCGTCACGCGGTACCACATCAGCCTCGACGTGGCCGACAAGCCTGGCGTACTCGCCCAGGTCGCGACGGTCTTCGCCGAACAGGGCGTATCGATCGATACGGTCCGCCAGCAAGGCCGACAGGACGCACGCGGCGAGGCTTCGCTCGTCGTCGTCACCCACCGCGCGCCCGACGCAGCCCTTTCCGGGACCGTCGAGGCGCTGCGCAAGCTCGACACCGTGCGCGGTGTCGCCAGCATCATGCGTGTTGAAGGGGAGTAAGGACCCATGACCACCAAGGGCACCCACCAGTGGCGCGGCATCATCGAGGAGTACCGGGACCGTCTGCCGGTCACGAGCACAACGCCTGTCGTCACGCTCCGTGAGGGCGGTACGCCGCTCGTACCCGCTCAGGTCCTCTCCGAGCGCACGGGCTGCGAGGTGCACCTCAAGGTCGAGGGCGCCAACCCCACCGGGTCCTTCAAGGACCGCGGCATGACGATGGCCATCACCCGGGCCAAGGAGGAGGGCGCGCAGGCCGTCATCTGCGCCTCCACCGGCAACACCTCCGCCTCCGCCGCCGCGTACGCGGTGCGGGCCGGAATGGTCTGCGCCGTGCTCGTGCCGCAGGGCAAGATCGCGCTCGGCAAGATGGGCCAGGCGCTCGTCCACGGCGCCAAGATCCTCCAGGTCGACGGCAACTTCGACGACTGTCTGACGCTGGCCCGCTCGCTCTCGGACAACTACCCGGTGGCGCTGGTCAATTCGGTCAACCCGGTCCGCATCGAGGGCCAGAAGACCGCCGCCTTCGAGATCGTCGACGCGCTCGGCGACGCCCCGGACATCCACGTCCTCCCGGTCGGCAACGCGGGCAACATCACCGCGTACTGGAAGGGGTACACGGAGTACGCGGTCGACGGCCTGTCCACGCACAAGCCGCGGATGTGGGGCTTCCAGGCCTCCGGCTCCGCCCCCATCGTGCGCGGCGAGATCGTCAAGGACCCCTCGACGATCGCCACCGCCATCCGGATCGGCAACCCGGCCTCCTGGCAGTTCGCGCTCAACGCGCGCGACGAGTCGGGCGGCTTCATCGACGAGGTGACGGACCGGCAGATCCTGTCCGCCTACCGCCTGTTGGCCTCCCAGGAGGGCGTCTTCGTGGAGCCCGCGTCGGCCGCGTCCGTCGCCGGTCTGCTCAAGGCCGCCGAAGAGGGCAAGGTCGACCGCGGCCAGCGGATCGTCTGCACGGTCACGGGCAACGGCCTCAAGGACCCGGACTGGGCCGTCGCCGGCGCCCCCCAGCCGGTCACCGTCCCGGTCGACGCGGTCGCCGCCGCGGAGAAGCTGGGCCTCGCGTAGCGACACCCGCCGCAGCGCGGCCGCGCCCCCGGACCGGACCACCGTCCCCGGGCGCGGCCGCGGACGGTTCGTCGGAAAGAGCTCAAACGCCCCTTTTCGGGGCGGAGAGCGCATCGGAGGCGTGCGACACGCATCGTGCGCCTCCTGTGCGCCCTATGTCGGAGGAGAACCTTCCTTCGATAAGCTGTACCCAACCCGCCCCGCCTCATATGCCGGGGTGTCAGGGTCGTTGCGGCCGTCGGCTCATTCCCGGGGTCAGGCAATACCCGCCGCCGCAATCACCCCGAAGAATCCCCAAGAATCCCCAAACGACCGCAGACCCCCGGAAACCGCAGTCCCAGCAGAACCCGAAGAGCCGCACAGAGCCCCGAATACCTCGCAGCTCCTCGAATTCCCCGCCGCCTCACAAGGAGAGTCGTCAGAGCGATGGCCGGTCCCGCCTTCCGAGCCGCCGCCGTCCGGGTGCGCGTCCCCGCAACCAGCGCCAACCTGGGCCCGGGTTTCGACGCCCTCGGCCTGTCGCTCGGCCTGTACGACGACGTCGTCGTCCGCGTCGCCGACTCCGGACTGCACATCGACATCGCCGGCGAGGGCGCGGACACGCTGCCCCGCGACGAGAGCCACCTGCTCGTACGCTCCCTGCGCACGGCCTTCGACCTGCTCGGCGGACAGCCCCGCGGCCTGGAGATCGTCTGCGCCAACCGCATCCCGCACGGGCGCGGCCTCGGCTCCTCCTCCGCCGCCATCTGCGCCGGCATCGTCGCCGCCCGCGCCGTGACGACCGGCGGTGACGCCCGCCTCGACGACGCGGCCCTGCTGGAACTCGCCACCGAGATCGAGGGGCACCCGGACAATGTCGCGGCCTGTCTCCTCGGCGGATTCACACTCGCCTGGATGGACGGCGGATCTGCCCGCGCCATCAGGATGGATCCCTCGGATTCCATCGTTCCGGTGGTTTTCGTCCCCGGCAAGCCGGTACTCACCGAAACGGCGCGCGGACTGCTGCCGCGCAGCGTCCCGCACGTCGACGCGGCCTTCAACGCCGGCCGCGCCGCGCTGCTCGTCGAGGCCCTGACCAGGCGCCCCGAACTGCTGCTCACGGCCACCGAGGACCGGCTCCACCAGGAATACCGCGCCCCGGCGATGCCGCAGAGCGTGGAACTCGTGAACCGGCTGCGCGCCGACGGCGTCCCCGCGGTCATCTCCGGTGCCGGTCCGACCGTGCTGGCACTGGCCGAGGCGGGTGCGGCCGACAAGGTCGCACGCCTGGCGGGCGAGGGCTGGGCGGCCAACCGGCTCACTCTCGACGCCCAGGGCGCGAGTGTGCTGCCGCTCGCCCCTTAGGCGAGAAGTGATTGCCGGTGAATGAGAGGGGGAATGTTTGTTGGAGCCGGTAGTGTTAACCTCAAGTCTGCAACCGACGTCTATGTGGCGCGTTGCTTCGTGTCCCTTTCCGGGACCACCATTTCTTCCGGGAGCCTCCCCAACTGCCTGAGCAGCCTGCCTGAGCAGTTGCGAGCACGCTCCGGAACCGGCACGACACCCCTCGCTTGTCCAGGAGTGGGCCGAGCAGGGGGATGCTCGCGCCGGGCCCATGCACACGTTCATCTCTCCGCCGTACCTACCCGGCGGACCACCGCCCCGGCACGGTCCGCACCGAAGACCGCAGTCGGACAGCACAACCGGTCGCCGAGCCAGAAGGCCGACGTCCGCTCCAGGGAAGGACCCTTCGTGAGCGACACCACCGATCTGATGGGCGTGACTGCCGACAAGAGCGTCGACAGCGCCGCGCCCGCCGAAGGTGCTGCCACTGGCACCACCGCACGGCGCCGCCGCTCCGGCACCGGCCTTGACGGCATGGTCCTGGCCGAGCTGCAGCAGGTCGCGTCCGGCCTCGGCATCAAGGGCACTGCGCGGATGCGCAAGAGCCAGCTGATCGAGGTCATCAAGGAGGCCCAGGCCGGCTCCTCCGCCCCCAAGGCCAAGGCCGCCGCGGCCCCCGCCGAAGAGGCGGAGACCAAGCCGAAGCGCCGGGCCACCTCCAAGGCGCGCACCGGCGCCGGGGACGACACCCCGGCCGCCGCTCCCGCCGAGAAGGCCGCGGCCCAGCAGCAGATCGACATCCCCGGTCAGCCGGCCAGCGACGAGCCGCCCACGGGCGAGCGCCGTCGCCGCCGTGCGACCGCGCAGGCGGGCAGCCCGGACACCAAGGCGGACACCAAGGCGCAGGCCAAGGACCGCTCGCAGGACGAGCCGAAGCACGAGGCCGCTGCCGAGGACCGTTCCGAGTCCAAGGCCGAAGCCGCCGCGGACAACGCCGAGGGCCGTCGTGGCGACCGTCAGGACCGCGGACAGCGGGGCGAGCGCGGTGACCGCCGCGAGCGTCAGCGCGACCGCCGCGGCAAGGGCGACGAGCAGGGCGGTGGCCAGGGCGGTCAGCGCCAGCGCCAGGGCGGTCAGGGCGGTGGCCAGGGTGGCCAGAACCAGGGCAACCAGGGCAACCAGGGGCAGCAGGGCGGCGGCGGACCGCAGGACGACGGCTTCGACGACGAGGGCGGTCGCCGTGGCCGCCGCGGCCGCTACCGCGACCGCCGTGGCCGTCGCGGGCGTGACGACTTCGCGAGCGACGCACCGCCGGTCACCGACGACGACGTCCTGATCCCCGTCGCGGGCATCCTGGACATCCTCGACAACTACGCGTTCATCCGGACCTCCGGCTACCTGCCGGGCCCGAACGACGTGTACGTCTCGCTCGCCCAGGTCCGCAAGAACGGCCTGCGCAAGGGTGACCACGTCACCGGCGCGGTGCGCCAGCCCAAGGACGGCGAGCGGCGCGAGAAGTTCAACGCGCTGGTCCGCCTCGACTCGGTCAACGGCATGGCGCCCGAAACCGGCCGCGGTCGCCCGGAGTTCCAGAAGCTGACGCCGCTCTACCCGCAGGACCGGCTCCGCCTGGAGACCGACTCCAACGTCCTGACGACGCGGATCATCGACCTGGTCGCCCCCATCGGCAAGGGCCAGCGAGGCCTGATCGTGGCCCCGCCGAAGACCGGTAAGACCATGATCCTGCAGGCGATCGCCAACGCGATCACGGTCAACAGCCCCGAGTGCCACCTGATGGTCGTCCTGGTCGACGAGCGTCCGGAAGAGGTCACCGACATGCAGCGGTCGGTGAAGGGCGAGGTCATCTCCTCGACCTTCGACCGTCCCGCCGAGGACCACACCACCGTCGCCGAGCTGGCCATCGAGCGCGCCAAGCGTCTCGTCGAGCTGGGTCACGACGTGGTCGTCCTGCTGGACTCGATCACCCGTCTGGGACGCGCGTACAACCTCGCCGCCCCGGCCTCCGGCCGCATCCTGTCCGGTGGTGTCGACTCGACCGCGCTCTACCCGCCGAAGCGCTTCTTCGGTGCGGCGCGCAACATCGAGGACGGCGGCTCGCTGACCATCCTGGCCACCGCGCTCGTCGAGACCGGCTCGCGCATGGACGAGGTGATCTTCGAGGAGTTCAAGGGCACCGGCAACATGGAGCTCAAGCTCGACCGCAAGCTCTCCGACAAGCGCATCTTCCCCGCGGTGGACGTCGACGCGTCCAGCACCCGTAAGGAAGAAATCCTGCTCGGCAGCGACGAGTTGGCGATTACCTGGAAGCTGCGCCGGGTGCTCCACGCACTCGACCAGCAGCAGGCGATCGAGCTCCTCCTGGACCGGATGAAGAAGACCCAGTCCAACGCGGAGTTCCTGCTCCAGATCCAGAAGACGACACCGGCCCCGGGCAACAACGACTAGTCGAAGCCCCCGCAGCCGTACCCAGGGCCGCCCCCGCCACTTCGGTGCCGGGGGCGGCCCTGTGCCGTTGCCGGTCCGAGACCTTCGCCACACGGGCGGCGGGCCGTGCGACGCCGGCCGGTTGCCTGTATCCGGCAAGAAACCGCAGGTGAGCGCCGGATCACCGGCTGTTCCCGCACCCCGCGCACCGGCCCGCCGCTTACCCGGAGGCCACGGGTCCCTGTGCAACCCTTCTTGTCGCCGCCGCGTCGTAACCCAAGAGCGACACAGCGGCACTCAGACCCGCACACCACAGCAGGGGGTAGCCGGGAGCAGCCGAGGAACGAGGGAGACGGATGACCGAGCAGAGCGGGAGCGCCAGCCGAATACGGGCCACCGGCAAGCGCCGGAGGAAGCCGTCCGGTCGCCGCAGGGCGACCGTCATAGCCGCCTGGAGCCTGGCCGGCGTGGTCGTCGTGGGCGGAGCGGGGCTCGGCTACGCGTACGTCCACCTCAACGGCAACCTCAAGGCCGTCGACATCAACAACGCGCTGGGCAAGGACCGCCCCGACAACGTCGACAACGGCTCCGAGGACATCCTCGTCCTCGGCTCCGACTCCCGTTCCGGTGCCAACTCCCAGTACGGCGAGGACCAGGGCGGCGCGCGCTCCGACACCGCGATGGTCGTGCACGTCAACAAGGGCCACAAGACGGCGAGCGTCGTCTCCATCCCGCGCGACACCCTCGTCACCCGGCCCGAGTGCACGGGCGACGAGAGCGGACAGCCCGTCGCCGGGGAGCAGCGCGCGATGTTCAACACCGCGTACGAGGTCGGCGGACCGGCCTGCGCGGTCAAGACCGTCGAGTCGATGTCGGGGATCCGGATGGACCACTACATCGAGGTCGACTTCACCGGGTTCAAGAAGCTGGTCGACAAGCTCGGCGGTGTCGAGATCACCACCAAGCAGGCGATCAACGACCCCAAGAGCCATCTGAACCTCGAACCCGGCACCCACACACTGAACGGCGAGCAGTCGCTCGGCCTGGTCCGTACCCGCAAGAGCGTCGGCGACGGCAGCGACCTCGGCCGTATCCAGCTCCAGCAGGCCTTCATCAAGGCGCTGATGGAACAGGCCAAGAGCGTGGGCATCCTGAACGGCACCAAGCTCTACGGCATCGCGGACACCGCGACCAAGGCCATCACCACCGACTCCGACCTCGGCTCGGTCAAGGAGCTCGCGTCCTTCGCGAGCGGGCTCAAGGGGCTCGGCTCGAACGACGTCCACATGGTGACCCTGCCCGTCGAGTACGACCCGGCCGACCCGAACCGTGTCATTCCGCAGGAGAAGGCCGGCAAGCAGGTGTGGACGGCGCTCCTGAACGACCGGCCGATCCCCGCCTCCGCCACCGAGAAGTCGGCGGGCGACAAGGGCGACGCGGGCCAGATCGTCCAGTGATCCCGGACCGGACCGCACGGTGATCCCGGACGCCCGGGAATACTGGGCGGCCGACCCCCGTTTTGGGAGATACGGCCAGTCCTGGCAGACTGGTACGTCGGCCCCGGTTCACGGACGCGCAATCCGCGCGTACGACCCGGCGCCCTCCCGAACCTAGGAGAAACCCTTGAAGCGCGAGATCCACCCCCAGTACGTCGAGACCCAGGTCAGCTGCACCTGTGGCGCGTCGTTCACCACCCGGTCCACCCTGGACAGCGGCGCCATCCGTGCGGACGTCTGCTCCGAGTGCCACCCGTTCTACACGGGCAAGCAGAAGATCCTCGACACCGGTGGCCGTGTGGCCCGCTTCGAGGCCCGCTTCGGCAAGGCCGCCGGCTCCGCCAGCAAGTAGCGAGCCACTGCGCCGGTCCTTGGCGCCCTCTTTCCGGGGGCGCCGAGGCCGGCGTTTTTTCCGGCCGGGGTACGGACACCCCGTATCCCGCCCGGTCAGGCATCCGCCTGCCGGCAGGCACGACGAGCGAAGAAACCAGGAGCCCGAAGATGTTCGAGGCGGTCGAGGAACTGATCGGCGAACAGTCCGATCTCGAGAAGAAGCTCGCGGACCCCGCGGTCCACGCCGACCAGGCGAACGCGCGCAAGCTCAACAAGCGCTACGCCGAGCTGACTCCGATCGTCGCGACCTACCGCTCCTGGAAGCAGACCGGCGACGACATCGAGACCGCCCGCGAGTTCGCCGCCGACGACCCCGACTTCGCGGCCGAGGTCAAGGAACTGGAGAAGGAGCGCGAGGAGCTCACCGAGAAGCTCCGCCTCCTGCTCGTTCCCCGCGACCCCAGCGACGACAAGGACGTGCTCCTGGAGATCAAGGCGGGCGCGGGCGGCGACGAGTCCGCCCTGTTCGCCGGCGATCTGCTGCGCATGTACCTGCGCTACGCCGAGCGCGTCGGCTGGAAGACCGAGATCATCGACTCCACCGAGTCCGAGCTCGGCGGCTACAAGGACGTCCAGGTCGCCGTCAAGACCAAGGGCGGCAACGGGGCCACCGAGCCCGGCCAGGGCGTCTGGGCCCGGATGAAGTACGAGGGCGGCGTGCACCGCGTGCAGCGCGTGCCCTCCACCGAGTCCCAGGGCCGCATCCACACCTCCGCCGCCGGTGTGCTGGTCACGCCCGAGGCCGAGGAGGTCGACGTGGAGATCCACGCCAACGACCTGCGGATCGACGTCTACCGCTCGTCCGGCCCCGGCGGCCAGTCCGTCAACACCACCGACTCCGCGGTCCGCATCACGCACCTGCCCACCGGTGTCGTCGCCTCCTGCCAGAACGAGAAGAGCCAGCTCCAGAACAAGGAGCAGGCCATGCGTATCCTGCGGTCGAGGCTTCTCGCCGCGGCCCAGGAAGCCGCCGAGCAGGAAGCGTCCGACGTACGCCGCAGCCAGGTGCGAACGGTCGACCGGTCCGAGAAGATCCGTACGTACAACTTCCCGGAAAACCGGATCTCGGACCACCGCGTCGGCTTCAAGGCGTACAACTTGGACCAGGTGCTCGACGGGGATCTGGACGCGGTCATCCAGGCCTGTGTCGACGCCGACTCCGCAGCCAAGCTCGCCGCCGCATAAGCCTGAGCCCCACAGCCCCGCACCGCTCGTGAACCCGTACGGAGAACCGCGATGAACCTGCTGCTCGCCGAGGTGGCCCAGGCCACCCAGCGGCTGGCCGACGCCGGTGTCCCTTCACCGCGATTCGACGCGGAGGAACTAGCCGCGTTCGTGCACGGCGTCAAGCGGGGCGAACTCCACAACGTGCCGGACACCGACTTCGACGCCCGCTACTGGGAGACCATCGCCCGGCGCGAGGCCCGCGAACCGCTCCAGCACATCACCGGACGCGCCTTCTTCCGCTATCTGGAGCTCCAGGTCGGACCCGGTGTCTTCGTGCCCAGGCCGGAGACCGAGTCGGTCGTCGGCTGGGCGATAGACGCCGTCCGCGCGATGGACGTCGTCGAGCCGCTGATCGTCGATCTCTGCACCGGATCGGGCGCCATCGCCCTCGCCATGGCCCAGGAGGTGCCGCGCTCGCGCGTGCACGCCGTGGAGCTGTCCGAGGACGCCCTCAAATGGACCAGGAAGAACGCCGAGGACTCCAGGGTCACCGTGCACCGCGGCGACGCCCTGACGGCCCTTCCCGAGCTCGACGGCCAGGTCGACCTGGTCATCTCCAACCCGCCGTACATCCCGCTCACCGAGTGGGAGTACGTGGCACCCGAGGCCCGTGACCACGACCCGGAGATGGCCCTCTTCTCCGGCGAGGACGGCCTCGACACCATCCGCGGCATCGAGCGCACCGCCCACCGTCTGCTGCGCCCCGGCGGCCTCGTCGTCATCGAGCACGCCGACACGCAGGGCGGCCAGGTGCCGTGGATCTTCACCGAGGAGCGTGGCTGGGCCGACGCGGCCGACCACCCCGACCTCAACAGGCGTCCCCGGTTCGCCACGGCCCGCAAGGCCATGCCGTGACCGGTGCAGACCACCCCTACCCGTACATGCTTGAGGAGGCCGGCTGATGGCACGGCGATACGACTGCAACGACGCCACGGACCGTACGACGGGTCTGCGCGAGGCCGCGTCCGCCGTCCGCCGCGGCGAACTGGTCGTGCTGCCCACCGACACCGTGTACGGGATCGGTGCGGACGCCTTCAGTTCCGAGGGCGTCGTCGACCTCCTGGCCGCCAAGGGCCGCGGCCGCAACATGCCCACGCCCGTCCTCATCGGCTCGCCGAACACCCTGCACGGCCTGGTCACCGACTTCTCGGAGCAGGCGTGGGAGCTGGTGGACGCCTTCTGGCCGGGCGCGCTGACGCTCGTGGCCAAGCACCAGCCGTCGCTCCAGTGGGACCTCGGTGACACCCGCGGCACCGTCGCGATCCGGATGCCGCTGCACCCGGTCGCCATCGAACTGCTCACGGAGGTCGGCCCGATGGCCGTCTCCAGCGCCAACCTCACCGGACACCCGTCTCCCGAGGACTGCGACGCCGCCCAGGAGATGCTCGGGGACTCCGTCTCCGTCTACCTCGACGGCGGCCCGACGCCGGGCATCGTCCCGTCCTCGATCGTCGACGTCACCGGCAAGGTGCCGGTCCTGCTGCGCGCCGGCGCGCTCTCCGCGGAGGAGCTGCGCAAGGTGGTACCCGACCTCGAGGTGGCCAATTGACCGCCCCTGAGGGGCGTGGCATAGCGGGGCAGACCGACACCTTCCGCATCCTCCACGTCAGCACCGGCAACGTCTGCCGCTCGCCCATCACCGAGCGGCTGACCCGCC
This sequence comes from Streptomyces sp. NBC_01257, assembly GCF_035917255.1. Classification (NCBI taxonomy): domain Bacteria; kingdom Bacillati; phylum Actinomycetota; class Actinomycetes; order Kitasatosporales; family Streptomycetaceae; genus Streptomyces; species Streptomyces sp. NBC_01257. The sequence continues at coordinate 6,249,549 of NZ_CP108472.1, forward strand.
ATGCCCTCGTGGACCGCCTCGGCGACCCGCTGCAGGGCGGACTGATCGTGGAGAGCGCGGGCACCTGGGGGCACGAGGGCGCCCCGATGGAGGCCAACGCCGAGGTGGTGCTCGCCGACTTCGGCGCCGACGCCACCGGGTTCGTCGGCCGGGAGCTGCTGGACGAGCACGTGATCCGTGCCGACCTGGTGCTCACCGCCACCCGCGACCACCGGGCCCAGGTGATCTCGATGGGCCACTCCGCGGGACTGCGGACCTTCACGCTCAAGGAGTTCACCCGGCTGGTCCGGGCGATAGACCCCGCGACGCTGCCCGACGCGCGCGACGAGGGCGTCGTCGAACGCGCCCGCGCGCTGGTCCGCGCCGCCGCCGCGCTGCGCGGCTGGCTGCTGGCCCCGACCGCCGAGGCCGACGAGGTCTACGACCCGTACGGCGCGCCCATCACGTTCTTCCGGTCCGTCGGCGACGAGATCAACCAGGCGCTGGACCCGGTCGTCACCGCACTGACGGGCGTTTCGGCGCCGCGCTGAGGACCTGGCCGCCCCCGCCGCCCCGTACGGGCGCACGACGGCCCGCGACAGCGGGCAGCGGACCCCTCGCGGGCCTACATTGGAGCTGACGCCACCCCTCCCCAGGCCCGGAGCCCCCGATGCCGGTCACCACCGCTGCCGCACCCTCCGCCGTCGCCGCGCTGCCGCAGGACTTCGGCGCCCTGCTCCGGGAGGATCCGGAGATCGCCGACGTGCTGGCGGGGGAGTTGCGCCGGCAGTCCGAGACCCTTCAGCTGACCGCGGCGGAGAACTTCACCTCGCCCGCGGTACTGGCCGCCCTCGGCTCACCGCTCGCCAACAAGTACGCCGAGGGCTACCCCGGCGACCGCCACCACGGCGGCTGCGAGCAGGCGGACGCCGCCGAACGCATCGCGATCCGCCGCGCCACCTCGCTCTTCGGCGCCGAGCACGCCAACGTCCAGCCCCACTCCGGATCGTCGGCCGTCCTCGCGGCGTACGCGGCGCTGCTGCGGCCCGGTGACACGGTCCTCGCGATGGGGCTCCCGTACGGCGGCCATCTCACCCATGGCTCGCCCGCCAACTTCTCCGGCCGCTGGTTCGAGTTCATCGGTTACGGGGTCGACTCCGAGAGCGGTCTGATCGACTACGACCAGGTCCGCACGCTGGCCCGCACGCACCGCCCCAAGGCGATCGTCAGCGGCTCGATCTCCTACCCGCGCCACCCCGACCACCAGCTGTTCCGGGAGATCTGCGACGAGGTGGGCGCCTACCTCATCGCCGACTCCGCGCACCCGATGGGGCTGATCGCCGGGGGAGCGGCGCCGAGCCCCGTGCCGTACGCGGACGTGGTCTGCGCGACCACGCACAAGGTGCTGCGCGGGCCGCGCGGCGGCATGATCCTGTGCGGCGCGGAACTGGCGGAGCGGATCGACCGCGCGGTCTTCCCCTTCACCCAGGGCGGCGCGCAGATGCACACGGTGGCCGCGAAGGCCGTCGCGTTCGGCGAGGCTGCGGCGCCGGCCTTCGCGGGGTACGCCCATCGGGTGGTGGCCCACGCCCGGGTGCTGGCTGCCGGTCTGGAGGCCGAGGGCTTCGACGTGACCACCGGTGGCACCGACACCCATCTGATCGTCGCCGACCCGGCCCCCCTCGGCGTCGACGGCCCCACCGCCCGGGCCCGGCTCGCCGCCGCGGGCCTGGTGCTGGACACCTGCGCCCTGCCGTACGGCGACGCCCGGGGCATCCGGCTCGGGACCGCGGCCGTCACCACCCAGGGCATGGACGACGCCGACATGGCCCGGCTCGCCGTGCTGTTCGGGGCCGCGGTGCGCGAGGAGGGCGACGTCCGCGCGGAGGTACGGGAGCTGGCGGCGGCGCACCCGCCGTACGCGGAGTCCTCCTGAAGTCGTAGCCGCATCGGGCATCGCCTGAAGTGGCAATTGTCGTTCCTGCGCCTCTCGCAGAGGATGTTTTCGAACTGTTCGAAAACGACATGTGCCCATGGCATGGGCACAACAGGGGGAACGATGAGTCGCTGGAAGAACCTGTCCGCGGTGGCGATTTCCACCACCATGTTCTCCGTGCTGCTGGCGAGCGGCGCGCAGGCCGTGCCCCAGGACGCCGGGGCGAGCACCCAGGCGGTCAAGAGGGCGAGCATCAAGTGCACCAAGCCCGCAGGAAAGGTCACCAACTACTCCTGGGGCGACGGGAGCTACGACTCGGTCACGGTCTACTTCAACAACCACTGCAGCCACAAGGTCGGAGCCAAGCTCCACTTCCAGGCCGGCGGCGGCCAGAAGACCACCCGCTGTCTGACGACGAACGGTGGCACCAAGGGCAAGAAGAAGTTCAGCGTCACCCGCTACCACCTGAAGAAGATCACCAAGGGCTGCTGACACCCGCCCCGCACGAGGAGCGCCGACGGAGGCAATCCGTCGGCGCTCCTTTGCGGTTCGGGAAATGCAACAGCGCAATGTCGGACCCCTCACGTAGGCTGACGGCCGGAAATCAGCTACACGGACCACTGACCCGGTCTCTGACCAAGCCGGGTCCTTTGCCGAGGGGGATTGTTGAGGAACTCCGATATACCTGTTATGCCGGAAAAGTCGGTCACGGGATTACCGGAACGTGACCTCGATCTGTCACGGCTGACCGAGCGGGAGGCCGAGGTGTGGCTCCTGCTGGCCGACGGACAGCCGAACCGGATCCTGGCCCGCAGACTGGGTATCGCCGAACGGACTTTGCGAGCGCACATCACCAGTCTGACCAGAAAACTGGGCATCGGATCCCGTATCGAGGCCGCCCTGCTGGCCCTGCGTCACCGCGAGGGCGTGTCCTGAGCCCGGCCGGAGCGGCCCGGGCGGGGTGAGCCCGCACACAGTGGACGCGTCCCGGCCGGTCCCTCCGGAGCAGGCCGGACCGCTCCGGAGGGGCCGGCGCACGGTGAGGATGCGGTGCCCGTGGCCACCGTCCCGTCCTCGGCCCCTCCCGATGCGAATAGAGTGTCCGGGACCGACCGGCAACTTCCTGTGGGGCAGCCCGTGCGTGATTACCTGCTGACGCTCTGTGTCACGGCCGCGGTGACCTACCTGCTCACCGGCCCGGTGCGTAAGTTCGCCATCGCGGTCGGGGCGATGCCCGCGATCCGTGCGCGGGACGTCCACCGCGAACCGACACCGAGGCTCGGCGGCATCGCCATGTTCGGCGGGCTGTGCGCGGGACTGATCGTCGCCAATCACCTGGCCAACCTGGACGGGGTCTTCGAGCTCTCCAGCGAGCCGCGGGCGCTGCTCTCCGGAGCGGCGCTGATCTGGCTGATCGGCGTCCTGGACGACAAGTTCGAGATCGACGCCCTGATCAAACTGGGCGGGCAGATGATCGCCGCGGCGGTCATGGTCCTCCAGGGCCTCACGATCCTGTGGCTGCCGATCCCCGGCGTCGGCACCGTCGCGCTCACCCCCTGGCAGGGCACGCTGCTCACGGTCGCGCTGGTCGTCATCACGATCAACGCGGTCAACTTCGTCGACGGACTGGACGGTCTGGCGGCGGGCATGGTCCTCATCGCGTCGGCCGCCTTCTTCCTCTACACGTACCGGCTCTGGTACGGGCACATGATCGAGGCGGCGGCCCCCGCGACGCTGTTCACGGCGATTCTGATGGGCATGTGCCTCGGCTTCCTGCCGCACAACATGCACCCGGCCCGGATCTTCATGGGGGACTCCGGCTCGATGCTGATCGGCCTCGTCCTGGCGGCGGGCGCGATCTCGGTGACCGGCCAGGTGGACCCGGACACGATGAAGATCTTCGAGGGCAGTGAGCGCCAGGCGACCCACGCGATGCTGCCCGTCTTCATCCCGCTGCTGCTGCCGCTGACCATCATCGCGATCCCGGCGGCCGACCTGGTGCTGGCGATCGTGCGGCGTACCTGGAACGGGCAGTCGCCGTTCGCGGCGGACCGCGGCCATCTGCACCACCGGCTGCTGGAGATCGGCCATTCGCACAGCCGGTCGGTGCTGATCATGTACTTCTGGTCGGCCCTGATCGCGTTCGGCGCGGTCGGATACTCGGTGCACTCGGCGTCCATGTGGATCGTCCTGGTGATCGTGGGGCTGAGCGCGCTGGGGCTGATCCTGCTCCTGATGCCCCGCTTCACGCCGCGCGCCCCGCGCTGGGCGGAACGCTTCGTGCCGCCCCGCTACCGCCGCCGGCGCCGCCGTGGGGCCGAGCCCTCCGAGGCGGAGCAGATCACCGGCGAGGAGAGCCAACAGGGGGCCCTGGATGCCCAGATGGGGCAGGAGGGGCCGGAGCCGGCGCCGCAGGCCCCGATCGCGGCGGGGGTGTCCGGCGTCAACGGCGCGACCGCGATCGGCCCTCGTTCGCGTTTCGCGGACCGGCGGAAGGCCGGTTCGACGCGTCGATGATTCGGGCACCAAGGGGCATTACCAGACAAGTCGTTGAGTTGTCTTGCTCACACGCGCGGATTAGCTCTCACGTGTGACAGCAAGCACACTTTCTAGGTAAAGACCTCATCAAATAGTTTGTGATACCGTTCACGAACCCGGTGGCAGAGCCGAAGGACCTGAGTAGCACGGTCCCTTGGGCCCGAGGCATCGACTCGCACCGGGCCTACGCTCGTCCATGACGACACACTGCCCACCCCCAGCAAGCGGAGCTGCCGCCATGCCGTCCAACGACGTCCGGACTCTCCTCCAGACCGCCGTACCCACCGCTGTCGCCGGCGCAGTCGCCGCCGCGATCAGCGGAGGCGTCGCCGGTGGCAAGGGAGCCCTGGGCGCGATCGTTGCGACGATCGTGGTCATCCTCTTCATGGGGATCGGACTGGTGGTCCTGCAACGGACCGCCCGGTCCATGCCTCACCTCTTCCAGGCGATGGGGCTCGCGCTCTACACGGCGCAGCTCCTGCTCCTGTTCATCTTCGTCGCCGTATTCAAGAACACCTCGCTGTTCAACCCGAAGGCCTTCGCGATCACTCTGGTCGTGACGACACTCGTGTGGATCGGCGCACAGGCGCGTGCGCACATGAAGGCCAAGATCCTTTACGTGGAACCCGAGTCGGACAAGGGCGAAAAGCCCAAGAAGCCGGGGTCCGCAGCGTGAAGGGTAGGGGCGGAATAAGTGCAGGTTCACGACCCTGCTATCGTCCGGTTCCAACTGCGGCACTGCGGGCGCGGGCATGTGAGCTGACGCCTGCACGATCGCGAGGCTCAAATGCCTGACTGCCGCTCACACATCCGAAACACCAGTCCAGTGCCGAACCGCGGCTGCGCGCCGCGCCGACACAACGAGGTTGCCGTACCTATGCGCCACGCTGAAGGAGCCCGCGGTGAGTGCTGACCCGACACAGGTGCTCGCCTTCGAGACCGATTGCCACCTCTTCTCCGGATGTGGCTTCGACGCACCCGGCTTGCATTCGTTCCTGTTCGAACCCCTCTGGGGCGATGCGGACAGCAACTTGTACTTCAACAAGACGATGCTGCTGGCCCTGCTCGGCTCGGTCATCATCGTTGGCTTCTTCTGGGCCGCTTTCCGTAAGCCGAAGCTGGTTCCCGGCAAGCTCCAGATGATCGCCGAGGCCGGATACGACTTCGTCCGCCGCGGCATCGTCTACGAGACGATCGGCAAGAAGGACGGCGAGAAGTACGTCCCGCTGATGGTCTCGCTGTTCTTCGTCATCTGGATGATGAACCTCTGGTCCATCATTCCGGTTGCCCAGTTCCCCGTGACGGCGATCATCTCGTACCCGGCGGCCCTCGCCGCGATCGTCTACGTCCTGTGGGTCGTCCTGACCTTCAAGAAGCACGGCTTCGTCGGCGCCTTCAAGAACTTCACGGGCTACGACAAGAGCCTCGGCGGGGTTCTGCCGCTCTCGATGACCATCGAGTTCTTCTCGAACCTCCTGGTCCGGCCGTTCACGCACGCGGTGCGACTGTTCGCGAACATGTTCGCGGGCCACACGCTCCTGCTGCTGTTCACGCTGGCCAGCTGGTACATGCTCAGCGGCATCGGGATCGCCTACGCAGGTGTCTCGTTCGTGATGGTCATCGTGATGACCGCCTTCGAGCTCTTCATCCAGGCTGTCCAGGCCTATGTGTTCGTGCTGCTGGCCTGCAGCTACATCCAGGGCGCTCTCGCCAAGGGCCACTGAGCACCCACCTCCTGAAGCACCCGGTGGCCAACCCCCACCGGACCAAGAAAGAGAAGGAAGAACCGGCATGTCTGCTCTCCAGACCCTCGCCGCCACCAGCGTCGAACTCAAGGGCAACCTCGGCTCGATCGGTTACGGCCTCGCTGCGATCGGCCCCGGCGTCGGCATCGGCATCATCTTCGGTAACGGCACCCAGGCGCTGGCCCGTCAGCCCGAGGCCGCCGGCCTCATCCGCGCCAACCAGATCCTCGGCTTCGCCTTCTGTGAGGCGCTCGCCCTGATCGGTCTGGTCATGCCGTTCGTCTACCCGACCTCCTGACCGGTCGCGAACAGCCCATTCGACGGAAGGCACTGACGTGAACCCCCTGGTTCAGCTCGCGGCGGAGGAAGCGGAAAACCCGCTCATTCCGCCGATCCCTGAGCTCGTCATTGGCCTCATCGCTTTCGTCATCGTCTTCGGCTTCCTCGCCAAGAAGCTCCTCCCGAACATCAACAAGGTTCTGGACGAGCGTCACGAGGCCATCCAAGGCGGGATCGACGAAGCCGATGCGGCCCGGACCGAGGCCCAGAGCGTTCTTGAGCAGTACAAGGCTCAGCTCGCCGAGGCCCGCCACGAAGCCGCTCGTATGCGCCAGGAGGCGCAGGAGCAGGGCGCCGTGATCCTGCAGGAAATGCGGGCCGAAGGCCAGCGCCAGCGCGACGAGATCGTCGCCGCCGGCCACGCGCAGATCGAGACCGACCGCAAGGCCGCGGCGTCCGCGCTGCGCCAGGACGTGGGCAAGCTCGCCACCGACCTGGCCGGCAAGCTCGTCGGCGAGTCCCTCGAGGACCACGCCCGGCAGAGCGGCACCGTCGACCGCTTCCTCGACGACCTCGAGGCGAAGGCCGAGGCCGTCCGATGAACAGCGCGAGCCGCGAGGCACTGGCTGCCGCACGCGAGCGCCTCGACGCACTGACCGACTCCACGTCGGTCGACGCGGCGAAGCTCGCCGAGGACCTGGCCGGCGTCACGGCGCTGCTGCACCGCGAGGTGTCGCTGCGCCGGGCCCTGACCGACCCGGCGCAGGCCGGCGAGGCCAGGGCCGAGCTGGCCGGACGGCTGCTGAGCGGTCAGGTGGGCGGCGAAGCCGTCGACCTGGTCTCCGGCATGGTCCGCTCGCGCTGGTCGCAGTCGCGTGACCTGGTCGACTCGGTCGAGGAGCTGGCGAACACCGCCGACCTCACCGCCGCGCAGCGCAGCGGAGACCTCGACGACGTCGAGGACGAGCTGTTCCGGTTCGGCCGGATCGTGGCATCGGACACCGGTCTGCGCGCCGCGCTCACCAGCCGGACCGCGACCCCCGCCGCCAAGGGCGAGCTGCTGCGCAGCCTGCTCGGCGGAAAGGCGCGGCCGACCACCGAGCGCGTCATCGTGCGGCTTGTCACCCAGCCCCGGGGACGTAGCCTGGAAGCGGGACTCGATGCCCTCTCCAAGCTCGCCGCGGAGCGTCGTGACCGTACGGTCGCCATCGTCACCTCGGCGGTGCCGCTCAGCGACCGGCAGAAGCAGCGCCTCGGCGCCGCCCTGGCGAAGATCTACGGCCGGCAGATGCACCTGAACCTGGACGTGGACCCCGAGGTCCTCGGCGGGATCGCGGTGCGGGTCGGCGACGAGGTCATCAACGGCACCATCGCGGAGCGCCTCGACGAGGCGACCCGTCGCATGGCCGGCTGACAGCCGCGCGGCGCACAAACAGAACAGAGCAAGACCAGCGGCCCGGTTGGGCCGTGCAGAAATTGCAGAAGATTCCTGGGGGTCGGCCCCCAGACCCCCTTAAGAAACTTCGGGCCCAACAAGGAGAGCAGGGAACCCAGATGGCGGAGCTCACGATCCGGCCGGAGGAGATCCGGGACGCGCTGGAGAACTTTGTCCAGTCGTACAAGCCGGACGCGGCCTCGCGCGAGGAGGTCGGTACGGTCAGCGTTGCCGGCGACGGCATCGCAAAGGTGGAGGGCCTGCCCTCCGCCATGGCGAACGAGCTGCTGAAGTTCGAGGACGGCACCCTCGGTCTCGCCCTCAACCTCGAGGAGCGCGAGATCGGTGCGATCGTCCTCGGCGAGTTCAGCGGTATCGAGGAGGGCCAGCCGGTGCAGCGCACCGGTGAGGTGCTCTCCGTCGGCGTCGGCGAGGGTTACCTCGGCCGCGTCGTCGACCCGCTCGGCAACCCGATCGACGGTCTCGGCGAGATCGCGACCGACGGCCGCCGCGCCCTCGAGCTGCAGGCCCCTGGCGTCATGGTCCGCAAGTCGGTGCACGAGCCGATGCAGACCGGCTACAAGGCCGTCGACGCCATGGTGCCGATCGGCCGCGGCCAGCGTCAGCTGATCATCGGTGACCGTCAGACGGGCAAGACCGCTCTGGCCGTCGACACGATCATCAACCAGCGCGACAACTGGCGCTCGGGCGACGTGAACAAGCAGGTGCGCTGCATCTACGTCGCCATCGGTCAGAAGGGCTCCACCATCGCCTCCGTGCGTGGTGCGCTCGAAGAGGCCGGTGCGCTGGAGTACACGACCATCGTCGCCGCCCCGGCGTCCGACCCGGCCGGCTTCAAGTACCTCGCGCCGTACACCGGTTCGGCCATCGGCCAGCACTGGATGTACGCGGGCAAGCACGTCCTCATCATCTTCGACGACCTCTCGAAGCAGGCCGACGCCTACCGCGCCGTGTCGCTTCTGCTGCGCCGTCCGCCGGGCCGTGAGGCCTACCCGGGCGACGTCTTCTACCTCCACTCGCGTCTGCTGGAGCGCTGCGCCAAGCTCTCCGACGACATGGGTGCCGGTTCGATGACGGGCCTCCCGATCGTCGAGACCAAGGCGAACGACGTGTCGGCGTTCATCCCGACCAACGTCATCTCCATCACCGACGGTCAGTGCTTCCTGGAGTCCGACCTGTTCAACGCCGGTCAGCGTCCGGCCCTGAACGTCGGTATCTCGGTCTCCCGCGTCGGTGGCTCCGCCCAGCACAAGGCCATGAAGCAGGTTTCCGGCCGGCTCCGCGTGGACCTCGCCCAGTACCGCGAGCTGGAGGCGTTCGCCGCCTTCGGTTCCGACCTGGACGCGGCCTCCAAGGCGTCGCTGGAGCGCGGCAAGCGCATGGTCGAGCTGCTGAAGCAGCCCCAGTACCAGCCGATCCCCGTCGAGGAGCAGGTCGTCTCCGTCTGGGCCGGCACCACCGGCAAGATGGACGACGTCCCGGTCGAGGACATCCGTCGCTTCGAGAGCGAGCTGCTGGAGTACATGCGCCGCGAGCGCAAGGACCTCCTGACCAGCATCGTCGAGGGCGGCAAGATGTCCGACGACACGCTGCAGTCGATCGCCGACGCGATCGCCGCGTTCAAGCAGCAGTTCGAGACCTCGGACGGCAAGCTTCTGGGCGAGGGCTGATCGATGGGCGCTCAGCTTCGCGTTTACAAGCGCCGCATCCGCTCCGTCACCGCCACGAAGAAGATCACCAAGGCGATGGAGATGATCGCCGCCTCGCGCATCGTCAAGGCGCAGCGCAAGGTGGCGGCCTCGATGCCGTACGCCACCGAGCTGAACCGTGCGGTCACCGCGGTGGCGACCGGCTCCACCACCAAGCACCCGCTGACCACCGAGGCCGAGTCCCCGGCCCGGGCCGCGATCCTGCTCGTCACGAGCGACCGCGGTCTGGCCGGCGGTTACTCCGCGAACGCCATCAAGGCCGCGGAGAAGCTGACCGAGCGGCTGCGCGGTGAGGGCAAGGAGGTCGTCACGTATGTGATCGGCCGCAAGGGTGTCGCCTACTACAACTTCCGCGAGCGCAAGGTCGCGGAGTCGTGGACCGGCTTCACCGACAGCCCGACGTACGCGGATGCGAAGCGGGCCGCCGCCCCGCTGATCGAGGCGGTCACTCTGGAGACCGCCGAGGGCGGCGTGGACGAGCTGCACATCGTCTTCACCGAGTTCGTCTCGATGATGACGCAGAACCCGGTGGACAACCGGATGCTGCCGCTCAGTCTCGACCTCACGAAGGACGAGGACGGCAAGGGAGAGATCCTGCCGCTGTTCGACTTCGAGCCGTCGGCGGAGGACGTCCTCGACGCCCTGCTTCCGCGGTACGTCGAGAGCCGGATCTACAACGCGCTGCTGCAGGCCGCTGCTTCCGAGCACGCTGCCCGCCGCCGCGCGATGAAGTCGGCCACCGACAACGCCGGGGAGCTCGTCAAGAGCCTCTCCCGGCTTGCCAACGCGGCCCGCCAGGCCGAAATCACCCAGGAAATCAGCGAGATCGTCGGTGGTGCCAGTGCGCTGGCCGACGCGACCGCGGGGAGTGACAAGTAATGACGACCACAGTTGAGACGGCCGTTGCCACGGGCCGCGTCGCCCGGGTCATCGGCCCGGTCGTCGACGTGGAGTTCCCCGTCGACGCGATGCCGGAGATCTACAACGCGCTGACCGTCCAGGTGGCCGACCCGGCCGAGGACGGCAAGCTCAAGAAGCTGACGCTCGAGGTCGCCCAGCACCTCGGCGACGGCGTGATCCGCGCGATCTCGATGCAGCCCACCGACGGTCTGGTCCGCCAGGCCCCGGTGACGGACACGGGCAACGGCATCACGGTGCCGGTCGGCGAGATGACCAAGGGCAAGGTGTTCAACACCCTTGGTGAGATCCTGAACAAGCCCGAGGCCGAGGCCGAGGTCACCGAGCGCTGGCCGATCCACCGCAAGGCGCCCAGCTTCGACCAGCTCGAGTCCAAGACCGAGATGTTCGAGACCGGCGTCAAGGTCATCGACCTTCTCACCCCGTACGTCAAGGGTGGAAAGATCGGTCTGTTCGGTGGTGCCGGTGTCGGCAAGACCGTGCTGATCCAGGAAATGATCTACCGCGTCGCCAACAACCACGACGGTGTGTCGGTGTTCGCGGGCGTCGGTGAGCGTACCCGTGAGGGCAACGACCTCATCGAGGAGATGGCCGAGTCCGGCGTCATCGACAAGACGGCGCTTGTCTTCGGTCAGATGGACGAGCCCCCGGGCACCCGTCTGCGGGTCGCGCTTGCCGGTCTGACCATGGCGGAGTACTTCCGCGATGTGCAGAAGCAGGACGTGCTCTTCTTCATCGACAACATCTTCCGGTACACCCAGGCCGGCTCCGAGGTGTCCACCCTGCTCGGCCGTATGCCGTCCGCGGTGGGTTACCAGCCGAACCTGGCCGACGAGATGGGTCTGCTGCAGGAGCGCATCACGTCGACCCGTGGTCACTCGATCACCTCGATGCAGGCGATCTACGTCCCCGCGGACGACCTGACCGACCCGGCTCCGGCCACCACCTTCGCCCACCTCGACGCGACGACGGTTCTCTCCCGTCCGATCTCCGAGAAGGGCATCTACCCGGCCGTGGACCCGCTGGACTCCACGTCCCGGATCCTGGACCCGCGCTACATCGCGCAGGACCACTACGACACCGCCATGCGTGTCAAGGGAATCCTGCAGAAGTACAAGGACCTCCAGGACATCATCGCCATTCTCGGTATGGACGAGCTCGGCGAGGAGGACAAGCTCACCGTCTTCCGCGCCCGTCGCATCGAGCGGTTCCTGTCGCAGAACACCCACGTCGCCAAGCAGTTCACCGGCGTGGACGGTTCGGACGTGCCGCTCGAGGAGTCGATCACCGCGTTCAACGCGATCGCCGACGGCGAGTACGACCACTTCCCCGAGCAGGCGTTCTTCATGTGCGGTGGCATCGAGGACCTCAAGGCCAACGCCAAGGAGCTCGGCGTCTCCTGAGCCTCCGGCTCACCGAGGGGGGCGGGTGCGTCCCGTCCCCCTCACCACGCCCCGTAGAATTGACCCAACACCCGGCATGACCGCCGGGTGGTGACCCGAGGAGCCACCCTTGGCTGCTGAGCTGCACGTCGAGCTGGTCGCCGCGGACCGCAGTGTCTGGTCCGGCGAGGCCACCCTGGTCGTCGCGCGCACCACGTCCGGCGACATCGGCGTCATGCCCGGTCACCAGCCGCTTCTGGGTGTGCTGGAATCGGGCCCGGTGACGATCCGTACGAGCGACGGTGCGACCGTCGTAGCCGCTGTGCACGGCGGTTTCATCTCGTTCGCCGACGACAAGCTCTCGCTGCTGGCGGAGATTGCCGAGCTGGCGGACGAGATCGATGTAGAGCGCGCAGAGCGTGCGCTCGAGCGTGCGAAGTCGGACACGGACGGCGCCGCCGAGCGTCGCGCCGATGTGCGACTGCGTGCGGTGGCGGTGCACTAGCCACCCCGCGCGATGTCTTTACCCTCAGCCGCGGCCCGTGCTGGAGACCCCTCCAGACCGTGTCGCGGCTGAGGCGATGCAGGTGCAGATGCGTGTGTGGCGGTATCCGTTTACTCGACGATGCGAGGAGGTCGGTGGAGATGTTCCTCGCGCTGTGGGTGGGCGGGCTGGTCGTCGCACTGGTCGCGGTGGGTCTCTTCGTCTTCGGTCTTCGCCGGCGGCTGATTCAGCGCTCCGGCGGGACCTTCGACTGCAGCCTGCGATGGAATGTGCCCGTGGAGCCCGATCTGTCGGGCAAGGGCTGGGTGTACGGCGTCGCCCGGTACAGCGGCGACAAGGTGAACTGGTTCCGGGTCTTCAGCTACTCCCCGCGTCCGCGCCGGGTGCTGGAGCGCTCCGCGATCGAGGTCGTCACCCGCCGGCTGCCCGAGGGCGAGGAGGAGCTCGCGCTCCTGTCCGACGCCATCGTGCTCGGCTGTCTCCACCGGGAGACCCGCCTGGAGCTGGCGATGAGCGAGGACGCCCTCACCGGATTCCTCGCCTGGCTGGAGGCGGCGCCTCCCGGCCAGCGGGTCAACGTGGCCTGAGGCCCGGGTCCCTTACAGACGAAAACCGGGGAGACAGGGGGCGGACCTGTCTCCCCGGTGCTTTTCGGGGTTACGCGATGCTTGCCGAAGCGGTGGGGACCGCTACTTCAGACCGTTGTTCATCGCGCTCACGAGTTCACCGTTGCTGGTGTCCCCGCTGAACTCCCAGAAGAACGCGCCTCCCAGACCCTGGCTCTTCGCCCAGGTCATCTTCGACGCGATGGTGGCGGGGGTGTCGTAGCTCCACCAGTTGGTGCCGCAGTGCGCGTACGCCGTGCCGGCGACCGTTCCGGTGGCGGGGCAGCTGTTCTTGAGGACCTTGTAGTCCTCGATGCCCGCCTCGTACGTGCCAGGGGCCGCTCCGGTGGCGGTGCCGCCGGGAGCGTCCTGGGTGACGCCGGTCCAGCCGCGGCCGTAGAAGCCGATGCCGAGCAGCAGCTTGGACGCCGGGACGCCCTGGGTCTTCAGCTTGGCGATGGCCTCGGAGGCGCTGAAGCCTGCCTTCGGGATGCCGGTGTACGGGTTGAGCGGGGAGTGCGGGGCCGTCGGGCCCTTCGCGTCCCAGGCGCCGAAGAAGTCGTACGTCATCACGTTGTACCAGTTCAGCGACTGCGCGGCGCCCGCGTAGTCGGCGGCGTCGATCTTGCCGCCCTGGGAGCCGTCGGCCGTGATGGCGGCGGTCACCAGGTTGTTGCTGCCGAACTTGGTGCGCAGCGCGGACGTGAGGGACTTCAGTGCGGCCGGGCCGCTGGTGTCACAGGTCAGACCGCAGGCGTTCGGGTACTCCCAGTCGATGTCGATGCCGTCGAAGACATCGGCCCAGCGCGGGTCCTCCACCAGGTCGTAGCAGGACTGGGCGAAGGCGGCCGGGTTCTGCGCGGCCTGGCCGAAGCCGCCGGACCAGGTCCAGCCGCCGAAGGACCACAGGACCTTGATGTGCGGGTACTTGGCCTTGAGCTTGCGCAGCTGGTTGAAGCTGCCGCGCAGCGGCTGGTCCCAGGTGTCGGCGACGCCGTCGACGGACTGGTCGGCGGTGTACGCCTTGTCGTAGTCGGCGTAGGAGTCACCGATCGTGCACTTGCCGCCGGTCACGTTGCCGAAGGCGTAGTTGATGTGCGTGATCTTCGCGGCGGAACCGGAGGTGTCCAGGTTCTTGACGTGGTAGTTGCGTCCGTAGACGCCCCACTCGGCGAAGTAGCCCAGGTTGACCTTGGAGCCGGTGCCGGGGTCGGTGCCTCCGCCGCCGGTGGTGTGCACCTTGACCGCGCCGCTGACCGGACCGGTCTGGTCGGCGGTGTCCCGGGCCTGCACGGTGTACGAGTAGTCGGTACCCGCGGTGAGGCCGGTGTTCGTGTACGTGGTGCCGGTGACCGTGGCGACGACCGCGCCGTCCCGCAGGACGTCGTAGTTCTTGATGCCCTTGTCGTCGGTGGCGGCGCTCCAGCTGATCTTCGCCGAGGTGTCGGTGACGGCGCTCGCGGTGGGGGTGCCCGGCGCGGAGGGGGCGTTGTCACCGGGGACACTGCCGCCGTCGCAGGAGGCGCCGTTCAGCTTGCAGCCGGAGGGGGCGCCGGCGCCGGTGCCGTTGAAGCCGAAGGAGACGCTGGCGCCCGGTGCGACCGAGCCGTTCCAGCCGAGGTTCTTGGCGGTCCAGTGGGTCCCGGAGCTGGTGACGGTGGCGTCCCAGGCGGAGCCCACGGCGGTGCCGGAGGGGAAGTCCCACTCGATGGTCCAGGAGCTGAGGGCGGTGGTACCGGTGTTCTTCACCGTCCACTGGCCCTCGAAGCCGCTGCCCCAGTCGGACTTCTTGACGTACGTGGCGGTCGCGGAGGTGGCGGCTTCGGCGGGGGAGGCCATGCCGACCATCGCGGCGAGCGGAAGGAGCAGTGCGGTGAGGCCCGCGACGGCTCTGGATCTGGTGGCTTTTCCGGCCCCGAATCTGAATCGGGTCCGGCGGGGGGTCTCAGTGCTCAACGGTGCTCCTCGGGTGAGGTCCGGACAAACGGGGGTGGTCCGTGGACTGCTGACCCTGCGCCGCCCTGAGCGTGCCCCGTCAGGGCACCCTCACCGCAGTGTGTCCGGTGAGATTAGGAAGGTCTGGACCAATCGTCAAGAGGTCCAGACCAAAGATCGGAGTGGGGCGCGCTTAAACCTCAGACGCCCAACTCCTGTGCCAGCACGGCCGCCTGAACCCTGCTGCGCAGTTCCAGCTTCCCCAGCAACCGGCTGACGTGCGTCTTTACCGTCGCCTCGGCCATCGACAGCCGCTCCGCGATCTCCGCGTTCGACAGCCCTTCGCCCAGGCAGCCGAGCACCTCCCGCTCGCGCCGGGTGAGGGCGTCGAGGACCGCCCGGTCGGCTCCTCCCGCCTGCCGGCCGGGCGCGCTGCCGGCGAACTCCGCGATCAGCCGGCGCGTCACCGACGGGGCGATCAGCCCCTCGCCGCGCGCCACCGTCCGCACCGCGTCCAGCAGTTGGCGCGCCTCGGTGTCCTTCAGCAGGAAGCCCGAGGCCCCGGCCCGCAGCGCGCCGAAGACGTACGCGTCCAGGTCGAAGGTCGTCAGCACCAGCACGTCCGCCAGCCGCTCCGCGACCACCTGCTTCGTCGCCGACACCCCGTCCAGCCGCGGCATCTGAATGTCCATCAGCACCAGATCCGGGCGCAGTTCACGGGCCAGCCGCACGGCCTCCTCGCCGTCGCCCGCCTCCCCGACGACCTCGATGTCCGGGGCGCTGCCCAGGATGAGCACGAGCCCCGCCCGTACGGCCGACTGGTCCTCGGCGACCAGAACCCGGATCGTCATGACCTCACCTTGCCTTCCCCGACGGGCAGTTCCGCCCGTACGCGCCAGAACTTCGTCCCGTCCCCGCTCTCCACCGCGCCCGCAGTGAACTCCCCGCCGAGCAGCGCCACCCGCTCCCGCATGCCCACCAGGCCGGCCCCCGACCCCGGCGCCCGCGGCCCCGGCCGCTCCCCGAGCACGCTGCTCACCTCCACCGTCAGCCGCCCGTCGGCCTGCCGCAGCCGCACCACGACCGGGCCCGGCGAGGCGTGTTTGAGCGCGTTGGTGAGGGACTCCTGGACGATGCGGTACGCGGCGAGCTCGACCGGCGCGGGCAGCCGGCCCCGCTCGGTGCGGGCGTCGTCCAGCGTGCAGGTCAGCCCGCTGGAGGCGGCGTTCGTCCGGTGCTGCTCGATGAGGGCGTCCAGCGAGCCGAGCGTGGGCGAGCTGCTCGGCTCCAGGTCCGCCGCCCCGGTGCGCAGAAGACCGATCAGGCGGCGCATTTCGGCCAGACCGTCGACGCTGTTCTCCCGGATCACCCCGAGGGCGTCGCGGGAGGTCGCCGGGTCGTCGATGGAGAGCGCGGCGGTGGAGTGGATGGCGATCGCGGAGAGGTGGTTGGCGACCATGTCGTGCAGCTCGCGGGCCATCCGGGCGCGTTCGGCGGTCACCGCCTGGGCGCGGTCCATCTCGGCCAGCAGCGCCGTCTGGTCGGCGCGCAGCCGGGCGGTCTCGGCGGCGTCCCGGTGGTTGCGCACGCTCACCCCGGTGATGGCGGGCACGAACGAGATCAGTCCGGTGACGATGCCGATGAGGAGCGCCTCGGCGTCCCGGAACCAGGCCAGGAAACCGATCGTGACTGTGACCGTGATCAGGAGCGTGGTCACCGGGATCCGCCGGGCGGCGGCCGGGGTGCCGTACAGCACGGCCGCGTACATCAGGTCGGTGAACATCAGGACCGTCGCCAGGTTCCCGGGCGTGAACTGGTCCGCGATCAGCGCGAGCGTGCCGATGACCAGGGCCGTCTGCGGCGCGCTCCGGCGCATCAGCTCCAGCGCCGACATCACGGCGAGCGGCAGGAGCGCGGTCCAGGGGGCGTCGAGGAGCCGGCCGTTCTGCATGTGCAGACCGAGCAGGGACAGGACCGCTCCGCCGAGCAGTCCGATGACGGCGATGAGGACGTCGTCGCGGTGGGGGCGGGCCGGAGAGAACACCCACCCATCCAACACGTCCGGCCCGCTCCGGCACGTCCGTACCGGGAGCGATCCGTCAGTACATCGAAGGATGCAGTGGTCTTTCGTCACCGGGGGCGATGAACCGGGGCGGAGCGGCGGCGAGGCTGGAGGGGAGCGAAAGGAAACGGACCGTGATCGTCACACTGATCGTTCTCTGCGAGATCGCCTTCTGGGTGCTGCTGGCCGCCGGGCTCGCTCTGCGCTACGTGGCGGGGAAGCCGCGCCTGGGCGCCGCCGTGCTGCTGTGCGAGCCGCTGCTGGAACTCGTCCTGCTGGTGGTGACGGCCGTCGACCTGAAGAACGGCGCCGCCCCGGACTGGAAGCACGGGCTCGCCGCGGTGTACGTCGGCTTCACGGTCGGACTCGGGCACTCCACGATCCGGTGGGTCGACGCCCGGGTCGCGCACCGCTTCGCGGGCGGCCCGCCGCCGGTGAAGCCGCCGAAGTACGGGACGGCGCGGGCCGTCCACGAGTGGCGGGTCGCCGGGCGGTGGACGGTGGCCGCGGCGACGGCGCTGGCACTGCTCCAGGCGGCCGTCTGGTACGTCGGGGGAGACGGGGACGTGGCCTCGCTGCGGTCCTGGCAGCGGACGATGCTCTTCGTGATCGGCATCAACCTGGTGATCGCGGCGAGCTACACGCTGTTCCCGAAGCGGGACCCGCACGGCGGGGCGAAGCGGGTGCCGGGCCCGCCCGGGTGAGGCCTTGTCCCCGCTCCCGGGCGGGCCGCTCTCAGCGTTCGCCGCCCGGCACCCACAGCACGTCGCCTACCTCCTTGTTCGCCACCCGGGCCAGGATGAACAGCAGGTCGGAGAGCCGGTTGAGGTAGGTCGCCGTCAGCGGGTTCATCACCTCGCCGTGCACCTCGAACGCCGCCCAGGTCGACCGCTCCGCGCGCCGCACCACCGTGCACGCCTGGTGCAGCAGCGCGGCGCCCGGGGTGCCGCCCGGCAGGATGAAGCTGCGGAGCTTCTCCACCTGCTCCAGGAAGTGGTCGCAGTCCGCCTCCAGCTTGTCGACGTAGAACTGCTCGACGCGCAGCGGCGGGTACTCCGGTGCCTCGAGGACGGGCGTCGACAGGTCCGCGCCCACGTCGAACAGGTCGTTCTGCACGCGGACGAGGACCTTCACCACGTCCTCGTCCAGCTGCCCGAGCGCGATGGCCGTACCGATGACGGCGTTGGCCTCGTTGGTGTCGGCGTACGCGGAGATCCGCAGATCGGTCTTGGCGGTCCGGCTCATGTCCCCCAGGGCGGTGGTTCCCTGGTCGCCGGTGCGGGTGTAGATGCGCGTCAGATTGACCATGCGGTCAGCCTAGTTACGCACCCGCCCTCCTGAAGACGCGTGTGCCCACTGTCACGGCGAGTGCCGCGAACCCGAGGGCGACCAGGACGCCGTACAGCATGTGCGCGGTGGCGTACGAGCCGGTGTACGCGTCCCGTACCGCGTCCACCAGATAGCGCAGCGGCGTGAGGTGCGACAGCACGTCCAGCCAGCCGGGCCCCAGCGTCATCGGCAGCATCAGCCCGGACAGCAGCATGGCCGGCACGGTCAGCGAGTTGATCACCGGCCCGAACTCCTGCGGGGTGGTGACCTTCATGGCCAGGGCGTACGAGAGCGAGGCCAGCGAGACGGTCAGCAGGCCGACGAAGGCGAAGCCGATCAGCACCCCGGGCAGTGGCGCGCGCAGTCCCATGAGCACGGCGGTGAGGACCAGCAGCACCGCCTGGAACATGAACAGCAGCGTGTCGCGCAGGACCCGGCCCAGCAGCAGGGCCATCCGGCTGACCGGGGTGACCCGCATCCGCTCCAGGACCCCGGTCGACTTGTCGATGATGAGGGCGAACCCGGCGAACGAGGCGCCGAACAGGCCCAGCTGGAGCAGCAGGCCGGGGACCAGCACCTGCCAGGAGTCGCCGGCCGGTCCGAGCGGCAGCCCGGTGAGCAGCGGGCCGAAGAAGAGCAGGTAGAGCAGCGGCATGAGGATGCCGAAGAGGATCTGGAACCGGGAGCGCAGGGTCTGGCGGGCATACCGCCCGAAGACGAGCGCGGTGTCGTGGAGAAGCATCGGACTCGATTCCTAGACGGCGACGGGGGCGGTGTCGGCGGGGGCGGGGGAGCGTCCGGTGATCGCCAGGAAGGCTTCCTGGAGCGAGGCGGAGGCCGAGCCCGCGTACCGCTCCTTGAGTGCGGCCGGTGTGCCCTCGG
Source organism: Streptomyces sp. NBC_01257 (assembly GCF_035917255.1). Taxonomy (NCBI): domain Bacteria; kingdom Bacillati; phylum Actinomycetota; class Actinomycetes; order Kitasatosporales; family Streptomycetaceae; genus Streptomyces; species Streptomyces sp. NBC_01257. Next base: position 6,268,809 of record NZ_CP108472.1, read on the forward strand.
CGACCACCAGGCCGCCGTCGACCACGACGAGGCGGTCCGCGAGCGCGTCGGCCTCGTCGAGGTAGTGGGTGGTGAGCACGACGGTGGTGCCGTACGTGTCGCGCAGCCCGCGCACCAGCTCCCACAGATCGGTGCGGCTGCCCGGGTCCAGTCCGGTGGTCGGCTCGTCGAGGAAGAGCACCGCCGGGCGGTGGGTGAGGCCCATCGCGATGTCGAGCCGGCGCCGCTGGCCCCCGGAGAGCGTGGCCGTCCGGCGGTCGAGCAGTTCGGAGAGGCCCAGTTCGGCGGCGAGCTCCGCGGCCCGGGCGACGGCCGCGGCCTTGCCGAGGCGGTAGAGCCGGCCCTGGGTGACCAGCTCCTCCCGGACGGTGATGTGCGGGTCGACGCCGCCCGACTGGGCGACGTAGCCGCACTTCTCCCGGACGCCCGCCGGGTCCGCGAGCAGATCGCAGCCGGCCACGGTCGCCGCGCCGCCGGTGGGGGCGAGCAGCGTGGTGAGCATGCGCAGGGTGGTGGTCTTCCCGGCGCCGTTGGGGCCGAGGAGGCCGACGATCTCACCCGGCGCGACCGTCATGTCGATGGAACGGACGGCCTCCACCGGGCCGGTCCGGGAGTCGAAGGTCCGGGCGAGCCCGGCCGTACTGATGATTGGCATAGCGACCACAAAAACAGAGTCACTGAAAAATTGCAATGACACCAAATATTCAGGAACCCCAGAGGCGCCCTACGATGGGGCCATGGCTGAGGGACTCAGGGAGCGCAAGAAGCGCCGGACCAGGCAGCACCTCTCGGACGTGGCCACCGGTCTCTTCCTGGAACGCGGCTTCGACGACGTCACGATCGCGGAGATCGCCCGCGCCGCCGACGTCTCGGTCAACACGGTCTACAACTACTTCCCCACCAAGGAGGAGCTCTTCCTCGACCGCAGCCGCGGCATCGTCGACCGTCTCTCGCGGTACGTCAGGGGCCGCGACAAGGGGGAGTCCGCGGCCGACGCCGTCCTGCGCGAACTGCGCATCCAGGTGGAGGGCGTGTCGCCGACCGTCGGCCTGATGGAGGGTTACGAGAGCTTCATGCGCGTCATCGAGGGCGCCGACAGCCTCAAGGCCCGCCTCTGGCACGTACAGCAGGAAGCCCTCCAGCACCTGGAGGCGACACTCCAGGAGGAGTGCGGGACCGGGCCCGGCGACCGGGCCCCGGTCCTGGTGGCCGGCCAGCTCTCCTGGGTGCACAGCACGCTCATGGCGTACATCGGGCGTGAGATGGTCGCCGGCCGCAGACCCGCCGAGGTGTCCCGGGACGCCCTCGTCCTGCTCGACGACATCGAGGACCTGCTGGGCGAAGCGGTGCTCAACTACGCCCGGCGCGCCACCGAATGAGGCATCCCGGTGTGATGTCCGTCATTTGAGACGTGACGCGCATCTCTTCACGGCCCCAGCGCCCCTCACGGGTACTAACCTCCGCCGGAGAGCATGGAGCAACAACCGCTGAGAGAGCATAGGGGTGCCAACGTGGCCAGGAAGCTTGCCGTCATCGGCGCCGGACTCATGGGGTCCGGTATCGCGCAGGTCTCCGCCCAGGCGGGCTGGGACGTCGTGCTGCGTGATGTCACCGACGCGGCCCTGACACGTGGCCGTGACGGCATCAAGGCCTCCTACGACAAGTTCGTCTCGAAGGGCAGGCTCGCGGCCTCCGACGCCGAGGCGGCGCTCGCCCGCATCACCACGACCACCGATCTCGACGCGGTCTCCGACGCGGACATCGTCGTCGAGGCCGTCTTCGAGAAGCTGGAGGTGAAGCACGAGATCTTCCGGACCCTCGACAAGATCGTCCGGGACGACACCGTGCTCGCCTCCAACACCTCCGCCATCCCGATCACCAAGATCGCGGCCGTGACGGAGCGCCCGGAGCGCGTCGTCGGTGTGCACTTCTTCTCGCCGGTCCCGATGATGCAGCTCTGCGAACTCGTCCGCGGCTACAAGACCAGCGACGAAACCCTCGCCGCCGCGCGGGAGTTCGCCGAGTCGGTCGGCAAGACCTGCATCGTCGTCAACCGTGACGTGGCCGGCTTCGTCACCACCCGGCTGATCTCGGCGCTCGTCGTCGAGGCCGCCAAGCTGTACGAGTCGGGCGTCGCGTCGGCCGAGGACATCGACATCGCCTGCAAGCTCGGATTCGGCCACGCCATGGGGCCCCTCGCCACCGCGGACCTGACCGGCGTCGACATCCTGCTGCACGCCACCGGCAACATCTACACCGAGTCGCAGGACGAGAAGTTCGCCGCCCCGGAGCTAATGCGCCGGATGGTCGATGCAGGTGACATCGGCCGCAAGAGCGGGCAGGGCTTCTACACCTACTGATCGTTTTCGGTCCCCGGTCGCCTGATCTGCCGTCAGTCAGGACCGGGGCTCCGGGGGCCGTCCTCCGGAACCAGTGGATCCACAGGGGGATCCGCGGCGGGCCCCAGTCACTCCACGGAGTGAATTCGGTATCGGTTCGCTTACAGACGGCAACTTCCCTGTCGTTGCCGCAGTCAGTTGGGGCAAGAGACAGTTTCAGACAGACCGACCGTGCCACGGAGCATTCCAGGGGAGCGCATATGCACATCAGGGGCGACCACGCCGAGCTGGTCGTCGGGGGCCGCCTCGATGTCCGAAGCGCGGCGGACGCCCGTACGGTCCTGCACTCGGCCCTCGACGACGGAGTCGGCGATCTGGTGCTCGACCTGACCGAGCTGGATTCGTGGGACGCCACCGGACTCGGCGTCATCATGGGCGCACACCGCCGGGCCGGCCGCGCCGGACGGCGGCTGGTGCTGCGCGGCGTACCGCCGCAGATGCAACGCCTGCTGGTGGCCACCCGACTCCACCGCATCCTGGCCATCGAGGGCGGAATCGCCGCCGAATCCCTGCCGCGCGTCTGAGGACGCCCGGCGGCGGGTGCCCGTAAGGGCGTCCGTCCGGGCCGCCGCCCGAAGCCGCACAATCCTCACGAGACCGTGATCTGTGGGGCGGCGCGGCACCCCGGATGTTCGTAGATACTGTGCGAAGGTTTAGGGTTCGGCCGTCTGCCGATTGACGGACCCACCTGGCGGACACCGGACCGGAAGCGACAGCTGGGCGTGTGAGGCCGGGAGGGGCAACCGTTCTCGACGCGTCTTGGGGGCTTTGGCGATGGACCCGACACACCGGGGGCCGGAAGAGTACGGCCACGACAGCAACGGCTTCGCCGAGGAAGCCGGCCGGCGCCGTCCTTCCCGGGATCCGCTGACTCCTGATTTCGGTCAGCAAACACCGCAACAGGTGCGCATCGTCCCGCTGATATCCGGCGACCTCCTGCTCACCGTCAACCCGGTCGACGGCAGCGAGGTCGAACCCTGCCCGCCCGGGGAGCAGCCCGCCGCACCGGTCCGGCGCACCCCCGCCGAGCGGGCCGACCGGGAGCGGGCCACCGCACCCCCCGTGCCGCCCGGCCCGCCCGTCCTCCGGCTCCCCCTGCTGCAGCGCGAGGAGATACGCGAGCAGCTCGTGCGCCTGCTGGCCCGCGGCCGCTCCGTACGGCTCACCGGACCGGCCGGTTCCGGCCGAAGCGCGCTGCTGAACGCCGTCGCCGCGGACTGTGCGGAACTCGCCCCCGACGGAGTCGTCCGGCTCAACGGCCACAAGCGGAACGTCACCGATCTCCTGTACGGACTCTTCGAGGCCGTCCACGACGCACCGCTGCACCGCCCGGACCGGGAGCTGCTGCTGGAGAAGCTGCGGTCCACCGGTGCCGTCGTCGTCCTCGACGACCTGGAGTTCGGCGGCGCCGCCCTGGACGAGCTCCTCGACGCGACGCCCGAATGTGCCTTCCTGCTCGCCACGACGCCCGACGTCGCCGCCCCCGGCCCGGACTCCCACCTCGAAGAGGTCCTCCTCGCCGGACTGGACCGGGCCGCCTCGATCGACCTGCTGGAGCGGGTGGTCGAGCGGAAGCTCACCGAGGAGGAGGCCAACTGGGCCGGAGACCTCTGGTTCGAGTCCGAGGGGCTGCCGCTGCGCTTCGTCCAGGCGGGCTCGCTGCTGCGCCAGCGTGACATGCTGCGCACCGACCCGACCGCGTACGACGAGTACGGCTATCTGGAGAACCGGCCCGCCGACGAGCCGCCGGCGGTGGAGGGCCCCGCCGACGCGGAGGCCACCGACGTACCCCTGCCCAGCCTCGGCGAGGGCGCCGCGCCCGCCGCCCTGCTCGCATCGCGGCTGAGCGGCGCCGCCCGCGACACCCTGCGCTTCGCTGTCGGGCTCGCCGGCGAGGTGCCGCACCAGGCGCATCTGCCGGCGCTCGTGGGGGACACCCACGCCGACGCCGCGCTCGGCGAACTGGCCGGCTGCGGGCTGCTGTCCCCGGCCGGCTCCCGCTACCGGCTGGCCGCCGGGGTGCTCGCCCAGCTGGAGGCCGCCGGATACGGCGAGGACGCCACGGACCGGGCCCGCACGGTCGCCCAGCACTACGCCTGGTGGTCCGGACACCCGTCGGTCACCCCCGCGCGGGTGGTGGCGGAGTCCGACGCGATCGTCGCGGCGATGGCCCAGCTGGTGCCGGGGGACGGGGCCGGACAGACCAGCGTCGCCGTCCTGCTGGCCCGCAGCGCCTCGCCCGCCTTCGCGGCCGGGCTGCACTGGAGCGCCTGGGAGCGGTCCCTGCGGATCGGCCAGGAGGCCGGCCGGATCGCCGGCGAGGTCGCCGAAGAGGCTTACTTCCACCACGAGTTGGGCGTCCTCGCCCTCTGTACCGGCAATCTCGACCGGGCCAGGGCCGAGCTGGAGACCTCCATCAGCATGCGCGGCGCGCTCGCCGACAAGTCCGGCGCGGTCGCCGGGCGGCGGGCACTCGCCCTGGTCGACGACCGCTCCGGCGGACCGGCGGGCGGTGCTCCGGCGGCCGACCTGATACCGGCGAACCCGTTCGAGCTGTCGCCGCCGCGCGGACTGCCGACCGTCATCCCCGTCTCGATGCCGCGGACGTTCCCGGACGAGCCCGCCGTCGTGTCCCGGCAGACCGCGCCGCTCGCCGCCGACACTGCGGGCGGCCGCTTCTCGGTCCTGGGCGGGGCCCGGCGCAATCTGGTCGCGGCCGGTGCGGGGGTGCTGCTGGCCGGTGTGCTCGGCACCGTGGTGACGCTCGGGCTCACCTCGAACAGTGACCCGCAGGGTGATCCCGGCGCCTCCACCGAGCAGTCGGTCACCGACGGCGGTGACACCGAGGAGGAGCTGCCGGCCGAGGAGCCGGCGGACGACGCGACGCCGTCCGCCAAGCCGTCGGGCTCGGCGTCCTCGTCCGCCCCCGGCCCCTCGGGCAGCGAGTCCGCGCCGGCGGGCGGAAGCGGGGCGTCGTCCCCGGGCACGACGGCTTCGGAGTCCTCTCCGTCGTCGCCGGGGGGCTCGTCCTCCGGTAAGCCGTCGCCCACGCGTACGACGACGAAGCCGACGCCGACGAAGTCGGAATCACCGCCGCCCAGCCCGTCGACGACGCCGCCGGATCCGAGTGATACGCCGTCGCCCACGGATCCGGAGACGACGGATCCGGCCGAGCCCGACTCGTCGGACTCGGCGAGCGGGCCCTCCGGGGCGAGCGCGAGTCCGTCGCTGACCTGAGCGGGGGCGCCCCGGTGGGCGCCTCGTCCTCAATCGCCGGACGGGCTTGATGTGCGTGCGTGCCCGTCCGGCAGGGCCCGGTCTCCGGGGAGAGGGTTCCGTCCTCAAACGCCGGACGGGCTTGAGGAGGCGTCCGTCCCCGGCCTTGAAGAGGCGCAGGACTTGAAGAGACGTCCGTCCCCGGCCTTGAAGACTCCCAGGACTTGAAGAGACGTCCGGACGGCCTCGACGGGCCGGCCGTCCGGCGTGAACCGAGTGGGTCAGAACAGTCGGAGTTTGTCGTCCTCGATGCCACGCATCGCGTCGTAGTCGAGGACCACACAGCCGATGCCCCGGTCCGTCGCCAGCACGCGGGCCTGCGGCTTGATCTCCTGGGCGGCGAAGATGCCCTTCACGGGGGCGAGATGGGGGTCGCGGTTGAGCAGTTCCAGATAGCGGGTCAGCTGCTCCACACCGTCGATGTCGCCGCGCCGCTTGAGCTCGACGGCCACGGTCTGTCCGTCGGCGTCACGGCACAGGATGTCGACGGGGCCGATCGCGGTGAAGTACTCGCGGCGGATGAGGGTGTATCCCTCGCCCAGTGTCTCGATCCGGTCGGCGAGCAGTTCCTGGAGGTGCGCCTCCACGCCGTCCTTGATCAGGCCCGGGTCGACACCCAGCTCGTGGGACGAGTCATGGAGGATTTCCTCCATGGTGATGATCAGTTTTTCGCCCGCCTTGTTCACCACGGTCCAGACACCTTCGGTGTCACCGGTGCCCTCCTTCAGGGTGCAGGGCGGCGACATCCAGTTGAGCGGTTTGTACGCCCTGTCGTCGGCGTGAATCGACACGCTCCCGTCCGCCTTCACCAGGATCAGACGGGGAGCGGAGGGCAGGTGGGCCGTGAGCCGGCCCGCGTAGTCCACGGAGCAGCGGGCGATGACGAGACGCATGGTCGGCAACGCTACTCGACGACGGGTGCTCGACGCGATTCACCCACCCGTCACTCCATCCCCGCCCCTGAGTGTCGCTTTCTGGCTTGCCCCTCTTTGAACCCCTTCGTTATTGGCCGGTTGTGTTCCCATTCTCCTGGTGCGGCCCGGACTGCGCCCTTAACGTGGATGCAGGAGGTCGCCGTGTGTGCACGCTGCGTCGCCGTCCTCCTTCCCTGCCCGTAAGGCCCCGGCTGTCCGTCGGGGTCGCGAGAGGAGAACCCATGTCGCTCGACGTCTCACCGGCGCTGTTGGAACAGGCCGAGCGAGGCGAGGTCGACGAAGCCGACTTCGTCGACTGCGTCCGGACCTCCCTGCCCTACGCATGGGAGATGATCAGCTCGTTGGTCGCTCAGCTGAAGGTCGACGGCGGGGAGTTCGCCGACAACCAGACGCCGCCGCCCACCGAGCAGGCACGTGGTCAGCTGCTGCGCGCGCTCGCGAGTGATGCGATACGCGGCGCGCTCCAGCGGCACTTCGGGGTGCGCCTGGCATTCCAGAACTGCCACCGCGTCGCGGTGTTCCCGCTGGACGCCTCGGTCGACGACCGACTGGCCAAGTTCACCTCGGTGAGGGGCCAGTTGCTCAACCAGTCGCCCGAACTACGGGACTGCTGAACGCTTCTGCTGCCGCTCCGGGCCGCGGGAGGTGCAACTGGTCCGGGGCGGCAGCTCCCGCGCGTACACCGTGAGACGCGTACACCGTGAAACCGGTTCGCGTGGTTCATTCCAGGAGCGGCAGTACCTCGGTGCCGAGCCGCGCTACGTTCTCCTCCGTGGCGACGAGATCTCCGGAACCCTCCACCAGGAGCGCGAAGCGGGTGATGCCCGTGCGCTCCGCCGTTGCCGCGAGACGGTCGGCCGCGAGCCGGGGCGGGCCCACCGGGTGAAGGTCGCACAGCAGCTCCGTATAGCCGACCGGGTCGCGCATCACCCGGTGCCGGCCGTCGACCGTCACATGGGCGTCGAGTCCCTGCCGCAGCCAGCCGGGCATCGCCTTCACGAGCGTCTCCCGGGCGTCCTCGGTGCGGTCCGCGATCTGCGCGACCCCGGCGGAGACGTGCCCGGCCTGCCGGACACTCTCCGGCGAACGGCCCGCGGCGAGCGCGCAGGAGCGCCAGAGAGCGATCATCTCGGCCTTCTCCTCGTCCCCGCAGTGCATTCCGAGCAGCATCGGCAAGCCGTTCTCGGCGGCGAGTTTCACGCTCTTCGGCGAGGTGCACGCGACGATCACCTCGGGGCCGCCGGGAGTCTCGCCGCTCTCCCCGCCGAGCAGTTCGTCGGCTCGGGGGACCACCGCCACCTCGCGGAAGCCGTAGCGCTCCCCGGTGCCCGCCACCCTGGCCTCGCGCAGCCAGTCGAGGAGCAGCCCCAGGGACTCGGGGAAGCCCTTCTCGTACGCCTCCAGGCCGCCGCCGAACACCTCCAGGTCGATCCACGGGCCGCCCCGGCCGACGCCCAGGGTGAACCGGCCGCCGCTGGTGAGGTGGAGCAGCGCGGCCTGCTCGCCGAGGGCGACGGGATGCTGCGTCGGCAGCACGCTCACCGCCGTGCCGACACGGATCCTGCGCGTGCGGCCGAGCAGCAATGCGGCCAGCGTCACGGCGGACGGGCACACCCCGTACGGCACGAAATGATGTTCGGCCAGCCAGACCGAGTCGAGGCCCGACTCCTCCGCGACCTCGGCGGACCGGATCGCGCGGTGCAGCGCTTCCCCCGGCCCCTGGCCCGGAAACTGGGCTGCCAGTACGAACGTTCCCACACGCATCGCCAATTACCTCCTTGCGGCCGACGCGGCTCTCCCCTACTGGCAACAACGTCTGACACGTGCCAAAGGCACGGTCCGACGGGAAGTTGTTGCGATTTTCCGCTAACCCGTCCCGTCCCGGGGCCCGCGACGGGCGGTGCGGGACGTGTACCCCGGCCGGATGGCCCTACGCTGGACGGGAACTGCCCAGCCTGCCCCGTGAGGTGTCACGTGTCCCCGCGCCGCAACCGCCCCCGAGGCGGCGAGAGTCCCACCGACAGCGCGAGCGTGGAGGGGGACCGGTACGGCGGCGGCGGGCGCGCGGAGCAGTGGCAGGGCGAGGAGTGGTCGGTCCGCCCCGTCAGCGGCGCGAGCGCGGCGGGCAAGCGTTACCGGTGCCCCGGCTGCGACCAGGAGATCCCCTCCGGCGTCCCGCATCTGGTGGCCTGGTCCGAGTACGGCGGGATCGACGACCGCCGGCACTGGCACAAGGCGTGCTGGAACGCGAAGGACCGCCGCACCACACGGGTGCAGCGGTCCAGGAACGCGCCTCGGTACTGAACGGCCCCGGGCAGGCCGCCGGGGTCAGACGTCGCGGTGGTTCATCACCAGGTAGGCGCCGCCCATCGCCACGGCGGTGAGACCGAGCATGATCCACAACGGGTCCCAGCCGGACGGGCCGCCGGACGAGCTGACCGAGTTGTCGTAGAAGATGCTGAGCTGGTTGGGGATCGAGTACTGCAGCAGCCAGTCCTGGAGCCACGACAGCGAGCTGGCGAACATGAAGATGGCCAGCACGAGCGGCAGCAGCACCACGCCGATCATGATCGTGATCGCCCCGGCCGAGTGCCGGATCAGCGCGCCGACCGCCAGCGAGAGCAGCCCCAGCGTCGCGATGTAGAGGCCGACGCCTACGGTGCCCTTCAGCCACTCCGCCCCGGTGGGCGCCTCGCCGTCCAGGATGGACGTCTGGATCAGGGCGACGACCGTGGTCATCACCGTGGTCAGGACGAAGGTCAGCAGGAAGAAGACGATGGCCTTCGCGCCGAACACCCGCGCCCGGCTCGGGCAGGCGGTCAGCGTCGTACGGATCATGCCGGTGCCGTACTCGGACGCGATGGTCATCACGCCGAGCGTGATCACGCAGATCGAGCCCAGGAGCACGCCGAAGAAGCCGAGGCTGAGCACCGGGGTGCCGCTCATGTCGGAGTCCGACGCGCTGACGGCGACCGCCGAGAGCACCCCGATGACGAGCAGCAGCACGATCATGACGCCGAGCGTCCACATCGTGGAGCGCACGGAGCGGATCTTGGTCCACTCCGAGGCGATGGCATCGCCGAGGGTGGCGGGGCGCACCGGGATCGGCGAGGTGTAGTAGCCGGTCAGCGGGCCCGGCCCGTGACCCTGGGGAGCGGGGGGCTGCTGGTACGCCTGCTGCTGGTACGGCGCCTGCGGCGTCGGCGGCGTGGGCGGCGTCGTCATCGGGGGTCCTCGCTGGTGTCGCGCTTGGTCAGGTCTGCCGGGGCCGCGGCGGGCGCCGCCGGGGCGGGAGCGGCGGCGGGGGCCGGGGGAGCGGCCGGGGCCACTGCCGGGGCCGCGGGTGCCGGGGTGCCCGCGTACGGGTTCTGTCCGGGCGGCGGCGGGGCGTACCAGCCCTGCTGCGGCACCTCCGGGGCACTCTGCTGCGGCGGGGCGTACCCCGCGGGCTGCAGCCCGTAGCCGCCGGGCGGCGGCGGGGCCTGCAGATGGGCCACCTGGTCCGCCGTCGAGCGGTAGTCCACGGCGCCCTGCGTCATCCGCATGTACGCCTCCTCCAGCGAGGCCTGGTGCGGCGAGAGCTCCCAGAGCCGGACGTCCGCCTCGTGGGCCAGATCGCTGATCCGGGGCAGCCGCAGCCCGGTGACCCGCAGGGCCCCGTCCGGCTCCGACATGACCTGGCCGCCCGCCTCGGTGAGCGTGGCGGTGAGCTTCTCGCGCTGCTCGGGCCCGTCGTCCGGGACCCGGATCCGGGCGAAGTCGGCCGAGTTGGCCGAGATGAAGTCGGTGATGCTCATGTCGGCCATCAGCTGGCCGCGGCCGATCACGATCAGATGGTCGGCGGTGAGGGCCATCTCGCTCATCAGATGGCTGGAGACGAAGACCGTGCGTCCCTCGGACGCCAGCATCTTCATCAGGTTGCGGACCCAGAGGATGCCCTCCGGGTCGAGGCCGTTGACCGGCTCGTCGAAGAGCAGCACCTGCGGGTCGCCCAGCAGGGCGGCCGCGATCCCCAGGCGCTGCCCCATGCCCAGCGAGAAGCCCCTGGACCGCTTCCGCGCGACGTCCTGGAGGCCGACGACCCCGAGCACCTCGTCGACCCTCGCGGCCGGGATGCCGGCGAGCTGGGCCAGTGAGAGCAGGTGGTTGCGGGCGCTGCGCCCGCCGTGCACGGCCTTGGCGTCGAGCAGCGCGCCCACCTGGCGCGGTGCGTTCGGCAGGCTGCGGAAATCGTGGCCGCCGACGGTCACCCGGCCGGCCGTCGGCCGGTCCAGGCCGAGGATCATCCGCATCGTGGTCGACTTGCCCGACCCGTTGGGACCGAGGAACCCGGTGACGGCGCCGGGCCGCACCTGGAAGGAAAGGTTGTACACGGCTGTCTTCGCGCCATAGCGCTTGGTCAGGCCGACTGCCTCGATCATGCTCCAGCCCCATCGACTTATCTGTCGTCGGGGCACAGGCCGTCGGGCCGTACGCCCCCCGTATGAGTGAGGAGGATATCCAGGCCTTGACGGTTCCGGCCAAGTCGTGGCCCGGGCGAGTCCTGTCGGCGCGGTGGACGGGTGCCGTGGACCGGGCGGTCCACGGCACCCGGTCAGGCGTCGCGCTTCTTGAGGAGGAGGAAGCCGCCGATCACCGAGGCCGCCACCCAGGCGACCATGATCAGCAGCCCGGCCCACGGGCCGTAAGGAGCCGGATCGCTGTCCATCGCGTCGGGCACCACCTGCATGATCTTGGAACCGGCCTGGTCGGGGAAGTACTGGGCGACGCTCTTGGCGCCCGGCACGGCCGACAGGATCTGCGACACCAGGAAGAAGAACGGCATCAGGATGCCGAGCGACAGCATGGAGCTGCGGAGCATCGCCGCCACCCCCATGGAGAAGACCGCGATCAGCCCCATGTAGAGACCGGCGCCGACGACGGCCCGCAGCACGTTGTCCTCGCCGATGCCGATGCTGTGGTCGCCCAGCAGGGCCTGGCCGAGGAAGAACGAGACGAAGCTGGTGATCAGACCGACCACCAGCGCCAGCACACCGGCGACCAGCATCTTGCTGAAGAGGAAGGTGGCGCGCTGCGGCACCGCCGCGAGCGAGGTGCGGATCATGCCGGAGCTGTACTCCGTACCGACCACCAGGACACCGAAGACCACCATCGCCAGCTGGCCGAGGATCATTCCCGAGAAGCTGATGAACGTCGGGTCGAAGGTCGCCCGCTCCGCGTCGGAGAGGTCGTCGAACTGGGCGTTCATCACCGCGCAGAGCGCGGCGCTCATCGCGACGGTGACGGCGAACGCGCAGATCAGCGTCCACGTCGTGGAGGAGACCGTGCGGATCTTGGTCCATTCGGAGGTCAGGACCGCGGGTACCGAAGCCATCGTCGTCACACCCCCTGTCCGGTGCCGGAACCGCCGGAAGCCCCGGGACCGGGGGAGCCGCCCGGCGGCTGGTTCCACTGGTCGCCCCAGTGCGGCCCGACCGGCGGCGGTTCCGCCCCCCGCTCGGAGTGTGCGTGGTACTCCACCGAGTCCGCCGTCATCTGCATGAACGCCTCCTCCAGCGAGGCCCGCTGGGAGCTCAGCTCGTGCAGCACGATCGTGTGCCGGGCGGCGAGCTCGCCCAGGTCCTCGGTGGTGGCGCCGTCGATCTCCAGCGTGCCGTTGCCCGACTCGACCGCGACGATGCCCTCGGCGTGCAGCACGTCGCGCAGCCGCTCCTGCTGCGGGGAGCGCAGCCGTACGTAACTGCGGGAGTTCTGGTGGATGAAGTCGGCCATCGAGGTGTCGGCGAGCAGCCGGCCCTGTCCGATCACGATCAGATGGTCCGCGGTCAGCGCCATCTCACTCATCAGGTGCGAGGAGACGAAGATCGTCCGGCCTTCCGCGGCGAGCGCCTTCATCAGGTTGCGGATCCAGTGGATTCCCTCGGGGTCCAGTCCGTTGACGGGTTCGTCGAACATCAGGATCTCGGGGTCACCGAGCAGCGCCGACGCGATGCCCAGGCGCTGACCCATGCCGAGGGAGAACCCCTTGGACTTCTTCTTCGCCACCGCGGTCAGACCGACGGTGTCGAGCACCTCGGCCACCCGGCTCTCCGGGATCCGGTTGCTCTGGGCGAGACAGAGGAGGTTGTTGTACGCGCTGCGGCCGCCGTGCATCGACTTCGCGTCCAGCAGCGCACCGATGTACTTCAGGGGTTCCGACAGTTCGCGGTAGTGCTTGCCGTCGATGCGCACCGTTCCGCTGGTGGGGTTGTCGAGATCGAGCATCATCCGCATCGTGGTGGACTTGCCCGCCCCGTTGGGTCCCAGAAAACCCGTCACCATCCCCGGCCGGATCCGGCACGACAACTGGTCGACGGCAGTCTTGTTGCCGAAGCGCTTGGTGAGGCCATCAAGCTCGATCATGCGCTCACGCTAGAACGACCGCGCGCCCGGCGCCACCACAAAGGCGGAACCGGGCGCGCAGGGATGACGACGGTGTCGTTCCCGGGCTTCAGCGGGTCTGCTGGGCCGGGACGCCGCGGGAGACGGGCTCCTCGTCGGCGGGGGTGCCGGCCGCGGCCACCGCGGCGCCGGTCAGCGTCGCCAGCATCTCGCGGACGTTGGTGAGCTGGGCGTTGATCGAGTCGCGGCGGTTGGTGAGCGCCGCCAGCTCGCGCTCCGACTCGCTGCGGATCCGGTCGGCCTTCGCGTTGGCGTCGGCCACGATGTCCTCGGCCTGGCGCTGAGCGGTCTCGACCGTCTGACGGGCGCGGCGCTCGGCGTCCGTGCGGAGCTTCTCGGCCTCCAGGCGGAGCTGCTCGGCGCGGTGCTCGATCTCGGCCAGACGCTTCTCGGCCTTGGCCTGACGGGACGCGAGGTCGCGCTCCGACTGGTCGCGGCGCTTGGCCAGGTTGGTCTCGAAGTCCGCGGCGGCCTGGGCGGCCTTGGCGCGGGTCTCCTCGAAGAGGGCGTCGGCCTCCTCGCGCTTCTGGGCGGCGTCCTTCTGCGCGTCCGAGCGCAGCGTGGTGGCCTCACCCTGGGCCTTCTCGACGATGCGGACACCGTCGTCCTCCGCCTTGGCCTTGCGCTCGGCGGCGAAGGTCTCGGCGTCGTTGCGCACCTGCTGGGCGGCGGACTCGGCGAGCTCGCGGTGCTGCTCGGCGGCGCGACGGGCCTCCTCGCGCAGGTCCTTGGCCTCCTCCTCGGCAAGGCGGAGGATCTTCTCCACGCGCGCGCCGAGACCCGCGTACGACGGCTCCGCGTCGTTCACCTGGGCCTGGGCGTTCTGCGTTTCGAGGTGGAGTTCCTCGATGCGCTTTTCCAGAGACGTGATGCGGGCGAGAGCACTATCACGGTCGGCGACGAGCTTGGTAATGCGGTCATCCACCTGACCGCGGTCGTAACCACGCCGCACGAGCTCGAAGCCGAAGGGGGAGGAAGGGTCACTCATGGGGTTCCTGTCGAAGTGAGACCGGTGAGGTGATAGGGGGAATCCTAGGGGCCAGAACGGCGTGTCATCGAGCAGATGCAGGTTTGATCTGGAGAATGACACCCCTTTTGAGTGGCTAACCCCCGTAACCCTTGCCACTCGGAGGGCTGAACGTCCTTGCCGAACCACGGGAGACCGCCGGATGACTACCCATCCGACGGCTTGCCACTCGAACGAGTGCCCGCAGCCGCAGTGGCCTTGACGTTGCCGGGCGGACCGGCACCCGCTCCCTTACCGCCGGCTCCGGGGGTCTCGAAAGACTCCAACGCCTCCAGGACGTCCTGGACACGGGAGATCTCCGTGTTGATGTCCTCGCGGCGGCGCACCAGGACATCGAGCTCGCGCCGGCCGTCGGCCACCGTCTGCTTCGCCTCGGCCTCCGCGTCGGCCCGGAGCTTCTCGGCCTCGCGCACCAGGGTGGCCTTCTTCTGCTCGGCCTCCTTCAGCAGCGACTCGGCCCGCTTCACGGCGGCGATCCGGACCTTGCTCGCCTCCGAGTTGGCGTCCGCCAGCAGGTCCTTGGCCTTCGCCGCGGCCTCCTCGCGCTGTTCGGTCGCCGCCTTCATCAGGTTGTCCACGCGCTCGCCGACCGTCTTGACCTGCTCGGCGGTCTCGCGCCGGGCCCGGTCGTGCAGCTCCTGGACCTCGGCCTCCGCCCGGGTCCTGAGCTCCTCGGCCCGCTCCCGGATCTGGGTGGCGTCCCGGCGCGCGCCGACCAGCAGCTCGTCCGCGTCCGTCCGGGCCCGCTCCACCAGGGAGTTGCCCTCGACCGTCGCCTCGGAGGTGATCCGCACGGCCTCCTTACGGGCCGCCCCGACCATGGTGTCGGCCTGCTCCTCGGCCTCGGTGGCGGCGCGCAGCGCCTCCTCCTGGGCCTTGTTGATCAGCTGGTCCGCCTGCTCGGCCGCATCGGCCCGGCGCTTCGACGCCGACTCGCGCGCCTCGTCCACCAGCCGGTCCGACTCCTCGCGCGCCTCGGCCCGCATCTGCTCGGCCGCCGCCTCGGCGTCGGCGCGCAGCCGCTCCGACTCCTCGCGGGTACGCGCCGCGTGCTCCTGCGCGGAACCGACGGTCGCCGCCGCCTCGGCCCGCAGCCGCTCCGCCTCGCCCGCCGCCTCGTCACCGAGCCGGGCCGCCTGCTGCGCCGCCTCCGTACCGATGCGCTCGGCCTCGCCGGTCGCCTCGGACACCAGCCGGTCCGCCTGGGACGCCGCGTCGACACGCATCCGGTTGGCGTCCTCCCGGGCCTCCGCCCGGCTGCGCGACGCGTCCTGCTCGGCCGACGCCAGGGCGTCGGACGCCTCGGTACGCATCCGCTGGCTGTACTCCGCGGTGTCGGCGCGCAGCCGCTCCGACTCCGTGATCGCGTCGGAGACGGTCCGCTCGGCCATCGCCTTCGCGGCCTCGGTCTCCTCCTTCGCCTCCCGGCGGACCCGGGCGGCGTCCTCGCCGGCCCGCTCCCGCTCCGCATAGGCGTCGGCGCGGACCCGGTCCGCCTCCTCCTGAGCCTCGGACCTCGTCCGCTCCGCGACATGCTCGGCGGTGGAGCGCATCCCGGCGATCTCCGCCTCGGCCTGCTCCTGCAGTCCGCTGACCGAATCCCGCACCTGCTGGGCGGTCTGCTCGGCCGCGGCGACCATCTCGGTCGCCCGGGCGTCCGCCTCCTCGACCAGGCGCTGGGCCTCGGCCTGCGCCTCCTCGACCCGCTTGCGGGCGGAGGCGAGGAGCTCCTCGCTCTGCTCGCGGGCCCGCTCGCGCTCCTGGTTCGCCTCGGTACGCGCCGCGTCGAGGGTCTCCTCCGCCTCGCGGCGGCGCCGGTTCGCCTCCTCCTGGGCGGCGGCCAGCGCCTCGGCGGCCTCCGCGCCCACGCGTTCGGCGGCGGCGGCCGCCTCCGACCGCACCCGGTCGGCACTCTCCTGCGCCTCGGACTTCAGCCGCTCGGCCTCGGCCGCCGCCTCACCGCGCAGCCGCACGGCGACGGACTCGCCCTCCGCACGGGACCGCGAGGCATCGGCCGCGGCCTCGTCGCGCAGCCGCTGGGCCTCGGCCTCGGACTGCTCCTGGAGCGTCCGCAGCCGCTCGGCGGCCTCGGCGCGCAGCCGCTCGGACTCCTCGTTCGTCTCGCGCCGGACGCGCTCCGCGTCGGAGCGGGCCTCGCCCAGCGTCTGCTCGGCGGTGGCCACCCGGGTCTCGGCCTCGGTGTGCAGCCGGGTCAGCTCGTCGGCCGCCTCCGTCCGCCGGGCCGCGACCGCGCGCTCGGTCTCCTCGCGCAGCTCCGTCGCGGCCTGCTCGGCGGCGGACGTCGTCGACCCCGCCAGCTCCTCGGCCTCGGTGCGCAGCTGCTCGGCCTCGGCGCGGGCCCGCTCCAGGGCCTCCTCCGCCTGCTTCTTCAGCGCCGCGGCGCGCTCGGCCGCCTCGCTGCGGACCCGCTCGCTGTCGGTGCCCGCGGCGCCGCGCAGCTCCTCCGCGTCCGCCTTGGCCTTGGCCAGCAGCTCCTCGGCGGTCTTCGCGCCCTCCTCGATCTGCTGGAGGGCCTCCCGGCGGGCCTCGCCGCGGATCCGCTCGCCCTCGGCGACCGCCTCGGAACGCAGCTGCTCGGCCTCGCCGCGCAGCCTGCGCGCCTCCTCCTGCAGCTCGACCGTCTTGGCCCGGTACTCCTTGGTGTCGTCCTTGGCCGCGCCCTTGAGCTGGTCGGCCTGCTCGGCGGCCTCGCCGCGCAGCCGGTCCGCCTCGGCCTCCGCCTCGCGGCGGATCCGGTCGGCCTCCTCGCCCGCGGCCCGGGTGGTCGACTTCGCGTCGTCGGACGCCTTGGTCAGCACCTCCTCGGCGGCCCGGGCCGCCTTGGCGAGCTGGGCCGCGGCGTCCTCGGCCGCGGCGGTGCGCGCGGTGTCGGCCGCCTCGGAACGGAGCCGGTCGGCCTCGGCGCGGGCGTCGGCGAGCGCCTGCTCGGCCTCCGCCTTCAGCGACTCGGCGTCCTTGGTGGCCTCGCCGACCAGCCGGGCGATCTCCGACTTGGCCGTACGGGTGCGCTGCTCGTTCTGCGACTCGGCGCCGGCCAGCCGCTTGACCGCGGCCTCCTTGGCCTCCGAGAGGACCTTCTCCGCCTCCAAGCGGGCCTCGCGCAGCTGCGTCTCGGCCTCCTGCATGCGCTGCTCGGCGGTCCGGTTCAGCTCGGCGGTCTGCTGCCGGGTCTGCTCGGTCTCGGCCGTCGTCGACGTCCGCAGCTGCTCGGCGTGGGTGGTGGCCTCCTGCGCCTGGCTGGACGCGGCGTTC
The DNA here is from genome assembly GCF_035917255.1 of Streptomyces sp. NBC_01257. NCBI lineage: Bacteria > Bacillati > Actinomycetota > Actinomycetes > Kitasatosporales > Streptomycetaceae > Streptomyces > Streptomyces sp. NBC_01257. The sequence goes on from NZ_CP108472.1 coordinate 6,286,160, forward strand.
AGCAGCCGCTCGGCGTCCTTGCGGGCACGCAGCAGGATCGACTCGGCCTCGGAACGGGCCGACTCGGCCTCGGACCCCAGGCGCTGGCGCGTCTCGTCGGCCAGCCGGGCGGCCTCGGCACGGGCGGCGCCCAGCGCCTGCTCGGCCTCGGTGCGGGACTCCTCCAGCAGCCGGCGGGCCTGGGACTCGGTCCTGGCCCGCAGCTGCTCGGCCCACGCCACGTTCTCGTTGACATGGGACTCGACGGTCTGGCGGCGCTCGGCCAGCTCCTGGTCGAGCCGCTGGCGCCGCTGCACCGCCTCGTTGTGCAGCTCGGCCTGCAGCCGCGCCTGGTGCTCGGCGTGCTCCTGAAGGATCCGCTGCGTCTGCGCACGGGCGTCGCGCAGCTCGCGCTCGGCGTCGTTGCGCAACTGGTCGGCCTGGACCTGGGCATTGCGGAGCAGCTGCTCCGCCTGGTAGCCGATGTCCGCGCTGTCGTAGGCGGGACGGGTCGCCAGACTGCGCCGGGCCTCGTGCAGCTTGGCGCGCAAGACCTCGACCTGGTAACCGAGGTCCTCGGCGTGCTGGACGGCCTTCTCCCGGTCGGTCTTCAGCCGGTCCATCTCGGCTTCGAACCGCGAGAGATGGTCGTCTTCAGCTCGGTGGCTCTCCTGGCGTTCGTAGCCCCGCACTGCGCGGTCCCATCCTTCCCCGAGCTCTCAACTTCTTCCCCAGGCTCTCGACTTCGTTCGAGCCGGGGATGCCCCACTGAGCAGGGGAGACCCCAACCCTGATCGTGAACTCCGAACGAGGTCCGTTCGCCGACGAACGGTCCCCCCCGGGGAATGGTGACAGATCAACGGCTGAGGACGCGTCGCGGCCCCGACCCGGCTCCGGCCCGGAACAGCCCACTCTACCGGGCCGGGTCTGCCTCGGGTCAGTGCTCCGTCCGGGACGTGACCAGTTCGGTGAGCACACCGTGGCAGTCCTTGGGGTGAAGGAAGGTGATCCGCGACCCCATGGAACCCGTCCTGGGCTCGTCGTACAACACCCTGACGCCCTTTTCGCGGATGTCCGCGGCGTCCGCGTCGACGTCCGCCGTACCGAAGGCGATGTGGTGCACGCCCTCGCCATTCTTGGCCAGCCATTTGCCCACGGCCGAGTCCTCACGGGTCGGCTCCAGCAGCTGGAGGTACGAGGCGCCGCCGTCGGACGTCTCGTTGATCTTGAGCATGGCCTCCCGTACGCCCTGCTCCTCGTTGATCTCGGAGTGGAACACCTCGAACCCGTAGGTCGAGCGGTAGAACTCGACGGTCTTGTCGAGGTCGAAACAGGCGATCCCGATGTGGTCGATTCGCGTCAGCATGGGAACAGTGCAGCGCCCGGCGGATGGTTACGCAACGTGCGCGCCGTCACACCCGCTGCCGGATGACGGGCGCGGTACTGCTCAGTACATTCAGGTAAACCCTCGTTCACTCCTATTCCAAGGGGCTGTGCCTCATGTCAGGAACGACCGGTACCACTTCGGTGATCGTCGCGGGCGCCCGTACGCCCATGGGCCGCCTCCTCGGCTCCCTGAAGAGCTTCTCCGGAGCCGACCTCGGAGGCTTCGCCATCAAGGCGGCGCTGGACCGGGCCGGCATCGGCGGCGACCAGGTCGAGTACGTGATCATGGGCCAGGTGCTCCAGGCCGGGGCAGGGCAGATCCCGGCACGGCAGGCCGCGGTCAAGGCAGGCATCCCGCTGAGCGTCCCGGCACTCACCGTCAACAAGGTGTGTCTCTCCGGGCTCGACGCCATCGCCCTGGCCGACCAGCTGATCCGCGCGGGTGAGTTCGACATCGTCGTGGCCGGCGGCCAGGAGTCCATGACGAACGCCCCGCACCTGCTCCCGAAGTCCCGCGAGGGCCACAAGTACGGCGCCATCGAGATGCTCGACTCGATGGCGTACGACGGTCTGACCGACGCCTACGAGAACATCCCGATGGGCGAGTCCACCGAGAAGCACAACACCCGCCTCGGCCTGGCCCGTGCGGATCAGGACGAGATCGGCGCCCTGTCCCACCAGCGCGCCGCGGCCGCCCAGAAGAACGGCATCTTCGAGGCCGAGATCACCCCGGTCGAGATCCCGCAGCGCAAGGGCGACCCGGTCCTCTTCTCCAAGGACGAGGGCATCCGCGCCGACACGACCGCGGAGTCGCTCGGCAAGCTGCGCCCTGCCTTCGCCAAGGACGGCACGATCACCGCCGGCACCGCCTCGCAGATCTCCGACGGCGCCGCCGCGGTCGTCGTCATGAGCAAGGCCAAGGCCGAGGCGCTGGGCCTGGACTGGATCGCCGAGATCGGCGCGCACGGCAATGTGGCGGGCCCGGACAACTCCCTCCAGTCGCAGCCGTCCAACGCCATCCGCCACGCCCTCAAGAAGGAGGGCATCGGGGTCGAGGACCTCGACCTCATCGAGATCAACGAGGCGTTCGCGGCCGTCGCCCTGCAGTCCATGAAGGACCTCGGCGTCACCTCGGAGAAGGTCAACGTCAACGGCGGCGCCATCGCGCTGGGCCACCCGATCGGGATGTCCGGCGCCCGTGTGGTGCTGCACCTGGCGCTGGAGCTCAAGCGGCGCGGCGGCGGCACCGGGGCGGCGGCGCTGTGCGGCGGCGGCGGTCAGGGCGATGCGCTGATCATCCGCGTTCCGGGCAAGTAGTACAGAACCACGCAGCGCGTGAGCGAGGAGGCGGAGCGGTGATGGTGGACGTCCCCACCCTGGTGGAGCAGGCCCGTGAGGGCAGGCCGCGGGCCGTGGCCCGGCTGATCTCCCTGGTGGAGGGGGCGTCGCCGCAGCTGCGCGAGGTGATGGCGGCCCTCGCGCCACTGGCGGGCAACGCCTATGTCGTCGGCCTGACCGGCTCGCCCGGTGTCGGCAAGTCGACATCGACGTCGGCACTGGTCACGGCGTACCGGCGGCAGGGCAAGCGCGTCGCCGTGCTCGCCGTCGACCCGTCGTCGCCGTTCTCCGGCGGCGCGCTCCTCGGGGACCGGGTCCGGATGTCGGACCACGCCTCCGACCCGGGCGTCTACATCCGCTCCATGGCCACGCGCGGTCATCTGGGCGGTCTCGCCTGGTCGGCCCCGCAGGCCATCCGGGTGCTGGACGCGGCGGGCTGCGACGTGATCCTGGTGGAGACGGTGGGCGTCGGCCAGTCGGAGGTGGAGATCGCCTCCCAGGCCGACACCTCCGTCGTCCTCCTCGCCCCGGGCATGGGCGACGGCATCCAGGCGGCGAAGGCCGGAATCCTGGAGATCGGCGATGTGTACGTCGTGAACAAGGCCGACCGGGACGGCGCGGACGCCACCGCCCGCGAGCTCAACCACATGCTGGGCCTCGGGGAGTCCCGTGGACCCGGCGACTGGCGGCCGCCGATCGTCAAGACGGTCGCCGCCCGGGGCGAGGGCATCGACGAGGTCGTCGAGGCGCTGGAGAAGCACCGGGCGTGGATGGAGGAGCACGGCGTCCTGGCCGAGCGGCGCGCGTCCCGCGCCGCCCGCGAGGTCGAGACGATCGCCGTCACCCGGCTCCGCGAACGGATCGGTGACCTGCACGGCGACCGCCGCCTGGACGCCCTGGCCGAACGCATCGTGGCGGGCCGCCTCGATCCGTACGCGGCGGCCGACGAACTGGTGGCGGGGCTCACCGGGGAGGCCTGACCGTCCTGTTCCCCGGTTCCGGTGCGGCGTGCGGGCCGCACCGGAACCGGGGAACGGCGGAACGCCGGACACCCGCGGCACGGAGTCAGTCGTCGTCGCCCCGGTCGTCCGCGCGGTCGTCGTGCCCGTGACCGTCGTCCGGCCGGTCCGCCGTGACGGCGGCCGACTTCGCGTCCACGTCCAGCTCGTGCCGGGTGCCGTCCTTGCCCCGTACGTCGACCTCCCAGTGCACCGCCGTACCGCCGCGGCCCTCCAGCTCGACCGAGGTCACCGTCCCCGGCGAGGCCTCCAGCGCGGCGGAGACCGCCGCGTCGAGCGTGACGGGGGCCGTGCGCGGGGCGTTCCGGCCGCGGTCGTCGTCGTTCGAAAGGTGCTTTCCGAGCACCTTGCCGTTGCCCGCGTCCACCGTCACGTCGTGCCACCCCTTGTCGGAGCCGTACACATCGAGCTCCCAGACCAGTCCGCCGTCCTCGTCGTCGAGCTCCGCCTCCGTCACCGTGCCCGGCACGGACCGGACGGCGGCCGCGGCCGCTTCGCCGGCGGTGACGCGGGCGGTGGCGCTGCTCGCCGTGCTGCTGCGGGCGGTGTCGTGACCGTCGTCGTCGGCGAAGGCCACGGCCGTCGCGGCCCCGCCGCCGACGAGCACGGCCGCGGTGACGGCGGCGATGGCGATCTTTCGCTTCATGAGGGTTCCTCCCCGGGTCGGATGATTCCGTTGCGATGACGACCACACTGCCGGGGCGATGCTGAACGCAGCCTGAAGCCACCTGAAGCCTTCTTCAGCTCCGGTTTGCGACGCTGTGCACATGCGCCTGTTGATCGTGGAGGACGAGAAGCGGCTGGCGGTCTCCCTGGCCCGGGGGCTCACCGCCGAGGGGTTCGCCGTGGACGTCGTCCACGACGGCCTCGAAGGGCTGCACCGGGCCTCCGAAGGGGCGTACGACCTCGTCGTCCTCGACATCATGCTGCCGGGGATGAACGGCTACCAGGTCTGCGCCGCCCTGCGCGCCGCGGGCCACGAGGTGCCCATCCTGATGCTGACCGCGAAGGACGGGGAGTACGACGAGGCGGAGGGGCTCGACACCGGCGCCGACGACTACCTCACCAAACCGTTCAGCTATGTGGTGCTGGTCGCCAGGATCAGGGCGCTGCTGCGCCGCCGGGGCGGCTCCGGCTCGCCGGTGGTCACCGTCGGCTCCCTGCGCATGGACACCGCCGCCCGCCGCGTCCACCTCGGCGACGACGAGATCGCGCTCACCGCCAAGGAGTTCGCCGTGCTGGAACAGCTCGCGCTGCGGGCCGGGCAGGTGGTGAGCAAGGCGGACATCCTGGAGCACGTCTGGGACTTCGCCTACGACGGCGACCCGAACATCGTCGAGGTGTACGTCAGCGCCCTGCGCCGCAAGCTCGGCGCGGCCGCGATCCGCACGGTGCGCGGCGCCGGCTACCGGCTGGAGGCGCTGTGAGATCCGTACGGGCCAGGGCGGCGCTCGGCGCCACCGTCGTGGTCGCGCTCGCGCTGGCCGTCGCCGGACTCGCCGTCCTGCTCGTCCTGCGCGCCAACCTCACCGACCAGGCGGGACTCCAGGCCGAGGTGGCGGCCCGGGAGGTCGCCGGGCAGCTGGCCCTCGGCACGCCGTACGACGAGCTGAAGACGGGCGACGAGGACGACCATCCGGTGCAGGTGACCGACGAGGACGGCCGGGTGGTGGCCGTCTCCAAGGACCTGGACGCGATCTCGGGGACCGGCACGAACCGGGTCACTCCTGTCCCGCAGCCCTCGCCCGCCCCCTCGGTCCCGGGCGACACCGACCGGCACGGCGGCGAGGACCGCGACGACGACGAGGACGACGACGGGGCGGCGGGCGCCGGCACCGGCCGCCAGGAGGTGTCCACCGACGACCCGGACTTCAGCAGCGGCACCGCCACGGTCGACGGCGAGCGCGCGGACTACCGGTTCGCGTCCGTCGAGGTCACCGACTCGGCCGGACAGACCCTGACCGTGCACGCGGGCGCCCCGCTCGCCGCGGAGCAGCGGGCCGTCGGCAGCGTGCGCGGCGCGATGCTCACCGGGCTGCCCGTCGTGCTGCTCGTCGTCGCCGGCGTGACCTGGCTGGTGACCCGGCGGGCGCTGCGGCCGGTCGAGGGCATCCGGCGCGAGATGGCCGCGATCACCGCGTCCGAGGATCTGAGCAGAAGGGTGCCGGAGCCCGGTTCGCGCGACGAGATCGCCCGCCTGGCCCGGACGACGAACGAGACGCTCACCGCACTGGAGACCTCCGTCGAGCGGCAGCGGCGCTTCGTCGCCGACGCCTCGCACGAACTGCGCAGCCCGATCGCGTCGCTCCGCACCCAGCTGGAGGTGGGCGCCGCGCACCCGGAGCTGCTGGACGTGCCGGGCGCGGTCGCCGACACCGTACGGCTCCAGGCACTGGCCGCCGATCTGCTGCTGCTGGCCCGGCTCGACGCGGGGGAGCGGCCCGCCGCCGCCCGGCTGGACCTCGGCGCACTGGTCCACGAGGAGGTCTCGCAGCGCACCGGTGACCGGATTCCGGTGGCGGTTTCGGTGCCGGAGGGCGGCGGCTTCGAGGTGACCGGTTCGCGCGGGCAGCTGGCCCGGGTGATCGGCAATCTGCTGGACAACGCCGAGCGGCACGCGCGGGACTCGGTCGCGGTCGCGGTGCGCCGGGAGGGCGGCGGTGTGGCCGTCCGGGTCGCCGACGACGGGGACGGGGTGCCGGAGGCGGAGCGTGAGCGGATCTTCGAACGCTTCGTACGCCTCGACGACGCCCGCACCCGTGACGAGGGCGGGGCCGGTCTGGGCCTGGCCCTGGCCCGCGACGTGGCGGAGCGGCACGGCGGCCGGCTGGCCGTGGTGGACGCGGGGGAGCGTGGCGCCCGGTTCGAGCTGTGGCTGCCGGACGCCCGCTGAGACCCCGGTGGGTCAGAGCTTGCCGCGCCGTCCGCGCAGGTGGTCGGCGACCGGGGTCAGGGCCGCGTGCAGCTGCTCCAGCGCCTCCGGCGTCAGCAGGTCCATGAAGTGCTTGCGGACCGACGCCACGTGGTGGGGCGCGACCTTGCGCATCGTCTCGGCGCCGGTCTCGGTGAGGACCGCGTACAGCCCCCGGCGGTCGGACTCGCAGTTCTCGCGGCGGACCAGGCCCGCGCTCTCCATGCGGGTGATCTGGTGCGAGAGTCTGCTCTTGGACTGGAGCGTGGCGCCGGCGAGATCGCTCATGCGCATGCGCTGGTCGTCCGACTCCGAGAGATTGACGAGGATCTCGTAGTCGTTCATGGTCAGGCCGAACGGCTGGAGGTCCTTCTCCAGCTGGTGCGTCAGCAGTCTGCCGACGTCCAGGTGGGTGCGCCAGGCGCACTGCTCCGCATCGCTCAGCCAGCGGGTGGCCGTCTCGGTCTCCATATATGGATTCTACCTAAGAAGTTGAAAGCCGGACGAAGTGGGGGCGTGTGACGCCCGGCACGCGCTCGCAGGCTGGGCGCAGACGTTCGACGTCACACTCCGCAGACTACCGTTCACAACCCGAAGCGACGCTGGAGGTCCCCCAGCTGGCCGGGCATGCGGGGTGCGGACCCAGGTTGACCACCGCCGGGGACGCCCGCCTGCTGCGGCACGGCCCCCGTCGGCTGTTCGGCCATCAGTACCTCGGTCGACTGGAGCAGCACCGTGCCCGCGCCGACGAACTCGAACTGGTGCTCCTCGCCGGACGCGCCCCCGATCCCGGTGAACGCCCGCAGCCCGCCCATCACGCCCGTCATGTAGCCGTGGTCGTAGTGGTGGCACGGCGAGGGGCAGTCCGCCCAGCCGACCAGTGCCTGCGGGTCGACGCGCAGCGGCGGCTCCATGAAGACCACCGGCCCGTTGGACGCGGCGACGAACTTCCCGGTGCCGATCAGCGTCAGGAACCCCGGCACGATCGACTGCTTCAGCGCCAGCGTCGGCTGGTAGGCCAGCAGGTTGCCGGAGCGGATCGTCAGATTGCCGTTGTCCAGGTCGTAGGAGTTCACATCGAAGGCCCGGTCGGCGAGCAGCATCTTGCCGCTGCCCTCGGCCACCACCCAGTCGCTCGCGTGCAGCGGCGAGTGGAAGCTCGTACGGATCAGCCGCTCGAAGCGGCCGTGGCCGATCCCGTTGAACTCGATCCGCCCGTAGTAGGCGATCATCTTGCCCTTCTGCAGGAACCACTGGCTCCCCTTGAGCTCCACGCAGAAGGTGTACGCGTTGACGTTGTCGTCCGACGGCAGCGTCATGGGGTCGAAGACCACGGGCGTGCTCACAGCTTCTCCTCCGACGCCTGGACGTACACCGCACCACTGCCGCTCAGCTCCAGCTGGAACGCCTCGCCGGAACCCCGTCCCACCATGTCGCGCCAGCCCAGCGCGGTGGAGAGCTTGTTGCGCACCTCGCCGTGGTGCGCGACGTACGCCTGCGGGTCCACATGCACGTCGCGCCCCGGCGTGATCGGCAGTTCGATCACCCCGCCGTGCGCCATCACCGCCACCGCGCCATGGCCCTTGAGGGTCGTGGTGAACAGGCCCTGCCCGGTCACCTGGCCGCGCACCATGCCCATCACGCCGCCCTGCGAGCCCATGAACATCGTGCCCTGCTGGAGCGTCCCGTCGAAGGCGAGCAGCCGGTCGGCCTCCACATAGAGGGTGTCCCCGGTCAGGGTGATCACCTGGATGTGATGGCCGCCGTGGCCGAACATCACCGTGCCGCTGCCCTCGACCGTCATCAGCGGGGTCGCCTCGTTCGCCATGCGGCGGCCGATCATCGACATCACCCCGCCCTGGCCGCCCTGGATGTTCGGCGTGAACGACACCTCGCCGCGGTAGGCCAGCATCGCCCCGCGCTGGCTGTACATCTTCTGGCCGGGGATCACCGTCGCCTCGACCATCTTCGAGTTGATCTCGCGGAACGGCATCAGACATCGCCCCCGATCGTGTTCCGCTCGCTGGGTTGGACGTAGACGAGTCCCTCGCCCTCGAACCGGATCTGGAAGGACTCGCCCGATCCCTCGCCCATCAGCGTCCGGAAGTTCACCCCGGACTGGAAGTGCTGCTGGAGGTTGCCCTGGTGGGCGATGTACGCGCCCGGGTCGACGAAGAGCGGGTACTGGGCGGAGACCCGCAGGACCACGGCCGAACCGTCCGACATGATCGCCGCCTGGCCCGTCCCCTCGACCGTGGTGGTGAACAGGCCGTTGCCCGTCGCGCCGCCGCGCAGCCCGGTGAACGTGGTGCCGGTGCGCAGCCCGGCGTCGGTGCAGAGCAGGTTGCTCGCCTCGACGAACAGCTTCTCGCCGCGCAGGGAGACCAGGTTGATCTCGCTCGCGCGGTCGGCGAAGAAGCAGGTGCCCTGCCCGGTCACCTCCATCACGGTCATCTGCTCACCGGTCAGCCGGCGGGTCACCATGCCGCGCAGACCCTCACCGCCGCCGGTCATCTTCTTGAACGTCATCCGGCCGTCGTAGGCGACCATCGAGCCGTTCTTCGCCTTGACGGCATCGCCGGTCAGGTCGACGGCGAGCGTCTTGCTGCCTTGGAGTCGGAACATTGCCACCCGGCGACGGTAGCGGCAGGGACCGCCGGCGGGACAGGGTCCGCGGCACGATCGGGCCCCTGAACCGCCCCTGATACGCATCCGGTACCGGACCCGGACGCAATCGGGACGTATCTCTTGCGGAGCGAGCGGCGCGGGCCCGCCCCCGCCGCCGGGCGCCGCGGGCGGCGATGCCACAATGGGTGGCGCTTGTGCCTGCGTTCACAAGCCGTCACCGTCCTCCCACCGAAGGTGCCCCCGTGGACATCAAGACCGCTACCGCCCTGCACCGGCTGCGCCTCATCTCGATTCCCGAGGCGCTCTCCTTCCCCGCGCTGATCCTCTTCGGCTCGGTGCTGAGCCGGGTCTCCGACATCGACTTCCTGATGATGCCGCTCGGCATGCTGCACGGCGTGCTCTTCGTGATCTACGTCGTCCTGCTGCTGGACGTCTGGAACAAGACCAAGTGGCCGCTCAAGCGGGTCGCGTTCTTCTTCCTGCTCTGCGTGCTGCCGTTCGGCGGTCTGTACGGCGACAAGGTGCTCAAGCGCTACGAGGCCGACGGCGTCATCGCCGCCCGGGCCCGCCGGGAAGGCACGGTCAGCGCATGATCGTCGCCTTCTCCGTCAGTCCGCTGGGTGTCGGCGAGGACGTCGGCGAGTACGTCGCCGACGCCGTCCGGGTCGTCCGCGAGTCCGGGCTGCCCAACCGCACCGACGCCATGTTCACCTCCATCGAGGGGGAGTGGGACGAGGTCATGGACGTCGTCAAGCGCGCCGTCCAGGCCGTCGAGGCGCGCGCCGGCCGGGTCTCCCTCGTGCTCAAGGCCGACATCCGTCCGGGTGTCACCGACGGTCTGACCTCCAAGGTCGAGACGGTCGAGCGCTACCTCGCGGACTGACGCCGCGTCCCGCCCGTCCTCGCGCTCCGGCGGACCGCCGGGCGAGGGCGGGTTAGGGTAACCTAAGTTCATGCTGGCTACAGTCCCGGTCCGCGAGCGCGGCGAAACGCGTCCGGCGGTCGCGCTCCGATGGGCCGAGCCGTCGGCGGGCGGCGCCGAGGTGACCGCCCCCTATCTGCTCACCACCGCCGTCTTCGACGGATCCCCGCCGGCCGTGCCCGTCGTCCCCGGCGTGCACACCCACTCCGACGGGCTCCTGGTCTGGCCGCACCACGGCTCGCTGACGCTGCACACCCGCGACACCGTGCGCCGGCTCGTGCCCGGCCAGGGGATCTGGCTGCCGCCCGGCACCCCGCACGACTCCTGGTCCGATCCGGGCAGCGTGAGCTGCTACACGTACGTGACCAGCGCGGCGATCCCGCCGCACTGGACCGCTCAGCGCCCGCTGCGGGTGCGGCGCGCCCTCCAGGAGATGCTGCTCCACCTCGACGCCACCCCGATGCCCGACGATCTCCGGCTGCGGACCCAGCGCGTCGTCATCGAGCTTCTGGAGGAGGACCCGTGTCCCGCCATCGACGTCCCCGTCCCGGCGGACGCGCGGATCCGCGCCCTGGCCGACGACGTCATGCGTGACCCGGAGAGCGAACTCTCGCTGGAGGCCTGGGCGGCGCGGCACGCGCTGAGCGTACGCACCGTCAACCGGGCGTTCGGCCGCGATGTCGGCATGTCCTTCGCGCGGTGGCGTTCGCTGGTCCGGATGTCCGAGGCGACGACGCTGCTGGCGCAGGGCCGCCCCGTCAACCTGGTCGCGCACCGCTGCGGCTACTCCACGACGAGCGCGTTCTCGGCCGCCTTCCGCCGGGTGACCGGCGTCAGTCCGACCGGGTATCTGCGCGAGCAGACGGTGCCGGCGCAGTCCGGCCACTGAGCACGTCCCCGGGGCAGGGTCCCGTCGATCCTGTACGTGGCCGAATCTCGACACATCATGGCCGGTCCGCGTCCCCTCCGGGCGGCCCGGTTCTTTAGTTTTCAGTTAGGTGAGGGTTACCTAACCGAACGCTGAAGAACCGAGGAGAAGCATGTCCCCTTCCATTCCGGCAGGACGCAGACCGGGCGCCGTGGCGCGCCTCGTGACGCTGACGATCGCCGCCGTCGTGGTGCTGGCGGGCTGCGGCAGCGGCGGGTCCGAACCGGACACGGCCAAGGTGCGGGCCGGTGCCGCCTCGGCCGCCTTCCCGGTGAGCATCAAGCACGGCCACGGGACCACGACGATCAAGGCGAAGCCGAAGCGCGTCGTCGCGGTCAGCTGGATGTCGCTCGACGTGGTCGCGGCACTGGGCACCGTCCCCGTCGGCGTCGACGAGCAGTGGGGCGGCGACAAGCAGGGCTACACCCCCTGGTTCCGCAGCACGGTCGAGAAGCTCGGCGGGCCGCTGCCCGAGACGCTGAACTACGGCGACGCGGGCGAGATCGACTTCGAACAGATCCTCTCGCTGAAGCCGGACCTCATCGTCGGCCTGTACTCCGGCATCTCCGACGTCGACTACAAGCGCCTCTCCGAGATCGCCCCCACCGTCCCGTACCTGAACAAGCCCTGGGACGGCGGGACCTGGCAGGAGATGACCCGCACCATCGGCAAGGCCATGGGCGAGACGAAGAAGGCCGAGGGCCTCGTCACCGACGTCCAGGGCCGGCTGACCGCGGTGACCCGGGAGCACCCCGAGTTCAAGGGCAGGACGTTCACGTACGGACTCGCCCTCACCCCCGGCTCGACGGAGCTCGGTCTCTACCTCAACTACGACGCCCGCGTCCGGCTGCTGACCGAGATGGGCTTCGAGAACACTCTGTCGATGAAGGCCATCGCGTCCACCGCGAAGGGCACCAACTGGTACGGCGGAGTCAGCCTGGAGAAGCTCGACACCATCGAGGCCGACGTCTTCGTCGGCTGGGCCAACGGCGCCGACGAGGTCCCGTACACGCTCAAGGACCCGCTGTTCTCGCGCTGGAAGCCGATCGCCGCGAAGAACTACGCGTTCGTGCAGGACCCGACCCTGGGCATGGCCACCAGCGGCCCGTCCGTGCTCTCCATCCCCTGGGCCCTGGAGCGCTACGTCCCGATGCTCGCCGACGCCGTCGCGGGCAAGGGCAGCACCGGCGCGGACTCCTGACCGCCGTCCGCCGCCTCCCCGGGTGACGCCCACTTCCAAGGACAACCATGACGACCGCCCCACCCACGGGTGACCCCACCACGGGTACGGCGCACGATGCGCCGGGCCCGCGCCGCGGCGCGGGCCCGGCACCGCGCACCCGGACCCGCCTGCTGATCCTGCTGACCGCGCTCGTGCTGCTGCTCGCCGTCGCCGTTCTCAGCGTGATGGTCGGCGCCCGGTCCATCGCCCCCGGCACCGTGTGGGACGCGCTGTTCCACTTCGACGACTCCGACGAACACGTGATGGTGCGCGAACTGCGCGTGCCGCGCACGGTGATCGGGCTGGTCGTCGGCGCGGCCCTCGGCCTCAGCGGCGCACTGATCCAGGCGTTCACCCGTAACCCCCTGGCCGATCCGGGCATCCTCGGGGTGAACGCGGGCGCGAGCCTCGCGGTGACCTTCGCCGTCGCCGTGCTCGGGTACACCGGCGCCGGCCAGTTCATCTGGTTCGCGCTGGCGGGGGCCTTCGGGCTGACCGTGCTCGTCTACACGCTCGGCTCGATCGGCGCCGACCGGGGCAGCCCGGTCAAACTCACCCTCGCGGGCGTCGCGTTCACCGCCGTGTGCGGCGGCTTCACCTCCGCCATGGCGCTCAAGAACACGACCACCTTCGACGTGATGCGGTTCTGGGGTGTCGGCTCCATCGGCGGCCGGTCCCTCGACATCCTCCCCATCGCCCTGCCGCTGATCGGCGCCGGGCTCGTCCTCGGACTGTGCAGCGCCGGCTCGCTCAACGCGCTGGCGCTCGGCGACGACCTCGCCCGGTCCCTGGGCACCCGGCTCGCGCTGACCCGGGTGGTCCTGGTCATCGCCGTCACCCTGCTCGCCGGGACCTCCGTCGCCGTCGCCGGCCCGATCTCGTTCGTCGGGCTGATGGTGCCCCACGTCGTGCGCTGGTTCACCGGACCCGACCAGCGGTGGATCCTGCCCGTCACGATCGTCGCCGCGCCCGCCTTCCTGCTGGCCGCCGACATCATCGGGCGCGTGGTCCTGCCCTCCGGCGAGATGCGGGTCGGCCTCGTCACCGCGCTCGTCGGCGCCCCCGTCCTCGTCGCCCTCGTCCGGCGCCGGAAGGTGAGCACCCTGTGACCACCGGAACAACGAACCCGCCCGCGACCGACGGGACCACCGCCCCGGCCGCGGACGAGCCGGCCGCACCGGACCGGGTCGACTTCGGCCGGCGGGTCTGGACCTGGCGGCGGACCGGCCTGGCCCTGCGGGTCGAGCGGCGCTCCGTCCTCGTCTGCGCCGCCCTGGCCGTCACCGTGGCCGCCCTCGGCGTCCTCACCCTCGCCACGGGATCCATCCGGCTCACCCCGGTCCAGGTGTTGTCCGCCCTGTTCGACCCGGACGCCGACCCCCGGGACCGGCTGGTGGTCGTGGACTGGCGGCTGCCCCGGTTGCTGTTCGCGATCGTCTGCGGCGCGGCACTCGCCATCAGCGGCGCGCTCTTCCAGTCGCTCACCAAGAACCCGCTGGGCTCGCCCGACGTGATCGGCTTCGCCTCCGGTTCGTACGCCGGCGCGAGCGTGGTGATGCTGCTGCTGGGCACCGCCGACTACCTGGCCGTCGCCTCGGGTTCGCTGATCGGCGGGGCGCTCACCGCACTACTGGTGTATCTGCTGGCCTACCGGGGCGGGCTGGCCCCCTTCCGGCTCATCATCGTCGGGATCGCCGTCGGCGCGTTCCTCTCGTCCCTCACCTCGATGCTCCTCCTGTCCGTCAACCCGCAGCAGGCCATGCTGGCGGCGACCTGGGGAGCGGGGTCCCTCAGCGGCCTCGGCTTCGAGCAACTGCGGGTGACGGCGGGCGTCTTCGTCGTCCTGCTGATCTGTTCGGCGGCGGTGGCGCGGCCCCTGGTCCACCTGGAACTGGGCGACGACGCGGCCGTGGCCCTCGGCGTCAGGGCGCAGCGCGCCCGGCTCGCGGCCACGCTCGTCGGAGTGGCGCTCACCGCGCTCGTGACCGCCGCCGTCGGCCCGATCTCGTTCATCGCGCTCGCGGCCCCGCAGATCGCCCAGCGGCTGACCCGCGGCTCCACCACGGTGCGGATCGTCCCGGCGGCGCTGACCGGCGCCGCGGTCCTGGCCGGCGCCGACTTCATCGCCCAGCGCGTCGACCTGCCGGTGGGCGTCGTCACGGTGTGCGTCGGCGGCGCCTATCTGGCCTGGCTGCTCGCCCGCCAGTACGCGGGACGGCGCGGATGACCGCAGCCGCCCCACCGTCCCGCCGCCCCGAGCCCGCCCATCCGCGAGGAGTACCCGTGACCATCACGACACAGCGCACCGGGACCCCGGTCCCGGCCCGTCTGGAGGTGCTCGACGCGTCCCTCGGCTACGGCCGGCGGCCCGTGTCGGAGCATCTGGACATCGCGATCCCGGACCGTTCGTTCACCGTGATCATCGGCCCCAACGCCTGCGGCAAGTCGACCCTGTTGCGTGCCGTGTCCCGGCTGCTGAAGCCCACCGCGGGAAAGGTCGTCCTCGACGGCCGGTCCATCGCGGAGTACGGCTCCAGGGAAGTGGCGCGCACCCTCGGGCTGCTCCCGCAGACCTCGCTGGCGCCCGACGGGATCACCGTCGCCGACCTCGTCTCCCGCGGACGCCACCCGCACCAGAAGCTGATGCGCCAGTGGACCCGGCAGGACGAGCAGGCCGTACGGGACGCCATGGCGGCCACCTCCGTCACGGAGCTGTCCGGCAGGCCGGTCGACGAACTCTCCGGAGGCCAGCGCCAACGCGTCTGGGTGGCGATGGTCCTCGCCCAGCAGACCCCGGTCCTGCTGCTGGACGAACCGACCACGTTCCTCGACATCGCCCACCAGATCGACCTGCTGGAGCTGTTCACCGATCTGCACCGCGCCGGGCACACCCTCGTCGCCGTCCTCCACGACCTGAACCACGCGGCCCGCTACGCGAGCCATCTCATCGCCATGCGCGACGGCCGGGTCGTCGCCGAGGGCACCCCGCGGGAGGTCGTGACCGCCGCCCTGGTGGAGGACGTGTTCGACCTGCCCTGCCAGGTCGTCCCCGACCCGGTCACCGGCACCCCCATGGTCATCCCGCTGGGCCGGCAGCGGGACACCCGGTGAGGGCGACCCGGGAGACCCGTCCCGCCGGGCTCGGGCCGAACTCCGTCACGGCGCTGTTCCGGGTGGCGCTCCTGCGCGACGGGCGCGGCCGCCGGCTCACCCTCGTCACCCTCGCGTTCATGGTCCACCAGCTGTGCGAGGCACTGGTCCCGGTGCTCATCGGCGTCGTCATCGACCGGGCCCTGGTGCCGTCGGACCGCGCCGCGCTGCTGGGGTGGCTCGGCGTGCTCGGCGTGGTCTTCGTCGTCCTGTCCCTGTCGTACCAGCGGGCGTCCACCGCCATGGTGGACGTCTACGGATACGGCGAACACGCGCTGCGGCAAAGGGTGATGACCCGGTTGCTCGACCCCCGCTCGCTGCGCCGCCGGCCGGGGCCGGGCGAGGCGCTCTCCCTGGTCTCGTCCGACACCTACCGGGTCGCCGGGGTCTCCTGGAGCGTCGCCCAGCAGGCCGCGACCGTCACCGCGATCCTCACGGCGTCGACGGCGCTGCTCGTGATCTCCGTACCCCTGGGCCTCGGCGTCATCGCCGGCACGGTCCTGGTGCTCGTCGTGATGCGCAGGGTCTCGATGCCGCTGGAGGCACGGGGCATGACCGAACAGGGCGCGGCGGCCCGGGCCGGCGAGGTGGCGACCGACATGATCACCGGACTCCGGGTGGTCATCGGCATGAACGCCCGTGCGGAGGCCGCCCGCCGCTACCGCGTCGCGAGCGGCGCGTCGCGGCGCGGCGCCGTGGCCGCCTCCCGCTCGGTCCTGGCCTACGGGAGCCTCAGCCTGCTCCTGTCGGGGGTGTTCCTCGCCGCGCTCGCGACGGCTTCGGGGTATCTCGCCCTCGACGGCAGCATCACCGTCGGCCAGTTGGTCACCGTCCTCGGACTCGCCCAGTTCCTCCAGGGCTCACTGGCCCATGTCGGCACGTTCGCCTCCAACTGGATCCACAAGCGGGCCTCCGCCCGGCGGCTGGGCGACCTGCTGGACGAACCCCCGCTGATCCCGCCCGTCGCGGCCCTCCCGGAGACCGCCGCCACCGCCGTGCCCGCGCTGCGCTGGCACCCGCCCGAGCACGGCACACCCCTCGACCTGCGGCCCGGCGAACTCCTCGGCGTCGTCCCCCGTCACCCCGGGCACGCCAGGGAACTCAGCGACCGGCTCGGCTACCGCGTCCCGCTCGGCCGCGGTGAACTCCTGCTGGACGGCGTCGACGCCGTCGACCTCGGCCCGGATCCGGTGCGCGCCCGGATCACGGCCCCGCCCCACCACGGCGCGGTGTTCTCCGGGACCCTGCGCGCAAACCTCACCCCGGCGGGCGAAGAGAGCGACCCGGCGGTGCTCGGGGCCGCCATGCTCGACGACGTACTCGAACGGATCGGGGGCGACCGGGCCGAGGTCGGCGAGCACGGCCGCAGGCTCTCCGGCGGCCAGCGCCAGCGCCTGCTGCTCGCCCGCGCGCTGCACAGCGGCGCCGACCTCGTCGTCCTCGACGAACCCACCACCGCGGTCGACCCGGTGACCGAACAGCGCATCGCCGCAGGGCTGCGCGGCCTGCCCGCCACGACACTCCTGATCACCAGCAGCCACATCCTGCTCTCCGCCTGCGACCGGGTCGTCGACCTCGGCGGCGCCGCACCCGAACCGAACGGAACCGCCAGGTGACCCCCGCGCACGGCCCTCTGCCCATCGCCGGCCCCCGCCGCACCCGGCGGGAACTCGTCCGCCGGCTCGGCGCGCACCGCGGCCGGCTCGCCCTCGCCCTGCTCACCCTGCTCGGCGGCACGGCCGTCACCCTCGCCACGCCCCCGCTCCTCGGCGGCCTCGTGGACACCGTCGCGGACGACGGCGGCCGGGGCCGCGTCACCGTGCTCGGCGTCGCGCTCGTGCTCGCCGCCGCCGCCGGGGCGGCGCTCGCGTACGCCGGCGGCCGGATGCTCGTCGTCCTCGTCCAGGGCGTGCTCGCCGCCCTGCGCGAGGACGTGTTCGAGACCGCGGTCCACCTTCCGGCGCGCACGCTGGAGTCCTCGGACAGTTCCGACGTCGTCTCCCGCGTGACCCGCGATGTCGAGGCGGTCTCCGAAGCGGCCTCCGAGGTCCTTCCCGACATCACCGCCGCGACCTTCACCATCGGCCTGAGCCTGGTGGGACTCGCGGTCCTCGACGTACGGCTGGCCCTGGCCGGCCTCGTCTGCCTGCCCGTCCACATCCTCGCCACCCGGAGCTTCCTCGCCCGCTCGCACCCGGTCTACGCGGACATCCGCCGGCTGGAGTCCGCCCGCGGCCAGTCCGTCATCGAGGCGGTGCACGGGGCCGAGACGATCCGCACGTACCGGACCCAGGACCGGCACCTCGCCGCACTGGCCGCACACAGCGAACAGGCCATCGCCCGCCAGCGCGACGGTGTCCGGCTGCGCAACCGGTTCACGGGGCTGCTCAACGCCGCGGAGTTCCTCGGACTCGCCGCCGTGCTCGGCACGGGCTTCGTGCTCCTCCGCTCCGGGGCCGTCTCGGTCGGCGCCGCCACGGCCGCCGCGCTGTACTTCCACCGCCTCTTCGGCCCGGTCGGAGCGCTCCTGGGAAGCCTGGACGACATCCAGCGGGCGACTGCCGGACTGTCCCGGCTCGTCGGCGTCACCGACCTGGGCCGGGACACCGGCACCGCGGCCGGCGGCCGGACCGGGGGAGCGGACCGGCCGCCGCGCAGCCCGGGCATCGACGTGAAGGGCGTCTCGTTCTCGTACGACGGCACCCGTCACGCCCTGCGCGACGTCTCCCTCCACGTGCCCCCGGGGACGAGCCTCGCGCTCGTCGGCGCCAGCGGATCCGGGAAGAGCACCCTGGCCCATCTGATCGCGGGCCTGGCCGTACCCGACCGCGGGGAGATCGACACCGGCGGACCGCGGGACGGCCGGACCCCGTCCCGTTATCTGGTCACCCAGGAGACCCATCTGTTCGGCGGCACCCTGGCGGACAACCTCCGGATCGCCCGGCCCGCCGCCACCGACGACGAACTCCGCCTCGCCCTGCACGAGACCGGGGCCGGCTGGGCGCTGGAGGCGGAGCCGGGGCTCGGCACCGTCCTCGGCGCCGGCGGCGTCGCCCTCGACGACGGGGCGCTCCAGCACCTCGCGCTGGCCCGCGCGCTCCTCGCCGACCCGGACATCGTCGTCCTGGACGAGGCCACCGCCCAGTCGGGCCCGCAGACCCGCACCCAGCTGCGGACGGCACTCGCACGCGTCACACGGGACCGCACCAGCGTGATCGTGGCGCACCGCCTGGAGCAGGCGCGCGACGCGGACCGCATCCTGCTGCTCCGCCGCGGCGAGGTCGCCGAGCAGGGCACGCACGACGAACTGCTCGCCGCCGCCGGTGAGTACGCCGCGCTCTGGCAGGCGTACACCGGCAATCGCGCCGCCACCGTGCCCCGTCCCGGCCCGGTTCCGGGCCCGGCCACGCACCCGATCCCGACCCCGACCCCGCACCTGAAGGAGCAGCACTCATGACCATTCACCGCGCCGTGGTGGCCCGCGTCCGGCCGCTCACCACGACCATGGTCCGCATCACGTTCCACGGCGAGGGCCTCGCCGCGTTCACCTCCACCGGCGTCGGCGACGAGTACGTCCGGCTGTTCCTCCCGCACGGCCCCGACCGCACCGACGTCTCCCTGCCCGACGCGACGGAGAACGGCGGCTGGCAGACCCCCGAAGGGCGGCCCGAGGCCCCGGTGCGCACCTACACCGTCCGTGCGGCCCGCCCGGAGACCGGCGAGATCGACATCGACTTCGTGCTGCACGGCCACGGGACGGCGTCCACCTGGGCCGCCGCCGCCCGCCCCGGGGACGTGATCGGCCTCAACTCCCCGACCGGCCTCTACAGTCCGCCCGACGACCTCTCCTGGCAGGTCCTCGTCTCCGACCTGAGCGGTCTGCCCGCCGTCGGCCGCCTCGTCGAGAACAGCCGGGGCCACATCACGACCCGGGCGGTCCTGGAGGTTCCCGACGCGTCCTGCGTGCAGCCGCTCCCGGACCGGCCAGGTGTCCGGGCGACCTGGACCTACGGCGGCAACGGCCACGGCCCCAGCCGGCTGGCCGAACTGGTCGCCGCCGCGGTCCCGCCCGGCACGGACCTGACCGGCGGCTACGTGTGGGTCGCCGGCCAGACGGACGCGCTGCGTGCCGTACGCCGCTATCTGCGCAGGGAACTCGGGCTGCCGGCGGGGCGCTTCAAGGTCGTCGGCTACTGGATGCCGGACGGCGACTCGTGGAGCCGGCGCTACGAGGCACTGCCCGCCGCCGTCCGGGCCGAGCTGGACGGCATGTGGGACCAGCCGGCCGACGAGCCCGAGGACCTCGCCATCCGCTACGAGGACCGCCTCAGCACGCTGGGCCTGTGACCTGCCGTGGCTACGGGTGCTGCGGCACGGCCAGCGCGATGCCGAGCGGCGTCCGTTCGTACAGCACCTGGTGGCCGTAGCGGCGCGACGTCAGCAGCCCGGACGCCCGCAGCACCGACAGGTGCTCCGACACGGAGGACGGGGCGAGGCCGAGGCGGTGGGCGAGGGCCGTGGTGCCCGCCGGCTCGTCCAGCGCGCACAGGACGTCGGCGCGCGCCCGCCCCAGCAGTCGGGCGAGCGTGTCCGGGGTGCTGTCGGCGGGCTCCGTCCACAGTCCGCCGATGCCGCGCGCCGGGTAGATCACCGCGGGCAGCCAGGGCGCCTCGAAGCCGCCGACCACGTTCGGCCAGGCGAACACGGACGGCATCAGCACCAGGCCCTGCCCGCCGAGCACCCGGGTGTGCCGTCCCGACGTGCGGGCGATGGTGAGCGTCGAGTCCGCCCAGCTCAGCTGGGGACTCAGCTCACCCAGCAGCCGTTCGAAACCGACCGCCGCCAGCCGCCGCGAGTGGTAGGCCACATCGGCCTCCAGCAGGGCGCGCAGCCGGGGCCAGTGGGGCTCGATCAGTGCCCGCCAGGCCCGCTCCAGCAGATCGGCCAGCTCCCGCACGGTCCGCGCGGGATCGGCCAGCAGCGCACGCCCGGCGGGGGAGTCCAGCGCGCCCGGCCGGTCGGCGAGCGCCAGCACCATGTCCTCCCGCGCCAGCGCCGGATCGACGGCCCGCACCCCCGCGATCTCCTCCTCGAAGGTGGTGAGGGGCCCCTGCGGCGGCGGGCAGAAGAAGTCCGGGCTGTGACCGCGCTCGTTCATCAGCAGCCACAGCGGGCCGAGATCGAGCCCGCCGGCCGCGTCCCTGATCCTGCGCAGCCAGGGCAGGTGGTAGCCCTGCCGCTCCGGCGATGCCAGTACCCGCACGGCGGCCTGGGTCTCCCCGAGCGGGGAGAGCGCGAACCGGCAGCGCAGCAGATCGCTCTCGTCGAAATGCAGATGGAAGGGCACGGGGGACCTCGGGGAAGATTCGGCCGGGACCGAAAGTCTACGGAGTGGGTGCCCCTCTCCCGCAGGCTGCGTCCATGCCGAGAGACACCGAGCCCGTGACGGGCGGCCCCGAAGCGACGGACACCCCAGGCGGCCGGCGGACCCCGCCGCCCGCCCCGCGCGCCACGGGTCCCGCCCCCGCCGGACCGGCCGCTCTCCCGGCCCCGCACCCGGAGCGCACAGGTCCCCCCGACCCGAGCGGACCGCCCGCGCTCCGGGCGCCAGCCCACGACGCACCCGCCGCCTCCCGCGGCTACCGCGCCGTCTTCGCCGTACGCGAGTTCCGGGCCGTCTTCGCCGCGCATCTGCTCTCGCTGCTCGGCGTGGTCGTCAGCGAGCTCGCGCTCACCGTCCTCGTGTACGACCTCACCGCCTCGCCCCTGCTCAGCGCCCTCACCTTCGCGCTCGGGATGCTGCCCTACCTCGTCGGCGGCACGCTCTTCGCCGGGATCCCCGACCGCTACCCGGCCCGCCGGGTCCTGGTCACCTGCGATCTGATCTGCGCCGGCTGCGTCGCCGTGATGGTGCTGCCGGGCACCCCGGTCGCCGGACTCCTCGTGCTGCGCTGCCTCGTCGCCGCCGTCTCGCCCGTCTTCACCGGGACCAGGATGGCCGCGCTCACCGACATCCTGGGCGAGGGCGACCTGTTCGTCCTCGGCCGCTCGCTGCTGCGGATCATCTCCCAGAGCGCCCTGCTCGCCGGCTTCGGCGTGGGCGGGCTGCTGCTCGCCGTGGTCACCCCGCGCGGCGCGATCACGATCACCGTCGTCACCTTCCTCTGCTCGGCCGCCCTGCTCCGCCTCGGCACCCGCGCCCGGCCCGCCCGCACCGCCGGCAAGGGCGGCGGCACCCTGCTGGGGGAGTCGCTCTCCGGCGCCCGGCTGGTGCTCGGCGACCGCCGGGTCCGGGCGCTGATGCTGCTCTTCTGGCTGCCCCCGATGTTCGTCGTGGCACCGGAGGCGCTGGCCGCCCCGTACGCCGACGAGATCGGGGTGGGCAGCGCCGCGCTCGGGCTGCTGATGTGCGCGATGCCGGTCGGCTCCATCGCCGCCGAGCTGTACGTGGGCGCGGCGCTCGGACCCCGTACCCGCTCCCGGATCGTCCTGCCGCTCGCCGCCGCCGGGCTGCTGCCCCTCGTGCTCTACGGCTTCCGGCCGGGCGTCGCCCTCGCGGCCGTCGCGCTGGCGCTGGCCGGTGCGGGATCGGCGTACGTGATCGGGCTCGACCAGTGGTTCGTCGGGGCCGTTCCCGACGAGCTGCGCGGCCGGGCCATGACCCTGCTCACGGCCGGACTGATGACGATCCAGGGCGTCGGCATGGCCCTGGCCGGTCTGGCCGCCGAGTTCTTCCCCGTGCACGGGGTGGTCGCCGGAGCCGGGGTCCTGGGCACCCTGTGCCTGCTGCTGCTCGTCGCCGAGGTCCGCCGGACGGCGCCCGCGTCCGCACCCGCGATCCGGATCCGGACCGAAGTTCGAGACGGTGAGGACCGGCAAGTTCCCCATGGGTAAGGTCGTGGCCGTGCCGAAGCCGCTCAGTCTCCCCTTCGATCCCATCGCCCGCGCCGACGAACTCTGGCAGCAGCGCTGGGGCCCGGTGCCCTCCATGGGGGCGATCACCTCGATCATGCGGGCGCAGCAGATCCTGCTCGCCGAGGTCGACGCGGTCGTCAAACCGTACGGACTGACCTTCGCGCGCTACGAGGCGCTGGTGCTGCTCACCTTCTCCAAGGCCGGTGAGCTGCCGATGTCCAAGATCGGTGAGCGGCTCATGGTCCACCCGACCTCCGTGACGAACACCGTGGACCGGCTGGTGCGCTCCGGCCTCGTCGACAAGCGGCCCAACCCGAACGACGGCCGCGGCACGCTCGCCTCCATCACCGACAAGGGCCGCGAGGTCGTCGAGTCGGCCACCCAGGACCTGGTCGCCATGGAGTTCGGACTCGGGGTGTACGACGCCGAGGAATGCGCCGAGATCTTCGCGCTGCTGCGCCCCCTGCGCATCGCCGCCCAGGACTTCGAGGAGATCTGAGAAGGCCCGTTCCGGGGGCCGGGGCCGCTGCAAGATCGCCCCGGGTGTCCGGTTACGCTCGATGGCATGAAACGCAGTGTGCTGACCCGCTATCGGGTGATGGCTTACGTCACCGCCGTCATGTTGCTGATCCTCTGCGTCTGCATGATCTTCAAATACGGCTTCGACAAGGGTGAGGGACTGACGCTCGTCGTCTCCCAGATCCACGGCGTGCTGTACATCATCTACCTGATCTTCGCCTTCGACCTGGGCTCCAAGGCGAAGTGGCCGATGGGCAAGCTGGCCTGGGTGCTGCTCTCCGGCACCATCCCGACGGCCGCGTTCTTCGTCGAGCGCAAGGTCGTCCGCGAGGTCGAGCCGCTGCTCGCGGACCCGGCCCCCGCCGCCACCGCGAAGGCCTGACCCGCACCCGAACCGCCCCGTGCCGAGCACCGGGCGGTTTGTCATCGACATTTACTAGGACGTCCTAGTAAATTGGTGGCATGGACGCAGACGCGATCGAGGAAGGCCGCCAGCGCTGGCAGGCCCGTTACGACAAGGCCCGCAAGCGCGACGCGGACTTCACCACGCTCTCCGGGGACCCGGTCGAGCCCGTCTACGGGCCCCGGCCCGGGGACGCCTACGAGGGCTTCGAGCGGATCGGCTGGCCCGGCGAGTACCCCTTCACCCGTGGCCTGCACCCCACGGGCTACCGCGGCCGCACCTGGACCATCCGCCAGTTCGCCGGCTTCGGCAACGCCGAGCAGACCAACGAGCGCTACAAGATGATCCTCGCCGCGGGCGGCGGCGGGCTGAGCGTCGCCTTCGACATGCCGACGCTGATGGGCCGGGACTCCGACGACCCCCGCGCGCTCGGCGAGGTCGGCCACTGCGGAGTGGCCATCGACTCCGCCGCCGACATGGAGGTCCTCTTCAAGGACATCCCGCTCGGCGACGTCACCACCTCGATGACGATCAGCGGCCCGGCCGTGCCCGTCTTCTGCATGTACCTGGTCGCCGCCGAGCGCCAGGGCGTCGACCCGGCCGTGCTCAACGGCACGCTGCAGACGGACATCTTCAAGGAGTACATCGCGCAGAAGGAGTGGCTCTTCCAGCCCGAGCCCCATCTGCGCCTCATCGGCGACCTGATGGAGCACTGCGCCCGCGACATCCCCGCCTACAAGCCGCTCTCCGTCTCCGGCTACCACATCCGCGAGGCCGGAGCCACGGCCGCGCAGGAGCTCGCCTACACCCTCGCCGACGGCTTCGGCTACGTGGAGCTCGGCCTCTCCCGCGGCCTCGACGTCGACACCTTCGCCCCCGGCCTCTCCTTCTTCTTCGACGCGCACCTCGACTTCTTCGAGGAGATCGCCAAGTTCCGCGCCGCCCGCCGGATCTGGGCCCGCTGGATGAAGGAGACGTACGGCGCGAAGACCGACAAGGCGCAGTGGCTCCGCTTCCACACCCAGACCGCCGGGGTCTCGCTGACCGCCCAGCAGCCGTACAACAACGTCGTACGCACCGCGGTCGAGGCGCTCTCCGCCGTCCTCGGCGGCACCAACTCCCTGCACACCAACGCCCTCGACGAGACCCTCGCGCTCCCCTCCGAGCAGGCCGCCGAGATCGCGCTGCGCACCCAGCAGGTGCTGATGGAGGAGACCGGGGTCGCCAACGTGGCCGACCCGCTGGGCGGTTCCTGGTTCGTGGAGCAGCTCACCGACCGGATCGAGGCGGAGGCCGAGAAGATCTTCGACCAGATCCGGGAGCGCGGCACCCGCGCCCACCCGGACGGGCGGCACCCCGTCGGCCCGATGACCTCCGGCATCCTGCGCGGCATCGAGGACGGCTGGTTCACCGGCGAGATCGCCGAGTCGGCCTTCCGCTACCAGCAGTCCCTGGAGAAGGGCGACAAGCGCGTCGTCGGCGTCAACGTGGCCCACGGCTCGGTCACCGGCGACCTGGAGATCCTCCGGGTCAGCCACGAGGTCGAGCGCGAGCAGGTCCGGGAGCTCGCCGGCCGCAAGGAGGGCCGCGACGACGCCAGGGTGTCCGCCGCGCTGGACGCGATGCTGGCCGCCGCCCGCGACGGCTCCAACATGATCGCGCCGATGCTCGACGCCGTCCGCGCCGAGGCGACCCTCGGCGAGATCTGCGGGGTGCTGCGCGAGGAGTGGGGCACCTACACGGAGCCGCCCGGCTTCTGACAGGTAGTTGGTAGTTACAGGTGTCACCTCCGGGGGTCCGGGTAGGCGCAGCCGCGATACCCGCACCACCCCTGGAGGAACACCGTGAGACTGTCCGGGAGAATCACCGCCGCGGCCGGCGCCGCACTCGCCGTACTCGGAACGCTGCTGGTCAGCGGCTCCACGGCGGTCAGCGCCGCACCGGCACCGAAGCCGGGGGTGCAGGACACCTTCGACTCGCTGGGGCCGGACGTGAAGGCGGCGGAGCTCTCCACCGGCCGGACCGCGCACTACATCGACGAGGGCCGCCGGGGCGGCACCCCGGTCCTCTTCATCGGCGGCACCGGCACGAGCGCCCGGGCGGCGCACATGACGGACTTCTTCCGCACCACCCGCGAGAACCTCGGCCTGCGCCTGATCTCCGTGGAACGCAACGGCTTCGGCGACACGGAGTACGACAAGTCCCTGGGCAAGGCCGACTTCGCGAAGGACGCCCTGGAGGTCCTGGACCGGATCGGCGTCGGCAAGGTCTCCGTCGTCGCGATCTCCGGCGGCGGCCCCTACGCCGCCGAGCTCGCCGCACGCGCCCCCGGCCGCATCAAGGCCCTCCACCTCGCCGCCGCGCTCCCGCCGTACGGCGAGAAGCCCGCCTACTGCGGCCTGAGCGACGACGCGCTGGCCGACGCGGTCAAGGACTCGATCGCCGACCCGCGCTCCTGGTGGGCCTTCCCCGACGACAGCGCCGTCAAGTCCATCCCGGGCTTCGCCGACACCGCGTACGAGGAAGGGGCCCGCACGTACAACCAGCGCGGCCAGAAGTCCGATCCGGCCCCGCAGGTGCACGAACAGCGGCTCTACTGCGAGCGCCCCGGCCCCGACCTGTCGAAACTGAAGGCTCCGGTGTACCTCTACGGCGGCGAGAAGGACACCACCGTCCCGCCGGCCACCCTCGCCACCTGGCGCGAGGCGCTGCCGGTCACCCCGGTGGTGCGGACGTATGCGGACTCCGGCCATGACGTCCAGTACCGCCACTGGGACCAGATCCTGGTGGACCTCGCCGGGCACGGGGACCGCACGGTCGTCTGCCACGGCGACCACACGAAGCTGATGGCACCGAAGCAGGCGGACCGCCTCGTCGCCTCCGGCCGGGCCACGCTGGGCAGTTGCGCCTGGCAGTGACGTAGCCCCTAGCCCGCGGCGGCCGCGCCCAGGCCCGCGAGGAGCAGCAGCGTGAAGCGCCGGGCCCAGTCCGCGTCGACGGGCTCGGCGCTCACCAGGGCCCGGTGCACCACCGCGCCGGCGATCACGTCGAAGATCAGGTCGGCCGTCAGGGCCGCCGTGGCCTCGTCCTGCTCGACGGGCAGTTCGCCGCGCTCCTGCGCCCGTTGCCGTCCCTGGAGGACGAGACGTTTCTGCCGGTCCACGATCGAGTCGCGGATGCGGGTGCGCAGCGCCTCGTCGCGGGTCGACTCCGCGACCACCGCCATCAGCGCGGTCTGGGTCTCCGGCCGCTCCAGCAGTGCGGCGAACTGCAGCACCACCGCCTGCACATCAGCGGACAGGCTGCCCAGGTCCGGCAGTTCCAGCTCGTCGAAGAGCACCGCGACCGCGTCCACGACCAGTTCGTTCTTGCCCGCCCAGCGCCGGTACAGCGTCGTCTTCGCGACCCCCGCACGCGTCGCCACGTCACCCATCGTCAGCTTCGACCAGCCGAGGTCGACCAGCGAGGCTCTGGTGGCTTCGAGGATCGCCTCGTCGGCCGCGGCACTGCGCGGACGTCCCGTTCGTGGGGCTTTGGGGTGGCTGCGGCTCAGCATCCCGTGACCATACCCGCCAGTAGCCAGAACCGGCCGACCCCGTTCGCCGTGAGACAGATCACCGAACACTCTTGTGCACCGGGGGCGGGTGCCAGTTACGCTACGGGTCGTAGCGTAAGGACGACGGCCGGGCCGTCGCCGCGCGACGAACGAGTGACAGCCACAGGCACCGGGTGGGGACCGGGTGCCGAAACCGGGTCTTCAGGGGCCCTCGGACCGTGTCTGTCCGTGCACCTCGCACACCGGCGGGGGCTGCGGACGGACGCGGTTCCCGTATCGCTTTCCGGATCAGTGCGCCGAGGGGGGAGGATGTACGCATGCAGCCTAGGAACATGTCCATGAGCGGCGTCGTCGACCTCGCCGCGGTGAAGGCGGCCGGTGAGGCCAAGGTGAAGGCGGAGCAGGCCCGTGCCGAGACCGCCCGGCAGGGTGGCCCCGCAGCCGTACCCCCGTCCTCCCTCGTGATCGACGTCGATGAGGCGGGATTCGAGAGCGATGTCCTGCAGCGCTCCGCCGAGGTCCCGGTCGTCATCGACTTCTGGGCCGAGTGGTGCGAGCCGTGCAAGCAGCTGGGCCCGCTCCTGGAGCGCCTGGCCCGTGAGTACAACGGCCGTTTCGTCCTGGCCAAGGTCGACGTCGACGCCAACCAGATGCTGATGCAGCAGTTCGGGATCCAGGGCATTCCGGCGGTCTTCGCCGTGGTCGCCGGACAGGCGCTGCCCCTCTTCCAGGGCGCCGCCCCCGAGTCGCAGATCCGCGAGACGCTGGACCAGCTGATCCAGGTGGGCGAGGAGCGGTTCGGCCTCACCGGCATCGCGGTCGACCAGGACGCGGCGGGCCCCGAGGCGGCGCAGGCTCCCGAGGTGCCCGCGGGACCGTACGACGCACTGCTGGAGGCGGCCGCGCAGGCGCTGGACGCCAATGACTTCGCCGGCGCCGTCCAGGCGTACAAGAACGTCCTCTCGGACGAACCGGCCAACAGCGAGGCCAAGCTGGGACTCGCCCAGGCGGAACTCCTGGCCCGGGTCCAGCAGATGGACCCGCAGCAGGTCCGCAAGGACGCCGCCGGGGATCCGGGTGACGTGGACGCGCAGATCGCGGCGGCCGACCTCGATCTGGTCGGCGGTCACGTGGAGGACGCGTTCGGCCGGCTCGTCGAGACGGTCCGCCGCAATTTCGGTGACGACCGGGACCGTGTACGGGTCCGTCTCCTGGAGCTCTTCGAGGTGATCGGCCCCGAGGACCCGCGTGTCGGCGCCGCGCGGACCGCACTCGCGCGCGTCTTGTTCTGATCTGACAACACGGCCGTGGCCCCCGGCGGGGGTCACGGCCGTTTTCGCGTTCCGGCGCTAAGAGATGGCTTCGCTTTACCAAATCTTGATAAAAGCATGCCCTGTTACTCGCAGTAAATCGATCATCGGGATCTGTCCGATTTCGATCGCCAATGACGCCATTCGTCTGCCCGGTCGGGGCAACCCTGTGTGGCCGGTCGGTGCCGCCCGGTCGTGGGTCGGTTATCGGGCCGTTACTAGCGAGTAACGAACCCCCTTGTGTCACGGCCGCGAATGGACCACGATCGGCCACGCTCGGTCCAATAACGCCAGTCCGGCTGCCAGTCGGTGCGGCGGCTCCGTTGGGTCCCCACCGAGTGGATCGGCGGCAGTGGCGCCGATTCCGGACAGGGGGGTTCCTGCTCACCGGCAGGGCCTGTCCGAACAGGTTGCGCGAACGCGTGGCCAGTGGTTGTCGCTCGGGGGTGATCGCCAGTGATTCGGACGCGGTTCACGTCTCCGTTTGCGGGCGCTCTCCTTTCCGAGGACGTAGCACTTCTCCCATCCCAGGTCGGGCAGGATGCCAGGCCGGAGATGTACGTCCGAGAAGGAGGAAAAGTATGAGTTCCCAGGTTCGCGGTGGCACGAGATGGAAGCGTTTCGCTGTCGTCATGGTGCCGAGCGTCATAGCCACCGCCGCGGTGGGTGTGGGTCTGGCACAGGGCGCGCTCGCCGCGTCGTTCAGCGTGTCCGGCCAGGAGTTCAAGGTCAGCGCGGATGAGCTGGTCGGCCATGACTTCGTGCAGTACGGCAGTGTGGCGACGGGCAAGGACCTCAAGGGCAAGGACCAGGCGGCCCCGGTCGCCGTGTCCGGGTTCAGCAGCGCCACCATCACCAACATGTGCCAGTCGGTCGTCACTCCCGACCTGCCGTTCGGTCTCGGCAACGTGACGCTCCAGCTCACCGCCGGTGACCCGGACAAGACCGGTGGCCGCAAGGTCGAGGCCAAGGACCTGTACCTCGACGTCTCGCAGCTCGACGCGGACGCGAAGTTCGAGGACCTCGACATCGGCGTCGCCGCCGGTTCGCTGAAGGGCCCGGGCATCCAGCCCGGCACGCAGGCCAACCCGTACGGCTTCTCGCAGCGGGCCAAGGTGGCCACGCTGAAGAAGGTCGAGCAGCGGGCATGGGCCACGACGGCCGGCACGTTCGAGCTGCCCGGTCTGTCGCTGAAGCTCCACAAGGGCGTCAAGGAGTGCTACTAAGCACTCGCCCGGGTGGCCGGGGTACGCCGTAGCGCGGACCCCCGGCCGCCCACCCTTCTCTTTCTCACAGCAGTACCGGTTCCAGGGAGCTGTTTTCCATGAGCCCCGAATCCCAAGGGCAGAACGAGCACTACCTCAGCGTCGTCCGGCGGCGCTTCCGCACCTGGCGGGGTAACCGGCCGTTCTGGGCGGGTCTGTTCACCATGCTGGGCGGTGTACCCATCGCGTACTTCCCGTACGCGAACATGCACCTCGGCAACATGACGCTGGCCATGTCCACCACCGCGGGCGCCGGATCGCTCATCATCGGGGTCCTGCTCGTCACGCTGGGCCTGACGATGTGGTTCCACCACATAGTCCGGGTGTTCGCGGGTGTCGCGGCGATCCTGCTGGCGCTGATCTCCATACCCGTCGCCAACATCGGCGGCTTCCTGATCGGCTTCCTGTTCGCCCTGATCGGTGGCGCGCTCTCCGTGTCCTGGGTCCCGGGCAAGCCGCAGCCGGACGAGGCCGCACCGGACCAAGGCCTGCTCGGCGAGGCCGACGAGCCGGTCCTCCTCGGCGATGAGGCGCCCGGCGCCCCCTCGTACGCGCAGGAGGAGCACGCCGCGGCGTACCCCGGGGGCGCGCTCCACGGGATGGGTGTCCCCGAGCAGCAGCCGGCGAAGTACGACACGACAGTTGAGGTCGACGGCGGGAGGCATCGTGCGGGGTGACGACAGTCAGGTGAACGCCTTGGGCGAGGGCGGGCTCCAGGAGCGAAGAGGGCCGCGCCACGCCGCCCCCAGGAAGTCGCTCCTGACGAAGCTGCACATGCCCGCCGGCAAGAAGGCGTTCGCACTGGCCGCGATGCCGACGGCCGTCTTCGTCGGGATGGGGCTCACGCCCAAGCTCGCGATGGCCGACGACAGCACGGACATCCCCTTCGCACCCGGCCCCTGCGTGACCCGCTCCGACGAGCCGAGCGAGTCGGCGGACCCGTCGCCCTCGGCGTCGAAGACGCCGTCCCCGTCTGCCACCGAGAGCGGCAAGCCCGCGCCGGACAAGAGCGACGAGGCGACCGAGAAGCCCACGGCCACCCCGTCGGCGAGCGCCACGGACGAGGCGAAGACCGAATCGGCCGAGAAGAGCGCCGACGCCCCGGCCGCGAGTGCGACACCCAGCCCCACGAAGTCGAAGAACCCGCTCGACCCGCTGGGACTCGGCGACGCGCTCAAGGACCTCTTCGACGGCCCGGACAAGGAGACGGCGAGCCCGTCCCCCAGCGCCACCACGGCGACCCCGGAGCCTTCGAAGTCCGCCACCGCGGAGCCCACGGACAAGGCCGCCGACAAGCCCGTCGAGAAGGCCACGGACGCGGCGAAGGACACGGTCGACAAGACCACCGACGCCATCCGTGACGCGGCGGACAAGGCCGGCAAGCCGGTCAAGGAGCTCGGCGAGGACGTCAAGGGACTCGACCCGAAGGCGGACGAGGACATCCCGGACGGCGCCAAGCCCTCCTTCCCGTGCCCGACCGCCGACCCGAAGGCCCTGGCCGCGGCCGATCTGGAGCAGGGCATCCCCCGCCTCCCGAACGACCCGTGGATCCTGGAGAGTTCGCTGCTCACCCTGAGCGGGCTCGACTACAAGGGCATCGTCGAGGTGGAGAAGGGCGACGGGACCACGAAGAAGGTCCTGAAGTTCACCTCCAAGTCCGTCGACATCAAGGACCTCCACCAGATGACGGTCGGCCCGCAGTCGGGCGTCACCGGCCATGTGAAGGCGCGGAAGGGCTCCACCTCCACCATCCGCGACGGTGAGGTGACGATGTACACGGAGGAGCTGAAGGGCAACCTCTTCGGCCTCATCCCGATCACCTTCAGCCCGGAGACCCCGCCGCCGCTGAACGTGCCGTTCGCCTTCTTCACGAACGTGAAGGTGACGCAGGCAGGCCAGTTCGGCGGGACGCTGACGGTGCCGGGTCTGCAGAACTACTTCACCAAGGGCACCGGCTGAGACCCGCACCGACCCGTCCGGGAGCCGCACAATGGCTGTGGGCCGTACCCCTCGGGGGTACGGCCCACAGCCTGTTATCCGGTGGCACGTGTCTCCGCGGGTGCCAGCCTTTCAGAGGTGTCTCAGGGCCCGGTAGCCCCAACGCCCGAGGGCGGTGCCCCGGTTCCGCTGGAACCGGGGCACCGCCCTCGCGTAGCGCGTACGGGACCGCTGCGCGGTCAGTCGCGGTCGCGCTCCTGGCCGCCCACGTGGTGCACGCGCACCATGTTGGTCGTGCCGGGGACGCCGGGGGGCGAGCCGGCCGTGATGACCATCGTGTCGCCGTTGCTGTAGCGGTCCAGCTTCAGCAGCTCCGCGTCGACCAGGTCCACCATCGCGTCCGTGGTGTCCACGTGCGGGACCACGTGGGCCTCGACGCCCCAGCTGAGGGCCAGCTGGTTGCGGGTGGACTCGTCCGTGGTGAAGGCCAGGATGGGCTGGGCCGCGCGGTAGCGGGAGAGGCGGCGGGCGGTGTCGCCGGACTGGGTGAAGGCGACCAGGGCCTCACCGTTCAGGAAGTCCGCGATCTCGCAGGCCGCGCGGGCCACCGAACCACCCTGGGTGCGGGGCTTCTTGCCCGGCACCAGCGGCTGGAGGCCCTTGGAGAGCAGCTCCTCCTCGGCGGCGACGACGATCTTCGACATCGTCTTGACCGTCTCGATCGGGTACGCGCCGACCGAGGACTCGGCGGAGAGCATGACCGCGTCCGCGCCGTCCAGGATCGCGTTGGCGACGTCGGACGCCTCGGCGCGGGTCGGACGGGAGTTGGTGATCATCGACTCCATCATCTGGGTCGCCACGATCACCGGCTTGGCGTTGCGCCGGCAGAGCTCCACGAGGCGCTTCTGCACCATCGGGACCTTCTCCAGCGGGTACTCGACGGCGAGGTCGCCACGGGCGACCATCACACCGTCGAACGCCATGACGACGCCCTCCATGTTCTCGACGGCCTGCGGCTTCTCCACCTTGGCGATGACGGGGACCCGGCGGCCCTCCTCGTCCATGACCTTGTGGACGTCCTTGACGTCACCGGCGTCCCGCACGAAGGAGAGGGCGACCAGGTCGCAGCCCATCCTCAGGGCGAAGCGCAGGTCGTCGATGTCCTTCTCGGACAGGGCCGGGACGTTGACCGCCGCACCCGGCAGGTTGATCCCCTTGTGGTCGGAGATCACCCCGCCCTCGATGACGATGGTGTGGACCCGGGGGCCCTCGACGGAGACGACCTTCAGTTCGACGTTGCCGTCGTTGATCAGGATCGGGTCGCCCTTGGCGACGTCGCCGGGCAGACCCTTGTAGGTCGTGCCGCAGATCGACTTGTCGCCGGGGACGTCCTCGGCGGTGATGACGAACTCGTCCCCGCGGACCAGCTCGACGGGACCCTCGGCGAACTTCGCGAGGCGGATCTTCGGGCCCTGGAGGTCGGCGAGTACGCCGACCGCCCGGCCGGTCTCGGCGGCGGCCTTGCGGACCCGGTCGTAACGACCCTGGTGCTCCGCGTGGGAACCGTGACTGAAGTTGAATCGGGCCACGCTCATGCCGGCCTCGATCAGAGCGACGAGCTGCTCATGGGAGTCGACGGCGGGACCGAGGGTGCAGACGATTTTGGAACGGCGCATGAGGCGGATCCTATCGGTTTGTTTCGCTGCGGAATATTCCGTCTGGTGGAAGATACAAAGGGGCGCGGGGGCGCTCAGTTGTCGACCAGGGCGAAGGTCTGGTTCGCGATCTCCAGCTCCTCGTCCGTCGGCACCACGGCGACCGCGACCCGTGCGTAATCCGGCGAGATCAGCCGCGGTGCGCCGGACCGTACGGCGTTGAGATCCGCGTCCACCACCAGGCCGAGCTCCTCCAGACCGGCGATCGCAGCCTCCCGTACGGGAGCCGAGTTCTCACCGACCCCCGCCGTGAAGACCACGGCGTCCACCCGCCCGAGGACCGCCGAATAGGCGCCGATGTACTTCTTCAGCCGATGCACGTAGATGTCGAAGGCGAGCGCCGCCCGCTCGTCGCCCTCGTCGATCCGGCGCCGGATCTCCCGCATGTCGTTGTCGCCGCAGAGGCCCACCAGACCGCTCTTCTTGTTGAGCAGGACGTCGATCTCGTCCGCCGACATGCCCGCCACCCGCTTGAGGTGGAAGGTGACGGCCGGATCGATGTCTCCGGAGCGCGTACCCATGACCAGCCCCTCCAAGGGGGTCAGTCCCATCGAGGTCTCCACGCACCGGCCGCCCGCCACCGCGGAGGCCGAGGCGCCGTTGCCCAGGTGCAGCACGATGACGTTGACGTCCTCGGGGGCGCGGCCCAGCAGCTCGGCCGTCTTGCGCGAGACGTACGCGTGCGAGGTGCCGTGGAATCCGTAGCGCCGGATCCGGTGCGCGTCGGCCGTCTCCACGTCGATCGCGTACCGGGAGGCGTACTCCGGCATCGTCGTGTGGAACGCCGTGTCGAACACCGCCACCTGCGGCAGGTCCGGGCGCAGCGCCTGGGCGGTGCGGATGCCGGTGATGTTCGCCGGGTTGTGCAGCGGCGCCACCGGCACCAGGCGCTCGATCTCCGTCAGCACCTCGTCCGTGATCACGGTCGGCTCGCTGAACCGGAGCCCGCCGTGCACCACCCGGTGGCCGATCGCGGCCAGTTCGGGGGAGTCGAGGCCGAGCCCGTCGGCCGCCAGTTCCTCGGCCGCCGCCTTGAGCGCCGCCTCGTGGTCGGGGATCCGGCCGGCGCGCTCCCGGCTCTCGCCGCCGCCACCGGTGAGCGGGGTGTGCACGAGCCGGGAGGTCTCCTCGCCGATCCGCTCGACCAGCCCGGCCGCCAGCCGGGAGTGGTCGCGCATGTCGAGGAGCTGGTACTTCACGGAGGAGGAGCCGGAGTTGAGGACGAGCACCCGGCTCGCTCCCTTGCCTGCTGCGGCACCTTCGGTGGTGGTCATGTCGCGGGTCACTCCTCGCCCTGTGCCTGGATCGCCGTGATGGCCACGGTGTTGACGATGTCCTGGACGAGTGCGCCCCGGGACAGGTCGTTGACGGGCTTGCGCAGTCCCTGGAGGACCGGGCCGACCGCCACCGCGCCGGCCGAGCGCTGCACGGCCTTGTAGGTGTTGTTGCCGGTGTTCAGGTCCGGGAAGATCAGCACCGTCGCCTGGCCCGCCACCTCGGAACCGGGCAGCTTCGTCGCCGCGACGCTCGGCTCCACCGCGGCGTCGTACTGGATCGGACCCTCGATCATCAGATCCGGGCGGCTCTCGCGCACCCGGTCCGTCGCCTCACGGACCTTGTCGACGTCGGCGCCGGTGCCCGAGGTCCCGGTCGAGTAGGAGAGCATCGCGATCCTCGGCTCCACACCGAAGCGGGCCGCGGTGACGGCCGACTGCACGGCGATGTCCGCGAGCTGCTCCGCGTTCGGGTCCGGGTTGACCGCGCAGTCGCCGTACACCAGGACCTTGTCGGCGAGGCACATGAAGAAGACCGAGGAGACGATCGAGGCGTCCGGCTTCGTCTTGATGATCTCGAACGCCGGCCGGATCGTCGCCGCCGTGGAGTGCACGGCCCCGGAGACCATGCCGTCCGCGAGCCCCTCCTGCACCATCAGGGTGCCGAAGTAGTTGACGTCCGAGACGACGTCGTACGCGAGCTCGACCGTCACCCCGCGGTGCGCGCGCAGCTGCGCGTACCGCTCGGCGAAGGCCTTGCGCAGCTCGGAGGTCTGCGGGTCGATCAGCTGGGTGCCCGCCAGGTCGATGCCCAGGTCCGCGGCCTTCTTGCGGATGACGTCGGGGTCGCCCAGCAGGGTGAGGTCGCAGACGTCGCGCCGCAGCAGTACGTCGGCGGCGCGCAGCACCCGTTCCTCGGTGCCCTCCGGCAGCACCACCCGGCGCCGGTCCGCGCGTGCCTGCTCCAGCAGTTCGTGCTCGAACATCATCGGCGTGACCCGGCCGCTGCGGGCGACCGAGATCCGGTCGAGGAGTGCGGCCGTGTCGACATGTCGCTCGAAGAGCCCCAGCGCCGTCTCGGCCTTGCGCGGCGTCGCCGCGTTCAGCTTGCCCTCCAGGGCGAAGAGTTCCCCGGCGGTGGGGAACGAGCCGCCGGCCACCGAGACCACCGGGGTGCCGGGTGCGAGCCGCGCGGCCAGTTTGAGCACCTCCTCGCCCGGCCGCTCGTTCAGCGTCAGCAGCACGCCCGCGATGGGCGGCGTGCCGGCACTGTGCGCGGCGAGCGAGCCGACCACCAGGTCCGACCGGTCCCCGGGCGTCACCACCATGCACCCCGGCGTCAGCGCCTTCAGCAGGTTCGGCAGCATCGCGCCGCCGAAGACGAAGTCCAGCGCGTCCCTGGCCAGGCCCGCGTCGTCGCCGAGCAGCACCGTGCCGTCCAGTGCCGCGGTGATCTGCGCGACCGTCGGCGCCGAGAGTGCCGGGTCGTCCGGCAGTACCGAACACGGCACCGGCAGCGTCGCCGAGAGCCGCTCCGTGATCACGTCGCGGTCCGCGGAGGCCACCCGGTTCACGATCATCGCGAGGACGTCGCAGCCCAGACCGGCGTACGCGCGGTACGCGTTGCGGGTCTCGGCCTTCACCGACTCCGCGTCCTGGTCCTGGCCGCCGACCACCGCGATCACCGAGGCGCCGAACTCGTTGGCGAGACGGGCGTTCAGCGCCAGCTCGTCGGGGAGCTGGGTGGCGGCGTAGTCGGTGCCGAGGACGAGGACCACCTCGTAGTCCGCGGCCACCCGGTGGAAGCGCTCGACGAGCCGGGAGACCAGTTCGTCGGTACCCTGCTCCGCCTGGATCGCCGAGGCCTCGTGGTAGTCGAGTCCGTAGACGGTGCCGGGGTCCTGCGAGAGCCGGTAGCGGGCCCGCAGCAGCTCGAACAGCCGGTCCGGGTCGTCGTGGACCAGGGGGCGGAACACCCCGACCCGGTCCACCTGACGCGTCAGGAGCTCCATGACTCCCAGGTCGACCACCTGACGACCGTCTCCCCGGTCGATCCCGGTCACGTACACGCTGCGCGTCACGCGTGCTCTCCCGTCGTCTCTTGTCCGGTATGTTGTCCGGTTCGGGTGGTATCGCCTGTTTGACGATACCTGCGGGGGCCGAGAGGCCGCCCGCCGGACGAAAGCCCCTGGTCGCGGTCGCCGGAGCCACCCTCGCGGCCGGTCCGGCCGCCCATGGAGCAGCCGAAAGCGCGAGGTACGGACCTGACGTGGGACAATCGTCTCGGCTTACGGTACGGGGGATCGCGCCGTTACCCCCGGCCTGCACGGCACAGGACAGGCTCTAGCGAGCAGGAGATACAGCAGGATGCGCATCGGAGTTCTCACCGCAGGCGGCGACTGCCCAGGCCTGAACGCAGTGATCCGCTCGGTCGTGCACCGTGCCGTGGTGGGTCACGGCGACGAGGTCATCGGGTTCGAGGACGGCTTCAAGGGCCTCCTCGACGGCCACTTCCGCCCCCTCGACCTCAACGCGGTCAGCGGCATCCTCGCCCGCGGCGGCACCATCCTCGGCTCCGCCCGCCTGGAGCGCGACCGGCTGCGCGAAGCGGCGGAGAACTGCGCCGAGCTGAGCCGCCGTTACGGCATGGACGCACTCATCCCGATCGGCGGCGAGGGCACCCTCACGGCCGCCCGGATGCTGTCGGACGCGGGAATGCCCGTCGTCGGCGTCCCCAAGACCATCGACAACGACATCTCGGCCACCGACCGCACCTTCGGCTTCGACACCGCCGTGGGCGTCGCCACCGAGGCCATAGACCGGCTGAAGACCACCGCCGAGTCCCACCAGCGCGTCATGGTCGTCGAGGTGATGGGCCGCCACGCGGGCTGGATCGCTCTGGAGTCCGGCATGGCCGGCGGCGCGCACGGAATCTGTCTGCCCGAGCGGCAGTTCCAGGTCGAGGACCTGGTCAAGATGGTCGAGGAACGCTTCGCGCGCGGCAAGAAGTTCGCCGTCATCTGCGTCGCCGAGGGCGCGCACCCGGCCGAGGGCTCCATGCCGTACGCCAAGGGCGCGATCGACCAGTTCGGCCACGAGCGCTTCCAGGGCATCGGCAACCGCCTGGCCGTCGAACTGGAGACCCGGCTCGGCAAGGAGGCCCGCCCGGTCATCCTCGGTCACGTCCAGCGCGGCGGCACACCGACCGCCTACGACCGGGTGCTCGCCACCCGCTTCGGCTGGCACGCGGTGGAGGCGGCCCACCGGGGCGACTTCGGGCGGATGACCGCGCTGCGCGGCAACGACATCGAGATGGTGCCGCTGGCCGACGCGGTCACCCAGCTCAAGACCGTTCCCGTGGCCCGGATGCACGAGGCCGAATCGGTGTTCTGAGCCGGCACCGGCTCTCATGGGGTGACCAGCGGGCCCCGGCGGTCCCGGGCGGGGCGGCCGGGGCCCGCCGCGCACTCCGGGCGCCGGCCCGTCCGGATGCTCCACCGCCCGCCCCCGGGACGACTACAGCTGCGTCGTCTCCCAGAACCGCTCCACGATCCCCGCCAGGAACGCCCGCCCGGAGTCCCCGGTGGCTCCGGCCCGCTCCGTGCCCGTACTGCTCCAGCTCAGCGTGGATACCATCAGCGCCTGGTAGTCGGAGTGCAGCCGCTCCAGCGCGCCCTGGATCAGCGCCCGGTCCAGGGGCGCGAGCTTCGCCACCGGGCGGACGTACGCCTGCCAGCGGGTCGTCATCGCGCTGCGCAGGAGCTCGGCCAGTTCCTCGTCCCGCCCGGAGACCGTCACGAACGCTGCGGGGCTCAGGCCGAGAGCCTCGCTGAGCGCGGCGGACTGGCGCTCGTTGCCGCGCCACCGGCCCGCCTCCTCCATCCGCAGATACGCCGACGCGGACATCCCGAGCCGGCCCGCCAGCTCGTCCGCGGTCAGCTCCCGGGCCACCCGGTGCTCACGCAGGGTGCGGGCGGCGGTGAGGAGTTCGCCCGGGGCGCACCACAACACCCCGGCCAGTGCGGTGAGTTCGTACTCGGTCGGCAGGGCGAGACCGCGCTCCCAGGCGGCTACGGTCTCCGCGCTGATCCGGAGTCCGTACTGGGCGCCGAGACCGTAGGCGACATGGCCGGGAGCCATCCCCAGGGCCTCGCGCAGTCTGCGCGCGGCGGGGGCGTTGAAAGGCGGGGAGGGGTGCACGGCCCCACCGTAGGAGGCCGGAGGCGGTCTGACTACGGTGTGTTCACACCGGACCACGGCTCGTAGGAACGTCCAGACGCCCGGGTGACCCCCTCGGCGCCGCTTCGTGCCTGGTCAGCGGCTTTCCGCCTGCCAGCGGTAGTGCAGTTCCGGGCGCCCGATCTGTCCGTACTGTGGACTGCGTACCGCCCGTCCCACCGTCACCAGGTGTTCCAGATAGCGGCGGGCGGTGATCCGGGAGATGCCGAGCTCCACGCCGGCCGCCGCCGCGGTCACACCGTCCGGGGCGGCCCGCAGTACCCGGGTCACCGCCTCCAGGGTCGGACTGCTCAGGCCCTTGGGCAGGCGGGCGGGCTGCGGGGCGCGCAGCGTGGCGAGCGCGCGGTCCACCTCGTCCTGGCCGCTCGCCTCCCCGGCCGCCGCGCGGAACTCGGCGTAGCGGACCAGCCGGTCGCGCAGGGTGGCGAAGGTGAACGGCTTCAGCACGTACTGGACCACACCGAGCGAGACGCCCTCGCGGACCACGGCCAGATCGCGGGCCGAGGTCACCGCGATCACGTCGGCGGTGTGCCCGGCCGCGCGCAGCGAACGCAGCAGGTGCAGCCCGTGCCCGTCGGGCAGGTACAGATCGAGGAGCAGCAGATCGACCGGGGTGCGGTCCAGCGCCCGCACCGCCTCGGCGCGGGAGTGCGCGACGGCCGCCACCGCGAACCCCGGGACGCGGTCCACGTACAGCTGATGGGCGTCCGCGGCGACGGGGTCGTCCTCGACGACGAGTACCTGGATCACGGTGTCCTCTCCCTCTCGGCTCCGCTGTGCCGCGCCAGCGGCAGCCGCACCGTGAACTCCGCGCCGCCGTCCGGCCCCTGCTCCAGCGCCACCGACCCGCCGTTGCGGTGCGCGGCCTGCCGGACGAGCGCCAGGCCGAGGCCCCGGCCCGCGCCGTGCGTCGACCAGCCGCGCCGGAACACCTCGGCGGCGTCGGCCGGTTCGACCCCGGTGCCGTTGTCGGCGACCCGCAGCAGGAGTTCGCATTCGCCCGCGAGCGCGGTGACGGTGACCCGGGCCCTGGCCGGTCGCGGGCCCGTCCGCTGGACCGGGATGCCGTCCGGGGCACCGGCGGGCGCGCCCGTCACCGCCTCCGATGCGGCGTCCACCGCGTTGTCGATCAGATTGCCGAGGATGGTCACCAGATCGCGCTGCGGCAGCGTCCCGGGCAGGGCCCCGTCGTCGATCAGGCTGTCGTCCGCCAGCACCAGCTCCACCCCCCGCTCGTTCGCCTGTGCCGCCTTGCCCAGCAGCAGTGCGGCCAGGACGGGTTCGGCGACCGCGCCCACGACGCGGTCCGTCAGTGCCTGGGCCAGTTCCAGCTCCGCCGTGGCGAAGCCGACCGCCTCCTGCTCCCGGCCCAGTTCGATCAGCGAGACCACCGTGTGCAGCCGGTTCGCCGCCTCGTGCGCCTGGGAGCGCAGCGCCTGCGTGAAGCCGCGCTCCGAGTCCAGTTCGCCGGAGAGCGCCTGGAGTTCGGTGTGATCGCGCAGGGTGACGACGGTGCCGCGCCGCTCCCCGCCCACCACCGGACGGGTGTTGACCACGATCACCCGGTCCGCCGTCAGGTGCACTTCGTCGACCCGCTCCTCGGAGGCGAGCAGCGCCCCGGTCAGCGGGGCCGGCAGATCGAGTTCGGCGACCCGGCGCCCGACCGTACCCGGTGCCAGGCCCAGCAGTTCCCGGCCCGCGTCGTTGATCAGCGCGATCCTGCGCTGCCCGTCCAGCATCAGCAGCCCCTCGCGCACCGCGTGCAGGGTGGCCTCGTGGTAGTCGTGCATCCGGCTCAGCTCGCCGGCGTTCATCCCGTGGGTGTGCCGCCGCAGCCGGGCGTTGATCACGTACGTGCCGAGGCCGCCCAGCGCCAGCGCCGCGCCCGCCGCCAGCCCCAGCGCGCCGAGTTGGGCCCGTACCTGCGAGGAGACCCGCTCGACCGTGATGCCCGCACTGACGAGTCCGACGATCCTGCCGCGGTCCCGGATCGGCGTGACGACGCGTATCGAGGGGCCGAGCGTGCCGGTGTACGTCTCCGAGAACGTCTCGCCGCGCAGCGCCCTGGCCGTGTGCCCGAGGAAGGTCGCGCCGATCTGGTCGGTGTCCGGGTGCGTCCAGCGGACCCGGTGCGGATCCATGATGGTGACGAAGGCGATCCCGGTGTCCCTGCGGACCTGTTCCGCGTACGGCTGAAGCACGGCCGACGGGTCCGGGGTGCGGATCGCCTCCCGTACCGACGGCGAACCGGCGATCGCCAGCGCGGCGGCCCGCACCTGCCGGGTCGCGGTCTCCTTGGCCTGGCCGCTGCCGGAGACGTACGCGAAGAAGGCGCACCCCGCCACCACGGCCGCGACCAGCACCACCTGCATGGCGAAGAGCTGGCCCGCCAGGCTGCGCGGGCGGGTACGGGGGAAGCGCATCTCCACAGTCTGCCTGGCCGAAAACCTATGAACGAAATGCACACAAGGGTGACCGGCGTCACAGGGGGCGGGATAGTCACCGGGGCCCCCAGGGACGGGGGAGGGACAAGGACGAGCCGAGGAGAACCCCGTGGTAGTGGCCGCCGCCAAGCGGGACCGTACGAAGTATCTGTATCTCGCCGTGATCGCGGCGGTGGGGCTCGGCATTCTGGTCGGCCTCGTCGCTCCGGACACCGCCGTCGAGCTCAAGCCGATCGGAACCGGCTTCGTCAACCTCATCAAGATGATGATCTCGCCGATCATCTTCTGCACGATCGTGCTGGGCGTCGGCTCGGTCCGCAAGGCCGCCAAGGTCGGCGCGGTCGGCGGTCTCGCCCTCGGCTACTTCCTGGTGATGTCGACCGTCGCCCTGGCCATCGGCCTGGTCGTCGGCAACATCCTGGAGCCCGGCTCCAGCCTCCACCTCACCGAGGCCGCCCGTGCCGCGGGCGAGGCGCAGGCGGGGGACAGCGAGTCCACCGCGGACTTCCTGCTCGGCATCATCCCCACCACCATGGTGTCCGCCTTCACCGAGGGCGAGGTCCTCCAGACCCTGCTCATCGCCCTGCTCGCGGGCTTCGCGCTCCAGGCCCTGGGCGCGGCCGGCGAGCCGGTGCTGCGCGGCATCGGGCACATCCAGCGCCTCGTCTTCCGCATCCTCGCCATGATCATGTGGATGGCCCCGGTCGGCGCGTTCGGCGCGATGGCGGCGGTGGTCGGCGAGACCGGCGTGGACGCGCTGAAATCCCTCGCGGTCATCATGATCGGCTTCTACATCACCTGCGCGCTCTTCGTCTTCCTGATCCTGGGCACGATCCTGCGCCTGGTCGCCGGTGTCAGCATCTTCGCCCTGCTGAAGTACCTGGGCCGGGAGTTCCTGCTCATCCTCTCCACCTCCTCGTCCGAGTCGGCCCTGCCGCGGCTCATCGCGAAGATGGAGCACATGGGCGTCAGCAAGCCCGTCGTCGGCATCACCGTGCCGACCGGCTACTCCTTCAACCTCGACGGCACCGCGATCTACCTCACGATGGCCTCGCTCTTCATCGCCAACGCGACCGGCGACCCGCTGAGCATCGGCGAGCAGATCTCGCTGCTCGTCTTCATGGTGATCGCCTCGAAGGGCGCCG
This sequence comes from Streptomyces sp. NBC_01257, assembly GCF_035917255.1. NCBI lineage: Bacteria > Bacillati > Actinomycetota > Actinomycetes > Kitasatosporales > Streptomycetaceae > Streptomyces > Streptomyces sp. NBC_01257. The sequence goes on from NZ_CP108472.1 coordinate 6,328,366, forward strand.
CGGGCGTCACCGGCGCCGGTCTGGCCACCCTCGCGGGCGGCCTCCAGTCGCACCGCCCCGAGCTGGTGGACGGCGTCGGCCTGATCGTCGGCATCGACCGCTTCATGAGTGAGGCCCGCGCGCTGACGAACTTCGCGGGCAACGCGGTGGCCACGGTGCTCGTCGGCACCTGGACCAAGGAGATCGACAAGGAGCGGGTGGACCGGGTGCTGTCCGGATCGCTCCCGTTCGACGAGAAGATGATCAAGGACGAGGGCCCCGCCGAGCCGCACGTCCCCGAGGCCAGGGACGGCGACGGGGAGCAGCCCTCGCTCACGAAGGTGTGAGACCCGGCGGACGCGGCCGGCACGGGACTCCCGTGCCGGCCGCGTCCGCGTGCGGGCGTCGCCCTTGCCTTGACGCCCACGTCAAGGATTACCGTCGGAGCATGCGAATCGGGGAGCTGGCCGAACGGGCCGGGACGACGACGCGGACTCTGCGCTACTACGAGTCGCGCGGGCTGCTGCCGGCGCGGCGTGCGGAGAACGGCTACCGCACCTACGACGAGGGCGACCTGCGGCTGATCCAGCAGATCCGGACCCTTCAGGACTTCGGGTTCGACCTGGAGGAGACCCGGCCCTTCGTCGACTGCCTGCGCGCCGGCCATCCGGCGGGCGACGCCTGCCCGGCCTCGCTCGCCGTCTACCGGCGCAAGCTCGGCGAGCTGGACTCGCTGATCGGGCAGTTGCGGACCGTCCGCGCGGAGGTGGGCGCCCAGCTGGCCCGCGCCGAGCTTGAGGCGTCCGCGGAGCTGCCGGGCGGCCCCGAGCCACGATGTGAACTGAACTGGGAGGACGAAGGATGATCCACGCAGAAGGTGTCGCCGAGGTCACGGACACGACGTTCGACGCCGAGGTCCTGGCCGCCGGCCTGCCGGTCCTGGTCGAGTTCACCGCCGACTGGTGCGGCCCCTGCCGCCAGCTGGCCCCGGTGCTCGGCGCGATCGCCGAGGAGGAGTCCGGCCGGCTCAAGGTGGTGCAGATCGATGTGGACCACAACCCTGAGATCACCAGCCGGTACGCCGTGCTGTCGATGCCGACCCTGATGGTCTTCCAGGACGGTGAGCCGGTGAAGTCCATGGTCGGCGCCCGGCCCAAGCGGCGGCTGCTCCAGGAGCTGGAGGACGTGCTGCCGGCGGCGGTCTGAGGACTGCGGGGCCCGGCGGACGACGGTCCGCCGGGCCCCGCGTCCGTGCGCTCAGGCAGGCCTGAACCACACCGTCGCCAGCGGCGGCAGCGTCAGCGTGACGCTGGTGTCCCTGCCGTGCGCCCCCACCGCCTCGGGCTTCAGCGGCTCCTCGTTGCCGACGCCGCTGCCCCCGTAGCGCATCGCGTCCGTGTTCAGGACCTCCACCCAGGCCTCCGGCCCGTCCGGCACCCCGATGCGGTAGTCGTGCCGGACCACCGGGGAGAAGTGGGAGACGGCGATCAGCGGTGACCCGTCCGCGTCGTAGCGCACGAACGCGAAGACGTTGTCCTCCGCGGCGCCGCCGTCGATCCAGCCGAAGCCCTCCGGCACGGTGTCCCGCTGCCAGAGCGCGGGCGTCGCCCCGTACACCGTGTTCAGATCGCTCACCAGGGTCCGCACGCCCCGGTGGTCGCTCTCCGCCGCGTACGACGGATCCAGCAGCCACCAGTCCGGGCCGTGCCCCTCCGACCACTCCGCGCCCTGGGCGAACTCCTGCCCCATGAAGAGGAGTTGCTTGCCCGGGTGGGCCCACATGAAGCCCAGGTAGGCGCGGTGGTTGGCGCGCTGCTGCCACCAGTCGCCGGGCATCTTGCTGACCAGCGAACGCTTGCCGTGCACCACCTCGTCGTGCGAGATCGGCAGCACGTAGTTCTCGCTGTACGCGTACACCATCGAGAAGGTCATCTCGTTGTGGTGGTACTTGCGGTGCACCGGCTCCTTCGACACGTACTCCAGCGAGTCGTGCATCCAGCCCATGTTCCACTTCAGCCCGAAGCCCAGACCGCCGAATCCGCCGGGGCCCACATGGTGGGTGGCACGGGTGACGCCGTCCCAGGCGGTGGACTCCTCCGCGATCGTCACGACACCCGGATTGCGCCGGTAGACCGTGGCGTTCATTTCCTGGAGGAACGCCACGGCGTCCAGGTTCTCCCGGCCTCCGTGCTCGTTCGGGGACCACTCCCCGTCCTCGCGCGAGTAGTCCAGGTAGAGCATCGAGGCGACCGCGTCGACCCGCAGCCCGTCGATGTGGAACTCCTCGCACCAGTACGTGGCGTTGGCGACCAGGAAGTTGCGCACCTCGGTCCGGCCGAAGTCGAATTCGAGGGTGCCCCAGTCCGGGTGCGCGGCCCGCTGCGGGTCCGAGTGCTCGTACAGCGGCCGGCCGTCGAACTCGGCGAGTGCCCACTCGTCGCGCGGGAAGTGCGCGGGCACCCAGTCCACGATGACGCCGATCCCGGCCCGGTGCAGCGCGTCGACGAGGAAGCGGAAGTCGTCCGGCGATCCCATCCGGGACGTCGGGGCGTAGAAGCCGGTGACCTGGTAGCCCCAGGAGCCGCCGAAGGGATGCTCCGAGACCGGCATCAGTTCGACGTGCGTGAACCCCAGATCACGTACGTACGCGGGGAGTTGCTCGGCGAGCTGCCGGTAGGTGAGGCCGGGGCGCCAGGACGCCAGGTGCAGCTCGTAGACCGAGAGCGGCGCCTCGTGCACGGGGACGTCGCCGCGGTGGGCCATCCACTCCTGGTCCTGCCAGACGTGGTGCGCGGCCGCCACGACCGAGGCGTTGGACGGCGGGACCTCGGCATGGCGGGCCATCGGGTCGGCCCGCAGCGTGTGCGAGCCGTCCGGGCGGCAGACGTCGAACTTGTACAGCGCGCCCTCGCCGACCGCGGGCAGGAACAGCTCCCACACCCCGGTGGAGCCGAGCGAACGCATCGGGAAGCCCGTGCCGTCCCAGTAGTTGAAGTCCCCGGCGATCCTGACCCCGCGGGCGTTGGGCGCCCAGAGCGTGAACCGGGTGCCGGTGACGCCCTGGTGCACCATCGGCTGGGCACCCAGCGCGGTCCACAGCTCCTCGTGCCGGCCCTCGCCGATCAGATGCAGATCGAGATCGCCGAGCGCGGGCAGGAAGCGGTACGGGTCCTGGATCTCGATCTCGTTGTCCTCGTACGCCACCAGCAGCTGGTACTCGGGGACCGCGGGCATCGGCAGGAGCCCGGAGAAGAAGCCGTCGCCGTCGTCGTGCAACTGCGCCCGCAGCCCCTTGGCGAGCACGGTGACCGAGCGGGCGTACGGGCGCAGCGTCCGGAAGGTGACCCCGCCGCGGGCCTGGTGCGCGCCGAGCAGATCGTGCGGTGCGTGGTGCTCGCCTGCCAGGAGCCGGTGCCGGTCCCCGTCGTCGAGCGCGCGGGCCGGACGGACGCCCTGCCCGCCCCCGGCACGGCGGGGACGCGGCGGCGCCGCCGCCCGCTTGGCCCGCTTGGCGGGAGCGGCAGCAGGAGCGGCAGCGGCAGCGGGCTCGGGTGCGGCGACGGACTCGGCGGGCGGTGCCTCCGCCGCCACCGGTGCGAGGGTCCCGGTGGCCGGTCCGGCGGCGTCGGTGTGCTCGGCGGGGGCCGCGGAGAGGGGTGCTTCGGTGGTGGGCGGAGCGGGATCGGGCGCGTTGCGGGACGGCTTGCGGGCGGTCACAGGGACAGCCTCCTCGGAGGGTGTGGGTGGAGCACGGTGGGCGGGGCGGGGCGGAAGCGGGTCCGGGAGGGCCTGCCCGCGTCAGTCGGCGTCGGCCGCCAGACGGTGGATCGCGGCCATCGGGACGGGGAGCCAGTCGGGGCGGTGCCGTGCCTCGTACAGCACCTCGTAGACCGCCTTGTCGGTCTCGTGGGCGCGCAGCAGCTCCGGTTCGCTGCGGGGGTCGGTGCCCGCGGCATGCGCGTAGCCGTCGCAGTAGGCGGCCCGGCAGCGCGCCGCCCACTCGGCGTTCCAGGGCCGGTGCGAGCGGGCCGCGTAGTCGAAGGAGCGGAGCATGCCGGCGACGTCGCGCACCGGTGGCTGCGGGCTGCGGCGCTCGGCGAGCGGACGGGCCGGCTCGCCCTCGAAGTCGATCAGTGACCAGAAACCGTCGGTCCCGCGCAGCGTCTGGCCGAGGTGGAGGTCGCCGTGCACCCGCTGGGCGGGCCTGCTGTCTCCCCGGTGGCCCAGCGCGCTCACGGCGTCGAAGGCGGTGCGCAGCCCGGGGACGTACGGCACCAGGGCCGGGACCGCGTGGGCCGCCGCCTCCAGCCGCTGCACCATCGCGGCGGCCAGCTCTTCGGTCTCGGCGCGGCGCAGGGCCGGTGCGGGCAGGGCGGCGGCGAGAGCGGTGTGCACCTCGGCGGTGGCCCGGCCCAGGGCATGGGCCTCACCGGCGAAGTCCTGGCCCGTCGCGAGCGCGCGCAGAGCGAGCTGCCAGCCGTCCTGCGCGCCGCGCAGGAAGGGCTGGAGCACACCGAGCGTGAGGCGTTCCGGTGCGGTGGCCTCGAACCACGCGACCGGCGCGGGTACGCGTCCGCAGCCCTCGCGGGAGAGCGCGAGCGGCAGCTCCAGATCGGGGTTGGTGCCCGGGAACACCCGGCGGAAGATCTTGAGGATGTACGCGTTGCCGTACACGAGCGAGGAGTTGGACTGCTCGGTGTCCAGCACCCGGGGGGTCAGGCCGTCCGGGACCGCGTCCGCGCCCCGGTCGAAGCGGAGCGCGCCGAGCCGGCCGGGTGTGCGCAGCCGCTCCAGCAGCAGCGCGGCCAGGCGCGGGTCGTGCAGACCGTCGTAGACGGTACGGCCGGCCAGCGGACCGTCCGGCACGTGGCCGATGAGGGCGGGCGCCAGCCGCGGCGGCAGCGCGGACCGGACGCCGAGCAGCAGTTGGTAGCAGTCGGCGGGCGGCTGGGCGGGCATCGTGGGCTGATGGGCGCGCACCAGCAGATGGAGGAGTCCCGGGCCGGCGTCGGCCGTACCGACGGGGTCCACCGGCAGTATCTCGGTCGCCGAGACGAGCGAGAAGGCGGTGATGGGCCGCCCCTTGCCGGCGAACCACCGCTGCCGGGGCAGCCATTCGTGCAGCAGCGGTCCGAGAGACGGGAGCAGGGCTGTGCTGTTCGCCAGGGTGACCTGAGCGGATGCAGCCTCCGACATGGCATCGCGTCCTTTCCCCGGGCACACCACAGGATGCGAAGAGTGTCCCGGATTGCGGCATTGGCTGTCCGGCTGTGCGGGACGTGTCGGGTCAGGATGGTCCGTACGGACTCGACTCGGTGTGATCGAAACGCCAGGAGGATCCTGGAAGGGTCCTGAAGCGTTCGGTATGGGGGGAAGAGTGCCCCGTGCGGCGCGGCGGAAACCGTGCCGCACGGGGTGCCGGGAACCGGACCCGGCTCAGCTCGGCGGCGCGTCCTTGCGCAGCCGGAACCAGTAGAAGCCGTGTCCGGCGAGAGTCAGCAGGTAGGGCCACTGACCGATGGCGGGGAACCGCACCCCGCCGATCAGCTCCACCGGATGACGGCCGCTGAAGGACCTCAGGTCGAGTTCCGTCGGCTGCGCGAACCGCGAGAAGTTGTGCACGCACAGCACGAGGTCGTCCCCGTGCTCACGGGTGAAGGCGAGCACGGCCGGGTTGGACGACGGCAGTTCGCTGTAGGAGCCGAGGCCGAACGCCGGGTTCTGCTTGCGGATCTCGATCATCCGCCGCGTCCAGTGCAGCAGCGAGGACGGCGAGGCCATCGACGCCTCGACGTTGGTGACCTGGTAGCCGTAGACCGGATCCATGATCGTGGGGAGGAAGAGCCGCCCCGGATCGCTGGAGGAGAAACCGGCGTTGCGGTCGGGCGTCCACTGCATCGGGGTGCGCACGGCGTCCCGGTCGCCCAGCCAGATGTTGTCGCCCATCCCGATCTCGTCCCCGTAGTAGAGGATCGGGGACCCGGGCAGGGACAGCAGCAGGGCGGTGAACAGCTCGATCTGGTTCCGGTCGTTGTCCAGCAGCGGCGCGAGGCGCCGCCGGATGCCGATGTTGGCCCGCATCCGCGGATCCTTGGCGTACTCCGCGTACATGTAGTCGCGCTCTTCGTCCGTGACCATCTCGAGCGTCAGCTCGTCGTGGTTGCGCAGGAAGATGCCCCACTGGCAGCCCGCGGGGATCGCCGGCGTCTTGGCCAGGATTTCCGAGACCGGGTAGCGGCTCTCGCGCCGTACGGCCATGAAGATCCGCGGCATGACGGGGAAGTGGAACGCCATGTGGCACTCGTCGCCGCCGGCCTGGTAGTCGCCGAAGTAGTCGACGACGTCCTCCGGCCACTGGTTGGCCTCGGCGAGCAGCACGGTGTCCGGGTAGTTGGCGTCGATCTCCTTGCGGACCCGCTTGAGGAAGCCGTGGGTCTCCGGCAGGTTCTCGCAGTTGGTGCCCTCGCGCTGGTAGAGGTAGGGCACGGCGTCGACCCGGAAGCCGTCGATGCCGAGGTCCAGCCAGAAGCGCAGCGCGGAGATGATCTCCTCCTGCACCGCCGGGTTCTCGTAGTTGAGGTCGGGCTGGTGCGAGAAGAACCGGTGCCAGTAGTACTGCTTGCGGACCGGGTCGAAGGTCCAGTTGGACGTCTCGGTGTCGACGAAGATGATCCGGGCGTCCTGGAACTGCTTGTCGTCGTCGGCCCAGACGTAGTAGTCGCCGTACGGACCGTCGGGGTCGGTACGGGACTGCTGGAACCAGTCGTGCTGGTCGCTGGTGTGATTCATGACGAAGTCGATGATCACGCGCATGCCGCGCTGGTGCGCGGCGTCGACGAACTCGACGAAGTCGGCGAGGTCGCCGAACTCCGGCAGCACGGCGGTGTAGTCGGATACGTCGTAACCGCCGTCGCGCAGAGGCGACTTGAAGAACGGCGGCAGCCAGAGGCAGTCGACGCCCAGCCACTGGAGGTAGTCCAGTTTGGCGGTGATCCCCTTCAGATCTCCGATGCCGTCGCCGTTGGAGTCCTGGAAGGACCTGACGAGGACCTCGTAGAAGACTGCGCGCTTGAACCAGTCGGGATCGCGGTCCTTGGCCGGGGTGTCCTCGAACGTGTCGTGGACGGGCTCATTGACGATCATGGTGTGGGTGACCCTCCGGTCGGCGGGGACGGTCGCAGGACGGCGATGTGCGCGGGCGTGACGCCCGGCTCCAGACGCACATAGAAGGTCCTGCCCCAGTGATAGGAAGTGCCGGTGAGCTCGTCGCGCACCGGCACGCTCTCGTGCCGGTCGAGGCCGAGGTGCGGCATGTCCAACGAGACGGTCGCCTCCTGGGTGTGGTGCGGGTCGAGGTTGACGACCGTCAGAACGATGTTCGAACCGGAGCGCTTGCTGTACACGAGCAGGGCGTCGTTGTCGGCCGAGTGGAAGTGCACGTCACGCAGCTGCTGGAGCGCCGGGTGGCGGCGCCTGATCCGGTTGAGTGTGGTGAGCAGCGGGGCCAGCGACCGGCCCTCGCGCTCGGCGGCTTCCCAGTCCCTGGGCCGGATCTCGTACTTCTCCGAGTCGAGGTACTCCTCACTGCCGCTGCGGACCGGGGTGTTCTCGCACAGCTCGTACCCCGCGTACACCCCCCAGGACGGGGAGAGGGTCGCCGCGAGCACCGCCCGTGCCTCGAAGGCCGGCCTGCCGCCCTCCTGGAGATACCCGGGAAGGATGTCGGGGGTGTTCACGAAGAAATTGGGCCTCATGAAGGAGGCCGATTCACCGGACAGCTCGGTCACGTACTCGGTGATTTCCTGCCGGGTGTTGCGCCAGGTGAAGTACGTGTACGACTGCTGGAATCCGATGGCGCCGAGGGTCCGCATCATCGCGGGCCGGGTGAATGCCTCGGCCAGGAAGATCACATCGGGATCGGTGCGGTTGATGTCGGCGATCACCTTCTCCCAGAAGATCACCGGCTTGGTGTGCGGATTGTCGACGCGGAAGATGCGCACGCCGTGGTCCATCCAGAAGCGCAGGATGCGCACGGTCTCCGTGACGAGGCCCCGGAGGTCCTTGTCGAAGGCGATCGGATAGATGTCCTGGTATTTCTTGGGCGGATTCTCCGCGTACGCGATCGTGCCGTCGGCGCGGTGGTGGAACCATTCCGGATGCTGCTCCACCCACGGATGGTCGGGCGAGCACTGGAGCGCGAAGTCCAGCGCGATCTCCATGCGCAGGGTGCGGGCCGTCTCGACGAAGTGGTCGAAGTCGTCGAGCGTGCCGAGATCCGGGTGGACCGCGTCGTGGCCGCCGTCGGCGGAGCCGATCGCCCACGGCACACCCACGTCGTGCGCGGCGGGGGAGAGGGAGTTGTTGGGGCCCTTGCGGTGGGTGGTGCCGATGGGGTGGATGGGCGGCAGATAGACCACGTCGAACCCCATGGCGGCGACCGCGGGCAGCCGTTCGGCCGCGGTGCGGAAGGTGCCGCTGATGATCCGGGGCGGCTTCGGGGCCGGGGTCTTGCCCGTACGGCTCTTGCGCGGCGCCTTCGCCGGCTCGGTCCTGGCCCCTTCGGAGCGGGGGAACAGCTCGTACCAGGAGCCGTACAGCGCGCGCCGGCGCTCGACGAGGAGCGGGTGCGGGCGCGAGGCCGTGACCAGTTCGCGCAGGGGGTGGCGGGCCAGCGCGTCGTCCGCCTCCGGGGTCAGCGCGGCGGCCAGCCGGGCGGCGGCGGGCCTGGACGTGTCGCGCAGGGCGTCGACCGCGGCCAGCACCGCCTCGCGCCCGTCCTTCTTCGGCACCCCCTCCGCGGCCCGCTCGAAGAGCTCGGCGCCCTCCGCCAGGACCAGCGCGGTGTCGATCCCCGCCGGGATCTTGATCTGCGCCGCGTGCCGCCAGGTCGCCACCGGATCGCTCCAGGCCTCGACCGTGTACGTCCAGCGGCCCTCGGCGTCCGGCGTCACCTCGGCGCCCCAGCGGTCGGTGCCCGGGGCGAGTTCGCGCATCGGCGTCCAGGGGCCCCGGCGCCCGCTCGGGTCCCGCAGGACGGCGTTGGCCGCGACCGCGTCATGGCCCTCGCGGAAGACGGTCGCCGAAACCTGGAAGGTTTCACCGGCGACGGCCTTGGCGGGCCTTCTGCCGCAGTCGACGAGCGGACGGACGTCGAGGACGGGAATGCGACCGATCATGGAATCACCTGGGGACTGGAGCTCGGACTCGGCAGGGCGCGAGACGGGCGCGGAGGGCTGAACGCGCGCGCCGCGATGATGGGGTTCCGTCCTTTCTAGCTGCTCCGTGGATGACTGGTGGGGTGTGGGCATGGCCGCTCCTGTCCGCGTTCACTCGAATGGCACTCGAATGGATGGGGCGCGGGTGTGGTGCACGGGTGTGGACCGAATGCGTACATGACCCGTACCGATTGCATACGAACCATGAGCGGATCGCCGATGGACAGCGGGTTAACCGTGCGAGGGCCGGAGTGGGACGGCCTTCGGCTGTCGTCCGAATGCATTCGTTCCGGGTACCGGAGAAGCCTTCCCACGGATCTCGGTGGGCCAATCCGGTGGTTTGTTAACTACTCGGGCGTATCTGTGACGGTCTGAATGCGCCGGGCTCCGCCGCGCGTGCGCGGGATTGCGCGGAACCGGTGCACGCCGGTCGGTACGGGCGCCACAGGGCAGCTTTCCCTGTGGCGCGAAGGCCCACAAGGCCGCATGAGGGGAGGGAATCGGCCATAACGCCTGTGACGGATGTGTCTGGATCTGCGGACGGTGCTGACGGGATGCCAGTGATCCGGGCGTACGGGGCGGGCGGGGCGGACGGGATGTCAGGGGTCGCACACCGTGCACCGCCCGCGCGCCGTGGTTGCCGGGTGCCGCACCCCGCTACCGTCGAGGGTGACGGAGCGGCGCACACCGTGGTGCGTCCCCTCGGATTCGTACGTCCCCTGTAAAGGTGGAATACGTGAAGGCCATTCGTCGATTCACCGTGCGTCCCGTCCTCCCCGACCCCCTACAACCGCTCAGCGACCTCGCGCGCAATCTGCGCTGGTCCTGGCACACCGAGACCCGTGAGCTCTTCCAGGCCGTCGACCCGGTGGCCGGCCGGACGGCGGAGTGCGACCCCGTGCGCATGCTCGGCGCCGTGTCCGCCGGGCGGCTGGCCGAGCTGGCCAGGGACGAGCCGTTCCTGAGCCGGCTCAACGAGGTGTCCGCCGACCTCCGGGCCTACCTGGAGGGCCCCAGGTGGTACCAGGAACAACGCGCCCACGGCGACGGGCTCCCCGCCGCCATCGCCTACTTCTCGCCCGAGTTCGGCGTCACGGCGGCCCTGCCGCAGTACTCCGGCGGACTCGGCATCCTCGCCGGAGACCATCTGAAGGCCGCCAGCGACCTGGGCGTCCCCCTCGTCGGCGTCGGCCTGCTCTACCGCCACGGCTACTTCCGCCAGAGCCTCTCGCGGGACGGCTGGCAGCAGGAGCACTATCCCGTCCTCGACCCGAACGAACTCCCGCTCACCCTCGTCCGCGAGGCCGACGGGACCCCCAGCCAGGTCGTCCTGGCCCTCCCCGGCGGCCGCTCCCTGCACGCCCAGATCTGGCAGGCCCAGGTGGGCCGGGTGCCGCTGCTCATGCTCGACTCCGACGTCGAGGACAACGCCCCGGGCGAACGCGAGGTCACCGACCGGCTGTACGGCGGCGGCAGCGAACACCGGCTGCTCCAGGAGATGCTGCTGGGCATCGGCGGGGTCCGCGCGGTGCGGACCTACTGCCGGCTCACCGGCCACCCGGAACCCGAGGTCTTCCACACCAACGAGGGCCACGCCGGCTTCCTCGGCCTCGAACGCATCCGGGAGCTCTCCGGCACCGGTCTCGACTTCGACTCCGCGGTGGAGTCCGTCCGGGCCGGCACCGTCTTCACCACCCACACCCCGGTCCCGGCCGGCATCGACCGCTTCGACCGCGACCTGGTCGCCCGCCACTTCGGCGACGACGGCGAACTGCCCGGCGTCGCGGCCGACCGCATCCTGCGGCTGGGCACCGAGACGTACCCGGGCGGCGACCCGGGCGTCTTCAACATGGCGGTGATGGGACTCCGGCTCGCCCAGCGCGCCAACGGGGTCTCCACCCTGCACGGCGCGGTCAGCCGGGAGATGTTCGCCGGTCTCTGGCCGGGCTTCGACCCGCCGGAGGTGCCGATCACCTCCGTGACCAACGGCGTCCACGCACCCACCTGGGTCGCGCCCGAGGTCTACCGGCTGCGCGCCGAGTCCGGGGGCACCCCCGGCCGGTGGGACGCCGCCGCGCAGATCCCCGACCGGCAGCTCTGGGACCTGCGCCGGACCCTGCGCGAACAGCTGGTGACCGAGGTGCGGCAGCGGCTGCACGCCTCCTGGCGCACCCGGGGCGCCGAGTCCGCCGAACTGGGCTGGATCGACGGGGTGCTGGACCCCGACGTGCTGACGATCGGCTTCGCCCGCCGGGTGCCCTCGTACAAGCGGCTGACGCTGATGCTGCGCGACCGGGACCGGCTGCGGGGGCTGCTCCTGCACCCCGAGCGCCCGATCCAGATCGTCGTGGCGGGCAAGGCCCACCCGGCCGACGACAGCGGGAAACGGCTGGTCCAGGAGCTGGTCCGGTTCGCCGACGATCCGCGGGTCCGCCACCGCATCGTCTTCCTGCCCGACTACGGGATGGCGATGGCCCAGAAGCTCTACCCGGGCTGCGATGTCTGGCTGAACAACCCGCTGCGCCCGCTGGAGGCGTGCGGTACGAGCGGGATGAAGGCGGCGCTCAACGGCTGCCTCAACCTCTCGGTCCTGGACGGCTGGTGGGACGAGTGGTTCGAGCCGGACTTCGGCTGGGCCATCCCGACGGCCGACGGCTCCGCGCTGGACGAGGACCGGCGCGACGACCTGGAGGCGAACGCCCTCTACGAGCTGATCGAGGACCGGGTCGCGCCGCGCTTCTACGACAGCGGCGCGGAGGGGCTGCCCGGGCGCTGGATCGAGATGGTCCGCCGCACCCTGGGCACACTGGGGCCCAAGGTGCTCGCCGACCGGATGGTCCGCGAGTACGTGGAGCGGCTGTACGCCCCAGCGGCGCAGGCCAGGCGCGCCCTGGACGGTGACGCGGCCCGGGAGCTGGCCGGCTGGAAGGCCAGGGTGCGGGCGGCCTGGCCGCGGGTGGCCGTCGACCATGTGGAGGCGGTGACGCCCACCGCGGCCGGCGGTTCGGCCGAGCTGGGCGCCACCCTGGCGCTGCGGGTCCGGATCACCCTCGGGGTGCTGGACCCGGACGACGTGGAGGTGCAGGCGGTGGCCGGCCGCGTCGACTCCGCCGACACGATCTCGGACGCCCAGGTCTTCCCGCTGAAACCGGCGGGCGGCCAGGACCTGGAGGGCCGCTGGCTGTACGACGGCCCGCTCGCGCTGGACCGCACCGGTCCGTACGGCTACACCGTGCGGGTGCTCCCGGCCCACCGGCTGCTGGCCACCGGCGCCGAACTCGGCCTGGTCGCACAGCCGACGGAGGCCACGGGCGAGGGCGCGGGACTGCTGATGCGCTGACGGTCCGTGTCACGAGGGCCCGGCACCGCTGAGGTGCCGGGCCCTTCGGCTGCCCGGGTGCGGGTCCTTCGCTTTCTGAACACAAGACCTTGACGTGTCCATGGGATGGCTTTAGGTTCCACACTCATTGCAGAGTTCACAACCCGACCCAATGTTCACGGACATGAACTAGCCGTGTTTCGGGCCGCGTTGTGGACCTCCTCCGCACCGGAAGGCACCCCCACATGCGCACCGGAACCATCGGACGCGGCCTCGGCCTCGCCACCGCCCTCGCGGCCCTGCTCACCGGCATCTCCATGGCCCCGGCATCGGCCGTCCGGGCCGCCCCCGACGCCGCCCCGCCGGCCGCCCGGGCCGCCGCCCCCGCGGCCTTCACCCACCCCGGCGTACTCGTCAGCCGCCCCCAGCTCGACTTCGTACGCGCCAAGGTGCAGGCCGGGGCGCAGCCCTGGAAGGGCGCGTTCGACCAGATGATGGCGAGCAAGTACGCCTCGCTCGGCCGCACGGCCAAACCCCGCGCCGTGGTGGAGTGCGGCTCGTACTCCAACCCCAACTACGGCTGCACCGACGAGCGCGAGGACGCGATAGCCGCCTACACCCTCTCGCTGGCCTGGTACATCACCCAGGACAGCCGCTACGCCGCCAAGGCCGTCGAGATCATGGACGCCTGGTCGGCCGTGATCAGGGACCACACCAACAGCAACGCCCCGCTCCAGACCGGCTGGGCGGGCTCGTCCTGGCCGCGGGCCGCCGAGATCATCAAGTACACGTACAGCAGCTGGCCTAACTCCGGCCGCTTCGCCACCATGCTGCGCGACGTCTACCTGCCGAAGGTCATCAACGGCTCCAACAGCAACGGCAACTGGGAACTCAGCATGACCGAGGCCGCGATCGGCATCTCGGTCTTCCTGGAGGACCGCACCTCGTACGACAAGGCCGTCACCAAGTTCCGCGGACGTGTCCCCGCGTACATCTACGTGACCGCGGACGGCTCCCTGCCGAAGGCCGCACCGGGCAGCGGGCTGGACACCCGCGACAAGATCATCAACTACTGGCAGGGGCAGTCCACGTTCATGGACGGTCTCTCTCAGGAGACCTGCCGCGACCTGACCCACACCGGATACGGTCTCTCCGCGATCTCGCACATCGCCGAGACCAGCCGGATCCAGGGGCAGGACCTCTACCCGGAGATCGCCGACCGGCTGCGCCACGCGCTCGGTCTGCACGCCAAGTACCAGCTGGGGGCCGCCGTGCCGTCGTCGCTGTGCGGGGGATCGCTCAAGGACAGCCTCGGGCCGGTCACCGAGGTCGGCTACAACGCGCTGCACAACCGGATGGGCATCGCGATGACCAACACCCAGACCCTGACCGAGCGGCAGCGGCCGGCCGGGTCCAACAACCTGTTCGTCGCCTGGGAGACGCTGACCCACGCGGACAACCCGAACTGACCGCACACAGCCGCCCGGGAGGAGTGGTCTCCTCCCGGGCGGGGCCGTGGCCGATCAGTGGATCAGTGGATCAGGGGGATCAGCCGATCAGAAGGTCAGCTTGAAGCTGTTGATCTTCCCGGTGTCGCTCGCGTAGACGTCCTGGACCTTCAGCTTCCAGGTGCCGTTCGCGGCCTCCGACGAGGCGTTCACGGTGTACGTCGTCTTGACGTTGTCCGCCGAGTCGCTCGACGAGGAGTTCTTCAGGCGGTAGGCGCTGCCGTCCGGGGCGATGAGGTCGAGCACCAGGTCACCGCGGTAGGTGTGGGTGATGTCCACCCCGACCTTGAGGGTGCTGGGCGCGTTGCCGGTGCGGCCGGTGACGTTGACGGAGCTGGTGACGGCCGAGCCGGCGTCCGGGATGGAGACGACGGTGGTGTTCTCGAACACCGTGCCGCCGGGGTCGGTGCCGCCACCGGGACGGGTACCGACGTTGATGCCGGCCCACGCGTCGGCGACGGACTTGTACTCGGCGCTGGTCGTGCCGTACAGCTCACCGGCCACGGCCAGGGTGCCCGTGCGGGCGGCCGCGTAGTTGGTGGTGGAGGTGAACTTCGTGGAGAGCGCCTTGAACCAGATCTGCTCCGCCTTGGCGCGGCCGATGCCGGTCACCGGCAGGCCGTCGGAGGTCGGCGAGTTGTAGGAGACGCCGTTGATGGTCTTGGCGCCGCTGCCCTCCGAGAGGAGGTAGAAGAAGTGGTTCGCCGGGCCCGAGGAGTAGTGGACGTCGACGTTGCCGATGCCCGAGTACCAGGCGTCCTTGGACGCCCCGTCCCGGCTCGGCTTGTCCTGGTAGCGCAGCGGGGTGCCGTCGCCGTTGATGTCGATCTTCTCGCCGATGAGGTAGTCGCCGACGTCGGTGGAGTTGTTCGCGTAGAACTCGACGGCAGTGGCGAAGATGTCGCTGGTGGCCTCGTTGAGGCCGCCGGACTCACCGCTGTAGATCAGGCCGGCGGTGTTGGAGGTGACACCGTGGCTCATCTCGTGGGCCGCGACGTCCAGCGAGGTGAGCGGCGAGGCGTTGCCGCTGCCGTCGCCGTACGTCATGCAGAAGCAGCTGTCGTCCCAGAAGGCGTTGACGTAGCTGTTGCCGTAGTGGACGCGGGAGTACGCGCCGACGCCGTTGCCCTTGATGCCGGTCCGGCCGTGGACGTTCTTGTAGTAGTCCCAGGTCTCGGCCGCACCGTAGTGGGCGTCCGCCGCGGCGGTCTCGGCGTTCGAGGCGAGTCCGTTGCCCCAGACGTCGTCGGTGCCGGAGAAGAGGGTGCCGGTCCCCGACGTGCCGTGGTTCAGGTTGTACGTCTTGTGGTTGCCGCGCGTGGTGTCCGTCAGGTTGTACGACCCCGAGGTGTTCAGGGTGACCTGACCGCTGTACTCCGTGTTGCCGACGCCGTTCTCGATCGCCTGCCACTCGTAGAGCTTGGCGCCGGAGGTGGCGTCGGTGACGACGTGCAGCGCGTTCGGGGTGCCGTCCTCCTGGAGGCCGCCGACCACGGTCTCGTAGGCGAGCTGCGGTGTGCCCGAGGCCATCCAGACGACCTTGCGGGGCGCCTTGTCGGCCGCGGCCTTGGACGAGCCGTCCGCCTTGGCCAGGCCGAGCGCCTGCTTCTCGGCGGCCGCCGGGGCGATGTCCGCGGTCGTGTCGACGGCCTTGAGCTGCGCCGAGGTCGTCCTGGACGCCTTGGTGACGCTCTTGGTCGCGCCGGCCTTGGACTCCTGGACGACCAGGTCGCCGCCGAGGACGGGCAGTCCGCCGAAGGTGCGCTCGTAACGCGTGTGCGTGGTGCCGTCGTTGTCCTGGATGACGTCCCGGACGACGAGCTTCTCCTGCGAGCCGAGCCCCAGCTGCTTCGCCGTGGCCGCCCTGCTCGCGGTGGCCTCACGGATCAGCTCGGCGCGCTGCGAGGGGGAGAGCTGCCTGGGCAGCGCGCCCGGGTTGGCGCCGGAGGCGACGGGGGTGGCCTCGGCGGTACCGCCCGGTGTGGCGGTGGCTGTTCCGGTCTGGACTCCTACGGCGAGGAGTGCTGCTGCGGCTATCAGAGCGCCGGTCGCGGTGGTACGACGGCTGAGCGTGGATCTCACGCGGACTCCTTCTGCGAGGGGGGTACCGGCGGCTGGGTGAGCCGTCCGGGCAGAGCAAGCAGTGCGCAGAACGGGGTGAACAGTGTCAGCAGCAATGGCTCTCTGTCAGGACCGCGTCAACAAGTTGGCCGGAATTCGTCCGTTGCTGGATTGGTCATGTTCGTTAAGCGGACGTTTCGCCGATCATTGCCGCGATGTTGCCGAGGGCTCCGGAAGCCCGAAGGTGAAGAGTGCGTTGAGGTCGGAGCCGAAGGTGTCGTGTTCGAAACGCATGTGAAGAAGTGGCGGGGTCCCACCTGTCGAGACGGCTCCGCACTGTGGCTCGATCCGCGCCATCGCACCTTCGGCGGGTAGCCCGCCCGGCCATGTGGCGGCGCCCCGGTGCGGCGCCGCCACGGTTCCCCTCAGGCCAGGCTCTCCCGCCACGCACGGTGCAGGCCGGCGAACCGGCCCGTGCCGCCGATCAGCTCCGCCGGGGCGCCGTCCTCCACGATCCGGCCGTGCTCCATCACCAGCACCCGGTCCGCGATCTCCACGGTCGACAGACGGTGGGCGATGACCACCGCGGTGCGGCCGTGCAGCACGGTGTCCATCGCCCGCTGCACCGCACGTTCACCGGGGATGTCCAGCGAGCTGGTCGCCTCGTCGAGGATCAGCACCGCCGGGTCGGCGAGCAGGGCGCGGGCGAAGGCGACCAACTGGCGCTGACCTGCCGAGATCCGGCCGCCCCGCTTGCGTACGTCCGTGTCGTACCCGTCGGGCAGACCGGCGATGAAGTCATGGGCGCCGATCGCCTTGGCGGCCTGCTCGATCTCCTCGCGCGTCGCGTCCGGGCTGCCGATCGCGATGTTCTCCGCGACCGTGCCGGAGAACAGGAAGGCCTCCTGGGTCACCATCACCACCCCGCGCCGCAGTTCGGGCGTGGCCAGGTCCCGCAGGTCGGCGCCGTCCAGCAGCACCCGGCCCTCGGTCGGGTCGTAGAACCGGGCCAGCAGCTTGGCCAGCGTCGACTTGCCCGCTCCCGTCGAACCGACCACGGCCACCGTCTGACCCGCGGGAACGGTCAGATCGAAGCGGGGCAGCACCTCACCGCCCGTGCGGTAGGCGAAGCTCACCCCGTCGAACACCACCGCGCGGCCCGGGTGCCCGCCCGTCAGCGGCGGCAGCTCCCGCGGCTCCACGGCCTCGGGGACGGTGGGCGTCTGGGCCAGCAGCCCGGCGATCTTCTCCAGCGAAGCGGCCGCCGACTGGTAGGAGTTGAGGAACATGGAGAGCCGGTCGATGGGGTCGTACAGCCGGCGCAGATACAGCACCACCGCGGCCAGCACCCCGAGGGCGAGACTCCCGGACGCGACCCGGTAGGCACCCCAGAGAACGATTCCGGCCACCGCGGTGTTGGCGACCAGCCGGGACCCGACGACGTAGCGCGCGTTCTCCAGCATCGCGTCGCCGTTCGTCCGCCGGTGCGCGTGGTTCAGCTTCCGGAACACCCCGTCGTTGACGGGCTCGCGGCGGAAGGCCTGGACGGGACGGATGCCGTTCATCGTCTCCGCGAACTTCACGATGACCGCGGCGATCGCCGTCGACCGCGCGGCGAAGACCACGGCGGCCCGGCGCTGGTAGAGCCGCACCAGCAGATACAGCGGCACGAAGGAGAGCACCGCGACGGCGCCGGTGCCGAAGTCCAGCCAGAGCAGCATCACGGAGATGGAGACGAAGGAGAGGACGACACCGATCAGCTCCTGCAGCCCCTCGCTGAGCAGCTCCCGCAGCGACTCCACATCGGTGGTGGACCGGGAGATCAGCCGCCCCGAGGTGTACCGCTCGTGGAAGTCCACGCTCAGCGCCTGCGCATGGCGGAAGATCCGGCCGCGCAGATCGAGCAGCACCTTCTGGTTGACCTGGGCGGAGGCCAGGATGAAGGCGTACTGCATGGCGCCCGCGGCCGCCGAGCAGAGCGCGTAGCCGAGCGCCACGGCGATCAGCGGCCCGTAGTCCTCGTCCCGGAACGCGGGCACCCCGCTGTCGATGGCGTACGCCACCAGCAACGGACCCGCCTGCACCGCGGCCTGCTGGACCAGCAGGAACAGCGCGGCCACCACCACCCGGCCCCGCATCGGCCGCAGCAGCGAGACGAGCAGGGCGCGGGTGGCGCCGCGCGGGGTGGGCAGGTCGTCGCGGTCGAAGGGGTCACCCGGCCGCCGGCCGGACGCACCGACCGCTGCCTCAGGGGCCTGGGCGGGCGTGGTCCCCGCGCCCGCGTCGTCGCTGTCGCCCGGCTCGGTGGGGCGTCCGGTCGTGGTGCTGGTCATCGGGTGCTGCTCTCCTCGGCAGGGGCGTGCACGCCCGGAAGGTCATCGGCCGACGCGCCCGGAAGGGGCACGCCGGTGGGCTCACCGCCGTCGGTGACGCCCGCGCCCGACATCAGCCAGGCGTACTCGGCGTTGCCGCGCAGCAGTTCCTGGTGGGTGCCGACCGCGACGATCCGGCCCTCCGAGAGCAGCGCCACCCGGTCCGCGAGCATCACGGTGGACGGCCGGTGCGCGACCACCACCGCCGTGGTCTCCTCCAGCACCCGCCGCAGCGCGGCCTCGACCAGCGTCTCCGTGTGCACGTCCAGCGCGGAGAGCGGGTCGTCGAGCACCAGGAAGCGGGGCCGGCCCACGACGGCCCTGGCCAGGGCGAGGCGCTGGCGCTGGCCGCCCGAGAGGCTCAGGCCCTGCTCGCCGACCTGGGTGTCCACGCCCTGCGGCAGATCGTGGACGAAGTCGGCCTGCGCGACCGACAGGGCCCGTAGCAGCTCCTCCTCGCCCGCGCCGTCCGAGCCCATCAGCACGTTCTCCCCGACACTCGCCGAGAAGAGCGTCGGCTCCTCGAACGCCACCGAGACCAGCTCCCGCAGCCGTTCGCGCGGCATGGCGGTGATGTCCTCGCCGTCCAGCGTGATCCGCCCGGACGTGGCGTCGTGCAGCCGGGGCACGAGGGCGGTGAGCGTGGTCTTCCCGGACCCGGTGGCCCCGACCAGGGCCATCGTCTCGCCGGGCCTGATCCGCAGGTCGATCCGGGCCAGGACGGGCACGGAACCGTCCTCCGCGTCGGGATAGCGGAACTCGACGCCCTCGAAGACCATGCCGCCCGCCTCGGGGAGTCCGGTGGCCGCGCCGTCGCCGGACACCGAGGTGTCCGCCTCCTCGGCCACGTCCATCACCTCGAAGAACCGCTCGGTCGCCGTCGCCGACTCCTGGCTCATCGCCAGCAGGAAGCCGATCGACTCGACCGGCCACCGCAGCGCCAGCGCCGTCGAGAGGAAGGCGACCAGCGTGCCCGCCGACAGACCGCCGTCCGCGACCTCGATCGTGCCGAGCACCAGCGCGGCGCCGATCGCGAGTTCGGGAATGGTCGTGATGAGGGCCCAGATGCCCGCGAGCAGCCGCGCCTTGGTGAGCTCCGTGGTCCGCAGCCGCTGGGAGAGCGCCCGGAAGGCGAGCGCCTGGCTGCGGTGCCGGCCGAAGCCCTTGATGATGCGGATGCCGAGGACGCTCTCCTCGACCACCGTCGTCAGATCGCCCACCTGGTCCTGGGCCGTGCGCGCCACCACCGCGTACTTCGTCTCGAAGACCGAGCAGATGATCACCAGTGGCACGACGGGGGCGAGCAGCACCAGGCCGAGCGTCCACTCCTGGAGCAGCAGGATCACGAATCCGATCAGGATCGTGGTGGCGTTGACCAGCAGGAACGTCAGCGGGAAGGCGAGGAACATCCGCACCAGCATCAGGTCCGTGGTCCCGCGCGACAGCAACTGGCCCGAGGGCCAGCGGTCGTGGAAGGCCACCGGCAGCCGTTGCAGGTGCCGGTAGAGGTCGGCCCGCATCGCCGCCTCGACCCCGGCCAGCGGACGCGCCACCATCCATCGGCGCACCCCGAACAGCACCGCCTCGGCGATCCCGAGCAGCAGCAGGAACAGCGCCCCGAGCCAGACCCCGTCCGGGTCCCGCCCCGCGACCGGACCGTCGACGATCCACTTCAGTACGAGCGGGATCACCAGGCCCAGACAGGAGGCGGCCACCGCGATCAGGGCGGCGCCGAACAGGCGGGTGCGTACCGGCTTCACATACGGCCACAGCCGCAGCAGGGAACGCGCGGCGGACCGGTCCTTGGGCTCTGCATGTTCTTCGGGCATCAGGGGCGAGCCTACGTTTCACCACTGACATCGTTCATGTGGTTTTCGCCTCCCCGGTGCCCGCTGCGGGCAGGGTCGTAGCCCGGCATCAACCGATCGGCCGATGCCGGTCCGAGCGCGATGGCGGATGCCGCCGGAAGCCCTCGGCGCGGATGCTCACAGGCATGGCAATCATCGAAGTGAACGGGGTGCGCAAGACCTACGCCGGCCGCCCCGTGGTCGACGGGGTGAGCCTCTCCGTCGAGGAGGGGGAGATCTTCGGGATCCTCGGCCCCAACGGTGCGGGCAAGACCACCACCGTCGAATGCGTCGAGGGGCTGCGGATCCCCGACGAGGGGACGGTCCGGGTCGCCGGGCTCGACCCCGTCGCCGACCACGACCGGGTGACGCTCCTGCTGGGCGCGCAGCTCCAGGAGAGCGAACTGCAGCCGAAGATGACGGTGCGCGAGGCGCTGGAGCTGTACAGCGCCTTCTACCCGAACCCGGCCGACTGGCGGCCGCTCGCCGAACGGCTCGGCCTGCACACCAGGCTGACCACCCGGTTCGCCCGGCTCTCCGGTGGCCAGAAGCAACGCCTGTCCATCGCCCTCGCCCTCGTCGGCAGTCCCCGCGTCGTCGTCCTCGACGAGCTGACCACCGGGCTGGACCCACGGGCCCGGCGCGACACCTGGCAGCTGATCGAGGAGGTACGGGACAGCGGCGTCACGGTCGTGCTGGTCACCCACTTCATGGAGGAGGCCCAGCGCCTCTGCGACCGGGTCGCGGTGATCGACCGGGGCCGGGTCGCCGCCCTCGACACCCCGTCCGGGCTGATCGCGCGTGCGGGCAGCTCCACCGCCATCACCTTCACCCCCTCCGAACCGCTGCCCGACGCCGAACTGGCCCGGCTGCCCGGTGTCGCCTCGTGCGAGAACAGGAACGGGCGCCTCGTCATCAACGGCACCGACGAAACCGTCAACGCCGTCATCTCCGTGCTGGCCAGGCTCCGCATCACCGCGCACCGGCTCCGTGTCGCCGAGGCCACCCTCGACGACGCCTTCCTCGACCTCACCGAGCACCCCGGCCCTGCGGAAGAGCGCGGCCTGACAGAACGGGCAGCCTGAGATGGCCACAGCGAACACCGCCCCCGCGCCCCGCACCGCATCCGCGGGACCGAAGCTCGCGGTCCTGAGGTCCGAGGCACGGCTCTTCCTCCGCGAACCCGGCAGCCTGTTCTGGATCCTCGTCTTCCCGGCCGCGCTCCTGACGGTCCTCGGACTGATCCCGTCCTTCCGCCACCCCGACGACGGACTCGGCGGCCGCCGAGTCATCGATCTGTACGTACCCGTGGCGGTGCTCCTCGCCATGATCATGGCCGGTCTCCAGGCGATGCCGCCCGTACTGACCGGCTACCGCGAACGCGGCATCCTGCGCCGCATGTCGACCACCCCGGTACGGCCATCCGCCCTGCTCGGCGCGCAGATCGCACTGCACGGCGGGGCGGCGCTCGGCTCCACCGTCCTGGTCACGGCCGTCGGCCGGATCGCCTTCGGAGTGCGGCTCCCCGGGCAGCCGTTCGGCTACCTCCTGGCGCTGCTGCTCGCCGTCGCCTGTGTGCTGGCCCTGGGCGCGCTGGTCTGCTCGGTCTCCCGCACCACCAGGATCTCGGCCGCGATCGGCTCCGTCGTCTACTTCGTGATGATGTTCACCGCGGGCGTCTGGGTGCCCGTGCAGACCATGCCCGGCACACTGCGCCGCATCGTCCAGGCCACCCCGTTCGGCGCGGCCTCCCAGGCACTGGACCGGGCCTCCTCCGGCGCCTGGCCGAACTGGGCGTACCTCGGGGTGATGGCGCTGTGGACCGTACTCGCGGCGGCGGCCGCGATCCGTACCTTCCGCTGGGAGTAGACGTCAGGGCGAGGCGGGGGAGACTTCTCCCATGGACACGGGGGAGGGGGAATCCATGACCGGTGTGACGACGGCCGAGGAGTGGTGGGAGCGGTTCTTCCGGCACGGACCGTACGGACTGCTCGCCCTGGGCGCCGTGGTCTCGGCGGTGACCAGCGGGTTCATCATGTCCCGCGCGGACGTGTACGCCGCGGCCGCGCTCCTGCCGGCGGCGCTCGGCCTCCAGCTCTGGTGGAGCCGCACCTCGGTCCGGCCCGGATCGCGGGCGGCGCAGGCCTACTTCGCCGTCCGCACACTGCTGGCCCTCGGACTCACCTGGTGCAACCCGTTCTTCTCGATCTACACCGTGCTCGGCTACTTCGACGCCGGCCGGGTGCTCCCCCGAGGCGGCATGCGGGCCGGGCTGCTGGTCACCGCGGTCATCATGGCCGGAGCGCAGTCGGGCAGCGGACTGCCGCCCACCACCCTCATGAACTGGGTCGTCTTCGCCATCCTGCTGGCCGTCCACGGCTCCCTCACCATGATCTTCGCCCAGATCGGCAACCGGGAGGCCGAGCAGACCCGTACCCAGACCGACACCATCACCGCCCTGGAGTCGGCCAACGCCCGTCTCGAACAGGCCCTGGCGGAGAACGCCGGACTGCACGCCCAACTCCTGGTGCAGGCCCGCGAGGCGGGCGTCGCCGACGAGCGGAGCCGGCTGGCCGCGGAGATCCACGACACCATCGCCCAGGGCCTGACCGGCATCATCGCCCAGCTCCAGGCCGTCACCTCCACGGCGGAGAAGGACCCCGCGCTCGCCCGGGACCACCTCGTGCGCGCCGCCGCCCTCGCCCGGCACAGCCTCGGCGAGGCGCGCCGCTCGGTGCACAACCTCGTGCCCACCGCGCTGGAACACGACGACCTGCCCGGCGCCCTGGAGAAAACGGTCACCAGCTGGTCGCAACGGACAGGCGTGCGCGCCGAGTTCACCGTGACCGGCACCGCCGAACCGCTGCACGACGAGGTCGGCGCCACCCTGCTGCGCATCGCCGAGGAGGCCCTCGCCAACGCGGACCGGCACGCCGCCGCGTCCCGGGCCGGCGTCACCCTCTCCTACATGGGCGACGAGATCTCGCTCGACGTACGGGACGACGGCCGCGGCTTCGACCCGGCCGGGCTGCCGCCCTACCGGGGCGCGGGCGGCTTCGGCCTCGGCGGCATGCGGGCCCGGGCCGAACGCATCGCGGGCACCGTCGAGGTGGAGACCGGCCCCGGTCTCGGCACCGCGGTCTGCGCCCGGGTCCCGATGGTCCGTCACGACTGAGACACCGCACGGCAGCGCGGCACAGTACGGTGGACCGCCATGGACCGGGAACCCGCGCGCGTCATCACACTGATCGTCGTCGACGACCACCCCGTCGTACGGGACGGACTGCGCGGCATGTTCGAGTCGGCCGGCGAGTTCCGGGTGCTCGGCGAAGCGGCCGACGGGGTCGAGGGCGTCGACATGGCCGTCCGGCTCGACCCGGATGTCGTCCTCATGGACCTGCGGATGCCCGGCGGCGGCGGTGTCGCGGCGATCACCGAACTGGCCCGGCGCGGCGCCCGCTCCAAGGTCCTGGTCCTCACCACGTACGACACCGACTCCGACACGCTGCCCGCGATCGAGGCGGGCGCCACCGGCTACCTGCTCAAGGACGCGCCCCGCGACGAGCTGTTCACCGCCGTACGCGCCGCCGCCGACGGCCGCACGGTCCTGTCACCGGCGGTCGCCTCCCGGCTGATCTCCCGCGTACGCACCCCGGCCGCGCCCGGCAACGAACAGCTGTCCGCCCGCGAGCGCGAGGTGCTCGGGCTCGTCGCCCGGGGGACGCCGAACCGCGAGATCGCCGCCGAGCTGTTCATCAGCGAGGCGACCGTGAAGACCCACCTCACCCATGTCTTCGCCAAGCTGGGCGCCAAGGACCGCGCGGCGGCCGTCGCGGTGGCCTACGAACGCGGCATCCTCGGCTGACCGCCTCCCGGCCCCCGTCCCGCGTCAGGACCTCACCCGCAGCAGCAGGACCGACCGCGCCGGCACCGTGAGCGATGCGTCGCCCCGGTGGACCGTGCCGGGCGCGGCGGACTGGTCCTCCAGCGAGGTGTCCAGGACCAGTTCGTAGGCGTCCGCCCACGGCGGACCCGGCAGCAGGAAGTCCGCCGGCCGGTCCCCGGCGTGCAGGACCGCCAGGAAGCTGTCGTCGGTCACCTGCTCGCCCCGCGCGTCCCGGCCCGGGATGTCCCGCCCGGAGAGGTAGAGCCCGACCGTCGCCGCCGGCGCGTACCAGTCCTCCTCCGTCATCTCCGCCCCCTGCCGGGTGAACCACGCCAGGTCCCGCAGCCCGTCCGGGGCCTGCGCCCGCCCGGAGAAGAACGCCCGGCGGCGCAGCACCGGATGGGTGTGGCGCAGCTCCAGCACCCGGGCCGTCAGCTCGGTCAGCTCCCGCCACTGCGGCTGCTCCAGGAGCGACCAGTCCAGCCAGCTGACCTCGTTGTCCTGGCAGTAGGCGTTGTTGTTGCCGCCCTGGGTGCGGCCCATCTCGTCGCCCGCGACGAGCATCGGCACACCGGTCGACAGCAGCAGCGTGGTGAGGAGGTTGCGCAGCTGGCGGCGGCGCAGCGCGTTGACCGTGCCGTCGTCGGTCTCGCCCTCGGCGCCGCAGTTCCAGGCCCGGTTGTCCGACGTCCCGTCCCGGTTGCCCTCGCCGTTGGCCTCGTTGTGCTTCTGCTCGTAACTCACCAGGTCGCGCAGGGTGAACCCGTCGTGCGCCGTGATGAAGTTGACGGAGGCGTACGGGCGGCGGCCGCCCCACGCGTACAGATCGCTCGACCCGGTCAGCCGGTAGCCGAGATCCCGTACGTCGGGCAGCGCACCGCGCCAGAAGTCGCGGACGGCGTCTCGGTAGCGGTCGTTCCACTCCGTCCACAGCGGCGGGAAGGCCCCCACCTGATAGCCGCCGTTGCCGACGTCCCACGGCTCGGCGATCAGCTTCACCCGGCGCAGCACCGGGTCCTGGGCGATCACCGCGAGGAACGGGGACAGCATGTCGACGTCGTGCATCGAGCGGGCGAGCGCCGCCGCCAGGTCGAAACGGAATCCGTCGACCCCCATCTCCGTCACCCAGTACCGCAGCGAGTCCGTGATCAGCCGCAGCACGTTCGGCTGCACCACGTGCAGGGTGTTGCCGCACCCCGTGTAGTCCGCGTATCTGCGGGCGTCCGACTGGAGCCGGTAGTAGCCGCGGTTGTCGATGCCCCGCAGCGACAGCATCGGGCCCAGCTCGCCCGCCTCCGCGGTGTGATTGTAGACGACGTCGAGGATCACCTCGATGCCCGCGTCGTGCAGGGCGCGGACCATCCGCTTGAACTCGCCGACCTGCTGGCCGGCCGTGCCGCTCGCGGAGTATCCGGCGTGCGGGGCGAAGTAGCCGATCGAGTTGTAGCCCCAGTAGTTGTGCAGCCCGCGCCGCAGCAGATGGTCCTCGTGGGCGAACTGGTGCACCGGCAGCAGCTCCACGGCCGTCACCCCGAGGCGCTTCAGATGGCCGATGGCCGCGGGGTGCGCGAGCCCTGCATAGGTGCCGCGCAGCTCCTCGGGGATTCCCGGGTGGCGTGCGGTGAAGCCGCGCACGTGCAGCTCGTAGATGACGGAGTCCGCCCAGGGCGTCTTGGGGCGGCGGTCCTCGGCCCAGTCGTCGTCATCGTGGACGACCACTCCCTTGGGGACGTACGGAGCGGAGTCCCGTTCGTCGCGCACGGTGTCGGCCACCTGCTGCTGGGGCCAGTCCCTCACATGGCCGTACACCTCCGCCGGAAGGGTGAAATCGCCGTCCACGGCCCTGGCGTACGGATCGAGCAGCAGCTTCGCCGCGTTCCACCGGGCGCCCGTCCACGGATCCCAGCGGCCGTGCACCCGGTAGCCGTACCGCCGGCCCGGCCGCACCCCGGGCACGAAGCCGTGCCAGACCTCGTGGGTCAGCTCGGTCAGCGCGAGCCGCGTCTCCGTGCCGTCCTCGTCGAAGAGACAGAGCTCGACGGCCTCCGCCCCGCCGGCCCAGAGGGCGAAATTGGTGCCCGCGACCCCGTCGGGGCCCACCCGGAAGCGGGCTCCCAGCGGCATCGGGGCCCCCGGCCACACGGCGGGCGGCCGCTGTGCCGGCTCGGCGGACCGCCCGGTTCCGGCGGCGGGCGCCCGCTCCACCGCGGACCCGGCCGGTCGCGTCTCCGTCTTCGGCACTGCCTCCTGCTCGGCTGCGCTCGACACCTGCTCGCCTCCCGCGGCTCGTGGGACCGGCACCGAAAGGGGGGCGCGCGGCGTCCCGGCCGCGGCTCCCCGAGTGTGGTCGTCCCCTCTGTTCTGCCCACGACGGGGCCCGCACTCACGTTTCCCCCGGCCCGCCCCCGTCGTTGGGGGGACGTGAACCACGTAGCGAAGAAGGCAGGGGCGAGCCCGGCGACCGTGAAGGCCCGGTCGGGACTGCTCGCCGTACTGGCCGTACTGGCTGTTCTGACCGGCTGCTCGGGTACGGATTCGATCATCGGCGGGAAACCCCGCTCCCCGCAGCAGGCCATCCGGATCACCCCGCGGGACGGGGCCGAGGACATCGGGCCGGACGGCCGGGTGGAGGTGAAGGTGCCCGACGGGCGGCTGGAGAGCGTGCGGGTGATGCGGATCGAGGACGCCCAGCAGCAGGAGGTGCGGGGCCTGATCGCCGAGGACGGGCTGTCCTGGTCGCCGCAGGGGACGTCCGGCCGGCTCGGACTCGCCGCCAAGTACAGCGTCGACGCGGTGGCGGTGGACGGCTCGGGCCACCGCTCGGCCCGCCACACCACCTTCACGACGGTGGTCCCCGAGCACCGCTTCATCGGCTACTTCAAACCGGAGAACCGGTCGACGGTCGGCACCGGCATGATCGTCTCCTTCGCGTTCAACCGGCCCGTCACCCGCCGGGCGGCCGTGCAGCGGGCCATCCGGGTGACGGCCGATCCGGCGGTCGAGGTGGCGGGGCACTGGTTCGGCGACAAGCGCCTGGACTTCCGTCCCGCCGCGTACTGGCAGCCGGGCACCGAGGTGACCGTCGAGGTCGGGCTGCGTGACGTGGAGGGCGCGCCCGGGGTGTTCGGCAGCCAGCGCAAGACGGTCAGGTTCACCATCGGCCGGGAGCAGGTGTCCCGGGTGGACTCGGCGGCGCACACGATGGAGGTGCGCCGGGACGGGCAGCTGGTCTCCACCGTCCCGATCACCGCGGGTTCCCCGACGACGACCACGTACAACGGGAGGATGGTCGTCAGTGAGATGCACGAGGTGACGCGGATGGACGGCCGGACCGTCGGCTTCGGCGGCGAGTACGACATCAAGGACGTCCCGCACGCGATCCGGCTCACCGAGTCCGGCACCTTCCTGCACGGCAACTACTGGTCGGACGAGGACATCTTCGGCTCGACCAACGTCAGCCACGGCTGCATCGGGCTGCGGGACGTGCAGGGCGGCAGCGGCTCCACCCCGGCCGGCTGGTTCTTCGACCGGACGCTCATCGGGGACGTCGTCGAGGTCGTCAACTCCAAGGACAAGAAGGTCGCGCCGGACAACGGGCTGGGCGGCTGGAACCTGGACTGGAAGGCGTGGAAGGCGGGTTCCGCACTCCGCTGACACCCGGGGGCGCACTCCGGCGCGTACGGACGGCGCGGCCGCAACGGCCGCGCCGTCCGCCGTACCGGGGTCCGCGACGGCCGCACCGCCTGCGACCAGGTGAACTCCTGGGACCAGTTGGGACGGAACGGTGACATTACGGAGGAGATCTGCCCGCAGTCGGTGTGATTATCTTTCGCTGAGCGCGCACGTGTAGCGCGCGGGGGCGGGAGCCTGCACGCTCCCAGGGTCTTGGCGGGGCCAGGCCGTGCGAGGGGAGACGACCACATTGAACGGGCAGCCGATATCGGGGGCATCGGCCGGGGCCGACAGCAGGAGGCGGGGGCGTGGGGCCACCGGTCTGCTGGCTCTGGTGCTGGGTGCGCTGCTGTTGCTGGTGACGGCATGCGGCGGGGGCGACACCGACGGCGGGAGCAAGGGCGGCAAGGCCGCCGGGGCGAGGACCGACGACACCGCGGCCTCGCAGGCCGTCGTGAACATCGTGCCGAAGGACGGGGCCGACTCGGTCGCGACGAGCGGTGCGCTGAAGATCTCGGCCGAGCAGGGGAAGCTGGCCACGGTCAAGGTCTCGGACCCCAAGGGTGCCGAGGTCGAGGGGAAGATCGCGGCGGACGGCGCGAGCTGGGAGCCGGACCAGCATCTGGCCTCGGCCACCAAGTACAAGGTCCACGCGGTCGCCAAGGACACCAAGGGCCGTGAGTCGGCGAAGGACACCACCTTCACCACGCTGGTCCCGAAGAACACCTTCATCGGGCAGTACACCCCGGAGGACGGTTCCACGGTCGGCGTCGGCATGCCGGTCTCGATCCACTTCACCCGGGGCATCACCGACCCGGAGGCCGTCGAGAAGGCCATCAAGGTGACGGCCGAGCCCGCGGTCGAGATCGCGGGCCACTGGTTCGGCAACGACCGCCTGGACTTCCGGCCCGAGGACTACTGGGCCGCGGGCACCAAGGTGACCGTCAAGCTCAACCTCGACGGGGTGGAGGGACGCCCCGGGGTCTACGGCAAACAGGCCAAGACCGTGTCGTTCACGATCGGCCGCCGGCAGGTCAGCACCGTCGACGCGAGTTCGCACCGGATGAAGGTCGTCCGCGACGGCAGGCAGATCAAGGACATCCCGATCTCGGCGGGCGCCCCGGCCACCACCACGTACAACGGCCAGATGGTCATCAGCGAGAAGCTCCGGGTGACCCGGATGAACGGCGACACCGTCGGCTTCGGCGGCGAGTACGACATCAAGGACGTGCCGCACGCGATGCGTCTGTCCACGTCGGGCACGTTCATCCACGGCAACTACTGGGGCGGATCGGGCATCTTCGGCACCACCAACACCAGCCACGGCTGTGTCGGTCTGCAGGACGCGCGCGGTGCCGGTGACCCGAGCACCCCGGCTGCATGGTTCTTCAACAGTTCCCTGATCGGCGACGTCGTGATCGTCAAGAACTCCCACGACAGCACGATCCCGCCGGACAACGGCCTCAACGGCTGGAACATGTCCTGGTCGGAGTGGACCAAGTAGGTCCCACCCGTACGGAACAGGTAAGGGCCCGGTGCTGTGACCAACAGCACCGGGCCCCCGTGCGTTAGCGCCGGTTGAGACCGACCGGCAAGCGGGGGGCGGCGTCGCGGGGCTGGGCACGCGCATCTGCGGCGTTGTCGTCAATCAACAACGCTCCGCGTTGCCTCAATCCTCCGCCTTGCAGCTGCACGCGCCCAGCCCCGCTCCTTCTTCCGCCCCCCGCTTGCCGGTCGGTCTAACCTGCCTTCCATGACCGTAACCCTCGAAGTAAGCGGCGGCGTCGGCACGATCCGGCTGGACCGGCCGCCGATGAACGCCCTGGACGTCGCCACCCAGGACCGGCTGCGCGAGCTCGCCGAAGAGGCGTCGGGGCGCGACGACGTGCGTGCCGTGGTGCTCTACGGCGGCGAGAAGGTGTTCGCGGCCGGCGCGGACATCAAGGAGATGCAGGCGATGGACCACCCGGCGATGGTCGTCCGGTCCAAGGCCCTGCAGGACTCCTTCACCGCGGTGGCCAGGATCCCCAAGCCCGTCGTCGCGGCCGTCACCGGCTACGCGCTCGGCGGCGGCTGCGAGCTGGCCCTCTGCGCGGACTTCCGGATCGCCGGGGACAACGCGAAGCTGGGGCAGCCCGAGATCATGCTCGGGCTGATCCCCGGCGCGGGCGGCACCCAGCGCCTGGCACGTCTGGTGGGCCCCGCCAAGGCCAAGGACCTGATCTTCACCGGCCGCCATGTGAAGGCCGAGGAGGCCCTCGCCATGGGGCTGGTGGACCGAGTGGTGCCCGCCGCCGAGGTGTACGAGCAGGCGCACGCCTGGGCGGCGAAGCTGGCGAAGGGGCCGGCGCTCGCACTGCGCGCCGCCAAGGAGGCCGTCGACGCCGGACTGGAGACGGACATCGACACCGGACTCACGATCGAGCGGACCTGGTTCGCCGGACTCTTCGCCACCGAGGACCGCGAGCGCGGTATGCGCAGCTTTGTGGAAGAGGGTCCGGGCAAGGCCAAGTTCCTCTGACCGAACGACAGTTGGGAACGGCTACCGGAGCGTTCATCCGTGCGGGCGGATTAGCTGAGCCTTAAGGCAACCTTAAGGCTCGGCGTCCCGTCCGCACGGGCAAACCCGTTCGGGTGCGATGTCCGTGCAGGTCAGCGGGGGTGTCAGCAGGGGCATTCTGCCAGCGGCATATGCCTGAAGCCCCCTGCGGAATGATTGATTCCGGGTCGGGGATTCCTCGGGAACGGCCCCGGACGGCCTGCCGTGCGGCCATGATGGTGTCCATGGCGGGCCTGGAGGGTGTGGAGCAGCCGCGACAGCGCAGCAGCGCGACAGCGGCACGGAGGATGCCGGCCGTCGAGGACGAACAAGCGTTCAAAGCGCTGGAGTTGTTCGGAAATCCGACGGAGGACGAGGTCCGGCTGCCCTCCCGTCCCGAGTCCGCCGCCACCGCCCGCCGGCTCACCTCCTGTGTGGTGCTGCGTCAGTGGGCGCTCTCCCCGCAGACCGCCGAGCACGCCGTGCTCCTCGTGTCCGAACTGGTCGGGAACGCCGTGCGTCACACCGGCGCCCGCGTCTTCGGGTTACGGATGCTGCGCCGGCGCGGCTGGATCAGGATCGAGGTGCGCGACCCCTCGCGCGGACTGCCGTGCCTGATGCCCGTCCAGGAGATGGACGTCAGCGGACGCGGTCTCTTCCTGGTCGACAAGCTCTCCGACCGCTGGGGCGTGGACCTGCTGCCGCGTGGCAAGACGACCTGGTTCGAGATGCGGATCTCCGACCGCTGACCCGCTCCGACCGCCCCGGGATGCACAGAAGCCCCCGGATCGGCCGTGGTGCGGCGCTGCGGGGGCTTCTGTGTGGGGACCGTGAAATGGGGGGTGTGTTCACGGCCGCTTGTGACGACCTGGCCCGGGTCGATGGGGGTCGTGTCCCCGACTATGACAGACGGACGACTCCATCGCCAAAGCCGCAACGCGCACATTACTGGTCGTAACCAGACATTTTCTCAATGAATCATAGGTGTGCTGGGTCACTCGCCTGGAAAACAGTGAATATCCAGTGGATTACCCGGGTGATTCATTGATCGTCCGTGGGGTGGGTGTGCGCATCCGTGTGACCTCCTCGGTCGATAAGGGGTCAATTGTTATTTTCCTGACATCTCGCCCCTAATGTTCTGCACATGAACGCCTCCGACCGACCGGTGCACCGCCGCAGCGCCCTGCGCGCAGGAGCCGGGGCCGCCCTGGCGGCGGCCCTCGCCGCCGGCTGCGCGGACCCGGACGCCGCCGGTACACCGGCGAAGCCCCTCACCACCCCCGCGCCGAAGAAGCCGGCCGCCACCACCGGCGCCCACGCCCCCGCGCCCGCCCCCCACCGCATCCCCGGACAGCCGGCGCAGGTCGACCACGGCCCCCGGGACCGGGCGCGCGTGGCCCTCACCTTCCACGGCCAGGGCGACCCCGCCGTCGCCCGGACCGTCCTGGCCGAGGCCGAACGCGCGCAGGCGAGGGTCACCGTCCTCGCCGTGGGCAGCTGGCTCGACGAACACCCGGAGATGGCCCGCCGGATCCTCGACGGCGGCCACGACCTCGGCAACCACACCCAGCACCACGTCGACATCTCCTCGATGGGCGAGGAGGAGGCGTACGCGGAGATCACCGGCTGCGCCCAGCGGCTGCGCCGGCTCACCGGCTCCATCGGCACCTGGTTCCGGCCCTCGCGCACCCGGTACGCCACCCCCCTCGTCCAGCGGCTCGCCGCCCGGGCCGGATATCCGCACGTCCTCTCCTACGACGTGGACTCCCTCGACTTCACCTCGCCCGGCGCCGCGGCCGTCACCCGCAAGGTGACCGGGGAGATCCGCAACGGATCGGTGGTGAGCCTGCACTTCGGCTACGCGGACACGGTCGCCGCGCTGCCCCTCCTCCTCACCGAACTCGACCGCCGCGGACTGCGCGCGGTGACGACCACGGAGCTGCTGACCTGATGCCTCCCACCACCACACGCGCCGCGGCCCTGCTCGGGGGCGTCCTGCTCGCCGTACTCACCGGCTGCGGCACCGCCCCCGCGGACAGGGCGGCGTCGGACGCCCCCTCCGAGGCCGCCGCCCCGCCCGCCCGGCCGAGGCACGTCACCCCGCCCGCGCCGCCCGGACTGCCCGGCATGCCGCCGGTGCTCGACGCCCGGAACGTGTACGCGGCCGACGGCCCCGGAAAGCTGTCACCGGTCGTCAGGGACTTCCCGTCCCGGGTCTACGTGCCCAACACCAACTCCAACACGGTTTCGGTCATCGACCCCGCCACGTACAAGGTCATCGAGACGATCCCGGTCGGCCGGCAGCCGCAGCACGTCGTCCCGTCCTGGGACCTGAAGACCCTCTGGGTCAACAACGACGTCGGGGACAGCCTCACCGCGATCGACCCGGCCACCGGGAAGGCGGGGAGGACGGTCGGTGTCTCCGACCCGTACAACCTCTACTTCACCCCGAACGGCAAGTACGCCGTCGTGATGGCCTCCATGGACCGCGAGCTGGTCTTCCGCGACGCGCACACCATGAAGACCGTCAAGGCCGTTCCGGTCGGCTGCGCGGGGGTCAACCACGCCGACTTCTCGGCGGACGGCCGGTACTTCATCGTCTCCTGCGAGTTCTCCGGCGACCTGCTGAAGGTCGACACGGCGAGGATGAAGGTGGTGGGCCACCAGAAGCTGCCGTTCAAGGGCGCCATGCCGCAGGACGTGAAGCTGTCGCCCGACGGCAGCACCTTCTACATCGCGGACATGATGGCCAACGGCATGTGGGTGCTGGACGGGAAGAAGTTCACCGAGCCGAAGCTGCTGCCCACCGGCAAGGGCTGCCACGGGCTCTACGTCAGCCGCGACGCCAAGGAGATGTACATCTCCAACCGGGGCGAGGGCTCGGTCTCCGTGTTCGACTTCGCACAGAGGAAGCTGGCGAAGAAGTGGCACCTGCCGAACGGCGGCAGCCCGGACATGGGCGGGGTCTCCGCGGACGGCAAGGTCCTCTGGCTGTCCGGGCGTTACAACGCCGAGGTGTACGCGATCGACACCACCACCGGCAAGCAGCTCGCCCGGATCCCTGTGGGCAGCGGACCGCACGGCCTCGCGGTCTACCCGCAGCCCGGCCGCTACTCCCTCGGCCACACCGGGGTCTTCCGCTGAGCCCGGCCAGCCCCCGGCGGCCGGTGGCTCAGCCCGCGACGAACAGCGCCTCCGCGCCCACCGGCCGGTAGCCCGCCGCCTGGAACGTCCGCACACTGCGGGCGTTCCCCGGCGACTGCTGGGCCCACACCACCGCGTCCGGCACCAGTTGCCGGGCCGCCCGCGCCAGCCGCTCGCCGAGCCGCCGCCCGCGCGCCTCCTCGGCCACCTCGATCGCGGTCTCCCAGCGCCCTGCGACACCCCGGCCGAGGATCAGCACCCCGCCCTCGGTGCCCCAGACCCGCACCTCGTCACGGAACTTCATCGCCCGCGCCACCCGGGGATGTCCTGGATCGCGGATCTCCCGCAGCTCCAGCTCCGGCGCACCCGGCAGCGCGGGGGCGACCGTGAGCAGGTCGACCGTGTTCATGTGCCGGCCGGTCCGCGCCAGCAAGGCGCCCAGGAAGGACGGATTCATCGTCGCGGCGAGCGCGTCCCCGGGGGTGGCGGCCAGGGTGTCCCGGACCCACCGCGGGTCCTCGTCGGTGAAGACCACCGAGTGCGCGGTGAACGCCAGCACGCCCGCGTCCCGGGTGTTCGGCTGCCGCAGCACGGTCGTGGAGCCGTCCGGCGGCGGGAAACGTCCGTGCGCCGCTGCCTCCAGGATCCGGGCCAGTGCCTCGCTCATCGCGCCGTGTGCTCCCCGCTCGGGCCACCGGCCGCCGGGCGGCGGACGGCCCACCCATGATCGACTACCGGCCGCCGCGAGGGCCAGCCGTCACGCCCGATAATCTGGCTCCCGTCAGACAGTCATACGAAGGGGCGGTACAGTGGCGGACATCGAGTCGGCGCGCAAGGCATTCGAGCGGTTCGACCTGAACGGCGACGGGCTGATCTCGGCTGCCGAGTACAAGAGCGTCATGGCTCAGCTGGGTGACCCCTACGTCAGCGAGCCGGTCGCGCAGGCCGTGATCAACTCCCACGACGCGAACGGGGACGGGCTCCTCACGTTCGACGAGTTCTGGGCCGCACAGGGCTGAGTTCCCCGGACCCCCGGCCTGCGGGCCGGGGGGCGCGGGACAGCGCCGAAGGCGGGTGCGCGGGGCCGTGCTCCGTGCCCGGCCGGGAGCCGGTGGCCGCGGCGGACTCCGCCGCACGCGGGGCGTCGTCCGGGGCGGCCGCCCGGCGGAACGCCTCGTCCGGAGTGGCCACCGGACGGAACAGGTCGTGCAGCCGGCCCGCCCGCAGCAGACGCAGGATCCGCGGGCAGCCGCAGACGAGCCAGAACCGCCCGTCGCGGTCCAGCGCACGCCGGCGGGCCCGGCACAGCAGGTTCAGCCCCGAACAGTCGAGAAAGCTGACCTCCGTCAGGTCGACGACGAGCTGCGGTGTGTCCTGCGAGGTCGCCCCGTCCAGGGCCGGTCCGATGAGTGCGGCTGTCGCGATGTCGATCTCGTCGCGCAGTGCCACCACGGTGCGTCCGTCCCGGCGGTACACCCGGCCGCACGGTTCGGGCAGCGGGGCGCATACGGAGGGTGCCGTGGAAACCGGCGTCTCGGTCATTGATGCCTCTCCTCGCAGCGCCGGGCCTCGTGTGGGGGTACCCGGGGCCCGCATGACAGTCGGTGGGGTGACGGTCGGTGAGGTGACAGTCGGTGAACCTAGCCCGAGGGTCCCGCCGGGTGGTGGTGCAGAAACGTTCGCGCTTTCCCTAATGCCCTCTTCCGGGTGAAGGACTGGCGTTCCCATGGACAGCAGTCGGCGATTTGTGTGCTTGTCACTCAGGAAAGGGGGGTGAGTGGTGATCCCGTCCCGTGCCCCCCGACCGGCCCGCCGCGGTTCCGTGACGCTCGTACTCGTCGTCGCGGCGGCCTGCCTGCTCGCCGTGGCGGCCGCGCTGCTGGGCGCGACGGCCGTGGCGTACGGCACCGGCGAACTGCGCATCCCCGGCGCCGGAACCGCCACCCTGCTGCGCACCGCCCTCTTCGCCGCCCTCGCGGTGCACACCGGCGCCCTCGCGGCGGGCGCGCTCGTCCGCTCCGTGCCGGACCGCCCCCCGGCCGTCGCGCGCGACTGGGCGACCGCGGCCTCCGTCATCGGCGCGGCCGCGGCGGCGGGACAGATCGTCCGGCTCGCCCTGGTCAGCGACCTCGGCCCGGTCGGGACCTACGGGACGCGGGAGGGCGGACTGCTCCTGCTGACCGCCAACGGCTTCGCCCTGGCGGCCTGTTGCGCCGCGAGCAGGCGCCCCGCGCTCGCCGCCCTGCCGCTCGCCGTGGTCGTCGTCGCGGAGGCGCTGCGCGCCCACCCCGAGGCGTACAGCCCCCTGGCGGGCGCCGCGCTCACCACTCTCCACCTCGCGGCCGCTTCCCTGTGGACCGGCGGGCTCCTCCACGTCCTGCGCACCATGCGGCTGTGGCGGGCGTCCCCGGCCGCGGCCCGTGCCCTGCTCGGCCGCTACGCGCGCCCGGCCGCGTGGCTGTACGTGGCGCTGGCGGTGACCGGGACGTGCAGCGCCCTGCGCCGGCTGCCGCTGGACGTCGTCCTCACCTCGGCCTACGGACGCACCCTGCTGGCCAAGCTCGCACTGCTGGCCGTCGTGAGCGTGCTGGCGCTGGTGGCGCGACGACGGCTGGCGAGGGACGCGGACCCGGCGGGCGCCGAGCGGTCCGCGCGCCGCGAGGCGGCCGCCCTGGGAGCGGTCGTGCT
The DNA here is from genome assembly GCF_035917255.1 of Streptomyces sp. NBC_01257. Lineage (NCBI taxonomy): Bacteria > Bacillati > Actinomycetota > Actinomycetes > Kitasatosporales > Streptomycetaceae > Streptomyces > Streptomyces sp. NBC_01257. Next base: position 6,364,596 of record NZ_CP108472.1, read on the forward strand.
GGTGTCGGCGGTGCTGACGGTCGTCCCCGACCCGCACTGGATCGGCACCCGCTGACTACGGCCGCCGTGGACGCTCTCGGGGAGCGTTCCGGAAGCCCAGGCGGCGTCCGGCACGTCTAAGGGCTGTACGGTGCCCAGCCGCGCCGTTCGTCCTCGCGCCGGGCGCGCACCACCCGCGGGGCGCCCGGGCCGAAGCGCATCACGGGGCGCGAGGCGTCCCAGGCGGGCCAGCCGGGGTCCCCGGTCTCCGCGAACCGCACCCATGCCGCGTGCATCGCGTCGGCCAGGTCCTGCGGGGCGTCCTCGCCGGCGAGCGCCACGGCGTCCGGTCCGGCCAGGTTGTCGAAGACGAAGCCGATCTCCAGCCCGTGGCAGGCGCCCAGCCGCAGCACGGGGGAGGGCCAGCCGAACTCGTAGAAGTGCGTGCTGCCCGCGGCGTCCTTCCGGGAGTCGGCCAGCCGGTTCAGCGGCACGCGCAGCAACAGGTCCGTGGCGAGCGCGCCCAGCAGTTCACCGGGGGTGGCACCGGGCCGGTTCGCCCGGTAGGTGCGGGCCGTCGCGCCCGGCACCCGGAACCTCCACAGCGCCAGCCGGAGTCTCGTCCGGGAGAGCCGTTCGGTCAGCCCGCTGGGTACGAACCAGAGCCGGTACTCCTCGGTGTTCGACCCCAGCAGCAGATCGACGCCGGACGCGGATCCGTCCCGCAGCGCCTCGGCCGGATCGCGCACCAGGAGTTCACCGTCCACGACGATCTGAAAGGAGTTGCCGCCGGTCAACGGGGAGCCTCCGGCGGTCACTTCGGTCTGTGCGGCCAGGAGCGCGGCCGGATCGACGGCGGCCAGATCCCGCGCCGTCGCCGCCACTCCGATCCGTTTCGCGATCAGTTCGGTGGTGCGTCGGCCCGCCGCCAGGGGTACCGCCGAGGGAGCCCCGCTCTGCAGGACGGCCCGGCGGACGAGACCCCGGGCCCGGTCCGTGGCGAGCAGGGCGGCGATGCTGATCGCTCCCGCCGACTCGCCGCACACCGTCACCCGGTCCGGATCGCCGCCGAACGCCGCGATGTTGTCCCGCACCCAGCCGAGGGCCGCGAGCTGGTCCAGCAGCCCCCGGTTGGCGGGCGCGTCCGGGAACACCCCGAAACCCTCCATGCCGAGGCGGTAGTTGACCGTCACGCACACCACACCGTCGCGGGCGAAGGCGGCGCCGTCGTAGAGCGGCACGGCCGACGAGCCGTGCAGCAGCGATCCGCCGTGGATCCAGACGAGGACGGGCAGCCCGGTGCGGGCGGGGTGCGGCGTCCACACGTTGAGGTTGAGGCAGTCCTCGCCCGCCACCTCGGGATCGGGCAGCAGCCGGTCCAGCGGCGGGGCGTACGGCCGCTTGGGTGCGGTCGGGCCGAAGCGCGCCGCGTCCCGCACGCCCTCCCACGGCTCCGGCGGCGCCGGCGCCCGGAACCGGTGGGCGCCCACCGGCGGGGCCGCGTACGGGATGCCGCGGAACACGGCGGCACCCCGCTCGTACGTGCCGCGGACGGTGCCGTGCGCCGTGCGGGCGAGCGGGGCGAGCGGGGCGGCCGGGCCGGCCCCGGATATCGGGGGAGGTGCGGTGGTCATGGGATGGCGCCGGCCCTTCCGCGAGTGTCGGGCGGGGCTACCAGCACAGCACGGCCGGGCGCGCCCGGCCACGCGTGGGCGACCGCGGTAGGCCCGTACGCGCCGGGACGGGCCACTTCCGGCCCGGAGGCTTTCCGGCCGCTCGGCGGCGGTCGGAGAGCCCCCGGGCGGCCGGACGGGAAATGTCCGGAAAACGCTGTCGCGGACGCGTGATTCTGTGGCGTGCGCCGGTCAGGCTGCGAAGTTCCGGGACATGGAGTCCTGTTCGTCGATCTCCATGAGGTCCGGACGGGTGTAGCGCTCCGCCCGTGCGTGGTAGTCGAAGTCCCCGCGTACGAGGCCCCGGTAGTCGCGGACGCACCGCTCAAGGGCGGCGCGCGGGAGACCCTCGATGCCGGCCGCCTCCAGCTCCTCGGCGAGCTCCTTCTCGGCCCGCTGTACCCGGTCGGCGATGCGTGCCAGCAGCATTCCGGCCTCGTCGACGGCCTCCTGGAGCGTGCCGCCGCGGTCCCGCTGGATCAGCCGGACCGTGTTGTGCTCATAACCGAGTAAGGCCTCCTTCTCGAAGGAGCAGATGTCATTGCAGAGACCCGAATGATCGGCCACCGCATTGCGCAGGGCGATATACGCGGGAAGGCTGCGGGCGGATTCCGGCAGATCGATTCCCGCGGTGATCTCGTGCAGATCGAGGAAGGGCTGCATGGCCACCGAGTCGCGGCGGTGCTTCACGAAGTCGGCGGTGCTCGGCACATGCCCCGCGGCCCGGTCGACCGCCTCCGCGTAGTACGTCCACAGCCAGGCCGCCGTATCGCGGCGGAACTGCCGGATCCAGCGCGCCGACCGGTCCGTGCAGGTGCGGACCAGGAGTTCGTCCAGTGCGTGCTCCATGGGACCGGCCGGCGCCCGGGCACCGTCCAGCACGTCCACCAGATGCGCGATCGCGCTCTCGCACACCCGCGGATCGCGGCCTGCCGGACCGTCGTCGAACTCGTCGTCGACCAGGAAGGCCCAGAAGAGCCACTGGCAGAAGAGGTCGAGGTGTTTCTGCGAGGCCTCGGGGAATATCAGGGATATCCAGAGTTCGGGCCGGGTCCGGATCATCTTCTTCCGGGCCACCGGTGACAGGACGAGGTCACTGGCTTCCGCCCATTCCCAAGCGGCCTGTTTGGTTTTCTCTACTCCCGGATGGCATCCGGCGCTCTCGAACGGCATATGGAATTCTGGAAGCGCGATCTTGCTCATGGTGCACCTCTTCGAGACGGTACGAACAGGGGGAGGGGATGCGCGAGGGGACCGCGCACGCACGGGGCCGGGACGGCGGCGGTGAACGCGGCTCTGCCGATCGGCGCCCCGGCAGAGCCGTGTCATCGGGGACAGCTGTCCGCACCGGCGCGGGAGATGGCGCGGCCGCGATCCGGCTGCGGCGGCGGACCGCCGCAGGGGTGGACTCAGAGCCGGCGGGGCGGGTGGTCGCTACGGGGAGGACGTGGCGGTCTTTGCCTGCCATGGCCGGGCCCGACGGCCGGATCCCGCCGACGAGGCGTCATGGGAGGGGCGGCTGTCATCGCTGTCCTCTTTCCTCCGCAGGGCCGGGCCGTCGGAGCCGGACCCCATGAGGCCCAGGGCAGCGGACCGCCTGACGTGCACGGCGATCGCGTCACCACTCGTCACGACCAGTGAACTCCCAGTATGCGGGCGTGTGAAGTCGCTTGTGACCGAAAATGTGTGATCGTCAGGAACCTCTGCTCGGTTATGAGCAGTTGGTGCACTCCTGGGTTCGGCCGGGCGATAGATGAGTGTGGTGGGGGATGGCCGGTTCGGCCCTTCGCGGCGCCGGCCCGGGTGCGCTCGCGTCCGCAGGACCCGGCCAGCCGGCGAGGCCGGACGGCGCCGCGGGCGCACGATCCGCCGCACGTGCGACCCCGGGGTCCGTAGAATCGTCAAGTGGCGTGAGTTGAAGGACAGTTCGAGCAGGGGGCAGCGGACGATGGTCACACTTCTCTTCGTGCACGGCACCGGCGTACGGGAGCCGTCCTACACCCAGGCACTGGAGGGCATCCGGGCCGGTCTGTCCGGGGTCCGGCCCGACGTACGGGTCGAACCCTGCGACTGGGGCTCCACGCTCGGGTCCTACCTGAGGGCGGGCGGCGTGTCGATCCCCGGCTACCCGGAGTACCTCGCGGCGGCCCGGGAGGCGCAGGAGGACGAGGCGGCGGCCGAGCCGGACCCGCCGTTCCCCGGCGGCTTCGAGGAGGACGGCGGAGCGGGCGAGGACCGGCTGCGCTGGGCGATGCTGTACGCCGACCCGTACGCCGAACTCGGCGTCTACGCCCTGTCGGGGAACGCGTCCACCACCGGCGCCCCCGCCCTCTTCACCCCGGGTGTGGTCTCCGGCGGCGACCGGCTCCTGGAGGCGCTGTCGCATCTGGCGGAGTCCGGCGAGGTGGCCGAGGCGTGGCGGGCGTTCGTGTCCGGCCCCACGGTCGCCGAAGCGGCCGCCGCCCTGCTGGCCGCCCCGGAACTGCGCCGGGCCGCCGCCGTCGCGCGTACCGAGGGCGAAGCCCTTCCCCGGCTCGTGGCCCGCGCTCTCACCGCCTGGGCGATGGCGCGGTCGTCCCGGGGGGCCGGCATGTTCCCGGTGCCTGAGCGGGACGGTCTCGTGGACCTCCTCACGTACGAACTCGGGGGCGACACAAAGGGGTTGAGCGAGGCCCTCGTCTCCGCCCTCGGATACTCGGCACGGCTCTTCGAGCGCTCCGTCGGCTCCCGCATGCTCGTCGCCAGGCGCGCCCGGCTGAGCCACGGCTCGGTGGGCTTCTTCGGGGACATCGTCAGCTATCTGGCACGGGGCCAGGCGGTGCGTGACCAGGTGGCCGCCACGGCGCGGACCTTCGCCGGCCGGGGGCCCCTGGTCCTGCTCGGGCACAGCCTGGGAGGGATCATCGCCTTCGACCTGCTGACGGCCGGGGCCCCGGCCCCCGTTGCCGACATGCTGGTGACCGTGGGTTCGCAAGCGCCGCTGCTGTACGAACTGGACGCGCTGCCGTCCCTTCCCTACGGCACCGGACTGCCCGAGGCGTTCCCCCGATGGCTGAACATCCACGACCGCCGGGACCTGCTCTCCTACCTGGCGGCCGAGGCCTTCGGGAACGATCCGCGCATCACCGATGTCCGGGTCGACAACCGGCAGCCGGTCTCCGCGGCCCACAGCTCCTACTGGGCCAACGCGGACTTCTACCGGGTCTTGGGCGATGCGCTTCCGGCCTGATCGCGGACCCCATACCCTGGGCCACCCCTTTCTGTTCGAACGCACGTGACGGCGAAAGCGAGGACGCACGTGAGCACGGGAGGATTCGACAGCGTCCAGCACCGTGTCCTGCGTGCGGTGATCGCGGCGCTGGAGGACCCGGCCGGGCGGCTCATCAACGACAGCAGCCGGGACCTGTGGCGTCAGATGGTCCACCAGCACATTCCGGGTCTGACGCCCGCGAGCTTCACCGTGACGCGCCAGGAGTTCGTCAGCATCGTCTACGGCTGCGCCCCGCTGGACGACGGCATGGACCGCCTCGTGGAGGCCACCTGCCTGGTCACGCCCGCGCTGGAGCCGGCGTTGCTCCTCCTGCTCGCGCAGTGGAAGGCGCGGCTGGCGTTTCCGGGACCCGACTGGGAGCCGCTGCGGCGCGTGCTGGATGTTCCCGTGGCCGAATTCGGCGCCCTGGTGGAGCGGGCCACCGACGGTCTGGCGCGCCTGCCGGAGAACTGCTCCACGCCCTGGGAGGCGTTTCTCCACCTGGCCGACCACAACGGCCGCCCCGGCGAACTGATGCCCGCCATGGCCTTTCTGGAACACCTCTCCCTCTTCCCCGAAGTGGCGTCGGGCGTAGGCGAGTTGCGCAGCTGGAACGATCACTTCGCCGAACTGTGGGACCTGGCGGCACCGCTGGCGACGCTGAGGGACGGCCTCAGGGACGCGGTCGCGCCCCGGGTCGAGGAGGCCGCCGACGCCCCGCGCGAGGGTCCCGGCGGCACGGCCAGACCGCTGATCAGGATCTACGTCAAGGTGGAGCCCGACCGCACGCCCCACAGCGGCGCGGGCAGGCGGCGGATGGTAAGGAGTCCGCGCTACTACGTGTCGGCCTGCGTCAGATATCCGGATTCGAACGCCCTCCAGCGAGATCCGCACACCGAACCGCTGGAACCCGTGACCCGATCTCAACTACCCTATGAAGTGGCCAAGTTGCTCACTCATATGACGCAGTTGCGCCACTCCCGCGCGGACAACGCCGCCTTGGAGATCTTTCTCCCGGCGGAGCTCCTCACGGAGCCCGTGGAGTGGTGGGACCGTGATCCCTCGCTGGGCTTCCCCAACGCCCTGCTGAGTCGATACCGGGAGATCATGCTGCACAGCCTGGAGCGCGTACAGCGTCCCACCTTCCACAACGCGTGGCGCGCCCGCTGGGCGCACTGGCGGACCGGTGGCGGCCAGGGGCAGATGCACGAATGTGCTCCGGAGGGGCTGACGGACGCCGAGCACCTGGCCCTCCTGGACGCCAAGATAGGGCGGGACGACGACGTGATCGGCATGGTGCTCAGCAGGCCGCCGCACCGCGAGAGCGAACTGGGGCTGCGGGAGCTGGGGCTCGCCCTGGACCTCGGGGTGCCGATAGTCGTCTACCACCGGGCGGATCCCGCGTCAGCGGTGTTCCGGAGCATTATTCGTGAAAGCTTGGCCAATGAGGGGCTGGCACACCTTCCCGGAAGTGCGCAACAGTGGAAGTCCGACGTTGCCGTCCGTTCCACGGTCGCAGACGAGTCAAGTGCGGTGCGGGAGCGCGATGTTGACGCGATCCGTTCGATGAGCATGATCTGGGACGACCCCGAGCATCTTCTTGAGGGCGGGCAGAACGCTCCCGCCACCTTTGTAGGGGGGACCGAGTGAACGCGGCGGACAACGACGGCCGGCTGTACCGGGGTACCGGAGACCCCTTACCGGACCAGCCGTACGAGGAGCGCACCTGGCCCGAGGGACCGCCCTGGCGGACCTTCCGCGGCACGGCGACGATGCCGCAGCCGCCGGACGACGACGAGGCCGACCGCCGGCTCGGCCCGCCCGGACGCCGGCGCGCCCCTCGCGCCGAGGAGCTTCGCCTGGTCAACGCCGCGCTCCTGCTGCGCAGACCTCTGCTGGTCACGGGCCGGCCGGGAGTGGGCAAGTCGGGCCTCGCCTACCGGATCGCCCGCGAGCTGAGGCTCGGACGGGTGCTGCACTGGCCCGTCACCAGCCGTACGACACTGAGTTCCGGCCTGTACGAGTACGACGCCATCGGACGTGCGCAGGCCACCCAGGACGGCGGCGAGGGCAGCGGCCGGCCAGGCATCGGCAACTATGTGCAGTTGGGGCCCCTGGGTACGGGGATGCTTCCCTACCGGCTGCCGCGCGTCGTCCTCATCGACGAGATCGACAAGTGCGACGCCGATCTGCCCAACGACCTGCTGACCCTGTTCGAGGACGCGTGGTTCGAAGTGCCACCCCTCGTACGGGTGAAACAGACGGAGGCGACGACCACCGTCCATACGGCTGATCCCGACCGCACCGCGATGGTCGAGAACGGTCTGGTCAGGGCTCATGTCTTCCCCGTGATCATCATGACGTCGAATGGCGAACGCGAGTTTCCCGAAGCGTTTATGAGGCGCTGCCTCCGGCTCGACATTCCGGACCCCGACGCGGAAACGCTGGGAGAACTCGTCTCCGGCCATTTCGGGGACCTCCTCGGGGACAGCCAGGACGCGCTGATCCGTGATTTCCTCCGGCGGAGCTCCCGGATGGGTGGGCTGGCCGCCGATCAGTTGCTGAATGCCGCGCATTTGGCGACATCGGGCCTCTACCAGCAGGACGGAAGCGACGCCGGCGAGTGGCAATCGGTCCTCGCCGCCATTTGGCATCCGCTGGGCGGTGAAGGGGCGGATTCGGGGTGACCGGGGATTCTTCGAGGGCCGCGGGCGCGGGTGCGCAGCACCGCCGCGACGGTCCGATGAGCCCGCCCGACGGCGGACCGCTGCCACTCGCCGCCCTGTATCCGTGGGAAGTGGCCGACTCGCTGTGGCTGGCGGCGAACCACCCCGGACTGGCAGCGGGCGAGGCGCCGGCGGACACCGACGGTGACGAAGGCGAACCCCCGGAGCCCGCCCCCGGGGGACCGGACGACAACCGTGTGAGCGAGCCGGAGCAGCCGGACCGGGAGGAGGAGCCGCAGCCCGCGGCACAGCAGCCGCCGGGGCCCGGGGCGCTGCCGTCCTCCGTGCAGGACGACGGACCGCCGCCTCTCGCCGGGCCGGATCCGGCCGAGCTGCCGGCGCTCGGACCCGGGGCCGGTCTGCCCGCGGCCTCGTACCTGCGGACAGCCGTCGCTCCCCGCGCGGGCGAACGCCCTCCGCGTGACCGGCTGAGCCTCGGCCGTGCCCTGCGACCGCTGCGCTCCTTCGTCGCGTCCGCCCACGCGGAGGTCCTGGACGAGGCCGCGACCGCGGAACGGATCGCGCTCGCCCCGTTCCTGCCGCCGGTGCTCACGCCCGAGCCGGAACGGCAGCGGAGCGCGGTTCTCGTGGTCGACAGTGCCCCGCACATGACCATGTGGCGACCGGCCGTGAAGCACTTCCGGACGATGCTGAGCCGGTACGGCGGCATGCGCGACGTGAAGACGGTGACGCTCGACACCGCCGACGCCGCGCGTCCGCTGCTGCGCGGCCACGGCCGGGCGTCGCACCCCCAGCCGCCGCGGAGTCTCGTCGATCCGACGGCGCGGCAGATCGTCTTCCTGGTGACGGACGGGGTCGCGCCCGCCTGGCGTTCCGGGGCCGCGCAGCGACTGGCGGCGCTCTGGGGCCGGCACCAGCCGGTCGTGGTGCTCCAACTGCTGCCGCAGCGCCTGTGGTCCAGCACCGGGCTCTTTCCCGTGCGGGTGCGCCTTCGCGCCCAGGGGCCGTGGTCCGCCAACGCGCAGATGCACTGGGAGCCCGCCGAGCCGCTGGCCGCGTCCCTCCCGCGCACCCCGTCCGACCAGGTCGTTCTCGTCCCGGTGCTGGAACTGGGCGCGCAATGGCTCGGCCCGTGGGCCCGGTTCGTCGCGGGGACCACCCCGCGCTGGGCGGACATGGCGGCGATCCTCACGAGTGCCGGACCGCTGTCCGCTCCCGAGCCGTCACCCGTTCAGAGGCTCACCGCCACCGAATTGGTGGCGCGGTTCCGCACCAAGGCTTCGGCGGAGGCGTTCGCGCTGGCCACCCGCCTGGCGGCCGTCCAACTGGACCTCGAAACCATGTCCGAGGTGAAGCGGCAGGTGATGCCGCGAGCCTCGCAGGCGCATTTGGCGGAGTTATTGATCAGCCCGCTCGTCGATCCGCTTCCCGGCTGCGACGGTACGTCCTACGTATTCGTTGACGGCGCACGCGAGGAGTTACTCGCGGCAGGAAGCAGAACGGCCACCGAGAGGGCACTGAAAAAGGCTGCGGAGTTCCTGGCCCCGCGCAATGAGGCGGCACGTGAATTCCTTGGCTACCTCCATGGATCACAGGAGTCGCCGCACCGTGAGGAAGCGCTCACGACCGTCGAGTCCACCACGGAGAATCTTCGCTTCCGGCAGGCCGAACATGCGGCGCTGCAAGCGATTTCCGGAAACCACCTGCACCGCGCCCGGCGCCTCGGCGAGCACATCGGCGCCGGTCCGCCGGCCGCCGCGAACACGCCCGGATCCGAGACCCCGCGCAACGCTCCGCGGCCTCCGCCCGATGAGACACTCCCCGACGACCCCGACAGTACGACCGCCCTTCCTGGAGGCTCAAACGTGACTACGGTCCCCCCCTCGCCGGTGACTCAGGTCCCGCCAGTACCGGCGGGAGGCGGTGCGCGGCCGCCCATGCCGGCCGTCTGGGGCAACATGCCACCGAGGAACCTCGTATTCACCGGACGCGAAGAATTGCTCATCAATCTGGAACGCGGCCTGCGTGACGGGCCGACCGCAGTGCTCCCGCACGCACTGCACGGAATGGGCGGCGTCGGGAAGTCGCAGCTCGCGCTGGAATACGTATACCGTCATGCCGCCGAATACGAAGTGGTCTGCTGGATCCCCGCGGAGCGGCCCACACAAATTCAGCAGGCGTTTGTCGAGCTGGCCAGGCGGCTCCACCTGCCGGTGAGCAGCGAGGCGATTACCGCGGTGCCGGCCGTCCTGGAGGCGCTGCGCACCGGAAATCCGTACGGTAAATGGCTTCTGGTGTTCGATAACGCCGAAAGTCCGGCCGCGGTGCAGGAATACTTCCCGAGCACTCCGCCGGGCGGACCGGTAGGCTCCGTAATCGTGACATCGCGTAATCCCCAGTGGAACACCTTGGCCCACCCGTTGGAAGTCGATGTGTTCGAGCGGGAGGAAAGTATCCAGCTGCTCCGGCGGCGCAACCCCGATCTGTCCACGGAGGACGCGGACATGCTCGCCGAGGTGCTCGGCGACCTGCCGCTCGCCGTGGAGCAGGCATCGGCGTGGCGTGCGGAGACGGGCATGCCTCCGGCCGAGTATCTGAGGGTGTTCGAAGAGAAGAGCGCTGAGCTGATGGCGGTCTCCCCGCCGACTCAGTACGAGAAGACCGTCGCCACCGCGTGGAACGTCTCCCTCGACCATGTCGAGGGAAAGAACGCCGGAGCCATCCAGCTCCTGGAGCTCTGCGCCTATTTCGCGCCGGAACCGGTCTCCAGGCAGTTCTTCGCCAACGCGGTCTCCGAACCGATCGCCCCGGAGCTGGACCGGATCTTCACCGACCCGATCCGGCTCAGCCGGGCCATCCGCGAGATCAGCCGCTACTCCCTGGCGAAGATCGACCACCGCACCAACTCGATCCAGATGCACCGGCTCGTCCAGGCCGTGCTCGAAGCCCGCATGGCGGAGGACCAGCGCCGCACGTTCCGGCACGGAGCACACCTGCTCCTCGCGGCGAACGCCCCCAGCGACCCGCGTGCCCCGCAGAACTGGACGCGCTTCGGCGAGCTCTACCCCCACGTCATCGCGTCCCAGGCGTCGCTCTCGCCCAACCGCAACGTGCGCCAGATGGTCTACAACGTCGCGGAGTACCTCTTCTACTGGGGCGATCACGAAGCGGCCCTGGACTTCTCCAGCGAGACGTACGAGCACTGGTGCCGGCTCTTCGGCGAGGACGACCAGCAGACGCTGATCCTGGGCCGCCACGTGCGCTACATCATGTGGACGATGGGCCGCTACCCGCAGGCCGCGGCCCTGGGCGAGCGGATGCTCGCCACGCTGGAGGAGGCCGGCCCGGACCTGGAGGAGGAGTACCTGCGCGTCAAGGGCCAGGTGTCCGGCGACCGCAGAGCGCGCGGCGACTTCCGGGGCGCGCTGGAGTTCGACGAGGAGGTCTACCAGCGGGCCGTCAGGTCGTACGGCGACGAGGACCCCGAGACCCTGCTCCACGCGCACAACCTCGCGGTGACCCGACGTGGCAACGGCCTCTTCCGCGAGGCCCGGGAGCTGGACGAGGCGAGCTGGCGCACCAAGGTGCAGATGTTCGGCGCGGACGCGCCCACGACGCTCAACTCCGAGGTCTGCCTCGCCCTGGACCGGCAGGAACTCGGGGAGTACGCCGCGTCGGAGAAGGCATGCGAGGAGGCGGTCGAGACCTTCCGCAGCACCTTCGGGGAGTTCCACCCCTCCGCACTGCGGGCGGTGGCGCGGCTCGGAGTGGCGCAGCGCAAGGCGGGCCACCACGAGGACGCGCAGGCCAGCACGGAGACCGCCAGGACCGCGCTCATCGACCGGTACGGCGAGCGCAGCCCCGACGGCCTGCAGGCCTCCCTCAACCTCTCCATCGACCTGCGGCAGAACGGCAGGCTCCAGGAGGCGCTGGAGCTCGGGGAGCGGACGAGGGCGCTGTACGCCGAGGTGTTCGGCAAGGACCATCCGCACACCGTCGCGGCCGACGCCAACCTCGCGGTCACCCTGCGGCTGCTCGACCGGGTGGACGAAGCGCGGAAGCTGAACGAGTCGGCGCTGGCCCGGTTCCGGGCACCGCTCGGCGACACGCACCCGCACACGCTCATCTGCGCCATCAACCTGGCCAATGACCTCTTCGCCCAGGGCGATGCCGCCGCGGCTCTGGAACTCGACCGGAAGACGACGGCGGCGCTGATCGAGAAGTTCAGCGAGTCCCACCCCACGGTGCTCGTGCTGCGGGGCAACACCGCCTCGGACCTGAGGGCGCTGGGCCGTACCGGCGAAGCGGAGGAACTGCACAGGAGCGCGGTGGACGCGATCAACGAGCAGCTCGGCCCGGACCACCGGGCCAGCGCGGACACGCTCGCCTGGCGCAGGGCCAACTGCGACATCGACCCCATGACGATCTAACAGCTGCCGGACGGACCGGTACCGCCCTGGCCGAGCCAATCGGCCAGGGCGGTCGGGTCCGGCGTACGCGACGAGATCTCCCGGACGGCGGAGTGGACGCCCGCGACCAGCTCGGGCATCACGGTCAGCGCCCTGACCGCCTCCGGCGAACGTCCGGCATCCGCCAGGGCCAGCCCCAGCCCCGTCCATGTCGCGGGACCGGCCGGCGCGTTCCGGATCTCCTGCGAGTAGAGCCGCCACGACGCGGTGAACTCGGCGCAGGCCCAGAGCACATCGGCGGGGCCTGCCCCTGCGAGCCCGGGCACGTGATCGCCCTGGCTGTCGCGCATCTTGTCGAGTGCCGCCGGGTCGGCCAGCCGGACACGCACCAGCATGGCCCGCGCGTCGAGGTGCCGCGCCCCCGACTCCCTGATCTCCGGGTGCGGCCGCGGCGGCAGCGCGGGCGGCCGCTTCCGGCCCGCACACCAGGCGGCCGACAGCACCGCCAGATCGTCCGGGTGAGGCCGTACGTGGGCGGCCCGCCAGGTCGCCCGGTGGTCGGCGGCCATCCGGCGCGCCAGGGTCACCTCGGCGCCCTCGCCGGTGCGGCCGTGCAACCGGACCACGGCGCCGTGCAGGGCCTGCAGGGCGTCCCGTCCCGCCGCGGTCAGCGCCGGGTCGGTGGCGAGAGCGGGCACGACCTCGGTCAGCCGGCCGAGCCACAGGGCGCTCTCGAAAGCGGCCAGGCCGCCGTCGGGCCCGGCGAGCCGGGCGGCGCAGGCACTCCAGAACCGCGCCACCGCCGTGAAGGCGTAGGCGCCCTGGAGCATGCCCCCGAGCGGTCGCGGGTCATCGCGCCAGGGAGCGTAGTAGAGCCGCTGCGGCGCGCCCGGAGGCGCGGGCTCGTGCAGCGGGTACAGATGCATCAGCGCGCTGAGCTTGCTGTGCTGCAGTTCGTGCGCCAGCGTGGCCGCGCAGAGGGGCGCCGTGTCGGGGACGGACGACGCCAGCCCGCCGACGCCGTGCCCGCTGCTGACGCTGCGCACCCGGAAGCGCTCGTGCGCCGACATCGGCTGGAGGGAGCGCAGCAGCACGGCGGCCGCGTCGGCCGTCGGCGGATCCATGGCGGCCAGCAGCGCGTACGACTCCTGGAGCAGCCTGCTCCAGGAGCCGTACGCGCTGTGCGTCAGCCGCTCGGCCGCACCGTCGGGCATCGGGGCGATGCGGTGGTGGCCGAGATCGTCCAGGGGGATCCGGCGGGCGGCCCCCGCGACGAGAGGCGACCGGCGCTGGGGCAGCCAGCCACTGGACGGGTGCTCCGGGACGGAGGGCAGCCGCAGCTGCCCGTACGCACCCACGAGCGTGATCCGGCCGTGCACCGACCGGACCTCGGCCACCGTCCACACGTTCCGGTGCCGGTGCGCCGAGGGCAGCCGGGCCAGCCCCAGGGTGGGCAGCCAGACCTTCTCCTGGAGGGCGGGGACGGGGAAGCTGAAGGTGAGGCCCGCCCGGGCGGCGGCCACGGCGGCCAGAGTGTGCAGATGTCCGGCCTCCGCCCACAAGGGCGTGTCAGCAGGGCCGTTGGAGCGCAGCCGGGTCAGCAGCCGGGTCAGCCACAGCCCGGTCTCGGGGAGCAGGAGCAACTCCTCGACCGCCGCCGGATCACGGCGCTGTGCCGCGGCGAGCAGATCCCAGGCACGTTGGGCGCCAGGAAGCCGGCCGGTCACGCCGTCCAGCGGACTGAGCGCGTCCATCAGGAGGTCGAACAACAGGAGGCGATGGCTGTATTCGGCACGTGACAGGGCGGCGAGTGTGGCGGGACTGCCTTCGCCGCGGGCGAGTTCGCGGAATTGCCGAGGTGTCAGTGAATGCCGCGACTCCACTTCGTGCGGTGAGTCAGGGCGCATATGCTCCCTCTGCCGTGGCACCGGATCGGAGCGGACCGGGGTGTCAGACGGTCCAGCTGTTCTCCCCGCCGGTGGACAGGCTTCTGGCCGACCGCCCGACTTCCTCCAGCAGCCGCTTCTTGGCGGCCGCTCTGTCGTCGTCCGGTCGAGCGCGCAACGCCTCCAGGGATGTGCCAGTGAGATCAGGCAGATCCGATATGGCGGCGCTTTTCGGCTTTGCCACTGCCGTGAAACCTCCCCCGAATCAGTGCGACGCGATGTTCGACCCGCTCTTACATGATGTCCTACGCATGGACCGCTGGAAACATCCTCAACCGGTCAGCCTGTGCCCGCGCGGGCCTGAAGTGGCTGAATCACGAAGCGTCAATTCATGTCCAGAGCAGGTGGAGTAAACCACTCCGGATATGCCCGGAAGACCTCCAGCAGATCATCGAGCGCGGTGGTCCCGGGATCGGCCAGGGACACCGCCGACCACAAGTGCGTCAATCCGTCACCGAATGCCAGACAGGTTTCGACGAGGTCCAGGATCTCCAGGAGCATGACTCCCGACCGGGCGACACTTCCCGCGATCTCGGGCGGCAGCAAGGCGATGACCTGGCTCCGGGACTCCGGCTGTCGCATGACCCCCACGGCTGCCAGCGCGTCCCGCAGACGGCGTTTGTCGGACAGATCGAGTTTCCGCCCCGGCACCTTGTGCTGGACGGCAGTCCTCCTGGCCTCCCCGTCCCCTTCGAACCAGAGCGAGGTCGTCGTCCCGAAGCGGCCGCGCAGCGCGTCGGCCAGCGGCCGGGGCGACAGCCGCCAGTCGGGGTGCTCGTGCAGCAGCCGCAGAGCCTCCGTGCTGAACACCCCGGCGTTCATTCCATTGCGCGTGGCTTCCCCCGGACCGCAGGCGAACAGCACGTGCTGGTCCGCCTGACGGCGCTCGGTCCAGCGGGGTATGGGGTCCGGCCGCAGGACTCCCGCCGTCGTCGCCGGGTCCGCGTACGTCTGGCAGGCGTCGAACAGCCAGAGCTGGCGCGGATGCCCCGGGGCCCCGTCGGAGCGGAACATGGCGAGCACGGCCTCGACGTCCAGGCAGCGCAGGTCCCGGTGGTGCGCATCCGAGTAGAGCAGCCTGCGGTTACGGTCGGCGTCGATGAGACCGTGCCCCGACCAGACGACGAACAGCCAGTCGCTGCGCTCGTTCGCCAGCTCCCGGGTCAGCACCTGGTGCACGGTGTTCCGGTCGGCCGGACGACAGGGCAGACCGCACTCGTCAGCGAGCCGCCGGTTGTGCTCCAGGGGTGAGAGGAGGAGCGTCAGCGAGTCGTCGCCCACCCCGAGTTCACGCAGCCACCGCGCGTACCCCAGCGCGTCACGTACCGGCCCGTCGAGGTTCCAGGCCGATCCCGCCTCGTAGGACTCCACCCCGACCACGAGTGCCCGCATGGGCGGCCCCCTTCGCTCGGCTGAGGGCCATTGTGGACCAAGTGACCTTTCAAGGAAGGCAGTCGGGGCAACCGGCGGGAAGTCGGACAGGGCGGATGACGGACGGACGACAGGACGGATGACGGGACGGCGCCGGCCGGTTCGGCCCCGTCCGGGGCGGGTTCAGCCCGGCAGCGACCCGAGCCAGTCCGTCAGGATCCGGTTGACCTCGTCGGGCCGCTCCTGCTGGATCCAGTGGCCGCAGCCGTCCAGGATGTGCGAGGAGAGCAGGCCGGGCAGCGTCGCGGGATAGGCGGCGATCGCCTCGGCCAGCCAGGTGGTGGACGCGTCCAGGGAGCCGCCGATGAAGAGCGAGGGCTGGGTGACGGGAGCTCCGTCGAACTCCGCCAGATCCTCCCAGTCCCGGTCCATGCTGCGGTACCGGTTGAGCGCGCCGCTCAGGCCCGTACGCTCGAACTCGCCTGCGTAGTAGTCGAGTTCCTCATCGCCGAGCCAGCCGGGCCGGGCCGCGGGGAACCGCTCGCGCAGGGTCCCGCCACGGGCGGCGAAGTGCGGGTCCGGGGCCTCGGGTGCGGGTATGGTGTCGGCGGAGAGCGCGGCGTAGAAGCCCGCGAGCCAGCCGCGGACGTCCGGTTCGATCTCCGCCTCCGCCCGGCCGGCCTCCTGGAACCGGGAGACGTAGAACTCCTCGTCCCCGCCCATCCGCGCGAAGACCTCGCTGGGCCGGGGACCGCCGCGCGGGGCGTACGGCACGCTGAGCAGCCCGACCGCCCGGAAGACGTCCGGCCGCACCAGGGCGGAGTTCGCCGCGATCGTCGCACCCCAGTCGTGCCCGACGATCACCGCACCGCTCTCGCCGAGCGCCTCCACCACGGCGACGTTGTCCTCGACCAGTTCGAGCATCCGGTACGCGGCGACGTCCGCGGGCCGGGAGGAGCGGCCGTAACCGCGCACGTCCACGGCGACCGCCCGGTAGCCGGCGGCGGCCAGCGCCGGGAGCTGCCGGCGCCAGGAGAACCAGGACTCGGGGAATCCGTGCACCAGCAGCACCAGCGGCCCCGTGCCCTGTTCGACCAGGTGGACGCGGCCGGCGGGCGAGGGCACCACACGGTGTGTGGGGCCGGGGGCGCGGTCGGGCTGCTGCGACATGCTTCTCCTCCATGGCGGTCGTCCGTCCGGCACCGGCAGGCATCGGACGTCCGGCCCGGACCCCGATCATGTGCCGCCCGCGGGAGCCGCCGCGAGTCCTGTTGCCGCAACGGCAAACGGACCGCCCGCGCGGCGGACGAGGCGGACCTCAGCACTCGATGATGTTCACCGCGAGCCCGCCGCGCGCCGTCTCCTTGTACTTGACGCTCATGTCGGCGCCGGTCTCCTTCATGGTCTTGATGACCTTGTCGAGGGAGACCTTGTGGCTGCCGTCGCCGCGCAGCGCCATCTTCGCCGCCGTGACGGCCTTGACCGCCGCCATGCCGTTGCGCTCGATGCACGGGATCTGGACGAGGCCGCCGACCGGGTCGCAGGTCAGGCCGAGGTTGTGCTCCATGCCGATCTCGGCGGCGTTCTCGACCTGCTCGGGGGTGCCGCCCAGGACCTCGGCGAGGGCGCCGGCGGCCATGGAGCAGGCGGAGCCGACCTCGCCCTGGCAGCCGACCTCGGCGCCGGAGATCGAGGCGTTCTCCTTGAAGAGCATGCCGATGGCTCCGGCGGCCAGCAGGAAGCGGACGATGCTGTCGTCCTTCTCCGCCTCGGTGGCGCCGCCGGCCGCGAAGTTCATGTAGTAGTGCAGCACCGCCGGGATGATGCCGGCCGCGCCGTTCGTCGGGGCGGTGACGACCCGGCCACCGGCGGCGTTCTCCTCGTTGACCGCCATCGCGTAGAGGGTGATCCACTCCATCGCGTGGGTCTGCGGGTCGCCCTCGGCGCGCAGCTGGCGGGCGGTGTTCGCGGCGCGGCGGCGGACCTTGAGGCCGCCGGGCAGGATGCCCTCGCGGGACATGCCGCGGGACACGCACGCCTGCATGGCGCGCCAGATGTCGAGCAGGCCGGAGCGGATCTCGTCCTCGGTGCGCCAGGCGCGCTCGTTCTCCAGCATCAGGGAGGAGATCGAGAGGCCGGTGTCCCGGGCGAGGCGCAGCAGCTCGTCGCCGGTGCGGAAGGGGTGCCTGAGTGCCGTGTCGTCGGGGACGATCCGGTCCTCGCCCACCGCGTCCTCGTCCACGACGAAGCCGCCGCCGACCGAGTAGTACGTCTTCTCCAGGAGCGGGGCGCCCTCGTGGTCGTACGCGAAGACGGTCATGCCGTTGGCGTGGTACGGCAGCCGCTTGCGGCGGTGCAGGACCAGCTGCTTGTCGGCGTCGAAGGCGATCTCGTGCATGCCGAGGAGGTTGATCCGGCCGGTGGAGCGGATCGCCTCGACCCGGTCGTCGGCCGTCTCGACGTCGACGGTACGGGGGGACTCGCCCTCCAGGCCGAGCAGGACGGCCTTGGGGGTGCCGTGGCCGTGGCCGGTGGCGCCGAGCGAGCCGAAGAGTTCGGCGCGTATCGAGACGGTGTGGGCGAGCAGGCCCTCGTTCTTCAGCCGGCGCGCGAACATACGGGCCGCGCGCATGGGGCCGACCGTATGGGAGCTGGACGGGCCGATGCCGATCGAGAACAGGTCGAAGACCGAGATGGCCACGGGTGACTCCTAAGGGGTTGGTAGACGCCGTTGTCTGCCGGGTGGTGCGGTACGGGCCGGGTCGCGGCCCGAAGAGCGGGGGCAAGGGGGTGTCTCGCCGGTCAGGGCCGGACAGGGGGCCGTGCCAGGCGTCGTGCCCCGGCCCTGACCGGCGAGACGCCCCTGGGGATGGGGCACCGCGCTCACTGTTCAGTGTGCGCGGTGCCCCTCCCCGATACGCAAACGTGCCGGTCGGACTACTTGAGACCGGGGTACAGCGGGAACTTCTCGGCGAGCGCGACGACGCGGGCCTTCAGGTCGTCCGCGTCGTAGGACGGCTTCAGCGCGGACGCGATGATCTCCGCGACCTCGGTGAAGTCCTCGGCCTGGAAGCCGCGGGTGGCCAGCGCCGGCGTGCCGATGCGCAGACCCGAGGTGACCATCGGCGGCCGCGGGTCGTTCGGGATGGCGTTCCGGTTGACCGTGATGCCCAGCTCGTGGAGCCGGTCCTCGGCCTGCTGGCCGTCCAGCTCGGAGTTGCGCAGGTCGACGAGGACCAGGTGCACGTCCGTACCGCCGGACAGCACGGAGACGCCCACCTCGGTGACGTCCGGCTGCACCAGACGCTCGGCGAGGATGCGGGCGCCGTCCAGGGTGCGCTGCTGGCGCTCCTTGAACTCCTCGCCCGCCGCGATCTTGAACGAGACCGCCTTGGCCGCGATCACGTGCTCCAGCGGGCCGCCCTGCTGACCCGGGAAGACCGCCGAGTTGATCTTCTTGGCGAGCTCCTGGGTGGAGAGGATCACGCCGCCGCGCGGACCGCCGAGGGTCTTGTGCGTGGTGGTGGTGACGACGTGGGCGTGCGGCACCGGGTTGGGGTGCAGGCCCGCGGCGACCAGACCGGCGAAGTGCGCCATGTCGACCATCAGGTACGCGCCGACCTCGTCCGCGATGCGGCGGAAGGCGGCGAAGTCCAGCTGGCGGGGGTAGGCGGACCAGCCGGCCACGATCAGCTTCGGCTTGGACTCCTTGGCCAGGCGCTCGACCTCGGCCATGTCCACGACGCCGGTGTCGTCGACGTGGTACGGGACCACGTTGTAGAGCTTGCCGGAGAAGTTGATCTTCATGCCGTGGGTCAGGTGACCGCCGTGCGCCAGGTTCAGGCCCATGATCGTGTCGCCAGGCTTCAGCAGCGCGAACATCGCGGCGGCGTTCGCCTGCGCACCGGAGTGCGGCTGGACGTTCGCGGCCTCGGCGCCGAAGAGCGCCTTGATGCGGTCGATCGCGATCTGCTCGACCACGTCGACGTGCTCGCAGCCGCCGTAGTAGCGGCGGCCGGGGTAGCCCTCGGCGTACTTGTTGGTCAGGACGGAGCCCTGGGCCTCCATGACCGCGACCGGAGCGAAGTTCTCCGAGGCGATCATCTCGAGGGTGGACTGCTGACGGTGGAGCTCGGCGTCGACAGCGGCGGCGACGTCCGGGTCCAGCTCGTGGAGGGAGGAATCGAGAAGCGACATCAGGTGGTCCCTTGGGGTCTCAGTTGCCGGAGAACGCGGTGTACTCGTCGGCGGAGAGCAGGTCCTCCGGCTCCGCCGCGACGCGTACCTTGAACAGCCAGCCGCCTTCGAAAGGAGCCGAGTTCACCAGCGACGGGTCGTCCACCACGTCCTGGTTCGAGGCGGTGACCTCGCCGGTCACCGGCGAGTACAGGTCGCTGACCGACTTGGTCGACTCCAGCTCGCCGCAGGTCTCGCCCGCGGTCACCGTGTCACCGACCTCGGGGAGCTGGGCGTAGACGACGTCACCGAGCGCGTTGGCCGCGTGCTCCGTGATGCCGATCGTGGCCACACCGTCCTCGACGGCCGACAGCCACTCGTGCTCCTTGCTGTACCGCAGCTGCTGGGGGTTGCTCATGACCTGAATTCTCCTGTACGCGGGGGAGTGCTGATGAACGGTGGTCTTACGGTGTGAGACGCGACTGCGTCACGTCCCGACGCGGGCGGCCGCTACTTCCGGCGCTTGTAGAACGGCAGCGCCACGACCTCGTACGGCTCGTGGCTGCCCCGGATGTCCACGCCGACACCCTCGGTGCCGGGCGTGGCGTGCGCTGCGTCGACGTACGCCATGGCGATCGGCCTGCCGAGCGTGGGCGACGGGGCGCCCGAGGTGACCTCGCCGATGACCTGGCCGTCCGCGACGACGGAGAAGCCGGCGCGCGGCACCCGGCGGCCCTCGGCCACCAGGCCGACGAGCTTGCGCGGCGGGGCGGTCTCGGCGCGCTCGGCGGCCGCCTCCAGGGCCTTGCGGCCTACGAAGTCGCCCTCCTTCTCGAACTTCACGACCCGGCCGAGACCGGCGTCGAACGGGGTCAGCGCGGTCGTCAGCTCGTGCCCGTACAGCGGCATGCCCGCCTCCAGGCGCAGCGTGTCGCGGCAGGACAGCCCGCAGGGGATCAGGCCGCGCGAGGCACCGGCCTCGGTGAGCGCCCGCCACAGCTGCTCGGCGTGCCGGGGAGCGACGAACAGCTCGAAGCCGTCCTCGCCGGTGTAGCCGGTACGGGCGATCAGCGCGGGGACCCCGGCGACCGTGCCGGGCAGCCCGGCGTAGTACTTCAGACCGTCCAGGTCGGCGTCGGTGACGGCCGCCAGGATGGCGGGGGACTCGGGGCCCTGCACCGCGAGCAGCGCGTACGCGTCGCGGTCGTCGCGCACCTCGGCGTCGAAGCCCCCGGCGCGGGCGGTCAGCGCGTCGAGCACGATCTGCGCGTTGCCCGCGTTGGCGACGACCATGTACTCGGTCTCGGCGAGGCGGTAGACGATCAGGTCGTCCAGGATGCCGCCGTCCTCGGCGCAGATCATCGTGTAGCGGGCGCGGCCCACCGAGACGGTGCCGATGTTGCCGACGAGCGCGAAGTTCAGCAGGTCCACGGCGGCCGGACCGGTGACGGTGATCTCGCCCATGTGGGACAGGTCGAACAGGCCGGCCTTCGTGCGGACGGCAATGTGCTCGTCGCGCTCACTGGCGTACCGCAGCGGCATGTCCCAGCCCGCGAAGTCGGTCATGGTCGCACCCAGCGAACGGTGCAGGGCATCGAGGGCGGTGAGACGGGGGGCGGTGCTCATGGATGAAGGCTCCCAGGGCATGACGACGAGGACGATCCCTCCCCATCTGTCATCGGAACCTGAGAGGTTCGCCGAGAGGCCCCGGAGGGGTTTCGGCTTGCACCTTGGGTGGAGCCGCAGCGCGACTCGCTTTTCAGATCTGCCTCATCCACGCGGTACGGGGCCTGAGAGATTCAAGGGAGGATCTTGCTCCTTCGGCGCCCGGCACGGGGCCGGGACTCTCCCGCGCGGATTCGAGCGGCCTTTATGCAGTTGACCGGGTCATCATCGCACGCATTGCGGGAGAGTGGGGTGCCGGTACCGATGGCGGTATCCCACGGGATCCGGCGGGTCGTACGGTTGTGCCGCATTACCTTTTCTTTACACTTCTTGGGCAGGTGGGTCAGCCGACAGGGGGAGGGCGATGACGTTGCAGCGGTACGCGACGACCGCGGGGGTCGCGCACGGCGCACTGCCCGCGCAGCCGGGTGCACCGGCCAGGGAGCGGGTGGGCCCGCACGCGCCCGTCGTCCGGGACCTGCGGGAGCGGGCCGGGCGCAGCCCGCGCGGCCTGCACTTCACGGCGGGCGACGTGGTGGTGGTCTCCGGACTGCCCGGCAGCGGCAAGTCGACCCTGATCGGGCGGACCGTCTCCGCCCGCGCCATCGACTCCCAGGACACCAGGGACCGCTGGGCCGCCCGGCTGCCCCGCTTACTCCCGTACGCCCTCTACCGCCCGCTCGTCCGCGTCGCCCACTACTGGGGGCTGTGGCGGGTGCTGCGCTCCGGCGCCTCCGTCGTCGTGCACGACTGCGGCACCCAGGCCTGGGTCCGGGGCTGGCTCGCCCGGGACGCCCGGCGGCGCGGCCGCATCCTGCACCTCGTGCTCCTCGACGTCACCCCGCAGGCGGCGCGGGAGGGCCAGCGCGAGCGCGGGCGCGGAGTCTCCGGATACGCGTTCGCCCGCCACCGCAGGGCCGTGGGACGGCTGCTGCGCGACACCGAGTCGGGTCTGCTGCCCCTCGGATGCGCCTCGGCCGTACTGCTGGACCGTGAGGCGGCGGGACTGCTGACGCGCATCACGTTCGCAGACGCACAGAGTGAGGTCTGAGACGGGGCCGTCCGATGGCTGGACAGCGCCGGTGCGGCGTTAACCTCTAGGTCCTGTCCGGAGCTCCCTGTCGTCCGCGCGGAGCGCGGGCGCAGCGGTGGCCGGTGCGAGCGTGCCGGGCGCCGGGGCGCGGACGGGGAACTACCAGACAGGACCTGCGGCCGCACGACACGGGGCGAGAGGGAGACAGTGGACATTCCGGCACCGGCCCGGACCCATCCGCAGGGCGGATGGCCGGCCAACGAGCTCGAAGAAGTGCTGAGCGCCTCGCTCGGCAGCCCGGAGGCGGGCGGCCGGCTGGTCGAGGTGCTCGGCCGCAGCCACCTCTGGGTGCCGCTGCCCAACGGCGGCGGTCCGGACGCCACCGACCTCGACCTGCCGACGCTCGACATCGAGGGCGCGCCCTACGTGCCCGTCTTCAGCTCCGAGCAGCAGTTCCTCGCCTGCGTCGGCTCCCACATGTCCTTCACCGTGGCTCCCGCCCGCGAGTTCGCCCGCGGCCTGCCCCCGCAGCTCGGCATCGCGGTGAACCCCGGCGGCGCGGTCGGCGTGCCGTTGCCGCCGCCCGCCGTGGCCGAGCTCTGCCGGGCCGGACGCACGCCGCTGGACGGACCGTCCAGCGGCGGCCGGGTCCGGCTGTACGAACCGGACTGGCAGGAGGAGCCCGTCGACTTCCTCTCCGCCGCCGCCGGAGAGTTCGAGGACAGCGGCGTCGTGCTCAGCGCCCGCCGCGCCCTGGCCAGCATCGAGGGCGGCGACCCCGTCCTCTTCGTCGGCATCGAGTTCTCCACCTGGGACGGAGCGGGCCGCAACGCCCCGATGGACGCCCTCGGCCGGGCCCTCGGCCGCGTCGAGGTGCCGTGGCCGGTCAATCTGGTGCTGCTCGACGTGGCCCAGGACCCGGTCGCCGACTGGATGCGCGCCCGGGTGCGGCCGTTCTATCAGCGCCCCGCCGAGTAACGGGCGGTACGAGGGCACCGGCCCGTGCCGTCAAGTCGGTGTCAGGGCCGCCGCATAAGCTGGTTTGATGGCTGGTGCCTCGGCACCGTGCCGTACCCGTGAGCCCCGGGAGCGGCAGGCCGACACAGTGGATCGAAGAGGGGCGGGACCCAGGGTGAGTGCGTCAGGCACCGCGGCGGCCGGTCAGGTCGAGCACATGCTGCGCCAAGTGACGCCCGGGCGCTACGACGCGTACGAGGCTCTCCTCCAGGCGCTGGCGGCCGACCGGATCTGGATGCTGCTCTGGCACGGCCGGGCCGGCTCGCCCGACGCCCAGTACGGCAACATGGAGATCGAGGGCCTCGGCTACGCCCCCTGCGTCACCTCCGCCCAGGAGCTCTCCGCCAGCGGCTGGAGCCGCGACCACGAGGTCGTGGGCGGCCGTGACATCGCCCGCGCCCTGTTCCCCGACGGCTGGGGCATCTGGCTGAATCCGCACGCGCCGGGCGGCGGCGTCGGCATTCCCTGGCTGGACCTGCGCCGGATCGCGACCGGCCTCGACCGGATGCCCGCCGGTCCGCTGCGGATCAGCGACCCCGCCATCGAGATCCCGCAGTTCTACGCCCAGCTCACCCAGCACGCCCACCACACCCCGGCGATCCGCTCGCTGCGCCGCGCCTGGGTGCAGCCGGCGCTCGGCGTCCCGTACCTCGCCATCGGCCTCGATCTGTACGACACGAGCCGGCCGTCCGTCGACGCCGTGCGGGCGATGATGCAGCAGTCCGTCGGCGCGGTCCCGGAGGGGCTGCCGGTCTCCACCGTCGCGATGGCCGACGAGTACGACCCGGTCGCGATGTGGCTGCGCGCCAACACCCGGCCGTTCTACGACCGCGAGCCGCACGCCCCGGCCGGCCGTGGCGCGGCCGTCGCTCCGGGTTACGGCTACCCGCAGACCCCCGGCCCCGCGCCGCGCGC
The DNA here is from genome assembly GCF_035917255.1 of Streptomyces sp. NBC_01257. NCBI lineage: Bacteria > Bacillati > Actinomycetota > Actinomycetes > Kitasatosporales > Streptomycetaceae > Streptomyces > Streptomyces sp. NBC_01257. Next base: position 6,388,717 of record NZ_CP108472.1, read on the forward strand.
CTACTGACCCCGCCCCGGCCCGTGCCGCGGACCGGACATACGGCTCCCCGGCGGACAAGACATCCGCGGTGGTCACCCAAATAGCCACCCAATAGCGCCCGTTGGGCGTCATGTCCGTTCTGGTGGATTAGCGGCGGAGTAGTCCGCTCACTCGATCAAGCTGTCCGGATAACGGAAGCTCACTGACCGCATCACGTTTGAGCAAACATTCCCCGCCAGGTCTGGCGGGTGATCGCAACCGCGTTGAAGACTCCCGGCTAGTGGGGATCGTCGGCCCTTTGTACGAGGTTGCACCGACGGTCGTTCCGCAGACGCATTCGCATCGAACACATCAGCCGCAGTAAGCGCCGCGGCTGACACGCGCCAGGCCGTTACCGCGGCGAGTAGGGGCCGGCCACCGCCGGCGGGAGGGGTCAAAGGCACTGTGACCGCACCGATCGAGACCACCGGATCGGCTGCCGAGGCGCAGCCGGAGGCAGTACTCACGGGAGTCAAACAGAGCCAGATCGAGGGCCGTTCGCTCGGACAGATCGCCTGGTCGCGCTTCAAGCGCGACAAGGTGGCAGTGGCCGGCGGCATCGTTGTCATCCTGCTGATCCTGCTCGCCGTGCTCTCCAAGCCGATCCAGGCCGTCTTCGGTCTGGACCCCAACGAGTTCCACCAGGACCTCATCGACCCCGCGCTGCTCGCGCCCAAGGGCGACTGGGGCGGCATCAGCTGGAGCCATCCGCTCGGCGTCGAGCCGCAGTACGGCCGCGACATCATGTCCCGCATCATCGAGGGCTCCTGGGTGTCCCTGGTCGTCGCGGTCGGAGCCACGCTGCTCTCCGTGGTGATCGGCGTCTTCTTCGGTGTGATCTCGGGCTTCTACGGCGGCTGGGTGGACACCGTCATCAGCCGCATGATGGACACCTTCCTGGCCTTCCCGCTGCTGCTCTTCGCGATCTCCATCTCGGCGGCGCTGCAGGACGGCGCGTTCGGCCTGGAGGGACTGCCGCTGCGGATCGCCGTACTGATCTTCGTGATCGGCTTCTTCAGCTGGCCGTACATGGGCCGTATCGTCCGCGCCCAGACCATGAGCTTGCGCAATCGCGAATTCGTCGAAGCCGCACGGTCGTTGGGTGCGCGCGGACCCTTCATCCTCTTCCGGGAGCTGCTGCCGAACCTGGTGGCGCCGATCCTGGTGTACTCGACGCTGCTGATCCCCTCGAACATCCTCTTCGAGGCGGGGCTCAGCTATCTCGGTGTCGGTATCGCGCCGCCGCAGTCCTCCTGGGGCGGGATGCTCACCAACGCGATCGACTTCTACCGGAACGACCCGATGTACATGATCGTGCCGGGCGTGGCCATCTTCGTCACGGTCCTGGCGTTCAACCTGCTGGGAGACGGGCTGCGTGATGCGCTCGACCCCCGTAGTAAGTAGTGCCCGGGCGCTCGTCACAACGACGTGCGACATGCCACGGCAACCATCGATTGAGGGGGATTTCCTCAGGTGAAGACCAGAAAAACGACAGCGTTGGTCGCCACGGCTGTGGTCCTGATGCTGGGAGCGTCCGCGTGCAACGGCTCCAAGGACGACAACGGCGGCGGCAAGGGCGGCAGCGGTGGCTCGGGAGCCACTGACGCCGCGTTGACCTCGATCGTCAACAAGTCGGACAAGAAGGGCGGTACCGTCAAGCTCGAGATGTCGGACGAGCCCGACTCGCTCGACCCGGGCAACACGTACTACGGCTGGGTGCAGAACTTCTCCCGCCTGTACGGCCGGACGCTGACGTCCTTCAAGCCGGCTGCCGGCAAGGAGGGTCTGGAGATCGTCCCGGACCTCGCCGAGAGCCTCGGCAAGGCGAGCCCGGACGCGAAGACCTGGACGTACACGCTGAAGAAGGGTCTCAAGTTCGAGGACGGGACCCCGATCACCTCGAAGGACGTCAAGTACGCCGTCGAGCGCTCCAACTTCGCGCCGGAGGCCCTGTCCAACGGCCCGACGTACTTCAAGGCCCACCTCGCCGGTGGCGACAAGTACAAGGGTCCGTACAAGGACAAGAACCCGGACGGCATCGCCTCCATCGAGACGCCGGACGACACCACGATCGTCTTCAAGCTGAAGGACGCCTTCGCGGACTTCGACTACCTTGCGACCTTCTCGCAGACGGCCCCCGTGCCGGCCGCGAAGGACAAGGGTGCCGACTACGTGAAGCACATCGTGTCCTCGGGCCCGTACAAGTTCGAGTCGTACGACGAGGGCCGCGGCGCGACCCTGGTGCGCAACACGAACTGGGACCCGAAGACGGACCCGATCCGCCCGGCCCTGCCGGACAAGGTGTCGGTCCGCTTCAAGGTGAAGCAGGAGACGGTCGACAACAACCTGATCTCCGACAACATCACCGTGGACGGTGCCGGTACCGGTGTCGCCCCGGCGACGCAGCCGGACGTGCTCACCAAGCCCGACCTGAAGAAGCAGACCGACAACTCGTACGCGGGCGCCACCTCGTACATCGGTCTGAACGTCAACGTCGCGCCGTTCGACAACATCCACTGCCGCAAGGCCGTGCAGTGGGGCATCGACAAGGCGTCGGTCCAGGCCGCGCAGGGTGGCGACCCCAAGGGTGACGTCGCCACGACGCTGCTGCCGCCGACCGTCAACGGCTACAGCAAGTTCGACCTGTACGAGTCCGCCGGCCACAAGGGCGACGAGGCGAAGGCCAAGGACGAGCTGAAGCAGTGCGGCAAGCCGAAGGGCTTCTCCACCAAGATCTCGGCCCGCTCCGACCGCCCCGCCGAGATGGCCATGGTCACCGCGGTGCAGGCCTCGCTCAAGAAGATCGGCGTCAACGCCGAGATCAAGAGCTTCCCGGCCGGCAAGTACTTCTCCAACTTCGCGGGCAACCCGAGCTACGTGCACGCGAACAAGCTCGGCATGATCATGAGCGCCTGGGGTGCTGACTGGCCGACCGGCTTCGGCTTCCTGGACCAGATCATCAACGGCTCGGCCATCAAGCCGTCCGGTGGCAACAACGTCCAGGAACTGAACGACCCGAAGATCAACAAGCTGCTCAACGACGGCATCGCCAACACCGACGACGCCGCCCGCGCGAAGGCCTGGGGTGACGTCGACAAGGCGGTCGCCGAGGGCGCGACCGCAGTGCCGCTGATCTACCGCAAGAACCTGCTGCTCCGCCCGAAGTCCGCGACGAACGTCACGGTCACCCAGGCATACCTCGGCATGTACGACTACGTGCTGATGGGTTCCGCCAAGTAGTTACGGTCCGCTCCCCGGGCCGCGCACGCGGCCCGGGGAGCGCATCCCCGGCCCCCGGAAAAATCCTGAAAGGCAGGTGAAGGCACGGTGTCGGCACGCACGGGTCACCCCCGGCGGACAGACACCGGCGCCGGATAGCTGTGGCTGCGTACATCATCCGACGCGTCTTCGGCGCGATACTGCTGCTGTTGATCGTCAGCGCAGTCACCTTCGCGATCTTCTTCCTCGTCCCCCGGCTCGCCGGGCAGACGATGGACCAGCTGGCGGCCCAGTACGTGGGCAAGGACGCCAATCCGCAGTCCATCCTCGCGGTCAAGCAGAACCTCGGCCTCGACCAGCCGCTCTACATCCAGTACTGGCACTTCATCAAGCAGATCTTCGTCGGCGCCGACTACACGTTCGGCCCCGAGGTCTCGCACTGCGGTGCCCCGTGCTTCGGATTCTCCTTCAAGAACCACGTCGAGGTCTGGCCCGAGCTGACCGCCCGTATCCCGATCACGTTCTCGCTGGCCATCGGCGCGGCTGTGATCTGGCTGATCAGCGGTGTCGCGATCGGTGTCGTCTCGGCGCTCAAGCGGGGCTCGATCCTCGACCGCTTCTTCATGGGTGTCGCCCTCGCCGGCGTCTCGCTGCCGATCTTCTTCACCGGCATGCTCGCGCTGGGTGTGTTCACCGTGCAGTGGCCCGTCTGGGAGAACATCACCTACGTCCCGTTCACGGACAATCCGCTGGACTGGGCCTGGAACCTGCTGATCCCGTGGTGTTCGCTGGCCTTCCTCTACTCCGCGCTCTACGCCCGTATCACCAGAGCCGGGATGCTGGAGACGATGGGCGAGGACTACATCCGTACCGCCCGCGCCAAGGGCCTCCGGGAGAGCCGCGTCATCGCCAAGCACGGTCTGCGGGCCGCGCTCACCCCGATCGTGACGATCTTCGGCATGGACTTCGGCCTGCTGGTCGGCGGCGCGGTCATCACCGAGCAGGTGTTCTCCTTCCAGGGCCTCGGCTTCTACGCCATCGACGGGGTCAGGGGCAACGACCTGCCCATCGTGATGGGCGTGACGCTCATCGCGGCCTTCTTCATCGTCATCTGCAATCTGCTGGTGGACCTGGTGTACGCCGCCATCGACCCCAGGGTGAGGTACTCGTGACCGACGTTTCCAAGTCACAGAACGCGGCGGTGGGCGAGTCCGTCCCCGCCCCGCGGGCCGGCGGGGACGACGCCTTCCTCTCCGTACGGGACCTGCGGATCCACTTCAAGACCGACGACGGTCTGGTCAAGTCGGTCGACGGGGTCAGCTTCGACGTGAAGCCCGGACAGACCCTCGGCATCGTGGGCGAGTCCGGCTCCGGCAAGTCCGTCACCTCGCTCGGCGTGCTCGGCCTGCACCGCACGGCCCCCAACGCCCGCATCTCCGGCGAGGTCTGGCTGGACGGCGAGGAGCTGATCGGCGCGTCCGACGACCGCGTGCGCGAACTGCGCGGCCGCAAGATGGCCATGATCTTCCAGGACCCGCTCTCCGCCATGCACCCGTACTTCACGGTCGGCGGTCAGATCGTGGAGGCGTACCGCGTCCACAACAAGGTCAGCAAGAAGGTCGCCCGCACCCGGGCCATCGAGATGCTCGACCGGGTCGGCATCCCCGAGCCGCACAAGCGGGTCGACTCCCACCCGCACGAGTTCTCCGGCGGTATGCGCCAGCGCGCCATGATCGCGATGGCGCTGGTCAACAACCCGGAACTGCTCATCGCCGACGAGCCGACCACCGCGCTGGACGTCACCGTCCAGGCGCAGATCCTGGACCTGATCCGGGACCTGCAGAAGGAGTTCGGCTCCGCCGTCATCATGATCACCCACGACCTCGGGGTCGTCGCCGAGATGGCCGACGAGCTCCTGGTGATGTACGGCGGCCGGTGCATCGAGCGCGGCCCGGCGGAGAAGGTCTTCTACGAGGCCCAGCACCCGTACACCTGGGGCCTGCTCACCTCGATGCCGCGCATCGACCGCGAGGAGACCGACCGGCTGATCCCCGTCAAGGGCCAGCCGCCGTCGCTGATCAACGTCCCGAGCGGCTGCGCCTTCAACCCGCGCTGCCCGTACGCGGACATCCCCAAGGACAACCTCACCCGCACCACGCGCCCCGAGCTGGAGCTGGTCGGCGACGGGCACTTCTCCGCCTGCCACATGGCGCAGGAGGAGCGGACCCGGATCTGGACCGAAGAGATTGCGCCGAAGCTGTGAGCGAGGCGCGTGAGGTGAGCGACGTGAGCGAGAAGAAGGATCCGCCGGTGCTGGAGAAGGACGCGAGGATTCCGGAGCAGGCGACCGCCGCGCGCGAGCCGCTGCTCCGGGTCGAGGGCCTGGTGAAGCACTTCCCGATCCGCAAGGGCCTGCTGGGGCGCCAGACCGCGGCGGTCAAGGCCGTCGACGGCATCGACTTCGAGGTGTACCCGGGGGAGACCCTGGGCGTCGTCGGCGAGTCCGGCTGCGGCAAGTCGACGATGGGCCGGCTCATCACCCGGCTGATCGAACCGACCGGCGGCAAGGTCGAGTTCGAGGGCCGCGACATCACGCATCTGTCCATGGGCAAGATGCGGCCGATGCGCCGTGACGTCCAGATGATCTTCCAGGACCCGTACTCCTCGCTGAACCCGCGGCACACGATCGGCACGATCGTCAGCGCGCCGTTCAAGCTCCAGGGCGTCGAGCCCGAGGGCGGTCTGAAGAACCACGTCCAGGAGCTGCTGTCGCTGGTCGGGCTCAGCCCCGAGCACTACAACCGCTACCCGCACGAGTTCTCCGGCGGCCAGCGCCAGCGCATCGGCATCGCCCGCGCGCTCGCCCTGCGCCCGAAGCTCGTCGTCGCCGACGAGCCGGTCTCGGCCCTGGACGTGTCGATCCAGGCCCAGGTGGTCAACCTGCTCGACGACCTCCAGGACGAGCTCGGGCTCACGTACGTGATCATCGCGCACGACCTGTCGGTCATCCGCCATGTCTCGGACCGCATCGCCGTCATGTACCTGGGCAAGATCGTCGAGCTGGCCGACCGCAAGTCGCTGTACTCGGCGCCCATGCACCCGTACACCAAGGCCCTGATGTCCGCGGTGCCGGTGCCGGACCCGCGGCGGCGCGGTGTGAAGAGCGAGCGCATCCTGCTCAAGGGCGACGTGCCCTCGCCGATCTCGCCGCCCAGCGGCTGCCGCTTCCACACCCGGTGCTGGAAGGCGACGGAGATCTGCAAGACGCAGGAGCCGCCGCTGATCGCGCTGAAGACCGGCCACCAGGTCGCCTGCCACCACCCGGAGAACGCCGAGGACCAGGCGCCCGGCGAGCAGGTGCTGGCCGCGGCCAGGGAAGCGGTCGAGCTCGTCGCGGTGGCGAAGGCGGAGGCGGCGCCCGCCGTCGGGCCGGAGTCCGGGACGGCGGCCGGTGCGGAGTCCGACGCGGTGGCGGAGCCCGACGCTCCGACACCCCCGAAGGCCCCCGAGGCCTCGGAGGACGGCACCAAGGAGTAATACCGGCACAATTGCCCGGTGCTCAACGAACTGTTCACGCCCTCCGTCCAGCATGCGCTCGACATCGTCGGGATCTTCGTCTTCGCGATCTCCGGCGCTCTGCTCGCCGTACGCAAGAACTTCGATGTCTTCGGCATCGCGGTGCTCGCCGAGGTGACCGCGCTGGGCGGAGGGCTGTTCCGTGACGTGATCATCGGAGCGGTGCCGCCCGCCGCCTTCACGGACCTCGGGTACTTCACCACCCCGCTGCTCGCCGCCGGTCTCGTCTTCTTCCTCCACCCGCACGTGGAACGCATCCAGGTCGGTGTCAACGTCTTCGACGCGGCCGGTCTCGGACTCTTCTGCGTCACGGGGACGGTGAAGGCGTACGACTACGGCCTGGGCCTCACCGCGTCGGCGGCGCTCGGCCTGACCACCGCGGTCGGCGGCGGTGTGCTGCGCGACGTACTGGCCAACGAGGTGCCGTCACTGCTGCGCTGGGACCGCGATCTGTACGCGGTGCCCGCCATCGTCGGGGCCACCATGATCGTGATCTGTATCCGTTTCGAGGCGCTCAACGCCTTCACCAGCGGCGCGGCCGTGATCACGGCGTTCGTGCTGCGCCTGCTGGCCCTCCGCTTCCACTGGCGCGCCCCCCGCGCCTACAACCGGCGCTCGGCCACGGCCGACGAGGGGTAGAGGGCGGTCGCCGTCATCTCCGCGACCTCAAAAAGCTACCGCTCAGTAATACATTCGGTGTACCGTGCATGCCATGGCACAGGCAGCAGAGCAGGCGGCACCGACCGCGCAGGCGACCGTCGGGGACAGCGAGTTCGACCGGGACACCGCCGTCACCCTCCGCGCGGAAGGCGTCTACGACGCCGAGCTCTCCGCGGGCTGGACGATCATCCACGCGGTCAACGGCGGCTATCTGCTGGCCATGCTCGGCCGCGCACTCGGCGAGGCCCTTCCGCACCCGGACCCGTTCTCCGTCTCGGCGCACTACCTCACCGCCTCCGTGCCCGGCCCCGCGGTGATCCGCACCCAGACCGTCCGCACCGGACGCACCCTCTCCACCGGCCAGGCCTCCCTCTTCCAGTACGCCGAGGACGGCACCGAGGTCGAGCGCATCCGCGTCATCGCCACCTACGGCGACCTCGACGCCCTGACCGACGACATCCGGACGTCGGCCAAGCCGCCGGCCATCCCGCCCCGCGAGCACTGCCTCGGCCCGGGCGACGGCCCGGCCCCGATCCCCGGCAGCTCCGCGATCACCGAGCGGCTCGACATCAAGCTCGACCCGGCGACGCTCGGCTGGGCCGTCGGACAGCCGTCCGGCAAGGGCGAGATGCGCGGCTGGTTCGGTCTCGCGGACGGCCGTGACGCCGACCCGCTCTCCCTGCTCCTCACCGTCGACGCGCTGCCGCCGACCTCGTTCGAGCTCGGGCTCAAGGGCTGGACCCCGACCATCGAGCTCACCACCCACATCCGCTGCCGTCCGGCCCCCGGCCCGCTGCGCGTCTCCATCACCACCCGCAACCTCGCGGGCGGCTTCCTGGAGGAGGACGCGGACGTCTGGGACAGCGCGGACCGTCTGGTCGCCCAGTCCCGCCAGCTGGCCCGCGCCCCGCGCAGCTGACACCGCGCACCGGCCGGCAGGGGAGACGCCGGTCCGGGGGGTGTCCGCCCGGGAGATGCTGGTGCGGTGAAATCCGACCGGCTGCTCTCGATCCTGCTGCTGCTCCAGACCCGCCGACTGGTGCCCGCCACCGAGCTGGCCGAGCGCCTCGACGTCTCCGTACGCACCATCTACCGGGACGTCGAGGCGCTCTCCGCGTCCGGCGTCCCCGTCTACGCCGAACGCGGCCGGCACGGCGGCATCGCCCTGCTGCCGGGATTCCGCACCGATGTCACGGGCCTGACCGCCGACGAGTCGCGCGCCCTGTTCGTCCTGGCGGCGGACGGCGCCCACGCCGCGCTCGGGCTCGACGAGGCGATCGGCTCGGCGCTGCGCAAGGTGATGGCGGCGCTGCCCGCCCCGTACCGCCCCGCCGCCGAGGCGACCAGCCGCCGGATCCTCGTCGACCCGGTGCGCTGGATGAGCGGCCCGCGCGCCGCAGTCGACATCGCCGACCTGCACGACGCCGTGTTCGCCGACCGCCGGCTGCGGCTGCGCTACCGGCACAGCGGCACGCGCAGCGCCCGCGGCTACACCGTCGACCCGTACGGCCTGGTCGTGAAGGCAGGCGTCTGGTACCTGGTCGCCGACCGTGACGGGGAGCCCCGGCTCTTCCGCGCCGACCGGGTGCGCGAGGCCGTCCTCACCGAGCACCCCGTGGTCCGGCGGCCCGGAGTGGAACTGGCCGCGGTCTGGGAGGAGCTGCGCCGGCAGGTCGAGGAGCGGCAGGGGGAGGTCACCCTGCGGGTACGGGTGCACCGCTCCCGGCTGGACCTGTTCCTGCGGCTCAACGCCGCCGCGCTCGCGGGGAAGCCGCGGCCCGAGAGCCCGGACGGGGAGTGGCTGCGCGCCGAACTCGCCGTGGAGTCGGTGGAATGGGCGCGCTCCCTGCTGTCGTTCGGCCCGAACGTCGAGGTCCTGGCCCCGCCGGAGGCCCGCACGGTCCTCGCCGCCCACGCGGCCGCGGTCATGGCGCTGTACGGGGATCCGGATCCGGGGGAGTCCGCAGGAACCGGCTGAGCGCGGCGGTCAGTTCGGCCGGGGCGTCCTCCTGCACGAGATGCCCGGCCCCCTCGATGATCCGCAGCTCGCAGCCCGGGACGAGCGCGGCCAGCTCATGGCCGCGGGCGACCGGGATCCAGCTGTCCTCGGCGCCCCAGCAGATCAGTACCGGCTCGTCGATCTCCCCGTACCGGTGCTGGATCTCGTCGGTGAACCGCTGGTCGTTCTGGCTGATCTGCCGGTAGAAGGCTGGCTGCCCGGCCTCGGTGCACCAGGGCGCGACGAGCCGGTCCAGGACGGCCGGAGCGGGTCCGCGGTGGCCGGCCGAGCTCACGTACTCCCGGACCAGTGCCCGGTGCAGCGCGGGCGTCAACTGCGCGAACACCTCGGCGTGTTCGCCGAGCAGCCGGTACGTGGGGGAGCCCCAGGGCGCCAGTGCCACCGGGTCGACCAGTGCGAGGCGGCGGTAGCGGGCGCCGTGCAGCAGACGGGCGCGCAGGGCGACGCAGCCGCCGAAGTCATGGGCGGCCACGGCCGGTTCGGGCAGCTCCCAGTGGGCGAGGAGCTCGGTGAGGACCCGCGCCTGGGAGCCGAGCGACACGTCCTGGCCCTCGAACTGCGCGGACTCGCCGTACCCGGGCAGGTCCCAGACGAACACCCGGTGCTCCTGCGCCAGCGCCCGGGCCACACCGCGCCAGACGTACGAGGAGAAGGGCGTGCCGTGCACCAGCACGACGGGCGGCGCCCCGGCCCGGCCGAGGGCGGCCCAGCGCACCTCACCGGCGGAGCTGTGGAACGTACGGTCCAGGACCCATGTCGCGTCGCTCATGCACGGCAGCCTAGGGGCTGTCCCGCGACCGGACCGGGACGGATCAGGTGGCGGCGTCCGGCGCGGGCCCGTCCAGCCAGTGCAGCCGGCCGAGGGTGACCAGCCGCAGCCGGTGCCGGGCGACCCGGGCCACCTGCCCGTCCCCGTCCGGGCCCGCGTCGAGCATCGCGGACGCGGTGATCACCATGTGGTCGACATAGAGGCCGCCGAGCATCAGGAGATCCTCCTCGCTCCAGCCCCGTGACTCCGGCTCCCCGGCGAGCGCCGCGGCCACCTCCTCGGCGAACCGCCGCAGCTGGGCGGCGATGGCCTCGCGGACCGGGCCGACCCCGCCGTGCTGCTCACGCGCGATGAACCGGAAGTGGGCGGGCTGCTCACGGACATGGCGCGTTATCAGCTCGACGCTGCGGTCGAGGCGGACCTCGCTGTCGCCCGTCTCGGCGAGGATCGCGCCGATCATCCCGTGCAGGCTCCCGAGCGTCTGCTCGACGAGCGCCACTCCGAGGGCGGGGATGTCCTCGAAGTGCCGGTAGAAGGCCGTCGGTGTGACGCCCACCGCGCGGGTCACCTCACGCAGTCCCAGGCTGCTCAGGCTCTGGTGCTCCAGCAGCCCGAGGGCGGCGTCCAGCAGGGCCTGGCGGGTCCTGAGCTTCTGGGTCTGGCGGATGCCGGCGGTGTGACTCATGCCATTCAGTAAACAACTGTTCTCCGGGACGGGGAAGGGCCGTGCGGGTCTAGACTCAGGAGTCAGTGAACAGTCGTACTCCCAAAGTGTGTGCACCGGAGCGGGAAAGCCCGGCGCATACGGAAAGGCCGGACATGATCGTCCTCGTCGTCGCCCTGCTCCTGCTGGGGATCGTGCTGGGAGCGGTCTCCCAGATCCCGCTTCCCCTGACCCTCGTCCTCGGCGCCCTGATCGGCTGCTGGCTGCTGGTCTTCGCCGTGCGCGAGCGCACGGGTGCGCGCCGCCGCCCGCAGTGACGCCGCCCGGCACCCAGGTCATCGACCGCCACCGATCCGCATCCCGATCCGAAGGAGTCCGCACCATGACGCTCACCGCATTCGCCCGCCGATCCGCCCCGGAGACCGCGGACGGCGATCCGCGGACGCCCCACGCCGCCGTGCCCCCGGAAGCCGCCCCCGCGGCCCGCCGCTCCACCCGGGACGCCGACGGTCTCGCCGTGGCCTCCTTCGTCCTCGGTCTCGTCGGCCTGCTGGTGATGAACATCCTGCTGGGGCCGGCGGCCATCGTGATGGCCCTCGTCTCCCTGAGCCGCTCCACCGCCCGTCGCGGCCGCGCCCTCCTCGGGCTCGCCCTCGGCATCGCCGACCTCGTGGTCCTGGCCTTCCTCGTCTCCGGGAACGGCGTCGTGGCCTGGAACTTCGGCGGCTGACCGGCCGCACACCGATGGCTCTCCCCGCCGGATCGGGCTCCGGAACGGGGTGGGTGGGACGCCGCCGTTCGCGGTGCGCGGGCCCGGGACACCATGCGCCCGCCGTACGCCCCGCCGCAGGCTCGTAGAATCGAGCCCACCATGGCTTACCTCGACCACGCCGCGACCACGCCGATGCTGCCGGAGGCGATCGCGGCGATGACCGCGCAGCTCGCTCTCACCGGCAACGCGTCCTCACTCCACGCCGCCGGGCGCCGGGCCCGCCGTACCGTCGAGGAGTCCAGAGAGACCCTCGCCGACGCCCTCGGCGCCCGCCCCAGCGAGGTGGTCTTCACCTCCGGCGGAACGGAGTCGGACAACCTCGCGGTGAAGGGCCTGTACTGGGCCCGCCGCGACGCCGACCCCCGCCGTACCCGGGTCCTGGCCAGTCCCGTCGAGCACCACGCGGTGCTGGACGCCGTCGACTGGCTCGCCGAGCACGAGGGCGCGACCGTCGAGTACCTCCCCGTCGACCGGTACGGCCGCGTGCACCCGGACGTGCTGCGCGAGGCGCTGGTCCGGGACCCCGACGATGTCGCGCTGATCACCGTGATGTGGGCCAACAACGAGATCGGCACCGTCCTGCCGGTGTGCGAACTGGCCGCGGTGGCCCGCGAGTTCGACGTACCCATGCATGCCGACGCGGTACAGGCCTTCGGGCAGCTCGAAGTCGACTTCGCCCGGTCCGGGCTGGCCGCGATGACCGTCAGCGCGCACAAGATCGGCGGCCCGTCCGGCGTCGGCGCGCTGCTGCTCGGCCGCGAGTACACCCCCGTGCCCGTGCTGCACGGCGGCGGGCAGGAGCGCCATGTGCGCTCCGGCACCCTGGACGTGCCGGCCATCGCCGCGTTCGCCGTCGCGGGGCGGCTCGCCGCCGACGGGCGCGAGGAGTTCGCCCGGGAGATCGGCGGACTCCGGGACGAGCTGACCGCGGCCGTCCTGGCGGTGGTCCCCGACGCCCTGCTCGGCGGCGACCCGGCACCCGGCGGGCGTCTGCCGGCCAACGCGCACTTCACCTTCCCCGGCTGCGAGGGCGACTCGCTCCTGCTGCTGCTGGATGCCCAGGGCATCGAGTGCTCCACCGGTTCCGCCTGCACGGCCGGGATCGCCCAGCCGAGCCACGTGCTGCTGGCCACCGGCACCGATCCGGACCTGGCCCGCGGCACCCTGCGCTTCTCGCTCGGTCACACCTCCACCAAGCAGGACGTCGAGGACGTCGCGCGGGTGATCGGCCCGGCGGTGGAGCGGGCGAGGACGGCGGGGCTCAGCTGACGGCGCCGCCCCGGCCGGCCGGTCTCAGGGTCTCGCCGCCCGGACCAGCTTCATGTAGCGGTCCCAGTCCCAGTGCTTCCCCGGGTCCGTGTGATCGGCTCCCGGCACCTCCACGTGCCCGATGATGTGCTCGCGGTCCACCGGGATGCCGTACCGCGCGCATATCGCCGCGGTCAGCCGGGCGGACGCCCCGTACATCGCGGCCGTGAAGCCCTGCGGGCGGTCCACGAAGCCCTCGTGCTCGATGCCCACGCTGTGTTCGTTGTACGAGCGGTTGCCCGCGTGGAACGCCACGTCCAGCTCGCGGATCATCTGCGTCACATGACCGTCCTTGCGCACCACGTAGTGCGCCGCCGCCCCGTGGTCCGGATCCTGGAACGCCCTGACCGCGCTGCTGAAGCTGCCCTGTGTGACGTGGATGACCACGCGCTCGATGTCGTAGTCGTCGGGGCGGTCGGCCCGCCGCCAGTTCTCCTCGGAGGCAGCTGTCCAGGTGGCACGGGCGTAGTCCACCGCACCCGGCGTGCGCGGCTTCTCCACGCCGGGCAGCCGCCACCAGGCCCGCTTCAGCCGGTCCCGCGCCAGCGCCGCCGTGCCCGCCGCCGTGACGACGCCGCCGATCAGCACCGCGCGCCGGCTGATGCCGGTGCCCGTCCCCGATCCCGCGGGGCCCTTGGCGCCCGCCGTCCCCTTGGTCCCCATGTGATCGACAACGCTTATCCGCGAGCTTTCGGTTCCCGCCGACCCGTACCCTGGTGGAGCTATGACTCAGACTTCCCAGCGCCCCCTCCGTGTGCTCGCCGCCATGTCGGGCGGTGTCGACTCCGCCGTCGCGGCGGCCCGTGCCGCCGAGGCGGGCCATGACGTGACCGGGGTGCACCTCGCCCTCTCCGCGAACCCGCAGTCCTTCCGGACCGGGGCCCGCGGCTGTTGCACCATCGAGGACTCCCGCGACGCCCGCCGCGCCGCGGACGTCATCGGCATCCCCTTCTACGTCTGGGACCTGGCGGAACGCTTCCGCGAGGACGTCGTGGAGGACTTCGTCGCCGAGTACGAGGCGGGGCGCACCCCCAACCCGTGCCTGCGCTGCAACGAGAAGATCAAGTTCGCCGCGCTGCTCGACAAGGCCCTGGCCCTCGGCTTCGACGCGGTGTGCACCGGCCACTACGCCACCGTCGTCCTCGGCGACGACGGCGGCCGTGAGCTGCACCGCGCCTCCGACATGGCCAAGGACCAGAGCTACGTCCTCGGCGTCCTGGACGAGCGCCAGCTCGCCCACGCGATGTTCCCGCTCGGCGACACCCTCACCACCAAGGACGAGATCCGCGCCGAGGCCGAGCGCCGCGGTCTCGCCGTCGCCAAGAAGCCCGACAGCCACGACATCTGCTTCATCGCCGACGGCGACACCCAGGGCTTCCTGGCCGACCGCCTCGGCGGCAAGGCGGAGGGCGACATCCTCGACGAGTCCGGTACGAAGCTCGGCACCCACGAGGGCGCCTTCGGCTTCACCATCGGCCAGCGCAAGGGCCTGCGCATCGGCCACCCGGCCGCCGACGGCAAGCCGCGCTACGTCCTGGACATCTCCCCGGTCGACAACACGGTGACGGTCGGCCCCGTCGAGGCCCTCGACGTGACCGCGCTCACCGCGATCCGGCCCCGCTGGTGCGGCACACCGCCGTCCGGACCCGGCACGTACACCGCCCAGCTGCGCGCCCACGGCGGCGAGACCGAGGTGACGGCGGAGCTGACCGACGGCACCCTGCACGTCTCCTTCAGCGAGCCGGTACGGGGCGTGGCCCCCGGCCAGGCGGTCGTGCTGTACGACGGGACGCGCGTGGTCGGCTCGGCGACGATCGCGACGACGGTGCGTCGGGAGACCGCGGCGGCCGGCTGACCGCCACCGCGGGTGCCCCGCGCGGGAACGCCCGACCCCTGTACGGGCGTGGCCGCGCGGGGTGTTCTCGGCCCCCCGGCCCGCCCGTGTGCTCAGGACGCCTGGTGTGCGTACACGTCCCTGGTGAAGAACTCCGCCAGCACCGGGGCGATCGCCTGCGGTGCCAGTTCCCCGGCCTGTCCCGTCAGCGTGCGGTGCCGGCCCCGGGGGAGCGCGTCCGCCAGCAGATGGGTCGAGGTCCTCGTGGCGGCGGGGCTGAAGCCGCCGCAGACCACCAGCGTCCGCGCCGTCACCGCGGCGAACCGGTCGGCCGGCACCGCGCCGTTGCCCAGCACCGCGTCGTCGTAGGCGAGTGTGTGTGCCACGGACTCCAGGGTCCGCCACAGCGGCGCACTCCGCATCCTGGCGATCATGTCGGCCGTGACGCCCGTCGCGGTCAGGAACAGCTCCACCGCCCCGCCGCGGTCCCCGGCGGACAGCAGCCGGTGCAGCCGGGCCGTGCAGCCGGCCTTGAACAGCAGGCCCGCGGCGCCTTGCGTGTACGGCGGCTCGTACACCGCGAGCCGCTCCAGCGGCAGCCCCGCCGCCTGGGCCTCCAGGGCCAGCGCACCGCCCGACCCGACACCGAACACCGACGGCCGGCCGCCCGTCACCTCCGCGATCGCGGCCAGATCCTCGGTCTCGCGCTCCACCGCGTACGGCGAACCGTCACCGCTGGCCCCCCGGCCGCGCCGGTCGTAGGTGACGACGTCGAAACGCGGGGCGAGGAGCCGGGCCAGCGGGGCCTCGGTCTCCGCGGTGCCCAGCGCCCCGCCCACCAGGATCAGCGGCGGTCCTTCGCCCCGGCGCCGGTACGCGATCAGGGTGCCGTCGCGGGAGAGAGTCTTGTCCATGTGGAGGTGGACTGCGGGGCGTGCGGAAACTCATCGCTCTCCGCGAGAACTTTCCGAACTTTCTCTTCTCCGCAGCTCAGAACGGTTGTTGACGGTGGGTCGAGCCGTTACGCGGCCAGGACCTCGGTGTCGTAGAAGCAGAAGTGGTCCTTGATCGCGGCCACTTCGTCCTTCGGCTCCGGGTACGCCCAGACCAGATCGGCCGCCTCCGGCCGCGACCAGTAGGAGGCATCCCCCTTGAACGGACAGTGGGTCCGGGTGTCCGACGCCGTCAGCAGTTCGGTGCGCACGTCATCGGGCGGCAGGTAGTAGCGGACCGGACAGCCCGTCTCGCGCAGCACGAGCGGGCGGCTGCTCTCGGCGAGCAGCACGCCGTCACGGACCACGCGCACATGGTCGGCGGACGGCTCGACGGTGATGAGGTGTCCTCGGGTGGCAGTCATGTCTTCCTCAGCCGCGTGGGCCGCCGGTTTCTTCCCCGGTTTCCGCCCATTCGGTGCCGGGCTCTACCGTGGCACCCATGAAGATCTGCGTTTTCCTCTCCGCCGCCGACCTCGACGACCGCTACACCGTGCCCGCCCGCGAATTCGCCGATCTCATCGGCCGCGGCGGGCACACCCTCGTCTGGGGCGGCTCGGAGAGCGGGCTGATGAAGGTCGTCGCCGACGGTGTGCAGGAAGCGGGCGGGAAGCTCGTCGGAGTGTCCGTGGACTTCCTCGCCGCGAAGGCGCGGACCAACGCGGACGAGATGGTGATCGCGCGCGACCTCGCCGAGCGCAAGGCCCTGCTCCTGGAGAAGTCCGACGCCGTCGTCGTCATGGTGGGCGGCACCGGGACGCTCGACGAGGCCACCGAGATCCTGGAGCTGAAGAAGCACGGAAAGCACGGCAAGCCGGTCGTCCTGCTCAACACGGCGGGCTTCTACGACGGTCTGCGCCAGCAGTTCCAGCGCATGGAGGACGAGGGCTTCCTGCCGCTCCCGCTGACCGAGCTGGTGTTCTTCGCGAAGGACGGCGTCGGCGCCCTCGCCTACCTGGAGGAGTGGGCCGGCCTGCAGTGACGTGCCGGGGGTGATGCGGCGGGTGCGACGATGGGGGGCATGTCCACTCACCTCATCACCGGTGCCGGTTCCGGCATCGGCGCAGCCGTCGCCCGCCGTCTCACCGAGCGCGGGGACGATCTCGTCCTGCTGGCCCGTGACGCGGGCCGCGCCAAGGAACTGGCCGCCCTCCACCCCGGCGCCCGCACGATCGTCGGCGACCTGTCCAACCCGGACCGGCTCTCCTGGGCCTTCGCCCAGCAGCCCGTGCCGGAGCGCCTCGACTCGCTGCTCCACATCGCGGGCGTCGTCGAGCTCGGCCGCGTCGGCGAGCTCACGCCCAAGGCGTGGCACGTCCAGCTCAACGCCAACCTCGTCGCCCCGGCCGAGCTGACCCGCCTCTTCCTGCCCCAGCTGCGCGTCGCCCAGGGCCACGTCCTGTTCGTCAACTCCGGGGCCGGGCTCGCCGCCCACGCCGAGTGGAGCGCGTACGCCGCGAGCAAGCACGGACTGAAGGCGCTCGCCGACTCGCTGCGCCACGAGGAGCACGGCAACGGGGTCAGGGTGACGTCCGTCTACCCCGGCCGCACCGCCAGCCCCATGCAGGCCAAGGTCCACCAGCAGGAGGGCAAGGAGTACGACGCCTCCCGCTGGATCGACCCGGAGTCCGTCGCCACCACGATCCTGATGGCGCTCGACCTGCCGCGCGACGCCGAGGTCAACGACCTCACGGTGCGGCCCGGCCACTGACGGCCCGGGGGCTCACCGTGCGCCCCGGCCGCTGACGGCCCGGGCGGCGGACCGCCGTAGGCTTCCCGCGTGAGCGAGAAGAGCAAGTTCAGCGGGTGCCCGGCCACCGGAATCGGTTCGATGCCCGGAGGGGACGCCCGGGAGGCGGCGAAGACCGTCACCGGCTCCTTCGGGGACGGCCAGGGCGTGCCGTACCTGGCGGAACTGCCCGCACGGGGACCCGGTGCGGACATGATCGGGCGGACCATCGGGCTGCTCGTCGAGATGTACGGACACGTCGAGCCGAGCGGCTGGCGCATCAGCGACCGGCCGGGCCGCGACACCCGCCGGGCCCGGTCCTGGCTCGGCGAGGACCTCGACGCCCTGGAGGAGTTCACCCAGGGGTACGAGGGCCCGCTCAAGGTGCAGGCCGTCGGCCCGTGGACGCTGGCCGCGGCCCTGGAGCGCCGCGGCGGCGAAGCCGTCCTCGGTGACCCCGGCGCCTGCCGCGACCTGGCGGGCTCGCTCGCGGAGGGGCTGCGCGACCACCTCGCCGAGGTGCGGCGCCGGATGCCCGGGGCCCGCGTGATCCTCCAGCTCGACGAACCGTCCCTGACCGGCGTCCTGCTCGGCCGGATCCGGACGGCGAGCGGCTACCGCACCTACCGGGCCGTGGACCGGCAGGCCGTGGAGGACACCCTGCGCGAGGTGCTGGGCGTGGCCGGCGAGGCCGCCACCGTCGTGCACACCTGCGCCCCCGACGTACCGTTCGCGCTGCTGCGCCGGGCCGGTACGGACGGGATCTCGTTCGATTTCTCGCTGCTCACCGAGCGTGAGGAGGAGGCGATCGGGGAAGCGGTCGAGGGCGGGACCCAGCTGTTCCTGGGAGTGGTGCCGGGCACCGACCCGGCCTCGGGCGGATTGTCCGACCCGGGCGGTAGCGTCATGGGTGTCAGGACGCTGTGGCGCAGGCTGGGGCTGAATCCGGGGACTCTGACCGAGTCCGTCGCGATCACTCCCTCGTGCGGTCTCGCGGGTGCGTCGCCCGCGTACGCACGAGCCGCGCTCGCCCACTGCGCCCGGGCCGCGAAATCGCTCGCAGACAACCCTGAGTAACGGGGCACTGGGTAACGGGAGGACGGGACGATGGCCGGCGAACAGCAGACGTCACTGCCAGGCGAACAGGACACGACGGTGCCGGCGGAGGCACGGGAGCGGCACGCGCTCCTCGCCGAGCAGATCGAGGAGCACCGCTTCCGTTATTACGTGAACGACCAGCCGGTCGTCAGCGACGCCGAGTTCGACCGGCTGATGCGCGAGCTGGAGGCGCTGGAGGACAGCCACCCGCCGCTGCGCACGCCCGACTCGCCGAGCCAGAAGGTGGCGGGGCCCTACCGGACGGAGTTCACGTCGGTCGAGCACCGCGAGCGGCTGCTGTCCCTGGACAACGCCTTCGACGACGAGGAGCTGGCCGCCTGGGGCGAGCGCGTCGCCCGGGACGTCGGCGCCACCGGCTACCACTACCTCTGCGAGCTCAAGATCGACGGCCTCGCGGTCAACCTCACCTACGAGCACGGGCTGCTGACCCGGGCCGCGACCCGCGGCGACGGCCGCACCGGCGAGGACATCACGCCCAACGTCCGGACGATCGCGGAGATCCCGCACCGGC
Source organism: Streptomyces sp. NBC_01257 (assembly GCF_035917255.1). Classification (NCBI taxonomy): domain Bacteria; kingdom Bacillati; phylum Actinomycetota; class Actinomycetes; order Kitasatosporales; family Streptomycetaceae; genus Streptomyces; species Streptomyces sp. NBC_01257. The sequence continues at coordinate 6,407,909 of NZ_CP108472.1, forward strand.
TGAAGGGCGACCGCATCCCGGCCCTCGTCGAGGTCCGCGGCGAGGTCTTCTTCCCGATGGAGGGATTCGAGGAGCTGAACGCCCGGCTGGTCGAGGCCGAAGACAAGCCCTTCGCCAACCCGCGCAACGCTGCGGCCGGTTCGCTGCGCCAGAAGGACCCCAAGGTCACCGCCTCCCGGCCGCTGCACATGGTGGTCCACGGCATCGGCGCCCGCGAGGGCTTCGACATCGACTGCCTGTCGCACGCCTACGAGCTGCTCCACGAGTGGGGGCTGCCCACCGCCAAGTACAACAAGGTGGTGGACTCCCTCGCCGGGGTACGGGAGTTCATCGCCTACTTCGGCGAGCACCGGCACTCCGTGGAGCACGAGATCGACGGCGCCGTCGTCAAGCTCGACGAGATCCCGCTCCAGGGCCGGCTGGGCTCGACCTCCCGCGCACCGCGCTGGGCGATCGCCTGGAAGTACGCCCCCGAAGAGGTCAACACCAAGCTCGTCAACATCCGGGTCGGCGTCGGCCGCACCGGCCGCGTCACCCCGTACGCCCAGGTCGAACCGGTCGAAGTGGCGGGCTCCGAGGTCGAGTTCGCCACCCTCCACAACCAGAACGTGGTCCGGGCGAAGGGCGTCCTGATCGGCGACACGGTGGTGCTGCGCAAGGCCGGTGACGTGATCCCGGAGATCCTCGGCCCGGTCGTCGACCTGCGCGACGGCACCGAGCGGGCCTTCGTCATGCCCACCCACTGCCCCGAGTGCGGGACGGAGCTGCGGCCCATGAAGGAGGCCGACATCGACGTCCGGTGCCCCAACGCCCGCTCCTGCCCGGCGCAGCTGCGGGAGCGGGTCGCCTATCTGGCGGGCCGCAAGTGCCTGGACATCGACCACTTCGGCTATGTCGCGGCCGCCGCCCTGACCAGACCGCTGGAGCCCGCCGATCCGCCCCTGCGCGACGAGGGCGACCTCTTCGGGCTGACGGTCGAGCAGCTGCTGCCCATCCGCGCCTATGTCCTCGACATGGACAGCGGGCTGCCCAAGCGGGACCCGAAGACCGGCGAGGAGAAGATCGCGACGGTCTTCGCCAACCAGCAGGGCGAACCGAAGAAGAACGCCCTGGGCATGCTCGACGCCATCGCCGCGGCGAAGGAGGCACCGCTGGCCCGGATCCTCACCGGGCTCTCCATCCGCCATGTCGGACCGGTCGCCGCCCAGGAGCTGGCCCGTCAGTTCCGGTCCATCGACCGCATCGACGAGGCCACCGAGCAGGAGCTGTCCGACGCCGACGGGGTCGGCCCGATCATCGCGGCCTCCGTCAAGCAGTGGTTCGCCGAGGACTGGCACCGGGAGATCCTGCGCAAGTGGCGGGAGGCCGGGGTCCGGATGGAGGACGAGGGCGCCGGTGAGGACGAGGGGCCGCGCCCGCTCGAAGGACTCACCGTCGTCGTCACCGGCACCCTGACCGGGCACACCAGGGATGGCGCGAAAGAGGCCCTGCAGACTCGCGGGGCGAAGGTCACCGGTTCCGTTTCGAAGAAGACCTCCTTCGTCGTCGTCGGTGACAACCCCGGATCTAAGTACGACAAGGCGATGCAGCTGAAGGTGCCCGTGCTCGACGAGGACGGTTTCGCGGTGCTGCTCGAACAGGGCCCCGATGCCGCCCGCGAGGCCGCGGTGCCGCCCGAGGAGCAGTAGGAGGGGCGGCCGGCGGGGCCGCGGTGGCACGCCGGAGCGTGAGGAGGAGACGACACACGGTCGGATTCACCCGATCGGCGCATAGCAGATGCTGACGGACGGTCGGTTCGCATTCGGGCAAGAGCTGTAGACCGCTGCCCGTGGACGCCCTCCGCGGCCTACTGTTGGGAGATGCGCCCGCGGCACCCTGCCACCGCACGGGACGGGGCGCGCTGGCACGGAACGGAACCATCAGGTGACATCGGCACCGCCGGCTGTGAGAGGGACGGAATGAAACCGACCGAGAACGCCGCACCGGTGTCGCGGCTGCAAGGTTTCGTCGGCCTCACGCCCACCGTGGGTGCCGTCGTCGTGGCTCTCGCCACCGTCCAGCTCGCGGCCGGCTTCTACCGGACCGTGAGCGGCGGACACGCGCTCTTCCCGGACGGGACGGCCGGCTGGTCGCTCGCCGTCCTCACCGGAATCGTCGTCGGCCATCTCGTCGCGCTCGGCCGTGACCGCTGGTGGGGCGGCACCGGCTCCGGCGCGGCGCTCACCCTCGCCGTGCTCCTCCTCTACGGCTGGGTGCCCGCCGGACTGGTCAGCCTGGTCGTGGTCGTGCTCGTCGGGGTGGCCCGCAGGCACCGCTGGTGGCAGGGGCTGCTGCACGGAGCGGTGGACATCCTGGGCGTGGGCGCGGCGGCGCTCGTGATGGCCGCGTTCGGCGAGGTGCAGACCGTCGAATCGCCCTGGCAGCCACTCGACTGGGGCATCGACGCCGTCCCCGAGGTCCTCCTCGCGGCCTCCACGTATCTGCTCGTCACCCGGGTCCTGCTGTGGTACGCCCGGTCCACCCAGGGCGGCGGGCTGCCGACGGTCGCCCGGACCGCCCTGCTGCGCCAGGGCCTCGTCGCCGTCGCCCTGCTCGGCATCGCCCCGCTGATCTGCGTCGTGGCGATGGCCATGCCCGTCCTGCTGCCGCTCTTCGCGGTCCCGCTGATCGCGCTGGACTCCACGCTGTGGATCGCCCGGGCCCGGGCGGAGGAGCAGCTGCGGGACCCGCTGACCGGGCTGCCGAACCGGCAGTGGCTGCTGGAGCGCACCTGGACGGCCCTGGAGGAGGCCGAGAGCCTCGGCACCCGGGTCGGCCTCGTCCTGATCGACCTCGACCGCTTCCGGGCGGTCAACGACACCCTCGGCCACCTCGCCGGGGACCGGCTGCTGCTGCAGATAGCGGACCGGCTGCGGCTCGCCCTGCCGCGCGGCGCGGAGGCGGCCCGGCTCGGCGGCGACGAGTTCGCCGTCCTGCTGCCGACCGCGGACTCCACCACCAGCGCCCAGCGCGTCGCCCGCCATCTGGTCGCCGAGCTCTCCTCGCCGCTGGACCTCGACGGACTGACCCTGGTGCTGGAGGCCAGCGCCGGTGTCGCCGTCTACCCTGACCACGCGCTGGACGCCGAGGGGCTGCTCCGCCGGGCGGACGTCGCGATGTACCAGGCCAAGCGCGACCGGACGGGCGTGGAGGTGTACGAGTCCAAGCGCGACAGCAACACCCCGGACCGGCTCGGCCTCCTCGGTGATCTGCGCCGCGCGCTGGACGCCGGCGAGGTGGAGCTGCACTACCAGCCGAAGGTGCGCTTCGACGGCCAGGTGGCCGGTCTTGAGGCACTGGTCCGCTGGGTGCATCCGGAGCGGGGCCGGGTCCCCCCGGACGAGTTCATCGCCATCGCCGAGTCCTCCGGGCTGATGCCGCACCTCACGGAGTACGTCCTGGAGACGGCGCTCGCCCAGGTCGCCCGGTGGCGGGCCCAGGGGCTGTTCGTCCCGGTCGCGGTCAACGTGTCCCCGCGCGACGTGCACACCCCCGGATTCGCGGGCGGTGTCGCGGCCCGGCTGGCCCGGCACGGCGTCCCGGCCGGCGCGCTCCAGCTGGAGATAACGGAACACGTGCTGCTGGAGGACCCGCAGCGGGCCGCGGACACCCTCGCGGGGCTGACCGGGCACGGCGTGAAGATGTCCCTCGACGACTTCGGCACCGGCTACTCCTCCCTCGTCCACCTGCGCCGGCTGCCGGTCAGCGAACTCAAGATCGACCGCTCGTTCGTGGCCCGGCTCGCCATCGACCACGAGGACGCGGAGATCGTCCGCTGCACGATCGACCTGGCCCACTCACTCGGTCTGCTGGTGGTCGCCGAGGGCGTCGAGGACGACGAGACGTGGGAGCGGCTGCGGGACCTGAAGTGCGACGCGGTCCAGGGGTGGCTGGTGGCCGCCGCGATGCCGCCGCAGGAGACGACCGCGTGGCTGCGGGCCCGGGGCGAGCACGGCTGGCGGCGGCCCTCGGAGCTGGCGGCCGCGGCCGCGGCGGCGGTCGTGACGCCGCCCGAGCTGGAGCAGCGCCCGTCCGGACGGGCGGTCAAGTCGCGGCCGGCGACGACGTAGGGCGGGCCGGGGCGCGGGCCGCGGTGAGGTGGCCGCGGCCACCGGTGACCGTTTTGTCCTCAATCGCCGGACGGGCTCGCTCGCGCCGGCGGCGGCTGCGTCCCCGGGCGCGGGGCGGGTCTGCCCCGGGTGGCCGTACCCCGTTGTGAGGACCCCATAGGATTAGGGGGCCGGCAGCACATTTCCACCTGCCGCGCGACGCCTGGCACGCACGCTCGCCGCGTTGCCGAAACGCTCACGTGGCTCCGCCACGAGGGAGTTCCGGCGCCTTGCGATCGCACGCACCGGACGCCGCGCGGCCCGTCCTTCGGACGGACGGCGGAAATGGGCTGCCGGCCCACCAGCCAAAACCGCACACCAACCCCTGAGGATCGCTGCATGCCTGGCATCACGCGCGAGGAGGTCGCCCACCTCGCCCGGCTGGCGCGTCTGGAGCTGAAGGGCGAAGAGCTCGATCACTTCGCCGGTCAGCTCGACGACATCATCGGCGCGGTCGCCCGCGTCTCCGAGGTCGCCGACCAAGACGTACCGCCGACCTCCCACCCGCTGCCGCTGACCAACGTCATGCGGGCGGACGAGGTCCGTCCCTCGCTCACCCCCGCGCAGGCGCTCTCCGGCGCCCCGGCCCAGGAGCAGCAGCGTTTCAAGGTGCCGCAGATCCTGGGGGAGGACTAAAAGCCATGACGGACATCAGCACCATCATCAAGTACACCGCCGCCGAGATCGCCGCGAAGATCGCCTCGGGCGAGCTCACGGCCGTCGAGGTCACCGAGGCCCACCTGGCCCGCATCGAGGCCATCGACGAGAAGGTCCACGCCTTCCTGCACGTCGACCGCGAGGGTGCCCTCGCGCAGGCCCGCGCCGTCGACGCCAAGAAGGCGGCCGGCGAGAAGCTCGGCCCGCTCGCCGGTGTGCCTCTCGCGCTCAAGGACATCTTCACCACCGAGGACATGCCGACCACCGTCGGCTCCAAGATCCTCGAAGGCTGGGTCCCGCCGTACGACGCGACCGTCACCAAGCGGCTGAAGGCCGCCGACGTCGTCATCCTCGGCAAGACCAACATGGACGAGTTCGCCATGGGGTCCTCCACCGAGAACAGCGCCTACGGCCCGACCGGCAACCCGTGGGACCTCACCCGCATCCCGGGCGGCTCCGGCGGCGGCTCCTCCGCGGCCCTCGCGTCGTTCGAGGCCCCGCTCGCCATCGGCACGGACACCGGCGGCTCCATCCGCCAGCCCGCGGCCGTCACCGGCACCGTCGGCGTCAAGCCCACCTACGGCGGCGTCTCCCGCTACGGCATGGTGGCCTTCTCGTCCTCCCTCGACCAGGGCGGTCCCTGCGCCCGTACGGTCCTGGACGCGGCGCTGCTGCACGAGGCCATCGCCGGCCACGACCCGCTCGACTCGACGTCCATCGACGCCCCGGTCCCGCCGGTCGTCGAGGCCGCGCGCAACGGCTCCGTCCAGGGCATGCGCGTCGGCGTCGTCAAGCAGTTCTCCGGCGAGGGCTACCAGGCCGGTGTCGTCCAGCGCTTCAACGAGTCGGTCGAGCTGCTGAAGTCGCTCGGCGCCACGGTCGTCGAGCTGGACTGCCCGTCCTTCGACCTGGGCCTTTCGGCGTACTACCTCATCGCGCCGTCCGAGTGTTCCTCGAACCTCGCCCGCTTCGACGCCATGCGCTACGGCCTGCGGGTCGGCGACGACGGCACGAAGTCCGCCGAGGAGGTCACCGCGCTCACCCGCGAGGCCGGCTTCGGCGACGAGGTGAAGCGCCGCATCATCCTCGGTACGTACGCGCTGAGCTCCGGCTATTACGACGCGTACTACGGTTCCGCGCAGAAGGTCCGCACCCTGATCACGCGGGACTTCGAGAAGGCATTCGAGCAGGTCGACGTGATCGTCTCCCCGACCACGCCCACCACCGCCTTCCCGATCGGCGAGCGCGCCGACGACCCGATGGCCATGTACCTGGCGGACCTGTGCACCATTCCGACCAACCTGGCCGGCAACGCCGCGATGTCGCTCCCCTGCGGCCTGGCGCCCGAGGACGGCCTGCCGGTCGGGCTGCAGATCATCGCCCCCGCCATGAAGGACGACCGGCTGTACAAGGTCGGAGCCGCCGTCGAGGCCGCGTTCGTGGAAAAGTGGGGTCACCCGCTGCTTGAGGAGGCTCCGTCGCTATGAGTGCCATGGCTAAGAAGGCCAAGAACTTCAAGAAGTCCAAGACCGGCGTGTACGTCGCGCTCGGCAGCACCGCGTTCGGTGCGATCAGCGTCGCCAAGCAGGCGAAGCTCGCGCGCAACGACAACGACATGCTGCGGCTCGTCGACGCGGCTGTCTCCGCCGCCGCCATCGTCACCGGCCTCGCGATCCTCTATCGCGAACTGAAGCGTCTCGGCGACGACGACGTCCTGCTGGGCTGAGAGGGAAAGTTTCACCGTGACTGTCATCGACCTGGAGTCGTACGAGGACGCCCTCGCGACGTACGACCCCGTCATGGGCCTCGAAGTCCATGTAGAGCTCGGCACCAAGACCAAGATGTTCTGCGGCTGCTCCACCGAGCTCAAGCAGGACGCGAACTCGCAGACCTGCCCGGTCTGCCTCGGGCTGCCCGGCGCGCTGCCGGTCGTCAACGAGATCGGCGTCGAGTCCGCCATCAAGATCGGTCTCGCGCTGAACTGCGAGATCGCCGAGTGGTGCCGCTTCGCCCGGAAGAACTACTTCTATCCGGACATGCCGAAGAACTTCCAGACCTCCCAGTACGACGAGCCGATCGCCTTCGACGGCTATCTGGACGTCCAGCTGGAGGACGGGGAGATCTTCCGGGTGCAGATCGAGCGCGCCCACATGGAGGAGGACACCGGCAAGTCGACGCACGTCGGCGGCGCCACCGGCCGTATCCACGGCGCGTCCCACTCCCTGCTCGACTACAACCGCGCGGGCATCCCGCTCATCGAGATCGTCACCAAGCCGATCGAGGGAGCGGGGGCGCGCGCCCCCGAGGTCGCCAAGGCGTACGTCGCCGAGCTCCGCGAGCTCATCAAGGCGCTCGGCGTCTCGGAGGCCCGCATGGAGATGGGCCAGATGCGCTGCGACGTGAACTTGTCGCTGCGCCCGCACGGCCGCGAGAAGTTCGGCACCCGCTCCGAGACGAAGAACGTGAACTCGCTGCGTTCCGTCGAGCGGGCCGCCCGCTTCGAGATCCAGCGCCACGCCGCGGTGCTGAACTCCGGCGGCACGATCGTGCAGGAGACCCGGCACTTCCACGAGGAGGACGGCTCCACCACGGCCGGCCGCATCAAGGACAACGCCGAGGACTACCGCTACTTCCCCGAGCCGGACCTGGTGCCGGTCGCTCCGGCCCGTACCTGGGTCGAGGAGCTGCGGGGCGGCCTTCCCGAGCTGCCGCGGCTGCGCCGCGCCCGGCTCAAGGAGGAGTGGGGTGTCTCCGAGCACGACATGCAGTCCATCCTCAACGCGGGCGCGGTCGAGCTGATCGTCGCGACGATCGACGCGGGTGCGCCCGCCGACCAGGCCCGCAAGTGGTGGATGGGCGAGCTGGCCCGTAACGCCAACGAGACCGGCCGCGGTCTCGACGAGCTGGGTGTCACCCCCGCGCAGGTCGCCCGGGTGGCCGAGCTCGTCGCCTCCGGCGATCTCAACGACAAACTGGCCCGTCAGGTCCTGGAGGGTGTCCTCGCGGGCGAGGGCGACCCGGACACCGTCGTCGAGAAGCGCGGCCTGAAGGTCGTCTCCGACGAGGGCGCCCTGTCCACGGCCGTGGACGAGGCCATCGCGGGCAACGCCGCCATCGCGGACAAGATCCGTGGCGGCAAGGTCGCCGCGGCCGGTGCGCTCGTCGGCGCCGTCATGAAGGCCACCCGTGGCCAGGCGGACGCGGCCCGGGTGCGTGAGCTGATCCTGGAGAAGCTCGGCGTCGAGGGCTGAGTTCCTCCCGTACGACCCCGAAGGGGCGGCGCTCCCGGTTCCCACCGGGCGCACCGCCCCTTCGCGCACGACGCGACCGCGTCACCTCTTGAGCGTCGGGGCTCCGAGGATGAGGCTGCTCTCGCAGGAGTCGGCGGGGTCGGCGTACGAGATGCTCAGCCGGAACACACCGGTGACCGGGACCGTGATGCCATGGTCCGGCCGCCCGTCGCCATCGCGCCGCGCCGGGCGGGTGACCGTCCCCGTGGGGCGACTGCGCCCCCGCCGTACGGCGGTGCGCATGTCGCTCATATGTGGACCTGACCGCTGTGAGTAAGGCCACGAAACGGGCAAAGGATCACAGTTGGCTGTCAGAGTGACGGTTCTCAAGGTCATGCGTTCTCACACGGACGGTCCTGCCGGACGTCCGTGGAGGCCACGAACCCGCAGGGAGTACGTCCCTTGGCTGCCATCGCCCGCTGGTGCGTCACGCACCGCCTCCTCGCCGTACTCATCTGGCTGTGCGCCCTCGGCGGTACGGCGGCCGCGGCGGGATTCGCGGGTTCCGCGTACTCCAACGACTACGAGGCGCCCGGCACCGAGTCGGGCCGCGCGGCCGACCTGCTGAAGAGCGGCTTCACGGATCTCGGCGGCGACACCGACACCATCGTGTGGCACACCGACGACTCCACCGTGCGGGCCGCCGGGGTCACCCAGAAGATGACCGCGGTCCTCCACACCGTCGAGCGGCTGCCGGGTGTGGGGGCCGTGAGCAGCCCGTACACGGACGAGGGCGCCGCGCAGATCAGTACCGACGGGCACACCGCGTACGCCACGATCACCTTCGACCGGCAGGCGGACGACGTACCCGCCGGACAGGCGCAGGCCGTCGTCGACACGGCGAAGGCCGCCGCCGGCGACCACCTCCGGGTGGAACTGGGCGGCTCCGCCATAGCCCTCACCGAGGCACCGGCCGCGCACCTCAGCGAGGCCGTCGGGGTGGCCGTCGCCGCCGTCGTGCTCTTCCTCGCCTTCGGCTCGCTCGCGGCCAGCCTGCTGCCCATCGCGACCGCCCTCGTCTCGGTCGGCACGGCGTACGCGGGCATCGTGCTGCTCGGCCATGTGATGACCGTCGCCGACTTCGCGCCCATGCTCGGCATGCTGATAGGGCTCGGCGTCGGGATCGACTACGCGCTCTTCATCGTCACCCGGCACCGCAGAGGGCTGCGGCGCGGCATGACCGTCCCCGACGCGGCGCGGCACGCGGTCGCGACCACCGGACGTGCCGTCGTGTTCGCCGGCGCCACCGTCTGCATCGCCCTGCTCGGCATGCTGATCCTGCGGCTGAGCTTCCTCAACGGCGTGGCCATCGCCGCCTCGCTCACCGTCGTGCTGACCGTGGCGGCCTCCGTGACGCTGCTGCCCGCGCTGCTGTCCCTCATCGGGATGCGTGCGCTGAGCCGGCGCGAGCGCGGACGGCTGGCCGCGCACGGCCCGCAGCCGGAGACGCCCACCGGCTTCGCGCACCGCTGGTCCGCCTTCGTGGAACGGCACCCCAAGCTGCTAGGCGGCGTCGCCGTCCTCGTGATGCTGGTCCTCGCGCTCCCCACCTTCGCGCTCCACCTGGGCAGCTCGGACCAGGGCAACAACGCGAAGACCTCGACCACCCGGCAGGCGTACGACCTGCTGGCCGAGGGGTTCGGCCCCGGCGTCAACGGCCCGCTGACCATCGCCGCACAGCTGGACGGCGCCGACGACCGGCTCGCGATGGACGGGCTCCCCGCGACGCTGCGCGCCACCGAGGGGGTCGCCTGGGCCTACCCGGTGACGTACAACTCCAGCGGCGACACCGCGTACGTCACCGTCGTCCCCGACTCGGCGCCGCAGTCCCGGCAGACCAGCGAGCTCGTCGAACGGCTGCGTACGGACGTCCTGCCGAAGGCGTCCGCCAACACCTCGCTGGAGGCCCATGTGGGCGGGGTGACGGCCAGCTACGACGACTTCGCGCAGGTCATCATCGGCAAGCTGCCGCTCTTCATCGGCGTCGTCATAGGGCTCGGCTGTCTGCTGCTGCTGATGGCGTTCAGATCGGTCGGCATCCCGCTGAAGGCCGCGGCGATGAACGTGGCGGCGGTCGCCTCCTCGTTCGGTGTCGTCGTCGCCGTCTTCCAGTGGGGCTGGGGCAGCGAGCTGCTGGGTCTCGGCAGCGCCGGCCCCATCGAACCCTTCCTGCCGGTGATCATGGTGTCGGTGCTCTTCGGCCTGTCCATGGACTACCAGGTGTTCCTGGTGGGGCGGATGTACGAGGAGTGGCTGGAGACCGGCGACAACCGGCGCGCGGTCCGGGTGGGCCTCGCCGAGACCAGCCGGGTGATCAACTCGGCCGCTGTGATCATGATCTCGGTCTTCCTCGCCTTCGTGCTCAGCGGTGACCGGGTGATCGCCATGTTCGGCATCGCGCTCGCCGCGGCCGTGGCCCTGGACGCGTTCGTCCTGCGCACGCTGCTGGTCCCCGCCCTGATGCACCTGCTCGGCGGCGCGAACTGGTGGCTGCCGGGCTGGCTGGACCGGCGGCTGCCGCGCATCAGCATCGAAGCGCCCGACAGCGGAGCGCCCCGGGCGAAGATCCCGGGAGCGTACGCGCCGGAGAGCGACGAGACCGCTCCGGCCGCGCAGCGCGTCCACTGACGGCGGCGCGGGCCGGCCGGCCGACCGGAACGGAAGCGGCCGGCCCCGGCTCAGTCGTTCCGCAACAGCCTCGGGGCGTCCGTGCCGAACCGCGCCGGTGCGTACGTGCTCCGGTGCTCCCGGTACGTGCGGGCGAGGTGGTGCTGGAGCCGGATGTGGCGGAACTGGTACACCGCGCCGGTCTGGCGCAGCACGCCCCGGCGGTAGGCGTCGTCCAGGAAGGCCGCCGGGTCCCGGGGGAGCTGCCCGGTCAGGGGCAGCCAGACCCGCGACAGGACCAGCCACCGCCCCCAGGCGGTGAATGAGAGCGCGTACGCGCACGTGCCGCCGAGCCCGCCGGTCACACCGATGACGAGCCCGTCCCCGGCCCGCCAGATCAGCGTGCCGAGGGGGCCGTCGAGCAGTCCTGTGATCACCTCCCCGCCGAACGCGATCGCCAGCGTGAGCGCCGGGACGAGGACGAGCACCTGCCGGAGCACCGTCGCGCGGTTCGAGGCCAGCAGACCGGCGGGGGTCGCCGCGGAGGTGACGTCCAGAGGCGCTTCGAGCACCGCCATGACCCCGAAGACGAGTCCGGCGCCGACGCCGAAGATCAGGCCGAGGACCAGCATGTTGATGAGCGTGCCCCTGATCACCAGCTCGTCGGAGAGCGGGATCCCGTAGAACAGCCGGCGCTGGAGCGCGAGAGCGGCGGCGCAGCCGGCGCCCATCACGAATCCGCCCGGCAGCACCGCACCGAACCGGGCGGCGAACGTACGCACCGGTCTGCGTCCGGCACCGGTGCGCGCGCCCGGCAGCCGCAGCCGGACATGGGCGGGCTCGAAGGCCGCGGTGCCGAACCGGACCAGGATCGCGTGGACGCAGCCGAAGGCCAGACCGGCGGCCGTCCCCATCGCACAGCCCAGCATGAGGGCCTCGCCGACCGGGAACGGCAGATTGATCAGATTGACGCACCACACGGCGAGCGCGACGCAGAGGGCCGAGGACACCACCACCGACAGCAGCCGCGTGGACAGCCGCAACGACGCACCGATCCGCCACCAGGCGAGGTCCTGCTGGTCGCCGTCGAGCTGGGCCAGATGGTGGGCGAGGTAACTGAGCCAGTGCTCGGCGTGCTCCGGGTCCCGGTGCCGCTCCCGGCGGCCGGTCGCGCTCCGCTCGGCGACGCGGCGCCGGTAGACCGTCGGCACGAAACCCGCCAGCAGATGTTCCTCCAGGGCGTTCTCGTCGGGGAAGCGCTCGGCGTCCAGCAGCTCCACCGGATCCCTGTCGGGGGCCTCGCTGTACATCGTCCGCGCCAGGACGATCATGAGCGGGGTGCTCAGGACCCTGGCCAGCGGGGCGTCGGCCGCACCCTCGTGGGCGCGCAGCCCGTCCAGTACGGGGGTCCAGACGGCCGTCCCGTCGCGATCACCCCGCGGGACCGGCCGCGCAGTCCTGGGCAGGTAGCCGGCGAGGTCGTCGAGGGTCAGATCGGTGAGTTCGAGACCGGCGGCCCAGACCAGCGGGGTGCCCGTCTCCGCGACGGCTTCGGCGAACTCACCGCGCCGGCTGGTCAGGACGAGCGGGAGCGAGGTGCCGTTGAGCGTCTCCAGCGCGGTGCTCCGCAGCCCCTCCGCTATCTCGTCGAACCCGTCGAGGACCGGCAGCACGAGACCGGCGTCGACCAGTGCCGCGGCGAGCGTCGAACCGGACGGGGTCCGGCGGGTGAGATGCGGATGGTCCCGGACCAGGAGGTCGATCAGCCAGTCCCGTAACGCGACGGCCGTGGGGTCCCAGGATCCGAGGCTGAAGATGACCGGTACCCGGTCGTCGGGTGCCCGGGTCTCCAGGTGGTCCAGGACGAACCTGATCGTCAGCACCGACTTGCCGGATCCGGCCCGGCCGAGAACCACGAGCCGCCCGGACAGGATGCGCCCGTAGACCTCGGCCACGCTGCCCAGATCGCCGCTCAGGTCCACGCCGCCGGATATCGCGCCGGGAGGCAGCCGCTGGATGTTCTCCGAATGATCGGTGAGGGACGCGGGCGCGTCCTGCCAGCGCACGGGGAGCGGAAACGGGTCATGGACCCGCCGGTGTTCCTCCTCGCGCCGCCACCGACGTCGGATCTCCCGCGCCAATTCCGTCGCGGCGGAGGTGAGTTCGGTGAGTTCGGTGAGTTCGCCGTGAAGGGCAGCAGGCGTGGAACGCTCTTCCGGCCGGGAGGCCGGGGCGGAATCCGGTACGGAAAGGGGCGCGGAATGCGGGACCGCGAGTCCGCCCGGCGGTCCGGAATTCGCGGCGGCCGGGGCCGCCGCCGGACTCGCCAGCGTGGCCGCCAGCCACTGACGGTCCTCGGGCCCGGCCTCCAGGGCGTCCGCCAGCAGGTTCACCGTACCCAGCCGGTGATCGCTGGATCCGCCGGTCTCCAGCCTGCGGATGGTGCGCACACTCACCCCGGAACGCGCCTCCAGCTGTTCCTGTGTCAGCCCCGACCGCTTTCGCAGCCGGCGCAGCAACAAGCCGAGCTGATCCGTCACTTCGACATCCCCTCCGCAGCCGAGCGTGTGCGCCGGTGAGCCTATCGTGACGACCGGTCATATATGGCCGGTCGCTTGTCCTGTCCTGCGACCAGCGCGAACGCCACGATCAGTGGTGCCCGGTGCGCCGACACGGGGCGGCGCACCGTGCAGGGCATTCGAGAAGCAACCGGCGCGCAGCCGGACCGGACCGCCTCTCCCGGACTTCTCCTGCCACGACTGACGAGGAGTGGACATGGCCTATCGATTCTGGTGCGGCGAGTGCGGTTTCAAGACGCCGTGGATGGGCGAGTCCCAGGGGGCGCAGCGCCAGCTGGACCACTACCTCAAGCAGCATCCCGGAATTCCCGCCGGCGGTCATGTGCAGACCGACCGGAGGCGCCCGAAGGGAAGCATCGGATTCCTTCACATGGCGGGAATCGCGATTCTGCTGCTGATCATCGTCGTCGCGTGTCAGGGCTGACGCGCGACCGGAATGCGGCAGGACGGCCGCACCACACATCGGAAACGCTCGCTGACGACAAAGGGGACGGAATGAGAGTGAACATGCTCGATGTATTCGGGACAGGCTTCGCGGGGGAAAGGGAGAATGCGGCGGGCGCGGAGAGCGAGCGCACCGAAAGCGCCGCCCGGCAGCCCTTACGGAAGCGGAGGCACCTGCGCCGACTGCTGCCGGCCGCCGGGCTCGCCTGCCTCCTGCTGACCGCCGCCGCCGTCCCGGCGAACGCCGCCGGCCCGACCCCGGCGGACATCCTCCGGGCCGGAGCCCAGCAGGGCGTCGCCGACGGATACCCGGGTGTGATCGGCATGGTCAGGAAGGGCGACACCACCCAGTACGTGCAGGCGGGAGTGGGCGACCGTACGACCAAGGTCCCCGCGGACCCGAAGGCGCAGTTCCGGATCGGCAGCAACACCAAGGCGTTCATCTCCACCGTGCTGCTCCAACTGGAGGGCGAGAAGCGGCTGTCGCTGGACGACACCGTCGCCAGGTGGCTGCCGGGAGCGGTCGCCGCCAACGGCTACGACGGCTCCACGATCACGATCCGCCAACTGCTCAACCACACCTCGGGCCTGCCCGACTACCTCAGCGCCCTGCAGATCAACGGGCCGTACTTCCTCAACACCAACCCCCGGGAGGTCCTGCCGCCGCAGACGCTGGTCAACGTCGGCCTCGGACTGCGAGCGCCGACGTCCGCACCGGGGGAGAAGTTCGGCTACTCCAACACCAACTACGTCCTCGCGGGAATGGTGATCAAGGCCGTCACCGGTTCGGAACCGGCCGCGGAGGTCCAGCGGCGCATCATCGAGCCGCTCGGTCTGCGCGACACCACCTTCCCCACCGCCGACCCCGCGCTCTACGGCAACCACCTCCACGGCTACGCGATCCGGGCGATCTTCATCGGCGACGACACGGTCTCCAACGTGCAGGTCAGCGGGAGCGCCGGCGCGATCGTGTCGACCATGGACGACCTGGCCACCTTCACCCGGGCGCTGCTGACCGGACAGCTCCTGGAGCCCACGCAGCTGGCCGAGCTCAAGACCACCGTCCCGGTGACCGCCGACGCGGGCTACGGGCTGGGCATCGAGCACATGAAGCTGCCCTGCGGAAAGTGGGCCTGGGGACACAACGGTGCCGTGCTCGGCTACTTCAGCGAGTGGATCACCAGCGAGGACGGCGCCGAGCAGGTACTGCACGCCAACAACGAGTTCCACATGCTCGCCGGAACGCAGGGGCAGGCCCACACGGGCAAGGCCATGACGGACGCGTTCTGCGCGCTCTGAGAACCGCGACCGGAGGGGGAGCCCCGGCGGCCGGGCCGGTCCACGGCCCGGCCGCCGGGCCGGCTCTCCCCTCACCGTGAGAGCCACCCGCTCTCGGAGAGGACACCCGATGAGGACCCTGCTGACCTCCTGGCGAGGACGGACCCGGGCGGCGCTGGCCGCCGCCGCGCTGACCGCGGCCGCGACGCTCGCCGCTCCGCCCGTACACGCCGTGGGCGTCGCGCCCCCGGTGCTGCACGACGGCTTCGGCCTGACCCAGGTCGCCGAAGGCGCCGAGGTGCGCTCGGACACCGACTTCACGGTCACCGTGACCACCGGACAGGTCTCCGGCCCGCACCGGATCCGCATCTTCCTGCCGAGCGGCTACCGGGCGTCCCCGGACAAGCGGTGGCCCGTGGCGTACTTCCTGCACGGCGGTGGCGGAACCGTGGACGACGCAGGCGCCGCACCGGCACTGCATGCGGACTCGATGATCACCGTCGTACCGGACGCCGGCCTGAAGAGCTGGTACGCCGACTGGCAGATGCAGAACACCTCCGTGGGCGCCGCGAACTGGGAGACCTTCCACCTCGACCAGGTCGTCCCGTTCATCGACGCCAATCTGCGCACCCTCGCCGACAGGAGCCACCGGACCGTTGTCGGGCTGTCCATGGGCGGCTTCGGCGCACTGCACTACGGCGAGGCCCGGCCCGATCTCTTCGGCCACGTCGCCTCGCTGTCCGGCGGGATCGACTTCGGCATGGCGGAGGTCCGGGCGGCGGTCCTGGCCACCGAACTCAACGTCACGGGCGCCTGGTGCGCGGTGAGTACGTCCAGCCCGGCCGGCACCGGCCGGTGCACCGGATACGGGCCCACCGTCGACAGCGACGCGATCTTCGGCTCCCCGTACCCGGTCCTGGGCGCGGACCGCATCTGGAACGCGGTCGACCCCGCAGCCCCGGCCAACCTCGCCAGGCTGGAAGGAGCCGAGGTCACGCTCTACACCGGCAGTCAGGGGCCGATCGACCACTTCACCCGCATCGCCACGAAGAACGTCAAGGCGCGCCTGGACGCGCTCGGCCTTCCCAGCCGCCTCGTCGACTACGGCGACGGATCGGCGCTGGCCCCCACCTGTGACGGAGGGCACAACTACGGCTGCTGGGCACCGGCGCTCGCCGACTACATGGACCGGCTGGGACGGGCACGTTAAGAGGGTTCTCATCTGCCGCCCCTAGCGTGCGGCATATGAACCCCACAACTCCCACTACTCCCACCGCTCCCGTCGCCGAGGGCGACGACGAGCAGCAGAACGCCGCAAAGAACGCAAAGGACGCAAAGACGGCAAAGTCTGCTGACATCGCGAACACCGAGCAGAGGGACGGCACCGGCAGCACCGAGGACGCGGCGCCGCGGCTCGACAAGGCGCCCGCGTCCGACACCGGCCTGGACCAGGACACCGATCCGGACCAGGACACCGGCCCGGACCAGGACGCCGATCTGGAGCAGGAGCTGGACGACGAGGCCACCAAGGAGTCCTCCCGTCTCGCCGCCGCGGGCGCGGGCATCGTCTCCGTCGGACTCGGCATCGTCTCGCTCAGCGGGGCCTGGAGCGGCCGGGTCGCCGCCGAGCGCGAGACGCTGATCGGGCAGATCAAGACGTCGTCCGGCGGCTCCGCCGGACAGCAGATCTCCGAGATCTACGGCGACGCGTGGCACGCCACCGCCCTGGTCAACGGCCTCTTCGGGCTGGTCGCGCTGCTCGTCGGCAGCTACGTCCTGGTCCGGCCGGCGTTCGGTCAGCCGTCCGTGCACCCGCAGGCCGGCTGGGTCCGCGCCGTCGCCAAGGGCGGCATCGTCCTCGGTGCGCTGGGCGTGCTGATCGCCGTCGCCATGTACTTCGATCTCATCGTCGCCCTGCCGACCGCGCCGGCCGCACCCGCCGGCTAAGGGCTGTCCCGCCCTCAGGGCGTGCTTCGGGAGCCCCGCCGCCCGGTCTAAGGCATGTCCGGGCGCACTGCCCGGCCGCGTCGGGCGGCATGAGGCACTCCCTAAGGCCCCCGGGCCGTCACAGATGCGGCACACGCCCGATGTGGCGGCACCCCCTGGGGGACGAGAGTGGTGGCACGGCAGAAGCACTGCCGCCACCGAGGCCCAACGGGCCCGTCCCCAGGGGGAATCACATGTACGAGCTCGAACTCCACAAGGTCCTCTCGGCCGAACTCATCCGCCGTGCCGACCGCGAGCGACTCGTCCGGGAGGCCCGCCGGGCCCGCCGGGCGGCCCGCGGCAGTGCGGGCCAGGAAGCCGAGAGGACGGTGAGTGCGGACCAGGACCGGGAACGGTTCGCGCACGCCGCCTAGGGAACCGACGACCGTGCCCGTTCAGATTCCGGCGCTCACGCTGTCGGACCCGTGTGCGATGCTCGGCGACGTGGAGACCAGGTCAGTCAGTCCCGTGTTCGTCGGCCGCACAGGCGAACTCACCGCGCTCACGGACGCGCTCGCCCGCGCCACCGCCCGGGGCACAGCCCCGGCCGGCGGTGGCGGCGGCGAGCCGCAGGCGCTGCTCGTCGGTGGCGAGGCGGGCGTCGGCAAGACGCGCCTGGTCGAGGAGTTCCTCGCCGTGGCACTCCGCCGCGAGGCCGTCGTCGCCGTCGGCGGCTGCGTCGAGATCGGCGCCGACGGCCTGCCGTACGCCCCCTTCTCCACCGCCCTGCGCGCCCTGCGCCGCACCCTGCCCGACGAGATGGCCGCGGCCTGCGCGGGACAGGAGAGCGAACTGGCCCGGCTCCTGCCCGAACTCGGCGAGACCGGCCGGGACGCGGCCGACGAACACGGCACCGCCCGCCTCTTCGAGCTCACCGCCCGGCTCCTGGAGCGCATCTCGGCCGACCGCGCCGTCGTGCTCGTCCTGGAGGACCTGCACTGGGCCGACTCCTCCACCCGGCACCTGCTCGCCTACCTCTTCCGTACGCTGCGCAGCGGACGCCTCGTCGTGATCGGCACCTACCGCGCCGACGACATCCACCGCCGCCACCCGCTGCGCCCCCTGCTCGCCGAACTGGACCGGCTCCGCACCGTCCGCCGCATCGAGCTCTCCCGCTTCAACCGCGCCGAAGTCCGCCGCCAGCTCGCCGGCATCCTGGCCACCACCCCCGAACCCGCCCTGGTGGACGAGATATTCGAGCGCTCCGACGGCAACGCCTTCTTCGTCGAGGAGCTCGCCTGCACCCTGGACTGCGACGACCGGGCCGGACTCCCCGACTCCCTGCGCGACCTCCTCCTGGTCCGGGTCGAAGCACTCACCGACGACGCCCAGCGGGTCGCCCGCATCATCGCCGAGGGCGGCTCCGCCGTCGAGTACGAGTTGCTGGCCGCCGTCGCCGGCCTCGCCGAGGACGACCTCATCGAGGCCCTGAGGGGAGCCGTCGGCGCCAATCTGCTGCTCACCACCCCGGAGGGCAACGGCTACCGCTTCCGGCACTCCCTGGTCCGCGAGGCCGTCAGCGACGACCTGCTCCCGGGCGAACGCTCGCGGCTCAACCGCCGTTACGCCCAGGCCCTGGAAGCCGACCCCACCCTCGTCCGCGACGGGGAGCGGGCCACCCGCCTGGCCAGCTACTGGTACGGGGCGCACGACCCGGCCAAGGCGCTGCCGGCCGTCCTCAAGGCCTCCGTGGAGGCCCGCCACCGCAATGCCTACGCCGAACAGCTGCGGCTGCTGGAACGGGCGATGGAGCTGTGGGACGACGTCCCCGACGAGACCCGCGGCACGCTGCGCCCCATCGACTACGCCGAGGTGTATCCGGCCTGCGGCCGCGACGGTTCCGCCCCGCTGAGCCATCTCGACCTGATGGCCGAAGCCACCGTCGCCGCCCGCTTCGGCGGCGACCGCGAACGCGCCCTCACGCTCTGCAAGAAGGCCCTGCGCACCCTGGAGGGCGAGGACGACGCCCTGCGCTCCGCCTGGTTCTGGGTCCAGCGCTCCCGCCTGGTCCAGGACGTCGCCCGCGGCGACGGCTGGGACGAACTGGCCAGGGCGGAGGAACTGGTCCGCGGCCTGCCCCCGTCCGCCGTGCACGCGGAGGTTCTGATGAGCGTGGCCGGCTGGGGCGCCCTGCACCAGCCGGGCGCCGACACCCTCGCCGCGGCCGAGCGGGCCGTGGAGTACGCCCGGCTGGTCGGCGACGAGTACATCGAGCTGCACGCACGGCTCACCCGCGGCTGGCTCAACGCCGACGCCGGAGCCGTCGACGAGGGCATCGCCGAGATGTACGCCGTCCGCGACCGGGCCGACGAACTCGGCCTCGTCGGCATCATGGGCCGCGTCAGCATCAACCTCCCCTCCACCCTCGAAGCCATGGGCCGTTCCCTGGACGCGGTGGCCGCTGCCGACCACGGCATCGAGATCTGCCACAACCACGGTGTCGCGGACATGGAGGCCTGGGCCCGCAGCAACCAGGCCATGTCGCTGTTCTCCCTCGGCCGCTGGGACGAGTCCCTCGCCACCACCGAGGCGGCCGCCCGCAAGAGCCTGTCCCGCAAGTCCCACGGACTGGTGGCCGCGCGCCGTACCGAAGTGGCCCTGGCCCGCGGGGACCTCGCCGAGGCGGAGACTCAACTCGCGCTGACCAGGCGGAGCTTCGGGTCCAGCGATCCGCAGCCGCAGCACTTCATCAGCCCCGTCCGCCACGCCATCACCATCGCGGTGCAGCAGGGGCGGCTGCCGGAGGCGCGGGCCGCCTTCGAGGCCCAGGCGGCGGAGGGCTTCCCGCCCGGCACCCAGCGGTACGCCTTCCCCATGCTGCACGTCGTCGCGGCGGCCGAGGCCGACGCCCGCGGCCTGCCCGCCACCGAACCGGGCCGGCCGGGCATCCTCGCCCTCGTCCGGAGCCACCTCAAGCGGCTGCCGGCGCTCGTCCCCATCTGGGCCGCCTACGGGGTGCTGATCGACGCCGAACTGGCCCGTGCCGAGGGCCTCGACACCCCGGACCACTGGTCCGGCGCCGCCCGGGCCTTCGCCCCGCTGCACCGCCCGTACGAACTGGCGCAGATCCGCCACCGCTGGGCCGAGGCCCTGCTCATAGCCTCCGGCGACCGGACCGCGGCCACCACGCTGCTGCGCGAGGCCCACGGCACCGCCCGGCGCCTGGGCGCGCGCCCGCTGACCGAGACCATCGAGCTGCTCGCCGGCCGCGCCCGCATCACCCTCACCGACCCCGACGCCGCCCCCGGCCGGGCACCCGCCTCCGACGAGGCGATCCCGCTGGCCGTGACCGTCCCGGACCACGGCGAGGAGCAGGCCGGGGGAGGCCCGGACCACACGGAGGAGCAGCTCCGGGCCGCGGCGGCCGCCGCGGTGGAGTCCTTCGGGCTGACCCCGCGCGAACAGGACGTGCACCGGCTCGTCGCCGCCGGCCACACCAACCGCAGGATCGCCGAGGAGCTCTACATCTCACCCAAGACCGCGAGCGTGCACGTCTCCAACATCCTGGCCAAGCTCGGCGTCAACGGCCGCGGCGAGGCGGCCGCGCTCGCCCACCGGCTGCGGCTGTACCGGATGCCGAAGGACGCCGTCTAGGGTCTTTCGTTTGGATCAGGCTGGATCAGGGAGCGGGGTCCGGTGCGTGCGGCTGCAAGGCGGAGTAGGGAGTCGGATGGGGTCTCCCCTGCTCGAGCGAAGCCGAGAGCTTGGGGAAGGAGCATGGGCGACCGACGACAACGCGGGAGGGGGCCCCTCCCTGCTCGAGCGAAGTCGAGAGCTTGGGGGAGCGCGTGCCGGGGCCCGCGAGCCCGGCATGATCCGAACGAGAGGCCCTAGGGCCGCACTCCCGCGCCGGACCGGACCGGTCCTCGTCCGGCCCGGCGTCACGCCCCGTCGGCCCCGGTGTCCTCGGAGTCGCCGCCGTCACCGTCACCGTCGTCGCCGTCCCCGTCGCGACGGCGGACCACGACCTTGCCCGATGTGAGGTCTATCGGGCCGCGCGCCGGGTCCCCGACACCGAGGTCCACCCGGGTCAGCTCCAGCCGCTTCTGCTCCTCGGCGGTGTGCTTGCGGCCGGGTGCGAAGAGTTCCTCGAAGAAATTGAACACGGGCCGCGCACCCTTCCGCCTGGGGCCGCTAGCTCACCTCGGCCACCAGGATCCTGTCGTCTCCCGGCTTCGGTGAGCCGCGGCCGTCCGTCTCGTTCGTCACGAGCCAGAGTCTGTTGCCGCCCGCCGCGAGCACGGTGCGCAGACGGCCGTACTTCCCCTCCAGGAACGACTGGGGGGCCGCCAGAGGTTCCTTGCCCTCCGTACCGGACAGCGGGATCCGCCAGAGCCGCTCACCCCGCAGACCGGCCATCCAGATCGAACCCTTGACGAAGGCGATGCCGCTCGGGGACGCCTCGGACGTCTTCCACTGTGCCACGGGATCACGGAACCCCGCCTCGCCGGCCTTGCCCTCGGCCTCCGGCCAGCCGTAGTTGCCGCCCGGCACGATCCGGTTCAGCTCGTCCCAGGTGTCCTGGCCGAATTCTGCCGCCCAGAGCTGCTTCTGCCCGTCCCAGGCGAGACCCTGCACATTGCGGTGACCGTACGAATACACCACGGAATCGGCCTGCGGATTGCCGTGCAGCGGCTCGCCGTCCGGGGTCATCCGGAGGATCTTGCCGGCCAGTGACTTCTTGTCCTGCGCCAGACCGTCGTCCCCGGTCTCGCCCGTGCCCGCGTACAGCATGTGGTCCGGGCCGAAGGCGATCCGTCCGCCGTTGTGGATGGAGCCCTTCGGGATGCCCCGCAGGATCGTGTCCGGGGCGCCCAGCAGCTGTCCGGGGGTCGTCCCGTCCTCGTCGTACAGCATGCGGGCGATGCGGTTGTCCGAAGCGGTGGTGAAGTACGCGTACACCAGGTGGTCCGTGCCGAAGGTGGGGGAGACCGCGATGCCCAGCAGGCCGCCCTCGCCGGCCGGGGCCACCCCCGGCACGGTGCCCAGGAGGGTCTTCTTCCCGCTCTTCGCGTCGATCCGGGTGATCGTCCCCTTGTCGCGCGAGCCCACCAGCAGGTCGCCGTCCGGCAGCTCCGCGAGCCCCCAAGGGGAGTTCAGGCCCTCCGTGAGGGTCGACACCACCTTCACCGTGCCCTTCGCGGGCGGCAGGTCCGCCGCGGGACGCGAGGCCGAGGCGGACGGCGAGCCGGCCGGGCCCGTCGTCCTCGGGGAGCCGGACGGGGATCTCGCCCCCTGGCCCGCCGTGCTCTCCGCACCCTCCTGCGAGGAGCATCCCGCGGTGAGCATCAGGGCGCCGGCCGCCAGCACGGCCACGGCACCCCGCCGCGCACCACGGCCACCTCCGCGACGCGTCGCACGACGCCCCACCGGGTCCTGCTCAGATCCGAACACCGCACCGCGCACAGCACCGATCCCTTCGACGGCCGCCTGTCTACTGTTCTTACACCGCGGCCGGGCCCAGGGTTCCCGATGCCCGCGGACTTTCTCGCTCGGCGATCAATGTGCAGCGGCCAACGACCGGCGGCCGGTGTCCGGGCGCTCAGTCCCACGACTCCCGCGCGGCCGGCAGCCGGTCGATCTCCGCGAGGTCCTGCGGCGTCAGCGCCAGCGCGGCGGCTCCCGCGTTCTCGACCGCCCAGCGCTCCTGCTTGGTCCCCGGCACCGGAACCACCTGGGGCCCCTGCCGCAGAACCCAGGCCAGCGCCACCTGTGCGGGCGTCGCCCCGTGCCGCTCGGCGATCCGCCGCAGCCCCACCACCACCGGCTGGTTCGCCGCCATCATCTCGGCGGTGAACCGCGGATGCCTGGCCCGCAGGTCCGCCGGCTCGAATCCCTGCCCCGGAGTGAGCGTCCCCGTCAGATAGCCGCTGCCCAGCGGCATCGCCGCCAGCACCCCGACCCCGCGCGCCGTACACCACGGAACGAGCTCCTCCAGCGCCTGCGGCGACCACACGGAGAGCTCCGCCTGCACCGCGCTCACCGGGAAGACCTGCTGGACCCGCTCCAGCTGCCGGATCGTTTCGTCGTGCATCCGGGCCCCCGGCCGGCGAGCGGCCCTGGCACCGACCGCACACAGCCCGAGCGCCCGCACCTTGCCCGCGTTCACCAACTCGGCCATCGCGCCCCACGTCTCCTCGACGGGCACCTCGGGGTCGGCCCGGTGGAGCTGGTACAGATCGATCACATCGGTCTGCAGCCGCCGCAGCGAGGCGTCGCAGGCCCGTCGCACATAGCCGGGGCGGCCGTTGGCCACGATGTGCTGATCGCCCACCAGCAGACCGCACTTGGTGGACAGGAAGGCCTGCTCCCGGCGCCCCTTCAGAGCCCGGCCCACCAGCAGCTCATTGGTGAACGGGCCGTACATGTCGGCCGTGTCCAGCAGGTCGACGCCCGCGTCGAGCGCCGCGTGCACCGCGCGCAGCGCACCGTCACCACGCTGCCGCGAGGCGCTGTACGCCCAGCTCATCGGCATGCAGCCGAGACCGACCGCACCCACGGCGAGCGCCGCCGCACCGAGACTCCTGCGCTCCAACTCCCCGAACCCTCCCTCGCACCGCACCCCCAAAGCTAACCTCTGCACCCCGCCGGGCTTCGCATAGCCTCCTGACCATGACTTCCACCACGCATTCCGCCACGGTCCCTGACGTCTGGCTGCCCATTCCGGCCGACGAGATCGAGGGACTTCCCGAGGGCCTCAACTACCGTCTGTGGGACGGTGCCCAGGACTACCCCGCCGACCCCGCGCACTGCGCCTTCTACGTCGTCCCCTACATGAAGGGGCCCCGGATCGCGGTCCGTCCGCTCGGCGACATGAGCGGGGTCCGGGTCGTGCAGACGCTGTCCGCGGGCATCGACCACGTGGAGCCGGGGCTCGGCCTGCTGCCCGCGGGCGTGCAGTTGTGCAACGCCAAGGGGGTGCACGAGGCGTCCACCGCCGAACTCACCCTCGCGCTGATCCTCGCCTCGCTGCGCGGCTTCCCCGGGTTCGTGCACGGCCAGGACAAGGAGGAGTGGCGGTCCGGCTTCTACCCGGCGCTCGCCGACAAGTCCGTGCTGATCGTCGGGTACGGATCGATCGGCTCGGCCATCGAGGACCGGCTCGCGCCCTTCGAGTGCGCGCGGGTGGCGCGCGTCGCGCGCTCCGCGCGGACAACCGCACGCGGCCCCGTACACACACTCGACGACCTGCCCGCGCTGCTGCCCGAGGCCGACATCGTCATTCTGTCCACCCCGCTGAACCCGTCCACGCAGGGGCTGGTCGGCGCGGACTTCCTCGCCGCGATGCCCGCCGGGGCGCTGCTGGTGAACGTGGCCCGCGGTGGAGTCGTCGACACCAAGGCCCTGTTGTCCGAACTCGAGTCCGGCCGGCTGCGTGCCGCGCTCGATGTCACCGACCCGGAACCGCTCCCTTCCGGCCACGCCCTCTGGCATGCTCCGAACGTCCTGATCACCCCGCACGTCGGCGGCAGCACCTCGGCGTTCCTGCCGCGCGCCAAGCGTCTGATCGCCGGACAGGTCAGCCGTTTCGCCGCGGGGGAGCAGGTGCACAACGTCGTTCGCACCACCGGCTGAACACGCTGCGGACACGCTCCGTCCCCCTCCGTGGCGACAACTCCGCAGGTCGTCACGGAGAGTATAGGAACTATGTCCCTGTGTGACGAGTCTGGTGTATCGTCCCGAAAGGGGTGCTGCGCCGTGGCAGGGGCGGCGCCGGGGAGGAAGCCACACGCGAGGGGGGCGACGGGCGATGTACGGCCGATGGGTGAACGATCCGACACGACCAGGTGGCCGGCGGCGGCCGCCGGTGCGTCCCGCGCGCCGGCGCCGCAGCCGGCAGGCGACGTCCGGGGCGCCCCGGTGAGCGCCCCGGCGAGCACCCGCGGAGCGGTCGTGGCCCCTCGGCCGGCCATGGGCCCGACGCCCGCGCTGGTCCCGCAGGTCTTCCTCGGACTCGTCTGCGCCGGATACGGGGTGGGTGCCGCCACGGGCTGGGGATCGGCCCGACTCGCGCTGTTCATGGGGGACTTCGGGCTGAGCGCCGCCGCCCTGGTCGCCGCCGTCTCCTGCTTCCTGTTCGCCCGCTCCGCGGACAACAGGTTCCGGCCCGCCTGGCTGCTGTTCTCCGCCTCCTCGCTGATGGCCGCGGGGGGCAACGGGGTGTGGGGCTGGTACGAGGTCGTGCGGGAGGTCCCGGTGCCCAGCCCCTCCCTCGCCGACGTGTTCTTCCTCTGCTTCGCCCCGCCCGCCATCGTGGGCCTGCTCGTTCTCGCCAAGCGACCCGTCACCCGGGCCGGCTGGGTCTGTCTGGTCCTCGACTCCTGGCTGATCGGCGGATCGCTCCTCACGCTCTCCTGGAGCCTCGCCCTCGCGCACACCGCGCACATGGCGGACGTCGAGGGTGCCAGCGTCGCCCGCGCGGCCCTCTCGCTGGCCTATCCGCTGCTCGACATCGTGCTCGTCTCCATGGTCCTGGCGCTGCACTTCCGCCGCTCCAACGTCAACCGCGCCGCGGTGAACACCGCCATCGCCGCACTCGCCCTCACGGTCCTGTGCGACGCCCTGTTCACCTCGCCGCTGCTGCGCCAGACCTACCACTCCGGCCAGTTGCTCGACGCCGGCTGGTTCGCCGGGTCGCTGCTCCTCGCTTACGCCCCCTGGGGCGCCGGCCGGGAGGGGGAGGCCGTGAGCGGGGACGGGCAGCGGTCCGTGTCCCGCCCCATCGCCGGTTCGCTGGCCGCGCTGACGCCGTATCTCGCCGCCGCCGTCTGCACCCTGGGCATCCTCTACAACGTCATCGAGGGCCGCCGGGTGGACCGCGTCGTGGTCTTCACCGGGTGCACGGTGGTGCTCGCCCTGGTCGTCCGGCAGGGCATCATGCTCGTGGACAACATCGCCCTCACCCAGGAACTGGCGCAGAAGGAGAACCACTTCCGCTCCCTGGTGCAGGGCTCCAGCGACGTCATCATGATCGCCGCACCGACCGGCATACTCCGCTACGTCAGTCCCGCCGCCTCCGGTGTCTACGGGCGCGAGGCCGACGACCTCATCGGTGCCGAGCTCGCCTCCATCATCCATCCCGAGGACCTGGGGCGGGTGGTCCACGAAGTGCGGCGGTTCCTCGCCGCCCCGCCCGGCGAGGAACCCACCACCCGCATCGAGTGCCGCTTCCGCTCCGGCACCGGCGACTGGCTGAACGTCGAGTCCACCGTCAACCGCCACCAGGGCGGCCTGATCCTCAACAGCCGGGACGTGACCGAACGGGTCAGGCTCCAGGCCCAGTTGCAGCACAACGCGGAGCACGACCCGCTCACCGACCTGCCCAACCGGGCGCTGTTCACCGACCGGGTCCGCCAGGGGCTCGGCGGCCGCCGGGCGGGGGACGCGGGCACCGCCGTCCTCTTCATCGACCTCGACGGCTTCAAGGCGGCCAACGACCGCCTCGGCCACCAGGCCGGCGACGAGCTCCTGATCCAGGCCGCCCGCCGCCTCCAGGACTCCGTGCGGACGGGGGACACGGCGGCCCGCCTCGGCGGGGACGAGTTCGCCGCCCTCATCGTCGGCGACGGCGGGCGCGACCAGACGGCCCGCGAGTACCAGGTCCACGAGATCGCCGACCGGCTGCGCCTCACGCTCTCCCAGCCCTACCGGATCGGCGCCGGCGAGGTCCGGGTCACCGCCTCCATCGGCGTCGCCTTCGCCGAGCCCGGCATCACCCCCAACGACCTCATGCGCAACGCCGACCTCGCCATGTACCGCGCCAAGGCGGGCGGCAAGGACCGCGTCGAGCTGTACGCCCCGCAGATGCAGGCCGAGGTGGTGCGCCGCACCGAGCTGGCGGCCCGGCTCCGCACCGCCCTGCGCGACGGCGAGTTCGCGCTGCTCCACCAGCCCGTGGTGCACCTGGCCACGGGCACCGTCGCCGCCGTCGCCGCACAGGCCCGGTGGCGCTCCGCGCAGGGCATCCTGTTCACGCCCGCCGAATTCCTCCGCGTGGCCGAGGACAGCGACCGCACCGCGGAGCTGGGCCGCTGGCTCCTGGAAGAGGCCGTGGAGCAGGCCGCTGACCGGTCCAGGGCCGGTCATCAGGTCTCCGTCGCCGTCCGGCTCTCCGCCCGCCGGCTGCTCGACAAGGGCCTCCCGTTCGGCTCCGTCGAGGCCTTGCTGACCCGGTACGGGCTGCCGTCCGGGGCGCTGATGATCGAGGTCGCCGACAGCGACCCCCGGGTCTCCTTCGACGAGCTGGAGCAGCGCCTGGTCGCCCTGCGGAGGCTCGGTGTACGCATCGCGCTCGACGGCTTCGGCAGTGGGTACGCCGCGATCAACGCCCTGCGCCGGCTCCCCATCGACGTACTGAAACTGGACCGCGGACTGGTCGAGGGCGTCGTCGAGTCCGCCCGGCTGCACAAGATCACCAGCGGGCTGCTGCGGATCGCCTGCGATCTCGGCATGCAGTCCGTGGCCGACGGCGTCGACGTCCCGGAACAGGTCCTCGCGCTGCGCGCCATGGGCTGTACGCACGGCCAGGGCATGGCCTTCTCCGGGCCGCTGGACGAGTACCGGCTGCGCCGCGCCCTGGTCCGGGGCGAGTTCCCGGTGCCCGGTTCCCCGGCCGCTCAGCCGGTCCTGGCGGGCGGCTCGATTCCGCTGCTCACCGGATCACATGCTGAGACGCCCGTCCCACCCACTTGACACGCCGAGTGCGTCGGAGAGAGGGTCAATGCCATGCGCACCCGAATTCTCGTACTTGGAAAGCGCGTCGGCTGAAGCAGAGTTCCTCGATGACACTCTGCAGACCGCACCGGCGCGCTCCCCTCGCTTGCCTCACGGCACGAGGGGTTTTTTGTTGCACCGGCACCACGCAAACCATCGCAAAACACTCGCAAAAACCCTCAGCTTCGAGAAGAGAATGCCGATGACCGAGCAGGCCACCGGGGCCCACCATCCCCAGCCGCGGGCCCGTAACGGCGGATCGTCCACCGCCACCGTTGAGCACGTCACGGGTGCGCAGTCCCTCATCCGCTCCCTCGAGGAGGTGGGGGCCGACACGGTATTCGGCATTCCCGGCGGCGCCATCCTTCCGGCGTACGACCCGATGATGGACTCGCAGCGGGTCCGTCACGTGCTGGTCCGCCACGAGCAGGGCGCGGGCCACGCGGCCACCGGCTACGCACAGGCCACCGGCAAGGTCGGCGTCTGCATGGCCACCAGCGGCCCGGGCGCCACCAACCTGGTCACTCCGATCGCCGACGCGTACCTGGACTCGGTGCCGATCGTCGCGATCACCGGCCAGGTGGCCTCCGCCGCCATCGGCACCGACGCCTTCCAGGAAGCCGACATCTGCGGCATCACGATGCCGGTCACCAAGCACAACTTCCTGGTCACCAAGGCCGAGGACATCCCGCACACGATCGCCGAGGCCTTCCACATCGCCGCCTCCGGCCGTCCGGGACCCGTCCTGGTCGACATCGCCAAGGACGCGCTCCAGGCGAAGACCACCTTCAGCTGGCCGCCGGTGATGGACCTGCCGGGCTACCGCCCGGTGACCAAGCCGCACGCCAAGCAGATCCGCGAGGCCGCCAAGCTCATCACCCAGGCCAAGCGCCCGGTCCTGTATGTGGGCGGCGGCGTCATGAAGGCCGGGGCCACCGCCGAACTCAAGGTGCTGGCCGAGCTGACCGGAGCGCCCGTCACCACCACCCTGATGGCGCTCGGCTCCTTCCCCGACAGCCACCCGCTGCACGTGGGAATGCCCGGTATGCACGGTGCGGTCACCGCCGTCACCGCGCTGCAGAAGGCCGACCTGATCGTCGCCCTCGGCGCCCGCTTCGACGACCGGGTCACCGGCAAGCTGGACAGCTTCGCGCCGTACGCCAAGATCGTCCACGCCGACATCGACCCGGCGGAGATCGGCAAGAACCGCGCGGCCGACGTCCCGATCGTCGGTGATGCCCGCGAGGTCATCGCCGACCTCGTCCAGGCGGTCCAGGCCGAGCACACCGAGGGCCACACGGGCGACTACGCCGCCTGGTGGAAGGACCTCAACCGGTGGCGCGACACCTACCCGGTCGGCTACGACCTGCCGGAGGACGGCAGCCTCTCGCCGCAGCAGGTCATCCAGCGCGTCGGTGAACTGGCCCCGCCGGACACGATCTTCGCGGCGGGCGTCGGCCAGCACCAGATGTGGGCCTCGCACTTCATCAAGTACGAGCAGCCCGCCACCTGGCTGAACTCCGGCGGCGCGGGCACGATGGGCTACGCGGTCCCGGCCGCGATGGGCGCCAAGGCAGGCATGCCGGACCGCACGGTCTGGGCGATCGACGGCGACGGCTGCTTCCAGATGACCAATCAGGAACTCACCACCTGCGCGCTCAACAACATCCCGATCAAGGTCGCCATCATCAACAACGGCGCACTCGGGATGGTCCGCCAGTGGCAGACCCTGTTCTACAACCAGCGGTACTCCAACACCGTGCTGCACTCCGGCGCCGACACCGACGGCAACGCGGCGAAGGGCACCCGGGTGCCCGACTTCGTCAAGCTGTCCGAGGCCATGGGCTGCTACGCGATCCGCTGCGAGGACCCGGCCGACCTGGACAAGGTCATCGCCGAGGCCAACTCGATCAACGACCGCCCGGTCGTCATCGACTTCATCGTCCACGAGGACGCCATGGTGTGGCCGATGGTCGCCGCCGGCACCTCGAACGACGAGGTCATGGCAGCCCGCGGCGTCCGTCCCGACTTCGGCGACAACGAAGACGACTGAGAGACAGAGAGAGACCGACTTCCATGTCCACCAAGCACACGCTCTCCGTCCTGGTCGAGAACAAGCCCGGTGTCCTCGCCCGGATCACGGCCCTGTTCTCCCGCCGCGGCTTCAACATCGACTCGCTCGCGGTCGGTACCACCGAACACCCCGACATCTCCCGCATCACCATCGTCGTGAATGTCGACGACCTGCCCCTGGAGCAGGTCACCAAGCAGCTCAACAAGCTGGTCAACGTCCTGAAGATCGTCGAACTCGAGCCGTCCGCTGCGATCCAGCGTGAGCTCGTCCTGGTGAAGGTCCGCGCCGACAACGAGACCCGCTCCCAGATCGTCGAGATCGTCCAGCTGTTCCGCGCCAAGACCGTGGACGTCTCCCCGGAGGCCGTCACGATCGAGGCGACCGGCGGCGCCGACAAGCTGGAGGCGATGCTCAAGATGCTGGAGCAGTTCGGCATCAAGGAGCTCGTCCAGTCCGGCACCATCGCCATAGGACGTGGCGCGCGCTCGATCACCGACCGGTCGCTGCGCGCTCTCGACCGCACGGCATAAACCATTCCGGGTCCGCCGCGCCGCTCGTATGGCGAGACCCGAAAACGTAACTGACGCACCCCGCCGTACGGTGGGACGCAACACCTGCACACCAAGGAGAAGACCCAGTGGCCGAGCTGTTCTACGACGACGATGCCGACCTGTCCATCATCCAGGGCCGCAAGGTCGCGGTCCTTGGTTACGGCAGCCAGGGCCACGCCCACGCGCTGTCGCTGCGCGACTCGGGTGTCGACGTCCGTGTCGGTCTGCACGAGGGCTCCAAGTCCAAGGCCAAGGCCGAGGAGCAGGGCCTGCGCGTGGTGACCCCGGCCCAGGCGTCCGCCGAGGCCGACGTCATCATGATCCTGGTTCCGGACCCGATCCAGGCCCAGGTCTACGAGGAGTCCGTCAAGGACAACCTCAAGGACGGCGACGCGCTGTTCTTCGGCCACGGCCTGAACATCCGCTTCGGCTTCATCAAGCCGCCGGCCGGCGTCGACGTCTGCATGGTCGCCCCGAAGGGCCCGGGCCACCTGGTCCGCCGCCAGTACGAGGAGGGCCGCGGCGTTCCGTGCATCGTGGCCGTGGAGCAGGACGCCACGGGCAAGGGCCTGGAGCTCGCCCTCTCGTACGCCAAGGGCATCGGCGGCACCCGCGCCGGCGTCATCAAGACGACGTTCACCGAGGAGACCGAGACCGACCTCTTCGGCGAGCAGGCCGTTCTCTGCGGTGGCACCGCCGCCCTGGTGAAGGCCGGTTTCGAGACCCTCACCGAGGCCGGCTACCAGCCGGAGATCGCGTACTTCGAGTGCCTCCACGAGCTGAAGCTCATCGTGGACCTCATGTACGAGGGCGGCCTGGAGAAGATGCGCTGGTCGATCTCGGAGACCGCCGAGTGGGGCGACTACGTCACCGGCCCGCGGATCATCACGGACGCCACCAAGGCCGAGATGAAGAAGGTCCTCACCGAGATCCAGGACGGCACCTTCGCCAACGCCTGGATGGCCGAGTACCACAACGGTCTGCCCAAGTACAACGAGTACAAGAAGGCCGACAGCGACCACCTGCTGGAGACCACCGGCCGTGAGCTCCGCAAGCTCATGAGCTGGGTCAACGACGAGGACGCGTAACACCGGTGCCCGGAGGGGGCGGGCCACGGCCCGCCCCCTCCGGGCATCCGCCCTGTTTCATCCGCTGGAAGAGGCGGCGTCGTACGTGTGTACAAGTCGTCCAGCCTCATGTGGGTGATCCTTCCAACGGGGCGCAGTATGCGTCGTCGCGCATGACTACACTTCGGAACACATACACGCGTCAGGCCCACAGTGTCGTGCGTCTTCCACGCGGCAAGCCCCTCCACCGCCTGCGGCCGTCGGGACGGCCGTCCGCACTGGATCTGTGAGGACTCACGTGAGCTCGAAACCTGTCGTACTCATCGCTGAAGAGCTGTCGCCCGCCACGGTGGACGCCCTGGGACCGGACTTCGAGATCCGGCACTGCAACGGCGCGGACCGCGCCGAGCTCCTCCCCGCGATCGTCGATGTCGACGCCATCCTGGTGCGCTCCGCCACCAAGGTCGACGCCGAGGCCATCGCCGCCGCGAAGAAGCTGAAGGTCGTCGCCCGCGCGGGTGTCGGTCTGGACAACGTCGATGTCTCCTCGGCCACCAAGGCCGGCGTCATGGTCGTGAACGCCCCGACCTCCAACATCGTCACCGCCGCCGAGCTGGCCTGCGGTCTGCTCGTCGCCACCGCGCGCAACATCCCCCAGGCCAACACCGCCCTCAAGAACGGCGAGTGGAAGCGCTCCAAGTACACCGGTGTCGAGCTGAGCGAGAAGACCCTCGGTGTCGTCGGCCTCGGCCGCATCGGCGTCCTGGTCGCCCAGCGCATGTCGGCCTTCGGCATGAAGATCGTCGCGTACGACCCCTACGTCCAGCCGGCGCGCGCCGCGCAGATGGGCGTCAAGCTCCTCTCGCTGGACGAGCTGCTGGAGGTCTCCGACTTCATCACCGTGCACCTCCCCAAGACCCCGGAGACGCTCGGCCTGATCGGTGACGAGGCGCTGCACAAGGTGAAGCCCTCGGTGCGCATCGTCAACGCCGCGCGCGGCGGCATCGTCGACGAGGAGGCGCTCGCCTCCGCCCTCAAGGAGGGCCGCGTCGCCGGCGCCGGCCTCGACGTGTACACCAAGGAGCCCTGCACGGACTCCCCGCTGTTCCAGTTCGACCAGGTCGTCTGCACCCCGCACCTCGGCGCCTCCACGGACGAGGCCCAGGAGAAGGCCGGTATCGCGGTCGCCAAGTCGGTGCGCCTCGCGCTCGCCGGTGAGCTCGTGCCGGACGCGGTCAACGTCCAGGGCGGCGTCATCGCCGAGGACGTCCGTCCCGGGCTGCCGCTCGCCGAGAAGCTCGGCCGGATCTTCACCGCGCTCGCGGGCGAGGTCGCGGCCCGCCTCGACGTCGAGGTGTACGGCGAGATCACCCAGCACGACGTGAAGGTGCTCGAACTCTCCGCGCTCAAGGGCGTCTTCGAGGACGTCGTCGACGAGACCGTGTCGTACGTGAACGCTCCGCTGTTCGCGCAGGAGCGCGGTGTCGAGGTCCGCCTCACCACCAGCTCCGAGTCGCCCGACCACCGCAACGTGGTCACGGTCCGCGGCACCCTGGCCGACGGCCAGGAGGTCGCGGTGTCCGGCACGCTGGCCGGCCCCAAGCACCTCCAGAAGATCGTCGCCATCGGCGAGCACGATGTGGACCTGGCGCTCGCCGACCACATGGTCGTGCTGCGCTACGACGACCGCCCCGGTGTCGTCGGCGCGGTCGGCAAGATCCTCGGCGAGGCCGGGCTGAACATCGCGGGCATGCAGGTGTCGCGCGCCGACGTGGGCGGCGAGGCGCTCGTCGTCCTCACCGTCGACGACGACGTCCCGGCGTCGGTGCTGGCCGAGATCTCCTCGGAGATCGGCGCGGCCTCGGCCCGTTCGGTGAACCTGACCGACTGAGTTCCGCAGCTGACCAGCCGTACCCGGTATGTAGACGTGCGTCTTACACAAACGTCTGCATGCCGGGTACGCTGCTGATATGGGACATCGTGAGGATCTGCTCGAAGGCGCCAAGCGCTGCCTGCTGGAGAAGGGCTACGCCCGGACGACGGCGCGCGACATCGTGGCGGCCTCGGGGACCAATCTCGCCTCCATCGGTTACCACTACGGCTCCAAGGAGGCCCTGCTCAACCTTGCCTTCCTCAAGGTGACGGAGGAGTGGGGCGACGTGCTGTCCCGGGGCGACGAGCCCGCGAGCGGGGCGGAGGTGCCGTCCGCGCCGCTCGACCAGTTCCGGGAGACCTGGGAGCGGGTGATCGGGAGCTACGAGCAGACCAAGGCGGTCTGGCAGCTCCAGATGGAGGTCATCTCCCGGATCAACACCGACCCCGAGCTGCAGAAGGCCCTCGCGGGGCCGCAGCGCGAGGGCCGCGACGGACTCGCCGAGAACATGCTGGGCATCGACCCCGCCACCGACCCCGAGAGGGCGCGGGTGGCCGGTCTGTTCTGCCAGGCGCTGCTGGCCGGCGTCATGGTCCAGTGGCTGATGGACAGCGAATCGGCGCCCTCGGCGCAGGATCTGACGGACGGCCTGAAGGCCGTGCTGGAAGGCCGGGTCGCCCCAGCCGCCCCGGAGGACAGCCCTTAGCCTGGACCGTGCTCGCACGCTCGGTCACGTCGTCGGCGCAGGCAGGAGTTGGCACCCATGAGGCAGCGAATCCAGGAACCCCGCGGGAACGGCGGCCCGCGATGACCGCCCGGGCCGGGGAGACGTTCGACGTCGCACGGGCCGTCGCCGACATCGAGACCCTGCTCGCCTCGCCCCTGCCGGCCGCCGGCCCTGCCGTGGCCGAGGGGGACCCGGACACGGGGGAGTGGACGGTGACCGCGGGCGAGGGCTTCCGGATCGTCCCGCTCTGGGAGGGCGACGGAGACGACGACGCGGACGGCGAGGAGTGGGACGACGAGGAGGAGGCGGCCGAGGCGCGGCTGGCCTCGCTCGTCGGGGAACTGGAGGCCCGTTGGGGCGCCCACCACCCGGTGGCCGTCCACGGGGCGCTGCTCCTGCGGGAGAACGACGAACCGGTCCCGCCGCTCTTCGGGGCACTCCTCGACGAGGACTGCTACGGCGACCTGGCGGCCTGGGGGCCGGTGTCCGAGCGACGGCGCTGGGTCGGAGTGAGCGTGGGGCGCAGCGACGGGGACGCGCCCGTGGTCATGGCCGCCGTCGTCAGCGACCGCCCGATCGTCGCGCCCGACCCGCCGTCCTGGCTGTAGGCACCTTCGGCCGGGCCCGTGTCCGTCAGGCCGGCGGCAGCGCCCGGCAGAGCGCCTCCAGCGCCGCGCCGAACGCGTGGTCCGGCGGGGCGGCGTAGCCCACGACCAGGCCGTCCGGGGCCGTGGCCGGGGCTGCCGGGTGGCGGAAGCCGTCCAGCCCGTCCAGGGCGAGGCCCTGCCAGGCGGCGGCCTTGACCGTGGACTGCTCGGTGCCGGGCGGCAGCCGCAGGACCGCGTGCAGACCGGCCGCGATCCCGGTGGCCGTGATGTGCGGGGCGTGCTCGGCGAGCGCCGCGACGAGCCGGTCCCGGCGCTCGCGGTAGCTGCGGCGCATCCGGCGGACATGACGGTCGTACTGCCCCGACACGATCAGCTCGGCCAGGGTCAGCTGGTCCGGCACGCTCGCCCAGGCCTCGCGCTCGCCCTTCGCCGTCAGGACCTGCCCGACGAGCCGCTCCGGCAGCACCATCCACCCCAGCCGGATCGCCGGCGACAGGCTCTTGCTGACCGAGCCGGCGTACACGACCCGGTCCGGGTCCAGCCCCTGCACGGCACCCACCGGCTCCCGGTCGTACCGGAACTCCCCGTCGTAGTCGTCCTCCAGCACCAGCCCGCCCCGCGCGCGGGCCCAGTCGACGACGGCCGAGCGGCGCTCCGGACGCAGCGGCCCGCCGGTGGGGAACTGGTGAGCGGGCGTCAGCAGGACGCCCCGCACACCCGGCAGCCCGCCCAGTTCGTCGACGCGCGCACCGTCCTCGTCGAGCGCGAGCGGCACCGTGCGCACCGATGCGGCGTCCAGGACCGACCGGTGGAAGCCGAGCCCGTACGACTCCACCGCCAGCGGGCCGCGCAGGAGGCCGCACCCCGACAGCAGCCGCAGGGCATGGGCGAACCCGGAGCAGATCACGATCCGTCCGGGAGTGGTGCGGACCCCGCGCGAGCGGGCCAGATAGTCCGTCAGGGCGTGGCGGAGCTCGGTCCTGCCCTGCGGATCGCCGGGGCCGAAGGCGTCGTTGGGTGCCGCGTTCAGCGCGCGCCGGGCGGCGGACAGCCAGGCGGTACGGGGGAAGGAACCGGCGTCCGGCCGGCCCTGGCGCAGATCGTGCACGGGACCGGCCGGGGCGTGCGGCGCCCTCTTCGGGACCCGGGCGGGTGCCACGGGTGCGGCGCGCCGGGCGACCCGGGTCCCGGAACCCTGCCGGGCGGTCAGCCAGCCCTCGGCGACCAGTTCCGCGTAGGCGTCGGCGACGGTGTTGCGGGCCAGACCGAGATCGGCCGCGAGCGACCGGTAGGGCGGCAGCCGGGTGCCGGGGGCCAGCCTCCCGTCCCGTACGGCGTCGCGCAGCGCACGGATGAGGACGGCCCGGCGGCTGCCGGGCCCCGCCAGGTCGAGGAGCAGGTCACTGCCGATCCGCTCCGCGGAATTGACCCATGAATCCGACATGAAAGTGCACCCTACGCGAGGTCT
Organism: Streptomyces sp. NBC_01257; assembly: GCF_035917255.1. Taxonomy (NCBI): domain Bacteria; kingdom Bacillati; phylum Actinomycetota; class Actinomycetes; order Kitasatosporales; family Streptomycetaceae; genus Streptomyces; species Streptomyces sp. NBC_01257. The sequence continues at coordinate 6,443,979 of NZ_CP108472.1, forward strand.
TTGGGGCTCATAACGTAGAGGACATGACGAACAACGACACCGCAGTCAGCGCCGGCCGGGCTCCCCGCATCAACTTCGCCAAGGCCGCCCCGAAGGCCTTCAAGGCCCTCATCGGCTTCGACGCCGCCGCGCGCCAGGGCCTGGACCCCGCCCTCGTGGAACTGGTGCAGATCCGCTCCTCGCAGCTCAACGGCTGCGCGTACTGCCTGCACATGCACACCACCGACGCCCGCAAGGCGGGGGAGAGCGAGGAGCGGCTGCACATGGTGGCCGTCTGGCAGGAGGCCGCGCACTTCTTCACCGCCGAGGAGCGGGCCGCGCTGGCGCTCACCGAGGCCGTCACCCTGGTCTCCCACGGCGGGGTCCCCGACGACGTCTACGCCCGTGCCGCGGCCGTGTTCGACGAGGCCACGCTCGGCGGACTGCTGGCGCTGATCTTCACCATCAACACCTGGAACCGCATCGCCCTGTCCACCGCCAAGGTGCCGGGCACGGACGAGCGGGCCGCGTAGTCCCTCGGGTGCCTCAGAGCCGGGCGGACTTCAGCGCCATGTGCAGCAGCAGCCGGTCCTCGCCGTCGTTCAGGTCGAGGCCGGTGAGCTGCTGGACCCGGGAGAGGCGGTAGTACAGCGTCTGCCGGTGGATGCCCAGCTCGGCGGCGGTCCGGGACGCCTGGCCGGCGCAGTCGAGGAACACCTCCGCGGTGCGGGCGAGGTCCCGGTGCGACGGGGTGAGCAGGGGGCGGACCGTGTGGTCCGGCAGCGTGTCCGGGGTGAGCGCGGTCAGCAGCCGGTACGGGCCGATGGCCGACCACTCGGCGACCGGGCCGAACCGGGTCTCCGCCGCGGCCGCCCGCGCCGCGGCGGATGCCTCGTGCCAGGCGTCGGCCAGCTCGGCAAGACCGCGCCGGGGCACCGCGATCCCCGCCGTGGCGGCCGCCCCACCGGTGGTGCGCAGCCGGTCGGCGGCGGTGAGCGCCGGGTCCAGGACGTCGTGCGACCGCAGCCGGACCAGCGCGGCCAGTGCCGGCGTGCCGGGACCGCCCGGGAACGGGGCGGCGGACAGGGCCGCCGCGGAGGGCACCGCGCGCGCCGACGGCGGATCGTCCGGCCACGGCGTCACGCACACCACGGTGTGCAGCCCCTCCGCGTCCGGGCCGAGCGCCTCGGCGAGCGCGGCCACCGCCATGTCGCGCTGCCAGCCGCGCCCCGCCGTGAGTACCGCGCCGAACTCCCGGGACAGGTCCGTGCCCGCCCGCGCCTCGTCGGAGAGCAGGGCCCCGATCCGGGCCGCCACCTCCATCGCCGCGTCGAGCTGCGGGTCGGTGGGTCCCGGGTCGGCGTCCAGCAGCCATACGTAACCGAGCACGACACCCCGATGGCGTACCGGCAGACAGATCCGGTCCCGGTAGACACCGGCCTCCGGGGCGGCCGGGATGCGGACGGGGCCGGTGGCGCGGGTGATGCCGAAGTTCTCGAACCAGGCGCGGACCGCCGGGGTCGAGCGGCGGGTCAGGATCGACCGGGTGCGGACCGGGTCCATCGCCGTGTCGTCGTCGCTGTCGTGGGCGCCGAAGGCGACGAGGCCGAAATCCCGGTTCTCCAGCGTCGCGGGGACACCGAGCAGCGCGGAGATCTCGTCGACCAGCTCCTGGTAATCGCCCTTCACCCGGCCATTCTCGCACCCCTTCAGACATATGTCTGAGATCCAGGGCACGGATGCGTGACAGCTGTCGATGGCACAGGATCGGAGAGATCCCTAGATTTCACGGTGGTTCTCCGTGCTGTACCGCTTATGTTCGTCATAGAGCCGCGGTACGGCTTTCGTCCGTACTTTCCGTGGAGGTGCCCCGTGCTGGGTCCCGTGATTCTCGCCGCGTCACGCAGCGACAAGATGCGCCGTTTCATCTCGGCAGCCCCGGGCACGAAGCAGGTCGTCGACCGGTTCATCGCCGGTGAGACGGTCGAGCAGGTCGTCCCGATCATCGAGGACGCCGCAGACAAGGGCCTCGAAGTCACGCTCGACGTGGTCGGTGAGGACATCACCACGCCCGCGCAGGCCGCCGCCGCGCGCGACGCCTACCTGGAGCTCGTCGGCCGCCTCAAGGACCTCGGCCTGGGCACCAGGGCCGAGATGTCCGTCAAGCTCTCGATGTTCGGCCAGGCGCTGGAGAACGGCCACGAGCTGGCCCTCGCCAACGTCCGCCCGGTCGTCGAGGCCGCCGCCGCGATCGGCACCACGGTCACCCTGGACGCCGAGGACCACACCACCCTCGACTCGATGTTCGCCATCCACGAGGAGCTGCGGAAGGACTACCCGCAGACCGGATGCGTCATCCAGGCCTACCTCTTCCGCACCGAGGACGACGCCCGCCGCCTGGCCGCCGCCGGCAGCCGCGTGCGCATCGTGAAGGGCGCCTACAAGGAGCCCGCCTCCGTCGCGTACCAGGACAAGGCCGAGATCGACAAGGCGTACGTCCGCATCCTGAAGACCCTGATGGAGGGCGAGGGCTACCCGATGATCGGGTCCCACGACCCGCGCCTGATCGCCATCGCCCAGGAGCTCGGCCGCAAGGCCGGGCGCAAGCTCGACGAGTACGAGTTCCAGATGCTGTACGGCATCCGCAGCGACGAGCACATCCGGCTCGCGGCCGAGGGACACCGCATGCGTGTCTACACCGCGTACGGCACCGACTGGTACGGCTACTTCATGCGCCGCCTCGCGGAGAAGCCGGCCAACCTGCTGTTCTTCGGCCGCTCCATCCTCACCAAGGGCTGAGCCCCCTCCACCTCTCTACCCAAGGAGCCACGGAACCCATGGACGCTGTAACCCAGGTCCCCGCGCCGGTCAACGAGCCGGTCCACTCCTACGCCCCGGGCTCTCCGGAGCGCGCCCGCCTGGAGGCCAAGCTCAAGGAGATCGGCCAGAACCCGATCGACCTGCCGATGACCATCGGCGGCGAGAAGCGGATGGGCGGCGGCGAGCGTTTCGACGTCGTGCAGCCCCACAACCACAAGGCCGTCATCGGCACCTACGCCGGTGCCACGAAGCAGGACGCGCAGGACGCGGTCGACGCCGCCCTCGCCGCCGCTCCGGCCTGGCGCGCGATGGCCTTCGACGACCGCGCCGCGATCATCCTGCGCGCCGCCGAGCTGCTCTCCGGCCCCTGGCGCGAGACGCTGGCCGCCTCCACGATGCTCGGCCAGGGCAAGACCGCCCAGCAGGCCGAGATCGACACCCCCTGCGAGCTCGTCGACTTCTGGCGCTTCAACGTGCACTACGCGCGCCAGATCCTGGCCGAGCAGCCCCCGGCCAACTCCCCGGGCGTGTGGAACCGCATGGACCACCGCCCGCTGGAGGGCTTCGTCTACGCGATCACGCCGTTCAACTTCACGGCCATCGCGGGCAACCTGCCCACCGCCCCGGCCCTCATGGGCAACGTGGTGGTCTGGAAGCCGTCCCCCACGCAGACCCACGCCGCCGTGCTGCTGATGCAGCTCCTGGAGGAGGCCGGTCTGCCCAAGGGCGTCATCAACCTGGTGACCGGTGACGGCATCGCCGTCTCCGAGGTGGCCCTGAACCACCGCGACCTGGCCGGTATCCACTTCACCGGCTCGACCCCCACCTTCCAGCACCTGTGGAAGACGGTCGGCAACAACATCGCGAAGTACCGCACCTACCCGCGTCTCGTCGGCGAGACCGGCGGCAAGGACTTCGTCGTCGCGCACCCGTCGGCCGACCACGCGATCCTGAAGACCGCGCTGACCCGCGGCTCCTTCGAATTCCAGGGCCAGAAGTGCTCGGCGTCCTCGCGCGCCTACGTCCCGGCCTCCATCTGGAACTCCGGTTTCAAGGAGAAGTTCGCGGCCGAGGTCGACTCCATCACGATGGGCGACGTCACCGACCTGTCGCACTTCATGGGTGCCGTCATCGACGACCGCGCCTTCGCGAAGAACAAGGCCGCCATCGACCGCGCCGCGGCCGACCCGGCGTGCACGATCGTCGCCGGCGGCACCTACGACGACTCGGTGGGCTACTTCGTCCGCCCGACCGTCATCGAGTGCAGCGACCCCGAGAACGAGGTCTTCACGACCGAGTACTTCGGCCCGATCCTCGCGGTCCACGTCTACGAGGACGAGAACTTCGACGCGATGCTGGAGCAGATGGAGTCGGTCTCCGACTACGCCCTGACCGGTTCCGTCATCGCGAACGACCGCGCCGCGGCCGCGTACACGATGGAGAAGCTGCGGTACGCCGCGGGCAACTTCTACATCAACGACAAGTCGACCGGTGCCGTCGTCGGCCAGCAGCCCTTCGGTGGCGGCCGCGCCTCGGGTACGAACGACAAGGCGGGCGCCCCGCAGAACCTCCAGCGCTGGACCCTGACCCGGGCCATCAAGGAGACGCTGGTCCCGCCGACCGACTACACCTACCCCCACCAGGGCTGACCGCCCTCCGGGGCGCCGCCCTCCCGGCGCCCCGTCCCGAACTCCGCCTCCCGACCGGTTCCCCTGCCGGCCGGGGGGCGGTTTCCATGTACGGGTCCCGCGGTTCAGCTCCAGCCGTGCACGATCAGGGACAGCCCCGCCGCGAACCCGCCTCCCAGCAGCACCAGACAGCGGCCGTACCAACGGCGGTGGCGGCGCATCAGCAGCCCGAAGCCGGCGAAGGCGAGGCCCACCGTCAGGGTGCGGGAGCCACGGGCCGCCGCCGACGCGGCGAGCCAGTCGGACGCCGGGACACCGGCGCGGCCCGCCTCGGCGCCGTACACCTTGAACGGGATGCCGTTCCAAGGCTGGTGGCGCACCGCGGACGCACCCTCCAGCGCCAGTTCGTGCCGGACCTCCGCACGCATCCGGTCCGTGGTCAGCGGCGCCGGCAGGTGGACGCCCGCCGAGGCCAGGTGCAGCGCCAGCAGACCTCCCGCCAGGCTGCCGGCCAGCGCGCCCAGCGACATCTTCAGGGCCGCCCGCGGCACCGCCGCGCACACCGCGCCCAGCAGCAGCTCCGGCATCAGCGGCCAGCTCAGCGCCTCCGCGAACGCCCAGCAGAACGCCAGCGGAACACCCAGGCGCGAGGTGACGACCGCCGCCACCCGGCGCCGCGTCGCCGAGTCCCTCAGCGGCTCGGCCACCGCACGGGCGTGCAGCGCCACCACCGCGTCGCGCGCCTCATCCGGGGAGACGGCCGACGGCAGCGGCTCGCCGATCGTCACCCGGACCAGCGACGAACGCAGCCGCCCGTGCTTGGGCAGCAGCCGGTCCGTGCCCGCGATCCCCACCGGCACCACCGGCACTCCCGCCTCCTCGGCCAGCACCAGCGCACCGCGGTGGAAGGAGCCCAGCGTGCCGTCCTTCGCCCGGGTGCCCTCGGGGAACAGCACGACCGCCCGGCCCGCCCGCAGTTCGCCCGCCATCGTCAGCAGGTCCTCCATCCCGCCGCCGCCCCGGCGCACCGGGAAGCCCGCCGCCATCCTGCGGCAGATCCGCCGCCGCCAGGGGGAGGCGAACCAGTAGTCGGCCGCCGCCCCGATCGCCGGCGAGTGCCGGGCGTCCAGCGCCGCGAGGAGCGCCGCGGTGTCCGCGTGCGAGGAGTGGTTGGCGACCACGACACAGCCGCCGCGCGGCAGCCGGCCGCGCCGTTCGACCCCGCCGGTGAGGCTGAGGACGCCCCACCACAGTCCGCGCCGGAGCGCGGCGGCGACCCGGGAACGGCGGGGGAGGACGGTGCGGACCGGGGTGCTCAGGAGCGTACTCATCACGTCATCACCATCGCCAGGAGGAGGGCCACCAGCAGGGAGTCGATCCGGTCGAGCAGGCCGCCGAAGCCGGGCAGCCAGCTGCCCGCGTCCTTCACGCCCGACTCGCGCTTGACCATCGACTCGATCAGGTCGCCCAGGACACAGCCGCCTGTCACCGCCGCCCACAGCGGGAGGCTGAACTCGCCGAGCACCAGCAGCAGTACGGCCGTCGCGACGGCCGCGCCGAGCACGCCCGCCCACGTCTTGTTGGGGGAGAGCGGCGACAGGGGACGGGCCAGCGGGCCGCGCCTGCCCAGCGCCGTACCGCCGCACCAGGCGCCCACATCGCCGAGCGCCACCGCCAGTCCGATGGCGACACCCGTGTCGCCGAGCGTCACCAGGCCCGTCAGCGCGACTGGGATCCACAGCAGCCCGAACACGGTCCTGGCCGTCCGGGTGAAGCCCGTCCGGTCGTCCCCGGCCAGCACCGAGGGCAGCGCGGCCGCGATCAGCAGCAGCGCCGCGGCCCGTGCGTCCAGGAGGTGCGGCGCCAGCCAGGCCAGCGCCGGGAGGGCCACCGCGGCCGCCGCCAGCACGACATGGTCGCCGCGCCGCAGCTTCGCCATCCGGACGAACTCGCTCGCCGCGATCAGGCCGAGCCCTGCGGCCAGCGCGTACGTGCCGCCGCCGCCCAGGAAGTACGCCCCCAGGAACACCGGCGCCACCAGCGCCCAGGTCCGCCACCGCCGGCGCAGTTCGGCCCGCATCCGCACCTTCGAGGGAAGGACCGCGACCGCGACCCCGCCCGCCCCCAGCACACCCGCGACCAGCGGCACCGCCCGCGCGGCCGCCTCCTCGGCGATCAGTACGGTGCTCATGCCAGCTCCCGCCACAGGCCCGCCAGCCGGAGCGCCGCGGTGAGCAGCGAACCGGCGGCGATCACGATCAGGACGGGGACGGCCCAGCCGCTCGCCGCGGCGACCACGACCAGCAGGCACCGCTCGGTCTTGCCGACCGGCCCGCCGTTGCGCCGGGGCGCGCCGGCCGCTGCCCCGGCCAGCGACACCCAGGACGGCAGCGTCGCCGCGAGCGCGGCGACCGTCACCAGCCACAGCGGGGCGAGGGCCAGGAATCCGGCCAGCACGACCAGGTCCGCGACCCGGTCGCCGAGCTCGTTGAGCACCGCGCCGCGCCTGGTGGTGCGGCCCGTGTCGCGGGCCAGCGCACCGTCGAGGTTGGCGAAGGCGAGCCGGGCCGCGAGCAGCGGGGCGACCGCCAGGGCGGCGGTCCCGGCGGGCAGCCAGGCCAGCGAGGCTGCGGCGCCGGCCGCGGCGACGACGCCGGCCGCGGTGAGGGTGTCGGGCGACACCTCACGGCGGACCAGCGAGGCGCGGACACCGGAGAGCCGGTCCGCGTACCAGGGCTTGAGAGCATAGAGGCCGTTCATGGGGTCAACTCTCGTGCGCCGCACAGTTCTTCGACACGGCTTGGGTACTCAACCGGCGGCTGAGTACCCGGTGGGTGCGGTGCCTGGGAGGCTGGGGCGCATGACCGATCCGACCCTGCACACCGCGCACACCTGCCGGCTGTCCCCGGCCGCACTCGACGAGATCCACGCCTTCCTGGACACCGCGTTCGCGGGCACCTTCGACGCCGACGACTGGGACCACGCGCTCGGCGGCATCCACGCCTGGGTGCGCGACGCGAGCGGGCTGCTCGCGCACGGCAGTGTCGTGCAGCGGCGGGTGGTCCATGCCGGGCGTTCCCGCCGGGTGGGTTACGTGGAGGGCGTGGCCGTCCGCGCCGACCGGCGGCGCGAGGGCCTCGGCGGGCGGGTCATGGCCGCGCTGGAGGAGGTCGTCGACGGGGCGTACGTCTTCGGGGCCCTGTCCGCGTCGGCCGCCGGGGCCCCGCTGTACACCGCGCGCGGCTGGACGGTGTGGCCGGGACGGATCGCCGTGCAGGGGGCGCGCGGGGTGGAGCGGCTGCCGGACGAGGAGGGCAGCACCTATGTCCGGGGGGCCGGCGGTGCTCCGGTCCTGCCGGCCGGGGAAGCGGCCACGGACGTGCTGGTCTTCGACTGGCGGGACGGGGACGTGCTGTGACGGTGCTCGCGCTCAGTCGCCGGACGGGCCGGGAAGCGGGCCGTCGCGGCTACGCGCCCGTGCTGATCAGCATCTTGCCGGTGTTCTCGCCGCGCAGCATCCCCAGGAAACCGTCCACCGTCCGCTCGAACCCGTCGACGACCGTGACGTCCGGGGTGATCCGGCCGCTCCGCAGCTCCGGGACTAGCAGCTCCTCCAACTCTCCCTGCACATCGGTGTAGTTGCGGACCAGCACACCTTCGAGACGCAGGCTCTTCTCCACCATGTCGAAGAGGTTGCGCGGGGCGGCGGGCGGTCGGCCCGCCGAGTGGTACTGGGCGATGGCGCCGACCCAGGCGATCCGCCCGTGGTCGCGGAGCGCCGAGATCGCGGCCTCCAGATGGTCGCCGCCCACGTTGTCGACGGCCACGTCGATCCCGTCCGGGGCCGCCTTCGCCAGGAGTTCCGCGACGGGCCCGTCGTGGTAGTCGAAGGCGGCGTCGAAGCCGAGTTCACCGGTGAGCCGGGCGACCTTCGCGGCCGAGCCCGCGCTGCCGACGATCCGTCCGGCGCCGAGGAGCCGGGCGATCCGGCCCACCGCCGTGCCGACGCCGCCCGCGGCGGCCGAGACGAACAGGTCCTGGCCCGCCTCGAAGCGCAGCGTGCGGGTGAGCGCCACATACGCGGTCAGGCCGGTGCCGCCGAGGATCGAGAGGTGGGCGGTCAGCGGCACCCCTTCGTACGAGGGGAGCCCGCGGGTGCCGTACACCCCGGCGGTGACCAGGGCGTGGGTGCGCCACCCGTGCCGGTGGAAGACCAGGTCGCCCTCGGTGAGTGCGGGGTCGCGGGAGGCGGTGACCCGGCCGATGGCCCGGCCCTCCAGCGGGGTGTCCAGCTCCCAGCCGCTGTCCATCTCCTCGCGGTGGTACGGGTCCACGGAGAGGTAGAGGTTCTCCACCAGGGCCTCGCCGGGACCGGGGGAGGGGACCGGGGACTCGACCAGCGAGAAGAGATCGGAGGTGGGGAATCCCGAAGGGCGGGCGGTCAGGTGGAAGGTGCGGGCCGTGCGCGTCGTCGTCATGGCAGTGACCGTAGGAAGGAATCGAACGGCCCGGCAGTGGGTTGCGTCGATGGAAAGGCCGTTTCCATGAGCGGCGTTCATGGATCTTTCATGGGAACGAGGGGGATCACACCATGACCGACCTGAGCCCGCACGAGTTGCGGATCATGATCGCGGTCGAGAGGACCGGCAGCTTCTCCGGTGCCGCCGAGGCGCTGGGCATGACGCAGTCGGCCGTCTCGCACGCGGTCCGCACCAGCGAGGGCAGGATCGGCGCCGTCCTCTTCGACCGGGGCCGCAAGGGCGCCCGGCCCACCGCCGCGGGCGCGAGCGCCGTCGCGCACGCCCGCCGCGTCCTGCGGCTGCTGGAGCTGATGGGCGACGAGGCGCGTGCCGCGGCGGCCGGCCCGGGGGAAGCCGGCGTACCGGCAGGCCCGCTGCGGATCGCCGCCTTCCGCAGCGCCGCGCTCCATCTGCTGCCGCCCGCCCTGGAACGGCTCAGGGCCCGCCACCCCGGCATCGACGCGAGGGTCCGGGTGGTCCGGGAGGTCGGCCGGGGCACGGCGGGCGAGGTCCTGGACGGCCGCGCCGATCTGGGGATCGCGACGATCGGCGCGAGTTCCCCCGTACCGAAGGAACTGGTCGGGGGAGTGCTGCGGGAGGAGGAGTACTCCCTGGTGCACCCGGCCGGTCATCCGGCGCCGCGGACGCTCCCGCTGCTCGACTGGGCGGAGAGCTGCACCTCGTACACCCGGGACTGGTGGTCCGCCCAGGACTGGATCCCGCACGCGACGATGGAGGCCGAGGACGACGGAGCGGTGCTCTCGATGGTGTCCCGTGGTCTCGGGATGGCGATCATGCCCGGACTGTCCCTGGAAGGAGCACCGGACACCGTCGCGATCACCGCTCTCGGGCCGGACCGCCCGACCCGGTCCGTGGGCTACGTCACCACCCCTGAGCTGGCACGATCACTCGCCGTGCGGGCGCTCATCAGGGAGCTGAGAGTGAGCGGCGGGTGAGCGCGGGTAAACCTCCGTCTCAGATAGTAGGAAGTCCGAGTAATTGTGGAGACAGACCGGCTCGGCTGCCCTAGCTTTGTAGAAGCCGAACGTCTCGCTAGATCAAGCGACTGGCGGTCGTGAGCGCGCGCCCCGAAGCAGGCAACCCCTGCGGCGCCTGCTCCCCGCCCCTTCCGGCGCCTCGAAATCCCTGATCTCGACATCACGTTCACGATTTTTCGATCTCGAAATCCTCGCGATCTCAAGGAGTCGATCCACCATGGCCGAGACCACTGTCCGCCGCCGCGTCCGTCACACCCACCGCCCGACCGAGTCGGAGCGGCAGAATGCCGCCGCCGCCCTGCAGCGTGCTCTCGACCGCAGGGACAACGGCGGCTCCACCGGTCACTGACCGGAAGCCGTCACCGGGATCAGCCGCGGCTGATCTCGAAGTGGTCGATGCGCTCGCCGGACTCGGCGAGCGCGGTGACCTTCATGCGCGCGTGCCGGCCGGGCTCCACCTCCACCGCGAGGAACGAGAAGCCGGTGTAGCGCACCCGCGACCACTCCACGGTCTCGGTGGCCCTGCCGCCGCCCTTGACCACGTGGTACGTGTTCACGCTCTCCGCATCCGCGACGTGTCCCTCGTAGCTGTCGGGCGCCGGGAAGTCGTAGAGCGCCTTGCCCGCGCCGCCCGCGGTGACGTACACGATGCCGTCCCGCGTCGGGTCGGTGCGCTCGCCGATCGGCACCTTGCGCTGCACCGCGTTCTTCAGGATCGCGTCGGTGCGCTCGTAGACGTGGTTGTGCCCGTTGATGACCAGGTCCACCTGGTGCTTCTCGAAGAGCGGCACCCAGGCGTCGCGCACCCCGCCGTCCGAGGCGTGCGCGTTGGTCGTGGAGAAGGCGCAGTGGTGGAAGAAGACCACCAGGAAGTCCACGTCGTGCCGGGCCCGCAGTTCGCCCAGCCGCCGGTCCAGCCAGCGGGTCTGCTTGCCGCCGCTGATGCCGAAGTTGGCCGGGATCTCGTACGAGACGTCGTTGGCGTCGAGCGCGATCACGCCGACGTTGCCGTGCACGAAGGAGTAGGCGCCGGGCTGGTTCACCGGGTCCGGGCCGTTGTCCGGCAGGGTCCAGCGGGCGTTCTGCCCGCCGTAGCCGTCCGGCGAGTACCAGGCCTCCATGTCGTGGTTGCCGGTCGTCACCATCCACGGCACGGTCTTGGACACCGTCTCCGTCTGCGCCAGGAACTGGTCCCAGGTGCGGGCGTCGTAGGTGTCGCTGCTCTGGCCGGAGCCCGACGGGTCGGCGTAGCAGATGTCGCCCGCGTGCAGGTGGAAGGCCGGGTTCTGGCCCAGGATCAGCTGGTCGTTGCCGAGCGCGTGGTAGCTGACGCCCTGGTCGCCGAAGGCCGTGAAGGTGAACTTCTCCGCGCGCGAGGGCGCGGTGGTGAAGGTGCCGAGCGTGCCCAGGTTGCGGGTGTCGGCCGGGTCGAAGCCGTCGTGGCCGACGCCGTAGTAGTACGTCGTGCCGGGCTTAAGCCGCTCCAGGCCGGCGTGCACGTAGAACTGCTCGGCGGCCGCGATCTTGCCGTCGTTCAGCCGCGGTGTCGTCAGGTGGCGCACCTCGGCGTCGATCTTCCGGCTCAGCGCCCACGGCTTGAGGCCGATGCGGATGTACGGGCGGCGCACCGCGAAGGGGACCTGCCAGGAGACCGCCATCTGCGTCCTCGGGTCGGCGCCGTAGGCCAGGTGCCGGCCGAACGGCGCGACCAGCGAGCCGTCCACCCGGGTGGAGCTGCGCGAAGTGAGTGTCGTCGGAGCGGCATACGCCGGCGAGGCCGGGGAGACGAGCGAGGTGCCGAGGCCGGCGCCGGCCACGGCCGCGGTGGCCACGCTCGTGCGCAGCACCCCGCGCCGCGTCAGCCGGGTGCGGAGGTATTCGTGCTGCTCGGCCATGCTCATGCGGTCGGCGAGCTTCTCGGGGATGCCGAAACGGGGGATGTCCATGGGCGACAACCTCCACCCGTTCCCTGACGGCATTCCGTCGAGTAGGTGAACGGTACACGTACAGCTGCCCATGTGTCCGTATAGTGGACGTGACGTGTCATGGGGTGGGACGCGCAGTATCGTGCCGGACATGGCTCCCAGCATCAATCTCGCAGTGATCCCCGGTGACGGTATCGGCCAGGAGGTCGTGGCCCAGGGACTCAAGGTCCTCAACGCTGTTCTCCCGCAGGATGTGAAGCTGGAGACCAAGGAGTACGACCTCGGCGCCCAGCGCTGGCACCGCACCGGTGAAACCCTCCCGGACGCGGAGCTGGAGGCCCTCAAGGGCCACGACGCCATCCTGCTCGGTGCGATCGGTGACCCGTCCGTGCCCTCCGGCGTGCTGGAGCGCGGGCTGCTGCTGAAGCTGCGATTCGCCTTCGACCACTTCATCAACCTGCGGCCGTCGAAGCTGTTCCCGAACACGGACACCCCGCTGGCCGGCCGTCCGGAGATCGACTTCGTCGTCGTCCGCGAGGGCACCGAGGGTCCGTACACCGGCAACGGCGGTTCGCTGCGCACCGGCACGGAGCACGAGGTCGCCACCGAGGTCAGCCTCAACACGGCCTTCGGTGTGGAGCGCGTGGTCCGTGACGCCTTCGAGCGCGCCGCCGCCCGCCCCCGCAAGAAGCTGACGCTGGTCCACAAGAACAACGTCCTCGTCTACGCGGGCCACCTGTGGAAGAACACCTTCGACAAGGTCGCGGCCGAGTACCCCCAGGTCACCACCGACTACCTGCACGTCGACGCGGCGACGATCTTCTTCGTCACCCAGCCGGAGCGCTTCGACGTCATCGTCACCGACAACCTCTTCGGTGACATCCTCACCGACCTCGCCGCGGCCGTCTCCGGCGGCATCGGCCTGGCCGCGTCCGGCAACATCAACCCGACGGGCGCCTTCCCCTCGATGTTCGAGCCGGTCCACGGCTCCGCCCCCGACATCGCGGGCCAGGGCAAGGCCGACCCGACGGCCACGATCCTCTCCGTCGCCCTCCTGCTGCGCCACCTCGGCTACGAGGCCCAGGCCGTGCGCATCGAGGACGCCGTCTCCGCCGACCTCGCGGAGCGCGACGGGACCGCCCGTACCACCGACGAGATCGGCGACGCGCTCGCGGTACGCGTAGCGGGCTGATCCGACGACTCCCTCAAGAAGCCGCCGGGTCGCACACGCACCCGGCGGCTTCTCCTGTGCGGCCCCGGGTGTCACCATCGAACCCTGGACCGCATTCACGTCATTTCGTGCACGGCCACCCACGAGAGATAATCGAACGGGACCGTGGCTTGCCGCGAAGCTCGGACGTCCTAGCACCTGTCCGACAGGAGCTGGCGCGGGCGTGGTCCTACACACACAAAACCGGTGAAGGACACGCACTCATGACGACGCCCACGATCGAGCTCAAGCCCTCCTCGAACCCGCTGTCCGACGCGGAGCGCGAGGCGATCCTGGTCAAGCCCGGATTCGGCCGCTACTTCACCGATCACATGGTGACGATCAAGTGGACCGAAGGCCGCGGCTGGCACGACGCCCAGCTCGTCCCGTACGCGCCGCTGTCGATCGACCCCGCCAACATGACGCTGCACTACGGCCAGGAGATCTTCGAGGGTCTGAAGGCCTACCGCCAGCCCGACGGCACGGTCGCCACCTTCCGCCCCGAGGCCAACGCCGAGCGCTTCCAGCGTTCCGCGAACCGGCTGGCCATGCCGGAGCTGCCCGTCGAGACGTTCGTCGCCGCCTGCGACGCGCTCGTCCGCCAGGACGCGGCCTGGGTCCCGGAGCACGGCGGCGAGGAGTCGCTGTACCTGCGCCCGTTCATGATCGCGACCGAGGTCGGTCTCGGTGTGCGGCCGTCCAACGAGTACCTCTTCCTGGTCATCGCCTCGCCGGCCGGCGCCTACTTCCCCGGCGGTGTGAAGCCCGTCTCCATCTGGCTCTCCGAGGACCGCGTCCGCGCCGTCCCCGGCGGCATGGGCGACGCCAAGACCGGCGGCAACTACGCCGCGTCCCTGCTCGCCCAGGCCGAGGCCGCCGCGAAGGGCTGCGACCAGGTCGCCTACCTCGACGCCGTCGAGCACAAGTGGGTCGAGGAGCTCGGCGGGATGAACCTGTACTTCGTGTACGGGAACAAGATCGTCACCCCGGCCCTGACCGGCTCCCTGCTCGCGGGCATCACGCGCGACTCGCTGCTGAGGCTCGCCCAGGACCTCGGCTACGAGCCCGAGGAGGGCCGCGTCTCCATCGACCAGTGGCGCGACGACACCGCGAACGGCACCCTCACCGAGGTCTTCGCCTGCGGCACCGCCGCCGTCATCACCCCTGTCGGCATCGTGAAGAGCGCCGGCGGCGAGTGGACCCAGGGCGACGGCACGCCCGGCCCGGTCACGCTCGGGCTGCGCGAGCGCCTGCTGGACATCCAGCGCGGCACCGCCGAGGACGCCCACGGCTGGATGCACCCGCTCGGCTAGCCGCCACGCTCCACCCGCCCGCACAAGAAGGCCGCGCCCCCGGGGGCGCGGCCTTTTTTTGTCCGCCAGGACTTGGAGCGTCGCTCGAAACGCATCGTCAACGGTTTCATTTCCACCGGCCTCCTGGTTAGAGTGCTGCTCTAACCAGGAGGTGCGACGACGTGCGACTGACCCCGACCGAACGCGACCGGCTGCTGCTCTTCGGCGCCGCCGAGCTGGCCCGGGCCCGCCGGGCCCGCGGGCTGAGGCTCAACGTCCCTGAGGCCACCGCCCTGATCGCGGACACCGTCTGCGAGGCCGCCCGCGACGGGCGCCGGCTCGCCGAGGCGATCGAGGCCGCGCGCCGGGTGCTGGGCCCGGACGATGTGCTGCCCGGGGTCGCCGACGTCGTCACCGAGGTCCATGTGGAGGCCGTCTTCGACGACGGTTCGCGGCTCGCCGTGGTCTCCCGGCCGCTGGGCGAGGGCCTCGGCGACGAGGCGCCCGGCGCCGTCGTCCCCGGACCCGCGACGCCCGGGCCGGAGCCAGTGCTGCGGCTGACCGTCCACAACACCGCGACCGTCCCCGTCTCCGTGACCTCGCACTTCCACTTCTTCGAGGCCAACCCGCGGCTCGACTTCGACCGGGCCGCGGCGTACGGCATGCGGCTCTGCGTGCCCGCGGGCTCCTCCGCCCGCTTCGGACCGGGGGAGTCGGCCGAGGTGGGCCTCGTGCCCATCGGCGGCGACCGCGTCGCGATCGGGTTCGCCGGGCTGGTCGACGGACCGCTCGACGCCCCCGGCGTACGCGAGGAGGCGCTGCGGCGCGCGGCGGCCTGCGGATACCTGGGAGCGGCACGATGAGCATCGATCCGCACGAGTACGCCTCCGTGCACGGCCCGCGCGCCGGCGACCGGGTCAGGCTCGGTGACTCCGGGCTGATCGTCCGGGTCGAGTCGGACGCCCAGAAGCCGGGCGACGAGTTCCTCGCCGGATTCGGCAAGACCGCCCGCGACGGAATCCACCTCAAGGCCGCCGCCGTCCGGGAGACCTGCGATGTCGTGATCAGCAACGTGCTGGTCATCGACGCCGTGCAGGGCGTCCGGAAGGTCTCGATCGGTATCCGCGAGGGCCGCATCTCCTCGATCGGCCGGGCCGGGAACCCGGACACCCTCGACGGTGTGGACGTCGTCGTCGGCACTGGCACGTCCATCGTGTCCGGTGAGGGCATGATTGCCACGGCAGGCGCGGTCGACACCCATGTCCATCTGCTCTCGCCGCGGATCATGGAGGCCTCGCTCGCCTCCGGCGTCACCACGATCATCGGCCAGGAGTTCGGCCCGGTCTGGGGCGTCGGCGTCAACTCGCCGTGGGCCCTGCGCCACGCCTTCAACGCGTTCGACGCCTGGCCGGTCAACATCGGTTTCCTGGGCCGCGGTTCCTCCTCGCACCAGGCGCCGCTCGTCGAGGCGCTCGCCGAGGGCGGGGCCTGCGGCTTCAAGGTCCACGAGGACATGGGCGCGCACACCCGCGCCCTGGACACCGCGCTGCGCGTCGCCGAGGAGTACGACGTCCAGGTGGCCCTGCACAGCGACGGGCTGAACGAGTGCCTGTCGGTCGAGGACACCCTGCGCGTCCTGGAGGGGCGCACCATCCACGCCTTCCACATCGAGGGCTGCGGCGGCGGCCACGTCCCCAACGTGCTCAAGATGGCGGGCGTGCCGAACGTCATCGGCTCCTCCACCAACCCCACCCTGCCCTTCGGCCGGGACGCGGTCGCCGAGCACTACGGGATGATCGTCTCCGTTCACGACCTGAAGACGGACCTGCCGGGTGACGCCGCCATGGCCCGTGACCGGATCAGGGCCGGGACGATGGGCGCCGAGGACGTGCTGCACGACCTCGGCGCCATCGGGATCACCTCGTCCGACGCCCAGGGCATGGGACGGGCCGGCGAGACCGTCCGCCGCACCTTCGCCATGGCCGGGAAGATGAAGGCCGAACTCGGGCCGATGGAGGGCGACGGGCCGGGCGACGACAACGCCCGCGTGCTGCGGTACATCGCCAAGCTCACCGTCAACCCGGCCATCGCCCACGGCCTCGCGCACGAGATCGGTTCCATCGAGACGGGGAAGCTCGCCGACATCGTGCTGTGGCGCCCCGAGTTCTTCGGGGCGAAGCCGCAGCTGGTGCTCAAGTCCGGCTTCCCGGCGTACGGGGTCACCGGTGACCCGAACGCCGCCACCGACACCTGTGAACCCCTGGTGCTGGGGCCGCAGTTCGGCGCGCACGGGGCGACCGCCGCCGATCTCTCGGTCGCCTTCGTCTCGCAGGCCGCCACCCAGCTGGGCGCGGACGCCATGCCGACCCGGCGCCGGCGCGTGGGCGTCCGCGGCACCCGCGGCATCGGCCCCGCCGACCTGCGCCTCAACTCCCGTACCGGAGAGGTCGACGTGGACGCGCGCAGCGGGCTCGTCACCCTGGACGGCGACCCGCTGAGCTCGGAGCCCGCCGACTCGGTCTCCCTCAACCGGCTCTACTTCCTGTAAGGACCTGTGCTCCCATGACCTTCCGCATGCCCCCCGAGTGGGCCCCGCACGAACGCACCTGGATGGCCTGGCCCGGCCCCAACCCCACCTTCGAGACCGCGGCCGAACTCGACGAGGCCCGCCGCGCCTGGGCCCGCGTCGCCCGGGCCGTCCGCCGCTTCGAACCCGTCACGATGGTCGTCGGCCCCGGCCAGGAGGACAGCGCCCGCGCCCTCCTCGGCCCGGACGTGGAGCTGGCCGTGCGCCCGCTCGACGACGCCTGGATGCGCGACATCGGCCCCACCTTCGTCACCGACGGCAGCGAACTGGCCGCCGTCGACTGGACGTTCAACGGCTGGGGCGCCCAGGACTGGGCCCGCTGGGACCACGACCGGCACATCGCCCGCTCGGTCGCCGCTCTCGCCGGTGTCCCGGTGCACAGCTCGCCGCTGGTCAACGAGGGCGGTGCCATCCACGTGGACGGGGAGGGCACCGTCCTGCTCACCGAGACCGTCCAGCTCGGCAAGGAGCGCAACCCCGGCTGGACCCGCGAGCAGGTCGAAGCCGAGGTGCACGCGCGCCTGGGCACCGAGAAGGCGATCTGGCTGCCCCGGGGGCTGGCGGGCGACTACGGCACGTACGGCACCCTCGGCCATGTCGACATCGTCGCGGCCTTCGCCCGCCCCGGCACCGTCGTCGCCCACGTCCAGCCGGACCCGGCCCATCCGGACCACGAGATCACCCGGGAGACGGTCCGCGTGCTGCGCGCCGCGACCGACGCGAAGGGGCGGCCGCTGGAGGTCGTGGAGGTCCCGGCGCCCACCGTGCTGCGGGCCGGCGGGGAGTGGGTCGACTACTCCTACATCAACCACTACCTCTGCAACGGCGGCGTCGTCCTGTGCGCCTTCGGCGATACGCGCGACGAGCTCGCCGCCGGAATCTTCCGCCGCCTCTTCCCCGGCCGTACGGTGACACTCGTCGACGCCCGCGCGATCTTCGCCGGGGGCGGCGGCATCCACTGCATCACCCAGCAGCAGCCGAAGGTCTGAACCGTGCCCCCCGCCCCGCGCCGCCGCAACACCGCCCCGCCCCGCGAGGACGTGCTCGCCGCCGTCATGGCCACCGTCGCCGCCCGCGGCCTCGACGGCCTCACCATGGCCGGGCTCGGCCGCGAGGTCGGCATGAGCAGCGGCCACCTCCTCTACTACTTCCGCACCAAGGACGAGCTGCTGCTGCGGACCCTGGAGTGGAGCGAGGACCGGCTCGGGGCCGAGCGGCGCCGGCTGCTGTCGCGGCCGGGCACGGTCCGTGAGCGGCTCGACGCGTACATCGGTCTCTACCTGCCCGACGGCCACCGCGACCCGCACTGGACGCTCTGGCTGGAGGTCTGGAACCGCTCGCGCGACGCCGACGACGACGCCCGGGCCCGGCAGGCCGCGATCGAGGGGGCCTGGCACCGCGACCTGGTGGCGCTGCTCGCCGAGGGGGCCTCGCGCGGGGAGTTCCGCCCGGTGGACGCCGACCGCGTCGCCACCCGGCTGCGCGCCCTCCTGGACGGCTTCAGCGTCCATGTGGCGGTCGGCCTCCCGGGCACCGGCCGGGACCAGGCGCTGTCCCTGGTCCGGGAGTTCATCGACGACTCGCTGACCGCCGGCGGCTGAGCCTCACCTGTTCGTGAACGCAACGCACGTAAGTACGCGCGATCGTTGCGCCCTGCACCCTTGTTGGACTTCCGGCGGTTCGGGCACGGTGGCCAACCATGGGACGAGAGCAGTGGAAGAAAATCTGGGTCGGCTCGGCCGGCAACATGGTCGAGTGGTTCGACTGGTTCGTGTACGCGACCTTCGCGGTCTACTTCGCGGACTCGTTCTTTCCCGAAGGCAACGAGACCGCCAACCTCATGAACACCATGGGCATCTTCGCCGTCGGCTTCTTCATGCGGCCGGTCGGCGGCTGGCTGCTCGGCCGGATCGGTGACCGCAAGGGCCGCAAGGCCGCGCTCACCCTGACCGTCACCCTCATGTCGGCCTCCGCGATCCTCATCGCGATCGCGCCGACCTACGACGTCGCCGGGTACGGCGGCGTCGCCGTGCTGATGCTGGCGCGGCTGCTCCAGGGGCTGTCCGTCGGCGGCGAGTACGCGGCCAGCGCCACGTACCTCACCGAGGCCTCCGCGCCGGAGAAGCGCGGCTTCGCCTCCAGCTTCCAGTACGTGTCCATGACCGCGGGACAGCTCGTCGGCCTCGGCCTGCAGATCGTCCTGCAGCGCAACATGTCCGAGGCGGCCCTGCACAGCTGGGGCTGGCGCATCCCGTTCGTCGTCGGCGCGCTGGGTGCCGCCATCGTGTTCTACCTGCGCCGCTCCATGCTGGAGACCGAGGTGTACGCCGGGTCGGGCGCCGCCGAGCAGCAGGACCGCGGCACGCTGAAGGTGCTCTGGCAGCACCGGCGCGAGGCGTTCCTGGTGATGGCCCTGACCATGGGCGGGACCGTCGCCTACTACACGTACACGACCTATCTGACGAAGTTCCTCTCCAAGAGCGCCGGCATGGACAAGTCGACCGCCTCGCTCGTCAGCTTCTGCGCGCTGTTCGTCTTCATGTGCGTCCAGCCGCTGGCCGGGATGCTCTCCGACCGGATCGGCCGCCGCCCGCTGCTGATCACCTTCGCGGTCGGCTCGACCTTCCTGACCGTGCCGATCATGACGATGCTCAAGCACGCCGACACCTTCTGGCCCGCCTTCGGGCTCGCGCTGCTGGCGCTGCTGGTGATCACCGGATACACCTCCATCAACGCCTGTGTGAAGGCCGAGCTGTTCCCGACGGGCATCCGCGCCCTGGGCGTCGGTCTCTCGTACGCCGTCGCCAACGCGCTGTTCGGCGGCACCGCCGAGTATGTGGCCCTGTGGTTCAAGAACGCCGGGATCGAGTCCGGCTTCTACTGGTACGTGGCCGGCTGCGCCGCGGTCTCCCTGGTCGTCTACCTGACGATGCGCGAGACCCGCGACATCGACCTGAACCGGGTCGCCGCCGGGCGTTCCGGCGAGCAGGCGGCACCGGCCGGGGCGACGAGCGTCACGCCCGCATCCTGAGACGGGGCGGAGCACGGAGGCGGTCCTGTGCCAGACTGCCTCCGTGTCCTCGTTCGTCATGATTATTGGCAACAGGCGCGCCGGTCCGCAGTGACCGTCCCGTACCACCATGTACGGCACGGCCACCGTGCCCCAGGCCCGCGCGCAGACCTCTCGCACCCGCGAGGGGTTTTTTGTTTTCCGGCCCTCACCACGGACCGGGACGAGGCACGCGGGATGATGGGGGCAAGTGGAATCAGATCGTCCGGATCCACTCATCCGACAGGAGTCAGACCAGCATGACCACCAAGGCCAAGCCCAGCGACGACAGTTTCCATGTCTTCGACACCACGCTGCGCGACGGTGCCCAGCGTGAAGGCATCAACCTGACGGTCGCGGACAAGCTGACCATCGCCCGGCACCTGGACGACTTCGGCGTCGGTTTCATCGAGGGCGGCTGGCCGGGCGCCAACCCCCGCGACACCGAGTTCTTCGCCCGCGCGCGCCAGGAGATCGAGTTCAGGAACGCCGAGCTGGTCGCCTTCGGCGCGACCCGCCGGGCCGGCGGCAAGGCGTCCGAGGACCCGCAGGTCAAGGCGCTGCTGGAGTCGGGCGCCCCGGTGATCACCCTGGTCGCCAAGTCGCACGACCGCCATGTGGAGCTCGCCCTGCGCACCACGCTGGAGGAGAACCTGGAGATGGTCCGCGACACCGTCTCCCACCTCCGCGAACAGGGCCGCCGGGTCTTCGTCGACTGCGAGCACTTCTTCGACGGCTACCGCGCCAACCCCGAGTACGCCAAGTCCGTCGTCAAGGCCGCGTCCGAGGCCGGCGCCGACGTCGTCATCCTCTGCGACACCAACGGCGGGATGCTCCCCGCCCAGGTCCAGGCCGTCGTCGCCACCGTCCTGGCCGACACCGGCGCCCGCCTCGGCATCCACGCCCAGGACGACACCGGCTGCGCCGTCGCCAACACCCTGGCCGCCGTCGACGCGGGCGCCACCCATGTCCAGTGCACCGCCAACGGCTACGGCGAGCGGGTCGGCAACGCCAACCTCTTCCCCGTCGTCGCCGCGCTGGAGCTGAAGTACGGCAAGACCGTGCTGCCCGAGGGCGCGCTCGCCGACATGACCCGCGTCTCGCACGCCATCGCCGAGGTCGTCAACCTCACGCCGTCCACCCACCAGCCCTACGTCGGAGTCTCGGCGTTCGCGCACAAGGCCGGGCTGCACGCCTCCGCGATCAAGGTCGACCCGGACCTGTACCAGCACATCGACCCCGCACTGGTCGGCAACACCATGCGGATGCTCGTCTCCGACATGGCGGGCCGCGCCTCCATCGAGCTCAAGAGCCAGGAGCTCGGGATCGACCTCGGCGGCGACCGCGAGCTGATCGGCCGCGTCGTCGAGCGGGTCAAGGAGCGCGAGCTGAAGGGCTACACCTACGAGGCGGCCGACGCCTCCTTCGAGCTGCTGCTGCGCGCCGAGGCCGAGGGGCGGGTACGCCGGTACTTCCGCACCGAGTCCTGGCGCGCCATCGTCGAGGACCGCCCCGACGGGACGCACGCCAACGAGGCGACCGTGAAGCTGTGGTCCAAGGGCGAGCGGATCGTCGCCACGGCCGAGGGCAACGGCCCGGTCAACGCGCTGGACCGGGCGCTGCGCGTCGCCCTGGAGCGGATCTACCCCCAGCTCGCCAAGCTGGAGCTGATGGACTACAAGGTCCGCATCCTGGAGGGCCGCACCGGCACCGACTCCACCACCCGCGTCCTGATCACCACGGGCGACGGCACCGGCGACTGGGCGACCGTGGGGGTCGCCGAGAACGTCATCGCCGCGTCCTGGCAGGCGCTGGAGGACGCGTACACCTTCGGGCTGCTGCGCGCGGGGATCGAGCCGACCGAGTAGCACGGACGCACCCGGACCGCGGGCCGGCTCTCCGGCCCGCGGTCCAGGTGCGTGCGGGCAGCTACCCCAGGTGCCACTTCTGGTTGGCCGCCCCGGTGCACGTCCAGATCTGGGTGCGCGCCCCGTTCGCCGTCGACTGGCCGGTCACGTCGAGGCACTTGCCGGCGGCCGTGTTGACGACGTCGCCCGTTGAAGGGTTGTACGTCCAGCGTTGCGCGGCGGAGCCGTTGCAGGTGTACAGCTGCACCTTCGCCCCGTTCGCCGTCGAGCCCGAGGTCACGTCCAGGCAGGCGCCGAGCGAGCGGACCGAGCCGTCGCCCTGGACGGTCCAGCGCTGGTTGGCCGCTCCCGTGCAGTCCCAGATCTGCACGGGCGTGCCGTCGGCGCCGGTGTTGCCCGTCGCGTCCAGGCACTTGCCGCCGGAGCCGGACAGGGCGCCCGATGCGGACTGTGCGCCCGACTGCGTCCCCGACCAGGTGAAGGTCGCCGAAGTGCGCCCGGGCAGCGAGTAAGTGAACTTCTGGCCACCCCAGTTGACCGTCACCTGCTGGGCCTGGCCGCCGCCGTTGTACGCGATCAGTGCCTTCGAGCCGTCCGGGTTGCGCCAGGCGACGTTGGGCACGGTGGAACTGGCGGTGGAGGCGATCCGGGAGGCTCCCGGGCGGACGAACTTGGTCAGGTGGCCCATCGTGTAGTACTCGACGGTGTAGTCGACCTGCCCGCTCCGGCTGTCCCCGTCGTGCACGGTGATCAGCCCGTCGCAGGTGCCGCAGCCGCCGTTGTGCGGGCCACGGTTCTGATCCACCGCGAGGGACCACTTGGTCACCGACTTCGCCCAGTTGCGGGTGTAATCGATGATGTTGGTCATGTCCTCGCGCTGCTGGTCGGCGACCCAGGTGCCGCCGGAGTGCTCCGTCTGGAACGCGTCCGTCGTCGGGTACTGGTCGTGGACCGTCGTCTGCTTGGTGACGTCACCGCCGTAGCCGTGCCAGGCCACCCCGCCGAAGTTGGGGTGGTTGCGCACCGCCGCGTCGTCCACGGTGGCCGCGGCGTACGCGTCGTAGGTGTCCCAGTTCCAGTCGTGCGCCAGCACCTTGGTCGCCAGGCCGGCCGATGCCAGCTTGGGCAGCAGCTCGCTCTTGGTGAAATAGGCCAGGCCGGAGCCGTTCCAGCTCATCGAGGGGTAACCGCCGCAGCACGTCGGCTCGTTCTGCGCGGTGACGTAGTCGACCGGCACGCCCTGGTCCCGGTAGGCCTGGAGGTACTTCACGAAGTAGTCGGCGTAGGCGCCGTAGTTCTCCGCCTTCAGCCAGCCGCCGTTCAGCTGGCCGTTGTCCTTCATCCAGGCCGGGGCGGTCCACGGCGAGGCCACCGTCGTCAGCGCCGGGTTGAGCTGCCTGGCCTGTTTCGTCAGCGGCAGCACGTCCTCCAGATCGTGTGCGATCGAGAAGTTCGCCAGCGACGGGTCGCTCTGCCCGGCGGGCATGTCGTCGTACGTGTAGCCGTACCGCGCCAGGTCCGAACCGCCCATCGGATTGCGTACGAACGAGAGCCCGATGCCCTCCGTGGGGGAGAAGAGCTTCTTCATCGTGGCGTCCCGGGTCGCCTGGCTCAGCGCCCCGCTGCTCTTCATCAGGTACGCGGCGGTGTCGGTGAACGAGGCGCCGCCGCCGGTGAAGGTCTGGTAGGTGGTGTTCTCGTCGACCGTGATGTTCGTGCCGCCACCGCCGTTCCCCGCGCCGAAGGCGACCGGCGTCTGGGCCTCCAGGCCCCGGGTGACATGGCGGCCGCCCGCGTCGTCCGTGGTGGTCAGGGCGATGTTCACCGTCTCGCCCGCGGCCTGCGCGGTGCCGGACGAGAGTCCGGTGAGCCCGGCGGTCGCGAGCACGGCGGCGAGCAGCGCCCTCGCCGCCCTTCCTGATCGGATCATGGCTGATGCCTTCCTCGGCGGGAGCGTGGGGATCGTGCCGTCGGACGAGACGGGAGTGAACTGCTCTTACGTGCCCACGTCAAGAGGATGCGCGTTCAGGAATTGAACGCAAGGGCGTTCCTGGCCGCTCCGAGGATGGGTACGGACCAATCTCGACGTGAAGTATTGACGGCTCTGTTCCAGCGGGGTTAACTCACGCCACCAACGCCGGTACCGGTTCCGGAACCGGTTGCGGTACCGGTTCCACAGCCGGCCGTTCGCTCTGTCCGTTGTGTCCCTGGAGGCCCCCGATGCGAGTCACCATCGCTGATGTCGCCCGCGAGGCCGGCGTCAGCAAGACGACCGTGTCCCGGGTCATCAACACCAAGGGCGAAGTGGACGGTTCGACGGCTGCCCGTGTTCGTGAAGTGATCGCACAGCTCGGCTACGTGCCCAGCTCGGGCGCCGTCGGTCTGGCCCGCGGCAGCAGCCGCACGGTCGGCATGCTGGTGCCCTCGCTGACCTGGCCGTGGATGGGCGAGGTACTGCAGGGCGTCGTCGACACCGTCGAGGCCGCCGACTACGGGCTGCTGCTCTTCACCTGCAACCGCGGGGCCGAGTCCGTGGAGCGCTTCACCAGCCAGGTGTCGGCGCGCGCCTTCGACGGACTGGTCGTCGTCGAACCCGAGAACACCCTCGACCACCTCACCGCACTGCACCGCGGCGGCCTGCCGATCGTGCTGATCGACGATCGCGGCCACCACCCCGAATTCCCCTCCGTCGTGACCACCAACCACGAAGGAGGCGCGTCGGCCGCCCGCCATCTGCGGGCTGCCGGCCGCACCAGGCCGCTGGTCATCACCGGCCCCCAGGACTTCGGCTGCGTACGCGACCGGCTGGCGGGGTTCGTCTCCGTCCTGCCCACCGAGCTCGTCTTCCGCGGGGACTTCACCGAACGCTGCGGCCGCGTCGCCGTGGAGGAGCTCCTGGCCTCCGGCGCGGAGTTCGACTCGGTCTTCGCGCACAACGACATCACCGCGGCAGGTGTGCTGCGGGCGCTGCGCGCCGCGGGGCGCACCGTGCCCGGCGACATCGCGGTGGTCGGCTTCGACGACATCCCGATGGCCGAGCACACCGAACCGCCCCTGACCACCGTGCGCCAGCCCACCCGGCAGATGGGTGAGACGGCCGCACGGATGCTGCTCTCCCACCTCGGCGGCACACCGGTACCCGACGCACCGGTCGTGCTGCCCACCGAACTGGTCGTGCGCCACTCGGCGCCCTAGCGGCGGGCCCCCGGCCCGTCCGCACCCGCACCACCCGTACCGCCCGTACCCGGCGCGCCGAGCGCTGCCCGTTTCCGGATCTCCCAGACCCGCCAGTCCCTCCTGGAGTCGCCATGTCCGCACGCCGTCACCACACGCTCAGAGCGGTCGCGCTCGCCACCGCGGTGGTCGCGCTCGCCGCCGGATGCTCGTCAGCCAACTCGAACAACAAGAAGGGCGGCAGCGGCGCCTCCGGTGTCCTGAACATCGGCAAGCCGGACGGGCCGCAGACGAACAACAGCAACCCGTTCCTGAACACCTCGGCCGGCGCCACCCTCGGCTACCGCTTCATGATCTACGAGCCGCTGGCGATGGTGAGCCAGATCCGGCCCACCGCCAAGGCCGACCCGTGGCTCGCGTCGGACTGGCAGTGGGAGCTCAACTTCACCAAGCTCACCTTCACCCTGGACGGCAAGGCGAAGTGGGCCGACGGCAAGCCGGTGACCGCGGACGACGTGGCGTACACCTTCAACCTGCTGAAGAAGCACCCGGCGCTCAACGGTGACGGCATCGCGTACGACGGGGTCGAGGTCCAGGGCAAGAAGGTCGTTCTGACCTTCGAGGACTCGCAGTACGTCAACCAGAACAAGATCCTCCAGCAGTTCGTCGTGCCCAAGCACATCTGGGAAGGCGTCAAGAACCCGGAGACCTGGCCCAACCGCACGCCCGTCGGCTCGGGCCCGTACAAGCTCAAGACGTTCACCCCGCAGACCACCACGCTGACCGCCACGCCCACGTACTGGAAGGGCGAGACGAAGGTCAAGGAGCTGCGCTACAGCACGTACAACGACAACAACGCCGCCACCACCGCGCTGGCCAGCGGCAAGCTCGAGTGGTCGTTCGTCTTCATGCCGGACTACAAGAAGCTGTTCATCGCCAAGGACCCGAAGAACCACAAGCTGTGGTTCCCCTCCGGGCTCGGCATCCACGGCCTCTGGTTCAACACCACCCGTAAGCCGTTCGACAACCCGGCGCTGCGCAAGGCCATGGCGATGGTCGTCGACCGCAACGCCATCTACACCCAGGCCGAGGCGACGCTCTACCCGGAGATCACCAGCCCCACCGGCATTCCGCTGCCGGCCGGCCAGTCCTTCATCGCCCCCGAGTACAAGAGCGCCACGACGAAGCCTGACGTCGAGGGCGCCAAGAAGGTCCTGGAGAAGGCCGGCTTCACGCTCAGCGGCGGTGTGCTGAAGGACCCGAGCGGCAAGGCGGTGAAGCTCACCTTCACCGACCCGGCGGGCTGGAACGACTACATCACGGGCCTGTCGATCATCAAGGACAACATCAAGAAGATCGGCATCGAGGCCAAGGTCAAGACGCAGACCGCCGACGCCTGGGGCGCGGACGTCGCCAACGGCAACTTCGACGCCACCCTGCACTGGACCAACAGCGGCGCCACCCCCTACGACATGTACCAGAACATCATGGACGGCGCGCTGCTCCAGCCGATCGGCAAGGCCTCCCAGCTCGGCAACTTCGGCCGCTTCAAGAGCCCCGAGGCCACCGAGGCGCTCAAGGACTTCGCCAACGCCACGACCGACACCGCCCGCACCGCCGCCATGAACACCCTCCAGAAGATCATGGTCGAGGAGGCGCCGATGATTCCCACCGCCGCCGCCCCCATCGGGGCCGAGTACTCCACCAAGAACTGGGTGGGCTGGCCCACCGAGGCCGACCCGTACGCCGACCCGCAGCACACCCAGCGCTCGGCGCTGGAAGTCGTGCTGAAGCTC
This sequence comes from Streptomyces sp. NBC_01257, assembly GCF_035917255.1. NCBI lineage: Bacteria > Bacillati > Actinomycetota > Actinomycetes > Kitasatosporales > Streptomycetaceae > Streptomyces > Streptomyces sp. NBC_01257. The sequence continues at coordinate 6,470,825 of NZ_CP108472.1, forward strand.
AAGCCGTCGAAGTAGGGCCGTCGGCCTCACACCCCAGGGATCCAGGTACCGGCCATGTCTGAACAGCTCGAAAAGAACCACGTCGTGCTCGAAGCACGCGGAGTCACCAAACACTTCGCCGTGCGGCGCACCGGCCGCGATCTCCTCGCGGGCAAGCGCCGTACCGTCCACGCCGTCGACGACGTCTCGCTGCAACTGCGGCGCGGCACCGTCACGGCACTGGTGGGGGAGTCGGGCTCCGGGAAGTCCACCGTCGCCAGACTGCTCGCGCAGCTGTATCCGCTCACCAAGGGCGAGATCCACTTGGGCGGCCAGCCGGTGAAGGCCGGACGTGGCCGGTCCTTCCGCAGTTACGTACGCCGGGTCCAGCTCATCTTCCAGGACCCGTTCGCCTCGCTGAACCCGGTGCACACCGTGCGCTACCACCTCACCCGTGCCCTGAAGATCCACGGCCGGGCGGGCAGCGGCGAGGCGGAACTGGAACAGAACCTGACCGCTCTGCTGAACCGCGTCCAGCTGACTCCTCCTCATCAGTATCTGGACAAGTTCCCGCACGAGCTGTCGGGCGGTCAGCGCCAGCGCGTGGCCATCGCCCGCGCGCTCGGCGCCGACCCCCAGGTCCTCCTCGCCGACGAGCCTGTCTCGATGCTGGATGTCTCGATCCGGCTCGGAGTGCTCAACCTGCTCAAGGACCTCAAGGACCGCATGCACCTCGCGATCCTCTACATCACCCACGACATCGCGTCCGCCCGCTACTTCGCGGACTCCACGCTCGTGATGTACGCGGGCCGGATCGTGGAGGGCGGTGACAGCGAGACCGTCACCCAGCGCCCCGCGCACCCCTACACCCAGCTGCTGATCGCCTCGGCTCCCGACCCCGACCGGGTCGTCGACGAGGAGGAGCAGGAGGAGACCGGCAGCGGCGAGCCCCCGTCGCTCATCGACCCGCCGGCCGGCTGCCGCTTCCACCCCCGCTGCCCCAAGGCGATGGAGCGCTGCCGCACCGAACTCCCGCCGCGCTTCGACCTGGCCGACGGCCAGTGGGCCGCCTGCTGGCTGTACGACGGCACCGGCGCCGCCCGCACCGACGACCACGAGAAGGAGGCTGCGAAGTGAAGTTCCTGCTCCAACGGCTCGCCTTCTACCTGGTCACGGCCTGGGCCGCCATCACGATCAACTTCCTCATTCCGCGCATGATGCCCGGTGACCCCGTCCAGTCGCTCATCGCCCGCTTCCAGGGCCAGCTGGACACCAACGCCATCGCCTCGCTCAAGGCCCTGTTCGGCCTCGACAAGAAGCAGTCGATCTGGGAGCAGTACACCGACTACTGGTCGCACCTGCTCCACGGCGACCTCGGGCTCTCCTTCACCTTCTTCCCGACGCCGGTCAGCGAGGTCATCGCCCAGTCGCTGCCCTGGACCCTCGCCCTCGTCGGCATCACCACGCTGATCAGCTTCGTGCTCGGCACCGGCATCGGGGTCTTCACCGGCTGGCGGCGCGGCTCCTGGATGGACAGCCTGCTGCCCGTCACCACCTTCATCTCCGCCATCCCGTACTTCTGGCTCGGACTGATCGCCATCTCGCTGTTCGCGGTGAAGTGGCCGCTGTTCCCGGCCGACGGCGGCTACGACAACTCGCTGGTGCCCGCCTTCGACTGGCCGTTCATCTCCAGCGCGCTGTACCACGGGGTGCTGCCCGGGTTCACGATCGTCCTCAGCGCCGTGGCCGGCTGGATCCTCGGCATGCGCAACATGATGGTGACGGTGTCCAGCGAGGACTACGTCATGGTCGCCCAGGCCAAGGGCCTCTCCGAGCGCCGGGTGATGTTCGGTTACGCGGCACGCAACGCCATCCTGCCCAACATCTCCGGCTTCGCCCTCTCGCTCGGCTTCATCGTCGGCGGCACGCTCCTGGTGGAGATGGTCTTCTCCTACCCGGGCATCGGCTACCAGCTCTTCCAGGGCGTCGGCGCCAAGGACTATCCCCTCATGCAGGGCATCTTCCTCATCATCACGCTCTCCGTCCTCGCGGCGAACCTCCTCGCCGACGTCCTCTACATGCTCCTCGACCCCCGTACCCGAAGGGAGGCCTAGGACACATGGCTGTCACCGCCACAGAGGTCGCCGTACTCGACGCGATCGAGACCCCGGCCGCAAGCAAGCGCAGGTTCCGCTTCCTGCGCGGACGCAAGACCGTCGTCGGACTGTGCATCCTGCTCTTCTTCGTGCTGATCGCCGTCATCGGCCCGTGGATCGCCCCGTACGACCCCGACACGATGGGCAAAGAACTGCTCCAGCCGCCCTCCGGATCCCACTGGTTCGGGACCACGCAGACCGGTCAGGACGTGCTCTCGCAGATCCTCGTCGGCACTCGCGGCGTCCTGGTCGTCGGCTTCATAGCGGGCATCCTCGCCACGATCCTCTCCGTGCTCATCGGGGTCAGCGCCGGCTTCCTCGGCGGCACCGCCGACGAGGTGCTCTCGCTGCTCTCCAACGTCTTCCTCGTCATCCCCGGACTGCCGCTGATCATCATCATCGCCAGCTTCGTCACCGACACCGGCGACCTCCTGATCGCGGCCGTCATCGCCCTCACCTCCTGGGCCTGGGGCGCCCGGGTGCTCCGCGCCCAGACGCTCTCGCTGCGCCGCCGGGACTACGTCGAGGCGGCCCGGGCCACCGGTGAGTCGACCTGGCGGATCATCCTCTTCGAGGTGATGCCCAACCTGACCGCCGTCATCGCCTCGGGCTTCGTCGGCACGGTCATCTTCGCGATCCTCTCCGAGATCACGCTCGCCTTCATCGGCGTCGCCGACATCTCGAACTGGAACTGGGGCACCGTGCTCTTCTGGGCGCAGTCCAACCAGGCACTCGCCCAGGGCGCCTGGTGGTGGTTCGTCCCCGCGGGGCTCTGCATCGCGCTGCTCGGCATGTCGCTCGCCCTCATCAACTTCGGCATCGACGAATTCGTCAACCCGCGCCTGCGTACCGAGACCGGCGGCTCCCGGAAGGTCCGCATGCGCGTCGGCTTCACCCCCGTGGCCCGTACGGGCACCTCCGAGGCCGGCTTCACCCCCGTGGCCCGTACGGGCACCTCCGAGAAGGAGCCCCGCTCATGAGCGAGCCCGTCCTCACCATCAGCGGCCTCAACGTGGACTACGGGACCGGGTCCGACGCCGTGCACGCCCTGCGCGACATCGACCTCACCCTGCACCGGGGCGAAGTCCTCGGCCTCGCGGGCGAGTCGGGCTCCGGCAAGTCCACCCTGGCCTACGCCGTCACCCGGCTGCTCTCCCCGCCCGGCGTCATCACCGGCGGCGAGGTCCACTACCACCAGCGCGACGGCCAGAAGCTCGACCTGCTGACCCTGTCGGCACCCGAGCTCCGCGCCTTCCGCTGGCAGGAGCTGTCGATCGTCTTCCAGGGCGCGATGAACTCCCTGAACCCGGTCCACACGGTCCACAGCCAGCTCACCGACGTACTCCAGGCCCACCGCCCGGAGATGCGGAAGGCGGCACGGACCGCGCGGGCCAGGGAGCTGCTGAACCTCGTCGGCATCTCCGCCGACCGGCTCGGCGCCTATCCGCACCAGCTGTCCGGCGGCATGCGCCAGCGCGTGATGATCGCGATGGCGCTCGCGCTGGAACCCGAGATCGTCATCATGGACGAGCCCACCACCGCACTCGACGTCGTCATGCAGCGCCAGATCCTGCGCCAGCTCGTCAGGCTCCGCGAGGAGCTCGGCTTCTCGGTCGTCTTCATCACGCACGACATCTCGCTCCTCATCGAGTTCTCCGACCGGATCGCGATCATGTACGGCGGCCGGATCGTCGAGGAGGCCGGCGCGTCCGAGATCTACCGCGACCCCCACCACCCTTACAGCGACGGACTGCTGCACTCCTTCCCCGCGCTGCACGGACCCCGCCGCGAGCTCAGCGGCATCCCCGGTTCGCCCCCGCACCTGTCCGCGATGCCGGCCGGCTGCGCCTTCCACCCCCGCTGCGCCAAGAAGGTCGAGGCCTGCGACAGCCACGTCCCGGTGCTCGCCGCCCCGGACGGGAGCGACGGCTCGCGCTCGGTGGCCTGCTGGCTCCACCGGGAGGCCCCGGCCCCCGCAGTCGCCCGTTCGTAGCGACATACGCACCGCACACCACAGGAGAACCATGAACCTCGTCACCCCCCAGGCCTACGCCCGCGAGATCGCCGCCCAGGCCGTACCCGGTCTGCCCGCCGACTTCCGCTGGGGCGTCGCCACAGCCGCGTACCAGATCGAGGGCGCGGCGGCCGAGGACGGCAGAACGCCGTCCATCTGGGACACGTACAGCAGGGTGCCGGGCATGGTCGTCCGCGGTGAGAACGGCGACGTGGCCTGCGACCACTACCACCGGATGCCCGAGGACGTCGCGCTGATCGCCGACCTGGGCGTCGACACCTACCGCTTCTCGCTGGCCTGGCCCCGCATCCAGCCGGGCGGCCGCGGCCCCGCCAACGCCAAGGGACTGGACTTCTACAAGCGTCTGGTCGACGAGCTCGACGCCAAGGGCGTCACCCCGTGGATCACCCTCTACCACTGGGACCTGCCGCAGGAGCTGGAGGACGCGGGCGGCTGGCCGGCCCGCGACACCGCCTACCGCTTCGCCGAGTACGCCGCCCTCGCCTACGACGCCCTGGGCGACCGGGTGAAGCACTGGACCACGCTGAACGAGCCGTGGTGCTCGGCGATGCTCGGATACGCCTACGGCGCCCAGGCCCCCGGCCGGAAGAACCTCGGCGAGGCGATCCACGCCGTCCACCACCTGCTGCTGGGCCACGGCCTCGCCTCGCAGTACCTGCGGGAGCAGGCCGACGCCCGCGGCAACGAGCTCGAACTCGGCATCACCCTCAACCTCGGGACCGCCACCCCGGAGACCGACAGCCACGAGGACGCCGAGGCGGCCCGCCGCGCCGACGGGCTCGGTGCCCGTCTCTACCTGGACCCCGTCGTCAAGGGCGCCTACCCCGAGGACATCGTCACCGACCTCGCCGCCCAGGGCATCGAACTCCCCGTCCACGAAGGCGACCTGGCCGTCATCGCGACCCCGCTGGACGTCCTCGGCGTCAACTTCTACCGCGGCACGCTGTTCTCCGGCGTGACCGAGGACGGCGCGACGACGGACGCCGAAGGGCTGCCCGTCACCCGGGTCGTGGAGCGCGAGCTGCCCCGTACCGCCATGGACTGGGAGATCACCCCCACGGCCCTCACCGACCTGCTGGTCCGTCTGGAGAAGGACTACGCCCTCCCGACGGTCATCACCGAGAACGGTGCCGCGTTCGACGACACCGTCTCCGCGGACGGCGAGATCCACGACGCCGACCGCACCACCTATCTCGCCGACCACATCGCCGCCGTCGCCGACGCCCGCGCTCAGGGGGCCGACGTCCGGGGGTACTTCGCCTGGTCGCTGATGGACAACTTCGAGTGGTCCTACGGCTACGACAAGCGATTCGGCATCGTCCGCGTCGACTACGACACGCAGGTGCGGACGCTCAAGGACAGCGCCAAGTGGTACCGCGACACCATCCACCTCACCCGCAACGCGTAGCCGCGCCCGCGCGCGTGGCCGCGCAGCCTCCTTGGATACGAACGGGAGCCCCACCGTGCCCTCTCGTACGACTCTGGCAGCCACCACCGCCGCACTGATCGCCCTCGCCGCTCCCATGGCCTTCGCCGCTCCGGCCGCCCCCCGGCCGGCGGCGCAGGCCGCGGCCTGGGACACCGACCGGGCGGCCGCCGCCCACACCGCCGACCCCGGCGCCGTCACCGCGTCCGGCAGCGAGAACGACGCCACAGGACCGGGGGCCGCCGCCGACGGCAACGGCACCACCCGCTGGTCGAGCAACACCGCCGACGACGCCTGGATCCGGGTGGACCTCGGCGCCACCCTCCGCATCAGCCAGGTCACCCTGGACTGGGAGGCCGCCTACGGCAAGAAGTACGTCCTGGAGGTGTCGAAGAACGGTACCGACTGGACCGCCTTCTACACCGAGGACGACGGCACCGGCGGCAGCGTCACCGCGCACACCTACCCGCAGGAGGTCACCGGACGCTACGTCCGGATGCGCGGCATCCAGCGCGCGACCGCCTGGGGCTACTCCCTGTACTCCTTCAAGGTGTACGGAGGGGAGCAGGCCCCCGCCTCCACGACCCGCACCAACCTGGCCCTGAACCACCCCGCGTACGGCAACCTCTACCAGCACGCCGGCAACTCACCGGCCTTCGTCACCGACGGCGGCTGGCCGGCCGACCTCAAGGCGGACCAGTCGCGCTGGTCCAGCGACTGGAACGCGGACCGCTGGGTCGGCGTCGACCTGGGCGCCACCTCCACGATCGACACCGTCGACCTGTACTGGGAGGCGGCCTACGCCGTCGACTACCGGATCCAGGTCTCCGACGACAACCGCACCTGGCGCACCGTCCACCAGCCGTCCGCCGCCGACGTCGCCGCCCGCCGCGCCGATGTGAAGGCGCCGGGCGAGGCCGCCGGACGCCATGACACGGTCACCCTGCCCACCCCGGCGACCGGGCGCTACGTCCGGATGCTCGGTGTCGAACGCCGCTCGTTCTACAACCCGGCGCCCGCCACCGCCCAGTTCGGCTACTCCCTCTACGAGTTGCAGGTCTGGGGTACCGGAGGCAGCGCCGACGCCGCCTACCCGGCCCTGCCCAAGAACCCCGGCGGCGCCTACAGCACCACCTTCTTCGACGACTTCACCGGCTCGGGCCTGGACCGCTCCAAGTGGCGGGTGGTGCGCACCGGCACGGAGATGGGACCCGTCAACGGCGAGTCGCAGGCCTACGTCGACTCGACGGACAACATCCGCACCGAGAACGGCGCCCTCGTCCTGGAGTCGAAGTACTGCAAGGCGTGCACCCCCACGCCCAACGGCACCTTCGACTTCACCTCCGGCCGGGTCGACACCAACACCAAGTTCGACTTCACCTACGGCAAGGTCAGCGCCCGTATGAAGCTGCCGGTCGGCGACGGCTTCTGGCCCGCCTTCTGGATGCTCGGCAGCAATGTCGACGACCCGTCCGTCTCCTGGCCCGGCTCGGGCGAGACGGACATCATGGAGAACATCGGCTACGGCGACTGGACCAGCTCCGCCCTGCACGGCCCGGGCTACTCGGCCGACGGCAACATCGGCAAGCAGCAGACGTATCCGAACGGCGGCCGCGCCGACGCGTGGCACACCTACGGCGTCGAGTGGACGCCCGAGGGCATGACGTTCACCGTCGACGACCGGGTCGTCCAGACGACCTCGCGCCAGAAGCTGGAGTCGACCCGCGGCCAGTGGGTCTTCGACCACAACCAGTACGTGATCCTCAACCTGGCCCTCGGCGGCGCCTATCCGGCCGGCTGGAACAAGGTCACCACGCCCTACTGGGGTCTTCCGCAGTCCAGCGTCGACCGGATCGCGCAGGGCGGCATCAAGGCGGAGATCGACTGGGTGCGCGTCGAGCAGAAGAAGTAACCGGCCCGTCCGGCAGAAGCACCCCCCGCACCTCAAGGTCACACCCGCACCCCGCGCGCGGCACGGCATCCCGCACCCCGCCGTGCCGCGCGCGGTCACCGTACCGAGGAGCCGCACATGCCACCACGCACCCGTCACCGCGCGAGACCCGCGACGGCCGCACTCGCCGCCGCCACCGTCCTCGCCGGCCTGCTCGCCGGCGCGGTCCCCAGCGCGGCGGCGCCCGCCGCGGCCGACGATCCGGCACCCGTGGCCGTCGACCGGTTCGAGGGCGAGGTCCCCTTCGCGAACCAGCCCGCCGAGGGCATCTTCACCTGGGGCGGCGACGCCGACGACCCGCCCGCCCTGGCACTGAAGGAACGCGCGGACGCGCCCGAGGGCGCCAAGGTCCTCGAAGGCACCTACGACATCAGCGGCTACGGCGGACTCAGCCACGACTACGCCGCCGACCGGCCCGCCCACGACTGGTCCGCGCACAGGGGCATCCGGTTCTGGTGGTACGGCCAGAACACCGCACCCCTGCCGCCCGGTTCGGGCAGGAAGATCAGCTTCGAGATCAAGGACGGCGGCGCCCACGGCGAGGCCTCCGAGCTGTGGACCACCTCCTTCACCGACGACTGGGAGGGCTGGCACCAGGTCGAGATCCCCTTCGCCGACTTCACCTACCGCGGCGACTACCAGCCGGTCGGCGGTATCGACCAGGTACTGGGCCTCAACGAGATGTGGGGCTACGCCCTCACCCTGCCGCCCGGCGCCCCCGGCAAGTTCGCCATCGACGGCATGGAGCTGTACGGCAAGGCGGACGCCGCCCTGAAGGCGAGCGTCGTCACGGACGCGGCCGTCCACCCCGTCACGCAGGGCGCCACCGCGGACATCGACCTCTCCGTCGCCACCACCGGCTCCCTCCCGCTGGACGAGCCCGTGACCGTCGCCTACGAGACCAAGGGCGGCAGCGCGGCATCCGGCACCGACTACACCCCGGTCAGCGGCACGTACACCTTCCCCGCCGGCACGGCTTCCGGCACCGCGCACCGCGTCTCCGTCGACACGAAGAAGATCACCGGAGCCGCCTCCGCGAAGACGGTCCCGCTCGAACTCACCGTCACCGGCGCCAGGCCGCCGAAGGAGAACCCGCAGGTCGTCATCGACGCCCACGGGCTGCCCTACCAGAACCCGAAGCTGCCGGTGAAGCAGCGGGTCGCCGACCTGCTCGCCCGGATGTCGCCCGCCGAGAAGGCCGGCCAGATGACCCAGGCCGAGCGCAACGCGCTCAGCTCCCAGGGCGACATCGCCACCTACGACCTCGGTTCGCTGCTCTCCGGCGGTGGCTCCGTCCCGACGCCCAACACCCCGGCCGCGTGGGCGAAGACGGTCGACTCCTACCAGCTGCGCGCCCAGGCGACCCGCTTCCAGATCCCGCTGATCTACGGCGTGGACGCGGTGCACGGCCACAACAACGTGATCGGCTCGACGATCATGCCGCACAACGTCGGTCTCGGCGCGACCCGCGACCCGCGGACCGTCGAGAAGACCGGCGCCGTCACGGCGAACGAGGTGCGCGCCACCGGTATCCCGTGGGACTTCGCCCCCTGCCTCTGCGTCTCGCGCGACGACCGCTGGGGCCGTGCCTACGAGGCGTACGGCGAGGACCCGGCGCTCGTGGAGTCGCTGGAGACGGTGATCCAGGGCATGCAGGGAGCGGCCTCCGGCAAGGACCTGGACCGCAACGACAAGGTGCTGGCGACCGCCAAGCACTACGTGGGCGACGGCGGTACGGAGTACGGCTCCTCCACCACCGGTTCGTACCCGATCGACCAAGGCGTCACCAAGGTCACCCGGCAGGAGCTGGAGGCCGTCCACCTCGCCCCGTTCACCGAGGCCGTCGAGCGCGGGGTCGGCACGGTCATGCCGTCCTACTCCTCGCTCGACATCCTCGGGGACGACGAGGGCCCGGTGAAGATGCACGCCAACGCCGCGATGATCAACGGCGTGCTGAAGGACCGGATGGGCTTCGACGGGTTCGTCATCAGCGACTGGCAGGCCATCGACCAGATCCCCGGCGACTACGCGAGCGACGTCCGCACCTCGGTCAACGCCGGCCTCGACATGATCATGGTGCCGACGGCGTACAAGGACTTCACGAGGACGCTCCAGGACGAGGTCACCGCGGGCCGCATCACCCAGGCCCGGATCGATGACGCGGTCTCCCGCATCCTGACGCAGAAGTTCAGGCTGGGCCTGTTCGAGAAGCCGTACGCCGACACCGCCAACCTCGGCAAGGTCGGCTCGGCCGAACACCGCGCCGTGGCCCGTGAGGCCGCGGCCAAGTCCCAGGTGCTGCTGAAGAACGACGGCGGCGTGCTGCCGCTGAAGTCCTCGCAGAAGGTGTACGTCGCCGGCTCCAACGCCGACGACATCGGTAACCAGGCCGGCGGCTGGACCGTCAGCTGGCAGGGCTCGTCCGGGAACATCACCCCGGGCACCACGATCCTTTCGGCCATGAGGAAGGACGCCGCCTCGGTCACGTACTCCAAGGACGCGTCGGCCTCGACGGACGGCTACGACGTCGGTGTCGTGGTGGTCGGCGAGACCCCGTACGCCGAGGGCATCGGCGACGTCGGCAACGGTCACGACCTGGAACTCTCCGCCGCCGACAAGGCCGCGGTCGACAAGGTGTGCGCCGCGATGAAGTGCGCCGTCCTGATCGTCTCGGGCCGCCCGCAGCTCATCGGCGACCGGCTGGGCGGCATCGACGCGCTGGTGGCCTCCTGGCTGCCGGGCACCGAGGGCGACGGCGTGGCCGACGTGCTCTACGGCAAGCGGGCCTTCACCGGACAGCTCCCGGTCACCTGGCCGAAGTCCGAGGCGCAGCTGCCGATCAACGTGGGCGACGCGGCGTACGACCCGCAGTTCCCCTACGGCTGGGGACTCACCACGCTGAGGAAGCCCCCGGCCGGCGGCGAGCTGACGCTCACCGCGCTGGCGCTGGCCGCCCAGGTGGCGGAGAGGACCGGTCTCGGCCGGACCGAGGTGGGCCGGACCATCGTCGGCCAGGCCCGGCTGCTGGTCCAGCAGAAGGCCGGCGGGAAGCTGACGGAGAAGGTGTCCAAGCCGTTCGCGGACGCCGATCACCTGCTGCTGACCGGTGACCTGACCGGTGCGGTGGCGAAGCTGAGGGCGGCCTACCGGGCCGTCTGAGACGGGGGAGCGGGCGGGCGGCACTGATGCCGCCCGCCCGCTCCCGTGTGCCGTCCGGCTCTCAGGCGGGCTTCCTGGCCATGACGACGACGCCGGGACCGGTGTGCTCGTCCGCGGGGATGCGGAGGTCGGCGACCGGGTGCAGTCCGGCCTGCTCGATCAGCTCCACGAACTGCTCCGGGCGCCACTTGTGCGTCGTCCAGCTGACGGGCACACCGCCGTAGGCCTCGGTGCGCACCAGGTCCTCGTCGCCGACATGGGTGGCGGTGATGAAGTGTCCGCCCGGCTTCAGGGCGCGCACGAACCCGGCGAGCACCTGGGGCAGCACGGCACGGGGCAGGTTGAACAGCGACCACCAGCCGAGCACACCGCCGAGCGACGCCTCGGCGAGGTCGAGGTCGGTGGCGGAGGAGACGCTGAAGCGGCACTCCGGGTGCAGCCGGCGCGCGTTCTCGATCATGCGGGGGGAGAGGTCGACGCCGGACACGTCGAGGCCGCGTTCGGCGAGGTAGGCGGTGACCGTTCCGGGGCCGCAGCCGACGTCGAGGACGGGTCCGAGGCCGGTCACGGTGTCGGCGAAGGCGTCGATCGACGCCTTGAGCCAGGGATGGCGGCGGATGTCCCCGATTCCCGTCGTCAGCACCATGTGGGCGTAGTTGTCGGCGACGCGGTCGTAGGACTCGCGGACGGTGTCGAGGTCGGCCGGGCGGTCGACGGAGTGGGCGCGCATCGGCCAAAGATAAGGGGTGGCCGCCCAGTCGGGGCCGCTCGCCCTCAACTTCCGGCCGGTCCCGGTGAGTCGGCGGCGGGGTCCGTGGCGACGCCCCGGAAGAGGTGGTCGACCAGCCGGTCGGCGAACTCCGTCGTCAGCGGCTGCGCGGGCATCAGCAGCCGGTGGTAGACGGCTCCCCAGAGCTGGTCGACGATCGTCTCCAGGTCGGCGTCGGCCCGGATCTGGCCCGCGTCGCGGGCGACTGCGAGGCGTTCGACGGCGAGGGCGCGGCGCGGGGTGACGTAATGCGTCGAGAGCGCATCGGCGAGATCGGGGTCGCCCTGGGCGGCCCCGATGATGCCGGCGACGACGGGACCGTTGCCGTTCAGGAGATCGATGAACGCGTGCAGCTGTGTCGTCAGATCACGCCGGATGTCGCCCGTGTCGGGGAAGGCGAGGGTGGCCTGAAAGGCGTTGAAGTACGCGTCGAAGGCCAGGGCCCCGGGGGAGGGCCACCACTTGTAGAGGGTCATCTTGCTGACGCCCGCGCGGGCGGCGACCTTGGAGAAGGTCAGGGCGCGGACGCCCTCGGCGAGCAGGAGATCGGCGGCCGCGGTCAGCGTCGCGTGCCGGACGTCCTCCGCCCGGCGCCGTCCGCGCCCGGGCGTGAGCGGGCCGGGTCCCCCGGCCGCTGTCCGTTCCATGCGTGTCCTCCTCGTCCGGCACGGCCCCCCGAGCCACTATATGGACACCTGGGCCACATATATATGGACCACTCGTCCACATGATGTTAATGTACTTATCGTCCACAAAATGAGAGGGAGGTCGCCATGACCACCACCGACGACAACGGCAACGGCACGACCACCGGCGAGCAGTCCGTGCCCCGGGTGGCGATCGTGACCGGGGGCTCGGGAGGGATCGGCGGTGCGGTCGCGCAGGCGCTGGCCGCCGACGGCATGCCGGTGGTCGTGCACTACTCCGGCAGCGCCGAGCGGGCCGAGCGGGTCGTCGCCTCGATCCGGGAGGCGGGCGGCACGGCCGTCGCCCTGTCCGGCGACGTCGCGGACGAGACGGCGATGACGGCCCTGTTCGACACGGCCGAGGAGCGCTTCGGCGGCGTCGACGTGGTGGTCAACACCGCCGGGATCATGCTGCTCGCCCCGCTGGCGGAGATGGCCCTGGACGCCTTCGACCGGATGCACCGGGTCAATGTGCGGGGCACGTTCGTCGTCTCCCAGCTCGCCGCCCGGCGGCTGCGCACCGGCGGCGCGCTCGTCAACTTCTCCACGTCCGTCACCCGGCTCCAGCAGCCGGCCTACGCCGCCTACGCGGCGACCAAGGGCGCGGTCGAGGCGATGACGCTGATCCTCGCCCGCGAACTGCGCGGCCGGGACGTCACCGTCAACGCCGTGGCCCCCGGACCGACCGCGACCCCGCTCTTCCTGGACGGCAAGAGCCCCGAACTGATCGAGAGGATCGCCGGTGCCTCCCCGCTGGAGCGCCTCGGCACGCCCGAGGACATCGCCGCCGCCGTCGCCTTCCTGGCCGGTCCGGGCGGCCGGTGGATCAACGGCCAGGTCCTGTTCGCCAACGGCGGCATCGCCTGACCCCGGGCCCCTGGCCGGCCTCGCTCGCCGGGCGCCGCTCACCCGAGTGGGCTAACTTCGAAGTATGAGGAACAGGGCGTTCCCTCACTTCCTGGTCCCGGCTTTCCTGGCGGGACTGCTCCTTCTGCTGTCGGCGGCCGCGCTGCTCGTGGCCCCCGCCGCGACCGCCGCGACCGGCGCCGCCGGCGTGGACGAGGTGGCGCAGGCGCTGCGCAAGAATCCGGTGTACGTCGACCCGGCCGCGTCCGGCCAGCTCTCCCGGGCCGAGGCCGACGCCCTGGCGAAGAAGATCAAGGACGCCGACAAGCCGGTCTTCGTGGCCGTGCTCCCGCGGACCTCCGCGTTTCCCGCGGACAGCGTCCTGCGGACGCTGCGCACCGACACCGGGATCACCGGTGTCTACGCGATCCGCCTCGGTGACGGCTTCAACGCGGGCGCCGACCCGCGGGTGATGTCCGAGCAGGCCGTCCAGAACCTCACCGCCGCCGTGAAGACGCCCGGCGCGGACACGGACGCCGCGACCCAGCTCAACGCCTTCGTCGACCGCGCCGTCGAGCAGGCCCGGGGCAGCGCCCCCAGTTCCTGGGGCGGCGCCTCCTCCGGCAACAGCTCGGCGACCGCGGGCCTGATCGCGGTGGGCGCGGTGGTGGTCCTCGGCGGCGCGGGCGCCTACACGGTCGTGCGCCGGAACCGGAAGCGCAAGGAGGCCGAGGAACAGGCCGCCCTCGACAAGCTCCGGGTCGTCGTGGACGAGGACATCACGGCGTACGGCGAGACCCTGGACCGGCTCGACTTCCACCCCTCGGAGCCGGGCGCCGACGACACGATGCGCGCCGACTACGAACGCGCCCTCGACTCCTACGAGAGCGCCAAGTCCCGGATGGAACACGCCCAGCACCCCTCCGACGTGCGCGGGGTGACGCAGGCCCTGGAGGACGGGCGCTACTCGCTCGCCGTCCTGGACGCCCGCCGCACCGGCGGCGAACTCCCCGCCCGCAGGCCGCCCTGCTTCTTCGACCCGCGCCACGGCCCCTCCGTGGCCGACGCCCGCTGGACCCCGTCGGGCGGCACCGCCCGCGAGGTCCCGGTCTGCGGCGCCGACGAGATACGGCTGCGCGACGGCGAGGACCCGATGAGCCGCACCGTCGACATGGGCGACGGCAGCAGGCGCCCCTACTGGGAGGCCGGTCCGGCCTACGGCCCCTGGGCGGGCGGCTACTTCGGCGGCGGCCTGCTCCCCGGCCTGCTGGTCGGCACCATGCTCGGCTCGATGCTCGCCACCCCGGCCTACGCGGCGGAGTACGGCGGCGGCGACTTCGGTTCGGGCGGCGACTGGAGCGGCGGCGACTTCTCCGGCTCCGACTTCGACTCGTCGGGCTTCGGTGGCGGCGGCTTCGGTGACGGGGGCGGCGGCGGGTTCGGCGACGGCGGCGGCTTCGGTGGCGGCGGAGACTTCGGCGGCGGCGGCTTCTAGCAGGCGCCCGGTCCGATGAGTTCCGGGCGGCGTGGCAGTCTCTCCTCCCGTACCCGTGATCCGGAGCAGGAAGTGCGAGGAGCGAGCCACATGCGCATCGTCATCAGCGAGTTCATCAGCCTGGACGGCGTCGTGCAGGCGCCGGGCGGTCCCGAGGAGGACACCGACGGCGGCTTCGCCCACGGCGGCTGGTCGCACCCCTTCTTCGACCCCGAGGTGGTGGGCGGCGCCTTCGACAGCGCGATGAGCTCCGCCCGGGCGCTGCTGTTCGGCCGCCGCACCTGGCAGACGATGGCGGCGGCCTGGCCCGATCGGGCCGGCGACCCGTTCGCCGACCGGATGAACGCCATCGAGAAGTACGTCGTGACCGGCACCCTGGGCGACTCCGACCTGACCTGGAACAACACCGAGCGCATCGACGGCGAGAAGTTCGTGGGGCGCATTCAGGAGCTGCGCGACAAGGGCGACGGCGATCTGCTGGTCATGGGCAGCCCCACCCTGGTGCGCGGTCTGCTGAGTGAGGGCCTCGTCGACGAGCTCAAGCTCGTGATCATGCCGGTGCTGCTCGGCGGCGGAAAGTCGATCTTCCCTGCGGACGGCGGCCTGCGCACCCTGGAGCTGGTCTCGACGACCGTCAGCGGCGCCGGAGTTCAGGTCTGCACGTACCGGCCGGTGGCCAGGGACTAGAAACGCGAGGGGTGCGGGATCTCTCGGCCCTGCACCCCGGCACGACGCTTACCGGAAGGGTCAGCCCCGGCCGCCGTGGGCGCGCTCGAAGGCGGCGAAGGCCGACTCCTGACGCCACTGCGTCGCGGCCTTCGGGCTGTCGGCCAGGAAGCGGGCGCAGCGCGTGCTCGGACGGTCGCCGGGCCGGCTGCCGAGGCAGGCGGGGACCGGGCGGTAGCCGGAGGGGGCGGAACCGGTGGCCCACAGGCTGCGGCCGTCGCGGAAGGCGTACTCCAGCGAGGCGCGGGCCAGGTCCTTCAGTTCGGTGTAGCCGAGGCCGTACGTCCGGGCGGCGTACTGGTACTCGTGGGTGACGTCGATCCGTGAGACGCCCGGGTCGTCGGTGGACAGGACCACCGGGACGCCGTAGCGGCGGTAGGCGTTGAACGGGTGGTCGTCGCCCGAGATGCCGAGGATCTGCTTGTTGCTGGAGAACGGCACCTCGACCGCGACCCCGCGCCGCGCCATCGTCCGGGCGAGCTGCCGCCAGTCGTCCTCGTGGACCAGGTCCACACCGTGCCCGATGCGTTCGGCACCGGCGACCAGGACGGCCTCGCGGATGTGGAAGGTCAGGTCCTCCGGCTTGACCAGACCGGGGGCCAGCTCACCGGCGTGCAGGGTGAGGTGGGCACCGGGGTACTGGCCGCGCAGGTACTTCAGCATCCGCATCTGGAGGCTGTAGTTGCTCAGCGAGCTGTCCCAGTCCTCCGGCTGGACCAGGTTGACCGCGACGAACCGCGGGTCGCGCTCGGCCAGCCGCATGCCGACCGCCATCTGCGTGAACACCCGGGCCGGGGAGCTGCCCCGGGAGACCTGGGAGATCCAGCGGACGGGGAGCCGGCAGCCGGGGTCGGGGCTGGCGGTGTCGCAGTGCGCGGTCGCACGGAAGTCCGCGTCGCCGTCGTCGGCCTCCTTGACCGCCTCGTTCACGACCCGGTCGAGTTGCCCGCCGGCCAGCAGCCTGCGGTGGAAGACGGCCAGGTCGGCGTCGTAACCCACCTCGTCGGCAAGCTTCTTGGCGCTGTCCGACGCGGGAGTGACCATGGTCTCCAGATAGAACTGGTTCTGCTTCACCACCGAGTTGGCCACATTGGCCAGCAGCTTGCCCCGGTCCCACGTCGCCAGGCCGAACTTGCCGAACGTGTCGAAGAAGTGGTCGTGCCCGGACTCGTCGGCCGGGAAGTCCTGCATGGACCAGGCCCGGATGATCTGCTGCCGGAAGTCCGCGTCCGTCCGCGCGTCGGCGGCCGGCCTCGTGCCCGTGCCGCAGGGCGGCGCGACGGCCGTCATCGTCGCGTCGATGCACAGGCCCCGGTCCATCGCGAGCTTGATCAGGTACTCGGTCGAGGCCGCGCCCGACAGGTGGTTGTGCAGGTCGCCGCCCTTGGGCAGCGCCCTGAAGAAGGCGTTCAGCCGCTCGGGCCTGCTCTGCGACGCGTCGAGGTACGCGGCGGTCCTGCGCTCGGCCGCGGTCACCACGCGGGGCGAGACGGACCGGACGCCCTGCGGCGACGCGTCGGCTCCCGGCGCGGCCTCGGCCGGGACCGCCGGGAGCAGGGCCAGCACGGCGAGTGAGCCGAGACCGGCCAGGAAGGGGTACTTGTGACGGCGTGCCGTCGGGGTGGTTGAGATCACCGCCGAATGATCGCGTCTGGTTCAGATGGATATCACCTGAATCGCGGCCGTGGCAGGGCACGTCCACTCGATCGAGTGGGGGACCGAATGATCTTCGCCTGCCCCGCGACGGCCCTTGACGTGACATACCGCCAGAGTCCTATAGTGCTAGGACCCTAGATGAATAGAGGAGACGGTGATCGAGTTTCACCTCGATGCCCGGTCCGGCGTCGCGCCGTACCTGCAACTGGTGCACCAGGTCCGACAGGCCATGCGGCTGGGGCTGTTGTTCGAGGGGGATCGCCTGCCCACGGTCAAGGACGTCGCGGCCAAGGTGGCGATCAACCCGAACACCGTGCTCAAGGCGTACCGGGAGCTCGAGTACGAGGGGCTGGTGTCCAAGAAGCCCGGCGTCGGCACCTTCGTGTCGAGCACTCTCAGTGACGCCTCTCTGTCCCAACACGAGCCCCTGCGGCAGGAGTTGCGTGGGTGGCTGGAGCGGGCCCGGGCCGCCGGGCTGGACGAGGAAAGCATCGAGGCCCTGTTCCTGAGCACGTTCCGTACGGCCACCGAAGAGGAGCAATGACCGCCATTCTGGAAGCCATCGGCCTGGGCAAGCGCTACGGCCGCCGCCAGGCACTCTCGGACTGCACGCTCAGCGTGCCCGCCGGCCGGGTCGTGGGCCTCGTCGGCCCCAACGGGGCAGGGAAGTCAACGCTCCTGCAACTCGCCTGCGGGCTGATCACCCCGACCTCGGGCACCATCGAAGTCGTCGGCGGACGGCCCGCCGCCGACGCGGCCCAGCTGGCCAAGGTCGGCTTCGTCGCCCAGGACACCCCCACGTACACCGGGCTGTCCATCGCCGACCACCTGCACCTGGGCGCCCGCCTCAACCCCACCTGGGACAAGGGCCTCGCGGAGGGCCGGATCCGGGACCTCGGCCTCGACCCCGCCCAGCGGGTCGGCAAGCTCTCCGGCGGCCAGCGGGCCCAGGTCGCGCTGACGCTCGCCGTGGCCAAGCGCCCCGAACTGCTGATCCTGGACGAACCCGTGGCGGCCCTCGACCCGCTGGCCCGCCGCGAGTTCCTTCAGGGACTCATGAAGCACGTCGCCGAGCACGGCACCACCGTCATCCTCTCCTCGCACCTGGTCTCCGACCTGGAACGGGTCTGCGACCACCTGATCTCCCTGGTCGCCTCCCGGGTCCAGCTCGCCGGAGATGTCGACGACCTGATCTCCACCCACTTCCGGCTGACCACGACCCGCCGTGACGCGTCGAGCCTCCCGGAGGGAATGCGGGTGCTCCAGGCCACGCACACCGAACGCCAGAGCACCTTCCTGGTGCGTGCCGACACCGCCGTTCACGACCCCGCCTGGGTTCTGGAGCCCCTCGATCTGGAGGACCTGGTCCTCACCTACATGGCCGAAGGCAGAACCACTGTCGCCACGATGACCCCGGAGGCACAGCGATGATCTGGCTGACCTGGCGCCAGTACCGCGTCCAGACCCTCCTGGCCCTGGCGGCGCTGGCCGCTGTCGGGATCGCCCTTGTGATCACGGGGACGCAGATGAGGACCTCGTACGACGGCGACGTGGCCGGCTGCTCCACCACCTGCGAAGCGGCCAAGAACGCGTTCGTCCACGAGTACGAGACCCTGGCCGCCCTCGTCACGGGACTGCTCGTCGCCGTACCGGGCGTCATAGGGATCTTCTGGGGAGCGCCGCTCATCGCCCGGGAACTGGAGGCGGGCACGCACCGGCTGATCTGGAACCAGAGCATCAGTCGCGGCCACTGGCTCGCCGTGAAGCTCACGGCCGTCGGCCTGTCGTCCGTCGCCGTCACCGGTCTGCTCAGCCTCATGGTGACCTGGTGGGCCCGGCCGCTCGACGAGATCACCAGCAACCGCTTCGACCCGCTGCTGTTCGACGGCCGGGGCGTCGCACCGCTCGGCTACGCCGCCTTCGCCTTCACCGTCGGAGTCTGCGCCGGACTGCTGATCCGCCGGACGGTCCCCGCGATGGCGGTGACCCTCGCCTTCTTCGCCGCGGTCCAGATCCTCGTGCCGTACGCGATCCGGCCGCTGCTCATGGAGCCGGTGCGGGCGGAGGTGGCACTCGCCGGCCTCGGCATGGCGGCGCAGGAGGGGAGGCCCGCCGAGGGCGCCACATGGAGCGCCACCGACATCATGCTGTCGGGCGACGGGGAGAACGCCCAGGTGAAGGTGGGCCTGTCCAGGTCCGGGGCCTGGGTCCTGTCCGACCTCGGCCCGGTACTGAACTCCGACGGCAAGGAAATGCGTGGCAGCGCGGGCTGTGCCGCACGGGAGACCGACCCGCTGCGCTGCTTCGCGAAGTCGGACTTCCATGTGGCGGTGGAGTACCAGCCCGGGGACCGCTACTGGACCTTCCAGTGGATCGAGACGGGGATCTTCGTCGCGCTCGCGGGCATCCTTTCCGGGTTCAGCGCCTGGTGGCTGCGCCGGCGCCTGGACTGACCGCACGCCGCTGCCGGTGCCCTCGGGCACCGGCAGCGGTACCCCTACATTGGTGCGATGGCTGACCCGCGACCTTCCCCGCCGGAGCCCGGCAGCACCGCCGACGTCGTCCGCACCTGGGACGCACGCGCCGCCCACTATCTCCGGCTGTTCCGCGACGAGTTGGACACCAAGCCCTTCGACCGCGAGATCCTGCACGCCTTCGCCGGGCGCGTCACCGAGGGCGGCAGGGTGTACGACGCCGGCTGCGGGCCCTGCGGCCATGTGACCGAACTCCTGGCCGCCCACGGCCTCGACGTGCTGGGCATCGACCTCTCGCCGCGCTGCGTCGCCCTCGCCCGGCAGGAGAAGCCCGGCTGCCGGTTCGCGGTCATGGACCAGCGGGACATCGCGGGGGAGCGGCTCGACGGCCTCGTCTCGTACTACTCGCTCCACGACCGGCCCAAACGGCATCTGGCCGCCACCCTGATCTCATGGGCGGCGGCGGTCCGCCCCGGCGGCCAGCTGCTGATCGTGGCGAAGGAGGGGACGGGCGACCACGTCGTCGACGATCCGCTCGGCAGCGATCTGCGGGTGTACTGGGCGGAGTTCACGCCGTACGAGCTCCGCAGGGCGGCCCGGGACGCGGGCTTCCGCGTCGACGGCTGCACGGTCCGCGAGGCGTACGACGACGAGATCCCGACCCGCCGCATCTACCTCACGGCCAGTCGCGCGGGCCTCACACCGCCACCGCGCCGATCCCCGTGTCCGTGACCACGTACAGCCTGCCGCCGGCGACCAGCGGGACCCGGGCCGCGCCCGTCCTGCCCGCCACGCGCCAGAGCCGCGCCCCGGTCCGGGCGTCGTAGGCCCAGATGTGCGAGCCGTGGGCCAGCAGCACCGACCGGCCCGGCACCAGGGCCGGAGCGGAGGTGCAGTCGTCCGACGTCGTACGCCACAGCCGCTTCCCGTCGGACGCGGCCCGTGCGGTGACATAGCCGTCCGGCTCCTTCCCGCCACTGGAGCGCGACCCCCGGAAACCGTCACTCGTCGCCAGGAACACGGCGGACCCGCCCGACGCCGCCTCGGGCGTCACCGGCGAATCGACGGTCACGCGCCAGCGCCTGTCGCCCGTCGCCGTGTCGTACGCGTACACGGCCCCGGTCCCCGCCTCGCAGGCGTAGACCGTGCGCCCGTCGTCGGAGACGGTGACCCGCGCACCGGGGGAGCGGCCGGACTCCCTGGGCGGCGCGGGGGACCTCCAGAGCCGCGCACCGGTGGCGAGGTCGTACGCGACGACCTCGTTGGCCTTCCCGGCCCCGGTCGCGTACATCACCTTCGCCCCGAGTGCCACGCTGTCCTGCCGCGGCAGCGACCAGCGCGCGTCACCGGTGTCGGCGTCGAGCACGGACACCCGGTCGCCGTCCCGGCTCTCCGCCACGAGTTGTCCGCGGGGCCGGTCCGCGAGCAGCAGCCGGTTCCCTCCGGTGCGCCACTTGGTACGGCCGCTCGCCGCGTCCAGCCCGCACAGCACTCCCTCGACCAGGGTGTGCGTCGAACCGGCGTTGTCCGCCACCTTCTCCGTCTCCATCAGCACACACACCGTGGAGCCGATCACCACCGGTGCCACCGGAGGCCCACCGCCCAGTGCCCCGCTCGCCCAGCGCCGGCTGCCGTCGCCGGCCGCGAGGGCGTTGACCTGCCCGCCCTCGGCCGCGACGTAGAGGTTCGACCCGACGACCGCCACCGGCCCGAGCCCTGCTTCGGCCTTCACCTCGGCCACCCACCGCCCACGCCCGCTCGCGGCGTTCACCGCATGCACGGACGGCGGGCCGTCGGCTGTGGCGTAGAGGGACCCGCCCGAGACGCTCAGGCTGCTCAACGCGCCGGAGGCCCCGGCCATCGCGTACGACCAGGTGCGGGGCCGCTCGGGCGGTGCGGGTACGGCCTCGCGCGAGTCGCCGAACACCCGCCAGGCCACCAGCGACCCGGCCCCCACGACTCCGGCCCCGAGCACGGCCCGGCGACCGACGCGTTGTCCCTGACTGCCTGGGAGCCTGCGTGCCCTCACACCGTCGCGTCGAGAAACGCGGACCAGGCGTGCGGGGGGACGGTGAGGACGGGACCGTCGGTGACCTTGGAATCCCGGATGTGCACGGCGGCGGGGTGCGCGGAGACCTCGACGCAGTTGCCGCCTTCGCTGGCGCTGTGACTGGACTTGCGCCAGTCGTAGGCGACTTCGAGGCAGGCCCCGCCCTGGTCGCTGCTGTAGCTGGACTTGAACCAGCTGAGGCCTGTGCGGTGTGCTGCGCGGGTCATGTCTCTCCAAGCAGGTCATCCAGTAGGCGCACGCTCTTCTCGGGGGAGAGCGCCTGCGATCGGAGCATCCCATATTTCTGGTGGAGGACGCTGACCTCACCGAGATCATCGACGAGGAAGCTCACGCGCTGGCCCTCGATATAGGCGAGTTGATCGTGCTGGGGCGTCTCCAGCAACACCATCGGGCCATCCAGAGCCGCGTGCGCCTCGCGCCTGGTCTCCATGATCTGGAGACCGAGAAAGGGGAGCTCGGCGCACTGCCGGAGGTGCTGGATCTGCTCGCGCAACACCTGGCGGCCGCCTAGCGGCCGGTGCAGGATGACCTCTTCGAGCAGGAAGTTCATCATCGGCCTCGGTTTGCGTTCCAGGAGCCTTCGACGCTCCAGACGTGCGGCGACCCGCTCGTCCACCTCCTCCGATTCCAGGGGAGGATAGAGCGAGTTGAACACCGCCCGCGCGTACGCCTCGGTCTGAAGCAGCCCCGGTACGACCTGGTTCTCGTACGAGAGCAGCGTCAACGCCTCCTGCTCGTACTCCACGAAGTCCTGCACGAACGCCGGGAACCGCTCCTTCTGCGGGACCCTCGTCACGGCGACCTGTAACGCCCCCTTCGTGTCCAGGAGTTCGTCCAGCCGGCCCGCGAGATCGAACTGGAGGGGCCGCCGCCCCTGCTCGATCGACGCGATCGTGTCCTCGCCCACGCAGAACTGATCCGCGAGGGCCGCCTGGGTCATCCGGGCCGCCTTGCGGAAGGTGGCGAGCTGGGCGCCGATCACGTGCCAGGACGTGACGCGCTTGTTCCTCTTTGCGGACTGCATGGAATACCTCTCCCCGTCACGGCCCCCGGATGACCCGTCAGAGGTCGTACAGCCGCGTTGTACGACCTGACCCACTGATCAAGCGTAGTGACGGTGTGTGACCTTCGTCTCATGGATGAGACAACTCAACTCCCGTGCTTCCGTGAGGCGTTCTACCGGCGCGAACGCAGGTCGATCCCGCTCGTACGGAGGTTCGCGCGCGAGGCGCTCGTCGAGTGGGCGTGCGGGGTGGAGGCGGCGGACGTCCTGCTCTGTGTGAGCGAGCTGGCCACCAACGCGCTCGTGCACGGGGTGCCGCCGGGGCGCGGGTTCCGTATGCACCTGTACTGGGAGCGGGCCGAGGGCAGGCTCCGTGTCGAGATGCACGACAGCGGCGACGGCGAGGTGCCGGCCGACCCGGTCGCCCGTGGCGCGGAGCCCGATGCGGAGGCCGAGGGCGGGCGGGGGCTGCTGCTGGTCTCGGCGCTCGCGGATGCGTGGGGGGTGGCGGAGCGGGACCCCGGGAAGATCGTCTGGTGCGAGTTTGCCGCTTCGGCAAGGAACTTTGCCGGATCGGGACCGGATGCGCACCATCTTCCGTAGATGGAGGTGTTTCGCATGAGCGACATGACGCAGACGTACGACGTGGTGGTGATCGGTGGCGGGGCCGCCGGTCTGAGCGGGGCGCTGTCCCTGGCGCGGGCCAGGCGTTCGGTGCTGGTGATCGACGCGGGCAGCCCGCGCAACGCACCCGCGTCCCACGTGCACAACTACCTGGGCCGGGAGGGCACCCCGCCCGCGGAGCTGGTGGCCGTCGGCCGCAAGGAAGTGGCCGGATACGGGGCCGAGGTCGTCGAGGGCGAGGTCGTGTCGGCCGGGCCGCTGCCGGGCGGGGCCGGATTCCGCGTCGTACTGACGGACGGCACCGCCGTGACGGCGCGCCGCCTGCTCGTCACCACCGGGCTGGTCGACGAGCTGCCGCCGATCGAGGGCCTGGCCGACCGCTGGGGCCGTGACGTGCTGCACTGCCCGTACTGCCACGGCTGGGAGGTGCGGGACGCGGCGATCGGCATCGTGGCGCTGTCCCCGATGGCCGTGCACCAGGCGCTGCTGTGGAGGCAGTGGAGCGCCGACGTCACTCTCTTCCTGCACGACGGGCCCGAGCCGGGCGACGAGGAGTACGAGCAGCTGGCGGCTCGGAACATCGCCGTGGTGGACGGGGAGGTGACCGGGCTGGAGGTGGGCGGCGACGACCGTCTCACCGGGGTGCGGCTGGCCGGTGGCCGGGTCGTTCCGCGCGAGGCCGTCGTGGTCCAGCCGCGGTTCACGGCGCGCTCGGGGGTGCTCGACGGGCTCGGGCTGCGCGCCACCCCGCTGGAGATGGGCGGGCACACGCTGGGCACGTACATCGCGGTCGACCCGGTCGGGGCGACGGAGGTGCCCGGGGTGTGGGCGGCCGGTAACGTCGCCAGCCTGATGGATCAGGTCATCGGAGCCGCTGCCGCGGGGCTGAAGGCCGGCGCCGCCATCAACGCGGACCTCGTCGCCGACGACACCCGCCGCGCGGTCGGGGCCCGCCGCGCCCCCTTCTCGGCCGAGGCCGAGCGCCAGGTCTGCGAGAAGGCCCTCGGAAACCGCCGTCACGGACTGCAGGAGACACGATGACCCACGACAGCACCTCGGCCGCATCGGACGCCGAACTCTGGGACGAGCGTTACCGCGAGAGCCACCGCATCTGGAGCGGGAACCCCAACACGATGCTCGTCCGTGAGGTGGAGGGCCTGAAGCCGGGGCGTGCCCTGGACCTCGGGTGCGGCGAGGGGGCCGACGCGGTCTGGCTGGCCCGCTGGGGCTGGCAGGTCACCGCCACCGACATCTCGCGCGTCGCGCTGGCCCGGGCCGCCGAGCACGGGGCCGAGGCGGACGTCGCCGACCGGATCGACTGGCAGTTCCACGACCTCGGGGTCTCGTTCCCGGAGGGGGAGTACGACCTGGTCTCCGCGCAGTTCCTGCACTCCATGGGTGACCTGCCGCGCGAGGAGATCCTCCGCCGGGCGGCCGCGGCGGTGGCCCCGGGCGGCGTGCTGCTGATCGTCGGCCACGCGGGATTCCCCGCCTGGGAGCACGACCACGCGGACATGGAGCTCCCCACCACGGACGAGGTGCTCGCCTCCCTCCGGCTCCCGGAAGGGGAATGGGAGGTGCTGCTCAGCGCGGAGCACGAGCGCGTGCAGAACGACCCGGACGGCAACCCGACCACCCGCACGGACAACGCGCTGAAGGTCCGTCGGCTCTGACGGCCGGTGCGACGGGGGCGGCGGGAGCGGAGAACGGACGCCGGAGCCTCAGTTGCTGTCGCTGTTGCTGTCGCTGTCGTCGGTCGCGAAGTCGGGCAGTTCGGCGGACAGCAGTTCCTCGGCGCCGTGGTCGAGCAGCTGCTGCATCTTGTGGGAGCGGGACAGCATGGTCCGCTCGTAGGTGCGGATCGCGTCGTCGACGGTGCCGGTGCCCGCCACGGCGAGGGCCAGTTCGCAGGCGTCGAGCATGGCGAGGTTGACGCCGACGCCGAGCGGGGGCATGAGGTGGGCCGCGTCGCCGAGCAGGGTGACGGTGGGGTCGTGTTCCCAGCTGTGGGGGACGGGCAGGGCGAGGATGGGCCGGTCGACGTAGCGGCCGTCGTTGTCGGTGAGCAGCCGGCGCATGCGGGGTGACCAGTCGCGGTACTGCTCCACGAGGTGGGCGCGGAGGGGGCCGGTGTCCTGGACGGTGAGGCCGTTCGCGGTGATCCAGTCGGCGGGGACGCGCTGGATGATGTAGACGCGGATGTGGTCGCCGCTGTTGCGCTGGGCGAACAGGCCTCGCTCGCCGTCGGCCGCGGCGGCGCTTCCCCGGCCGACTAGTCCGGCGATGTCGGGGTGCCGGTTCTCGACGTCGTGGAACCACGCTTCGAGGAAGCTGACACCGCTGTACCGGGGCGTGGCGGGGGAGACGGCGCGTCGCACCTTGGACCAGGCGCCGTCGGCGCCGATGACGAGGTCGGCCTCGACGCTGGTGCCGTCGGCGAAACGCAACAGGCGGGGGCCTTCGGAGGGGCCGTCGACGGACGTGAGGGTGTGTCCCCAGCGCACGGTGCCGGGCTCCAGGGAGTTCAGGAGGAGATCGCGCAGGTGGCCGCGGTCGATCTCCGGCTTGAAGCGTTCGCCCTCCTCCGGGGTGTGGTGGAAGAGGACCTTGCCGCCCGGGTCCAGCTGGCGCATCTCCTGCCCCTCGGGGCGGGAGAGCCGGAAGAACTCGTCGAGGAGCCCGGCCTCGCGCAGGGCGATCTGGCCGTTGTCCTCGTGCAGGTCCAGGGTGCCGCCCTGGTTGCGGGACCCGGGACCGGTCTCGTGGTCGTGAACGGTGGCGGTGATGCCGTGCCGCTGGAGGATGCGGGCGCAGGTCAGGCCGCCGGGTCCGGCGCCGATGATCGCGATGCGGGGAGGGGGTGCGGTGGTCATGGTGGTGCTCCGTTCGTGTGGGTGGCGCCGCGTCGCGGTGAAGGGGGCGTCAGCCGGCCGTGCCGGCGAGCATCACGCCCGGCAGCACCGCCTCATCCGATGGACGGTGGGCGGCGGGCCGGGCCCTGCGGCGCCATTCCAGAAAAACACACTCACCAAAAAAGTGCAACGGTGCAACTTTTGCTATCAGGCACTTTTGCGTACGATGACTGCATGACGACTCCGACTCCGCCCGCGGCTCCCGTGGGGCGCCGCGAACGCAAGAAGGCCGCCACCCGCCGGGCGCTCGCCGACGCGGCCCTGGATCTCTTCCTCGCGCGCGGGTACGACGCGGTGACCCTGCACGAGATCGCCGAGGCGGCCGACGTCTCCACCACCACGCTCCTCAAGCACTTCCCCGGCAAGGAGGCCCTCGTCTTCGACGAGGACGCCGACCAGGAGGCCGGGCTCGTCGCCGCGGTCCGTGACCGCGCCCCAGGCGCGACCGTCCTCGATGCGCTGTGCGCGCACGTGAAGAGCGTTCGCCTCCGCCCGGCGGACTCCGACCCCCGCTACGCCGACTTCTTCGACCTGGTGGCGAACACCCCGGCTCTCGGCGACTACGCCCACCGCATGTGGATGCGCCACCAGGGCGCCCTCGCCCGCGCCATCGCCGATGACGCCGGCGCCCCGCCCGGCGATCCCCGTACCGCGGCCCTGGCCCGCTTCGTCCTGGAGACGTCGGCGCTCGCCCACCGGGCCGAGGATCCGGAACGCGCGGTCGACGCCGCCTTCGACCTGCTCGAACACGGCTGGAACGGCACCGCGGCCCGACGGTCCGACGCCGGCCGTTGAGCCTCGTCCGGGCAGACAACGGAGTTCAGGCCGGCAGCGGAATTCAGGTCGGGAACTGACCTATACGGTCTCTAGTGTCTTCCTCGACCGGCCCACAGGAACGACAGAAGGCGGACATCATGACTGTCAGCGAGGCGACCACCCGCGACGTGACCGAGGCCCCGGCCGCCACCGGCGAGCGTGCCGACTGGCTGGAGGCGCTGGCCAAGCAGCGGCACTTCCTCCGCTTCACCACCCGTGACCTCACCGACGAGCAGGCCGGGATGCGCACCACGGCGAGCGAGCTGTGTCTGGGCGGGCTCATCAAGCACGTCACGGGGGCCGAGCGGGGCTGGGCGCGCTTCATCGTGGACGGTGCGTCGGTCATGCCGGACTTCACCGCGATGACCGAGGCCGACTGGGCGCAGCGCGCCGACGAGATGCGGATGCTGCCCGGCGAGACGCTGGCCGGGGTGCTGGACGACTACGCCGAGGTGGCCCGCCGCACCGACGAACTGGTCGCCGGCCTGCCCGACCTGGACGCCACCCAGCAGCTGCCCAGGGCGCCGTGGTTCGAGGGTGACGTGCGGTGGTCGGCGCGACGGGTGCTGATGCACATTGTGAGCGAGACCGCCCAGCACTCCGGGCACGCCGACATCATCAGGGAGTCGATCGACGGCGCGAAGAGCATGGGCTGACCGCGGTCTGCCGATGGACGATGAACAACGGGCGGCGGGCGGCCGACGACGAGCGGCGGGGGAGTCGGCTCAGAACAGCTCCGATTCCGGTTCCGGCTCGTCCCGGACGGTCAGCCCCGCCACCCACAGCGGCATCAGCCAGTGCGCGACGAACACCGTGGCCAGCACGGGGACGAGCAGCGTCCCCGCCTCGGCCCGCCCGGTCCAGTCGCCGCCGGCGACGACACCGAGGGCGACCGCCAGCAGGAATGTGGTCAGGCGGTGCGCCCGGGCCCGCACCCGGTCCCGCTCCGCCACCTGGCGCTCGTCCAGGACGGGCGTCCGCAGTTCGAGCAGACCGCGGGTGGCGGCGTTGAGCACGCCCGTGGCCATGCACCACGGAAGGACCACGGCGAGCAGGGCGAAGGCGGGCCAGACCCGGTCGCTCGCGTAGGCACCGGTGCCCGCGGCCAGGCCGGCCGCGGTGAGCGTGACGTGGGCGGCGACGGCCGTGCGGCGGCGCGTGGCCGTCGCGTACAGCGCACTCGCCCGGCGGTCGTTCATGAGGGCGAACATGCGCCGGTCGTACCGCGTGGGTCCCGCCATGCGTGTGGTGGTCATTGCTTCCTCCCGTAGACCTCGTCCGTGAGCGGGCGGAACGGCCGGAGGGAGAAGAGTGCTTCCACCGGCAGTCCGAAGAACTCGGCGATGCGCAGGGCCAGATCGAGGCTCGGGTTGTACTGCCCGCGCTCGATGTATCCGATGGTCTGGTAGTGGGCGCCGACCGCTTCGGCCAACGCCTGCCGGGACACCTTGCGTTCCGCGCGCACCATCGCCAACCTGTTGTGCACCTGCTCGCTCATGTATAAGAAGTACTACATTCCATGGTGGTACGACAACAGGTTCGACGGGCGGCGGCACAATGCGTCCATGGACGCAGAAGTTGCCGCGCTGCTCGGAGCCGCCGTCGGCTCGCTCGCCACGCTCGGCGCGGCGTTCGTGACCGGACGCGCGGCGGCGCGCTCGCAGTTCGACCAGTGGCGCAGACAGCACCGCAGGGACGCCTGTGTGTCCTACCTCGGCGCCCTGCACGACCGTGACATCGCCATGGACGCCGTGTTCGAGGCGCTGCGGCCGGACCGTCCCGACCTGGCGCAGGTCGAGGAGCGGGTGGGGCGCTTCGTCGGTCTGGCGCGTGAGGTGCACCGCGCGGCCGAAGTCGTCATCCTCGAAGGGCCGCCCCCTCTGGCGAAGGCCGTGGGCCGGCTGGGCCGGGCGTCCGGTGAACTCGCCGAGGTCATGCGGCGCATGGTGAAGGACGCGCACGCGGGGGACACCGCGGGCAAGGCGGCGGACACCGCCCTGGCCACCCTGCGGGAACGCGCCCTGCATCAAGAGGTGAAGAGCTTCCGCTCGGCCGCCGCCGACGTCTTCCGCAAGCCGCGCTGACGGGCGCCGGAACGCACCCCGCCGCCCCGGACGCCGAGCGCCCGCCGTCCTCCCCCGGAGGGGCGGAAGGCGGGCGCGCTCGGTTCAGGGGGTCGCTCAGGCCTGCGGGGCGGCGGCCTTGATCGCGGAGATGTCGAAGTTCAGCTTGACCTTGTCGCTGACCATCACGCCGCCGGTCTCCAGCGCCGCGTTCCAGGTCAGGCCCCAGTCGGAGCGCAGGATGTCCGCGCTGCCCTCGAAGCCGACGCGCTCGTTGCCGTACACGTCGGTCGCGGAGCCGTTGAACTCCAGGTCGATGGCGAGCGGACGGGTGACGTCCTTGATCGTGAGGTCGCCGGTGACGCGGTACTTGTCGCCGCCGAGCTGCTCGGCAGCCGTGGAGCGGAACGTCATGAGGGGGAACTTCTCGGCGTCGAAGAAGTCGCCGCTGACCAGGTGGCCGTCGCGGTCGGCGATGCCGGTGTCCACGCTGGCGATCCTGACGTCGATCGTCGCGGCGGAGTTGGCCGGGTTGCTGCCGTCCAGCGTCAGGCTGCCCTCGTGCTCACCGAAGGAGCCGCGCACGTTGGTCACCATGGCGTGGCGCACGGTGAAGCCGATGCTGCTGTGGGCCGGGTCGATCGCGTAGTCACCGGTGAGGGCGGCCAGGGCGGGGTCGACGACGACGGTGGTGGCAGCGGCGGCGGGGGTGTCGTTGTTCCGGCGGTTGAACAGAGCCATGGCTCCTCCTCGGGGACGTGATCGAGCGGGGCCCGACCTAGTTGTTTAACCTTCAACGAGATTCACTGTAGACCCATCTTGTTCAAAGTTCAACATCTAGGTTCGCGACTGTTACGGGCGACGCCGGGTGTTCACGACGCCGTTACACCGGGCCCTCTGGCGGACGCGCGTAGAACTCGGGCACTATCTCCTTGCCCACCTTGTCATGCACAGGAGGAGTCCCCCCATGGTGTCCCGTATGACGCTGCGCCCCGTCCTGACCGTCCTCGCCCTGGTCCTGGGCGTCCTCTTCGCCCCCGGAATCGGTGTCGTCACCGGTACGACGGACGCCTACGCCGTCACCAAGCTCACCCACAGCCAGGCGACCGCCAGATTCAGCTCGTCCGGCGTGACCTGGTCGTCCTCCGGCGGCTGCTCCAACCGGAACGTCGCCACCTGCACCTCCTTCGACCAGCTCAACCTGCCGACCGCCCAGGGGGCCCAGACCCTCAAGAGCGCCACCGGCTGCGCGCTCAACATCACCGGCGGCACCGAGACCGGGCACGCCGGTGGCACGTACTCGCACTGGAACGGCTACAAGCTCGACTTCGGCAAGACCACCTGTCTCACCAACTACGTGCACGGCGTGTTCAGTTACATCGGCCTGCGTGGTGACGGCGCACCCCAGTACAAGTCCGGCTCCGGCAACATCTACGCGGACGAGGGCAACCACTGGGACGTGACGTACTACAACTGCGGCGGCTGCTGATCCCGTCATCCGCCCCCGGACATGCCTGTGCCCCCGTCCCGCCCGGACGGGGGCACAGGGGCACCAGGGTCAGGAACCCACCGACACCGTGAAGCGCCGCGGGTTGCCGTCGTTGGCGGCGCCCGAGACGTCCGGCTCCCCGTCGGGGCGCACGTCGTCGTACGGGAAGGCGTAGCCGATCGGGCTGTTGGCGTGCACGATCCGCGACCAGTGGTTGGTCACCGCGCCCTGGTAGTAGTCCGCCACCGTGGTGCCGTTCGGCTGGTCGGGGTGGCTGAGCATGATCGACCGGTTGAAGCCGGCCGCGAGCCGGGCCAGCAGGCCCTTCTTGTCGTCGGAGTCGCCCGGGTTGTTGGTGAACGGCCCGTGGTTGCAGGTGAAGATGTCCTTGGAGACGGGCTTGGTGAAGGTGTGCCCGCCGTTGAAGGTCAGCGTGTCGCCGCTGACCCGCCCGGTGAAGACACCGCGGCCGCCCTGGAGGTCGATCCGCAGATCGGTCGAGCGGTACTTGTCCCAGACCTCGTCGATCTGCGCCGTGAACAGATCGCGGAACGGCATCTGGTCCGGGCGGTCGAAGAACGGCGCCATCAGGTTCTGCGGGGAGATGACCCGCAGCACGCCGCCGTCCGAGCCGCGCGTCACCAGCTGGTCCCACGGCTGCCCGTCGGCCGCGGCCTGGGCGGTGAGACCGTCGGCGATCCTCTGGACGGCGCCGTCCGGGAGCGGGGCCACCGTGTGTGTGGCGTCGCCCTCCAGCGTCAGGCCGATCGGCAGTGCGGTCACCAGGTCGACGTAGCTGATGTTCGCGTACAGCTGCTGCGGGTTGAAGGTGAACTCGCAGAACGACCAGGTGCGCCCGTAGTTCGCGTCCGTGGACGTGGCGAAGGCCGGCTCGACCAGGGAGGGGCCCGGGTTGAGATAGAAGTCCAGGGTGTCGTCGCGGACGAAGTAGACCCGCGCCCCGTACATCTGGGGAAGCGTCACCACGACCGGTGCGCCGCCCGCCGCGTTCAGCGGGATGGCGCAGTCGACCGGCAGCGGGGTCTGCGGCGCGGCGGGGGAGTCCGGGCGGTAGACGCTGCCGTCGGCCCGGAGCAGGATCCAGCGGTCGGTGCCCTGTTCGTGACCGGTGACGTACGCGTTGACCCGGCCCGGCAGGGACTTGTTCTCCAGGGCCAGTTCGCAGGTCGCGGCCGCGGCCGATGCGCTCGGGCTCAGCGTGCTCCCCCAGAGGGGGTAGGTGAGCGCGGTCGCGGAGGCGGCGACGCCGCCGGAGAGGAACATTCTGCGCGAAATCATGAGGCGACTCCGAGACTGTGGGGGGTCGCGGACGGGGTATCCGTGCGGGGAGGTGGAGCGGATCCGTCCGCGGTGCGCACCACTCTTGCGAGGGGCGGCGCGAGCGTCAAGACTTGTGACTGAGAGCGCTCTCAAAAAAGAGAACTCTTCACAACCCGACACATCCGAACGGCACTTGGCGGCTCGGGCGGCCCGTCCCGCGAACACCGTGATCAGGAACTGAACGCGGCGGCCGCGATGACCCGCACACCCCTCACTTGGACTTACGCGGAGCGGTTGTTGGACTGGAGGAGCCCTCGGGACCGTACGTCGTTGACGGTGTCCGGACACGGCGACTACGCAGAGCACATGTCGCCAAGATTCGCTTCGGTGGGCGCCGCAGCCGCCGCCTCAGCCGCCGTCCTGGCTCTGGTGGGGACCGCCCTCCCCGCCTCAGCCGCCGCCCCCTCTCCCGCCGGTGCGGCGCAGACCCCCGCACCGGCCGACGCCCGCGTCATCGGATCGCCGCAGCTCTCCGTCGCCGTCGCCGACGACTTCCCGCGCGTCCTCTCGTACACCGACCTGGCCTCCGGGAACCAGCTGGCGGGCAGCACCCGGCCGGTCACCGCCGTCACCCTGAACGGCACCGCGCACCCCGTGCACCTCAAGGGCGCCCCCGCGGTCACCGGGTCGGCCGCCCGCTACACGCTCGTCTTCGACGACCTGCCCGGTGTCGAGATCGACGCCTCGCTGTCCGTCTCCGGGCGCGCCACCACGTTCAGGGTGACGGCGGTCCGGGACACCGAGGCGTTCCGCGTCGGCACCATCGACATCCCCGGCCACGACCTGGTCTCCGTCGCGAGCACCGACACCGGAGCCGCGACCGCCTTCACGAAGCTCGACCCCGACTCGACGAAGACCGCCGACGTCTTCGCGAAGGTCACCGACGCCACCAAGGCCGACGCGGCACCCGTCGGCGGCACCTACGCCATCGTGAACACCGGTGCGCTCGCGGCCGCCGTCGAGTCCAACTCCTCGTACGACAAGCCCGCCGGCGCCACCGGCGGCGACGACGCCCGCTTCTGGCACCAGGCCCGCAAGGACGACGACGGCACCACCCGGGTCGGCGTCTGGTCCGGCCAGTGGACCTACCGCGGCGAGGGCGCGCCCAAGCCGGAGAGCGGCGACAGCCTGCCGTGGGCCAAGGTCGTCGTCACGCCCGACGCCAACGGCGACAAGACCGTCGACTGGCAGGACGGCGCCGTCGCCTTCCGCTCCATCGGCGTGGTCGCCCCGGGCAGCGAGGACACCGCGGACCGGGTCGTTACCCACATCCCGTTCAACTTCGCCAGCCAGGCCACCCACCCCTTCCTGCGCACCCTCGACGACGTCAAGCGGATCTCGCTCTCCACCGACGGCCTCGGCCAGCTCGCGCTGCTCAAGGGCTACGCCTCCGAGGGCCACGACTCCGCCCACCCCGACTACGGCGGCAACTACAACAAGCGCGCCGGCGGGCTGAAGGACCTCAACGAGCTGCTCAAGGACGGCAAGAAGTGGGGCGCCACCTTCGGCGTCCACGTCAATGCCACCGAGGCATACCCGGAGGCGAAGGCCTTCGACGAGAAGCTCGTCGACAAGACGAAGCCCGGCTGGAACTGGCTCAACCAGAGCTACTACATCGACCAGCGCCGCGACATCAACAGCGGCGACCTGGCCCAGCGCTTCCAGCAGCTGCGCGACGAGACGGACAGCAACCTCAGCATGCTGTACATCGACGTCTACTACACGCACGGCTGGATCGCCGACAAGACCCTCCAGTCCCTCCAGAAGCAGGGCTGGAACGTCTCCAGCGAATGGGCCGACAAGTTCGAGCGCGGCTCGCTCTGGTCGCACTGGGCCAATGACCTCGACTACGGCGGCGCCACCAACAAGGGCCTGAACTCGCAGATCATCCGGTTCATCCGCAACGGCGAGAAGGACGTCTGGAACAACGACCCGGTCCTCGGCCAGAGCGCCATCGACGAGTTCGAGGGCTGGACGGGCGAGACCGACTGGAACGCCTTCTACGACAACATCTGGCAGCGCAACCTGCCCGCCAAGTACCTCCAGCAGCAGAAGATCACCCGCTGGGACGGCAACGACATCACGTTCACCGGCGGGGTGAGCGGCACCGTCGAGGACGGGAAGCGCACCTTCTACGACCACGGCCGCAAGGTGCTCAGCGGCACCGATTACCTGCTGCCGTGGGACGGCGGCAAGAAGCTGTACCACTACAGCAAGTCCGGTGGCACGAGCAGCTGGGCGGTGCCGTCCAAGGGCGCGTACACCGTCTACGAGCTCACCGACAACGGCCGGGTGAAGACCGGCACCGTGCGTCCCGTGGACGGGAGGATCACGCTGACGGCCGAGGCCGGACAGCCGTACGTCCTCTACCCGGACAAGGCCCCGAAGGCCGCCGACGCCAAGTGGGGCGAGGGCACCCTCGTCGACGACCCCGGCTTCAACGACGGCAGGCTGGCCGACTGGTCGCGCACCGGCACCGCCGCCCGCGACACCGACGGCCAGGGCCGCAACAGCGCGAAGCTGTCCGGCACCGGCAAGGCCGCCCTCTCCCAGTCCATCGGCGGACTGAAGCCCGGCGCGCGCTACACCGCGTCCGCGCTCATCGAGGTCCAGCCGGGCAAGACCCGGCACACCGTCCTCTCGGCCGGCGGGACGTCCGTCGCCGTGGACCGCTCCACCGCGAAGGACCAGGTCGCCGCGTCCGACTGGCACGGCACCTACTTCCAGCGCGCGAAGGTGAACTTCACCGCACCGGCCAACGGGCGCACCACCCTGCGCATCGAGGCGGCCGGCGGCAGCGCGGCGACCGTCCGCGCCGATGACGTACGCATCGTCGCCAACGCACCCGCCACCAGGAAGAACACCGTCGTCCACGAGGACTTCGAGGACGTCGACCAGGGCTGGGGTCCCTTCCTCAAGGGCGACGCGGGCGGTGACACCGACCCCCGCACCAGCATCTCCCAGCTGCACGCCCCGTACACCCAGGCCGGCTGGAACGGGAAGCTGATCGACGACGTGCTCGGCGGCAAGGAGTCCCTCAAGGCCCACGAGGAGAACGCGGGCATCGTCTACCGGACCGCGCCCTGGACCGTCCCGATGACGGACGGCCACCGCTACAAGGTCGAGTACGACTACCAGTCCAGCCACGCCGGTGCCTACGAGTGGGTCGACGGCTACGACCGGATCACCGCGGACGGCGCACCCGACTCCGTCGAGACCCGGAACACCGCGATCGGCGCCCAGCACACCACGGGCCACTTCACCGAGACCGTCACGGCGGGCTGCGGCGACACCTGGACCGGGCTGCGCAAGCGCGGCGACGCCCCCGAGGGCGCCGACTTCGTCCTCGACGGCTTCACCGTGACCGACCTCGGCGCGGCCCCCGCCGGTGAGCAGGCCGCCTGCGGCACACTCACCGTCGCGCCGGCCGCGGAGACCCTGGAGCCGGGCGCGGCCAACACCGTGAAGGCGAGCTTCACCAACTACGAGGCCACCGCCGCCACCGGCGTCTCGGTCGGCCTCACCGTCCCCGAGGGCTGGCGGGCGGAGCCCTCGGGCGCCGTCACCTTCGACTCGGTCGCCGCCGGTGCCAAGGTCACCGCGAGCTGGCAGGTCACCCCGCCGGTGGACGCCGAGTACCGGACGTACGGCCTGAGTTCCGAGGCCGCCTACACGGTCGGCGGTGCGCGGCGGACGCTCGGCGCGCAGACCTCCGTACGGACCCTGCCGCCGCCGCCCACCACGGACAGCTGGGCCAGCGACCTCGACTGGACGGCCTCCGAGAACGGCTGGGGACCGGTCGAGCGCGACCTCTCCAACGGTGAGACCGGCACCGGCGACGGCACCGCGCTGACCATCGGCTCCACGGTGTACGAGAAGGGCCTCGGCAGCCACGCCCCGGCGAAGGTCCGCTACTACCTGGGCGGCAAGTGCACCTCGTTCACCGCCGAGGTGGGCGTGGACGACGTGCAGAAGAGCGCCGGCAGCGTGCAGTTCTCCGTGACCGCCGACGGCACCGAGAAGGTGAAGTCCCCGGTCCTCAAGGCCGCCGACTCCGCCTGGTCGCTGACGGCGGACGTCACCGGCGCGAAGTACGTCGAGCTGATCGCCGGTGACGGCGGCGACGGCAACGGCAACGACCACGCCGACTGGGGCAGCGCCCGCTTCCACTGCGGAAGCTGAACGGCTCCATGAGGGAGGGGGGCGGGCCGTCATCGGTCCGCCCCCTCTCCCGTCGGGGCGGACCGTCGTCGTCCGCCCCCTTCCCCGTCGTAGTAAGCGCGTGCTAGACCAACTCCCGACCGGTCTAAACCACTTGTCCACCGGAGGTAGTCCCGTGTCACTCCTGCCCGCCTGGTCCCGCCGTGCCTTCCTCGCCACCGGCAGTGCCACCGCACTCGGCCTGGCGCTCGCCCCGACGGCCCGCGCGGCGCAGGACGAGTTCGAGACGCTCCGGCTGCGCTGGAACGACCTCTCGCTCGGCACCGGCTACGACCCCGCCGCCGAGCCCTACGCCGCCAAGCTGGCCGAGACCGGCGAACTCGCCGCGGAGTTCCGCTCGACGATGGCCCCCGCCGCCGGCTCCCTCTGGGACGGGCACACCTTCGACCCGCCGTCCGGCATCACCTGGAGCTACGGCCGGCTGTGGACGATGACCCAGGCGTACGCCCAGCAGGGCACCGGCCACACCGGCGACGAGGGCCTCCTCGCCGACATCCTCCGCGGCCTGGACCACCTCTCCGCGACGGTCTACAACACCACCACGGCCCGGTACGGGAACTGGTGGGAGTGGCAGATCGGCAGCCCGCGCCTGCTCATGGACATCGTCGCCGTCCTCCGCCCCCACCTCGGCGAGGAGCGCGTCGCGGCCGCCTGCGCCGCCGTCGACCACTTCATCCCCGACACCATGCTCACCGACTACAGCGGCACCTCGACCGGCGCCAACCGGGTCGACCTGTGCCGCTCCGTCGCGCTGCGCGGCATCCTCGGCCGGGACCCGGCGAAGACCGCGCTCGCACGCGATGCCCTTTCGCCCGTCTTCCCGTACGTGACGACGGGCGACGGGCTCTACGCCGACGGCTCGTTCGTCCAGCACACCTGGGTCGCCTACTCGGGCACGTACGGCCAGGTCATGCTCGACGGCCTCGGCCGGCTCTTCGCCCTGCTGGCCGGATCGACCTGGGCGGTCACCGACCCCAACCGGCAGATCATCCTCGACAGCGTCGAGCACGCCTACGCCCCGCTCATCCACGACGGACTGATGATGGACAGCGTCAACGGCCGTGCCATCAGCCGGGGCCTCCTCAAGAGCGACGAGCTCCGCATCATGCGCAGCGACCACTTCCACGGCCAGGGCCTGATCGCCGCCGTCGCCCTGCTCGCGGGCGGCGCCTCCGCCGCCGAACGCGACCGGTGGAACGGCATGGTCAAGGGCTGGATCGAACGCGACACCGTCAGCCCGGTCCTCGCCGCCCCGCAGTTCGGGGTCGCCGACCTGTCCAGGCTCCAGGCGGCGGCCGACGCCCCCGTACCGGCAGCGCCCGAACCCGTCGGGCACACCCTGTTCGCCGCGATGGACCGGGCCGTGCACCGCCGCCCCGGCTGGGTCGCGAACGTGTCCATGGCCTCGGAGCGGATCAGCGCCTACGAGTGCGGCAACGGCGAGAACCCGCGCGGCTGGCACACCGGGGCCGGAATGCTCTACTGGTGGGCCGGACCGGCCGGCGGCGGCCAGTACACCGACTGGTTCTGGCCCACCGTCGACTGGTACCGGCTGCCCGGCACCACCGTCTCCACCAAGCGCCTCGCCGACCGGGCCGGCGGCGAATGGGGCGAACCCCGCCCGGCCGTGCAGTGGGTCGGCGGTGCCCACGACGGCGAGTTCGCCGCGGTCGGACAGCACGTGAAGGGCCTCGGCTCCACCCTGGAGGCCCGCAAGTCCTGGTTCTGCGCCGCCGACACGGTCATCTGCCTCGGGGCGGGCATCACCGCGGCCGACGGGGTCCCCGTCGAGACCGTCGTCGACAACCGCAACCTCGGCCCGGACGACAGCCAGGCCCTCACCGTCGACGACCGCGAACGCCCCCGCTGGGCCCATCTGGAGGGCCACGGCGGCTGGGTGCTCCCCGGCGGCGCCGAGCTGCACACCCTGCGCGAGGCCAGGACCGGCGCCTGGTCCGACATCAACACCACCAGCTCCACCGAACAGCAGACCCGCCACTGGCAGACCCTCTGGCTCGACCACGGCACCGACCCCGCCGACGACGGCTACCTCTACCTCCTGATGCCGGGCGCGTCCCGGCGCACCGTCGCAGCCCGCGCCGCCGACCGGCACTGGCTGACCGTGCTCGCCAACACCGCCGCCGTCCAGGGCGTCGCCGTGCGCTCGCTCGGGCTGACCGCCGCCAACTTCTGGCAGCCCGGCACCGCCGGACGGCTCTCCTCGACCGGTCCGGCCAGTGTGCTCGTACGGGAGGGCCGGGGCGCCACGACGGTCAGGATCAGCGGGCCCGACCGCAGCGGCACCCCGTTCGACGTGGTCTGGGACCGTCCGGTGCGCGAGGCCCTCCCGGCGGACCCGGGCATCGAGGTCCGCGCCACCGGCCGCCGCCTCGTGCTCCGCGTCGACCCGGGAACGGCCGGCGCCACCCTGCGGTGTGACGTCCGGTAGCCCGTTGGACGGACTGTGCGCGCGGTCTGGGAACCATGCGTGGTGCACGCGTACTCTCGGTAGCTATGGGGGAGTTGAGAGCGGACTGGCGGCTCCGGTTGCGCCGCGGCGGAGCGGACGGACCCGTGTGCGGGGCCGGTGTGCTCCTCACCCAGGACCGGGCGCTGACCTGCGCCCATGTCCTCGGTGAACCGGGCGCCCGGATGTGGGTCGAGTTCGCCGAGAGCCCCGGCATCCCGCCGGTCGGCGCCCGGGTCGCCCCGGACGGCTGGCTGCCGGGCCTCGACGGGGCCACCGGCGAGGACATCGCCGTGCTCGCCCTGGACAGCCCACGCCCGCA
This sequence comes from Streptomyces sp. NBC_01257, assembly GCF_035917255.1. NCBI lineage: Bacteria > Bacillati > Actinomycetota > Actinomycetes > Kitasatosporales > Streptomycetaceae > Streptomyces > Streptomyces sp. NBC_01257. Next base: position 6,509,512 of record NZ_CP108472.1, read on the forward strand.
GGCCGCGCCCGCACCGCTGGCCCGCCGGCTGGAGCGCGGCCGGGAGGTGTGGATCGGCGGCTACGCCCAGGCCTACGACGACGGGATGTGGCTCAGCGGCCGGATCAGCGGACTGCACGGTGACTGGGTGCAAATCGCCTCCGGGTCCGAAGCCGAGGCGGTGCGCCCCGGGTTCAGCGGCGCCGCCGTCCAGACCCGCGGCGAGCTGCCGGGGACGGAGGAGGTCGTCGGCCTCGTCGTCAGCTACCGGCCCGGTACGGACCCGGCGCCGCCCGGCGGGCACGGCCTGGCGATCTCGTACATGATCCCCGTCGACCGCATCGCCGCCCTCGTGCCGCTCGTCGCCGAGCTCAGCGGGCCGGACGGCTGGGACCGCGGCCTGGAGCGGCGGCTGCGGCAGTGGTTCGCGGGCGGCGAGGAGCCCGGCGTGCGGTTCGGCGTCGTCGCCCGCGGCAGCGGCCGCGACCGCGCCCTGCAGCACCAGCTCCACCGGGCCCACCTCGTCTGCCGGGGCGGCAGCACCCGGCCCGAGGAACTCGTCGACACCCTGGTCGCGCAGCTGCGCCCGCCCCGCTACCAGCGCAACGCCTACCGCGACTGGCTGCTGGAGGGCGGCAGGGCACCGGACCGCTCGGACGGCGGCCGGCCCGCCGGATCCGGTCCGGTGCTCGCCGTGATCGGCCTGGACGAGGACCCCGACCCGGCCGCCCTGGTGCCGCTCCTGGCCCGGGTGCGCACCCTCGGATTCCGGCTGCTCGTCATCTTCCGCCGCAGCGACGGCGAAGGGCTCACCGAGGTGGCGCGGCAGCTCCTGGTGCCCGCCCTCCAGGAGCGCGCGGACGTGCTGGTGCGCCGGGTCGAGCGCATCGAACGGGAGTGGACCGGACTGCGCGGCATGGTGGAGTCGGCCTCCCTCGTCCCGCGGCCCGCGGTCGAGGCATCGGTCCGCCGCCACCGGCTGCACGAACTGAGTCTGCTGGCCGACCCGCAGGACCAGCTGACCGAACTGAAGCAGCTGCTGCGCGAGTTAGGCGGCGACCTCGACCGGTCGCACCGGTCCGGGCAGCCGGATCTGCCGGGCCAGCGCGGCGGACCCGGCCCGGCGGAGCGCCGATGAGGATTCCCTGCCCGCACCGGCGCTTCACCGGCGCCCCCTGCGGCGGCGGCGTACTCACCACCGGGTACTGCGACACCTGCGGCCGGGACGAGACGGCCCGCGGACTTCCGCCGCTGCCCGCCGAACCCGAGCGCCAGGGCCCCGCGGGACTGCTCGAACTGCCGCTGCTGGACCCCGGCACCCCCGCCGAGCGGCTCGCCGCCGCCGAACGCCCGGTGCGCATCGTGATGACGTGTTCGGCCGAGGCGTGCGACACCGCGTTCGTCCCGCCCCACACGGCCGCCCCGCCCCCGGACGCGGGGTACTGCCCGCAGTGCGGCGCCCCGTACTCCTACCGCCCGGAGCTGACGAAGGACGGGCCGCCGCTCCAGGACCAGTACCGCATCCGCGGCCCGATCGCCCACGGCGGCCAGGGCTGGGTCTACCTGGCCGAGGACACCCACCTGGAGGACTTCGTCGCGGTCAAGGGACTCCTCAACCGCTACGCGGAACGCGGCGCCGCCCAGGCCGGCGAGGAACGCCGCAGCCTGGTCGCCATCCGGCACGAACGCATCGTCCAGATCCGCGACTTCGTCAGCACCCGCAACACGGACGGCACCGTCTCCGGCGGCTACATCGTGATGGAGGACGTCGGCGACCGGACGCTGTCCGCCGTCGTGGAGTCGACCCGGCAGGGCGCCTTCGTCCTCGACATCGAGCACGTCATCACCTACGGCTGCCAGATCCTGGAGGCCCTCGCCCATCTGCACGGCATGGGCTTCCTGTACGGCGACATGAAGCCGTCCAACGTGATCCACCACCTCGACGGCATCAAGGTCATCGACCTCGGCGGGGTCCGCAAGGCGGGGGCCACCGACCCGCCGCCCGTCATCACCCCGTGGTTCGCCGCCCCCGAGATGGACGGCAGCAAACCCCTCACCGTCGCCCACGACGTCCACACGGTCGGGGTCACCCTGGCCGAACTGGCCGGCTGGGCGGTCGGCGACGACGTGCCGGGGCTCGGCACCAGCTCCTTCCGGCTGGTCGTGGAGCGGGCCACGGCCCACGACCCGGAGCGCAGATTCGGCTCGGCCGAGGACATGGCCGGCCAATTGCGCGGCGTGCTCCGCGAGATCCGGGCCCTGCGCGGCAAGCGCGACCAGCCCGAACCCTCCGACTACTTCACCCCGTCCACCGAACTGCTGGGCGCGCGGCTGGGCTCGGTGCCCGGCTACGCGCACTGGCTGAGCCGCCCGCTGCACGGACGCCGGGCGACGCCCCAGGCACCCGCGCTCGACACCGGACGGCCCACCCCGACCGAGATCGCCCGCAGGCTGCCGGTGCCCCGCCCCTATCCGCGGGACCCGCAGGCCGCCCGGTTCGGGGTCAGCAGCTACGACCCGGCGCAGCCGCTGACCCAGCCCGCCGAGGGGGAGCCGTCGGTGGAGATCTGTCTGCACAACGCCCGGCTGCTGCTCGGCCAGGACGGGGACGAGGCGCTGTCGGCGGCCAGGGAGCAGGTCCAGGCCGCCGCCGCCATACCCGGCCCCGGTCCGGTCCGGCAGTGGCGGCTCAGCTGGCACTGGGGACTCGTCGCGCTGCGCAGCGCCGATGTGCTGGACGACCGGCAGCCGATGCTCGAAGCGGCCCTGGAGCACTTCTCCGCCGTGCACCGGGCGCTGCCCGGCGAGTACGCGGCCAAACTGGCGCTGGCCTACTGCGCCGAGCAGCTCGGCGAGGACCGGCCGGACACCGCGGGCCCCTCCGCGTACGAACTCTTCCGGGCCGTGCACGCCCGCAACCCCTCGCACGTCGGCGCGGCACTCGGACTGGCCAGGCTCGCTCTCGCGCGCGGCGACCGGGCCGCGGCGACCGAGGTCCTGGACCAGGTGCCGGACGAGTCGCGGGACCACACCGTCGCCCGGATCGCCGCCCTCCGCATCCGGGCGGCCCGGCTCGCGACGGGGGAGCGGCCGCTGCCCGACGAGACGGAGATCGACGCCTGCCTCGCCGCGCTCGCACCCGTGCGGGGCGCGCCGGGTCCGGTGGTCACGGGGGACGAACCCGCCTGGCTGCTGCGGACCGAGCTGTACGAGTGGAAGCTCGACGCCGTCCGGGACGCGCACCCGGTCCCGCGGCCCCGCGGCGGCCGGCTGCGGATCGGGCTGCCGCCCCCGGCCGTGCCCGGTGAGCGGGCCGTGCGGGCGGAGCTGGAGCGGTGCTACCGCTGGCTGGCCCGGCAGCGGCAGAGACAGGCCGAGTACGAACGGCTGATCGACCTCTCCCACGCGGTCCGCCCGCAGACCGGCTTCTGACCGGCCTCCGGCCGGTCCGTGACGGACGAGTCCGACGAGACCCGGGAGACCGGGGCCGTGTCCCACCCGCACCCCCGCCCGTAACCGCTGGAGGCAGTCCCATGGGCGCTACCGCCCCGTCGTCCGGGCTGGAGTTCAAGGTGTCCGTCGACGTCCGGCGCGACCAGCAGCCGCACCACGACGCCCGGATCGACGCCCATCTGCGGGTCAAGGCCACCGGCATCGGCCCCCGCGACCAGGTGCCCGCCGTCGAACTCGCCGTCGTCATCGCCCTGGACGTCGCCGCGGCACGCCGGGAGAGTGCGGCTGCCGCCCTCGCCGCCGCGCTGCGCGCCCTGCCCGACGGGATCTCCTTCGCCGTCCTGGGCGGCGCCGGCGCGAGCGGGGAGCCGACCCGCTGCTACCCGCTGCGCGGACGCTGGGCGCTGGCCGACACCATGGAGAAGCGCCGGGCCGCGTTCAGCGCGGGCCGGGTCGCCCCCGCCACGGACGAGCACCCGCCGCCCGGCTACCCGGCCTGGCTCGCCGCCGCCCGCGCCCTCTTCGCGGAACGCCCGCTGCCACTGCGTCACCTGCTGCTGATCACCGACGGCAGCGGCCACGACCCGGCGGACGCCGACGATGCGGACGCCACCGGCACGGACGGCGGCGCGCTGCGGGCGGAACTCGCCGACTGCGCGGGCGCGTTCACCGCGGACGTGATCGCGTTCGGCGCGGACTGGGACCCCGCCCCCCTGCTCACCGTCGTCGAGACCCTGCACGGCGCCGCCGAGCACGCCCCCGACCGCTTCGGCCCCGCCGTCACCGAGGCGCTGCGGCGCCAGCGCCGGGTCCGCAGCCCCGAACTGCCCGTCGTGGTCGCCGCCCGCCCGGCCGTGCACGCCGTCGAACTGACCGAGACCGCACCCCGCCAGCAACGCCTCGCCCCCGAACTGCGGCCGCGGGAGCCGCACCGGATCGGCTTCCCCACCCACCAGTGGGAGCCGGGCACCCGTGACTACCTCCTCACCCTCCACGTCGACGCGAGCACCGACCCGCTCGGCGTGCTGCTGCAACTGGCCACCGTCTCCGTGGGCGACACCACCGCCCCGCTGCTGACGCGCTGGCTGCCCCCCGGCGTCGCCGTGGGCGCGGGCGCGACCGGTGACGGGGGCGGCACGCTCCAGGCGATGAACGTCGCCACCCAGATGCGCACGGCCCTCAACCGCGGCTACGCCGCACTCGACCCGATGAGCCGCGAGGAGGCCGAGCAGCAGTTCGGCCTGGCGGTCCGGCTCGCCACCGAGATCGGCGCCGGCTGGGTCCTCCAGGACGTGCGCCAGGTCGCCGACATCGTCGACGGCCCGCGCGGACTGGTCCGGGTCGGCCCGACCGTCGACCGGGGGACCGTGCGCCGGGGCCGGCTGCACATCGCCTCGGGTCACCGGCTCGAACTGCCCGAGCACGCCGCCGGGAAGCCGGTCACCTGCCCGCACTGCCGCCATCTCGCCGGACCGCACGCCCGGTTCTGCATCGCCTGCGGGAGGAGCCTGTGATGACCCGGCCGACCCGATGGACCCGCCCCCTCCTGACCCGCCGGCCGCCCGGTTCGCACACCCGACGGCTGCTCGAACGGCACCTGGCGGTCATGGCGGTGACCGCGGTCGTCTCGATGACCGCGCTGCTCGTCTCGTACTGGAGTGTGCAGACCGCCGCGGGCGAGATGCGCACCCGTGCCGCACCCGCCGTCCAGCTCGTCGCCTCCACCCAGCTGGCGCTGCTGCGCGCCCACGAGGAGGCAGAGCTCTCGGCCGACCGGCGGATCGACCAGGTGGTGGGCGCGGGCGCGCGGTACGAGAACCAGCTGTCCGCCGCCGACCAGGGCCTGTCCCGGCTCTCCGACGTACAGATCGACGGGGAACGCGGCCGGGGCGTCCTCAATACGGCCAGCGCCCTGCTGACCTCGTACAGCAGCTCCATCACACCCGGCGCGGTGAAGTACGTGCGCGACGAGGACGACCTGATGCAGAAGGAGAAGTTCACGGAGGCCGAGACCCTCCTCGTCCGGCCGGGCACCGGCGTGGTGCCCCGCCTGGACGTCCTCCAGGACCACCAGATGCGGCGCATGGACCGGGTCAGCTCCCTGGGCACGCTCCAGCAGAGCGGCTGGGCCGTAGCCGAACTGGGCCTGCTCGTCCTGGCGGTGACCGCGCTCAGCGCGCTGTGGGTACTGCGCACCCGCTGCGGCCGCAGCCGCGACCCCTGGCTGCTGGCGGCGCTGCTGGTCACACTCGCCCTGGCGGTCGTCCCGCTGTGGGCCACCGTCCACACCCAGGAACGGCTGGACACCGCCCGCCACCGGCTGGTCGCGATCGAGGAACGGGCCCACGACGAAACCGACCTGGCGGAGTCCCAGCGGGACGTCACCGACAAGTCCACCGACCTGCGCGGCGTACTGGCCGCCCACCGCTGGCAGAGCGGCACGTACTACGGGGCGCTGGGCGGGGCCGTGCTGATCGTCCTGCTGCCGGCCGTCGGCATCGTCCGGCGCCTCAACGCCGACTACTGGAGGGCCGGATGACCCGGCACACCCGCGCAACTCTGCTCGTCCTGGCCCTGCTGATGACCGCGGCCGGCTGCGGACTCGCGGCCCCCGGCGGCAGCGACGCCGAACCGAAGGTGACCATCCTCGGCCCGTGGACCGACGAACAGGAGCGGCAGTTCAAGGACGTCCTGGACGGGTTCGGAATCCCGTACACCTACCAGGGCACCGCCGCCACCCGCGAGGTGCTGCTCGCCGAGGTGCAGGCCGGCGACCCGCCCGACATCGCGATCCTGCCGGGCGTCGGCGAACTCGTGGAGTATGCGGACGAGAGACGGCTGCGCTCGCTGGAGGGGCTGTACGAGCCGCAGCAGTACGGCAACCCCTGGCGGCCCCGGGCGGACGGCATCCCCGGCGATCTGTGGTTTCCGCTCAAGGCCGACCTCAAGTCCATCGTCTGGTACCGCGAGGGCACGCCCCCGGCACGCGGCCCGGCACCGCTGGCCTCCTGGTGCATCGGCATGGTCGACGACGGCGCGTCGGGCTGGCCCGGCAGCGACTGGATCGAGGACCTCATCCTCCAGCGCGCCGGCCCCGGGCTGTACGAGCGCTGGGCGACCGGCGACCTGGCGTGGACCGACGACCGGGTGGTCGCCGCCTGGACCGCCTGGGCCGGGATGCTCGCCCAGGACAAGGGGACGGCCGAGGACATGCTGATGGCCGACCACCGCGGCCCGGCCGGGGGCCACGGGCTGCTCTTCGGCGGCGGCTGCGACCTGGAACACCAGGGCTCCTTCGCCCGCGCCTTCTACGGGGACCGCGGCGGCCGGGCGGTCTTCGAGGACTCCGCTCGCCTGCTGCCCGGCGGTCCCTACCGGGTGAGGGCCCACGAGGTGTCGGCCGACTTCGCCGCGCTGTTCGGCGGCAGCGGCGCTGCCCGCGGCCTGATCCGGCGGCTGGCCTCCCTGGACGCCCAGGAGGACTGGGGCCGCAAGGGCGGGGTGTTCTCGCCGAACGCCGCGGTCCCGCCCAAGACGGGCCCGGTCGACAAGGAGGTGAGCCGGCGGCTCACGGGCCAGCAGGTGCCGCTCTGCCTGGACGCGTCGGACGTCATGCCGGCGGCGGTGCGGGATGCTTTCTACGAGGCCGTGCTGCTGACCGTGGCGCACCCCTCCGATCCGGTACGGGACCGGCTGGCGGACGTCCAGAAGGTCCAGGACACCCAGCGCTCGGAGACCCCCCGGCTGAGGGGGGTGTGCGGCAGACCACAGTGAACCCTTGTGGAACCCCCACAAACGAATGCGGGTACGGGCTGGTACTTCGCCTGCATGGACCCAGGGTTCTGTCAGGCTCCACCAGGAAACCGGGCAGGAGACTGTACAGAGTCGACGGCAGGATTTTCTTGGTCGGGTTCGTAGGGTCGATACATGACCGTTGTGGACGAAACCCAGGGCGAGCCGAGCGACACCCGTGGCCGTGTGGCGGAACTGCTGGCACTGCGCGAGCAGGCCCGGCGCGGGCCGAGTGACCGGGCGACCGAGGCGCAGCACGCCAAGGGCAAGCTGACGGCGCGCGAGCGCATCGAGCTGCTCCTGGACGAGGGTTCGTTCAAGGAGGTCGAGCAGCTCCGCAGGCACCGCGCCACGGGCTTCGGCCTGGAGGAGAAGAAGCCCTACACCGACGGTGTCATCACCGGCTGGGGCACCGTCGAGGGCCGGACGGTCTTCGTCTACGCACACGACTTCCGGATCTTCGGCGGCGCGCTGGGCGAGGCCCACGCCACGAAGATCCACAAGATCATGGACATGGCCATCTCGGCCGGTGCCCCGCTGGTCTCGCTGAACGACGGCGCCGGCGCCCGTATCCAGGAGGGCGTCTCGGCGCTCGCCGGCTACGGCGGCATCTTCCAGCGCAACACCCGCGCCTCCGGTGTCATCCCGCAGATCAGCGTGATGCTCGGCCCGTGCGCGGGCGGCGCCGCCTACAGCCCGGCGCTCACCGACTTCGTCTTCATGGTCCGTGAGACCTCGCAGATGTTCATCACCGGACCGGACGTCGTCAAGGCGGTCACCGGCGAGGAGATCACGCAGAACGGCCTCGGCGGCGCCGATGTGCACGCCGAGACCTCGGGCGTCGCGCACTTCGCGTACGACGACGAGGAGACCTGCATCGCCGAGGTCCGCTACCTGATCGGGATGCTGCCCTCGAACAACCGGGAGAACCCGCCCACCGTGGCGAGCGACGACCCGGCCGACCGCCGCGGCGACGTCCTGCTGGACCTGGTCCCCGCCGACGGCAACCGTCCGTACGACATGCACAAGGTCATCGAGGAGCTCGTCGACGACGGCGACTTCCTGGAGATCCACGAGCGCTGGGCCCGCAACATCATCTGCGCGCTGGCCCGCCTGGACGGCCAGGTCGTCGGCATCGTGGCCAACCAGCCGCAGGCCCTGGCGGGCGTCCTGGACATCGAGGCGAGCGAGAAGGCCGCCCGCTTCGTCCAGATGTGTGACGCGTTCAACATTCCCATCGTCACTCTTCTGGACGTACCCGGCTTCCTGCCCGGCGTCGATCAGGAGCACGGTGGAATCATCCGGCACGGAGCGAAGCTGCTCTACGCCTACTGCAACGCGACGGTCCCGAGGATCTCCCTGATCCTGCGCAAGGCCTACGGCGGCGCCTACATCGTCATGGACAGCCAGTCCATCGGTGCGGACCTCACCTACGCCTGGCCGACGAACGAGATCGCGGTGATGGGCGCCGAAGGTGCCGCCAACGTCATCTTCCGCCGGCAGATCGCCGACGCCGAGGACCCGGAGGCCATGCGGACCCGCATGGTCAAGGAGTACAAGGCCGAACTGATGCACCCGTACTACGCCGCCGAGCGCGGCCTGGTCGACGACGTCATCGACCCTGCCGAGACCCGCGAGGTCCTGATCGCCTCGCTGGCGATGCTCCGCTCCAAGCACGCCGACCTGCCGTCCCGCAAGCACGGCAACCCCCCGCAGTAGTCCGCGGCCCCGCAGCAACCCTGCAAGGCCCCCGCGAAGACCTGCCGAGAAGACGGAGAGACACCCATGAGCACTGCCGCCGAGTCCGTGCTGCGCGTCGAGAAGGGTCTTGCCGACCCCGAGGAGCTGGCCGCCATAACCGCGGTCCTGCTCGCCCGCGCCGCCGCCCAGCCGACCGACGCCCCCGCCCACCGAGGCCGCGACACCGCCGGCTGGCGACGCCTGGAGCGCACCCCGGGCTTCCGTGCCCCCCACAGCTGGCAGGGCTGACGTCCAAGCCCCACAGATGCGGCCACACCGATGCGGTGTGGCCGCATCGTGCTGTTGCAGGCCCAGCCACTTCGATCAAGGCCTGCGCCGGCCGAAATCGAGCCCGTCCGGCGATTGAGGACGAAGCACGGCCGAAGCCCGGGCGCCCCGGACGAAAGGCCCCGCACTCCCAACAGGGAGTGCGGGGCCTTTCGTACATCCGGGCCCGGCAGGGCCCTACCGCAGGCGGGCCATCAGCGCGTGCTCCACCAACGTGATCAGCGCACTCTTCGCATCCGCCCGGTGCCGCGCGTCCGTCGTCAGGATCGGGGTGTCGGGTCCGATCTGGAGGGCTTCGCGGACTTCGTCGGGGGTGTAGGGCTGGTGTCCGTCGAAGCCGTTGAGGGCGATGACGAACGGCAGTCCGCTGTTCTCGAAGTAGTCGACGGCGGGGAAGCAGTCGGCGAGGCGCCGGGTGTCGACCAGGACGACGGCGCCGATGGCGCCGCGTACGAGGTCGTCCCACATGAACCAGAAGCGGTCCTGTCCGGGTGTACCGAAGAGGTACAGGATCAGGTCCTGGTCCAGGGTGATGCGGCCGAAGTCCATGGCCACCGTCGTGGTGGTCTTGTCCCCGGTGTGCGTCAGGTCGTCGATGCCCGCGGAGGCGGACGTCATCACGGCTTCGGTACGCAGCGGATTGATCTCCGAAACGGCACCGACAAACGTGGTCTTACCCACGCCGAAGCCCCCTGCCACCACGATCTTCGCCGAGGTAGTGGAGCGGGCCGCTCCGCCGCTAGAGCTTGCGAAGTCCACTGAGCACCCTTTCGAGCAGTGTCACATCTGGCTGGCCGCCGGCGGACTCGTCGCCGCCGGGCTGGTGGATAGCGACGAGTCCGGCCTCAGCCAGGTCGGCTACGAGGATCCGGGCAACGCCGAGGGGGATCGAGAGCAGGGCCGAGATCTCGGCCACCGACTTGATCTCGATGCACAGCCGGCAGATCCGCTGGTGCTCGGGCAACTGCCCTTGCAGCCGGGACGGATCGGCCGTCGTACTGACCAACGCCTCAATGGCGAGTTGGTAGCGCGGTCGGGTCCGTCCACCTGTCATGGCGTACGGACGGACCAGCGGATTGTGAGCGGCGGGCGCGGCCGGCTCGGGGGCCCGCCGCGGCTGCACCGGCTGAATGCGGGGCGGCTGCTGCGGGGAGTCGTACCGGTGCGGGCGCTGCGGCCGGTTCGGCTGCTGCGGCTGCTGCGGCCAGTCCGAGCCCCGGACGTGCTGCGGCGGCTGCGGCTGCCGATACGGCTGGTAAGGCTGCTGCGCGCCCTGTCTGCCGGGTGTGGAGGGGAACCCGTAACCATGGTCCCCGTGCTCACCCGGTACCTGCTGACCACCGTTGAACTGGTGCCCGCCTGGGGGTGTACCCACGATTCCTCCTCCGCCTGCCGGTCCCGATCCCAGTGGGTCCGCGCCACCGCACCTTATGGCGCGGTGACGCGAAACGCACTGTCTGTCTACTAGTTAAGAAGACTTCCCTGAAGCTCGGCACGGAGGTCCGGGGTGAGGACACTGCCGGCACGGTCGACAAGAAGGGCCATTTCGTACCCAACCAGACCGATATCGGCGTCCGGGTGTGCGAGAACGGCCAACGAAGATCCATCGGAAACGGACATGATGAAGAGGAATCCTCGCTCCATCTCCACAACCGTCTGATTAACGGCGCCGCCCTCGAAGATCCGCGAGGCACCCGCGGTCAGCGAGGTCAGACCGGAGGCGACAGCCGCCAGCTGGTCGGCGCGGTCACGCGGAAATCCCTCGGACATCGCCAGCAGGAGTCCGTCGGCGGAGACCACCACCGTGTGCGACACCCCAGGGGTGTTGTCCACGAAGTTGGTGATCAACCAGTTCAGATTCTGCGCCGCCTGGCTCATCGGGCTCACACTAACGCTCCTGGTTGTAGGTATTACTGGTGTCCGAACCCGCGTTACGTCCCCGCAGCACGCCACGTCGCAGGTTGCTCAACCTGCCACGCACGTCCTCCGGGGCGCGGGAGACCTGGGGGCCGCCCTGCTGGGTCTGTTCGGCCGTGCCCTCGACCAGGTTGGCCTTGGGCACGCGCCGGGGAAGACCGGAGGGGGTGACCCCGCCCGCCTTCGGCTCCCGGAGCTTCTCGGCCCGCTCCCAGCGCTCGTCGTTCGCCGAGCGCCAGTCCTCGGTGCCCTCGGTTCCGCCGGTGCCGTCGGCGTCCCGCTGCGCGGGCGTCGGCTGCTGCGGCGGTTCCTGCTGCTCCTGCTGCGGGGCCGCGGGCCGCTCGTTCCCGCGGCCGGTGGGCTGCCAGTGCTGCTGGCCGCCGCGGCGGGGCAGACCGGCGTTGGTCAGCTCGTGGCCGGAGTTCGGGACGGGTCCCGAATGGTCGAAGCCTACGCGTTCGCGGGGTTCCGCGGGTGCGCTCGGACGAGATTCCGGTTCGGCCTGCGCCACCGGCTCGAACGCGCCCTGGTACGTGCCCTGATCAGCCCACTCTGCCTGCTGGGGCTGGGCGGCGTACTGCTCGTCATAGGCCGGCCCGGACGCCTCGGGCGTCCCGTAAGCCGCCTCCGGATAACCGTTCTGGCCATTGTCGTAGCCGGTCTGCCCGGCATAGCCGGTGTCACCGCGGTACGGGTCGTAGGTGCCTTCGTACGAGGGCTGCTCGTACGTCTGCTCCTGCGGGGCACCCTGCTGCGGTTCCTGGGCGTACTGCTCCGGAGCGTAGGACGTCTCGCCGTACCCGGCCTCGGCGTAGGGCTGCTGCTCCTGCTGCTGCGGGAACGGCGGGCGCTCGCCGCCGGTCTGCGCCTCCAGCGCGGCCCGGCGCTCCTCACGCATCAGCGAGCGGCCCACCGGGTCCAGCTGCGGGGCGTCCGCGGACGGGTCCTCGTAGCGGGAGTCGTCGAAGCCGAGCTCCGCCGCCGTACGCAGCTGCGGCTGCTGCGGCACCGGCTCGAAGGCCTGCTGCTGCTGCGGAATGATCGAGGAGACGGTGAAGTCGTCCTGGGCGGGGGCGTCGCCGCCACCGCCGTGGGTGATCGCGTCCGGCAGCATGACCAGGGAGGTGGTCCCGGCCTGCTCGCCCGAGGGGCGCAGCTGGACCCGGATGCCGTGCCGGTCGGCGAGGCGGCCGACCACGAACAGGCCCATGCGCTGCGAGACCGCGGCGTCCACCGTCGGCGGGTTGGCCAGCTTGTGGTTGATGTCGGCGAAGTCCTCGGCGGTGAGGCCGATGCCCTTGTCGTGGATCTCGATCATCACGCGGCTGTCGGGCAGCCGGGTCGCGGTGACCCGCACCTTGGTCTGCGGCGAGGAGAACGTGGTGGCGTTCTCCAGCAGCTCGGCCAGCAGGTGCACGAGGTCGGTGACGGACTGGCCGTGGATCTCGGTCTCCGGGACACCGGAGAGCTCGATGCGCTCGTAGGACTCCACCTCGGAGGAGGCGGCCCGCAGCACGTCCACCAGCGGCACCGGCTGGTTCCAGCGGCGGCCGGGCTCCTCGCCGGCGAGGACCAGGAGGTTCTCGCCGTTGCGGCGCATACGCGTCGCCAGGTGGTCCAGCCGGAAGAGGCTCTCCAGCTGGTCCGGGTCGGCCTCGTTGTTCTCCAGGTCGGTGATGAGGGTCAGCTGGCCCTCGATGAGCGACTGGTTGCGGCGCGAGAGGTTGGTGAAGATCGCGTTGACGTTGCCCCGCAGCATGGCCTGCTCGGCCGCGAGCCGGACCGCCTCGCGGTGCACCTGGTCGAAGGCGCGGGCGACCTCGCCGATCTCGTCCTGGCTGTTGATCGGGATCGGCTGGACGCGGGTGTCGACCCGGCCCGGGTCGGTCCGGGAGAGCTGGTCGACGAGCGAGGGCAGCCGCTGCTCGGCGATGGAGAAGGCGGCCGTACGCAGCCGGCGCATCGAGCGGCTCATCTGGCGGGCCACCAGACCGGCCAGCACGAAGGCGGCCAGCAGGGCGATGATCACGATCGCCGCGTTGACGATGGCGTCGGTCCGGGCGCTGGAGGAGATCTCCGCGGCCTCGGTCACCGCCTTGTCGACGAGCTCGTCCTCGACCGTGGTGTAACCGTCGAACTTCGCGGTGGCGGCGGCCGTCCAGGTCTCGGGGGTGATCCCCTTCGCCTTCAGCGCACTGGGGTTCTGGCCCTGGCCGATCTCCTGGGCCATGCCGTCGTAGACGGAGCCGTCGACGGTGGGCGGCGTCACGAACGGCACACCGGCCGCGTCGGCCTGCTCCTTGGCGGTCTTGAGCTTGGCGGCGCCCTCGGCGGCCTTGCCGGCCATGACCTGCTTCAGCCGGGCGGCGTCGGCCTCGGTGCCACCGGAGACGAACTCACCGAGGGCGATCTGCTCCAGGTAGTTGTACGAGCCGAAGGCCTTGACCTGGTCGTTGAACTTGCCGTTCTCCTGGCTGGGCCGCACCAGGAGGTGCATGCCGATGGAGCGCTGAAGCGATTCTGCAGCCTTGGCCAGCTCGATCGCGTAGACGGTACGGCCGTAGCTGGTGATGTTCCCGGTGCCGAGGCCGAGTTCGTTGCAGAACTCCATGAGGGAGTGCTGGACCTGGGTGTAGCCCTCTTCGGTCTTCACCGGGTCCATAGCGGCGGTGTAGGCGGCCTTGCGCAGCTGCGGGAGCTTGGGCTCCTCCAGCTTGAACAGCTTGAGGCGGCGCTCCAGGCCCTGCTTGGACGGCATGTCCTGCACGGCCGCGTCGAACTTCTTCGCCGCCGCGTCGGTGGTCGCCCGGACCTGCGTGACGACCTCGTCGTCGCGCTTGTTGGACAGCAGCGGCTGGGCGCTGAGGTCGCGCTCGTTGAGCAGTGCCTGTCCGTACTCGGCGGCCGCACGCACGATCAGCGCGGTCTTCTCGGCGCTCTGGGCTTCCTGCCAGGTGTCGACGGAACCCTTCACCTGGAATCCGCCCATGACCAGGCCGACGAGCACCGGGATCAGGAGGATCGCGTTCAGCCGGGTGGCCACCCGCCAGTTGCGCGGGGACAGCCGGCTGGTACTGCCACCGGCCGGTATCCCTTCGGACACCTCGGCGGACGGCGCCGCGGTGCGCGGCGGCGGGGTGAAGTTGCCCCGCTCCGTCTGCCCCGTGGAGCCCTCGCTGTTACGCCTCACTCGACCAACAACCTCTCGGCGTCGGCACCTACGTTGTGCCGTGTTTGTTCAGGGCCGTACTACTCGGGAGTTCGTCGAATTGCAGCACGGCTACCGGCCGCCTTCCAAACAGTCGGAATGGGCGATTCCGAGTGGCGCAGACCTCAGATAAAACGGGCATAAAGAACGAGCCCCGCCAAAAGGCGGGGCTCATGTGAGCACAGTGGTACCGATCGTGTGCATCGGGTGCTGACCGTGGGGCAATTCTCTTTCGAAACGTTATGAATACGGGGGTGGATCGTGTCAAAGGACACAGTCCACCCCCGTGTGACTACTGTAATTGCCGTACGGCAATACCGACTTGTGCCTACTTGAGCCGCGCCATCAACGCGTGCTCCACCAGCGTGATCAGGCCGCTCTTGGCGTCACCGCGATGCCGGGCATCGGTGGTGATGATCGGGGTGTCGGGTCCGATCTGGAGGGCTTCGCGGACTTCGTCGGGGGTGTAGGGCTGGTGTCCGTCGAAGCCGTTGAGGGCGATGACGAACGGCAGTCCGCTGTTCTCGAAGTAGTCGACGGCGGGGAAGCAGTCGGCGAGGCGCCGGGTGTCGACCAGGACGACGGCGCCGATGGCGCCGCGTACGAGGTCGTCCCACATGAACCAGAAGCGGTCCTGTCCGGGCGTACCGAAGAGGTACAGGATCAGGTCCTGGTCCAGGGTGATGCGGCCGAAGTCCATGGCCACCGTCGTGGTGGTCTTGCCGCCGGTGTGCGTCAGGTCGTCGATGCCCGCGGAGGCGGACGTCATCACGGCTTCGGTACGCAGCGGATTGATCTCCGAAACGGCACCGACAAACGTGGTCTTACCCACGCCGAATCCGCCCGCCACCACGATCTTCGCCGACGTGGTGGCCCGGGCCGCACCGCCACTAGAGCTTGCGAAGTCCACTGAGCACCCTTTCGAGCAGTGTCACATCCGGCGCGCCGCCGGCCTCTCCATTGCCCGGCTGGTGGATGGCCACCATGCCGGCTTCCGCCAGGTCCGCGACGAGGATCCGGGCCACACCGAGCGGCATCGACAGCAGGGCCGACACCTCCGCCACCGACTTGACCTCACGGCAGAGGTGGCAGATCCGCTGGTGCTCGGGGAGCAGGGTCCCCAGGTGCGCGGGGTCGGCCGTGGTGCTGACCAGCGCCTCTATCGCTAGTTGGTAGCGCGGTCGGGTCCGGCCGCCGGTCATGGCGTACGGACGGACCAGCGGCTGGTCGCCTTCACCTTCGTACGACGCGTGGTTCAACGCGCCGTACGGATCGGGTGAGGCGGGTGGCGGGGTCATGAATCCTCCGGGCGTGACAGCAGGGTGTCGGCTTGCCGTCTGAAGGGGCCGGTGGGGGGCTGTAAGCGGCCGGACGGGCGAGTGATGAGTGCGGTCTTGCTAATCGTCTGTGTCACCGGTTCACGGCCGCCTAATGGAGCAGGCTGCCCTGGAGCTCGGCGCGGAGGTCCGGGGTGAGGACGGTTCCCGCCCGGTCCACCAGCAGCGCCATTTCGTACCCGACCAGACCGATGTCGGCGTCCGGATGGGCCAGCACGGCCAGCGAGGAGCCGTCCGAGATGGACATCAGGAAGAGGAACCCGCGTTCCATCTCCACCACGGTCTGGCTGACGGCGCCGCCCTCGAAGATCCGGGAGGCACCCGCGGTCAGCGAGGTCAGACCGGAGGCGACGGCCGCCAGCTGGTCGGCGCGGTCGCGCGGGAAACCTTCGGACATCGCCAGCAGCAGGCCGTCTGCGGAGACCACCACCGTGTGCGACACCCCGGGGGTGTTGTCCACGAAGTTGGTGATCAACCAGTTCAGATTCTGCGCGGCCTGACTCATCGGGCTCAACTAACGCTCCTGCTGGTGAGTGGGGCCGATAGGGAAACTGCCGGTCGACGGGCCGTTGTTGGCCTGACGTCCCTGCTGGATGCCCCGGCGGAGATTGGTCAGTCGCCCGCGCACATCATCGGGCGCACGCGACACCTGGGGACCGGACTGGTGGTTCTGCTGCTGGGCGGTGCCCGGCACCAGATTGGCACGCGGGACCCGGCGAGGCAGACCGGACGTGGTTATTCCGCCTGCTGCGGGCTTCTTCACCCGCTCCGCCTGCCGGACGAGTTCGTCGTTCGGCGAGGCGCGCCAGGAGCTTGTGACGCCGTTGGTGTCACCGGCACCGCGCTGCGGTGCGGCGGGAGCGGGACGCTCCTCGGCGGGCTGCTGGGGGAAGGCAGGTGCCTGCGGTGCGGCGGGCGGCTGCTGGCCACCCTGCTGCGGTCCGTGGAACCAGTTCGTCTCCAGCGTGTCGTACAGCGGGGTGCGGCCGTCACCCGGACCGGCCGGCGGCAGCTCGGACTGCGGCTGCTGCGGCTGCTGCGGCAGGGCGGGGCGGTACTCCCCGCCGGGGGCCGGCGCGACGGGCGGACGCGGAGCACCGAAGTCCCCGTTCTCACGGTCGCGCTGGCGCGGGGCGGGCTGCCCCTGCGCGGGCTGACCGAAGTCCGGGCGGGCGAACTGCGCGGTGCTCGCCGGGTCCGGCGCCTGCTGCTGCGGCACCGGCCGCTGCTGCGGCGGCGGCCCCGAGAAGTCCGGGCGGGCGAACTCGGCGGTGGAGCCGGGCCCCTGCTGGTTGTCCATCGGCTGACGCGGGCTGAGCGGCGGCGGGTTCAGCGGACGCTGGAACTGTCCGGTGGACTCGGGCTCCTCGTGACCGCGGGGCGCGTCGAGCGGGGAGCGCCGCGGTGCGGGCGGCTCCTCGTTCGAACCCCAGCTGGTGGTCTGCGGGCGCTGCGGCTGGGGGTTGCCACCGGGAAGCTCCGCACGCGGACCGCCGACCGGAGGCAGCTGCCGGCTGTTCTGGCCGGGCTGCTGGAAACCGCCCTGGCCGGGCTGCTGGAAACCGCCCTGGCCACCCTGGTTCTGGTTCTGCTGCTGGGGCTGCGGGGCCTGCCGTCCGGGACCGTTCTGCTCCGGGCGCTTCTGGTCGAACAGGCTCGGCTGACCCGAGTCCGTACGCCCGCCGTCACCCTGGCCGCGGGCACCCAGCCGGGCACCGCCGCCGAAGGCGCCGGAGAGGCCGCCGCCCTGACGCGGCGGCTCGGGGCGCGAGGCGTCCGGCTGCCGGCCCTGCGGACCGTCGGCCGGGAACCCGGGGCTCTGGAACGCGGAGTTCTGCTGGCCGTTCTGCTGACCCGGCTGACCGGGCTGGCCCTGCTGGTTCTGGGGCCGGCCGGCGCCGCCGTCGCGGGCCGGCAGGGCCGCCCGCGGACCGGAACCCGCACCGACCTGGCCACGCGTGGCACCGGGACCGGCGGCGAGCCGCCCGGCCGGGGCCGAGGACGCGCTGTCGAGACCGGGACGGGGCGCGTTGCCGCCGGCCAGGAGCCCGCCGGGGGCGGGGGTCTGCTGACCCGGGGCCTGCTTGGGGATCGGCTGCTTGCCGCCGTGCGCGACGTCGACCGGGAGCATGACCAGCGCGGTCGTGCCACCGGAGTCGGACGGGCGCAGCTGGATGCGGATGCCGTGACGCAGGGACAGCCGGCCGACCACGAACAGACCCATGCGGCGGGAGACCGAGACGTCCACGGTGGGCGGCGAGGCGAGCCGCTCGTTGATCGCCGCGAGGTCCTCGGGGGAGAGGCCGATGCCGGTGTCGTGGATCTCGACCAGCACCCGGCCGTCGGGCAGCGCGTGACCGGTGACCCGGACCTTCGTCTGCGGCGAGGAGAACGACGTGGCGTTCTCCAGCAGCTCGGCGAGGAGGTGCACGAGGTCGTTGACGACCCGGCCGGCGACCTCGGTCGCGGGCACCGCGGCCAGTTCGATGCGCTCGTACTGCTCCACCTCGGACGCGGCGGCACGGAGCACGTCGACCAGCGGCACCGGACGGGTCCACCGGCGGCCCGGCTCTTCGCCCGCGAGGACGAGGAGGTTCTCGCCGTTACGGCGCATACGGGTCGCGAGGTGGTCGAGCTTGAAGAGCGAGGACAGCTGGTCCGGGTCGGCCTCGCGCGACTCCAGCTCGGAGATGAGCGAGAGCTGACGCTGGATGAGACCCTGCGAACGGCGCGAGAGGTTGGTGAACATCGCGTTGACGTTGCCCCGGAGGAGGGCCTGCTCGGCGGCGAGACGAACGGCCTCGCGGTGCACGTCGTCGAAGGCCGCGGCCACCTTGCCGATCTCGTCACGGGAGTGCACACCGACCGACTCGACGGAGGTGTCCACATCCTGCGGGTCGGCCTCGGACAGCTGCTTGACGAGCTCGGGCAGCCGGTCCTGGGCGACGCGCGTGGCCGTGTCCTGCAGCCGGCGCAGCGAGCGGATCATGGACCGGGCGACGACGAAGGCGCCGACCAGCGAGACACCGAGCACGAGCAGGATCAGCGCACCGGAGATGATCGCCTCGCGCTGGGACTCGTCGCGCAGTTCGCGCGCCTTGCCCTCCATGTCGCTGAGGAGCGTCTCCTCGATCTGCTTCATGGCCTGGATCTTGGTGGAGTCCTGGTCGTACCAGTCCATGTACGAACGGCGGGCGCCGGGACCGGCCATGCCGTTCGCGTTGTCGAGCACCTTCTTGGCGTAGGTGTCGGCGGCCTTGATCTCGGGCTGGCCCTCGTCGAGCGTGGAGGTCAGCTCGTCGGCGCTCTTGCCCGTGGTGGTGTAGATCGCCTCGAAGGAGCGGCGGGCCGCGTCCTCCTTGCGCTGGGCCGCCAGACCGAACTGCTGGTCGTTGCGGTCGAGGTGGGGCTGCTTGTCGTTGCCGCCCGGCAGCGCGGCGGCGATGATCGCGCGCTGGACCGAGGCGTACTCCTTGGCGGAGGAGAAGGCCGCCAGGGCACGGGTCCGCTTGATCATCTCCGGGCTGCTGGTCGCCTGCGCCATGTCCTGGGAGAGGCTCAGCAGCGAGGTGATCAGCTGGCTGTAGGCGTCGACGGTCTGGAGACTCGGACTGTCCTTCGCGTACGCCTGCTTGCGGATGTCGCGGATGGAGCCGAGCTGCGAGGCGATCTGCTGGATGCTGGAGTGGATGCTCTCCAGCGCCTCGTCACCGGTGGTGTCACCGATGTCGTTCGTCGCGTTGAAGAACGCCTTCTTCGCACGGTCGGTCTTCTTCCGCGGCTCCGTGACCTTGAAGTCGTCCGCCGGCACGCCGTTGGACAGCGGTCCCGCCGACCGGTCGCGCTCCTCCTGGAGCGCCTGGGCCAGCGAGGTCGCCTGCTTCGTCATCCGGGTCAGCAGCTGCATGTGCTCCAGCTGCTGGATGTCGTTCATGGAGTCATTGATACGGAGACCACCCAGCGTGGTCGCGGCGACCACGGGGAGGGCGAGCAGGGAGACCAGGCGCGTGCTGATGCGCCAGTTGCGGAGAGCTACCCGGGAGCCGGTGTTGACCGGGCCCCGCGGCTTGAGCGCGGACACCGGATCGGACCCACCGCCCGTCGCCGGGCCGGGCCGCCGCTCGCGGTCGCTGTTGTCGCCGGCCGCGGCCGGTCCGGGGTTCTGGGCGTGCTGGGGCGAGGAACCGCGGTCGGTCCCGCCGCGCGGCTCCTGTTCCGCCGCAGCGCTGCCATCCCTCTTGAAACGTCCCTGCACTAGCGTCGCAACCTCTGGACCAGGCGTTCTTCCGTCATGGACGGATGAACGGTGTCGGCGTCGTGGGGCGTTGTACCGCCCCATGGTGGTCGTGAGTGACCGGCGCTCTTCCCCTTCCCGCCGCCACTCGGCGCTGCGTTGCGCCCCTGCGCGCCGGCTTGAAACCCGCGGCGGTGCGTGGAATTCCAGCACAGTGGCGGATCTCCAACAAGGGCCAGGTACCGGGCTGTGACCTGCGTGACACGTTGTGATGGAGGGGTAACAAGCCGTGGAGACCCTTCCCTGACATAACGGACGATCACGGGTGAATCAGATGGGGGTGGAGGGTGTCCCAGTCGACATGATCAGGAGCGGAATGGTGGATTCAGGGATGCAATGACCGTTTCGTCCACCCACGCGAGCCGCCCGAATTGGAGTAATTGTCGGCTGCTTCGTGAGCAAACTCACATGATGATCGCCGTCTCTTCACGACCTTCGGAGGGAATTGGATGTTTAGCCTGACGCTTTACAGGGATGGCAGAACCGACAACCGGCGCCCCCGCGAGTGGCGCCCCTACCGACAGGGTCCGTACGGCAGATGAAGACGACGATGATGTTCCGCAACATTGCCAACCCCCGGCGCACCACGCTGGCGCACCTCAAGGACGCCGAAGCGCTGCGGACGCCGGAGCAGCCGGAGCACGCAGTCGCCCTGCCGACGCAGACGGCCAACCCGCGCCGCACCATCCTCATGACGGCCCCCGCGGCCGTCACCGCCGCCGCGGAGTAATCCGCGCAGCGTCACCCCTCACCCGCGCCAGCGCCTCGCCCGGCGAGGTTTGCCCCGTCGCGCCGCCCGGCACACGCGCTCGCGGCGTTGCCGAAACGCCCACGTGGCTCCGCCACGAGGACGCTCCGGCGCCTTGCGATCGCACGCACCGGACGGCGCTCCTAACGGGGCAAACCTCGCCGGGCGAGGCGCTAGCCTGGAGCATCAGTCTTCAGCCACCCAGCAAGTGAGGGGCGACAGCTTCCCGTGCGCATCGCCAGGTTCTCCATCGACGGCAATGTCGCCTTCGGCGCCGTCGAGGGCGACGGGCCCGATGGTCTCGTCCTCGACATCATCAAGGGCATCCCGTACGCCGACTTCGAGCTCTCCGGGACCAAGGTCCCGCTGAGCAAGGTCCGGCTGCTGCCGCCCGTGCTACCCAACAAGGTCGTGGCCATCGGCCGCAACTACGCGGAGCACGCCGCGGAACTCGGCAACGAGGTCCCCGACGTCCCGGTCGCCTTCTTCAAGCCCACCACCTCGGTGATCGGCTCCGGCGACGCCATCGAGTACCCCTCCTTCTCCGAAGAGGTGCACCACGAGGCCGAGCTGGCCGTGGTCATCGGCCGGATGTGCCGCGAAGTGCCGCGGGAGCGGGTCAAGGACGTCATCTTCGGCTACACCTGCGCCAACGACGTGACCGCCCGCGACGCGCAGAAGCGCGAGAAGCAGTGGGCCCGGGCCAAGGGTTTCGACACCTCGTGCCCGCTCGGCCCCTGGGTGGAGACCGACCTCGACCCCGCCGACCTCGCCATCCAGGCCACGGTCAACGGCGAGCAACGGCAACTCGGCCGGACGAGCGAAATGATCCGCTCGATCGAGGACCTGGTCGTCCACATCACGGAAGCCATGACGCTGCTCCCGGGCGATGTGATCCTCACCGGTACTCCCGCAGGGGTCGGACCCCTCCATGTCGGCGACGAGGTCGCCGTCACCATCGAAGGCATCGGCACTCTCACCAACAAGGTGATCAAGCGTGGCTAACACCGACGTACGCGTACGTTTCTGTCCCTCCCCGACCGGCAACCCCCACGTGGGCCTGGTCCGGACAGCCCTCTTCAACTGGGCCTTCGCCCGCCACCACCAGGGCACCCTGGTCTTCCGCATCGAGGACACCGACGCGGCGCGCGACTCCGAGGAGTCGTACGAGCAGCTCCTCGGCGCGATGCGCTGGCTCGGCCTCGACTGGGACGAGGGCCCCGAGACCGGCGGCCCGCACGCCCCGTACCGCCAGTCGCAGCGCATGGACCTCTACAAGGACGTCGCCGAGAAGCTCCTCGCCGCCGGCCACGCGTACCCCTGCTACTGCACCACCGAGGAGCTCGACGCCCGCCGCGACGCCGCCCGCGCCGCAGGCAAGGCGTCCGGGTACGACGGCCACTGCCGCGACCTGGGCGCGGAGCAGAAGGCGGCGTACGAGGCCGAGGGCCGCACCTCCATCGTCCGCTTCCGGATGCCCGACGAGGCCATCACCTTCACCGACCTGGTCCGCGGCGACATCACCGTCCAGCCGGAGAACGTGCCGGACTACGGCATCGTCCGCGCCAACGGCGCCCCGCTCTACACGCTGGTCAACCCGGTCGACGACGCGCTGATGGAGATCACCCACGTCCTGCGCGGCGAGGACCTGCTCTCCTCCACCCCGCGCCAGATCGCGCTGTACCGGGCGCTGATCGAGCTGGGCATCGCCAAGCAGACCCCCGCGTTCGGCCACCTGCCGTACGTCATGGGCGAGGGCAACAAGAAGCTCTCCAAGCGCGACCCGCAGGCCTCGCTCAACCTCTACCGCGAGCGCGGCTTCCTGCCGGAGGGGCTGCTCAACTACCTCTCGCTGCTCGGCTGGTCGATCGCCGAGGACCGCGACATCTTCGACATCGACGAGATGGTCGCCGCGTTCGACATCAAGGACGTCAACGCCAACCCGGCCCGCTTCGACCTCAAGAAGTGCGAGCACGTCAACGCCGAGCACATCCGCCGGCTCGACGTGAAGACCTTCACCGAGGCCTGCGGCCCGTGGCTGAAGGCGCCGTTCGCCCCCTGGGCCCCGGAGGCCTTCGACGCGGACCTGTTCGCGGCGATCGCCCCGCACGCCCAGACGCGCGTCACGGTCCTCTCCGAGATCACGGCCAACGTCGACTTCCTCTTCCTCGACGAGCCGGCGACCGACGAGGCGTCCTGGGCCAAGGCCATGAAGGAGGGCTCCGACGCCCTGCTCGTCACGGCCCGCGCCAAGCTGGCCGACGCCGAGTGGAACGCGGACGCCCTGAAGACCGCCGTCCTCACCGCCGGTGAGGAGCACGGCCTCAAGCTCGGCAAGGCCCAGGCCCCGGTCCGCGTCGCCGTCACCGGCCGCACGATCGGCCTGCCGCTCTTCGAGTCCCTGGAGATCCTCGGCCGCGAGAAGACGCTGGCCCGGGTGGACGCGGCACTGGCGAAGCTGGCGGCGCAGCGGTCATAGGTACGCCGTAGGCCGGGCTGCCCAGTGGGTGGCCCGGCCTACGGCGTTACGCGAGCGGGCAGTACGCGTAGCCAGAACGGACTGGCCCCTGTTGTCAGTGGGTGGAAGTAAGCTCGCAAGGTGATTACCGGTGATCTGAAGAGCAAGGTGGGGCGTGTCTGGGACGCGTTCTGGTCGGGTGGCATCTCCAATCCGCTGGAGGTGATGGAGCAGATCACCTACCTGCTCTTCATCAAGCGGCTGGACGAGCTCCAGACGGTCAGGGATCGCAGGGCGAACGCCACGGGCACACCTGACCCCGACCCGTTCTTCGACACGGACCAGCAGGACCTGCGCTGGCAGAACTTCAAGGTCCGCGACCCCGAGATCATGTACGGGCTCGTCGCCGAAGGCGTCTTCCCGTACCTGCGCCGTATGGGCGGGGACGACTCGACGTACTCGCACCACATGAAGGACGCCCGCTTCACCATCCCGAACGCGAACCTCCTCGCGAAGGTCGTCGACCTCCTCGACGACCTCGGCATGGACAAGAGCGACACCAAGGGCGACATCTACGAGTACCTGCTCGCCAAGATCGCCTCAGCCGGTCAGAACGGCCAGTTCCGCACGCCTCGGCACATCATCGACCTGATGGTCGAGATGACTCAGCCCGGACCCGGGGATGAGATCTGTGACCCGGCCTGCGGCACGGCGGGCTTTCTGGTGCAGACGTCGTCGTACGTCAAGCGCACCCATCGGGAAGCGTTGCTCGGGAGGGAACAGCGCAAGCACTTCAACGAGTCGATGTTCCACGGCTTCGACTTCGATTCCACGATGCTCCGCATCGGCTCGATGAACATGCTGCTCCACGGCGTGGAGAACCCGGACATCCGCTACCGTGACTCCCTCGCGGAGTCGGCGGCCGGCGAGTCCGAGAAGTACTCCCTGATCCTCGCCAATCCGCCCTTCGCGGGCAGCCTGGACTACGAGTCGACGGCGAAGGACCTCCAGTCGATCGTCAGGACCAGGAAGACGGAACTTCTCTTCCTCGCCCTGTTCCTCCGGCTCCTCAAGCCCGGTGGCCGCGCGGCGGTCATCGTTCCCGACGGTGTCCTCTTCGGTGCCTCGAAGGCTCACAGGGAACTCCGCCGCATGCTGGTCGAGGAGCAGCGACTCCAAGCGGTGGTCAAACTCCCGAGCGGCGTCTTCAAGCCGTACGCCGGAGTCTCGACGGCCATCCTCTTCTTCACCCGCACCGACAGTGGCGGCACGGACGACGTCTGGTTCTACGACGTCAAGGCCGATGGGCTGTCTCTGGACGACAAGCGCAACGAACTCCTTCCCGAGGGCCGTCTCGGCGTCCGCCCGACACCTGCGGACATGCCTCTGACCGCGGATGAGCACGAGAAGAACAACCTTCCGGACGTCCTGACCCGTTGGTTCAAGCGAGACACCTCGGAACGCGACCGTGCGAGGACCGAACAGAGTTTCTGTGTCCCCAAGGCGGACATTGCCGCCCAGGGATACGACCTGTCGCTGAACCGCTACAAGGAAATCATCCACGAGGAGATCAAGACCCGGTCCCCCCTCGAAATTCTCGCCGACCTCGAACATTTGGACGCCGAGATCACCAAGGGGACGGATGAGCTCAAGGGGATGATTTCGTGACGGATTATTCGATGCTGCGCCTCAAGGAGGTAATGGTTTCCCGTGGAGGAACCATCGACCCGTCCCGATTCGCGGATGAGAGGTTCACTCTTTACAGCATTCCGGCATTCGACCGGGGAACGCCGGACAGCGTACTCGGGGCGGAGATCGGGTCATCGAAGCAAGTAGTGAGCCCTGGGGATGTTCTTCTCTCGAAGATTGTTCCCCATATTCGACGTGCCTGGGTAGTGAGTGATGGGCATGCGGACAGGGTGATCGCTTCCGGGGAGTGGATCGTGTTCCGCGGGGAGAAGCTCCATCCCCCGTACCTCAGGCAGATTCTCCTGAGTGATCCGTTTCATCGCCGGTTCATGGAAACGGTGGCGGGAGTCGGCGGTTCGCTGATGCGGGCGCGCCCGGCTCACGTGGCCGATATCTCGGTTCCGTTCCCCCCGCTAGCGGAGCAGCGTCGCCTTGCCGTGGTCCTGGACCAGGTGGACACCCTCCGAGGCAAGCGCCGCGAGGCCATCGCGCTCCTCGACGATCTCGCCCAGGCCATTTTCCTGGACATGTTCGACCCCGAAGACACGGGCACTCCGGTTGTCAGCATCGATGAACTGTGTTCGCTGGTGGTTGACTGCGTGAACCGGACCGCCCCGGTCGTTGACAGGGCGACTCCCTTCAAGATGATTCGCACGACCAACGTGAAGAACGGGCGAGTCGACCTCCGTGTCACCCGATATGTGGAGGAAGACGTATTCCGGCGCTGGAACAGACGGGCTACGCCTCGCCGGGGTGACGTACTGCTGACCAGAGAAGCCCCGGTGGGGGAGGTCGGCGTTCTCGCCACGGATGATCACGTATTCCTGGGCCAGCGCCTCATGCTCTACAGGGTGGATCCCGATCGTGCCACGCCTGAGTACTTGTCGGCGGCACTTAGAAGCCCGTACCTGAAGGGGCAATACGAGCGAAGCGGTTCCGGGAGCACGGTGAAGCACCTGTCTCTGCCCACTTGCCGAAGTCTGAGGGTGCCCGCACCGGATGTTTCCGCACAGCGGCAGTTCGCGGCAAGGATCGCAAAACTCGACGAGTTGAAAGCTGATCACAACCGTCACCTAGTCGCCCTGGACGAGCTATTCGGGTCTCTCCAGCAGCGTGCCTTCGCCGGCCGGCTCCGGAATCATGAAGCCGCGTAACCCGTAACGCCGTACACGAACCACCGCATCACCACGCCGACCGCGCCCGGTCTGGGGAGACCCGGGATGCGGTCGGTGCTGCCGCATCACGTAGCTCACGGCCGCGTACAGCGACCGGCACAGGGGAGAGGGGCGCCACAGCGATGGCCAGCAACCGAGGGAACGACGGCAACCGAGGGCACGACGGCTTCGGCGACAGCAGTGGCAAGGCGGAACGGCCCAAGCCGGGGCCGCGCCCCACCCCCGGCCCCCCGACGCCGCGCCCATCCCCCGACGATGCCGCCGCCCACCACATCACCCGCCCCGCGGGAAACTTCGCCTTCCTCCGTGCCGAATGGCCCGCCCTCCACGAGGAAGCCACCCGCGCCGAGCGCTTCGTGTACACCGACCCCAGGGCCGCCTGCTTCTACGCCCGTCGGGCGATCGAGCTGGCCGTGCACTGGATGTACGACAAGGACACCTCGCTCCGGGCCCCGTACAAGATGGACCTCAACGCGATGCTCCACGAGCCGTCGTTCCGGACGCTCGTCGGGCCCGCCGTGAACGCGAAGATGGACATCATCCGCCGCCAGGGCAACCACGCGGTCCACAAGCAGACCCCCGTGCCTTCGCAGACCGCCGTCGCGAGCCTGCGCGAGCTGTTCCACTCGCTCTACTGGTTCGCCCGCACCTACACGGGCCAGGCCCACGACCTCCCCACCGCGGGCATGGAGTTCGACTCCACCGCCATCCCGCGCCCGCTCTCTCCCGAGGCACGTCTCAAGAAGCAGGCGGAGCTGCGCAAGCAGGCGGATGAGGACCAGAACCACTACCAGCAACAGGCGGACGAGCTCGGCAAGGCCCGTGCCGCGAGTGAAGACCTCGCAGCGCAGCTTGCCGAACTCCGGGCCCAGGTCGCCGCGGCCAAGGCCGCGAACCAGAGGGTTCAGGACACCCACGACTACGACGAGCGTGCCACCCGGAACACGTTCATAGACCTCCTTCTCAAGGAGGCCGGCTGGGATCTGGCGGGCACCGGGGCCGATCCGGCGGGCAAGTACACCGTCGAGCGCAGAGTTACCGGCATGCAGACCGTCTCCGGCAACGGTGCCGTTGACTACGTCCTGTGGGGCGCCGACGGCAAGCCCCTCGCCGTCGTCGAGGCCAAGCGCACCCGCCGCGACCCCCGCGACGGCCAGCAGCAGGCCAAGCTGTACGCGGACGCCCTCGAAGCCGAGTTCAACCGCCGCCCGGTGATCTTCTACACCAACGGCTACGAGATCCACCTCTGGGACGACGGCCTGCGCTACCCGCCCCGCCGGATCCAGGGCTTTCTTACTCATGACCAGCTCCACTGGCATGTACGGCAGCGCGCGGGCCGCCTCTCGCTGACCACGACCCCGGTCAACGAGCAGATCGCCGGCCGCCCCTACCAGCTGCGTGCCATCAAGCGCGTCGGTGAGACGTACGAACGCGACCGCCAGCGTCAGGCCCTCCTCGTCATGGCGACCGGCACCGGCAAGACCCGTACCACCGTGGCCCTCGTCGACCAGCTGAAGAAGGCCGGCTGGGCTCAGCGCGTGCTGTTCCTCGCCGACCGCGAAGCCCTCGTCATCCAGACGATGAAGGCGTTCAAGGAGCACCTTCCTAATACCCCCGTCGCCAGTCTCCTGGATGACAAGTCCGCGTCGGCGCACGTCTTCGTCTCCACCTACCAGACGATGATGAAGCAGATCGACGTAACGGACAGCACGGGCCGCCGCCGCTTCGGTCCCGGGTACTTCGACCTCGTCGTCATCGACGAGGCCCACCGTTCCGTCTATGCGAAGTACGGTGCGATCTTCCGCTATTTCGACTCGCTCCTCCTCGGTCTGACCGCCACCCCGAAGGACGAGATCGACCGCAACACGTACAAGCTGTTCCAGCTGGAGGACGGCGTCCCCACTGATTCCTACGGTCTGAACGAGGCGGTCGGGGAGGGATACCTCGTGCCGCCGAAGGCCGTGAAGGTGTCGCTGAAGTTCATGGAGCACGGCATCCGCTACGAGGAGCTCTCCGAGGAGGAGAAGGCCGAGTGGGATGCCAAGGAGTGGTCGGAGGACGGTGACAAGCCCGACGCCGTCAGCCGTCACGAGATGAACAGATTCCTGTTCAACGATGACACCGTCGACAAGATGCTGGAAGTCCTGGTCACCCAGGGCCACCGGGTCGAGGGCGGTGACCGCCTCGGCAAGACGATCATCTTCGCGAAGAACAACGAGCACGCCCGGTTCATCGAGGCCCGGTACAACGCCAACTATCCCAAGGGCGCCGGCCA
Source organism: Streptomyces sp. NBC_01257 (assembly GCF_035917255.1). NCBI lineage: Bacteria > Bacillati > Actinomycetota > Actinomycetes > Kitasatosporales > Streptomycetaceae > Streptomyces > Streptomyces sp. NBC_01257. Next base: position 6,537,865 of record NZ_CP108472.1, read on the forward strand.
CCAGGCGCGCGTGATCACGTACAAGGAGACCTACCGCCAGTCCCTGATCGAGGACTTCTCCGCAGCGCGCAAGGAACCCGACATCGCGATCTCCGTCGACATGCTGGACACGGGCATCGACGTGCCGGAGGTCGTCAACCTGGTCTTTGCCAAGCCGGTCTTCTCCAAGACCAAGTTCTGGCAGATGATCGGCCGCGGCACCCGGCTGCGCCCGGCCCTGTTCGGGCCGGACGAGACGAACCCCGATCACGCCAAGCAGAACTTCCGCGTCTTCGACTTCTGCGGCAACATCGACTTTTTCAACAGCGACCTCGATGGAGTCGAAGCCCGTCAGGCGCCCGCCCTCACAGAGCGCCTGCTCGGTCTGCAACTAGACCTGCTGCGCAGCCTCGACCGCCGGGACCAGCCGGACCCGGCCCGAGACGGCGGCCCCGACGCCATCGCGACCGAGCCGTCGGTCAGGTGGGCCCTGGCTCATCGCCTGCACGCCACCGTGGCCGGGATGAACCTGGACAACTTCCTCGTCCGGCCGCACCGCCGTGACATCGAGACGTTCGCCGACTTCCGGACCTGGCACCGCATCGACGAAGACGCCGAACACACGGTCCGCGAGAAGCTGCTCCACCTGCCCAGCGATCACGAACCGGACCCGGACGAGACGCGCGAGGAAGCCAAGCGCTTCGACCTCATCGCCTTCCGTCTCCAGCTCGCGGCGCTGGACGGCGGCAAGGAGTACGCCAAGCTGCGCCAGAAGGTCCGCGAGCTCGTGGAGAACTTGCTCGGGAAGACCAACATCCCGGCCGTCTGCGAGCAGCGGGAGCTGCTGGAGGCGGCAGCGGGCGAGGAGTGGTGGCAGGGCGTCACGCTGCCGATGCTCGAAGACCTGCGCAGGCGGCTGCGAGGGCTGGCCAAGCTGGTGGACCCCAAGGCCAAGCGGAAGATCGTCTACACCGATTTCGAGGACGAGTTCGGCGAGATCTCCGAGGCGGATATCAAGGACATGCCGACGGGCACGGACGAGCAGAGGTTCCGCCAGAAGGCCCGCGCCTATCTGCTGCGTCACGAGGACCAGCCGGCCGTACACAAGCTGCGTCACAACGAGCAGATCACCGAAGACGACCTGGCCGGTCTGGAGGAGATCTTTCTTGCCGAAGCAGTAGCCTCGCCCGAGGATTTGGACGAGGTGCGGGCCACGGGAGGTCTTGGCCTGTTCGTCCGTGCTCTGTGCGGACTGGACCGGCAGGCCGCACAGCGGGCGTTCGAGGGTTTCATCGCAGGGAAGCAGCTGAGCGCAGCGCAGCTGGACTTCGTCTCACTCACGGTCGACGTGGTCACCAAGCGCGGTGTGCTCGACCTCGGCGATCTGTACGAAGTAGGCAGCCCGTTCCACGACCGGGCGCCCGGCGGGCCGGATGATCTGTTCTCCCTGGAGGAAATCGACGACCTGAAGATCGTCTTCATCGGCCTGCACAGCACGGCAAAGCCCACCATGCTGGCCGCGTAGGCGCCTACGCTGGTGTGCATGCCGATCAGGGCCGTCCTCTGGGACATCGACGACACGCTCTTCGACTACACGAGCGCCGCCGCCGCCGGAATGACCCGGCACCTCGCGGCGGAGGGCCTGCCCGGGGGGTACGCATCGGCGGACGAGGCCCTCGACGCCTGGCAGCGGCTCACCCGGGAGCACTGGGCGCGGTTCGCCGCCGGTGAGACCGACTGGCAGGGCCAGCGCCGGGACCGGGCCAGGGACTTCCTCGGCCGCCCGCTGGACGACGCCGAGGCGGATGCCTGGTTCGACCGGCACATCGCCCACTACGAAGCGTCCTGGGCACTCTTCCCGGACACCGTTCCCGTGCTCGACGCCCTGGCCGGGACCCACCGGCACGGCGTGCTGTCCAATTCCGCCCTCGAACAGCAGCACCACAAACTGACCGTGCTCGGTGTGCGCGACCGCTTCGAGACCCTCCTGTGCGCTGCGGAGCTGGGCATCTCCAAGCCCGCCCCCGAGGCCTTCCACGCCGCCTGCGAGGCGCTGGACCTGCCGCCCGCGGAGGTCGTGTACGTGGGGGACGAACCCGACATCGACGCCCGGGGTGCGGTGTCCGCCGGTCTCGCGGGTGTCTGGCTCGACCGCCGCGGCCGGGGCGGACGGCCCGAACTCGTCCGGATCACGGCCCTCGACCAGCTTCCCGGCCTGCTGGCGGGCAATACCCGTTTTGGAGCGCCGGACACCTTCAGGTAATGTTCTTCCTGCGCCGCCCGAGCGGGACGAAAGATCCGGACGGGAAGTGCAGACAGGAACAAGGCCCCGAGGGGTTGCGTTTCAGTGGGCTATGGTGTAATTGGCAACACTACGGTTTCTGGTACCGTCATTCTAGGTTCGAGTCCTGGTAGCCCAGCGCAAGACAGCAAGACCAGCAAGTTGCAGGAACAAGCCCCCGTTGTGTAGCGGCCTAGCACGCTGCCCTCTCACGGCAGTAGCGCCGGTTCGAATCCGGTCGGGGGTACAGATCCTTCCCGCGAGAACATCTGGGTCGCACCCACGTTCTTGATGCAGGATCGCTAGGGCCCCCGTTGTGTAGCGGCCTAGCACGCTGCCCTCTCACGGCAGTAGCGCCGGTTCGAATCCGGTCGGGGGTACAGATCCTTCCCGCGAGAACATCTGGGTCGCACCCACGTTCTTGATGCAGGATCGCTAGGGCCCCCGTTGTGTAGCGGCCTAGCACGCTGCCCTCTCACGGCAGTAGCGCCGGTTCGAATCCGGTCGGGGGTACTTGTAACACCATGGGCTATGGTGTAATTGGCAACACTACGGTTTCTGGTACCGTCATTCTAGGTTCGAGTCCTGGTAGCCCAGCGCAAGACCAGCAAGTCGCAGTATCCAAGCCCCCGTTGTGTAGCGGCCTAGCACGCTGCCCTCTCACGGCAGTAGCGCCGGTTCAAATCCGGTCGGGGGTACAACAGAGCATCAGGCGAAGGCCCTTCACTCCGGTGAGGGGCCTTCTGCTGTGTGTGCGCGGGGCGTTGGGACCCGGGCGGCCGCCTGAGTCCGCGCGCCGCGCTCACAGGCCGTACCGCCTGGCCGACTCCTCCTCCTGGGCCAGCCGTCGCAGGGCGGTGAGCACCGGTTCGTACAGCACCGCGGAGGCGACCGCCATCTCCACCTGTTCCGACTGTGTGGGGTACGTCTCCATCATGTCCAGGTCGCGGGCCGCCGCCTCGTGCATGAGGCGGGCGTGGTCCGCCAGATAGTCGTCCCGGAACGGGTAGCCGAGCCGGATCAGGGTCGCCAGGGACGCCACCAGCGACCGGTGGGAGGGGGAGAGGGGGCCGATCTCCCGGGCGGTCGTCCAGCCCAGCCGGTCCAGCAGGCGGTCCACCTCCGCGGTGGCGGCCGCCGTCTCCGGCGCCTCCGGGTCCGCGTCCGGGCCGTGCGGCAGCGACCAGAGGGCCGCGCCCAGCCGGATCGTCCGGCCGAGGGACTCGTCGTCGGCGTGGCTCAGCACCTCCCGGGCCGTGGCCACCGGGAGCCGGCCCACCTGGAGGAGGGCCCGGACCAGTCGCAGCCGGCGCACATGGCTCTCGTCGTACTCGGCCTGCGTCGCGCTCACCCGCTGCCCCGGCGCCAACAGCCCCTCGCGCAGGTAGTACTTGATCGTCGCCGTGCTGACGCCGCTCTGCTCGCTCAGTTCCGAGAGTCGCATTCCGCCCCTTCCCTTGCGCCGCCCGCCGGGCGGTGCCACGATCCAACCATTGGATAGTTCCACTCTCCAACAAGGTGCCAGGGGGCCCGCATGTTTGCGAAACCGATTCCGGGACGGACGACCGCCGCGGCCGAGGGTGATGTGGTGGTCCTGCTGATCGGCATGCGCATCAACCACTTCCGGGGAGTGCACCACTGGCTTCCCGTGCTTCTCGCGATGCCGCGCATGCTCCGGGAGTTGAGGCGGGACAGGAGCAGGGGCCTGCTCGGCTGCACCCTGCTGTCCGGGTCGCCCAGGACCTACTACGTCGTCCAGTACTGGGAGTCGAAGGAGAAGCTGTACGCGTACGCCGCCGCGCCCGACATGTTCCACCGCAGGGCGTGGGCGATGATCAACCGCAAGGAGAAGAAGTCCCGGCAGCACGTGGGGCTGTGGCACGAGACCTATGTGGTGCCCGAGGGCGGCTACGAGTCCATCTACGCCGACATGCCGTTGTACGGACTGGCCGCGGCGACCGGTTCGCTGCCGATCGAGGGGCGGGGCCGCCGTGCGGCGGACCGTTTCGCACATCGCTCGTCGGCCGGGTGAGGCCCTGAGGGGCGGGCGCGGAGGGGCCGGAGAAGGAGAAGGGGCCGCCACGACGCTGGGGCGGCTGCTGGGGGAAGCGGGACGGGCGCCGGTTCAGCCCGTGCGGCGCAGCGCCTCGCTCAGCCGGGCGGCCGAGTCGATGATCGCCTGGGCGTGCATCCGGCCCGGGTGGCGGGTCAGCCGCTCGATCGGCCCGGAGACCGAGACCGCCGCGACGACCCGGTTCGAGGGGCCGCGCACCGGAGCGGAGACCGAGGCCACGCCCGGTTCGCGCTCACCGATCGACTGGGCCCAGCCCCGGCGCCGTACGCCGGAGAGCGCCGTCGCCGTGAAGCGGGCGCCCTGGAGGCCGCGGTGCAGACGCTCCGGCTCCTCCCAGGCCATCAGGATCTGGGCGGAGGATCCCGCCTTCATGGTGAGCGTGGAGCCGACCGGCACGGTGTCCCGCAGTCCGGACAGCCGCTCCGCCGCCGCCACGCAGATCCGCATGTCGCCCTGCCGGCGGTAGAGCTGGGCGCTCTCGCCGGTGATGTCGCGGAGGTGGGTGAGCACCGGTCCCGCCGTGGCGAGCAGCCGGTCCTCGCCCGCCGCCGCGGCGAGCTCCGACAGGCGGGGGCCGAGAATGAAACGGCCCTGCATGTCCCTCGCCACCATGCGGTGGTGTTCCAGTGCCACGGCCAGTCGATGGGCCGTGGGTCGTGCGAGCCCGGTCGCCGCTACCAGCCCGGCGAGGGTGGCAGGCCCGGACTCCAGGGCGCTCAATACCAGAGCTGCCTTGTCGAGAACGCCGACGCCGCTAGAGTTGTCCATACGACGATACTCGCGTCTCACTCTGTGAAACGCAAGTTCAATTTTCCGGGGAAGTTGCGAACCTGTAGGGGCGGCCGCACAACGGCCCGTAGCCACCGCCCCGTACGGGGGTCCGGACGGGGGCGCACCGAATCTCTAGTTGGGCCGGCGAAGACGCCGGCCGGAGGGAAAGCGATGGGTAGGACACTCGCGGAGAAGGTTTGGGACGACCATGTCGTCCGGCGCGCCGAAGGTGAGCCCGACCTCCTCTTCATCGATCTGCACCTGCTGCACGAGGTGACCAGCCCGCAGGCCTTCGACGGTCTGCGGCAGGCCGGACGCCCGGTGCGGCGCCTCGACCTCACCATCGCCACCGAGGACCACAACACCCCGACCCTCGACATCGACAAGCCGATCGCCGACCCGGTCTCCCGCGCCCAGCTGGAGACCCTGCGCAAGAACTGCGCGGAGTTCGGCGTCCGGCTGCACTCGCTGGGTGACGTCGAGCAGGGCGTCGTGCACGTGGTCGGCCCGCAGCTGGGGCTGACCCAGCCGGGCACCACCGTCGTCTGCGGCGACTCCCACACGTCCACGCACGGCGCGTTCGGCGCCCTCGCGTTCGGCATCGGGACCAGCCAGGTCGAACACGTGCTGGCCACCCAGACGCTGCCGCTGGCCCGTCCGAAGACTATGGCGATCACCGTCGAGGGCGAACTGCCCGACAGCGTCACCGCCAAGGACCTGATCCTCGCGATCATCGCCCGGATCGGCACCGGCGGCGGCCAGGGCTACATCCTCGAATACCGCGGCTCCGCCATCGAGAAGCTCTCGATGGAGGCCCGGATGACCATCTGCAACATGTCGATCGAGGCCGGGGCGCGGGCCGGGATGATCGCCCCCGACCAGGCCACCTTCGACTACCTGCAGGGCCGCGACCACGCCCCGCAGGGCGCGGACTGGGACGCCGCCGTGGCGTACTGGAAGACCCTGCGCTCGGACGACGACGCGGTCTTCGACGCCGAGGTGGTCATCGAGGCCGCCGAGCTGGCGCCGTTCGTCACCTGGGGCACCAACCCCGGCCAGGGCGCGCCGCTGTCGGCCAACGTCCCCGATCCTGCTTCGTACGAGGACGCCTCGGAGCGCAACGCCGCCGAAAAGGCCCTGGAGTACATGGGGTTGACCGCCGGCCAGCCGCTGCGCGACATCAATGTCGACACCGTCTTCGTAGGCTCCTGCACCAACGGCCGGATCGAGGACCTGCGCAACGCGGCCGCGATCCTGGACGGCCGCAAAGTCGCCGACGGCGTACGGATGCTGGTCGTCCCGGGCTCCGTCCGGGTCGCCCTGCAGGCCGTCGAGGAGGGCCTGGACAAGGTCTTCACCGCCGCCGGCGCCGAATGGCGGCACGCGGGCTGCTCGATGTGTCTCGGCATGAACCCCGACCAGCTGGCCCCCGGCGAGCGCTCCGCCTCGACCTCGAACCGTAACTTCGAGGGCCGGCAGGGCAAGGGCGGCCGTACGCACCTGGTCTCCCCGCAGGTCGCCGCCGCCACCGCCGTGCTGGGCCATCTGGCCTCGCCGGCCGACCTGTCCGACGACCGCACGCCCGCCGGAGTCTGAGAATCATGGAAGCTTTCACCGCACACACCGGCCGGGCCGTCCCGCTGCGCCGCAGCAACGTCGACACCGACCAGATCATCCCCGCCCACTGGCTGAAGAAGGTCACCCGGGACGGCTTCGAGGACGGGCTCTTCGAGGCCTGGCGCAAGGACGAGAACTTCGTCCTCAACCGCCCGGAGCGCAAGGGTGCCTCGGTCCTGGTGGCCGGCCCCGACTTCGGCACCGGCTCGTCCCGCGAGCACGCCGTCTGGGCCCTGCAGAACTACGGCTTCAAGACCGTCATCTCCTCCCGGTTCGCCGACATCTTCCGCGGCAACTCGCTGAAGAACGGTCTGCTGACCGTGGTTCTGGACCAGCAGACCGTCGACGCGCTGTGGGACCTGACCGAGGCCGACCCCACGGCCGAGGTCACCGTCGACCTGGAGAAGCGGCAGGTCCTCGCCGAGGGCATCACCGCCGACTTCGAGCTCGACGAGAACGCCCGCTGGCGGCTGCTGAACGGTCTGGACGACATCAGCCTCACCCTTCAGAACGAAGCGGACATCGCGGCCTACGAGGCGGCCAGGCCGGCCCACAAGCCCCGTACAATTAACGCCTGAGCAGCGCTTTTCCAGTACTGCGCCCCCTGCCATCTGGTAGGGGGCGCAGTCGCTTGTTGAGCCCCCGTCGGGCGACAACTCGCCCCAGATGGCACAATCGGTGCATGGAACGCGACAGCCAACTCAAGCTTTACGGCCAAGTCGCCGACCGATTGAAGGAAGCGCACTCACAAGTGCGTGCACTGCAAGTCCCGGAGGGCGTACGGATGGCGCTGAACCGGAAGCTGTTGGTCGTCACGGCCGCGGCGAAGCACGATCTCCCAGATGCAGCAAGGCGTCTGGACCGGTTGATGAAGGACCTCGATGAGGGCCGATTCCCCGAAGGTGACTGACTCTGCGGAACTGCGCAGCGGTCGACTTCGTTGCGGCACTAGGGTGATTAGCCCGTTTCGTGTTTGATTTGCGGTATATATCTGCCTAACGTGCGAAAAAGCCTGAACAGTTTCGTTCTGGCAATGTCTCCGAAGGGGAAGACGTGAACAAGGCGCAGCTCGTAGAAGCGATTGCCGACAAGGTCGGCGGCCGTCAGCAGGCCGCGGACGCCGTCGATGCGGTGCTCGACGCGATCGTTCGTGCGGTTGTCGCAGGTGACCGGGTTTCGGTCACCGGCTTCGGCTCGTTCGAGAAGGTCGACCGCCCGGCCCGTTACGCCCGCAACCCGCAGACGGGTGAGCGCGTACGGGTCAAGAAGACCTCGGTGCCCCGCTTCCGTGCGGGACAGGGCTTCAAGGACCTGGTGAGCGGCTCGAAGAAGCTCCCCAAGAACGACGTGGCCGTGAAGAAGGCCCCCAAGGGCAGCCTCTCGGGAGGTTCTTCCACCCGGACGACGGCCAAGGCCGCCGCCAAGAAGGCCACCGCGAAGAAGGCCGTGGCGAAGAAGGCCACCGCCAAGAAGACCGTGGCAGCGGCGAAGAAGACCACCGCCACCGCCAAGAAGACCACCGCGAAGAAGACGTCCGCGGCGGCGAAGAAGACCACGGCGGCCGCGAAGAAGGCGACCCCCGCGGCGAAGAAGACGACGACCGCCAAGAAGGCCGTCGCCAGCAAGACCGCGCCCGCCAAGAAGACCACGGCGAAGAAGGCGCCCGCGAAGAAGACCACGGCGCGCAAGACCACGGCCAAGAAGGCCACTGCACGCAAGAAGTGAGACCGGGCCGCACAGGCTCCTCACACGCGCCGGGCCGGGCTCCCCTCGGGGGAGCCCGGCCCGCGGGCTGTCCGGGGGAGTGGCGGCCGGGCTGTCCCGGGGAGGGCTTGCGGGGCCGTTCCGGGTCGGCGGCCGCCGGGTTCAGAAGGTCTGCAGCGTCACCAGGGTGATGCGCAGTCCGCCGCCCTCGCCCTCGCCCTCGATCCGCACCCGTTGCCCCGGACGCAGCAGCCGCAGCCCGCCGGCGTCGAAGGCCGGGGCGTCGAAGTCCACCGGGGTGCCGTCGTCGAGCAGCACGCTGCCGGTCCGGGTCTCGGGGTCGTACGTGTACGAGGTCGCCTGCATGAACGGCAGCCTATCGGTCCATCGCGGGGACGCCCGCGGCCCAGCGCCCCGCCGTGTACGGGCCCACGCCCAGGGCCAGCGCCGCCCGCAGGTCCGCTCCGGTGTCCACGTCCCGGCGCACCGAATCGATACCGGACAGGGTGATCTCCGCCGCGCCCGAAGCGAGATGCCGGGCCCTGGACGGACCGCCGAAAGCGGGCCGCAATTCCACTCCCGGCCCAGCGGACAGAAATGTTGTTCCGATTCCCGCGGCGTCGGCCACAAAAGCCCGCGGAAAAGCGGCAGAAAATTCGAGTACGCGGGACAATTCCGCCGGACGCAGCGCGGGCAGGTCGGCGTTGAGCGCGGCGACGGCGGCCCGGGGCCGGACCGACCGCACGGCATGCTCACCGTGGGCGAGGGCCGCGTTGAGCCCGGCGGCCGGGGCGTCGGCCACGACCCGGGCCCCGAGCGCCGCCAGTGCGGCACCGGCCGCCGTGTCGTCCGTGACGACCACCACATCGGCCACCTCCGGGCAGGCCAGTGCGGCGGACACGGTGTCCCGGGCGAACGCCAGGGCCAGCCGGGGCCGCAGCAGGGCGCCCGACGCGGGCATCAGCCTGCTCTTGGCCCGCGCCAGGGGCTTCAACGGGACGACCAGCGACCAGGGGCCGGTCGGGTCGGTGTTCGTGGCGGTCTCCCCCTCGATGCGCATGGCCGCCTATTCTCGCCTGCCGGTGGGACAACCCGGAGGGTCGGTCCCGAAGGCGAGGCGTACGGTGTTCTCGACAGAGCAGGGGCCTGGGGCGAGACTTGACCGTCGGTAGTCAGTCAGCAGTCGGCTCCGCAGTCAGGTCCTAGAGGAAGGTGTCCGAGTGTCCCGCCGCAGAATCGGCTTCTGGTACCGCCTGGCGGCGGTCATCGCAAAACCGCCGCTGGTGGTTCTGTTCAAGCGCGACTGGCGGGGAATGGAACACATTCCGGCCGACGGCGGATTCATCACCGCGGTCAATCACAACTCGTATCTGGACCCGCTTTCGTACGGGCACTTCCAGTACAACACCGGACGGGTGCCGCGGCTCCTGGCCAAGGCGGGACTCTTCAAGACCCCCTTCGTCGGCATGATGCTGCGCGGCACCGGCCAGATCCCCGTGTACCGCGAGACCACCAACGCGCTGGACGCCTTCCGGGCCGCCGTCGACGCCATCGAGCGCGGCGAGTGCGTGGCCTTCTACCCGGAGGGCACGCTCACCCGCGACCCCGCGATGTGGCCGATGGCCGGCAAGACCGGTGCCGCCCGCGTCGCGTTGATGACCCGCGCTCCCGTCATCCCCGTCGCCCAGTGGGGCGCCAACCTGGCGGTGCCGCCCTACGCCACGGAGAAGAAGGTCCGGCTCTTCCCCCGCAAGACCCTCCAGGTCCAGGCAGGACCGCCGGTCGACCTCACCCGCTTCTACGACCGGGAGGCGACGCCCGAGGTGCTGCGCGAGGCGACCGAGGTCATCATGCTCGCGGTCACCGCGCAGCTGGAGGAGGTGCGCGGCGAGAAAGCGCCCGCCGAGCTCTACGACCACCGCAAGGCCCGTGCCGAACAACGGCGCAAGGCTGCCGAAGGAGAGGGACCCAAGTGACACACCCCGTGAAGGCAGCCGTCTTCGGAACCGGCTCCTGGGGTACGGCCTTCGCCATGGTCCTCGCCGACGCGGGCTGCGAGGTCACCCTCTGGGGGCGCCGGGCCGAGGTCACCGAGGCCATCAACACCACCCGGACCAACCCCGGCTACCTGCCGGGCATCGAGCTCCCCGCATCGGTCCGGGCCACCACGGACGCCGCCGACGCCCTGCGCGGCGCCGACTTCGCGGTGCTCGTCGTACCGTCGCAGACCCTGCGCGCCAACCTCGCCGACTGGGCCCCGCACCTGGAGCCGCAGACGGTGCTGGTCTCGCTCATGAAGGGCGTCGAACTCGGTACCGCGAAGCGGATGAGCGAGGTCATCGAGGACGCCACCTCGGTCTCCGCCGACCGCATCGCCGTCGTCACCGGGCCCAACCTCGCCAAGGAGATCGCCGAACGCCGCCCCGCCGCGGCCGTCGTCGCCTGCCGGGACGAGGCCGTCGCGCGCCGCCTCCAGGCCGCCTGCCACACCCCCTACTTCCGCCCGTACACCAGCACCGACGTGGTCGGCTGCGAACTCGGCGGCGCCGTCAAGAACGTCATCGGGCTGGCCGTGGGCATCGCCGACGGCATGGGACTCGGCGACAACACCAAGGGCTCGCTCATCACCCGGGGCCTCGCCGAGACCATCCGGCTGGGCGTCGCCATGGGCGCTGACCCGCTGACCTTCTCCGGACTCGCCGGTCTCGGCGACCTGGTGGCGACCTGCTCGTCGCCGCTCTCGCGCAACCACACCTTCGGCACCAACCTCGGCCGCGGCATGACGCTCCAGGAGACCATCGCGGTCACCAAGCAGACCGCCGAGGGCGTCAAGTCGTGCGAGTCGGTGCTCGACCTGGCCCGCCGGCACGGCGTCGAGATGCCCCTCACCGAGACGGTCGTCGGCATCGTTCACGAGGGCAAGCCGCCGATGGTCGCGCTCAAGGAGCTCATGTCGCGCAGCGCCAAGGCCGAGCGGCACTGACCCCGTTCGGCCCCGGGCGGCCCCGGCCGCGCTGACGTCACCCGTACCAGCAGGTACGCTCATCGCGATATGAGCAGCGAGAACCTCCCCCAGAGCACGGAGCAGCAGCTCCGCAAGCCGCGTGTGGCCGTCGTGTTCGGCGGCCGCAGCTCCGAACACGGCATTTCGGTGGTCACGGCCGGTGCGGTCCTGAACGCGATCGACCGGACGAAGTACGACGTCCTGCCGATCGGCATCACGACGGACGGCCGCTGGGCGCTCACCGCCGACGCACCCGAACGCATGGCCATCACGGACCGGAAGATGCCGGACGTGGCGCAGCTGGCCGAGTCCGACGAGGGCGGCGTGGTGCTGTCCGTCGATCCCGGCAGCCGTGAAGTGGTCTACAGCGAGCCCGGATCGGTCCCCAAGGTGCTCGGCGACGTCGACGTCGTCTTCCCCGTCCTGCACGGCCCCTACGGTGAGGACGGCACGCTCCAGGGCCTCCTGGAGCTCTCCGGTGTGCCGTACGTCGGCGCCGGTGTGCTCGCCTCGGCCGTCGGCCAGGACAAGGAGTACATGAAGCGGGTCTTCACCTCCTTCGGACTCCCGGTCGGCCCGTACGTCGTCGTGCGCCCCCGCGAGTGGGACAACGACCCGCAGGGCGCCCGCAAGCGGATCGTGGACTTCGCCGGAGACCACGGCTGGCCGCTCTTCGTCAAGCCCGCCCGGGCCGGCTCGTCCATCGGCATCACCAAGGTCGAGGACCCCGCCGGACTCGACGAGGCGATCGAGGAGGCCCGCCGCCACGACCCCAAGTTCCTCGTGGAGTCACTGCTGCGGGGCCGCGAGATCGAGTGCGGGGTACTGGAGTTCGAGGACGGACCGCGTGCCAGCGTGCCGGCCGAGATCCCGCCGGTCACCTCGCACGACTTCTACGACTTCGAGGCCAAGTACATCGACGCGGCGTCCGGGATCGTGCCCGCGCCGCTCACCGACGAGCAGACCGCCGAGGTCCAGCGGCTCGCGGTCGACGCCTTCGAGGCCGCCTCCTGCGAGGGCCTGGTGCGCGCCGACTTCTTCCTCACGGAGGACGGCGGCTTCGTCATCAACGAGATCAACACCCTGCCGGGCTTCACCCCGATCTCCATGTACCCGCGGATGTGGCAGGAGAGCGGCGTCAGCTACCAGCAGTTGGTGGACCGGCTGATCCAGGCGGCGCTCGACCGGCCGACCGGTCTGCGCTGACACCCCGCCGACGCGGCCGAGGGCGTGCGCTCCGCACCGGAGCGCACGCCTACAGGCTGCTGGGAACCGTCTTCTTCACCGCCGGGGCGAACGCCGCCAGCGGGGTCGCGTCGTGCTCGTACGCCTTCGAGAGCGTGACCTCGACATACGCCTTGCGCAGGGTCGTCGTGAAGCGCGGCCCGTCGCCGTCCCGCTGCTCCAGCATCCAGTTGACGCCGTTCGCCTCGGCGGCCTTCGCCTGGGAGTCGTCCATCTTCGCGGGGCGCGGAACACCGCAGCGCAGTACGATCGCCCCGTCACCCCACCCGGCGGTCAGGTCCGAACGGGGCGCGGGATCACCGCGCTCCAGACCGGCGACGGAACTCGGCAGTTCCCTGTGCAGCGCACGGCAGTAGGCTGCGGCTTCCGAGGACGGAGTGGGCACCGTGACCGATGCCGACGCGTCCGTGGAGGTGCAGCCCGCCGCGGCCATGAGCACCAGGGCTGCGGACGGACCGAGGAGCACGGGGTGGGGGAGCCGGCGGCGGGAAGACGTCACCGGCCCAGCGTAGACGGGGGCTACAGGTGAACGACCGGGCAGGTCAGGGTTCGGGTGATGCCGTCCACTTGCTGGACCTTGGCGACCACCATGCGTCCGAGCTCGTCGACCGTGTCGGCCTGAGCACGCACGATCACGTCGTAGGGACCGGTGACGTCCTCTGCCTGGATCACTCCCGGAATCTTGGCGATGGTCTCGGCGACGGTCGACGCCTTGCCCACCTCGGTCTGAATAAGGATGTACGCCTGTACCACGGAACCTCCAGGGCGGCCACGAGGATCATGTGGGGGAAAGGGACGCCACGGTATCGCGTTGCCGCGGGCCGCGGGGAGACCTGTGGGCCGGATGACGCCCACAGCGTGGCGTACAGAACACACAAGTTGACGTATCTCTTGACAGTACCGACAGCAGTGACGGCCCGCGACCGCAAGCTCAGTGGCGCGGACGGGGGACAGGCGGTGCGGGCGTGCCCGTGACCACCAGGGCGGCGCACGGTCCGGGCGCCCGGCCGCTGAAGCAGGCCGGACGCCCGTCCGGCCCCATAGATGAGAGGTGAGACTCGGTGAAGGGAACCGTGGGCGAGTTGGGGGAGTTCGGGCTCATCAGGGAACTGACGTCCCGGCTCACCACCACTCCGGCGGTACGGCTGGGGCCCGGCGACGACGCCGCGGTCGTGACCGCCCCCGACCGCAGGGTCGTGGCCAGCACGGACATCCTGCTGGAGGGGCGGCACTTCCGGCGTGACTGGTCGACGGCGTACGACGTCGGCCGCAAGGCAGCCGCGCAGAACCTCGCCGACATCGCCGCCATGGGCGCCGTGCCCACCGCGCTGCTCCTCGGCCTCGTCGTCCCCGCCGAACTCCCGGTCACCTGGGCCGGGGAACTGATGGACGGCATCCGTGACGAGTGCCAGGTCGCGGGGGCGGCCGTCGTCGGCGGCGACGTCGTGCGCGGCGACACCATCACCGTCGCGATCACCGCGCTCGGCGATCTGCGCAACCACGAACCCGTCACCAGGGCGGGCGCCCAGCCCGGCGACGTCGTCGCCGTCACCGGCTGGCTCGGCTGGTCCGCCGCCGGGTACGCCGTCCTCTCCCGGGGCTTCCGCTCGCCGCGCGCCTTCGTCGAGGCCCACCGGCGTCCCGAACCGCCGTACCACGCGGGCCCCGCGGCGGCCGGTCTCGGCGCCACCGCGATGACCGACGTCAGCGACGGGCTCGTCGCCGACCTCGGCCACATCGCCGAGGCCAGCAAGGTCCGGATCGACCTGCGCTCCGGGCTCATCGACATCCCCTCCCAGATGTCCGACATCGGGCAGGCCGTCGGCGTGGACCCGCTGCAGTGGGTGCTCACCGGGGGCGAGGACCACGCGATCGTCGCGACGTTCCCGCCCGACGTGAAGCTGCCGGCCCGCTGGAAGGTGATCGGCGAGGTCCTCAACCCCTCGGCGCTGCCCCAGGTGACGGTCGACGGGGCGCCCTGGACCGCCAAGAGCGGGTGGGACCACTTCGGCGACATCGAGGACGCCCAGTAGATTGCGGCGTATGCCCATACCTTCCGCCGTACCGCCCCGAGTGCTCACCGTCGCCGGATCCGATTCCGGCGGCGGTGCGGGCATCCAGGCCGACCTGAAGACGATGCTGGCCCTCGGCACTCACGGCATGAGCGTGCTGACCGCCGTGACCGCCCAGAATTCGCTGGGCGTGCAGGGTGCCTGGGAACTGCCCGCCGAGGCCGTGCGCGCCCAGTACCGCAGCGTCGTCGACGACATCGGCGTGAGCGCCGTCAAGACCGGCATGCTGTCGTCCGCGCTGCTCGTCGAGACCGTTGCCGCGCTCCTCGCCGGGACGGACGCCCCCGTCGTCGTCGACCCGGTCGGCGTCTCGAAGCACGGAGACCCACTGCTGGCTGCCGAGGCGCTCGACTCGGTCCGTACGAAGCTGCTGCCCGTCGCGACCGTGGCGACCCCGAACCTCGACGAAGTGGCGCAGCTCACCGGCATCACCGTCACCGACGAGACCGGAATGCGCCGGGCTGCGGCCGAACTGCTCGGCTTCGGACCCCGCTGGGTCGTCGTCAAGGGCGGGCACCTGCCGGGCGAACCCGTCGACCTGCTGACGGACGGCACCGAGGAACACTGGCTGCGCGCCCCCCGCCACGACAACCGCCACACGCACGGCACGGGCTGCACCCTGGCCTCGGCGATCGCCTGCGGACTGGCGCTGGGCCAGGACGTGCCCACGGCGGTCCGGGCCGCGAAGACCTACGTCACCGGGGCCATCGCGGCCGGCTTCGCGCTGGGCGCGGGGATCGGCCCGGTCGACCACGGGTGGCGGCTGCGGGACGCCCGCTGAGCCGCCCGGCGCCCTGTCCGGGCACAGCAAAAAGCCGGTCCACCGAGGTGGACCGGCTTTTTGGGCAACCGGTAAGGCTGCGCTACGACGGGAACGTCAGCGCGCGACCTTGCCGGCCTTGATGCACGAGGTGCAGACGTTGAGCCGCTTCGGCGTCCGCCCGACCACGGCACGCACGCGCTGGATGTTGGGATTCCAGCGACGGGACGTACGGCGGTGCGAGTGCGAAATGCTGTTGCCGAAGCTCGGCCCCTTGCCGCAAACGTCGCAGTTGGCAGCCACGGGTCACTCCAAAACTTCAGATGCACTTACAGTGAATTCCGGCACGCCGGAATCATTGACTGAAGTGGCGGTACCGGGGGAATGTCCCGACTCTCGTCGGGCAACCGAAGCAGCATACAACGGCTGCGTCGGAGATACGAAACTACCATGGGTTCCACAGCCGCCCGCCCCGCCCCGGGGCCCGTCCCACCGGCCGGCCGGGGCTACTCTGCGGGGCAGCCCGCCGCCCCGGTACGCGTTTCGAGGAGGACCATCAGGTGCCGCAGACCGCCGACGACCTGGACGCCGTCGCGGTGCGTACCTGGTGCTCACTGGCGCTGGACGCACTGGGCCGGGAGCGCGAGGCCATCGACGCGATCAACGTGTATCCCGTCGCCGACGGCGACACCGGGACCAATCTCTACCTGACCGTGGAATCCGCGGCCGCGGCCGTCGAAGCCGTCTTCGCCGCCCATGAGACCGGCACCTCCGCGCCTTCCACCGCCGACGCGGTACGCGCCATGGCGCACGGCGCGCTCATCGGGGCCCGCGGCAACTCCGGCACGATCCTGGCCCAGCTGCTGCGCGGCATGGCCGGGGTGCTGGCGGAGGGAGCCGGCCCCGGCCGGCTGGCCCCGGCCCTGGCCTTCGCCGCGGCATCGGCCCGTGAGGCGGTCGCCCGTCCGGTGGAGGGCACCGTCCTCACGGTGGCCGCCGAGGCCGCCGCAGCCGCCGGACGGGTGGCGGAGGGCGCCGGAGCGTCCACGGTGGTACGGGCGGCGTACGAGGGGGCGCGGACGGCCCTGGACGCGACCCCGGGACAGCTCGCTGTCCTCGGCCGGGCCGGAGTCGTCGACGCCGGCGGACAGGGACTGGTGGCCGTGCTCGGCGCCCTGGTCGAGGCCGTCTCGGGCCGGGCCCCGGAACGCGCGCCCGCACCGTCCGCCGCCCCGTCCGCCGTCGTGGACTGCCCCGCGTCCGACGCCCCCCAGGACGGTCCGGCCTTCGAGGTCATCTACCTGCTGGAGGCCGAGGACCCGGCCGTCGAACGGCTGCGGGCCCGCCTCGACACCCTGGGCGACTCCCTCGTGGTGGTCGGCGGCGACGGGCTGTGGAACGTCCATGTGCACGTCGACGACGCGGGAGCGGCGGTGGAGGCCGGGGTCGAGGCCGGACGGCCGTACCGCATCCGCATCACCCACTTCGCCGCTGACCGGCTCCACGCCCGCCCCGAACCCGCCCAGCGCGCCGTCGTCGTGGTCGTCCCGGGCGACGGCCTCGGCGGCCTGTGCACGGAGGCCGGCGCGACGACCGTGCTCGCGCGGCCCGGGGAGCCGCCCGCCAGCGGCGAACTCGTCGACGCGATCCGCCGCGCCCACGCCCGCGAGGTGGTGCTCCTGCCCAACGACGGGGACCTGCGCCACACCGCCGCGGCCGCCGCCGAGCAGGCCAGGACCGAGGGCGTCCGGGTCGCCCTGATCCCGACCCGCGCCGCCGTCCAGGGCATAGCCGCCCTGGCCGTACACGAACCGGACCGCAGCTTCGACGAGGACGTGGTCGCGATGACCGCGGCGGCCGGCGCCACCCGGTACGCCGAACTGGCCGTCGCCGAACGGCAGTCCTGGACCATGGCGGGCATCTGCCAGGCCGGCGACATCCTGGGCCTGATCGACGGCGATGTGGCCGTCATCGGCGAGGACGTCCCCGAGACCGCCCGCAAGGTGCTGGACCGCATGCTCTCGGCGGGCGGCGAACTGGTCACGCTGGTCCTCGGCGAGGACGTCCCGGACACCCTCGCCGACGCCCTGGAGGAACACGTCCGCGAGGGCTACCTGGCCGTGGACACGGTGGTGTACCGCGGCGGCCACCAGTGCGCTCCGCTGCTCATCGGGGTGGAGTAGCGCCCGCGGACTTCGGGCGCTCCGGTGGCGCCCGCCGGACAACTGTCAGTGCCGTGGTGTGCAATGGACCGCGTGTCTGCGTTCGACGAACCCCTCAAGAAGCTGCTCGGCGGCCCCACCGCGAAGGTGATGGCCGAGCACCTCGACCTGCACACCGTCGGTGATCTCCTCCATCACTACCCGCGGCGGTACGAGGAGCGCGGCCGTCTCACGGCACTGACCGACCTCCCGCTGGACGAGCACGTGACGGTCGTCGCCCAGGTCGAGGACGCCCGCGTGATGATGTTCAACGGCGGCCGGGGCAAGCGCCTCGAAGTGACCCTCGGCGACGGCCACGGCCGCCTCCAGCTGGTCTTCTTCGGCCACGGCGTGCACAAGCCGCACAAGGAGCTGCTGCCGGGCCGGCGCGCCATGTTCGCCGGCAAGGTCTCCGTCTTCAACCGGAAGATGCAGCTCGCCCACCCCACGTACCAGCTGCTCGACGACGAGGCCGGGGCGACCGAGGCCGTGGACGCGTTCGCCGGCAAGCTGCTCCCGATCTACCCGGCCTGCAAGCAGCTCGACTCCTGGCGGATCGCCAAGGCGGTCGACACGGTGCTGCCGAGCGCCCAGGAGGCCGTCGATCCGCTGCCGGCCGCGCTGCGCGAGGGCCGGGGGTTCACCTCGCTCCCCGAGGCGCTGCTGAAGATCCACCGGCCACAGACCAAGGCCGATGTCGCGGCGGCCAGGGACCGGCTGAAGTGGGACGAGGCCTTCGTCCTCCAGGTCGCCCTGGCCCGCCGCCGGTACGCGGACACCCAGCTCCCCGCGGTGGCGCGGCGGCCCGTCCCCGGCGGGCTGCTGGACGCCTTCGACGCCAAGCTGCCCTTCACCCTCACCGACGGCCAGCTCAAGGTCTCCAAGGAGATCTTCGACGACCTGGCCACCGAGCACCCGATGCACCGGCTGCTCCAGGGCGAGGTCGGCTCGGGCAAGACCATGGTCGCGCTGCGCGCGATGCTCGCCGTCGTCGACGCGGGCGGGCAGGCCGCCATGCTCGCGCCCACCGAGGTCCTCGCCCAGCAGCACCACCGGTCCATCACCGAGATGATGGGCGAGCTCGCGGAGGGAGGCATGCTCGGTGGCTCCGACCAGGGCACGAAGGTCGTCGTGCTGACCGGCTCCATGGGTATGGCCGGCCGCCGTCAGGCGCTGCTCGACCTGGTCACAGGCGAGGCCGGGATCGTCATCGGGACGCACGCCCTGATCGAGGACAAGGTGCAGTTCCACGACCTGGGACTCGTCGTCGTCGACGAACAGCACCGCTTCGGCGTGGAACAGCGCGACGCCCTGCGCTCCAAGGGGAAGCAGCCGCCGCACCTCCTCGTCATGACCGCCACCCCCATCCCGCGCACGGTCGCCATGACCGTCTTCGGCGACCTGGAGACCTCCGTCCTGGACCAGCTGCCGGCCGGCCGTTCGCCGATCGCCAGCCATGTCGTCCCCGCCAAGGACAAGCCCCACTTCCTCAGCCGCGCCTGGGAACGGGTCCGCGAGGAAGTGGAGAACGGCCACCAGGCGTACGTGGTCTGCCCCCGCATCGGTGACGACGAGGACGACGCGAAGAAGAAGGGGAGCGGGAAGAAGAAGGCCGCCGACGAGGAGGGGGACAAGCGCCCGCCGCTCGCCGTCCTGGAGATCGCCGAGCAGCTCGCCAAGGGGCCGCTCGCGGGACTCCGCATCGAGGTGCTGCACGGCAGGATGCACCCCGACGACAAGGACGACGTGATGCGCCGCTTCGCCGCGGGCCAGGTGGACGTCCTGGTGGCCACCACCGTCATCGAGGTCGGGGTCAACGTCCCCAACGCCACCGCGATGGTGATCATGGACGCCGACCGGTTCGGCGTCTCCCAGCTCCACCAGCTCCGCGGCCGGGTGGGCCGCGGCTCCGCGCCCGGACTCTGCCTGCTGGTCAGCGAGGCCCACGAGGCGAGCCCCGCCCGCGCCCGGCTCTCCGCCGTCGCCGCCACCCTCGACGGCTTCGAGCTGTCCCGGATCGACCTCGAACAGCGCCGCGAGGGCGATGTCCTCGGCCAGGCCCAGTCCGGCGTCCGCTCCTCGCTCCGGGTGCTGAGCGTCATCGACGACGAGGAGGTCATCGCCGCCGCCCGCGAGGAGGCCGTCACGGTGGTGGCCGCCGACCCGGACCTGGAGCACCTGCCCGAGCTGCGCATCGCCCTGGACGCCCTGCTCGACAAGGACCGCGAGGAGTACCTCGACAAGGGATGACCCGCGGGGCACGGGAGACGGCGGGGGACCGCCGCGGGCGCCCCGGCCGCCCCGACGCCATATCGTGGGAGGCACGGCGCCCGCAGCACCCTGCGCGCCGCCCCGACCCGAGGACCAGACACCCATGACCCGCGTGATCGCCGGCTCGGCCGGCGGACGCCGCCTGGCCGTCCCGCCCGGCACCGGCACCCGCCCCACCTCCGACCGCGCGCGCGAGGGCCTGTTCTCCACCTGGCAGGCGCTCCTGGGCACCCTCGACGGCATCCGGATCGCCGACCTGTACGCGGGCTCCGGGGCCGTCGGCCTCGAGGCGCTCTCCCGCGGCGCGGTCCACGCCCTGCTCGTCGAGGCCGACGCGAAGGCCGTCCGCACCGTCCGGGACAACGTCCGGACCCTGGGCCTGCCCGGCGCCGAGGTCCGGGCCGGCAAAGCGGAGCAGATCGTGACAGGACCGGCGCCCGAGGATCCGTACGACGTGGTCTTCCTGGACCCGCCGTACGCCGTCACCGACGACGATCTTGGCGAGATCCTGCTCACACTCCGTACCCAGGGGTGGCTCACGGGCGATGCGCTCGTCACGGTGGAACGCAGCACCAGAGGCGGAGAATTCAGCTGGCCCAAGGGTTTCGAGCCATTGCGGGCCCGTCGCTACGGCGAGGGAACGCTTTGGTACGGTCGCGCCGCCGCTACGTGCGAAGACGCACGATGACCGGACCGGAGAGCGAGGGAAACAAGTTGCGCCGCGCCGTCTGCCCGGGGTCGTTCGACCCCATCACCAACGGACATCTCGACATCATCGGCCGTGCCTCGAAGCTGTACGACGTCGTACATGTCGCGGTCATGATCAACCAGTCGAAGAAGGGCCTGTTCACGGTCGACGAGCGGATCGAACTGATCCGCCAGGTCACCGCGGACTTCGGCAACGTCCAGGTCGAGGCCTTCCACGGCCTGCTGGTCGACTTCTGCAAGCAGCGCGACATCCCGGCGATCGTGAAGGGCCTGCGGGCCGTCAGCGACTTCGACTACGAGCTCCAGATGGCCCAGATGAACAACGGGCTCTCCGGCGTCGAGACGCTCTTCGTGCCGACCAACCCGACCTACAGTTTCCTGTCGTCCTCGCTGGTCAAGGAGGTGGCGACGTGGGGCGGAGACGTCTCGCACCTGCTGCCCCCGCTGGTCCACGAGGCCCTGACCGAACGCCTCGCTCAGCAGTGAGGCGCTGACAGTCCGTCACCAGGTGTCGGGCGGGCGCCGACTGGCCGTACAGTCGTCCCGTCCGTCTCCAATCGGCAGTAGAGAGTGGCGAGCACACGGTGGACGTGCAGAAGAAGCTCGACGAGATCGTCGAAGCGGTCGGGAACGCCCGGTCCATGCCCATGTCGGCATCCTGCGTGGTCAACCGCGCCGAACTCCTCTCCATGCTGGAAGAGGTGCGCGAGGCCCTGCCCGGCTCGCTCGCCCAGGCCGCGCAGGTCATCGGCGGCCACGAGCAGCTCGTCGAGCAGGCCCGCCAGGAGGCGGGGCGGATCATCGAGACCGCCCACGCCGAGCGAGGCACCCTCATCTCCGAGACGGAGATCGTCCGGCGCTCCCAGGCCGAGGCCGACCGGGTCCTCGGCGAGGCCCGCAAGGACGCCGACGAGATCCGCGCCGAGGCCGACGAGTACGTCGACAGCAAGCTCGCGAACTTCGAGGTCGTCCTCACCAAGACCATCGGCTCCGTCGACCGGGGCCGCGAGAAGCTCCTCGGCCGCGGCCAGGGCTTCGACGAGCAGGGCTACGAGGACCCGGACTTCGCCGAGGCCCCCGAGCGCAGCGCCGACCCGGCCACGCTCCAGCGCCGGGCCGACGAATACGTGGACACCAAGCTCGGCGCCTTCGAGGCGGTGCTCGCCAAGACCCTGGAAGCGGTCGGCCGGGGCCGGCAGAAGCTGCACGGCCGGGTCGCCACCGACGACCTCGGCGCACACATGGCCGCGCAGGACGCCGCGGGCAGCCAGGGCCACACCAGCGACGAGGACCACTGGGCGGGACTGGCCGAGATCGCCACCCCGGAACCGCTCCAGGTGCCCCAGCAGCAGACGGAACCGCAGTACCCCGTCCAGACGGAGCCGCAGTACGCGCAGACGTACGGGTACCAGGACCAGCCGCAGCAGGACGTGTACGGCTACCAGCAGCAGCCCGACCCCTACGCGGCGTACCAGCAGCAGGGCTACGACCCGAACCAGGGCCAGGTCCCGATGCCCGCGCAGGGTTACGACGCCTGGCAGCAGCAGCCCGCGCAGCCCCAGCAGGAGCCCTACCCGCAGCACGGCGAGGGCGCCCTGGACGAGACCAGCCTGTTCGACACCGGCATGATCGACCTGGATCAGCTCCGCCGGTACGAACAGGAGCGCTGACCGGTCCCGGGGCCCTGCCCCGGGGCGGATCAGGGGCGGATTGGGAGCTGGGCGATGTGTCCAGTATCCTGGCTCTTCGGTCGCGCGTATGTCCGCGATCCCGGCTGCCCGCTTCGGCTCCGAACCGGTCGGCCCACTCCCCACCACGCGTGATGCGCATGATTCGAAAGCAGGAAAAGCCCTGAACGGCCACCTCGACCACCGAAACCCTCTCGTGTTCGATACGCACGAGCTGGGTCGGCGTCCCGGTGCCCTGAAGCGGCTGACCCGCTCCGCGGAAGCTCCCAAGGACCTCGGTATCGACGGGGTCATCGGTGTGCCGGAAGGCGCACCCGTGGAGCTGGACGTCCGCCTCGAATCGGTCATGGAAGGTGTGCTCGTCACAGGCACCGCCCGTGCATCCGCCGAGGGGGAGTGCGTAAGGTGTCTGGAGCCGGTCGACCTCCAGGTCGAGGCGGACTTCCAGGAAATGTTCTCGTACCCTGACGCCGATGACCGGAACCGCAGCAAGACGGCGGATCCGGTCGACGACGCCGAGGACGACGAGGACAGGTTCTTCCTCGAGGACGGCTTGTTCGACCTCGAGTCGGTGCTGCGTGATGCGGTGGTGCTCGCACTGCCGATGCAGCCGGTGTGCAAGGAGACCTGTGCCGGTCTGTGTTCCGAATGCGGAATCAGGCTGGACGAGAATCCGGGCCACCACCACGATGTCGTCGATGCTCGTTGGGCGGCATTGCAAGGACTCGCCGAGACCGTTCAGGACGGCGAGAAGGACAACATGGGCGGCGCCGGTCCCGGCGTCGACGAGAAGCAGGAGAAGTAGCCGTGGCTGTTCCGAAGCGGAAGATGTCGCGCAGCAACACGCGCCACCGCCGGTCGCAGTGGAAGGCTGCGGTCCCCACCCTGGTTTCGTGTGAGCGTTGCCAGGAGCCGAAGCTGCAGCACATCGCGTGCCCCAGCTGCGGCACGTACAACAAGCGCCAGGTCCTCGAGGTCTGAGCGGCTGGTGAGAGGCCCGATGTCTGAGTTGTCCCACGCCAAGAAGCAGGCAGACAACGTCAACACAGCCTCGTCCCACACGCTTCTGGAAGGGCGGCTCGGGTACCACCTCGAGTCCGCCCTTCTGGTGCGTGCGCTGACCCATCGTTCGTACGCGTACGAGAACGGCGGTCTGCCCACCAACGAGCGGCTCGAATTCCTCGGGGATTCGGTGCTCGGCCTGGTGGTCACGGACACGCTGTACCGCACTCACCCCGACCTGCCTGAAGGCCAGCTGGCCAAATTGCGGGCCGCGGTGGTCAACTCGCGTGCGCTTGCGGAAGTGGGCCGCGGCCTCGAACTCGGCTCCTTCATCCGGCTCGGCCGCGGTGAAGAGGGCACGGGTGGCCGGGACAAGGCGTCCATCCTCGCCGACACCCTGGAAGCGGTGCTCGGTGCGGTCTATCTCGATCAGGGCCTCAGCGCGGCCTCGGAGCTGGTTCACCGGCTCTTCGACCCGCTGATCGACCGGTCCTCGAACCTCGGCGCCGGCCTGGACTGGAAGACCAGTCTCCAGGAACTCACCGCGAGCGAGAGCCTCGGAGTCCCCGAGTACCTCGTCACGGAGACCGGCCCGGACCACGAGAAGACCTTTACTGCTGCCGCTCGCGTCGGTGGTGTCTCGTACGGCACCGGCACCGGCCGTAGCAAGAAGGAAGCGGAGCAGCAGGCGGCTGAATCCGCCTGGCGTGAGATCAGCGCCGCCGCGGAGGCGCGGGAGGCTGCGGCGAAGGCCGCTGCCGACGGAGGGGCCGCCGACACCCCTGCCGACCCGTCGTCGTCCACGGACGTCGCTCCGGCCTGACCCGGAAACCCCTCGGTGCCCTGGCACCGGGGGGTTTTCCCTGTCCGGAACCGCCATCACATCCAGATCCAGATCCAGGAGCGACACCGTGCCCGAGCTGCCCGAGGTCGAAGTCGTCCGGCGCGGTCTCGAACGCTGGGTCACCGGGCGCACGGTCGGCGAGGTCGAGGTCCTGCATCCGCGGGCGGTCCGCCGGCACCTCGCGGGCGGTGCGGACTTCGCTGCCCGGCTTGGCGGCGTCCGCCTGGGCACGGCGATGCGCCGCGGCAAGTACCTGTGGGTGCCGCTCGACGAGGAGGCCACCTCGCTCCTGGGCCACCTCGGGATGAGCGGCCAGCTCCTCGTACAGCCCGAGGACGCACCCGACGAGAAGCACCTGCGGATCAGGATCCGGTTCGACGACTCCACCGGCACCGAGCTGCGCTTCGTCGACCAGCGCACCTTCGGCGGCCTCTCCCTCCACGAGAACACCGCCGAGGGACTGCCCGACACCATCGCGCACATCGCCCGCGACCCACTGGACCCGGCCTTCGACGACGCGGTGTTCCACACCGCGCTGCGCCTGCGCCGTACGACGGTCAAGCGCGCCCTGCTCGACCAGTCCCTGATCAGCGGCGTCGGCAACATCTACGCGGACGAGGCGCTCTGGCGGGCGAAACTGCACTACGACCGTCCGACCGCGACCCTGACCCGCCCCAAGTCGGCCGAGCTGCTCGGCCATGTCCGCGACGTCATGAACGCGGCGCTGGCGCAGGGCGGCACGAGCTTCGACAGTCTCTACGTGAACGTCAACGGCGAGTCCGGCTACTTCGACCGCTCGCTCGACGCCTACGGGCGCGAGGACGAGCCGTGCCACCGCTGCGGTACGCCGATGCGGCGCCGCGCCTGGATGAACCGGTCCAGCTATTTCTGCCCGCGCTGCCAGCGCCCGCCCCGCGTCTGACTCAGACCCCGCGGACCGCGTGGGACTCGTCGTAACGCCCCCGGGCCACCAGGACCTCGGACATCCGGCCCTCGACGAGGTGGATCAGACCGAGCAGCTGTTCGGCGACCTGCCGCCCGAGGGGTGTGAGTTCGTAGTCGACGCGCGGCGGATTGGTCGGCTGGGCCTCGCGGTGCACCAGTCCGTCCCGCTCCAGCGCGTGCAGCGTCTGCGAGAGCATCTTCTCGCTCACCCCGTCGACCCGGCGGCGCAGCGCGTTGAACCGGAGGCTCTCCTCGTACAGGGCGCCGAGTGTCAGGCTGCCCCAGCGGCCGGTGACGTGTTCCAGGGTGCCGCGCGAGGGGCACT
The DNA here is from genome assembly GCF_035917255.1 of Streptomyces sp. NBC_01257. Taxonomy (NCBI): domain Bacteria; kingdom Bacillati; phylum Actinomycetota; class Actinomycetes; order Kitasatosporales; family Streptomycetaceae; genus Streptomyces; species Streptomyces sp. NBC_01257. Next base: position 6,563,356 of record NZ_CP108472.1, read on the forward strand.
GCTTGGAGAACACGTCGAAGGGCAGGTCGCCGTTCGGACAGCCGCCGTCCGCAGCGTTGCCGTCGAGGTGTCCATTGCCGCCGGTCTCGTCCATGAAAACCAGCGTACGCCCGCACAGCGCCCTCCACGGGATTGCGCAATCCGTGAGTGAGCGTGTGGGGCGTACGGGGATGGAGCGGGTGGTGATGCGGGACGGGCGGGGCTCAGCAGGAGCCCCGTGGACCTCAGAAGCCGAAGTCCTGGGTCCACCAGGGGCCGCCGGCCCCGAGGTGGACACCCACGCCGAGCGTCTTGTAGTCGCAGTTGAGAATGTTTGCTCGGTGGCCTTCGCTGTTCATCCAGGCCTCCATCACGGCCTCGGCGTCGGCCTGGCCGCGGGCGATGTTCTCCCCGCCGAGTCCGGAGACACCGGCCGCGGCGGCACGGTCCCACGGGGACTTCCCGTCCGGGTCCGTGTGGTCGAAGAACCCGCGGGCCGCCATGTCGTCGCTGAAGTTCTGGGCGAGCGATGTCAGCGAGGAGCTGGTCGTGACCGGGCTGCAGCCGACCTTGGCGCGCTCCTGGTTGACCAGGGCGAGCACGGCGGCCTGGGTCGAGGCGGGCGCGGCCGGCGCGGTGGACTTGCGGGCGGCCGGGGCAGAGGCCGAGGCCTTGGTGGAGGCCGGGCTCGACGTCTTCACCGGGGCCGAGGAGCTCTTCGTGGCCTCCGCCGTCGGTGCCTTGGCGGAGGCGGACGGCTTCGTCCGCTCCTTCGCGGGGCTCTTCGACGGCGCGGAGGTCTTCGACGGGGACGCCGACGCGGAAGGGGAACCGGCCTTGGGGGAGTGCGACTTCGTGGGCGCCTTCGCGCGCTCGGTACCCCGGCTGGCCTGGGCCGACGCGGATGCGCGGTCGGGCGGCGGGGTGGTGGAACCGCCCTGCGTCAGCAGGTCCGGGGCCGCCTCCGAGCGCACCTGGTCGGCGGCCGGACCGCCGCCCACGTTGTAGTTGTCGCCGCCGGGCAGCAGACCGGAGGCGACGGCGACGGCGCCGACGGCCATGGCGGCGGAGACGCCGAGCAGTCCCGTGCGTACCGGTATGCGCGACCGCTTCCTGCGGCGCGAACCCTGGTCCCGGCCGTCGGTCCCCTCCGCGTACGGTTCAGCGGCGGGAGCTGCGGCGGAGCGTCGATGGCGTCCCATCTGCTGTGCCCTTCTGACGATCTGGACGCCGTTGTCGGCGCACCTTTGCTCACCCGATCGAGTGAAGCTATTGCGAGGGGACTGTACGCCATCGCGAATCGGCGAGAAGTGCTCAGAGAGCAATTGGCCGGTTAGCGTTCGGGCATGAACGAAGATGTGCGACTCACCGCTTGGGTACGCGGCCGAGTACAGCAAGTAGGGTTCCGCTGGTTCACCAGGGCAAACGCTTTGGAGATCGGTGGTCTCACCGGATTCGCCCTCAATCTCGACGACGGCCGGGTGCAGGTCGTGGCCGAGGGGCGGCGTGACAATTGCCACCGTCTGCTGGATTGGCTGCGTTCGGACGACACACCCGGCCGCGTTGACGGCGTCACTGAGATCTGGGACACGCCGCGAGGCGGATATGAGGGATTCGCGATCCGCTGATCCGGCTCCCGGGCGGGGTGGAAACACAGCCCGTGTTCGGAATGTGTTCGAGGCGCGGCGCGGGGTGACGGCGAGGGGTGCGGTCATGCCTACACATGAAATGACCTGCGGAGGGACCCGGCGGTTGCCAAGATTCGGTTGCCATGCCAGGCTGCGGCAGTAAGGATGATCTCCGTGCCCCTGAGGGCCCCGCTGGAGAGTCGCGCCGCATGATCGTCAAGCCGCGCGCCCCCGGGACGCCCGCCTCTACAGGGTGTGATCGTGTTGACCGTCAAACTTTTTGGTGAGACGCTGAAAACCCCGCGCACCTTAGCTGTTCGGCAGAGCTGTTTGGCAGCAGAACAGCAGTGAACACAGAGCACTGCCGAGCACCGCGGGTGCGATTCCCTCACGACCCACACCGCATCGGTCGGTCACTCAGTGTGGAGGACCATCCATCATGGCAAAGGCGCTTCTCGGTTACGTCGGCGGTTCCGACCCGCGACTCCTCGCCGAGATGCGACGGCTTCAGCAGCGCGTCCAGGATCTTGAGTCCGAGCTCGTACGGATTCAGGACGAGAACGACGCGCTCAACGCCGCCGCCCAGCACCAAGAGTCGCTGCTCGACAGCATCGACATCGACGTACCTCAGGCGGAGCCGGCGCTGACCTGACCGATGGCCCCATGGGGCCGGTCGGGCTGCACGCGTCAGCCGCACGGGATCATCGCCGGATCGTCACCGGATCATTGAAGATCAATTCACTCTTGGTCTGCTTCTCCATCTGCCTTGTCACTGATCCGGCACGCGCGCCTTCATGGAGGCCGCGGATCCGCAGACACAGCACCGCACACGTTTTGTCGGCATGCCACAAGATTTGCAGGGGACGCTTCGGCGTCCCTTCTTTCTTTTCCCCTCCGGCCTGCGCAGGTCCCGCCCCGGACATGCACCCCTTCCCTTACCGTCTGATGTGCCCTGCACCTTCATCAGCGAAACCGAGAGCGAAAGGTAGAGTCCGGCGGCGTGCACCTCAAGGCCCTGACCCTGCGTGGTTTCAAATCGTTCGCCTCCGCCACGACCCTGCGGTTCGAACCCGGGATCACCTGCGTGGTCGGTCCCAATGGATCGGGCAAGTCCAATGTGGTGGACGCGCTCTCCTGGGTCATGGGGGAGCAGGGCGCCAAATCCCTGCGCGGCGGCAAGATGGAGGACGTCATCTTCGCCGGTACGACCGGGCGTCCGCCGCTCGGCCGGGCGGAGGTGTCGCTGACCATCGACAATTCCGACGGTGCACTGCCCATCGAGTACGCCGAAGTGACGATCACTCGGATCATGTTCCGCAACGGCGGCAGCGAATACCAGATCAATGGTGACACCTGCCGGCTGCTGGACATCCAGGAACTCCTCTCGGACTCCGGTATCGGCCGGGAGATGCACGTCATCGTCGGCCAGGGCCAGCTGGATTCCGTGCTCCACGCGGACCCGATGGGGCGCCGCGCCTTCATCGAGGAGGCCGCGGGCGTCCTCAAGCACCGCAAGCGCAAGGAGAAGGCGCTGCGGAAGCTGGACGCGATGGGGGCCAATCTGGCCCGGGTGCAGGACCTCACCGACGAACTGCGGCGGCAGCTGAAACCGCTCGGCCGGCAGGCGGCCGTGGCCCGCCGCGCCGCTGTCATCCAGGCCGACCTGCGTGACGCCCGGCTGCGGCTCCTGGCCGACGACCTGGTCCGGCTGCACACCGCGCTGCGGGGCGAGATCGCGGACGAGGCGGCCCTGAAGCAGCGCCGCGAGGCGGCCGAGACGGAACTGAAGGCGGCCCTGGCCCGCGAGGCCGAACTGGAGGACGAGGTACGACGGCTGACCCCGAGGCTCCAGCGGGCCCAGCAGACCTGGTACGAGCTGTCGCAGCTGGCCGAACGGGTGCGCGGCACCATCTCGCTGGCCGACGCCCGGGTGAAGAGCGCCACCGCGCCCGCCGAGGAGGAGCGGCGCGGGCGCGACCCCGAGGACATGGAGCGCGAGGCGGCCCGGATCCGCGAGCAGGAGGCGGAGCTGACCGCCGCGCTGGAGGCGGCGGAGCACGCACTGGAGGACACCGCGTCCCACCGGTCCGAACTGGAGCGGGAGTTGGTGGCCGAGGAGCGCCGGCTCAAGGACGCGGCCCGGGCCCTGGCGGACCGCCGCGAAGGGCTCGCCCGGCTGAACGGCCAGGTCAACGCGGCCCGCAGCCGGGCCGGTTCGGCGCAGTCGGAGATCGACCGGCTGGCCGCATCGCGCGACGAGGCCCAGGAGCGGGCGGTCGCGGCCCAGGAGGAGTACGAGCAGCTGAAGGCCGAGGTCGACGGCCTGGACGCCGACGACACGGAGCTCGGCGAGCGGCACGAGGCCGCACGGCGCGAGCTGAAGGAGGCGGAGGGGGCGCTGTCCGCGGCCCGGGAGGACGCCACCACCGCCGAACGCGAGCGCGCGGCGGTCGCGGCCCGTCATGACGCACTGGCCCTCGGGCTGCGCCGGAAGGACGGGACCGGGGCGCTGCTCGGCGCCCGGGACCAGCTCGCGGGCCTGCTCGGGCCGGCCGCCGAACTGCTCACGGTGGCCCCGGGTCACGAGATCGCGGTGGCGGCCGCACTGGGTGCGGCGGCGGACGCGGTGGCGGTGACGGACCCGGCCACGGCCGCCGAGGCGATCCGGCTGCTGCGCAAGCAGGACGCGGGACGAGCGGCGCTGCTCCTCGGCGGCCGGCGCGGGGGCGCCGGCCCCGCGGGGCCGGATGCGCGGGGCCACGTACCCGGGCAGGGCCCGGAGGCACAGCCCGCGCCAGGGGCCGGTGTCGCACACCTGCCCGGACAGAGCACGGAGCCCGCGCACGACGGCACGGGCCCGGAGCCGGCCGTATCCCTCGCGGGTCAGCGGCCCGCCGGGACCGGAGCAGGAACCGGCCCCGCCGGGACCGGGGCCGAGAGCGCCGGGCACCCGGCAGCCCTGGCGCTCGCCGGCGGCCGGAGGGTGCCCGCCGTCGCCGATCTCGTCAGCGGTCCCGTCGAACTGATGGCCGCCGTCCGCAGGCTGGTCCGGGACATGGTGGTCGTCGGGACACTGGAGGACGCCGAGGACCTGGTCGCCGCCCACCCGGAGCTGACCGCCGTCACCGGCGAGGGCGACGTCCTGTCGGCGCACTTCGCGCACGGGGGTTCCGCGGGGGCGCCCAGCCTCCTCGAAGTCCAGGCGTCCGTGGACGAGGCGGCGGCCGAACTGGCCGAGCTGGCCGTGCGGTGCACGGAGCTGGCCGGCACCCAGCGGCTCGCGGCGGAGCGGCGCGGGAGCTGCGCCGCGCTCGTCGAGGAGCTGGGGGAGCGCCGCCGGGCCGCCGAGCGGGAGAAGTCCGGGGTGGCCCAGCAGCTCGGCCGGCTGGCCGGGCAGGCCCGCGGCGCCGCGGGCGAGGCCGAGCGGATGGCCGCGTCCGCCGCCCGCGCCCAGGAGGCGCTGGAGCGCGCGACCCAGGAGGCCGAGGAGCTGGCCGAGCGGCTGCTGGTGGCCGAGGAGGCGTCGGAGGACGGCGCGGACGAGGAACCGGACACCGCCGTGCGCGACCGGCTCGCCGCCGACGGGGCCAACGCCCGCCAGACCGAGATGGAGGCCCGGCTCCAGGTCCGTACCCACGAGGAACGCGTCAAGGCGCTCGCCGGCCGCGCCGACTCCCTCGACCGGGGCGCCCGCGCCGAGCGCGAGGCCCGCGCCCGTGTCGAGCAGCGCCGCGCCCGGCTGCGTCACGAGGCCGCGGTGGCCTCGGCCGTCGCGTCCGGCGCCCGTCAGCTGCTGGCCCACGTCGAGGTGTCCGTCGTACGGGCACAGGAGGAGCGGGCCGCGGCCGAGGCGTCGAAGGCCGAGCGCGAGCGGGAGCTGGCGGCCGAGCGCCACCAGGGCCGGGAACTCAAGGGCGAGCTCGACAAGCTGACGGACTCGGTCCACCGGGGCGAGGTGCTCGGTGCCGAGAAGCGGCTGCGCATAGAGCAGCTGGAGGCGAAGGCGCTGGAGGAGCTCGGCGTGGAGCCGGCCGGGCTGGCCGCGGAGTACGGACCCGACCAGCTCGTGCCGCCGTCGCCCGCGGCGGAGGGCGAGGAGCTGCCGGAGGATCCGGAGCATCCGCGCAACCAGCCGAAGCCGTTCGTCCGGGCCGAGCAGGAGAAGCGGCTGAAGTCGGCCGAACGGGCGTATCAGCAACTCGGGAAGGTGAATCCGCTCGCTCTTGAGGAGTTCTCCGCGCTGGAGGAGCGGCACAAGTTCCTCTCCGAACAGCTGGAGGACCTGAAGAAGACCCGGGCCGATCTGATGCAGGTCATCAAGGAGGTCGACGAGCGGGTCGAGCAGGTCTTCACCGAGGCGTACCGGGACACGGCGCGGGAGTTCGAGGGCGTCTTCTCGCGCCTCTTCCCGGGCGGCGAGGGACGGCTGATCCTGACCGATCCGGACAACATGCTGGCGACCGGCGTCGACGTCGAGGCCAGGCCGCCGGGCAAGAAGGTCAAGCGGCTCTCCCTGCTGTCGGGCGGCGAAAGGTCGCTCACGGCCGTGGCGTTGCTGGTGTCGATCTTCAAGGCCAGGCCGAGTCCGTTCTATGTGATGGACGAGGTCGAGGCGGCTCTCGACGACACCAATCTGCAGCGGCTGATCCGGATCATGGAGGAGCTCCAGGAGAGCTCGCAGCTCATCGTGATCACGCACCAGAAGCGGACGATGGAGGTCGCCGACGCGCTCTACGGCGTCTCGATGCAGGGCGACGGAGTCTCCAAGGTCATCAGTCAGCGGCTGCGCTGAGCCTTTACCCAATCTTCAAAGCTTCAACGCACCTTTTGGGTGTTCCTGGGTAGATGTCAGACCGGACCCCGAGATTGACTTCATAACTTGAACGCATAGTCTCTGCAACGTCGTTTTTACCTTCAAGTGGTGGCAGAGATGAAGTTGTGCGCCACTGAGAAGAGCTCGCCCCCCACGCCTGACGTTGCGGCCAGGCCCGAGGAGTTCACGTGACCAGCACATCGCAGGGACCAGAGTCCGGAGCCCGAGGGGCCCATCCGGACCATCTCGGCCATGTCATCTTCATCACCGCTGCAGCCGCGATGGGTGGCTTCCTCTTCGGCTACGACAGCTCCGTCATCAACGGTGCCGTCGAAGCCATCCGCGACCGGTACGACATCGGGTCCGGAACCCTCGCCCAGGTCATCGCCATCGCCCTGATCGGCTGTGCGATCGGCGCCGCCACGGCCGGCCGGATCGCCGACCGCATCGGCCGCATCCGCTGCATGCAGATCTCCTCGGTCCTCTTCACCGTCAGCGCCGTGGGCTCCGCGCTCCCGTTCGCGCTCTGGGACCTGGCGATGTGGCGCATCATCGGCGGCTTCGCCATCGGCATGGCGTCGGTGATCGGCCCGGCCTACATCGCCGAGGTCTCCCCGCCCGCCTACCGGGGCCGTCTCGGCTCCTTCCAGCAGGCGGCGATCGTCATCGGCATCGCCATCTCCCAGCTGGTCAACTACGGCATCCTGCAGATCGCCGACGGCGACCAGCGCGGCAAGATCGGCGGGCTCGAGGCCTGGCAGTGGATGCTCGGGGTGATGGTCCTGCCCGCGATCCTGTACGGGCTCCTCTCGTTCGCGATCCCCGAGTCGCCGCGGTTCCTGATCTCGGTCGGCAAGAAGGACCGGGCCCGGAAGATCCTCGAAGAGGTCGAGGGCAAGGGCGTCGACCTCGACGCCCGGGTCACCGAGATCGAGACCGCGATGCACCGCGAGCACAAGTCGACCTTCAAGGACCTGCTCGGCAGCCGCTTCGGCTTCCTGCCCATCGTCTGGGTCGGTATCGGCCTGTCGGTCTTCCAGCAGCTCGTCGGCATCAACGTGGCGTTCTACTACTCGGCGACGCTCTGGCAGTCCGTCGGCATCGACCCGACCGACTCGTTCTTCTACTCGTTCACGACCTCGATCATCAACATCATCGGTACGGTCATCGCGATGGTCCTGGTCGACCGGGTGGGCCGCCGCCCGCTGGCCCTCGTCGGCTCCTGCGGTATGGCCGTCGCCCTCGCCTTCGAGGCATGGGCCTTCTCCGCCGACCTGGTCGACGGCAAGCTCCCCAACACCCAGGGCGTGGTCGCCCTCGTCGCGGCCCACGTCTTCGTGCTCTTCTTCGCCCTCTCGTGGGGCGTCGTGGTCTGGGTCTTCCTCGGCGAGATGTTCCCGAACCGGATCCGCGCCGCCGCACTCGGCGTCGCCGCGTCCGCGCAGTGGATCGCCAACTGGGCGATCACCGCGAGCTTCCCGAGCCTCGCCGACTGGAACCTGTCGGGCACGTACATCATCTACGCCTGCTTCGCCACGCTCTCGATCCCCTTCGTCATCAAGTTCGTGAAGGAGACCAAGGGCAAGGCGCTGGAGGAGATGGGCTGACCCCCGCTGCCCCGCTCTCCTCGACGTCGTACGGCCCCGGCCCGCATCCGCGAACCGGGGCCGTACGCGCGTCTCACCCCCCGGTCGCCCCGCAGAACAACCGCAGGCTGCGCCACCCCTCCTCGACCGGCATCCCGCCGCACAGCGGGTGCAGCACCAGGCTGTCCAGCTCCCCGGCGAGGCCCGCGCACGCCTCCGGGGTGACGATCCGGTAGACGCCCTCGTCCCGCAGTTCCGCCACCGTCGTCGCCGCCGAGCGGACGGCCGAGCGGATGTCCTTGGACTGCCAGGAGGCGTACGTACGCGCCTCGTGCAGGAAGTGCTCCCCGTGCTCCGCCCACGTCCGGTCCGGGTCCTCGGACACGTGCAGCAACGGCGTCTCGGCCGACGGCATCATGCAGAACCCCTCCGTGCCGTGCACCGCGCGCTGCTCGTGGTAGTACGCCTCCAGCTCCGGCAGATGCGCGCTCGGGAACAGCGGCAGCCCCAGCCGGGCCGCCCGCCGCGCCGCCGCCCGTGAGCTGCCGCCCACCAGCATCAGCGGATGCGGCCGGGTGAACGGCCGGGGGGTGACCGTGACCGTCCGGCCGCGGAACTCGAACGGCTCCCCGGTCCACGCCTTCAGCAGCGTCTCCAGCAGTTCGTCCTGGAGCCGTCCGCGCCTGCCCCATTCGACGCCCGCCCGTTCGTACTCCTCCGGCCGGTAGCCGATCCCCGCGACCGTCACCAGCCGGCCCGCGCTCAGCAGATCGAGCACCGCGATGTCCTCGGCCAGCCGCAGCGGATCGTGCAGCGGCCCGATGACCGCGGAGACCGTGACCGCGATCCGGCGGGTGGCCCCGAAGACGGCCCCCGCGAAGGTGAAGGGGGACGGCAGCCAGGAGTTGACGGCCCCGTGGTGCTCCTCGGTCTGCACGGTGTCGACGCCGTGCTCGTCCGCGTACGCGGCCATGTCCAGCGCCGCTCGGTAGCGGGCCGAGAGGGAGTCCGGCGTGGCTGCCGGATCGACGAGGTTGAACCGGACGACGGTGAAGGCCATGACGCTGTCCCCCTGGGTCCTGTCTGGCGGGCTGGGCGAGGCCGGACCTTAGCTGACGCAGCGTCAGAAGTGTAGGGATGCGGACCGCCGCCGTGCCCCGTGCCGCGGCAGCACCGCGTACAGGCCGCCGGAGACCACGACCGTCGCGGCCCAGCCGAGCCCGTTGCGCCCGGTCCAGGTCGTGGCGAGCGGGCCGGTGAACCACTCCACGGCGGTGAACAGCAGCCCCACCACCAGACCCGTGGCCCACGCCGCCACGGCGCTCCACGCGAATCCGCCGCGGTACCAGTACGCACTGGTCGCGGTGGTGTCCATCAGTGCCGCCGGGTCGTAGTCGCGGCCCCGCAGCAGATCCACGGCGAAGACGCCGATCCACGCCGAGAACGTCACCGCGAGCAGATTGAGAAAGGAGATGAACGAATCGATGAAACTGTTCGCCACCAGCATCAGCAGTGATCCCAGGAAGAGGCTGATCGCGGCATTCACCCCGACGGCCCAGGTGCGCGGGACCGTGAATCCCAGGGTCTGCGCGGTGAATCCGGCCGAATACATCGACATCGCGTTGATCAGCACCATGCCGAGCACGGCGACGGCCAGATAAGGAACGGAGATCCAGTCGGGCAGCAGTTCGCCGATGAACGAGACCGGATCACGGGTGACGGCGAGCCCCGGCGTACCCACCGCCATCACGGCCCCCATCAGCACCATCGGCACGATCACCAGCCCCGCGCCGCCCACGGTCGCCGCCACCATCGCCCGGCCCGACGCGGTGCGCGGCAGATAGCGGGTGAAGTCCGGCCCCGTGGGTGCCCAGCTGATGCCGCCGGCCGCCAGGGTGCCGATCCCGGCGATCATCAGCGACGTCGGCCCGGCCGGCCGGTCCAGCACCGCCCGCCACGCCGTCGTCCCGGCCAGGTGCACCAGGACCAGGACGCTGAACCCCCCGAAGAGGTACGCCGACCAGGTGCAGCACAGCCGCAGGGCCCGGGCGCCCAGGCCCGACAGCAGGAAGCTGCCCGAGACGAAGGCGAACAGGGTCACCACGATCAGGGCCGAGGTGCTGCGCACCCCGAAGAGCAGGCCGAGCACGGCCAGCAGGGCGTACGACCCGGTGACCGCGTTCACCGTCTCCCACCCCCAGCGGGCCACCCAGATCAGCGCCCCGGGCGCCAGGTTGCCCCGCTGGCCGAACACGGCGCGGGACAGGGCCATGCCGGGGGCGCCGCCGTCGCGGCCCGCGACCGAGATCAGTCCGACCATCCCGAACGAGACGGCCGGTGCCACGGCCGCGACGACCAGCACCTGCCAGAAACCCAGCCGGTCGAAGACGACGAGTCCCGCGCCGATCGTCAGCAGCAGCACCGTCATGTTGGCCGCGACCCAGGTCGGAAAGAGGGACCGGACCCGGCCGGTGCGCTCGCTGTCGGGCACGGGCTCAAGCCCACGGGTCTCCACGACCTGGATCGTACCTTTCCCGGCATACGGGGCGTAACGACCGGCGGAATTCGGAGGCGCCACCGACCCCCGACTGCCACACTGACCGGGCTCCGGGCGGTGGACGCCGGCCGGACCGGACGCGGAGGACGCCGTGGAGATGACCCTCGCCCGTGTGGTGCAGACCTGCTACGGGTGCCCCTCCCAGTGGGACGCCTGGACGACCGACGGCCAGTACCTGTACCTGCGCTACCGGCACGGCAACGGCTCGGTCGAGCGCCAGGAGGGCCCGGACACCGACACCTGGCTCGACCACCCGGACCAGATCGTGACGGAATGGGACGACGACACCCTGCTCGGTGAGATCGAGCTCGACGACTTCCTCGCCCGGGCCGGGCTGCGGCTGGCCCCGGGGGCCGAGGTCGTCCGGGGCTGGGTGTCCTGACGCCACCCGTCGGGCGCGCACGCAGCCCGCTGCGGCCCGCGCATTCGCCGATTGCCGTCGCACGTGACTGATACTGGGTGGGTTATGGAATTCGTCATCCTTGCTGTAGTCATCGCCCTGGTCGCGGTCGGCGTGATCAGCGGGCTCGTGGTCAGCAGCCGCAAGAAGAAGCAGCTGCCCCCGGCACCGTCGAGCACGCCGACCCTCACTCCTCCCGCCGAGCCCCATGTCGGCGAGGAGGCCGAGACGCCGCGCGACGCATCGCGCCGCACCATCGAGGAGGTCGGCCTTCCGCCCGCCGGGGAGGCCGCCGGGCAGGCCCCGGAGACCGTCGAGCCGGAGGCGCCCGCCGCCCCCGCGCTGGACGTCCCCGAGCCCACCGCCGGCCGTCTGGTCCGGCTGCGGGCCCGGCTCGCCCGCTCGCAGAACTCCCTCGGCAAGGGGCTGCTCACGCTCCTGTCCCGGGACAACCTCGACGAGGACACCTGGGAGGAGATCGAGGACACCCTCCTCACCGCCGACGTCGGCGTCGCCCCCACCCAGGAGCTGGTCGAACGGCTCCGGGAGCGCGTCCGCGTCCTCGGTACCCGTACCCCCGAGGACCTCCGCGCGCTGCTGCGCGAGGAACTCCTCACCCTGCTCGGCACCGACTTCGACCGTGCGGTCAAGACCGAGAGCGGCGTCGACACCCCCGGCGTCGTGATGGTCGTCGGCGTCAACGGCACCGGCAAGACCACCACCACGGGCAAGCTGGCCCGGGTGCTCGTGGCCGACGGCCGCAGCGTCGTGCTCGGCGCGGCCGACACCTTCCGCGCCGCCGCCGCCGACCAGCTCCAGACCTGGGGCGAGCGCGTCGGTGCCCGCACCGTGCGCGGACCCGAGGGCGGCGACCCGGCGTCGATCGCCTTCGACGCCGTGAAGGAGGGCATCGCCGAGGGCGCCGACGTCGTCCTCATCGACACGGCGGGCCGGCTGCACACCAAGACCGGGCTGATGGACGAGCTCGGCAAGGTCAAGCGGGTCGTCGAGAAGCACGGACCGCTCGACGAGATCCTGCTCGTCCTCGACGCCACCACCGGGCAGAACGGCCTGGTGCAGGCCCGGGTGTTCGCCGAGGTCGTCGACATCACCGGCATCGTCCTCACCAAGCTCGACGGCACCGCCAAGGGCGGCATCGTCATCGCCGTCCAGCGCGAGCTGGGCGTACCGGTGAAGCTGATCGGGCTCGGCGAGGGGCCGGACGATCTGGCTCCGTTCGAGCCGGAGGCGTTCGTGGACGCCCTGATCGGGGACTGAACCCCCGCAGCCACGGCGAGGAGCCCGGACGCACCCACGGTGTGTCCGGGCTCCTCGCCGTTTCGGGGGGTGTCCGCGGGACGCTCAGCCGCAGAGGGCCAGCCGGTGGCAGACGTACGCCAGCGTGCCCAGCAGCAGACGCGCCTCGGGGGGTGCCGCCGCGGTGTCCAGCGCCGGCGGCAGCAGCCAGCGGACCGGGCCGAGACCGCCCTGGTCCGAGGGCGGTGCGGTGATGTGGCAGCCGGCGCCGAAGGCCCGCAGGTCCAGGTCCGCGTCGTCCCAGCCCATCCGGTAGAGCAGCCGGGGGAGTTCGGCGGCCGCGCCCGGCGCGACGAAGAACTGCGCCCGGCCGGCCGGGGTCACCGCCACCGGGCCCAGCGGCAGCCCCATCCGTTCCATCCGCACCAGCGCCCGGCGTCCGGCCGGCTCGGCGACGTCGAGCACGTCGAAGCTGCGGCCCACCGGCAGCAGCATCGAGGCGCCCGGCACCTCGGACCACGCGCGCGCCGCCGTGTCGAGCGTCGCCCCGGCGGGCACCTCCCGCGCGAAATCCAGCGGATGAGCCCCGGGGGAGGGGCAGCGGGTGTCCCCGCACGAGCAGCGGCCGTCCGCGGCGCGCGCTCCCGGCGCCACCGCCCAGCCCCACAGTCCCGTGTACTCGGCCACCGCGGTGCCCTCGGCCGCACGGCCGCGGCGCCGTGAGCCGGATCGCATCTCACGGATGCCGCCGATCGTGAAGCCCATGCCCCCTCCAACGGGTCCAACTCGCCGGTGGTTACGAAACGGAGCGCTCCCGTGACGCTCCGTCGTTCCTTGCGGTCGGGGCGGGTGCGGGCGTGCCCCGGGGTGTGCGCGCCCTTCCGCGCGCCCCTGAATGCATCCCTGCGCCTACCGCTGATCGCTGTCTGTCAAGTGAATCGCGCCCGGCCGTGGTGGCGTTCATTCGAAGGGGTGGCGAATGGTGGCGTTTCCGCAATCGCCCTCGCCGGACGGGTGATCGTAGGATTACCGTCGGTACACGAACCATGGGAGTATGTGCGCTCGTGGGTATGCCGGAGGCAACCCGATTTTCTGTTCGATGGTGCGCAACGTGCATACGGACGGGGTCGGTTCACGGCATTCTTGTGGTTCGCGCGACGGTATTCGGCGGGATGGGGGCGTTCCAGTGAGTGGCAGCGGCGCAGGCGATACGCATGCCGGTAAGCGCCCCAACGGGCAATTGGGATCCTGGTTCGTGCGCAGCGGCTGGTCGAAGGGCGAGCTGGCCCGCCAGGTGAACCGCAGAGCGCGCCAGATGGGTGCCCACCACATCAGCACCGACACCTCCCGGGTGCGGCGCTGGCTGGACGGCGAGCAGCCGCGCGAACCGATCCCGCGCATCCTGTCCGAGCTGTTCTCGGAGCGCTTCGGCTCCGTCGTCGCCGTCGAGGACCTGGGGCTGCGCGCCGCCCACCAGGCGCCCTCCGTGGCCGGCGTCGACCTGCCCTGGGCCGGACCGCAGACGGTCGCCCTGCTCAGCGAGTTCTCCCGCAGCGACCTGATGCTCGCCCGCCGCGGATTCCTCGGCAGCTCGCTCGCCCTCGCCGCCGGACCCGCCCTCATCGAACCCATGCAGCGCTGGCTGGTGCCCGTCGCCTCCGCCGGGCCGGTGGAGCCGGAGTCGGACGCCGCCGACCGCCGCCCCTCCCGGCTCTCCGGCCCCGAGCTCGACCTGCTGGAGTCCACCACCGCGATGTTCCGCCAGTGGGACGCCCAGTGCGGCGGCGGACTGCGCCGCAAGGCCGTCGTCGGCCAGCTCCACGAGGTCACCGACCTGCTCCAGGAGCCGCAGCCGGCCGCCACCGCCAAGCGGCTGTTCCGCTGCGCGGCCGAACTGGCCGAGCTGGCGGGCTGGATGAGTTACGACGTAGGCCTCCAGCCCACCGCTCAGAAGTACTTCGTCCTCGCCCTGCACGCCTCCAAGGAGGCCGGTGACAAACCGCTCGGCTCGTACGTGCTGTCCAGCATGAGCCGGCAGATGATCCACCTCGGCCGCCCCGACGACGCGCTCGAACTGATCCACCTCGCGCAGTACGGCAGCCGCGACTGCGCCACCCCGCGGACCCAGGCCATGCTGTATGCGATGGAGGCCCGCGCCTACGCCAACATGGGCCAGCCCAGCAAGTGCAAGCGGGCGGTCAGGATGGCCGAGGACACCTTCCTCGACGCGGGTCTCGACGGCGAGCCCGAGCCCGACTGGATCCGCTTCTTCTCCGAGGCCGAGCTCAACGGCGAGAACTCCCACTCCTACCGCGACCTGGCCTACGTGGCCGGCCGCAGCCCCACCTACGCCTCCCTCGCCGAACCCGTCATGCAGAAGGCGGTCGAGCTCTTCGGCGACGACGACGAGCACCAGCGCTCGTACGCGCTCAACCTCATCGGCCTCGCCACCGTGCACCTCCTCAAGCGCGAGCCCGAGCAGTCCACCGTGCTGGCCGAGAAGGCCCTGCGCGTCGCCAAGAAGGTCCGCTCCGAGCGCGTCAACACCCGGCTCCGCAAGACCGTCGACACCGCGGCCAGGGACTTCGGGGACATCCCCGAGGTGGCCCGGCTCACCGATCTCCTCACCGAGCAGCTGCCCGAGACCGCCGAAGCGGTCTAGAGCCCCGTCCGGCGGAAAACCGCCGGTCAGGGCGCTTGACGGCACCCTCTGCCCCGGCCACGACGGCCACCCCGCACGGACCGACTTCGGCTCCCCCGATTGCCAGGTCAGCGGGTGGTCGCCGTGGCCGGTTCGTGTGGTCGTTCCCCTGCCCGTGCGTCGCAACCGCACCGTATGCGGCTCCGGCCGCAGAGTAGGCCCGAGCGCGGGTACGGCACGGGCGGTTCATGGGGACGTAACACGGCAGTCCTCTTAGTCACTGTGGCGAAACATCGTGTGGCATCGGCGGAAACGGCGCTGGGCGAATCTCATGGCGCATAACGGCCCGCACCTTTTCCCCAGTGGTCCCGCACGTGGTTGTACCCCCACTCGCCCGCACGCGGCCGCACCGACGACGAGGAGACGCCGATGCCCCCAGGCATCACGACGCTTGCAGCAGACGCCCCGACGCTGTCTGCCGCCAACACCGGGTTCATGCTCATCTGCTCGGCCCTGGTGATGCTCATGACCCCGGCCCTGGCCTTCTTCTACGGAGGCATGGTCCGCGTCAAGAGCACCCTCAACATGCTGATGATGAGCTTCATCAGCCTCGGGATCGTCACGATCCTGTGGGTGCTCTACGGATTCAGCCTCGCCTTCGGCACCGACGCCGGCTCGATCATCGGATGGAGCCAGGACTTCGTCGGCCTCAGCGGGATCGGCGTCACCGAACTCTGGGACGGCTACACCATCCCGGTGTACGTCTTCGCCGTGTTCCAGCTGATGTTCGCCGTGCTCACCCCGGCCCTGATAAGCGGTGCGCTCGCCGACCGGGTCAAGTTCACCTCGTGGGCGCTCTTCATCACCCTCTGGGTCACCGTCGTCTACTTCCCGGTCGCGCACTGGGTCTGGGGCGCGGGCGGCTGGCTCTTCGAGCTGGGCGTCATCGACTTCGCCGGCGGTACGGCCGTCCACATCAACGCGGGTGCCGCGGCCCTCGGCGTGATCCTCGTCATCGGCAAGCGCGTCGGCTTCAAGAAGGACCCGATGCGGCCGCACAGCCTGCCGCTCGTCATGCTCGGCGCCGGTCTCCTCTGGTTCGGCTGGTTCGGCTTCAACGCCGGCTCGTGGCTCGGCAACGACGACGGCGTCGGCGCGGTCATGTTCGTCAACACGCAGGTCGCCACCGCCGCCGCGATGCTCGCCTGGCTCGGCTACGAGAAGCTCCGCCACGGCTCCTTCACCACCCTCGGTGCCGCCTCCGGCGCCGTCGCAGGACTCGTCGCCATCACCCCGGCCGGCGGTGCGGTCAGTCCGCTCGGAGCCATCGCCGTCGGTGCCATCGCCGGTGTGCTGTGCGCCATGGCCGTCGGCCTCAAGTACAAGTTCGGCTATGACGACTCCCTGGACGTCGTCGGCGTCCACCTCGTCGGCGGTGTCGTCGGATCCCTCCTCATCGGCTTCTTCGCCACCGGCGGTGTCCAGTCCGACGCCAAGGGCCTCTTCTACGGCGGCGGACTCGACCAGCTCGGCAAGCAGGCCGTCGGTGTCTTCGCCGTCCTCGCGTACTCTCTGGTCGTCTCCGCGATCCTCGCCTTCCTGGTCGACAGGACGATCGGGATGCGGGTCGAGGAGGACGACGAGGTCTCCGGTATCGACCAGGTCGAGCACGCCGAGACGGCGTACGACTTCAGCGGCGCCGGCGGCGGTTCGACCGCCCGCTCCACGGCCCCCGGGCCCGGCACCACGGCAGCCCCGACGAACAAGAAGGTGGACGCATGAAGCTCATCACCGCAGTCGTGAAGCCCCACCGGCTTGACGAGATCAAGGAGGCCCTCCAGGCCTTCGGCGTCCAGGGCCTCACGGTCACGGAAGCCAGCGGCTACGGGCGTCAGCGCGGCCACACCGAGGTCTACCGGGGCGCCGAGTACACCGTCGACCTCGTCCCGAAGATCCGCATCGAGGTACTCGTCGAGGACGAGGACTCCGAACAGCTCATCGATGTCGTGGTCAAGGCCGCCCGGACCGGCAAGATCGGTGACGGCAAGGTCTGGAGCGTCCCGGTCGAGACCGCGATCCGGGTACGCACCGGGGAACGCGGCCCTGACGCACTCTGACCGACTGTTCCGCACACGGAAAGGCAGCTGGGTGACGAGCACCGAAGTGACCACCGAATCCGAGGAATCGGGACCCAGCGGCTACGCGGCGGCCCGGCTGCGCCTTCTCCAGGAGAAGGCGCAGTCCGGGCCGCCGCGCCGTGCGGCCCTCGCCGCCCTCACCGACGAGTGGCTGACCGCCCTCTTCGCCGCGGCGGCCGAACACGCGGGGGTCCGCGGCGCCGCACTCGTCGCCGTCGGCGGCTACGGCCGCGGCGAACTCTCCCCGCGCAGCGACCTCGACCTCCTGCTCCTGCACGACGGCAGCGCCGACGCCGGAGCGGTGGCCGCACTCGCCGACCGCATCTGGTACCCCGTCTGGGACCTGGGCCTCGCCCTGGACCACTCCGTACGCACCCCGGCCGAAGCCCGCAAGACGGCCGGCGAGGACCTCAAGGTCCAGCTCGGCCTGCTCGACGCCCGGCCCGTCGCCGGGGACCTCGGCCTCGTCGCCTCGCTGCGCACCGCGATCCTCGCCGACTGGCGCAACCAGGCCCCCAAGCGGCTGCCCGCACTCGACGAGCTCTGCCGCGAACGGGCCGAGCGCCAGGGCGAGCTCCAGTTCCTCCTGGAACCCGACCTCAAGGAGGCCCGCGGCGGACTGCGCGACGCCACCGCGCTGCGGGCCGTCGCCGCCTCCTGGGTCGCCGACGCCCCCCGCGAGGGACTCGCCGAGGCCCGCCGCGTCCTCCTCGACGCCCGCGACGCCCTGCACCTCACCACCGGCCGCGCCACCGACCGCCTCGCCCTCCAGGAACAGGACCAGGTCGCCACCGCCCTCGGCCTGCTGGACGCCGACGCGCTGCTGCGCCAGGTCTACGAGGCCGCCCGCACCGTCTCGTACGCCACCGACGTCACCTGGCGCGAGGTCAACCGGGTGCTGCGGGCCCGCTCGGTCCGCCCCCGGCTGCGCGCCATGCTGGGCGGCGGCAGGCCCCCCGCCACCGACCGGACCCCGCTCGCCGACGGCGTCGTCGAGGCCGACGGCGAGGTCGTGCTCGCCCGCACCGCCCGCCCGGAACGCGACCCGGTCCTCGTCCTGCGCGCCGCCGCGGCGGCCGCCCAGTCCGAACTCCCGCTCTCCCGGCACGTCGTACGCCACCTCGCGACCTCCGCCAAACCGCTGCCGGTGCCCTGGCCGTCCGAGGCCCGGGAGGAACTCGTCACCCTCCTCGGTGCGGGCGAGGCCACCGTCCCCGTCTGGGAGGCACTGGAGGCCGAAGGGCTGATCACCCGGCTGCTGCCCGACTGGGAACGCGTCCACTGCCGGCCCCAGCGCAACCCCGTCCACACCTGGACCGTCGACCGGCACCTCGTCGAGGCGGCCGTCCGCGCCTCCACCCTCACCCGCCGCGTCGGCCGCCCCGACCTCCTGCTCGTCGCCGCGCTGCTGCACGACATCGGCAAGGGCTGGCCCGGCGACCACTCCGTCGCCGGTGAGGTCATCGCCCGCGACATGGCCGCCCGGATCGGCTTCGACCAGCACGACGTGGGCGTCATCGCCACCCTCGTACGCCACCACCTGCTGCTCATCGAGACCGCCACCCGCCGCGACCTCGACGACCCGGCGACCGTCCGCTCCGTCGCCACCTCGGTCGGCACCGCCTCCACGCTGGAACTCCTGCACGCCCTCACCGAGGCCGACGCCCTCGCCACCGGGCCCGCCGCCTGGTCCACCTGGCGCGCCTCTCTCGTCACCGACCTGGTCAAGCGGGTCGCGGCGCTCCTGGCCGGCGAGGCACCCGAGGAGCCCGAGGAGGCGGCGCCCAGCGCCGAGCAGGAACGCCTGGCCGTCGAGGCCCTGCGCACCGGCGAACCGGTCCTCGCCCTGCACCCCCAGACGGAGACCCCGGTCGAGGAGGGCGCCACCGAGCCCGTCGGCGTCGAACTCCTCATCGCCCTCCCCGACCGGCCCGGGGTGCTCCCGGCCGCCGCCGGGGTGCTGGCCCTGCACCGGCTCACCGTCCGTGCCGCCGACCTGCGGGCCGTGGAGCTCCCCACCGAGCTGGGCGAGCGGGCCGACCTGCTGCTGCTCAGCTGGCGGGTCGCCGCGGAGTACGGCTCCCTGCCCCAGGCCGCCCGGCTGCGCGCCGACCTCGTCCGGGCGCTCGACGGATCCCTGGACATCCGGGCCCGTCTCGCCGAGCGCGAGGCCGCCTATCCGCGCCGCCGCGGGGTGAAGGCCCCGCCGCCGAGGGTGACGGTCGCCGCGGCCGGCTCCCAGCTGGCCACGGTGATCGAGGTACGCGCCCAGGACGCCCCGGGGCTGCTGCACCGGATCGGCCGGGCGCTGGAACAGAGCGCGGTACGGGTCCGCAGCGCGCATGTGTCGACGCTGGGGGCGAACGCGGTGGACGCCTTCTACGTCACCGACGCGGACGGCGAGCCACTGCCCGCCGAGCGGGCGGCCGAGCTGGCCCGGGAGGTCGAGAAGGCGCTCGGCTGAGCCGTGCGGCCACGCGAAAAGGCCCTCGTCCGTCACGTATACCGGGCGAGGGCTTTGCGTTCCCCGGCGTCCGGATACCCTGGGGGACGACTACCCGACCCCGCCCCCGACCCTGAGGACCGACGAGCGCCGTGTTCGATACTCTCTCCGACCGCCTTGCCGCGACTTTCAAGAACCTCAGGGGCAAGGGCCGCTTGTCCGAGGCGGACATCGACGCCACGGCTCGCGAGATCCGTATCGCCCTGCTGGAAGCCGATGTCGCGCTCCCCGTCGTCCGGTCCTTCATCGCCAACGTCAAGGAGCGGGCGCGCGGCGTCGAGGTCTCCCAGGCGCTGAACCCCGCACAGCAGATGATCAAGATCGTCAACGAGGAGCTCGTCTCCATCCTCGGTGGCGAGACCCGGCGGCTGCGGTTCGCGAAGACCGCGCCCACCGTGATCATGCTCGCCGGCCTCCAGGGTGCAGGTAAGACGACCCTCGCCGGAAAGCTCGGCGTCTGGCTCAAGGGCCAGGGCCACTCCCCGCTGCTCGTCGCCTGTGACCTCCAGCGCCCCAACGCCGTGAACCAGCTGAGCGTCGTCGCCGAGCGCGCGGGCGTCGCCGTGTACGCGCCGGAGCCCGGCAACGGCGTCGGCGACCCGGTCAAGGTCGCCAAGGACTCGATCGAGTTCGCCCGGTCCAAGCAGTTCGACATCGTCGTCGTCGACACCGCCGGCCGCCTCGGCATCGACCAGGAGCTGATGCGGCAGGCCGCGGACATCCGCGACGCCGTCAGCCCCGACGAGATCCTCTTCGTCGTCGACGCGATGATCGGCCAGGACGCGGTCAACACCGCGGAGGCCTTCCGCGACGGCGTCGGCTTCGACGGCGTGGTGCTCTCCAAGCTCGACGGCGACGCCCGTGGTGGTGCTGCCCTGTCGATCGCCCACGTCACGGGCAAGCAGATCATGTTCGCGTCGAACGGTGAGAAGCTCGAGGACTTCGACGCCTTCCACCCCGACCGCATGGCGTCCCGCATCCTCGACATGGGTGACCTGCTCACCCTGATCGAGCAGGCGGAGAAGACCTTCAGCCAGGAAGAGGCCGCTCAAATGGCCTCCAAGCTGGCGTCCAGCAAGGGCGGGAAGGACTTCACGCTCGACGACTTCCTGGCCCAGATGGAGCAGGTCCGGAAGATGGGCTCCATCTCCAAGCTGCTCGGGATGCTGCCCGGCATGGGGCAGATCAAGGACCAGATCAACAACATCGACGAGCGTGACGTCGACCGCACCGCCGCGATCATCAAGTCGATGACCCCGAAGGAGCGCGCCGAGCCGACGATCATCAACGGCTCGCGCCGGGCCCGTATCGCCAAGGGTTCCGGTGTCGACGTCAGCGCCGTGAAGAACCTGGTCGAGCGGTTCTTCGACGCCCGCAAGATGATGTCGAAGATGGCGCAGGGCGGCGGCATGCCGGGGATGCCCGGGATGCCGGGCATGGGCGGCGGCCCCGGCCGGCAGAAGAAGCAGGTCAAGCAGGCCAAGGGCAAGCGCAAGAGCGGTAACCCGATGAAGCGCAAGGCCGACGAGCAGGCCGCGGCGGCCCGCCGCGAGCAGGCGGCCCAGGGCGGCGCACTCGGACTGCCGGCCGGCCAGGAGGACAAGAACTTCGAGCTGCCGGACGAGTTCAAGAAGTTCATGGGCTGACCGACGGTCTTCGGCAGTACGTCCCGGAGGGGGCGCCCGCTTCACGGCGGGCGCCCCCTCCGGCGTGCGGGGCCGGCGGGTCCCTCCATGGGCCCAGCGGGCCGCTCCTCCGAGGGCTTCGCCCGCCTTTCTCCCTTAATGTCGGCTCAACGGCAGTCGGCAGAGGAGAGCGTGTGACCAGTCCCGTACCTCCCCGCGACCGCACCGACCAGCCCTGGCGGTCCGAAGGCGCACCGCCGCCCCCGCCGCCGGGCCGGAAGATGCCGGGAGGCTGGGGCGGACTCCTGCTGACCGCCCTGGCGGTCTATCTGATCGCCAACCTGGTGCTCTCCTTCTTCAACGGGGACGAAGAGCCGACGATCGCGTACACGGAGTTCAGCAAGCAGGTCGCCTCGGGCAACGTCTCCAAGATCTACTCCAAGGGCGATGCCATCCAGGGGCAGCTGAAGAAGGAGGCGAAGGTCCCGGGCAAGGACGACAAGTACACCAAGTTCGTCACGCAGCGGCCCGCCTTCGCCGACGACAACCTCTGGGCGGAACTGGTCAAGGACGACGTCACGGTCACCGCCGAACCCGTCGTCAAGGAACGCAGCTTCCTCGCCAACCTGCTGATCTCGCTCGCCCCGATGCTGCTGCTGGTCCTGCTCTGGGTGTTCATCGCCCGCCGGATGTCCCGCGGGGGCATGGGTGGCGGCATGGGCGGCTTCGGCCGCAAGGCGCCGCCCAAGCCGGTCGAGCTGGAGGGGAGCCGGCGCACGACCTTCAAGGACGTGGCCGGCATCGACGAGGTCGAGGGCGAGCTCAACGACGTCGTCGACTTCCTGAAGAACCCGGACGCCTACCGGAGGATGGGTGCCCGGATGCCCGGGGGAGTGCTCCTCGCGGGCCCTCCCGGCACCGGCAAGACGCTGCTGGCGCGGGCGGTCGCGGGAGAGGCGGGGGTACCGTTCTTCTCCGCCTCGGCCTCCGAGTTCATCGAGATGATCGTCGGGGTCGGCGCCGGCCGGGTCCGCGAACTCTTCGCCGAGGCGCGCAAGGTCGCCCCCGCCATCGTGTTCATCGACGAGATCGACACCATCGGGCGGGCCCGCGGCGGCGGCTCCGGCATGGGCGGCCACGACGAGCGCGAACAGACGCTCAACCAGATCCTCACCGAGATGGACGGCTTCTCCGGTTCGGAGGGCGTGATCGTCCTCGCCGCCACCAACCGCGCCGACGTCCTCGACCCGGCGCTCACCCGGCCCGGCCGCTTCGACCGGATCGTCCAGGTCAGCCCGCCGGACAAGAACGGCCGGGAGGCCATCCTGGAGATCCACACCCGGCAGATCCCGATGGCCGGTGACGTGGACCTGGCCCAGGTGGCCCGCACGACTCCCGGGATGACCGGCGCCGATCTCGCCAACCTCGCCAACGAGGCGGCGCTGCTCGCCGTGAAGCGGGGGCAGCCGGAGGTCGACGGGGCCGACTTCTCGGACGCCCTGGAGAAGGTCCAGCTCGGCGCGGAGCGCTCGCTCGTGATGTCGGACGAGGAGCGCCGCAGGACCGCGTTCCACGAGAGCGGGCACGCGCTGCTGGGGATGCTCCAGCCGGGCGCCGACCCGGTCCGCAAGGTCACCATCGTGCCGCGGGGCCGGGCGCTGGGCGTCACGCTCTCGACGCCGGACGCGGACAAGTACGCGTACACCGAGGAGTACCTGCGCGGCCGGATCACCGGAGCGCTCGGCGGGATGGCCGCCGAGCAGGTGGTGTTCGGCGTCATCACGACCGGCGCGGAGAGCGACCTGGAGCAGGTCACGAGTCTGGCCCGGGGGATGGTGGGCCGCTGGGGCATGAGCCACCGGGTGGGACGCCTGACGGCGATCCCGGGCGACGCCCAGCAGGCGTACGGTCTGTCGGCCGCGCCCGCGACGCTGGACGCGGTGGACGACGAGATGCGCCGGATCGTCGACGAGTGCTACGAGGAGGCGTGCCGGCTGCTGCGCGAGAACCGGGACCGGCTGGACTCGCTGGCCACGGCGCTGCTGGCGAACGAGACGCTGGACGAGGCGGACGCCTACCGGGCGGCGGGCATCACCCGGCTGGCCAAGTAGCGCCCGCGGCCCGCTTCCGCCGCCCGGAACGGGGCCGGTCCGCGCCGGCCGGCCCGGCGGGGCCTACGTCGTGCAGACGAGATAGCGGAACACGTTGGGCATCCAGACCGTGCCGTCCCGGCGCAGATGCGGATGCAGGGCCTCCGCGACCTCCTTCTCCACCTGGGAGCGGTCGGTCGCCCGTACCGCCGCGTCGAAGAGCCGGGTCGACAGCAGACCGCGTACCGCGCTGTCCAGGTCCGCGTAGCCGAACGGGCAGGCCACCCGTCCCGAGCCGTCCGGCTTCAGCCCGGACCGGAACGCCACGTTCTCCAGATCGTCCCGCCGGGCTCCCCTGGGCACGTCAGGTCCCTCCGCGAGCCGGGTCGCCACCTGGAGCACCGCGTCGGTGGCACACCGCTCGGGCGGTCCCCAGCCGGTCAGGACGACGGTGCTGCCCCGGCCCGCCATGGGCACCGCGGCACCGAGCGCCCGCACCAGTTCGTCCCCGTCGCCGGCCGAACAGCCGATCGGGGTGAACGCGGTGATCAGGTTGCAGGAGCTTCCGGCGGCCGCGGTCGCCGGCAGGGACTCCAGGAGCTGCGGCTCGGCGGCGGCAGGCCCGCCCTCGCCCTCCGGGCCGGGCAGCAGCCGGACCCGCGCGAGCGCGAGACGCTCCGGGTCGGCGTCGACTCCGGTGACGCGCGCTCCGCGGCCTGCCGCGATCAGCAGTGCGAGCCCGGAGCCGCAGCCGAGCGAGAGCATCCGCGTGGCGGGGCCCACTTCGAGCCGCCTGTACACCGCCTCGTACAGCGGTGCGAGCATCCGCTCCTGGATCTCGGCCCAGTCACGGGCACGGGAACCGGTGTCCACGGGGGCGGAAGGCTCCGCCTGCCTGTGGTGCCGGACGAGCGTTGGTGTCATGGAATGCGCCCCAATCCGCCGAGATGCCGGTCATGCCGGTCGGTCGTGCCTGAATGGACGGTTTCCCCGTGGTCGTGCGCGCTTCCCCCGTATGCCAGAGAACTGCGCATCCGCCGCCGCGTCCAGGGGTCTACGGGCAAATGGTTGCCCGCGGTGGCGCCCGGCGATGCGCGCGGGGACCGGAACACCCGCGGAACACGGGTGCCCGGAGGTTCCGTGCCCCGCACCGGGGTCCCAGTCTCACCCGGCGGGCCGGGGCGGGCACGTCGAGCGCTCCGGCCCGGGTCGCGCGGGGTGTGCGCGGGGGTGCGGGATGCCGCCCGGTAGTGTCGGTGTCCGCGCCCCCGCCCACAGCCCCTCCGGGCACCCGGGCCCGCCCGGCCGACGGGGGCGTACGGCCCGTCTACGCGCCCGGGCGTACACGGCGCTACGTACCACCTTGGTGTGAGCTGTGAGACTTCTCCGCAGATCAGCGCACCCGCCCTCGTCAGGACGCATGAACGGCAACTGACTGGTACGTGCAAAATATTTGGGATGGCCCGGAATCGGAACACCGAGGGCCCCGCGCTCGTTGGTCACGACGTGAGCACGACACCACCTGTACTTGCCGCAGAGCTGGCACAGGCGTGGGCCGACATTCAGCGGTACCACCCCGAGCTGCCCGATCTTGCCGCGCCCGAGTCCCTGATCGGAGAGTCCTCGTCCGCCTGTGGCGCCGAACTCTCCTTCGAGCGACTGCTCCACGAGGCAGTCCACGGCATCGCCGCCGCCCGAGGTGTCCGAGACACCTCGCGCGCCGGCCGCTACCACAACCGTCGATTCCTCGCGATCGCCGAGGAGCTGGGCCTCGATCACGCCGAGGAACCCCACCCCAGCAGTGGCTTCTCCCTGGTCACGCTCAACCCCGAGGCCAAACGCCGGTACCGGCCGACGATGGAACGGCTCCAGCGCGCCCTCAAGGCGCACACCGTCGCCACCGCCGCCGACACCAAGCGCTCGTTCCGCGGCCCCGCCGCCCGGCACGGCTCCTCCGGAGGGGGCGTGCGGGTCAAGGCCGTCTGTGACTGCGGTCGCAACGTCCGCGTGGTCCCCTCGGTCCTCGCACAGGCCCCGATCGTCTGCGGCGGCTGCGGAAAGCCGTTCCGGATCCCGGAGGCAGTGGTCGCGGTGGGGTGAGGCGATGTGGTGTGGCACAATGGCTAGCTGTACTCGACAGTCGCATAGGACCCCTCTCTCCTCCGGCTGACGCGTCCATCGGGCACTCCGAGTACCGCAACCCCACGTGGCATCTTGTTGTGCCCAACCACGTCATAGACCAGGAGACACCACTTCCGTGGCAGTCAAGATCAAGCTGAAGCGTCTGGGCAAGATCCGTTCGCCTCACTACCGCATCGTCGTCGCCGACTCCCGTACCCGCCGTGACGGCCGGGCCATCGAGGAGATCGGCCTGTACCACCCGGTGCAGAACCCCTCGCGCATCGAGGTCAACGCAGAGCGCGCGCAGTACTGGCTGTCCGTCGGCGCCCAGCCGACCGAGCCGGTCCTCGCGATCCTGAAGCTCACCGGTGACTGGCAGGCGCACAAGGGCCTCCCGGCCCCCGCGCCGCTGCTGCAGCCGGAGCCCAAGGCTGACAAGCGCGCCCTGTTCGAGGCCCTCACCAAGGACGCCGGCGAGGAGTCCAAGGGCGAGGCCATCACGCAGAAGGCGAAGAAGGCCGACAAGAAGGCGGACGACGCTGCTGACGCAGCTGCGCCCGCCGAGTCGACCGAGGCCTGAGCATGCTCGAGGAGGCTCTCGAGCACCTCGTGAAAGGCATCGTCGACAACCCCGACGACGTGCAGGTCGCCTCGCGCAACCTGCGTCGTGGTCGCGTGCTCGAGGTTCGGGTCCACCCCGATGACCTCGGCAAGGTGATCGGCCGCAACGGCCGCACCGCACGCGCGCTGCGCACCGTCGTGGGCGCCATCGGCGGCCGTGGTATCCGCGTCGACCTCGTCGATGTGGATCAGGTTCGCTGACAGAGTTGAACACCGGCACGGGCCGGGGAGGGCCATGCGCCCGCCCCGGCCCGTCGTCGTACGACAGGAGAGACACAAGGTGCAGTTGGTAGTCGCGCGGATCGGTCGCGCCCACGGCATCAAGGGCGAGGTCACCGTCGAGGTGCGCACGGACGAGCCGGAGCTCCGGCTCGGGCCCGGCGCCGTACTGGCCACCGAGCCGGCCTCGACCGGGCCGCTGACGATCGAGACCGGCCGGGTGCACAGCGGCAGGCTGCTGCTGCGCTTCGAGGGCGTACGCGACCGTACGGCCGCCGAGGCGCTGCGCAACACGCTGCTGATCGCCGACGTCGACCCGGCGGAGCTCCCGGAGGACCCCGAGGAGTTCTACGACCATCAGCTGATGGACCTCGACGTGGTGCTCGCCGACGGCACCGAGATCGGCCGGATCACCGAGATCACACATCTGCCGTCCCAGGACCTCTTCATCGTGGAGCGTCCCGACGGCACCGAGGTGATGATCCCGTTCGTCGAGGAGATCGTCACCGAGATCGACCTGGAGGAGCAGCGCGCGGTGATCAACCCGCCGCCGGGTCTGATCGACGAGAGCCAGGCGGTCGTGGTGTCCACGCGCGACGAGGAGGCCGCCGCCGGTTCCGCGCGGGACGGCTCCGACGAAGCCGGGAAAGACGCCTGATGCGCCTCGACGTCGTCACGATCTTCCCCGAGTACCTGGAACCGCTGAACGTCTCGCTCGTCGGCAAGGCCCGCGCCCGCGGCCGCCTCGGCGTGCATGTGCACGATCTGCGGGAGTGGACGTACGACCGCCACAACACGGTCGACGACACCCCCTACGGCGGCGGTCCCGGCATGGTCATGAAGACCGAGCCGTGGGGCGACGCGCTGGACGAGGCCCTGGCCGACGGATACGAGTCCGGGGCGCACTCCCCGGTGCTCGTGGTGCCCACGCCGAGCGGCCGGCCGTTCACCCAGGAGCTCGCCGTCGAGCTGTCCGAGCGGCCCTGGCTGATCTTCACCCCGGCCCGCTACGAGGGCATCGACCGGCGGGTGACGGAGGAGTACGCCACCCGGATGCCGGTCGTCGAGGTGTCCATCGGCGACTACGTGCTCGCCGGCGGCGAGGCCGCGGTGCTGGTGATCACGGAGGCGGTGGCACGGCTGCTGCCCGGCGTGCTCGGCAACGCCGAGTCGCACCGGGACGACTCCTTCGCCCCCGGCGCGATGGCCAACCTCCTGGAGGGCCCCGTCTACACCAAGCCGCCCGAGTGGCGCGGCCGGGGCATTCCTGACGTGCTGCTCAGTGGCCACCACGGCCGGATCGCACGCTGGCGCCGGGACGAGGCCTTCCGCCGCACCGCGCTCAACCGGCCCGATCTGATCGAGCGCTGCGAGGCGGCGGCCTTCGACAAGAAGGACCGCGAGATGCTCTCCATCCTGGGCTGGTCCCCGGAGCCCGGCGGCCGATTTTGGCGCAGGCCCCAGGCCGTGGAAGAATAGGCCGCTGCTGTACGTCCGCGTGCGCCCCTGCCACAGGGGGAACGACGCCCGTCCGACGCGATCAGCACCCCGAACTCATCACTCTCCCGTCGATGACCTGTGGCATCGGCGAAGAAAGCAGACACCATGGCTTCCCTGCTCGATGACGTCAACGCCGCATCGCTGCGTACCGACGTCCCGGCGTTCCGCCCCGGCGACACCGTCAACGTCCACGTCCGCGTGATCGAGGGCAACCGCTCCCGTATCCAGCAGTTCAAGGGCATTGTCATCCGCCGCCAGGGCGCGGGCATCAGCGAGACCTTCACGGTCCGCAAGGTCTCCTTCCAGGTCGGCGTCGAGCGCACCTTCCCGGTGCACAGCCCGATCTTCGAGAAGATCGAGGTCGTCACCCGCGGTGACGTGCGTCGCGCCAAGCTGTACTTCCTCCGTGAGCTGCGCGGCAAGGCCGCGAAGATCAAGGAGAAGCGCGACCGCTGAGCTGATTCCCTGGTCCACAGGACGGCCGGATAAGCTCTGGCCCCGATGGACACGGAACCACAGCACATGGAGCGCGACCGCTCCTCCGCACCCGCTACGGGTCCGGAGGAGGGGTCGCGCTTCTCGCGTATCCCGAGCCGGTTCGCCACCTCGATGTCATGGCGGCGCACGCTGGCGCTCGGTGCCGTCTGCGCGGCCGCCGTGCTGCTCTTCAGCAACTTCGTGGTGCAGCCCTTCCTGATCCCGAGTGGCTCGATGGAGTCCACGCTGCAGGTCGGGGACCGGGTGCTCGTCAACAAATTGGCGTACCGTTTCGGCTCCGTACCCCAGCGCGGCGACGTGGTGGTCTTCGACGGCACCGGCTCCTTCGTCCAGGAGAGCCCGCCGGAGAACCCCGTCACCGGGCTGCTGCACGGAGCGGCGGCTTCCCTGGGGCTCGCGGAGCCCGCCGAGACCGACTTCGTGAAGCGGGTGGTGGGCGTGGGGGGTGACCGGGTGGTCTGCTGCGACAAACGCGGGAGGGTCGAGGTGAACGGCCTGCCGGTGGACGAGGACTACCTGTTCGCGGGCGACGTGCCGTCCCGGGTCCCCTTCGACATCGTCGTCCCCGACGGCACGCTGTGGATGATGGGTGACCACCGCTCCAACTCCCGCGACTCCCGCGACCACCTGGGCGAACCGGGCGGCGGCATGGTGCCCGTCGACAAGGTGATCGGCCGGGCCGACTGGCTCGGCTGGCCCCTCGGCAGGCTGGGGTCGGTGCCGGGCACCGGGGCCTTCGACGGCATACCGGCGCCGGGCGCCACCCATGGGTAACCGGGGGCGCGGCCACGGCGCCGCGGATCCCGCGATTCCGCTGCCCACCGGCACCCGGCCGACGGCCGCGCGCTCCCTGCCCACCCGGGCGGAGCGGCGCAAGCTCGCGCGCAAGGTCAAGCGGAGGCGGCGCAGGTCGGCGGTGAAGGAGATCCCCGTCCTGATCACCGTGGCGCTGCTGATCGCCCTGGTCCTCAAGACCTTCCTGGTGCAGGCCTTCGTGATCCCGTCGGGCTCCATGGAACAGACCATCCGGATCGGTGACCGGGTCCTCGTGGACAAGCTGACGCCCTGGTTCGGCTCCAGGCCGCAGCGCGGCGACGTCGTCGTGTTCAAGAACCCCTCGGACTGGCCGCCGCCCAATCCGGTGGATGCCGGCGGGTCGGACTCACCGGTGGTCATCAAGCAGGTGAAGGAAGCACTGACCTTCATCGGGCTGCTGCCGTCGGACGACGAGCAGGACCTGATCAAGCGCGTGGTCGCCGTCGGCGGCGACACGGTGAAGTGCTGCGAGAAGGACGGCCGGCTCATCGTCAACGGGGTGGCCGTCGACGAGCCGTACATCTATCCCGGCGATTCGCCCTCCACGATCAAATTCGAGGTAAAGGTTCCGGCCGGGCGAATCTTCGTCATGGGGGACCATCGTTCCAATTCCGCTGATTCGCGGTTCCATCTGGACAAGACGGCCGACGGCACGGTTTCCGAAGACGCGGTAGTGGGACGGGCTGTGGTGATCGCCTGGCCCTTCGGACACTGGAGCCGGCTGGAGGAGCGTTCGGCGTTCTCCTCGGTCCCGGACGCGCGCGCCGGGACGGCTGCCGCCCCCGGACCGTCGAATAGTGTGTCCCAGGATCCCAACGGAATGATCCGGCTCCCGACCCCTGCGGAACTCCCGCTCGTTATGGGAGTGGTGGGCCTGCACCGGCTAGGGCGCAGGCGGTGGCACGGAATAAGGAGTGGATGTGGGGGATTTGGCGGTCGGCGCACGATCCGGACACGACGAACCCGAGGACCGGCCGGACACTGTGGGGAATGCCGAGCCCGCCGGGACGACGGCGGACTCGACGGAGAGTGACGGCGGCTCCCCGGGCAGTGGCAGCACGGCACAGAAGAAGCCCCGCTCCTTCTGGAAGGAACTGCCCCTGCTCATCGGCATCGCGCTCATTCTCGCGCTGCTGATCAAGACATTCCTGGTGCAGGCGTTCTCGATCCCGTCGGACTCGATGCAGAACACGCTCCAGCGGGGCGACCGGGTGCTGGTCGACAAGCTGACGCCGTGGTTCGGCTCCGAGCCCGAGCGTGGCGAAGTGGTCGTCTTCCACGACCCGGGCGGCTGGCTGGAGGACACCCAGGCACCCGACCCGAACGTGGTGCAGAAGTTCCTGAGCTTCATCGGGCTGATGCCGTCGGCCGAGGAGAAGGACCTGATCAAGCGCGTCATCGCGGTCGGCGGTGACACGGTGCAGTGCAAGAAGAACGGACCGGTCACGGTCAACGGCAAGGCGCTGGACGACAAGTCGTTCATCTTCGAGGGCAACACCGCCTGCAACGACGAGCCGTTCGGACCGATCAAGGTGCCCAAGGGCCGTATCTGGGTGATGGGCGACCACCGCCAGAACTCCCTCGACTCCCGCTACCACCAGGAGCTGCCGGGCGGCGGCACCGTCTCCAACGACGAGGTGGTCGGCCGGGCCGTGGTCATCGCGTGGCCGGTCAACCGCTGGGCGACACTGCCGGTCCCCAAGACGTTCGACCAGCCGGGGATCAACGCCGCGATGGGCCTGGCTCCGGGAGCACTCGGTGTAGCCGGAGCGCTGCCCCTCGTGTTCTGGCGCCGGCGGAGGCTGACCGGCGGGCGTACCGCCGGGTAGGGTGCCGACTCGGATCAGCGATTGTCGATCTCCGATGGGGGACGCTGCGATGAGTGGATCAGGACGTACGGGTGACGGCCACGGCCGGCTCGGCAGCAAGCTGTCGGGGCTGGCCGTGGCCGTCGGCTGTGTGCTCTTCCTCGGTGGCTTCGCCTGGGGGGCCGTGGTGTACCGGCCGTACACGGTGCCGACCGAGTCGATGACCCCGACGGTGAACGCGGGTGACCGGGTCCTCGCGCAGCGCGTGGACGGCGACGAGGTGCGCCGGGGTGACGTGGTGGTCTTCACCGATCACGCCTGGGGCGACATGCCGATGGTGAAGCGGGTCGTCGGGATCGGCGGCGACAAGATCGCCTGCTGCGACAAGGGCGGCCGGCTCAAGGTCAACGGCATACCCGTGGCGGAATCGTATCTTCAGGCGGGGGACCCCGCCTCGGCGACAAACTTCACGGCCGAGGTGCCGCAGGGCAAGCTCTTCCTGCTGGGTGACGACCGCAGGTCCTCGCTGGACTCCCGGGTCCATCTGGAGGAAGGCGGACAGGGCTCGGTGCCGCGCAGCGCCGTGCAGGCCCGCGTGGACGCCGTGGCCTGGCCGCTGGGCGGCATGATCGGACGGCCGCAGGCCTTCGCCGCACTGCCCGGCGGGGTGTCCTCCGAAGGGCCGCTGAAGCTCCAGCTCGGGGCCATGGCCGCGGGTGTGGTGCTCATTCTGGGCGGCGCCGTGTACGGGCCTCTCGCGGCCCGGTCCGGCAGGTCGAAGCGGAACAAGCAGGGGAAGGTGCCGGCCGGTGTCCGTTGAGAAGCGGAAGGTCTCCCGCCTGGTGCTCCTCGATCCGGACGACCGGATTCTGCTGATGCACGGCTTCGAACCGGAGGACCCGTCGAGCACCTGGTGGTTCACCCCGGGCGGCGGCCTGGAGGGCGACGAGACACGGGAACAGGCCGCCCTGCGCGAGCTGGCCGAGGAAACCGGGATCACGGACGTGGAACTCGGTCCCGTGCTGTGGCAGCGGATGTGCTCCTTCCCGTTCGACGGGCGGCGCTGGGAACAGGACGAGTGGTACTTCCTGGCCCGCACGACACAGACCGCGACGGACACCAGCGGTCTGACCGGACTGGAACGCCGCAGTGTCGCGGGTCTGAGGTGGTGGACCTCCGCCGAACTGTCGGCGGCGCGTGAGACGGTGTACCCGACCAGACTCGCCGGGCTGCTGCGCACGCTGCTCGACGAGGGTCCTCCGCGTACGCCGCTGGTTCTCGCCCCCGAAATCGCCTGAGCGACCGGGGCGCCGGAGCCTGGCGCACAATGGGGGAACGCACGGCTGAAGGGGAACATGCCAATGAGCGCCGAGGACCTCGAGAAGTACGAGACCGAGATGGAGCTGAAGCTCTACCGGGAGTACCGCGATGTCGTCGGTCTGTTCAAATATGTGATCGAGACCGAACGGCGCTTCTACCTCACCAACGACTACGAGATGCAGGTGCACTCGGTCCAGGGCGAGGTGTTTTTCGAGGTGTCCATGGCGGACGCCTGGGTCTGGGACATGTACCGGCCCGCACGGTTCGTCAAGCAGGTACGGGTCCTGACGTTCAAGGACGTCAACATCGAGGAGCTCAACAAGAGCGATCTCGAACTTCCGGGTGGCTGAGTTCTCCACAACGGCCGAGTTGTCCACCAAGATCCACTAGGGGAGGGCGGACGCGGCAGAGTCGGTGCCGGAGGTGGTGCCGATATGAACGCACGGGGGGCACTCGGGCGGTACGGCGAGGATCTGGCGGCACGGTTGCTGACGGACGCCGGAATGTCCGTGCTGGAACGGAACTGGCGCTGTCGCGCCGGTGAGATCGACATCGTCGCGAGGGACGGTGACGCGCTCGTCATCTGCGAGGTGAAGACCCGCAGGGCGGGCGCGTTCGAGCACCCGATGGCCGCGGTCACCCCGGCCAAGGCGGACCGCCTGCGGCGGCTGGCCGCACTCTGGCTGTCCCGGCACGGCGGCCCGCCGCCCGGCGGGGTGCGGATCGACCTGGTCGGCGTGGTGCTCCCCAGGCGCGGGGCACCCCTGGCCGAGCACGCCCGGGGGGTGGCCTGATGGGGTTCGCGCGTGCCTGCTCGGTGGCACTGGTGGGTGTCGAGGGCGTGGTGGTGGAGGTCCAGGCGGACCTGGAGGCCGGGGTCGCGGCGTTCACCCTGGTGGGTCTGCCGGACAAGAGCCTGGTGGAGAGCCGGGACCGGGTCAGGGCGGCCGTGGTCAACTCCGGGGCGGAGTGGCCGCAGAAGAAGCTCACGGTGGGGCTGTCACCGGCCTCGGTCCCCAAAGGAGGTTCGGGTTTCGATCTCGCCGTCGCGTGTGCGGTGCTCGGCGCCGCCGAGCGGATCGATCCCGCGTCCATCGCCGACGTGGTGATGATCGGGGAGCTGGGACTGGACGGCCGGGTGCGGCCGGTGCGCGGGATCCTGCCCGCCGTCCTGGCCGCGGCGGAGGCCGGGTACCGGCAGGTGGTCGTGCCCGAGCAGACCGCAAGCGAGGCCGCCCTGGTGCCCGGGGTCTCCGTGCTCGGGGTGCGCAGCCTGCGGCAGCTGATCGCCGTGCTCTGCGACGAACCGGTGCCCGAGGAGACGGCGCCCCACGACCATGGCCGCCCCGACACGATGCTGGCCGGGCTGATGGTGCCCGGTGCCGGAATGGGAACGGGGATCGCCCGGGGCTCGGCGCACGGCGAGGGCGGCTGGCCGGACCTGGCGGACGTCGCAGGTCAGGAGCGGCCGCGCAAGGCACTGGAGGTCGCCGCCGCGGGCGGCCACCACCTGCTGCTTTCGGGACCACCGGGAGCGGGCAAGACCATGCTCGCCGAACGGCTGCCCGCCATCCTGCCGCCGCTCACCCAGCCGGAGTCCCTCGAAGTGACCGCGGTCCACTCGGTCGCGGGCATCCTGCCACCCGGCGAACCCCTCGTCTCCCGGCCGCCCTACTGCGCGCCGCACCATTCGGCGACCATGCAGTCGCTGGTCGGCGGGGGCAACGGGCTGCCGCGCCCCGGCGCGGTCTCGCTGGCTCATCGAGGAATCCTCTTTCTGGACGAGGCGCCGGAGTTCTCCGTAAGGGCGCTGGACGCCCTGCGTCAGCCGCTGGAATCGGGTCACGTGGTGGTGGCGCGCAGCGCCGGGGTGGTGCGGCTGCCGGCCCGGTTCCTGATGGTGCTCGCCGCCAACCCCTGCCCGTGCGGGCGGCACACCCTGAGCGGGGCCGGGTGCGAGTGCCCGCCCTCGGCGGTCCGGCGCTACCAGGCCAGGCTCTCCGGGCCGTTGCTGGACCGGGTGGACCTGCGGGTGGTCGTCGACCCGGTCCGGCGCGAGGACCTGATGGGGCAGGGAGGCCGGGGCGAGTCGACCGCGGAGGTCGCCGCCCGGGTGCTCCGGGCCCGGGCGCGGGCCGCGGAGCGGCTTGCGGGCACCCCGTGGACGACCAACAGCGAGGTGCCGGGGCACGAGTTGCGGACCCGGCTGGTCGCGGCGCCGGGTGCGCTGATGGTGGCCGAGCGGGACATGGAACGGGGCATGCTCACGGCGCGCGGTCTGGACCGGGTGCTGCGGGTGGCGTGGACCGTCGCGGATCTGCGGGGCGCGGACCGGCCGGACGGCTCGGACGTCGCGGTGGCCCTGGAGATGCGGACCGGAATTCCGCGCGGGGTCGCGATGGAGGCGGGGAGTTCATGACGGGGCACGGGGCCGAAGGACGGGCGAACGCCCCTGGGGGAGCGGGGCGGACGGGAGGCCTGCCCGGCCGGACCGCGGTCCAACGGGGAACGGGGGCCCGCTCCGGCACCTGCGGCGGCGTGAGTGACCGGGAGCGGCTGGCCCGGGCGGCCCTGACCCGGGTGCTGGAACCGGGGGACGTGCGCGGCGGGCGCTGGCTGCGGGAGTGCGGCGGTGCGGAGCTGATACGACGGATCACGGTCCCGGACGGCTCGGCCGAGCGGCTGAGCGGGATGACGGCGAAACGGCTGGCCGGGTACCGGCTGCGGGCCGAAGGGACCGAGCCCGAGAAGGACCTGGCGGCGGTCGCCGCGGCCGGCGGGCGCTTCGTCTGCCCGGGCGACCGGGAGTGGCCGAGCCAGCTGGACGATCTGGGCGACGCCAGGCCGACGGGACTCTGGGTGCGGGGCAAGCCCGATCTGCGGCTCTGGGCGCTGCGCTCGGTGGCCGTGGTCGGGGCCCGCGCCTGCACACCGTACGGGGCGCACATGGCCGCGACGCTGGGCGCCGGGCTCGCCGAGCGGGGGTGGGTGGTCGTCTCGGGAGCCGCCTTCGGGGTCGACGGTGCGGCCCACCGCGGCGCCCTCGCGGCCGGCGGCGCCACGATGGCGGTGCTGGCCTGCGGAGTGGACGTCGCCTACCCCCGCGGTCATGCCGAACTCATCGGACGCATGGCCGAACAGGGGCTCGTCATCGGTGAACTGCCACCGGCCGAACACCCCACCCGCAGCAGATTCATCCTCCGGAACAGGGTGATCGCCGCGTTGACGCGCGGAACGGTCGTCGTGGAGGCCGAGTACCGCAGTGGCTCCCTGGTCACGGCGCGCGCCGCCCAACGGCTCGGCCGCTTCACCATGGGTGTACCGGGACCCGCCACCAGCGGACTGTCGGCAGGCGTCCACGAACTCCTCCGAGGCGAGGGCGTGCTGGTCACGGACGCCGCCGAAGTGGCCGAACTGGTGGGGGACATCGGCGACCTGGCCCCGCCCCGGCGCGGCCCGTTGCTGCCCCGCGACCAGCTGGATCCCCTCTGCGGAAGGGTCCTTGACGCACTGCCGGCCCGCGGCTGCGTCAACGGACGCGAGGTGGCACGCAGCGCCGGAACGACCTCCGACGAGGCGCTCGGCAAGCTGTACGAACTGCACTCACTGGGGTTCGTCGAACGCGATGGCGAGGGATGGCGGTTGACGCGGAGGCCGATATGCAATGGCGACGCGCGGCGAGGCGGTTCTTGACCTGGAGCATTCGGGTGAAAAGGTGATGCCGATGACCTCGGCGGATCCTTCAGCGGCCTCTCCGGGGCCGGCGCACGAGGCGACGGCCCCGGACATCCGTCATGTCCTCGCTCAGGTGCGCTGTCATGTCCGCCGCCGCAGCCGACTCCATGCCCGTGCGCCCGGAAGCGTGCGGCATCGATCCCTTATCCTGCGCGCACCGCGACCCTTCAGTCACGCTACGCTCACAAGGATTCCGGCCCAGACACTCGTCCCCCGGCACTTCACGGCAGAACGGCTCAAGGCACCACATGCCCCAGCACACCTCCGGGTCTGACCGCGCGGCAGTACCACCGGCTGCGCGTGGCACTGTGCGCCCTCCCGCCCCCTCCTCGCTCGACGAGTTGTGGCGTTCGTACAAGACCACGGGCGACGAGCGGCTGCGGGAGCAGCTGATCCTGCACTACTCGCCCCTGGTGAAGTACGTCGCGGGCCGGGTGAGCGTGGGTCTGCCGTCCAACGTCGAGCAGGCCGACTTCGTCTCCTCGGGCGTCTTCGGGCTGATCGACGCCATCGAGAAGTTCGACATCGAGCGCGCGATCAAGTTCGAGACATACGCGATCACCCGCATCCGGGGCGCGATGATCGACGAACTCCGTGCCCTGGACTGGATCCCGCGCTCCGTACGCCAGAAGGCTCGGGCGGTGGAACGCGCCTACGCCACCCTGGAGGCCAAACTGCGGCGCACCCCGTCGGAGGCGGAGGTCGCCGCCGAGATGGGCATCGCACTGGAGGAACTGCACGCGGTTTTCAGCCAGTTGTCGCTGGCCAACGTTGTCGCGCTGGAGGAGCTGCTCCATGTGGGCGGCGAGGGCGGCGACCGGCTCAGCCTGATGGACACGCTGGAGGACACCGCCGCCGACAACCCGGTGGAGGTGGCCGAGGGCCGCGAGCTCCGAAGACTGCTCGCCCGCGCGATCAACACCCTCCCGGACCGGGAGAAGACGGTCGTCACGCTCTACTACTACGAGGGCCTCACCCTCGCCGAGATCGGCAACGTCCTCGGGGTCACCGAGAGCCGGGTCAGCCAGATCCACACCAAGTCGGTGCTGCAACTCCGCGCCAAGCTGGCCGACGCCGGACGCTGAGACCGCCCGCAGGGGCCGCCGGCAGGAGCGCTTCGGCCAGTGATCCGGGCCGCCCGCCCCCTCGCGAACACCGGCCGCCGTAGAGTGGAGCCGTGCCCAGGATTCGAGCGGCCTCCGTGGCCGAGCACCGGACCATGCAGCGCGGCGCCCTCCTGGACGCAGCGCGCTCCCTGCTGTCCGAGGGAGGCACGGAGGCCCTGACCTTCCCCGCCCTCGCCGAACGCACGGGCCTCGCCCGGTCCTCCGTCTACGAGTACTTCCGCTCCCGCGCCGCCGTCGTCGAAGAACTCTGCGCCGTCGACTTCCCCGTGTGGGCGGCCGAGGTCGAGGGCGCGATGGAACGGGCGGGGACGCCCGAGGAGAAGATCGAGGCGTACGTCAGGCGGCAGCTCGATCTCGTCGGGGACCGGCGGCACCGGGCCGTCGTGGCGATCTCGGCGAGCGAGCTGGACGCCGGTGCGCGCGAGAAGATCCGGGGGGCGCACGGCGGTCTGATCGCCATGATCGTGGAGGCGCTCGCCGATCTCGGACACGAGCAGCCGCGACTGGCGGCCATGCTGCTCCAGGGCTCGGTGGACGCCGCGGTTCGGCGGATCGAACTGAGTGTGGCGGAGGAGCCCGGCGTGATCGCGGACACCGCCGTCGCCATGATTCTCAACGGGGTCCGGGACGTCCGGACTGACGGGGCGGATCCGGCCGACCCGGCCTGAAGCCCCCGCGCGCCCGGCTGCGCCCGCGCGCCCGTGGTGACGGGGGCTGGGACGGATCCGGGATCGCGCTCGGGCTCGCTCCCTGGTTCCGGTTCGGGCACCCCGGACACCGGCAGCAGCCGGGACGGTCCGCGCCGCAGCATCGAGGGCGGCAGCAGGGACAACGGGTCCAGATACGCCTCCGCACGGCGCAGGCCCCAGTGCAGACAGCCGGACGCACAGTGGAACGGTCCCGCCGCCATGACCGCCACCACCTGGCCCGCCCTGACCTCGTCGCCCTTCGCGACCAGCGGGCGCACCGGCTCGTAGGTGGTCCGCAACGGCGGATCGCCCGTCCCCGACAGCTCGATGGCGACCACCCCGCGCCCCGCCACGGCGCCCGCGAAGGACACCCGGCCCGACGCGGCGGCGAGCACCCGCGCACCCGGCCCGGCGGCGAGGTCCACCCCGCGGTGCCCGCGCCCGTAATCGGTGGCGGGCGGCTCCCATCCCCGCAGGACCGCCGGCCGCCCCTCCAGCGGCCAGCCACGCTCCCCGTCCGGATTCGCCGGGGCGGGAGCCGGAGCAGGCGGCGGGGCCTGTGCGCGGGCAGCTGCACGTACGGGGGCAGGGGAGGCCCCGGCTCCCGCCCCGCCTCCCACGGCGTCCGGTGGCGGTCGCTGCGCGGCCAGGGCCCAGAGTCCGCCGCACGCCGTCGCGAGCAGCCCGGCAACCAGCCCCGCCGCCAGCCTTGTCACCAGCCCCGTCACCCACCCCGCGGTGGGCGCCGGCACGTCACCGGCGCGGTTGCGGCGGGTCGGGGAACAGCCCCGGTCAGAAGTGATTCGCATGGCACAACCGTCCCCCGCGGCGCCGCTCCGCGGGGATCATGGACCGGATCTGTGGACTACCGGCCGGTTGTGGACAGCGCCGTCACCCGGCACCCGGCGGGTCCCGTACACTTCTTTTGGCGATCCGGGTCACCGGGTCGACTTCGCACGCCCCGCCATCTCCCTCTCTTCGGAGGTGGCCGCGCTCCTCGGTCCCTCGTGGCACGGCGCGTCGGGGCGTCAGGCGCGACAGCAATCCTGCGGTCGCGATAACCGAGTACCTCAAGGAGTACGGCCATGGCCGTCGTCACGATGCGGGAGCTGCTGGAAAGCGGCGTCCACTTCGGTCACCAGACCCGTCGTTGGAACCCGAAGATGAAGCGCTTCATCTTCACGGAGCGCAACGGCATCTACATCATCGACCTGCTCCAGTCGCTGTCGTACATCGACCGCGCCTACGAGTTCGTCAAGGAGACCGTCGCCCACGGCGGCTCCATCATGTTCGTGGGTACGAAGAAGCAGGCGCAGGAGGCCATCGCCGAGCAGGCGACGCGCGTCGGCATGCCGTACGTCAACCAGCGTTGGCTCGGTGGCATGCTCACCAACTTCTCCACCGTCTACAAGCGCCTTCAGCGTCTGAAGGAGCTCGAGCTCATCGACTTCGAGGACGTGGCCGCCTCCGGCCTCACCAAGAAGGAGCTCCTGGTTCTCTCCCGCGAGAAGGCCAAGCTGGAGAAGACCCTCGGTGGTATCCGCGAGATGCAGAAGGTGCCGAGCGCCGTCTGGATCGTCGACACCAAGAAGGAGCACATCGCCGTCGGTGAGGCGCGCAAGCTCCACATCCCGGTCGTCGCGATCCTCGACACCAACTGTGACCCCGACGAGGTCGACTACAAGATTCCGGGCAACGACGACGCGATCCGCTCCGTCACCCTGCTCACCCGCGTGATCGCCGACGCCGTCGCCGAGGGCCTCATCGCCCGCTCCGGCGCTGCGACCGGCGACTCGAAGCCGGGCGAGAAGGCTGCCGGCGAGCCCCTCGCCGAGTGGGAGCGTGACCTGCTCGAGGGCGACAAGAAGGCCGACGCCGAGGTCCAGACCTCCGCCGAGACCGAGAAGGTCGCCGACGCGGAGGCCGCTGAGACCCCCGCCGAGGCCGCTGCCGCTGAGGCCCCCGTTGCCGAGGCGCCCGCCGCCGAGGCCGAGGCTCCGGCCGCCGACGCGGACGCCGAGCAGGCCTGACACCCGTCACGGCTGAAGACGGCGGGGGCCGGTGCCACAGGCACCGCCCCCGCCGTTCACCCGTAGATCTTTCAGACTTCGAGAGAGAAATACAGACTCATGGCGAACTACACCGCCGCTGACGTCAAGAAGCTCCGTGAGCTCACCGGCGCCGGCATGATGGACTGCAAGAAGGCCCTCGACGAGGCCGACGGCAACGTCGACGGAGCCGTCGAAGCCCTCCGTATCAAGGGCCAGAAGGGCGTCGCCAAGCGCGAAGGCCGTTCTGCCGAGAACGGCGCGGTCGTCTCCGTCGTCTCCGAGGACAAGACGTCCGGCGTCCTGCTCGAGCTGAAGTGCGAGACCGACTTCGTCGCCAAGGGTGACAAGTTCCAGGCCGTCGCCAACACGCTCGCCGCTCACGTCGCCGCGACTTCCCCGGCCGACATCGAGGCGCTTCTCGCCTCCGAGATCGAGCCCGGCAAGACCGTCCAGGCGTACGTGGACGAGGCCAACGCCAACCTCGGCGAGAAGATCGTCCTGGACCGCTTCGCGCAGTTCCAGGGTGCCTTCGTCTCCGTGTACATGCACCGCACCATGCCCGACCTGCCCCCGCAGATCGGTGTTCTGGTCGAGCTGGACAAGGCCGACGCCGACCTGGCGAAGGGCATTGCCCAGCACATCGCCGCCTTCGCGCCGAAGTACCTGTCCCGTGAGGACGTCCCGGCCGAGGTCGTCGAGGCCGAGCGCCGCGTCGCCGAGGAGACCACGCGCGCCGAGGGCAAGCCCGAGGCCGCGCTCCCGAAGATCGTCGAGGGTCGCGTCAACGGCTTCTTCAAGGAGGCCACCCTTCTTGGCCAGCCGTACGCGCTGGACAACAAGAAGTCCGTCCAGAAGGTCCTGGACGAGGCCGGTGTCACCCTGAAGCGCTTCTCGCGCATCAAGGTCGGCATCTGAGTCCGTCCGCGAAAAACGGTGGACCCCGATAGGGTCTGGTGCAGTCGACGGCCGCACACCGCCGTACGACCGCAGATCTGACGAGGAGGCCATTGCCGCTGAGGGACACCAGACCCACCGGCAATGGCCTTCTTCGTATGTGCACGAGGAGAATCTCCATGAACAAGGGCGCGGACGCCGCAACAGGTGACCACAAGCGCGACGACGGCAAGGTTCCCGGACGCTTCATGCTGAAGCTGTCCGGAGAGGCGTTCGCCGGCGGCGGGGGTCTCGGAGTCGACCCCGACGTCGTACACGCCATCGCCCGCGAGATCGCGGCAGTCGTCCGCGGGGGCGCGGAGATCGCGATCGTCATCGGCGGCGGCAACTTCTTCCGCGGTGCCGAGCTCCAGCAGCGCGGCATGGACCGGGCCCGGTCCGACTACATGGGCATGCTCGGCACCGTCATGAACTGCCTCGCGCTCCAGGACTTCCTGGAGAAGGAAGGCATCGACTCCCGCGTCCAGACGGCCATCACCATGGGCCAGGTCGCGGAGCCGTACATTCCGCTGCGTGCCGTACGGCACCTGGAGAAGGGCCGCGTCGTCATCTTCGGCGCCGGCATGGGCATGCCCTACTTCTCCACCGACACCACCGCGGCACAGCGCGCCCTGGAGATCGACGCCGCGGGGCTGCTGATGGGCAAGAACGGCGTGGACGGGGTCTACGACTCCGACCCGAAGACCAACCCCGGCGCGGTGAAGTTCGACGCACTGGAGTACAGCGAGGTGCTCGCCCGCGACCTCAAGGTCGCCGACGCCACCGCCATCACGCTCTGCCGTGACAACCAGCTGCCGATCCTCGTCTTCGAGCTGACCACCGCGGGCAATATCGCCCGCGCGGTCAAGGGTGAGAAGATCGGCACGCTCGTGAGTGACCAGGGCACCCGGGCCTGACAACCGGGGGACACGGCCGGGGAAGCCCGGCGGTGTCCCGGGGCCCACGGGACGGCCCCGAAGGATGGACAACGGCCTGCCGGTCGGACACCGTGCAGGTGAGGACGCGACGCAGGACCCGCCGGGCCCGAGCACGCCGGGCCCACTCAAGACACGCAGGAGCACGTGGTGATCGAAGAAACCCTCCTCGAGGCCGAGGAGAAGATGGAGAAGGCCGTCGTGGTCGCGAAAGAGGACTTCGCCGCGATCCGCACCGGCCGTGCGCACCCGGCGATGTTCAACAAGATCGTCGCCGACTACTACGGCGCGCTGACCCCGATCAACCAGCTGGCCTCGTTCTCGGTGCCGGAGCCCCGTATGGCCGTCGTGACGCCGTTCGACAAGAGCGCGCTGCGCAACATCGAGCAGGCCATCCGCGACTCGGACCTCGGCGTCAACCCGAGCAACGACGGCAATATCATCCGGGTGACCTTCCCCGACCTCACCGAAGAGCGCCGTCGCGACTACATCAAGGTCGCGAAGACCAAGGCCGAGGACTCCAAGATCTCGATCCGGGCCGTCCGCCGCAAGGCCAAGGAAATCCTGGACAAGCTGGTCAAGGACAAGGAGTCGGGCGAGGACGAGGTGCGCCGCGCCGAGAAGGAGCTCGACGACACCACCGCGAAGTACGTCGCGCAGGTGGACGAGCTGCTGAAGCACAAGGAAGCCGAGCTGCTCGAAGTCTGATGAACGACTCCTCCTGGGGCGCCCCGCAGGGCGCAGGCCACCGGGCCGCGCCCGAGATGCGGGCCGTTCCGGCGGGTCCTGCATACGATGTGCATGGCGCCCAGCACACTCGGCCCATGCCCATCGTGCCGGACGTTCCCGACGCAGGTAGAGACGCTGACGACCGTGATGACCGGGACCAGGGGGCCGGACGCCTGAACGGCGGCCCCCTGTTCCGCGACGAGAAGCCGCAGGAGCCCATGTCCACCGCGCCGCCGCCCCCGCAGAAGAAACGTGCGGGCCGTGATCTGGGAGCCGCCATAGGGGTCGGCGTGGGGCTCGGTGCCGTCGTCGTCGCCTCGCTCTTCATCGTCAAGGCCGTCTTCGTCGGTGTGATCGTGGTCGCCGTCGTCGTGGGCCTGTGGGAGCTGACCTCCCGGCTGGAGGAGCGCAAGGGCATCAAGGCGCCCCTCGTACCGCTCGCGATCGGTGGCGCGGCCATGGTCGTGGCCGGTTACGCGCGGGGTGCGGAGGGTGCCTGGATCGCCATGGCGCTGACCGCCCTGGCGGTACTCGTCTGGCGGATGACCGAGCCGCCGGACGGCTACCTCAAGGACGTCACGGCCGGAGTCTTCGCCGCGTTCT
Organism: Streptomyces sp. NBC_01257; assembly: GCF_035917255.1. NCBI lineage: Bacteria > Bacillati > Actinomycetota > Actinomycetes > Kitasatosporales > Streptomycetaceae > Streptomyces > Streptomyces sp. NBC_01257. Next base: position 6,606,278 of record NZ_CP108472.1, read on the forward strand.
ACGTGCCGTTCCTGGCCACCTTCGTCGCCATGCTGCTGACCGCCGACGACGGACCCCAGCGGGTCCTGACCTTCCTGCTGCTGACCGTGGTCAGCGACACGGGCGCGTACGCCGTCGGCTGGCGCTTCGGCAAGCACAAGCTCGCCCCGCGCATCAGCCCCGGAAAGACGCGCGAGGGGCTGTTCGGAGCCGTGGCCTTCGCGATGGTGGCCGGCGCGCTGTGCATGCAGTTCCTGATCGACGACGGCACCTGGTGGCAGGGCCTGCTGCTCGGCCTCGCGGTCGCCGCCAGCGCCACCCTCGGCGACCTGGGCGAGTCCATGATCAAGCGGGACCTCGGCATCAAGGACATGGGCACGCTGCTGCCCGGTCACGGCGGAATCATGGACCGGCTGGACTCCCTGCTGCCGACCGCGCCGGTGGCGTGGCTGCTGCTGGTGATCTTCGTCGGCTCCAGCTGAGACGTACGTTCCGGATCTTCGGGAGTGAGGGTCCGCTGCCCACGGGGCAGCGGACCCTCATTGCTGTGTGCGGCGCCCGGCCCCGTGCTCGGTGACCGGCTCAGTCAGTCGAACCAGACGACCAGGCGGACACCCTCGTCGCCGTGCAGTCCCGCCAGCGTGCGCATGACCGACCACACGGCCCCCCAGTTGCTGTCCGGAACGGCATCCTTCCGCCGGAGACGGCCGATACGGAAGAGCCGGTCGCCGTCCGGCCACTCGGTGCCCTCGGGGTGGATGCTGCCCGCCCGGTACAGGGCATGGGGGTCGTTGATGCCGGCCAGCTCGGCGAATCGGGTGAGGTCGGTGTTCTGACCGTGCATCTCCCAGCTCCCGTCGGACCTCCGGCGGTACTCGTGAACGCATGCATCGACCTCGTTCGCGGCCTCCTCCCAGTCCGCCGTCAGCAGCTCCGCCCAGGTGATCCACGACGCGCCGTGCAGGTCGGACCAGGGTTCGAAATCGGCGCGGGCCTCCTGGGATGCGTCGGGAGGCAGGCCTCGGTGATCGGCCAACGGACGGAACGAGGTGGTATCCCGGACACCGAACAGGGCGCCGAAGCCGACGTAGGAGCGCCCGTTGTAGAGGTGCGAGAGGCTGATGGCCGCCGTCCAGCGGCGGTCCTCCTCGTCCAGCCAGCGATCCCAGCGGCACTCGATGAATCCGTACATGTCACTCCCCATGCCTGGATTGTTCTCCGTGGATGCGCCGAAGGCGACGGCATTTCCCACGCATCGCGGCCTGGTGGACGGCCCGGAATTTGGGTCCGTTTCGGTGTGATCCATCACGAAAGCGCGGCCTGCCTCGACGGCCCTCGAGCGCGTCGGGGCAGGCCCGCGCAGGGCACTGCCGGCCTGTGACGGTGCGCGGCAGCGGTAGGGGCTCCGGCGGAGCAGGCGACGGCCACGAGGACCGTGGCGTGTCTGCGACACTGGAGGAACCATGCCTAAGCCCGGAGAACTCACTTTCGTCGCGCCCCGCGGAGCCAAGAAGCCGCCGCGGCACCTCGCCGACCTCACGCCCGCCGAGCGCAAGGAAGCGGTCGCCGCGATCGGCGAGAAGCCGTTCCGCGCCCAGCAGCTCTCGCAGCACTACTTCGCGCGGTACGCGCACGACCCGGCGGAGTGGACCAACATTCCGGCCGGATCGCGGGACAAGCTCGCCGAGGCGATGTTCCCCGATCTGATGTCCGTGGTGCGGCACATCAGCTGTGACGAGGACACCACCCGCAAGACGCTGTGGAAGCTGCACGACGGGACGCTCGTCGAGTCCGTGCTGATGCGCTACCCCGAGCGCGTCACGATGTGCATCTCCTCGCAGGCCGGCTGCGGGATGAACTGTCCGTTCTGCGCCACCGGGCAGGCAGGGCTCGACCGGAACCTGTCCACCGCGGAGATCGTCCACCAGATCGTGGACGGCATGCGGGCGCTGCGTGACGGCGAGGTCCCGGGCGGGCCGGCGCGGCTGTCCAACATCGTCTTCATGGGCATGGGCGAACCGCTCGCCAACTACAACCGGGTGGTCGGCGCGATCCGTCGGCTGACCGACCCCGAGCCGGACGGGCTGGGCCTCTCGCAGCGCGGGATCACCGTCTCCACCGTCGGCCTCGTGCCCGCGATGCTCCGTTTCGCGGACGAGGGCTTCAAGTGCCGGCTCGCCGTCTCGCTGCACGCCCCGGACGACGAGCTGCGCGACACGCTCGTGCCCGTGAACACCCGGTGGAACGTCAACGAGGTCCTGGACGCCGCATGGGAGTACGCGGAGAAGTCCGGCCGCCGCATCTCCATCGAGTACGCGCTGATCCGCGACATCAACGACCAGGCCTGGCGGGGTGACCGGCTCGGCCGGCTCCTCAAGGGCAAGCGGGTCCACGTCAACCTCATCCCGCTGAACCCGACGCCCGGCTCGAAGTGGACCGCCTCGCGGCCCGAGGACGAGAAGGCGTTCGTCGAGGCGATCGCCGCCCACGGGGTGCCGGTGACCGTCCGGGACACCCGGGGCCAGGAGATCGACGGGGCCTGCGGACAGCTGGCGGCATCCGAGCGCTGAGGCCGAAATCGGGCGTGTAGCCTGGGCTGGAAAGACAGGTTCACCGCTCGAAACCAACTTCATATTCCGACAGGGGAGCGCCACAGCGCTGAGAGTGCGGCACCAAGGACAGGTTGGCCGCAGACCCTCTGAACCTCGCCCGGGTCATTCCGGGTAGGAAGTTCGGACCTTACTCAAGCTGTTGCGCCCTGCCCGCATCCGGTTTCCACCGGCGCGGGCAGGGCCGCGTCTCTTCCTGGTCATCCCAGGAGGAATCACATGAGCACCACCAGGAAGATCGCGGTGACGGCCGTCGCCGCCGCGCTCGGAGCCACCGCGCTCGCCGGATGCGGAAGCTCCGACAACTCGGCCGCCGGCACCGGCTCGGGCGGCACCAAGGGCTCCGGCTCCAAGACCGTCACCCTCGTCAGCCACGACTCCTTCAACGCCTCCAAGGGCGTACTGAAGGAGTTCACCCGGGAGACCGGCTACACCGTCAAGGTGCTGAAGAGCGGGGACGCCGGCGCCGCCCTCAACCAGGAGATCCTCACCAAGGGCTCGCCCCGCGGTGACGTGTTCTTCGGCGTCGACAACACCCTGCTCTCCCGCGCCCTCGACAACGGCCTGTTCACGCCGTACGCCGCCAAGGGCATCGGCCAGGTCGCGGCCGATGTGCAGCTGGACGCCGAGAAGCACCGGGTGACGCCCGTCGACACCGGCGACATCTGCGTCAACTACGACAAGAAGTACTTCGCCGACAAGAAGCTCGCGCCGCCGAAGACCTTCGACGACCTCGCGAAGCCCGCGTACAAGAACCTCCTCGTCACCGAGAACGCCGCGACCTCCTCGCCCGGCCTCGGCTTCCTCCTCGGCACCGTCGCCACCTACGGCGAGGACGGCTACCAGGACTACTGGAAGAAGCTGAAGGACAACGGCGTCAAGGTCGTCGACGGCTGGGAGCAGGCGTACAACGAGGAGTTCTCCGGCTCCGCGGGCGGCAAGAAGGCCAAGGCCGACCGGCCGCTCGTCGTCAGCTACGCGTCCAGCCCGCCCGTCGAGGTGCTGTACGCGGACCCGCAGCCGAAGACCGCCCCGACCGGCGTCGCGACCGGGACGTGCTTCCGGCAGATCGAGTTCGCCGGTCTGCTCGACGGGGCGAAGAACGAGGCGGGCGGCAAGGCCCTGCTGGACTTCCTGATCGGCAAGAAGTTCCAGGAGGACATGCCGCTCAACATGTTCGTCAGCCCGGTCACCAAGGGCGCGAAGGTGCCGGACCTCTTCACGGAGTTCGGCGCCACGGTCGACCGGCCGACGACCGTCGCCCCGGACACGATCGCCAAGAACCGTGAGCAGTGGGTCCAGTCATGGTCCTCGCTCGTAGTGAAGTAGCGAAGACTCCCGTACGCGGACCGGGCGCGCGCGGGAAGGCCGCGCGCGCCCGGTCGCTGCGCGGGGGCGCGCTGCGGCTCGGTCTGATGGCCGTGCCCGTCGCGTTCTTCGCGCTGTTCTTCGCCTACCCCGTCGTCGCGATCGTCGGACGCGGGCTCAAGGACGGCGGGGTGTGGCAGTTCGGACGGATCGGCGAGGTGCTGAGCCGGTCCGACATCCAGGACGTCCTCTGGTTCACCCTCTGGCAGGCGCTCGCCTCGACCGCGCTGACCCTGCTGATCGCCCTGCCGGGCGCGTACGTCTTCGCCCGGTTCGACTTCCCCGGGAAGCAGCTGCTCCGGGCCGTCGTCACGGTGCCGTTCGTCCTGCCGACCGTCGTCGTCGGCACCGCGTTCCTCGCGCTGCTGGGCCGCGGCGGCTTCCTCGACGAGCTGTGGGGGGTCCGGCTCGACACCACGGTGTGGGCGATCCTGCTGGCCCATGTCTTCTTCAACTACGCGGTCGTCGTCCGTACCGTCGGCGGCCTCTGGTCGCAGCTCGACCCGCGGCAGGAGGAGGCCGCGCGGGTCCTGGGCGCCGGACGGTTCGCCGCCTGGTGCCGGGTCACCCTCCCCGCGCTCGGCCCCGCCGTGGCCGCCGCCGCGCTGATGGTCTTCCTCTTCACCTTCACGTCCTTCGGAGTCGTACAGATCCTCGGCGGCCCCGGCTTCTCCACGCTGGAAGTGGAGATCTACCGGCAGACCGCGCAACTGCTCGCCCTGCCGACGGCCGCCGTGCTGACCCTGGTGCAGTTCGTCGCCGTGGGCGCCGTCCTCGCCGTGCACGCGTGGACCGTACGGCGCCGGGAGACCGCGCTGAAGCTCGTCGACCCGGCGCAGACCGCCCGCAGGCCCCGCGGCGCGGGCCAGTGGGCGCTGCTCGGCGGGGTGCTGCTGACCGTCCTGGTGCTGATCCTGCTGCCGCTCGCCGTCCTGGTGGAGCGGTCGCTCGACGTGTCCGGCGGCCACGGCTTCGCGTACTACCGTGCGCTCGGATCGGCGGAGGGCAACAGCGGTACGTTCCTGGTCGCGCCCCTCGAAGCGATCGGGAACTCGCTGCGTTACGCCGTGGTCGCCACCCTCATCGCGCTGGTCGTCGGGGGACTGGCCGCGGCGGCCCTGACCCGGAAGGCGGGCCGGCTCGTCCGGGGCTTCGACGCACTGCTGATGCTGCCGCTCGGGGTCTCCGCCGTCACCGTCGGCTTCGGCTTCCTGATCACCCTCGACAAACCGCCGCTGGACCTGCGGACCTCCTGGATCCTGGTGCCGCTCGCCCAGGCGCTCGTCGGCGTGCCCTTCGTCGTACGCACCATGCTGCCGGTCCTCAGAGCGGTGGACGGCCGGCTGCGCGAGGCGGCCGCGGTCCTCGGCGCCTCGCCGCTGCGGGCCTGGCGCGAGGTGGACCTGCCGCTGGTGCGCCGGGCACTGCTGGTCGCGGCGGGCTTCGCGTTCGCCGTGTCACTCGGCGAGTTCGGCGCCACGGTGTTCATCGCACGGCCCGACAACCCCACGCTCCCGGTCGCCGTCGCCCGGCTGCTGGGACGGTCCGGGGAGCTCAACTACGGGCAGGCGATGGCCCTCAGCACCATTCTGATGCTGGTGTGCGCGGTGTCGCTGCTGCTGCTCGAACGTATCCGCACCGACCGATCCGGGGAGTTCTAGGGATGCTGACACTCGAATCGGTCACCGTGCGCTTCGGCGACCGCCCGGCGCTCGACGCGGTGGACCTGGAGGTCGCCGAGCACGAGATCGTCTGCGTGCTGGGGCCGAGCGGCAGTGGCAAGTCCACTCTGCTGAGGGCGGTCGCGGGCCTTCAGCAGACCGACGCCGGACGGGTGCTGCTCGACGGCGCCGACCAGGACGGGGTGCCGGTGCACCGGCGCGGACTCGGCCTGATGTTCCAGGACCACCAGCTGTTCCCGCACCGGGACGTCGGGGCCAACGTCGCCTTCGGGCTGCGGATGCACGGCGTGAGCCGGAGCGAGCAGCAGCACAAGGTCGCCGAACTCCTGGACCTGGTGGGACTTCCCGGCGCCGGACGCCGCGCCGTGGCCGCGCTCTCGGGCGGCGAGCAGCAGCGCGTCGCCCTCGCCCGGGCGCTGGCGCCCCGGCCCAAACTGCTGATGCTGGACGAACCGCTCGGCCAGCTCGACCGCAGCCTGCGCGAACGCCTCGTCGTCGAACTCCGCACCCTCTTCGCCCGCCTGGGCACGACCGTGCTCGCCGTCACCCACGACCAGGGCGAGGCCTTCGCACTGGCCGACCGGGTCGTCGTGATGCGCGACGGACGCATCGCCCAGGTGGGCACCCCCCTGGAGGTCTGGCAGCGTCCCGCCTCGGCGTTCGTCGCCCGCTTCCTCGGCTTCGACAACGTGGTGGAGGCGACGGTCACCGGCGAGGCCGCCGACACGGACTGGGGCAAGGTGCCGGTACCCGCCGGATCGCCGCAGGGGGCCTGCGATCTGCTGGTGCGCCCGGTGGGCGTCCGGATCGGCGCCCCGGAGGACGGCCTGCGCTGCACAGTTGGCGCCCGGACCTTCCGCGGCAACCACGTCGCCGTGAAGCTCCACCCCGAGCACGGCCCGGTCCTGGACGCGGAGTGCCCGCTGAACGGCACGCCGGACGAGGGCGCGCGAGTCGGGGTCACCTTCGACGCGGCGGAGAGCGTCGTGCTGCCTGCCGTCTTCTGACGGGTCGAGGGCGCTACGCCCCCGACATCCGCGCGAGCGCCTCCGGCGCCTCCTCCACCGAGTCGACGAGCGCGATACGGGACTCCATCGGCCGGCCCGCGGCGAGTGCCCGGAGCAGGGGCCATGCGGGCAGCTCGTGTGTCCAGTGGTCGCGTCCCACCAGCACCATCGGCGACGGTTCGCCGCGCGATCCGTAGTAGTTCGGGGTGGTGCTGTCGAAGATCTCCTGCACGGTGCCGGCCGCTCCCGGCAGGAATATCACGCCCGCGGTCGAGCGGGCCAGCAGGCCGTCCTCCCGCAGGGCGTTGGCGAAGTACTTGGCGATGTGGTCGGCGAACGGGTTCGGCGGCTCGTGGCCGTAGAACCAGGTGGGGATCGCCACGGACCCGCCGCCGTCCGGCCACCGCTCGCGCACCGCGAACGCGGCCAGCGCCCAGTCGGAGACCGAAGGGGTGAACGAGGGGACCGCGGCCAGGAGTTCGCAGGCCTTGTCCAGCATCGGGTCGGGGTGCGGAGCCGCGTAGGCGCCCAGGTTGGCCGCCTCCATCGCGCCCGGGCCGCCGCCCGTGGCCACCGTCAGGCCGCTGCGGGCCAGGGTCCTGCCGAGGCGGGCAGCGGCGGCGTACGAGTCGCTGCCGCGGAGTGTCGCGTGGCCGCCCATGACGCCGACCACCCGGGCGCCGGTGAGGAGTTCGTCCAGCGCGTCCGAGACCGCGTCGTCGTGAAGTGCGCGCAGCATCGAGGCGAACGCGTCGCCGTCCGAGCGCGTCCGCTGGAACCAGCGGTAGGCGCGGGCGTCGGGCGTCGTCTCGTAACCGCCCCGCGTCAGCCCGTCGTAGAGCGTGTCGGGGGAGTAGAGCCGGCCGCGGTACGGGTCGAAGGGGAGACCCGGCACCGGGGGGAAGACGAACGCGCCTTCGGCCCGCACCTTCTCGGCCGCTGCGGGTTCCATCCGGCAGCCGAAGAAGACGGCGCCTGACGCGTCGGTGGCCAGCAGGGCCGCGCTGCGTTCCGTCAGGTCGACGGACTGGACGCGCTGTCCGGCCAGCGGACCGGCGGCGACCGCCGCGTCGAACTCGGCGAGCGACTCGATCTCGGTGCCGGGTGCGGGGGTGATGTCGGTGTCGTCGGAGGTCTCCACGCCGTCATGCTACGGACCGGCCGGGGACACCCCTCGGCCGGTCCGTTCAGGCGGTCAGCGGGAGTGCGGCCAGCTCGGCGATCACCCAGGTCAGCGGGGCGAACACGAGCAGCAGCGCGGCCGCGCGCAGGGCGGTCGCCGCACGCAGCGCCGAGGCCGGTGCGCCGAGCCGCAGCAGCGCCCGCGCCGTCTCGGCGCGGGCCTGCTTCGCCTCCAGGGCGGAGGTCAGCAGCGTCGCGGTGGTGCAGCCGATGACGAGCAGCGCGCCGAGTGCGGTGAGCGGGCCGAAGGGCCGCGGCCCGGTCCCGTACAGCGCGAAGACGGCGATGACCGCGGAGAGGACCGCGCAGACGACCCCCAGCGGGCGGCCGATCCGGCGTGCCTCGTCCATCAGGACCCGGCCCGCCAGCAGGCGTACGGCGCCGGGGCGCACCACCTGGAGCAGCCGTCCGGACAGGTGGGTCAGGCCCGGACCCGCCATGGCCAGGCCGACTGCGGTCAGGGTCCATCCGACGAGCACCCAGGCGGGTGTGGAGTCGAGCTTGCCGGGGAGCGGGAAGGGGCTGCCGGGTGCGCCCCGACTGGCGTACGCCTCGACCGCGAGACCGGCGGCCGTCAGGGCGACGCCCCACGGCAGCCCGGTCGGCGGCGCCGCCGGGGCCGGGATCCGCTCCTCGGGCACCAGGTCGTCGGCGTCCTCCGAGGTGCCGGCGGCCCGCACCGGCCTGGTGCGCAGCGCCAGCGCGCTCGCGATCGCCGCGGCCGCGGGCACCAGGGTCAGCAGGACGAGGACGGCGGCCAGGGGCAGGGGTGCCTCGGCGCCCAGCAGCCCGGCCGCCGCACCGTCGAACGGCATTCCGGACAGATCGCCGCGCAGATGCAGGAAGAAGAGCAGCGCCACCATCGAGCCGAGCGTGCAGGAGACGGCGGTGGAGACTGCGGCGAGCACGCTGAGCCGCACCGGGCCGAGGCCCACTGCGGACAGCCCCGAGCGCGGCCGGGTGCTCGGGTCCGTACGCGCCACCGCGACCGCGAACTGCACCGTGGCGGCCAGCGGCACGAAGCACCACAGCAGCCGCAGCACGGATCCCGTGGAGTGCGCCGGGTGCCCCGAGGCGTAGCCGAGCGTGCAGAGCAGGAGGAAGCCGACCCCGGCGGATGCGGCCGCGACCAGCAGCCGCCGCATCAGGACCAGTGGATGGGAACCGCGGGCTAGACGGAGAGCGAGCACGCCGCGCGGCCCTCCGTATCGGCCTCGGCGGGCAGGGCGACAGTGGCGACCCGGCGTCCGTCCAGCAGCGGCACCACGCGGTCGGCGAGTGCGGCGATCTCCGCGTCGTGGGTGGCGAGCACCACCGTGATGCCGTGCGAGCGGGCCGCGCTGGTCAGGGTGCGCAGCACATGGGCGCGGTCGGTGCGGTGCAGTGTCGCGGTCGGCTCGTCGGCGAAGATCACCGCGGGGGCGGCTGCCAGGGCGCGGGCCACCGAGATCCGCTGCCGCTGGCTCTGCTGCAGGGTGTGCGGACGCTTGCGGGCGCACATGCCGATGTCGAGGCGCTCCAGCCACTCCATGGCGGCCTTCTTGGCCTCCCGGTGCGAGGAGCCGCGCAGCAGCAGCGGCAGGGCGGTGTTCTCCCAGGTGTTCAGCTCGGGGACGAGCTGGGGCTCGGGGGCGATCCAGCCGAACTTGTCCCGGCGCAGCCGTTCGCGCAGCCGCGGGCCCATGGTGTGGACGGGGACGCTGTTGAACCACACCTCGCCCTGCTGGGGCACGAGCTGGCCGGAGAGGCAGTGCAGCAGGGTCGTCTTGCCACTGCCGCGGGGGCCGGTCACCGCGAGGATCTCGCCGTCGCGGATGCCCAGGGAGACCCCGCCGAGTGCGGGTGAGCCGTTGTGGGAGTGCTGCAGGGAACGCGCCCAGATCACGTCGTTGTCCGGCGGGGCCACCATGGCGTACACCTCGGTTCAGATCAGATATCCCGTTCCCCCGTACGGGGGAACGAAGGCGGGGCCGATCGGTCACTCGGCACCGTAAGGATTCCGGTCACGGTGTGCGCACAGCACGCGGCCCGGGTGCGCTTCTTCCCACTCGAATGGGCGCATCCGGGCCGCGTGGACCGTATGAAATGACCGCTGGAGGGTCCCTCGCGGGACGGTCAAGCGGTGGTCAAGCCTGGGCCGAACGGGCGTCCCGTTCGGAACCTGCCCGGGCCTGGGGTCAGAGCTTCGTCCAGGCCTCCGTGAGGACGGACCGCAGGATGCCCTCGATCTCGTCGAACGTGGACTGGTCGGAGACCAGCGGCGGGGCGAGCTGGACGACCGGGTCGCCGCGGTCGTCGGCCCGGCAGTACAGGCCGTTGTCGTACAGCGCCTTGGAGAGGAAGCCGTACAGGACGCGCTCGGTCTCCTCGTCGGTGAACGTCTCCTTGGTGACCTTGTCCTTCACCAGCTCGATGCCGTAGAAGAAGCCGTTGCCGCGGACGTCGCCGACGATCGGCAGGTCGTGCAGCTTCTGGAGCGTGGTGAAGAAGGCGTTCTCGTTGTCGAGCACGTGCTGGTTGAGGCCCTCGCGCTCGAAGATGTCGAGGTTGGCGAGGCCGACCGCCGCGGAGACCGGGTGGCCGCCGAAGGTGTAGCCGTGCAGGAAGGTGTTGTCGCCCTCGTAGAACGGCTCGGCGAGCTTGTCCGAGATGATGCAGGCACCGATGGGGGAGTAGCCCGAGGTCATGCCCTTGGCGCAGGTGATCATGTCCGGCACGTAGCCGAACTTGTCGCAGGCGAACATCGTGCCGAGGCGGCCGAAGGCGCAGATGACCTCGTCGGAGACGAGCAGCACGTCGTACTGGTCGCAGATCTCGCGGACCCGCTGGAAGTACCCGGGCGGCGGCGGGAAGCAGCCGCCGGCGTTCTGCACCGGCTCCAGGAAGACGGCGGCGACGGTGTCCGCGCCCTCGAAGAGGATCTCCTGCTCGATCTGGTCGGCGGCCCAGCGGCCGAAGGCCTCCGGGTCGTCGCCGTGGATCGGGGCGCGGTAGATGTTGGTGTTCGGCACCTTGTGCGCGCCGGGGACCAGCGGCTCGAAGGGGGCCTTGAGGGCCGGCAGGCCGGTGATGGACAGGGCGCCCTGCGGGGTGCCGTGGTAGGCGACCGCGCGCGAGATGACCTTGTACTTGGTCGGCTTGCCCTTGAGCTTGAAGTACTGCTTGGCCAGCTTCCAGGCGGTCTCGACGGCCTCGCCGCCACCGGTGGTGAAGAAGACCTTGTTGAGGTCGCCCGGGGCGTAGTCGGCGAGGCGCTCGGCCAGCTCGACGGCCTTCGGGTGGGCGTAGGACCACACCGGGAAGAAGGCGAGCTCCTGGGCCTGCTTGTACGCGGCCTCGGCGAGCTCGTGGCGGCCGTGGCCGGCGTTGACCACGAACAGGCCGGACAGGCCGTCGAGGTAGCGCTTGCCCTGGTCGTCGTAGATGTAGGTGCCCTCGCCACGCACGATGGTGGGAACGGGCGCGTTCTCGTAGTCCGACATGCGGGTGAAATGCATCCACAGGTGGTCGTACGCGGTCCGGCTGAGGTCCTTGCTCACGGCTATCGGGTTCCCCACATATAGGTCTGCTTCTTGAGCTTGAGGTAGACGAAGCTCTCGGTGGAGCGCACACCGGGAATGGCCCGGATGCGTTTGTTGATCGTCTCCAGCAGGTGGTCGTCGTCCTCGCAGACGATCTCCACCATCAGGTCGAAGGAGCCCGCGGTCATCACCACGTACTCGCATTCGGCCATGGCCGACAGGGCTTCCGCGACGGGGTCGAGGTCGCCCTCGACGTTGATCCCGACCATCGCCTGCCGCCGGAACCCCACGGTGAGCGGGTCCGTGACGGCGACGATCTGCATCACGCCCTGGTCGAGCAGCTTCTGTACGCGCTGGCGCACGGCCGCCTCGGAGAGGCCCACGGCCTTGCCGATCGCGGCGTACGGACGGCGCCCGTCCTCCTGGAGCTGCTCGATGATTGCGAGGGACACGGCATCGACCGCTGGGGACGATCCGTTCCCGGTCCTGGAGTCTGCGCTGCGACTGGCCACGGAGCCACTCTGCACCGGGACTCGTCCGTCTCGCAACCCTCAATCGATGAAATTCGTTGTTGAAGGGCTCTAATCTCACCGAATCCGAAGTTGACGGCGGTTGGGTATGTCGAAACCGTTACCCATGCGACTAGGCTGGATGTCTCACCCATTGGACGTGTCGACAGGAGGGGTGGTTGTGACCACCGAGGTGCGCCGTCTGCGCAACTACATCAACGGAGAGTTCCGGGACGCCGCCGACGGGCGGACCATCGACGTGGTCAACCCGGTGACGGAGGAGGTCTACGCGACCTCGCCGCTCTCGGGCGAGGCCGATGTCGATGCCGCCATGGACGCCGCCGCCGCTGCCTTCCCCGCCTGGCGCGACGCCACGCCCGCCGAGCGGCAGCGCGCCCTGCTGAAGATCGCGGACGCCTTCGAGGAGCGCGCCGAGGACCTCATCGCGGCCGAGTCCGAGAACACCGGCAAACCGGTCGGGCTGACCCGCAGCGAAGAGCTTCCGCCGATGGTGGACCAGATCCGCTTCTTCGCGGGCGCCGCCCGGCTGCTGGAGGGCCGCTCGGCCGGCGAGTACATGGAGGGTCTGACCTCCATCGTCCGCCGCGAGCCGGTCGGGGTCTGCGCGCAGGTCGCGCCGTGGAACTACCCGATGATGATGGCCGTCTGGAAGTTCGCCCCGGCCCTCGCCGCGGGCAACACCGTCGTCATCAAGCCGTCCGACACCACCCCGGCGTCGACCGTGCTGATCGCCGAGATCATCGGGCAGATCCTGCCCAAGGGCGTCTTCAACGTCATCTGCGGCGACCGTGACACCGGCCGCGCGATGGTCGAGCACCGGACGCCGGCGATGGCCTCCATCACGGGTTCGGTCCGGGCGGGCATGCAGGTGGCCGAGTCCGCGGCCAAGGACGTCAAGAGGGTCCACCTGGAGCTCGGCGGCAAGGCGCCCGTCGTCGTCTTCGAGGACACCGACATCGCGAAGGCCGTCGAGGACATCTCGGTCGCCGGGTACTTCAACGCCGGACAGGACTGTACGGCCGCGACCCGCGTCCTGGTCCACGAGTCGATCCACGACGAGTTCGTCACCGCGCTCGCCAAGGCGGCGGCCGACACGAAGACCGGGCAGCCGGACGACGAGGACGTGCTCTACGGCCCGCTCAACAACGCGAACCAGCTCGCCCAGGTCAGCGGCTTCATCGAGCGGCTCCCGGCCCACGCCAAGGTCGAGGCGGGCGGCCACAGGGTCGGTGACAAGGGCTACTTCTACGCGCCGACCGTCGTCTCCGGCCTCAAGCAGGACGACGAGATCATCCAGAACGAGGTGTTCGGTCCGGTCATCACCGTCCAGTCGTTCACCGACGAGGCCCAGGCGCTGGAGTGGGCGAACGGCGTCGACTACGCCCTCGCCTCCTCGGTGTGGACCAAGGACCACGCCCGCGCCATGCGGATGTCCAAGAACCTCGACTTCGGCTGCGTGTGGATCAACACCCACATCCCGCTCGTCGCCGAGATGCCGCACGGCGGATTCAAGAAGTCCGGCTACGGCAAGGACCTCTCCGCCTACGGCTTCGAGGACTACACCCGCATCAAGCACGTCATGACCTCGCTCGACGGCTGAAACCCGTCGGCGGAGCCTCGCTCCATGGACACGGATACGGCCCCCGGGCGCACTGTGCGAGTGCCCGGGGGCCGTATCCGTGTCTCCGGGGGCGGTGTCCGCGCCCGGAGGGTCCGTCCGCCCTCGACAGGGTGTGCGCGGCGGGCGGGCACCGCTGGACGGTTGGTCCATTGCCCGCCGCACCGGCGGACCGGCATCCTGCGCAGGTGCGAGCGATCCCGAACCACCCCATGTCCCGCCGGTCCCTGCTCCGCGCCCTCGGGGCGGGAGCGGCCGGTGCCACGCTGGCCGGCTGCGGAGTGCCCGCCGCCTTCGTGGAGCCGGGTGACCGGGCCGGACGCGACTACTCCGCCGGCGACCACACCCTGCACTTCGCCAACTGGCCGCTGTACATCGACACCGACGACGAGGACGAGTCGAAGCGGCCCACCCTCGACGCGTTCAGCAAGCGGACCGGGATCTCCGTCACGTACACCGAGGAGATCAACGACAACGACGAGTTCTTCGGGAAGATCAGCCCGGCCCTGATGAACCACCAGCAGACCGGCCGCGATCTGATCGTCATGAGCGACTGGATGGCGGCGCGGTTCGTCCGGCTCGGCTGGGTCCAGGAGATGGACCGGGCCAAGCAGCCCAACGTGGCGAAGTACCTCGACCCGCAACTGCGCTCGCCCGCCTTCGACAAGGGCCGGACGCACAGCGTGCCCTGGCAGTCCGGGATCACCGGCATCGCATACAACCGCAAGAGGCTCGGCCGCGAGATCAAGCACACGAGCGATCTGTGGGCGGACGATCTGCGCGGCAAGGTGACGCTGTTGTCGGGGCTCGACGAGTCGTTCGCGCTGCTGATGCAGGGCAACGGCGTCGACATCACCCGCTGGACGGCCGACGACTTCCATGAGATCTGCGACCAGGTGGAGAAGCTGGTGAGGTCGAAGCACATCCGCCGCTTCACCGGCAACGACTACATCAAGGACCTCTCCACCGGCGACGTGCTCGCCTGCCAGGCCTACTCCGGCGATGTCATCCAGCTCCAGGCGGACAACCCCGAGATCGAGTTCGTGGTGCCGGAGGAGGGTGCCGAGCTCTGGGCGGAATCGCTCATGATCCCCAACCTCGCCCGCCACAAGCGCAATGCGGAGAAGCTCGTCGACTTCTACTACGAGCCCGAGGTCGCCGCCGAGCTCGCCACCTGGGTCAACTACGTCTGCCCGGTGCCGGCCGCGCGCGAGGTGCTCGCCTCCTCCAAGGACGAGGAGACCGCCGCGCTCGCCGAGGACCCGCTGATCTTCCCCGACGACGCCATGCGCAAGCGGCTGGCGATCGCCCGTGACATCACCTCCGAGGAGCGCGCCGGGTTCGCCAAGAAGTGGAATTCCATCGTCGGACTGTGAGCACCTGCCCCTGTCGTCCGTGACGAGGGCTTTCGACGGAGACCGAAGAGGACAGCCGGCACCACGCGGAACGCGCGGGGTGCCGGTTTTTCGTGGGCCGGTACGGCCCTCCCCGGCGCCGCCGCTGTCCTGAGTCCTCCGGTGCGGAGGGGTGCGGCGCCAGGTTCCGTTCGGCCTGCGTCTCCGCGCCAGTTGGTTGTTTCACCTTGCTGTCGAAAATTTTCAATATCTGAGCGACATCTTGTGTTCATGTGTTCGTGATGCTTGAGTGTCAGGCGCTTCCCTCTCCCCCCACCTCCCCCACGAGGAAGCGCAGTCCCACAAGAATCGGAGTGTCATGCGCATGTCAGCCCCCACGCGTCATTCGTACGTCCTCGCCGTCGCGATCGCCCTCGTGGGCACGGTCGTCGGCGTCACCGGTCAGGCCTCCGCCCGGCCGGCTCCGGCCCCGGCAGCGGCCGAGGCGGCCGCCGTATCGGGCGCCACCCTTCCCTTCACCTCCGCCGAGGCGGAGTCCGCCGCCACCACCGGCCAGAAGATCGGCCCCGACCACACCCAGGGCACCCTCGCCTCCGAGGCGTCCGGCCGGCAGGCGGTACGCCTGAGCAGCGGGCAGAGCGTGGAGTTCACCCTCGACGGCGCGGCCAACGCCGTGAACGTCGCGTACAGCGTGCCCGACGGGCAGAGCGGTTCACTCGCCGTCTACGTCAACGGCACGAAGCTCGACGCGTCCCTGCCGGTCACCTCCAAGTACAGCTACGTCGACACCCCCTGGATCGTCGGCGCCAAGACGCACCACCTCTTCGACAACGCACGCCTCCTGCTGGGCCGCGACCTGGCGGCGGGTGACAAGGTGAGGCTGGAGGCCGCCGCCACCGAGGTCACCGTCGACGTCGCCGACTTCGAGCAGGTCGCCGCGCCCGCCGCCGCACCGTCCGGCGCGGTCTCCGTCGTCGACAAGGGCGCCGACGCCACCGGTCAGCAGGACTCCACGCAGGCCTTCCGCGAGGCGATCACCGAGGCGAAGGCGGCCGGCGGCACGGTGTGGATCCCGGCGGGTGACTTCAAACTGGACTCCGAGCTGAGCGGGGTCGAGAACGTCACGATCCAGGGCGCCGGCAGCTGGCACTCGGTCGTGCACGCCTCGCGGTTCATCAACCAGAGCAACTCCGCCGGCCAGGTCACCATCAAGGACTTCGCGGTCATCGGCGAGGTCACCGAGCGGGTCGACAGCAACCCGGACAACTTCGTCAACGGCTCCCTCGGCCCCGGCTCCCTGGTCAGCGGCATGTGGCTGCAGCACCTCAAGGTCGGGCTCTGGCTGACCGGCAACAACGACAACCTGGTCGTCGAGAACAACCGGATCCTCGACACCACCGCCGACGGCCTCAACCTCAACGGCAACGCCCACGGCGTGCAGGTGCGCGGCAACTTCCTGCGCAACCAGGGCGACGACTCCCTCGCGATGTGGTCGCTGAACGCCGCCGACACCGGCTCCACCTTCGCGAACAACACCATCTCCCAGCCCAACCTGGCGAACGGCATCGCCATCTACGGCGGCAGCGACATCACCGTCAAGGACAACCTGATCAGCGACACCAACGCGCTGGGCAGCGGCATCGCCATCTCCAACCAGAAGTTCGCCGACCCGTTCTTCCCGCTGGGCGGCACCATCACGGTCTCCGGGAACACCCTCGTACGCACGGGAGCCCTCAACCCCAACTGGGGCCACCCGATGGGTGCGCTGCGCGTGGACGCCTACGACAGTGCCATCGAGGCGAACGTCAACATCACCGGCACCACCATCAAGGACAGCCCCTACAGCGCCTACGAGTTCGTCTCGGGCGGCGGTACGGGCAACGCCGTCAAGAACGTCACCGTCGACGGTTCGGCCGTGGACGGGGTCGGCACAGTCGTCGTCCAGGCCGAGACGCCCGGAGCGGTGACGATGTCGAACGTCACCGCTACCGGGGTCGGCGCGGCCGGTGTCTACAACTGCGCCTACCCCGAGGGCTCGGGCACCTTCACGCTCACCGACGGCGGCGGCAACTCCGGCTGGGACAGCACCTGGGACGACTGCTCGGCATGGCCCGAGCCGGGCAGCGGCAACTAGGGCCTCTCGTTCGGATCATGCCGGGCTCGCGGGCCCCGGCACGCGCTCCCCCAAGCTCTCGACATCGCTCGAGCAGGGAGACCCCATCCGACTCCCTCCTCCGCCTTGCAGCCGCACGCACCGGGCCCCGCTCCCTGATCCGGCCTGATCCAAACGAAAGACCCTGGCGGGAGCGAGCGGGCCAGGCGCATTCCCCGGGCCCCCTCTGCGCCTCATCCACTTCCTGCACCCTTCTGTATCCCCCCATGGATCCCACATCCCCCCACATCGAGAGGAACGCTGTGACAAGGAGAGACTGGAGCCGGCGGAGCATCGCCCTCACGCTCGGCGCCGCACTGACCGCCACCTGGCTGCTGCCGGCCGCCGCCCACGCGGGACCGGTGGCCCCCGAGACGTCCGCCGCCGCGGCCGACCGGGGCGCCTCTGCCCCCTACGCGGAGTACGAGGCGGAGGCCGGCACGTACGACGGCACCCTGCTGGAGACGGACGCCACGCGCACCTTCGGGCACACCAACTTCGCCACCGAGTCCTCGGGGCGCAAGTCGGTACGCCTCGACTCCACGGGCCAGTACGTGGAGTTCACCTCGACCGGCAGCACCAACTCCATCGTCGTCCGCAACTCCATCCCCGACGCTCCGGGCGGCGGCGGCCAGGAGAAGACCCTGAGCCTCTACGCCGACGGTGCCTTCGTGCAGAAGCTGGACCTGTCGTCCAGGCACAGCTGGCTGTACGGCAACACGGACCAGCCGGAAGGCCTGACGAACAGCCCCGGCGGTGACGCGCGGCGGCTGTTCGACGAGTCGCACGCACTGCTCGACAAGACCTACCCCGAGGGGACCACCTTCCGGCTTCAGCGCGACGCCGGTGACGACGCCGCGTACTACGTCGTCGACCTGGTCGACCTGGAGCAGGTGGCGCCGCCCGCGAGCAAGCCCGCCGAGTGCACCTCGATCACCGAGTACGGCGCGGTCCCGGACGACGGGAACGACGACACGGACGCGATCCAGGACGCCGTCACCGCCGACCAGAACGGTGAGATCGACTGTGTGTGGATCCCTGCCGGGCAGTGGCGGCAGGAGCAGAAGATCCTCACCGACGACCCGCAGGACCGCGGGCAGTACAACCAGGTCGGGATCCGCGACGTCACGATCCGCGGCGCCGGCATGTGGCACTCGCAGCTCTACACCCTCACCGCGCCGCAGGACGCGGGCGGCATCAACCACCCGCACGAGGGCAACTTCGGCTTCGACATCGACGACAACACCCAGATCTCGGACATCGCGATCTTCGGCTCCGGCACCATCCGGGGCGGTGACGGCAACGCCGAGGGCGGCGTCGGTCTCAACGGCCGCTTCGGCAAGAACACCAAGATCAGCAACGTGTGGATCGAGCACGCCAACGTCGCCACCTGGGTCGGCCGCGACTACAGCAACATCCCGGAGCTGTGGGGGCCGGGTGACGGACTCGAGTTCACCGGGATGCGCATCCGCAACACCTACGCGGACGGCATCAACTTCACCAACGGGACCCACAACTCCTCGGTCACCGACTCGTCCTTCCGCAACACCGGGGACGACGCACTGGCGGTGTGGGCGAGCAAGTACGTCAAGGACCCCGCCGCGGACATCGGCCACGACAACGTCTTCAGCAACAACACCGTGCAGCTGCCCTGGCGTGCCAACGGGATCGCCGTCTACGGCGGTTACGGCAACAAGATCGAGAACAACCTGGTGTACGACACCATGAACTACCCCGGCATCATGCTGGCCACCGACCACGACCCGGTGCCCTTCTCCGGGGAGACCCTGATCGCGAACAACGGGCTCTACCGCACCGGCGGAGCGTTCTGGAACGAGGACCAGGAGTTCGGCGCCATCACCCTGTTCGCGCAGGGCTCCGACATCCCCGGCGTCACGATCCGTGACACCGACATCCAGGACTCGACGTACGACGGGATCCAGTTCAAGACCGGCGGCGGCGCGATGCCGGACGTGCAGGTCAGCAATGTGACGATCTCCGGATCCACCAACGGCTCGGGCATTCTCGCCATGGGCGGCGCACGGGGCAGTGCGACGCTCACCGGCGTGACCATCAGCGGTTCGCGCGACGGAGACGTCCTGGTCGAGCCCGGATCGCAGTTCGTGATCAACACGGGTGCGGCACGGCAGTGATCTGCTGAGTGCCCTCTGCGCACCGCCGCTTCTGCGGGCCGCCCGGATCCGTGTCCCGGATCCGGGCGGCCCTTCCGCCGTGCGCGGAGGCTTCCGGACGCCGCCCTCGGGCCGGTGTAAAGAGCCCGTAAACCCCGGCGTACGCTGCCGATATGAGCGAGCGACGCGCCTTGCGAAGGCGTATACGCGTGTGGTTGGTCGTCTTCATCGTCTGTCTGGTTCTGAGCGGGCTCACCGCCTTCCCGCTCGTCCACGAACTGCGCTGGGCCGAGGACCTGCTGAGTTCCCCGGCCTCGCCCGTCCCCGAACACTTCCCCGCCCTGATGGAGTGGATCACCCGGGTCCGGACCGGCATCGACACGGCCGACGCCGAGTACCCCTTCGTCCTCTACGGCACCGACTGGCTGGCCTTCGCGCACCTCGTGATCGCGGTCGCCTTCTACGGCCCCTACCGCGACCCGGTCCGCAACATCTGGGTCATCGAATTCGGCATGATCGCCTGTGCCGGGATCATCCCGCTCGCCCTGATCTGCGGACCCATCCGTGACATCCCCTTCTGGTGGTCGGTCATCGACATGTCGTTCGGTGTCTTCGGCGTGATCCCGCTGCTGATCGTGCACCGCAAGATCAAGCGGCTCGAGGCCATGGAGCGGACCCCGGAACCGGTGCCCGCGCCGGAGGCCGCCCCGGCGGTCTGAGCCGGCCGCCGGACTCCGGGTCAGCCGGCGGACGGGGCGCCGAAGGCGGCCACCACGATGCCCATCGCCGTGGGGTTCATGTCCTTCCCCTTCGCGTCCGTCGCGTTGACGTTGTAGACCAGGGTCCTGGAGAGATCACGGGTGGCCGCGACGGCCGTGTTGTAGCCCCAGCGGCCACCCGTCTTGCCCCAGACCTCGCGTCCGCCGAGCGTCATCACCGAGAGACCCGCGCTGTAGGCGGCGGGCGCGCCCGTCCCGTACTCCCGTACCGACGCGTCGGGCAGTGTGAACATCTCCTCCAGCAGCGGGCCGCGCACCACCCGTCCGCCGAACAGCGCCCGGGTGAAATGCTCCAGATCGGCGGTGGTCGATATCAGGTCACCCGCCGCCCACGCGTCGCTCGCCCCCCACACCGTCACGTCGCGCAGCTCACCGGCCGTGCCGAAGAGCTGGTAGCCGTGGTTGTGCGGCCCCCGGATCGTGGGGTCGGTGCCCGGGAAGCCGGTGTCCCTCAGGCGCAGGGGCTCCAGAACGCGCCGCGAGACCTGCGAGGCGTACGTGTCGCCGGTGACGCGCTCGATCAGCAGGCCCGCCACGGTGTAGCCGATGTTGGCGTAGTGCTGCTGGGTGCCCGGCGCGAAGTCCGGCCGGTGCGCCGTGGCTTCGCGCACGACGTCCGCCGGGTCGATCAGGTCGAAGCGGTGCGCGTACGCACCCTCCGGCGTGTCGGTGCCTGCCGGTCCGACGGAAGGGAGGCCGCTCGTGTGGTTCAGCAGCTGGCGCACCGTGACCCGCCCGTACGCCGCCGGGATCAGGTCCGGCAGATAGTGCCGGGCCGGCCGGTCCAGGCTGATCCTGGCCTCGCCGGCCAGCTGGAGCACAACGGCCGCCGTGAAGACCTTGGTCACCGAACCGGCCCGGAAACGTCCGTCCGGGTCGGCCGGACGCCCGGAAACCAGATCGTGCACACCGGCGCTGCCCCGCCAGCCGCCCGCGGTGCCCGAGACGCGCACCAGCGCTGCCGTGGCGTCGTCCTTCGGCAGGCCGCCGATCGCGGCCCGCAGCGCCGCGGCGTCCGGCGCCCCGGTGTCCGGTGTCTCCTGAGCGGGGGACCGCTGTGCGGCCGGGGCCGCCGCCACCGGGGATGCGGTCGCCGCCAGAGCCGGTGGGACGGGGCCCGCGGCGATCCCGAGGAGCAGGACGGCTGCGAGGACGGAGCGGTGCGTACGGGCGTTCATGTCCGGTGCCTCCTGGGCGTGGAATCCGGTGAGATCCATGAGATCCGTTGGATCAGCGAGATCCAGCGAGATCCAGTGAGATCCGGTTGGGATCGGGTGAGGACCTCAACTGCTGTCGGATTCCATCCTGTTGATCCACGCGCCCGGACGGATCACCCGAGCGGGGGTTTCCCCGGGGGAGGCTTCCTCCCCTGAGCGGGGGAGGCGGCGACCGGTCCTCCCTCCGCGGAGGGAGAGACGACACCGCACTCGTACGCGCAGATCACCGCCTGGATCCGGTCGCGCAGGCCCAGCTTGGACAGCACGTTGCCGACATGGGTCTTCACCGTGTGCTCGCTGACGACCAGCGCTGCCGCGATCTCCGCGTTCGACAGTCCGCGCGCCAGATGCAGCAGCGTCTCGTGCTCCCGCACCGTCAGC
Source organism: Streptomyces sp. NBC_01257 (assembly GCF_035917255.1). Taxonomy (NCBI): domain Bacteria; kingdom Bacillati; phylum Actinomycetota; class Actinomycetes; order Kitasatosporales; family Streptomycetaceae; genus Streptomyces; species Streptomyces sp. NBC_01257. Next base: position 6,627,790 of record NZ_CP108472.1, read on the forward strand.
ACGTTCAGGCGCGTCGACGGTTCCACGGCCGCAGCGGGCGGGCGCGAGGTGTACTCGGCGATCAGCCGGCGGGCCACCGAAGGCGCCAGCAGCGAGTCCCCGGCCGCCACCACCCGTACCGCGTGCACCAGATCGTCCCGGCGGACGTCCTTGAGCAGGAAGCCGCTCGCGCCCGCGTGCAGTGCCTCGTATACGTACTCGTCCGAGTCGAACGTCGTCAGCATCACCGTCCGGCAGTCGCTCCCGGCCGTGATGGTGCGGCAGGCCTCGATGCCGTCCGTGCCGGGCATCCGGATGTCGAGCAGCGCCACCTCGGGCGCCAGCCGCCGCACCGCGTCGACCGCCGCGCCCCCGTCGCCCGCCTCGGCAACCACCTCGATGTCCGGCTGCGCGTCCAGGATCATCGCGAAGCCGCTGCGCACCAGCTCCTGGTCGTCGGCCACCACCACGCGGATCGTCACTGTCCCACCCCTGTCCGTTGTCCCGGTTCCGGTTCCCGTTCCGCTTCCGGCCGGGGGCGCGGGTGCGGGATCGTCACCCCGACCCGGAAGCCCCGGCCGTCGGGGCCGGGCCCCGTGCGGGCCGTGCCGCCGTGCGCGGCTGCGCGTTCCCGGATTCCGGTGAGCCCCAGTCCCGATCCGCCCCCGGGGCCGCGCCCGTCGTCGGTGACCGTCAGTGTCAGCGCGTCGGGCCCGTGCTCCAGCCGCACCCGGACCGAGGCCGCCTCCGCATGCCTCACCACGTTCGTCAGGGCCTCCTGCACGATCCGGTAGACCGTGGCCTCGACCGCCAGACCCGGCGACCCGGCCTCGCCCGTGACCTCGTACGAGACGTCGGGACCGCCCGCACGGACCCGCTCCACCAGGCCGGGCAGCCCGTCCAGCGAGGGCTGCGGTTCCCTCGGAGCGCCCGAGCCGCCTCCGTCCTCGCGCAGCACACCGAGCATCCGCCGCAGCTGCACCATCGCGTCGCGGCCCGTCTCCGAGATCGCGTCGAAGGCCGCCTCGGCACGTTCGGGAGCCGTACGGACCGCCACCGGGCCGGCCTCCGCCTGCACGATCATCAGGCTGACCGCGTGGGACAGGATGTCGTGCATCTCCCGGGCGATCCGGGCCCGTTCCCGCGCGGCCGCCTGCTCGGCCTCGATGCGGTGCGTCAGCTCCAGCTGGCGGGCCCGGTCCTCCACCGCCCGCAGATAGGCCTTGCGCGTCACGGCCAGTCGGCCGAAGGCATAGGCGGCGGCGAACACGAAGACGGAGAAGAGCAGCTCCCGCATCGCGTCGCTGTCCAGGCCGACCGAGACCAGCACGCCGAGCGCGGTGAGCACCGAGACCCCGATCCGCTTCGGCGCGGAGGAGAGTTCGGCCACCGTGTAGAACGCCACGAGTCCGGTGTACGGGAGCGGCTGGCCCGGTCCGTCGATGGTGAAGCGGTACAGGCCGCCGGCCGCGAGCACGGCGAGGAGGACGGCCACCGGCGCCCTGCGGCGGGCCACCAGCGGCACCGTCATCAGGGTGGTGATGCCGTATGCCGTCCAGGTCGCGTCCGGCAGATCCGGGGCGCGCGGCACGACGAACGGCATGGTCACGGCCGCCTGGACCAGCAGCGCGATGAGGAGGTCGACGGTGCGCGGGCCGGCCCCGAGCGCCTTCGCCGTCACGTCCCGCAGACGCGTCGGACGGCGCATCAGGGCTTCCGCGCCACCGCGCCGAACTGGGCGACCTCGACACCCGCCGGCCCGGGCGCGGGACGCCAGCGCGCGCACGAGACGATGCCCGGATCGAGGATGTCCAGCCCGTCCAGGAACGCGGCGACCTCGAAGCGCCCGCGGGCGGTGATCGCAGGCGTGGCGTTCTCGTTCCAGAACCGCATCGCCGCCTCGTTGCCCTCGCCGCCCAGTTCCAGCGTGGGGTGGGTGAGGACCAGATGGCTGCCGGACGGCACCGCGTCCATCAGCTGCCGCACGATGCGCAGCGCCTCATCGGTGTCGGGGACGAAGTTCAGGATGCCCAGCAGCATGACCGCGACCGGCCGTTCCAGATCGAGGGTCGGCTGCGCGGCCCGCAGGATCCTCTCCGGGTTCCGGGCGTCCGCGTCGATGTACTCGGTCGCGCCCTCCGGGGAGCTGGTGAGAAGCGAACGGGCGTGCGCCAGGACGATCGGGTCGTTGTCGACGTACACGACGCGGGCGTCGGGCGCGGTGTGCTGGGCGACCTCATGGGTGTTGTCCCCGGTCGGCAGGCCGGTGCCTATGTCCAGGAACTGGCCGATGCCGGCGTCACCGGCCAGGTACCGCACCGCGCGCCCCAGGAACTCCCGGTCGGCCCTGGCCACTTCGCCGATGCTCGGATACATGCCGGTGACCTGGTCGCCGACGGCGCGGTCCACCGGGAAGTGGTCCTTGCCGCCGAGCCAGTAGTTCCACACCCGGGCGTTGTGGGCGACGTCGGAACGGATGCGGGCGGGGAGGGCGTTGTTGCGGGGGACGGTCACGTCTGCTCCTTGGCGCCGGCCTGGCGTCGAAACGATGAGGTGCCGTCCATGATGCCGGACCGATCAAGAGCCGTCGCGTGCGCTGGAGTTCACGGCCAGCTTGTGCAGTACGTCGATCCGGTTGGTGGTGATCGAGTCCACCCCGTCCCGGATCAGCCGGCGCATCGTGCGCCCGGTGTCCGCGGTCCACGCCGACACCAGCAGCCCGTCCCGGTGGTTGCGGTCCGTCAGCTCCCTGCTGACCAGCCCGAAGCGGTAGTTCAGCCAGCGCGGCCGCACCGCCTCCAGCAGTCCCGCCCGGGGCGGCGCGAGCGTCGTCCAGGTCATCGCGATCTCGGCGGCCGGGTCGGCGGCCCGCACCCGCAGCATGGCCTCGGGCCCCGCGCAGTAGTAGGTGCGCTCGCCGGCCCCGCACTCCCGCACCACGCCGACGATCCTGCGGACCGATGCGTCGGTGGAGCCGGGCAGGTCGACCATGAGGCGGTGTGCCCCCGCGGCGAGCAGGGCCTCGCGCAGGGTCGGCACACCGCCCTCGGTCAGCTCGGTCAGCTCCTGATGGCTGAGCCGGTCGAGCCGCAGGTCATGGCCCCACAGCCGGTCCAGCGTGGCGTCGTGCAGCAGGACCGGGACGTCGTCGCGGGTGACCCGGACGTCGACCTCGACCGCGTCCGCCCCCCGTTCGAGGGCGGAGCGGATCGAGGGGAGGGTGTTCTCGCGGACACGGTACGGATCGCCGCGATGGGCGACTGCGGTGACAGGGGTGGCCATGGGGCCATTGTCACCGCGGGAGGTCACCGGCCGGTGCGTGCCAGCCAGTCCGTCGTGTACGTGTCGATCTCGGCGGCGAGCGTGCGCTTGCCGGCCGGGTCGAGGAAGGAGGCCTCGACGGCGTTCTTCGCGAGCGCGGCGAGACCGCGCTCGTCGAGGTCCAGGAGGCGGGCCGCCACCCCGTACTCGTTGTTGAGGTCGGTGCCGAACATGGGCGGGTCGTCGCTGTTGATGGTGACCAGGACACCGGCCCGGACCATCTCGCGGACGGGGTGCTGCTCGATGTCCTTCACCGCCCGGGTCGCGATGTTGGAGGTGGGGCAGACCTCCAGCGCGATGCGGTGCTCGGCGAGGTGCTCCAGGAGCTTCGGGTCCTGCACCGAGCTGGTGCCGTGGCCGATGCGCTCGGCGCGCAGCGAGGTCAGGGCGTCCCAGACCGTCTGCGGGCCCGTGGTCTCCCCGGCGTGCGGCACGGAGTGCAGGCCCTCGGCGATCGCCCGGTCGAAGTAGGGCTTGAACTGCGGCCGGTCCACACCGATCTCAGGGCCGCCGAGCCCGAACGAGACGAGCCCCTCCGGCCGCAGGTCCACGGCGAGCCGGGTGGTCTCCTCGGCGGCCTCCAGACCTGCCTCGCCCGGAATGTCGAAGCACCAGCGCAGCACGACCCCGAGCTCGGACTCGGCGGACTTGCGGGCGTCCTCGATGGCCTCCATGAAGGCCTGGTCGGGGATGCCGCGGCGGGTGGACGAGAAGGGGGTGACGGTCAGTTCCGCGTAGCGGATGTTCTGCCGCGCCATGTCGCGGGCAACCTCGAACGTGAGCAGCCGGACGTCCTCCGGGGTGCGGATCAGGTCCACGACCGAGAGGTACACGTCGATGAAGTGGCCGAAGTCGGTGAAGGAGAAGTAGTCGGCCAGCGCCTCGGGGGCGGTGGGGACCTTGGAGTCGGGGTGGTGCGCGGCCAGTTCCGCGACGATGCGGGGCGAGGCCGAGCCGACATGGTGGACATGGAGCTCGGCCTTGGGCAGCCCCGCGATGAAGGGGTGCAGATCGGTCATCGGATCCTCCGGGGGCAGGGGTGGTGCGGGGCCCGGGTACGTCGGGGAACCGGGCAGGGGACGGGAGTCATCGTAGGACGGGAGCGGCCCGTAGCATGACGGGCATCACGATGGGGGAGGCCCATGTCAGACAACACAGAACGGCCCGCGGACGGGGCCGCGCCGCGCGATCCGTGGGCTCCGCCGGACACCAGGGTGCCGCTGGACAAGAACACCGGGGACCCTCGCCCGCAGCCGGACGCGGACCAGGGGAATCCCGGGCCGCCGCCCGTGCACGACCAGCAGACGGTCACGTCGATGCCGGGCGTCGGGACGGGCCCGGTTCCCACGGCCGGTTTCGGAGCCCCCGACCAGGGGCAGCACGGCGCCGGTGACTGGCACGGCTCCGGGTCGGTGCCGCCGCCGCCCGTCGGACCGAACGGTCCGGGGCAGGCGACCCCGCCGCCCATGGGGCAGTACGGCTACCCGGCCCAGGCCCCGCCTGCGCAGTACGGCTACCCGGCGCCGGGACAGCCGCCGCAGTACGGCGACTACGCGGGCTATCCCGGCTACGGCCAGAGCGCCTGGGGCGGGCCCGGACCCGCGAACGGGATGGGTATCGCCTCCCTGGTGCTCGGCATCATCTCGGTGGCCCTCTTCTGCATGTACGGACTCGGCGTCATCCTCGGCGTCCTCGCGCTGATCTTCGGTCTGATAGGCCGCGGCCGGGTCAAGCGGGGCGAGGCCAACAACTCCGGGGTGGCGCTGGCCGGGGTCATCCTCGGCTCGATCGGCATCGCCATCAGCGCGGCGTTCCTGGGATTCATCATCTGGGCCATCACCACCGACGAGTTCGACGACGACACCTCGGTCTACGAGCCGGCCTCGTTGTCCCTGGTCGTCGAGGGGGCGCACGCGCACCCGTAGCACCCGGCCCCGGCGACGACGGCCGGCCACGGCCGCCTGCCCGGCGTCATGCACATCCGGCCCGTGGGGCGACGGGATTCTCCCGCCGCCCCACGGGCCGTTTCATATGCCCTCCGTGCCCTCCGTGCCGTCCGCACCGTGTGCGCCGACCGTGCCGTCCCGCAGCGCGGCCCGCGCCTCCATCAGTGCGAAGCCGAGCAGATTCAGGCCCCGCCAGGCCGCCGGGTCCTCCGCGCGCGGATCGTCCGCCGCCAGCCCGATGCCCCAGATCCGGTCCATCGGGCTCGCCTCGACCAGCACCCGGTCGCCCGTGCCCAGCAGGAAGCCGCCCAGCTCCGGGTTCTGGCCGAACTTGTGGACGCTGCCCGCCACGACCAGGCCGAACCGCTCGCGCTCCCAGACGGTGCCGTCGAAATCGCGGACCAGCCGGCCCACCTTCTTCGCCTCGGCCGGGGTCCTGGCCGCCACCGCACGCTCCGCGGCCTCGGCGTCACCGAACAGCCGCGCCTTGCCGGCCATCATCCAGTGCTCGGCCGACGCATAGGTGACCCCGTCGGCCGCGAAGGGCGCGGGCCACCACTGGCTGAGACAGCTCGCACCGATCCGGCCGTCCGGACGCGGCCGGTGCCCCCAGAAGAGCAGGTACTTCACTCGGTCGCCCCGATCGCCCCGCGACACGAGCCCTCGTACATCCCGGATGTCCCCGATGTCTTCCATGACACGCGAGTCTGGCATCCGCCACTGACACTACGTACGGGGAATTCCGCACCGACGCGACACATGGTCGACAGATTCCGTCGCGTAACCAAAAGGCAACAACGGAATCACTTGTTGGGATGGGTCCCCTCTGTCAGGATCGGCACTCAAATCGAGCAGAAGCTACGCCGCCCCCGGTCTGCGGGGACAGCGGCGGAGGAGAGCGTGATGGGCAACAGCTTCCAGGTGCAGGACCGCTTCGCGGACGGCGCGCAGTACATCGGCGGAAGGCTGCGGCCAGGAACCTCGGGGCGCACGCACGAGGTCGTGAACCCGGCGACCGGCGCCACCGTCTACACGTACGAGCTGGCCGGCACGGCCGATGTCGACGCGGCCGTCGCCGCGGCGCGCGAGGCCTTCCCCGGCTGGTCCGGGGCCACCCCCGGCGAGCGGTCCGATGCGATGCACCGCTTCGCCGCCGTCCTCGCCGAGCAGGCGGACGACTTCGCGTACGCGGAGTCCCTCCAGTGCGGCAAGCCCGTCAAGCTCTCCACCGAGTTCGACGTCCCGGGCACGGTCGACAACACCTCCTTCTTCGCCGGCGCCGCCCGCCATCTGGAGGGGAAGTCCGCCGGTGAGTACTCCGGCGACCACACCTCACACGTACGGCGTGAGGCGATCGGTGTCATCGGCTCCATCGCACCCTGGAACTACCCGCTCCAGATGGCCGCCTGGAAGGTCCTCCCGGCCGTCGCCGCGGGCAACACCATCGTGCTCAAGCCGGCCGAGATCACCCCGCTGACCTCGCTGATGTTCGCGCAGGCGGCCACCGAGGCGGGCATCCCGGACGGTGTGATCAACATTGTCACCGGCGCGGGCAAGGACGCCGGCGAGCACCTCGTCGGCCACCCGGACGTCGTGATGACCTCCTTCACCGGCTCCACCGCCGTCGGCAAGCGCGTCGCGGAGATCGCCACCTCCACCGTCAAGCGGCTCCACCTCGAACTCGGCGGCAAGGCCCCCTTCCTCGTCTTCGACGACGCCGACCTGGAGGCCGCGGTCAACGGAGCCGTCGCGGGCTCCCTGATCAACACCGGCCAGGACTGCACGGCGGCCACCCGCGCCTACGTCCAGCGCCCGCTGCACGACGCCTTCGTGCAGGGCGTCGCCGCGCTGATGGAGACCGTCCGGCTCGGCGACCCGTTCGACCCGAAGACCGACCTCGGCCCGCTGATCAGCCACGCCCAGCGCGACCGGGTCGCCGGTTTCGTCGAGCGCGCCCGCGCCTACGCCACCGTCGTCACCGGCGGCGAGGCCCCCGGCGGCGAGCTGGCGGACGGCGCCTACTACCGGCCGACCCTGGTCGCCGGTGCCGCCCAGGACAGCGAGATCGTCCAGTCCGAGATCTTCGGCCCGGTCCTGGTCGTGCTGCCCTTCGACACCGACGACGAGGGCATCGCGCTGGCCAACGACACCCCGTACGGACTCGCCGCCTCCGCCTGGACCCGCGACCTGTACCGGGCGGGCCGCGCCACCCGCGAGATCAAGGCGGGCTGCGTGTGGGTGAACGACCACATTCCGATCATCAGCGAGATGCCGCACGGCGGATACAAGGCCAGCGGCTTCGGCAAGGACATGTCGTCGTACTCCTTCGAGGAGTACACGCAGGTCAAGCACGTGATGTACGACAACACCGCGGTCGCCCGGAAGGACTGGCACCGCACGATCTTCGGGGACCGATAACCAGGCCGGACCGGCCGCATACCCACCCGAAAGGGCAACGCGTATGGAGCAGTACGAGCCCGAGCGTCTCTCCGCGGCCCAGCTGGCCGCGATGCGCCGGAGTCTGACCAACGGCAGGGGAGCCCTCACCCGCCGGTCGCTGTTGCGCGCCTCAGGTCTCGGCGCGCTCGCGGCCGGCGGCCTGGGGACACTGAGCGCGTGCGGCATCCCGCCCGCCAAACGGGAGGGTGACGCGGCGGCGGCCTCGGACGACCACTCGGCCAAGGAGAAGCGGGTCAACTTCTCCAACTGGACCGAGTACATGGACGTCAGCGAGGACGAGAAGCACCGGCCCACCCTGGACGCGTTCACCGAACGCACCGGGATCAAGGTCAAGTACACCGAGGACATCAACGACAACGTCGAGTTCTTCGGGAAGATAAAACCGCAGCTCGCGGCCGGCCAGGACACCGGCCGTGACCTGATCATCGTCACCGACTGGCTGGCCGCCCGCATCATCCGGCTCGGCTGGGCCCAGAAGCTCGACCCGTCGAACCTGCCGCACGCCTTCGCCAACCTCTCGGCCCAGTTCCGCACCCCCGACTGGGACCCCGGCCGCGCCTACTCCTACCCCTGGACCGGCATCCCGACCGTCATCGCCTACAACTCCAAGGCGACCGGCGGCCGCAAGGTCGACTCGGTGACCCAGCTGCTCGACGACCCCACCCTCAAGGGCCGGGTCGGTTTCCTCTCCGAGATGCGCGACTCCGTCGGGATGACCCTGCTCGACATGGGCAAGGACCCGGGGAAGTTCACCGACGCCGACTACGACGCGGCGATAGGCCGGCTCCAGAAGGGCGTCGACAAGAACCAGATACGCCGCTTCACCGGCAACGACTACACCGCCGACCTCGACAAGGGCGACATCGCCGCCTGCGTCGCCTGGGCCGGCGACATCATCCAGCTCCAGGCCGGGAACCCGGACATCAAGTTCGCCATCCCGGCCGCCGGATACATCACCTCCAGCGACAACATGCTGGTCCCGGCCAAGGCCCGGCACAAGACCAACGCCGAGAAGCTCATGGACTACTACTACGAGCCCCCGGTCGCCGCCCAGCTCGCCGCGTACATCAACTACGTCTGCCCGGTCGACGGGGTACGCGCGGAACTCGCCAGGATCGACAAGGCGATGGCCGCCAACACGCTGATCCTCCCGGACAAGGCGATGGCCGCCAGGTCGCACGCCTTCCGCTCCCTCACCTCCAAGGAAGAGACGGCGTACGAGGAGAAGTTCGCCAAGCTCATCGGCGCCTGACGACGCCACGCCCTTCCTCTCCCTGATCTCCCTCTGACACCACTGGGACTGCGATCCATGACACAGCAGCAGACAGGCGGCGACGTCCGCCTCACCGGGATCAGCAAGACGTACGGCTCCTTCGCCGCCGTCCGACCGCTCGATCTGACCGTCCCGCAGGGCTCCTTCTTCGCGCTGCTCGGCGCGTCCGGCTGCGGCAAGACCACCACCCTGCGGATGATCGCGGGGCTGGAGGAGGCCACCACCGGCACCGTCACCCTCGGCGGCCGCGACATCACCGGCCTGCCGCCGTACAAGCGGCCCGTCAACACGGTCTTCCAGAGCTACGCGCTCTTCCCGCACCTGGACATCACCGAGAACGTCGCCTTCGGTCTGCGCCGGCGCGGCATCAAGTCGGTGAAGAAGCAGGTCGACGACATGCTGGAGCTCGTCCAGCTCGGCGACTTCGCCAAGCGCAAGCCCCATCAGCTCTCCGGCGGCCAGCAGCAGCGCGTCGCCGTCGCCCGCGCCCTGATCAACCACCCGCAGGTCCTGCTGCTGGACGAACCGCTCGGCGCCCTCGACCTCAAGCTGCGCCGCCAGATGCAGCTCGAACTCAAGCGCATCCAGACCGAGGTCGGCATCACGTTCATCCACGTCACCCACGACCAGGAGGAGGCCATGACCATGGCCGACACCGTCGCGGTGATGAACGCGGGCCGGGTCGAACAGCTCGGTGCCCCCGCCGATCTGTACGAGAACCCGCGGACCACCTTCGTCGCCAACTTCCTCGGCACCTCGAACCTGATCGAGGGCGAGGTCGTCTCCGCGGGCACCGACATCGTCGTGGCGGCCGGCGGCGGCAAGCTCCGGCTGCCCGCCGACCGGTGCGCGGGCCCCACCGACAACGGCGGCAAGCTGCTGCTCGGCATCCGCCCGGAGAAGATATCGCTCGCGCGCGCCGACGACGCCGACGCGATAGCGGACGGACGCAACCGCGTCACCGGCCGGATCGTCGACTCCAGCTTCATCGGCGTCTCCACGCAGTACGTGGTCGAGAGCCCGGCAGGCAAGGCGCTGCACGTCTACGAGCAGAACATCGAGTCCCGCACCGGCCTCACCCCGGGAGCCGAGGTCGTCCTGCACTGGAACCCGGCGCACACCTTCGGCCTGGATGCCTCCCAGGACATCGACGCCGGTGTGGAGACGGTGGAGGACGCGGCGTGAGCCTCACCAAGGAGGCACCACCGGCCCCCGCCACCGAGCCGGTCCTGCGCAAGCCCTCCACCCGCAAGCGCCTCGTCCCCTACTGGCTGCTGCTCCCCGGCATCCTGTGGCTCGTCGTCTTCTTCGCGCTCCCGCTCGTCTACCAGGCCTCGACCTCCGTACAGACCGGGTCCCTGGAGAAGGGGTTCGAGGTCACCTGGCACTTCCAGACGTACTGGGACGCGCTGACCGACTACTACCCGCAGTTCATCCGGTCCCTGCTGTACGCGGGCACCGCGACGATCCTGTGCCTGCTGCTCGGCTACCCGCTCGCCTACCTCATCGCGTTCAAGGCGGGCCGCTGGCGCAACCTGGTGCTGGTGCTGGTCATCGCCCCGTTCTTCACCAGCTTCCTGATCCGTACGCTCGCCTGGAAGACGATCCTCGCGGACGGCGGCGCGGTCGTCGACGTACTGAACACGCTGCACGTCCTGGACGTCACCAGCTGGCTCGGCTGGACCGAGAACAACCGGGTGCTGGCCACCCCCATGGCGGTCGTCTGCGGCCTCACGTACAACTTCCTGCCGTTCATGATCCTGCCGCTCTACACCTCGCTGGAGCGGATCGACGGCCGGCTGCACGAGGCGGCCGGGGACCTGTACGCCACCCCCGCCACCACCTTCCGCAAGGTCACGTTCCCGCTGTCCATGCCGGGTGTCGTCTCCGGGACGCTGCTCACCTTCATCCCGGCCAGCGGTGACTACGTCAACGCGGAACTGCTGGGCTCCACCGACACCAAGATGGTCGGCAGCGTCATCCAGACCCAGTTCCTGCGCGTCCTCGACTATCCGACGGCGGCCGCGCTCTCCTTCATCCTCATGGCGGTCGTCCTGATCATGGTCACCGTCTACATCCGCCGCTCCGGGACGGAGGACCTGGTCTGATGCCCGTACTGCGCTGGCTGCGACGCCATCTGATCGTCATCGCGGGTCTGCTGACCCTCGCCTACATGATCCTGCCGAACATCGTCGTGATGGTGTTCTCCTTCAACAAGCCCAACGGCCGCTTCAACTACTCCTGGCAGCGCTTCTCGGTGGACGCCTGGAAGGACCCCTGCGGCGTCGCCGACATGTGCGGCTCTCTCTCGCTCTCCCTCCAGATCGCCGTCTGGGCCACGGTCGGCGCCACCGTGCTCGGCACGATGATCGCGTTCGCCCTGGTCCGCTACCGCTTCCGGGCGCGCGGCGCGATCAACTCGCTGATCTTCCTGCCGATGGCGATGCCCGAGGTCGTCATGGCCGCCTCGCTGCTCACCCTGTTCCTCAACATGGGCGCACAGCTCGGCTTCTGGACGATCCTCATCGCGCACATCATGTTCTGCCTCAGCTTCGTCGTGACGGCCGTCAAGGCGCGCGTCATGTCGATGGACCCGAGGCTGGAGGAGGCGGCGCGCGATCTGTACGCGGGACCGGTGCAGACCTTCGTGCGGGTGACCCTGCCGATCGCCGCCCCCGGAATCGCCGCGGGAGCGCTGCTGGCCTTCGCGCTCTCCTTCGACGATTTCATCATCACCAATTTCAACGCGGGCTCCACGGTGACCTTCCCCATGTTCGTCTGGGGTTCGGCACAGCGCGGCACTCCCGTGCAGATCAACGTCATCGGTACGGCGATGTTCATCATTGCGGTACTGGTGGTTCTCGCCGGCCAGCTGATCGCGAACCGGCGGAAGAACGCACGACCCTGAAAGTCCCGAAGGAGTTGGAAACCATGGCCCCAGCTGCCATGCGTACTGCCGCACAATCACTCTCCGACGCGAAGCCGGTGTCGTTCTGGCTGGACGACCCCGGCCGGCCCGACGCGCTGCCCGCGCTCACCGGCGACGAGCACTGCGATCTCCTCGTCATCGGCGGCGGCTACAGCGGACTGTGGACCGCACTGCTCGCCAAGGAACGCGAACCGGAACGCGATGTCGTCCTGATCGAGGGGCACGAGACGGGCTGGGCCGCCTCGGGCCGCAACGGCGGATTCTGCGCCGCCTCCCTCACCCACGGACTGCCCAACGGGCTGGAGCGCTGGCCCGACGAGATCCGGAAGCTGGAGGAGCTGGGCGCGCGCAACCTCGACGCCATCGAGGAGGCCGTGGCCCGCTACTCCATCGACTGCGAGTTCGAGCGCACCGGCGAGATCGATGTCGCCACCCAGCCCCACCAGCTCGAAGAGCTGCGGGAATGGCACCGGGAAGCCGAGGGGCACGGCTTCGGCGGGGTCGAGTTCCTGGACCGGGACGCGCTGCGCGCGGAAGTCGACTCACCGACATTCCTGGGCGGCCTCTGGGACCGCCGCGGTGTCGCGATGCTGCACCCCGCCAAGCTGGTCTGGGGTCTGAAGCAGGCCTGCCTCGACCTGGGGGTGCGGATCTACGAGCACACCCGGGGCCTGGAGCTGGCCCGAACCGGAACCGGAATGGCGGTCCGGACGCCGTACGGCAAGATCCTCGCGCGCCGGGTCGCGCTCGGCACGAACATCTTCCCCTCCCTCGTGAAGCGGGTGCGTCCGTACACCGTCCCGGTCTACGACTACGCCCTGATGACCGAGCCGCTGACCGCTGACCAGCTCGCCGCCATCGGCTGGAAGAACCGGCAGGGACTGGGCGACAGCGCCAATCAGTTCCACTACTTCCGGCTTTCCGCGGACAACCGGATCCTGTGGGGCGGATACGACGCGATCTATCCGTACGGGGGCCGGCTGAGTGCCGATCTCGACCAGCGTCCCGAGACGTTCCTGAAACTCGCCGGGCAGTTCTTCGAGTGTTTCCCGCAATTGGCGGGCGTGCGGTTCAGCCATGCCTGGGGCGGTGCCATCGACACCTGTTCCCGGTTCTCCGCATTCTTCGGAACGGCCCATCAGGGCCGGGTCGCCTATGCCGCCGGATTCACCGGGCTCGGCGTCGGGGCCACCCGGTTCGGGGCCGATGTGATGCTCGACCTCCTCGCGGGCGAGCGGACCGGGCGCACCGCGCTGGAGATGGTGCGCAGCAAGCCGATGCCGTTCCCGCCCGAGCCGTTCGCCTGGGCCGGGATCGAGCTGACGAAGCGGTCGCTGGCCAGGGCCGACGACAACGGCGGCCACCGCAATCTGTGGCTGCGGACCATGGACCGGATGGGCCTCGGCTTCGACAGCTGAACCGTCCGGCGCGGGGCGTGACCCAGTTCACTACCGATTGGTAGCCGAACCCGCGTAATGGATCGGCCCCACCCCGCTCTCTCCCGTGAACGCCCCGGCAACTCCCTGCCGGGGCGACACGGAATGGAGGCCGGCCATGACTGGCTCGGGGGTCAAGGCAGCAGTCGAGTGGCTCGCATCGGTGGCACCGGATCCCGACGCCTGCCGGTGGGAGTGGGAGCGCAATCCGCGGGGGATCGCGCTCCTGCCCGCCGGCCGGCGCTGGGACGTGCTGATCCTTCCGGGTCGGCTGGGCTATCCGACGCTCGACGTGCTCACCCGTCTCATCGACCGGCCCGGGCCGGTCCTCTCCGACTTCGGTGACGCCCGCATGGGCTTCTTCGTGCCGCCGGGCACCGTCACCCGCTGGATCGGGACGGGGGTGCGGGGGGCGGGCCAGGGCACCTGGATCGTGGTGCCCCACCCCGGGCGGGCGGCAACCGGCGGGGTCCGCTGGCTGATTCCGCCGGACGGCTCGGGCACGCTCACCGACGCCACGCTGCTGGAACTGGCGATGCACGAGGCCGCGGCGGGGAGCCGGGAATAGCGAGGTGGCTGCCAGAGGTCTTGACAACCTGATTGGTCTGGACCATGTTGTGCGCCACACTCAATTCCCCCCTGCACGGAGGCCGTTGTGGAACGCACGGGACCCCCCGCCCGCATGACCGGACTTCTGGCCGCTTTCTCGGCCGCCCTGCTGGCCGTCGGCGGTCTGGCGGCCACGGCGCCCGGCGCCGCCGCGGCCGACGCCGATCTGGCGCGCAACGGCACCTTCGAGGCCGGCCTGACCGGCTGGAACTGTTCGGGCGGCAGCGGATCCGCCGTCAGCACCCCCGTACACGGCGGCACTTCGGCGCTGAAGGCGACCCCGGCCGGCAGCGACTACGCCAAGTGCTCCCAGACCGTGACGGTCAAGCCCGGCTCCGCGTACACGCTCAGCTCCTGGGTGCAGGGCGACTACGTCTACCTGGGAGCGGAGGGCACCGGCACGACCGACGTGTCCACCTGGGCACAGTCCTCCGGGGCCTGGAAGCAGCTCTCCACCTCGTTCAGGACGGGCGCGTCCACCACGTCCGTCACCGTGTACACGCACGGCTGGTACGGCACCCCCGCCTACTACGCCGACGACCTCACCCTCGTCGGACCCGGCGGCGACCCGGTCGCGCTCCCCGCGGTCCCCGCGGGGCTCAAGGCCGGCACGGCCACCGCCTCCTCGGTCGCCCTGTCCTGGACCGGTTCCGCGGGCGCCACCGGCTACAACGTCTACCGGGGCGGTACGAAGGTCCTCTCCGCCACCGGCACCTCGGCGACCGTGACGGGCCTGACCGCGTCGACCGCGTACAGCTTCCAGGTCAGCGCCACCAACTCCGCCGGCGAGTCCGCGAAGTCGGCCGCCGTCTCCGCCACCACCACGACGGGCGGCAGCGGGGGAGAGGGCGGCTCGGAGCTGCCGGCCCACGCCCTGGTCGGCTATCTGCACTCCAGCTTCGCCAACGGCTCCGGCTACACCCGGATGGCGGACGTGCCCGACTCCTGGGACGTCATCGACCTGGCCTTCGGCGAGCCGACCTCCGTCACCTCCGGCGACATCCGGTTCTCGCTCTGCCCGGTGACCGAGTGCCCGAACGTCGAGTCCGTCGCCGAGTTCAAGGCGGCGATCAAGGCCAAGCAGGCCGCGGGCAAGAAGGTGCTGATCTCCATCGGCGGCCAGAACGGACAGGTGCAGCTCGCCACCACCGCGGCCCGTGACACCTTCGTCTCCTCGGTCAGCAAGATCATCGACGAGTACGGTCTGGACGGCCTGGACATCGACTTCGAGGGCCACTCGCTGTCGCTGAACACCGGAGACACCGACTTCCGCAGCCCCACCACACCGGTGATCGTCAACCTGATCTCCGCGGTGAAGACGCTCAAGGCCAAGTACGGCGCAAAGTTCGTCCTCACGATGGCCCCCGAGACCTTCTTCGTGCAGCTCGGCTACCAGTACTACGGATCGGGTCCGTGGGGCGGCCAGGACCCGCGCGCCGGGGCCTACCTGCCGGTGATCCACGCCCTGCGCGACGACCTCACCCTGCTGCACGTCCAGGACTACAACTCGGGCTCCATCATGGGTCTGGACAACCAGTACCACTCGATGGGCGGCGCCGACTTCCACATCGCGATGACCGACATGATGCTGACCGGCTTCCCGGTGGCGGGTGACCAGACCAAGGTCTTCCCGGCCCTGCGGCCCGACCAGATCGCGATCGGCCTGCCGGCCTCCACCCAGGCGGGCAACGGCCACACCTCACCGGCCGAGGTCACCAAGGCGCTGAACTGCCTCACCAAGAAGACCGACTGCGGTTCCTACGCCACCCACGGCACCTGGCCGGGGCTGCGCGGACTGATGACGTGGTCCATCAACTGGGACCGCTTCAACAACGGGGAGTTCTCGAAGAACTTCGACGCCTACTTCGGCGGCTGACCGACCGGAGCACCACCAGCAGCACTCCGCACAGAAACCAGCTGCCGGCCACGTCGAGCGGCCAGTGGTAACCGCGGAGCACCAGACCGATGCCCGTCGCCGCCGTCATCAGGACAGCGGCGACGGGCATCATCCACGCACGCGCGAGGTACGGGGCCAGCAGCATCGCCGCCGCCCCGTACGCCACGGCGGCGGTCGCCGCATGGCCCGACGGGTAGTAGCCGGTGGCATCGGTGAGCGGCCCCGGGCGGGCGATCCAGTCCTTGAGCGGCACGACCAGCAACGGCACCGCCGCCATGGCCGCGGCCGCGGCGAGCGGCGCCCGGCGCTCCCCGCGCAGCAGGCACCACACGAGCGCGCAGCCGAGAACGGGGAGCGCGACCTGCATGTTGCCGAGATCGGCGAGGAATTCGGTGAACCGGTCCGGGCCGTGCCCGACCAGGGCCCGGCCGACGCGCTCGTCGAGGCGGCGCAGCGGCCCGTCGGCGGCGATCTGCCACGTGGTGAGCGCGAACAGGGCCGACAGGCCCGACACCACGGAGAGGAAAAGGGCCGTCCGCCCCGGAACAGGGGGGGTTGTTCCGGGGCGGACGGTGGGACCGGTTTGCCGCGCGCCCCGGGGGGTGTGGGGCGGGCGGCCATCCGATCGGTGAGGAGTTCCGGAGCCGGAGGCTCCAGTGGTGTGCGCGAAGGCACAACCAGGACGGCGCTGGGGAAGCTCCGACCCGGTATCGCCCGCAGTCCCCTGCGGGCGGGGTGTTTCTCTCATCTGCGGAAACCGTACGTCAGGCAGTGGGGGGCCGACAACGGGAACGGAGACCCGCCATCGCCCCCGCACACCTTCTTCACAGGCCCTCACGCGGGCACCGGGCATCCCCGGAGAAAACGCCGTGCGCCGTCCCCGGGGCCGCACGGGGTCAGACCCCGGCGAACGCCTGCTCGATCACGTCGAGGCCCTCGTTCAGCAGGTCCTCACCGATCACCAGCGGCGGCAGGAAGCGCAGCACGTTGCCGTACGTGCCACAGGTGAGGACGAGGACGCCCTCGGCGTGGCAGGCCTTCGCGAGCTGCGCGGCGGCCTCCGGGTTCGGGTCCTTCGTGCCCGCCCTCACCAGCTCGATCGCGATCATCGCGCCACGGCCGCGGATGTCCCCGATGAGGTCTCCGTTGGGCAGCTTCGACTGCATCTCGGCGAGCCGGCCCTTCATGACCTCCTCGATGCGCTTCGCCTTCCCGTTCAGGTCCAGCTCGCGCATCGTCTCGATGGATCCGAGAGCGCCCGCGCAGGCGACCGGGTTTCCGCCGTACGTGCCGCCGAGGCCGCCGGCGTGCGCCGCGTCCATGATCTCGGCGCGGCCGGTCACGGCGGAGAGCGGAAGGCCGCCCGCGATGCCCTTGGCGGTCGTGATCAGGTCCGGGACGATGCCCTCGTCCTCGCAGGCGAACCACTGGCCGGTGCGGCAGAAGCCGGACTGGATCTCGTCGGCGACGAACACGATGCCGTTGTCCTTGGCGAACTGCGCGATCGCCGGCAGGAAGCCCTTGGCCGGCTCGATGAAGCCGCCCTCGCCGAGGACCGGCTCGATGATGATCGCGGCGACGTTGTCCGCGCCGATCTGCTTGGTGATCTCGTCGATGGCCTGGGCGGACGCCTCGGCACCGGCGTTCTCGGCACCGGTCGGCCAGCGGTAGCCGTACGCCACCGGTACGCGGTAGACCTCGGGCGCGAACGGGCCGAAGCCCTGCTTGTACGGCATGTTCTTCGCCGTCAGCGCCATCGTGAGGTTGGTCCGGCCGTGGTAGCCGTGGTCGAAGACGACGACGGCGGTGCGCTTGGTGTAGGCGCGGGCGATCTTCACCGCGTTCTCGACGGCCTCGGCGCCCGAGTTGAACAGCGCGGACTTCTTGGCGTGGTCGCCCGGGGTGAGCTCGGCGAGCTGCTCGCAGACCTCGACGTAGCCCTCGTACGGCGTGACCATGAAACAGGTGTGGGTGAAGTCGGCGAGCTGCGCGGAGGCGCGGCGCACGACGGCCTCGGCGGAGGCGCCGACGGACGTCACGGCGATGCCGGAACCGAAGTCGATCAGACGGTTCCCGTCCACGTCCTCGATGATCCCGCCACCGGCGCGCGCGGTGAACACCGGCAGGGTGGAGCCCACCCCTGCGGCGACCGTCGCCAGCCGGCGGGCCTGCAGCTCCACGGACTTCGGGCCGGGGATGGCAGTGACGACGCGGCGCTCCTGCGGAATAGCGGTCATGCGGGGCTCCTGGGGGTGTTTCGGACGCTTCCTCTTTCTGCAGGCTAGGGGCGGGGACGGGGCGCGGGCATGCTCCGATCGGGAGTGGTGGAGGGCGTGTCCTTGTCCGCGAAGGACAGAAGGGGCTGCCGGGGCGGTGCGGTGCCGGGCCCGTCACTATCCGGGCGCCTTGCTGAACTCACCGTGTCCGCGCACTAGATTGACCGGTGCAGCGGTCGGACCTGGCTGGTCAGGGGGCAACGGTTCATGGACAACGAAGGCACGCACGGCACCCGGGGCACGTGGGGTGCGCAGCCGCCCGACGGCCGGCCCGGGAGCTCCGTGCCCCATCCGGCCGGACCGCCGCCCGCACAGCCGCCGGCGTTTCCTCCCCCCGCCGTGCCGCCGCCCACCGTCCCGAAGCCCCTCACGGCCGTCCCCGGGCAGCCCCGCACGGCGGGTGCGCCGCCGGCCCTGGCCGAATGGCTGAACGCACCACGGCCCGAAACCGGCCCGGGCATCTGGCGGTACGCCCATGTGCCCCGGGCCGCCGAGCGCCCGCCGCGCCCCTCACTGGTGGGGCCGGCCGCCACGCTCGTCCTGTGGCTCCTGCTGTGGCTGCTGCTCTCCGAGCGCGCCGTCCCCTACGTGTTCAAGCCGATCGAGATCATCACCGGGCCGCAGTGGTGGTCCTTCGGCGGTCTCCGGAGCGACGCACCGGACCTGGTGGTCAACTCGACCACGCTCTACTACCAGGTCCTGGTGCTGATCCTGGGCTTCTGGGCCGCCCGGATCGGCGGCTGGGCCCAAGTCGCCCACTACTTCGCCGGCGCGCGCCTGGAACGCGTCCGGCTGACTCTCTCCGCGGCCGCCGCACTGGTGCTGCTCTGGCTGGCCTGGACCCCGAAGGTGCCGCTGCTGCTGGTGCTCATGGGATCGGCGGACGGGTGGTTGCGCAGCGGGAACCAACTGAAAGCCACAGCGGCCGCCTACGGCTGCTACGCGCTGACCGTCGCCATCGTCGTATGGCCCATCGCCCGGGCCGCGCGCTGGGAGACCGCCCTCCGGGCCCTGCGGCCCCGGAGCGCGCGGGGCCCGTCGACGGCGCCCGCGCAGCCCGGCGCCACCCCCGCCGCGGCGGCCGGCCCCCTGCGCGCCCAGTGGCCCGACCTGCGCGCCGCCGGCAGCACCGACGCCGCCGACGCGCTGACCGCCGCCGTGCACGCGGGCCGGCTGAACGACGTGGACTGCGTACGGCTGCGCCACGCCTGGGGTGCCGCCTGTACCCGCCCCGACCGGCGCGCCTCCTTCACCGAGACCGTGCTGCGCAAGGGCGCCGACGCCTACCTGCACCCCTCCGGCCGCCGGGATCTGCCCCTGCGCACCGCCCTGCACGACCCGCTCACCGGTCAGGTCCGGATCGGCGACTGCGCCGACGACCCGCGCAACCCCTACGCCCGCCGCGGCTCGGGCATGGCGCTGGAGCCCGCCTCGCTCGGCACCTCGCTGCTCGTCGTCGGACCGCCCGGCTCGGGCAAGACGGAACGGGTGGTCCGACCCGTCGTCGAGTCCCTCGCCCTGCGGGCGCTCACCGGCCAGGCCGCCGTCCTCGCCGTCGGCGGCGCGGGCGACCGGCTCGGCCCGGACAGCGCCTACGACGTCGTCGTCAGGATCGGCGACCCCGCGTCCGTGCACGACTTCGACCTGTACGGAGGCACCACCGACCCCGACGAGGCGGCGGCCGCCCTCGCGGAGGGTCTGGCCGGCGACCTCCCCGCCCTGGACACCCGGCGCGCGGCGACCGCGCTCGGCCAGCTGCTCGGCCCCTACCGCGCCGTCCACGGCACGTTCCCCCCTGTACCCGAGCTCCGCGAACTCCTCGAAGGCTCCGCCGCCGTGCTGGAGGGCCTGCGCCAGGCGCTGGAGAGCGCCGGCCACCACGCGATGCTGCGGGAACTGGAGGCCCGGCGGCGCCAGGCGCAGAGCGCCGGCGATCCGGCCGCCGTCCTCGCCGACCGGATCGCCGTGCTCGACCGGCCCGCCTTCGCCGGCTTCTTCGCCACCGGCCCCGAGGCCCGCCCGTTCTCGCTGCGGTCCCTGGAGCAGCACCCGCTGCGGGTGCGCGTCGACCTGCCGGAGCGCGCCCATGCCGAGGCGTCCCGGGTGCTGGCCCGCCTGATCCTCGCCCAGTTCAACGCGGTCGCCGCGGCCCGCGCCGACCGCTCCCTCTTCGTCTGCCTGGTCCTGGACGACGCCACCCACACCGTCACCGCCGACACCGTCCGGGGTATCCGCAGGCTGCGCTCCGTCAACGCCGGGGCGGTCCTCGCCCTGCGGACCCTGGACGACGTGCCCGAGGAACTGCACACCCCGCTGCTCGGCGCCGTCGGCTGCACCATGGCCTTCCCCGGCGTCACCACCTGGGACGGCAAACGCTTCGCCGAGGCCTGGGGCAAGGAGTGGGTGGAGGTCCGCGAGGTCGCCCAGCACGGCGTCTTCGCCGACCAGCCGCTCACCCGCGCACTGCACGCCCTGCGGAAGATGGCCACCGGCAAGGCCGTCACCACGGACGCGGTCACCGTGCGCCAGGTGGAACGGGAACGCTGGTCGGCCTCCGGGCTCGCGTACGAACTGCCGGCCGGTCACGCGGTGCTCTCCGTCACCACGGTCGACGGCGAGCACGCGCCGCCGCTCCTGGTCCGGCTGGGGGCGTGAGGGTTACCCCGAAGTAGCGGTGCGGGCAGTCCGCCCGCGGTGACGGGGAATCTGCCACCCTGGCAGAATCGATGCGAGCCGTTCATACGGGACGGCGAAATCGCCCCCTCCCAAAGGTCCCCCGATCCCCATGCCCCCCACTCTCGCCTCGCTCGTCCAGCACTCGGCGCTCAAACTCACGGTGCGTGCGGGGGCGGACCGGCTCGACGCGCCCGTGCGCTGGGCGCACGCCAGCGAGCTGGCCGACCCCGTCCCCTACATGGAGGGCGGTGAGCTGCTGCTGATCACCGCGACCAATCTCGACGCCGAGAACCCGGAGGCCATGCAGCGGTACGTGCGACGGCTGGCCGGGGCCGGAGTCGTCGGGGTCGGCTTCGCGGTCGGCGTCACCTACGACGACGTACCGCAGCCCCTGGTCGACGCTGCCGAGGAGGCCGGGCTGCCGCTGCTCGAAGTGCCGCGCCGCACCCCCTTCATCGCCATCGCCAAGGCCGTCTCCTCGGAGATCGCCGCCGATCAGTACCGGGCGGTCACCGCGGGCTTCGAAGCCCAGCGGGAGCTCACCCGGGCGGCGCTCGCCGGCGACGGACCCGGCGAACTCCTCACCCGGCTCGCCGCGCACGTCGACGGCTGGGCCGCGCTGTACGACACCTCCGGCGCCGTCGTCGCCGCCGCACCGGACTGGGCCGCGCGCCGCGCCGCCCGGCTCACGCCCGACGTGGAACGGCTGCGGGAGCGCCCGGCACCGGCCAGCGTCGTCGTCGGCGACACCGAGGACCGGGTCGAGCTCCAGTCCCTGGGCACCGGCCGCAGGGTCCGCGGTGCGCTTGCCGTGGGCACCGGTTCCGCGCTCGGCACCGCGGAGCGGTACGCGGTGCACTCGGCGGTCGCCCTGCTCACCCTCACCACGGCCCGCTCCCGCTCGCTCCAGGGCGCCGAACAGCGGCTCGGCGCCGCGGTGCTGCGCATGCTGCTGGCCGGCCAGCCCGACCACGCGCGCGGCGTCGCCGGAGATCTGTACGGCGGGCTGCTCGACGCGCCCTTCCGGCTGCTCATCGCCGAGGCCGCCGAACCCTCGACCACGGCGCAGCTGGCCGAGGCCATGGAGACCGCGGCCGCCCGCTCCGGCGAGACGCTCCTGATGGTGCCCGAGGGCGAACGCCTCGTGGTGCTGGCCGCCGACGGCGGGGCCGCGGTCGCCGCCTGCGCCGCCTACGCCGACGCGCAGGAGGACGCACCGCCGCGCGAGGCGGCCGCGGAGGAGAGCGACGTGGTCGTGGGTCTCTCCGCCCCCGCCGGGCCGATCGCCGTCTCCGCCGCGTACAAGCAGGCCGAGCAGTCCCTCTCGGTGGCCCGCCGCCGCGGCAGGGCCCTGGTCGAACACGAGGAACTGGCCTCCGGCTCCGTACTGCCGCTGCTCGCGGACGACGCGGTGAGAGCCTTCGCCGACGGCATGCTGCGCGCCCTCTACGAGCACGACGCCAAGGGCCGCGGCGACCTCGTCGCCTCGCTGCGGGCGTGGCTCGCGCACCACGGCCAGTGGGACGCGGCCGCCGCCGACCTGGGCGTCCACCGGCACACCCTGCGCTACCGCATGCGCCGGGTGGAGGAGATCCTCGGCCGCTCGCTGGACGACCCGGACGTCCGCATGGAGCTGTGGCTGGCCCTCAAGGTCGCCAACCCGCCGACGGCGTCCTGAGGGCCGTCCCGCACACGTCACCCGCATCCGACAAACCGGCGTACCCCGGCACGCCTCTGCTCCATGCCGGACAAACGCCGGGCGGAGGGTGCGGCCCTACGGTGGGGACGGAACACCCACGACATCGAAGGGCCGGAACCTCCATGACCTCCACCCACGCCTTCTGGCTGGCCGGCCGCGAGGCCACCGGCGAGGAAAGCTTCGACGTCACCAACTCCTGGGACGGCCGCCTCGTCGGCACCGTCAGCGTGCCCACCGAGGCCCAGGTCGAGGAGGCCGTCGCCGCCGCTCACGCCGTGCGCGACGAGTTCGCCGCGACCCCGGCCCACGTCCGCGCCGCCGCGCTCGACCACGTGGCACGGCGCCTGACGGAGCGCACCGAGGAGATCGCCCAGGTCATCTCCGCCGAGAACGGCAAGCCCATCAAGTGGGCGCGCGGCGAGGTCGGCCGGGCCGTCTCGGTGTTCCGCTTCGCCTCCGAGGAGGCCCGTCGCTTCAACAGCGGTGACGCCCAGCGCCTGGACACCGACGCCGGCGGCACCGGCCGCCTCGGCCTGACCCGCCGCTTCCCGCGCGGCACGGTCCTCGGCATCGCACCCTTCAACTTCCCGCTGAACCTGAGCGCCCACAAGGTCGCCCCGGCCATCGCCGTCGGCGCCCCGATCATCCTGAAGCCGGCCCCGGCCACCCCGATCTCGTCCCTGATCCTGGGCGAGCTGCTGGCCGAGACCGACCTGCCGGCCGGATCCTGGTCCGTGCTGACGGTCCCCAACGACCGGATGCCCGCCCTCGTCCAGGACGAGCGGCTGCCCGTGATCTCGTTCACCGGCTCCGCCCCGGTCGGCTACTCGATCATGGACTCGGTGCCGCGCAAGCACTGCACCCTGGAGCTCGGCGGCAACGGCGCCGCGGTCGTCCTCGGCGACTACGCCTCCGAGAAGGACCTGGACTGGGCCGCGACCCGCATCGCGACCTTCTCCAACTACCAGGGCGGCCAGTCCTGCATCTCGGTGCAGCGCGTCATCGCGGACGCCGCGGTCTACGACCGGCTGCTGCCGAAGATCGTCGCCGCCGTCGAGGCCCAGGTCACCGGCGACCCGTCCGACGCCACCACCGACGTCGGCCCGCTCGTCGACGAGAACGCCGCCAAGCGCGTCGAGTCCTGGGTCGACGAGGCCGTGCAGGCCGGCGCCCAGCTGCTCGCCGGCGGCAAGCGTGACGGGGCGACCTACGCGCCGACCGTCCTCGCCGACCTCCCCGACGGCGTCACCCTCTCCCACGAGGAGGTCTTCGGACCGGTCCTCTCGGTGCAGAAGGTGGACGGCGAGGCCGCGGCCTTCGCCTCCGTCAACTCCTCCAAGTACGGCCTCCAGGCAGGCGTGTTCACCCACGACCTGCAGACCGCCTTCCGCGCCCACCGCGCCCTGGAGGTCGGCGGCGTGATCATCGGCGACGTCCCCTCGTACCGCGCGGACCAGATGCCGTACGGCGGCGCCAAGCAGTCCGGCGTCGGCCGCGAGGGCGTGCGCTACGCCATGGACGACTACACCTACGAGCGCGTCCTGGTCCTCACCGGCCTCGCGCTGTAGGACGCGGACGAACGGCTGGGGCCCCACTGTGCGGGGGCTCCAGCCGTTTCCGCATGCCGCACGCGACAGCGGGCACTGGAGTGGTGGCCGACCCGATCGGCGCCCCGGGGCTGGTGAGGGCGACCGGAATCGGGTACATACGGACGAGTAGAGCCGACAGGTGCACAAGGGCCCAACGCCCCCGGACCTGCCGGATCCGCCCATCCGACGAAGCGGCGAGGTGAGCTCCTCATGTCCGCACCATCCGCACAACGACCGTCCGCACCGCGGACCACGCCCAAGGTCACCGAGCGCGAAGCGCGACAGGTGGCCGAGGAGGCGCGCGAGCAGGACTGGCGCAAACCCAGTTTCGCCAAGGAACTCTTCCTGGGCCGCTTCCGGCTCGACCTGATCCACCCGCACCCGCTGCCCGCCGCCGAGGACGTCCGGCGCGGCGAGGAGTTCCTCGCCCGGCTCCGCGCGTTCTGCGAGACCAGCATCGACAGCGCCCTGATCGAGCGCGAGGCCAGGATCCCCGACGAGGTGGTCAACGGCCTCAAGGAGCTCGGCGCGCTGGGCATGAAGATCGACGTGAAGTACGGCGGCCTCGGGCTGACGCAGGTCTACTACAACAAGGCCCTCGCCCTGGTCGGCTCCGCCAGCCCGTCGATCGGCGCCCTCCTCTCCGCGCACCAGTCCATCGGGGTCCCGCAGCCCCTGAAGATCTTCGGCAGCCAGGAGCAGAAGGACACCTTCCTGCCCCGGCTGGCCCGTACCGACATCTCCGCGTTCCTGCTCACCGAGCCGGACGTCGGCTCCGACCCGGCCCGCCTCGCCACCACGGCCGTCCCGGACGGGGACGACTACGTCCTCGACGGCGTCAAGCTGTGGACGACCAACGGCGTCGTCGCGGACCTCCTGGTCGTCATGGCGCGGGTACCGAAGGCGGAGGGCCGCAAGGGCGGCATCACGGCCTTCGTCGTCGAGGCCGACGCCCCGGGCATCACCGTGGAACACCGCAACGCGTTCATGGGCCTGCGCGGGCTGGAGAACGGCGTCACCCGCTTCCACCAGGTGCGCGTCCCCGCCGCGAACCGCATCGGCCCCGAGGGCGCCGGTCTCAAGATCGCACTCACCACCCTCAACACCGGCCGGCTCTCCCTGCCCGCCATGTGCGTCGGCTCCGGGAAATGGTGTCTGAAGATCGCCCGCGAGTGGTCGGCCGTCCGCGAGCAGTGGGGCCGCCCCGTCGCCCGGCACGAGGCGGTCGGCGCCAAGATCTCCTTCATCGCCGCGACCACCTTCGCCCTCGAAGCCGTCGTCGACCTCTCCTCCCAGATGGCCGACGAGGACCGCAACGACATCAGGATCGAGGCGGCGCTCGCCAAGCTGTACGGCTCCGAGATGGGCTGCCTGATGGCCGACGAACTGGTCCAGATCCGCGGCGGCCGCGGCTTCGAGACCGCGGAGTCCCTCGCCGCCCGCGGCGAACGGGCCGTCCCCGCCGAGCAGATGCTCCGCGACATGCGGATCAACCGGATCTTCGAGGGCTCGACGGAGATCATGCACCTGCTGATCGCCCGCGAGGCCGTCGACGCCCACCTCAAGGTCGCCGGCGACATCATCGACCCCGACAAGCCGCTCTCCGCCAAGGCCAGGGCCGGTGCGAACGCGGCCGGGTTCTACGCGAAGTGGCTGCCGAAACTGGTCGCCGGACCCGGGCAGCTCCCGCGCACCTACGGGGAGTTCCACCCCGCGGGCCACCCCGACCTCTCCGCCCACCTGCGCTACGCCGAACGCTCCTCCCGCAAACTGGCCCGCTCCACCTTCTACGCCATGTCCCGCTGGCAGGGCCGGATGGAGACCAAGCAGGGCTTCCTCGGCAGGATCGTCGACATCGGCGCGGAACTCTTCGCGATGAGCGCCGCCTGCGTCCGGGCCGAACTCCTGCGCGGCGAGGGCGACCACGGCCGCGAGGCGTACCAGCTCGCCGACACCTTCTGCCGCCAGTCCCGCATCCGGGTCGAGGAACTCTTCACCCGGCTCTGGTCCAACACCGACGACCTCGACCGCAAGGTGGTCGACGGTGTCCTCTCGGGCACGTACACCTGGCTGGAGGAGGGCATCGTCGACCCGAGCGGCGACGGCCCGTGGATCGCCGACGCCACCCCCGGCCCCTCGGACCGGGAGAACGTCCACCGGCCGATCCGCTGAGCCCGTGAAGCCGGAACGGCGGGGCGCGTCCACCCGGTGGACGCGCCCCGCCGCCGCGCGGACGGCACGGCAGGATGAGGACTCGTGACCGTCATCCATGTCCCCGGTTCCAAGTCCGTCACCGCGCGCGCCCTCTTCCTGGCCGCCGCCGCGCACGGCACCAGCACCCTCGTACGTCCGCTGCGCTCGGACGACACCGAGGGCTTCGCCGAAGGGCTCACCACCCTGGGCTACGAGGTGGTGCGGGAGGCGGACGCCTGGCACCTCACGGGCCGCCCCTCCGGGCCCGGCGCCGCCGAGGCCGACGTCTACTGCCGGGACGGCGCGACGACCGCCCGGTTCCTGCCGACCCTCGCGGCGGCCGGCGCCCGCGGCAGCTTCCGCTTCGACGCCTCCGCCCAGATGCGCCGCCGCCCGCTCGCCCCGCTCACCGAGGCGCTGCGCACCCTCGGTGTCGACCTCGTCCACGAGGACGCCGAGGGCCACCACCCGCTGCGCATCGAGGCCGCCGGCATCAAGGGCGGCGAACTGACCCTGGACGCCGGGCAGTCCAGCCAGTACCTCACCGCGCTGCTGATGCTCGGACCGCTGACCGCGGAAGGGCTCCGGATCACCGTCACCGATCTGGTGTCGGCGCCGTACATCGAGATCACCCTGGCGATGATGCGCAGCTTCGGCGCCGAGGTCACCCGCGAGGGCCCCGACGGCACCGTCTTCTCGGTGCCGCCCGGCGGCTACCGGGCCACCTCCTACCCCGTCGAGCCCGACGCCTCCACCGCGAGCTACTTCTTCGCCGCGGCCGCCCTCACCGGTCGTGAGGTCACCGTTCCCGGCCTCGGACAGGGCGCCCTCCAGGGCGATCTGCGGTTCACCGACGTCCTGCGCCGCATGGGCGCCGAGGTGCGCACCACGGCCGACGCCACCACGGTCCGCTCCACCGGCCGCCTCACCGGCATCACGGTCAACATGCGCGATATCTCCGACACCATGCCGACGCTGGCCGGCATCGCCCCCTTCGCCTCGGGCCCGGTCCGCATCGAGGACGTCGGCAACACCCGCGTGAAGGAGTGCGACCGGCTGGAGGCGTGCGCGCGGAACCTGCGCCGGATGGGCGTCACGGTCACCACCGGACCCGACTGGATCGAGATCCTGCCGGGCACCCCGGAGCCCGTCGAGATCGAGACCCACGGCGACCACCGCATCGTCATGTCGTTCGCCGTCACCGGCCTGCGCACCCCCGGCATCACCTTCGACGACCCGGGCTGCGTACGGAAGACCTTCCCCGGCTTCCACGAGGCGTTCGCCGGATTCGCCGGTCTCCCCGACGGACGGACCCCGGCCGGTACGGGGCGATAGGCTCCGCGGCATGATCTCCGCCGCCGACGTGCTGTCCGTCCTCACGCTCCTGCGCGAGGCCGGCGCCGACGTCGTGATCGCCGGCGGCTGGGGCATCGACGCCCTGACCGGCGAGGAGACCCGCGCCCACGGGGATCTCGATCTGCTGCACCGCGAAGAGCAGGAACCGGCCGTGGTCGCCGCGCTGACGGCGGCCGGCTGGGCCCAGACCCTGGACCGGCGTCCCGTGCGCTTCGTCCTCAGCCACCCCTCCGGGTCCGACCTCGACCTGCATCCGCTGCGGTTCGCCCCCGACGGGTCGGCGGTCCAGTCGTCGCCCGACCCGCGGGAGCCGTTCCACTACCCGGCGGAGTGCTTCGTCACCGGCACCATCGGCGGGACACCGGTGCGCTGTCTCTCGGCGCGGCAGCAGATCGACTTCCACCAGGGGTACGAGCCCCGCCCGCAGGACCTGCACGACATGGCGCAGCTCCGGCGGGCGTTCGGCGTGACCACGCACTTCTGACCACCAGCACATCGGCACACCAGGGGATTGGGGACAGGCATGCACGGGGTGAGGTACCAGCGGCGCCGATGGCGCGGGATCGCGGCCACCGGGATCGCGGCCGCGACGCTCCTGGGCGCGACCGCCTGCGGCGGTGACGACGGCGGCCGGGCCGCGGCGGATCAGGACGCCAAGGCGTCCGCGGCGCCCTCGGCGAAGCCCGCTCCCGGGGCCCTCGACGAGGCCCGGCTCAAGGCCGCCTCGTTCACCGACGGTGAGAAGGTCGGCCCGTACACGGCCTCCGAGTACGTACTCGACGGGCCGCTCGGCGACGCGTACACCGCCGCCCCGACCGGCTGCCAGCCGCTCGTCAGCCTCGCCGGCGAGGTCAGCGACCCCGACCCGGCCGCCCAGGTGCAGCGCAAGGTCGACGTCCCGGACGAGATGCTCGGCCTCACCGTCGACGTCACCCTGCGCAGCTACGGGAACGGCGGCGCGGCCACCGTCATGAAGGCCCTCGGCACGGCGGGGCGGGACTGCGCCGGCGGATTCACCGAGGAGCGGGCCGTGGCCCGCGCGAAGTACCTCAAGGCCGAACCCGCCGAGGCACCCGCTTTCGCCGCCGAGGCCGACGAGTCGAAGGCGTACCGCTTCACCATCCTCGACGTGAAGGGGAAGGAGAAGCTGTACGAGTACCTCACCGTGGTCCGCTCCGGCTCCACCACCCTCGCCTTCCGTGCGGAGATCACCGGCACGAAGGACATCGGCGGAGTGCCGCCGGAGGTCATGGCCGCCCAGTGGGCGAAGTTCCGTGCGGCGAAGGGCTGAGACCGTGATGAGCGAACAGTCGGCACGCGGCGCGAGGGACGCCCTGTCCACACGCACAGCGGATGCGGCAACAATGGGGGGCATGAGCGAAAGCCCCGCCCCACTCGCCGACCCGCACCTCGTCTTCGACGCCGTGGAAGGCCGCCGGGATCTCGTCATCCTCGGCTCCACCGGGTCCATCGGCACCCAGGCCATCGACCTGGTGCTGCGCAACCCCGACCGCTTCCGCGTCACCGCGCTCTCCGCGGCGGGCGGCCGGGTCGCCCTCCTCGCCGAGCAGGCCCGCCGTCTCGGCGTGCGCACGGTCGCCGTCGCCTCTCCCGAGGCGGTGCCCGCCCTGCGCGAGGCGCTGCGCGCGGAGTACGGGGCGGGGGAGCAGCCGCCCGAGATCCTGGCCGGACCCGACGCCGCCACGGAACTGGCCGGCAGCGACTGCCACACCGTGCTGAACGGGATCACCGGCTCGATCGGCCTCGCCCCCACCCTGGCCGCGCTCAAGGCGGGCCGCACCCTGGCGCTGGCCAACAAGGAGTCGCTGATCGTCGGCGGCCCGCTGGTCAAGGCGCTCGCCGCCCCCGGGCAGATCATCCCGGTCGACTCCGAGCACGCCGCGCTGTTCCAGGCGCTCGCGTCCGGCAAGCGCGCCGACGTGCGCAAGCTCGTCGTCACCGCGTCGGGCGGCCCGTTCCGGGGACGTACCAGGAGCGAGCTCGCGGACGTCACGAAGGACCAGGCGCTCGCGCACCCGACCTGGGCGATGGGCCCGGTCATCACGATCAACTCGGCCACCCTGGTCAACAAGGGTCTCGAGGTCATCGAGGCGCACCTCCTCTACGACATCCCGTTCGACCGGATCGAGGTCGTGGTCCACCCCCAGTCGTACGTTCACTCCATGGTGGAGTTCACCGACGGGTCCACCCTCGCCCAGGCCACCCCGCCCGACATGCGCGGACCGATCGCCATCGGCCTCGGCTGGCCGCAGCGCGTCCCGGACGCGGCCCCCGCCTTCGACTGGTCGAAGGCCTCGGCCTGGGAGTTCTTCCCGCTCGACACCGAGGCCTTCCCGTCCGTCGGGCTCGCCCGGCACGTGGGCACGCTGGGCGGCACCGCACCGGCGGTGTTCAACGCGGCGAACGAGGAGTGCGTGGCGGCCTTCCTCGACGGACGGCTGGCGTTCAACGGCATCATGGACACGGTGACGGCCGTGGTCGCCGAACACGGAACGCCTCCGGCGGGAACTTCGCTGACGGTCGCGGACGTCCTTGAAGCGGAGGCCTGGGCACGGACCCGGGCCCGGGAACTCTCGGCCAAGGCCACCGCGGAGGCACGCGCATGAGCATGACGACGATCCTGCTGACGATTCTCGGCATCGCGGTCTTCGCCTTCGGCCTGCTGTTCTCGATCGCGTGGCACGAGCTGGGCCACCTGTCGACCGCCAAGCTCTTCGGCATCCGCGTCCCGCAGTACATGGTCGGCTTCGGCCCGACCATCTGGTCGCGGAAGAAGGGCGACACGGAGTACGGCATCAAGGCCATTCCGGCCGGCGGCTACATCCGCATGATCGGGATGTTCCCGCCGGGACCGGACGGACGGCTGGAGGCACGGTCCACCTCGCCGTGGCGCGGCATGATCGAGGACGCCAGGTCCGCCGCCTTCGAGGAGCTGGAGCCGGGCGACGAGAAGCGCCTCTTCTACACGCGCAAGCCGTGGAAGCGCGTGATCGTCATGTTCGCCGGACCGTTCATGAACCTGGTCCTGGCCGTGGCGATCTTCCTCGGTGTGGCCATGACCTTCGGATTCCAGACCCAGACGACCGATGTCGCCGGCGTCCAGAAGTGCGTGATCTCCCAGAGCGAGAAGCGGGAGACCTGCAAGGCGTCCGACCCGGTCTCGCCCGCGCAGGCCGCAGGCCTGAAGGTCGGCGACAAGATCGTCGCCTTCAACGGCCAGAAGATCGACGAGTGGTCCACCCTCTCCGACCGGATCCGCGACACCATCGGCCCCGCCACCATCACGGTCCAGCGCGACGGGCAGGAGAAGACCCTCCACGCCGTGCTCAAGAAGAACGCCGTGGCGCAGAAGGACTCCGACGGCGAGGTGGTCCCGGGGAAGTTCGTCTCCGCCGGCTACCTCGGCTTCGCGGCGCAGACGGAGATCGTCCCGCTCTCCTTCGGTGACTCGGTCGTCCGCATGGGCGACATGATCGAGAACGGCGTCGACTCGATCATCGCGCTGCCGTCCAAGATCCCGGCCCTGTGGGACGCGGCCTTCGACGGCGGCGAGCGCGCGGACGACTCCCCGGTGGGCGTCGTCGGCGCGGCCAGGATCGGCGGCGAGGTGATGACGCTGGACGTGCCGGCGCAGAACCAGATCGCGATGATGCTGTTCCTGCTGGCCGGCTTCAACCTCTCGCTGTTCCTCTTCAACATGCTGCCGCTGCTGCCGCTCGACGGCGGTCATATCGCGGGGGCCCTGTGGGAGGCGCTGCGGCGGAACGCGGCGCGGCTCTTCAAGCGCCCCGACCCGGGCCCGTTCGACGTGGCGAAGCTGATGCCGGTCGCCTACGTGGTCGCCGGTGTGTTCATCTGCTTCACCCTGCTCGTCCTGGTCGCCGACGTCGTCAACCCGGTCAAGATCTCCTGACCCGTCCCACACGAACGCCTTATGTACCCCGAGTGACGGCCGGTACGCACGATGCGTCCGGGAGCCCACATTTTGAGTGGCCCCCGGACGCGGTGTGCCCCACGCCGTGCTCGGTGCCGTAACCTCGAAGGCCGGAGCCCGCCGAACTCGGGACCTTGATCCACACCTTGGGGATGCTCAGCGCATGACTGCGATTTCTCTCGGAATGCCCACCGTTCCGACCCAGCTCGCCGTACGGCGGGTCAGCCGCAAGATCCAGGTCGGGTCGGTGGCGGTCGGTGGGGACGCGCCGGTCTCGGTGCAGTCGATGACGACGACGCGTACGTCGGACATCGGTGCGACGTTGCAGCAGATCGCGGAGCTGACGGCGTCGGGCTGTCAGATCGTGCGGGTGGCGTGTCCGACGCAGGACGACGCGGACGCGCTCGCGACGATCGCCTCGAAGTCGCAGATCCCGGTGATCGCGGACATCCACTTCCAGCCGAAGTACGTGTTCGCGGCGATCGATGCCGGGTGCGCGGCGGTGCGGGTGAACCCCGGGAACATCAAGCAGTTCGACGACAAGGTCAAGGAGATCGCGCGGGCGGCGAACGACGCCGGCACGCCGATCCGGATCGGCGTCAACGCCGGTTCGCTCGACGCGCGGCTGCTGAAGAAGTACGGCAAGGCGACGCCCGAGGCCCTGGTGGAGTCTGCGCTGTGGGAGGCGTCCCTCTTCGAGGAGCACGGCTTCCGGGACATCAAGATCTCCGTCAAGCACAACGACCCGGTCGTGATGGTGAACGCCTACCGGCAGCTCGCCGCGCAGTGCGACTACCCGCTGCACCTGGGCGTGACCGAGGCCGGCCCCGCCTTCCAGGGCACGATCAAGTCGGCCGTCGCCTTCGGCGCCCTGCTCAGCGAGGGCATCGGCGACACGATCCGCGTCTCGCTCTCCGCGCCGCCGGCCGAGGAGGTCAAGGTCGGACTCCAGATCCTGGAGTCGCTGAACCTGAAGCAGCGGCGGCTGGAGATCGTGTCCTGCCCGTCGTGCGGCCGTGCGCAGGTCGACGTGTACAAGCTCGCCGATCAGGTGAGCGCGGGCCTCGACGGCATGGAGGTCCCGCTGCGCGTCGCCGTGATGGGCTGTGTCGTCAACGGTCCCGGTGAGGCCCGTGAGGCCGACCTGGGTGTGGCGTCCGGCAACGGCAAGGGCCAGATCTTCGTCAAGGGCGAGATCATCAAGACGGTGCCCGAGTCGAAGATCGTCGAGACCCTCATCGAAGAAGCCCTCAAGATCGCCGAACAGATGGAGAAGGACGGCGTCGCCTCCGGCGAGCCCGAGGTCTCGATCAGCTGATCCCATGACACCCACGACAGCGCCCCGCCGGAGGAACACTCCCCGCGGGGCGCTGCTCGTGAGCGAGGTCACCGCCCTCCGCGGAAGCTGTTCACGGCCACGAGCGGCGCCTCCGGGCCTCTTTGGGTACAGTGCGGAAATCAGCAGACCGCATGGTGAGGCCCCCTCGTGTTGACGCAGACCACCACCCGGGTCCTCGAACCCAGCGACCTCGGCGCCGCCCTCGCGGTGCTGGAGAGCGAACCCGTAGCGAACGCCTTCGTGACCTCCAGGGTCCAGATCGCAGGCCTCGACCCCTGGCGCCTCGGCGGCGAGATGTGGGGCTGGTACGCGGACGGGCAGCTGCGCTCCCTCTGCTACTCGGGAGCCAATCTCGTCCCCATCTGCGCCACCCCCGAAGCCGTCCGGGCCTTCGCCGACCGCGCCCGCAGGGCCGGCCGCCGCTGTTCCTCGATCGTCGGCCCCGCCGAGCCCACCGCACAGCTGTGGCGGCTCCTCGAACCGGGCTGGGGGCCGGCCAGGGAGGTCCGCGCCAACCAGCCGCTCATGGTCACCGAGAGCCCCTCCGACGCCGTGGCAGCCGACCCGCTGGTCCGCCGCGTCCGCAAGGACGAGATGGACGTCCTCATGCCGGCCTGCGTGGCCATGTTCACCGAGGAGGTCGGCATCTCCCCCCTCGCGGGCGACGGCGGACTCCTCTACCAGGCCCGCGTCGCCGAGCTCATCGGCGCCGGCCGCTCCTTCGCCCGGATCGAGGACGGCAAGGTCGTCTTCAAGGCGGAGATCGGCGCCACCACCGCCCAGGCCTGCCAGATCCAGGGCGTCTGGGTCGCCCCGGAGTTCCGCGGCCGCGGCCACTCCGAGACCGGCATGGCGGCCGTCCTGCGCTACGCGCTCGCCGATGTCGCGCCGATCGTCAGCCTGTACGTGAACGACTACAACACCCCCGCGCGCAAGGCCTACCGCCGCATCGGCTTCCGCGAGACCGGCGCGTTCATGAGCGTGCTGTTCTGACCCGGCAGCGGACAGTGCCGGCCCGTACCCCGCACCCCGCCACGGACAGTAGGGTCGGCTCATGGCAGCAGCTTCCGGGGACGGCCCCCACACCTCCAGCGTCCGGATCGGACCGATCGATCTCGCCGCCCGCGTGGACGAGGCGCTCGCCGTACAGGCCGTCGCCTTCGGTCTCGGCCCCGAAGAGATCGAAGTGCGCCGCCACATCGTCCTCAGACACCTCGACCACCCCTGCGCCCGCGCCCTCGGCGCCATGACCGCCGGCGGCGACCTCGTCGGCTTCGTCTACGGCATGCCCAACGAGCGCGGCCACTGGTGGTCCACCGTCGTCGAGCCCTGTCTGCGGGCCACCGGCTCGGAGGGCTGGCTCGACGACTCCTTCGTGATCACCGAGCTCCACGTCCTGCCGGAGTACCAGAACCGCGGCATCGGCCGCACCCTGATCACCACCATCACCGACGGCGTCGGGCAGCCCCGGTCCATCCTCTCGGCGATCGACACGGAGAGCCCGGCCCGCGGTCTGTACCGCTCGCTCGGCTACCGGGACCTGGCCCGCCAGGTGCATTTCCCCAGCGCGCCGATGCCGTACGCGGTCATGGGAGCACCACTTCCACTGCTCCGCCCCGGGCATCCCTGAGCGAATCGATTTCCGCCCGCCCCCGCCGCCCGGCTAACCTCCTGCACATCACCCTTCCGAGCAGGAGTTCATCATGGCCCAGGTCCAGCGCATGTCCCGATTGATGATCAAGACACTGCGCGACGACCCGGCGGACGCCGAGACGCTCAACCACAAGCTCCTCGTCCGCGCCGGTTACGTACGCCGCACCGCGGCCGGCATCTGGTCCTGGCTGCCGCTCGGCAAGAAGGTCCTGGAGAACATCACCCGCGTCGTCCGCGAGGAGATGGACGCCATCGGCGGCCAGGAGGTCCTGCTCCCCGCGCTGCTCCCCAAGGAGGCGTACGAGGCGAGCGGCCGCTACGACGAGTACGGCGACCTGCTCTTCCGGCTCCAGGACCGCAAGGGCGCCGACTACCTCCTCGGCCCGACGCACGAAGAGGTCTTCACCCAGGTCGTCAAGGACATGTGCTCGTCCTACAAGGACCTGCCCGTGATCCTCTACCAGATCCAGACCAAGTACCGCGACGAGGCCCGCCCCCGCGCCGGCGTGCTGCGCGGCCGCGAGTTCCAGATGAAGGACTCGTACTCCTTCGACACCACCGACGAGGGTCTCGCCGAGGCGTACCAGCTGCACCGCGGCGCCTACATCCGGATCTTCGAGCGGCTCGGCCTCGACCACCGCATCGTCTCCGCGGTCTCCGGTGCCATGGGCGGCTCCGCGTCCGAGGAGTTCCTCGCCCCCGCGCCCGCCGGTGAGGACACCTTCGTCGACTGTCCGAACTGCGACTACGCCGCCAACACCGAGGCCGTGACGTTCAACGCCACCCCGGCCGACGGCTCGGCGACCGGCCCCGTCGAGGAGCTGGACACCCCCGACACCCCGACCATCGAGACCCTCGCCGCCCACCTCGGCGTCCCGGCCTCCGCCACCCTGAAGAACCTCCTGGTCAAGGTCGACGGCGAGATCGTGGCCGTGGGCGTGCCCGGCGACCGCGAGGTCGACCTCGGCAAGCTCGGCGAGCACCTGACCCCCGCCGTCGTCGAGCTCGTCACCGCCGAGGACTTCGTGGGCCGCCCCGACCTGGTCCGCGGCTACGTCGGCCCGCAGGGTCTGGAGAAGGTCCGCTACATCGCCGACCCCCGCGTCGCCGCCGGCACCGCCTGGATCACGGGTGCCAACAAGGAGGGCAAGCACGCGAAGAACGTCGTCGCGGGCCGCGACTTCGAGGTCGACGACTACCTCGACGTCGTCGTCGTCGAGGCGGGCGACCCCTGCCCCAAGTGCGGCACCGGCCTCCAGGTGGACCGCGCCATCGAGATCGGCCACATCTTCCAGCTCGGCCGCAAGTACGCCGACATCTTCTCCCTCGACGTCCTCGGCCAGCAGGGCAAGCCGGTCCGCGTCACGATGGGCTCCTACGGCATCGGCGTCTCCCGCGCGGTGGCCGCCCTCGCCGAGCAGACCGCCGACGACAAGGGCCTGTGCTGGCCCCGCGAGATCGCCCCGGCCGATGTGCACGTCGTCGCCGCGGGCAAGGCGCTCCAGACCGAGCTGGCCCTCGACGTCTCCGAGAAGCTGAACGCGGCCGGCCTGCGCGTCCTGGTCGACGACCGCCCGGGCATCTCGCCCGGCGTCAAGTTCACCGACTCCGAGCTCATCGGCGTCCCGAAGATCCTGGTCGCCGGCCGCCGCTCGGCCGAGGGCGTCCTGGAGCTGAAGGACCGTCGCACCGGCGAGCGCGAGGAGCTCACGGTCGACGAGGCGATCGCCCGCCTCACCGAGCAGGGCTGACCGCCCGGCCACATGCCGAAGGGCCCCGCACGGAGATCCGTGCGGGGCCCTTCGGCATGCGCGGCGGCTACAGCCAGCCGGCGAACTCCAGTGTCACTTCGCCCTCCTCGCGGCGCCCCGCCGCGAGCGCCCGGGTGCCCGACTCCACCGCGCGGAACAGCGTCCAGCCGTGCAGCCGGTCGTGGTTCACGTCCAGCGCCTCCGCGAGCTTCTTGACCCGGCGCCGGGCCGTCACCGCACCGCCGGGCGAGGCGATCAGGTCCTCGACCCGGTCCCGCACCAGCCGCGCCAGATCGTAGGCGCGTTCGCCGACGACCGGCTCGGGACCGACCGTCAGCCAGGGCGCGCGCTCGCCCGAGAGCACCTTGCTCTGGCGGAAGTTGCCGTGCAGCAGCAGGGTCTCCGGGGAGTCCGCGAGGAGCTCCTCGCGCGCCGCCAGAGCCGCCGAGACCAGGGGCTCCAGCACCGGATCGGCCGCCGCGGCGGCCTGCATCGGGGCGGTCCGCAGCCCGGTCCGCCCGGCGACCGTCTCGAACGCGTGCCCCTCGGGCGGATCGACCCAGAGCCGCCGCACCGTCCCGGCCGCCTCCAGCAGCGCCTTCGCCTCCGGCAGCGAACGCAGCGACACCTCCGGGTGCAGCCGCTCCAGCAGCAGCGCCTCACCGGAGTCCGCCCCGTCCGGGGGGCCGGCCAGCCGCACCGCACCCCAGCCGTTCCAGTGCGCCAGCGCCGCACGCTCCAGCTCCGGCGCCGCCCCGGCCGGGGAGAGCTTCAGCGCCGCCGGGGTGCCGTCGGCGTCCCGGACCAGCAGGACCAGGCTGCTGCGCCCGCCCGGGGCGGCGACCCGTTCCACGGTCAGTTCCCGGCCGGCCGCGGTGAGCGCCCGCTCGGTCAGTCCGGGGAGCCGCGCGAGCCATTCCCCGGCGGCCGTATCCCCGTACGACTCGCCGAGCGCTCGCACCAGACGCTGCGGCGGTTCAAAACCCATACGTGCCGTGTTCCCTTTCAGAGCTTCTCTCAGTGCGTCGCGCCGGTACCGGCCTTCGCATCGGACCCGGCCTTCGCATCGGACCCGGCCTTCGCGCCGGCCCCGGCCGTCTCGTCCTTCCCGGCCGTCCCGCCGACGAGCGACCCGTCGGCGGCCCGCTCGGCGAGCCCGGGAAAGGGTACGCCGCTGCCGCGCCAGCGGACGGCCCGCACCGCGGCCTCCCGCAGCGCGTCCGCCGCCGACCGCCGCAACGGCCCCTCCGAGGCCCGTACGAGGTCGGAGTAGACGTCCGCGACCCGGTCCTCCAGCACCGCGGCGAGCCGCACGGCCGCGGCCGCGTCCGGTACCGCGAACGGCAGAGCGTACGCGGGACCCGATGCCACCGGTTCACCGCCCAGGTCACGCACCGTCCGCACCAGCGCGTCGCGCCGGGCCCGGTGCGCGTGGTGCGCCGCGGTGGCCTCGGCACGGCGGGCTGCGGCGACCCGGCCGCCGGCGACCCCGTACCCGTACACGGCGGCGTGTTCGGCGGCCAGCGCCGCCTGTGCGGCCTTCAGCGTTGCGTCGTCGCTCATGCCCGCGTCTCCTTGGCCAGTTCGGTCAGCAGATAGGCGTGGGCGGAGGCGGCCGCGGCGACCGAGGCGAGCAGCCGGGCGAGTTCGGGCGGGGCCTTCAGCAGCGCCTCGGTGTGCGAGGCCGCGGCACGCCGCTCCGCGGCCGCCAGCTCCCGGACCGCCGCGGCGGCGTCCCCGGTGCCGGGGCGCGTGCGGACGAAGCCGAGCGAGCCGCCGCCCTTGCCTAGAGCGGTGAGGTGGGCGCGGACGGCGTCACGCAGCGGAGCGAGTCCGGCCGCGGTCGCCGGATGGTCCCGGGCCACCTGCTCGTACCCGGCGAACAGTGAGGCGCTCACTCCCGCGGCCGCCGACCGCAGTGAGGCCTCCGCCCGGTCGGCCGACGAGCGGTCGGCCGCGGTCCGTGCGCCGGCCCGGGCGGAACCCCGGCTTCCGGAGCTCTCGTCATCGCCACCGCTCCCGCAGCCGGCCAGCACCGCCCCCATGGCGATCGCTCCCGTCGCGGTGAGCGCGCCCCTGCGCGTCGTCCCCGTGCGCCGCACTTGTTCTCCTTCGGGCCTGGACCTGTTGTGACTGGATCTGTCCGGAAGTGATCACCGTTGGCGAGCGTACCCGCGCCCAGGGGGCCGGCGGACAGCAACACCCCTTGGGACCGGATACCCTTTGACCAGACACGCGACGATCCCCACAACAGCACACGCGGCCGAGGAGTCACCCGGATGAGCACCACCCAGAGCGAGAGGCTGCGCGGGCTGGTAGAACCGCTCGTCAGCGCCGAGCAGCTGGATCTGGAAGAGATCGAGGTGTCCCGGGCAGGCCGTCGCCGGGTGCTGCGGATCATCGTGGATTCCGAGGAGGGCGTGGAGCTCGACGCCTGTGCGGATCTGAGCCGCGCGATCTCCGCCAGGCTCGACGAGACCGACGCGATGGGCGAGGACGAGTACGTCCTGGAGGTCAGCTCTCCCGGTGCCGACCGTCCGCTGACGGAGCACCGCCACTACGTACGTGCCACGGGCCGGCTGGCCAGGATCACGCCGAACGAGGGCGCCGAGCTGGTGGCCCGCATCATCGCGGTCGACGAAGAGGGCCTCGATCTCGAGGTGCCGGGCGTCAAGGGCCGCAAGCCCACCTCCCGCCGGATCGCCTTCGCCGACATCGCCAAGGCGCGCGTGGAGCTGGAATTCAACCGCAAGGACAAGAAGGAAGAGGAGGCGTAGCCGTGGACATCGATGTGAAGCTTCTGAAGGGCTTGGCGCAGGACAAGGAGATCCCGTTCGACGTGCTCGTCGAGGCGATCGAGTCGGCCCTCCTCATCGCGTACCACCGCACCGACGGCAGCCACCGCAGGGCCCGCGTGGAGCTGGACGAGCGCGGCCACGTGACGGTGTGGGCGAAGGAGGACCCGGCCGATCTGGAGGAGGGCCAGGAGCCCAAGGAGTTCGACGACACCCCGTCGGGCTTCGGCCGGATCGCCGCGACCACCGCCAAGCAGGTCATCCTCCAGCGTCTGCGCGACGCCGAGGACGACCGGACGTTCGGCGAGTACGCGGGCCACGAGGGCGATGTCGTCACCGGCGTCGTCCAGCAGGGCAAGGACCCGAAGAACGTCCTGGTCGACATCGGCAAGCTGGAAGCCATCCTGCCGGTGCAGGAGCAGGTGCCCGGCGAGGAGTACACGCACGGCCTGCGGCTGCGCACCTACGTCGTCCGCGTCGCCAAGGGTGTCCGCGGCCCGTCCGTGACGCTGTCGCGGACCCATCCCAGCCTCGTGAAGAAGCTCTTCGCGCTGGAGGTCCCGGAGATCGCCGACGGTTCCGTCGAGATCTGCGCGATCGCCCGCGAGGCCGGCCACCGCACCAAGATCGCGGTCCGCTCCACCCGTTCCGGTCTCAACGCCAAGGGCGCCTGCATCGGTCCGATGGGCGGACGTGTGCGCAATGTCATGGCCGAGCTGCACGGCGAGAAGATCGACATCGTGGACTGGTCGGACGACCCGGCCGAGATGGTCGCCAACGCGCTGTCCCCCGCACGGGTGAGCGAGGTCGAGGTCGTTGACCTCGGAGCGCGCTCCGCCCGGGTCACCGTGCCCGACTACCAGCTGTCGCTGGCGATCGGCAAGGAGGGCCAGAACGCCCGCCTGGCCGCCCGCCTGACGGGCTGGCGCATCGATATCCGCCCGGACACCGAGACCGACGCCGAGCGCGATGTCGCGGACCGCGAGCGGGCCGAGCGGGCCCGGGAGCGCTCCGAGCGGCGCTGACCCGACGGGGGATCGCGGCGTGGATCGCACTGCGCCGCGGACCTGGGCCGGAGCACTCCGGCCACCGGTCCGGCA
This sequence comes from Streptomyces sp. NBC_01257, assembly GCF_035917255.1. Lineage (NCBI taxonomy): Bacteria > Bacillati > Actinomycetota > Actinomycetes > Kitasatosporales > Streptomycetaceae > Streptomyces > Streptomyces sp. NBC_01257. The sequence goes on from NZ_CP108472.1 coordinate 6,668,022, forward strand.
GGGCCGACCAGGAATAGATCGAGGCGGCGCGCCGCTGAGATCACGACAACATCCGTTCGATTTTTGCCCCAAAGGGGTGAGGTCGGTACGGGGAGGTAGACTTAAACGTGTCTGGCCGGACGCAAGCCCGCGCTTGCCCCGAGCGCACCTGTGTGGGATGCCGGGAGCGGGCGGTCAAGAGCGAGCTGCTGCGCATCGTGGCGGACGGGGACGCATGCGTCCCCGATCCACGCGGTACGCTGCCCGGCCGGGGTGCCTATGTACACCCCGTCTCCGTCTGTCTGGACCTGGCGGTTCGCCGCCGGGCATTCCCCCGGGCCTTCAAGGCCAAGGGGCCGTTCGACCCCGCCGCGGTAGAGCGGTTCGTCGGACGGGCGACACCGTAAGAAATGAACGGCACGGGACCCCGTGCGGTCAGGTACCTCGCGAGTTGGAAGTAGGTCGAGATTGCGATGAGCACTCGATGAGTACGCGATGAGTACGCCCATGAAGTAGCGACGGTCCGGCGGTAACCCGGACCTAAAAGGAGCGAAGTGGCTAAGGTCCGGGTATACGAACTCGCCAAGGAGTTCGGGGTTGAGAGCAAGGTCGTCATGGCCAAGCTCCAAGAACTCGGTGAATTCGTACGTTCGGCGTCCTCGACGATCGAGGCGCCGGTTGTACGCAAGTTGACTGACGCACTGCAGGGGCCCGGCGGCAACGCCGGCAAGTCCGCTGCCAAGCCCGGCGCGCCCCGCAAGGCCGCGCCCGTGAAGCCCGCAGCGCCCTCCCCGGCCGCTGCGGCACGTCCTGCTGCCCCGAAGCCCGGCGTTCCGGCCCCCAAGCCGGCCGCTGCCGAGGCCCCGGCGAGCAGCACCCCCGCTGCACCCTCCGCGCCGTCCGCCGGCCCGCGTCCGGGCCCCAAGCCCGCGCCGAAGGCCGCTCCGGTCACCCCGGTGCCCGCAGCCGAGTTCTCGGCTCCGGCCCCGGCCCAGCCGGCAGCGCCGCAGCAGCAGGCCCCGCGTCCCGCGGGTGCCACCCCGGGACCGCGTCCTGCCGGTGGCCCTGCCCGTCCGGCTCCGGCCGGCGGTCAGCGTGACGGTGGCCGCGACGGTGGTCAGCGCGACGGCGGCCGCGGTGGAGAGCGTGGCGCCGAGCGCCCCGCACGCCCCGCGGGCCAGGGTGCCCCGCGCCCCGGCGGCGCCCGTCCGGCCGGTCCCCGTCCGGGCAACAACCCCTTCACCTCCGGTGGCTCGACGGGCATGGCCCGTCCGCAGTCGCCCCGTCCCGGCGGCGCCCCGCGCCCCGGTGGCGGTCAGGAGCGCCCCGGCGCCCCGCGTCCGCAGGGCGGCCCCGGCGGCGCCCCGCGCCCGCAGGGTCAGGGCGGCGCACGTCCGTCTCCGGGCGGCATGCCTCGCCCGCAGGCTCCTCGTCCCGGCGGCGCCCCCGGCGCCGGCGGTGGTAACCGTCCCAACCCGGGCATGATGCCGCAGCGTCCCGCTGCCGGCCCGCGTCCCGGTGGTGGCCCCGGCGGTGGCCGTGGTCCCGGTGGCGGCGGCGGTCGTCCCGGCGGCGGTGGCGGCGCAGGCCGTCCCGGTGGCGGCGGCTTCGCAGGCCGTCCGGCCGGTCCCGGTGGCGGTGGCGGCGGTTTCGCCGGTCGTCCCGGTGGCGGCAGCGGTGGCGGCGCAGGCCGTCCCGGCGGTGGCGGCGGCTTCGGCGGTCGTCCCGGCTTCGGTGGCCGTCCCGGTGGTCCCGGTGGCCGCGGTGGCACACAGGGCGCCTTCGGCCGTCCCGGTGGTCCCGCGCGTCGTGGTCGCAAGTCGAAGCGGCAGAGGCGCCAGGAGTACGAGGCCATGCAGGCCCCGTCGGTCGGCGGCGTCATGCTGCCTCGCGGCAACGGACAGGCTGTCCGGCTGTCGCGCGGTGCCTCGCTCACCGACTTCGCCGAGAAGATCAACGCCAACCCGGCGTCGCTCGTCGGCGTGATGATGAACCTCGGCGAGATGGTCACTGCCACGCAGTCCGTCTCCGACGAGACGCTGAAGCTCCTCGCGGACGAGATGAACTTCGTCCTCGAGATCGTCAGCCCCGAGGAGGAGGACCGCGAGCTGCTCGAGTCCTTCGACATCGAGTTCGGCGAGGACGAGGGCGGCGAAGAGGCCCTGGTCTCCCGTCCGCCGGTCGTGACCGTCATGGGTCACGTCGACCACGGTAAGACCCGACTGCTGGACGCGATCCGCAAGACGAACGTCATCGCGGGCGAGGCCGGCGGCATCACGCAGCACATCGGTGCCTACCAGGTCGGTGCCGAGGTCAACGGCGAGGACCGCCGCATCACCTTCATCGACACCCCGGGTCACGAGGCGTTCACCGCCATGCGTGCACGTGGTGCGAAGTCCACCGACATCGCGATCCTCGTGGTGGCGGCGAACGACGGTGTGATGCCCCAGACGATCGAGGCGCTGAACCACGCCAAGGCGGCCGACGTGCCGATCGTGGTCGCGGTCAACAAGATCGACGTCGAGGGCGCGGACCCGACCAAGGTGCGCGGTCAGCTCACCGAGTTCGGTCTGGTGGCCGAGGAGTACGGCGGCGACACGATGTTCGTCGACATCTCCGCCAAGCAGGGCCTCAACATCGAGGCTCTTCTGGAGGCCGTCGTCCTCACCGCCGACGCCTCGCTCGACCTGCGGGCCAACCCGGAGCAGGACGCGCAGGGTATTGCGATCGAGTCCCACCTCGACCGCGGCCGCGGTGCCGTTGCGACCGTCCTGGTCCAGCGAGGCACACTGCGGGTCGGCGACACGATGGTGGTCGGCGACGCGTACGGCCGAGTCCGCGCGATGCTCGACGACAAGGGCGAGAACGTCGAGGAAGCGGGTCCCTCGACCCCCGTCCTCGTGCTGGGTCTCACCAACGTCCCGGGTGCCGGCGACAACTTCCTGGTCGTCGACGAGGACCGTACGGCCCGTCAGATCGCCGAGAAGCGTGCCGCTCGTGAGCGCAACGCCAACTTCGCCCGCAAGGGTGTCCGGTTCTCCCTGGAGAACCTGGACGAGGCGCTCAAGGCCGGTCTGGTCCAGGAGCTCAACCTCATCATCAAGGGCGACGCGTCCGGTTCGGTGGAGGCTCTCGAGTCCTCGCTGCTCCAGCTCGACGTCGGTGAAGAGGTCGACATCCGGGTCCTGCACCGCGGTGTGGGTGCGGTCACCGAGTCGGACATCGACCTGGCGACCGGCTCCGACGCCATCGTGATCGGCTTCAACGTGCGCGCCGCAGGGCGTGCCGCGCAGATGGCCGACCGCGAAGGTGTGGACGTCCGGTACTACTCGGTCATCTACCAGGCGATCGAAGAGATCGAAGCGGCCCTCAAGGGCATGCTCAAGCCGGAGTACGAAGAGGTCGAGCTCGGTACGGCGGAGATCCGCGAGATCTTCCGCTCGTCCAAGCTGGGCAACATCGCCGGTGTGCTGGTCCGGTCCGGCGAGGTCAAGCGCAACACCAAGGCGCGCCTGCTGCGCGATGGCAAGGTCATCGCGGAGAACCTCAACATCTCCGGTCTGCGCCGCTTCAAGGACGACGTCACCGAGATCCGCGAAGGCTTCGAGGGCGGTATCAACCTCGGAAACTTCAACGACATCAAGATCGACGACGTCATCGCGACGTACGAGATGCGCGAGAAGCCGCGAGGCTGACCCGTACCTCAACAGTCGGGGCCGGTCGACGGGACGTATATCCGTCGATCGGCCCCGGCCGTTCCGTGTACGGTTCTTGTGTCCCTGCCAATCACCGGCGGGGCGCGAACCCGAACCGGCGGGACATCCGGACACACATGTATGTGGGGACACTGTCCTTCGATCTGCTTCTCGGCGACGTACGGTCGCTGAAGGAGAAGCGCTCCATAGTCCGTCCGATCGTTGCCGAGCTCCAGCGCAAGTACGCGGTGAGCGTGGCGGAGACGGGCGGGCAGGACCTCCATCGCAGGGCCGAGATCGGCCTCGCCGTGGTCTCCGGGGAAACCGGGCACCTCACAGACGTACTCGACCGGTGCGAGCGGCTGGTCGCCGGCCGGCCGGAAGTGGAGCTGCTGTCCGTACGGCGGCGGCTGCACAGCGACGAAGACGATTGAGCAGGACCGGCCGGAACCGGTGGGCGGGCGACGCCGCCCCCGATTGCCGGCCGTTCAGAGCGAGAAGGAGACGGACCAGTGGCCGACAACGCGCGGGCTAAGAAGCTGGCGGACCTCATCCAGGAGGTGGTCGCCGAGAAACTGCAGCGTGGGATCAAGGACCCGCGCCTGGGTACGCACGTGACCATCACGGACACCCGCGTCACCGGCGACCTGCGGGAGGCCACGGTCTTCTACACGGTCTACGGCGACGACGAGGAGCGGGCGAGCGCGGCGGCCGGGCTGGAGAGCGCCAAGGGCATCCTGCGCTCGGCGGTCGGCTCCGCGGCGGGGACGAAGTTCACCCCGACCCTCGCCTTCGTGGCGGACGCGCTGCCCGAGAACGCCAAGGCGATCGAGGACCTCCTCGACCGGGCACGGGCCTCGGACGCCAAGGTGCGCGAGGCGTCCTCGGGCGCCGCGTACGCGGGCGACGCGGACCCGTACCGCAAGCCGGAGGACGAGGACGAGGACTCACCTTCCGCATGACGCAGAACAAAACGCCGGACGGCCTTGTCATCGTCGACAAGCCGTCCGGCTTCACGTCGCACGACGTCGTCGCCAAGATGCGCGGTATCGCCAGGACCCGCCGCGTCGGCCACGCCGGCACGCTGGACCCGATGGCGACCGGCGTGCTCGTGCTCGGCGTCGAGAAGGCCACCAAGCTGCTCGGTCATCTCGCACTGACCGAGAAGGAGTACCTCGGTACGATCCGGCTCGGCCAGGACACCGTCACGGACGACGCGGAGGGCGAGATCACCTCGTCCACCGACGCCTCCGGAGTGACCCGCGAGGGCATCGACGCGGGCGTCGCCGCACTGACCGGCCCGATCATGCAGGTGCCGTCCAAGGTCAGCGCCATCAAGATCGACGGCAAGCGGTCCTACGCGCGGGTGCGCGGCGGCGAGGAGTTCGAGATCCCGGCCCGGCCGGTGACCATCTCGTCCTTCCGCGTCTACGACGTCCGCGAGGCCGTCGCCGAGGACGGCACCCCGGTCGTCGACCTCGTCGTCTCGGTGGTCTGCTCCTCCGGTACGTACATCCGGGCCATCGCCCGTGACCTCGGCGCGGGACTCTGCGTGGGCGGGCATCTGACCGCCCTGCGGCGGACCCGGGTCGGTCCGTACGGGCTCGATGCCGCGCGGACGCTCGACCAGCACCAGGAGGAGCTGACCGTGATGCCGGTGGCCGACGCCGCCGCCTCGGCGTTCCCCCGCTGGGACGTCGACGACAAGCGGGCCAAGCTGCTGCTGAACGGCGTACGCCTCGACATGCCGGCGTACCCGCCGGGGCCGGTCGCGGTCTTCGGGCCCGACGGGCGGTTCCTGGTCCTCGTCGAGGAGCAGAAGGGCAAGGCCAAGAGCCTCGCCGTCTTCGCCTGAGCTCCGGGGAACCCTCGTGGAGCGGGCCGGACCCCCTCGCGCCCGCTCCACGACCCCCCGTCGGAGTCTGTCCGGTGAACACCCCTGATTCACCCCAACGGGCAGGCGCTCGGAGTGAATCAGGGGAGCAAACGGGGCGCTTTTACCCCGAGCGCTACGCGTACCGATCACCGTCGCCCTAACGTCGGATCATGGGATGCGGGGACCGGGCGACGCTGGTACGACTGTGCGATCCGGCGGGCCGGCCACGGGGGACCGGTTTCGTCGCGGACGACCGGGGCACCGTCGTGACCAGCCACGAGGCGGTCGACGGACTTCCGCATCTCCTCCTGCACGGCGCGGACGGCCGCGGCTGCCGCGTCGAGGCCCAGGACATCACCGCCCTGCCGGAGCTGGACCTCGCCCTCCTGCCCACCGGGGGACCCGACGCGCTCGGTGTGCAGCCGCTGCCGATCTCCCTGCGGGAGCGGCTCGACCCCGGTACGTATGTCACGGTCGCCGCGCACGGCCTGCGCGAGGCCCGCGTCCTGGGCGCCACCCCGGTGACGTACACCTCCGGCGGCCGCACCCACCGGATCGACGGCGCGCTGGAGCTGGCCCTCGGCACGGACGGCAGCGATGCGCTGCGGCTCGGCGGCGCGGCCGTCGGCGGGCCCGTCCTCGATCCGGTGAGCGGCGCCGTCATCGCCGTGCTGGGCATCGCCCTGCGGGCCGGGCACGCCGCCGCCGGATGCGCGGTGCCGCTGGCCGGAGCGGACCGGGACGGACCCCTGGGCGCGCTGCTGAGGCGCAACGCCCGGGGCGTGCCCGGCTACGGACTCGATCTGAACGCGGCGGGGGCGCTCCAGCTCACCGCCATGTCGGTCGGCTCCGCGGACGGCCCCACCGCCTGGCCCGATCCGGTGGAACGGCCCGAAGTCCTCGCGGAGTGCCAGGCCTTCGCCGCCGCCGGCCGCACCGAGGGCGCGGCGGAACCCGCGGTCGTCCTCGGCCTGGTCGGAACCCCCGGCACCGGCCGCACCACCGAACTCGCCGCCCTCGCCGCACGGCGCGCCCGGGGACCGGTACCCGCACTCACGCTGTGGCTGCGCGGCGCCGACCTGCTGGCCGACGACACCTCCGTCGCCGACGCGATCGGCCGCACGCTGGGGCAGGCCGGCCGCATCGTCACCGCCGCCGGAGCCGTCGGGGACATGGAGTCGGCCACCCCGGAGCGGGTGGCCGGGCTGGCCGCCGAGGCCGGCAGCCCGCTGCTCGTCCTGCTGGACGGACCCGAGGAGATGCCGCCCGTCCTGGCGCACCACCTGGCCCGGTGGACGACGGGCACCGTCGCATGGCTGCGGGAGCACGGGGCGCGGCTCGTCGTCGCCTGCCGGCCCGAGCACTGGGAGACCGCGGGCGCACTCTGCCCGCCCGGCGCGCTGCACCACCCGGCCCGGCCCGCCAGGCGGCTCCCGTCCGCGGTCCGCATCGGGGACCTCACCGAGGCCCAGGCCGAGCGGGCCCGGGAGCGGTACGCGCTCCCGCCCGACGCCCTCGCCGCGGGCCACGACCGGCACCCGCTCACCCTGCGGCTGCTCGCGGAGGTCCGCGCGGCCCTGCCGCCGGACACCCCGGGCCGCCCCGACACCGAAGAGGTCTTCGCCGCCCACCTGGACCTCATGTGCCTGCGCATCGCGGTCCGGATCGCCGCCCAGTGGCGTCCGGCACCGGACGGGAGGGCGGTGCGGCGGCTGGCGGCGCAGGTGGCGGGCCAGGTCCACGAAGCGGCCCGGCGGTGCCTTGGTCCCGGGCAGGGGGAGCTGGACCGGGCCACGTTCGAGGCGATCTTCCCGTGGCGGACGGGCTGGGCGTCCGCGGTGCTGACCGAGGGACTGCTCGTCCCGGCGGGCGCGGGCTACCGGTTCGCGCACGAGGAGCTGGGTGACTGGGTCCAGGGCGCGCATCTGGACCTGGACTCGGCGCTGCGGGCGCTGGTGCACCGCTGGCACGCGGACACCGCGGCGGGGGAGGGCGCCGAGCGGGTGCCGTACCCCCGCCGCCCGGACGCCCGCCCCGGACCGGAGGCCCCGTCCCGGCCGCACTCCCTGCCCGTACCGCGCCACCGCATCGGCCCGGTGATCCAGGCGCTCCTCCTGCTCGGCCGCCGCCAGGGCCCGGCCGCGCTGGCCCACCGGCTGGCCGATCTGATCGAGGCGCTGGACCGGCTGACGGCGGCGGGGCCCGTTGCCGTGGCGGAGTCCTCGGCCCCGGAGAGCGGGACGGCGGACGGCGGCGGCGCCCCGTTCCCGGACGCGCGCTGGTGGGCCGTGCACCTGCTGTCCGAGACGCTGCTGCGGGTGCCCGACGCCCGGCCGCACCTCGGGGTGCTCCGGCTGCTCGCCGGGCGTATCGTCCGCAGCTCCGCCGACGCCGGCGGGACCGGGCCGCGTGGTGCGTACGCCGGGTTCGGGCCGTGGTTCTGGCGCCGGCTGCGGCTGCCGGAGTCCGACCGGATGGATCTGTTCCGGCGGCTGGTCCCCGCCGACGGACCGCCGCGCGGTGACAGTGACGGCGGCGGCCGCTTCCTGGACGCCGTGGCCCGGCGGCTCGCCGCCCATCCGCGCACCCTCCAGCCGCTCCTGTGCGCCTGGTTCACCGACGAGCAGCCGCTCGCCGCCGCGGAGGGTGTGGCCCTGCGGCCCACCGTCGCGGCGGCCGCGCAGGCGCTTCTGCACGCCCGCCGCGATCTCGCCGTGGACGATCTGACCGACGCGCTCGTCTCCTGCGACCACCCCCGTGCCGACGAACTGCTCGCAGCCCTGGCCGAGGACGAACCGGCGGCGCTCTGCCGGGCCGTCGAACGGTGGTCGCGCGACGACGACCACCGCATCCGGCGGATCGCGGCGGTGTCGTACGCCGGGCTCCTCGCCCCGAGGCTGACCCGCGACCTGGACCGCGTCCTGCTGCGCCGGGCCGCGCTCGCCCTGCTGGCCCGGCCCGCCGACACCGATCTGCACGGGCCCGTGCTCGCCCTGCTGGTGGCCGACCCGCAGACCCGGGACCGCTATCTGCCCCAGGCGCTCCGGGCCTTCGCCGCGGACGGGCCGAAGATCTCGGCCGGCGCCCTCGCCGTCGCCCTGCCCACCCACCCGGAGCCGGTGCTGGCCGCGTACCGGGACCGGCTGACGCGGCCCGGGGAAGGCGCCGGTGAGGCGCTCCGCGCGCTCGCCGGCCTCGACGCTCCCGCGCTGGCGCTGCACGCGGCGGGACTCGTACGCGCCTACGTCGACAGCCACCCCGGGGACACCTCGCACACCGCCGCGTACCTCGACCGCAGGCTGGAGCACGGGCCCGCCGCCCGGGCGCTGCTGCCTCCCCTGCTGGCCGGTCTGCTCCGGGACCGTCCGGCGGCCGCGCCGGTCAGGGGTGCGCTCGCCGGGGTGCTGGCCTCGCCCGGCAGCCCCGCGTCACAAGCGTTGCGGGACAGCCTGCTGGAGGTGCTGCTGGAGTTCGAGCAGGGGCGTGCCTACCGGGACCCGGTGGTGCTGGACGCGCTGCTGCGGGCCGCCGCGGCCGGCTGCGCGGGGCGGTCGCCCGTCCGCACCCGGGCGCTGGTCCACCGCACCGGGATGCTGCTGGTCCGTACCCCCGAGGGGGCCGTCCTCTTCGACCGCAGGCTCGTCGCCCTCGCCCGTGACATGCCCGGATTCGGGGCGCTGGTCATCGGATGGCTGGCCGACGCCCCGCAGGAGTGGGCGGCGGTCGTCGGCCCCAGCGCGCGGCGGACCGTGGAAGCCCTGGGGGCCCCGATGACCATGCCGATGCAGGGCGCAGGGCGTGAGCATGGCAGTCTTAGACCTGCGTAAGAGACAAACCCACGTACACAGGTTCGGGCGAGGAGCGGTCAGAGTGCAGCGCTGGCGTGGCTTGGAGGACATCCCCCAGGACTGGGGACGCAGCGTCGTCACCATCGGCTCCTATGACGGGGTGCACCGCGGACACCAGCTGATCATCGGCCGGGCCGTCGAGCGGGCCCGTGAGCTGGGGGTGCCGTCGGTCGTCGTGACGTTCGATCCGCACCCCAGCGAGGTCGTCCGGCCCGGCAGCCACCCGCCGCTGCTCGCCCCGCACCACCGCCGTGCCGAGCTGATGGCCGACCTCGGTGTGGACGCGGTGCTGATCCTGCCGTTCACCACCGAGTTCTCGAAGCTCGCTCCGGCCGACTTCATCGTGAAGGTGCTCGTCGACAAGCTGCACGCGCAGCTCGTCATCGAGGGCCCCAACTTCCGCTTCGGCCACAAGGCCGCGGGGAACGTGCGGCTGCTCGCCGAGCTGGGCGAGACCTACGACTACCGCGTCGAGGTCATCGACCTCCGGGTGCGCGGCGAGGCGGGCGGCGGCGAGCCGTTCTCCTCCACGCTCACCCGGCGCCTCGTCGCCGAGGGGGACATGGCCGGCGCCGCCGAGATCCTGGGCCGCCCGCACCGCGTCGAGGGCATCGTCGTCCGCGGGGCGCAGCGCGGCCGCGAACTCGGCTTCCCCACCGCGAACGTGGAGACCCTGCCGCACACCGCGATCCCCGCCGACGGCGTGTACGCGGGCTGGCTGGAGGTGAACGGCGAGGCGATGCCCGCCGCGATCTCGGTCGGTACCAACCCGCAGTTCGACGGCACGGAGCGGACGGTGGAGGCGTACGCGATCGACCGCGTCGGCCTCGACCTGTACGGCCTGCACGTCGCCGTCGACTTCCTCGCGTACGTACGCGGCATGCTGAAGTTCGACTCCATCGACGATCTGCTGGTGGCGATGGCCGCGGACGTGAAGCGGTCCAGCGAACTGGTCGCCGCGTACGACCGGGGCTGAACCGCTCCCTGAATCCGACGGCTCCGGCCGGGACCGCCGTCACGCGGTCCCGGCCGAGCCGTATCCGTGCGCTGTGCCGTACGTGCCTCAGCTGTTGAGCTCCTCCAGCGTCCTGCCCTTGGTCTCCACGGCGAAGAGCGCGATGACCGCGCCCGCCGCGGCCACGCACCCCAGCTGGGTGAAGACCATGGTCAGACCGGCGCCCGAGCTGATGATCGCGCCGACGACGATCGGCCCGAGGATGACGCCGAGCCGGTTCCACACCCCGCCGAACGACGCCCCTCGGGCCCGGCTGCGGGTCGGGTAGAGCTCGGGTGTGTAGAGGTAGAGGCTCACGTTGGTGGCGAAGACGAAGAGCGTGGTGACCGAGGCCCACGCCGCGACCTGGCCGCCGGACGTGGCCCCGGAGACCGCCAGGGAGAACAGTGCGGCGGCCGCCCCGCCGAGTCCGACGGTCAGGGACACCCGGCGTCCCGCCCGGTCGATGACGAGCGCGACCAGCAGACAGCCGATCAGACCCGTCACATTGCTCAGCAGCGCGTAGTTGAGCGCGGTGCGCAGATCGAGTCCGAACTCCTTGGTGTAGAGCGAGGGCAGCCAGGTCGTGATGCCGTGGTTGACGTAGTACGCCACGAACCACAGCGCCGAGACCACGGCCGTGCGCCGCAGGTAGCGGCCCGTGAACAGGTCCCGCAGCCCGCCCCGCGAGGTCTCGACGGCGGTCGCGGGACCGGGGTCGGGGAGTTCGGCGCCGACCGACTTCGCCACGTCCTTCTCGATCCGGGCGATGACCTCTTCGGCCTCCGCGACCCGGCCCCGGGACAGCAGCCAGCGCGGTGACTCGGGGACCTGGCGGCGCAGGACGACGACGAGCAGGACCGGCAGGGCGCCGATCAGGAACATCACCCGCCAGCCGAAGCTGGGCACCACCCAGCTCGCGACGAGCGTGGCCGTGGCGAGACCGGCCGGGAAGATGAGTTCGTAGAGCAGCACGAAACGGCCGCGGTGGTCCGCCCGGGCGATCTCGTTGATGTACGTGGCGGCGACCGGCACGACACCGCCGATGCCGAGACCCTGGACGAACCGGAAGAGGGTGAACAGGGCGAGGCCGGGGGAGAGGGCGACGGCGAGGCTGGCCAGCGCGGTCACGGCGACGCCCAGGGCGACGGTGTTCACCCGGCCGATCCGGTCGCCCAGCCAGCCCGCCAGGAGCGCGCCGAGCAGCATCCCGACCGAGCCGCTGGTGACGATCATCGTGCCCTGACCGGTGCTCAGCTTCCACTGTTCGGTCAGGACGGGCAGCGCGGATGCGGTCAGCAGCTGGTCGAACGCCTCGAAGAACGTGACGGTGCCGATCAGGGTGCGGACCTTGATGTGCCAGCGAGAGCTCGGCAGGCGTTCGAGTCTGGCCGAGACGGAGCTCACGGCCGGGCCGTTGGCCACGATTGACATGGGGATCCTTCCGCGAACAGAGGAGTTGCGGTGACCCTAGAAAGAAGTCTCTTAGCGGTCAATAACTAAGCACTTAAATTTAATAACGAAGTGGAACCGGGGCCGAACCGCATCGAGGGCCCCGCGCCCGGCACCGGTTGTATCGTGAACACCGCACCGCGCGCCGTGCACGGTGTGCCCGGAAGGAGGCGCGGGGGCGCGGCGACGCACCGTCCTCCCATCGCACATGACTCGTAGAGCATCCGGCCGCCCCGACGCGGTCGACCTCGTCCTGGAGCAGTGGAAGCGCGAACTGCCCGGCCTCGACGCCTCCCCCATGGAGGTGCTCGGCCGGCTCCACCGCAGCTATCTGCGCTACCAGGGACTGCTGTCCGACCTCTTCGAATGCTTCGACCTGAACATGGCCGCCTTCGACGTGCTGGCGGCTCTGCGCAGGTCGGGGCCGCCCTACCGGCAGACCGCGGGACAGCTCGCGGACATCGCCCTGGTCACCACGGGCGGCATCACGCTGCGGCTCGACCGGCTGGAGAAGGCGGGCCTGGTGACCCGGGAGCGCGACGGGGCGGACCGCAGGATCGTCTACGCGTGCCTCACCGAACGCGGCATCGAGATCGCCGACGTGGTCGCCGTCGCCCACTTCGCCAACGAGGAACGGATGCTCGCCGAACTGTCCGCGGCCGAGCGGCGCCGGCTCGGCCTGCTGCTGGCCAAGCTCGAACGCTCGCTGGAGACGGCGGAACAGACCCCGCCCGACCGGGCCGCCCTCTCGGCGTCCATACGGCGGGAACCACCGCACCACACCTAGCACTCGTTATCTCAGCGCTCAGGCTCCGTCTATGGTGGCCGCACCAGGGCCGGGCGGACCGGGCCGGAGGAGGTCCGTACCGTGCGTGAACTGCTGTCGGAACTGCGGGCCTGGCACGACGCCGGCACGTCCTTCGCCCTGGCGACCGTCGTCTCCGTCCGCGGCAGCGCCCCCCGGGCACCCGGCGCCATGATGGCCGTGACCGCCGACGGGACGGTGGCCGGGAGCGTCTCCGGGGGCTGCGTCGAGGGCGCGGTCTACGAGGCGGCCGGCGAGGTGCTCGTCACCGGGACCCCGCAGCTGCACTCGTACGGGATCAGCGACGACGAGGCGTTCGGCGTCGGACTGACCTGCGGCGGCACCATCGACGTCCTCGTCACCCCCTGCACCGACGCCGCCGACCGGAACTGGCTCCGGGAGGTGGGCGACACCGTCGCACGCGGCGAACCGGTCGCCGTGGCCACCCTCCTCCCGGACGCCGGACGGGCCGGCGCGCGGCGGGTGGTCCGGCCGGACGGCACCGGGGGGACGCTGGGTGACGAAGGGCTCGACGCCGCCGTCACCGACGACGCCCGCGGCCTCCTCGCCCAGGGCGCGACCGGCCGCCAGTGGTACGGGACGCACGGCGAACGCCGGATGCAGGAGGTGTCCGTCTTCATCCAGACGTACGCGCCACCGCCCCGCATGATCGTCTTCGGCGCCATCGACCACGCGGCGGCGACCGCCCGCATCGGGTCCTTCCTCGGCTACCGGGTCACCGTCTGCGACGCCCGTCCGGCCTTCGCGACCCGCGAACGCTTCCCCACCGCCGACGAGGTCGTCCGCGCCTGGCCGCACACCTATCTCTCGGCCACGGACGTCGACGCGCGGACCGTCCTGTGCGTGCTCACGCACGACCCCAAGTTCGACGTGCCGCTGCTGGTCGCCGCGCTGCGCACCCCGGCCGCCTACATCGGGGTGATGGGCAGCAGGCGCACCCACCTCGACCGGCTGGCCCGGCTCCGGGAGGAGGGCGTGAGCGAGGCCGAGCTGGCCCGGCTCGCCTCACCCGTCGGCCTCGACCTCGGCGCCCGGACACCCGAGGAGACGGCCGTCTCGATCGCCGCGGAGATCATCCAGCACCGGTGGGGCGGCAGCGGCCGGCCGCTCGGCGAACTGTCCGGCGCGATCCACCACCACGACGCCCGGAGGTAGCGGGCGGGCCCCTGCCCACGGGCCCGCCCGCCCGGTACTCCCTACGGCCGTGCGGCCACCGCCGCGTTCGCCCAGTGGCACGCCACCTGCGTCTCGCCGCCGCCCGCGAGCACCGGCAGATCCTTCGTACGGCAGGCGTCCGCGACACCCGCCCGCTCCGCCTCGCCCGACGCCAGGACCTGGCACCGCACATGGAAGCGGCAGCCCGACGGCACCTTGGACGGGTCCGGCGGCTCACCGGTCAGCACCACCGGATCGCCCTCGGCCTCCGGCAGCACCGACAACAGCGCCTGCGTGTACGGATGCTGCGGAGCCGTGAGGATCTGCTCGACGTCACCCGTCTCCACGATCCGGCCGAGATACATCACCGCCACCCGGTCCGCGATGTTCCACGCGAGACCGAGGTCGTGCGTCACCACCAGCGCGGACAGGCCCAGTTCGTCCCTCAGCCGCAGCAGCAGCGCCAGGATCTCGCCGCGCACCGAGGCGTCCAGCGAGGCCACCGGTTCGTCCGCCACGATGAGTTCCGGCTCCAGGACCAGCGCGCCCGCGATCACGACGCGCTGGCGCTGGCCGCCGGAGAGCTCGTGCGGGTAGCGCAGGAAGAACCGCTCCGGAGGCCGCAGCCCCGCCCGGGAGAGGGCGTTCGTCACCGCCTCCCGCTCGTCACCGCCGTACCGGTGGATCCGCAGGCCCTCGGCCACCGCGTCGTACACGGTGTGCCGAGGGTTCAGCGAACCGGAGGGGTCCTGCAGCACCAGCTGCACCCGCTTGCGGTACGCCTTCAGCGCACGGCTGCCGTAGTCGAGCGGCTTGCCGCCGAAGGTGACCTGGCCGCCCGTCGGGGGGACCAGGCCCAGCAGCGAGCGGGCCAGCGTCGTCTTGCCGCACCCCGACTCGCCGACCAGCGCGACGATCTCGCCCGGCCGGATGTCGAGGTCGACCCCGTCCACGGCACGCGCCGGGTCGGCCCCGTGCCTGCCGGGGAACGTGACCTGGAGCTCCCGCGCGCTGAGCAGGTCCGTGGTGGTGGTCATGATGTGCTCCTTGCTTCCTCGGCACCCGGCAGGACCGGGGCGGGTGCCCCTTCCGTACCCACCAGCACACACGCGGCCTCACGCCCCGGGCCCGCCACCCGCAGCACCTGGTCCTGCGTGGTGCAGGAGTCCAGGGCCACCGTGCAGCGCGGATGGAACGTGCAGCCGGCCGGCAGTGCCGACGGGTCCGGCGGATCGCCCGGCAGGCCCCGGGGCGCGAACCGCGAGGCCGGGTCGCCGATCCGCGGGAAGGCGCCGGACAGCGCCTTGCTGTACGGGTGGTGCGCCCGCTCGTAGACCTCGGACGCCGGACCCTGTTCCACGACCCGTCCCGCGTACATCACGGCGAGCCGGTCACAGGTGTCCGAGAGCACCGCGAGGTCATGGCTGATCATGATCAGACCGAGATCCTTCTCGGAGACCAGCTCCTCGATGAGCCGCAGGATCTGGGCCTGGATCATCACATCCAGGGCCGTCGTCGGCTCGTCGGCGATGATCAGGCCCGGATCGCAGGCGAGCGCCATCGCGATCATCACGCGCTGCCGCTGCCCGCCGGACAGCTCGTGCGGATAGGCGTCCGCCCGCGCGGCGGGCAGTCCCACCTGCTCCAGGAGCTCACCGGCCCGCTTCCGCGCGGCGGCCTGGCTCACCTTCTTGTGCAGCAGGATCGGCTCGGCGATCTGGTCCCCGATGCGGTGCACCGCGTTCAGCGAGTGCATCGCACCCTGGAAGACGATCGAGGCGCCCGCCCAGCGCACGGCCCTGACCTGGCCCCACTTCATGGCGAGGACGTCCTCGCCGTTCAGCAGGATCTCGCCGGTGACCTTCGTGCCCGCGGGCAGCAGCCGCAGCAGCGCGAGCGCCAGTGTGGACTTCCCGCAGCCCGACTCCCCGGCGATGCCGAGCTTCCGGCCCGCGTCGACCTCCAGGTTCACGCCGCGGACCGCCCGGGCCCCGCCGGCGTACGTCACCGTCAGATCGCGTACCTCGAGAAGAGGCGTCTTGCGGATGTTCGTCGTGCTCAACGGGCCACCCCCAGCTTGGGATTGAGGACGGACTCGATGGCGCGGCCGCACAGCGTGAACGCCAGGGCCACCAGGGCGATGGCGATACCGGGCGGTGCCAGGTACCACCAGTCGCCCGCGCTCACCGCACCGGCTTCGCGCGCGTCCTGGAGCATGCCGCCCCAGGAGGTGATGGTCGGGTCGCCGAGGCCCAGGAAGGCCAGCGTGGCCTCCGTCAGGATCGCACTGGAGATCACCAGCGTGGTCTGCGCGAGCACCAGCGGCATCACGTTCGGCAGCACGTGCCGGAGCATGATGTGGCCGTGCCCGCCGCCCAGCGCGCGGGCGCGCTCGATGTACGGACGGGACTCCACGGCGAGGGTCTGCGCCCGCACCAGACGGGCCGTCGTCGGCCAGGTGGTGACGCCGATCGCGATGATGACCGTCCACAGGGAGCGGTCCATCACGGTGGCCAGCGCGATCGCCAGGACCAGCGTCGGCATCACCAGGAACCAGTCGGTGACCCGCATCAGGACCGTCGAGTACCAGCCGCGGAAGTGCCCCGCGACGATCCCCACGACGGTGCCGATGGCCACGCAGAGGAAGGCCGCGAGCAGCCCCACCGTGAGCGAGACCCGGGCTCCCCACACCAGCAGCGCGAGGACACTGCGCCCGAACTGGTCGGTGCCGAGCGGGAACTCGGCGCTCGGTGACTCCAGGGCACCGCCCGGCGCCTCGGTGACGCTCTGCGCGTCCGCCCCGGTCAGTGCGGGGGCGAACACCGCGATCAGCGCGATCAGGACGAGCCCGGCCAGGCCCCACAGACCGCCGCGGTGACCGCGGTACTCCCGCCAGAACCTGGCGACGGAACGGCGCTTGCGGGCCCGGGCCAGGGCGCGCGGACTCTTGGCCGCGCCGGCGCCGGGATCTTCGGGCGCGGGCGCCTCGGTGTCCGGCGTGGACGCGGGCATGGATTCGGTCGTCATCGGCCCACCCGGGGATCGAGCAGCGGATACAGCAGATCGGCCAGGGTGTTCGCCAGGATCACCGCGGTGGCGAAGACGAAGAACAGCCCCTGGACGAGGGGAAGGTCGGGGACACTGAGCGCGGAGTAGAAGAGCCCGCCGAGTCCCGGCCAGGAGAACACCGTCTCGACCAGGATCTGTCCGGCGACCACGTGCCCCAGATTGACGAACATCAGCGTGAACGTCGGCAGCATCGCGTTGGGGACGGCGTGTCTGCGGCGCACCACGTCGTCGCGCAGCCCCTTGGCGCGGGCCGTCGTCAGGTAGTCGCTGCCCATCTCGTCGAGGAGCGATGAGCGCATCACCAGGAGGGTCTGCGCGTAACCGACCGCGACCAGGGTGATCACGGGGAGCACCATGTGGTGGGCGACGTCCATGATGTGCGCGAAGCCGGTCGCACCGTCGGTGGACGACAGACCGCCCGTCGGGAACATGCCGGGGATCGGGCCGACGCCCACCGCGAAGACGATGATCAGGAGCAGGCCGAGCCAGAACGACGGCACCGAGTAGAGCGTGAGCGCCAGCGCGGTGTTGAAGCGGTCGCTGTTCGACCCGTTGCGCCAGGCGGTACGGGTGCCGAGCCAGATGCCCAGCGCGCTGAAGAGGACGTACGCCGTGCCGGTGAGCAGCAGCGTCGCCGGGAGCGCCTCGATGATCTTGTCCATGACCGGGGCGTGGTACTGGAACGAGGTGCCGAAGTCGCCGGTGAGGGCGTCGCCCACGTAACTGGTGAACTGCTGCCACATCGGCTGGTCGAGGCCGAACTGGTGGCGCAGTGATTCGAGCTGTTCGGCCGAGACGCGCCGGCCGCCGGTCATCTGCTTCACCGGGTCGCTGGGGATGAGCCGGAAGAGGAAGAAGCTCGTGACCAGCACGGCGAACAGCGAGACCACCGCGCCGAAGATCTTCGCGGCCACGTACTTGAGATAGGCCTTGGTGTTGCGCGCCCGTGGGCCGCGGGCGGCCGGAGCGGCGGCCGGAGCCGGACCGTCCGTGTCCGCATCCGCCTGTTTCACGAGCGCCGGAGTGCTGTCAGCTGTCATGGGAACTCTCGTTACTCGTGCTGCACTTAGAGGGACCGGCCGGCGGGGCCCGGCTGCCCGGGCCCCGCCGCCGTTCGCTCTCATCCCGTCCGCGGGAACTACCCGCGGTCCGCGGAACTACTCGCGCTCGTCCGCTGTGGTGCGGCGGCGCCTGGAGATGAGGAACCCGCCGCCGGCGAGGACCACCACGGCGACCACGATGCCGATGACGAGCCCCGTGGAGCTCGAACCGGAGCCGCTGCTGTCACCGTTCGCGTCGTCGCTGCCGGCCGGAACGGCCGACCACCAGCTCCAGTACCCGTCCTGGCCGTAGATGTTGCCGGCCGCCTCGGGCATGGTCGTGATCGACTTGATCTGGTCGGTGCGGTAGGCCTCGACCGCGTTCGGGTACGCGATGACGTTCATGTACCCGGAGTCGTACAGCCAGGACTGCATCTGGCCGACGATGTCCGCCCGCTTGGCGGGGTCGTACTCGGCGAGCTGCTTCTTGTAGAGGCTGTCGAACGTCTTGTCGCAGATGAAGTTGTCCGTGGCCGCGCTCGCCTTGGCCTTGGTCGGCAGGGCGGCGCAGGTGTGGATGCCGAGGACGAAGTCCGGGTCCGGGTTGACGGACCAGCCGTCGAAGGCGAGGTCGTACTCACCGGCGTACCAGGGGACGGAGACGTCGTCGAGGCAGTCGACCTTGAGCCCGACGCCGAGCTTGCCCCACCACTCCTTGAGGTACTTGCCGATCGCCTTGTCGTTCGGGTCCGTCGCGTGGCACAGGATGCGCAGGTCGAGCGCCTTGCCGTCCTTGCCGACGCGCTTGCCGTCCTTGAGCGCGTAGCCCGCCTGGTCCAGGAGCTTGCCGGCCTTGGCCGGGTCGTAGGCCAGGCTCTGGCTCGCCGACGGCTTCCACTCGTACGCCGAGAAGCGCGGCGGGATGTACCCCTGGCCCTCGACGGCGTGGCCCTGGAAGACCTTGTCGATGATCGTCTTGCGGTCGATCGACAGGAACAGCGCCTGACGGACCTTCTGGTCGAGCAGCGCCTTGTTGCCGTTGCCGAACTTCTTGCCGTCCTTGGTCTGCGCACCCGGGTTGGTGGCCAGCGCGAAGAAGCGGCGGCCCGGACCCTCGTTGACCTTGATGTTCGCCTCGCCCTTGAGCGAAGCGGCCTGGGCGGGCGTCAGGGCCGGAGAGCCGGCGACGAAGGAGACCTCACCCTTGCGGAGCGCGGCGACGGCGGCGTCCTGGTCCTTGTACGTCTTGAAGACCAGCTCGTCGAACTTGGGCTTGCCGCGCCAGAAGTCCTTGTTGGCCTTGAGCTTCACGTACTGGTCGACCTTGTAGTCGCTCAGGACGAAGGGCCCGTTGCCGACGATCGGGAAGTCGGTGTCGTTGTTGAACTTCGAGAAGTCCTTGACCTTCTCCCAGACGTGCTTGGGGACGATCGGGACATCGAGCGCGGCCATCGTGGCCTGCGGTTCCTTGAGCTCGATGACCAGCTTCGTCGGGCTGGGGGCCGTGACCTTCTTGAAGTTGGTGACGAAGCTGCCGTTCGCCTGCGCGGCGCCCTCGTCGGTCATGATCTTGTTGAACGTCCAGGCCGCGTCCTCGGCGGTGGCCTGCTGACCGTCCGACCACTTGGAGTTGGACCGAATGGTGTACGTCCACGTCAGCTTGTCGGCCGACGGCTCCCACTTGGTGGCGAGACCCGGGACGGCGTGATTGTCCTTCGGGTCGTAGTTCGTCAGGAAGTCGTACATGAGCCGGGAGACGCTCGTGCTCAGCAGCTTCTGGGCGAGGAACGGGCTCAGTGAGTCGACGCTCTGCGCGACCGCGACGGTCAGCGTCTTGTTGCCGCTGTCGGCGGCCTGCGCCTGCTGGGGAGCGGCCCCGAGGGGCATGCCCGGTACGACGGACCCGGCTGCGAGCGCAAGGGCCGCGGCGCCGGACGCCAGGAGGATACGCAGACGTGAACGTGGCTGGGCGGAGGGCGGTGGAACTCTTTCGACCATGGTCAGGGACCTCGCGTCATGACTCGCACGGAGAAGGCGGGTTGATCTGTGGTTCGCCAGCTGGTGAAGCGAAGGTTTATCAGCGGTGGTCGAGCCACGTCAACGGTCACCGAAACCGCGTGTGGTCTGCGGGAATGCAATGAGGGTCCCCATCGCGGAAGCGATGTGGACCCTCATTGGTTCAGACCTCTGACGCCTTACTGCTGAGGCGCTGGCGGCGGCTGCGGCGGCTGCTGCTGCCACCCCGCGGGCGGAACCGGGCCCTGGAGTTCCGGGTGTGCGGGCTGCCCCGGCTGACCTGGCTGTCCGCCCTGTTGCTGCGGCTGCGGCGGACCGGCCTGACCGGCCGCCGACTGGGCCTGCGAGGGCAGCGACTGCTGCCAGTTCTGCCCGGCGCCCGGTGCCGGCTGCGGGGGATAGGGCTGCTGCGGCTGTCCGCCGTAGGGCTGCCCCTGCTGGGGCGGGTACGGCTGGCCCGGCTGCTGTCCCTGCTGCGGCGGGTAGGGCTGCTGGGGTGCGTACGGCTGCTGCTGCGGGACCTGCTGACCGGGCATCTGCTGACCGGGCATCGGCGGGGCGTACTGCGGCGGCGGGCTGCTGCCGTCCGACGTCCACAGCCCCTGCTGCTGCTGGGCGCGCGCGAAGTCCTCGGCGACCAGGGCGGAGAGGTGGAAGTACGCGTCCCGGGTCTTCGGGCGCATCATGTCGAGGTCGACCTCGGCGCCGGCCGACAGGTGCTCGTCGAACGGGACGACGACCACGCCGCGGCAGCGCGTCTCGAAGTGCTGGACGATGTCATCGACCTTGATCATCTTCCCGGTCTCGCGAACTCCGGAGATGACCGTGAGGGACCGCTGGACCAGGTCCGCGTACCCGTGCGCCGACAGCCAGTCCAGCGTGGTGGAGGCGCTTGACGCACCGTCGACCGACGGGGTGGAGATGATGATCAGCTGGTCGGCGAGGTCCAGCACTCCGCGCATGGCGCTGTACAGCAGCCCCGTGCCCGAGTCCGTGAGGATGATGGGGTACTGCTTGCCCAGCACCTCGATCGCCCGGCGGTAGTCCTCGTCGTTGAACGTGGTCGAGACCGCCGGGTCCACGTCGTTGGCGATGATCTCCAGGCCGGAGGGCGCCTGCGAGGTGAACCGCCGGATGTCCATGTACGAGTTGAGGTGCGGGATCGCGTGCACCAGGTCGCGGATGGTCGCGCCGGTCTCCCGGCGGACCCGGCGGCCCAGCGTGCCGGCGTCCGGGTTGGCGTCGATGGCGAGGATCTTGTCCTGCCGCTCGGTGGCCAGGGTCGCGCCGAGCGCGGTGGTCGTCGTGGTCTTGCCGACGCCGCCCTTGAGGCTGATCACCGCGATCCGGTAGCAGGAGAGCACCGGGGTGCGGATCAGCTCCAGCTTGCGCTGCCGCTCGATCTCCTCCTTCTTGCCGCCCAGCTTGAAGCGGGACGCACCGGACGGGTTGCGGCTGCTCTTCGTCTTCTGCTTGCCCCGGACCAGCCGGTCGGAGGACAGCTCGACGGCGGCCGTGTAGCCGATCGGGGCACCCGGCATCGAACGCTCGCGCTGGTCATGGGTGACCGGCATGGGCCAGGCGCTCCCGGCACGCGGATCGACGGGCGGCCCCTGCGGCGGGAGTTGCTGCGGGTGCTGGGGCTGCTGCGCCTGCTGTGGCAGATGCTGCTGCGGAGAGATCTGCGCGGGCAGATTCGGCGTGGCCGGGGCGGGAGCCGGAACGGGCGGCTGGGCGCCCTGGGGGAAGCCGTACGCGCTCGGCGGCTGCGGCTGCTGAGGGGCCTGCGGGTGTTGAGGTGCCTGGGGCAGCTGCGGAGCCTGGGGTGTCTGCGCTGCCTGAGGCGATTGAGGTGTCTGAGGCGTCTGAGGTGTCGCCGGGGGCAGCGCCGCGCTCGGCTGCTGCTGCCCGGGCCACTGCGGCGCCTGCGAGGCCTGGGGCGGCTGCGGTGCCTGCGGTGTGACCGGGGCCTGGGGTGCCTGCGGGGCGGCCGGCGGCGGGAGCTGGGCCGGGGCGCCGGCCGGGGGCAGGGCCTGCTGCGGATGCGGCTGCTGAGGGAAGCCGTATCCGGGCTGCGGTGCCGGAGCGCCCGGCTGGGGCTGCTGCGGCGCCGGGGGAGCCTGCTGGCCCTGCGGGGCCTGGGCCGCGGGCGCCTTCGGGAAGCCGTAGCCGCCGGGCGCCTCGTTGGCCGGAGTGGCCGGGGGCCAGTGGGACGCCGGCTGTGGCGCGGCGGGCTGCGGCGTCGCGGGCTGGAACGAGGGCGGCAGCGGCGGCAGTCCGCCCGGCGCCGGGGCCGGCGTCCAGGGGGCCGGCGACGCGTCCTGGGGCGTGTTGTCGAAAGGTACGTCGAGAGGGGCGGCGTCCGCCACGGCGGCCGGGGGCACGGAGTCGGACGGTACGGAGTCGGAGGGTACGGAGTCGGAGGGCACGGCGTTGTTGGGCTCGTCGGACCGCGGGGCGCCGGAGGCGTCGGGGCCGGTGGCGTCGGCGGTCACGCCGTCCAGGGGCGGGGCGTC
The DNA here is from genome assembly GCF_035917255.1 of Streptomyces sp. NBC_01257. Lineage (NCBI taxonomy): Bacteria > Bacillati > Actinomycetota > Actinomycetes > Kitasatosporales > Streptomycetaceae > Streptomyces > Streptomyces sp. NBC_01257. The sequence continues at coordinate 6,690,488 of NZ_CP108472.1, forward strand.
GGCAGGCTCGTCGCCGTCGGCCTCGGGGGCCTCGGCCTCGGCCTCCGCCTCCGCGGGAACGAAGTCGGCCGGAACGACGTCTGCCGGTACCGCGTCCGCCGGAACCGCATCGGACGGAACCGCATCGGACGGCGTCGCGTCGGACGAATCCTCGGCGGCGTCCGAGGCCGCGGCGTCATCGCCGGAGCCGTCGTGCGCGGCCTCCGCGTTCACGTCCGGGTCCACGGCCGCATCGGCACGTGAACCGGCGCCGTCGGCCGTGTCCGTACCGTCATCCGTTCCGTCCGCGCCGTCCGCCTCCGCCTCCGCAGCCGGGCCGTCCGCGTCGTCGCTCTCCGCCCGGGCGGCGGCCTCGCGCTCCGCGATCTCCCGCTTCAGTGCGGCGGACGAGAACCGCATCGTCGCGCCGCTCTCCACATCGCCGCTCCCGAAGGGGTCCGGCGAGGCGCCGGACTCGGCCGTGCCGTGTGCGGAGGCCGGCGGCGCCGGAGTCCAGTCGGGCTCGAACCCGCTCCCGGGCGGGAGCCCGGGCACGGACACCGGGGCGCCGCTGGGCGGCGGAGGCGCCAGATACGACCCGGCGCCGCCCGAGGAGTCGCCCGGCGCGTTCTGCGTGTACCAGGCGGGCGGGGTGTAGTCGATGGTGAACTCACCCGTCATCTCTGCGGGCTCCGCGTCGGACGACTCGTCGACGGGCTTGTTCCAGCCCCCGCGCATCTCGTCCCGATCGCCGTTCACTTTGCCTCCTGGTGTGGTCGAGCACCCTTGTGCCGTGGGGGGTGGGGGCCACCGTCTTCCGTCGTGCGAACCGCCCGGCTCTCCCCCTGGGACGCGCATCGCCTGCCCGCAGGTTCTTCTGCCGCGCCCGGACCCACCCTAATCGTCATCGGGGCCGCTACGGCAGGCCGTACAGCACCGCGGCAGCTGTCCCGTACGTCACGTACTGCCCTCAAGTGGACTGAGTACGACAGGCGATGACCCGCAAAGCGGTCAAACATGCACATCCGTGCAGGGGAATCTGAACAATTCGTACACGCTGCCCCTGCGCCGTCAGTCCATCCGGCGTGCGCTGCCGAGCAGTCCCGATTCCGCATCGGTCGGCAGGGTGCGCACGAACCGCCGGTCCCGCCGGGTGCACCAGAGGGTGACCCCGTCCGTCAGGGTGGACAGGGTCCTGGTCTCCTCGGCGTCGAGACCCATCAGCCGGCCGATCTGTCCGGCCTCGTCGGGGGACACCCGCTGGACGCCGGCCAGGGACGACTTCTCCATCAGCCCGGCCGCCGCCGGACTCAGATACGGAAGCAGCGTCACCACCGACTGCCAGGGGCCGGAGGTCACGCGCCCACGCGGTGGCCTTATGCCGCAGTCACGCACCACGACGACCGGGGACCCTGCGCAGGGGCCCTGCGGCGGGACCCGTCCCACCTCGTGGAGCGTGATGCCGCAGCCGTCACCGCCGGCCGCCCGCACCAGCTCCGCCCAGGCGGCGGCCCGACCCGTCTCCACCACGATCCGCGCGCCCGTCGCGGCCGCCCGCAGCGCGAGCACCTGCGCCGTCCACAGGCCGCCGATCAGCGTGACGTCGTACGGCGTGGGCCGGTTGAGGCCGAGCACGGCCGGGCTGCCCTCGCCGTCCACGCCGATCACCACGCCGTCATCGCCGACCGGCAGGGCCAGCGACGCCAGCTGGTCGGGGCGGACCGTGTGCCGGGGCAGGCGCGGACGGGGCAGTACGAACCCCAGCAGCCCGCGGGCGCGTGCGGGTACGGACATCAGCGGGCACCTCCGAGCGGCAGTGTCGCGAGCAGTCCGGGCAGCTGTTCGCGGTCGAGCCGGACCAGCGAGGTCCCCACCCCGCGTGCCGTCCGCTCCAACTCGTGCCTGGCGGACAGGAGTTCACGGTCGTCGCGGCCGGTGACCCGGAGGTGGCCGATGACCGAGGTCTCCTGCCGGTCGCCGTGTCCCAGCGTGAGGCTGAAGGTCGTGGCCAGGGCCGGGACCGAGGTGAGCAGCGCGACGAGCCGCGGCATCGGGGCACCGCCGCCGAACTCCGGCCAGCGGCGCACCCAGTACGTGGTGTGCGGCCGGCCGTCGCACCACCAAGCGCGCGAGGTCTCCCGGGTACGACGGGCGGGCGTCCCGCCCCGGCCGGCCCGCGCCGTGACCGCCGGGCTCGCGCAGGCGGACGTGGCCAGGGCGGCGCCGAGCTCCTGCTCAGCCAGCACCGTCGCGGTGAACCCCGCACCGGTCAGCCGGCCGGCCAGCTGGTCGGCCGCGCGCACCAGGCACTTCTGCGCACCGGCGAGACCGCCGCCGCGTGCCCGTACGGCCTCCGGGCAGAGCTCCGGAGCCAGCTTCAGCGCGATCCAGGTGATCCGGACCGCGGGGGAACCCGTGCGGGCCTGCAGGGGTGCGTAGTTGCGGGCCGCGACCGATTCCTCCGGCAGCTGCGGCGCGGGCGCCGGCTGGGTGTGCTGGACGATCTGCGCCGACTCCAGCCGGATGCCGTCGACGTCGAGCGCGTCCCGCACGAGGGCCAGGGGCAGCGGACGCGCGGACCGGTCCGGACGCAGCGCAGTCCCGTCCGCGTCGATCCGGATGACGGCCGTCAGATACGTACCGTCGCCGATCATGCCGACCGGCCGCCGGTCGCGGTCCCCGAACGCGTAGGTGCGCAGGGCCGGTTCGCACTCGGCCACGGGCGCGATGCCCGGATCCGTGCCCGCCGCCGGCACCCTCGACGCGGCCCCGCGGGTACGGGCCCGCAACGCGAGGACCGAGGACAGCAGCGAGGGAAGGGAGCGGCGGTGCCTGCGGACGACGGCCAGCACCACCAGCAGCCCGGCCGGCACCGCGGCCGGGGCCAGCAGCAGGGGGTCGGCCACCCAGGCGCAGAGCAGCAGCGCCGCCGCGATCTCGACCAGGACGAGCTGGTGCAGCCGGAACGGTCCGAACGGCCCGGCCCGCCCGCTCAGCCGCGCCAGGCCCGGCCCGCCGGCCCGGCGGACTGCGGGGGCCGGCGAGCCCCCGGCCGGAGCCGGCCGTGTCGCGGAAGCCGTCATCGCGGCACGCCCCCGTTCATCCGGCCCCGGGCCCCGTTGCGACCCGTGCCACGCCCGTACCGCCGAGGTCTCCGGCGGGGTGAATCACCCTACCCGGCCCGCAACACCCCTGAATCGACAGGCATAGTAGGGGTCGGCCCGGCATCGGGGGCCCGTACGGGACGCCGGCCGCAGTCGTTCCCGGTGCCGTGCGGACGGACTCGGGGGACGGGCGGACTCATGGCATCGCGGCGCGACGAACTCAACGCGTACACCTTCGCGAAGCGGCGCATGGTGGCGGCGTTCCTGGGGCCCTCGCCCACCGGCACCGACGAGGGCGCCCCGCGTCCCCTGCGCGCCGTCGTTCCGGGACTCGTCGCCGGCGCCCTGATCCTCGCCGGCTTCGGCGCCTACGGGATGTTCAGACCGGCCGCCCCCAAGGACTGGGACGCCCCCGGCACCAAGGTGATCGTCGGCAAGACGTCGACCACCCGCTACGTGGTGCTCACCACCGGCAGGGGCGCGGACGCCAGGACGCTCCTGCACCCCGTGCTGAACCTCGCCTCGGCCAGGCTGCTGCTGACCCCGCAGAACTACGGCGTCGTCCAGGTCGACGACGACATCCTCGACGCGGGCAGGCCCGCGCGCGGTCCGGTCCTCGGCATCCCCTACGCCCCCGACCGGCTGCCCGAGAAGGAGGACGCGGGCACCGCCAAGCGCTGGGCCGTCTGCGTACAGCCCGGCGGCAGGGGCGACACCGTGCAGAAGGCGGCCTTCGTCCTCGCCGAACGCGACAAGGAGCTGACCGAGGGCCCCGGCCGGCTCACCGGCGGCCAGGTCCTCTACGTCAGGGGACAGGACGCGACCCGCTACCTCGTCGACGCCCGCGGCAGCAAGTACCGCATCGACGAGACCGCCGCCGACCTCGGCCATCTGACCGACGCCCTGGTCGGCGCAGCCCAGCCGCAGCCCGTCACCGACGACTGGCTGGCCACCCTGCACGACGGCAGCCCGGTCGCCTTCCCGCACATCCCCGGCAAGGTCGGCGCCCCCGCACACATCGAGGGACACCTCTCCGCCCGGGAGAACCGTGTCGGCACGGTGCTGCGCACCAGGAACGGTGAGGGCACCGCCCACTACATTGTTCTCGACGGCCGGGTCGAGAAGGTCTCCGAGTTCACCGCCTGGCTGCTGGTCAACTCCCCGCAGACCGCCGCGCTCGACCTGGCCGGAGAGGCGCGTGCCGCCGGACTCCAGGACTTCGTCCCCGAGTCCGGGACCTTCGCCGGGCAGGCGGCGCACTGGCCCGCGCACAAGGCCGTCCGGGCCAACACCGCCGGCGCCGGCGGCTCGGGCCGCGACACCGTCTGCAACGTGCTGCGCCGCACGGACGGCACGGGCCGCGCCACACTGAGCACCTGGGCGGGCCCGGCGTACCCCGCCCCCGTCGGCGCCGGCGGCACGAGCACGTACGTCACCCCGGGCAGCGGGCTCCTCTACACCCAGGTCCGCGAAGGACAGACGAGCCCGGACGGATCACTCTTCCTGGTGACCGACACCGGACTGCGGTACGCGGTTCAGGCGAACGGCGACAGCGACACCGCCCGCTCCGGGATCGGGGCCGGCGGTGCGGCGGCCGGCCAGGACGGGCGGCCCGAACCGAGCCAGGCGCAGATCAGGCTCGGCTACGGGACGGTGCGGCCCGTCCTGGTCCCCCTCGCCTGGTCGGAGTTCCTGGCCAAGGGTCCCCGGCTCGACACCAACAGCGCCCGCAGACCGCAGGGTTCCTGACGGAGCCAGGAGCGAAGCACCGGCGGGACACCAGTGGACAGAAGCGGGGGAGAGAGCACGATGCCGTACCGGACGAGGGTTCTGCTGACGGCGGCCGCCGCCGCGCTGGTCGCCCTCGCGGGGCCGCAGGCCGCGTACGCCGCTGCCGGTGCCGACGGTCCGCAGCTGGACGGAGGCGGCGAGTGCGCCTTCCCGATGACGAAGCAGTTCGAGGGCCGGCCCTGGCCGCTCCAGCGGGTGCTGCTGGACGAACTGTGGCAGGACACACGCGGCAAGGGAGTCCGCGTCGCCGTCATCGACACCGGGGTGGACGACACCAACCCCCAACTGAGCACCGCCGTGGACGCCTCCGCGGGCATCGACTACACCGGCGGCAGCGACGGCACCGTGGACGCGGTCGGCCACGGCACCAAGGTCGCCGGCATCATCGCCGCCCGCCCCCGCGGCGGCACCGGATTCGTCGGACTGGCCCCCGAGGCGACGATCATCCCGGTCCGCCAGAACGACGGGCGGCACAACGGCAAGGACTCCACGATGGCCGCCGCGATCGACCACGCGATCGCCGAGGGCGCCCGGGTCATCAACATCTCCCAGGACACCACCCGGCCGCTGGCCGACGACTCCGTGCTGGGCCGGGCGGTGGCGCGGGCGGTCGGCAAGGACGTCGTGGTGGTCGCCGCCGCGGGCAACGACGGCATGGACGGCAGGCTCCGCCGCACCTACCCCGCCGCCTTCGACGGCGTCCTCGCCGTCGCCGCGTCCGACCGCAACAACGAACGCGCCCCCTTCTCCCAGGCAGGGGAGTTCGTGGGGGTCGCCGCACCCGGGGTCGACATCGTGTCCACCGTGCCGGGCGACGGCCAGTGCACCGACAACGGCACCAGCTTCGCCGCGCCCTACGTCACCGGGGTCGCCGCCCTGATGCGCGCCAAGTACCCGCACTGGACGGCGCCGCAGGTCATCGCCCGTATCGAACAGACCGCGGAACGCTCCGTCAACGGCCGTGACGCCTTCGTCGGATGGGGTGTAGTCGATCCGGTCCGCGCGCTCTCGGGAGACGACGCCCCGCAGGACGCTCCGCATCCCGACACACCACCGGCCGGCGCTCTCGCACCGGAGCCCGCGCGCCTGTCGACGGGTGAGACCTCTCAGCAGCGCGCCAAGCGCTACGCGACCTCGGCACTGGCCGCGGCCGTCGTGCTGGTCGGTGTGGTGGCCGGCGTCGCGACCGTCGCGCGCGACCTCCGCAGACGCCGCGTCGCGCGCGGCCGGTGACCCGCTCCCGGCCGGTTCCACGCGCGCCGGGTGCGACGGGGAGGGGCGGCGAAATGGCTAGGGTGAACGCGCACTTCAGATGCGTGACGGGGGATCAGGAGCCGTCCGGGGAGCCCCCGGAGCCGGCGTGACCGCCCCCGGCCGTGCCTTCTTCACGACCCCAGGGAGGACCTCCGCATGACCAGCCCCGCGGGCGGTTTCGCACTCGCCGACGACCCGGTCGTCCAGGCCAAGAACAAGATCATCAACACGGCCGAGGCGGTCTCCAGACAGTCCAGGGAGCTCGCCGACCTGCTGGCGACGGCCGGGGCGGGGTGGACCGGTGTCGGCGCCTCGGGCTTCACCTCCGCCCAGCTGGTCATCAACGAGGACCACGACACGATCCGCCGCCTCCTCCAGGTGCTGCTCCACGCGGTCGGCAGCACGAAGAACCTCAGCAATGCCAACGACGAGGAGGTCCGCGCGGCCTTCAACGCCGTGAGGGAGCCGGCCGCACCGGCCAACACCTCCGGACTGAACGGCGTCTGAGCCGCCCGCATCCCCGCAGCCGAGCCAGAGGAGCACCCCGATGGGTCACGACCCGCACACCAAGGTCAGGTACGAGACCGTCCAGGAGATGGCGAACCGCATCCGTGCGGTGTCGCGGAACATCTGCCAGGACCTGGAGGAGATGGACGCCGCGCTCAAGGTCGTCACCGACACCTGGGACGGTGAGGCCCACGCCGAGTACGTCACGCTCCAGCACAAGTACCGCGGCAGGGCCGGCCACATGAAGGACCGCCTGGAACAGGTCGCGAAGCTCGTCGAGACGGGCAAGGACAACTACCGCGCCACGGACCTCAAGTCCTCACGCCTGTTCACCGAGGCCTACTGACCCCGGACGCCCGGCGTACGTACGGCACGAGGGGCACGTTCACCCGAACGTGCCCCTCGACTCCTGCCGCCCCGGCACTACGTCAGGTCGAACTCGCCGTCCCGGGCGCCCAGCACGAACGCGTTCCACTCGGCCTCCGTGTACCGCAGCACCGTCTCCGGATCCAGCGAGGACCTCATCGCCACCGCGCCGCCCGGCAGATGCGCGATCTCGACGCGCTCCTCGGCCTCCTCGGTCCCCGGCGCACTCAGCCATTCCACCCCCGAGATGTCGAGTGCGTACAGCTCGTCCTTCTCCGCCTGCGTGCCCATCGTCAAGGGTTCCTCTCCGTACGTGGCTCTGCACGGCACCGTACAGGCATCGCCGTACGCCGTGGCCGGGTCCGCGATTCGGCAGCGGACGCTGCCGATCTGTGCTCTCGCCGCCCCGCGCACCCTCCCCGCCGGGCCGGTCAGGGGCGCTCCGGCAGCCATCCGGTCTGCACCAGCGGAGTGCCCCGCCGGCGGGTCGCGAAGTAGCCGCGCCCCGGCGGCATCGGATGCCCGCGCACCGGCCCGATCAGGTCGCCCTCGGCCGGATCACCGGACAGCACCACACCCTGCGCGCCCAGCTCCCTGATCCGCTGGAGGAACGGCTCGTACAGGGCCCGCGAGGCCCCCGCCGAGCTGCGCGCGACGACGAAGCGCACCCCGGTGTCCCGGGCGAACGGCAGATACTCCGCCAGCGGGGCCAGCGGACTGCCCGCACCCGTCGCCACCAGGTCGTAGTCGTCGACGACGACGAAGATCCGCGGGCCCGTCCACCAGCTGCCCTCGCGCAACTGTGTCGGAGTGACGTCCGCCGGCGGCTGCCGCCGGGCGAACACCCCGGCCAGCGCCTCCATATGCGTCCGCAGCGCCCCCGCCGTCGGCGCGTACTCCAGCAGATGGGTCTCGGGCAGCCGCCCCAGCAGCCCCCGCCGGTAGTCCGCGACGACGAGCTTGGCCTCGTCGGGGGAGTGGCGCTCCGCGATCTGCTTGGCGATCAGCCGCAGCAGAGCGGTCTTCCCCGACTCGCTCTCGCCGAAGACCAGGAAGAACGGATCGGTGTCGAAGTCGACGAACACCGGCTCCAGATCCGTCTCGGCGATCCCGATCGCGACGCCCCGGTGCGGGAACTCGAACCCCTTCGGGAGCCGCTCGGCGGGCAGCTCGACCGGCAGCAGCCGAACGGCGGGGGCAGACGGGCCCGCCCGGTGCGCCCGGACCGTCTCGACGAACGCGGCGGTCGCCGCGGCGAGACCGTCCGCACCGGACACCGCGTCGACGCGCGGCAGCGCCGTCATGAAGTGCAGCTTCTCCGCCACCTGGCCGCGGCCCGGCACCCCGGCCGGCACCCGGGCGGCGACCTTCCGGTCGAACTCGGAGTCCATGACGTCGCCGAGCCGCAGTTCGAGCCGCCCGAGGATCTGGTCCTTGAGCGCGGCCCGCACCTCCATGTAGCGGGCCGCCGAGAGGACCACATGGACTCCGTAGCCGAGACCGCGCGCGGCGATGTCCGTGACGACCGGCTCCAGACGCTCGTACTCGTTGCGGAAACCGCCCCAGCCGTCGATGACCAGGAAGACGTCGCCCCACTCCTCGCCCGGCAGCTCACCGAGGGCGCGCATGCGCCGGTAGGTGGCAACGGAGTCGATGCCCCGGGCCCGGAACAGCTCCTCGCGCCGGCTCAGCACCCCCGCCACCTCGGCGACCGTGCGCCGCACCCGCTCAGGATCCAGCCGGGAGGCGATCTGTCCCACGTGCGGCAGCTCCGCGACCGGGGCGAGCCCGCCACCGCCGAAGTCGAGACCGTAGAACTGCACCTCCTGCGGGGTGTGGGTCAGCGCGAACGACGCGATCAGCGTCCGCAGCAGCGTCGACTTGCCCGACTGCGGACCGCCGACCACCATCAGGTGGCCCGCCGCCCCGGAGAAGTCGCGGTACAGCACCTCGCGCCGCTGCTCGAACGGCTTGTCGATCAGGCCGAGCGGGACCGTCAGCCCGCCGGGCCGGGTGTACCCCGTCGCGGTGAATCCGCGCTCCCCGGCGGGCGCCAGCCCCGGCAGCAGCTGATCCAGCGTCGGAGCCCGGTCCAGCGGCGGCAGCCACACCTGATGCGCGGGCACCCCCTGCCCCTCCAGCCGCCGCACCACCACGTCGAGCACGGTGTCGGCGAGCGCGTCCTGAGGCACCAGCGCCGGAGCCGCCGGCGGCGCGTCCCCGCCGGACCCGGACCCGGACTTCGGCACCGGCACCGGCATCGCACGGAACAGGGCGGCCCGCCGCACCGCCGGCACCTGCCCCGCCACCGGCCCGGGGCCGCCCCTGCGGTACGCCCCCGACACATACGCCGCCTTGAACCGCGTCATCTCCTCCGTACCCGACTTGAGGAAGCCCGAGCCCGGCACCGAAGGCAACTCGTAGGCGTCCGGCACCCCCAGCGCCGTCCGCGACTCCGCCGCCGAAAAGGTCCGCAGCCCGATCCGGTACGAGAGATACGTGTCCAGACCGCGCAGCTTCCCCTCCTCCAGCCGCTGCGAGGCCAGCAGCAGATGCACACCCAGCGAACGGCCGATACGGCCGATCTGGAGGAACATGTCGATGAAGTCCGGCTTGGCGGTGAGCAGTTCGGAGAACTCGTCGATCACCAGCACCAACGAGGCCAGCGGCTCCAGCGCCGCCCCCGCCGCCCGGGCCTTCTCGTAGTCGTGGACACCGGCGTATCCGCCCGCCGACCGCAGCAGCTCCTGCCGGCGCTGGAGCTCGCCGCGGATCGCGTCCCCCATCCGGTCGACCAGGGACAGGTCGTCGGACAGATTGGTGATGACCGCGGCCACGTGCGGCAGCTGCGCCATCCCGGCGAACGTCGCCCCGCCCTTGAAGTCCGCGAGCACGAAGTTCAGCGTCTCGGACGAGTGCGTGACCGCGAGCCCCAGCACCAGCGTCCGCAGCAGCTCCGACTTGCCCGAACCCGTCGCGCCCACGCACAGCCCGTGCGGCCCCATGCCGTCCTGCGCCGCCTCCTTGAGGTCCAGCATCACCGGCAGGCCGTCCTCACCGACCCCGATCGGCACCCGCAGCCGCTCCGAGACCGGCCGCGGCCGCCAGGTCCGCGCCACATCGACCGCACCCGCGTCCCCGAGGTTCAGCAGATCGGTGAAGTCCAGCTCGGCCAGCAGCGGTTCGTCGTCCTTGCCGCCGCCCGTCCGCAGCGGCGCCAGCTGCCGCGCCAGCGCCTCGGCCGCAGGGAGCGAAAGACCGTCCGGCACACCCTCGTACGCCGCACCGGCACCGGGCTCCACCCGCAGCCCGCCCGGCCGCACCCGCAGGACGAACCCACCGCGCCCCGGCGCCGGCTCACCCCGCGCCACCTCGACGACCGTCACACCCTGCAGCCCCTCCGCCCCCGCCAGCAGCGAGTCCGGCGCCACCCGGCCACCGTCCAGGACCACCACGACGTGCGGCTGGTCCGCCGGCGGCGCGCCCTCCCGGCCGAACCGGGGCCTCCCCTCCAGCCGGTTCGCCAGCAACGGCTCCACCGCGGCCGTGTCCGGCCCGAACAGCCGCTTCGGACCGGCCCCGTCGGCCTGACCCGGCACCTGCGCGTGCGGCAGCCACTTCGTCCAGTCCCAGCACGCCACCGCCTCCGGCGCCGCCACGACCGCGACCACCAGGTCATCGGGCGAGTGGAGCGTCACGGCCTGGGCCAGCAGCGCCCTCACCACCGAACGGGCCTGCTCCACCGGACCCGAGACCGTCACCCGGGGCGCCGCCCGCAGCGGCACCGCCACCGGCAGCCCGGCCGGCGAGGCGTGCACCGCCAGGAACCGCCGCAGCGCATGCGCGCAGACCGGCTCCGGATCGACCGCCGGATCGGTGTCCGGCGCCGAGAGGGGCGTCGCCAGCGGCTGCGCCCCGAGCCCGATCCGCACGTGCCCGAAGTCCCGGTCCCCGGAACGCCGTTCCCAGACCCGGCCGCCCTCGGCCACGACCGACCACAACTGATCGGGACCCGGGTGCAGATACCACTGCGCGTCACGCTGGGCGCGCGCCGTCCGCAGGACCGTGCGCCGGATCTGCGCCAGGTAGGCGAGATAGTCGCGCCGGGCGTCCGCCAACTGCCCCTGCGTACCGCGCCGGTGGCGCACCAGCTGGGCGACCACCATGGCGGCCGTCGACACCAGCATCAGCACACCCATGATCCGCATGAACGGCGGTGCCTGCGGCGAGAAGAAGAAGACCACCGAAGAACCCATGCCGAGCACCGGCAGGATCTGCATCAGCAGTCCCTCCCGCGGCCCGCGCGGCAGCCCGGGAGGGGCCTTCAACGCCAGCCCGTCCCCGGGGACTTCCGGCGGCAGGGCCCGCGGCGGTCGCTTCACGACGATCTGGCTCACCGGTGCATCAATCCCTCAGTGCGGACGGGCCGGAGGCCGGGGCGGACCCGCACCGGCGCCCCCGTGGCAGCCGCCGCCCACGGAACTGGCCTCCGCGCGACCGCGATCCTACGTGCCGCACTCCCGACGGCGTTCCGGGATTCACCCCTCCCGGTAGGGTTGCGCGCGCATCGTGCGCAACCACGAATCAGGGGGACCAGACACGTGAGTACGACCGCGGCGACCGGCTTCTGCCGCGTCACCGTCGTGGCGCCCGACAGCCGCATCGACGTCGCGCTGCCCCATGACCTCGCCGTCGCCGACGTCGCCCCGGAGATCCTCCGGCTCACCGGCCGGACCCAGGCCGTCGCCACCCCCACCGGCTACCACCTCGTCCGGCGCGACGGCACCGTCCTCGACGGCGCCCGCACCCTCGCGGACCAGCAGGTGCTCGACGGCGAGATCCTCAGCCTGCGCCCCTTCGCCGACTCGCTGCCGCCCGCCGTCTTCGACGACGTCACGGACGCCGTCGCCTCGGCCGTCGGACGCGACCGCCACCTGTGGAGCGAGGACCTGCTGCGCGGCACCGGCCCGGCGGGCGCCGCGCTGCTGCTCCTCCTGATGGGCCTCGTCCTCTGGTCCGCCGACCCGGACCGCCACGACATGCACAGCCTGCCCGGCGTCATCGCGGGCGCCGCCGGAGTACTGCTCACGGCCTTCGCGGCGGTACGCGCCCGGGTCTACGGGGACCGGACCACGGCCGTCGCACTCGGCCTCGCCGCCCAGCCGCTCCTGCTCGCCGCCGGCTCCGGCATCATCGGCCCGGACGCCGGCCAGGGCCCCGGCAGGCTCCAGCTGCTGCTCGGCTGCGTCGCCGTCCTGGTCGCCTCCGTCGTGCTGGTCGCCGTCACCCCGGGCGGCGACGCCCCGTTCGTCGCGACGGCCTTCCTCGCCACCGCGGGAACCCTGGCCGCCTTCGCCGCGATCCTCACCGAGTCCTCCGCCACCGCGGCGGCCGCCGTCTGCGCCCCGGCCGCCATCGGACTCGTCGCCTTCCTGCCCGGCCTCTCGGCCCGCTACGCCCGGCTCCCCGTCGACTACACCCCGCCGCGCACCGCCCGGACGGGCTACGCCGACCCCTTCGCCGATCCGGACACCGGCCACCACGACACCCCCGTCGACGCCGACGACCTCGCGGACCGGGCGCGGCGCGGCCACGAGATGCTGCTCGGCCTCGTCGGCGGCTGCGCGGCCGTCGTCGTCGCGGCCGCCGCCGTCCTCGGCTTCTCCGGCGACGTCCGGGGACAGCTCCTCGCCCTCGCCGCGGGAGGGGCCGTGCTGCTGCGCGCCCGGCTCTTCCGCTACACCTCGCAGGTCGTGTGCCTGCTCACGGCGGGGATCGGCGCACTCGCCCTGCTGATCCTCGGCCTCGCCCTGCACCCGCCCGCCGCCGCGTCCGCCGGCTACGGCGACCCCGGCGCCTCCGACATCCGTACGGTCTGGCTCTGCGCGGCCGTCGCCGCCGGCGCTGCCCTGCTGACCGCGGTCGGCCTCGTCGTCCCCCGCAAGGGGCTCTCCCCGTTCTGGGGCCGGGTCCTGGACCTGACAGAGAGCGCCCTCCTGCTGCCCCTGGTCCCGCTCTGCCTGGCGGTCCTCGACGTCTTCGCCCGGGCCAGGGCGCTCACCGGCTGAGGCCTGCGAGGGCCGCTCCGAACGGCTGGTAGTCTGGCTGTGGCCGTTTGTGTACGCGTTCCCGGTTGACTCTGGGGGCTGCGCTCATCGGACCTTCGCTCCCGAGTCATCCAAGCTCCCCTGAGATCCAGACCAGGGGCACTCGTGGGCGCATCGAAGACCAAGAGGAGTACCGCGTGCCGCTCGACGCCGCTACGAAGAAGCAGATCATGACCGAGTTCGCGCAGAAGGAGGGCGACACCGGTTCCCCCGAGGTTCAGGTCGCCATGCTTTCGCGCCGGATCTCGGACCTGACGGAGCACCTCAAGACGCACAAGCACGACCACCACTCCCGTCGTGGTCTGCTGATCCTGGTCGGCCAGCGTCGCCGCCTCCTGCAGTACCTGGCCAAGAAGGACATCCAGCGCTTCCGTGCGCTCGTCGACCGCCTCGGCATCCGCCGTGGCGCGGCCGGCGGCGCCAAGTAAGGACGCTGTGAAAGGGAGCGGTTCCCAGTTCTAGGGGGCCGCTCCCTTTGCCGTACGTGCGGGACCGGGGGCAACCTCAGTAACCTGGACGTACAACAACAGACGAGGAGAGGCGCGCCACGGCCGCCGCCGGTCCTCGGTAGTGGCCCCCGGGACAACGCCCGGGAGCTTCGATCGAAGACCGGCCCCGCACACAGGTGCGCTTCTCCGCACCGTCCTGCGCCACACGGGCGCCAGGACGAAAGACGACGAGTATGGAGAAATCACTAGTGGAGAACGAGACCCACTACGCCGAGGCCGTTATCGACAACGGAACCTTCGGCACCCGCACCATCCGCTTCGAGACGGGCCGCCTGGCCAAGCAGGCCGCAGGCTCCGCCGTCGCGTACCTGGACGACGACACCATGGTGCTGTCGGCCACCACCGCTTCCAAGCGGCCCAAGGACCAGCTCGACTTCTTCCCCCTCACGGTGGACGTCGAGGAGCGGCAGTACGCCGCCGGCAAGATCCCCGGCTCCTTCTTCCGCCGGGAGGGCCGCCCCTCCGAGGACGCGATCCTCACCTGCCGCCTGATCGACCGCCCGCTGCGCCCCTCCTTCAAGAAGGGCCTGCGCAACGAGATCCAGATCGTCGAGACGATCATGGCGCTCAACCCCGACCACCTGTACGACGTGGTCGCGATCAACGCCGCCTCCGCCTCCACGATCCTGGCGGGCCTGCCCTTCTCCGGCCCGATCGGCGCCACCCGCGTCGCCCTGATCAAGGGCCAGTGGGTCGCGTTCCCGACGCACACCGAGCTCGAGGACGCCGTCTTCGACATGGTCGTCGCCGGTCGCGTCCTCGAGGACGGCGACGTCGCGATCATGATGGTCGAGGCCGAGGCCACCGAGAAGACCATCCAGCTCGTCCAGGACGGCGCCGAGGCCCCGACCGAAGAGGTCGTCGCCGCCGGTCTGGAAGCCGCGAAGCCCTTCATCAAGGCGCTCTGCAAGGCCCAGTCCGACCTCGCCGCCAAGGCCGCCAAGCCCACCGGTGAGTTCCCGGTCTTCCTCGACTACCAGGACGACGTCCTGGAGGCCCTCACCAAGGCCGTCAGCACCGAGCTCGCCAAGGCGCTCACCATCGCCGGCAAGCAGGACCGCGAGGCGGAGCTCGACCGCATCAAGGAGATCGCGGGCGAGAAGCTCCTCCCGGCCTTCGAGGGCCGCGAGAAGGAGATCTCGGGTGCCTACCGCGCGCTGACCAAGAAGCTGGTCCGCGAGCGCGTCATCAAGGACAAGGTCCGCATCGACGGCCGTGGCGTCACGGACATCCGTACGCTCGCCGCCGAGGTCGAGGCCATCCCGCGCGTGCACGGCTCGGCGCTCTTCGAGCGTGGCGAGACCCAGATCCTGGGCGTCACCACCCTCAACATGCTCCGCATGGAGCAGCAGCTGGACACCCTCTCCCCGGTGACCCGCAAGCGCTACATGCACAACTACAACTTCCCGCCGTACTCCGTCGGTGAGACCGGCCGCGTGGGCTCGCCCAAGCGCCGCGAGATCGGCCACGGCGCGCTCGCCGAGCGCGCCATCGTGCCGGTGCTGCCGTCGCGCGAGGAGTTCCCCTACGCGATCCGCCAGGTCTCCGAGGCGCTGGGCTCCAACGGCTCGACGTCCATGGGCTCGGTCTGCGCCTCCACCATGTCCCTGCTGAACGCCGGTGTGCCCCTCAAGGCCGCCGTCGCCGGTATCGCCATGGGCCTGATCTCGCAGGAGATCGACGGCAAGACCCACTACGTCGCCCTCACCGACATCCTCGGTGCCGAGGACGCGTTCGGTGACATGGACTTCAAGGTCGCCGGTACGAAGCAGTTCGTGACCGCGCTCCAGCTCGACACCAAGCTCGACGGCATCCCCGCCTCGGTCCTGGCCGCCGCGCTGAAGCAGGCCCGTGACGCCCGCCTCCACATCCTCGATGTGATGAACGAGGCCATCGACGTCCCGGACGAGATGTCCCCCAACGCCCCGCGGATCATCACCGTCAAGATCCCGGTGGACAAGATCGGTGAGGTCATCGGCCCCAAGGGCAAGATGATCAACCAGATCCAGGAGGACACCGGCGCCGACATCACGATCGAGGACGACGGCACCATCTACATCGGTGCCCAGCAGGGCTCGCAGGCCGAGGCCGCGCGCGCCACGATCAACGCGATCGCCAACCCGACCATGCCGGAGGTCGGCGAGCGCTACCTGGGTACGGTCGTCAAGACCACCACCTTCGGTGCGTTCGTCTCCCTGATGCCCGGCAAGGACGGCCTGCTGCACATCTCGCAGATCCGCAAGCTCGCCGGTGGCAAGCGCGTGGAGAACGTCGAGGACGTGCTCGGCGTCGGCGCCAAGGTCCAGGTCGAGATCGCGGAGATCGACTCCCGCGGCAAGCTCTCCCTCATCCCCGTCATCGAGGGCGAAGAGGACGAGAAGAAGGACGACACCGACAAGTGACGTCCCGTAGTTCCGTGACGACGGCCCGCCCCTCCTCGGAGGGGCGGGCCGTCGCCCGTACCCAAACGCTTCTCAAGGGCAGCAACGGCATCGGCACGGTCCGCCGCACGGTCCTCCCCGGCGGCCTGCGCATCGTCACCGAGACCCTGCCCTCCGTACGCTCCGCCACCTTCGGCATCTGGGCCAACGTCGGATCACGCGACGAGACCCCGACGCTGAACGGCGCGACGCACTACCTCGAACACCTCCTCTTCAAGGGCACCGGCAAGCGCAGCGCCCTCGACATCTCGTCCGCGATCGACGCGGTCGGCGGCGAGATGAACGCCTTCACGGCGAAGGAGTACACCTGCTACTACGCGCGGGTCCTCGACACGGACCTGCCGCTGGCCATCGATGTCGTCTGCGACATGCTGACCGGCTCCCTGATCGCCTCCGAGGACGTCGACGCCGAGCGCGGCGTCATCCTGGAGGAGATCGCGATGACGGAGGACGACCCGGGCGACTGCGTGCACGACCTGTTCGCGCACACCATGCTCGGCGACACCCCGCTCGGCCGCCCGGTCCTCGGCACCGTCGACACGATCAACGCCCTGAACCGGGGCCAGATCGCCCGCTTCTACAAGAAGCACTACGACCCCACGCACCTGGTCGTCGCCGCTGCGGGCAACGTCGACCACGCCACGGTCGTACGCCAGGTCCGCAAGGCATTCGAGCGCGCCGGTGCGCTCTCCCGCACCGACGCCGTCCCGATGGCGCCGCGCGAGGGCTCCCGCACGCTGCGCACCGCGGGCAGGGTCGAACTGCTGAACCGCAAGACCGAGCAGGCCCACGTGGTCCTCGGCATGCCGGGACTGGCCCGCACCGACGAGCGCCGCTGGGCGCTCGGCGTCCTCAACACCGCCCTCGGCGGCGGTATGAGCTCCCGCCTCTTCCAGGAGGTACGGGAGAAGCGCGGCCTCGCCTACAGCGTCTACTCGTACACCTCGGGCTTCGCGGACTGCGGACTCTTCGGCGTGTACGCGGGCTGCCGGCCCAGCCAGGTCCACGACGTGCTCAAGATCTGCCGCGACGAGCTGGACCGGGTCGCGTCGGACGGCCTGGACGACGAGGAGATCGGCCGTGCCATCGGCCAGCTCTCCGGCTCCACCGTCCTCGGCCTTGAGGACACCGGCGCGCTCATGAACCGCATCGGCAAGAGCGAACTGTGCTGGGGCGAGCAGATGTCGGTCGACGACATGCTGGCCCGCATCGCGCAGGTCACCCCGGACGACGTCCGGTCGGTGGCGGGCGAGGTCCTCGGACACCGCCCCTCCCTCTCCGTCATCGGCCCGCTCAAGGACAAGCAGGCCGACCGCCTGCACGAGTCGGTCTCCTAGCCACCAGTCACCCGTCACCCGAAAGAAGCAAGCATGAGCAAGCTGCGCGTGGCCGTTCTCGGTGCCCGGGGCCGTATCGGCTCCGAGGCGGTCCGAGCCGTCGAGGCCGCCGACGACATGGAGCTGGTGGCCGCACTCGGCCGCGGCGACAAGCTGGAGACCCTGGCGGACGCCGGTGCCCAGGTCGTCGTCGAGCTCACCACCCCCACGTCGGTGATGGAGAACCTCGAGTTCTGCACCGGGCACGGCATCCACGCCGTGGTCGGCACCACCGGCTGGACCGACGAACGGCTCGCGCAGCTGACCACCTGGCTCTCCGGCTCGCCGGGGACGGGCGTGCTCATCGCGCCGAACTTCTCCATCGGCGCGGTCCTCACCATGAAGTTCGCACAGCAGGCCGCGCGCTACTTCGAGTCGGTCGAGGTCATCGAGCTGCACCACCCCAACAAGGCGGACGCCCCCTCCGGCACCGCCGCGCGCACCGCCCAGCTGATCGCCGAGGCCCGCCGCGAGGCCGGCTGCGCACCCCAGCCGGACGCCACCGCGACGGCACTGGACGGGGCGCGCGGCGCGGACGTCGACGGGATCCCGGTCCACTCGGTCCGGCTCCGCGGCCTCCTGGCCCACCAGGAGGTGCTGCTCGGGGGCGAGGGCGAGACCCTCACCCTCCGGCACGACTCCCTGCACCACAGCAGCTTCATGCCGGGCATCCTGCTCGGCGCACGCCGCGTGACGACCACTCCGGGCCTCACGTTCGGCCTGGAAAACTTCCTCGACCTGAACTGACTGAGCCCCGCCATGCGCGCAAAGATCACTTACGTCGTCACCGCTGCCGTCCTGGTCTTCTACTTCGTCCTGGTCGGCAGCCGGGGTGTCCTGCTCATCGAGCACGGCTCGCTGGTCACGGTGACCTTCGGGGTCGCCGTGCTGATCCTGCCGGTCATCGGCATCTGGTTCCTCTGGAAGAACACCCAGTTCGTCCGGAGGGCCAACGCCCTGGCCGCCGAACTCGACGCCGAGGGCGGACTGCCGGTCGACGAACTGGTCCGTACCCCGAGCGGGCGAATCGACCGTGACTCGGCGGACGCGGTGTTCGCACGCCGCCGGGAGGAGACGGAGGACGCGCCGGACGACTGGCGCTGCTGGTTCCGCCTCGCCGTGGCCTACCAGGACGCCAGGGACACCCCCAGGGCCCGCAAGGCCATGCAACGAGCCATCGCCCTCCGCAACCGCCCGGCGTCCACTACGGCCCCGTCCAGCCCTTGAACCCCGCAAGCCCGCCCGGCAACTCAACCCGGACGGGCCACTTCGAGCCGGACGGGCATCGTTTCCAGCCCGTCCGGCGATGGAGTACAAGGTCCTTCAGCCCGTCCGGCGATTGAGGACGTACCGCCGGACGGCCGGCCCCGCTAGGGACGCCGGTACTCGTCCCCCCAGGCCTCAATCGTGTCCGCGGCCCGGTCGAACGCCTCACCCCGCGCCAGGAAGTCCGCGTTGGAGTCCGTGAGCAGCGGCGGCACCGCGTCCCCGCCCTTGCGTACGACGATCAGGGCCTGGCCCTGCACCGTGCGCGGGAACCCGAGCCACTTCACCGGCTGCTGCACGGTACGGACCGCCGCCGCACGGTTCCACGGCACCGTCGTCGTCCGGAAGAAGCCCACCCGGCGCACGCCGTGCCGGCTCACCCAGGCGCCGATCCGCAGCATCCGCAGGGCGCAGAGGATCACCGCGAGAGCCAGGGCGAGACAGGCGCCGGCCCCGGGCAGCGCCCCGGCGAACGCCGTGATCATCCCGGCGAACAGGATGAACGAGGCAAGCAGCAGCAGACCGGCCGCGGCCGCGACACGCCAGGGCCCGGGGCGGTAGGGACGCCGCCAGCTGTCGTGGTCGTCGAACGGCAGCGCGACATCCTCAGCGCTCGCGTCAAACGCGCGGTCGGCCGTCAGGAAGGGCAGGGGCACGACTGATCCTCACTCACAAGCACGCTCGATTGCTGTGCCCGGTGAGGCTACCGAGGAGGCTACCGGCCGGACCACCCCAGGGGGCCCGTCCGAGTCATCGCCCGTGTGCGGCCTCGGTCTGCTGACTGTGCTGCGGAGACTGCTCGGGCGCCAGGGCGGGCAGGCCGAGCAGCAGCGATCCGGCGAGCCCGGCGACCACGACGAGGCCGATCAGGATGCTGCCTGTCCGCTCGGAGAGGGAGGCACGCTCGCGCGGGGGCGGTGTGACGTTACTGCGGAATCGGTCGGCCTCGGCTACGAACGAGAACGGGACGGATTCACGCCGGCGGAACATGAGGTGGCTCTCCTTGAACTCTGATTCGGGTGGTGCCACTGAGTCAGACGCATGACAGGCCCGATCGGTGCCCCGAATCGCCGGATTGACCGAAGAAATCCCCGGACGGGCGGTGCCGACCGCGTTGTCGGTGGCGGCCCGTAGAGTGGGCGCCGCCCGAGCGACGCCATTGGAAGGACCCCCGCCGGTGACCGACACCCCCGAACCCGCAAAGCCCAGCTTCCGCAGCGATGTCACCGTTGACCTGGTGAAACATGCCGCAGGTGACTCCGATGTGCTCTTCGCCGCCCGTGTCTCCACGGCCGGTGAGCAGTCCCTCGAAGAGGTCACCAAGGATCCTGAGCGCTCCAAGGGGCTCATCAACTACCTGATGCGGGACCGGCACGGAAGCCCGTTCGAGCACAACTCGATGACCTTCTTCATCAGCGCCCCGATCTTCGTGTTCCGCGAGTTCATGCGGCACCGCGTGGGCTGGTCGTACAACGAGGAATCGGGCCGCTACAGGGAGCTGGAGCCGGTCTTCTACGTCCCGGGGGAGTCCCGCAAGCTGGTCCAGCAGGGCCGCCCCGGCAAGTACGAGTTCGTCGAGGGCACCGAGGCGCAGGCGGAGCTCACCGGCCGTGTCATGGAGGACTCGTACCGCCAGGCGTACGAGGCCTACCAGGAGATGCTCGCCGCGGGTGTGGCCCGTGAGGTCGCCCGTGCGGTCCTCCCGGTCGGCCTGTTCTCCTCGATGTACGCCACGTGCAACGCCCGCTCGCTGATGCACTTCCTCGGCCTGCGTACGCAGCACGAACTCGCGAAGGTCCCGTCCTTCCCGCAGCGCGAGATCGAGATGGTCGGCGAGCAGATGGAAGCGCACTGGGCACAGCTCATGCCGCTCACCCATGCAGCCTTCAACAAAAACGGACGCGTTGCCCCGTAAGCGGTGTCCGTATTGCGGCGTTTCGTGAAGTTCATCTAGGCTGATCAAACGGACCCGGCACTGCTTGAACCCCCGAGCAGGCAGTGCCGGGCTCCTCTTGCTTGTCCCCCCGAGGGGACACCGGGCGCCGAGCAACGAGTAGCGTGGTACCCATGGCTCCGATCTCCACTCCGCAGACCCCCTTCGGGCGGGTCCTCACCGCTATGGTCACGCCGTTCACGGCGGACGGCGCACTCGACATCGACGGTGCCCAGCGGCTCGCCACCCATCTGGTCGACTCAGGCAATGACGGCCTGATCATCAACGGCACCACCGGCGAGTCCCCGACCACCAGCGATGCGGAGAAAGACCAGCTCGTACGGGCTGTGCTGGAGGCGGTGGGGGACCGGGCGCACATCGTCGCCGGCATCGGCACCAACGACACCCGCCACAGCATCGAGCTCGCCCGCACGGCCGAGCGCTCCGGCGCCCACGGCCTCCTGGCGGTCACTCCGTACTACAACAAGCCGCCGCAGGAGGGCCTCCTCCGGCACTTCACGGCGATCGCGGACTCCACGGGTCTGCCGGTGATGCTCTACGACATTCCCGGCCGCAGTGGTGTGCCGATCGACACAGAGACCCTCGTCCGGCTGGCCGAGCACCCGCGCATCGTGGCCAACAAGGACGCCAAGGGCGACCTCGGCCGCGCCAGCTGGGCCATCGCCCAGTCCGGACTGGCCTGGTACTCCGGCGACGACATGCTGAACCTCCCGCTCCTCTCGGTGGGCGCGGTCGGGTTCGTCTCCGTCGTCGGCCACATCGTCACCCCGGACCTGCGGGCGCTCATCGAGGCCCACCTCGGGGGAGACGTCCAGAAGGCCACGGAGATCCACCAGAAGCTGCTGCCGGTCTTCACGGGCATGTTCCGCACCCAGGGCGTGATCACCACCAAGGCGGCACTGACCCTCCAGGGCCTCCCGGCAGGTCCGCTGCGGCTGCCCCTGGTGGAACTCTCCGCGCAGGAAACGGCACAGCTCAAGATCGATCTCGCCGCCGGTGGGGTACAGCTCTAACCACAGACTTCACAACTGAATACGCGAAGAACACTCGCAATGAGCAACACCAAAGACAACAGCAAGTGCACGAATGACATGCGCGCCACGTGCCCAAGCGGTACGTGGCGCGTGTGGTAAGGAGAGTCTTTTGAGTCATCCGCATCCTGAACTCGGCACCCCGCCGAAGCTCCCGAAGGGCGGCCTGCGGGTCACCCCCCTCGGCGGCCTCGGCGAAATCGGCCGCAACATGACGGTCTTCGAGTACGGCGGCCGCCTGCTCATCGTCGACTGCGGCGTCCTCTTCCCGGAGGAGGAGCAGCCGGGCATCGACCTGATCCTTCCGGACTTCACGACCATCCGGGACCGCCTCGACGACGTCGAGGGCATCGTCCTGACGCACGGCCACGAGGACCACATCGGTGGTGTCCCGTATCTGCTGCGTCTGAAGCCGGACATCCCGCTGATCGGCTCCAAGCTGACCCTCGCGCTCATCGAGGCCAAGCTCCAGGAGCACCGCATCCGCCCGTACACCCTTGAGGTCACGGAGGGACAGCGGGAGCGCATCGGAGTCTTCGACTGCGAGTTCATCGCGGTCAACCACTCCATCCCGGACGCGCTCGCGGTCGCCATCCGCACCCCCGCGGGCATGGCGGTCGCCACCGGCGACTTCAAGATGGACCAGCTGCCGCTGGACGGCCGCCTCACCGACCTGCACGCGTTCGCGCGGCTGAGCGAGGAGGGCATCGACCTTCTGCTCTCCGACTCGACGAACGCGGAGGTGCCCGGCTTCGTCCCGCCGGAGCGGGACATCCAGAACGTCCTGCGCACGGTCTTCGCCAACGCCCAGAAGCGCATCATCGTGGCGAGCTTCGCCAGCCACGTGCACCGCATCCAGCAGATCCTCGACACGGCCCACGAGTACGGCCGCCGGGTCGCCTTCGTCGGACGCTCGATGGTCCGGAACATGGGCATCGCCCGTGACCTGGGCTATCTGAAGGTTCCCGCGGGCCTGGTCGTCGACGTGAAGACCCTCGACGACCTGCCGGACGACGAGGTCGTGCTGGTCTGTACGGGCTCGCAGGGCGAGCCGATGGCGGCCCTGTCCCGGATGGCCAACCGCGACCACC
Source organism: Streptomyces sp. NBC_01257 (assembly GCF_035917255.1). Lineage (NCBI taxonomy): Bacteria > Bacillati > Actinomycetota > Actinomycetes > Kitasatosporales > Streptomycetaceae > Streptomyces > Streptomyces sp. NBC_01257. The sequence continues at coordinate 6,713,264 of NZ_CP108472.1, forward strand.
AGATCCGCATCGTCCAGGGCGACACGGTCATCCTGGCGTCGTCGCTGATCCCGGGTAACGAGAACGCGGTCTACCGCGTGATCAACGGCCTGACCCGCTGGGGCGCCAACGTCGTCCACAAGGGCAACGCCAAGGTCCACGTCTCGGGCCACGCCTCGGCCGGCGAGCTGCTGTACTTCTACAACATCTGCAAGCCGAAGAACCTGATGCCGGTCCACGGCGAGTGGCGCCACCTGAGGGCCAACGCCGAACTGGGCGCCCTCACCGGCGTTCCGAAGGACCACATCGTCATCGCCGAGGACGGCGTGGTCGTCGACCTGATCGACGGCAAGGCCAAGATCGTCGGCAAGGTCCAGGCGGGATACGTGTACGTGGACGGCCTCTCGGTCGGCGACGTCACCGAGACGTCCCTCAAGGACCGCCGCATCCTGGGCGACGAGGGCATCATCTCCGTCTTCATCGTGGTCGACAGCTCCTCCGGCAAGATCGTGGGCGGCCCCCACATCCAGGCCAGGGGCTCCGGCATCGACGACTCGGCGTTCAGCGCGGTCGTACCGAAGGTCGAAGAGGCCCTCAACAAGTCGGCCCAGGACGGCGTCATGGAGCCGCACCAGCTCCAGCAGCTGGTCCGCCGCACGGTGGGCAAGTGGGTCTCCGACACCTACCGCCGGCGCCCGATGATCCTTCCCGTCGTCGTCGAGGTCTGACGCCGGCAGGGCTGAACAGGCGCGAACTCCGGAGCGGGGCCCCCGATTTGCATCGGGGCGCCCCGCTCCAGTACGTTTACGTCTCCACCTCGCCGGGAAGCACCGCGCACACACGTGCCCGTGAGCCTCCCGCAGAGGGTGGGAATTCCGACTCAGAAGTTCTGATAAAGTCGGATCCGCCGAAAGGCAAGGCCACTTCAACGGCCACCGGAATTCAAATTCGGACCGGAAACGGAACGAAATGAGTCTGGTAAGGTTGGAACCGCCGGAAAGGGAAACGCGAAAGCGAAGAACTGGAAAGCGGTAAATGCGAGGCCCGCTTCGACCGGGAATCGGACACGAAAGAGTCTGATAGAGTCGGAAACGCAAGATCGAAGGGAAGCGCCCGGAGGAAAGCCCCAGAAAATGTTCTGCGGGTGAGTACAAAGGAAGCGTCCGTTCCTTGAGAACTCAACAGCGTGCCAAAAGTCAACGCCAGATATGTTGATACCCCGACCTGCTTCGGCAGGTTCGAGGTTCCTTTGAAAGTCCTAACAGGCCTTTACCGGCCTGGTAGGCAATGAACACAGCGAGGACACAGTGAACGGTCGGTCTTATTCCGACCTGGCCGTTCCGCTCTCGTGTGTGTCTACCCGATTACGGGAAAACATTCACGGAGAGTTTGATCCTGGCTCAGGACGAACGCTGGCGGCGTGCTTAACACATGCAAGTCGAACGATGAAGCCCTTCGGGGTGGATTAGTGGCGAACGGGTGAGTAACACGTGGGCAATCTGCCCTTCACTCTGGGACAAGCCCTGGAAACGGGGTCTAATACCGGATAATACTTTCCCTCTCATGGGGGAAGGTTAAAAGCTCCGGCGGTGAAGGATGAGCCCGCGGCCTATCAGCTAGTTGGTGGGGTAATGGCCTACCAAGGCGACGACGGGTAGCCGGCCTGAGAGGGCGACCGGCCACACTGGGACTGAGACACGGCCCAGACTCCTACGGGAGGCAGCAGTGGGGAATATTGCACAATGGGCGAAAGCCTGATGCAGCGACGCCGCGTGAGGGATGACGGCCTTCGGGTTGTAAACCTCTTTCAGCAGGGAAGAAGCGAAAGTGACGGTACCTGCAGAAGAAGCGCCGGCTAACTACGTGCCAGCAGCCGCGGTAATACGTAGGGCGCAAGCGTTGTCCGGAATTATTGGGCGTAAAGAGCTCGTAGGCGGCTTGTTGCGTCGGTTGTGAAAGCCCGGGGCTTAACCCCGGGTCTGCAGTCGATACGGGCAGGCTAGAGTGTGGTAGGGGAGATCGGAATTCCTGGTGTAGCGGTGAAATGCGCAGATATCAGGAGGAACACCGGTGGCGAAGGCGGATCTCTGGGCCATTACTGACGCTGAGGAGCGAAAGCGTGGGGAGCGAACAGGATTAGATACCCTGGTAGTCCACGCCGTAAACGTTGGGAACTAGGTGTTGGCGACATTCCACGTCGTCGGTGCCGCAGCTAACGCATTAAGTTCCCCGCCTGGGGAGTACGGCCGCAAGGCTAAAACTCAAAGGAATTGACGGGGGCCCGCACAAGCAGCGGAGCATGTGGCTTAATTCGACGCAACGCGAAGAACCTTACCAAGGCTTGACATCGCCCGGAAAGCCGTAGAGATACGGCCCCCCTTGTGGTCGGGTGACAGGTGGTGCATGGCTGTCGTCAGCTCGTGTCGTGAGATGTTGGGTTAAGTCCCGCAACGAGCGCAACCCTTGTTCTGTGTTGCCAGCATGCCCTTCGGGGTGATGGGGACTCACAGGAGACTGCCGGGGTCAACTCGGAGGAAGGTGGGGACGACGTCAAGTCATCATGCCCCTTATGTCTTGGGCTGCACACGTGCTACAATGGCCGGTACAATGAGCTGCGATGCCGCGAGGCGGAGCGAATCTCAAAAAGCCGGTCTCAGTTCGGATTGGGGTCTGCAACTCGACCCCATGAAGTCGGAGTTGCTAGTAATCGCAGATCAGCATTGCTGCGGTGAATACGTTCCCGGGCCTTGTACACACCGCCCGTCACGTCACGAAAGTCGGTAACACCCGAAGCCGGTGGCCCAACCCCTTGTGGGAGGGAGCTGTCGAAGGTGGGACTGGCGATTGGGACGAAGTCGTAACAAGGTAGCCGTACCGGAAGGTGCGGCTGGATCACCTCCTTTCTAAGGAGCACTTCTTACCGGACCTCGGTTCGGTCAGAGGCCAGTACACCGGCGAATGTTCGGTGCTGGTTGCTCATGGGTGGAACGTTGACTATTCGGCACGACAGGTTGTTTTCACTAGTACTGCTTCGGCGTGGAACGTGAGGGTGATCGGTCGGGTCGGGCACGCTGTTGGGTATCTGAAGGTACGGCCGTAAAGGTCGTCCTTCGGTTGCCGGCCCCAGTGAACTCGCCTGTAAGGGTGGGGTGATGGGTGGCTGGTCGTTGTTTGAGAACTGCACAGTGGACGCGAGCATCTGTGGCCAAGTTTTTAAGGGCGCACGGTGGATGCCTTGGCACCAGGAACCGATGAAGGACGTGGGAGGCCACGATAGGCCCCGGGGAGCTGTCAACCAAGCTTTGATCCGGGGGTGTCCGAATGGGGAAACCCGGCAGTCGTCATGGGCTGTCACCCGCTGCTGAACACATAGGCAGTGTGGAGGGAACGAGGGGAAGTGAAACATCTCAGTACCCTCAGGAAGAGAAAACAACCGTGATTCCGGGAGTAGTGGCGAGCGAAACTGGATCAGGCCAAACCGTATGCGTGTGATACCCGGCAGGGGTTGCGCATGCGGGGTTGTGGGATCTCTTTTTCATAGTCTGCCGGCTGTGAGACGAGTCAGAAACCGTTGATGTAGGCGAAGGACATGCGAAAGGTCCGGCGTAGAGGGTAAGACCCCCGTAGCTGAAACATTAACGGCTCGTTTAAGAGACACCCAAGTAGCACGGGGCCCGAGAAATCCCGTGTGAATCTGGCGGGACCACCCGTTAAGCCTAAATATTCCCTGGTGACCGATAGCGGATAGTACCGTGAGGGAATGGTGAAAAGTACCGCGGGAGCGGAGTGAAATAGTACCTGAAACCGTGTGCCTACAAGCCGTGGGAGCGTCGCGCATCGAGTTTACTCGGTGCGTCGTGACTGCGTGCCTTTTGAAGAATGAGCCTGCGAGTTTGCGGTGTGTTGCGAGGTTAACCCGTGTGGGGAAGCCGTAGCGAAAGCGAGTCCGAATAGGGCGATTTAGTAGCGCGCTCAAGACCCGAAGCGGAGTGATCTAGCCATGGGCAGGTTGAAGCGGAGGTAAGACTTCGTGGAGGACCGAACCCACCAGGGTTGAAAACCTGGGGGATGACCTGTGGTTAGGGGTGAAAGGCCAATCAAACTCCGTGATAGCTGGTTCTCCCCGAAATGCATTTAGGTGCAGCGTCGTGTGTTTCTTGCCGGAGGTAGAGCACTGGATAGGCGATGGGCCCTACCGGGTTACTGACCTTAGCCAAACTCCGAATGCCGGTAAGTGAGAGCACGGCAGTGAGACTGTGGGGGATAAGCTCCATGGTCGAGAGGGAAACAGCCCAGAGCATCGACTAAGGCCCCTAAGCGTACGCTAAGTGGGAAAGGATGTGGAGTCGCAGAGACAACCAGGAGGTTGGCTTAGAAGCAGCCACCCTTGAAAGAGTGCGTAATAGCTCACTGGTCAAGTGATTCCGCGCCGACAATGTAGCGGGGCTCAAGCGTACCGCCGAAGTCGTGTCATTCCAGCATTAAGGGCCAACGCCTGCTGGGATGGGTAGGGGAGCGTCGTGTGCCGGGTGAAGCAGCCGCGGAAGCGAGTTGTGGACGGTTCACGAGTGAGAATGCAGGCATGAGTAGCGATACACACGTGAGAAACGTGTGCGCCGATTGACTAAGGGTTCCTGGGTCAAGCTGATCTGCCCAGGGTAAGTCGGGACCTAAGGCGAGGCCGACAGGCGTAGTCGATGGACAACCGGTTGATATTCCGGTACCCGCTTTGAAACGCCCAATACTGAATCAGGCGATGCTAAGTCCGTGAAGCCGGCCCGATCTCTTCGGAGTTGAGGGTAGTGGTGGAGCCGACGAACCAGACTTGTACTAGGTAAGCGATGGGGTGACGCAGGAAGGTAGTCCAGCCCGGGCGGTGGTAGTCCCGGGGTAAGGGTGTAGGCCGTGTGGTAGGTAAATCCGTCACACATTAAGGCTGAGACCTGATGCCGAGCCGATTGTGGTGAAGTGGATGATCCTATGCTGTCGAGAAAAGCCTCTAGCGAGTTTCATGGCGGCCCGTACCCTAAACCGACTCAGGTAGTCAGGTAGAGAATACCGAGGCGTTCGGGTGAACTATGGTTAAGGAACTCGGCAAAATGCCCCCGTAACTTCGGGAGAAGGGGGGCCATCACTGGTGAGGGAACTTGCTTCCTGAGCTGGGGGTGGCCGCAGAGACCAGCGAGAAGCGACTGTTTACTAAAAACACAGGTCCGTGCGAAGCCGTAAGGCGATGTATACGGACTGACGCCTGCCCGGTGCTGGAACGTTAAGGGGACCGGTTAGCTGACTTTCGGGTCGGCGAAGCTGAGAACTTAAGCGCCAGTAAACGGCGGTGGTAACTATAACCATCCTAAGGTAGCGAAATTCCTTGTCGGGTAAGTTCCGACCTGCACGAATGGCGTAACGACTTCTCGACTGTCTCAACCATAGGCCCGGTGAAATTGCACTACGAGTAAAGATGCTCGTTTCGCGCAGCAGGACGGAAAGACCCCGGGACCTTTACTATAGTTTGATATTGGTGTTCGGTTCGGCTTGTGTAGGATAGGTGGGAGACTTTGAAGCGGCCACGCCAGTGGTTGTGGAGTCGTCGTTGAAATACCACTCTGGTCGTGCTGGATGTCTAACCTGGGTCCGTGATCCGGATCAGGGACAGTGTCTGATGGGTAGTTTAACTGGGGCGGTTGCCTCCTAAAGAGTAACGGAGGCGCCCAAAGGTTCCCTCAGCCTGGTTGGCAATCAGGTGTTGAGTGTAAGTGCACAAGGGAGCTTGACTGTGAGACCGACGGGTCGAGCAGGGACGAAAGTCGGGACTAGTGATCCGGCAGTGGCTTGTGGAAGCGCTGTCGCTCAACGGATAAAAGGTACCCCGGGGATAACAGGCTGATCTTCCCCAAGAGTCCATATCGACGGGATGGTTTGGCACCTCGATGTCGGCTCGTCGCATCCTGGGGCTGGAGTCGGTCCCAAGGGTTGGGCTGTTCGCCCATTAAAGCGGTACGCGAGCTGGGTTTAGAACGTCGTGAGACAGTTCGGTCCCTATCCGCTGTGCGCGTAGGAATATTGAGAAGGGCTGTCCCTAGTACGAGAGGACCGGGACGGACGAACCTCTGGTGTGCCAGTTGTCCTGCCAAGGGCATGGCTGGTTGGCTACGTTCGGAAAGGATAACCGCTGAAAGCATCTAAGCGGGAAGCCTGCTTCGAGATGAGTATTCCCACCAACTTGATTGGTTAAGGCTCCCAGTAGACGACTGGGTTGATAGGCCAGATGTGGAAGCCCGGTAACGGGTGGAGCTGACTGGTACTAATAGGCCGAGGGCTTGTCCTCAGTTGCTCGCGTCCACTGTGTTAGTTCTGAAATAACGAACGGCCGTGTTTTGTTCCGGTGTTGGTTAATTTCATAGTGTTTCGGTGGTCATTGCGTTAGGGAAACGCCCGGTTACATTCCGAACCCGGAAGCTAAGCCTTTCAGCGCCGATGGTACTGCAGGGGGGACCCTGTGGGAGAGTAGGACGCCGCCGAACTCCTTTTAGAATGGTTGAGCCCCGTGCCCTTGTGGCACGGGGCTTTTCCGCGTTTACAGAGTCTCTCGGCCGGCGAGCTGCGGCCGGCCGCGGCGGCCTCGGGGGAGGCGCCGGCTGTTGCAACGCCTCTGCTGGAACGCCGCTGGTGGGCGGGCTGGTGACGGTGCGACAGGCGGTTTTGCACACCCCCTCGTTCAGGGTATGCTTTAGCTCGTTGCCGCAGGGCAGCAAGGCCCCAATAGCTCAGTCGGTAGAGCGTCTCCATGGTAAGGAGAAGGTCTGCGGTTCGATTCCGCATTGGGGCTCAGAACAGGGAAAGGCCCCCGCCACTTGGCGGGGGCCTTTCGCGTAGTGCGCCCAGCATGGGCGATTGCTTGGGGGTGGAAGTCCCCTGGGGGAAGAGGTGGTGCTTACCCCGAGCCGGAGGCAAGGGCGTCATCGTGAGGTGGGGTCTGGAGGAAGCCCGAGGCGAGACCTGGGTACCGAGGAACACGAACCGCGTATGAGGCGTGCTGGTCGGGTGAGCCTGCTACGGAAGGCGAAGCCCGTCTCCACCAAGAAGGCCAGTGCGTAAACGCGGCGGGGATCCAGGGACAGTGATCGTTCTTACCTGGGGAGATCTGTCCGGGTGTCGGTTGTGCTGAGGCGTCGCCGCGCCGACGGGCCGCATCGGAAGGTGCGGTCTGACCGGGCAGAAGTCAGCAGAGGCCGTAGTACCAGCCGGGATGAGTACGGCGGCTGGGAAGGGCCGAACATCGAGTGGAACGGACGATGTGGTGGTTGCTCGTGCTGGTCATGGTGATCGCAGCAAAACTGCTTCGGCGGTGCCGTGGGGGGAAGAGTCGGTGCACCCGGTGACGCCGTCGACGGAGCGTAGTGACCGGTCGGCGCGCTCCATGAAGGAAGTTCACCACGAACGGGAAACCTCTTTGTGGGAGTTGATGCTCTCGAAGGAGAACCTGCTCGTGGCGCTCAACCGTGTCGAGGTGAACCGGGGTGCTCCCGGGGTGGACGGCATGACTACGGCCGAACTCAGGCCGTGGGTTGCGGTGCACTGGCCCGAGGTCCGGGCTGAACTCGATGCGGGCATCTACCGGCCGGCGCCGGTTCGTCAGGTGATCATCCCGAAGCCTGGCGGCGGCGAGCGGATGCTGGGGGTGCCGCGGGTGCTGGACCGCTTGATCCAGCAGGCCATCGCGCAAGTACTCGTGCCCATCTTCGACCCTGGCTTTTCCGGGTCGTCCTTCGGGTTCCGTCCCGGCCGGTCCGCCCATCAGGCGGTGCGTGTCGCGCGGCGGGCCGTTGAGGACGGCAATCGGTGGGTCGTGGACCTTGATCTGGACCGGTTCTTTGACCGGGTTCAGCACGATGTTCTGATGGCACGGGTGGCGCGCAAGGTCAGTGACCGCAGGGTTCTGAAGCTGATCCGGAGGTATCTGGAAGCCGGGATCATGGTGGACGGCGTGAAGATGCCGAGCGTGGAGGGGACCCCGCAGGGGTCGCCCCTGTCGCCCGTCCTGTCGAACATCATGCTCGACGATCTGGACCGGGAACTGTTCAGGCGTGGTCACCGGTTCGCGCGCTATGCCGACGATCTGCGGATCTTCGTGCGGAGTAAGCGAGCCGCTCAGAGAGTGCTCGACTCGGTCACGGCCGTGGTCGAGCAGCGGTTGAAACTGAAGGTCAACCGGGACAAGTCGAAGGTGGTCCCAGCTTCTCGTATGACGATGCTGGGGTTTGGCTTCTACTTCGTCCGGGGCGGGGAGGTCAGGATCAGGGTCGACCCGAAGGCGCTCGCGCGTTGGAAGGTACGGATCAGGGAACTGACGTCTCGCCGGTGGAGTATCGCGATGGATGAACGCATCGCGAAGATCAACCACTTCACCACTGGCTGGATGGGCTACTTCCAGCTCGCGGACACCCCCAAGGTGTTCCAGGGGCTGGACAAGTGGCTCCACCGCAGGATGCGGCAGATCCGCTGGAAGGAATGGAAACGGCACGCGACCAGACGTCGTAACCTGCGGGCGCTCGGGATCGGTGAGCGTTCTGCTCAGGAATGGGCGGCCAGTAGCAAAGGCTACTGGCGGATCGCGGGATCGGTCGTCCTCCAGCGGGCGCTGCCCAACTCTCACTGGGAGGGTCTTGGCCTGCGCATGCTCAAGCCGACCTGGCAACGGTTGAGATCAGCTTGATGAACCGCCGGATGCGTGGCCCGCATGTCCGGTGGTGTGAGAGGAGGGACGGGCGACCCGTCCCTCCTACTCGATTCCGGAGGCATCGGAAGCCATCCGGAGTCATCGGCCGTTACACGGCGGCCGGTGGCTCCGGGACGCGCATCGCGAGGATGGCCATGTCGTCCGATGCCGGCTCGGCGGCGAAGCGCTCGACGGCCCGCAGAATGCGTGCCGCGACTGCTCCGGCCGTCAGGCCCGTGCAGTTGGCCAGGACGTCCGCCAGGCCGTCGTCACCGAGCATGCGCGTGCCTTCGCGGCGTTCGGTGACACCGTCGGTCACGCACAGCAGGACGTCACCCGGTTCCAGGGTCACCGTCTGCTCGTACAGTTCCAGGTCCTCGATGACGCCCAGCAGGGGCTGGGGTTCGGCGGCTGCCTCGACCGAGCCGTCCTGGCGCAGGCGCAGGGGCAGCGGATGGCCGGCACAGACCACCTTCAGAAGGGCGCTGCCGTCCTCCTGGGGCCACAACTCCCCGTACAGGAGGGTCAGGAAGCGGCTGCGGGCGCCCTCGTCGAGGATCGCGGCGTTCAGCCGCTCCAGGACGGCGGGGCCGCCGAAGCCCTCGCGGGCGAGCAGGCGCAGGGCGTGCCGGGCCAGACCCGTGACCGCCGCCGCCTCCGGGCCCGTGCCGCAGACGTCGCCGATGGCGAAGCCGTAGGCGCCGTCACGGATCGGGAAGACGTCGTAGAAGTCGCCGCCCACCTCGTTGCCCTCACCGGCTGCCCGGTAGATGACCTCGATCTCGACATTGGGCACGTCGGGCAGCCCCGGCGGCAGCAGACTGCGCTGCAGGGACTGGCTGATCGCCATGCGCTCCGAGTAGAGGCGGGCGTTGTCCAGGGCGAGGGCTGCCCGGCGCGAGAGGTCCTCGGCGAGCTCCAGGATCTCCTGGCGGAAGTGGTCGTCGGACGGTTTGCCGAGCGTGAGCATGCCGATGACGCGGTTGCGGGCGACGAGCGGCAGGACCACGGTCTCCCCGCCCACCGCGGCCGCGGTGGCCAGCGTCGTACGGATACCCGCGCCCAGCCCGCCGGGGTCGCCGAGGCCGATGTTCCGCATCGACGTCCGCAGAGCCGCCTCGTGGGCGGCCTCGGAGGGTGCGGCCCAGACCCGGGCTCCCGGTGTCGGTACCGGGTCAGGCGGGGCGATCTTGGAGAGCAGGGCCTTGAGACCGTCGATCCGCTCCTCGTCCTCGTGCAGGACGTACGAGAGGTACGGGTCCGATGACTGGTCGGCGATCGTGTAGACCGCGCACCAGGTGGCCAGGGTGGGCACCGTCATCTGTGCCATCAGGGCGAGCGTCTGGTCGCGGTCGAGCGTGCCGGCCAGCAGGTCGGACGCCTCGACGAGGAAGGAGAGGGAGCCGCGGCGCAGCCGTTCCAGTTCGCCCAGGCGGGCGGACTCGACGGCCAGGGCGATGCGGTCCGCGGCGAACTGGAGGCGCAGGGCCTCCTCGTTCGAGTACCGGCCGGCGGCCTCCGCCGCGACGCCCAGGGAGCCCGTGAGCCGGCCCTCGACCTTCAGCGGAACCGTCACCACCGAGCGCATGCCCGTGTCGGTGAGCAGCGGGACGGCGCCGGGCACGGCGTCGAGGTCCTCGTGGACGGCCGGCATGCGCGCGGAGCCGTAGCGTCCGGTGCCGGCCTCGACGGGGACGCGGGCGAAGCGCTGGCGGGCCGAGGGCAGGCCGGTCGTGGCCCGGACCTCCAGCTCGGTCTCGTCGTCCGTCGCCAGCAGCAGGAACGCCGCGTCGGCGTCGAGCATGTCGCGGGCGCGCTCGACGGTGCGCTGGAGCAGGCCGTCGAGGTCGTCGGGGGCGGGGGAGCCGATGAAGACCTCGAAGGGGTCCGTCGACCGGCTCTCGGTGTTCGCGTCGGAGACCGGAGTGCGTACCGGTGACTGGAGCACCGCCCGCTCGTAGTCGCGCACCAGCAGGCACACGGTCGAGGGCTCGCCCTGGGTGTCCCGTACGCGCAGGTGGGAGCCGTAGACCGGGATCGTACGGCCGTCGGCGCCCCGGATGCCGTAGCTGCCCTCCCAGCGGGACAGGCGCAGCGCGTCCGCGATGCCGGTGTTGGTGCCGGGGGTCTGCGGCCAGGCGGTGAAGTCCGTGAGCTGCTTGCCGGTGACCTGTTCCGCCGTGTGTCCGAAGAGATACGTGGCGTCGTCGTTCCACGCGGCGATGGCCCCGGTGCTGTCGATCTGGACGACGGCCACCCTGACGCGTTCGTCGGTGACGGGGAGCAGGCCGACGGGGAGCAGCGGGCCCGCGGAGCGGATGCCCACCGGCCGGTCGGGGAGGTCGAGCTGGAACCAGACGTGTTTGTGCGTGGGGGAGTACTCGACGCCCCAGCGGGAGGCCAGGGCCGCGCACAGCAGCAGGCCGCGGCCGCTCTCCCGGTCGGGGCTGCCGAAGTCCAGGCCGGTGGACTGGAGCGGGATCTCCCGTTCCGGGTAGTGGTCGGAGACCTCGACCCGGACCCCGTCCTCCGTGCGCAGACACAGCACGTCCGCCGCGGTGCCCGCATGGACCACCGCGTTGGTGACGAGCTCGCTGGTCAGGACGACGGCGTCGTCGACCACGTCGGTGTATCCCCACCCCTGGAGGGTGTCCCGGACAAAGGCGCGGGCCGTCGCGACGGAGCGCCCGACCGGTTCGAAGGTGGCAGCCGCGCGCGCCGTGATCACAGCACTCCCCATATGGTGTGTCGTCGCTTCCCCGAGTCCTGTGCCCGTTTCTCGCCGCTTCGATTCGCTTGCCAGGCTAGACGCTCCCTCCACGTGCCGGGTACACGAGGGCCGGGTTCGGGCAGGGACCGGCAGGAACAGGGTGCTGAACGGACAAGTGTGGGCTTCCCCATGGAGGGATGTGGGACAACCATGGGAGGTTCCACCCCGACCGCTTCCGGCCTGGTACGTTTCAACGATTTGACGTCCGCATGGTCACCCGTCGACGGTGGGCTGTGGCGGTGAGCCATAGAGGATCTGGGCAAGCTCTCGGACAGGGCCCGACAAGGCCCGAGCGATTCGGTCAACCCCTGCGGGAGGGACACGGTGGAGTCTGACGTGGCGGCGCGGGGATCAGGTACGCGCAGTAAAGGCGGACAGTCCGTGAAGAAGCAGCGCAATGGAACCGTCGAGGTCGACGCCGCGGCACTCAACAGACTGCTGTCCGGTCTGGTGGCCATGCGGGACGGGAACTTCCGCAGGCGCGTGACCGTCTCCGGCGACGGCGTGATGGCGGAGCTCGCGGCCGTCTTCAACGAGGTCGCCGACCGCAATGTGCATCTCACCGGTGAGCTCGCCCGCGTGCGGCGTGTGGTCGGCCGGGAGGGCAAGCTCACCGAGCGGCTGGAGACGGGGGCCTGCGAGGGCTCCTGGGCGGCCGCGATCGACGCGTCCAACGAACTGGTCGACGATCTCGCGCGCCCGGTCTCGGAGGTCGGGCGGGTGCTGTCGGCGGTCGCCGACGGTGATCTCGAACAGCGGATGGAACTGCGGTCGCACACGGCGGACGAGACGGTACGGCCGCTGCGCGGCGAGTTCCTGAAGGTCGCGCGTACGGTCAACAACCTCGTCGACCAGCTGTCGGCGTTCACCGAGCAGGTGACGCGGGTCGCGGTCGAGGTGGGCACCGAGGGGAAGCTGGGCGGCCAGGCCCAGGTGCGCGGGATGTCCGGGTCCTGGAAGGACCTCACGGACTCCGTCAACACCATGGCGTTCCGGCTGACCGCGCAGGTGCGCGACATCGCCCTGGTGACGACGGCGGTCGCCAAGGGTGATCTGTCGCGGAAGGTCACCGTGCATGTGGCCGGTGAGATGGCCCAGCTGAAGAACACCGTCAACACGATGGTCGACCAGCTGTCCTCGTTCTCCTCCGAGGTGACCCGCGTCGCCCGTGAGGTGGGTACCGAGGGCGAGCTCGGCGGTCAGGCGACGGTGCCGGGCGTGGCCGGGGTCTGGAAGGACCTCACGGACTCCGTCAACACGATGGCGGGCAACCTCACCTCCCAGGTGCGCGGCATCGCCGAGGTGACGACGGCGGTCGCCAACGGTGACCTGTCGCAGAAGGTCCGGGTGAGCGCGCGCGGCGAGGTCGCCCAGCTCGCCGAGACCATCAACCAGATGACCGAGACGCTGCGCACCTTCGCGGACGAGGTCACCCGGGTGGCCAGCGAGGTCGGTGGCGAGGGCGTGCTCGGCGGCCAGGCACAGGTGCCGGGTGCCGCGGGTACGTGGAAGGACCTCACCGACTCGGTGAACACCGTCTTCCGCAATCTGACGACCCAGGTGCGGGACATCGCCCAGGTGACCACGGCGGTCGCCAGTGGTGACATGTCGCAGAAGGTCACCGTCGATGTGGCCGGCGAGATGCTGGAGCTGAAGAACACCGTCAACACGATGGTCGACCAGCTGCAGTCCTTCGGTTCGGAAGTGACCCGGGTGGCCCGGGAGGTCGGCGTCGAGGGCCGGCTGGGCGGCCAGGCCGAGGTGCCGGGCGCCGCCGGTACGTGGAAGGACCTCACGGACTCCGTCAACACGGCGTTCCGGAACCTGACGGGTCAGGTGCGCGACATCGCGCAGGTGACGACCGCGGTGGCCAACGGGGACCTGTCGCAGAAGGTCACCGTCGACGTGGCCGGCGAGATGCTGGAACTGAAGAACACCGTCAACACGATGGTGGCGCAGCTGTCCTCGTTCGCCGACCAGGTGACGCGGATGGCGCGGGACGTGGGCACGGAGGGCCGCCTCGGCGGTCAGGCGCGGGTCGACGGTGTCTCCGGTACGTGGAAGGAGCTCACCGACTCCGTCAACTTCATGGCGGGGAACCTGACCTCGCAGGTGCGCCAGATCGCGCAGGTGACCACGGCGGTGGCGCGGGGCGACCTGTCGCAGAAGATCGACGTGGACGCGCGCGGCGAGATCCTGGAGCTGAAGAACACCATCAACACGATGGTCGACCAGCTCTCCGCCTTCGCCGAGCAGGTGACCCGGGTGGCCCGCGAGGTGGGCACGGACGGGCGCCTCGGCGGTCAGGCGCAGGTGCCCGGCGTGGCCGGCGTGTGGCGTGATCTGACCGATTCGGTGAACGGCATGGCGGGGAACCTCACCGCCCAGGTCCGCAACATCGCGCAGGTCGCCACGGCGGTGGCGCGGGGCGACCTGTCGCAGAAGATCGACGTGGACGCGCGCGGCGAGATCCTGGAGCTGAAGAACACCCTCAACACGATGGTCGACCAGCTCTCGAACTTCGCGGAGCAGGTGACCCGGGTGGCCCGCGAGGTGGGTACCGAGGGCATTCTCGGCGGCCAGGCCGAGGTGCAGGGCGTGTCCGGTACGTGGAAGGACCTCACCCAGTCCGTCAACGGCATGGCGAACAACCTGACCCTCCAGGTCCGCAACATCGCCGAGGTCACCACCGCGGTCGCCAACGGGGATCTCTCCAAGAAGATCACCGTCGACGCCAAGGGCGAGATCCTGGAGCTGGTCACCACCGTCAACACGATGGTCGACCAGCTGATGAACTTCGGTGACGAGGTGACGCGGGTGGCCCGTGAGGTGGGCACCGAGGGCATCCTCGGCGGCCAGGCCCGGGTCCGCGGCGCCACGGGCATCTGGAAGGACCTCAGCGAGAACGTCAACCTGATGGCCAACAACCTGACCAGTCAGGTGCGGAACATCTCCCGGGTCTCGTCCGCGGTGGCCAACGGCGACCTGACGAAGAAGGTCACCGTCGAGGCGCGCGGCGAGGTCGCCGAGCTGGCCGACACCGTCAACACGATGGTGACGACCCTGTCCTCGTTCGCCGACGAGGTGACGCGAGTCGCCCGCGAGGTGGGCACGGAGGGCGAGCTGGGCGGCCAGGCGCGCGTCCCGGGGGTCTCCGGCACGTGGAAGGACCTGACCGAGTCGGTGAACTCGATGGCGTCCAACCTGACCGGTCAGGTGCGCCAGATCGCGACCGTCACCACCGCCATCGCCAAGGGCGATCTCACCAAGAAGATCGACATCGATGCCCGGGGCGAGATCCTGGAGCTGAAGAACACCATCAACACGATGGTCGACCAGCTCTCGTCGTTCGCCGATCAGGTGACCAGGGTGGCCCGTGAGGTGGGCACCGAGGGGCAGCTGGGCGGCCAGGCGCGGGTGCGGGACGTGGACGGCACCTGGCGTGACCTCACCGAGTCGGTGAACGAGATGGCCGGGAACCTGACCCGTCAGGTGCGCGCCATCGCGGCCGTCGCCACCGCGGTGACCCGCGGCGACCTCAACCTCAAGATCGATGTGGATGCCGCGGGCGAGATCCAGGCCCTGCAGGACAACATCAACACGATGATCGCCAACCTGCGCGACACCACCGCCACCAACAAGGAGCAGGACTGGCTCAAGGGCAACCTCGCCCGGATCTCCGGTCTGATGCAGGGGCGGCGCGACCTGGACGACGTGGCTTCGCTGATCATGAGCGAGCTGACGCCGGTCGTCTCCGCGCAGCACGGCGCGTTCTTCCTCGCCATGGCGACCGGGGACGCCGACGCGCTGGGTGCGGACGCGGACAGGGAGGGCGCGTACGAGCTCCGGATGCGCGGCAGCTACGGCTACTCCGCGGGCTCCATGCCGACGTCCTTCCGGCCGGGCGAGACGCTCATCGGCACGGCCGCCGAGGAGAAGCGGACGATCCAGGTGGACAACGTGCCGCCGGGGTACCTGAAGATCTCCTCCGGCCTCGGCGAGGCACCGCCCGCGCACGTGATCGTGCTGCCGGTGCTCTTCGAGGGGAAGGTCCTCGGAGTGATCGAGCTGGCCTCGTTCCAGCCGTTCACGCACATCCAGCGGGACTTCCTCAACCAGCTCGCCGAGATGATCGCCACCAGCGTCAACACGATCAGCGTCAACACCACGACCGAGAAGCTGCTGGAGCAGTCGCAGGAGCTCACCGAGCAACTGCGGGACCGGTCGCAGGAGTTGGAGAACCGGCAGAAGGCCCTTCAGGCGTCCAACGCCGAACTGGAGGAGAAGGCCGAGCTGCTGGCCCAGCAGAACCGCGACATCGAGGTCAAGAACACCGAGATCGAGGAGGCGCGGCAGGTCCTGGAGGAGCGCGCCGAGCAGCTCGCCGTCTCGATGCGCTACAAGTCGGAGTTCCTGGCGAACATGTCCCACGAGTTGCGGACACCGCTCAACTCGCTGCTGATTCTGGCCAAACTGCTGGCGGACAACGCCGAGGGCAATCTGTCGCCGAAGCAGGTGGAATTCGCCGAGACGATCCACGGGGCCGGTTCCGATCTGCTCCAGCTGATCAACGACATCCTCGATCTGTCGAAGGTCGAGGCGGGCAAGATGGATGTCAGCCCGACCCGGATCGCGCTGGTCCAGCTGGTCGACTACGTGGAGGCGACCTTCCGGCCGCTCACCGCGGAAAAGGGGCTGGATTTCTCCGTACGGGTGTCGCCGGAACTCCCGGCCACGCTGCACACCGACGAGCAGCGGCTGCTCCAGGTGCTGCGCAATCTGCTCTCCAACGCGGTGAAGTTCACCGACAGCGGCGCCGTCGAGCTGGTGATCCGGCATGCGGGCGCCGAGGTGCCGAACGCGATCCGCGAGCAGTTGCTGGAGGCGGGTTCGCTGCGGGACGCCGACGCCGACCTGATCGCGTTCTCGGTGACCGACACGGGCATCGGGATCGCGTCCAGCAAGATGCTGGTGATCTTCGAGGCGTTCAAGCAGGCGGACGGCACGACCAGCCGCAAGTACGGCGGCACCGGGCTCGGCCTCTCGATCAGCCGGGAGATCGCCCGGCTGCTGGGCGGTGAGATCCACGCGGCGAGCGAGCCGGGCCGCGGCTCGACGTTCACGCTGTACCTGCCGCTGCACCCGAGCGAACTCCCGCCGCAGGGCTATCCGCAGATCGGCCCCGGCCCCATCGAGATGCACGGTGTGGTGGTCGAGAGCGGCCGGCAGCCCGTGGCGGGCCAGGGACCCGGTCAGGGCTTCCAGAGCTACGGGCAGGCCTCCGGGATGCCGGGCGACGGGAACGAGCAGGGCGGCGCGGCAGGGCTGTTGCGGCGCCGGCGCAAGGCGCTGGGCAGTGCGAAGCAGCAGCCCGCGCTGCCGCCCAGGGCGGCGGCACCGGCGGCCCAGCCGGTGCAGCAGGAGCCGTGGACGCTGGGGAGCCAGGAGGAGCCCGAGGTCCGCAGGACGTTCCGGTTCAGCGGCGAGAAGGTACTGATCGTCGACGACGACATCCGTAACGTCTTCGCGCTCACCAGCGTGCTGGAGCAGCACGGGCTGTCGGTCCTGTACGCGGAGAACGGGCGCGAGGGGATCGAAGTCCTGGAGCAGCACGATGATGTGACGGTCGTGCTGATGGACATCATGATGCCGGAGATGGACGGTTATGCCACGACTTCGGCGATCCGCAGGATGCCGCAGTTCGCCGGTCTGCCGATCGTCGCGCTCACCGCGAAGGCGATGAAGGGCGACCGGGAGAAGGCGATCGACTCCGGCGCATCGGACTATGTCACCAAGCCGGTCGACCCTGATCATCTTCTGTCGGTTATGGAGCAGTGGATGCGCGGAGAGTGATCGCAAATTGAGCGAATCAATCGTGATTTGTTGACCGACTGTGTGCGAAGGAGTGTGGGAGCGCGGTTTCCGGGGAACCTTCTGGTCTCCCACCGCGTTTTTCCTACGTGCACAGTGACATCGCGGTGACAGGGTGTGGTGACGGGCGGGGTGCGGCTACCATGACCGGCACAAGGACGGACGGCGTAAGGGAGTCGTCCCCTGGGGCGGCGCCCGGTGCAATTCCGGGGCGAGGAGGACGGGCCATGGTGCAGAAGGCCAAGATCCTCCTGGTCGATGACCGGCCGGAGAATCTGCTGGCGCTGGAGGCCATCCTCTCTGCGCTCGATCAGACACTGGTACGGGCATCGTCAGGGGAGGAAGCGCTCAAAGCGCTGCTCACGGACGACTTCGCAGTCATTTTGCTGGACGTCCAGATGCCGGGCATGGACGGTTTCGAAACCGCCGCGCACATCAAGCGGCGGGAACGGACCCGGGACATCCCGATCATCTTTCTCACCGCGATCAACCACGGTCCGCATCACACCTTCCGGGGCTATGCGGCCGGCGCGGTGGACTACATCTCGAAGCCGTTCGACCCGTGGGTGCTGCGGGCGAAGGTCTCGGTCTTCGTCGAGCTGTACATGAAGAACTGCCAGTTGCGTGAGCAGGCGGCGCTGCTGCGCCTCCAGCTCGAGGGCGGCGGGCACGTGGGCGCGAACCACGAGAAGGAGCCCGCCGGACTGCTCGCCGAGCTCTCCGCGCGGCTCGCCGCGGTCGAGGAGCAGGCCGAGGCGCTCTCCAAGCAGCTCGACGACGAGTCGGCGGACGCCGCGGCCGTCGCCACCGCCGCCCATCTGGAACGGAAGCTGACCGGGCTGCGCAGGGCGCTGGACGCCCTGGAGCCCGGCACCGGCGGCGGACCGGCCACCCTTCCCTCGTAACAGCTCTGCGGGGCGCACCGCCCTTTCCCGCCGGGCCCCTTCGGGCCGGCGGGGGCTCAACTGGCCCGCGGACGTGGGTGTTCGGCGGAGGTGTCCCGGTTTCGGACCTTTCCGGCCCGGCGCCGCAGACGCCCGGCCCGGGGTGCCGGGTCGTCCGGACCCGGTGAGTGCGCGTCAGTTTGCGGCCGCCGTACGGCGACACGGTCGGGTGAACCGGCACGCGCACGTGTTCACCGCCGCAGACACCGGTAACCTCGGCCCCATGGCCTCACGTACGTCCGGCAAGGGTTCCCAGGGCACAGCGGGCACCGCGAAGCGCGTCGGTGGCGGCTCGGGCCCGGTGAAGAAAGCCGCGCCCGCGAAGAAGGCCGCTGCCAAGAAGACCGCGCCCGCGAGGAAGGCTCCCGCCAAGAAGGCGGTGGCGAAGAAGGCGGCCGCGCCCCGGCCGGCGCCCTCACCCACCGGCGGTGTGTACCGCCTGGTGCGCGCCGTCTGGCTCGGTGCCGCCCACGGCGTCGGCGCTATGTTCCGCGGCATAGGGCGTGGCGCCAAGGGCCTCGACCCCGCACACCGCAAGGACGGCGTCGCGCTCCTGCTGCTCGGCCTCGCGCTGGTCGTCGCCGCCGGCACCTGGTCGAATCTGCGCGGCCCGGTCGGCGACCTCGTGGAGATGCTCGTCACCGGCGCCTTCGGGCGGCTCGACCTGCTCGTGCCGATACTGCTGGGCGCCGTCGCGGTGCGGCTGATCCTCTATCCCGAGAAGCCCGAGGCCAACGGCCGGATCGTCATCGGACTGTCCGCCCTGGTCATCGGGGTGCTCGGGCAGGTCCACATCGCGTGCGGATCACCGGGCCGCGAGGACGGCACCGGGGCCATGCAGGACGCCGGCGGACTGATCGGCTGGGCCGCCTCCAAGCCCCTGATCTTCACCATGGGCGAGGTGCTCGCCGTCCCCCTGCTCCTGCTGCTCACCGTCTTCGGGCTGCTGGTCGTCACGGCGACCCCGGTGAACGCCATTCCGCAGCGGCTGCGGCTGCTCGGTTCCAAGCTGGGGATCATCGACCCGGTGTACGACCCGGATGACCTGAACGAGGACTACGAGGACGACGAGCGGTACGACGAGCAGTGGCGCGAGGCGCTGCCGGCGCGCTCGCGCCGTTCCTCCGGACGTCGTTCCGAGGCGCCCGAGGACTTCGACCCCGACCGGGCGGAGACCGACGCGCTCTCCAAGCGCCGCAGGCCGCGCAGGCCCTCCGTGCAGCCGGCGATGAACCGGCCGATGGACGCCGTGGACGTCGCGGCCGCCGCCGCCGCGGCGCTCGACGGTGCGGTGCTCAACGGCATGCCGCCCTCGCCGGTCGTCGCCGACCTCACCCAGGGCGTCTCGGTGGGCCGTGAGCGTGCGGGCACCCCGGTGCCGGGCGCCAGGGAGGCGGAGCCGGTCCGCAGGCCGGGGGAGAAGGCCTCCTCGCCCTCCGGGGGCGTGCCCGACCTGACCAAACCGGTCCCCGACCGCTCGGACTCGCAGCCGCTGCCGCCCCGCGCCGAGCAGCTCCAGCTCTCCGGCGACATCACCTACTCGCTTCCCTCGCTCGACCTCCTGGAGCGCGGCGGCCCCGGCAAGACCCGCAGCGCCGCCAACGACGCGATCGTCGCCTCCCTGACCAACGTCTTCACCGAGTTCAAGGTCGACGCCGCCGTCACCGGTTTCACCCGGGGGCCGACGGTCACGCGGTACGAGGTGGAGCTCGGCCCCGCCGTGAAGGTCGAGCGGATCACGGCGCTCGCCAAGAACATCGCGTACGCCGTCGCCAGCCCCGACGTCCGGATCATCTCGCCGATCCCGGGCAAGTCCGCGGTCGGCATCGAGATCCCCAACTCCGACCGTGAGATGGTCAACCTCGGAGACGTGCTGCGGCTCGCGGACGCGGCCGAGGACGACCACCCCATGCTGGTCGCGCTCGGCAAGAACGTCGAGGGCGGCTACGAGATGGCCAACCTCGCGAAGATGCCGCACGTCCTGGTGGCCGGTGCGACCGGCTCCGGAAAGTCCTCCTGCATCAACTGCCTGATCACCTCGGTGATGGTGCGGGCGACGCCGGAGGACGTCCGGATGGTGCTGGTCGACCCCAAGCGCGTCGAGCTGACCGCGTACGAGGGCATTCCGCACCTGATCACGCCGATCATCACCAACCCCAAGAAGGCCGCCGAGGCCCTCCAGTGGGTCGTGCGGGAGATGGACCTGCGCTACGACGACCTCGCCGCGTTCGGCTACCGGCACATCGACGACTTCAACCACGCCGTGCGCACCGGCAAGCTGAAGACGCCCGAGGGCAGCGAGCGGGAGCTCTCGCCGTACCCGTACCTGCTGGTGATCGTCGACGAGCTGGCCGACCTGATGATGGTGGCCCCCCGTGACGTCGAGGACTCGATCGTCCGCATCACCCAGCTGGCCCGCGCCGCCGGTATCCATCTGGTGCTCGCCACCCAGCGTCCCTCGGTGGACGTCGTGACCGGACTGATCAAGGCGAACGTGCCCTCCCGGCTCGCCTTCGCCACCTCCTCGCTCGCCGACAGCCGCGTCATCCTGGACCAGCCCGGCGCCGAGAAGCTCATCGGAAAGGGTGACGGACTGTTCCTGCCGATGGGGGCGAACAAGCCGACCCGTATGCAGGGCGCCTTCGTCACCGAGGCCGAGGTCGCGGCGGTCGTCCAGCACTGCAAGGACCAGATGGCACCCGTCTTCCGCGACGACGTAGTGGTCGGGACCAAGCAGAAGAAGGAGATCGACGAGGACATCGGCGACGATCTGGATCTGCTCTGCCAGGCCGCTGAGCTGGTCGTTTCCACCCAGTTCGGGTCCACGTCGATGCTCCAGCGCAAGCTGCGGGTGGGCTTCGCCAAGGCCGGGCGGCTGATGGACCTGATGGAGTCCCGGAACATCGTCGGGCCGAGCGAGGGCTCCAAGGCCCGCGACGTCATGGTGAAACCGGACGAACTCGACGGGGTGTTGGCGCTGATCCGCGGGGAAACCGGTTCGTAAGGGTTTTGCGGGCAACCGTTTCGCCGGGCCGTACGTCAAGTTGAAGGGAGGGACAGCAGGATGTCCTTCCCGGGGCGGTCCGGCGAATCCGACTCTGTTCGAATCTGGATGGCGTACAAAGTCGTCCCTCCCGGTTGCCCCACCCTTTCGTACCCCCCCTAGACTGAACACCCAGCAGGTGGCTCACGCTCGAAAGGCGCCCCCGTGTCCATCGGCAACTCCCCCGAAGACGACCGGCCTTCGATCGGTCGAGTGCTTCAGCAGGCTCGCATCGCCGCAGGTCTCACGGTCGAAGAGATCAGCACGTCCACCCGGGTGCGCATCCCCATCGTGCACGCGATCGAGGAGGACGACTTCTCCCGCTGCGGCGGCGACGTGTACGCCCGCGGCCATATCCGAACGCTGGCACGTGCCGTAGGCACCGATCCGGAACCGCTGGTTTCGCAGTACGACGCCGAGCACGGCGGCCGTCCCGCGCCCACGCCGGCGGCACCGCTGTTCGAGGCCGAGCGGATCCGTTCCGAACCCCGTCGGCCCAACTGGACCGCGGCCATGGTCGCGGCGATCGTCGCCGTGGTCGGTTTCGTCGGCTTCACCTTCTTCAAGGGCGGTGACGAGCCCTCGACCGCCGGCCGGGTCGCCGAAGGCCCGACCTCCGACAAGATCACCCCCAAGCCGGCCTCCAGCAAGCCCGTCGACCCCAAGCCGGCCCCCTCGGACAGTGCCATCGCGGCAGCGCCCCAGGACAAGGTGACGGTCAAGCTCAGCGCGAGCCAGGGCAAGAGCTGGATCTCCGCCAAGGACCACAACGGCCGTTCCCTCTTCGACGGAACCCTCCAGCAGGGCGAGACGAAGACCTTCCAGGACAAGGAGCGGGTCGACCTCGTCCTCGGTGACGCCGGTTCGATCGAGCTCTTCGTCAACGGCAAGAAGGTCGAGGACCAGTTCCAGCCGGGACAGGTCGAGCGGCTCTCGTACACCAAGGGCGACCCCGAGGTCGGCTGACCGCAGGACCTGCCCGTCCACACATCGCGGCGAGCGCCCGGCCATCGCGCCGGGCGCTCGCCGTCTTTGTCACTCGCTGTAACGGGCGAACCCTGCACGGCGGGGCCAGTGCCGGGACAAAGTAGTCTTGAGCCCATGCCCGAACGCCGTACCGTCGCCCTTGTCACTCTTGGCTGCGCCCGTAACGAGGTGGACTCGGAGGAGCTCGCAGGCCGCTTGGCAGCGGACGGCTGGGAGCTCGTCGAGGATGCCTCCGATGCCGATGTCGCCGTGGTCAACACCTGTGGATTCGTCGAGGCCGCCAAGAAGGACTCCGTCGATGCCCTGCTCGAAGCCAATGATCTGAAGGACCACGGCCGCACCCAGGCCGTCGTCGCCGTCGGCTGCATGGCCGAGCGCTACGGCAAGGACCTCGCCGAGGCCCTGCCGGAGGCGGACGGCGTCCTCGGATTCGACGACTACGCAGACATCTCCGACCGCCTCCAGACCATCCTCAACGGCGGCATCCACGCCTCCCACACCCCGAAGGACCGCCGCAAGCTGCTCCCGATCAGCCCGGCCGAGCGGCAGGACGCCGCCGTCGCGCTGCCCGGCCACGCGCAGGAGACCGCACCCGCCCCCGCCGACCTGCCGGACGGCGTCGCACCGGTCTCCGGTCCGCGGGCGCCCCTGCGCCGCCGTCTGGGCACCAGCCCCGTCGCCTCCGTGAAGCTGGCCTCCGGCTGCGACCGCCGCTGCTCCTTCTGCGCCATCCCGTCCTTCCGCGGCTCCTTCATCTCCCGGCGGCCCTCGGACGTCCTGGGCGAGACGCGCTGGCTGGCCGAGCAGGGCGTGAAGGAGGTCATGCTCGTCTCCGAGAACAACACCTCGTACGGCAAGGACCTCGGCGACATCCGCCTCCTGGAGACGCTGCTCCCGGAGCTCGCGGACGTCGAGGGGATCGAGCGCATCCGGGTCAGCTATCTGCAGCCCGCCGAGATGCGGCCCGGTCTGATCGACGTACTGACGTCGACGCCGAAGGTCGCGCCCTACTTCGACCTGTCCTTCCAGCACTCGGCCCCGGGCGTGCTGCGCGCGATGCGGCGCTTCGGTGACACCGACAGCTTCCTGGGGCTCCTGCACACCATCCGGAGCAAGGCACCGCAGGCCGGCGCCCGCTCCAACTTCATCGTGGGCTTCCCCGGCGAGACCGAGGACGACCTCGCGGAGCTGGAACGGTTCCTCACGGGAGCCCGCCTCGACGCCATCGGCGTCTTCGGCTACTCCGACGAGGACGGCACCGAGGCGGTCGGTTACGAGAACAAGCTGGACGCCGACACGATCGCCGAGCGCCTGGCGCACATCTCGCAGCTGGCCGAGGAACTGACCTCGCAGCGGGCCGAGGAGCGCGTCGGGGAGTCGCTCCAGGTGCTGGTCGAGTCGGTCGAGGCCACCGAGGACGAGTCGCGGGCGGTGGGCCGCGCCGCCCACCAGGCTCCCGAAACGGACGGCCAGGTGCTCTTCACGGCACGCGAGGGACTTGTCCCGGGCCGTATGGTCGAGGCAAAGGTAGTGGGCACCGAGGGCGTGGACCTGGTGGCCGAATGCTGTGAGCTTGCGGAGGTAGCCAGATGACCGGAGTCCCGGCATCCGCGGCAGGCGGTTCCGGCGCGACGCCGGTCCGCGGCGGAAAACTGGGTGCTGCGGCCGTCAATCAGGCCAGCCTGTGGAACATCGCCAATCTCCTCACCATGGCGCGGCTGGTGCTGGTCCCGGGGTTCGTCGTGCTGCTGCTTCACGACGGCGGGTACGACCCGGCCTGGCGTTCCATCGCCTGGGCCGCTTTCGCCGTCGCGATGATCACCGACGTGTTCGACGGGCATCTGGCGCGCAAGTACAACCTGGTCACCGACTTCGGCAAGATCGCCGACCCGATCGCCGACAAGGCGATCATGGGCGCTGCCCTGATCTGTCTGTCGTACCTCGGCGACCTGCCCTGGTGGGTCACCGGTGTGATCCTCTTCCGCGAGCTCGGCATCACGCTGATGCGCTTCTGGGTGATCCGGCACGGGGTGATCCCCGCCAGCCGCGGCGGGAAGATGAAGACGCTGGCGCAGGGGACCGCCGTCGGGATGTACGTCCTGGCGCTGACCGGTCCGCTGGCCACCCTGCGCTTCTGGGTGATGGCGGTGGCCGTCGTGCTGACGGTCGTCACCGGTCTGGACTACGTGCGCCAGGCGGTTGTGCTGCGACGCCAGGGAATCGCGGCGGACAGGGCGACTGCGGCCCAGGAGGCCGCCGAGGCGGCGCTGGAAGCCGTCGAGGGCGCCAGGAGCGCCGGGACGGTCCCTGAGGGCGCGGAGGCGGCGGAGCGGGTCTCCGGGGCTCCGGGGAACCGCGGCGCGGCGGAGGCCGAGCGGTGACAGCCGCGGCCCGGGTGCTGCGGCTGCTCGTCGAGCGGGGGGAGACCCTCGCCGTCGCCGAGTCGCTGACCGGCGGCCTGGTCGCGGCGGAGCTGACGTCCGTCCCCGGTGCCTCGCAAGCCTTCCGCGGGTCGGTTACGGCCTACGCGACCCCCCTCAAGAGTGAAGTCCTGGGAGTGGACGCGGACCTTCTGGCGGCGCGGGGAGCGGTTGACGCCGACGTCGCGCGCCAGATGGCGGCCGGCGTGCGCCGGGCGCTCGGCGCGGACTGGGGAGTGGCCACGACCGGTGTCGCGGGCCCCGAACCGCAGGACGGCCAACCGGTCGGAACGGTCTTCGTCGCAGTCTGCGGGCCCTCTGACGCCGGGAAAGTGACCGCCCTGCGGTTGAACGGCGGACGGGCGGACATCCGTATGGAGAGCGTACGGAGCGTGCTCGAACTGCTCTCCGGCGAACTCGACGGGTACGCGAGCGCACAGGATACGGAACACAACGGGGGGAATTGATGTTTGCAGCCCTGAGTGAACACGACATCGCTCCCCGCACGGCCGCAGCGCTAGGCGGTACGGTGGGGCGTGAAGGATGCGGCTACGCGGTCCGAGGAGGGAGCCACCGATGATTCTGCTCCGTCGCCTGCTTGGTGACGTGCTGCGTCGGCAGCGCCAGCGCCAAGGCCGTACTCTGCGCGAAGTCTCCTCGTCCGCCCGAGTCTCACTCGGCTATCTCTCCGAGGTGGAGCGGGGGCAGAAGGAGGCATCCTCCGAACTGCTCTCCGCCATTTGCGACGCGCTTGACGTACGGATGTCCGAGCTCATGCGTGAAGTGAGCGATGAGCTGTCCCTGGCCGAACTGGCCGAGTCGGCGGCAGCCAGCGATCCGGTCCCTGTACCGGTGCGCCCCATGCTCAATTCCGTCTCCGTTTCGTCGGTGGCGGGTGTGCCGTCGGGGCGGGTGACCATCAAGGCGCCTGCGGAAGCGGTGGATGTCGTCGCCGCCTGACCTGTTCGGTTCGGTGTGAAGCCGGAGCCCCGGTCCTCCCCTCAGGGGGCGGACCGGGGCTTCTGTGCGTTCCGGGTGCGGTGCGGAAGACGCGGATCCGTCCCGGATACGTACGGGATGCGCCGATGGGGTGTCGGGCGGCTTCCGGCGGGCAGGCGGGTGGAGAAGGCCGGGGAACGATCCTTTCGGACAACTCCCCGGATGACCGTTTTGCTTCGTTTGTGCCATCGTGGTTGGTGCTGAGCGGAACGGATACCAGAACGGAGACGTGCATGTCTGTGGTGAAGAGCCCGCTGTCCGAGACCGACCTCAAGTCCGTGGGAGGCGCGCTCCAGGGCGCCCTGGTCGACCTCGTCGACCTCTCCCTGGTGGCCAAGCAGGTCCACTGGAACGTGGTGGGCCCCCGCTTCAGGTCCGTGCACCTCCAGCTGGACGAAGTCGTCGACACCGCCCGCCAGCACTCCGACACGGTGGCCGAACGGGCCTCCGCGCTGGGCGTCAACCCGGACGGGCGTTCGGGGACGATCGCGAAGACCACGGCCATCGACTCCGTGCCCGAGGGCTGGGTCAAGGACGTCGACGCCGTACGGACGCTGGTCGACGCCCTGGGCGTGGTGATCGGCCGGATGCGTGAGCGCATCGAGGTGACGGGCGACCCCGACCCGGTCAGCCAGGACATCCTGATCACGCTGACCGCGGATCTCGAGAAGCATGCCTGGATGTTCCAGGCGGAGAGCGCCTGACACGGCGTTTCCGCCGCCTCCCGGCCGGGCTGCCCAGCCCTGGCGGGGACCAGTCCAACCGGCCCGCCCCGCATTGGGTGGAGGCCGGACCGCAAGATCCGAGGAGTTGCGATGACCGACGAGAGTGCGAAGGACAAGATGGCCGGCAAGGCCAAGGAAGCCATGGGCAAGATGACCGGCAACAAGCGCATGGAGTCCGAGGGCAAGGCGGACCAGGCGAAGGGCAAGGCCAAGGGTGCCGCGGGCGACGCCAAGGAGCGTGCCGAAGGCGTCAAGGACTCCCTGACCCCTGACGACAAGAACTGACCCTCGGTTCGCGGAGCCCCCACCGGAAGCGGTGGGGGCTCCGCTCTGGACCGGGCCCCCGGTGCGGTGGCGGAGCAGCCGCCGGCGGATGGGAGTGCGCAGGAGCGCGGCCGCGCCGCGCGCGCCGGTACTGCACCGGTGCGCTCTCCCATCGGGCGATCGGGCCGGAATAGGTTCGGTGAAGGAGGCGGCCATGGTACGGCGATGGGTGCCGGCGCTCGTGCTCGGCGGTGTGTGGTGGTGGGCCGTGCTGCGGCTGGTGCTGGAGCCGGCGCACGCGGGTCCGATCGAGGGAGCGGTGGCGGCGGGCGGATGGGGGCTCAGCCTGCTGCCCGTGCACGTGGCCGCCACGGCCCGGCCGACGGGGATATTCGACGCCGGGACGGGGCTGCTGCGACGGTGTGCCGAGAGCATCCGTGACATCGGCCGGTCCTGGCGTACGAACGACGAGGGGCTCTTGCGCGAGAGCGGCCCGTCCTGGTCCGTGACCGGGGCGTGGCGCGCTACCAGGGCATGGCGACGCCGCCGTTCGGGCGGAGGATCTGGCCGGTCATGAAGGCCGACGCGTCCGAGGCCAGGTGGAGCACCGTGTGTGCCACGTCATCGGGTTCCCCCACTCGGCCCAGCGGTGCGATGCGCGCCATCGTCGCCTCCGCGCGGTGCTGCTGCTCCGCGTCGTGGCGGGCGGTCATGGGGGTCCGGATCCAGCCGGGGGCGACCGCGTTCACCCGGATGCCGTGCGGTCCCAGCTCGGTCGCCAGGGTCTTGGTGAGCTGGACCACGGCCGCCTTCGCCGCGCTGTAGCAGAGCAGGCCCGGGCTTGCGGAGTCGACCGCGCCCGAGGCCATCGTGATCAGTGAGCCGGGGGAGCCGCGCGTGACCATGGTGCGCGCCACTTCCTGGCAGGCGTGGAGAACGCCCTTGAAATTCACGGAGAGCACCCGGTCGAGATCCTCGTCCGCGGTCTCCAGGACGCTGCTCGTGTGCATGATCCCGGCGACGGCGGCCAGGATGTCCAGCTCGCCGGAGGCCAGGACGGCGGCCCGGACCTGGTTGCGGTCGGTGACATCGAGCGGGTGGGTGTGGGCTTCGCCACCCGCGGCGGTGATCAGGTCGAGGGTCCCCAGGAGGCCCTTCTCGTCGAGATCGGCGCAGTGGACGGTGGCGCCCGCCTCCGCCAGCAGGACGGCGGTGGCGCGGCCGATGCCGCCGGCGGCGCCGGTGACGAACGCGGAGCGGCCGGTGAGGTCGTACGCGGCGAGAGGCATGACCGGACCGTACGACTGGATCTGACGGGTCGTCAACTACGGGGTGGGGCCCGATTGGCAGCGTGGGCACCAGTAGGTGGGGCGGGTGTCCTGCTCCGCGGTGCGGACGGGCGTCCCGCAGCGCAGGCAGGGGCGGTGGGTGCGGCCGTAGACCCAGAGGTTCTCGCTCGGGCGGCGGGCGCGGGGCGCCGGACCGGTACGGGAGACGGGACGGGCGCCGGCGGTGGTCACGCGGACCGGGCGGTCGCGGTTGGCTTCGAGGAGCTGCCTGGCCGTGCTGACCAGGAGGGCGGCCGTGGACGGGGGCAGTTCGCCGACGGGCAGCCAGGGGGTGGCGCGGGCCAGGAAGCAGAGCTCCGACTTGTAGATGTTGCCGATGCCCGCCAGGTTGCGCTGGTCCAGGAGCGCTTCGCCGAGGGGGCGGGAGGGGTCGGTGAGCAGATTGTGCAGCGCGGTGCCGGCGTCCCAGCCGGGTCCCAGCAGATCCGGTCCGAGGTGGCCGACCGCCTTCTCCTCGTCGACGGTGCGCAGGAGTTCGAGGACGGGGAGCCGGTAGCCGACAGCGATGTGCGCGGCGTTGGCGAGGACGGCCCGGATCTGGTGGCCGGGGCCGCCCCGCCAGCGCTCGCCCGGGGCGTAGACGCGCCAGGCGCCGTCCATCCGCAGATGGCTGTGGAGGGTGAGTCCGCCCTCGATACGGGTCAGCAGGTGCTTGCCGCGCGCGGACACGTCGAGCACGGTCCGGCCGGTCAGATCGGCGGTGGCGAACCGCGGCACCCGCAGATCGGACCGGGTGAGGACCTCGCCGGCCAGGGCGCTGTGCAGCCGCTTCGCGGTCTGCAGGACGGTGTCTCCTTCGGGCATACGTCCATGATGCGCCGCGGATGGGCCGCGGGCCGGTGAGCCATGGCACGGACCGGGGGTACAGCCTGCGAGCCGGGGCTGCGCCGCGGGCTGAGGGGCCGCGGTTCCGGCGGGCGCCCGGCGACCGGGCCCCGGCGGTGTTCAGGAGCGGAGGCGGAGTCCTCTCGGGGTGGCGAGGAAACCGGCCGCCTCCAGGGTGCGGCCGAGCGGTGAGGTCAGGGACGAGGCGCCGTTGGTGCGCTCGACCGTGACCGTGCCCAGGGCGCCGGCACGGGCGGCGGCGGCCAGTGCCGCCGCGGCCGCCCGGAGCGCGGGATCGTCCGGCTCGGTCGGCCAGGCGAGGAGCGTCTTGCCGCCGCGCTCCATGTACAGCGTCAGCTCGCCGTCGACGAGGACCACGAGAGAGCCCGCCTTGCGGCCCGGTTTGTGCCCGGCCCCGGCAGGCGGCTCGGGCCACGGCAGGGCCGCACCGTACGCATTGGCCGGATCGGCCGCGGCGAGGACCAGTGCGCGGGGATCCGCGCCCGGCTCCGTGCGGTCGCGGGCGGTGGAGGCCGCGCGCAGCCGGTCGACCGCGCCGTCCATCGCGAACTGCGCCGCCCCCAGCCCCTCCACGACATAGCCGCGGCGCGCCTGCCCGTTGTCCTCGAAGGCGGACAGCACGCGGTACGCCGCGGAGAAGCCGCCCTCGACGCCCTCGGCCTGGACCGCGCCCCGGGTCACCACCCCGTGCCGGTCCAGGAGGGTGCGGGCCAGGGCGTGGGCCCGGTGCGTGGGCTCGGGTTCGGCGGGCGGCAGCAGCGACCAGCGGCCCGAGACGGTGGGCGGACCGGTGCGGGAAGCCGGGCGCGCCGAGGCGGTCAGTGAGCCGTAACGGCCGCGCGGAACGTTCCGCTTGGCGCGGTGCGCGGTCGATCCGGCCGTGCGCCCTGACCCGAGGAGCGCGCGCAGCGGAGCCAGTGTGTCGTTGGTGAGCCGCCCCGACCAGGCCAGGTCCCAGAGGGCGTCCGCCAGTTGGGGATCGGTGGCGTCCGGATGGGTGGTGGCGCGGACCTGATCGGCGATCTGGCGGAAGAACAGCCCGTACCCGCCGCTCAGCGTCGTGAGAACGGACTCGTGCAGCGCGCTGAGTTCGAGCGGGCGAGGGGGAGGCAGGAGCAGGGGTGCGCTGTCGGCCGGATAGAGGCTCAGCCAGCCGTCCTTGCCGGGGAGCGCCCCTGCTCCGGCCCACACGACCTCGCCGGTCGTGGTGAGTTCGTCCAGGAGCGCCGGGGAGTAGCCGGTGACCCGGCCGGGGAGGATCAGCTTCTCCAGCGCGGACGCGGGGACGGGCGCCCCCTGCAACTGCTCGATGGCGCGGGCCAGTCCGTCGATCCCGCGCAGGCTGTTGCTGCCGAGATGCTGCCACTGCGGCAGGAACCCCGCCAGCGCGGCGGGCGGCACCGGCTCCAGCTCATGGCGGAGCGCGGCGAGCGAGCGGCGCCGCAGCCGCCGCAGCACGGTGGCGTCGCACCACTCCTGGCCGATGCCCGCGGGATGGAACTCGCCCTGGACGATCCGGCCCGAGGCCGCCAGCCGTTGCAGCGCCCCGTCGGTGACGGCGGTGCCGAGGCCGAAGCGGGCGGCCGCCGCGGTGGAGGTGAACGGGCCGTGCGTGCGGGCGTAGCGGGCGAGGAGGTCGCCGAGAGGGTCCTTGACCGGTTCGGTGAAGGCTTCGGGGACGCCGACCGGGAGCGCCGTGCCCAGCGCGTCGCGCAGCCGGCCGGCGTCCTCGATGGCCGCCCAGTGCTCGGCGCCGGCGATCCGGACCCGGATGGCCCGGCGGGCCGATGCCAGCTCCTGCGCCCACTGCGGCTCGGCCCCGCGCTCGGCCAGCTCCGTATCGGTGAGCGGGCCGAGGACCCGCAGCAGGTCGGCAACACCCTCGATGTCCTTGATCCGGCGGTCCTCGGCCAGCCACTGGAGCTCCTGCTCCAGCTCGGTCAGGACCTCGGCGTCGAGCAGCTCGCGCAGTTCCGCGCGGCCCAGCAGTTCGGCCAGGAGGCGGGAGTCGAGGGAGAGCGCGGCGGCCCGCCGCTCGGCGAGCGGTGAGTCGCCCTCGTACAGGAACTGCGCGACGTAGCCGAAGAGGAGCGAGCGGGCGAACGGGGAGGGTTCCTGGGTGGTCACCTCGACCAGGCGGATCCGGCGGGCTTCGAGGTCGCTCATCACCTCCGTGAGCCCGGGGACGTCGAAGACGTCCTGGAGGCATTCGCGGACCGCTTCGAGAACGATGGGGAACGAGCCGAACTCGGAGGCCACCTGGAGGAGCTGGGCGGCCCGCTGGCGCTGCTGCCACAGCGGTGTGCGCTTGCCGGGGCTGCGGCGCGGCAGCAGCAGCGCGCGGGCCGCACACTCACGGAAGCGGGACGCGAACAGCGCGGAGCCGCCGACCTGGTCCGTGACGATCTGCGCGATCTCGCCCTGGTCGAAGGCGACGTCTGCGGCACCGACCGGGGGCTGGTCGCTGTCGAGGCCGACGTTGGCCGGGGCAAGCGGCGCCGCTCCCGCGCCCGCCGCCGGGTCCTGCGCGGGGTCGAAGTCGAGGAGGTCCAGGCCCATCATGTCGGCGTCCGGCAGCCTCAGCACGATGCCGTCGTCGGCATGCATGACCTGGGCGTCCATGCCGTAGCGCTCGGCGAGACGGGCGCTGAGGGCGAGCGCCCACGGGGCGTGCACCTGGGCGCCGAACGGGGAGTGCACCACGACGCGCCAGTCACCCAGCTCGTCCCGGAACCGCTCGACGAGGATGGTCCGGTCGTCCGGCACATGGCCGCAGGCCCGGCGCTGCTCGTCGACGTACGACAGCACGTTGTCCACGGCCCAGGTGTCCAGGCCCGCCGCCAGCAGCCTCTCCCGGGCGTCCTCGGGGGACAGCCCGCCGAGCTCGCGCAGGAACGCGCCCAGCGCACGCCCCAGCTCCAGCGGACGGCCCAGCTGGTCGCCCTTCCAGAACGGCAGCCGGCCGGGGACGCCGGGCGCCGGTGACACCAGGACCCGGTCGCGGGTGATGTCCTCGATCCGCCAGGACGTGGTGCCCAGCGTGAAGACATCGCCGACCCGGGACTCGTACACCATCTCCTCGTCCAGCTCGCCGACCCGGCCGCCGCCCTTCTTGGGGTCGGCGCCCGCCAGGAAGACCCCGAAGAGTCCGCGGTCGGGGATGGTGCCGCCGGAGGTGACGGCGAGCCGCTGGGCACCGGGCCGGCCGGTGACCGTGCCGGCGACGCGGTCCCACACGACGCGCGGGCGCAGCTCGGCGAACGCGTCGGACGGGTAGCGGCCGGCGAGCATGTCGAGGACGGCGGTGAACGCCGACTCGGGGAGCGAGGCGAAGGGGGCGGCCCGCCGGGTCACCGCCAGCAGGTCGTCCACCTGCCAGCTGTCCAGGGCGACCATCGCGACCAGCTGCTGGGCCAGCACGTCCAGCGGATTGGACGGGATCCGCAACGCCTCGATGGACCCCGTGCGCATCCGCTCGGTGACGACGGCCGCCTGCACCAGGTCGCCGCGGTACTTCGGGAAGACGACGCCGGTGGAGACCGCGCCCACCTGGTGTCCGGCCCGGCCGACCCGTTGCAGCCCGGAGGCGACCGACGGCGGTGACTCCACCTGGATCACCAGGTCGACCGCGCCCATGTCGATGCCCAGCTCCAGACTGGACGTGGCGACCACCGCCGGCAGCCGGCCCGCCTTGAGGTCCTCCTCGACCTGGGCGCGCTGCTCCTTGGAGACCGATCCGTGGTGAGCCCGGGCGAGCAGCGGGGGAGCGCCCTTGGCCGCACCGGACTCCGCCATGATCTCGGCGGGGGAGTGGGCCTCGGGCATCGTCTCGCCGGTGGCCCGCTCGTACGCGATCTCGTTGAGCCGGTTGCAGAGCCGCTCGGCGAGACGGCGGGAGTTGGCGAAGACGATGGTGGAGCGGTGGGCCTGGACGAGGTCGGCGATCCGCTCCTCCACATGCGGCCAGATCGACGGCTTGTCCGCCTGACCCGCGGAGTCCGGGTCGGTGGCGGGGGAGCCGCCGAGCTCGGCCAGGTCCTCGACCGGCACGACCACCGACAGATCG
Organism: Streptomyces sp. NBC_01257; assembly: GCF_035917255.1. NCBI lineage: Bacteria > Bacillati > Actinomycetota > Actinomycetes > Kitasatosporales > Streptomycetaceae > Streptomyces > Streptomyces sp. NBC_01257. Next base: position 6,746,246 of record NZ_CP108472.1, read on the forward strand.
AACTGCTTGGTGGACGGCGGCTGGACGATCTCCACCTTCCGCTGCGGCGAGAGGAAACGCGCCACCTCGTCGACCGGCCGGACCGTGGCCGACAGGCCGATCCGTCGGGCGGGCCGGGGCAGCAGCTCGTCGAGCCGCTCCAGGGACAGCGCGAGATGGGCGCCCCGCTTGGTGCCCGCGACCGCGTGCACCTCGTCGAGGATCACCGTCTCGATCCCGGCCAGCGCCTCGCGGGCCGAGGACGTCAGCATCAGGAAGAGGGACTCGGGGGTGGTGATCAGGATGTCCGGCGGCCGTGTCGCCATCGAGCGGCGCTCGGCGGGCGGGGTGTCGCCCGAGCGGATGCCCACCCGCACCTCGGGCTCGGGCAGCCCCAGGCGCACCGACTCCTGGCGGATGCCGGTCAGCGGCGAGCGGAGATTGCGCTCCACGTCGACCGCGAGGGCCTTGAGCGGCGACACGTACAGCACACGGCAGCGCTTCTTCGCCTCGGCGGGCGGCGGGACCGCCGTCAGCTGGTCGAGGGCGGCGAGGAAGGCGGCCAGGGTCTTGCCCGATCCGGTCGGGGCGACGACCAGGACGTCCGACCCCTCGCCGATCGCCCGCCAGGCACCCTCCTGCGCGGCCGTCGGCGCGCTGAAGGCCCCCGTGAACCAGCTGCGGGTCGCGGGGGAGAACGAATCGAGTGCGGAGCCGGTCATGCCCCCATCGTGCACCCCGCCACTGACAACGGCTGCGACAAGCGGCGGGCCGGGCGGCGCACCGGCGGCCCCCGTCCCCGCGAGCTGCGAGAATTCGGGCATGGCAGGAGTGAAGGGCCCGACGGAGTGGGCGAGGTACTGGCAGTACGCGGAGCTGCCCGACCTCGACCTGCTGCGGGCCCGCTACGTCCGCCACACCTTCCCGCGCCACAGCCACGAGGGCTACGTCTTCGGCACCATCACGCAGGGCGTCGAGGACGTCGGACTGCCCGGCGGAACCGTCCACGCCGGACCTGGCACCGTCGTCATGATCAACCCCGAGGTTCCGCACACCGCACGCGCCGGAGTGCCCGAAGGATGGGTGTACGCGACGCTCTACCCGTCCGCCCAGGTGATCAACGACATCGCGGCCGACACGACGAACCTGCGCGGCACGGTCGGGTTCACGCAGTCCGGCGTGGTCGATCCGTACGCGGGCCGGCTGATCGGCGAGGTCCACCGGGCGGCGGAGGAGGGTAACGCCCTCGCCGCCGACAGCGTGCTGCGGGCCCTGGTCACGCGCCTGCTCACCCGGCACGGCAGCGCCCTGCCGGCCCGTACGGCCGGGGCCGCGGGCGCACGGGACGCGGCACGCGCCCGGGCCGTCCTGGAGAGCCGGATGGCCGAGCCGCCCACCCTGGAGGCCCTGGCCACGGAGCTCGGCACGAGCCCGTTCGCCCTGCTGCGGGCCTTCAAGAAGCAGTACGGAATGCCGCCGCACACCTGGCTCACCGACGCCCGGGTCCGGCGTGCGCGGCGGATGCTCGACGCGGGCGCGGCCCCCGCCGCTGCCGCCGCCGAGGTCGGCTTCACCGACCAGCCGCATCTCAACCGTCATTTCACCCGCATAGTCGGGGTGCCACCCGGCGCCTACCAGCGCGAACGCGCAAGAACGTACAAGACCGGCCCCGACCTGCCCGGGTAGCGTCCCGGGCGTGGCAGAACAGACAGCACCCCCTCAGAGCGTCGCCGGCCCGCCCGGCGGTGCGACCACCGCCGAGGCCAAGCCGGACGCGGCCGTCGTACGTGACGCGCTCGGCGTCGGCATAGCCGTCGGCCTCTCCGGCTTCGCCTTCGGCGTCGCCTCGGCCGGCTCCGGACTCAGCCTGCTGCAGACCTGTGCGCTCAGCCTCCTCGTCTTCACCGGCGCCTCCCAGTTCGCCCTGGTGGGCGCCCTGGCCGCCGGCGGCAACCCGTACACCGCGGCCGCCGGCGCCTTCTTCCTCGGCGTACGTAACTCCTTCTACGGCCTGCGGCTGTCGCAGCTGCTCGCCCTGCCGCGCGCGCTGCGCCCCCTCGCCGCGCAATGGGTCATCGACGAGACGACCGCCGTGACGCTGCCCCAGCCCACCCGGCGGGCCGCCCGGATCGGCTTCACCGTCACCGGTCTCACGCTGTACGTGCTGTGGAACCTCACCACGCTGGTCGGAGCGCTGGGCGCCGAGGCGCTCGGCGACACCGCCGCCTGGGGGCTGGACGCGGCGGGCCCGGCCGTCTTCCTCGCGCTGCTCGCACCCATGCTGAAGAGCACGACCGAGCGGGTCACGGCCGCGCTCGCCGTCGTGCTCGCCCTCGGCCTGCTGCCCGTGCTGCCCGCCGGGGTGCCCGTCCTGCTGGCCGCGCTCGCGGCGCCCGCCGTCCTCTTCCTGATGGGGCGCGCCAAGGGCGGGACCGCAGGCGAACCGGCCGGGATGGCCGAGGGAGCGCACGCAGCGGAGCGGGCCCCGGAGGCCGGGGATCCGCGCACCACCACGCAGGAGGACGGCCGATGAACGTCTGGATCGCCATCGCACTGACCGCCGTCGGCTGTTACCTCGCCAAGCTCCTGGGACTCCTGGTGCCCGCCGGCGCCCTGGAGCGCCCGCTCGTGCAGCGCCTGGCAGCGCTGCTTCCGGTGGCCCTGCTCGCCGCCCTGACCGCGCAGCAGACCTTCGCCGAAGGATCGCACCTGGTGCTCGACGCCAGAGGTGCCGGACTCGCCGCCGCGGCCCTCGCCCTCGTGCTCCGGGCGCCCTTCCTCGTCGTCGTGGGGGTGGCCGTGGTCGTCACCGCCGGAGTACGCGCCCTCGGCTGACCGCGCGCGACGGCCGAGGACGGATGGGTAAGGGGCTCGGTCCAATGGACCGAGCCCCTTACACCTGGCCTGCGGGATGCGCCCGTCTCAGTGCACGGGCGGAGCGGCCGCCGGAGCCTCGGGAACGTCCAGGCGCAGGGCGTCCTTCTCGGGCCGCAGGAAGCAGACGGCGAGCACCCCGGCGACCGCGACCAGACCCGCCATCAGGAGATATGCGGAGTGGTAGCCCGCGGGCACCGATGCGGCCGCATCCACCATCCGGCCCGTGACCAGCGGGGACAGGACGCCCGCCAGGGCGTAGACGAACGCCAGGGCCCCCAGGGCCACCCCGCGCTGCCCGGCCGGGGTGATCCGCGCGACGGCCGTCTGCGACACCGTGAGGATCACGTTCGTCAGCGCCATCGGGCCGACCATCAGCGCGATCTTCACGCCCACCGCGTCCACCTCCGCGAACGCGGCGATCGACACGGCGGCCACACACATCACCAGCCCTCCGCCGAGCCCCGCGGGCAGCCGGGGCGCCGTCCCCTTCGACGAGGCCCGCCGGGCGAGCAGGCCATGCGTCAGCAGCACCACCGCGTTGCCCACCGCGGTCGCCGTCACCACGGCACCCGATTGCTTCAGGCTCAGTCCGGACACCTCGTGCAGATAGTCCGGAGCCCAGGTCAGCCCGGCCGAGAGCAGCCAGTAGGCGGCGAATGCCCCGAAGGCGGCCGTCAGCCAGGTGCCGGAGAGCAGCAGCCGTCGGTAGGGAACGGACGGAGCCCCCTCGTCACGGGCGGCGGACCGCCCGGCGAGCGGTGGGGCAAGAGGGCCCTCCTCGCCACGGGCGTACCAGCACACCGCCCAGACCAGACCGATGAGCCCCACGGAGCCGAAGGCCCAGCGCCACCCCCACACGTCGATCACCACGGTGAGCAGCGGAGCGGACACCGCCACCCCGCCCGCCGCACCGACCATCAGCACCGCCGTCGGCAGAGTCCGCTCCCGCTGCCCGAACCAGCCGTGCAGGTGGTGCACCGCCACCGGCGCCGCCGGACCCTCCGCAGCGCCGAGCAGCACCCGGGTCGCCAGCAGCGTCCCGAAACCCGCGGCACCCAGCAGCATCGGCAGCTGCGCCGCCGACCACAGCAGCGCCATGCCGAGCAGCAGCACCGTCGTCCGGACGCGGCGGGTCAGGAAGGACACCCCGAGCGCGGCCAGGCTGAACAGGGCGAAGAACGCGGCCTGCGCCGTACCGAACTCACCGCGGGTCAGCCCCAGCTCCGCGCGGATCGGATCGGCGGCCAGCCCCATCACGGTCTTGTCGGCGAAGTTCACCAGCATGAAGGTGAGCAGCAGCCAGGTGGTGCCCCAGGCGCCCCGTCGCAGTCGCCGCGCCCCTTCCGTGTCAGCGGGCGGCGCGGTCGCCTCCCCGGTGCCGGCGCTCATCCGTCCTCCCCGGGCTCCCCGCCGCAGCCGCAGGCTTCGTCGTCCGTGACGCCGACGCTGATCATTCCGGCCGCACGCCTGCGGCCCTCGGGCGAGCGCGTCAGCTCCGTCTCCAGATCGGTGCCCTCGGCCACCGCCGCAGACTCGGCGGCCGCCCAGTTGAACACTCCGCGCGCCATCGTCGACGTCTCGGCCGTCGCCCTCCGTGCGTAGACCCGGGCCCGTGTCCGTGCCACGTCCACATCGGCCGGGGCCGCCAGCGCGGCGGTCTCCGCCAGGTGCGCGGCCAGTCGCAGTTCGCCCTTGTCCAGCAGTTCGGCCGCGCGCGCCGCCAGCACGGCCGCACCGCCCGCCGTGGCGGCGAACTCGGCCGCGACCGCCGCGTCCGGAGCCGGCTTGAGGTGCGCCGGGTTCTGGTCGTACCAGCCGCCCCACAGCCGCCACAGGTTCCGTACGACGAACTCCGGCTCGTCGTAGGCCGGATGCAGATAGGGCCTCGCCAGCAGTTCCTGAGGCACCTGGACGCCGTGCACCACCGCGTCGAGGCGGTGGCCCGCGTTCATCAGGGCCCTGGTCTGCTCGCACAGCGACTCCAGGAGACGCGCGGTGTCATCGAGCGCCCGGTGGACCCGGTCCCTGCCCACGATCGGCACGCCGTGCCCCGGGAGCAGCAGTTCGGCACCCAGCTCCTGCATGGCGCGCAGCGCCCTCGCCCATTCCTCCGGATAGCGCTGCACCTTCTGGGGGTTGCCCGCGTTCGGCGTGTTCCAGATGAACAGGTCGCCGGTGCACAGCGTCTTGAGCTCGGGGATCCACACATAGGTGCTGTCGTCGGTCTCGCCCTTGGCGTGCACCAGCTCGAAGGCCAGACCGCCACGCCGGACCGTCATCCGCTCGCGGTAGGTGGTGTCGGGGTAGCGGTAGGTGGACGGCCAGTTCAGCGACGGCACGCCGAACTGCCTGCGGTTGATCCAGGTGTTGTACCCCGCGGTGCTGACGTAGCGGTCGAAGCGGGCAGTGACGGCCTCGTGCGCGATGACCTCGGGCCGCTCCCGGCCCTCGCTGTCCGCCTGCGCGTCGAAGGGCGCAACCCCGAAGACGTGGTCGATGTGCCCGTGCGTGTAGACGACCGTGCTCACCGGCTGCTCGCTGAACGCGCGGACCGCCTCGTGCAGCGGCCCGGCGGTACGGATGTCGCCCGAGTCCACCAGGACCAGCCCGTCGCCCGTGTCGAAGACCGCCACATTGGCGAAGGCGGGCAGGAAGCCGACCCGCTCGCGCACGGTCACCAGCCCCGCGCCCGAATACGTCCCCGACAGATGGGCCAGCAGGGTGTCCTCGCCCTGCCACACCCGGTCGACATAGCTGAGATAGTCCGTCGGCTTGTGCTCGGTCATACCTGCGGCTCCTTCGGTCCTGTGCGGCGGATCGCCGGAATCCAGAGTCTCGGCCTCCCCGGTGACCTCCGACACCCACCCTCGTCACACCGCCGCGCGCCGCATACTGTGACGTGTCACAGCACCCACCGGAACGCGGGAGAACCGCCGTGCCCCTGTCCGACGCGGCGAGAGCCCTCGCCCTGCGCTGCGAGCCCCGGGTCAACGAGCTGGCCCGGCACATGGCCCGGGAGTCCTTCGAGCAGCTTCCCGGGTACGCGGACCTCCCCGGCGACGTGAAGGACCTGGAGATCGCCGCCACCGCCCGGCACGGGGTGCGGCTCTTCCTGCGACGGGTCAGCGATCCGCATCCCGGCGCCGGCGGGCTGCGGCTGTTTCGCGAGCGGGCCGCGCAGCGCGCCGAGGAGGGCGTGCCCCTGCACCTCCTGCTGCGCACCCACGCCCTCGGCGTGTACGTCCTGTGGCAGGCGCTGCGCGAGGCGGCGGAGCCGGGCGAGGAGGGCGCGCTCATCGAACTCGTCGACCTGCTGCTCCAGTCGCACCACCTGCTCCTGGGCGCCGTGGCCGAGACCTACATGGACGAGCGCTCCGCGCTGGAGGCGGAGCAGCGGGAGCGGCGCCGCTCCCTGGTCCGCGGCTTCCTGGACGGGACGCTGGAGCCGGTTCCGGCGCTGCTGGAGGAACTCGGTCTGGACGGGCCGGCACTGGTGCTCGCCGTCGCCCTGGAACCTGAGGACGGCCCGGGCGGGCCGGACGGCGGGCAGCCGGACGCCCCCGGCCCGGTGACGGTGCGGCGCGGCATGCGGCGGATCCAGACGGTCCTCGACCAGACCTTCGGTACGGAGCTGCTGTTCCTCTTCGACGCGGGTGCCGGCCACGCCGTCGTCCCGCGGGACTGCGAACCGCCGGACGATCTCGCCCGCCGGCTGTCCCGCGCCTGCGGGGCCGGGGTGCGGATCGCCGCGGCGCGGGCCGATTCACCCGCGGCGGTGCCCGAGGCGTCCCGCACGGCGACGGAGATCCTGCGGATCGCGCGGGTGTGCGGGCTGCCCCCGGGGGTGCACGGTCTCGACGACGTGCTCCTGGAATTCCACCTGTCGCGGCCCGGCCCCAGCGGCCGGCGCATCGCCGCCCTGCTGGACCCGGTCGCCGCCCGCCCCGAACTCCTGCGGACCCTGCGGACGTACCTGGCGCAGCAGCAGGACCGGCGCCTCACCGCCGTACTCCTCGGGCTGCACCCCAACACCGTCGACAACCGGCTCGCCCGGCTCGCGGAACTGACCGGGCTCGACCTCGGCTCACCGCGCGGCACCGCGCTCGCCATCGCCGCCCTGCTCCTGCGCGACACCGGGCAGGGGGACGAGGGGAGGGGCGGCGCGTGAGAGACCCCGGGCCGGTGGCGGCTGCCGAGCGCGGACCGCTGTCCGGTGCTCCGGTCAGTCCAGGCCGCGTCCGTGGGCCCGCAGCGTCTGCAGGGCCCTGAGCGTCACCAGGGGGCGCCCCTCCAGGGCGGTTCCCGGTGCCCACTGGCGCCAGGTCACCGGCCAGCCGCCGTCCGCCTCCTGCCCGGCCGCCAGGTGGTCCAGGGCCCGGTCCATCTCCTCGTCGGTGAACCACCGGCGCGCGAGCGATTCGGGAGCGCGGGCGTAGTCGTACGGGAAGTGCTGCTCGCCCGGTGCGTACCCGGCCGCGACCGGGTACTCCGTGCGGCGTTCCGGGTGCAGCACCGCGAGCCGCTGGTCGCGCACCAGACGTCCCAGCCGGTCGGCGGCGGCCTCGGCCCGAGGCCGGTCCGGCGCACCGTCGAGGAAGGCGACCGCGGCCTCGATCTCGTAGGGATGCGACGCCTCCAGGGCGTCGACGGCGGCCCAGCAGAAGTCGGTGGCCCGGAACAGCCAGGCGTGCCACACCGAGTTGCGGTGCAGCAGCCCGACGACGGGACCGGTGGCCAGCAGCTCGGCCGGCGGGTCGTCGACGACGGGGATGAACGGAGCGGCCGGGTAGCCGCGTTGCGAGGGGAGCAGAGCGGGTAAGGCCCCTTCCTTGGTGGAGACGTCGGTCAGGTAGCGGCAGATGCGTTCCACCCGGAGCCCGCCGCAGCGGTCGATGGAGTCGAGGACGCTCAGCGCGTGTGCCGTGTGCAGCGGCTGACTGACGGGACCGCGCAGGTCGGGTTCGAGCGCATGGCCGTACCCGCCGTCCTCGTTGAGATAGGCGGCGAGTGCCGTCTCGACGGCGTCCGCGCTTCCCTTCAGGAAGTGATGCGCGAACCGCCGCTGTTCGAGGACACGGGCCGTGAGCCAGATGAACTGCTCGGCACGGTTGAGGGGACTTGTTCCGGTTCCAGCCATGGACCGACCGTAGGACGGTTGGCGCGCTCGGCGAGGCCTGGCGGCCCTGCTGCACTCTCAGGAGCGGGATACTGGTGGCATGCGGTTGACGATTTTCTGGGAACGGATGGCAGACCACTTCGGCGCGGGGTACGCCGACTCCTTCGCGCGTGATCACGTGATGGCGGAACTCGGCGGGCTCACGGTGCGGCAGGCACTGGACGCGGGCTGGGAGACCAAGGACGTGTGGCGAGGGGTCTGCACGGCGGTCGGCATCCCCGCGGACAAGCGCTGACACACGGTCCGGCGCGGTGCGGCGGAGGCTCGTCCTCCGGGGCGCGCGACCGTTTGCCCCGGCAGTAGGCGAGACTTGCCCCGTGGCACCGACAGACGAGACCGTTCAGACCCAGCCGCCCGCCGATCCGCCCGTCCCGCCGGTCGCGCCGTCCGGCACCGGGCCCGTCCGCATGCCGGCCTGGCTGCCGCGGGCCATGGTGCTCGCCCTGGCGCTCTACGGTTGCTTCCGGCTCGGCAGCTGGGCCTTCGACCAGCTCATCGGCCTGCTGATCAACGTGCTGATCGCCTTCTTCCTGGCGCTCGCGATCGAGCCCGCGGTGAGCCGTATGTCGTCCCGCGGCATGCGCCGGGGCTTCGCCACCTTCCTGGTCTTCCTCGGCGTGCTGATCGCCGGGGCCGGATTCGTCGTGCTGCTCGGCTCGATGCTCGCGGGCCAGATCGTCGACATGGTGGAGGACTTCCCGAAGTACCTCGACTCGGTGATCAACTGGGTCAACCAGACGTTTCACACCGAGCTCTCCCGGGTCGAGGTGCAGGACAGTCTGCTGCACTCCGACTGGCTGCAGAAGTACGTCCAGAACAGCGCGACCGGGGTGCTCGACGTGTCCACCACGGTTCTCGGCGGGCTGTTCCGGCTGCTGACGATCTTCCTGTTCTCGTTCTACTTCGCCGCCGACGGCCCACGGCTGCGCCGCGGACTGTGCTCCGTCCTGCCGCCGGCCCGCCAGGCAGAGGTGCTGCGGGCCTGGGAGATCGCGGTCGACAAGACCGGCGGCTACCTCTACTCGCGCGGCCTGATGGCGCTCATCTCCGGCATCGCGCACTACATCCTGCTGCTGGCCCTCGGCGTGCCGTACGCGCCGGCGCTCGCGGTCTGGGTGGGACTCGTCTCGCAGTTCATCCCCACGATCGGTACGTATCTGGCGGGCGCCCTGCCGATGCTGATCGCGTTCACCGTCAACCCCTGGTACGCGCTGTGGGTGCTCGGGTTCGTCGTCGTGTACCAGCAGTTCGAGAACTACGTGCTGCAGCCCAAGCTGACCTCGAAGACCGTCGACATCCACCCGGCGGTCGCCTTCGGTTCGGTCATCGCCGGTACGGCGCTGATGGGTGCCGTCGGCGCGCTCATCGCCATCCCGGCCGTGGCCACGCTGCAGGCCTTCCTCGGCGCGTACGTGAAGCGCTACGCCGTCACGGACGACCCCCGGGTGCACGGCCGCCACCAGTGGCAGCGCGGCGAGGCACTGTCCACGCGGCTGCGCCGGATCTGGCACGCCCCCGAGCCCGACGACGGGCAGGAGCCGGACCACGGGCAGGAGCCGGACCACGGGCAGGAGCCGGGAGCCGACGACGCCGACGACGGGCAGGATCCGGGGGGTCCGCAGCCGCGCTCCTGAGGGCGCGGTGTGCAGCGGTCCGGTGGTGTTGTCCCCGTACGGCCGGGATTAGGCATGACGTCGGACACATGATCTTGACTCCCTGAAACCCGGATGCTAGGCGCTATCCTGGGGGCGAGTCGGTGCGGCGTGGTGCGCTTGACACCAAAATCGAACATCCTTTCTCATGGGATTCCGGCCGGGTTTTGCCGGACTCGACCGTGGAGTTGTCCACAGGCCGGGAGGACGTCGAGGCCCATTGTCAGTGGCAGGGGTTAGCGTCTGAGACGTGAAGCGATCGACTCAAGCAAATCGGGTGGAACCCATGGCAGGAAACGACCGCGAGAAGGCGCTGGACGCCGCACTCGCACAGATTGAACGGCAATTCGGCAAGGGCGCGGTGATGCGCCTGGGCGAGCGGCCGAACGAGCCCATCGAAGTGATCCCCACCGGGTCCACCGCGCTCGACGTCGCGCTCGGCGTCGGCGGTCTGCCGCGCGGCCGTGTGGTGGAGGTGTACGGACCGGAGTCCTCCGGCAAGACGACGCTGACGCTGCACGCGGTGGCGAACGCGCAGAAGCTCGGCGGCTCGGTGGCCTTCATCGACGCGGAGCACGCGCTCGACCCCGAGTACGCGAAGAAGCTCGGCGTCGACATCGACAACCTCATCCTGTCCCAGCCGGACAACGGTGAGCAGGCCCTCGAGATCGTGGACATGCTGGTCCGCTCGGGCGCGCTCGACCTGATCGTCATCGACTCCGTCGCGGCGCTCGTGCCGCGAGCGGAGATCGAGGGCGAGATGGGCGACTCGCACGTGGGTCTGCAGGCCCGTCTGATGAGCCAGGCGCTCCGGAAGATCACCAGCGCGCTCAACCAGTCCAAGACCACCGCGATCTTCATCAACCAGCTCCGCGAGAAGATCGGCGTGATGTTCGGCTCGCCGGAGACCACCACCGGCGGCCGCGCGCTGAAGTTCTACGCCTCGGTGCGCCTCGACATCCGCCGGATCGAGACGCTCAAGGACGGCACCGACGCGGTCGGCAACCGCACCCGCGTCAAGGTCGTCAAGAACAAGGTCGCGCCGCCCTTCAAGCAGGCCGAGTTCGACATCCTCTACGGCCAGGGCATCAGCCGCGAGGGCGGTCTGATCGACATGGGCGTGGAGCACGGCTTCGTCCGCAAGGCCGGCGCCTGGTACACGTACGAGGGCGACCAGCTCGGCCAGGGCAAGGAGAACGCCCGCAACTTCCTCAAGGACAACCCCGACCTCGCCGACGAGATCGAGAAGAAGATCCTGGAGAAGCTGGGCGTCGGAGTCCGGCCCGAGGCCGAGCAGCCCGTCGCCGAAGCCGGTGCGGACGCGGCAGCCGTGGCGGCGGTTCCGGCCGACGGCGCGGCGAAGGCGGTACCCGCTCCGGCCGGCAAGGCCAAGCCGGCCAAGGCGGCGGCGGCCAAGAGCTAGACCGTGACGCGTCGTACGGAGTGGCCGGGCAGCGCCGCCGACCCCGGCGCGGGCCCCGGTCCCGAATTCGCCGCCGGGCAGACGGCCGGATCCGACAACGAGCCCGATCCCTCCCACGAGCCGGCCACCAGGGCCGGCCGCGGCAGGGGTCCGGGCACGGGGGCCGGATTCGGCGAGGGGGCGGGGCGCCGTTCCCGCTCCCGTTCCCGGGACAGCGGCTCCTCCTCCTCGTCGAGGGCCGAGAAGGAGGAGCCGCGAGATCCGGTCGAGCAGGCGCGCAACATCTGCCTGCGGCTGCTCACCGGGACTCCGCGCACCCGCAAGCAGCTCGCGGACGCCCTGCGCAAGCGGGAGATCCCGGACGAGGCGGCCGAGGAAGTGCTCTCACGCTTCGAGGACGTCGGTCTGATCGACGACGCCGCGTTCGCCGGTGCCTGGGTGGAATCCCGGCACCACGGCCGCGGTCTGGCGCGCCGCGCCCTCGTCCGGGAGCTGCGGACCAAGGGGGTGGACTCCGCCGTGATCGACGAGGCCGTCGGTCAGCTCGACTCCGAGCAGGAGGAGGAGACCGCGCGTGAACTCGTCGCGCGCAAGCTCCGGTCCACCCGGGGCCTGGAGCGCGACAAACGGCTTCGCCGCCTTGCGGGCATGCTCGCCCGCAAGGGGTACGGGGAGGGAATGGCCCTGCGCGTGGTGCGCCGGGCACTTGAGGAAGAGGGCGAGGACACCGAGGGGCTGGACGACACTTTCTGAGCGCTGCCGGAGTTCGTTCGGGGCCGGCCCAAGGGTGCGGTCCGGTGACGGAGGCGCTGCGGGGCGTCGAGGGGCGCTGTGCGGTGCCGGTGCGTAGAGGTGGGAGCCGCCCCGGGTGCTACTGCCCGGCGCGGGCCGCGCGGCTGATGGTGGCGTCGATCAGGGCGAGGGCGTCCGCGGCGGTGCGTCCCGGGTAGCGGTTCCACGGCCCGATCAGCCCGGTCCAGCCCTGGGAACGGAGCTCGGCGATCAGCCAGGCACCGGCCCGGTCGACGGTGTGCACCGATCCGTGGCCCAGCCGGTGTGCGGTGAGCATGGCGCCGCAGATGCAGCGGGCGCCCCGCGCGTTGCGGAGCCGGTAGGGGGTGTTCTGCCAGCCCCACTCGGTCAGGATCTGCCGCGCATGGGCGAGATGGACGGAAGGCCGCACCTCCGGCTGTCCGATGCGCCGCCAGGCATGGAGCCGGTCCGGCAGCACCGCACCGAGCCGCCCGGGAAGGGGCCGCTCACGCGGCACGGCGGCGGGCAGGGTGCGCACGGTGTCGGCGATGAGCTGCTCCACCGGGACGGACAGCAGGGCGCGCCAGTCGTCCGAGGGCGCCGGCCGCCCCTGGGCGTCGCCGGGCGGGACGGGGCACAGGGGTTCGGGGACGGTGACGTCCCAGCCCGTGACGATCTGCTGCCAGGCCTCCGAGTCATGGAGGCGAGCGGCCTGGACGTCGACGTCGTCGGGGGTGAGAGAGGTGGTCGGCATGGGTGCGGGCTCCCCGTCGTAGCAGCGGCACAGCGTCGGGCACAGCCGTCGCCCCCGCTGTCACAGCGGTGCGTCATGGCCGGGCCGTAGCGGTCCTTGGCGTTGAGGCGAATGTCCGTCGGGCCCGCGGTTCCCTCCACCGGAGCGAGGCCATACGGGTGTGTCGCGACGCATTCGGGGCTGGGGAGGCCTGTCGTACGGGGGACAGCCCCCGTACGAAGACGCCGGAATGCTCCAGTGCACAGACATCTGTGCACAGAGCAGTGTGTGACGCATGCCAGAACAGCCCGGCGGTACCGAGATCACGGAGCTGGCGGCCCTCAAGGCCCTCGCCCAGCCGCGACGCCAGCAGATCCTTCAGCACCTGACCCTGCACGGCCCGGCGACCTCCGCGATCCTGGCCCGCGCCCTGGGTCTGAACACCGGAGCCACCAGCTACCACCTGCGCGAACTCGCCCGGTACGGCTTCGTGGCCGACACCGCGCCGCCGCGCGAGCCGGGTGCGCGCCGGGCGCGGTGGTGGCGAGCCGTTCCCGGCGACCGCCGATTCCCGCCGCCGTCCCGCCGGACACCCGGGATGCGGCTGGTCATGGACGAGCTGAACCGGCATGCGTACGCCGCCGACCTCGCGCTCTTCGAGCGGCTCCAGCGCGAGAGCGGTGCGGCGGCGGAGGCACGGGGCACCGACGGACGTACCGCCACCGGACGTACCGCCACCGGACGTGCCTCTGACGGTCACACCGCTGACGGACGTGCTGACGAGTGGGCCGACGCGCACGCCTACTCGCGTGGCTCGCTGCGGCTCACGCTCGCCGAACTCCAGGAGTTCTTCGAGGAGTACATCGCCCTCATGAACCGCTACAAGCGCCCCGACGCCGAGACCCCGGCCGGCGCCCGTACGGTCCACACCCGCCTGCTCGCCTTCCCGGACGCCCCCGGCCCGGACGCCCCCGGCCCGGACGCCCCCGACCCTGACGGGTCCGCCCCCGACGACGCCTCCCAGGCCGACAACAGAAGAGAGACGGACGCATCATGATGCTGCGCTACGCCCTGCGAACGGTCCGCGACCGCAAGGGAGGATTCCTCGGAGCGCTGCTGGCCCTCATGTGCGCCGCCGCCCTCGTCACCGCCTGCGGCACCCTGCTGGAGACGGGCCTGCGCGGCCGGATCGCCACCGAGCGGTACGCCGCGACCCCGCTCGTCGTCTCCGCGGACCAGAACGTCCACCGGACCACCGTGAAGCACAGGGGCAACGGCAAGACGAAGGTCAAGCACAAGGCCAAACCGGTCGCCGAACGCGCCTGGCTGCCCGCCGGTACCGCCGACCGCCTCCGGAACCTGGAGGGCGTGCGCACGGTCGTGCCCGAACTGACCTTTCTCGCCGAGCCGTTGGGTCTGCCGTCCAGCGGTGAGGACGACGGGCCGCCCTCGTACGGCCACGCCTGGGACTCCGCGCCGCTCACCCCGTTCGCCCTCACCGCGGGCCGCGCCCCGGCCTCGGCCGACGACGTGGTGATCGACCGGGGACTCGCCGGACGGGCAGGTCTCACCGCCGGGGACCGCCTCACCGTGCAGTCCACCCGAGCACCGCGCACCTACCGCGTCAGCGGCATCGCAGCTCCCCGCGGACACGGTGAACTCCGGCAGCAGACCTCGCTGTTCTTCTCCACCGCGGAGGCGGAGCGCCTCGCCGCCCGCCCCGGACAGGTCTCCGCCCTGGGCGTGCTGCCGGTACCGGGTACGGACACCGGCCTGCTGAAGGAGCGGGTCGCGCACGCCCTCAAGGGCACCACGGCACAGGTCTCGACGGGCGACGGGCGCGGACCGGTCGAGTTCCTGGACGCCGCCGGAGCCCGGGTCAAGCTGGTCTCCATGGGAGGGGCCATGGGCGGCACCTCCCTGCTGGTCGCGGTCCTCGTGGTCGTCGGGACCTTCGCCCTCTCCATCCAGCAACGCCACCGGGAAATCGCCCTGTTGCGCACCATCGCGGCCACTTCGCGGCAGATCCGCCGGCTTCTCGGACGCGAGGCACTGCTGGTCGGCGCCGTGGCCGGAGTGCTGGGCGCCCTGGCCGGGCTGCCGCTCGCCCGATGGCTGCACGGTCGATTCATCGACATGGGTGTGATTCCGGCGACGCTGGAGCGGACGGCCGGAATCCTTCCCGCCTGTGCGGCCCTGGCCGTCACCCTCCTCGGCGCCTGGGCCGCCGCCCGGATCGCCGGCCGCCGCATCGCCCGTCTCCGTCCGGCCGAGGCGATGGCCGAGGCCGCGGTCGAGCGGCGCCGCCCCGCCCGGGGCCGGACCGTCGCGGGCCTGGCCCTGCTCATCGGCGGCGGGGTACTGATCGCGCTCCTCGGCATCCTGCACACCGAGGCCGCCTCCGCGCCTGTCACCTTCCTGGCCGTGGTGGTCTGTGCCACGGCGGTCTCACTGCTCGGCCCGCTCCTGGTCCGCGCTGCCGCCGTCCTGCTGGCCGGGGTGCTCCGGATGACCGGCCATGTCGGCGCCCTGGCGGCCGCGAACATTCGCGGGAACTCCACCCGGATGGCCTCCGTCGTCACCCCCCTCACCCTGCTCATCGGCATGACCTGCACGGTTCTCTTCGTGCAGCCGACCCTCGGTGACGCCGCGCTCGCCCAGGCCCGTGAGGGCACCCACGCCACCTGGGTGCTGGGCGCGTCGAGGGGCCCCGGCGTCCCCCCGGCCGCCGCCGCGGCCGTCCGTGCGACGCCCGGAGTCACCGCCGCCACGGAGGTGGTCCGCACCACCGTCCGGGTCGGGCTCACCAAGTACCCGGCCCAGGGAGTCACGGCGCCCGGACTCGACCGCACCTGGGACCCCGGTGTGACGCGGGGTTCGCTCGCCGCGTTCGCCGCGGGCACCCGTACCGCCGCCGTCAGCGAACTCGCCGCCGACCAGCTGGGGCTGCGCCCCGGCAGCGAGCTGAAGCTGCACCTGGGCGACGGCACCCCCGCCACCCTCACGGTCGCCGCCGTCTACCGCCGGGGCCTGGGCTTCGGCGACCTGACGCTGCCGCACGACCTGGTCGCCCGGCACATGGACAACCCCCTGGCCGCGACCGTACTGGTCGCCGGTGACGCGAGCCGTAACGAACTGGCCGCCGCGGTACGCCCGTTCCCGGGGCTCACGCTCGTGGCCCCCGAGACCGCCGACCGGCTCCAGGCGGACCGCCGGCAGGAGAACGCCGAGGTGAACCTCCTCGCGATGGGGCTGGTCCTGGCCTTCACCGCCATCGCCGTCGTCAACACGCTCGCCATGTCGGTCTCCGAGCGGATCAAGGAGTTCGCGCTGCTCCGGCTGGCCGGCGCGACCCGCCGCCAGGTGCTGCGGATGCTGCGCATCGAGACGCTGTCGGTGCTGCTCGTCGCGACGGTCCTGGGCACCGGGATCGCGCTCGCCGTACTGACCGCCTTCAGCATCGGCATGACGGGCGGTGCGGCGCCCGCCGTGGTGCCCCTGGTGTACGTGACCGTGGTGGGCGTCGCCGCCCTGCTCGCCCTGGTGGCGACGGCGCTGCCCGGCAGGCTGGCCCTGAAGGCCCGCCCGGTGGAGGCCGTCACGAGCAGATGAGCCGGAACCGAAGGGTTCCTGGGCTCCCGGTCACACCTCGACCGGGAGCCCTGCCGCACGCCAGGCCTGGAAACCGCCGGCCAGGTCCGTCGCCCGGTGCAGCCCGAGCCGGTGCAGCGATTCGGCGGCGAGGCTCGACGCGTACCCCTCGTTGCAGATCACCACCACCCGCAGGTCGTGGCTCACGGCCTGTGCCGCGCGATGGCTGCCCCGCGGGTCCATTCGCCACTCCAGCTCGTTGCGCTCGACGACGAGGGCGCCCGGGATCAGCCCGTCCCGCGCCCGCAGTTCCGCGTAACGGATGTCCACGAGCAGCGCGCCCTCCTCGGCCGCCGCCCTCGCCTCCTCCGGGCCGAGCCGCTCGTATCCGGCCCTGACCCGCTCCAGGAGTTCGTCGATCCCGACCCGGCCGTCGTCGCTGTCGCTGCCGCTGTCGTCCCGTATGTCGCTCACTGCCAGTCCTCCGGACGTTCGGTGTGTTCGAGGCGCAGCACCGCGTCGGTGCGGCTGTAGCGCCGGATCTGCGGCAGCGGGGGATAGTACGCGTGGACGGAGACGGCGTGCTCCGTGACGGACTCGTTCAGCACCTCGTGGACGTGGTGGCGGCCGAACGCCCTGCCCTGACCTGCCGTCAACTCCCTGGTCCGGTCGATGTCCTCGGCCAGTTCGAGAGTCTTCCAGCCGTCGGTGGGCAGCCGCGCCGCGAGCGAGTGCTCCTTCAGCGTGCCGGCGGCGGTGAGGAAGGCGCCGATCGAGTCGGCGTGGTCGTGCCAGCCGGTGCCGGTGCCGGGCGGCCAGCCGATCAGCCAGGCCTCACTGCCGCCCGGTCCGTCGAGGCGGATCCAGGTACGGCCCTCGGGATCGAGGGGGAGCGAGGCGATGAGCGCGCTGTCCGCGGCGGTGCGGCGGACGAAGTCGAGGAGTTCCGCGGCGTTCGGACCGGAGGACGTACGTACGGAGACAGGGGAGGGTGAGGCAGACACAGGGACCGTCCTGAGAGTTCGCGTGGATGCCCCGGCCGCACGTCACAGGACGCGGCGGAGCAGGAGAAGGCGAGTCAGCAGGACGGGCGACACACGCAGCCCGCATAGCGGAGCAGGTCCATATGGACCCTCCGCCACAGGCGCACATCGGTGTCGGTCATGTTCCGGAGTAGACCATGTGCGCCTGCGGGGGTCAATTGATGTCTGCGGTCCGGTCGGAGCGCACGGAGGTGAGAATCGCGCCGCCGCGCGCCGCGTCCGCCGCCGCGAGGAGCTCCGCCGGGTGTACCCCGCCGAACGACTCCACGAGATGGCCGTCCGGCCTCACCAGCAGCACGGTGTGCGCGGAGGCCCCCGGATAGCTCTCGGCGACCAGCAGCTCGGCCTTCACCGGCAGCCCGTCGACCGTCTCGACCAGCCGGGGCATCACTCCGGCCCGCATCCAGTGGCGCCGGTCCCAGACCCCGGTTCCGGGCGCCACGAGGACCACCAGCAGATGCCCCTGCCCCAGCCGGTCGCGAAGCCGTACGGGCGTTCCGTCCGGCGCGGTGACCCGCACATCGGCGACCGGCGCACCCGGGGGCGTACCCACGGCGGTGTGCGCCTCGGCACGAGCGGGCGCAAGGGGGGAATGGGAGTAGGACGGGGGCGCACCGAGCGGTCCGCACCCCAGATGCCCGTCGGTGAGCAGCGAATCGTGCCCCCGTGCGCTCCCCGGGACCAGGGTCCGCAGGCCTCCGCCGCCGCGCAGTATCGGCAGCGACTGGTCGGCGGCGCGCAGCCGCGAGGCCACCGCGGCCCGTCGTTCGGCCTGGTAGCTGTCGAGGAGTACGTCGGACGCGCCCTGATGCCAGGCCAGCGCCAGCTTCCACGCCAGGTTCTCGGCGTCCCGCAGTCCTTCGTCGAGCCCCTGGGTACCCAGCGCACCCAGCAGATGGGCGGCGTCCCCGGCCAGGAAGGCCCGCTTCACCCGCCACCGCCGGGCGAGCCGGTGATGGAGCGTGTAGACGCCGGTGTCCAGCAGCTCGTACGGGGGTGTCTCGCCGCACCAGCCCGCCAGGGTGTCCCGGACCCGGGTGACCAGGACGTCCGGTGTGACGAGCTCGCCGCGCGGCGGCAGCAGCCAGTCCAGCCGCCAGACCCCGTCCGGCAGCGGCCGCGCGGTGACCTCGGCGCCGCCGGTGCGCCAGGGCGGCAGCCTGTGCAGTACGGCTTCGCCGGGCCAGGGCAGCTCGGTTCGCAGTGCGGCGACGGCGTGCCGCTCCACCGCCGTACGCCCGGGGAAGCGGATGTCCAGGAGCTTGCGCACGGTGGACCGCGCCCCGTCGCAGCCGACCAGATAACTCCCGCGCCACCAGGTGGAACCGGGCTCCCGGGTGTGCACGGTCACCCCGTCCGGGTCCTGCTCCAGCGTGTCGATCCGGCTCAGCCGCGCCGTCTGCACGAGCTCGTGCGACGCCACCGCGTCCCGCAGCCCCCGCACCAGGGCGTGCTGCGGTACGTGAACGGGGGCGGCCGGCGGATCGCCGTCGGGCGAACCCTCGCCGAGCGGGAGTTCGCGCACCAGCTGCCTGCGCCGCATGGAACGCCAGCCGGACCAGCGCAGCCCCTCGTCCTGCAGCGTCTTGCAGCCGAGCCGTTCCACCAGGGCGGCGGTGTCCTCGCGCAGCACGACCGTGCGGGCCGGGCGCGTCTCGTCCCTGCCCGGGTCCTCGTCGAGGAGCACGGACGGCACCCCCTGCGCCGCGAGGGCGAGCGACAGCACCAGGCCGACCGGCCCGGCACCGACGACGATCACCGGGTCCACGGCGCGGCCTCCGCAACACCTGTGGTCGGACGCGGGAAGGCGCACGGGAGGAGCGATGAGTCCGGGCCGGCCCCTGGGGCGGAGGGCGGCGTCGAAGGAGATGCGGCGGCGGAGGCTCGGGGCGCGATCACAGAACGTATGCAACCTACTGCCGGTGCGTGCGTCAAGTGACACCGGAACGCGGCGAGGGGCGGTGGCGCATGCGCCACCGCCCCTCGCGGGTGTCTGTCGACGGGCCGTCAGACGGCGCGTCCGCCATCGATTTTGAGCGACGGCGCATCGATCGTCTCCAGGTCGCCCCCGGGACCGGTGCCCACGACGGCCCCTGTGCTCTTCTTCGCGCGCCGGAGCCGCTGCTCCAGCCAGCTCGCGAACGAGGTGAGGGCGTAGTTCAGCGCCAGGTAGATCACGGCGACGATCGTGAAGCACGCGATGGTGTTCGCGCCGTAGTTCGCGGCCATCGGCCGGACCGAGGCCAGCAGCTCCGGGAAGCTGAGCACCGCGCCCCCGAGGGCGGTGTCCTTCACGATCACCACGACCTGGCTGACGATCGCGGGCAGCATGGCGGTCACCGCCTGCGGCAGCAGCACGAAGACCATGGTCTGGCCCTTGCGCATGCCGATCGCCTTGGCCGCGTCCGTCTGCCCCGAGGGAAGCGTCAGGATGCCGGCCCGCACGATCTCGGCGAGCACCGAGGCGTTGTAGAGCACCAGGCCCGTGATCACGGCGTACAGCAGGCGGGTGTCCGGGGAGAGTTCGGTGTACTCGAAGTACGCCTGGTTCGCGATGAGCATCAGGATCAGGACCGGAATGGCCCGGAAGAACTCCACCACCACACCGGACGGTGCCCGCATCCACCGGTGGTCCGAGAGCCTGCCGATCCCGAACAGCGCGCCCAGCGGAAGCGCGATGATCAGCGCGAAGAACGCCGCCTTGAGGGTGTTCTGGAGCCCGGGCCAGATGTACGTCTCCCACGGCTGGGAGCTGGTGAAGAAGGGCTTCCACTTGATCCAGTCGAGCTGGTGCTTCGAGGCGAGACCGTCGTACACCCACCACACCACGGCTGCCGCGCCCAGCACGAACAGGACGGTGTAGAGGACGTTCCGGCGCTTGGCGCGCGGCCCCTGGGCGTCGTAGAGGACCGAGGTCATCGCTTCACCGCCACCTTCTTGCTCACCCAGCCGAGGATGAGGCCGGTCGGGAGGGTCAGAACGATGAACCCGAACGCGAAGACGGCCGAGATCAGAAGCAGCTGCGCTTCGTTCTCGATCATCTTCTTCATCAGGTAGGAGGCCTCCGCCACCCCGATCGCGGAAGCGACGGTGGTGTTCTTCGTCAGCGCGATCAGCACGTTCGAGAGCGGGTTGACGACCGAGCGGAAGGCCTGCGGGAGAACGATCAGCCGCAGTACCTGGGTGAAGCTCAGCCCGAGGGCGCGTGCCGCCTCGGCCTGACCGACCGGCACCGTGTTGATGCCGGACCGCACCGCCTCGCACACGAACGCGGCGGTGTAGGCGCTCAACGACAGGACGGCGAGCCGGAAGTTGATGCCCGTGATGTCCGTTGCGCCGAGACGGACGGCCAGCGTCGAGTACAGACCCAGCGAGGAGAACATAATGATCACGGTCAGGGGGATGTTCCTGACCACGTTGACGTAGCCGGTCGCGAAACCGCGCATCAGGGGGACCGGGCTGACCTTCATGCCGGCCAGCAGCGTTCCCCATATGAGGGAGCCGAGGGCGGAGTAGACGGTGAGTTGCACCGTCACCCAGAAGGCCCCCAGCAGGTCGTAACCTTCAAGAAAGTCGAACACGATCTCCCGCGCTTCCGCGTGTAGGAGGGCACGGCGCGCCGCCCTCAGTGGCGGCGCGCCCGGTCAGCCCTGCTTCACTTGACGACGTTGCCGATCTTCGGGGCGGGCTCGTTCTTGTAGTTCGCCGGGCCGAAGTTGGCCTTCACGGCCTTGTCCCACGAACCGTCCGAGACCATCTTGGTCAGAGCGTCGTTGATCTTCTTCTTGAGGTCGGCGTCGCCCTTCTTCAGGCCGATGCCGTAGTTCTCGTTGGTCATCTTGAAGCCGGCCAGCTTGAACTTGCCCTTGTTGGCGTCCTGCGAGGCGTAGCCGGCCAGGATGCTGTCGTCCGTGGTCAGCGCGTCGACGACCTTGTTCTCCAGGCCGGTCAGGCACTCCGAGTAGCCGCCGTACTCCTGCAGCTCCGCCTTCGGGGCGAGCTTGTCGTGGACGTTCTGCGCCGAGGTCGAGCCGGTGACCGAGCAGAGGTTCTTGTTGTTCAGGTCCTCGGGCGCCTTGATGGAGGTGTCGTCCGCGCGGACCAGGATGTCCTGGTGGGCGAGGAGGTACGGACCGGCGAAGTCGACCTTCTTCAGCCGCTCGTCGTTGATCGAGTACGAGGCGGCGATGAACTTGACGTCACCGCGCTCGATCGACGTCTCACGGTCGGCGCTCTTGGTCTCCTTGAACTCGATGTCCTTGGCGTCGTAGCCGAGCTCCTTGGCCACGTACGTGGCGACATCGACGTCGAAGCCGGTGAACTTGCCGTCCGGGGTCTTCAGGCCGATACCCGGCTGGTCGATCTTGATGCCGATCGTGATCTTCTTGCCGCCGCCCGAACCGGACGCGTCGTCCTTGTCGTCGGAACCACAGGCGGTGGCGGTCAGGGCGAGGGCGAGCACGGCGGCCGAGGCGGCGGTGACCTTACGAAGCTGCATGGTGAAATTCCCTAGAGTTGACGCGATGTGAGTGATCGGCCGGTCCGGGGACCGGCGCTGAAAGCTCCATCAGTGGTGAAGGATCTTCGACAGGAAGTCCTTGGCCCGGTCACTGCGCGGGTTGCTGAAGAACTGGTCGGGCACGGCCTCTTCGACGATCTTCCCGTCCGCCATGAAGACGACCCGGTTCGCCGCGGAACGGGCGAAGCCCATCTCGTGGGTGACGACGACCATGGTCATGCCGTCGCGGGCGAGCTGCTGCATGACCTCCAGCACCTCGTTGATCATCTCCGGGTCGAGCGCGGAGGTCGGCTCGTCGAAGAGCATGACCTTCGGGTCCATCGCCAACGCCCGTGCGATCGCCACACGTTGCTGCTGACCGCCGGAAAGCTGGGAGGGGTACTTGTCGGCCTGGGTCGCGACGCCCACCCGGTCGAGCAGTGAACGCGCCTTGTCCTCGGCAGCCTTCTTGTCCGTTTTGCGGACCTTGAGCTGGCCGAGCGTCACGTTCTCCAGCACCGTCTTGTGCGCGAAGAGATTGAACGACTGGAAGACCATGCCGACATCGGCGCGCAGCCTCGCCAGCTCCTTGCCCTCCTCGGGAAGAGGCTTTCCGTCGATCGAGATCGCGCCCGAGTCGATCGTCTCCAAGCGGTTGATCGTGCGGCACAGCGTGGACTTCCCGGACCCGGAGGGCCCGATGACGACCACGACCTCGCCACGGGCGATCGTCAGGTCGATGTCCTGGAGCACATGCAGCGCGCCGAAGTGCTTGTTGACGTTGCTCAGCACAACCAGGTCGCCGGCCGCGGGTGCAGCGTCCTCGACGCCCTTGGTCACTGAAACTCCGCTCATCGGCTTCTTGCTCCGTCCTCCTCGGTTGGCAAGGACCTTAGTGACGCAGTGCGACCAGCGTCATTACATCTGAGCGGAAATTGAGCATAACGATCCGGCTGCAACCGGACACTCCGTGTGAACAGGACGCACTCCCGGACCCCCGGGGCGTACCGGGTGCATAACGGAAACCTCGATGCAACGGAAGGGGCCTTGACTGGCCCACCCGTCATCGGAGTGGATGCCCTAATACACCCTGACGTGAAACGCCCCGGTACGGGGAAGTAACCGGGGGTGTGCGCGACCGTACCGATCACCGCACCGACCGCTCAACACCTTCGGAGAGGGGGGCCATGAGACTGCTGCTCGTCGAGGACGACAACCACGTCGCCGCCGCCCTGTCCGCGATCCTCGCGCGGCACGGCTTCCAGGTGGTGCACGCCCGCAGCGGCGAGGAGGCCCTCCAGGCGCTCCTGCCGACCGAGACCGAACCCTTCGGCGTCGTGCTCCTCGACCTCGGTCTGCCCGACCAGGACGGCTACGAGGTGTGCGGGAAGATCCGCAAGCGCAGCTCCGTACCCGTGATCATGGTGACCGCGCGGGCCGACGTCCGCTCGCGGATCCACGGACTCAACCTCGGCGCCGACGACTACGTGACCAAGCCGTACGACACCGGCGAGCTCCTCGCCCGTATCCACGCCGTCAGCCGGCGCAAGCCGGTCAACGAGGACACCGCGCCCACGCCCGTCGCCGCGCTGCGTCTGGGGCATGTGCACATCGAGCTCCCGACCCGCCGGGTCAGCGTCGACGGAAGCGAAGTGCAGCTCACCCGGAAGGAGTTCGACCTCCTCGCGCTGCTCGCCCAGCGGCCCGGTGTGGTCTTCCGCCGGGAGCAGATCATCAGCGAGGTGTGGCGGACGAGCTGGGAGGGGACGGGACGCACGCTGGAGGTGCATGTCGCATCCCTGCGCTCCAAGCTGCGGCTGCCCGCCCTGATCGAGACCGTGCGCGGGGTCGGCTACCGACTCGTCGCCCCGTCCGCGTAGAAGGCGCACGCTCCCGTTGCGTACCCGGCTGCTTCCGCTGCTCATCGTCCTCATGGCGAGCGTCCTGCTCGCGCTCGGCTTCCCGCTGGCCGTCAGCGGGGCCGCCGCCGAGCAGCAGCGCGTGGTGATCGACCGCATCGACGACACGGCACGCTTCGCCGCACTCGCCCAGTTCATCACCGAACGCACCAGCGGCTACGACGAACGGCGCCGCACGCTCCAGACCGAGCTGGAGACGTACGACTCCGTGTACGGCATCCGGGCCGGCGTCTTCTACCGCGACGACACCGCCATGGCGAAGGCCCCGTCGAGCTGGCGGCTGCCGGTCGAGGGCGAGGGCCGGGAGGCGTTCAAGGAGGCGCTCCTCGGCCGCCGCAGCCACGATCCGCCGCAGGTCTGGCCCTGGCAGGACGGCCGCGTCGTCGTCGCCTCGCCCGTCGTGCGGGACGGCGACGTGATCGCCGTCGTCGTCATCGACTCTCCGACCGCCCAGATGCGCTCGGAAACGCTCCGCGGCTGGCTGCTGATCGCCGCGGGGGAGGTGGTCGCGATGCTGGTGGCCCTCGGCGCCGCGAACCGGCTCACGGGCTGGGTGCTGCTTCCCGTAAGGACGCTGGACGCCGCGGCCCACGACATCGCCAGCGGCCGGATGCGGTCCCGGGTGGCGGCCTCCGGCGGTCCTCCGGAACTGCGGCGGCTGGCCCGCTCGTTCAACGAGATGGCCGACAACGTGGAGGACGTGCTGGAGCAGCAGCGCGCCTTCGTCGCGGACGCCTCGCACCAGTTGCGCAACCCACTGGCCGCGCTGCTGCTGCGGATCGAGCTGCTCGCCCTCGAACTCCCCGAGGGCAACGAGGAGATCGCCTCGGTGCGCACGGAGGGCAAGCGCCTGGGGCAGGTGCTCGACGACCTGCTCGACCTGGCCCTCGCCGAGCACGCCGACGTCGATCTGCAGCTCACGGACATCGGCGCCCTCACCTCCGAACGGGTCGCGTCCTGGCGGCCGGTGGCCGAGGAGAAGGGCGTACGGCTCCGGGCGGACGGCATTCCCGCGGTCACCGCGTGGGCGGATCCCATCGCCCTGTCCAGCGCGCTCGACGCGATCATCGACAACGCGCTCAAGTTCACGCCCGCCGACGAGCAGGTCCGGGTCACGGTCGCCTCCGGCAGCGAGCGCGTCACGGTCGTCGTCGCGGACCACGGGCCCGGTCTCAGCGAGCAGGAGATGGAACGCGTCGGCGACCGGTTCTGGCGCAGCTCCCAGCATCAGAACGTACGGGGGTCGGGTCTGGGCCTCTCCATCTCCAAGGCGCTCCTCGCCGCGGGCGACGGTGCGCTGTCCTGCGCGCGCAACGAGCCGCACGGGCTGTGCGTGACCGTCTCGGTTCCGCGCGACGACCCGCGGAGCTGAGAGGTGAGACGCCGCGAGGCGCTTCTCAGGGCTTGACCGAGCGGTAGTAGCGCTTGGCCCCTTCGTGCAGCGGCAGCGGATCCGTGTAGATCGCCGTCCGCAGGTCCACCAGCTGCGCGGCGTGCACCTCGCGCCCGATCCGGTCCCTGCTGTCGATCACCGTGCGGGTGAACGCCTCCGTCATGGCCGGGTCGGTGCGGTCCGTCGTCACCAGCACGTTGGCGACGGCCACGGTGGGCACCGCCTGCCCCTGCTGCGCGTTCAGGTAGGCGTCGGCCGGCATCACGGCAGAGCGGTAGAAGCGGGTGGACCCGCCGGCCGCCTGGAGCTGCTTGATGAGCGGATCCTCCAGCGGGACCAGCCGGATCGAGAACCGGTCCGAGAGATCCGCCACCGCGGTGGTCGGCAGCCCGCCGGACCAGAAGAACGCGTCGAGCCGGCCGTCCTCCAGCAGCTTCGGCATCGTGTCGATCCCGGCCGGCACCGCCGTCACATCGCCGACGGGGTCCAGCCCCGCGGCCCTCATCAGCCGGTCCGCGACCAGCCGCACCCCCGACCCCGGCTGTCCGACCGCGACCGTCTTGCCCCGCAGATCCGCCACTTCGTTGATGTCCGAGCCCCGCTTCACGACGAGCTGGATGTAGTCGTCGTACAGCCGGACGCAGCCCCGCAGCCGGTCGGCGCCCGGCTTGCCGTCCCGGAGGTAGGTGGCGAGGGCGTCGGTGGTGGCGATGGTGAAGTCGGCCTTGCCGGTCGCGACCCGGGCGATGTTCTGCTGCGAGCCCTCGCTGGTCTGCAGCTCTATCGACACCTCGGGCAGGTCCTTGGCGAGCGCGCCCCTGAGCCGCTCCCCGTAGCGCTCGTAGACGCCGCTGCGCACCCCGGTGCTGAACCGCAGCGTCCCGTTCGGCGCCGGTTCCCCGAGGGGGAGCAGCCACCACAGCAGCAGTCCGAGCACGACGACGAGGGCGGCGCCCGCCCGCAGCGAGCGACGCCGGCCGATTCGGGACAGAGCCGGGAGCATGGCGGCGATCCTGCCAGGTGGTTCCCGCCCCTGGCCAGGGGCGCCCGCCGATCTCACGTCCGCCCGGCGGCCGGGAACACCGTCCGGACACCGCCCGCGGCGGGAGGTGTCCGGGCAGCACCTACCCTTGTGGCATGAGCAGCGGCAACCGGAGCGAAGCAGTGGACGTCAGAAAAAGCTATGAGGTGCGCACCTACGGGTGCCAGATGAACGTCCACGACTCCGAGCGGCTGTCGGGTCTGCTGGAGGACGCCGGTTACGTACGGGCGCCCGAGGGCTCCGACGGTGACGCCGATGTCGTCGTCTTCAACACCTGCGCGGTGCGGGAGAACGCCGACAACAAGCTCTACGGCAACCTCGGCCGGCTCGCCCCGATGAAGACGAAGCGCCCCGGGATGCAGATCGCGGTCGGCGGCTGTCTCGCCCAGAAGGACCGCGACACCATCGTCCGGCGGGCCCCCTGGGTGGACGTCGTCTTCGGTACGCACAACATCGGCAAGCTGCCCGTGCTGCTGGAGCGCGCCCGGATCCAGGAGGAGGCGCAGATCGAGATCGCCGAGTCCCTGGAGGCGTTCCCCTCGACGCTGCCGACCCGCCGCGAGTCCGCGTACGCCGCCTGGGTCTCGATCTCCGTCGGCTGCAACAACACCTGCACCTTCTGCATCGTCCCGGCCCTGCGCGGCAAGGAGAAGGACCGCCGGACCGGCGACATCCTGGCCGAGATCGAGGCCCTGGTCGCCGAGGGCGTCTCCGAGATCACCCTGCTCGGCCAGAACGTGAACGCGTACGGCTCCGACATCGGCGACCGCGAGGCCTTCTCCAAGCTGCTGCGCGCCTGCGGGCGGATCGAGGGCCTGGAGCGGGTCCGCTTCACCTCGCCGCACCCGCGCGACTTCACCGACGACGTGATCGCCGCCATGGCCGAGACGCCGAACGTGATGCCGCAGCTGCACATGCCGATGCAGTCCGGCTCGGACACGATCCTGAAGGCGATGCGGCGCTCGTACCGGCAGGAACGCTTCCTCGGCATCATCGACAAGGTCCGGGCGGCGATGCCCGACGCCGCGATCTCCACCGACATCATCGTCGGCTTCCCCGGCGAGACCGAGGAGGACTTCGAGCAGACCATGCACGCGGTCCGCGAGGCGCGCTTCGCCAACGCCTTCACCTTCCAGTACTCCAAGCGGCCCGGGACCCCGGCCGCCGACATGGACGGGCAGATCCCCAAGGAGGTCGTCCAGGAGCGGTACATGCGCCTGTCCGCCCTCCAGGAGGAGATCTCCTGGTCGGAGAACAAGAAGCAGGTCGGCCGCACGCTGGACGTCATGGTCGCGGAGGGCGAGGGCCGCAAGGACGGCGCCACCCACCGACTGTCCGGCCGCGCCCCCGACAACCGCCTGGTGCACTTCACCAAGCCGGACGAGGACGTGCGGCCGGGCGACGTGGTGACCGTCCAGATCAGCTACGCCGCCCCGCACCACCTGCTCGCCGAGGGCGCGCCCCTCGGCGTGCGGCGGACCCGCTCGGGCGACGCCTGGGAGAAGCGCAACGCCGTCGCGGCCGCCAAGCCCGCCGGCGTCATGCTCGGCCTGCCCGGCATCGGTGCCCCGGCCCCGCTGCCCGCCGCCGCGGCGCCCGGCTGCGGCTGCGACTGACGGCCGGACCGCTCCCCGGACGGCGGCGGACGGCCAGTACGCTGCCCACCATGCTTGTCGCCGCCGCTGTCTGCCCCTGCCCGCCGCTGCTGGTCCCCGACGTCGCCGCCGGTGCCGCGCCCGAACTCGATGCCGCGCGGACCGCGTGCACCGACGCGCTGGGCGTGCTCGCGGCCTCCCGGCCCGACCTGCTGCTCGTGATCGGCCCGGCGGACCTCGCGGGCCGCGGGCCGCACCCCGAGGGCGCCGTCGGCGGCTTCCAGGAGTTCGGTGTCGACCTCGACGTACGGCTCGGCCGGGACCTCGGCCGGGCGGCCGACCGTCCGCTCGCGCCCGCGCTCGCGGTCGGTGCGTGGCTGCTGGCGCGCACCGGATGGGCGGGCACGCCCGTCGAGGCGCTCGGTGTGGGGGAGCCGCTGGAGACCGTGCGCTGCAAGGAGACGGGCCGTGCGCTGGCCGCCAGGGCGGACCGCGTCGCGCTGCTGGTGATGGGCGACGGCAGCGCCTGCCGGACCCTGAAGGCCCCCGGATACCTCGACGAGCGGGCCGCCGGCTTCGACGCGGCCGCCTCGCGCGCGCTGGGTGCCGCGGACACCGCCGCGCTCATCGCGCTGGACGCGGCACTGGCGTACGAACTGAAGGCCGCGGGCCGCGCACCCTGGCAGGTGCTCGCGGGGGCGGCGGAGGGGGCCGGGCTGGACGGCCGGCTGCTCTACGACGACGCGCCGTACGGCGTGGGGTACATGGTCGCCGCCTGGTCCTGACGGCCGGGGAGGCGTTCGCGCACAGCACGACGGCCGTGGAGCGCTGTCGCTCCACGGCCGTCGTGCTGTGCGCGAACGCCTCCCCGGGCTCAGGAAGCGGGCGGCGGCGGCGTGCTGCCCGGAGGGGGCGGCGGCGGGGCGCCCCCGTCCTTCTGGGCGGCCAGCCGGTCCACGGCTCCCTTGGCCTTCTGCGTGCCGGACACGATCTTGTCGCTGTACTTGCCCTTGGTCTTCGCGTCCACCGTCCGCGCGGCCTTGTCGAGCCCCTGGTCGATCTTGTCCCCGTGCTGCTGCGCGAGGTCGCTCACCTTGTCCTTCGCAGGGCTCAGCTTCGCCTTCAAATTGTCCATGAAGCCCATCGGACACCTTCTCTGCTGGGGGCTGCGTGCGCGTGCTCTCTCAAGATCCAGGTACCCACCGCGCTGTCGCCTACTCTCCCGGCCGCGACATCGGCACCGAAGAACGACAAAAGGCAGAACCATGAGAAAACACCCATATGTGCGTGCTATTTTACTCGGCTTTACCTGATTTCCTTCGACGCCACCCGCCTCGCCCCCGACGCCTCATGACAGGCCACCCGCCGCACGGCCCGGGAGCCGGCCGTTCGGGAAGGGCCCCGAGGTTTGCGAGACTGTCGCAGTGAGAAGTCCAGCTCCCGCACCGCGGGTCATCGCCGTCGTCGGTCCCACCGCAGCCGGAAAGTCCGACCTGGGGGTGTTCCTCGCCCAGCAGCTCGGGGGCGAAGTGGTCAATGCCGACTCCATGCAGCTCTACCGGGGGATGGACATCGGCACCGCCAAACTGACGGTCGGCGAGCGCGGAGCCGTCCCCCACCACCTGCTGGACATCTGGGACGTCACGGAGACCGCCAGCGTCGCGGAGTACCAGCGCCTGGCGCGCGTCGAGATCGACCGGCTGCTCGCCCAGGGCCGCACCCCCGTCCTGGTGGGCGGCTCCGGTCTCTACGTGAAGGGCGCCATCGACGCCCTGGAGTTCCCCGGTACGGACCCCGGCGTCCGGGCCGCGCTGGAGGCGGAGCTCGCCGAGCACGGCTCCGGAGCCCTGCACGAGCGGCTCGCCGCGGCCGACCCGGAGGCGGGCCGGGCCATCCTGCCGAGCAACGGCCGGCGGATCGTCCGGGCCCTGGAGGTCATCGAGATCACCGGAAAGCCCTTCACCGCCAACCTGCCGGGTAACGATGCGGTCTACGACGCCGTACAGATCGGCGTCGACGTGGCCCGCCCCGAGCTCGACGAACGCATCGCCCGGCGCGTCGACCGGATGTGGGAGGCCGGGCTCGTGGACGAGGTGCGCAGCCTGGAGCGGCACGGCCTGCGGGAGGGCCGGACGGCCGCCCGGGCACTGGGCTACCAGCAGGTGCTCGCCGCCCTGGCCGGGGAGTGCACCGAGGACGCCGCGCGGACCGAGACCGTGCGCGCCACCAAACGCTTCGCGCGCCGCCAGGACTCCTGGTTCCGCCGCGACCCGCGCGTCCAGTGGCTGGACGGCGGCGCGGACCACCGCGGGGAACTCCCGGGCCTGGCGCTGGCGTTGGTCGAACGAGCGGTTACAGCCTGATCACGTGATGGCATCGGGACGCCCTGCCCGTCAATTCGGCGACCCGCGACGTGCCATCATCGAGCATCGATCGACCAGTGGAGTCCGAGTTGGGAGGGCGCGTGGCGATGGAGGCCGGCCCTCGCGACACAGAACAAGACGCACCGGACACGCAGCACGAGGCAGGACGCTTGAGCCCCGACGGGCCCGATGAGCTCGTCGTGACCCCCGAGGTCGAGGTCGAGCTGCGTCCCGCCCGGCGGATGCGCATCTGGCAGCTCGCCCCCATCGTCATGCTCGCCGCGATGGGATCGCTGATGTTCGCCTTCCCGCTCGCCTTCGAGGTGGGCGACGGCGGACCCGTCGTCGCGATGCTCGGACTGCTGATCAGCTGCTGCGCCGCGGGCTGGGGCATGATGGCCGCCCGCCGCGTCGGTCACACCTGGCCCGGTCTGCCGTCCCGGGGCTCCGGGGAGCGCGCCGACTGGCGTGTGATCGCGCTGTACGTGGCGGTGTGCGGCGCCCTGGTCGCCCTGGCCATCTGGCGTGTGGCGCGCCTGCGGGGCTGACGGACCGGCCGTACCTCCCGCACCGGGCAGGGGACGATTGCCGTGACCGGTTTTCCGGACTGCCGGCGCGGCCTCGTACAGTTGTGACGTGACCATCTCGCAGACCGCCTTCCTCAAGGGCCACGGGACCGAGAACGACTTCGTGATCGTTCCCGACCCGGACAACGCGCTCGACCTGCCCGCGTCCGTCGTCGCCAGGCTGTGCGACCGGCGTGCCGGGATCGGCGGTGACGGGCTGCTGCACGTCGTGCGGTCCGCCGCGCACCCCGAGGCGAAGGCCATGGCCGGCGAGGCCGAGTGGTTCATGGACTACCGCAACGCCGACGGCTCGATCGCCGAGATGTGCGGCAACGGAGTGCGCGTGTTCGCCCGCTACCTTCAGCGCGCCGGAGCGGTGGAGGAGGGCGACCTCGCGGTCGCCACCCGCGGCGGTGTGAAGAAGGTGCACCTCGCGAAGAACGGCGACATCACCGTCTCGATGGGCCGCGCCCTGCTGCCCGCCGACGGCGTCACCGTCACCGTCGGCGACCGCAGCTGGGACGCCCGCAACGTGAACATGGGCAACCCGCACGCGGTCGCGTTCGTCGACGACCTGGCGCAGGCCGGGGACCTCTTCGCCGAGCCCGCGTACGGCCCGGCCGCGGTCTACCCCGACGGGGTCAACATCGAATTCGTCGTGGACCGCGGTCCCCGGCACATCGCCATGCGGGTCCACGAACGCGGCTCGGGCGAGACCCGCTCCTGCGGAACCGGCGCCTGCGCGGTCGCGGTCGCGGCGGCCCGCCGGGACGCGGCGGACCCGGCGGTGACCGGTGCCCCCGTCACGTACACCGTCGATCTGCCGGGCGGCACCCTGGTGATCACCGAGCACCCGGACGGCGAGATCGAGATGACCGGAGCGGCCGTCATCGTCGCCGAGGGCGTGATCGATCCGGCCTGGCTCGAAGCGCGGAACGGATAGCGCGGCACGGACGGCGCCGCACGGACCGGGAGCGAAGCGCCCGCGCGGACAGAGATCGAAACGCCGAACGGGCAGCGCTTCGCTCGAATGGGTGATCCGTTTCACGCTGGGCGAGAGCGGGACTCCGCCACGTGGTGGGGTCGGTAGCATCAAGCACCGGCCCGGAGGCGCGACCGCACCTTCCCACCGCCGGTCGACGTTGCCGGAGGTGCCCCATGAGCGCAGAGGCCACCAACCCAGGTGCTCCCATCCGCAGGCGGGGCCGTCCCCGGATCGATCTCCGCAGGCTCGGCCGGGTCGCCCTGCTCGGCCCGGTCTCCCGTGACCGGCTGCCCGACGCCATCGGCCACGTCGCCGAGGCGCACCGGGCCCACCATCCCGACGCCGACCTCGCCGTGCTGCGCCGGGCCTACGTCCTCGCGGAGAGCTCGCACCGCGGACAGATGCGCAAGAGCGGCGAGCCCTACATCACCCACCCGCTCGCCGTCACCCTCATCCTCGCCGAGCTCGGTGCCGAGACCACCACCCTGACCGCGTCCCTCCTCCACGACACGGTCGAGGACACCGAGGTGACCCTCGACCAGGTACGGGAGGAGTTCGGCGAGGAGGTCTGCTACCTCGTCGACGGCGTGACCAAGCTGGAGAAGGTCGACTACGGGGCGGCGGCCGAGCCCGAGACCTTCCGCAAGATGCTCGTCGCCACCGGGGACGACGTCCGGGTGATGTCGATCAAGCTCGCCGACCGGCTGCACAACATGCGCACCCTCGGTGTGATGCGGCCCGAGAAGCAGGCCAGGATCGCCAAGGTCACCCGTGACGTGCTGATCCCCCTGGCCGAACGGCTCGGCGTCCAGGCGCTCAAGACCGAGCTGGAGGACCTGGTCTTCGCCATCCTCCATCCCGAGGAGTACGCCCACACCCACGCGGTGATCTCCGCCGCCACCGCCGCCGGGGACCCCCTCACCGCCATCGCCGGCCAGGTCGCCTCGGTGCTCCGCGAAGCCGGCATTCCCGCCGAAGTGGCCGTCAGACCACGCCACTTCGTCTCCGTGCACCGCGTCCGGATCAAACGCGGCGAACTGCGCGGCAGCGACTTCGGCCGGCTGCTGGTGCTCGTGGGCGAGGACGCCGACTGCTATGCCGTCCTCGGTGAACTCCACACCTGCTTCACCCCGGTGATCTCCGAGTTCAAGGACTTCATCGCCTCCCCGAAGTTCAACCTGTACCAGTCGCTGCACACCGCGGTGGTGGGACCGGACGGCGAGGTCGCCGAAGTCCTCATCCGCACCCACCGGATGCACAACGTCGCCGAGGCCGGCGTCATCGCGCTCGGCAATCCCTACGCCGCCGACGGCACGGCCCAGAGCGCCGAACCCGCCGACGGCGAACGGGCCGACCCGACCCGCCCCGGCTGGCTCTCCCGGCTCCTCCAGTGGCAGCAGTCCGCCCCGGACCCCGACACCTTCTGGACCACCCTGCGCGCCGACCTCGCCCAGGACCGGGAGATCACCGTCTTCCGCACCGACGGCGGCACGCTCGGTCTCCCCGCCGGCGCGAGTTGCGTGGACGCCGCCTACGCGCAGTACGGGGACGCCGCCCACAGCTGTATCGGGGCCCGGGTGAACGGTCGGCTGGCCACGCTGAGCACCGTCCTCGGCGACGGCGACACCGTCCAACCGCTCCTCGCCGAGGACGCCGCGTCCGGGCCCTCGCCCGACTGGCTCGACCACGCCCGTACGCCCGCCGCCCGGATCGCCATCACCGGCTGGCTCGACGCCCATCCGCAGGACGCCGAGACCGCCGGGGGAGGGCCGAGCGCCGGCCGCAGGCCCGGCCCGCAGCCCGACAGGTCCGCACAGCCCGGATCGGCCCGCACCGCGAGTGCGCTGGTCGAGCAGCCCGACGCCACCGTGCGGCTGGCCGGCTGCTGCACCCCCGTACCCCCCGACGACGTCACCGGGTTCACGGTGCGCGGCGGCGCCGTCACCGTGCACCGGCTGGAGTGTCCGGCCGTGGCCAGGATGGAGGCCGTCGGCCGGGATCCGGTCACGGTGAGCTGGGGCGATGTCGCCGCCTGCCGGGTGACCCTGGTCGCGGAGTCCTTCGGCCGGCCCCGGCTGCTCGCCGACCTCACCGAAGCGATCGCCGGCGCGGACGCGGCGGTCGTCTCCGCCACCGTCGAACCCCCCACCGAACAGCGCGTGCGGCACACCTACACCCTGGAACTCCCCGACGCCGCCGGACTGCCCGCGCTGATGCGCGCCATGCGCGACGTACCGGGGGTGTACGACGTGAGCCGCGCCCAGCACCCGGCCGCCGCGGTCTGACCCGGCGCACGCACCACCCGCCGCGGATCTCGTTCGGGTGGCGCGGCGCGCGCCGTCCCGTCCGGGCCGGGCGGCGCTGGTAGCCGTAGTCCATGCCGTTCCTCTCCCGCCGTCTGCGGGCCGCCCTGCTGGCCACCGCATCGGCCACCCTCGTCGCCGCCACCCTGCCCGCACCGGGGCCCCTCGGTATCGGGGACCCGCTCTTCCCGCACCTCGGCAACCCCGGATACGACGTACTCGCCTACGACATCGGGCTCAGTTACGAAGGCCGCAACAGCGAACCCCTGGACGCCGTCACCACGATCGACGCGCGGACCACCGAGCCGCTGGAGCGGATCAACCTCGACTTCACCCGCGGCACCGTGCACTCCGTCGACGTGAACGGACTGCGCGCCGGCTTCTCGGCCGAGGACGAGGACCTGATCATCGAACCGCCCGGCAGCCTCCCGGCCGGAGTGCCCCTGCGGATCACCGTCCACCACACCAGCGACCCGTCCGGGGAGCGGGACAGCGGCGGCTGGGTGCGGACCGCCGACGGGCTCGCCATGGCCAACCAGGCCGACGCCGGGCACCGCGTCTTCCCCGGCAACGACCACCCCGCCGACAAGGCCTACTTCACCTTCCGGATCACCGCACCCGAGGACCTGACGGTGGTGGCCAACGGGCTGCGCACCGGAAGGAGCAGCCACGGCGGCCGCACCACCTGGACCTACCGCACCGAACACCCCATGGCCACCGAACTGGCCCAGGTCAGCATCGGCCGCTCCGCCGTCGTGCGGCGGACCGGACCGCACGGGCTGCCCGTGCGCGACGTCGTGCCGGCGGCCGACCGGAAGAGGCTGGAGCCCTGGCTGAAGAAGACCCCCGGCCAGCTGGAATGGATGGAACGGCAGGTCGGCCGCTACCCCTTCGAGAACTACGGCGTGCTCGTCGCCGACACCGAGACCGGCTTCGAGCTGGAGACCCAGACCCTCTCCCTCTTCGAGCGCCGCCTGTTCACCGACGGCGGCTTCCCCGAGTGGTACGTCGACGCGGTCATGGTCCACGAGCTCGCCCACCAGTGGTTCGGTGACAGCGTCTCCCCGCGGACCTGGTCCGACCTCTGGCTCAACGAGGGCCACGCCAGCTGGTACGAGGCGCGCTACGCCGAGGAGCACGCCGACAAGCCGCTGG
Source organism: Streptomyces sp. NBC_01257 (assembly GCF_035917255.1). Taxonomy (NCBI): domain Bacteria; kingdom Bacillati; phylum Actinomycetota; class Actinomycetes; order Kitasatosporales; family Streptomycetaceae; genus Streptomyces; species Streptomyces sp. NBC_01257. The sequence goes on from NZ_CP108472.1 coordinate 6,781,292, forward strand.
AGCGCCGGATGCGCGAGGCGTACGCCGACTCGGACGGCTGGCGCGCCGAGGGCGGACCGCCCGCCCGCCCCGCCGCGCCCGCGCCCGGCGAGAAGATCAGCCTCTTCCGGCCGGTCGTCTACGACGGCAGCGCACTGGTCCTGTACGCGCTCCGCCAGGAGATCGGCCACGACGCCTTCGGCCGGCTGGAGCGGCTCTGGGTGAGGAAGCACCGCGACTCCAACGCCGCCACCGCCGACTTCACCGCCCTGGCGTCCTGGGTGGCCGGACGCGACCTGACCGCGTTCTTCGACGGCTGGCTGTACGCGAAGAGGACACCGCCGATGCCGGGCCACCCGGACTGGCGCAGCACGACACCGGCGGCACAGCGGTAAACCCGCGTGACGGGCCGTGGCCGCCGTGCCACTATCGACGAGTCGCCGCGTGGCCGGACCGGAGAATTCCCCCCGTGGGAATCATCCCGGGAGGTCACGCGTTGTGACTGATGTAACCGACTTCTACCGACGTAAGGATCCAATGACCTCCTCTTCTTCCCTTCCCCAGGACGCGCAGGACGCGCAGAGTGCCACGGAGAACGTCACCGAGAGCCTCACCGAAAGCCTTCGGGCGGACGCCCTGATGGAAGAGGACGTCGCCTGGAGCCACGAGATCGACGGAGCGCGGGACGGCGATCAGCTGGACCGCTCCGAGCGCGCCGCCCTGCGGCGCGTGGCGGGACTCTCCACCGAGCTCGAGGACGTCACCGAGGTCGAGTACCGGCAGCTGCGCCTTGAGCGCGTGGTGCTCGTCGGTGTCTGGACCTCGGGCACGGTGCAGGACGCGGAGCACTCGCTCGCCGAGCTGGCGGCGCTCGCGGAGACGGCCGGAGCCCAGGTGCTCGACGCCGTCTTCCAGCGCCGCGACAAGCCCGACCCGGCCACGTACATCGGCTCCGGCAAGGCGCTCGAACTGCGTGACATCGTTCTCGAATCAGGGGCGGACACCGTCGTGTGCGACGGTGAGCTCAGCCCCGGCCAGCTGATCCACCTAGAAGACGTCGTCAAGGTGAAGGTGGTCGACCGGACCGCCCTGATCCTCGACATCTTCGCCCAGCACGCCAAGTCCCGTGAGGGCAAGGCGCAGGTCTCGCTGGCACAGATGCAGTACATGCTGCCGCGGCTGCGCGGCTGGGGTCAGTCGCTGTCCCGTCAGATGGGCGGCGGCGGTTCCAGCGGCGGTGGCGGCATGGCCACCCGCGGTCCCGGTGAGACCAAGATCGAGACGGACCGGCGCCGGATCCGCGAGAAGATGGCGAAGATGCGCCGGGAGATCGCGGAGATGAAGACCGGCCGCGACATCAAGCGCCAGGAGCGCAAGCGCAACAAGGTGCCTTCGGTCGCCATCGCGGGCTACACCAACGCGGGCAAGTCCTCGCTGCTCAACCGGCTGACCGGCGCGGGTGTGCTGGTGGAGAACGCCCTGTTCGCCACCCTCGACCCGACCGTGCGCCGGGCCGAGACGCCGAGCGGACGGATCTACACGCTCGCCGACACGGTCGGGTTCGTCCGGCACCTGCCGCACCACCTGGTCGAGGCGTTCCGCTCCACGATGGAGGAGGTCGGCGAGTCCGATCTCATCCTGCACGTGGTGGACGGCTCGCACCCGGTGCCGGAGGAGCAGCTCGCCGCGGTGCGCGAGGTCATCCGCGAGGTGGGTGCGCTGGACGTGCCCGAGATCGTGGTGGTCAACAAGGCGGACGCGGCCGACCCGCTGGTCCTCCAGCGGCTCCTGCGCAACGAGAAGCACGCGATCGCCGTGTCGGCCCGGACCGGCGCCGGTATCGACGAGCTCCTCGCGCTCATCGACAGCGAGCTGCCGAGGCCGTCGGTCGGGATCGAGGCGCTGCTGCCGTACACCGAGGGCGGACTCGTCTCGCGGGTGCACGCCGAGGGCGAGGTGATCTCCGAGGAGCACACCTCCGAGGGCACGCTGCTCAAGGCACGGGTGCACGAGGAGCTCGCCTCGGACCTCGCGGCGTTCGTCCCCGCGGTGCACTGACCGCAGCACACAGCCGGAAGGCCCGCTCCCTCGCGAGGGAGCGGGCCTTCCGGCTGTCGTCCGGGGCTACTTGGCGCCGAACTTGTCGCTCATCATCGTGAAGATCTGCTGGGCGCCCTCGCCCAGGTGGGGTCCGGCGAGCCAGCCGGCCGTCACCGGGCCGATGGAGGTGTTGGAGACCAGCGCCAGCTTGCCGTCGCCGACGTTCCTGAACCAGCCGCCACCGGACGAACCGCCGGTCATCGTGCAGCCGATGCGGTACATCGTGGGGGTGGCGGGGCTGATCGACAGCCGGCCGGGACGGTCGACGCACTTGTGCATGATCAGACCGTCGTACGGCGGAGCGGCCGGGTAGCCCCACGCGCCCATCGCGCTGATCTGCGCGACCTCGGGGGCGTCGAAGTCGACCGGCAGGGCGTTGCCCACGGTCTCCTCCAGGGACTTGGTGCCGTGCTCCGGCTTCACGTGCAGGATCGCGTAGTCGTACGGGGCGCCCTCGCCGCCGGTGGGGCCGCCGTCGGCGAGCCACTCGCCGGAGGTGGAGGCCCAGTCGGCCCAGTAGGCGCCGTACGGGGTGATCTCCTGCTGCTGCGCGTTCTTCAGCGCCGCAGCGGACTTGCCCTTGTCGTTGTAGGCGGGCACGAAGACGATGTTGCGGTACCAGCCGCCCTTCGCACCGGCGTGGACGCAGTGGCCGGCCGTCCACACCAGGTTGGACCTGCCCGGGTTCTTCGGGTCCTTCACGACGGTGCCCGAGCAGACCATGGAGCCCTCGGGGGAGTCGAAGAAGACCTTCCCGACCGGGGCCGCGTAGTTGTGGTACGGCGTCTTCTCGCGCTCGGCCGTGACCGGCCTCGGCTCCGGGTCGCTGACGCCCTGGTCGCCGGAGAGGTCCCCGGTGGACATGGTCTTGGCCGGGTCCTTCGCGGACTTCATCCGGTCGGGCTTCCAGAGCCCCTCGATGACCGGGTTGACGAAGTCCTTGGCCTCACGCAGCCACTTGTCCTTGTCCCAGTTCTTCCATTCACCGCCCTTCCACTTCTCCGGGTCGACCCCGTGCTTCTTCAGGGTGTCGGCCAGACCGGAGGGCATGCCGCCGCTGGAGCCGGAGCCGGTGGATTCGGTGGTGGCGGGCTTGTCGGCCGCCTGGTCCTCGCTCGGACCGCAGGCCGTGGCCGTCAGCGCGAGTGCGGCGACGAGACCGGTCGCGGCGAGCAGCGGACGTATGGATCGCATGGAAAAGATTCCCCCTGAATCTTCAGAACAGATCGTTGTACCTGGAACGTCGAACCTGGATCGGCGAAGCCGAATGTGCTCAAAATGGCATGAGCGTGTCATGCCGTACGCCGGGGTGACCGGCTGTCGGCTTCGGTGCGGGACCACCCTATGACGGGCCGGGCGGTGACCGTTGCCACCGGCCGGCGGACGGACGGCGGGGCGGGCCCGCGACGGGCGCGGCCCGCCCGGATCAACGTCCGTGCGGATCGGGGGCCTTCGGCGACGAACGCCCGGCCGAAGGCCCCTGAGGGAACGTCATCCGCATCCGGGCGGACGACGATCCGCCGTCACTGGCCCGCGTACTTCTTGCTGACCGAGTCGTAGACGCCCTTGGCCTCCTTGCCGAGCCGGGGCCCGGCCAGCCAGCCCGCCGACACCGGGCCGATGGAGGTGTTGGAGACGAGGGCGGGCTTGCCGTCCTGGCCCGCCGCGACCCAGCCGCCGCCGGAGGAACCGCCGGTCATGGTGCAGCCGATGCGGTACATCGTCGGGTCGTCGCTGGTGAGCGAGAGCCGGCCCGGCTTGTCCTTGCACTGGAAGAGCTTCTGGCCGTCGTACGGCGGAGCGGCAGGGAAGCCGGTCGCCGTCATGTCCGCGATCTTGGGAACCGCCGGGGCGTTGAACTCGACCGGCAGCGCCGAACCGACCGTCTCCTCCAGGGACTTGCCGGTCGAACCCTTCTCCGGCGTCACGTGAAGCACGGCGAAGTCGTACGGAGCGCCCAGCCCGCCGACCGAGGCACCCTGGTCGATCCACTGCTCGGAGGTCTGCGCCCACGAGCCCCACCACACGCCGTACGGGGCGACCTTCTCCTTGGGCGGGTTGTTCCGGAGCTCGTCGGTCGACAGACCGCTGTCGTTGTACGAGGGCACGAAGGCGATGTTGCGGTACCAGCCGCCCTTCTTGCCCGCGTGCACGCAGTGGCCCGCGGTCCACACCATGTTGGACTTGCCGGGGTGCGCCGGGTCCTTCACCACGGTCGCCGAGCAGACCATCGAGCCCTCGGGCCCGTCGAAGAACAGCTTCCCGGACTCCGGGGCGCTGTCGTGGTACGGCGTCTGCGCGCCGACGGCCCTGACCGGGACGGGGGTCCGGTCCGTCACGCCCTTGTCGCCGGAGATGTCGTTGTCGACCGGCTGCTCGGGCGCCTTGTCGGCGTCCCGCATCCGGTCCGGGTCCCAGAGGCCCTCGATGATCGGGTTGATGTAGTCCTTGGCCTCACGCAGCCACTTGTCCCTGTCCCAGTTCTTCCACTCGCCGTCCTTCCACTGGTCGAGGTCGATCCCGTGCTCCTTGAGCCGGCCCTTCAGATCATCCGGAATGGTGATCTTGTTGTCCGACGTCTGGCCCGCGGAACTGCTGCTCGGCTCGGTGCTCGCGTCGTCCTCGCCCGGCCCGCAGGCGGTCGCGGTGACGGCGAGGACGGCGGTGAACGCCGCCGTGGCGAGCACGGTCGCGGGGGTGCGGCGGGCGCTTCCCCTGCGGCGTGCGGTGGAACCCGGTCGAATGAGTCGCATCTGGTGATCCCCCTGGGACTTCGTAACTCAACGCTTCCGTACTGCACTTCTGGACTTCGGCACGGCACACGGACCGGCACCGCGGACGGCGGTCCGGTGCCTCGCGCGTATGCCGTGGCGGCCGGGAGGTTGTCCCGGAGCCCCGGCGCGGTCCCCCACTATGCCGGTGCCGCTGTGGACGGTGTGCGGCAGGGCCATGGTTCCGTTCCGCGAGGATCTTCGGATTTACCCGTGATCCTCGGCGCCCGGCGTCGTTGGTACGTACGGGGGACACGGAGACAGCGTTCACCCCCGCAGTCCGTCCTTGCGGAATCGTGCTGACGTGCAACGCAACTGTTACAGCGGGAGGATCAACAGCCGTGGCCGTGACCGAACCAGCTCCGGCACCACCCCTGGCGGCACACGAAGGCATCCTGCGCCGCCAGTCACTGCGTGAGTCGGCGGCCCGTACCTACGCGCGCTCGCTGCCGATCGTGCCGGTACGGGCGCGCGGGCTGACCATCGAGGGAGCCGACGGGCGGCGCTATCTCGACTGTCTGTCCGGAGCCGGGACGCTGGCCCTCGGGCACAACCACCCGGTGGTCCTGGAGGCGATCAAGAAGGTCATCGACTCGGGTGCGCCCCTGCACGTGCTCGATCTGGCCACACCGGTCAAGGACGCCTTCACCACGGAGCTGTTCGCCACGCTGCCGCGGGAGTTCGCCGACGACGCCCGGATCCAGTTCTGCGGTCCGGCGGGCACCGACGCGGTCGAGGCGGCGTTCACCCTGGTGCGCGCCGCGACCGGCCGCAGCGGTCTGCTCGCCTTCACCGGCGCCTACCACGGCATGACGGCGGGCGCCCTCGCCGCGTCCGGCGGCGCCGAGGACGTACGGGTGACCCGGCTCCCCTTCCCGCAGGACTACCGCTGCCCGTTCGGGACGGGCGGCGAGCGCGGCGCGGAACTCGCCGCGCGCTGGACCGAGAGCGTGCTGGACGACCCGAAGAGCGGCACCCCCGCTCCCGCCGGAATGATCCTCGAACCGGTGCAGGGCGAAGGCGGCGTCAACCCCGCGCCCGACGGCTGGATGCGCCGGATGCGGGAGATCACGGCGGCCAGGTCCATCCCCCTGATCGCCGACGAGGTCCAGACCGGCGTCGGCCGCACCGGCGCCTTCTGGGCCGTCGAGCACAGCGGCGTCGTGCCCGACGTGATGGTGCTGTCCAAGGCCATCGGCGGATCCCTGCCGCTCGCCGTGATCGTCTACCGCTCCGGGCTCGACACCTGGCAGCCGGGAGCCCACGCCGGCACCTTCCGCGGCAACCAGCTCGCGATGGCGGCCGGCACGGCCACCCTCGCGTACGTACGGGAGAACCGCCTCGCCGAGCGCGCCGGCGTACTCGGCGCCCGGATGCTCGCGCGGCTGCGGGGCCTGGCGGCAAGCCACCCGAGCATCGGTGACGTCCGCGGCCGGGGCCTGATGATCGGCGTGGAACTCGTCGACCCGGAAGCCGCCCCGGTGGGCGTGGGCGGCGAGGCACCGCCCGACCCGGTCCTCGCCACCGCCGTCCAGCAGGAGTGCCTGCGCCGCGGCCTCATCGTCGAACTCGGCGGCCGCCACTCCACGGTCGTCCGCCTGCTCCCACCCCTCACGCTCACCGACGAACAGGCGACAGCGGTCGTCGACCGCCTCGCCGACGCCCTGGCAGCCGCTGAGCGCTCCCCGCACCGACGGACCGCGACCGGGTCGATCCGCTGACCCCGGAAACCATCACAGGAAAGACCGCCGTGAACCCCACCCCCGCGCCCGAGGCCGACGGCCCTCCCTCCAGCCACCACGGGGGAGAGGCCGCAACACCCGGCCACCTCGCCGTCGAACCGTCGACCGTGCCGCGCCAGAAAGAGGTGCCGCACGGTCAGTGGCCCGCCCCCAGGCCCACGGCCGCCGGTCCGGCACCGGCCGCCGATCCGCCGGACGGTCCGGACCCGCTGGACCACCCGGACCCGCTGTGCGCCGCCGACACGGCGGGCGTCGAGAACCTGCTGCGCTGCTGGGTCCGCGAGGGCGACCTGTCCCGCCCGGAGGGGGAGACCCTCCGCATCCCGCTCCCCGCGAGCGGCACCGCCCTCCTCGTCCCCGTCCGCCACTGGTCCGCCACGGGCTGGCACCGCTTCGGCCCGCCGCTCCTGGAAACGGCCCCCGACAACGCCCCCGCCGTCGACGCCGTCACCGTCGCCGCCCTCCTCGGCCGGGAGGCCGGCCACCACGAGAGCGCCGACATGGTGGGCCGGGTGGCCGACTCGGTGCGGCGGACCGCCGGATTCATCGAAGGACAACGGCACCGGCCCACCGCACCCGCCGGGGCGGACCTCTTCCTCACCGCGGAACAGTCGCTCCTCCTCGGTCATCCGCTGCACCCCTCGCCCAAGAGCAGGGAAGGCCTCTCCGACTCCGAGACCCGCCTCTACTCCCCCGAGGCGCACGGCTCCTTCCCGCTGCACTGGATGGCCGCCCACCGGTCCGTCCTCGCCACCGACTCCGCGTGGACCGAACAGGGCCGCCCGGTCGGTGCCGCCGAACTCGTCGCCCGCCACGCCGAGGGCCTGCGGATCCCCGGGCACACCGTGGCGATTCCGCTGCACCCCTGGCAGGCCCGCGACCTGGCCAACCGGCCCGAGGTCGCGGCCCTGTTCGACTCCGGACTCCTGCACGACCTCGGACCGTACGGCGAGCGCTGGCACCCCACCTCCTCGGTGCGCACCGTCCAGCAGCCCGGCGCCGACCTCATGCTGAAGCTCTCCCTCGGCGTACGCATCACCAACTCCCGCCGGGAGAACCTCCGCAAGGAACTCCACCGCGGCGTGGAGGTCCACCGGCTGCTGCGCACCGGACTCGCCCGGCAGTGGCACTCCGCCCACCCCGGTTTCGACATCGTCCGGGACCCCGCGTGGCTGGCGGTCGACACCCCCGGGGGCGAACCCGTCCCAGGACTCGACGTCATGCTGCGCCACAACCCGTTCGGCCGGCACGACGACGCCGTCTGCATCGCCGGGCTCACCGCCCCGCGCCCCTGGCCGGACCGGCCGGAGATGCGCTCCCGCCTCGCCGACATCGTCCGCCGCCTCGCCGCCGCCACCGGGCGGACCACGACCGCCGTCGCCACCGAGTGGTTCCTGCGCTACCTGGACCGCGTGGTGCGGCCGGTGCTCTGGCTCGACGCCCACGCCGGAGTCGCCCTCGAAGCCCACCAGCAGAACACCCTGGTCCTGCTCGACGCCGAGGGCTGGCCGTCCGGCGGCCGCTACCGGGACAATCAGGGCTACTACTTCCGCGAGTCCCACCGCGCCGCCCTCGACCGCAGGCTCCCCGGCATCGGATCCGTCAGCGACACCTTCGTCTCCGACGCCGTCACCGACGAACGCTTCGCGTACTACCTCGGCATCAACAACGTGTTCGGACTGATCGGGGCGTTCGGCGCCCAGCGGCTCGCCGACGAGGACGTGCTCCTCGCCGCCTTCCGGCGGTTCCTGGGATCGGTCACCGCACTGGGCTCACCGCTCCCCGCCCACCTGCTGGAAACACCCCGGCTGCGCTGCAAGGCCAACATGCTGACGCGTCTGCACGGCCTCGACGAACTCGTCGGACCCGTGGACACCCAGTCCGTCTACGTCACCATCGCCAACCCCCTCCACGGCTGAAGGAACCACTCCGCCGAGCCGGGATCCGTCCGAACCGCTCAGAAGAGGAGAGCGTCACCGTGCCTCCCGCCGATGCGCACACCGTCCCCGGAACCGGCGCCGACGACACGCTGGACCTTCGGCTCACCGCCGAACTCCTGGCGCTGCTGGGGGAGGAGACCCCCGCACCGCGCCCGCGGCACGAGGACCCGGGGCTGCTCGACCGGCCAACGGAGTGGAAGCCGGTCACGACCCCGGCCGGCGTGTTCCAGCTCGTCCCCGTGCGGCTGGAGCGCGATCTCGCGCTGATCAGCCGCTGGATGAACGACCCCGCCGTCGCGGCCTTCTGGGAGCTCGCCGGAGCCGAGACCGTCACCGCCGGGCACCTGATGCCCCAGCTCGACGGCGACGGACGCAGCGTGCCCTGCCTGGGCGTGCTCTCGGGTGTCCCGATGAGCTACTGGGAGATCTACCGGGCCGACCTCGACCCGCTCGCCCGGCACTGCCCGGTCCGCCCGCACGACACCGGGATCCACCTCCTCATCGGGGACGTGGACCACCGCGGCCGCGGGACCGGCACCACCCTGCTCCGGGCGGTCTCCGACCTCGTCCTCGACAACCGGCCCCGGTGCACCCGGGTCGTCGCCGAGCCCGATGTCCGCAACACCCCGTCCGTCTCCGCGTTCCTGAGCGCCGGATTCCGCTATTCCGCGGAGGTCGAACTCCCGGACAAGCGGGCCGCGCTGATGATCCGCGACCGAGCCCACCGTGCCCGGCTGTGAACGATCCGCTGCCCCCTCCCCACCGCTCGAACCCCGTCGGTTCCCTCCCGAGGAGTCTCCGTGCCGAAATATCCCGCGAGCCGTGATGCAGCCCCGTCGCCCGCGCTGCTCAGCACCCCGGAACTGAACCGGGCGGTCTGGGACCGAGCCGCCGCCCGGCTGCTCGCCAAGATGCTCGGCGAATTCGCCTACGAGGAAGTCATCCAGCCCGTTCCGCGCGCCGCCGGGGGCACCGCGTACACCCTGCTCCTCGACGACGGCGGAAGCCTGAGCTTCACCGCCCGGCGCGGGGTGTACGGCAGCTGGCGGGTCGCCCCCGACTCGATCCGGGCGGCGAGCAGCGCGGCGACGGAGGCCGACGCGGCCACCGGGGCACCGGCCGGGGACCAGGTCGCCGGCAGCGTCCCCTTCCGCGACCCGCTGCTCTTCCTCGCCCGGGCCCGCCGCCTCCTCGAACTGGACGGTGCCACGCTCGGCCATCTCGTCCGCGAGCTCACCACCACCCTCACCGCCGACGCCCGCCTCGACCACGGCGCGCTCACCGCCGCCGAACTCGCCGAACTCGACTACGCCGAACTCGAGGGCCACCAGACGGGCCACCCCTGGATCGTCGCCAACAAGGGACGGCTCGGCTTCTCCGCCACCGACGCGGCGCGCTTCACCCCCGAGGCCCGCACCCCGGTCACACTGCCCTGGATCGCCGTCTCCTCCCGGCTCGCCGCCTACCGGGGCGTGAACGCGCTCGCCCGCCCCGGCCGGCTCTACGACCAGGAGCTCGACCCCGAGGTCCGCGCGTCCTTCGCCGCCGCCCTGCACAGCAACGCCCTCGACCCGGAGGACTACCTCTTCCTGCCCGTCCACCCCTGGCAGTGGGACGAGTGGATCGTGCCGCTGTTCGCCCCGGCCATCGCCGCCGGCGACATCGTGCCCCTGCACGCCGATCCGGACCTTCGGCTCCCGCAGCAGTCCATCCGCACCTTCGCCAACCTGGACCGGCCCGACCGGCACACCGTCAAGCTGCCGCTGTCCATCCTCAACACGCTGGTCTGGCGCGGCCTGCCGACCGAACGCACCCTCGCCGCGCCCGCCGTCACCGGCTGGGTGCAGGGGCTGCGCGACAACGATCCGTTCCTGCGCGACACCTGCGGTGTCATCCTCCTCGGCGAGGTCGCCTCGGTCACGGTCGAGCACCCGCTCTACGACCACCTCCCCGAGACGCCGTACCAGTTCAAGGAGATCCTCGGCGCGATCTGGCGCGAACCCCTCCTCCCGCGCCTCGCACCCGGTGAGCGGGCCCGCACCCTCGCCTCCCTACTGCACACCGACCCGCAGGGCCGCGCCTTCACCGCCGAGCTGGTCGAGCGCTCCGGCCTGGCGCCCTCGGTCTGGCTGACCCGGCTCTTCGCCGCCCTGCTCCCGCCGCTGCTGCACTTCCTCTACCGCTACGGCACGGTCTTCTCCCCGCACGGCGAGAACGCCATCGTCGTCTTCGACGAGCGGGACGTTCCCGTGCGACTGGCGATCAAGGACTTCGTCGACGACGTGAACGTCAGCGCCCGGCCGCTGCCCGAGCACGACACGATGCCGGCGGACGTGCGCCGCATCCTGCTCACCGAGGAGCCGGCCTTCCTCACCCAGTTCATCCACTCCGGCCTCTTCACCGGAGTCTTCCGATTCCTGTCCCCGCTCTGCGAGGAGCAGCTGGGCGTCCCGGAGAGCGAATTCTGGTCACTCGTCCGGGCGGAGATCCTGCGCCACCACGCCCGCTTCCCCGAGCTGAAGGACAGGTTCGAGATGTTCGACATGCTGACGCCCCGCATCGAGCGCCTCTGTCTGAACCGCAACCGCCTGCATCTGGACGGCTACCGCGACCGGCCCGAGCGACCGCACGCGGCGGTCCACGGCACGGTACCCAACCCGCTCCACCCCTCCGTGTGAGTCCGGGAGTGACCGCCGTTGTCAGTGGCGCCCCGTAGGCTGGTCCGGCTATGACGAAGCCATCCCTCCCCGAGCTCCTGCACGCCGCCGTGACCGCCGTCGGCGGTACGGAGCGGCCCGGCCAGGCCGCCATGGCCGGTGCGGTCGCCGAGGCCGTAGACGACCACTCCCATCTGCTCGTGCAGGCGGGCACCGGTACGGGCAAATCGCTCGGCTACCTGGTGCCCGCCCTGGCACACGGCGAGCGCGTCGTGGTGGCCACGGCCACCCTGGCCCTGCAGCGGCAGCTCGTGGAGCGCGACCTTCCGCGTACGGTCGACGCCCTGCACCCGTTGCTGCGCCGCCGCCCGCAGTTCGCCATGCTGAAGGGCCGGTCGAACTACCTCTGCCTGCACCGCCTGCACGAGGGCGTGCCGCAGGAGGAGGAAGAGGGGCTCTTCGACCAGTTCGAGGCGGCGGCCCCGTCGAGCAAGCTCGGCCAGGACCTGCTGCGCATGCGGGACTGGGCCGACGAGACCGAGACGGGCGACCGGGACAACCTCACCCCCGGCGTCTCGGACCGGGCCTGGGCGCAGATCTCCGTCTCCTCCCGGGAGTGTCTGGGCGCCACCAAGTGCGCGTACGGCGCCGAGTGCTTCGCCGAGCAGGCCAGGGAGCGCGCCAAGCTCGCCGACGTGGTGGTGACGAACCACGCGCTGCTCGCCATCGACGCCATCGAGGGCGCCCCGGTGCTCCCGAGCCACGAGGTGCTGATCGTCGACGAGGCCCATGAGCTGGTCTCCCGGGTCACCGGGGTAGCCACCGGCGAGCTCACCCCCGGCCAGGTCAACCGCGCGGTCCGCCGCGCCGCGAAGCTGGTCAACGAGAAGGCCGCCGACGCCCTGCAGACCGCGTCGGAGGGGTTCGAGCGGGTGATGGAGCTGGCGCTGCCCGGCCGCCTGGAGGAGGTCCCGGAGGACCTCGGCTACGCGCTGATGGCGCTGCGCGACGCCGCGCGCACGGTGATCACCGCACTGGGCTCCACCCGCGACAAGTCCGTCCAGGACGAGGACGCGGTCCGCAAGCAGGCACTGGCCTCGGTCGAGACGATCCACGGCGTGGCCGAGCGCATCACCCAGGGCTCCGAGTACGACGTGGTCTGGTTCGAACGCCACGACCGGTTCGGCGCCTCGGTGCGGGTCGCACCCCTCTCCGTCTCCGGGCTGCTGCGCGAGAAGCTGTTCGCCGACCGCTCCGTCGTCCTCACCTCGGCCACGCTCAAGCTGGGCGGGGACTTCAACGGGGTGGGGGCCTCGCTCGGCCTCTCCCCGGAAGGCACCGCGGGCGATGACGTGCCGCAGTGGAAGGGGCTCGACGTCGGCTCGCCCTTCGACTATCCGAAGCAGGGAATCCTGTACGTCGCGCGGCATCTGGCCACCCCCGGCCGGGACAGCGCCCGCACCGACATGCTGGAGGAGCTCGCCGAGCTGGTGGAGGCGGCGGGCGGCCGCACGCTCGGACTGTTCTCCTCGATGCGGGCGGCCCAGGCCGCCGCCGAGGAGCTCCGGGGCCGGCTGGAGAAGCCGATCCTGCTCCAGGGCGAGGAGACCCTGGGCGAGCTGATCAAGAACTTCGCGGCCGATCCGGAGACCTGTCTCTTCGGCACGCTCTCGCTCTGGCAGGGCGTCGACGTGCCCGGTGCGAGCTGCCAGTTGGTGATCATGGACCGGATCCCGTTCCCGCGTCCCGACGATCCGCTGATGAGCGCGCGGCAGAAGGCGGTCGAGGACGCGGGGGGCAACGGCTTCATGGCCGTGGCCGCCACGCATGCCGCGCTGCTGATGGCTCAGGGCGCCGGCCGTCTCGTCCGCGCCACGGGGGACAAGGGTGTCGTAGCGGTGCTCGACCCGCGTCTGGCCAACGCCCGGTACGGCAGCTATCTGCGCGCCTCGCTCCCCGACTTCTGGTACACGACCGACCCCAACCAGGCACGCCGCTCGCTCGCCGCGATCGACGCCGCCGCCAAGGCCGACGACAAGTAGACGGGCGCCACGGGCGGCCCGTGGACACCGACGGCCCGCAGACAGCGGCAGGGCCCCGGAACCGCCGTGGCGGTTCCGGGGCCCTGCCGGGATGACGCGGGGCTTCACACCCGACGCAGCACCGCCACGACCTTGCCGAGGATCGTCGCCTCGTCGCCGGGAATCGGCTGGTACGCGGAGTTGTGGGGGAGCAGCCACACATGGCCGTCCTCCCGCTTGAAGCGCTTGACCGTGGCCTCGCCGTCCAGCATCGCGGCCACGATGTCGCCGTTCTCCGCCACGGGCTGGCGGCGCACGGTGACCCAGTCCCCGTCACAGATCGCCGCTTCGATCATCGAGTCACCGACGACCTTCAGCACGAAGAGCTCGCCGTCCCCGACCAGCTGGCGGGGGAGCGGGAAGACGTCCTCGACGGACTCCTCGGCGAGGATCGGACCACCGGCCGCGATCCGGCCGACCAGCGGCACGTACGACGCCGCGGGCTTGCCGGTCGTGTCCGTGGGCTGCGTGCTGGGCTGGTCCGAACCGCGCACCTCGTACGCCCGGGGGCGATGGGGGTCGCGGCGCAGGAAGCCCTTGCGCTCCAGGGCCATCAGCTGATGTGCGACGGAGGACGTGCTGGAAAGGCCCACCGCCTGACCGATCTCCCGCATCGACGGGGGGTATCCCCGGCGTTGTACGGAGTCCCGGATGACCTCGATCACTCGCCGCTGCCGGTCCGTGAGCCCCGAGCTGTCCGCCCGGATTCCAGGAGGTCGTCCGGGCAGCGAGCGCGCTGGGCGCGCGGGCTCCGGCCCCTCCGTGTTCGTGACTGAGTCATTCATGGCATGCACCGGCTCGAGTCGGCTCTGGGAGCGGTCCTGGGCAGTGATGATGGCACTGTCTGCGGTGGTGGTCACGTCGGCCCCTCTCGAATGGTCTCCCTAGCTGGACAACGGTAGTAGCTTTCGAAAGGTTGCGCCAAACACACGTTCGAGTGAAAAACGAATAAAAGGCTGTCGGCTGTTCAATGGCAGGTGTATGAGCGAAGCCGGGAGGGCTGTTTCGCCACCGGCCCGGACCCCGCGCCTCGCGCGCGGGTCCACCGGCAATTCGGACTATTACGGTAGCGGCCGCGCCCGCGGCGCCGGCGCGCGGGGTGGTCCCGGGTGCGCGTGTCCGCCCGTTCGGGCGGTCCGCCGACGGCCGCCCCGCAATCGGCGGCGCCGCTCGCTTCCCGTACCCTCGTGGTCGGCCGTACGCTGCCTTCCGGCCGCCCGGAACGCGCGACACGCGCTAGGGCCGAATGCGCGGCCAAACCCAAGATCTAGTGGTTGGATTGTCACGACCGCCCAGAAGTTGTGGTCCCCGTCCATCGGGGGTGTGGTCATCGCCTATGCTTGAGACCGCTTCGAGGGCCCGTAACCGGGCCTGAAGAGGCTATTCAGTCGTGCTGTGAAGGAGGGTTGGGAGCCATGCACTGCCCCTTCTGCAGGCACCCCGACAGCCGGGTCGTCGACAGTCGCACCACCGACGACGGGACCTCGATCCGCCGCCGTCGTCAGTGCCCCGACTGCTCCCGCCGTTTCACGACGGTGGAGACCTGCTCGCTCATGGTGGTCAAGCGCAGCGGCGTCACGGAGCCCTTCAGTCGTACCAAGGTCATCTCCGGCGTGCGCAAGGCGTGCCAGGGGCGGCCGGTCACCGAGGACGCCCTCGCCAAGCTCGGCCAGCGGGTCGAGGAGGCGGTGCGCGCCACCGGCAGCGCCGAGCTGACCACTCACGACGTGGGTCTGGCCATCCTCGGCCCCCTGCAGGAACTCGACCTCGTCGCGTACCTGCGGTTCGCGTCCGTCTACCGGGCCTTCAACAGCCTCGAGGACTTCGAGGCCGCCATCGTGGAACTCCGCGAGCGACGGCCTCCCGTACAAGGATGCGGGACCGGCGAGACCCCCGAGGTCCCCGTTCCCGCCGTCGCCGCCGACTAGCGGCACCCGCCGGCCGGCACCGATCCGAGGATCGGCACCGGCGCGGCACGCAGACCTGCTCCGGACGCCGTGCGCGGCGCCCGAGGCATCAGACACAGACTGTGCCCGGGGAAGTTCTCGGCACTTCAGGGCGTTTTTGCCCACATATGGGAGGCGGCATGACAGAGACGGCGAGCGGCCCGGCACGAGGTTCCCGCAACAAGGGAGCCAAGTCGACTGCGACCAAGCAGGGCCTGCGTATCGAGCGCATCCACACCACCCCCGGCGTGCATCCGTACGACGAGGTGGCGTGGGAGCGCCGTGACGTCGTCATGACCAACTGGCGCGACGGCTCGATCAACTTCGAGCAGCGTGGCGTCGAGTTCCCCGGCTTCTGGTCGGTGAACGCGGTCAACATCGTCACCAGCAAGTACTTCCGCGGGGCTGTCGGCACCCCCCAGCGCGAGACCGGTCTGCGACAGCTGATCGACCGGATCGTGAAGACGTACCGGAAGGCCGGCGAGGACTACAACTACTTCGCCTCTCCCGCGGATGCCGAGATCTTCGAGCACGAGCTGGCGTACGCCCTCCTGCACCAGATCTTCAGCTTCAACTCCCCGGTCTGGTTCAACGTCGGCACGCCCCAGCCGCAGCAGGTCTCGGCCTGCTTCATCCTGGCCGTCGACGACTCCATGGAGTCGATCCTCGACTGGTACAAGGAAGAGGGGATGATCTTCAAGGGCGGCTCCGGTGCCGGCCTGAACCTCTCCCGTATCCGCTCCTCCAAGGAGCTCCTCTCCTCCGGCGGCAACGCCTCCGGTCCGGTCTCCTTCATGCGCGGCGCCGACGCGTCCGCCGGAACGATCAAGTCCGGTGGCGCCACCCGCCGTGCGGCCAAGATGGTCATCCTCGACGTCGACCACCCCGACATCGAGAACTTCATCGAGACCAAGGTGAAGGAGGAGGAGAAGATCCGCGCCCTGCGCGACGCGGGCTTCGACATGGACCTGGGCGGCGACGACATCACGTCGGTCCAGTACCAGAACGCCAACAACTCGGTCCGCGTGAACGACGAGTTCATGAAGGCCGTCGAGTCCGGCGGGAAGTTCGGGCTGCGCGCCCGCATGACCGGCGACGTCATCGAAGAGGTCGAGGCCAAGTCCCTCTTCCGCAAGATGGCCGAGGCGGCCTGGGCCTGCGCCGACCCGGGCATCCAGTACGACGACACCATCAACGCCTGGCACACCTGCCCGGAGTCCGGCCGGATCAACGGCTCGAACCCGTGCAGCGAGTACATGCACCTGGACAACACCTCGTGCAACCTCGCCTCGCTGAACCTGATGAAGTTCCTCAAGGACGACGGCCTGGGCAACCAGTCCTTCGAGTCCGAGCGCTTCGCCAAGGTCGTCGAGCTGGTCATCACCGCGATGGACATCTCGATCTGCTTCGCGGACTTCCCCACCGAGAAGATCGGTGAGAACACCCGCGCCTTCCGCCAGCTGGGCATCGGCTACGCCAACCTCGGCGCCCTGCTGATGGCGACCGGCCACGCGTACGACAGCGACGGCGGCCGCGCGCTCGCCGGCGCCATCACCTCGCTGATGACCGGCACCTCGTACAAGCGCTCCGCCGAGCTGGCCGCGGTCGTCGGCCCGTACGACGGCTACGCCCGCAACGCCGAGCCGCACCAGCGCGTCATGAAGCAGCACGCCGACGCCAACGCGGTGGCCGTGCACGCCGACGACCTGGACAACCCGGTCTGGGCCGCCGCGACGGAGGCCTGGCAGGACGTGATCCGCCTCGGCGCGAAGAACGGTTTCCGTAACGCGCAGGCCTCGGTCATCGCGCCCACCGGAACCATCGGTCTCGCGATGTCCTGCGACACCACCGGCCTCGAGCCCGACCTCGCCCTGGTCAAGTTCAAGAAGCTGGTCGGCGGCGGCTCGATGCAGATCGTCAACGGCACCGTCCCGCAGGCCCTGCGCCGCCTGGGCTACCAGGAGGAGCAGATCGAGGCGATCGTCGACCACATCGCCGAGAACGGCAACGTGATCGACGCTCCCGGTCTGAAGACCGAGCACTACGAGGTCTTCGACTGCGCGATGGGCGAGCGTTCCATCTCCGCGATGGGCCACGTGCGCATGATGGCGGCCATCCAGCCGTGGATCTCCGGCGCGCTCTCCAAGACGGTGAACCTGCCGGAGACGGCCACCGTCGAGGACGTCGAGGAGGTCTACTTCGAGGCGTGGAAGATGGGCGTCAAGGCGCTCGCGATCTACCGCGACAACTGCAAGGTCGGCCAGCCCCTCTCCGCGAAGACCAAGGAGAAGGAGAAGGAGGCCGTCACGGCCAAGGCCGAGGACACGATCCGTACCGCGGTCGAGAAGGTCATCGAGTACCGCCCGGTCCGCAAGCGTCTGCCCAAGGGCCGTCCCGGCATCACCACCTCCTTCACTGTGGGCGGCGCCGAGGGCTACATGACCGCCAACTCCTACCCGGACGACGGTCTCGGTGAGGTCTTCCTGAAGATGTCCAAGCAGGGCTCGACCCTCGCGGGCATGATGGACGCCTTCTCCATCGCCGTCTCGGTGGGTCTGCAGTACGGCGTCCCGCTGGAGACGTACGTCTCGAAGTTCACCAACATGCGCTTCGAGCCGGCCGGCATGACGGACGACCCGGACGTGCGGATGGCGCAGTCGATCGTCGACTACATCTTCCGCCGCCTGGCGCTGGACTTCCTGCCCTTCGAGACCCGCTCGGCCCTCGGCATCCACTCCGCCGAGGAGCGTCAGCGCCACCTCGACACCGGCTCCTACGAGCCGACGTTCGAGGAGGAGCAGCTGGAGGCCGAGAACCTGGCCCAGTCCGCCCCCGTGCGGCAGCCGGAGCCGCTGAAGGCCGTGGCGCCGGTGCAGGAGGCCGGTACGCCGGCCCCGAAGACGGCGCACACCTCGGCCGAACTGGTCGAGATGCAGCTCGGCATCAGCGCGGACGCCCCGCTCTGCTTCTCCTGCGGTACGAAGATGCAGCGCGCCGGCTCCTGCTACATCTGCGAGGGCTGCGGCTCGACCAGCGGCTGCAGCTGATCCGCTGGGCCGGGCCGCACCCGATGCGGCGACCGGCCTGATCGGTGAGACGCCGTAGTGCCTGGTGAGGAGGGGGTTCCGGAACTTTCCGGAACCCCCTCTTCGGCTCTCCGGCCACCATTGCTCTCCGTCGCGGGGCCCTGGTCCGGCGGACGTATGGGCTCAGCCGTGGTGACCGGCACGGCACCGGGAACGTCAGCCGCGCTGGATACCGGTCGTGTCCTGCAGCACGCCGCGCCGTCCGTCCTCGGTCTGGGCGACGAGGCCCCGTTCGTGGTGTTCGAGCGCGAGGTACCAGACACCCGTCGCCAGTTCGGCGATCTGCCTCTGTGAACCGTCGACTCCGTACAGCGGCCGGGGTACCGGCACCGCGAACCAGAACGGCGTGAAGTCCTCAGCCGGCCCGGCACCACCCCCTGCGCTCCGCCGGCCGCCGGATGATTCTTCGCCCGCTTGCCGCTTCGCTCGGCTGCCTGCCCGCGCGAGGATGGCATCAGCCTCCCGGCGCGCGTCCTCGACGGTGCGCCGGGCACGGCGCTCCGCATCCGCACGCAAGCTCTCGGCTTCCGCACGCAGCTGCTCGGCCCTCTTCTCTATTTCGTCGAGGCGCGTCAGCGCCATCTGCTGACGAGCGGCCAGGTCCCGTTCGGACTGTTCACGCCGCTTGGCGAGGTTCGTCTCGAAGGCGGCAGCGGCCTGGGCAGCCTTCGCCCGGGTCTCCTCGAAGAGCGCGTCCGCTTCTTCGCGCTTCGCGTGAGCGTGCCGTCGCGCCTGCTCCAGGAGGTCCGCCGCTTCGGCCCCGGCCTCTTCTCCGGCGCGAGGGCGCACTGCTTCGGTGCTCACGTCGCGAGGGACCCTGTCACGCAGAGCGTCCAGTTCGGCGAGGACTTCCCGTGCCGAACCCGGCCGGTCGTCCGGCCGATGCGCGAGCAGACGCATCACGAGTCCGCTGACCTCGGCCGGTATCCCGTCGACCAGGGTGTGCGGCGGCGCCGGCTGCTCGTGGGTCTGGAGATGGATCAACGCCAGGACATTGTCCGCGACGATCGGCGGACGGCCGGTGAGCATGAAGTACAGCAGACAGCCGAGCGAGTAGATGTCCGTCCGGTGGTCGATGCCGGCCTCGCCCCGTGACTGCTCGGGCGACATGTAGAGGAGGCTCCCCAGCGCCACACCGGTGCCGGTCAGGTCGTTGACCCGTACGGTGTCCCCGAGGAACTTCGCGATCCCGAAGTCAAGAACCTTCAGGTCGCCGTCCGCGGCGAACATGACGTTCTCCGGCTTGATGTCCCGGTGCACGATCCGCTGCCTGTGCGCGGCAGCGAGCGCCACTGCCACCTGCCGCCCCCACCGGGTGGCGACCGTCCAGTGGGGGCGTTCGTCCGCGACGGTCTGCCGCAGCGTGCGGCCCGACAGCCGTTCCATCACCAGGTAGAGCACGCGCTCACCGTCGATCAGCGCCTCACCGCAGTCGTAGGCGGACACCGTGTGCCGCCCCGGCAGGCCGGCGGCCGACCGGATCTCCCTGCGGAACCGGAGGAACGTCTCCTGCTCACCCACCTGCGGAATCGCTGTGACCAGCTTGACCGCGACATCGCGGTCCATCCGGGAGTCCCGCGCGCTCCAGACCTGCCCCATGCCGCCTCGGCCCAGTCGTTCTCCGAGCACGTAGCGTCCGTCCAGCACACTGCCCCGCAACATCTTCCCCCTGGTCCCGCGGCCGGACACCCGGCAAGCTGCCCGCCCCTTCAGCCGTCCGCCCGCACCGTCACGCTCCCGGCGGACGGTTTCCCATCGCCGTGGCGAATGAGTCGGCGTCCCCGTCGAACCCCCGCACCGTGCCGTGGAACTGCCAGACACCCGAGGAGTCCCGCACGAACTCGGCGACCACGGCCGCCGTCGCCGCGCCGACCGACGAGAAGTCGTCCTCGGCCATGGTGGTGTACCCCTCGCGGATCTGGACACCGGTGTTCTCTATCGAGGCGAACGTCTTGTGGCCGTCGCGCTGCTGGATCGCGACGCCGACGACCACCCGGGAGTACGTCTCCGAGAGCCGGTCCAGCTCCAGCGTCATGACCTCGTCGTATCCCAGGCCCTGACCGGTCCTGCTGTCGCGGTTGAGCGTGATCGTGCCGTCGGGCGCGCGGCTGTCGAAGTGCACGAGGTAGCCGGGGCTGCCGTACGGATCGTCGGCCGGATAGGTCGCCGCGATGATGTCGAGGTCATGGGCGGGCTCGCCCTGGGGACTGGGGTCCCACTTGAGCCTGACCTCGACCTTCTCGATGTCCTTGTTGGGAGTGCTCATCGGAGTTCGCTCCTTCGCGCGGGGCCGTCGCACCGGTTCTATCACCGGATGATGTCCGTAACTGTCCGTGGAACCAACCGCCTTGGGACGAGGGGCGTAATCGAGCCACGACGGATCCCGGGGCCGTCAGTGCGGTATCCGGCGCGGCGGACGCTGCCGGACCCCGTCCCGGAACGCCTCGATCGCGCTGCTGACCTGACGCAGGAGGTGGGTGTCCTCGATGCGGTCGAGGTAGAGGCAGTTGCGGGCGAGCCCCTCCAGCTCGAAGGCGAAGTACAGCGACATCAGCGGGTTGATGAAGAGCTCACTGCCGCTGGTGCGCGAGGTGAACCGTACGTCGCCGAACTCTCCGCGCACCGCCGCGGCGATCGATCCGTTGACGATGCTCGGATGATCGGGCGTGTGTTCCTGGGCATGGGCCACCGCGTCGAGGAACAGTGCGCCCTCGCGCGTCGTACGGGGTACGGAGAACGCCCCCAGGTACGCGCCGTCGCGTTCGAGCGCGGCGATGTTCTCCAGGACGAGGCCGTGGCTCACCCCGTGGTAGGCGTCGACGCCGAAGCCGATGGAGACGACGAAGCACTCCGGGCCGTCGATCCCGGCGAGCGCCGCGACGCTCGTCATGTCCTCCTCCGGGGTGCCCAGACCGGATTCGTCGCCCCGCATCAGGATGTCCGTACCGCCGTCGACCAGGACGACCGCGTCGATGTCGTACCGCTCGATCAACGCGCGGTAGGCGTCGCGCAGCGGCTGGACACCCGTGCGGGACAGGGCGTGGACGGTGTCCGGGTAGCCGTGCAGGGCGAGCCACTGCGCGAGGGTCCGCTCCGGGAAGTACACCTGATGGAGGGAGGTTTCGGGGGTGATGACCGCGAGGTCGGGGGCGAGCCAGGAGTCCAGGGGGAGCCCTTCGAGCGCGCTGAAGGACAGATTGGCGAGCCGCACCTGCTTGTTCCGGTGGATCAGGGAGAGCGCGAGGGGGAGCCCGGCGTAGATGTCGAAGCCTCCGCCGGCACCGGCGACGAGGATCCTCTCCGCCGAATCGAGGCGGTCGAACAGCTGGTTGGTGTGCAGCGAGGTCATGGTGATCATTGTGTGATCACCCGTGACCGGTTCTGACGCACTCCGACGGAGCGTGACCCACGCCACGTCCGTCACCCGTACGATGGCGCAGTGCTGGTCAAGTGGATTCGCTGCAGTGTGGTGGACCGTCGGGGATTCGAGCGGGGGCAGCGGAAGTGGGCGGGGCTGCTGGGTGAGCCGGGATTCAGGGGGCAGGGCGGCGGCTGGAGCCGTGGCCGGCCGGAGGTGGCCCATGTCTTCGCGTTCTGGGAGAACCGGGTCTTCTACGACTCGTTCATGGCGCGCGGACACGACGCCCTAGCCGCCGCGCAGACCGGCACGTGCAACGACATCCAGGTCAAGCTGTTCGAGTACCGCTTCGACGTGAAGACCGGCTTCGAGCCCCGCTTCACCGACGCGGACGTGGTCAGGGTGGCGCACAGCAGGGTGCACGAGGACCGCGTCGAGCACTTCGCGCTGATGCAGCAGCGGGTGTGGAACCCGGCGATGGCCGGATCGCCCGGCATGCTGCGCGGTGTCTTCGGCGAGGCCCCCGGGCACGAGTTCCTGGTCCTGTCGATGTGGCAGTCGAGCGCCGAACGCGGCAAGTACCGGCCGGGGAGCGTGGAACGGCTCTCGCAGCGGGCGCAGACCGAGGAGGACGTGGCCTCGCTCACCGGCGACGTCGTCCAGCTCGAACCCTCGTGGACCGTGTGACCCGCCGGGGATTCACCGCCGACATGGAGCGTCGGGTTCCGGACAACTGCTCGAACGGCGGCGACTCGATCTAGGGTCGGTACATGGCAAGACCGCAACGCATCGTCCTCATCAGGCACGGCGAGTCCGAGGGCAACGCCGACGACACGGTGTACGAGCGCGAGCCCGACCACGCGCTGAGGCTCACCCCGGCCGGACTGCGGCAGGCCCGCGAGGCCGGGGTGCGGCTGCGCGAGCTCTTCGACGGGGAGCGGGTCAGTGTGTACGTCTCGCCCTACCGCCGTACGCACCAGACGTTCACCTCCCTCGGGCTGGACCTCGGGCGGGTCCGGGTGCGCGAGGAGCCCCGGCTGCGCGAGCAGGACTGGGGGAACTGGCAGGACCGGGACGACGTACGCCTCCAGAAGGCGTACCGGGACGCGTACGGGCACTTCTTCTACCGCTTCGCGCAGGGTGAGTCGGGCGCGGACGTGTACGACCGGGTGGGCGCGTTCCTGGAGAGCCTGTACCGGAGCTTCGAGGACCCCGACCACCCGCAGAACGTCCTGCTGGTCACGCACGGGCTGACCATGCGGCTCTTCTGCATGCGCTGGTTCCACTGGTCCGTGGCCGAATTCGAGTCGCTCTCCAACCCCGGCAACGGGGAGTCCCGGACGCTGGTGCTCGGGAAGGACGGGCGCTACACGCTGGACAGGCCGTTCGAGCGCTGGCGCACCCCTGAGCCGTACGGCATCACCGGATAGAGTGGAAGCGATGACCGAATCCGCTTCCGACCAGCGCTTCGACCGCGCCCTTGGCAGCCTGCGCGGCCTCTCCGTGGGAGACGCCCTGGGCTCCCAGTTCTTCGTGCCCGCGAACTATCCGCTCCTGAAGGACCGCGCCCTGCCGCCCGGCCCCTGGCAGTGGACCGACGACACCGAGATGGCCGCCTCGGTGCTGGCCGTGCTCCGGCAGTACGGCCGGATCGACCAGGACGCCCTCGCCCGCTCCTTCGCGGTGCACCACGACTTCGACCGGGGATACGGCCCCGCCGTGAACCGCCTGCTGAGGCTGGTCCGGGAGGGCGGGGACTGGCGGGAGCTGGCCTCCGCGCTGTTCAAGGGCCAGGGCTCGTGGGGCAACGGCTCCTCGATGCGCATCGCGCCGCTCGGCGCCTGGTACGCGGACGACCCCGAGCAGGCCACGCACCAGGCCGAGATCTCCTCGTACACCACGCATCAGCACCGGGAGGCCGTCGTCGGCGCGATGGCCGTCGCCGCGGCCGCCTCGCTCGCCGCCGCGCCCGGCGGGCCGCCGAAGCCGGCCGAACTCCTGGACGGCGTGATCGCGCTCGTACCCCGCAGCGCGGTCGGAGCCGGGCTGCGCCGGGCCCGCGACATGCTGGACTACGAGGACGCGGGCACGGTCGCCGCCGTCCTCGGCAACGGGCGCCGCACGAGCGCGCACGACACCGTGCCCTTCGCGCTCTGGTCGGCGGCCCGCAGCCTCGGTGACTTCGAGACCGCCTTCTGGGTGACCGCGCAGGCGGGCGGCGACGTCGACACGACCTGCGCGATCGTCGGCGGAGTCGTCGCCGCGGGCACCGCGGGCGCGCCGCCGGCCGACTGGACGCAGCGGACCGAAGCGCTGCCCGACTGGACGGCCGGGTAGCGACCCCCGGCCGTCGGGCACCCGACTGTCACGGTACTGCCACAGCGCCGCCCCGTACGGCTCACGACCGTCACCCGGGGTTACTCTTTCGGCCACGCCGCCCCCGGTGATCATCCCTCGGTGATCATCACGACGGGTGTGCACCGAATGAGACGCCGGGGGGCCGCGCTGCCCAGGGCTCGCGTGAGCGGACCCCGGTGGGGAGGGGTCCCGTGTCAGATCACACAGCAGAACCGTCCCGGCCGGAGAACGGCTCGGATCCGGCCACGGCGGAGCCTGCGGCGGCCGAGGTCCCGCCGCCCGGCGACACCGCACAGCAGACGATGCCGGCCGGGGTGCCGGAGCCCCCGAAGGTGCCCTCGTACGCGCAGCAGGCGCGTCCGACACGAGCCGATCCGTGGGGGCAGGGCCGGACGGCCCCCAAGGAGCTCTCGCTGCTGCGCCCGGCCAGGCCGGGAGACATACCCGTGGCCACCCTCTGGTCCGTCCTCGCGACCGGCCTGCTCAGCGCGCTGCTGCTCGGTGACGGCATCGGCCTGAACCTGCTTCTCGTGGCGCTCCCGGCGGCGCTCGCCGCGTACTTCGCCGCCCGCTCGGCCGCTCGCCGGCTGCGCCCGTGGACGGCGGTCTGGGCGGTCGGCGGACTGGCCCTGCTCGTCGTCCCCGCACTCCGGGACGCCGGCTGGCCGAGCTTCCTGGCCATCGTGTCCGCCTTCGCGCTCGGCTCGCTCGCGCTGCACGGCAGCCGCAGCTGGCTCGGGGTCTTCCTCGGTTCGCTGGGACTGCTCACGTCCGTCGCCGAGTCGCTCGGCTGGGCGGTGCGGGGGCTGCGCGACCGGATGGCGGGCTCCCGCGGCCGCTGGGGTGTCGTCGTGCGCTCCGGCGCCGTGGCGATCGTCCTGCTCATCGTGTTCGGGGCGCTCTTCGCGAGTGCCGACGCCGCGTTCGCCGACGTGCTCGGCGACCTGATCCCCGATGTGTCGATCGGCGACGGCCCGTGGCGGCTCTTCCTCGCCGTGCTCGGACTCGTCGGCGCGCTCGCCGCCGCGTACACCGCCGCCGCTCCGGTGCGCTGGGACAAGCTGCCGGTACGCCCGGGCAAGGCGCGCGGACGGCTGGAATGGGCGCTGCCGCTGATCGTCCTGAACCTGCTCTTCGCCGGCTTCCTCGCCATCCAGCTCACGGTGCTGCTCGGCGGGTACGACAAGGTGATGGCCGAGACCGACCTCAGCTACTCCCAGTACGCCCGGGAGGGATTCTGGCAGCTGCTGTGGGCCACCCTGCTCACCCTGCTGGTGATCGCGCTCGCCCTGCGCTGGGCCCCGCGCGGCGGAGCCCGCGACCGTACGCTCGTGCACGGCGTCCTCGGCACGCTCTGCCTGCTGACGCTCGTCGTCGTCGCCTCCGCGCTGCGGCGCATGGACCTCTACGTCGACGCCTACGGCCTGACCAGGCTGCGCATCTCGGTGGCGGCGGTCGAACTGTGGCTGGGTGCCGTCCTCGTGCTGATCATGGCGGCCGGTGTCTTCGGCGCGCGGCTGCTGCCGCGCGCCGTCGCGGCGAGCGCGGCGGCCGGCGTCCTGGCGTTCGGACTGCTGTCGCCCGACGGCCTGATCGCGGAGCAGAACGTGCAGCGCTACCGCAGCGACCACTCCATCGACATCGAGTACCTCCAGGGCCTCTCGGCCGACGCCGTACCGGCCCTGGACACCCTGCCGGAGCCGTTGCGCTCCTGCGCGCTGGAGGAGATCCAGCGGACCCTGCGGAGTTCGGACGAGCCGTGGTACGCCACGAGCTGGGGCGAGTCGAGGGCCCGGGACATTCTCGGGGACTGGGATCCCGGCGCCCGTACCCGTGACTGCCGGGGCCTGGGGTCCGGGGACAACGGGAGCGAGCGCGGCGGCTCGGACGACCAGTACGACCCCTACGACCAGTACGACCCCTACGACCCGTACTGATCCCCGTACGCACTGGACCGGTTGCGGGCCGCCCCACTCGGGGCGGCCCGCAACCGTGCCTTCCGGCTCCGTGCGCGCGGCCGCTAGGCGACCGGCCCCCCGGCCGACGCCTTTCCGCTCAGCGCCTCCAGATCGCTCTTGCGCACCCGGATCACCAGCAGCGCGGTCAGCAGGGCGAGGCCCGCCATGGCCACCGCCGCGAGGAACGCGGTGGAGATGCCCTGCGCGAGCACCGCGTGGCCCCAGCTTCCCGGCAGCTCCCGGGTCTTGGCGAACTCCGCCTTCTGCTCGGGCGACGCCTGGGCGAGGAACCGTGGGACCTGCTTCTCCGCCTCGTTGCGGCTCGCCGTGCCGAAGACCGTGACCAGGATGGAGAGTCCCAGCGAACCGCCCACCTGCTGGCTGGCGTTGAGCAGGCTGGAGGCCGCTCCGGCCTCGTGCTGGGCGACTCCGGAGACGGCCGTCAGCGTGAGCGTGACGAAGTTCAGCCCCATGCCGAAGCCGAAGACGAGCATCGGGCCCAGGACTCCGGACAGGTAGGAGCTGTCCGGCGAGATGAACGTGAGCCAGATCAGACCCACGCCGCTGAACGCCGAACCCGTGACCATGAACGGCTTGGGTCCGAGCACCGGCAGGAACCGCTGCGAGAGCCCCGCTCCCACGATGATCGCGACGGTCACCGGCAGGAACGCCAGGCCCGACTCGATGGGGCTGTAGGCCAGTACGTTCTGCACGAACAGCACGATGAAGAAGAACATGCCGAACATGGCAGCGGCCAGGCTGAGCATGATCACGTACGTACCCGAACGGTTGCGGTCGGCGAACATCCGCAGCGGAGTGATCGGTTCCCTGGCCCGCATCTCGATGAGGACGAACGAGGCGAGCAGGATCACCGCGGCACCGAACGAACCCAGGGTGAGCGAGTCCCGCCAGCCCTCCTCGGATGCCCGGATGAACCCGTACACGAGCGAGGCCATGCCGAGCGTCGAGGTCAGCGCGCCCGAGATGTCGAAGCGGCCGGGATGCTTCTCGGACTCGTTGATGTACAGCGGCGCCAGGACGGCGATCAGCACGCCGATCGGCACGTTGACGAAGAACACCCAGCGCCAGTCGAGCCATTCGGTGAGCAGTCCGCCCGCCAGCAGACCGATCGCGCCGCCGCCCGCCGAGACCGCGGCGAAGACACCGAAGGCGCGGTTGCGCTCGGGGCCCTCCGGGAACGTGGTGGTGATCAGGGCCAGCGAGGTCGGTGAGGCGATGGCGCCACCGATGCCCTGGAGAGCGCGCGCCGCCAGCAACTGCCAGGGCTCCTGGGCGAATCCGCCGAGCAGCGAGGCCAGGGTGAAGACCAGGATGCCCGTCATGAAGACCCGCCGGCGGCCCAGGATGTCCCCGGCCCTGCCGCCGAGCAGCAGGAGGCCGCCGAAGGTGAGCGTGTAGGCGCTGAGGACCCAGGAGAGATCGGTGGTCGAGAAGCTGAGCGCGTCCTGGATGTGCGGGAGGGCGATGTTGACGATCGTGGAGTCGAGCACAACCATCAACTGACAGGCGGCGATGACGGCCAGGGCGATCCCCGGGCGCCCCTGCCGTCGTGCCGCGCCCGGTGCGCTTCGTTCGTTTAACTGAGAGGTTGTCACCATGGGTCCCCCACAAGTGAATTAGTGAACGGAACCGTTCACTGCGTCGTCAACGTTAGTGAGTCCCCTTCAGTGAACGCAAGCGTTCACTGAATCGCCGTTGTCGCGCCGCGTCCGGATCCGCCGTCCCGGCCGGGACCTGCTCAGCCCGGCGCGGGCGTACCGCCCCGCTGTGATCCGATCTGTTCCGATGGAGAGAAGCTCATGGTTACTTCGCGATCGGCCGCCGCCGCCCGGCAGCCGGTGGTGTCACTCAGGCGCCGCGGACCCGTGCTGGAACGCGCGATCCTCGAAGCCGCCCTGGAGCGGCTGAGTACGGTCGGCTGGAGCGGGCTCACGATGGAGGGGGTCGCCGCCGGAGCCCAGACCGGCAAGGCCGCGATCTACCGGAGGTGGCCCTCCAAGGAGGACCTGGTCGCGGACGCGCTGCGCAGCGCGCTCCCGGCGATCGGGGAGGCGCCGGACCACGGGAACATCCGGGACGACCTCTATCAGCTGTGCTGCCGGCTCCGTGACGCGATGCTCTCCCAGTCGGGCTCGGCGCTGCGCGCGGTCCTTCACGAGTGCGATGCGGACACCGCCGAACGGTTCCAGTCGATGATCCTCAGTGGTGTCGTCGGGCCGACGACCAGCCTCATAAGAGAAGTGGTGAGCAGGGGTGTCGACCGCGGCGAGGTGCGCCCCGACGCCCTGCGCGGGCTGGCCTTCGACGTCATCCCCGCGATGATGATGTATCGCACCAAGGTGTGCGGCAGCGAATGGACGGACGGGGACATCGCCGACCTGATCGATCAGGTCGCCGTGCCGTTCTTCCGCGCCGCCCCCGCCGGCCCCCGGCGCTGAGCACTTCGTACGTCCGCCCCTGAGGCCCCGCACGAGGCCCTGCCCCGGCCCGTCCGATGAGCCGGGGCCGGCCGGGGGGCGGCCGAGGGGCGCCCCGGGGTGTTCTCGGCGGACTCATCGGCGTACGCTGACTGGCGCCATGCCGTACGAACCACCCACGCACACCGTCGAGCGCTCACTGCGCGCCACCACCGGTGCCAAGACCGTCGCCGGTGTCGACGAGGTCGGACGCGGAGCGTGGGCGGGACCGGTCACCGTGTGTGCCGCGGTCACCGGCCTCCGCAAGCCTCCCGCCGGACTCACCGACTCCAAGCTGATCAGCCCCAAGCGCCGCGCGGAGCTCGCACCGCTGCTGGAGCGCTGGGTCACGGCCTACGGACTCGGCGACGCCTCCCCGCAGGAGATCGACGAACTCGGGATGACCGCCGCGCTCCGGCTCGCCGCCGTGCGGGCCCTGGAGGCGCTGCCGGTGCGGCCCGACGCGGTGATCCTGGACGGCAAGCACGACTACCTGGGCAGCCCCTGGCAGGTCCGTACCGTCATCAAGGGCGACCAGTCCTGCGTCGCGGTCGCGGCGGCCTCCGTGATCGCGAAGGTCCGCAGGGACACCGTGATGGCCGAACTCGGCGCGGAGACCGGCGAGTACGCGGACTTCGCCTTCGACGCCAACGCCGGCTACCCGTCCCCCGTGCACCGGGCCGCGCTGGAGGAGCGGGGGCCCACGGCCCACCACCGCCTCTCGTGGTCCTACCTCGACGCGCTGCCCAGGTGGCAGCACCTCAAGAAGGTCCGCTTCTCCGCCGAGGCGGCCGCACTGGAAAGCGGGGGCCAGCTCGGCTTCGACTTCTGATCGCGCACATGTACCCACCCGCCGACGCCCCGTGCGCCGGCGTTTGATAGACAACCACCCATGCCTCTCATCCCCGAGGAGCCTCAGATTCACGAGAGCGCCCAGGGTCCCCGCGCCACTCCGGCCACCGGCCGCACCGCGTCGACCCCTCGTCCCGTACCCGGTCCGCGTTCCGCGGCCATGCCGCGCCCCGGTCGTCCGGGTCCCGGCCCCGCGAGGCCCGCGCCCCCGGCGCCGCGCCCGCACTCCAGCTCCGACCGGCCCCAGGCGGCCCGGCCGGAGAATCGTTCCGCACCCCAGCTGCAGCTGATCCCCGCCTCGGCCGACGGTGCGCTCGACGCCGCCGACGAGGCGGTGGACCTGCTGCTCGACTCGGGCCGCGCGCCCGGCGACATCCTGGTGCTCACCACCGGTGAGCAGCACCCGTGGGCCACGCACGAGCTCTCCTTCGGCGAGGCCGCCTACTGGGCCCAGCACGAAGCGGGCGACGACGTGTTCTTCGCCGGTGCCACGGCAGCGGAGCGGGTGACGTCCCGCCCGGTGGTGATCGTCGCGGTCAACGGTGCCGTCGACGACGCCGCCGCCCGCACGCTGTCGGCAGCGCAGCGCGGCGCCGGAACCCTGCTGATCGTCTGCGGTGACCCGCAGCGGATCAACGCGGTGCTCGGCGCCGGTGTCTGAGCCGCTGCACGCGGCGGCCCATGGCCGACCCGGCCGCCCGTAGGGGTGGCCGGGCGCCCGGGGGCCGGGTCAGCGGGCCGCGGTGCGGTGCAGTGCCTGCACGGCGCCGCCGCCGGTGCGCAGCGGCGCCGGATCCTGGTCCAGCGCGGTGTCGGCGAGGGCGGTCGGCTGTGACGTGGAACTGGGGCGACGGCCGCCCCGGCCCTCACCGAGCACCTGCCAGCCGCCCCGGGTCAGCGTGATGTACGCGCCGCACCGCAGCCCGTGCAGCGTGCAGGCGTCCCGCAGGCCCCACATCCAGGCCCCGTCCTCCTCCGTCCAACGCTCGTCCCCCTCGCGGCAGTAGAGCAGGACCGCGGTACGGACCGGAGTGCGGCGGCGGAGATCGTGCGGGATGACCCGGCGCAGATGCGCGAGCAGCGCGTTGCGGAACTCCCAGCCGTCCGCCGTCACCGAACGGCGGGCGAACGAAGCGCTGGCCGCCAGCCGTTCCTCGTGGTCGAGCACGGCGACGACGGCGGTCTCGGGCGTCGGCAGGTGCCTGGCGTGCAGCCCGCTGACCACCTCGCGCGGGCTGCGGAGCAGCGGTATGCCCGCTGCCGCCCACTCGGCCGGTTCGAGCATTCTGGCAAGGCGGTTGGCGGAGTCGGCGGTGGCCGACATCGAAGTGGCTGCGGACGGAGCGAATCCGAAGGTCACGGTCCTCCCTTCGCATACGCGCCCACGATGCGGGCAGGGTCGGGTGAGGGCGCGCCGCGGCACAGCCCTTCCGGGCCCGCGAAGAGACCGTGCGGGGAGCGAGACCAATTCTTCCTGGCGTATCGGCGGGCGGCAACGAGCAATTGGCGCAGCTGACGGTAATCAGCCGGAATGACACGGATATCCCTGCCCAGTCCAGCACCGGATGACGCCACCTGTCCCGCCTGAACGGCGAGGACCAGCGAAAACACCTGGCCCGTCCCGGCCCTCCCGCAGGTGAGCGGGTCCTCACGCGGGGTGAAGTCGTCGATTGTCGGTGTCATCGGGTTGCATGGGGGTCATGGACAACCTGGAACTCCGCACTGAAGCAGATGCCGTCCTCGCCGAGCTCGTCGGTGATCCCGGAGGCCCTGCCCGGCTGCGGGAGGACCAGTGGCAGGCGGTGTCCGCCCTGGTCCAGGAGCGACGGCGGGCCCTGGTGGTGCAGCGCACCGGCTGGGGGAAGTCGGCCGTCTACTTCGTGGCCACCGCTCTGCTGCGGCGGCGCGGCTCGGGTCCCACGGTGATCATCTCCCCGCTGCTGGCCCTGATGCGCAACCAGGTCGAGTCCGCGGCACGGGCCGGCATCCGGGCGCGGACGATCAACTCGGCCAACCCGGAGGAGTGGGAAACGATCTACGGGGAGGTGGAGCGCGGCGAGACCGACGTCCTCCTCGTCAGCCCGGAGCGCCTCAACTCCGTGGACTTCCGGGACCAGGTGCTGCCGAAGCTCGCGGCCACGACCGGTCTGCTGGTGGTCGACGAGGCGCACTGCATCTCCGACTGGGGACACGACTTCCGGCCCGACTACCGCCGGCTGCGCACGATGCTCGCGGAGCTGCCGGCGGGCGTCCCGGTGCTGGCCACCACGGCCACGGCGAACGCGCGGGTGACCGCGGACGTCGCGGAGCAGCTGGGCACGGGCAGTGGTGACGCCCTGGTCCTGCGCGGGCCGCTGGACCGCAAGAGCCTGCGGCTGGGGGTGCTGGAACTGCCGAACGCGGCGCACCGGCTGGCGTGGCTGGGGGAGCGGCTGGGGGATCTGCCGGGTTCGGGGATCATCTACACGCTGACGGTGGCGGCGGCCGAGGAGGTCGCGGCGTTCCTGCGTCAGCGCGGCTATCCGGTGGCGTCCTACACGGGGAAGACGGAGAACGCCGACCGGTTGCAGGCCGAGGAGGATCTGCTCGCGAACCGGGTGAAGGCGCTGGTGGCGACGTCGGCGCTGGGCATGGGCTTCGACAAGCCGGACCTGGGGTTCGTCGTGCACCTGGGCTCGCCCTCGTCCCCGATCGCCTACTACCAGCAGGTGGGGCGCGCGGGGCGCGGCGTGGACCACGCGGATGTGCTGCTGCTCCCGGGCAAGGAGGACGAGGCGATCTGGGCGTATTTCGCGTCGGTCGGCTTCCCGCCCGAGGAGCAGGTGCGCCGCACGCTGGACGTACTGGAACAGGCGGGCCGTCCGCTGTCGCTGCCCGCGCTGGAACCACTGGTGGACCTCCGGCGCTCGCGCCTGGAGACGATGCTGAAGGTGCTCGACGTCGACGGGGCGGTCAAGCGGGTGAAGGGGGGCTGGACCGCGACGGGGCAGCCGTGGGCGTACGACGCGCAGCGGTACGCCTGGGTGGCCAAGCAGCGGGAGACCGAGCAGCAGGCCATGCGGGACTACGTGGCGACCACGGGGTGCCGGATGGAGTTCCTGCAGCGGCAGCTCGATGACGAGAAGGCGACGCCGTGCGGCCGCTGCGACACCTGCGCCGGGCCCTGGCTCGATCCCGCGGTCTCCTCGGCGGCTCTCGCGGCGGCGACGGGCGAACTGGACCGGCCGGGAGTCGAGGTCGAGCCCCGCAAGATGTGGCCGACCGGGCTCGCCGCGGTCGGCATGGATCTCAAGGGCCGCATTCCCGCGGGCCAGCAGGCGGTCACCGGGCGGGCGCTGGGCAGGCTGTCGGACATCGGCTGGGGCAACCGGCTGCGCCCGCTCCTGGCGGAGCAGGCGGCGGACGGGCGGGTGCCGGACGACGTCCTGAACGCCGTCGTGACCGTGCTGGCGGACTGGGCCCGTTCGCCGGGCGGCTGGGCGAGCGGCTCTCCCGACGCGGTGGCGCGGCCGGTGGGGATCGTCTCGATGCCGTCCCGCACCCGCCCCCAGCTGGTCGGCTCCCTGGCGGAGGGTGTGGCCAGGGTGGGCAGGCTCCCGCTGCTGGGCAGCCTGGTCCACACCCCGGAAGCCGGCGAGTTCGCGGCCCACCGCAGCAACTCCGCCCAGCGACTGCGTGCCCTGGCCGCCTCGTTCGCCGTGCCAGACGAACTGGCCGCCGCCCTGGCCGGGGCCGCCGGCCCGGTCCTGCTCGTTGACGACTACTCCGACTCCGGCTGGACCCTGGCCGTGGGCGCGCGCCTCCTGAGCCAGAGCGGATCGGGTCCGGTGCTGCCGCTCGTCCTGGCCCTGGCCGGCTGAGGAACGGCGCCGACCGCGGCTCCCGGCTCGGGGGCCCCGGACCGGTCTCACCCCCTGTGGACAAGTTATCCACAGGGGGTCGCGGAAACCGTCCCGACGCGGGACGGTCATCCCATGAACAAGCACCACGAATCCACCGGTCCGTCCGATGAGCAGCAGATCACTTTGCGCGGCCCCGCCGAGCTGGCCGACGCACTCCCGTATCTCATGGGGTTCCATCCGAACGACAGCGTGGTCATGGTCGCGCTGCACGGCGGCCGGGGCCGTTTCGGCGGGCGTCTCAGGCTCGGTATCCCGCAGTCCGAGCAGGAATGGCCGTCGGTCGCCGAGCAGCTGGCCGAGTGCCTGATCAAAGGGAGCGAGCGGCGTGGCGGGCGCCCCGACGCGATCGTCGTCTTCCTCTGCCAGGAACCCGCCGAAGGGGAGACCGGCAGCCGGACCATGGAGCGGCTGCGGCCCTTCGCCCAGGGGCTGCGTACCGCCTGCGGGGCTCTGGACGTCCCCGTGCTCGAAGCGCTCTGCATCTCCGGCAACAGGTTCTGGTCCTACGTCTGCCCCGACGCCCGCTGCTGCCCGGCGGAGGGGAACCCGATGGCCGTGCCCGGCACCTCGGTGATGGCGGCGGCAGCGACGTATGCCGGTATCCAGGTGCGCGGATCGCTGCGGGAGATGGAGGCCCGGCTGGCACCCCGGACCGGCGCGGCGGGCCGGGAGCAGGAACAGGCCCTGGACGCGGCGGGGTCGGCGCTGGTGCCGAAGCTCCTCGACGAGGAGAGCCGCAAGGAGGTCGGCGGCACCACGCTGGAACTGGCCGGACGGCTCATGAGGCGCCTCGGCCGGGCACCGGCGGCGACACCCTCACTGGCCGACCTCAACGACGACCGGCTGATCAGTCACGAGGAGGCCGCCGCGGTGATCCTCGGCCTCCAGGACCGGGAGACCCGGGACAGGGCCGCGGAATGGATGGAAGGGCCCGAAGCGGAGTCCGCGCTGCGGCTGTGGCGGGCACTGGCACGGCGCTGCGTCACGCCGTACGAGGAGCACGCGGCGGCGCCGCTCGCGCTGGCGGGGTGGGTCTCGTGGTCGACGGGCGACGAGCCGGGGGCGCGGGTGGCGCTGGGCCTCGCGCTCCGGCTGGATCCCCGGTACACCTTCGCCCAGCTTCTGCACGAGGCCTGCAACCAGGGCCTCGATCCGGAGACGCTGCGGCGCTGCCTGCGCGGTGAGCGCGACACCCGGACGGCGGCGCGCGACACGGCGCAGGACACGGGGGCCGTGCGGCGCGACACCCGGACGGTACGGCGTGGCCACGGTGCGGGACGGGTCGCGGGGGCCCGTTCCGCCCGGGCGCAGGCGGACGGGCGGCGGCGGACGCGGCCCCGGACCGTCCGGTCGGGCGCCGTCGGCCGCCGCCGGGCCGGGCAGTCGCGGAACCAGGGCCGCCGCGCGACCCGGACCGGCCGATGAGAGCAGCGTGGCGCCGGACAGCCGGAGGTGGCCGGCGACCGGGGTACGGGTCGCCGGTGGCCACCCCGTCGCCGACCGGTCCGGGCCCGGGGGAAGCCCGTCCGGAAGGCGCCGGGACCCGTGAAGAGGCATCACGAAGGGAGTGTTTATCGTCAGGCAGACGACTATGATCACGGCATGCCGCCCTACGACCCGTCGACCTTCCCGCCCTTCGCTGTCACCGTCGACCTGGTTGTGCTCACGGTGCGCCGTCATGCGCTCTGTGCGCTGGTGGTACGCCGAGGTGAGACGCCGTTCCAGGGCAGGTGGGCGCTGCCCGGCGGCTTCGTCAAAGCCGATGAGGACCTCGGCGCCGCGGCGGCGCGCGAACTCGTCGAGGAGACCGGGCTGTGCGCGCACGACCCGGCGACCCCGTCGGTCGGCAACGGCGCACATCTCGAACAGCTCGCCACGTACGGAGCGCCCGAGCGCGATCCCCGGATGAGGGTCGTAAGCGTCGCCCATCTCGCGCTGGCGCCCGATCTGCCGGCTCCGCGTGCGGGCGGCGACGCGAACAGTGCGCGCTGGGCGCCTGTCGAGGACCTTCTCGGGCCGGAAGGGGGCTACGGGCGCGAGGGCGAGCGGCAGGCCCCGCTGGCCTTCGACCACGCCCAGATCCTCGCCGACGGTGTGGAGCGGGCCCGTTCCAAGATCGAGTACTCCTCGCTGGCCACCGCGTTCTGCCCGCCCTCGTTCACGGTCGGCGAGCTGCGCCGGGTGTACGAGGCGGTGTGGGGCGTGGTGCTCGACCCGAGGAACTTCCATCGCAAGGTGACGGGCACGCCCGGCTTCCTGGTGCCTGCTGGGGGGACGACCACCCGTCAGGGCGGCCGCCCCGCCCAGCTGTTCCGGTCGGGTTCGGCCACGGTGCTGAATCCGCCGATGCTGCGACCCGAGGTCTGAGCCTGAGGTCTGGGCCCGAGGTCTGAGCGCGAGGTCTGAGCCCGAGGCCTGGGCCCGAGGTCTGAGCCCGAGGCCTGGGCCCGAGGTCTGAGCCCGAGGCCTGGGCCCGAGGCCTGAGCCCGAGGTCTGGGCACCCGGGAGCGGCCGGCCGGCTGAGGGCGGTCGTCGACGCCCACACCGGGGCCGAGCCCGCTGATGCTGGGGGCTGAGGTCCGAGCCCGAGATCCGTGCTGCCTGGGATCCGGACCCGAGGTGGCGCTCCCGGTGCTTCTGACGCTCTGACAGATGTCCGGAACGCCGTAGGTTCGGCATTGCGCGAAAAGTCCGATATGTCGGGTTATCGTGCTGCGGTACCTTCTGCCGCCGAGCGGTCTCACCTTCTGCGAGAGAAGCGATGCTCCAGGCCATCGGACTCACCAGCGCCCGCCACCGCGGACTTCCGCCCGCCGTGGACGACCTCACGTTCGAAGCCGGATCCGGCTGCGTCACCGCCCTGCTGGGCCCACCGGGTTCCGGCAAGACCGCGGCCCTGCGCCTCATGCTCGAACTCGAACCGGGGCGAGGTGTCACCTACTTCCGCGGCAGACCCCTGCACCGGGTGGCGCATCCGGCCCGGGAGGTGGGGGTGCTGCTCGGGGACGTACCGGGGCACCCCGCCCGCACCGCCCGCGGCCAGCTCCGCATGCTCTGCGCCGCGACCGGAGTGCCCGCGTCCCGGGCCGACGAACTGCTCGACGCCGTCGGTCTCTCCGGGCTGGGGGACCAGCGCATCGGCACGCTCTCCCTGGGCATGGACCGCAGGCTGGCACTCGCCTGCGCACTGCTCGGCGATCCGCACACGCTGATCCTGGACGAACCCGCGGAGGGACTCACCTCGCGGGAGGCCGACTGGCTGCACGGCATGCTCGGGTCCCATGCCGATCGGGGCGGCACCGTCCTGTACACCACGCACGACGCCAAGAGGGCGGCCCGGTCGGCCGGTCATGTGGTGACCATCGACGCCGGCCGTCTGGTCGCCGATCAGAGCGTCGCCGACTTCTCCCGCACCCGCCTGCGGCCCCGCGTCGCGGTCCGCTCCCCGCACGCCGCCCGCCTCGCCGCGATCGTCAGCCGTGAGGCGCGGGCCGACCGGCGCTCCGTCGAAGTGGTCACCGAGGCGAGCAGCAGCCGGCTCTCCGTCTACGGCAGCAGCTGCGCGGAGATCGGGGACACGGCATACCGCCATGGGCTGCCCGTGCATCAGCTCGCCGACGAGATCGGTGACACGTCCCCCGAGGCGGGCCCCGGCCCTGGCCCCGACGCCGCCGCCCCCGCCCCCCGCCTCGAATCCTCCGCCGCGCCGCCTCCCTCACCCCTCTCCGAACCGCTCCCGGTGGCGGGGGCCGGCGAGGGCGAGAGGCAGCTGCCGCCGCGGATCCGGCGGCGTCCGGCCCGTGGCCCGCTGCGCCCGGTGCGTTACGAACTGCGCCGCCTCTTCGGTGTCAGGACCACGACGCTGATCATCGCCGTGGCTCTCGTCGCCTCGGCGGCGCTGTCCGTCCTGCTCGGCCGCAACGGCGGCACCCCGTTGCCGAACGTACTGGCCGCCTGGCCCTCGCTGCTGCCGCTGCCGCCCGCCGCGCTTGGCGCCGGACTGCTCGGTGCCCTCTCCTTCGGTGACGAGTTCCGCTACCCCGCGCTCGCCGCAGGGCGCGGCACCGTCCCCCGACGGCTCGGGCTGCTCCTCGCCAAGCTGGCGGTTTCGGCGGGCGTCGCGCTGGTGCTGGCGCTCCTGGTCGTGCTGGCGTCGGCGGAGTCCCTCCGCCTCGTGTACGGCGGGGACTTGGTCAAGGTCCCTTCGAACGCGGTTTCGCTGGCCGTGAGTTGGTCGGGGCTGACCGTCGGCTGCGCCTGGGCCGGCCTGCTGGCCGCCGGGATCTTCCGTGTGACGGCGGCGGGTGTCGCCGCCGTACTCGCCGTTCCCGTCCTGATGGTCCCGCTCATCGAGTCGATGCCGAAGGCGCCGACCGCCCGTTCGATGAGCGGACTTCCGGGCCGGCTGAGGGAACTGGCCTGGCTGCAGTGGCCGCACGAGGCGGACCGGTGGGTGGCTGCCGCGGTGCGGGTCGTGGCGCACCCGGTGGGCGCGGCGCTGACGCTGTCGTTGTCGGTCCTTGTCTGCGCGTATCTGTTCATGACCCTTCGCGGCAGAGTGCGTTGGTGATCGCGGAAGGGAACTTGAGTACG
The DNA here is from genome assembly GCF_035917255.1 of Streptomyces sp. NBC_01257. Taxonomy (NCBI): domain Bacteria; kingdom Bacillati; phylum Actinomycetota; class Actinomycetes; order Kitasatosporales; family Streptomycetaceae; genus Streptomyces; species Streptomyces sp. NBC_01257. The sequence goes on from NZ_CP108472.1 coordinate 6,819,092, forward strand.
CAGAGATCCACAACTCCATTGAAAATGCCCGCTTTGTACCAGTAAGTCGTCAATTGTGAGGCGGGTGCCGATCACCCTTTCGTGTGCTTTTCACCAAAGACCTCAAGGGGTGGCTGAGCCGCGCCGACAAAGGATGCGTGAGTACCCTTGCGCACACCACGATGACCGCCGCCCGCTCCGCCGACTCCGGCCTCGCCGGCCCGGGCGAACTCGACCGATACACCTATGCGGAGGCGCCGGCCGGCGAGCGTGCCGCCGCCCGGTCCTGGGGCGGTTCCGATACCGAGCTCGGCCGGGTGGGCCGACGGGGATCAGCCAGCCGGGGCCGCGGCCTGCACGGTCAACTTGTTCAGCAGCTCGGTCAGATGATCGTTTCCGGTGACCTCGGTGCCGACCGGCCCCTCGTGCCGGAGGAGATCGGTCAGCGATTCGAGGTCTCCCGCACCGTCGTCCGGGAGTCGTTGCGTGTCCTGGAGGCCAAGGGCCTGGTCAGCGCCCGGCCCAATGTGGGTACCCGGGTCAGGCCGGTCAGTGACTGGAACCTGCTCGATCCCGACATCATCGAATGGCGCGCCTTCGGCCCGCAGCGCGACGACCAGCGCCGCGAGCTCGGTGAGCTGCGCTGGACGATCGAGCCGCTGGCCGCCCGGCTGGCCGCGGGCCACGGGCGTGAGGACCTTCAGCAGCGGCTCGGCGACATGGTCGAGATCATGGGGCACGCGCTCGGACAGGGCGACGTGATCACCTGCGCCCGGGCCGACGCGGAGTTCCACTCCCTGCTCATCCAGGCCGCGGGCAACCGCATGCTGGAGCACCTCTCCGGCATCGTCTCCGCCGCGCTCCAGGTCTCGGGCGCCCCGGTGACCGGTTGTGACCGTCCCAACGAGGCATCCCTCGGTCACCACGCGCGCATCGTCGAGGCCCTGGCGTCCGGCGACTCCGCGGGCGCCGAGGCCGCCATGCGTCAGCTGCTCGTGGCCCAGCCCGGAGTCGTACCGGCGCCGCGCGAGCACTGAGCGCGGCGCGGTCAGGGTGTACGAGCCATGTGTCGCCGGACCCTCGTGGTCCGGCGGCACAATTGTGGAGAGATGTCACCACTGATCTGGTTCGTCGCAAATGAGGTGTGACTCGGGCCACGCGGATTGGGCGTAACACTCCTCGAAACAGCGCGATGACTTAAGAGGTGACCGCCGCGGAAGGAATACAGCAGCCATTCAGTGCGCTGTGCAGTTCTGAGGCCTAGCCCGCGCCGTCGGTACATTCCCAGCCCGACGGTCGTCGGTTCCAGCCCTCTCAGGGCCGGGCCGGAAGCCGTTTCCATCGTTCCGAGAGGTTGTTCGTGTCGGCCAGCACATCCCGTACGCTCCCGCCGGAGATCGCCGAGTCCGAATCTGTCATGGCGCTCATCGAGCGGGGAAAGGCTGATGGGCAGATCGCCGGCGACGACGTGCGTCGGGCCTTCGAGGCTGACCAGATTCCGCCAACCCAGTGGAAGAACGTTCTGCGCAGCCTCAACCAGATCCTCGAGGAAGAGGGTGTGACGCTGATGGTCAGTGCCGCGGAGCCGTCGAAGCGCGCCCGCAAGAGCGTCGCAGCGAAGAGCCCGGTCAAGCGCACCGCCACCAAGACCGTCGCGGCCAAGACGACCGTGACGCGGACCGTCGCGGCCACCGCCGCCCCATCGGCCGAGACCGTGGACGCCGTGGCCGATGACGCCGCCGCGGCCGCGCCCGCCAAGAAGGCCGCAGCCAAGAAGACGGCTGCCAAGAAGACCGCCGTGAAGAAGACGGCGGCGAAGAAGACCGCGTCGAAGAAGGCCGGCAAGCAGGACGACGAGGTCCTCGACGGCGACGACGCGGCCGAGGAAGTCAAGTCCGGCAAGGGTGAGGAAGAGGAGGGCGAGGGCGAGAACAAGGGCTTCGTCCTCTCCGACGACGACGAGGACGACGCACCTGCGCAGCAGGTCGCCGTCGCCGGCGCCACGGCCGACCCGGTCAAGGACTACCTGAAGCAGATCGGCAAGGTCCCGCTCCTCAACGCCGAGCAGGAGGTCGAGCTCGCCAAGCGCATCGAGGCGGGCCTGTTCGCCGAGGACAAGCTGGCGAACGCCGACAAGCTCGCTCCCAAGCTCAAGCGTGAGCTGGAGATCATCGCCGAGGACGGCCGCCGCGCCAAGAACCACCTGCTGGAGGCCAACCTCCGTCTCGTGGTCTCGCTGGCCAAGCGCTACACCGGCCGCGGCATGCTCTTCCTGGACCTGATCCAGGAGGGCAACCTCGGTCTGATCCGCGCGGTCGAGAAGTTCGACTACACCAAGGGCTACAAGTTCTCCACGTACGCCACCTGGTGGATCCGTCAGGCGATCACCCGCGCCATGGCCGACCAGGCCCGCACCATCCGTATCCCGGTGCACATGGTCGAGGTCATCAACAAGCTCGCGCGTGTGCAGCGTCAGATGCTCCAGGACCTGGGCCGTGAGCCCACCCCGGAGGAGCTGGCCAAGGAACTCGACATGACCCCCGAGAAGGTCATCGAGGTCCAGAAGTACGGCCGCGAGCCGATCTCCCTCCACACCCCCCTGGGTGAGGACGGCGACAGCGAGTTCGGTGACCTGATCGAGGACTCCGAGGCGGTCGTCCCGGCGGACGCGGTCAGCTTCACGCTTCTGCAGGAGCAGCTGCACTCGGTGCTCGACACGCTGTCCGAGCGTGAGGCGGGCGTGGTCTCCATGCGCTTCGGCCTCACCGACGGACAGCCGAAGACGCTGGACGAGATCGGCAAGGTCTACGGCGTGACGCGTGAGCGCATCCGTCAGATCGAGTCGAAGACCATGTCGAAGCTGCGCCACCCGTCGCGTTCGCAGGTGCTGCGCGACTACCTCGACTAGGCCGTCGTCCCGACCGGCACATCGGCCGAGGGCCCGGATCCCCCAGGGGATCCGGGCCCTCGGCCGTTTCCGGTGCGGGCGGGCGCCGCCGATTTCGTGCGGGTGCGGGTTGGTGACAGCGGAATGACTCTGGGTAGGCAAGGTCCATCACAGAGTCAGGAGCACACATGTCCCGTACCGTCGTCCGCGCCATGACCGGGGCGCTCGCCCTCACTGCCGCAGCGGCAGTGATACCGCTCGGGTCCCCTGCCGCGGCAGTCGCGGACAGCATCGTCATCGGAGGCCAGCCCGCGCACGTCAAGGACAGTCCCTGGGTGGTGGCCCTCTCCAGCCGTGACCGGTTCGGAGGTACCCGGGCCGGCCAGTTCTGCGGCGCCGTGGTGGTGGAGCCGAAGAAGGCGATCACGGCCGCGCACTGTCTGACCCGGGAGGCGCTGGGTGTCGATGTCGGCCAGGTCCGCGATCTGCGGATCATCTCCGGCCGCGACGAGCTGAACGGCACCGACGGCAAGGAGATCGCGGTGAGCGGCACCTGGGTCAATCCCGGCTTCGACGCCACCACGAACAGCGGTGACGTCGCCGTGCTCACTCTCGCCGAGGCGCTGCCCGAACAGAGCGTGATCCCCATGGCGCCGGCCGGCGACTCCGCGTACGACTCCGGGACCGCGGCGGTCGTCTACGGCTGGGGTGACACGACCGGCAACGGTGACTACGCGACGTCACTCAGGTCCGCGAAGGTGACCGTGCTGCCGGACAGCTCGTGCGAGCAGGCCTACCCGGGGGGCGGGAACGGCACGTACGAGGCCTCAGCGATGCTCTGCGCGGGCGAACCCGAGGGAGGGTACGACGCCTGCCAGGGAGACAGTGGAGGGCCCCTGGTGGCCCAGGGGAGGCTCGTCGGCCTCGTGTCCTGGGGGAGTGGGTGCGGCCGCGCGGGCAGCCCTGGCGTCTACACGCGGATCTCCGCGGCCATCGAGTGGATGAAGGACGCTGACTGACCGGACGCTTCCGCGGGTACGAGAACGGGCGGCTCCCCTTGTGGGGAGCCGCCCGTCGGCCGGTCGGGACCGGCCCCTGGCTCGTCGTGGATGCGAGGTGTCAGTGTTGTTCCTCTTCGGCGGCTTGGGCCTGCACGGCTGTCAGCCGGTCCGTCTCATCCTGTATTTCCGCGGCGATCTTCTTGAGTTCCGGCTCGAACTTGCGACCGTGGTGGGCGCAGAAGAGCAGTTCACCGCCGCTGATCAGGACGACGCGCAGGTATGCCTGGGCGCCGCAACGGTCACAGCGGTCTGCTGCGGTCAGCGGGCTCGCGGGGGTCAGAACAGTAGTCACGTCGCCTCTTCTCTAGCTCGACGAGCTGTCGTACCAGGGTCAACATCCAACCAGGCCGAAAACGTTCCCGCTCGTGGCATTTCTTCGAAACTTCTTCTCAGGATGGCTGTCTGTTGCCGGTTCGCGGCGAATGTGCCGTATTGCGTGGCGCTACGGTTTCGCGTTGCTCTCGGTCGGTCCCGCCGGCTGGCTTGCCGGTTGTTCATGAGGACGTGCCCGGAGCCTAAATGGTTCATGCCTGGAAGGGAACGTGATGTGCGCGTCACTCCAAGGAGGGATCGAACGTGTATGCGAGGCTGGACTAGTGTGAGCGTTCTCCGAGGGTGGCGTTACACCCGCTCTACCAGGCCTCGGTACCCTCTCAGCGGCGACCGAAGCCGAGCCCGTTACCCACTGGGCCCCAAATGAAATTCAGCGAGGAGCGAACCGCGTGACCGCCGATACGTCCGTGCCGTCCACTGCGCTGCTGACCGGAGCAGACCGAGACGGTTCCAACTACACCGCGCGGCACCTGCTCGTACTCGAGGGGCTCGAAGCGGTTCGCAAGCGCCCCGGCATGTACATCGGGTCCACCGACAGCCGCGGCCTCATGCACTGCCTCTGGGAGATCATCGACAACTCCGTCGACGAGGCCCTCGGCGGGTACTGCGATCACATCGAGGTCATCCTCCACGACGACAACTCCGTCGAGGTCCGTGACAACGGCCGCGGCATCCCCGTCGACGTGGAGCCCAAGACCGGCCTGTCCGGCATCGAGGTCGTGATGACCAAGCTGCACGCCGGAGGCAAGTTCGGCGGCGGCTCCTACGCCGCGTCCGGCGGCCTGCACGGCGTCGGCGCCTCCGTGGTGAACGCCCTGTCCGCCCGGCTGGACGTCGAGGTCGACCGCAACAGCGCGACCCACATGATCAGCTTCCGGCGCGGTGTTCCGGGCATGTTCACCGAGCAGGGCCCGGACAGCCCCTTCGACCCGGCCAACGGGCTGCTCAAGGGCAAGCGGGTCCCGAAGGCGCGCACCGGGACGAGGGTGCGCTACTGGGCCGACCGGCAGATCTTCCTCAAAGACGCCAAGCTCAATCTGGAGACGCTCTACCAGCGGGCCCGCCAGACCGCCTTCCTCGTCCCCGGCCTCACCATCGTCGTCCGCGACGAGCGCGGCCTGGACGGCGAGGGCAAGACGGAGGAGACGTTCCGCTTCGACGGCGGCATCAGCGAGTTCTGCGAGTACCTCGCCCAGGACAAGGCCGTCTGCGACGTCCTGCGCCTGACGGGGCAGGGTACGTTCAAGGAGACCGTGCCCGTACTCGACGACCGCGGCCACATGACGGCGACCGAGGTCACCCGGGAGCTGGTCGTCGACATCGCGATGCGCTGGGGCACCGGCTACGACACCAATCTCAAGTCCTTCGTCAACATCATCGCCACCCCCAAGGGTGGTACACATGTGTCCGGATTCGAACGCTCCGTGACCAAGACGGTCAACGAGGTCCTCCGCTCCGCGAAGATCCTGCGCGTCGCCGAGGACGACATCGTCAAGGACGATGCGCTGGAGGGTCTCACCGCGGTGGTGACCGTACGGCTGGCGGAGCCGCAGTTCGAGGGGCAGACCAAGGAGGTGCTCGGCACCTCGGCGGCCAACCGGATCGTCGCCAACGTCGTGGCCAAGGAGCTCAAGGCGTTCCTGACCTCGACCAAGCGGGACGCCAAGGCGCAGGCCAGGGCGGTCCTGGAGAAGGCGGTGGCAGCCGCCAGGACCCGGATCGCCGCCCGCCAGCACAAGGACGCGCAGCGCCGCAAGACGGCTCTGGAGTCCTCCTCCCTGCCCGCGAAGCTCGCCGACTGCCGCAGCGACGACGTCGAGCGCAGCGAGCTGTTCATCGTGGAGGGCGACTCCGCGCTCGGCACCGCCAAGCTGGCCCGGAACAGCGAGTTCCAGGCACTGCTGCCGATCCGGGGCAAGATCCTCAACGTTCAGAAGGCATCCGTCTCCGACATGCTGAAGAACGCCGAGTGCGGTGCGATCATCCAGGTCATAGGAGCCGGGTCCGGGCGGACCTTCGACATCGACGCCGCCCGCTACGGCAAGATCGTGCTCCTGGTCGACGCCGATGTGGACGGCGCCCACATCCGCATCCTGCTGCTGACGCTGTTCCAGCGCTACATGCGGCCCATGGTCGAGGCGGGACGGGTCTTCGCCGCGGTGCCCCCGCTGCACCGGATCGAGCTGGTCCAGCCGAAGAAGGGCCAGGACAAGTACATCTACACGTACTCGGACAACGAGCTGCGCCAGCGGCTGCTGGAGCTCCAGCGGAAGAACGTCCGGTACAAGGACTCGATCCAGCGCTACAAGGGTCTGGGCGAGATGGACGCCGACCAGCTCGCGGAGACGACGATGGATCCGCGTCACCGCACGCTGCGGCGGATCAACATCGGCGACCTGGAGTCGTCCGAGAAGGTCTTCGACCTGCTGATGGGCAACGAGGTGGCCCCCCGCAAGGAGTTCATCACCAGCTCCGCGGCCACGCTGGACCGCTCGCGCATCGACGTCTGAGTCCGAGGCGCAGGGGCCGGGATCCGGACCCCGCTGTCCCACCGAGCCGTTGTCTCCACCCACGGGTGGAGACAACGGCTCCACCCGTGATCCACCCCTGAGCCGATCCCCTGACCTGGCCCTTTCCGTAGCGTCGAAGTGACAGAACTTCCCGCAACCCGGAGGCGCCCATGTCCGGTCTCGTCAACCTGCTCGTGATCGTCGCGGTCATCGGCTTCGTCGTGGTCCGTCAGTGCTCGGCGCAGCAGATCTCGGGAGCCCGGCGCTGGTGGGTCCTGCCGGGTGTCCTGCTCGTGATGGCCCTGCGTGAGCCCGGACTGGTGGATCCGCGTCACGAGGCGCTGTCCGTCATCGTCCTGGGTGCGGAGCTGGCCGTGGGCCTGGTCACCGGGGCCGGCTGGGGGTGGACCGCCCGGCTCTGGCGCGCGGAGGACGGGACGCTCTGGAGCAAGGGCACCAAGGCGACCGTGTACGTCTGGACCGGAGGCCTGATCCTGCGAGCGGCTCTGTACGGGCTCGCCGCGGCGCTGGGCATACATCAGGGCGGCCCCGCCCTGATGATGGCTCTCGCGGTCACCCTGCTGGTCCGCAGCGGTGTGCTGGCCCGGCGGGCCGGGGAGATACCGCGGTCGTACCGTGGCCCGGGCGACGGTGGACCGGCCGGCCGCCGTTCCGCCGGCCGTGTGCCGTTCCGGCCGGCCGGAAAGGACCGCGTGTGACACCCGCTGCCTGGACCAGCTGGCCGTCGAGGGAGGCCCTCGCACGGGAGAGGCGCACCCGCGCACGCGCCGTGATCGGCTGGTCCGTGCGGGCCGGGCTGCTCACCGTGATGCTCTGGGGGACCTTCAGCGGCGGGCTGTTCGGCCCGTGGGAGACCGTGGTCGGTCTGGCCGGGGTGGCGGGATGCGCGGCGGCCGCCGTGGCCTTCTTCCGGACCAGCCTGGAGAACCGGCTGTGGCCCTCGCTCGGGCTGCTCGCCCTGCTGATGCTCGCGGCCTTCGGAGCGCAGCAGGCAGGAGCCGGCGTGCCCGCCGCGGTGATCTGGTGCGGCTGCGCCGTCACCGCGCTGGAGCGGCTCCCGCTCTCGGCGGGCGTTCCGGCCACGGCGGCGGCGCTCGGGGCATACGCCGCCGTGAACACCGACGGCTGGCTGAACACGGCCCTGACCACGGCCGGGCTCTGTCTCGGGGGGTACGTGCTGCGGCTGGACGCCGAGGCCCGTGGAAGCGCACAGCGGCTGCTCGCCCAGGAGCGGGCGGCCAGGGTGGCGGAGGCCGAGACGGCGGCGCTGGACGAGCGCTCCAGGATCGCCAGGGAGATCCATGACGTGCTCGCGCACAGCCTCTCCGCACAGCTGGTGCACCTGGAGGCGGCGCGGCTGCTGATCGAGAGGGAGCCCGAGGGCGAGTTCCGGGACCAGGTGCTGCAGCGGGTGGTCGCCGCCCGCTCCATGGCCCGCGAGGGCCTCGCGGAGACCCGTCAGGCGCTGTCGGCCCTGCGCGGCGAGGTGTCGCCGGTGGAGGAGTTCCTGCGGCAGCTGGTGGCGGCGGAGCCGGCCGAGGTCCGGGTGGAGGGGGAGCAGCGGACGCTGACCGCCGAGGCGTCGCAGGCGGTGCGGCGGGTGGCGCAGGAGGCGCTGACCAACGTGCGCAAGCACGCACCGGGGGCCAGGGTGCTGATCAGGCTGGAGTACCTGCCGGACGTGATCGCCCTGGAGGTCAGCGCTTCGGGTGGTACCGGTGCCGGCGGCGAGCTGGCTGTCAGTGGCTCCGGCTACGGTCTGCTGGGGATGCGGGAGCGCGCCGAACTGCTGGGCGGAACGCTGGAGGCCGGTCCCGGCGAGGAGGGGTTCGTGGTGAGTCTGCGGGTGCCCGCGTGAGCGCGCGGGTGATCGTCGCCGACGATCAGTCGGTGGTGCGCGAGGGAATCGTCATGCTGCTGGGCCTGCTGCCCGGGATCGAGGTGGTCGGCGCGGCCAGGGACGGGGAGGAGGCCGTCGCCCTGGTGGCCGAACTCGCTCCGGACGTCGTCCTGATGGACCTGAGAATGCCCCGCTGCGACGGCGTGGAGGCGACGCGCCGTATCCGCAGGGACCATCCCGGCACCCAGGTCGTGGTGCTGACGACGTTCGCCGACGACGATTCGCTCTTCCCCGCGCTCCGGGCGGGGGCCCGGGGCTACCTCACCAAGGACGCCGGGGGCGACGAGATCGTGCGGGCCATCGAGGCGGTGCTCTCGGGCGAGGCGGGTCTGTCGCCCGCCATCCAGCGCCGTCTGCTGGAGCAGGTCACCACCGGGCCGCTGCCGTCCGCGGGAGGCGCCGAGGCCGAGCTCCCCGACGGGATGACGCCACGTGAGGCCGAGGTGCTGGTGCTGATCGCCGAAGGGATGTCCAACACGGAGATCGCCCGGCGTCTGCACATCTCGCAGGCCACCGTGAAGAGCCACATCAACAACCTCTTCGCCAAGGCGGGACTGGGCGACCGGGCCCAGGCGGTCCGTTACGCGTACGTTCGAGGACTCGCACAGCCGCCCGGCACATCCTTCACCTGAAGAGGTGAAGTCCGGGGAATGAAGTGCCCGGGATCTTCCCGATCTGCCCATTCTTGGGTACGCGGCCGAAGTGGTCCGTGGACAAGGGGAGTTGTTCGGTGGAGAAGGAAGCAGGGCGCGAGGCCGCGGCGACGCGACTCGAAGACCCGTGGTACGACGCGCTGGCCTCCGGATGGGGGGAACTCGACGGCACGGGCAGCTTCGCGCCCGCCGCCGCGCCCGGCCCCGCGGAGTCCCGGCGCGGCCCCAGCGCGGCCGAGATCTATCTGGAGGTGCAGCGCAGCGAGGCCTTCCAGGAGGTGCGCCGCCGCTACCGGCGGTTCGTCGTCCCCGCCTCCCTCGCCTTCCTCGTCTGGTATCTCGCCTACGTCGTCACGGCGGTCACCGCGCCCGGTCTGATGGCCCGTCCGGTGGCGGGGGCGGTCAACGTCGCCATGGTCGCGGGACTCGGGCAGTTCCTCACCACGTTCCTGCTCACCGGGGCCTACGCGCGGCACGCGCGGCTGCGCAGGGACCGGGCCGCGCTCGATCTGCGCTGGGACACGCAGGAGATGACGCGGGGGATCGTGCGTTGAGCGGGAACCACCAGACCCTGGCGCTGCTGCTGTTCAGCGCCTTCATCGCCGTGACGCTCGGCATCACCACCTGGGTGAGCCGCAACCGGCACGGTTCGGCGGAGGAGTTCTACGCCGGCGGCCGGCTGTTCTCCCCCATGGAGAACGGTTTCGCCATCGCCGGCGACTACATGTCGGCCGCCTCGTTCCTCGGCATCTCCGGGCTCATCGCCCTCTTCGGCTACGACGGCATGCTCTACTCGGTCGGCTTCCTCGTCGCGTGGCTCGTCGTGCTGCTGCTGGTCGCGGAACTCGTGCGCAACTGCGGCCGGTTCACCCTCGCCGACGTGGTCGCGGCGCGGATGGCGGAGCGCCCGGTCCGGATCGCGGCGGGGACCTCGTCCGTCACCGTCTCCGTGCTCTACCTGGTGGCGCAGATGGTGGGGGCGGGCAGCCTCGTCGCCCTGCTCCTCGGCGGGACGAGCGGCGCCGCGCGCTCCTGGACGGTCATCGGGGTCGGCGCCCTCATGGTGGTCTACGTGTCGCTCGGCGGCATGCGCGCCACCACCTGGATCCAGATCGTCAAGGCCGTCCTCCTGATGGTGGGCACCGTGGTGCTCACCGTGCTGGTCCTCGTCCACTTCCACGGCAACGTCAACGAGTTGCTCAACTCGGCCGCCGACCGGAGCGGTTACGGCAAGGAGTTCCTCTCACCCGGCCTCCGCTACGGCGGGAGCTGGACGGCGCGCTTCGACTTCATCAGTCTGGGACTGGCCCTGGTGCTCGGCACGGCGGGCCTTCCGCACATCCTGTCGCGCTTCTACACCGTGCCCACCGCCCGCGCCGCCCGCCGGTCGGTCGTCTGGTCCATCGGCCTCATCGGCAGCTTCTACCTGATGACGATCGTCCTCGGCTTCGGAGCGGCCGCGCTGGTCGGCTCGGCCGACGTACGGGAGTCGAACCCCGCCGGGAACACGGCGGTTCCGCTGCTCGCCCTGGTCCTGGGCGGCGGCGAGGGATCGACCGGCGGGACGATTCTGTTCGCCGTGGTCGCCGCCGTGGCCTTCGCGACCATCCTCGCGGTCGTCGCCGGCATCACCCTCGCCTCGTCCGCGTCCGTCGCCCACGATCTCTACGCCTCGCTCAGGCGACCCGGCTCCCGGGAGCACAGCGAGGTCGCCGTGGCCAGGGTCGCCGCGGCGGGCATCGGGGTGGTCGCCATCGGGCTGGGCCTGCTCGCCCAGGACCTCAACGTGGCGTTCCTGGTGGGCCTGGCGTTCGCGGTCGCCGCCTCCGCGAACCTGCCGGTGCTGCTCTTCTCGCTGTTCTGGCGGAAGTTCACCACGCGCGGCGCGGTCTGGTCGGTCTACGGCGGTCTCATCCCCGCCGTCCTGCTCGTCCTGCTCTCCCCGGTCGTCTCGGGCAGCCCCACCTCGCTCTTCCCGGGCGTGGACTTCCAGCTCTTCCCCCTGGAGAACCCCGGCCTGGTCTCCATCCCGCTGGGCTTCCTGGCCGGCTGGATCGGCACGGTCACCTCGGCCGAGCCGCCCGACGAGGCCAAGTACGCGGAGACCGAGGTACGTGCGTTCACCGGAGCCGGCGCGGTGTGACGGGTGCGGGGTGACAGGCGACGCGTGACGGCAGGGGGCCGGCCCCCTGCCCCGCCTCACCAGGCCGTGGCGAGCCAGGCGGCCGCCGCGGCGAGCACGATGAGCGCGGCGTTGAGCCCGGTCTCCCTGACCTCGCTGCGGGACAGGTGCAGGGCGGTCGCCAGCACCTGGAGCACGAGCAGGCCCAGCGCCGCCGCCACCGCGAGGGCGGGCGCGATCCCCGTGAGCGGCGGCAGCACCAGACCGGCGGCACCGAGGATCTCGACGGCGCCGATGACCCGGACCAGCCACATCGGGACCGTGTCCACCCAGCCCATCATCGGCGCCAGCCGTTCCTGGCTCTGCACGGCCTTCTTGCCACCCGCGTACAGGTAGAAGGCCGCCAGGAGCCCGGCGACGATCCAGTAGGCGATTTCCATGTTCGTGTCCTCCGTCATGGTGACGACTTGTAAGCAGGCACATAGTCGGTGACTATCGGAACGCTTACAAAAGGCACACGGGTGTGCCTTGCGAACAGAGGACGCCCATGTCGAAGTACCGCCACAGCTGCCTCATCCGCGGCGACGGAGGCCGGGCGGTCCGCGGCATCCTGGACCGCATCGGCGACAAGTGGACCCTGCTCGTCGTGGCCACGCTCGACGGCGAACGCATGCGCTTCACCGAACTCCAGCAGCGCATCCCCGGCATCTCGCAGCGCATGCTCACCCGCACCGTCCGGAACCTGGAGCGCGACGGACTGGTGTCGCGCACGGTGTTCCCCGAGGTCCCGCTGCGGGTCGAGTACGAACTCACCGCGAGGGGACGCACCCTGATCGAGCCGGCCGTGAAGCTGGCCGAGTGGGCCGTCGACCACAACGCCGGCATCGAGCTGAGCCAGTCGTCCTACGACTCGGAGCACCCCCGCCCGTAAGGCGGGAGGAGCACGGTCACGTCCCGCCGGTGACCCACGCGTAGCGGTGCTCGGGGCGGCCCGTCTCGCCGTAGCGCAGGGTCAGCCGGACGCGGCCGGAGCGTTCCAGCAGCTTCAGATAGCGCTGGGCGGTCTGGCGGCTCATCCCGGCGCTCTCCGCGACCTCCTGGGCGGAGAGCGGGCCGTCGGAGCCGCGGAGCGCCGTGCGGACGAGTTCCGCCGTCGTGGCCGAGTGCCCCTTGGGCAGATCGGGCTCGCCCGCCGTCCACAGAGCGCCGAAGAGCCGGTCCACGTCCCCCTGCTCGGCCTCGCCGCCGCCCTCCAGGGTGTGCCGCAGCGCCGCGTACGCCTCCAGCTTGGTCCGCAGCCCCGCGTACGTGAACGGCTTCACCAGGTACTGCAGGGCCCCCTGGCGCATGGCCTCCTGGACCGTGGCGACGTCGCGCGCCGCAGTCACCATGATCACGTCCGTGCGGTGGCCGAGGCCGCGCAGCTCCCGCACCACCGCCAGCCCGCTGCGGTCCGGCATGTAGTGGTCCAGCAGGATCAGGTCCACCGGCCCGTTCTCGACCGCGAGGAGCGCGTCGGCGGCGCAATGCGCCTGGGCGGCCACCCGGAATCCGGGCACCTTGGAGACGTAGGCCGCGTTGATCCGCGCGACCCGGACGTCGTCGTCCACGACCAGGACCTCGATCACCGTGCCGCTCCCGCCCTGTCGGATTCCGCCTCGGTCATGGCCTCGGGGAGCACGACGGTGAATTCGGCCCCGCCCTCGTCCGCCGTGTCCACCGCCACGCTGCCGCCCTGGCGCTCGGCCAGCCGTCGTACCAGCGCGAGCCCGAGGCCGCGCCTGCCGTGCGCCGGGAGCTCCTTGGTCGACCAGCCCTCCGTGAAGATCGATCCACGCTGTGCGGGCGGGACACCGGGACCGCTGTCGCGGACCCGCAGCACCACCGTACGGCCCTCGGTCCGCAGCCCGACCTCGACCAGGGCGCCGTCCGATCCGGCGGCCGCGTCCAGCGCGTTGTCGACCAGGTTGCCGACGACCGTCACCAGCCCGCGGGGGTCGACGAGCCGGTCGGGGAGAAGCGTGCCGGGGGCGATGCGCAGGGCGACGCCGCGCTCCGTCGCGACCGTCGCCTTGCCCACCAGCAGCGCGGCGAGCAGCGGATCGCGGACCCTCTCGGCGACCTGTTCCGCGGTGGCCCGGTGGACGCCGACGACCTCGGTGACGAACTCCCTCGCGTCCTCGTGCAGCTCCAGCTCCAGCAGCCCCAGAAGCGTGTGGAGCCGGTTGGCGTGCTCGTGGTCCTGGGCGCGCAGGGCGTCGATCAGCCCACGGGTGGAGTCGAGTTCGCGGCCGAGGTGTTCGAGCTCGGTGCGGTCGCGGAGGGTGACGACGGCACCCCCGTCGGCGGTCGGCATGCGGTTGGCCAGCAGCACCCGGCTGCCGCGTACCGTCAGCAGGTCCTCGCCCGCCACCTCGCCGGCCAGCACGTCGGCGGTCCGCCCGGTGCCGAGTGCCTCGGCCAGCGGACGCCCCGACGCCTCGGGACCGACCCCGAGGAGCCGCTGCGCCTCGTCGTTCAGGAGGCGGATCCGGCCGGTCCGGTCGAGCGCCACGACGCCCTCCCGGATGCTGTGCAGCATCGCCTCGCGCTCCGTCAGCAGCGCCGCGATGTCGGAGAAGGCCAGATCGTGGGTCTGCCGTTGCAGCCGCCGGGAGATCAGGAGGGCGGCGAGCGCGCCCACGGCCAGCGCCCCGCCCGCGTAGGCGAGCAGTCCGGGGATCGCCGCGAGGAGCCGGGCTCGGACGCTGTCGTACGCGATGCCCACGGAGACCGCGCCCGCGATGTCCCCGGACGCGTCGCGCAGCGGCACCTTGCCGCGGGCGGAGCGCCCGAGCGTGCCGTCGTCGATCTCCCTGACCTCCAGGCCCGCGAGCGCCTCACCCGGGTCGGTGGAGACCACCCGCCCGATCCGGGCCGGGTCCGGGTGCGACCAGCGCACCCCGCGGCGGTCCATCACGACGACGTACTCCGCGCCCGTGGCACGCCTGATCCGCTCCGCGGCGGACTGGACGGGGCCCCGGGGCTCCGGTTCCGTCGCCAGGAGCGACTCGGCGATCTGCGGCTGGGCGGCGGTGCTCTGCGCGATCGACAGGGCGCGGCGCATCGCCTGGTCGTCCAGTTGTGCGCTGAGGGGTGCCAGAAAGAGGCCGGTGGCGAGTACGGTGACGCCGGTGGCTACGGCCAGCTGCATCAGCAGGACCTGCGAGAAGACCCGCCGGGGCCAGCCGAGCCGACGGGGCCTCCTGACCGTGGGCGGTGGGGCGCTCATCGTGAAGACGGTAAGCGCCTTCCGGCGCTTTCCGAAAATCGTCTCGTTTCCAGGTCAACGCAATCGGCTTGCGCTTCTTGCGCTAATCTTGCGCACATGACGCGACGACTTGCTCAGGTGGCACAGAAGGTTGGAGTCAGCGAGGCCACGGTCAGCCGGGTGCTCAACGGCAAGCCAGGAGTCTCCGACGCCACGCGGCAGGCCGTCCTGTCCGCGCTGGACGTCCTCGGATACGAGCGGCCGACCCAGCTGCGCGGCGAGCGGGCCCGGCTCGTCGGCCTGGTCCTGCCCGAGCTGCAGAACCCGATCTTCCCCGCCTTCGCGGAGGTGGTCGGGAGCGCACTCGCGCAGCAGGGCCTCACCCCCGTCCTGTGCACCCAGACCAAGGGCGGCGTCTCGGAGGCGGAGTACGTCGAGCTGCTCCTGCAGCAGCAGGTCTCGGGCGTCGTCTTCGCCGGTGGCCTCTACGCCCAGACCGACGCCCCGCACGACCACTACAAGGTGCTGGCCGACCGGAAGATCCCCGTCGTCCTCATCAACGCGGCCATCGACCACCTCGACTTCCCGGGCATCTCCTGCGACGACTCGGTGGCCGTCGAGCAGGCCTGGCGCCACCTAGTGTCGCTCGGCCACGAACGCATCGGGCTGGTGCTCGGCCCCTCGGACCACGTGCCCTCGCAGCGCAAGCTCGCCGCGGCCCGGGCGCTCGCCGAGGAAGCCGGCACGACCATGCCGGACAAGTGGGTGGCCCGGGCGATGTACTCGCTGGAGGGCGGACAGGCGGCCGCCATGCGGCTGCTGGACGAGGGCATCACCGGGATCATCTGCGCCAGTGACGTGCTCGCCCTGGGGGCGGTGCGCGCCGCGCGCCGCCGGGGTCTCTCGGTCCCGGCCGACGTCTCCGTCGTCGGCTACGACGACTCGGCGTTCATGAACTGCACCGAGCCGCCGCTGACCACGGTGCGCCAGCCGATCGAGGCCATGGGGCGGGCGGCGGTCGAGCTGCTCTCCGTGCAGATCGGGGGCCGTACGGTGCCCTCCGAGGAGCTGCTCTACGAGCCCGAGCTGGTGGTACGCGGATCCACCGCCCAGCCCCCGCGCACCGTTTCCCGCTGACCGTCGCTTATTTGCGTCACGCGAACCGTCTATTGCGGAGGTTCCCCTGTGGCGACGGGCAACGGCTGAGGCGGCTGCGGTCCGGTGTACTGCCCGCTGGGGCGCATCCGCAGCGGGCGCTCCCCGTACTCCTCCAGGGCATGGGCGATCCAGCCCGCGGTGCGGGAGACCGCGAACACGGTCTCGCCCGCCTCCACGGCCATGCCCGAGGAGACGGAGAGCACGGCGAGCGCCAGATCGACGTTGGCGTGCAGGGGGGCGTGACGGGCGGTCGTGGCGACGACGTCACGGGCCGCGGCCAGGGCCGGCGCTGCCTCCGGGATCCGCGCGAGCAGGGCGAACAGGGTCGTCGCCCGGGGGTCCTCGCCGGTGTAGAGCCGGTGACCGAGGCCCGGCACCCGGCGCCCGGTTCGCAGATGGTCCGCGACCACGGGAGCCGCCCCGCCCCGCTCCAGTACCTCGGTCAGCATGCGGTGCGCCAGCCCGCTCGCGGCGCCGTGCAGAGGACCCTCCAGCACTCCGAGGCCCGCTGAGACCACCGCGTACGGATGGGCGCGCGCCGATGCCGCGACCCGCGCCGCCAGGGTGGAAGCGGCCAGGTCGTGGTCGATCAGCAGCCCCAGAGCGGTGTCCAGCACGGCGAGCGACGCCTCGTCGGCAGGGCGGCCGGTCAGTTTCGGCCACAGTTGCGGGGCCAGTCGAGATGCCTCGTCCCCGACCGCCGCGGCTTGCGTGACGGCCTCGTCGGCGACCGTCGGCAGCGCGGCGACCAGCGTCGGGATCAGGCTCCGGGCCCCGCCCAGCACCGCCTCGCGCGACAGGTCGAAGCGCAGCGGATCGGTCGCGGCGGCCGCGATGACCGCGACCCGCAGCCGGTCCGTCGACCCGGCGTGCGGCGGCAGCGCACCGACCGCCCGCCGGGCCGCGGCGAGAGCCTCGGCAGGCGCCGTGAAGCGGACACCGGGCCGCAGCTCCCCGGTCCAGAGCCACTCGGCGACCTCCTCGTACGCATGCCGCCGTGCCAGCTCCGTGGCATCGACGCCCCGGAAGTAGTACCGGTCGCTCCCGATGAGCGTGATGCCGGTGGGGAAGGCGAGGCCGCCGGCCGGGGCGGCCGGCTCCCTGCGCCCGGTACGGCGCGCCAGGGCGTCGACCTCCGCCGCGTCGAACGTGCTTCCGCGACCGCCCGGGGCGCGGTTGCTGCTGAGCTGGCCCCGGCTCACGTACGCGTACACCGTTTCGGGCTTCACGCCCAGGCGCTCGGCCGTCTCCCGTGTGGTGAGCCGCTGAGCGGAGGGCTCGGCGAATCCGCCCGCACCTGCTTGATCCGTCATGGTGTCCACCGTATCCATATTGATTCAATCAACATTGACAGATCTTCAGTCAAGCATGGACAGTCGAATCAATGTCAACAGTCACCGGAATCTCCAGTCACCGCACTGTTCGGTCCCAGGAATGTCCATGGAGGAAGCAATGACGACCACCACCGCCGGCACACCGCTCGACGTCCCCCGGGGACTCGCGGGTGTCGTCGTCACCGAAACCGCCCTGGGTGACGTCCGGGGCCGCGAAGGCTTCTACCACTACCGGCAGTACTCGGCGATCGAGCTGGCGCAGAACCGCAGCTTCGAGGACGTGTGGTACCTGATGACGGAGGGCGAGCTGCCGACCCGGGCAGCGCGGGCGGACTTCGCGGCCCGGACCGCCGCGCTGCGCACGCTGCCCGCCGCGGTCCGCGACGCCCTGCCCGCCATAGCCCGTGCGGGTGCCGTATCGGGTCCGCTCGCCGGGCTCCGCACCGCACTCTCCCTGCTGGGCGCCTCGGCCGGCTTCCGCCCGGTGTACGACATCGACGCGGAGCGGCGCCGCAGCGACGCCCTGACCGTGTGCGCCGCCGTTCCCACCGTGCTGACCGCCCTGCACCGGCTCGGCCAGGGACTCGAACCGGTGGAGCCGCGCGACGACCTGCCCTACGCGGCGAACTACC
This sequence comes from Streptomyces sp. NBC_01257, assembly GCF_035917255.1. NCBI lineage: Bacteria > Bacillati > Actinomycetota > Actinomycetes > Kitasatosporales > Streptomycetaceae > Streptomyces > Streptomyces sp. NBC_01257. The sequence continues at coordinate 6,836,932 of NZ_CP108472.1, forward strand.
TCTACATGCTCACCGGGTCCGTACCGGACGACGCCCGGGTCAGGGCCGTCGAGCAGTACCTCATCTCCACGGTCGACCACGGCTTCAACGCCTCGACCTTCACCGGCCGCGTCGTCGCCTCCACCGGCGCCGACGTCGCCGCCTGCCTGGTGGCGGCCGTCGGCGCGCTCTCCGGGCCGCTGCACGGCGGTGCGCCGAGCCGCGCCCTCGACACCCTGGACGCCATCGGCACCCCCGACCGCATCGACGGCTGGATCCGCGAGCGCGTGCTCGCCGGCGACCGGATCATGGGCTTCGGACACCCGGTCTACCGCACCGAGGACCCCCGCTCGCGCATGCTCCGCGGCATCGCCCAGAGCTTCGGCGGACCGCTCGTCGACTTCGCCGTCGAGGTGGAACGGCAGGTCGAGGCGATCCTCGCCGAACTCAAGCCGGGGCGTGAGCTGCACACCAACGTGGAGTTCTACGCCGGAGTGGTCATGGAGCTGTGCGGGCTGCCCCGCGAGATGTTCACCCCGACCTTCTGCGCGGCGCGGGTCGTCGGCTGGAGCGCCAATATCCTGGAGCAGGCGGAGGACTCGAAGATCATCCGCCCGGCGGCCCGCTACATCGGTCCGCCCCCGCCCCAGCCGGTCCCGGCCGTCTGACCCCGCAGGAAGGCCCCCGTTGAGCCCGTCGTCGCCGCCCCGCAGCCAGCAGATCCCGGTCATCGTCCTCGCGGGATTCCTGGGATCCGGCAAGACGACGCTGCTCAACCACCTCCTGCGCCACCGCGCCGGAAACCGGATCGGCGTGATCGTCAACGATTTCGGGTCCATCGAGATCGACGCCATGACCGTCTCCGGACAGGTCGGCTCGACCGTCTCGCTGGGCGGCGGCTGCCTGTGCTGCGCGGTCGACGCGAGCGAACTGGACACCTACCTGGAGACCCTGACCCGGCCTGCCGCCCGCCTCGACGTGATCGTCATCGAGGCGAGCGGGCTGGCCGAACCGCAGGAACTCGTGCGCATGCTCCTCGCCAGCGACAACCCGCACATCCTGTACGGGGGACTGGTCGAGGTCGTCGACGCCGCCGAGTTCGGGGCAACCCGGGAGCGCCATCCGGAGATCGACCGCCACCTCGCCGTTGCCGACCTCGTGGTGCTGAACAAGACGGACCGGGCAGGGGAGGCGGAGCGGACCCGGGTCCGGGAGGCCGTCGCGGCGACCGGCAGCACGGCGGCCGTCATCCCCGCCACGTACGGACGCATCGATCCCGAGCTGCTCTTCGACCCGGCGCTGCGGCCCGACGGCGAGGAGAAGGCCCGTCAGCTCACCTTCGAGGACCTGTACCTGGAGGAGCGCGCGCGGGAGACCGGCGAGGAGCACGGGGACCATCTGCACACGGCGTACGAGAGCGTCGACTTCACCTCCGACGTGCCGATGGACCCCCGCCGGCTGATGGGGTTCCTCGACTCCCGGCCCGAGGGCCTCTACCGGATCAAGGGGTACGTCGACTTCGGCGCGGGCGACGCGGACCACGCGTACGGGGTGCACGCCGTCGGCCGGTTCCTGCGGTTCGCCCCGCGGCCCTGGACGCGCGGCGAGCCGCGGCTGACCCGGCTCGTCCTCATCGGCTCCGGCGTCGACGCCCCGGCCCTGCGCAAGGAACTCGAAAGCTGCCGGGAGCCGGGGGACGCGGGGCCGGAAACACCGCAGGACGCCGCACACGAGCGAGCCATGTGGGGCGTCCTGCGGTACGTGCAACAGCCCGGCGACGACGACGCGTAGGGTGCGCCGCCACCGGGCCGGCGGCCTACACGGGGCCGGCGATCACGGCGACCGGGTTCTCCAGCGGAGTGCCGGAACCGTCGCGCCGCGGATCGGGCTCGGGCAGTGCCGCCGGCGTGCCGTTCTTCTGCGCGGCCCGGGCCGGCGTCGCACCCGCCCAGCCGAACACCAGCACGTCCTCGCCCTTGAGGAACCGGTGGCAGCGCACCCCGCCGGTCGCCCGGCCCTTGCGCGGGTACTGGTCGAACGGGGTGAGCTTGCACGTCAGTACCGAATCGTCCAGCGTGCCGTGCGAACCCGCGACCGTGAACACCATCGCGTCCACCGCCGGATCCACCGCCGAGAACGAGAGCACCTCCGCCCCCGCCGCGAGCTTCACGCCCGCCATACCGCCGGCCGGACGGCCCTGCGGACGCACCTGCGCCGCCGGATAGCGCAACAGCTGCGCGTCCGAGGTGACGAAGACCAGGTCCTCCTCACCGGTGCGCAGTTCGGCCGCGCCGACGATGCGGTCACCGTCCTTGAGGGTGATGACCTCCAGCTCGTCCTTGTTCGCGGGGTAGTCGGGCACCACGCGCTTCACGACGCCCTGCAGGGTGCCGATCGCCAGCCCCGGTGACGCCTCGTCCAGCGTGGTGAGGCAGACGACCTCCTCGTCCGCGTCCAGCGTGAGGAACTCCGCGACCATCGCCCCGCCCGAGAGGTTGGGCGCCGCATGGGTGTCCGGCAGCTGCGGCAGATCGATCACCGGCAGCCGCATCAGCCGCCCGGTGGACGTCACCACGCCGATGTCGCCGCGCGCGGTGGCCGCGACCGCCGACACGATCACATCGTGCTTGGCCCGCTTGGCGTCCTCGGCGAACTCGATCGGCTCGTTGTTGGCGGTGCGCGCCAGCAGCCCGGTCGAGGACAGCAGCACCCGGCAGGGGTCGTCCGCGACCTCCAGCGGCACCGAGGCCACCTGCGATCCGGCCGACTCCAGCAGCACCGTGCGCCGGTCGGTGCCGAACTTCTTCGCGACAGCGGCCAGTTCCGTGGAGACGAGCTTGCGCAGCTCGGTGTCCGACTCCAGGATCGCGGTCAGCTCGTCGATCTCGGCGTTGAGCCGGTCCCGCTCGCTCTCCAGCTCGATCCGGTCGAACCGGGTCAGCCGGCGCAGCGGGGTGTCCAGGATGTACTGGGTCTGGATCTCGCTCAGCGAGAAGTGCTCGATGAGCCGCTCCTTCGCCTGCGCCGAGTTGTCGCTGGAGCGGATGAGGCGGATGACCTCGTCGATGTCGATCAGCGCGACGAGGAGACCCTCGACCAGGTGCAGCCGGTTGCGGCGCTTGGTCCGGCGGAACTCGCTGCGCCGGCGGACCACGTCGAAGCGGTGGTCGAGGTAGACCTCCAGGAGCTCCTTGAGCCCCAGCGTGAGCGGCTGGCCGTCGACCAGCGCCACGTTGTTGATGCCGAAGGACTCCTCCATCGGCGTCAGCTTGTAGAGCTGCTCCAGGACGGCCTCCGGCACGAAACCGTTCTTGATCTCGATGACCAGACGCAGTCCGTGCGAGCGGTCGGTGAGGTCCTTGACGTCCGCGATGCCCTGGAGCTTCTTCGACGAGACCAGGTCCTTGATCTTGGCGATCACCTTCTCCGGGCCGACGGTGAAGGGCAGTTCGGTGACGACCAGGCCCTTGCGGCGCGGGGTGACGTTCTCCACGGCGACCGTGGCGCGGATCTTGAACGAGCCGCGGCCGGCCGCGTAGGCGTCCTTGATGCCGCCCAGACCCACGATCCGGCCGCCGGTCGGCAGGTCGGGACCGGGGACGAACCGCATCAGGGTCTCCAGGTCCGCGCCCGGATGCTTGATCAGGTGGCGGGCGGCGGCGATGACCTCGCCCAGGTTGTGCGGCGGCATGTTGGTCGCCATGCCGACCGCGATCCCGGTCGTGCCGTTGACCAGGAGGTTCGGGTAGGCGGCCGGGAGGACGACAGGCTCCTGCTCCTGGCCGTCGTAGTTCGACTGGAAGGCGACGGTGTCCTCGTCGATCGACTCCGTCATCAACGACGTCGCGTCGGCCATCCGGCACTCGGTGTACCGCATGGCGGCCGGCGGGTCGTCGTTGCCGAGCGAGCCGAAGTTCCCGTGTCCGTCGACGAGGGGGAGCCGCATGGAGAACGGCTGTGCCATCCGCACCAGCGCGTCGTAGATCGACGCGTCGCCGTGCGGGTGCAACTTACCCATGACCTCGCCGACCACGCGGGCGCACTTCACGAAGCCGCGTTCCGGGCGCAGGCCCATCTCGTTCATCTGGTAGACGATGCGGCGGTGCACCGGCTTCAGGCCGTCACGGGCGTCCGGCAGGGCCCGTGAGTAGATCACGGAGTACGCGTACTCGAGGAAGGAGCCCTGCATTTCGTCGACGACGTCGATGTCGAGGATCTTCTCCTCGAAGTCGTCCGGCGGCGGGGTCTTCGTGCTGCGGCGGGCCATCGCTGCTGCGACTCCTTCACGGATTCGGTTCGGGCAACCTCAGGTTCTGACGCGCACCATTGTGGACCGCTCCACTGACAACCCCGACCTCGACCCGTCCCAAAGGGCGTTCTCCACCCGTCCCGGAGCGGCCGGAACGCTCGTTCTCGCGAACTTTCGCGGTACGGGAACTTCGCCAGGTGTCGGTGCGCTTGCTTACAGTGGCAGGTCTCGCATCACATCCAGTATCGCGATCGAAGGGACGTACATGCCCATGGGTCACACGGCCACAGCCCAGGCCGGCTCCGGCGGCTTGACAGCGACCGAGCACCGTCTGGCCAACGGCCTGCGCGTGGTGCTCTCCGAGGACCATCTGACCCCGGTCGCCGCGGTGTGCCTCTGGTACGACGTCGGCTCGCGCCACGAGGTCAAGGGACGCACCGGTCTGGCTCACCTCTTCGAGCACCTGATGTTCCAGGGCTCCGGCCAGGTCAAGGGGAACGGACACTTCGAGCTGGTCCAGGGCGCCGGCGGCTCCCTCAACGGGACAACCAGCTTCGAGCGGACCAACTACTTCGAGACGATGCCCACGCATCAGCTGGAGCTGGCCCTGTGGCTGGAGGCCGACCGGATGGGCTCCCTGCTCGCCGCGCTCGACGAGGAGTCCATGGAGAACCAGCGTGACGTCGTCAAGAACGAGCGCCGCCAGCGCTACGACAACGTCCCGTACGGCACCGCGTTCGAGAAGCTGACGGCGCTCGCCTACCCGGAGGGCCACCCGTACCACCACACCCCGATCGGTTCGATGGCCGACCTGGACGCCGCGACCCTCGAGGACGCGCAGACCTTCTTCCGTACGTACTACGCGCCCAACAACGCGGTGCTCTCGGTCGTCGGCGACATCGACCCCGAGCAGACCCTCGCCTGGATCGAGAAGTACTTCGGCTCCATCCCCTCGCACGACGGCAAGCAGCCGCCGCGTGACGGCGCGCTGCCCGGCACCATCGGCGGCCAGCTGCGCGAGGAGGTCCGCGAGGAGGTCCCGGCGCGTGCGCTGATGGCCGCCTACCGGCTCCCGCACGACGGCACCCGGGAGTGCGACGCCGCCGACCTCGCGCTGACCGTACTGGGCGGCGGCGAGTCGTCCCGGCTGCACAACCGCCTGGTCCGCCGCGACCGTACGGCCGTCGCGGCCGGATTCGGACTGCTGCGGCTGGCCGGTGCGCCCTCGCTCGGCTGGCTGGACGTCAAGACGTCCGGCGGCGTCGAGGTGGCGCAGATCGAGTCCGCGGTGGACGAGGAGCTCGCCCGGTTCGCCGAGGAGGGGCCCACGCCCGAGGAAATGGAGCGCGCGCAGGCCCAGTTGGAGCGCGAGTGGCTGGACCGTCTCGGTACGGTCGCGGGCCGCGCCGACGAACTGTGCCGGTACGCGGTGCTGTTCGGCGACCCCCAGCTCGCCCTGACCGCCGTGCACCGGGTCCTCGACGTCACGGCCGACGAGGTCAAGGCGGCGGCCAGGGCCCAGCTGCGCCCCGACAACCGGGCGGTGCTGGTCTACGAGCCGGTCGAGTCGGCCGAATCCGCCGAAGAGGCGGAAGACGGCGCCGCCACCGACAACGACGCGCACGAAGGAGCGGACAAGTGACCGACGCTGCCGCGACTGGAGTTTCGATGGAGTACCACCCGCAGCCCGCACCCGGCGTCGCCAGGCCCTGGGCCTTCCCCGCACCCGAGCGCGGCGCCCTGCCCAACGGCCTCACGGTGCTGCGCTGCCACCGCCCCGGCCAGCAGGTCGTGGCCGTCGAGATCTTCCTCGACGCGCCCCTGGACGCCGAGCCCGAGGGCCTGGACGGGGTGGCCACGATCATGTCGCGCGCCCTGTCCGAGGGCACCGACAAGCAGAGCGCCGAGGAGTTCGCCGCCGAGCTGGAGCGGTGCGGTGCCACGCTCGACGCGCACGCCGACCACCCCGGTGTCCGGGTCTCCCTGGAGGTGCCGGCCTCCCGGCTCGCGAAGGCGCTCGGCCTGGTCGCCGAGGCGCTGCGGGCCCCCGCCTTCGCCGACAGCGAGATCGAGCGGCTGGTGAACAACCGGCTCGACGAGATCCCGCACGAGCAGGCCAATCCCGCCCGGCGCGCCGCCAAGCAGCTCTCCAAGGAGCTCTTCCCGGCCACGGCCCGCATGTCGCGCCCGCGCCTGGGCACCGAGGAGACCGTGGAGCGGATCGACTCGGCGGCCGTGCGCGCCTTCTACGACGCACACGTCCGGCCGTCCACCGCGACCGCGGTGGTCGTCGGCGACCTCACCGGGATCGACCTGGACGCGCTGCTCGCCGACACCCTCGGCGACTGGTCGGGCAACACCGCCGCGCCGCGCCCCGTCCCGCCGATCACCGCCGACGACACCGGCCGCGTGGTCATCGTGGACCGCCCGGGTGCGGTGCAGACGCAGCTGCTGATCGGCCGGATCGGCGCCGACCGGCACGACAGCGTGTGGCCGGCCCAGGTGCTCGGCACGTACTGCCTGGGCGGCACGCTCACCTCCCGGCTCGACCGGGTGCTGCGCGAGGAGAAGGGCTACACCTACGGCGTGCGGGCCTTCGCCCAGGTGCTGCGCTCCTCGGCGCCCGGCTCCGCCGCCGGTGCGACGGGGGCCGCGATGCTCGCCATCAGCGGTTCCGTGGACACGGAGTCCACCGGCCCGGCGCTGGAGGACCTGTGGAAGGTCCTGCGGACCCTGGCGGCCGAGGGCCTGACGGACGCCGAGCGCGAGACGGCCGTGCAGAACCTCGTCGGTGTCGCACCGCTGAAGTTCGAGACGGCCGCGTCCGTCGCGGGCACCCTCGCCGACCAGGTCGAGCAGCACCTCCCGGACGACTACCAGGCGCAGCTGTACGCGCGCCTGGCCGACACCGGCACGGTGGAGGCGACGGCCGCCGTGGTCAACGCCTTCCCCGGGGACCGGCTGGTCACGGTCCTGGTCGGGGACGCCTCGCAGATCGAGGAGCCCGTCCGGGCACTCGGCATCGGCGAGGTGTCGGTCGTCGCCGGCTGACCGCTCGTTTCGCCCGATACCCGGGCAAAGGGAAGCACCTGACGGGGCCTGCCCCGTCAGGTGCTTCCCTTTTGTCTGTTTTGTGGGGGAGGTTGCCTGTCTGCCCTGTGGGATGCGCTACAAAACGGCCTGTCCGTTTGGTGGCGGGAAGTGCCCCCGTTTAGCGTCGGCTCCGCTGTCTGTCACTCGTATGCCGCATCCGCGACGTACCGGGCAGCCATCGCCGAGTCCCCGTCAGGCGCGAGCCTGGGGAGCCGGGGACCCACTCAGTCCCTGGGGTGAATCGGATGCCTGAGCCTCGCACGAGGCCGGGGGATCCGTAGGAGACCTTCCTGCTCCGAACCCGTCAGCTAACCCGGTAGGCGAGAAGGAAGGAAAGGACCAGCCACTTCATGGCGTTCACCCGTGCCACCGGGAAGCACCGTGCCCCGAGCCGTCTGACGCGCACCGGCGCGAAGGCCGTCGGCATCGCGACTCTCGCCACCACCGGCGTCATCGGCGGACTGGCCTCCCCGGCCCTCGCCTCGGACGCCGAGACCCCCGCCGTCAGCGAGACCGGTCTCACCCAGGTCATCGCCATCGAGGGTGACCTCGCCGACCGGATCGCCGCACAGGCGGACGCGCAGCAGCACCAGGCCGACGCCGCGAAGAAGAAGGCCCAGGCCAAGGCGGACGCCAAGAAGAAGGCGGAGGCCAAGAAGAAGGCCGAGGCCGCCGCGAAGGCCAAGGCGAAGGCTGCCGCGAAGGCGAAGGCCGCCGCCCGTGCCGAGGCGGCCCGCGAGGGCGCCTCGCGCGCCGCCCGCTCCACCGAGCGCGCCCGGCTCGGCTCCTTCCAGCTCCCCGTCGCCGGTTCGTACGTGAGCACCGGCTACAAGTCCAGCGGCTCCCTCTGGTCCTCCGGCAGCCACTCGGGCATCGACTTCCACGCCGCGTCCGGCAGCTCCGTCGTCGCCGTCGGCGCCGGCACGGTCGTCGAGGCCGGCTGGGGCGGCGCGTACGGCAACAACATCGTGCTGCGGATGACGGACGGCACGTACACCCAGTACGGCCACCTCTCCTCGATCGGTGTCTCCGTCGGCCAGAGCGTCGGCCAGGGGCAGCAGATCGGGCTCTCCGGCTCGACCGGCAACTCCACAGGGCCGCACCTCCACTTCGAGGCCCGCACCACGCCGTCGTACGGTTCCGACATGGACCCGGTCGCCTACCTGCGCGCCCACGGCGTCACCGTCTGACCGTCCGAAGACTCCCCGAAGGCCCCGGCGACCACGCCGGGGCCTTCGGCGTTCCCCGCCGCCGCGTCGCCATGCGCGCCGCACCCGTCCGGACCGGTCGGTGACCAAAAGATATTCATGAATTTCCACCCGGCATCGGAAATGCGACCGCATTGCAATAGAGTCACAGGACAGGCGTCGATCGGCCGCGTTTCGCGGGGATTAAGGCGGAGGTTCGGACATGCGCATTCCGGCGCATTCGGTATGCACGGCAATCCGTGAAGACATCGTCTCGGGTGTCTTCGAGCGCGGCAGCCGACTCACCGAGGAGGTGCTCGCGCGGCGTTACGGGGTCTCCCGCGTCCCGGTACGGGAAGCGCTGCGCACCCTGGAGTCCGAGGGATTCGTGGTCACCCGCCGGCACGCCGGAGCCTGCGTCGCCGAGCCCACCGAGCAGGAGGCCGCCGACCTCCTGGAGGTGCGGATGCTGCTGGAGCCGCTCGGCGCGGCCAGGGCCGCCCAGCGGCGCACCGACGCGCACCTCAAAGTCCTCCGCGGCCTGGTCAGGCTGGGTCAGGAGCGGGCCCGCCGCGGCGAGGGCGAGGACCTGCGCTCCCTGGGCGGCTGGTTCCACGAGACGCTCGCGCAGGCCTCTGGCAGCCCCGGCCTGATCGCTCTGCTCACCCAGCTCCGGCACAAGATCGCCTGGATGTACGCGGTCGAGCAGCCCGCCCGCCCCGCCGAGTCCTGGGCCGAGCACGGAGCCATCGTGGACGCCGTGGCGCGCGGTGACGCGGAACGGGCGAGGGCCCTGGCCGCCCAGCACGCCGAGCGGGCCACCGCCGCGCACCGGCTGCGCCGCCCCGGCCGGCCGGACGCCGCGGCGGCCCACGCCGGCCGGGTGAGGACTTCGCAACATGCCGTAAACACCGCGAGCGGCCGGCATTAACAATTGCGCCGTATACAAAGAATAGGCATTCCGCAGGGCTTTCTTTAAGCTGCCCGAATTCGCCGCTGTGCGGTCATTCGGCTGCCCGTGCCTTTTGCGTAAACCAAAGAGCCGCGGCTCCCGGTCGGGGGTGCCGCGGCTCTTTCGCGGGAAGGCCCGCGTGGTGACCGGTCGGGGTCAGACGGTCTCCGGGAGCTCGTCGAGCCCCTCGGCGACCAGCTTGGACAGGCGGTCCAGAGCGGCTTCGGCGTTGTCCGCGTCGGACGCGAGGACGATCTCCTCGCCGCCCTGTGCGCCGAGGCCGAGCACCGCGAGCATGGAGGCCGCGTTCACCGGGTTGCCGTCGGCCTTGGCGATGGTCACGGGGACCCCGGAAGCCGTGGCGGCACGGACGAAGATGGAAGCGGGGCGGGCGTGCAGGCCCTCGGCCCAACCGACGTTGACGCGGCGCTCAGCCATGGTTCTGCCCTTCACGAATCAATGGTTGTCTAGACCAGTCTCTCATGCAGTGCGCGATGCTCGGGCCGACTCCCGGACCGCCCGCAGCGCGCGCCCTGCCGTCGATCGGCCACCCTCAGACTGCCCCGGCCCCGGCACCCACGCGACCGCTGACGGAGCCGTAGGCTTTGGCCATGCAGCCCTCTCCGGAGCAGAGTCCGCATCACGCCTACCCCGATCACTGGGAGGCGGACGTGGTGCTCCGCGACGGTGGCACCGCCCGTATCAGGCCGATCACCACGGACGATGCCGAACGGCTGGTCAGCTTCTACGAGCAGGTCTCCGACGAGTCGAAGTACTACCGCTTCTTCGCTCCCTACCCCCGGCTCTCCGCCAAGGACGTCCACCGCTTCACCCATCACGACTACGTCGACCGGGTGGGACTGGCCGTCACGGTGGGCGGCGAGTTCATCGCGACCGTCCGCTTCGACCGGATCAACGCCCAGGGCAGGCCCGCGTCGGCGCCGGCCGACGAGGCGGAGGTCGCCTTCCTCGTCCAGGACGCGCACCAGGGCCGCGGTGTCGCCTCGACCCTCCTCGAACACATCGCGGCCGTCGCCCGCGAACGCGGCATCCGGCGCTTCGCCGCCGAGGTGCTGCCCGCCAACAACAAGATGATCAAGGTGTTCCGGGACGCCGGGTACACCCAGCAGCGCAGCTTCGAGGACGGCGCCGTCCACCTCACCCTGGACCTCGAACCGACCGCCGAGTCCCTCGCCGTCCAGCGCGCCCGCGAACAGCGCGCCGAGGCCCGGTCCGTGCAGCGGCTGCTCGCCCCCGGCTCCGTCGCCGTCATCGGCGCGGGCCGCACGCCCGGAGGCGTCGGCCGCACGGTCCTGCGGAACCTGCTGGGCGCCGGCTTCACCGGCCGCGTCTACGCCGTGAACAGCGCCCTGGCCGCGGACCAGGACACCATCGACGGCGTCCCCGCCCACCGCTCCCTCGGCGAGATCGGCGAACCCGTCGACCTCGCGGTCGTCGCCGTACCCGCCGACCGGGTGCCGGAGGCCGTCGCGGACTGCGGCGAACACGGCGTCCAGGGCCTGGTCGTCCTCTCCGCCGGATACGCCGAATGGGGCGCCGAGGGCCGTGAACGCCAGCGCGAACTGGTCCGCCAGGCCCGCTCGTACGGCATGCGGATCATCGGCCCGAACGCCTTCGGCATCATCAACAACTCCGACGCGGTCCGGCTCAACGCCTCCCTCGCCCCCGAACGGCCCGCCTCCGGGCGCATCGGCCTGTTCACCCAGTCCGGCGCCATCGGCATCGCGCTGCTCTCCGGGCTCTACCGGCGCGGCGCGGGCCTCTCCACCTTCATCTCGGCCGGCAACCGCGCCGACATCTCCGGCAACGACTTCCTGCAGTACTGGTACGAGGACCCGGACACCGACGTCGCCCTGCTGTACCTGGAGTCGCTCGGCAACCCCCGCAAGTTCACCCGCCTCGCCCGGCGGACGGCGGCCGTGAAGCCGGTGGTCGTCGTCAAGGGCGCCCGGCACAGCGGCTCCACCCCGCCCGGCCACGCCGTCCCCGTCAGCCGGATCCCGGACGCCACGGTCTCCGCGCTGATGCGGCAGGCGGGCGTGATCCGCGTCGACACGGTGACCGAGATGGTCGATGCCGGACTGCTCCTGGCCGGCCAGCCGCTCCCCGCGGGCGGCCGGGTCGCGATCCTCGGCAACTCCGAGTCCCTCGGCCTGCTCACGTACGACGCCTGCCTGGCGGAGGGGCTCCGCCCGCGCCCACCCGTCGACCTCACCACCGCCGCCACCCCGCAGGACTTCCGGGACGCGCTGGCCGAGGCGCTGGCCGACGGCGGCTGCGACGCGGTCATCGTGACGGCGATCCCGTGGGTGGGCGAGGACGGCGAGGCGGAGACGGGCGACGGGGAGGTCCTGGCCACCGCCCTGCGCGCGGCGGCCGCCACCGGCCCGGCGAAGCCGGTGGCCGTGGTCCATGTGGAGATCGGCGGCCTGGCGGAGGCGCTGGCCGCCGCCACCAGCACGGTCGCCCAGCAACGCCCGGCGGCGGCCCCCCTCGCGTCCCGCCCGGCCCCGCCCACTGCCCCCGCCGCCACTGCCCCCGCCCCCGACGACTCCGCCGCCACCGACCCCGAAGCCCCCCGCGTCCCCGGCCGGATCCCCGCCTACCCCGCCGCCGAACGTGCGGTCCGGGCGCTCGCCGAAGCCGTGAAGTACGCCCAGTGGCGCCGGCAGGCAGCCGTCCCCGGAAAGGTGCCCGAGTTCCTCGACGACACCATCGACGAACCGGCCGCCGCCGCCCTCATCGACACCCTGCTCGGCCGGGACCCCGATCCGCGCGGCAGGCCCCTGGAACACGACGAGGCCCGTGAACTCCTGGCCTGCTACGGCATCGCCGTCCGGCCGACGCTGCCCGCGCCCGGCCCGGAGGAGGCCGTGGCAGCGGCCGGCCGGCTCGGCTACCCGGTGGCACTGAAGACCACCGCACCCCACCTGCGCCACCGCGCCGACCTCGGCGGGGTCCGGCTGGACCTCGGGGGCGAGTCCGCGCTGCGCCGCGCGTACGGCGAACTGACCGGCCTCCTCGGCAAGCCCGCCGAGCTGCGGCCCGTCGTGCAGGCGATGGCCCCGCGCGGCGTCGACACCGTCGTACGGGCCACCATCGACCCGGCCGCGGGCGCCGTCCTCTCCTTCGGCCTGGCCGGCGCACCCTCCGAACTCCTCGGCGACACCGCGCACCGGCTGGTCCCCGCCACCGACCGCGACGCCGCCGAACTGATCCGCTCCATCCGGGCGGCCCCCGTCCTCTTCGGCTGGCGCGGCTCGGCCCCCGTGGACACCGCCGCGCTGGAGGAACTGCTGCTGCGGGTCTCCCGGCTGGTCGACGACCACCCCGAGGTGGTCTCCATCGCGCTGGAACCGGTCGTGGTCGCCACCCAGGGGCTGACCGTGCTCGGGGCGAGCGTCCGGCTCTCGCCGCCCCCGGCCCGTACCGACCTGGGCCCCCGGCGGCTGTCCAACTACTGACCCGCGCCACCCCGGACCCGCCGGGCAGCGGCGGCGGGACCGTCCCCGGCAGCCATCAGCCCCCCGTAGGATGGTGCGTATGGCTAAGACCGGTACGACGACCCAGGGGCTGCGCGCGGCGATCGAGCGCAGCGGCTACTACCCGGCCCTCGTGGCCGAGGCGGTGGAGGCCGCCGTCGGCGGTGAGCCGGTCGCTTCGTACCTGGTGCACCAGGAGACCACCTTCGACTCCAACGAGGTGCGCCGCCACGTCACGGTGCTGGTGCTCACCGACACCCGTTTCATCGTCAGCCACACCGACGAGCAGAACGCCGACACCAGCTCCCCGACGCCGTACGCCACCACCTCCACCGAGTCGGTCAAGCTCGACCGGATCTCCTCGGTCGTGGTCAGCCGGGTCGTGGCCAACCCGGAGAAGTACGTCCCGGGCACCCTGCCCCGCGAGGTCGTCCTGACCATCGGCTGGGGCGCGGTCTCCCGGATCGACCTGGAGCCCGCCGCCTGCGGCGACCCCAACTGCGAGGCCGACCACGGCTACACCGGCAGCTCCACCGCCGACGACCTGAGCCTGCGGGTCAGCGAGGCCGGCGACGGCCCCGACACCGTGCGCCAGACCCTCGCGTTCGCCCAGGCGCTCTCCGAGGCCACGGCCGCGACCGCGGCGGCCGGCCGCTGATGGTCCAGCCTTCCTGGCAGGACCCGGTACTGCTGCCCGTCGACACCGCTCCCGTCCCGGAGTACGGCAGCGGCTCGCTCGCCGACCTGCTGCCCACCCTCGTCGCGGGACAGGAGGTCCCCGGCTTCACGGCCGCGATCCCCGAGCTCACCCCCGCCGACCGGAACTGCGTCTTCCTGATCGACGGCCTCGGCTGGGAGCAGATCAAGGCGCATCCCGACGAGGCGCCGTTCCTGCACTCCCTCCTGCCCACCTCGCGCGGCGGCACGGGCCGCCCGATCACGGCGGGCTTCCCGGCGACGACCGCGACCTCGCTGGCCTCCGTCGGCACCGGGCTGCCGCCGGGCGAGCACGGACTGCCCGGCTACACGGCCCGCAATCCGGAGACCGGCGAGCTGATGAACCAGCTCCGCTGGAAGCCCTGGACGCCGCCGAAGGTCTGGCAGCCCTACCCCACCGTCTTCCAGCTCGCCGACGCCGCCGGAGTCCGTACCGCACAGGTCTCCGCCCCCACCTTCGAGCAGACCCCGCTCACCAAGGTCGCGCTCAGCGGCGGCTCGTTCCTGGGCCGGCTCACCGGCGAGGAGCGGATGGACGTGGCCGCCGAGCGGCTGGCCGCCGGTGACCGGTCGCTGGTCTACACGTACTACAGCGAGGTCGACGGCAAGGGGCACCGCTTCGGTGTCGACTCCGACGCCTGGCGCGGTCAGCTGATGTACGTCGACGGGCTGGCCCGGCGCCTCGCCGAACAGCTCCCGCCGCGCACGGCGCTCTACATCACCGCCGACCACGGCATGATCGACATCCCGTTCGACGAACAGTCCAGGATCGACTTCGACGAGGACTGGGAGCTGGGCGCGGGAGTGGCCCTGCTCGGCGGCGAGGGCCGGGCCCGTCATGTCTACGCCGTGCCGGGCGCCGAGGCCGATGTGCTGACCGTCTGGCGCGAGGTGCTCGGCGAGCAGTTCTGGGTGGCGAGCCGTGAGGAGGCCGTCGAGGCGGGCTGGTTCGGCCCGCGCATCGACGAGCGGGTGCTGGGCCGGATCGGCGACGTGGTCGCGGCGGCCCACGACGACGTGGTGATCACCGCCTCGCGCAACGAGCCGCACGAGTCCGCGATGGTCGGCATGCACGGCTCGATGACCCCCGTCGAGCAGCTCGTCCCGCTCCTCGAAGTACGCTCGTAGGCCCTGCCGTTCCACTCCGCCGCCCTCCCCGCTCCGCCCGTTCCGAAAGGTGTTCGACCCCTCATGCCCGAGCTTGTGTTCTTCTCCGGAACGATGGACTGCGGAAAGAGCACGCTGGCGCTGCAGATCGCGCACAACCGGTCGGCGAGAGGCCTGCAGGGCCTGAACTTCACCCGGGACGACCGGGCGGGGTCGGGGAAGCTCTCCTCACGGCTCGGCCTGGTGACCGAGGCGGTCGAGGCGGTGCAGGGCATGGACCTGTACGGCTATGTCGTCGACCGGGTGTCGCAGGGCGGCCGGGTCGACTACCTGATCGTCGACGAGGCGCAGTTCCTGGAACCGGTGCAGATCGACCAACTGGCGCGGGTCGTCGATGACTTGGACCTGGACGTCTTCTCCTTCGGGATCACCACCGACTTCCGTACGAAGCTCTTCCCCGGCTCACGGCGGCTGATCGAGCTGGCGGACCGGGTCGAGACGCTGCAGGTGGAGGCGATGTGCTGGTGCGGCGAGCGGGCCACGCACAACGCCCGTACGGTGGGCGGCGAGATGGTGGTGGAGGGCGAGCAGGTCGTCGTCGGTGATGTGAGCAGCCCGGCCGAGGAGGTCGGCTACGAGGTGCTGTGCCGGCGCCATCACCGCCGCCGCATGACGAGCGGTTCCGTCCACGCCGGCGCGCTCTCGCCGGACGTCCTGCCGGTGGCCTCCGACTGAGGGGCACGGGCCCGGCCGGCCGTGGTTCACGGGGCGGCGGCCCCTGGAGATCTGGATCTTGGGTCGCATAGGGTTGCCGGCATGGGGCTGCAGCTGGTTCAGGTGAATTTCAAGGCGCGCGACGACGCGGCGCTCGGCGGGTTCTGGGCGAAGGCGCTCGGCTGGGGAGTCTCCAGTGAGGGCCCCGGTGTCACCAACATCGAGCCCGTGGGCTTCGACTGGCCCGACCCCACCGCCGTCTGCATCGATGTCGTGAAGGTCCCGGACCCCGGGACGGTGAGGTACCGCGCGCGCCTCGATCTCGCCACCACCTCCGAGGGCCATCGCGCGGAACTGGTCGCGCACCTGACGGAACTCGGCGCGAAGCCCGCCGGTGCGAGCCCCGGCGACGTGCCGTGGACCGTGCTGACCGACCCCGAGGGCAACACGTTCCGGGTGCTGGAGCCCCGGGAGATCTATCGGGACACCGGTCCGATCGCCGCGGTGGTCGTCGAATGCGCCGAACCGCGCGCCATGGCCCGGTTCTGGGGCGAGGCGGTCGACTGGACCGTCCACGAGGAGACGGACGACCACGCGCGGCTGCGCTCCGCCGAGGGTGTCGGGCCGTACCTGGAGTTCGTCCGCACGTCCGAGGAGGATGCCGTGTGGACCCGCGTCCATCTCGACGTGCTGCCGTACCGCGGTGACGACCGGGAGGCGGAGGTGGCCCGGCTGAAGGCCCTCGGCGCGAGGACCGCCGACGTCGGCCAGGGCGACGTCTCCTGGGTGGTGCTGGCCGACCCGGCGGGCAACGAGTTCTGCGTCCTCGGCCGGGGCTGAGAGCGGACCCGCCCCGGCCTGGCCGCTCTCAGCGCCCCGCCGACCGCACGATCGTGAACGCCGCGCCCTCCGGATCGGCGACCGTGGCCACCCTGCCGCTGGACCCCTCCCGGGGCGGCTGCAGGATGTGCCCGCCGAGCTCCACCACGTGCTGGGCGGCCTCGTCCGTGTCCGCGACCTCGAAGTACGTCATCCAGTGCGGCCCCCGGTCGCGCGGCAGGGCATGGCCCACGCCGTGGATCGAGGCCACCGGGCGGCCCCCCAGGTGGAGGGTCTGGTAGTCGAAGTCCGCCGAGACGACGGCCTCGGTCTCGTAGCCGAACACCGCCTGGTAGAACTTGGCGACCGTCGATGTCTCGCGGGTCACCAGCTCGTTCCAGACCGGGGTGCCCGGTTCTCCGGCGAGCGTGGTGCCCAGGTGCGCGGCCGCCTGCCAGATGCCGAAGACGGCGCCGCCGGGGTCGGAGGCGATGGCCATCCGGCCCGCCTCCCCGGCGTCGAGCGGTCCGACGCCCACCGTGCCGCCGCAGGCCCGGATCGCCTCGGCGGTGAGATCGGCGTCATCGGTGGCCAGATAGGTCGTCCAGGCGATCGGGAGATGCCGGTCGGGCGGCAGCTGTCCGATGCCGGCGACCTCCTTCCCGTCGATCAGTGCCCGGACATACGGGCCGAGCTGCTCGGGGCCGGGCCCGAACTCCCAGCCGAACAGTTCGGCGTAGAAGTTCTGGGTCGTGTGCAGGCCGTGCACGATCAGGCTCACCCAGCAAGGTGTTCCGGGTGTACGCCGAGCGGCAGCCTCGGTCATCGTCACTCTCTCCTCGGACCATCGTGGTGGCCGTACGGGGGGAACGGAGCCGGCGCGCCGTTGTGCGGTACGGGATGTGTACGCCCCGTGCAGATGCTTGCACCACCCGGCGCGTGATGCGCCCCGGCCGCGCCGCTTTTTCCGTGATCTCGACAGACGAGGTCCGGTTTATTGCGGTATATCCGTTTCGGCGTTGTTACGGGTGGGCCGGACTCTGCGCGAGGATGGCACGCATGAAGCCCATCATCTCCGCATCCGAATGCGCGAGCGAGTCGGCGGGGCCACGTCCGCCGGTGCTCCTGGACGTACGTTGGCAGCTGGGCGGCCCGCACGGCCGGCCCGACTACGAGGCCGGACACCTGCCCGGCGCGGTCTTCGTCGATCTGGACGCGGAACTCGCCCGGCCGGCCGGTGACGGCGGCCGCCACCCCCTGCCCGACCCGGAGGAATTCGGTGCGGTGATGCGCCGCGCCGGGGTCCGCGGGGACAGTTCGGTGATCGTGTACGACGGAGGCCAGGGCTGGGCCGCGGCCCGCGCCTGGTGGCTGCTGCGCTGGACGGGGCACCGGGACGTCCGGGTGCTGGACGGCGGCCTCGCGGCCTGGACCGGCGAGCTGTCGAAGGAGACCCCGGCACCCGCCGAGGGCGACTTCGTGCCCGTCCCCGGCGCGCTGCCGCTGCTGGACGCGGACGGCGCCGCCGCCCTGGCCCGTTCGGGCCTGCTGCTCGACGCACGGGCCGCCGAGCGCTACCGCGGCGATGTGGAGCCGATCGACCGGGTGGGCGGGCACATCCCGGGGGCGGTCTCGGCCCCCACGACGGAGAACGTCGCAGCGGACGGACGTTTCCTCCCCGCCGAGCGGCTGGCCTCCCGGTTCTTCGACCTGGGCGCCGCCGAGGGAACGGGGGAGGTCGGCGTCTACTGCGGCTCGGGGGTCTCCGGGGCCCATGAGGTGCTGGCGCTGGAGGTCGCCGGGTTCACGGGCGCGCTGTATGCGGGCTCCTGGTCGCACTGGACGCGCGACGCGTCCCGGCCGGTCGCCACAGGGCCCGAACCGCAGTAGGCGGCCCGCCGGGCGGCACCGGTGCCGGAGGTTCCGCCCCGGCAGCGCACGAGGGCCCGTACGCGCCTGCGTACGGGCCCTCGTCATGCTGCGGTCACCCGGGCTCTCAGTCCTGCTTCTTGCGGCGCGTGCCGAAGACGATCTCGTCCCAGCTCGGCACCGCGGCCCGGCGTCCGGGCCGGACCCCGTCCGCCTCGGCCTGCCGGTCCGTCGTCCCGGTGAGCCGGTCGCGGTGACCGGCGACCGCACGCGGCATCAGGACGTCCGCGTAGGCGGAACCCGCGCCCGCGGAAGCCGCCGGGGCCGGCGGCTCCTCGGCCTCGGGCTCCTGCGCGGCCGGTTCGATGGCCGGCGGCTCGGGCGGCGACGGTCGTTCGGGGACGACCATGTCGCCGCGGAAGCTGGGCACCGCCTCCAGCAGGCTGGTCAGCGAATCCCGCTCGCTCGCGGTGACCCCGCCGATGCGCTCCTCCGGCTCCGGGGCCGGAGGCGGCGCGGGGCGCTCCATCTGGCGGTCGAGGGCGCGGTCCAGCGGCCGGTCGCGCGGCAGCCGGGCGATCCGGGGGACGAACGGGAAGCTGGGCTCGGGCGCCGCGACGTCGTCGGTCTCGCCGATCAGCGAGCGCGCCTCGTCGTCGACGGCCTGGACCAGCCGGCGCGGCGGGTCGTACGTCCAGCTCGCCGAGTGCGGCTCGCCGGCGACCCGGTACACCAGGAGGACCTCCCAGGTGCCGTCGTCGCGGCGCCACGAGTCCCACTGGACGGTTTCCTTGTCGGCGCCGCGCAGCAGGAGGCGTTCCTGCACCGCTTCGCCGAGTTGAGGGCCGGTGTTCTCGCCGGGACGGCGCACAGGAGTCTTCCGGGCCCGCTCGGCCATGAAGGCGCGCTCCGCGAGCACGGGGCCCTCGAAGCGGCGGACACGGTCGACCGGAATTCCGGCGAACTGAGCGACCTCCTCCGCGGAGGCACCGGCTCGTATCCGGGCCTGGATGTCGCGGGGGCGGAGGTGGCTCTCCACCTCGATCTCGATCTGGCCGAGCCGCGCGCGGTCGTTGCGCACGGCGGCTCGCAGCCGCTCGTCGATCGGAAGCGTGTACTCCGTGCTGTCCGCAGCCTTGAGCACCAGTCGTGTGCCGTCGTTGGAGACGGCCACGACACGCAGTTCGGGCATGGGGACCTCCCGGGTGGTGCCTGCCGACGTCACGTGCGTCGCTGCTTCCGCTAGTCGAGTGTGGCCTGCCCGGGTGCAGCCTGCCACAACATTGCCGTGTTGCCCGGCGTGTCGGGCGTGAGCCCTTGATCGCCGGTATGACACGGTGACCTCTTGCGCAACGCAAAGTGACCGATGGTCACTCCGCGTAGCCGGCCCCCGTGCGATGCCGCGGCGCCGCCGGATCGAGTGCCTCCTTCGGCCCCCTCCCGAAGGTTCCGGACTTCCGTGCGGGAGTCCGGCCCCAGGGCTCGCCACAGTACTCCATTCGGGCCATGTGGGTGGACCGCCGCGCCGCCGAACTTCTCGTGAGGCACGGGAGTTGAGGTACCCCGCAGAACGCCGTACGCCCCTCCCGCGTGTCCTGCTTCACAGAATCACCGTAAACGGAACTATCCGCTTCGCTCAAATGTCCCTTGTTGTTGCATGGTGGGAGAGATGTCAATCAAGGGCTGGAAATGGTGCAGAAGCCGGAAAGTGACATAGAACCCAGAGAAAGGCGGATAGATCTGAGCCTGCCCCAGGTGGCGGGCAGTGCGGTGGCGGCGGTCGCGGCGGCGGTGGCGGCCTCCCAACTGGGCGTGTACGGGACGATTCTCGGCGCCGGGGTGATGAGCATCGTGGCCACCTGCGGGGGCTCGGTCTTCCAGCACTTCTTCCGCCGCACGGGCGAGCAGATCCGCGAAGTGACGGTCCAGGTGAAGCACCCGGGCCGCGAGGTGACCGTGCACACGCGCCAGACGCGTGACGGCGGGGACCCGGACGCGGAGTGGGAGACCGCCGGCACCCGGGTCGCGCTGCGCGAGGCGGCCGGATCGGCCGATGCCACCGCGATGCTGCGGCCGCCGGACGCCACGACCGTCCTGCGGCGGGTGGACCCCGCCGATCTGCCCGGCAGCGAGGCGCGGAAGGACGCCGAGGCCACGGCCCTGCTGCGGCCGGTGGACGCCACGACCGTGCTGCGCAAGGTGACCGCCGACCCGGACCGTACGCAGCTGATCGGGGCGGCCGACGGAACCCGGCGGCTCACGACGGTCCCGGCGGCCGCGTCGCCCGAGGACGACGCGTTCTCGCAGGCGACCACGCACGGCACCCGGATCCGCGGCTGGAAGCGCTCGGCGCTCGGCGCCGCGGTGGTGTTCGTCGTCTCGATGATCGGGATCACCACGTTCGAACTGGTCTCCGGCAACGATCTGAGCGGCGGTCAGGGAACGACCGTCGGCTCCGTCGTGCGCGGCGAGCGGGGTTCGGGCGGTTCCTCCGACCCGGCGCCGGCGCCGAGCACCGGCCAGGACCAGGACCAGGACGCCACGGACCCGGGCCAGGACAAGGACAAGGGCAAGGACACGGAGCAGGGCACCGACCCGCAGGACGGGCGGAGCACGAGCCCGGATCCGGACCGCGGCGGCAGCTCCACGGAGCCGACGCCCACGCCCACCCCGTCGGAGACCTCCGGCGAGGACGCGGACCCGTCGACCGCGCCCGCCCCGCCGATCCCCGGCGACGGCGGGAGCGCCACGCCCGGTCCGACGGACACCGGCAGCGCCCCGGCGCAGGAGAACCGCGCACCGGCCGGCACCGGCACCGGTGAGTGAACGGACCGGACAGCGCATCCCACCGGAAGCCGTCGGCCTCCGCCCACGATCGGGGCGGAGGCCGACGGCTTCCGCGTGACGGGGCCGGCGTCAGTCGCCCAGGACCCGGCGCAGGTAGTCGTTGGCGAACAGCCGGTCCGGGTCCAGCCGGTCCCGTACGGCGGTGAACTCGCCGAACCGCGGGTACACCCCGGCCAGGTACGCGGCGTCACGGGTGTTGACCTTGCCCCAGTGCGGGCGGCCGGCGTGGGCGGTCATGATCCGCTCGACCGCCGTGAAGTACGCCTGGTAGGGCGTGCCCCGGTACAGGTGCACGGCGATGTACGCGCTCTCGCGGCCCGAGGCCGTGGACAGCGCGATGTCGTCGGCGGGGGCGGTGCGCACCTCCACCGGGAAGCTGATCCGCAGCGGGGAGCGGTCCACCATCGCCTTGAGCTCGCGCAGCGCTTCTACGGCCGCCTCGCGCGGCAGGGCGTACTCCATCTCCACGAACCGCACCCGGCGCGGGCTGGTGAACACCTTGTACGGGATGTCGGTGTACGTGCGCGCCGACAGGGCCCGGCTGGAGAGCTTGGCGATCGACGGGATGGTGGCGGGGACCGCGCGGCCGAGCGAGCAGGCCACCTGGAAGACGCCGTTGGAGAGGAGCTCGTCGTCGATCCAGCCGCTGACCCTGCCGGGCGGCGCCGCGGGGCCCGCGCTCCGGTTGTTGCGCTTGGTGTTGCAGTTGCCCGTGTGCGGGAACCAGTAGAACTCGAAGTGCTCGTTCTCCGTCACCAGCTGATCGAAGTCGGCCGTGACCTTGTCGAAGGTCATCGGCTCCTCGCGGGCCGTCAGCAGGAAGACCGGTTCGACGGCGAGGGTGATCGCCGTGATGACACCCAGCGCGCCGAGCCCGATCCGGGCGACGGCGAAGATGTCGGGGTTCTCGTCCGCCGAACAGGTCAGCACCGTGCCGTCGGCGGTGACCAGCTCAAGGGCGCGGATCTGCGCGGATATCGACGCCGAGTCGCGGCCGGTGCCGTGGGTGCCGGTCGAGGTGGCCCCGGCGACCGTCTGCTCCATGATGTCGCCCATGTTGGTGAGCGAGAGGCCCTCGCGGGCCAGCGCGGCGTTGAGCCGCTTCAGCGGGGTGCCGGCCTCGACGGTCACCGTCATCGCCGCCCGGTCGATGTCACGGATGCCGGTGAGCAGATCGGGGCGGATCAGCAGCCCGTCGGTGGCCGCGGTCGCGGTGAACGAGTGGCCGGTGCCGACCGGCTTCACCTTGAGACCGTCATCGGACGCGCGGCGCAGCGCCTCGGCCAGTTCGTCCACGGAGGCGGGTGACACGGTCCGTGCCGGACGGGCGGTGACGTTCCCCGCCCAGTTACGCCACGCGCTCGTCGTCGTCCGTGCGTAGGTGTCGGTCATCTTCCCCGCGCCCTTCCGTAGGAACCGGCCCTCTGAGCCGGCGGTACCCCAGGAACGCCACCGCGGCCGCGAGCGCTCCCGCCACGGCGGGCACCGCGTACCCCGCCTTCGCCCCGGACGCGTCGACCACCCAGCCCGCGGCCGAGGAGCCGAGCGCCACACCCACGGCGAGCCCGGTGCTGGTCCAGGTCATGCCCTCGGTCAGTCTGGTGCGCGGTACGTGCTGTTCGACGAGAGCCATCGTGGTGACCATCGTCGGTGCGATGGCGAGGCCCGCGACAAAGAGCGCCACGGCCAGGAACGGCAGGCTCCCGGCCAGTTGGAGGGGGATCATACTCACGGCCATCGCACACACTCCCACCAGCCACCTCGTGGACGCCTTCCCCTTCAGGCGCAGCAGGCCGAACACGGCCCCGGCGAGGCAGGAACCCAGCGCGTACACCGCCAGCACCAGGCTCGCCGCGGCCTTGTGGCCCTGCTCCTCGGCGAAGGCCACCGTCACCACGTCGACCGCCCCGAAGATGGCGCCGGTCGCCACGAAGGTGATCACGAGCACCTGCAGACCGCGCGAGCCCAGCGCGGAGCCCCTGGTGTGCCGGGCGTGCGGATGCGGCACCGGTTCGGTGGCCCGCTGCGCGGTCAGCCAGAAGACCCCGACCAGCAGGAAGCCGGCGGCGAGCAGCGGGCCCGCCTCGGGGAACCAGGCGGTGGAGAGCCCGATCGAGATGATCGGGCCGAAGATGAAGCACACCTCGTCGACGATCGACTCCCAGGCGTACGCGGTGTGCAGCTGCTGCGCCCTGCCGCGGTAGATCTCCGCCCAGCGGGCCCGGACCATCGACCCGACGCTGGGCACGCATCCGGCGCCCGCGGCGAAGACGAACAGGGTCCAGTCGGGCAGCCGCTGCTGCGCGCAGACCAGCAGCCCGGCCACGGCCGCCAGCGCGACGAGCGTCACCGGGCGCAGGACCCGGCGCTGGCCGTGCCGGTCGACCAGCCGCGACACCTGCGGTCCGACCACCGCGGCCGACATCGCGAGCGTCGCGGAGAGCGCGCCCGCCAGCCCGTACCGGCCGGTGAGCTGGGACACCATCGTCACCACGCCGATGCCCATCATGGACAGCGGCATCCGGCCGAAGAAACCGGCTGTTGAGAACCCCTTGGAACCGGGGGCGGCGAAGATCGCACGGTAGGGACTGGGCAAGGGGAACTCCGATACGGCGTGCTCACACGCGGTGTCAGGGGTGAACGTGGCCGATACAGCTTACGGGCGGGCCGGCGGACCCGACAGCGGGATTCCCGGCCGGGCCGCCGGGCGGATGTCGGTGGGAACGGGGCCGGGGCCGGGTGGCAGGATCGGTGTCATGTCCGATCTGCGCGATCCCGCTCCCTACGACGCCCTGCTGCTGCTCTCCTTCGGAGGCCCCGAAGGACCGGACGACGTGGTTCCGTTCCTGGCGAACGTGACCCGCGGCCGGGGAATCCCCGAGGAGCGGCTGAAGGAGGTCGGCAAGCACTACTTCCTCTTCGGCGGCGTCAGCCCGATCAACGCCCAGAACCGCGCGCTGCTCGACGCCCTGCGCAAGGACTTCGCGGATCACGGGCTCGACCTGCCGGTGTACTGGGGCAACCGCAACTGGGCGCCGTACCTGACCGACACCCTGCGCGAGATGGTCCGCGACGGACACCGCCGCATCGCCGTCCTGGCGACCAGCGCCTACGCCTCGTACTCCGGCTGCCGGCAGTACCGGGAGAACCTCGCCGAGTCGCTGGCCGCCCTGGAGGCCGAGGGTCTGCCGGTCCCGCGCGTCGACAAGCTGCGGCACTACTTCAACCACCCCGGCTTCGTCGAGCCCATGGTGGAGGGGGTCGTCGCCGCCCTGGCCGACCTGCCCGCGGACGTGCGCACGGGTGCGCGGCTGGCCTTCACGACGCACTCCATCCCCACCTCGGCGGCCGACTCCTCCGGACCGGTCGGGGCGCACGGCGACGGCGGTGCGTACGTGGCCGAGCACCTGGACGTCGCCCGGCTGATCGTGGCGGCGGTGGCCGAGCGGACCGGCGTCGAATACCCCTGGCAGCTCGTCTACCAGTCGCGCAGCGGCGCCCCGCACATCCCGTGGCTGGAGCCCGACATCTGCGACCACCTGGAGTCGCTGCACGGCGACGGGGTCCCTGCCGTGGTGATGGCGCCCATCGGATTCGTCTCGGACCACATGGAGGTCCTCTACGACCTCGACACCGAGGCCGCCGCGAAGGCCGCGGAGCTCGGCCTGCC
The DNA here is from genome assembly GCF_035917255.1 of Streptomyces sp. NBC_01257. Taxonomy (NCBI): domain Bacteria; kingdom Bacillati; phylum Actinomycetota; class Actinomycetes; order Kitasatosporales; family Streptomycetaceae; genus Streptomyces; species Streptomyces sp. NBC_01257. The sequence continues at coordinate 6,861,638 of NZ_CP108472.1, forward strand.
GGTGCGCCGGGCCGCGACCGTCGGTGCCGACCCGCGGTTCGCCGCGGCCGTGCGCGACCTGGTGCTGGAGCGGGCCGCCACCGAACAGGGACGCGACCGGGAGCGGTGCGCGCTCGGGGCCCTCGGGGCGAGCCACGACCTCTGCCCGGTCGGCTGCTGCCCCGCCCGGGCGCTCAAGCCGGCCGCCGCCGGCGCCGACAGCCCCTACGCGTGACGCGCCACCGCCGACCCGCCCCGTCCCGTACCCCCTCACCCCCTTGGGAGCGCCGTGACCGACCCCCTGCTGTCCGAACTGCTCGACCTCGCGCTGGACGTCGCCCGTCGCGCCGGTGCGCTGCTGCGCGACGGCCGCCCCGCCGACCTGGGGGTGGCCGCGACCAAGTCCAGCCCGGTGGACGTCGTCACCGAGATGGACATCGCCGCCGAGAAGCTGATCACCGGCTTCCTGGCCGAGCGCCGTCCCGATGACGGCTTCCTCGGCGAGGAGGGCGCCAGCTCCGAGGGCACCAGCGGCATCCGCTGGGTCATCGACCCGCTCGACGGCACCGTGAACTATCTCTACGGGCTGCCCACCTGGGCCGTCTCCGTCGCCGCCGAACGGGACGGGGAGCGGGTCGTGGGCGTGGTGGAGGTCCCGATGCGCCGGGAGACCTACCACGCGGTCGTCGGCGGCGGTGCGTACGCAAAGGGCGGGGCGTACGGCGAGGGCGCCCGGCTGCGCTGCCGGCCCGCGCCGCCGCTCGCGCAGGCGCTCGTGTCGACCGGATTCAACTACGTCGCCGACGTCCGCGCGCACCAGGCGGACGTGGCACGCGTGCTCATCCCGAGGCTGCGCGACATCCGGCGCGGCGGCTCCGCGGCGATCGACCTGTGCGACGTGGCGGCGGGCCGGCTCGACGGCTACTACGAGCGCGGCCTGCACCCGTGGGACCTCGCGGCCGGCGACCTCATCGCCCGGGAGGCGGGCGCGCTCACCGGCGGGCGGCCCGGGCTGCCCGCCGACGGCGGACTGACGGTGGCCGCGTCACCGGGCGTCTTCGAACCCCTCCAGGCCCTCCTGGAGGAACTGGGCGCCTGGCACGACTGAGCCGCCCCCGCGGCGCCCGCGCACACCGCTGTACGGGCCGTGGGCGCCACCGGAACCAGGAAGGCCCCGCACGTGCCGTTGCGGCACCGCGGGGCCTTCCTGTGACAGCTCAGACGCTCGAGGCGCCGATGTGGACACCGTGCTCCGCCGCGAGGCGGTGCAGGTCGTCCAGCTCGCCCTGCTCGACGTCCGCAAGGAAGTCGTCGCCCGTCTCGCGGGCTTTCGTGAGGTCGGACTCGGTGGTCTGGATGCGTTGCAGCAGACCTGCGGTGAAAGCGTCCATGAAGCGCCCCCTCATCGTGGGTCGGTGGCACGGGGGTGTGCCCGGGTTTCCCTCCGCCGAAGCGGTAGGGCGGGTGATCACGCAATCTCCGGGGGACGGAGGGGCCTGTGGCACGCCACATACGAGACGTGATCGCGGGTGTGAATTCGTCCTCCCCGGCCCAACCCTCAGAGAAACCTCAACTGGCCCGGGAATCCGCCGGTTTCCCGGAAGCCGCAGGTGGGGCCGCGCCGTCTTACCGCCGGTTTATACGTGTTACGGGCAGGATGGAGCCGCACGGCCCGTGCCGAGGCGTGGTCCGGATCACGGTCCGCGGGCCCGTACGGCCGTTTTGAAGACCTGTTGTGAAGTTCTAAGGAAGGAAGCGCCGTGCGCGTACTCGTCGTGGAGGACGAGCAGCTGCTCGCCGATGCGGTGGCCACCGGATTGCGCCGTGAGGCCATGGCCGTCGATGTCGTGTACGACGGTGCCGCGGCCCTGGAGCGCATCGAGGTCAACGACTACGACGTCGTGGTCCTGGACCGCGACCTCCCCCTGGTGCACGGGGACGACGTCTGCCGCCGGATCGTCGAGCTGGGCATGCCGACCAGGGTGCTCATGCTCACCGCGTCCGGGGACGTCAGTGACCGTGTGGAGGGCCTTGAGCTCGGCGCCGACGACTATCTGCCCAAGCCCTTCGCCTTCAGCGAGCTGACGGCCCGGGTCCGGGCCCTCGGCCGCCGTACGACGGTGGCCCTGCCGCCCGTCCTGGAGCGCGCGGGAATCAAGCTCGACCCCAACCGCCGCGAGGTCTTCCGGGGCGAGCAGGAGGTCCAGCTCGCCCCCAAGGAGTTCGCCGTGCTGGAGGTCCTGATGCGCAGCGAGGGCGCCGTCGTCTCGGCCGAGCAGCTCCTGGAGAAGGCGTGGGACGAGAACACCGACCCGTTCACCAACGTGGTCCGGGTGACCGTCATGACCCTGCGGCGCAAGCTCGGCGAGCCGCCCGTGATCGTCACGGTGCCCGGTTCCGGATACCGGATCTGACGCCGGTGCCCACTGTCCCGCCGCCCGTGGCGGCGCCCCCCAAACCCACCTGGGAGCCCAAGCAGCAGGAGCCCCCGTACCCCTGGCTGCGCCCGACCATCCGGATACGGCTCACGCTGCTGTACGGCGGCATGTTCCTGATCGCCGGCATCCTGCTGCTGTCGATCATCTACATGCTGGCCGCGCAGGCCCTGCACGTGGGCAGCGAACTGCCGTTCAAGATCGTCGACGGGCATGTGTCCAGCGAGATCTGCAACCTGCTGGGGGAGGGGAGCTCACCGAACGCCGTCAACTCAGCGATGAACTCCTGCGTCAACCACCAGCGCCAGCAGGCGCTCGACACGCTCCTGAACCGCTCGCTGCTGGCCCTCGTCGGCCTGAGCGTCATCGCCTTCGCCTTCGGCTACGCCATGGCGGGACGGGTGCTCTCGCCGCTGGGCCGGATCACCCGCATCGCACGCCGCGTGGCCGGCACGGACCTGTCCCGCCGCATCGAGCTGGACGGGCCGGACGACGAGCTCAAGGAGCTGGCCGACACCTTCGACGACATGCTGGAGCGGCTGGAGCGGGCCTTCACCGCGCAGCAGCGGTTCGTCGGGAACGCGTCGCACGAGCTGCGCACGCCCCTGGCCATCAACCGCACGCTGCTGGAGGTCCACCTCTCCGATCCCGCGGCGCCCCCGGAGCTCCAGCAGCTCGGCAAGACGCTGCTGGCCACCAACGAGCGCAGTGAGCAGCTCGTGGAGGGCCTGCTGCTGCTCGCCCGCAGCGACAACCAGATCGTCGAGCGCAAACCCGTCGACCTGGCCGAGGTGGCCTCCCGCGCGCTGGACCAGGCGCGGGGCGAGGCCGAGGCCAAGGGCGTGGAGATGCGGGCCGAGCTGGCCCCGGCCGTCGTCCAGGGCAACGGCGTCCTGCTGGAGCGGATCGCGCTGAACCTCGTACAGAACGCGGTGCGCTACAACGTCGCCGAGGACGGCTGGGTCGAGGTCACCACGGAGCTGATGCCCGGACAGGCGCTGATGGTCGTCACGAACACCGGACCCGTGGTGCCCGCCTACGAGATCGACAACCTCTTCGAGCCCTTCAGGCGGCTGCGTACGGAGCGGACGGGCAGCGACAAGGGGGTCGGTCTCGGCCTGTCGATCGCACGCTCCGTCGCGCGCGCTCACGGAGGCCGTATCATCGCGGAGCCCCGCGAGGGCGGTGGTCTTGTGATGCGCGTCTCACTGCCGGTCTGAGAGGCCGGGCGAGGCGTGGTGCGCATGGATTATTTTTGTTCGCTTTGAGCGGAATTTTCGGGACGCTGTCCCGGAGGATCCGTGTGTGATCGATCACAGGAGCGAATTTCCGCCCATCCACACTCCGTGATCAGGCATCCCTTCGGAAATCCGGCGATAATCGGGGTTTTCGGGGCCCAATATCACGGGAAGTACACGGGGTGGCGCCTGTAATGGACGCCGCCGGGACCGTGTACGGTCCCCATCGCCACCCAAGCCGATCACTCTCGAGCGGTCCTTTTGGGTGTCGATTGAGTAACAGACCTTGATGTGAGGCAAAATCTCCGCCTCGGGTCGGGCACAAGTCCGGCCTCTCACGCGTTACGTGCGCTGAGACACCGCAGACACCCAGAGGGGGAGAGCGACAATGGCAACGGATTACGACACCCCACGCAAGACCGACGACGACGTCGATCAGGACAGCCTTGAAGAGCTCAAGGCTCGCCGGAGCGACAAGACGGCGTCCGCCGTCGACGTCGACGAATTCGACGCGGCCGAAGGACTGGAGCTGCCCGGCGCAGACCTGTCCAACGAAGAACTGGCCGTGAGGGTCCTGCCCAAGCAGGCCGACGAGTTCACCTGCATGAGCTGCTTCCTCGTGCACCACCGCAGTCAGCTGGCCCGCGAGAAGAACGGCCAGCCGATCTGCCGCGACTGCGACTGAGGTCCGGTCGGCCGTGGCAGGGGACACACCGTTCCGGAAGCGGCGCATCCGGCGCAAGAAGGGGCCGGAGGCGCAACAGGGCGGGACAGGCCCGGCAGAGGGCGTGACAGCGCCTGCCGAGCAGTCCGCCCTGCCACCCACGCCGGGCGAACAGGATGACGACGGGCGAGGCCGGCCGGCCTCGCTCGAAGCAGTCGAAGCAGCTGTCGCGGCCATCGAGGCGGCTGCGGAAGTCGACGCGGCCGAAAGGGCCGGACAGGTCGACAGGACGGAGCCCGTGACCGGGGCAGGCCGTCTGAAGTCAGTGAAACGGGGCGTACGCAAGGGCGGGGAGAGCGCCAAGGCCGCGATCGGTCATATCGCCGACCTGATCATCGATATCGCTCCCCGCGTCCCCGTACGCGACCTCGCCACCCTGCGCAGGCACTTCCCGGGCCTGGGGCCCGAGGAGATCGCCGACCGGCTCATCGCCGGCGCGAGCAAGGGCACCGCCACCGTCGGCGCCGGAATCGGCGCCGCGGCCATGATGCCCGTACCGCCCGCCATGCTCGCCGAGCTGGCCGCGGAGATCACCGGTGTGGCCGCGATCGAGATGAAACTCGTCGCCGAGCTGCACGAGGTCTACGGACTGCGCCCGCCCGGCAGCCTCGGCCAGCGCTCCACCGCCTACCTCACGTCCTGGACGGAGGAGCGCGGCATCGACGTCACCCACCCCACGACGGTCAACGCGGCGCTCGGCGGCCAGATGAAGCGCGAGCTGCGCCAGCAGATCATGAAGCGCACCGTGCGCGATCTGCCCAACCTCATCCCGTTCATGATCGGCGCCGCCGTCGGCGCGATGATGAACCGCCGTGACACGAGGAAGCTCGCCGAACGGATCAGGAAGGACCTGCGCGAGCGCCAGATCCCCTGGGACCGCCTTCCCGAGCTCCCGCCGCTGGAACGCCCGGCGCTTCCGTACACGCGCTTCCCCGAGGACCCCGAGGCCCCCAGGCCCCCGAAGGGCTGAGACCCGCTCCGGCGGCCGTACAGCACCCGCCGAGGCCGTGGGACGAGACCGGCAGGGCTCCCGGGATCAGCCGGCCGGGACCGCCGCCTTCAAGGCCGCCACCAGTGCCTCCGGCTCACGCGTCGACAGGTAGACGTACGGAGTCGGGTCCTGCGGGTCCGTGATCTCCACCCGCACCGCCGTGGGGATGTAGCTGCGCAGCAGCATGAAGGCCCGGGTGTCCGCCTTGTACGAGCGCCAGGCGCGCGCCTCCTCGGCGTCCAGCACCTCGGCCTCGCCGAGCGCCGATACGGGGATCCGCGCGTCCCCCGCGACCAGGGCGCCGGCCACCACCCGGATCCGGGCGGAGCCGTACGAACTGACCGCCACCGCCGACAGGGCGGTGCCGCCCGCGAGACCGGCGAGCAGGGGCAGGGTGCCCAGTGGCAGCAGCATCAGCGCGCACGCGATGCCGACCAGGGTGGCGATGAGCCACCACGAACGGGGCGCGGTGAGACGTTCGTCGAACGGCGGGGTGGAAGGCTGCATGAACCCAAGCTTGGCACGGCGCGACCTGCGGGTACCCGCGCGGGTAAGGTCTGCGCCTGTGAGTGGAACATCTGCGGCTCTGACGCCCCCCGCCGACGCGGTGAAACCGGTCCGGCATCCCGACGCCCCGGCACCCGGCGAACTGCTCGGCGCGCACTACGAACACTGTTTCGGCTGCGGCGACGGACAGCCGCACGGGCTGCACCTCCAGGCGCGGGCCGGCGAGGGGGTCGGCGTCACCGCCGAGTTCACCGTGCAGGCCGCCCACCAGGGCGCCCCCGGCCTCGCCCACGGCGGCGTACTGGCCAGCGCGCTGGACGAGACGCTCGGCTCGCTGAACTGGCTGCTGCGGGTGATCGCGGTGACCGGACGGCTGGAGACCGACTTCGTCCGCCCCGTACCGGTCGACACCGTGCTGCACCTCGACGCGGAGATCACCGCCGTGCACGGCCGGAAGATCTACTCCCGGGCGACCGGCCGGATCGGCGGCCCGGACGGGCCCGTGGCGGTCCGGGCCGAGGCCCTGTTCATCGAGGTCAAGGTCGATCACTTCATCGACAACGGCCGCCCGGCCGAGATCCAGGCCGCGATGGCCGATCCCGACCAGGTCAAGCGGGCCCGTGCCTTCGAGGTGAACCCGTGACACGCCACCCCGTCGACGTGCTGATCCGCCGGGTCGACCCCGAGGTGCCGGTCCCGGCGTACGGGCACCCCGGCGACGCCGGGGCCGATCTGGTCACCACCGAGGCCGCCGAACTCGCACCGGGTGAGCGGGCCGTGCTGCCGACCGGGGTTTCGATCGCCCTGCCGGACGGGTACGCCGCGTTCGTGCACCCCCGCTCCGGTCTCGCCGCACGCTGCGGAGTCGCCCTCGTGAATGCCCCGGGGACGGTGGATGCCGGGTACCGTGGAGAGATCAAGGTGATCGTCATCAATCTCGACCCGCGCGAGTCCGTGCGGTTCGAGCGGTTCGACCGGATTGCCCAACTGGTCGTGCAGCAGGTCGAGAAGGTGCGCTTCCACGAAGTGTCGGAGCTTCCCGGTTCGGCGCGGGCCGAAGGGGGCTTCGGGTCCACCGGCGGTCATGCCGCCGTTGATGTTGATGGCGTCCGGGGCGGGGTTCCCCAGGGCGGGAACAGCTACGCTTCGGTCGAATCCGACCGGGAAGGACAGTGACGTGTTCGGACGTCGCAAGAACAGTGGTTCCGCCGAGGACACGGCGGACGAAGCGCGCGAGGCCGAGCAGGTCGTCGACGAGCTCGATGACGCCGATGCCGCCGGGAGCGGATCGCGTCGGACGAACCTTCCGCCCGCGCCGCGGCCGGACGGCCCGTGGGACATCGAAGAGGTGTCCCAGCCCGGCGAGGGCCGGGTCGACCTGGGCGGCATCTTCGTGCCCGGTGTCGAGGGCATGGAGCTGCGCGTAGAGGTCGCCGGTGACGCGATCGTCGCGGCCACCGTCGTGCTGCGCGACAGCGCGATCCAGCTGCAGGCCTTCGCCGCCCCCAAGAAGGAGGGCATCTGGGGCGAGGTCCGCGAGGAGATCGCCTCCGGTATCACCCAGCAGGGCGGCATCATCGACGAGATCGAGGGTCCGCTGGGCTGGGAGCTGCGCGCGCAGGTCCCCGTACAGCTGCCCGACGGGGCGAACGGCGTGCAGCTGGTGCGCTTCGTCGGCATCGACGGCCCGCGCTGGTTCCTGCGCGGAGTGATCTCCGGTCAGGGCGCCGTGCAGCCGGAGGCCGCAGGGCTCCTGGAGACGGTCTTCCGTGACACCGTGGTGGTCCGCGGCGACGGCCCGATGGCCCCGCGCGACCCGATCGTCCTGAAGCTCCCCAACGACGCCCAGATGGTCCCCGAGGGCGTCCAGCAGGAGGAGCAGGAGGGCTCGAAGTTCTCCGGTGGCATGGCGGGCCTCCAGCGCGGCCCCGAGATCACCGAGGTGCGCTGACCCGCACCCCGCACACAACGGCCGGTGGCCCGTACCCCTTCGCAGGGGTGCGGGCCACCGGCCTCTCTGCGTCCCGGGGGAGTGGGGCGCGACGGCGCGTATGGGGCGCGTATCGGGCACGTACAGGCGCCGTCAAGGCGGTGCCCGTCCCCGTAAGGAAGACATCAACGCAGGTCACAGCGGCGTCGGCGAGGGGTTTGCTCAAGAGGTCCGAGAAATCCGCACCTCATCCAGGAGCATCCGATGGCCGACATGGCCTTCGTCGTCACCACGATCGCGGTCTTCGCGCTGGTGGCACTCATTGCCAAGGGGGTGGCGAAGCTGTGACTGCCGAAAACGTGACCGGCCTCGTCGTGGCCGTCGCCCTGCTGGGCTATCTCGTCCTCGCCCTTCTGTACCCGGAGAGGTTCTGAGCCCGATATGAGCCCCGTCCTCGCCGGCGTGCTCCAGGTCCTCGCGCTCGTAGCGGCGCTCGGCCTGGCGTACCGCCCGCTCGGTGACTACATGGCCGGCGTCTACTCCTCTCCCCGGCATCTGCGGGTGGAGAAGTGGATATACAAGGCCATCGGCGCCGACCCGAACACGCAGATGCGCTGGCCCGCCTATCTGCGCGGCGTCCTCGCCTTCTCGGCGGTGAGCGTCCTCTTCCTGTATCTGCTGCAGCGGCTCCAGGGCTCGCTGCCCGGCTCGCTCGGCTTCTCCTCGATCGATCCGGACCAGGCGTTCAACACGGCGGCCTCGTTCGTCGCGAACACCAACTGGCAGTCGTACTACGGCGAACAGGCCATGGGCCACGTCGTGCAGACCGGCGGCCTCGCGGTGCAGAACTTCGTGTCGGCCGCCGTCGGCATCGCCGTCGCGGTGGCACTCGTCCGCGGCTTCGCCCGGTCCCGCACCGGTGAACTGGGCAACTTCTGGTCCGACCTGGTGCGCGGCACCGTCCGGATCCTGATCCCGATCGCCGTGATCGGGGCCCTGGTGCTGGTGGCGACCGGTGCGATCCAGAACTTCTCCGGCATCCACGAGGTCGGCCAGTTCATGGGGGGCTCGCAGCAGTGGAACGGCGGCGCGGTCGCCTCGCAGGAGGTCATCAAGGAGCTGGGGACCAACGGCGGCGGGTACTTCAACGCCAACTCGGCCCACCCGTTCGAGAACCCCAACGGGCTGTCGAACCTCTTCGAGATCTTCCTGATCCTCGTCATCCCGTTCGCCCTGACCCGCACCTTCGGCCGCATGGTCGGCTCGCTCAGGCAGGGGTACGCGATCCTCGCGACGATGGGCGTCATCTGGCTCGGCTTCACCGCGCTGATGATGTGGACCGAATTCGCCCACCACGGGCCCGCGTTCGACATCGCGGGCGGGGCGATGGAGGGCAAGGAGAACCGGTTCGGCGTCGGCGGCTCGTCCATCTTCGCCGTGGCCACCACGCTCACCTCGACCGGTGCGGTGAACTCGTTCCACTCCTCGTTCACCGGTCTCGGCGGCGGCATCACGATGCTCGGCATGCAGCTGGGCGAGATCGCTCCCGGCGGTACCGGATCGGGGCTCTACGGAATGCTGATCATGGCGGTCATCGCGGTGTTCATCGCCGGTCTGATGGTCGGCCGCACGCCCGAGTACCTCGGCAAGAAGATCGGCACCCGCGAGATCAAGCTCGCCGCCTGCTACATCCTGATCACCCCGGCGCTGGTGCTCTGCTTCGCGGCCGCCGCGATGGCTCTGCCGACGCCCGCCCACTCGATGACGAACACGGGCGCGCACGGCTTCTCGGAGATTCTGTACGCCTACACCTCGGGCGCCAACAACAACGGTTCGGCGTTCGCCGGGCTCAACGCGGACACGCAGTGGTTCAACACCACGATCGGACTCGCGATGCTGCTCGGCCGGTTCCTGCCCATGGTGTTCGTCCTGGCCCTGGCCGGCTCGCTCGCCGGGCAGAAGCCCGTCCCCGCGACCGCCGGCACGCTCGGCACCCACAAGCCGCTCTTCAGCGGACTGCTGGTCGCCACCATCATGATCATCGCCGGTCTGACCTACTTCCCGGCCCTCGCCCTGGGGCCGCTGGCCGAGGGGCTGGCGTCATGACCATCCGTACGAAGCAAGAGGACTCGATGTCCACAGTCACCCCGGCCCGCGCACCGCACCAGGACGCACCGGCCGGCCCCGGTCCCGGTCCCGAAGGGCGCGTCGGCGCCGGCCTGTTCGACCCCGGCATGCTGATCGCCTCGTTCCCCGACGCGCTGCGCAAGCTCGACCCCCGGACCATGGTCAAGTCCCCGGTGATGTTCGTCGTGCTGGTCGGTTCGGTGCTCACCACCGTGCTCGCCGTACTGGACCCGACGGACTGGTTCGGCTGGGCCATCACGGTCTGGCTGTGGCTCACGACGATCTTCGCCAACCTGGCGGAGGCGGTCGCCGAGGGCCGCGGCAAGGCGCAGGCCGACACCCTGCGCAAGGCCAAGACCGACACCGTCGCCCGCCGGATCACCGGCACGCACGAGGAGCGGGTGCCGGGCGCGGAGCTGCGCATCGGTGATCTCGTGGTCTGCGAGGCCGGTGACATCATCCCGGGCGACGGAGACGTCGTCGAGGGCGTCGCCAGCGTCGACGAGTCCGCGATCACCGGCGAATCGGCGCCGGTGATCCGGGAGTCCGGCGGTGACCGCAGCGCGGTCACCGGGGGTACGAAGGTGCTCTCCGACCGGATCGTCGTCAAGATCACCACCAAGCCCGGTGAGACGTTCATCGACCGGATGATCGCCCTGGTCGAGGGCGCCGCGCGGCAGAAGACACCCAACGAGATCGCGCTGAACATCCTGCTGGCGTCGCTCACCGTCGTGTTCCTGCTCGCCGTCGTCACCCTGCAGCCGTTCGCGATCTACGCGGGCAGCGAGCAGTCCATGATCGTGCTGACCGCGCTCCTGGTCTGCCTGATCCCGACCACCATCGGTGCACTCCTCTCCGCGATCGGCATCGCGGGCATGGACCGGCTCGTGCAGCGCAACGTGCTCGCCATGTCCGGGCGGGCCGTCGAAGCCGCGGGCGACGTCTCGACGCTGCTCCTCGACAAGACCGGCACCATCACCCTCGGCAACCGCCAGGCCGCCGAGTTCCTCCCCGTCAGGGGCACGACCGAAGCGGAACTCGCGGACGCCGCGCAGCTCTCCTCGCTGGCCGACGAGACCCCCGAGGGACGGTCCGTCGTCGTCCTCGCCAAGGAGAAGTACGGGCTGCGCGAACGCCACCAGGGCGAACTGTCCGCGGCCGAGTGGGTCGCCTTCACCGCCCAGACCCGGATGTCGGGTGTCGACGTCGAGGGGCGCAGGGTCCGCAAGGGCGCGACCGGATCGGTCGTCGCCTGGGTGAAGGAGCGGGGCGGCAGCGTCTCGGCCGACGCGCAGGCCCTCACCGACCGCATCGCGCAGGCCGGCGGCACCCCGCTGCTGGTGGCGCTGGAGGATGCGGACGGGGCCCGGGTCCTGGGTGTCATCCACCTCAAGGACGTGGTCAAGGAGGGCATGCGCGAGCGCTTCGACGAGCTGCGCCGGATGGGCATCCGCACCGTCATGATCACCGGCGACAACCCGCTGACCGCGAAGGCCATCGCCGAGGAGGCGGGCGTCGACGACTTCCTCGCCGAGGCCACCCCCGAGGACAAGATGGCCCTCATCAAGCGGGAGCAGGCCGGCGGCAAACTCGTCGCGATGACCGGCGACGGTACGAACGACGCCCCCGCGCTCGCCCAGGCCGATGTCGGCGTCGCCATGAACACCGGGACCTCGGCCGCCAAGGAGGCCGGGAACATGGTGGACCTGGACTCCAACCCGACCAAGCTGATCGAGATCGTCGAGATCGGCAAACAGCTCCTGATCACCCGCGGCGCCCTCACCACGTTCTCCATCGCCAACGACGTCGCGAAGTACTTCGCGATCATCCCCGCGATGTTCGCCGTGGTCTACCCGGGCCTGGACAGGCTCAACATCATGGACCTCTCCTCACCCCGGTCCGCGATCCTGTCCGCCGTCGTCTTCAACGCACTGATCATCGTCGCGCTGGTCCCGCTCGCCCTCAAGGGCGTCCGCTACCGCCCCAGCGGCGCCGACTCCATGCTCCGGCGCAACCTCGGGATCTACGGACTCGGCGGCCTGATCGCCCCGTTCGTCGGCATCAAGATCATCGACCTGATCATCTCCCTCATCCCCGGAATCGGCTGACCTGCCATGAACAACACCGTAGGAAGCTCCGCCCGCCTGCTCTGGGCAGGACTGCGCGCCCTCCTCGTCCTCACCCTGGTCTGCGGCGTCGTCTACCCGCTCGCCGTCACCGGCGTCGCCCAGGGCCTCATGCCCGGCCGCGCCAACGGCTCCGAGATCACCTCGGACGGCAAGGTCGTCGGCTCCTCGCTCATCGGCCAGCGCTACGACCTCCCCCTCAAGAAGGGCCAGGAGACCCCGGACCCCGACCTCAGGTGGTTCCAGCCCCGCCCCTCCAACGGCCTCGGCACCAACAGCGTCAACACCCAGTACGAGCTGATCCTCTCCGGGGCCACCAACCGCTCCGGCGACAACAAGGAACTCATCGACTGGGTCACCGCCGCCAAGGCCGCCGTCGTCAAGGACAACTCCGTCCCCGGCCACCCCGTCAGCCCGTCCCAGGTCCCCGCCGACGCCGTCACCTCCTCCGGCTCCGGCCTCGACCCCGACATCTCCCCGGCCTACGCCGGCCTCCAGGTCAACCGCGTCGCCGCACGCAACCACCTCGACGCCGCACAGGTCCGCAAGCTCGTCGGCCGGCACACCGACGGCCGCATCCTCGGCTTCGTCGGCGAGCCCCGCGTCAACGTCCTCCAGCTCAACATCGCTCTCAAGGACCTGGTGAACGACGCCGGAACGCGCTGAACGCACCGAATGCCCGGGTCAGGCCGCCACGGCCGGACCCGGGCATTGCCCGGTCCTCGGCCGCATGGACATACTGGCGGCCGACAGGACGAAGGACCTACGGGGAGCGACATGACCGAGAGCACCGCCGCCACGGGCGCCGACGGGGAGAGCGGTACGACCGTGGCCGAACGGCCGATGGTCCGTATCGAGGACCTGCACCGTTCGTACGGCACCGGCGCCGGCGCCGTGCACGCGCTGCGCGGTGTGTCCCTCGAAGTGCCGCGCGGGGAGCTCGTCGCGCTGAAGGGCCGGTCCGGCTCCGGCAAGACGACCCTGCTCAACCTGGTCGGCGGACTCGACACCCCCGACAGCGGCCGGATCACCGTGGACGGCACCGACCTCGCCTCGCTCGGCGAGAAGGGGCTGCTGGAGCTGCGCCGCGACCGGATCGGCTTCATCTTCCAGTCGTTCGGCCTGATCCCGATCCTGACGGCGGCGGAGAACGTCGGCGTACCCCTGCGGCTGCGCAAGGCCGATCCGCGCGAGCGCGAGGAGCGGGTGTCGCTGCTGCTCTCCCTGGTCGGTCTCGCCGACCACGCCGCCCAGCGCCCCGGCGAGCTCTCCGGCGGCCAGCAGCAGCGCGTCGCGATCGCCCGCGCCCTCGCCAACCGGCCCGCCCTGCTGATCGCCGACGAGCCGACCGGACAGCTCGACGCGGAGACCGGCCTCGCGGTGATGGAGCTGCTGCGCGCCGTCGTGCGCAGCGAGGGCGTCACCGCCCTCGTCGCCACCCATGACGCCCAGCTGCTCGGCCTCGCGGACCGGGTGCTGGAGCTCAGCGACGGCCACATCATCGAGCACTGACGCCGCCCGCCCCCGGCCGGAGCGCCCCCGGCCGGGGGCGGACTCTTTCCTCCTCGGGGGCGGCGGACTCCTCCCTGCGGCGGGGCATCAGAATTACGTCAATACGGACCTCAGCCGCACCCCGCGCCCGATATGCGTGAAATTCACGGGGTAGTTTCGACAGTGGCTGCCGCATGGGCCGCCACCGGCGCCGGTGAGGACGGCCGGTTTCAGGAAGACAATGGGGCCATGGCGCGCGGCAAACTTCGGATCTACCTCGGTGCGGCACCCGGCGTCGGCAAGACGTACGCGATGCTCTCCGAGGCGCACCGCCGTGTGGAGCGGGGCACCGACTGCGTCGTCGGCTTCGTCGAGCACCACGACCGCCCCCGCACCGAGGTCATGCTGCACGGCCTGGAGCAGATCCGGCGCCGCGAGATCGAGTACCGGTCCGCCGTCTTCACCGAGATGGACGTCGACGCGGTCCTGGAGCGCGCCCCCGCCGTCGCCCTGGTGGACGAACTCGCGCACACCAATGTGCCGGGCTCCCGCAACGCCAAACGCTGGCAGGACGTCGAAGAGCTCCTCCAGGCCGGCATCGACGTGGTCTCCACGGTCAACATCCAGCACCTGGAGTCCCTCGGCGACGTCGTCGAGTCCATAACCGGCGTGCGCCAGCGCGAGACGGTGCCCGACGAGGTCGTCCGCCGCGCCGACCAGCTCGAACTCGTCGACATGTCGCCCCAGGCCCTGCGCCGTCGGATGGCCCACGGCAACATCTACAAGCCGGACCGGATCGACGCCTCGCTCTCCAACTACTTCCGCCCGGGCAACCTCACCGCGCTGCGCGAGCTCGCCCTCCTCTGGGTCGCCGACCGGGTCGACGAATACCTCCAGGAGTACCGCGGCGAGCACAACATCCGCACCACCTGGCAGGCCCGCGAACGCATCGTCGTCGGACTCACCGGCGGACCCGAGGGCCGCACCCTCATCCGCCGCGCCTCCCGGATGGCGGCCAAGGGCTCCGGCAGCGAGATCCTCGCCGTCTACATCGCCCGCAGCGACGGACTCACCTCGGCATCGCCCAAGGAGCTGACCGTCCAGCGCACCCTGGTCGAGGACCTCGGCGGCACCTTCCACCACGTCATCGGCGACGACATACCCTCGGCCCTGCTCGAATTCGCCCGGGGCGTCAACGCCACCCAGATCGTCCTCGGCTCCAGCCGCCGCAAGGCATGGCAGTACATCTACGGACCCGGCGTCGGCGCCACCGTCGCCCGTGAGTCCGGCACCGACCTCGACGTCCACATCGTCACCCACGACGAGGTCGCCAAGGGCCGCGGCCTGCCCATCGCCCGCGGCGCCCGGCTGGGCCGGGCCCGCATCATCTGGGGCTGGGTCGTCGGCGTCGGCGGACCGGCCCTGCTCGCCCTGCTCCTCAAGGGCATGGAGAACGGGCCGGGGCTCGCCAACGACGTCCTGCTCTTCCTCTTCATGACCGTCGCCGCCGCCCTGCTCGGCGGGCTGCGGCCCGCCCTCGCGTCGGCCGCCGCGGGATCGCTGCTGCTGAACTACTGGTTCACCCCGCCCACCCACACCCTGACCGTGCAGGACCCCGAGAACTTCGTCGCCATCGTGATCTTCTTCGCGGTGGCGGTCGCGGTGGCCTCCGTGGTGGACCTCGCGGCCCGCCGCACCCATCAGGCCGCCAGGCTGCGCGCCGAGTCCGAGATCCTCTCCTTCCTGGCCGGCAGCGTGCTGCGCGGGGAGACCACCCTGGACGCCCTCCTGGACCGGGTCCGCGAGACCTTCGGCATGGAGTCCGTCGCCCTGCTGGAGCGGCAGAGCGACGTCGACCCGTGGACGTGCGCCGGCAGCGTCGGACCGGCGCCGGTCGCCCGGCCCGAGGACGCCGACGTGGACATGCCCGTCGGCGACCACATGGCCCTCGCCCTCTCCGGCCGGGTGCTGCCCGCCGAGGACCGCCGGGTGCTCGGCGCCTTCGCCGCCCAGGCCGCCGTCGTCCTCGACCGCCAGCGCCTGGTCGGCGAGGCGGAGGAGGCCCGCCGGCTCGCCGAGGGAAACCGGATCAGGACCGCGCTGCTGGCAGCCGTCAGCCACGACCTGCGCACCCCGCTGGCCGCCATCAAGGCCGCCGTCAGCTCCCTGCGCTCCGACGACGTCGCCTGGTCCGACGACGACGAGGCGGAGCTCCTCGAAGGCATCGAGAACGGTGCCGACCGCCTCGACCACCTCGTCGGGAACCTCCTCGACATGTCCCGCCTGCAGACGGGCACCGTCACCCCGCTGATCCGCGAGATCGACCTCGACGAGGTCGTGCCCATGGCCCTGGGCGGCGTCCCCGAGGGCAGCGTCGACCTGGACATCCCCGAGACGCTGCCGATGGTCGCCGTCGACCCCGGGCTGCTGGAGCGGGCCGTCGCCAACATCGTCGAGAACGCCGTCAAGTACAGCCCCGACCGCGACCGCGTCACCGTCGCCGCCAGCGCGCTCGGCGCCCGCGTCGAGCTCCGGGTCGCCGACCGCGGCCGCGGCGTCCCCGACGAGGCGAAGGAGCGCATCTTCGAGCCCTTCCAGCGCTACGGCGACGCCCCGCGCGGCGCCGGAGTCGGCCTGGGACTCGCCGTGGCCCGAGGCTTCGTCGAGTCCATGGGCGGCACGCTGGACGCCGAGGACACCCCGGGCGGCGGCCTGACCATGGTCCTGACCCTCAAGGCGGCCTCGGGATACGTTCCGGTCAGCTCCGGCCTGCCCGCCCGGGTCACCTCATGAGCCGCACGATCCACGGGGAGCGCCGCGGATCCACGTACAGCACGACAGACGTCCACCGGACACGTACAGCACAGACGTACAGCAGAGAGGCAGGACCGCGATGACCCGGGTGCTTGTGGTCGACGACGAGCCGCAGATCGTACGCGCCCTCGTGATCAACCTGAAGGCGCGCAAGTACGAGGTGGACGCGGCGCCCGACGGGGCCACCGCCCTGCAGCTCGCCGCCACCCGCCACCCCGATGTCGTCGTCCTGGACCTGGGGCTGCCCGACATGGACGGCGTCGAGGTGATCAGGGGACTGCGCGGCTGGACCAGGGTGCCGATCCTGGTGCTCTCCGCCCGGCACACCTCGGACGAGAAGGTCGAGGCGCTGGACGCCGGGGCCGACGACTACGTCACCAAGCCGTTCGGCATGGACGAGCTGCTGGCCCGGCTGCGCGCCTCGGTGCGCCGCGCCGAGCCCGTCGGCCAGGACGGCGGCGACGAGGTCGTGATCGTGGAGACCGAGGGCTTCACCGTCGACCTGGCCGCCAAGAAGGTCCACCGCGAGGGCCGCGACGTACGGCTCACCCCCACCGAGTGGCACCTGCTGGAGGTCCTGGTCCGCAACAGCGGCCGGCTGGTCAGCCAGAAGCAGCTGCTCCAGGAGGTCTGGGGGCCCTCGTACGGCACCGAGACCAACTACCTGCGGGTCTACATGGCCCAGCTGCGGCGCAAGCTGGAGGCCGACCCCTCGCACCCCCGGCACTTCGTCACCGAACCGGGGATGGGATACCGCTTCGAGCGCGCCTGAGACCGGGGCGGGGGCCCCGGTCCCATCCTCGCCGGGGTACCTGCGTAACCCGTTCGAGTGAGATGGTGGACACCCGCCGGGACCCCCCGGGACCGGTACCCTTCGGGTATGAGTGCTGTTCCTCGTTTCGAGAAGCCCCAGAAGGCCGAGCGGCCGTCCGGGCGCTTCCGGCGGATGCTCGACCGGCTGTCCAGCTCCCAGGAGGACCTGGAGTGCGAGGAGCTGGAGGAGGACTCGCAGGCATCGGGGTGCACCCGGATCTCCGAGTGCACCGACCGCCAGATCGTGAAGGTCACTGGTACCTTGCGGACGGTCACCCTGCGACCGCGCGCCGGAGTGCCCGCCCTGGAGGCGGAGCTCTTCGACGGCACCGCGCCGCTCGACGTCGTCTGGCTCGGCCGCCGCTCCATCGTGGGCATCGAACCGGGCCGCAAGCTCATCGCCTCCGGCCGCATCGCCATGAGCCACGGGCGCCGGGTGCTGTTCAATCCCAAATACGAACTCCGACCGCTCGGCAAGGAGTAGCCGGTGACGTCTCTCGACAAGCCGACGTCCGACACGGACCGCACCACCGACCAGCAGGAGGCCGATGCCAAGGCGGTCACCGAGGCCGCGCTCTTCGAGGCCTTCGGCGGCATCAGGGGCATGGTGGAGACGGTCCTGCCCGGACTGCTCTTCGTCACGATCTTCACCATCGACAAGAACCTGACGAACTCGGCCATCGCGGCCGTCGCGGTGTCGCTGGTGCTCGTGGCCGTCCGGCTGATCCGCAGGGACACCGTCAAGCACGCCTTCAGCGGTGTCTTCGGTGTGGCCTTCGGTGTCGTCTTCGCGAAGATGACCGGCAACGCCAAGGACTTCTACCTGCCGGGCATGATCTACACGCTCGGACTGGCCCTGGCCTACCTGATCACCACGGTGGCCGGGCTGCCGCTGATCGGACTGATCCTGGGCCCGGTGTTCAAGGAGAACCTCTCCTGGCGCACCAGGAACCCCGGCCGCAAGAAGGCCTACGCCAAGGCCAGCTACGCCTGGGGCCTGATCCTGCTCGCCAAGTGCGCGATCCTCTTCCCGCTGTACTGGTGGGGTGACACCACGCAGTTCGGCTGGGTCCTGGTCGCCCTGAAGATCCCGCCGTTCCTGCTCGCGGTCTACCTCACCTGGGTGTTCCTGGCCAAGGCGCCGCCGCCCATCGACGTCTTCGCCGAGATGGAGGCCGAGGAGCAGGCCGAGAAGGACCGCAAGGCGGCTGCGGCCGCCGAAGCGGCCCGCAGCCAGGAGTTCTGAGCCACAGCACGCGTCTGAGCCACAGCACGTGAGAGGGGCCTGTTACCGCCACCGGCGGTAACAGGCCCCTCTCACGTGTCCAGGTGGTGTTCCGGTCAGCTCTCCGGGTCGCCCTGGCGCACCGACAGCAGATCCTCCAGCTGCTCCTCGCGCGCCTGCGCGGCCACGAACAGCAGCTCGTCACCGGCCTCCAGGGTCTCCTCGGTGCTCGGCGTCAGGACGCGCTGCCCGCGGATGATCGTGACCAGCGAGGTGTCCTCCGGCCAGGCGACCTCGCCGACCTGGGTACCGGCCAGCGCCGACTCGGGCGGCAGCGTCAGCTCCACCAGGTTCGCGTCGCCGTGGCTGAAGCGCAGCAGCCGGACCAGATCACCGACACTCACCGCCTCCTCGACCAGCGCCGACATCAGACGCGGCGTGGAGACCGCCACATCGACGCCCCAGGACTCGTTGAACAGCCACTCGTTCTTCGGGTTGTTCACCCGGGCGACGACGCGCGGCACGCCGTACTCCGTCTTCGCGAGCAGCGAGACGACCAGGTTCACCTTGTCGTCACCGGTCGCCGCGATCACGACGTTGCAGCGCTGCAGCGCGGCCTCGTCCAGTGAGGTGATCTCGCAGGCGTCCGCCAGCAGCCACTCGGCCATCGGCACCCGCTCCACCGAGATGGCGGTCGGCGCCTTGTCGACGAGGAGCACCTCGTGCCCGTTCTCCAGCAGCTCGCCCGCGATGGAACGGCCCACCGCACCGGCCCCGGCAATAGCGACACGCATCAGTGACCGCCCTCCTCGGGGCCTTCGGCGAAGGCCGCCTCGACCTTCGCGATCTCGTCCGTGCGCATCATCACGTGGACGAGGTCGCCCTCCTGCAGCACCGTCTGCGACGACGGCAGAATCGCTTCGCCCAACCGGGTGATGAACGCCACGCGGACGCCCGTCTCCTCCTGCAGCGTGCTGATCTTGTGGCCGATCCACGACGGCGTGGTGTGCACCTCGGCGAGCTGTACACCGCCGCTCGGATCCCGCCACAGCGGCTCCGCGCCCGAGGGCAGCAGCCGGCGCAGCATCTGGTCGGCGGTCCAGCGCACGGTGGCGACCGTGGGAATGCCCAGGCGCTGGTAGACCTCGGCACGACGGGGGTCGTAGATCCTGGCCGCGACGTTCTCGATGCCGAACATCTCGCGTGCCACCCGGGCCGCGATGATGTTCGAGTTGTCGCCGCTGCTCACGGCGGCGAACGCGCCGGCCTCCTCGATCCCCGCCTCGCGGAGGGTGTCCTGGTCGAAACCGACACCCGTGACGCGACGCCCGCCGAAGCCGGAGCCGAGGCGCCGGAACGCCGTGGGGTCCTGGTCGATGACGGCGACCGTGTGCCCCTGCTGCTCCAGGGTCTGCGCGAGAGCGGCTCCTACTCGCCCGCAGCCCATGATGACGATGTGCACCTTGCGCCTACCTCGCAGTCCTGATCGTCCGGCTGACCTGCGAAAACACCCTGCTCACACTCTTCCCTCGGCTGGCCGGGCAAACAATGGGGCAACGGTTCGTCCCGTTGCCCAGGATGAGCTTAAGCGGCGCCGGGTGCGTTGCCTCATTCGAGTGTGCGTATCACGGGGCCACTGTGGCAAAGGCGACAACGGCCCGAAGCGCCCGGCCGGGATTCCCCGCAGCGTCCGGCCGGGATTCCGCGGAGCGGCCGACGTGCCTTCGAGGAGCGTCCCACGGAATTTCGAAGAGCGTTCGGCGGGCTGCCGGGCGGCCGCGGTGCAAGGATTCCGTTAAGGATTCCGTGGCTTTTCCGGCCGAGTGCAGGAGATTGCCGGGTCCCGGGGGTGGTGCGTGGGCCGGTCCCATACGGAACCCTTACGATCCTCAGCGTGTCCAAACTGACCGACGTGCCCAAACGGATCCTGATCGGACGGGCCCTGCGCAGCGACAAGCTGGGGGAGACTCTCCTCCCCAAGCGCATCGCGCTCCCCGTCTTCGCATCCGACCCGCTGTCCTCGGTGGCGTACGCACCCGGGGAAGTCCTCCTCGTGCTGTCCATCGCGGGTGTGTCGGCGTACCACTTCAGCCCGTGGATCGCGGTCGCCGTCGTGGTCCTGATGTTCACCGTCGTCGCCTCGTACCGGCAGAACGTGCACGCGTACCCGAGCGGCGGCGGCGACTACGAGGTCGCGACCACCAACCTCGGGCCGAAGGCCGGACTGACCGTGGCCAGCGCGCTGCTGGTCGACTACGTCCTGACCGTCGCCGTGTCGATCGCCTCCGGGGTGGAGAACCTCGGCTCCGCGATCCCGTTCGTCGTCGAGCACAAGACGGCGTGCGCCGTCGCCGCCATCGTGCTGCTGACCCTGATGAACCTGCGGGGCGTCAAGGAGTCCGGCAAGCTCTTCGCCATCCCCACGTACCTCTTCGTGGCCGGCGTCTTCATCATGATCATCTGGGGTGCCTTCCGCGGGCTGGTGCTCGGCGACACCATGCACGCCCCGACCTCCGACTACACGATCAAGCCGGAACACCAGGGCCTGGCAGGCTTCGCCCTGGTCTTCCTGCTGCTGCGGGCGTTCTCTTCCGGCTGTGCGGCGCTCACCGGCGTGGAGGCGATCAGTAACGGCGTCCCCGCCTTCCGCAAGCCCAAGAGCAAGAACGCCGCCACCACCCTCGCGGCGATGGGCCTGCTGGCCGTCACCATGTTCTGCGGCATCATCGGGCTGGCCATGGCCACCGACGTCAAGATGGCCGAGAACCCGGCGAAGGACCTGATCAGCAACGGTTCCCCGGTCGGCTCGTCCTTCGTCCAGGACCCGGTGATCTCCCAGGTCGCGGCCGCGGTCTTCGGCGACGGCACGTTCTTCTTCGTGATCCTCGCCGCGGCCACCGCGCTCGTCCTGTTCCTGGCCGCGAACACCGCGTACAACGGCTTCCCGCTCCTCGGCTCGATCCTGGCCCAGGACCGCTACCTGCCCCGCCAGCTGCACACCCGCGGTGACCGGCTCGCCTTCTCCAACGGCATCGTGCTGCTGGCCGGCGCCGCGATCCTGCTGGTCGTCATCTACGGGGCCGACTCGACGCGGCTGATCCAGCTCTACATCGTCGGCGTCTTCGTCTCCTTCACGCTCAGCCAGACCGGCATGGTCCGGCACTGGAACCGGCACCTGCGCTCCGAGAAGGACCCGCTCAAGCGCCGCCACATGATCCGCTCCCGCGCGATCAACACCTTCGGCGCCTTCTTCACCGGCCTGGTGCTCGTCGTCGTCCTCGCCACCAAGTTCACCCACGGCGCCTGGGTCGCGCTGCTCGGCATGGTGATCTTCTACGGCACGATGACCGCGATCCGTAAGCACTACGACCGGGTCGCCGCGGAGATCGCCGCCGACGAGACGCCGTCCGACGAGAGCGTCCGCCCCTCCCGGGTCCACTCGATCGTCCTGGTCTCCAAGCTCCACCGCCCCACCCTGCGCGCCCTCGCCTACGCGAAACTGATCCGCACGGACCACCTGGAGGCGCTCTCCATCAGCGTCGACCCGGCCGAGACGAAGGCGCTCAAGGAGGACTGGGAGCGGCGCGGCATCAACGTCCCGCTGAAGATCCTCGACTCGCCCTACCGCGAGGTGACCCGCCCGGTCATCGAATACGTCAAGGGCCTGCGCCGGGAGAGCCCGCGCGACGTCGTGAGCGTCTACATCCCGGAGTACGTCGTCGGCCACTGGTACGAGCACCTGCTGCACAACCAGAGCGCCCTGCGGCTCAAGGGCCGGCTGCTCTTCACGCCGGGCGTGATGGTCACCTCCGTCCCGTACCAGCTGGAGTCCTCCGAGGCGGCCAAGAAGCGGGCCCGGCGGCGCGCGGACTGGACCGCGCCCGGCTCGGTGCGACGCGGCCCGGTGGAACGCAAGCACAAGGAGCCCACGCACAAGAGCTGACACCGCCGGGGCTGACAGTGCCCTCTCATCGGTGGTAAGCGGCCGGACGGCACCCACGTAGACTCGTAGGTTGTTGTCCGGCCGCTTTCCCCTGATCTCTGGAGCCCTCCCCTCATGCAGAACGAATCCACTTCGCCGCAGACCGGGGAGACGCAGACCGGGGAGCTGCAGACCGAGGAGTCCCAGGCCGCGGAGTCACTGGTCGGCCGGGAGTACGAGGTCGAGGTCGGCCCGGTCGCCCACGGCGGCCACTGCATCGCCCGCACGTCCGAGGGCCAGGTCCTGTTCGTACGCCACACCCTCCCGGGCGAGAAGGTCATCGCCAAGGTCACCGACGGCGCCGCCGACTCCCGTTTCCTGCGCGCCGACGCGGTACGGATCATCGAGGAGTCCAAGGACCGCGTGAAGGCCCCGTGCCCGTTCGCCGGCCCCGGCAAGTGCGGCGGCTGCGACTGGCAGCACGCCAAGCCGGGCGCCCAGCGCCGGCTCAAGGGCGAAGTGATCGCCGAGCAGCTCCAGCGCCTCGCGGGCCTCACCCCGGAGGAGGCGGGCTGGGACGGCACCGTCATGCCGGCCGATGGCGACAAGCTCCCGCCCGGCGAGGTGCCCGCCTGGCGCACCCGCGTCCAGTACGCCATCGACGCGGACGGCCGGGTCGGCCTGCGCAAGCACCGCTCGCACGACATCGAGATCATCGACCAGTGCATGATCGCCGCGCCCGGCGTCACCGAGCTCGGCATCGAGAAGCAGGACTGGCCCCAGATGGCCACCGTGGAGGCCATCGCCGCCACCGGCTCCCACGACCGCCAGGTCATCCTCACCCCGCGCGAGGGCGGCCGCCTCCCGCTGGTCGAGCTCGACAAGCCCGTCTCGGTCCTGCGCGTGGACGAGCGCGACGGCGGCGTGCACCGCGTCCACGGCCGCGGCTTCGTCCGCGAACGCGCCGACGACCGCACCTACCGCGTCGGCTCCGGCGGCTTCTGGCAGGTCCACCCGCAGGCCGCGGACACCCTCGTCCGCGCTGTCATGCAGGGCCTGCTGCCCCGCAAGAACGACATGGCGCTCGACCTCTACTGCGGCGTCGGCCTGTTCGCCGGCGCCATCGGCCAGCGCATCGGCGAGAAGGGCGCGGTGCTCGGCATCGAGTCCGGCAAGCGCGCGGTCGAGGACGCCCGCCACAACCTCAAGGACCTGGAGCGGGTCCGCATCGAGCACGGCAAGGTCGACCAGATCCTGCCGCGCACGGGCATCACCGAATGCGACCTGATCGTCCTGGACCCGCCGCGCGCGGGAGCGGGCAAGCAGGTCGTCAAGCGCCTCTCGGGCCTCGGGGCCCGCAAGATCGCGTACGTGGCCTGCGACCCGGCGGCGCTGGCGCGGGACCTGGCGTACTTCGCGGAGGGCGGCTACAAGGTGCGGACGCTGAGGGCGTTCGATCTGTTTCCGATGACGCATCATGTGGAGTGCGTGGCGATCCTGGAGCCCGCCGCAAAGGGTGCCTGACCTGCAGGTTTAGGCGATGTGTATTATGCGCACTGTGGGCGTTACGGGCGATATCTTGACGCTGAAATGACGCTCTACGAGGCATCTTGACGCTCATTTGACGCTCGTTCTGATGAGGTGTCAGAAGTCGCTTCTTGCAGGCGACGGTTGGTTGGGCGCCACTTGCGGGAAGTCCCTCTGTGCCGTCTCTTGACGGGAAGCGGCTCAGTAGGAGTGAGGACCGTGCAGGCTTCAGCCGTGGAGTTACGGCTCCAGGGCGACGAGTCTGGGCGTGGGCAGGGTGGAGAGTCGTTGCCTTTCTGCGGCGTTTTCTGGTCTACGCGGCGTTTGCGTTCTATAGCTTCGCCGCGTAGGACGACTTTTTGCGTGATTTCCGAGAACTGTTCCTCGAGAAGACGGCTGGGAGTGTTGGCCGATTCGATGGCGCGGTGAGAGGAGATCGAACAGGACATCGCCCGTCTGTTGGACGCGAAACCAACTCACCGCGACTGACCCGCTGACGGTCCCCTGTCCGACGATCCCGAGACCGATCTGATCGCCTGGTGGAAGGCGGCAGATCCCCGGCGGCAGCGCTCTGCGACGCTCTGCTGCTGACTCCCGATCTGCTGGATCAGGTCCGTTTGATGCGGCTGCCGAGCAAGCGGAACGCGGCCCCGGTGACCAACCGGCTTGAGTGCTTGAGTGGGAGACGGCTGGACCCGCACGTTCACTTGAGTCCTTGCCGACCGGCAGAGGCTCCGTGCTGTCTACCGCTTGAGCTGTGCCAGGAAGTCCTCCACGAACTTCTCCACCTCGGCCCGGCTCTTCACTTCCTCCACGTTCAGCCGGTCGACCACTTTCACGCCGGAGTGCAGGAACAGGCGGGTACGGCTGTGGTCGCGCCCGGCGTGGCCCTTGTGGTGAGGCCCGTCGATCTCGATAACACCGGCGTAGCCGCGATGCGTGATCAACAGGTCGGGCTCGAAGGTCCAGCCCCTCACCCTCATACCTCCGAGCGGCATGATCCCGATCGTCTCGTTGTCCGGCAGAGAATGCTGCCGCTCCCTGAGCACCCGGTACACGTCGAGCTCCCACTCGTTCGTGAAACGGAGCTGATCTTCGACCGGATGTCCCGGTTCGAGCTGCACCTTGCGCCCCTGGTTGCTGGGCTTGGGGCTGTCGGCGGTCTTGACCTGCCTGCGCCAGTCCGGGCCGAGGCGAGGTATCGACGGTCGGGCGACAAGCTCATCAACGGACTTGCTCGACCCCCACATCACGTCTCGCATCACCTCGGCGATGTTCTCCAACTCCCGCTCGGTGTAAGTGGGGTACAGGCTCGGCTCCACCACGAGCACGATCCTGTAGCCCTCGTGGCCGTACTCGGTGTTCCAGAGCCGGACCTCAGCCGACGATACGTCGGCGATCATCCGCGCTGTATCGGTCTTCCCCAGGTGATACGCCAGCACAGCGCTCGTGCCGAGCAGCCACTCACTCACCAGCGGAGCGTTCTCGGGAGTGTCGAGGGGACGGGACATGTCAGGTGATGGCAGCTCATCACTCATGCAAGGGATTGTGACACTTGCCGCTGACAGTGGGAGGGCGCAGGAACATGAGGGTGATTCCGCCAACATGGTGAGCTGGCAATGGGGTTGAACCCGAGCCGCACAGGACGGAGCCCGGCCGGGGAGCCTCACAGGCCGGGCATCGTGCTGTTAGGGGTTATCTGCCTCGGTGACAGGTACCCCTGTTCCGGCGGAGCAGGAGGATCCCGTGTCCCTGGACTAACGGCACGTCCTTCCTCTGGCGGTACTCGGCATGCAGGTCTTCGTACCCTGGCAGTTTCACCACCGGGCACTCCGCCGACAACGCGACGTCGGTCTCGGTGGCGCGCCCGGTCGTAGCCCGTCTCCCCGGCTGCGGGCGTCGGCGTGGACCATGTCGCCGGCAGCCGCTCGGCTGGCCGTCACCCGGTGCACCGTCTCCGGCTCGCAGCCCGCCGACTCCGGTTGGCCAGGGCTGCACCTACGGCCCCTCATGTCGCATCACCACGCCGACCTGGCAGGTCGCCTCAACGTAAGCGTGATCACCGACGTCAGGCAGGTTCTCGGTTATGCGTTGTCAGACAATGCGTAATTCCCGCCATGATGCGCCCACATCGCCGCGTTCAGGTCCCAGACCTTGGACAGGTCACCGTCCCGCCGGGCTGTTGTCCGCCTCTGCGACAGAGCTTGGCTCCTGGGGCACCCCTCCGTCGGCTGCGGTTCGGGTTCCGGCAGACCGAGCCCCACCGGGGGTGTATGCCTGGGGTTCAGTCCCCCGATTCGGCATCTGGAGAGTGGACTTGGAAGCCTGATACGGCCATGGTCTGCGGCGGATTTCCCGATTGCCACGGATCTTGCACGCCCGCTGCGCGTACCTCTGCCGGACTTTCCAGGGACAACAGGCACAGTGGGCAGTGCAGGGCGTCCATTAGTAGCCGGGGGCCGAGCTTGATGTCTCGCGACGGCAGCACCTTCAGCATTGCCGTGCCTGAGCAACAGGGGCACCCGACTGTGGCAAGAATGTAGTAATGAGACTCCGTTGGTGCTCTGAAGGGGCTGATGTCGAACGGGTAGGGAGCAGAGGAGGGCTCGGCAAGCGCTCGTTCCCGGGCGCTTTCAGGGAGACCTGCGAAGCGGTCATCGAAGCGATGCCAAGCTTGTCTGATCCGGATCTCGACGTCCCGTTCGACCTGGCTCCGCTGCTGATCCACAGCTATGATTACTGCGCCTGACCAGCGTTCCCAGAAGTCACCTATGTCGATGCCGACCTTCTTGAGCAGGGCCCATGAGCTCTCGACAAGGGCTGGAAGGAGGGCCTTTGCTCTGTCTCCAGTCGAGGTGTGCGCAGTTCCGTTGCGAAGTTCGATGAGCATATCGAGCTGAGGGTCAGGAGGGAGTATGCCTAGCGTGCGGAGCCGTTTGATGGCGTCCTTGGCGCCGACCGTGCGGACCTTCTCCTCGCCCAACTCAAGGTGACCGCCGAGGTACAGGAGCATGTCTGGGTTCCCGTTGCGCATCTCCAGCAGATAGACGGGATTCATCGAGACCAAAACCGCCTTGGCGAGCTTCTCGATGGCCACACCGCCTTGAAGGGCGAAGTTGTCGTACTCGCTTCGTCCGTGCTCGTCCATGGCTCTGTGAGCCGCCTTCTTTGCGCCCTCAAGGAAGCTCGCGAAGGAGAGGAAGTCGTCCATGGCAGGACGGTAACCGCTGCTGTAGTGAGGGGCGATCGAATTGGTGAATCCGACTCCTGGGCGAACCGCACTCGGAAGCCTACAGGGGTAGGGATCCGGTTCCGAGAGGTCGGCCCGTGCGCGTCCGAGGGCATCAACTGGCCTCTCAGCGCGCCGAGCTAAAGGAGAGGGTTCCCGCAGCTGCGTGGACGTCGGTCGAGCATCAGTGTGATCACGTGACGCTCGCCAGACTTGTAGATCTTCAAGGCCGCCGTCTTGGCCAGCGTCTGCCACTTGGAGCTGGCTCAACGCAAAAAGTTGGCCAGTCTGCCGGGTGGTGCGCTCGTCCGCGCCTGCGTACGGCTGAGCGAGCGAGGCAGAGACGTAACCGACGGTGCGGGTGCGAGAGGTGCACCCCGAGGCGCACCGCAGACCACTTCGGCTAGCAACATGCGCATGCCGCAGCCAGGAGTCTGAGACATCGATGTGACGCTGGCCGCGAGCTCACCCGAAGCCACCGCCCCGGCCGGCACCCGCAACGACTGCCACGCACGGAGTGATGGAGCAGGCGCTTAGAAGGCGCCTGCTCTGTCCCTGGCTCCTCACTGCCCGGCGCTGGTGCAGCTGGCAGTACCCCAACGCGGTACTTGATTGTGCTGATTCGCCGACGGCAGACACGTTGAGGGCGCAATTGACTGGAATGACGCGCCGAAGCAAGCAAACCTAGAACAGTCCGCAGCAGCGCGACTACGCGCTGCCTTCACATGTGTGCGCCAGGGGCCGAGAGTACCGAGTCGGGCGCAACATAGCCGACGATCGCCGGTTAGCCAAACCGGCGTTTCTCCAGACCATTGAACCACCCGCTGATCTGCCGGGTGTGTTCCGTCGTTCCCGCAAGGAGTTCAAAACTATGTCGGTCGAAGTCATGGAAGAAGAGTGGCTGTATCCCGAGGAGCAGGTTCGAGCGCTGCTTGAGTGGGTGCGTGGACGGGAGGGTGTTGAACGTTCGGTGTACCCCTTCATGCGTGTTGTGGCCGAGCAGGCTCTGCGCCCGGGCGAAGCCCGTGAGCTGCGAGTGAGCGATGTGGTGCTCCCGGAGCGTGGTCTGGGCAAGCTGACCGTCCGCTACAGCGGGAAAGCGAGGGAGGTTCCCCTCCGCTCGCAGTCCGTCGAGTTTCTGCGGGCATGGATAAGCGAGGCCGGCTTGCGGGAGGACGATCTCCTGTTTCCCGACCTGCGCGGACGTTCAGCCTCGACTTCCGTATACCAGCAGGTATGGGAGCAGGCCCAAGAGGCCGTTCTGCCACGGGACGAGCGGTACTCGTGGCGCCTGGGGGAGCCCATCTCCATTCTCCGGGAGTCCTGCCTGGCGAAGTGGCTCGGGATGGGCATCTCACCCTTCACGGTTGCTGAGTTGGCCGGTGTGACTCCGAGTTGGCTGGCCCTGCGTTACCCGCACTGCTTCCGTGTGGAAGACGCCGAGATCGACTGGGACCGCCTGGAGGCCGTCATGGGCCTTCCAGAGTCACTGAAGTCGTGAATTTCGCCCCGCGCTCTGGCTGAGGTCCAGAGCGCGGGGGCGCACGGGGCACAACCGCCCTCTTGGTATGACCTCCTGAAGGCGATGAAGCCGCCGTGTGACCAGCCTCCCTCTGGTTGAGGCTCTCCTGGAGGGTTTCACGCCCCGAGCAGGGTTACTTGATCGCCCCTTACGCCCGACCGACGCTCTGATGGCCGTCTCGCCGGGCGTCCAGCCCATCCCCAGCACATCGAGGCCCCCGCTATGCCCTCACGCCTGCTGTCCATACCCACCGTCGCCGCCGCCCTGGACGTCGACCGTCGAACCGTCTATCGCTTCATCGAAGCCGGCGATCTGCCTGTCGTCGACCTCCGCACAGGGCCAGGCCGCTCCCGTGTGCGGGTCCCAGCGGCCAGCCTTGACGAGTTCATCAACCGTCGCGCCGTTGCCATGCCAACCGCTCGCCGCTGACCCCGATCATGGCGGCCCCGTCGTCGTCGAACAAGGAGTAGAACCTGTACCTACGCAAGTTGAAGACCGGCAACTGGCAAGCGACCGTACGCAACCGGGCAGGAGACCGGTACAGCGAGTCGTTCCCCCTCAAGGCGCAGGCCCGCGCCTGGGGCACCGAGATGGAGACACAGTCCGCCCGCGGAAGCATGCGCGACCCGAGGGCCGGCGAAATCACGTTCCGTGAGTGGCACGACAGGTGGTGGGACGCCCGCATCGTTGAGCCCCGCACCCTGCGCGGCGACGCCTCCACCATCAAAAACCACGTCATGCCCCACTGGGCGGACTGGGAGATGCGGGCCGTTACTCGCATGGACGTCCAGAGCTGGATCCGCTCCCTGGTGGAGAAGGGCGTGGGCGCTGCCGCGATCAAGCGGGCGTACAACCTGACCTCGTCCATCATGCGCGCGGCCGTGGACGACGACGTGATCGCGTTGAGCCCGTGCCGCCGCATCGACCTGCCCCAGATCGCCGTCAAACCGCCGCAGTGGTTCACGACCGACCAGGCGCAGAGTATCCTCGACGAGCTTCCCGCCCCCTGGAAGACGATGTGCCTACTGGGCGTCTACACCGGACTGCGCTGGGGCGAACTCTCCGGCCTTCACCGTCACCGCATCGACCAGCGCCGCTCACGCCTCTTCGTGGTCGAGGTCAACACCAAGAGGGGCATCAAGGAGTATCCCAAGAGCTCCAGGAGCCGCCGGGAGGTCCCGCTCCCGGCCCATGTCCTGGAGGCACTTGAACGTCACATATACCGGCTCGACCGGGACGCCGTGGTGTTCACCACCGTCACCAGGGGCCGGGCTGGACGACTGCTCGATGACGGTAACTGGCGTCGACAGACCTGGTGGCCAGCCGTCGAAGGAGCCCGCTACTTCGATGACGACGGCGAGCAGCAGCTCGTCCCGCACTACCCGCCCCACTCCATGCGCCACACCTGCGCCTCATGGCTGGTCCAGAAAGGAGTTTCTCTCTACGAGGTCCAGCACCTCCTCGGCCATGAGAGCTTCCAGACCACCCAGCGCTACGCCCACCTGCAGCCGGACGCGCACAAGGCCGTCCTCGGGGCCTGGGAGCGGATGGAAACCCCGCTCACGATCGCCGCATAAACGTTCCTTCGCCCCTGTCCTGCTTGGACAGGGGCGAAGCCGGTTGCGAGCGGAACGCGGTCACGATCACGAGTTCGACTCGGCCGGCTGTTCCTGGGGGAGCACCCAGCGGCCGTCAGCGTCGAACGGCCACGGATAGGCGTAGGCATCGACCTTTGCAAGCTCGCGAAGAACCTCCCGTTTGGCCGGGGGGTCCGGCGGAGTAACAAGCGCGTGGGGCAGCGGGTCGAGCCGTGCGGCATACGCCTCCGCCCACTGCAGCCACTCGGACTCGCCTGCCGGAAGCGGAGCGCTGTCGGTTCGAGCGCGGGCTGCCTGGCAGAAGGCGCGGATCTCGGCAGCCTGATTCCAAGCAGTCATCTGTTCGGTGAGCACCTTCGCACGCTGCTGATCGACCTGCTGCTCACGAGCCTGTGCGATAGCCGCGTACCACCGGCGCCGCCGCTCAGCTTCGAGGAGTTCCTGCTCCCGGTCCCGGCGTTCGCCTTCAGCAGCGAGATGTTCGAGGTCCTGCAGGAAGAGACCCAGGCGCGACTCCAGCGTCCAGCGCGCCCCGTCGCTGTGCGCATACGAGTGCTGGTACCAGCTCTTGGCGGGTGCACCGAGGGCGAGGCGTCCGTTGAACTCCTCGTCGTACTTGAGGAGCCGGATCCAGGGATTGCGCTCCTTTTGGCGTACCTCCTTCGGAGTCGGCTCGTGGGGGACTTTGGTCGTCCGTTCCGTGAGGGCGAGAGGGAAGGCTCGGCCCCGGATCACGATCGCCAGTGTGTGTAGGGCCTCGCCGCGTTGGAGGTCGGTCTGAGGCTCAGCTGTGTAGCCGCGCTTCTCGGCTTCGGTCAGTAGCGCGTGCATGATCCGTAGGGCGCGGTCGGCAAGCGGACGCGACACATGCAACGGGAAAGCCCCCGCTCTGCCGCGAGTGTCGACCGTGCCCTGAGAGCGGCCCATGGCTTTACGCGTCGCACGGACGAGAGGGTGAGGTCGATCCAGAACTTCCGGTACGTCGACGCTCGGCACCGGAGGAGGCTGTGCAGCCTTCTCGGCCTCTTCGTTGACCAGGGTGAAGACACAGTCGCCACGTTGGCGACCGTTCCACCGCACCTTGTGACCTCCCGGAACGTGCCCGTGGTGGAGCGCATCATAATAGGCGGCCCGCCACCGCCCCCGGGTCCGAGGCGCAGGATCAGCAACCGTGATCGTCCCTGATGCCGATTGCAGTCGGGAGACCAGTTCAGCCCCGCCGGCCGGGGCGAGCGCAGCTTGAGCGCTGTCACCCGCCAGCCGCTCCTTCTCCGCCTGGACCTGCCGGGGATGCTTGCCGTGTTTGAGGTAGTAGCGGCCGTCCGCAGTCACCACAGCGACGTGACCACTGCCGCGCCAGGTCCTCTTGATCAGCCCTCGCTGCTCCAGCGCCCATGCGACCTGTGTACGGCCGGGTGTGATGCGCACGGCATCAGACACCGCCGCGATCTCGCGCAGCAAGTCAGCCTGCGGTGCAGACACCGCGTACTTCACCACTCCGGCTCCACTCAAGGATGCAGATGGGATCGTCAAGGTAGAGGAGAAGGGCGCCGATCGAGGTGTGTTGGCCCTCGTGCGAGTGGTGCCAATGCTGAACTCGACCACGAACGGCGGCATCTGGTCAGCCCTACTGATCCTCCACAGGGCAGATTCGCCCGGAATCGGATGTTCGACATTGTCTTGATGCCCTGCATCCGCTACCGAGACGCCGGCCTCGGGCGCGGCACGAACGACCCGGTCGAGCAGAAGAGCAGGGGCCGAGGGGACGTTCGTCATCCGTGGACTCATCTATGCTCGCGCCCAGTTGATATGACCGGTTCGCTTCAGGGGGCGGAGAGCCGTATGGCCGATGAGATCAAGTACGAGTACAAGGTCGTGCAGACGGTTCGAGGCACCGACGGACTGGTGATCTCGAAGATGCAGAAAGACGGATGGGAGCTCGCGGAACAGCTCCCAGGCAGACTTCGCACCACCCTCAACTTCCGTCGGCCGAAGAGGCCGCTGCCTTGGCGTCTGATCGGGGCAGGGGCTGCCGCCGTCGCGGTCTTGGCCGCCATCATCGGCACGGGCGTTGCGCTCGGTGACGGCGACGAGGAGAAGGGCGCGTCGGCCAGTTCGCCGGCCGCGAGTGAGAAGCCTTTCGCTACGCCGCCCGCAAACGGGCCGACCACCGCTGAGGTGATCACGACGCAAAACAGTGCCGAGTTCGCCGCGTTGTTGAAGGCGGATCCGTGTGGTGAAGCGAACGTGAACTTCGCAACCAAGCACGAGGGGCAGACGGTCGCCTTCGACGGGTCAATCAGGCACATGGCGGCCCACGCGGATGACCAGACCCGCTACGACTTCCTTCTCGGCCCGGGCGGCAAGGGGCCGCAGACGACGGACGGCCCGAACTTCAAGTACGAGGACGTCAACACCGGCAACCTCCACCTGACCGGTAAGGAGATCCCTGCCACCCTTGCAGTTGGCGACACGTTCCGCTTCATCGCCGAGGTGATCGAGTTCAACACGGCCCAGTGCCTATTCCGCCTCGCCCCGGTCTCGACGGAGACCCGGTAGCCGAGATGGCCAGCCTTCCCACCATGGAGGGAGCTGCCCAAGGGAACGGCCCCCTGCTCCATCCATTCGAGAGTTTTGCACTTTCCCACCAGCTTGCCAGACGGCAGCGCCATCCTTGACCCATGCTCGCATCCAGCCCAACCCAACGGCTCGCCGACCACGTTCGACATTCCCTTGGCAGCGGACCGTTTCTCCAACCCGGCGGATGGACCCACATGGGTGTTGTCATCTGCGACGTCAGCTTCCAGCCACGGTGCAACTACGAGAGGACTCTCCGACCGCGGCTCCTCCATTTGCAACTGAGCTGGGCTGATGCAAGAACAGTCCGCGGATTCCAGCGCCGGCTCGTCACGGAAGACCTCGCCGTGGCCATGAAGTTCAACCACGCACAGAAGGTCGCGACGGCTCGCGCCATCACCGACCTCCTCGCTGCCGACGGGGTCGATACCCGCGAGGACCTCCACGCCTGGCTCGATCAGCAGGCCAATCGCGCCGCTCTGCGCACGGTGAAGGGAGTGGGGCCGAAGAGCATCGACTACATAGGCAATCTCGTCGGCCGTTCGCACGTTGCCGTCGACGTACACCTGCGTGCCTTCGCCGGGGATGCTGGTGTTCCAGACCTCCCATACGACCAGTTACGTGCCGTGTATGAGGAAGCTGCCGCGCTTCTCGGGCACGACAAAGGCGGGCTGGAGCATGCCGTTTGGCGGCATAAGTCGAAGGCTGCCTAAGGTATCCGTTACATGCCACACCCGTTACATTGGGTCTCCGAGCGTAATGGGTGGTCGCGTCGGCCCAATGTGGTTACGGCGTGATCACATGCCGCAACCTTGCCGCCCGTGATCACCTGGCGGTCGTTCTGGTGAAGGTCGTCCGGTCGAGTAGCGGTGCTTCTGGGGGGAATGCCAGGTTGGACGAGATGGCTACCGGTGCGGAGTCCGCAGGTACAGATGGTCGCGCTGCTGCGACGCGAACTCAGCACGCCATTCGATTGCTAGTTCTGCTCGATGGATGTGGTACGCCGAGTGTGGATGGAGACCCACCCGGAACGATCAGGTCGGTACGAAGCGAGCTGCGGCTCCAAGCGATGGACTTCTGGCTGCGAAACCCGGACTACCTCGCCGATGAGCTGGTGTCGATGGTGGAAGCCAGCACGGCCGACGCTGGTCACCTGAACACAGCGCGGTCGCTCTTGGACGATCCAGAACCTGACCTGCGCTGGTACCCGATGCCGCGCTGGTTCTTCGGCGCATACGAGCAGCTCGATGATGCTTTCTCCATCCTGGAAACGTACGGCCTCGCCACGTTGCGCCGCGCCGGGCAGCCAGGCAAAAAGAGCAAGCGCAACCAGTTCTTCCTGACGCAGGCCGGGGCCGCCGCGGTCGCTGAGCTCGCGAAGGATCCGACTCTGGGCTGGTACGCCAAGCAGGTGAAGCTGGTCGCATTGGTCGCGGGGGACGACGGTGGGCAGGCACTGAAGGACCGGCAATACCGGCAGGCCACGTACGCGGGGACGGAGCTGGGGGTGGCCATTGCGCCGATCGCTCCGCGGGTGCGCGAACGGCTGGATGCGCTGAGCGCTTCCGCGCCGGTATCGGCTACTGGAGCAGTAGGTCAGGAAGGAGACCAGACGTGAGTGCTCTCGGCAAGGAGGTTGTTGACATCCTGGCCAGGCGACGGGCGGGCGGTTCGCTGAGCCTCACTGTTGACGAGGTTGACAAGATCCTCAGCGGACTCGGCGTGCCGCTCGGCGGCACCAAGGCAGTTCCCGTGCCGCTACGCGCGACCCGGATGCACTTCCGTGGGACGAAATGGCTCGAACCGGATCACCCCGGCGCCCATGGACACCCGTTGGCTGATGTAACCGATCTCCCTGAGTGGATCCGACCGGTCGTCGACAAGTACTCACCCGCAGCGATCTCGGCCGGAGAAGGCGAGGCGGCGGAGGTCGATGAGCAGGCAGGACCGAAGGCGCGGGTCCCATTTCACTTCGAATGGTCGCCGCAGCCCGGTGTCAACGGGATTGGCTCGGGCCGGAATCTACGCGGCAAGTCAACCCTCTTGAACGTTCTCATGTGGTCGCTGACCGGCCGGTGCCCGCAGTTCCAGAACGACGTCCGAAGCTGGATCGAGCACGTTGAAGTCGATTGGCAGGTGGGCGCGGAGCGGCTGCGGGTGGCTTTCGATGCGGTGGACGGGGCGGCCACCGGACAAGTGATCAGGATCATGGGGGTGGACTCGGACTCCAGATCCACGGTCCTCGGGCAGTTCGACGGCGCGGACTTCGAGGGCGTCATGGGCTCGCTGATGATGACTCGGCTGAGGTTGGAGAACATCCCGGTCTGGACGGACACGGCGGCTCGGGTGCACGCGTGGCCTTCGTACTCCAGTTCGTTCGTGGTCCGCGCGAACCAGCTCGATCCGATCGTCGGTAACGAGCAGACCATCGGCCTCCGAATGATGCAGATGTTCATCGGTACGGACTGGGCACCGGTGCAGGCTGCGGCAATGACGGCGCGGCGCGGCATGGACACGGCACGGGACGCCGCGAAGGGCAAGGCGCAGGCGGCTGGCGAGGCGGTGGAGGCGAGCCGAATCGCGGCGGAGAAGCAGGTCCAGGATCTTCGAACGAAGATTGGGAATCTGCCCGCCGGGACGCCGGACATGCAGGTGGTGCTCGACGCCGCAACCCGCGCATCCGACCTCGCACGAGAGAATCACAGGCTTGAGACAAAGCTGATCGCGCAGACTTCGCTGGCCGGAACAGCACGTCAACAGCTCAAGGCGGCGAAGGCTCGGGTGCATACCAACTACGAGGACGTGCTCGCCGCCAGGTTCTTCCATCACATGCGTCCGTCGGTGTGCCCACGCTGCGCGGCGCAGGTCACTCCAGAGCGACAGGCGGCGGAACCGGACAAACATGAGTGTTCGGTGTGCACCAGTGAACTGAATCTGGAGGCCCTCCAGTCCGATGTCATCGTGGCCGCGTCCGCGCCGGATGAGTTCGTGACCGGCATGGTTGCGAGGACGTCCGGAAGTGACGGCGACGACGCGGATGCCGAAGAGGGCCCCCTGGACGAAGTTGAAGCGGCGCAGGCCGCGGTGGCCGCGGCCGAGGCCGCGGTGGCGGAGTTGACTGCCGAGATCGCGGCGCTGACGACGGAGCGGGAAGAGGCGGCGGCGCGGGCAGAGGTGGGGAGCGAACTTCTCACGGTCGCGGGTGAGCGTCGCGTGCTCGAACTCGACTTGGCCCGCGCCGAAGGCGCCCTGGGGGCGTTGACCCGGTCAAGCGACCCGGAGGTGATTGACCCGGTCGATTCGACGCACCTCGCCGTCGTGGAAGCAGCCGAGCAGGTGCTGAAGAAGTGGGTGAAGAACGACCAGGATCCGATGCTGGTCCAGATCTCCGCCGACATCGAACGCCTGACGCAGAGCTTCGGCGCCGATAACCTCAGTGGCTTTACCCTCAGCGGCGCAGCGAACATGACGCTTCGAGAGAACGGCGTCAAGCAGACCTACTCCGGGCTCACAGCCGGCGAGAAGCTGCGGGTCAAGATCGCGACCGCCATCGCCCTCATCCAGCACGGTTACGTCGAGGGGATCGGCCGCCACCCCGGGTTCCTCGTCCTGGACTCGCCCTCCGCCGAGGAAATGCCGGAGGAGGACCTCGCCACCATGGTCAGGGCACTGCGGGAGGTCGCAGGCGAAGCCGAGATGCAGATCTTCGTCGCTACCCGCAACGCCGCTCCCCTCCTTGATCTTCTTCCGCAACCCAACCGGGTTGTCGCGGAGGGTAACTCCTACGTGTGGTGAGAAGCTGAACGGTGGTTGCTGACGAGAGGAAAGCCATGAGCGGCAGTGCGGCGGTCGAGCTGGAGAAGGACCTCACCGCGCTCCTCTCGGCAAACGCTGGAGGCCCGCCGGGCGAGGGCGCTTTCGCGGCGCTTGGTGGCTGGGACCGACTGGCTCGGGAAGCCTCTGACCTCACCGACAGTCCGGTGCTTCCGCCTCTCGTCCACCTGGTCGCGCACGAGGCAGCCAACTCCGGCAGCCGAACCGACAGCTATCCGGCAGCTTTGCGCCGCATATCAGCTGCTGTCACATCCACCACGAGTCCGGCCATCCTCACCGACAGCTTGGAGGCTCTGCTCACCAGTGGACCCGTGCTGAACGAGGTCGGCGCGGGTCTGGCCAAGGCCCTGGAGGATGCTGTCCAGGAATTCCTTGACGTGCCGGATCCGGACAGCCGTGCCGCCCTGAGAACGGCAAGCGCACTGGAGGCCCGCACCCGACTTGCCCTGTGCGGGATCGGATCACCATTCGCACTGCTGGCCCTTCTGGAACGCTTCGATGCACCGGTGCCGAAGCCGCTCGGCACCGCAGTTGTCCGCGCCGTCGGTGTTGCCGTCGACCACTGGCCGCACGCCGCGAGCCTCGCCAGCGTTGTCCGTCTCGTCGCTGGTATCGACCCCCCAGCTGGCCAGCCGCGCCCAGGTGCCGACCCCGAGGGCGTCGCCTCCGACGCCGCATGGGTGCTGGCGGGTATCGAACTGGTCAGCGCACTCCGCGCCGCGGACCTGCCGCTCATGCTGAACAACCTCGAAGCCTCCGCGAGGTACTTGCAGGTCGCCTGGGACACCTACGAGCGTGAGGACGCGAGCATCCTCTTGACCGTAGTCGAAGTGCTGTGTGCACTCCTCGCCGAGTCCTCGCCGAGGCTGCACGTGGCCGCCCTGTCGGCCCCTCGGCTCGAACCACACGCACTGGCCGACCTGGCTGAGCGGATTCGCCGGCTCAACGTGACGTCGATTGGGCTGAACCACTGGTACGGGGATCCGAAGCGAGCGGCGCTGCTGGCGTGGACTCAACTGGCCAACGACCTGGGAAGGCTCCGGGAAGAGTTTCAACGGGATAGCTTCTACAAAGCCGAGGTCGTTGTCGACGACCTACTCCAGATATACCTGGGCTCGCGCTCCGCGGCTGTCGTCTCCCACAAGGAGGATATTGACGGCCTGCTCAGGCTCGTTCAGCCGGTCATCGCGTCGGGGTTCGCCAGAACGGCGGGCCTTCTGTGCAACCTCGAAGATCATACCCACGCCTTGGAGCAGGAAGCCGCGACCGCGGCGGGCGACCGTGAACGCGAGGTCACCGAGAAGCTCGCCGCCGCGCAAGCGGTCCTTCGAGGGGCGAGGGCGCAAGCATTGGCAGGTGCAGGGCCGGGAAAAGGCCATAGTGGCACGGCGACCGAGTCGCTGCCGCAACCCCTCAACCAACTCGTCCTGCCCGGATCCGCAGCAGCGATCGAACTTGCCGAGAAAGTGTCGCCCGAGACCCTGGCTGAACTCGCTAAAGCGGTCAGCGACAAAACCATCGGCAGGCACAGCCTCAACCTGATCGAGGCCGAGGTCTACTCCGGGATCCGAACGTGTCTGGAGACGAGCCCCGACTACGTCGGGGATCCGAAGGATGCAGTGGACGACATTCTTCGGCTGATCATCCAGTTCGTCAGCTCACGGACCAATGCCCAATCGGACCTGTATCCGTATCTGTTCGAACCGAAGGCCGTCGAAGGCCACATCCACAAGGACCTCCTCGACTACTTGAAGTCCAGTAGCCTCGGCGCGATCGTTGAGTTCGAGGTCCAACACGTCGGCGGCGGGCGAATCGACCTGCGACTCAAGTTCAGCGGATTCAACATCTGCATCGAGATGAAGGTCGATTCGATGAAGCAGCCCTTGAGTGACAAGCAGGCGTACCTCAAGCAGGCGGTCACATATCAGACCACGGACATCCGAATCGGATTCCTGGTTTCACTGCGCCACAAGGCGTTCGATCCCACCGGGGCGCCGCCACACCTGAGCGCGCTCATCGGGCATACGGCTTTCGATGTGCCAGGCGACGCGGTCCCGAGGCACATCGTCACCGTCGGCGTTCCTGGCAGCCGGACCAGACCGTCGGACATGAAGTAGGGCCGGCTCGGTCCAGTCGGTGGAACCGGTCGCATCCTCCGCGACTGCCGCCTGAAGAGCGACGGCGTGCACCACGCCACGCTCGGCATCGCCCGCTTGCACAACCTCGCCCTCACGGGCTGAGCGAGCGCCCCGCCCAACAGACAGCCGCACTCATGCCGCCCGGAAGATCATTTACGGGACAACCCGATGTCGCCGCTGCGGTGGACGGTGAAGTCGACACGCATCCTTGCCCGGGAGCTGGCCCGGGCCGGGCATAAGGTCAGCGCCGACACCGTCGCCGATCTGCTGCGGGAGGAAGGCTTCAGTCTGCAGGCCAACGTCAAAACCCTGGAGGGCGGCGGGCACCCGGATCGTGACGCCCAGTTCCGCTATCTCAACGAACAGGTCCGCGAGCACCGGGACGCCGGCCAGCCGGTGATCAGCGTGGACACCAAGAAGAAGGAGCTCGTCGGAGAGTTCAAGAACGGCGGCCGTCAGTGGCGGCCGGCGGGTGATCCGGTGCTGGTGGACGTCCACGACTTCGCCGACCCGCAGCTGGGCAAGGCCGTCCCCTATGGGGTCTACGACATCGAGGCGAACATCGGCTGGGTCAACGTCGGCACCGATCATGACACCGCCGCGTTCGCGGTCGAGTCGATCCGTCGCTGGTGGCACGGCCAGGGCCAGGACGCCTACCCGCAGGCAGCACGGCTGCTGATCACCGCAGACGCGGGCGGCTCGAACGGCTACCGCACCCGGGCCTGGAAACTCGAACTGGCCCGGCTCGCCTCCGAAACGGGACTGACCATCACCGTGTGTCATCTGCCACCCGGCACGTCGAAGTGGAACAAGATCGAGCACCGGCTCTTCTCCCACATCACCATGAACTGGCGCGGACGCCCGCTGACCAGCCACGAAGTCATCGTCCAGTCCATCGCCGCAACCACCACCCGCACCGGACTGCGTGTGAAGGCCGCACTCGACACCAACACCTATCCCACCGGAGTCCGTATCGGTGACGCGGAGATGGCAGCGATGCCGCTGACCCGGCACGCCTTCCATGGCGAATGGAACTATGCCCTGCACCCGCAGCCATGCCCCATCATCCCGGCGGCCCGCGCCCCGCAGGCGCCGGCCCCGCAGTGGGACACGGCCGTGCTGTCGGATCCGGCCCTGACCGGGATGTCCCGTCAACAACTGGACTCCCTCACACAATCTTTGAACCCCGACGGCGATGCCCGACGCGGCCGCCCACCCCGGCTCGCAGTCTCCGAGCAGGTCCTGGCTACCGTGCTTCATCTGCGGGTCGCCCTGGCCGCGGAGCCTTTGGCCGTACTGTTCGGCAGCAGCCGCACCGCGATGCACCGCACCCTCCTGAAGAACAGGAAACTATTCGAGGCTCACGACGTCGACATCCCACCCGCAACGACGCCACCCGTCGCCCTTGCAGCCCTCCGAGCCCGGGTCCTCGCCCAAACAAACAAGATCAAGACGACGTGTTAATCATCTGCAGCCCCTTAGCCGGCCAGCGGGCCTGGCCGTTGTAGATGCGGTGGCAGCAGTC
The DNA here is from genome assembly GCF_035917255.1 of Streptomyces sp. NBC_01257. Lineage (NCBI taxonomy): Bacteria > Bacillati > Actinomycetota > Actinomycetes > Kitasatosporales > Streptomycetaceae > Streptomyces > Streptomyces sp. NBC_01257. The sequence goes on from NZ_CP108472.1 coordinate 6,901,910, forward strand.
CCGAGGTGGCGAAAATCGGGCTAGCATGCGGCGGTGAGGCGACAGGGAGTGGGGAGCCAGAGCGGTCAGATTCGATGCAAGAAGCAGGAGCCGTGGCAGCACTTCGAGCAAGAAGTCGCCGAACTCGTCGAGAGCCTCGATTCAGGCGCCACTGTTGAACCGGACGCCCATGTGGCCGGCCTGGTCAGCGGGGCCACGCGCCAACTCGACGCCTTGGTGTGCGGGCAGGTTGTCGGCCAAGGCATCACGATTGCCATCGAAGCCAAGCGATACAAGCGGCCGGTAAGCATCGGGACCATTGACGAGTTCGTTGGCAAACTGCTCGACGTCGGTTGTGACCGCGGAGTGCTCTACGCCGCGGGTGGTTTCTCCGAAGCTGCTCTGTCCCGGGCAAGCAATGCGCGGAATCCCGGGATCGGGTGCGTGCACCTTGCTCCGCGCGCAGACGGAGCCCTGATGCTTTCCTGTACGGGGCTGGGTCCGGTCGAGCTGGCGTTCGAGGAGCATCTGGATCGGATCGTCGGAGTCCACCGGACTCAGGAATACGATGTATGGCTGCGCAGCGGAGTAGCCAATCTGTACACCCACTAGTGTCCTGAGTCGTTAATTCGTGTGCAGTATGCGGCGAGTGTGTCGAGGATGTCGTCGGCGGTCTTCGTCCAGACGAACGGCTTGGGGTTCTTGTTCCACTCGTTGATCCAGCGGCGGATGTCGCGTTCGAGTTCGATGACGCTGCGGTGGGCCGAGCGGCGGAGTTTGCGGGAGGTCAGCTCGGCGAACCAGCGCTCGACGAGGTTGAGCCAGGACGCCGAGGTGGGGGTGAAGTGCAGGTGGAAGCGGGGGTGCCGCAGCAGCCACTTCTTGACCGGTTCGGTCTTGTGGGTGGCGTAGTTGTCCAGGACCAGGTGAAGTTCGAGGTCCTTGGGAACGGCGGCGGCGTCGATGACCTTCAGGAAGCGGAGGAACTCCTGGTGGCGGTGGCGGCGGTAGTGCTGGGCTATGACTGATCCGGAGGCGATGTCGAGGGCGGCGAACAGGCTGGTCGTGCCGTGCCGGACGTAGTCGTGCGTCATCTTCGCCGGCGTAGTCGGTGCCATCGGCAGGACGGGCTGGGTTCGGTCCAGGGCCTGGATCTGCGACTTCTCGTCCACTGCCAGGACCAGCGCGTTCTCCGGCGGCGACAGGTAAATGCCCACCACGTCACGGACCTTGGTCACGAACTGCGGATCGGTCGACAGCTTCCACGTCTCCACGATGTGGGGCTTGAGGCCGAACGCCCGCCAGATCCGCGAGACGGCCGACTGCGACATGCCCTGGGCCTGGGCCATCGAACGTGTCGACCAGTGCGAATCGCCTGTTGGTGGGCTCTGGCCCAGCGTCCTGGCGACCAAGGCTTCGACCTGCTCATCCGTGATCTTCCGCGGTGCACCCGAACGCGGCCGGTCCACCAGACCCTCCAGCCGGTCCGCGGCGAACCGGGACCGCCACTTGCGCACCGTCTCCCGCGAGACACCCAGGTCGTCCGCGACCCGCGCGTTCGACCGGCCCTCTGCACACGCCAGCACAATCCTCGACCGCAGCACCAGTGCCTGCGACGCCGTCTGCTTGCGTAACCAGCCCCGCAGCACCCTGCGTTCGTGATCGGATAGCTCCAGCGACAACGGCTTCGGACCAGGCATCGCCACACTCTACAACCGCACGCGAACTAACGACTCAGGACACTAGGCTGCGGCACGCTTCATCGGCCCTGATCCAACCCGCCTGCTTGACGCTCGCCCACTACGTATCCGCGAACCCCTGCGGATCGCAGCTGCGTATCGCCCCTCATACGGCAGTTGGATGGCGGGTGCACCGCGGACTCGCGGATTTCCTAGCGCCCCCGTACTGGTTGTCCCGGTGGCAGGAGGTGCCCGCTGTCGCCAGGGCAAGACCTACCGGTCCCTGACCGCGCCGGTTTTGCGGGGCCCCTGGACGCGGTGAGCCGTGTCCATCTTCGCGAGCGGGCGGCCGTCGCTCTCCGCGTTCCGCAAGGCTTCCAACGTCGCCTTCGCTTGGATCCTGTAGGGGGTCATGATGCCGGTGTCCTTGCCCTCGCGAGGTGGTAGTCCACCAATGCCCTGGCGATCAATGATCCGAGGGCTCGTGCAGAGGGCCTAACCGTGGCAACCTGTTCCGTCCCGAGGGGGAGGAATGGACTGTTAGTCATGACGCTCGTTTGACGCTCTGGGCGCCAGTTCGCGGTACCGAGAGCCCAAAAAAGGGGCTCTGAACTGGGCTTTTCCGAGACTCTCCCAGGCCGACATCTTTCCGATGACGTCGCACGTTGAGTGTGTAGCTGTCTTGGAGCCAGCGGAAAAGGCCGTCTGACCTGGAGTTTTCTGGTTCGGGTGAGACTCCTCGACCTGGTTTCGGGACTGGGGCGGGTACACCATGTGGAGCTCGTTTCGCTGCTCAGAGGCGAGACCGGTGCGGTACGGATCGGGTTCCCACGTACGCCACGATCCCCCTTGGCTGCCGCCTCGATCTCTCCCGCCGACCTGGAGAGGCAGAACCTCGTCGTGTACGTGGCCGACGACAGCGTGCTCGACCGGCTGGGGGGGCTGGGGTGGGAGCAGCGGGCGCGCGTCCGCCGGATGACGGGCGCCCTCGGCGCGCTCGTGCGGGCGTCGGCGTGGCCGTCGTCCCGGCCGCCACGGAACGCATCGGACTGCCTGATCTCGTCTACCTGCCCCTGCGCGACATAGCGGCCGACGTAGAGGTGATGACGCTCAGCCGCCCCGACGAACTCGCTGGTCCGGTCCGCGCGTTGGTCCGTCCCTGAGACTGGGCCGAAGGTGCGTGCATCGGCCGACCCGCCCCGCCCTCGGGTGGAGGCGGGGCGGACCGCCCGGGTCACGCCGTCTTGACCGGAAGCTGCAGGTACGACGCGCGGTCGCCGCCGGTGTGGATGACGTGCCGGCCGCTGTTGGCAGGCTCGTACTCGCGGATGCCGGGCATCATCGTGCCTAGCAGTGACCGGCCGCTGATGAGGAAGCGGAGTTGCTCGCCCGGGTGGAAGGTGAGCCCGACCGGGAGCAGGTCGATCTCGACATCGACGACCTCGCCGGGTGAGAGCTTCTCGACCCGGTCGAAGGTGTGGGCGGGGACGTCGTCGGTGGCCAGGGCCTTGTCCAGGTGGCGCATCGAGACGCGCAGTCGGCCGTCGGAGCCCTTGTAGCGCAGGATCGAGGCGCCCCGCTCGGTGACGTCCTGGGCCAGTGCGCCCTGGTTGAGCGCGGTAAACGCCTGCAGTGGGGTGCCGTACGCGTCGAGCTTCTGGACGAGGACGAACAGGTCCATGTCGTCCGAGCCGTCCGCCTCGACCCACAGGTGTGCCTTGGGGTAGCCGACCAGCGTGGTCTCCTCGTCGAAGCGCGTCACGAAGGACACCAGGTCCGGGTGGGACGCGACGGCGTACCCCGCCGTCGCCTCGGCGTCGGGCGCCGTCGTCGCCAGGGTCCGGGTGCGTCCGTCGAGGTAGTACTTCGTCGACGTGACGTCGGCCGGCGGGAACTGGTCCGCCGGGACGTTGATCTGGTCGCCGCCCTGGAGGTCGAGGAGGGAGTAGCGCACGCGGGGCGTCTGCTCCCACCCGTTGTCCTCGCCCTTGAGGGTGTGGTCGAAGAAGCGGCGCAGGTCCTCGACGTTGGCCTCGTCGTAGTAGTCGGGCCATTCCTGGCTGTTGTGGACGCGCAGCCACTTGTCCTCGGAGGCCATTCGCCGCCAGGCGCGGAACGTACCGGCTGTGTGGAGGGTGTTGGAGTAGCTGGCGACGACGTACGCGGGCACGGTGATGTTCTCGAACTGCGGGATCTTGTTCTCCCACAGGCCGTCCATCAGCGGGTGGCGCTCGGCCTCCGTGAGGATGTCCTCCTTCTGGCCCTTGCCGAAGTAGCTGTTGTCCTGGAGCTGCCGGGCGAAGCCGGTGTCCGGCATGCCGCCGCGCAGCACCAGGTCGCGGTAGACGTCGCTGACGCCCTCCCACGGGTTGATCGCCGCCAGGTGCGGCGGCTGCTCGGCCGCGGTGAACCACTGCGAGACCGCGAGGTACGAGGTTCCGCTCATCGCGACCTTGCCGGTGCACCAGTCCTGGACACCCAGCCACTCGATGAGGTCGTAGCAGTCAAGGCCCTCCTGGCGGTCCCAAATGACGCTGTCGCCCTCGGAGTTGGCCACGCCCCGGATGTCCGGGTTGCAGATCGCGTAGCCCCGCGCGCACCAGTAGGCGGGGTCGGGTCCTTCGAACTTCTCCAGCCCGGACACGATCGCGTTATCGAGTCCGACCATCCCGAAGATGCCCATCACGCTGGCGGACGAGCCCTGCCCCTTGCCGTAAGGGCTCCACGCCACGATGACCGGTACCCGCTCGGTCCCGGCAGGGCGGAAGACATCCACGTAGATCGTGACGCCGTCGCGGAGCGTCACCGCTACGTCCTTGTCGAGCACGATGTCAACAGGCAGCGGCTTGAACGGCGGCGCGATCTGAAAACCCGCCTCCAGCGTCCGCGTCCCGGGTTCGAAGTCGCTCAGGATCCCGTACCGGGCGCCCGGCTCCAGGGGCTGGGAGGGCGTGAATACCTTCTGGCCGTCACTCATGGTGCGCTCCTCGCATCTTTCCGTCCGGGGGACGGGCTCCGCCGACATGCGGCTCTGCCGACATTTCGAGCGTAGGTCCGCCGCAAGAGAAACTCAACTGATGTTGAGTTCCTTGACCTGGAGGTAGTTTTGGGGCATGACCGCGCACACGAGTCCCGCCTCCGCCGCCCGCCCCGGACGTCGGCCGGGAACGAGCACGACCCGGCAGGCGATCCTCACCGCGGCCCGCGCCCGTTTCGCGGCCGACGGCTTCACAGGGACCACGATCCGGCGGGTCGCGGGCGACGCCGGGGTGGACGCGTCGCTGGTGATGCAGTTCTTCCGGTCGAAGAACGAGCTGTTCGCCGCCGTCATGGCCGTTCCTGCGGACGCGTTGACGCACTTCAGTGACGCGTTCGAGGGGACGGACGACGGCCTTGGCGAACGCGTGGTCCGGGCTTTCCTCGACGTGTGGGAGGGAGACGCCAGGACGTCCGAGCCGCTCATGGCGATGCTCCGGGGCGCCATCGTCAACGAGCAGGCGAACGAGCAACTGCGCGAGTTCATCCAGGAACGTTTCTTCGCCGCTGCTGTCAGCTCGCGCAATGCCGACGCGGGCGAGGGCGCGGACGCCGATGCGGACGCCGATGCGGATGCCGTCGACGGCGACGCGATGCTCCGCGCGGGGATCGTCTCGTCGATGCTTGTCGGCCTCGTGGTGGGGCGCGGAGTGGTCGGCGTCCACACGCTCGCCGAGGCGGAGCGTGAGAAGCTGATCATGCTCGTCGGGCCCGCCGTGCAGAGCGTGCTGGTCCCGACGCCGTAGCCCAGCGACGACGAGGGGACGGGCCCATGACAGCGATCGACGGCCGCATGTATGTCGAAGGGCGACGTGCCACGTGCCCCTCCGACCTGGAGGACGCCGCCGACGATCTGGAGCGCTCGGGGGGAGTGGCCTGGATCGGGCTGATGGACCCCGGCCCGGAGGAACTGGAGACTGCGGCGGCCCGGTTCGGTCTGCACCCCCTGGCAGTCGAGGATGCGCACAAGGGGCATCAGCGCGCGAAGCTCGAACGCTACGGCGACACGATGTTCGTCGTGCTGCGCCCCGCCTCGTACGACGACCGGCGCGAGAGCGTCGACTTCGGTGAGGTCCATCTCTTCGTCGGGCCGCAGTTCGTCATCACCGTCCGGCACGATGCTGTGCCGGACCTGTCCGCTGCCCGCGAAGCTCTCGAAGCAGACCCGGAGTTCCTCGCCAAGGGGCCCGAGGCGATGCTCACGGCGTTCCTCGACGTCATCGTCGACGGCTACGCGCCCGTCGCCGCCGGGCTGATGAACGACATCGATGAGGTGGAGGACAGCCTGTTCGGCGAGGGGAACGCGGATCCCGCGCTCTCGGAGCGGATCTACCGGCTGCTCGCGCAGGTGATCGCCCTCCAGCGCGCGATCGGATCGCTCCCGGACATGGTGCGGGGACTGCTTCGCGGCGCCGACCGGTACGGCACGGGCGACGAGGTGCAGAACCGGTTGCGCAACGTCCTCGACCATACGATCCGGGTGACGGAACGCGTCGACGGGGCCAGGTCCCTGCTGGAGAACGCGCTGACCGTCCACTCCACGCTCGTGACGATGGACCAGAACGAGGCCATGCGGCGCATGTCGAGCGCGAGCCTCGCCCAGGGCGAGGAGAGCCGCCGCCTCGCGGAGGAGACCATCGAGCAGGGCGAGCAGGTCAAGAAGATCTCGTCGTGGGCGGCGATCCTGTTCACCCCGACCCTGATCGCCTCCATCTACGGCATGAACTTCGACCACATGCCGGAGCTCCACTGGACATGGGGATACCCGCTCGCCGTCGCGCTGATGATCGGCTTCGGTGTGGGCCTGTGGGGCGTCTTCAAGTGGCGCCGCTGGCTGTGAGCCCGGGACTCAGGTCCGGCGGTCGGGCGTGAGGAGGTAGGCGAGCGCCATGTCGCTGAGTTCGTCCGCGTAGCGGCGCTGGGCCGTCTCGCCGGTCGCCGGGTCGGGGCGTACGGAGTTGTGGAAACAGGCGCCGAGGAGGGCGCGGGCCGCGGTGTCCAGCGCCGCCTGCGGGTCGGAGCGGCGGATCTGGTCCGCGTAGGGAGCCGCCGCTTCGAGCAGGAGCCCGTGGACCACAGTGATGGTGCGGGCGCCGCGGTCCGTGACCTTGGCACCTCGCGCGCGCAGCAGCTCGGGGAACAGGTTGTTGCTGTCGGCGAAGGACCGCAGCAGCGCGTGCGCGTAGGCGTCCATGACGCCGGACAGTGACGGCTCGGCCTCACGGAGCCGCTCGGCCACGTACTCCTCACGCCGGTCCAGCATCCGCTCGGTGAGCGCGTTGATCAGCTGCTCCTTGTCCTCAAAGCGGCGGTAGATCGTGCCGACCGAGACGCCGGCGCGTTCCGCGACGCCGGTCATCGTCATCTCCTCCAGGCCGGCAGAGGAGGCGATGTCCTCGGCCGCGCGCAGTACGCGGGCCAGGGTCGCGGCGCTGCGTGCCTGCTGAGGCTCCTTGTACGGCGCCGGGCAGTCGTGCTGGTCGGTCATGTCCGCATCGTATCGGCGGGGGTTTCGGCAGGAACTGTTGACAAGGGGTGGGCCTCTCTGCGTAACCTCGTAACGCGAATGTGAATTTACATTCGCATAATACTGGAGGTTCGACCATGACCGACAAGCAGACTTCCCCGGCTGTGACCGTGACGCTCGAGTCCGGGCCGACCGGCGCCGGCGGCATCGACGACTTCGAGCTGTTCTACGCCCGCCGTGCCCTGGACCGCTTCAGGACGCGACTGGGCCGCCAGGGCCTGCTGGATCTGCTGGCGGCGGACATCGAGGAGGGAAACGCCTTCCTGCGGGAGTGCGCGCGCACCTCCGACGGTGAGTTCCGCGGCGGTACGACGGTGCTCCAGGCGCGGGGCCTGGCCTCGGCCGAGTTCCTCGAGTGGATGGACGCGGCCTTCGCGGGCGACGACCCCCGCCCGCTGCTCGCTGCGCACCCCGAGCACTACGTGATGGGCACCGACGACATCGGCGCGCGCGTGGTGGAGAACATCGGCCCGCACGTCGCCTCGTTCTACATGGGTGGCTGGGGCACGGCCGCGATGGCCTGGGCCGACGACGCGGCTGAACTCCTTCCGGAGTCGGAGTTTCCGCGCAAGATGTCCTCGAACCTCTTCCTGGAGGACGGCACCGTCGTCGGGCGGGCGCTGATCCAGTTCGGCGACACCGCCGAAGGGTTCACCGCGAACCTGACGGTCTACTTCCCCACGTCCTGCCCGCAGGACGTCCTGGACCACCACCTGCGGCACTACGCCGTCGAGTTCCGGAACTGGATCGTCGCCGCGGCAGAGGCCCACGCCTGACAGATGCGGGTGGCGCTCACCGCCGGTTGACGTCGTCGGCCGGATGCCGGGCGGCTCCGGCCTCGATGAAGTCGCAGCCGCCCGACATGCCAGAGCGATCCACGTTGGCGTTCCGGCGCACGCGGCCTCAGGCTCTCAACGCCGGGCCGACCTTCTTCACCACCCCGTCCGCTGCAAGGGGCTCTGCCCCCTTGCAGCGGACGGCGCCCAGCAAAGAAAGACCTCTCCATGACGCACCACGCCACTCCGCCCGGTACGGGACGCAAGCTGACCCTCGTGGTCCTCGCCCTGGCGGCCCTCATAGCCGCGATGCTGTGCGCCTTCGCGCTGCCCTCGCTGAACAGCGGCCCGCACCATGTACCCCTAGGTGTCACCGGGCCCGGGGAGGCGGCCGAGGCGCTTCGGGACAACGTTGACGGACCCGAGTGGGACGTCCGTGTGTACGAGACTTCCGGCGCCGTCGAGACGGCTGTCAGGGGAGGCGACATCGCGGGCGGTCTCGCGATCACGGCTCAGGGCGTCGACGTCTACACCGCCACCGCCGGCGGCCCCTCGGCCACCAGCGCCATCACCGCGTTGGGCGACGGCGTCGCCGACCAGAACAAGACGCAGGCCAGCGTCCACGACCTGGTGCCCTTCACTGACGACGACCCCCGGGGCGCGGGGCTGACCGCGGCACTGATGCCCATGATCTTCGGCGGGATCTTCCCCGCCCTGATTCTCGGCAACGTCTTCCCCGGCCATCGCGGGCTGCGGGTCCGTCTCGCGGGAGCGCTGACCTTCTCCGTCGTGGCGGGCGCGGCCATCGCCGCCGTCCTCCAGTTCGGCACGCACTCGATCGAAGGAAACTACGGGCTCACCGCGCTCGGGGTCATCCTCGGCATGGCGGCTCTGTCCACGACGCTCCTCGGCCTCCAGGCCCGGTTCGGCATGGCCGGCTTCGCCTTCGGCGGCGCCCTCATGATGCTGCTCGGCAACCCCCTCTCGGGCCTGGCCACAGGGCCGCACTGGCTGCCCGACGGCTGGGGCACCGTCGGCCAGCTGCTTCCGCCGGGGGCCTCGGGCAGCCTTCTGCGGGCCAACGCCTTCTTCGACGGCACGGGCGGCGGTCTGCCCGCCCTGGTCCTGACGGTCTGGGTCGTCATCGGAGTCGGCCTCGCCCTGCTCGCGGACCGGCGCGGCAGGCGTACCACGGGCTCCCGCTCCAAGGTGGTCGCCGGGTCCGGCACGGTGGACGCCTCTCAGGCCGAACTCGCCACGTCCTGAGCGCCAACACGGAACAGCACATCGACCAGAGCGCAGGGCTGCATCGTGGGGCCAGGCGTCCCGCGTGCAGAGGCGCCCGTGCGCCACGACTCAAGGAAGAGAGTGGACATGTCTGAATCACGCGAAGGTGGAGCAGTCGACGGCGGTGCCTCGTTCGCCAATCTTCTGAAGGAAGAGCGACGCTTCGCGCCGCCGGCTGACCTGGCCGCGAACGCCAACGTCACGGCGGAGGCGTACGAGCAGGCCACGGCTGACCGGCTCGGTTTCTGGGCCGAGCAGGCCCGCCGCCTCACCTGGGCCAGCGAGCCGACCGAGACCCTTGACTGGTCGAACCCGCCGTTCGCGAAGTGGTTCGCCGACGGCAAGCTGAACGTCGCCTACAACTGCGTCGACCGGCACGTCGAGGCGGGCAACGGCGACCGGGTCGCCATCCACTTCGAGGGCGAGCCCGGCGACAGCCGCGCCATCACCTACGCCGAACTCAAGGACGAGGTCAGCCGCGCCGCGAACGCGCCTGACCGAACTCGGCGCGCAGAGCGGCGACCGGGTCGCCGTCTACCTGCCGATGATCCCCGAAGCCGTCATCTCGATGCTCGCCTGCGCCCGCATCGGCGCCGCGCACTCGGTCGTCTTCGGCGGCTTCTCGGCCGACGCGATCGCCAAGCGCATCGAGGACGCCGACGCCAAGGTCGTCATCACCTCCGACGGCGGCTACCGCCGCGGCAAGCCCTCCGCGCTGAAGCCCGCCGTCGACGAGGCCCTCACCCGCGTATCCGTGGACAAGGTCCTCGTCGTGCAGCGCACCGGGCAGGATGTCGCGTGGACCGAGGGCCGCGACGTGTGGTGGCACGACGTCGTCGCCAAGCAGTCCGCCGAGCACACCCCGCAGGCGTTCGACGCCGAGCACCCGCTGTTCATCCTCTACACGTCGGGCACGACGGGTAAGCCGAAGGGCATCCTGCACACCTCCGGCGGCTACCTCACCCAGGCGTCGTACACGCATCACGCGGTCTTCGACCTCAAGCCGGAGACCGACGTCTACTGGTGCACGGCCGACATCGGCTGGGTCACCGGCCACTCGTACATCACGTACGGGCCGCTCTCCAACGGTGCGACGCAGGTCATCTACGAGGGCACCCCGGACACCCCGCACCAGGGCCGGTTCTGGGAGATCGTGCAGAAGTACGGCGTCACGATCCTCTACACGGCGCCGACCGCGATCCGGACGTTCATGAAGTGGGGCGACGACATCCCCGCCAAGTTCGACCTGACCAGCCTGCGGGTCCTCGGGTCGGTCGGCGAGCCGATCAACCCCGAGGCGTGGGTCTGGTACCGCAAGAACATCGGCGGCGACAAGGCGCCCATCGTGGACACCTGGTGGCAGACCGAGACCGGCGCCATGATGATCGCGCCGCTGCCGGGCGTCACCGAAACCAAGCCCGGCTCCGCCCAGCGCGCCCTGCCCGGCATCTCGGCGACCGTCGTCGACGACGAGGCCCACGAGGTCCCCAACGGCGGCGGCTACCTCGTCCTCACCGAGCCGTGGCCCTCCATGCTGCGCACCATCTGGGGCGACGACCAGCGGTTCATCGACACCTACTGGTCCCGCTTCGAGGGCCAGTACTTCGCCGGTGACGGCGCCAAGAAGGACGACGACGGCGACATCTGGCTCCTCGGCCGCGTCGACGACGTGATGCTCGTGTCCGGGCACAACATCTCGACCACCGAGGTCGAGTCCGCGCTCGTCTCGCACCCGGCCGTCGCCGAGGCCGCCGTCGTCGGCGCCGCCGACGAGACCACCGGACAGGCCATCGTCGCCTTCGTCATCCTGCGCGGCAGCGCCAACGCCGACGACGAGAACCTCGTCGCCGACCTGCGCAACCACGTGGGCTCCGTGCTCGGCCCGATCGCCAAGCCCAAGCGCATCCTCCCCGTCGCGGAACTGCCCAAGACCCGCTCCGGAAAGATCATGCGCCGCCTCCTGCGCGACGTCGCCGAGAACCGCGCGGTCGGAGACGTCACCACCCTCGCCGACTCCTCCGTCATGGCCCTCATCCAGACCGAGCTCCCTGCGGCGCCCAGCGAGGACTGACCGGCGTCGTCCGTGTGGCGATCCGGCCGGTGACGAAGTGGTCGTCCGGATCCCTCATCGTCCGAGAAGGAGGTGAGAACGAGGGAGAAGAACCGGGGTTGCTAGTCGGCACTCGCGGTGGCGAGAGCCTTGCGGATGCGGACCGGTTCGTACGACGGCGAGGCGATGGAGAGAACCACGAGCGCGGTGCGAGCCAGATGGGTCGCCAGCACACGGGAGGCAGCCTTCGCGTCACGAGATTGCACCGCCTCGGCGATGGTGTGGTGCTGCGTGCTCGTGTCCGCCTGCCATTCGAGAGGGTTCCACGAGACGAACGCCATGCGGTAGCGCGTGGCGTGGTCCGACAGCAGGGCGAGTTCCCGTTCCAGGCGCGGGCCGGACGGGTGCACCAGCGCGCGATGGAACTTCTCGTGCGGGCACTCCCACTGCTCGACGTCTCCCGTGCGGGCTCTCTCGTCCATCTCCCGCAGCAACTCGTCGAGGTGACGCAGATGGTCCTCGGTCATGCGCGGGACGGCGATCCCGATCGCCAGCGACTCGAGGCTGATCCGCATCGCGTACAGCTCATCCAGGTCGTCGTCGCTGAACGCCGCCACGCGGGCGCGGTGCTGTGACTCCTGCTCGACGAAGCCCTCGCGTTGCAGGATCCTCAGGGCTTCGCGAAGGGGGCCGCGGCTCACGCCTAGTTGCCGGGCCAGTTCGACCTGGGACAGCGGGTCGCCGGCGCGCAGGTCGCCGTGCATGATCGCGCGCCGGAGAGCGTGATGGGCCCTGCTCATCTCATCAGGATGGTCCCTGCCCGCGTCGTCGGGGCGGGCGAACTTGTTCGCCACCTCGGCTGACCGTGCTGTCATCGGCTGCAGGTCTTTCACGCGTCTCCATGGCGTTCGGATGTTCCTCGGAACCGACCGGACGAGTTGTGGGCACAACGGTAGCCGACGCCCGTCGCAAGCCTGTCGACATTTCAGACCAGGCATGGACGGGCGGGCGAGGAGGACCCCATCACCCGGACGCCGGGCAGAGGAGGTGGACGCCTTAGGCTCCGCGACTCGGCGGCAAGGTGTCAACATTACATTCGTATCCTGCGTAAGGGCATGGCGAGACCGGACTGTCTCATGGCTGTCCGGGGCGCTCCTCCACTCTCCGGTCTCACCAGGTCAATGGCGTCTCAAGGTGTCAGCGCCTCGGGCTGATCGGCATGTGACCTGAGGCCGCCCGGCCCGGACCGGCGGTCGTTGCCCACCACCGTGTTCCGGACCGTACCCAGGCGTTCGACCTCGACCTCGACCGTGTCTCCCGGCTGCAGCAACTGGGGAGGCGTGCGGCTGTAGCCGACGCCCGCCGGTGTGCCGGTCGCGAGGAGGTCACCGGGGCGCAGGGTCAGGGTGTGCGAGATGAGGGAGAGCGTGTCCCCGACCGCGTAGATCATCTGGTCGGTGGTGGCGTCCTGCATGGTCTCGCCGTTGACCCGGGTCCGCAGTCGGAGTCCCTGCTTCAGGTCGCCGACCTCGGCGACGGGCACGAGCGGGCCGAGCGGGCCGGACCGGTCCCCGTTCTTGCCGAGGATCCACTGAGAGGTCAGCTTTTGGGCCCGGCGCGACGTCAGGTCGTTGAACGCGGAGTATCCGACAACCGATGCCAGAGCCTCCTCGGGCGAGGCGTCGACGAGGGGCGCTCCGACCCAGGCGACGACCTCGCCCTCCCAGTCCAGGCCCTCCTCGTTGGAGGGCACGGGGACTTCCGCCCCGTCCACGGTCAGGGACTGCGGCCACCGTGCGAACAGGGTCGGGTACGGCGGCAGTTCTTGGTCGCGGAAACTGCCCTCCGCCGCGTGCGCGTAGTAGTTCAGCCCGATGCAGAAGACGCGTGCGCCCGGAAGGACGGGGGGGACCCGCTCGACCGACGCGGCCGGGACCGTCGGCCCGGCGGGCGGCCGTGAGAGATACCTCGTCGGGTCGGCCCAGAAGTCCGCGAGTGGGGCGATGACGGTTATCTCGTCGTCCTGTTCGGCCAGGGTTGCGACCTCCACGCCGGAGTCGCCCTGCGCTCGCCTGACACCCACGATTCTCATGAGATTCCCTTTCCGGTCTCCGGAGGCATGCCCACGGAGCTCTTCTTTCGTCGTTGTTGAGGTGCCGTAGGCGGTGATCCCGCCGGTGGTCAGGCCGTGTCTTCCGCGGGCGGGCCGCCGTGCTCGTGTTCGAGGTGGTGCTGGATCAACAGGTCGGCGCCGAAGTCGTTGGACGGGTCGCGCCAGACGCTGTGTACGTGGTTCGCGTAGTCCTCGGCGTTGTCGAACTCGACGAGGGTGACGGGGCCCTGGATGCGGAAGTAGTGCGGCTGCTCGATGGAGGTGCCGCCGGCCCAGGCGTAGTGCAGTTCGTCGACGCCGCCCGCGGCCGCGATGCGGTCCATCTCGTGGCCGACCAGGCCCGGGCGGGCGCGCTCGACGAAGTGGGCGAGCAGGTCGTCGAAGTGCGCGCGCTGGGCGGGGGAGAGGTCGCCGGCCCGGATGCCGCGGGGGTGGGCGCGGAAGTAGGCGAGGGCTTTGCGGTCGTCGTCGGTGATCATCGCGTCGCGGCGGCCGACGCCGTGGTAGGCGGGGTATTCGACGTCGCCGACGGCAGAGACGGTGCGGGTGACGAAGTCCGCAGGCGGCCGGGAGTGGATGACGGCTTGCTTCTGCTGGGCGGCGGTGAGCCCGTCGAGGAGGACGAAGGCCGTGTCCTCCTCCTCTCCCAGGATGCGGAACGGGCCGAACCGGGCGGGTTCGGCGCCGAGCAGGAACGGAGTGACGCTGACCAGGTCGCCGTCGACGACGGTGACGTTGACGGACAGGTGGTGGCCGACCAGGCGCCAGCCCCAGGTGGTGTCCGGCTGCGGCTGGCCGAAGAACGTGAGGAAGTAGCCGCGGGGATCGCGGAGGGTGGCCGCGACATGGCCGAACACGGGCAGGTTGAGTTCGCGCAAGACGTGCTCGTTGGACATCACCTGGACCACGCGGGCGTAGGCCGGGATCGACATCGACTCGGCGAGCAGGCGGTGCGCCAACCCCTCCTGGTGACGGTCGAGTTCGCGGAGCGGGAGGCCGTGCCGGCCGGACTCGGGCAGGAAGTTCCAGTGCGTTCGGCCCGAGTCGTCGTGGGGGAGCAGCACCCGCGCGCGCTGCTCGGCGCTCAGACCGTCGAAGAGGCCCATCGCCGCGAACGTGATCGCTGTGGCGTCGAACGAGCCGCCCGGCCGCGGCCGGTGCGCTTCGGGGAGCTGACCGCTCGGATGCGGGTCATGCGGGTGAGGCGTCGCCGTCATGATGTTCCATGCCCTTCTTCGTGGGTTGGTCCCCGACAATCGCGAGGTTCGGCGTTGGGAGGGGGACCGGTTCCGGCATCGTCACCTGTGAGGCCCCGTCGTACCGGTACGGGCCGAGGCACAGGAACAGAACGGCGCAGACCGCGCAGGCGACGGCCAGGACGAGCATCGCCGGGCTGTAGGAGCCGTACCTGTCACGGCTCACACTCACCAGGGACGTCGCGGCCGCCCCGCCGATCTGGAACACGGCGAACGCGACACCGTAGATCCTGCCGAAGGCGAGACGCCCGAAGTAGCGCGGGATCAGGTAGCTGAGGACGTCGAACTCGGCACCGATCAGCAACCCGGACAGCGCCGCCGCGAGAAGAGCCATCGGCACGTTCGGCCCGGCCGCGAACAGCAGCACCGAGGCGATGCCGCCGACGAGATAGACCGACATGACGTGCGACACCGTGAAGCGGTCGAGCAGCCACCCGGTCACGAGCCTGGCCACGATGAGCGCGACCCCGAGTGCGACCGGGACCAGGTTCGCGATGTGCGAGGGAATCCCGGCGTCCAGGAGGAGCGAGATCTGGTGGACGAGGACCGTCGAACCGATCGTGCCCAGGAGGACGAACGCGGCGAGCACGAGCCAGAACGGCCGGGTCCTTGCCGCGGCCCGCAGTGTGTCGCCACTGACCCGACGCGTTTCCGTACGCGGACGGGGCTCGGCCAGAAGGAAGTACGCGACCGGGAACGCGATCAGCGCGACCACCCCGAGCCCGAGGTACGCCGCCCGCCACCCCCACGTGCCGATCAGCACCGTGGTGAGGACCGGGGCGAGCACCGTGCCGATCCCGATGCCGGAGTTGGCCACGCCCAGCGCGAGCCCGAGCCGGCGCTCGAACCAGCCCGCGGTGAGCCGGAGATAGGACACCGGCCACAGACCCAGGCCGCACAGCGGGATGAACACCCAGCCCAGGTAGAAGGCGGGCAGGCTGTCGGGCAGGAAGTACATCGCCATGAGGGACAGCGCGAAGAACGGAGAGCTGCACAGGATCACCCGGCGGCCGCCGAACCGGTCGACCAGCAGACCCTGTACGGGGGAGATGAGCACGAGTGTGATGCTGAGGAGGGACGAGGCCAGGCCGATGGCCGGGATGCTCCATCCGAACTCGCGGTGCAGCGGGGCGATGAACGCCCCGAACGTCGTGACCGCGAGCACGCTGGGGCCGCATGCGAGACCGAGCGTGGACGCCAACGCAGTGCGCCACCCAGTTCTCGACTCGTCGGGTGGTTCCGTGGCCGCCTCGGCGTACGCGACGGAATTCTCCGCTCTCATGTGAAATCCTCCTTGATTTCCTTGTGGAAGAACCCCGTCGATCTCGTCACGCGGAAGTCGATCTCGTGATGCGGAAGCCGATGTCCTCACGCGGAAGGGGATGTGAGCGCTTGGCGCAGCAGGGTGACGAAGCGCGGGATGTCGCTGTGCCGGCCGGCCGCGAACACGTAGAAGTCCGGGCGCGCCAGGAACGCCTCGCAGTCGTGCGCGGCGAACCAGCGCTCGTAGGCGCCATCAAGATCCTTGACCGCCCGTGCGCCCGACACGTCTGCGACCACGCCGCCGATCTGCCAGAACCAGGACGTGTCCTCGTCATCCAGGTGCTCGGTCGGGTCCCCGACCCGGCTGATCAACTGCCAGCCACTGCCGACGACATCGTCGAACAGACCCACCCAGTCGGCGATCTGGATACGTCCCTGGGGCGCGAGACGCCCCTCGGAACCCCCGCTGTCGACCGTCAACGACGGCTCGCCCAGGCGCGGGTGCGGGGGCTCCCGCGTAGCGGCATCGGGATGGAGCGAGCGTCTCTTCATCTCGGCGTCACGGGCTGCGGCCCGGTCGGCATCGAGCTCGCAGATGACACGGCCCGCGGCCACCGCCTCGTCGATGATCTCCCGTACGTGGCCGGTGCGTTCGGGGCCGTACGTGTCCAGCACGTCCGGTGCCGCGAGGCCGTGGTGCACCATGCCGAGCCGCCACGACAGGGCGCGCGCGTCCCGCAGACCCGCGCAGAGGCCCTGGCCGAGGAACGGCGGCATGAGATGGGCGGCGTCACCCGCGAGGAAGACGTTCCCCTCGCGCCAGTTGTGCGCCCACCTGCCGCGGAACGTGTACACGGCGTGCCGTTCGAGCCGGGCGGTCTGCGGTGTCACGCCCCAGGGCGCCATGAGCCGCCAGGCCGTGTTCTCCCGCCCCAGTTCTTCTACGGTCATGTCCGCGCGGCGCATGAACTCGAACCGCCGCCGCCCCGGGCCGCTGTTGACCGCGGTCGCGGGCTGCGCCGGGTCGCAGTACTGGGTGACGAAGGCGCTCCACTTCTCCTCGGCCAGCGGCTGGTAGTCCACCACCAGCCAGTCGGCCTCGAACCCCGAGTCGCCGACACCGATGTCGAGCGCGGAACGGACGGCGCTGTTGGCCCCGTCGGCACCGACGAGGCAGCGTGCCCGGATGCGCTCGGTCTCGTCCGGCTGCTCGGTGGGAGCCACCTGGACGGAGACCTGCTCGTTGCCGCGGTCCTGCTCCAGGGACTGGAAAGTCCATCCGCGGTGGACCGTCACGCCCGGCGTCGCGAGCGCCATGTCCTCCAAGACGGCCTCGAGTTCGGGCTGGTAGAAGCCGTTCGTGTTGGCCCACCCCGATTCGGCGATCCTGTTCCAGTCGATGGCCTGGAGCAACTCGCCCTCGCCGTTGCGGAACTCGTACCCGCCCCGCTCGCCCTGGGACGGCTCGAACAGGTCGGCGTGGTCCGCCATGAGCCCCGCGGCCTGGAGGATGCGGAGCGCCTCGTGGTCGATCGTGCACGCCCGCGGCAGCGGATAGCGCTGCGGCCAGCGTTCCACGACGGACACCTGCAGCCCGGCCCGGCCGAGGAAGACGGCGGTCAGCAGGCCGACGGGACCGCCGCCGATCACCACGACGTCGACGACCGGCCGCAGCGGTGCGCCGGAGTGCGGCGCGGGTTGCGTCGTCATGCGCGCGGCTCCCCGCTGCGGGTCTGGGTGCGGTGGGTCACGGACGTGTGCTCCGATCTCGTCGGGTGGGGGCTGTGGTGGGGTGCTCGGGGAGTCCGCTGCCCTGGGGCAGGACGACGCACTTGGCGTGGGGCGAGACCGCCTGCGTCCGCCAGGCCGACGGGAGGTCGTCGAGCGGGAAGGTGCGGACGTCGACCCGCAGTTCGTCGCGGGTGAGGGCGTCCCACAGCCAGGTCAGCGCCGCCTGCTTGGCGCGCAGCGGGGTGTGCAGACCGGCGAAGCCGGACAGGGTGAGCTGCTTGCCGCGCAGCAGCCCGGCCGGTATCAGGGCGGTCGCGCCGGCCGGATTGCCGACGTTGACCACCCGGGCCCGTGGCGCGCACACCTGCAACGCGGCCTCCAGCGGCACCCCGTAGACACCGTCGAGGACGACGTCCACCGGACCGGCCACCGCCCGCAGCCGCTCCGCCAGCTCCTCGGCGCTCTCGCCGCCGCGCAGGTCGACGACGGCGTCCGCACCCAGGTCCGGCAGGCGCTCCAGCGCCGCGTGGTCGCGGGCGACGCCGACCACCCGGCCCGCGCCGCGCCGGTGCGCCACCTGGACCGCGAGCTGCCCGACCGCGCCCGTGGCCCCCAGCACGAGGACCGTCTCCCCGGTGCGCAGGGCGGCGTCCTCGACCAGAGGCATGAACGCCGCCGTCCCGGAGTTGCCGACGGCCGCGCCCCGCACCGGATCGATCCCCTCGGGCAACGGCAGCACATCATCGTCGTCGACGAGCACCTGCGTGGCGAGGGAGCCCGGAGTGTCCGGCGAGGCGTGGCACTCCGCGTAGACCCACGAGCCGGGCTGATGCCGGTCGGAGTCGAGCACGACGCCCACGCACTCGCTGCCCGGGACGTACGGGGATTCGTGGCGCGCCGAATGGAACGTCCCGGACGCGATGACCAGGTCCAGCGGGTTCAACGGCGCGGCGACCACCGACACGAGAGTGGTACCGGGGGCGCGCGGCGGCAGTACGACCGAGCCCACGCGCGGCGCGGCGCCCGGGGCGTCGACTACGGCCGCCCGGATCGATGGTGCGCTGCTCATCGTTTAACCTCCTTCTCTACGAGCGCCGTTCGGTCACCGGGGGCGGCGCGAAACGATCGAGGGTGGTGATCCCCGCGAACTTGTGCGGCTGGGATCCGGCCATCAGCCGTCCGTAGTTCTCGGAGAGGGCCTCGAGATTGAGGGCGCCGTGCAGGGTGATGACCCGTGCGTCGCGCCAGGCCCGCTGGATCGGCTCGCTCTCCATGATCGCGGTCGAGCCGGAGTTCCTCTGCAGCAACTCGATGGCCTCCGCGCACCACTTGGCCGCGTAGGCCGTCTCGAGGAGGACCCGGGCGCTGAACTTCTGCATGTACTCGCCGTCTGCGGGTGTACCGGCGGCGGCCAGCGCCCCGAGCCGGTCGGTCTCCTCGGCGTTGGCGCGGGTCATCGCCGTGGCCGACTGGATCTTGGAGTGCACCTCGGCGAGCATCAGGTGCGTCAAGGGTGCTTCCAGTTGGTTCTTGTACGTGGTGCCGCGGATGGGCCGCCCGGCGGAGCGTTCCAGGAACCGCTCCAGCACGCCCAGAGCGATCCCGATCGACATGCCCGCCATGAGGCTGAACGACCAGCCGAGCGTGGGCGCCTTCCACAAAGAGCTCTCAAGACCGTTGTCCAGCGTCCTGCCGGTGACGTCACGGAAGTCGACGACGCGGTGCTCGGGCACGAAGAGCTCGTCCTGCGCCAGCGTCGAGGAGACACTGCCGGTGGCGCGCATGCCGGCGACCTGCCAGTCGTCGAGGAACTTGAGCTCGTCGCGCGGAACCTGAACGCCGACCAGGTACGGGCCCTCGCCGTCGTCGGCGATGCAGCCGAGGTTCGTGTACGGCGCCCAGAGGGAGTCGCTGCCGAAGGTCCAGGGGCCGCCGGAGATGATCCAGCCACCGCCGGTCCGCCTCGCACGTCCCCGTGAGGCCGGGAAGTGACTGGAGGCAGCGACTCGTGGGCCGACCCATTCCGGGGCGTAGACCTCCTTGACGACGCGGGCGCCGGAACCGGCGGGGATCCAGTTGGTGGAGGCGCCGACCCACACGATCCATCCGGCCGAGCCGTCCCACTTGGAGACCTCGGAGACGACGTCCAACTGCTGGCGAACGGTCAGTTCGTGGCCGCCGAACTCGGCGGGGCTGCCGATGGCGAAGGCGCCGGTGGCGTCCAGGTCGGCGATGGTTTCGTCGGAATGGCGGCCCTCGCGTTCCGCATCCAGGGCGCGTTCGCGCAACGTCGGCCCGAGCGCGCGGACCTTGTCGAGGATCGCTGCCTGCCTGTCGGACGTATCAGATGTATCAGATGTATCGGACGTGTCGGGAGACGCGCTCATCGACGTCAACTCCTCTGTGGTTCGTCATTCGTGGGGACTCGTCATTCATGGGGACTTGTCGTTCATGGGGCACGGGCGCAGCCAGGTGGGTCAGTGCGTTTGCGGGCTCTCCAGCCACTCCCGGACGGCGTCGGCGTCGGCGCCGAGAACGGGTGGCGGGCAGTGGTCGACGCGCGTCGTCTCGGTCTCGGACCCCGCGGCATCGACGGCGAACATCCGCAGCGCCGAACCCGGCAGGCTCATCTTTCCGACGCCGTGATGCTCGACGTCGATGAGGAGCCGCTGCGAGCGGGTCTGCTCCCACTCGTAGACCTCGTCGAGCGAGCGCACCCGGCCGGCCGGGACCCCGGCGTCGGAGAGCCGGTGCAGCAGCTCGTCCGGAGCGAGGTCGGCGAACACGCTCTCCAGGAGCTCGGCGACGCTGTCGCGGTGGGCCACCCGGTCGCGGTTCGTGGCGTGACGGGGGTCGTCGGCGTGGATGCCGAACGCGTCGCACAGGCGCTGCCACATGGCGTCGTTCCCGCAGGCGATCTGCACATTGCCACCCGCGCACCGGAACAGCCCGTAGGGCGCGATGGTCGGGTGGTGATTGCCCTGCGCCGTGCCCACTTCGCCGCCCACGGTCCAGCGCGTCCCCTGAAAGGCATGGGCCGCGACGACCGAGGCGAGCAGCGAGGTGCGCACGATCTGCCCCCGGCCGGTGCGCTCGCGTTCCCGGAGCGCCGCGAGCACGCCGAACGCGCCGTTCATACCGGCGAGCAGGTCGGCGATCGGCACCCCGATCCGCTGGGGGTGGTCCGCATCCGGCCCGGTGAGGGACATCAGCCCCGCCTCGCCCTGCGCGATCTGGTCGTACCCGGCGCGGCCGGCCTCAGGGCCGTCGTGCCCGAAACCGCTGATCGACAGCACCACCAGGCGCGGGTTGAGCTCCATCAGCCGTTCGCTGCCGAACCCGAGACGTCCCAGGGCGCCGGCCTTGAAGTTCTCCATCAACACGTCCGCCCGCCGGATGAGCGCGGCCAGCACCTGTGCGTCCTCGGCACGCTTCAGGTCGAGCGTGATCGACTCCTTGTTCCGGTTGCAGGACAGGAAGTACGTCGACTCCGTGGCGCTGGCGCCGTCCTCGGCGTGGACGAACGGCGGCCCCCAGGACCTGCTGTCGTCCCCGGAAGGACTCTCGACCTTGATCACACGGGCCCCGAGGTCGCCGAACATCATCGCGGCCTGGGGACCGGCGAGCGCACGGGACAGGTCGACGACGAGCAGCCCGTCGAGGGGCCCGCTCATGACCGGGCCTCCACCGTCTTGTCCGCCTGTCCAGCCGCGGAGTTGGGTCGGATCACCAGCATGCTCGCGGGCAGATTCGTGCGGTTCTCGACACTGCGGAGCGTCCCGGTCGTGAGCCGCACCGCGTCCAGGGGGTGCAGGTCGTGGGTGTCGCCCTCGGAGTCGAGCGTCAGTGTGCCGGTCAGGACGACGTACAGCGTCTCCGCGGGGACGGGGGACATGTCGGCACGGCCGCCGGGGAGGTAGTGCGACAGGGCCGTCGTCACGGCGCCGTCGTAGTCCTTGCCGCCGAAGAGATGGACAGGCCCGACGCCGTGGTGGCCGGCGGGCTGGAAGGGCTGGGCCTGGGTGAGCCGGGTGATGTCGATCGGCACGGTCGTGAACTCGTTTCTGGCTGGGCTGCCGGTCAGGGACGCGCGGCGGCCGAGATCGTCGGAGGGCGGACGAGGCTGCTGAGAGGGAGCGTCGGCGCCGGCCGGAGAGAAGGGGCTGTGCGACGCACCGTAAGAGCCCCTCTCGCAAAGTGTCAACATTTAGCGCGGAAATCATTGAGGACTGTCTGTCGCGCGGAGGCGTGAATCCAGTGGCTCCCCGGCGGGTAGGCGGTCTGAGTGCGCGCAGACCTCTAGTAACAGCACGTGAGAGTTGGTTGATGGGTGTTGTCGGGCCATCGTCCTACGTCTCGTCGGCTGGGGTGCCTGATCATTCACTCCGTGCCAAAGTGTTGACAGAAAATGTGAGGGCTCTCAATGATGGTTCTCAGGCCGCCACCCCGTCCGACGAGGCCGCACCGCCGCCGCACGGCGGGAGTCGGACGGGTCGGCGTCGTCCGTGCGACGACGTTCCAGACGGCCATCCAGCGGATCGCCCGTCATGAGCGGGGTCCGCGACGCACCGGCGACTTCCAGGACGAGGAGCGCAACCATGGTGGAACACGACGAGGCCGCGATCATCGACACCGGCCTGCCGAAGGGCCAGGAGATCGTCGATCGCGTCGTGGAGCTGCGGCCGTGGCTGCGTGCCCAGCAGGCCGCGGCCGAGCGGGAGCGGCGCATTCCCCAGGAGAGCATCGAGCGCCTCGACGCGGCCGGCGTCTTCGGCCTGACGGCGCCGAAGCGCTTCGGGGGAGCGGACTTCACGACGCGCGAACTGCACGACATCCTCCGTGCGCTCGCCTCGGGATGCGGGGCGACGGCCTGGATGGTGTGGGCGGCCGCGGGCGGGAACCTGTGGAGCTTCGCCTTCGACGAGGACACTGTCGCGCCGGTGTACGAGGCCCCTTGGACCGGCAACCGCACGTTCGCGGTGGCCGGCACCAGCCGGCGCATGGCGGGGACCGCGCGGCAGGTCGACGGCGGCTGGATGATCGAGGGCGCCTGGCCGTTCTCCACCGGGAGCGTCCACGCGTCCCACGGCTACCTCGCCGTCTTCTACGACGAGACGGACGACACGAAGCTCGGCATGGTGCTCGTCCCGAAGGAATCGCTGGTCGCACGGGACGACTGGGACGCGATGGGGATGGCCGCCACGGGCAGCCAGACCATGGCGACGGATGGCGAACTGTTTGTCCCCGACGAGCACTTCAGCACCCCGAAGCGGCTCACCGAACGGATCGGCGAGCTCACCGCGCGGGGCGAAGGGCCGCGCCGCGGGGGCCTCGCCCGCTCGCTCGTCACGGGCGCGGGCGTCGCGCTCGGCATGGCCGACCACGCGATGGAGGTGTTCCTGGGCGCGGTCGGAGCGGTGGCCGACGCCGCGGTGGCCGGGCTCGACCGCCTGGAGGCCGAGGGGACGGATCCGTCCGAGCGCGACACCCTCCAACTCCACACCGACGTCGCCTACATATGGGACGCGTGCAGCTCCGCCGTCGAGACGCTCTTCCGCGCGTCCGGAGCCTCGGCGATCGCCAAACGGCAGCCGCTCCAGTTGATCGCCCGGAACTGCCGCGCGGGCAGCCTGCACGCGGCGCACGGCATCGACACCTGGACCGAGAACATCGGACGGGCGCTGTGCGGAGTCGAGGCCCAGTCGTCGGCAGGCGTCCTCGAACGGTCGTCGTAGCGGACCGCGCCACACCTTCAGCTCGGCGAGGTCCTTTCGACCTGCCCGGCGTCAGACACCCGATAAAGAAGAAGAGGGACACACGCATGAGCAACGACGACAAGGCCGCCATCATCGAGGCCCTGAACATGTACGCCTTCGCACTCGACACGCGTCAGTGGGACCTGTTCGGCCGCGTCTTCACCACGGACGTGGAGGCCGTCTTCGGCCCGGCCGGAGCCGCCTGGATCGGCCTCGAGGAGTTCAAGACGTCCTTCGCCGGTTTCCACGACAGCCTCGACAGCCACGTCCACACGATGATGGGCCAGCTGGTCAACGTCGACGGGGACACGGCGAACGCCTTCAGCTACGGCACCTGGATCCTCGTGCGTGAGGCGGCCGAAGGCGGGCCCACCTGGACGGGGACCGGCTACTACGACGACGAACTCGTCCGCACCGAAGACGGCTGGCGCATCAAGCGACGCGTCTGCCGACTGCTGTCGTGGACCGGTAACCCCTCGGTGCCCGAGCCGCAGCGCGAGCACCAGCCGGACATGAACGCGGTCGGGTTGCACCAGTTCGCCAAGAAGGGCGACATCACGTTCCTGAAGGCGATCACCAAGAAGTAGAAGTGGGTGCACCTGTGATTCTCGTGACCGCCGCAAACGGCAACCAAGGAAAGCGCCTCATCCCGAGGCTGGTGGCAGCAGGAGCCGAACTGCGCGCCTGCGTCCGCTCCGACGAGTCCGCGCGGGCACTCCGCACCGCCGGCGTGAGCGACGTCCTGGTCGGAGACCTCTCCGATCCGGCGGTACTGACGCGTGCCGTGCGCGGCGTGGACACGGTCTACTACGTCGGGCCCGCCCTTCATCCCGACGAGCGTGCGACGGGGTTCGCGGCCGTCGACGCCGCGAAGAAGGCGGGCGTGACGCACTTCGTGTTCAGCTCGGTGCTGCACGCGATCATCACGGACCTGATCCAGCACGAGATCAAGCGCGACATCGAGGAGTACCTGGTGTCGTCGGGCCTGGAGTTCACCATCCTCCAGCCGGCCAACTACATGCTGCGCCACCGGCTCGTGCCCGCCTTCCAGGAGGCCGTGTTCCGCCTGTCGTGGACGCTCGACCGCTACCAGTCGATGGTCGACGTCGACGACGTGGCGCAGGTGGCGGCGGCCGTCCTGGCCGACCCTCGCGGTCACGCGGGCGCCACCTACGAGCTCGTGGCGCCCGGTCGCTACACGGCGTACGACCTCGCGCGCGTCATCTCCGAGGTGACGGGCCGTGAGGTCACCGCCGAGGAGATCGCCCCCGACGTCTTCCTCAAGGCGTCCCTCAGGGTAGAGAGCCTCGACGAAGTGCCGTACCAGGCCGAGGTGTTGCAAGCGATCAGCGCCCGCTACAGCAGTCACGACTTCATCGGGAACGCCAACGTGCTCACGTGGCTGCTCGGCAGGCAGCCCACGACCTTTGAAGAGTTCGTTCGGCGGGAGTCCCATGCCGTCCAAGATCAGATGGAGTAGTCATGTCCCGGCCCATCGACGCCACCCTTTTCCGCGAGACCCTGGGGCACTATCCGACCGGGGTAGCCGTCGTCACAGCGGTGACGGACGAAGGGGCACCGGACGGGATGGTCGTCGGAACCTTCTCGTCGGTCTCCCTCGATCCACCGCTGATCGCCTTCTTCCCGGCGAGCGGCTCGCGCAGCTTCGCGCGACTCCGGACCGCCTCGGCGTTCTGCGTCAACGTCCTGGCATCCGACCAGGAGCCGCTCTGCCGACAGATCGCGACCAGCAAAGAAGGCAAGTTCGACGGTGTGGGCTGGCGGCCCGGTCCGCTGGGGGCGCCTATTCTCGACAGAGCGGTGTCGTGGATCGAGTGCACGTTTGAGGAGGTCCGTGAGGCGGGCGACCACTTCATCGTGCTGGGCCGGGTCCAGGATCTCGCCGTCGAACGGTCGACGCTGCCGCTGCTCTTCTTCCAGGGCGGCTACGGGCGTTTCTCGCCCGGGTCCTTCGTCGCCGCCCCCGACCCCGAGTTGATCCAGGCAGCGCACCTCGCCGAGACCATCCGGTCTCAGGTCGAGGAGCTCAGCACCGAATTCTCGGTCAACTGCAGTGTCCTCGCCAGGATCCGCGACGACGCGGTCCAGGTGCTCGCCACCAATCAGGGTTCGGCCGATGACTCACCTCCGCTCGGGCACCGGCAGCCGGTCATTCCTCCGATGGGAGCCGTGTTCATGGTGGACGCGGCCCTGACGGCGGTCGACGAATGGTTGCGACGCGCACCGGACGACAGCCGGGAGAGCCGCGAGCTTCACAGCGCGCTGCTCGACAAGGTCCGCGAGCGCGGCTACTCCCTCCTTGCCGCGGAGCCGCACCTGCTGGAGCGTCACCGGGCGGCACTGTCCGCGTTCGAGCAGTCCGACCGCCTGCCGCGCCAGGAACGCGCCGTCCAACGGGCGACCGCGGAGCTGACCGAGCTCTTCTGCCCCGACCTGGTGCCGGGACGGAGCTACGACCTCGCGTCGATCGTCGTTCTCATCCCCACGAAGGCCGACCTGCCCCCGATGGCTCTCCGTATGACGGGCCTGCCCGGTTCCGCGTCGACGGCCCAGGTCGAGGCGTGGATCGACGGCCTCAAGGCGGTAGCCCAGAGCGCCCCTTCCGGCTGATCAAAACCTAGTGACGCGCTCGAGGGGCTAGGGCTACGCCAGCTCTGTGAGGAGCGATCGGAAGGGTCGCAGAGTCGAACAGCGAGTTGGCGGAGACGGCCTGTGCCCCACCGTGCTGATCCGGGTGGTTTCTGATGGCATCTGAGGGACGTGGCGCCTGAGACGGTTGGCTCTGGCGTATCGGTCTTGGCGAAGGTTCATGGAGGGGCTGGCCTGCTGACGCTGGTGCGGCCGCTAGGTGAGGAGCTCGTCTGTATCTGCGGAGGCTGAGTTCGGGCAATTGGCAGGCTACGGTCCGGGATGGTGCGGGCAGGCGCTTCTCTGCGACGTTCCCGTTGAGGGTGCAGGCCCGGGCCTGGGGTATCGAGCGAGAGGCGAGTGTGTGCTTCCGTGGCCGTCGGGATCTGAGGGGAACCGCGGTCAGCTTTCGGGACTGGCACGCACGTTGGTGGAACGCGAGGGTGGTTGCTCTGCGGACGCGGCGGGGTGACCAGTCCACTCTGAGGAATCACGTCCTGCCGTACTGGGCGGACTGGCAGCTGAGGGACATCCAGCGGATCGACGTGCAGACGTGGATTCGCCTGCTCGCTGACAAGGGGGTGGGGCCGTCCGCTGCCAAACGGTCGTACCATCTGACGTCGTCAGTGCTGCGCGCGGCCGTCGACGATGATCTGCTTGCGATCAGTCCATGCCGACGCATCACGCTGCCACGTATTCCGGACCACCCGCCGCAATGGTTCACGCCCAGTCAGGCGCAGAGCGTGCTGCGCTCACTACCGTCGGCCTGGCGCACCATGTGTTTGCTGGGCTTCTACACCGGGCTGCGCTGGGGCGAGCTCACCGGACTCCGCTGCCGCAGCGTCGACCGTGATCGGTCCCGCTTGCTTGTCGTTGACGTCAACACGGGCAACGGCGTCAAGCCGTACCCGAAGACGACGAAAAGCCGGCGTGAAGTCCCGCTCCCGCCCAACGTCCTCGACGCCCTCGGGTGCCATATGCGCGGGCTCGCTTCCGATGACCTGGTCTTCACCACACTTACCAGAGGCCGTGCCGGGCGACCGTTGAACGACGGGAACTGGCGCCGGTACACGTGGTGGCCGGCCCTGGACAGCGCCTACTATCTCGACGTTGCGGGTGAGCGGCGGCTCGTACCGCATTACTCGCCGCACACCATGCGCCATACGTGCGCCTCCTGGCTCGTCCAGACAGGGGTCTCGCTGTACGAGGTCCAGCACTTGCTCGGACACGCGAACTACCAGACAACCGAGCGCTATGCGCATCTCCAGCCGGGAGCCCACGAAGCGGTACTTGATGCCTGGGAAAGCATGGATGCCCGCCCGGCCCTCGTCGCGTAGCCCGTGGGGGAAAGGCTCCGGTTACCGGACTCCGCGACGATGGGGAGACTGCTGCCGCGCCACTTTGGAGGGCGACTATCAGGTGGCCCCCACTGCGTGCAGTGCACAAGTGGCTGCTGGGCGTAACGGTGAGTCCTCGCGCTTGCTGCCCCGTCTGTCGAGATCGACGTGATGTCCATAGCCAGTCCGGTCCGGAAGGGCTGGTTAGACGTAGTCGCCTGACGCTCGTTTGACGCTCCAAGGGGGTTTGGGGCAGGTGGATGCGGCCGAAAATGCGGCCTGACCTGGGGTTTTGTGATGGTCCGATTATGCGACATCTTTTCGATGACGCACCACGTTGAGTGCGTGGCGATCCTTGAGCCGGTCGCTAAGGGTGCCTGACCTGCGGTTTTGAGCGGGCGCCTTATGTGCGGCGTGGGCGTTACGGGCGATAGCCCTTAGGAACGCGTTGCCGTGCCGAGGCGGCGGCGATGCGCTCGTTGTCGGCAGGTCGCTCCGCAGTAGCGCGCCGGGCGCCCGGTGGACCGGGTCTTGAGCCGGACCCCGCATTCCTCGCACCGTGATGCTCCGTGAGGCGCGCGGGGAGAGTAACGAAACCCGCCCCCTTCCGTTACGAACGAGGAGGCCCGCAGGCTCTCCAGTGCCAGCCGCACCATGCGGGTGCCGCCGTTCCGGTCGCGGTGCGCGGCCCGTATCGTCGCGCACCCGACGGTGAAGGCCGCGACATCGTCCATGGTGACGTCGGTGCGGACCCCACCAGCCTGCTGTGCGGCGCGGAGCAGTTGCTCAAGTGCCTGGCGGAACCGCCGTGTCGATGCGGCCAAGAGCGGCCGTGGCCAGGTCGTTCGCGTGGTCAGGGCATCGCATGCGTGATGACGCCCGTGGGACGTTTCGACGACCTCCAGGAGGAAGCCGAAGAATGCCGCGGCAGGATCCGAGCGGGCCGCCCACTGCCGAGCGGTCTCCACCAGGTCGTCGACCTGCTGGACAAGTACGGCCTCCAGCAGAATCTCCTTACTTGGGAAGTGTCGGTACACGGCGCCGGCGCCGACCCCCGCCTGCCGCGCGATCGCGCCGAGTGAGAGGTCCGGGCCGTGCTCGTCCAACGCTTGCGAAGCGGCGGCGAGTGCCTTCCTGCGGTTACGGCGGGCATCGGCCCGACCGGCGTCCTGGGGGGCTGCGGTCATGTCACGTAATTCCTTGTCCGTGCCGCTGAAATGGGTGGAGCATTCCACATCGGCCCCGGGCCCAATCCGACTGGGCCCACCGACCATCCCGAGGCGGAGGACGATATGAGTAGTGACCGTTTGGTCGTCGTGACCGGTGCGACCGGTCGGCAGGGCGGCGCCACCGCACACCGGCTCCTGGCGGCCGGAAGGCCGGTCCGTGCGCTCGTACGGGACACGACGGCACCCGCCGCCACATCACTTGAAGCCGCAGGAGCCGAGCTCGTGCGTGGCAACTTCGATGACCGTTCGAGTCTGCCTGCTGCGCTGGAGGGAGCAGCGGCACTGTTCGCCGTACCGCCCGTGGCCTTCGGACCGGCCGGTTCCGACGTGGAGCGTGAGTTCACCCGCGGCCGGGCCCTGATCGATGCCGCGGCGTCAGTGGGAGTCGAGCACGTCGTGTTCTCGGGCATCGCGTCCACGCCGGGTCGTCCAGGTGGCTCCGAGGGGAAGAGACGCATCGAGGACTACCTGCGTGAGCGGATCCGGTCGGTGACGGTTCTGCGCCCGGTGCGGTTTATGTCGAACTTTCTCGGTTCGACGCCCATCGGTCTCGACGGCATCGCCCAGGGCGTGCACCGACACATTTTCCCGCCGTACGAACCTGTCCAGATCATCGCGGTGGAGGACATCGCCGAGTTCGCGGCGCTGGCTTTCGATCAGCCGGACCGGTTCGCTGGACGGACTCTGGAGCTGGCCGGGGATGCCCCTACCCCTGTCGAAGCGGTTGCCGCGATCAGCGAGGCCACTGGTGCCGCCATTCGCTACGAGCAGATCACTCACGCCGAGGCGGCGGCACTCAACCCCGAGATCGTTCAGGTCCGGGAGCGCTGGGCAGCCGGATCGCGCTGGCATGCAGACATCGAGACCCTGCGCATCATCCATCCCGGACTGCGGACGCTCGGGGACTGGCTTGCCGAGTCCGGCGCCACCCTGCTGCGGAAGCAACTCCTCAAAACCGCCTAGAACTTCAGCCATCGGGCTGATCGTCCTCGTTCTGAGTAGGAGCAGACGCGCATCACGGTGCGTGGCCTGGGGGCATCCCGCTGCCAGCAGCAGCACTCTGTAGAAGGCCGTGTGCGCGCGGCCCTTGTGGGAGTCGGCGAGGAAGGCGCAGTCGGCGGGCCGGCAGAGCACGCGCATGGAGATCTGGGTCACACGATGTCACAGGGGGCGTGCAGGCGGTGTCTTGAGCTCGAACCGCTCGAAACGAGGGAGACATCATGTTTGAGAACACCGACGTCGTGGTGATCGGCGGGGGGTACGCAGGTGTCATGGCGGCCAATCGCCTGACGCGGCACGACGACGTGACCGTGACGCTGATCAACTCGCGCCCGACCTTCGTCCACCGGGTCCGCCTGCACCAACTGGTCGGCGGGACCGACGCCGCTGTCGTCGGCTACCAGGAGGTCTTGGCTGCGGGCGTGCGGTTGGTCGTCGACAGCGTGACGCGGATCGATGCGGCGGGGCGCGGTGTGGAGCTGGCGAGCGGTGGTGTGGTCGGTTACGACTACCTGGTCTACGCGGTGGGTAGTGGCAGCGCCGACCCTCAGGTGCGCGGGGCGGCCGAGTTCGCCTACCCGCTCGCGAGCCTGGAGGAGGCGCAGGGGCTGCTTCCGGTCCTCGAGGCCTCGCCCGCGTCGGCCGCGGTGACGGTGGTCGGAGCCGGTCCGACGGGCATCGAGACCGCCGCCGAGCTGGCGGATCAGGGCCGCAGCGTGACCCTCGTCTGCGGTGGGGTGCTTGGGCCGTACCTGCACCGGAGGGGTCGACGGTCAGTGGCCGGGCGACTGGCGGCGCTCGGGGTGAAGATCGTGGAAGGAGCCGCCACGAGGGTGACGGCGGTGACACGGGATGCGGTACGGCTTGCCGACGGCCGGGAGCTGCCCAGCGCGGTGACCATCTGGACCGCAGGCTTCGGCGTGCCGGACCTGGCCTCCCGCAGTGCGCTGAGCACCGATGCCCTGGGCCGCCTGCTCACGGACGAGACGCTGACGAGCGTGGATGACGACCGCATCGTCGCGGCCGGGGACTCGGCGGCACCGTCGGGTCTGCCGCTGCGGATGAGCTGCCAGACGGCGATGCCACTGGGCGCGCGGGCCGCCGACACGGTGCTCAGCCGGTTGGCGGGTGAACAGCCCGAGACCCTCAACCAGTCGTTCGGAGCGCAGTGCATCAGCCTGGGCCGGGCCACCGGCATCTTCCAGTTCGGCAACAGGTCCGACGTCGCGATCTGGTTCCACGTCGGCGGTCGGCTCGGCGCGAAGATGAAGGAAGGCGTGTGCAAGGGCATCGTGAAGCACTTGGCTGACGAGGCACACAAGCCCGGTGGGTACAGCCTTCACCGCATGAAGGGAGGTTCCGGACGCCGGGAGGCATTGGAGGCCATGCGCTCCGAAGTGCCGGTTGCCGAACAGGTTTCCTAGATGCGGACGGACCGGGAGGGAGAGGATCAGGTCATGAGTGATGATCACGTCATGGACGGCGCGACCGAGACATTCGTCGCGCACCGTAATCTGCTTTTCACCGTCGCGTACGAAATGCTCGGCTCGGCGGCCGATGCCGAGGACGTCCTGCAGGAGACCTGGTTGCGGTGGGTCGAGGTCGACCTTGAGCAGGTGCGCGACCAGCGTGCGTACCTGGTCCGGATCACGACGCGGCAGGCGCTCAACCGGCTGCGCACCATGTCCCGGCGCAAGGAGTCTTACGTGGGTCCGTGGCTGCCGGAGCCGTTGCTGACCACGCCGGACGTGGCCCAGGACGTCGAACTCGCCGAGAGTGTCTCGATGGCGGTGATGCTGGTCCTGGAAACACTGTCGCCGACCGAGCGAGCCGTTTTCGTGCTGCGGGAGGTCTTCGACGTCGGCTACGACGAGATCGCGGCGGCGGTCGACAAGTCCCCGGAAGCTGTGCGTCAGATCGCGCACCGGGCACGTCGGCACGTCGATGCCCGGCGCCCGCGCACCGTCGTTTCCCAGCGCCGGACGCGGGCGGCCGTGGATTCGTTCGTGCGGGCACTGAACGGCGGGGACCTTCAGGGTCTGCTCGACATACTCGCGCCTGAAATCGTCTACATAGGTGACGGCGGCGGCGTGAAGCACGCCGCCCTGCGGCCGATCGTCGGCGCCGACAAGGTGGCCCGCCTCTTGGCCGGTGGACTCGGCAGGAACACGATCCCGATAGCCTTCAGCCACACCATGGTCAACGGCAGCCCGGCCCTGGCGGTCCACCTGGACGGTGAGCTGGACAGCATCATCGCAGCCCATGTGCAGGCCGACCGCATCACCGGCCTCTACGTCGTCCGCAACCCTGAGAAGCTCTCCCGCATCGCATCCGAGACCCCGCTCACCTTGCGCTGAACTCTCCCTGGGTCATCGATCCGAGTTCGACGTCATCTGAAACGGCCCGAGTTCGAAGGTCTCACGCGGGTCAGGGTTCGCGGCGACAGCGACCTGTCCGTGACGACCCGACAGGCGCTGCGGGTCGTGACGTCAGCGGTCGGCAGAGTGATACGGGCGTGGCCGAATTCCTGTGAAGAATCATCAACTCGGTTCTGAATCTATAGAAAGATCACTGGCATGGAGATCATTCGGTACGTGTTCCTTGTCTTCCACCTCTTCGGGTTCGCCGCGCTCATGGGTGGCTTCTTCTTCCAGTTGAGAGGAAAAGACCCGGTGGCCGGCAGCTACATGCTGACGAGTGCGGTCGTCCAACTGGTCACCGGTACGGGACTCATCTGGACCCGAATATCCCTGGACCTGACGGTGGTTGACGCGAAGATGGCGGTGAAACTGGCCTTGGACGTCCTGGTGGCGGTGACCGCCCTCGTGGGCATGCGAAACAAGCAACCGTGGGCCTTCTACGCCGTCGGGTCGTTCACGGCTGGGGCAGCGGTCGTGGCCGTCGCGTGGACGTAGATACTCGAAGCGCGTCCATCTCCGCACACACTCATGCAGAGGCGAGGCGCATGTCATCCCATGCGTGACCCGCACGAGCCCGCTGTGGGAGCCGGTGGTGCGCAAGCTTTTTGCGAGTGGCACCTGCCGGGTCTGACCGGCGAGGGGCCTGTCAATCCCCTGGGTGACGAAACATCCAGCGTCCAGGTGTCGGAATTTCGGGGAACACTCCATGGAGGGCTGACCCCACGGACATCCCCGGCTGGTGGCCGCATGGACCGGACCATCGGTGCGGGGTCGACGACTCAGGCACGGGCATCCCGCTGCCCCTCCTCAGCGGCCGCGCGAGCTGCCGCGTATGGCCCGTCCGGGGCTTCAGGCCGTGGCTTCGTGGTCCAAAGTCTCGAGTGGCTTGTATCGTCTCGCCGCATAGATACCAGCCTGGTATCATCGTTGTATGGCGATGACACTCCGACTCCCCGATGACCTTGACGCCAAGCTCACCGAGCGTGCTCGTCGTGAGCGCCGCAGCAAGCAGGAGCTTGCGATTGAGGCCATTCGTGACGCCCAGGACCGGGCAGAGCTGAAGGTCGATGACGTGCTGGCCGAGCTGATGGACAGCGATGTGGAGATCCTGGATTACCTGAAGTGACCGAGGTGCGCTACATCCAGATCGACGAGATCCTCGCCATTGCCCGTAAGGTCAACGGCACGGAGCACAGCGTGCGTGACATGGGGCTTCTGGTATCTGCGATCGAACGGCCCCGGACCGCCGTGTTCGGGGCCGAGCTTTATCCCACACTGCACGAGAAGGCTGCGGCGCTGCTGCACTCCGTTGCCCGCAATCACGCGTTGATCGACGGTAACAAGCGCACTGCCTGGCTCGCCATGCGCGTCTTCCTGCGGCTCAACGGCGTCAGTGCCGGTATCGCCCCGCCTCCCGTATCCGTTGCCGGACCGTTCGTCGAGGACGTCGCGCAGGACAACGTCGACGTCCCGGTCATCGCCAAGCGTCTCTCGGCCTGGTTCCCCATTTCCTGACGCACGACGACGGATGGGCTGGGCACGCGCGTGCCCAGTTTTACGACCGGTACGGCGTTGCGGTTCAGGCTGGAAGCAGCCTGCGCGCGGTAGAGATCGCGGGCCACGTACGCGCTCGGGCCGCCGAAGCCGCGATGGTTGCTTGGCGGGATGGTTTCGCCGGCTGTGAGGCCGTTCTGGGAGTCCTGAGACGAGAGCTGTGTCGAGTCGTGACGCTCATTTGACGCTCCGGCTCCACCGAGCGGGGGAAGGAACACCTGAAAAGGCGTTCTGACCTGCGATTTCTCACCGGCATCCGATGCCGACGTCTTCCCGATGATGCACCATGTGGAGTGCGTCGCGATCCTGGAGCCTGCCACAAAGGGCATCTGACCTGCTCTTTTTCTGATTTCCCAGGCTGCGGGCGGGGCATGCCGACATGTTTCCGCAGATCTATCACGTGAAGCATGGCGCACGCTCCCGCTGCCTGTCTGACCTGTGACTTCGTATAACGGAATGCAGGTTGACTCGACGTCTGCGGGCCGGGCACGGAAACGTCTTGACGCTCGTTCAACGCTGGTTCTGACGGCGCGCTATGTATCGTCCCGGGTCAGACAGTGCGGCTCAATCGGGGTGTCGGGCAGCAGCGTGCTTCCAGCGATGCACACCGGGCGGGGCGGCGGCCGCTCAAGTGCGGCGGGATCGTGCACGCCACGCTGTGCCGGCACCAGGAGCATCCGAGGGGCGGTCCTGGGAACGCGGCATCCCTGCCAAGTTCTCCATCAGGTGCAGCACAGGCGTCCCTTCCGGACTGCGGGCGGCGACGGCCGCCCCGGCGTCGCTCCCGCCGTTTGCCACCTGCCGTTCCGCTCCTGAGGCCACCGCCGCTCCCTGTACCCATGGCGACGGCGAAGCGCTGCGACTCCAACTGCGGAGCACCGGAGTCCTGGTCGGGACTTTGCAGGCGGCCGCACCGGGCTGGATGCCCGCCGGCGCGGTGACAGCACATGCTCTTCGGCAGGTTCGCGGTGCCGGCGTCGGTGAAAACTTCGTAGCCCGGCCGGGGCGGCGGGGGCGTGCCCCCATCGGCGGTAGAGGTCGACTATCTCGCTGGCCGGTGCAGGAAAATCTATGATGTCCGGAGTAGACATTGGGCTGCGGCGTGGCTATGGTTTCTCTCGTAGCCGAGATCGAGCAAGGCCCGGCAGAGATGAACTGCCAGGCAGTGGTACCGCAGTTGCAGTGCGCAGGACGGTGCGGTGGTGGAGTTTCGAAGCCAGGGTTGTTGCAGGACGGCGACGGGGCTGACGGCCGGACCGGGTGGCCCGCAGTGGTCAGGGGCTGCCATGAGCTGGACCGCTGTAGCAGTTCAGATGATGCAGTTCGCAGTACCCAGCAGTGCGGTATCGGTAGTTCCTCGGTAAAGGCGTCGACTGCGGACGCGCGTATTGGGAGGTTCGGTAGTGGGGTTCCAAGCCGGCGCAGATGCAGGACGGGCGACGGGGCTGGCTGCCGGAGCGTGGTGCTGTGACGAGGCCACGAGCAGTTCGTAGGACCAGGAGCACGTAGTTCCTGTTCGGCAAGCAGTTGATCAAGAGGGAAGAACGGAGGAGTGCGCCATCGGGATCGCCCGGGTGGAATGACTGGGCCCGGGTACCGCAGGACATCGATAGTGAGGTGGTCTCCGGTCGAGCAACCGCGATCCCCGCACCCCGACTGCATCACGTCGGGACATGCGGAAAAATGAGCCGGCGCAGCACTCAAGGCCGGCAGATGGTGTAGCAGTTCCTTCGGGGCCCTGGTGCCATATGGCACCAGGGCCCCTCCACGCGTTCCACAGAGAGGTGCAAATGACAGCAGACGACTCGTTCGGCCGTCTCGATGACGACGACTACCCCGCGTACACCATGGGCCGGGCCGCTGAAATGCTCGGCACCACACAGGGCTTCCTCCGCGCCATCGGCGAAGCTCGTCTGATCACCCCGCTCCGCTCCGCGGGCGGCCATCGCCGCTACTCCCGCTATCAACTGCGTATCGCCGCGCGCGCCCGGGAACTCGTCGACCAGGGCACCCCCATCGAGGCCGCCTGCCGCATCGTCATCCTCGAGGACCAGCTCGAAGAGGCCCAGCGCATCAACGCCGAATACCGCCGGGCCGCCGGCCCGTCCGGTCTGCCCGAGTCCTGAGGCAGTGCGACCGCTCCTGCTGAAACAAATTGTGCTCCGGGTGGATTGATAACTACGGCCGCGAAGTGAGGGTTTGGCGCATCGCGCCCGCAGTGTTTTTACGTCAATGAGCCGAATTGAATTGCGACTAACGCCGGTTACTATGGCATGGTACTGTCGGCCTCCGTTGCAGTGTTGGTTCCCGAGTTTCAGGCGCCTCCAACGACCATTTCGGGCGTTGGAAGCGCTTCTGTATTTCCGGTCATTCCGGGAGGGGCATCATCTCGGCGACCCGGCATCCGTGCATTGCGGGTCCTGCGTACTGCCCCAGAGGAGATATGACATGGCGTCCGGCACTGTGAAGTGGTTCAACGCGGCAAAGGGTTTCGGCTTCATCGAGCAGGATGGTGGCGGTGCGGACGTGTTCGCCCACTTCTCGAACATCGCTGCCGAGGGATTCCGCGAGTTGCTCGAAGGTCAGAAGGTCACCTTCGACATCGCGCCGAGTCAGAAGGGCCCGACGGCCGAGAATATCGTTCCCGTCTGACTTCGACACGCGTTCCGCGGCGCCGGGACTCCAAGTGTGTCCGGACTCGCCTTGTGGGGTGTTCCCGTAGTGGATTCACGCGTGAGGAATCAGGAATCATCGCCGACAGGCATGATCAAGCGGTGTTGGCTCTCCCGGAGTGGCGTCTGGTTCGAGCTATTTCGATTTCACCCTTTCATTCGTACCAGATTCACCGCGAGTCGGACATGCTCATGCGTTTCATTCGACTCGTTCATTCGATCCCGGCACGACTCTTGCGCGATGGAATTACTTGAACGTGCCATATCGAGGAAGGTTCTGGATGAACCCCCTGCCCATGGATGATCACTCCTCCAGCAGTCGGCCCGACGGCCCCGCTTTCGGCTCGGGCGCCGATTCGGGGCGGGGTGGCGGGTTCGGCACGCTCGCCCCGAGGAGCGGGAATCCGGCAGGCACGGATATCCGCCGCAGGAACAACGTCACCGTCACCGGCCGAGAGGACGGGCCCGTACTCCTGCTGGTGCACGGGTTCGGCTGTGACCAGAACATGTGGCGTCTGGTGGCCCCCATGCTGGGTGAGACCTTCCGGGTGGTGCTCTTCGATTACGTGGGATCCGGCCGCTCGGACCTCTCCGCGTGGAGTGAGCAGCGCTACAGCTCACTGGACGGCTACGCCTTGGACGTGCTGGAGGTCTGCGAGGAGCTCGACCTGCGGGAAGTGACCTTCGTGGGGCATTCGGTCAGTGCCGTGGTCGGGGTTCTCGCAGCGGCCCAGGCGCCCCAGCGGTTCTCCCGGTTGGTGATGGTGGCCCCGTCGCCCCGCTACATTGACGAGGACGGGTACCGGGGCGGGTTCAGCGCGGACGACATCGACGAACTGCTGGAGTCGCTGGAGTCGAACTACCTGGGCTGGTCGGCGGCGATGGCCCCGGTGATCATGGGGAACGAGGACCGGCCGGAACTCGGCCAGGAGCTGGCCGCATCCTTCTGCGCGACCGACCCCGACATGGCCCGGGTCTTCGCCCGTACGACCTTCTTGTCGGACAGTCGTGAAGACCTGAAGACGGTGGCGGTGCCGACGCTGGTGCTGGAATGCACGCAGGACGTGATCGCCCCCCGCGAGGTGGGTGCCTATGTCCACGCCGCGATTCCCGGCAGCCGGCTGGTCACGCTGGAGGCGACAGGGCACTGTCCCCAACTGAGTGCTCCGCAGGCCACAGCCGGGGCGATCGCCGACTTCATGGAACCGACCCGATGATGTGCCGCACCGACCAGGACCAGGACCCGGAACAGGAGCAGAACAAGGGCACGGAGGCCACGGGGGCGGCCTTCACCGATCTGCTGGAGGACAGCGCGGAGGAGCTGTACGAGCAGGCTCCGTGCGGCTACCTGTCGACTCTGATGGACGGCACCATCGCGAAGATCAACACCACTCTGCTGGAGTGGCTGGGCCTGACCCGGCGCGAGGTGGCAGGCCGGATGCGGTTCACCGATCTGCTCACCGTGGGCGGCAGGCTTTACCACGAGACGCACTTCGCACCGTTGTTGCAGATGAACGGCGAGGTCGGCGGCATCGCCCTGGATATCAAGACCGCCGACGGGCAACGGATGCCGGTGCTCGTCACCTCGAAGGTGAAGACCAGTCACGACGGCGAACCGATGCTCGTCCGCACCACGGTCTTCGACGCCCGCGACCGCCGCGCCTACGAGACCGAGCTGCTGCGCGCACGGCAGGCAGCCGAGGAAGCCCGCAGGCAGGCGGAGGCCGACCGAGAGCGGCTTCAGGAAGCTCTCGCGGTCCTCCAGCAGAGCCTGCTTCCCGCCGAACTGCCCACGGTCGCGGGCCTGGAGGCCGACGCCTACTACCACACCGCTTCTCCGGATCTACTCGGCGGGGACTTCTACGACCTGTTCCCCCTCGGTGCGAACCGATGGGCGTTCTTCCTCGGAGACGTGTGCGGCAAAGGGCCCCAGGCCGCCGCAGTCACTTCCCTGACTCGCTACACGCTCCGGGCAGCCGCTCTGCACGACCCGGACCCCGTGGCCGTGCTGACCACCCTGAACACCGTGCTGCACGAGCGGTACCGGAGCGGCGACACCCGTTACTGCACCGCCGTCTTCGGCGTCCTCCACCCAGGCACCGGCCACGCCAGCGTCCATCTGGCGTCCGGCGGCCATCCCTCCGCGCTGGTCCAACGCGCCGACAACACCGCGCACTACCTGCCCACCCCCGGCGGTATGCTCATCGGCGTCCTGCCCCAGGCGGAGTTCACACGCACCCACACCCGGCTGTTCCCCGGCGACACCCTGCTGCTCTACACCGACGGCCTGACCGAAGCCCGTACCGGACCCGAGCGTGAGCTCTACGGTGACGAAGCCCTCCGCGCCTTCACCACCGCACAGCCGGCTGCGGGACCGAAGGCCCTGATCATCGCCCTCTCCGGCCTGCTCGCCGGCTTCGGTGAGGGACTCGACGACGACACAGCGTTGCTCGCCCTCGGCGTACCCGCCCCGCGTACCACTCCCGCGAGTC
Source organism: Streptomyces sp. NBC_01257 (assembly GCF_035917255.1). NCBI lineage: Bacteria > Bacillati > Actinomycetota > Actinomycetes > Kitasatosporales > Streptomycetaceae > Streptomyces > Streptomyces sp. NBC_01257. The sequence goes on from NZ_CP108472.1 coordinate 6,940,715, forward strand.
AAGACCTGACATGAGCCGACTGACGATCACTGCCCGAGACTCAGCAACCGGTCCCGTGCTGGGGATCGTTGGTGACCTCGACCACGCGACGGCACCCGAACTCCGCCGAGTCGTGGACAGTCTCCCCGGGATACGGGGCCGATTGCTGGTCCTTGAGCTGGCCGGCCTGGAATTCTGCGACTCCAGCGGTATCACCGCGCTGCTGGCTGCACGCAACCTGGCTACGGAAAAGAGCGGCGACATAGCGCTGGCCGCCGTCCCTGCGAACACCGCCCGGATCCTGCGCATCATCGGCCTGGACCGGGTCTTCACCCTCCACCCCGACCTGCCGACAGCCACCGCCCCGACTCCACAGGGCGCTGATCACCGGAATCGCGTCACCAGGGACTGAATCCTGCCTGGAAGGAGGGGGACCCTCTCCGCTCGGGTCGTCCGGCGCGGCGGGACCCGGCGCCTACGGATCCTTTTGCTCGGAGTCGTCCTGCGACGGGTCCACGCCGCGGTGGCCGCTCAGTGATCGGAATAGCTGAAGTCGCCCACGGTCCAGGCGCTGACGTCCTCGATCGCGACACGGTACATCCCGCCCGTCTCCGGGATCCCCACCGTGCCCTGCAGGATCCGGGCGACATGGAAGTGCAGATGTGTAGGCGCCCCGTCGTTCTTCGCGGGGGTCTTGAAGGCGGCGGAGAAATCGCTCAAGCGGTCCGAATCCTGGAGCACCTCCGACACCCTCAGTCTCCACACGGCTTCGGGAGCCAGCCGACCGGTGATGACAGCACCACCGGTGACCACGGTCAGCGACATCTGATTGCTCTGCCCGGATTCCACCAGGGCGGCGAGATCTACGAGCAACTCGTCAGGCTTCGACATGCCACAGATCATATTCACTGGTGGTCCAACCGCTTGAGCGGCCGGCACTGTCGGGGAAGACGGGCGCTCGCGGTCCCTGTCGGAAGCCCGGCGGCCCCGTGCTGGCACGGGGCGGACAGTTCCGCGCCGGTACGAAGCACAACATCATCCCCGCCGAGGCCCGGCTCTCCCCGAACCTGCGCACCCAGGACGCGCGTGTGCGGGACCGCGTCCTCGGAGCCGTCCGCCGCATCGTGGAGGGCGAGTGCCGGACTGCCGGCTGCCCGACCCTGCCGGAGGTTACGGTCCGGCCCGGCTACCCGAACACCGTCAACGACACCGTCCTTGACGGCGAGAGCTCCGCCGTGCACCGCGAACTGTTCGGACCACCCACGGTGCTCGACTTCGGCCCCGCGATGGGCAGCGAGGACTTCTTCCCTCCTCGCGCCCGCGGGCGTGCCCTACGACTTCTGGTACGTGACGTCGACCCCGCCCGCGGTGTGGGACGCGGCCCCCGATGCGCCATCACACGGCCGCTCCCGTAGCTCGCGCACTGTCCCGGGGCTGATCACGGGCGTCTGTCCCGTTCGCCACGGGCCGGGGCCGCATCACAGCAACCGGTCGACCAGCCCGTCGACGTACTCCGGGGTGGGCGGGCCGACGCCGAGCAGGAGGCGTACGTACATCGGGGCCATGATGTGGTCCAGCACGTCGAGTGCGGCAGGGGCGGGCTCGCCGCGTTCGGTCGCGCGGTCGAGCATGGACTGCAGTTGGCCGGTGCGTGCGGCGAGGAGGTCGTCGCGCGCCTGCCGGCCCTGCCGGCCGCTCCTGGACAGGGCGACGGCCAGGGTCACCACCGCCAGCCCGTCGGGGCCGGTGATCTCGCGGGCCACTTGGTGCGCGTACGTGCGCAGGTCGCCGGCCAGGGTTCCCGTGTCGGGCATCGGTGACTGCGCGTCCAGGCGGGCGAGCGCCACGTCGGAGAGCAGGCTTTCCAGGTTGCCCCACCGGCGGTAGATGCTGCTGTCGGCCACGCCCGCGCGGGACGCGACCTCGCCGACGGTGAAGTTGCCGTAGCCGCGCTCGTTGATCAGGTCGGTGACGGCCTGGTGCACGTCCGCGGCGACGCGCGCGCTGCGCCCGCCGGGCCGCCGGGCTCGTTGTTGTTCGCTCATTCTCTCACCTTAACGCAGTCAGGACTTGCGTTTACGGGGCGATCCTCCGTACAGTCAACTAACGCAGTCGACGACTGCGTTAGTGTGCTCGCTGTTGGCCGCTTCGGCCACGGAGGGGCGCAATCGACGATGGAGAGGAACTCCCTTGACCGCATCGCCTGCGTCCGTAGGCAGTCGGCAGAGCCGGAGCGCGCTGCTCACGGTGACCTGCCTGGGTCAGTTCATGGTCCTGCTCGACAACACGATCGTGGGAGCGGCGCTGCCCGATATGCAGCAGCGGCTGCACACGCAGCTGACCGGTCTGCAGTGGATCGTCGACGCGTACGTGCTGCTGGTCGCCATGCTGCTGCTGTCCGGCGGTGTCTTCGCCGACCGGTTCGGCCGCAAGCGGGTGTACCTGACCGGTGTGGCGGTGTTCACCGTCGCGTCGGTGATGTGCAGTCTCGCGCCCTCGGTCGGCTGGCTGGTCGCCGGCAGGGTGCTGCAGGGTGTCGGGGCCGCGGCGGTGAGCCCCGCCTCGCTGGCCCTGCTCGTCGCCGCCTGTCCCGTGCCGCAGGAACGGATCAAGGCGATCGGGCTGTGGGCCGGGCTCAGCGGACTCGGTCTGGCCGTCGGTCCCGTGGCCGGCGGCGTGCTGACGGATGTCTTCGGCTGGCCCGCCATCTTCCTGGTCAATGTGCCCATCGGCGTCGTTCTTCTGCTGTTCGGTCTGCGCAGCCTCGAGGAGACCCGCAATCCGAACGCCCCGGCGATCGATGTCCCGGGGACGGTGCTGTCCGTGCTGGCGGTGGGGGCGCTGACCTACGGGCTGATCGAGGGTGGTGCCCGCGGCTGGACGGCGCCCGTGATCCTGGGCAGCTTCACTGCCGGGGTGATCCTCCTCGCCGCCTTCGTCGCCGTCGAAGCGCGACGTTCCGCTCCGATGCTGCCGCTGCCGCTGTTCCGGCAGCGTCTGTTCACCGTGTCCAACACCGCCATGGTCGTGGTGGGGTTCGCGCTCATGGGTTCGTCGTTCTTCTTCTCCCAGTTCTTCGTCTACGTCCAGGGCAGTTCGATCCTGCGCGCGGGCCTGCAGACCTTGCCGATGTCCCTCGGCATGGTGATCGTCAGCCCGTACGCGGGCCGGCTCGCCGCCCGTTACGGCTTCCGCATCGTGGTGACCGTCGGCCTGGCTCTGGCCGGTCTGGGGCTGCTGGCGCTCGGCATGGTGCACGCCGACACCGGCTACGGGAACGTGTGGTGGCGGCTCGGAGTCGTCGGCATCGGCTTCGCCCTGACCCTGTCCCCGCTGACGGGAGCCGCCATCCAGGCGGTCAGCCCGCAGGAGGGCGGCCTCGCTTCAGGCATCAGCAGCACCACGCGGCAGATCGGCGCGGTGCTCGGTGTGGCGGTACTCGGAGTCGTCGTCCGCACCCGGCAATCCGGCGGTGCCTCCTTCGAGGCCGGCCTCAACAGCGCCTTCCTCGCTGCCGGTGCCGTCACTCTGGTCACCGCCGTGTTCACGGGCCTGTGGCTGAGCCGGTCCGAGCCGGCGGCGGAAGGCTCCTCGGCGCCGCGGTCCTCCGCCGGTCAGGGCGCGGTCACGACCTCGGGCGAGGCATCCGAACAGCCGGTGACGGCCGCACCGGCACCGACTCGAGAAGGCGATTCTTTCGCGGCCCCGGGTGCACGCTCTTCCGGCTGAATGCGCCCCGCGCACTACTCGCTGATCGAGTGAGTGGAATGCACGTTTCCGCAGGTCGGCTTGGTGGTGCGAGGTGTATGGATTTACTTTTCAATTGAATGGGGAAGCTTCTTTACCGGTTCGTCTGATTTGCGGCATTGCATTTCCTCTATTTCACTCGAAACGTACGGCAACCCCCATTTCCCACAGGACGGGGCAACACCCATGTACACCACAGAATCCACTGCCACCGACATTGAGCTGGACCTCGACGCGGCGCTCAACCCGGGCGAGGCCGAAGGCTTCTACCGCGACTCCCGCGAGTGCGCGTATCTCGCCCTCCTCGGAGGCGGCTCCGCACTGCTGCTCTCGCCGCCGACCCCCCGCCCGAAGAAGGGCTAGTCGGTAGCACATGGACCAGACACATGCCTCGTCCCCCCTCGCGGGTGCCGTGCATGACCTGGCAACAGAGGTGGTCCTCGCTCTTCGGAGCGGGGACCACCTCGCCACGGTGTGCGGCGCTGCCGGAATCGACGAGGACAACCGGACAGGAATCGCCGCGGTACGCGTGATCGGCGCCGATCTGCTGCTGCCCAGCGTGCTGCACGGCCACCATCCGCATCCCGGAGACCTCGCCGTGCTCCACCGTGCCGTGCGGGAGTTCCCGCCCCGGCCCGACGCCTCCGACGCCACGGCCTGGAGCCACTGGGGCATGCGGTCGGCCCTGGACCGGACGGCACCGGCCACCGCCGCCGGACAGCTGCCGCCCACCGGGCCCGGTACCGCCGAGCCGGACGCGGCGTGGCTCGAAGGGGCTCCCTGGCAGGCGTTCACCCATCAGCTCTCCGTGCTGGCACCGCTCGCCGTGCCGGCCGTCTCGTCGGCCGTGCACCGGGCCGCCGCCCACCGGGTCGTCGATCTGTCGCGCGGCTTCGTGCGCGCGGTACGGCGGCGCAACTGGCTCCAGGCGGCGGGCGCCGGCCGCTGGCTGGCCGGTCTCGAAGGCCGGCCCGACACGCTGGGCCTGGACCGCGGACTCGACTTCGTCGAGCTCATGGGCGGCACGGACCCCCGGGTCGCGCTGCACGTGCGGGCCGCCCGGCTGATGGCCGAAGGGCGGGCGCGGTGACGGCATCGGCGGTCACCGCCCCCGGCGGCACGGCGGGTGCCGCACTGTCCGTCCTGCCCCGCGTGCTGCGGCAGGCGCTCGGCTGGGCCGACGCCCACCGCTCGGGCTTCGTGCTCCCCCCGGACGTCCTGGAGCCGCACACCCAGGTCAACAGCACCCTCAAACCCCTGGGCGAACTGGCCCAGCTCTGCACGACGATCCGCCGCAGCACCGCCCCCGACGCCCCGGAACACGGGACGGCCGGGGACCTCGTCATGTTCGCCTGGGACCAGGTGCACGGCGGCGACCTGTTGCTGGAGCTGCTGCGCGGCGAACCCTTCGCCGCGTACCCGTACGAGATCTACGCCGCCTTCGCCGGACACGGGCTGCGCAATGAGGGCTTCGAGCGCCTGGCCGGGACGCTCGCCACGACCCGGGGCTGGGCCCGCACCGAGCAGCAGGCCAACCGGGAGCTGGGGCTGCTCAATTCGGAGCGGCGGGTCGGTGACGCCCTCCACGCCGACGCCGGTTCGGTCCTCGCCCGCACCTGGCTCGGCGGGCTGTCCGAACCGTGGATGTTCGAGGGCCCCTCCGGCTACGCGCTGACCCACACCGTCTTCCACATCACGGACTGGTGCTGCGTTCCCGAGCGGATGCCCGCAGACATCGACGCGTATCTGCGGGCCTGGCTGCCGCCCTGGGTCGACGGCTGCCTGGAGAGCCGGCAGTGGGACCTGACCGGCGAACTGCTCGCGGTCGCCGCTGCCCTGCCGGGGCCGCCGCCCACGGATCTGCTGGACGCGGCCTGGCCCGCGCTCGCCGCCGCACAGGCCCCGTGCGGCGCCGTACCGGAGACGGGCCCCACGGTGCGGGCCGACCCGCCGGGCGGTGCGGGAGCGGACGCCGAGCCGGATCCGGATCCGTATCCCTTTCTCGCCTGCTACCACTCCACCCTGGTCACCGCGTTCGCCGCCGCGCTGTGCCTCAGGCGGCTCACCGGGCACCGGGCCGATGCCGCCGCGGCGGTCACCGGGGCCGCCGTATGACCCGCACGAAGGGAGCTGCCGCATGAGCGGCATCCAGCAGATCCATGACGTGGGCGCGCGGGCGCTGGGATGGCTCTACGACCACCGGGCGGGGTTCCGGCTCGACGACGACCCGCCTCCCGAGGTGGGTGTCCTGGACCGGTTCAAGCCGCTCGGTGAACTGGCGCTCATCAGCAAGGTCATCTTCCGCGAAGGCGTCGCCGGGTCACGGCAGGCCGCGCTGGCGCGCAAGCTCCTCGACCACGCCTGGCACGAACTCCTCGGCTCCGGAGCCCGGCTGGTCGACGGCCAGCGGCGCGAACCGCTCTGCCCCGTCCCGATGGAGGTCTACGTCCCGTTCCGGGAGCTGGGGTTCCGCGAGCCGTCCCTGGAGGCCGCCGTCCGGCTGAACCACCGGCTGGACAGCTGGGGCGCGCTGGAGGTCGTCCCGGTGCGCCGGCTCGGACTCAGCGCCATGGAGCGCCGCTTCGGAGTGGAGCCGAGCATGCCGCTCGACGAGGCGTACCGGCGCACCTGGCTGTCCCGGCGGCCCGAGCCGTGGACCGTCGAGGGCAACATCGGCTACGACATCACCCACACCGTCTTCCATCTGACCGACTGGGGCGCCAATCCGGCCGGGCTGCCCGCCGACGTGGCGGACTACCTCGCCCTCTGGCTGCCGGTGTGGCTGGACGACTGGCTCGACCTGGGCCGCTGGGACCTGCTCGGCGAACTGCTCGTCGTCGACGCCTGCCTGCCCGAGCCGGCTTTGGACCCGGCCGCCTGGGAGGGATTCGCCGGCGCCCAGCAGGAGGACGGGGCGATGCCCGTGATGGGTGCCATGCCGGAGGGGGACGAGGAGTCCGTCTTCGACCTCGTCTACCACCCCACGCTGGTCGCGGCGTTCGCCTCGGCGCTGGCCCTGTCCCGCGCCCTGTCGGACCTCGCCGCCCCGGCTCCCGCGTGACCGCCCCGCAGGACGTCCGCCGGGCCCCGGCCGTCCCGTCGTCCGGGGACGAGGGCGAGCGGGCCCGGCTGCTGGCCGAGGCGGCCCGCACCATCGACGCGCCCGGCCTCGTGATCGCGCTCAGCCACCGCGGCCACCGCACCTTCCGGTCAGGCGGGGGCGTGCCGCCGGGCGACCCGCTCCGCTACGAACTCGGTTCCGCCTCCAAGCCCTTCACCGGGCTCCTGCTGGCCGCCCTCGTCGCGGACGGCCGTCTGCGGTACGAGGACTCGGCGGCCGAACTGCTGGCCCCCGGCCACCCGGTGCACCCCGCCCTGCGCGCCATCACCCTGCGCCATCTGATCACCCACACCTCGGGACTCCCCGCGCTGCCGGCCGACTTCTACCCGCAGGCACTGCCCCGGTGGTCCACCGCGCCCTACAGCCGCTACCCGGCCGACCGGGTGGTCCGGGCGTTCCTCCGCGCGCGCCCGCGCCACCACCCGGGGACCCGCTGGCACTACTCGAACTTCGCCGTCTCCGTACTCGGACACACCCTGGCGGCCGCCACCGGCACACCCTGGGAGGCGCTGCTCCAGCAGGAGGTGCTGGGCCCGCTCGGTCTGGCGGGCACGCGGCTGGGTCCGGGGGATCCTTGCGGCGACGCGGTGGGGCACCGGCGTGACGGCAGTCCGCTGCCCGCGATGGACACCGGCGGATTCACCGCCGCCGGAGCGGTCCGGGCGACACCGCAGGACCTGCTCACGTTCCTGGAGGCACACCTGCCGGGAGCAGCCGGAGGAGCGGCCGCTCCCGCCCGGCCGCCCGCCGCCGCGTTCGCGGACGTGCGGCGCCCGCTGCTGCGGCGCGGCCTCCGGCACGCCCACACCCACACCCTGACCTGGTTCCGCCACCCGTCACCGCGCGGGCCGGTCTGCTTCCACGCGGGAGCCACGCTCGGGCAGCAGATGTTCCTCGGCTTCCGCCCGGACACCGGCACCGCCCTGGCGGCCATGTGCACCCGGCGGGTGCACCGGACCGACCCGTTCGTCACGACGGTCCACGAGCTCCTGACGGAGAAGCTCTGACCGCACCCCGGTCCGGGTCGGCGGGGGCCCTGCGGCGGCGCGCCTACCAGCCCGTCCACAGCAGGTGGTTGACCGCCAGGGCCACGACCGCCTGCGCCGCCAGCCAGCCGCGCCGCCCCGGGGCCGGCAGGAGGGCGGCGGCGGGGATCAGCCAGAGCATGAACGGCTGCCAGATCCGCTCCGTCTCCGCCTTGCTCATCCCGGACAGGTCCGCCGCCAGCAGGGCGAGGAGCGCCGCCGACACAAGCAGGATCAGCCGCTGCGGCGGAGCCGTCGTACCGGCTCGCAGGGTGCGTACGGTTCCGGGCACGCCGGCCGCGGTCCGGCGAAGCCCCGCGAGCGTCGCGGGGCCGACGGCGATCGCGGTGCAGGCGAGGTTGGCCCAGACCCAGTAGGAGTAGGGGCGGATGCCGCCCGCTCCCTGGTAGTAGCGGTCGACGAGCAGGTGGTACGCCTCCCACCAGTTGAAGCCCGCCAGCGTGAAGGCGACCGGTGTGACCAGGGCTCCCAGGACGAAGAGCGGGAGCGGCCGCGCGGTGCGGGTGAGGACGAGGACGGCGGCGAGCGGGAGCGCGATGAGCGTCAGACCGTAACTGAGGTAGCAGGTCAGTCCGTAGAGCAGCCCGGCCCCCAGCGCGGCGGCCGCGGGGCTGCGGACCGTACGGGTCGCGGCCAGGGCCAGCAGGGCCACGGACCAGGCGGCCACCGCGGCGAAATAGCCGTCCGCGGAGGTGCCGGCCCAGACCGCGACCGGCGCGAGGACGACGAAGGGTGCGGCGCGGCGCGCGATGCGCTCGCCGGCCAGGGTGCGGACGGCGATCAGGACGGCCACCGCAGCGGAGGCCCCGGTGACGATGCACCAGACCCCGGCCCATGCGCCGCCGCCGAGCCCGATGCGGTCCAGCAGGACGAAGGTGAGGGTGGAGGCCGGCGGGTGTCCGGCGACGTGGGCGGGCCAGTTGCCGGGCGGGCCGATCAGGATGTGTTCGTTGAAGCCGCGCAGGGCGGCGCCGATGTCGTCGAAGCGGCCGATGACCCTCAGGTACTCGTGTTTCGTGGTGAGCCGTTCGGCGATCCCGCGCTCCCAGCCGTCGATCAGGGCGAGTGAGAAGACCCAGGCGAGCGCGGTGGCGTACCCGGCGAGGAGCAGGGAGCGCCAGCGCAGCCGTTCGGCGAGGACGGGACCGTAGCCGATGACGGCCGCGGCCACGGCGGGCGCGGCCCAGGTGCCGGTCCCGGTGTGCGGGTACCAGGTCGCGAGCAGCGGGGGCCAGTGGACGACGAGGGTGTGGTCGGCGCTCTCGATGGCCCGGCCGACGAGCACGGCGGCGGCGACCAGTGCGACGCCCGCACCGGCTGCGGCCAGGTCGCGGCGGTGCCCGGAGCGTTGCGCGGGGAGCGGTTCGATGGCGTGTTCGGTGCGGTCCACGGTCTTCACGCAGGCACCGTACGCACGGCGGGGCGCTGGGGGCGTGCGGTGACCGGGCGCGTCACGGAACCGTCAGATTCCGGGCCGTCAGACTCCGAACGGCCGGATTCCGGGCCGGCGGATCGCCGGGGTCCGTGACGGACGGTCCATGACGGGCGGTCCGCGACCGGCGAGGGGCCGGATGCGTGCGCTCCCAGGAGTGACGTCATCGTTTCGTCAGGAGTCGCAGCCGTCCCACCCCTCCACCCCCGGCATAGCGTCGGGGCATGGGCGACAGCCGTCGGAACATCCCGACCCCACCCGCGTCCCGCTCCCGTCTCCTCTCCGGGCGTGCGACGAAGATCCTCGAACGCTCCCCCTCCGCGCCGGGATTCTGGCGCAGCCCGGTGCGCGGAGTGCGGTTCACCGCCGTGCTCGGCCTCGTCCTGCTCGTCGGCATCACCGTGCTGTTCGTGACCGGGCTGCTGTCGTACGCCGCCTACAACCCGGACCTGAACCCCGTCAACGACAAGACTCCGGACAAGGGGCTGCTGGGCTTCTACCTCTTCGACTGGCCGACCGGGCCGCACTGGCTGTACCGGCTGACGCAGGGGGTGCACGTCACCCTCGGGATCGTGCTCGTCCCGGTGCTGCTCGCCAAGCTCTGGTCGGTCGTCCCGCGGCTCTTCGCGCTGCCGCCGGCCCGCTCCGTCGGGCACGCGCTGGAGCGGATCTCGCTGCTGCTCCTGGTGGGCGGGGCACTGTTCGAGTTCGTCACCGGACTGCTCAACATCCAGCTGGAGTACCTGTTCCCGGGTTCCTTCTACCCGCTGCACTTCTACGGGGCCTGGGTGTTCTTCGCCGCGTTCCTCGCCCATGCGGGGCTCCGGGCGCCACAGGCGGTCCGCGTACTGAGGTCGGGGGCGCTCAGCGGGAGTGTCGAGGGTGACGTGCTGCAGTCCCCGGCCCCCGGGCCGGCGACGCTGTCCCGCCGCGGGGCGCTCGCCGTGGTCGGCGCCGGTTCGCTGGTCCTGCTGGTCACCTCGGCCGGCCGGAGCTTCGACGGACCGCTGCGCCGCCTCGCCGCGCTCACCCCCCACGGCGCCGCCGAGCCGGGCTCCGGACCGAACGGATTCCAGATCAACAAGACGGCTGCCGCGGTCGGTGTCACCACCGTCGACGCGGGGGAGGGCTGGCTGCTCACCGTCAGCGGGCCGGCCGGGGACCTCCGCTTCACGCGCGCACAGCTGCTGGCCCTCGACCAGTACAGCGCGGCGCTCCCGATCGCGTGTGTGGAGGGCTGGTCCACCGCGGACCAGTGGTGGCGCGGCGTACGGCTGAGTCACCTGGCCGCGCTCGCCGGATACCCGCGCCGGCCGCCGGGCGTGCTGGTGGAATCGCTCCAGCGCAGCGGACCGTTCCGCCGGGCGGCCCTGCGCGACAACCAGGTGCGCGACCCGCGCTCCCTGCTCGCACTCCAGGTCAACGGCGAGGACCTGACGCCCGATCACGGATATCCGGCACGGATCATCGTCCCGGCCGCCCCCGGAGTGCTCAACACCAAATGGGTGTCCCGGCTGACCTTTGGAGAGCTGTGAACAGGGCGAACCCGCGGGCCGTCGTACGGCGTTGGTACGGGGAGGGGCCGCTGCACCTCCTGCTGATGGCCGCCTCCTTCGCCCTGGCGGGCTATGCGGGCGTGCGGCTGCTCGCGGGGGACACCTTCGGCGTCGTGGTGTGGTTCGTCGGCGCCGCACTCGTGCACGACCTCGTACTCGTACCGCTCTACGCGGCGGCGGACCGGCTGCTGTGCCGGACGGCCGGTCCGCGCTCCGGGCTCGTGAACTTCGTCCGGGTGCCGGTGTTCCTCTCCGGGCTGCTGCTGCTCGTGTGGTTCCCGCTGATCACCCGGCAGACCGAGCGCTACGAACCGGCCAGCGGGCTGTCCCCCGATGTGTTCCTGGGGAACTGGCTGCTGATCACGGCCGCGCTGTTCGCCGTGTCGGGCGTCTGGCTGGTGGTCCGGACGCTCCGGGCGCGGCGCAGCGAGACGAACGAGCGGCCGTCCGCCTCCCACTGATCGACGGTGCGCAGGCCGTGGGGGCGGGCGTACCCCAGCAGCGCGGAGGTGCCGAGCCGGGCCCACGGGAAGGGGTCGGCCGGTGCCGGGTCCGAGCGGCAGGAGCGTCCGTCGTCCAGTTGCACGCGGACCCGCTCGTCGATGTCCTGCGGCGCGGTCTCGGCGATGAGGAGTCCGCCGGGCGCCAGCAGCTCCGCCGTGCGCCGCAGCAGGTGGCACGGGTCGCCGCCGATGCCGACGTTGCCGTCGACGAGCAGGACGGTGCCCCAGCGCCCCTCGCCCGGGAGCGGTTCGAAGACGGAGCGCCGCAGGGCCGAACCGCCCAGCCGCAGCGTGCGCTCGACCGCGGCCTCGCTGACGTCGATGCCGAGCGCGCGGTGGCCGCGGGCCGCCAGCGCGGCGACGAGCCTGCCGGGCCCGCAGCCGATGTCCAGGACGGGGCCCTCGCAGCGGCGCAGGGCCGACAGGTCCGCGGCGTCCGCGCCGGCGCACCAGCGCTCCACGTCCAGCGGCAGCAGCCAGCCGTCCGTACGGCGCAGGAAGAGCGGACCGTGTCCGTTGCGCAGGGCGTTGGCGTACGGGTCGGTGCCCCACGGGGCGAGGTCCGGGTGCGGCGGGGCCAGTACGGCGCGGTCCGGGCCGGTGCCGGTCATCGGACCACCGCCCCGGTCAGCCGGGCGAGTTCGGCGGCGAACCGCCCGTGCGGTGCGAGCGCGGCGACATGCGTGGCATCGGCCGCCGTGTCCACGTCCCGCAGCCGGGGCAGATCGCGGACGGACAGTCCCGCGTCGACGAGCCGGCGCCGCTGCACCGCGCCGGTCTCGGGCACGGACATCGGTACGCCGCGCAGGAGCGCGGGATCGGGGGCCGCCAGGCCCAGGGCCCAGAAGCCGCCGTCGTCGGCGGGGCCGAACCAGGCGTCACAGCCGTCCCAGGCACCGGGGGCGAGTGCACCGGCCAGATCGGCGGCGGTGACCTGCGGGGTGTCCATGCCGATCAGGAGCGTCGGGCCCGTGCAGGCGCCGAACGCCGCGGCCAGCCGTTCGTCGAGGCCGCCCGGGCACTGCCGCACCACCTCGATGCCGGGCGGCAGCCACGGTCCCGGCCGCCCGTCCAGGACGACGACGCGCCGGGCGGCGGGCAGCGCGCTGACCGTGTGCAGCGTGTCGGTGAGCGCCGCCTCGGCGAGGTGCGCGGCCTCGGTGGGGGAGAAGGGCGGGGTGAGCCGGGTCTTGACCCGGCCGGGCAGCGGCTCCTTGGCGATGACCAGCAGGGTCACCGCCCCGGCCGGCCCGGACGTGCGTGGGTTCATCGCGCGGCCCCGATCCGGACGGGTGCCTCCGCCAGCACGGCGCGCATGTCGCGCACCGCGTGCCAGGTGCCCCGCCACGTCCCGGTGACCTTCGACCTGCCCGTCCGCGCGAGGTACGGGACGTCCGTCTCGGCGACCCGCAGTCCCGCGTCGGACGCGCGCACCACCATCTGCAGCGGGTATCCGCTGCGCCGGTCGGTGAGGCCGAGCGCCAGGAGATCGGCCCGGCGCGCGGCCCGCATCGGCCCCAGGTCGTGCAGGCGGAGCCCGGTGCGGCGGCGCAGCATCCGGGCCAGCGCCGCATTGCCCGCCCGCGCGTGCAGCGGCCAGGCGCCGCGCTCCTCGGGACGGCGGCGGCCCAGCAGCAGGTCGCTCTCCCCGTCGGCCACCCGGCGGACGAAGCCGGTGAGCAGCCCGGGGTCCAGTGAGCCGTCGCAGTCGCAGAAGCAGACGAACTCCGCGTCGGAGGCGAGCAGTCCCGCGTGGCAGGCCGCACCGAAGCCGCGCCGCGGCTCGTGCACCACCGTCGCGCCGAGCGAACGGGCCAGCTCCGCGGAACCGTCGGTCGAGCCGTTGTCCACGACGATCGCCCGCCAGCCACGGGGAACCGAGGCCAGCACCGCGGGCAGGGCGGCGGCCTCGTCCAGACAGGGCAGGACGACGTCGGCGCAGGGGCCGGAAGTATCGGAGTGAGGGATCACGCGGCTCACCCTACGGAGCGGAAACCGACAAATCGGGTTCCGGAATCTTACGAAAAATGGACGTCGGCAGTTGAGGGCGCAGGGGCGTCCGCACCCCGCCCCGGCAGGTGCCAAGGTGGTGGCATGCAGCCGACCCCGGACCCCTCACCGCCCTGCCCCGCCGACGGGGCGCCGCCGTCCCGCCCGGCGTCCGCGGACGGGACGGCATCCCGCGGCCACGTCCTCGTCGTCGACGACGACCCCACGGTCGCCGAGGTGGTCACCGGCTACCTGACCGGGGCCGGATACGAGGTGACCCGCGCGGCGGACGGCCCGGCCGCGCTCGGCCAGTACGCCGCCCGGCGCCCGGACCTGGCCGTCCTGGACCTGATGCTGCCCGGCATGGACGGCTTCGAGGTCTGCCGCCGGATGCGGGAGTACGGACCGGTGCCGGTCATCATGCTCACCGCGCGCGGTGACGAGGACGACCGCATCCTCGGCCTGGAGACGGGGGCCGACGACTACGTCACCAAACCGTTCAGCCCCCGCGAACTCGTCCTGCGCGTCGACTCCGTGCTGCGCCGGGCCCGGGCGGCCGCGACACCCACCGGCCGCCCGGAGCTCCTTCGGGGCGCGGGCCTCGTCCTCGACCCCGCGGCCCGGCGCGCGACGTTCGCCGGCCGGCCGCTGGCGCTCACCCTGCGGGAGTTCGACCTGCTCGCCTTCCTCCTGCGCCACCCGGGCCGGGTCTTCGGCCGGGAGGAGCTGATGCGTGAGGTCTGGGGCTGGGACTTCGGGGATCTGTCGACCGTGACCGTCCACGTCCGCCGGCTGCGCGGGAAGGTCGAGTCCGATCCGGCCCGCCCGGAGCTGATCCGTACGGTCTGGGGCGTCGGCTACCGGCTCGACCTGCCGCCGGACCGGACCGCGGATTCCCCCGCACCCGCACTTCCCACCGCTCCCGGCTCCGGGACCCCGGCATGACCGACCTCCTCCTCATCGCGCTCCTCGCCTTCCTGGGCGCCGCCGTCGCCGGGCTGCTCGGCGCACTCGTGCTGCGGATCTCCCGGCACCGTTCGCTCGTCGTCTCGCTGACCGTCGTGGCCGCCGTGGCCGTCACCGCGATGCTCGCCGGCACGCTGGCCGTCGCCTGGGCGATGTTCCTCTCGCCGCACGACCTCACCGTGGTCACCACCGTCGTCGCCATGGCCGCCGTCGTCTCGCTCGTCACCGCGATGCTGCTGGGCCGCTGGGTGGCGGCCAGGAGCCGGGACCTGACCCTCGCCGCCCGTTCCTTCGGCGACGGCGGCACCTTCGCGGCCCCCGAGGCCCAGGCCACCGCCGAACTCGCCGCACTCACCCGCGAACTGGCCGCCACCAGCGCCAAGCTCGACGGTTCGCGCGAGCGGGAACGCGCCCTGGAGACCTCGCGGCGTGAGCTCGTCGCCTGGATCTCGCACGATCTGCGGACTCCGCTCGCCGGTCTGCGGGCCATGTCGGAGGCGCTGGAGGACGGCATGGCCGTCGACTCGCGGCGCTATCTGCGGCAGATACGCACCGAGGTGGAGCGGATGAACGACATGGTCGGCGACCTCTTCGAGCTCTCCCGCATCCACGCCGGCTCGCTCACCCTCACCCCCACCCGGATCTCCGTCTACGACCTGGTGGGCGACGCGCTCGCCGGGGCCGACCCGCTGGCGCGCGAGCACGGGGTGCGGCTGGTCGGCGACCGGATCGAGGCGGTGCCCGTCGAGGTCGACGGCAAGGAGATGAGCCGGGTCCTGGGCAACCTCCTGATCAACGCCATCCGCCGCACCCCCGCCGACGGCACGGTCGCGGTGGCCGCGCAGCGCACGGGCGGCGGGGTGGTGCTCTCGGTGACCGACGGCTGCGGCGGCATCCCGGAGGAGGACCTGCCCCGGGTCTTCGACACCGGCTGGCGCGGCACCCACGCCCGGACGCCCCCGGCCGGCGCGGGCCTCGGACTCGCCATCGTGCGCGGCATCGTCGAGGCGCACGCCGGCCGGGCGGACGT
This sequence comes from Streptomyces sp. NBC_01257, assembly GCF_035917255.1. NCBI lineage: Bacteria > Bacillati > Actinomycetota > Actinomycetes > Kitasatosporales > Streptomycetaceae > Streptomyces > Streptomyces sp. NBC_01257. The sequence continues at coordinate 6,956,084 of NZ_CP108472.1, forward strand.
CCGCAACGTCACCGGCGGCTGCTGCTTCGAAGTGACCCTGCCGGTGGCCTGAGCCTCAGACCGACAGCCCGGCGGCCGGCTCCCGCAGCGGCTCCGCCGCGAACTGCGCCATCCCCGCGGCGAAGCCCACCTCCGGCCTCCAGCCCAGCTCGTCGCGCAGCCTCCGCGAGTCCGCGGTGACATGGCGTACGTCCCCGAGCCGGTACTCACCGGTGACCACCGGGGCCGGGCCCCCGTGGGCCGAGGCCAGGGCCGTGGCCATCTCGCCGATGGTGTGCGGCTCCCCGCTCCCGGTGTTGTACGCGGCGAAACCGCCGGGACCGCGTTCCGCGACCGCCTCCAGCGCGACGGCGTTCGCGGCGGCCACGTCCCGCACATGGACGAAGTCCCGGCGCTGGCCGCCGTCCTCGAAGACCCGGGGCGACTCGCCCCGGGCCAGCGCCGAACGGAAGAAGGAGGCGACCCCGGCGTACGGGGTGTCGCGCGGCATCCCCGGTCCGTACACGTTGTGGTAGCGCAGCGACACCGCGCTGCCGCCCGTCGCCCGCGCCCAGGAGGAGGCCAGGTGTTCCTGGGTGAGCTTGGTCGTCGCGTACACGTTGCGCGGGTCCACCGGCGCGTCCTCACCGACGAGCCCGGGGACCAGTTCCGTACCGCAGGAGGGGCAGCGGGGCTCGAACCGGCCCGCTGCCAGATCGGTCTCCGCGCGCGGGCCCGGCCGGACCGGGCCGTGCCGCAGACAGTCGTACCGGCCCTCCCCGTACACCACCATCGATCCGGCGAGGACCAGACTCCGCACCCCCGCCCCGGCCATCGCGGCGAGCAGCACCGCCGTCCCGAGGTCGTTGCAGCCCACGTAGTCCGGCGCGTCCGCGAAGTCCTTGCCGAGGCCGACCATCGCCGCCTGATGGCAGACCGCGTCGATGCCGCACAGCGCACGGTCCACCGCCTCACGGTCGCGCACGTCCGCCACGACGATCCCGCCGCCGTCCGGCGGGGCGGGGGCGGGGCCGTGGGCCGAGGGCAGCAGGGCGTCGAGCACCACCGCCTCGTGCCCGGCCGAAAGGAGGGTCCGCACGATCTCCGAACCGATGAACCCGGCGCCGCCGGTGACCAGTACACGCATGCCGGCCACGGTAGGCCGCCGGGAGCCCGGACGGCCGTTTCCGACGCGGCACGTCACGGGACCGTAAGCGATGGGCCCGGCGCGGTGGGTCAGACGGGGAGCCGTTCGAGCAGCCCCCCGAAGTCCGTGTCGGCCGGCAGCGTGCCGAAGGCCAGACCGCGGTCCCCGGCCAGCCGGGACGCGCAGAAGGCGTCGGCGACGGCGGCCGGTGCGTGTCGGACGAGCAGCGAGCCCTGGAGGACGAGGGCGGCGCGCTCGATGACACGCCGTGCGCGCAGCGGAGCGTCCTCGGTGAGGGCGAGTTCGCCCCGCAGCTCCCGCCAGGCGGCGTCCAGCCGGTGGTCGGCCCCTGCCGCGGCCTCGATCTCCGTCCGCAGGGCCTGGAGCGACTCCGGCTCCCGGGACAGGGCGCGCAGCATGTCCAGCGCGTTGACGTTGCCCGAGCCCTCCCAGATGCCGTTGAGCGGGGCCTCGCGGTAGAGGCGGGGCATGCCGGACTCCTCGTCGTAGCCGTTGCCGCCCAGGCATTCGAGGGCCTCGGCGACGGCGGCGGGCTGGCGCTTGCACACCCAGTACTTGCCGACCGCGGTGGCGAGCCGCAGGAAGGCGCGCTCCTGCGTGTCGCCCTGCTGCGCGCGGTCCGCCGCGCCGGCCAGGCGCAGGGCCAGCGTGGTCGCCGCCTCGGACTCCAGCGCCAGATCGCCGATGACGTTGCGCATCAGCGGCTGGTCGATGAGCTTCGCCCCGAACACGGACCGGTGGCGTACGTGGTGGGCGGCCTGCGCCAGTGCCGCACGGGTGCCGGCGGCGGAACCGAGTACACAGTCGAGTCGGGTCATCGTGACCATGTCGATGATGGTGCGCACGCCCCGGCCCTCGTCCCCGACGAGCCAGGCCACGGTGTCGTCGAACTCGGGCTCGCTGCTGGCGTTGGAGCGGTTGCCGAGCTTGTCCTTGAGGCGCTGGATGCGGAACGTGTTCCGGCTGCCGTCCGGGAGGACCCGGGGGACCAGGAAGCAGGACAGACCGGCCGGGGCCTGCGCGAGCACGAGGAAGAGGTCGTTCATCGGGGCGCTCGTGAACCACTTGTGGCCGCGCAGCCGCCAGGTGCCGTCGGCCTGTTGCGCGGCCGCGGTCGTGTTGGCCCGCACATCGGTGCCGCCCTGCTTCTCCGTCATGCCCATCCCCGCGAGCAGCCCCGGCTTCTCGGCGGGGGCGCGCAGACCGGACTCGTACACACGGCTCGTCAGCAGGGGTTCGTACGTCTTGGCGAGATCGGGGGCGTGCCGCAGGGCGGGGACGGCGGCGTACGTCATCGAGACCGGGCAGCCGTGGCCCGCTTCCGCGCTGCTCCAGACCATGAAGCCCGCCGCGCGGGCCACATGGGCGCCCGGCCGTTCGTCCGTCCAGGCGGCGCCGCCCAGACCCTCGCTGATCGCCACGTCCAGGAGGGCGTGGTAGGCGGGGTGGAACTCGACCTCGTCGATCCGGTTTCCGTAGCGGTCGTGGGTGCGCAGCCGCGGTTCCTGCCGGTTGGCCTCGTCCGCCCAGCGCTGCACCTCCTCGCTGCCGGCGCGGCGGCCCAGCCGGTGCAGGTCGTCCAGATACCACTCGGCGCCCTCGCGGCGCACGCCCTCGACCAGCACCGGGTCGTCGGCGACGTCGTGCCCGGACAGCGGCGGCGGCTGGTTCGTCACCTCGTGGGTGGTCGCGGTGGGGTGGCTGTGCGATGCGGCCGGCGTCGCGGACATGAGGGGCCCTCCTGAGCGGGGACGGATGACGGATCAGGTGCGGGGGGACACGGGGGCGGCGCCCGCGCAGCGCAGCGCCATGGCGGTCAGTTCGTCGAGGACGTCGTGCGTGTCGTCCGCCTCCGGAGCGCCCAGCGGCGCCACCAGGACCTCGCCGATCGCACCGGTCAGCGCAGCGGCGGTGACCTCACCGTTCTGCGGCGGCAGCAGTCCCTGGGCCATGCCCTCGCCGATCACCTCGGCGAACAGTGCGCGGTAGCGGCGACGGAAGACGAGGCGTTCCGCGCCGACCGCCGTGTCGGCCGGTGCGGCGAGCAGTGCGTAGGCGAGGCCGCGGTTCTCCAGGGCCCGGCGGGCGAACACCCGGACGCCGTCGGCGAGCCGCTCGACGGGGGTCCCGGAACCGCTCAGCACCGACCCGAGGACGTCCACCTCGTGTCCCGCCGCACGGCGGAAGACCTCGACGGCGAGCGCGGCCTTCGACGAGAAGTGCTGGTAGACCGAGCCGGCCGCCATGCCCGCGGCGTCGGCGACCACGGTCACGGACGCCCCCGACCAGCCCACCTCGGCGACGACGTCGGTCGCCCTGGCGACGAGATGCTCACGGGCGGAGGCGAGGCGCGCGACTTCGGCGGGGGTCTTCCGGTAGGCCATGGAAGAAGTGAACCATCATTCATAGTTTCCCGGCAAGGGTCACGACCGAGGGGCAGGGCCTCCGGCGACCGCCGGAAACCCTGCCCCTCGTACGTGTCCCTGTCGCTGCCGCCCGGTACTGCGCCGGTCGGCCCCCGGGCGTGAACCCCGGGGCCGCGAGGCCGGGGCAGGTCTCAGCGGAGTCCGTAGTAGAGCGCGTTGTGTGCCGTGTCCGGCAGGTACAGCACGTCGTGGCCGTCCGAGTCGCGCCGTACCGCGAGCCGGTCCGCGCTGATCCCGGGCGCGGCGGACTGTGCGCTCCAGGTGCCGCCCGACGCCGTCGCGGCGAAGACGCGGTCGGTGCCGGACCCGGTCACGTAGTACACCCGCCCGGCGTCCGCACCGTCCCAGGTGATGCCGAGGGCCGCGGTGGTCTGGCCGGCGGAGTACACGGTCTGGCGGGACCAGGCGCCGCCGCTCGAAGAGGCGTAGTACACCCGGAAGTCGCCGCCGCTGTCGGCCGAGCGGTAGCGGTAGGCGACCTTCGGGGCCGAGCCGTCGAGGGCGAGCTTGGCGCTCTGCACCGCCGGACCCGGGTAGGTGTTGTCGATGCTCCACTCCTCGCCGGCCGTGAGGTCCTGGATCACGTCGGAGGTGGCGGGCGTCACCGGCGTGGTGACGGCCGCGCCCGTGCTGTCCGCGAACGCGCCGGTCGACGGGTCGTAGCGCAGATAGGACAGCTGGTGCCGGAAGGCGGTGGCCGGGGCCTTGGCCCACTCGTACAGCAGGTGCACCCGCCCGGCGGCGTCCACCGCCAGGTCGTCGGGGTACACGGAGCGGTTCAGCGCACCGGCGAAGGTGGCGACCACGCTCCAGCGCGCGGCGGCGTTGTCCCAGCGGTACAGCTTTCCGGGCCGCTGGTCGGAGCCGGCGCCGACGCGTGCGGCCAGGTAGAGATCGCCGTTGGGCGCGGTCGTCACGACCGGGTACGTGATGGCCTGGCCCTGGTCGGGCAGTTCGGCCGCGTGGTCCGTGACGTCGCCGCCCGGGGCCTCGGTCCGGAAGTAGCGCCAGGCGTTGGCGTGCATGGACGAGAACACGTGCAGGCGGCCGCTGCCGTCACGCGCGACGGACGACTGGTTGTGGCCGTTGTCGTCGGGGAACTCCGCCTGCTGTCCGTTCGTGCCGAGCAGCGGCAGCCGGCTCCACACCCCGTCCGGGTCCCGCCGCGCGATGGCCGGGCGGTGCGTGGCGGCCGTCGCGCCCGGCTCGTTGAAGGCGAAGTACGTGTACTGGCCGCGGCCCTTGTACGTGGCGACCGGTGTCCACCAGGCCGCCTGGTTCGACGAGTCCATCGCGTACGGGACCTTCTCGGTCACCGTGGCCGCGGCGGCCGCCGCACGGTCCGTGCCGTCGGCCCGGGCGGCCTGGGCGGGCGTGAGCAGGGCGGCCAGGGCCGCGGCCGAGGCGGCGTACGCGCGTGCCGTGGGACGTCGCAAGGTGAGCTCCTTCGCGGGCGGTGATGGGGGAGGGGAACGGGCGGGACCGGCTCTGCGGGGGTCCTGCTCTCCCTCGCTGCGCCGGAAATTTACAACAAATCCCACATGCTGAATAGAGATTGCACAATGAGGATTCGAGATACTTCATCGGGAAGGCGTATGCGGAACGGCGAAGGGCCCGGGGGAGGCGGTTCCGCCCTTCCCCGGGCCCTTCGTCATGCCGTGCGCCGGATCAGCGCTTGGTGAGGGCGGTGACCTCCTCGCCGGCCTTCCTCATGGCGTCCTTCGGCTTCGACTTGCCGACCAGGACGGCCTGGACCTGCTTGGCCACGGCCTCCTCGATCTGCGCGTTCTGCGCGAACTGCCAGAAGGGGCTGCCGGTCGCCGTCTTCGTGATCTTCTCGGTCCACTCCGTGGTGAAGGTGTCCTGGGCGACCTTCGGGTCGGCCAGGCCCGCGGTGGTGGACGGCGGCAGGGCGCGGGAGGCGAAGTACTCGGTGGTGGTGGCGAGGTCCGAGGTGGTGTGCAGCGCGAACTCGGTCGCCGCGTCCTGTCCCTTGCCGTTGACGATCGCGATCACGCCGCCCCACAGCAGCGCCTGGGGCGTGTCACCGGAGCGCAGCACCGGACGCTGCATCGGCTGCATGGCGTCGGCCAGCGTCTTGTCCTTGGACTGGGCCGAGGTGACGCCCTTGCCGATGATGGCGTCGTCGTAGAAGGCCGCCTTGCCCTGGCCGAACAGGGCGCGCGCGTCGAAGCGGTCCACGTCGGCGGCGATCAGCTTCGCGTCGTGCAGCTTCTTGTACCAGGTGACCGCGTCGACGGAGGCGTCGTCGCCGATGGTCACCTTGCCGCCCTCCATCAGGGCGCAGCCGAAGGTCTGCATCCACGGGAAGATGTCCTTGAGCTGCGCGACCTTGGTGGCCGCCGCGTACGGCACCACACCGCCGCCGAGCCCCTTCAGCTCCCGCAGTGCGTCCTCGAACTCCTCGACCGTGGTGGGGTGCTTCTTGATGCCGGCCTTCGCCAGCAGCTTGGAGTTGGCGATCACCCCGATCGAGCCGGTGTTCCACGGCAGGCCGTACTGCTTGCCGTCGTACACCCCGCTCTTCACCGCCACGTCCGTGTAGCCGCCCTTGGGGGCCACGGAGCCGAGGTCGGCGAGCTTGCCCATCTGCGCCACCGCGGCGAGCCAGGCGATGTCCAGGTGTATCGCGCCGGTCGTCTCGCCGCCGCCGAGCTTGAGGGTGAGCTGGCTCAGATACTCGTTGTACGGGTACGAGACCGCGCGGACCTTGGACTTCTCGGCCTTCTCCCACGCCGCGATGATCTTCTCGATCGAGGGCTTGGCGGCTTCCTCGTTGAGCGACCACGAGGTGAAGTCGAAGTTCTTGGACGCCGTGTCACCTCCGTTGGAGGAGCTGCCGCTGCCGGACGGGGACGGTGCGCAGGCGCCCAGGGCGCCGGCGCCTGCCACACCGAGCGCGCCGATGCCGAACATGCGCAGCGCGCCGCGCCGGCTGATGCCAGAGGTGGTCATGGTCTCTCCATGGGGAGTGGAAGGAAGGGGAGGAGTGCGTGCGGAGCGGCTACTTGACCGAGCCGGCGGTCATGCCGCCGACCAGGTAGCGCTGCAGGAACATGAAGGCGATGATCACGGGGACGGACACGACGAGCGATGCGGCCATCAGCTCCGGCCAGGCGGCCTGGAACTCGCCGATGTACGTGGAGACCAGGCCGGGGGGCAGGGTCTGCTTCTCCTTGTCGGCCAGCGTCACCGCGAAGATGAAGTCGTTCCAGCCGCGGACGAAGGCGAAGAGTCCGGCGGCGATCATCCCGGGCGCGGCCAGCGGCGCCACGATGGAGTGCAGCGTCCGCCAGCGGGACGCGCCGTCGATGGACGCGGCCTCCAGCAGGGCGTCCGGGATGGTGTCGAAGATGCCCTTCAGCATCCAGACGCACAGCGGCATCGTGAACGTGGTGAAGGACAGCACCAGTGCGGTGTACGTGTTCAGCAGGCCGAAGCTGGAGAACACCGCGTACAGCGTCACCAGCAGGAGCGCCTGGGGGAACATCTGGGAGGCCAGCACCAGGTGCATCAGCGAGCGCCGGCCGCGGTAGCGGAACTTGGAGAACGAGTACCCCATGTACGTGGCGACGACCACGCTCAGCACCGCGGTGATGGAGGCCACGATCAGCGAGTTGACCAGGTACTTGATGAGCTGGTCGTTCTCGGCGAGGGCGGTGAAGTTGCTGAAGGTGATCTCGGTGGGGATCAGCTTCGGCGGGAACTGGAAGGCCTGGTCGGGGCTGCTCAGGGCGGTGGCCAGCAGCCAGTAGACCGGCAGCATGCCGAAGGCGCCGATCACCAGGACCGCGGTCCAGGCGGCGATCCGCGAGCGCAGCAGGTCCTTGCGGATCCGGCGCCGCGAGGTGCGGCCCGCGGAGGTGGCGGACGGGCTCAGCCGGTCGGTGCCGGACAGCGGGGTGGAGGTCGTGGAGGTCATCGGGCGTCGCCCTTCCGCTCGGTGATCCTGAGGTAGACGACGACGAGGACGAGCAGGAGCAGCATCCACAGGCCGCCGAGCGCGGTCGCCCGGCCGATGTCGAAGCCCTTGAACGCGGTCTGGTAGACGGCGGTGGCGAAGGTCTCGGTGGCACCCGCCGGGCCGCCGCCGGTGAGCACGTAGATGGTGTCGAAGTGCTGGAAGTTCCAGATGAACTCCAGGAGCAGCACGATCGAGGCGACCCCGCGCACCTGCGGCCAGGTGACGGCGAAGAAGCGCCGGACCGCGCCGGCTCCGTCCATCGAGGCCGCCTCGTGCAACTCCTTCGGCACCGTCTGCAGGCCGGCGAGGAGCATCACCATCATCCAGGGGAAGCTCGCCCAGGTCTTGGTGACGATGACGGCGAGCATGGCGGTGCCCGGCTGCCCGAGCCAGGACACGGACTCCTCGATGATCCCGGTCTTCATCAGCACGCCGTTGAGCACGCCGTAGTTCGCGTTGAAGATCCACATCCACAGGAAGGAGACCACCACGCCCGGGATCACCCACGGGAACAGGAACAGGCCGCGCAGGAAGCCGCTGCCCTTCAGTCCCGAGTTCAGGGCGAGCGCGAGCGCGAAGCCGATCACGAAGGGGAGCAGTGTCGCGCCGACGGTGAAGACCAGGGTCTGCTTGAGGATCGTGAGGAATTCGCCGTCCAGCCAGTAGGCGAAGTTCTCCAGGCCGACGAACTCCCGGCCCGGCAGGCGCAGGTCCTGCTTGAAGAAGCCGGTGAACAGGGCCGACACCAGCGGGTAGATGATGATCGTCGCGAACAGGGCGAGCCCCGGTGCGGTCAGCAGCAGTGCGAACGCGCCGTTGGAGAGCCGTCCGCCGGAGCGCTCACGGTGTGGAGCGTCCTTCCGGGGAGGTGCGGCCGTACTCATGGGTCTGTCCTCTCGAACGGTGCGGGAGCGGTGATACGGGGCGTGGCGCGACGGGCCGTGCTTCGACCGGGGCCCTGGGTGAATGCCATGCATGCTCCATGGAACGCAAGTTGCAGCATGCGGGATCGTTCTCCATATCGTGCGAAGCCGTCAACCCTTTTGGTCGGTGAATCACCGGTTCTGTGCGGGGCCGGTGACGTCGGTGTACCTGCCGTGAGCTCGGCTCCCGGCCCATGGCGACGGTGTCATCGGCTGCGCCGGAAACTTACAACAGATCCCACTGACTGAACAGTGGTTGCACAATATGGATGTGATGTACGTTCAAGGCCGCTCCGTCGCGGCGGGGCGTATCCGAGCGTCACACCGAGGAGGCCGCCCCGTGCGGGAAGAAGAGGTCCACTACGACATCGCCGTCATCGGCGGCGGCCTGGCGGGGACCTGTGCTGCCATCGCCGCCGCCCGGCTCGGCCGGCGCGTCGCCCTGGTCAACAACCGGCCCGTCCTGGGCGGCAACGCCAGCAGCGAGATCCGGGTCTGGGTCTGCGGCGCCACCGCCCACGGCGTGCACCGCTGGGCCCGCGAGACCGGCATCATGGGCGAGCTGTACACCGAGAACCAGTACCGCAACCCCGAGGGGAACCCCTACTACTGGGACCAGGTGGTCCTCGACGCCGTCCGGGCCGAGCCCGGCATCGACCTGTACCTCAACACCGACGTACGGGAGGTCGTGGCGAGCGGCCCGGAGGACGCCCGCGAGGTGCACTCCTGCACCGGCTGGATGATGGGCTCCGAGCGCCGCATCACCTTCCACGCCCGGCAGTTCCTCGACTGCACCGGCGACGGACTGCTGGGCCACCTCGCCGGCGCCCGCTACCGCATCGGCCGCGAGGCCCGCGCCGAGTTCGACGAGCCCTGGGCGCCCGAGGAGGGCGACGAGGCGCTGCTCGGCTCGACGATCCTGTTCCACACCAAGGACCTGGGCCGGCCGGTGAAGTTCGTACCGCCCGCCTACGCCCGCGACCTCACCACGACGCCCATCCTGCGCAACCGGGTGCTGAACACCGGCGACAACGGCTGCGACTACTGGTGGATCGAGTGGGGCGGCGAACTCGACACCGTCCACGACAACGAGCGCATCCGCGACGAACTCCAGGGCGTGATCGCGGGCATCTGGGACCACATCAAGAACTCCGGAGAGTTCCCGGACGCCGAGAACCTGACGATGGAGTGGGCGGGCAGCCTCCCGGGCAAGCGCGAGTACCGCCGCTTCCTCGGCGACCACATGCTGACCCAGCAGGACATCCTCGGACAGCGGCAGTTCGACGACCGCGTCGCCTTCGGCGGCTGGTCGGTCGACCTCCACCCGGTGCAGGGGATGTACGCGGACGAGCCCGGCGCCCGCCAGCGCTACGCGGACGGCATCTTCCACATACCGCTGCGCTCCCTCTACTCGGCGAACGTCACCAACCTGCTGTTCGCGGGACGCAACATCTCCGCCACCCACATCGCCTTCGGCGCCACCCGCGTGATGGCCACCTGCGCCACGCTCGGCGAGGCCGCGGGCACGGCCGCCGCGCTCTGCGTCGCCGAGGGTGTCGGCCCGCGCGAACTCGCCGCCAAGCGCCCCGAACTGGTGCGCCGCGCCCTGCTGCGGCAGGACGCCTCGGTCATCGGCCTGTCCGACGACGACCCCGACAACCTGGCGCGCACGGCCGTCGTCAGCGCTTCCTCGCACCTGAGCAGGCTGGCCGCCGAACCCACACCGGCCGCGCCCGGCGAGCCGTACCCCCTCACCCGCGACCTCGCGCTGCTGCTGCCGGTGGACCCGGCGCTCGACACGGTCGACCTGCTCGTCCACGGCGCCCCGGACGGGCCGCCGGCCGAACTCACCGTGGAGCTGTGGACCACCGGCCGCCCCGAGAACGCGGTCCCCGTCGGCCACCTGCTCACCACCACGGCCACCGTCCCGGCCGGCGGCCCCCACTGGGTCACGGCCCGGCTCGGCCACCGCCCCGACAGCCCGGAGAACGTCGTCCTGATCGTCCGGGCCTGCCCCGGTGCGTCCCTCGTCCTGGTGCCCGAGCGCACCGACGGCGTCCTCGCGCTGCGCAGCAGGGCCGAGGGCGACGCGGCCGTCGACCACGACATCCCCGAGGAGGAGGGCCAGCTCGTCCTGGAATGGCAGGCGCGCGGTCTGCGCCGCCGGACCTTCGCCTTCCGTGCGGCCCCGGAGACCTCGGCGTTCCGGCCCGAGCGGGCCGTCGGCGGCTTCCAGCGCGCCTACGGCGGACCGCAGATGTGGTCGTCCGGGCCGTCGGCGGGTCACCCGGACGGGGCGGGGCAGTGGCTGCGCCTGGACTGGCGGCAGGAGCAGCGGCTCGCCGAGGCCCGTGTGGTGTTCGACGACGACGTCGACGAGTACCTCAACAACCTGCACCGGCACCGCACCCCGTTCGAGGTGATGCCGGAACTGGTCCGCGACTACCGCCTCCAGAGCCGCGAGCCCGACGGCACCTGGCGCACGCTGCTGACGGTGACGGACAACCGCCGCCGGCACCGCGTGCACGCGCTCACCGGCGAGGACGGCGGGCCCGTGCGCACCGAAGCGCTGCGGCTCGTGGTGGACGCGACGCACGGGGCGCCGCGCGCGCATGTGATCGCGTTCAAGGCGTACGGCGCGTAGGGGGAGCGGACGAAGGGGCCCGGAACAGGTCGGCCGAACCTGTTCCGGGCCCCTTCCGCTGTCGCGCCGCTCAGACGGCGCCGAGTGCCTGGCTGATGGCGTCGGCGGCCTCGATGACCTCGCGGGTGAGGGCGAGGCGCTGTCCCTCGGTCTCGGTGCGGTCGCCGAGGAGGGAGGTGGGGCCCCAAAGCGAGATGGCGGCCACCACATCGCCCGAGGCGTCGCGGACGGGCGCCGCGAGGGAGGCGCGGCCCAGGGCGCGCTCCTCGGCCTCCACGGCGTAGCCGGTGCGGCGGACCGTGTCGATCTCGGTGTCCAGCAGATCGTGGCTGGTGGTCGTGTAGTCCGTGTGCGCTTCCAGCGGTTCGGGAAGCAGGGTGCGGCGCTCCTTGGGCGTGAGGCCGGTGAGCAGGCACTTGCCGATGCTGGTGGCGTGCAGCGGGGCGGTGTGTCCGGCCTGTGTGTACGACTTGGGGGCGCGGGACCCCTCGAAGTTGCACAGGAACATCAGCTCGGCGCCGCGCCGGACGGCTGCGTTGGCGCCCAGCCCGGTGCGGGTGGCGAGGTCCTGGAGGACCATGCGCGCGGCCCGGTGGACGGGGTGCCGGTTGGTCGCGGTGGCCGCGAGGGGCAGGATGCCGAGGCTGAGCCGGTAGAGATTGCTGACCGGGTCGCGCTCGACCATGTCGAGGCGTTCCAGCGTGGACAGCAGGCGCGAGGTGGTGGACGAGCCGAGACCGGTGAGTTCGGCGACGTCGGAGACGCGTAGTTCGGCGCGGCCTGAGTCGAGTGCGCGCAGCACCGAGGCCGCTCGTTCGACGCTCTGGTTCGTCCCGGCGTCGGTCGCACGCGTAGCCATGACCCTCCTCATTTTGCAAACCGCTTGCACATTCTGCATCAGCATATCGCGTCGGCCCTGGGCGTGTTCCTGGAATCCGGGTGCCCGTGGCCGGTCCGTATACGGATATCCGTGGTGATTCACGGTGTGTCCGGGGGGTCCGGGCCACCGGCTCACAGTGCCGCTCCGGCGGCTGTGTGAAGGGCGTTACCGCCCATGATCGGCCGGGGTCACATCGGCGTAACGGGCAATTCGTACGGTCGGGACACGATCCGATCCACAGAGAGGCCACCCGGTGTCCACACAGGAGTCGCGGACGGCGAGCGCCCAGGTTCGGACGGTCTGCTCGTACTGCGGTGTGGGGTGCGGGCTGGTCCTCGACATCGGGGCCGGACCCGACGGCCGCCGTACGGTCCTCAAGGCGTCCGGTGACAAGGCGCACCCGGCCAACGCGGGACGGCTCTGCACCAAGGGCGCGACCACGGCCGCCATGCTCGCCGCCCCCGGGCGGCTGACCACCGCGCTCGTGCGCACCGAGCGCGGCGCCGAGCCGGTCCCCGCCGAGGTGGACGCGGCGATCGCCGACACCGCGCAGCGGCTGCGGAGCATCATCGACGAGCACGGGCCCGACGCCTTCGCGCTCTATGTGTCCGGGCAGATGAGCCTGGAGGCCCAGTACCTGGCGAACAAGCTGGCCAAGGGCTTCATCGGGACCAACCGGATCGAGTCCAACTCCCGGCTGTGCATGGCGAGCGCGGGCAGCGGCTACAAGCTCTCCCTCGGCGCCGACGGGCCGCCCGGCTCCTACGACGACTTCGAGAAGGCGGACGTCTTCCTCGTCATCGGCTCCAACATGGCCGACTGCCACCCGGTCCTCTTCCTGCGCATGATGGAGCGGGTGAAGGCCGGTGCCCGGCTGATCGTCGTCGACCCGCGCCGGACCGCCACCGCGGACAAGGCCGGTCTCTTCCTCCAGATCAAGCCCGGCACGGACCTCGCGCTGCTCAACGGCCTGCTGCACCTCCTGCACGAGAACGGCCGCACGGACACCGGTTTCATCGCCGCGCACACCGAGGGCTGGGAGGCGATGCCGGAGTTCCTCGCGGACTATCCGCCCGCGGCCGTCTCCGCGACCACCGGAATCCCGGAGGACGACATCCGCCGGGCGGCCGAGTGGATCGGCGCCGCGGGGGAGTGGATGAGCTGCTGGACCATGGGGCTCAACCAGTCCACCCACGGCACCTGGAACGCCAACGCCCTGATCAACCTGCACCTGGCGACCGGCGCGATCTGCCGCCCCGGCAGCGGCCCGTTCTCGCTCACCGGGCAGCCGAACGCCATGGGCGGCCGCGAGATGGGCTACATGGGCCCCGGGCTGCCCGGTCAGCGGTCGGTCCTGGTGGACGAGGACCGCGCCTTCGCCGAGGAGCTGTGGGGGCTCGCACCCGGCACCGTACGCAAGGACGGATCCGGCGAGGGCACCGTCGACCTGTTCCGGCGGATGGCCGGGGGCGAGATCAAGGCGTGCTGGATCATCTGCACCAACCCCGTCGCCTCGGTCGCCAACCGCCGCACGGTCATCGAGGCGCTGGAGACGGCGGAACTCGTCATCACCCAGGACGTGTTCGCCGACACCGAGACCAACGCCTACGCCGACGTCGTGCTGCCGGGCGCCCTGTGGACCGAGACCGAGGGCGTCCTGGTCAACAGCGAGCGCGTGCTCACCCTGGCCCGGCCGGCCGTTGAGCCGCCGGGGCAGGCGCTCGCGGACTGGCGCATCATCGCTCGGATCGCCTGCGCGATGGGATACGCGGACGCCTTCTCCTACGCCGGCGCCGAGGAGATCTTCGAGGAGATCAAGCGCGCCGCGAACCCGCGCACCGGCTACGACCTGCGCGGGGTGACGTACGAGCGGCTGCGGGTCACCCCCGTCCAGTGGCCCGCCGCGTCCGCCGACGGTCCGGACCGCAACCCGATCCGCTACACGGCCGGGGGCGGCGGCCCGGTGTTCCCGACGGAGAGCGGCCGGGCCGTCTTCTTCGCCCGCCCGCACGTCCCGGCCGCGGAGATGCCCGACGACGACTACCCGTTCGTCCTCAACACCGGCCGGCTGCAGCATCAGTGGCACACCCTGACCAAGACCGGAAAGGTCGACCGGCTCAACCGGCTCGCCCCGGCCCCGTTCGTCGAGATCCACCCCGGGGACGCCGCACGGCTGGGCATCGCGGAGGGCGACTCCGTCGAGATCGCCTCCCGGCGCGGCCGGGCCGTACTACCCGCCGTCGTGACCGACCGGGTGCGGCCGGGCTGCTGCTTCGCGCCGTTCCACTGGAACGACCTGTTCGGCGAGTACCTCAGCGTCAACGCCGTGACCAGCGACGCCGTCGACCCGATCTCCTTCCAGCCGGGGTTCAAGATGTGCGCGGTGACGCTGGCGAGGAGCGCGGCTCCCGCGGCACCCGTCCCGTCGCTCCCCGGCGGCCCCGCAGCGGAACCGGCGGTGATCGTGCCCACGGCCGTCCGGCCCGGCGCAGCCTCGGTGTTCGGGATGGCGGACACCCCGCCGCCCGTGCTCGCCGCGCACGAACGCCAGTACCTGGTGGGCTTCCTGGCCGGACTGGAGTCGGGTGCGCCCGGCGTCCCCGTGCTGCCCGCGGGCGCACCGTTCAGCGAGGACCACGCCCGGTGGGTGAACGGTGTGCTGGCCGGCATGCACTCGCGTACCCCGCACACCGGCGGGGCACCGGACACGGCGCACACCGCGTCCGCGGAGCGTGAGGTCCTCGTGCTGTGGGCCTCGCAGACGGGCAACGCCGAGGAGTTCGCCGCGGCCACCGCCGACCGGCTCACCGCCACCGGGCACCGCGCCGCGCTCCTCGGCATGGACGACACGGACCTTGGGTCCCTCCCGCCCGCCGCCGACCTGCTGCTGATCACGAGCACCTTCGGCGACGGGGACGCCCCCGACAACGGATCGGGCTTCTGGGACGCCCTGACGACGGCCGACACCCCGCGGATGGACGGCCGCCGCTATGCGGTCCTGGCCCTCGGGGACTCCTCGTACGACGACTTCTGCGGCCACGGACGCCGGCTCGACCAGCGGCTGGACGAACTGGGGGCGGTGCGCCTGGCGCCGCGCACCGACTGCGAACCGGACTACGAACCCTCCGCCCACGCCTGGCTCGACCACGTCCTCGGCAGCCTCACCGCACCGGCACCCTCCCCGGCGGCCGTACCCGCGCCGGCGCCGGCTCCCGCCCCGGCCCCGCCCGCGCGCCGCGCCAGGCCGGCCCCCGCCACCGCGCGGCTCACCGGGAACCGCCTCCTCAGCCTCCCCGGCGCGGCCAAGGAGGTCCGCCGCTTCACCCTCGACACCCGTGACAGCGCCGTTCCGCTGGTCTACGAGGCCGGAGACGCGCTCGGCGTGCACCCCGTCAACTGCCCGGAGCTGGTGACCGAATGGCTCGCCGTCACCGGACTCGACCCCGCGGCCCCGGTCGAGATCACCGGAGCCGGCGAACTCCCGCTCGCCGAAGCACTGCACCGGCACCTGGACATCACCCGGCTCACCCCCGCCCTGCTGGGCTTCCTCACCGAGCGCACCGGCGACCGGGAGATGAAGAAGCTGCTGCGCCCCGACAACAAGGGTGAACTCGCCCGCTGGTCGTGGGGCCGGCAGGCCGTCGACGTCGTCGCCGAACACCCCGTGCACGCCGCGCCGCAGGAGTGGGCCGGTGTCCTCAGGCGGCTGCAGCCCCGTCTGTACTCGATATCGTCCAGCCCGCTCACCGACCCGCACCAGGTGTCCCTGACGGTCTCCGTCGTCCGGTACGAGAACCTGAACGGCCGCCCCCGCAAGGGCGTGTGCTCGGCGTTCCTCGCCGACGCCGCCCCGGACGCCCCGGTTCCGGTGTTCGTCCAGCGCTCGCCGCACTTCCGGCCGCCCGCCTCGCCCGGCACCCCCATGGTGATGGTCGGGCCGGGGACCGGCGTCGCGCCCTTCATCGGTTTCCTGGAGGAGCGCCGGGCCCGCGGCCACGGGGCCCCCAACTGGCTCTTCTTCGGCGAACAGCACCGGGCCACCGACTTCACCTACGAGGACGAGCTGACCGCCTTCCTCGCCGACGGCACCCTCACCCGCCTGGACACCGCCTTCTCCCGCGACCAGCGCGCCAAGGTCTACGTCCAGGACCGGATCCGGGAACACGGCCCCCGGCTCTGGACCTGGCTCCAGGACGGCGCGCACTTCTACGTCTGCGGGGACGCCGCGCGGATGGCCAAGGATGTCGACCGGGCGCTGCGCGACATCGCCGTCACCCACGGCGGTCTCGGTCCGGACGCGGCGGCTCTGTACGTCAAACAGCTCGCCGCCGACAAGCGGTACGTCCGGGACGTCTACTGACCGCCCGGGACGCCCACGTACCGTCCGGGACATCCGACTTCCGTCCCGGGCCGGGTGCGTTCACGGCGCTGACCAGCCATCACGCGATAGTTACCCTAGCGTAACTTACTCGCGGGTTACTTGCGGTAACTACCGCTGCTAGCTTGCGCTCACCCGCATCCGGAGCAGAGCGAGGAGTGAGCTGTGAGCCGCAAGAGCACCCGTTCGCTTTCCACCTTCCCCCCGAGGTCCCCCCTGGCCTCCCCCGCCCGCCGGCCGTCCGGCGGCCTGCGCGCGGCGGCCGTCGCCGTGACCGCGGCGGCCTGCGTCGCCGCGTACGCCGCGCCCGCGTCCGCGTCCGTCGGCGACGGGTCGCAGCCCGTGGTCTCCCGGGGAGTGACCATCCCCGACTTCTACAACCCGCCGGCCGGACTCCCGGCCGCCAACGGCGAGCTGATCCGCCATGAGCCCCTGCCCCTCGGGCTGAGCCTGCCGGGACTGGACGGCCGCCCGATGCCCGGCACGGCCACCCGGCTGATGTACCGCTCCACCGACTCGGGCGGGCAGCCCGTCGCGGTGACCGGCGCCTACATCGAGCCCTCGGCCGCATGGAAGGGCTCCGGCCCGCGACCCCTGGTGGCGCTGGCCTCCGGCACCGTGGGCCAGGGCGACCAGTGCGCACCCTCCCTGAGCCTCCAGCACCCGCTGGCGCTGACCCCCGAGACGGTGTCGGTCGGCTACGAGACCCTGGCGATCTACCGGCTGCTCTCCGCCGGGGTCGCCGTCGTGGTCACCGACTACGTCGGCCTGGGTACGACCGACCGGCTCCACACCTACGTCAACCGGCTCGACCAGGGCCACGCCCTGCTGGACGCGGCCCGTGCCGCGCACCGGCTGCCCGGCACCTCGATCACGGCCGACTCGCGCACCGGCCTCTACGGCTACAGCCAGGGCGGTGGAGCCAGCGCGTCCGCCGCCGAACTCCAGCCGTCCTACGCGCCCGACGTCAAACTCGCCGGCACCTACGCCGGTGCGCCGCCCGCCGACCTGACCGCGACCATGAAGGGCATCGACGGCAGCGCCCTCGCCGGCGCCCTGGCCTGGTCGATCAACGGGTTCTCCCAGGCCGACCCCGACCTGCGGGAGGTCGTCGAGGCCAACGTCAACGACACCGGCCGGGCCGCGCTGAAGGACGCCTCGACCATGTGCGTCGGCGACGCGATCTTCGGCTACGGCTTCACCAAGAGCACCAAGTGGACCACCAGCGGCAAGTCCCTCGGTGACGTCATCGCCGCCGAGCCCAAGGCGCAGGCGGCCCTGGACCGGCAGCGCATCGGCACCCTGAAGCCCGCCGGGCCGGTGCGCCTGGCCACCGGGGTCCAGGACGACATCGTGCCCCACGCCCAGGCCCGCCAACTGGCCGTGGACTGGTGCCGCAAGGGCGCAGCCGTCACCTACGACGCGGTCGTCCTGCCCAACCTCGGCGACAAGCTCCTGACCAACCACCTGGTCCCGCTGATCACCGACCAGGGCGACGCGATCTCCTGGATGACCGACCGGCTCTCGGGCAAGGGCACCACGTCGAACTGCTGGACGATGCCGCTCCAGCCCTGACCGGATGCCGTCCGCCCCCGCCCCGCCCGGCCAGAACCGGTGTCGCGGCGAGGGCGGCGGCGCGATCATGGGAGCGGTCCTGTCCGCAACCCGTGAGGGAGCCGCCCGCCATGCCCGTACCGGCCGATCCGACCGTCCTCCACCCGATGCCCGGCCAGCCACGGGTCGTCCAGCTCAGACCGCTGGTGAAGTCCCCGCTGATCGAGGTGGGGGAGTACTCCTACTACGACGACCCGGACGACGCGACCGCGTTCGAGACCCGCAACGTGCTGTACCACTACGGTCCGGAGAAGCTGGTCATCGGCAGGTTCTGCGCGCTGGGCACCGGGGTGCGGTTCATCATGAACGGCGCCAACCACCGCATGGACGGCCCCTCCACCTTCCCCTTCCCCACCCTCGGCGGCTCCTGGTCGGACCACTTCGATCTGCTTACCGGACTGCCGAACCGGGGCGACACCGTCGTCGGCCACGACGTCTGGTTCGGGCACGGCGCCACCGTGATGCCCGGGGTGCGGATCGGCAACGGCGCGATCATCGGTGCCGGCTCGGTGGTCACCAAGGACGTGCCCGACTACGGGATCGTCGGAGGCAACCCGGCCCGCCTCATCCGCACCCGGTACGACGACCGGGACATCGCCCGGCTGCTCGCCCTGGCCTGGTGGAACTGGCCCCCGGAACACGTCACCGAGCACGTACGCACCCTCATGTCCGGCAGCATCGACGAACTCGAAGCGGCCGCCCCGCCCCGGTGACGGCGCCGGTGTCCGGGACCGCCGCAAAACCACGTGCGGCGGTCCCGGACACCGATTAGGGTTTCCGGCATGCAATTCCTTCAGATCTACGGCTGACGCGGACGGGGCAGCGCCCCGGCCTCCGTCCCGGCACCTCCGTGTGCGCGCCCACGACCCGGCTCCGTCCGGGCGGGCCGGCGCACCGGTCCGCCGTGTCCCGTTCGCCGCAGACCTGAATCGAGTGATCTTCCATGTCACGTCGCCGTGCCCACATCGCCATGGTCGGCATCCCCGCCGTCAGCCATGTCCTGCCGAGCCTCGAAGTCATCCGTGAGCTGGTGGCCCGCGGCCACCGGGTGACCTATGCCAACGACCCGGCCGTGGCCGACCGGATCGAGGCCACCGGCGCCGAGTTCGTCCCGTACGGCTCGGTGCTGCCGGTCGCCGACAACAACTGGCCCGACGACCCGATCGCCGCGATGAGCGTCTTCCTCGACGACGCCGTCCAGGCCCTTCCGCAACTGCGCGCCTTCTACGACGACGACCCCGCCGACCTCTACCTGTACGACATCGGGGCGTACGCCGCGCGGGCGCTCGCCGAGTCGCAGAAGCGTCCCCTGATGCAGCTGTCCCCGACCCTCGTCGCGTGGGAGGGCTACGAACAGGAGGTGTCGGCGCAGCTGTGGGCGCTGCCGGGCGCTGACGCGTACCGGGCGAGGTTCGACGGGTGGCTCGCCGGCTGCGGCGCCTCCACCACCGCCATGGAGGTGTTCTCCGGCCGCCCCGCGCACACCCTGGCGCTCATCCCCCGCGCGATGCAGCCGCACGGCGACGACGTCGACACCGGCACGGTGACGTTCGTCGGCCCGTGCTTCGGGGGACGCGCCGCCGAGCAGAGCTGGACCCGCCCCGCTGACGCGGAGCGCGTCCTGCTGGTCTCGCTGGGCTCGGCGTTCACCGACCGCCCCGAGTTCTACCGCCAGTGCCTGGCCGCGTACGGGGACCTGCCGGGCTGGCACGTCGTGCTCCAGGTCGGCAAGACCACCGACCGGGCGGTGCTCGGCACCATCCCGGACAACGTCGAAGTGCACTCCTGGGTGCCGCAGCTGGCGATCCTGGAACAGGCCGACGCCTTCGTCACCCATGCGGGCATGGGCGGCAGCTCCGAGGGCCTGTACACCGGGGTCCCGATGATCGCGGTTCCGCAGGCCGTCGACCAGTTCATGAACGCCGACCGGCTGGTGGAACTGGGCGTGGCCCGCCGTATCGACACCGCGGACGCCACCGCCGATGCGCTGCGGACGGCCCTGACCGAACTGGTCGCCGACCCGGAGACCGCCCGCCGCTCGGCGGCGCTGCGCGCCGAGGCGCGGTCCGAGGGCGGCACCCCGCGGGCGGCCTCTCTCGTCGAGGAGTTGCTGGACTGACCGCTACTGGTCGGCGAGCAGGAGCGCGGTGCCGAGCCGGGTGAGCCGGTCCGTGAGGTGGCCGCGGTCCTGTGTGGTGCCGGTGCGGGCCGCGTTGTCGATGACGGTGAGCCCATCGGCTGCGGCGTCACCACGGGCATCGGCGCCGCCCTCAACACGGCGAAGGTGAAGCCGGGTTCCTCGGTGGCCGTCATCGGCCTGGGCGGCGTCGGCATCAGCATCCTCCAGGGGGGCCAAGGTCGCCGGGGCCGCACGGATCATCGCGGTCGACCCCACCGAGAACCGCCGCGAGACGGCGCTGCGGTTCGGTGCGTCCGAGGCCGTCGCACCCGAGGACCTCGCCGCCACGGTCGAGCGGCTGACCGGCGGATACGGCGTCGACTACGCCTTCGAGGCGGTCGGCAGGTCCGCGACGCTGCGCGCCGCGTACGACGCGACCCGGCTCGGCGGCACCGTCTGTCTGGTCGGCGCGGGCTCACTGCAGGACCTGCCCGACATCTCCATGGCCGAACTGGTCCTCAAGGAGAAGAAGATCCTGCCCTCGTTCTACGGCGGCGACGACATCCGCCGGAGCTACGCCACCATCATCGACCTGTGGCGCGCCGGCCGCATCGACCTGGAGTCGATGATCACCCATCACGTGCCGCTCACCGGCATCAACGAGGCGATCCGCCAGATGCACACCGGCGAGGCGCTGCGCACGATCATCGACATCGCCTGACCGGCGAAAGCCGGACGAACGACGGATCGGGAACGGCCCGGGGCCGCGCGGTGGGTTCACCGCGCGGCCCCGGGCCGTCGTGTTGTGCTGTGTGCCGTGGGGGTCAGCCCTTGCGGGTGTTGACCTCGTCGGTGAGCTGGGGGACGACGTTGAAGAGGTCGCCGACGACGCCGTAGTCGACGAGGTCGAAGATCGGGGCCTCGGCGTCCTTGTTGACCGCGACGATGGTCTTCGAGGTCTGCATGCCGGCCCGGTGCTGGATCGCGCCGGAGATGCCCGAGGCGATGTAGAGCTGCGGCGAGACGGACTTGCCGGTCTGGCCGACCTGGTTGGAGTGCGGGTACCAGCCGGCGTCGACCGCGGCGCGCGAGGCGCCGACGGCGGCACCGAGCGAGTCGGCGAGGGCCTCGATGACCGCGAAGTTCTCCGCGCCGTTGACGCCACGGCCGCCCGATACCACGATCGCGGCCTCGGTCAGCTCCGGACGCCCGGTCGACTCGCGCGGGGTGCGCGAGAGCACCTTCGTGCCGGTGGCCTGCGCCGAGAACTCCACCGCCAGCTCCTCGACCGCACCCGCGCCCGCGACCGGTTCCACCGGCGCCGAGTTCGGCTTCACCGTGATCACCGGAACACCGCGCGAGACCCGGGACTTCGTGCTGAACGACGCCGCGAACGCCGACTGCGTCGCCACCGGACCCTGCTCACCGGCCTCCAGGTCCACCGCGTCGGTGATGATCCCCGACCCGATCCGCACCGCGAGGCGGGCCGCGATCTCCTTGGCCTCCGCCGACGACGGCAACAGCACCGCCACCGGCGACACCGCCGCGCACGCCGCCTGCAGCGCGTCGACCTTCGGTACCACCAGGTACTCGGCGTACTGCGACGCCTCCGAGGTCAGCACCCGCACCGCGCCGTGCTCACCCAGCACACCGGCCGTGCCCGCGGCACCCGCACCCAGCGCCACCGCGACCGGCTCACCGATACGACGCGCCAGCGTCAGCAGCTCCAGCGTCGGCTTGCGGACCGCACCGTCCACATGATCGACAAAAACGAGAACTTCAGCCATGGAACTTCAATCTCCTACACCGAGACGGAACAAAGACGACGGATCGGACCCGGAGGGTCAGATGAACTTCTGGCCGGCCAGGAACTCGGCCAGCTGCTTGCCGCCCTCGCCCTCGTCCTTGACGATCGTGCCCGCGGTACGGGCCGGACGCTGCGCGGCGGAGTCGACCGCGGTCCACGCGCCACCCAGACCGACCTCGTCCGCGTCGATCCCCAGGTCGTCCAGGTCCAGCGACTCGACCGGCTTCTTCTTCGCGGCCATGATCCCCTTGAACGACGGGTAACGGGCCTCACCGGACTGGTCGGTCACCGACACCACCGCCGGCAGCGACGCCTCCAGCTGCTCGGACGCCGTGTCACCGTCCCGGCGGCCCTTCACCACACCGCCCTCGACCGACACCTCGGACAGCAGCGTCACCTGCGGCACACCCAGCCGCTCGGCCAGCAGCGCCGGAACCACACCCATCGTGCCGTCCGTCGACGCCATCCCCGAGATCACCAGGTCGTAACCCGTCTTCTCGATCGCCTTCGCCAGCACCAGCGACGTACCGATCACATCCGTGCCGTGCAGATCGTCGTCCTCGACATGAACGGCCTTGTCCGCACCCATCGACAACGCCTTGCGCAACGCGTCCTTGGCATCCTCCGGACCCACCGTCAGCACGGTGACCTCCGCATCGTCCGCCGCGTCCGCGATCTGCAACGCCTGCTCGACCGCGTACTCGTCCAGCTCCGACAGCAGCCCGTCGACATCCTCACGATCCAACGTCAGGTCATCGGCGAAATGCCGGTCACCGGTCGCGTCGGGCACGTACTTCACACAGACAACGATCCTCAAGCTCACGCCGGCTCTCCCTGTACTTCGTGGTGTCTCTGCAACGATCCTATGGCACTCAGTACCCTGGGTAAAGGTACCCAGTATCGAAGGCTCCATTCTGATGCTACGTTTCCGGCATGAGCGATGACCGCGGGCCGGCCAAGAAGCCTCCGATGCGTGAGGTGCTCGCCGAAGCGGCCTTCGCACTCTTCCTGGAGCGCGGTTTCGAGCGGACCACGGTGGACGACATCGTCGCCAGCGCGGGGGTGGGGCGGCGTTCGTTCTTCCGCTACTTCCCCTCGAAGGAGGACGCGGTCTTCCCCGACCACGAGCGGTGTCTCGCGGACATGACCGCGTTCCTGGAGACCGCCGCGGGCGGCGACCCGGTGGAGACGGTGTGCGACGCGGCCCGGCTGGTGCTGCGGATGTACGCGGAGAAGCCGGAGTTCTCCGTGCAGCGCTATCGGCTCACCCGGGAGGTGCCGGGTCTGCGCACCTATGAACTCTCCGTCGTGCGCCGCTACGAGCGGACCATGGCCGGGTATCTGGAGCGCCGGTGGGAGGGTGCTCCGGACGCGGCCCTGCGTGCCGAGGTGGCCGCCGCGTCCGTGGTCGCCGCGCACAACAACGGGCTGCGGTCCTGGCTGCGTTCGGGCGGCAGGGGCGATGCCGGGGCCGAGGTCGACCGGGCGCTCGAACTCGTCCGGACCGTGTGGGGCTCGGCGGCCGAACGGCCGCCCCTGCCCGCCGCCGAGGACGACGTGATCGTGATGGTCGCGCCGAAGGGCGCCCCGTTGTGGCGTGTCGTGCAGCGCATCGAATCGGCTCTGGGCGACGAATGAACCACCACTGAGAGCTAGTTCACCTTCTATCGGCACTGAGTACCTTTACTTCGTGGAACTAAGTGCCCTACGGTGCCGTTGTGCCGTCGCCACAGGTGCGGCGCACCCAGTCGAGTGCGGGAGGCCGAGGCGTGTTCATCACCGGAATCGACGTGGAGCCGACGGCTCGCGAGGCGGCCGAGCAGCACCGCACGGAAGGCCTGACCTACCAGGTGTGCCGATGGTGCGGCACGACGTCCTTCCGTAAACTCCTGTGCCCCGTCTGCGCGTCGAGCGACCTGGAGTCCGAGCACAGCGACGGCCATGGTGTCGTCGTGCGGTCCAGCGTCGTGAACCGCTACTCGCGCATCATGCGCAACGAGTCCCTGGTCCGCTTCCCCGAGGGTTTCGTCTACCGGTGCCGCATCGTGGGCGCGGCGCCGCATCTGGTGAGCGTCGGTGACCGGGTCAGGCCCGTGGACGGCATGACCTCCGAGGCGGGCGAGGTGGTGCTGGAGCTGTGCGACCCGCCCGGCATGGCCGACTGGTACCGGGGCTGACCGGCCGCGTTCGGCCGCACTGGGCCGTCGTTCCCCGGCCGACGGGCGGCCGTCAGCCGATCTCGATGACGTGCTTCCCGCGGACGCCGCCCGCTTCCAGTGCCCGGTGCGCGGCCGCGATGTCGTCGAGAGGGCGGACGGTGTCCACGACCGGGCGGATGTCGCCGCTCTCCACGTGACGGGTCAACTGCGTGAGCAGGGGGGTGTGCGGGTTCCCGCTGAAGAACCGCACCCGCCGTGAGCCGTGCACGGCCGAGGCGGCGATGTACGCGAGGGAGGGGACGAGGTTGTCCACGTCGAAGGCCAGGGCGACCATGCGTCCGCCCGGGGCCAGCAGCTTCCGGAACGCGGCGTGCCGGGTGCCCACCGTGTCCAGCACGACGTCGAAGGTGCCCAGCCCGTCGGGGCCGGTCGTGCGGTAGTCGAAGGCCTCGTCGGCGCCCAGGGAGCGGACGAAGGCGAGGTTGCCCGCACCCGCGAGCGCGGTGACATGGGCGCCCAGGACCTTGCCGACCTGGACCGCCACGCTGCCGACACCGCCGCTGCCGCCCCGTACCAGAAGCCGTTCGCCGGGCCTGAGGCGCGACTTGTCGGTCAGGGCGGTCAGGCTCGTCGTGCCGCCCGCCAGCAGGGAGACCGCCTCCACCGGGGTCAGGTTCGCCGGGGCCGGCGCGATCTGGCGCGACGCGACCGCGACGTACTCCGCCGCGCTGCCGAGCCGCCGGGGCAGCACCCCCCACACCCGCTCACCCTCCCGCACCCCGGTCACCGACCGGCCCACCGCCGCGACCTCGCCGGCGAAGTCGATCCCGGTGCGCTGGGGGAAGCGGCGCCCGGTCACCAGCCGCACCCTGCCGGCCCGGCCGTACAGCTCACCGCCGTTGACCCCGACCGCACGGACCCGCACGAGCACCTCACCGGGCCCGGCCACGGGCACGGGCACCGTGCCCGTGTACAGCACGTCCGGGGGGCCGTAGCGGTCGTAGAGGGCTGCGCGCATCTCGTTCATGCCGTGTCCTGATCTGCCGGGGGAACCACGGGCGGAACAGCTGTTCCGCCTCTGTCCCCTCAAGCTAACAAGCTAAGTGGATGGCACCTTCCGTTTACCGTAAAGTGAGAGACATGCCTGCTCAGCCCTCTCAAAAGGCCTCCGCCGCGGCGCCTGCCGCCGCATTGCGGGCCGACGCCCGGCACAACCGCGACCGCATCCTCGACGCGGCGCGCGAGGCCTATGCCGCCCACGGCATCGACGTGCCCGTCACCACGATCGCGCGCCGGGCCGGGGTCGGAGTCGCCACCCTCTACCGTCGCTTCCCCACCCGGGCCGCGCTCATCACCGAGGCCTTCGCCGAGCAGCTCGCCCTCTGTGTCGCCGCCCTCGACGACGCACTCGACGACCCCGACCCCTGGCGCGGCTTCTGCACCCTCGTCGAGAAGGTGTGCGCGATGCAGGCCACCGACCGGGGTTTCACCGCCGCGTTCCTCTCCCGCTTCCCCGACGCCGTCGACTTCGACGGCGAACGGGCCCGGGCCGAGGCGGGCATCGCCCGGCTGGTCCGGCGCGCGCAGGACGCCGGCCGGCTCCGCGCCGACTTCGCGCCCAGCGACGTCACCCTGCTCCTCCTGGCGAACTGCGGTGTCACCGAGGTCTCGGCGGCCGCGTCCCGCCGGCTGGTCGGCTATCTCCTCCAGTCGTTCCGGGCCGACCGCACCGCACCGCTGCCCCCGCCCGCCCCACTGGAGCTGCACCGCATCCACCCGTCGCCGCCCGCCCGCTGAGACCTGGCACGAGGACGGGTGATGCGGAGGGGGCGGCGGGCGGCCGGCGCGCTCACGCCTCCAGGTAGCGCAGCACGGCCAGGATCCGCCGGTTGTAGCCCGTGGTGTGTGCCAGGCCCAGCTTGTCGAAGACCGTGTTCAGGTTCTTCTCGACCGCACTCAGCGAGATGTGCAGCTTCTGCGCGATGGCCGCGTTGGTGTGGCCCTGCGCCAGCGCCTCCAGGACGGTGCGCTCGCGCGGGGTCAGGCGCCCGAGCGGGTCGCCGTGCGCGCTGCGGATGACCAACTGCCGTACGACCTCCGGATCGAAGACCGCCCCGCCCGCGTGGATCCGCTCCAGCGAGTCGAGGAACTCCTCCACCTGCGCGACCCGGTCCTTGAGGAGATAGCCCACCCGTTCGGCGTTCGAGGCCAGCAACTGGGCCGCGTAGGCGCGCTCCACGTACTGCGACAGGACCAGCACCCCGATCTCCGGCCGCCGCCGGCGGATCTCCACCGCGGCGCGCAGGCCCTCGTCCTTGTGCGTGGGCGGCATCCGGATGTCGGTGACGACGATGTCCGGCGACTGCGCCGCCACCTCCGAAAGCAGCGCGTCGGCGTCCCCCACGGCAGCGAGGACCTCATGGCCCTCCTCGGTGAGGAGCCGGACGAGACCCTCCCTCAGCAGGGTCGAGTCCTCGGCGAGAATCACACGCACGGCAGCTCCGCGGTCACGGTGGTGGGGCCCCCGGCGGGGCTGTGGACGTCCAGCATGCCGTCGAGTGCGGCGACCCGGCCGCGCAGCCCCGTCAGCCCGCTGCCCTCCGGGTCCGCGCCGCCCGTGCCGTCGTCACGGACGAGCACGGTGAGGACGCCGCCGCGCCGCACGACGCGCACGAGGACGTCCCCGGCACCCGAGTGCTTGGCGGCATTGGTCACGGACTCCGACACGACGAAGTACGCGGCCGTCTCGACGGACCGCGGCAGTGGCCCGGACGCGTCGTACGACACCCGCACGGGCAGGGAGCACCGCTCCGCCACCCCGCCCAGCGCCTCACGCAGGCCCAGGCTGTCGAGCGCCGTCGGATAGACCCGCCAGGCCACCTCGCGCAGTTCGGCGAGGACCTCGCCGGACTCCTTGTGCGCCTGGGCCAGCAGTGCGTCCGACTGCGCGGGGTCGCGGGCGCGGCGGGCCCGGCCGAGCAGCATCGCGAGCGCCACGAGCCGCTGCTGCACCCCGTCGTGCAGATCGCGCTCGACGCGCCGCCGTTCGCTGTCCACCGCCCGCACCACCGCGGCACGGCTCGCGGCGAGTTCACCGATGCGCCGCTCCAGCAGCTCCCGCTCGCCGGGCCCGAAGCACGCGCGGGCGAGCCGGGCGTCCAGCGCGGCGAGCGACAACAGCCCCTGCACGTCGAGGAAGAGGAGCACGGAGCCGAGCACCACCTGGGTCAGCAGCTCCTGCCAGCTCAGCGTCGACCGGAAGACCCCGGCCGCGAGCAGCCCGGCCAGCACCAGACCGAAGACGAGCAGCCCGGCCACCACCGTGCACAGCAGTCCGGCACAGGTGCGGGAGGCCAGATAGCGCAGGACCTGCTGGTCGGATGCGCGGTGCTCGGGGAACCGGTCACCGAAGAAGAGCGACCGCCGCCAACGCTCCACCTCCGTCAGCTTCCTGGCGCCCGTGACCAGGAGGGCCCGTGCCCCGGACCGGGTGCGCGGCCACAGCAGGAAGGCGCCCAGCAGCGCCGCGGCCACCGCGAAGCAGAGGAGTCCGGCCAGCGCGGTCAGGCAGCCGAGCAGGGTGCCCGCGACCGCGGACAGCCGCCCGGCGGATCCGCCGTCGGTGTCTGCCGGGTCGTCCCTCACGTGCACCGACCCTAGTGCGTGTTGCGGAGGTCCCGCCTGCTCCGCGGCGTCCGGCACGCACACACCGGACGCCGCCGGGCCCGCCCTCCGGGCAGGCGGCGCTGCCTTCGGAACACGCCCTGGCCGCTGCCCCCGCACCCGGTCCGCCGTCATCGGCGCACCTCAGGGCGTACGGCGGTGCTGGGCCCGCCCGTTCGAGGACCGGACGCGGACGACGACGTACAGCGCGAGTGCCGCCAGGACCAGGATCAGGACGGCCTTGGAGAGGAACCCGACGTACGTCCCGACCGTGTCCCACCGGTCGCCGAGCCAGTAACCCGCCATCACCAGCACGGTGTTCCAGACCAGGCTGCCCACGGCCGTCAGCCCGAGGAACAGCGGCACCGGCATGCGCTCCAGGCCCGCGGGCACGGAGATCAGGCTCCGGAAGACCGGCACCATGCGTCCGAGCAGCACGGCCTTGGTGCCGTGCCGCGCGAACCACGCCTCGGTGCGCTCCAGATCGGCGGCCCCGACCAGGGGGAGCCGCGCCCACAGCGCGTGCATCCGCGCGCGGCCGAACAGCATCCCGATCC
Organism: Streptomyces sp. NBC_01257; assembly: GCF_035917255.1. Classification (NCBI taxonomy): domain Bacteria; kingdom Bacillati; phylum Actinomycetota; class Actinomycetes; order Kitasatosporales; family Streptomycetaceae; genus Streptomyces; species Streptomyces sp. NBC_01257. The sequence goes on from NZ_CP108472.1 coordinate 6,984,386, forward strand.
AGTACAGCGCCGCCGCCCCGGCGACCGAGCCCAGCGTGGTCCAGAACAGCGCGGACGCCAGGGAGATCACGCCCTGCCCCGCGGCGAACCCGGTCAGCGGCAGGATCACCTCGCTCGGCAGCGGCGGGAACAGGTTCTCCAGCGCGATGGCCAGACCGGCGCCCGGACCGCCCAGGGTGTCGACGAGACCGGCCGCCCAGCCGGCGACCCCGCCGGCGGGTTCCTGCGGAAGGGCGAGCAGCACGGCATCCATACGGGGTCTCCAGACCGGACGGCGGCCGCGGCACCGCACCACGACTCCCCGCTCACGCTAGGAATCCCGCAGCGGCGGGCGGTATGCGGATTGCCGCCCGGCGGGGTGCGGCGGCCCGTACGTCCGTACTGCGGTTTCCCGCAGGGTGCGGGCCTTCGGGCGCACCCGCGCGCTCGACCGGCGGCTCCGGAGCCGGGCCGAGTCACGTCCGAGTCATCCGATGAACCCTGTGCACCACCCTTCTCGCGGCGGGTTGGCGCCGCTACCATCGGGACGCGTATGGGAGCGCTCCCACATCCGTACCCGCCCCGTACCGCCGCTCTCGGCGGTCTCGTTCGGAGAGGACGTTTCCGTGCGCTCAAGCGCCAGACCCCTTGCCGCCCTGCTGGCAGCACTCACGCTCACCGCCGGTCTTTTCGCCACCGGCGCCCCGGCATCGGCGCGCGCCCATGAGGCCGCGCCCGCCGCCGAAGCATCCGATGTGTCCCTGGCCGCGGACACGTACGACTGGAAGAACGTCCGCATCGACGGCGGCGGTTTCGTCCCCGGCATCGTCTTCAACCGGTCGGAGAAGAACCTCGCCTACGCCAGGACCGACATCGGCGGCGCCTACCGCTGGGACCAGACGGGCAAGCAGTGGACCCCGCTGCTCGACTGGGTGGACTGGGACCACTGGGGCTGGTCAGGGGTGGTCAGCCTCGCCTCCGACTCGGTGGACCCCGACAACGTGTACGCCGCCGTGGGCACGTACACCAACAGCTGGGACCCCACCAACGGCGCGGTCCTGCGCTCATCGGACCGGGGCGCCAGCTGGAAGGCGAGCACGCTCCCGTTCAAGCTCGGCGGCAACATGCCGGGGCGCGGCATGGGGGAGCGGCTCGCGGTCGACCCGAACAGGAACTCCGTCCTGTACCTCGGTGCGCCCAGCGGCAACGGCCTGTGGCGGTCCACCGATTCGGGAGCGACCTGGTCGGAGGTGACGGCCTTCCCGAACCCGGGCGACTACGCCCAGGACCCGGCCGACACCAGCGGATACGGCAGCGACAACCAGGGCATCGTCTGGGTGACGTTCGACGAGCGCACCGGCAGCGCGGGCAGCGCGACCCAGGACATCTACGTCGGCGTCGCCGACAAGGAGAACACCGTCTACCGCTCGGCCGACGGCGGCGTCACCTGGTCGCGGATCGCCGGCCAGCCGACCGGGTACCTGGCCCACAAGGGCGTGCTGGACGCGGACAACGGCTACCTCTATGTGACGCTGAGCGACACCGGCGGTCCGTACGACGGCGGCAAGGGCCGGATCTGGCGCTACACCACCGCGACCGGCGAGTGGAAGGACGTCAGTCCGGTCGCCGAGGCGGACACCTACTACGGATTCAGCGGACTGTCCGTGGACCGGCAGCATCCCGGCACCCTGATGGCGACGGCGTACAGCTCCTGGTGGCCGGACACCCAGATCTTCCGCTCCACGGACAGCGGGGCGACCTGGACACAGGCCTGGGACTACAGCAGCTACCCCAGCCGCACCAACCGCTTCACCCAGGACGTCTCCTCGGTGCCCTGGCTGACCTGGGGTGCCAACCCCTCGCCGCCGGAGACCACGCCCAAGCTGGGCTGGATGACGGAGGCACTGGAGATCGACCCGTTCGACTCGGACCGGATGATGTACGGGACCGGGGCGACCGTCTACGGCACCGAGAACCTCACCGACTGGGACTCCGGCAGCCAGTTCAGGATCACGCCGATGGTGAAGGGCCTTGAGGAGACGGCCGTCAACGACCTGGCGAGCCCGCCGTCCGGCGCCCCGCTGCTCAGCGCGCTCGGCGACATCGGGGGCTTCCGGCACACCGCTCTCGACGCCGTGCCGGGCATGATGTTCACCTCGCCCAATCTCACCTCGACGACCAGCCTCGACTTCGCCGAGGCGAGCCCCGGCACGGTCGTCCGGGTCGGCAGCGCCGACGCCGCCCCGCACATCGGCTTCTCCACGGACAACGGCGCCAACTGGTTCCAGGGTTCCGAACCCGCCGGAGTCACCGGCGGCGGCACCGTCGCCGCGGCGGCCGACGCCAGTGGCTTCGTGTGGAGCCCGGAGGGCGCGGGCGTGCATCACACCACGGGGTACGGGAGTTCATGGTCGGCTTCCACCGGGATACCGGCCGGGGCGACCGTCGAGTCCGACCGGAAGAACCCGAAGAAGTTCTACGGGTACAAGGCGGGCACCTTCTACGTCTCCACGGACGGCGGCGCCACCTTCACCGCGAAGGCGTCCAGCGGTCTGCCCACCGAGGGCAACGTCCGCTTCAAGGCGGTGCCGGGCACCGAGGGCGATGTGTGGCTCGCGGGCGGCAGCGCGACCGGGGCCTACGGGCTCTGGCACTCCACCGATTCGGGCGCGACGTTCACCAGGCTGTCCGGGGTCGAGCAGGCGGACTCGGTCGGCTTCGGCAAGGCGGCCGCGGGAGCCTCGTACCAGACGCTGTTCGTCACCGCGAAGATCGGCGGCGTGCGTGGCGTCTTCCGGTCGACGGACGCGGGTGTCTCCTGGACCCGGATCAACGACGACGCGCACCAGTGGGGCTGGATCGGCGCCGCCATCACCGGTGACCCGCGGGTCTACGGGCGGGTGTACGTCTCGACCAACGGCCGCGGAATCATGTACGGCGACTCCTCGGACAGCGACGGCGGCGGTACGGACCCGGGCACCGATCCCGGTACGGACCCCGGCACCGATCCGGGGAACCCGCCCGGGGACGCGGTCTGTTCGGTGACGTACAAGGTCACCAACCAGTGGTCCGGCGGCTTCCAGGCCGATGTGACGCTCACCAACACCGGGACGGCGGCCCTGGACGGCTGGCGGCTCGGCTGGACGTTCCCGGACGGCCAGAAGGTGAGTCAGATGTGGAACGCGGCCGCCGCGCAGGACGGGGCGAAGGTGACGGCCTCCAGCATCGCGTGGAACGGCGCGGTGGCGCCCGGTGCCTCGGTTGGCTTCGGCTTCACCGGCACCCTGACGGGCGGCAACGCCGCACCGGCGTCGTTCGCCCTGGGCGAGGAGGCGTGCACCACCGGCTGAGCCCGGGCGAGGGGAGGGGAGGGGCGGGGCGTGCCGGGGGCCCGCCCCGCCCCTCCCTCCCGGAGGTGGTGAACAACGGCTCACTGGCCCCGTACAGGTTCGTCGGCCATACTGCCCGCCGTGGAGCAGCGCATAGATCCGAACACTCAGCCCGCGTACGCCGCAGGGACAGACCCGGCGTACATCCCTGGTCTCACGGCCCCCCGAACCGCCGGCAAGGCGGAGGAGGGCCAGGAGGAGACCGAGGGGCCCGCACCCGAGGATGCCGCGCCCGACGACGCCGTGACGGAGGCCGTGTCCGATGATGTGGAGTCCGACGGCGAGCCCGTCGCAGGCACGGCGGCGGACGACGAGGAGGACGAGAGCAGTCACAAGGACGAGGAGGTGGCCGAGGACGGACCCTCCTTCGAGGTGAGCGACCGGCGCGGCTCGATCTCCGCGGACCGCACGGGGATCCGGTTCACGCTGGACGACCAGGAGGCCGACTTCCACTGGGACGAGATCGGCGCCGTCGAGCTGAAGCCGGCCCGGTTCGGTCGGCGGTTCACGATCACGGTCCACATGTCGACCCGGCGCTGGTTCAACGCCGAGGTCGAGGCGGCCGCCAGGAGCAGCCTCAAGGAGTGGACCGAGGGCTTCGACGCGGTCCTGGACGCGTACTTCGAGGAGTCCTGACCCTGGACGGAACCCGCGGCGAGATCCGCGAAGGGGCCCGCGCCGGCGCTTGAGAGTCCCGGGCCGCGGGTCCCGGGCCCGCCCTAGGGACCCGTACCACGCAGCGCGTCGAGCAGATGCGGCCACGCGGCCGCCCCGAGCGCGGCGTCGGCGGCGTGTGAACCCCCGTACCGGAACCGGCCGGACAGGGCGGCGGGGCCCTCGCCGGGCACCCGGACGCGGTGTCCCGCGGCGTCATGGGTGACCAGGCGCACGGGCAGACCGGCCGCCGTGCGGCGGGCCGCCAGTCCTCGCGCGGCCCGCAGGGACGGCCACATCAGGTCGTCGCCACCCGCGACCAGCACGAGCGCGGTCCCGGCCCCGCCCACCGGGAGCTCCGCGGCCGGGACCCGGGCGGCGAAGGTGCGCAGGCTCCGTTCGTACCAGCCGAGGACCGAGACGGGCCCACCGTCCGGTTCGGCCGCCGTCCAGTCGTCGTCGTAGGGGACGAACGGCACCGGCTCGCCCCGCCAGGTCCAGGACGACCGCTGGGGCCGAGTCCTGCCGTCGCGGCCCGGTCCGACGTTCGCCCAGGAGACCGACGCGGGCGAGAACGCCACCACCGCGTCGACGCCGTGGCGGGGAGCGGACAGGTGCAGGGCGGCCTCCGCCCCCTTGGACGTGCCCACGACGCCGATGCGCCGGGCGTCGCCGACCGTACGCAGCCACCGGATCGCCGACGCGAAGGTCTCCAGCGGGACTTCGCAGAGGCCGGGTGGCTGTCCCGGTCCGCCGAACCACCGGATCGACAGCGCGGTCAGGCCCTCCCGGGCCAGCAGCCGGCAACGCTCGTCCTCGATCCGCCCGCTGGAACCGGCGAGGACGAGCACCCCGATGTCACCGCCGCGCACGGGAGCGGCGAGAAAGCCCGTCCAGGCGTCCGCGCCGGAGCCCGGACCGCCGCGCACCGTGCGTTCGGCGATCTCCACAGCCGGCTCAGGCGTCCGCGAGGACCACCGAACGGGTCAGGTGGCGCGGGCTGTCCGGGTCCAGGCCGCGGGCGGCGGCGCGGGCGATGGCCAGGCGCTGGACGCGGACCAGTTCGGCCAGCGGGTCCAGGCCGCTCTCGACCCAGCGGGCACCGGTGGCGAGGACCTGCTCGCGCAGCCCCTCGGGGGCCGCGCCGAACGTCCAGGTCGCGGTGCCGGTGGTGGCGATGCTGATGGGGCCGTGGCGGTACTCCATCGAGGCGTACGCCTCCGTCCAGGACAGCGAGGCCTCCTTCATCTTCAGCGCGGCCTCGTTGGCCAGACCGGCCGTCCAGCCGCGGCCGAGGAAGGTGAACTGGGTGCAGTCCACGAGGCCCTCGGGCAGCGGCTCGGCCAGCGCGGCCTCCGCGTCGCGGACCACGGCGTCGGTGTGCAGGCCGAGGTGGGCGCGCAGCAGTGTCAGCAGCGTGGTGGCGAACCGGGTCTGCACGACGGACTTCTCGTCCGCGAAGTCGATGACCACCACCGCGTCGGCGGCCGTCATCACCGGAGTGTCCGGATCTGCGGTGACGGCGACCGTGGGGGTGGTCCCGCGCAGCCGGCCGAGCAGTTCGAGCACCTCGGTCGTGGTGCCGGAGCGGGTCAGGGCGACCACGCGGTCGTAGCGGCGGCGGGAGGGGAACTCCGAGGCCGCGAAGGCGTCGGACTCGCCCTGCCCGGACTCCTCACGGAGCGAGGCGTATGCCTGAGCCATGTAGAACGAGGTGCCGCAGCCGACCACGGCGATGCGCTCGCCGGGGGCGGGCAGGACGTCGGCGTGGCGGGGAGCGAGCTCCGCGGCACGGCGCCAGCAGTCCGGCTGACTGGCGGTCTCGATCTCGACAAACGACACTTTTGCACTCCGTACTGGTGATGGGATGCTCGATTAAGTACGTTACTCGTGATGTACACGCATTATCAAGCATCCACCGTGCAGGGGGCTTGACTCGCCGTTGCCTTGTGCGACGCTTGCGCGTGTCCGGTGATCGCGCCCAAGGGGATGGGCGCTCGCAGACCGGACCTGTGAGGAGAATTCACTTGTCCAGGGACGCCAGGTGGAGCGCACTGCTGGAACTCGTCGGCAAACACGGCCGGGTGGACGTCGAGGACGCCGCCAGGACGCTGGACGTCTCGGCCGCGACCATCCGCCGGGACCTGGACCAGCTCGCCGAACAGCAGCTGCTCACCCGTACCCGGGGCGGCGCCGTCGCGCACGGGGTCAGCTACGAGCTGGCACTCCGCTACAAGACGGGGCGCAACGCCCCCGAGAAGCAGGCCATCGGCCGTGCCGTCGCCGAGCTGGTCGCGGTCGGCGAGGTGGTGGGGCTGACCGGCGGCACCACCATCACCGAGGTGGCGCGCTCGCTCGCGGTGCGGTCCGACCTGGTGGGTGAGGGCGCCGGCGGCGCGTCCGGCCAGCCGACCCTGACGGTGGTCACCAACGCCCTCAACATCGCCAACGAGCTGGTGATCCGGCCGCAGATCAAGATCGTGGTGACCGGCGGTGTGGCCAGGCCCCAGTCGTACGAGCTGACGGGCCCGCTGGCCAGCGGGGTGCTGGGCGAGATCACGCTGGACGTCGCCGTGCTGGGCGTCAACGCGATCGACACCGAACGCGGTGCGTACGTCCACCACGAGGGCGAGGCCAGCATCAACCGGCTGCTCGCCCAGCAGGCCCAGCGCGTGGTGGTGGCGGCCGACTCGTCGAAGATCGGCAAGCGGGCGTTCGCCAGGGTCTGCGATCTCGGCCTTGTCGACTTCCTGGTCACCGACCGGGGCATCACGGCCGACGCCACCGCGCGGTTCACGGAGGCGGGCGTCACGGTCGTCGCGGTCTGACCCGAGCCATCGGGGCCACCCGTGCCAAACGATCCGTACCGGGGCAAGAGAATGACGGAAGATGTTTGTTAGGGCCGGAAAACAAGCAACTCTTGCCATTTCGGTGCGCGGTCGTGAACTATGTGTATGCCGCTGCGATCTGACGGCAGTCGGCCGGGGGACCGCCGCGCCGGGATGCCGGTGCGGACAGCCCCGCCGGGCGGCTCCGTCCGCACCCCGTACAGACTGAAGGGACTCCCGTGTCAGACCTGCGACTCGGCGTCATCGGGCTCGGCCTGCGCCGTTCCATCGCCACGTCCGCCCACCACCCCGGGCAGGGATCGGCGATCACCGCCGTCTGCGACCTCGATCCCGAGGTGCGCCGGCGCGAGGCCGAGCACTTCGGCGCCGATGTCGCGGTCGAGGACTACAAGCTCCTCCTCGAACGGGACGACCTCGACGCGCTCGTCATCGCCACCCCGGACGACACCCACGAGGTCATCGCGGTCGACGCCCTCCGGGCCGGCAAGCCGGTCTTCGTGGAGAAGCCGCTCGGGATCACCGTCGAGAGCTGCGACACCATCCTGCGCACCGCGTACGAGACCGGCACCCGGCTCTACGTCGGCCACAACATGCGGCACATGGGCGTCGTGCGCCTGATGCGCGACATCATCGCCCGCGGCGACATCGGCGAGCCCAAGGCCGTCTGGGTGCGGCACTTCGTCGGCTACGGCGGTGACTACTACTTCAAGGACTGGCACGCCGACCGGACCCGGACCACCGGCCTGCTCCTGCAGAAGGCCGCGCACGACATCGACGTCCTGCACTGGCTGGCCGGCGGCTACACCCGGCGCGTCAACGCGCTGGGCGACCTGCTCGTCTACGGCGGACTGCCGCGCCGCGAGGCGGACACCCCGCGCCCCGACAACTGGCTGCGCGAGTTCGACTGGCCGCCGACGGCCCGCAAGGACCTGCACCACGTCGTCGACGTCGAGGACGTGTCGGTGATGAACATGCAGCTCGACAACGGCGTCGTGGCCGCCTACCAGCAGTGCCACTTCACCCCGGACTACTGGCGCAACTACACCGTCATCGGCACCGAGGGGCGGCTGGAGAACTTCGGCGACAGCCCCGGTGACGAGGTGAAGGTCTGGAACACCGGCCCCAGCGGCTACCGCGCCGACGCCGACATCACCTACCGGGTGCCGGAGGCGGGCGGTTCGCACGGCGGCGGTGACACCCGGGTCATGGCGGAGTTCTGCCGGTTCGTGCGCGACGGGGGCGTCACCGACACCTCACCGGTCGCCGCCCGGATGAGCGTCGCCGCGGGTGTGCTCGCGACCCGCTCGCTGCGTGAGGGCGGTGCGCCGTACGACGTGCCGGCCCTCGATCCCGAGATGGTGGCGTACTTCGAGCGCGGTCAGGTCCGCGCCTGAGGCCCAGACCGGGAGTTCCGGCCGCGGGCCGACGGTGGGAGTCACGAGCCGTCGGCCCGCGGTGGAAGTCCCGAGCCGTCCGGTCATCATGACGTCTGTTTCCGGCCATGCTCGGTGGGTAATCGGCCTCTGCCGGTTTGACGGCGGGCCGCCGCGCACCGGTGACAGGGGTGAGCTGGGGCGGGGTATTTCTGGGCAGATGTCCCGATGATTCCCCGCGGGGACCGGCCCGGCCGCTCTCGTACCGTCACCGGTCGGCCGACATTCGGCCGACCATAGGGCGATTTCACGCCAACGGAGGCCGGATATGACTGGGTTCGAACGCGCGGCCGGATCGCGGTCGGCATAATCGCGTCCATGTCGATCACCGGTGGGGACGTCGTTGACCTGGGCCGGGGCCTGTACGCATGGCTCCCGCCGAAACGGGGCTGGGGTCTGGCCAACTGCGGCCTGCTGGTCTCGCCCCGCGGCGCGCTCTGGATCGACACCCCGTACGACGTGGTGCTGGCCGGCCAGTTCCTGGCCGAGAGCTCGAAGCGGCTGCCCGACGGTGTCTCCGTCGACCGGGTGATCGTCACGCACGCCAACGGGGACCACTTCTGGGGTGCGGGGGTGCTCCCGGACGCGGAGATCATCGTGACCCGCGAGGCCGAGAAGCACATCCACTACGAGCCCACGCCCCAGCAGCAGCACGCGCTGGTCAACAACAGCGACCCGGCCACCGCGCTCGGTTCCTACCTCGGACGCCACTTCGGCCCCTTCGACTGGTCGCGGACCGAACCCGTCCGGCCCACCACCTACTTCAGCGGCGAGCTCGAACTGACCCTGGGGGACTACCCCGTCCGGATCACGTCCCTGCCCGCCGCGCACACCACCGGCGACCTGATGGTCCACCTGCCCGCGCAGGGTGTCGTGTTCAGCGGCGACATCATCTTCTCCTCCACCCCGCAGCAGCCGGGCGACCACCCGATCCACTGGGCGGGCCCGCTGAGCAACGTGATCGCGGCCTGCGAACAGGTCCTGGCCACCGGCGCCGAGACCGTCGTGCCCGGCCACGGACCGGTCCTGGACCGGGCCGGCGTCCGCGACCACATCGTCTACCTCGAATACGTACGGGAACGCGCCCACGCCTTCCACGCCGCCGGGGTGCCCGCCCCGGAGGCGGCCCGCCGGGTGATCGGCGAAGGCCGCCACCCCGAACTGGGCCTCCCCGAGCGGCTGGTCGTCACGATCGGCAGCGAGTACCGCAGCCTCGACGGTTCCGAACTCCCCAGCGTGGTCCAGGTCATGACCGAAGTCGCCGCGCTCGCGCACGAAGTGGAGCAGGCCCGTGCGACGACAGGCCTGGCGGACTGACCGCCCGGTCCCGCGCCGCCCCGGCCGCGGGACCGACCCGACGACAGAAACGCGGTAACGGCATGGCATGGATCGTGGCGATGGTCGCCGTCATGGCCGCCGTGGCAGCGACGGCACGCTCGTACCGGGCCGCCCGCTCGGAACAGCTGGCCGTGGCCCACGCCGAGCTGACCGAACGCCAGGCGAAGGCCGCCGAGGCCCGTACCGCGGCCCTGGTCGACGAGATCCGGCAACTCGCCCGCAAGCGCATCCCGGCCGCCGCGCTCGCCCTCTCCCACCCCAGCGCCCAGGTCCCCGGACTGCGCGAGGCGGCCGAGATCGACGGCGGCGCGGCCCGGCTGCTCACCGAGGCCGTGCAGGCCGCCCGTACCGCGGTCGTCGAGGAGCGGCAGCGCGTCGACGCGGCCGCGCGTGCGGCGATGCGCGGCACCTCCGCCAAGATCCAGTCCCTGCTCAACCAGTCCCAGCAGCTGCTGCACGAGCTCCAGCACGAGTACGACGACCCGCGCATCCTGCAACTGGACTTCCGCAACGAACTCGCGCTGCGCCGCACCCAGTCGACCGCCGTGCTCTGCGACGCCTGGCCGGGCCTGGCCCGGCAGAACTCGCCCCTCGTCGAGATCGTCCTGGGCGCCCAGTCCCGGGTCGCCGGCTACGAGCGGATCAAGGTGGCCAACCACCTGCGCGACGAGCGCCTCGCGCTCGCCGCCCGGGCCGCCGAACCCCTCGCCATCGCACTCGCCGAACTGCTCGCCAACGCCACCGCGTACTCGCACCCCGACACCGACGTGCAGGTGACCGTCCAGCAGAGCGGCGGCCGGGGCGCGTTCCTGGTGGTCGACGACGCGGGCATCGGCATGGACGACGACGCGCTGGAGCGCGCCCGCGCCCTGCTGGCCGGGCCCTCCGAAGTGCTCCTGACCGAGCTGGGCGACCCACCGCAGACCGGATTCGCGGTCGTCGGCCGGCTGGTGGTGCAGTACGGCTTCCACTGCCACATCGAGGCCTCGCCGTTCGGCGGCATGCGCACCATCCTGCGCGTCCCCGCCCACCTGCTGACCGTGCTGGAGGACGACCGCGGCCTCTCCGCCCTCGCCCCGGCACCCGTGGCGGCGCACCCCGCGCCCGAACGTCCGGCCGGCCCTCCCGCCGAGGAGGCGCAGCAGGAAGCGCCGCCCGCGGCGGAACCCTCCGGTCTGCCCAGCAGGCGCCGGCGCGCCCCGCGTCCCGTGCCGGCCGCCGCGGCCCCCGCAGCCCCGCCCGCGGGACAGGTGCCCCGTACACCCGAGCAGGCCGAGTCTTCCTGGGCGGCACTCCAGCAGGGCACCCTGATCGGCAGGAGCGTCGCCGGGCGGGCACCCGCACCGGATTCGGACGGCCACGACCACCTGGGAGACCAGGACGACCAAGGAGACGACGAGAAGTGAGCGCCCCCAGCCCCACCACCGGTGACCTCGCATGGGTGCTGACCCCGCTGCTGGAACTGCCCGGAGTCCAGCACGCCGTGGTCGCCACGGGCGACGGTCTCGTCGAGGGCGCCTCACCCGGCCTCGACCGGGCGTCCGGCGAACGGGTCGCCGCGATGACGGCCACCCTGCACGCCGCGGCCCGCGCCTTCACCACCGCCTTCACCGACGCCGAGGCCCCGCAACTGGCCCAGACCGTCGTCGAGTCGGACCTGGGCTTCGCCATCGTCGTCCCGGCAGGGCGGAACACCACACTCGCCCTGTTCGCCGAACCCGGTGCCAAACTCGGCGACATCGCCTACCAGATGCAGGTGCAGGTCACCGCGCTGACGCGGGCGATGCACGCGCCCACCCGCCAACCGGACACCGCCGCCCGGCCATGACCCCCGGCCCAGGACGCCGTCTGATCCCCGCCTACCTCGTCACCGGCGGCCGCTCCCGGCCCGCCGGTCCCGCGCTCGACCGGCTCGCCGTGCTCGTACGCACCGAGGAGGCCCTGCCGCAGGACACCGGTTCGGAGCAGCGCAGGCTGTGCGAACTGCTGGAGCCGGGCGCGCTCACCGTCGTCGAGTGCGCGGCCCATCTGGACCTGCCGGTCAGCGCCACCGTATTCCTGGCCACGGATCTCGCGGCCGCCGGACTTCTGCTCACGCGACCACCGATACCCAGTGCCGGGGAGATCGACCGGTCGCTCGTCGAGAGGCTGCTCGTTGGACTCCGCTCCCTCCACTGACCGGACGGGCGTCGGCTATCTGCCGTCCGGTGCCCGGACCCTGATGAAGCTCGTCGTCACGGGTCCCTTCGGCGTGGGCAAGACGACCCTGATCCGCACCCTCTCGGAGATCCCCACCCTCCACACCGAAGAGGCGATGACCCAGTCCAGCACCCTGCTCGACGACACCGCCGGGCTCCCCGACAAGACCACGACCACGGTCGCCATCGACTTCGGACGGCTCACCGTCCTGGACGACCTCGTGCTCTACATGTTCGGCACACCCGGCCAGGAGCGGTTCCTGCCGCTGTGGGAGGACATCGCGCGCGGCGCGCTGGGCGCGCTCGTCCTCGTGGACACCCGCCGGCTCGCCGACTCCTTTGCCGTCATGGACATGGTCGAGGAGCAGGGACTGCCGTACGCCGTCGCCGTCAACCGCTTCCCCGACGCCCCCGCCCACAGCGACGAGGTGCTGCGCAAACACCTGGACCTCGACGCCGGTACCCCGCTGGTCCAGTGCGACGCGCGGGAGCGGCGCGGCAGCATCGACGCCCTGATCGCCCTGGCCGAACACGTGCTGACCCGCATGCCGCAGCCCGAGGACCCGTCATGACACCGCATCCGCAGCCGCCGCAGCATCTCGCGCTGTACGGACCCGACTTCGCCGCCGACCCGCACGGCCACTACCGCAGCCTGCGCGCCCACGGCCCCCTCGCGCCGGTCCGGATCGCCCCCGGCATCGAGGCGATGCTCGTCACCGACTACCAGGCGGCCGTCGACCTGCTGCGGGACACCCACACCTTCAGCAAGGACCCGCGCACCTGGCAGGCGACGGTCCCCGCGGACTCGCCGGTGCTGCCGGTGCTCGGGCACCGCCCCACCGCGCTGTTCAGCGACGGCCCGGAGCACGCCCGCTACCGCGAGGCCATCAACGACACCCTGGCCCTGATCGAGCCGCACGTCCTGCGCGCCGAGGTGGCCCGGGTCGCCCAGCGGCTGATCGGCGAGTTCGCCGCCACCGGCAGCGGCGACCTCATCTCCCAGTACGCCCGGCTGCTCCCGCTGCACGTCTTCGTCACCTGGTTCGGAGTCGACCCCGCGGACGGCAAGCGGATCGTCGACGGCGTCGGCGGCATGATGAACTCGGCCCAGGGCGCCGCCGCCGCGTACGCCGGCCTCGTCGACGTCGTCACGCGTCTGGTCGCCGACCGGCGGGCCCGGCCGCGCCGCGATCTGACCTCGTACTTCCTCGCGCACCCGGCCCGTCTCGACAACGACGAGACTGTGCGTCAGATCACGTTGCTGATGAGTGCGGGCCACGATCCGGCGACGAACCTGATCGGCAACGCGACCCTGCACATGCTCACCGACGAGCGGTACGCGGGCTCGCTGCACGGGGGCGCGATGACCGCTCACGAGGCGATCAACGAGGTCCTGTGGCAGGACCCGCCGATCGCCAATCTGGCCGCGCACTACCCGCGCCACGACACCGAGTTCCACGGGGTCCGGCTGCGCGCGGGACAGCTCGTCCTGGTCTCCTTCGGAGCGGCCAACACCCAGTCCGGACCTGCTACTTCGTCCACCGGGGTCCGGTCCGGGGGCAGTGCTCACCTGGCCTGGTCGGCCGGTCCCCACCGCTGCCCGGCGAAGCAGCCCGCGCTGCTGATCGCGATGACCGCCATCGAGCAGCTCACCAGTCAGCTGTGCGATGCGGAGCTTGCCGTTCCGGTGAGTGAACTGCTGTGGCGGCCCGGCCCGTTCCACCGTGCCCTGGTGCACCTTCCGGTACGTTTCACCCCCCTGGACACCACGGCGGCAGCGGCCCCGGAGCGCGGGCGTACGGGTGAGCCGGCGGCTTCGATCGGCTCCTGAACCGTGTCGCTGGTAGGCCGAACGGGTGAGGGGCGAGAGAATTGCCCGATGAACAGTGAGCGCAGCCGGCGCAACGCCAACCGATGCACAGACGGGGTGGTCCGGTGAGCAGGTACGACAGGTATGACGTCACGGACGAGCAGTGGGAGGGACTGGCCCAGGTCGTGCCGTTGCGCAGCCGCAACGAGTGGCCTTCCCGGGTCGACCACCGCACGGTCCCGGACGAGCAGGAGAGCGCCGAGCAGCGGCGCATGGTGGTGCTGCGGGTGCAGGTCTTCGCGGACGCGCGCGAGGTCGCCGAGTACCTGGTCGCGCAGATTCCGGTGCTCCTCGACCTGACCGGGGCCGAGGGCGACGTGGCGAAGCGGATCCTGGACTTCACCAGCGGAGTCGTCTTCGGGCTGGGCAGCGGGATGCACCGCGTCGACCGGAACGTCTTCCTGCTCTCTCCGATGGGCATGGAGGTCGAGGGTGTGACGGCGGCCGGGGTGCCCGGGGCGTAGTACCCGCGTGTTGCCCGCGTGGCGCCCGCGCGGCGGGCTCCGCACGCCCCCGCGAGGGGGCCTCACCCGCAGAGGGGCCTCACCCGCGAGGGGGTCTCAACGGCGGTGGTAGACCTGGGGCCGTGACAGAACTCGATGTACGCGCACTCCAGCAACGGCTCGCCGCGTTCGCGGCCGCACGCGACTGGGGGCAGTACCACACCCCCAAGAACCTCGCGTCGGCGCTGAGCGTCGAGGCCGCCGAACTCGTGGAGATCTTCCAGTGGCTGACGCCGGAGCAGTCGGAGCGGGTCATGGCGGACCCCGCGACGGCGCACGCGGTCGAGGACGAGGTCGCGGACGTCCTCGCCTATCTGCTGCAGTTCTGCGAGGTACTCGGCATCGACGTGCTGGCCGCGCTGGCGGCCAAGATCGAGAGGAATGAGGGCCGCTTTCCGGTGCCGGAGCCGACGGATCCCCCCTTCCGTCACTCTTCGGAGTGATCGATTTGTTAACAGTCGATTGAGTGTCCACAGATTTCCGAAATCCCCTGGCCTTTCGGTACCACCACCCTCACTGTGGGTAATGGAAGAGGTGAGCGGGTTTTCGCGTCGAACGGGGGCAACGGATGGAAGCGGAGCGGCTTGTAGCAGTCATCCGGAGGGCACTGGCACAGAGCCGGGGCACGCCGGACATCATCGCCGAGGCCTGGCAGGCCCAGGCGCTGGCCCAGGCGGTCGGAAGCCGGCTTGCGGCGAGCGGCCCCAAGGAGTTACGCGGCGAGGCGAGCGGACTCAGCGAGATCGGCGGACGGAGCAACGGGGCGCTGGACCACCCCGCGGCCCGGGCAGGGGTGGCCCGGGCGGCACAGCTCTCCGAGGTGGCCGATCCGCGCGCGGCCCTCACCGGTCTCGGCGCGCTGCTCGGGGAGGTGGGGATAGCCCTGGTCGGAGTGGCGTGCGAGACCGACGAGCAGGGCCTGTACTGGCAGTGCATGGAGGCGATCGACGCCGCCGACGAGTCGACGGACCGGGTGCGCGGCATGCTCCGGCTGCTCGACGAGCGCGACCGGGAGCGCCGGCAGGATCTGGAGCGCGGCCGGGAGCGGGACGGCCCTCACGGGGTGCTCCACGGGCCGCTCGGACCGGTCGCCGACACCGGCTGAGCGCCCGGCGCCCGGGGCGTCCGGGCCGCGACGGCACGGGGAAGGGAGAGGGAGCCGAACGAGCGGCGCTCGGAGGTGCAGGATGGACGCATGGATCTTCGAATCTTCACCGAGCCCCAGCAAGGGGCGAGCTACGACACTCTGCTCACCGTCGCCAAGGCCGCCGAGGACCTCGGTTTCGACGCCTTCTACCGGTCCGACCACTATCTGCGCATGGGGCAGGGTGACGGGCTCCCCGGCCCGACGGACGCATGGATCACGCTGGCCGGGCTGGCGCGCGAGACCAAGCGGATCCGCCTCGGCACACTGATGACGGCGGGCACCTTCCGGCTCCCCGGTGTGCTGGCCATCCAGGTGGCCCAGGTCGACCAGATGTCCGGCGGCCGAGTCGAACTGGGCCTGGGAGCGGGCTGGTTCGAGCAGGAGCACAAGGCCTACGGCATTCCGTTCCCCAAGGAGAAGTTCGGCCGCCTCGAGGAGCAGCTGGCCATTGTCACGGGACTGTGGGCGACCGAGACCGGCAAGACGTTCAGTTACGACGGCACGTACTACCAGCTCACGGACTCGCCCGCGCTGCCCAAGCCCGCGCAGACCAAGGTGCCGGTCCTGATCGGCGGACACGGCGCGAAGCGGACGCCGAGGCTGGCAGCGCAGTACGCGGATGAGTTCAACATCCCCTTCGCGGGGCTGGAGGACAGCGAGAAGCAGTTCGCCCGGGTCAGGGCGGCGGCCACGGAGGCGGGCCGGCGGCCGGACGATCTGGTGTACTCCAACGCCCTGGTCGTCTGTGTCGGCAAGGACGACGCGGAGGTGGCGCGCCGCGCCGCCGTCATCGGACGGGACGTCGCGGAGCTGAAGGCGAACGGACTGGCCGGCTCGCCCGCCGAAGTGGTCGACAAGATCGGACGGTTCGGTGCGATCGGGGCGTCGCGCATCTACCTCCAGGTCCTGGACCTGGACGACCTGGACCACCTGGAGCTGATCTCCTCGCAGGTCCAGTCCCAGCTGACCTGAGACCGGCCCGGAACCGCTGATCCGGGACCGGCCCACCCGAGGCCGGCCCGGTCCCGGCTCACCCGGAGAGGAGTACTCGTGCTGTCCGCCCGCGATGACCACGAATCCGGCCGTCCCCCCGGCGCAGCCCCGTCCCGCCCCCTCGCCGAGGCGCTCGCGGCCGGCACGGTGCTGCTCGACGGGGGACTCTCCAACCAGTTGGAGGCGCAGGGCTGCGACCTGTCCGACGCGCTGTGGTCCGCCCGGCTGCTCGCGGACGGGCCGGCGCAGATCGAGGCCGCGCACACGGCGTACGTGCGGGCGGGTGCGCAGGTGCTCATCACCGCCAGTTATCAGGCGAGTTTCGAGGGGTTCGGCCGGCGCGGATTCGGGCGGGCGGAGGCGGCCGGGCTCTTCGCCCGCAGCGTGGAGCTGGCCCGCCGGGCGGCCGGGGCGGTGGACCGGGACGTGTGGGTCGCCGCCTCGGTCGGCCCGTACGGGGCGGTGACGGCGGACGGGGCGGAGTACCGGGGCCGCTACGGGCTTTCGGTCAGTGAGCTGGCGCGCTTCCACCGCCCCCGGATCGAGGCGCTGGCCGCCGCGGGGCCCGATGTACTGGCGCTGGAGACGGTGCCGGACACGGACGAGGCTGAGGCGCTCCTGGGCGTGGCGCGGGAGTGCGGGCTGCCGGTCTGGCTCTCCTACACCGTGGCCGGCGGACGGACCGGGGCCGGGCAGCGGCTGGAGGAGGCGTTCGCCCTCGCCGCGGGGGACGCACACGTGGTCGCGGCCGGGGTGAACTGCTGCGATCCGGCCGAGGTGGCCGAGGCGGTCCGGACCGCGGCCGCGGTGACGGGGAAGCCCGTCGTCGCGCGGACCTGGCGGGGCGCCGGTGCGCGACTGGTCGGCGGCTGCTGCCGGGTCGGTCCGGCCACGGTCGCGGCCCTGGCCGCACAGCTGGGAGAAGGGCGGGACGACCGGCCCGGGAGGGCATGAAAATGCCTGGTGGGAGCGAGTGAACGCGACCATACTCGGGCCTGTGTTCCTGACGATCAGTACCACCGGCACCCCGGAGCGTCCCGCCACCGATCTCGGCTTCCTGCTGCACAAGCATCCCGAGAAGGCGCAGACGTTCTCCACCTCGCACGGCACCGCGCATGTCTTCTATCCCGAGGCGTCCGCGGAGCGGTGCACGGCCGCGCTGCTGCTGGAGGTGGATCCGGTGGCGCTGGTGCGGCGCGGCAAGGGCAAGGGCCGGGGCGGCGCCCCCGACGCGGCGCTCGCGCAGTACGTCAACGACCGCCCCTACGCGGCGTCCTCGCTGCTGTCCGTCGCGATGACCACCGTCTTCAAGTCCGCGCTGAGCGGCGCCTGCAAGGCGATGCCCGAGCGGGCGGCGGCGCCGATGCCGCTGCGGATCGACGTGCCCGCCCTGCCGGCCCGTGGTGGTGCCGAGCTGGTGCGGGCGCTGTTCGGGCCGCTCGGCTGGTCGCGGGTGGAGGCGGTGGCCGTACCGCTGGACGAGCGGTTCCCCGAGTGGGGGGACTCCCGGTACGTACGGCTGGTGCTGGAGGGCGAGTTGCGGCTCGCGGACGCGCTGCGTCAGCTGTACGTCCTGCTGCCCGTGCTCGACGACGCCAAGCACTACTGGGTGGCGCCCGACGAGGTGGACAAGCTGCTGCGGGCCGGTGAGGGCTGGCTGGCCGCCCACCCCGAGCAGAAGCTGATCACCAGCCGGTATCTGTCCCGGCGCTGGGGACTGACCCGGCAGGCGATGCAGCGGCTGGAGCTGGTGCGGCTCGCCGAGTCCGACGACCTCGACGTCGAGAGCATCGACAACGCGGTCGACGAGACGGCTGACACCGAGGAGCGGCCGGTGCCGCTCGCGGAGCAGCGCAGGGCCGCGATCCTCGCGGCGCTGACCGCCTCCGGGGCGAGCCGGGTGCTCGACCTGGGCTGCGGTCAGGGGCAGTTGGTGCAGGCTCTGCTGAAGGACGTGCGCTTCACCGAGATCGTCGGCGTCGACGTCTCGATGCGCGCCCTGACGATTGCCTCGCGCCGGCTGAAGCTGGACCGGATGGGGGAGCGGCAGGCCTCACGGGTGACGCTTCGGCAGGGCTCGCTCACGTACACGGACAAGCAGCTCAAGGGGTACGACGCCGCGGTGCTGAGTGAGGTCGTCGAGCACCTCGACCTGCCGCGGCTGCCGGCCCTGGAGTACGCGGTGTTCGGCGCGGCCCGTCCGCGCACGGTGCTCGTGACCACGCCGAACGTCGAGTACAACGTCCGCTGGGAGACCCTCCCGGCCGGGCACTCCCGGCACGGCGACCACCGCTTCGAATGGACCCGGGCCGAATTCCGGGACTGGGCGGGCGAGGTGGCCGGCCGGCACGGGTACGGGGTGGAGTTCGTGCCCGTGGGACCGGACGACCCCGAGGTGGGACCGCCCACCCAGATGGCCGTGTTCACGATGAACGCGGCCGGTGACGACGACACGCACCACACGTCCGGTGCCCCGGGCGCATCCGGCGCATCCCGCACGTCCGACGCGCAGGCCGCGGCCGGCACGACCGAGAAGGAGGCGAAAGCCGCATGAGCACGACCAGTGACAGCACGCGTGACAGCGCCCGGAGCGGCCGCGTCCTGCCGGTGACCGACCTCTCCCTCGTCGTCCTCATCGGGGCGAGCGGCTCGGGCAAGTCCACCTTCGCCCGGAGCCACTTCAAGCCGACCGAGGTCATCTCCTCGGACTTCTGCCGCGGTCTCGTCGCCGACGACGAGAACGACCAGAGCGCCAGCCGGGACGCCTTCGACGTCCTGCACTACATCGCGGGCAAGCGCCTGGCGGCGGGACGGCTGACCGTCGTCGACGCCACCAACGTCCAGCCCGAGAGCCGCCGCCAGCTGGTGCAGCTGGCCCGGGAGCACGATGTGCTGCCCATCGCCATCGTCCTCGACCTGCCCGAAGAGGTCTGCCTCGCGCGCAACGCGGCCCGCCCGGACCGTGCCGACATGCCGCGGCACGTCGTCCAGCGCCACCGCCGCGAGCTGCGCCGCTCGCTGCGCGGCCTGGAGCGCGAGGGCTTCCGCAAGGTCCACATCCTGCGCACCGAGGAGGAGGCCGAGCACGCCGAAGTGGCCCTGGAGCGCCGCTACAACGACCTCCGCCACCTCACCGGCCCCTTCGACATCATCGGCGACATCCACGGCTGCGCCTCCGAGCTGGAGACCCTGCTCGGCAAGCTCGGCTACGTGGACGGCGCACACCCCGAAGGCCGTACCGCGGTCTTCGTGGGCGACCTCGTCGACCGCGGACCCGACAGCCCCGGCGTGCTGCGCCGCGTCATGTCCATGGTGGCGGACGGCCAGGCGCTCTGCGTGCCCGGCAACCACGAGAACAAGCTCGGCCGCTACCTCAAGGGCCGCAAGGTCCAGCACACCCACGGCCTCGCCGAGACGATCGAGCAGCTGGAGCGGGAGGACGCCAAGGACCCGGAGTTCCGGGAGCGGGTCAGGGAGTTCATCGACGGACTGGTCAGCCACTACGTGCTGGACGAGGGCAAGCTGGTCGTCTGCCACGCCGGCCTGCCCGAGAAGTACCACGGACGCACCTCCGGGCGGGTCCGCTCGCACGCGCTCTACGGCGACACGACGGGCGAGACCGACGAGTTCGGCCTGCCCGTGCGCTACCCGTGGGCGGAGGACTACCGCGGCCGCGCCACCGTCGTCTACGGCCACACGCCCGTCCCCACCACCTCCTGGATCAACAACACCATCTGCCTGGACACCGGAGCGGTGTTCGGCGGGAAGATGACCGCGCTGCGCTACCCCGAGCGCGAGCTCGTCGACGTACCGGCCGAGCAGGTCTGGTACGAGCCGGTGAAGCCGCTGTCCACCGAGGCCCCGGGCGGCCGGGAGGGCCGGCCGCTGGACCTCGCCGATGTGCAGGGCCGCCGGATCGTGGAGACCCGGCACATGGGCCGGGTCGCGGTGCGCGAGGAGAACGCGGCGGCGGCGCTGGAGGTCATGAGCCGGTTCGCCGTCGACCCCCGGCTGCTCGCCTACCTCCCGCCGACCATGGCACCGACCGCCACCTCGCAGGAGGAGGGCTACCTGGAGCACCCGGCCGAGGCGTTCGCGCAGTACCGGGCGGACGGTGTGGCCAGGGTCGTGTGCGAGGAGAAGCACATGGGCTCCCGGGCCGTGGCCCTCGTCTGCCGCGACGCGGACGTGGCGCGGGAACGCTTCGGGACCGGCGACACCGGGGAAGGCGGCCCGACGGGGGCGCTGCACACGCGCACCGGCCGGCCGTTCCTGGACGACCCCGCGCTCACCGAGGACGTGCTGGGCCGGCTGCGCGCGGCCGTCACCGCCGCCGGGCTGTGGGAGGAGTGGGACACCGACTGGGTGCTGCTCGACGCCGAGCTGATGCCCTGGTCGCTCAAGGCCGCCGGCCTGCTCCGCTCGCAGTACGCGGCGGTGGGTGCCGCGTCCGGCGCCGTCTTCCCCGCGGCCACCGGGGCGCTCGCCGCGGCGGCGGCCCGGGGCATCGACGTCGGCGCGCTCGCGGACCGGCAGCGCGGCCGGGCCGAGGACGCGGCCGCGTTCACCGAGGCCTACCGGCGCTACTGCTGGAGCACCGAGGGACTGGACGGGGTGCGCATGGCGCCGTTCCAGATCCTCGCGGTGCAGGGCCGTTCGCTCGCGTCCGTGCCCCACGACGAGCAGCTGGCCTGGCTGGACCGGCTGGTGGAGCACGACCCCACCGGTCTGCTCCAGGTCACCCGGCGCCTCGTCGTCGACCCCGCCGACGAGGAGTCGGTCCGCTCCGGCATCGACTGGTGGCTGGAGATGACCGGCCGCGGCGGCGAGGGCATGGTCGTCAAGCCGCTCGGCGCGCTCGTCAGGGACGGCAAGGACCGCCTCGTCCAGCCGGGCGTCAAGGTGCGCGGCCGGGAGTACCTGCGGATCATCTACGGCCCCGAGTACACCCGCCCGGAGAACCTGGAGCGGCTGCGCGGCCGCTTCCTCGGCCACAAGCGTTCGCTCGCCCTGCGTGAGTACGCCCTCGGTCTGGAGGCCCTGGACCGGCTGGCCGAGGGGGAGCCGCTGTGGCGGGTCCACGAGGCGGTGTTCGCGGTGCTGGCGCTGGAGTCGGAGCCGGTGGACCCGCGGCTGTAGTGACGCACCGGCGGGCGGGGACCGAGAAGGTCCCCGCCCGCCGACGGAACCGGCTGGCGATTCGCCGGGTGAACCGCGTCCCGCGCGGTGAGGATGAGGGCATGGGATTCCATGTCGACTCCGAGGCCGGGCGGCTGCGCCGCGTCATCCTGCACCGCCCCGATCTGGAACTGAAACGGCTCACTCCGAGCAACAAGGACGCACTGCTCTTCGACGACGTGCTGTGGGTGCGGCGCGCCCGCCAGGAGCACGACGGCTTCGCGGACGTGCTGCGCGACCGCGGGGTGGAGGTGCATCTCTTCGGTGACCTGCTCCAGGAGTCGCTGGAGATTCCCGTGGCCCGCCGGCTCGTCCTGGACCGGGTCTTCGCGGAGAAGGAGTACGGGCCGCTCGCCACCGAGCATCTGCGGGCCGCCTTCGAGGAACTGTCCGCCCCCGAGCTGTGCGAGGCCCTGGTCGGCGGGATGACCAAGCGGGAGTTCCTGGAGCGGTTCCGTGAACCGACCTCGGTGCGCTTCCACGTCATGGACCTGGACGACTTCCTGCTCGGTCCGCTGCCGAACCACCTCTTCACCCGTGACACCTCGGCCTGGATCTACGACGGCGTCTCCATCAACGCGATGCGCTGGCCCGCCCGGCAGCGCGAGACCGTGCACTTCGAGGCGATCTACCGGCACCATCCGCTGTTCACGGGACCCGACGCGGGAGCCTTCCACCACTGGTCGGAGGGCCAGGACGACTACCCCTCCACCATCGAGGGCGGCGACGTCCTCGTCATCGGCCGGGGCGCCGTTCTCATCGGGATGAGCGAGCGCACCACCCCGCAGGCGGTGGAGATGCTGGCGCGAGGGCTCTTCGACGCCGGGTCGGCCCGGTCGATCGTGGCGCTCGACATGCCCAAGAGCCGGGCGTTCATGCACCTGGACACCGTGATGACGATGGTCGACGGGGACACCTTCACCAAGTACGCGGGCCTGGGCATGCTGCGCTCGTACACCATCGAACCCGGCGACGGGCCGCGCGACCTCAAGGTCACCGACCATCCGCCCGAGCACATGCACCGTGCCATCGCCGAGGCACTGGGGCTGGACTCGATCCGGGTCCTGACCGCCACCCAGGACGTGCACGCGGCCGAGCGCGAGCAGTGGGACGACGGGTGCAACGTCCTCGCCGTCGAACCGGGCGTCGTCGTCGCCTACGAGCGCAACGCCACCACCAACGCGCACCTGCGCAAGGAGGGCATCGAGGTCATCGAGATCCGCGGCAGCGAACTGGGCCGCGGCCGGGGCGGCCCCCGCTGCATGAGCTGCCCGGTGGTCCGCGAACCGGTGTAGCGGGGGTGCGGGGGCGCAAGCGAACCCCGGAAGGCTCTGTATATCGATGCAATGCGTCGTATAGACTTCCAGGGTTATCGTATGCGTCCCCCCGCCCGACCCAGGAGCAGAACCATGGCCATAGACCTCGCAGGCCGCCACTTCGTCAAGGAGCTGGACCTCACGGCCGAGGAGTTCCGCGGCCTGATCGCCCTGGCCGCCGAGCTCAAGGCGGCCAAGAAGGCGGGGACCGAGGTCCAGCGGCTGCGCGGCAGGAACATCGCGCTGATCTTCGAGAAGACCTCGACCCGCACCCGCTGCGCCTTCGAGGTGGCCGCCGCCGACCAGGGCGCGTCGACCACGTACCTCGACCCCGCCGGCTCGCAGCTGGGGCACAAGGAGTCCGTGAAGGACACCGCCCGTGTCCTCGGCCGGATGTTCGACGGGATCGAGTACCGCGGTGACAGCCAGGAGGCCGTCGAGGAGCTCGCGGCCCACGCCGGCGTGCCCGTCTTCAACGGGCTGACCGACGACTGGCACCCCACCCAGATGCTCGCCGACGTCCTGACGATGGCCGAGCACAGCGGGAAGCCGCTGGACCGCATCGCCTTCGCCTACCTCGGCGACGCGCGCTTCAACACGGGCAACTCCTACCTCGTCACCGGCGCCCTGCTGGGCATGGACGTCCGGATCGTCGCGCCGAAGGCCTACTGGCCCGCCGAGTCCGTCGTCGCACAGGCCCAGAAGCTCGCCGCCGGCAGCGGGGCGACGGTCACGCTCACCGAGGACATCGCCGAGGGAGTCCGCGGAGCCGACTTCGTCGCCACCGACGTCTGGGTCTCGATGGGGGAGCCCAAGGAGATCTGGGACGAGCGCATCGCCGCGCTCGCGCCGTACGCCGTCACCATGGACGTCCTCAGGGCCAGCGGGAACGACGACGTGAAGTTCCTGCACTGCCTCCCGGCCTTCCACGACCTCGGCACCAAGGTGGCGCGCGACATCCACGCCCGGCACGGTCTGACCGAGCTGGAGGTCAGCGACGAGGTCTTCGAGTCCGGCCACTCCGTCGTCTTCGACGAGGCGGAGAACCGGATGCACACGATCAAGGCCGTGCTGGTGGCGACGATGGGGCGCTGACGCGGACATATCGCATGTTCATGCGGCCAATTGGGTGAACATGCGTACGGGGGCCTATTATGGTCGCCGTTGGTGGGGTTCGAGCTCGCACGCTCGAACCCCATTTTTCGTGTGCGCGACCGGCCCCCACGCCCTCGCCGCGCCCTCCCCCCACCTGCACCGCCAGAGATGAGAACACCGCCGTGAGCCCCCTGCGACCGCCCGGCCCGCCGCACCGCGTCAAGGATCCCCACCAGCTCATCGCCGAGTCCGGAGCCGACCTGGAGGGTCATGGGCTCAGGCGCACCATGGGGCTCTTCCAGCTGGTGTGCTTCGGGGTCGGCGCCGTCGTCGGCACCGGCATCTTCGTCGGGCTGTCCGACAGCGTCGCCGAGGCCGGGCCGGCCGTCGTGCTGTCCTTCGTCCTCGCGGCGGTCACCTGCATCTTCACCGCGTTCTCGTTCGCCGAGCTGGGCAGCGCGATCCCGGTCTCCGGCAGCTCGTACTCCTTCGCCTACGCCACCCTCGGCGAACGCGCCGCCTTCCTCGTCGGCTGGTGCCTGCTCCTGGAGTACGGCGTCTCGGTCTCCGCGGTGGCGGTGGGCTGGAGCCAGTACGTCAACGAACTGCTCGACAGCCTGTTCGGGTGGCAGCTGCCGGACGCGCTCTCGGCCGGCCCCGGCGACGGCGGCGTGATCAATCTGCCCGCCGTCGTCGTGGTGATGATGGCCGCGACGCTGCTGGTGCGCGGCATCCGGGAGAGCGCCGGTGCCACCGCCGCGATGGCCGTCCTCAAGATCACCATCCTGATCATGTTCTGCGTCATCGCCTTCACGGCCTTCGAGCACGGCAACCTCACGCCGTTCGTGGCCCACGGTGCGGGCGGCGTCACCGCGGGGGCGTCGCTGGCGTTCTTCTCGTACATCGGCTTCGACGCCATCACGACAGCGGGCGAGGAGGTCAGGAACCCGCGGCGGAACATCCCGATCGCGATCATGATCTGCATCGGCCTGGTCACCCTGCTCTACTGCGCGGTCGCCCTCGCCGCGATCGGCGCCCTCGGCCCGGACGCCGTCTCCGACAAGCCCGCCGCCCTCTCGCTGATCGTCGACCAGGTCACCGGTTCCACCGTCGGCGGCGGGATCATCGCGTTCGGCGCGATCGTCGCCATCGCCTCGGTCGTCCTCGCCGTGATGTACGGACAGACCCGCATCCTGATGTCGATGTCCCGCGACGGCCTGATCCCGCGGGTCTTCGAGCGGGTCTCGCCGCGCACCGCGACACCCGTTGCCAACACCTGGATCGTCGCCGTCGTCTTCGCCGTCCCGGCGGCCTTCTCCTCGCTCGACGTGGTGGTCAGCCTGACCACGATCGGGACGCTCGCCACGATGGTCGCGGTCAACGTCGCCGTGATCGTGCTGCGCCGCCGCAACCCCGAGGTGAAGGGCCCCTTCCGGGTCCCGCTGTACCCGCTGAGCCCGGTCCTCGGTGTCGGCTTCTGCGTCTATCTGATGTACGGGACGGGCTGGTCGACCTGGGTGCAGTTCGCGGTGTTCCTGGCCGTCGGCGCGGGGGTGTACTCCTGCTACGGGCGTCGTCGGTCGCGGCTGGCGGGCCGGTCCGGAGCCTGAGGCGGCCGCCCGGTCAGGGGGTGGGCCCGGCGGGCGACGGCAGGGTGAACCACACCGCCTTGCCGCGCTCGGTCGTGCGGTGGCCGCAGGACGAGCTGAGGGTGCGGATCAGCAGCAGCCCCCGGCCGTGCTCCTGCCACGGATCGGGCTCGCAGCCCGGCTCCGGGCGGGACAGATCGCCCGGCGGGGCCGGATCGCCGTCGTGGACCTCCACCTGGCAGCCGTTCGGCAGGAGCTCCACCACCAGCTCGACGGGCTCGTCGCCGGGGGTGTGCTCCACGGCGTTGGCCACCAGCTCCGCGGTCAGCAGCTCGGCGGTGTAGCTGTCGGCCGCAGCTTCCGTGCCGGTGTCGATGTCGGCCAGCACCGTACGGATCAGCGCGCGGGCGATCGGCACCGCGGCCGCGGAGTGCGGCAGGGCGATACGCCAGGAGGCGGGTGCGGGGACATCGGGCGGCACGGCGGCGTTTCCGTTCGAGAGGGCGTGGACGGTCCCGGGCTCAATCTTTCGTGAGCTCAAGACTTCATGGTTTCAACCATACGAAGCCCCACGACACGGGCAAGGGCCTGCCGACCGGTACGAAGGGGACGTTCGTCACTACTGTCTTCCCCGCTCCTTATCGTGTACTCGTGACGGAAGTCACGTACGAGTGATAAATTCGGGGGTCAGGCAGCAGCCCGACGGCTGAAGGGGACCACCCTCCATGAGTCCGTTTCCCAGCTCCGCGCCCCGTACGGAGAACTGGCAGCATCTGCGGGTCACGACGCGCGACGGTGTCGCCACCGTCACCCTCGCCCGCCCCGAGAAGCTCAACGCGCTGACCTTCGGCGCCTACGCCGACCTGCGTGACCTGCTGGCCGAGCTCACGCGGGAGCGCTCGGTACGGGCCCTGGTGCTGGCCGGCGAGGGACGCGGCTTCTGCTCCGGCGGAGATGTCGACGAGATCATCGGCGCCACCCTGGCGATGGACACCGCCCAGCTGCTGGACTTCAACCGGATGACGGGCCAGGTCGTACGGGCCCTGCGGGAGTGCCCGTTCCCCGTCGTCGCCGCCGTGCACGGGGTCGCCGCCGGAGCCGGTGCCGTCCTCGCCCTGGCCGCCGACTTCCGCATCGCCGACCCCTCCGCCCGGTTCGCCTTCCTCTTCACCCGCGTCGGGCTCTCCGGCGGGGACATGGGCGCGGCCTATCTGCTGCCCCGGGTCGTCGGCCTCGGCCACGCCACCCGGCTGCTGATGCTGGGCGAACCCGTCCGCGCCCCCGAGGCCGAGAGGATCGGACTCATCAGCGAACTGGCCGAGGAGGGCCGGGCCGACGAACAGGCCGCGGCGCTCGCCCGCCGCCTCGCGGACGGACCCGCGCTCGCCCTCGCCCAGACCAAGGCGCTGCTCACCGCCGAGCTCGACATGCCGCTGGCCGCCGCCGTGGAGATGGACGCCGCCACCCAGGCCCTGCTGATGCACGGCGAGGACTACGCCGAGTTCCACGCGGCGTTCACCGAGAAGCGCCCGCCGAAGTGGCAGGGCCGGTGATCCGGGTGGCGCCCCCCGACAACGAGACGCCCGCGCTCCGCCGGATCGCCGTCATCGGCGGCGGCCCCGGCGGGCTCTACGCCGCGGCACTCCTCAAACGGCTCGGCCCGGAGCGCGAGATCACCCTCTGGGAGCGCAACGCACCCGACGACACCTTCGGCTTCGGCGTCGTCCTCTCCGACGAGACCCTCGGCGGCATCGAGCACGCCGACCCGGCCGTCCACGCCGCCCTCCAACGCGAGTTCGTCCGCTGGGACGACATCGACATCGTCCACCGCGGCCACACCCAGACCTCCGGCGGTCACGGCTTCGCCGCGCTCGGCCGCCGCCGGCTCCTGGAGATCCTCCACGAACGCTGCGCCGGCCTGGGGGTGAGCCTCCGCTTCCGCGAACGGGCGCCGTCCGCCGCCGAACTCGCCGCCTCCCACGACCTGGTGATCGCCGCCGACGGGGTGCACAGCCTCACCCGCGACGCCCAGGCGGAGCACTTCGGCCCCCGCCTCACCACCCACCGCTGCCGCTACATCTGGCTCGCCGCCGACTTCGCCCTCGACGCCTTCCGCTTCGAGACCGCCGAGACCGCCTACGGCGTGATGCAACTGCACGCCTACCCGTACTCCCGCCCGTCGCCCTCCGCGCCGGACGGACCCGGCGCCTCGACCGTCATCGTCGAGATGCGCGAAGAGGTCTGGCGCGCGGCCGGATTCGACACCTGCGACCCGGCGGAGTCGACGCGGCACTGCGCCAAGATCTTCGCCGACGCCCTCGGCCACCGGCCGCTGCGCTCCCACAACTCCTCCTGGCTCACCTTCCGCACCGTCGTCAACGAACGCTGGTCGCACGGCAACACCGTCCTCATCGGCGACGCCGCCCACACCGCCCACTTCTCCATCGGCTCCGGCACCAAACTCGCCGTGGAGGACGCCCTCGCCCTCGCCGCCTGCATCGAGGAACAGCCCACCCTGCCCGCCGCCCTCGCCGCGTACGAGAACGAGCGCCGGCCCGTCGTCGAGTCGACCCAGCGCGCCGCGGCGGCCAGCCTGCGCTGGTTCGAGGAGCTGGGCACCTACGTCGACCAGCCGCCCCGCCAGTTCGCCTTCAACCTCCTCACCCGCAGCCGCCGCGTCACCCACGACAACCTGCGGCTGCGCGACGCCTCCTTCACCGCGGCCGTCGAGGACGAGTTCGGCTGCCCGCCGGGCACCCCGCCGATGTTCACCCCGCTGCGGCTGCGCGGACTGGAACTGCGCAACCGCGTCGTCGTCTCGCCCATGGACATGTACTCCGCCACCGACGGCGTCCCCGGCGACTTCCACCTCGTGCACCTCGGCGCCCGTGCGCTCGGCGGCGCCGGACTGGTCATGACGGAAATGGTCTGCGTCAGCCCCGAGGGCCGCATCACCCCCGGCTGCACCGGCCTCTACACCGCGGAACAGGCGGCCGCCTGGAGCAGGATCACCGGCTTCGTGCACACCGGATCACCCGGCACCGCGATCGGGATCCAGCTCGGCCACTCCGGCCGCAAGGGCTCCACCCGGCTCATGTGGGACGGCATCGACCAGCCGCTCGACCGCGGCAACTGGCCGCTCACCGCCGCCTCCCCGATCCCGTACGCCGAAGGCGTCAACCAGACCCCGCACGCGCTGGACCGTGCCGGGATGGACGCCGTCCGCGAGCAGTTCGCGGCCGCCGCCGCCCGCGCCGACACCTGCGGGTTCGACCTCCTCGAACTCCACTGCGCCCACGGCTACCTGCTCTCAGGATTCCTCTCCCCGCTCACCAACCACCGCACCGACGCCTACGGCGGCACCCTGGCGAACCGGCTCCGCTTCCCGCTCGAGGTCTTCGACGCGGTCCGCGAACGGTGGCCCGACGACCGGCCGATGACCGTCCGGATCTCCGCGACCGACTGGGCCGAGGGCGGCACGACCGGTGAGGACGCCGTCGAGATCGCCCGCGCCTTCGTCGCACACGGCGCCGACGCCATCGACGTCTCCACCGGCCAGGTCGTCCCCTTCGAGCGGCCCGAGTACGGGCGCTCCTACCAGACCCCGTACGCCGACCGGATCCGCAACACCCTGTGCGTGCCCGTCATCGCGGTCGGCGCCATCTCCTCCTGGGACGACGTCAACTCACTGCTGCTCGCGGGCCGCGCCGACCTCTGCGCCCTGGCCCGCCCCCATCTCCACGACCCGCACTGGACGCTCCACGCGGCGGCCGCACAGGACTACACGGGACCGGGCGCGCCCTGGCCGCTCCCGTACCGCGCGGGCAGCCGCCCCCCGCCGACGGGCCGCACGGACGCACCGAAGCCCCGGCTCACCCTGGGCTGAGCGGCAGGCACTCGTGACACAGGCAGGGATCGGGGTGCGGGGCGGCGTGGTGGTTGTGGCGCGCGAGCCGCGCGGTGCGCTCCAGCCGCTCCGCCAGCTCCGCCGCCTCCTCACGCGTCCGCGGCGGCAGCCCGGCACACCGCCGGAGCACGGCCGGTGCGTACACCAACTGCGCCCGAAAGGTGTGCAGATGCCGGGTCCCGGTGTCGATGGTGATCCAGCGCCCGGTGTGCCGGCCATGACCCACCGCGGTCAGCTGTTCGTTCCCCATCCCGGGGTAGGTGTCCATGACGTAGACCTTCGCCCCGCCCCGGAACGCCTTCGTGCCCGGCCGGAACTCCTGCCCCAGATCCCCGTACCGCCGCCACCGCACCACGTTCGCCGCGACCAGCCACGCCGGTTCGGGCGGTTCATCCATCGCTCGCCTCCTCGGCCCTGACCAGCAGCCGGTCCGCGACCGGGCGGTAACCGATGCGCGTGTACACGCCGTTGCTCGTCGGGTTGGCGAGGTCGGTGAAGAGCAGCACCTCCTGCGCACCCGCCTCCCTGGCCGCGCGGCTGACCTCGGCGGTCACCGCCGCCGCGTAGCCGCGGCCGCGGTGCTCCGGCGGGGTGTAGACGGGGGCGACGCGCGCGGTGCCCGCGAGCCGCGGCGAGATGCCCGCCATCGACACGGGGACACCGTCGTTCTCCCAGAGCGTCAGCCGGCCCTCCGCCGTGCGCTCGTCGACCGCCCGTGCCTGACGTGCGCCGCGCGCACCCGGCCCCCCGATCTCGACCGCGAACGCGGCGAACCAGCCCAGCAGCAGCTCCCGGTCCGCGGGGGTCGCGGCCCTCGCCCGGCCCGCCGGGGCGGGGGACGGCGGGATCAGCTCGCCCAGCCGGTACAGCCGCTGCTCCTCGTCGACCCGGTGCCCCGGCCAGTGGGCCGCCACCGCCCGGGCCGTGGCCCGGTCCGCGTTGACGCCCGTGAGCCGGCGGGCGGCCATCAACGGGCCCACCGCCTCCGGGGCGAGCGCGTTCAGCGTCGCGGGATAGGGCGGTGTGTGCAACAGGGTGCCCGCGACCTCGCCGTCGGCACCGCGCCACCAGCCCATCACCGGGGGATGGTCACCGTAGGCGTGCGGACCGTGCCGGCGCAGGGAGGCGGTGACGGTCAGCACGAGCGTGCTCTCGGCGGGGCTGGCGGCGAGCGAGGGGCCGGCCGCTTCGAGGAAGAGCTCGACGTCGTCCGTGAAGGTCCAGGTCATGCATCCGCATTCTGCCGGGAGCCGTGCTGCCGGGGCAGCTGGTTTACTGCCCGACGAACTCCGCCCCCGCGTCCCGCAACCGCTGGTGCAGCAGCCCGAACACCTCCGCCGACCTGCCGCCCGGCCACTTCTCCGGCAGCAGCTCCCGCGGCAGCCCCGGGTCCGCGTACGGCACCCGCCGCCAGGAGTCCAGCGCCGACAGGTAGTCGCGGTACGCCGCCTCCGGTTCCGGCGCCTCGTCGGGGCGGGACTCCCAGGACCGCAGTACCGGTTCGTGCCGCTCCAGGAAGTCGTCGTGCAGCCGGGCCACGGCCTCCAGGTCCCACCAGCGGGCCACAGATTCCCCGGTGGCCGCGAAGCCCAGGTGGTCGCCGCGGAACAGCTCCACGTACGGGGCGAGTTCCAGCCGCTCCAGGGTGTGCCTGGTCTCGTCGTACAGCCCGGCCGGTGCGATCCAGACACCGGGCGCCGCAGTGCCGAATCCCAGCCGGGACAGCCGTGAGCGCAGCAGGTGCCGCTTGTGGCGTTCGGCCTCCGGCACGGAGAACACGGCGAGCACCCAGCCGTCCTCGATGCGCGGGTCCGGATGCCGGTAGATCCGCCGGTCCCCGTCGTCGAGCAGCTGCCGGGCATCGGCCGACAGGGCGTATCCGGCCGCCCCGCCCGCCGTACGCGCCGCGACGAGCAGCCCGCGCCGCTTCAGCCGCGACACGGACGACCGCACGGCCGGCGCCTCGACGCCGACGGCGCCCAGCAGCCGGATGAGCTCCGCCACCGGCATCGGGGCGTCGCCCCGGGTGCGGCCGTACGCACCGTAGAGGGTGACGATCAGCGAGCGGGGAGTGTGCGGTTCGACCATGTGATCATTCTCGGTCCGGTGTGCCCGCTCCCGCACCGTGTTCGTCCTCGCGGAGCCGGAACCGTTGCAGTTTTCCGGTGGCGGTACGGGGGAGCGTGGGCAGGAACGTGATGAGGCGGGGGCATTTGTGCGGGGCCAGTTCGGCGCGCATGAAGCCGCGCAGGGCTTCGGCCGTCAGGGTGGAGCCCTCGCGCCGCACCACGTACGCCGCCACGATCCGGCCGCGCAGCTCGTCCGCCCGGCCCACCACGGCGGCCTCCGCCACCTCGGGGTGGCGCAGCAGGGCGTCCTCGACCTCGGGGCCCGCGATGTTGTACCCGGACGAGATGATCATGTCGTCGGCGCGGGCCACGTAGCGGAAGTAGCCGTCCGCGTCGCGCACATAGGTGTCGCCGGTGAGGTTCCAGCCGTGCCGTACGTACTCCCGCTGCCGCCCGTCGGCGAGATAGCGGCAGCCGACCGGTCCGCGCACGGCCAGCAGCCCCGGCTCGCCGTCCGGCACCGGGGCGCCCTCCCCGTCCACCACCCGGGCCTGCCAGCCGGGGACCGGGAGCCCGGTGGTGCCGGGGCGGATCGCCTCGTCCGCGGCGGAGACGAAGATGTGCAGCAGCTCGGTGGCTCCGATGCCGTTGATGATCCGCAGGCCGGTCCGCTCGTACCAGGACCGCCAGGTCGCGACGGGCAGGTTCTCACCCGCCGACACGCAGCGGCGCAGTGCGGAGAGATCGTGCCCTTCGAGCTGGTCGAGCATCACCCGGTAGGCGGTCGGCGCGGTGAACAGCACCGAGACCCGGTGGGCCGCCAGGGCGGGCAGCAGCTGCTTGGGGCCCGCCTGTTCCAGCAGCAGGGCCGAGGCGCCGGCCCGCAGCGGGAACACCACCAGGCCCCCCAGCCCGAAGGTGAAGCCGAGCGGCGGGCTGCCCGCGAACACGTCGTCGGGTACCGGCCGCAGCACGTGCCGCGAGAAGGTGTCGGCGATGGCCAGTACGTCGCGGTGCAGATGCATGCAGCCCTTGGGGCGTCCGGTGGTCCCCGAGGTGAAGGCGATCAGCGCGACATCGTCCGCCGCGGTGTCCACCGCGCGGTAGCGGCCGGGCCGGCCGGCCGCCAGCCGCAGCAGGTCGTCCGGTGCGTCACCGCCGTACGCCGTGGTCCGCAGCCCCGGCACCTCGGCCTTGACCAGGTCGTCGACCGACCGGACGTCGCACAGCGCGTGACTGATCCGGGCGATCGAGCAGATCGTGGCGAGTTCGGAGGCCCGCTGCTGGGCCAGTACGGTGACGGCGATCGCGCCGGCCTTCAGCACCGCCAGCCAGCAGGCCGCGAGGGTGGGCGTCGTGGGCCCGCGCAGCAGCACCCGGTTGCCCGGCACGACCCCCAGGTCCGTGGTGAGGACGTGGGCGATGCGGTCGCTCAGCTCCCGCAGCTCCCCGTAACTCAGCACCCCGCCGTCGGGCGTACGGAAGGCGGCCCGGTCCGGTCCGAAGCGCTCGGCCGTACGGTCCAGGAGCTCGGCGGCGCAGTTCAGCCGGTCCGGATAGTGCAGCTCGGGCAGGTCGAAGACCAGTTCCGGCCACTGGTCCGCGGGTGGCAGATGTTCCCTGGCAAAGCTGTCGATGTGCGCTGAGGTATTCGGGTCCATGAAGGATCGCCCCCTTGTCGCCCTTGGAGCGTATCGTTTGGGTGACGGTAGTCAACGGTCCGCGATAAAAGGAACGAGCACCGAGCGGGACGGCACACGCACGGTTTCCGACGGGACTTCGACCAGAGAGGCGCCGGTATGACGGCATTCTCACTCGATCCGGCACAGACCGCCTGGTGCGAGGAGCTGCGCACGCTGGCCGCCGAGCGGCTGCGCCCGCTCGCCGGCAAGGGCGAGCCCGGGCACGTCAACCGCCCGCTGGTCGCCGCGCTCGGCGAGCTCGGCCTGCTGGACCGGATGCTGGGCTCCGGCGCGCTCGACCTCTGCCTGCTGCGCGAGTCGCTCGCCCGCGGCTGCACGGAGGCGGAGACCGCGCTCGCGCTCCAGGGCCTCGGGACGTATCCCGTGGTGCAGGCGGGCACCCCCGCCCACCGCGAGCGCTGGCTCCCCGAGGTCCGCGCGGGCCGCGCCGTCGCCGCGTTCGCGCTGAGCGAGCCGGGGGCGGGGTCCGACGCGGCGGCCCTCGCCCTGGAAGCCGTCCACGCGCCCGGCGGCTGGCGGCTGAGCGGCGGGAAGTGCTGGATCTCCAACGCCCCGGAGGCCGACTTCTACACCGTCTTCGCCCGGACGACACAGGGCGCCGGAGCCCGCGGCGTCACCGCGTTCCTGGTCCCCGCCGACCGCCCCGGGCTGACCGGCACCGCCCTGGACATGCTCTCCCCGCACCCGATCGGCGCCCTCGACTTCGACGGCGTCCCGGTCACCCCCGACGACGTGCTGGGCGAACCGGACCGTGGCTTCCGGGTCGCCATGAACACCCTCAACCTGTTCCGGCCCAGCGTCGGCGCCTTCGCCGTCGGCATGGCCCGCGCGGCCCTCGATGCCACCGTGGCGCACACCGCCACCCGCACCGCGTTCGGCGGGCCGCTCGCGGAGCTGCAGGCCGTCTCCCACCAGGTCGCGGAGATGGCGACGCGCACGGAGGCCGCCCGGCTCCTGGTGTACGCGGCCGCCGCCGCGTACGACGCGGGGGAGCCCGGCGTCCCGCGGCGGGCGGCCATGGCCAAGCTGTACGCCACCGAGACCGCGCAGTACGTCGTGGACACCGCCGTCCAGCTGCACGGCGCCCGCGCCCTGCGCCGCGGCCACCTCCTCGAACACCTCTACCGCGAGGTCCGCGCCCCACGGATCTACGAGGGCGCCAGCGAGGTCCAGCGCACCATCATCGCCAAGGAGCTGTACGCGAACCGGGAGCCGTCCGCATGAGCCCGATCCACCGGATCAACCCCGCCGAACTCTCACCGCCCGCGGGCTTCTCGCACGCGGTGACCGTCACCGGGGGCCATCTGGTCTTCCTGGCCGGACAGACCGCGCTCGACGGGCGCGGCGACGTCGTCGGGAGCACGCTTCCCGAGCAGTTCGCGACAGCCCTGGGCAATCTGCTCACCGCCCTGCGCGCGGCGGGCGGTTCCCCGCAGGACCTGGCCCGGGTCACGGTCTACGCCACCGACGTCGCCGACTACCGGGCCAACGTCGCCGAACTGGGCCGGATCTGGCGGCAGCTGGCGGGCCGCGACTACCCGGCGATGGCCGTCATCGGGGTGGTGCGCCTCTGGGACGAACAGGCGCTCGTCGAGATCGACGGAGTGGCGGTCCTGCCCTGAGCGTGCCGCGCGGCCCGGACCGCGCGGCACGCCCGGCGGATCAGTAGGGCTTCACCAGCACGTGCGCCGCACCCGGGATGCCGACCTTCAGCAGCTCGTCCTCCTCGGGCGTCGTCTCGCCGCCCGTCTCCTGCTTGAGCACGGCACGCGACATCGCCTGCACCCACATGGCGCGGGGCCGGCGCCGCTCCTCCCAGAGGCCGAGGGCGGCCGGGACGTCCGCACCGGCGTCCAGGGACTCGGCGAGCACCAGCGCGTCCTCCACCGCCATCGCCGCGCCCTGCGCGATGTGCGGGGTGCACGCGTGCGCGGCGTCACCGGCCAGCACCACCCGGCCGACGTGCCACGGCTCCTCGACGGTCACCTGCGAGATCCGCGAGTACACCACCGCGTCCGGGCCGGTGACCGTGGCGAGCGCCTCGGCGACCGGTCCCGAGAACATCGGCAGCCGCTCCTTGAGCTGCTCGTGGGCCTTCTCGGGGTCGGGCCTGAAGTCCTCGGACTCGGCGAACACCGCCCCCAGGTACATCAGTTCGTCCGTGATCGGGGTCAGCAGCGCCTTGGCGGCCTGGCCCGCGGTACTCATCACGACCCCCTTGACCTGCTCCTGACGGGGCACGGTGACCCGCCAGTTGGCGAAGCCGGTGTACTCGGGGGCGTAGCGGTCGCCGTACAGCCGGGTGCGCAGCGGCGAGCCGATGCCGTCGAAGCCGACGACGAGGTCCCAGCGGCCGGCCGAGCCGTCGGACAGGGTGACGTCCACGCCCGCGCCGTCGTCCTTGAGCTCGGTGATGGTCGAGCCGAAGCGGATCGTCGCACCGGCCGCCGTGGCCGCGGCGCCGAGCACCTGCGCGAGTGCGGGGCGCGGGATGCCGTTGTTGGAGGGCGCGTCGCCCATCCGGGGCTGCGGTATGGCCGCCAGGGTGTTGCCGGCCGGGTCCGCGATGGTCAGGACCTCCCACTCGAAGCCCGCGTCGAGGCAGTCGTCGAGCACCCCGATCTCACGCATGACGTGCAGGGCGTTGGACGGCTGGATGATGCCGACGCCCAGGGCGTCCAGCTCGTCGCGGAGTTCGGCGACCTCGACGGTGTGGCCGCGCCGGGCCAGGGCGGTGGCGAGCGTCAGCCCGCCGATACCGCCGCCGTGGATCAGGACGCGCAGGGATGTTGCCATGTCGGAACTCTCCAGAACGGGAAAAGTCGGGGGAAGGGTCAGCCGGCCGCGACGGGCAGGCTCATCAGGTGGTCCACCAGGGCCAGCAGCACGTCACGGCCGAACGGCCGCTCCCGTACGTCGCCGACCAGCAGGGGGACGTGCGGGTCGAGGTCGAGAGCGGCCCTGATCTCGTCCGCGGTGCGGGTGTTGTGGCCGTGGAAGCAGTTGATCGCCACGACGAACGGGATGTCCCGGCTCTCGAAGAAGTCGATCGAGGCGAAGCTGGTCTCCAGCCGCCGGGTGTCGGCGATCACGACGCCGCCGAGGGCCCCGTTGACCAGGTCGTTCCACATGAACCAGAAGCGCTCCTGGCCCGGGGTGCCGAACAGGTAGACGACGAGCTCCGGACTGACCGTGATCCGGCCGAAGTCCAGGGCCACGGTGGTCGTGTCCTTCTGCCCGACGCCGGCCAGGTCGTCGACACCGATGCTGGCCCTGGTCAGGAACTCCTCGGTGCGCAGGGGCGCGACCTCGCTCACGGCGCCCACGAGGGTGGTCTTGCCGACGCCGAAGCCGCCGGCGATCAATATCTTTACGGCGGCGGGGGCCGCCTGACTGATGGTCATCTTGGCTCAGAGTCTCCCGAGTCCGTCGCGAAGGGCGGCCAGCATTCCCCTGTCGGCGCCGCCCGCCGCCCGTGCCACCGACAGCGGGGCACGGGCGAGCAGCAGGCCGTGGGCGACCAGGTCCGCCAGCAGGATCTTGGTCACCGACACCGGGAGGTCGAGGTCGGCGGAGACCTCGGCGACCGCGGCGGGACGCCGGCAGCGGTCCAGGATCATCCGGTGCTCCGGCTGGAGCCTGCCCGGATGGACCGGTGCGCCGCGTTCGTCCCGCGGGTCGTGTGCGGTCGTCAGCACGGTGATGAGGGTGAAGTCGTCCCGCTCGGGTGCGGTCCGGCCACGGGTGATGGTGTACGGGCGCACCATGGTGCCCGCCCCGTCCTCCTCCGTCTCCTCGTCCTCCCAGGGCGGGGTCACGCGCGCGGCCCGTCCCCGCCGCCGAAGGCGTCGAAGTCGCCCCGCACCGGGGTGCTGAGCTTCTGGCCGACCTGCTGGACCAGGTTGTGCATCGCCAGCGACATGATCTCGGCGTCCACCTCCTGGGAGGCGACGACGGCCAGGTGGGTGCCCTGGCCCGCCGAGATGATGAAGAGCCACAGCTCCGACAGCTCGACGATCACCTGGTGCACGCCGCCGCCGTTGAACAGCTGGCCCACACCGCGGGCCAGGGACTGCTGGCCGGTGCAGATGGCGGCCAGCCGCTCGGCGTCGGACCGCTCCACGGTGCGCGAGTGGCTCACCACCAGACCGTCGTCGGACAGCAGTACGGCGTTCAGGGTCTCGGCCACCGAGTCCACCAGGCCGTCGAGCAGCCAGTCGAGGTCCTGGTGGGTGGCGGTTGTGCGTGTCATGGCCGTTCTTCTCTCGTAGGGAGGGGGGCGGGAGGACCGGGCTGCGTCGGCGGCTCGTCGGTCGCGCGGGCGGCGCGGGACCGACGCTGGAAGGCTCCGATGGCGGCGCCGGCGCGGCGGGGTGCCGGCCGGGGCAGCGGGTTCTCGGACCGGCTGGGCTGCTGAGGCGCGGCAGGCCCGGAGGCCGGGTCGAGCCGCAGTTCGTCCGCGAGGCTGGCCTGTCGCACCCGTCGTGGCAACGGAGGTTCCGCCGCGGGCGCGGCCGGCAGCGCGGGCCGTCCCGGCCCGCCCCCCTGGCCGGTCGTGCCCGCGGCCGGCGGAGCCGGATGGTCGGGTTCGGCCACCGGCAGCCGGCCGGGGTGCCCGGCGGCCGGTTCCGGCTGCCGGGGTCCGGGAACCGGGAAACCGGCCCGGTCGGGGAGGCCTGCCGGATACGTGCCCGGGTACGCCTGGGGCGGAGCCGGGTACGACTCCTCGGGCACCGGGTACTGCTGCGGCACCGGGTACTGGCCCTCGGCCTTCATGTAGGGCTGTTCGGTCTCGCCGTACACGTC
This sequence comes from Streptomyces sp. NBC_01257, assembly GCF_035917255.1. NCBI lineage: Bacteria > Bacillati > Actinomycetota > Actinomycetes > Kitasatosporales > Streptomycetaceae > Streptomyces > Streptomyces sp. NBC_01257. Next base: position 7,022,402 of record NZ_CP108472.1, read on the forward strand.
CGGACGGGCCCCGCCGTACAGGGGCGCGGGCACGGGGTGGCCGTACGCGGCGCCCGGTGCGGTGTCGGCGTACGGGGTGTACGGGTGCTCCAGGTCGCCGAACGGGTCGTCGGCGGCGGGGGCCGGCAGCGGCGGCTCCTCCCGGTCGGGGAAGGGCTCCTCCGCCACCGTGTAGGGCTCACCGGTGGTCTCGAACGGTGCGCCCGACGTGTGCAGTGCCGTGACCCCGGCGAGTGCCTGACCGCGGCCCCGGCTGGGCAGCGCGTCACCGTCGCGGGTCGGGGCGGGCTCCGGGGCCGGTGCGGCGCCCTCGGCCTCGGGGGACGGTACGGCCACCGGACCGGCGTGCGGGCCGGGGACGGTGAGCGCGTCGGGGACGAGCACGACGACCCGGGTGCCGCCGAAGGCGGAGTGCCGGAACTCGACCCGCAGACCGTGCTGGTCGGCGAGGCGCGCGATCACGTACAGACCGAGCCGGATGTCGTCGGAGTGCGCCAGCACGTCCATCCGGGGCGGCCGGCTCATCAGCTCGTTGGCCTCGGCGAGCTGTTCCTCCTCCATGCCGAGCCCGCGGTCCTCGACCTCGATGGCCAGGCCCCGGCTCACCCGGGCCGCCCTGACCTCTACGGGGCTGGGCGGCCTGGAGAAGCTGAGGGCGTTCTCGATCAGCTCCGCCAGCACGTGCGAGACCGGGCCGACGGCGCGCTCGGAGAGCCACGGGGCGCCGTCCAGGTCCAGCACCACCCGGCGGTAGTCCTGCACCTCGCCCTGGGCGGAGCGCATGACGTCCAGCAGCGGTACGGGCTTGCGCCAGCGCCGGTGCGGCGAGCCGCCCGCGAGGATCACCAGGTTCTCCTCGTAGCGCCGCAGCCGCGCGGTGAGGTGGTCGAGGTCGAAGAGGCCGTCCAGCACCTCGGGATCCTCGTGCTTGCGCTCCAGCTCGTCCAGCTTCTTGAGCTGCTGGCCGATCAGCTGCTGGGTGCGGCGCGCGATGCGCTGCAGCAGCCGCTCGAACCCACGGTGCTGGTCGGCCTGTTTGACTGCTGCCTGGAGGGCGCTGGTGCGGGCCAGGTCGAGTGCGTTGCCGAGCTGGGTCAGCTCGTCGGTCCGGCCGGTCGTGCCGTCGTCGCCGATGGCACGGGCCTCGGCCTCGACGTCGATGCGCTCGCCCTTGCCGAGCCGCTCGACGACGTCGGGCAGCGCCTTCTCCAGCTCCTCGGCCCGCTCCTGGAGCCGGCCGATACGGCGGCGCAGGTTGCGGGTGAGACGCCAGGTGATCAAGATGACCGCGATGACGGCGGCGAGGCCGATGACCGTGGTGAGGACCACCCTGATCAGCAGCGAGATGATGCTGTCCTTGCCCTCGGCGACCACCAGATCGGTGCGGTGCTCCATCAGCTTCACCAGCTGGGGAGTGAGATCGTCCATCGCTCCGCGCCAGGTCGACTCCTCGGCGCCGAGCGGGACGAAGCCGGCTCCGTCCGGATCGGCGGGCCGCAGCACCCGGTTCTCCACCTGGGTCTTGGTCTTCCAGGCCGAACTGGCGGCGATCTCGTCCCACATGGCCTTCTCGTCCGCGGGAAGGTAGGGGGCGATCTTGGTGGCGTACTGGAAGGACTGGCCGGAAACGGCCTGTCTGACCTGCTGGAGGTCCTCCGTGCTGAGCTTCCCCTTCGGCCAGCCGCGCGCCAGCAGGGCGTCCGACCGGGAGATCATCTCCTTGGCCCAGAACAGGTCGACGAGCGGCTGCGAGAGCGTGGTGATCTCGCCGTTGTCGACGTGGCTGAGTGCGGTGAAGAGCTGCAGGTCGACGGCGATCAGGTCCGTGTAGTAGCGGTACACGGCCTTCTGCTGGTCGTTGTCGCCCTCGTCGACGAGGGCGCGCTGGGCCGGGAGTTGGGTGATCGCCGTACGGGCCCTGACGACCGCGTCCCGGACCTCGCCTGGGGCGTCGTCGGTGGCGATGTCGGAGAGGGACTGGAAGCTGGTGATCGCTTCGTCGGTCAGTTTGCGCTGCTTGCGGAGCGCGTCGGTGGCACCTCCGTCGCGGGCCAGAGCCTCGGCGCTCAGCCGCCGCTCCTCCTGCAGGTTGTAGTACACGATGTTGGACGGCTGGCCGGCCTTCTGGGCCAACTGCCCCTGGGCTGCCTGTCTCTGGAAGTCGAGCAGAGTCTGACCACTGGTGACGGCCCAGAGGGCGGCCAGTGCGACACCGGGGACGATGGCCAGTACGAGCAGGGCCGTCCTCAGCGACATGGTGGTCGAGTCGGTCCGCCGTGACGCGCGCGTGCGCAGGGCATGCTCCTTGACGTGGTGCCAGTCTCACGACTGGTCAAATCAGTTGAGAACTTCGACAGATAGATATTAGTCACACTGCAAATAAAGAAAGGAATCGGGCTCACGTGTTCAGCACTGATCACGCACACCTTCACCATCAACGCGCGGAGCTGTCCGGAAAGTGACGTTACGGCGGCGCTCCCGAGTCGCGCACGGGCCGGTTCGGCGAGACGCTGAGGATGTCCGTACGCAGTCATGTGCCGCACCGGGGAGGGCCCCGTGGTCCCCGAACCGCCTCCGGGTCCCGCGGTCACGTCGTACGACGGCGACGGCCTCACCGTCGAATACGACGTGCACCGCGAACTGCACGCCGCCGAGTGCGTCCGCGGTGCGCCCGCCGCATCCGGCGCCCGGCGCCCCGGTGTCCCGTACGGCGACACCCCGGCCGCCACCGTCGGTGAGGCCGCCCGGCACTGCTCGCGGCCCGCAACGGATCGCACTGCGCGGCAGCGGGCGCGGCGCGCCGGACGAGTGAAGCGCGGCTGGGGATATATCTGTATTTAGTGCCCCTTGCCCGTTCTGAAACCTCCCGTACCGCACCACCCGGTGCCACGCCCCGTCGTCCGGCGACAGCCCGGGCGGGCGCGCCCCGGACGCCCTCCCGGGACGGGCGCGGGGCGCTGCGCGAGGCCCCATGACCGCGCTCGTCCTCTGCCACTTCGTCCTCGCCGCGTGCGCGCGCCCGCTCGTGCGCAGGCTGGGCACCCGCGCCTTCGTCGTCCTCGCGCTGCCCCCCGCCGCCACCACCTGCTGGGCGTTCGCCCAGTGGGACACGGTGGCCTCCGGTGCCTCGGTCACCTGGTCGTGGACCTGGATCCCCGCGTACGACGTCACCGTCGGGCTGCGCCTGGACGCGCTCGCCGAACTCATGGTGCTGCTCGCGGCCGGCGTCGGCACGCTCGTCCTGCTCTACTGCGCCTCGTACTTCACCGACGGCACCCCGCAACTCGCCGGATTCGCCGGGAACCTGCTCGCCTTCACCGGCGCCATGCTCGCCCTCGTCCTCACCGACGACCTGATCGCGCTCTATGTGTTCTGGGAGCTGACCACGGTCTTCTCCTACCTGCTGATCGGCTACGACAGCGAACAGCGGCACAGCCGCCGCTCGGCACTCCAGGCGCTCACCGTCACCACGTTCGGCGGACTCGCGATGCTGGTCGGCTTCCTGATCATCGGTCAGGCGGCGGGCACCTACCGGATCTCCGCGATCCTCGCCGATCCGCCGCCCACGAGCCTCGCGGTCTCCGTGGCCGTGGTCCTGATCCTGTGCGGCGCCCTGTCGAAGTCGGCGATCTGGCCGTTCAGCCTCTGGCTCCCGAACGCGATGGCCGCTCCCACCCCCGTCAGCGCCTATCTGCACGCCGCCGCCATGGTCAAGGCCGGTGTCTACCTGGTCGCCCGGCTCGCCCCCGGCTTCGCCGACGTACCCGTCTGGCGGCCCGTCGTGCTGGTCCTCGGCGCCGCGACCATGCTGCTCGGCGGCTGGCGGGCCCTGCGGCTCAACGACCTGAAACTCGTCCTCGCCTACGGCACCGTCAGCCAGCTCGGCTTCCTCACCCTGCTCGCCGGCGTGGGCAACCGCGACGCCGCCCTGGCCGCCGCCGTGATGATCCTCGGCCACGCCCTGTTCAAGGCACCGCTGTTCCTCGTCACCGGCATCGTCGACCACGCGGCCGGCACCCGCGACCTGCGCAGACTCTCCGGCGTCGGCCGGGCGCTGCCGTACGTCTGCGCGGTCGCCGTCACCGCCGCCGCGTCCATGGCCGCCCTGCCGCCGCTGCTCGGCTTCGCCGCGAAGGAGGCCGCCTTCGACGCACTGCTGCACGGCGACACCGCGGACCGCTGGGCGCTGGGCCTCACGGTGGCCGGGTCGATGCTGACCGTCGCGTACACCGCACGGTTCGTCTGGGGCGCGTTCTGGCGCAAGCCCCGTGTCGCCGACACCCCCGTCCACCGGGTCGGCCCGGCCTTCCTCGCCCCGCCCGCCGTGCTCGCGGCCTGCGGACTGGTGCTGGGCCCCGGCGTCGGGTGGACCGACCGGCTGCTCAGCGCGTACGCCGACACCTTCCCCGCCTCCGCCCACCCCTACCACCTCGCCCTCTGGCACGGCTGGGGCACCGCGCTGCTGCTCTCGGCCGTCGCCACGGCGGGCGGTGCGGTGCTCTTCGCCGCGCGCGGGGAAGTCACCCGGATCTCCCGGCGGATCGCCTGGCCGACCGCGGACAACGTCTTCGGCCATCTGCTGCTCGGCCTCGAACGGCTCTCCCTCCAGACCACCGGCTTCGTCCAGCGCGGCTCCCTCTCCGTCTACCTCGCCACCACCCTGCTCGTGATGCTCACCGGCCAGCTCGCGGTGCTCGGCGTCGACCGGCCCTGGCGCGGGGCCGCGGCCCCGCGCCTGTGGGACGTACCGCTGCAGGGCGCCGTCGCCCTGCTCACCTGCGCGGCGGCGCTGCTCTGTCTGACCGTCAGACGCCGGATGAAGGCCGTGGTGCTGGCCGGACTCACCGGCTACGGGACCGCGCTGCTCTTCGTCGTCCAGGGCGGACCCGATCTGGCGCTCACGCAGTTCTGCGTGGAGACCGTGTCGATGATCGTGTTCGTGCTGGTCCTGCGCCGGATGCCGGTGCACTTCCAGGAGTCGGTCAGCAGCTGGCGGCGTGCCGTGCGCATCCCGGTGGCACTGGCCGCGGCGGCCACCCTGAGCGTGGTGGTGTGGGTCGCGGCCGCCGCGCGCACCGCGGCGCCCGCCGGCGCCGCCATGGTCGAGGAGACCGCGCACCACGGCCTCAAGGACGTGGTCGCCACGATCCTCGTCGACCTGCGGGCCTGGGACACGATGGGGGAGTCCGCCGTCCTGGCCGCCGCCGCGATCGGCGTGACGAGCCTGATCTACCTGCACCGCCGGGCCGAGGGGGCCGGCGCACCGGCGGAGACCCGGGGACACACCGCCTGGTCGGTGACCACGACCCCGCTCACGGGCCTGCCGCACGGCGACGAGGGGGCCCCCGAGCGCGGCTGGCTGGCGGCCGGCGACACGCTCGCGCCCGAGCACCGCTCCATCGTCTTCGAGGTCGTGGCACGGCTGCTGTTCCACCCGATCCTGGTGCTCTCGGTGTATCTGCTGTTCTGCGCCGAGAACATGCCGGGCGGCGGATTCGTCGCCGGACTGGTCGCGGGGGTCGCGCTGATCACCCGCTACCTGGCGGGCGGCCGCTTCGAACTCGCCGAGGCCGCGCCCCTGCAGCCCGGACTCTTCACCGGCCTCGGCCTGTTCCTCTCCACCGGAGTGGCACTGCTCGGCCTCGCCGACGGAACGGTCCTGCACGCCTGGACCTACCACGGACACCTCCCGCTGATCGGCGACTTCCACTTCGGTACGCCGGTGATCTTCGACTGCGGGGTCTATCTCCTGGTCCTGGGCGTGGTGCTGGACATCGTGCGGGCCCTCGGCGCCAAGATCGACCGGCAGATCGAACGGGCCGCGGCGGCCGACCGGGCGGCGGCCGGACAGACAGGCGGAGCCCCGCCCGGACCCGCCACCGGACCGGCGCCCGAGACGGGAGGCACCACCCCGTGACCGTCAGCGCCTCGCTCCTCGCCACCGCCGCGGTCCTGTGCGCGGTCGGCGGCATCCTCATGCTCACCCGGCCCCTCACCAGGATCCTGCTGGGCGCGGTGATCGCGGGGAACGGCATCAACCTGCTCGTCCTGTCCGCCACCGGCTCGGCCGGCCGTGAGCCCCTCCTCTACGGCGTCGACCTGGCCCGGGTCACCGACCCGCTGCCCCAGGCCATCGCCCTCACCGCGATCGTCATCACACTCGCCACCACCGCGTTCCTGCTCGCCATGGCCTACCGCAGCCACCAGCTGACCGGCACCGATGAGGTCCACGACGACCAGGAGGACCGGCGCATCGTGCTGCGCGCCGAGGTGCTGGGGGAGCGCGACGAACTGCGCGAGCGCTACCGGTCCGCATCCGACCGCACCGCCGAGGAACGCCGCCGTTACCGCGAGGAGCGCCGCCGTCTGCGGGCCAGACTCCGCGCCGACCGGGCCCTCCAGGCCCGCGGCCGGGACGCGACCGGCGACCTGTGGCACGACGTCCTGGGCGCTGACCCGGAGGACTACGAGGCGGCCCGGCCCACCGAACCGGGAACACCCGAAGCACCCGACGCACCCGAACCCACTGACCCCGAAGCACCCGAAGCACCCGACGACCCGAACCGAGGAGACACCGGGTGAACGCACTCGTCCCGCTGCCGGTGCTGCTGCCCCTCTGCGCCACCGGCCTGAGCCTCGCCTTCGGCACCCGGCTCAAACAGTTCCAGCGCTTCATCAGCGTCGCCGTGCTCACCGCCGTACTCGGCCTCTCGGTCACCCTGATGATCGAGGCGGACATCGAAGGACCGCTCACCGTCCACCTCGGCGACTTCGCGCCGCCGCTCGGCATCACCCTGGTCGCCGACCGCCTCTCCGGACTGATGCTGACGGTCTCATCGGCCGTCACCCTGTGCGTCCTCGTCTACTCGCTCGGCCAGGGCATGGCCGACCGGGACGAGGAGACACCGGTGGCGGTCTTCCACCCCGCCTACCTGATCCTGGTCGCCGGCGTCTCGTGCACCTTCCTCGCCGGTGACCTGGTCAACCTGTACGTCGGCTTCGAGATCATGCTGGTCGCCAGCTTCGTGCTGCTCACGCTCGGCGGCACCGGTCCCCGGGTCCGGGCCGGCTCCACGTACGTGATCATCTCCCTGTTCTCCTCGATGCTCTTCCTCACCGCCATCGCCATGACGTACGCGGCCACCGGCACCGCCAACTTCGCCCAGCTGGCCGGCCGCCTCGCCGAACTCCCGCTGGGCGTCCAGACCCTGATCCAGGCGATGCTGCTGACCGTCTTCGCCATCAAGGCCGCCGTGTTCCCGCTCGCCGCCTGGCTCCCCGACTCCTACCCGACCGCGCCGGCCCCCGTGACCGCGGTCTTCGCCGGACTGCTCACCAAGGTCGGCGTCTACTGCATGCTGCGCACCGAGACCCTGCTCTTCCCCGGCAACCGGCTCGGCGACCTGCTGATGGCGGCCGCCCTCGCCTCGATGGTCGTCGGCATCCTGGGCGCCGTCGCCCAGACCGACCTGAAGCGGCTGCTCTCCTTCACCCTGATCAGCCACATCGGCTACATGGTGTTCGGCATCGGCCTCGCCACCAGGGAGGCGTACGGCGGCGCGATCGTCTACGTCGTCCACCACATCACCGTCCAGACGACGCTGTTCCTGGTGGCCGGGCTGATCGAACGGCGCGGCGGCACCACCGAGCTGACCCGGCTCGGCGGCATCGCCAAGGCCGCCCCGCTGCTCGCCGTCCTCTTCTTCGTCCCCGCGATGAACCTGGCCGGCATCCCGCCGCTCTCCGGATTCATCGGCAAGCTCGGACTCATGCGGGCCGGTGTCGCCGACGGCGGCGTCTGGGCCTGGATCCTCGTCATCGGATCGACGGCGACCAGCCTGCTCACCCTGTACGTGATGGCCAAGGTCTGGAACCTCGCGTTCTGGCGGGCCGCGCCTCCCGGCCAGGCCGCGGACGGCACGGTCCTGGAGTCCGACGACGACAGCGACGACGACGACAGCGACGAGGGCCCCGACCGGATGCCGGGCACCGGCGACGAGGGAGTCCGGCTGCGCCACGAGCCGGCCGGGCGCGCGGTCGCGGCCACTCTCCACGGCCGCGCCGTCACCACCACGACCAGGCTGCCGCACCTGATGACCTGGGCCACCGCGGCCACGGTCGCGCTCGGCCTCGCCTTCACCGTGTTCGCCGGACCACTGACCTCGTACACCGACCGCTCGGCCGCCGAACTCATCGCGCGCGTCCCCTACATCGAGGCGGTGCTCGGCCGGTGAAACGCCTGATCACGTTCCCCTACCGGAACAAGAACCTGCCCCCCTTCAGCGTGGAGTTCGGCAGTCGCCGGCCGCGCGTGCTCGACCTCCCGCTGATCGCCTGGCTCACCGTCATCTGGGTGCTGCTCTGGTCCAGCCTGAACTGGGCCAACGTACTGACCGGTGCCCTGGTCGCCGTCGCCGTCTGTCTGGCGTTCCCCCTGCCCCAGGTCGATCTGGGGCTGCGCCTGCACCCCTGGGGCATCCTGCGGCTGGCCGCCTATCTCCTCTACGACATGTACACCTCGGGCGTGAAGGTCACCCGGCAGATCTTCGGGGACCACCCGCACCGGGCCGCGGTCATCGCCGTACCGCTGCGCTGCCGCTCGGACCTGATGCTCACGGCGACCGCCGTCGCCGTGTCGAACGTGCCGGGCGGGTCGGTCGTCGAGGTGCGCCGCGCCACCGCCACCGTCTTCGTGCACGTCCTCGATGCGGACCGGCCCGCCGAACTGGACGCCGCCCGGCGCTCCGTGTGGCGCCTGGAGGAGCTGACCGTACGGGCCTTCGGCACCCGCGACGAGATCGACCGGGTCGCCGGACCGCTGCCGCCCGCACCGCACACCGGCGAGCGGCCCGGAGAGCGGGAGGAGGGCTCATGAGCGCGCCGGAGACCGTCGACCGGGTGCTGCTCACCGCGGCCGTCGTCCTGATCGTCCTCGCCGGGGCGGGGCTGCTGACCCGGATCTGGCGCGGGCCCTCGATGCTGGACCGGGCGATCTCCCTGGACGTCTGCGCGGCACTCATCATCGCCGGGCTGGGCGCCAAGTCGGCCTTCGCCCGGGACCCGTTCTACTTCCCGATCATGCTGGTGCTGGCCTTCCTCGGCTTCACCGGTTCGGTCGGCATCGCACGCTTCATCGCGGTACGCGACCGGCCGCCGGGCCGCCCGCCGGCCGGCGGCGAGCAGCGGACCGACGAGGAGGCACCATGAGTCTCTGGCTCCAGATCGTCGACACGGCGGGCGCGGTCCTGCTGCTGACCGGGGCGGCGATCTGCCTGCTCGGCGTGATCGGCATGCTGCGGCTGCCGGACGTCCTGTCCCGCAGCCACGCGGCGACCAAGCCGCAGTCCCTCGGCATGCTGCTCGTGCTGGCCGGGGTCGCACTCCGGCTGCGCAGCGGCATGGACCTCGCGACGCTGGCGCTGATCGGCTTCTTCCAGCTGATGACCGGTCCGGTGGCCGCGCACCTGGTCGCGCGCTCCGCGTACCGGACCGGCCAGATCGACCACGGCGAGCTGCTCTTCGACGAACTGGACGAACAGCTCACCGAGGAGGGCTGACCGCGCCGGCCCGTTCAGCCGCTCCCGGGCCGGTCAGAACTCCTGGCGTGCGGCGCTGCGGCCGGCCGCGGACAGGAGCGAACCGATCGCGATCCCGATGACGAGGTACAGCGCGGCCGAGCCGATCCTGGCGTCCAGCGGGGCGGACGTGGTGAAGGGCAGCAGCACCATCACGGCGGTGGCGAGCGTGACGATCCAGACGAAGAACGTGCCCGGCTGCGGTGTCGCCAGCATCAGCAGGTGCAGCAGCGCCGTGGCCACCAGGGCGGCGAGCGCCGCCCCCATGGCCAGCACCCCCGTCGACGCGTCACCCATCGCCCCGTCACCCTCGGGCGCGAAGACCGGGATCCCCAGCACACCCCGGATCAGCAGCAGCCCGACGACGGCGGTGAGCGCGGCGACGAGCGCGGTCATGGCGCCGCCCGCCCACAGCCGCCCGGCATCGACACGGGGCCGCCGGTGCGGGGGCGTGTGCTGCGACGGGACGTACCCGGTCTGCCGGGTCTGCTGCGTCCGCCACTCATAACCGTCCTGTGGGTCCATGACCGGACCTCTCCCCTCGATCGACCGAATTCCGATCGTCGGACGGCCCCCGGGCGACGGCGACCGGGCGCGGGCCGTACGGGTGACGCCCCGTCGGCTGCCGGCCCGGCCGAATCGCTACGGCCGCCGGTCGTCGGCCCCGGCCGTCAGCAGCGCCTCGATCGTGCCTTCCTGGAGCGGATGCGGGGACTGGGCGCCGAGCCGTGCGTACAGCCGGTGCCAGGCGGCTTCGTCGTCCACCGGCAGGTGCTCGTGGACCAGCTCCGCCACCTTCGCCACCGCCTCGGCCACCGCCCGCGGGGCGTCCGTCCGATGGCGGGCGTCGCCGAGGTACTGAAGGACGCACGGGCCCTGTCCGGCGACGGATATCAGGTCGTCGGCGGTGACCGAGCCCTCCTCCAGCATCCGGTCCAGCTGGTCGATGGCGCCGTCAGGCGTGCTCCCGTAGCTGATCCCGGACCGCAGGATCCCGCGCGCGACCACCGGGTCCTCGCTCCGGCACACGGTCCGGTGGCGGCGGTCACGGGCCGCCGCCCCGGCATGCCGGGCCAGCACCTCCCGGGGAGTCGACATGCGGTTGACGATCTGGGGCCAGTGCTCGAAGGGCTCGCGGGCGTGTTCCGACTCCAGCTCCGGCCAGTCGGTCTCCCAGTCGTCGAAGAGCCGCATCAGCTGCGCCGTGTCCGTGGGGCCCGAGCTCCGGCCCACCCGGCGCAGCCGGGCGGCCAGCTTCGGCGTGGTGAACTCCCGCTGCGCACGCGCACGGAGCGCGGCCCCGGGATCGGAGGCCGTCAGCGCCTTGGTGCAGATACGGGTGACGGCGGGGGAGACCCGGCCGGTGGCCAGGAGCGCGGTCAGCCGGGCCGGACCGCCCGCCCGCAGCAGCGCCAGGCAGCCCGTCAGGTGTTCCTGGGCCTTGAACCTCTTCTGGCCGGGCCCGCCGAACGCCGCCTCGATCAGTTCCGGTTCACGCGCCTGGAGGCATTCGTGATGGACGAGGGAGGAGATCTCCGCCGCCCGCGGGGCGAGATCCACCGCGGGGTCGGTGAGGGCCTCCCGCCGCTGATCCGGACCCACGCCGGCCCAGGTGTTCACCACCCTCAGATGGATCTCCTGATCCTTCGGCGCCAGCAGGGGCAGGGCGGTCCGCTCGTCCATGTCCACGCTGCGGGCCAGGACGAGCAGCGCGTCGCGGTCGCCGACGGCCACGAGATGACGCAGCACCCCCGGCGGGGTGCCGTGGCGCACGGCGACCACGTACCGGGCGAGCAGCACGCCCGTGCCGGCGGGCAGCGCGGGCATGACGAGCCCGAGGACGGCACTGTCGGCCCGCCGCAGCACCTCACCGGCCGGCCACCACCACGTCGCGTCGAACAGTTCGTCCGCCGCCGTCCGGTTGCGGCTGCGGCGCGAGAACATCCACTGGTTCTCCAGCTCACGGGCCGGCAGCAGCGAGCCGGGATCGGGCTCGACGGACCCGGCCAGTCCGACCAGTTGGGGCCAGGTGATGTCCGGCCGGTCCGATGCGGGGCGGCACGTCCGCTCCGCCGCCGTCAGAAGCCGGAGCCAGGCCCGCCGGTCGGTGCCCAGCGCGTCGGCCAGCAGGGTCCGCAGCGCGTCCTCGAAGGCGTGACGGACGCGGCTCGGCTGCCACCGCACCCGGACCGGCATCGACAGACGGGCCGGCAGCACCTCCAGGATGTCGGCGGCCGTGACGATGCCGCCCAGGTAGAACGGGGACAGCCAGGTGGCGATGTTCGAGGCACTGCGGTGGTGCGGCAGGCCGCGGCTCGCGGCGTCCGTGTCGCCGCGCAGCCGCTCCAGGACCTCCGCCCGGCCGGACACCGGCACCGGGCGGGGGCCGCGCGGCGCGTTCTCGGGAAATCCGCAGTCCAGCCAGGACGCGACCAGCCAGTCCGGGCACCCCGTCGCCCGCGGCCAGTGGGTGCTGTGCGTGCCGCCGAGGAACCGGACGACCTCCGGATCCCGGGGTGCCGGGGCCGGCACCCCGCTCCCGTCCGCCGCCAGGCGCCGCAAGAGATCGATCGCGGCCACGGCGGAGCGCTCGACCGCACTGAACGGGGCCCAGTGCGCGCCGCGGCTCCGATCGGTGAGCCCGGCCTCCGACGCCGGCGCCGGGCCGTCGCCTCCCGGCCCTGCCGCTGCTGGTTCCGTCGCCCCTGTGATCACCATGAGGAAAGTTCAGCACACGGCTCTGACAACGAAGCGCCGCACGGTCCGGACGGCAGGTCAAAGGCCCTAGGTACCACGGATGTTGGAGAGGCCGAGGCCCAGGCCTCTGCCGTGCCGGTGCGCCAGTCCGTCCTCCATCACCCGGGCGAGCAGGGCGAGGGCCTCCACCACCTTCGTCCGGTCCTCACCGAGCCCGGACAGCAGTTCGGCCTCGGTGGTGACCTGGCGCGGGAAGATCTGGTCGATCGCCCGCTTCCCCGAATCGGTGATCGTCACGAGCGCGGCGCGCCGGTCGGCGGGGTTCGGAGTGCGTTCGATGTGACCGCGCTTCTCCAGCTTGGCCAGCGTCTTGCTGACCCCGGCACGTGACATTCCCATGTTGTCGGCCAGCCGGCGGGCGATGGCCGGCTCCGTCGCGTACCGCAGCGGAATGAGCAGGTCGGCCTCGGGTGCGGTGAGCGGAGCGCCCTCGTAGAGCGGCTCCACCGCGCGCTCGAAGAGCGCGGACACCTGCTTGACGAGGGCCACGACCTCCATGGCGGAGGCGTCGAGCCCGGCATTGTGGCGGACCCAGTCGTCGCGGACACCATCGGGATGGGACTGCACCAGCACTCCTTTGTTAACCAGTGAACCATCGGTTATCTTTTCCTCATGCTATCTCCTTCCTCCGCCTCCGACGAGGCGGCGTCCCGGGCTGCCCGGGCCCGGCCGGCCCCGTCCGCCCCGCCCGTGTCGCCGGGGCAGGTCTCCGCCCTGATCGCCGTGCTGGGTGCGCTCACCGTCGTGGCCCCGCTCGCCACCGACATGTACGTGCCCGGTTTCCCCTCCATGGGGGAAACGCTGCACGCGAGCAGTTCGGCCGTGCAGCTCACCCTGACCGCGTTCCTGGTCGGCATGGTGGTGGGCCAGCTGCTGATCGGCCCGATGAGCGACGGCTGGGGCCGTCGCCGGCTCCTGCTCTCCGGAGCGGCGGGCTTCGTCCTCTTCTCCCTCCTGTGTGCCGTCGCGCCGAACGTCGAACTGCTCACCGCGGCGCGCTTCCTCCAGGGATTCGCGGGCGCGGCCGGCATGGTGCTCGCCCGCGCGGTGATCACCGACTGCTTCCGCGGAGCGGACGTACCCCGCTACTTCGCGCTGCTCTCCCAGATCCTCGGCATCGCGCCGATCGCCGCCCCCGTCGTCGGTGGCGCGGTCCTGTCGCTGTCGACCTGGCGTGCCGTCTTCGTCGTCCTCGCAGTCCTCGGCGCGCTGCTGCTGATCGCCGTACTGAAGAAGGTCCCCGAGACGCTGCCGCCCGAACGCCGGCACAGCGGAGGCCTCGTGGGCACCTTCCGCACCATGGGCACGCTGCTCGGCCACCGCGCCTTCATGGGGTACGTCCTCGTGCTCGGCTTCACCTCGGCGGCACTGTTCGCCTACATCAGCGGCTCCAGCTTCGTCTTCCAGAACGTGCACGGCGTATCGGCCACCGGCTACTCGCTGATCTTCGCGTCGAACGCCGTGGGCATGCTGATCGCCGGAGTCACCTTCGCGCGGCTCTCCGTACGGGTCCGGCTGAACACGCTCCTGATCGCGGGGCTCGCCGTCTCGGGCACCGGGGCCGTCGCGCTGCTGGTCCTGCCCGCGCTGACGGGGGAGCACCTGGCCGTCACCTGGATCTGCCTCTTCGTCGCCATCTCCGGCATCGCGGTGATCTTCCCCTCGACGATGAGCATCGGCCAGAACCTGGGCCGCGGCGCACCGGGTGCGGCGTCGGCGCTCATCGGCGGCCTCCAGTTCCTCTTCGGCGCCGTGGCCTCACCGCTCGTCGGCCTCTTCGGCGAGGACAGCGCGACCCCCATGGCGGCCGTCATCGTCATCTCGCTGGCCCTGGCGGGCGTCGCCCTGGTCCTGCTCGCCCGGCCCTGGCTGAGCCACGGCGAGGTCACCGCCGAACCGGCCGGGAGCGGCAAGCACTGAAGGACCGCGACGGCTCCGGCACCCCGTCGCGCGGTCACACCGTGCCCTGTCCGTGACCACGGGCCTCCCGTACGCTCTGCCGGACGACCGACGAGGGCGCGCGGGAGGAACCGGTGGACGACAGCCGCATGAGGGCACGGGAGTCGGGCATCCCCCTGACCGGCGAACCCGGTCCGTGGAACGCGATCACGGACGTCCCCGGTGTCGAGGTCGGGTACGTGACCCTGTGCGAGGGCGACGACGTACGCACCGGAGTGACCGCGCTCCTGCCGCGCGGCCGGGACGGCGTGGGCACCCCGTGCGCGGCCGGCTGGCACTCGTTCAACGGCAACGGCGAGATGACCGGCACCGCCTGGATCGAGGAGAGCGGCGCGCTCGCGGTGCCGGTGCTCATCACCAACACCTACGCGGTCGGCCCGGTGCACCGCGGTGTCGTCGAGTGGGTACGGGCCAACTGCCGCGGCACGGCGCCCGAATGGCTGCTGCCCGTGGTCACCGAGACCTGGGACGGCCACCTCAACGACATCCACGGCACGGCCGTGGAGCCCCGCCACGCGGCGGACGCCATCGAGGCGGCCGCCACCGGTCCGGTCGAGGAGGGCTGCGTCGGCGGCGGTACGGGCATGCGCTGCTACGGCTTCAAGGGCGGCTCGGGCACGGCCTCGCGGGTGGTGGAGTACGGCGAGGACCGCTATACCGTCGGCGCCTTCGTGCAGGCCAACTTCGGCGCACGGCGCGAACTGGTGGTGGCCGGCGTGCCGGTGGGCCGCGAACTGCCCGACGCGCCCGCCCCGGTGCCCGAAGGTGGACCCCAAGTCCCGCCCGGGGCGGGCTCGGTGATCGTCGTCGTGGCCACCGACGCACCCCTGCTGCCCGGCCAGTGCAAGGCGCTGGCCCGGCGGGCCACCCTCGGCCTCGCCCGCACCGGCACCACCGGGAGCCATTTCTCCGGCGACATCTTCCTGGCCTTCTCCACCGCCAACGCGGGCGCCCTGACCAGCACCTTCCCGGAGAACGACGGCAGCGCCCCGTACGAGTCACTGCGCTTCGTGCCGTGGGGGCGGATGGACGCCTTCTACGGCGCGGTGGTCGAGTCGGTGGAGGAGGCCGTCCTCAACGTGCTCACCGGCGCGCACTCGATGACCGGCCGGGCCGGCCACCACGTCCCGGCGCTGCCCCTGGACCGGGTCGCCGGACTGCTCGCCGCACGAGGCGTGGTGGCGTAGGACGGCCGGCGGTCCGGTGCGATCCGTCAGCGGCGGAGCCGGGCGTTGAGCCGGGCGGCCTCGCGTGTCAGGTGGTCGCGCTCGGCGACGTTGGACGCCTGGTGGGCCGCCTCGGCGTACAGCCGGGCCGCCCTCGGCAGGTCGCCGTCGCGCTCGTGGAGGTACGCCGCCACCGCGGTGTGGCGCGGCAGCGCGGGGTCGACCGCGGCGAGCGCCGCCAGGCCGGCGCGCGGCCCGTCGGCCTCCCCGACGGCGACCGCGCGGTTGAGCCGGACGACCGGGCTGTCGGTCAGGCGGGCGAGCTCGTCGTACCACTCGACGATCTGCACCCAGTCGGTCTCCCCGGTGCTGCGCGCGTCGGCGTGGAGTGCCGCGATGGCTGCCTGGGCCTGGAACTCGCCCAGCCGGTCACGGGCCAGGGCCGCCTGGAGGATGCCGATCCCCTCGGCGATCGACACGGTGTCCCACCGGCCGCGGTCCTGCTCGGCGAGCGGCACCAGACTGCCGTCGGGCGCGGTCCGTGCCGCGCGCCGGGCGTGGTGGAGCAGCATCAGCGCGAGCAGCCCCGCCACCTCGGGATGGTCGATCGCGGCCGCGAGCTGCCGGGTGAGCCGGATGGCCTCGGCGGCGAGGTCGACGTCGCCGGAGTAGCCCTCGTTGAAGACCAGATAGAGGACGCGCAGCACGGTCGAGACATCGCCCGGCCGGTCGAACCGCACGTCGGAGACGGTCCGCTTGGCCCGGCTGATGCGCTGCGCCATGGTCGGCTCGGGCACCAGATAGGCCGCCGCGATCTGGCGGGTGGTGAGCCCGCCGACGGCGCGCAGGGTGAGCGCGACCGCGGACGACGGCGTCAGCGACGGGTGCGCGCACAGGAAGTACAGCTGGAGGGTGTCGTCCGCGGCGGGCGCGGGGCCGGGCAGCGGTTCCTCCTCCACCCGGTCCTCACGCCGCCGGCGCGCGGTGTCGGCGCGGGTCGCGTCGAGGAACTTGCGCCACGCCACGGTGACCAGCCAGGCCTTGGGGTCGCGGGGCTGTTCGGCGGGCCGGACGCGGAACGCCTCGACGAGAGCGTCCTGCACGGCGTCCTCGGCCGCCGCGAAATCCGCACCGCGGCGGACGAGGATTCCGAGCATGCTCGGCGTGAGGCTCCGCAGGAGAGCCTCGTTCATCGGTGGGGGCACTCCTCGACGGTGGGCGACGGGGCCAGGAACGGGCGCAGCTCCAGCCACTCGTGGATCGGCTTGCCACCCGCCCCCGGGGCGGCCGACAGCTCCCCGGCCAGTTCGACGGCGCGCTCATGGCTGTCCACGTCGATGATCATCCAGCCGGCGATGACGTCCTTGGTCTCGGCGAAAGGCCCGTCGGTCACCGGCGGCCGCCCCTCGCCGTCGTAGCGGACCCACTCGCCCTCCGGGGCCAGTGCCTGGCCGCCGACGAACTCGCCGGACTCCTCCAGCCGGGCCGCGAAGTCGTTCATGTACTGCAGGTGGGCCGTGATCTCCTCCGGCGTCCACTGGTCCATGGGGGTGTCGTTGACCGCTGCCGGGGCGCCGCGGTAGTGCTTGAGAAGCAGGTACTTCGCCATGGTGGTCCTCCTCGCCGGTGCGGCCCTTGCGGCCGCGTTCAGTACGGGGACGGAGCCGGTCACCGGTTCTCGACATCGTCGCCCGCTCTTCTTCAGTTCTTTCTTCGGCCTCTTCCTCGGTGCCTCCTCGGCCCTCCGTCGACGAGCCTAGGAGACACCGGCGGAGCCGGCGCCGGGGACCAGCCGGGGGACGAGCCGTACGTACGCGATCATGCCGATGACCTCGACGAGGGTCTGCGTCACCACGACGGCGGCGGCCGCCGACAGCCGGTCGGGCAGCGCGAGGGCCAGCGGCAGCACGACCAGGGAGTTACGGGTCGCCCCGGTGAAGACGACCGCCCGGGAGGCGGCGGTGTCCAGCCGGAACAGCCGGGCGACGGCCTTGCCGGCGAAGGCCATGACGACCAGGAAGGCGGCGTAGAACGGGATGACCGCCGCGATGCCGCCCAGCCCGTCGCCGAGCCCGGGGACCTGGGAGGCGACCACGACGAACAGCGTGGCGGCCATCAGCGGGACCATCGCGGTGCTCGCGGCGTCGGCGGCCCGCCGCCCGGCCGGACGGCGGGCCGCCCACGCCTGGACCGCCCAGGCCAGCGCCAGCGGGACGACGATCAGCACGGCGAACGCCTCGGCGAACGGACCGGCCCCGACGACGCCGGCCAGGTCCGCCCCCATGAACAGGTACAGGAACCCCGGCAGCAGCAGCATCTGCGCGACCAGCAGCAGCGGGGTCGCGGCCAGCAGCCGCCGGCCGGAGCCGCCCGCCAGCCCGCTGAACACGATCACGTAGTCCACGCACGGGCACACCAGCACCAGCAGGACCCCGAGCCGGACGGCCCGGTCGTCGGGCAGGAACGCGAACATCGCCGCGACCACCAGGGGCACCACGACGAAGTTCACCACCAGCGCGGCGGACAGGAACCGCCCGTCGCGCAGGGAACGGAGCAGCTCGGCGGCCGGGACCTGGAGGAACGTCACGAACAGCAGCGCACCGAGCACCGGATTGATCGCGTGCTCCAGACCGGGCCCGGCTCCGGGCGCCGCCCGGCCCACGAGGGCGCCGGCCGCCATGGCGCCCAGGTACACCGCGATCTGGTGCCGTTCCATCCACTCCACCGGACCCGCCGGCTCCTGCGACACCCGCTGCTCCCTCGCTGCGCACACCGGCCACCCGCGCGATGTCCGTGGTGTCCGCCATCCTCACAGGTCCGGCCCGACCCCCGTCCACAGGGCAGCCGGACATCCGGGGCGGTCCTGTCTACAGTGGGAGCGCGTACCAGGAGATACCTGGCATTTACGGACGAATCAGAGGAACCCTCTCATGAGCCTGAGCATCCGCAACCAGATCCCCGGCACGGTCACCGCCGTCACCGCGGGCGAGGCCATGGCCACGGTGAAGGTCCGGCTCACGGGCGGCCAGGACATCACGGCCGCGATCACCCGCGAGGCCGTGACGGACCTCGGCCTCGCGGAGGGGACGCCGGTCCGCACGCTGATCAAGTCCACCGAGGTCGCCCTGGCCACCGGCGCCGTCGAGGGGCTGAGCATCCGCAACCGGATCCCCGGCACCGTCACCGGCGTCACGGCCGGCGGCGCCATGGCGAGCGTCAAGGTGTCGGTCGAGGGCGGCGAGCTCACCGCGGCGATCACGAGGGACGCGGTCACCGATCTCGGTATCACCGCCGGGACGGCCGTGGTCGCCCTGGTCAAGTCCACCGAGATCTCCCTGGGCGCCGGCTGACCCTTACCGCGGCCACCCGTCCGGCCCGGCCCGGCCCGCGGCTGCCCGGCAGGGATTGCGAGGCGATATCCGTTCCCTACCTGGCTTCCGGGGTCCGGGAGAAGGCCTTCCGCCGCATCCGATCACCCTCGTCCCCGGGCCGGGGATCGCTCAGCGGGTCCTCGCCGTACAGGTCCTGGACCCAGTTGTCCTGGTAGACGGTGTCGAGGTAGCGCTCCCCGAGGTCCGGCGCGACCGCCACGGCGGTGAGGTCCTGCCCCGCCTCGTGTTCCGCCAGCCAGCCGGTCGCACCGCTCGCCACGGTGCCGGTGGAGCCGCCGAAGAGGAAGCCGTGCCGGGCCAGGCGGCGGCAGGCTCGGATGGCGTCCGCCTCCTCGACCCGCACGACCTCGTCCACGTACGACTCGTCCAGCAGCGGCGGGCGCATGCTCATGCCCAGGCCCGGAATCATCCGGCGGCCCGGGGGACCGCCGAACGCCACCGAGCCCACGCTGTCCACGGCGACGATCCGCACCGGCCGGTGCCAGGTCCGGAAGAAGCGCGCACAGCCCATCAGCGTTCCGGTGGTCCCCGCGCCGACGAACAGGACGTCCAGCTCGGGGAACGAGCGGGCGATCTGCGGGGCGGTCGTGAGGTAGTGCGCCCTCCAGTTGGCCGGGTTGGAGTACTGGCTCAGCCACACGCAGCGGTCGTCGTCGGCGCACATGCGCCGTACGTACTCCATCCGCGCGCCGAGGAAGCCTCCGTTGGCCTCCTGCCCGGACACCACGTGCACCTCACTGCCCAGTGCCTCCATCATCAGCCGCGTCGCGAGGTTGCAGCGGGAGTCCGTGACGCAGACGAAGCGGTATCCCTTGCTCGCCGCGATCATGCTCAGCGCCACACCGAGATTGCCGGACGAGGACTCCACCAGGACCGAATCGGCGGTGAGGGACCCGTCGCGTTCGGCCGAGGCCACCATCTCGGCGGCCGCCTTCAGTTTGATCGAGCCCGCGAAGTTGAAACCCTCGCACTTGAGGAGCAGCGGCTGCCCGAAGACCGACCGCACGTCGACATAGAGCTCCTCCTCGTTGAATGCCTGAGGAACGGATATGACCGACATGACGTACTCCTCTTCGGGGGACTGGTGCCTGTGCCGGGGGACCGGCCGGTGCTGTCATCCGTAACGGCTCCGTTCGTGGAAGAAGTCGTCGATGATCTGCAGTCGGCCCGCGCGGGCCACCTCGTCGTAGACGTAGCTTCCGACCGCGAGATCGAGCACGCCGAGGCCGAAGGGGGAGAAGACCGCGGGGCGGTCCGCCGGCACGTCCACCAGGCCCGTCATCACGTCGTCCAGCGTGCCGTGCACGAAGTCCCGGTTCCCGGTGAGCTGTTCGGTCAGATGGGGTGAGGTCGAGGCCCGGAGGCAGTGTTCGATGTCGTCCACGATGTTGGTCGAGGCGAGCAGGACCTGGGGGGCGAGGTCGCGCAGCGACACGTGCAGGACCACGGGGTTGTGGTCGAACCACGCCGGGTCGCTGACATGCGGCCGTCCCGCAACGGTCGCGAAGACCACCAGGTCGCTGGTGCGGATCAGCGCCTCGGGGCCGCTGTGCACGGTGACGCGGGCCGCGCTGCCGGACTGCTCCGCGTACAGCCGGAATCCGGCGGCACTGCACGGGGAGACGTCGTACACCCCGATGTCGTCGAACGACCAGCCGGAGCCCTGGAGATAGGTGTGGATGTACCGGGCGATCAGGCCCGTGCCGAAGAACCCGACGCGGGTCGGGCGCGGGCGGTCCCGGCTGAGCCGGTCGGCCGCCGAGGCCGCCGAGGCGGCCGTTCTGCTCGCGCTGATGATCGAGCTCTCCAGGCACGCGAACGGGTACCCCGTGACGGGGTCGTTGAGGATCAGCACGGCGGAGGCCCGCGGCACTCCGGACCCGATGTTCGCAGGGAAGCTGGAGATCCACTTCAGCCCGTCCACCCGCGAGTCCCCGTCGGACACCCGGCCGGACTCCCTGCCGAGGGAGGCGGGCAGGGCGATCATCCGGGCGTCGGGGCGGTCCGGGAAGCGGAGGAACGAGGAGGGCGGGTTCACCGTCCTGCCCGCTCCGTGCAGCCGGTAGGTGGCCTCCACGACCTCCACGATCTCCTTCTCGTGCCCCTCCAGGGCATCTTGGACCTGACCACCGGGAATCACGGCGAACGGAGGAACGGTGATCCCGTCGGAGGAGGCGGAGGAAGAGGACGCGGAGGAGGCAGCGGGGACGGAGGAGACGGTGGAGTCGGGAGAGGCAGCCGCGTGGGCATGGCCGGTGTTCATCGCAGCCCCGCCCCCGTCGCAGCGCCCGCCACCGGCGGACAGGTGTCGAGCCGGGTCGGTGCGGCCATCGCGACGACCACGTCGCGCGGCCCCTCGTACGCCTCCCTGCTGTGCGCGGTCCGCACGTTGTCGACGAGCAGCAGGTCACCCGCGCGCCACGGCAGACGTACGGTGTGCGCCTGGTAGGCCGCGCCGATGAGCCGGACGGTGTCCTCGTCGATGGTTCCGCCGTCGCCGTAACGGGTGTTGAACGGCAGGCCGTCGGCTCCGTACTCGTCGACCAGGTACGCGCGGACCTCGGGGTCGAGGGTCCACTCGTTCAGGAAGGCGATCTGGTTGAACCAGCAACGCCGTCCGCCGGCCGGGTGCCGGACGACGGCACTGCGGTGCTGGGTGGTGCGCAGAGCGCCGTCGGGCTGCCAGGCCCAGTCGATGGCGTGGTCGCGGCAGTACTCCTCCACGGCGTACCGGTCGTCGGTGCCGAAGGCGTCGGCCACGGTGGCCCCGATCTCGCCGTTGTAACTGCGGGTCAGCAGCCAGCCCGTCCGCTCGAAGCGTTCGGCCGGGCCACGGGGCAGCGAGTCGAGGACGGCCGACGCGTCGGCGAGGCAGACGGCTCCGCCGGAGGTGGGCTCGGCGAGGCAGGCGAAGAGCATCAGGCCGGGGAAATCGAGGGTGTAACTCAGCTCGTGGTGCATGCACATGGGCTGGTTCGACGGCCAGGCGGAGGGGGAGTGCACACCCGGCGCGTAGGTCTCCCGCGTCGCGAACGCCTCTCTCTCCCGCACCGGTTCGACGGCCAGCTGACGCAGGACCGCCTCGACGCCGGACGCGTCGCGCAGCCCCAGTCCGCGGACCAGGACCGCACCGTGTTCCTCCAGCGCGGACCGCAGCCCGTCCCGGTTCCGGGACACCCAGCCGGCGGTGTCGTCGCCGTCCGGCACCCGCAGCATCACGGGTGCGCCGGGCGGTGGTTCCAGGCCGTGCGGTGAGGTGGTCGGGTCGGCTGTCTCGATGGCAGACATTCTGGCTCTCTCCTCGTGGTGGTGGTCGGTTCACGGTGTGGTGCGTCGGTCGATCAGTGCGGCCAGTTCGGTGAGTACGGGGTGACGGACGAGGTCCTTGAGCGAGACCTCACGGTCCAGGGCGACCGCCACCGAGACCGCCGACAGCGAAGTGCCGCCGCGGTCGAAGAAGTTGTCCCGCCGTCCCACCCGGTCGCGCGGCACGCCGAGGACCGCGGCCCAGACCCCGGCCAGCCGCTCCTCGGTGGGGGTGCTGGGGGCGTCATCGCCGCGGGTGCCGGTGGCGGCGGGCCGTCCGGCGAGCGCGGTCAGCCGCGCGCGGTCGGTCTTGCCGTTGGGGGTCAGCGGCAGGGAGTCCCGCCGGCGGACGTCGGACGGCACCATGTGCGCCGGCAGGATGTCCGCAAGCCGCTCCCGTACGGTGTCCGGGCGCATCGGATAGGCCAGGGTGCAGAAGGCGGTCAGGTGCCGGCCGGGCCCGGCGTCCTCCACGACCACCACCGCGGCGTCCCGCACACCCGGCACACGCAGCAGCGCGTTCTCGATCTCGCCGATCTCGATCCGGAACCCGCGGACCTTCACCTGGCCGTCCCGGCGGCCGAGGAACTCCAGCTGCCCGTCGGGCAGCCAGCGCCCGAAGTCCCCGCCGAGATGCAGGCGTTCGCCGGGGCGGTGGGGGTCCGGCAGGAAGGCCGCCCGGGTCCGCTCCTCGTCGTTGATGTACCCGCGGCCGACACAGATCCCCGAGAAGGCGATCGCACCGGGGGCGCCCAGCGGCACCGGGGCGAGGTGCTCGTCCACGAGGTAGATCCGCACGTTGCCGACCGGACGGCCCAGCGGCACCACGTCAGTGTCCGGCGGGCCTTCCAGGACGGCGTGGTTGGTGTCGTCGGACGTCTCGGTCAGCCCGTAGGCGTTGACCAGCCGGACCCCTGGCCGGACCCCGAACCAGCGCTGGACGAGATCCTTCCGCAGCGCCTCGCCGGTGACCGATACGCAGCGCAGAGCGGGCAGTTCGCGGGGGTGCCGCTCCAGGAAGGACAGCACGGCGTCGAGGTAGGACGGCACCACCTGGAGCACCGTGGCCCCGCCCCCGGCCAGGGTGTCGAGGAACCGCCGGACGTCCAGGACCGTCTCCTGGCCGATGACCAGGGTGCGGCCGCCGGTCAGCAACGGGGCGAGGAACTGCCACAGGGAGATGTCGAAGCACTGCGGCGCGGTCTGCGCGACGACGTCCTCCTCGCCCAGACCGAGGTCGTCGATCTTCGCGTGGAGGTGGTTGAGCAGTCCGCCGTGCTCGCACATCGCGCCCTTGGGCTCACCGGTGGACCCGGAGGTGAAGAAGACGTACGCGAGCGCGCCGGAGCCGACCGGGACACCGGGGTCGCTGTCGTCGCCGCCCTCCGCGCACACCCGGTCCAGGCGCAGCGACCGGACGGCCGGCGCGCGGTCCCCGGCGCCGCCGAGCGCGGCGGTGGTGCCGGGCCCGGTCAGCGCCAGGGCGCAGCCGGCGCGGCCGAGCATGCCGGCGACCCGGGCGGGCGGGTAGTGGGGATCGACAGGCAGATAGGCGCCGCCCGCCTTGAGGATGCCGAGGACGCCCGCCACCCACTCCAGGGTCCGCTCGCTCACCACGGCGACGACGTCCTCACGGCCCAGACCGGCGTCGAGCAGCGCGTGTGCCACCCGGTTGGCCCGGCTGTTCAGCTCCCGGTACGTCCACCGCCGGCCGTCCTGAACGGCCGCGACGGCGTCCGGGCGGGCGCGCACCCGCTCCTCGAACACCGCGTGGCAGGGCAGGCCGGGCAGTTCGCGGCGGGGTCCGGCGAGTCCGTCGATCTGGTACCGGATCTCGTCGTGCGACAACAGGCTCTGCCCGGCGTGTTCCGCGTCCGGACCGGCGGCCATCAGCCGGAGTGCGGTGAGGTGGTAGCCGAGGATTCTGGTGGCGCACTCCTCGTCGATGACGTCGGTGCGGTACCGCAGCCCGATGACGGTCCGCCCGCCCGGCCGCGCGACCGTCAGGCGGAGCACGGCGGTGTCCCGTACGGACTCCGCGTCACCCGTCGGATCGAACACCGCCTCGGGGGCGGCGGCGGGGAGGCCCAGCTCGTCCCGGAGCGCGCCGACGGCGAACTCCCGGTGCGCCAGCAGCTCCTGCTCGGTGGCCGCCGCGTGCAGCAGCAGCGCCCGCCACGAGGTGCCGTCGGCCGTCAGCCGGCAGGGCAGCGGTTCCGGGTGCGCGGCGGTGACATAGCCGGTGGTCACGGCGGATTCACCGGACAACGCCGCGAGCACCTTGGCGTGAGCGGCCAGGACGAGGGCGGTGACACCCACGCCGGCGGATGCCGCCAGCGTGTCCAGCTGTTCGACGAGGGGTGCGGGAAGCGTCGCCCCGACCACCGAGGTGCCCGGCACCGGGGTGCGCGTCCAGCGGGGCACCGAGGTGGTCCCGCCGGCGGTGAGCACATCGCGCCAGTACTCCGCGTCGGACCGTGCGTGCGTGTTCATCGCGTCGCCTCCATGTCCCGGGCGCTGCCCGCCTGCATCGGACGGGCCGGGTTCCCGCCCCAGGAGGCGCCCGGCGGAACGGTCTCGCCCTTCATGAGGAACGAGTCCGGGGCGAGCACCGCCCCGTCCCCGATCGTCACGCCGTAGTGCACGAACGCCCCGACCCCGAGCGTGCAGCGGGAACCGACCGCGGACCGGTCGGACTTGAAGGTGCCGTCCTCCTGCGAGTGGCACTGCACGACGCTGCCGGCGTTGAGGGTGACGTCGTCGCCGAGGGTGACCATCGTGCGCTCAGTCAAGTAGCAGCCGTCGTCGAAGAGCCTGCGGCCGGTCCGTACACCCAGCAGACGCCAGATGACGCTCTTGAAGGGCGTCCCGTTGAAGATCTGGAGATACGTCTCCGACGGCACCTTCCAGAACCGCTCCCGCTGCCAGAAGCGGCGGTCGTAGATCGAGCAGAACAGCGGGCCCGGCGGGTGGCGGCGGACGACCGCGCGTTCCACCAGGACGAAGTACACGGCGCTCACGACCATGACGAGCACATTGCCCAGCGCGACCGCCTCGGCGCCGATCGAGGTGTAGAGCTCCGCGGTCCCCGACACGACCAGGGTGACCACGAACGCGTAGAACCACCGTGCCAGCAGGTACAGCCCCATCGACGCGGCGTTGTGCCGGTTCTTGGCGGCGAGGCCGCTGCGCAGCGTCTCGCCGCTCTTCATCAGGTCGAAGCTGCTGTCACGCCGGACCGAGCGGGGGATCTCGAAGCTGGGCGAGCCCAGCAGGCCGACGTTCTCCCGGATGTTCCCGTCGACCGGCACCATGACCTTGGTCGCCAGCAGACAGTTGTCGCCCGTCCTGCCCCGCGACGGGTAGGCGATCCTGTTGCCGAGGAAGTTCCGCGCCCCGATCGCGGTCCGGGACACCCGGAACGACGTACTGGAGAACTCGGCGTTGTTGATGGACAGCCCGTCGGCCACCATCGTTCCGGTCCCGACCGCACTCAGGTACGGCGTCTCGTGCTTCACCTCGGTCCCGAAGTTCGACCCGGTCTGCTCCACCCGTGAGAGGTCGTAGCCGAGCAGCCGGAGGTACGGGACGATCCCGGAGCTGTCCCCGAACAGCCGGGTCAGGAAGCGCCTGTTGGTCAGCAGCGTGATGGCGCGGTGCGCGCCGTAGTGGAAGCCGTAGAGCGGGTAGACCTTGTCCGGCTGGATCGTGCGGCTGAGCAGCCGGGGGACGATGGCGAGCAGCAGGAACCCGAGCGGCGCGACCACGAAGAGCAGGACGAACGAGGCCGCCAGCGCGTCCCGGTAGAACACCCAGCTCGTCAGGACCGAGGGCCCCGGTTCCAGCACCGCGGACAGCTGCGGTGCCTCGGCCAGCAGAATGGCGAGGCCGCCGACCGCGAGCGGCAGATAGACGAGCAGGGCGCTCAGCAGCTGGGTGACGCTGTGCACGGACCTGCGCAGGGCGCCGCAGGGCACCGGCCCCACCACCTCGTACGCCGAACCGGCACGCTGGGCCGGCGATCCGTGCCAGTGCTCGCCGGCCGGTATCGCCTGGCCGCTGTGCAGGGAGGACGCATGGGCCAGCCTGGCCCCGTCCCCCATCGAGGTCCCGATGTCCAGCACCGCCGCCTCGGCGACGACGGTGTCCCGCCCCAGGGTCACGCTGCCGGTCTGGATCACACCGTCGTGCGCGCGGTAGCAGGAGAAGAAGGAGTCCTTGCGGATGACCGAGGACCCCCCGACCGTGAGCAGGTCGGTACAGAGAGGCACGTTGCGGGAGAAGATCACGGCCCCCGGCCCGATGTGCGCGCCCAGCGCCCTGAGGTAGAGCGTGTAGAGCGGCGATCCGACGAACAGGACCAGCGGGTTCGCGCGGACCAGTGTCCTGACGATCCAGAGACGGACGTAGGCCAGGCTCCACACCCGTATCCGCCGGGACGTCCAGCGCCCGACCAGCACCCATTTCACCGCGACCGGCAGGGCGGACAGCCCCAGGAGGACCAGGGCGCCGAAGAGGACGGAACGGACGTACACGTCGACCGGACCGGACCCGTCGGAGATCCACTCGTAGCCCCGGGCACCGATCAGTGCGACGAGACCCGAGTAGGCGAGGAAGGCCAGAAGCTGCAGCGCCCCGCACAGGACGTACCGGGGCTTGCCCACGGGGGGTGCCGGCGAGCGCGCGGACGGAGCGGAA
This sequence comes from Streptomyces sp. NBC_01257, assembly GCF_035917255.1. Classification (NCBI taxonomy): domain Bacteria; kingdom Bacillati; phylum Actinomycetota; class Actinomycetes; order Kitasatosporales; family Streptomycetaceae; genus Streptomyces; species Streptomyces sp. NBC_01257. The sequence continues at coordinate 7,049,255 of NZ_CP108472.1, forward strand.
GCAGACGGCTCCGGCTCCGGCGGCGTGGCCGGTACGGAGACCGCCTGCGCGCCTGCCAGGGCGGCGACGGAGGGATGTGCGTACACGTCCTTCATCGAGACCGGCGCCAGATCGGCGCGCTTCCTGATCCGCGCGCAGAAATGAGCCATCACCAGGGAATCGGCACCCAGATCGTCGAAGAAGTCACTGTCCGTGTCCACGTGGTCCAGGTGCATCACCTCGGCGAGCACCTGCGCGAGTGCCCCGGCCGTGCCCGTGACGGAGGTGCCGGGTGGTCCCGGGGGAGAGGCCACGGCCTCCCCGCTACTCGGGAACACGGTGGCGACCAACTTTCCCGTCATGGGAACTCCCTGGGCAGGACTCGACCTCGGTGGGCCCGGCGTGGGTCACGCGCGGGACGCTCTATGAGTCATTCGAGACCGACCGGGAGGGCGGATTGCCGCAAATCCAAAGAAAAGTAATATTTCGCCCAAGAAAGGGCACCGGGGCGTGCCCCGGTGCCCTTCTCTCACCCCGCCGGCTCGACGGCGGGGCAGCGGGAGCCGCGCGGCGGAATCCTCAGGGAGACCAGATAGGCGTCGGCCACCTCCCGCACGCAGGGGCTGCTGCCGTACGTGCCGTGGCCCCGCCCCTCCAGCGGCTGCCGCCGCTCCGCGCACCCGACACCTGACTGACCCTCATGACGCCTGCCCCTCACCTTGTCCGAGGTGTCGAGCATCGTCGCGCGGGTGCTTCCCCCGGCATCCGGAAAGACCCGGGACCTGCCCCTTGGGGGCGGAGGCCGGCGCTTGCCGGACCGTCGCCCTACGCCGTGTTCCCAGCCCCCGGGCCCGCGGAATCCGGGGAGATCGGGGAGTCGACGGGGGAGGCGGGGCGCGGGATGCGGACGGCCGGGGCGTACTGCGCGGCCTGGGCTTCGAACATCGCGGCGTAGCGGCCGCGGGCCGCCATCAGCTCGTCGTGGCTGCCCTGTTCGGCCAGCCGCCCGCGGTGCAGGACGTAGATGCGTTCGGCGTGGCGCACGCCGGACATCCGGTGGGTGACGAGCACGACGGCCCGGTGCGGGGCGGCGAGCCGGCGGATGCGGTCGAACGCCTCGATCTCGGCCTCCGGGTCGAGCGCGGACGTCGGTTCGTCCACGATGAGGAGGCTGTCCGCCCGCGAGGTGGAGCTGCGCCAGTGGGTACGGGCCAGCCCCACCTTCTGCCACTCACCGCCGGACAGTTCGATCGCTCCGCGGAACATCCGGGCCAGCAGGCTCTGCAGGCCGTCGGGGAGCCTGGCGATGACCGGTCCGGCCCCGGCGTAGTCGACGGACGGCTGCAGGTCCGCCGCCGATGCCGGGTGTTCCGGGCGGCCGATCCGGATGTTCATCGCGGCGGTCACCGGCCAGCGCTGGAAGTCCTGCGTGAGCAGCGCGACCCGCTCGAAGACCTGGGCGCGGTCGAGACCGGCGATGTCCGCATCGCCCCATCGCAGGGTCCCGGCCTGCGGCAGGAGCAGACCCGAGAGCACCTTCATCAGCGTGCTCTTTCCGGAACCGTTCTCACCGACCACCGCCGTGACCGACCCCATGGGCAGTGTGAGCGACACCTCGTCCAGCGCCGGTCTTCCACGGTCGGGATAGGAGTACGTGACCTTGTCGAGGGCGATGTGCTCGACCCGGTCGGGTACGGCCTCACCGCCCTCGGGGATGGCGCGCCGGGCGGCCTGGCCGAGGAAGCGCGAGTGGTCCCGGACGTACAGGGACTCCTCGTGCAGCTGGTTCACGTTCATCACCAGCGCGCCCAGGCTCGCCGATCCGGAGCGGACGGCGATGACCGCGGTGCCGGCCACGGCCAGACTCATCCGCCCGCTCATGATCAGCCAGAACATGGTCCCGTACGTCACCGCCATCGCCAGACCGGACAGCGCGGCGGCGACCCATTCGGTGAGGGCCTTGCGGGAGGCCAGCCGCTCCTGCTCGGCCTCGGCGCTCTCGGCCATCCGCCGGTACCGGCTGAGGAGGAAGGCACCGACGCCGTGGATGCGCACTTCCTGGGCGGCGGTGCGCTCGGTGAGCAGGTTGCCGATGAGCCGGCTGGCCCGCACGTGCTCGATCCAGCTCATCACCGACACGTACCGCTCCTGCGCCACCCGCATCGCGCCCCAGCCGCGGGGTGCGGCGATGAGGACCAGCATGGGCAGCAGGGTCCAGTCCAGGACGCCGAGCACCCCGGCGGTGGCGATCAGCGAGATGATCCCGTTCAGCGCGGACACGCAGGAACCGATCATGCGGCGGGCGGAGGCCGGGCCGAACTGGGCGATGTCGACGAGTCTGCGGAAGTCCGGGTCGTCGATGGCTTCGAGCTCCACGGATGCTGCGGCGTCCAGATACTGCGTGGTGGCGATCCGCTCGACGAGCGGTTCGAGACGCCCGGCGCGTGAGGTGGACCACGCCGCCAGAACGGAGTTGGCGACGGCGATGCCGGCCGCGGCGGACAGACCGGGCAGCAGGGCGTGCAGCCGGTCGGCGGCGGTGCCGGTTCCGCCGAGCAGGGCGTGCATGACGGAGTTGACGGCGAGCAGGCCGACCGCCGCGGCGATGCCCTGACCGATCTCGCTGACCCCCACCGCGAGGAGCGCGCGTCGGTCGGCGCTCCACGCCATGCGCAGCGTCGCACCGACCAGCGCCGGCATGGAACGCAGCGCCGAGACCATGGTCAGGTCGAGCGTGGCGTGTTCGTGCTGGGACCAGCCCATGTCGTACCGCAACGGCCCGCCGAACAACTCCCGTTCGGCCTCGGACACCTGCGGTTCCGCCATCTTCAGCGGTCCGAAGAACCTCTTCACGGGTTGCCTCCCCGGTCGTGTGCGCAGCTCATCGCCACCCCTCCCGAACCAGACGCTCGACGGTACGGCGGCCGCGTACGGTCACCTCGGCATCGCCAAGGCGGGGGCCGTGGGCCAGCGCGCTCGCCGCGTCCGCCGCGGCGAACGCCACCAGCGCCTGCCGCTCGGCGGCGGAGAGATCCCGCCCGTATCCGGCGAACATCGCGGTGCGCAGATCGGGGTGGTCGGGCCAGACGGCGGTGGCGAGTCTCACGAAGTCGGCGACGAGCGGACCCGGGGCGCTGCGTTCGTAGTCGATCAGCGCGCAACGCCGCCCGTTCCAGAGCATGTTGCGTTCCCAGAGGTCCCCGTGGAGGAGGCCGAAGGGCAGTGGGCCGAGGGCCGGGAGGGAGCTGACGAGGCGACGGAGCATGTCGGCCTCGGCAGGGGAGAGATGGTCACCTGCGCCGGTGATGTGCTTCTCCAGGCCGGCGCGGGTCGCCTCGACGGCGTGCGCGGCCTCGGCCTCGGCCCCGGCCCGAGGCCGAGGCAGCGCCTCGTGGAAGAGACGCAGCAGCCGGCCGGCCTGCTGGTGCGCGGCGCGCCGCCGCGCGGGCGAAGCGGCCGCACCCTTGAGGGGCCGGCCGTCGACGGCGGTCAGGACCAGAGCCAGCAACTGCGCCGAACTGTCCTTCAATACAGGAGCGTTGGCGAATCCGAGTCGCGGGACGGCCTCGCGGTAGGCGCGGGTCTCACGGGTGTAGAGGACCGGTCGCGGCGCCAGCTTCACGTAGTGACGCCCGGCGCGGCCGGCGACCTCCCAGACCTGGGAGTCCGCGCGGGCGTGCGAGGCGTCGCGCAGGACCTGAACCGGTCCCAGGACCGATTCGACCCACCGGGCCAGTGCCGCGGGCAGACTGCGGGACCCCTTCATGCCAGGTACCTCGTATCCGGTCGGGAGCCGTCGCTGAGGAATCCGGTGCAGCCCTGGGCGAGATGGGCGGACGCGGCCGGGCGAGGAGTCGTCGTCTTCTCGAACACAGGATGAACGAGGGCAGGGTGAGGCAAGCGATGCATGAGTGTTCCTTGGGATGCGATACGGACAGGTGCTCGGTTAACCGGGGTTCTCGCGTCTCCGTTACGGGTGCGCGAGGGCGAAATCTAGAACGCAATATCGAATAGAGGGGCTCCCCTTGATACGACTGAGAGCACCGGCCCGTGATCCTGCGTTCGATCACTCCTGTGGGTCTGGGTACTGCTTATGGGGGATTGCGAAGCGGGGTCGGCACACAGGAGCGGGCGTGCCGGCAGCGGTCTACGCGGGGAGCGGAACGGGGCCCCGCCGCCCGGCCGTCACGCCACAGTGGTGACCATGCCGAAGCGAGTGGCCGTCCTGTCCGACATCCATGGAGTCCTGCCCGCCCGCGAGGCGGTGCTGGCCGAGCCGGAGGTCCGCGCCGCGGACCGCATCGTGCTCACCGGCGACATCACCGCCGGCCCGCAACCTGCCCAGGTGCTGGATCTGCTGACGTCCCTGGGGGACCGTGTCGCCTGGGTCAGCGGGAACGCCGACCGCGAACTCCTCGAACACCGCACCGGCCGGCGCGACACCGTCCCCGACCCGATCGCCCCCTGGGCCGCCGGACAGCTGCGCCCGGACCACCTGGAACTCCTCGCCCGCCTGCCGCTGTCCCTCACCCTCCCCGTGCACGGCATGGGGAGGGTCCTGTTCTGCCACGCCACCCCCAGGGACGATGAGGAGGTCGTCCTGGTCGACTCCCGTCCCGACCGCTGGCGGGAGGTCCTCGGCGGACTCGACGCCGACGTCCGCACGGTGGTCCTCGGCCACACCCACATGCCGTTCGTCCGCCTCGCCCACGGCCGCCTGGTCGTCAACCCCGGCAGCGTCGGCATGCCCTACGGCCGCACCGGAGCCCACTGGGCGCTCCTGGGCCCCGGCGTCGAGCTCCGGACCACGGACTACGACATCGAGGCGGCGATCACGCGGCTGGCCCGGGACTCGTCCTACCCCGGAATCACCGAGTGGGCCGACTACTTCCTCCGGGCCCGGGCGACCGACGCCGACGCCCTCGCGGCCTTCGGCCCGCGGGACGGGCGCGGTGACACCGTGTGACAGGTGCCCGGGTGTCCACGTGGACCCCACCACAGGCGCCCGGGGTGTCCAGGCGCGAACCTGGGCGCCCCGGGCGCGTTCGGAGCCGACGTATGTCACGCCGCCTGGAGCACCTCACAGGAGCAGTGCCGGAATTCCAGACCGAGTTCGCGGTCCACGGCCTCGCTCGAACGCGTGGCGGCGTCGGCGACCTTCTCCCACGAGCCGTACTTCAGGTACAGCTGGTCCGCCGTCGGGCCGAGCGGGTTGCCGTACTTCTTCTCGTTGCGCGCCTCCAGTTCCGCCACCTGCTCCGGCGTCATGCCGGCGCGGACGATGTCCTTGGCGTCGTTGCGCATCTGGACCAGCGCGCGGGCGATGTCCTCCTCGGAGCGCCCTTCCGCGCGCATGGCGCACTCCGTGCGTTCCATGTCCTTCAGGAGGCCGTGATAGCGCATCCGCTGATCACGGGCGACCTCACGCTCCTGCGGCGTCTCGCTCCGGATCAGGCACACCACCGGTTCCGGGCTGGTGCACGGACCGTCGTCCGGAGCGGCCTGCGAGACGGGAGCCACGACCACCGAACCGCAGGCGGCCGCGGACCGGCACGGCTGCGCCGGGTGCCCGGCGGCCGAGGCGGGCTGGAGGGGAAGGAGGACGACTTGGGCGACCAGCAGCGTGGGAACCACGCGGCGGGCCAGCGAACGCAGAGTGATCGATGACATGCGCTCATCGTTGGACAGGCCGGCACGGGCGCCGGGCAGCGCGAGGCCGAAATACCCCCGGCGGCCGGTTCACTCCACTCCGCCGAGTGAACCGACGACGCCGGGGGCGCCTGCGACAGGGGGTGCGCGTTCGTCTGTCAGATGTCCCGGAAGATCTCGATCTGCGCGCCCACCGAGTTCAGCCGCTCCGCCAGTTCCTCGTAACCGCGGTTGATCACATACACGTTGCGCAGTACGGAGGTCCCCTCGGCCGCCATCATCGCGAGCAGTACCACCACCGCGGGCCGCAGCGCGGGCGGGCACATCATCTCCGCGGCGCGCCACCGGGTGGGGCCCTCGACCAGGACCCGGTGCGGGTCCAGGAGCTGGAGGCGGCCGCCGAGGCGGTTGAGGTCGGTGAGGTAGATGGCGCGGTTGTCGTAGACCCAGTCGTGGATGAGGGTCTGGCCGTGGGCCGAGGCGGCGATGGCCGCGAAGAACGGCACGTTGTCGATGTTGAGGCCCGGGAACGGCATCGGGTGGATCTTGTCGATCGGCGCCTCCAGTTTGGAGGGCCGGACCGTCAGGTCGACCAGCCGGGTGCGGCCGTTGTCAGCGGCGTACTCCGCCGTGCGGGCGCAGTCGACGCCCATCTCCTCCAGGACCGCGAGCTCGATCTCCAGGAACTCGATCGGCACCCGGCGGATCGTCAGCTCCGACTCCGTCACCACGGCGGCGGCGAGCAGGCTCATCGCCTCGACCGGGTCCTCGGAGGGGGAGTAGTCGACGTCCACGTCGATGGTCGGGACCCCGTGCACGGTCAGCGTCGTCGTGCCGACGCCGTCCACCCGTACGCCCAGCGCCTCCAGGAAGAAGCACAGGTCCTGGACCATGTAGTTGGAGGACGCGTTGCGGATGACGGTGGTGCCGTCGTGCCGGGCGGCGGCCAGCAGGGCGTTCTCGGTCACCGTGTCGCCGCGCTCGGTCAGCACGATGGGGCGGCCCGGCGTGACGGAGTGGTCGACCTGGGCGTGGTAGATGCCCTCGGTCGCGGCGATCTCCAGTCCGAAGCGGCGCAGCGCGATCATGTGCGGCTCGATGGTCCGCGTGCCGAGGTCGCAGCCGCCCGCGTACGGCAGCTTGAACCGGTCCATCCGGTGCAGCAGCGGCCCGAGGAACATGATGATCGACCGGGTCCGGCGCGCGGCGTCCGCGTCGATGGCGTCCATGTCGAGGCGGGCAGGCGGGACGATCTCCAGGTCGGTGCCGTCGTTGATCCACCGGGCGCGCACGCCGATGGAGTTCAGCACCTCCAGCAGGCGGTAGACCTCCTCGATCCTGGCCACCCGGCGCAGGACCGTGCGGCCCTTGTTGAGCAGCGAGGCGCAGAGCAGCGCCACGCACGCGTTCTTGCTGGTCTTGACGTCGATGGCGCCGGAGAGCCGGCGTCCGCCGACCACCCGCAGATGCATGGGACCGGCGTATCCGAGCGACACGATCTCGCTGTCGAGTGCTTCACCGATGCGCGCGATCATCTCAAGGCTGATGTTCTGGTTGCCGCGCTCGATGCGGTTCACGGCGCTCTGACTCGTGGCGAGCGCCTCGGCCAGCTGACTCTGTGTCCAGCCCCGGTGCTGACGGGCGTCACGGATGAGCTTGCCGATACGTACGAGGTAGTCATCTGACATGCCGAAAGGTTATCTCAGATATGAGATGGGACCGGTGGTGGGGTAGGGCGTTCGGGTGACGGCTGTGTGCGGAGGTGTGGAGCAACGGTGCGGAGTGGGGAGCGGCCGACTCCAGGGTGCCGTTCCTGTGCCCGGTCGGCATGCGGTGTGCGGCCATCGGCGGCTGACGGCGGCCGGCGTCCGGCGTCTGGCGTCCGGGGTGGAGGGGGAAACGCCTCGACCGGGTGGGCCGCGGGCTCGTAGGGTCCGCGTCATGAAGGTGCTCTCGGTCAACATCGGCCGTCCCCGTCCCAACCCCTGGAAGGGGATCGGCGCGACAGGTATCGACAAGCGGCCCGTCGACGGGCCGGTCGCCGTCACCGCTCCCGGGCCCAAGGGCACCGGCGCGGTCGGGCTCGCGGGCGACCGCGTCTACGACGTCAGGCACCACGGCGGCACCGACCAGGCCGTGTACGCCTATGCCCGCGAGGACCTCGACGTCTGGCAGGGCGAGCTGGGGACGCCGCTCGGCAACGGTGTGTTCGGGGAGAACCTCACGACCCTGGGGCTGGACGTCAGCGGCGCCCTGATCGGCGAACGCTGGCGGATCGGGCCGGACGTCGTCCTGGAGGTCTCCTGTCCGCGGATCCCCTGCGGAACGTTCCAGGGCTGGCTGGAGCGCGACGGGTGGATCAAGCGGTTCACCGCGGCCGCCGTGCCCGGCGCGTATCTGCGTGTCGTCGAACCCGGCGACATCCGGGCGGGTGACCCGGTCGAGATCGTGCACCGGCCCGGTCATGACGTGACCGTCGGGCTCGTCTTCCGGGCCACGACGCTGAACCCCGAGCTGCTGCCACTGCTGCTCCCCGCCGACGCCCTGGAGGAGGGGACCAAGGAGGCGGTCCGCCGCCGGGCCGCCCAGTAGGCGCCGCCACTGCCCGGTCCGCCGCCGGACCGTGTGGCGGAGGGCCTCCGCGCCCCGCCCGCGCACCGGCCGGTGGGGTGGTGGCGGGCGGGGCGGGGCGGCCGGACATGACCCTTCCGCGGCGATGTACTAGAGTTATCTCGACATCGAGATATATGCCGAAGGCGCACAGCGGGCCGCCGCGCGGTAAGGGTTACCTAACTAACCCTTACCTTAGCGGATGGCCGGTTCGCCGAAGGCGGCACCACGCGGCGCCCGCCCGAAGTGAGGCGCGGCGCGGGGTTACGCGCACATTGATGAAGGAGACTGTCGTGTCGGCGAACAGCTTCGACGCCCGCAGCACGCTGCGCGTGGGCGACGAGTCGTACGAGATCTTCAAGCTGGACAAGGTCGAGGGCTCCGCGCGCCTCCCTTACAGCCTGAAGGTGCTGCTGGAGAACCTGCTCCGCACGGAGGACGGCGCGAACATCACCGCCGACCACATCCGGGCGCTCGGTGGCTGGGACTCCCAGGCTCAGCCCAGCCAGGAGATCCAGTTCACGCCGGCCCGCGTGATCATGCAGGACTTCACCGGTGTGCCCTGTGTCGTGGACCTCGCCACCATGCGTGAGGCCGTGAAGGAGCTCGGCGGCGACGCCACGAAGATCAACCCCCTGGCGCCGGCCGAGCTGGTCATCGACCACTCCGTCATCGCCGACAAGTTCGGTACGAAGGAAGCCTTCGGCCAGAACGTCGAGCTGGAGTACGGCCGCAACAAGGAGCGCTACCAGTTCCTGCGCTGGGGCCAGACCGCCTTCGACGAGTTCAAGGTCGTCCCCCCGGGCACCGGCATCGTCCACCAGGTCAACATCGAGCACCTGGCCCGTACGGTCATGGTCCGGGGCGGCCAGGCGTACCCCGACACCCTCGTCGGCACCGACTCGCACACCACCATGGTCAACGGCCTGGGCGTGCTGGGCTGGGGCGTCGGCGGCATCGAGGCCGAGGCCGCGATGCTCGGCCAGCCGGTCTCCATGCTCATCCCGCGCGTCGTCGGCTTCAAGCTGACCGGCGAGCTCCCGGCCGGCACCACCGCCACCGACCTCGTGCTGACCATCACCGAGATGCTCCGCAAGCACGGCGTCGTCGGCAAGTTCGTCGAGTTCTACGGTGAGGGCGTCGCCGCCACCTCCCTCGCGAACCGCGCCACCATCGGCAACATGTCGCCGGAGTTCGGCTCCACCGCCGCGATCTTCCCGATCGACGACGAGACGCTGAAGTACCTGCGTCTGACCGGCCGCGACGCCCAGCAGGTCGCTCTCGTCGAGGCGTACGCCAAGGAGCAGGGCCTCTGGCTCGACCCGGCCGCCGAGCCCGACTTCTCCGAGAAGCTGGAGCTCGACCTCTCCACGGTCGTCCCCTCCATCGCCGGCCCGAAGCGCCCGCAGGACCGCATCGTCCTCGCGAACGCCAAGGCGCAGTTCGCCCAGGACGTGCGCAACTACGTCTCGGACGACGAGGAGGCGGGCAAGGAGTCCTTCCCGGCCTCCGACTCCCCGGCCGCCGCCAACGGCGTCCCGTCGAACCCGGTCACCGTGACCGCCCCCGACGGCACCACGTACGAGCTGGACCACGGCGCCGTCACCGTCGCCGCGATCACCTCCTGCACCAACACCTCGAACCCGTACGTCATGGTCGCCGCGGCGCTCGTGGCGAAGAAGGCCGTGGAGAAGGGCCTGACCCGCAAGCCGTGGGTCAAGACCACCCTCGCCCCGGGCTCGAAGGTCGTCACCGACTACTTCGACAAGGCGGGCCTGACCCCGTACCTCGACAAGGTCGGCTTCAACCTCGTCGGCTACGGCTGCACCACCTGCATCGGCAACTCCGGCCCGCTGCCGGAAGAGGTCTCCAAGGCGGTCAACGACCACGACCTGGCCGTCACCTCGGTGCTCTCCGGCAACCGCAACTTCGAGGGCCGGATCAACCCCGACGTCAAGATGAACTACCTGGCGTCCCCGCCGCTGGTCGTCGCGTACGCCATCGCCGGTTCGATGAAGGTCGACATCACCAAGGACGCCCTCGGCGTCGACCAGGACGGCAAGCCCGTCTTCCTCGCCGACATCTGGCCGTCCGAGGCCGAGGTGAACGACGTCGTCGCCAACTCCATCGGCGAGGACATGTTCAACAAGTCCTACCAGGACGTCTTCGCGGGCGACGCCCAGTGGCAGGCGCTCTCCATCCCGACCGGCAACACCTTCGAGTGGGACGCCGAGTCGACGTACGTCCGTAAGCCCCCTTACTTCGAGGGCATGACGATGGAGACCACCCCGGTCTCCGACATCACGGGCGCCCGCGTCCTCGCCAAGCTGGGCGACTCGGTCACCACCGACCACATCTCCCCGGCCGGTGCGATCAAGGCCGACACCCCGGCCGGCAAGTACCTCACGGAGCACGGCATCGAGCGCCGTGACTTCAACTCCTACGGCTCGCGCCGTGGTAACCACGAGGTCATGATCCGCGGCACGTTCGCCAACATCCGCCTGCGCAACCAGATCGCGCCGGGCACCGAGGGCGGCTACACCCGCGACTTCACCCAGGCTGCGACTGCTGACGCGGCTCCGGTGTCGTTCATCTACGACGCCTCGCAGAACTACCAGGCCGCCGGCACCCCGCTCGTCATCCTGGCGGGCAAGGAGTACGGCTCCGGCTCGTCCCGCGACTGGGCGGCCAAGGGCACCGCGCTCCTGGGCGTCAAGGCCGTCATCGCCGAGTCCTACGAGCGCATCCACCGCTCGAACCTCATCGGCATGGGCGTCCTCCCGCTCCAGTTCCCGGAGGGCCAGACCGCGGAGACCCTCGGCCTCACCGGCGAGGAGACCTTCTCCTTCACCGGCGTGACCGAGCTGAACGACGGCACCACCCCGCGCACGGTCAAGGTCACCACCGACACCGGTGTGGAGTTCGACGGCGTCGTCCGCATCGACACCCCCGGTGAGGCGGACTACTACCGCAACGGCGGCATCCTGCAGTACGTGCTCCGCAGCCTGATCCGCAAGTAGGGATCAGCGGCAGTACGGCGAGAGGGCCGCACCCCCGGCGACGGGGGTGCGGCCCTCTCTCATGATGTGGGGGAGGTGCTACCGGCTCAGAAGAGGAAGCGGTAGCTGTTCCAGCCGCTCGCGCCGATCTTCACGCGGCCGCCGAACGGGGCCGAGGCCTTGCCGGTGCCCTTGTACAGGTACAGCGCACCGGTCTTGTCACGGGCCACGAGGTCGGTACGGCCGTCCTCGGTGATGTCACCCGTGGAGATGAGCTGGTTGTACGTGTTCCAGCCGGAACCGATCTTGGTGCGGGCGGAGAACGGGGCCTTGTAGTTCCCGGTGCCCTTGTAGAGCCACAGGACGCCGGCCGAGTCGCGGGCGACGATGTCGTTCTTGCCGTCACCGCTCAGGTCGCCGTTGCCGGCGATCTGCGAGTACGCGTTCCAGCCGCCACCGACCTTGTAGCGGCTCGTCAGCGAGCCGTTCCCGTAGTTCAGGTAGAGGTAGAGGTTGCCGCCGCTGTCCCGGCCGAGCAGGTCGCCGGCAGCCGCGCCGCCGAGGTTGCCGGGCGAGACCAGCTTGTTGTAGATGTTCCAGCCACTGCCGACCTTGACCGGACTCGAGGCGTCGAACTTCAGGTATCCCAGGTAGCCGCTGGACTCGCGGAACCAGATGCCGTCGGCGTCGCCGCTGCTCTTCTGGGTGTTGGCGACCTGGAGGAGGTTGGACACTCCCTGCCAGCCCGAGCCCTTGAGCTCGCGGGAGGTGATCCCGCCCTTGCCGTTCGAGCGGTACGCGTACGCGGAGCCACCGGAGGTGAGACCGTACAGCGCGAAGTTGGGGGTGACGGCCGCGGCGGCAGCCGTCGCGGCGGAAGGTGCCGCGGCCGGCGAGCCCAGCGAGGGCTGCGGGGAGTCGGCGGCGACGGCGGACGTGCCGGTACCGACGAGTGCGGCGGTGAGTGCCGCGGCTGCCACGCGTGCGGCTATCCGTCTGTGCTTACGGCCAGAGGTTTTGGCCACGAAGTACTCCATGGATCTAGATGAGTTGTGGCCCGCCCATCCCGACAGGATGGGCAGGCCACGGGTTTCATCCGAATCGTGTCATGACTTCGGTTGCGAAACCTTCACTTTTTGATCAGAACATCAGACGGTAGGTGTTCCAGCCACCGGTACCGACCAGGGTCCGCGCCCCGTACGGGGCCGCGGCGTTGCCGGTGCCCTTGTAGAGGTACAGCGCGCCCTTGGCGTCCCGGCCGACGAGGTCGGTCGTGCCGTCCAGGTCGATGTCACCCGGGGCGAAGACGGTGTTGTACGTGTTCCAGCCGCCACCGACCTTGGTGCGGGCCGCGAACGGGGCCTTGTAGTCGCCGGTGCCCTTGTAGAGCCACAGGACGCCGGTCTTGTCGCGGGCGACGATGTCGTTCTTGCCGTCGCCGGACAGGTCGCCGTTGCCGGCGATCTGCGTGTACGCGTTCCAGCCGCCGCCGACCTTGTACCGCTTGGTGACGGTTCCGTCGCCGTAGCCCAGGTACAGGTAGAGGTAGCCGGCCGCGTCGCGGCCCAGGAGGTCGCCCGACTCGGCACCGCCCACGTTGCCCGCCGAGACGAGCGTGTTGTAGATGTTCCAGCCGTGTCCGACGTTCTTGAGGTCGGAGTTGTCGTTGGCGGCGTAGTTGAGCACCCCGGCCGCGTTCGTCTGCCAGCGGCCGTCGGCGACGCTGTCGGCGTCGTTGTCCACGCGGCCGAGGAACTTGACGTCCTTCCAGCCGGTGTCGAGCGGGACGCGGGTCTGCAGGCCGCCCTCACCGTTCGGCGCGTAGTAGTACGAGGCGCCCGCGCTGTCCAGCCCGGCGATGCCGTACATGGGGGCGTCGCCCGGCTCGGCGGCGAACGCGGAGGCGCCGGTGCCGACGAGGGCCGCGGTTATCGCGGCGGCGGCGAGGCGGGTGGCGGCCCTTCCGGGCAGCCGGCCAGAAATCTTGGCCACGTGTGTTCTCCATGGATGGTGGGACGAGGCGTGACGCGCCGCGGGATACGGGGACACGCCACGGAATTGAGGGTGATCCTTTCACGAGTCCCTCACGTGTCCAAGGGTTTGGCGAAATGATGGCACCATGACATCTTCGCCCGGTTATGCGGGTGTTGCGGGGGCCGGAGAGGTCAGGACAGAGGGGCCCGGCAGGGTGCCGGCGGTCGCGGCGGCCCCGCTGTGGTGAGCCGGTGAATACCGTGCAGCTGCGTCATCACGTCCCGCAGCGAACGGCAGTCGCGCGGACCGGGACCCGGCGCCGGCCGCGCCGTGCGGTGCCCGTCCTCCAGGGCGTCCGCCAGCCCGGACAGCGCCGCCGTCACGCGTGCCACGTCACCGGATGCGGGACGCGGCACCCCGTGCTCGACCCGCAGCGCGCACGCGGTAGCCGCGTCCACGACCAGTTCGGCCGCGACCGTCACCGCCGACCAGTCCTGGCGCCGCCCGCCGAACGGCCCCGGCAGTTCCGCCGCGGCCGTCTCCGCCGCCGCCCGCGCCTCGGCGAGCGCCCGGTACGCGGCACCGCGCAGCGCCAGCCCCCGTACGCCGTCCCGCTGCCGGTCCCCGCCCGGCCCGGGCGCGTCCAGCACATGGCGCAGATACCGCTCCGTGCAGCGCAGGGTGACCGCGAACCGGTGCCCGACCCGGACCCGGGGATCGGTCACCAGGGGCAGATGGCCGACGAGCAGCACGATGACGCAGGCCAGGAACGTCTCCAGCAGCCGGGACGCGGCCGCCTCGGTGTCCCCCGCGGTGTGGACGAACGACAGCACCAGCACGGTGATCACCGCGGTCTGGAACGCGAAGTGGCGGGTGGACAGCGGGACCAGGGCCCCGGCCACGACGACCGCCCCGACCACGAGCGGCCGGCCGAGGCCGCCGAGCGCGGCCGTCAGCGCGACGAAGGCGAGGACTCCGGCCACCGTCCCGGCGAAGCGGTTCACCACCCGCGAGAACAGCGGACCCATGTCGGGCTTCACCAGGAAGGCGGCGGTGGCCGGCAGCCAGTACCAGTGGTTCTCGTGCAGCAGCAGCGCGACGGCCGCAGTGACCGACACGCACAGAGCCACGCGCAGCCCGTACTCACGTCCGGCGGGCGTGAACAGGCCCGTGCGGACACCGGGGTTCGTGCCCGGGGTGCGGGGGAGGCGCCGTTCCCGGGGTGCGTGGGCGGCGTACGGAGTCGTCCGGTCGAAGATCACGGCGGCGTCCAGTACCGCCCGGTCGAAGGCAAGCCGTTCGACGGTGTCCGGCCGGGGGCTCGGCAGCGCGCCCGCCGGGCCGCCGGAACGGACCGCCGCGGCCAGCCGCCGGGGTCCATCGGCCACCTCGTCCGGGACGGGCCGGCCCTCCCACAGCAGCGCGATGCTCGCCTCGCAGAGCGCGGCCCCCGCGCCGGACCGTTCGGCGAGGGCGCGGCCGGCCCCGCCCGACCGGCGCGGCCACGGCATGAGCCGCATCAGCCACAGTGCCTCGTCCGCCTGCTGCTGTGCGGCGACGAGACGCCGGCGGGCGGCGGGTGCCCCCGGTCCGCCGAGTGCGCCCAGCGCGTCCGCGAGCGCGTCGAACACCGCCGCGACGGCCTCGCGTTCACCGCTCCACCGGGTCGCGCCCGGTGACCGCGGGGCGCGCAGCAGCAGCCGCAGGACGACCAGCCAGGCCGCCCCGGACAGGAAGCACAGCGCCTTCAACCAGGCCGGTCCCGCCAGCGGCATCCCCATCCCGATCGTGGTGGTGACCAGCAGCTGGAGGGCGGCCGCCGACCAGACGGCGCCCCGGGCACTCAGCGCCCCGGACACCCAGCCGACCAGGAAGAGCACCGGGACCGCCGTCCACCGCCCCGTCGTGTCCGCGACCAGGGCGCCGACGAGCAGCCCCAGCGATCCGGCCGCGGCCGGCAGCCCGATGTGGACGAGACCCTTGCGGCGGGTCCCGGGGCGGTCGTTGACTCCGGCGAGCATCGCCCCGAGTGCGGCGAGGACACCGGGCCCGGCCCGGCCGGACGCGAGACCGGCGGCGAGCAGCGGGCCCGCGCCGAGCGCGCCGCGCACCATCGCCGTCCGGGGCACGGGGGCCCGGCGCAGGCGCAGCACATGGGTGAGCCACGCCGGCGCACGGCGCCGCGATCTAGGGCCTCTCGTTCGGATCATGCCGGGCTCGCGGGGTCCGGTCGAAAGACCCTGGTCCTGTCGTACACCGCCGACCTCCTCGTTCACCGGCCGGACCAGGGGGTCCGGGGGCGGGTGGAGCGGGCAACGGCGGCCGCGTACGGCCAACGTAGCCGGGCGATGTGGCGGGGTGGCTGCGCCGGTGTTTCAGGTGTGTGATCGTTTCGGCGCGTCCCACGGGCGGGGGCCGCGAAACCCCAGGTCGTCGGTGGGTGCGCGCCGATCACGGGACGTCGAGGGCCTACGCTCGAAGGTCTGATGACGATCGAATCCACCTCGCCCGGCGCCAAGGCCGGTACCGAGTCCGTGCGCCGTAACAACCTCGGCCTCGTCCTGCGTGCCGTCCTGGAGGAGGGGGAGGTGACCCGGGCCCGTGCGGCCGCCAGGGTCGGGCTGACCCGGGCCGCCGTCTCCTCCCTCGTCGAGGAACTGCTGGCGCTCGACCTGCTGACCGAGTCCGGCAAGACGTTCAGCGGCAGCGCCGGTCGCCCGGGCACCGTGCTCAAGGTGTCGGAGACCGGCCCGGCCGGGCTCGGCGTCGAGATCAACATCGACTACGTCTCGGTCTGCGCGGTCGGTCTCGGCGGCACCGACCGGGTCCGTGTCACCGAGCACATCGACAACCGGAACACACCCCCGGCCGAGGTCCTCGCCCACGCGGCCCGGCTCACCAACCGGGTCATCACCTCGACCGGTGAGCAGGGACTGCGGGCCGTCGGCGTCGAGCTGGCCCTGCCCGGACTCGTCTCCGGCGGCATGGTCCGCCAGGCGCCCAACCTCGGCTGGTACCGGGTCGCGGCCGAAGGCATCTTCGGCCAGGCGCTCAGCACCCTGCGGCCGGCGGGCCGGGCGCTGGCGGTCAGCTCGGACAACGAGGCCAATCTGGCGGCGCTGGCCGAGCTGTGGTTCGGCGGGCTCGACGGCGCCGACGGCGGCGGTGCCCGGGGGTTCCTCTATCTCACCGGTGAGATCGGCGTCGGCGGCGCGCTGGTCCTCCAGGGGGAACTGCTGCGCGGCGCCCACGGGTTCGCCGGCGAGGTCGGGCATGTGGTCGTCGACCCGCAGGGGCCGCTGTGCGGATGCGGGGCGCGCGGCTGCCTGGAGCAGTACGCGGGCCAGGCGGCGCTGCTGCGGGCCGCCGGCATCGACCCGGCGGCGGGCGTGCGCGGGCTCGGCGAGCTGGAGAAGCGGGCGCGGGCGGGCGACCCGGGGACGCTGGAGGTGCTGCGGGCGGCCGGCGACCGGATGGGGCTGGTGCTGGCCGGGGCGGTCAACCTCTTCGACCTCGACACCGTCGTGCTCGGCGGCATCTACCGGGACCTGATGCCGTGGCTCGCCGGGGCGGCCGAGGCGCAGCTCGCCGACCGGGTGGTGTCGGGCAGGTGGCGCACCGACGGCAGCGGTCTGCGGGCCTCCTCGCTCTCCGGCGACGCGGCACGGGGAGCGGCGGCCCGGGTGGTGCGCGGGGTCCTGGCGGACCCGGCGGCGTACGCGGCGCGCTGACGGCCGGGGGCGCACAAGGCACCGCCCCCGGCCGCCCCGGGCGAGCGGGAGCGAACGGGGGCGGCCGGCGGACCCGGGCTGCTACTTCCGGTGTGCCGCGATCAGTTCCCGGTACCAGCGGTAGCTGTCCTTCGGGGTGCGCTCCTGGGTGTCGTAGTCGACCCGGATGATCCCGAACCGCTTCGCGTACCCGAGCGCCCACTCGAAGTTGTCCAGCAGCGACCAGACGTAGTAGCCGCGCACGTCGACGCCGGCGTCCATCGCCGCCCGCAGCGCCGTCAGGTGCGTACGGAGGTACTCGACGCGGTCCGCGTCGTGGACCGAGCCGTCCGCGTCCACCGAGTCGGACTCCGCCGAGCCGTTCTCCGTGATGTGCACCGGCGGCAGCGCGTCCCCGTAGGTCTGCTTCAGCGCGGTCAGCAGGTCGGTGAAGGACTCCGGCACGACGGGCCAGCCCATCGCCGTCTTGCGGACGCCCCGGTACTCGCCCTCGCTGTAGCGGTTGTCGGTGGCGACCCGCAGCGCCGGATCGGCCTCGCGGTGCGGGGCGGCGGCGACCACGATCGGGCGGTAGTAGTTGATGCCCAGGAAGTCCATCGGCTGGGAGATCAGCTCCAGGTCGCCCTCGCGCCGGAAGTCCTGCGCGGTGATGAGCTCGCCCCAGGTCTCCTCCTCGGTGACCGGGTAGCGGCCCGCGAGGATCGGCTCGGTCCACACCAGGTTGTGCTGGGTGTCCGCGCGGACGACCGCCGCCAGGTCGGCGTCCGACTCGGTTGCGGGGACGTTGCGGTCGAGGTTGAGCGTGATGCCCGCCTCGCGCACGCCCGCGGCGCGCAGCGCGCTCATCGCGTGGCCGTGGCCGACGAGCAGGTGGTGCGCGGCGGCCAGGGCCCCGCGGCCCTCCTTCGCGCCCGGCGCGTGCCGGCCCACGGAGTAGCCGAGGAAGGCGCTGCACCACGGCTCGTTGAGCGTGATCCAGCGCGGCACCCGGTCACCCAGGTGCTCGGCCATGATCGCCGTGTACTCGCCGAAGCGCTCGGCGGTCTCGCGCACCCGCCAGCCGCCCTTGTCCTCCAGGGCCTGCGGCAGGTCCCAGTGGTAGAGCGTGGCGGCGGGCTCGATGCCAGCCGCGAGGAGCTCGTCGACGAGCCGGGAGTAGAAGTCCAGGCCCTTGGGGTTGACCGCCCCGCTGCCGTCCGGCTGGATCCGCGACCAGGCGATCGAGAAGCGGTAGGAGTCCACGCCCAGCTCACGCAGCAGGGCCACGTCCTCGGGGTAGCGGTGGTAGTGGTCGCAGGCCACGTCACCCGTGTCACCGCCGTCGGTCTTCCCGGGCGTGTGGCTGTAGACGTCCCAGATCGACGGGCCGCGGTCGTCCTCCCGCGCGGCGCCCTCGATCTGGTACGAGGCCGTGGCCGCGCCGAAGACGAAGCCGGGCGGGAACACGGGGAACTCACTCATGGGAACGCAGTCCTTACTTGACCGAGCCGCCGGTGATCCCGGCGGCGATGTACTTCTGGGAGAGGACGAGCAGGACCGCCGCGGGGATCGCGGACAGCACGGACGCGGCCATCACCGAGCCCCAGTCGCCGACGTGGGCACCGATGTACTGGTAGATGCCCAGGGTGATCGGCTTGACGTCGTCCGTGGTGTTCAGCGTCAGCGCGAACATGAAGTCGCTCCACGCGTACAGGAACGAGAACAGTCCGGCGGTGATCAGGGAGTTGCGGCTCATCGGGAGCACGACCTGCACGAACGTACGGAAGCGTCCGGCGCCGTCCACCTCGGCGGCCTCGATGACCTCGTGCGGGATCGACACCATGAACGAGCGCATCAGCACGATGGCGAACGGGATGCCCAGCGAGGCGTCCGCGAGCATCAGGCCGAAGTAGGAGTTGACCAGGCCGAGGTCCACGTACGCGCTGTACAGGGCGTTCGCGATGACGATGCCCGGCACCATCTGCGTGATGAGCGTGCCGAAGACGATCGTCCTGCTGCCGCGCAGCTTGAACTGCGCCAGGCCGTACGCCGCCGGGGCGGAGACCGCCAGACAGATGGCCACGGCGCCGAGTGCCACGGCCAGCGAGGTCAGCAGATTGCCGCCCTGCTCGGTCAGGGCCGAGGTGAAGCCGGAGAAGTCCAGGCCCGTGGGGACCGGGCCGACGTCGACCAGGCTCGCGTCCGGCTGCAGCGCGGTGTTGATCATCCAGTACAGCGGGAACAGCATCACCGCGAGGACGGCGAGGCCGAAGACGGTCGCACCCCAGCGGCGCTTCGGCCGGTGGCGGGCGGGAGCCGGGGCGGCGGGGATCTGGGTGGTGGTCGCCATGCCGGTCACTTCCCCTCGTTGCGGTTGACCCGCAGGTAGAACACCGCGAAGACGGCGGAGATCAGGATCAGGATGTTGCCGACCACGGCACCGGCCCCGAAGTCCATCTGGACGAAGGAGTTCTGGTACGTGAGCGTGCCGAGCGTCTGGGTCGAGTCGGCCGGTCCGCCGTCGGTGAGGGCGAGGACCAGGTCGAGGATCTTGACCGTCGACATGAAGCCGAGCACCAGCACCACGGTGATGACGGGCTTGAGCATCGGCAGGGTGACCGAGCGGAACGTGCGCCAGGCGGACGCGCCGTCGAGCGAGGCGGCCTCGTGCAGCTCCTTGGGGACCTCCTGGAGGCCGCCGTAGAGGATCACCATGTTGAACGGGATACCGATCCAGATGTTCACCAGGATCACCGAGATCAGCGCCATGCTGGTGCTCGTCAGCCACGGCGTGTCACCGGGGAGGCCGACCGTGCCCAGGAAGGAGTTGAGGACGCCGGTGTCCTGGTCGAAGATGCGCCGCCACACGATGCCGGAGACGACCATCGGGACCAGCCACGGCAGCAGGATCAGCGAGCGCAGGATCCCGTTGAGCGGGAAGCGGCGGGTGAAGAAGACGGCGAGGGCCAGACCGATGCAGAACTGGCCGACGAGCGATCCGACCGTGAACAGGATCGTCTGCCACAGGGCCTTGCCGAACAGTCCGTCCTCGAAGACGTTGGTCCAGTTGTCCAGACCGTTGAACGGGGCCTTGCCGGTGAAGAAGGTGGACGGCGAGTAGTCCTGGAAGCTCATCACGATGTTGCGGACGAGCGGGTAGCCGAAGAACAGCGCCATGAAGATCACGGCGGGGGCGATGAAGCCCCACTGGGCGAGCGACCGGCGCCGCTTGGCGCTCCGCGGGTTCACCGGCTTCTTGGCCGCACCGGCCGTCGAGGCCTTCGGGTCGGCCGGCAGCGCGGCGGCCGAGGCAGTGGTGGATGACATGGTTCGTTACCTCAGTTCCCGCTCGTGACCTGCTGCTGGGCACGCTTCAGAGCGGCCTCGCTGGACTCGCCGGTGAGCGCGGACTGGAAGGCGCTCTGCAGGGCCAGCGACACGGACGACCACTGCGCGCCGAGCTTGGCGGTACGCGAACGGGCCGTGGCGACCTGGTCGGCGAGGGCGCTCAGCTCCGGCACCTTGGTGCGCCAGACGGCGGCGGCCTTCGCGTTGGCCGGAACCATCCAGCTGTTGAGCGCGTAGGTGATCTCCTCCTGCTCGCCCGACATACAGCCGATGATCTTCGCGGACATCTTCTCGCGCTCGCTGTCACCGGTGTTGGGCACGGTCAGCACCCCGCCGCCCAGCGGACCCACCGAGTCGTCCCCGGCCCCGGGGACAGGGATCTGGGCGATGCCCCAGTTCAGCCCCTTCTTCGAGTTCAGGGTCTCGACCTGCCACGGGCCGTTGATCATCATGGCCGCGTTGCCGGCCATGAACTGGTCGTTCACGTCGGCCTGGGTCCAGTTGACCGTCGACTTGGACAGCGAGCCGTCCTTGAGGAGGCCCTTCCAGTAGTCCAGCGCCCCGGCCACCTGCGGGCTGTCGAGCTTCGTCTCGTCGCCGCCGTTGGACCACATGAACGGGGTGAACTGGAAGACGCCGTCCTCCGCGCCGCCCGCGCTGAGCGCGAGACCGTACCGCTTGCCCTGCGTGAGCTTCTTCGCGGTCGCCTGCATCTCGGCCCAGGTGGTGGGCACCTCGAGGCCGGCCTTGTCGAGGGTGTCCTTGTTGTAGAACAGCGCGAGGGTGTTCACGGTGCGCGCCGCCCCGTAGTACTTCCCGTCGTACGAGCCGAAGTTGACGATCCCCTCGGGGATGTCCTCCGTCGTCAGACCGAGGTCCTTCAGCGGGATCAGCCCGCCCGCCTCGGCGAACGTCGGCATCTCCGATGCGTCCAGCTGGAGCACGTCGGGCAGCGACTTCGAGGACGCCATCCGCAGGGCCTTCGTCATCACCTGCGCGGCCGGCACGCTCTGCTGCTCGATCTTCACCCCGAGCTGCTTGCTGCACCGGGCCAGCGTCTGGGCGTCCCAGCGGTGGTAGGACTCGTCGGTCGACGAGTTCATGACGGTGTACACGTCGGGGTCCCGCTGCTGGCCGCAGCCGGCCAGGACGACGCCGCCGACCAGTGCGGAGACGACGGTGAGCGGGACGATGACCCGCCGGTGACGACGGCGGCGCGGGAGGCGCGGGCCGTGCGGAGAAGGTGCTGTCACGATGGTGCCCTTGCGTGAGAGGGGTGCCGGCCCGGCGGGACCACTGTGTCCCGGCGGGATGAATCCATCCGCCCGGGCACGGGTCCGGCCGGCCCGTGCCCGGGATGCGGGGTGTCCCGCGGAACTCCGCGGGACACCCCGTGAGTGTCAGCCGACGCCGAGCAGGTGCTCCATGGCGAGCTGGTCGAGCGCCTCGAACGCCATCGAGCGCTGGGCCGCGCCGTCCACGTCGAACTCCTCGTACGCGGAACGGTCCGCGAGCAGCGCCTTGACGCCGTCGGCCGCGGTGGGCTGCGCCAGCTCGTCCAGACGGGAGGCGGCCAGCGCCTCCTTGACGGCCGGGTCGGCGCGGAACGCCAGCGCGCGCTCCTTGAGGATCAGGTAGTTGCGCATGCAGTTCTTCGCGGACTCCCAGACCCCGTCGATGCCGTCGGTGCGCACCGGCTTGAAGTCGAAGTGCAGCGGGCCCGTGTAGTCCGAGCTCTCCAGCAGGTCGACGAGCCAGAAGGCCTGGCGCAGGTCGCCGGCGCCGAAGCGGAGGTCCTGGTCGTACTTGATGCCGGACTGGCCGTTGAGGTCGATGTGGAAGAGCTTGCCCGCCCACAGCGCCTGCGCGATGCCGTGCGCGAAGTTCAGCCCGGCCATCTGCTCGTGGCCGACCTCGGGGTTCACGCCGTACATCTCCGGGCGCTCCAGGCGCTCGATGAACGCCAGGGCGTGGCCGACGGTGGGGAGCAGGATGTCGCCGCGCGGCTCGTTCGGCTTGGGCTCGATCGCGAACCTCAGGTCGTAGCCCTGGTCCACGACGTACTCGCCGAGCAGGTCGAACGCTTCCTTCATCCGGTCCAGCGCGACCCGCACGTCCTTGGCCCCGCCGGACTCGGCGCCCTCGCGGCCGCCCCAGGCGACATACGTCTCGGCGCCCAGCTCGACGGCGAGGTCGATGTTGCGGATGACCTTGCGCAGCGCGAAGCGGCGGACGTCGCGGTCGTTGGAGGTGAAGCCGCCGTCCTTGAAGACGGGGTGCGTGAAGAGGTTCGTGGTGGCCATGGGGACCTTGAGACCGGTGCGGTCCAGGGCGCCCTTGAAGCGCGCGATGATCGCGGCGCGCTCGCTGTCCGAGGACCCGAACGGAATCAGGTCGTCGTCGTGGAACGTGACCCCGTGCGCGCCGAGCTCGGCCAGGCGCTCGACGGACTCGACCGGGTCCAGGGCGGGGCGGGTGGCGTCACCGAAGGGGTCGTTGCCTCGCCAGCCGACGGTCCAGAGCCCGAAGGTGAACCTGTCGGCGGGGGTGGGGGTGAAGCGGTTCGACATTCTGCTGCCTCTTGTCGACATGGCCCGGGCGGCTGCTCTGCCGTCCGACCGATTTGTTTGCTCGCAGTACTAATACGGCATCTCGACGTTCGTTTCTAGACCATCTCGGTGACACATGCGTCACATAGGGACAACATGGGAGTCGTCCGAGGCTGCTTGCGCCCCTGTCGGGGCGGGGTGCAGGCCTGTTTTCGGGGCTGTCGAAGCGCTTCGAAAAAGATTTGTTTTGTGTACGATCAAAACCGGGACTCACAGGAACGAGGTACGACATGCCGTCGCGACCAGCCAGGAATCCGGCCACCGCACCGGTATCGGCCGTCATCGGCGTGGACAGCTCCACCCAGTCCACCAAGGCCGTCGTCGTCGACGCCGCGACCGGCCGGCTGCTCGCCGTGGGCCGCGCCCCGCACACCGTGACCGGCCGGGGCGGCGCCCGCGAGAGCGACCCCGGGCAGTGGTGGCAGGCGCTGTGCACCGCCGTCGCCGCCGCCCTCGCCGAATCGGGTCTGGACCCGGCCGCCGTCACCGGCATCGCCGTGGCCGGCCAGCAGCACGGACTGGTCACGCTGGACGCCGACGGCGACCCCGTGCGCCCCGCCCTCCTGTGGAACGACACCCGCTCCGCCCCGCAGGCCGCCGCCCTCACCGCCGCGCTCGGCCGGGACGCCTGGCTGGAGCGCACCGGATCGGTGCCGGTCGCCTCCATGACCGCCGCCAAGTGGATGTGGCTGCGCGAGAACGAACCGGCCGCCGCCGCCGCGACCGCCGCCGTCCGCCTCCCGCACGACTTCCTCACCGAGCGGCTGAGCGGCGCCGCCGTCACCGACCCCGGCGACGCGTCCGGCACCTGCTGGTACGACCCCGCCACCCACGCGTACGACCCCGAACTGCTGGCCCTCACCGGCATGCGCACGGACCTGCTGTCCACGGTCGCCGCCACCGGCGCCACCGTCGCCGGACACCTCACCGCCCTGGCCGCCGCCGCCCTCGGCCTGCCCGAAGGCATCCCGGTCGCCGCCGGAACCGGCGACAACATGGCCGCCGCGGTCGGCCTGGGGCTCGGCGCGGAAGGCCTCCTGGACCACCCCGTGGTCAGCCTCGGCACCTCGGGCACCGTCTTCGCCGCGACCCGCAACCGCCCGCACTCCGCACTCCTCGCCGGATTCGCCGCGGCCGACGGCACCCGCCTCCCGCTGGGCTGCACCCTGAACTGCACCCTTGCCGTGGACAAGGTCGCCGCACTCCTCGGCCTGGACCGCGAGGACGCCGCACCCGGCGGCGAGGCCGTGCTGCTGCCCTTCCTGGACGGCGAGCGCACCCCTGACCTCCCGGCCGCCTCGGGCCTCCTGCACGGGCTGCGGCACGACACGACCCGGCAGCAGCTCCTCGGCGCCGCGTACGAGGGCGCGGTCGTCGCCGTCCTGCGTGCCCTGGACGAGCTGCCGCTCGACGCGCCGGACGCGCCGCTGCGGCTGATCGGCGGGGGAGCGCGCGGCACGATGTGGGTGGAGACCGTGCGCCGGCTGTCCGGCCGCCCGGTGATCCTCCCGGACTCCGCCGAACTGGTCGCGCTGGGCGCGGCCGCCCTCGCCGCGGGCGCCGCCACCGGCCGCGACCCGGTGGCGCTGGCCACGGAGTGGGGCACCGGCGGGGGCCGCGAACTGCCCGCCGTGCCCCGGGACACGGCCACCTGGGACCGGGTGACGTCGGTCCTCGACCGCGCGACGCCCGCCCTCCTGACTCCGCCCTCCTGACCCCGCCCTCCTGACCCCGCACCCGTGACGGCGCTCTCCCGGCGACGTACCCCGAACACCTCCCGTACCACCGGCTAAGGAAGACCCCCCATGAAGTTCACCGACGGCTTCTGGCAGATGCGAGACGGTGTGCACGCCTCGTACGCCACCGAGATCCGCGACCTCCGCCTCGACGCCGACCGCCTCACCGCCCACGCGGCCGTCAAGCGCGTCACGCGGCGCGGGGACACCCTGAACGCCCCCCTGATCACGGTGGAGGCCTACGCCCCCGCCGAAGGCGTCATCGGTGTCCGCGTCACCCACCTCGCCGGCAGGCGCCGCCCCGGCCCGGACTTCGCCCTTCCCGGCGCCACCGCGGACGCCCCGGCCGCCACCCGCGACGACGGCCCCACCGCCGAACTCACCAGCGGCCCCCTCACCCTCCGGCTCCCCACCGAGGGCGACTTCGGCCTGGAGTTCCTGGGCGCGGACGGCCGCCTGCTGACCGCCGCCGGCCGCAAGGGCACCGCCTTCGCCACGGTCGCGGACGGCGGCCACCACATGCTGGCGCAGCTCTCGATCGGCGTCGGCGAGACGATCCACGGCCTCGGCGAGCGGTTCACGCCGTACGTCAAGAACGGCCAGGTCGTCGACATGTGGCAGGCCGACGGCGGCACCAGCAGCGAACAGGCCTACAAGAACGTTCCGTTCTACCTCTCCTCGCGCGGCTACGGCGTCTTCGTCAACCACCCCGGCAAGGTCTCCTTCGAGGTCGGCTCCGAGGCCGTCGGCCAGGTGCAGTTCAGCGTCGAGGACCAGGTCCTGGAGTACTTCGTCGTCGCGGGCCCCACGCCCAAGGACGTCCTCACCCGCTACACCGCCCTCACCGGCCGCCCGGCCCTGCCGCCGGCCTGGTCCTTCGGCCTCTGGCTGACCACCTCGTTCACCACCGACTACGACGAGGCGACCGTCACCTCGTTCGTCGACGGCATGGCCGAGCGCGGCATCCCGCTCTCCGTCTTCCACTTCGACTGCTTCTGGATGCGCGAGTACCAGTGGTGCGACTTCGAGTGGGACCCGGACACCTTCCCCGACCCGGTCGGGATGCTCGCCCGGCTCAAGGACAAGGGCCTGAAGATCTGCGTCTGGATCAACCCGTACATCGCGCAGAAGAGCGCCCTGTACGCGGAGGGCGCGGAGAAGGGCTACTTCGTCCGCACCCCCGAGGGCGACATCTGGCAGTGGGACAAGTGGCAGGCCGGCATGGCGCTGGTCGACTTCACCGACCCCGAGGCCACGGCCTGGTTCCAGGGCAAGCTGAAGACCCTCCTCGACCAGGGCGTCGACGGCTTCAAGACGGACTTCGGCGAGCGCATCCCCACCGACGTCGTCTGGCACGACGGCTCCGACCCGGAGCGGATGCACAACTACTACACGCACCTGTACAACAAGGCCGTCTTCGACATCCTGGAGAAGGAGCGCGGCCAGGGCGAGGCGGTCCTCTTCGCCCGCTCCGCCACCGCCGGCGGCCAGCAGTTCCCCGTCCACTGGGGCGGCGACTGCTGGTCCTCCTTCGAGGCGATGGCCGAGTCCCTGCGGGGCGGCCTCTCCCTCTCGCTGTCCGGCTTCGGCTTCTGGAGCCATGACATCGGCGGCTTCGAGGGCACCCCCGACCCGGCGGTCTTCAAGCGCTGGCTCGCCTTCGGCCTGCTCTCCTCGCACAGCCGGCTGCACGGCTCCTCGTCCTACCGGGTGCCGTGGGAGTTCGGCGACGAGGCGGTCGCGGTCGCCCGGCAGTTCACCGAGCTGAAGCACCGCCTGATGCCGTACCTGTACGGCGCGGCCGTCGAGGCCCACCGCACCGGCGTCCCCACCATGCGCCCGATGCTGCTGGAGTTCCCCGACGACCCGGCGACCCGCACGGTGGACCGCCAGTACCTCCTCGGCCCCGACCTGCTGGTGGCCCCGGTCTTCAGCGAGGACGGCCAGGTCGAGTACTACGTCCCCGAGGGCACCTGGACCCACTTCCTGACCGGCGAGACGGTCACCGGCCCCGCCTGGCACCACGGCACCCACGGCTTCGACAGCCTGCCGCTCCTGGTCCGTCCCGGCGCGGTCCTGCCGCTCGGCGCGGACGCCTCCCGCCCCGACGGCGACTGGACGCAGGACCTTCAGCTGCGCGTGTACGCCCCCGAGGGCCTCGGCGACTTCACCCGCACGGTGACGGTCCCCGACCTCACGGGCGCCCCCGCCGCCACGTACGAACTGGTCCGCGAGGGCGGCACGCTCCGCGTCACGGCGGACACGGTCCGGCCGTACGAGATCGTGGTCGTCGGCGACGCGACGCTGGAGGTCGTCAAGGGCTGAGAACGGGACCGGCCCCTTCGTTCGCTGCGCCGGGTGCGCAGGGGCGGAGGGGTCGTCCGCGGGGTGCGCGGAGGCGTACCGCGGAGTCCCGCTGCTCCGTCCGGGCGGCGCCGTTCACGCGGTGCCGTCCTCGGCGCCGAGCGCGGAGAGCCGGGCGAACTGGTCGTCGGAGAGCCGTAGTCGCAGAGCGGCCAGGTTCTCTTCGAGGTGTCGCGGCGAGGAGGTGCCCGGGATCGGTACCAGGGTCGGCGAGCGGTGCAGCAGCCAGGCCAGGGCGGTCTGGGCGGGCGTTGCGCCCAGTTCGCCCGCCACAGCGGCCACCGGGCTCTGCGGGCCTGCGTGGCCGCCCATGGCGACAGGGAAGAACGGCAGGAAGGCGATGCCGAGTTCGGCGGTGAGGTCGACCACCGCATCGTAGTGCCGGGCGGTCAGGTTGTAGAGGTTGTTCACCGCGGCGATCGGAGTGATGGCCACGGCCTCGCGCAACTGCCCGGCGGAGACCTCGGAGAGCCCGATGTGCCGGACCTTGCCCTCGTCCTGCAACTGCCTCAGCGCGCCCAGCTGGTCGGCCAACGGGTACGCCGGGTCGATGCGGTGCAGCTGGAGCAGATCGATGCGCTCCACCCGCAGCCGGCGCAGGCTCAGTTCGGCCTGCTGGCGCAGGTACGCGGGGTGACCCAGAGGCACCCACTCGGCGGGTCCCGGCCGCACCACGCCGACCTTGGTGGCGACGGCCACCCCGTCGTACGGGTGCAGGGCCTCGGCGATCAGCTCCTCGCCCGCGCCCAGGGCGTATGCGTCGGCGGTGTCGATCAGGTCGACGCCCTGCTCAACTGCCCGGCGAAGCTGCGCAATTGCTGCGGGCCGGTCGGTGGGGGCCCGCCAGATGGCGGCGGCTGCGGGGTCGGAGCCGGGGGTTGCGGGTCCGTCGGCCAGACGCATGGCGCCGTAGCCGATCCGGCGGACGGTCAGGTCGCCGCCCAGGTCGAAGGTGGTCCTGATGGTGGTGGGGCTCTCGTTCGTCATGGCTGCGACGCTACGATCTGACACCGATGTGAGATTCAAGTAGGTGTGAGGGGGGTCACATGAAGATCGGGGATCTCGCCCGGGAGACCGGGGTCAGCCCGCGGCTGCTGCGCTACTACGAGGAGCAGGGACTGCTCGCCTCCGAGCGTCCATCCGGGGGGCACCGCAGATACGGTCCGGACGCGCCGGAGACCGTACGCCGGATCCGCCACCTGCTGGCGGCCGGCCTGCCGACGGCGGTGATCCGCGAGGTGCTGCCCTGCGTGGAGGGCACGGGGCCGGACGACGCACCTGCGCTCGCCGCCTGCACCTGGGACTACTTGCGCGGGCAGCTGGCCGGCGTGAACGAGCGGATCACCGACCTGGAGCGCAGCCGTGCCTCGCTGGTCGCCCTGCTGGACCTCAGCGAGCGCACGGCGGTCTGATTTCCCGCACTGGTCCGGCCTCCCCGTCGCGCGCGTCGGTGCCGCCGGTACCGCCAACGCGATGTACCGGCTCGGCGCGGACCTGGTCGGCCTGGGCGACGCCGCCGTCGACCTGATCGCAGCCCGGTACGTGCTGCCCGCCGGGGCCCGCGACACCTTCCGGGCCGCGGCGGAGGCGGACGACGCCGCTTGGGCACGGGGCATCGGCTGGGCGCTGTCGATCGCCCTGATGGAACTCCAGTACTACCGGGAGACCAACGCGTTCATGGCGGACACCGCGCGGCACGTCATCGCGGAGATCCTCGCCGACAGCGGCAGCGCGCGTAGCCGCATCCGGGCACTCCCGGGCGCGCCCGCCCGCCTCGTCACGGCAAGGAATGCGATCGTGGACCAGCGGGTTCGCACCATCGACAGCACGTGAGTGGTAACAGCACTGAGAGCGGATGGCCTTGACATGGGCGAGTTGATCCTGATCCGGCACGGCGAGACCGAATGGTCCCGCAACGGACAGCACACGAGCCACACCGACCTGCCCCTGACGCCCCTCGGCGAACGACAGGCCCGGGCCCTCGCACCCCTGCTCGCCGACCGGCACATCGCGCTCACCCTGGTCAGCCCGTCGGTACGGGCCCGGCGCACCGCCGAGCTCGCGGGTCTCGTCGCGCCCCGCATCACCCCCGAGCTGCGCGAGTGGGACTACGGCGGCTACGAGGGCATCACCACCCACGACATCCACCTCACCCGCCCCGACTGGAACCTCTGGACCGACGGCGTCACGGCCGGCCCCGACGCGCACCCGGGCGAGACCCCGGCGGAGGTCGGCGAACGGGCCGACCGGGTGCTGGCCGAGGTCCGGGAAGCCGCCGGACGCGCCGGTGACGAGGACATCGTGCTCGTCGCGCACTCCCACTTCCTGCGCGTCCTGACCGCCCGCTACCTCGGTCTCACCCCGGCGGAGGGAACGCTCTTCCAGCTTGCGACCGGGGCCGTGTCCCGGCTCGGCTGGGAGCACGGCCAGCCGGTCATCACGGCGTGGAACGTGACCCTGCCGGAGAGCCTGTTCCCGACCGCCGTCCCGGACACCCCGCAGCCCTGAGGGGGCTCGCCGGACGTCAGCTCGCGTCGGCGAGCTCGTCCTCCTCGTACAGGCCCGCCAGGTCGCGGATGGTCTCCTCGGCTACCGCCGCCGCGAACCGCGGGCAGGTCCAGGACTCCGCGCTGCGGGAGTCCTCGCCCGGCGAGAACTCCTCCGGGGCCCAGAAGTGCGCCATGCCGGCGCGGAACTCCGCGCGCCGCACCACCGGATGTTCGTCGCCGTGCGGGCACTCGGCAGGCAGCGGCGCCGCGGCGACGGCGCGCATGGTGGCCAGGACGCCCCGGACGACGGAGAGCGGAGGACTCGGGTAGGAGATCTTCATCGCCTGGTGGGCCACGAGCAGCAGTACGGTGCGATCCCGGTCGTCGGCGGACTCCCCGTGACGACGGGCCGCCCACAGACCCAGATCGTCGGCGTACTCCTCGTTCCAGCTCTTGTGGTCCGTCCGCTCCACGAGCTTCCCGATGTCCAGCCGGCCGTCCGCACGCAGGTACTCGGCGTCGGCGTGCGAGGTGTCCCGCTCTCCGAAGAGCTCGTCGCGCCGCTTGCGCAGCACAGCCAGTGTTTCGTCCGCGACCTCCGCCATGAGGACCGGACACACCACCGCGTCGATCGGGGCGTTCCGGCCCGACGCGATGCGGTCGCGTTCGTAGATCTCCCGTCCGCCGGCACTGCTCAGCAGGATGCCGAGCTCCGCGGCGTTCGGCGCGCTGCCCGGCAGGGCCGGGTGCCCGTCGTGGGCGCAGTCGCGGTCGGTGAAGTGGGGCAGCGCCTCCTCCACCGCCCGTACCAGGTGGTCGAGTACGGACTTCGCACGCACCATGCCGGAGACCGCGTACCAGGTCACGGCCCTGACCACCATCAGACGCCCGGCACGGTCCGCCGGGGCCGCAGAGGACAGCTCCGACGCCTGGCCGCTGATCTCGTCGTTGATGTCGGTCCACGGCTTCGGGTACCCGTGCAGCAGCGCCGACAGCGTACTGATGCTGTCCTTCGCCTCCAACGGCAGACGGGGCGGTATGTCCGTGGCCGATCCGGGGTGGACGATGTCCAGAGCGATCCGCGCGAATCCGGCCGCGTTGCGCGGGCAACGCCACTCGTCCCGAGGACGCTCCTCGTTCCAGTCCGCCGTCTCGTCGGCGAGTGCCGGCAGCAGCCCGGCGAGGTCCTCGTCCGCCGCGTCTTCGTGGCTTTCGTAGGGATGCGAGCTGTGCGGGCAACTGCGGTCCCGCAGAGCCCTGTCAGCCGCCTCCAGCGCCGTCACAGCCTGCTGTGCGACGCCTGCACTCGGCAGCCAGGTGAGGTAGGGGGCCATCATGACCAGCCCGATCGCCCACGCATAGGCCGAATCGCCACCGGGGTCGGCGGCGAGATCGGCGGCGCAGTCGAGCACCGTCCGGTCGTAGGCGCTGTTGTTGGATGTGTCGTAGTTCTCGCGTATGTCGTCCCAGATCTCGCTGAGTTCGTCGAGCATCATGTCGTCCATGTCCGTCACGATCTCCATGACGCGCGACGGGCTCGGGGGAGTTCCCGTCAGAGCGAGCCATTGCCGAGGGCCGCGACAAAGGGCGCCCAGTGGCTCGTCGCGAAGGTGATCGCCGGCCCCCCGGGGCCCGTCTTGCTGTCGCGTACGGGGACGATGCCGGGGAGGTTGTCGGCGATCTCGACGCAGTCGCCGCCGTCCCCGTTGCTGTACGACGACGTGCGCCAGGCAGCGGTGGTCAGGTCAGGTGTAGTGCTCATGGCGTCGCGAACTCCTTCGCCGCCGAGACGATCCGGACCAGGGATGCCTCCGGCGACAGCGCGGCAGCCCTGGCCAGATCGTATGCGGTGCCGTACTGCTCCACCAGCAGCGGTTCTTCGACGAGTTGGCCGCTGTAGGCGCTCTCCGTGTACACCACAGCCGGGGAGTCGGCGAACTGCATCAGCAGCATGGAAGCGTGCAGGAAGGGATGAGCCCCGGCGGAGAACGGGAGCACCTGAGTGACGATACGGGGGCGGGAATCCGTCTGTTCGGCAAGATGGTTGAGCTGCTCCGCCATGACAGCACGCCCACCGACGGGCACGAGCAGGGCAGCCTCGTGAATCATGACCCACAACACCGGTGCTGCGGGCGAATCGAGGAGTTGGGCGCGCTCCATGCGTGCTGTGACATGGCCTTCGACCACCTCTGTGGTGGCGAAGGGATGCGCGGCCCGGGTGAGCGCCCGTGCGTAGGGGCCGGTCTGCAAGAGGCCGGGAACGAGCATGGCGGTGTAGCTGTCGATGGACGAGGACCGTGCCTGGAGCTCAGCCGCGTCCGCGAAGTACCCCGCCACCTTCGACGTCCGTGCCAGAAGACACAGCCGCTGAAGATGCTCACCGCTCCCCAGCAACTCGTCCAGCGTGCGCGACAGTTCCAGCTGGGGCCGTCGTTCCCCTGCTTCGAACAGCCCGATGTACGTACCGGAACAGAACGCCCGCGACCCCAACTCGCTCTGCGACATACCGGCCGCCTCGCGCAGCCGCCGCAGCTCGGCGCCGTAGAAGGCGCGGGGATTGGTGTACGGGTCCAGATCCTTCGGCTGAGGCATGAGCAGAATGTAGCGACGGCCCGGCCTGCCCCGCCCTCGAACGGCCCGGACCCACCCCCACGGGTGACGGACAGAAAGCGGCAGCGGCCCGTGGGCCGCCCGGGATCACCGGGCGGCCCACGGCCTCGGGATGGGCGGACCTCAGCCGAGGCTGTCCGTCATCGCGTTGAGCAGCGTGCCCGAAGCGTCGTCGTTCTCCAGGGAGAAGGCGAACATCCCGGCGAGCCCCTTGCTCTTGGCGTAGGCGGCGCGTGCCTTGATGGCCTGGGGTGTGTCACCGGTCCAGAAGTTGGTTCCGTCGTAGATCCAGGAGCTCTCGGTGACCGGGTCCCAGTGCGTCTGGGCCTCCGTGGGGTGGAGCTCCTTCCAGGCGGCGAGTCCGGATTCCTGGCTCAGCGGTTTCGCGGCGGTGGGGCCGGTGGCGCTCTGGTAGAGGCCGTAGTTCGGGCCGGCGGGCACGCCCGTCCAGCCGCGCCAGTAGAAGGGGACGCCGAGCACCAGCTTGGACGCGGGGAAGCCGCCGACGATGCCGTACTCCGGGAGCCCGTCGGTGTATGCGGTGACGGCCGTGTCGAGGTTGTACTTCGCGGTGCCGGGCTCCACCGGGGTGGCCGGGTCGCCGGGGCTGTCGTGCAGCGGGTCCTGGTGGTTGGTGGGCCCGGTGGCGTCCCAGGCGCCGTGCATGTCGTAGGTCATCACGTCGGCGTAGTCCAGGTAGTCGCCGATCCTGTCGGTCTCCAGGAACGCGATCTTGTCCTGGCCGCTGGGAAGGGCGGCGGTGAGCAGGAACCGCTTGCCGAGGGTGGCGCCGTACGCGTCGAGCTGGGTGCGGAACTCCTTGAGCAGCAGGGTGAAGTTGGCCTTGTCCGCGGGGGAGTAGTGGTTTCCGGTGTGGCCTCCGGCCGATCCCGGGTACTCCCAGTCGATGTCGATGCCGTCGAAGATTCCCGCGGCCGACGCGGCGCCGCCGGACGGGTCACCCGAGATGTTCTTCGGAAGGTTGCCCTTCATGAACATGTCGATGCAGGAGGAGACGTACGCCGCGCGGGACGCGGGGGTGGCCGCGGCGTCGGAGAAGTACTTGGAGTAGGTCCAGCCGCCCAGCGACACGGTCAGCCGCAGGTTCGGGTACTTCGCCTTGAGCGCGCGCAACTGGTTGAAGTTGCCCTTCAGCGGCTGCTCGTAGACATCCGCGGTGCCGTCCACGCTGTCCGTGGCGGAGACGTCGGCCTGGTAGTCGGCATAGGCGTCACCGGCGCCGTCACCCGCGTTCGGGTTGTCCTCGTTGCCGGCGTCGGAGGCCTTGATCGCCTCGAAGCACTTGTGGGTCGTGGGGTGGACGTTCTCGAACGCGTAGGTGACCACGTCGAGTCCGGCGGCGGCGCCGCTGGTTCCTATCTGCTTCGGGTAGTACGCGTTCTCGTAGATCCCCCACTGGTCGAAGTAGGCGGAGGAGTACGGCTTCGTCGCGGGCGCCGCCCCGGTGGTGACGGTGACCGCTGCGGACTGGGCCGAGGCGTGACCGCCGCTGTATCCCTGCACGGTGAACGTGTAGGTGTGCTGAGGCAGCAGCGAACTCACGGCGACTGTGGTCCCCATGGAAGTGGCCACGAGCTGGTTCTGCGCCCACACCTTGTACGACGCCACGCTGCCGTTCTGCGAGGAGACCGTGGACGGGTTCCACTTCAGTACGGCCGCGTTGCCGGTGACCTCGGTCGAGGCGAACCCGGTGGGGGTGCTGACCTTGCCGTCACCCACGGGCCCGTTCGGGGGTGTGGTCGGCGGCGGGGTGGTGGGCGGTGTGGTCGGAGGTGTCGTGGGTGGCGTGGTGGGGGGTGCCGTGGGGCCGCCGGTGGGGCCGGTCAGGCTCAGGTCGTCCGCACGGTACGTGCCCTGCCCGTACCAGCCGTGGGTGAAGACGGTCACCGACGTCGTGTTCGCGCCGGTCCTGAACGTCGTGGACAACTGCTTCCACGACGGGGCGGAGGGCTCCCAGGCGCTCGCGTTGACGCCGGTGCCGGTGGCGCCGAGGTAGACGTACGAGCCCTGGACCCAGCCGGCCAGGGTGTAGGACGTGTTCGGCTGCACGGCCACGGTCTGGCTGCACTGTCCGGTGTCGGACGCGGTGGTGGTGCCCGCCAGCGCGCCCGTGCCGCTGTGTGCGGCGGCGGAGACCGTCGAGCCGGTCGTACAGGTCCACCCGCTCAGGGATCCGGACTCGAATCCGGCGTTGGTGAGCAGCTCCGAGTCCGCGGCGGAGGCGTGCCCAGGGACGGCCGCGAGAGCCGCCCCCGAGGCGACGAGTACGGCGGCAACGGCCAAGGCGCCGTTGCGTCTTGCTCGTGCTGCCGGACCGCGGACCTTCGGGGCCCCTGAGCCGACCGTGCTTGCGGGCATGGTTCTACCTCCGTGGGTGCGGGGAGCCGGTGCGCCCGATATCTCCCCGCGTGACGTCGCGGTCGCCGGGACGGCGCCGCGACGTCTCCGAGCGGCGGGCCGGATCTCGGAAGTGCTTTAAGTGTTCATGCCATGTGGTGCTACACCCGCGAGATTGGACTGGACCAATGTGCCGGGTCAAGGGCGCGCCCCGAATTGGGGAAAACTTGGTGTAGACCAATTTCGGGATCAACAGCCTGGGCAACACGCCGTCGGGGGCGGAACCGCCCGCGTGTGCGGGCGGCCCGCCCCCGACGGGACCGGACGTACGGCTCAGCCGGTCAGGAGATCAGCTCCACCTCCGCGAGCGTCGACGCACCGCTGAGCACCAGCCGGTAGTGCGCGTACGAGCCGCGCGTGTCCACCGTGAAGGCCCTCGTCTGCTTGTCCCAGGCGAACGACTGGCCGGACCGCTTGTCGAGGTCCTTCCAGGACGTGCCGTCCGACGATCCCTGCAGCACCCAGCCGGTCGGGGCCTTGGCCGCCGCGCCCGAGGTCAGCGTGTACTGGACCGCGTCGGTCGCCGAGGGGACCGGCAGGTCCACCGTGGTGGCCTCGGCCGTGGTGGCGGAGGTGTTGTCGAACAGTGCGCCCTCGCCCTTCAGTACGTCCTTCCTCGGCGACGGAACCTTGTCGTCCTTGGTGATCGAGACCGGGGCGGCGTCCTTGCCGGTTCCCCAGGCGGACGGCTTGGAGCCCATGTCGAAGTCCAGCACGCCGCCCTTGGCCAGCAGGTCGTGCGGCAGCGAGGTGGAGGTCCACTTCTTGCCGTTGACCTTCAGGCCCTGGACGTAGATGTTCTTGGCGCTGTTCTTCGGCGCCCTGACGACCAGGTCGTGGCCGTTCTCCAGGTGCACCGTGGTCTTCGTGAACAGCGGGGAGCCGATCGCGTACTCGCCACTGCCCATGACCAGCGGGTAGAACCCGAGCGAGGAGAAGAGGAACCAGGCCGACTGCTCGCCGTTGTCCTCGTCGCCGTGGTAGCCCTGGCCGATCTCGCTGCCCGTGTACAGGCGGCTCAGGACCTCGCGGACCTTCTCCTGCGTCTTGTAGGGCTGCGACGCCGCGTCGTACATGTACGTGACGTGGTGCGCGACCTGGTTGCTGTGGCCGTACTGGCCCATCCGCACGTCCCGGGCCTCCGTCATCTCGTGGATGACGCCGCCGTAGCTGCCGACGAACTCCGGGCCCGCCGTCTCGGGGGTGGAGAAGTACGTGTCCAGCTTCTTCGCCAGACCGTCCCGGCCGCCGTACAGGTTGGCCAGGCCCTTGCTGTCCTGCGGGGCGGTGAAGGCGTAGCCCCAGCCGTTGGTCTCCGTGTAGTCGTAGCCCCAGACGCGGGGGTCGTACTGGTCGGAGGGCAGGCGCCAGTCGCCCTTGGGGTCCTTGCCCTGGAAGAAGCCCGCCTTGTCGTCGAACAGCTCGACGTAGCTCCGGGCCCGGTTCATGAAGTACTCGGACTCGTCCTTGTAGCGCTGCTTGTGCGTCTTCTTGTAGAGCGCCTGGCCCATCTGCGCGATGCCGTAGTCGTTGACGTAGCCCTCCATCGACCAGGACATGCCCTCGTGGGTCGAGGTGTCGGCGTACCCGACGAACGGAGACGTCTCCATGCCCTTGCGGCCGACGCCCGAGGACGGGGGTACGACCGTGGCGTTCTTCAGGGCCGCGTCGTACGCCGCCTCCGCGTCGAACTTCACGCCCTTGACGTACGCGTCGGCGAACGCGACGTCCGAGGAGGTGCCGGTCATCAGGTCCGAGTAACCCGGCGAGGACCAGCGGGAGATCCAGCCGCCGTCCTTGTACTGCTGGACGAAGCCGTCGACCATCTCGCCGGCCTTCTTCGGGGTGAGGAAGGAGTACGCCGGCCACGTCGTCCGGTAGGTGTCCCAGAAGCCGTTGTTGACGTACACCTTGCCGTCCACGATCTTCGCGCCGGTGTGCGTCGGGGTGTCCGAGCCGACCTGCGGGGAGAACGGGGAGGCGTACTTGTCCTTGCCGCCGACCTTCTCGAAGCCCGAGTTCGGGTAGAGGTACAGCCGGTACATGCTGGAGTACAGCGTGGTCAGCTGGTCGGCGGTCGCGCCCTCGACCTCGACCTTGCCCAGCAGGTCGTCCCAGGCGTCCTGGGCCTTGTCCTCGACCCGGCCGAAGGAGCGCGAGGCGGGGATCTCGGCGGCCAGGTTCTGCTTCGCCTGGTCGATGCTGATCAGCGAGGTGGCGAGGCGCAGGTTGACGGTGCGGTCCTTGCCCGCGTCGAAGCGCAGGTAGCCGGTCACGTCGTCACCGCCGCCGCCGGAGAGCTTGCCGCTGCCGGTGACGGGAGCGTCGAAGACGCCGTAGACGAAGAGCCGGGTGGCGCCCGTCGAGCCGCCGCTCTTCACGTCGGAGAACCCGGTGAAGGAGCTGGTCTCCGGGTCGAGGGTGAGCCCGCCGTCGTTGGAGACGTTGTCGAAGACCATGCTCGCGTCCTTGCCCGGATACGTGAACCGCATCCGCGCCGCGTGGTCGGCCGGCGTCATCTCGGCCTTGAGGCCGTTCTCGAACGTCACCCCGTAGTAGTGGGGCCTCGCCGTCTCGTTCTCGTGCTTGAACGGCAGCGCGCGGGCCTCGCGGGAGGCGTCCGGGGTGCCGGAGGCCGCCGACGGCATCAGCTGGAAGGTCTGCCGGTCGCCCATCCAGGGGCTCGGCTCGTGACTGGCGCTGAAGGCCTGCAGGGTGGGCAGGTTGTCGTCGTTGTTGCCGCGCGCGTAGTCGTACAGCCAGCTGGTCGATCCGGCGTTGGTGACCGGGGTCCAGAAGTTGAAGCCGTTGGGGACGGCGGTGGCGGGGAAGTTGTTGCCCCGGGAGAAGCCGCCGCTGGAGTTGGTGCCGCGGACGGTCGAGGCGTAGTCCGAGAGGTGCTTCTTGCGCTTCTCGGGCGCCTTCGGGGCGATCTTGACGTCGTCGATCCAGCCCTGGAACTTCGACGGGCCCTTGGGGGAGTCGTAGGCGACCAGGATCCGGTCCACGGTCCTGCCCGCCGCCACGGAGCCGATCGACGCGTCGACCTTGTTCCACTGGTTGACGTACAGCCGCTTGGCGTCGGCCTGGCCCCCGGGGGTCAGCAGCCCGCCGTTGGAGTCGGTGGCGCGCAGGTCGCTCAGGTACGTGCCGTCCGTGAACGCCAGGTCCACCGCGATGTGCGTGGCCGGGTAGGAGAGGTCCGTCTCGCCCATCTGGGGGTAGACCAGGTAGGAAAGTTCGGTGTCCTTGGTGACGGCCGTGTTGACGTCGAAGATCTTGTTGTACGAGTACGCCCGGCCGTCGGCCTTGTGCGTGCCCGCGTACCGCAGCGCCTTCTTGCCGGTGAAGCCCGCGCCGGCCTTGGCCGTGGGGGAGCCGGACGGGCCGCGGTCGATCTGGCTGCGCATGTCGTCGGGGGCCGGGGCGGAGGTGTCCCCGTCGGAGAACTGGACGTCGGCGAGCTGGGTCGCGTCGTCGGCGCCGTTGTTCTTCGTGATGTTCAGGCGGAAGTGCTGGTAGGCCTTGTCCGACGTGAAGTCGTACGACTTGGTCTGGAAGCGCTCGCTGAACGTCTGGCCGGTCCGGGAGTCCAGGTCCGTCCAGCTCTTGCCGTCCTCGGAGCCCTGGAGGGTCCAGTCCTTGGGGTCCCGCTCGTCGTGGTCGTCGGCCGAGGTCAGCGCGTACGTCACGACCTTGACCGGCTCGACGAGATCGAACTCGGCCCAGGCGGTGGGCTCGAACGAAAGCCACTTCGTACCGGATTCGCCGTCGACGAGGTTTTCCTTCACCTCACCGCCGCCGGCGTTCTCGTCGCTGGCGCGGACATCTGTGACCTTGTCGGTGACATTGCCCGGTATTCCTGCGGAGAAGCCGCCATCGATACCCGATGTCCGCTTCTTTCCGTCAGGGCCTTCTTCGACGGTATTGCGCCAGTCCGGCTGCTTCTCGTCCGCTTCGAACGAGGAGCTGAACGTCCGGTCTCCGGCGGGCTTCTGGCTTTTCTCTCCGGCTCCGGCCGACTGGGCGGCGGCCGCGGTGGGGGCTGTCACGAGCAGGACGAGTGAGGCCGCGATCAGCGCGGCCGTACTGCTTTGTCTCTTGCGAGATCCGTGTCGGGGCTGCATGCCGAGCCATTCCTCCCGAGGAAGTGCGCTTGGACAACGTTGTCAGAGGGGGGCGCAAGAACCAGTAGGGAGCGAAGTGGCGGTTGGTGTCAAGGGTGTTGGATCAGGGCCGGCGTTCGAATCGACCGGAATGCGGAAATCGTTACATCCGACGGAGGGCGCACGGTGCCGAGGTATCCGCGAGGTCTCAACTCGGGAAAGACTGCCGCCCAAACCTGCATTCGATCTTGCTCAGTTGGCGGCAAGTGGACTATACCTGTCGGCGTCTGCACAGCTTCTTTCCAACTGTGCGGCAAGGGGAGACTCGGGGGCAGGACAAGAGGACGCCGCAGGTGCGCCCACGGTCCGGTCTCCCTGGGTCCCCCACTGCAATGGCTAGCCTGAAATCTGTACCACCCAAGCGCAACTGACCGCGGTGGCGGGGCCCTTCGCCTGAGGCGAATATCGACGGGCGACCGGTACACACCGCCTGAGTCCTGGAGAAGGCGAGGACTTGAGCATGGGATCCACCTCCGCCCACAAGAATGAGGGCCTTGGCCGTCGCGATGTGATCAAGCGGTCTGCCGCACTCGGTCTGATCACCGTCCCGACGATGAGCTTCCTGTCCGCCTGCGCGAGCAGTGACAGCGGCAGCGACGACTCGGTCAAGAAGGGCAAGACCAGCGCGAAGAACCCGCTGGGCGTCAACGAGACGGCCGCGCTCGACGTGGTCATCTTCGACGGCGGCTTCGGCCAGCAGTACGCGATCGACGCGGAGAAGAAGTACACCGCGGCGTTCCCGAAGGCCAAGGTCAAGCACACCGCGACGCAGAAGATCCAGTCGCAGCTGCAGCCGCGCTTCAACGGCGGCACCCCGCCGGACCTGATCGACAACTCGGGTGCCGAGCAGATGGACATGGGTGTCCTCGTCGGCAAGAAGCAGCTGCTCGACCTGACGCCGCTGATGGACGCCCCGTCCATCGACGACCCGAGCAAGAAGGTGCGCGACACCCTGCGCCCGGGCGTCCTGGAGATGGGCCAGTTCGACGGCGACCCGGTCTGGATCATGTACTACGCGTACACCGTGTACGGCGTCTGGTACTCGCAGACCGCGCTGGACAACCTGGACGCCCAGTACCCCGAGAACTGGGACGACATGCTCGCCCTCTGCGCCAAGGCGAAGAAGAAGGGCATCGCCGGCTGGACGTACCCGGGCAAGTACCCGTACTACCTGCCGTTCTCGCTCTACCCGTTCATCGCCAAGATCGGCGGCCGGGAGGTTCTCGACAAGATCGACAACCTGGAGCCGAACGCCTGGAAGGACCCCGCCGTCAAGGCGGCGTTCGAGGCGTACTACGAGCTGTTCCAGAAGGGGTACATCCTCAAGGGCACCCCGGGCCTGACCCACATCCAGTCGCAGACCGAGTGGACCAAGGGCAAGGCGCTCTTCATCCCGAACGGTTCGTGGGTGGAGAACGAGGCGGCGCCGACCACGCCCAAGGACTTCAAGATGATGGTCGCGGCCCCCTCCGGTCTGGACGCGTCCGACAAGATGCCGTTCGGCACCATCTGGGCGTCCGGCGGCGAGCCCTTCGTCGTCCCGGCCAAGGCGAAGAACAAGGAGGGCGGAATGGAGCAGCTGCGCATCATGCTCTCCGAGGAGTCCTCCAAGAACTTCACCAAGCAGGTCAAGTCCCTCAGCGCCTTCAACGGCGGCACCGACGGCCTGACCCTCTCCACGGCCATGCAGGCCGGTGTCGACGCGCTGAAGAAGGCCGGCGACAACGTGGTGAACCCCCGTCTGCAGGACTGGTACGTGAAGCTCCAGAAGGAGCAGATCGGCACGGCGGGCATCGGCGAGATGATGGCCGGACGCCTGACCCCTGCCGAGGCCATCAAGAAGATCCAGGGCTACGCGGACGCCGCGGCCAAGGACCAGTCCATCAAGCACTACAAGCACCAGTGAGTAACCGTCACCAGCGGCGGCTCCCGCGGAAAGATCGGGGTCGGTAAACGATGCAGCACGGCAAGTACCGGTTCATTGTGGGGTTCCTGGTAGTCCCACTGGCGTTGTACGCGGTCTTCGTCATCTGGCCGTTCATCCAGTCCATCTATTACTCGTTCACGGACTGGACCGGCCTGAGCCCGGACTTCAAGATGGTCGGCCTCGACAACTACACGAGGATGTTCAAGGACGACATTTTCTGGAAGTCGCTGCAGCACAGCGTGCTGCTCGTGCTGCTGCTGCCGCTGGTGACGCTGGGCCTCGCGCTCTTCTTCGCCTTCATGCTCAATGTCGGAGGCCGGCGGCGCAAGAACGCCGCGGTCTCCGGCGTGCGGGGTTCGGGCTTCTACAAGATCGCGTATTTCTTCCCGCAGGTGCTCTCGATCGTCATCGTCGCCCTGCTCTTCCAGTTCGCGTACAACCCGCGCAGCGGAATGCTGAATTCGGCGCTCAAGGGGATCGGACTCGACTCCATCCAGCCGGACTGGCTGGGCGACCCGAACCTGGCACTCATCTGCGTCATGGTGGTGCTGGTCTGGTCGACGGTCGGCTTCTTCGTCGTCCTCTTCTCCGCCGGAATGGCGTCCATCCCGAAGGACTTCTACGAGGCGGCGCTCCTGGACGGGGCCAGCCGCGTCACGACGTTCTTCAAGATCACCCTGCCGCTGCTCTGGGACACCGTGCAGTCCGGGTGGGTCTACATGGGCATCCTGGCACTCGGGGTCGAGGCGTTCACGGCCGTACAGGTCATGACCGTGGGCCCCGGCGGTCCCGACTACGCGACCTCCGTCCTGCCGCTGTACGTCTACCAGACGGCGTTCCGCGACGGTCAGGCCGGATACGCGACCACGATCGGTGTGGGACTGCTCGTCGTCACCATGGTGTTCGCCGCCATCGTGATGCGTCTGGGCCGGCGCGAACGGCTGGAGTTCTGATGCTGTGCTTCCCGGGACGCGGTGCCCGGATCCCCAGCAGGCAAGACAGCCCGGTCCGCGCGGCCGGCTCGACAGTACGAGGTGAGCACACGTGAAGGCCACTGAAACCCCTCCCGTGGTCACGGTGAAGGAACCGGCCCCCGTGTCCAAGGCGCCCGCCCAGGGCGGCAAGGAGAAGGGCAGCGAGGGCAAGATCCTCAACGTCTTCTCCCACGGTGTGCTGATCATCTGGGCGATCCTGGTGGTCATGCCGCTCCTCTGGGCGGTCATGACCTCGTTCAAGACCGATGACTCGATCCTGTCGACGCCGTGGGCGCTGCCGGACAAGCTTCACTTCGAGAACTGGTCGCGCGCCTGGAGCCAGGCGCACATGAGCGAATACTTCTTGAACACGATCGTGGTGGTGGGCGGTTCGCTCATCGGCACGCTGCTGCTCGGCTCGATGGCGGCCTACGTACTGGCCCGCTTCGACTTCCCGGGCAACCGCTTCGTGTACTACCTGTTCATCGGCGGGATGAGCTTCCCGATCATCCTGGCGCTGGTCCCGCTGTTCTTCGTCATGAACAACATGGGGCTGCTGAACACGACGCACGGGCTGATCCTGGTCTATATCGCCTACTCGTTGCCGTTCACCGTCTTCTTCCTCACCGCGTTCTTCCGGACGCTGCCGGGGTCCGTGGCGGAAGCGGCGATGATCGACGGGGCCTCGCACACCCGGACGTTCTTCCAGGTGATGCTGCCCATGGCGAAGCCCGGTCTGATCAGCGTCGGCATCTTCAACTTCCTCGGGCAGTGGAACCAGTACATGCTGCCCACGGTGCTGAACAGCGACCCCGACCACCGGGTGCTCTCCCAGGGCCTGGTCGAACTGGCCAACAGCCAGGGCTACAAGGGCGACTGGTCCGGCCTCTTCGCCGGTCTGGTGATGGCGATGCTCCCGGTCCTCGCGGCCTACATCGTCTTCCAGCGCCAGGTCGTGGCCGGTCTGACCGCGGGAGCGGTGAAGTAACCCTCCCCGGACACCGCAAGATCCACCGAACCGCCCGCCGGCTTCCCAGCCGGCGGGCGGTTCGTCTGCGTACGGGGGAGTTCGCGGACCCCGTCGTGCGAGGGTCCCGTGCTCATCAGAGGCTTCGAATGCTCAAGGTCTTGACGGGGAGTACCCCAAAACGCTCAGCTTAGAGTTCACATGTTGGAGAAAATGGCAGGAGTGAGAGAGTCGATGGAGACTCCGGGGTCGCAGACATCTCTGCATCGCGCCAACCTTGAGCGGGTCGTGCGCGCCGTACGTATGGCGGGTTCGCTCACCCAGGCGGAGATCGCCAGGAGCACGGGCCTCTCCGCGGCCACCGTCTCCAATATCGTTCGCGAACTGAAAGAGGGCGGCACCGTAGAGGTGACCCCCACCTCGGCCGGCGGCCGCCGCGCCCGCAGCGTCTCGCTCAGCGGGGACGCGGGCATCGTCATCGGCGTCGACTTCGGACACACGCACCTGCGCGTGGCGGTCGGGAACCTGGCCCACCAGGTGCTCGCCGAGGAGTCCGAGCCGCTGGACGTGGACGCCTCGTCCGCCGAGGGCTTCGGACGGGCGGAACAGCTGGTCAACCGGCTGATCGAGACCACCGGGATCAGCCCGGGCAAGGTCATCGGGGTGGGTCTCGGTGTTCCCGGCCCGATCGACGTCGAGTCCGGCACGCTGGGCTCCACGTCGATCCTGCCGGGCTGGACGGGCATCAACCCCAGCGAGGAGCTCACCGCCCGCCTCGGCGTGCCGGTGTACGTGGACAACGACGCCAACCTCGGGGCGCTGGGCGAGCTGGTGTGGGGGAGCGGCCGCGGGGTCCGGGACCTCGCGTACATCAAGGTCGCGAGCGGTGTCGGCGCCGGTCTGGTGATCGACGGGCACATCTACCGGGGACCCGGCGGCACGGCCGGCGAGATCGGCCACATCACCCTCGACGAATCGGGCCCTGTCTGCCGCTGCGGCAACCGCGGGTGCCTGGAGACCTTCACGGCCGCGCGGTACGTCCTGCCCCTGCTCCAGCCCAGCCACGGGCCCGATCTCACCATGGAGCGGGTGGTCCAGCTGGCCCGGGAGGGCGATCCGGGCTGCCGCCGGGTGATCGGTGACGTGGGGCGGCACATCGGCAGCGGGGTGGCCAACCTGTGCAACCTGCTCAACCCGAGCCG
The DNA here is from genome assembly GCF_035917255.1 of Streptomyces sp. NBC_01257. NCBI lineage: Bacteria > Bacillati > Actinomycetota > Actinomycetes > Kitasatosporales > Streptomycetaceae > Streptomyces > Streptomyces sp. NBC_01257. The sequence goes on from NZ_CP108472.1 coordinate 7,092,986, forward strand.
CGTGGTGCTCGGCGGTTCGCTCGCGGAGGCCGGCGAACTGGTCCTCGGACCCATCCGCGACTCCGTGTCGCGCTACGCCATCCCCAGCGCCGCACGGCAGCTCTCGGTGCTCCCCGGGGCCCTCGGGGGGCGTGCCGAGGTGCTGGGCGCGCTGGCGCTGGTCCTGAGCGAGATGGGCGATTCGACCCTTTTGGAGAGCACACTCCCCGCGGCTACGCCTGCCTTCACTTAGATAACGAATGGCACCGTTGTCATCTCGTTAAGGATTTACTCCTTGACGCCGCCGTCGCGGCCGAGTTGACTCCAAGCCACCTCGGCCGCAACGCTGCGGCCTCGTCAGGGAGGCACACCCGCAATGAACGCAATGACGCGACGCATCGTCATAGGCACGGCCGCAGTTTCGATGGCCGTCTCCCTCGCAGCCTGTGGCAAGGCGGGCGACGATAAGGACAGCGGCAGCGGTGGCGACAGCAAGACCATCGGTCTGCTGCTGCCGGAGAACAAGACCACGCGTTACGAGACCTTCGACCGCCCGATGATCGAGGCGAAGATCAAGGCGCTCTGCTCCGACTGCGAGGTCAAGTACAACAACGCCGCCGGCGACACCGAGACCCAGAAGAAGCAGTTCGACGCGCTGGTCACCCAGGGTGTCAAGGTCATCGTGCTGGACACGGTCGACTACAAGGCCGCGAAGTCCTGGGTCCAGCAGGCCGACAAGAAGGGCGTCAAGGTCGTCGCGTACGACCGGCTCGCCGAGGGCCCGATCTCCGCGTACGTCTCGTACGACAACGAGAAGATCGGCCGCCTCCAGGGCGAGGCGCTCGTCAAGGCGCTGGGCGACAAGGCGAAGAGCAGCAACGTCGTCATGATCAACGGCTCGCCGCTCGACCCGAACGCCCCCTTCTTCAAGAAGGGCGCGCACAGCGTCCTGGACACCCAGGTCAAGAAGGTCGTCTACGAGCAGGACATCCCGGACTGGTCGCCCGAAGAGGCGAACAAGAAGATGGGTGCCGCCATCGACTCGCTGGGCAAGAGCGGCTTCCAGGGCGTCTACTCGGCCAACGACGGCATGGCCGGCGGCATCATCACCGCCCTCAAGAAGCAGGGCGTGAAGGTCCCGGTCGGCGGTCAGGACTCCGAGCTCGCCGGTCTGCAGCGCATCATCGCGGGCGACCAGTCCTTCTCGATCTACAAGCAGATCAAGCCGCAGGCGGACACCACCGCCGAGATCGCGGTCAAGCTGCTCAAGGGCGAGAAGATCGACTCGCTGACCAACACCAAGGTCGACAGCCTCTCCGGCGAGTTCAAGGCCACCCCGTCGCGTCTGTACGACGCCACGGTCGTGACCAAGGAGAACATCGCCTCCACGATCATCGCGGACAAGGTCTACAAGGCCTCCGACATCTGCACCGCCGAGTTCAAGGCGGCCTGCGACGCCGCCGGCATCAAGTAACTCCGGCGACGGCCCCCACGGGCCCTTGAGCCAGTCCGGCACCCGCCCCGTCAACGCCCCGCAAGCGGGGGCGGGGCCGGACTCTTCTTCCCAGGTCAGGTCGTCGGACCGCCGCCAACCCGGGCCCCCGGCCACGGGCGACGACGACGGCCCGACGACCCGACCTGGCACCCCCCTTGCATCGGTGCCTCTCCCGGCAGGCTCTGCCCCCGTCGCGCCGCCCGGTACGCACGCTCGCCGCGTCGGCCGGAAGGCCTGGTAGCTCCGCGCTACGAGATCTTCCGCCCGTCCTGCGACCGCACGTACTGGACGACGCTCCTCACGGGGCGGACATCGCCGGTCACGGCACTCGCACCATCCCCGCCGGTCAGGCGGCGAAGGAGATGATTCACGTGTCCGCTACGCCCGTGCTGGCGTTGCGCGGAATCTCCAAGCGGTTCGGCGCCGTCCAGGCGCTCACCGATGTGGACCTGGAGATTCACCCCGGCGAAGTGGTTGCCCTGGTCGGCGACAACGGCGCCGGCAAGTCAACCCTCGTCAAGACCATTTCGGGCGTCCACCCGATCGACGAAGGCGCCATCGAGTGGGAGGGCGAGACGGTCCGGATCAACCGGCCGAACGACGCCCAGGACCTCGGGATCGCCACCGTCTACCAGGACTTGGCCCTCTGCGACAACCTCGACGTCGTCGCCAACCTCTTCCTGGGCAACGAGCTGCGCAGCGCCTCCGTCCTCGACGAGATCGCGATGGAGAAGCGCGCCAAGGAACTGCTGGACACCCTGTCCATCCGGATCCCCAGCGTCCGTATCCCGGTCGCCGCGCTCTCCGGTGGCCAGCGCCAGGTCGTGGCCATCGCGCGCGCCCTGATCGGTGACCCCAAGGTCGTCATCCTCGACGAGCCGACCGCCGCGCTCGGCGTCGAGCAGACCGCACAGGTCCTCGACCTCGTCGAGCGGCTGCGTGAGCGTGGCCACGGCGTCATCCTCATCAGCCACAACATGGCCGACGTGAACGCCGTCGCGGACAAGGTCGCGGTGCTCCGGCTGGGCCGCAACAACGGTGTCTTCGACGTCGCCGCCACGTCCCACGAAGAGGTCATCGCCGCGATCACCGGCGCCACGGACAATGCCGTCACGCGCCGCAAGGCACGCACAGCCACGAAGGAGGACGCGAAGTGAGCGACCTCGCCAAGACCCCCGGTCCTTCCACCGAGAAGACCGAGAAGACCGCCACGGTGCCGGCCCAGTCCGAGCAGTCCGCGGCCCCCGTCCCCGCGGTGGACCCCCGTCTCCTCATACGTGAGGAGGGCTTCAAGGGCTACTGGTCGGAATTCACCCGCAAGGTGCGCGGCGGTGAGCTCGGCTCGCTGCCCGTCTTCGTCGGCCTGATCGTCATCGCGATCGTCTTCCAGCTCCAGAACAGCAACTTCCTCTCCGCCGGCTCCGTCGCCAACATCGCCGTGTACAGCTCCGGCCTCGGCATCATGGCGGTCGGCATCGTGTTCGTGCTGCTGCTCGGCGAGATCGACCTGTCGGTCGGTTCCGTCGCGGGCGTCGGCGCGGCCACCTGGGCCGTCCTCAACGTCAACCACGGCTGGCCCGAGTGGCTGGCGATCGTCACGGCGATCCTGGCCGGTACGGTGCTGGGCGCCCTGCACGGCTTCTTCTTCGCCAAGATCGGTGTGCCGGCCTTCGTCGTCACCCTGGCCGGCTTCCTCGGCTGGAGCGGTCTGCAGGACTGGATGATGGGTGGCGAGGGCTCGATCAACACGCCGTCCGGCAGTGTCGTCGAGAACCTCACCAACTACTTCTTCGAGGACAAGGGCGTCGGCTACGGCCTGGCCCTGGTCGCCGTCCTCGCGTACGCCGCCTCGCTCCTGGTGGACAGCAAGCGCCGCAAGGCCGCGAACCTGCCCGCCCGCCCGATGGCCGAGATCGTGCTGCGCACCGGCGTCGTCGCCGTCCTGTGCTTCGTCGTCGCGTACGTCCTGAACGAGCCGGCCGGTGCCCGCGGTCTTCCGCTGGCCCTGGTGCTCTTCCTCGCCGTGCTCGTCGTCGCGGACTTCGTGGCCCGCCGTACGACCTTCGGCCGCCAGGTCTTCGCGGTCGGCGGCAGCCCGGAGGCGGCACGCCGCGCCGGTATCAGCGTGGACCGGATCCGGATCACCGTCTTCGCGCTCTCCGGCACGCTGGGCGCCTTCGGCGGCCTCTTCATCGCCAGCCTCTCCGGCGGCGCGACCAAGAGCGTCGGCGGCGGCAACACCCTGATGCTGGTCATCGCGGCCGCCGTCATCGGTGGCACCAGCCTCTTCGGTGGCCGGGGCAAGGTCTGGTCCGCACTGCTCGGCATGATCGTCATCCAGTCGATCCAGCAGGGCCTGAACATGATCGGCATGGCCAACGCCGTGCAGTACATGATCACCGGCGCGGTCCTCCTCGCCGCCGTGGTCATCGACTCGGTCTCCCGCCGCACGCAGAAGACCGCAGGCCGCGCCTAGGCTCACCCGGCCCCGCGGGGCCCCGTGACACGCAACGCCGGACAGTGCCCGGCGCCCCTCCACAGGGCGCCGGGCACTGTCACGTACCGGCCCGGGGTGGGACAGCACACCCCGGGTGGATGCCCGATGCGGCGGGCGGAACATTAGACTCATCGGATCGGCATGCTCGACCAGCACAATCGCAAGGAGGCACGGTGACACAGCCGCGCGAAGCGCGTCATGCACGGGCGGTGGCGGGCGACGGATGGGATCTGCTGAACCGCATCGGCGGACCGCGTGACCTGGACCGGCTCACCCCCGAGCAGCTGGAGCAGCTCGCCGAAGAGATCCGGACCTTCCTCGTCGACGCCGTCTCCAAGACCGGCGGCCACCTCGGACCCAACCTCGGCGTGGTCGAGCTGACCATCGCCCTGCACCGGGTCTTCGACTCGCCGAAGGACAAGGTCCTCTTCGACACCGGCCACCAGAGCTATGTGCACAAGCTCCTCACCGGCCGGCAGGACTTCTCGAAGCTCAAGAGCAAGGGCGGCCTCTCCGGCTACCCCTCGCGCGCCGAGTCCGAGCACGACGTCATCGAGAACTCCCACGCCTCCACCGTGCTCGGCTGGGCCGACGGCCTTGCCAAGGCCAACGAGGTGCTGGGCCGCCCCGACCACGTCGTCGCGGTCATCGGTGACGGAGCTCTCACCGGCGGCATGGCCTGGGAGGCGCTGAACAACATCGCCGCCGCCAAGGACCGCCCCCTCGTCATCGTCGTCAACGACAACGAGCGCTCCTACGCCCCGACCATCGGCGGCCTCGCCAACCACCTGGCGACCCTGCGCACCACCGACGGCTACGAACGCTTCCTGGCCCGCGGCAAGGACCTCCTGGAGCGCACCCCCGTCGTCGGCAAGCCGCTGTACGAGACGCTGCACGGCGCCAAGAAGGGCCTCAAGGACTTCATCGCCCCGCAGGGCATGTTCGAGGACCTCGGCCTGAAGTACGTCGGCCCGATCGACGGCCACGACCTGGAGGCCCTGGAGTCGGCGCTCCAGCGCGCCAAGCGCTTCGGCGGGCCCGTCATCGTGCACTGCCTCACGGAGAAGGGCCGCGGCTACACCCCGGCCCTGCTCGACGAGGCGGACCGCTTCCACGCCGTCGGCAAGATCCACCCCGACACCGGCCTGCCCGTCGCCACCTCCGGCCTCGACTGGACCTCCGTCTTCGGCGAGGAGATGGTCAAGCTCGGCCACGAGCGCGAGGACATCGTCGCGATCACCGCGGCCATGCTCCAGCCGGTCGGCCTGACCAAGTTCGAGAAGGCCTTCCCGGACCGGATCTACGACGTCGGCATCGCCGAGCAGCACGGCGCGGTCTCCGCGGCGGGCCTCGCCACCGGCGGTCTGCACCCGGTCTTCGCGGTGTACGCCACCTTCCTGAACCGCGCCTTCGACCAGGTCCTGATGGACGTCGCCCTGCACAAGTGCGGTGTGACGTTCGTCCTGGACCGGGCCGGGGTCACCGGTACGGACGGCGCCTCGCACAACGGCATGTGGGACATGTCGATCCTGCAGTGCGTGCCGACGCTGCGGATCGCCGCCCCGCGCGACGCCGACCAGGTCCGCGCCCAGCTGCGCGAGGCCGTCGAGGTCGACGACGCGCCGACGGTCGTCCGCTTCTCCAAGGGCGCGGTCGGCCCGTCGGTCAAGGCCGTCGGCACGGCCGGCGGCATGGACGTGCTGCGCAAGCCGGCCGCCGCCCGGCCGGACGTCCTGCTCGTCTCCATCGGGGCGCTCGCCCCGATGTGCCTGGAGATCGCGGACCTGCTCGACGCCCAGGGCATCTCGACCACCGTCGTCGACCCCCGCTGGGTCAAGCCCGTCGACGAGGCCATGGCCCCGCTCGCGGCCAGGCACCGGGTCGTCGTCACCGTCGAGGACAACAGCCGGGCCGGCGGTGTCGGCTCCGCCGTCGCCCAGGCCCTGCGCGACGCCGACGTCGACGTACCGCTGCGCGACTTCGGCATCCCGCCGGTCTTCCTGGACCACGCCTCCCGCAAGGAGGTGATGGCCGAGATCGGGCTGACCGCACCGGACATCGCCCGTCAGGTCACCGGCCTGGTCGCCAAGCTCGACGGCCGCTACGACACGGACGCGGCGAACAGCTCGGTGGCGGAGCCGGTCCGCGACTGACGCGTACCGCCGCACGGCCGACTGGGCCGGTCGCCCACCCTGTACGGGTGGACCGACCGGCCCATTCGTGTGAAATCCCGCCCGGTGAGGCGTGGCGGAGGCGGCCGGGTCCGAATCATGGCGTGCACGACGAGTGCGTGGAGGTACGCCGGTGAGCACCCAGCAGGACCTGCCCCCCAGTGGAGACGGGCTGTTCCGGACCAAGACGGTCGAACAGTCCATCCGCGACACCGAGGAGCCGGAGCACGCCCTCAAGAAGTCCCTCTCCGCCCTGGACCTCACGGTCTTCGGAGTGGGCGTCATCATCGGCACCGGCATCTTCGTGCTCACCGGCAAGGTGGCCAAGGAGACCGCCGGACCGGCCACCGCCATCGCCTTCGTGGTGGCGGGCGTCGTCTGCGGCCTGGCCGCGCTCTGCTACGCGGAGTTCGCCTCCACCGTCCCGGTGGCCGGCTCGGCGTACACCTTCTCCTACGCCTCGCTCGGTGAGCTGGTCGCCTGGATCATCGGCTGGGACCTGGTCCTGGAGTTCGCGCTGGGCACGGCGGTGGTGGCGGTCGGCTGGTCCGGCTACGTCCGCTCGCTGCTGGACAACGCGGGCTGGCACCTTCCCGACGCGCTCTCCGGACCGGACGTGGCGGACGGATTCGGCTTCGACATCCTCGCCTTCGTCCTCGTGCTGGTGCTGACCGTCATCCTGGTCCTCGGCATGAAGCTGTCCGCGCGGGTCACGACGGTGGTGGTCGCCATCAAGGTGACCGTCGTCCTGATCGTGATCATCGCGGGGCTCTTCTTCATCGACACGGCGAACTACTCGCCCTTCGTGCCCGAGGCCCAGCCGCAGCCCTCCGGATCGGGCCTTGACGCCCCGCTGGTCCAGCTGATCTTCGGCTACGCCCCCACGAACTTCGGCGTCATGGGCATCTTCACCGCCGCCTCCGTCGTCTTCTTCGCCTTCATCGGCTTCGACGTCGTCGCCACGGCCGCCGAGGAGACGAGGGTCCCGCAGCGCGACATGCCGCGCGGCATCATGGCCTCGCTCTTCATCTGCACGGCCCTGTACGTCGCCGTATCGATCGTCGTCACCGGAATGCAGCACTACACCGAGCTCTCCGTGAGCGCCCCGCTCGCCGACGCCTTCAAGGCCGTCGGCCACCCCTTCTACGCGGGCGTCATCAGCTTCGGCGCCGCGGTCGGCCTCACCGTGGTCTGCATGATCCTGCTGCTGGGCCAGACCCGGGTGTTCTTCGCGATGAGCCGCGACGGCCTGCTGCCGCGCTTCTTCTCCAAGACGCACCCGCGGTTCCACACCCCGTACCGCCCGACCATCCTGCTCGGCGTGCTCATCGCGGTCATCGCCGGTTTCACCAGCATCAACGAACTCGCGACGCTGGTGAACATCGGCACGCTCTTCGCCTTCGTCGTCGTGGCGCTGGGCGTCATCGTCCTGCGCCGCACCCGCCCCGACCTGCACCGCGCCTTCCGCACGCCGCTGGTCCCGCTGATCCCGATCCTGTCGGTCGCCGCGTCGGTCTGGCTGATGCTCAACCTGCCGGCCGAGACGTGGCTGCGGTTCGGCGTCTGGATGGTCATCGGCGTGGTCATCTACTTCGCGTACGGACGCGGGCACAGCCGGGTGAACCGCACCCGGGTGTGACGACGACGGCCCCGCCGGGCCACGGGGCCGGCGGGGCCGTACGGTCTGCCGCGGCGTCAGCCGCCGGTGGCAGGCGACTTCTTGGCGGACTCCGGGATGGTGGCGTCCTCGCGGATCGCCTTCCACAGCGTGCCGGCCTGCGGCTCCGCGGAGATCACCCGGTTCGGGTCGATCTTGTCGTAGGCGACAGGGAGCATGATGGTCTCCATCGATGCCGGGTCGACCCCGTTCATCGAACGGGCGAAGTCGGTCAGCGACTTGAGCGAGGCGAGACCCTCGTCGGTGGTCAGCGACTTGGTCGCGGAGTTAGCGATCTTGTAGGCGCTGGTCGGACTCCCCAGCAGATCCTGCTTCTTGACCTCGCTGAGCAGGGCGAACAGGAACTGCTGCTGGAGCCCGATGCGCCCGAGGTCGCTGCCGTCACCGATGCCGTGCCGGGTGCGGACGTAGGCGAGGGACTGGGTGCCGTCGAGCTTGTGGGACCCGGCGGTGAGGTCGAGACCGGAGGACTTGTCGTGGATGTCCTCGGGGACGTCGACGGTCACGCCTCCGATGGCGTCGACGAGACCCTTGAACCCGGAGAAGTTGATCTCCAGGTAGTGGTCGATGCGCACACCGGACAGCTTCTCGACGGTCTTGACCACACAGGCGGGGCCGACCTGGGAGTACACGGAGTTGAACATCACACGGTTCGCGGACTTCACCGTCGAGCCGTCGGCCTTGGTGCACTCGGGCCGGGTCACCAGGGTGTCACGGGGTATCGAGACGGCGACCGCCTTGCTGCGCCCTTCCGGGATGTGCACGACCATCGCCGTGTCGGAACGCGCCCCGCTGACGCCCGCGCCGCCGCCCAGCTCCTTGTTCTCGGCCCCGGCCCGCGAGTCCGAGCCCAGGACCAGCAGGTTCTGCCCGCTGGTCGGCAGCTTCTCGGGACGGTCCTCACCGAGCGCCTTGTTGATGTCGACGCCCTTGATGTTCCCGTCGAGCCGGCTGTAGAGCCAGTAGGCCGTGCCGCCCGCGGCGATGACGAGCACCAGAACGGACAGCAGGACGGCCCGGCGTATGCGCTGGCCCCGCGTCCGCACACGCTTGCGCCCGCGGCGGGGGTTCTCCGGGGAGCTCCGGTGTCCGGGCATGGTGGCGTCTTGGCTCATCCTGAGTGAGTCCTCACAACTTGTGGCCTGGTCAGGGCGCAGGTGATGGGGGTGGGACTCGGGTGGGGGGTGAAGCCGGTCCGCGTTTCCTGGTGAATGAGCACTATAGACAGTCGATCTGGTGTACGTACGGTGCCCATGGTGTGAAGACGGCCCGCCGACCGGCCGGGGGAGTCGCCGGGCGGCCGCGAAACCGTACGCGGGGCGGGCCGGAAGGCACCTTCGGGGCGGGGCTTAGGATGTGACAGCTTCGGGACGCTGCACGCGTTGCTCGAACACCGGTTCTTGAAAGGTGATCGCAGACCATGCTCGGACAGGATGCCCGTGCGACCTCGAAGGTCGCGCCTGAAAGCAAGGCGCTCCGCGGCATCTGGCTCACCCGCGGGAAGGACGGCAGGCTCACCGCCTACGTCCCCGGGGAGGGCGGCCTGCGCCGCTGGACGGAGAGCCGCCCGGGCGGTCCCGGCTGGGACGCTCAGGACACGGTGCCGGCGCCTGACCTGACGCATCTGTCCGTGACCCAGAACGCCGATGCCTACGTCCACTTCGCCGGCCGTCGTGAACGAAGCGCGGCCGACGGAGAGGTCACCGTCGACATCGTGCACGCGATCCAGTACCAGACCGGCCGCCCGGCCTCGGCCTGGCACTCGCTCGGCACCCCGCACAAGGAAGCCGACGTGGGCCGCAGGCTCGGTGCGCCCGTCGCCGTCGTCAGCGAGTCCGGCGAGGTGCACATCGCCGTACGCAACGGGCGCGGGGGCATGATGATGCGCCGCGAGCGGCCCGACGGGAAATGGCGTGGCTGGGAGGACCTGCGCGGCAAGCACATCAAGCAGGAGCCCGCGGTGGTCGCGCTCGCCTCCGGCTGCGTCGTGCTCCTCGCGGCGACGCACGAGGCCTGCCTGTACTGGGAGCAGCAGGAGCCCGCCGGGGGATTCGGCGCGTTCCGGAGCCTGGAGATCACGGCGGACCCCGGCTCCCTCAGCGTCCTGGAGACGGCACCCGGCCGGGCCACCTACTACTGGACGGATCCCGAGCACGGGGTCGTCGCCTACCGCGCCGGCACCGGGACCATGCCCCTGGGCGGCGCCCCGGGCGACGGTCCGCACGCGGCGGTCCGCACGTCCCTGGACGGGCTCGACTGCACGGTGCTGGCCCATCGCGGGACGAACGGCACCGCGGTCGTCGGCGTCGGGGTCACCGAGAACGAGGCCGACGGCCTGTGGTGGTCCGACACCGGAGCCCCCTGCCTGACCACCCCGGCGCTGGCGCACGACGCCGAGGGCCTGCTGGTGATGGCGGTCGCCGGCCCGGACGGTGTGCCGCGCGTGGCGAGGCAGACGGACGGGCCGGGCCTGAGCTTCGGGCAGTGGCGCGAGATCTGAGCCGCCCCCGTCACCTCCACAACACCGCGGGAGCGGTGGGGTGATGACCTCGGCACCGGACGACCGGTGCCCGTGAAGGATGGGCGCGGGACGCCGGGCACGGCGGCAGCCACCCGTTCATGTGTCCGATCCTGCCTATGATGTCTCGATTCTGGCCCCCGATGTGAGGGCCGCTGCCCTGGAAGGTTGAGGAAGAGCCATGCGGGGTGCCCTGTCACACGAGGCGGAGCGGCGGAGCGCGCCCACCGGCGCCGGACCGGTCGGCCGGGTCCTGGGCGGACCCTGGCTGCTGGCCGGACAGGACGGCAGGCTCACTGCCTACGTGCACACCGAGGACGCGCTGCTCCGGTGGACGGAGGAGGCCGTGGGGGGTCCGCGCTGGTCGGGTCCGGACACGTTTCCGGCGAAGGACCTGACGCACCTCACGGTGGTTCAGGGACCCAACCGCTATGCCCACCTGATCGGACGCCGGGTGCGGCCGAAGGCCGACGCCAGGTCGGCCGTGGACATCGTGTGTGCCACTCAGTTCCAGACGGGCCGCCCCGTCACCGAGTGGCGGTCGCTGGGCAATCCCTTCAAGGACATCGACCGGTCCGAGCAGGTGGGAGCTCCCGCGGCAGCCGTGGCCGACGGGGGCGCCCTGTACGTCTGCGTTCCGACCGCCTGGGGAGGCGCGGCGCTGCGGCGCGAGGACAAGCACGGGCAGTGGGAGGCCTGGAAGGAACTCGACGTCGCGGGCGTCACCGACCGGCCCTCGCTCGCGGCGACGGCCGCCGGGCTGGTCGAGGTGCTCGTCCCCACCCGGGTGGCAGCCCTTCATCTGCACCAGGGCAGCCAGGGCGGGGCCATGGTCCGGGGCTATGACGCCGGAGTGATCCCGCTCCCCGGGTCGGCGACGGCCCTGGAGACCGCTCCGGGCCGGATGACGCACTACCTGACCGACGTCCGGGGGGCCGGTGTCGTCGCCTTCCGGGCCGGGAACTGGCCGATGCCGCTCGGCGGCACCCCCGGGGACGGGCGGACCGCGGCACTGCGTGCGACGGTGGACGGTTTCGACTGCACGCTGCTGGCCCTGCGGGGTACGGACGGCGTGGTCCGGCTGGGTGCCTGTCCGGCCGAGGAGGAACGGGGCGGTATGTGGTGGACGGACACCGGTACGGACTGCGCCGGGGACCCGTCGCTCGCGCTCGACGGACACGGCCGGGCGGTCGTGGCGGCGGTCGGGACCGACGGCTGCCTCGTCCTCGCCCGGCAGACGGACGGGCCGGGTCTGACCCTGAGTGACTGGAGACGGATATGAGCACCACCGCCGGGAGTGGCCGGGTGGCCGTCGTCGCGGAGTGCGCGCGAGACGCCGCGGTGCTCGTCGCGGCCGAGACCGCCGGCGGGTCCGGAATCGGTGTGATCTGCCTCCGTGACGACGGCAAGGAGGGGCGGGCTGCCCTGGACCGGGCCCTTGCCGATGCCTCGGGGCGCGGCTGCCGGGTGGCGGGACCGCCCCGGTTCGTGACCGGGGAGCGCGAGGCCGCCATCGCCGGAGTCGTGAAGGAACTGCTTGCGCTGCGGCCGCGGCGGATTCGCGTTCCTGACCCCGATCCGACCCATCAGGACTGGGACATGGAGGCGGGCCGCCCCGTGTACGACGAGCCCGACGAGCGCGCTGCGGCGGCCCTGGTCGCGCTCCGGGCCGCACGCGAGTACCAGGTGGAGTCGTCGGCTCCCGTCCTCGTGGATTGCCGGCGTACGGAACCCCCCACCGCCCACGGCGCCGCCGTCTCCTGCCCGCGCTATCCGGCTGTCACCGGCTGGCTGACCGAGGGTTTCGACGGCAGATCGTCCGCCTTCCTCCCCTCCGCGGCGGGTGTGCTGAGGTGGACCCAGCAGCGGCGGCACGGCACCGCCTGGGACGGACCGGAGCTTCTGCCGGGGCCGCGACTGATGCCCGGGCTCCGCGTCGTGCGGGACTTCTCGGGTCTCCCGCACCTCTTCGCGCTGCGCAGGACCGCCCGCAAGGGCGGGGGCGATGACATCGAGATCGTGCACGCCGCCCAGTACCGCACCGGACACCCGCTCACTCCGTGGCACTCCCTGGGCAGCCCGAACGCCGGGGACGCGTACAAGAGCCGGGAGACCGGATTCCCCGCGGCCGGGTTCGACGCCGCGGGCGGACTCGTGGTCTTCGCACGGAACTTCGGCCACAGCGTCAGCTTTCGCGAGCAGCGGCCGGAGGGCGGCTGGTCCCCCTGGCGGCACCTCTCGGGTGTGCGCGTGGCCGACGAACTGGTGACGGTCACGACGCACAAGGGAGAGGTCGAGCTCCTCGCCCGGGTGCGGGACTCGGCGGCCGTCGTGCGCTGGCACCGTCCGGCGCCGGACGGGGAGTGGGCCGAGGACCGCACCGTGCCCATCGCTCCCCGCGCCGGTTCCATGGCGGCGGGACCCGAACCGGGCACGGTGGTCTACCGGGACCTCGGGACGGGTGAACCGTGGCTGTGGTACCTGGGCTCGACGGCCCCGGTTCCGCTCGGCGGGGCCGCGGGCGAGGGCCCGGTCACGGGGGTGCGCGGCGTCGAGGCGGACGGGTGGAGCTACTCGTTGCTGGTGCGGCCCGACGCCGGCGGCGCGTGCGCGGTCGGCGCGTTCGCCGAGGGAAGGCCCGATGCCGGGGTGTGGTGGAACAGCCTGGCCGGAGCGGAGCCGTACGGCGTGCCCGCGGCGGTCCTGGACCGTACCGGCATGGTCACGGTGGCGACTCTCACAGGAGAGGCACAGCTCACCGTGGTGAACCGAGAGTCACGGACGGGGGGCTTCGAGTTCGGCCCCTGGTACACAGCGTGATGGTGGCCGACCGAGGCTGATCGTTCTTCTCCATATGAACGATCAATGCTGGTGAACATCGGTTTAGTTTTTGATAAAGTCCGCAAGCCTTCATGTGAGGGACCCGTGGACATGTCGCGAAGATGAAGGCACCTCTCGCCTGAACGTGCATCGCCCGGGCTGTCCGCTGTCGTTCTCGTGACTGAGGGGTTATGGCCAAGCTGTCCCTGCGTGCTGTCCAGAAGCTGACATGCAAGAAGCGTGACGCGTGGTGGACGGTTGTTCTGGTCGATCCTGTCGCGACCCGCATGCTCATCGTCATGGCGAGGTTCCGCTTCATCACGCCGAACCGCGTGACCTGGGCCGCCCTCTTCGTGGGGCTCGGTTCCGCCGCACTGTTCCTCAAGGGCGACACGCAGTCCCTCATCATCGGCGCCGCGCTCTACCACCTGAGCTTCATCTTCGACTGCATCGACGGCAAGCTCGCACGCCTCAAGGGCAACGGCACGGTGTTCGGCGGCTGGCTGGACTACGTCTTCGACCGCATCCGCGTGCTGTTCTGCGCCCTCGCGCTCATGGGCGGGCAGTACCTGCGGAACGGGGACGAGCGGTACCTGCTGGCGGCGCTGCTCGTCGTCTTCCTCGACATGCTGCGGTACGTGGACGCCCTGCAGATCTACAAGATGCGCATGTCCATGCGTACGAAGATCGAGAAGGTCACCCGGGAGAAGAAGGAGGCCGAACTCGCGGCGGCCGAGGCGGCGAGGGGCGCGTCGGGCGAGCCGGCGGCGCCGCAGATCCAGTTCATGGAGGACCTGCTGCGCGAGAACCCCGAAGCCGAGGCCGAGACGCTCAAGGAACAGGCCGAAGCCGCGCACGTCGTGGACCTGCACGCACAGTTCCGCCACCGCTTCCCCTGGTACCAGCGGTTCCGTCAGGCCCTGCTCCGCAGCCGGATCAGGCCGCACCTGATCAGCGGCATCGAGTTCCAGATGTTCATCTTCATCGTCGGTCCGCTGATCGGCCGGATCCTGATGACCACCCTGGTCTCCGCGGTCCTGCTCGGCATCTTCGAGCTCGTCATCATGTACAAGTTCTGGCTCTCCACCCGCGACTTCACCACCGTCATGGAAGAGCTGAGCACGGCCCCCACCCAGGCGGGCACCATCGCCCCCCACCTGCACCGCGGCCGTCATCGCCGCGGAGTGCAGGACGAATTCCTGGTGGACCAGCGCCTCGTCGATCCGCGGCCCGACGAGGACCCGTACTTCCAGCCGTACCCCGAGCCGTACACGTCGTACGAACCCGACGCATGGGAACCCCATGCGCAGACGTACACGCAGCAGCCGGTGGAGGGCTACGTCCTCCCGGTGCACGGCGGGTCGCACGCGGCCGGCCCGTACCACCCCCTGCCGCAGGAGCAGGGATACCCGGGTGAGCGAGAGAGCGTCGGATGAACAACGAACGGGACACCCCTGACGTCTGGGTGACAGTGGTCATCCCCGCCTACAACGCCGCGACGACCATCGGCAAGGCGGTCCAGTCCGCCGTCAACCAGACATACGAGCTGGTCGAGGTCGTCGTCGTCGACGACGCCTCCACGGACAACACGCTCGACGTCGTCAAGGGCTTCGCCGGCAACAACCCGCGCGTGCGCGTACTGCGCCGCGCGGAGAACAGCGGTGGCGTCGGAGCGCCGCGCAACATGGGCATCGCCCAGGCCGCCGGCCGGTACGTGATGTTCCTCGACGCCGACGACGAACTGCCGCCGCGCGCGTGCGAGCTGCTGCTGGCCAGTGCGCTGGAGACGGGCAGCGACATCACGGCGGGCAAGGCCGTCCGGATCAACCGGGCCACCGGCGACAGCCAGACTTGGGCTCCCGAGGTCTTCGCACTGGGGCGCACCGTCCCCAACCTCGTGGAATTCCCCCTGATGCTCACCGACCCGATCGCGGCGGCGAAGCTGTACCGGGTGGACTTCCTCCGGTCACAAGGGGTCTTCTTCCCGGAAGGGGTCTTCTACGAGGACACCTACTTCTCCACGGTGGCCGGCTGCCTGGCCGACGGGATCACGATCATCACCGACCCCGTCTACCGGTGGATGTGGGAATCCGATGGCGGTTCCATCACCGGCCGCACCGGGGAGCTGCGCAGCATCACGGACCGGGTCGCGGTGCACCGTGCCACCGACGCGTTCCTCCTGGACCGCGGTCTGTGGCAGCTCAAGGTGCGCAAGGACTCCAAGTTCCTCGCCCACGATCTCCGCCTCTACATGCGCGCACTCGCCGAAGGCGACCCGGACTTCCAGCAGGGCTTCGCGCAGATCGCGAGCAACTACCTCTTCTCGATCAGTGAGGAGGCGTTCGAGCTCTGCGACCCCGTCGACCGGGTCCGCGCCTTCCTGCTCATGTACCAGGAGATCGAAGCGGCGCTCACGACCCTGGACTACGCCCAGCGCAAGAGCACCCTGTCGTCCTTCCTGGTCGAGGAGGAGGGGCGCGTCTACTGGTCGGGCGATCACCTGCATCTGCCGGAGGCCCGGCGCATGCTCGACGTGACGGAACTCGGTCTGTCCGCCGCGAACCTCTCCCAGGTACCGCTCTTCGCCCAGCTGGACCGCTGGTCGCTGACCGGCGGAAAGCTCCGGTTCGATGGCAGCCTCGTCAACCGTTTCGGGCGGATAGCGGCGGGCGACGACCTCAAGCTCACCCTGGCCGTCCGCAACCGGTTCACGAAGCGGGACCTCACCGCCGCCGTCTCGGGCACGGAGGTCGACGAGCGGTTCGTGGGCTTCGGCGGTGTGGTGGACCTGGAGTCCGTGCTCGGCAGGGAATTCTCCGACAGCACCGTCTGGAACGTCTCCGTCATCGTGGAGTGGAAGCGGACCCGCTCCCGGTCCCCGCTCAACGTGCGCGACAGCGACCTCTCCGCCTTCACCTTCCGGGCGCAGGACCAGGAGCTGGAGGGGTACCGCACCGTCAGCGGCAACCTGGCCCTGCGATGCGCCGCCGACGGGCGCAGGACCTTCGACGCCGAGCAGAGCGACCCGGCCGCGCCCTGGATGTGGTGGCGGAAAAGGATCTCCCCGCCACTGCCGTACGTGACGGGGGAGTACGGTCTCGCGGTCGTCGTGCCCTGCTACAACGTCGAGAAGTACATCGACGACTGTCTCGGCTCGGTCGCCGCCCAGAGCGGCTTCGCCGACACCCAGGTCATCCTCGTCGACGACGGATCCACCGACGACACCTCGCGCATGCTGGACCACTTCGCCGGCTTCTACGCCAACGTGGTCGTCGTCCACCAGGAGAACGGCGGTCTCGGGAACGCCCGCAACAACGGCCTCGACCGGGTCACGGCGCCCTACGTCACCTTCCTCGACTCCGACGACATCCTCGGCGAGGACGCCTTGGCGCACATGCTCCGGGCGGCCCGGCGCGACGCTTCGGACGTCGTGGTCGGCGACCTGGTCAACTTCCCGGACCGCCCCTACGGCCCCTGGAAGCAGTACTTCGGGGGCGGTGACCGCCTGGTCAAGGACTTCGCCGAGGTGCCGGACCTGGTCTTCAGCGGCTCGGCGTGCAACAAGCTCTTCAGCACCGGGCTGCTGCGCGACCTGGGTCTGCGCTTCGGTGAGGGCGTCCACTTCGAGGACGCGTGGCTGACGCTGCCCGCGATGCTGCGCTCCGGCGCCATCAGCGTGGTCGACCGGCCCGTCTACTACTACCGGGGCCGTCCCGACGGTTCGTCCATCATGGACTCGCTGTGGAGCAAGCCGGCGAACTACTGGGACCACCTGAAGCTCAACCACTTCCTGCTGAACATGTCGGCGGACGAGTCACCGGAGATCCGCAGGATCTTCCAGAGGTACGTGACCCGTACGTACAAGGGATTCCTCTGCAACGCCCGCAACATGATGGGCAGGTCGCAACTGGAGGAGATATTCCCCGGGATCCGGTCGCACTACGCGGACATCCCGGACGACGTGATCGACGAGTTCGTCACCAACCCGGCGCAGCAGCTCGACCACTATGCGGCGAAGACCGGGAACTTCGCCCTGTTCGTCGCGCCGGAGGACGTCCTGGAGAACGTTCCGCTGGCCGTTCAGGTGGACGACGAGGGCTTCTTCCGGATGTTCGGGAATCCCGCACGGCAGTCGAGTGCCGCCCGCGTGAAGGACCCCAACGTCGTCGTGGAGTCGGTGCGCGCGCGGGGCTCGGTTCTGGTGGTCGAAGGCTGCATGTCCTTCCCGGGCATGAACATCGACTCGAAGTTCGTCAACCTCCTGGAGTTCGTCCATCAGACGCGTGCGGAGAAGATCGTCGTTCCGCTCCGGCAGATCTACCGGCGGGACCTCAACAACGCCAGGAACGGCAAGGACGTCTATGCCGGCTGGTACGCCGAGATCCCGCTGAGCAAGCTCGTCGAGGGCGGGTTCAGGGCGGGCGACTTCCGGCTGCGCGTTCATTCGCCCGACGGCACGCGTCACCGCAACGTGGTGATGAAGGCCCGGCTGCCGCTGCACCGCCTCAAGGGCGTCGGTGAAGTCGGCGGGTACCGGTACATGATGACGATCGGGGACAGCGACTCCCTGCACTTCAGACTGATCAACCGCACGGTGAGGGCCCGCCTGAAGCAGGTCCTCTGGCGGACCGCGCGTGAACTCCGGATCATGAAGCGGCGGAACCCGGGCTGGCGGATGAGGCTGGCCTACTGGCTCGTCTATCCCCTGCTGCACTCGCGCGAGATATGGATCATCGGCGAACGCTCGGACACGGCGCAGGACAACTCCTACCACTTCTTCAAGTGGATCAGGGAGAACCGGAAGCGATGCCGCGCCTACTACGTCATCGACGGTGACTCCGCCGACTTCGCGAAGGTGAGTCCGTACGGAAACGTACTGAAGCTGGGCTCGTGGAAGCACCGCATGTACCTGCTCCACGCGACCAAGCTCATCGGGGCCTACGACTCCGAGTCCTATCTGGTCCCGCAGGGCTACCGGAAGGCTCTCTACCTGCACCGGTTCGGTGAGCTGATCCGGTACCAGCGCATATTCCTGCAGCACGGCATCACGTACAACGACGTGACGAGCGGTGCGTCGCAGTGGATCACCAGCTACGACATGATCATCACCGGCGGGCGTCAGGAGCGCGAGTTCTTCGCCGAGGAGGCGGGATACGGATCGAGGGCCGTGCTCGCCGGCTTCACCCGGTTCGACGCGCTGCGCAAGGAGCCGAGGGAGCGCCCGCGCATCCTTCTCATGCCGACCTGGCGCCAGTGGATCGTCACGGCTTCGTACAAGAAGGGCGCGGGCCCGGCGAAGACGTCCTTCACACAGTCCGAGTACTTCCGGTTCTACCGCGCGCTCCTGTCCGACGCCCGGCTCGCGCGGGCGCTGGACCACTTCGGCGTCGACCTGGAGTTCTTCCCGCACTACGAGATCCGTCCCTACCTCCATCACTTCCAGCTCGATTCGCCGTCGATCATCGTGGCCGATCCGCAGGCACGCAATGTGCAGCAGGCCATGAAGGAATGCGCCCTGATGGTGACGGACTACTCCTCCGTCTTCTTCGACGTGGCCTACATGGACACCCCGATCGTCCATGTGCCCTTCGACGAGGAGGACTTCTACGGGCGGCACTACAAGCGCGGCTACTTCGACCTCTCGACGGACGGGTTCGGTCCCGTCTGCCGGACGGTGGACACCGCCGTGGACGAGATCATCGCCTCGATCAGGAACCGGTTCGTCGTGCAGTCCCCGTACCGCGAGCGGGCCGAGCAGTTCTTCGCCCACCGCGACCACGGGAACTGCGAGCGGGTCTTCGAAGCGATCGACAGCCTGGGCACCGCGGGGGCGAGCGCCCTCGCACCGCCGGGACCGGTGGTCCCCGGTCACGTGCGGCAGACCGAGAAGGTGTGGGAAAGTGCTGCCTGAGAGCGGGGCGGGCATGGAGCCCGCATACCGGATCTTCATCGCCGGTGATTCGACCTCGGTCGCGAGGGAGATGAGCCGGGCGCCGATGACGGGGTGGGGGCAGGTGCTTCCGCTCTTCTTCGATCCCCGGGTCGAGATCGTGAACTGCGCCCGCGCGGGCGCCAGTTCCCGCACCTTCAGCGAGCGCGGGCGGCTGGACTGGATCCTGGAGAACATCGCGCCGGGCGACTACCTGCTCATCTCGTTCGGCATCAATGATGCCAAGCCCGAGAAATGGCTGCGGACCGAGGCCTTCGGCGACTTCCGTTCCTGTCTCCGCCGTTTCGTGCACGGCGCCCGCTCGCGCAACGCGCACCCGGTGCTGGTGAGCACGCACGAGCGGAACACCCACGACGTGCACGGAAACCTCTCGCGTGAGCACGTGGAATACGCCATGGCGATGCATGACGTCGCCGTCGAGACCAGCACGCCCTACATCGATCTCTACCACCAGAGCCTGTCGTGGTGGACGGAGCTGGGGGACGAGGGCACCCGTTCGCTGTTCGTTCACCTCCGGCCGGGTGAGCATCCGAACTATCCCGACGGCTTCGACGATCCGGGGCACCTGATTCCCGCCGGAGCCATCGCCTGCGCCCGTTTCGTCGCCTACTCGCTCGTCGCGCAGCAGATCATCCCGCCGAACTGGGCCGTCGATCTCGACCGGCAGGATTTCCCGCCCACGGCGGTGACCTGGCTCGACGACGAGACCCATGCCGCCTTGACCCGGGCCAGGACCTCCGGCGCGGGGGCGGAACTGTGACGGACACGCGCATGTACCCGATCGCACGGCTGAGGAGCGTCCAGCCCGGAAACCCGGCCATCGTCTGCACCGTGGAGCTTCACGGGGACAAGGACCCGGCCCGTCCGCTGCGGCCGGGCGAGACGGCCGCGTTCGAGCTCAAGGTCGTACCCGAGGGGCCGGGATCGCGCTACTACGGCTATCTGATGGTCGAGTCGTTCAGCAGGGTGGCCGTGGTGGAGGGGGCCGCCGGGATGAGCCTGCTCGCGGTGGGCGACCGGTATGCGACCTCCACCGTCCCGGGGGAGGAACGGACGGCCCGGTTCGCGCTGACGGTTCATGAGAACGTGCCCCTGGACGCCTTCCTCGTACCGCAACTGCGGGCAGGCATCATCGCCGACGGCGGGAGCAGCCTCACGGCGAGCACCCGGTCGATCAAGCAGCTCGGCTACCGGATCGCCCCGCTCCCGGCCCAGGGCAGGAAGCTCATGGTGCCGCCCGGGTACCGGGGCGCGGTCAACGGCCTCACGGACGGACTGGGGGACGGCGTGCGGCTGGTCGGCGTCGGCCCGGCCCGTTTCGGGGAGACGGGCGTCGGCCCCGACGGGCTGGTGACCTACAGCCCGGTCACCGGGTTCGCGGGCTACGACTCGTTCGACTACGTACTCGCCGACGCGGCGGACCGGCTCACACGTGCGCAGGTCACCGTCTTCGTGGGCGATCTGGGCACCACGCCCGGAGTGATCGCGGGCTGAGGCCCGCCAGTGTCCAGGGGCCGAGAACGTCCAGTCCACCAGGGGGCAGTGTGACACCGGCACGCGTCCGGTTCGGCGTGTGGGCCCTGACCGTCGGCCTGCTGGCAGCGGCATGCGGTCCCGGGCCCGGCGGGAGCCCCGGCGCCCCGCCCGCGAAGCGCTCGGCGTCCCCGGGGACGGGTGCGCCCGCCCCGACCGTCCCCGACGGGGTGGAACTGGAGCGGTCCACCCGTCGGCTCGCCGACGGCAGCCCCGTCAGGATCAGCGAGATCTCGCTGTCGCCCGGTGCGCGGGTGACGGTGAAGGGCGTGCACGGCAGGGGCCTGGCCGCGTCCGCGACCGTGCGCAGCATGGCCCATGAGGCGGGTGCCTGGGCCGCGGTGAACGCCTCCTACTTCGACATCCGCGGCGGGCCGGCGTTCAGCGGCTACGAGGGGGACCCGCTCGGGGTGTACGCGACGGGAGGCAGTCTGCTGAGCGAGGCGGCCAACGGACGGACCGCCCTGATCCTCGGAGGCCCCGCCACACGTCCCCGCATCGACGAGGTCTCCACGTCCTCGTCCCTCGCCGCGTCCGACGGCGCGCACCGGGAGCTGGACGGGATCAACCGGGTGCCCGGGCGCATCGTGGGCTGCGGAGGAGTCGGCGGAGACCGGCTCGCCCGTACCGGCGAACCGGTCTCCTACCCGGTCCACAACCAGCTGTGCCTGGACCCGGACGAGATCGTGGCCATCGGCGCCGCATGGGGCGCAGCCTCCCCCAAGGGCGGCAGGGGCAGTGTGGACGCACTCCTCGACAGCACCGGAAAGGTGACGGCACTCCGGGTGCCCGCCGGGGGCCCGGTGCCGTCCGGGGGACGCGTCCTGTCCGGGATCGGCAAGGGCGCGGAATGGCTCTCGCGCCACGCCCGGCCCGGGGCGTCCGTCGCGGTGACCTCCGCCGTGTACGACAGCCGGGAGGTACGGCTGTCCGGTACGCAGACCTCGGTCATCGGGGCGGGTCCCGCACTGGTCCGGGACGGCCGGACCCGGATCAACGCCGAGGCCAACGGGCTCTCCCGCGCCGCGGTCGCGCAGCGGGAGCCCCGAACCGTGGCGGGCGTCACCGCGGACGGAACCCTCCTGCTGGTGACGTTCGACGGCCGGAGGCCCGGAATCAGTGCCGGCGTCTCGCTCCAGGAGGCGGCGGACCTCATGGTCTCGATGGGGGCGGCCGACGCCGTGAACCTGGACGGCGGAGGTTCGACGACCATGGTGGTCGAGGACCGGCTGTGGAACCGGCCGACCGACTCGCCGGGCGGCGCACGCACCGAACGGGCGGTGGCCACCGCCCTGGCGGTGATCGCCGAATGAACCGCGGCCCGGCACAGGTGTGCCGGGCCGCGGTCCGAGGAAACGAAGGGTGTTACGCCGGGACGCTCGCCACGCCCTGCGCCAGGAACTTCTTCCCGTTCACCCGCTCGGAGACGCCCTCGCGGTCCAGGTACGGCGTGATGCCGCCCAGGTGGAAGGGCCAGCCCGCGCCGGTAATCAGGCAGAGGTCGATGTCCTGGGCCTCGGCGACGACGCCCTCGTCCAGCATCAGACCGATCTCCTGCGCCACCGCGTCCAGGACGCGGTCGCGGACCTGCTCCTCGGACAGGACGACATCGCCCTGCTTCAGGAGTGCGGCGACCTCCGGGTCCAGCTCCGGCTTGCCGGAGTCGTAGACGTAGAAACCGCGCTTGCCGGCCTTGACCACGGCCGCCAGGTTCTCGGAGACGGTGAAGCGCTCCGGGAAGGCGCGGTTCAGGGTCTCGGAGACGTGCAGGCCGATCGCCGGGCCGACCAGCTCCAGGAGCACCAGCGGGGACATCGGCAGGCCGAGCGGCTCGATGGCCTTCTCCGCGACCTCGACCGGGGTGCCCTCGTCGATGACGTTCTGGATCTCGCCCATGAAGCGGGTGAGGATGCGGTTCACGACGAACGCCGGGGCGTCCTTCACCAGCACCGCGGTCTTCTTCAGCTTGCGGGCGACACCGAAGGCCGTGGCCAGCGAGGCGTCGTCGGTCTGCTCGCCGCGGACGATCTCCAGGAGCGGGAGGATCGCGACCGGGTTGAAGAAGTGGAAACCGACGACCCGCTCGGGGTTCTTCAGCTTCGACGCCATCTCGGTGACCGAGAGGGACGAGGTGTTGGTGGCGAGGATCGCGTGCGCCGGGGCGACCGCCTCGACCTCCGCGAACACCTGCTGCTTGACGCCGATCTCCTCGAAGACCGCCTCGATGATGAAGTCGGCGTCGGCGAAGCCCTCCGCCTTGTCCAGCACACCGGAGACCAGGGCCTTCAGGCGGTTGGCCTTGTCCTGGTTGATGCGGCCCTTGCCGAGCAGCTTCTCGATCTCGGCGTGGACGTAGCCCACACCCTTGTCGACGCGCGCCTGGTCGATGTCCGTCAGCACGACCGGTACTTCGAGGCGGCGCAGGAAGAGCAGCGCGAGCTGCGAGGCCATCAGGCCCGCGCCCACCACGCCGACCTTGGTGACCGGACGGGCCAGGGCCTTGTCCGGGGCACCGGCCGGGCGCTTGGCGCGCTTCTGGACCAGGTTGAACGAGTAGATCCCGGAGCGCAGCTCGCCGCCCATGATCAGGTCCGCGAGGGCCTGGTCCTCGGCGTCGAAACCGGCGCTCAGGTCGCCGTCCTTGGCCGCGGCGATGATCTCCAGCGCGCGGTACGCGGCCGGGGCGGCGCCGTGCACCTTGGAGTCGGCGATGGCCCTGCCCCGGGCGACGGCCTGGTCCCAGGCGTCACCGCGGTCGATCTCGGGGCGCTCCACCGTGAGCGTGCCGTTCAGGACGTTCGCCGTCCAGATCAGCGACTGCTCCAGGAAGTCCGCGCCCTCGAAGAGCGCGTCGGCGATCCCGAGCTCGAAGACCTGCTTGCCCTTGAGCTGGCGGTTCTGGTTCAGCGAGTTCTCGATGATCACCGAGACCGCGCGGTCCGCGCCGATCAGGTTGGGGAGCAGCGCGCAGCCGCCCCAGCCGGGGACCAGACCGAGGAAGACCTCGGGCAGCGAGAACGCGGGCAGCGCCTTGGAGACGGTGCGGTACGAGCAGTGCAGACCGACCTCGACACCGCCGCCCATCGCCGCGCCGTTGTAGTACGCGAACGTCGGGACCGCGAGGCCGGAAAGGCGGCGGAAGACGTCGTGGCCGCCCTTGCCGATGGCCAGCGCGTCGCTGTGCTCCTTCAGCAGCTCGACGCCCTTGAGGTCGGCGCCGACCGCGAAGATGAACGGCTTGCCGGTGATGCCGATACCGGTGACCGTGCCCTCGGCGGCCTCCTTCTCGACCTGGTCGATGGCGGCGTTCAGGTTCGCCAGCGACTGCGGTCCGAAGGTGGTCGGCTTGGTGTGGTCCAGGCCGTTGTCCAGGGTGATGAGGGCGAAGTTGCCCGCACCGCCCGGGAGGTCCAGGTGGCGTACGTGCGCCTGGGTGACGACCTCGCCGGGGAACAGCTCGGCCGCGCCCTTCAGAAGCTCAGTGGTGGTCGTGCTCACTTGTTGCCTCCGTCGAAGTGCGGGTTCTCCCAGACGACCGTGGCGCCCATGCCGAAGCCGACGCACATGGTCGTCAGGCCGTAGCGGACCTCCGGCTGCTCCTCGAACTGGCGGGCCAGCTGGGTCATCAGCCGGACGCCGGAGGAGGCCAGCGGGTGGCCGTAGGCGATCGCGCCGCCGTACTGGTTGACGCGGGCGTCGTCGTCGGCGATGCCGTAGTGCTCCAGGAAGGCGAGCACCTGCACGGCGAACGCCTCGTTGATCTCGAAGAGACCGATGTCCGAGATGGACAGCCCGGCCTTCGACAGCGCCTTCTCCGTGGCCGGGATCGGGCCGTAGCCCATGACCTCCGGCTCGACGCCGGCGAAGGCGTAGGAGACGAGGCGCATCCTGACCGGGAGGCCCAGCTCGCGGGCGACGTCCTCGGCGGCGAGCAGCGAGGCGGTGGCGCCGTCGTTGAGACCCGCGGCGTTGCCGGCCGTCACGCGGCCGTGGGCGCGGAACGGGGTCTTCAGACCGGCCAGGGACTCCAGCGTGGTGCCCGGGCGCATCGGCTCGTCGGCGGTGACCAGGCCCCAGCCCGTCTCACCGGCCTCCGCGTTCGTGCGGCGCACGGAGACCGGCACCAGGTCCTGCTGGATCTTGCCGTTGGCGTACGCCTTGGCGGCCTTCTCCTGCGAACGCACCGCGTACTCGTCGGCGCGCTGCTTGGTGATCGTGGGGTACCGGTCGTGCAGGTTCTCCGCGGTCATGCCCATGAACAGGGCGGACTCGTCGACCAGCTTCTCCGACACGAAGCGCGGGTTCGGGTCCACGCCCTCGCCCATCGGGTGGCGGCCCATGTGCTCGACGCCACCGGCGACGACGACGTCGTACGCGCCGAAGGCGATCGAGCCGGCCGTCGAGGTGACGGCGGTCAGGGCGCCCGCGCACATGCGGTCGATCGAGTAACCGGGGACGGACTGCGGCAGACCGGCCAGGATTCCGGCGGTGCGGCCGAGCGTGAGGCCCTGGTCGCCGATCTGCGTGGTCGCGGCGATGGCGACCTCGTCGATCTTGGCGGGGTCCAGGTCCGGGTTGCGGCGCAGCAGCTCCCGGATGGCCTTCACGACGAGATCGTCGGCGCGGGTCTCGTGGTAGATGCCCTTCGGGCCCGCTTTGCCGAACGGGGTGCGGACGCCGTCGACGAAGACGACGTCCCGGATGGTACGAGGCACGATGGCTCTCCTCCAGGGTGCGGGATGGCACTGCTGCGGGGCACGCCCAGGAGCGCGCCGCCACCCACATGCTACTTGCGGGTAACCAGACTGCCCAGTCCTTGTGGCGGGAGCGGCGAAGGTCACATGCGCGAAAAGGCCCGGACGGCCCCGAAAAGGGGCCGTCCGGGCCTGGGACGAGCGCGTGGTGCGGGTCCGGGGAGCTCGTGGAACCTGGCGTGAATACGCCCCTGTCCCATGCCTTCTCAGGCGGCCCTCCTCCGAATTCTTCGGATTTCCCGGACTCCCTCAGGCTTCCGAGGCGAGCGCGCGGAGCAGGATCGGGCCCACCTGCTCGATCTGCCAGTGCCGCGCACCGTATCCGGCGAGTGCGTTCTCGACCGTGTCCGGCGTCAGGTTCTTCGGCGGCTCCCAGCAGACCCGGCGCACGGTGTCGGGGGTGATGAGGTTCTCCTGCGGCATGTTCAGCCGCTCCGCGAGCTCGGACACGGCGGTGCGGGCGGCCGACAGCCGGGCGGCGGCCGCCGGGTCCTTGTCCGCCCAGGCGCGGGGCGGGGGCGGGCCCGTGAGGGGCTGGCCGGGCTGCGGCAGCTCCGTGTCGGGCAGCTCCTTCGCCCGGTCCACGGCCCCCTGCCACTGCTCCAGCTGGCGCCGGCCCATGCGGTGGCCGAAGCCGGGCAGGGCGGTCAGCGCCTGGGTGTTCGGCGGGAGCGCGAGCGCGGCCTCCACGATCGCGGCGTCGCCGAGCACCTTGCCGGGGGAGATGTCGCGGCGCCGTGCGACCTGGTCGCGCAGCGTCCACAGCTCCCTGACCACGGCCATCTGCCGGCGGCGGCGGACCTTGTGCATGCCGGAGGTGCGGCGCCACGGGTCCTGGCGCGGGGGAGCGGGCGGTGCCGAGGCGATGGCCGCGAACTCCTCCTGCGCCCACTCCAGCTTGCCCTGCCGGTCGAGCTCCTCCTCCAGCGAGTTGCGCAGGTCGATCAGCAGCTCGACGTCGAGCGCCGCGTAGCGCAGCCAGGGGTCGGGCAGCGGGCGGGTGGACCAGTCGACGGCGGAGTGGCCCTTCTCCAGTGAGTAGCCGAGCACGCTCTCGACCATGGCGCCGAGGCCGACCCGCGGGAACCCGGCCAGCCGTCCGGCCAGCTCGGTGTCGAAGAGCCCGGTCGGGGTCATCCCTATCTCGCGCAGACAGGGCAGGTCCTGGGTCGCCGCGTGCAGGATCCACTCGGTTCCGCGCAGCGCCTCCCCGAGCCCGGACAGGTCGGGACAGCCGACCGGGTCGACGAGCGCGCTGCCCGCGCCCTCACGGCGCAGCTGCACGAGGTAGGCGCGCTGCCCGTAGCGGTAGCCGGAGGCGCGCTCGGCGTCGACGGCCACCGGGCCGGTGCCCGCGGCGAAGGCCGCGATCACCCCGGCCAGGGCATCGTCGGAGGCCACCACCGGTGGAATGCCCTCGCGCGGTTCGAGCAAGGGGATCGGCGCCGGGGCGACGTCGTCCGGGGGGGCGCCCCCGGTGGTTCGCAGTGAAGTGTCTGCTGCGGTCTCTTGGGCGTCGGTCACGTGTCAAGGGTATCTGTGTATGTACGGCGCCCGTCGACGGAATGATCCGTCGACGGGCGCCGATGCATGTAATCCAGCCGGTTCCGCATCTCTGCACACCGGCGGGGGTGCGGTTTCGTCGGGATTCAGTGGATGATGCCCGTTCGCAGGGCGACGGCGACCATGCCTGCGCGGTCCCCGGTGCCGAGTTTGCGGGCGATGCGGGCGAGGTGGCTCTTGACGGTCAGGGCGGACAGCCCCATGGAGACGCCGATCGCCTTGTTGGACTGTCCTTCGGCGACGAGGCGCAGGACCTCCACCTCACGTCCGGACAGTTCGCGGTAGCCGCCCGGGTGGCTCGGGGTGCCGGGGGGCCGGCGGTGCATACGGGCGGCGGTGGCGCCGATGGGTGCGACGCCGGGACGGGTGGGGTGGCCGATGTTGGTACGGGTGCCGGTGACGACGTAGCCCTTGACGCCGCCCGCGAGGGCGTTGCGCACGGCGCCGATGTCGTCGGCGGCGGAGAGGGCGAGGCCGTTCGGCCAGCCGGCGGCTCGGGTTTCGGACAGCAGGGTCAGCCCGGAACCGTCGGGCAGGTGGACGTCGGCTACGCAGATGTCGCGCGGGTTGCCGACGCGGGGGCGGGCCTCCGCGATGGACGACGCCTCGATGACGTCACGTACTCCGAGTGCCCACAGATGGCGGGTGACGGTGGAACGGACGCGCGGGTCGGCCACGACGACCATGGCCGTCGGCTTGTTCGGGCGGTAGGCGACCAGGCTTGCGGGCTGCTCGAGGAGAACGGACACCAGGCCTCCTGGGGAGTGGCGGGACGGGCCGGCTCGGGGATGAAGCCGGGGCGAACCGTGCTTGAAGGGTCATTGACTCCTTCGGCAGCAGACCCCTGCTCCTTTAGAGGAAGATCACGATTTGGTGAGTAACAATTCGGGCAAATAGGACGCGCGATCGATTGTACGAAAAAAGAGCCGGTGACTGTGCGAGGTTCCGTGACGCTGTGTCACGGAACCTGGACGCGGATCCGGAACGGAAATCCGGAGCGGGGGGCGTGCGCGGGCGGACGCCTACGAGACCTGCGGACCGCGCCGCTGCGGCAGCGTCACCACCGCCGCGTCCACGGGACCCGACGGCGGCAGGCCGGCGATCTGGCACAGCAGGTCGCCCCACGCCATCAGGTGCGCCGCCGTGTCCGGCACCCCGCCGCGGCCCTCGCGCGGCGTCCAGGACGCCCGGATCTCGATCTGTGTGGCCGGCCGCCGCGTCTCCAGCGCACCGAAGTAGTGCGATCCCGCCCGGGTGACCGTGCCGCCCGCCTCCCCGAACGACAGACCGCGCGCCTCCAGTGCTCCCGTCAGCCACGACCAGCACACCTCCGGCAGCAGCGGGTCGGAGGCCATCTCCGGCTCCAGCTCGGCACGCACCAGCGTCACCAGCCGGAAGTTGCCCTGCCAGGCCTCGTGGCCGTCCGGGTCGTGGAGCAGGACGAGCCGCCCGTCCGCGAGGTCGTCCTCGCCGTCGACGACCGCCGCCTCCAGCGCGTACGCGTACGGAGCGAGCCGTTTGGGCGGCCGCGTCGGCTCCACCTCCAGTTCGGGGCGCAGCCGCGCCGAGCGCAGCGCGTCCACCGCCGAACGGAACGCGGGCGGGACGGAACCACCCTCCGCACTGTCCTCGCTGTCACCATCGGATTGATCGGAGAAGTGTCCCTGCGCCGGAGCCATGCGGGGAAGAGTAGGCGGAACCGGAGCCTCGCGCGCGGAAGGACACCCGTGCGGGGCAGGGCTCATTCCGTGTGCGTGCGAAGATTCTGTGTGTGAGTGCTATTGACCGCCCCTCGGGCCAGCAGACGAAGACCTCCGCCACCCACGACTCGGCGTTCCTGAAGGCGTGCAGGCGCGAGACCGTGCCGCACACGCCGGTCTGGTTCATGCGCCAGGCGGGACGCTCGCTGCCCGAGTACCTGAAGGCGCGCGAAGGCATTCCGATGCTCGAGTCCTGCACGATGCCGGAGCTCGTCGCCGAGATCACGATGCAGCCCGTGCGCCGCCACAAGGTCGACGCCGCGGTCTACTTCAGCGACATCGTCGTCCCGCTCAAGGCGATCGGCATCGACCTCGACATCAAGCCCGGCGTCGGACCGGTGATCGCCGAACCGATCCGTTCGCGGGCCGACCTGTCCCGGCTGCGCGATCTCACCCCCGAGGACGTCTGGTACGTCACCGAGGCCATCGGCCTGCTCACGGCGGAGCTGGGCTCCACCCCGCTGATCGGTTTCGCGGGCGCTCCCTTCACCCTCGCCAGCTACCTGGTCGAGGGCGGCCCGTCCCGCAACCACGAGCACACCAAGGCCCTGATGTACGGGGACCCGGAGCTCTGGGCCGACCTGCTCGACCGTCTCGCCGACATCACCGGCGCCTTCCTCAAGGTCCAGATCGAGGCCGGCGCCTCCGCCGTGCAGCTCTTCGACTCCTGGGTCGGCGCGCTGGCCCCCGCCGACTACCGCCGCTCGGTGCTGCCCGCCTCCGCGAAGGTCCTCGACGCCGTCGCGTCGTACGACGTCCCGCGCATCCACTTCGGTGTCGGCACCGGTGAACTGCTCGGCCTCATGGGCGAGGCCGGCGCGGACGTCGTCGGCGTCGACTGGCGGGTCCCGCTCGACGAGGCCGCGCGCCGCGTCGGCCCCGGCAAGGCGCTCCAGGGCAACCTCGACCCCGCCGTGCTCTTCGCCCCGACCGCCGCGGTGGAGGCCAAGACGCAGGAGGTGCTGGACGCCGCCGCGGGCCTGGAGGGCCACATCTTCAACCTGGGCCACGGCGTGATGCCGAACATGGACCCCGACGCGCTGTCGCGGCTCGTCGAGTACGTCCACACCAGCACCGCACGCTGAACGACGGGCAGGCGGGCGCCGCTCAGGCGGTGCCCGCCTGCCGCAGCGCCGTCACCGTCTTGCGCGCCGCCACCAGCACCGGGTCCCAGACGGGCGAGAACGGCGGCGCGTACCCCAGGTCCAGCGACGTCATCCGCTCGACCGTCATTCCCGCGGTGAGCGCCACCGCCGCCACGTCCACCCGCTTCGCCGCCCCGTCCCGGCCCACGATCTGCACGCCCAGCAGCCGCCCCGTGCGGTACTCCGCGAGCATCTTCACCGTCATGGGCCGCGCCCCCGGGTAGTAGCCCGCCCGGCCCGTCGACTCGATCGTCGCCGAGACGAACCGCAGGCCCACCGCGCGGGCGTCCTTCTCGCGCAGACCGGTCCTGGCGATCTCCAGGTCGCAGACCTTGCTCACCGCGGTGCCGACCACGCCGGGGAACGTGCCGTAGCCGCCGCCCACGTTCGAACCGATGATCTGGCCGTGCTTGTTCGCGTGCGTGCCCAGCGCGATGTGCCGGGTGCGGCCCGCCACCAGGTCCAGGACCTCGACGCAGTCGCCGCCCGCCCAGATGTTGTCGTGGCCCACGACCCGCATCGACAGATCGGTGAGCAGCCCGCCGTGCGGGCCGAGCGGCAGCCCGACCGCCCGGGCCAGTGCCGTCTCCGGCTCGACGCCGATGCCGAGCACCACCACGTCCGCCGGGTAGGACGCGTCGGCCGTCTCGACGGCGGCCACCCGGCCGTCCGGCCCGGTGCGGATCGCGGTGACCGCGGCCCTGTTCACCGTCGTGATCCCGAGCCCGTCCATCGCGTCGTGGACGAGACGCCCCATGTCGGGGTCGAGCGTCGCCATCGGCTGCTCGCCCCGGTTGAGGACGGTCACCTCGAAGCCGCGCTTCAGCATCGCCTCGGCCATCTCGACCCCGATGTAGCCCGCGCCGACGACGACCGCGCGCCGGCGCTCACCGCCCGCCCGGTCCAGGGAGTCCAGCAGGGCCTGCCCGTCGTCCAGCGTCTGCACACCGTGCACCCCGGCCGCGTCCATGCCGGGCAGCGCGGGCCGCACCGGACGGGCGCCCGTCGCGATCACCAGCTTGTCGAAACCGGTCCAGGCGCTCTCGCCCGAGTCCCGGTCAAGCGAGCGCACCCGCTGCCCGGCGACGTCGATCTCGGTCACCTCGGTGCGCGTGCGCAGGTCGATGGCGCGGGCCCGGTGCTCCTCGGGCGTGCGGGCGATCAGGTCGTCCCGCTGTTCCACGTCGCCGCCGACCCAGTACGGGATGCCGCAGGCGGAGTACGAGGTGAAGTGGCCCCGCTCGAAGGCGGTGATGCTCAGCTCGTCCGGGCCCTTGAGCCGGCGTGCCTGCGACGCCGCCGACATGCCCGCCGCGTCGCCTCCGATGACCACCAGTCGTTCCGCCGCCATGCCAGGTCCCTTCGACGCCCCGTCCGAGGGGCCCACGCTACGGCGCGGCGGAACCCGGGGGCGCCGCGGCGCCCCCGGGAGACCTCACTCGCCGGCCGGCGGCGCCCCCGCCCTCCTGCCCCGGCGGCGCAGCAGCACCCGCCACAGGACCAGCAGCACGGCGGCCACGGCCAGGAACGGGGCCGAGGCGCCCAGCACCATCGCGATCCACCGCAGCGTCGTCACGAAGGCGTCCCAGCCGCCCGACAGGGCGTCCAGGAACCCCGGACCTTCGTCGTCGTCCTCGGCGGCCGTCTCCGGCTCCGTCAGGTCAAGCGTGATCGTGGCCATGCCCGTACGGTCCTTCAGCGAGGCCTGCTGGGCGAGCAGCGACTCCAGGGCCGCCTGACGGCTGCTCAGTTCGCCTTCCAGCGTGACCACGTCGGCGAGCCTGTCGGCCCGGTCCATCAGCTTGCGCACCCGCGCCACGCTGGCGCGCTGGGTGGCGATCCGGCTGTCGGTGTCGACGACCTGGTCCGTGACGTCCTTCGCGGTCGACGTACGGGAGAGGAGCTTCCCCGCCCCCGAGAGCTCCCGCAGCACACGGTCGTACGCGTCCTGGGGCACCCGCAGGACGAGATGCGAGGAGTCGTGCGTCTCGTCGACCTGCTCGGTGCTCTCGTCGGCGACCAGACCGCCCGCGTCCTGCGCGACGGTCCGGGCGCTCGCGGCGGCCCTGGAGGCGCTCTTGACCTGCACGGACAGTGCCGCGGTGCGGATGACGTGCGTCGCGGACGCCGGGTCCGGCTTCTTCGGCTCCGCCGACTTCGCGGGTGCCTGCTTGCCGTCGGCCTCCCCCTCCCCGGCCGCGGAGCCCGCCTTGTCCTGCCGCTTGGCGGAGAGCGCGGGCCGGTCGGAGCTCGCGCCGTCGTCACCGGCCGCGCCGCAGCCGCTCAGCGCGAGGACCGCGGTGAGCAGCCCGGCGGCGAGCGCGGTGCGCGAGCGGCGGGCCGCGGGACCGGCCGTTCGTCTGCCGGTACGGGTCTGGAGTGCTGCCTGCATAACTGTCCCCCCAGGACGGGTGATTGATGGCTCCGATTCGACGTACGAGGGGGTGGGCCGGGTTGCGTGAAACCGGTTTCGAAGCGGTCACGGTCGGGACTCGGAAGAGGTTTGAGAGAGTGGGGGCATGCAGCGTTCAACACAGCGTGCGGACAGGGCCCCGGGGCACGTCGTCGTCATCGGCGGCGGCATCGCCGGACTCGCGGCCGCCCACCGGCTTCTCGGTACCGGCCTGAAGGTCACCCTCCTGGAGGCCACCGCCCGGCTCGGCGGCAAGCTCATGACCGGTGAGGTCGCGGGCGTGCAGGTCGACCTCGGCGCCGAGTCGATGCTCGCCCGGCGCCCGGAAGCGGTCGGCCTGGCCCGCGAGGTCGGCCTCGGCGGACGCCTCCGGCCGCCGGCCACGGCCACCGCCTCGCTGTGGACCCGCGACGCGCTGCGCCCCATGCCCAAGGGCCATGTGATGGGCGTGCCCGGCGACCCTTCCGTCCTGGGCGACGTGCTCTCGCCCGAGGGCCTCGCCCGGATCGCGCAGGAACGCGACCTCACCCCGACCGCCGTCGGCGACGACGTGGCCGTCGGTGCGTACGTGGCCGACCGGCTGGGCCGCGAGGTCGTCGACCGGCTGGTCGAGCCGCTCCTGGGCGGGGTCTACGCCGGCGACGCCTACCGGATCTCGATGCGCGCCGCCGTACCGCAGCTCTTCGAGCTCGCCCGGCAGTCCGGCTCGCTCCTCGACGGCGTCACCCGCATCCAGGAACAGGCCGCCGCGCGGCAGCAGACCGGACCGGTCTTCCAGGGCATCGAGGGCGGGATCGGCACGCTGCCGGGCGCCGTCGCCGACGCCGTGCGCGCCGGCGGCGGCGAGATCCTCACCGAGACCCCCGTGCTGGGCCTGACCCGTACCGCGGACGGCTGGGACGTACGCACGGACACCCGGGTGATCACCGCCGACGGCATCGTCCTCGCCGCCCCCGCCTGGTCCGCCTCCACGCTGCTCGCCGCCGAGTCCCCGGCCGCCTCAGCCGAACTCGCGGGCGTCGAGTACGCCTCCATGGCCCTGGTCACCATGGCCTTCCGCCGCTCCGACGTGGCCGGGCTCACGTCCTTCGACGGGCGCTCCGGCTTCCTGGTGCCGCCGGTCGACGGACACACCATCAAGGCCGCCACCTTCTCCACCCACAAGTGGCAGTGGGTCTCCGACGCGGCACCCGGCCTCTTCGTCCTGCGGACCTCGGTGGGCCGGTACGGCGAGGAGGACCACCTGCACCGCGAGGACGCCGAACTCGTCGGCGTCTCGCTCGCCGACCTCGCCGCGGCCACCGGACTGACCGCACGGCCCGTCGCCACCGAGGTCACCCGGTGGATCGGCGGACTGCCGCAGTACCCCGTGGGCCACCTCGGCCGCGTCGCCCGGATCCGCGACGAGGTCGCCAAGCTGCCGGCGCTGCGCGTCTGCGGTGCGGTCTACGACGGCGTCGGCATCCCCGCCTGCATCGCGAGCGCCCGGCGCGCCGCCGACGAGATCGCCGCGGACCTCGCGGGGGAGAGCGGCACGGACACCGCCGGTGACGGCGGGGAGATCATCGCCACGGGGACCCTGGTTCAGGGCACACGGAGCGAGGCGGGACAATAGCCGTATGAGTGCTCCTGAGACTGAGACATCAAGCAAGGTCCCCAACGCCGGCAAGAAGGCGAAGGACCTCAACGACGTGGTCCGCTACACGCTGTGGTCCGTCTTCAAGCTGCGCGACGTGCTGCCCGCGGACACGGACCGCGCCGCGTACTCCGGTGAGGTCCAGGAGCTGTTCGACCAGCTCGCCGCCAAGGACGTCACCGTGCGCGGCACGTACGACGTGTCCGGGCTGCGCGCCGACGCCGACGTCATGGTCTGGTGGCACGCCGAGACGGCGGAGGCGCTGCAGGAGGCGTACAACCTCTTCCGGCGCACCCGGCTGGGCAGGAGCCTCACCCCGGTCTGGTCGAACATGGCGCTGCACCGCCCGGCCGAGTTCAACAAGTCGCACGTCCCGGCGTTCCTCGCCGACGAGTCGCCTCGCGACTTCATCAGCGTGTACCCCTTCGTGCGCTCGTACGACTGGTACCTGCTGCCGGACGAGGACCGCCGCCGCATGCTCGCGGACCACGGCAAGATGGCCCGGGGCTACCCCGACGTGCGCGCCAACACGGTCGCCTCGTTCTCGCTCGGCGACTACGAGTGGGTGCTGGCCTTCGAGGCCGACGAGCTGTACCGCATCGTCGACCTGATGCGTCACCTGCGGGCTTCCGAGGCGCGGATGCACGTCCGCGAGGAGGTCCCCTTCTTCACCGGCCGGCGCAAGTCGGTCGCGGACCTGGTGGCCGGGCTCGCGTAGCGAGCGGGTTCCGACCACCCCAACCCGGAAGATCAGACGGCGGACCCAGCGGCATCCGTGCCGCCCGCCGTTCCAGCGACACCGGGTTCGGCCCCCGGTGCGGCGCGCTTCCAGCGCGCCGCACCGGTGTCATTCACGGGAAGATCCGCGCGGTCCCGCCGCGGCCGGTGAGCGCGGCCCGCAGCGCCGGATCGGCCACCGCGCCCACGCCCCGCACGGCGAACGCCACCAGCGCGTCGCGCTCCTGTCCGCCCGCCGACGCCGTACGCGCCTCCAGCAGCCGCTGTCCGGCGGGGGAGGCCCAGGAACTGTACGGGCGCAGTTCCATCCGGGCGATGGCCAGACAGCCCAGGGTCAGCACGAGCGGCAGCCCGAACCAGACCAGCACCGGCACCGCCGAGCCGCCCGGAGTCTGCTCCCGGCCGGGGGTCAGCACTGCGGCGGCGCCCAGCGCGACCACGAGCAACGCCGCCCCGCGCACCGCCCGCAGCGCGGCCCCGATGTCCGACCCGGCCCCGCCGGGCAGCGCCAGGCCCGCCGCGACGAGCCGGTCGGCCAGGGCGCGTACGGCATCGGCCGCGGCCGCCGCCGACCGGACCGGCGCGATCGGTGACTGGCCCCGCGGACCTATGGCACGGATCACCGTGCGCTCCACCTCGTCCCGGCCGTCGGGGTCGACGACCGTCGCCCAGCCGGTGTGCGCGAGCAGCAGCCGCCGGCGCAGATGCATGGTGACCAGGGCCAGATCGGCGACCCGGTGCGGGCCGCCGGCCAGGAACGCCGTCTCGTACAGGGTGAGTTCGGGGCCGTCGGCCGGACGCGGACCCTCCCCGGCCTCCCGGGACGAGCCGTCGGGCGGCGGGGCCAGGCGCGCGGCCACCAGGCAGAGCCTGGTGCAGGAGATGGCTGCCGCACCCCATGCGACCAGCAGAAACAGAACCCAGAGCATGCCGGATTTCTATGCGAGACGGATTCGGAGCGCCAGGGGATTTCATGATGCGGACGACGACGGCTCAGGAACTGCTGCCGCAACTGGACCCGGAACTGCCGCCGCAGCTCGATCCGGAGCTGCAACTGGACCCGGAGCTGCAACTGGATCCCGAGCTGCAACTGGACCCCGAGCCGGAACCGCAGCTCGACCCCGAGCCGCCGCAGCCGCCCCCGCCGCCGGTTCCGGCGGAGCCGCCGCAGCCGCCGCCCGGGCTCGATCCGGCACACCACACCGTCGGCACGAGCAGCATCCCCGAGGAGTCCGAGGTGTGATGCGAGGGCGGGTACGCCCCCGTGGGCCGCGTCCGGGCCGCCGCGATCAGATGCGTGCGCAGCGCGGGGTCGGGGAGTGCCCGGAGCCCGGCCGTCGCCACCAGATGGGCCGCGTCCGTCCGGTACGCGTGGGCGAAGCGGTATTCCGCGGCGGCCCTGCGGCCGG
The DNA here is from genome assembly GCF_035917255.1 of Streptomyces sp. NBC_01257. Classification (NCBI taxonomy): domain Bacteria; kingdom Bacillati; phylum Actinomycetota; class Actinomycetes; order Kitasatosporales; family Streptomycetaceae; genus Streptomyces; species Streptomyces sp. NBC_01257. Next base: position 7,129,045 of record NZ_CP108472.1, read on the forward strand.
CCTTGGTGATCCGGGAGCGGGCGCCGGACGCGCGGATCAGCCCGATGAGAGTGCCGGCGACCAGGGCGGGGAACACCAGGAGGAAGAACGGGACGCCCTCCCCGGAGAACCGGGCGAGGGTCAGCACGAAGGCGGCCGGGAAGCCCAGCAGGCAGACGAGTCCCTGCACCCGGCCCCACACGTGCCACTTCAGGTTCTCCCCTGGCGGATTCAGCAGTCCGCGCCCGGCCAGGCCGTCACCGAGCTCCTGCACGGCGGGATGACGCATCACCGCGGTCCGCAGGACGGGCAGCGCGCCGCTGGGGGCCGCGGCCAGCTCCTGGAGCACGGCCCGCTCCACCGGATCGTGGGCGACGGGGCGCTGGACCGCGACGATCCCGGGCCCGCCGACCACCAGCCTGCCGTCCTCCTGCATCGCGGCGAGCGCGGTGTCCACCACCCGGCCGGGCCCGCCGTTCAGGAAAGCCACCTCGGACAGGTCGTGGGCGGGGCCGCCGGGGCCGCCGCGGGCGGTCCGGGCCGTCCCCACGATCAGGAGGGTCGAGGAGACCACCACGGCGAGATTCAGGACCAGGGCCAGTGTGTTCATCCCGGTCACCTTCCTACGAGTACGGAACGGGCCGCCCGGGCCAGCCGGGTGACGCGGCGGGGCGGCCTCGGGGCCGCCCGGTCCTGCCACCAGTGGGTCAGCCGGCGGCGGGCCGCGGCGTCCCCGGGGTGGCCGGTGAGGAGCAGGTGCTCGGCGAAGTCCAGGGCGTCACGCCGGTATCCGGCGGACATCGGACGGGCTCCGGCGTACGCGAGGAACGCGTCCCGGTAGCCGCGCCCCAGGATCTCCGGGAGCTCGGGGGCCACCTTGGCGACGACATCGGCGCGCTTGGCGGCCAGCGCCCGGCTCTGGACCCGGAGCCGGCGGCGGTCGAAGCCCTCCGGGGCGGGCGTGCCCGCGACGAGGGCGGACAGCAGCGAGGTCTGCGCGACCGCGACCCGGTCACGCAGGGCCTCCGACGCAGGGTCCGGGGCCGGGTCCGCGTCCGCCGATGTCTCCGGGGTGCCGGAGGCCGGCCGTCGCACGCGGTCCCCGTCCCCGTCCCCGTCGAGCGTCGCCCGGATCGTGTCCAGCTCACCGGCCAGCTCGGCCGCCGGCGGGAAGTCGTCGTCGCGCTCCAGCAGGACGCCCGGCGGGGAGACCCGGGAGCGGAGCTCGGCAAGGATGTCGAGGACCGGTGCCGTGACCGGGTGGGCGTGGGTGTCGTGCCAGACCCCGTCCTTCTCGACGCCGCCCGCCACGTGCACGTACGCGATGGCCTCCACCGGCAGTTCGTCCAGGGCCCTGACCGGGTCCTCGCCCCGGTTGACGTGGTTCGTGTGCAGGTTCGCCACGTCGATGAGCAGCCGCACCCCCGTGCGCTCGACGAGCTCCGCCAGGAACTGCCCCTCGGTCAGCTCCTCGTCGGGCCAGGAGAACAGCGCCGCGATGTTCTCCAGCGCCAGCGGCACCGGCAGCGAGTCCTGCGCGATCCGGACGTTCTCGCACAGCACGTCCAGCGCCGCCCGGGTCCGCGGCACCGGCAGCAGGTGCCCGGCCTCCAGGACCGGGGATCCGGTGCGCGCACCGCCGGCCCGGACGAAGGCGATGTGCTCGGTCACCAGGGGCGCGTCCAGCAGGGCAGCCCGGGCCGCGAGAGCGGCGAGCCGGTCCGGGTCGGGGCGCTCGGCCCCGCCGAGGCCGAGCGAGACCCCGTGCGGCACCACGGTGACCCCGCGCTCCCTCAGCCGTACCAGCGACGCGGGCAGATGGTCGTCGCAGAGGTTCTCCGCGACCGCCTCCACCCAGTCGATCCCCGGCAGCGCCTCCACCGCGTCCGCGATCTCCGGCCGCCAGCCGATCCCGATTCCCAGCTTCATGGTGTCCCCCTCCTCCGCTCCGTGCAGGGGTCATGGCCCCGCCGCGCGGCGGTGAATCCGAAGAGGGGGACGTTCAGAGGTCGATTTGAGGTTCCGGATGTCCGCCGGTCAGGGCATCGGCGCCGTGGAGGGCCGCGAGGTGAAGGACTGGTCCCCGGTCGGCGCGGCCGGAACCGGCTGCGGCAGCACGGAGCCGTCCGGCGCCGTCGGCGGACCCGTCGGACTGGCGGTGGCCGCCCCGGCCGCCTCCCGGGCGATGGCGTCGAAGTCCACGAAACTCGTGCTCTCCAGCATGGTGATGTGGTCGAGCACGGTCTGGTTGGCGTCCGTGGCCAGCTGCCGGATCAGTGTGTTGCGGGTGGTGTGCCGGACCTGGGCGATCAGTGCGAAGACCTTGCCGTGCGCGTTGCGCAGCAGATTGGCGAACTTCCGCTCGTACTCCTCGCCGCTCGCCGCGGTCAGCTCCCGCAGCCAGCCCTGCTGCTGCTCGTTCGGCTGGTTCGGCAGCTCCACACCCAGCTTGGCGGCGACGGCCCGGGCCCGGCGGTCGAGATCGGTGTGCCCGACGACCAGATGGTCCCCGGTGGCCTTGATCGCCTCGGTCGGTGCCCGCTCGATGGCCTGCTGGCCGGCTGGCAGCTCCCAGAGTCCGGCCAGCCGCACCTTCACCAGGAAGTCCCGGTCGGTCGCGGAGAGCGGACCCCACTGGGTGGCGGTGGTCGACGCGTCGAGGTTCGCCTGACCGGTGCCGGAGCGGTCGGCGTACGACCAGACCGGGTAGGCGAGTGCGCCGAGCGTGGCGACGAGCGCAGCGATGATGAGGGCCGTTCCGTTGATGCGTCGCACAGAGGTCTCTCCCGGGCCGAGGCGTGACGGCGTCCAAGCAACCGCCGGTCGGAGCGGCCGGGGACTGACCGGCCGTGCGACCTACCGGGCAGTATTGCCAGTGCGGCGGCGTCAGGGGATACGTATCGGCGCACCGGACCGTTCAGCGGACCGGACCGAAACCTGTGTACGGGTGGGACGGCTGAGCACCTGTGTGCGGGTGGGACGGCTCGGCACCGGACGGGTGGGACGGCTCAGCGGCGCAGCGCCGGGTGGTCGGCGACCACCGTGCACGAGCCCGGCGCGATCTCGGTGAACCCGGCGTCCCGCACCACGGGCAGCCCGCTCACCGTGAGTTCCCGCCAGCGGGCCGCGTCCGGGGTGGCGACCGAGAGCGGGAAGCCCGCCTCGCGCCACGCCTTGCGCTCCGTCTCCGACAGCTCCCACCAGGCGAGCTGGGCGCCGTGCCCGGCCTGGGCCATCTCCTTGCCGGCGGACATGCCGAGCTCCGGGTTCAGCCAGAGGACCGGGCCGGTGAGGTCGGGGGCGGCCGGGGGCTCGGGGTCGTCCAGGTCCGTCCCGGAGACCTGGAGCTTCGCCAGCTCCTTGGGCCAGCCGTCGAGCGGCACCGGCGGGTAGACCCGCACCTCGGCCTCCTCGCCAGTGACCGTGATCCCGGGCAGCGCGCAGGCCTTGCGCCACTCCGCGCCGCGAGCCCGCCGCACCACCTTGCGGATCCGGGCGTCCTGCCAGTCCCGCATCACCTGCGCCCACTCGCCCTCGCCCACCGACCGCTCGTCGGACAGCATCACCAGCACCGCCCGGGCTGCCGTGCGCAGCGCGTCGGTACGGGCCGGGGGCGCCGTCTTCTCGATGTGCACCACCAACGGGAGGACGTACTGAGGTGCTTCGTCCCGGTTCGTCCGCTCGGAACGGAAGGGGCTGTCCGCCGGAAGGGCGGCGGGAACGGACGGGGACTCGGGGATGTCGTTGCTGCTCACCCGTCCAGTCTGCCAGCCGCCCCGGCTCACCTTCTTGGCGGAATGAAACCCTCCGGGTGAGGATGCACCGCATGAAGAGCGATCTCTTTTCCAGCGAGCACATGGCACAGCAGGCGACGGCCCCCGGCATGACCCTGCAGAACGCCAAATCCATCAAGTACGCGGTGAACGGCGAGATGCACGCCAGGCAGGGATCGATGGTCGCCTTCCGCGGTGATCTCCAGTTCGAGCGCAAGGGGCAGGGCCTCGGCGGCATGCTCAAGCGCGCCGTGACCGGTGAGGGGCTGCCGCTGATGGCGGTGCGCGGTCAGGGCGAGGCCTGGTTCGCGCACGAGGCGGCCAACTGTTTCATCGTGGAGATGGAGCAGGGCGACGTCCTCACCATCAACGGCCGCAACGTCCTGTGTTTCGACGCCACGCTCGCCTACGAGATCAAGACCGTGAAGGGCGCGGGCATGACCGGCGGCGGCCTCTTCAACAGCGTCTTCACCGGCTACGGCAAGCTCGGCCTGATGTGCGAGGGACACCCCATAGTGATCCCCGTCACCCCGCAGCAGCCGGTCTGTGTCGACACGGACGCGGTCGTCGGCTGGAGCGCCCACCTGAACACGTCGCTGCACCGCTCGCAGAGCGTCGGCTCGATGCTGCGCGGCGGCTCGGGGGAGGCGGTGCAGCTGCGTCTGGACGGCGAGGGGTTCGTGATCGTCCGTCCCAGCGAGCTCAAGACCGAGAAGGCGTCGTCCAACTGAGCACCGAGATCCTGCGGTTGCGCGGGGTGGGGCGGCGGTACGGCCTCGCCGGGCCCTGGGTGCTGCGCGGGGTGGACCTCGGTCTGCCCGCGCGCACCCTCGTCCGCGTCGAAGGTGCCAACGGCACCGGCAAGTCCACCCTGTTGCGCCTCCTCGCCGGGACCGACGCCCCCACCGAGGGCCGGATCACCGGCAGCCGGCCGCGCACGGCGTACGTCCCCGAGCGGTTCCCGGCGGCCCTGCCCTTCACGGCCGCCGGCTATCTCGTCCACCTCGGCCGGATCCACGGGCTGCGCCGGGCCGAGGCGGCCGCGCGGGCGGACGAGTGGCTGACCCGCTTCGGGGCTGCCGGGCACGCCCGCACCCCGCTGGCGGAACTCTCCAAGGGCACCAGCCAGAAGGTCGCCGTCGCCCAGGCGCTCCTGGCCGAGCCGGAGTTGCTGGTACTGGACGAGGCCTGGACCGGCCTGGACACCGCGGCCCGGGACGAGCTGGACCGGGCCGTCGCCGCCCGGGTCGCCGCCGGATCCACCGTCGTCTTCGTCGACCACGACCCGCGCCGGCTCGCGGGCGCCGCCGGCTCCGTCCTGCGCGTCGAGGCGACCGGAGTCGTCGCGGCGTCCCTCGCCCCGTCCGGGACCGCGACCGGGCCCAGGGTGCGGATCGAGGTGTCCGGCCCGCCCGGCACCCCGCTCCCCGACGCCCTGCCCGGCGCCCCCGTGTGCGGCGCCGCCGAGGACGGAACCCTGCGGCTCACCGTCGCGGCCGCCCACTCCGACGCTTTGCTGAGCGCCCTGCTCACGGCCCGCCCGCCCTGGCACATCACCCGGCTGACGGCGCTGTCCCGCACCCCCGACGAGACGCCATGACCGCCCTGATCCGCTATCAGACCGCCCTGCTGCTGCGCTCCCAGCGCTGGCTCGCGCCCGTCCTGCTGTACGTGGCCTTCCTCGGCGTCGGCGTGCGCTCGGGACAGCCCGTCCTGGACTCGCTCGGCTACGCCGCGGCCGGGCTGCTGCCCGTCACCGCCTGGCTCGTACAGGTCTGCGCCACCCAGGAGCCGCCCGCCGCCCGGACGGTCGTCGCCGCGGCGGCGGGCGGCCGGCCACGGGCCCATCTGGCGGCCCTGCTCACGGCGCTGGGGTGCGCCGGGCTGCTGGGCGCTGCCGCCACCGCCGTCGTCCTGCTGATCAGCGAGCCGGCCAGCACCGGTCACACCGTCCGCGTTCCTCTGCCGTCCGCCGGGCTCGCCGGGCTGCTCGCCACCGCCTGCTGCGTCCTGCTCGGGGCGGCGGTGGGGGCGCTGTGCACCCGGCCGCTGCTGCACCGGCGCGGCTGGTCCATCGCGGCGACCGTGCTCGGGGCCCTGCTGGCCCTGGTGACCACCGGCTCGCCCGCGAAGTACGCGGTGACGGGCCTGGTCACCGGCTCCCTGACCGGCACGGTCCATGTGCCGCTCCTCCCGCTGCTCGGTGCGGCGGCCGTGGCGACGGCGGCCGGCGCAGTCGCCTGCGGACTCACCGCGGTACGGGCCTGAGTAGGCTCGTACCCATGGATGAGCGCACGGACGAGGGCGGCGACGCGCCCGGGAGCGAGACCTGTTGCGAGACACCGGCCGCGTCCCCGGACCGGGCCGCCGGGCCCCCGTACGCCGAGTGCGTCCTGTGCCGGAAGCCGACCGAGTACGCGGAGTCGGTCAAGGGCATCACGCTCTGCCCGGTCTGCGAGTGGCAGGAGGCCCAGCGCACGGCCTGTTCGGGCTGAGCGGCGGTCAGGTCCGCCCGGGCCGGCCGGCCATCAGCTGCGACACCCGCACGAAGCGGTATCCGCGCTTGCGCAGCTCCGGGACCACCTGGCGCACCGCCTCACCGGTGACCGGTGCGGCGCTGCGGGTGCAGTGCATGACGACCAGCGACCCGGGCTTCACCCCGTCCAGCACCTGCTGCGCCACCGCGTCCGCGTCCGTCGCGAACGCGTCCCCGCTGACGACGTCCCACTGCACGGCCGTCACCTTCTCCGGCGCGATCGCGCGCAGGGCGGCCTTGTCGTAGCAGCCGCCGGGGAAGCGGAAGTACGGCACCACATGGCGGGCGCCGGCTTTCCGGATCGCGTCGAACGCCCGCTCCACCTCGCCGCGCATCGCGTCCTCCTCCACGGCCGGCAGCCCGTAGCAGGGCGAGGTGAAGGCGTAGTGGCTGTAGGAGTGGCTGGCGATCTCGAAGAGCGGGTCCGTGCCGATGGAACGGGCCTGCCCGGGGTACTCCTCGGCCCACCGGCCGGTCATGAACACCGTCGCCGGCACCTTCAGCCGGCGCAGCAGGGCGATCAGTTCCGGATTGTCGAAGTGCTCGCCCGCGGCCGCGCGCGGTCCCTCGTCCGCCGTCATGTCGGCGTCGAAGGTGAGGGCCACGACCTTGTCCGTGCGGCTCGGCCCGCGCTCCAGGACGGGGGTCAGGCCGCCGGGCCCGGGCGCCAGGACCGGCGGCTTCCCGGCGGCCGGTGAGGCGGTGGCCGAAGGGGAGGCGGCCGACGGGGAGTGGGCCGGGGCGTGCGCGGCGGCCGGGGCGTGGCCGGGAGAGTCCCCCGAACTCCCGCAGCCGACGAGGGCAGCTCCGAGCACCGCCCCCAGAACGGTCATCGCCGTCAGTTTCCGTACAGAGTTGGTCACTCGCGGAAACTAACCGATCATTCGGCGGCGTCGTGCCCACGGCACTCCTGTGCCGGGAAGCGGCCCCCGGATTCACTCACTCGTCGAGCAGATGCTCCGCCGTGAAACCGAACAGCCGCTCGGCCGCCGTGGTGTCCACCGGCGCGGCGCGTCCGGGCAGCGGACGCAGCAGCGGCGTCGCCGGGTGGTAGCGGCGCAGCAGTTCCTCCGTCGGGAACGGGACGAGGGTCTCGGGCGCGCACACATGGACGGAGTGCGCGCCCGGGCCCGGCACGCCGAGAGCCAGCAGGGCGGCCCGCGCCGCGTCCCGCACCTCCAGATACGTCCACAGGTCCCGGGCCCCCGCCGCCGGCTCCGCGGTGAGCCGCGCCGCGTGCGTCCGCAGCCGTTCGTCGAATCCGCCGACGAACGGATAGCGCAGACAGACCACGCTCATCCCGTGCCGCCGCGCCATCGCCGCGGCCGTCAGCTCGTCGACCTGTTTGGACAGCCCGTACGGGTCCGCCACCTGCGAAGGCATCGCCTCGTCGACCGGAACGTAGGCGGGGTGCGGAGACGGATCCGCCGTCCACGGCAGACCCGTGATCCCCCAGGAACTGGCGACCGCGGCCTGTCGCACCCCGGCCAGCCCCGCCTCCTCCAGGACCGTGAACGTGGCCAGGGTGTTCACCGCGAAGAGCTCCTGCGCGGGGGTGCGCTCCGGCGTGGGGATCGCCGCCAGATGGATCACCCCGTCGGCGCCGGCCAGTGCCGCCCGGACCGCCGTCGCGTCGGCGGCGTCCCCGGCGACGACCAGCCGGGCCGGGAGATCGCCCGGATCCTCCAGGACGAGGGCGTTCGCCTCGACGGACCGTTCGGCGAGCAGCGCGAGGACCGCCCGGCCGATCCGTCCCGCCGCCCCCGTGACCAGGACTCGTGTGACCACCTGCTGCTCCTATGCGTAGGCGCGCACCGCGACGACGTGCGCCGACGCGGCCCCGTTGGTTGCCTCGACGACGATTCTCAACGCTGCCGTGGTGACCGGCCCGTCCAGGGTGTGCACCTGTCGCCGGCGCCGGTTGTCCGACGTACGCGCGACGACGTTCCAGCTGCCGTCCGGCTCGCGCGCCTCGACCCGGTAGTCGCGCAGGAGGGTGGGGAGCGTGTCGAACGGGGTCCGGTGGTGGTGCAGATTGATCAGGTCCTCGTTGACGTCGTCGTCGGCGAGCACGTCGATCCGCGACAGCGTGACCGGCCGGGGCCAGGACAGCTCCAGCCACTCCTCCCCGTCCTCCCGCAGCGGCTCCGAGACCCACATGTGCGGTCCCGCGTACGGGCGGGCGTACCCGTCCACGGCCTTGGCCGGGGCGTACGCCGAGGTCGCTCCCGTGCGCAGGCAGAACGTGCGGCGCTGGAGTCCCGCGTCGGTCCACTCCCGAAGGGGCTGCGGAGACTCGTCCTGCGGTCGCAGCGGCACCCGGGTGAGGGCCAGGACTCCCGGGGCCGGTTCGGCGGCGCTGTACAGGGCGAGGTCCTCGTTGGCCCGTACGACGACGAACGCGTTGCGGGAGGTCTCCGGCGACCAGCGCAGCCCGGTGCGCACCCACTGCTTCGGCCCGGCGGCGACCGGGACGGTGACGGAGGTGACGAGGCGGCGCGGGACGTAGTTCTGTCCCAGCTCCGGGTCGTACAGCTCGACCACGAGGTCCGTGTCCCGGCCGGCGTCGACGAGCAGCTCCAGCGCGGTCAGCTCCGGGTCGACGGGCAGTACGAGACCCGCGTCGGCGGTCAGCGGCCAGCGTTCCCCGGGCGTCGGCGCGTCCGGCCCGGCCAGGGCCGACGAGGCCGTGGCCACGGCGGTCAGCGCCAGGTCGTCCGGGTCCGTGGAGCCCAGGCCGATCACCGAGGCGTCCTCGTGCAGCAGCGTCCGCTGCAACGCGGCGGCGGCGAGCTCACGCGGCGCGAGACCGCCCTCGGCGCACAGCGCGGCTGCCGTGCCCGCGGCCTGGCCGATGGTGGCGCAGGTCGCCATGACCCGGGTCGAGCCGAAGGCGACATGACTGGCGGAGATGTTGCGCCCGGCGAACAGCAGATTCGTCGTGTTCACCGAGTAGAGACTGCGGTACGGAATGTGGTAAATGCCGTCCGCGTACCGCTGCCTGGCCCCGTCCTCGGTGGCGTACACCCCCTTCGGCGGGTGCAGGTCGATGGACCAGCCGCCGAACGCCACCCGGTCGGCGAACTCGCTCTGGCCGAGGATGTCGCCCTGGTGGAGGACGTAGTCGCCGAGGAAGCGCCGGTACTCGCGCTTGCCGGGCACCGAACCCACCCACTCCAGCGTCATGTTCGCGGAGTCGAACTCGCCGGAGTTCTTGATGTGGTCCCAGATGCCGTGGATGACCGCCCACAGTTCGTCGCGGATGCGCTCGTTGTCGTGCACCGTGTCGAGCTCGCCGCCGAACTCGATCCACCAGTAGGCGCAGCCGTTGTCACCGGACTTGATGATGCGGCGCTGCGGGATGGTGGTCTCGGCGATGTTCCGGGCGAAGTCCGGCGCGACGAACTTGACGGGGTGCCCGGCGTCCTTGGTGTAGAAGAGCAGCGTCGAGCCGAGCGTGAGGGCGTCGGCCGTCCCCGGGGCCCACGGCTCGTCGTACTCGGCCCGGGACTCCCGCCCGATGCGGTGCCGGGCGCCGGCGAGGTGCCCGATGAGCCCGTCTCCCGAGCAGTCCAGGAACACGTCGCTCTCGAAGCGGATCCGCCGCTCGGACCCCATCATCCAGCCGGTGACGGCGGTGATGCGCCGGGCGTCCTCGGGGCCCCCGGCGTCCACCTCGCGCACATCGGTGTTGAGGTAGAGCGTGATGCCCGGTTCGGCGCGGACCGCGTCCAGCACCACGGCGTCCCAGTAGTACGGGTTGCCTTCGGGGTTGCGGAACTGGTTCTCGACGAACAGTTCGCCCATGATGCCGCCCTCGCGGGCGTAGTGGTTCCTCCCGTGCCCGGTCGCGCCGCACACCCAGACGCGGACCTCGCTGCTCGAATTCCCGCCGAGGACGGGCCTGTTGTTGATCAGGGCGACGGTGCGGCCGAGCCGGGCGGCGGCGATGGCCGCACTCACCCCGGCCAGGCCGCCACCGACGACGGTGATGTCGTGACGTGCGGTTTCGTTCCTCATGGCCCGCGGGCTCCTACTTCCAGTCGGGGTTGGCGGCGAGTCCGTAGAAGATGCGCGGGCCGCCGTCGAGCGTGAGGGTGACCTTTCCGCCGGCGGCGGTGAGCGTGCTCTCCTGCCCGATGCAGTTCAGTACGGTCACGGTGCCCGCGACCGCGCCGGAGTGGGCGACGACCTCGGTCTTCGTCGTCCAGGTCTCGGTCCAGGGATCGGGGGACGCGTACCAGGCGTCGTCGCCGTGGTCGGCGTTGAGGACGTAGCCGTCCTTGCGGCTCCACAGGAACGACACCGGGCCGCGGTCCGGCGTGGTGAAGAGGAGGCCCTTGACGTCGGGGTCCGCGAAGACGAGCGGGCGGACGTAGGTGGCCCGGTCCAGGACGCGGGCGGCGGTCGCGTACGCGAGCAGCGAGGGCTTGGCACTGGTGTCGCGGTTCATCAGGCCGGTGTGGTACTCGACGTTGGTGGGGTCGGCCGACTGCGGGTGGCTGATGACGGAGTCGTGCAGCTGGTACCAGTTGACGCCGCGCACCCCTTCGGACTTGGCCAGTGCGAGCGAGAGCAGCACGTTCTCGGCGGCGTGCCGGTAGGTGTCGTGCCACCAGGAGTTGGGCTTCGTGGGCGCGTACGCCTCGCTGAGCCACAACTCCTTGTTCCCGCCGTACGTGTCGACGATCTCCCTGGCCTTGCGCACCGCCCCGAGGAAGTTCCAGTACGAACCGGTCGACCCCAGCGTCCACTCCTCCACCGGCGGGGCGTAGTCGGCGGTGAAGTTGCCGCGGCCCGGGTGGATGGCGAAGGCGTCGATGAGGTCCCAGCCGCCGGCTGCGTGGAAGTTCGTGGTCCAGACGTGGTCCATGCCGCCGAGGCCGGCGTTCATGACCTTCATCGTCGAACCGGCGGCGGTCAGCCGGTCGGTGACCTGGCGCAGACCGTCCCTGACGTACACATCGGCGCCCCGGCCCGACATCCAGGGGGTGTTGACCTCGTTGGCGACCTCGAAGTACGGGGCCTTCGAGTCGATGGCCTTGGCGACGTTGGTGTCGGCCCAGGCCGCGATCTGCTCGGCGGTGCCGCCGAGGGGGATGGAGCTGAGCTCGACGTTGTGCCCGATGCCGTGGGCGTCGAGGGTCGCGATGTCGATGCCGGGCGCACCGGCGTAGGCGTTGCGGACCCGCTTGATGCCCAGCGTCTTCATCAGCCCGAGGACCGCGTCCTGGCTCGGCTTCAGCAGCCAGGGGTAGTTGGCGATGCCGAACATCGACTCCTCGCCCGCCTGGTAGGCGAAGTCCGGCAGGACGGTGAGGTTGGTGCGGGCGAACGCCGTGTCGCTGCCCGCCACGGCCTCCACCTCCGTGAAGACGATGCCCTGCGACGGGGAGGTGACCGTGAAGGCGGCGTCCCACGCCGTCCCGGCGGCCACCGTACGGGAGACCGTGCCGCCGGCGATCCGGGTGCCGGCGAAGTCGCGCGCCCACCAGTTCAGGGTCACCGCCCGGTCGGCGGCCGCCCCGTTGACCACCTGCGTCTTGAGCGTCATGGTCTGCCCGGCGGCCTTGTACAGGTTGAACGGCTGGTCGGTCCAGACCTCGATGCCCAGGGGCCGGCGCTTCGCGAGGGCCCCCGCACCGCGCGGCCGCATGGTGCCGAGCACGATGTCGGCCTCGGTGACGGCGGTGGTCGTGCCGGTCGGGGTGCCGGGGGCGTGCACCCAGGTGGCGTTGGTGTAGGAGGGGGTGGTGGCGGACAGGCAGACGAAGGCGGTGGCGTCCGGCCAGGTGTCGGTGTAGACGGCGCCCGCGTTGACCTCGTACGGGATGCCGCCCCGCGGGTCCTTCTCCCAGGTGGTCAGTGCTTCGTACGACTCCGTCGCGCCGGTGCCCTGGGCGGCGCGGGCGAACAGGAAGCCGGTCGGTGTCAGCGTGGTGGAGCCGCCGACCTCCCACTTCAGGTGCGCCTTGTGCGCGGTGACGTCGAAGGTGCCGGTCACGGTGATGCCGGGGGCGCCGCCGCCCAGGACGTACGTGATCCGCAGGGCGGGGCGCCCGTCGGGCAGCGTGATCCGCGCCGGGGTGCCGCCGAAGGTGCGCTGCTGGCCCAGCACACTGTCCTTGATCATGAAATGGGTGAGCAGCAGGCGGTCGGTGCCGGCGGCGTCCTGGAGCAGCACACTCCCGTCGCTCCGGCCGACGAGCGTGATGCCCTCGGCGGTGAGGGTGACGGGGTCCGCGGCGTACGCGGCCCCCGCCGGGATGAGGGCCGTGCCCGCGGCGACGGCTGTGCCCTGCAGGAATCTGCGGCGTGCGACTGACATGGCAGTGCCTTTCTCTTGTCCCGAAGAGGAAGTGCAGTGAGAGGGCGGGCTGGGAGTCAGCCCTTGACGCCGGTGAAGCCCAGTCCGGCGACGATGTACTTCTGGCAGACGGCGAAGACGATGACGGGCGGCGCGACGGCGAGCACCATCGCGGCGATGAGCTGGTCCTGCGGCGCCTGGGTGGCGAGCTGCGCGAGCGCGACGCTGATCGGCTGCTTCTCGGGGTCCGTGATCGCGACCAGCGGCCAGATGAAGTCCTTCCAGCTGTGCATGACCGCCAGCAGGCTGATCACGGCGAGCACCGGCCGGCTCATCGGCAGCACGATCTTCGTCAGCAGCTGGCGGGTGCTGACGCCGTCCACCCGGGCCGCGTCGAAGAGCTCCCGGGGCAGCGCGTCGAAGAACTGCTTGGCGAGCAGCACCGTGAAGGCGTTCGTCCCCGCGGGCAGCCAGATCGCCCAGTAGGTGTCACCGAGGTTGAGGTGGAGGAACGGCACGTCGATCACGGTCATGAAGAGGCTGACCATGTTCACGGTGTACGGCACGAACATCGTCGCGAGGATCGCCCCGTAGACCACCTTCCCGAACCGGGGCCGCAGCACCGACAGCGCGAAGCCGGCGGTGGCCGAGACGAACAGCTGGACCAGCCATGAACCGCCCACCACCAGGAGGGTGTTCATCAGGTAGTGACCGACCCCGAGGTCCTTGTACGCGGTGGTGAAGTTGCCCGGCAGCGGCCGGTCAGGCCACAGGGCGAGGGGGTGCGTCGTCAGCTCGGTCGGCGGCGACACCGCGCCCTTGACCATCCAGTAGAGCGGTCCGATGCCGATGAGCAGCAGCAGGAGGAGCGTGAGGACCTGGATAGAGCGCACGGCCGCCCGGGCGCCGGGCCGCTGCCGGTCGTTGACGGAGACGAAGGTGGTGAGGGAGGTCATGACTTGCTCCAGCTGCGGGTGGCCCGCAGATAGACCGCGGAGAGCAGGGCGAGGGCGAGCACCATCAGGAAGGAGAGCGCGGCCGCCTGGCCGTACGCGCCGTCCTGGAAGGCGTACCGGAAGATCAGCAGCAGCACGGTCAGGGTGGAGTTCTCCGGGCCGCCGCCGGTGAAGACGTACGGCTCGGTGAAGACCTGCACCGTGTTGATCAGCTGCACGAGCAGCAGCAGACCGATGACCGGACGCAGTTGCGGAAGCATGATGTGCCAGAGCCGCCGCCGGATCCCGGCCCCGTCCATCTCGGCGGCCTCGTACAGCTCACCCGGGATGCCGACCATGGCCGCGAGATAGATCAGCACGGCGCCGCCCATGCCCGCCCACGTGGCCTCCAGGACCAGGGACAGCATCGCGCTGTCGGAGGACTCCAGCCAGGAGTACGGGCCGAGGCCGATGGTCCCCAGGGCGCTGTTGAAGAGCCCGCTGCCCGGGTCGTAGAACCACTTCCACAGCAGGATCGCCACCACCGGCGGAATGACCACGGGCAGATAGACGAGGAAGCGGAACACTCCGGCGCCGCGCCGCACCGTCGACATGACGGCGGCCAGGAAGAGGGGCGCGGGGAAGCCGATCAGCAGGCCGAGGCCGACGAAGAGCAGGGTGTTGCCGACGGCGGTCCCCAGCAGCGGATCGTCGAAGACCGCCCGGAAGTTGTCGAGGCCCACCCAGACGGCGGGGTCGACGAGATTGGTCCGCTGGAAGCTGATCAGCAGGCTGCGGACGATCGGCCACCAGGCGAAGAGCCCGAAGACCAGCAGCGTCGGGACCAGGAACAGCCAGGCGGTGAACTGCTTGCGCAGCGCCCCGCCGCGCGGGCCGGTCCGCCGGTCCGCGTCCGGTGGCCGCGGCTCCTTGTGTACGGCGGCGGTGCGCCGGGAAGGGGTGAGCAGGCTCATGGCGGGCTACTTCTGGCCGGCGGAGAGCTTGGTGTTGACGTCCTTCTCGGCCGCGGCCAGAAGGGCGTCGACATCGGCGCCGCGCTTGGTGAGCACCGACTGGACGACCGAGTCGAGCGCCGTGTAGAGCTGCTGCGCCTGGTACGGCGGCTCGGGCTTGAGGTCGAGCTTCGCCAGCCCTTCGGTGTACGGCCGGAAGTTCTCCTGCTTCACGTTGGCGTACGGCCTGACCGCCGCGTCGATCTGCTTCTGCCGCCCTGCGTCGAAGACCGGCAGGGTCGGCACGCCGACCGCGGACTTGGGGTCGGCGGCCAGCGCCTTGGCCTGCTGCGCGGCGATCTCGGTGCTGTACTGCGGCTGGGCGTACGCGAACGTCAGCCACTTGACCGCGGCGGCCGCGTGCTTCTTGTCGGCCGACTTCGGGACCATGTAGATGTCGCCGCCGGTCAGCGTGGCGTTGCCGCCGGACTGCGGCATGGCGCCGACCCCGAAGGCGTCGGGATTCTCCATGCCGAACTGCATCTTGGCGAGCCGGAACGTTCCCGGGCTCCCCATGAACATCCCGACCTGCCCGGCCGCGAACTGCTTGACGACGTCGTTCTGGTTGTTGAGCAGGTTCCGGCCGAGCGAGTCGTCCTTCCAGCGCATGTCCTTCAGCAGGCTGAGCGCCTTCTTCGTCTCCGGGCCGGTGAGGGTCGCGGTGTACGTGCCGCCCTGCTGCTTCTCCAGCTCGCCGCCGAAGGCGTACGCCAGCATGGTCAGCTGCCAGCCGCCCTGGTTGTCCTTCGACTCGTGGACGAAGCCCGCCTTGCCGGTCTTCTCGCTGATCCTCTTCGCGGCCGCCCGGACCTCCTCCCACGTCGTCGGCGGCTTGTCGGGATCGAGACCGGCCTTCTCGAAGAGGTCCCGGTTGTAGACGAGGCCCTGGGCGTACGGATTCTGCGGTACGCCGAAGACGTCGCCGGAGCTGTCGCTGACGGGCTGGAGGACCTGCGGGTTGAACTCCTTGAAGTGGTCCCAGGTCTGGAGCTGCCCGGTGATCGGCTGCACCTGCTTCTGCTGGATGAGCCGCTGGGGCTCGGTCAGCGGCACCTTGATGACGTCCTCCACGCTGCCGCCGGACAGTTTGGCGGAGAAGGTCAGCGGGTCGAAGACGGTGGTGGACCCCTTGACCTTGATCCCCGGGTTGGCCTTCTCGAAGTCGGCGACCTGCTGCTTGAACAGGGCCAGGCCCGGCTTGTCGGTGGCCGGGGGCATGCCCTGGACGCGCAGGACGAGGTCTCCGCCCGAGCCGGCCCTGCCCGGGGTGACGGAGGAACAGCCGGTGAGGGTCACGGCCACTGCTATGCAGCCGAGTACGGCCGCACGTCGGGAGGTTCTGGACATTTCTGCTCCAAGGAAGGCAGGAGAGGGTAGGGAGAGGGCTCGGGAGGAGCTCGGGGAACGCGGAGAGGTCCGTACGCGCGGGGGCGGCGGCTCAGTGCGTGGGTGCGGGGCCCGTGGAGGCGCGCGGGACCAGGCGGGAGCCGATCTCCACGCAGGGCGCTTCGCCGCCGCCCGGGCGGCCGGCGATCGTCTCGATGAGCAGGTCGCCGGCCCGGGTGGCGATCTCCTCGGGGTCGATCCTGATGGTGGTCAGGCCCGGGGTGGAGACGGAGGCCAGCAGGGTGTCGTCGATCCCGACGACGCTGACGTCCCCCGGCACGCTGATGCCCAGGTTCGACAACTGGTGCAGCACGCCGAGGGCGACCAGGTCGTTGTGGGCGATCACCGCCGTGGCGCCGTGCGCGCCGACGAGCGTGGCCGCGTGCACCCCGGTCTCGAACCGCGGTTCGTACGGGCCGAGTTCGACCAGTGAGAGGTCCAGGGCCTCGAAGGACTCCTGGATGGACTTGCCGCGGCTGAGCTCGGCGCGCGAGGCGTTGATGAACACGCAGCGGCGGTGGCCGTAGGCGCGCAGATGCTCGACGGTCTGCGCGATTCCGGCCGACAGGGAGATCCGTACCTCGGGAATGCCGGGCACATGGCGGTTCACGACCACCACCGGCATCCGGTCCGACAGCTCCCGCAGCCGGTCCTCGGTGAGCGTGGAGGCCCACAGCACCAGGCCGTCGACCCGCTTGGACACCGCCGCGATCGCCTCCAGCTCATCGGCCTCGCGCTCGTCGCTGTCGGCGACCAGCACCGTGTACCCCAGCCGCCGGGCGCGGGCCTGCATCGCCTTGACGATCGGCGGGAAGAACGGGTTGGCGATGTCCGGGACGATCAGCCCGAGCGTCCCCGTGCCGCCGCCCCGCAGGCTGCGCGCCGCCGGGTTGGGGGAGTAGCCCAGCCTGGCCGCGGCGTCCAGGATGCGCTGCCGCGTCTTCGGCTGGACCTGGTCGGGTGCGGTGAACGCACGGGACACCGTCGACACCGAGACGCCCGCGGCGCTCGCCACCTCCCGGATTGTGACTGCCACAGCCGGCCTCCTCGCCTGATCCCTGCTGGATGCGGTGGATCCTTGCGAACGTTCCCGGACGTGTCAAGAGTGTTTCCACCAGGAAAATCTGCTGTGCGCAAGGGGCTTGTGCCCGGGCGGCATCGATGCCGATGATGCGTTTTCATCAACAGCCATGAAATTGCGGGAACGTTTTCATCGAGGAGTGGCATGAAGATCACCGGCCTGGAAGTGCTGACGCTGCCCGACCACGGCGACAGCATGATGCTCGTGGTGGTCGACACCGACGAAGGCATCCACGGCCTGGGCGAGGTCGGCATCAGATCCCGGCAGCAGGCGGTCGCGGGCGGGCTCGCCCACCTGGCCGAGCTGATCACCGGTGAGGATCCGCGGCGCATCGAGCACTTGTGGCAGGTGATGTTCCGCCGCGGCTTCTTCCCCGCCGACCGGATACTCGGCGCCGCCATCGCCGCCGTGGACGTGGCCCTGTGGGACATCCGGGGCAAGGCGCTCGGCGTACCGGTGCACGAACTCCTCGGCGGCCGGGTCCGCGACCACGTACCCGCCTATGTGCACGTCGGCGACGGGTACCACGACCGGGAGTGGTTCCTCGACCGCTGCCGCGACCTCGTCCGGTCCGGCTGGCGCCATCTGCGCTTCGCCGCACCGCACGACGCCGACGACGTGCTGGACGCCCGCCGCTGCCTGCGCGACACCGTCGAACTCTTCCACCAGGTCCGGGACGCGGTGGGCCACGAGGTGGAGCTCATCCTGGACGTCCACACCCGGCTCGACCCGCCCGAGGCGCTGACCCTGTGCCGGGAGATCGAGGCGGCCCGCCCGTACTTCGTGGAGGACCCGCTGCGCTGCGAGAACCCCGACAGCTACCGGATGCTGCGGGCGCGCACCGGCGTCCCGCTGGCCGCGGGTGAACAGTACGGATCCAAATGGGAGTTCAGGCCCCTGATCGAGGGCGAGCTCATCGACTACGCCCGGGTCGACGTGGGCGTCGCCGCCGGTCTGACCGAGGCGAGGAAGATCGCGGCCATGGCGGAGGCCCACCACATCAAGCTCGCCACCCACAACCCGCTCGGCCCGGTCACCGCGGCCTCCTCGCTCCAGCTCAACCTGGCCTGCCCGAACGTGGCGGTCCAGGAGCACCAGACCGACCCCGAACCGGACATCGCCGCGCTCTTCACCCACCGCCCGGTGGTCGTGCCCGGACGGATCGAGCTCAGCGAACTGCCGGGCATCGGGGTCGACATCGACCGCGACGAGGCTCGCGCGTACCGGGCGACCGCGGCCGAGCGCCCCCATCTGCGCACGTCGGACGGGGCGTTCACCAACTGGTAGGGGGCGCCGGGGCGGTGACGGCCGGACCGTCCGCCGCCCCGGTCGCTCAGCCGGTCAGCGCCAGGGGCCCGTCACCGCGAACGTCGTCCCCGGCGTGTAGCAGTTGACGAACATCGTCCCCTGGTCCGGCGCGAACGTGACCCCGGCGAACTCACCCCACTCCGGCTCCTCGTCCGTCCCGGTGTTCTGCCGGCCGCGCGCCATCGCGTACACCTCGCCGCGCCGCGTCAGACCGAACACGTGCTGTGCCCCGCCGCCGTCCTCGCACACCATGAGCCCGCCGTCGGAGGCCAGACAGATGTTGTCCGGGGACTCGCCGGGAAGCTGGATGTCCGTGTCCGGACCGAAGGCGATGACCAGCGTCAGCCGGCGCCGCTTCGGCTCGTAGCGCCACACCTGTCCGAAGTGGTCGGCCGCCGACCCCTCCGCGCTGTGCGCGAAGCTGGAGACGAAGTACACCGAGGAGCCGCCCCAGTAGCAGCCCTCCAGCTTCTGGCCGTGGGTGACGCCCTTCGGCCCGAAGTCCTGGAAGCGGATGGCCGTTCCGGCGGCCAGCGGATCCGGTACGGGGACCCACTCGATTCCCTCGAAGACCGTTCCGGTCTCCTGGACCGCGGAGAGGTCGGGCACACCCGGCACCCGCATGGCCTCCAGCCGGCCGCCGGCCCGCAGCGAGCCCGTGCCGCCGAGCGGCTTCTCGGGCAGGAAGCGGTAGAAGAGCCCGAACGGCTTCTCGAACGCGTCCTCCGTCTCGTACACGACGCCGCTGCGCGGGTCGATCGCGATCGCCTCGTGCTGGAAGCGGCCCATCGCGGTCAGCGGCACCGCGCCGGTGCGGTGCGGATCGGCGCCGTCCACCTCGAAGATGAAGCCGTGGTCCTTGGTGTAGCCGTTGGTGCCGGCCTTGTCCTCGGTCTCCTCGCAGGTCAGCCAGGTGTCCCAAGGGGTGCGCCCACCGGCGCAGTTGACCGCGGTCCCGGCGATGGCGACGCGTTCGCCGAGGACCTTGTTGCGGCCGTCGAGCTCCAGGGCCGTACAGCCGCCCTTGCCCATCGGGTCGTAGGTGAGCCCCTCGACGGTCGGTACGGGGATCGCGGCGTCGACCCGGTTCTCGTGGTTGCGTACCAGCCGGACGTGGCCGCGCCGGCCCGCGAAGGCGGCCATGCCGTCGCAGTGGCTGGGCACCGGGCCCTCGCCGGAGCGGAGCGGGTCGCCCTCCCGGGACAGCACCCGGTAGCGGAAGCCCTTGGGGAGGTCGAGGAGCCCGTCCGGGTCGGGCACCAGCGGGCCGTAGCCCGCGTGGCCCCGGGCGGCGGCGGTGCCCGCGAAGAGTTCGGAGAAGGCCCCGGTGAAGGCGATCGAGACGGCGGCGCCGCCCGTGGCCAGGACTTGTCGGCGTGTCGCGGAACGTCGAGGTGCGGTTGACATGAGCAACTCCCTGTTGGCGGACAGGTGACATGGCTTCGTCAAAAGCAGGCCTGCCCGTTCGAGGCCTCCGGTGAACGTTGTCACGCCGGAGTGTCCGGTCCCGGCCCGACGCTCCGGGGCGGAGGCGGACGCTGCGCGGACCCCGGGACGGGGAGTGCATCCCCGGGCGCCGGACCGGGACCGGACGGCCGGAGCGGCCGCAGCGGACAGCACTGTCCCCGGGCGGGCAGGTGCCGGCCCGGGGACAGTGGGTGAGCGCGGAACGATCAGGCGAGCGAGGCGCTGAGCGTGATCGTCGTGCCCGTCAGCGCCTGGCTGACCGGGCAGTTCGCCTTCGCGTCCTCGGCCGCCTTGACGAAGCCCGCCTCGTCGAGACCGGGCACCTCGCCCTCGACGGTGAGGTGGATCCCGGTGATGCCGGTGCCCGGCTGGAAGGTGACCTCGGCCTGGGTGTTCAGCCGGGTGGGCGGGGTGCCGGCCGTGGCGAGACCGTTGGAGAGCGCCATCGAGAAGCAGCTGGAGTGTGCCGCGGCGATGAGCTCCTCCGGGCTGGTCTTGCCGTTCGCCTTCTCCGCGCGGGACGGCCAGGAGACCGGGTACTCCCCGATCCCGGAGGAGTCGAGGGTGACGACACCCTTGCCCTCGAGCAGGTTGCCTTCCCAGACCGTGTGCGCCTGACGCGTGGTAGCCATGCTGGTTCCCTTCAAACGGAATGCGCGGTTCTACGGGGGAGGCGGGCCACTTCGTCGTGTCCCGCCGGTGGTACGTCCCCGAACCTACTGCGCCACCAGTCCCTTTGCGTCGCGCGCCAGCGCCGTCAGCCGGGAGATTGCCCGGAAGTACTTCTTCCGGTACCCGCCGTTCAGCATCTCCTCGCTGAACAGCCGGTCGAACGGCATCCCGGAGGCGAGCACCGGCACCTCCCGGTCGTACAGCCGGTCCGCGAGCACCACGAGCCGCAGCGCGGTCGACTGGTCGGGCACCGGCTGCACCTCGGTCAGGCACACCGCCCGGACGCCGTCCGTCAGCGCGCCGTACCGGCTCGGGTGGACGCGGGCCAGGTGCTCCAGGAGCGCGGGGAAGTCGTCCAGGCTCGCGCCCTCGGTCGCGTACGCGGCCCTGGTGACCTGCTCGTCGGAGTACGGCGGCGGGGCGTCGGGCAGCCCGCGGTGGCGGTAGTCCTCGCCGTCGATGCGCAGCGGGCGGAAGTGCGAGGACAGCCCCTGGATCTCCCGGAGGAAGTCGGCCGCGGCGAACCGGCCCTCACCGAGCTTGCCGGGCAGCGTGTTGGAGGTCGCGGCGAGCGCCACGCCCGCCTCGACCAGCCGGCTCAGCAGCGAGGAGACCAGCACGGTGTCGCCCGGGTCGTCGAGCTCGAACTCGTCGATGCACAGCAGCCGGTGCCCGCTCAGCGTCTGCACGGTCTGCTGGAAGCCCAGCGCGCCCACCAGGTTCGTCAGCTCCACGAAGGTGCCGAACGCCTTCAGCGAGGGCGCGGCGGGCGTGGCGTGCCAGAGCGAGGCCAGGAGATGGGTCTTGCCGACGCCGTAGCCGCCGTCGAGATAGACGCCGCGCGGGCCGCTGGGTGCCGCGGGCTTCTTGCCGCCGAACCACTTGCGCTTGCCCGTCCCCGTCGCGTGCGCCCCGCCGAGCCCGGCCGCGAAGGCGTCGAGCACCTTGACGGCCTCGATCTGGCTCGGCTGGGCGGGGTCGGGGACGTAGGTGTCGAAACGCACCGAGTCGAAGCGCGGCGGCGGCACCATCTCGGCGACCAGCCGGTCGGCGGGGACGCGCGGCTCGAGGGCGCACAGGGACAGCGGGGCCGTTTCGGCTATGGGGCGGGACCCCGGCACGGCGGTGGAGGAGGACACAACTGTCTAGCTTACGGCCGTGCCAGACTGCCTGACATGCGACGCCTGTTCCCTGTGACCGACCTGACAGCGGCCGACGACCGTGGCGAGTGGAGTCTGGACGCCCTCGCCGAGGCCTACGCCTATCCCGAGACGGGCGGCCCGTGGCTGCGCGCCAACATGGTGTCGACCCTGGACGGCGCGGCCCAGCACGACGGACGCTCGCAGCCGATCTCCTGCGAGAGCGACATGCGGATCTTCGGGACGCTGCGCGGGCTGGCCGACGTGGTGATCGCGGGCGCGGAGACGGTACGTCTGGAGGGCTACCGGCCCGCGCGCGCCCGGGAGGCCTTCGCCGCCCGGCGGGAGGCCGCCGGACAGGGGCCCGCGCCGGCGATCGCCGTGGTGAGCGGCAGCCTGGACCTGGACTTCTCGCTCCCGCTGTTCACCTCGCCGCTGGTCCCGACCCTGGTCCTGACCGGCGCGGGCGCGCCGCCCGACCGGATCGCGACCGCCCGGAAGGCGGGTGCCGAGGTGGTGATCGCGGGGGAGGGGTCCCGGGTGGATCCCGCCCGGGCGGTGCGGGAGCTGGCCGGACGCGGGCACCGGCGGCTGCTGACGGAGGGCGGGCCCCGGTTGCTCGGCCAGTTCGTGGCGGCGGGGGTGCTGGACGAGATGTGCCTGACCCTGGCGCCCGTGCTGACGGCGGGCGACGCGCAGCGGATCGCGGGGGGCCCTTCGGTCGCCGTGCCGGAACGATTCGCCCTGGCCTCGCTGCTGGAGGAGGCCGGGTTCCTCTTCTCTCGGTACCGTCGGATCTGACAATCGGCGGAATATTCCGTTCCGGTTAGCGTTCGGTGGGCAGAATGGATCTCGCAGACCCCGTGCGAGCACGGGGAAGGATGGTTTCAGCAGCGACCGGTGACGGTCACTGAAGCAGAAGGGCGCCTGTGGTGTTCACCAGCGTTTTGATGATCGAGAAGCCCCTCACTTCCGAGGACGTCGAGTTCGTCACCACCCTGCACGGGGAGGAGCAGATCTCCTTCGTCGTGCTGATGCAGCCGCGTGGTGACCAGGCGGATGTGCTGTTGCGGGCCATCGACGACCTGGCGATGGGCGAACTGAAGGAAGCGGCCCGCGAGAGCGAGGAGCCCGAGGGCAAGAACGCCAGACAGTCCGCCGAACTCGCGCTGGAGGTGTCCCTGGAGGCGCTGCGCCAGGCGGGCTCCGAAGCCGTCGGACAGGTGATCGAGGACCACCCCCTGGACAAGCTCACGTCCGTCGTCGAGGAGGCGGAGGCCGACGAGGTCATCGTCCTGACCGCCCCGCACTACGTCGAGGAGTTCTTCCACCGCGACTGGGCGTCCCGCGCCCGGCACAAGGTCGGCGTACCGGTGCTCAAGCTCTTCGCGCACAGCGAATAGGCTGGGAGCCCCTACCCGTACCACCCTGGGAGACACACGCATGGCACCCGGTATTCCTGCCGCCATGGAACGGCCGCACTTCATCGGCATCGGCGGCGCCGGAATGTCGGGCATCGCGAAGATCCTCACCCAGCGCGGTGCGAAGGTCGCGGGCAGTGACTCCAAGGAGTCCGCCACGGCCGGGGCGCTGCGTGCGCTGGGCGCGACCGTCCACATCGGACACGCCGCCGGACACCTCGCCGACGACGCCACCTGCGTGGTCGTCTCCAGCGCCATCCGCGGCGACAATCCGGAGCTGGTGCGCGCCGGGGAGCTCTCGGTCCCCGTCGTGCACCGCTCCGACGCCCTCGCCTCCCTGATGCGGGGACTGCGCTCCATCGCCGTCGCGGGCACCCACGGCAAGACGACCACCACGTCGATGCTGGCCGTCGCCCTGACCGAGCTGGGCCTCGACCCCTCGTACGCGATCGGCGGCGACCTGGCGGGCCCCGGCACCAACGCCACGCACGGCGAGGGCGCGATCTTCGTCGCCGAGGCCGACGAGAGCGACCGGAGCTTCCAGAAGTACGACCCCGAGGTCGCGATCGTCCTCAACGTCGAGCTGGACCACCACGCGAACTACGCCTCGATGGACGAGATCTACGACTCCTTCGAGACCTTCACCGGCAAGATCGTCCCCGACGGCACCCTGGTGATCTCCGCCGACCAGTCCGGCGCCGTCGAGCTGACCCGCCGGGTGCGCGACCTGTCCACGCTCAAGATCGTCACCTACGGCGAGTCCGAGGACGCGGACGTCCGCGTCCACAAGATCACCCCGCGCGGTCTGACCAGCGAGGTCACCGTCGTACTGAACGGGAAGTACCTCACCTTCACCGTCTCGGTCCCCGGCCGCCACTACGCGCTGAACGCGGTGGCCGCCCTCGCCGCGGGCGTCGCCCTCGGCATCCCCGCCCACAACCTCGCCTCCGCCCTCGGCAAGTACACCGGGGTCAAGCGCCGCCTCCAGCTCAAGGGCGAGGCCGCGGGCGTCCAGGTCATCGACAGCTACGCCCACCACCCCACCGAGATGACCGCCGATCTCGAAGCGATGCGCGGGGCCGCGAGCGACGCCCGGATCCTGGTCGTCTTCCAGCCCCACCTCTTCTCCCGCACCCAGGAGCTCGGCACCGAGATGGGCCAGGCCCTCGCGCTGGCCGACGCCTCCGTGGTCCTGGACATCTACCCGGCCCGCGAGGACCCGATCCCCGGCATCACCAGCACCCTGATCATCGACGCCGCGCGGACCGCGGGCGCCGACGTCACCGCCGTGCACGACAAGGCGACGGTGCCCGAGGTCATCGCGGGAATGGCGAAGCCCGGCGATCTCGTTCTCACCATGGGGGCGGGCGACGTCACGGACCTCGGCCCGCAGATCCTGGACCACCTGTCGAGCTGAGGGAGCCACCGTGCCGTACGACATCGAGAAGCCGGACGAGCAGTGGCGGGAGGAACTGTCCCCCGCCGAGTACGCGGTCCTGCGCAAGGCCGGCACCGAGCCCGCCTTCGTCGGCGAGTACACCGACACCAAGACCACGGGCGTCTACTCCTGCCGCGCCTGTGACGCGGAGCTGTTCCGCTCCGACACCAAGTTCGAGTCGCACTGCGGCTGGCCGTCCTTCTACGACCCGAAGGACACCGACGCGGTCGAACTGATCCAGGACCGCAGCCACGGCATGGTCCGCACCGAGGTCCGCTGCGCACGCTGCGGCTCGCACCTGGGCCACGTCTTCGAGGGCGAGGGCTACCCGACCCCGACGGACCAGCGGTACTGCATCAACTCGATCTCGCTGCGGCTGACCCCCGAGGCCTGAGAACCGGCCCCCGAAGAGGACTGACGCGCCGCGTCAGTCCTCTTCCGGCGTCTCGGGCTTCAGCAGCGGGTGCACCACACCGGGGAAGACCCGGGCCCGCACGACCGACTCGGCCGAACCGCCCTGGATCACGGTCTCCGCGACACCCCAGGGCCGCCCCGCGAGCTCCACGGTCAGCGTGTACGCGGCGGAGCAGCCGGTGCACTCGTAGCGGTCCACCCACGTCTCCACCTCGGTGGTGCTCCCCGGGTACCGCGCCACGTGCCGGTGCCGGGCGTGGCACCGCCCGCACGTCTCGCCGGGCTCGCAGGTGCCGCCACAGGGGCACGGCACGTCGAAGGATTCCGCCGGGCGCCAGCGCTGCGTGAGGACGGCCTCACGCGTGGCACCCATGTCCTTCATCGCCTTGAGATTGCGGGCGGCCACGTTGTACGACTCACCGGTCGCCGCCATCCGGTCGCGGATCACGTCCTTGCGGCCGCGGTTCGTCGTCATCTGTCGTTCCTCCTGGGTGTCACGCAGCCCGCCAGGAGGCCCACGAGATCAGTAGACACCAAAGGTACCCGGCACACCGCACCACCGACGACACGCACGGGAGGGCCCGCGGCCGTTCAGATCCGGCGCACCCGGCCCGCGATCCGCCGGCCCAGCCGCCCCAGGGTGCCCTGGCCCCGGCGGTTCCAGTCGCGGAATGCCTCCGCCCGGCCACTGCTGCCCGAGCGCCCCACGGCCTCCTCCACCGCCGCGACCTCGTCGGCGGAGAACGTCCGCACCGCGGGGCGCAGCACCTCCGTCAGCAGGGCGGCGGACGTCCTGCTCCACTCCGCACCCGCGTGCGGATGGGCGGTCCAGACGGCGAAGCAGTCCGCGGCGTAGGCCGGCTCGGCCGCCAGCCTGGACCGGACACCGGGGCCGCGCGCCGCCCGGTCGTACGCAGCCACGAGATCCGGGTCACCGCTGTGCACGAGGGCGTACAGCTCGGCCTCCGGCCGGTCCGGTGCGAGCAGCCGCTCGGCGAGGGCCCCGAAGGCGTGCCCGAGCACGTCCGGTTCCACCGGCTCGGCGTCCTTGCGCAGCGCCCGGGCCCGTTCCGCCCACTCCGGGGCCGCCGCGTCGGTGCGTATCTCGCGCGCGAAGTCCAGCAGCAGCAGCGCCGCGCGCTCCCGCCCGCCGATCTGCTGCGGGAATCCCCGCAGCAGGTCGTGCGCCAGCGCGGGTGCGTCCTCGTCGCCGGCGGGGGCGCCGAGCGCCGCGGCGACCAGGTACGACCAGGTGCCGGCCGTCCGGTGGGCGTCCGAGGTGGCGGCCTCCAGCAGCATCCGGGCCTCGGCCGCCGTCATCCCGCCCTCCTCCCACACCAGCCCCACGGCCGTCCGCAGCACCAGCGGCTCCGCGAACGGCGACATCCCGGCGGCCCGCAGCACCCGGTGCACCGCGCCCACCCGGTCCTGGCCGCACCCGGCCTTGGCCTCCGGCGCCTCGGCGCACATCCGCAGGTGCGGCAGCAGCTGAGTGCCGGTGAACGGCAGCGGCACCCGCCCCAGCAGCCGCTCCACCCCCGCCGGGTCCTGCGGAGCGATGGCGTCCAGCGCACCGAGCAGAGCCGTACGGACGTCGAACTGCTCGTCCATCAGCTCCAGCAGCGCGGGCGCCCAGCGGGGCTCGCCGTCGGCGTCCGCCAGCAGAGCGGGCGCGAGCCGGCGCACGACCGAGGGCAGCAGTTCCGCACAGTCCACGTCGAGCAGCCGGGCCACCCGCAGCAGCTGCACCGTCCGGGCCACGTCCTGGCCGGCGCCCGCGCCGCTCAGCTCGGTGACGGTCTCCGGACCGAGGACCGCGGCGACGGCCGCGCCCTCCGGACCGCTGAACGCGGTGCGGCCCGGCAGTTCCACGGAGCCGTTGCCGCCGCGCACCGCCTCGGTGACCAGCATCGCGGCCAGCGGCGCCGTGGTCGCCGCGGGGGAGCGGCCGTCGAGTGCGGCGAACAGCCGCCCCGCGGCGTCGAACTCGGGCCCGGTGCGGTCGTCGACCCCGGGCGCGGTCAGCGCCTCGACCAGCTGCCGGGTCCGCTTGGCGTCCAGCGCGTAGGGCCGCTCGGCGGCCCAGCCGGCCGCGGCGGCACGCTCGTTCGGCCCCAGGGCGACGCCCGCGCACAGCGCCGTGACCGCCAGCGGGCCCGCGGCGAGCGGCTCCCCCGGCAGGTCGGCGGCCTCCCGGAACAGCTCGGGGGCCCGGCTCCGCCATATCCGGGCGGCCGTCTCGGCCCAGGCGTCGTCCACGGTCCCTTCGGGGCGCGGACCGGTGCAGGTGTGCACACGGAAAGCGGGGTCCGTCAGCTCGGGCGCGTCCTGCGACAGCACTCCGATGATCTGCTGCGGGGCCCGCTCCGGGTGGCGGGTGTAGGTGGTGAACGTCAGCCGCTCGGCCGACTCGGCGGGGAGGGCGACGCACGCCAGCGCGATCCACCGGGCCACGTCGTCGCTCTGCCGCTCGACGAGCACGACCCGGCCGGAGGCGTCCGCCCCGCTCAGCCGGCGCAGATCGGCCAGGACCCCCGCGAGCCAGGGGCCGCGGGAGACGGCGAAGTCGTTGAGCCCCTCGCGGTCGCGGGCATGGCCGGTGGCGGGAAGCGCGGCCAGCGGGCCGGGCGTCGTACGGTCCGGGGTGGCGGCGGCCCAGCGGGCGGAGCGGCAGGCGGTGACGGGGAGCGCACCGCCGGGCAGCCGGTTTCCGGCCGGGATGTGGACCGCGTGCGCGTGGAAGCCGATGGAGGAGTCCGGGGCGGGGCGGACCGCGACGGTCCGGGCCAGCAGATGACTGCCGTCGGAGAGCACACTGAAGCTGAAGGCCTCGGGCAGGGCGCGCAGCGCGGCGTCCGAGAGCCGGGACGCGGTGCCGGCCGGGGGTTCGTACGCCAGGAGCGGTCCGGCCTCGGTGAGGACGGACGCGGGTATCGCGGCGTCAACTGCGCTGAAACGGCCCCGTATCGGTTCCGCCTCGCCGGTGTCGGGAACGTCCCCGTCGGTTGCGGAGGTGTAGTGCAACTGCGCGAGGCTCATGCGTCGGCTCTCTTCGTCCCTGCCGTGAATGTCCCCCTGCCACCCGCGCTTGCCGTCCCGTGGTGGCAGCGCCGTCCCGGCAGAGCGACGACCCCGGCGGGGAGAGTTCCGCAGTCGCTGGGGCGACGCTATCAAGGACCGGCCCACCGCTGCGGCGAGAAGCCCGAGGGCGGACGAGGAGGGCCGGGGCGGCAGCGCGCCCCGGCCCTCGGTGCGGCAGGGGTCAGTCCAGCGTGCGCACCCCCGGTGCGGTCGGCTGGGGGATGTCCTCCATCCCCTTGTCCGCCGAGCCTGCCGGGGCGTCGGCGCCCACCGGAGTGGTGGTCATCGGCCGGGCGGCGCCGCAACGCTGCTTCTCCGACTCGGACATGGGGCCGGTGCGCTGGAGAATGCGGTCCGGGACCGCGCGCGAGGGGCCGTCGATCACCGCGTGCAGCCGGTAGTCGTCCTTGTTGCTCAGGAACCAGCCCTCGACCCGCTCGCGGCTCGGCTGCAGCTCCACCCAGCTGACCTCGCCGGGCTGGATCCGCTCCACGATCTCCCGCCGGTCGCTGCTGAACCACTGCCATGGCCGCTGCTGGCCCTTCTCGTGGGCGAGGGCGAACTGAGCGGCCATCGGACGCTCCTTGGCGCGCTTCCTGTCCTCCTCGCGGTCCCCGGTGGTGGGCAGCCGTGCCACCTCGGCGAGCGCGAGTCCGGCGTCGGCGTAGGTCTGCGCGATGCTGTCGTGACTGCGCTCCGCGTAGTCGATCACCCGGGTGTGCTCCAGCGGGTTGCGGGTGCAGTTGATGAACGCCTCGCCGACGACCCGCGCCCGGTCGTAGTAGCGGAAGGACATCCGGGCGTCGGGCCGGAAGGTGCAGGCGTTCTCGCCGTTGCAGGCGGCGGCCGCGTTGTGCAGGGTCTTCTCCCGTTCGTTGCCCTTGTACGCCTCCGAGCGCTCCAGGGCGGACTTGTCGACCGTCTTGTCCGGCGCGGTCGGCACCTCCACCGCCCGGACCCTCGCGACCATCGGTGAACAGGTCACGTGCGTACGGGAGTCGGTGACCTTCGAGGTGAAGGTGAGCAGCGGCTCGTTCTCGGACGCGGTGAACTCGTAACTCCGCCCCGTCCAACGGCCGGACCCCGCCTTGCCCTTGACCCGGTCCGGATCACCGGCCGTGGTGATGTCGCGGACCGCGCCCCCGGTGGCCTCCACGGTGTACGGCTGGCCGCCCGCCACCTGCTCGGGGGTGCACTCCTTGGAGACCGCCGGGCTGTCCTCGTAACTGACCGTCACCTTCGCGCCGGTACGGACACCGCGCAGCCGCTGCTGGAGGGTGTTGCCGTCCTTCTGGAGCGCGACGGCGTGGGCACCGTCCGTGCGGCCCGCCGCGGACGGGGAGTAGCGCTGGTTGGCGCCGGTCCAGTGGTCGATGAGGACGGTCGTGGGGCCGTCGCCCCGCACGGCGGGATCGGCGAAGTCGCCGTTGAGCACGGGAACGGTCTGGGCGGCCGCCGCCGCCGCGCCGGCCGGGGTGGCTCCCAGGGCGGCGGGCAGCGCGAGCCCGGCGACGCCGAGCGCGGCCAGGGTGCGGAGTCGGACGGGACGGGGCATGGGCGGGCTCCAGGACGGGGTTCGGGACGGGACCGGGCAGGGGACAGCAGACTTGTGGCGGGTGGCGGAGGTCAGCCCCGGGAGGGCAGGAGGGATTCCTCGCGCTTGGGGAGTGCGCCGGGCGGTACGAGGCCCTGGGACGGGACCTCCTGCGTCCGGCCGGTCGACGCGGGCTTGTTGTCGCCGTCGTCCGCGGTGCCGGGGGCGGGCCGGGTACGGCCGCAGAGGTTGTCCGGGACGGCGTACGTCTGCGCCACGAAGGTGCTGCTGTTGACCATGGACGGGCTGTCGACGGCGATGCCGCTGACCGTGCCGCCCTGGCCGGTGGAGAGCGTGCCGACGACCCGGCGCATCGCCGAACTCGCGCCGAACACCAGCATGTCGTACGGCTTCACGACCGTCTTGTAGGTCGTGGCCTCGGTGTTGTCGACCGTCCACGACTTGGAGTACGTGGCCTTGAACGCGGCCTCGAAGGCCAGCTTGGCGCTCATCGAGCCGGACGCCTTCGCCCCGCCGGAGACATTGGTCTTGTTGCCGTTCTCCGAGGTCGGACCGTCCTTCAGATTCGGCGTCTTGTTGCTCATGCTCGTCTCGTTGCTGAGGTTGGTGGTGACCTCACCACTGGCCGAGACGGTGCCCTCGGCGGTGACCTTGCCGGAGATCTCGCCGCCGATGTTGTCGGTGCTGGAGGTGCGCAGCGTCACCGTGCGGTCCACCGACATCGGGTCCACCGTGCAGTTGACGACCGCGTTCCCGAGCGACTTGACGGCCGTCGCGTACTCACGGGTCTTCGCCGGGTCGATGGAGAACGTGCAGGCGGTCCGCCGGGCACCGCACTGCTTCAGGACGTCCTCGACCTTCGCCGGACGCCTCTCGGCGGTGAACGCGCGGGCGGTGGGCGTCTCCCCGGGGCCCTCCCCGGAGTCGGCGAGCGCGGGTGCCAGGGGCGCGGCCAGACCGAGAGCGAGCAGGGGGAGGAGGAGCGTGCTGCGGCGGAGTGTGCGCTTGGGCATCGTGAATCCCTTCGGGGGTGCGGGGTGACGGGCGGGTGCGGGATTCAGGAACCCAGCAGGGAGCACAGCCGGGACACGGGGAAGGCGGACTGCCCGTCGTTCGCGCCGCCCGGCACGGAGGCCGGGAAGTCGGTGCAGGTGGACTCGACGGCGGAGGCGGCGTTGTCGGACGGGTCCGGCGCGAACGAGTCGATGGTCCCGTCCATGTCCGAGATGCCGCTCTCCTCCCGCTCGCCCTTGCCGGTCAGCTTCTCCATGCAGGAGGCGGAGCCGGGCGGGCACTCCTTCAGCCTCTCGCCCGCCGCCTTGATGTCCTTGTCGGCCTGACCGGCCGCGGCCTGGGTCTTCTCCTGCTCCTTCGCGATCTCGGCGGCCTCCTTGTCGTTGGCCTCGCGGTCCTTGCAGGCCTGGTCGTCCGGCTCGCATTCGGCGGTGGGCAGGAGACGGACGCCGGCGGCGTGCGCGGCGGGGGACTGGGCGTACGCGGCGGAGAGGCAGCCGCTCGCCGGCAGGGCGGCGGCGAGGGCGAAGGCGGACAGGACGGTGGCGGCGCGCAGGGCGGCGCGGCGGGCGGTCGGCAGGGGACGCACGGGGGCTCCAGGCAGCTGTGGGGGCAGGGGAGGGCGGCGCGCGGGACGGGGCGGACCGGGAGACGAGGTGCCGCCACCAAGATCATCAAGCGCAGTGAGAACGTACATAAACCGGACCCGTGGCGGTCCGGGACACACGGGGCCCGCGCCCCGGACGGCAAGCTCACCGCATCGGCGTAGCGCCGCTCAACTCCCCCGTCCGGCAAGGCTCCAGACGGCCCGGGGCCGTGCCGCAACTGGCCTCGCGCCCGGTCGGCGGCGGCCGTCCGCGTGGCCCCGTACCCCGGACGGCGGCCGGTCGCACGGGTGGAAAGACGGCTCTCGGCTCGCGTTAACGATCTTGGACGGTAAGTCTTCGGGAGAGCGCGGCGGCCGTGACCCGGTCCGCCGGGCAGTGCCGCGGGCACCCACACCCGCCGGCCCGTCATGCCCCGGACCCGCCGCCCGCCTCAGTCCCCTTCCCCCACGTCTAAGGACGCCGATGTCCCGTACATCCCGCAGTTCCGCACGCCTGCGCACCCTCGCGGCCGTCGCGGCGACGACTGCAGCCCTGGCCGCCGCACCGGCCCTCGCACCCGCCGCCCACGCGGACGAGGGCAACCCGACCGTGCTCGCCTGGGGCGCCGGCCGCACCGGTCAGCTCGGCAACGGCACCACCACCGACAGCCTCAGCCCGGCCTCCGTCACCAGCCTCTTCCGCGGTGACGTGGACCAGATCTCGGCGGGCGGCACCTCCTCGTCCGACTCGTTCGTGCTCGCCCGTACCGCCAAGACGGTCAAGTCCTGGGGCAACAACTCCATGGGCCAGCTCGGCAACGGCGGCTCCACCAACCAGCCGGTGCCCACCACCGTGCCGCGCCTGACCGACATCAAGGACGTCGCGGCGGGCGGCGGCCACGCCCTCGCCCTCGACACCAGCGGCCAGGTCTACTCCTGGGGCGACAACTCCTACGGCCAGCTCGGCAACAACCGCACGGGCGACTACCGCACGGTCCCCGACCGGGTCCAGGGCATGCCCAAGGTCAAGCAGATTTCGGCCGGCTGCGACTTCAGCCTCGCGCTGCTGGAGAACGGCAAGGTGTACGCCTGGGGCCGCGGGGTCTACGGCCAGCTCGGCAACGGCAGCCGTGCCGTCTCCTCCGTGCCCCGGCAGGTCACCGGCCTGGAGAACATCACCCAGGTCGACGCGGGCTGCCACCACGCGCTCGCCCTGACCGCCGACAGCACGGTCAAGTCGTGGGGCTACAACCTCTACGGCCAGCTCGGCAACTCCTCGACGAAGTCCGCCGTCACCCCGGTCGACGTGGACTGGCTGGAGGACGTCGCGGAGATCGACGCGGGAGCGCACCACAACTACGTGATCACCAGCGACAGCCACGTCTGGGGCTGGGGCAACAACCAGTACGGCCAGCTGCTGGAGTCCGACGAGGCGTACGACTACAACGTCTCGCGCACCAACCGCACCGCGCCCGTCGAGATCCCGCGCCTGGAAGGCGTCCAGCACATCGCGGCCGGGGCGCGCCACGGCGTCGCCGTCACCGCCGACGACGTCTACACCTGGGGCCACAACGGCGAGGGGCAGCTCGGCAACGGCACCACCGTCGCCCGCTACGAGTCCGTGAAGATCCTCGACGAGGGCTCCGCGGTCAAGGACGTCGCCGCCTCCCTGGGCGGCAACACGACGTACGCGTACTGACCGCCCCCGCTCAAGGAGACCCCATGCCCACCCTGCGTACCACTCTCACCGCGGCACTCACCCTCGCCGCCCTGACCACCCCCTGCCTCCCGGCCCACGCCGCCTCCAGCGACCCCTGGGTGCGCGGCTGGGGCAACAACAACCTCGGTCAGCTCGGCAACGGCAGCCTCGTCCTCCAGCCGACCCCGGGCGACGTCCAGGGCCTCGCCCGAGACGACGTGAAGGAGCTGTCCGGCGGCGGCGACATCGACAAGAACACCTTCGCCGTCGCGCTCCTCAAGGACGGCACGGTCAAGTCCTGGGGCGCCAACGTCACCGGCCAGCTCGGCAACGGCACTCTCACCGCCCAGCCGTTCCCCGCGACCGTGGCCGGACTCTCCGGCGTCAGCGCGGTCTCGGCGGGCGGCACCCACGCCCTCGCGGTGCGCGGCGGCCGCGTCCTCTCCTGGGGCAGCAACGCCAAGGGCCAGCTCGGCAACGGCCTGACGGCGGCGGACCCGGGCGGGGTGCAGAAGACCCCCGTCGAGGTGCAGAGCCTCAACAAGGTCAAGGACGTCGGCGCCGGCTGCGACTTCAGCGCGGCCCTGCGCCAGGACGGCACCGTCTGGACCTGGGGCGAGGGCGCCAACGGCCGCCTGGGCACCGGCGACAACACCGTCCGCAACACACCCCAGAAGGTCCGGGACGTCGCCGACATCGTGTCCATCTCCGTCGGCTGCAACCACGTGCTCGCCCTCACCGCGGACGGCATGGTCAAGTCCTGGGGCAAGAACACGGAGGGCGAGTTGGGCAACGACTCGGTCACCGACAGCAATGTCGCGGTCGACGTCGCCCATCTGGACGGCGTGGCCCGCATCTCCGCCAACCAGTACACCAACTTCGCCCTCCTGGACGACGGGAGCGTGAGCGCCTGGGGCTGGAACGCGTTCGGTCAGCTCGGTGACACCACCACCGTCAACCGCACCACACCCGTCCCGGTGGACGCCCTCCAGGGCGTCACGGACATCGTGGGCGGATACGACTACACGGTGGCGTCCCTGGACGACGGCTCGGTCGTCAGCTGGGGCAACAACGCCACCTTCCAGCTCGGCGACGGCACGGTGACGCCGTCGGCCAGGCCCGTGCAGGTCCTTCCGCCCGGCAGCGGCATCGCCCATGTCGCGACGGCGAAGACGGGCCGGTCCAGCTTCGCGTACTGACCCCCGGCGGGCCCTGCCCGCTTGACCCCCGTCCACCCGGCACCGGGTTGCTCCGGTGCCGGGTGCCGGGTGCCGGGTGCCGGGTGCCGGGTGGCGGTGAGGCCGTGAGGCCGTGAGGCCGGCGGCCGGGGAAAGGAAGGCGTTCCGCGCCGCCCGCGCCCCGGCTACTCGAAGCGGGAAGGGTCGCCGGCTCCCCGGCGTACGATCTCCAGCTCGCCGCTGGAGAAGTCGATGACGGTGGTCGGCTCCGTGCCGCAGTCGCCGGAGTCGACGACGACGTCCACCTCGTGGTCGAGGCGCTCCTTGATCTCCCAGCCCTGGGTCATGGGTTCGTCCTCGTCGGGCAGGAGCAGCGTGCTGGAGAGCAGCGGTTCGCCGAGCTCGGACAGCAGGGCCTGGACCACCGCGTGGTCGGGGATGCGGACCCCGACGGTCTTCTTCTTCGGGTGCAGCAGCTGGCGCGGCACCTCCTTCGTCGCCGGAAGGATGAAGGTGTACTGGCCGGGGGTGGCGGCCTTGATCGCGCGGAACACGTCGTTGTCGATCTGCACGAACTGCCCGAGCTGGGCGAAGTTCTGGCACATGAGCGTGAAGTGATGGCGGTCGTCGAGGTTGCGGATCGCGCGGATGCGGGAGATGCCGTCACGGCTGCCGAGCTGACACCCGAGCGCGTAGCAGGAGTCCGTCGGATACGCGACGAGCGACCCTGAGCGGATGCTTTCGGCCACGTTGGTGATGGTGCGCCGCTGGGGATTTTCGGGATGTACGTCGAAATACTTCGCCATCCGGCGAGTCTACGGCCGTGGCGGCAAGCGGTTCGAGGGAAAAGCGGGTTGTCCTGCCCCGCGGAGGGACAGGACAACCTTTTCGGGTGGCGGGCGCGGCTCAAACCTTTTCGGCCATGTCCGGCCTTGGTCCCGGCGATCTCGGGCTCAGGGGACGTCGCGCCTAATGTGCATCATGCATGAGAAGTGCGTGATACACATCGCGTGCATGGTGCATATCTGTGGTATATATGTGCAAAAGAGGTCGCCCGCCCCGCGGGGAGGCGAGCCCGGCAGTCGAAGGAGCCCCGCGTGGACATGCCTGTGGACCGGATCGAGTTCGAGACGATGCTTCTCGGGCGGCACATGAGTCTGCTGACCTCGCGGGGCGGCGGGCGGCTCGACCGGAGCGCCTACATCCTCCTCAGCCGCATCCGGGCCCAGGGTCCGATGTCCATCGGCCAGTTGCGCGACGCCTTCGGCCTCGACACCTCCACGCTGAACCGGCAGACCGCAGCGATGCTCCGCGTCGGAGTCGTCGAGCGCATCCCCGACCCGGACGGCGGGATCGCCCGGAAGTTCGCCATCACGGCCGAGGGCGAACACCGGCTCGACAAGGACCGGGCCGAGAACCGGGAAGGCCTGCAGCGGGTCCTGGCCGAGTGGACCCCGGAGGAGGCGGCCCTGTTCGCGGACGGCCTCGCCCGCCTGAACCGGGACATCGAACGCCTCGACGGGCGGCCCTGGCCGCGGGACTGACCGGACTGGAGGCCGCCCGCGGCGTCACCGGCCAAGGCCCTTCCACCGCAGGGGAGTTGGCGTCACGGAAGGTCGCCGCGACGTCCTGATGACGCAACAGTTTCGCCTCCTCCCGCCTCCCGGACGGCCCGCGATCATAGGATCGGGGCGATCTTCCGGGAGACGGGGTGACCGATCGTGGCGTGCGGCGGGGCGATACGCAGATACGGAATGGTGATGCTGGCACCCCTGGTGCTGGTGGCCTGTTCCGGCGGTGGCGGGAGTCCGGACGGCGCGGGGGAGAGCGCCTCGGCGAGCGGCAGCGCCCGTGCGGAACCCGGCCCCGGACCCGGCCCCGAGGACACCGGCGACATCGACGCGGACCCGGCCAAACTTCCCGCGTCCCGCAAGGAGGCGCTCGACCTCATCGGCCGGGTCATCGCCGAGCCCGCCGCCTTCGGCCCCGGCGTGGTCAAGCGGAGCCCGTACGAGAGCGATCCGGCCACCTGGCCGGTCCTCGGCACCGACTGCGTCTGGCAGCAGAAGAAACCGGCGGCCGGCGTGCTCGCCACCCGCAGCCGCTCCTTCGAGGTGCCCGCGGCGGACGGCAAGGGGCCGATGCGGCTCTCCGCCGTCGTCACCGTGCACCGCACCCGCGACGACGCCCGGTGGGAGATGGCCGAATCGGTGGAGGAGACGATGCGCTGCCCCACCCAGCAACTGCGGCAGGGCGAACTGATCGGGTCGATGATCGCGTCCTCCCTGGGGCAGGGGGAAGCCGGCCAGGTCAGCGCCGAGGACACCCTGCTCGAGTCGGGCCAGTACCGGAACGCCGAGCTCGGCGGCGGTCCCTACCCGTACTCCTGGTACCAGTCGCAGAGCCTTCAGTTCACCGTGGCGGTGACCGGCAAGGGGGCCAGGGGCTGGAGCCAGCAGGAGATCGACGTGCTGACGGACCGGGCGCATTCCGCCATGCTGCTGCGGATCAAGGCCGCGGTCGAGAAGAAGAGCTGAGAGAGCGGAGAGCGTGATGGAGAAGCTGCGCCCCTCCGACCCCCCGCGGATCGGCGGACACCGGCTGCTCGGGCGGCTCGGTGCCGGCGGCATGGGAGTCGTCTACCTCGGCCGCACGGACACCGGCGCCCTGGCCGCGATCAAGGTGATCCTGCCCGAGTACGCCGCCGACGACGACTTCCGGACCCGGTTCAGGCGCGAGGTCGAGGCCGCCCGCCGGGTGGAGAGCCCCTGGGCCGTGCCGGTCACCGGCGCCGAGACGGAGGGCGAACACCCCTGGCTGGCCACCGCGTTCGTGCCCGGCCCCGCGCTGGCGGAGGCCGTCGCCCGCTGCGGCCCGCTGCCCGCGCGCAGCGTCCGGGTGCTCGGGCGGCTGCTCGCCCGCGCCCTGACCGCCGTGCACGCGGCGGGCCTCGTCCACCGCGACGTCAAGCCCGGCAACGTCCTGCTGACCGTCGACGGGCCGCGCCTGATCGACTTCGGCATCGCCCGGGCCGCCGACGCCACCGCGCTCACCGCCACCGGCCTCGTGGTCGGGACCCCGGGCTTCCTCTCGCCGGAACAGGCCACCGGGGACGGCACGGCCGCCGGACCCGCGAGCGACGTCTTCTCCCTCGGCTGCCTCCTGGCGTACGCCGCGACCGGAAGGCCCCCCTACGGCAGCGGGGCCGTCGAGGCACTGCTCTACCGGACCGTCCACGACGAGCCCGATCTCGCGGGGGTCGACGACCCCGGACTCCACGCGCTGCTCACCGCCCTGCTGGCCAAGGACCCCGGCGCACGGCCCACCGCGGCGGAGCTCGACACCCGGATCACCGAGGACGCGCCCCACGGCACCGTCGACTGGCTGCCCGAGGACGTCGTGGCGCTCATCGCCGACCGGTCCGCCGCCATGCTGGAGCTGCCCGGCGTCGACCCCACGCTCGCGGCGGAAGGAACGGCCGCGCCCGCCAACGGTCCCAGCCGGCGCGGGGTCCTGCTGTTCGCCGGCGCCGCGGCGGTGGCGGTGACGGGCGCCGCGTTCGCCGTCCGGGAGTGGCTGGTCGAGGACACGGACATCCACGCCATCGCCAAACCCGGCGAGCGGGCCTGGACCATCGGTGTGCAGGCCGATCTGACGGGGCCGCGGAAAGCCGCGGGACAGGCCCAGGAGCGCGGGGTCCGGCTGGCCGTCGAGCAGTTCAACGCCCGCAAGGACAAACCCTTCACACTCTCCGTCAAGGCGCTCGACGACGGGGGCGACACCGCCCGCGCGGTGAAGGCCGCCGGGCAGTTCGCCCGCGACCGCGATGTGCTCGCCGTCGTCGGCCCGACCGGTGACGCCGCGACGGAGGCCGTCCTCGGCACGTACGACGAGGCGATGCTGCCCCTCATCACCGTGTCCTCGCTCCAGCTCACCTACGCCGCCCGGTCCAGGAAGTCGTTCTTCCAGGCGGCGCCATCCGAAGCGGTCCTGGCCCAGCCGGTCATCAGACGGCTCGTGCTGCGGCCCGATGTCGAACGGCTCGGCGTGCTGCTCGACCGGGCCGGCGGCCAGTCCGCCTACCAGGTCGGCTACCTGACCAATCTGATGACCGGCCAGATCACCACCGGGACCACCTATCCGCGGGTCATCCCGGCCGGCACGCGGGACCTGGCACCCGTGGTCGATGACATGCTCGCGCACGCCAGCGACGCCCTCTTCTACGCCGGGGACACCGCCGGCGCCGCCCGCACCGCACGCGCACTGGCGGCCACCGGCTTCAAGGGCCCCCGGATGGCCATGCACACGGCGATGGACGCACGCTTCCTCGCGGACGCCGGACAGGCCGCCGAGAACTGGGAGTTCACCGCGCCCTACCTCGACGCGACGACACCCGCGGCCGGGGAGTTCGCCGCGGCCCACCGCGCCGCCCACGACACCGCGCCCGCGCACTGGGCCGCCGAGGCGTACGACGCGGCCGGGATCGTGATCGCCGCCGTGACCGCCCTCGCCAAAGGACCGGCAGGTCCGAAGCGCCCGGCCCGCAGCGCGATCGTCACGAGGATCGCCGCATCCTCGTACCGGGGCGTCTCGCGCACGTACGCCTTCGACGAGGACCACCGGCTCAAGGGCGACGACGCCTACCTCTACGGCGTGCGGGACGGGCGCTACGTGTACCTCGGCGC
Source organism: Streptomyces sp. NBC_01257 (assembly GCF_035917255.1). Classification (NCBI taxonomy): domain Bacteria; kingdom Bacillati; phylum Actinomycetota; class Actinomycetes; order Kitasatosporales; family Streptomycetaceae; genus Streptomyces; species Streptomyces sp. NBC_01257. The sequence goes on from NZ_CP108472.1 coordinate 7,167,712, forward strand.
CGCGCCGAAGGCCACGGCCTGATCCGGCATGAAGCCGCTCACCTCGCAGGACCCGCGCACCGTCGGTGAGTTCCGCACCCTCGTCCGGCTCGGCGCCGGCGGCATGGGCGTGGTCTACCTGGCGCGCTCGGCCGGCGGGGCGCTCGCCGCCGTGAAGGTGATCCGCGCCGAGCACGCCGCCGACCCCGGATTCCGGGCCCGGTTCCGGCGCGAGGCCGAGGCCGCGGGCCGGGTCACCGGACCGTGGGTGGTCCCGGTGACCGGAACCGACCCCGAGGCCCGTGAACCCTGGCTGGCCACCGCCTTCGTCCCCGGCCCCTCGCTCGGCGAGGCCGTCGAGGCGCGCGGACCCCTGCCCGTCGCCACGGTCGGGGCGCTCGGCGCCCGCCTCGCCGAGGCGCTCGCCGCCGTCCACGACGCGGGCCTCGTGCACCGCGACGTCAAGCCCGGCAACGTCCTCCTCGCGCTCGACGGCCCCCGCCTCATCGACTTCGGCATCGCCCGCCACGAGGGCGCCACCGCCCTCACCGCCACCGGTGCGGTGATCGGCACCCCCGGCTTCCTGGCCCCGGAACAGGCGTCGGCGGGACCGCTCGGACCCGCCTGCGACGTGTTCTCGCTGGGCTGCGTCCTCGTGTACGCGGCCACCGGGCGGCGGCCGTTCGGAGCCGGCACCCCCGCCGGACTGCTCTTCCGCACCGTCCACGAGGAGCCGGACCTGTCGGCGGTGCCGGCCGGGCTGCTGCCCCTCCTCGCGGACTGTCTGGCCAAGGACCCCGCGGACCGGCCGACGCCCCGGGAGGTCGCGGACCGGCTCACGGGAGGCGGCGCGCACTGGGAGGTGCCGGGGCTGGCCACCGCCGTCGCCGAACGCTCCGCCGCCGCCCTCGCCCTCCCCGACCCCGAACCGCCCACCGTCGTCCAGCAACCCGGACCGCCGCGCCCGACCCGCAGGCGCCTGCTCACCGCGGGAGCCGCCGGCGCCGTCCTCCTCACCGGCGGGGGAGCCGCCGCCTGGGTGACGGCCGCCCGCGGCGACGGCACGGGAGCCGCCCCCCGGGCGCTTCCCGCGTACCGGATCGCCCTGCACGCGGACCTGACAGGACCGGGAAAGGCCGTCGGTCTCGCCCATCAGCGAGGGGCCCGGCTCGCGGTCGACGACCACAACGCCCGCAAGGACAAGGCGTTCACGCTCGTCCTGCACACCGAGGACGACGCGGGTGACGCCGCCCGCGCCAGCCGGGTCGCCGACCGGATCACCGCCGACCCCCGGATGCTCGCCGTCATCGGCCCCACCGGCCCCGTCGCCACCGAGGCCGTCGTCAGCCGCTACGCGAAGGCCGGTCTGGCCCAGGCCGTCGTCGCGGCCGGCTCCACCACGGCGGAGACGTCGACGGCCAAGTCCCTCTTCGTGCTGCGGCCGTTCGACGTATCACTGGCCCTGGGAGTGACCCGCCACCTGGCGTACATCGAGCCCGTCGAGCACGTCGCCGTCATCGAGGACCTCGCGGACCCGGAGGGCAGCTGGGCCATCCGGGACCGGCTGCCGAAGACCCTGAAGGGCACCACGATCACCGTGCACACCGTCGCGGCCACCGCCCGCACCTTCGCCCCGGCAGCCCGGGCCGCGGTCGCCGACGGAGCCGGCGCGGTCGTCTACGCCGGCACGTCCGCCGCCCGGGCCGCCCGCTGCGCCAAGGACCTCGCCGCCGCCGGCTTCACCGGAACCGGCCTGTCCACCGGCCCCGTCCTCACCCCGGCCTTCCTCCGGGACGCCGGCAGGGCCGCCGAGGGCTGGGTCTTCGCCGAGGCGTACACCGACCCGTCGGCCCTGGCGCCGGCGAAGGCCTTCACCGCGGCACACCGCGAACGGTTCGGCTCGCCGCCCGCCACCTGGGCCGCCGAGACGTACGACGCGGTGGGCCTGATCGCGAGGGCCGGCCGCTCCGCTGACCCCGACGCCGCCGCGCGCGACGGGATGGCCGCACGCATCCTCCGTACCGACTACCGGGGCATCACCCGGCGGCTGTCCTTCTACGCGTTCCACCAGGTGCGGTACGAGGACGGCATCTTTCTCTACCGGGTGGACGGCGGACGGGCCCGTTTCCTGGGACCGTACACATCGGTGTGATCGTCGAAGAGGAGTACCGAATGGCCGAGTTGGAGCTTTCCGCGGGCGTCGTGGAGTACGAGGACACCGGCGGTGACGGGCCGGTCGTGGTCCTGCTGCACGGCGTGGCGATGGACGGCTCGCTGTGGCGGCACGTCGTCGCGGATCTGCGGGACGGCCACCGGTGCATCGTGCCGACGCTGCCGCTCGGCGGCCACCGCCGGCCGATGCGGCCGGACGCGGACCTGTCGGTCCTCGGTGTCGCACGGCTGGTCGCGGAGTTCCTCGAAGCGCTCGGTCTCACCGACGTCACCCTGGTCATGAACGACTGGGGCGGCGCCCAGGCCCTGGTCGCGGACGGCCGCGACCAGCGGATCGGCAAGCTGGTCATCACCTCCTGCGAGGCCTTCGACAACTTTCCGCCCGGACTGCCCGGCAGCAATCTCTACGCCTCCGCCCGGATGCCCGGCGGCCTGAAGCTGGCCTTCACCCTGCTGAAGCTCAAGCCGGTGCGGCGGCTGCCGATGACCTGGGGCCGGATGACCAAGCGGCCGGTGCCCGACGCGGTGATGGACGGCTGGTTCCGGCCGCTGTGGACCTCCCGGGAGATCCGCCGGGACCTGCGGAAGTACGTCCTGGGCGTGCCGCCGAAGGCCGAGCTGCTGCGCTGGGCGGAGGCCCTGCGCACCTTCGACCGCCCGGCGCTCGTCGCCTGGGCGTCGGAGGACCGGGTCATGCCGCCGGAACACGGACGCCGGCTGGCCGGACTGCTGCCCCGGGGCGAGCTGGTGGAGATCGCGGACAGCTACACCCTGATCCCGGAGGACCGGCCGGACGTGCTGGCCCGCCACCTCAGGGAGTTCCTGCGGAAGGGGTGACGGGCCGGCGCGTCCCCCGGATGGAGCAGGCGCCCGCGGGGCCCGTACGGCACGGCGTGAAGCCAAGCTGCGGGCGCGCTTAAGAAAACCTCGATGGACCTGGGGCGCGGGGTACGGCAGATTTCTCCGTGACGGCGGAGGATGGTGCGCGGCAGCCGGTCGAGCGCGCTGCCACGCAGTCCCTCTCATACTTCCCCGGGCCGCAGGCTTCCTCTGGCATGCCCCCGGCCCGGGGACATCAACGCCGCACCAGGTACAGGGAGCCGCAGCCGTGAAGGCACTCGTGAAGCAGAAGGCCGAGCCGGGACTCTGGCTGATGGACGTGCCCGAGCCGGAGACCGGCCCCTCGGACGTGCTGATCAAGGTGCTCCGCACCGGCATCTGCGGCACCGACCTGCACATCCGCAACTACGACGGCTGGGCGCAGCAGGCCGTGAGGACGCCGCTCGTCCTCGGCCACGAGTTCGTCGGAGAGGTCGCCGCGATCGGCGCGGACGTCGTCGACATCGCCGTCGGCGACCTGGTCAGCGGCGAGGGCCACCTGGTGTGCGGCAAGTGCCGCAACTGTCTGGCCGGCCGCCGTCACCTCTGCCGCTCCACCGTGGGGCTCGGCGTCGGCCGCGACGGGGCCTTCGCCGAGTACGTCGCGCTGCCCGCGTCCAACGTCTGGGTGCACCGCGTCCCCGTGGACCTGGACGTCGCCGCGATCTTCGACCCGTTCGGCAACGCCGTGCACACCGCACTGTCGTTCCCGCTGGTCGGCGAGGACGTCCTGATCACCGGCGCCGGCCCGATCGGCATCATGGCCGCCGCCGTCGCCAAGCACGCCGGAGCCCGCAACGTCATGATCACCGACGTCAGCGAGGCCCGTCTCGACCTGGCCCGCAAGGTCGGCGTCAGCCTCGCGCTCAACGTCGGTGAGCAGACCATCGCCGACGGCCAGCAGAAGCTGGGCCTGCGCGAGGGCTTCGACATCGGCCTGGAGATGTCCGGCCGCCCCGAGGCGATGCGCGACATGATCGCGAACATGACGCACGGCGGCCGGATCGCGATGCTCGGACTGCCGTCCGACGAGTTCGCCGTCGACTGGTCCCGGATCGTCACCTCCATGATCACGATCAAGGGCATCTACGGCCGCGAGATGTACGAGACCTGGTACGCCATGTCCGTCCTGCTGGAGGGCGGTCTCGACCTCGCCCCCGTGATCACCGGCAGGTACGGCTACCGCGACTTCGAGGCGGCCTTCGACGACGCGGCGAGCGGACGCGGCGGCAAGGTCATCCTCGACTGGACCGTCTGACCTCCTACCGCCTCCGCACCCAGCCGGGAGATTCCCTCATGTTCGACTCCGTACGCGACGACATGCGCACCACCCTCGAAGAGATCGAGGCAGCCGGGCTGCACAAGCCCGAGCGCGTCATCGGCACCCCGCAGTCCGCGACCGTGGCCGTCACCGCCGGTGGCCGCCCCGGCGAGGTGCTGAACTTCTGCGCCAACAACTACCTGGGCCTGGCCGACCACCCCGACGTGATCGCCGCCGCGCACGAGGCGCTGGACCGCTGGGGCTACGGCATGGCTTCGGTCCGTTTCATCTGCGGCACCCAGGAGGTCCACAAGGAGCTGGAGCAGCGGCTCTCCTCCTTCCTGGGCCAGGAGGACACGATCCTCTACTCGTCCTGCTTCGACGCCAACGGCGGAGTCTTCGAGACCGTCCTCGGCCCGGAGGACGCGGTCATCTCCGACGCCCTCAACCACGCCTCGATCATCGACGGCATCCGGCTGTGCAAGGCCAAGCGCTTCCGCTACGCCAACCGCGACATGGCCGACCTGGAGAAGCAGCTCAAGGAGGCGTCCGGGGCCCGGCGCCGGCTCGTCGTCACCGACGGCGTGTTCTCCATGGACGGGTACGTCGCCCCGCTGCGCGAGATCTGCGACCTGGCCGAGCGCTACGACGCCATGGTCATGGTCGACGACTCGCACGCGGTCGGCTTCGTCGGCCCCGGCGGCCGCGGCACTCCCGAACTGCACGACGTGATGGACCGCGTCGACATCATCACCGGCACGCTCGGCAAGGCGCTCGGCGGCGCCTCCGGCGGTTACGTGGCCGCCCGCGCCGAGATCGTCTCCCTGCTGCGCCAGCGCTCGCGCCCGTACCTCTTCTCCAACTCGCTCGCCCCGGTCATCGCGGCGGCCTCGCTGAAGGTCATCGGCCTCCTGGAGTCCGCCGGCGACCTGCGCGAGCAGCTCAACGCCAACACCGCGCTCTTCCGCACCCGGATGACCGAGGAAGGCTTCGACGTCCTGCCCGGCGACCACGCCATCGCCCCCGTGATGATCGGGGACGCGGCGAAGGCAGGCCGGATGGCGGAGCTGCTCCTGGAGCGCGGTGTGTACGTGATCGGGTTCTCGTACCCGGTCGTCCCGCAGGGCGCGGCCCGCATCCGCGTCCAGCTCTCCGCGGCCCACTCCACGGCGGACGTGAACCGCGCGGTCGACGCGTTCGTCGACGCGCGGGCGGCCCTGGAGGCGTAGCCGCGACGGGGGAGCCCTCCGCGACCTGGGACAATAGGGCACATGATCGATGCACGGCGGCTGCGCATCCTGCGGGCGGTGGCGGACCACCGCACGGTGACCGCCGCGGCCGCCGCGCTGTATCTGACCCCGTCCGCCGTCTCCCAGCAGCTCGCCGCGCTGGAGCAGGAGACGGGACACCGGCTGGTCGAGCGGGGCGCGCGCGGCGCCCGGCTCACCCCCGCAGGAGAGATCCTGCTGACCCACACCAACGCGGTCCTGGCCCAGCTGGAGCGGGCGGAGGCCGAGCTCGCCGCCTACGGCGCGGGCGACGCCGGCACGGTCACCGTCGCCGCGTTCGCCACCGGCATCGGCCTGGTCCTCGCCCCCGCGATCGCCGCCCTCGGCCGGACCGCCCCCGGCATCAAGGTCCGGGTGCAGGACGCCGAGGGCGACGCCAGCGTCCCGATGGTCCTGGACCGGCAGGCCGATGTGGCGGTCGCCGTCGAGTACCGGGGCGCACCGGGCGAGGACGACCGGCGGCTGACCCGGGTCGCGCTGTACTCGGAACCCTTCGACGCGGTGCTCCCGGTCGGACACCGGCTGGCGGACCAGGAACAGGTCGCGGTCGCCGACCTCGCCAAGGACGCCTGGATCGGCCCCTACCCGGGCAACCCGTGCCACGACGTGGTCGTGCTGGCCTGCGAGTACGCCGGCTTCGCCCCGAACCTCGAACACTCGTCGGACGACTTCCATGCGGTGGTCGCCCTGGCCGGCGCCGGCGCCGGGGTGGCGCTCGTCCCGCGGTCCGCGCTGCGCGGGATGGCACTGACCGGTGTGGTGGTCCGGCCGGTACGGGGAAGCGCCCCGACACGCCGCGTCTTCGCCGCCGTGCGCCGCGGCGCGGAGGCGCATCCGCTGATCGCCCCGGTGCTGGAGGCACTGGCGGGGGCGGCGGGGGACGACGTCCTCAGGGCGGGCTGAGCCCCTGGACGCACCGCGCTCACGACCCCGCGTCCACCACCGGGGTCTCCGGGGCGAACCCCCCGTCCCGCCGCCGCCGAACAGGGTGACGGCCGTCCACGTACACCGGGGACGTTCCGCTCGCCGGCATGGCCGGATCATGGCAAGGTCCGACGGCCCCCGGGAAGGGCCGGAGTCGTGCGGGGCTACGCCGTCGGCGCGGGCTGGAGCAGGTCCCAGCGGTTGCCGTAGAGATCCTCGAAGACCGCGACCGAGCCGTAGACCTCGTGCCGCGGCTCCTCCAGGAACCGCACCCCGGCCGCCAGCATGCGCGCGTGGTCGCCCGCGAAGTCCTCGGTGTGCAGGAAGAAGCCGACCCGTCCGCCGGTCTGCGCCCCGACGCTCGCCGACTGCGCGCCGTCCTTGGCGCGGGCCAGCAGCAGACCCGTGCCCTGCCCGCCGCGCGGCCGCACCACGACCCAGCGGGAGCCGTCGCCCCGGTCGGTGTCCTCGACCAGTTCGAAGCCGAGGGCCTCGGTGTAGAAGTCACGGGCCTCGTCGTACTCGCGGACGACCAGGGTGACCAGGGCGATGTGGGACATGGGGGATCCTCGGTGCTCGGGGCGGGCGGGGGAGGGGTACGGCCCGGAGGCCGCCGGGCCCGTAGCGGGACACTATCCGGCATGGACACCAAGGACCTCACCGGCCTGACGGCCCGCGCCCGCCGCCTCGCCGCTGCCGGGGACCGCCGCATCCTCGGTATCGCCGGGCCGCCCGGCGCCGGGAAGTCGACCCTGGCCCATCAGCTCGTCGACGCGCTCGGACCGCTCGCCGTCCTCGTCCCGATGGACGGCTTCCACCTGGCCCAGGCCGAACTGGAGCGGCTCGGCCGGGCGGACCGCAAGGGCGCGCCCGACACGTTCGACGCCGCCGGATACGCGGCCCTGCTCCGGCGACTGCGGACCCCCGAACCCGGGACCGTCGTCTACGCCCCCGCCTTAGACCGGTCCCTGGAGGAACCGGTCGCCGGCTCCGTGCCCGTACCGCCGCACGTCCCGCTCGTCGTCACCGAGGGAAACTACCTCCTGTACGGGGAGGGGCCGTGGGCGCCGGTGCGCGGACTGCTGGACGAGGCGTGGTTCCTGGAGCTCGACGACGAGGTGCGCGTCCGCCGGCTCGTCGACCGGCATGTGCGGTACGGAAAGCCGCGGGCCTTCGCGGAACGCTGGGTCGCGGGGTCCGACGAGGCCAACGCGCGGCTCGTCGCCCCGGGCCGCGACCGCGCCGACCTCGTCGTACGGGCGGCGGACGGCACGCCGTCCTGACCACTCGCGGTCCGGAGCCCGGACGGGCAGGATGCAGAGAGCCGTTCCGCGCCGCCAGGAGGTCCCGCATGTCCAGCCCGAACCAGCCCGTGCCGTTCACCGCCGACGACTACCGGGCCCGGATGACGCGCGCCGCCGAGAGCGCCGCGGCCGCCGGACTCGCGGGCGTCCTGGTCGCACCGGGACCCGACCTCGTCCACCTGACCGGCTACCAGCCCACCGCCATCACCGAACGCCTCACGGTCCTCGTCCTGACCGCCGGTCAGGACCCGGTCCTGGTCGTGCCGACGCTGGAGGCCGCCGACGCGGAGAAGGCCGTCGGGGCACCCGCCCTGACCCTGCGCGACTGGACCGACGGCAAGGACCCGTACGCCGTCACCGCGCCGCTGCTCGACGCGAAGGGCCGGTTCGGGATCAGCGACAACGCCTGGGCGATGCATCTGCTCGGCCTCCAGCAGCTGTTGCCCGGCACCTCGTACGCCTCGCTCACCGAGGTCCTGCCGATGCTGCGCGCCGTCAAGGACAGCCATGAGCTGGACCGGCTCGCCGCCGCCGGGGCCGCCGCCGACGCCACGTACGAGGAGATCCTGAAGGTCCGGTTCTCCGGCCGCAGGGAGACCGACGTGGCCGCCGACCTGGCCCGGCTGCTCACCGAGTCCGGCCACTCCCAGGTCGACTTCACCGTGGTCGGCTCCGGACCGAACGGCGCCAACCCGCACCACGAGGCGGGTGACCGCACCATCGAGCGGGGCGACATGGTCGTGCTCGACTTCGGCGGCCTCAAGCACGGTTACGGCTCCGACACCTCCCGTACGGTCCACGTCGGCGAGCCCACGCCCGAGGAACAGCGGGTCCACGACATCGTGCGGGAGGCTCAGGAGGCGGGCTGCAAGGCCGTGCGGCCCGGCGTCGCCTGCCAGGAGATCGACCGGGCGGCCCGCGCCGTCATCACCGAGTTCGGCTACGGGGAACGCTTCATCCACCGCACCGGCCACGGCATCGGTGTCACCACCCACGAACCCCCGTACATGATCGAGGGCGAGGAGCTGCCGCTCGTGCCCGGCATGTGCTTCTCCGTGGAGCCCGGCATCTATCTGCCGGGCCGCTTCGGCGTCCGGATCGAGGACATCGTGACCGTCACCGAGGACGGCGGCCGGCGCCTCAACGCCACCGCGCGCGAACTGGCGATCGTCGAGTAGCACCGCCCCCGCCCCTACGCCTCCCGGCAGCGGTCCCGGACCTCGGGGCGCCGCCGGAAGCCCGCCGCCTCGTAGGTGGCGACGGCGCCCGGGTTGGCGGTGGGGGTGCACACGAGCGCGCTGGACGAGCCCAGTTCCCTGAGCGCGGCGGCCGCGGCGACGGTGATCGCCTCACCGTGGCCGCGGCGGCGGTGGTCCCGGTGCACGCCCATCGGTTCGAGCAGCCCGGGCCTGCCCGGCCCCGCCGACCACACCGTCACCGCCGCCACCGCGTCGCCCCGGCCGTCGTACGCGACCAGGGACCTGGCCTCCGCGTACGGCAGTCCGGCCGCCATCGCGTGCCAGCTCTCGTCCGTGCACCGCGAACCGGCGAAGGCCGCCCGGTGCACCGCGGTGTACACGTGGGCCCGCTCCGGCCCGGTCACCTCGATCCGCACACCCGGGTCGCGCACCGGCTCGGTGAGGTCGCGGCTCAGCGGCGTCCACGGCTCGTCGGTGCCCCAGCCCTCCCCGGCCAGCAGCTCCTGGACCAGCGCATCCGCCGGCGCCTCGATGTTCGCCCTCCCCGCGGGCAGCACACCGCGCGCCGGATCGGTCGCGTCCGCGACCACCTGCCGTGCCAGTGCCTCGTCCTGGCGGGCGTCCGGCGCGATCGTGAGCCGCAGGAGACCGGGGCCGTCCAGCAGCCCGACGGCGAGGATCCGGCCGTCCCCGCTCCACGTCCGGACCGCCGCGGCGGTCGCCTCCGGCCCGGCCCGCCAGAACCAGCCCAGGTCCCCCGGATGCAGTTGCATCGGCGCCCCGTCGTCCTGCCACTCCCGCAGCACGCCCACGGCCTCGGCCAGCCGGCCGGCTCCCGGCGCGTCCGGCATCGTCGTCACCATCCCCCGATGACACACCACGGCGGCTCCCGGCCGCACCTGATTTGCGGGCGAGGGCGCGGGCGGTCAGTCGTCGGCCAGCACCACGCACGACTCCGGCGGCAGATGCAGCGCCCCGTCCGCACCGGGCGGGTCGACGGGCAGCCAGGCGGCCAGCACCCGGCCCCCGCCGCCGCGGTGCCGGCCGCCGCCGAGCGGGATCGTGGCCGGCTTCTCGTCGAGGTTGACCGCGACCCGCAGATCGCCCCGGCGGAACGCCAGCCAGCGTGCCCCGTCGTCGAACGCCGTCCGCACCGTCGCCAGATCCGGGTCGCAGAGGTCGGGCAGCGCGTGGCGCAGGGCGATCAGTTCGCGGTACCAGGCGTGCAGACGGGCGTGCGGTTCGCGCTCGGGCTCGCTCCAGTCCAGACAGGAACGGTCCCGGGTGGCCGGGTCCTGCGGGTCCGGGATGTCCTCCTCGGCCCAGCCGTGCGCCCCGAACTCCCGCCGTCTGCCCGTGCGGACGGCCTCGGCGAGCTCCGGATCGGTGTGGTCGGTGAAGAACTGCCAGGGGGTCCGTGCGCCCCACTCCTCGCCCATGAACAGCATCGGGGTGAACGGGCCGGTCAGCACGAGCGCCGCCGCACAGGCCAGCAGACCGGGGGAGAGGGAGCCGGCCAGCCGGTCGCCGAGCGCCCGGTTGCCGATCTGGTCATGGGTCTGGGCGTAGCCGACGAAGCGGTGGGCGGCGCTGCGGGTGACGTCGACCGGCCGGCCGTGCGTACGGCCCCGGAAGCTGGAGTACGTGCCGTCGTGGAAGAAGGCGCTGGTCATGGTCTTGGCGAGACCGGCCAGCGGGGCGGCCGCGAAGTCCGCGTAGTAACCCTGGGACTCGCCGGTCAGCGCGGTGTGCAGACAGTGGTGGAAGTCGTCGTTCCACTGGGCGTGCAGACCGATGCCGCCGGACTCGCGCGGAGTGGTCGTGCGCGGGTCGCAGAGATCGGACTCGGCGATGAGGGAGAGCGGGCGGCCCAGCTCCGCCGAGAGCGCGTCGGCCGCGGTCGACAGCTCCTCCAGGAAGGTGAGCGCCCGGGTGTCGGCCAGGGCGTGGACCGCGTCGAGCCGCAGTCCGTCCAGCCGGTAGTCGCGCAGCCAGGCGAGCGCGCTGCCCAGCAGGAAGGCCCGCACCTCGTCCGAGCCGGGCGCGTCCAGATTGACGGCCGCACCCCACGGCGTGTGGTGGGTCTCGGTGAAGTACGGGCCGAAGGCGGGGAGGTAATTGCCGGACGGGCCCAGGTGGTTGTGGACCACGTCCAGGACCACGGCGAGCCCGAGCCCGTGCGCCGCGTCGACGAAGCGCTTCAGCCCCTCCGGCCCGCCGTACGGTTCGTGCACCGCCCACAGCGACACCCCCTCGTACCCCCAGCCGTGGACGCCGGGGAAGGGGCAGACGGGCATCAGCGACACATGGGTGACGCCCAGCTCGGCGAGGTGCCCCAGCCGCGCCGCCGCCGCGTCGAAGGTGCCGTCGGCGGTGTACGTACCGATGTGGAGCTCGTACAGGATGGCGCCCGGCAGACCGCGCCCCGTCCAGTCGCTCCGCCACGCGTACCCGCCGTGGTCGACCACCGCGCTCTCGCCGTCCGGACCGTCCGGCTGGCGGCGGGAGCGCGGATCGGGGCGCACCGGTCCGCCGTCGAGGGCGAAGCCGTAACGGTCGCCGTCCGCGGCGTCGGCCTCCGCGGTCCACCAGCCCGCCCGGCCCGGATCACGCTCCATGGTCCGCGGCTCACCCGACAGCCGCAGCACGGCCGATTCCGCATCCGGTGCCCATACCTCGAACAACATGTGGCGCTCCCTCGTCTCCGTGTACCGGCCCATGGTCGGCAGAAGGCGCGATCTTCGACCCGCGACACTGGATCGAGCCCGTTACTGGCCATTAGGTCTGGTCCTGATCATTCCCCTGTCAGGTTCTGTCCTACGCACTCCCTCTTACGGCTGTGGAGGCCGAGATGACCGTGCCGCCCTTCCCGCCCGGTTTCCTCTGGGGAGCCTCCGCCTCCGCCTTCCAGACCGAGGGCGCCGCCGACACCGACGGGAAGGGGCCCTCCGGCTGGGACGCGTTCGCCGCGCAGCCCGGGCGCATCAAGGACGGCACGGACACCACCCGCGGCACCGGCTTCCACCGGCACTACCGCGAGGACGTCGCCCTGCTGGCCGGGCTCGGCGCCGACGCCTTCCGGTTCTCGGTGAGCTGGCCCCGCGTCGTCCCCGGCGGCAGCGGACCGGTCAACCCGCAGGGGCTCGACTTCTACGACCGGCTCGTCGACGAACTCTGCGCCCACGGCATCACCCCGGCCCCCACCCTCTACCACTGGGACACCCCGCTCCCGCTGGACGAGGCGGGCGGCTGGCTCAACCGGGACACGGCCTACCGCTTCGCCGAGTACGCGGGCATCGTCGCGGAACGGCTCGCCGACCGCGTACCCATGTGGATCACCCTCAACGAACCCGCCGAAGTGACCATGCTCGGCTACGCGCTCGGCGAGCACGCGCCGGGCCGCGCCCTCCTCTTCGACGCGCTGCCCGCCGCCCACCACCAGCTCCTGGCCCACGGTCTCGCCGTGCGCGCGCTGCGGGCCGCCGGCGCCGGCAGCATCGGCATCGCGCTGTCGCACACCCCGGTCTGGACCGCCGGTGAGTCCGACGAGGACCGCTTCGCCGCCGAGGTGTACGACACCCTCACCAACTGGCTGTTCGCCGACCCGCTCCTCACCGGCCGCTACCCCGACGAGAACTTCGCCGCACTGATGCCCGGCCCGGTCGAGGACGACCTGCGGACCATCTCGGCCCCGCTCGACTGGTACGGGGTCAACTACTACAACCCCACACTCGTCGGCGCCCCCGGGGCCGACGCCGCCGACAGCTTCGCCGGGTTCGGGATGCCCGCCGAACTCCCCTTCGGGATAAGGGAGATCCAGGGCTACGAGACGACCGACTTCGGCTGGCCGGTCGTCCCCGACGGGCTGCGCGAGACCCTCGTCCAGCTGCGCGACCGCTACGGCGACCGGCTGCCCCCGCTCTACATCACCGAGAACGGCTGCGCCGTCGACGAACCCACCGCGGACACCCGCAGGATCGCCTACCTCGACGGCCACCTCCGGGCGCTGCGGCAGGCCATGGACGCGGGCGTCGACGTACGCGGCTACTTCACCTGGTCGCTCACCGACAACGTCGAGTGGACCGAGGGGGTCAGCAAGCGCTTCGGCCTGGTCCACATCGACTACGAGACGCTGCGCCGCACGCCCAAGGACTCCTACGCCTGGTACCGCGACGTCATCCGGGCGCAGCGCGCCGGCGGGCGCTGACGCGGGGCGGCTCCGTCAGGCGTCCCACACCATGTCGAAGGCGCGCTCGAAGTTGACGTACCCCAGACGCGCGAAGGACTTCGCCATCGGCACGTTGCCGAGGTCCGTCGCGGCCCGGATGCGCTCCACGCCCTCCTGCCCGGCGAGCACCCGGGTGCCCTCGGCGAGGAGTTCGTCGATGTAGCCGTGACCGCGGTGCGCGGGCACCACGCCGATGTACGCGATGATCGGGTTGTAGCTGTTGCGGGCCGGGATCACGAAGCCGGCCGGCTCGCCGTCCGGGAGTTCGGCGACGCGCCACCACTCCTGCGGCGTCGAGTAGTGGGCGAGCTCCTCGTCGTAGTGCTTCTCCGCCGCCTCGCGCGCCGAGAGCCCGGACGCCAGGTCCTGCTGACCGTGGGCGTCGAGGGTGCCCTCCATCACCGGCGTCATCAGGGCGAGGAGATCCTCCCGCCCGGCGACCGGCCGGAACCGCAGCCGTCCGCTGCCGGCGGGCACGGGAGTGCCCGCACGCCACTCCAGGCGCAGCCGCTCCACGAGCAGCCGGGCGCCGGTGCGTTCCATGACCCGGATGCGGGCCTCGACGACGTCACGGGCCACCGGGTCCTCACGCCAGTCCGGCGGGACGTAACGCCCGTACTCGGGACGCGGGGCGCCGGCCGGGACGACCGCCGCGGTCGCCGCCTCCAGCAGCCGCAGCCCGGCCTCGCCGCGTTCGGGCTCGGGCAGGGTGTCGTCCAGGTCGAAGAAGTCGAGGAAGAGCGGCTCCTTGCCGTCCTTGCTCCACCAGGCGATCCGCGCCAGCACCCGGTCGCCCCGCAGCGCCACCCACATCCACTCCGGACGGCGGCGGCCCGTCGCGAGGTCGTCGGCGAGCTCGTGGTCGAGGACGTAGGACAGCCGGCAGAAGAGATCGAGCTCCTCCGGGCCGGTGATCGGGCGGACGGTCGTTTCGAGTGGTGCGCCGGGCACGGATCCCCCACAGGTATACGGGCTCGTCCCGGCGGTCGCCTGGACGGCACGGCCGCCGACAGTAGCAACGACCCGGGCACGCCGCCTGCGGGTATTCCGGGGCCGTGCAGGTCAGCAGGGGCGGAAAACGGGGTTGTTCTGGACACCCCGGGGCCGTCGGCCCGACAATTGGCCGTGTGACGTCCTCCTCCGAGTTCCACACGTATCCCGCGCGGCTCTCCGACGCCCAGCGCGACCGTGTTCTCGGTGTGCTCAGGGAGGGCGCGGCACAGGGCAGGCTCTCGCACGACACCTTCATGCGGCGCATGGAACTGGCCCTGACCGCGAACCGCTCCGAGCAACTGGAGGCGCTCACCGCCGACCTGGAGAGCGAGGGCCGCTGGTCGCGGCAGCTGTTCCGGGTGGTCAGCGGGGTCTCCGGATTCCCCGAGCGGGTACGCAGGGCGTGGCGGTCCGAGCGGCTGCCCAAGCTGCTGCTGCCGGCACCGAGCCCGCACCCCCTGCGCATCGGCCGCGACCCGGGCAACGGACTCCGCCTCAGCCACGAGACGGTCTCCCGGATGCACGCCGAACTCACCGCGCACGCGGGCCGATGGGTGCTGCGCGATCTCGGCTCCACCAACGGCACCTGCGTCAACGGCCAGCGCGTCACCGGCACGGTCTCGGTGCGCGAGGGCGACCAGGTGAGCTTCGGCCGGATGACCTTCCGGCTCTCCGCACCCACGCTCCGGCCGCCCGCCTAGGGGCTGTCCCGTCCGGATCGGGAAGGCGTTCACGCCCGCTGGTGCAGGCCGCGGCCCGCCAGGGTGAGGAAGGCCTCGCCGACCGCCTCCGAGAGCGTCGGGTGCGCGTGGATGTGCCGGGCCACGTCGGACGGTTCGGCGTCCCAGCCGACGATCAGCTGGCTCTCGGCGATCATCTCCGAGACGTGCGGCCCGACCAGGTGCACACCGAGGACCCGGCCGCCCCGCTCCGTGACGACCTTCACCATGCCGCCCTGCCCGTGCACCATCCCCTTGGCGACGGCCGTCAGCGGCATCGTGCCGACCGCGACCTCGTGCCCGGCGTCGCGGGCCTGCGCCTCGGTCAGACCCACCGACGCTGTCTGCGGGGCGGAGTACGTGACCCGGGGCACCGCGGCGTAGTCCACCGGCGCCGGACGGAGGCCGGCCAGCGTCTCGGCCACCAGCAGCCCCTCGGCGAAGGACGCGTGGGCCAGCCCGAGGGACGGCGGCGGGAGCAGGTCCCCGACCACATGGATGCCCGGCACCGCCGTCTCCAGCCGTGACCAGTCCGCCGGCGCCACGTATCCGCGCCGGTCGGGGGCGAGGCCCGCGGCCGCCAGCCCCAGCCCGTCCGTCACCGGGACCCGGCCCACCGCGACGAGCAGCCGTTCCGCCTCCACCGTGCGGACCTCGCCGCGCGGGGTGCGGACCGTGGCGCGGACCCCGCCCCCGAGCACCGTGGCCTCCACCAGCCGGGCCCCTGTCCGCACGTCGATCCCGCGCTTCTTCAGACCCCTGGTCAGATGACGGGACACATCCGCGTCCTCCAGCGGGACGAGCCGGTCGGCGGCCTCCACCAGCGTGACCCGCGCCCCCATCGACCGGTGCAGCGAGGCGTACTCCACCCCGATCGCCCCGCCGCCCAGCACCAGGACCGAGTCCGGCAGCCCGGGTGCGAACAGGGCGTCGTCACTGGTGACCACGCGCGTGCCGTCGGCCGCGAGACCGGGCAGCATCCGCGGTCGTGACCCGGTCGCGAGCACGATGCCGCGCCGGGCGGTGACGTCTCCGTACCCGTCGATCCGGACACTGCGCGGGCCGGTCAACTCCGCACTGCCGTGCACCACTTCGACCGCCGCGTGGGCCAGATGACCCTCCACGCCCCGGTGGTTGCGGGCCACGATGTCGTCGCGGGTGGCGACGAGGGCCTGCCAGTCCACCGACTCCAGGCTCGCCTTCACGCCCCACCGCTCCCGTGCCTCCGCGATGCCGTCGACCAGCTCGGCGGCGTGCAGCATCGCCTTGCTGGGGATGCAGCCCCGGTGCAGACAGGTGCCGCCCACCTTGTCGCGCTCGGCGAGGACCACCTCCAGCCCGAGCGCCGCCGCCCGCAGCGCGGTCGAATAGCCGCCCGTACCGCCGCCGATGATCACGACATCGGTCTCGTCGATGTGTTCCGCCCGGCCCTTGACCTGTGTCTGTGTCATGTCCTCAGCCTCCGCCCAGCCCTTGTCATGAGTCCAAGGCAATGTTTGTGTGGGTTCGATGCACGATGTTCATGGCAGCGAGCGGAAGGCGGAGCGATGAGCCTGCGTCAGATGGAGTACTTCCTCACGGTCGTCGAGGAGGCCTCCTTCACCCGGGCCGCCGAACGCCTCCACGTCACCCAGCCCGCGCTGTCCCACCAGATCAAGGCCCTGGAGCGGGAAACCGGCGGCGCCCTGCTCGAACGGCTGCCGCGCGGTGCCCGGCTGACCCCGATGGGCCGGGCGTTCCTGCCGCACGCCGAACGGTCCGTGCGCAGCGCCGCCCAGGCCCGACGGGCGGCGCGCGCGGCGGCGGGTGCGGAGGGAGGCGAACTGCACATCGCCACCGTGCACGCGATCGCCGTCGGCATCCTCCCCGACGTCTTCGCCCGCTGGCGCGGCACGCACCCCGGGGTCGGTCTCGTCCTGCACGAGTACGCCACCACCGACGCCCTGGAGGAACAGATCGAGCGCGGCACCGCCGACCTCGCCGTCGGGCCGCCGCCCCGGCACTGGCCGGGACCGGTCGTCCCGATCGGTGCGGAGGACATCGTCCTGGTCGTCCCGTTCGACGACCCGCTGGCCGGACGGTCCTCCGTACGTCTCCACGAGCTCGCCGACCGGCCCTGGGTGCGGTGTGCGATGGAGGCGGTCGTGGAGGGCCGCCCGTTCCTGGACTGGGCCTGCGCCCGGGCCGGATTCGAACCCCGCACCGCCGTGCGCACCGAGCACACCTCGACCGCGGTACGGATGGCGGCCGCCGGGGTCGGAGTCGCCACGGCCCCCGCGCACGTCGTCCGCGGAGCGGTCGGCGAGGACTGCGCGGTGCTGACCGCCGACCCGCCGTGGGTCCGGGAGCTCGCCGTGTTCTCCCGCGTCGAGCTGACCGGCGCGGCCGCCGCCTTCACGGCGCTGCTCAGCGCCTCCAGGCCACCCGGCGACCGGGACCGGGACCGCGGCGCACGGTGACCGCGCTGTCACCCGGACGGCCGCACGCCGACTGCGAGGGGCCCGTTCAGGTGATCCCCTGAGGGGGAGAGCGCCGCACACCGGCGCACCTGATGCCCCGGGGGTACGTCATGCAGGCAGACGCGCCCGGTGAGATACCGGCCCCGATGTCCTCGCCCGAACGCCGCACCGTCCGCTCCCCGGCCGCGCGCCGCCGCGCCCGGGCCCGGGCCGGCGGCGGCCCCAGCCTCCTCGCGCCGGGCGCCGCCCACGACCCGTACCGGCTCTACCGGGTGCTCCGCGAGGAGTACCCGCTCAGCTACGACGCGCCGCTGGGCGCCTGGCTGGTCAGCCGGTACGACGACGTGGCCACCGCGCTCACCGACCCGAGGTTCGCCGGCTTCCCTCACGACGGCGCGCCCCGCGGCGGGCCCGCCCCGCTCGGACTCTGCCACGGCAACGCCCGCTGCCTGCCCCGCGACCGGTACGCGGTGGAGACCGGCCGGGTGCCCCCGCACCTGGCCGAGCGCGTCGAGCGCACCGCCTTTGTGCTGGCGCGGCGCCTCGCCGGACGTCCGCAGGCCGACCTCGTCGAGGAGTTCTGCCGCTGGCTGCCCGCCGGTTCGGGCACCGGCGCGGGCACCCGCACCGCGGCCGACGGTCCCTGCACCCGGCACACCGGGCTGCGCGAGACCGCGCTCGCCTCGTTCCTCGCCAACCTGCTGGACGACGCCGACCTGATGGCCGCCCTGCGCATCGAGCCCGCGCTCGCCGGCCGCGCCTGGACGGAGTCGCTGCGCCGCGACCCGCCCGTCCAGATCGTGCTGCGCCGCACCCGCACCGAGGTCACCCTCAGCGGCGGCACCCTCCCGGCGCGGGCGCCCGTCGCCTGCCTGATCGGCTCGGCAGGCCGCGATCCGGAACGGTTCGCCGCACCGGACGTCTTCGACCCCTTCCGCCGCGACCAGGACCGCGACACGCCCGGCCCTGCGGGCTGCCCCGCCGTGGCGCTCGGCCGGCTGGAGGCCGAACAGGGCCTGCGCGCCCTGCTCGACGCGATGCCCGCCCTCCGCTGGGCGGACGGCTTCCGCCCGGCCGCCACCGGCCTGCTCACACGGGGCCCGCGCTCCCTTCTCGTCCGGCCCGGATGAGCAGGGCCACCGGCCGCTCGGCGAACAGCTCCGCCACCGGCACAGCGCCGCCGGAGAACTTCCGGCCCGGCGTCAGCAGATCGCGCCACACCCCGTCGTCCGGCAGCGTCAGCTCCGTACCGCGCCAGCCGCCCGACTCCGCCAGCCGCAACGACAGCCGGGTCACCGCGGTGACGGCCTCACCGGACCGGGAGAAGGCCAGACAGTGCGCCGCCGCCGGACCGGAGACGGCCAGCGGGGCGTACGTACCCGACTCGCCGAACACCTCGGGCCGCTCCCGCCGCAGCCGCAGCGCCGCCACCGTGAGGTCGCCCTTCGCGTCGGCGGGCGCGTCGTCGGCGGGCGGGGCGAACGGCCGCCGGTTGTCCGGGTCGACCAGCGCCAGATACTCCCGCTCCGTGCCCTGGTAGAGATCCGGCACCCCCGGCATCGTCAGCTGCACCAGCGCCGCCCCCAGCACATTGGCCCGCACATGCGGGGCCAGCCCCGCGGCGAAGGCGTCCAGCAGCTCCCGCACCGGACCGGCGCCGGCGGCCGGGCCCGCGGTCACGAAGCCCGTCGCCACCCGCTCGTACACCGGATCGGGTTCGGTCCAGCTCGTGAACAGGCCCGACTCGCGGACCGCCTTCAGCAGCGCCGGCTCCAGCCGGGCGGCCTGCTCCCCGGACGGGAAGCCCACACAGCCGAGCGCGGTCTGCCACGCCTCCCAGGCGAGCTGCGGATCGGGGGCGGCCGGAGCCGCCCGCGTCAGCTCCCCGACCAGCTCCGACCACGGGCCGGGGCACTCGGACAGCACCGCGATGCCCGCCCGGACGTCGGCGCTGCGCTTGGTGTCATGAGTCGTCAGCGCCGTCCCGGTGGCGGGCCAGTCGCGGGCGAGCCGTGCGCAGAAGAGGTGGAACTCCTCCGGGGCCACCGCAGGCCGCCCCGGATCGCCGCCCACCTCGTTCGCCGAGATCAGCGGAACGTACCGGTAGTACGCCGTGTCCTCGACCGCCTTGGCCCGCAGCGCGGACGCGGTCTGGGCGAACCGGGCGCTGAACGCCGCCCGGTCACCGCCCGCGCCGAGCCGCCCCAGCGCCAGCTCCCGCACCACGTCGACCGCCGACGCCTCCTCCCACACCGTGAAAGCCGCCTTGGCGTCGCTGACCGCGACCGCGTCCAGCGTCGCCTCGGCCGTCGCGGAGCAGGGGCTGCCCGCCGTCACGTACGGGCGGTAGACCGGCACCCGGACCAGCAGTTCGCGCACGGCCGTGCGCAGGGCCCAGGGGGCGTGGTCGCGCAGCGCGGGGTCCTCGGCGCAGACCCGGGACGCCAGCCTGGTCAGCAGCTCGGTCTCGGCGGCCAGCTCATGGGTGACCACGCGGTACGCGGCCCGGCGCACGGTCGCCGCCCAGTAGCCGCCGCGGTCGCCGCTCGGGGAGGCGGACTCCCGGTAGTGGCCCAGCAGTTCGGCCGCGCCCGCCGGGTCGACGAAGAGCCCGTCGATCCGGTGCAGCGCGTCGTACCCCGTCGTCCCGGCCACGGCCCAGCCGGCCGGCAGCGGCTCGGGGCCGGTGAGGATCTTCTCCACCACCGTCCACACCCCGCCGCTCGCCGCGGACAGCCGCTCCAGATAGCCGGCCGGGTCGGCGAGCCCGTCCGGATGGTCGATCCGAAGCCCGTCCACGACCCCGTCCCGCACCAGCTCCAGGATCTTCGCGTGGGAGGCCGCGAACACCTCGGGGTCCTCCACCCGCACTCCGATCAGCTCCGAGATGGTGAAGAACCGCCGGTAGTTCAGCTCGGTGCGGGCCAGCCGCCACCAGCCCAGCCGGTAGTGCTGGGCGTCCAGCAGCTCCGGGAGGTCCAGGTGGCCGGTGCCGGCCCGGAGCGGGAACTCCTGCTCGCCGTAGCGCAGCACGTCCCCGTCGACCCGCAGCCGGCCGATCTCCTCGCCCAGCCGCCCGGCGAGCACGGGCAGCAGGACCCGGCCGTCGCCCGCCGCCCAGTCGATGTCGAACCAGCGGGCGTACGGGGAGCCGGGGCCCTCGCGCAGGACCTCCCGCAGGGCGTGGTTGTGCCGGGGATCGGCCGCCATGTGGTTCGGCACGATGTCCAGCACCAGCCCGAGCCCGTGCTCCCGCGCGGTGCGCGCCAGCCGGCGCAGCCCCTCCTCGCCGCCCAGCTCGGCGCGGACCCGGCTGTGGTCGACGACGTCGTAGCCGTGCCGGGAGCCGGGCACGGCTTCCAGCACGGGGGAGAGGTGCAGATGGGAGACGCCGAGCGAGGCGAGGTACGGGACGGCGTCCTCGGCGGCCGAGAACGGGAACTCCGGCTGGAGCTGGAGCCGGTACGTGGCGGAAGGCGTCATGGATACGTTCGTACCCACATCCGGGCCGCCTGTGTCACCCGGCCACGGACGAGTGCCAGCCCCCCGGCCGTCTTCACCTACGCGGGCCGCTGCAGCACCACCATGCTCCGCCCCACCAGCGTCACCCGATCGCCCGCCGCCACCTTCGGCCCCGCACCCGTCAGGACGCCGTCCGGCCGGGCCGTGTCGACCACGGCCAGCCACTGGCGCCCGTGATTGACCGGTACGGCGAATTCCAGCGTCTCGGCGCTCGCGTTGAACATCAGCAGGAACGAGTCGTCGGAGATCCGCTCCCCGCGCGGACCCGGCTCCGAGATCGCGTGTCCGTTCAGAAAGACCGTCAGGGCCTTGGCGTGGGCCGCCTGCCAGTCCCGCTGCGTCATCTCCTCGCCCTCGGGTGTGAACCAGGCGATGTCCGAGAGCTCGTCGTGGGTGCCCTCCACCGGGCGCCCGTGGAAGAACCGGCGGCGCCGGAAGACCGGATGGTCCCGGCGCAGCCACACCATCGCCCGGGTGAACTCCAGCAGACTGCTGCCGAGGCCGCCGTCCTGGGGGTCCGGCTCGCCCTCCTCGTCCCCCGCCGCCCCGGCCGGGTCGGGCCAGTGCACCCAGGACAGTTCGCTGTCCTGGCAGTAGCCGTTGTTGTTGCCCCGCTGGGTACGGCCGAACTCGTCGCCGTGACTCAGCATCGGCACACCCTGCGAGAGCATCAGCGTGGCGATGAAGTTCCGCATCTGCCGCTCGCGCAGCTCCAGCACCTCGGGCCGGTCCGTCTCGCCCTCGACACCGCAGTTCCAGGACCGGTTGTGGCTCTCGCCGTCCCGGTTGCCCTCGCCGTTGGCCTCGTTGTGCTTGTCGTTGTACGAGACCAGGTCGTGCAGGGTGAAACCGTCGTGGCAGGTGGTGAAGTTGATCGAGGCGAGCGGCCGCCGGCCGTCGTCCTGGTACAGGTCCGACGACCCCGTCAGCCGGCCCGCGAACTCGGCCAGCGTGCGCGGCTCGCCGCGCCACAGGTCGCGCACCGTGTCCCGGTACTTCCCGTTCCACTCGGTCCACAGCGGCGGGAAGTTCCCCACCTGGTAGCCGCCCTCGCCCACGTCCCACGGCTCGGCGATCAGCTTCACCTGGCTGACCACCGGGTCCTGCTGCACCAGGTCGAAGAACGACGACAGCCGGTCCACCTCGTGGAACTGGCGGGCCAGCGTGGCCGCCAGGTCGAAGCGGAAGCCGTCCACGTGCATCTCGGTCACCCAGTAGCGCAGCGAGTCCATGATCAGCTGGAGCACGTGCGGGGAGCGCATCAGCAGGGAGTTCCCGGTCCCCGTGGTGTCCATGTAGT
This sequence comes from Streptomyces sp. NBC_01257, assembly GCF_035917255.1. NCBI lineage: Bacteria > Bacillati > Actinomycetota > Actinomycetes > Kitasatosporales > Streptomycetaceae > Streptomyces > Streptomyces sp. NBC_01257. The sequence goes on from NZ_CP108472.1 coordinate 7,189,940, forward strand.
AGCGCTGGTCGTCGGCGAGCCGGTAGTACGAGGCGTTGTCCAGCCCCCGGAAGGAGAGCGTGGGGCCCAGGTGGTTGCCCTCCGCCGTGTGGTTGTAGACCACGTCGAGGATCACCTCGATGCCGGCCTGGTGCAGGGCGCGCACGGCCTGCTTGAACTCCAGCACCTGCTCGCCCCGGTCGCCCCAGGAGGCGTAGGCGTTGTGCGGGGCGAAGAAACCGATGGTGTTGTAGCCCCAGTAGTTGGCGAGCCCCGCGTCCGCCAGCCGGTGGTCCTGGACGAACTGGTGCACCGGCATTAATTCGATCGCCGTGACACCGAGCTCCGTCAGGTGCGCGATGACCTCCGGATGCGCCAGCCCGGCATACGTGCCGCGCAGCTCCTTCGGCAGCCCCGGATGGAGCATCGTCAGGCCCTTCACATGGGCCTCGTAGATCACCGTGCGGTGGTAGTCCGTACGGGGGCGCCGGTCGTCGCCCCAGTCGAAGTACGGGTTGACCACCACCGAGCTCATGGTGTGCGGCGCCGAGTCCAGGTCGTTGCGCGTGTCGGGCCGGCCGAACGGATAGCCGTACACCGCCTCGCCCCACTGGATCTGCCCGGCGACCGCCCGCGCGTACGGGTCGAGCAGCAGCTTGGCGGAGTTGCAGCGGGCGCCGCGCTGCGGCTCGTACGGGCCGTGCACCCGGAACCCGTACCGCTGACCGGGCATCACCCCGGGCAGATACGCGTGCCGGACGAAGGCGTCGGTCTCCCTCAGCTCCACCGCCGTCTCGGAACCGTCGTCGTGCAGCAGGCACAACTCGATTCTGTGGGCGGCCTCCGAGAAGACCGCGAAGTTGGTCCCGGCGCCGTCGTACGTGGCACCGAGGGGGTACGCCTGTCCCGGCCAGACCTGCATAGATTCGACTCTTCCACTTCTGATGCGGTTGCCTGGGGATTGCGGGCTCCCTGGGGACAGATCTTCCCCGAAAGAGCGGCCCTTACCTAGGACCGGGCAGGACGTGGCTCGGTCCGCTCGACATCGGGCCCCGGTCCGGTCAACATCGGGCCCCTCCGTGTCGCCCGCAACCGGAATCCGGCGGGGCCACCCGGTGGGCTGTCCGGTATGCGGCTTCGGGTGGGGTGTTTAATCACTATGAATCCGCTCACTCCGGCAGATCTCGCCGCAGGGAACGAGCCTGTCCCATAGGGGAGTTGGGAAAGCAGCCTGTGCATCCGGCTGCACCGGCTCCCGCTCCCGGAGTACCCTTCCTTGATCGTTGGTGGGGGAGTGGAAGGCGGTGCGCGGGTGAGCTCGGGAGGATTCGAGCTGCCCCCAGGTGACACGGGTCACGAGGGGGACGTGGCCGATGTCCCGCCCGGGGCGGTCTCGCTGGCGCAGCCCCTGGAGATCGGTGCGGAACTGGACTGGGGCGCGGACGCCTGGAGCGAGGTGCGCACCCGCGCCCAGCGGGCCGGGCGCGCCTATATCTGGCTGAATCTCGTCGAGCAGCGGCTGCGCGCCGTCGTGGCGGCGGTGCTCCGGCCGATCTACGAACCGGTGCACGGCGAGGACTGGGTGGTGGCCGCGGCCGGCCCCGCCGGCCAGGAGTGGGTGCAGCGGGCCGTCGCGGTGCGCGAGGTCTCCCGCCGCAAGGGCTATCTCCTCGACCCGGCCGACGACAACGTGCTGAGCTTCCTCACGCTGCCGCAGCTGCGTGAGCTGATGGTCCAGCACTGGCCCTGCTTCGAGCCCTACTTCGACGACCGCCGCGACGTCGAGCTGGCGCTGGACGAGCTGGAGGTCGCGCGCAACGTGGTCTCCCGCAACCGCGCGCTGAACGAGGCGGTGCTCGCCCAGGCCGAGCGGGCCTCGGCACGGCTGCTGGAGATCCTGGGCAGCGGGGCCGCCGTCCCGTCCGCCGACCGGCTCCCGGTCGACGCCGTGGAGGAACTCGTCGGCGACCGGTACGCGGACGTGGTCTCCGTCCACCCCGACCGGGTGCGGCTCCAGCGCCAGCTGCCCGCCGAGGACCTGTTCGGCGGTTCGCGCCGGCTGGACGCGATCGGGATAGGCCTCAATCTGCTCGTGCAGAACTTCTCCGGCCGCCGGCTGATCCGGCTCGCCGAGTCGGGCTGCCGGGTCCGGCTGCTCTTCATCAACCCGGCGAGCAGCGCGGTCAAGCGCCGGGAGCGGGAGCTCGGCCTGAAGAAGGGCGAGCTGAGCCGATCGGTGGAGATGAACATCCTCCACATGCGCCGGGTCCGCTCCAAGCTCCGCGATCCGGGCGCCTTCGAGATCCACGTCTTCGACGAGACGCCGCGTTTCACGGCCTATCTGGTGGACGGCGACGGGGCGAACGCGGTGGGCGTCGTCCAGACGTATCTGCGCCGGGCACGCGGCATGGAGGCCCCGGTGCTGGTGCTGCGGGGCGGCGGGCGGGCCGTGGTCCGGGCCGGCCAGGACACCGAGCACGGCCTGTTCGAGACGTACCGCGAGGAGTTCGAGTCCGTGTGGACGGACTCCCGGCCGGTCTCCTGAGGGACCGTCCCCCGGCGTTGTCAGTGGCCCGTGCGAGGGTGGTCGTCATCTGGGGGAGCACCACGAAGGAGGTACGGGATGAGCTGGCACCGGCAGGCGCTGGTCGGCTTCGACCTGGAGACGACGGGTACGGAACCGCTGGAGGCCAGGATCGTGACGGCCGCGGTCGTCCGCGTCGACGGCAGCGAGGGGGAACCGGCGAGCCGGCGCACCTGGCTGGCCGATCCGGGGATCAGGATCCCCGCACAGGCCTCCGCGATCCACGGCATCAGCAGCGAGCGGGCGGCGGCGGAGGGCCGGCCGGTGCGCGAGGTGGCCGACGAGATCGCCGGCGCCCTGGCCGGGTACTGGCGCCGGGGCATCCCGGTGGTGGCGTACAACGCGGCCTTCGACCTGACCCTGCTGACGGCCGAGCTGCACCGCCACGGACTGCCGTCGCTCACCGACCGGCTGGACGGGGCGGGCATCGGCCCGGTGGTCGACCCGTACACGATCGACCGGGCCGTCGACCGCTACCGCAAGGGCAAGCGCAACCTGGAAGCGGTCTGCGTGGAGTACGGCGTGGTCCACGGGGGAGCGCACGACGCGGCGGCGGACGCGCTGGCCGCGGTGCGGGTGGCGTACGCGATAGCCGCGCGGCACCCCTCGGTGGCCGCACTGCCGGCGCCGGAGCTCCACGAGCGCCAGATCGGCTGGTACGCCCAGTGGGCCGCCGACTTCCAGCAGTTCCTGCGCCGCAAGGGCGAGGCGGACGCGGTCATCGACGGCCACTGGCCGGTGCGTGAACTGGCGCTCCAGGTGGAATCGAGCCCATCGGGCGATTGAGGACGAAGCGGTCAGAAGGGGTACCAGCGCACCGACGTGTCCCCGTCGCGCAGCGACGCCACACGGCGGCGGAACTCGGCGAGTGCCTTCGGGTTGGCCGGCGCGTGCTGGGCGACCCAGGCGCAGCTCGCCGTCTCCCGCGCCCCGCGCAGCACCGCGCAGCCGTCCCATGCGCGTACGTCCCAGCCGTACGCCGAGGTGAACGCGTCATAGGCCTCGGCCGGCAGCCCGTACCGGTCACGGGACAGGGCGAGCACCACGAGGTCGTGCTCGCGCAGATCCGTGGAGAAGGTCTCCAGGTCCACCAGGACCGGCCCGTCCGGGCCGACATGGACGTTGCGCGCGAGCGCGTCGCCGTGGATCGGGCCCGGCGGAAGATGGGGGACCAGTGCGGCGGCGGCCGCCGCGAAGCCGTCGCGGCGCTCGCGCAGATATGCGGCGTCGGCCGGATCGACCGCCTCGCCGGCCAGGCCGAGCCACCGCTCGACGCCGCCCAGCAGCTCCCGCCGGGGCAGGGTGAGGCCCTCCGGGGCGGGCAGTGCGTGGACCGCGGTGAGCAGCGGCGCCAGGTCCCTGGGCTCGGCGGGCCGCACCGCGTCCGGCAGCCGGTGCCACAGTGTCACCGGATGGCCCTCGACCAGCCGCGCCCCGGGCTCGGCGGCCCGCACGGCGGGGACGCCGGACGCGGCGAGCCACTGGGCGACGGCCACTTCGCGTTCCGCCCGCTCCCGCAGCTCCGGGCTGCGCACGGCGTCCCGGCCGATCTTGACGACCAGGTCGCCCACGGCGAACACCGCGTTCTCGCCCAGCGCGATCAGCTCCGCGTCCCCGGACAGCCCGGCAGCGGTCAGTACCTCGCGCGCTCGCATCTCGTTCATGGATCCGATTTTCGCATCCGTGCAGGTTGCCTTGACGAACGGACGGGCCGTCAGCACGATGGCGTAGGCCACCTGAGCGGCCAGAACGGTATAAAGCCGGTCGAATGACGCAAGGGGGTCGCATCCATGACATTGGCGAGTGCAACCGTGCAGTCCGGGCGGCACGGCCCCCCGGGCGGCCCCCGCGGCAAGGGGTCCGGAGGCATCAACCGGAACGCCGGGACCTGGTTCCTGGTGCTGCCCGCCCTGATCCCGATCCTGATCCTCAGCGTCGGACCGCTGCTCTACGGCATCGCGCTGGCCTTCACCGACGCCCAGTCCGGCCGCACCCGCTCCACCCAGTGGGTCGGGGTGCTCAACTTCCAGGACCTCCTCCACGACGGACTGTTCTGGGAGTCCTTCCGGATCGGTCTGGTGTGGGCGGTCGGCGTCACCGTCCCGCAGTTCGTGCTGGCCCTCGGCCTGGCCCTGCTGCTCAACGAGAACCTGCGGATGCGCTGGCTGGCCCGCGCCCTGGCGATCATCCCGTGGGCGATGCCCGAGGTCGTCGTCGGCATCATGTGGCGCCTCGTCTACAACCCGGACGCCGGCATCCTCAACGAGACCATCCGCGACCTCGGCCTCGGCGACGGCCGGGACTGGCTGACCGGCCTCGCCACCGCACTGCCCGCGGTGATCCTGGTCGGGGTCTGGGCCGGCATGCCGCAGACCACGGTCGCGCTGCTCGCCGGGCTGCAGAACACCCCGCACGAACTCCACGAGGCCGCCGCCCTGGACGGCGCGGGCGCCTGGCGCCGCTTCCGTACGGTCACCTGGCCCGCGCTGCGCCCGGTCGCCCTCTCGATCACCGCGCTCAACTTCATCTGGAACTTCAACGCCTTCGCCCTGGTCTACGTGCTGACCAACGGCGGACCCGGCGGCCGTACCCGGCTGCCGATGCTCTTCGCCTACGAAGAGGCCTTCCGGTACGGGCAGTTCGGCTACGCCGCCGCGATGGGCTGCGTGATGGTCGCGGTGATCTCCGTGATCCTCGCCGTGTACCTCGCCGGACGGCTGAGGGGAGGCGAGGACCGATGAGTCCGCGCATCAGCAGGCCCGCACGCGCCGGACAGTACGCCGCGCTGTTCTGCTACCTGGTCTTCCTGGCCTTCCCGTTCCTGTGGCTGATCTCCACCGCCTTCAAACCCGCGCCCGAACTGGGCTCGCTGCACCCCACCTGGATCCCCGAGCACCCCACGCTGGACAACTTCCGGCAGGCCTTCGACGAACAGCCGCTGCTCCGGGCCGCGGGCAACTCACTGATCGCCGCGCTCTCGGCCGGTGTCATCGCCGTCGTCATCGCGACCCCGATGGCCTATGTGATGGCCCGCCACCGCTCCCGGCTCTCCGCGGCCGCCACCGGCTGGGTCGTGGTCAGCCAGGCGTTCCCCTTCGTCCTGCTGATCATTCCGCTCTTCCTGGTCCTCAAGCACCTGCATCTGATCAACACCCTGTGGGGGCTGATCATGGTGTACGTGGTCTGGGCGCTGCCCTTCGCGCTGTGGATGCTCGTCGGGTACGTCCGGGCCGTGCCGCCCGAGCTGGAGGAGGCCGCGGCGGTCGACGGTGCCGGCCGGCTGCGGACACTGGTCTCGGTCACCGCCCCGCTGCTGGCCCCCGGGATCGTCGCCACCGCGCTCTTCGCGTTCATCACCGCCTGGAACGAGTTCTTCTTCGCGCTCGTCCTGCTCAAGACACCGGAGAAGCAGACGTTGCCCGTCGTCCTCACGCACTTCATCGGCGCGGAGGGTGCCAGCGACCTCGGACCCCTCGCCGCCGCCGCGTTCCTCGCCACCCTCCCCTCCCTCCTGCTCTTCGCCGTCATCCAGCGGCGGATCACGGGCGGCATGCTCGCCGGGGCGGTGAAGAGCTGATGCGCGCACTCGTACGCACGGCGGCCGCCACGGCGACCGCGCTCGCCCTGCTGCTCACCGGCTGCGGCGGGGACGGCGACGGCGGGACGGACGGGAAGATCAAGCTCCGCTTCCAGTCGCTCGCCTGGCAGAAGGAGTCCGTCGACATCAACAAGCGGCTGGTGAAGGAGTGGAACGCGAGCCATCCCGACGTCGAGGTGCAGTACGTGCAGGGCTCCTGGGACAGTGTCCACGACCAGCTGCTCACCTCCTTCGAGGGGGACGAGGCACCGGACGTCATCCACGACGCGTCCGACGACCTCGCGGACTTCGCGTACGGCGGCTACCTCGCCGATCTGCGCACGCTCCTCCCGGACCGGCTGACCGCCGACATCCCCGCGCAGAGCTGGCAGTCCGCCACCTTCGACGGCGGGATCTACGGCGTGCCCTTCCTCCAGGAGCCGCGGGTCCTGATCGCCAACACCAGGCTGCTCGAGGAGTCCGGGGTCCGCATCCCGACCCCGCGGAAGCCGTGGAGCTGGCCGGAGTTCCGCCAGGTCACCAAGAAGCTCACCGGCAAGGGCCGTTACGGGATCGCGTGGCCGCTCAAGGAACCGGTCTCCGTCACCCTGAACCTGGGCCTGTCGGCGGGCGGCGAGCTGTTCCACCGGGGCGCCGACGGAAAGGTGACCGTCGCCATGGACAAGGGCGACCAGGTCGTGCCGGGCACCATCCACGACCAGGTCAACACCGACCACAGCGCCGCCCGCACCGCGCTCGGCATGGGCGGCGGCGACACCCTGCCCGGCCTCTTCGGCGGCAAGTACGCCATGGTGCCGCTCGGGTTCTCCTACCGCCAGCAGGTGGTCGAACAGGCTCCGAAGGGCTTCGAGTGGACCGTGCTGCCCGCCCCGGCCGGCAGCGGGGGCCTGGCCCAGGGAGTGAGTCCGCAGACCCTGTCCGTCGCCGAGGACAGCCCGCACAAGAAGGAGGCCGTGGAGTTCATCGACTTCCTGCTGCGGCCCGCCAACATGGTGCGCCTGGCCAAGGGCGACTGGATGCTGCCGACCGGCACGGCCGCCCTGGCGGACCCCTCGCTGCACACCGCGGACAAGGGCTGGGCGACCGGCGCCGCCCTCGCGACCGCGTTGCGCCCGGCGCCCGCCCAGTCCGTGCGCGGCTACCCCGAGTGGAAGGACAAGGTCGCCACCCCCGCGCTCCAGGAGTACTACAGCGGTGCGATCGACGCTGACGAGCTGAGGAAGCGTCTGGTGGTGGACGGCAACCGGGTCCTGGCCCGCTACCAGCGCTGACGCGCCCGCCCTCCCCGTGGCGGGAAGGCCGGGGGAGGGCGGGCGCGGCGGGCCGGATCAGACGCCGACCCGCTCCGGCTCGTCGTCCCCGCGCCGCGCGTCCACCGGACTCCCGGCGGCCACCGGGACCGGCACGTCGTCGTACGTCTCGTCGTGGGTCAGATCGGGCAGCCACCGCAGCCACCGGGGGAAGTACCAGTTGCGCTCGTCCAGCAGGGCCATGACGGCCGGGAGCAGGATGCCGCGGATGATCGTCGCGTCGATCAGCACGGCGGCCGCGAGGCCCACCCCCATCTGCTTCATGGACTGCATCGACAGCGTGCCGAAGATCGCGAACACGGCGACCATGATCACGGCCGCGCTGGTCACCACGCCCGCCGTCGTCACCACCCCGTGCGCGATGGCGTCCCGGGTGGTGCGGCCCTGGAGGCGGGCCTCACGGATCCGGGAGACCACGAACACGTGGTAGTCCATCGAGAGTCCGAACAGGATCACGAAGAGGAACAGCGGCAGCCAGGAGATGATCGCGCCGACTCCCTCCGCGCCGACCAGCGAGGCCCCCCAGCCGTGCTGGAAGATCGCGGTGAGGATGCCGTAGGCGGCGGCCACCGACAGCAGGTTGAGCATGATGGAGGTGATCGCGATCGTCAGCGACCGGAAGCAGAGCAGCATCAGCAGGAAGGCGAAGACGACCACGAAGGCGAAGACCGGCACGACCGCGCCGACGATCTGGTCGTTGAAGTCCTTCGACCCCGCGACCTGACCGGTGACCGGCGCCTCGACGCCCTCGACCTTGCCGAGCGTCGCCGGACGGACCGTGTCGCGCAGCAGCTCCAGGCTCTTGACCGCCCGGTCCTGGTCCGAGCCGCCGACCAGGGGCACGTCGATGACCGCGATGTTCTCCGCGTCGTGCGTCACCATGTCGACCGGGCCCTTCGATGCGCCCGATGCGACGGCCTGGCGGCGGAAATCGGCGAGCGCCTGCCGGACCGGCCCGGAGCCGATGTCGTCGGCCCTGACCACCACCTGTGCCGGGTCGGCCCCGCCGGGGAAGGCCTCGTTGAGCCGGTCGTAGGTCCGCACGATCGGCAGCGAGTCGCCGAACTCCTGGTCCAGGGTGAGGTTCTGGGTGTGCATGCCCAGCGCGGGCAGCGCGATCGCGGCCAGTGCGCCGGCGGCGACGAGCAGGGCGGTCCAGGGGCGGCGCAGCACCGAGCCGAGCACGGCCCGCCACACCCTGCTCTCGCCGTCCGCGCCGCCGCGCTCCGAGCGCTTCAGCCGGTTGAGGAAGGGCACCCGGCCCTTCTCGACCCGCTCACCGAGCAGCGAGAGCAGGGCGGGCAGCACGGTGACCGAGCCGACCATGGCGACCGCGACCACCATGAGCGAGGCCAGCCCCATCGCCTGGAACTCGGCGAGGCCGGTGAAGAGCATGCCCGCCATCGCCACACAGACCGTCACACCGGAGACCACGATCGCCCGTCCGCTGGTCGCCGCCGCGATCATCAGCGCGGTGCGCGCGTCGCGCCCCTTGGCCCGCTCCTCGCGCTCGCGGCGCAGATAGAACAGGCAGTAGTCGACGCCGACGGCCAGACCGACCAGCAGCATCACGGAGTCGGCCGTCTCGCTCATCGGCTGGAAGTGGCTGACGAGGCCCATCAGCCCCATGGTCGCGATGATCGCGGTGAGGGCGAGGGCGACCGGCAGCAGCGCGGCGACGAGCGCCCCGAAGGCGATCAGCAGGATGCCGAGCGCGACGGGTACCGCGGAGAGTTCGGCCCGCTGGAAGTCCTTGCCGAAGGCGTCGTCGAAGGTCTTGCCCATGCTGGCGCCGCCGATCTCCTCGATCAGCAGCCCCTCGTGCTCGCCGTCCACCTTCGCCACGGCCTTCAGCACCGGCTCGACGCGCTCGCCCGCCGTCTCGGGGTCACCCCTCATCTCGAACTGCACCAGCGCGCTGTGCCCGTCCGCGGAGATCGTCTTCGTCGTGTACGGCGAACTGACCGCCGTGACCTCGCCGGTGGCCTGGACCGCCTTCATCACGGAGCCGACCGCGGACCGGAAAGCGGGCGAGGTGGCCGTCAGCGAGGCCGCGTCCGGACCCTCGGACTGGATGAGCACGGTCTCGCCCGCCGGGTCCTTGAGCCCCGCGTCCTCGATGATCCGGACGGCCCGTCCCACCTCGCCGGACATCTGGTCGCTCTCCTGCACGTCGACCCGGCCGGCCGCGGAGCCGAGCCCCATGGCCAGGACGACGAACAGCACCCAGACGGTCACCGCCGCCCAGCGGTGCCGGGCACTCCAGCCGCCCGCCCGGGCGGCGATGCCGCGCACCCGTGGCGTCCCCGTGCGCGCCGAATCCACTTTCCCCATGACGGGCTTGCCCCCTCGTGACCCACGCCGGCCCACCGCCGCCGCCTCATTTCCGAAGGTAGGGGCGGAATCAAGCCTTCTCGTCGTGCTTCCTGCCGAGCGGACGGGGCACCTTCTCCGCCTTGCGACGCAGGTGCGTCCCCGAGAAGGACGATCGAAGCCCCTTACACGTAAAGGATGTTGAGGTCAGACGCCCGACTTGGGTACTGCTGGCCGGTTTCTTATTACGAAACCTTGTTGAGTAAGTCACAGGTACATGAAGGTCTTGATCTGAGCGCGTCAATCGGTAAGGGTTCGAGCCAGCCCCCGGAGATCTTCCGGCCGAGGGCCAATCCCCCCACAAAGAATGACGAGGAGACCCCTCTTCATGGCAATTCACAAGCGCGCACGCCGGTTCAAGCTGACCGCCGCCATCACCGCAGTGGCCGCCGCAGCCGGAGTCACCCTGCTGGGCAGCCCCTTCGCCGGAGCGGCACCCGCCCCCGCGACGGGCAAGATCTACGGCGCCGACGCGGCGACCGCCGTGTCCGGCAGCTACATCGTGATGCTGGACCAGAAGGCCGACAAGGCGAAGCTCGCCAAGGAGTACGGCGGCAAGCTGAAGCGCAACTACAGCTCCGCCATCAACGGCTTCTCCGCCAGCGGCCTTTCGCAGACCGAGGCCAAGCGCCTCGCCGCCGACCCGTCCGTCTCCAAGGTCGTCCAGAACAAGAAGTTCCACATCAGCGCCACCCAGGACAACCCGCCGTCGTGGGGCCTTGACCGCATCGACCAGGCGGAGACCGCCGGGGACAACGCGTACACCTACCCGGACAGCGCGGGCGAGGGTGTCACCGCGTACGTCATCGACACCGGTGTCCGCACCACGCACCAGGAGTTCGAGGGCCGGGCCAGCTCGGGCTTCGACGCCGTCGACAACGACGACAGCGCCGACGACGGCAACGGCCACGGCACGCACGTGGCCGGCACCATAGCCGGGGCGACGTACGGCGTCGCCAAGAAGGCCAAGATCGTCGCCGTCCGGGTCCTCGACGACTCCGGCTCGGGCACCACCGAGCAGGTCGTCGCCGGAATCGACTGGGTCACCGAGAACCACGAGGGCCCGTCCGTCGCCAACATGAGCCTGGGCGGCGGCGCGGACGAGGCGCTCGACGCGGCGGTCCAGAAGGCCATCGCCTCCGGGGTCACCTTCGCGGTCGCCGCGGGCAACGAGTCGAGCGACGCGGGCGAGGGGTCGCCCTCGCGCGTCCCCGAGGCGATCACGGTCGCCTCGTCCACGGTGGACGACGAGCAGTCGTCGTTCTCCAACTTCGGCCCGGTCGTGGACATCTACGCCCCGGGTTCGGACATCACCTCGTCGTGGAACGACAGCGACGACGCGTCCAACACCATCTCCGGTACGTCCATGGCGACCCCGCACGTCGTCGGTGCCGCCGCCGTCTACCTGGCGGGACACCCGGACGCCACCCCGGCGGAGGTCTCCACGGCACTGACCGAGGGAGCCACCCCGGACGCCATCGGCAATGCCACCGAGGGCACGGCGAACAAGCTGCTGAAGGTCGTTGAGTAGCACCCGCACCACCTGACCGGCGGCCACCGCGCTCTCCCCCACGGGGCGCGGCGGCCGCACGGCTCGGGAAGATCGTCCTATGGTGTGCCCATGATGATGTGTGCGGCGCGGGTGCCCGCGACCGGCCGGAGCGGTCACCGGCGGCCCGCAGCCCGGTCCCGCCCGCTGCCCGACGGACCCGCGCGGACGGACGGAGGCGGCGCATGAGTGAACCGCCCCCCGGAGTGGCCGCGGCCGTCGAGGGCGAACTCCGCCTCCTCGACCCGGTGGTGCGTGCCTCCACCGAACTCCTCGTCCAGGTCCTGCACCCCGACTTCCACGAGGTCGACACGACCGGCCGGCGCTGGGACCGCGCGATGGTCATCACCTCGCTGATCTCCGACACGGCCCCGCGGCCCGGCCAGCTCACCGCCTCACGGATGCACGGGGTCCAGCTCGCCGATGAGCTCGTCCACATCACCTTCGACACCGAGGCCAAGGGGAAGCGGGCCCACCGCAGTTCGCTGTGGCGGCTCACCGAGTCCGGATGGCTGCTCTACTACCACCAGGCCACCCCGTTCGTCCCCGTGGAGCCCGCCGGCGGATGAGACGCCGTCAGGTACGGGTCACCCGCCGGGCCCGCGCCGTCCACCGGCCGTCCGTACGGGAGATCCGCACCGGATGCCCGAAGCAGTCACTGACCTGATCCGTGGTCAGCACCTCGTCGGCGGGACCCGAGGCGACGCACCGCCCGCCCCGCAGCAGCATCGCGTGCGTGGTGGACGCGGGCAGCTCCTCCAGATGGTGCGTGACCAGCACCGTCGCCAGCTCCGGATGCTCCTCGCGCAACGCGTCCAGGCTGTCCAGCAACTGCTCCCGGGCGGCCAGGTCGAGACCGGTGGCCGGCTCGTCGAGCAGCAGCAGCCGGGGCTCCGGCATCAGTGCGCGGGCGATGAGCGTACGGCCGCGCTCACCCTGCGAGAGCGCCGGCCAGCGCGACCCCGTCTTGCCGCCCATGCCCAGCATCTTCAGCAGCCGCTCCGCCCGGTCGCGCTGCTCCGCCCCGGGCGACCAGCGCGGCACCGGCTCGACGGAGTTCGTCAGACCCGTCAGCACCACCTCGCTCACCGTCAGCGGGGAGCGCAGCGGATGGCGCGGATTGACATGCCCCAGCAGCGTCCGCAGCTCCCGCAGATCGACCCGGCCCAGGGTGCGCCCCAGTACCTCCACCGAACCCCGGGTGGGATGGGTGACCGCGCCCAGGAGCCCGAGCAGGGTGCTCTTGCCCGCCCCGTTGGCGCCGAGCAGCGCCCAGTGCTCCCCGCCGCGCACGGTCAGCGAGACCGAGTCGAGCAGCAGGTTCCCGTCCCGGACGAGCGCGACACGGTCGGCCCGGATCACCGGCACCGGGGCCGTGGGGGCGGGCTGGGCGGGGATGGCGGTGGTACTCACGGGCGGGTGCTCTCCTTCATGCGGATGCGAGCGCCTCCAGGCGGCTCATGTCCTCGGTCGTCAGCTCGATCTCCCGCGCCCCCAGGTTCTCCGCCGGATGGGCGGGCGAACCGGTGCCCGGGGTCGGGCACAGCACGGGGGAGCGGTGCAGCAGCCAGGCGAGGGCGATCTGCCCGCGGGTGGCACCGCGGCTCTCCGCCACGGCGTCGAGCGCGGTGGCCGTGGCGCCGGTCAGGGCGCCGCCGGCCGGCGGGAACCGGGGGAGGAAGGCCGGCCCATGGGCTTCCCACACCTTCAGCACCGCGTCCGACGCGCGGTCGATGAGGTTGAAGCGGTTCTGCACCGAGGCGATCCCGGTCAGGGAGAGCGCCTGCTCCAGCTGCTCGGCGGTGAGGGTGTCCAGGCCGATGTACCGGATCTTACCTTCCCGCCGCAACGCATCCAGAGCGCCCGGCTGGTCGGCCACCGGCATCCGCGGATCCAGCCGGTGCAGCTGGTGCAGATCGGTCCGGTCGGTCCGCAGCCGGCCCAGACTCGCCTCGCGCATCGCCCGGCCGGGCGCTGTCGCGTTTCTTCAAGACCGGTGGCGGCGTCCGCTCCTAGAGTGCCGTGCATGAAGACCGAGCACGCCCACATGACCGAATGCGCCGCCGAGGCGGCCCGGGTGGCCCGCGCCGTCCCGGCCGACCGGCTCGACGCACCCACCACCCCCTGCGCGGGCTGGGACGCCCGCACCCTCATCAACCACTGGGTGCTCTACACCTCCCACGGCATGGAGCACCGCGCCCTGCGCACGGAGCTGCCCGAGGAGCTCGTCGCCCGTGACTTCACCGCCGACGCCGACTGGGCCGAGCAGTACGCCGCCCAGCTGGACCGCGCCGTAGCCGCCTGGTCCGACCCGGCCGCCTGGGAGGGCACCATCGGCACCGGGGCCTCCGCCTCCCCGGCCGCGGACACCGCCGCGATGCTCATCGAGGAGACGGCGCTGCACGGCTGGGACGTGGCCCGGGCCACCGGCCAGGAGTTCCGGCTCTCCGACGCGGCGGCCGCCCACGTCCTGGCCATCGTCGAGAAGACCGCCGCGCTCTACCGGCAGTACGAGGGCTTCGCCGACGAGATCACCGTCGACGCGGGGGCGTCCGACTTCACCCGTGCCCTGGCCCTGAGCGGCCGCGACCCGCAGTGGACCGCCGGGTAGAAGTGGCCCAGTCCCGCGGGTGCCGAATGGCCCGTGGGGGTGAGCCACCGGCTGGTTAGGCTCATTTCATGACCACTCACCGCAGCCCGGGCACGGGCCGGGCCGTCGTCGACTTCTACTTCGACCCGGCCTGCCCGTTCGCCTGGATCACCTCACGCTGGATGCTGGAGGTGGAGCAGCAGCGCGACATCGAGCTCCGCTTCCACGCGATGAGCCTCTACCTGCACAACACGGGCAACGAGCTTCCCGACTGGTACCGCACCCTGGTCGACAAGTCGATCGGACCGGTGCGCGTCGCGGTCGCCGCGGCGGCCCTGCGCGGCGAGGGCGTCCTGCGCGAGCTGTACACGGCCTTCGGGACCCGCATCCACCAGCAGAAGAACGAGGACTTCGACGAGGTGATCGCCCAGGCCCTCGACGAACTCGGCCTGCCCGCCGAACTGGCCGCGGCCGCCCACGACCCGGAGTACGACGAGGCGGTACGGCGCAGCCATGACGCAGGCCGGGACCCGGCGGCCGGGGGTTACGTGGGCACGCCCACCCTGCACGTCGACGGAACGGCCTGGTTCGGCCCCGTCCTGCGGGCGGTGCCGCGCGGCGAGGAGGCGGCGCGGCTGTTCGACAGCTTCCGGGTGCTCGCCGGGTACGACGACTTCTTCGAGCTCAAGCGCACCCGCACGGGCGGTCTGGACGTCGGCTGAGCGAGAGCCCGCAGGATCCGGCCGGAGGGGCTCTACGCGCTGACCCGGGCGGGCCGGACCGCCGGGACGCGGGACTCGTCGTACCGGTCCAGCAGCAGCCGGGCCAGTTCCGGTGACGGCCCCAGCACACCGGCCAGCACGTCCGCCCCGGCCTCGGCCGCCCCCGCCGCGATGCGGTCCGGCAGGCGGCCGGGAGCGATCACGTACGGGGCGACCGCCACCCGGCGCACACCGTCGGCCCGCAGGGCCCGTACCGCGTCCTCGGTACGGGGGATGCCCCCGGGAGTAACAGCGGAGGCGAACGCAGGCCGCACGGAACACCAACCGGTGTGCCGCAGCTCCCGCGCGATTTCAGCGATCACTGCGATCGCCTCCGGGTCTGTGGAGCCCGCCGAGGCCAGGACGAGCCCGGTCGAGCTTCGGTCGCCGGGGCGGACCCCGGCCTCGTGCAGCCGCCGCTCGAGAGCGGAGTTCAGCAGCGGCGAGGGGCCCAGTACCTCGGCCTGCCGCACCCGCAGCCGCGGCAGCCGGGTCCGGGCCTCCCGCAGTACCGCCGGGATGTCGGACTTGGCGTGGAAGGCGTGGGTGAGGAGCAGCGGAAGCGCCACCACCTCACCCGCGCCCTCGGCGTCCAGCCGTTCCAGGACCCGCGGCACCGACGGTGCGTTGAAGTCCAGGAACCCGGTCTCCACCCGCAGCCCGGGCCGCAGCGCCCGGACCCGCGCGGTGAGCGCGTGCACGGTCGCGGCGTGCCGCGGATCGCGGCTGCCGTGGGCGATGACGAGAAGGACCGGAGATGTCATGGCAGTGGCTCAGTTCTTGACGAGGAGACCGCGGCTGCGCAGCACCCACCGCTCCAGGGGACTGAAGATCAGCAGATCGATCGCGATGCCGACGAACAGGATCAGGATGATGGCGAGGAAGATCCCCGGCATGTCCGCGTTGTTGCGGCCGTTCTCCAGCAACTGCCCCAGACCCAGTCCGAGTTCCGGCGACGAGGCGATGATCTCGGCCGCCATCAGCGAGCGCCAGGAGAAGGCCCAGCCCTGCTTCAGACCCGCCAGATAGCCCGGCAGGGCGGCCGGCATGACGATGAACCAGGTACCGCGCAGCCCGGTCGCGCCGAGGGTCCGGCCCGCCCGGAGGAAGAGCGGCGGGACCTGGTCGACGCCGGAGACCAGACCGTTGGCGATCGAGGGCACCGCGCCCAGCAGGATCACCGCGAACATCATCGAGTCGTTCAGGCCGAGCCAGATCACGGCCGGCGCCACCCAGGCGACGGACGGCAGGGACTGCAGCCCGGAGAGGATCGGCCCGATCGCGGCCCGGACGAACTTCACCCGGGCGACCAGCAGACCCAGCGGTGTGCCGATGGCGACCGAGAACACGAAGCCCAGCAGGCCGCGCGAGACGCTGGTCCACACCACCTCCAGCAGGGTCCCCTGGCGCCACATGTCGCCGACGCTGTCCCAGACCGCGGACGGCGAGGGCAGCTTGTAGTCGTCGGTCACCTTGGCCCAGACGAGCACCTGCCACACGACGACGACCAGGGCCACCGCCAGCACCGGCGGCAGCACCTTGCGCACCAGGACCTCGCGCACCGGGGTGCGGTGCACCTGTACGGCGTCCAGCGCGTCCAGACCGGCCTCCAGCCCGGCGAGGTCGTCCGGCTTCACCGCGTCGGGCCCGATCCCGCCGGACCCCGGTGCGTCCGACTTGATATCAGTGCTGGCCATGTCGGCGGATCTCCCCACGCAGTTGTTCGGTGATCTCGACGGACAGCTCCGCCACGGCGGTGTCCTCGATACGGCGCGGCTGCTCGATGTCGACCGTCCACTCGCGGGCGATCCGGCCGGGCCGGGACGAGAGCAGCACCACGCGCTCGGCGAGCCGTACCGCCTCGCGCACGTTGTGTGTGACGAACAGGACCGAGACGTTCGTCTCGCGCCAGATCCGGGTCAGCTCGTCGTGCAGCACGTCCCGGGTGATGGCGTCGAGGGCGGCGAACGGCTCGTCCATCAGCAGCAGTTGACTGTCCTGGGCGAGCGCGCGGGCCATCGCCACCCGCTGCCGCATGCCGCCCGAGAGCTCGTGCACCCGCTTGCCGTACGCCCCGTTCAGGCGCACCAGCTCCAGCAGGCGCTCCGCCTCCGTACGGCGTTCCGCCTTCGGCACGCCGCGCAGCCGCAGCGCCAGTTCGATGTTCTTGCCCGCGGTCAGCCACGGGAACAGGGCGTGCTCCTGGAACATCAGGGCCGGCCGCCCGCCGGGGGTCTCGATGGTCCCCCCGGTCGGGCGGTCGAGTCCGGCCACCAGGTTGAGCAGCGTCGACTTACCGCACCCGGAGGCTCCCAGGAGGGTGACGAACTCGCCCGGGGCGACGTCGAGGGTGATGTCGTCCAGGACCAGCTGCGCTCCCGTGGGTCCGGCGAAGGACTTCGAGACATGTGCGAGACGGGCGGCGTGCCCGACCTCGACACGGTCCTCGGCCTTGGTGAGGGTGTTCGCCATGGTCGTCACCTCCTGGGGTCTTCGAGCGGCTGGTTACTTGACGCCGAGACCGGCGTCGGCGACCTCGGGCTTGCCCGCGGCCTTGAGGATCTTGTTCAGCGGCTTCAGGTCGTAGATGCCCGCGAGGTCGGGCTGCTCCAGCAGACCGGCCTTCACCGCGTGCTCGGCCTGCGCGTCGAGCGTGGCGGCCAGCGGGTCGTCGGTGATCTGGATCGACTTCCAGGCCGGGTCGATGATCTCGGCGGGCAGGTCCTTGCCGGTGAGCTTCTTCAGGGCGGCGTTGGCGGAGGCCTTCGCCTTGTCCGGGTTGGCGTTGATCCACGCGTTGGTGTTCACCGAGCCGCGCAGCACCGCCTCGACGACGTCCGGGTGGTCCTTGAGGAACTTCTGCGACACGATGATGTTCGTGATCACGAACTTGTCGTCGGGCCACAGCGTCGACTCGTTCAGGAGCTCCTTGGCGCCCTCGGCGACCAGCTTGGAGGCGGTCGGCTCGGGGACCCAGGCGCCGTCGATGGAGCCGGACTTGTAGGCGTCCGGGGTCACCTTGTTGTCGGTGCGGACGACGGAGACGTCACCCTTGCCGCTCTGGGCGTCGACCTTCCAGCCCTTCTCGGAGATCCAGTTGAGGAAGGCCACGTCCTGGGTGTTGCCGAGCTGCGGGGTGGCGATCTTCTTGCCCTTGAGGTCGTCCAGGGTCTTGATCTTCTTCGGGTTGACGACGAGCTTCACGCCGCCGGAGGCCGAACCGCCGATGATCCGGAGGTTCTTGCCCTTGGACTTGGTGTAGCCGTTGATCGACGGCGAGGGGCCGATGAAGCCGATGTCGATCGAGTCGGCGTTGAGCGCCTCGATCTCGGACGGGCCCGCGTTGAACGTCGAGGTCTTGAGCTGGGTGCCGCCGAGCTCCTTCTGGAACAGACCCTCCTGGTCGCCCACGAGCGCGGTGGCGTGCGTGAGGTTCGGGAAGTACCCGATCCGCACGGTGTCGGCGGAGAGCTTCTTTCCGTCGGCGGCGGCGTTCGCCTTCTTGGCGTCGTCGTCCTTCGCGTCGGAGCCGTAGCCGCAGGCGGTGAGAGCCACGGCGAGCAGCGGCAGGGCGGCGGCAGCGGCGAGGCTGCGGCGAAGCGTGGTACGGGGGGCAGACACGGGAGGTCTTCCTCTCGGAGGCCCGGTTGTCACGTCCCTCGGTGATCCGGGGGCGCGGCCGGGAGGTCGGCAGGTCTTCGTCTGAACTGGCGGTGCAGGCGGTGCGGTTGGTGCTGCCGGGCGCGCAGGCAGTGCGCGTACGTCATCACGCACATCGCCCGACCCCGCCCTGGCCGCTGCCGAGGGCGCCGCTGCCGACGCGGCCGCCCTCCTTCGCGAAGGTCGAGAAGATGTCGATGCTCATCAGAAGTCCCACTCGGCGTCGTCGTCCGCCGGAACCTCGGCCTGCGTCACGGCGGCGAACGAGGCGCCCGCCATGCCGGCCGAGAGGGTGGTGCCGTCCGCCGGGTCGATCAGCAGGAAGGAACCGGTGCGGCGCGAGTCGGCGTACGCGTCGAGCGCGAGCGGCTCGGCGGTCCGGACCACGACCCGGCCGATGTCGTTGGCGACGAGCTGCCCGGGGGCCGGGTGCTGCGACAGGTCGTCCAGCGTCAGCCGGGACGGGATGTCCTTGACGATCGCCTTGACGGTACGGGTGGTGTGCTTGATCAGCACCCGCTGGCCCACGGTGAGCGGCCGGTCGGCGACGTGGCAGACGGTCGCCTCGACGTCCTGGGTGACCGCGGGCGCGTCGTCGGAGGGCGCGATCAGGTCGCCGCGCGAGACGTCGACGTCGTCGGCGAGCCGGACGGTCACCGACTGCGGGGCCCAGGCGATGTCCACGCTGTCGCCGAGCAGGTCGATCCCGGCGATCGTCGTCGTGCGGCCCGAGGGAAGGACGGTGACGGGCTCGCCGACCCGGAACACACCGGCGGCGATCTGGCCCGCGTAGCCGCGGTAGTCGGGGTGCTCGGCGGTCTGCGGCCGGATCACGTACTGCACGGGGAAGCGGGCGTGGCAGGCGGTGAGGTCGTGGCTGACCGGGACCGTCTCCAGGTGCTCCAGGACGGTCGGGCCGCCGTACCAGTCCATGTTCGCGGAGGGTTCCACGACGTTGTCGCCTGCCAGCGCGGAGATCGGGATCGCGGTGATCTCCGGGACGCCCAGGGAGGCCGCGTACGCGGTGAACTCCTCGGCTATGGCGGCGAACACCGGCTCCGCGTACTCGACCAGGTCCATCTTGTTCACGGCCAGCACCACGTGCGGCACGCGCAGCAGGGCGGCGACGGCGGCGTGCCGGCGGGTCTGCTCGACGACACCGTTGCGCGCGTCGACCAGGACCACGGCCAGCTCGGCCGTGGAGGCGCCCGTCACCATGTTGCGGGTGTACTGCACATGGCCCGGGGTGTCGGCCAGGATGAACCGGCGCCGGGTGGTGGCGAAGTAGCGGTAGGCGACATCGATGGTGATGCCCTGCTCGCGCTCGGCGCGCAGCCCGTCGGTCAGCAGCGCCAGGTCCGGCGCCTCCTGGCCGCGGTTGCGCGACGCGTGCTCGACGGCCTCCAGCTGGTCGGTGAGGACCGACTTGGAGTCGTGGAGCAGCCGGCCCACGAGGGTGGACTTGCCGTCGTCGACGGAGCCCGCGGTGGCGAAGCGCAGCAGGGTGGTGGTCGACAGCTGGTCGGCCAGCTGGGTCGGTGTGGTCATGTTAGAAGTACCCCTCGCGCTTGCGGTCTTCCATCGCGGCCTCGGACATCTTGTCGTCGGCGCGGGTCGCGCCCCGCTCGGTGAGCCGGGAGGCGGCGATCTCGGTGATCACGGCGTCCAGCGTGGTGGCGTCGGAGTCGACGGCGCCGGTGCAGGACATGTCGCCGACCGTGCGGTAGCGCACCTGGCGGGTCTCGACCCGCTCGTGCTCCTTGGGGCCGCCCCAGTCACCCGCGGTCAGCCACATGCCCGAGCGGTTGAAGACCTCGCGCTCATGGGCGAAGTAGATCTCCGGGAGCTCGATGCCCTCGCGCTCGATGTACTGCCACACGTCGAGCTCGGTCCAGTTGGAGATCGGGAAGACCCGGACGTGCTCACCTGCGGCGTGCCGGCCGTTGTACAGCTGCCACAGCTCGGGGCGCTGGCGGCGCGGGTCCCACTGGGAGAACTCGTCGCGCAGCGAGAAGACCCGCTCCTTGGCGCGCGCCTTCTCCTCGTCGCGCCGCCCGCCGCCGAACACCGCGTCGAAGCGGTGCTGCTGGATCGCCTCGGTCAGCGGCACGGTCTGCAGCGGGTTGCGGGTGCCGTCGGGGCGCTCGCGGAGCTTCCCGGCGTCGATGTACTCCTGCACGGAGGCGACGTGGAGGCGCAGCCCGTGCTCGGCGACCGTGCGGTCGCGGTACTCCAGGACCTCGGGGAAGTTGTGCCCGGTGTCCACGTGCAGCAGCGTGAACGGCACCGGCGCGGGCGCGAACGCCTTGAGCGCCAGGTGCAGCATCAGGATCGAGTCCTTGCCGCCGGAGAAAAGGATCACCGGCCGCTCGAACTCCCCCGCCACCTCACGGAAGATGTGCACCGCCTCGGACTCCAGGGAGTCCAGGTGGCTGAGTGCGTACGGATTGGCGGTGCCTTCCGACACAGTCGCGACGGTCGTCACGCTGCACCCCTCTCGCTCAGCAGCGCGTACAGCTCCGCCGCGGACTCCTGCACGGTCTGCCGGTGCGACTCGATCCGCAGATCGGGCGACTCGGGGGCCTCGTAGGGGTCGTCCACCCCGGTCAGCCCGCTGATCTCGCCCGCCGCCTGCCTGGCGTAGAGCCCCTTCACATCGCGTACCGAGCACACCTCGACCGGAGTGGCGACATGCACCTCCAGATAGGCGGTGCCCTCGGCCTGGTGGCGCTTGCGGACCGCGTCGCGGCTGTCCGCGTACGGGGCGATGACCGGGACCAGCACCTTCACGCCGTTGGCCGCCAGCAGTTCGGCGACGAAGCCGATCCGCTGGACGTTGGTGTGCCGGTCCTCGCGCGAGAAGCCGAGGCCCGCGGAGAGGAACTCCCGGATCTCGTCGCCGTCCAGCACCTCCACCCGGTGGCCCTCGCCGCGCAGCCGCCCGGCGAGTTCGTACGCGATGGTGGTCTTGCCCGCGCTCGGCAGACCGGTCAGCCAGACGGTGGCTCCCGTCTCCGTCACGCTCATCGAAGTCTCCTGATCAGTCGTCATCAGTCGTGCAGCCCGCATTCGGTCTTGCCGCGCCCGGCCCAGCGTCCGGCCCGCGCGTCCTCGCCCTCCAGCACCCGCCGGGTGCAGGGGGCGCAGCCCACGGAGGCGTAACCGTCCATCAGCAGCGGGTTGGTGAGCACCCCGTGCTCCGCGACGTACGCGTCGACGTCGTCCTGGGTCCAGCGGGCGATCGGCGAGATCTTGACCTTCTGCCGCTTCTCGTCCCAGCCGACCACCGGGGTGTTCGCCCGGGTGGGGGACTCGTCGCGGCGCAGCCCGGTGGCCCAGGCGGTGTACGAGGTCAGTCCCTCCTGGAGGGGAGTGACCTTGCGCAGCTTGCAGCACAGGTCCGGGTCGCGGTCGTGCAGCTTCGGGCCGTGCTCGGCGTCCTGTTCGGCCACGGTCCGGCGCGGGGTCAGCGTGATGACGTTGACGTCCATCACCGCCTCCACCGCGTCACGGGTCCCGATCGTCTCGGGGAAGTGGTAGCCGGTGTCGAGGAAGACCACGTCCACGCCGGGCAGCGCCCGGGAGGCGAGGTGGGCGACGACGGCGTCCTCCATCGACGACGTCACGCAGAACCGCGGGCCGAAGGTGCGGGTGGCCCACTGGAGGATCTCCAGCGCGGAGGCGTCCTCCAGCTCACGGCCCGCGCGCTCGGCCAGCTCCCGGAGTTCCGCGGCGGTGAGTTCTCCGGTCTGCAGGGTGTCCGTCATATCCCGTCCCCTTCAACGTCGTTGCGCTGCAGTCCCCGGGTCAGCAGACCCAGGAACTTCAGCTGGAACGCCCGGTTGCAGGAGGCGCATTCCCAGGCCCCGTGCCCCGTCTCGTGCGGGCGCAGGTCCTCGTCGCCGCAGTAGGGGCAGTGGAACGGTGCCGCGCGCTCGCTCATGACAGCGACTCCGCACTGGCCCGGGCCGCCCAGGTCGCGAAGCGCTCGTCGCCCTCGCGCTCCTTCTGGAAGTTCCCGAGGACCCGCTCGACGTAGTCGGGCAGTTCGGCCGAAGTGACCTTCAGGCCACGGACCTTGCGGCCGAAGCCGGCCTCCAGGCCGAGCGCGCCGCCCAGGTGCACCTGGTAGCCCTCCACCTGGTTGCCCTCGCCGTCCAGCATGAGCTGGCCCTTGAGGCCGATGTCGGCGGTCTGGATACGGGCGCAGGCGTTGGGGCAGCCGTTGATGTTGATGGTGAGCGGCTCGTCGAACTCCGGCATGCGGCGCTCCAGTTCGTCGATGAGCGAGGCGCCGCGCGCCTTGGTCTCGACGATCGCCAGCTTGCAGTACTCGATGCCGGTGCAGGCCATCGTGCCGCGGCGGAACGGGGACGGCTTCACCTGGAAGCCGAGCTCCTCGAGGCCGGCCACCAGGGAGTCGACCTGGTCCGGCTCCACGTCGAGGATCAGCATCTTCTGCTCGACGGTGGTGCGCAGCCGGTCCGATCCGTGCGCGGCGGCCAGATCGGCGATCTTGGTCAGGGTAGGGCCGTCGACCCGGCCGACGCGGGGCGCGAAGCCGACGTAGAGGCGGCCGTCCTGCTGCTCGTGGACGCCCACGTGATCGCGCCAGCGGCTGCTGGGCTGCTCGGGTGCGGGGCCGTCGAGCAGCGGGCGCTTGAGGTACTCGTCCTCCAGCACCTGACGGAACTTGGCGGGGCCCCAGTCGGCCATCAGGAACTTCAGCCGGGCACGGGTGCGCAGCCGCCGGTAGCCGTAGTCCCGGAAGATCCCGACCACGCCGGCCCAGACATCGGAGACCTCGTGCAACGGGACCCAGGCACCGAGGCGTTCGGCGAGCCGCGGGTTGGTCGAGAGGCCGCCGCCGACCCAGAGGTCGAAGCCGGGGCCGTGTTCGGGGTGGACGACGCCGACGAAGGCGATGTCGTTGATCTCGTGGACCACGTCCTGCACGGGCGAGCCGGAGATCGCGGTCTTGAACTTGCGCGGCAGGTTGGAGAACTCCTTGCTGCCGATGTAACGGTCGTGGATCTCGTCGACCGCCGGGGTCCCGTCGATGATCTCGTCGGCGGCGATCCCCGCCACCGGGGAGCCGATGATCACTCGGGGGCAGTCGCCGCAGGCCTCCGTTGTGGACAGGCCGACGGCCTCCAGCTTCTGCCAGATGGCCGGGACGTCCTCGATGCGGATCCAGTGCAGCTGGATGTTCTGCCGGTCGGTGACGTCGGCGGTGCCCCGCGCGTAGTCCCGGGAGACCTCACCGATCGCCCGCAGCTGCGCGGCGGTCAGCCGGCCGCCGTCGATCCGGACCCGCAGCATGAAGTAGCGGTCGTCCAGCTCCTCCGGCTCCAGCACGGCGGTCTTGCCGCCGTCGATGCCGGGCTTGCGCTGGGTGTACAGCCCCCACCAGCGCATGCGTCCGCGAAGGTCGTTGGGGTCGATCGAGTCGAAGCCGCGCTTGGAGTAGATCGTCTCAATGCGCGTCCGCACGTTGAGACTGTCGTCGTCCTTCTTGAACTGCTCATTGCCGTTGAGTGGGGTGTAGTGCCCCAGGGCCCACTGACCTTCGCCACGGTGGCGTCCTGCCTTGCGGCGGGGCGTGGCGGGCGCAGGCTGTTCCGGGGTAGCGGCCATGACAGTACGTCCTTCGGGACTGCAGGAGGGCGGCTCTGAACTGCACACTCGCGTCGAGGCGCGGCGGTGCGCAGGATTTGCAGAGAAAGGGGGATCGCGGCGGTGCTGGAACTCTCAGCTCGCCGGACAGATGGCGCTGGACATGCGGCCGAGGTCGACGTGGCGTCGACTCACCAAGGCAATTCCAGTTCCAGACATGACGGAAGCGTGTCACGCGGATCTCGGGGCAGTCCACCACTATCCATGATGTGGACGAGACTGTCCCGACAGATGAGACGATGTGGCACCCGTCACGTCGTCGACGGGTGCCGGGTTCCCCGGAAAACCGGACAACCACGTGCATTTCCAGTGCGGGATGTCCCGGATGCCTACGGAAGGAGCGTGCGTCCTGATCCGGGCCACGGACCCGGGGTGGCGACCTCGGACTCCAGCTCCGTGCGGGTGTCGAAGAGCCGGAAGCCGCGGCGCAGATAGTTGTCCATGGCGTGCGGCCCGTCCTTGGAGCAGGTGTGCACCCACACCCGCTTCGTCTCGGGCCGTTCCGGCCACCGCTCCGCCAGGTCCCAGGCGCGGGCCGTCCCGTGGGAGAGGAGATGTCCGCCGATCCGCTGTCCCCGGAAGGCCGGGATGAGGCCGAAGTACATGATCTCGACGACGCCGTCGTCCTGCGGGTCCAGCTCGATGTAGCCGGCCGGCGTCCCGTTCGCGTACGCCACCCAGGTCTCCGCACCCGGCCGGTCCAGCGCCTCCTGCCACTGCGCGTACGTCATCGGCAGCCGGTCCGTCCACTGGATGTCGCCGCCGACGGCCGTATAGAGGAACCGGCTGAACTCGGGCAGCGGCACCTCCGACCGGACGATCCGCACGTCCCGGTCCGGTACGGCCGAGGGGCGCAGCTCGTCGGGGGAGGTCTGCTCCAGGGACCAGACGGTCACCTCGGCGGCGGTCGGGTCGGCGGGGCGCTCGGGGTTGCTCATGGCTGCCAGAAAACCATGCCCCGCTGCCCCGGCCCAACCCGGGACCGCCGAGCCGACGCCCAGGACCTGCGGGAACACCGCGGGGGAGGCGCTGCACACCGCTCAGGAGGCGTTGCGCGCCGCCACCACCACCGGGGCCTTCGACCGCGGCAGCAGATCTCCCGGGTGCTCGGGCCGGATGACCTCCACCTCGACGCCGTCGCCGAAGCGGTACGGGCGGTGCGCCAGCACCTCGGCGAGATGGCGCCGCAGCCGCGAGATCTCGGCCCGGACCGTCACCGTCCTGGTCGGGTCGCCGAACAGGTCCTCCGCCAGCTCGGACGCCGTACGCCCCTCGCGGTGCAGGGCCAGCGCGTACAACAGCTCGGCGTGGCGGGGCGAGAGGCGCTGCGTCCACGTGCCCACCGGGCTGACCACGTTCACCGCGAGGCCGCGCGGCAGGCTCAGATCGAGCACCACCCGGCGCGGCGGGCTGTCCAGCGCACCGTCGGCCACCTGCACCAGCCAGCCGCCCGGCAGCGGCTCCACCCGGCACATCCCGAGCGAGGGCAGCCAGATCCGGCCCGGCTGCACGGACTTCGGCAGCGGCAGCCGGTCCACCGGCGGCATCCCGGTGACGGCGGCCAGCCAGCCGTTGCCGTCCACGGCCAGCGTGCGGCCGCCCAGCCTGCACAGCATCGGCGCCGCCACCGAGCGCAGCCGGTCGATGGACTGCAGATGCCGGTTGCGGATCTCGCTCTCCGCCAGCCGGGCCACCGACCCGACCAGGGCGAGCGTCGTCGGATGGAACGTGTTCGCCGGACCGCTGATGTCGACGATCCCCATCAGCCGGCCGTCCCGCGGATCGCGCACCGGGGCCGCCGCGCACGTCCAGCCGTGGAGGCTGCGCACGAAGTGCTCCGCGGAGTGGACCTGCACCGCGGCGCGGGAGGCGAGCGCCGTACCGATCGCGTTGGTGCCGGTGATCTCCTCCGACCAGGCGGCGCCCTCGGACAGACAGATGTCGTCGGCCCTGCGCAGCACGCCCGTGTTGCCCTGGCGCCACAGCACCCGGCCGTCCACATCGGTGACGACCATGATCTGCTGCGAGGCGTCCGCGATGCTCACCAGACCGTCGCTGAGCAGCGGCATGATCTCGCCCAGCGTGGAACTCCGGCGCCGGTGCTCGATCTCCTCCAGCTCCAGCAGGACGCTCTCGGTGGACTGCTCGGGATCGATGCCGCGGCGCAGCACCCGGTCCCACGAGGCCCCGATCTCGGCCCGCGGCCTGACCGGCATCCGGTCGCCGGCCATCCTCGCCTCCCGGGCCCGGTGGAGGCGGTGCGCGGCCCGCTCGGACCCCTGGTCCGACAGCCGCATCACATCGACAGGACTTGTCTCCACGCCGGATTCCCCCTAGATGCCAGTGCCGGGCCCGTGCCAAGGGTCACCGGACCCATCCTGCCGCCGCCGAAGCCGCGGCACCGCAACTCCACACAATGGTTGCAACCCTCTGCAACTCTGGCGACAGCCCCCCGACCGTACAAGAGTGGCGCTACACCGCACGGCGGGGTTTCGGCCCCGAAGTCCGGTGTGTACAGCATGGGGGGTGGTGCCGTGTCGGCGCAGCACCACCCCCTGTTGCTGTTTCCCCCGCCGCTGCCGGTCAGCGCTCCACGGGCCGGGCCCGTGCCACGACCGATGCCAGGTCCAGGGTGTGCGGCAGCGTCCCGAAGGCCGAACCCCAGTCCCCGCCCAGCCGTGACGCGCAGAACGCGTCGGCCACCTCCGGCGGTGCCCAGCGCACCAGCAGCGAACCCTGGAGCACCAGCGCCATCCGCTCCACGAGCCGGCGGGCCCGTGCCTCGATCCCCTCCAGATCGGCGAGCTCGGTGAGCAGGTCCCTGATCGCCCGGTCGAGCCGGTGGTCGGCGCCGCGCGCCCGGCCCACCTCCTGGAGGAACGCGTTGAGCGCGAGCGGCTCGCGCTGCAGCGCCCGCAGCACGTCGAGCGCCTGGACGTTCCCCGAGCCCTCCCAGATCGAGTTGAGCGGCGCCTCGCGCAGCAGCCGCGGCATGCCCGACTCCTCCACGTAGCCGTTGCCGCCCAGGCATTCGAGCGCCTCGCCCACCAGCGGCGTGCACCGCTTCGTCACCCAGTACTTCGCCGTGGGCACCGCGATGCGCAGGAACGCCGCCTCGTTCTCGGTCCCGGCGTCGTACGCCGCCGCGAGCCGCATCGCCAGCACCGTCGCCGCCTCCGACTCCAGCGCCAGATCGGCCAGCACGTTGCGCATCAGCGGCTTGTCGGCCAGCACCCCGCCGAACGCGCTGCGGTACGTGGCGTGGTGGACCGCCTGGGCCACCGCCTGCCGCATCAGCGCCGCCGAGCCCGTCACGCAGTCCAGCCGGGTCGCCGCCACCATGCCGATGACGGTGCGCACCCCGCGCCCCTCCTCACCGATGCGCCGCACCCACGTACCGTCGAACTCGACCTCGGCCGAGGCGTTGGACCGGTTGCCCAGCTTGTCCTTGAGCCGCTGGATCGCGAACACGTTGCGCGTGCCGTCCGGCAGCACCCGGGGCAGCAGGAAGCACGTCAGCCCGCCGGGGGCCTGCGCCAGCACCAGGAACCCGTCGGACATCGGCGCCGAGCAGAACCACTTGTGCCCGGTGAGCAGGTACTCGCCCTCGGCGGCCAGCGGTTCGGCCCGTGTCGTGCCGGCCCGCAGGTCCGATCCGCCCTGCTTCTCCGTCATGCCCATCCCGAGAAGGGCCCCGGCCTTCTCCGCGACCGGCCGCAGCCCCTCCTCGTACGCGTGCGAGGTCAGCAGCGGCTCCCACTCGGCGGCCACGGCCGGATCGGTGCGCAGCGCGGGCACCGCCGCGTGGGTCATCGAGAGCGGGCAGCCGTGGCCCGCCTCGGCCTGTGTCCACACCAGGAAGCCGGCGGCCCGGCGCACATGGCCGCCCGGCCGGTCCCAGGCGTCGGTCAGCCCCGCGGTGACCCCGTGGCCGAGCAGCCGGTGCCAGGCCGGATGGAACTCCACCTCGTCGACGCGGTTCCCGTAGCGGTCGTGGCTGCGCAGCTTCGGCGGATTCCCGTCGGCCTGCGCCGCCCACTGGGCGGCCTGGGCGGAACCGGCGGACCGGCCGAGCTCGCCGAGCCCGTCCCGCGCCTCGTCGAGGAGGTCCGCCGGGAGGTGTCTCGCCACGGCTTCGGTGAGCACCGCGTCCGCTGCGAACACGTCGTAGCCGAGGAGCGGAGGGGCCTGGTTGGACACGGTGTGGGTGCTGGCTGCCATGCCGATACGGTAAGGACGTGCAGGCAGCAAATGAAACACCCGAGCGGCCACCGGGCCGGCTCCACCGGGCCCGAGTGCTCTACCGCAACGTGTCCAAGCGGCAGCTGGCCTGGCAGTTGCTGAAGGACACCGTCAACTCGTGCATGGAGTACCGCATTCTGGGACTCGCCGCCGAGGCGGCGTTCTTCACCCTGCTGTCCCTGCCGCCGCTCCTGCTCGGACTGATCGGCCTGCTCGGGTACGTCGACGAGTGGACCAGCACCACCACGGTCGCCTCCATCGAGCGCAACATCCTCAGCGCCGCGCAGACGGTGCTCTCCGAGCGGGGCGTCAACGACTTCGCCAAACCGCTCCTGGCGGACGTGACCACCGGGGCCCGGCCCGACGTCATCTCCATCGGTTTCGCGATCGCCCTCTGGTCCGGCTCGCGCGCGGTGAACGTCTTCATCGACACGATCACCGTGATGTACGGGCTCGACGGCCACCGCGGCATCGTGAAGACCAGGATGCTCGCGTTCCTCCTGTACGTGGTGGCGCTGCTGCTGGGTGCGGTCGTGCTGCCGCTGCTGGTCGTCGGCCCCGACCGGGTGGTGGAGTTCATCCCGTGGGGCACCGAGGTCATAAGCGTTCTGTACTGGCCGCTGGTGATCGTGCTGTCGATCGCCTTCCTGACGACGCTCTACCACGTGTCCGTCCCCGTCCGCTCGCCCTGGATCGAGGACATGCCGGGCGCGCTGATGGCGATCGCGATATGGGTGCTCGGCAGTTTCCTGCTGCGGATCTACCTCACCAGTACGGTCGAGGGGCCCACGATCTACGGATCACTGGCCGCCCCCATCGCGGTGCTGCTGTGGATCGGCATCTCCGCGTTCGCGGTGCTGGTGGGCGCCGCGGTCAACGCCGCCATCGACCGGGTGTGGCCCTCGGTGGCGACGGCCGCGGCGCGGGCGGCCACCGACCGGGTGCGCGCGGTCCAGGCGGCCGAGTTCGTGGCCCGCACCCAGGCGGAGGGCCGGTACGACGGTCCGGACGACGACATGGACGAGGGGGACAGCCCCTACATGCCGTCCGAGTTCCCGGAGCGTTGGTCGCGCTTCCTGCCGCCCGACGACGTGAAGTCCCGGCTCCAGCCGAGCCGCGAGAAGGAGACGGACAGGACGCAGCCGCCCCCCGAGTGAGGACGGCCGCCGGGTGAGGACGGCAGCGCCTTCGGCCCTCGGCGAGACTGGTGTCATGGGCGACAGGTACGAGGAACGCACCTCACGGATCGACGGTGCGAAGGTCTGGTCCCTGACCGTGGACCCGGGGTCGGTCCACCCGGTGCTGCCCGACGGCTGCATGGATCTGCTCTGGATCGGCGGCAGGCTGCTCGTCGCGGGCCCGGACACCCACGCGGAACCCCCGTCCGGACCGGGCGGCGGCGGCACGTACACGGGCATCCGCTTCGCCCCCGGCACGGCGCCCGCCCTGCTGGGCGTACCGGCGCACGAGCTGCGGGACCGCCGGGTCGCCCTGGCCGATCTGTGGCCGGCTCCGCTGGTCCGGGAGCTCACCGAACGCGTCGCCGGGTCCGCCGACCCTGGCGCGGCGCTGGAGGACATCGCCGCGCGCCGGGCCGCGGACGTGGAACCGCCCGACCAGGCGATGCGGGCCGTCGCCGCCCAGCTGGACAGCGGCCGCTCCGTCGAGCGGACCGCGCACACGGTCGGCCTCGGCGCACGCCAGCTGCACCGCCGCTCGCTGGCCGCCTTCGGCTACGGCCCCAAGACGCTCGCCCGGGTGCTGCGGCTCCAGCGGGCGCTGGCGCTCGTACGGTCAGGGATGCCGTACGCCGAGGCGGCGCTCGCGGCGGGCTGCGCCGACCAGGCACATCTCGCGCGCGAGATGCGGGACCTGGCGGGCACCACCCTGACCGCGTACTTCGCCGCCCCCTGAGAGCGGCCTCAGCCGGCCGGTGCGAACAGCGAGACCGCGCAGCCGTCCGGGTCGACGACCACGGCGTACCGCTGCCCCCACACCGCGTCCCACGGCTTCAGATGGCCCCGGTACCCGGCGCCGGTCAGCTCGTCGTAGACGGCGTCGACCTCCGCCGGGCCGTCGCAGAGGAAGGCCAGCCCGAGCCGCTCCCCGCCGTTCGCCGGGGTCCACTCCGGGTCGAAGGAGCGGACGACGGCCTCGGTGTCCCAGAGCAGGCGCTGCCCGCCGGGGAGCGCCACCTCCACATGGGGGGCGGACTCCGCACCCTCGGGGATGTCGAGGCCGAGCCGCCGGTAGAAGGCGAGCGAGGCGGGCAGATCCGCCGTCGTGATCGAGATTGCGTCCATGCGTGGAGTCATGTCACGACCGTAGGCCGGGGGCGGGCCGCCGGTCTTGAACGAATCGGTCGTGTCACCCGGCGCCGCTCACACCGCGCCGTCCCCGTCACCGTCCAGACAGTCCCCCGGCGACGTGCCCGGGTCCGTCAGGGCCAGGCCGAGCGCGGCGCGCTCGGTGACCCAGCGGGTCGGGCGGTGGCGCGGGTCGCCCGTCGTGGCGTGCAGCGCCCGCTGCAGCTCCAGCATCCGGGCCGCACCGATCCGGTCGCCCCAGGCCAGTGGGCCGACCGGATAGCCGAGCCCGGTCGTGACCGCCAGGTCGATGTCGGCCGGGGCCGCCAGTCCGTGTTCCGCGATCGACGCCGAGACCGACACGATCGACGCGAGCAGCCGCTGGGCGACCGAGCCCGCGGTGTCGCGCACCACCGACACCGCGAACGGCTCACCGCCGTCCGCCGCCCTGGCCAGCACGGCGCGGGCGTCCCGCGCCGCCGACGGCTCCGCGGCCGGGGTCACGGCCAGCACCCGGCGGCGCCCGGCCGCCGGCAGCGGGTCCACCCCGAAGGTGCGCCCGGCGGGCAGCCCGTGAGCGGCGACCGCAGAGGCGACCGTGGTGCCCCAGACCGGAACCAGCACCAGAGCCCCGGCCGACGGCCGCGCCCCGGCCTCGACCGTGGCGCCCGCCGCCGTCAGCGCCTCCCGCAGCGCGGCGGCGTCGTCGTTCCCGGCCGGGGTCGCGGCGAGGACGTGCACCGGCCGGTCCGGGTCGCCGGTGACCGGGGCCTCCGGCGCGGGGCCTGCCGCCTCGGGGCCGTACCCGAACCAGCCGCGTCCCGTCTTGCGCCCGTGCAGCCCGGCGGCCACCCGGTTCGGTGTCAGGTAGGAGGGGCGGAGCCGCTCCTCGTGGCGGAAGCCCGTCCAGATCGAGTCGATGACCGCGGCGGTCACATCGAGCCCGGTGAGGTCCATCAGCTCGAACGGGCCCATGCGCAGGCCCAGTACGTCCCGGGCGATCCGGTCGATGTCCGCCGGGTCGCCGACCGTCTCCTCCAGCAGGGCGAGCGCCTCCGTCACCAGTCCGCGCCCGGCGTGGTTGACGAGGAAGCCGGGGGTGTCGGCGACCGTGACCGCGCGGTGCCCGCAGCTCTCCACGAGCGCGGTCAGCAGCGGCGGGATCTCCGGGCGGGTGGCCGCGCCGGGCACCACCTCGACGATCCGCATCAGCGGGACCGGGTTGAAGAAGTGCAGCCCGGCCAGGCGCGTCGGGTCCTTCAGCCCGGCGGCGATCCGGGTCACCGACAGCGAGGAGGTGTTGGTCGCGAAGACGGCGGTGGCGGGCAGCGCGGCCTCCAGCCGGCCGAAGACCTCCGTCTTGGTGCCGAGGTCCTCGCGCACGGCCTCGACGACCAGCTCCACGTCCGGGCCCTCGGCCCACGGGTCGTCCAGCGCGATCAGCCGGTCCCCGGCGGCGGCCGCGTCGCCGGCGGACATCCGGCCCTTCTGCACGGCCCGCTCCAGCATGGAGCGTACGAAGCCGGCCGCCTCCGTCACCGCTTCCGTCCGTACGTCGCCGAGCTCGACGGTGTGTCCGGCGGCGGCCGCCCACTGGGCGATTCCGCGGCCCATGGCTCCGGCTCCGACGATCCTGATACGCATGGCAGTTACGGCCCTTTCGAGGTGGTGGACGGACGGGTCCGGCGGACCCCGCGGACCCGGCGGACCCTGTGGTCCGTACGGATCGTGCGGGTCAGCGGAGGTACACGCGGTCCGGGTCGACATCCTCGCGCAGCAGCCGCAGTTCGTCCTCCGTCGGCGGCGGCACCTCGTCGACCGTGCCGGCGACCCGCAGGTCCCAGCCGGTGGCGGCCCGCACCTGATCGACGGTGACGCCGGGCTGGACGGCGACCAGCCGCAGCTCCTCGCCGACGCCCGCGCGGGCCATGATGCCGAGTTCGGTGATGACCCTGGTGACTCCGGCGCCCAGCGGGCGGATTCCCTCGGCGAGCGCACGGTCGGGGCCCGGGGTGGTGCAGAAGTCGAGCTCGGCGGTGAAGGAGCGCGGGTTGTGCCGGCGCATCACCACGAAGACCTCGCGGGAGTTGGCCATCACCTCGACGCCGCCGCCCGAACCGGGCAGCCGCACCGCCGGACTGTCCCAGTCACCGATGACCGAGGTGTTGAGGTTGCCCCAGCGGTCGATCTGCGCGGCGCCGAGGAAGCCGACGTCGATGTGACCGCCCTGGAGCACACAGCCGAAGAGCATCGGCATCGGGATCACCGCCTCCGCACCCGTGATCAGGACCGCGTCGGCGATGGTCTCGGGCAGCTGCGAGGGATGGGCACCGCAGACCCCGGACTCGTAGACCACCTCGATGTCGGGGGCGACCGTCAGATGGGCCAGTTCGGTGGCGAGCGTCGGCAGCCCGATCCCGGCGAACACGGTCCGGCGTGCGGCGAGTTCGCGGGAGGCGACGACGGAGAGCAGTTCGGACGAGGTGATCGTGCCCGGTGCGGTGAGGGTCATGAACCGTTCCTTCTCGTGTCCCGTGTGCGGATCGGCCGTGCGGAGCGGGGCGGAGCTCACAGCCGCCGCCCGTAGTTCACCGGCTCGCTGAGCGCCTCGCCGACGGCGAGCCCCGCCCAGAACTCCTCGCCGAGCCTGTCGACGTACTCCGCGTGGTCCGCCGTCCCCCGCACCCACTCGTCCAGCCAGTCCTGGAGCCGCTGAGGATCCTTGCTGATGTGCGACCAGGCCCGGTAGAAGGCGTTGTCCCGGTCGTAGTACCCCTGGGCGAAGGACGGATGCGCCCCGCGGGGGCAGCAGACGACCGCGTCGACCGCGTGGGCGGGGACGAGCGTGCGGTTGGGGTCGGAGCGGACCACCTCGTCGTCGACGATCTCCTCCACGACGACGACCGCCTTCTCGGCCGCGTACACCGCCTCGGCCTGGACGCCGGTCAGCCCCCACATCTGGGTGTTGCCGCTGCGGTCGGCACGCTGCGCGTGGATGATCGTCACGTCCGGATTGACGGGCGGTACGACGTAGATCTGCTCCGGTTCGCCGTCCGGGCCCGGATACGGCGAAGTGACCTTGCGCAGGTCGCTGTTGACGGACGGCAGATCGCTTCCGCCGTAGGAGCGCAGCGGGTAGAAGGGCAGCCGCTGCGAACCGGCGAGATAGCGGCAGATCATCCCGTAGTGGCTGTACTCCTCGAAGGCCAGGGGCGCGGGGTCGGCGTTCTCCACCCGGCGGCGGAGCTCCCCGAGCGAACCGGCCGATGAGTTGCCGACGAAGGAGGACACCAGCCGCGTCACACAGCCCGCGGCGATCATCTGGTCCACGACGATGTCCGCGGTCATGCGGACGACCGTGAGGTCGCGGCGGCCCTGGCGGATGATCTCGTGGCCGGCGGCGGTCGGGATGAGATGGGTGAAGCCCTCGAGGCAGACGGTGGCGCCGTCGTGGACGAAGGCGGCGATCGCCGCCTTCATCGACATCGTCTTGTCTTTCCGGTTGTCGTTCCGGTCCGTCGTGGCCACGGTGCTCCTCTGCGTGTGCGTGCGCGTCGCCCCACCGTGCCAGCGGCCATTGATTGCTGTCCAATACCAAATTAAGGTCGGATCGAGACGTCTGATTAATCAATGCTGTGACGGTGCCGTTGAAGTGCCGTTGAGAGAGAGGGGACGGGCGTGGAGCTGCGTCATCTGTCCGCGTTCGTCGCCGTGGCCGAGGAGCTGCACTTCGGCCGGGCCGCCAAGCGGCTGCAGATGGCCCAGCCGCCGCTGAGCCAGCAGATCCGCCAGCTGGAGAAGGAGCTGGGAGTCCAGCTCTTCGAACGCAACACCCGCTCGGTGCGGATGACCAGTGCGGGGGAGTCGTTCCTCCAGCCGGTCAGGACCGTGCTCGACGACCTGGACACCGCCGTGCGCGCCGCGAAGGCGGCCGGCCGCGGTGAGTACGGGCGGGTCAGCATCGGCTTCGCGGGTGCCTCCAGCCACGAGACACTGCCCCTGCTCACCCGGGCGGTGCGCGCCGCCCACCCCGCGATCGAGCTCGTCATGACGGGCCAGACCTACGCGAACGTCGCGCTCGCCCGGGTCGCGGACGGTTCGATGGACCTCGGGTTCGTCCGGCTGCCCGTGACGCAGCCGGGCGTGAGCCACCGGGTGATCGACGAGGAGGAGCTGGTGTGCGCGCTGCCCTCCGACCATCCGCTCGCCACCCGGGAGAGCGTCCCGATCGAGGTGCTGGCGGGGGAGCCGTTCGTCTCCTTTCCCGCGAACACCGGCTCCACCGTGCGGGACGCGATGGTCGGCGCCTGCGAGGCGGCCGGGTTCAATCCGCGGGTGGTGCAGGAGGCGCCCGACTCGTACACCATCCTGGCGCTGGTCGCCGCGGGTGTCGGGGTGACGCTGACCGTCACCTCCGTCCAGCACATCCAGCAGAACGGCCTCGTCTACCGGCCCCTCGCCGGACCGCCGATCAGACGGCAGGCGGCGCTCGCCTGGCGCGCCGACAACCCCTCGGCCGCCCTGCGCGCGGTCCTCGCCGTGGCGGAGGACGCGCTGCCGACGCCCCGTCCGAGGGATTGAGACGCACCACGTCTTGAATCAGGGAGAACTGGATATTGGACCGACTCAGTCGGCGGGTGCGAGGGTCGACCCACACCCTTGTCCCCTTCTGCCCTCTCCCGGAAAGGCCCCGCCGTGCCCGACCAGAACGATGTCGTGATCTGCGAACCGCTGCGCACCCCCATCGGCCGCTTCGGCGGAGCGCTCGCCGGGCAGACGCCGGCCTCCCTCGCCGCCCGCGTCATCGCCGAGATCGTCGCCCGCACGGGAATCGAGCCGGACCGGGTGGACGAGGTGATCCTCGGGCAGGCCTACCCCTCCTCCGACGCCCCCGCCATCGGCCGGGTCGCCGCGCTGGACGCCGGGCTCCCGCAGTCCGTCACCGGTGCCCAGATCGACCGTCGCTGCGGCTCCGGACTCCAGGCCGTCCTCGACGCGGCGATGCAGATCAGGGCCGGGTTCAGCGAGGTCGTGATCGCCGGCGGTGTCGACGTGATGAGCGCCGCCCCCTACTACACGCACGAGGGCCGCTGGGGCATCAAGGGCCCGGGCCTCCAGCTCCACGACGCGCTCGCCCGGGGCCGCGTCACCGCCGGCGGCGTCAACCACCCGGTCCCCGGCGGCATGATCGAGACCGCCGAGAACCTCCGCCGCGAGTACGGCATCAGCCGCGCCGACCAGGACGCCCTGGCCCTGCGCTCGCAGCAGCGCGCCGGCCGGGCCGTCGCCGAGGGGCGGTACGAGGCCGAGACCGTCCCCGTCACCGTGCGCACCCGCAAGGGCGAGACGGTGGTCACCGCGGACGAGCACCCCCGTCCCGACACCACCGCCGAACAACTCGCCGCGCTCCGCCCGGTCATGGGCAAGTCCGATCCGGACGCCACGGTCACCGCGGGCAACGCCAGCGGCCAGAACGACGCGGCCGCCGCCTGCCTGGTGACCAGCGCCGCCACCGCCGAGCGCCTCGGTCTCACCCCGCTGGTCCGCCTCGTCTCCTTCGCCCGCGCCGGCGTGCCCGCCGCCACCATGGGCATCGGCCCCGTCCCCGCCACCCGTGCCGCGCTCGCCCGCGCCGGGCTGACGCTCTCCGACCTCGACCTGATCGAGCTCAACGAGGCCTTCGCCGCCCAGGTGCTGGCCTGCACCCGCGAACTGGGTCTCGGCGAGAAGGACCACGAGGAGCGGATCAACGTGAACGGCTCCGGCGTCTCCCTCGGCCACCCGGTCGGCGCCACCGGCGCCCGTATCCTCGCCACCCTCACCAGGGAACTGCACCGCCGCGAGGCCCGCTACGGCCTGGAGACCATGTGCATCGGCGGCGGTCAGGGCCTCGCCGCCGTCTTCGAGCGCATCGCTCCCTGAGCCCGGCCCACATTCGCCCGGAAGTCCAGCGGCGCCGCCACAGGGCGGCGCCGCCATGGGCGTATCCGGCCGCATCCTCGCCCATTGAGACGCAGAGCCTCTCACTGCACCAGTAATTCGGTATTGGACCGTTCAAGGTTCCGGCTGGCACCGTAACGCCATCAGCACCGCCGCCGTCCCCCTTCCCCACGCGGCGTGCCGGGCGTCCCGGGCGACGCCCCTCGCAGTTCCTGCCATCCGCCTGATCAACGACGTTCACGGGAGCCACCATGAGTGCGTCCACCGCCACCGCACGAGAGCGCACCAAAGCCGCCAACCGGGCCGGATTCGGAGCCTTCATCGGCTCGACGATCGAGTGGTTCGACTTCTACATCTACGGCACCGCGGCCGCGCTCGTCTTCGACAAGGTGTTCTTCCCGGAACTCGAAGGCCCCGTGGGCACCCTGGTCGCGTTCGCGACGTTCTGGGTCGGCTTCCTCGCCCGCCCCATCGGCGGCATCATCTTCGGTCACTACGGCGACCGCCTCGGCCGCAAGAAGACGCTCGTCATCACGCTGCTGATGATGGGCGTCTCCACCACGGCGATCGGTCTGCTGCCGAGCTACGCCTCCATCGGAATCGCCGCCCCGATCCTGCTGGTCGCGATCCGCATGGTGCAGGGCATCGGCCTCGGCGGCGAGTGGGGCGGATCGGTCCTGATCGCCTCCGAGCACGCCCCCAAGGGCAAGTCGGTGCTGTACGGGGCGTTCGCCCAGCAGGGCTCGCCCGTCGGCAACACCCTGTCCACCCTGAGCTTCCTCGCCATCAGCCAGCTGCCCGACGCCGCGTTCGTCTCCTGGGGCTGGCGGCTGCCGTTCCTCTTCTCGGCCGCCCTCGTCATCGTCGGCCTCATCGTCCGGCTCAAGGTCGCCGAGTCCCCGGCCATGGCCGCCCTGATCAGCAAGAAGAAGGTCGTCAAGCTCCCGCTGACCGAGGTCCTGCGCACCCAGCCGATGCTCATCGTCCTCGGCATCGGCGCCTGCACCATCGGCCTGTCGGCCACCTACTTCAAGTCGACGTTCGCCCTGTCCTGGGCCACGTCCGCGCTGAGTTTCGACCGCAGTTCGTTCCTGACGATCATTCTGGTCGCCAACATCACCCAGATCGTCGTCCAGCCCTTCGGGGCCCTCATCGCCACCAGGATGAAGAGCTGGTCCCGCGCGGTCACCGTGATGCTGCTGCCGGAACTGATCCTGATGCCGGCGATGTTCCTGCTGATCCGCACCGAGAACTACGGCCTCGCGATGGTCGGCGTCGCCGTCGCGACCATCCCGCACTGCCTCTACTACGCGGCCCTCGCCGGCATGCTCGCCAGCCGCTTCCCGGCCCACCTGCGCTACACCGGCATCTCGCTGTGCTACCAGCTCTGCGGCACGCTCCTGGGCGGTACGACCCCGATCATCGGCCAGTTCCTGCTGAACCGGACCGGCTCCATCACCGCTGTCATCGCCTACGCGATCTTCCAGGTCGTCCTGACCCTGGGCTGCATGCTGCTCCTGCTCCGCCGGCCCGACCACGACGAGCAGGCGGCCGGACCGGTCGCCGCACCCCGTACCGCCCCCGTCACCGCCTGACACGTTCCCGCACACCACGACAGAAGGGCCGGCCCCCATGCCGCTGACCGTGCACGGCATCCCGGAGATCCTCGCGCTGAACGGGCGCGACCTGGGGCACTCCGACTGGAAGGAGATCACCCAGGAACTCATCGACGCGTACGCCGCCGTCTCCGGGGACCGCCAGTGGATCCACACCGACGTGGAGCGCGCCGCCGCCGGCCCGTACGGACGCACCATCGCGCACGGCTACATGGTGCTGAGCTGGGGCATCCCGATGTTCGGTGAGCTGCTCCAGGTGCGCGGCGTGGGCCGGGCCCTCAACTACGGCGTCAACCGGGTCCGCTACCCGGCGCCCGTCCCCGTCGGCAGCCGGGTCCGGCTGCACGCCTCCGTCACCGGAGTCACCGGGGTCGCCCACGGCGGGGTGCGGATGGACCGGTCCTTCACCTTCGAGCTGGAGGGGTCGCCGAAGCCCGCCTGCGTGGCCGAGTCGCTGACCCACTTCTACCCGTGACCCGGGGGTCGGCGCCGCATCAGGGCGAACACACCCCAGCCCAGGTACTCGCGCTGGTAGCGCACGTGCCGTGCCGGCCCTTCGGTCAGCTCCGCCCGCAGCTCGCCGGCCAGTTCGTCGCCGGGGTTCGCGTCCAGCCAGCGCCGGATGTTCAGCCACTGCGCGGCGACGTACCGGTCCCAGCCCCGCTGGTCGGCGAGCACCATCTCGACCACGTCCCAGCCCAGCCCCCCGAAGTGTTCGAGCAGTTCGGGCAGGGCGAAGTAGTCGTCCCGCGCGGTCGCGTGACAGGCCTCGACGGCCGTGAGGTCCGGCGGCTCGCGGCGCCAGTACGGCTCACCGACCAGCAGCAGGCCGCCGGGCCGCACGGAGCGCTCCAGCAGCTCGACCGTGCCCGCCACACCGCCGCCGATCCAGGTGGCGCCGACGCACGCGGCGACGTCGACGGGTGCGCCGGCGACATGACCGGACGCGTCGCCGTGCACGAAGCCGACCCGGTCCGCCACCCCCAGCTCCGCCGCCCGCTCCCGGGCGGCCGCGAGGAAGACGGTGCTGATGTCGACGCCGGTCCCGGTCGTGCCGTGATCGCGCGCCCAGGTGCAGAGCAGCTCACCGCTGCCGCAGGCCAGATCGAGGATCCGGGACCCCGGAGCCAGGCGCAGCGCCCGGCCCAGGGTGGCCAGATCCTCCTCGGTGAACGGGTTGTGCACACGGTGGCCGCTCTCGCGGACGGTGAAGTTTCGGGGAAGGTCCACGCCGGGAAGCTAGGCCGCCCGGACCCGCCCGTCCACCGGATTAACGCTCCACGGCGACGCGCTCGCCGGGCGGCGGCGCCGCCAGGTGGTCGAGCTCGCCGTCCGGGTCCGTCAGCCGGTTCAGCCGCGCCGGTACGTCGAAGCCGACCAGCAGCACCACGATCACCGTGCCCGCGAACGTCAGCACGGCGAGCGCCCGGCCCAGGTCCATCCCGGAGGCGAGATGCGCCCCGAGCACCGGGGCGACCGCCCCGCCGAGCGCGCCCACGTTGTACGTGAAGCCGAGCGCCGCACCCCGGCTCGCGGTCGGGAAGTGCCCGCCGATGTAGCGGGGGAGCAGTCCGGAGATGCCGAAGCTCGTCGCCTGGAGGAGGAAGAGCAGGATGCCCAGCAGCATCAGGTTGTTCCGCACGGCGAAGACCGGATAGACGAAGGCGAGCGAGGCCAGCAGCGTCAGCGCGTACGCCTTCTTCGTGCCGATCCGGTCGCCGAGGAACCCGGCGGTCCAGCAGCCCACCATGGTGCCGAAGCCCGCGAAGTACAGGACGTCGGTGACCTGGCCGGTGCTGTAGCCCAGCTCCGTCTTCAGATACGTGGGCAGCAGGGCCTGGATCGGCCACGAGTACAGGAACGCGAAGAACAGCGTCACGATCATCGACAGGTACAGCACCCAGCCGCGCTTCCCGCCCAGCTGCACGGCGAACGCGGCCAGCGTGAGACCGGCGATCACCGAGAGCACCGGCACCATGCCGGCGCCGCCCGGGGTGAAGACCAGGAACAGCG
This sequence comes from Streptomyces sp. NBC_01257, assembly GCF_035917255.1. Classification (NCBI taxonomy): domain Bacteria; kingdom Bacillati; phylum Actinomycetota; class Actinomycetes; order Kitasatosporales; family Streptomycetaceae; genus Streptomyces; species Streptomyces sp. NBC_01257. Next base: position 7,230,137 of record NZ_CP108472.1, read on the forward strand.
AGACGGTGGCGACCACGACGAGGACCGTGTTGACGGTGGCCCGGGCGCGGGTGAGGAACAGCGGCCGGAACGGATTGGGCCTGGCGCCCTTGTCCGCCACGGACTCCGTCCACTCCTCGGCCTCCGGCAGCGCGCGCCGCATCCACAGCGCGATGGCGATGGGGATGAGGCCCAGGTAGAACATCCAGCGCCAGCCGAGCGAGGGCACCACCCAGTCGTAGACCTGCGCGGCGAGCACCGAGCCGACCGAGAAGCCGGAGATCAGGAAGCCGCTGGCCCGGTTGCGCAGACCGGCGGGCCAGCTCTCCATCACGTACGTGGAACTGGCGCTGTACTCGCCGGCCATGCCCATTCCGATGGCCAGCCGGGCGGCGAACAGGCTGTGGTAGTCCCATGCGAAACCGCAGGCGAACGTACCCGCGGAGTACAGCAGGATGCTCAGCACCATGGAGAGCTTGCGGCCGTACCGGTCGCCGATGGCGCCGAGCACGGCCCCGCCCAGCCAGCGGGTGATGAACGCGCCGGAGATCAGGCTGGCCGCCTGCACCGTGCTGAGCCCGAAGTCGTCACTGATCTCGGTCAGCACGAGGGTGATCAGCACGAAGTCGAAGCCGTCGAGGACATAGCCGATCCAGGCGGCGAAGAACGACTTCCACTGGGTGCGGCTCACCTGGCGGTACCAGGGGAGCGTGGGGGGTGTTGTGGTCTGCACGGTGACTCCAGGATGCGGGACGGCGCTCGTCCTTGAACAGCCGTCCCGCGTGGTGGGGGCAGGTCAGGTCCGGGTGATGCGCGCGACGAACCGGGCAGTCAGGGCCGTGGGGGCGGTGATGGCGGTGCCGACGACGACGCTGTGGGCGCCGCGGGCCAGGGCCTCGGCCGCTTCCTCGGGGGTGTTGATACGGCCTTCGGCGACCACCGGCACGTCGATCGCGGCGGCGAGTTCCGAGACCAGACCGAGATCGGGGCCGGTCTGCTCCGGTGTGCCGGGCACGTAGCCGGACAGCGTCGTGGAGACGAAGTCCGCCCCGAGCCCGGCCGCCGTGACGCCCTCGGCGAGGGTGGAGACGTCGGCCATGACGAGGGCGCCGGCCGCGTGGACCGCCTCGACGAGCTCGGCGAACGTCGAGCCGTCGGGGCGCGGCCGGTCGGTGGCGTCCGCGGCGACGACCGCGGCGCCCGCCGCGGCCACGGCCAGGGCGTGCCGGACGGTCGGCGTGATGTAGACCCCGGTGTCGCCGTCCTTCCACAGCCCGATGACCGGCAGGCCGACGGCGGCGGTGATCGCGGCGACGACCTCGGGTTCGTTGGCCCGGATCGCGGCGCCGCCCCCGGCGACCGCCGAGAGCGCGAGCCGGACCAGCGTGGACGTCTCGCGCATGGGATCACCCGGAGGTGCCTGACAGGACACGATCAGCTTGCCCTGGAGTGCGGTGGCCAGTTCCTGCGCGCTCATCGGAGAGCTCCCGGGTGGTGGAGGGGAAGGGTGGTGGTGAGGGCGGCCGCGCCGAGCACGGCCGCGTCGTGGCCGAGCAGCGGCGGCCGGGGGACGAGCCCGCGCAGCGGACCCATCAGTTCGGCGGCGAAGGCGGCCCGCAGGGCGTCCTCGTACAGCGGGCCGATGCGCGGGACCCCGCCGCCGACGACGACCCGGTCCGGGCCGAGCGCGTTGGCGAGCCCGCCGAGCACGTGCCCGGCGGCGGCCGCACCCGTGGTGATGGCGGCGACGGCGTGGGAGTCGCCCTGCGCGGCGCGCGCGGCGACGGTCTCCAGCCGGTCCACGGGGGCCCCGGTCAGCCGTTCGTAGTGGGCGGCGATCCCGGGCCCGGACGCGATGACCTCCAGATGACCGGTGGACCCGCAGGTGCAGGGCAGCCCGGCCGCCTCGGGGCTGGGCACATGGCCCAGGTGCCCGGCGATCCCTGCCGAGCCGTGCAGCATCCGTCCGTCGGCGGCGAGCGCGCCGCCGACTCCGGTGCCGATGGCCGCGAAGAGCAGCGAGCCGTGGCCGCCGGTCGACGCGTTCAGTGCGGCCAGTTCCGGTCCGGCGGTGGCGCGGACGTCGTTGTCGCAGGCCACCGCGTATCCGGTCCGGTCGGCGAGGCCGGCGCCCAGCCGGGTGCCCGCCCAGCCGCTGAGGGAGTCGGTGGCGCTGGTGACCATGCCGCTGCGGGGGTCGATCACCCCGGCCGCCGCGATGCCGAGCAGGGCGGCGGCGCGGTCCGGGTCGACCGCGGCGGCGGCCGCGGCGAGCGCGTCGAGGACCGCCGCCGCGCCCTCCCGGGCCGGTGTGGGACGGCTGTGCCGGGCCAGGACCGTACCGTCCGCCGCGAGCAGGGCGGCGGCGATCTTCGTGCCGCCGAGGTCGAGGCCGACGACGGGCCGCCCGGCCGGCGCCGGCGTTGCCGCGGTGGTCATCGGACCGGCGGCAGACCGGCGTCGCGCAGCCGTCCGGAGACGAGCGCGACGGATTCGGCGGAGAGCTGGATCTGCGGGAACGCGGTGTCGCCGCACTCGATGACGCCGAGCAGCCGGAGCGCCGCCTTGAACGAGCCGAGCGCCGATGAGCTGCGGCCCATGTCCGCCTCCGGGCCGGCGTCGACCATGGCGAACAGCTCGATGAGCCGCTCCTGCTCCTTCGCGGCGAGGGTCCAGTCGCCGGCGCGCGCGGCCTCGTAGAGCCGGACGTAGGCGGCCGGGTCCACGTTGCCGATGCCGGGGACGACACCGTCGGCGCCGGCCAGCAGGGCCGCGTCCACGGTCAGTTCGGAGCCGGTGAGGATGCTGAAGTCCGGGACCGGACCGTGCGCGCGGCCCTCGCGGCCGCCGAGCTCGACGACGAGCCGGCGCAGCCCGCCCTCGTCGCCGCTGCTGTCCTTGAGCCCGGCCAGGGTGCCGTCCTCGGCGAGCTCGCGGACCAGGGCGCCGGAGAGCTTGCTGTGCACGGCGACCGGGATGTCGTACGCGAACAGCGGCAGCTCCACCTCGGCGCGCAGCCGGCGGAAGTGCCCGGCGATCTCCCTGGCGTGGGTGCGGGTGTAGAACGGCGCGGTCGCGACCAGCGCGTCGGCGCCCAGCTCGGCGGCCGACCTGGCGTGCTCGACGACCCGGGCCGTGGTGGTGTCGATGACACCGGCCAGGACGGGGACGCGGCCGTCGGTCGCGTTGACGACGGTCTCCAGGACCGTGGCGCGCTGCTCGTCGGTGAGGTAGGCGACCTCACTGGTGGACCCGAGCGCGAAGAGCCCGTGCACGCCCCCGCCGATGAGGTGCTCGACGAGCCGGACGAGGGAAGCGGTGTCGACCTCGCCGCGCGGGTCGAGCGGAGTGCAGACCGGCGGGACGACGCCGTGCAGGGGTGCGGTCAGAGACATGGTGAAGGGCTCCAGCTGATCGGGACACCGATCCGTGGCCTGAGCGGCTACCCGGATCGAGACGTGAGACGTAAGATGTCCTATGTCTGGCTTCACCTTAAACAGATGCTCCTGCGAACGGTCAAGGGGCAACGGCACCTCAGGAGGACGTTGTGGCGCGGCCCACCATGGCTCAGGACATCGAGCGCCGGATCAAGGAACTGATCCTGGAACGACGGCTGGCACCGGGCGACGCCCTGCCCACCGAGACCGAGCTGATGGACCTCTTCGAGTCCGGCCGGGTGTCGGTCCGCGAGGCCCTCAAATCGCTCCAGGCGGTCAACGTCGTCGAGATCCGCCGGGGGTACGGCACCTTCGTCGGCTCGCTCTCGCTGTCACCGTTCGCCGAGGGCCTCGCCTTCCGCGCGGCCGTCCGCCACCGCCAGGGCCTGCCCGGGCTCGCGGAGCTGATGAAGGTGCGGGAGGCGCTGGAGGCGGGGCTCGTCGGTGCCGTCGTGGCCGGCGTCCCGGACGAGGACCTCGACGTGCTGCACGCCCTGGTCGCCACGATGGAGGAGGAGGCCGGGACCGGCCGGGTGGCCCGCGCCACCGACCGGGCCTTCCACCTCGCGCTCTACGCCTCGCTCGACAACCACCTGCTCAGCGAGGTGCTCGACGCGTTCTGGGCCGCCATGGACCGGGTGCGCGAGGACTTCGACGACGGCCACCAGGACCCGGCCGTCACCTGCGCCCAGCACCGCGAGATCGTCGAGGCGGTCGCGGCGGGGGACGGCGAGCGCGCGGTACGGGCGATGCGCACCCACTTCGACGGCATCCGCACCCGGCTGGCCCAGGAGGGCTCCGCCGCGTACGCCCACTGACCCGCGGCCGGGCCCGTCAGCGCCGCGTGCCCCCGTACAGATAACTGGCGGCGCCGTCCAGGGTGGCCCGGCACCAGGACTCCACCTCCGGGGCGTCCATCGCCGCCCAGTCCGGGGTCCGCTCCACCATGGCGTGCCCCAGCCGGCGGCCCAGGGCGACCAGCCGGGCGCCCTCGGCCGACCGTTCGTCGGCGTACCGGCCGAGCGCCTCGTCCGCGGACGACGACGCGCGCAGCACCCGCTCCAGACAGAGCGCGTCCTGCAAGGCCTTCGTCGCGCCGCTCGCGGTGTGCGGACGGGTGATGCTCGCCGCGTCGCCCGCCAGCAGGAAGGGCGGCTCCGCGACCCGGGGCACCTGGACGTCGGCGACGTCGTGGCAGGCCAGGGAGGTGTGCTCGCCCCGGCCGACGATGCCGGCCCAGTCCGCCGGGAAGTGCTCATCGGCGATGCGGCGCACGTACTCCTCGCGCGGGCCGGTCCACGACGCCGGGGGCGGCGGAGCGTAGACGGCGTAGGCCAGCAGCCGGGACCCCGGCGCCGCCCCCGGAATCAGGTAGAACACCCCGTGCCCGCCCCGGAACCCCAGCGTGATCCAGGAGGAGCGCACCAGTTCCAGCTGGTGCGGGCTGCCCGCGAACGCGTCGAGCGGGAGGGTGCCGCGCCACACCGCGTATCCCGCCGGAACCGGCAGCGCCCCCGGCGCGACGGCCGCCCTGGTGACCGAGCGCGGGCCGTCCGCCCCGACGACGATGTCGTACCGCTCCTGCGAGTCCGCCGTACGGATCACCGCGCCGCCCTCCGGATGGCGCAGCACCTCGGTGACGGGCCGCCCCCGGTGATAGCGCGCGGCGCCGGCGTTGGCCCGCAGCGTGCGCCACAGCAGACCCCAGTGACAGGGCGTCACCGCGCTCTCCTGCCGCGCCAGTTCCCGCGCCCGGTGCTGCCCGGGCCGGCGGGTGAGCCAGACCCGCGAGGACACCGGGGCCGTCTCCATGCCGGCGTCCAGATAGCCGGCCGCGACCAGTTCCCGGTGCAGGGGCGGCGGGATGACGATGCCGAACCCCCGGTCCTCCAGCGCCGCTTCGCTCCGCTCGTGGACCGTGACCTCGGCCCCGGCCCTGATTCCGGCGATCGCCATGGCGCAGCCGGCGACACTCCCGCCGACCACCCCGATGCGTAAGCCCGCTCCCGCCACGTCCGCCCCCGCCCTCGCCAAGCCCAGTGTGCGTCGCCCCATTGAACGGTCGCGCGACGGCGTACGTCCAACCGCCGGGCGGCGGTTGGACGCAACACCCCTCGAACCGGTTACGGGGTGACGGTCACCGTCGTGCTGCCCGATGCCTGTTTGCCGTCCGCCCGGTAGACGGCGGTGAGCGCGGCGCTCCCCGACGCGCCCGCGGGCACGGTGACCGGGACCCTGACGTTGGCGCCCTCACCGGGCTTCATCGCGGGGATCGCGGTCCGCGTGGCCGTCCAGCCGCTCGGCACGGTGAGATCGACGGTGCCCGCGCTGCGGCGCACGTCCATCCGGTTGACGACCCGGACGGTGACCTCGGCGCTCGTCCCCGCCCTGAGCGTCGCGGGCGGGGTGAGGGTGACGTCGGCGCAGGTGCCGCCGAGCCACTTCAAGTCGAACGAGGAGTACGTGATGTGCGTGTAGTCGGCGCGCTCGTACAGCAGGCCGAGCCGGCCGTCCGGCAGCCGGGTGAGCGTCGAGTAGGCCGCGGCGCCCGCGTCCACGACCTTCCTGATCGGCCAGGTCCTCCCGTTGTCGCAGGACATCTTGACGGTGAGGTTGCGGCGTGACGCGGTGTCCTCGGTGTTGCTGAACAGCAGCCAGGAGGACTGCGGGTTCGAGGCCGGGGCGTCCGGGGCGTAGCGCATGACCGAGGCGTTGTTCGCCGGGTCGGGCAGCTCGGTGTCCTGGACGAACGGGGTGTAGGTGACCCCGCCGTCCGTGGAGTACGCGATCGTCCGGTACGGCGCCGAGCGGTTGTTGAGCATGACCGTGCCGTCGTTCAGCTCCACGGTCTTGTTCTCGTCGCCGCCGGGTCCGACCGGTGTGCCCGTCTTCCAGGTCGCGCCGTGGTCGTCGCTGTAGGCGCTGACCGCGTAGTTGGCCCCGTTGTCGCGGATGGCGTACTGCTGGATCAGCCGGCCCTTGTGCGCCCCGTTGCGCAGCTGGATGCCCTCACCGGACGCCGCGAACATGCCGCCCCAGGCGGGGTTCTTGATCTGCTTCGTGATCCGGCGGTGGGTCCAGGTCAGCCCGTCGTCGTCGGAGTAGCTGTAGTCGGCCTGAAGGACGTTCGGGTCGGACTCGTCGTTGCCGGTGGCCGAGCCGAAGAAGCCCTGGTTCACCCCGGCCGCGTAGAACAGGAAGATCCGGCCGGTCGTCCGGTCGACGAGCAGGCTCGGGTCGCCGTACCCCTGCGGCGCGGCGTCCTTGCGGACCACCTGCTGCGCCTGCCAGGTCGTACCGCCGTCGGTGCTGCGGCGCAGCACGATGCCGATGTTGGAGGGCAGGTCGGCCAGGGTGGGGCGGGCGTCGAAGGCGGCCAGCACGGTGCCCCTGACCGAGGTGGTCAGGGCCGGGATGCGGTAGTGCGGGGAGCCTGCCCCGTCGACCGTCAGGTCCTGGGAGGTGAGCGTGCCGGGGGCGGGTGCCGCCGCCTGCGCGGTGCCGGTGGTGGCGACCACCAGCAGGGCGGCGCCGAGCAGGGCGACAGGGACTGTTCGCTGCATGGACGATCTCTCTTCTCGGAAGGGGGTGGGTGCTTCGCGAAGGGTGGGAGACAGGGGGGAGGGGCCGGGGCTACGGGATGCGCAGGGAGCAGACCCGGCTGCTCGCGTCGAAGATCCGCAGATCCTTGATCATTCTGAGGACGATGCGGTGATGCCCGTGCTGGTCGGGGTGGAGCCCGTCGCTGAGCAGGGTCAGCGGGACCTGGCCGCCGTTTCCGGCCAGCCAGTCGTTGTAGTGGTCGACGAAGACGGCGTTCTCCTGCGCCGCGACCTCGCCCATGACCCGCGCGTACTGCGAGAGGTTGACCCGGCCCGGCCACTTCGCCGGGTCGACCGGATTGGGTGACTGGAGCACCGGCACGGGGGAGCCGGGCAGGGCCCGTACCGAGCGCACGAGGGAGACCAGGTTGGCGCGGTAGACGTCGGGGCCGAGCCCGGACGTCGCGATGTCGTTCGTACCGATCATGAGCGAGACGACGTCCGGCGAGAACGCGGTGACGCGCTCGCCGAACCGCGCGACGAGTTCGGCGCTGGTCGCACCGCTCACCCCGGAATCGACCACGAAATCGCGGTTCTTCGGCTTGCCCAGCTCCCAGCGGACCCGCTCCGTCCAGTGCTCCGGGTAGCTGCGCCAGCCGTTGGTGTGCAGGGCGCCGTGCGTGATGCTGTCGCCGGTGACGACCCAGGTCGCCGGAGTGCCGCTGTTCAGGACCGTGGAGATCCGGCCCAGGTCGGCGAGGTCGGGGCGGGGGCTCTGCGCGACCAGTTCGGCCTCGCTCAGCACCCGGTCCCAGACCGCGGCCCGCTCGATGGTGCCGGTGCAGAACCACTCACCCCCCGGATGGTCGCTGTCGGTGTTGCGCCCCAGGGCGAGCGCGGCCGGCCTGGAGACACTGCCGAAGAAGGCGTGCTGCGCCGTCTCGAAGACCGTGCGCCCGCCGGCGTGCAGCCTGGTCCCCGAGGCGTCGACGGTGACGGCGACGGTGTGCCGCAGCCCGTCGTCGTAGCGTGTCCGGGTCATGACATTGATGAGGACCGCGCCGTTCTCCCGTACGGAGAACTGAAGGGCGCCGCCGCTCAGGTTCAGGGTGATGTTGGAGGAGGGGACGGCGGGGTCCGAGGCGCTGATCAGCGTCATCGCCTCGTTGTGACTGGTGGTGCGGAAGGTGACGACGATGGTTCCCGCGGTGAGCGGGGCGAGTAGGCCGGCCCGGTCCGACAGGTCGACGTACTCGGTGCCGTCCAGGTCCACGGGGGTGTCGTGGTCCAGGACGGGGCCGCTGCCCGGCGCGGCTGCGAAGGCGGGGCCGCCGAGCCGGGTGCTCAGCGCTGCCGCGCCTGCGGCAAGAAGCATGGATCGTCTGCGCACGGAAGGTGCCTCCGGTCAGGAGTGGCCGGCCTGCCCCGACGGCAGGCCTGCGAACAGGGAGTGCACCCAGGTCAGTTGCTCCCGCTGCTGGTACTCGGCGCCGCCCTCGTGCCCGTTGAACGCGTAGACCGTGACGTCCTTGGGCCCGGCGTAGCCGTTGTAGGCGGTGAAGCAGGTGGAGGGCGGGCAGATGTCGTCCATCATCGCGATGGAGAACAGTGCGGGAGCCGTGGCCCGGGTGGCGTGCAGCGCCGCGTCGAAGTACGCCAGCGTGGCGAAGACGGACTCCGTGCGGTCGCGGTGGAGGTTGAGGTACGCGGCGATCTCGGTGAACGGCGGACGGCCCGAGATCTCGGCCCCGCGGCGGAAGTTGCAGAGGAACGGCACATCCGGCATCACGCCGGCCAGCCCGGGGACCAGCCCCGAGACCGCCAGCGCGATCCCGCCGCCCTGGCTGACACCGGTCACCACGATCCGGTCCGGATCGATCTCAGGGTGGCTGCGCGCGGCGTCGACGCACCGCACCGCGTCGGTGAACAGCCGCCGGTAGTAGTACGTTTCGGGGCTCTCGATGCCCCGGGTGAGGAAGCCCGGTACGACTCCGGGCGCGCCGCCGTCCGGATCGGCGGTGTCGCCGCCGGCCGCCGACCAGCCCTGCCCGCGGGTGTCCATCAGCAGGTGCGCGTACCCGGCCGACGCCCAGAGCAGGTTCTCGTGCGCCAGACCCCGGCCGCGGCCGTACCCCAGGAACTCCACGACACAGCCGAGCGGCCGGTCCGCCCCGGCCGGCGTCCGCAGCCAGCCGCGCACCGGCTGCCCGCCGAAGCCGGGAACCGTCACGTCGTACGTACGGATCCGGGCGAGCCCGTTCTCCACCGCGGTGAACACGGGCTTGTCCGACGCGCAGGACCGGGCCTCGTCCAGGGTCCGCGACCAGAACACGTCGAAGTCCGCGGGAACGGGCAGCGTCGGCCGGTAGTCGCGGCAGTCCGCGAGCGAGAGGTCCGTCAACGGCATGGAGGTGCCCTCCTGGGGGCGCGGCGGGAAGTGCCGGGTGCGAGGTGACGCACCGGTCAGCGGGATGCACCGGGCATCGAGGTGATGCACCGGTCATCAGACGGATGACGTCAGATGTCCTGTCGGCACACGGACCCTAGGCACCCCTGGCGGGGGCCGTCAAGGGTCCGCCGGGCCGGTTCCGCCGCTCCCGGGCGGCCGGGGCGGGAGGTTCAGCCCCGGGCGCGGGCCTCGGAGATCCGCCGCCTGACCGGGGCGTAGTGCTCGCCGAGCGCCTTGATGAACCCGGCGATGTCGTCGGCCCGGGCGGCGTCCACGATGTTCTGGTGGGCCGCGATCGTCGCCGTCTCGTCGGCGTGCGTGAATCCGTCCAGGTGCGGCGCGACGATCGCGTACACGTCCCAGAACGCCATCGACAGCTGGCCGATGAGGTCGTTGCCGAGCGGGGCGACGAGCAGGGCGTGGAAGGCGCGGTCCGCGTCGACGAAACCGTGGCCCTCCTGGGCCCCGGTCTCGCGCATGGTGGCCACCAGGCCGTCCAGGGCGTCCAGCTGGTCCGGGGTGAGCGTCGAGACGATCCGGTCGGCCATCCCGCGCTCGAAGAGCTCGCGCACGTCGACCAGGTCGGCCATCACCTGGAAGTCGTCGTCGGGGGAGAGCAGCCCGCGGAAGGTGAGGCTCTCCACCAGCGCGGACAGGCTCAGCCGGCCCACGTAGGTGCCGTGTCCGTGACGGACCTCGACGATGTCCAGCGCGTTGAGGATCTTGACGGCCTCGCGGACGCTGGAACGGCTGGCGCCCAGTGCCTCGCACAGGGCGGGCTCGGTGGGCAGCGGGTCACCGGGACGAAGCCGTTCCTCGAGGATGTACCGCTTGATGCCGTCGACGACTTCCTGCCGGAGCAGCTGCCGGCCGGGCCTCGTTCCGGACATATGTGAACTCCCCACCTCTTGACCCCTCTCGATTGTCAAGCTACGTTCCCACGCTATCAAGGCATCAGACATCTGACGTCTGATGCTTCAGGTTCCGCGGTTCCCGTGAATCTGAGCCAAACCCCCCGGTTTTACCCACGACGCCCCACCTCAAGTCCCTGGAGGACCCGTGCCCGAGCTGAGATCAGCCGGTGTCGAGCGCCGCACCTTCCTGCGTTACACCAGTGCCGTCGGTGCAGCGGCCGCCATCACCGCGGGCCTCTCCGCGTGCGGCGGACCGTCCTCGACCACCAACGGCTCGACGGACAAGGGCGGCGACAGCGGTCTCATCGAGGCCGGCCTGTCCTACCCGCTGTCGACCGGCTTCGACCCGATGATCACCTCGGGCGCGACCCCGTACGCCGCCAATATGCACATCTTCGAGGGGCTGGTGGATCTCGATCCGGCAACACTCGTGGCGCGGCCCGCGCTCGCCACCGGGATGCCGGAGAAGATCAACGCCACGACGTACCGTGCCACGCTGCGCAAGGGCGCGACCTTCCACGACGGATCCGCCGTCACCGCCGACGACGTCGTGTTCAGCTTCGAACGCATCCTGGCCCCTGAGAACGCCTCCCTGATGGCACAGTTCGTGCCCTTCATCGACACCGTGAAGGCCGTCGACGCCGGCACGGTGGAGTTCAAGCTCAAGTACCCCTTCGCGCTCTTCCCGTCCCGCATCGCCGTGGCCCGGATCGTGCCGAAGAAGATCGTCGAGGCGGACGTCAAGGGATTCGACGCCAGGCCCGTCGGCTCCGGACCGTACAAGTTCGTCTCAGCGACCCGCGAGGACAAGATCGTCTTCGAGAAGTGGGACAAGTACAACGGCGCGCACCCCGCCAAGGCCAAGCAGATGATCTGGCGCCTGATATCGGACCAGTCGGCCCGCGTCAGCGCCATGCAGTCCGGCCGCGTCCAGGCCATCGAGGACGTCCCGTACATCGATGTGAAGGGGCTCTCCGGCACGGCGAAGACCGAGTCCGTGCAGTCCTTCGGCCTGCTCTTCCTGATGTTCAACACCGCCGACAAGCGGTTCGCCGACAAGCGGGTCCGCCAGGCGCTGCACTACGCGCTGGACACCGAGAAGATCATCAAGACCGCCATGGTCGGGAACGCGACGGCCGCCACCGGTTACGTCCCCCCGACGCACCCCGACTACCACAAGGCCGCCACCGTCTACACCCACGACGTGGCCAAGGCGAAGCAGCTGCTCGCCGAAGCGGGCGTGCGGAACCTCAGGTTCACCGTCCTGACGACCGACACCGGCTGGGTCAAGGACATCGCCCCGCTCATCAAGGAGAGCTGGGCCGCCGCCGGCATCGAGGCCACCCTCGGCATCGCCCAGTCCGCCGCCCAGTACGCCAAGGTCGACAGCGGGGACTTCGAGGTCCTCGTCGCCCCCGGCGACCCCTCCGTCTTCGGCAACGACGTGGACCTGCTGATGCGCTGGTTCTACTACGGCTTCTGGCCGGAGAAGCGCTACGGCTGGTCCGGGTCCGCCGAGTACAAGCAGGTCAAGCAGCTGCTCGACAAGGCAGCCCGGGCCGGCGACGAGGCGGCCCGCAAGGAACTGTGGGGACGGATCACCGACCTCGTCGCCGACGAGGTCCCGCTCTACCCGATCCTCCACCGCAAGCTGCCCACCGCCTGGAACGAGAAGGGCCTGACCGGCTTCAAGCCGCTGCCCACCACCGGCCTGTCCTTCCTCGACGTCAGCCGCGCCTGACCGGACCGTGGGCAGCCGCCCGCACCGGCCGCCCACGGCCAGGCCGCGACCCGGCCGCCCCGGTCCCCGCACCGGAGCCCCCGCCGCGCGCCCGACAACCCGGTCCGGGACACCGCACACCCCGGGTGCCCCGGACCGGACGACCGCCCAACCGCAAGGAACCCGACGATGGTTGCTTTTCTCCGGCTCGCGCTGCGCCGCGTCGCGATGATGCCGGTGATGATCCTCGGTATCGCGCTGCTCGTCTTCGTGGTGCTGCAGTTCTCGCCGGTCGACCCGGCCTTCAACGCGCTCGGGGACAGCGCGACACCTGAAGCACGGGAGGCCTTCGCGGAGGCCAACGGGCTCAACGACCCGCTGCCCGTCCGCTACTTCCACTTCCTCGGCCGGCTGCTCCACTTCGATCTCGGGTCGACCGTGCCGCCGAGCCAGCCCGTGACCGACCGGATCACCGCCGCCTTCCCGCTCACCCTTCAGCTCACCGTCCTCGGGCTCGTCATCGCCATCGTCCTCGCCGTCATCGGCGGCGTCCTCGGCGCGATGTACCGCGACCGCTGGCCCGACCAGCTCTTCCGGGTGCTCTCCATGGCCGGGGTCGCCGTCCCGTCGTTCTGGCTCGGCGTCCTGCTCATCCAGCAGTTCGCACTGAACACCCAGCTCTTCCCGACCGGCGGCTACACCAACATCGCCGACTCGTTCAGCGGCTGGCTCCGCACGATGATCCTGCCCGCGGTGTCCCTCGCGGTGCCCGTCGCCGCGTCACTCGCCCGCCTCATCCGCACCGCGATGGTCACCGAACTCGACCGGGACTACGTCCGCACCGCCCAGGGCAACGGCCTGCCCGTCCTCCTGGTCATCCGCTCGGTACTGCGCAACGCACTCGTCACCCCGCTCACCGTGCTCGGGGTCAAGGTCGGCTACCTGCTCAGCGGCGCCGTCGTCATCGAAGCGATCTTCGACCTGCCCGGCATGGGCAAGCTCATCCTCGAAGGTGTCACCGGAGGCGACGTCGCCCTGGTCCAGGGCACCGTACTGACCATCGCCATCGCGTTCCTGGTGGTCAACGTCATCGTCGACCTGCTCTACCTGCTGGTCAACCCGCGCATCAGGACGGTGTGACATGTTCGCCACGGGCCGTCTGGCCACCAAACTCTCCCGACCGGGCGTCGCCTTCCGCGCCCTCCCGGCAACCTCCCGCGTCGCCCTCGGCGTCCTGATCGTCGTCGTCCTCGGCGCCGTACTCGCCCCGCTGCTCACCCAGGACCCGCTCGCCACCGGCAACCCCGTACAGGCCCCGAGCGGCGCGCACTGGTTCGGCACCGACCGCGCGGGCCGCGACGTGTTCGCCCGCGTCGTGCACGGCTCGCGCTACTCGCTGGTCATCGGCCTCGGCGCCACCGCCTGCGCCCTGGTCGCCGGGTCCCTGCTCGGCTCGCTCGCCGCCACCTCGCGCAAACTCGGCGACGAGTCCGTCATGCGCACCCTCGACGTCGTCATGTCGTTCCCGCCGATCGCGCTCGCGGCCGTCCTCGTCGCCGTGTTCGGCACCAGCCTCCCGGTGATCATCTTCACCATCGCCTTCGTGTACACCCCCTCGCTGGCCCGCGTCGTGCGCGCCAACGTGCTCTCGCAGTACGGAGAGGACTACGTCGCCGCCGAGAAGGTCATCGGCGCGCGGCGCGGCTACATCGTGCTCCGGCACGTCGCCGTCAACTGCATGGCCCCGGTCATGGTCTTCGCGACCGTCATGGTCGCCGAGGCCATCATCTTCGAGGCCAGCCTCTCCTTCATCGGCGCCGGTGTGCAGGACCCCGACCCCAGCTGGGGCAGCGTGCTCGCCTACGGCCGGCAGATCCTCCTGGCGGGCGGCTGGTGGGCGACCTTCTTCCCCGGTCTCGCCCTGCTGATCACGGTCCTCGCGCTCAACATCCTCTCCGAAGGCCTCACCGACGCCTCCGCTGCGCCCAGGAACCCCCGAGCCGCGGCCGGTCCCGCGACCGCCACCGCACCGGATCCGGTCGAGGCCGCCGCCACCGTCGACATCGACGCGGCCCTCTCCCGGCTCGCCGCGCACATCAACGCCACCGAGCCCGCCATCACCCCGGTCCGCGCCGACGCCGGCGAACTCCTCGTCGTCCGCGACCTGGCCATCCGCTTCCCCGACCGCTACGGCGACATCCCCGTCGTGGACCGGCTGAACCTCACCGTCCGCGAGGGCGAGACCCTCGGCCTGGTCGGCGAGTCCGGCTGCGGCAAGTCCATCACCAGCCTCGCCGTCATGGGCCTCCTCGCCCGCAACGCCGAGGTCAGCGGCGAGATCCTCTACCGCGGCCGGGACCTGCTGAAGCTGCCGCCCAAGGAACGCCGCGCCCTGATGGGCCCCGAGATCGCGATGGTCTACCAGGACGCGCTCTCCTCCCTCAACCCCTCCGTGCTCGTCGGCACCCAGCTCAGGCAGCTCACCTCGCGCGGCGGTACGAAGACGCCGGCCGAACTCCTGGAACTGGTCGGCCTCGCACCCGAACGCACCCTGCGCAGCTACCCGCACGAGCTCTCCGGCGGCCAGCGCCAGCGCGTGCTCATCGCGATGGCCCTGTCCCGCAGCCCCCGCCTGCTCATCGCGGACGAGCCGACCACCGCACTCGACGTCACCGTCCAGGCCCAGGTCGTCGAACTCCTCATCGGGCTCCGCGACGAACTCGGCTTCGCCATGGTGCTGGTCTCGCACGACCTCGCCCTGGTCGGCGACCTCTCGCACCGGGTCGCCGTCATGTACGCGGGACGGCTCGCCGAGGCCGGCGACACCCGGGAGGTCCTCACCGACCCCGCCCACCACTACAGCCGCGGACTCCTCGGCTCCGTCGTCTCCCTGGAGGCCGGCGCCCAGCGGCTCCACCAGATCCGCGGCGTCGTCCCCGCTCCCCAGGGCTTCGGCGCCGGATGCCGGTTCGCGGGCCGCTGCGGCGCGGCGACCGAGCTCTGCCGCACCACCACCCCCGCACTCACCGGGCGCGGCAGCGCGTCGGATCACGGCTTCGCCTGCCACCACCCGGCCGGTGCCGCCGCGAAGAAGCTGGAAGGGAGTGCCCTGTGATCAGGCTCAACGGCGTGCACGTACGCCACAAGGCACGCAGCGGAGGCCTGTTCAGGCGCGACGCCGTCCACGCGCTCACCGACGCCACGCTGGAGGTCGGGCGCGGCGAGATCGTCGGTCTGGTCGGCGAGTCGGGCTGCGGCAAGTCGACCCTGGCCCGGGTGCTGACCGGACTGCAGAAGCCCACCGAGGGCGAGGTCCTCTTCCACGGGCGCGACCTGTGGGGGATGACGGGCGCCGAGCGGCGCGGCGGCTTCGGCTCCGCCGTCGGCGTCGTCTTCCAGGACCCGTCCACCGCGCTCAACCCGAGGCTCACGGTCCGCCAGATCCTGCGCGACCCGCTCGACGTGCACCGCCGCGGCACCCGGGAGGAGCGCGAGGCCCGGGTCGAGGAACTCCTCGACCTGGTCGGCCTCCCCGGCCACACCCTGGCCGCACTGCCCGGACAGCTCTCCGGCGGCCAGCGCCAGCGCGTCGCCATCGCCCGTGCCCTGGCCCTCGAACCGGAGCTGATCGTCGCCGACGAACCCACCTCCGCGCTCGACGTCTCGGTCCGCGCCCAGGTGCTGAACCTCCTCGTCGACCTGCGCGAACGCCTCGGCCTCGGGATGGTGTTCATCTCGCACGACATCCAGACCGTGCGCTACCTCGCCGACCGCATCGCCGTCCTCTACCTCGGCCGCATCGTCGAGGAAGGGCGCGCGGCCGACGTCGCGGGCGCCCCCTCGCACCCGTACACCGAGGCACTGCTCTCCGCGACGCCCAGCCTGATGGAGACGACCCGGCGCATCGTGCTCACCGGCCCGGTGCCCTCCGCCACCGAGCCGCCGCCCGGCTGCCCGTTCAGCACCCGCTGCTGGAAGGCCGACGCCGAGTGCTCCACGGTCTTCCCCGCGGAGACCATCGGGTCCGGCGAGCACCGCTGGCACTGCGTCCACCCCCAGACCACCGCGTCCCCCTCCGGGGACCCGACCCCCGTACCGTCCGCAAGGAGCACCGCATGACCGCCCGAACCCCCCGCTACTCGGGAGTGATCCCGCCCGTCGTCACTCCGCTCACCGCGGACGGCGAGCTCGACCGCCCGTCCCTGGAGCGGGTCGTGGGGCATCTTCTCGACGGCGGTGTCAGCGGGCTCTTCGCCCTCGGCAGCTCCGGCGAGACCGCCTATCTGACGCCGGGACAGCAGGACGACGTCATCGAGGTCATCACGGCCGCGGCCGCCGGCCAGGTGCCGGTCCTCGTCGGCGCGATCGAGACCACCACCAACCGGGCCGTCGAGCGCGCGAACCGGGCCGCCGAACTCGGCGCGGACGCCGTCGTCGTCACGGCGCCCTTCTACACCCGCACCCACGACCTGGAGATCGACCGGCACTTCAGGGACATCGCCGCCGCCGTGGACCTGCCGCTGCTGGCGTACGACGTGCCGGTCTGCGTGCACAGCAAGCTCGACCCGGAACTGCTGTTGCCGCTCGCCGCCGACGGTGTGCTGGCCGGTGTGAAGGACTCCAGCGGCGACGACGGATCGTTCCGCCGGCTGGTCATCGGCGCCCGGGAGCTGCCGGACTTCTCCGTCCTCACCGGCCATGAGCTGGTCGTCGACGCGATGATGCTGGGCGGCGCCGACGGATCGGTCCCGGGTCTCGGGAACGTCGACCCGCACGGGTACGTACGCCTGCACGAGGCGGCGGTGCGCGGTGACTGGGCGGCGGCCAGGGCCGAACAGGACCGTCTCGTCGCGCTCTTCGACATCATCCGCGCCGCCCGCCCCGGCACCGCGTCCGCCACTGCGGCCGGACTCGGCGCGTTCAAGACCGCCCTGATGCTGCGCGGGCTCATCACCACCAACGTGATGAGCCCGCCGATGCGCCGGCTGGACGCGGCGGAGACCGCGGCCGTCGCCGGCTGCCTGGAGCGCGCCGGGCTCTCCACCGTCTGAGCGGCGCGGACACCGCGCAACGAGAAGGTCCGGCCGGACAGCCTGGGGCTGTCCGGCCGGACCTTCCTGCGCGTGGGGGGGAGCGTCAGCTCTGGGAGGCGCGGCTGCGGCGCATCAGCAGACCGCCACCGAGGACCAGGGCGGCGCTGGCGCCACCGGCGATGCCGAGGTTGTCATTGGCACCGGTGTGCGCCATCTGCGGCGGCTTGTGGTGCTTCGACGGCGTGTGGTGCCAGGTGTGCGTCGGGGGGTTGTGCGGGTGCCAGGTGTGGGTCGGCGGGTTGTGCGGGTGCCAGGTGTGCGTCGGCGGGTTGTGCGTGGGCGGGTTGTGGGTCGGGGGGTTGTGGGTGGGCGGGTTGTGGTGGTGGCTGGGCGGGCAGTTGTGGTCGTGGTGGTGCTTCGGGGGCTTCGGCGGCTTCGGCGGGTTGTGGTGGTGCCCGGGCGGGCACGCGCACTCGTGCTCGTGCTCGTGGTGGTGCTTCGGCGGCTTGTGCGTCTTCGGCGGCTTGTGGTGGTGCGGGGGCTTCGGGGTGTCAACACCACCCGACTCGTTCTCGCACTCGTTGCCGAACGCCGGGTTCAGCGCACCGACCACGTTGACCGTGTTGCCACAGACGTTGACCGGGACGTCGACCGGCGCCTGGATCAGGTTGCCCGACAGCACGCCGGGGGAGTTGGCGGCGACACCGTCGGCGTCCGCGCCCTGGGCGTCGCCGGCCGCGGCGTCACCGCCCTCGTTCTCGCACTCGTTGCCGAACGCCGGGTTCAGCGCACCGATCACGTTGACCGTGTTGCCGCACAGGTTGACGGGAATGTGCACCGGGACCTGGACGGCGTTGCCCGAACCCACCCCGGGCGAACCGACAGCTGCACCGTCGGCCGAGGCGTCGGCGAACGCGTAACCGCCGGAGGCGGTCAGGATGCCTGACGCCGCCGCCATGACGAGCACGCTTTTACTCAAGGCTTTTCGCATGGGTTGCCCTTTCCTAGGACATTTCGCGCGGGCGGTGTTGACCCGCAGTTCATTCATCAGGCGGTGCAGTAACCGGCGGGTCTGCCGGCGCATGTGGCGGCGTCCCGTCGGGGCGAGCTTGACGAACCCATAACGACGCCCGCGTGGGAGGGAAACGTGAAACCAGTGAATTTCCTGTGACCACCCGGACGGACTACGCAAATGCGTTCGCCCGGTGCCTCCGTACGGTATTCCGCGGCCTCTTTCGCACGGCTGTCCGCGCATCCGCGGCATTCGGGTGAATGGAGATAACCAAACGTCCGGAAGCGAGTTGGTCAGTGCGCTCCGGTACGGGGCATCCAGTACGAGAAGGGTTCATCGTGATCAAGAAGGTCCTGGCTACGGGTGCCGTTGCCGCCTCCATCCTCGGTCTCGGCGCCACGCAGGCGATGGCCATCGGCAACGACGGCGGCACGACCTCCGTCAACGGCAACGGTGCTTCGCAGTCGTTCGGCAACGCCGAGACGCACGGCGACGGCAGCCCGCAGTTCGGTCTGGTCCAGGGTTCGCTGAACAAGCCCTGCATCGGCCTGCCGGCCAAGGCCAACGTCGGTTCGCTGATCGGTCTCATCCCGATCGCGGTCCAGGACGTCAACGTCCTGTCCTCCCCGCAGAACCAGCAGTGCACCGAGAACTCCACCCAGGCCAAGGGTGACGAGCCGCTGTCGCACATCCTGGACGGCATTCCGGTTCTCTCCGGTAACGGTGCCGGCAACAGCTGATCCAGCTGTCACCAGGCCCGGGCCGCCGGCGTTCCTCCTCCGTGCGGCCCGGGCCTGCTGCTGTCCTCGGCAGTGACGCCGGGTGACCCGAACTGCATCATTCGGGCGGATTCCCGGAGATCTCTTCGTTGAAGAGTTTCGCTTACCGCCCGAAATCGTTACGAATTACAGCGGCGGAGTTACGAGTGATCAGGACCGCGCTCGTGCGGCACGAAAGTCGTGGCCGCTCCGGACTCCGTCGAAGAAAGGGTTGAACGTGAAGTACACCAAGATCGCCGCCGTCGCCGCCGGAACCCTCATGGCGATGGGTGCCGCTGTCCCGGCCTTCGCCGACTCCGGCGCCGAGGGCGCTGCCCTGAACTCCCCGGGCGTGCTGTCCGGCAACCTCGTCCAGGTCCCGGTCCACGTTCCGGTCAACGTCTGCGGCAACACCGTGAACGTCATCGGCCTGCTGAACCCGGCCTTCGGCAACACCTGCGTCAACGCCTGATTCGCGCGCGCCGAATCCGTTCGGCACCGGTCTGCCCCGGATCGCTTCATGCGATCCGGGGCTTTCCTCTTTCCTGTGTTCCGTTCCGGGAGTTCGCAGCCCTCCTCGATGCGGCGGAGCGTGGAGACGCATTCCACCGGCCCGGGGCGCGGTGCGCCGGCGGCTGGGGGCAGACATCCGGGCGGGCGCGCGGAACGGAGTAACGACAGTGCACCACCGGATGACGCCCGCTGTCCCCCCTCTTACCCGAACCAGTGATTAGTCATGCAATCTTCCGTAGTCACGGGAAGTGGCCGGGGCAGGCGGTCCCGAGAAAAGCGGAACGGCGCAGTTGCCCGGCCGCAATCGGCTCGTTGTCCAAGGTGAAAGCGGCAGAAGTCACAGCTAAAGAAGGCTGGTGCGGCGCGGGGACGCGACCGAAACGGATGCCGCTGCAGAAGGGAACCCGAAAGTGAAGTACGCGAAGACAGCTGCGTTTGTCGCCGGTTCCGTGGTTGCTCTCGGAACGGCTGCTCCCGCCTTCGCCGTTACCAACGCCACGGCCCCCAGCTTCAGCCTCGACGGCGGTGTCAACCAGGTGGTTGCCGCGGCCCCGCAGGCCGTCGACCCGGTCGTCGACACCGTGGGCGGTGCCGCCGAATCGCTGCAGAAGGAGGGCACCGTCACCAAGGTCGCCGGTCAGGCGACCGGTGCGGCCAAGGGTGCGGCCCCGCTCGTGGGCGGCCTTCCGCTCGGCGGCTGATCCGGCCGCCACGGCGGTTCCCGTCCCTCCCCGGGACATGCGCATTTCTCCGGTGCCGCGTCATTCCGTAAGTGCACGGATCGCGAAAGCACCGTTCGAGTGAAGCGCCACAACCATTTCCGTCACCGAGAGTTGATCAGGTCGCTCCGGACAGGCGGGCATACAGAAATCCCCAGAAGGGCTTTTTTCATGATCAAGAAGATTATGGCCTCGGCGACCGTCGCCGCTTCCCTCGTCGGCGTCTCCGCCGCTGTCGCCCCCGCGGCCATGGCGATCGGGAACGACCAGGGCACCACCTCGGTCAACGGCAACGGCGCCGTGCAGTCCTACGGCAACTCCGCCACCCACGGCGACTGGAGCCCGCAGTTCGCGCTCATCCAGGGCTCGCTCAACAAGCCCTGCATCGCCCTGCCGGCCAAGGCCAACATCGGTTCGCTGATCGGTGCCGTCCCGATCGCGGTCCAGGACATCAACGTCCTGTCGTCGCCGCAGAACCAGCAGTGCACCGAGAACTCCACCCAGGCCAAGGGCGACGAGGCCCTCTCGCACATCCTGGACGACATCCCGGTCCTGTCCGGCAACGGTGTCGCCAACGACTAGTCGTACCCGTAGCCCGCAGTTCCTGGATCGCCCGTGGGGCCGACCCGTCCTCGTGGCAGCCGGATTTCCGGCCGCCCGGACGCGTCGGCCCCGCGTCGTGTCCGGGGACGCGGCCGGTGGCTCCCCCGGACGGGCGGCCCCGTTGCGCCGGTTGCCGTAGTGGCGGCAGGGGCTTCCACCCGCACCGGGTAAGGGCTTCTCATGGACCAGTACGACAGTCAGCGACGGCGGGACCCGCACCGGCACCCGCAGGACGGCACACCGATCTACGACCGGCTCCTCGCGGAGTGGCGGGCGGCCCGCGACGACGCCGTACCGGACGAGCCCGCGCCGCCCGCCGCCGGCGGACTCGTCCCCGGAGCGCGCACCTCGGGCGAGAGCGGCCGGGGTTGACGGCGAGACGTCGAACTTACGCCGGATCGAACCCATTTGAGTGGAACCGCGGAACCGAAGCCTCGGTATGAGGTTGATCAGTACGTTCCAGAACGGAACGCTCCGAAAGGTGAAGCGTGATGAAGAAGATGATGGCCGGCGCGGCATTTGCCGTGTCCCTGGTCGGCCTGTCCGCCGCCGCGGCCCCCTCGGCCATGGCGATCGGCAACGACGAGGGAACCACGTCGGTCAACGGCAACGGTGCCGTGGACTCGTTCGGCAACAGCGTGACCCGGGGCGACGGCAGCCCGCAGGTGCAGCTCGTCCAGGGCTCGCTGAACAAGCTCTGCGTCGGCGCCCCGGTCAAGGCCAACGCCGGTTCGCTCGTGGGCATCCTGGTGCCCGTCGCGGTCCAGGACATCAACGTCCTGCACTCGCCGCAGAACCAGCAGTGCGCCGACAACTCCACCCAGGCCAAGGGCGACGAGGCCCTCTCGCACCTGGTCGAGGACATCCCGGTCCTCTCCGGGAACGGCATCGGCAACAACTGAACCGGCGCACACGCCGAGTCAGCACACACCGCGGGCGGTCCGGGAAGCCCCGGGCCGCCCGCGGCGCGTGGCCGGAGCGGCCGGACGCACGGATGCCCACCGCTCCGCGGGGGAGCGGTGGGCATCCGTGCGCCGTGGCTCCTCAGCCCAGGCTGCGTACCGGAAGGACGCAGTGGGCGGAGGTCGCGATGACGTCCGGGTCGCCCGCGAACGCCCGCAGGGTGTCCTCGTCGACCGGGAGCCCCGGGGCGCCCTGCGGCCACGGGCGGGTGGCGAACATGACGTGCACCTCACCCTGCGCGGTGGCGGCGGCCAGCCACTCGGGGGGCACGGGGTACTGCGCCGAGAAGTGAGGGACGGTCAGCACGGCCTGGCCTGCCTGGACGAGGAGCTTCACCGGCAGACCCGGCGTCTCGTCGGCGCGCACCGGGCCGCCGCTGACGGGGAGTCCGCAGCGCTCCAGGGCGATGTGCATGGCGCTCTCGCCGGTCGCCGGTCCTTCCGAGCCGTCGCCCAGTGAGTAGACGAGCAGGAAGGCGACGTCCTCCCCGTTGTGGGGGTGTTCGCCGCTCCAGCCGATGAGGGTGAGCGTGCCCAACTGGGCCCGGGTGTACGTGCCGGAGGCTGTCTGGGGGGAGGTCATGTCCGGCACCCTAACCGTCCGCGACCGGTCGATCTCCATGCGTATCACCCGATCGGGGGAGACTCGTGATATCCCGGGCCCATGAGAGGGCCGATGCCCGGCCCACATCCCTGCGCCGCACCGGAACGGACGGCCGGAATTAATCGGTTGACGCCACCGGGCCACCGCGAGCTATCGTGTGCGGCGAGACGGACGGCGGAACAGACCGCCGGTGCCGGACCGTGCGTGAACCCGGAGGTGAGGACATTGATGACTGTCGCCGCGATGGGCGCTGCCCACAAGCCGAAGAGCATCGATTCCACCCCCGTGGCCGCCGGCTGACCGACCTCAGTACCTCCGCGCCGCAGTGCGCACTGCCGGGGCCACCCTGTGAAGGGTTTCCCTTGTCTGTCCCGTCCTCCTCTTCCCCCACTTCTCTCTCCACCACTCTTCAGAGCTCCTCGACGTCGCACCCCCTGTCCGCCTACGGCTGGGACGACGCCTGGGCCGCCGAGTTCGCCCCGTACGCCGAACAGGGGCTGCTGCCGGGACGCGTGGTGCGCGTCGACCGCGGACAGTGCGACATCGTCACCCCGCACGGCACGGTCCGCGCGGACACCGCGTTCGTCGTCCCCCGTGACCCGATGCGGATCGTCTGCACCGGCGACTGGGCGGCCGTCGACCCCGACGGCGACCCGCAGTTCGTCCGTACGCTGCTGCCGCGGCGCACGGCCTTCGTCCGCTCCACCTCGTCCAAGCGCTCCGAGGGCCAGGTACTCGCCACCAACGTCGACCACATCGCCATCTGTGTCTCCCTGGCGGTCGAACTCGACCTGGGGCGGGTGGAGCGCTTCCTGGCGCTGGCCATGTCCAGCACCGGCGGTGACGCGCTGCTCCGCGACGGGGCGGCGGACGGTGACGGGGCCGCAGAGACCCTCGTCGTCCTGACCAAGGCCGACCTGGTCCCTGACCCCGCCACCCTCGCCCACCTCGTCGAGGACATCGAACGGCTCGCGCCCGGGGTGCAGGTGCTGCCCGTCAGCTCCGCCACCGGGGAGGGAGTCGACGTGTTCGCCGCCATCGTCTCCGGCGGTACGAGCGTGCTCCTCGGCGCGTCCGGCGCGGGCAAGTCCACCCTCGCCAACACCCTTCTCGGCCACGACGCGATGGAGGTGCAGGCCGCCCGTGACGTCGACGGGAAGGGCCGGCACACCACCACGACCCGCAACCTCCTCGTCCTGCCGTCCGGCGGGGTCCTCATCGACACCCCGGGACTGCGCGGGGTCGGCCTGTGGGACGCGGAGACGGGCGTGGGCCAGGTCTTCTCGGAGATCGAGGAACTGGCCGGCCGGTGCCGGTTCCACGACTGTGCCCACGAGGCCGAACCGGGCTGCGCGGTCCTCGCCGCGATCGAGGACGGATCGCTGCCCGAGCGGCGCTTCGACAGCTACCGCAAGCTGCTGCGCGAGAACCAGCGCATCGTCGCCAAGACCGATGCCCGGGTCCGCTCGGAGATCCTCCGCGACTGGAAGCGCAAGGGCGCCGAGGGCCGGGCCGCCATGGACGCGAAGCGCGGCCGGGCCCGGTAGCCGCGGACCCCGTGGTCGGCGTCCGAAAACCGCGAGTCCCGCAGTGCGCGAAGGCGCACACTGGACGATGTGATGGACGAAGAGACCAGGTACGAGGCGGTGAGCAGCCGCGACGCGCGTTTCGACGGGGAGTTCTTCTTCGCCGTCGAGACGACCGGCATCTACTGCCGGCCGAGCTGCCCCGCCGTCACCCCCAAGCGGAAGAACGTCCGCTTCTACCCGACCGCGGCCGCCGCCCAGGGCAACGGCTTCCGGGCGTGCCGACGCTGCCGCCCGGACGCCGTGCCCGGCTCCGCGGACTGGAACATCCGGGCCGACGTCGTCGGCCGCGCCATGCGCATGATCGGCGACGGGGTGGTGGACCGGGAAGGCGTCCCCGGCCTCGCCCACCGGCTCGGCTACAGCACACGGCAGGTCCAGCGGCAGCTCAACGCCGAGCTGGGCGCCGGACCCGTCGCCCTGGCCCGCGCCCAGCGCGCGCACACGGCACGGGTCCTGCTCCAGACCACCGCGCTGCCCGTCACCGAAATTGCCTTCGCGGCCGGATTCGCCAGCCTCAGGCAGTTCAACGACACGGTGCGCCAGATCTACGCCCGCACCCCGAGCGCGCTGCGGACCGAGGCGGGTACCGGGCTCGGCGCGGCGGTGCGGGAGGCGCGCACCACGGGCATCCCGCTCCGGCTCGCGCACCGGGGGCCGTACGCCGCCCGCGAGGTCTTCGACCTGCTGGCGGCCGAGACGGTCGACCGGATCGAGGAGGTCAGCGGGGAGCCCGGCGGCCGGACCTACCGCCGCACCCTGCGCCTGCCGCACGGCACCGGCATCGCCGCGGTGGACGAGCGCTCCGCCGGCGCCTGGCTGGAGGCCCGTATCCACCTCACCGACCTGCGCGATCTGACGACCGCGGTGCAACGGCTGCGCCGGCTGTTCGACCTGGACGCCGATCCGTACGCCGTGGACGAGCTGCTGGCGGCCGATCCGCTGCTCGCACCCGGCGTCGCCGCCCGC
Organism: Streptomyces sp. NBC_01257; assembly: GCF_035917255.1. Lineage (NCBI taxonomy): Bacteria > Bacillati > Actinomycetota > Actinomycetes > Kitasatosporales > Streptomycetaceae > Streptomyces > Streptomyces sp. NBC_01257. The sequence goes on from NZ_CP108472.1 coordinate 7,254,937, forward strand.
CCCGGGCTGCGCTCGCCCGGCACGGCCGACCCCGAGGAGTTCGCCGTCCGGGCGCTGCTGGGCCCGGTGGCGGCCGGCGAGCTGGTCGAGGAGTACGGGAAGGTGCTCGACGTGCCCTGCGGCGGGCTCACCCATGTGTTCCCCGAGCCGGGCGTCCTGGCCGGTGCGGTGTCGGACCCCCGGCTGCGGGCCCTCGCCGCCGCGCTCGCCGACGGTGCCGTACGGCTGGACGCGGGCGCCGACCGGGACGAGGCCGGACAGGCGCTGCTGCGGAGGCCCGGCCTCGCCCCCGCCACGGCGGCGCTGATCCGGATGCGGGCCCTGGGCGACCCCGATGTGGACCCGTACGGCACGCCCGGATCGGACCGGTGGCGGCCCTGGCGCTCCTACGGTGTGCGCCGTGCGGAGCTCCTGGGCAAGGCGTCGGTCTGAGCCTCAGGCGGGCAGGCCCCAGCTCGGCGCGGGCGCGTTCGCGGCGACCGGGCGGACGGTGAGGTCGGGGCGGTCGCCCGCCGCGGTGATCAGCGCCGATTCGCCCTTGCGCAGCCGGATGCGTACCGCACCGCCGGTCAGCTCCTCGTGCGCGAGGGGACGGCCGCGGCCGTCCCGCACCTCGACGCGGCCCTCGATGCCGTGCCGTACGACGCAGGGCGCGCCCGCCTCGCTGCTCAGACGCACCCAGCGGGTCCGGCCGCCCTCCCGCACCGCGCTCAGCAGGAAGGCTCCCTGGGTCCTGAAGTCGTGGACGGTCAGGTCCTGCCAGGCGGCGGGCAGTGCCGGGAAGACCCTGATGGTGTCGCCCCAGGACTGGCAGACCATGTCGTGGAGCGACTGGGCGGCCGACAGCGGGGTCTCGATGACCGGGCCGGACTCCTTGTACATGGTGTTGGCCTGGATGAACCGGCTCATCAGCTGTCCCAGGTACCCGAGCGCGTCCTCGCCCTTGCCGAGGAGCGCGGACATCGAGGCGGCGCCCGTGAAGGTGTAGCCCTGCAGTGCGCCCTCGAAGCCGACCCAGTGGGCGAGGGACTTCTCGATCAGGGCGCGTTCGGTGTCCGTCGCGCCGGTGACCTCGTACAGCGGGTAGACGGCGAGCATGTGCGAGTAGTGGCGGTGGGACTGCGCGAACGGCACCCCGGCACCGATCATGTAGCCGTTCTCGTCGACCGGGTAGGGGGCCAGCCGGGCCAGCACCTCCTGCCAGCGGGCGGTCAGCGGGTCGTGGACGCCCAGTTCCGCGGCCGATTCGAGCAGCGTGCGGCAGCCCCAGCGCAGCAGCATCAGGTCGTAGTTGCAGTCGGGGGCGTTGACGCCGTACTCGGGCGAGAAGGTCGCCGGGAGGTGCAGCTTTCCGTCGGCGCCCGGGGCGAGGAAGTGCAGGTAGTAGTTGACGGCCTTGCGCAGCAGCGGGAACAGCGTGTCGCGCAGGACGGACCGGTCCATCGTGTGGCGGTAGGAGAGCCAGACGTTGTGCAGGGCCCAGGTCAGGTTGCCGACCTCGGGGGTGGGCGGGTCCTGGCCGGGGATGCCGACGCCGTAGCCGCCGTCGGCGACCGCGGCGCCGTTGACCAGCTGCGGGTCGGTGGTGCGGGGGATGCCCGCGGAGTCGGCCCGGTAGGGGGCGGCGACCTCGCGGGAGAGCTGGTCGCGGAACTCGCTCAGGGCCCGGGTGACGGCGTCGAGCTCCAGGTGGTTGGAGCCGTGGATCAGCCAGTACTCCAGCTGCACGTTGAGGTTCCACCAGGTGTTGGGCCACGGGGTGGGCTCCAGCCAGGGGCCCGACGTGGCCATCACGGGGGCGTCCTTGCGCGCCGCCGAAGCGGTCTTGTAGAGCTGGATCCAGTAGAAGCGCTGCAGCCGGGCGTCGGGCAGCGACAGGAAGCTCTTGCGGTAGAAGCGGTCCCACCAGACGCGGTGCGGGGCGGCCAGCAGCGTGTACGGGAGGGCCGAGGCGGCGGTGACCGTACGCAGGGCGCGGTCGCGGGCGGTGTTCTTCGGGTGGGAGTGCGCGACCGTCACGTACAGGGTGCGGGCGGCGCCCCGTGACCGTTCGCGCCAGGCGGTGACGTGCTGCCCGCCGCCCAGCAGCGACTGCACGGCCGCGGACGTGCCGCCGTGCTCCTCGACGGCGGCCGGGGGATTGCCCGTGTAGCCGTCCGGCAGCGGCTTGAAGGCGGCCCGGGGGCTGATCGCCTCCGCCGGATGGAAGACCCAGCGGGCGTCCTTCTCACCGGCGCTCGGGGTCACCTCGACGGCGAGCACGTCGCCGGTGGACTGCACGAAGGCGCGGAGCGCGAGGGTGCCCGCGGTGGTGGTGACGGTGCCCGTCAGCTCGGCGGTGTGCAGCCGCATCCGCCAGTCGACGCCGGTGATCGACCCGGCCGGTTCGAGGGTGAAGTGGCCGATCGGGAGGCGGGCGAGGCCGAAGAGCGAGCCGTACTCGGGGCGGTGGTCCTGGACCTCGGAGTGCTGGACGTTGAAGCGGATCGCGCTGGTCTCGGCGCCGGGCTCCGCGTAGATCCCGGAGCCGAGCCGGCCGTTGCCCAGATAGGGGCCCTCGTACCAGGTCCTCGGCAGCTTCTGCCAGTGCAGGTCGGCGTCGTCGAGGACGGTGTTCCAGCTGTCCGCGGGGGTGTGCACGGCCACGGGGGCGGTGGCGGGCGCGGCGGCCGCCTGGGCGGGGACCGCCGCGCCGCCCGCCACGAGGGCGCCGCCGATGGCGGTCCCGGTGGCGAGAACGGTTCTGCGGGAAGGGGCGGGCGACGAGGGATCGGTCCGGGGTGAGGAGAGGGGATCCGGTGCTGTGGGCAAGGAAACTCCTGGCGACTCGTACGCAAGCGGGCGCATTGATTCATCCGAGCTATCTCCTCACGGAACGTAGACTTGAGCCTTCTGTGCGTCAATAGACCGTGAGAGATCCGATGTGTTTCCCGCTATGTGATCGGGCTCCGCCCATGTGACAGCTGCGGGGCGGTGTCAGCCCCAGATCACGGCGCCCAGCCACGCCCCCGTCACCAGCAGACAGGCGAACAGTTCGACGAGCACGGAGTAGCCGGTCGCCCGCATCACCGAGCGGACGGACGCCCAGCCCGCCCCGCGGCTCCCCAGCCGCAGCCGCTCCGCCCCGTAGATCACGCCCACGTACCCGGCGATCGCGCCGACCACCGGAACCACGAAGAACCCCGCGATCGCGCCGGCCCCGCCGAGCATCAGCGTCCGCCGTGGCGCCCCGGACTCACGCGGCCGGCGCGGCGGCAGGAGCGGTTTCAGTGCCTGGTTCAGGAGCAGCAGCGCCGTCGAGCCGATGAGGACGCCCCAGGCGGCCGGTGTCATGTCCGTCAGCGCCCACCACAGGACGGCCGCCCAGACGATCGCCTGTCCGGGCACACCGGGCACCAGCACACCGATCAGGCCGAGCAGCATGACCAGTCCGACGGCGACGAGCTGCCACACACTCATCTGACCAGCCTGCCGGAGTCCGGCCGGTCCCGCCCGTCGTCACCCCTCACCACCGGAGCCGTCGGCGCAGCTCAGGGGCGTGACGGAGGCGATGCGGGACCGCTCAGGGGCGCGCCTGGCGGGACACCCAGCCCCGTTCGTACGCATGCCAGCCCAGCTGGAGCCGGGTCGACACCCCGGTGAGCTCCATCAGGCCCTTCACGCGGCGCTGCACCGTCCGCAGCCCGAGCTCCAGCTGCTTCGCCACACTGGCGTCGGTCAGCCCGGCCAGCAGCAGGGAGAGGATCTCCAGATCCGTCGGGTCGGGCCCGGTCGTCGCCTCCTGCACCCAGCCGCTCTCGCCGAGCCGCAGCGGCATCGCCTCCCGCCACACCGCCTCGAAGAGGCCCATCAGCGACTCCAGCAGCCCCGACGCGTGCACCACCAGGGCCGCCGGCTCGGCGCCGCGGCCGGTCAGCGGCACCATCGCCAGCGCTCCGTCGGCGACGACCAGCTTCGTCGGGACGCGGTCCACGACCCGGCACTGCTCGTTGCGGCTCAGTGCGGCCGACAGCTCCAGAATCCCCGACGGCAGGCCCAGCACCTCGCGCTCGACCACCACCCGGAACAGCACCCCGCGGGTCGCGGCCTGCTCCTCCGACTCGTTGTCCAGCCCGCTCACCGCGATCGGCTTCCCGGTGACCAGGGCGCACACCTCGCTCGTCGCGCCCAGCTGCAGCTGATGGAAACGGTGCGCCACGGCGCTCGCCCCGGTGACCACCTCGACCAGATCGTGCACGGCGGGCTCGTCGGCGTCGATGCGGTACTCCTCGGCCAGCAGTACCGCCGCCAGCTCCGCCTGCTCCAGCTCGTGGCGCTGCTGCGTCAGCAGCGCCCCCAGCGCGACACCCGGCGGGGCCGCCACCCACCGCCCCGTACGCGCCGACGACTGGGCGGCGAGCCCGTGCTGCTCCAGTCGTCGCAGCGCCCGCTCGGTGTCGCGTTCGGGAAGCGCCAGCCGGTGCGCGAGGTCGGAGACCTCCGCGGCTCCCAGCGCCACGAGCGCGCGGTAGGCCGCCTCCTGTCTCTCGTCGAGACCTATGGCTCCCAGCATCCCCGGACCCCTCCCGGACGCAGTGCTTCGCTGTCCTGCCCCATGGCGTGGCGACCGGCCGTGGCGGAAAGCGGCCACGGCGTAAACCCGCCGTGGCCCATCATCCCTGTACCGCCCGTCACTCTGCCAATGTGGCGCCACCGCAGCACCAACAACCTCCGGAATACGGGCCTTTGCGCCTGTCCATCCGGTTTTACTTGGGGAGAGCGATGCGTCCGATATCGCGTACGGCACTGGGGGCGGCCACCGCCGCCGTCCTCGCCGTCACGGTGATCGCACCGTCCGTGGCAGCGCCACAGGGCGACACGACCGCGAAGAGACCGCTGACCGGCAGCGCGGCAGCCGCCGCCGGGGCGAACAAGCCGGTCACCGTCACCCTGGTCACCGGCGACAAGGTCCTGGTGAGCACCGACGGTTCGGGGAACGCCTCGGCCACCGCGGCGGCGCGCGAGGACGGCCAAGTGCCCCTCGTGCAGACCCGCCGCTCGGGCAAGGACCTGTACGTCTACCCGGACACCGCCGTGAAGGCGCTCGCCGCGGGCACCGTCGACGAGGAGCTCTTCAACGTCACGGGACTGATCCGCCAGGGCTACGACGACGCGCACACGGACTCCGTCCCGCTGATCGCGACCTACGCCGAGGACACCGCCCGCAGCGCGCCCGTCACCCCGCGCGGCGCCGAGCGCGGACTCGCGCTCCCGGCCATCGACGGTGTGGCGCTCAAGGCCGACAAGAAGCGGACCGCCGGTTTCTGGTCCGACGTCACCGGCCCCCGGTCCCGCTCCGCCGCCGGACTGAAGAAGCTCTGGCTGGACCGCAAGGTCGAGGCCAGCCTCGACCGGTCCACCAAGCAGATCGGCGCCGACCTCGCCTGGGCCGCCGGCTACGACGGCAAGGGCACCAAGGTCGCCGTCCTGGACACCGGCGCCGACGCCGAACACCCCGACCTCAAGGGCCGGATCACCGAGTCGGAGAACTTCACCGACTCCGACACCACCGACGACCGCCAGGGCCACGGCACCCACACGCTCTCCACCGTGGGCGGCTCGGGCGCGGCGAGCGACGGGAAGAAGAAGGGCGTCGCCCCCGGCGCCGACCTGCTCGTCGGCAAGGTGCTCAACGACAGCGGCTCCGGCGACTCCTCCTGGATCATCGCGGGCATGCAGTGGGCCGTCGACCGGAAGGCCGACGTCGTCTCCATGAGCCTCGGCAGCCAGACCCCCACCGACTGCACCGACCCCATGAGCCTTGCAGCCGAGGAGCTCGGCAAGAGCAAGGACACCCTGTTCGTCATCGCGGCCGGCAACTCGGGCCCGACGCTCAACACCGTCTCCTCGCCCGGCTGCGCTCCCAGCGTGCTGACCGTCGGCGCCGTCGACCGCGACGACTCCACCGCCCAGTTCTCCAGCCGCGGTCCGGCGATCGGGGCGCACACCCTCAAGCCCGAGATCGCGGCCCCCGGCGTCAACATCTCCGCCGCCGCGGCAGGCGGCCGAGGCGTCTACGCCTACCAGTCGATGTCCGGTACGTCGATGGCCACCCCGCACGTCGCGGGCGCCGCCGCCATCGTCAAGGAACGCCACCCCGACTGGACGGCCCAGCAGGTCAAGGCGGCCCTCGTGTCGTCCGCGAAGAGCGACATCCCCGGGGACGTACGCGAGACCGGCGGCGGCCGGCTCGACGTCAAGGCCGCCATCGACACCAAGGTGACCGGCGCGCCCGCCGTCCAGGGCGGCACCTTCAACTGGCCGCAGGACAAGTCGGACCGCACCACCGTGCAGATCCCGTACACCAACACCGGCGACAAGGCCGTGAAGCTGTCGCTCAAGGTCCAGGGCGTCACCGGCAACAACGGCTCGGCCGTCGGCTCCTCCGTCGCCGCCCTCGGGTCGAAGAGCGTCACCGTGCCGGCCGGCGCGACCGTCCAGGTCCCGCTGAGGATCGACCCGACCGCGCACCTCGAGGCGGCCCAGTACGGCGACGTCACCGGCCGGGTCCTCGCGACCGCGCCCGGCGGTGTCAAGGTCTCCACCCCGTTCTCGCTGTACGTCGGGGCCGAGACCGTCACCCTGCGGGTCAAGCTGATCGACGGCAACGGCAGGCCCGCCGCGGGCTCGTCCTCGCTCGACGTCATCGGCACCGACACCGCCACCGGCGAGCGCCGCTTCAACGACGGCTCGGCCGACCAGGTCTACGAGGTGCGCCCCGGCGCCTACTTCGTCTCCAGCTTCGTCGTCTCGGCCGACCCCGAGGACGCCACCGGCACCCTCGCCGAGTCGGTCGGCTACCTGGCCAGGCCACAGCTGAACGTCACCAAGGACACCGTCCTGGTGCTCGACGCACGCAAGGCACACCGGATCAAGCTCAAGACCGAGGACCGGGTCAGCGAGACCCGCAGCGCCACCCTCGCCTTCGGACGCACCTGGGACGGCAACTGGCTGCACTCGGGGTCCATCGCCGGTGGCACCGTCATCAAGGACTACCTGGTCGACATCCGGGGCAAGGCCGGTGACGGCGACTTCGAGTTCGACAGCTTCTGGCGTGCGTACGCCCCGCAGATCGAGAAGCTCTCGGTCGTCGGCGGCGCCACCCTCCACCCCACGCCCGCGTCCAACGGCTCCGTCAACCTCGACGGCACCGGCAGGGCCGCACTCGTCGACGCCGGCAGCGGCAGCCCCGAGGAGCTGAAGGCCGCCGGAGTTTCCGGCAGGATCGCCCTGGTCGCGGTTCCGGACACCGGCACCGTCGTCACCCAGGCGCGTGACGCCAAGGCCGCCGGAGCCGTGGCGATCATCACGCACCGCCCGTCCGCCGGCCCGTGGAAGCCGTCCGTCGGATACGGCTCGGCGCCCCTGCCCGCGCTCGGCATCCAGGCCGACGAGGCGAAGGCCCTGACCGAGGCACTGGCCGCCGGACCGGTGAAGCTGAGCTGGAAGGCCACCGCCGTCAGCCCGTTCGTCTACAACCTGGCCTTCTCCGAGACGGGCGACGTCACCTCGGACCGCACCTACCAGGTCAGGGACAAGGCGCTCGGCGCGGTCGAGTCCACCTACGAGTCGATGGGCGTCAGGACCGACTTCGTCGACACGCTGCTCGTGACCCGCCCCTACGGCGCCACCTTCGGCATCGGCGGGTTCGACACCGTCGCCGCACCGGGCAAGCGCACCGAGTACTACTCGGCGGGCGACACCGCCTGGCAGCAGGCGCTCTCCTCCAGCTTCCCCTGGGGCGAGTTCATGATCGACAAGTACCGTACCTACAAGCCGGGTTCGAAGCGCACCTCGGAGTGGTACCGGGGCGTCGTCGTCCCGTCCGCACCCCGCGACGACGACGGTGTGGAGCAGCTCGCCGCCGAACGGCAGGACAACCTGATCGGCGTCGCCCCGGGCTTCTGGAGCGACAGCGAACACGGGTGCATCCAGGGTTCCTTCGGTGACATGGGCAACATGCGGCTCACCAGCGGTGGCACGGTGCTCGGTGAGTCCGGCTGGCCGTCCGGGGTGTTCACGGTCCCGGCCGGGGACGCCGCCTACGAACTCACCATGATGACGATGAAGTCGGGGCAGCCGGCGGCCGTGTGGAAGCGGTCCACCATGACCGAGACCACCTGGAAGTTCCGTTCGCACCGGGACGAGAACGTCTACTCGCAGGGCATCCCGCTGCTCTTCCCGGGCTACGACCTGCCGTCGGACGGCATGAAGACCCTCGCGGCGAGGGACGGTCAGCGGATCGGACTGAGCGTCACGGGTCACGCCGGCTACACGCCCGGCAAGGTGACCGCCGCGAAGGTCTCCTACTCGTACGACGGCGGCAAGAGCTGGACCGACGCCACCACCGCACAGCGGGGCGGCCGTTGGACCGCGACCGTGAACCACGCGGACGCGGCCGGCAAGCCGGTCACCCTGCGCACCGAACTGACGGACTCCAACGGCAACTCCGTCGTCCAGACCGTGACCGACGCCTACGCCGTGCGCTGACGCCGGATCACCCGACCGGTCCGCCGGGCGTCCTTCCCGTGGGGGGTGGGGCCGCCCGGCGGACCCATTCCGTGACGGGCCTCGGCCACTATTTCCGGATGCCCCGTTTTCGCACGCCCTTCGCGGTGGACAATAAGGGCATGAGTCAGCAGGGGGAGAGGCCCGCCGCCCACGAGGACGACTGGTGGCGCAGGCTGTACGACGAATCCGCCCCGGACGCCGGGGCGAGCCAGGCGGCCGACAGTCTCGACGACCGCTTCGACTCGGCGTCGGGAGCCGTGGGGGCCGTTGGCGGTGAGGCGTACGAGGCCGCCGCAGCGGTGCCCGAACCAAGGGTGGCGACGTCCGCCGTCACCCGGACGGCGGACACCCCGCCGGACGCGCTGCCCGAGGTGAGCACGCGCGCCCCGTGGGAGCCACCGTCCGGCCCACCACGCCCCCGCACCTTCACGACCCCGACGCCGGCATCCACCCCTACGCCGGCACCTGCGCCTCTGCCGCCTGCGCCGCCCGCACCGGTCGTGCCGCCCGAACCCGTCCTGCCGCCCGAGCCGCCGGCGCCCCCGCGCCCCGGCGCCGATCCCCGCATCGCCCAGAGCCTCCCGCCCGCACCGGCCGCCGCACCATCGGCCGCACCGGACGGCGTGGTGCCCCCGCTGCCCCGGCGGCCGGTCGTCGAGCAGCCGCAGGCCGGGCCCTCCGACGACGTCGCTCCCGCCGGTCCGGCGCCCGCCGCCGACCCACCGCCCGCCGCCGGGGAGGCCGCGCCGCGTCCCCCCGTCGGCCATGTGGGCGCCCGGCCGCCCACGTACGACGCCGAACCCACCGCGCTGCCCGCGTGCGACCCGTACGCACTGGACGGCCTCGCCGCCGACACCGTGCTCGACGGCGCCCGGTACGGCACGTACACCCTGCGGGCCGCGTCCGTGCGCGGCGACTCCGCCCGGTTCCGGGGCGAGCCGCGGCGCGACGCGCTGCTCACCGTCCGGTTCGGGACCGGGGAGAGCGCCCTCGTCCTGGTCGCCGTCGCCGGCGGCGCCCGGTCGTCCGAGAGCGCGCACCTGGCCGCGGCCGACGCCTGCCGCTGGATCGGCGAAGCCGTCGGACGCAGCCACGCGCGCCTCTCCGACGACATAAGGGCGGGCCGCCGCGGCGACCTCAAATCGGGGCTGCACCGGCTCGCCGACCGCAGCTACGGCAAGCTGCGCGCCCGCGCCGCCGAACTCGGGCTGGAACCCCACGCGTACACGGCGGGGCTGCGCTGCCTCCTGCTGTCCGCCGACCCCGCCTGCCGCACCCGGGTCTTCTTCGGAGTGGGCGGCGGCGGGCTCTTCCGGCTGCGCGACGGCCACTGGCAGGACCTCGAACCGCTGCTGCCGCAGACCGACGCGCTCACCGGTGAACCCGTGGTCGGCTTCGGTTCCTCCGTACCCGAGAGCGGGCCGGACGACGAGCGGCTGACCATGGACCTGGGGATCACCACCGCCCCGGCCCCGTACATCGAGGCTCCCGTCCCGCCGCCCGCCGAGCCGTTCCGCTTCCGGGCCTCGGTCGCCCGGCCGGGCGACACCCTGCTGCTGTGCAGCACGGGTCTGGCCGAGCCGCTGCGCGGCGAGCCGGCGCTCGCCGGGGAGCTGGCCGAGCGCTGGGCACCCGCCGAGGCACCCGGCCTCGGCGCGTTCCTCGCCGACACCCAGCTCAGGGTGGCCGGATACGCCGACGACCGGACGGCGGTCGGCGTCTGGGAGGCGTAACCCCGCGCGCCATGGGTTGATGGACTCCGGAGAACCCGTCCGGCCGGGGTTTCGCGCCCCGGCATCGGGACAGCCGGACGTGCACGGAGCACAGGCAGAGGGAGCGCGCACCCATGGCCAAGCAGAACGTGTCGGAGCAGTTCGTCGACATCCTCGCCCGGGCGGGCGTCAAACGCCTGTACGGGGTGGTCGGCGACAGCCTCAACCCGGTGGTCGACGCCATCCGGCGCAACCCGGACGTCGACTGGATCCAGGTCAGACACGAGGAGACGGCCGCGTTCGCCGCCGGAGCCGAGGCACAGGTCACCGGCGAGCTGGCGGCCTGCGCCGGCTCGTGCGGCCCCGGCAATCTGCACCTCATCAACGGCCTCTACGACGCGCACCGGTCCATGGCCCCCGTGCTGGCCCTCGCCTCGCACATCCCGTCGAGCGAGATCGGCCTCGGCTACTTCCAGGAGACCCATCCGGAGCTGCTCTTCCAGGAGTGCAGCCACTACAACGAGATGATCTCCAACCCGCAGCAGATGCCGCGGCTGCTCCAGACGGCCATTCAGCACGCGATCGGCCGGGGCGGGGTCGCGGTCGTCTCGATGCCCGGCGACGTGGCCTCGCAGCCCGCACCGGAGAAGTCCGTCGAGCACGCCCTGGTCACCTCGCGGCCCTCGGTGCGGCCCGGTGACGCGGAGATCGAGAAGCTCTGCCGGATGGTCGACGAGGCCAAACGGGTGACGCTGTTCTGCGGCAGTGGCACGGCCGGCGCGCACGCCGAGGTCATGGAGTTCGCCGAGCGGGTGAAGGCCCCCGTCGGCCACGCGCTGCGCGGCAAGGAGTGGATCCAGTACGACAACCCGTACGACGTCGGCATGAGCGGGCTGCTTGGCTACGGCGCCGCGTACGAGGCCACCAACGAGTGCGATCTGCTGATCCTGCTCGGCACGGACTTCCCGTACAACGCCTTCCTGCCCACCGACGTGAAGATCGTCCAGGTCGATGTGCGCCCCGAACACCTGGGCCGCCGCTCCAAGCTCGATCTGGCGGTCTGGGGCGATGTCCGCGAGACCCTGCGCTGTCTCACCCCGCGGGTGAAGGCCAAGAGCGACCGCAAGTTCCTCGACCGGATGCTGAAGAAGCACGCGGACGCGCTGGAGGGTGTGATCAGCGCGTACACCCGCAAGGTCGACAAGCACGTCCCGATCCACCCGGAGTACGTGGCGTCGGTCCTGGACGACATCGCGGACGACGACGCGGTGTTCACCGTCGACACCGGCATGTGCAACGTGTGGGCGGCCCGCTATCTGACACCGAACGGCAAACGCCGGGTGATCGGTTCGTTCAGCCACGGCTCGATGGCGAACGCGCTGCCGCAGGCCATCGGCGCCCAGTTCACCGACCGGAACCGCCAGGTCGTGTCGATGTCCGGGGACGGCGGATTCACCATGCTGATGGGGGACTTCCTGACCCTCGTCCAGTACGACCTGCCGGTGAAGGTCGTCCTGTTCAACAACTCCTCGCTGGGCATGGTCGAGCTGGAGATGCTGGTGGCGGGGCTGCCCTCGTTCGGGACGACCAACAAGAACCCGGACTTCGCCGCCGTCGCGCGGGCCTCGGGGGCGTACGGCGTGCGGGTCGAGAAGCCCAAGCAGCTGGAGAGCGCCCTGAAGGACGCCTTCAAGCACAAGGGTCCGGCCCTCGTCGACATCGTCACCGACCCGAACGCGCTCTCCATCCCGCCGCGGATCAGCGCGGACATGGTGACCGGCTTCGCGCTCTCCGCCAGCAAGATCGTGCTGGACGGCGGCGTGGGCCGGATGGTGCAGATGGCCCGGTCCAACCTGCGCAACGTGCCCCGCCCGTAGGGCCTTTGCCTGCTCCGGGCGGGGCGGGGTGCGGTGCCCGCCTAGGCCGGGGTGAGCCGCAGCGTCAGGATCTGGAACGGCCGCAGCGTCAGGACGAGTCCGTGCGCATCGGTCGTCGCCGCGTGCAGCGGCCGTTCCAGCAGGTCGGTGATCTGCGCCGCCACGACGGGGAACGAGACCCGGAGCGTCGTGTCCGCGCGGCCGCCCGCCGACTCGTAGAGCCGGACGATCACATCGCCGCCGCCGTCCTCGGCGAGCTTCACCGACTCCACGGTGACCGCCGGATGCCCCGTCGCCACCAGTGACGGGACCACGGGGGCGACCGCCGCCCGCAGCGGCAGATTGAGCGCCAGGCCCTCGCGCACCGCATCGGTGATCTCCGCGCCGGGCGCGAGCGCGTAGCTGAAGCGGTGCGTGCCGAGGTCCGTCTCCGGGTCCGGGCTGTGCGGGGCGCGCAGCAGCGTCAGCCGTACGGTGGTGCCGAGACCGGCCTCGTGCGGGGTGCGGGTCACCTCGTGCCCGTACGTCGAGTCGTTCAGCAGCGCGACGCCGTACCCCGGCTCCGCGACCCGCAGCCAGCGGTGTGCGCAGATCTCGAAGCGGGCCGCGTCCCAGCCGGTGTTGTCATGGGTGGCCCGGTGGACGTGGCCGAACTGGATCTCGGCCGTGGACCGTTCGGCGTGCACATCGAGCGGGAATGTCGCCTTCAGGACCTTCTCCGACTCCTGCCAGTCCACCTCGGTCTCGATGTCGACCTGCCGGCTGCCCGCCGCCAGCCGGATCTCCTGCACGAGCCGGGACGAGCCGAACACCCGCACCACCCGCACGGCCGCGCGCAGCGGCCCGTCCTCCACCGTCTCGACCGACTCCGCCGCCGTCAGGTCGGTCCGGGAGCGGCGGTAGTGGCGGTCGATGTCCCAGGCGTCCCAGTTGTTGGGGTGGTCCGGGTGCAGCTGGAGGAGGTTGGCCCGGTGCCCGGGGGCCAGCACCTCGCGGCCGGCCGTCAGATCGCGGACCGAGCCGATCAGCCCGTCCCGGTCGACGGTGACGCGCAGCAGGCCGTTGTCGAGCACGGTCCCGCCGTCCCCCGCCCCGTCGACGGTCACCTCCCGCTCCGGAGCCGCCGCACCGTCCAGCAGTCCCGCGCCGAGACCCGGCGACACCGCCAGCACCGCCGTGCGTCCCTCGCCCAGCTGCTGCACCCGCGCCCCGGACGGCAGCACGCCGCTCGCCTCCGCGTCCAGCTCGATCACCTGACTGCGGTCGTACGGAGCCGAGTTGAGGGCGACCAGACCCTGTGCGGCGCCCAGTGCCGTGACCGCGCCCGCCACCAGATCGGCGAGCTCCGCACGGACCTGCTCGTAGGTGTCGCGGGCCTCGCGGTGGACCCAGGCGATCGACGAACCCGGCAGGATGTCGTGGAACTGGTGGAGCAGCACCGTCTTCCAGATCCGGTCCAGCGCCTCGTACGGATAGCGGTAGCCGGGCGCCCTGAGGGCAGCCGTCGTCGCCCACAACTCCGCCTCGCGGAGCAGGTGTTCACTGCGCCGGTTGCCCTGCTTCGTCTTGGCCTGGGTGGTGTACGTGGCCCGGTGCAGCTCCAGGTAGAGCTCACCCGACCAGACCGGTGCCTGGGATCCGTACTCCTCCTCGGCCGCGGCGAAGAACGCGGACGGCCTCTCGATCTCGACCCGCGGCGACCCCTCCAGGTCGGCCAGCCTGCGGGCCTTCTCCAGCATCTCCCGGGTCGGCCCCCCGCCGCCGTCGCCCCAGCCGAACGGCACCAGGGAGCGGGTGGCCCGCCCCTTGTCGCGGAAGTTCCGTTCCGCATGGGCGAGTTCACGGGCGTGGAAGTGTGCGTTGTAGGTGTCGACGGGCGGGAAGTGGGTGAAGACGCGGGTGCCGTCGATCCCCTCCCACCAGAAGGTGTGGTGCGGCATCTCGTTCGTCTGGTTCCACGACAGCTTCTGCGTCAGGAACCACCGGATGCCCGCCAGCCGTGCCAGCTGGGGGAACGCGGCGGTGTAGCCGAAGGAGTCCGGCAGCCAGATCTCCTCGGTCTCCACCCCCAGCTCCTGCTCGAAGAACCGCTTCCCGTGCACGATCTGCCGGGCCAGCGCCTCGCCGCCCGGCATGTTGGCATCGGACTCCACCCACATCGAGCCCACGGGCTCCCACTGGCCGTCCGCCACCGCCCGCACGATCCGCTCCCAGATGTGCGGCTGGTGCTCCTTCACCCAGGCGTACTGCTGGGCCTGCGAACAGGCGAAGACCAGCTCCGGGTAGTCGCGGGCCAGCGCGGTCACGTTGGCGAAGGTGCGCGAGGCCTTGCGCACCGTCTCGCGCAGCGGCCACAGCCACGCCGAATCGATGTGGGCGTGCCCGGCGGCCGAGATCCGGTGCGCGCTCGCCGACGCCGGGCGCGACAGGGCCTCGGCCAGCTCGGCCCGGCCGGCGGCCGCGGTGCCGGACACGTCGTGCAGGTCCAGGGCGTCGAGCATGCGCTCCAGCGCCCGCAGGATCTCGTGGCGCCGCGACCGGTCGGCGGGCAGCTCCCGCATCAGCTCGGACAGCACCTCGATGTCCAGGACCAGGTGCCACACCTCCTCGTCCAGCACCGCGAGGTCCGCGGACGCGAACCGGTACAGCGGTGCGTCGCCCGCCGTGAGGACGTCCCCGAGCGGCGTCGGCACGAAGCCGTGTTCCAGGACGGCGGGGTTGGCCGCCGCCTCCAGCAGCAGGGCGACGGGCTCGCCGCCCGCGGCGGGAGCGCCGACCGTCAGGTGCCGGTTGCGCGGGTGGATCCCCTTGAGCGGCACGCCCTCGGCGTCGTACAGCATCCCCTCCGCCTGGAAGCCGGGCGCCTGACCGGAGAAGCCGGGGTCGACGACCACCTCGACCCGGCGGCCGGCCCACTCGCCGGGCACCGTCCCCTCCAGCCGGAACCAGCTGGTGGACCACGGACCTCCCCACTCCGTGCCCGCGGTGAACGGCTCGTACCGCGCGGCCAGCGCCTCCGTCACCGGAACGGGCTCGCCCGGCGCGTGCCAGACGGTCAGGGCGAGCGGGGTCCGCGCCGCGTACTCGGCGGGGCGGATGAACTGGCGCAGGGCCCGCTCCAGCCGGCCCTCCACCAGTGCGCTGTCGTCGTGCATCGCTGCTCCTCGGGTCGGCACTTGCGCATGGTCAAGGGCTTGCCTTCCCCAGCGGTCCGCGTCCACCCCTCACCGACCGCCGACGACAACCCCGTCGGCCCTGTTCGAAGCGTTGGCGGTGGACGTGACGCATCGTCATATCAATGGTCCGGACGACCTCTTGGCGCCATCAGAGCCATGTGACATATTACTGACGTGTTCACGAAACAGCCTTGGGACGTGGTCGTCGTCGGGGCCGGGGTGGTCGGCGCGGCCTGTGCCCATGACGCCGCCCGGTCCGGACTCTCGGTCGCGGTGGTGGACCGGGGACCGGTCGCCGGCGGCACCACGGGGGCGGGGGAGGGGAACCTCCTGGTCTCCGACAAGCTGCCGGGACCGGAGCTCGACCTGGCTCTCCTCTCCGCCGCGCTCTGGCGCGAGCTGGCCGAACTGCTCCCGACAGCAGTGGAGTTCGAGCAGAAGGGTGGCCTGGTCGTCGCGGCCGGACCCGAGTCGCTGGCCGGACTGACCGCGACCGCGGCCCGTCAGGCGGCGGCAGGGGTGCAGGCCTCGGCGGTCGCTCCGCACGAGCTGCCCGCACTCGAACCGCATCTGGCTCCCGGACTGGCCGGCGGCTTCCTCTACCCGCAGGACGCCCAGGTCCAGCCGGCCCTGGCTGCGGCGCACCTGCTCCGCGCGGCCCGCGACGCCGGCGCGAGCCTGCACCTGGGCCATGCGGTCACCGCCGTGCTGACGGGGCCGAACGGGGCGGTGCGCGGGGTGCGGACCGGTGCGGGCGACCTGCTCGCCCCGGCCGTGGTCAACGCGACGGGCGTCAGGGGCGGGGAACTGGCCGCACTGGCGGGCGTGGAGCTGCCGGTCCTGCCCCGGCGCGGCTTCGTCCTGGTCACCGAGCCGCTGCCGCCCCTGATCAGGCACAAGGTGTACGCCGCGGAGTACGTGGCCGATGTGTCGAGCGCGTCCGCCGCCCTGCAGACCTCGCCCGTGGTGGAGGGCACGCCGTCCGGCCCGGTCCTCATCGGCGCCAGCCGCGAACGGGTCGGATTCGACCGCACGGTGTCCGTCCCGGTGATCAGCCGGCTCGCCGCGGCGGCGGCCGCGCTCTTCCCGGTCCTCGCGGACACCAGCGTCCTGCGGGCGTACCACGGCTTCCGCCCCTATCTGCCCGACCACCTCCCCGCGATCGGCCCCGACCGCCGGGTGCCGGGCCTCTTCCACGCGTGCGGCCACGAGGGCGCGGGGATCGGGCTCGCACCGGCGACGGCGGCGCTGATCACCGCGGCGATCCGCGGGGAGAAGCCCGAGGTCGACCCCGAACCCTTCCGGCCGGACCGCTTCGACGCGGATTTCCGGTCGTCCCCCCGCCCGCAGCCTCCGAACCCTCCGACCGCCGACTGAGCAGGAGTTCCGGTGAGACGTCTCCGCACCCGTACCACCGCACGCACCCCGGCCGGCCTGGCCGGCGCCGAGCCCGGCCCCGGTTTCGAGATCACCTTCGACGGCCGTCCCGTCCGCGCCCTCCCGGGCCAGAGCATCGCGGCCGCACTCTGGGCCGCCTCCATCCTGACCTGGCGCACCACCCGCGTGAACGGGCGGCCGCGCGGCGCCTTCTGCGGGATCGGGTCCTGCTTCGACTGCCTGGCCACGGTCAACGGACGCCCCGGTCAGCGCGCCTGCCTGCTGCCGGCCCGTCCCGGGGACGCCGTCACGACGCAGGAGGGGGACGGGCATGCCGGACTCCACCGCTGAGACACCCGAGACAGCCAGGACAGCCGGGGTATCCGGAACAGGTGAGATCGCCGAGGCCGCAGAGGCTGTTGACGCGGCCGCCCCACACCCCGTCGCCGGGCTCGCCGTGGTGGGAGCCGGCCCCGCCGGGCTGGCAGCGGCCGTCACCGCGGCCGACGCCGGACTCGACGTGCTCCTCCTCGACGCGGCGGACGCACCCGGCGGTCAGTACTACCGCGCTCCCGCCGCCGGCCTCGGCGCCACCCGGCCCGAGGCGCTGCACCACGGCTGGGCCGCGTTCGCCGGACTCACCGCCCGGCTCGGCCGGCACCGCGCGACAGGCCGGATCCGCCACCTCGCCGGACACCAGGTCTGGACCGTCGTACGGACCGGAACGGACTGGACCCTGCACGCCGTCACCGGTACCGAAGGGCGGACAGGGGCCGCACTCCGTGCGCGCCGGCTGCTGATCGCGACCGGTGCCACCGAACGCCAGCTCCCCTTCCCCGGCTGGACCCTGCCGGGAGTCGTCGGCGCGGCCGGGGCGCAGGCCATGCTGAAGTCGGGGCTGGTGCTGCCGGGCCGGCGCGTCGTCGTCGCGGGCAGCGGACCGCTGCTGCAGGCGGTCGCGGTCTCCCTGGCCAGGGCGGGCGCCCGGGTGCCCGCCCTGGTGGAGGCTTCCGGCTATCCGGCCTACGCACGCGCACCTCTGGTGCTCGCCGCCAACCCCGGGCGGCTCCGGGAAGGGCTGCGGCACGGTGCGGCGCTGGCCAGGCACCGGGTGCGGCCGCTGACGCACCGGGCGGTCACCGCCGTCCACGGCACCGACCGGGTGGAAGGTGTCACGGTCAGCCGGCTCGACCGCGACTGGCGTCCGCTGCCGGGGACCGGTCGCCGCATCGACTGCGACACCCTGGCCGTGGGCCACGGCCTGGTGCCCCAGCTCGACCTCGCCGTCGGTCTCGGCTGCGCGACCCGCGGCGGTGCTGACGGCTCGCCCGCGCTGGAGCTCGACGCGGAACTGCGCACCACCGTGCCCGGCGTCTGGGCGGCAGGTGAGACCGGCGGCATCGGAGGGGTTCATCTCGCGTTGATCGAGGGTGAGTTGGCCGCCCTCTCGGTGATCGAGGAGGTCCGGGGTATCCGTGGCGGCCGGGGTGCGGACCGTACGGGCGCGTTGCGCCGGTCCCGGCGCCGGATGCGTGCGTTCGCCGAGCTGATGGGGGCGGTGCACCGGCCGGGACCCGGCTGGACCGCCTGGGCGGACGCGGACACCGAGGTCTGCCGCTGCGAGGAGGTCACCGCCGGTGCGATCCGCACGGCGGTCGGTGAGCTGGGCGCCGGGGACCACCGCACCGTCAAGCTCCTCACCCGCGCCGGGATGGGCTGGTGCCAGGGCCGGACGTGCGGCTTCGCCGTACGGGAACTCGCAGGCGGCGGGAGCGGGTCCGACACCCCGGACCGCCGCGCGCTCGCCTGCCCGGTCCCCCTGTCCGTACTCGCCCGGGCCGCGGACCCCGAGAACACCTGAACACACCCGCCACGTCCCTTTCCACCAGCCCTTTTCTGCTTCCCCTTCCCCTGCCATATCCGAAGGAGCCCTCATGACGACGACGAACGACGCGGTACGCATCAGCCCCTGGCGGGGCGTCATGGTCGCCACCCCGCTGACCCTGCGCGAGGACCGGACGATCGACTTCGACGCGTACGCCGCCCATGTGCGCGACCTGATCGCGGCGGGCTGCGACGGGGTGGTGCCCAACGGCTCGCTGGGGGAGTACCAGACCCTCACGGACCAGGAGCGCGACCAGATCGTACGGGTGGCCGTCGAGGCGGCCGGGGACGGTGCCAGGGTGATGCCCGGCGTCTCCTCGTACGACAGCGCGCAGTCGCGGCGCCGCGCCGAGCAGGCCGCCGAGGCCGGCGCCGGGTCCGTCCTGCTGCTGCCGCCCAACGGATACCCCTGCGAGGACGAGGCGGTTCGCGCGCACTACGCCGAGGTCGCCTCGGTGGGGCTGCCGGTCGTCGCGTACAACAACCCCTTCGACACCAAGGTCGACCTGACGCCGCGGCTGCTGGCCCGGCTCCACGCCGACGGTTCCGTGGTCGCCGTCAAGGAGTTCAGCGGTGACGTCCGCAGGGCCTACGAGATCGCCGAGGAGGCGCCGGGCCTCGACCTGCTCGTCGGGGCCGACGACGTCCTGCTGGAGCTTGCCCTGGCCGGGGCCGTCGGCTGGATCGCCGGCTGCCCCAACATGCTGCCCGCCGGCTGCGTCGCGCTCTACCGGGCCGCCGTGTCCGGCGACATGGACACGGCCCTGCCGCTGTACCGGCGGCTGCACCCGCTGCTGCGCTGGGACTCCAGGCCCGAGTTCGTCCAGGCCATCAAGGCGTCGATGGACATCGTCGGCCGGCACGGCGGGCCCACCCGGCCGCCCCGTCTGCCGCTCGGCGCGGACGCCCTGGCCGCCGTGCGCGCCGCCACCGAGAAGGCGCTCGCCGAAGGACTGGACTGAACCGCCTGCCGTACCGGCCCTGCCCTTGGGCCCTGACCGCACCAGAGACCCGCCGGACGGGATGTCGTCCCGTACCGGCAGGACGACCGAGGGGGACACTTGCGCACGCGTCACATCTTCCACGCCGTCGACTCGCACACCGAGGGCATGCCCACCCGGGTGATCACCGGCGGCATCGGCACGCTCCCCGGGGCCACCATGGCCGAGCGCCGCACGTACTTCATGGCGCACCGGGACGCGGTGCGCACCCTGCTGATGTACGAGCCGCGCGGCCACTCCGCGATGAGCGGGGCCGTCCTGCAGCCGCCCACCCGCCCCGACGCCGACTTCGGGGTCCTGTTCATGGAGGTCTCCGGCTGCCTGCCGATGTGCGGGCACGGCACCATCGGGGTGGCCACCGTCCTGGTGGAGACCGGCATGGTGGAGGTCACCGAACCCGTCACCACGGTGCGGCTGGACACCCCGGCCGGACTGGTGAGCGTCGACGTCCGGGTCGAGGACGGCGCCGCCACCTCCGTCACCCTCACCAACGTCCCCGCATTCAGCGCCGGACTCGGCCTCACGGCGAAGGTTCCCGGCCACGGCCTCGTGCCGTACGACCTCGCGTACGGCGGCAACTTCTACGCGATGGTCCAACTGGACGATCTGGGGCTGCCGTTCGACCGGTCCCGCAAGGACGAGCTGCTGGCCGCCGGACTCGCGCTGATGGACGCCGTCAACGCCACCGACCGCCCGGTACACCCGCTCGACCCCGCGATCCACGGGCTCAAGCACGTCCAGCTGATCGCCCCCGGCTCCGACGCGGTCCGCTCCCGGCACGCCATGGCCATCCACCCCGGCTGGTTCGACCGCTCCCCGTGCGGCACCGGCACCTCCGCGCGCATGGCACAGCTCCACGCCCGGGGCGAACTCGCCCTGGACACCGACTTCGTCAACGAGTCCTTCATCGGCACGGAGTTCACCGGCCGGCTGGTCGCCGAGACCACCGTGGGGCCGCTGCCCGCCGTCGTCCCCACCGTCACCGGCCGCGCCTGGATCACCGGGACCGCACAGTACTTCCTCGACCCGGCGGACCCGTTCCCCGAGGGATTCCTGCTGTGACCCGGGGCCTGCGTCACGGGCAACGTCACATTGTATTCTTGGGCTCCGCACGGTCCTGGAGGAACAGACATGGCCCGCCTGACGTCCCTCAACGTGATCTCGGCGCAGGAGCATCTGCGTGACCAGGTGGCGCACGCGCTGCGGGCCGCACTGATCTCCGGCGAGCTGAAGCCCGGGACCGTCTACTCCGCACCGGCGCTGGCCTCCGAGTTCGGTGTCTCCGCGACACCCGTCCGCGAGGCCATGCTCGACCTGGCCCGGGAGGGCCTGGTCGAGGCGGTCCGTAACAAGGGCTTCCGGATCACCGAGCTGACCGAACAGGACCTCGACGACTTCACCGAACTCCGCGCCATGATCGAGGTCCCCACCGTCGGCAGGATCGCGCGGATGGGTCTCACCCACGAGCTGGAGGCGCTGCGGCCCGTGGCGCTCGAGATCGTCGAGGCGGCGCGCCGGCAGGACATCCTGGGCTATCTGGAGGCGGACCGCCGCTTCCACCTCGCCCTGCTGGCGCTGGCCGGCAACCGCAGGCTGGTCGAGGAGGTCGGCGAACTGCGCAAGCGCTCCCGGTTGTTCGGCCTGAACAGGCTGGCCGAGTCGGGGCAGTTGGTCGCCTCGGCGCAGGAGCACGTACAGCTGCTGGATCTGGTGGTGGCCGGTGACGCCCCCGGGGCAGAGGCCTGCATGCTGGCCCACATGTCCCACGTCCGGTCCCTGTGGGCCGACCGCGCCTGAGACCGGCAGCCGCACAACGGCGCAGGCCGCCGCCCCGCTCGGGGTGGCGGCCTGCGCCGTTGTGACGTCATGTCATCCAGCCGTTGTGGCGTCACCCCATCCGCACCGAAACCTGAATGTGCGCACAGCGCCTTCCTAAGGACATGTGACATGTGCCATTGTACTGACGGTCGCGATTGAGGTCGTGCTCATGTCATGAGCGGTACGCGGATCACCCCGCCCGCCTGCCTCGGCCGCGCCATCCCCCACGCCGCGCAACGTCGCGCGGCACCACACCGCTGGGAGGCGGCACGTGAAGAACCGATCGGTTCGACAGAGATTCACCGGGCTATCCACCGTGGTCCTGGCGGCCTGCCTGGGCGTCGGCCTACTCGCCGCACCGGCCGGGGCCGCCGAACCCCGGCCCACCGCACCGGCGAGCGCATCCGCAAATACCGGAGCCAGTAAGTCCGTTGACACAGGAGGGCCCGCCGCACAGGCCCTCACCGCACCCGTCCAGGACGCCCAGCACATAGGCGGCGCGTCCCGGGACCCCGCCGACCGGGCGCCGCGCACCGCGTCGAAGGACGCGCTGAAGCGCGACTACGACGACCCGGCCTCCGCCGCACCGAGCCACCCGGCCCCCTCGATGAAGGCCAAGGCCCGCTCGGCAGCGAAGGCCGCCGGAATCGCCCCGGCCGCCGCCTGCTCCGTCGCCGACTTCACCAGCCGCACCGGCAGCGCCCTGGTCCAGCAGATCAAGTCCTCGACGACGGACTGCGTCAACACCCTCTTCACGGTCAAGGGCAACGACGGCTACCTCGCCTTCCGCGAGGCCCAGATGGTCTCCGTCGCCGACGCCCTGCGTGCCGGATCGGCCGCGTACCCGGGTGACAGCAGCACCGGAATGCCGCAACTGGTGCTGTTCCTCAGGGCCGGCTACTACGTGCAGTACTACGACCCCGCCACCGTCGGCGACTACGGCGACGCACTCCGCACCGCCATCCAGGGCGGGCTCGACGCCTTCTTCGCCTCCGCTCACGCCTACGACGTCACGGACGCCAACGGGGAAACCCTCTCCGAAGCCGTCATCCTCATCGACAGCGCCGTGCAGAACGCCCGCTACCTGAACGTCGTCAAGCGCCTGCTCGCCGACTACGACTCCTCGTACGACAGCTCCTGGTACATGCTCAACGCCGTCAACAGCGTCTACACGGTGACTTTCCGGGGCCATCAAGTACCCGAGTTCATCAGCGCAGTCGAGGCCGACCCGAGCCTGCTCGACGCGCTCGCCGGCTTCGCCCGCGACCACCTCGGGCTGCTGGGCACGGACCGTTCCTACCTCGCCTCCAACGCCGGACGCGAACTCGGACGCTTCCTCCAGGAGGAGTCGCTGCGGCCCCACGCCCGCCCGCTCGTCGTCGACCTCCTCGGCCGGAGCTCACTGACCGGACCGACCGCACCGCTCTGGGTCGGGCTCGCGGAGATGGCCGACTACTACGACCGGGCCGACTGTGCCACGTACGCCACCTGCGACCTCGCCGCACGGATCAAGAGCGCCGTGCTGCCCGTCACGTACACCTGCAGTGACAGCATCCGCATCCTCGCCCAGCAGATGTCGTCGTCCGACCTCGCGGCGGCCTGCACCAGCCTGAAGGGCCAGGACGCCTACTTCCACGAGGTGGCCCGGGACGGCGGACCCGTCGCCGACGACCACAACACCACCATCGAGGTGGTCGTCTTCGACTCCAGCACCGACTACCAGACGTACGCCGGAGCCATCTACGGCATCGACACCAACAACGGCGGCATGTACCTGGAGGGGGACCCCTCGGCGGCCGGCAACCAGCCGCGGTTCATCGCCTACGAGGCCGAGTGGGTGCGCCCCGAGTTCCAGATCTGGAACCTCAACCACGAGTACACGCACTACCTCGACGGCCGGTTCGACATGGCGGGCGATTTCGAGGACGGCCTCACCACACCGACCATCTGGTGGGTCGAGGGCTTCGCGGAGTTCGTCTCCTACTCCTATCGGGACGTCACCTACGACGACGCCGTCACCCAGGCCGCCGCGCACACCTACACCCTGAGCTCCCTGTTCGACACCACCTACGAGAACGCCGACCAGACCCGCATCTACAACTGGGGCTATCTGGCCGTCCGTTACATGCTCCAGTCGCACCGCGCCGATGTGGACACCCTGCTGGGTCTCTACCGCTCGGGCGACTGGAACGGTGCCCGCACCCTGCTCACCTCGACGATCGGCAGCCGCTACGACGCCGACTGGAACACCTGGCTGACGGCGTGCGCGGCCGGCAGCTGCGGCACCACCACCACCGAGCCGACCGAGCCGTCCGCGGAGTGCACCGCCGCCGACATCCGTGAACTCGGCCAGGACTGCGCCCGCAGCGGACGGACGGCCACCCGGGGCAACTACTCCTACCTGTACATCGACGTCCCCGCCGGAACCGCCCGGCTCACCATCACCACCAGCGGCGGCACGGGCGACGCCGACCTCTACTACAACGCCGACAGCTGGGCCACCACCGGTTCCTACACCGCCAGGGCCACGGGCAGCGGAACCGCCCACACGCTCACGATCGACAACCCGGCGGCAGGGTTCCACTACATCAGTCTGTACGCCGTGCAGGACTTCGGCGGCGCGAAGGTCTCCGTCCGGTACTGACCGGAAGCGGGCCACGGATGCGGCCGACCGCGTCCGTGGCCCTCACAGCAGGCGCAGCGTGCCCGGGTCGGTCTCCTCCCGGACGATCTCCAGCAGCCGGTCGAAGAGCGTCGGCCCCCGGCCCTCCTCCGCCCGGGCCAGCTCCTCGCGGAGCCGCGGCAGACTGCTGACATGGGCACGGGGGAACAGGCCGCGGAGGTAGCGCGCGGTCTCCTCGTGTCCGAGTGCCCGCGCCGACATCTCGTGGTCGCGCCACTCGATGACGAAGTCGTCGTCGTCCGGCGTGCCCATTCCGCCCCGCAGACAGTCCGCGAAGGCGTCGAGCCCCCGGCCGAAGTAGCCGCCGGGCCCGTTCACCGCCTCGCCGATCACGACCCAGAAACTGTCCAGGCCGGTGACCCCGGAGCCGTCGATCACATAGGTCACGGTCATGGGGCGAGCGTACAAGCCGCCGGTCCGGTGATCCGCGCCGCAGGTGGGGGGCTGCGGCGCGGACCGGACCGGGGGGCGGTTCAGCAGCCGTGGTCGACGAGGTCGAACGTCTCGTAGTGGTCGGCGGTGTAGTAGTCCTCCTGGCTCTCCTCACCCGTGACGATGCGCCGCGCACCACGGGTCGGGGAGCCGGGGGTGATCACGGTGTACTCGTGGTAGTAGCCGGTGCTCTGCCCCGGCAGCACACCTTCACGGTTCTGGAAGACGGTGCCGTCCTGGTCGTACGGGAACGGCCCGCCGGCCTCGATGAGATCGAGGGTGTCGTGCGCCTGGGACGGCAGCGCGGAGTAACAGATGCTGCCGACCGAGGTGGTGGCGGCGGTCGCGGTCGCCGCGACGGGGCCGCCGACGAAGAGGACGGACAGGAGGGCGGCGATGCCGCCGAGCGTGGTGATCCGTGGGGGGATTCGCATGCCCACCATGATGACGCGCGTAGATGCGGCCCCGTCAACGCCAAGTCGCAGGAATTTTCGTGAAGTTCACCGGATCGGCGCAGTGCCCGGGTCCCGTGTGGCGGAACGGCCCCCATAGGGGAGGTTTCGCGCTTATTGATGCGTCCGCAAGCGTGACGGGCTGTGGGGTGGGGCATGCATTGCGTGAGGAAGTCCGAGCAGAAGGGGGCGATTCACTGTGTGGGCGGGGGAGACGATGGAGCGTCAGGAACTGGCCAGACTGCATCGCAGACTCGGCCGTGCCGATCTGGCGGCGGTCGCCGAAGTGCGATGTGCGATGCGGGAGTTACTCCGGTACCGATGGAAGGAGGAGCCCGCACAGGTGGCCGAGCTGCTGCTCAGTGAGCTGGTGACCAACGCGCTGGTGCACACGGAGGACGGCGCGGTCGTCGCCGTGAGCGTGGCCCCGCGCAGGCTGCGGGTGGAGGTGCGGGACTTCGTCCCGGGTATGCCCGTGTCGCACGTACCGAACGCCGACGACGGTACGCACGGCCGGGGGCTGATCCTGGTGGAGAGCCTCGCGGACTCCTGGGGGGTCAGCGCGCACGGTCTGGGCAAGGTGGTCTGGTTCGAGCTGGACGGCGAACGGCCCTGACGGTCGGTCTGACCGTCAGGGCCGTATCCCGCAGGATCGTGTGACGATCCATCAGCCGAACTGCTGCTCCAGGTCCTTCAGCTTCTGCTCCAGCGAGTCGAGCCGGGGCAGTGCCTGGGTGTCGTCGTCGTGAGTGAGGTCGACTGCTCTCGGATCAGTCGAGCTCAGCTCCGGAACGTCCCTGGATTTCGGGCCGTTCACGGCTTGCAGGGATGGCCGGGGTCGCAGGGGCAGCTGACCCGGCTCGGATATGGCGGGCTCCGCGACGGACTGTGCGGAGCCCGTCGCGGGGGAGATGGCCTGGACGTCCACCTGGGCGCCGCCCCGGCCGACGCGTCCCCAGGCCCGGTTCTGCCGGTTCAGGGCCTTGATGTGCGCCCGGTCCAGCTTCTCCTGGTCCTTCCTGCGGAGACGGTTCTGCTCCTTCTCCCGGCGGTCCTCGCGAACCTCGTCGACCGCCTCGTCCAGCGTGCGTACGCCTTCCAGGAGCATCAGCGACCAGGCGCCGAAGGTCTCCCGGGGTGCGCGCAGCCAACGCACGATCCGGATCTGCGGCAACGGACGGGGCACCAGGCCCTGTTCGCGCAGCGCGGCCACCCGGGTCTGCTTCAGGGCCCGGTCGAAGAGCACGGCCGCCGAGAGCGACATCCCCGCGAAGAAGTGCGGAGCGCCCGCGTGGTTGAGGCCGCGCGGTGCGTGCACCCAGTTGAACCAGGCGGCGGCCCCGGCGAAGGTCCACACCAGCAGGCGTGAGCCGAGCGCCGCGTCCCCGTGGCTGGCCTCCCGCACCGCCAGGACGGAGCAGAACATCGCGGCCCCGTCGAGGCCGAACGGCACCAGATACTCCCAGCCGTTGGAGAGGCCGAGATTCTGCTGCCCGAAGCCGACGAGCCCGTGGAAGGAGAGGGCGGCGGCGACCGCGGCACAGCAGAACAGCAGAATGTACGAAGCGGTGGCGTAGAGCCCTTCCTTGCGTCTACGCCGTTCCTCGCTGCGTTCCCAGGAGTCGTCGGCTGCCGCGGATGTGTCAGCAGCGCGCTTGCCGCGTGCGACCACCGCCACCGCCGCCATGACCCCCGCGAGCAGCACGGCGGCCGGAAGCAGCCAGTCAAGCGATATGTCGGTCAGTCTCATGCGCGGTCCCTTGCGTCGCGATAGGGCGTTTCGGCCGCCATCGTGCCGGGAATCGGAACACGTCCAGGCCGTTTCGGGGCAAGAGAACGCCAATGGGGTGGCAGAGCCGCCGGATAACCGCGATCTGGTCGAATGCCCGTATGTCGCAGGGGAGTTGTGTTCGATTCGCGCCACTCGTGCGAGCGGCCTCGGTTCTGCGCCGGAGCCAGGGCTGTCCCGCCAGGAATTGTGGGACAGCCCTCAGGGCGCGGGCTACGGCGCGGGCGTCAGCTTCCGGACCCGGTCCGCGTCGCAGGTGCGCGGGCAGGTGACACAGGTGTCCTCGGGCCGCAGCGTGTAGAACATGCAGCAGCTCGCACGGTCGCGGGTGGGCAGTGACTCGCCGTCCGGGCCGGTCAGCTCCCGGAAGCCCGCCGTCCCGACGTACGGCTTCGTGGTGCCCGGCAGGAGCGCCTCCAGCTCCGCCATCGCGCGCCGCTCCTCACCGAGGAGATGGGCGACGTACCAGAGGCCCTCGACGATCTCGTCCGTCGCCATGCCCCACAGGGCCCGCTTGCCGCGCCGCATCCGCGGGCGGAAGCCGTCGAGCACCGGGCCGAGGTGTTCGGCCACGGACGCGAGCACCTCGGCGCGCAGCGCGGCCTCGTCGGCCACCACCCGCGCGCCCGGCAGCCCGGCCGCCGGATCGTCCGGCAGGCAGGCGAATTCCCGCACCCGCACGGTCAGATGGCCCAGTGCCCGCTGGAACGCGACGTCCTCGACCGGGATCCGGGGCACCCGCCGGTGCAGGAACCACGGCACGGTCACCAGCAGGCAGGCCGGCCAGGCGTAGCGGTGCAGTCCGAAGCCGGCGATCACATCGGGCCTGGCCTGCTGCCCGTAGTCCCGGAGCACCTGCGCCTCGTCCCAGGAGAGGAAGGTGTCCAGCGCGCTGCCGCCGGCCGCGAGCTCGTGCGCGCCCACCCAGCCGGAGCCGTCGGGGGAGGGCTCGCCGTCGTCGAGCACCTCGGCACGCAGGCCGGGAAAGACCTCGGCGAGGCGCGCGTACGCGTCGGTGACCGCCGAGGTCGTGGCGCCGGGAAGCAGTGTGGGCAGGGTCATGCAGGGACCACCGAATCGCGATCGTTTGCAGGTAAGCCTTACCTTACCCGAACGGATCGATGTTTGAACTGCAGCCCTGTCCGCCTATCGTGCACACGGGGCGCGGTACTCGCGAGCCGCGCCCGCGACCGGTCGAGGAGGTATCCGTGGAGCAGGGCAGAGCGCGTGAGAGCGCGTGGGCACCGTACGGGCCCGCCGCATCCGTGACCCCCTCCTCGTCCGTCCGGGTGCCCGAACAGGCCCGTGGAGAGCACACCCACAGCGAGCCGCCCGCCCCCCGGGCCCCGGTGCAGCGGCACTCCGTGCGCGGCCAGATCCTGGACGCCCTGCGCGCCGCCCTCGTCGACGGCGAGCTGGTTCCCGGACAGGTCTACTCCGCACCGGCGCTCGGCGCCCGCTTCGGCGTCTCGGCCACCCCGGTGCGCGAGGCGATGCAGCAGCTGGCCGTCGAGGGGGCCGTGGAGGTCGTGCCGAACCGCGGTTTCCGGGTCGCCGAGCGCGGCGCCGGTGAACTGGCGGAGCTGGCCGAGGTGCGGGCACTGATCGAGGTCCCCGTCATGCTGCGGCTCGCCCGCACCGTCCCGCCGGCCGGCTGGTGCGCCCTGCGCCCGCTGGCCGACGCCACCGTCGCCGCGGCCGCCGTGGGGGACCGGGCGAGCTACGCCGAGGCCGACCGGGCCTTCCACGGTGCGGTGCTGGCCCTCGCCGGCAACGCCCAGCTGGTGCTGGTCGCCGACGAGCTGCACCGCCGCTCCCAGTGGCCGCTGGAGGGCAACCCCGTCACCCGGCGCGCCGACCTGCTGGCGGACGCCTCCGAGCACACGGCACTGCTGGACGCGCTGATCGCCCAGGACGTCACCGTCGTCCAGTCACTCGTCCGGGAGCACTTCGCCGGTTCCGGGGGCTGACACCCGGCCCGGGGCCGCCCCCCCCAGGCGCCCCCAGGCCGTCGTCGTCTCAGTTCGCCTCGGCCGTCTCCGGACCCGGCGGGTCCAGGTGCGGTGCCAGCCAGGTCGGCACACCGCCGAGCAGCCGGAACAGCCGGCCCGCCTCGGCCCGCAGCCGGGTCGCCGCCTCCGGCTCGGGCTCCGCGTCGGCCAGGGCGATGAGCGCCGGGGCCGTACCCACCAGGTAGCCGAGCTCCTCCCTTATCCGCAGGGACTCCGCGAAGCCGTGCCGGGCCTCGGCGAGCTCGCCCTCGCGCAGCGCGATCAGGGCCAGGTGGCGCCAGGTGGAGGAGAGCAGCAGCGCGTCGCCCTGGGCGGTCGCGCCCGCGTGGGCCCTGCGGTACGCGGCCCGGGCGGCCTGCGGCGAGTCGGCGATGTTCTGCGCGATCAGGCCCCGCCGGAAGTCCAGCAGCGGACGGCCCGCCGCGGCCGGGGAGAGGAGGGCCGCGGCCCGGCTCAGCGCCACCCGGGCCTCGTCGGCCCGGTCCCGTACCCCGAGCAGCGTCGACGCGTAGGCCAGATAGCCGCGCTCGCAGGCGGCGGCCCCGCGCTCGGCGTCGTCGTGGGCCATGGCCTCGGCGGTGCGCAGCGCGTCCTCCGCCTCCGTCCAGCCCTGTCCGGTGTAGAGACAGCGCTCCGTCAGCAGGGCCGTCCGCTGGAGCGCGGCGGCCGGATCGGTGGCGGCGTCGTGTTCGAGCAGAGCCGCGGCGTCCGTCCAGCAGGCGCGTGAGCGCAACCGCCATACGGCTGTCTGGAGCGGCGGATCGTCATCTGCTGTCGTTCCGGAACCAGACATGGCGGTATACGCCACATTGCCCTCCCCGAGCGCGCCATCGAGCTGTGGAGAGTGTCCGGCCGTCGAGAGGGCGGACGCTCTGAGTCTGGCCGCATCACAGCACGGAATGGCACGCCGGGCCAAGAGGTCGAGACAATGTCAGGTGAAACTTTTCACAATCGACCGGGACCCGCGGGGACGGCCGGGACCCCCGGGAGTCAGCTCATCCGCAGGGCGAGGAAGAAGTCGAGCTTGTCCTCGAGCCGCGAAAGGTCACGCCCCGTCAACTGCTCGATTCGCCCGACCCGGTAGCGCAGCGTGTTGACGTGGAGATGCAGCCGGGCCGCGCAGCGGGTCCAGGAACCGTCGCAGTCCAGGAACGACTCCAGGGTCGGGATCAGCTCCGCGCGGTGCCGCCGGTCGTAGTCCCGCAGCGGGTCGAGCAGGCGTGCGGTGAACGCGCGGCGCACGTCGTCGGGGACGAACGGCAGCAGCAGGACGTGCGAGGCCAGTTCGTGGTGACCGGCCGCGCAGACCCTCCCCGGCCGGGCCGCAGCCACCCGCCGGGCGTGCCGGGCCTCCTCCAGGGCGCCGCGCAGCCCCTCGGGCGAATGCACCGAAGCACTGACACCCAGTGTCAGGCGGCCGTCGTCGGCGAGACCCGCGGAGAGCGGGGTGCGGACTGCGGCCAGCAGGGCGTCGGCGTGCAGCGCGGGATCGTCGGCCCCGGCGTCGTCGGCGGCGCCGTCGTCCGCGTCCGCCGGCGGCGCCGGCGCGGCGGGCAGCGGCACGAGCGCGATGGCCTCGTCACCCGTATGGGCGACCGCGATCCGGTCGGCCGAATCCGGCCCGGTCACGGCCGGGTCGACCAGGATCTCCTCCAGCAGCGCCTGGGCGACCGGGCCGCCCGCGATCCCGGAACCGCTGCCGCCGGGCGCGCCGTCCTCGTCCCACTCGACCCGGGCCACCACGACCTGCCAGTGCGGAGCGGTGCCGAGACCCGGCAGCAGCACCGGGGCGGCGACCCGCAGCCGGGCGGCGATCTCGGCGGGCGGGGCACCGGCCTGGACCAGCTCCAGGACCTCCTGGGCGAGCCTGCGGCGCACCGTACGGGCCGCGTCGCGCCGGTCCCGCTCGACCGCGATCAGCTGGGTGACCCCCTGGAGGAGGTCGAGCCGGGCCGCCGGCCAGTCGCCCGCGTCGGCCTCGACGGCCAGCAGCCAGTCGGAGAGCACCGACTCCCGGACATCACGGGAGGCCGGCACGGCTCCCCGGCCGTTGTTCCGGATCGGGAAGAGCGAATACGTCACCCCGCCGATCGTCGCCCGGTGCGGGGCGCGGCGGCCGGAGCGGACCGCGGCCAGGTGCAGCCCGGCCAGTTCCGCACCCAGCGGGCCGGGCAGCGGCGCGCCGGCGCCCGCGATCTGCCGGCCGGTGGGCGAGAGCACCCAGGCGTGCAGGTCCAGGTCGGAGCCGAGCAGATCGAGGACGACTTCCGGCCCGCCGCCCGCCGGACCCGAGGTCATCAGCCTGCGGTGCCGGTCGACGACCGCCGCCAGGTCACCGGCCCGCTCGCCGGACACCTGCCGCACCACATGCTCGGTGATCGTTGCGAACGCGACGGTCTCATGGACGGCGAAGAGCGGCAGCCGGTGGTGGCGGCACGCCTCCACCAGATCGTCCGGAATGGCACCGAGCTCCGCCTCGCCCGCCGCGAGCCCGGCCACCCCGGCGCCGGAGAGGATTCGTACGAACGGCTCCGAGTCCGTCGCGTCCCGGTGCCAGGCCAGGCCGGTCAGGACCAGCTCACCGCCCGTGAGGTAGCGGCTGGGGTCCCGCAGGTCGGTGGTCATCACGCCACGGACCGTCCGGTCCAACTCCTCGTCGTCGCCGAGCAGCCGCAGGCCCAGCGCGTCGGTCTCCAGCAGTGCGCGCAGCCGCATCTCGTCGCCGCCGTTCTCTTTCGTTGGTGCGGGGGAAAACTGGGTATTGCGGCGAGGTAACCGTTCCCCGCCATTCGTTCGAATCTACAAGACGAGGGCGAAGACCAGCCAACTCCTTCATGGTTTCGGTGACTGCACCAGGTGGAGCAGGGCTTGTGTACTGGGCCACACACCGCGTTAACAACACATGAACGACCAGTCGAGGGCCGGCCGTCTCCAGCCCCCAGTGAACGACCCGATTGAGAAGAAGAGAGCCACTCATGGACTTCCTTCGCCCCGCCAGCTGGGAGGAGGCGCTCGCCGCCAAGGCCGAGCACCCTACGGCTGTGCCCATCGCGGGCGGCACCGATGTGATGGTCGAGATCAATTTCGACCACCGGCGGCCCGAGTACCTCCTGGACCTGAACCGCATCGGTGACCTGTCCGAGTGGGAGGTGGGCCAGGAGAGCGTACGGCTCGGCGCCTCTGTCCCGTACAGCGCCATCATGGAGCACCTGCGCACCGAGCTGCCCGGACTGGCGCTCGCCTCGCACACCGTCGCCTCGCCGCAGATCCGCAACCGCGGCGGCGT
This sequence comes from Streptomyces sp. NBC_01257, assembly GCF_035917255.1. NCBI lineage: Bacteria > Bacillati > Actinomycetota > Actinomycetes > Kitasatosporales > Streptomycetaceae > Streptomyces > Streptomyces sp. NBC_01257. Next base: position 7,286,986 of record NZ_CP108472.1, read on the forward strand.
CGGCGGCAACCTCGGCACCGCGTCACCCGCCGGTGACGCCCACCCGGCCCTGCTCGCCGCGGGCGCCGAGGTCGAGGCCGAGTCCGTCCGCGGCATCCGGATGATCCCCATCGACGCCTTCTACACCGGCGTCAAGCGCAACGCCCTGGAGCCGGACGAGCTGATCCGGGCCGTGCACATCAAGAAGGCCGACGGGCCGCAGCAGTACTCCAAGGTCGGCACCCGCAACGCGATGGTCATCGCCGTCTGCGCCTTCGGCCTGGCACTGCACCCGGAGACCCGCACCGTCCGCACCGGCATCGGATCCGCCGCCCCGACACCCGTACGGGCGAAGGAGGCGGAGGAGTTCCTGAACGCCGCGCTGGAAGAGGGCGGGTTCTGGGACAGCCGCACGATCATCACGCCGTCCGTCGCCAAGCAGTTCGCCACGCTCGCCGCGGCCGCCTGCAACCCGATCGACGACGTGCGCGGCACCGCGAGCTACCGCCGGCACGCGGTCGGGATCATGGCCCGCCGGACCCTCGGCTGGACCTGGGAGTCGTACCGCGGCAACGGCCGCAGCACCGAAGGAGCTGCCTGATCATGCGCGTCAATTTCACGGTCAACGGCCGACGTCACGAGGCCGACGACGTCTGGGAGGGCGAGTCCCTCCTGTACGTCCTGCGTGAGCGGATGGGCCTGCCCGGCTCCAAGAACGCCTGCGAGCAGGGCGAGTGCGGCTCCTGCACGGTCCGCCTCGACGGGGTCCCGGTCTGTTCCTGTCTGGTCGCGGCCGGCCAGGTCGAGGGCCGCGACGTCGTCACCGTCGAAGGCCTCGCCGACTTCGCCGCCCACCGCACCGAGGCCCACCCCGGCACCGGCTGCGCGTCGGGCGCCTGCGGCACCACGGTCGACAAGGCACAGCGGTGGAAGGCCAAGCCGTCCGCCGAGGAGACCCGCGACACCGGTGAACTCTCCCCGATCCAGCAGGCGTTCATCGACGCCGGAGCCGTCCAGTGCGGTTTCTGCACCCCCGGACTGCTGGTCGCCGCCGACGAGCTGCTCGAGCGCACCCCGGAGCCGTCCGACGCGGACATCCGCGAGGCGCTCTCCGGCAACCTCTGCCGCTGCACCGGCTACGAGAAGATCCTCGACGCGGTCCGCCTCGCGGCCGCCCGCGCGGAAGAAACGGTCTAGACGATGGGCGTTACCGGTTCCCCCACCAATATCAACCAGGGCACCCGCACCAAGGGCGGCATCGGCGAGTCCACGCTGCGCCCGGACGGAATCCTGAAGGTCACCGGCGAGTTCGCGTACTCCTCGGACATGTGGCACGAGGACATGCTCTGGGGCCACACCCTGCGCTCCACCGTCGCGCACGCCGAGATCGTCTCGATCGACACCTCCGAGGCGCTCGCCACCTCGGGCGTCTACGCCGTGCTCACCTACGACGACCTGCCGACCGCGGTGAAGAACTACGGCCTGGAGTACCAGGACACCCCCGTCCTCGCCAACGGCAGGGTCCGCCACCACGGCGAGCCGGTGGCGATCGTCGCCGCCGACCACCCGGAGACGGCCCGCCGGGCCGCGGCGAAGATCAGGATCGACTACCGCGAGCTCCCGGTCATCACCGACGAGGCCTCCGCGACCGCCCCCGACGCGATCGTCCTCCACGAGGGCCGCGACGACCACCACGCCGGCGAGGTGCCGCACCCCAACATCGTGCACCGGCAGCCGATCGTCCGCGGCGACGCGGAGGCCGCGAAGGCCCGTGCCGACGTCGTGGTCAGCGGCGAGTACGTCTTCGGCATGCAGGACCAGGCCTTCCTCGGCCCCGAGTCCGGTCTCGCCGTGCCCTCCGAGGACGGCGGCGTCGACCTGTACGTCGCCACCCAGTGGCTGCACTCCGACCTCCGCCAGATCGCCCCCGTCCTCGGCCTGCCCGAGGACAAGGTCCGCATGACGCTCTCCGGCGTCGGCGGTGCCTTCGGCGGCCGCGAGGACCTGTCGATGCAGATCCACGCCTGCCTGCTGGCGCTGCGCACCGGCAAGCCGGTCAAGATCGTCTACAACCGTTTCGAGTCCTTCTTCGGGCACGTCCACCGCCACCCCGCCAAGCTCTGGTACGAGCACGGCGCCACCCGTGACGGCAAGCTCACCCACATGAAGTGCCGCATCGTGCTGGACGGCGGGGCCTACGCCTCCGCCTCCCCGGCCGTCGTCGGCAACGCCTCCTCGCTGGCGGTCGGCCCGTACGTCATCGAGGACGTCGACATCGAGGCGCTCGCGCTCTACACCAACAACCCGCCGTGCGGGGCGATGCGTGGCTTCGGCGCCGTCCAGGCCTGCTTCGCCTACGAGGCGCAGATGGACAAGGTCGCCGCCGAACTCGGCATGGACCCCGTCGAGTTCAGGCAGCTCAACGCCATGGAGCAGGGCACCCTGCTGCCGACCGGCCAGGTGGTCGACTCGCCCGCCCCGGTCGCCGAGCTGCTGCGCCGGGTCAAGGCCAGGCCGCTGCCGCCCGAGCGCCAGTGGGAGACCGCCGGCGAGCACGCCGACGTCCGCGCGCTGCCCGGCGGACTCTCCAACACCACCCACGGCGAGGGCGTCGTGCGCGGTGTCGGCTACGCGGTCGGCCTGAAGAACGTCGGCTTCTCCGAGGGCTTCGACGACTACTCCACCGCCCGGGTGCGCATGGAGGTCATCGGCGGCGAACCCGTCGCGACCGTGCACACCGCGATGGCGGAGGTCGGCCAGGGCGGCGTCACCGTGCACGCCCAGATCGCCCGGACCGAACTCGGCGTCTCCCAGGTCACCATCCACCCGGCCGACACCCGCGTCGGCTCGGCGGGCTCCACCTCGGCCTCCCGGCAGACGTACGTCACCGGCGGCGCCGTGAAGAACTCCTGCGAGGCCGTCCGGGAACAGGTCCTGGAGATCGGCCGCCGCAAGTTCGGTACGTACCACCCCGCCTGGGCCACCGCCGAACTCCTCCTGGAGGGCGGCAAGGTCGTCACCGACGGCGGCGAGGTGCTGGCCGATCTGGTCGACGTACTGGAGGAGGAGGCGGTCGACGTCGAGCTGGAGTGGCGCCACCGGCCCACCGAGGCCTTCGACCTGCGCACCGGACAGGGCAACGGCCACGTCCAGTACTCCTTCGCCGCGCACCGCGCGGTCGTCGAGGTCGACACCGAACTCGGCCTGGTCAAGGTCATCGAACTGGCCTGCGCCCAGGACGTCGGGAAGGCGCTCAACCCGCTCTCCGTCCTCGGCCAGATCCAGGGCGGCACCCTCCAGGGCATGGGCGTCGCCGTGATGGAGGAGATCATCGTCGACCCGAAGACCGCGAAGGTGCGCAACCCGTCCTTCACGGACTACCTGCTGCCCACCATCCTCGACACCCCGACCATCCCGGTCGACGTGCTCGAACTCGCCGACGAACACGCCCCGTACGGGCTCCGTGGCATCGGCGAGGCCCCCACCCTGTCGTCCACCCCGGCCGTCCTCGCGGCGATCCGGAACGCGACGGGACTGGAGCTCAACAGGACGCCGGTACGACCCGAGCACCTCACCGGCACCTGACCGGAGCTCCTCCACAGCTCTCCGGGCGGTGCGCGCCTCCAGGGAACGTCACACTTCCTCCGCCCGCACCGCCCGGAGAACCCAAGTTCCGCACCGCTCGCGGCCCTTGAACAGTCCCACCGCTGTACCCGTTCTCTCCACTCCGCATGAACAGTTCGTCTCGGGCCGTCCCCCGGGTCGTGCCGCCAGCGCAGTCATCCCAAATCCCGCATTTCGATTCTCCATCGCGGGTGCCCCTGTGAACCTTGGGAGTCAGGCATCATGACCCAGCAGTCAGTGGAACCGAAGACCGGCGCGGAGGACGCGGGCCCCGGCTCGCGCGTCCCCGCCGGAAGATCTTGGCTCGACCGGTACTTTCACATATCCGAGCGCGGATCCACCGTCGCGACCGAAGTGCGCGGCGGCGTCACGACCTTCATGGCCATGGCGTACATCCTCCTGCTCAACCCGCTGATCCTCGGCGGCAAGGACGTCGACGGCAACCTCCTCAGCCAGCCCGGGCTGATCACCGCCACCGCGCTCGCGGCCGCGGCGACCACCCTGCTGATGGGATTCGTCGGCAAGGTCCCCCTCGCGCTCGCCGCGGGACTCAGCGTCTCCGGCGTCCTGTCCTCACAGGTCGCCCCGGAGATGTCCTGGCCGCAGGCCATGGGCATGTGCGTGATGTACGGCCTGGTGATCTGCCTCCTGGTGGTCACCGGTCTGCGTGAGCTGATCATGAACGCGATCCCGCTCCCGCTGAAGCACGGCATCACCATGGGCATCGGGCTCTTCATCGCCCTGATCGGCCTCTACAAGGCCGGGTTCGTGGGGAAGGGCACCGCCACTCCGGTGTCCCTCGGCCCCACCGGTGAGCTGGCCGGCTGGCCCGTTCTCGTCTTCGCGGTGACCCTGCTGCTGATCTTCATGCTGCAGGCCCGCAACATCCCCGGCGCGATCCTCATCGGCATCGTGGTCGGCACCGTCGTCGCCGTGGTGATCAACAAGGTCGCCGACGTCGACCCGAAGATCTGGAGCAGCGGCCCGCCCGAGCTCAGCGGCTCGGCGGTCTCGTCACCCGACTTCTCGCTCTTCGGGGACGTCGAGTTCGGCGGCTGGGGCGACGTCGGCGCGATGACCGTCGGCTTCATCGTCTTCACCCTGGTGCTGGCCGGCTTCTTCGACGCGATGGCCACCATCATCGGTGTCGGTACCGAGGCCAAGCTGGCCGACGACAAGGGCCGCATGCCCGGCCTGTCCAAGGCGCTGTTCATCGACGGCGCGGGCGGTGCGATCGGCGGTGTCGCCGGCGGCTCCGGCCAGACGGTCTTCGTCGAGTCCGCGACCGGCGTCGGGGAGGGGGCCCGGACCGGGCTCGCCTCCGTCGTCACCGGGCTCTTCTTCGCAGCCTGTCTCTTCTTCACCCCGCTCACGGCGATCGTGCCGGCCGAGGTGGCCTCCGCCGCCCTGGTCGTCATCGGCGCCATGATGATGCAGAACGCCCGGCACGTGGACTGGAGCGACCGCGCGGTCGCCATCCCGGTCTTCCTGACCGTGGTCCTGATGCCGTTCACCTACACCATCACCACCGGTGTGGCGGCAGGTGTCATCTCCTGGGTCGCGATCAAGGTCGCCCAGGGCCGGGCCCGCGAGGTCGGGGCCTTCATGTGGGGGCTGACGGTGATCTTCGTCGTCTACTTCGCCCTCCACCCGATCGAGAGCTGGCTGGGCGTCAGCTGACGCACACCCCTCCACACACATCCGTCAAGGAGACCGAGATGCTGGACATCGCCGAGGAGCTCGACCGATGGGCCGGGCAGGGACGCGACTTCGCCGTGGCCACCGTCGTCGCCGTCGGCGGCAGCGCGCCCCGGCAGCCGGGTGCCGCGCTGGCCGTCGACCGTGACGGAACGGCGATCGGCTCGGTCTCCGGCGGGTGTGTGGAGGGCGCGGTGTACGAGCTGTGCCAACAGGCCCTCGAAGACGGCACGACCGTACGGGAGCGGTTCGGCTACAGCGACGAGACGGCCTTCGCGGTCGGTCTCACCTGCGGCGGCGTCATCGACATCCTGGTGACGCCGGTCCGGGCGGACGACCCCGCCCGCCCGGTGTTCGCCGCCGCGCTCGCCGCCGCGGCGCGGGGGGAGGCGGCGGCGGTCGCCCGGATCACGGAGGGTCCCGCCGACCTCCTCGGCCGGCCCCTGCTGGTCCGTCCCGACGGCAGTTACGAGGGCGGGCTCGGCGGGCACCCGGAGCTGGACCGCACCGCGGCGGCCGAGACCCGCGCGATGCTCGACGCGGGCCGCACCGGCACCCTCACCATCGGCGCGGACGGCTCGCAGTGCGGACAGCCGCTCACCCTGCTCGTCGAGTCCAGCGTCCCGCCGCCCCGGATGATCGTGTTCGGGGCCATCGACTTCGCCGCCGCGCTGGTACGGGCCGGGAAGTTCCTCGGCTACCACGTCACGGTGTGCGACGCCCGGCCCGTCTTCGCCACGAGGACGCGGTTCCCGGAAGCCGACGAACTCGTCGTCGACTGGCCGCACCGCTACCTGGCCGGGGCCGAGGTCGACGCCCGCAGCGTCCTGTGCGTCCTCACGCACGACGCCAAGTTCGACGTCCCCCTGCTGGAGGCGGCGCTGAAGCTGCCCGTCGCCTACGTCGGCGCGATGGGCTCGCGCCGCACGCACCTGGAGCGCAACGACCGGCTGCGCGAAGCCGGCGTCACCGAACTCGAACTGGCCAGGCTGCACTCGCCGATCGGCCTCGACCTCGGAGCCCGTACCCCCGAGGAGACGGCCCTGTCGATCGCCGCCGAGATAGTCGCCGACCGACGCGGCGGCAGCGGGGTCCCGCTGACCGGCGCACACACCCCGATCCACCCCAGCCGCGCCCTGGAACCGGCCGGGCGGATCGGCTCCGTGGCCTGACCGGGCTTCATCAATACGGCCCGAAGCAGCCCCCCCCCGCCGACCGGGAACGGGCGGTCCCGCACCCCTCCGGCAAGGGGTGCGGGACCGGCCTTCCGCCGTCTCCGGGCGTTGTGGCGCAGGACGTCATCCGCCCTGATCAGACGGCGGTTCTCCGCCGCGGCGGCTTTCCGCCACCGATAGTCCATGACGAACCGGTGCGTTAACCGGTAGATCAGCTGCATGACATCCACACCCTCCACCGCCGCACGCCGGGCGAGACCCGCCCGCGCGCGGCGCCGAGCCCTCCTCATAGCGACCTCCGTCGCCCTGGTGAGCGGCGCGCTGCTGCCCGTCACGGGTTCCGCCACCGCCGCCGAGGGGCCCGCCCCGGCCGGGGGCCGGAGCAATCCGGTCCACCAGTACGACATCACCCTGGTCACCGGGGACGTGGTCCACTACGCCGACGGCGCCGGCAACCAGGACACCGTCACGGTGGACCGCCCCGACGGTGCGACGGGCGGGGTCCACGTCCAGCAGGCCGGGGACGACATCTACGTCCTGCCCGACGAGGCCGGCAGCCTGATCGCCGCCGGCAGGCTGGACCGCCGCCTGTTCAACATCTCCGCGCTCGCGAAGATGGGGTACGACGACGCGAAGTCCGCCGGCATCCCGCTGATCGCCACCTATCCGGCGGGCAAGGCCCGTTCGCTGCCCGCGGCCCCGCGCGGCAGCCGGACCGTCCGCGCGCTGGAGTCCATCCACGGCGTGGCGCTGAAGGCGGGCAAGGACACCGCGCGGGCGTTCTGGGACGACATCGCGAAGACGCCCGCCGCCCGTTCGCTGGACGACGGCATCGCGAAGCTGTGGCTCGACGGCCGGGTCGAGGCGGCGCTCAAGGACTCCGTCCCGCAAATCAACGCCCCGCAGGCCTGGGCCGACGGCTTCGACGGCAAGGGCACCAAGGTCGCCGTCCTGGACACCGGCATCGACGCCGACCACCCGGACGTCAAGGACCGCGTCCTGGAGTCCAGGAGCTTCGTGCCGGGCCAGGAGGTCGACGACAAGAACGGCCACGGCACGCACGTCGCGTCCACCATCGCGGGCTCCGGTGCCGCGTCGGACGGCGTCAACAAGGGCGTCGCCCCGGCCGCGGACCTGATCATCGGCAAGGTCCTCAGCGACGAGGGCTCCGGCGCGGACTCGGGCATCATCGAGGCGATGGAGTGGGCGAAGGCGGAGGGCGCCGACGTCGTCTCCATGAGCCTCGGCTCCAGCATCCCGGACGACGGTTCCGATCCGATGGCCCAGGCCGTCGACGCCCTTTCGGCGGACGGCGGTCCGCTCTTCGTGATCGCCGCGGGCAACGCGTACGGCGCCGGCACGATCGGCTCGCCCGGCTCCGCCGACAAGGCGCTCACGATCGCCGCCGTCGACAAGCAGGACGGCCGGGCCGACTTCTCCTCCATGGGCCCGCTGACCCGCTCGTACGGCCTGAAGCCGGACCTCTCCGCCCCGGGCGTCGACATCAACGCGGCCGCATCGCAGTCGGTCCCCGGCATCGAGGGCATGTACCAGTCGATGTCGGGTACGTCGATGGCGACCCCGCACGTCGCGGGTGCCGCTGCCATCCTGAAGGAGCGTCACCCCGACTGGTCCGGTCAGCGCATCAAGGACGCGCTGATGACCTCGTCGAAGGTGCTCCCCGCCTACACCCCGTACGAGCAGGGCACCGGCCGGGTCGACGTGAAGGCCGCCATCGACACGAAGATCGAGGCCACGGGCTCCGTCGCGGTCGCTTCGTACGACTGGCCGCACAGCGCGTCCGATCCGGTGGCCGAGCGGACGATCACGTACCGCAACACCGGTACCGAGGACGTGACGCTGGATCTGGCGACGGACAGCGACGCGGACGCGTACACGCTGTCGGCGAAGCAGCTGACCGTGCCGGCCGGTTCGACCGCCGAGGCCGTCCTCTCGCTCGACCCGTCGAAGGTCCCGGTCAACACCACGTTCTCCGGGCAGGTGATCGCCAAGGACGCCTCGGGCGCCACCGTCGCGCACACCGGGTTCGCGCTGAACAAGGAGCAGGAGCTCTACGACCTGAAGCTCCAGCTGCGCGGCCGTGACGGGAAGCCGATGGACGGCCAGGTCGTCATCGCCGCCCTCGGCGACGAGAACCTGGGCGTCGTCGGCGTGGCCGGCGACACCACCCTGCGGCTGCCCCCGGGCAACTACACCGCCTGGGCCGCCGCTGACATCAAGGGCGACACGGCCGACTCCAGGGCCCTCGCCTTCCTGGCCGCACCGGAGATCATCCTCGACAGGCCGAAGACCGTGTCGCTCGACGCCTCCGAGGCCCACAAGGTCGCCGTGAAGACGCCGCAGGAGACGGAGACCCGTCAGCTGCGCTACGACATGGCACGCACAGCGCCGGACGGCACCGTCCAGCGCGACGCCTACCAGATCCCGCTGACGTACGACCAGTTGTGGGCCAGTCCCACGAAGAAGGTCACCCAGGGCAGCTTCTCCTTCCTGACCCGCTGGCGGCAGGGCGAGAAGCTGGTCGACCTGACGGCCGACGGCCGCGACGTGCCGGTCACCGTGCAGGGCGGTTCGCCCGTCGCCGAGGACAGCCGGAAGCGGCTCGACACGGTCTTCGCGGGCAACGGTGCCACCGCCGACTACCGGGGCCTGAACGCCAGGGGCAAGGCGGTCGTGATCCGCAGCAGTGACACGGTGGCACCCGCCGACCGGGCCGCTGCCGCGATCGCCGCCGGCGCCAAGGCGCTGTTCGTCGTCAACAGCGGCGACGGCGTGCTGATGGAGTCCTACGCCGACTACGGCACCACGCTCCCCATCCCGGTCGCCTCCGTCCGGCGCCTCGCCGGCGAGGATCTCGTCAGGGCCGCCCGGCGCGGCAGCAAGGTGACCGTCGAGGAGCGGAAGTTCACGCGGTACGTGTACGACCTGGTCGACCGTCACGACGGCACCATCCCGGACCGTTCGCTGGCCTTCGCCCCGTCCACCCGTCAGCTGGCGAAGGTGGAGAACACCTTCTACGGCGACCGGGCCCGGCTCGGCGGCGGCTACCGCTACGACATCCCCGACTACGGCTTCGGCATCGGCTTCGCCGAGTACGAGAAGTACCCCGCCGTCCGCACCGAGTGGGTCAACCCGCTGCCGGGCGACTCGTTCTGGTACGAGGACCACTCGGTGTACAACGAGGCCGGTACGGACACCTCGCTGGAGCAGCGCGGCACCGACATGGACTACCGGGCCGGCAGCACCACCAGGGCGGACTGGTTCGCGCCGGTCAGCCGGCCGCGTCTGGGCACCGGCTACTGGGGCCCGTTCCGGTCGGCGTACGGCGACATCCAGTACAACCTCACGCCGTGGACGGACGCGGGCGCCGGTCACTCCGGCTCCATGCCGGACAAGGAGTACGACACCGGCACGGTCGCCGTCTACCAGGGCGACACGCTGATCGACGAGGGACCGGGCCGGGCGGGTTACGTGGGGGACCTCGCACCCGAGAAGCTTCCGTACCGACTGGTCCTCGACGCCTCGCGCGACGCGGAGACCTGGAAGTCCTCGGTCCGGACGCACACCGAGTGGAACTTCGTCTCGGGCGCCCTCGACCCGCAAGGGCCGGCGCAGGCCGATATCCCGCTCCTCCAGCTGGACTACGCGGTCGACACCGACCTGGCCGGTGACGTGAAGGCCGGGAAGTGGACCGAGATCGGTCTCTCGTCCGCCACGCAGGAGTGGCTGGCGGGCGCCGTGAAGGCGTCGAAGGCCTCGCTGTCGGTCAGCTACGACGACGGGAAGTCCTGGAGCGCGGTCCAGCTGAAGAAGGACTCGGCCGGTTCGTGGACCGCCCGGTTCAAGACCCCGGAGAGGGGCGCCACGGCCGTGTCGCTCAAGGCGCACACGGAGGCCGGTGGCGGTCTCGCCGTGGACCAGGAGATCATCAGGGCCTTCGGTCTGAAGTGACCTGCTGAGCGTCGCGACCCAGGCGGCCGCGCACCCCGTTCCCGGGGTGCGCGGCCGCTTTCGCGTGTCCGCCGCGTCCTTCTTCGATCATCAAAATTTGTCTGCTTTGCCCGTATATGGCAGGTGATAACGGCAGAAAGGGACTTTTTGCGGTGCGACGGAAGTTGCCACGGCGCCGCCCGGAGGTTTATAAGAGGAACGTGGCCGAGGCGATTCCGGGAATTCCGGGGACTGCCGCCATGGAGGTTTCCCATGTTTCTGACTCCGTCCGACACGGAGAAATTGCTGCTGAGTGTTGCCGGAATGGTTGCCCGTGACCGCCGGGCGCGGGGCGTCCGCCTCAACTACCCGGAGGCCGTCGCGCTGCTCGCCTGCTGGGCGATGGAACGGGCCCGCGAAGGCGCCCGCGTCGCCGATCTCATGACCGCGGGCCGATCCGTCCTCACCCGTGCTGACGTGCTGGAAGGCGTCCCCGAGATGCTGCACGACGTCCAGGTCGAGGCCACCTTCCCCGACGGGCGCAAGCTCGTCACGATCACCGCGCCGATCCCGTGATCCCCGGCGAGGTGCGGACCGGATCCGGCATCGTGGACATCAATTCCGGCCGCCCGAAGATTCAGCTCACGGTGGTGAACGACGGGGACCGGCCCATTCAGATCGGCTCCCATTTCCATTTCTCCGACGTGAATCCCTCGCTTTCCTTCGACCGCCCGTCGGCAAAGGGATTCCGGCTCGATATTCCCTCCGGTACGTCGCTGCGCTTCGAGCCCGGCGTCGGCGCGGAGATCACCCTCGTCGCACTCGGCGGACGCGGAACGGTGCCCGGCATCGTCGTCCCCGCCGCGCCGGGGGCCGGCACCGGCGCAGAGGAGGCCGACTGACATGGCACAACTGACCCGCGCCGCGTACGCGGCGCTCTACGGACCCACCACCGGCGACCGCATCAGGCTCGCCGACACCGACCTCTGGATCGAGGTCGAGGAGGACCGCTGCTTCGGCGGCGAGGAGGCCGTCTTCGGCGGCGGCAAGTCGATCCGCGAATCCATGGGCCAGGCCACCGCCTCGCGGGCCGAGGGCGCCCTCGACCTCGTCATCACCAACGTGGTGGTCCTCGACCACTGGGGCATCGTCAAGACGGACATCGGCATCCGGGCCGGCCGGATCGTCGCCCTCGGCCGCTCAGGCAACCCCGACATCGCCGACGGCGTCCACCCGGACCTCGTCATCGGGCCCGGCACCGACGTCGTCTCCGGCGAGGGCCGCGTCCTCACCGCCGGGGCCGTCGACACCCACGTCCACTTCCTCATGCCGGAGACCCTCCACGAGGCGCTGGCCACCGGCACCACGACCGTCATCGGCGGCGGCACCGGAGCCACCGAGGGATCCAAGGCCACCACGGTCACCCCCGGCGCCTGGAACCTCGCGATGATGCACCGGTCCCTGGACCACGTCCCCCTCAACATCATGCTGTTCGGCAAGGGCTCCACCGTCGGCGAGGAGGGGCTGCGCGAGGCCGCGCTCGGCGGCGCCGGCGGCTACAAGGTCCACGAGGACTGGGGCGCCACGCCCGCCGCCATCGACGCCGCCCTGAAGGCGGCCGACGCCTACGGACTCCAGGTCGCCCTGCACGGCGACAGCCTCAACGAGGCCGGGTACGTCGAGGGGACCCTCGACGCCATCGCCGGACGCGGCATCCACGTCTTCCACGCCGAAGGCGCCGGCGGCGGCCACGCACCCGACATCATCACCGTCGCCTCCCACCCCCACATCCTTCCGGCGTCCACCAACCCGACGCTCCCGCACACCGTCAACACCGTCGACGAACACCTCGACATGCTGATGGTCTGTCACCACCTCAACCCGCGCGTCCCCGAGGACCTGGCCTTCGCCGAGTCCCGCATCCGCGCCACCACCATCGCGGCCGAGGACGTCCTCCACGACATCGGCGCCCTCTCCATCACCTCGTCCGACGCCCAGGCGATGGGCCGGATCGGTGAGGTCGTCTGCCGCACCTGGCAGGTCGCCCACGTCATGAAGCAGCGCTTCGGGGACCGCGGCAGCGCCCTGCCCGCCGACAACGAACGGGCCCGCCGCTACGTCGCCAAGTACACGATCTGCCCCGCCGTCGCCCACGGCATCGACCACGTCGTCGGCTCCGTCGAGCCGGGCAAGCTCGCCGACCTGGTGCTCTGGGACCCCGCGTTCTTCGGCATCCGCCCCGCAGCCGTCATCAAGGGCGGCATGGTCGTGTACGCACCCCTCGGCGACGCCAACGCCGCGATCCCCACCACCCAGCCCGTGCTGCTGCGCCCCACCGCCGCCGCCGGAGCCGCCCCGCACCTCTCCGTCAGCTTCGTCGCCCCGGCCGCCCTCGCCGACGGTCTCGCCGAACGCCTCGGACTCGACCGCGAACTGGTCGCCGTGCGCCCCACCCGCCACCTGACCAAGGCCGATCTGCCGAACAACACCGCGCTCCCGGCCATCGACGTCGACCCGGAGACCTTCGCCATCCGCATCGACGGGGAGCTCGTCGAGCCGTCGCCCGCCACCGAACTGCCGCTGACCCAGCGGTACTCCATGTTCTGATGGCGTCCCTGGCCTCGCTCCTGCTCGGCGACGGACGGCTCCCGGTCGGCGCGTACACCTACAGCGCGGGACTGGAGCCGGCCGTCGCCGCGGGCCTCACCCGCGACCGGATCCCCGCGCTCCTCAGGTCCCGGCTGCACACCACCGCCGTCACCGAGGCGGCCGCCGCCGTCCTCGCCCTGCGGGCCGCCGGGCGGGACCCGGCCGACTACCGGCCCGTGCAGGACGCGCTCGCCGCCCGGACGCCCGCCGCCCCGCAGCGGGAGGCGTCGGCGACACTCGGCCGGGGCGTGCGGCGGCTCGCCCGGCGGCTGGCCCCGGACCATCCGGCGGTCGCCGCACTCGCGGCCCTGGACTCCCGTCCCCTGCGGCCGGTCGCACTCGGCGCCCTCGGAGCCGTACTCCGGGTCACCGATGAGGAACTGGCGCACGCCGTCGTCTACGACGAGCTCCAGACCATCGCGTCGGCCGCACTGAAACTCCTGCCCGGCGACCCGCTCGACTCGGCCGCCTGGATCCTCGCCGCCGCACCCGACGCGGCCCGGGCGGTGACCACCGCCCTCGCCGTACGGAGCCCGGACCGGCTGCCCGCCCGTACGGCCCCGCTCACCGAACAGTGGGCGCTCGAACACGCACGACGCGAACGGAGACTCTTCCTTGCCTGACAACTCCCTGCCCCACAACTCCTCGCCCGACAACGGCACCACCCCCGCCCCGCAGCCCAACCCCCACTTCCACGAGCCGCTCAACCAGCCCCGCGCCCTGCGCCTCGGTGTCGCGGGACCGGTCGGCACCGGCAAGAGCTCCATCCTGGCCACCCTGTGCCGCGAGCTCGCCGGCGAACTGTCCATGGCCGTCGTCACCAACGACATCTACACCGACGAGGACGCCCGCTTCCTGCGCTCGGCGGGCGTCCTGCCCACCGAACGCATCCGCGCGGTCGAGACCGGCGCCTGCCCGCACACCGCGATCCGCGACGACGTCAGCGCCAACCTGGACGCCGTCGAGGACCTGGAGGAGGCGTACGGGCCGCTGGACCTGGTCCTCGTCGAGAGCGGCGGCGACAACCTCACCGCCACCTTCAGCCCCGCCCTCGCCGACGCGCAGCTGTTCTGCATCGATGTCGCGGGCGGCGGCGACGTCGCCCGCAAGGGCGGACCCGGCATCGCCCGCGCCGACCTCCTGATCATCAACAAGACGGACCTCGCGCCCTATGTGGAGGTGGACGTGGCCGCCATGGTCGCCGACGCCGGGGCGGCCCGCGGCGGGCTCCCCGTCCTCGCCCTGTCCAGGAAGGACCCGGCCTCCGTCGCCGAACTCGCCGACTGGGTGCGGGCCCTGCTCGCCCGCCACCGTTCGGGCAGCCATGTCCCCACCGATCCCGGCCCGATGGCGCCCCACAGCCACAGCCACTCGTGAACGAACCGGTGGCCGTCGGCGTCGAGCGCGACGCCACGGGCCGTCATCTGGCGCGCGAACTGCGGCCCGGTGCCTTCCTCGCCCCGCGCCCGCTGCTGCCGGCGGCCGACCGGATCCGGATCGCCCTCGTCGGCACCCGGGCCGGACTGCTCGCGGGCGACGAGCTCGGGCTGCGGATCTCGGTCGGCCCCGGCGCCCGCCTGGAGCTCGTCGAACCGGCCGGGCTCGTCGCCTACGACCACCGGGGCGGCAGCTCCCGCTGGCAGGCCCGGGTGGATGTCGCCGAGGGCGGCGAACTCCTGTGGTGCGGACTGCCGTTCGTGGTCTCCGCCGGGGCGGACGTCGAGCGCGACATGGACGTCCGGCTCGCCGCCGGCGCCCGGATGCTGTGGCGCGACACCCTGGTGCTCGGCCGCTCCGGCGAACGCGGCGGAAGCGTGCGGGCGACGACCCGGGTGACGTACGACGGCCGGGAACTCCTCGTCGAGGACCTCGACCTGACCGACCCGGAACTGCGCGAACTGCCCGGCGTTCTCGGCCCCCACCGCGTCATCGGCGCCGTCACCGCACTCGGCAGGACTCCGCCGGGGCCGCCGCACCCCTACCGCACCGACCTGGCGGGCCCCGGCGCACAGGTCCGGCTGCTGGACACGGTCGCCCCGGCCGTGGACGCGGAACTGACCGCGGTCTGGGAGTCCTGGGCCGGCGGCTGAGACGCGGAGCCCCGGCGCGGCCCGGTCAGACTCCGCCCACCGCGTCCGGGGCCTTTGATCCCGAGGGCTTCGCGGTCCGGCGGCGGCGGGCACCGCCCCGGGCCACCGCCGCCGCGCACAGCAGTGCCGGAGCCGCCGCCAGGGCGAAGCACAGGGCGAGCGGCAGCCGGTCGACCAGCAGACCGACCGCGGCGGTGCCGCCCGCCGACCCGGCGTTGAACGCGGTGTTCACCCAGGCGCCCGCCTGGGTGCGCCGGGCCGCGTCCACCGACTCGTCGGCGATCAGATACGCGGTCGTGAGCGCGGGCGCGACGAAGAGCCCGGCGACCGCGACCAGCGCGGCCAGCACGTACAGATGCGGTGACATCCCGGCCGCCAGCAGCGCCGCGCCCAGCGCGGCGGCCACCACCGGCAGCCGTGCCCGGCTCGACGACCGCCACCGGACCGCCCCGTAGGCCAGCCCGCCGACGGCGCTTCCGGCCGAGAGCGCGGCCAGCACCCAGGACACGGCCGCCGCCTGGTGGAGCCGCTCGGTGAACGCCACCACCAGCAGATCGAGCGCGCCGAGGCAGAGCCCCACGCCGGCCGTCACCAGTACCGCGTTCCGCAGGTCGACGATGCCGTGCAGGCGCAGCCGGGGCGCGCCGGGTGCGCCGGCCCGGGGCTGTCCGGTGCGCGCACGGGGCACCGCCGGGGACGTCGCCAGCCCCGCCGCGCCCACGAACACGAGCACCGCACCGGCCAGCACCCCGGCCGCCGGCACGGTGAACGTCACCACGATCCCCACCAGCAACGGGGCGGTGACGTACATCAGTTCCTCGGCGACCCCGTCCAGGCTGTACGCGCGCTGCAACAGCTCCCGGTCGGGGACGAGGCTGCTCCACAGCGCCCGCATGACCGGACCGAGCGGCGGGGTGCAGGCGCCCGCCGCCGTGCTGAGCCCGCCCAGGAGGAGCGCCGGGGCGCCGGGATTCCAGGTGGCCAGGGCGATCACGGCGAGCAGCGCCGCGTACAGCCCCGCCATGGGCGGCAGGACCCGGCGCGGCCCGTACCGGTCGATCAGGGCCGCACGGGCGGGCGAGAGGGAGACGCTCGCGACGCCGAACAGGGCCATGGCGCCGCCGGCCACGGAGTACGAACCCGTGGCGGCCTTGAGCGCGAGCAGGAGGGAGAGAGGGGCGATGCCGTACGACAGCCGCCCCAGCAGGGCGGCGGCGAAGGGGCGCGCGGCGTGGGGGGTTCGGAGCACGGCGGCGTACGAGGGCGCGCGCGAAGGCGCGGGAGAAGACGTGAGCACGATGACATTCCTCGTGAGGGCAGCGCGGAGAACCTGCGCTGCGGGCATGCGGGGACACCGGAGTGCCGCACCCGTGGCAACGGGTGCGGTCGGCGCGGGGTCCTACGCACGAGGAGATGACATGCGGGCAAATTATCAGAGCGGGAGCCGCGGCGGCAGTGGGCGCTGTCCGGCGATGTCCGGGTTGGCCGCCAGAACGTTCTCCACGGCCTCGTCCAGCCGAGGCAGGAACCGGAGGACCTCGTCGCGCCGCTCCAGCAGACCGGCGGTACCGGTGATCCCGGTCAGGTCGGCCACCGCCGCCCGGAACGCCGGGAGCCGTTCGGCGTGCAGCGCGGGGTCGTCCACGGCCAGCACCGTGTGGCAGCGGGCGAGGGTCGCGACGATCCAGAAGACGGCCTCGCGGTGCTCGCCCCGGCCGATCAGCTCCAGACTGCCGTCGACCGCGATGGGCCGGGCCTGCTCGGTGAGGTCGCTGCTGAAGAAGAACGGCGTGCGCGCCACCGGGACCGTGGCGTCGAACGTCCGGGTCAGCTCGCCCGCATGGTGCCGCACCAGCTCCGCGGACACGTCGGCGCAGCCGAGCAGCTCCAGCAGTTCCCGGTACAGGTGAGGCTGCCCGTACGCGGTGAGGACGTCGCGCGCGGCCCGGTACCGCAGCCGGACGGTGGGGTTGCGCAACGCCGCGACCAGCAGGACGTGGGTGGTGACCCCGGTGGGGAACATCCAGGCCGGCACCTGCTCGTGAAAGGGGACGGTCCCGTCGAACGCGGCGAGGCGGCCCTCGACGCGCCGGCGGGCGTCCAGGCAGCGCCGCCGGACCCAGTCCGGCTCGGCGAACCGGGGCGCGACGGCCGCGTACAGGGCACGCAGCCCGCCGGTGGGGTCGTCGATGACGGTGTCGACCCGGAAACTGCCCGCCAGATGGTACGAGGAGAGCACCGTCCCGGCGTCGCGCAGCTCCGCCCACGGCACGTAGGTGATCTCCAGCAGGGCGCCCTCGTAACGGAGTTTGCCGGGCTTCGCGGGCGGGTCGTCCTCCTCCGTGACGACCACGACGTCGACGTCCGACGACGGCGCCAGCCGGGCGTCGTCCGCCCGGCCGACCGTCGACCCGCTGAAGTACGCCCCGCGGTATCCGGGGGCCGAGCGGGCGTGGCCGGCCACCCAGCGGACCGCGGCGGCGCGTGCCGCTCCGACTCTCACGTGCGCAACTCCTCGGGGACGGTGGCGGGCGGCTCCGGGCACCGCGCCTTCCCCGACTCCTACGGGGTGCGCCCGCCGTTCGTCAAGGCCTTCCCCGAGTTCCCGTGTCCGTGCGCCGCTGCCGGGTATGGTCGGTTTCGTTCCGCAGACCCGTCCCTGACGCTCCATGGTGAGGTTCGCGATGAGGAAGATCATCTACTCCATGTCCATGTCCCTCGACGGCTTCATCGAGGGTCCGGACCGGGACATCAGCTGGCACCTGGTCGACGAGGAACTGCACCGCTACTTCAACGAACGGATCGCCGCGATGGGCGGGTTCCTGGACGGCCGGGTCGTCCACGAACTGATGGCGGACTTCTGGCCCACCGCCGACCAGGACCCCGCCAACGCCGGGCCGATGGCCGATTTCGCCGTCATCTGGCGGAACATGCCGAAGTACGTCTACTCCCGGACACTGGAGCGGGCGGACTGGAACACCACGGTCGTCCACGAGGTCGTGCGCGAAGAGGTCATGGCGCTGAAGGAACAGCCCGGCGGAGACCTGTCGGTCGGCGGCGCCGGCCTCGCCGCGTCCTTCGCGGAGCTCGACCTGATCGACGAGTACTGGGTCTACGTCCACCCGGTCCTCATCGGCCGCGGCAAGCCCATGTTCCCCTCGGCGGACACCCTGACCGCGCTGCGGCTCACGGGGACCCGGACCTTCGGCAACGGGGTGGTGGAGCTGCGGTACGAACGCGCCGGAACGCCGTCGCGGGACTGAGCGCCGCGGGCGTACCGTCGGGGCCGTCCGTACCGGCGAAGGGAAGCACATGGCACTGGAGACCGATGACCGCCTGGCGGTCATGGAACTGATCGCCCTGCACGGGCACCTGGTCGACGACGGTGAACTCCACCGGCTGGAGGAGCTGTTCACCGACGACGTCGTCTACGACATCACGGACCTCGGGCACGGTTCACTGATCGGCGTGGACGCCTTCCGGGACGCGGCGCTCGCCATGGGCGCGCTCAACCCGGTCGGGCACCACGTCACGAACATCGTGCTCACCGACCTCGGCGACGGCCGGGTGGCCGCCCGCTCCAAGGGCATCGGCGTCAACGCCGACGGCACCAGCGGCAGCGTCACCTACGAGGACCTGGTCGTGCGGGGCGAGCGCGGCTGGCGCATCAGCTACCGCAAGGTCATCGCCCGGCGCACGCCGCTCAGCGCCTCGTGAGGCGCCCGCCGGGCGGCGGGGCGCCTCACGAGGGGCGTTCAGGCCGTCAGCGGCCCGCCTGAAGCGCCGCCCAGGTGTCCGGCCCCGCGATCCCGTCGGCCGTCAGCCCCCGCCCCGTCTGGTAGCCGCGCAGCGCGGTCGCCGTCGCGGGTCCGAAGCTCCCGTCCACGCCGACCGTCGAGCCGAGCGCCGCGGTCAGCGCCCGCTGGAGCCGCTTCACACCGTCGCCCGACGCGCCCTCGGCGAGGGTGGAGGTGTCTCCGGCCGACAGCAGCGCGGTCCAGGTCCTGGCGCCCACGACGCCGTCGGACTCCAGCCCGTGCGCCGCCTGGAACGCCGTCACCGCCGCCTGGGTGGCGGGGCCGAAGCTGCCGTCCGCCTCGCCCGCCGGGTAGCCCTGCGCGTTCAGCAGCGTCTGGACGGCCGTGACCTGGGTGTTCGTCGAACCGCTGCGCTGGGTGCCGTACGCGGCGAAGCTCAGCCCGTCCGCGCCGGGGGAGCCGCCGGTGCTCCCGGCGACCAGCTCCATGTAGCGGGTCCAGTCCCAGTACGGGCCGGGGTCGGTGTGGTCGTTGCCCGGCGCCTCGCTGTGCCCGATGATGTGCGCCCGGTCCTTCGGGATGCCGTACCGCCCGCACAGGTACGCGGTCAGGGCGGCCGAGGACCGGTACATCGAGTCGGTGAACCAGGACGGGTCGTCGATGAACCCCTCGTGCTCGATGCCGAGCGCCGAGGCGTTGGCGCTCCGCGCGTGGTACGCGGTGTCGCTGTCGCGCACCATCTGGGTGATCTGGCCGTCCGACGAGCGCACCACGTAGTGGGAGCTGACCTCGGACGCCGGGTCCTGGAACCAGCTGATCGAGCCCGCGTACGAGCCCTGCGTGACATGGATGACCACCTTGTCGATGGCCGCCGTGCGCCCCGTGGCGAAGTTGTTCGGATCGGCCGGGACCCACAGGGCCGAGGGGTAGTCGGCGCTCCGGGTGCTCGTGTCCGCCGCGGTGAGCGCGCCCTTGTGCGGGGACACCGGACGTCCCGTCACCGAGACGTGCTCGCCGTCCGGGGTGACGGCGTCGAGCCCGTCCGCCAGGAAGGTGTAGACGGTGTCGGCGTAGAGGGCGGCGGCCGGTCCCTCGCTGCCGCCGTACCGGGCGACGGCCGGGTACCAGGCGCCGAGGTCGTCGCGGTCCCGGGCGTCGAGCCCGAGCTTGTCCGCGTAACCGCGCAGCACCGCGGCCCCGCCCAGGATGTTGGCCGCGGTGTCGGTGCGGAGCGCGGCAAGGGGTTCGCCGGTGAGGCCGGCGGCCCGCTCCAGCGTGCGGTTCTCGGGGTTGCTGACCAGGTGCATCACGCCGAAGCCGTTGGCCTGGCTGGGGCGCCCGGAGTGGCCGTCGAGCCGGGTCTCGCCGTAGCCGACGGCGGCGAGCAGATCGCGCGGCACGTCGTACTGCGCGGCGGCCCGTTCGAACGCCCGGTTCATCGGGTGCCCGGGGTCCGTCGAGGCGAGGGCCGGGGTGCCGGTCGCGGCCAGGACGGTGGCGGTGAGGGCCGCCAGCACGGAGGCGCGGGCCTTGGTGTGGGCGGCGGCGCGTGTGGGCATACCTGCTCCTGCTCTGTGGGGGAGAAGAACGGCCCCCGGGCCCGGGTGGGGTGGGCGCAGGGGTCGCGAAGCCCGCTCAGGGTAACCATCTGTTCAGGGCATGACAATGAACGCCCCGCGTGTCGAACTCCCTTTCACTCCAATGGAGTTGAGCTCGGAACGGGAGAGGCGTCGGACCGTCCGGACCCCGCCGCGCCGGGCGGGGTCCGGACGGCGGGTGCTACCAGCGGTCGCGGTGGATGACCTCGGCCACCGGGCGGCGGCGGATCGGTCCGAAGTTGCCCTGCGGCCATCCGACGGGAATCGCGGCGAAGGTCTCCATGTCCTCGGGGATGCCCAGCGCCTCCTTCCACTCCTGCTCCAGCATCAGGTGCCAGATGGTGACGTTCGCCGCGAGGCCCAGCGCGCGGGCGGCGAGCAGGATGTTCTGGACACCGGGATACACGCAGGAGCCCTCGGCGAGCGCCTGGAAGCGGGTCTGCGTGCTCATCATGTGCTCGACACCCGCAGGACCGAGCGCCTGCGCGTACGCGGCCAGGCCCTCCTCCTCCATCCGGGGCTCAGGGAACCGGTAGCAGGGCACGATCAGCGCCGGCGTGTCGGCGAAGTGGTCGCGCTGGTACTCGATGGCGGCGACCATCCGGCCGTACGCCGCGTCGTCCATACCCTTGGGCGCGTACTTCCCGGTCGTCGCCAGATAGGCGTCCACGCACCGCTTCCACAGCGGCGCCAGACGCGCCATCACCTCGCGGTCGGTCACCACCACGTACTCGTAACACTGCATGTTGCCGCCGCTGGGACCCCAGACGGCGGCCTGTATCAGCTGCTCGATCGTCTCGTCCGGCACGGGCTCCGGCTTGAGGCGGCGCATCGCGCGCATCGTGGACATGGTGGAGAACAGGGCCTCGGCCTCGGCGGTCATGCCGGCCTGAGTCGTTTCGATCGTCATGATCTTGGAGTTTACGGGCGGACCGGCGCCGTGGGGAGGCCCGTTGATCAGCTCTCGGCCGACGGGGTCCGGCGCAGCCGGACCACCGGGATGTCGCGGTCGGTGCCGGCCCGGTACTGCGCGTACCGGGGGAAGACCTCGACCAGATGCGGCCACACCCGCTCCTTCTCGTCGGAGGTCAGCGTCTGTGCGACCGCCGGGAACCGTTCGGTGCCGACCCGCAGTTCGACCGAAGGGTTCGCGAGCAGGTTCAGATACCAGAGCGGGTGACTGTCCGAGCCCCCGTTCGAGCCCACGATCAGGTAGTCGTCGCCGTCGCGGCCGTACATCAGCACCGTGCGCCGCAGCGCGCCGCTGCGCCGGCCGACGTAGTCCAGCAGCAGGCAGGGGACCCCGAGCTGCGTGGTGCCCTTGGTGCCGCCCGACGACTCGTACAGCTCGGCCTGCTTCGCCACCCAGGCGCTCGGGCTGACCTGCGCGGGTCCCTCGTTGCCGTTCTCCACTGCCATCCCGGATTCTCCCTCTCTCGTACCGTGCGCCCCATCGTCGCACCCCGGCGTGCGCACCAGCGGATTCGCACACCTGGACAACCCCCCACCGCACGGGGGAACGCGGACCGGACCCGCGGCCGGCAGGGCGTATAAAAGGTTCCTCCGGACCAGCCGGCGTCCCCCGACGGCACTCACACCTTCACGCGGCAAGGCGTCACCGCGTACGACAGCGGAGGAGTGCCCCATGAGCACGGCAGACGAGATCAGCACCTTGCTGGTGGTGAACTTCGGGACCGATCCGGTGGCGATCCGCCCCGAGGCGTCGCTCCGTCAGCTCCGGCTCGATTCCCTGGCCCTGGAGGAACTGCGGCTCCTCATCGAGGACCGCATGGGCGTCGACCTCGAAGACGTCCAGCTGACCTCGCGCGACACCGTCGGGCAGCTGGTCGACGCCGTGCACCGCAAGGCCGCGGCATGACGGCCCGGTACCGCCCCGAGCCGTTCGCCGCCGCCGTCACCGGGATCGGGCTCGTCACCGCGGCGGGCGTGGGCACCGCCGCCACCTGGCGCGGGGTGTCCGAGGCCGCCGACGCGCCCTCCGTCCCGCACCGGCCCGAACTCCAGGGCCTGCCCTGCGACTTCATGTACACCGTCACCGGCCTCGACACGCGGACCGTGCTCGGGGTCGCCACCCAGCGGCTCATGGACCGCTTCTCGCAGCTCGCCGTCATCGCCGCCCGCGAGGCCGTCGCCGACGCCGGGCTCGACCCCGCCGTCTGGGACAGCGGCCGCGTCGCCGTCGTCATCGGCTCCGCCCACGGCGGACTGCCCTTCTACGACGAGCAGCACACCGCCCTCACCGAGCGCGGCGCCCGCCGGGTCTCCCCGAAGCTCGCCCCGCTCACCGTCGTCAACGGCGCCGCCAGCAGCGTCGCCACGGACCTCGGCGCGCACGGCCCCAGCCAGGCCGTCTCCACCGCCTGCTCCTCCGGCACCGTCGCCATCGGCACCGCCCACCAGATGCTGCGCACCGGCGCCTGCGACATCGTCGTCGCGGGCGGCGCCGAGTCCGTCTGCTCCCGGCTGCTGATCGCCAGCGCCTGCCAGCTGAAGGCCGTCTCCACCCGGCGTGACGACCCCGCGGCGGCCTGCCGCCCGTTCGACACCCACCGCGACGGCTTCGTCGTCGGCGAGGGAGCCGGACTCCTCGTCATAGAACGCCCCGAACACGCGGCGGCCCGCGGCGCCACCGTCCGCGCCCACGTCGCCGGCTACGGCGCCTCCAGCGACGCGTACTCCGCCGTCGCCCCGGACCCCGACGGGCGCGGCATCGAACGGGCCCTGCGCACCGCCCTCGCCGACGCCGGGGTGTCCGCGGCCGACATCGGCCACGTCAACGCCCACGGCACCTCGACCGTGTCCAACGACCTGATCGAGGCGACGATGCTCCGCCGCGTCCTGGGCGACCACCCCCTCGTCACCTCGACGAAGGCCATGACCGGGCACACGCTCGGCGCCGCGGGCGGCATCGAGACCGCGCTGACCGTGCTCGCCCTCCAGCACCAGCTCGTCCCGCCCACCGTCAACCTCGACGCCCCCGACCCGGAGATCCCGGTCGACGTGGTGAGCAAGGAGGCCCGGCCGGGCGTGTTCGACGCGGCCGTCAAGACCTCGCTCGGCTTCGGCGGGCACAACGCCGCCCTCGTCCTCACCCGGGCCTGACCGCAGCGGACACAAGGACCGATGACCATGCCCGACGAGATCGTCCGGAACCTGACGGTGCAGGGACTGCGCTACAGCTACCGCCTCCTGCCGCAGCCGGCGCCCCGCACCGAACCGGTCGTCGTCATCGGCGGCGCGCTCCAGGGGATGTACGGCTGGCCGCAGATGGACGAGCACCTGGGCCCGCACGCCCAGGTCGTCACCGCCGACCTGCCCGGCATGGGCGGCGCCGACCCGCTGCCGCCCGGCACCGGCGACGAGGTCCTGCACACCGCCGTCACCCGGATCATCGACGACCTCGGCGCGGACCGGGTCAACCTCTTCGGGTTCTCCTACGGCACGGCGATCGCGTTCGGCTGCGCCCGCCGGAACCCCGGCCGGATCGCCCGGCTGGTCCTCGGGGGCGTGCCGGCGCACATCAGTGAGGCCCAGCGCACCCAGTGGGGCGGCGCGGTCGACCGGCTGGGGACCGGCGACATGGAGGGACTCGCCACCATCACCGCCGAGGCGCTGCTGTGCCTGGACCCGCGGCGCCGGGTCCACCGCAGGGAGCTCGCCCGCCGCTACGTCCGGCGGTCGTTCGTCCACGCGCTCACCCATTCCCCGCACGCGGCGCAGTCGCTGCGCCGGGCACTGGGCCACCGGCCGGACTTCTCCGGCGGGCTGAGCGGGGTGCCCGCGCTCGTCTTCGCGGGCGAGCACGACACCGTGACCTCGCCGGAACGGCAGCGCGCCTTCGCGGCGACGATCGAGGGCAGCCGGTTCCTGACGATCGGGGACTCCGACCACTGGGTGGTGCTGGAGCGGCCCGACGACGTGGCGGACCTGGTCGCCCGCTTCTTCACCGACCGCCCCCTGGAGGCCGCGCCCGCCCTGCGGCCGCTCGCCTCGCTGCCGCGCCCGCGGGCGGGCGCGGCAGGTCCGGTCCTGCCACGGCCGGGCAGCTGAGACCCCTCGAAGGAGCGCTGCCCGGCCGGCCGGATCAGTGCCGGCCGTCGACCCGGACCCGCACGATCTGCGGGTCGTGGTCGCTCGCCTGGTCGGCGAACTCGGCGTTGATGTGCACCACGTCGTAGTCGAACCGGCGGATGCCGGGGCTCGTCAGGATGTGGTCCAGCGTCTGCGAGTTGCCCTCGTACACATAGCTGTACTGCTCGTTCGCCGGCAGGGTGGTGATGAGCGGCTTGAGCGCCTTCCCCGCGGTCAGCGCGGACATCGTCGGCGAGAACGCGAAGTCGTTGAGGTCGCCGAGCGTGACCACCCGCGCCGACTTGTCCGCCGCCAGCAGCGACTTGACGAAGGTGTTGACCTCCGCCGCCTGCTGGATCCGCTTCGTCTCCGAACTGCGCGTCGGCTCCTGGTAGCGGCCGTGCAGCGGCTGGTCGCCGCCCTTGGACGCGAAGTGGTTGCCGATGACGAACACCGGCTTCCCGTGGAAGCGGAACTCGCCGACCAGCGGCTTGCGGCTGTCCGACCAGGCCTCACTGGCCGGGTCGATCCGGCCGGGAGACACCGACAGGGTGACGCCCTTGCGCGTCGGCACCGCCGTCACCGCGGTCGTCGCGTCGCCGCCCGCCCGGTCCACGAAGGAGACCCGGTGCGGGTTGAACAGGAAGACGTTGCGGATGTTGCCGCCGGGCTCGCCGCCGTCCTTGCCGTCCTGCGGGGCGACATAGCGCCACGCGTACCGGGGGCCGCCCGCCGCGACGATCGCGTCGGTGAACCGCTTCAGTGTCGCCTCGGAGCCGACCGTGCCGTCGCTGACCGCGCCGTTGTCGTCCTGGATCTCCTCCAGCGAGACGATGTCGGGGGAGGAGAGGCTGACCGCGACACCCTTGGCGAGCGTGTCGAACTTGGCCTGCTCGTCCAGCGCGTCGAGGTTCTCCACGTTGTACGTGGCGACGGCGAGTTCGCCGCCCTTCTGCCTCCTGGTGACCTCACGCTTCAGGTGCCGGTCGGTGAGCGTGCCGAGCCGGGTGGCCTGGAGGCTATAGCCGCCGAAGGAGTCGTAGTCCAGCACGCCGGTGGTGGTGCCGGACAGCACGTCGCCGACGTCTGCCACCGGGACGGGACGGGTGGTGTCGAGCGACATCACCTTGATCCGGCCGGTGTTCTGGTCCCGGTAGGAGGAGTACAGGGTGCCGCCGCGGCGCGTCGGGTTCTGCTTCGGCTCGACGGTCACCCAGACCTCGCCGTACGAGGTCGTGGCACCGGTGACCCGGGTGTCGGACGTCTGGACCCGGGTGCCTTCGAGCGACTCGTAGAGGTCGAGCGCGTACCTCGCCGGCTCCAGGGGCAGCGGGTCGATCGATCCGCCGTCCGCCGAGGGGAGGTAGCCGCGGGGCACCGAGGCCGCGTCGACCGTCACCGGCGCGGGCAGCGCGTTGCCCGACGAGAGGACCGTGATCCTGGGGGCGGTGATCTCGGTGACCGACTGCGTGGTGGCCGACGGGTAGTACTCGTCCACCGTGCCGCTCACCAGCACCGAGTCGCCGACCGCGACCGTCGGGGCGGTGGAGCCGGTGTACACGAGGACGCCTTCGGACGTCCGGGGGTCCGCGTCCGGCGAGGGGTCCTGGATCCAGAAGCCGCGCGAACCCGTGGTGCGGACCGCGGTGACGATGCCGGGTACCCCGGTCACCGCCTTGCCGTCCAGCGGGGAGACCCGGGTGGTGCCCTGGACGTCGTGCACGCGCACGGTGCCGGGCTCGGTCGGGTTGCCCGGGTCGCCGGGGTCCTCGCCGCCGCCGGACGTCTCGCCGGCCGCGTTGACCGGGGTGGCGGCCGCGGCGGTGAGGTCCGCGGCGTTGTCGTCGGTGTCGGCGAGGGAGGCCGCGCGCGCCACGGAGGCGGTGGCGGAGGCGCCCGTGGCCGGTCCGGTGCCTTCCCGGACGACCGCGGAGCCGTAACCCACCAGGTCCACGATGCGGGTGTCGGCGGCGCAGTCCGCCGCCGTCCTGCAGGTCAGCGGCGTGGTTCCGGAGACGAGGGCGACGGTGCCGCTCGCGGCGGACATGGCGACGGTGCCGGTGGCGTCCGGGGCGGGCAGCGCCACGGTGCCGCCGGTGCCCGCGGCCTGGGCGACCAGATAGCGGCCGCCGGGCGCGACGGAGCCGGTCAGCGCCGAGACCTGCCACAGCGACCCCGCGGACGGGGCCCCGGGAAGGTACTGGACGCTGAATCCGGACAGGTCGTACGCGGCGGAGCCGGCGTTCGCCAGCTCGATGAAGTCGCGGGTGAGCGTCGCTCCCGAGTTCCCGCCGCCCCCGTACACCTCGGAGATCACTGCGGTCGACGACGGGACGGCGAAGGCGGCGGGCAGCGCGGTCGCCGAGAGGGTCACGGCGACCGCGCCGGCCAGCAGGACGGAACGGGGTCTGGATATGCGCACGGAGACTGCCCCTCAGAGTGTGGTGAGGGAGCACAAGCTATGCGCGTAGAACCGGCGATGACAAGGCATCAGAGGTTAATTCCAGAAAACGCCCGGCCGTCCGGGGAGGGTCCCGCCGCCGGCCCCGCCCGTGCCCGCCGCGCCGCCCGGCCCCCGGCCCCTGTTCACATGCCCGCCGTACGCCCGCCATGCCGCCGCAATACGGGGGCAACACCCGTACCGCACAAGGGTGTCCATGATGCGGCAATGGTTTGACCGGCTTGCGCCGGTCCGGCTACGTTGCGCGGCATGCAGCGATCCGCACACCTGACGACGCGAGGTCATATCGACCTGAAGCGCGTGTGCTCCGCCGTGTGTCACCGGGCCTGAGAGCACCACGCCCGCGCCGACCCGGCCGCAGGGGCCGCACCCGCCCCGCACCACCGTCCCGGTTCCTCGCAGGGTGTCTCTCCACGGGAGAGGCAGCGCCGCTTCGGCCGTACGCCGGCGGCGGTCTGCCCCGCGCTCCGCACCCGGAGCACGCACCGCGTCAACCGCTGCCACCGAGGACCTGGAAGACACTGTGAAGAGTCTGTCCGCACCCGTCCGCCGCCCGTCCGGGCCCCACCCCACCCCGCTGCGCCGCTCCGACATCCCCGCCGCGAGGCCGGGCCGCCGGCCCGCGGGCACCGGCGCCGTCTTCGGGGCGATCCTCGACCACGGTCCGGTGGCCCGCTCCACCGTCGCCCGCCTCACCGGCCTCTCGCCCGCCTCCGTGAGCGGACACGTCGGCCAGCTGCTCGCCCGCGGTCTCGTCCGGGAGAGCGCGGAGACGGCGGGGCCCAAGGGGCTCGGCCGGCCGCACATCCCCGTCGAGATCGACACCGGCCGCTTCCTCGTGGCCGGGGCGCACATCGCCGTCGCCCACTCCACCGTCTCCCTGATGGATCTGCGCGGCCGGATCATCGCCGAGGACCGGCAGCCGCACCGCACCACCGAACCCCGCCGGATGCTCACCGAACTCGCCGGCCGGCTGCCCCGGCTGGTGGCCGCGCACGCGGGCGGGCGGACCGTGCTCGCCCTGGGCCTGGCCACCGGACACCGGGTCGACCCCGACACCGGTGTGGTCGTGGCTCACCCGCACCTCGGCTGGCGGGACGTGCCGGCCCGCGACATCCTCTCCGCCGCGACCGGACTGCCGGTCCACGTGGACAGCCACTCCCGGGCGCTGGCCCGGGCGGAGCAACTGTTCGGCGAGGAGTCGACCCGCAGCAGCACCGTCCTGCTGTTCGTCGGCGCCGTCGTGGACGCGGCGTTCGCCACCGAGGGGGCCATGCACCGGGGCCCGCGCTCCGGCGCCGGCAGCGTGGCGCACCTCCCGCTCGGCGCCGGCGGCACGGGTGGGGCAGAGCCCTGTTCCTGCGGACGGACCGGCTGCCTCCAGTCGGAGGTGTCCGAGCGTGCCATGGTGCGGCGTGCCGCCGCGCAGGGGCTGGTCGTCGGCTCGTTCCCGGAACTCCTGGAACAGGCGCTGGCCGGGGAGGCGCGGGCGGTGGCGCTGTTCCGCCGGCGGGCCCGGCTGGTCGGCCGGGCCGCCGCCCTGCTGCTGGACATGTTCGACCCCGAGGTGCTCGTGGTCGTCGAGCCGGGGGCGGGCCGGATTCCGGAGTGTCTGGCCGATCTGCGTGCGGAGGTGGCGGAGCGCTCCTGGGTCTGCGACGACCCGGAGCGGGCCGTGGTGCCGAGCAGCTTCACCGGCTCGGTGCTGGCCACCGCGGGGGGTGCGGTGGCGCTCGGTGCGCTGTACGTGGACCCGCTCGGCCCCTGGCCGGCGCTGCCCGCGGTCTCCTGACGCCGTTTCGGCACCCGCGCCCATCCCCGTACCGGACTTAATTCAGGCAGTTGCATTGTTGACCGGGCGCGAAGCGGAACGGGATGATGGATTCATGACCAGCCGACAGCGGAATTCAGGGAGCGCGTCCTCGGCGACGCGCACCTTCCGCGCGGCCGCGCCGGTCCGCGATTTCGCCCGGCGCCTGTGTTGTCGCCCCTGTCCGGGCTGCCGGTAAACACCCGCTGAATTCCGGCGAGAGCTCCGCTCCGCCGTGCGCCCCGCCCTGCCCGCGTGCGCACCCGCCGCATTTCCCTTTTCCCCTGCCCTTTTTCCGACTTTCCATCATGGGAGAGACGTTGACCGTCACCGTGCCCTCATACCCGGCGCAGGCCGCGCCCGCCGCCGGAGGCATAGCCCCGGACCGCTTCAGGCAGGCGTTCCGCCGCCACCCCGCCGGAGTCGTCGTCGTCACCGCCGACGCGGGCCACGGCCCGATCGGCTTCACCGCGACCTCGCTCAGCTCCCTCTCCCTCGACCCGCCGCTGGTCTCGTTCGGCATCGGGACCGGCACCTCGTCCTGGCCGCACATCGAACGGGCCGGTTCGGCCGTCGTGAACTTCCTCGGCGCCGGACAGCGGGACGTGGCCACCACCTTCGCCACCAGCGGCATCGACCGGTTCGCCGCCCCCACCCGCTGGCGCCGCCTGCCGGAGGGCGAGCCGGTGCTCGACGGCGTGGCCGGCTGGCTGCGGCTGGAGACCGAGCAGATCGTCCCGGCCGGCGACCACCGCATCGTCATCGCCCGGGTGGTGGACGCCCGGCTCGACGAGGGACACCGCCCGCTGCTCTTCCACGACGGCGCCTACCACACCCTCTGAGCGCCGCCCCTCCCCATGACTACGGATCAGGAACCCACCATGGCACACCACGACACGTACCGGACCGTCGGCCGCAGGTCCTTCCTCGCCCTCGCGGGCGGAACGCTCATCGGCACGCTCGCCGCCTGCTCGCCCCAGGCGAAGACCGCGGCGAGCGCCGAGCCCGCCGGGAAACTCCCCTCGGGAGCGCCGCCGCCGGGGACGAAACTCTCCATAGCCGTCCGCACCACCCGGCTCCAGCTGAAACCCGCGGGACTGGAGAAGGACCTTTCCTTCGACGTTTCGCAATGGCCCAACCTGAACGCGGGTCCCGATATCATCCAGGGATTCCGGGCCCATTCCATCGATCTCGCGGTCAATGCCGGAATTCCGCCGATCCAGGCCCACGCCATCGGCGTCGGAGCGAAGATCGTCGCCGTGCAGGTGCGGAACCATCCCTCGTACGTCTTCGCCACCGCGCCCGGCTCCGACATCAGGTCCGTGGCCGACTTCCGCGGCAAGAAGATCGGCTTCTCCCAGGGGCAGGCCCAGGGCGTCGTCGTCCTGCGCGCCCTGAAGCAGGCCGGCCTCGCCAACGACGACGTCGAACTGGTCGCCCTGCCCAGCACCCAGTTCCTCACCGCCCTGCAGTCCAAGCAGGTCGACGTGGCGCCGCTGGGCGAACCGACCGTCACCAAGTACCTCACCCAGTACGGCAAGGACGGGGCGCGCGGGCTGAAGACGGACGTCGTGGACCTGCTCTCCGTCCTCTGGGCGCCCAACGAGGTGCTCAACGACCCGGCCAAGGCCGCCGCCGTCCGCAGCTTCATCCCGCTCTGGGCCCGCGGTCTGACCTGGGCCTGGGAGAACACCGACGAGTGGATCGACACGTACTACGTCAAGGACCAGGGCGTCTCCGCCGAGGACGGCAAGCGCATCGTCGCCTCGCTCCACAAGCCGCAGTTCCCGGCCAACTGGGACAAGGCGATCGCATGGGAGCAGGAGACCGCGGACCTGATGGCCGAGGGCGGCTTCGTACCGAAGCAGGACGTCTCCGGCCTGTTCGACCGCCGATTCGAGGGGCTCGCCGCCAAGGCCGTGGCCGCTCAGTACCGGGAGACGTCATGACCGAGCTGCTGACGAACACCCGCACCCCGGGCCGGCCGAAGACGGCCGTCGCGCCCGGCGGGAGCGGCGAACCGGCGGACGGGGCGTCGCCGGCCACCGAGTCCGCCGCACCCCGTACCACCCGCAGGCGGCTCGGCCCCGGCCGCGCCCTGCCCTTCGGACGGCTGATCGGCCCGGTGCTGGTCATCGCCCTGTGGTGGTTCGCCTCCGCCATCGGCTACCTCGACCCGCGGATCCTGTCCGGACCCGGCACGGTCCTGTCCACCGCGTCCGACCTCGTCGCCAGCGGCCGGCTCCAGGACAACGTCCTCATCTCGCTCCAGCGCGCCGGACTCGGCCTGTTCTTCGGCGTGACCTCCGGGGTCCTCCTCGCCATCGCCGCCGGGCTCAGCCGCACCGGCGAATACCTCCTGGACGGGCCGCTCCAGATCAAGCGCGCCATCCCCTCCCTGGCCATGCTCCCGCTGCTGATCCTCTGGCTCGGCATCGGCGAACAGATGAAGGTCACCGTCATCGCGCTCGGCGTCGCGGTGAACATGTACATCAACACGTACGCCTCGCTCACCGGCATCGACAGCCGCTACGTCGAGCTGGCCGAGGGACTCGACCTGAGCCGGGCGCAGTTCGTCCGCAAGGTCGTCGTCCCCGGTTCGCTGCCCGGTTTCTTCGTCGGACTGCGCCTGGGCGTCACCGCCTCCTGGCTCGGCCTGATCGTCGTCGAGCAGATCAACGCCACCAGCGGCATCGGCTACATGATGTTCCAGGCCCAGCAGTACGCCCAGTCCGACGTGATCATCGTGGGCCTGGTGGCCTACGGGATCTTCGGCTTCGCATCGGACGCGGCGGTCCGCGCCGTCGAGAGGAAGGTCCTGTCATGGCGACGCACTCTGGCGGGCTGAACCCCGCCCACCGGCCCGGCACGACGGCCGTGGCGGAACGCCCCGCCATCCGCACCCGGAAACTGGTCCGGCGCTTCGGCGACCGGGACGTGCTCAAGGAACTCGATCTCACCGTCGCACCCGGCGAGTTCACCGCACTGCTCGGCCGCAGCGGCTCCGGCAAGTCCACCCTGCTGCGGGCCGTCGCCCGCCTCGACCACACCGTCGACGGTTCCGGTGAACTCACCGTCCCCGACCGGGTGTCGCTCTCCTTCCAGGACTCCCGGCTGCTGCCCTGGCTCCGGATCATCGACAACGTGATCCTCGGCCTGCGCGGCCCGGGTGCCCGCGAACGCGGCCTCACCGCACTGGCCGAGGTCGGCCTGGAGGGCCGCGACCGGTCCTGGCCGCACGAGCTGTCCGGCGGTGAGCAGCAGCGCGCCGCCCTGGCCCGCGCACTGGTCCGCGACCCCGAACTGCTCCTCGCCGACGAACCGTTCGGCGCCCTGGACGCCCTCACCCGGATCAAGATGCACGGCCTGCTGCGCGAGCTCTACGAGCGCCACCGCCCCGCGGTCCTGCTCGTCACCCACGACGTCGACGAGGCCGTCGAACTCGCCGACCGGGTGCTCGTCCTGGAGGACGGCCGGATCTCCGTCGACCTCACCGTCGACCTGCCCACCCCGCGCTCCCGCCGCGACCCCCGCTTCCAGGAGTACCGCGACACGCTGCTCACCGCGCTCGGCGTGGCGCAGACCCCGCCCCCCTCCCAGCAGAAGGAAACCCATGTCCCGCACGCCTGACCGCAAGCAGCTCCACCTCAACGCCTTCCTCATGTCCACCGGTCACCACGAGGCGTCCTGGCGGCTGCCCGGCAGCCCGGCCGAGGCCAACTCCGACATCGAGCACTACAAGAACCTGGCCCGGATAGCGGAGCGCGGCCGGCTGGACTCGCTGTTCCTCGCGGACAGCCCCGTCCTGATGGGCGACCCCGGCCGGCGGCCCGCCGCCAAGCTGGAGCCCACCGTCCTGCTCACCGCGCTCGCCGGGGCCACCCACCACATCGGCCTGATCGCCACCGCGTCGACCAGCTACAACGAGCCGTACAACCTGGCCCGCAGGTTCGCCTCGCTCGACCATGTCTCGGGCGGCCGGGCGGGCTGGAACATCGTCACCACCGCGGGCGCCGACGCGGCCCGCAACTTCGGCCTTGACGACACCCCGCTGCACCACGAGCGCTACCGGCGCGCCGGTGAGTTCGTCGAGGTGTCCACCAAGCTCTGGGACAGCTGGGCGGACGACGCGGTGATCGCCGACAAGGAGCGCGGCGTCCACGCCCTGGCCGAACGCGTACGCAGGATCGGGCACGACGGCGAGTTCTTCCGCGTCGACGGGCCGCTGAACGTACAACGCCCGCCGCAGGGGTATCCCTTGCTCGTACAGGCCGGGTCGAGCGAGGACGGCAAGGACTTCGCCGCCCGGTACGCGGAGGCGGTGTTCACCGCCCAGCAGACCCTGGAGGAGGGCATCGCCTTCTACAAGGACGTCAAGCAGCGCGCGGAGGCCCTCGGACGCAACCCCGACGGCATCAAGATCCTGCCCGGCATCGTGCCCGTCATCGGCGACACCGAGGCCGAGGCGCTGGCCCTGGACGCCGAACTGGAGAGCCTCATCGTCCCCGAGTACGCCAAGCGGCAGCTCGCCCAGCGGCTGAGGATCGCCCCCGACGACCTGGACCTCGACGCCCAGCTCCCCGAGGACATCCCGACCGAGGACGAGATCGAGGGCGCCAAGAGCCGCTACACCCTCATCGTGGAGCTCGCCAGGCGGGAGAAGCTGACCGTGCGCCAGCTCATCGGGCGGCTCGGCGGCGGACGCGGCCACCGCACCTTCGCCGGCACCGCCGAGCAGGTCGCCGACACCATCGAGCACTGGTACGACAGCGGGGCCGCCGACGGCTTCAACATCATGCCCGCCGTCCTGCCCTCCGGACTGGAGGTCTTCGTGGACCGGGTGGTGCCGATCCTCCAGGAACGCGGCCTGTTCCGCACCGAGTACACCGCGCGCACCCTGCGCGGGCACTACGGTCTGCCGCGCCCCGCCAACCGGCTCTTCGAGGAAGTCGACCGCAGCGAGGGCCACTTCGGCATCGGTCTGGCGGAGGCCCGGTGACGGACTGTCCGAACCCGGAAACCGGTACGCCCCGGCAGCCGCCGCCCGGATGGGCGCGGCGGCTGCTGGGCTACTGCCTGCGGCACCGCACCGACCTGCTCATGGCCTTCGGTGCCGCCGTGGTCGCCGCCGTCGCCACCGCCACCCTGCCGCTCGTGCTGCGGCACGTGGTGGACGGGGTGGCGGCCGGTACCACCGCGTCGCTCGCCCCCTGGACCGTCCTGCTCGCCGCGCTCGGCGCCGTCCGCTTCGGCGCGAGCTTCACCCGGCGCTACCGCTCGGGCCGGCTCTCCCTCGGGGTCCAGTACGACCTGCGCAACGACGCCTTCGCCGCCCTGCTCC
This sequence comes from Streptomyces sp. NBC_01257, assembly GCF_035917255.1. Classification (NCBI taxonomy): domain Bacteria; kingdom Bacillati; phylum Actinomycetota; class Actinomycetes; order Kitasatosporales; family Streptomycetaceae; genus Streptomyces; species Streptomyces sp. NBC_01257. The sequence goes on from NZ_CP108472.1 coordinate 7,321,212, forward strand.
GGCTCGGCGGCGCCCAGCAGGACGACCTGCGCACCGGACAGGTGGTGAGCCGGTCCATCTCCGACATCACCCTCATCCAGACCCTGCTGCAGTTCCTGCCCAACCTCACCGGCAACGCGCTGATGTTCCTGTTCTCGCTGGTCTTCATGGCGGTGCTGTCACCCCTGCTGACCGTCGTGGCCCTGGTCGTCGGCCCGCTGCTCTGGCTGATCGCGCTGCGCAGCCGCCGCGACCTCTTCCCCGCCAACTGGCACGCCCAGCAGGAGGCCGCCGAGGTCGCCTCCACCGTCGAGGCGACCGTCACCGGGGTCCGCGTGGTCAAGGGCTTCGGCCAGGAGCAGCGGGAGCTGGCCGGACTCGAACAGCGCGCCCGCCATCTCTTCGCCTCCCGGCTGCGCGTCGTCCGCTTCACCAGCCGCTACAACCCGGCACTCCAGGCCGTCCCCGCGCTCGGCCAGGTCGCCGTCCTCGCCCTCGGCGGCTGGATGGCCCTGCACGGCCGGATCTCGCTCGGCACCTTCCTCGCCTTCACCACCTACCTCGGCTCGTTCGTCACCCCGGTCCGCCAGGTGGCGACCCTGCTCACCGTCTGGCAGCAGGCCCGGGCCGGCGCCGAACGCGTCCTGGAGGTCGTGGACGAGGCCCCGGTGATCACGGACGCGCCCGGGGCCCGCGCACTGCCGGACGAGCCCCCGGCGATCGGCTGGCACGACGTCACCTTCGGGTACGGCGACGGCGCACCCCTCCTGAACGGCTTCACCCTCGACATCCGCCCCGGCGAGACCCTCGCCCTGATCGGCCCGGCCGGCTCCGGCAAGTCCACCGCCGCGGCTCTGCTGCCCCGGTTCTACGACGTACCGTCCGGCTCGGTCCGGGTGGGCGGCAGCGACGTCCGCGACCTCACCCTCGCCTCCCTGCGCTCCCGCATCGGCTACGTCTTCGAGGAGAGCCTGCTGCTCTCCGACACCGTGCGCGCCAACATCGCCTACGGGGTACCGGACGCCACCGACGAACAGGTCCGGGCGGCCGCCCGCATCGCCCGTGCCGACGAGTTCATCGAACGGCTCCCGCAGGGGTACGACACCGTCGTCGGCGAACAGGGACTCACCCTCTCCGGCGGCCAGCGCCAGCGCATGGCCCTGGCCCGCGCCCTGATCGGCGACCCGGCCGTGCTCGTCCTGGACGACGCCACCTCGGCCATCGACGCCCGGGTGGAGGCGGAGATCCACCACCGGCTCCGGGAGGACGACCGCCGCCGCACCACACTGATCGTCGCCCACCGCAGATCGACGCTGGAACTCGCCGACCGCGTCGCGATCCTCGACGGCGGCCGGATCACGGACACCGGGACCCCGGCCGAACTCGGCGCCAGGTCCGCCCTGTTCCGCAGCCTCCTGTCGGCGGAACAGGACGCCGCCCCGGGCGTCACGACCGGCCCGGCCCCCGCCACGGCCGCCGGCTGCCCCACCCCGCACCTGTGGCTGCGCCCCGAAGGAAGCGACGACGAACAACTGGAGGGCACCGCCGTGCGGGCCGCCCAGGCGCTCGCCGAGGCGGCCGCCACCTCGGGACCCGGCCGCGCGGGCCCCGGCGGCGGGGTGCTCGGCTCCGCCCCGCCGAGTCCCGAACTCATCGCCGCACTGGCCCGGATCCCGCTGCCCGCCGCCGACCCCGAGGTGCCCACCGGCCAGGCCGTCGCCGCCGAGGCGGACTTCGGACTCGCCGCCCTGCTGCGGCCCTTCCGGCTGCCGCTCCTCCTCGGTCTGCTGCTCGTCGCCCTCGACGCCGCCGCCCAGATCACCGTCCCGGTGCTGGTCCGGCACGGCGTGGACCAAGGGGTGGCCCACCACGCCGGGCACGTCCTGCTCGCCGCGGCGGCCGCCGCCGCGCTGGTGGTCGCCGCGAACTGGCTGATCGGCGTCGCCCAGGTCCGCACCACCGGACGCACCGGCGAACGCCTCCTCTACACCCTGCGCGTGAAAACGTTCGCCCAGCTCCAGCGCCTCGGCCTCGACTACTACGAACGCGAGCTCGGCGGCCGGATCATGACCCGGATGACCACCGACGTCGACGCCCTGTCGAACTTCCTGCAGACCGGCCTGATCACCGCCGTGGTGAGCCTGCTGACGGTCCTCGGCGTCCTGGTCAGCCTGCTGGTGATCGACGCGGAACTGGCCCTGGTGCTCCTCGCCGCCCTTCCGCTGCTGGTCGTGGCCACCGCCGTGTTCCGTCACTACTCCGTGCCCGCGTACCGCGAGGCCCGGGAACGGATCAGCGCCGTCAACGCCTGCCTCCAGGAGAACGTCACCGCGATCCGGGTCACCCAGGCCTTCCGCCGGGAGTCCCGCAACGCCGCCGACTTCGCGGAACTGGCCTGGTCCTTCCGGGACTCCCGGCTGCGCGCCCAGCGCTACATGGGCACGTTCTTCCCGTTCGTCGAGTTCCTCGGCACGCTCTCCTCAGCGGCCGTGCTCACCGTCGGCGCCGGACAGGTCCGCTCGGGCGAGCTGAGCGCGGGAACGCTCATCGCGTTCCTCCTCTACGTCGAGCTGTTCTTCTCGCCGATCCAGCAGCTCTCCCAGGTCTTCGACGGCTATCAGCAGGCCGTCGTCGGCCTCGGCCGGCTCCGCGGCCTGATGCGCACCCCCACGGGCACCCCGCCCGCGAAGGACGCCCGCCCGGTCCCCGCCCTGCGCGGCGAGGTCGAGTTCGACTCGGTCTCCTTCGGCTACGCGGGAGGCGGCGGCCAGGAGGTCCTGCACGGGGTCTCCCTGCGCATCGCGCCGGGCGAGACCGTCGCCCTGGTCGGCGCGACCGGGGCGGGCAAGTCGACCGTCGTGAAACTCCTCGCCCGCTTCTACGACCCGTCCGCGGGCGCGGTCCGGGTGGACGGGCACGATCTGCGCGAGCTCGACCTGCCCGGATTCCGCCGCAGACTGGGCGTGGTCCCGCAGGAGGCCCATCTGTTCAGCGGTACGGTCCGCGACGCCATCGCCTACGGCCGCCCCGACGCCACCGACGCCGAGGTGGAGCAGGCCGCCCGCGCCGTCGGGGCGCACGAGATGGTCGCCGGGCTGCGGCTCGGCTACCTCCAGCCGGTGGGGGAGCGGGGCCGCAACCTCTCCGCCGGACAGCGCCAGCTGCTCGCCCTGGCCCGCGCCGAACTCGTCGACCCGGACGTGCTGCTGCTCGACGAGGCCACCGCGTCCCTGGACCTCGCGACCGAACGCCGGGTGGCCGCGGCGACCGAGGTGCTCGCCCGAAGGCGTACGACCGTCGTCGTCGCCCACCGGCTCACCACGGCCGTCCGCGCCGACCGGGTGGTGGTGCTCGACGCGGGAACCGTCGTCGAGACCGGCACCCACACCGAACTGCTCGCCGCCCACGGCCCCTACCGCCGGCTGTGGGACGCCTTCCGGGAGACCGGCCATGCCGCGCCGGTCGACCATCTGCACGCAAGTGAACTCGTCAAGGAGACCGCAGGATGACGGAGTACCGCGATTTCGGCCGCACGGGCGTCAAGGTCAGCCCCTTGTGCCTCGGCACCATGATGTTCGGCGCCCGGGGCAACCCGGACCACGACGACAGCATCCGGATCATCCACCACGCCCTGGACGCGGGCATCAACTTCGTCGACACCGCCGACGTCTACTCCGCCGGCGAGTCCGAGACCATCGTCGGCAAGGCGCTGGCCGGCGGGCGCCGCGACGACGTCGTGCTCGCCACCAAGTTCCACGGAAGCCTCGGCAGCGACCCCAACGAGCAGGGCAACTCCCGCCGTTGGATCATCCGGGAGGTGGAGAACAGCCTGCGCCGCCTCGGCACCGACTGGATCGACCTCTACCAGGTGCACCGCCCCGAACCCGGCACCGACTTCGACGAGACCCTCGGCGCGCTCTCCGACCTGGTGCACCAGGGCAAGATCCGCTACATCGGCACGTCGACGTTCGAACCGTCGGCCATCGTCGAGGGCCAGTGGACCGCGGAGCGCCGCGGCCGCGAACGCGTCGTCGCCGAGCAGCCCCCGTACTCGATCCTCGCCCGCGGCATCGAGCGCGAGGTCCTGCCCACGGCCCGGCGGTACGGACTCGGGGTCCTCTCCTGGAGCCCGCTGGCCGGCGGCTGGCTGTCCGGCCGCTACCGCAAGGGAGCCGATCAGCCCGCCTCCAGCCGTGCCGAGCGGCAGGCCGAGCGGTTCGACATCGGAGCCGCCGAGAACGCCGCCAAGCTCGACGCCGCCGAGGCGCTCGCCCAGCTCGCCGACGAGGCCGGGCTGACCCTCGTCCAACTGGCCCTGGCCTTCGTGCTGGAGCACCCGGCGGTCACGTCCGCGATCATCGGGCCGCGGACCCTCGAACAGCTGACGAGCCAGCTCGGCGCGGACCGGGTGCGGCTGAGCCAGGACGTGCTGGACCGGATCGACAAGATCGTCCCGCCGGGCACCAACCTCTCGTCCCGGGACGCCGGTTACCAGCCGCCGTCGCTCACCGACCCCGCGCTGCGCCGCCGTTCGCAGCCCGCGTAGATCAGGACGACGCCGGTACGCGGTCCAGGAAACCGCTGACCGAGCTGATCCGGCCGTCGCCGGCGAGGGCGATCACGTCCGAACCGGCGACGGGCGCCGATCCGTCGGCGGCGGCGACCAGTTCCCAGCCGAACCGGGCGAGGGAGTGGTGCCCGTCCACCGCCCCGGCCGGCCGGAAGGCGAATCCGGGGAACTGCTGCTGCGCACCGCTGATCGCGGCGGCCAGCGCCTCGTGCCCCCGTACGTCGGCCAGCGGGTCGGTGTACGTGGCGTCCTCGGTGAACGCCGCGGCGACGGCCTCGGCCAGCTCCTCGGGAGTGGCGGCGTTCCAGGCGGCGAAGTAGCGCTGGACGGCCTCGTCGTATGCGGTCATCGTGCGGTCCTCTCGTCGGCTCCGGCCGGTGGGCCGGGAGCGCTGTGCTCGTGAGGAACACGATGTCCGACGCGGCGGAAGGCGTCGATTACCTCCGGGGTAAGGACGCGATCACCCGGGGCCTCACCCCTGGGCGTCGGGAATGACGTGCATGGCCGCTTCCTCGGCGGACGCCGCCGCGCCGTCGATGCCGACGTCCTCGCCCGCCATGCTGTCCGGCTCGTTCAGATCCAGCTCCCGGGTCAGCCGGCCGGCCCGGACGTCCCCGACCTCCCCGTCCAGGGGCTCGCCGTCCCCGTCCGACACGTCACCCACGCCGTCGCCGGGCGGACCGGCGTGCTCGGGCAGCTCCCGGGCCAGCCTGCCGTCCAGCGTCTCCCCGCTCAGCTGCTCGGACGCCGTGGTGCCCCGGTCCTCCACGGCCCACGGCCGCTCGGGAGGGGAGTACCCCTCGTCGAGTACGTCGGTGAGATCCCGGTCGTCGAGGGTGTCCGCCGTGTCGAGCTGTTCGACAGGATCGGACGCCTCCGGCTGCTGGGGCTGGTAGACATCGTCGCCCCGGTCGGCACCTTCCATGACGATTCCCTTCCGGTGTCGGGGATCCCGGTCATGCCTGCCGTACGACGCGGGAGCGAGGGGCTCGGCGGCCCGGTCGCCTTCGGACTTCCCGTACCCCTTCAGGATAGGCGGCAGGGGCCGGGGGCCGCACCGTGCGGGCCTGCGACGGGCGGGGACGGCCCGGCTGCGAGACGATGGAGGGTGCAGGCCGGAACGGGTGCGCCCCGCACCCGAGCGCTCGCGGAGACCGGCCCGCGCAGGCCGTAGGGAAGGCCGTCGTGGAGAGGCCGTCATGGATTATCCGGAGAGCTACCAGCTGGTGTTTCAGTCGTCCGCCGTGGAGGACGACACGGTGACCGTCCGGCGGACCGCACGGTCCGGGGCGGGCGGATACCCGGTCTACGAGGACGAGACCGGGATCGTCCGTGCGGAGATCAGCGAACGCGGAGAGGTGCGCATGCTCGCCAGCGGCGGGCACCAGCTCCTCGGGACGCCGCTGGTCGTACCGGAGCCGGCCGGCTGAGGAACCGTGGGCCGGCACGCCGGCCGCCCGCCCCGCTCCCGTGGTCACCACCGCGGGAGCTTTTCCGTATCACGGGGCCGGCACCTTCGCCATCCTGCCGGCGCAGGACAATTCGGTCCGAGCCGTCAAACACTTGGTCGAAATTTTGCCCCTGACGGGCTGCACGGGGAGGACACCAGGCACACTCAACCTGTAGGAATCTCGCCACGAAGAGGATCACGCATGATCACGTTGAAGAAGGAAGACGGCCCGGCGGATCTGGACGGGGTCACCCACCTGTCCATCGGGGTGTCCTGGGACCCCACGGTCGGCGCCAGTGGCGGGCTGATGGGGAAGCTCCGTCAGAAGAAGGGCACCGACCTCGACCTCATCGCCATCGCGATGCAGGGTGCGGAGCCGGTGCGGCTGGCCGGCCTGGACTCCCTGGACCCGCTGGGCAACGGCTCGCTGCAGCACAGCGGCGACAACCAGACCGGGCACGGCGACGGTGACGACGAGACCGTGACCGTCGACTTCGCCCGGGTACCGGCCAACATCACCTCGATCGTCTTCATCGCCGCCGCGTACAAGAAGCACAGCTCCTTCCAGAGCGCGCGCAACATCAGCTTCAAGGTGTACGACGCGACGGGCGGCAGCAGCCAGCAGGTCGCCGACATCTGGCCGAGCCTGCTCAGCAACGACAACGGCTGCGCCGTGGCCAAGGCCATGCGGGCCGGTGCGAGCTGGAAGCTCGAGGTGATCAACGAGACGGGGAAGATCAAGCAGGGCGACGAGCAGGCCCTCATGCGCTTCGCGGTCAGCAAGTAGTACGCAGACGGCGGCCACCGGCCACGAACAGGCGGCAGGCAGCAGCGGCACGGTGCGAGTGCATCCGCCCCGGCCCGTACGCGCGGCGTTTCAGTCGACCCGCCGCGTACGGCCCGGGGCCGTCGCGTTCCCGGACGCCAGCGGCGAACGCGCCAGCTCCACGCACCCCACGGCGATCAGCCCGAGCGCCAGCAGTTCGGGGAGCAGCCACCAGCCGGTGCGCAGACCCTCGCCGAACAGGGTCACCCCGTACAGGACGCTGATCAGCGCGTCGCCCAGGGTCAGACAGGGCTGGACCGCGACCAGCGTGCCTGCCTGGAGGGCGTTCTGAAGGAGGAACAGGGCGCCGACGCCCGCCGCCGCGGTGGCGTACAGCTGCCAGGACGTGAAGAGCGCCACCACACCGTGGCCGTCGCTCAGCCGGGCCATCGCGTCCTTCATCAGGGCGGCCGTGAGCGCGTACGCGCAGGCCGCCGCGAGCCCCAGCAGCGCCGCACGCGGATTGCCGCGGGTGGCCAGCGCGCCCGCGATCAGGGCCGCCTCGAACAGGGCCGTCAGGATCAGGGCCGGAATCCACGCCGCCCCCCGCACCATGTCGCTGCCGCCGCCCGGCGCGGCCGAAGCCATCCCGAGGGCCAGGCCGGCCGTCACCGCGGCCACCCCGAACCAGACCGGCCGCGGCAGCCGCACCCGCATCACGAACCCGGCCATCAGCAACGTCGCCGGAAGCTCGATGACGAAGATCGGCTGCACCACGGCGATCGGCCCGGTGGCCAGCGCCACGGCCTGGCAGACGGCCGCGACGATCACCAGGCCGATCCCGGCCAGCCACACCTTCTGGCGCAGCAGATGAGCGATCAGTGACGGCCGCATCGCCTTGCTGTCGGGCACGGTGAGGGCCGCGCGGCGCTGGAGGACGGAGGCGGCGCCGTTGCTGAGAGCGGTCAGGACGGCGAACAGGACGCTGATCACCGGTCCATGATGCGGGCGGCCGGTGCGTAGTCCCGGGTCCCGCCGCCCGACGGCATGGCGTCGGCGGACGGGCCGCGGCAATCGTCCCGTCAGGATCGATGCCGGCCGCACGGCCGCGTAGCGTGCCGTCCATGGCCGTGAAGAAGAAGACCTCCGCCGCCGCACCGCCGGCCGTGCTCTCGCCGCGCGCACTGGGCCGCGCGACCCTGGAGCGCCAACTCCTGCTCCGCCGCGCGGAGATGAGCGCCGGGGACGCCGTCAGGCACCTCGTCGGCCTCCAGGCGCAGAACACCAAGCCGCCGTACTACCAGCTCCTCGCGCGGCTGGAGGGCTTCGAACCGGCCGAGCTCGCCGGGCTGATGGAGTCGCGCGAGGTCGTCCGCATCGTCACCCTGCGCTCCACGATCCACACCCACACGGCGGACGACGCCCTCACCCTGCGCCCCCTCGTCCAGGAGGCCCGCGACCGGGAACTCAGGATCTTCCGCAAGGGCCTCGTGGGCGTGGACCTGGACCGGCTCAGGGACGTCAGCAGGGCGTACGTCGAGGAGGAGCCCCGCACCCCGAAGGAGATCCGCGAACGGCTGCTCACCGAATGGCCCGACGCGGACCCGCAGGCGCTGGGCACGGCCGCCCGCTGTCTGCTGCCGCTGGTCCAGGTCACCCCGCGCGGCGTGTGGGGACGGAGCGGCCAGGTCGCGCTGACCACCGCGGAGCACTGGCTCGGCAGACCCTCGGCGCAGGTCCCCGCACCCGACGCGACGGTGCTGCGCTACCTCGCCGCCTTCGGCCCCGCGTCGGTCAAGGACCTTCAGGCGTGGGCCGGGCTGACCCGGATGCGGGAGGTCTTCGACCGGCTGCGCCCGCGGCTGCTCACCTTCCGCGACGAGAACGGCGTCGAGCTCTTCGACCTGCCCGACGCCCCGCGCCCCGACGAGGACACCCCCGCACCGCCGCGCTTCCTGCCCGAGTTCGACAACGTCCTGCTCGGCCACGCGGACCGCACCCGGGTCATCCCGCCACGGTTCAAGGGGCGCAACGGGGTGGGCAACCAGGCGTACGGATCCGTCCTGGTCGACGGATTCCTCGCCGCGGTCTGGCGGCTGGAGACCGCGCGCGGCGGCGGCCCGACGACGGTCACCGTGCAGGGGCTGCGCCCGCTCATCCGGGCGGAGCGGGACGCGGTGACGGACGAGGCGTCGGCCCTGCTCGCCGTGATGACGGAGGAGGCCGCCGACGGCCACGACGTCAGGTTCGCCGCGTTCATCGACTTCGACAGCTGAAGGGCCCGCACGCCCCGGAAGGGCCGGGTACGGGTACGCCCCACCCGTGACCCGTGACCCGTGACCCGCGACTACGGCAGCAGCCCCGCCCGCCGGGCCGCGACGACGGCCTCCAGCCGGGTGTGGGCACCGAGCTTGCGCATCGCGGAGCGCAGATAGCCCTTCACGGTCTCCGGCCGCAGCCCCAGCCGGTCCGCCGCCACCGCGTTCGTGGCGCCCGCCGCCACACACGCGAGGACGTCCAGCTCACGCGGGGCGAGCTGGACCCCGCGGTCCCGGGGCACCCGCGCACCGGCCGCCGCGGCGAGCCGCCCGCACACCGCGAGCAGCTCGTCGCGCAACGCCGGATCGACGACCTTCGGCGCCAGGGCGCGCAGCTCGCGGTGCGCCTCCCGGACGTCCTCCCACGCCCCGGGCACGGCCCGGGGGTCGGTGACCTCCTCCCGGGTCACGGCGAGCAGTTGCTGCACCTCGTCCCGGACGGCCAGGGCCTGCTCCACGTCCCGGGCCGCGGCGACCGCCGCGTCGAACGTGCGGTCCCCGAGCGTGAGCGGCTCCCGCAGCGCCCCGTACAGCACGCCCCGGACCTTGCGGCGGACGACGACGGGCACGGCGACCACCGAGCGCAGGCCCTCCGCCGCCACGGCCGTGTCGTACTCGTGGCTGATGTGGCGCGAGGAGTGGTAGTCGGTCACCGCGCACGGCCGGGACAGGGCGATCGACTTGCCGCCGAGACCGCTGCCGGCCGAGATCACGAGGCCGCGCAGGGCCGTGGTGTGCGCCCCGTTCAGCTCGGCGATCCTGGCGTGCCGGGTGTCGGAGAGCAGTCCCCCGAACGCCACGGGCAGCCCGCTCGTCCGGCGCAGCCGCAGCAGCGCCGCTTGCATCTCGACCGCATCGACCGATTCCGGCACGCTGACGCCTCTCCGCCCGGCTCCGCGGAACACGGCATTCCCCGCATCACCCCCGTTCGGGGGTGGTGAGAGCTGGGTCACTGTTTACATCATGTTAAGAGACCGGTCCGGTCCGCAATGAGGAGGGCACATGTCGGCATCCAGTGCGACGGAGACGTTCCGGGCCGCCCGGGACTTCCTGCTGCAGCACCGCGAGGACTACACCGCGGCCTACGAGGGCTTCCGCTGGCCCCGGAGCGCCCACTTCAACTGGGCGCTCGACTGGTTCGACGTCATCGCGGAGAACAACGACCGCACCGCCCTGCACATCGTGGAGGAGGACGGCGGGCGCACCGAGGTGTCCTTCGCCCGGATGTCCGCCCGCTCGAACCAGGCCGCGAACTGGCTCCGCGCCCAGGGCGTACGGGAGGGCGACCGCATCCTCGTGATGCTCGGCAACCAGACCGAGCTCTGGGAGACCGCCCTGGCCGCGATGAAACTGCGGGCCGTCGTCATCCCCGCGACCCCGCTGCTGGGCCCCGCCGACCTGCGGGACCGGGTCGAGCGCGGCCGGGTCCGGCACGTCCTGGTCCGGGACACCGACACCGCCAAGTTCGACGAGGTGCCCGGCCGCTACACCCGGATCTCGGTCGGCGCCGAGACCGACGGCTGGCTCTCCTACTCCGGGGCCGACGAGCAGCCGGAGACCTTCACCGCGGACCGTGAGACCGACGCCGACGAACCCCTGATGCTCTACTTCACCTCGGGCACCACCGCCAGCCCGAAGCTCGTCGAGCACACCCATGTCTCCTACCCCGTGGGCCACTTGTCGACGATGTACTGGATCGGGCTCAAGCCCGGCGACGTCCACCTCAACATCTCGTCGCCCGGCTGGGCCAAGCACGCCTGGTCCAACCTCTTCGCCCCGTGGAGCGCCGAGGCGACGGTCTTCATCTTCAACTACACCCGCTTCGACGCCGGCCGGCTCATGACCGAGATGGAGCGCTCGGGCATCACCAGCTTCTGCGCCCCGCCCACCGTGTGGCGCATGCTCATCCAGGCAGACCTGTCCCAGCTGAAGACCCCGCCGCGCGAGGTCGTCGCGGCCGGCGAACCGCTCAACCCCGAGGTCATCGAGACCGTCAGGCGCGCCTGGGGCGTCACCATCCGCGACGGCTTCGGCCAGACGGAGACCGCCGTGCAGGTCGCGAACACCCCCGGCCAGGTGCTGAAGACCGGTTCGATGGGCCGCCCCAGCCCCGGCTTCCAGGTGGTCCTGCTGGACCCCGTCAGCGGCGAGCCCGGCGCGGTCGAGGGCGAGATCTCGCTCGACCTGTCCGGCCACCCGGTCGGTCTGATGACCGGCTACCACGGCGATCCGGAACGCACCGCCGAGGCCATGGCGGGCGGCTACTACCGCACCGGCGACATCGGATCCCTCGACGAGGACGGCTACATCACCTACGTCGGCCGCGCCGACGACGTCTTCAAGGCCTCCGACTACAAGATCTCGCCCTTCGAGCTGGAGAGCGCCCTGCTGGAGCACGAGGCCGTCGCCGAGGCGGCGGTCGTGCCGGCCCCCGACCCGGTGCGGCTCGCCGTCCCGAAGGCGTACATCGTGCTCGCCGAGGGCTGGGAGCCGGGACCGGACACCGCGAAGGTGCTCTTCGCCCACTCCCGGGCCGTGCTCGCCCCGTACAAGCGGGTCCGCAGGCTGGAGTTCGCCGAGCTGCCCAAGACCGTCTCGGGGAAGATCCGCCGCATCGAGCTCCGCGAGCGCACCGCCCGGGGCACCGGCACCGAGTACAGCGAGGGGGACCTGACATGACCGAGCCGTCCTACGCCCACGGCACCGGCACCACCCCGCTCCTCGGCGACACCATCGGCCGCAACCTCGACCGGGCGGTCCAGGCGTACCCGGACCGCGAGGCGCTCGTCGACGTGCCGTCCGGGCGGCGCTGGACGTACGCGGAGTTCGGCGCGGACGTCGGGGAACTGGCCCGCGCGCTGATGGCATCGGGCGTGGCCAAGGGCGACCGGGTCGGCATCTGGGCGGTCAACTGCCCCGAGTGGGTGCTCGTCCAGTACGCCACGGCGCGCATCGGCGCCGTGATGGTCAACATCAACCCCGCCTACCGGGCGCACGAGCTGGAGTACGTGCTCAAGCAGGCCGGGATCTCGCTGCTGGTCGCCTCGCTCGCGCACCGCACCAGCGACTACCGCGCCCTGGTCGACCAGGTCCGGGCCGACTGCCCCGCCCTGCGGGCCGTCCACTACATCGGCGACCGCTCCTGGGACGAGCTGCTCGCCGCCGCCGGACCGGTGACCGCCGCCGAACTCGACGCCCGCGAGGCCGGGTTGTCCTGCGACGACCCGATCAACATCCAGTACACCTCCGGCACCACCGGCTTCCCCAAGGGAGCCACCCTCTCCCACCACAACATCCTCAACAACGGCTACTTCGTGGGCGAGCTGGTCGCGTACACGGAACAGGACCGGGTCTGCCTGCCGGTGCCCTTCTACCACTGCTTCGGCATGGTCATGGGCAACCTCGGCATCACCTCGCACGGCGCCTGCATCGTGATCCCGGCCCCCGCCTTCGAACCCGCCGCGGTGCTCGCCGCCGTCCAGCGGGAACGCTGCACCTCGCTGTACGGCGTCCCCACCATGTTCATCGCGGAGCTGAACCTCCCCGCCTTCGCCTCGTACGACCTGTCCTCGCTGCGCACCGGCATCATGGCCGGATCACCCTGCCCGGTCGAGGTGATGAAGCGGGTCGTCGCCGAGATGCACATGGACGAGGTGTCCATCTGCTACGGCATGACGGAGACCTCACCCGTCTCCACCCAGACCCGCCGCGACGACGACCTGGAGCGCCGTACCGGCACCGCCGGCCGGGTGCTTCCGCACCTGGAGGTCAAGGTCGTCGACCCGGCGACGGGGGTGACGCTGGAGCGCGGCACCTCGGGCGAACTGTGCACCCGTGGCTACAGCGTGATGCTCGGTTACTGGGACCAGCCGGAGCGGACCGCGGAGGTCATCGACGCGGGGCGCTGGATGCACACCGGGGACCTCGCGGTGATGCGCGAGGACGGCTACGTGCAGATCGTCGGCCGGATCAAGGACGTGATCATCCGCGGTGGCGAGAACGTGTACCCGCGGGAGGTCGAGGAGTTCCTCTACCGGCACCCCAAGATCGCGGACGTGCAGGTGGTGGGGGTGGCGGACGAGCGGTACGGCGAGGAGATCCTGGCCTGCGTCATCCCGGCCGACCCCGCGGACCCGCCGAGCCTGGAGGAGGTCCGGGCGTTCTGCCACGAGCAGCTCGCGCACTACAAGGTCCCGCGCCTGCTGCGGATCATGGAGACGTTCCCGATGACGGTCAGCGGCAAGGTCCGGAAGATCGAACTGCGGGAGACCTACGCCCGGTAGGCGAAGATCCCCCGCGGGGAACGAGCGAAGAGGTCCGGCGAGGACGAAGGAGACGGGCGCCGGGGCGCTGTCAGGCGGCTTCGATGATGTCGCCGGCGGTGCCCTGGGTCGCGGCCGCCCACTCGATCAGCAGGACCTCGTACGCGGCGGACTCGGTCGGGGACCAGTCCTGGCCGGCGCGCGCGTCCACGAGTGCGCGGATGGCCTCGTTCGCCGAGACGGCCGCGGGGTGGGCCGGCTGGGCGGGAATGCTGTGCGACGCGGAGACGGTCGCGGATGCTGCGGGTGCCACAGGTGTCGGGGGTGGAGAAAGCCGTGGAGTTAAGACCATGCGCCCCACTCTAGGCCCCGCCACTGACAAGGGACCGAACATCTGTGGCCCCTGGCTCGAACGTGACCGATACCACTCACTGTGGCCGGACGGTTTCTGTGAGGTGCGGCACGTCGCGGCGCATACAGACCCGCGGCCACCGGTCCAGGCCGTGCTGCGCCTCCTCGGCGCGAATCCTGCGCAGCCCGTCGGTGAGCCCTGAATCCGTCAGCACCTGGAAGCCGAGCCGGGTGTAGTACGGGGCGTTCCACGGGACCTGCGAGAACGTCGTCAGGGTCAGCGAGGTCAGCCCTTCGCGCGCGGCCCAGCGGTCTACGTGGTCGATGAGCGCGCTGCCCAGTCCGCGCCGGGCAGCCGACGGATGGACGGAGACCTGCTCGATGTGGGCGGCGCCGTCGACCGGATCGGCGATCAGATAGCCGAGCGGCCGGTCGTCGGGGCCGGCGGCCACCCAGGCCCGGCCGGCCCCGCGGTAGCCGTCCAGGAGCTCCAGGGGCGGTGGGTCGTCGTCGGCCACGCAGTTCATGCCGAGGGTGCGGAAGGGTTCGCCTGCGGCGCGCTCGATGTCCTGGAGCAGCGGAAGATCCGAGCGGCGGGCGGGACGGATACGCATAGCTCAGTATGCCGCGCTCCGCCCGTCCCGGGGCGGGCCGGTGGGGTCAGGCGCCGGTGCTGATCAGCTCGTTCGCCGGGCTGTTCACCGGCTGCGGGGTGCCGGTGAGGTCCATGACGAACAGCGGGATGCCGAGTCCGTCGGCCCGCTCCCTGGCGTCCCGCGCGTAGCCCGCGAGCGAGAAGAACACGCTCGCCACCGAGGCGCTGAGCGCGTTGAGCCACAGGCATTCGACGTCGCGCAGGCTGGTCGGGCGGGTGGTGGAGTCGACCTGGGCGATCAGCCCGGCCGCCCGCAGGTCGATCCGGGACGCGGGGCGTTCGGCGGGCTGCACGACCTCGCGGTAGCCCAGCCACTTCAGGTAGAGGGCGGCGGCGGCGACCGCGTCGCGCGCGGTGCGGATCGTCAGCGGCCGGAACGCCGGCCGCGGCACCGCCGCGGTCCGCGGCAGCGGTATGTGCGCCGGGCGCACCGGCCGGGACGCCGGTCCGGCCGCGCGGCCGGACGCCGTCACGGGGCGGACCGGGATGCGCAGCACGGCCCCGCACGGGCAGCACAGCTCGGGCTGCGGCCACTGGTCGTGCCGGCCGCAGCCGCGGCAGCGCACGGTCACCCAGTCGTCGTTCCAGGTGCGGTGGGTGATCGGCACGACCGGGGCGCCGCGCAGCAGCGGCGGGGCCGTCGGGGCGCCGCAGGGGCACGGGTAGACGGGCGTGACGTACGCGTGGTCGCGGCGGCAGGCCGGGCACCGTACCGGCACTGACTCCACCTCGGACTCCTTCCGGCCCACCGGGATGCGGCCGCCCCTGTTCACCGGGCCGACTCCGCTCCGTACCCCCATGCTCCACCAAGAGCGAGGCCAGGGGGAGCGACTTGGGGTACTTCGGGGTTTCCCCTCCGCTTGTTCCGCCCCCGGGACCGCCTCTCTTGACGGCTGTCCGGCCGCACTTTAGATTTGCTTCCGTATAGCAGAATCAATTTTCCGCAATACGGAATTGGTGCTCTCAGGTGGCGCGACAGAGCCCGACTCCTCCAGGTTCGAGCAGGAGCACTCAATGCCTCGTATGACCGCTGCCCGAGCGGCAGTTGAGATCCTCAAGCGCGAAGGCGTCAGCAACGCGTTCGGTGTGCCGGGCGCGGCGATCAACCCCTTCTACGCGGCCCTCAAGGCCGCCGGCGGGGTTCATCACACGCTCGCCCGCCACGTCGAGGGCGCCTCCCACATGGCGGAGGGCTACACCCGGGCCACCCCCGGGAACATCGGCGTCTGCATCGGTACGTCCGGCCCGGCCGGCACCGACATGATCACCGGCCTGTACTCGGCCATCGCGGACTCGATCCCGATCCTGTGCATCACCGGCCAGGCGCCCACCGCGGCCCTCCACAAGGAGGACTTCCAGGCCGTCGACATCTCGTCGATCGCCAAGCCGGTCACCAAGGCGGCCACCACCGTGCTGGAGGCCGCGCAGGTCCCCGGCGTCTTCCAGCAGGCCTTCCACCTGATGCGCACCGGCCGTCCCGGCCCGGTCCTCATCGACCTGCCGATCGACGTGCAGCTCACCGAGATCGAGTTCGACCCGGAGCTGTACGAGCCGCTGCCGGTGCACAAGCCCGCCGCGAGCCGCAAGCAGATCGAACGCGCCGTGGAGATGCTGAACGCCTCCGAGCGGCCGCTGCTGGTCGCGGGCGGCGGCATCCTCAACGCCGACGCCTCGGACCTCCTGGTGGAGTTCGCCGAGCTGACCGGCGTCCCGGTCGTCCCGACCCTGATGGGCTGGGGCATCATCGCCGACGACCACGAGCTGAACGCCGGCATGGTGGGCCTGCAGACCTCGCACCGCTACGGCAACGCGACGTTCCTGGAGTCCGACTTCGTCCTCGGCATCGGCAACCGCTGGGCCAACCGTCACACCGGCAAGCTCGACGTCTACACCCAGGGCCGTAAGTTCGTCCACGTCGACATCGAGCCCACACAGCTGGGCAAGATCTTCGCCCCCGACCTCGGCATCGCCTCCGACGCCAAGGCCGCGCTGGAGCTGTTCGTCGAGGTGGCGCGCGAGCTGAAGGACGCCGGCAAGCTGAAGGACCGCTCGCAGTGGGCCGCGTCCGCGCAGGAGCGCAAGGCGAAGCTCCAGCGCCGTACGCACTTCGACAACGTGCCGCTGAAGCCGCAGCGGGTGTACGAGGAGATGAACCGGGCGTTCGGCCCGGAGACCCGCTACGTCACCACGATCGGCCTCTCCCAGATCGCGGGCGCGCAGATGCTGCACGTCTACCGGCCGCGCCACTGGATCAACGCCGGTCAGGCGGGCCCGCTCGGCTGGACCATCCCGGCCGCGCTGGGTGTCGCCACGGCCGACCCCGAGGGCTCGGTCGTCGCCCTGTCCGGCGACTACGACTTCCAGTTCATGCTGGAGGAGCTCGCGGTCGGTGCGCAGCACCGCATCCCGTACGTGCACGTCCTGGTGAACAACTCCTACCTGGGGCTGATCCGCCAGGCGCAGCGCAACTTCGACATCGACTTCCAGGTCAACCTGGAGTTCGAGAACATCAACTCCCCGGAGCTGGGCGTCTACGGCGTGGACCACGTCAAGGTCGTCGAGGGCCTGGGCTGCAAGGCGATCCGGGTCACCGAGCCGGACCAGCTGCTGCCGGCCTTCGAGGAGGCCAAGAAGCTGGCGGCGGAGTTCCGGGTGCCGGTGGTGGTCGAGGCGATCCTGGAGCGGGTCACGAACATCTCGATGAGCGGTTCGGACATCGCGTCGGTCAACGAGTTCGAGGACATCGCCTCGGACCCGTCCCACGCCCCGACGGCGATCCGCCCGTTCACGTCGGCCTGACCCCCCGGGCCCACGGCCCCGGCCCCCGTCTCCCGTTCAACGGGGGGCGGGGGCCGGGTCGTTGTGCGTCAGGGTGTGCCGAGGTGAGGGCGTCCTCAATCGCCGGACGGGCTCGGATGTGCGCCCGCCCTGGCAACCCCAGCCCGTCCGGCGTTTGAGGACGGAACCCTCAGGGTGGGGGTCCGGAACCGGGAAGGGCCGGCTTCGGGCAATCCCAGCCCGTCCGGCGTTTGAGGACGGAAGCGGGCGCCCCGGACATCCGCGCACGCGAAAGGGCGTGGAGTACGGGACCGTAATCCGTACTCCACGCCCGGTTCGGGGAAAGACAGGGAAGAAAGACAGGGGCCGCGGCGAGGCGCGAAGGGGGCGGCAGGTGCGGGCTCCTTCAGGTCAGGAACCGGCACCGCCACCCACACCACCGCACTGGCATCACGCCACCGCCACGGCCTCGTCCTGCCCGCGCCCCGCGCAACCCCTCATCCGGGTGGGCGCGACGGCGCGGGCAGGGCTTGGGGGCCCAACGGGAGGGGTCAGTCCTCGCGCAGGGCGCGGACGGCCTCCTCCACGCGCTTGCCGTACTCGGCGTCCGCGGCGTGGAAGTGGGCGAGGTTCTTCTCGATCACGTCGTCCCGGGTGACCTGCGACAGGCCGCCCGCGATGTTGGCGATCAGCCGGCCCTGCTCGTCGTCCGACATCAGCCGGTACAGCTCACCGGCCTGGAAGAAGTCGTCGTCCTTGGTGTGGGCGGGCGCCTCGTGCGTGCCGGTCCAGCCCTGGACGGCGATCGGCGCGGAGAACGCGGCGTCCGTCTGGGCCGGTCCCGCGTACGAGTTGGGCTCGTAGTTCTTGTCGTGGCGGGCGCCGTTGCGCGTGGCGTGCAGCCCGTCGCGGCCGTAGTTGTCGACGACGGCGGTGCGCGGCGCGTTCACCGGCAGGTGGGTGTGGTTGACGCCCAGCCGGTAGCGGTGCGCGTCCGCGTAGGCGAACAGCCGGCCCTGGAGCATCTTGTCCGGGGACGGACCGATGCCGGGCACGAAGTTGTTCGGGGAGAACGCGGCCTGCTCCACCTCGGCGAAGACGTTGTCCGGGTTGCGGTCCAGGACGAGCCGGCCGACCCGCTGGAGCGGGTAGTCGCTGTGCGGCCACACCTTGGTGAGGTCGAACGGGTTGAAGCGGTAGTCCGCGGCCTCGGCGGCCGGCATGACCTGCACGTACAGCGTCCAGGAAGGGTTCACCCCGCGCTCGATCGCCTGGAGCAGGTCCGTCTGGTGGGAGCTGGCGTCCTTGCCGACGAGCTCGGCGGCCTGCTCGGCGGAGAGGGAGCGCACGCCCTGGTTCGTCTTGAAGTGGTACTTGACGAAGAAGGCCTCGC
The DNA here is from genome assembly GCF_035917255.1 of Streptomyces sp. NBC_01257. NCBI lineage: Bacteria > Bacillati > Actinomycetota > Actinomycetes > Kitasatosporales > Streptomycetaceae > Streptomyces > Streptomyces sp. NBC_01257. The sequence continues at coordinate 7,339,734 of NZ_CP108472.1, forward strand.
CGGCGGCGTTCGTCCACTGGTAGGTGTGCGAGCCGTAGCCGTTCATGTGACGGTACGAGGCGGGGATGCCGCGGTCGCCCATCAGCCAGGTCACCTGGTGCGTCGCCTCGGGCGCGTGCGCCCAGAAGTCCCAGACGTTGTCCGCTTCCTGACGGCCCGTGAACGGGTCGCGCTTCTGGGAGTGGATGAAGTCGGGGAACTTGATCGGGTCCTTGATGAAGAACACCGGGGTGTTGTTGCCGACGAGGTCGTAATTGCCGTCGTTCGTGTAGAACTTGAGCGCGAAGCCGCGCGGGTCGCGCACCGCGTCCGCACCGCCGAGCGAGTCGGCGACCGTGGAGAACCGGATGAACGTTTCGGTGCGGCGGCCGACCTCGGAGAGGAAGTCGGCGCGGGTGAAGCCGGTGACGTCGTCGGTCACCTCGAAGTAGCCGTACGCGCCGGAGCCCCGTGCGTGCACCACGCGCTCCGGGATGCGCTCCCGGTTGAAGCGGGCGAGCTTCTCCAGGAGGTGACCGTCCTGGAGGAGGATCGGGCCGCCGGCGCCGGCGGTGGCGGAGTTCTGGTTGTCGGCGACCGGGGCGCCGGACTCGGTCGTAAGCACGCGCTGCGTCATGGTGTCGGGGCGACCTTCCGTACGGGAGCTGCTGAACTGCGACGGCCTGGGGGCTCCAGGAGCGTAAGTACGCTCCGAACCTGACGTCAACAGTTTGTTGAAATTCTTGGCGAAGGTGGTGCGTGAAGGGGTGTTCCGGACGGCGCCGGCGCCTGGGCGCGACAGGACAGGTGTCAGCGCCGACGCCGCCCGGAAGTCTGTGGGGCCGGGGGATACGCACCCGGCGGGGTGGTGCCGGCCGGGCCCTGGACGGGGCCCGGCCGCGTCGGTCAGTCCTGGACGGGCTGACCGGAGAGACGCTCGACCGAGCGCAGCAGCGCCGAGTGGTCCAGGCCGCCGTCGCCCTGGGCGCGCAGCGAGGCGACGAGCTGGGCGACGACACCGCCGACGGGCAGTGCGGCACCGACGTTGCGGGCGGCGTCCGTGACGATGCCCATGTCCTTGTGGTGCAGATCGATCCGGAAGCCGGGAGCGAAGTTCCGGTTCAGGAAGTTGTCCTTCTTGCGGGTCAGCACGGTCGAGCCGGCCAGTCCGCCGTTGAGGACGTCGAGCGCGGCGGCGAGGTCCACCCCGGACTTCTCCAGGAAGACGACGGCCTCGGCGCAGGCCTGGATGTTGACGGCGACGATCAGCTGGTTGGCCGCCTTCACCGTCTGGCCCGAGCCGTGCGGACCGCAGAGCACGATGGTCTTGCCCAGCGCGTCGAGCACCGGCTTGGCGGCGTCGAAGTCGGCCCGCTCGCCACCGACCATGATCGACAGCACGGCCTCGATGGCGCCCGCCTCACCGCCGGACACGGGGGCGTCCAGGACGCGGATGCCCTTCTCGGCGGCGTTCTTCGCGAGGTCCACGGAGGTCTGCGGGGTGATCGAGGACATGTCGATCAGCAGCGCGCCGCGCTTCGCGTTCTCCAGGATGCCCTCGGAGCCGTACGCGATCGCCTCGACCTGCGGGGAGGCGGGCACCATCGTGATGACCACGTCCGCGTCCTTGACCGCTTCGGCGATCGAGGAGGCGCCGGTGCCGCCGGCCGCGGCCAGCCGGTCGACCTTGTCCTGCTCCAGGGTGTAACCGGTGACGTCGTAACCGGCCTTGATCAGGTTCTCGGACATGGGCGAACCCATGATGCCGAGCCCGATCCACGCAACCTTGGGGAGGTTGTTGCTCATGAGGGTGCCTTCCGATAAACGTGTGTGCGAGTGACGGTCCGCCGCTACCGGCGGGCGGCCCGTGCGGTGGCCGGGAGCCACTCGAAGGACTCGGCGCTCGGCCGGTCGCCCGGCTTGTACTCCAGGCCGACCCAGCCGTCGTAACCGGCCTTCGTCAGCTCGTCGAGGAGCTGCTCCAGCGGGAGCGAGCCGGTGCCGGGTGCGCCGCGGCCCGGGTTGTCCGCGATCTGGACGTGACCGGTCCTGTCGGCGTAGGCGCCGATGACCTGGCTGAGGTCCTCGCCGTTCATCGACAGGTGGTACAGGTCCAGCAGGAACTTCGCGTTGCCGAGGCCCGTCGCCGCGTTGATCCGGTCGACGACCTCGATCCCGGCCGGTGCGCTCACCAGCGGGTAGCGCGGGGACTCCGGCGCGTTCAGGGTCTCGATCAGCAGGACCGCCCCGATCCGGTCGGCCGCGTGGGCGGCGGTGACCAGGTTCTCCAGGGCGAGTGCGTCCTGCTCGGCGGGGTCGGCACCGTCGACCCGGTTGCCGTAGAGCGCGTTGAGCGCCCTGCAGCCGACCGAGGCGGCGAAGCCGGCCGCCACCTCGATGTTGGCCCGGAAGCGGTCCGACTCCGTGCCGGGCACGGAGAGCGCGCCGCGGTCGGGGCCGGGCAGCTGTCCGGCGTAGAAGTTCAGCCCCACCAACTGGGTGCCCGCGTCGTCGAGCGCCTTCTTCAGCGCGTCGAGTTCGGCCTGCGGAGGGGTGGGGGTCTCGATCCATGGCCACCACAGCTCGACCGCCGTGAAGCCCGCCGCGGCGGCTGCCGCGGGTCGCTCCAGGAGCGGGAGTTCCGTGAAGAGGATCGAAAGGTTCACATCGAAGCGCTGGTCCGGGTAGCCCATGAGGGTTTCGGCGCTCCTTCCGTATTGCGGAAGTTAGTTTCTGCTTAACGGAAGATTGCCCGGAGGGTGGGGGCGATGTCAAGGGGGTGCCCGGAAATCGGACCCCGGACATGACGAAGGCGGGGCGGAGGGCCATCGCCCTCCGCCCCGCCCGCCGTACCGCTACCGGCTCACCCGGCAGGAACCGTGTCCTGGAACGTCGTCCCCGCCGTGCGGAACGCGCTCACCTTGGCGCTGACCTGCGCCGGGGTGAGAACCTGGTCCTTCACGTGCAGGACGTAGTCCACCTGCTGGTCGTACGAGCGCGGCGTCGTGCTCGTCTGGCCGGCCAGGTCGATCAGCCACTGGTTGAAGTTGATCGACGTGCCCCGCTCCGGCAGATACGCCGCCCCGTGGGTGCCGAACAGCTGACCGTCGATGTAGTAGGTGATCGCGCTGCCGTCGATCGTCACGACCAGGTCGTGCCAGCCCGCGTAGCTCTGCCGGGACTCGGTGTGCGCGTTGACCGCCTCCCAGGGGTCGGGCCGGTAGGTCTCCCACGAGGTCGTGTAGAGGATGTTGCCGCTCTCGCCCCAGCCGCCGTTCGGCAGGTACTCGAAGTCGTACTCCGCGTAGTCGTCCGCCATCGGCGCCTTGAGGTCGTTGATGGTGAAGAACGTCTGGACGAGGTGGTCGCCGTCGGGGCCGGAGACCGGCGCGTCGTTGAACTTCACCCGGGCCGCATAGGTGCCGTTGCGGAACTTCATCGACTGGGTCAGGATCTCGGTCTGCTTCGTCGACTCACCGCTGCCCGCGGTCGACGTCTCCAGGTTCATCACCGAGTTCCCGCTCTGGGCGGCGAACGTCACGTTCTCCGGTGCCCAGGTGGCGCCGGGCACCCCCGGTCCGCCGGAGTTCGAGCGGACGCTCCAGCCGTGCGCGGCGATCTGCGGGTCGGTGTGCCCGCTGTAGTTGAAGTCGTCGAAGAGCGTGGGCGCGCCCTCCGGCGGATCGGTCGGATCCGTCGGATCGGTCGGATCCGTGGGGTCGGTCGGGTCATTGCCCTCCGGGGCCCGGCCCCAGACCGTGGCGCCGCCGAGCTGCGCGGTCACCTTCGACCAGTCTCCGTACGCCGTCCGGCCCGCGTCGAAGGAGTAGTCGTCGCTCTGCAGCAGCGTCTGCCAGCTCGACCGGTAGAAGCGCAGCTGCATGTCTCCGGTGTCGGCCCCCGGTGCGAGCGATCCCGCGCCGGCCGTGAAGCCGATCTCCAGATAGCGGTCGGCGGTGGCGGTCGGGGAGGCGAGCGTGCCGAACGTCCCGGTGATGTTCCCGCAGCCCTTCACCGCCCAGGAGCAGGCGAACCGGTAGGCATCGCCCGCCGCCTCGCCCTTGAAGTAGTAGCGGACCTTGACGGCACTGAGCTGCACGGCCGCGCTGCCCGTGTTGCGCACCTTCAGCCAGGGCTCGCTCTGGTCGGCCGTGGCCCCGGACGCACTGGTGCGGTACTGCACGGCGAGCGGTCCGTCGGCGGCGCTCGCCGATGACGGGACGGCGGCCAGTGCCGTACAGCCCAGTGCCAGGGTGGCAGCGGCCGAGGCCGCCGCACGGATCCGGGTCTTCGTGATCGACTTCATGAACCTGTTCCTCTCCGGAACGGTCGTGGGGGAGTGGTTCCTACCGAGGTGGCGCTGTTCCTGGGGCAGCGGTCTGGAGCGACCGCGGGTTCAGGGGGCGGTAGCCGACGCCGAGGGCGTCGAGCCGTGCCGTGTGCCGGCCGAGGCGGCTCAGGAAGCCGGGCCAGTCGCTGCGCCCGCCCGACCAGGCACGGTCAGCGAGGGCGCACAGCCGCGGATACGTCAGGTACTCGATCTGCTCCGGCGTGCTCGCGTACTCGGTCCACAGCTGGGCCTGGGTGCCCAGCACCCGGCCCGCGTCCGCCGCCTCCCAGCCGTCCGGTACCGGCCGGTTGCCGTGGACGGCCCGCAGACCGACGGGCGGTCCCGGCTGCGCGGCCGGTTCGCCGGGATCGGCGGACTGGGCGTAGTCGAGGTACGTGGCCCGGTGGTGCGCGGTGACCACCTGGTGGCCGCGGCGGGCGGCGGCGAGCGCGTGGGCCGGGTCGCGCCAGGTCATCACCGTGAATTCGGGAGGCAGTTCGGTGCCCGTCTCGGCCCAGCCGACCGGACGCCTGCCCTGCTCGGCGAGGAACGACCCGATCCGGCCCATGAACCAGCCGTGCAGTGCCCGGGCGTCGGGCAGCCCCTCGGCCGCGGCCCGCGCCAGCGCCGCCGGGCTCGTCTCCCACTCGGTGGTCGGGCACTCCTCGCCGCCGATGTGGATGTACGGGGACGGGAAGACGTCCATGACCTCCTCCAGCACCGTCCGGCAGAAGTCGAAGACCTCCTCGTGGACGCCGAACACGGTGTCGCAGACACCCCAGCGGGTCCACACGTCCAGCCGCCGCGACGGATCGTTGCCCAGCTCGGGGTGGGCGGCCAGGGCCGCCCGCACATGGCCCGGCATCTCGATCTCCGGCATCACCCGCACCCCGCGCGCCGCCGCGTACCGGACCAGGTCCCGCAGTTCCTGCCGGGTGTACGCCCCCGAGTGCGCGATCCCGTCATAGGTCTCGTCGCCGCGCCCGGGCGGGCCGGACATCGACTGCCGGCGATGACCGCCGATCCCGGTCAGCCGGGGATAGGCGGCGACGGGCATCCGCCATCCCTGGTCGTCCGTGAGGTGGAGGTGGAGCGTGTTGAGTTTGTGCAGCGCCATCAGGTCCACGTACCGGCGCAGGTACGACACCGGCTGGAAGTGCCGGGCGACATCCAGCATCGAGCCGCGCCACGGGTACGCGGGCACGTCGCTGATCTCGACACAGGGCAGCATCCAGGGCGCGGCCCGCTGCGCCGTGCCCGAAAGGGCCTCCGCGGGCAGCAGCTGACGGATCGTCTGGACGCCCCTGAGCAGGCCCGGCAGCCGCGCGGCCCGCAGCAGCAGGGCGTCCGGGCCGATGGTCAGCCCGTACCCCTCCTCGCCGAGGCCGCCCAGCTGCGGGTCGAGGGCCAGCACGATGCGGCCTTCGGCGGAGAGGGCCAGGGGCAGGCCCGTGGCGGGTGCGAGCAGGGTGCGCAGCAGGTCGGCGGCGCCCTCCGCTCCGGGATAGGCCCGCACCGAGGTGTCCTGGTCGAGGGTGAACCGGCCGGGGCGGGCCGAGACCTTGCGGGGGCGGGGGACGAGGGACTGTTCGGGGCGTGATGCGGGCACGAGGAGCCTCCGGGTTCGGATCTCGGGCGGTCAGCCCTTGACGGCGCCGGCCGCGAAGCCGGAGGTGACATGGCGCTGGAGCAGCAGGAAGACGACCAGCGCGGGCAGGGCGAAGAGGGTCGAGGCGGCCATGGTGGCGCCCCAGTCGGTGCCGAAGGTGTTCTGGAACGACGACAGCCAGACCGGCAGCGTGCGGCTGTCCTGGTGCTTGATGATCAGGAAGTTGGCGTACGCGAACTCGTTCCAGGCGGTGATGAAGCCGAACAGCGAGGTCGCCATCAGCCCCGGTGCGAGCAGCGGCAGCGCCACCCGCCGGAAGGCACCGGTCCTGGTGCAGCCGTCGACCTGCGCGGCCTCCTCCAGCTCCGGCGGGATGGTGGCGATGAAGCCGCGCAGCACCACGATCGAGAACGGCAGCGTGACCATGAAGTAGACGAGCGTGAGCGTCGGCAGCCGGTCGAGCATGTCCGTGTCGCGGGAGATGATGTAGATCGGGATGATCAGCGACTCCCAGGGCGCCATCTGCGCGACGAAGACCATGAGCATGAACTGCCGGCGCCCCTTCCAGCGCATCCGGGCCACCGCGTAGGCGGAGCCGATGGCGACGAGCAGGGCCAGCAGGATCGAGCTGAGCGTCACCAGGATGCTGTTGCGCCAGAACAGTTCGAAGCCGTCGGCCTGCACGGCCGTGCGGAAGTGGTCGAGCGTCCAGGTGTGCGGGAAGAGCTTCGGGTCGGCGGACTGGATGTCCCGCGACGGTTTGAACGCGGTCGAGATCATCCAGTAGACGGGGAACAGACAGACCAGGACGGTCAGTACGGCGGCGGCGTTCAGCGGGAGCCGCCGGGCTCTCGGGCGCAGCAGGGTCATCAGGACTCGTCCTCCTGTCGGAACATCTGGCGGAAGTAGAGGACGAGGACCCCGGACATCAGGACCACGGTGAGCATCGAGGCGGCCGAGCCCAGGTCGTAGCGCTGCCCGGCGAGCGCCTTCTGCACCGCGTACACCGGCAGGATCGTCGTGGCGTCGCCCGGGCCCCCGCGGGTCATCACCCAGATCTGGACGAACGCCTTGAACGTCCAGATCACTTCGAGCGAGAACACCAGCAGGAAGATCGGCCGGAGCATCGGGAAGGTGACGGAGCGGAAGATCCGGGAGCCGGACGCCCCGTCCAGCCGAGCCGACTCGTAGAGCTCCGCCGGGACCGTGGTGAGCGCCGAGTAGAGCGTGATCGCCGCGAACGGCACCGACTGCCAGACGATCAGCAGGACCAGGATCGAGAAGGCCGCGGTGCCGTGCGCGAACCACGGGTAGCGGTCGAAGGAGGAGAAGCCCGCCTCGGTCAGCAGCCGGTTGACGATGCCGAACTCGGAGTGGAACAGCCACTGGAAGACCGTGGTGGCCGCGACCACCGGCATCGCCCACGCCAGCACCAGCGAACTGAGCACCGCCGCGCGGCCGAACCGGCCCAGCCGCTCGGTCATCAGCGCGACCAGGGTGGCGATCACCATGATCAGGACCACGTTGACCGCCATGAACAGGAAGGTGCGCCGCACCACCTCCCAGAACCGCGGGTCGGACAGCAGCGTCCGGTAGTTGCGCAGTCCGACGAACTCCGCGTCGCCCACGATCAGCTGGCGCAGCCTGAAGTCCTGGAGCGAGATGAGCACGGCCCGCAGGAGCGGGTAGAGCAGCAGGTAGATCATCCCGCCGACTGCGGGTGCGATCAGGACGTACGGCCACAGGCCGCGCGGCTCCCCGGACCGCCGCCGGCGCGGCGGTGCCGGCGTGCCGGCCGCCGGGCGGCGCAGGCGGCTGGGGGGTGCGGTCCGTTCCCGGATGACCGACACGGCACGCCTCCTCTCGGTGTTCGGGCGGATGGACGGAGGGATCAGGACGTGGTGTTCATGGCCCGGGTGATGTCGGCGGAGGCCTTGGCGGCCTCCTTCGCCGGGTCGCCGCCGGTCAGGACGGCCGCCATGTAGTCCTTGATCGGGTTCTCCGCCTCGACGGCCGCCCAGCCGGGCGTGTTGGGCGTCGCGTGCCCGTTCGCCGCGCCGACCGCCATCGCGGCCGCCCCCGGATCGCCCGCCACCGCAGAGGCGAGCGACGTCCGGTTCGGTACGTAGCTCATGGCCACGGCCAGCTTCTTCTGCCAGGCGTCACCGGTGAGCTCCTTGATGAAGGTCAGTGCCGCCTCCTGCTTGCCGGACGCGGTGGGGATGACCAGGTCGGAGCCGCCGGTGAAGACGGCGCCCGGGGTGTCCGCGCTCTTGCCCGGGATCGCGAAGAAGCCGAGCTTCCCCTTCAGCTCCGGGTTCTTCTCCATGACGACGTTGGCGCCGCCCGGGGTGGAGATCACCTGGGCCACCTTCCCCTGGGCCATCACGTCGGCCTGGGGAGGGGAGTCCTCGTCGGAGTCCTTCGGCCCCTTGCCGAGCGCCTGGAGCTTTCCGTAGAACTCCAGCCCGCGCAGTGCCTCCGGGGTGTCCAGCGCGCCCTTCCACTTCCCGCCCGACTCGGTGGCGAGGTCGCCGCCCTCGTCCCAGACGAAGCCGGCCAGCGCGTACCACATCTGCCCGGGCAGGTAGATGCCCTGCGTGCCCCCCTTGTTGAGCTTGCCGGTGGCCTCGATCCACTGGTCGCGCGTCTTGATCGCGGACGCGTCGACCCCCGCCTTCTTGAACAGGTCGGTGCGGTAGATGACGACACGGTTGGCCGCGTAGTACGGGATGCCGTACTGCTTCCCCTCGTACGCCCCCGGCTCGGCGAGGCCCTTCAGCCAGTCCTTGCCGTTCAGCTCGTCGACCTTGTCGCTGAGGTCGAGCAGGCCGCCGCTCTGTGCGAACTGGGCGACCTGGGTGTTGCCGCTCTCGATCACGTCCGGGGCGTCGTTGCTGGCCAGCGCGGCGGTGATCTTCTCGCCGATGCCGTCCCACTCCTGGATCTGCACCCGGACCCCGATCTTGGGGTGGGCGGCCTCGAAGCCCTTCACGAACTCCTTCTGGAACTCGGCGGAGACGCTGTCGCGCATCAGCCACACGTCGATGTCCGTCCGCCCGTCGCCGGACGTGCCGGCCGAGTCGGGGGAGGAGCTGCAAGCACTGAGAACGGCGGCCATCACGAGCGCGGACCCACCGGCAAGCAAGCGGTACTTCACGGTTCACCTCTGGGAGACAGGACCTGACCACCTGACCAGTGAAGCCCACTGGACAGCTCACCTCTTGATGGTGGATGAAGGTGGCATAGACCAATGAGGCCGTCAACCCCCTTGGTGATTACGGGTTTTAGTGATCTCACGGAAATGTGGACCGGGATGTTTGTCTGGAGTGCGGTTACACTTCCCTTGACCAGTAGCCGAGTTGGTTCCACTGGTTGCTCAACTGGTAAGTCAGGGAAAGGTCGGGAGGGGCAGCGCATGGACGCCGACGCATCGGGGACGGTGCTCAAACGGGAACGGGCCCGCGACGCCGTACTGGAGCTGATCGAGTCGCGCCGCCCGGGTGACGCCATCCCGTCGGAGCGCGCCCTGTGCGCCACCCTCGGCGTCTCCCGGCCCACGCTGCGCGCCGCGATCGACGAGCTGGTGGCCGCGGGCCTCCTGGTGCGCGAGCACGGCCGCGGCATGTTCGTCGCACCCGCGAAGATCACCCAGGAGCTGGTCTCGGCCGACCTCGCCCTGTCGGTCCCGCAGGCGGCGGGGGCCTGGTCGAGCCGGCTGCTGGAGTTCACCACCCTCCAGGCCGGCGCCCGGGTCGGCCGCAAGCTGCGCATGTCACCGGCGGCGGAGATCGTGTACGTCGCCCGGCTGCGGCTCGTCGACGGCGCCCCGATGGCCATCGAGCACCTGCACATCAGGGCCGAGCTGGTGCCCGGCCTGTCGGCCCAGGAGCTGGAGAGCGGTGACCTGTACGAGCATCTGCGCGAGCGCCACGACGTCCACGTCCACGAGGCGGTCCAGGCGATCGAGCCCACCGTCGTGACCCGCGCCGAGGCCCGCCTGCTCGACGTCCCGGAGCTCTCCCCGGCCCTGCTCTTCGAGCGGCTGACCTCGGACACCACCGGCTGTCCCGTGGAGTACGTGCACTCGCTCTACCGCGGCGACCGCTACCGGATCGTCTCCCGGCTGGCCCTCGGTCCGGCTGCCGCCGTGGAGCCCGTCGAGGGCGGCCACCACCCCGGCATCCCGCCCGGGGACTTCGCCCACCGGGACCCGATCACCTCCTCCACCCGCGGCGACATCCAGTCCGGCGGCTGACCGCCGGTGCCGCGGCCCCGCACGGAACCCGCCCCGCGCAGCGCTTCGCCGCCGTTGCGCCCTGCGCAATGGCCGGTGCGTCTCTTGCGCGGGTCATCGGGGAAGGCCACTGTGGCTGACACATCCGACGTCACCGACCCCACGAGGTGCCTCGCATGACCACCCCCACCAGCCGCCGCACCGTCCTCGGCGCCCTCCTGGCGGGCGGCGCGCTCGCCGCCGCCCCCGGCCTGCCCCGGGCCGGACGCCGCGCCGCCCCGGCGCCGCACCCCGGGACCCACGGGGCGCTCCGGACCGGGACGCTCTTCCTGGGCACGTACACCTCGACCAGTCCGGGCGGCACCGGCATCGGCGTCGCCGCGTACGACCCGGTGGCGGGGAGCATCACCGCCCGCACGGTCGTCACCGGCGTCGAGAACCCCTCGTACCTCGCGCTGCACCCCACCGGCAGCACGCTGTACGCGGTCGACGAGCAGAGCGACGGCGGGGTCACGGCCGTCGCGCTCGCCGACGACGGCACCTTCCGGGTGCTGGGGACACGGTCCACCGGGGGCGCCGGTCCCTGCCACCTCTCGGTCCACCCGGGCGGACAGTGGCTGCTCAGCGCCAACTACACCTCCGGCAGCGTCGCCGTGCACCCCCTGGCCGCCGACGGTTCGGTGGGGGAGCGAACGGACCTGGTCGCCCACACCGCGCCCGCTCCCGGACCGGGCCAGGACGGCCCGCACGCCCACCAGATCATCACCGCCCCCGGCGGCGGACACGTCCTCGCCGTCGACCTGGGCAACGACACGGTGTACACGTACCGGCTCGACGAGGACCGCGGCACCCTGGAGCAGCTCTCGTACGCCGCACTGCGCCCCGGTGCGGGCCCGCGCCACCTCACCTTCCATCCGGACGGCCGCCACGCCTACCTCGCCTGCGAGCTCGACAACACCGTCGTCGTCTGCGGTTACGACCCCGCCACCGGCGTCCTGACCCCCGGCACCCCGCAGTCCACCGGGACCGGCGAGGGCACCAGCTACCCCGCCCAGCTCCTGGTCACCGGGGACGGCCGCTTCGCCTACCTGGCCAACCGGGGGCACAACAGCCTCACCCGGTACGCCGTCGAGGACGGCGGGGCCGCGCTGCGGCTGCTGGACACCGTGCCGGTCGGCGGTGACTTCCCCCGGCACACCGCCTTCTCCCCGGACGGCTCGCTGCTCTTCGCCGCCAACCAGCGGTCCGGGACCGTCACGGTCTTCCGGGCCGACGCGGAGACCGGCGCCCTGAGCGCGGCCGGGACCCCCTTCGCCGCCCCGGCGGCGGTCTGCGTGCTGCCGCTGTAGAGCGCGCGCGGGTTAGGGTCGTGCCCGAGCCGCGGGTCGCCCCGGACGCGGTGCGAGCATGAGGGAGAGACAGTGCGCCTGAGAGTGGAGTTCACCACCGAGCCCTTCGATCTCGACGAGGCACCGGCCCACGCGGTCGTGGCCCGCGAGGTCATCCAGTCCGCGGAACTGGACGCGGTCGACGTCGGCCCCTTCGGCAACACGGCGGAGGGCGGGGCCGACGAGGTGCTCACCGCGGTGGACTCCCTGCTGCGCAAGGCCCTGGCATCCGGTGCCACCCGGGTCTCGCTCCAGGTCAACGTCATCGGGGAGGACCCGAAGTGACCGCTCCCGCGGACCACCCGCTGGTCACCGCCGTCAAGCCGCTCGTCGACGCCATGGGCGCCGAGCTGCTCGGACCCGACCAGGCGCAGGCCGACGACGTCGTCCTGGCCTGGGAGGGCGAGGACGTCATAGCGGTCCGTCTGCCGCAGCTCTCGGACTCGCTGGACCACATCCTGGCCGCGATGGAGCGCCGGCACGGCAAACCGCTCGCCGAGCTGGACCGCAAGGCCAAACAGGAGGCGGTGCGGCTGCTGGAGGCACGCGGTGCCTTCTCGGTGCGGCACGGCGTCGAGACGGTGGCGGGGGCCCTGGGGGTCAGCCGGTTCACCGTCTACAACTACCTGAACAGGGAAAACGGCGCCAAGGGCGAGTAGTTGGACCCATGGGTAGATGTAAACGGCACATGAACGTGCGAGCCGTCGTCCGGATCACCGGGCGACGGCTTTTTACATGAACGGAATTTCAACAAAGTGTTGACGTGGTGTTGTGGAGGGCGTTAGCTATCCGCAGCCCGACCAACGCACAGCGAAAAACAGCCACGGAGGCTCCCGTGACTTCGAGCTCCACGCCGGGCCTCGCCCGGTTCAACACCCTGGCGGACGACGAGGCGGCCACCGCGCTGCACGAGGTCTGTGCCAGTGCGGCCTGGGGAAGAGCGATCCTCTCCCGTCGCCCGTACGCCACCGCGGACGCCCTGTTCTCCGCGAGCGACACCGCCACGGCGGCGCTCGACGCGCAGGACCTGGCCGAAGCGATGGCCGGTCACCCGCCGATCGGCCGCCCGAAGCCCGGGGACCCGACCTCCTCCCGCGAACAGCGGGGGATGGCCGGCGCCACCGAGGAGCTCAAGGCCGAGATGCTCGAACTCAACCTGGCCTACCAGGAGCGGTTCGGACACGTCTTCCTGATCTGCGCCACCGGTGCCACCGGTGAACAGATGCGCGACGCGGTGAAGTCCCGGACCGGGAACACGCCCGAGCAGGAGCGCGCCATCGTGCGCACCGAACTGGGCAAGATCAACCGCATCCGTCTCACCCGTCTCGTCACGGACGACTCGTAAGAACTCGTCACAGAAGGAGAGTGAAGGTCTTGAGCACCTTCGCCACCGCATCGGTGTCCACCCACATCCTGGACACCAGCATCGGCCGCCCCGCCGCAGCCGTCGCCATCTCGCTCGCCGCCCGCTCCGGCGGCGACGCGCCGTGGGTGACGCTCGGCGGATCCGTGACCGATGCGGACGGGCGCTGCAAGGACCTGCCGGCCCTGCCGGAAGGCACCACCCACGTACGGCTCGACTTCGAGACCGAGCAGTACTTCACAGCCAAGAAGCAAGCCGAGGCGCAGCAGGACGCCCCCCGCGTAAGGGACAGCGGTGCGTTTTTCCCCGAGGTGACGATCACGTTCGCCGTCACCCCGGGCGAGCACTATCACGTACCGCTGCTGCTCAACCCGTTCGGCTACTCCGTATACCGAGGGAGCTAGCAGACACATGCCCACGATTCTCGGCCAGAACCAGTACGGCAAAGCAGAGAACCGCGTCGTCAAGATCACGCGGGACGGCGACACCCACCACATCAAGGACCTGAACGTCTCGGTCGCGCTCTCCGGCGACATGGACGACGTCCACTACTCCGGCTCCAACGCGAACGTCCTGCCCACGGACACCACCAAGAACACGGTGTTCGCGTTCGCCAAGGAGTACGGCATCGAGTCCGCCGAGCAGTTCGGCATCCACCTCGCCCGCCACTTCGTGACGACGCAGGAGCCGATCAAGGTCGCCCGCATCCGCATCCAGGAGTACTCCTGGGAGCGCATCGCGACCTCGGACAACAGCTCCAGGTTCATCGGATCGGACGAGGTCAACCACTCCTTCGCCCGCAAGGGCCAGGAACTGCGCACCACGCAGATCACCTACGACGGTGAGAAGTGGGAGATCATCTCCGGCCTGAAGGACCTCACGGTCATGAACTCCACCAACTCGGAGTTCTGGGGCTACGTCAAGGACAAGTACACGACGCTCAAGGAGGCGTACGACCGCATCCTGTGCACCGACGTCGCCGCCGCCTGGCGCTACAACTGGACCAGCGACGACGACCGGATGCCCAACTGGGAGAAGTCGTACGAGCAGGCCAAGAAGCACATCCTCCAGGCCTTCGCCGAGACGTACTCGCTCTCGCTCCAGCAGACCCTCTACCAGATGGGTTCGCGGGTCATCAACAGCCGCAGCGAGATCGACGAGATCCGCTTCTCGCTCCCGAACAACCACCACTTCCTGGTGGACCTGGAGCCGTTCGGCCTCAAGAACGACAACGAGGTCTACTTCGCGGCCGACCGTCCGTACGGGCTCATCGAGGCCACCGTACTGCGCGACGGCATCGAGCCGCAGATCCCGGTCGACATGACCAACCTCTGACGCGGCGCCGCGCCGGTTCCCGTCCGTCCACAGCGGACGGGGGCCGGCCGGACCGGAGGGAACTTCCATGGCACAGCCTGCACTCGGGCCGGCAGAAGCAGAAGGCCCCTGTTCCACCCCGCCGGCCGGTTCGGTCCATCCGGTGGACGAGAAGCTCGCCCCTTCGCGGCTCCTGCCCGCCGCGCTCCAGCACATCGCCGCCATGTACGCGGGGGTCGTCACCCCTCCGCTCATCATCGGGCAGGCCGTAGGCCTCGACCAGGCCGGCATGACCCGCCTGATCGCGGCAAGCCTGCTGATCGCCGGCTGTGCCACCATCCTCCAGACCCTCGGGATCGGCGGCTTCGCCGGCAACCGGCTGCCGTTCGTCAACGCCGCCTCGTCCGCGGGCATCGCCCCCATGCTCGCCATCGCCGAGACCAGCGCCCCCGGCCACCAACTGCCCGCGATCTACGGGGCGGTGCTCGTCGCCGGAGTGTTCTGCCTGGCCGTCGGACCGTTCTTCGGCCGGCTGCTGCGCTTCTTCCCGCCGCTCGTCACCGGCGTCGTCATCACCCTCATCGGCGTCACCCTGATGCCGGTCCCGGTCTCCTGGGCGCAGGGCGGTGACCGGACGGCAGCCGACTTCGGTGCGATGAAGTACCTGGCGCTGGCCGCCTTCACCCTGGCCGTCATTCTGACCGTCCAGCGCTTCGGACGCGGCTTCCTCAGGCAAGTGGCACTGCTCATCGGCCTGTTGGTCGGCACGCTGGCCGCTGTCCCGTTCGGGCTCGCCGACTTCTCCGCCCTGCGCTCCGCGCCCGTCGCCGCGCTCCCCGCCCCCTTCGCCTTCGGTGCCCCGGAGTTCCAGCCCGCCGCGATCCTCTCGCTCTGCATCGTGATGCTCGTCCTGATGACCGAGTCGTCAGCCGGCATGCTCGCGCTCGGCGAGATCTGCGACCGGCGCACGGACGGCCGGACCATCACCCGCGGACTGCGCACCGACGGCATCGCGACCCTCATCGGACCGGTCTTCGGCGGATTCCCCACCAGCGCCTTCGCACAGAACGTCGGCGTGGTCTCGCTGACGAAGGTCCGCAGCCGGTACGTCGTCGCCGCCGCGGGCGGCGCCCTGATCATCCTCGGCGTCTTCCCGGTCCTCGGCGCGGTCGTCTCGCTCGTCCCGATGCCCGTGCTCGGCGGCGCCGGCATCGTCCTGTTCGGCTCGATCGCGGTCAGCGGCATCCGTACGCTCTCCGAGGCCGGGCTCGACGACAGCTCCAACATCATCCTGGTCGCCGTGGCGCTCGGCGCGGGCATCATCCCGCTCGCCGCGCCCGGCTTCTACGCGGGATTCCCGTCCTGGGCCCAGACCGTCCTGGGCTCCGGCATCAGTGCCGGAGCGCTCGTCGCGGTCCTGCTCAACCTGTTCTTCCACCATCTCGGCACCCACGGCCGCACGGCCGTGGCACTCAAATCCTCCTAGGGTCCTGCCGTGCCCACATCGCAGATGAGAGAAGGAAGCACCATGGCAGCACCGGCAGCGCACGACCGAGTGGAACGCATCGTCATCGAGAACTGTTCGATCGCGACCGTCGACGCCGACGACACCGAGTACGCCTCGGGTCACGTCGTCGTCGCGGGCAACCGCATCGAGTCCGTCGGCGCCGGCCGGGCACCGGAGGGTCTGGACAACGTCGTACGCCGGATCGACGGCACCGGGCACCTCGTCACGCCCGGTCTGATCAACACGCACCACCACTTCTACCAGTGGATCACCCGCGGCCTGGCCACGGACCACAACCTCTTCGAGTGGCTGGTCGCGCTGTACCCGACCTGGGCGCGCATCGACGAGCCGATGGCCCGTGCCGCCGCACAGGGCTCGCTCGCCATGCTGGCCCGCGGCGGAGTCACCACCGCCATGGACCACCACTACGTCTTCCCGCAGGGCTCCGGCGACCTGTCCGGCGCCATCATCGGCGCCGCCGCCGACATGGGCGTACGGTTCACCCTCGCCCGCGGCTCCATGGACCGCAGCGAGAAGGACGGCGGGCTGCCCCCGGACTTCGCCGTGGAGACCCTCGAAGGCGCCCTCGCCGCCACCGAGGCGACCATCGACGCGCACCACGACGCCTCCTTCGACGCGATGACCCAGATCGCCGTCGCGCCCTGCTCCCCCTTCTCCGTGTCCACCGAACTGATGCGGCAGGGCGCCGAGCTGGCGCGCCGGCGCGGAGTGCGGCTGCACACCCACGGCTCGGAGACCGTGGAGGAGGAGAAGTTCTGCCACGAGCTGTTCGGCATGGGCCCGACCGACTACTTCGAGTCGACCGGCTGGCTCGGTGACGACGTGTGGATGGCGCACTGCGTCCACATGAACGACTCCGACATCGCCGCCTTCGCCCGCACCGGAACCGGTGTCGCGCACTGCCCGTCCTCCAACGCCCGCCTCGCCGCCGGCATCGCCCGGGTCCCGGACATGCTCGCCGCCGGCGTCCCGGTCGGTCTCGGCGTCGACGGCACCGCGTCCAACGAGTCCGGCGAACTCCACACCGAACTGCGCAACGCCCTCCTCATCAACCGCCTCGGCCCGCACCGCGAACGCGCCCTGAACGCCCGTCAGGCCCTGCGCCTGGGTACGTACGGCGGCGCCCAGGTACTCGGCCGCGCGGACCAGATCGGCTCCCTGGAGCCGGGCAAGCTCGCCGACCTCGTGCTCTGGAAGCTGGACACCCTCGCCCACGCCTCCATCGCCGACCCGGTGACCGCCCTGGTCTTCGGCGCCGCCGCCCCCGTCACCCTCTCGCTCGTCAACGGCAAGCCCGTCGTCGAGTCCAGCCGCCTGATCACCGTGGACGAGGACGCCATCGCCCGCGCCACCCGCGACGAGGCCCGCCGCCTCGCGCAGATCGCCGCCGGGGCCTGACGCCCGGCACCCCCCGATACCGGCCGGCCGAGGGGGACGGCCCTCGACCGGCCGCCGTGGACCCGAGCGGGGTCCACGGCAACCGGTGCGGGAAGCGCGTACCTCTGCGTACGTGCCTCCCGCACCGGCGAACCGAGCTGCCCGCACCAGCTGCACGACCTGAACCAACGCACCACCTCCATGACACCCACGTCACCGCAGATGTGTACCCGACCGGAGGAACCGCCGTGGCAGCTACGCCCAGGTTTCGCAATGACGCAGTCGCAGCACCCGACCCCGGCACCGAGCCGGCCCCGTCCGACCGGAGCCATCCGGTCGACGAGACCCTCCCCCCACTGAAGATGTTCACCAGCGGCCTCCAGCACGTGGCCGCGATGTACGCGGGCGTGGTGGCCCCGCCCATGATCGTGGGTCCCGCTGTGGGACTCACCCCCAAGGAGACCGCCTTCCTCATGGGGGCGAGTCTGTTCACCGCGGGGATAGCCACCCTGCTCCAGACCCTCGGGTTCTGGCGAATAGGCGCCAGGCTGCCCTTCGTCAACGGCGTCTCGTTCGCCGGTGTGACGCCCATGGTGGCCATCGGCAAGGACCGCGGACACGACGGCATCGCCGTCATCTTCGGCGCGATCATCGTCGCGAGCCTCCTCGGCTTCGTCCTCGCCCCCTACTTCTGCAAACTGGTCCGCTTCTTCCCGCCCGTCGTCACCGGCACGGTCATCACGCTGATCGGTGTCTCCCTGCTGCCGGTGGCCTTCAACTGGTCCCAGGGCGGCAACGCCACGGCGGACGACTACGGTTCGACCACCAACATCACGATGGCGGCGGTCACCCTGGTGATCGTCCTCGCGCTGCGCAAACTCCTGCGCGGCTTCCTCCAGCAGATCGCGATCCTGCTCGGACTCGTCGTCGGCACACTCATCGCGATCCCGGTCGGCATCACCGACTTCGGCGCCATCAAGGACGCCGACGTGGTCGGCTTCCCCACCCCGTTCCACTTCGGGGCGCCGCAGTTCGAGATCGCCGCCATCGTCTCGATGTGCATCGTGATGCTGGTCTGCATGACCGAGTCGACCGCGGACATGCTGGCCCTCGGCAAGATCGTCGACCGGCCGGCCGACGAGCGGACCATCGAGGGCGGACTGCGCGCCGACACCCTGGGCAGCGCGATCAGCCCGCTGTTCAACGGCTTCATGTGCAGCGCCTTCGCCCAGAACATCGGGCTGGTCGCGATGACCAAGGTGCGCAGCCGCTTCGTCGTCGCCGCGGGCGGCGGCATCCTCATCCTGCTCGGCCTGTGCCCGGTGGCCGCCTCGGTCATCGCGCTGGTTCCGCTGCCGGTGCTCGGCGGCGCGGGCATCGTGCTCTTCGGCTCGGTCGCCGCGAGCGGCATCCAGACGCTGGCGAGCGCGGCCCTGGAGAAGGGCGAGAACGCGCTGATCGTGGCCGCCGCGGTCGGCATCGGCCTCATCCCGATCGCCGCGCCGGAGTTCTACCACGCGTTCCCCAAGGACCTGCTCGTGGTCCTGGACTCCGGGATCTCCACCGGATGCGTCGTGGCGATCGTCCTCAACCTGGCCTTCAACCACCTGGGCCGCAAGCCGGACCCCGACACCGGTGTGGATGCGGAGCCGGAGACCGGTGAACCGGTCAAGGCCGCTGCTGTGGGCGCACACTGACACTCCGTCACAGCACTGTGGCGCGTACGGCTCCGCCCGCGAGGGCGGCCGTACGCGCCACAGCCGTGTCCGGCCCGGAGGGCGTCAGCCGATGTGGAAGCTGTCGCCGTAGACCTTCCAGTCGAGCGGCGGATCCAGGTTCAGATTGCCCTCGTTCAGGAAGACCCGCTGGGCGGTGTCCACCCGGCTGGTGTCGGAGTGGGCCTCCTCCTGCTTCATCGCCCAGACCCGCGCGTCCAGGAAGGCGTTGAGGTAGGTGACCTCGTCGCCGCCCTGGGCCGGCGGCTTCGCCTGCGCGAGGGCCCGCTGCCGGATGGATCCGAAGCTCGTGCTGTCGCCGCCGTCGCCGTGCATCACGATGGCGTCGTAGTACGCGAACTGGCCGAGTGTGCCCAGTCCGTCGCTCTTGCCCCGGCCGACCGCCGGGTCGAAGTACACCCGGTCGCGCTCGTCGTTCTGCGCCTGCTGGAACGCCGGATCGCCGGCCGCCGTCTCCCAGGCCTCGCTGAAGCCCGGGTCGAGGCCGTCGTGCGAGTCGGTGCCGTCCACCTCGCGCAGGGCGGGCAGGTACTCCGCGAGCGGATTGCCCGGCTCCCGCTGGGTGTACAGCTCCACCAGGTCGAGCATGTCGCCGGTGCCGGAGCAGAAGCCGATGATGCCCGCCGTGTAGCCGCGGCCGTCACCTATGTCCTCGATGTATCCGTACTGCGCCTTCCAGTCCAGCGAGGAGTTCTCCGCGCTGGAGACCAGTTGCATGGCGATGTCCTTCTTCGCCGGATCGTCGAGCCCGCTCGCGGCTGCCTCCTGCTGATGGACCGCCGTGGGGGCGGGCGCGGTACCGGCGAAGGCCGTGGCCGGTATCGCCGTGATGGTCAGACCGAGCGCGACGAGGGCGACGCGCACGGATCGGGTGTTGCGACGTGCGGTGCGCTTGTGGGGAGCGTGCACCAGTCCTCCAAGGGAGTTCGTCGTTCCGATGGTTCTGTTAGGAAGCTTTCCTATCAGAGTCGAACGAATGTCGTACACCCCTGTGACGCATGCGAGTTGGCCGCGGCCGGGAATCGCGAAGGCCCCGCACCGGGCGCCGGGGCGCTCGGTGCGGGGCCGTGGTGCGGCCGGTTCAGCAGTCCAGGTAGGCCACGTGGATCCAGACGCCGGTGGGGCCGCCCCACAGGTCACCCATCACCCAACTGCCCTCCTGGCCGCGTGCGTCGAGGTTCTGGCCCCGGTTCACCTGGCCCAGCACCGGGTAGTCCGTGCCCGGCCCGCCACGGAAGTTGACCCCGTTGTCGTTGACCGTGCAGACCAGGGCCGGGGCCGCCTCGACACGGTGCGCGGCGACCGTGCCCGGGGCGGCCTGGGCGGCGGGCGAGACGGCCAGGCCGAGACCTGCGGTCAGCATGGCGGCGGCCAGCAGAATCTTCTTGATCATGTCGCGTGCTCCTCGGTAATCCGGCCCGCGACGTGCGGGCCGTCCGTCCGCCTCAACGGACCGGCAGAGCCTCGGGACACGGCCGGGAACCCGCTGTCACGCGGGAGTGAAAGCGCAGGTCACATGCGGTGCGCACCGGCGCACCCGGGCGTTGCGGTGAACGCCGCGCGCGCCTGTCGATCACGGGTTTACGAACCCCCGGAACCCTTGATCAGATAGCTGTCGCCGTACACCTTCCACCGCAGCGGAGTGTCCAGGCCGAAGTTCCCCTCGCGCACGAACACCCGCTGGGCGGTCTCGACCCGGCTGGTGTCCCGGTGCGAGGGCTCCTCGCGGATCGCCGCGACCCGGGCGTCGAGGAACGCGTCGAGGTACTCCGCCTCGTCGCCGCCCTCCGCCGGGGGCCGGGCCTCGGCCAGGGCCCGGCGGCGCATCGTACGGAAGCCGACGTTGCCGTCCGTGTCGCCGGCCCCGTGCATCACGTACGCGTCGTAGTAGATGAACTGGCCCAGCGCGCCCAGCCCGTCCTCCTTCCCCTGCCCGACCGCAGGGTCGAAGTAGGACCGGTCCCGCTCGGCGTCCTGCGCCGAGCGGAACGCGCTGTCGCCCGCCGCCTTCACCCAGGCCCCGGTGAACGGGCGGCCGAGTCCCGTGTGCGCGTCGGTCCCCTTCACCGCGCGCAGCGCCGGCAGGAACCGTTCCAGGGGATTTCCGGGCCGGGCCTTCGTGTACCGCTCGACCACGCTCAGCATGTCGCCGGTGCCGGAGCAGAAGCCGATGATGCCCGCGGTGTAGCCGCGGCCGTCGCCGATGTCCTGGATGTACGCGTACTGCGCCTTCCAGTCCAGCGAGGAGTTCTCGGCGCTGGAGACCAGCTGCATGGCGATGTCCTTCTTCGCCGGGGCGTCCAGCCCGGGCCCGGAGGAACCCTTGCCGGAGGAGGAGCCGTCGGCCCCCGCGCACCCGGACAGCACGGCGACGGCCAGGACGAGAGCGGTGAGGGAGGTGACCAGGGAACGCGGGGTGAGCTTCACCTCTCCACCCTGCCAGGCCGTGGGAGTGATCTTCGCTCATTCGGCTGTAGCGTCAGGGGTATGGATGATCAGTCTGTTGTGGATGTCGGCGACGTACGACTGGCGTACCGGACCTGGGGCGACCCGTTCGGCTCGCCCGTCGTGCTGCTGCACGGCCTCGGCGGGTCCGCCGCGAGCTGGGAGGCGGCCGGGAGTCTGCTCGGTCAGGAATGGCGGGTGTACGCCCTGGACCTGCGGGGGCACGGCGAGAGCGACTGGCCCGACGCGTACGACTTCGAGGCGATGCGGGACGACGTCCTCGGCTTCCTCGACGAGTGCGAGCTCGACCGGGTCGGCCTGGTGGGCCACGACCTGGGCGGCGTCGTCGCCCACCTCCTCGCCCAGGAGCACGCGGACCGGGTGGAGCGGCTGGTGCTGGTGGAGACCCCGCCGCCGTTCCCCGGCGCCGCTGGCCCGGTGGCCGGCCCCGAAGGGCCGGTCGACTACGACGAGGCCGTGATCGCGGCCGTACGCACCCAGCTCGCCGACCCCGACCCGGCGTGGGAGGAGGGCCTCGGCGAGATCGTCGCCCCGACGCTGATCCTGGCCGGCGGCCCGGCGAGCACCATGCCGCAGGCCCGGCTCCAGGACATGGCCTCCCTGATCCCGGACTGCCACCTCCTCACGATCGGCGGCGGCCACCGGCTCCACGAGGTGCACGCCGACCAGGTCGCCCAGCAGATCACGGAGTTCTTCACCAGCTGACGGGCGGTGGTGCGGCGGCTCAGCTCGACGGCCGCCAGTCCGGGCGCCGGCCGCTGCGTGCGACCGCCCGGTCCAGCAGCGGTGCGTCGTCCGGGACGGGGACCGGCGGGCCGAACGGGGAGTCGGGCGACGGCTCGTCGCCCGCGTCGGCCAGCAGCGCCAGCGTGTTCCTCAGATGCGCCTCCTCGGCCCCGTACGGCTGCCCCGTGGACCGCGCCAGGTCCCATCCGTGCAGCACCAGCTCGTTGAGCGCGACCATCCCCGCCACCTCGCCCGGCAGGTCCACGCTGCCGGCCCTGGTCATCCCGGCCCAGGCGTCCGGGGAGCGCCAGGCGGCCACCATCTCGTCGAGCGCCACGGGCAGCGTGGAGCGCCAGCCGTCGGCGAGCACCCCCGACTCCACGGAGGGCGCCGTGTCGGTCGTCGCCCCCAGCTTCTTGCCCGCGGCGTCCCGGAAGGCCACCGCCAGCCCTTCGACGTGCGCGAGCAGGGCGCCCACGGTCACATCCGGACAGGGGGTCGGGCCGGCCAGCCGGCCGTCGTCGATGGTGTCGAGCATTCCGGTGATCCGCCGGGCCGCGGGTCCGAGGTCGAGGAGGGGCGCAGGGTTCGTCTGGGTGTCCATACCTGTGCAGACTGCCCGAGCGCCCCGGAATCATCGCTCAGCGCACCACGCGTCCCCGGAGAATGATCCGGCTCGGGTGACCGAGGGCCGCGGGATCGGCCGTCGGATCGGTGGCGTAGGCGACGAGGTCGGCGGGGGCGCCGTCGACCAGACCCGGCAGCCCCAGCCAGGCCCGCGCCGTCCAGGACGCCGCGCCCAGGGCGGCCTCGGCGGACAGCCCCGCCCGCACCAGCCAGGCGGCCTCGCCCGCGACCGTTCCGCAGGGGAACGAGTCGGTGCCGGCCAGCACCGTGACCCCCGCCTCATGGGCGGCCCGCACGTTGCCGAACATGGTGTCCCACCCGGCCAGCCACAGATCGCGCCGCAGCCCGGGCTCCCGCGCCCGCATCGCGTCGGACTTCGCACCGAAGACGCCCAGGGTCGGCACGAACGCCGTGCCCTGCGAGGCCATCCGGTCCAGCAGCGCGGGATCCAGATGCATGCCGTGTTCCAGGCTGTCGGCGCCCGCCAGCACCGCGTTGCGCGTGCCCTCGGCCGTCTGGCAGTGCACCGCCACCTTGCCGCCCGCCCCGTGCACGGCGGCCACCACCGCGGTCAGCAGGGCGAGCGGTACCGCCGGCTCGTCCGCGCGCCAGTCGCCGATGACCTTGCACCACCCCGAAGAGGCGGCCGCCTCCTCCAGCGCCGCCCGGACGAGCTCGTCCTCGCCGACGTCCCGGCCGAAGCCGGGGAAGAACCTGCCGGGCGTCGCGAGCCAGCGCCCCGCCGACGTGACCCGCGGCAGCTCCGGATCAGCGTCCACCCACGCGGGCATCCGCGCGGCGGTCCCCGGGGTGCGTACCGCGAGCACCCCGGCGTCCCGGTGCTCGGCCAGCTGTTCGCGCAGCAGCTTCTCGTCGAAGGGTGTGCCGGGGTCCGTTGACCCCGGATGCGTGTGCACGTCGACGAGGCCGGGCAGCAGCCAGCCACCGTCCACGACCGTCCGGGCGCCCCGGCCCGCGCGGCCGCCCGGCGGCGCCCCGGCCCGGAGCACCTCTCCGTCGGTCCAGAACGAGCGCTCCTCGCGCTCCGGCAGCACCACGCCTCGTATGCACAGCATCCGCCGACGGTACGTCAGGCGGCGCAGCGCACCCCCGGTGCACACCGGCACATTGCGGAAGGTTCGGCTCCGGCCCCTTGTCGGCGGCCCCCACACCATGCGATACAGGTCTGGACCAATTGCTGTCGGATGGAAGGCAACACCGTGCAACGCCCCCACGCAACCGCCGCGTTGGCCTGCTCCGCCGCCCTGCTCCTCGCCACGCTCACCGCCTGCGGCTCCGAAGCCGAGGCGGACACCAGGAAACCGACCGCGCCGCACGGAGTGACCGCCCAGGCGAGCAGTGCCACCTCCGCGCACGTCATGTGGGAACCGGCCACCGACGACAAGGCCGTCACCGGGTACGAGGTCTACCGCCAGGGCAGGAAGGTGAAGTCCGTGCCCGCGGCCAAGGTGATGATCGACGTCGACGGGCTGGCCGCCTCGACCGCGTACACCTTCACCGTCCGCGCCCGGGACGCCGCCGGGAATCTCTCCACGCCGAGCGCCGCCGCGGCCGTGACCACCCCGGCGCCGACCCCGGCCGATCACGAGGCCCCGACCCGGCCGGTGAAACTGCGCGGCAAGGCCGACGGCGGCCGGGCCGCGACGCTGTCCTGGGGCGGCTCCACGGACGACATCGGTGTCACCTCGTACGACATCTACCAGGAGGGCTCCCGCATCCACAGCGTGCCCGGTACGCGGACCACGGCCCGGCTGACGGGGCTGCGGCCCGGCACCGTCTACACCTTCACCGTCCGCGCCCGCGACGCGGCCGACACCTCGTCGGCCGACAGCAACACCTTCGACCTCACCACCGCGACCGCCCCCGGCGCGCCCGCGAGCACCGCCCCCACCGACCTGCGGGTCACGAGCACCGCCCAGGGCCGGGAGTACGCCGTGGACCTGGACTGGAAGCAGCCGGAGACCGGCGGCGAGATCCCCGCGTACCAGCTCTACCTCGACGGCCGGCTGACCACCACGATCGTCTGGGGCGGCGAGCCGCCCGCGGGCCGGGCGAGCTACCGGCTGACGGTCACCGACCCGCGCGGCACCCGCTACTCGATGAAGATCCGCGCCAAGCTCCCGGACGGGAAGTGGGGCGACTTCTCGGCGGCGCGCACCGTCGTGCTCGGCGGCTGAGCGGTGAGATCCGGGGCTCCTCGTGATGCGGGCGGGGAGCCCCGACGGCCTCAAGTGGTCTGTACCTATTGACGACTTGGTCCAGACCAATTAGCTTCCCCTGTGCTCCATGGAACGACATGAACCCGCTCCCCCCGAGGACCGCCTCACCGGTCCCAGCCGCAAGGGAGAACCATGTTCGAGCACACGCCCCTCAGACGGAGAACGGCGACCGCCCTCCTCGCCGTTCTCGCGCTCCTTCTCGCCCTGCTGTCCCTGCAGACGGCCCCCGCGCACGCCGCGGGCAAGCTGACGGCGACCTTCACCTCGGCCGACAACGGCCCGTGGTGGAAGGGCACCTACGTCCTGCGCAACGACACCGACACGGCCGTCACCGGCTGGAGCCTCGAGTTCGACCTGCCGGCCGGGGTCGCGCTCAGCTCCTCGTACAACGGCACCGTCACCGCCCGGGGCAGCCACATCACCGCGGTCAACGCCCACTACAACGGTACGGTCGCCGCGCACAGCACCACCGAGCCGTACAGCTACTGGTTCGTCGCCACCGGCCCGATCACCGCACCGACCGGCTGCCGGATCAACGGCGACAAGTGCGACGGCTCCGCCGACGCCCCGCCCGGCGCACCCGGCGGGCTCAAGCGGACCGATGTGACCGCCCGCACCGCCTCGCTGTCGTGGACGGCCGCCGCCGCGGGGGACTTCCCGGTGGCCTCGTACGACATCCTGGCGGGCGGCAAGGTGGTCGGCTCGGCGACCGCGGCGACCTCCGCCACCGTCACCGGTCTCACCCCCGCCACCGCCTACGCCTTCACCGTCCGGGCCAAGGACACCCGCGGCAACACCTCCGCCGAGAGCGCCCCCCTGACCGTCACCACGGTCGACCCGGCCACCGACACCTCCCCGCCGACGGCCCCCGGCGCCCTGCACGCCACCGCGACCGACTCCTCGTCCGTCACGCTGTCCTGGACCGCCGCGACGGACAACCAGCGGGTCGCCGCGTACGACATCCACCGCGGCTCCGCCCTCGCCACGACGGTCTCCGGCACCACGACCACCGCCACCATCGGCGGCCTGTCCCCCTCGACCTCGTACACCTTCACCGTCAGGGCGCGTGACGCGGCCGACAACGCCTCGCCGGCGAGCAGCACCCTCACCGTGAAGACCGACGACATCGTCGGCGCGGGCAACTACGCGAAGGTCGGCTACTTCGTCCAGTGGGGGATCTACGGCCGCCAGTACTTCGTCAAGAACCTCCACGACTCCGGCGCCGCCGGCAAGCTCGACATCGTCAACTACGCCTTCGCCAACATCGATCCCGCCAACCTCACCTGCCTGAACGGCGTCACCAAGGGCACCACCGCCGACCCGCAGGACCCCGAGCAGGGCACCGGTGCGGGCGACGCGGACGCCGACTACGCCCGCCCGTTCAGCGCCGCCCAGTCCGTGGACGGCGTCGCGGACGACGGCTGGGGCAAACTGCGCGGAAACTTCAACCAGTTGAAGAAGCTGAAGCAGCTCCACCCGGACCTCAAGATCGTGGTCTCGCTCGGCGGCTGGACGTACTCGAAGTACTTCTCCGACGTCGCCGCCACCGACGCCGCGCGCAAGAAGTTCGTCTCCTCCTGCATCGACATGTACATCAAGGGCAATCTGCCCGCGTACGGCGGCGCGGGCGGCCCCGGCACCGCGGCCGGCATCTTCGACGGCTTCGACATCGACTGGGAGTGGCCCGGCACCGGCACCGGACACCCCGGCAACCACTACTCACCCGACGACAAGGGCAACCTCACCCTGCTGCTCGCCGAGTTCCGCAAGCAGTTGGACGCCCTCGGCGGCGGCCACCGCCTGCTGACCGCCTTCACTCCCGCCGACCCGCAGAAGATCGGTGAGGGCTGGGACCTGTCCAAGGTCTTCGACTCGCTGGACGTCGCCAACGTCCAGGGCTACGACTTCCACGGCTCCGGCAGCGACAACTCCTGGGAACCGAACCGCACCGGCCACCAGGCCAACCTCTACCCGGACGCCCAGGACCCGTACGGCTTCCACTTCAGCGCGGACGCCGCCATCAAGGCGTACACGGACGCGGGCGTCGAGCCCCGCAAACTGACCCTCGGCATCCCGTTCTACGGCCGCGGCTGGCAGAACGTCACCGACGGCGGCGCGGCGGGCGAATGGCAGCCGGCGGGCGGCGCGGCCCCCGGCCAGTTCGCCGAGGAGGCCGGCACCCGGGGGTACTCCAACCTCATCGGCGCGTACCCCACGATGGCGGTCCGTCACGACGAACAGTCCGTATCGACTTACGGATACACCGGCAACCAGTGGTGGTCCTTCGACGACACCTGGTCCATCGGGAAGAAGACGGCGTACGTGAAGGACAAGGGCCTGCTGGGCGTCATGGTCTGGGAGATGTCGGGTGACACCCCGCAGGGGACGCTGATGGGCGCGCTCGACTCCGGGCTGAAGTAGCCGCGGACACGCCTCCGCCCCCGGTGCTGTGCGGTACCGGGGGCGGAGGCGCACGCGAGTCGCGTCAGCGCAGCTGCTCGTACGCGGGCAGCGTCAGGAAGTCCGCGTAGTCCTGGTCCAGGGAGACCTGGAGCAGGAGGTCGTGGGCCTGCTGCCACTTGCCGGCCGCGAAGGCCTCGTCGCCGACCTCGGTGCGGATCGCGGCGAGTTCCTCGGCCGCGACCTTGCGGGCCAGGTCCGCCGTGGCGTGCTCGCCGTTCTCGAAGACGACGTCCGCGTTGATCCACTGCCAGATCTGCGAGCGCGAGATCTCGGCGGTGGCCGCGTCCTCCATCAGGTTGAAGATGGCGACCGCGCCCATGCCGCGCAGCCACGCCTCGATGTAGCGGATGCCGACCGCGACGGCGTTGCGCAGACCGTCGTACGTGGGCTTGGCGTGCAGGGTGTCGATGGCGATCAGGTCGCCGGCCGCCACCGAGACGTCCTCGCGCAGGCGCTCCTTCTGGTTCGGCTTCTCGCCGAGGACCGCGTCGAAGGAGGCCATGGCGATCGGGACCAGGTCGGGGTGGGCGACCCAGGAGCCGTCGAAGCCGTCGCCGGCCTCGCGGTCCTTGTCGGCCTTGACCTTCTCGAAGGCGACCTTGTTGACCTCGGCGTCGCGGCGCGAGGGGATGAAGGCCGCCATGCCGCCGATCGCGTGGGCGCCGCGCTTGTGGCAGGTGCGGACGAGGAGTTCGGTGTACGCCCGCATGAACGGCGCGGTCATCGTCACCGCGTTGCGGTCCGGCAGGACGAACTTGGAGCCGCCGTCACGGAAGTTCTTGACGATGGAGAAGAGGTAGTCCCAGCGGCCCGCGTTCAGCCCGGAGGCGTGGTCGCGGAGCTCGTAGAGGATCTCCTCCATCTCGTACGCGGCGGTGATCGTCTCGATCAGGACCGTGGCGCGGACGGTGCCCTGCGGGATGTCGTTGTAGTCCTGGGCGAAGACGAAGATGTCGTTCCAGAGGCGTGCCTCCAGGTGCGACTCCGTCTTCGGCAGGTAGAAGTACGGGCCCTTGCCGAGGTCGATCAGGCGCTGGGCGTTGTGGAAGAAGTAGAGGCCGAAGTCGACCAGCGCGCCGGGCACCGGGGTGCCGTCGAGCGTGAGGTGACGCTCGTCCAGGTGCCAGCCGCGGGGGCGGGTGACGACGGTGGCGAGCTCGTCGGCGGGCTTCAGGGCGTACGACTTGCCGGACTTCGGGTCGGTGAAGTCGATGGCGCGGTTGTACGCGTCGATGAGGTTGAGCTGGCCGAGGACGACGTTCTCCCACGTGGGGGCGGACGCGTCCTCGAAGTCGGCGAGCCAGACCTTCGCGCCCGAGTTCAGGGCGTTGATGGTCATCTTGCGGTCGGTCGGACCGGTGATCTCCACCCGGCGGTCGTTCAGCGCCGCCGGCGCCGGTGCGACCTTCCAGGAGTCGTCCGCGCGGATCGCGGCGGTCTCCGGGAGGAAGTCCAGCGTGGAGGTGCGGGCGATCTCGGCGCGGCGCTCACCGCGCCGGGCGAGCAGCTCGTCGCGCCGGGGCGTGAACCGGCGGTGCAGCTCGGCCACGAACGCGAGGGCCGCGGGGGTGAGGACCTCGTCCTGCCGGGGCAGGGGCTCGGCATCGACGATGGCCAGCGAGGACGGCGCTGGTGCGGACATGAGCTGTCACTCCTTCAGCGGGCGGTGCGGGCGGCGTCTCACGGCCGCCGGGTCGCCTGGAACGGCACGGCGTGCCATGGCTCCGGGATACGGCCGTGGTCGCCGTCTGAGGTGCAGAGGGCTTCTGACCAGTGGATAGTAGTTTCCTCATGGTGGAAGTTCAATGGTTTGTTGATGTCGAGATTCTCCGGGTCGACAGAAAAGGGCGGTTGCTGGCGCAGCGTGCCAGTGCGTTCACTCAAGGTGCGCCAGGTCCTCCGCCGTGTCGATGTCGTACGCCTGAGCCACATCGGAACACTCGACGAGCGTGATCGCATCGCGGTGCGCCCGCAGGTACGCCCGGGCGCCCTGGTCTCCCACCGCCCCCGCCGCGATCTCTGCCCACAGGTCGGCCCCGAACAGCACCGGATGGCCGCGTTCCCCCTCGTACGAGGCCGCTGCCAGACTCGTCCGCGAGCGGTACGCCGACCGCACCCGCGCCACCGCCGCGGCGGTGATCCCGGGCTGGTCCACCAGGAGGACGAGCACCGCGTCCGCGCCCGCCCCGGCGAGGGAGGCGAGACCCGCCCGCAGCGAGGACCCCATGCCCTCGGTCCACTCCGGGTTGACGGTCACCGTGACGTCCGAGAGGTCCGCACGCGCCCGCACCTCGTCGGCCGCCGCACCCAGCACCGCGTGGACCGGTCCGCAGCCGCCCTCCCGGAGGGTGTTCACCGCGTGGTCGGCCAGCAGGCCGCCCCGGTGCTCCAGCAGGGCCTTCGGACGGCCGCCCAGCCTGCGTCCGCCGCCCGCCGCGAGGAGCAGTCCGGCGATCACGGGGGAGGTGGAAGGGACAGGTGAGGAGGGAGCGTGCGGTGTGCTTGTCATTCCGCCTGGATACCCCAGACGGGCGGTTCGCGCACGGACCGGGCCGCGCCGCCCGTACGCGTCAACGCCCGGGACACTCCGAGTTCCGTCCGCGGAGTGGCGCACGACACCTGTCATGGCGTTAACTTGCCCGCATCCCCGGACACTTGACCACGGTCCGGGGCCTGGTCGAAACACCGGCACAAAGATGTGCGAGGGGGAGTGCTTTGTTGAAGAGCGTGGGGCAGGCGCGGGTGACCAGCAGCGGTGAGGACCCGAGAGTGACGGAGCTGCGTGCGGCCGTCTCCCGGCTCCGCAGGGAGCTGGCCGGACATCCCGCGGAGTTCCCGGACCGCGCGATCGCCGAGGACGAGCTGGCGGCGCTGGACGCGATGGCGGCCGGCGGCGGTCCCGAGATTCCCCGGCTCCGCAGGTCGCTGCTGCTGATCGCGGGGGCGGTCGGTTCGGTGAGCGCCCTGGCGTCGGCACTCAGGGACGTACGGATCGCGGTCGATCTCTTCGGCGAGCCGCCGCGCCGCTAAGCCACCGGGGGGCGTGCGTCAGCGGCGGATGAGCCTGCGGGCCGTCGCCGCTGCCACGGCCGCGGTGCGCGAGTCCACGCCCAGCTTGGCGTAGATGTGCACCAGGTGGGACTTGACCGTCGCCTGGCTGAGGAACAGCTTCTTGCTGATCCGGAGGTTCGACAGTCCCTCGCCGACCAGTTGCAGGACCTCCAGCTCGCGCTTGGTGAGCGCCTGCGCCGGGGTCCGCATCCGGTCCATCAGCCGGTGCGCGACGGCCGGTGCGAGGGCGGAGCGGCCCGCCGCGGCCGTACGGACCGCTGCGGCCAGCTCCTCCGGCGGTGCGTCCTTGAGCAGATAGCCGGCCGCACCCGCCTCGACCGCCGCCAGGATGTCCGCGTCGGTGTCGTACGTCGTCAGGATCAGCACCCGGGGCGCGTCCGGCGCCGCGGTGATCGCCGCGGTGGCCTCCGAGCCGTGCAGCCCCGCACCGAACTGCAGGTCCATCAGGACGACGTCGAACGCACCGGTCGCGGCCAGGGCGACCGCCCGTTCGGCGGTCGGTGCCTCGGCGACGACGCGGAAGTCCGGCTCGGTGTCGAGGACGGCCCGCAGGCCCGCCCGTACCACCGGATGGTCGTCGGCGAGCAGCAGCCGGATCGGATCGGGCGGCGGCGCGCTCATGCGGCGTCCTGTCCGGTACGGGCGGCGGTGAGCGGCAGCGGCAGGGTGAGGGCGACGGCCGTGCCCTGCTCGGGCGCCGACTCCACGCTCAGCGTGCCGCCCAGCGAACGGGCCCGGGACCGCATGGCCGGCAGACCGAACCCGCTCGTCCCGGTGGCCGGGCCGGTACCGGCCCGGGTGCCTTCCGCGAAACCGCGGCCGTCGTCGACCACGTCAAGCGACACCGAGGTGTCCATGAAGCTCAGGGTGATCTCGGCCCGCCGCGCCCCGGCGTGCTGCACCGTGTTGGCCAGTGCCGACTGAGCGGTACGCAGCAGCGCCACCTCGTACGGTGTGGGCAGCTCCACCGGGGTGCCGCTGACGGCGAACTGCACCGTGAGCGCGGGCGTGGTGGTCCGGGCCGTGAGCCGTTCCAGGGCGGCCGCCAGTGAGCCGTTCTCCAGATCGGGCGGGGTCAGGGCGCGCACGAAGCGGCGGGCCTCCGCGAGATTGTCCTGGGCGGCCTCGCGGGCCCGTCGGACGTGGGCCGTGGCCGGTGCGTCCGCCGGCAGGGTGCGCTCGGCGGCGCGCAGCAGCAGCTGGATGCTGGAGAGCCCCTGTGCGAGCGTGTCGTGGATCTCCCGGGCCAGCCGCTCGCGCTCGGCGAGCGTCCCGGCGGCGCGCTCCGCGTCGGCCAGTTCCGCACGCGTAGAGACGAGCTCCTCGATGAGCTCCCGGCGCCGCTCGCTCTCGCGGAACAGCGCGTCGTAGCCGACGACCGTCGCGACGGCGACCGCCGCGCCCAGCAGCGGGCCGATGAACGTGCCGGGGGTGACCTCGGCGCCGTGCAGCAGGAAGCTGGCGATGGCGGCCGCCGCCGTCGCCGCCACGGCCGGCAGGCCCCAGCGCATCGGCAGCAGGTGCAGCTGGAGGAAGTAGAGCGGGAAGGCCACCCACAGCGCGTCCGGCGACAGCAGCAGCAGCACCAGCCAGAGCGCCCCCAGCACCGCCAGCCAGAGCGCCCCGGCCCGGGTCCGCGGCTGCACGGCGGGGGCCAGCGCCCCGGCCGCGTACACCGCGGCCAGCACGCAGGAGGCCGCGACGACGGCGCCGGCGCGCGGCTCCCCGCCGCTGACCGCCTTGACGGCGGCGAGCGCCAGCAGGCCCAGCAGCAGGGCGTGCAGACACAGCCGCAGTGCGGCGGCGACCGGGGGATGGACACGCGTTTCCATGATTCGTCCAGCGTAGACGCGGGGCGCGCGGGGCCGGTCAATCGAAAGGTTGATGTCGGGACCGGCCCGCGGGCGATGTCCCGGCGGCCGGGAAACACGAGCCTGGAGTCATGTTCGTCGCATGGAGAGATCTTCGGTTCGCCAAGGGCCGGTTCGCGCTCATGGGCACGGTCGTGGTGCTGATCACGCTGCTCGTGGGTCTGCTGTCCGGCCTCACCGCCGGGCTGGCCCGGGAGAACACCTCGGCCGTCACCGGGCTGGACGCCGACCACCTGGCGTTCGCCGCCCCGCCCGACGGCCGGTCGGTGTCCTTCACCGATTCGGCCGTCCGGGAGCCCGCCTGGCGGAGCTGGGCGAAGCGGCCGGGGGTCGAGTCGGCGCAGCCGCTCGGGATCCGCACGCTGAACGCCGCCGCGGTGGCGGGGGAGCGGACGGCGGCCGTCTCGGCCTTCGGCGTCGAGCCCGGCAGCGGCCTCGCGCCCCGGGGCGCCCCGGTCGGACCCGGCGAGGTCGTGCTCTCCGGGCAGGCCGCCGAGGACCTGGCGGCCGGTACCGGTGACCGGCTGCGGATCGGCGGCGCCGAGGTGACCGTCGCGGCGGTCGCGGGCGACGCCTCGTACAGCCACACGCCCGTCGTGTGGACCGCGCTCGCCGACTGGCAGCGCTTCGGGGGCGACGGCGCGGACGGTGCCGCGCACGCCACCGTGATCGCGCTGACCACCACCGGCGGCGCCGATCTCGCCGCCGGTGACCGGGCGGCGGGCACCAGCACGCTCACGCTCGACGACTCCCTCACCGCCATCGGCTCCTACCAGGCCGAGAACGGCTCCCTCCAGCTGATGCGCGGTTTCCTCTTCGCCATCTCCGCCCTGGTCATCGGCGCCTTCTTCACCGTCTGGACGATCCAGCGCAGCGGCGATGTGGCCGTTCTCAAGGCACTCGGTGCCTCCACGCCGTATCTGCTGCGGGACGCACTGGGCCAGGCCGTGGTGATGCTCGCCATCGGCACCGCACTGGGGACGGCACTCGCCTCCGGCATCGGTGCGCTCGTCAGCGGCGGGGCGGTGCCCTTCGTCCTCGACACGGCGACCGTCCTCGTCCCGGCGGCCGTGATGATCGCCCTCGGCGGCGTCGGGGCGGCCCTGTCCATCCGGCGGATCACCGCCGTCGATCCGCTCACCGCGCTGGGAAGTGCCCGATGACCCTCACCCTCACTGATGTCACCCTCACCTACCCCGACGGCGACGGACGCCTCACCGCCCTGGACCGGGTCGCGCTCGACGTGCCCGCGGGCACGCTCACCGCGGTCGTCGGCCCGTCCGGCTCCGGCAAGTCGAGCCTGCTCGCCGTGGCCGCCACCCTGGTCACCCCGGACGAAGGGGCCGTCGTCGTCGCCGGCACGGACACGGCGGGGCTCGGCGGCGCGGACAAGGCGGCGCTGCGCCGCGAGCGGATCGGCATCGTCTTCCAGCAGCCGAACCTGCTGCCGTCGCTGACCGCAGCCGAACAGCTCCAGGTCATGCGGCACCTGTCGGGAGGCGCGGCCCGGGCCGCGCGGGCCCGGGCGCTGGAACTGCTCGACGCCGTCGGTCTCGCCGACAAGGCCGACCGCCGCCCGCACCAGCTCTCGGGCGGGCAGCGCCAGCGGATCAACATCGCGCGTGCCCTGATGAACGACCCGGCGGTCCTGCTCGTCGACGAACCGACCAGCGCACTGGACCACGAGCGGGGCGCGGCGGTCCTCGATCTGCTGGTCTCGCTGACCCGGCAGCGTTCCACGGCCACGGTCCTGGTCACCCACGACCGGACCCATCTGGACCGGATGGACCGGACCGTCACCATGCAGGACGGCAGGCTGACCGCCCCGGCCCTGGCCTGAGTGCGGAGGGGCGGATACGGGGAGGGGGCGGCCCGGAGCACCTGCGCTCCGGGCCGCCCCCTCCCCGTATCCGTCGGGTCAGCCGGCCGAACCGCTGCTGGCCAGCACCTCGGAGAGTTCCTTCGCGGCCTGCTGGAGGATCGGCACGATCCGCTCGGTGGCGGCCTCGGTCACCCGGCCGGCCGGGCCGGAGATCGAGATCGCGGCGGAGGTCGGGGAGTTGGGGACGGAGACCGCCAGGCAGCGGACCCCTATCTCCTGCTCGTTGTCGTCCACCGCGTAGCCGACCCGGCGGACCTGCTCCAGGGCGTCCAGGAAACCGTCCGGCGTGGTGATCGTCTTCTCGGTGGCGGCCGGCATCCCGGTCCGCGCGAGCAGGGCCCGCACCTCGTCCGGCGGGGTGTGCGCCAGCAGCGCCTTGCCGACGCCGGTGGAGTGCGGCAGCACCCGGCGGCCGACCTCGGTGAACATGCGCATCGAGTGCTTGGAGGGCACCTGCGCCACGTACACGATCTCGTCGCCGTCGAGCAGCGCCATGTTGGCCGTCTCGCCGGTCTCCTCGACCAGCCGGGCCAGATACGGGCGGGCCCAGGTGCCGAGCAGCCGGGCGGCGGACTCGCCGAGGCGGATCAGGCGCGGGCCGAGCGCGTACCGGCGGTTGGGCTGCTGGCGCACGTATCCGCAGACCACCAGCGTGCGCATCAGCCGGTGAATGGTGGGCAGCGGGAGTCCGCTGCTCGCGGAGAGCTCGCTCAGACCGACCTCGCCCCCGGCATCGGCCATCCGCTCCAGCAGATCGAAGGCGCGCTCAAGGGACTGCACACCGCCGCTGGAACCGGCGGGCTTGGAGTCGGAAGTGCTGGCGTGGGACGGCGGCACGTCAACGGTCCTTTCGAAGCGGAAGAGCAAGGCAGCAGCCTACCGGGCACTTCCCGATCGGCCCACTGTCGCAGGGGCACCGTCCTGGCCGGTCAGGGCTCGTTTGTCCGGGTGTCCGGTGCTGGGCCGCCGGTCGGTGGGGCGCCGCGTATGGCCCATTCTACGTTCCGCCCTGCGAAATTAGACTTTTACTTTGTGGAAATCTCCAGTCGGCCTCCCGCGTGGTCGGCTGGACGGCCGGAGCGGAGGATGGGGTCTTGACGGGTCGCATTCCCGAGTGAAGACTCCTTCAACAGTTCGTTGAATTCATGAAGTGGGGAGCACGGGTGTCCGGTACGGACGTGAAGCTGGTACTGCGCTCGACGCGCGTCGTCACACCGGGGGGAACACGCCCCGCCGCGGTGCACATCGCGGGCGGGACGATCGACGCCGTCCTGCCGTACGACGCCGAGGTGCCGCAGGGCGCCCGGGTGGAGGACTTCGGCGACGACGTCCTGCTGCCCGGACTCGTGGACACGCACGTCCATGTGAACGACCCCGGCCGCACCGAGTGGGAAGGCTTCTACACGGCCACCCGCGCCGCCGCGGCCGGCGGGATCACCACCCTGCTCGACATGCCGCTCAACTCCCTCCCGCCGACCACGACCGTCGAGAACCTGCGCGTCAAGCAGCAGGTGGCCGCCCCCAAGGCGCACATCGACACCGGCTTCTGGGGCGGTGCGATCCCCTCGAACGTGAAGGACCTGCGCCCGCTGTACGAGGCCGGGGTCTTCGGGTTCAAGTGCTTCCTCTCGCCCTCCGGCGTCGAGGAGTTCCCCGAGCTGGACCAGGAGCAGCTGGCCCGGTCGATGGCGGAGATCGCCGGCTTCGGCGGGCTGCTCATCGTCCACGCGGAGGACCCGCACCACCTGGCGGCCGCCCCGCAGCGCAGCGGCGCGAAGTACGCCGACTTCCTCGCCTCCCGGCCGCGCGACGCCGAGAACACCGCGATCGAGGGGCTGATCGCCCACGCGAAGCGGCTGAACGCCCGCGTCCACGTACTGCACCTGTCCTCCAGCGACGCGCTGCCGCTGATCGCCGCCGCCAAGGCCGAGGGCGTCCGGGTCACCGTCGAGTCCTGCCCGCACTTCCTCACCCTGACCGCCGAGGAAGTCCCGGACGGCGCCACCGAGTTCAAGTGCTGCCCGCCCATCCGTGAGGCCGCCAACCAGGACGCGCTGTGGCAGGGGCTCGCCGACGGCACGATCGACTGCATCGTCTCCGACCACTCGCCCTGCACCACCGACCTCAAGACGCCGGACTTCGCGTCCGCCTGGGGCGGCATCTCCTCCCTCCAGCTCGGCCTGCCCGCCATCTGGACCGAGGCCCGCAGGCGCGGCCACTCCCTCGACGACGTCGCCCGCTGGATGTCGGCCGCCCCCGCCGCACTGGCGGGACTGACCGCGAAGGGCGCGATCGAGGCCGGCCGCGACGCCGACTTCGCCGTCCTGGCACCCGACGCGACCTTCACCGTCGACCCGGCCGAGCTCTTCCACCGCAACCAGGTCACCGCCTACGCCGGCCGGACCCTGCACGGCGTCGTGCGGTCGACCTGGCTGCGCGGTGTGCGGATCGCCGCCGAAGGCACCCTCGCCGAGCCCACCGGCCGGCTCCTCGAAAGGAACACCTCACGATGACGGCGACCACGCACTTCACCGGCGACGCGAACCCCTACGGCGGCGGCGACCCGTACGCCGACTACCGCACCGCCGACTTCCCCTTCACCCACCTCGTCGACCTCGCCGACCGGCGGCTCGGCGCGGGCGTGACCGCCGCCAACGACGAGTTCTTCGCGGAGCGCGAGAACCTGCTGAAGCCGGAACCCGCCCACTTCGACCCCGAGCACTTCGGGCACAAGGGCAAGATCATGGACGGCTGGGAGACCCGTCGCCGGCGCGGCGTGAGCGCCGCTCAGCCCCACCCCACGGCCGATGACCACGACTGGGCCCTGGTCCGCCTCGGTGCGCCCGGCGTCGTGCGCGGCATCGTCGTCGACACCGCCCACTTCCGCGGCAACTACCCGCAGGCGGTCTCCGTCGAGGCCGTCGCCCTGCCCGGCTCGCCGTCGCCCGAGGACCTCCTCGCGCCCGACGTGAAGTGGACGACGCTCGTGCCGCGTACGGCCGTCGGCGGTCACGCGGCCAACGGATTCACCGTCGACGCCCCGCAGCGCTTCACCCACCTGCGGGTCAACCAGCACCCCGACGGCGGCATAGCCAGGCTCCGGGTCCACGGCGAAGTCGCCCCGGACCCCGCCTGGCTGACGGCGCTCGGCACCTTCGACCTCGTCGCGCTGGAGAACGGCGGCCGGGTCGAGGACGCGTCCGACCGCTTCTACTCCCCGGCGACGAACACCATCCAGCCCGGCAGGTCCCGCAAGATGGACGACGGCTGGGAGACCCGGCGCCGGCGCGACCGGGGCAACGACTGGATCCACTACCACCTCGTCGAGGAGGCGGAGATCCGCGCAGTCGAGATCGACACCGCCTACCTCAAGGGCAACTCGGCCGGCTGGGCGAGCCTTTCGGCACGCGGGACGGACGGCGGCGACTGGTCCGAGGTACTGCCCCGCACCCGGCTGCAGCCCGACACCAGCCACCGCTTCGTCCTGCCGGAGGCCGTGCGGGCCGGCCAGGTCCGGATCGACATCTTCCCGGACGGCGGCATCTCCCGCCTGCGCCTCTTCGGCTCGCT
Source organism: Streptomyces sp. NBC_01257 (assembly GCF_035917255.1). Taxonomy (NCBI): domain Bacteria; kingdom Bacillati; phylum Actinomycetota; class Actinomycetes; order Kitasatosporales; family Streptomycetaceae; genus Streptomyces; species Streptomyces sp. NBC_01257. The sequence continues at coordinate 7,377,512 of NZ_CP108472.1, forward strand.
GACCGAACAGGGCGCCGCGCGGCTGACCGCCCGCCACATCGAGCTGGGCGGCTGAACCGGCCCAGCCACCGGACTGTCCGTATTCGATGGATACGGCAGGGATGTGGGAGCCTTCCGGGGTTGCCGTACGCCCCGACCAGGAGTTGCCATGATCTTCATCGCCGTCAGGTTCACCGTCTGCAGCGCCGAGCGCGACAACTGGCTCCCGGCCGTCGAGGACTTCACCCTCGCCACCCGCCAGGAGCCCGGCAACGTGTTCTTCGACTGGTCCTACAGCGTGGAGAACCCGGACCAGTTCGTGCTGCTGGAGGCGTTCGCGTCCGCCGAGGCCGGTGCCGCCCACGTGCAGTCGGCGCACTTCGCGGCGGCGATGGAGACGATGGCGGACCTGGTCGCGGAGGTGCCCGAGATCATCAACGTCGAGGTGCCCGGCGAGGGCTGGTCCCGCATGGCCGAGGTGCAGCCCCGCACCGGCTGAGACCGGCGGGCGGCGTGCGGCCGCCCGCCCCTCAGAACTCCTCGTGCACCTCGGGGTCCCCGCCGAACCGCTGCTGCGGACCGGCCGAGATGCGGGCCAGCTCGTCCGGCGTCAGGACGAAGCCGAACAGATCGAGGTTCTCCCGCTGCCGCCCCGGATCGGCGGACTTCGGGATCGGCACGGCACCCAGCTGGGTGTGCCAGCGCAGCACCGCCTGACCGGGCGTCACCCCGTGCGCCGCGGCGATCGCCACGAGCTCCGGATCGGCCAGCAGATCGCGGCCGCGCCCCAGCGGGCTCCAGCTCTCCGTGACGATGCCCTTGGCCGCGTGCACGGCCCGCAGTTCCTCCTGAGGCAGCCGCGGATGCATCTCGATCTGGTTGACGGCGGGCAGCACGCCCGTCTCCTCCTCCAGCCGCGCCAGGTGCTCCGCGGTGAAGTTGGAGACCCCGATCGACCGCACGAGCCCGTCGTCGCGCAACGTGATCAGAGCCCGCCAGGTGTCCACGTAGAGATCGACGCGGGGCAGCGGCCAGTGGATGAGGTACAGGTCCACCTGGTCGAGGCCGAGGTTGCGCCGGGACTCCTCGAACGAGGCGAGGGTCTTCTCGTAACCCTGGTGCCGGCCCGGCACCTTGGTGGTGACGAAGACGTCATCCCGCGGCACGCCGCTGCGGGCGATGCCACGCCCGGTGCCGGTCTCGTTGCCGTAGTTCAGCGCGGTGTCGACGAGCCGGTAGCCGCGCCCCAGTGCTCCGGCGACGGCCTCCTCGGCCGCGTCGTCGTCCAGGGGCCAGGTGCCGAGCCCCACCGCGGGGAGCGAACGGCCGTCGTTGAGGGTGTGCACCGGGGTCGCGGGCATGATCGTCCCTTCCGTTGGATCACTGCCCGGCCAGCCTAGGGCGTGATCGGGACGGCAGCTCTCAGGGCTGCCCGCGCCGCCCCGACGCCTCCCGGTGCAACCGGGTGATCACCTCGTCGACCCCGCCCCGCTCGTAGCCGCGGCGGACCAGCTCGAAGGCGACCGTCCGGTCGGGCGGGGCGCCCCCGAGGAGCCGGGTGAGGTAGGCCTCGACCTGGTCGCGGTCGTATCCGCGCCGGGCGATCCGGAGTCCGAAACGTTCGTACAGCGGGCGGTCGTCCTCGTCACCCGGTGCGGACATGAGGCCTCCTCGGAACGGAACCCAACGGGGTCGTTCCCCTCACCCTGCCACGCTCAGGCCGCGTGGCCACCGTCCACGGCCAGTTCCGTACCCGTGATGTACGCCGCCTCGTCACTGGCCAAGTAGGCGATGAGCGCGGCCACTTCGGCGGCCGTACCGAACCGGTCCAGTGCGGTCGCGGCGCGCTGTCCGGCGGCGAACGGGCCGTCGGCGGGGTTCAGATCGGTGTCCACCGCACCGGGCTGGACCAGATTGACCGTGATGCCGCGCGGGCCGAGCTCGCGGGCGAGCGGCTTGGTCAGTCCGGACAGCGCCGACTTGCTCATCGCGTAGAGCGTGCCGCCCGGGCCGCCGGCGTACCGGCTGAGTGCCGTGCCGACGGAGATGATGCGGCCCCCGCGCTCCAGGACCCCGGCCGCCGCCCGGCAGGCCAGGAAGACCGCCCGTACGTTGACGGCGAGCACCCGGTCGACATCGGCGTCGGTGAGTCCCTCGATCGGGCCGAGGACGCCGATGCCCGCGTTGTTGACCAGGATGTCGAGCCGGCCGAAGATCTCCGCCGCCCGGTGCACGGCCGCGGGGACCGCCTCCGGGTCGGCGGAGTCCGCGCGCAGGGCGACGGCGCGGCGGCCGCCCGCCTCGATCTTGCGCACGACCTCGTGGGCGGCGTCCTCGTCCCGGACGTAGGTCAGCGCCACATCGGCGCCGTCCCGGGCGAGCCGCAGCGCGGTCGCGGCGCCGATGCCGCGGCTGCCGCCGGTGACGAGTGCGGTGCGGTTCGTGCTGACGGTGCTGTTCATCAGGGGTTCCTGTCCGTTGCCGGTCGTGCTGACAGGACCAAGCAAAGCCCTCGGCCGCACCGGATACCGGCGGGAAACGGACGCCCACTCCGGTTCGGCGGCGGGCCGGGACCGATGAGTTCCGGGCGGCGGCGGGGTCGGAACATGTGCACGCCCGACCGGCGGGTGTTCCGAAGGAGCAGGACCATGGCACAGCTGACGCTCACCACCTTTCTGACCCTCGACGGCGTCATGCAGGCCCCCGGCGGGCCCGAGGAGGACCCGAGCGGCGGGTTCGCGTACGGCGGCTGGGTCGCGCCGTTCCTGGACGAGGGCATGGGGCAGTTCATGACCGAGGTGTTCGACCGTGCGGCGGCGTTCCTGCTGGGCCGGTGCACGTACGACATCTTCGCCGCGTACTGGCCGGGAGTCACCGACCCCGACGATCCGATCGCCTCCCGCCTCAACGCCCTTCCCAAGTACGTCGTCTCGACCACGCTGGAGAAGGCCGGCTGGGAGAACACCACAGTGATCTCCGCCGAAGCCGCCGCTGAGGTGGCCCGGCTCAAGGAGGCCACGCAGGGCGGCGAACTGCAGATCCACGGCAGCGGCGTGCTCGCGCAGTCCCTGATGGCGCACGACCTGATCGACGCGTACAACCTGCTGGTGTACCCGGTCGTGCTCGGCCGCGGACGCCGGCTCTTCCCCGACGGCGGGCTGCCGACCGCGTTCGAGCTGACCGGCTCCCGGACGACGACCAGCGGCATCGCGATCCAGACCTACCGGCCGACCGGACGCGCCGCCTTCGGCTCGGTCCCGGACGGCACCTGAGCGGGCCGGACCGCGGCTCCGCGGGTCAACTGCCTTGCGGAGGGCTCCAGTCCGCCGACCGGCCGAGCGCCGACAGGACGAGGCGCAGGGTGTCGTCCCCCGGGGCGGGATCCAGTGCGGGCCGGAACGCCGCCCCCGGCAGCTCGCGCCGCGCCCCGCCCGGCACGCGCAAGGCGACGGGCAGCGCGGCATCGAGCACGGCCGCCGGGAATGCCGTACGCACCCCGAGCGAGGCCGCCACGTCCCAGGAGTGCACCACGTAGTCGATGAAGTGGAACCCGATCGCGGTGCTCGCGGCGAACGTCGCCTCGGCGTCGATCTCCGGGAGCGCGAACCTCCGCTCCAGAAGACCCGGTTGGGCGAACGCGTCCAGGACGGCGTGGGCCGTCCCGCGGTACCACCCGGCCGGGTCGTCACCGGACGGACGGGGTTCCCAGACGGCCGGATCGGCCCCTTCGCCCCGCGCCGCGGCGGCGAAGCCGCGGTGCTGGACGCCCATGTGCTCCACGAGGAGCCGCAGCGTCCAGCGGTCGCAGGGGGTGGGCCGGTCCCAGTCGCCGGGGTCCGCCAGTTCCACGACGCGGACCGACTCCCGTACTGCGGTGCGGTCGAGTTGCACGATGTCCATCGTCCGGATTCCTTTCGTGGGTCGTGCCGAGCGGGTGTGGCCGGGCCGGTTCAGGAGGTTGCCCCGGGCCACGGGTCCGCGCCCGTGAGCAGGCGCCGGGCGGACGCGTGCAGGGCGCCGCGGCCGGTGAACCGGGCGTCCCAGGTGGCCGAGCGCAGGGTGCCCCGGTCCCGGTAGGCGTCGACGATCCGCCGGTGGTCGGGGCGCGCGACGAACCCCAGCAGGTGTTCGCGGGCGGTCCAGACCGTGATCGATCCCGTGCGGTTCATCCGGGGGCCGATCTCCGCCCACAGCCACATGCCGACCGCGCCGGGCGTGCGCGGCCAGGTGCGGCGCAGCCGCACACCGGCCGCTCCGACGGAGAGGGTGGTCCAGGGGCGGTGCGTGACGAACTCGGTGACGGAGACGACTACTTCGGTGCCGCGGCCGGGCGGCCCGGCGGCCGGGCCGGCCTGCCAGGCCGTGCTCCAGAGGGTGTTGTGCGGCACGAGTGACCCCTTCCGTGGCGCGGCACGGCCGTCCGCGCCGGATACCACCACCCTACAACTAGACGAACGATCGTGCTGTTTGTTTCGCGCGATGTGTCAGCGGTCTTCCCAAGCGGCCCGCGTCAGGGTGCGGCCGGCAGCGACGAGGCGTCCACCGCCACCGCCCGCAGCCGTCCCAGGATCGCGCGCGCCGCCCTCGGGTAGCTCTCGGGGCTGTCGCGGAGCACGGAATCGCCGTTGGCCAGTTCCAGGAAGGCGATGATCTCGAAGGCGAGCTGGGCGGCGTCGCAGTCCTCGCGGATCTCGCCCAGCGTCCGCGCCTCCTCGATCCGCCTCTCCACGAAGGTGACCCAGCCGGCCTGCGCGGCCACCAGCGCGTCGTGCACGGCACCCTCGCGGGCGTCGAACTCGGCGAGGGCCGCGTAGAAGAAGCAGCCACCCGGGAAGACCCGCTCCCGCGAGTACGCGATCCAGGACTCGTACATCCGCAGAATGCGCCCCAGCCCGGCAGGCGCCGCGCGGGTCGGCCGGACCACGTGTTCGTCGTAGACGGCGACGGCGGTCCGCACGGTCGCCAGCTGGAGCTCCTCCTTGGAGCCGAACAGCGCGAAGACGCCGCTCTTGCTCAGCCGCAGGTCCGTGGCCAGCCGGCCGAGGGACAGGCCGTCGAGGCCCTCGACCGACGCGACCGCGGCGGCCCGGGCGAGGACCAGCTGACGGGTGCGATTGCCCCGTTCGACCCTTCCGTCCCGGCGTTCTCCGGCCATCTGGCGACTCCGTGCTCCATAGGTGCGGGCGGCTGCCGTCGGGGCCGGTCCCGGGGCTCGCCATTGTAGGAGGACGCCCGGTAGCGTGATCGCTCCGCGTGCGAGCCAGTGAGGTCTCCACACCAGTCCTGTGGAGAACCAGGAGATCCGGGTGTCCTCTGTCGCCGTGCCCTCCCTCGCCCCGCCGCGCCGGGCGTGGCTGACCGATCTGCCTGTGCTGCTCGTCGCGGTGGTGTGGGGGTCCAGCTATCTCGCCGCCAAGGGCATCACCACTCCGCAGACCGTCATCGCCGTCCTCGTGCTGCGGTTCGCCGTCGTGCTGCCCGTCCTGGTGATCGCCGGACGGTCCCGGCTGCGGGCGCTGAGCGCGGCCCAGTGGCGGGGCGCGGGGCTGCTGGGCCTGGTGCTCAGCGGGATCTTCCTGGTGGAGACGTACGGCATCGTGCACACCTCGGCGACCAACGCCGGGCTCATCATCAGCCTCACCATGATCTTCACCCCGCTCGCCGAGGCCGTCGTGACGCGGACCCGGCCCACCGGGACCTTCCTCTCGGCCGCCGGACTCTCCGTCGCCGGAGTGGTGCTCCTGACCCAGGGCGGCGGATTCACCAGCCCCTCGGCGGGTGATCTGCTGATGCTGGTCGCCGCGCTCGCCCGTACCCTCCACGTGCTCCTGATGGCACGCATCAGGTCCGTGCAGTCGGCGGACTCGCTGTCGCTGACGACCGTCCAGCTCGGCAGCGCGGTCGCCGTGTTCGCCCTGCTCGCCGCCGCCCCCGGCACCGGGGATTCCCCGTGGTCGGTCGCCGCCGGGTTCGGGGTGCGGGAATGGGGCGGGCTGCTGTTCCTGTCGGTCTTCTGCACGCTCTTCGCGTTCTTCGTGCAGATGTGGTCCGTACGCCGCACCTCACCGTCCCGGGTCAGCCTGCTGCTCGGTACGGAACCGCTCTGGGCCGCGGCCGTCGGCATCGCGATCGGCGGCGAACGGCTGGGCGTGCTCGGGGCGGCGGGCGCGGTGCTGGTGCTCGCCGGCACGGCGTGGGGGCGCCGCAGCGCGGACGCCCCCTGACCGCCTCACTCCTTGACCGCGTCCGAGGCGATCATGATCGCGACCCCGGTCACCACCAGCACGATGCAGGCGAACAACGCGTGATCGCCGAGGAACGGCAGCCGCCGCACCAGACCGAAGAAGCTGAACCAGTCGAGCCATTCGTGCAGCAGCCCCGCGGCGCCCTGCACGAAGACCAGGAAGCCGACCGTCTCACAGAGTTTCTTCATGGGGACGAGCCTGGCGGGCCGCGCACGGGTGCCGCGTCGGCCGGTGGTCTGCGCGGCCGGTCCGAAAGTCTCCGCTTCCACGACTTTGGTCGCTCCGCGGACCGCAACGCCCAAAAGCGGCCTCCGGGCCGCATAGCTTTGTCGATATGACGCGTACGGAGTACCCCTGGCTGCTGCCCTCGGCGATGGCCGACCCCGAGCTGCCCGGGGACCGGGGCGGCAGATCGCGCCGCACCGTGCGGGACTGGGCCGTCGACATCACGGCCTTCCTCTGCGCGGCGGCCATCGGGATGGCGGCCGTCTCCGCGATCGAGGCGGACGACACCACCCCCGAGGTCTTCGTCCTCGTGGACTCGCTCGTCGGAGCCGCGGCCTGCTGCTCGCTGTGGGTGCGGCGGCGCTGGCCGGTCGGGGTCGCGGTCGGCCTGACGTTGCTGTCCACCGTGGAGCCCGCCGCGGCGGGAGCCCTGATGGTGGCCCTGTTCAGCGTGGCCGTGCACCGGCCGTTCAGGCCCGTGGCCCTCGTCGGCGCGGGAGCCCTGCTCGTCGCCCCCGTACAGCCGTACCTGCGCCCCGACCCGTCCACCTCGTTCATGGCATCCACCGTCATCGGGGTCCTGCTGGTCCTCCTCGTCATCAGCTGGGGCATGGTCGTGCGCTCCCGGCGCCAGCTCGTCGTCACCCTGCGCGAACGCGCCCGGCGTGCGGAGACCGAGGCAGGGCTGCGGGCCGAACAGGCCCAGCGGCTGGCCCGGGAGGACATCGCCCGCGAGATGCACGACGTCCTCGCCCACCGGCTGACCCTGCTCAGCGTCCACGCGGGGGCACTGGAGTTCCGGCCGGACGCGCCCCCGGCCGAGGTCGCCCGGGCCGCCGGCGTCATCCGGGACAGCGCCCACGAAGCACTCCAGGACCTCCGCGAGATCATCGGCGTGCTGCGCAGCCCCCGGGACGGCGACGCCGACGGCAACCGGCCGCAGCCGACCCTCGCCTCGCTGGACGGCCTCGTCGCCGAGTCCCGGCAGGCCGGCATGAAGGTCGCCCTCGACAACCACATCGCCGAGCCGTCCGCCGCGCCCGCCGCCACCGGCCGCACGGTCTACCGCATCGCCCAGGAGGGCCTGACCAACGCCCGCAAGCACGCGCCCGGGTCCGAGGTCACCGTCACGGTCAGCGGCGGGCCGGGGCAGGGGATCACCGTGGAGGTGCGCAATCCGGCCCCCACCGAACCCTTCGAGCAGGTGCCGGGCTCCGGCCAGGGACTGATCGGCCTGACCGAACGGGCCACCCTCGCCGGGGGCCGCCTCGACCACGGACCGGAGCCTGACGGCGGGTTCGGGGTGCGGGCCTGGCTACCGTGGTCCTCATGACCACCCCGGCGCCCACCCCCTCCACGCCCCCCGAGTCCCGGCCCGTCCGGCTGCTCATCGTCGACGACGACCCGCTCGTCCGGGCGGGGCTCACCCTCATGCTCGGCGGGGCCGACGGCATCGACATCGTGGGGGAGGGGGCAGACGGCAGCGAGGCGGGCGGACTCGTCGACCGGCTCCGGCCGGACGTGGTGCTGATGGACATCCGGATGCCCGTCATGGACGGGCTGACGGCCACCGAACTGCTGCGCGCCCGCCCGGACGCGCCCGAGGTCGTCGTCCTCACGACGTTCCACGCCGACGAGCAGGTGCTCCGTGCCATCCGGGCCGGAGCCGCGGGCTTCGTCCTCAAGGACACCCCGCCCGCGCAGATCGTCGACTCCGTACGACGCGTCGCGGCGGGTGACCCCGTCCTGTCGCCCGCGGTCACCCGTCAGCTGATGGCCCGTGCCGCGGGCTCCGGACAGGAGGAACGGGCGGACCGGGCCGAACGGGCGCGGCAGCGGATCGCATCGCTGGCGGACCGGGAGCGCGAGGTCGCGGTCGCCGTCGGACAGGGCCGCTCCAACGCGGAGATCGCCTCGGCGCTGTATCTGAGCGTGGCCACGGTGAAGACCCAGGTGTCACGCATTCTCGCCAAGTTCGGCTTCAACAACCGGGTCCAGATCGCGCTGCTGGTCCACGACGCGGGGCTCCTCGGCGACGACGGTGACGCGGATCCGGCCTGAACCACTCGGCCGCGCGGGAGCGGGCCGCCTAGGCTGACCGTTGCCGGTCCTGGCGGCCGGCGCGACCAGACCGGGAGGGCGGGCCCATGTCCGATGTCGACGCCGATCTGCGCGGAGCAGCCGACTTCGTCGCGAATCCGTACCCCTACTACGCCACGATGCGCGCCAAGGGTCCGGTGCACACCGTGCGCACCGACGACTTCGACCGGGTCTGGCTCGTCGTCGGATACGACGAGGGCCGCGCCGTCCTGGCCGACCAGCGCTTCGGCAAGGACTGGCGGAAACTGCCCGGGCAGACGGCCACCGGCGACCCGATCAACGCCAACATGCTGGAGATGGACGCCCCGGACCACACCCGGCTGCGCAAGCTGGTCGCCCGGGAGTTCACCCCGCGCCGCATCGAGGCGCTGCGCCCCCGCGTGCAGGAGATCACCGACCAGCTGCTCGACGCGATGCTGCCCGCCGGGCACGCGGACCTCATCGACGCGCTGGCCTTCCCGCTGCCGATGACCGTCATCTGTGAACTCATCGGAGTGCCCGACCTCGACCGGGCCGGGTTCCGCACGATGTCCAACGCCGTGGTCTCCCCGGCCGGTGCGCAGGAGGAGGGGGACGCGGTCCGCACGATGGGCGCCTATCTCGCCGAGCTGATCGAGGACAAGCGCTGCGCGCCGGGCGACGACCTGCTGAGCGCGCTGATCGCCGCACGGTACGACGACGATGACACGCTGTCGTCCGACGAACTGGTCGGCATGGCCTTCCTGCTCCTGGTCGCCGGCCACGAGACGACGGTCAACCTGATCTCCAACGGGGTGCGCGCCCTGCTCACCCACCCGGGTCAACTCGCTGATCTGCGGGCGGACTTCGGTCTTCTCGACGGGGCGGTCGAGGAGATGCTCCGGCACGAGGGCCCGGTGGAGACCGCCACCTTCCGCTTCGCCCGGGAGGCCGTCGAGATCGGGTCCCGGACGATCGGGGCCGGCGACCCGGTCCTGGTCTCCCTGGCCGGCGCCGACCGGGACCCGGCACGCTATCCCGGGCCCGACCGCTTCGACATCCACCGCGAAGCCCAGGGGCACCTGGCCTTCGGGCACGGAGCCCACTTCTGCATGGGGGCGCCGCTGGCCCGGATGGAGGGCCGCATCGCGATCCGTACGCTGCTGGAGCGCTGCCCCGGGCTCGTGCTCGACCCCGGCGCGGGGGAGCCCGACTGGCTGCCGGGCATGCTGATCCGGGGGACGCGCCGGCTCCCGGTGCGCTGGTGAGACAGACTCGGCGGCAGAACTCGCCGACAGGGTGCGGCGGGAGAACCGGATACAGGGAGGAGCCGTCGTGTCAGGACTCGACCTGGGGATGGCACAGAAGGTGCTCGACAGCCAGCCGTTCAGCAGCCTCGTCGGTGCCCGGATCACCGCCTTCGGCGACGGCGCGGCCACGCTGGAGATCGACAGCCGCGCGGAGCTGCACCAGCAGAACGGATTCCTGCACGGAGGCGTGCTCGCGTACGCCGCCGACAACGCACTGACGTTCGCGGCCGGCACGACCCTCGGCCCGGCCGTGCTGACCGGCGGCTTCTCCATCCAGTACCTGCGTCCCGCCACCGGCACCGCACTCGTGGCGCGCGCCGAGGTCGTGCACTCCGGACGCCGGCAGGCCGTGGCGCGCTGCGATCTGTTCGCGGTGGGGGAGGACGGTGCCGAGACCCTCTGCGCCGTCGCCCAGGGCACCGTGCTGAACGCCAACCCGTCCTGAGGGCTGCCCTCAGACGGCCGGGATCTCCGTCAGCTCCACCGGGCGCCCCTCCCGCCGCGACACCTCGCACGCCTCCGCGATCCGCAGGGCGTGCAGCGCCTCGCGGCCGTCGCAAGGATTGGCCGCCTCGCCCCGCACCAGGCGGACGAAGGCGTCGAGTTCGGCCTCGTACGCCGGGGCGAACCGCTCCAGGAACCCGGGCCAGGGCTTGGCGGGGGCGCCGGGGCCCTGCGGCTCGGCGGAGGTGAGCGGTGTGCGGTCGTCCAGGCCGACCGCGAGCTGGTCGTCCTCGCCCGCGAGCTCCATCCGCACGTCGTACCCGGCGCCGTTGCAGCGGGTCGCCGTCGCGGTGACCAGGGTGCCGTCGTCGAGGGTCAGCAGCGCCGCGGCCGTGTCGACGTCACCGGCGGCGCGGAACATCGCAGGACCGGCGTCCGACCCGGTGGCGTACACCCGTGTCACCTCACGGCCCGTCACCCAGCGCACCATGTCGAAGTCGTGGATCAGACAGTCCCGGAACAGGCCGCCGGAGAGCGGGAGGTACGCGGCGGGCGGCGGCGCCGGATCGGAGGTCACCGTCCGCACGGTGTGCAGCCGGCCGAGTGCCCCGCCGCGCACCGCCGCACGGGCCGCCGCGTATCCGGCGTCGAACCGGCGCATGAAACCGAGTTGGAGGACGCTGTGCGCCCGCTCCGCCTCGCGCAGCGCGCCGAGCGTGCCCGCCAGATCCAGGGCGACGGGCTTCTCGCAGAAGGCCGGCAGTCCGGCGCGCGCGGCCCGGCCGATCAGTTCGGCGTGCGCGGAGGTGGCCGAGGCGATCACCACCGCGTCCACGCCCGCGTCGAACACCTCCGCCGCCGTGGCCACGGCGCGCGCCCCGGTCCGGCCGGCGACGGCGGCCGCGCGGACCGGGTCGGTGTCCGTCACCACCAGGGCATCCACCGCGGGATGGCGGGCGAGGACGCCCGCGTGGAAGGAGCCGATCCGGCCGGTGCCGAGGAGTCCGATGCGCATGGACCCAACGTGCCGTCCGCCGGGAACGGTGTCAACTAAATGTCATGACAAATGCGGTTCCGTTCCCGCGAGTCGGTCCCGGGTCATGCTGTCCGGACAACAGGACGACCGGACTACCGGAGATTCGGACGTGCGGGATACGCTCCCCGGCGTGCCGAACCCCACCGCCGACACCGCCGCGCTCGACCTGGACGTGGACCGTGCCAGCCCGGTCCCGCTCTACCACCAGCTCGCCCAGCAGCTGGAGGCGGCCATCGAGCAGGGCCGGCTCGCCCCCGGCGGACTCCTCGGCAACGAGATCGGGCTCGCCGCCCGGCTCGGACTCTCCCGGCCCACCGTCCGCCAGGCCATCCAGTGCCTCGTCGACAAGGGCCTGCTGGTCCGCCGCCGCGGCGTCGGCACCCAGGTGGTGCACAACCGGGTCAGGCGCCCGGTCGAGATCAGCAGCCTGTACGACGACCTGGAGGCCGCCGGCCGGCACCCCACGACCACCGTCCTCGTCCGCACCACCCGGCCCGCGACCATCGCGGTCGCCGCGGCGCTCGGCGTCCCGGAGGGCGCGGAGGTGAGTTACGTCGAGCGGCTCAGGTACGCGGACGGCGAGCCCCTCGCCCTGCTGCGCAACCACCTGCCCGCCGGACTCCTCGACCTCTCCGGGGATCGGCCCGCGGCCACCGGCCTCTACCGGATGATGCGCGGCGCGGGCATCACCCTGCACAGCGCCCGCCAGACCGTGGGCGCCCGCCCCGCCACCGCCGAGGAGGCCGGACGGCTCGCCGAGAGCGAGGGCGCCGCCCTGCTCACGATGGAGCGCACCACCTTCGACGACACCGGCCGGGCCGTCGAGCACGGCACCCACCTCTACCGGGCCTCGCGCCACGCCTTCGATTTCCAGCTCCTCGCCCGGTGACACCGGCGCCCGGCTCTCGTACGGTGACACAGGCTTCCCGGCTACCCGTACGGTGACGACGGCCGCACCCCGGCCGTCCCCGGCGCCGTACACGCCCCGGTCCGACACACGCGCCGCGCCCCTCCGGGCGACGGCGGCACGGGCTCGGGGATACTTGCCCAGCCGGGCCGGGACCGTATGGCCCCGGCTCCACCAGCAGCACAGCGAGCAGCACAAGAAGGGCACGGCGTCGTGGCAAGGGTTCGGACAGGGGTACGTGCGATGGGCGCCGTGCTTGCGGCGGTGCTCGGCGCTTCCCTCATGGGATGCAGCAGCACCGGCGGCAAGCGGGCGGAGGAGCGTGCGGCGCAGGCCGCATCCGAGGGCCGGTCCGCGGTGAACACACCCCGCTGGACCTTCGCCATGGTCACCCACTCGGGCGACGGCGACACCTTCTGGGACATCGTCCAGAAGGGTGCCGACATGGCGGCCAAGAAGGACAACATCAACTTCCTGTACTCGCACAACGACGAGGCGCAGCAGCAGGCCCAGCTCGTCCAGGCCGCCATCGACAAGAAGGTCGACGGGCTGATCGTCACGCTCGCCAAGCCCGACGCCATGAAGGCCGTCGTCGCCAAGGCCGTCAAGGCCGGCATCCCGGTCATCACGGTGAACTCCGGCTCGGCCGAGTCCAAGCGGTACGGCGCGCTCACGCACATCGGCCAGGACGAGTCGATCGCGGGCGAGGCCGTCGGCGACGAGCTCAACGCGCGCGGCCGCAAGAAGGCGCTGTGCATCCTGCACGAGCAGGGCAACGTCGGTCACGAGCAGCGGTGCGCCGGCGCGAAGAAGACCTTCGACGGCGAGATGCAGAACCTGTACGTCGAGGGCACCAACATGCCCGACGTGCAGGCCTCCATCGAGGCGAAGCTCCAGGCGGACAAGGACATCGACGCGGTCGTCACCCTCGGCGCGCCGTTCGCGGACGCCGCCGTCCAGGCGAAGAAGACCGCCGGCAGCAAGGCCGAGATCGACACCTTCGACCTGAACGCCAAGGTCGCAGCCGAGCTCCAGGCCAAGACCCTCGGCTTCGCCGTCGACCAGCAGCCCTACCTCCAGGGGTACGAGGCCGTCGACCTGCTCTGGCTCTACCGCTACAACCGCAACGTGCTCGGCGGCGGACGCCCGGTCCTGACCGGCCCGCAGGTCATCACGTCCGACGACGCCGCGCAGCTGGCCGAGTACGCGGACCGGGGAACCCGATGACCGCGGGGCCCGGTACGTCCTCCGCCGTGGCCGACGAGCGGCTGCTGCGCACCTCGCCGCTGCGCAAGCTGCTCGGCCGCCCCGAGCTCGGCTCGGTCGTCGGCGCGCTCGCCGTCTTCCTCTTCTTCGCGATCGTCGCCGACAGCTTCCTGCGCGCCACCAGCTTCGGCACGGTGCTGTACGCCGCCTCCACCATCGGGATCATGGCGGCGCCGGTGGCGCTGCTGATGATCGGCGGCGAGTTCGACCTCTCCGCGGGTGTGATGGTCACCAGCTCCGCGCTGATCTCGTCGATGTTCAGCTACCAGATGACGGCCAACGTCTGGGTCGGCGTCTTCGTGTCCCTGCTGGTCACGCTCGCCATCGGCGCGTTCAACGGCTTCATGCTGACCCGCACGAAACTGCCGAGCTTCATCATCACGCTCGGCACGTTCCTCATGCTGACCGGACTCAACCTCGGCTTCACCAAGCTGATCAGCGGGACCGTGTCGACGAAGACCATCGGCAACATGGAGGGCTTCCCCTCCGCCCGCAAGCTCTTCGCCTCGTACTGGACCGTCGGCGGCGTCGAGCTGAAGGTCACCATCCTGTGGTGGGCCGTCCTCGTCGCGATCGCCACCTGGATCCTGCTCCGCACCCGCTTCGGCAACTGGATCTACGCCGTCGGCGGCGGCGCCGACGCGGCCCGCGCGGTCGGCGTCCCGGTGATCCGGACCAAGATCGGGCTCTACCTCGGCGTGGCCTTCGCCGCCTGGGTCTCCGGCCAGCACCTGCTGTTCAGCTATGACGTGGTGCAGTCCGGCGAGGGCGTCGGCAACGAGCTGATCTACATCATCGCGGCCGTCATCGGCGGCTGTCTGATCACCGGCGGATACGGTTCCGCGATCGGCTCGGCGGTCGGTGCCTTCATCTTCGGCATGACCAGCAAGGGCATCGTGTACGCGGAGTGGAACCCGGACTGGTTCAAGTTCTTCCTCGGAGCCATGCTGCTCCTGGCCACCCTGCTCAACGCATGGGTACGCAAGCGCGCGGAGGCGACGAAATGACGGCCCCCCAGGCATCGAGCGGGCCGGCGGACACCGACCGGCAGGCGCTGGTCGAGCTGGACCACGTCAGCAAGTTCTACGGCAACATCAAGGCGCTCCAGGACGTCTCGCTGGAGGTCCACGCGGGCGAGATCTCCTGCGTCCTCGGGGACAACGGCGCCGGCAAGTCCACCCTGATCAAGATCATCGCGGGGCTGCACCGGCACGACGCCGGGCACTTCCTCATCGACGGCGAGGAGACCACGCTCGCCAATCCGCGCGACGCCCTGGACCGCGGCATCGCCACGGTCTACCAGGACCTCGCCGTGGTCCCCCTGATGCCGGTCTGGCGGAACTTCTTCCTCGGCTCCGAGCCGACGACCGGCAAGGGCCCCTTCAAGCGCCTCGACGTCCGGCTGATGCGGGAGACGACCCGCTCCGCGCTGCTGCGGATGGGCATCGACCTGCGTGACGTCGACCAGCCCATCGGCACCCTCTCCGGCGGCGAGCGCCAGTGCGTCGCCATCGCCCGGGCCGTCCACTTCGGCGCCAAGGTGCTCGTCCTGGACGAGCCGACCGCCGCGCTCGGCGTCAAGCAGTCCGGGGTCGTCCTCAAGTACGTCGCCGCCGCCCGCGACGCCGGCCTCGGCGTGGTCCTCATCACGCACAACCCGCACCACGCCTACCTCGTCGGCGACCGCTTCGTCCTGCTCAAGCGGGGTGCGATGGCGGGCAGCCACACCAAGGACGGCGTCACGCTGGACGAGCTGACCCGCCAGATGGCGGGCGGCAGCGAGCTGGAGGAGCTCAGCCACGAGCTGGAGCGGGCCACCCCCGGCCCGGGTCCCGCCGACGGCCGCCCGGACAAGGGCGACACCTCCGGGTGACGGTGTCCGCAGCACTCCCCGCACGCCCGCCGGGCCCGCTCTCCGCACCCGGCGGGCGCCCTGCCGGGGACCGGATGCCGCACGGACCCCGCCCGGCAGTGGCAGAATCGACTGCGGCGGGCACCGTCCGCCGCCGGCAGCACCACCGGCCGGCCCCCCAGACCCCGCAGGGACGATGAGCACGTACCGCGACTTCGCACACCGCGGCTCCGCCCGCGCCACCGTCCTGCGGACCGTCGGCACCAGGGAGCGGCGCTCGCACCTCACCGCGCCGCGGGTCCCCACCGTCGGCATCGACATCGGGGGGACGAAGGTGATGGCCGGCGTCGTGGACGCCGACGGCAACATCCTGGAGACCCTGCGCACCGAGACGCCCGACAAGTCCAAGAGCCCCAAGGTCGTCGAGGACACCATCGTCGAGCTGGTGCTGGACCTCTCGGACCGCCACGACGTGCACGCGGTGGGCATCGGGGCGGCCGGCTGGGTCGACGCGGACCGCTCCAAGGTGCTGTTCGCCCCGCACCTGGCCTGGCGCGACGAACCCCTGCGCGACGCCCTCGCCTCCCGGCTCGTCGTCCCCGTCATGGTGGACAACGACGCCAACACCGCCGCCTGGGCCGAATGGCGCTTCGGCGCCGGCCGCGGCGAGGACCACCTCGTCATGATCACGCTGGGCACCGGCATCGGCGGCGCGATCCTGGAGGACGGTCAGGTCAAGCGCGGCAAGTACGGCGTCGCCGGTGAGTTCGGCCACATGCAGGTGGTGCCCGGCGGCCACCGCTGCCCCTGCGGCAACCGCGGCTGCTGGGAGCAGTACAGCTCAGGGAACGCCCTGGTCCGGGAGGCCAGGGAACTGGCCGCCGCCGACTCCCCGGTGGCCCACGGGATCATCGAGCGCGTCAAGGGCAACATCCCCGACATCACCGGACCGCTCATCACCGAACTGGCCCGCGAGGGCGATGCGATGTGCATCGAGCTCCTCCAGGACATCGGCCAGTGGCTCGGCGTCGGCATCGCCAATCTCGCCGCCGCGCTCGACCCCTCCTGCTTCGTCATCGGAGGCGGTGTCAGCGCCGCCGACGACCTGCTGATCGGACCGGCCAGGGACGCCTTCAAACGCCACCTCACGGGCCGGGGCTACCGCCCCGAGGCCCGGATCGCGAAGGCGCAGCTCGGCCCCGAGGCGGGTATGGTCGGCGCGGCCGACCTCGCACGGCTGGTGGCCCGCCGCTTCCGGCGCACCAACCGCCGCAGGGTCGAGCGGTACGAGCGGTACGCCCAGATCTACGACCAGGCCGCGAGCACCATCCGTAACACGCGCAACACCCGCACTTCCTAGGGAACACCGCACCCATGACCGCAGCCGAGCACCCCGTCGTGCCGCGTCAGTCCCCGCCGCCCGGCGAGGGACCGCCGCCCGAGGACCGCCGCCGGACGATCCGCCGGCGCCTGATCACGGCGACCATCATCGTGCTGCTCATCGGGGTCCCGGCCGGGTATCTGCTGATCTCCGCGGGCCAGAGCCGCCGCTCCGGCCAGGACAAGGCCGCCGAGGCGGCGGCGCAGGGACTGCGCGAGGGCTGGCCGTCGCGGATGCTCCGCCGGATCTTCGAGGTGCCGATCCCGCGGGACGCCGTCGAGGTCCAGTACTACGAGACCAACAACTGGAAGGCCAGCCGGATGTACGTGCAGTTCCGTACGACGTCCAACGGCCTCGACCGGTTCCTGACCCAGGTGGGCACCGGCCGCGCGGCCCTGGAGGCCGGTGACGTCACCGTCGGCGAGCGCGACACGAAGATCGCCGGCTGGTACTTCGGCGACGGCGTCGCATGGGCCGGCACCACGCACCGCAACAAGGACCCGCGTCCCACCCAGGACATCACCGTCGACATGACCGACCCGATGTCACCGGTCGTCTACGTCGTCTCCGCGGCGACCCCCTGAGCGCTTTCCAGCCGGCTTCCCGCCGCTGACTGGCGGCTCAACGGCCGCTTCCGTGCGTGGAGTTGAGTCGTGCCGGGGTGTGCGGACGCGGGATTTCCGTGCATGCAACTGCGTGATCGGCGCCGGCTTCGCGAGGAACCGCTCATCGAGTGAAGGGCCCCGGCCCGGCACGGTCCTTCACCGTGCCGCACGAATCGTCCATATGGCGGACGTGTGATCCAGGTCACTATTACGGTGTGCTGCGGCCCCGTACGGTGCAATTCGGGCCCAACCGACTTCTTTCCCGGTGGCGTCGACGACTCTTGGTGAACGCCGATTTCCGGTGGCGGCTGAATTATGGCCCCGATGGCTTGATCCCGCCTTTTGTATCCTTGACGTTCCAATCGCGTGAAGGGCAGTCTGACCGTAGCGCAGCCGAAACGACCTCGGTAATTCGCGCCCATCGGCACCGACGCGGCTTCCACGATCAAGCCCGTCGATGACCGGTCCACTTCACATGGGGCTGGACCCTTCCTGTGTCCAGCCGCAAGGTCATGTCCGGATCGATCCGCCCGTCGAAGTGCGGCGTCATCCGCGGTGCGGTCTTTCGGGCCCGCATTTCCCGATTCGCAGTTCACACACTGTTGTATTGCCGTCGTCGTGCCCCGGCCTGCCCGAAAACGCGCAGGCACGGGTTATGGGCATGTGATTTCCGTGGGGGAGCAATGGAAAGCATCGAGGCAAAGAACCGCAGTAACCTGATCAACTTCTATACGGCCGACGGCCCGGACAGCCCGAGCATCTTCGAGGTGTGGGAGAACGGCGGCAGCCGCAACGACTCGGTCACCCCGTCCACGTACAGCCCGGAGTACCGGGACTTCATGAGCGACCGGCTGATCGCCGAGCTGGAGCGCAACGGGGGCGGTCTGCTCAGCCTGGGCTGCGGAAACGCCGCCGTCGAGGCATGCGTGGCGGAGCGCGGCTTCCGGGTCCTGGCCGTCGACGCGATGGAGGACGCGGTGACGCTGGCCCGCGCGAAGGGGCTGGACGCGATCTGCGCCGACATCTACCGATGGGAACCGGACGAGCCGTTCTCGGTGATCTACATCGACGGCGTGCTGGGGCACCTCCTGGACGAACAGGACGGCCTGAACCCGATCCTCAAGCGCATTCGCGGCTGGCTGGCCCCGCAGCCGGATTCCCTTTCCGGCCGTGCCGCGCTCGTCGCGTCGAACGACGCGCCCGGAGAGGACCGTGCGTTCGAGAAGGCCCCGAAGGTCAACGGATTCCACTGGCTCTCCGCCGACTACATGAAGGATCAGGCCATCGCGGCCGGATTCGAAACAGCCGAGACCGCGGAGTTCCGCTACGTCCGGCCGATCTCCGGCGAGCGCGTCAGGGCCATCATGACGGGATATGTGACGCGTTGATCAGCGCAGTGGAACGGAAGAGGACAGCGGCATGACAAACGGTGCTGAACTTCTGGTGAACGCGCTGATCCGGAATGGCGTCGACACGATATTCGGGTACCCCGGGGACACCAGCATCGCCTTCTACGACGTGCTCGGCCGGCGGACCGACGAAATCCGCCACGTCCTGGCGCGCGACGAGCGGCATGCCGGATTCATGGCCGACTCCTACACCCGCACGACGCGGCGGCTCGGCGTCTGCGAGGCGTCCAGCGGGGCGGGAGCGGTGTACCTGGCGAGCGGACTCGCGGAGGCCTTCGCCTCCAGCATCCCGGTGCTCGTGATCACCACGGACAACAACCGGCGCAGCATGGGCACCGCCCCGATCAGCGAAGTCGATCAGGAGCAGCTGTTCGCCGCGTGCACGAAGTGGCGCCGCA
Organism: Streptomyces sp. NBC_01257; assembly: GCF_035917255.1. Classification (NCBI taxonomy): domain Bacteria; kingdom Bacillati; phylum Actinomycetota; class Actinomycetes; order Kitasatosporales; family Streptomycetaceae; genus Streptomyces; species Streptomyces sp. NBC_01257. Next base: position 7,396,627 of record NZ_CP108472.1, read on the forward strand.
GCGCCGGCTCCACCGACGAGATCCCGGCCCTGGTGGAGGAAGCGGTCGCCGCCGCCACCTCGGGCAGGCCCGGCCCCGTCGCGCTGATCCTGCCCGAGGACGTCCTGGAAGGGCCCGCGGCGCACACGGCGGACGCCCTGGACGGCCCGGCGCCGCACGGAAGCACCGTGCCCGGCGTCCGGCCGGCGGCGCCCGCCGACGCGGCGGAGGAAGCCGCGGCCCTGCTCGCCGCCGCCGAGCGGCCGGTCATCGTGGCCGGGGGCGGTGCCCACCTGTCCGGGGCGGGCGGGGAACTGGTGCGACTCGCCGAGCACGCGGCCGTGCCGGTCGCCACCTCCATCCACGGCAAGGGCGTCATCGACGAGTCCCATCCGCTCGCCCTGGGCGTGGTGGGCGGCAACGGGGCCCGCCCCTACGCCAACGCGTGGGTCGCGCAGAGCGACGCCGTCGTCTTCGTCGGCACCCGGGCCAACGCCACGGACACCCTCGGGTTCACCGTGCCCGACCGCGACGGACCGGCCCGGATCGTGCACATCGAGAGCGACACCGAGCGGGCCGGGCGCAACTACCCGGGCAGCACGGCCCTGGTGGGCGACGCCAGGACCGTGATCGAGCAGCTGCGGACACGGCTGCCCCGCGCCGCCGGGGCCGTACGCGCCGACCGTGACGCGCAGCTGGCGGCGGCGCGCGAGGTGTGGGCCCGGCAGGAGGAGGAGCGCCGGCCCGGGCTGCGGCCCGGTGTCCTCGACCCGCGGGAGATCGTGCGGGCGCTGCGGGACGCGTTCGGCCGGGACACCTGGGTCGTCGCCGACGCCGGCACGCCGACGCCGTACCTCTCCTGTCACTGGGAGGCCCCCGGTGACGGCTGGCGGGTGGTGATCCCGCGGGGACACGGGCCCATGGGGTTCGCCGTCCCGGCCTCCATCGGGACGGCGATCGGCCACCCCGGCGAGCGCGTTCTCTGCCTGACCACGGAGAACAGCATCGCGATGGCCGTCGGGGAGTGGGAGACCGCCGTACGCCTCGCCCTGCCCGTCACCTATGTGGTGCTCGACAACACATCGATGGCCTGGATCAAGATGATCCAGCACCTCTACGCCGGCGGACGGTACTTCGCGGTCGACCCCGGCCCGCTCGACCCCGTCACCCTCGGACTCGGCATGGGGATCGAGGGCAGCCGCGCCCACACGCAGGAGGAGTTCGCGGCCCTGGCCAAACTGGCCGCCGACTCCGCGGGGCCCTCCCTCATCCACGCGATGGTCCCCGAACACACGGAGGTCCTGCCGCCCGTTCCCGTGTGGCAGGCGGCGATCGCCGACGGCTCCGCCACCCGGCCCATCCACTGACGAGCGACCGCAGGCAACCGAACCGGAACAGCCCAGGCACAGGAGAGATTCGCGAACATGCCGACCAGTGAAGGCATCTGGCTGCGACGCGAGGTCGCGCCCAACGAACAGCGCACCCCGCTCGTCCCCGCCGACGCGGCGAAACTGATCGCCGAGGGCATCCCCGTCACCGTCGAGGAGTCCCCGCACCGGGCGTTCCCCGCCGACGCGTACGCGGCGGTGGGCTGCACCGTGGTGCCGGGGGACACCTGGCCCGACGCCCCGCCCACCGACGTCGTTCTCGGTCTGAAGGAACCCTCCACCGCGGCAGTGGAGCTGACCCATCGTCATGTGCTGTTCGGGCACGCGTACAAGGGCCAGGTGGGCGGGCCGCCCCTGCTGCGGCGCTTCGGTTCCGGCGGCGGGACACTGCTCGATCTGGAGTACCTCACCGACGGAGCCGGCCGGCGGGTGGTGGCCTTCGGCCACTGGGCCGGCTACGTGGGCGCCGGACTCGCCGCGCTGCGGCACGGCGGTCTCCTGGAGGCCCCGCTGCGGTCATGGACCCTCGAAGGGTTCGACGCGCTGCTGAAGGAGTCCCGCGCCGGAGCGCGCGCCCTGGTCATCGGCGCACGGGGCAGGTCCGGACGCGGCGCCGTCGCCGCGCTGGGAGTCGCCGGGGCGACGGTCACCGCCTGGGACATCGAGGAGACGGGCAACCTCGACCGGGCCGCGCTGCTCGGCCACGACATCCTCGTCAACACCGTCTTCGCCACCGAGCCGGGCACGCCCTTCCTCGGCCCGGACGACCTGGCGGACCCCGGCCGGCGGCTGTCCGTCGTCTCGGACGTCACCTGCGACGTGACGTCCGAGTGCAACCGGCTGCCCGTCTACGACCGGGTCACCGAATGGTCCGAGCCGGTGCGCCGGCTCCACGACGCACCGCCCCTCGACCTGATCGCCATCGACAACCTGCCCTCGCTGCTCCCGAGGGAGTCCAGCACGGCGTTCTCCGAGGGCCTGCTGCCCCACCTGGCCACCGTGCACCGGGGCGACGGGATCTGGGGCCGTTGCGAGGAGCACTACCACCATGCCCGCCGCGCCACGAAGGACAAGTGAGCACCCATGACCACTGCTGAGTTGATCGCCCCGAGCGGACGGGTGCACTGGGTCGGTACCGGGATGTCCACCGGCAGCGGACTGGCCCTGGTGTGCGACGGCGCGTCGACGACCCTGTGGGGACGTACCGCGGCCAAGGCCGATGCGTGCCTGGCCCGGCTCGGGCTGGAGGGCCGGGCGGTGTCCCGCGCCTACGACCCGGACGCGCTGGCCGGCGAACTCGGCGCCGGTGACGTCGTCGTGTCGATGCTCCCCGCACCCCACCACCCCGAACTGGTGCGGATCGCGCTCGAACACGACGCGCACTTCGTCTGCTCCAGCTACGTCAGCCCGCAGATCCAGGAACAGGCCGACGCCGCCCGCGCGCGCGGGGTCGTCCTGCTCACGGAGATCGGGCTCGACCCCGGCATCGACCACCTGCTCGCCCACGAACTGGTGCGCAGGGCGGTGGAGTTCACCGGCGACCGGCCGGCGACGGCCCACTTCACCTCGTACTGCGGCAGCAACCCGGCCGTACCGAACGACTTCCGCTACCGGTTCAGCTGGGCACCGCGCGGGGTGCTCACCGCGCTGCTCAGCCCCGCCCGGCTGATCACCGAAGGGCAGCGCACGGACGTCGCGCGCCCCTGGGAGGCGGTGCGCACCGAGGAGGCCGGTGACGAGGCCTTCGAGGTCTATCCCAACCGCGACAGCATCCCCTTCGTCGACACCTACGCCATCCCCGCCGCCTGGGACCTGCGCACCTTCGTCCGCGGAACACTGCGGCTGGCCGGCTGGAGCGAGGCCTGGAAGCCGGTCTTCGCCGAACTCCCCGACGCGTCGGAGTCGAGGATCACCGAACTCGCGGCGGAACTCGCCGCCCGCTACCCGACCACCGCCGCCGACCACGACCGGGTGGTGATGGCGGTCAGGCTCCAGGTGCGCGCGGACACCGGCGAGAGCTGGTGGGGTGAGTACGTGCTCGACGTGGCCGGCGACGAGCGGGAGAGCGCGACGCCCCGGCTGGTCTCCGTCCCGCTGGCGTGCGGCATCCTCGACGTGGTCGCGGGCCGGGTGGCACCCGGCCTCCACCAGGCGACCGGCGAACCGGACGACTCCGCGCGCCTGCTGGACCTGCTCGGCTCGCACGGCATCACCACGACGTACCGCGAAGGCCGGGAGGCGTGAGCGCCGCGCGCCGGGCGGCGCACCCGGAGCGGGCCACCGGCGGCGGAGAACGCCATGAGTGAGGCGGCCGCGCCGGCGTCCGCCCTGCGCCGCGGGGTGATGCCGCTGCTGGCGTACGCCGTGCTCACCGCCGCCATGGACGTGTACGCGGGCAACCGCTTCGAGGTGGTCAGCCCGGCGAGCCTGGCCGCCGTGTCGTTCACGCTCACCATGCTGTTCTTCCTCGCCGTGGAGGCGCGGCGCGGCGGCGTCCGCCCCCGCGCCGCGGTCATCACCCACCGCCGCGACATCGTGGCCATCAACATCACCACCGCGGTGACCTGGCTGTCGACGTTCTACGCCCTGGAATACCTCGAACCGGCCATCGTCAACGTCATCGGTCTCGCACTCGGACCGATGATCATGACGCTGGCGGGGCCGCTGCTGCGCCAGCACAGCCGGGTGATGGGCGCCGAGATCGTCGTCTCCGTCGCCATCGGCATGCTGCTGGCCGCGCTCATGTGGGCCTCGTTCAGCGGCAGGAGCGGCCTGGGGGACCTGTCCACGTCGGACGCCGTGCTGGGCCTGCTCTTCTCGCTGACCTGCGCGGCCGGTTCGGCGGTCAACATCATCTACATGAAGCGGCTCAGCGACGCGGGCTGCGAACCCGGGCTGGTCCTGGCCACCCGGTTCTTCCTGATGAGTCTGGTCGCGTGGATCCTGGTCGCCTTCGAGGACGGGCCCGACCTGACGGCGGCGCTCGTGCCCGGCGCCGTCGTCGCCGTCATCGGCGTGGGCCTGCCGATCTTCGTCCTGCAGATCGGTATCCGCCACACGGAGCCGATCACCACGTCCCTGCTGGTCTGCCTCTCGCCGCTGTTCGCCTTCGCCCTGCAACTCGCTGACGGCCGACTGCGGTTCTCCCTGTTCACGCTCGGCGGGGTGATCGGTGTGGTCGTCCTCGTCGCCGTGGGCGTGCTCGTACGGGACCGAGAACCCGCTCCCGGGGAGCCGGCGGCCGCCGGGCGCCCGGCAGCACCCGAACCCCTGGTAAGCGACGAGCACGGAGGCCCACGACCATGACCACAGCGATCGTCGACGCGTACGGCGCGGGACGCCTCCTGCCCGGGGCGCTCAGGCAGCGGGGCGTGGACGTCGTCCACGTGCGCTCCCCGTTCCCGGACACCCGACTCGCCTACCGCCCCGAGGACTTCGCGGTGGACATCCAGCACACCGGCGATCTCGTCCGCACCGTCCGCGCCCTCACCGACCTGAACGTGCGCGCGGTCGTCGCCGCCGCGGAGTCCGGAGTGTTCCTGGCCGACGAGCTCTCCTTCGCCCTCGGTGTCGCCGGCAACGACCCGCACCGCTCCGCCGCACGGCGGGACAAGGCCGCCATGCAGCTCGCCGTCCGTGCCGCCGGCCTGGCCGCGGCACAGGATCTGTGCTCCGCCTCGCTGACGGAGATCACGGACTGGGTCACGGGCCGGGACCAGTGGCCCGTGGTGCTGAAGCCGGTCCTGAGCGCGGGCACCGACAACGTCTTCATCTGCCGGACCGTCGAGGAGGTGACCGCCGCCCACACCGCGATCATGGCGTCGGCCGACCGCTACGGGCAGCACAACACCGTGGTGCTGGCCCAGGAGTACCTCGCGGGCTCCGAGCACTACGTCAACAGCGTCAGCCGGGACGGTGTGCACCGCGTCATCGAGGTGTGGCGGTACCACAAGCGCCTGGTGGACGGCCGTTCCGTGTACGACTACGAGGACCTGCTGGCCCTCGACGAGCCCGGCGTGCCGGAGACGATCCGCTACGTGCGGTCGGTGCTCGACGCCCTGGGCATCCGCAACGGCGCCGCCCACACGGAGATCATGCTCACCGCGAACGGCCCGGTGCTGATCGAGAGCGGGGCGCGGCTCGGCGGCGGCCAGATGCCGGACCTGCTGACGCGCTGCGTCGGGGACGACCAGGTCAGCAGTCTCGCCTTCTCCCTCGCGGACGCGGGCAGCTTCCTGGCGGAGGCCGAGGCCCCCTACCGGCTCAAGAGCCGGCTGCGGTGCGTGAACCTGATCTCGCCGCGGGCGGGCACCGTCCCCGCCGAGGACGGCTGGGCGGCGGTCAGGGCGCTGCCGTCCTTCGCGAGCATGACGGTGAACCTCCCCCCGCACAGCCCCGTGACCCGCACCGTGGACATGGCCACCTGCCCGGGCACCGTCTACCTGACCAGCGGCGACCCGGCCGCCCTGGAGGACGACTACCGCACGCTGCGCGCGCTGGAACGGGACGGTCTGTACGACGCCTGATCCCGGGGCCGGGGCGGCGGACGGGCCGCCCCGGCGTACGGCGAGGGCGCGTACGGGTGGAGTCGCCCCGTACGCGGGTTCAGACGACCGGGCCGGTGACCCCGTCGACGAACAGGATGCGGCGTCCTTCGAGGTCGGAGCGGGTCGCCCTGGCCTCGGTGTACTCGGGCGAGGTGTACCAGGCCTTGGCCTGTTCGAGGCTGGGGAACTCGATGACGACCATGCGGTGGTCCTCGCCCCACGTGCCCTCCATCGCCTCGGGCAGAGCGCCGCGAGCCAGATAGCGGCCGCCGTGCCGGGCGATGGAGGCCTGCGCGACCTCGCGGTACGCGCGTACCTCCGGCGAGTCCGCGTGCCGGGATTCAGCAATCACATAGGCCGTCATACGTACATGATGGCACGCGGTCCGTCGCGTCGGCGGGGTATCGAAGACGTAGGCGGGATCGGTCAACCCGTCTGAATTCAGGCGTGGTTGGTGGACGCCGAAGGCTCGGCGGCGGGCGGGGAGTCTCCCTGCCCGCCGCCGGTGCCGCTGTCCGTTGCCACGGCGGTGTCCGTGGTGGTGTCCGCCCCCTCCGGTCCGGAGCCGGCCCGCGAGGCCGCGAGGTGGCCCGCCACCGGGCGTACCAGGACCGTGGCGACGCAGAAGAGCCCGCCCAGCGCGAGCCAGCCCCAGCCGCCCAGGGCGATCACGCCCCCAGCGAGCAGCACCGGCCCGACGATCTCCTGGACGCTGAAGCCGAGATTGAAGGTCGAGAGGTACTCGGTGCGCCGGTCTGCGGGGGCATGACGGTACGACAGCTCCCAGGCCCCGGCGGACTGGAGGATCTCGCCCAGCGTCAGGGCCACCGTCGCCGCGACGAGCAGCGCCACCGCGGGCCAGCGGGTCACCGATCCCGTCCCGGCCAGGGCGAGCGCGCAGACGGCCAGGGCGAGTCCGGAACCGATCAGGCAGCGCACCGCGCCGGCCTCGTGCTCGGCCCGCCGCGACAGCGGCACCTGGAGGAGCACGGCCAGGACCGTGTTCACGGCGAGGAGCACGGCGACGACGCCCACGGGGGCCTCGGTCCGGGCCACCACCCACAGGGGGATGCCGACCGACAGCAGGGTCATATGGAGGACGAGCACGCTGTTGAGCGCGGTGAGCTGGAGGTACGGGAGGTCCCGCAGCCCCTTGAGGCGCATGAGCGCCCCGCTCCCGGCCGTGGGCGCCGGCGCGTGGGCGACGAGCCGGAGGCGGGCCAGGACGAGCGCGGCGATCACGAACGAGACGCCGTTGGCCAGCACCGTCGAGCGGAAGGCCCAGGCCGTGCCCACCGTGAGCAGCGGCGTCGCCGCCAGCGCCCCGACGGAGAACCCGGCGTTGCGCAGGGTCCTGAGGATGGCCATGGTGCGGACCCGCTGGTCGTCCCCGACGGCCGAGGCGACGACGACCTGGGTCAGCGGGGAGACCGCCGCTTCGGCCAAGGCCAGACAGCAGACGATGACGACGAAGGTGGAGAGGTTCCAGGCGAAGGCCAGCGCCGAGAACCAGACGGCACGCCACAGTTGCAGGGTCACCAGCAGCCGGCGCGGTCCGATGCGGTCGCCGAGTCGGCCCAGGGGGACGCCCACGATCAGTCCGACCAGCCCGGCCGCCGACATGGCCCAGCCGAACTGCGAGGTGTCGAGGCCGATATGGCGTACGGCGAAGACGGCGGAGCTGGCCAGGAAGAGGCCGGTGCCGACCGAGTCGATGAAGGAGATCAGGGCCAGCCGGCGGCCGGTGGGCCCCGGGGGGACGTAGTCGCGGAGCCATCGGACGGTCATGAGGCGGCCTCCACGGTGATCCGGACGAGACCGGCGGCGTCCACGGCGCGCGCGGCGGCTTCCGCGGGGTCGTCCCCCACGGCGATCACGTGCCCGAGCCGGTCCCAGGAACTGGTCACCGCTCCCACCGCGGTGCCCGCCTCGACGTCGACCTCGCACTCCACGACGCCGGGGGCCCGGGCAGCTTCGGCGGCGCCCTCGACGGCGGTGACGAGTCCGGGCCCGGAGGCCAGGAAGCGGATGGCCGAGGCCCGTCGGGCCGGCGCGCGGTCGACCGGGGCCTGCCCTTCGAGGAGGTGCAGGTAGTCCTCGGTCAGATTGCAGGCGTAGCTGAGGTTGATCAGCTGGTCGATGCTGTCGCCCGGCAGTCTTCCGGCACATTCGACGAGGTGCGGCCGGTCCTCGTGCAGGATCCACTCCGCGTGCACGACGCCGGTGCGGAATCCCGTGGCCTTCATCAGCCGGCGGGTGGCCGACAGCAGCGACTCCGCTGTCCGGGACGGGAGTTCGGCAGGGACCACGTGGCCCATCTCGACCGGAACGGCGGTGTGCTGGACGGACTTGGCCGTGACGTTGGCGAACCGCACCTCGCCCTCCTGCACCAAGGCCTCCACGCTGAACTCAGGTCCTTCCAGCCGCTGTTCGACCAAGTACTTCGGCGGCAGCGCGTACCGCGCACGCATGCGGGTCTCGTCGGCGGCCGCGGTCTCGGCCCACAGGGCCGCACTGTCCGATCCGCGGTCGAGCAGCCGGACACCGAGGCTCGCCTGCCGGTTGGCCGGTTTCACCACACAGCGACCGCCGAAGCGACCGCGGAAGAGGTCCACGCCGTCGGGCCCCTCGACGACCTCCCAGGCGGGCTGATCGATCCCGAGCCGCTGCGACGCCTCCCGGAGCAGTGCCTTGTCCCTCAGTAGCCGGGCGGCCTCCGTGCCGGCGCCCGGGGCGCCCCAGGCGTCCGCGAGCGCGGCCGCGGCGACGACGCCGTACTCCAGCGCAGGTATCACCGCCTTCAGCCGGGGCGGGCGGGCCACCAGTCCGCCGAGGAGTCCGGCCCCGGCCTCGTCCTGGGTGGGTGCCTCGACGAGCCCCGCCACGCAGCTGAACGCGGCGGCGCGTGCGCGGCCGTCGCGCGCCTTTATGGTGTCGGGCTCGTCGAGCACGAGAACGCTGCGGGCGGGCAGCAATGGCTCAAGATCCGCCAAAAGTGCCACGCTCAGACCCACGGCGACGTGCGTGACCTGGCTGACGTCCAAGGGAGTCTCCGGCATGGTTCCTCCGACCGCCTTTGCGGAAAATCGATAGCGAGCGAGGTGACCGCAAAGAATGGCAGACCCGGTGCCTCTTCTTTCGGCCACTCTTTAGGTCAGGGGAAATAACGGGCCACGACAGGGAAGCGGAATTCCCGAAAGCGGGCATCCCGCACGTGTCCGACAGGTGGCGGAACAGGCGCCCCGTCCGGATTGGACGCAGATTGTCCCGGGTGGACCGTGCCCCCTCCGGTGCGTAGCCACGGGAATCCTGCGTCGGCATGCGTATCGTAGCGGCAGCAAAAGATCTTCCCATGTGATCCTCGTCACATTTTCGCCCCTTGCTCTCCGGTGATCGGAGCGTGCAAAATCGGCTGGCGCAACATCCTGTTAATGATGTTTCTCCCTTTCGGCCGCCGTAGATTCTCCGCCCGCATGAGGCTTCAGCGACGTTTTCCACACCGCCGTGGTGCGTCCGCAAAAAATCATCCGAATCCCGCACGGGTAATCCGGCGCTCTGCGAATGTGTTCCTGCTCAGCCTGCCTGCGCCCTGTGCGTCGTAAAGCCACGTCCGAAGTCCCGGGGGGAATGTGATGAGTGCGGAAAACATTCGTACGGCCGCGCTGCCGCCCCCGGACTGGGACGACCTGACGGGTACGTCACCGCTCTATCTCGGGTCGGGCTGGATGCGGTTCGTCGACTCCGGGGGCGGAGCCGATCCCCGCTACACGACGCTGACCCGCGGCGGGCGGGCCGTGGCCGCGCTGGCCGCGCACTGGAACCCCGACGAGGGCCATGCCGACTACCGGGCGCAGTCCGTCCTCGGCGGCTCCCCGCACCCCGCGCCGCCCCGGCTCACCCTCGGCGGCCGGCGCGGATTCTCCTCGGGGCTGCTCAAGGAGCCGTCGGCCGGTCCCCGAAGGGCGGCAGCCGACCTGGCGGCACTCCTCACCGACACACTCGCCAACACCCCCCACTCCGCAGGCAGATGGTGGTGGCCCTACCTGACGTCGGACGACGCGGACATCGTGACCGAGGCGGCCCGCCTGGCCGCACCCGGCCCCGGGGACGCCGGCGTGCAGCTCCGGCTGCTCGGCGCCGACTGCGTCATGGACCTCACCGGCGACAGCGTCGACGCCTTCACCGCCGCCTTGCCCACGAAGCAGCGACGCACCAACTTCCGCGGAGAGCAGCGCCGTTACGCCGAGAGCGGCCTGCGCACGGCGCAGCTGAAACTGTCGGACGTCTGGGAGGAGGGGGCCGGACTCCTCGCCCAGGTGCAGAGCAAGTACGGCCACGACGCGCCCGTCGACTACCTCAAGGACTTCCTCCGCCGCCAGGTGGACCAACTGGACGACCGTTCCGTCGTGTTCGCCGCCTACCGCGGTGACGACCTGATCGGATTCACCCTCTGCTTCGTCGCCGGCGACGAACTCGTGGTGCGTCTCAACGGCTTCGACTACGCCCGCCTCACGGGCTGCGGTGAGTACGCCCACCTCACCGTGCACGAACCGCTGCGCCACTGCTACGCCAACGGGCTGCGCCGGCTGCACCTGGGCATGGACTCCTACGACGCCAAGTGCCGCCGCGGCGCCCGCGTCCGCCCGCTGTGGGCGGTCGTGGGCAAGGACCCCGGCAGGGACACCACCTCCACCGAGTGCCTGAACGACCTGCTGCCCCGGATGCCCGCCCGCGAGGCCGCGGCGTTCCGGGCCGAGGTCGCCCGGCGGCTCACCCTGCCGGACGACGCGACGCACAGGACCGGACAGCCGGTTCCGGCATCGCGTCCCTGAACTCACGCACGAACCGAAGGAGTCCCTCCGTGACGCCGCACGTCCTGGTCCTGTGTTCCCGCCGCCGCGCCATGCCGGCGCGCCTGTTCGACGCCCCCGGAATGGAGCGCGTCACGGTGATCGCCGAGACCGGCCATCCGCACCGCTTCCCCGACTCCGTCGAGACCGTCGAGGTCGGTGACATCCAGGACCCGGGAGAGGTGTACGCCGCGGCCCTGTCCATCGCCCGCCGCGCCCCGTTCGGTCACGTCGTGGCCCCCGTCGAGTTCAGCCAGGCCGCCGCGGGCTACATCCGCTCCACCCTGGGACTGCCCGGACTGGGATACGAGTCCGCCCTCGGCTTCTCCCACAAGTACCTGATGAAGCAGCGCCTGCGGGACGCCGGACTGCCCGTCACCGACTTCGCCCAGGTCCTCGCCCTCGACGACGTGCCTGACGCCGCCGACCGCGTCGGCTGGCCCTGCGTGGTCAAGCCCGTGTTCGGCGGCGGCTGCCTCGACGTCGTCACGTTCACCTCCCGCAAGGAGTTCGACGACTTCGCGGCGTCCCCGCGCGCCGACTCGCTGCGCGGCACCCGCATCCCCCTGATCGTGGAGCGCTTCGTCCCCATGGACGCCGAACTCCACTGCGACGGCGTGGTGCACGACGGAGAGGTTCGATTCGCCGCGGCCGCACGGTACTTCACCCCCCTGCTCGGCCAGATCGACAACTTCAGCGGCTCCTACTTCCTCCCCGGGGACCACCCCGACCTCGCCCCGGCACTCGACCTGCACGCCCGTGTCGTCCGCGCCCTCGGCATGCGGTCCGGCGTCACCCACCTGGAGCTCTTCAAGACGCCCGACGGACTCCTCGTCGGCGAGGTGGCCTGCCGCCCGGCCGGCGGCGGCATCCCCGAAGCGCTCCGGCTGCAGTACGGCATCGACATCTGGCAGGCGTTCCTCGACACCTCGATCGGCCGCGACCCGCGCTGCGAGCCGCGGCACCGGGACAACGTCGTGGTCAACGCCGACTTCCCGACCAGGCCAGGACGCATCACCCGGCTCGTCCCCGAGGCGGACCTGGCGGTCCTCCCCGGGGTGATCGGCACCCGGATGACCATGGCCGTCGGTGATGTGATCCCCGCCGACCTCACGTCCTCCACCAGCCCCGGACTCGTCTTCTACGAAGCCGGTGACGAGGGCGAGGTCCTCTCCCGCCTGGAGAACATCCGCGAGGCCTACTTCCTGGAGACGAGCGCCCCGTGAGACCCACCGACCCCGGCACCGCCGCACTCCTGCCGCTGCCGCGTGCCTTCCACCGGGTGCTGGTGATCGCCGCCCATCCGGACGACGCCGAGTTCGCCTTCGGGGCGACCGTCGCCCGTCTCACGGACGAGGGCGCCCAGGTCGTCTACGTGGTGGTGAGCGACGGCGCCCAGGGCGGGGAGGACCCCGACGAGCCCACGGCGGAACTGGTCGCGACGCGGTACGCGGAACAGCGCGAGGCGGCCGGCACGCTGGGGGTGAGCGAGGTCGTGTTCCTCGGCCTCCCCGACGGCACGCTCGCCGACACCCCCGCGCTCCGGCTGGCCCTGACCCGGGAGATCCGCAGGCACCGCCCCGAACTCGTGCTCACCCACCAGCCGCTCCGCTCCCTCCAATTCCCGGTCGGCGCCTCGCACCCCGACCACCTGGCCGTGGGGGAGGCGGCGCTGAACGCCGTCTACCCCTTCGCCCGCAACCCGCGCGCCTTCCCCGAACTCCTGGCGGAGGGGCTGCCCGCCCACCGCGTCGCGGAGGTGTGGGTCCCGGGCCACGAGCACGCCGACCTGTTCGTCGACGTCAGCCGGTCCGCCGAGCGCAAGGTCGCCGCCGTCCTCACCCACCGCAGCCAGTTCCGTACGTCCAAGGACCCACGGGCGGACGTCCAGTGGGTGACCGACCGGATGCGCGGGAACGGCGCGTCGGCCGGCTGTGCCCACGCCGACGCGTTCAAGCGGATCGTCACGGACGCCGCGGGAGCCGCCGGCCCGCCGCCCGCCCGGCAGCGGACCGACACCCCCGGCGACGGTGCGCCATGAAAGGCCGATGTCCGACTAGCCATCCAGAGCCAGAGGTTGTGACGTGACGATGGATCATCCGCGCCCGGGCGGCGTGTACCTCCCGCTGGTGACCCCCTTCCTCGACGGCGAGGTCGACCACGCGTCGGTCAAACAACTCCTGGCCCGCTACCGGGATTCGGGCATCGCGGGGATCGTGCTGCTCGGCACGACCGGTGAGTCCCCGGTGCTCGACGCCGACGAGGCCGAGCGCATCGTCGAGCTGGTGGCCTCCTGCGTACAGGGATCGCTCCCGCTCTACCTCGGGGTGAGCGGCAACGACACCCGGCACGTGGCGGCCTCGGTGCGGCGCAGCGGCAGGCTGCCCGTCGACGGGTACCTGGTCACCGCCCCGTACTACAACCGTCCCTCGCAGAGCGGACTGATCGCCCACTTCGACGCCGTCGTGTCGGAGACCGACCGCGACGTCATCGTCTACAACATCCCGTACCGCACCGGGGTGAACCTCCACAACGACTCGCTGTTCACGCTCGCCGACCGGCACCCGCACATCGTCGGCGTGAAGGACTCCTCCGGCGACATCAAGCAGTCCCTGGAGCTGCTGCGCGAGGGCAGCGACCGGCTGGCCGTCCTCACCGGCGAGGACCACCTGTTCTTCGCCTCGGTCGCGCTGGGCGGAGCCGGCGGAATCCTCGCCGCCGCGCACATCGAACCCGAGTCGTTCGTCCGGGTCTTCGACGAGCTGCGCGGCGGGAACGCGGCCGCGGCCCTGGAGCACTGGAACGCGCTCAGCTCCTGGATCCCGCTGCTGTTCGGCGAGCCCAACCCCGCCCCCCTCAAGGTCTGGCTGGCGGACCAGGGGCTCGTGCAGTCGCCCGAGTGCCGGCTTCCCCTCAGCGCGGTCTCCGAACAACTGGTGACGGAACTCCGGCACCGGCTTCCCCAGGAAAAGGACTCCCTCCGGGGAGACAGGAGCGGATCATGAAGTTCGTCATCCCCGCCAAGCGCTCCTCGACCCGGGTGCCCGACAAGAACTACCGCGACTTCGCGCGCGGAAAGTCGCTGCTGGGCATCCTCACCGAGAAGCTGACCCGCATCGCCGAGCCGGGCGAGGTGTACATCTCGTCCGAGGACGAGTCGACCCGCGCCCTGGCCGAGGAGTACGGGGCCACGTTCCTGCCGCGGGCCGCACACCTCACCGACAACTCCTATCCGTTCCAGTCGGTGGTCAACGAGGTCTGCAAGCAGCTCCCGGACGACGACGACGTCATGTGGTGCCACGCGACCGACCCGTTCTTCGACGAGCACGAGGCGGTCGTCAAGAGCTGGAACTCCAGGGACACCTCGGCGGCCGACTCGATCACCGTCGTCTACCCGATGCGGGACTACCTCCTGGACGGGAACTTCAACCCCATGGGCTTCGGGTTCGGTTCCTGGCACCGGCCCTCGCAGGAACTGCCGACGTTCTACCAGCTCGGCTTCACCTGCTCGATCATGACGCGGCACGTCGCCACGACGCTCGGCCTCGTCAGCGGCCGGCCGATGTGGCACACCGCCACCAACCTCACCATCGACATCGACACCCAGGCCCAGTTCGACCTGGCGGCCCGGCTGTACGAACTCGGTGACGCTTCCTGACAGCACCGGCCCGACCGGGCCGCAGCAGGACCGTCCGGCCGGCGCAGTCCGGCGGTCCACCGTCCGCGGGAAGGGCCCGGAGATCCGGGCCCTCCTGTCACAACCTGGGGGACACGTGGTGATCACGTCATGTACGTAGGCGCGCGGACGCTGGCGGAGGAAGTGGCCGGACTGGTCAGGATCCCCAGCGTCAACCCGCTCCACGCGGGACCGCGCGCCGAGGAGTACGGCCCGGTCGGCGAGGGCGCGATCGCGGCCCGGCTCGCCGCCCGGTGCGAGGCGGCGGGGGCGCGGGAAGTCGTGCTGGACGAGGTGCTGCCCGGCCGGCCGAATGTGTACGGGCTCTTCAGGGGCCGGTCCGACCGGCTCGTCGTGGTGGACGTCCACACCGACACCGTGACCGTGGAGAGCATGACCGACCCGCCCTTCGACGGGCGCATCGAGCACGGCAGCGTCTGGGGCCGGGGGGCGCTGGACACCAAGGCCACCCTCGGCGTCCTGCTCGCCCTCCTGGACTCCTGGCACCGTGCCGGTCTGCGCCCCGAGCACGGCCTCCTGCTCGTCGGCTCGGTCGGCGAGGAAGCCGGCGGGCTGGTCGGCGCGACCCGGTTCAGACCGTGGGCCGAACAGCGCGGCCTGCGCATCGACCGGATGCTGGTGGCCGAACCGACCGAATTCCGCCCGGTCCACGGCCTCAAGGGCCTCGTCCTCGTCGAGGTGACCGCGCACGGCACCGCGAGCCACTCGGCCCGCCCCGACCTGGGGGCGAACGCCGTCGAGGCGATGGCACCGGTGATCGCCGCCTTCGTCGCGGAACAGGAGCGGCTCGGAGCCCTGCCCGCCGCCACCGAACTGGGCAACGGCACCGTGTCCGTCACCCAGATCTCCGGCGGCACCGGCAGCAACGTGATCCCCGAGCGCTGCTCGGTCACCGTGGGCCGGCGCATCGTCCCCGGCGAGGACCCCGACGACGTCCTGGCCCGGCTGGCGGACATCGCCCGAGCCGCCTGCCCCGTCCCCTGCAAGGTGACCTCGCTCCTGCCGCGGACCCCCGA
Organism: Streptomyces sp. NBC_01257; assembly: GCF_035917255.1. NCBI lineage: Bacteria > Bacillati > Actinomycetota > Actinomycetes > Kitasatosporales > Streptomycetaceae > Streptomyces > Streptomyces sp. NBC_01257. The sequence continues at coordinate 7,412,104 of NZ_CP108472.1, forward strand.
CGGCCGGGCCGGATCGCCCGCGTTCTACCAGCCGCCGGACAGCGATTTCGTCCAGTACCTGGCACGGGCCGCCGGAACCGCCCCCGCCGTCGCACCGTTCGGAGCGAACGCGCTGCGCTACTCCGGCCTGGCCGACGAGCTCGTCGTCTTCGGCCCCGGCTCGATCGAGGACGCCCACCAGGACACCGAGCGGGTCGCCGTCGCGGACCTGGTCCGCCTCGCCGGCATCCTCACCGGCTGGCTCGCCCCGGGCTGAACCGAACGGACCGCCGCGCACACCGCACCGGAGAACCGTGCCGCCCGCTGCCCCGCCGGAGGCGGGCGACGACGAACAGCAACAGGAGAGGAAGAGATGGCGAGCGCCTCAGCCACGGAGACGATCGAACGGGTGAAGGAGCCGATCCAGGGGTTCAGCCGCGCCTGGATGCTCGCGGACTCCACCAATGCCTACGGCGTGGAGCTGGGCTTCAAGTCCGGCAGCCAGTTCTGGGTCGTCGGCCGCGCCGGCGTACTCGGTGGCTGCCCGGCCGAAGTCGCGGCCGCGGCCATCGCGTTCGAGCCGCTCGACGAAGTGCGCGCGGCCTGGTCCGGCGTTCCCGAGGGACTGACGCACTACGAGGTGTCGCTCCGCTACCGGGACGTGATCACCGGCTGGGGGACCCGGGTCCTCGCGGGCTCCGACCCCGCGACGCTCGGGGCCGTCGATGTACTGGGCCGCCGGATCATCGATGCGGCCCCGGCCGCACTCGGCACCCTCTTCGCCGGGTGGCGGCAGCTCCCCGTCCCCGATTCCCCGCCCGCGCGAGCGGCGCTGACCCTGCATCTGCTGAGGGAGCTGCGGGGCGCCGCGCACATCGCCGCGATCCTGGCGCACGGCCTGACCCCGCTCGACGCGATCCTCGCCGCGACCCACGCACCCCCGCGCACCGGACCCGGCTATGCCGAACGGATGGGGTACAGGGGCCCCTTCCGCGATCCCGCCGAGGTGCGGGAGCGGCGCGTCGAGGCCGAGGCCCTCACCGGGGAGATCATCGTGCCCTGCTTCTCGGCCCTGACACCGGAGGAGCGCGCGCGGTTCGGCGATGCCGTCGAGCGGACGTGCGCCGATGCCGCCGCGCACACCGGCCCCTGAAGAATTCCATTGAACGAGTAAAGGAAAACCGCTTCCAGGTAAAGCTGACGCATTTATCGAACCGTCGTGTTCTGTAGTCGGAGCGTGGATCCGGCGGCTCCGTATTCGGTCGCGCAGTGCAATGCCTACCGCACCGTACGCTTTCTCTTGCATCTTTCAGGGAGCGCTACCCCGAAAGGGAAGTGCGTGGTAGCGTAAACCCGGCTTTACAGCGTCGGTATGACATTCTGATTCCCAGGAGATGTACATGGCGATCTCGCTCGAGTCCCTCCATTCCTCTTTCGCCTGCAATGTGACGGGAGTCGATCTCGCCCGCCCCCTCGCGGACGGCGTGTTCGCCGAGATCGATGCGGCCTTCAAGCGCCACGCGGTGCTCGTATTCCCTGGTCAGGAGCTCACCGACGAGCAGCAGATCACCTTCAGCCAGAACTTCGGCCCCCTTGAGGAGGCGCCGAACTACGCGGGCAAGGCGCTGCGGCTCCGCAATGAGTTCACCGATATATCCAACCTCGATTCCGAGGGTAGGCTGCTGGACCCCGAGGACCGGCTCACGAAATACAATCTGGGAAACCAGATGTGGCATACGGACAGCTCTTTCAAGGCGATCCGGTCGAAATGCTCGCTCCTCTCCGCGCGCGAAGTGACGCAGGTCGGCGGAGAAACGCAGTACGCGGATCTGAGGGCCGCTTACGACGCATTGCCGGACGTGCGGAAGAAGGAACTCTCAGGTCTTCTCGCCGAGCACAGCATCGCGCATTCGCGGAGCAAGTCCGGCTTCGACGGATTCAACAGCGAGATCGCCACCATGCTGCCGCCCGTGCCGCAGCGGATCGTCGACTTCTACCCCGCCTCGGGCCGCACGAGCCTCTTCCTCGCCTCGCACGCCTCGCACGTGATCGGCCGGCCCGTCGACGAGGGCCGGGCACTCCTTGAGGAACTGGTCGAGTTCGCCACGCAGGAACGGTTCGTCTACACCCATCGCTGGAGCGTCGGCGACCTGGTGGTGTGGGACAACCGCTGCACCATGCACCGCGGCCGCCCCTACGACCTGACGCAGCGTCGCGTCCTGCACCGTACGACGGTCTCCGATGTCGAGACGCCGTTCCACAAGGAGCCGGCGCCGGTCCCGGCCGGGCAGAGCGTCTAACGGCCGCCCGGCCGATCCGAGGACCTGCTCACGTGCAACCAACAGACATGCCGTCATTCGGGACGTCTGCTCGACCAGTTCGCGGCACCCCGGAACTACGTCACCAAGGGGCTCAGTCATGACCACCGCCACGCGTCCGTCCGACGCCACGTGTCCGGCCACCGTCACGCGCCTGATCATCGTGGGATGCGGACACATGGGACTCGCGATCGCCCGCGGCCTCCTCGGCGGACCGCCCGGTCCCGAGATCGTCGTCGTCGACACCGACGCCGAGCGGCGCAAGGCGCTCGCGGAGTACGACGGCCTGACGGTGACCGGCGAACTGGACATCGCCGAGGGCGACTTCGTCACCCTCGCCGTACCACCGCAGGTCTTCGCCGACTTCGCGGACGCCGAGCGCCACCGGTTCACCCCACGGACACCGGTGCTGTCCGTGATGGCGGGACTCACCTCCCGCTCCATCGCCGCGGCGCTGAACACCTCCCAGGTCGTCCGGTCGATCCCCAACACCCCGTCCGAGGTGTTCGAGGGGATGTCCGTCTACTTCGCGGACGCCGAGGTGTCCGCGGACACGGTCGCCCGGGCCGAGGCGCTGCTCGGCGTCATCGGCAAGGTGCTGCGCGTCGACGCCGAGGAACTCGTCGACGACGCCACGGCGCTCTGCGGCGGCGGCCCGGCCTTCGTCAGCTACATCGTCGACGCCTTCTGCCGCTTCGCCGTCTCACGCGGCTTCAGCGAGGAGGCGAGCCGCGAGATGACCGTCCAGGTGTTCGCCGGCACCGCGGCCCTGATCGAGGAGAGCGGCAAGCCGCCCATGCAGCTGTGCCACGAGGTGATGACACCGAACGGGACGACCGAACGGGGCATCGCCGCCTTCGACGCGGCCGACCTGGGCGGCTCCGTCGTGGCCGCGCTCGCGGCGTCCGCCCGGCGCTCGCGAGAGCTCGCCTCCGTCATGAGCCGGTGACGGCGATGGTGACGGAGGACGGACCGCACGAAACCGACGACTCCGGGGCCCGGCCCGAACGGCCCGACGACACGTACGACGTGTGCTTCGAGCAGGGCCACCGCTTCCGCCTCTTCCACCGCGACGAGACGTTCCACGTCAGCCGGGCGGGTCTGGAACTCGGCAACCACCTCGTCCGCAACCTGACCCCGGGCGAACTCTCCGGCCGGATCCTCGAACTCGGCACCGGAAGCGGCGCGATCGCCCTACTGTTGCGCAGCCTGGGCGCCACGTCGGTCACCGCCACCGACATCTGCGCCTCGGCCGTGACGACCGCCCGGCAGAACGAGCTCCGGAACTTCGGCGACTCCGTCATCGACTTCTGGCACGGCGACCTCTTCGCCGGACCCGAGACCGGCCGGGAACAGCTCTTCGACCTCATCGTCTTCAACCCGCCGGGATGGCGTGCCCCGTCCGACGTCCTCAAGGCGCAGCTGGGGGAGCGGCGCAGCTCGCTCAACCTGGAGGCGATGTTCTACGGGGACAGCGTGCTGCTGCGGTTCCTCCAGCAGCTCCCACAGCACCTGGCCGAGAACGGCCGCGCCGTCCTCGGCCTCAACTCCCTGCTCGGCATCGCCGACATCTTCGACTCCTCACGCTCCACGCACCGGCCGCCGGGCGGCCTGGCCCTGCACTCCCAGCTTCTCGAACGCGTCGAGTTCCCCTTGTTGTTCTATACGGACGAGTGGCTCGAAATGCGCCACTCCCTGCTGGACCAGTTCGAACAGGGGCGCAGGGACTACGCCGCGACGTACCGCGCCAAGGGCGAGACCATTCACTGGTTCTACGAGATCACCGAGGTCACCGTGAAGGCACTGGCCCCCCTGCCGCTCGAACCGCAGGACCTGGAGACGCCGCCCATGGAGCCGCAGCCCCTCGAACCCTCGCAGCTCGCATGAGCACCGCCACGGCGGACGACACCACATGGGGCACCTACGACGTCGTGGTCGTCGGGCTGGGCATCATGGGGGCGTCGGCCCTCGCCCGGCTCAGCCGGCTGGGCGTGAAGGCCCTCGGGATCGAGGCGCACGGGCCGGTGCACGGGATGGGCTCCTCGCACGGCGAGACCCGGATCTTCCGCCGGGCGTACTGGGAGGGCGAGCAGTACGCCCCGCTCCTGCAGCGGTCCTACGACGGCTGGGCGGAGCTCGGCGAGGCGACGTCCGACACCATCGCCCTGAAGACCGGGGGACTCTTCATCGGTTCCCGCGACTCGACCCTGGTCCAGGGCTCGCGCGAGACCGCCCAACGCTGCGGCATCGAGCACGAGTTCCTCGACGCGCGGGAGATCACCGACCGGTTCCCCGCGTTCCGCGTCCCCGAGGACGCGGTGGCCGTCCACGAACCGGACGCGCTGATGCTCTTCGCCGAGCGGGCCCGGCTCGGGTATGTGACACAGGCGGTCCAGCACGGAGCGCACCTCGCCTACGGCCGGACGGTACGCGCACTGCACCGCACGTCGGGCGGCTCCACGACCGTGTCCGGCGACGGGTGGCAGGTGAGCTGCGGCGCGGTCGTCCTGACGACGGGCGGCTGGATCGACCGCTTCCTGCCCGGCGAGACGGGCCACCTGGTCACACCGATGCGGATCCCCGTCTACGAACTCGACGTGGCGGAGACCGACGGGCGCGCGCACGAGCCCGGGCGGTTCCCGGTCTTCCTCCACGAGGAAACGGACGGCGCGCTCGTCTACGGACTGCCGCGGTGGCGAGCCGACGGCGGACTGAAACTCGGCTTCCACAACCGGCAGTTGACGCCCCTGGACGTCGACAAGGCCAGACGCCCGCCCTCCGAGGCGGAACGGCACGAGCTGTGGTCGGCGATCCGCGGGCTGCTGCCCGGCGTGCGCAGCACGGGACGCGCGACGTCCTGCGTCTACACGATGTCGCGCGACGAGAGCTTCCTCATCGGACGGTCCGGGGAACGGGAGGGTGTCGTCTACGCGAGCGCCTGCTCCGGGCACGGCTTCAAGTTCGCCCCGGGCATCGGGGAGGCACTCGCCCAACTCGCCCTGGGGCAGCCGACCACCGTGGACCTGTCGGCGTTCGCGCCCGGCCGGTTCCGGTGACCGGCTCCGCCTCCCGCCTCTCCCGAGGCCCCCGCCGCGGTCGACGAGGGCCTCGTAGGGGCGAAGCGACGTCTCACCCCGTCGGGAGCGGCTCGGACTCCACCTGTTCCAGCCGCAACTCCAGTGAACCCAGGCACCTCTGGAGGCGCGCCGCTGCGGAAGGGGCCAGCGGCTGCTCGGCCCCGGCGGCCACGTCCGAGTCGGCGAAGAAGGCGCCCCTGGCGATGTGCGAAGCACCCAGCGACATCAGGACCGGACGCAGCGCGTAGTCCACCACCAGTGAGTGGGCCAGGGTGCCGCCGGTGGCGAGCGGCAGGACCGAGCGGCCCGCGAAGGCCTCCTGGGGCAGCAGGTCGAGCCAGCACTTGAGCAGTCCCGAGTAGCCGGCCTTGTACACCGGAGTGCCGATGATCAGCACCTCCGCCCACTGGACCCGTTCGGCCGCCTCGCGCAGCCCGGGGGCGCCCGGGTCCGCTCCCGTCAGCGCGGCGGCGGGCAGGTCGCGTACGCGGAGCAGTTCGGTCCGGTGCCCGGCCCGGGCCAGTGCGGCGGCCGCGGCCTCGACCACTGCCGACGTACGGGAGTGCGCGGTCGGGCTGCCGGCGACGGCAAGGACACGAGCCATGTGATTTCTCTCCGATCGACATTCGGTGCTGTGAGCTGGGTGGTGCGCGCCGCGTGGTGCGCCCCGTGCGATGCGGTTCGGTCAGCGGATCGCCGCGTCGCGGCTGGCCGGGAACTCCAGGCCGTAGTGGTCGCGCATGGTCGATCCGCGGTACTCGGTGCGGAAGAGGCCGCGGCGCTGCAGGACCGGCACGACGTGGTCGACGAAGGCCGGCAGCCCGTCGTCCATCACGTCGGGCATCACGTTGAAGCCGTCGGCCGCGCCGCTGGTGAACCACTGCTCGATGATGTCGGCGATCTGCTCCGGCGATCCGGCGGCCACCAGGTGCCCGCTGCCGCCGCCCCGGCGCAGGATGTCGCGTACCGTCAGGCCGTCGTGCGCGAGCTGCGAGATCTTCCTGTGGTGTCCGTGCACGGGGTTGTAGGCGCCGGTGAGCAGTGTCTCCGGAACGGGCTTGTCCAGTTCCAGTTCGCGCGGGTCGACCGTGAGCTGGGCGGCGAGCCGCCGCAGTTGATCGCTGCGGTCCTCCAGCTCGTCCAGCTGCTCGCGCCGTTCGAGGGCCTCGCGTTCGGTGCCGCCGACCGAGGTGGTGAGCCCGGGCAGGATCACGATCGAGTCGGCGTTCCGTCCCGCCGCGGTGACCCGGCCGCGGATGTCCGCCCGGTCGGCCCGCGCCGCCTCGATGTCGAGGGCGCCGGAGAACACCGCGTCGGCGGTGGCGGCCGCCAGGTTCCGGCCCTCGTGCGAGCCGCCGGCCTGGAGGATCACCGGGTGGCCCTGCTCCGACGGCGGCAGGCAGAGCGGCCCCTCGACGTTGAAGTACGTTCCCTCGTGGTTGATCGGCCGGATGCGAGAGGTCTCCGCGTAGTGCCCGGTCTTCACATCTGCCGGTATCGCCCCCGGCTCCCAGCTGGTCCACAACTGGCGTACCACGTCGACGAATTCGGTCGCCCTGGTGTAGCGCGCCTCCCGGTCGGGCGGGGTCGGCACGAAGTTCCTGGCCACGTTGGGCGCGTACGTGGTGACGGCGTTCCACGCGGTGCGGCCGTGGCTGATCAGATCCAGGGCCTGGAGCCGGCGGGCCAGGTTGTAGGGCTCGTTGTAGCTGGTGGACGCCGTGGCGATGAGCCCGATGTGCTCGGTGGCCTGGGCGATCGCGGTGAGGATCAGGGTGGGTTCCAGGGCGTTGAACTGGGGGTGGGTCGTGATGTTCTCGACCAGGCCCGGGATGTCGCCGAGGAAGACGGCGTCGAGAAGCCCGCGTTCGGCGATGCGCGCGGAGGCGACGTACCGCTCCACGTTGATGAAGGTGAGCGGGTCGGAGCCGGGCCAGCGCCAGGAACCGTGGTGGGTACCCGTGCCCAACAGGTTGACATTGAGGTGGAGTTCACGGGGGTGGGCGTTCACAGTCTCTCCTTCGGACGGGGCACGGTCTGCTGCGGTGCGGCGTGCAGCAGGGCCCTGGTGTGTTCGTGCTGCGGGCTGGTGAAGAGGCGTTCGGTCCGGCCGGACTCCACGATCCGGCCGTCCTTCAGGACCAGGACCTCGTCCGCGATCTGCCGTACGACAGCCAGGTCATGGGTGATGAAGAGGTACGCGATGCCGAGCTCCGCCTGGAGCTCTTCGAGGAGGGCCAGGATGCGGGCCTGCACCGACACGTCGAGCGCCGAGAGGGGCTCGTCGCAGACCACGAGGCGCGGTTCGAGCGCCAGAGCGCGGGCGATGGCGACGCGCTGCCGCTGTCCTCCCGAGAGCGCGGCCGGGCGCCGTTCGTGCAGGTGGGCGGGGAGCGCCACCCGGTCGAGCAGGGCGCGGACCCGGGCCCGGCGCGCGGTGCGGCCCTCGGTGCCGAAGACCCTGAGGGGCTCCTCGACGATCCGCTCGACGGTGAGCCGCGGATCGAGTGCGGCGTACGGGTTCTGGTGGACCAGCTGGGCGCCGCGGCGCAGTGCGCGCAGCTCGCGCTCGGGCGCCGCGGTGATGTCCCGGCCGTCGAACTCGATGCGCCCCGCGGAGGGCTTGAGCAGGCGCAGTGCGAGCCGGGCCGCGGTGGACTTGCCGGATCCGGACTCCCCGACGAGGGCGACCGTGCGTCCGGCGGGGACGGTGAAGCCGACCCCGTCCAGGGCCCGCAGCGTACGTCCGCCGCTGCCGCCGGTGCGTGGCAGCGGATAGTCCATGACGAGGTCCTCGGCGACCAGGAGCGGGCGCGGCCCGTCGGCGGCCGCTTCACGCTCACGGACCTCCGCGCGCCGCCGGCTCGGCGCGCCCGGTACGGCGTCGAGCAGCACCCGGGTGTACTCGTGCCGGGGCTCCGTCATCACCTGCTCGGCCGGACCCGCCTCCACGACCTCGCCGCCGCGCATCACGATGATGCGGTCGGCGCGTGCGGCGGCGACGGCCAGGTCGTGGCTGATCAGCAGCACGGCCGTGCCCGATTCCCGGCTGAGTTTCTGCAGGTGGTCGAGGATCCGCTGCTGGACGGTCGTGTCCAGGGCGCTCGTCGGCTCGTCCGCGACGATCAGCCGCGGCCGGCCGGCCAGGGCGATGGCGATGAGGGCGCGCTGCCGCATGCCGCCGGAGAGCTGGTGCGGGAAGTTCCGCGCGCGTACGGCCGGATCGGGCATCCCGGCGAGTTCGAGGATGCCGGTCGCGGCCGCGGCGGCTTCCTTCCGCCCGGCCAGACCGTGGATGAGCAGCACCTCGGCGACCTGGTCGCCGACCCGCTGCACCGGGTTGAGGGAGACCGCCGGATCCTGTGGGACCAGGGCGATGCCGCGGCCGCGCACCTCGCGCAGCCGCCGGTCGCCCAGGGCCGTCAGGTCCTCGCCGTCGAAGCGGACGGTGCCCGCCGTGATGCGGCCCCCGGCCGGCAGCAGCCCGAGCAGCGCGTGTGCGGTGGTCGACTTGCCCGACCCGGACTCCCCGACGACGGCCACGGTCTCGCCGGCCGCGATGGTCAGGTCGACGCCCGACACCGCCCGGGTCGTGCGGCCCCTGGAACGGTAGGTGACGCACAGGCCCCGCACGTCCAGCAGCGGGACGCACCCGCCGTCCTCGTTCTGCGCGGTCACTTCGCCTCCCCGATCTCCCCGTCCAGGGCCCGCGCCACCCGGTTGGCGGCCAGCGCCACGAGTGCGACACAGAGTCCCGGCAGGGTGGTCAGCCACCAGGCGTCCGCCAGGTGGTCACGGCCCTGGGCCACCAGGGACCCCCATTCGGGGGCCGGCGGCGGTGCTCCGTAACCGAGGAAGCTCAGGGCCGACACCGCCAGCACGGATGTCCCCAGGCTCAGTGCGGCGAGTGCGAGCACCGGGCCCCGGGCGTTCGGCAGCACGTGCAGGGCCAGCACTCGGTGGCGCTTGGCGCCGTACGAGCGGGCCGCCTCGACGAACAGCGAGCCGCGCACCCGGAGCACTTCGGAGCGCATCACGCGGGCGAAGACGGGGACGTTCCCGAACCCCACCGCGAGCGCGGTGTTCACCGTGCCGTAGCCGAGGACGGTGACCAGGGTCAGCGACAGGAGCAGGCCCGGAATGGCGAGGAGCACGTCCACACCGCGCATGATCAGCCCGTCCACGGCGCCGCCGCCGAAGCCGGACACGGCGCCGAGCAGACCGCCGACGACGACCCCCACCACCACCGCGATCAGCGCGGCCTGGAGGGACGGCGCGGCTCCGTGGACCATCCGGGAGAGCATGTCGCGGCCCAGCTGGTCGGTGCCGAGCAGATGCCCGCCACCGGGCGGGAGCAGCCGGTCGGCGGGGGCCACTTCGAGCGGGTCGCGCCCGGTGAACAGGCTGGGAAGCACGGCGGCGAGGGCCGCGACCAAGAGGACGGCGGCCGACCAGAGGAGGCCGGGGCGCAGGCGTCGGCGAGAGGTCGTGGCGAGATTCGTGCCGCGCAGGGAGAGAAGCGTCATGACGCGGCCACCTTCGCCAGGCCGGGGCTCGGATCGGTGTCCGCACCCGGGCGGGAGCCGGGGCCCGCACCCGGGGCGGAGCCCGCGCCCGGGCCGGAGTTCACCCGGCCCGCGGCCCGCGGGTCGAGCACCGGGTGGATCAGGTCGACCAGCAGGTTCACCGTCACCACGACCAGCGCTGTCAGGACCACCACGGCCTGCACCACGGGAATGTCCTTGGCCCCCACCGCGGTCACCGTGACCCGGCCGAGCCCGGCCCGCGAGAACACCGTCTCCACGACGACCGCGTTGGTGAGCAGTTCTCCCGTCAGCAGACCGACCACGGTCAGCGCGGGCAGCGACGCGTTGCGCGTGGCGTGGCGCAGATGCACCCGGGCCCGGCTCGCACCCTTGGCCAGGGCGGTGGTGATGTACGGCTCGGAGAGCGTCCCCCGCAGGCTGCGGGCGAGCACCTGGGCGATGGCGGCGGCCGCGGGCAGCGCGATGGTGACGGCCGGCAGGACCAGGCTCGCCGCGCCCTCGTCGCCGGTGGCGGGAAACAGCCGCAGCCTGAAGGAGAACAGCTGGATGAGGAGCAGACCGACCCAGAACGCCGGCACCGACACCCCGAACGGCGGAGCCGAGAGCAGCAGCGCGCTCAGCCGGCGGTTGCGCGTGTACGTCGCCGCCAGGGCGAGGCCGGCGCCGGCCAGCACCGCCAGGGGCAGCGCGACCAGCATGAGCTGCGCGGTCGGCGGCACGGCGGCGCCGATGATCCCGGACACCGGCGTGCCCGAGGCCACCGACTGACCGAAGTCACCGTGCACCACGGCGAGCAGCTGATTCACGTACTGCTCGGCGAGCGGCTTGTCCAGGCCGTAGCTCGCCCGCAGTTCGGCGATGCGCGCCGGGTCCACCGTGCTCTGCCCGGCCCCGCCGCCCGCCATGATCTCGACGGGGTCGCCCGGCAGCAGATAGAGCAGCGCGAACGACAGGGTGAACGCCGCCCACAGCACCATGACGGCCTGCAGCAAGCGGCGCGCGAGGTAGTGCCTCACTTCGCCACCCAGGCATCGTGCAGCAGGAGCTGGGCGCCGGCGTCCAGCCGGAGGTCGTGCACGTGCGGGGCGAGGCCGACGACCGTGGCGTACTCGAACACGGGCAGCGAGTAGGCGTCCCGCACGATGATCTGCTGTGTCCGCTCGATCTGCCCGGTGCGGAGCTTGGCATCGCCCTGCACGGCCTGTGCGTCGAGCAGACCGGGCAGCGGGCCGTCGGTGACGCGTACGGCGTTGAGGGCCTTCGGCGAGTAGTAGGCGCGCAGGATGTCCGGGTCGGGGCTGGTCGCGTTGGACCAGGACAGGTCGTAGTCACCGGACCGGTAGGCCTGCTGGCCTTGGCCGATGCCGAACTCCTTCAGCTTCAGCTCGACGCCCGCCTTCTTGAACTGCTGCTGGATCAGCTCCAGTGCCGTCCGTCCGGGCGTGAACCCGGTGAAGAAGTTGACCGTGAGGGTGAGCCGCTTGCCGTCCTTGGTGCGGATTCCGTCGCCTTCGGCCCGCCAGCCCGCGCCGTCCAGGAGCTTGCGGGCGCCCGGCAGGTCGGTGGTCAGATCCGCGCTCAGATCCGTGAAGTCGGCGGTGGAGCCCGCCAGAATGCTCTTGGCCGGCTTGAAGGAGGGGCTGAGGACGGTGTCCACCACCTCGCGGCGGTCGATGATCTTCTGCAGCGCTCGCCGTACGGCGACGTCCTTGGTGAACGGCCGGGACACGTTGACGCCGAAGCTGTAGACGATGCCGGGGTTGCTGCGGGAGAGCACGGTGAAGCCGCTCTGCTTCAGGACCGGTTCCTCCTGGGCCGAGACCCCGAACGTGCCGTCGATCTGTCCTGAGGTGAGGCTCCCGGACCGTACGCCCTGCTCCGGAACGATCTTCAGGGTGACCTTGTCGAGGCGGGCCGCACCCTTGGCCGACCAGGCCGCCGAACCCCAGGCGTATCCGGCCCGCTTCTTCAGGACCACCTCCTGGTTGGGCGTGTACCGGTCGAGGGTGAACGGTCCCGAGCCGGTCACGGCCGCGCACCGCTGCCCCTGGCCGGCGGTGAGACCGGAGGGCGCGAGGATGCCGAGGGTGGTGGTCGAAGTGGCGTGCAGGAACTGGGCGTTGGGCCGGTCGAACTCCACACGCGCGGTGTGCTGGTCGACCACGGTCGTACGCCGGTAGCCGGACAGGTAGTTGTTGCCGAGGATGGCCTTCGCGCCCAGCTTCACCACATCGTCGAAGTTGGCCTTGACGGCCTGCGCGTCGACGGGCTTGCCGTCCGAGAAGGTGGCGTCGGAGCGCAGGTGGAAGGTGAACTGCCGGGCGTCGGGCCGTGCTTCCCAGGATGTGGCCAGCCACGGCAGGGTCTTGCCGGTCTTGGGGTCCTGCCCGGTGAGCGAGTCGACGATCTGACGGGCCGCGGACAGCCCGTCGCTGTTGCCGACCTGGTGCGGGTCGAGGCATTTGGGGTCGGAGCCGAGGGCCAGCACCAGGCTGCCGCCGGACCGGGGCTGGGTGTCCGACGTCCGGCCGTTGGCTGCCGGGTCGGCTGTACAGGCGGTCAGCGCGGCCATCAGCAGTGCTGCCGATACGATTGCGGGGCGGGCGTACCTACGAGTGCTGACGGCAGTGCTCCTTGTCTGGAAAAGCTGTGGATGAGCGCCCGTCGCCGAACCCCGGCAGGAGTCCGACGACAGGTTCCTGCGGTGGTCAGGGCCGGGTGAGCGGAAGCTCCGACAGTGCGTGGAAGATGAATCCGCCCGGCAGGTACTCCGGCTCGAAGCCGTCCCGGAGCCGCAGATCGGGCGCCAGCTCGACCAGCGTCTCCACGGCGATCCTGGCCTCCAGCCGGGCCAGCGCCGCGCCCGCGCAGAAGTGCATGCCCTGGCCGAAACTCAGGTGCTGGGGCAGCCCCGGGCGGTCCAGGCGGAAGACATCGGGGTCGTCGACCCAGTCCGGATCCATCCCGGCGGCGGCGAACATCACCCGCAGCCGGGCCCCGGCCGGGAGCTTCGTGGCGCCGACCGTGACGTCCTCGGTGGTGACCCTCAGCGCGCCCTGGACCGACGAGTCGATCCGCAGCGTCTCCTCCACGGCGGCGCCGATCAGCGTCGGATCGGCGACGACCGACTCCCACAACTCCCGGTTCTTCAGGAGCTGGTGGACGGTGTTGGCGATGAGGTTGGTGGTCGTCTCATGACCTGCGGCGATCATGAAGCGGAGCGCCACCACGGCCTGGTCCTCGGTGCAGACCGGATCCTCGGACCGGCTCGCCCGGGCGAGCCCGGTGGCCAGGTCGTCCGTGGGCTGCTCGACGCGCTGCGCCAGCAGATCGCGCAGATACGCCTCGTAGACGGGCACGGTCTGCGCCGCCTGCAACTGCTGCTCCGGCTCCATCGGCACGACCTGGAGGCCCAGCCAGGTGTCGTTCCACAGCTTGACGGTGTCCCGGTCCTCGGCGGGGATGCCGATCAGATCGCAGATCACCGTGTACGGCAGCGGATACGCCAGCTGCTGGAGCAGGTCACCGTGGCCGGCGCCGGCGAGCTCGCCGGCCAGCCGCCGGGAGATCTCCCGGATGCTCGGCTCCAGCCGCCGCAGGCTGCGCGGCGTGAAGTACTCGCTGATCAGATTGCGGAAACGGGTGTGGGCGGGCGGCTCGACGTTGTAGATGGCGTTCTGGAAGAACAGCGAACCGTCCAGGACCTTCTGGCTCTCAGGGCTGAAGGGGTACGACCCCTCCAGGTTGTGCCTGCTGGTGAAGCGGCCGGGATCGCGCAGCACGGCGTCCAGCTCTTCGCGCCCGGTGACGATCCACTCGTCGAAGCCCTCGTGGTGTGCGACGGGCATGTCACGGCGCCCCACCTCGTAGGCGGCATAGGGGCACTTGCGGTACTCGGCCGAGCCCGGGTCGAATATCTCGTGGACCGGGGGGTGCAGCGCTGGCTCCGTCATGCGGTGACTCTCTTTCCCAAGTGCTTGTATTCCGTACGGGGGAGTGGTGGGGCGAGGCAGGGCGGGTGCGTCAGGCCGTGGACTCGCCGAGGCCGCTGGGCAGACCGAAGGTGACCGTCTCCGTCGCGACCCGAACCTCCTGGGTACGGACCGGACCCAGGGCCCGCAGGCCCGCGACGATCTCCTCGACCAGGGCGGGCGCGGCGGACGCGCCCGCCGTGACGCCGACGGTGCCGGCGCCCGCGAGGAGGCCGAGCGGTACATCGCCGAGGTCCTCGACCAGCCGCGCCTTCGTGCCCTCCGCCTCCGAACGTTCCACCAGACGAACCGAGTTGGAGGAGTTCGCGGAGCCGACCACCAGGACGAGGTCGGCCTGGGCGGCCACTTCGCGCACGGCGTTCTGACGGTTGGTCGTGGCGTAGCAGATGTCGTCGGAACCCGGACCCCGGATGCCGGGGAAGCGGTCGTGGAGCGCGGCGGCGACCGAGTCCGCCTCATCGGCTCCCAGGGTGGTCTGCATGACGTAGGAGGCGTTCCCCTCGTCGTCGGGGAGCGCCGCCACATCGTCGGCGGTCTGCACCAGCACGGTCTGCTCGGGCGCCTCGCCGATGGTGCCTTCGCTCTCCTCGTGCCCCGCGTGCCCGATGAGGTAGATCCGGTCACCGCGGGCGGCGTACCGGCGGACCTCCGCGTGCACCTTGGAGACCAACGGGCAGGTGGCGTCGTAGACATCGAGGCCGCGCAGCTCCGCGTCCCGGCGCACCGCGGGCGAGACACCGTGCGCGGAGAAGACGACCGTGGCGCCCTGCGGCACCTCGTCGAGCTCCTCCACGAACACCGCGCCCCGGGCCGCGAGATCCCGCACCACATGGGTGTTGTGCACGATCTCCTTGCGTACGTACACGGGGTGCGGACCGCGGTCGAGCAGTCGCTCCACGATCTCGATGGCCCGGTCGACCCCGGCGCAGAACGACCGCGGCTCGGCCAGCAGGACGGCACGCGGGCCGAGCGCCGCGCGCCAGGCCCCGATCGCGCGGCCGACCGCTCCGTCGGGATCCGCGTCGTCATCGGCGTTCCCGTCGGCGGACCCCGCCGTCAGGACCACCGCGGTCGGCCGGTCGGGCCGCGCGGCACGGAGCGCCGCCGCCACCACCGGCTCGTCCAGCGGGACACCGAGGTCCGCGAGTGTTCCGGCCCGCACCCTGCGGCCGGCCCTGCGCAGCTCACCGGTGAGCAGCGGGGCGGACGCACAGGTCACCGCGGAGAACTCGGTGGCCACCAGCACGTCACCCGGCCGCACATCGGGGTGCGACGACGCGACCGTACCGGTCACCACCAGCGGCGCGGCGGCGGAACCGGCCGCCGTCCGCGCCGTCACGTCCTTCGTCTCGTCGTTCGCCACGTCCTTCGTCACGGAAACCGCCTCCTGTCTCGTGCTCGCATCGGATCGGGACGCGGCACACATTAGGCAGCGCCGCGCGGACCCGTCATCGGACCGTCCCGCCCGGCGGGACGGCCATTCGCCAACGACCCGGCCGAGGACCTGCAATGCCTCTACGCGCCGCGGCCGGCGCAGTTCCGCCCGGCGGAAGGAGCGGAAGGAACCCCATGACTGTCCTGGAGAACATCCACGGTCCGCACGACCTTCGAGCGCTGTCCCCGAACGCCCTGCGCCGTCTCGGCGCGGAGATACGCGAACTTCTCATCGAGTCGGTGAGCAGCACCGGCGGCCACCTCGGCCCCAACCTCGGCGTCGTCGAGCTGACCATCGCCCTGCACTGCGAGTTCGACTCGCCCCATGACCGCATCGTCTTCGACACCGGCCATCAGACCTACGTCCACAAGATCCTGACCGGACGCGCGGGCGGCTTCGACCGGCTGCGTCGCCGCGGCGGGCTGTCCGGCTACCCGGCCCGCGAGGAGTCGCCGCACGACCTGGTGGAGAACTCCCACGCCTCCACGGCGGTCAGCTACGCGGACGGCCTGAGCAAGGCCCACATGCTGAACGGCGAATCCGACCGCCAGGCCGTGGCGGTGATCGGCGACGGGGCCCTGACCGGCGGCATGGCCTGGGAGGCGCTCAACAGCGTCGCCGCGGGCAACCGGCCGAACGTGGTCGTCGTCGTCAACGACAACGGCCGCTCCTACGCCCCGACCGTCGGCGGTCTCGCCGAGCACCTCGACGTGCTGCGCACGGCCTCGACGTACGACAACATCCTCGAACAGGGCGGCCGGATCCTGCGCGGCATCCCCGCCATCGGCGACCTCGCCTACCGCGGGCTGCACGGCGCGAAGGCCGGGCTGAAGGACTTCACCACACCGCAGTCGCTGTTCACCGGACTCGGCCTGAAGTACCTCGGCCCCGTCGACGGGCACGACCTGGCGGCGGTACGGCGTGCGCTGCGCAACGCCCGCAGGTACCAGGGCCCCGTCCTGGTGCACGTCGTGACGCGCAAGGGTGCCGGATACGCCCCGGCCGAGAGCGACGAGGCGGACCGCTTCCACGGCATCGGCGTGCACGACCCGAAGACCGGCCGGCCGCTGCCCGCCCCGGCCAAGGTGTCGTGGACCTCGGTGTTCGGCGAGGAACTGGCCCGGGCGGGCGAGGAGCGCGAGGAGATCGTGGCGATCACCGCCGCGATGCTCAGGCCGACCGGCCTCGACCGGTTCGCCGCGGCACACCCGGACCGGGTCTTCGACGTCGGTATCGCCGAACAGCACGCCGTCACCTCGGCCGTGGGCCTCGCCATGGGCGGGAAGCACCCGGTGGTCGCCGTGTACGCCACGTTCCTGAACCGGGCCTTCGACCAACTGCTCCTGGACGCGGCGCTGCACGGCGCGGGCGTCACGATCGCCCTGGACCGGGCCGGCGTCACCGGCGACGACGGACCGTCCCACAACGGCGTATGGGATCTTGCCGTGCTCCAGGTGGTGCCGGGGCTGCGGATCGCGGCGCCGCGCGACGCCGCGACACTCCGTGCCGAACTGCGGGAGGCGCTCGACGTCGCGGACGCGCCGACCGTGGTCCGCTTCCCCAAGGGCGCGGTACCGGCGGACATTCCGGCGGTCGGGCGGCGCGGCGGGACGGACATCCTGGCCGAACCGGCCGCCGCACGCACCGACTCCACCGACTCCGGCGAGTCCGCAGCGCGCCTCCACGACGTCCTGCTCGTCGCGGTCGGTGCCATGGCGCCTCTCTGCCTCGCGGCGGCCGGGCTGCTCACCGAGGTGGGCCTCACCGTGACCGTGGCCGACCCGCGCTGGGTCAAACCGGTCGACAGCTCCCTGGTGTCCCTCGCCGCCGAGCACCGGCTGGTGGCCACGGTCGAGGACGGCAGCAGGGCCGGGGGAGTCGGTTCCGCCATCGCCCAGGCGCTGCGCGACGCCGACGTGGACGTACCGCTGCGGGACTTCGGAACGCCGGCCCGCTTCCTGAACCACGGAACACGCCAGGAGGTCCTGGAGGAGTCGGGACTCACGGCCGAACAGCTCGCCGCCGCGGTGGAGAAGGCCTGCCGACGGCTTCCGGCCGACGCACCGCACCTCACGGAACGGAGTTCGCACTCATGACGGTCGCCCTCGGCCTGCCCTCACTGCCGCCCCAGCCCCTCGCCGCCCGCCGCCGCTCCCGGCAGATCATGGTCGGGAAGGTCCCGGTGGGCGGCGACGCACCCGTATCGGTGCAGTCGATGACCACCACCCTGACCTCCGACATCAACGCCACCCTCCAGCAGATCGCCGAACTGACCGCGGCGGGCTGCCAGATCGTCCGGGTCGCCTGCCCGTCCCAGGACGACGCGGACGCCCTGCCCGCCATCGCGCGCAAGTCGCAGATCCCGGTGATCGCCGACATCCACTTCCAGCCGAAGTACGTCTTCGCGGCGATCGACGCCGGCTGCGCCGCGGTGCGGGTGAACCCCGGCAACATCCGGCAGTTCGACGACAAGGTGCGCGAGATCGCACGGGCCGCGTCGGGTGCGGGTGTCCCGATCCGGATCGGTGTCAACGCCGGTTCGCTGGACCGGCGGCTGCTCGCCAAGTACGGCAAGGCCACCCCCGAGGCGCTGGTGGAGTCCGCGCTGTGGGAGTGCTCGCTCTTCGAGGAGCACGGCTTCGGCGACATCAAGATCTCGGTGAAGCACAACGACCCGGTGGTGATGGTCAACGCCTACCGGCAGCTCGCCGCCGTCTGTGACTATCCGCTGCACCTGGGGGTGACCGAGGCCGGTCCCGCGTTCCAGGGCACCATCAAGTCCGCCGTCGCCTTCGGGGCCCTGCTGAGCGAGGGCATCGGGGACACCATCCGGGTCTCCCTGAGCGCGCCGCCCGCCGAGGAGGTCAAGGTCGGGACCCAGATCCTGCAGTCCCTCGGTCTGCGGCAGCGCGCTCTGGAGATCGTCTCGTGCCCGTCCTGCGGCCGGGCCCAGGTGGACGTCTACAAGCTGGCCGACCAGGTCACCGCCGGCCTGGACGGCATGAAGGTACCCCTGCGGGTCGCGGTGATGGGCTGTGTGGTCAACGGCCCCGGTGAGGCGCGGGAGGCCGATCTGGGAGTGGCGTCGGGCAACGGCAAGGGACAGATCTTCGTCAGGGGCGAGATCATCAGGACCGTCCCCGAGTCGAAGATCGTGGAGACCCTGATCGAGGAGGCCATGAAACTCGCCGAACAGCTGGAGGAGGACGGCGCGGAGCCCGGCGAACCGACGGTCTTCGCCGGGGCCTGAGGGCTGTCCCGCCGCCCTCACCGGCAGACGGGACCGATGACCCCACCGGCCGCCAGCTCCCGGGCCGCGGCGTGCGCGGCCCGGCGGAGCTGGCGCGAAGCCGCCTGTACGTCGACGGTGTGCGAGGGACCGGCGACGGCGATGACCGCGGCCACGGTGCGCGCGGAGTCCCAGACCGGGATGGCGAGACTGGTCACGTTCCGGGCGGGGCCGCCGAGATTGACGGCGATCCCGTCGCGTCGTATGCGTGCCAGTTCGGCGCGCAGCCGCGCGGGCAGCTCGTCACCGGTCTCGTCCGAGTGGGCGGCCAGGACCTTGCCCATCGCCGTCGTGTGGCGCGGGAGCACCGAGCCGGTCCTGATCGGGAGCGGCAACCCCCGGTGCCCGTGCAGGTGTTCGAGGCAGAGCACCCCGTGTTCGTGCTCCACTCCGAGGTGGACGGCGAGCCCGGTGGCCTGGAAGAGGTCGAGGAGATGCGGCAGCAGGAGGTCCCTGAGTGCCAGGGCCCGGCCGCCGGACGCCTGGCGGGCGAGGTTCAGCATGCGCGGGCCGAGCCGGTATCCGGCGGCCTGCCGGTCCGCGAGCCGTAGGTCGGCCAGGACGCCGAGGAGCCGGTGCACCGTCGACTTCGGCAGCCCGGTGTTCCGCGCCACCTCCGACGCACCGATCCAGTCGCCGTCCACGGGGAGCGCGCCGAGGACGAGGTAGGACTTCTCCACCACGTTCCTCGCCGCCGCCGGCTCCTGCTGTGCCGCTTTCCGCCCCGCTTCGGGGCAGCGGGGTCCGGCCCCGGCTTTTCGTATGGTCGTCGCAGTACCACGGTCGAACATGTGAATCCCCCTGTTATGTGCTGTGTGTACGGCGTCTCAGTGCGAGCGGTCGGCGACGAACCGTGCCAGGCCCGTCAGTTCGGCCGCGGCGGTGAGGTCCACTGCCGCGGCCCCGATGACCTCCAGGGCCTGTCGCAGATGCCCGTCGGACTGCTCCGCGCCGAAGGCCCGGCCGCCGGCGCGGGCGATCAGGTCGGCGGCACGCCGCAGGTCGAGGTCCCGCTCCGGTGCGTCGGGCGCGGTGTCCAGGAGGCGCCCGAGGAGTTCCGCGTGTGTCCCGTTCTCGACGGTGGCCGCGAAGACCACCGGCAGCGACTTCTTGCGCCGCCGCAGATCGCTGAAGACCGGCTTCCCGGTGACCGAAGGGTCGCCCCAGATGCCGAGCAGATCGTCGATCGCCTGGAAGGCCAGGCCCAGGTGCCTGCCCGCCGTGGACATCGCGGCGGCGGCATCGGATCCGCCGCCGCCGAGCAGGGCGCCGAGTCCGGCGGCGCAGGCGAGCAGGGACCCGGTCTTGTCGGCGGCCATCGCGGTGTACTCGTCCACGGTCACCGCGTGCGGGCCCGCCCACGGGCGGCCCTCGAAGGAGATGTCGGCCGCCTGCCCCTCGACCAGTTCGACCAGCGCGGCGGACAGCATGGCCGTCGCACCCTCGGCCGTGGACCCGATGGTGCCGAGGGCGAGTGCCAGCAGTGCGTCGCCCGCCAGGACCGCGGGCCCCACACCGAACGCCTTCCACAAGGTGTCCTGGTGCCGTCTGCGCTCGTCGCCGTCCATGATGTCGTCGTGCACCAGCGAGAAGGCGTGCACGAGTTCGACCGCGACCGCCCCGGCCACCGCGTCCGCGGCGGATCCTCCGACGGCCTCGGCACAGAGCACCGCGAGGGCGGGCCGCAGCCCCTTGCCACCGCCCCCGCCCCGGCGCACACCGTCGACGTCGCACCAGCCGAACGCGAACGACGCCATCCGCCCCACGCTCGGGTGCAACCGGCCGACCGCGTCGTGCAGTGCGGGCTGCACGAGGTCGCGGCATCTCTCCAGGGACTCCAGCGCGTCAGGCAGGGCTGGCCCCGTCAGGCGCATCTGATCCGCCATGGCGTACGGGGCCCCCTTCATGCTGTGCGGGACGGCGCGAGGCCGGCCCGGACGGAGATCTGTCGCCCGGCGAGATCCATTCGAATCCAGCCATTCGAAGTGATTCCGTTCCGTGGGGACTTCGAGGGGTAGGCGGAGGGGAGCAGTCGCGGGAACTCGGGGTAGAACAGGAAACGGGAATATGGTGACATGACCAGCCTTCCTCGATCGCACAACCCTTCGAATGTTCCGTCACTGAACAGGTCAGGGTCAATGACTTCCGGACGGGTTGGCCTATACCGGCAACGTGACGAGAGAGACATTAAAGAGTTCGCAAAACAGCGCTGATTTCACCCGTTAATGGTCTCACCTTCCTCACCTCGGACGATTGATGATTCGGCCGACGCGACCCGCGTCGGGAACGAGGCAGTGTCTATGTGGCAGAAATTTATGTTGCAAGCGCGAAACATTTGATTCATGTGGGCCGAAAAAGTTGCAGCACGTTTCGGCCATTTACTTTTCCGCCTGGAAACACAAAAAGGCCCGACAGCTCAGCTGTCGGGCCTTTTTGTGTTCCTACTGTGAAGCTATGCGCGCGGCTTCGTCTTGATCAGTGTGGCCACCAGGATCAAAGCCACCACGACGAATCCACTGCCGACGAGGAGCGCGTTCCCGATTCCGTCGGCCATCGCGGTCGTGGCCGCCGGACCGGTCGTGGCGTCATCGGCCCTGGCGCCGTACACGGTGACGAGCACGGCGAGCCCGAGGGCGCCGCCGATCTGCTGCATCGTCTGCAGGATGCCGGCCGCCACGCCGGAGTCGCGCGGTGCGACTCCGCCGAGGATCAGCGCGGTCAGCGGCATGAGGAAGGTGCCGATACCGACGCCGACCAGGACCAACGGCAGCAGCAGCCCGGCCGCGTACGAGGTGCCGGCGTCGAGCGAGGAGAGCCAGAGCACCCCGGCGAGGATCAGTACGAGCCCGGCGAGGATGAGCCGGCGGGGGCCGAACTTGGGGAGCAGCTTCGGGGTGGCCCGGGACATGGCGAACATGGCCAGACCCATCGGGAGGAACCCGAGTCCCGCCTTCAGCGCACTGAATCCGAGAACTTCCTGAAGGAATTGCGGAACGAAATAGAACACACTGAAATTGCAGGCGAGCACCAACAGCATGACCGCATATCCGGCACCACGGAGACGACTGGCAAGCAGCCGCATCGGCATGATGGGATTCTTGATGCGGAACTGTGTGACGAGGAAGCCGGCCAGGAGGACGAAAGCGGTCACGAGCGACCCGATGGCCACCGCGTCGGACCAACCCTCGGACTCGCCCCGGATCAGTCCGTACACGAGTGCGGTGAGACCCACGGTCGCGGTGAATGCCCCCACCACGTCGACACGCCCGGGGTGCTTGGCGGGCGAAGTGATGAATTTCGGTGTGAGGACGACCGCTGCGATACCGATCGGCACATTGATGAAGAGGACCCAGCGCCAGGAAGCCCATTCGGTCAGGATGCCGCTGAGGATCATTCCCAGCGCCATGCCGAGGCCCGCCAGGGTCGAATAGACGGCAAGAGCCTTGTTCCGCGCGTTTCCCTCTTCGAAGTTCGTGATGAGCAGGGACATCGCACCTGGCGCCGCGAATGCCGCACCGACGCCCTGCACCGCCCGGGCGGCGAGCAGCTGCCAGTCGTTCACGGCGAACCCGCCGAGCAGCGAGCAGACGGTGAACAGGAGTACGCCCGCCACGAAGGTGTTGCGGCGCCCGAAGATGTCACCGAGCCGGCCGCCGAAGAGCAGCAGGCCTCCGTAGGCGAGCACGTAGGCGTTGAGGACCCAGGAGAGACCGGTGGCCGAGAAGCCCAGGTCGGCCTGGATCTGCGGGAGTGCGACGGTCATGGCGGTGGTGTCGACGACCACCATCATCTGACAGGACACGATGATGGCGAGGATGATGCCGGGGTGCCGCGCCACCTGCCCGGCGGCACCCGCCACCGCAGTGGAGGGAGTCGTGGAGGAAGTCAACTCTGTTTCCTATTCGGTCTGTTGCGCTCCGAGTGACGGTGCGGACGGGGTCAGGATCCACCGCCACCCTCGTGCACCGTAGATCTCTACTGGTTGGCTACGAACCAAAAGAGAGTAACACTTGAACGGGGAGCTGTGGGGGGTGTGGTGCGGAGTGGCCCGGACTCGTCGCGGCGGGGGAGCGCTCCGCCGCCGGAACCCGCGGAAGAGTTACTCTCTTCGAGTACGTGCAGACTCGGCAGCGTGCGGGACACCCGGAGGTGAGAGGCATGGCGGCCATGGCCACGGCGCGACAGAGCGCCAAGGAGGGCGCGGCGGACGACGCCTTCGTGAAGGACTGTCCGACCGGTCAGCTGCTCGCGCGGGTCAGTGACAAATGGGTCAATCTGGTGGTCAACGCGCTCGGTGAGCAGTCACCGATGCGCTACAGCGATCTGGGCCGCAAGATCCCCGGCGTGAGCCAGAAGATGCTCACCCAGACCCTGCGCTCACTGGAGCGCGACGGCATCGTGACGCGCACGGTCACGCCGTCGGTCCCGGTGCGCGTCGACTACGAGCTCACCGGGCTGGGTCACAGTCTGTGCTGTCTGCTCGCCGCCGTGAAGAACTGGGCGTCGAGTCACGTCGACGAGGTCGAAGGGGCCAGGGAGCGGTTCGACCTGGCGCAAGAGGCCCTCTGAGTTCATCCCTCGCTCACCCGGATGCGCTGCCACTTCGCGAACGCGTGCACAGCGGGCGCCAGTTGGGGAGCGGTGCCGAGCGGGGCAAGCCTGCGCGCGCGAACGACGACCGTGTCTCGGTAGGTGCTGTCGACCCAGGCAGGGTACGTGAAACCGATGGGTGTCTGTGGCACGGCATCAAGGTGGACGGTCAGGTCCGTCCATTCGGTGTGGTGTGTCAGTTCCAGAGCCCGGATCTCGTGCCAGGGCATGACCACGAGGTTCTTCGGCGTACCCAGTCCGATTCCGCGGCTGTTGAGGGTGAGGCTGTCCTTCGCCGTGCCGAGCAGTCCCAGGACCCTGAGGGCGACCGCGAGGGCGGCGATCGCGAGGGTCACCGCCACCACGCCGAGCTCGGGGGCGTACATGCCGGTCAGTACGGTTCCGGCGACGAGGCCGGCCGCGACGAGCGCGTTGCGCAGGATCTGCAGGAGCCAGACGCGCCTGCCGACGAGGTACACGGCAAGGGGAGGCGAGGGGCTCTCCGCCGCCGCTGCCGGTGTACGTGGCCGCGGTGGAGCCGCGGGAGGGGGCGGCCCGTCGTCCGTCACCGTGGCGTCGTGCGCCGTTCCGGCCCCCTCCTGCGCCCTGCACAGGTCGAGCAGTTCGCGTGGGGCAGGGCGCCGGAGAGGATCCTTGCGGAGGCAGGCGAGGACCAGGGGCCGAAGTGGGGGCGGCACCGCGGAGACGTCGGGGTCCTCGTGCACCACCCGATACATCAGCCCCGCGGGCGAGCCGTGGCCGAACGCGCTGCCGCCGGACGCCGCGACGAGCACCGAACCGAGAGCGAACACGTCGCTCGCTCCCGTGACCGCGTGTCCGAGAGCCTGCTCCGGCGAGTGGTACCCCGCCGTGCCGACCACCGCGCCGTCGGTCGTCAGCCTGGACTCCGCCACGGCCCGGGCGACCCCGAAGTCCAGGACGCGGGGGACGTCGGACGCCAGGACGATGTTGGCGGGCTTCAGATCGCGGTGTACGAGGCCGTGGCCGTGGATCGCCCGGAGCGCCTCGGCCAGCACGGCGGCGAGCTGCCACAGCTCCGCTTCGGCGAGTTGCCCGCGCCGGGCGATCTCCGCCTGCAGCGTCGGTCCCTCGACATACGCGCTGGCCATCCACGGCTGCGGGGCGTCGGGATCGGCGTCCACCACCGCCGCCGTATGGAAGCCGCCGACCGTACGGGCGGCCTCGACCTCCTGGCGGAAGCGTTCTCTGAAGCGGGGGTCGGCGGCGTACTCGGGCCGGACGACCTTGATGGCCACGAGCCTTCCGGACAGCGAGCGGGCCAGGTAGACGGAGCCCATGCCGCCGCTGCCCAGCAGGCGCAGGACCGTGTACTCGCCGATCTGCTCCACGGCCGCCCAACCCCTGCTTCGTCTCGCGCCGCACAAGCCCCGGCGGACCGCACCCGGCATGAGCGCACACGCGAGTGCCCACCCGTGCGTCTCCACGTCCTGCGCCATGATCGGGAACCCCGCGCCGTCTGTCGAGCCCCGATCCGGTCAATGTGGCCGGGAGAGGCGCTCCGGCCCGTTCCTGCTCCTCGACACGGACAAGTGCCGGGTGAAGTGACGGGTTTCGAGAAGCGCGACGCGACCCGGGCCACCGTCAAGTGCGACATCCGCCGGCAGGCGCTGACATGATCGAGCCGCGGCCGGAAAGGTTCGCCTCCTCCGGCGGCCGCAGTCCGGTTCACCTTGAATGGGGGGCAATGGGCGGCTGACCGAGGGGGCGGTTCGCCGTCGGCGGCGGAGAGCCGTCAGCGGGCGGCGAGCAGGCCGTCCACCAGCGCTCGGAGCCCGTCCAGGTAGGTGTCCTCGCCGGTCAGGGCGGCCCAGCGGTCCGCGACCTGTGCCAGCCGGGGCAGCGCGCCCGGATCGAGACTGCCGAAGACCTGTTCCCGGTAGGTCCCCCGGTCGTCGTCCGCGCGCCGCCGGGCCGCCGTCGCCCGGACCACGATCTCGCCGGCGGTGTAGTACCAGATCGCGCGGTAGCCGTGCACGGCCCGCTCGGGGGACAGCCCGCACTCGACGAGGCCGTCGACGATCTCCTCGACGAACCACAGCGCGGACGCCGACATCAGGTCATCGGCCGTCAGCACCTCCACGATCCAGGGGCAGGCGGCGAGCGCTTCGTGGATCGCGGCGGCGGCGCCGACGACCCGCTCACGAGGGTTAGCGGGCGGCTCGGGCCGGCGCAGCGCCTGCGCGGCGTAGTCGTTCAGCAGCAGGACGAGCAGTTCTTCCTTGTTGCCGACGTGGTGGTACAGCGCCATCGGCGTACTGCCGATCTCCTTGGCCAGCCGCCGCATGGTCAGCCGGTCCACACCTTCCTCGGTCACGATCCGGCGGGCCGTCCCGATGACCTCCTCGCGGGAGATACGGGGAGGTCGGCCAGGGGTCTTGCGCGGTGCGGATGGCTGCGGCATGTCCCCATCATTCCCCAGCTCTCGACAACGGCGACCCTCCGGCGCTAATTTCTATACATGTATAAAAACTCACGGGGCAGACCGGGAGTGGTGCTGGCGGCCGCTGCCGTCGCCCAGTTCGTCTTCGCCCTGGACATGTCGGTGGTCAACGTCGCGCTGCCCGCGATCCGCACCGCCCTGGGATTCGCGCCGCTCGACCTGTCGTGGGTGGTGCACGTCTACGCGCTCACCTTCGGCGGACTCCTGCTCCTGGGAGGCCGCGCCTGTGACCTGTACGGTCACCGCCGGCTCTTCGTGGGGGGCCTGGCCGTCTTCGGGCTCTGCTCGCTGGCGGGCGGGCTGGCCCAGGAGCCCTGGCAGCTGGTCGCCGCCCGCGCCGGCCAGGGGCTGGGTGCCGCCGCGGCCGCCCCGGCCGCGCTGGGCATGCTCACGACGACGTTCTCCGAGGGGCCGCGGCGTGTCCGGGCGCTCGGCGTGTGGAGTGCGGTGAACGCCGCCGGGGGAGCGCTGGGCGTACTGGCAGGTGGCCTCCTGACCGAGTACGCGGGGTGGCGCTGGGTCATGCTGGTCAACCTGCCCATCGTGGCCGCGGCCCTCGCGCTGGTGCCGGCAGGCGTGACCGCCGCGGCACAGCCCGGCGGGCGCGCGAGGCCGGACGTGCTCGGCGCCGTCCTGGCGACCGGCGGAGTCGGGCTGCTGGTGTTCGGCGTCGTCCGCACCGACGCCCGGGGCTGGGGATCCCCGGCCACCCTGGCGACCCTCGCCGCCGCGGCCGCGCTCCTGGCCGCCTTCACGTTCACCGAATCCAGGGCCTCCTCGCCGCTGCTGCGCCTGGGCCTGTTGCGCAGCCGCTGGGTGGCCGGGGCCAACGTGCTGGTCTTCCTGGCCGCGGCAGGCCAGTTCACGGCGTTCTACTTCGTGTCCCTGTACATGCAGCAGGTCCTGGGCATGAGTGCCGCCGCCACCGGCGCCGCGTTCCTGCCGTTCTCGGTGAGCCTGGTCACGGGCACCGTCATCGCGACCCGCGTCACCACGGCACGCAGCCCCCGGGCCGCCCTGGTGCCCGGCGCCCTGCTGGCCGCCGCCGGCCTGGGCTGGCTGGCCCTCATCAGCCCCGGCGGCAGCTTCCTCACCGACGTGCTCGGCCCCTGCGTCGTCTCCGGCGTCGGCGTCGGACTGGTCCTGGCCCCGGTCGCGGCCGCCGCGACCACCGGTGTCGCCTCCCGCGAGGCCGGCATGGCCTCCGGCCTCTTCAACAGCTCCCGCCAACTCGGCGGCTGCGTCGGCCTGGCCGCCCTGGCCACCGTCGCCGCACTCCGTACCGGCACGGCCACCGGCCCCGCCGCCCTCAACGACGGCTACGCCCTGGGCCTCGCCGTCACGGCCGGCCTCTTCGTGCTCGCCGCAGCCGTGGCGATCGTGGTCCTGCCCCGGCACCGGCCCGCCCCGCCCGGCCCGCAGCCGGCCGCCCCCGCACAGAACCGACTGGAAGGAACCCCTTCATGACGACGATCCCCATCGACCTGTTCGCCTCCGCGCTACAGTTCCGCCCCGACGGCGGTGTCCGGGCCGCCGGCCGGCAGATGACGAGCAGCGACCCCGGCACCTGGCAGATCGCGACCTTCCACGTGGAGACCGACGCCGACGTCCACGCCGACCACTGGGAGATGCACCCGGAGGCCGAGGAAGCGGTGTGCTGCCTGACCGGCGCAGCGCGCATCCACTTCCGTGCCACCACGCCCGGCGGTGCCGAGGACATGGTGCGGTTACTGCCGGGCAGCGCGGTGATCGTCCCCCGCGGCCGCTGGCACCGCCTGGAGCTGGACGCCCCCAGCGACCTGATGTCGGTCACCCTGCGCCACGGCACCCGCCTCGAAAAGCGCACCGACACGCACTGAAGCGGTGGTGGCCCGGCAGATCCGCTGCCGGGCCACCACGCATGCCCTGACGCGAGAGGCGACGTCAGGCGAACCGGGCCGACACGCCTCCGTCGACGGCCCAGTCCGCGCCGGTCACGAAGCCCGCCGCGTCGGACAGCAGGAAGGCGACCACGGACGCGACCTGTTCCGGGGTGCCGAGGCGGCCGAGTATGTGCTTGGCCACCGCCTCCTGGCGTACGTGCGGTTGCTCCTGGGCGAAGTACTCGGCCAGGAGATCGGTCTCGATGTAGCCGGGGCTGACGGCGTTGACCCGGACACCCTGCGGCCCGACCTCCAGGGCCATGCTGCGGGTCAGGCCGACCAGACCGGCCTTCGCCGAGGCGTAGGGGAACATGCCGGGGCAGGTCATCGTGGCGTGCAGGGAGGCGATGTTCACGATCGAGCCCCGTCGCCGGGCGGTCATGCCGGGCAGCACGGCCCGCGACATGAGCCATGCGCCCTTGAGGTCGACCCCGAACACCTCGTCCCACTGCTGGGTGGTCATGGAGACGACGTCGGCGTAGGAGTTCCGGCCGGCGTTGTTCACCAGGCCCGACGCGGTGCCCAGTTCCTCCCGCAACGCCGTCACGGCGTCATGGACCTGCTCCTCGCTGGTGATGTCGCACTGCGCCCAGCCCGCTGCCGCACCGATGCGCCTCGCGGTCTCCCGTACGCCGTCCCTGTCGATGTCCAGCAGGCCGACCCGGGCTCCGGTGGCCGCCACCGCTGCTGCGACGGCCGCACCGATGCCGCGGGCCGCGCCGGTGACCAGTACTACGTCGTCGGTCGGATCAGTCATAGGGTCCTCCGTTCCGCGCGGGCGCGGGATGTCGTTCGAGTGAAGTGGCGGCCGGGCCGGCTGTCAGGGCAGCAGCCGAAGCCGTGCGGTGCCGCTCCAGCCGGCGGGCAGCGTTATGGCGGGATCGATGTAGTTGCCCCACGCGAGATCCGGGTAGTTGACGCGGGCGCTGACGATCAGGCCGACGCCGGGGGCCCGGGCGGGGAACGCGTCGCTCGTGACGGCCTCGAACGCGTCGAGCACCACATGCGCGTCGGTGGCCGCGGCGTTCTTCCTCCCGGTCACGCGGACGGTGACGGTGTGTTCGCCCTCGGCCAGCCCGGTACGTTCGAACACCCGCTGCTGGAACTGCTTGCCGGCGGCGTGGAGGTCCACCTGCGTGGCCGGCCCTCCGTCGACCGCGATCTCCGCGATGCCCTCGTTGGGACCCTTGGGGGAGACGACGCGGACACCCGTGCCCCAGAACGTGGCCGTCGCGGTGTCCCCCGCGACGTTGCTGAACGACTCGGTACGTCCGAGGTCGCCGCTCGTCCACGCCGCCGACGAGTCCGCGTGGGTCCACGACCCGGCGTACACGACGCGCGCGGAGGCGTCGTCGATGACCGGGTTCACCACCTGGAATGCGTCGACGAGTGCGTGGGTGCCCTTGGATTCGGCGTTCTTGGTGCCGGTGCACTCCACCGTGACGGTGTGCCGGCCGTACGCCAGTTCCGTGCTCCGGAACACGAGTTGGGCCGGAACCTTCCCCGGGCCGTACAGGTCCACCGTCTTCACCGGCTCGCCGTCCAGGGAGATCCTGATGATGCCGAGGTTGTCCGCCCTGGCGGAGTAGAGGCCGACGCCGGTCCCCGTGAACGTCAGCTCCGCCTTCGCGCCGGCGGCTGTGGTGAACGACTCGGTGCCGAACAGGTCGCCCGCCGTGTAGCCGGCGCTCGCGTCAGCGTGGGTCCAGTCACCGGTGTAGACGACCTCGGAGGACGCGTCGTCGATGAGATCCGGCTCCATGGGCGCCAGCCGTACCGAGTCGGTGCCGTCGGACTCGACCTGCACGCCCGGCCCTTCCGCGCCCGCCGTGGCCCTGGCGATCCTGACCTGTGCCTTGGTGCTGCGGAAGTCGTTGGTCCAGTGGGCGGCGCTGTCCTTGCCGAACAGGAAGTAGCTGTGGGTGTCCTGCGCCCAGGGCCAGTCCGGCCGGGTGCGGTACCCGTCGGTTCCGGAGCTGCGCAACCGTGTCGCGGTGCCTGCGGCCCGTCCGATGTGGTCGTCGGGGTACGCGGTCCACTGGGCGTCGCGCTGCCAGCTCAGGGTGTCGGTCCGGTCGGCGAGGACGTAGCGGACGCCGACGTCGCTGACCTGTCCGGGGGGCGGATTGCTGATCGTGTAGGCCGTGGTCAGCCGTCCGCGCGGGCTCACCGTCACGGTGAACGTGGTGTCGATGGTGCCGAAGCGGCCCTTGAGGGTGACGACCGCCTGGCCGTCCGCCGTGGCCGCCGTCGCCGATGTGCCGGCCCACTGGCCGGGAACCGAGCGGGAGATCACCAGGTCGGGGCCGCTGGTGATGACCGCGGCTCCGTCGGCCGATGCCTCGGTGAGCCGGGCGGTGCGCTTGTCGAAGACGACCGTGAAGGGGGCGTCGACCCCCGTGACGGTGATCGTGCCGGCCGTCTCGCTCACGGTGGGCGCCGTGCCGCCGTCCGGCGGGAACGAAGGTGTGGCACGGGAGTTGAGCCACAGACGGTACTCGTCCACGAGAGCCGTGCCGCGCCGGAAGGTGAGGCGGAGGACGTCACCCTGCGACCAGGCGCCGGCCGGGACCGTCAGGGTGCCGCTGTGCCGCGGAGGGATGTCGATCCCCTGGAGAGTTCCCGATCTGCCGCCGATCTGCCAGCCGACGTTCAGCTCACCGATGTTGCTGTGGTCGTGCCAGTTCCTGACGGGCACCGCGATGGCCCCGCCGGGGGTGAGGCCGGTGAGGACCCCGTCGTCGATCTGCACCGGGGAGAAGGCCTTCTGGGTGAGCCAGAACTCGGGCTTGCGCCGTCGCCACAGGTCGATGATGCCCCATTCGCCGTAGCCGACCGGCCCGTTGGGGAGGTGGAAGACCTCGTCGATGGCGGCCCAGATGGCGCCGCCCACGACGCCGTCCGTGCTGCGGAACTTCGCCGCGAGCTTGGCGATGCTGTGTCCCCAGAAGTCGCGTACCCCGGGGTCGGCCTGCAGCGTTCCGGTGTTGTAGCACGGTACGTGGGCGAACTCGCCGTACTGAACCGGCTGGCCGGTATTGCCGCTGGCGTTCTGCAGGTTGGGGTAGTGGCCGCTGTAGACGTCGGTCTGGTCACCCCCGTTGTGCTGCTGCATGTCCTCGAAGACGGTCGGCCGCGACGGGTCGGTCCCGTGGGCGTAGGTGTTCTCCGATGCGAAGTTCCGCCCCATACCGCTTTCGTTGCCGACGGACCACTCGACCACGCACGCATGGCTGCGGTCGCGCTCGATCATCTCGGCGAACTGCGTCATGTACTGCTCGGTGTAGGCGGGGTCGTCGACGGTGGCCTGCTGGAAGCAGACCGGGGCCTCGACCTCCACGTACAGCCCGAGACGGTCGGCCCAGTCCAGCAGCGCCGGTGTCGGCGGGTAGTGCGAGGTGCGGATGAAGTTGCAGTTCGCCTCCTTGTAGAGACGGGCGGCCTGTTCCTCCATGGCCGGGTTCGTCGAACGCCCCTGCTTCTCGGTGATGCTGTGATGGCAGACCCCCAGCAGATGGACCGGCTTGCCGTTGACCACCAGCTGGTTGCCCTCGACCCGGACCTGGCGGAACCCGACTCTGCGCGTCACCGTCTCCGTCACACCGTCGGCGCTGAAGACAGCCGTCAGGGTGTACAGGTTGGGGTGTTCCGCGTCCCACTTGAGCGGGGCGCTGACCGGGATCACGGCCTGCTGCTGCGGACCGTCGCCGGTCAGGGTGATCTTCGACGGCGAGATCCCGACCGGCCGGCCGGCGGGATCGGTGAGGGTGAGGTCGGCCGTGCCGCTCCGGCCCGCCCGGAACACCGCGGCCGCGGTCACGGTCAGGGTGGCGTCCTCGTAGGCGCTGTCGAAGGCCGTGTCCACGTGCAGCCTCGTCAGGTACGAGGCGGGCAGGGCCACGAGCGTCACCTCGCGCAGGATGCCGCCGATGGTGTGGTGGGCGTAGTTGGACTGGCCCGCGATGCTGGTGGACCGGTCGGTGACACCGAGCGTGACGACGGCCTCGCGGCCGGGCGTGACGAGGGATGTGATGTCGGCGTACCAGGTGGTGAAGCCCCCGTCGTGGGTGCGTACGGCGGTGCCGTCGACCCAGAGCCGGGCGTAGCTGTAGACGCCGTCGAAGCGGAGCATCACGCACTTGCCGGCGAAGTCGGCCGGGACGGTGAGCTTCACCGCGTACGCGCACTCGGTGTCGGCGGGCACGGTCTCGCTCTGAAGCGCCGGCTCACCCGGCACGTCGAGCGGGTGCCATGACGAGGTGTCGGTGCCGGCCGTCCAGAACGACGACGGTGGGCTGGACGTCCAGCGCCAACCGGACGTCACGGGAACGAGCGGGGCGCGCACCCCCGAGACGGATTCGGGCAGCGGTGGCAGGACGGGGGGTGCCGTGGCGGCATGGGCGGGCGCGGCGAGGAAGACGTCGCCTGCGACGGCGAGGAATCCGGCTGCCGCCAGACCCTTCAGAGCGCTGCGACGGGACAACGCGCCTTCCGGCGATGCTGTGTGGGGTCGATCCGAGGGGGTGCGGCGGTGGGGGAACGTCACGTCAGACCTTTCCTGGCAACTGGGCTGCTGAGCAGATACAGGACTGTTCGATACGGCCGGCCTTGTACGGGGCGGCGGAACCGCGGCCGTCGGCCGTCAGTGGGGAAGCCCGACCGCCCGCTCGCCGTTGCGGCGCTGCTGGATGACGACGGCTACGACGAGGAGGGCGCCCTGGGCGACGTTCTGCCAGAAGGAGTTGATGCCCTGCACGGTGAGGCCGTTCTCCAGGGCGCCGAGGAGGGCGACGGCGAGGAGCGTGCCGCCGATGCCGCCCTTGCCGCCCTTGAGCGCCGCGCCGCCGAGCGCGGCGGCGGTGATGGCCTTGAGTTCGAGGCCCTCGCTGCCGGAGGTGGGCTGGCCGGAACCGGTCCGGGCGGTGAGGAGGATGCCGGCGATCGCGGCGACGACGCCGATGAGGGCGTAGACGAAGATCAGGTACTTGTTGATGTTGATGCCGGCGAGGCGGGCCGCGGTGTCATTACCGCCGATGGCGTAGATGTTGCGGCCGATGTCGGTGTAACGCAGCAGGACGTGGACGGCCACGGCGACCACGATGAGGATCCACACCATGACGGGCAGCCCGGCGATCTTTCCGCGGCCGAGGAAGATGAAGACGTCGTCGTTGAGGACGTAGCCCTGCGCCCGTCCGTCGGACAGCAGTTGGGCGAGTCCCTTGTAGGCGGCGAGGCCGGCCAGGGTGGCGATGGTGGGATTGACCCGGCCGTAGACGATGACCAGGCCGTTGAGGACGCCGATGAGCAGACCGGCCCCGACGGCGGCTGCCATGCCGAGCAGGGCGTTGGTCCCGGTGCTGGTGAAGACCATGGCGCTGACGACGGAGGCCACGCCGGCCTGTGAGCCGACGGAGATGTCGAGCCCGCCGCAGATGATGACGACGGTCTGCACGATGGCGAGCAGGCCGGTGATGGTGGCCGCTTCGGCGATCACCTGCATGTTGGACAGGCTGAGGTAGTTGTCGTTCAGCACGCCGAACAGTACGAGCACGAGGACGAGTGCGCCGACGAGGCTGATGTTTTGCCCGCTGACACGGGCAGGCAGCTTCGGCCGGAAGGAGGAGGGACCGTCCGACGGTTCCTCGACTGCCGGGGACGGGGGGCTGGTGATGGTCATGAGGTGGCTCCGGGGGTGCTGGCGCCGGCGATGTCGTCGGCCATCGCGAGGGCGAGGATGGACTCTTCGGTTGCCTCGTCGTGGCCGAGTTCGCCGGTGATACGGCCCTGCTGCATGACGACGATCCGGTCCGCGAGACCGAGGAGTTCGGTGAGTTCGGAGGAGATGACCAGCAGCGCGACACCCTCCGCCGCCAGGTCCGCGATGATGCGGTAGATCTCGGCCTTGGCGCCGACGTCGATGCCGCGGGTCGGTTCGTCGAGGATCAGCACCTTCGGCCGGCGCGCCAGCCACCGGGCGAGGACGACCTTCTGCTGGTTTCCGCCGGACAGCTTGCGCACCTCGTGGTCGACCGACGGTGTGCGGACCCTGAGCCGGTCGGTGTAGTGCCGGGCGAGATCCCGCTCGGCGGTCCGGCGTACGAAGCGGAAGCGCCGCAGCCGGTCGAGAACGACCAGCGAGATGTTGGCCCGGACGGACTGGTGCAGGAACAGGGCCTGGGCCTTGCGTTCCTCGGGTGCGAGGCCCAGACCGGCCCTGATCACCGCGCCGGGCCGCCCACTGGGCAGGGGGACGCCGTCGAGGGTGGCGCCGCCGCTGCGGACGGGCTGGTCCCCGGCCAGGGTCAGGGCCAGTTCGGAGCGTCCTGCCCCGATGAGGCCCGCCAGTCCGACGACCTCACCGGCGTGGATCCGCAGGGAGATGTCGTGCACGTCGTCGGTGGTGAGGTGCTCGACGTCGAGGACGAGCCGGTCGGTGGCGACGCGCTGTCGTACGAACATGGCGGACAGGTCCCGCCCCACCATGAGACGCACCAGCTCCGCCTCGTTCGTCGTGTCCGCCTGCTGCACGCCGACCAGGCTGCCGTCCCGCAGCACGGCGATGCGGTCGGCGAGCTGGAAGATCTCCTGCATGCGGTGCGAGACGTAGACGATCGCGATGCCCTGGTCACGCAGTCGCCGGATGAGGGTGAACAGGGCGTCCACCTCGTGCTCGGACAGCGAGGAGGTCGGCTCGTCGAACGCGAGCAGGCGGGGCGCCGTGCTGCCGGTCAGGGCCCGCATGATCTCGACCAGTTGCCGCTGTGCGGGTGTGAGTTCGGAGCCGAGGAGGCCGGGGTCGAGGACGTCGGCGAAGCCGAGCCGGGTCAGGTCGGCCCGGATGCGGCGTCGCAGGCCGGCCCGGTCGAAGCGCCGGCCGCGCTTACGGGGGAGCGCGCCGGCGTAGACGTTCTCGGCGACGGAGACGTGCGGGATGATCTCCGGCTCCTGGGGGATGATCCGGATTCCGGCCGCGCGTGCCCGGGCGGGGGAGTCGAGGATGACGCTCTCGCCGCCGAGGACGACGTGTCCCCCGGTCGGCCGGTGGTCCCCGGTGAGGATCTTGAGCAGGGTCGACTTTCCCGCACCGTTCTCGCCCATCAGAGCGGTGACCTGGCCGCGCGGGAAGTCGAGTGTGACGCCGCTGAGCGCCTGCACCGGACCGAACCGTTTGGTGACGTCTGATATGCCGACGGACCCGGGACGGGGCACGGCGTCGGGCTGTTCGCCGGCGGGCTCCGGTCCGGCGGCCGGGTGGGGCGCTGAGGGCATGTGTCGGTTCACCTCGAAGACATGGCGCGCTGTGTGGTCGGGAACTGGGCGGATCAGCCGCAGGCGAGGCCGGACTTCTTCCAGGTGGACCGGTCGACCATGCTGGTGGGCGCGAAGGCCTCCCTGGGGAAGTCCTTGCCGTTCTTGAGCTTGTCGTACATGGTCTGGACGGCCAGCGCGCCGACGTCCTTGCCGTTGATGAAGAGGGCGGCCTTCATGCCGCTCTTCTTGTCGGACTGCCATTCCTTGCAGGCGAGATAGGCGCCGAGCCCGACGCCGATGACGTGGTCGGGGCCGATGCCGGCGTTCTGCAGCGCGGTGACCCCGCCCATGGCGTTCTCGTCGTTGCAGCCCCAGACGACCCAGTTCTTGACGTGGGCGTTGGCGGTGATCGTCGCGGCGATCCTGTCCTGCGCACCGGTGGGGGTGTTGTCGGTGGGCACGTTGATGGTCTTCACGCCCGGCACCACGGCGTCGAAGGCCTTCTTCGCGGCCCTCACCCGGTCGCCGCACACGGTGACGTCCTGCTTCCACGCCGATATGACGCGGGTGTCGGCGGCCTTCCAGCCCGCCTTCCCGTACTCCTCGGCGGCGCGCTTGCCGACCTCCCCGCCCATCTGGGCACCGCTGAAGCCTATGCGCGGCACCAGATCGTCCTGCCCGCAGGCGGCGGGGTCGGGTCCGGTGGTGCAGATCTGGTCGTCGGAGGTCAGCAGCGCGACCTTGCCGTCCTTCGCGGTCTGGACGACCTGTGGTCCGACGGCCGGGTCCGGGACGACGATGATCACGCCCTTGGACTTCTGGGCCACCGCGGACTGCACCTCACTGACCGTCTTGTTGGCGTCGTTGCCCAGGTTGACGACCTTGAGGCCGATGCCGAGCTCCTTGGCCTTCGCCCTGGCGCCGGCCGCCTCGCCCACGAAGTACTCCTGGTCGCCCTGCTTCTGCAGATAGGTGAGGGAGATCTTGCCGTCCACCTTGCCGACCGAGTCCTCCCCGGATGTCTCCTTGCCCGAAGAGCACGCCGTGCTCAGACAGAGGGTGAGCAGCAGACCGGTCGCGGCGGCGGCGTGCCGACGGGATGTAGCGGGCATGGAGGGCTCCTTCGAGCGGGTGGCGGCCGCCGCGCATCGCGCCGCGGAGGGTCGGGTGGCGAGGGTTCGGACTGGTCGGCCACAGGGCGGACGGATGGTGGCCGTCGACGGGGGAGCGCCCCGCGCGGGACCGGAGAGCAACCGGGCGCATTCCGTTTCGGGTGGTTCTCCCGGCTTGTCAGGGCTCAACGGGCCTTCTCCTGTGGGCTGTTCGTAGATCGTCACGCTATCGTCATTTGATAGCATCATTAAATTCGCCAGCAAGGCAAGACCCCGCACGGTCACAGGGCGATCTCGAGCGGCCCGCTCACCGAGTCCGCACCGCGTCGAAGGGACACACATGGCAGAGCCGGCAGCACCGTCAGCCGCAGGTCTCGCAGTTCCGGTGGCTTCCACCGTTCCCGTCGTGCCGCTGCGCAGCCGCGCGTGGTTCGGCGACGGGGGCAAGAACGGCTTCATCGCCCGCCATCACCTGAGGGCGATGGGGCGCGGCGGTCACAACTTCGACGGCCGCCCGGTCATCGGGATCTGCAACACCTTCTCCGAACTGACCCCGTGCAACGGTCATCTGCGGATCCTCGCCGACGCCGTGCAGCGCGGGGTGCTCCAGGCAGGCGGCTTCCCGCTGGAATTCCCCGCGATGTCGCTCGGTGAACCGTTCATGCGGCCGACGTCGATGCTCTACCGCAACCTCGCCGCGATGGAGATCGAGGAGCAGATCCGGGCCAACCCGATCGACGCCGTCGTGCTGCTGACCGGCTGCGACAAGACCACACCGGCCGCGCTGATGGGCGCGGCCAGCGCGGGCGTACCCGCGATCGTCCTCACCGGCGGCCCCATGCTCAACGGCAGGTTCAGGGGACGGGACGTGGGCTCGGGAACCGACATCTGGCGGATGACGGAGGAACTGCGGGCCGGGACGGTGTCGCAGGAGGAGTTCACCGAGTTCGAGTCGTCACTGAACCGGTCCGCCGGGCACTGCATGACCATGGGCACGGCCTCCACCATGGCCTGCCTGACGGAGGCCCTGGGTATGATGCTGCCCGGCGGCTCCGGGCTGCCGGCCGTGGACGCCCGGCGCGGCACGCTCGCCGAGGAGACCGGCGCACGCGCCGTGGCACTCGCGGGGAGCGACCTCACCCCGCAGCGGATCATGACGCGGCACGCCTTCGAGAACGCGATCCGGGTCAACACGGCGATCGGCGGGTCCACCAACGCGGTCGTCCACCTGCTCGCCGTCGCCGGCCGGCTGGGAGTGCCGCTGGAACTCGACGACTTCGACCGCCTCGGCGCCGAACTGCCCCTGCTCATCGACCTGATGCCCTCGGGGCGCTTCCTGATGGAGGAGTTCGCCTACGCCGGCGGACTGCCCGCGCTCATCGACGACCTGCGGGACAGGCTGCACCCGGACACCATGACGGTCACCGGCCGTTCGCTGCTGGACAACTGCGCGGGGACCGAGGTGTACGACCGCGAGGTCATCCGGGCATTCGGCAACCCCGTGCAGCCGGCCGGGAGCGGCACGGCCGTCGTGCGCGGCAACCTCGCTCCGGACGGCGCGGTCATCAAACAGTCCGCGGCCGCCCCCCACCTCCTCGAACACACCGGCCCCGCCCTCGTCTTCGACACGCTGGAGGACTATCTCGCCGTCGTCGAGGACCCCGGACTCGAGGTCAGCGCCGAGACGGTGCTCATCGTGCGCAACACGGGCCCCCGGGGCTATCCGGGCATGCCCGAGGTGGGCAACCTGCCGCTGCCGAAGAAGCTGCTCGACGCCGGGGTGCGCGACATGGTGCGCATCTCCGACGCCCGGATGTCCGGCACCGCCTTCGGGACGTGTGTGCTGCACGTGGCACCCGAGGCCGCGGTCGGAGGCCCGCTGGCGTTCGTCCGCACCGGCGATCCGGTCCGGCTCGACGTGCCCGGCAGACGGCTCGACATGCTGGTCGAGGACGAGGAGATCGAGCGGCGGCGGGCGGTCTGGGAACAGCCGAAGCCACCCGCCACCCGCGGCTGGACCCGCCTCTACACGGAACACGTCACACAGGCGGACACCGGCGCCGACCTCGACTTCCTCGTCGGCGCGACCGACTCGACCCCACCCCGCCAGGCGTTCTGAGGAGCAGGCATGGCCACGCACATCGACAAGGACCCCGGCACACTGGTCCGGGGCGTCTCTCCCGTGCTGGAGGTGCCCTTCCACAGCGACGGGGCACTCGACCCGGACGGCTTCACCACGGTGGTGGACCGCGTCCTGGCCACCGGCGTCGGATCGGTGATGTTCCCCGGCTTCGCCGGCGAGTTCCACAAGCTCGACGCCGGCGAGAGGGAACTGCTCACCGGCCTCCTGCTCGACCGGACAAGGCAGCGTGCCGACGTCGCCGCGATCATCTCCGTGCCCGACCACGCCACCCGCCACGCGATCGGCCAGGCACTCAGAGCCGCCGAACTCGGGGCCGACGCCGTCAACCTGCTGCCGCCCCACTTCCTCGCCCCCTCCGCGGCCGCCGTCCGGGACCATCTGCACGAGGTGCTCGCGGCCGTCGCCCCCCTGCCCGTCGTGGTGCAGTACGCCCCGGCGCAGACCGGAACGGCACTGGACGCACCCGCCCTGCACCGGCTCGCCGCCGAGCACCCCAACCTGCGCTGGGTCAAGGTCGAGTCCGCCCCGCCGGGAAGGCTGATCGCGGCCCTGGCCGCCGGCCCCCGCCCGCTGCCCTCGCTGGTCGGCCACGCCGGACTCCAACTCCCCGACGCCCTGCGACGAGGGGCGGTGGGGGTCCAGCCCGGCTGCTCCTTCACCGAGCTGTACGTCGCACTCTGGGACGCCTGGGAGCGTGGCGAGGAGGCCGGGGCCATCACCCTGCACACCCGGATGCTGCCCTTCCTCTCGTACTGGATGCAGAACGTGGAGCTGATCATCGCGGTGGAGAAGGAGATCTCCGTGCGCCGCGGATGGTTCGCGTCCGCCCACTGCCGTGCGCCCGGATATGTGCTGGACGACGAGGAGCGGAAGATGATCGACCGCTTCTGCGCGGAGTTCGCCCCGCTGATACCGGAGCTCGTCCGATGAGCGCCGAAGCCGTCGTCTGCGGCGAGGCGATGCTGCTGATGCTGGCCGAACCGGGCATCCCGCTGGAGCATGCCCGGTCCTTCCGCCGCTCCATCGCCGGCGCCGAGAGCAATGTCGCCGCGGGCCTCGCACGGCTGGGGCATTCGGTCCGCTGGCTGGGCCGGGTCGGCGACGATCCGGCGGGACGGACCGTGCTGGCGCAACTGCGCGCCGAGGGCGTCGACTGTGCGTACGCGGTGACGGACCCGGGAGCTCCGACCGGGGTGCTCATACGCGACAGCCACCCGGCACGCGCGATCGATGTGCAGTACCTGCGCACGGGATCGGCCGCGTCCCGACTGTCGCCGGACGAACTGACCCCCGCCATGTTCGAGGGAGCACGACTCGTCCACATCACCGGGATCACCCCGATGCTGTCGGAGTCCGCACGGCGGGCCACCCTCTGCCTGTTCGCACGGGCGCGGGCCGCCGGGGCACGCCTGTCGTTCGACCCGAACATCCGGCACAAGCTCGGACCGCCGGACCGCTGGCGCGAGGTCGTCGGCCCTCTACTGGTCGGCGCGGACGTGGTGCTGGCCGGCGAGGACGAGCTGGAACTCCTCGGCGTCACGAGTCCGGCCGCCCTGCTGGAGTCCGGGCCCGGCACCGTCGTCGTCAAACACCGCGACAAGTCGGCCAGCTGCCTCACCCGCGGGGCCCCCGACTGCCGGCAGCCCGCCTTCGAGGTGCCGGTCGCCGACCCCGTGGGCGCCGGGGACGCCTTCGCCGCGGGCTTCCTCTCCGGTCTGCTGCACGGCTCGGACCCCGCCCAGTGCCTGCGCCGGGCCGCCGCCGTCGCGGCCCTGGTCGTCCAGTGCCCCACGGACACGGACGGACTGCCCGACCGGGCCGGCCTCGACCGCGCCCTCGCCGCCCGCACGGATGCCGGCGCCGAAGCCGTCATCCGGTGACACCACCACCCACCGGGGCCGCACCGGCACGCCCGGAGAAGGAGAGTACGAGCGTCATGTACCGATGGGAGACGGTCCGGGCCGTCACCGCGCAACGCGTCTTCGCCGTCATTCGCACCGCCGGGCCCGAGGAGGCCGTCGCTGCGGCGGACGCCGTGCTGGAAGCGGGACTCCAGGCCGTGGAGATCGCGCTCACGACCCCGCGCGCGCTCACCGCGCTCGCCCGGCTCACCGAGACCCACCCCGGTGCGCTGCTCGGCGCGGGTACCGTCATCGACGCCACGGCGGCCCGTGCCGCCGTCGAAGCGGGCGCCCGCTTCCTGGTGTCGCCCAGCCTCGACCCGGAGGTGATACGCACGGGCCATCGCTACGGGGTTCCGGTGTTTCCCGGCGTGGCCACCCCGACCGAGATGGTGCGAGCCCTGGAGGAGGGTGCCGACGCACTGAAGCTCTTCCCCGCGTCCGCGGTCTCCCCGGCCTGGCTGCGCGACGTGCGCGCGGCACTTCCCCAGGCACCCGTCCTGCCCACGGGAGGGGTGACCCCCGACAACGCCCCGGAGTGGATAGCGGCAGGCGCGGTGGCCTGCGGCATGGGCGCGGCCCTGACCTCCGGCGGCCCCCGGAACGCCGGTCAGCGGGTCCGTACCCTCCTGAGTCGGCTCGCCGAGGCCCGATGACTCCCGCGGGACGGCAGAATTGACCCCCGACGGCGATGTTCGAGCGGCAGGGAGAGGCGTGGAACTACACGGACTACACGGGCAGGTACTGAGCCGGATCGGGGAATCCCTGGCCGCGGAGGAGATCCGCGCGGGCGAGGTGCTGCGCCTGGAGGACCTGCAGGACCGGTACGGGGTCTCCCGTACCGTGGCACGCGAGGCGGTCCGCGTCCTGGAGTCGAAGCGGGTCGTCACCAGCCGGCCCCGGGTGGGCATCACCGTGCGCCCGATGGACGAGTGGAACCTGTACGACCCCCAGGTCATCCGGTGGCGGCTCGCTTCCCCCTCCCGGAGCGTCCAGCTGCGCGAACTCGCCGAGTTGCGCGCCGCCGTGGAACCGTCGGCCGCGGCCCTCGCCGCAGCCGGTTCGTCCCCCGGGACCCGTGCCTCGCTCGTCGATCTCGCCCGGGCGATGGCGAGCGTCGCCCAGGACGACATCCAGGGCTTCATAGCGGCCGACCTGGCCTTCCACCGAGCCCTGCTGAACGCCTCAGGAAACGGCATGT
This sequence comes from Streptomyces sp. NBC_01257, assembly GCF_035917255.1. Taxonomy (NCBI): domain Bacteria; kingdom Bacillati; phylum Actinomycetota; class Actinomycetes; order Kitasatosporales; family Streptomycetaceae; genus Streptomyces; species Streptomyces sp. NBC_01257. The sequence continues at coordinate 7,453,343 of NZ_CP108472.1, forward strand.
TCGCCCAGCTCTCCGAGGTCACCGAGGAACTGCTCGTCGCCCGCCGCGACCTGCCCCTGATGCCGGATCACGTGGACGCGGACGCCGTGCAGCGCCACCTGGAAGTGGCCCAGGCCGTCGCCGAGGGACGCCAGGAGGACGCGGCACGGTGCGTCCGGGTGATCGTGAACGCCGCCCAACGCGAGGTGGAACAGCTGCTGGACGGTGGCAGGCACTGCGCACTCGGCGGCCCGGCAGGCGTATGAGCGAACGGGCCGGTCGGCGCCGCCGCTCCGCACGACAGGGCCGACGGGCGGGCGGCCCGGCCGGAACGCCGTCGTGGCGTCCCGGCCGGGCCGTCAGGGAACGGGCCCGGCGAAGGGCCGGGCCGTCAGGGCGTCACGTGCGCGGCGCAGCGCGGCGTCGCCCCAGTCCGAGTGGTCCTTCGCGTCGCCGTCGCCCGAATCGGTGACGCGAAGGGGCAGCCGCTCCGCACCGGTCACGTCGGCGGTGACTCCTGCTGTGGAAGGCGACCCAGGGGTGGTTGTAGAGCGGGACGAGGTAGTGGTGGCCGTCCAGTCCGGTGGAGAGTGTCCTGGCGACCTTGTCGAAGTTGCCGCCGATCTTCTCCCAGACGTCGTCGATCGGCTGGGCCAGTCCCTGGGCGGCGAAGTACTGCATCCGGTATCCGGCGAACCAGGTGAACAGGTCGTCCGAGCTGCCTTGCAGATAGCTGGTGATGTTCTGCTGGAAGGTGTTGTGGTCGACGGTGTTGATCTTGATCTTCGCCTTGGCCGACGCCAGCGGCCGAGGAACCGGCATGGTGCCTCCAAGGGCGTGGGTGGGTAGCGGCCGGGGACGGCCCGATCGATCGCGCGACGGCACATCTCACCGTCGCCGGGGACAACGCGGCGCCACGCGGTCAGACGGCCGTCCACTTCTGGTTGGGGCCGCCGTTGCAGTCCCACAGCACCAGCCGCGTGCCGTCGGTGGTGGAGGCTGCCGGGTCATCGAGGCAGCGCCCGGATGCCGGGTTCCGGTAGCCGCCGTTGTAGGCCTCCCAGACCTGATTGGTTCCGCCGTTGCAGTCCCAGAGCTCCACCTCGGTGCCGTTGGCGGTGCCGAGGCCTGTGGCGTCCAGGCACTTGCCCAGTGCCCGCAGCGTTCCGTTGGACCCTGCCGTCCACCACTGCGCGTCGGTGTTGTTGCAGGACCACAGCTGAACGGGGGTGCCGTTCGCGGAACTGCCGCCGTTGACGTCCATGCACTTGCCGGCGATCGCGGATCTCACCTGACCGCCGGTGCGGACAGGTTCGCCGATCCAGCCGGCGTCGTCCGCGGCCCGGATGCCGGTGTCGAAGGCGTCGGCCATCTTCCGGTAGCCGGCGTCATTGGGGTGCAGCCCGTCGGCCAGGTCGCCGGTGGTCAGAGCGCCCATGTCGACGTAGCGGACATGTTTGCCCGCTGCCTGCTTCGCCTGGACCATCCCCGGGATCCGCTGGTTGAACGTGCCCCTGTTCGCCTCGATCGTGGGGTTCGTGGAGACGGTCAGCGACGCGACCAGTACGGTCGCGTCCGGGGCGTCGGCCACCACCTGGTCGATCAGGGAATTGAGCCGGTCCGGCGCGGTGGGCACCTGGTAGTTCTGCCCCAGGTCGTTGGTGCCGATCATCAGGGTCACGACGTTGGGCCGGTAGCGGGACAACGAGGCGTCCGCGATGGAGGCGATCTGGTCGATCCGCCAGCCGGAGTGGCCTTCGTTGTCGGGGTCCCCCATGGAGCCGGCCCGGGACGTGCCGACGAAGTCCAGCGAGTAGCCCTTGGAGCTCAACTCGTCCCAGAGCGGGCCTCGATAGCCGTTTCCGGTACTGCTCCCGAGGCCGTCAGTGATCGAGTCACCCAGGGGCATGACACGTAACGCGGAGGCCGCGGCGACAGACTGCTCGCCCGGTGCCGCGGCCCGCGCCGCCGCCGCAGCGGGCAGCGTGCCGCCCCAGAGCATCCCGGTTGCGGTAGCCGAAATCAGGGCGAGAGTTGCGAAGGATCTCTTCTTCATGGCCAGTCCTCATCAGATGGAGTGTGGATGTCTCAGAGCGGGCCTTCTCAGCCCGTGGCGGCGTTGAGGAGGTCGAGGACGCTCTGCTGGCAGCCGTAGTCGCTGGTGCCGTTGCCGCCGCTCCAGTGCGGGCCGTACTGGTCGAGCGGGTTGCGGTCGTGGTCGTAGGCGCTGTTCGCCCAGCGGGTGAGGGCCGGGGCGTAGGGGTGGTCGGACAGTTGGCGGTTGAGCGTGCCGAGGCCGCGTACGTAGGCGCCCTTGAAGCTGGGGCCGTCTCCCGTGCAGCTGTCGCCCTCGCCGGGTTCGCGCAGGACGCCGTCCGTCTCGAGCCGCGTGGTGGAGGCGTCGGCCAGGTTCCGTGCCGTCGTCAGGAGGCCGGAGTCCCCGGTGGCTTTGTGGAACTCGGTCAACGCACCGAGGATGACGCCCTGGTTGTAGGTCCAGGTGGGCTGGCCGTTGTTGGCGCAGGCGTCGGTGAGACCGTCGTTGATCATGCGGTCGCCGTTGATCATGCCGCTGTTCCGGAACCAGTTCCACTCGCTCCTGGCCCGGTCCAGATACGTGGTGTCGCCCGGGATGCGGTTGTGCAGGGCCGAGTTGAGCTGGAGGAACAGCTCGTTGGTGATGGCGTTCTTGTAGTTCCCGTTCGTGCTCCAGCGGACCCCGCCGCCACAGGTGTCGTTCCAGTTCGCCTGCATGTGGTCCGCGTCCGCCCGCGCGGTCTCCAGGTACCGGCTGTCGCCGGTCACGTCGTACGCGTCGACCCAGGCCAGCCCCCACCACCCGGTGTCGTCGAGGTACTCGTTGCGGAACTGGCCGCCCTGCGCGCCGATGTTCTTGTCGTACGTCTCGGCGATGGCGTAGGTGTAGCTCCCCATCCCGCTGATACGGCTGTTGTCGATGACCGCGGTCAGGGCGTTGGCCGCGGTCCACCAGCCGTTGCCGCCGAAGAGCTTGCTGCTGCGGTCGAACGACATCATGAGCGCGGTGGCCGCCGCGGTGCTCCGGCTGCCCGCGTTCCAGGTGGTGCGCGCCCAGGGCGTGCACGCGATGGCCCCGCCGGCGGGCTGCCCGCACGCCCGCAGGGCCCCGACGCCCCGGGTGTTCCAGTCGTCCACGTTGTACATCTGAGTGCGCCAGCCGGTCCCTCCGGACGGCACGGCGGTGTCGCCGAGCCGGCTGCCGGAGGCCCAGGTGCGGCCGCCGTCCATGGACCGGTCCAGCCACACGTGGTCACCGGAGCCGCCGTTGTCGATGGAAGCCCAGCCCATCGCGTCGGTGTCGTCGAAGTGCAGCGCGATCGACCTCCCGGCCACCGAGGCGGTGACGGGGACGCGGTCCTGGGTGCTTGACGCCGGGTCCCGCGCGTCGCAGTACGTGTTGCACACGGCAGCGGGCGCCGCGGCGGCGGGCGATGTTCCGCCGACCGAAAGGGAGGACAGCGTGGCCATAAGCACGAACAGAGCTACCGAGGTGGACCTCTGTGACTTCTGTGACCTCTGTGACTTCATGGACTCCCAAAACCTCTCGTCACGGCAGAGGCGCTCCATCAAGGGAGGAGAGCGCTCTCTGGCTTGTGTGTCGTATGGCCCGCGCCGACGTTCGGCACGCGGACTGCTCGCGGTGGTCATGTGATCGGTGTCCTGGATGGCACACCCGTGTGCACGGGTGTGCCATCGCGCGGGGCGGGGGAGCGCCCCGGTTTCAGGAGGGCAGGCTCCATTTCTGGTTGTTCCCGCCGTGGCAGTCCCAGATCTCCAGTTGGGTGCCGTCGGCGGTGCTCGCGTTGGGTACGTCGAGGCAGCGGCCGGACTGGGGGTTGACCAGTGCGCCGGTGGAGGCCTTGTAGGTCCACTTCTGGTTGTTGCCGCCGTTGCAGTCCCACAGCTCGATCAGCGTGCCGTTGGCGGCCCCGCCGTTACCCGTGACCTCCACGCACTTGCCCAGCACGCGAAGGGACCCGTCCGCGGTCACCGTGACCTGCTGAGCGGCGGAGTTGTTGCAGGTCCAGATCTGGATCCTGTTGCCGTTCGTGGTCGACCCGGTGTCGTCGTCCAGGCACTTGCCGCCGTTCGCCGACGTCACAGGACCCGAGGGCGCCACAGGCGGCCCCGGGGGCTTGGCACCGCCGTCGCCGTTGTACGAGGGCGGTGCGGAGGACGCCCCGGTGGCCCATCCGGTGTTGGCGCCGGTGCCCAGTGCGAGGTCGAGTGTCCCGCCGCCGGTGGCGAAGTCGGCGGGCAGGTAGGCGTTGTTCCAGTTGGCGCCGTTGAGGGTGGCGCTCTGGACGTAGGGGGCGTTGTCGGCTGCCTGTGGAGCGTTGACGACCATGTGCCGGCCGTTGCCCAGCGTCACGTCCACGTGGGTGAACAGCGGGCTGCCCAGGGCGAGGTCGGAGGTGCCGGGGGTCTCGGGGTAGAAGCCCATCGCGGACCAGACGTACCAGGCGCTCATGGTGCCCAGGTCGTCGTTTCCGACACCCCACTTCGCCGGGTCGTTCGGCCACAGCCGGTCCTGGACCTGCCGGACGATCCTCTGGGTCTTCCCAGGGCTGGCCCACGTAGTCGTACTCCCACGGCAGCTCGATGGACGGTTCGTTGCCCAGGTCCGCGTGCGATCCGCCGGATCCGTTGAACTCGGACAGCACGCTGTCGAGGTAGTTCACGTACTTGCTGTTGCCGCCCATGGCATCGGCCAGCCCGCGGATGTTGTGCGGCACCGCCCCGGTGTACTGCCAGGACGTCCCCTCCACGAACTGGTCACTGCTGGTCGGGTCGAATCCCGGCTTCCAGGAGCCGTTGAGCTGCTTGGGCTGCATGAAGCCGGTGGAGGCGTTGAAGGTGTTCTTCCAGTCCTGTGCGCGGTTGGCGAACTGCGACTGGGTGGTGGTGTCTCCCAGGGCGCCCGCGAAGGCGGAGGTCGCGAAGTCCTGTGCGCTGTACTCCAGGAGCGTGGCCACGGAACCGTAGAAGTCCCGTGGGTAGGAGCCGTCGGACGGCAGGTAGCCGTACTTGGTCTGCAGGTCCAAACCCATCCGGATCGGGTTGGTGGTGGTGCCTTCCTTGACCATGTCCGCCTTGGCGGTCGCGGTGTCGAAGTTCCGCGCGCCGAAGGCGTAGTAGTCGGCGATGATCGCCGGGCCGGGATCGCCGTTCATGACCTGGGTCTCGGCGGAGTTCAGTGACCACTTCGGGAAGAATCCGGCCTGCGCGTAGTCGTTCACCAGCGACTGGGCGCTGTCACTGGCCTGCTCGGGGGCGACCAGGGCTTCCAGCTGCGCCTGGGTGCGGTAGATGTCCCAGCCGGAGTAGGTGCCGTACTGGGCCTTCTGGCCTCCGGACACCGTGTGGACCTTCTTGTCGAAGCCCCAGTACCTCCCGTCGCTGTCGCTGAGCAGGTTCGGGTGCAGCAGCGAGTGGTAGAGCGAGGTGTAGAAGACCTGTTGCTGGTCGGACGAGCCGCCGGTGACAGCGATCTTGCCGAGCACGTCGTTCCATGCGTGGTGCGCGGCGGTCCGGGTTCCGCCGAAGTCCCAGGCCGGGTTCTCCGACTGACGGTTGGCCGTGGCACCCGCGATCGAGACGTATGACAGGCCGACCTTGGCCTGCACCGTGCGGTTGCCGGTCGTGTCGAAGGTGACCGAATTGCCCCCGTCGAACGTGCCGGTGCCGGTGAACGGCCGGTCGAAGACCATGTCGAAGTACGCGGTGTAGGACGGGGCCGACGCGCAGAAGAGGCCGGCGTCCACGGAGCCGCTGACCTCGGTGCTGCTCACCTTGTTGAAGTGCAGATTGGTGGCCTTGTCGGCGTTCAGCTTGAACAGGAGGTTGGCCTGAGTGGTCGACGGGAACGTGAAGCGCGCCATGCCGGAGCGCGCGGTCGTGGTCAGTTCGGTGCTGACCCCGTTGTCGAGGTTGACCGAGTACGCGCCGGCGCTCGCCGTCTCGTTGCCGTGCGAGAAGCCGACGGTCGCGTTCCCGTCGATGCCGCCGGTGGTGGGCAGGACCGGGATGTCGCCCATCGCGCCGCAGCCGGGTCCGGAGATGTGGTTGAGACTGAAACCTGTGACAACGTTGTCAGAGTATGCGTAGTTGCCGCCGGGTGGACGGGAGTTCGTGTCGGGGCTCCACGAGACCATGCCGAACGGGGTGTCGGCTCCGGGGAAGGTGTTGCCCCCGTTGGAGGTACCCAGCAGCGGATTGACCAGGGAGGCAGGATCGGCGGCCGCGGCCGGGGCGGCCTGCGCGGCGGTGGTCGGTGCGGCGAGTCCCAGGAAGAGCAGGCAGGTTGCGAGGAAGGTGCGCCATCGTTTCATCGTTGCGGCTCCAGGTACGGACAGCTCGGCTGTCACCGGACCGGTGGGGGTGAATCCCCGAAAGCAAAGGGCAGGGTCGCGACACTTGTCAACGCAATCGACCGAAATCGCGAACAGAGACCAACAGACGTCGGAGCAAAGGGTGTTGGCTTTCCGGCGGGCGACGGCCGCCGGCTCCGGAAGCCCGGACATCGCCCCCCGTGCCCGTGCGGCACCGGTCATCGAGACCCGTAGCGAGGTGGCGGGTGATGGAATCCGGCACTCCCGCCGCTCGGGGGCCGCCGACCCGGCCGGCGCGAGGATGTGCTGCCGCCGGGAGCCATGGGTCAGGGAAGGCTTCCGATTGATCCGACCACATGTCCAGACCGTTGACGCGGTCATGCTGGCTGGCTAGCTTCAGAGAGCGCTCTCCCCGGCTGCCCATGCATACCCCTGCATCCTGGGCAGGACTCTCGGGAGTCCCCATGAAGGCTGCACCGAGACGGATCGACTCCAATTAGACAACGTTGTCAGTCGGGATGCGTGGCACGGCTCGAACCGCCCGCGCCGGCGGAGGTCCTGGTCGCCGCCCTGTTCACGTCCGCATGCCGGTCGAGGGCGTGGGCCCGGAAACGAATACCGCACCGCGTTGACCGAAGTCCTCCCGGAAGAAGGATGTCGATGATGAAGCGACTACGGAGACTCGCCCCCTTATGGGTGCTGACCCTCCTCGCTGCCGTGCTGGCGGTGAGCGCCGCCCCCGCACAGGCCGCGACCACGTCCATCGGTGTGGACGGAGCCCACAGCGGCCGGACCTTCGACGGCATCGGCGCCATCAGCGGCGGTGGCGGCAACTCCCGTCTGCTGACGGATTATCCGGCCGCGCAACGGTCCCAGATCCTGGACTACATGTTCAAGCCGGGTTACGGCGCCAACCTCCAGCTCCTGAAACTGGAGATCGGCGGCGACGCGAACTCCACCGACGGATCGGAGCCGTCGATCGAGCACTCGCGCGGCACCATCAACTGCAATGCCGGTTACGAGTTCTGGCTCGCCGAGCAGGCCAAGGCCCGTAACCCCGACATCGGCCTGTACGGGCTCGCCTGGGCCGCACCCGGCTGGATCAGCGGCGGCTTCTGGTCCACCGACACCATCAACTACCTGATCTCCTGGCTCAACTGCGCCAAGCAGCATAACCTGGACATCAAGTACCTCGGCGGCTGGAACGAACGCGGCCACGACGTCAACTGGTTCATCCAGCTGCGCTCGGCACTGAACAACGCCGGGTACTCCGGCGTCCAGCTCGTCGCCGACGACAGCGGCTGGGGCGTGGCCGACGACATGGCGAACAACCAGGCGTTCAACGACGCCGTCTCGATCATCGGCGCCCACTACTCCTGCAACGGGGGCGACGGCGGCGACGCCAGGACCTGCTCCAGCAGCACCGCGGCGAAGAACAACGGCAAGCCACTGTGGGACAGCGAAAACGGCTCGCAGGACATGAACACGGGCGCCCCGGCACTGATCCGCGCGATCACCCGCGGCTACACCGACGCAAGGATGACCAGCTACTTCAACTGGCCGCTGATGGCCGCGATCTACCCGAACCTCCCCTACAACACGGTAGGTCTCGCCACCGCGAACTCACCCTGGTCGGGCAACTACCAGATCGGCGCGAGCACCTGGGCCACCGCCCAGGTCACCCAGTTCACCAAGCCCGGATGGAAGTTCATCGACTCCGCCTCGGGCTACCTGGGCGGCGACGAGAACAACGGCACCTACGTCACCGTCAAGTCGAACACTGGCCCCGACTACTCCACGATCCTGGAAACCACGACGTCCAACGGGTCCCAGACAGCCAACTTCACCGTCCGGGGCGGCCTGTCGACCGGCACCGTGCACGTGTGGGCGACCAACGTCAACAACCCCGGCGAAGCGACGTCCTTCATCCACACCCAGGACATCACACCGAACAACGGCTCCTACTCGCTGACGATGCAGCCCGGTTACGTGTACACGGTCAGCACCCTCGGCGGACAGGGAAAGGGCACCGCGACGGCCCCGGCAGCGCACTCGCTCGCGCTGCCGTACAGCGACAACTTCGACAGCTACGCCGACAACGTTCAGGCCATGTACATGTCCGACATGCAGGGCTCGTTCGAGGTCCAGCCCTGCGCGGCCGGCCGTGCGGGCAAGTGTGTGCAGCAGATGGCTCCGGTCAAGCCGATCGAGTGGCAGGACGACTCCGACTCGTACACCTTGATCGGCGATCCGAGCTGGTCGAACTACACCGTCAGCTCCGACGTGTTCCTGCGCGGTGCGGGCACCACCGAGCTTCTGGGCCGGGCCAACACTCAGCTGCGTCCGCAGTCACACATGAATGCCTACTACCTCCGCATCCGTGACACCGGCCAGTGGTGGATCGAGAAGATGCTGACGGACGGTTCGAACCACACCCTGGCCACCGGTACCACCACCGCCCTGGGAACGGGCACGTGGCACAACCTGTCGCTCACCTTCCAGGGCTCGCAGATCACCGCGAAGCTGGACGGCAACCAATTCGGGTCGGTCAGCGACGGCTCCTTCCAGACAGGACAGGCGGGCCTGGGTATCCAGGGCTACCGCACCGACCAGTTCGACAACCTGTCCATCACCCCCGGCACGGGCAATCCCCCCAACGGCGGCGCGGGACAGATCAGCTCGGTCCTCAACGGCAACAAGTGCCTGGACGACTTCACCGCGTCGACCACCGCAGGTGCCGTCGTGGACATCTGGGACTGCAACGGCTCTCCAGCACAGCAATGGACCGTGGGCAACGGCTCCGTCAGGACCGGCGGACTCTGCCTCGACGTGGTCGGCAACGGCACCGCCAACGGCTCCCTGGTGAACCTCTGGACCTGCAACGGCGCCGCGAACCAGCAGTGGAACGTGAGCAACGGGACCCTCGTCAACCCCCAGTCCGGCCGGTGCCTCGACATCCCCGCACTCAACACGGCCAACGGCACCCAGCTCGACATATGGGACTGCAACAACGGACCGAACCAGAAGTGGAATCTCCCTTCCTGAGCCGGCCCTGTGCCGCCCTGTCCGCCCCGCGTGCCGACCTGCCCCCCCCACCGAAGGCTGTCCGGCTCCCGGCGCTCTTTCGCTCCGGGTTCGTGATCCATCATCGCGAGAGGTACATGATGTCGAGACTTGTCCGCAGGCTCCGTCCGCGACCGCGACAGCACGGGTTCCAGCTGTCTGCCGGAGCGGTCGCGCTGGTCCTGGCCGCAGCCGCCCTCACCGGCACGGGGGCGTCGGCCGGGAGGGCGGCCGCCGCGAGTGGTGGCCTCGCCCGACGCCGGCCTTCGCCGACGCCGCGACCCAGGCGAAGCTCGGCCCGGCCTACAGCAAGGCGCTGACGAACCTGCTCCACACCAAACCGTCACCTACGATCCGGCGGTCTACAACTCCTCCGGGCTGATGACCGACAATCCGCGGCAGTTCGTCAGGGCGGGCGGCGGCTACGACCAGCCGTGGACCCGGGACGCGGCGGTGAACACCTGGAAGGCGGCCAGGCTGCTGGAGCCGAAGCAGGCCGCGAACACCCTGTGGGCGGCGGTGGTCAAGCAGCCCGACGAGAAGTTGATCGTGCAGCAGGACAACCAGCAGTGGGACCAGGTCATCTGGATGACCGGCGCCTGGAACCACTACCTGGCCACCGGCGACCGGAGCTTCCTCAGCAACGCCTACCAGGTGGCCGTCAACACGCTCGACGTCCGCAGAAGGCAGAACTTCAACAGCGGCTTCGGCCTGTTCCAGGGGCCGTCCTTCTTCAACGACGGCATCGCGGGCTACCCGGCGCCGCCGGCCGACAGCACGGAGAGCCACGGCGGGTTCGTCGGGGACTACTCGGGCACCTCGTCGATCATGGCGCTCAGCACGAACGCGGTGTACTACTCCGCCTACCGCAGTGCCGCGCTGATGGCCGCGGCCCTGGCAGGCCCGGCAGCGAGGCCGACGCGCTCAGCTCCGCCGCCGACACGCTGAAGGCGAGGATCAACCAGCACCTCTGGATCCCCGGCAAGGGCCTGTACGGCTACTTCGTCCACGGCAGCGGCAGCCTGGCGGGTCAGGTCGACCGGACCGAGGAGGGCACCGGGCTGTCCTTCGCCGTGCTCTTCGGTATCGCCGACGCAAGCCAGGCCCAATCGATCATGAGCAACGCGCACCTTCAGCGGCTCTGCGACGATTGCTGGGTGAGCAAGCAGGAGTGGGACGCATTGACCAAGTCTGAAGAAGCATTCATGGTCAATTCCTACGAGATCGACATCCTGCCTGGTGTCTGGGGCGATCTCGACGAACCTGACCAGTCTCGACCGGTCAACGAGCTGGCGGGAATCTTGCTCGCTCTCATCGATCGTGGGTGGATCGAGGTCCGCCGACTCGCGCCGTGGACCTCCCCCGCCGGGGAGAACGGCGTCCAGCCCGGTGACCTGGTGCCTCGTGATCAGCTTCCGGCGATTCTCGAAGACGCGGCCAACTGGGAGTATCCCGAAGATGGGAACTGGATTGGCGCGTTGACCCTGGTCGAGACCGAAGCGGGAAAGAAGATCACTCGTCTTCCTCCCGAGGAGATGGCCGAATAGGCCGTCATGGCGGGAAATCTCAGCCCGCGGCCAACGGCCCACCGCCCCAGCGGAGACCCTTCTCGCTGCGGATGCGGGCTCGTTCGCGGCGTTGGGCGGCCAGGAGGTCGGGGTGACGGGCTTTGGTATTGCGCCAGCGCAGATGGCGGTGCAGCTCGTGGGGCTGAACGGTGTGGTTGGGGTGGTTCGAGTTGGCCAGGGTGACCTGCCGCAGTGGACCGAAGTGCGCGTCGATCGGATTGGCTCAGGAGGCGTTCGTCGGGGTGAAGCACAGCGCGACCTTGGTCTTCCACGCCCACCGGCGGATCTTGGCGCCTTTGTGGGCGAAGAGGTTGTCCATGATCACGTAGATCGAAGGTCTCAAGGTCGAAGGTGCAGGATTCTCGTCGGATTGCACTCTCTGGGAACTCGACGACAGCGGAACCGTCCGCCCAGGAGAAGCCTGTTTGCCAGGTCGTTGCGAAATGATCGGTCTCTTGAACGATGCGGCAGGAGACGGGCTCCGAGGAGCCCTGAGGGAAGAATCCGCCAACCAACACATCGGCCGTTGGCTGCGTTGCGAAAATTGGAAGACGGATCCCGTCCCTGCCAGCAGACTTCCTGCATGTCTACCGATTTCAGCGGGATGGTTGAGTGCAACCCGGGGGCACATCTCTGGGGTTCTGATGACGAGGACTCCGTGTGGCAGTCCGCCATCGACGTCTGGCTCCTCAACTCCGGCAATGCCTACGACGCCCTGGCCTGTCTTTTCGGCGTCCGCAACTATTTCGGCTTCCGTCCGCTGGCGGAGGACCGCGGCCTGCCGGAGGATTCGTCCAACGGAGTCCGCGCCATGTTCGCCGCGGCCGGCGGACCCGATGATGTCTACGGCACTACGTGGATCACCTGGGCGGAGCTGACCTCGGCCGACTGGCAGGAGACCAACAGCTCAGGTTCGCTCAGCCGACAGGACGTGGCAGGAGACACGACCCATTGGGGTCCGGTCTGGGCAGTGATGCACACCCTTGCCAAGCTCTATGGCCCCGAGAACGTCCGGCTCGTCGTCTGGTTCCACTGACGAGTAAGGGTTTACAACACCGCTTCGACGGCCAACTTGAGCGCTCAGAGGCCCACTCAAACGCTGCTTACCTTGTTGGCGGGTCGATTCCGATCCTTCGTACGATCGAGAGACCCTGGGGCCTGGGTGTGGGCACGGCTCCTGCGCACCATCGGCACGACATCAGTCACCCAGTTGGCCGGCTCGACGCTGACAACGTTCACTGGCAGTCAGTCACAGCTGCCGACTCAGCGGGTCTCCTGGAGCCCCATTCCTTCGTCCGAGCGAGGCCGGAACTGGCTGTGGGCCCTCCAAGGACCGTGCTGCGGCAGCGCCTCCGGGCCGGGCTGTCCGCCTGAACCACCGGGTGCCGGCCCGGGGAGACCAAGAACGCCGGCTGGCCGGACGGGCGGTGACGACCGTGGAAGTTGCTCGCGTTCGGCGCGCCCAGCGCCGTGATCAGTAAGAAGGGAACGAATGTTGGGGAACAGCGGGCTCGGCGGCCATGAGTCAGAGCGGCTCGCAAGCGACCTGCTAGACGCTCGAACGCTCGACAACTCGTTCGGTGCCCTGCTGAAGGCGAAGCATCGCTTGAGCAGTTTCGGCTCCGGGGTCAACGCAGCCTTCGGGACCCGTAAACAGTACGTAGTTGACACCACCGTTGTGTGCCGAGCGGAAGCTGATCCCGTCCACGCTGAGTGGTGAGAGGTAGCGGAGGTACTCAGTCAGTACCTGGGTGGGGACGTAGGCGAGGTGCTCGTGCCCGTCCCGGGCCACCGGACGGCTCAGGTCGTCCGAAAAGGACCGGATGAACTCAACTGGGCCGGTCATGGTTCCTCGGTCGGGGTCGAACCAGCTCGGTACGGAGGGTACGACCGCCAGGTCGACCACGGAGACCGGACGGATCAGCTCGAATGCTGCCACGGCTGCGTAGGGCCTGAGATCGTGTGCCGATATCTCCGCGAGGACGGTTTCCACGTTCGCAGATCCGTAGAACATTGAGACGCCTGCGGGGCTCATCCGGTTGGCGGTGGCCCGTGCGGGCGGCGTCGAGCCGATGTCTGCCGCGGCATAGTTCGGTGGGGCCGCGTCGGCGCGCATGCGGCCGCGCCACACCTGGTGTCCGGCGGGCAGCGTGCGAACGAGTCCCACCCGGTCGACGACCGCGGACACCTCGTCCAGCATGGCCAGGGGCGAAGGCGCATCATGCCGTCCGGTTCCGGTGAGCAGGGTGAATCGTCTCTGGTGACTGACCTGCTGGCGAAAGCCGGTCCAGTGGGCGTAAGCGGCGTGCTGTCGTGGAACTTCCCGCAGCTTCCACGACGCGGGTTCGGCCCACTTCCGTATGAGGAGCGTCACGCGGGGCTCGACGGCGCCTCGGCAGACCTCTTCGACAGCGGCCGCAGTGCTGATGCCCCCCTCGGGCGCATGCGTGTGCTCGTACTTGTCCTGGACTGCGTCGAGGACACGGCGCGCAAGGAGGTGGATGCCGACGGCCACGGGTCCGTCTCGAAGCGAGTGCGTAGTGCAGAAGGAGCAGTGAGAGGCGGTCATCATCGGGCTGAGGTGGCGGCGCAGATGTGTGTCGCTGATGTGGTTCATACAGACCGCATCATGCGGAGACAGGATTTCCGGCAGGGTCACCCGCGCTCCTGGGCGATCTGCTCGTAGGCGCGCTTCTTGGCGCGAAGCCTCTCGTGGAGCAGGTCGAAGATCGTCTTTCGGCGGGTGGTGAAGTGGATGCTCCAGCTGGGGTCTTCGGCGAGTTCGCTCATCAGCGGTTCCCAGATCAACTCGAAGCTCTCCGAGACGCTCATCCCCCCGCGTCCTGCCCCGAAGAGAGGAAAGCAGATGGATGAGAGAGCGAGGCCCTGCTCGTCACGTTCCTGACGGGCCAGGTCGAAGATGTTGTGCACGGCTCTGGGGATCGACTGAGGGTCGATGCCGTAACTGTTCGTTCCCGAAATGGGGGCGGCGATGGCTGCGTGATAGATACGCTGCACGTTTCGTTTCGACAGTGCACCCGCAGGTGTCGGCGCAACGGTTCCGCCGGTTACGGGGAGTCCGAGGCTGCCGTGGCTGCGAAGCCACGCAGCGAGGTGATCACCGGCCACGTCCTCGAGGATTTGTCCCCCGCCGCTCTTCTCCGCCGCTGCCCGTCGCAGACTGCCGGATGTCGACGGCTTGAAGAACTGGGACATCTGGAGATAGGTGTTCTCCGATGACACCAGGATATCCACGTTCCTGAGTTGCTCCACCGGGCCGCCGTGCAGGTAGAGCGCGGTCACATGTCCACCGGGCGCACCGGTTGGTATGTTGATCGGTCCAGCCATTTCGCGTTCCGTGAGCACGTCGGCTGCAAAGTGCGCCGGCCTGCGTCGATGAGGGATGTCGGCCTCGGGGTGCGCCTCGACGGGGAAGGGTTCCGCGAGGGCCCGTGCGAGCTCCTTGCCTACGGCGTGGACAAGCCGGCTGTTCGGACCTCCGGGCTTGATGACCGAGAAGTGGTCGCCTGGCAGCACCCCCGTCTCGGGGAAGAACCCTGCGGCCGAGGAGGGGACTACCACGTTGTCGCTCTCGCCTGCGTAGGCCACGATCGGGATCGGACAACTGGCGTCTGCGACTTCCGAGGCACGGACGATTCCGTCGATCACCCTGCGCTGAGTTTCGAGTACCGAGGTCTGAAGCGGTTTGAGCTCGCGCTCCTGGCTGTTCCTGGTCATGGGGATCAGTCCCCTGCGGGCCAGCAGGAACAGGTCGGACCCGTTGTTGGGGCAGGCGAACATCACCAGCCGTCGTATCTTGGCGAGTTCCCGCCCGCGACCCGCCAACAGCATGCGGGAAAAATACCGTTGGGCGACTAACCCGCCTTGGCTGTGCGTGATCAGGGCTACCCGTTCGTACCCGGTGGTGAGGTCCCCGATGAATCCACGGAGGCTCTCCGCGATCGTGTCGAGATCCGGCATCCGCCGCAACGGATTCCAGGTCACGGGTCGCGTCGCGTACTCGAAGAACAGGAAGTCGTACTCGTCCGATACTGCAGGGATCTCCGACATCTCCTGCTGCAAGGGGGTCCAGGTGGTCGGCGATGAGAAGAGACCGTGCACGAAGACGATGGCGGCCTGATGCAAGTCTCCCCCTGGAGCCGAGGCGCTGTGCGACGCCGTTCGCATGCATCGTACGGAGATCTACGGCGCTACCGCAGGGAGTCCGGCGAGCCGTACGAGGACTGTCGCCCCAGTGCTCCGGGGAAGCATCTGAGCTGCTGCCCCATGCATCACGCCGCGCAGTTGCGGCGAGGCGGAGAACTCGACCGTTCAAGGTCTCTGGGCTGAGTGCCCGGCGGCGCTGTGAAGCTGGCTGCGCGGGCCGCAGCGACGAAGTCCTTCCGGTGGGATTCGACCTGCTCGATGAGGGGGTCCCGAACCCATCCACCGATCAGTTGGTCCCACATGGATGGGCAGCGGTCGACCAGACGGAGAGTCTGAGTTACCTGCATGTCGGTGAGGGTGGCGCTGTCGCGGAGGCAGTAGTCCAGAAGACCCCGGTCATTCCTTCGTTCGTCCTCGCCCTTGCGTGCCCAATCGACGATCAATTCCCAGGCTACGTACGCCGTGCCATGACTGTCGTTGGTGCAGTCTTCCGGGTCGCCGGGGCACCAACCTGCCTCCAGCGCGCTGATCGTCGTGCGTAATACCGCGCGATCGAGAGCGCAGCGTTCCAGGAGGCGGCATTGCGAGAGAAGGCATTCTGCCGCTGCAAGGAGAGCGGGAGGTGCGAGTAGCTCCAGTGAGGCGTAGCGCGTTTCCACCGGGACGGCGTGCTTGGCCACGAGTGCTTGGCGTTCGTTGCTATCGAGATTCGGGAGTCGCTTTACGACACCCACCAGGGCGTCGGAGACGCTCAGGAACTCCAGGCACGCGCTGCCGAGCGCAATGTGCCGTTGCTGATCCCGGTCGAGGAAGCTCTGGGTCTGCACCGCTGCGATGGCGGCATCCGCCTGGATGCGCCCGGCGAGGAGTGCAGCAGAAGTTGCGCCTTGTGCGCTGCGCTTGGTCCACCATGCCGCAACTACGGCAGTGGGAACGGAGAGAAGGGCTGCGACCGCACCCAAGTCGACCATGTCCATGGTCCAATGCTGGGCGAAGAGAAGGTGTCCTGCGGGAGTTTCGGAGCAGATCAGTCAGCCCGGACATACGTTCCCGTTCGCTTGCTGTCGAGACGGTCCGTTTCTATGAGACGCCGGCAGTGTGTCGTGGGGGTGGTTGCTGAACCCGCGCTGGACACGGCGACAGTGCATCGAGCAGGGGCGGCGGTCGCCTGACTGTGCCGCTGGGCCCTCGGAGAGGAGCGTCCGAGAGGATACGGCCGGGGTGTACCCGACCCGCGGACACCGTGGAAGGAGGTCAGGCCGCGGCTATGGCTGGGCGGGCACTTCTGGGCCCGCCCTGACGGTGAGGGGCAGGCTGTGGTGGTCGGCGCTGAATTCGATCTGGTCATCAGCTTGTTCGCCCGGCCGGGCCACGGACCGAACCCGGGCATCGACCATCTGATCAGTGAGATCCCAGACGGCCCGCCCACGGCTGAACAGCTCCACTCCACCTGGACCCAACACCCAACCCACAACAGGAGATCCGAAGACTGCGCCTGATCGGCGGGCGCGTGCGTTAGCGATCTCCCGCATCTCGTGGGCGCCCCCCCGTGGCCGCTGACCGAGCGGTGTCGGTCCTTCCGCACGGTGATCATCAGCTTCCGCCCCGCCACCACACCATCAGGCGACAGCAAGACCACTCAAAGCCGCACGAACCGCCCACTCGGAGCCGCTCTACGGCCGGGGCAGCACTGGACTGCTGGCGCCCAGGTCCGGTGTCGGTTCCGGGGCGGGCTGTGGCCTGGCCAGGGTGGTGCAGCGGGCCCAGATCAGAAGGGTGAGGGGGTAGACGGCGTAGCCGATGCGGGTCGCCGGAGACAGCAGGATGGCGATGGTGAGGCCGAGCGCGAGCCGATGGGCGGCGGCCGCCGTGGTCTTCGGCGGCTGAACGATGAGCGACATGGCTACGGCAATGGCACCGATGCCTATCAGAGCCACGGCGATGGTCTTTCCGTGGGGCAGCACGGCAGACAGGAGGGCGCCCAGGAGCGGGCTGGCGGCGGTCGAGGCGGTATCGCTCAGTCCGAAGGGGTAGAGCACCGCGTTGTCGACGAAGGCATGTGGATCGGTCAGGAGCGGCGGCACGACCGCCAACGCCGCCACTGCGACCGCCACCGCAGCCGCGGTCCTGGCCGCGCGTGATCCCTTGGTCGCGGCCAGGAGGACGACGATGACCGGTATGGCCGGCCACGCGGTCCACTTGAGAATGGCTGCCGCTCCCAGTGCCAGACCCGCACCCATGGAACGGCCCCGGTGTGCGTATGCCAAGGCCAGAAGAACGAAGGCCACGACCACGGGATCAACTCCGCCTATGGCCAGCGGCAGTGCCACCACGGGGCAGGCCGCTATCCACGCCGCCCCCGTCACCGCCGTGCGTCGGGCCTGCGGCCGGCCCTTGACCAGTACGGCCACGGCAGCGGCCAGCGCGGCAACGAACCCGGCCAGGCTCCACAGGCGGGCGCTGGAGAACATTCCTGCGCCGAACAGCGCGTGGGGGAGCCCGAAGAGGGCCATGCCGGGCAGGTAGGGGTTGAAGTCACGTACCGCGACCGGATGCGAGAGGTAGGGGGTGCCGGTCTCCAGGAAGTGCTGGGCGGACCGCTCGACGACGCCGACCTCCATCTGCTGCAGGCCCACGGCGGTCAGCCATACCAGCGGAACGGCCAGCGCGCCGACGACGCCGATCAGGGCCACCACGCGAGACCACTGGACACGGGAACCCAGTGACACCAGTGCGGCACAGGCATAGGCGACAGCAGCGGCAAGTCCCCACCGGTGCTGCGATGTGTTCGATGCGGAGGCAAGTCCCACACCCAGGGCCGTCAAGGAGCTCGCTGCCAATGCCCACAGGTCCCATCGGCGGACAGCCGTGCTGGAGCGGCGACCCGGACGTTCACCGGAAGCATCTGAGAATCGTGATATGTGCATGTAAAGGGGCCTTGGCTAGGAAGTCGTCTGCACAAGTGAACAGACGCGCGGCGACCGGGTGGATGCGCCGGCGAACCGGGCGCCCGCTGTCGGGTGGCCGGGCTGGCGCCCTGTGCAACGTGACGCGCGTTTCAGCGCATGCTGATCCGCGCCCTGGCGTCTTTCCCCTGTACGAGAAGCGCACAGGACCGCGCCCGACACACCTCATCCAATCCAGTGCAGGTCGGGGGGGACCAGGAAGTTCGACCGGTGGTTGGAGCGGCCCGCATACTTCTGCCGGTGAGTACTACCAGTAGGTACGCCGTTCCGGCCGGGCCTCGCGGACCAGGAGGACCACAGCTGTGAGCGACAACAAGTTCGGCGAGCTGCTGCACGCACTGCGCACGGGAGCGGGCATCAGCCAGGAGCGGCTGGCGCAGCGGGCGGGCGTCAGTGTGCGGGCGCTGTCGGATATGGAGCGCGGGCGGACGCGAGGGCCGCGGCAGCGCACGGTGGAGGCTTTGGTGGCGGCCTTGGGAGTGGATGGCGTTGTGGGCCATGAGCTCGAGGAAGCCGCCCGTTCGGGTCGTCCGCGGACCGTGGGCGGGGCGGGGCCCAGGTCGGCGGCCGGGAGAGGGTCAGGGGCGGGGTCGGCGGCTGTGCACGGGCTGGCGTTGCCGCGTGATCTTTGTGACTTCACCGCCCGCGGCCCTGCCCTGGCCGGGCTGCGGGGCCTGGCCGAGGACCTCGATCCCGCCCGACCGCCGGTCGCCGTGATCTGCGGGCAACCCGGGCTGGGCAAGACCGCCTTCGCCGTGCACGCCGCCCATACTCTGGCGCCGAGTTTCCCGGACGGGCAGTACGCCGTCGATCTGCGCGGCATGGACCCGAAGCCCACACCGCCGCGCGAGGTGCTCGCCCGGCTCCTTTACGCGCTCGGTGTGGCCGAGACCGCTGTCCCGGCCGCCACCGACGAGCGCAGCGGTCTGCTGCGCTCGGTGCTGCGCGAGCGCCGGGTGCTGCTCCTTCTGGACAACGCCGCCGACGAGGACCAGGTCCGCCCCCTGCTGCCCGGCCACGGCGCCTGTCTGACCCTGGTCACCAGCCGCCGCTCGCTGGCCGGCCTGGAAGCCGTCCACCGCACGGAGCTGTCGCTGCTGCGCCGGGAGGAAGCGGTCGAACTGCTCACCCGCGTCATCGGGCCGGAGCGGGTCGAGCGGGAGGCACAGGCCGCCCGCGACCTCGCGGAACTCTGCGGGTACCTGCCCTTGGCCATGCGCATCGCCGCCCAGCGCCTGGCCTCCCGGCCCGGCGAGACCCTGGCCAAACTCGTTACCCAGCTCACCGCTCACGGGGACCGCCTGGACACCCTGCGGGCAGGCTCCCTGCAGATACGGTCCGCCTTCACCTTGTCCTACGCTCAGCTCAGCCCGGCCGCCCGCACCGTCTTCCGCCGCGCCTCACTTGCCTGCGGCCCCGACTTCAGCCCCACCACCGCAGCCCTCCTGGCAGGCATACCCCCACGCCAGGCCGCGCGCTGCATCGAACGGCTGGCCGACGCCGGACTGCTCCAGCCCCACTCCACCGCCGACCGCTACAGCTTCCACGACCTCCTGCGCCTGTTCGCCGCCGAGCAACTGGTCGAGGATGACGATCCCACCGAGATCGCCGCTGCCCAGGACCGGGCCGCCCGCTGGATCCTGCGCCGGGCCACCGCCGCCGCACTGCGCTTCGATGCCGACCGCCACCAGGACGCGCCCGAAGGCGACCCCGACCTGGCCACCGCGCCCACCGGCCACGAGCAGGCCCGGATCTGGCTGGAAGCCGAGCGGCCCCAGTGGCTCGCGGCCCTGGGTCAGGCCCAGGCGGCAGGCCGGCACCAGCAGGTCATCGACGCCGCCGAAGCGATGCACTGGTTTTCCGACATCACCGCGCACTGGGAGCTGTGGGCGGAGGTGTTCCAGCGGGCCGTCGACTCAGCCCGCGCGCTCGGCAGCAGGCGCGACGAGGCCGTCCACCTCAACTACCTCGCCTGGACCTACAACTTCTGTCTCAACGACTACCCCGCCGCCCTGGCCGCCGCACAAGCCGCCCTGGCCGCGGCATACGAGGCCGCAGACCGGCTCCAAACGGGATGGGCCCTGGGCTACGCGGCAGGAGCACTCCGTCGGCTCGGACGGATCGACGAATCCATTGTCCGGCTGCACGAAGCAGCCGCTCACCTCAGGAACCACACAGATCCGCAAGTCCGCCTCGCCGAACTCACCATTCTCAATACCCTGGGCCAGCACCTGCGCTACGCCAACCGTACGGACGAGGCCCTGGTCATCCACCGGCGCAGCGAAGCCCTCTGCCTCGCCGGCGTGCCGGGGAAGCCGCACGACCTCATCGCCACATATCTGGCGCAGACCCGCCATAACCTCGGCAGTGACCTCATGGCCCTGGGGCGATGGGTCCAGGCCGAATCCCCTTTGCGTGCCGCCTTGGCCCACTTCGAGGCAGGCCGGATGCCTGCCTGGAGCGAACCCGTCCGCCTCGACCTCGGCATTACCCTGCGCCACCTCAACCGCCACCACGAGGCCCGCGCGACGTTGACCACGGCCCACCGCACCCTCGTCGGGCTGAACAACCCCCGCCGGCGCGAAGCCGCCGACGAACTGTGCCAAGTCACCGCAGGGTTCGCCATCGCCGGCCAGACGACGGGCTGAGACGCCTCGTTCCTCCAGCGGCTTCCGCCCGGCCTTGCACTGCACGCCCGGCGGGGGACCCCTTTCGGTGCCCCTCCCGACCAAGCGAAGCCGTGGCCGTAAACGTCCCTGCGAGGACCGGCTTCCGCCGGACGGACACTCGTTGTCACCTGGTGGGGAGGTGGCCGAGGTGGGCGGTGATCAGCTCCCGCAGCCGGTCCGAGTCCTGCGGTGAGGCCAGACCGCGTTTGGGCAGGATCATCACGCCGGACCGTGACGCGTCAGGAGTGAGGAGAACGAATACCCGCCGGCCTTCGACGCAGCGTCCGTAGAACTGCCAGCCGGTCTCTTGCGTATGCCGCTCGGTCTCGATCCTGATGCCGGATGCGTCGACGGTCACGCGGTGTTCGCCCAGGTGCCGGGCGTAGCCCAGCAGGCCCAGAGCGGTCAGTCGGCGGACGGCCACCAACAGGATGCAGGTGATCAGGAGACATGCCCACGTGCTCGCGTTCACAGCAGCGATGCCCCGGGCCTGCACGGTGGCCGCGACGGCGAAGGCGAAGAACGCACCCAGCGGCACTGTGACGTTGGAAACCGACCAGGGGAGGCTTGCCCCAACGGGCGCGATCACCGCCGCGGGCCGTACTGTCCCGTCCGAAGCGTTCGGCTCCAGCGGGTGGACCGCAGCGGACCTGACGGCGACGTGCGAGGTGCTCCGGCCGGCCGAGCTGCCGAAGCTGTCGGCTTGCCGGGGAGCGCCGTCTTCCCCTTCTCGTCGTTCGCGTCGTCGTGTTCTGGACAGGCTGCCGGCGACAAGGAAGCCCAGACCGTGAGGCTGCGGGCACATGCGCTGAGTCCGCAGCTCGCGTCGCTGTCCGTAGCCCGCTCTCGAATCGGCCATCGTGTGCCCTGGGAACGGTTGTGGGTCGGATGGCACTTGCCCTGCTCTGTGTCGCAGCGTCAGCCCGCTATGAGGCGAGATGCGGCACAGAGCTGCAAGAACCCAGGTACCACACCACAGAGCGGCGTAGTGCGCGCTCCGCCACTGGGCCTCCACCCTGCGGGCACACCTTCCTCACTGACATGAACATGCGTTTCTCGCCAACGGGGCAACTGCGTGGCGGACTTGACAGAGTCTCATGATCGTCCGGTGATAAGCTCGCGTGCACATGCCACGTGAGCATTCACCTTGGCATGGCTACAGCCAGGGGGCTCTCCGGGCGGTGACGTCTGCCCACAGCCGAGGGTCCGCTTGGACAGATTTCGAGAGCTGGAATCCAGCCGCTCAATAGAGAGTCACATGACGAATTTTTGGCAGGATCCGACAGTCTGGGCGCTTGCCGTCGGCGTCGCTGTCGCCGCCACGGTAATCACTCGCCAGCGAAAAAAGATCAAGGCGCTACGTCGTCAGAAGCAGGGCCTTCAGGGCGAGCTGACCGCATCGCAGGGCAGGGCCGTCGACCTCGGGTCCACCGTCACCGAGCTGCGCAGCGGCTACGACGAGGTGGTCCGCCAGGCCAAGGAAGAGGCGGATGAGGCCACAAACACCGTACTGAAGTCGGCCATGCGGACCCTTCAAGGCCTCGCCGCGGAGCAGCAGCGGGCCATCTCCGGGCTGCAGAAGAAGTACGGCGACTCGGCCGTGCTGCGGGACATGCTGGACATCGACCACATGAACTCGCAATTCAACCGGCGTGCGCAGTCCATTGCTGTGCTGTGCGGCGGGTGGCTCGGCCGGCAGCGGGAGGCCGCATCGGTCTATGACGTGATCCGCGGAGCGCAGGGCCGTATCCGGCACTACCAGCGTATCGAGATCGCCTCACGGGTCGATTTCGCGGTGACCAGCCGTGCCGTCGAACCGATCGCGCTGACGGTGGCCGAGCTGCTCGACAACGCGGCCAGCTATTCCGAGCCGTCCACCATGGTCGAGGTCGAGGTGCGGACGGTACCCCGGGGTATCTGCATCGTGATCGACGACGCCGGTGTCGGCATGAGCGAGGAAGAACGGACGAACGCCACCGCTCTGCTGTCCAGCGGGTCCGCGGTGAGCGTTGCGGAGCTCGGTAACCCTCCCGCGTTCGGTTTCGCGGTGATCGGTGCCCTGTGCGCGCGGTTCGGGTTCACGGTCGCCATCGACAGCACCTCTCCCTACGGCGGCGTCCGCGCGGTGGTGATGGTGCCGAAGGAGTTGTTGACCGAGATGCCCGAGCCCAAGACGCCCACGACCACGCAAGAAGTCAATGCCGCTGCCGAGAGCCGCGATTCGGCTCCTGCGGCGGCAGAGGGCGGGCTGCCCAGGCGACGGAACAAGCGCGGCATGGCGCTCGTGCCGGACAGCGGCCGCAGATCTGATGAAGCGCCGCCGGCCAGGTCAGCAGAGGCAAGGGTGGCGGCCATGGGCGCGTTTCAGCGCGGCACTCTGAGCGGCCGAGGTGCGGGGGTACCGGCCGCCGAAGGTGATACCACTGCCGATTCACACGAAGGATTCGATGCCCCGTGAGCGACGACCTGTCCTGGATGCTTGAGGACGCGCTGCAGATTCCGCATGCTCTCCACGCGGTCCTGATTTCCGCCGACGGCCTCCAGATGTCCCGTACCGCGGAGTTCGACAGGGGCGATGCCGACAAGGTGGCCGCAGCCGTCTCCGGCCTGCAGTCGCTCAGCCGGGCCGTCAGCTTCTTCTGCGGTGAGCACGGAGCGAACTGGCGCCAGACCCTCATCGAGTTCGACGGGGGCTGGGTGTTCCTGAACGCTGCGGGCGGCGGCAGCTACCTCGCCGTGGCGGCGTCGGCCGAGGTCGACATGCAGGACATCACGTACCGGATGCAGCAGCTGGTCAGCCGACTGGGCAAGGCGATGTCGACCGGCCTTCGCGGCGACACGGTCACCTCATGACGGAACCCGCCCGTCCCGAGCCCGAGCCCGAGTTCGTGTCCGAGGCCGGAGAATTAGTCCGTCCCTACGTCATCACCCGTGGCCGTGACCTGCCCGATGAGAGCGAGTTCGCCCTCATCTCTCTCGTTACGACGGCCACCGACGAGCAGCAGCGCCCCCAACGGCTCTCGCCCGAGGAGGAACAGATCCTGGAGATGTGCTCCAGGGGCTACCTCTCGGTCGCTGAGATCGCCGCGCACTCCCAGCTGCCGCTCGGGGTGGTCAAGGCGCTGCTCAGTTCCCTCGCCGAGGGGGGCTATCTCGTGACCCGGGCGCCGGTGCCCTCGGCCCGTCCCACCAACAAGGCCCTGCTCAAGGAGGTGCTCGATGGCCTCAAGGCTCTCTCTGTCTGAGGATGCCTACGTGCCCAGCGGCGCACAGCAGACTGCAGTGAAAATCCTGGTCGTCGGGCATTTCGCCGTCGGCAAGACCACCCTGATCAGCTCACTTTCCGAGATCGCGCCGCTGTCCACCGAGGAGCGGATGACAACGCTCTCGGAGCGCGTCGACGACCTCAAAGGGGTTCAGGGAAAGACCACCACCACCGTTGCCCTGGACTTTGGCCGGCTGACGCTGAGCGAGCGCATCGTTCTGTACCTGTTCGGCTCCCCCGGACAGCAGCGCTTCGTGAGTCTCTGGGACGACACGGCCCGCGGGGCTCTGGGCGCCCTGGTCCTGGTGGACCCCGAGCGCCTGGCCGACTCCTTCGACATCATGGATCTGGTCGAGAGTTACGGCCTCGATTTCGCCGTGGCCATCAATCACTTCGACGGCAGTACGGTCCACACCCCGGAGGAAGTCCGGGAGGCACTCGACCTGCTGCCCGACACCCCCGTCGTCACCATCGACGCACGCGACGAGAAGTCGTCCGTCGACGCCCTGATCACCTTGGTCCGCTATCTGCACGAGCGCGCCGACCTGGAGCACGCATGACAACCCCCTCTGTACCTCCGCCCGGCTGCCCCGCACACGGCAGCGGGCAGCGCATACCCCTGGACAGCGCTGAGTTCGCTGCCAATCCGCACGCGTACTACCGCTACATGCGCGAGCTCGGCCCCACCGCTCCGGTCACCATCGCCCCCGGCGTGGAGGCGACGCTGGTGACCGATTACAACGCGGCTCTGGAACTGCTGCAGGATTCGACGACCTTTCGCAAGGACTCACGCCGCTGGCGTGCCCTGGCTGAGGGCTGCATCCGCCCCGACAGCCCGGTCCTGCCGCTGCTGGCCTACCGGCCGAACGCGATGTTCACCGACGGCGCCGAGCATGTGCGGCTGCGCCAGGCCATCACCGGCTCCTTCGCCCGCGTCAGCAACAAGCGGCTGAGCCGGATCGTCGGCCAGGCGGCCCAGTTCCTCATCAACCAGTTCAGCGCCCGCGGCAGCGCCGACCTGCTCCGCGACTACGCCCAGCAGCTCCCGCTGTACGTGTTCAACGAGCTGTTCGGCTGCCCGGCAGAGATCGGTGACCGGGTGCTGTTCGGCATCTCCGGCATGTTCGACGGAGTCAACGCCGAAGCGGCCAGCCAGGTTCTGCTCGGAGCGGTCAGCGAGCTGGTGGCGCTCAAGCGCGCCCAGCCCGGGGAGGACATCACGTCCTACCTGATGCAGCATCCGGCGCAGCTGAACGACGAGGAACTGGCGCACACGCTGGTGTTGCTCCTCGGTGCGGGCGGCGAGCCGGAGGGCAACCTGATCGGCAACGCCTTCTACACGATGCTGACCAACGAGGAGTTCGCGCGCCTGGGGCAGTTCGACAAGGCGGTGGACGACACTCTGTGGCGCAATGCGCCGATGTCCAACTATGCGCCCCATTACCCGGTGGTCGACACGGACGTGGCCGGCGACAAGCTGCGCGCCGGTGACCTGGTGCTGGTGTCCTTCGGCGCCGCCAACACGGCGCTCGCGGACCGCGGTGCCGACACCCGCGGTCACCTCGCCTGGAGCGCCGGCCCGCACGCCTGCCCGTCGAAGGAGCCGGCCAGGCTGATCGCCCTGACGGGCCTGGAGACGCTGTTCAACGCCCTGCCCGACGTGGAACTCGCCGTCCCCGCGGACAGCCTCGCCTGGCGGCCCGGTCCCTTCAACCGGGCCCTGGCCTCCCTGCCCGTCCGGTTCAGCGCAGTCACCCCGCGCGCCGCGGCCGCACCGGAGCCGACGGCCGTGCCCCGCTACCAGGCACCCCCCGTCGCGGCCGCACCCGCGCCGGCTGCGCCGAAGCCCACCGGCAAAGCGGGGCGCTGGAGCAGCTTCACGAAGTGGCTGACGGGCCAGTAGCCCACACCCCCTGTGATGCATGTGACACAGGCAGTTGACGTAGCCTGCATGAAAGATCAACTTCCTGGGTAGGACGGCGCGGAGTGTCTGGAGTGACACAAGATGAAGGAGAGGCAGTGGACCTCGCAAGCATCTCCGCGCCCCCATCCGCGAGCGCCCGACCGGGCCAACGGCGCACCACCCCCAGCAGACGGAACCCGTGCGGGGGCGACGACCCCGACCAGCCGCAGGACCGAATACCCGCTGCTTCCGGCAGCGGATCGGCCCTCGTCTCCTCCCTTGCCGGCGGAGCGCATCCCCGTACTCCCGCACCGTCCAGACGCGTTACGCGCCACGACGTGCGAGGGGCACGATGACCTCCCGCCCGGGGCCCGGCATACCGGCAGCCAGCCCCGGTGAGACGACGCTCGGCGACCACGTACTCGGTCAACTGCGGCGCCTGGGCGCCACGGTGGGCCTGAGCGAGGCGGACACCGAGCTGTACGGACAGGTCCTGATCGCCTCCCTCGCAGGCGCCGCCCACCGGCCGCTGTCCCTGCCGCCGGCCTCGCCCACCTTCCTCTCCGATGACCACACCCCCGTCGAGTTCTCCCTCGCCAGCACTCCGGACGCCGCCCCGGCCCTGCGCGTGCTCGTGGAGCCCGGGTGGGTCCACAGCGACATGGCCGACAGCGGCCGCGCCGGGCTTGCGGCCATCCGCGCAATGGGCGCCCGCTGGGGCTTCGCCACCGACCAGCTCGACGCCCTCGCCGACCTGTTCTTCCCCGCTGCAGCCCAGGGCCCCCTGGCCCTGTGGTACGCGCTCGATCTGCGCGCCGGAGGGGTCCCAGGGGTCAAGGTCTACCTGAACCCCTCCGCCTCCGGCCCGGAAGGCGCGGCCCGCACCGTGCACGAGGCGCTGCGGCGGCTCGGCTACGGCCAGGCCTTCGAGCAACTGCCCCCGGCGGCCGGCTATCCGTTCCTCGCTCTGGACCTGGGCGCCTGGCCGTCCCCCCGCGTCAAGGTCTACGTGAGCCACCCGCGCATGTCAGCCGATGACGCCTGCGCGCTCAGCCGTACCTCCGGAGCCACAGCGGCCGACATCCGCTACTTCTTCCACGCGGCCGCGGGATCCCTCACGCCGTCCGAGCGCGGCGGAAACGGCCCCCTGCGCCTGGTGCGGCGGCCGGCGCTCACCTGCCACTCCTTCACCGGAGGCGACAGCGACCCGAGCGGCTTCACGCTCCACATTCCCGTTCGCGACTACGTGCGCGATGACGAAGAGGCCCTCGCCCGCGCCACAGCCCTGCTGACCAGGGCCGGCATGGACCCCACCGTCCTGAACCGAAGTCTGGGAGCGCTGACCCAGCGAACCCTCGCCGACGGCGTGGGGCTGATCGCCTACCTGGCCCTGGTGTACGAGCGCAACCGGCCGCCCCGGCTCACCGCCTACCTGAGTTCCGAGGCCCACCGCGTCCGGCCGCCGCAGGAGCAGTACCCGCGGGGCACCTGGATGCCTGCGCAACTCACCCAGAGCGTCCTGGACCTCGGGCACCAGGCCGTCGGCCACATCAGCCCGCCCACCGCACAGAAGGAAGTCACGTGGAGCCCTACCGCATCAAGGTCGTAGAACCTCTTGCCTTCACCACCCGGGAGGAGCGCGAGGCCGCGCTGAAGCGGGTTTCCTACAACCCCTTCGATCTGCGGGCCGACGAAGTCACCATCGACCTGCTGAGCGACTCCGGGACCGGTGCCATCTCCGCAGACCAGCTCGCCGCAGGAATGCAGGGCGACGAGTCCTACGCCGGCAGCCGCTCCTTCTACCGGTGGCACGAGGTCGTCTCCGAACTCACCGGCTACCCCCACATCCTGCCGGCCCACCAAGGCCGCGCGGCCGAGCGCATCCTCTTCTCCTCGCTGCTGCGGCCTGGCACGAGTGTGCTGTCCAACACGCACTTCGACACCACCCGCGCCAACGTCGAACTGACTGGCTGCACGGCGTACGACCTGCCCTGCGCCGAGGCGAAGGACCTCGACAGCGACTTTCCGTTCAAGGGCAACATCGACCTGATCGCCCTCGAACAGGCCCTGGAGAACGCGGACCAGACGCCCGTTGGGGCCGTGCTGATGACCATCACCAACAACGGTGGCGGGGGCCAGCCGGTCAGCATGGACAACCTGCACCGCACCGCCGAACTGTGCCGCCGGCACAACGTGCCGATGATCCTCGACGCGGCCCGGTTCGCGGAGAACGCGTGGCTGGTGACCCAGCGCGAACCCGGCTACGCCGACCGCACCCCGCGCCAGGTCGCCGAGGAAGCCTTCCGCCTCGCCGACGGCTGCGTCATGAGCGCGAAGAAGGACGGGATCGTCCACATTGGCGGCTTCATCGGCCTGAAGGACGCCGAACTCGCCGAGCGGTGCGGGGGTCTGCTCATCGCCACCGAAGGATTCACCACCTACGGCGGTCTGTCCGGACGCGACCTCGACATGATGGCCCGCGGCCTCCTCGAAGTGACCGAGCCGGCCTACCTCGCCGAGCGTGCCGACATAGCCGCCCATCTCGCCGCACGCATCCGCGAGGCCGGCGTCGACATCGTGGAACCCGCCGGTCTGCACGCCCTCTACGTCAACGCCGGGCGCCTCCTGCCCCACATCCCCCCGCACCAGTACCCCGGCACCGCACTCGTCTGCGAGCTCTACCTGCGCGGAGGCATCCGCTCGGCGGAGCTGGGGTCGCTGTACCTCGGTGAAGAGGACGAGCACGGCAACCCTGTCAAGACGGCGCCCTACGAACTTGTACGGCTGGCTCTCCCCCGACGGGTCTACACCCGCAGCCACTACGACCACGTTGCCGCCACCCTGGCGGATATCGCGAAGAATCCTGAATCGGTCCGTGGCTACCGGGTTACGGGCCAGTCCCCGATCCTCCGACACTTCAGCATCAAACTGGAGCCCGTGAGTCCGTCCGGCGACTGATCAGCACTCTTCGTTCGTTACGACGCGAGCCCAGCCATCAGAATCCTGAAACAGTGCAGATCTTTCGGCTCTACCGGTCCAGCGACAGTGCGGCGGCCACGGGAAGGCCCTGCCCTGGTGGGCGAATTCGAGGAGTCGTTGCAACACTGCTGGTCAACTGGCCGGGTCCAGTGGCTTAGCGAGGCGCTCGGCTGGGGTTTCCCAGTCGAGCGTTTTGCGTGGGCGGCTGTTGATGTGAGCGCCTTCAGGGCACCTGAACCGCACTCCCACCACGACCGAGCGCCTCGCCCAGCCACAGTTCGCCCCCCGGCGTCCAGCAGGCCGTCCACCGGCTTCGAGGGCTGTGAGCCGTGAGCGAAGGGGGTGAAGTGTGCGGGTGCGTGGTCGATGGTCAGGTCGGCACGCCGGGCGGTGAGGATCTGGGCGCTGCATACGAACAGACCGTCAGGAAGTTGATCGAGTGGGTGCCACCCCCATTCGCCGACGCGCTCGTTCGGCTGAGTGGCCGGCTGCCCTCGCCAGACGTGTACGACCGCTCCGACAGTGACCGCAGAACTCCTTCGACGTGGTCGACGAGCGTGCCCAGGAGCTGCACGTCTTCGGGACGCGCGGTCAGACCGGTTTCCTCACCGAGTTCGCGGACCACGGCGGTGTCGAAGGACTCCCCGGGCTCGACGGTGCCGCCGGGAGAAGCAGGCGGGTTCGTGGATTTCTGGCTGCTGAGTCGCAGGAACCGACGTGTGAGTGGTTCACCGACAGCTATGAGTATGGCGGGTTCGCGGCCGAACGAGCTCGGGGCGAACGGCCCGTCATCGCTGCGGTGCGTCTGGCCGGTCGGCGATCTGAGTGCCGTGGTCGGAACGAGCTTGACCTTGACGCTGGGTCAACCCTCCATCCTTCCGGGAGGAGCTTCCGGGCAGTAGCCGGGAACAGCTCCGCGAAGGAGGCAGATGACCATGACAGCCCAATCGATCGCCGGTCCGGCGATTCGCGTGCAAGGTCTCAAGAAGTCGTACGGGAAGCTCGAAGTGCTGCGCGGTGTTGACTTCGACGTGGTGCCGGGCAGCATCTTTGCCCTGCTCGGTTCCAACGGGGCGGGCAAGACCACGACCGTGAGGATCCTCGCCACGCTCCTGAAGGCCGACGCGGGGGCGGCGAGCGTCAATGGCTTCGACGTTGCCACGCAACCGGCGAACGTGCGGGAGTCCATCAGTCTCACCGGGCAGTTCGCGGCCGTCGACGAGATCCTCAGCGGGCGGGAGAACCTCGCTCTCGTCGCCAGGCTGCGCCACCTCAAGGACCCGGGCGCGATCGCGGATGACCTGCTGAGGCGCTTTTCGCTGAGCGAGGCGGGCGCGCGGAGAGTGTCCACGTATTCGGGTGGGATGCGCCGCCGGCTGGACATCGCGATGAGCCTCATCGGGAATTCGCCGGTGATTTTCCTGGACGAGCCGACGGCCGGTCTTGATCCCGAGGCGCGCATTGAGGTGTGGGAGGCGGTCAAGGAGCTCGCCGGCCATGGAACGACGGTGCTGCTGACCACGCAGTATCTGGACGAGGCCGAGCAGCTGGCCGACCGGATCGCGATCCTCCACCAGGGTCGGATCATCGTGAACGGCACCCTCGCCGAGCTCAAGCAGCTCTTCCCGCCCGCCAAGGTCGAGTACGTCGAGAAGCAGCCGTCTCTCGAAGAGATCTTCCTCGCGGTCATCGGCGGCGGCGACAAGAGCGACGTCACTGGCACGACAACTGGGGGACGAGGATGACCGCGTACTTCTTCAACGACACTGCCGCACTCACGGGGCGGACCCTGCGCCATGTGACACGCAGCATGGACACCATCATCACGACCGCCATCACACCGGTCGCCATGATGTTGATGTTCGTCTACGTGTTCGGCGGCGCCATCGATACCGGGACGGTTCCATACGTGAACTACATGCTGCCCGGCATCCTGCTCATGACCATCGCCTCAGGCATCTCCTACACCGCGTACCGGCTGTTCACCGACGTGAAGAGCGGGATCTTCGAACGGTTCCAGTCCATGCCGATCGCGCGGTCAGGTGTGCTGTGGGCCCACGTCGTCACCTCTCTGGTCGCCAACCTGATCGCGCTCGTGCTCGTCGTGGGCGTCGCTGTCCTCATGGGCTTCCGCTCGGGGGCAGGAGTGTCGGCATGGCTCGCGGTCGCCGGCATCCTGCTCCTGTTCACTCTGGCGCTGACCTGGCTCGCCGTGATCCCCGGGCTCTCTGCGTCGTCGGTCGAGGGAGCGGGCGCGTTCGCCTACCCCCTCATCTTCCTGCCGTTTGTCAGTTCGGCGTTCGTGCCCACAAGGACGATGCCCGGACCGGTGCGCTGGTTCGCCGAACATCAGCCGGTGACGTCGATCGTCAACACGATCCGAAACCTGTTCGCCCAGCAGCCGGTCGGCGACGACATCTGGACCGCCCTCGCCTGGTGCATCGGCATCCTCGTCGTGGCGTACATCTTCGCGATGGCCGCCTATCGCCGGAAGATCGCCTGAGGCAGGCTGAGACCCATGCTCACCATCAGCCAGCTTGCGGCGTACGCCGGGGTGACGGTGCGGGCCGTACGCCACTACCACCGGATCGGGTTGCTGCCGGAACCCGATCGCGACGGGTCCGGATACCGGACCTACGACGCTGCCGCGGTCGTGCGACTGATCCGGATCCGCACCCTCGCAGACGCCGGCGTGCCGCTGGCCCGGGTACAGGAACTCCTCGCCGCCGGCCCGGAGGACTTCGCCGGCGGCGTCCAGGAGATCGACAAGACCCTGCGCGTCGAGATCCGGCGTCTGCAGAACACCCGCAGCCGACTCGCCAGGCTCGCCGCCGGAGAGCACCTGGCGCTCCCGCAGAGCGTCGTGGACTACCTCGACCGGCTGCGCGGTCTCGGCGTTGAGGAGCGGTACATCGAGATGGAGCGGGACGCCTGGATCATGATCGCCGCCCAGGTGCCAGACTCGATCGACTCCGTGATCACCAGGAAGCACGAGGAGCTGGACGACCCCGACACGGTCAAGCTCTACAGCCTTCTCAGCGGGGCACTCGACTGGCCGGCCAACGATCCGCGGATCGTCGAGGTCGCCGACATCATGGAGCGCTTGATGGTTCGCGCTGTGGAGGCCGGCCATGTGGGTGCCGACGACGGCATCGACGACAAGTTCGTCGACCTGCTGGACTCAACCGCGGCCAACTCCTCACCGGTCGCCGAGCGGCTGTTGGAGATCCTGGAGGAGCGGGGCTGGAGGGGCTGGACCCGCATCGAGCGAGTGCCTGCCGAGAGACTCAACACTGAGCTGCCGTCATCGTGAAAGCAGGTCAGGGTCCTTCCGAAGACACGGACGAGGTGGACGGGATCTTCGGACTCGCGGGCTTCGTCCAGGACTCTGTCGGCGCGAACTGCGCGCAGAGTCAGAGCGGTGGGATCGAAGCGCCTGAACACGTAGTCCGCGGAGACAGGATCGGTCGCGCTGGCGGTCTGTTGAGTGACTAGAAGATGCGCGTTGACGGTGCGTGGCCGACGGCGAACGGACGAGCCGCCCGCAATGCGTCCACCGACGCGCTGACGGTCGCCTGCTGGTGTCCGTACGGGTGGAATCCGGGGCCCTTGCCCAGACCGAGGTAGTCCGGGGCGGACACCGTACGGCCAGTCGAGGCGAACAGTAGCGCCGTGGCCCGGTCGGCGGACCCACACGCCGTAGCGGACCTGCGCCACGCCGATACCTGTCTTCGTCAGGCGGGCCTTGACGTCCTTGGCACTCAGGTCCGCCACCTGGGTCACGGAGACCACCGAACCGCGGGCTGTGGTGGACGGCGCGGCGGGCGAGGAGCCGTCTTGTTCGGAGCTCTGCTCGCCGCATCCGGTTGCCATCAGTGCGGTCACCGCACACGCCAAGGCCAGCGCACCGGGCTTGACCGATCTTCCAAGTACCTGCGAAATCTTCATGGTTGGACTCTGCCGCGCCCGCCATACCCGGCACATTGGGACAGGCACCCCGTTCGGCAGGGGGATGCCCCAACCCATGATCAGGGGGCGGCGGACTCCTTGCCTCCGAACGGAGCGGCCGAGCCTCCCCGGAAACCGCCGCTCCACCCGCCACCCGGTATTGCGGATGGTCGTGCCGTAGTGGCGGGCAATCTCGACGATCTCCGCGTTGCGGACTGCGATGTTCGCGATGTGTCCGGTCGTCACGGTCTTCTCGTTGTCGGTCGGCACATAGGCCGGCACCCCGCCGATCTGCCGCAGCGTGGCATCCAGGCAAGCCGCGATGGTGGGCAGCGTCTTGTCGAAGACGGGGATCACGACCCGGAACCGGGACCAGGACAGCCACGCGCACCACAGCAACGTGCGGCGCCCGTTGAGACGTGGGCCCTCGCCCCAGTCGAACTGCAGCCAGAGCGCCGGCTCCGGGAGCCACGGGCCACCGTCTGGTGATCGCAGCTGGCCAGCTCGGCTGCCGCCCGATAGCTGCCGGTGAGGTCGTACGCCTCCAGAATATCCATGATCTGCTTGCTGCTCTTCACTCTGATGAACGGTCTCCGCGGCCCCGCCTCTCGTCCTCGCCCTGCTCCTGGCCCCGCCGGCCCCACAACCCACGAGGCCGTGCTCTCATGACGTTCGCGAGAGTACGGACCCGGCGGGCGGCTCGCTGGTGCGGCGGTGTCTCAAGCGGGGACGTCGGTCAGACGACGCAGGGTGAACGGCTCGGCGAGGACCTCGTCCAGGACCTGGGCGACGTGCTTGAAGTGCGGCAGCGAGAAGTGGTGGTCCAGGGCCGCACTGCTGACCCATTCCTCAACGATGACCATGCGGTCGGCGCGGCTGGGGTCGGCGAACGGCTGGTAGCCGATGCAGCCCTCCTCCGCCAAGGACGGCGCGATCATCGCGTCCAGCTCGTCGCGCAGACGCTTCTCCTGGCCCGGCTTGGCGGTGAAGCTGGCAACGATCGTGAGCGTGTTCAGCATGGGATAACTCCTGGTCCGGTGCGATGGGTGACGTTGTTCGCTGGCGAACAAGGTCCATCCTGCGCAGCCGATCCCAGAGCACCCAGAGCTCCGCGCAACCCAGGGTCGCCCTGCCTGGGTCTGCCAGGACCAGGCAGACCCGCACGGCCGTGCTCGACACTGGGACCATGGATCGTGCCCAACAGCTCAACGAGTTCCTCAAGACCCGACGCGCCCGTCTGCGCCCCGAGGACGTCGGCGCGGGCAACTTCGGCGGCCGGCGGCGCGTGCCGGGCCTACGTCGAGAGGAACTGGCCCTGCTGGCCGGGGTGAGCGTCGACTACTACACCCGCCTGGAACAGGGCCGGGCCCGCAACGTGTCCCCCGACGTCCTGGACGCCGTTGCCAGTGCGCTCCGCCTCGACGCCGACGAGCGCACCCACCTGCACAATCTCGCCAAACCCACCAGTATCCGCAGACGTCCCGGCCGCCCGCAGCGGGTCGGCCCCGAGATGCGCCAGGCTCTGCAGTCCCTCGCCACCATTCCCGCCTACATCATCGGCCGACGTCTGGACATCCTGGCCTGGAACGACCTGGCCCGGACCCTGATCGCCGACTTCCCCGCCCTGCCCGCAGCCGAGCGGAACATGGCCCGGCTGGTCTTCCTCGACGACGCCTCCAAGGACCTCTACCCCGACTGGGAGAGCAAAGCCCGCGACACCGTCTCCAACCTCCGCCTGGATGCCGGCCGCCACCCCGACGACCCGCAGCTGGCCACCCTGGTCGGTGAACTCTCCCTGGGCAGCGTTGACTTCCGTCGCCTGTGGGCCGACCACAACGTCCACGGCAAGACCCGCGGCCGCAAGCGGTTCAACCACCCCCAGCTCGGCGAACTCGCCCTCGACTACGTCGCCATGCGGGCCCCCGACGACCCCGACATGACCATGATGATTTACAGCACACCACCCGGATCCGAGGCCGCCACCGCCCTCCAGCTCCTGGCCAGCCTCACCACACCACCCGTTCCCGACACCGCTGACCCCCCGGTGGAAAGCACGCTCTGAACTGAGCGCACCATCCACGCACCGCGAAGGCGCAACAGGAAGTGGTCCACGAGATGCTTGCCCAAGGCCACTCACGCCGGGCGATCGCCCGGCACCTGGGCTGGGGCCTCAACACCGTGCTCCGGTACACGGCCGCCGCACACTGGCAGGACACCATCCGCGAGAACCGGCCCCGGCCCAGCAGACTGGCCCCCTACAAGCCTTACCTGGAGCGGCGATTCGCCGAGGGATGCACAAGTGTCACCCGACCGCACAGCGAGCTGGTTGCCGAGCACGCTCGGGGCTCCGTCCGCCGCACCGCCCCGGCCACTGACGGTGCGGCAGGTGACCGGCTGGCTCACCCGTCACCCCGCGACCCTGACCGAGGAAGACCGGGTCGGCCTGAAGGAGGTCCTGGCCCGCTGCCCCGAACTGGACACGGCGGCCGGACACGTCCGCGACTTCGGCGAGATACTCACCGACCGGCTCGGTTCCACACTCCCCACCTGGATCGACGCAGTCGACGCCAGCCAGCTCCCCGGCCGCACAGGCTTCGCACTCCATTTGCTCCGAGACCTCGACGCCGTGACCGCCGGGCTCACCCTGGACTGGAGCTCCGGCAGCATCGAGGGCGCCGTCAACCGCATCAAGAAGATCAAGCGACCGCTCTACGGCCGAGCCGGATTCGAACTGCTCCGCGAGATGATCCTGCTCCAGTAACACTCCGAGGCGCCCCCCAAGATCTGTGCCAGAACCCGGAAACTCGGCAACATTCTCTCGCCCGTCGAGCGCTGAATGCCGCTCAAAGCCATCGCCAACTGCTGTCACATGCAGTCGACGAAGCCAAATGCCTGATTGCTCGGCACGCGGCAGGGAAGGAAGAGAGCGTCGTAAGAGAGCAGGCCACCGACCGCGGTTGGCCGGGACGAAGGGCAGGGCCTGTGAGCAGTATGTGGATGTACGCGCAGGACAGCGGTCATACGTACGGCCAGTCGATGGTGGGCTTCACCGTGGAGACCGCGGATGGGAGCATCGGCCACGTAGACCGGCAGCAGGACCAGCCCGGCATGCAGCACCTGGTCGTCGACACCGGTGTGTGGAAGTTCGGCAGGAGCGTGCTGATCCCGGCCGGTGCCGTCATTGCCATCGACACCAGGGCGCAGACGGTGAAGGTCGCACCGTCCCGGGAGGAGATCAAAGCCGCTCCCCGATTCACCACCGACAGCGAGACAGGTGCTCCCGAATACCTGTTGGCGGTCGGTGACTACTACCTTTCTCTCCGCACCGCGCCCCTTCGCTGAACCTGGGCGCAGTCTGCGGGTCCACCTACCAGGGAAACTGAACAGGCGCGTGAGCCAGGGAGAAGGGCTGACAATGCGCAGGTCGGTCTGCTGATGGGTGGTGAGGATCAGCACGAGGAACATCGAATCGGCGAACGTGATGCCGCTGGCGTCCAGAATCACTGCCCCGCTGGCCGCGACGGCAGATTCGATCTGCGTTCGCAGGGACGGCAGAGACTCGAAGTCGAATTCTCCGCGAGGGGCGATCACCGGCAGCGGCTCGGAGCCAGAGCGCCGGGGGACGGATGGCGTCATGAGGTGAGTATCGTTCCCCGTAGCCCCTCGCGTCATGAATCAGAGTGCCAAGTGGAGTCCGCGCAGCCGCTTTGCTCGGCCGCGAGTGATCGCAGCTTTGTCGCCGCACACGCCCCGTCTGCACCTCGGAAAGACCCCAGTCGCTTCCATGTTCAGTCCTTCGAGCTTGCGCTGCTCTGCGGTGATCCGGACCGGAGGTCTTGCTGTCCGTGGCAGTGTCAGCGGGAGAGGAAGGCCGTGACGGTCTTGCCTCCGGCTGCACAGCGGATGACCGCGGTCGTGCGGGCCAGGCGGTTGACCATGGGCCAGCCGAAGCCGCCGCCGGAACCGATCAAGTCAGGGGTCCGCATGCGCGGCCATCGCGGACTCGTGTCGCCGACAGCGACCTCGCGCCGTCTACAGCTACACCATGACTCTGGCGCGTCTTCGGGGAATGCTCGGGCACATCCGGCTCCAGGACCTTGCCGAGGACGATGTCTAGGAGTGGATGAAGTGGGCGCTGCGCGAGGGGCGGGTGCGAGGCGGTAAGGCGGGCACCGGTTTGGGGGTGGCCTCGGTCGAGATGTCGCTGGCGCGGTTGAAGGAGGCGCTCGACCGGGCCGTTGCCCGGCGCCTTGTCGAGGTGCATGTTGCCCGGGAGGTGGAGGTCCCTCGCAACCATCGGAAGGCGGAGCGGCGGGCGAGGACCGTGATCCCGCCCTGGAACCTTGAGGAGGTGCGCGCCTTCGTGGATGCGGTCATGGACGACCGTTTGTACGCCGCTTTCCTCGTGTCCCTGATGGGATTGCGGCCGGCGGAGATCTGCGGCATGCGGTGGGCCTACGTCGGCCTGGACAGGGCCACTCTGACCGTCCACCGGACCCGGACCCTGATGGGCAACAAGGGCGTGGTCGAGAAGGACACGAAGTCCCTTGCCGGGGAGCGCCGGCTTCCCCTTCCCGACCTGGTGGGCGACGCACT
This sequence comes from Streptomyces sp. NBC_01257, assembly GCF_035917255.1. Classification (NCBI taxonomy): domain Bacteria; kingdom Bacillati; phylum Actinomycetota; class Actinomycetes; order Kitasatosporales; family Streptomycetaceae; genus Streptomyces; species Streptomyces sp. NBC_01257. The sequence goes on from NZ_CP108472.1 coordinate 7,490,817, forward strand.
CGCCGACTTCAAGGCCACACAGATCACCGAGAAGCTTGCGGCGGGGGAGAGGTACGAGGACAACGAGTACGTGCTCGGCAGGGCGCTCAACGGGCGCCAGCTGCGTGAGCGGGCATACAACGTCATGGCCGAGAATTCGCTGCGCCGGGTGCGTTTGTACGACGCCCGTGCGAGTTGCTTCACGTAGCTGGCGAACAGAGGGGTGCCGGACCGTCTTCTTGCCCGCTGGGCCGGGCACAGCGACGTCCGCACGTCCAAGCGCTGGTATGTGAAGCCGGATGTGGAGGATCTACGGTCGGTGGCGGATACGTGGGGAGGTCTGGCGAGTGCCCCGGCCCCCGCTCACGGAGCGAATGCGAGATGTGGGAGCGTGAGCGGGTGAGCGAGAAGAACGTGGAAACCCTGCAATACCGCTTCGACGGGCCCGAAGACGCACCGGTCCTCGTCATAGGCCCCTCCCTCGGTACCACATGGCACATGTGGGACCGGCAGATACCCGAGCTCACCCAGCACTGGAGAGTGTTCCGCTACGACCTCCCGGGGCACGGCGGTGCGCCCGCCCACCCCGCCACCGCGGTCGCCGAGCTCGCCGACCGGGTCGTGGCCACCCTCGACAGCCTCGGCGTCCAGCGCTTCGGGTACGCGGGCTGTTCCATCGGTGGTGCGATCGGCGCGGATCTCGCGCTGCGGCACCCGCACCGGGTCGCCACGCTGGCCCTGGTGGCCTCCTCGCCCCGGTTCGGGAGTGCCGACGAGTTCCGGCAGCGCGGGGTGATCGTCCGGACGAACGGGCTGGAGCCGATGGCCCGCACCGCGCCGGAGCGCTGGTTCACCCCGGGTTTCGCCGCCGCGCAGCCGGCCATCGTCGAGTGGGCCGTCCAGATGGTCCGCACCACCGACCCCGGCTGCTACATCGCGGCCTGCGAGGCCCTCGCCGCCTTCGACATCCGCGCCGAACTCGGGCGGATCGGCGTTCCCACGCTCGTCCTCGTCGGTGCCGAGGACCAGGTCACCGGCCCCGGTGACGCCCGGACCCTGGTGGCGGGCATACCCGACGCCCGGCTCGCCCTCGTGCCCGGCGCCTCCCACCTCGCCCCGGTCGAGCAGCCGGGTGCGGTCACGGACCTGCTGCTCACCCATTTCTCCACGGCCTGGCAGGACACCATGGCCGCCATCCCCGTGCTCCCGTCCGCTCCCCGGCTCTCCGCCCCGGTGCTGCCCGTCGCGGAGCTCACCGCCGCCACCGCACAGCCCGAGGCGGCCGCCGGCGGGCGGCCCGATCCGTACGGGCCGGGCATGAAGATCCGCCGCGAGGTCCTCGGTGACGCCCACGTCGACGGCGTCATGGCCGCCGCCGACGACTTCACCAGTGGCTTCGAGGAGTTCGTCACCCGCTACGCCTGGGGTGAGGTGTGGGGGCGGGAAGGGCTGGACCGGCGGATGCGCAGCAGCGTCACGCTCACCGCGCTGGTCGCCTCGGGACGTATGGAGGGACTGGCCGCGCACGTCACGGCCGCCCTGCGCAACGGGCTCACCCCGGCCGAGATCAGGGAAGTATTGCTGCAGACCGCCGTGTACTGCGGGATTCCGGCCGCGAGCGCCGCTTTCACGATCGCGCAGTCGGTGATTCAGGCGGAAACGACACCTCCCGCGTAGCAGGATGGTCCGCATGAACGCCCAGACTCCCGAGCCGCTCCCGCTCACACTGACCAAACAGTCCCACTCATGTGTCCGTCTGGAGAAGGGCGGGCGCACGCTCGTCATCGACCCGGGAGGGTTCTCGGAGCGGGACGCCGCGATCGGCGCCGAGGCGATCCTGGTGACGCACGAGCATCCCGACCACTTCGACGAGGAGCGGCTGCGGGCCGGTCTGGAGGCCGACCCGGCCGCCGAGATCTGGACGCTGCGCAGCGTGGCCGACAAGCTCGCGGCGGCGTTCCCGGGGCGCGTCCACACCGTCGGACACGGCGACACCTTCTCGGCCGCCGGGTTCGACGTCCAGGTGCACGGCGAACTCCACGCCGTGATCCACCCGGACCTTCCGCGCGTCACGAACGTGGGCTTCCTGGTCGACGGGTCCCTCTTCCACCCGGGGGACGCCCTCACCGTGCCCGACCACCCGGTCGACACGCTGATGCTTCCGGTGATGGCCCCCTGGAGCAAGATCTCCGAGGTCATCGACTACGTGCGCGAGGTCGGACCGCGCCGGGCCATCGACGTCCACGACGCGCTGCTCACCGATCTCGCCCGCCCCGTCTACGACGCCCACATCGGCAACCTGGGCCGCGCGGACCACGAGCGGCTGGCCCCGGGGGAATCGAGGAGCCTCTGACGGGCGCCGCCCCGGCCACTGTCAGTGGGAGCCGCTAGGTTTACGTACATGCGCATCGCGACCTGGAACGTCAATTCGATCACCGCCCGACTGCCGAGGCTGCTGGCCTGGCTGGAGAGCACCGGCACGGACGTGCTGTGCATCCAGGAGACCAAGTGCACGGCCGAGCAGTTCCCGGCCGAGGCGCTCCGTGAGCTGGGCTACGAGTCCGCGGTCAACGCCACGGGCCGGTGGAACGGGGTGGCGCTGGTCTCCCGCGTGGGGCTGGCCGACGTCGTGACGGGGCTGCCCGGCGGTCCGGAGTACGACGGAGTGCAGGAGCCCCGGGCGATCAGCGCGACCTGCGGGCCGGTCCGCCTCTGGTCGGTGTACGTGCCCAACGGCCGCGAGGTCGAGCACGAGCACTACGCGTACAAGCTGCGCTGGTTCGAGGCGCTGCAGAAGGCGGTGGCCGGGGACGCCGCGGGGGCGCAGCCGTTCGCCGTGCTCGGTGACTTCAACGTGGCCCCGACCGACGAGGACGTCTGGGACCCGGCGCTGTTCGAGGGCGCCACCCATGTCACCCCGGCCGAGCGGGCCGCCCTCGCCACCCTGCGCGAGGAGGGCCTCGCCGACGTCATGCCCCGCCCCCTGAAGTACGACCGGCCGTACACCTTCTGGGACTACCGCGAGCTGCGCTTCCCGAAGAACAAGGGCATGCGCATCGACCTCGTCTACGGCAACGCCCCCTTCACCGCCGCCGTCAAGGACAGTTACGTGGACCGCGAGGAGCGCAAGGGGAAGGGCGCGTCCGACCACGCCCCCGTCGTCGTCGACCTGGAGCTCTGAGCGGTTGCCGTGCTCAGGCGTCCGCCCGCCGCGGCGCCTGAGCCTCCACGGCGGACTCACGCGTGGCAGCGGCCGCTCCCGCCGTGCCGAGCGCCAGGACCATGAGCAGCGCGCTCACCCACAGCGGTGAGCGGAAGCCGAACCCGGCGCCGATCGCCAGTCCGCCGAGCCACGGTCCGAGCGCCCCGCCCACGTTGAACGCGGCGGTGGAGAACGAACCGGCCAGGGTCGGCGCACCGCCCGCCAGCCGGAACACCTGCGAGATCAGCGCGGTCCCGGTGCCGAACGCGAGCATGCCCTGGACGAGCACGAGCGCGACCACCGCCACCGCGCTGCCCGCCGCCGAGGCGAACAGCGCCCAGCCCAGGGTGAGCGCCACCAGGCCCGCCGCCGTCAGCGCGAGTGGCCGGGAATCGATGATCCGGCCGCAGACCGCGACGCCGACGAACGAACCGACACCGAACAGCGCGAGTAGGACGGGCACCCACGCGGCACCGAGCCCGGTGACGTGCCGGGCGACCGGCTCCAGGTAGGAGAACGCGCAGAAGGTCGCACCCTGCACGAGCGCGCTCGTCAGCAGGGCCAGCAGCAGACGGGGCGAGGCCAGGGTCCGCAGTTCGGTGTACGCGCTCGGCAGCGCGGCCGCGGGCCGCCCCGCCGGGATCGTCGCCGCGATCACGGCGAGCGCCGGCAGTGAGACGAGGGCCACCGCCCAGAACGCCGCGCGCCACCCCCACTCCCCGCCCAGCCACGCCCCGGCGGGCACCCCCGCCACACAGGCCACGGTGACACCCCCGACCACCACGGACGTGGCCCGCGCACGTGCCGCCGGACCGGCCAGGGCGACCGCGGTCACCAAGGCGACGGCCCAGAATCCGGCGTTGGCCACCGCGGCGACGACCCGCGTCGCGAGCAGCACCCCGTAACTGGAGGTGACCGCGCCGACGACGTGGACGGCGGCGAATACACCCAGGAAGAACAGCAGGGCGCGGCGGCGCGGCCAGTTGCGGCCCAGGAGCGCCATCAGCGGCGCCCCGACCACCATCCCGACGGCGAACGCCGAGGTCAGCAGACCCGCGGCGGGAAGGGAGACGTGCAGATCTCCCGAGATGCCCGACAGCAGGCCGGACAGCATGAACTCGGACGTGCCCTGGGCGAAGACGGCGAGCCCGAGGGCGTAGACGGAAAACGGCATGAAGAACCCCATGGACGGCTGATGGACGGAACCGGTCGGGGATGCGGGCCGCACCCGCCCGTCGGTGACGAGCGGCGACACGGCGGATCGGCCGCCGCGCTCGCGGCCGTGACACGGCACGGCGCGGCGCGGCAAGGCGCGGGGGCGTGGAGGGTGAGGAAGCAGTGCCCGTACGTACACGCCGGGGCGGGACCCGCATCACATGGGTCCGGAGGGCGGCGGAGCGACAGCCGTGACGACGGACAGGAGCCGGTCAGGCGTGGACGCGGGAAGCCACCGGGGGACCGGTGGCTAGCGTCTGTCGGACTCGGGGCTGCTCATGAAGGGGGAACCTACCAGCCGGCCGCCCGGCTCCTCCACCTGTATTCCGGGCCGGGAGCGTGTACGGGTGAACGCGGGGCGTACACGTGGTGTTCAGCACTCGAACGACAGGCCGCGCGCCCTGTGGTGCGGATCCGGGCCGGGATGGGACCCTGAGCGGTATGAACATCCCTTTCTTGGACAACTGGCGTAAGCGTCACGACGGAACGCGGGAGGCGGGGCTCGCGGCCGCCGTCGAAGCCGATCCGGGAGGCGTGGCAGAACTGCTCGCCGAATGTGAGCTGCTGCGCGTCCGGGTGGGGGAGCGGGGACTCGAACTCGACGACAGCCCGGCCTCGTTGGCCGCGCTCGACCAGCTGCCGCCGCGCTGGCGCGACGACCCGGAGGAACTGCCCTGGCTGGGCAACGACGCGGGCCTCTATCTGGGGACCGTCCTGGTGCGCAACGTCGCCGGTGCGCACTGGCACATCTGGCCGAGCGGCCAGCCCGTGGTGCGGCTCGCCTCGGGGCGCGAGATCGATGTCGTCGAGGCCGGTCTGGACTGGGCGATGACGGGCAGTCCGGAGCTGTCGCAGGTGTACTCGGAGTCGGCCGAGGGGTGAGGGAGCGCCGCCCCCCACCGCGCGGCGCGATAAAACGCCTTATGCCCCATTGACGCGTGTCGGGTGTGAAGTCCCTTTCCGGGGTGGATAGTTTGCGCTGACCTCGACATAGCGATAAGTGGGTAGGGCAGCGTATGGCCGTCGATCCGTTGATCGAGCTGCGTGACGTCAATAAGTTCTACGGAAAGTTGCACGTACTGCAGGACATCAATCTCACCGTCGGCCGCGGGGAGGTGGTGGTGGTCATCGGCCCCTCCGGCTCCGGCAAGTCAACGCTCTGCCGCACCATCAACCGGCTGGAGACGATCGAGTCCGGCCACATCACCCTCGACGGCAGACCCCTCCCCGAGGAGGGCAAGGGACTGGCGCAGCTGAGGGCCGAAGTCGGCATGGTCTTCCAGTCGTTCAACCTGTTCGCGCACAAGACCGTGCTGGCCAACGTCTCGCTGGCCCAGCTCAAGGTCCGCAGGCGGAAGAAGGACGAGGCCGACCGGCGGTCCCGGGAGCTCCTGGAGCGGGTGGGGCTCGCCTCGCAGGCCGACAAGTTCCCCGCCCAGCTCTCCGGCGGGCAGCAGCAGCGCGTGGCCATCGCCCGCGCCCTCGCCATGGACCCCAAGGCGCTCCTCTTCGACGAGCCCACCTCGGCCCTCGACCCGGAGATGATCAACGAGGTGCTGGAAGTGATGCAGCAGCTCGCCCGCGAGGGCATGACCATGGTCGTCGTCACGCACGAGATGGGCTTCGCCCGCTCCGCCGCCAACCGGGTCGTCTTCATGGCCGACGGCCGCATCGTCGAGGACCGCACCCCGGAGGACTTCTTCACCGCGCCGGAGAGCGACCGCGCCAAGGACTTCCTGTCCAAGATCCTCAAGCACTGACGGGGGGCCCTGTGTTGCGTACGAGAAAAGTACTGGCGGCCTGTGCCGGCCTCCTGCTGGCCGTCCTCGCCGCGGGCTGCGGCAAGGAGGGCAGCCCGCCGGTGAAGGGGCCGCAGCCCGGTGCGCTGCCGGTCTACAAGGTCGACACCGGCTTCCGGCTCCCGGACTCCAGGACGTGGACGAAGGCGAAGAAGCGCGGCTATCTGCGGGTGGGCGCCAAGGAGGACCAGCCCTATCTGGGCGAGAAGGACCCGGCCACCGGGGTCTACTCCGGTTTCGACATCGAGATCGCCCGGATGATGGCGGCCTCACTGGGCTTCGACCCCAAGACGATCCGGTTCAAGACGATCGCCTCCGCCAACCGCGAGACCGCCCTGCAGAACGGGCAGATCGACTACTACGTCGGCACCTACACCATCAACGACATGCGCAAGAAGCTCGTCGGGTTCGCCGGCCCCTACTACATGGCCGGTCAGGGGCTGCTGGTCCGCACCGACGAGAACGACATCCACGGCCCGCAGGACCTGGCCGGCAAGACGGTCTGTTCGGCGGCCGGCTCGACCCCGTACCAGCGGATCGCCGCCGACTACCCGAAGGCCGACCTGGTCGCCTACGACACGTACTCGATCTGCGTCGACAACCTGCTGACGTACCAGGTCGACGTCGTCACCACCGACGACGCGATCCTGCTGGGCTTCGCCGCCAAGGCGCCCGACGAGATGAAGGTCGTCGGCAAGCCCTTCTCCGAGGAGCCGTACGGCATCGGGGTGCCGCGCAGCGACAACGCGCTGCGGTTCGCGCTCGACGACGCACTGGAGGCCAACGAGAAGAACGGCAACTGGAAGAAGGCCTTCGAGGCGACGCTCGGTCTCTCCGGGGTGCCCGCGCCGAAGCCGCCGCCCATCGACCGCTACCCGGCGAACTGAGAGGACGGCCACGACACATGGACGTACTCACCGACAACTTCTCGCTCTACGGCAAGGGCTTCCTCGGGACCGTCGAACTGACCTTCTACGCCTCGATCCTGGCGCTGGTCCTCGGTTTCGTCATGGCCTCCTGCCGGGTGGCGCCCGTCGGCTCGTTCCGGGTGATCGGCACGGTCTGGGTGGCCGTGCTGCGCAACACCCCGCTGACCCTGCTCTTCTTCGCCGTGCTGCTCGGCCTGCCGCGCTTCGGCCTGGTGCTGCCGTTCAACGTCTTCGCGATCCTCGCGCTCGGCTGCTACACCTCGGCGTTCATCTGCGAGGTGCTGCGCTCCGGCATCAACACCGTGCCCACCGGGCAGGGCGAGGCGGCCCGCAGTCTGGGCATGACCTTCGGCCAGACGCTCGGCAACGTGGTGCTGCCCCAGGCGTTCCGCTCGGTGATCCCGCCGATCGGCTCGACGCTCATCGCGCTCGCCAAGAACTCCGCGATCGCCGGGGCGTTCAGCGTCACCGAACTCCTCGGCACCTACAAGACGCTCAACGAGCTGGGATACAGCATCATCTGGACCTTCGTCTGGATCGCCGTCGGGTACCTGATCATCACCCTGACCATCAGCGCGATCTTCAACCTGATGGAAAAGCGCTGGGGAGTTGCCCGATGACCGCCCACTCCGCCCCCAGCGCCACCGCGCTGTACGACATCCCCGGCCCGCTGACCCGCAAGCGGCACCTCGTCTACGGGATCGTCTCGACGATCCTGATCGTCGCCCTGGTCGGCTGGGTCATCTACCTGCTCTTCGACACCGACCAGTTCACCAGCGCCAAATGGTCGCCCTTCGAGTACAAGGGCATCCAGGAGCTGCTGCTGCGCGGACTCGGCAACACCCTCAAGGCGTTCGCGTACGCCGCGGTGCTCTCGCTGGCGCTCGGGGCCGTCCTCGCGGTGGGGCGGCTCTCCGACCACCGGCCGGTGCGCTGGGTGGCGACCGTCCTGGTCGAGTTCTTCCGCGCCATGCCCGTCCTGGTGATGATCTTCTTCATCTTCGTCGCCCTGAAGGTGCAGCCGCTGCCCGCCCTGGTCGCCGGACTCACCCTGTACAACGGCTCCGTGCTCGCCGAGGTGTTCCGTACCGGCATCCTCTCGGTGGAACGCGGCCAGGGCGAGGCGGCGTTCGCCCTGGGCATGCGCAAGACGCAGGTCACGACCTTCGTCCTGGCCCCGCAGGCGGTGCGCGCGATGCTGCCCACCATCATCAGCCAGCTGGTCGTGGCACTGAAGGACACCTCGCTGGGCTATCTGATCACCTACGAGGAATTCCTCCACGCGGGGAAGCTCATCGCCTCCAACCTCGACTACGATCTGCCCTTCATCCCCGTGGTGATGGTGATCTCGCCGATCTACATCGGGATGTGCATGCTGCTCTCCTGGTTCGCCACCTGGGTGGCGAAGCGGCAGCGGCGCAATCCGAAGACGGAGGCGGCGGGCGTCGCTCCGGCCGGGCCGGGGACGTTGATGCCGGGAGCGCAGTAGCCGGGGCCGCCGCGACGCGGCCCCGGGGAGCGGTGTCCGTCCGGCAGCAGCCGGTGATCACTTCTCGCAGCACGGCACGGACGGGTACCACGGTCCGTGCCGGGCGGGGAGAAGGTCAGCTGCGTGCCGGCCGGGCCGTCAGCCCAGAGCGCTCTTGGTCCGCCAGCCGGCCCAGGAGACGTTCCAGGCCCCGTAGCCGTTGCCCTCCGCGACCGTGCCCTTCGCGTCCGCGCCGGTGATCTCGAACGGGTCACCGACGCGGGCCTGCCGGTAGAGGGAAGCGGCGTCGGCGTCGCTCATCCCCACACAGCCCGAACTGTGGTTGGCCACCCCGAAGTACGCGGCGTTCCACGGCGCCGCGTGGGCGTACATCCCCGACCAGGTCAGCCGCATCGAGAAGTCGACCATCTTGTCGTAGGCGTCGCCGAGGCCCACCGTCTCGGAGCGCATGTTGATCGTGCCCTCCTTCGCCATCAGCACGGCCGTGCCCCGCCAGGACGCCTTGTCGCCGCCCGGAGTGCCCGCCGACATGGGCACGTCCAGCACGGTCCGGCCGTCCCGCTTCAGCGCCAGCCGGTGACGGTCCAGGTCGACCTTGACCACCTGACTGCTGCCGACGGTGAACGTCGTCGCGTAGTCGCGTACGAACCAGCCGCCCGACGGCCCCGAGTCGATGCCGTTGAGATCCGCGTCGAGCGTGATGCGCGTGCCGGACTTCCAGTACTCCCTGGGCCGCCAGTCGACGCGGTCGCGGCCCGAGTAGTCGCGCAGCCAGCCCCAGGAGCCCTCGGTGTGGTTGGAGGTGGAGACCTTGAGCGCCCTCTCGACCGCCGCCCTGTTCCTCACCGGGTGGTCGAACACGATGGACAGCGGCTGGGCGATGCCGACCGTGGTGTTCTTGCCGGGGGCGATGGTCAGCTTGTTCACCTTGTCCGCCGCGGCGGTGGTGAACCCGGCCGAGTCGCTGCCGCCGCCGGTGTCCTCGGCCTCGACGCGGTACGTGGTGCCGGGCGCGGCGGGCCGGTCGGACGTCCACGTCCTGGCGTCGGGGGACAGCTGACCGGCCAGGGCGTCGCCGCCCCGCGCCGAGACCGTGACCTCGCGCAGCTTCCCGGCGGCCAGCGTCACCGTGACCGGCTTGCCCGCGGCGGCCGCGGTGCCGCGCAGGCTGACCGAGATCCTGGTCTCCGGAGCCGGGGACGAACCGGCGCCGTGCCCCGCGCCGGCGTCCTTGCCCGAGGCCGCCGCGCCGCCGGAGCAGGCCGTGAGCGCGGTTCCGAGCACCGCGGTGGAGGCGATCAGGGCGAGCCGGACGGGCGGCGCGGAACGGGCCGTGCGCCGCAGGGCGGATATCGCGGATATCAAAGGGGCGGGGACCACACGGGCGGGAATCAACGGAAAAACCTCCAGGGCCTTGCTCTGTCGTCGGTGAAGAGGCATTCACCGGAGCCTAAGTTCCGTAATTCCCCGGGAAAGAGGGAAAGGGGCGTGTGACAAGAAACGCAGCGCAACGGTCATCGACCGGTCACATCCGGCGCGCGGCGCGGTCACGGTCCGCTGTGAGCATCCTGTGCAGCCCTGCGGAACCGACGGCGGGGCCCACGAGGGAGGGCCACGGAGATGTCAGCGCTGCTCGCGACCGGAGACCGCAGCCGTGACCAGGGACTACGGATACGCGGTCTGACCGCGGCCGAGCACCGGACGCAGCTGGCCACGCACGCGGACGCGAGCTTTCTGCAGTACCCGTCCTGGGCCGGTGTGAAGGACGGCTGGGCCTCGGAGACGGTCGGCTGGCACGGCGACGGCGGTGAATTGGCCGGCAGTGCGCTGATCCTCTACCGGCAATTCCCGGGCACCCGGAAATACTTCGCCTATATTCCGGAAGGGCCGGTGGCCGACTGGGCCGACCCCGGAATCGACCGGTGGCTCCGGCCGCTCGTGACCCATCTGCGGGCCGCCGGGGCGTTCGCCGTACGCATCGGCCCTTCCCCCGCCTACCGCCGCTGGGACACCGCCCGCCTCAAGGCCGCCACCGGCCCCGGCCGCACCGTCGGCGACGTCCTGGCGAGCGAGGTCGACCCGCTCGGTGCCGCCGTGGCCGACCGGCTGCGGGCCCGCGGCTGGCGGCGCTGCGGCGGTGACGGCGAGAACGGTGACACAGACGCCCAGCCCCGGTACGTCTTCCGGGTCCCCCTCGCCGGACGCACCCCCGACGACCTGTGGGCGGGGCTCAACCAGGAGTGGCGCCGCAACATCCGCCGGGCCGGGAAGGCGGGCGTACGCGTGGTCACGGGCAGCGCCGCCGAACTGCCCGAGTTCCACCGCCTGCTGCGGATAACCGAGGAGCGCGACGGCTTCCGCCTCGGCCGCTCCCTCGCCTACTACGAGCGCCAGTACGCCGCGCTCAACGCCGAACAGCCCGGCCGGATGAAGCTCCTCCTCGCCGTGTACGAGGGCGAGGTCCTGGCCGCGCACACGATGATCAGCACCGGCCGCCGGGTCTGGTACCAGACCGGTGCCTCCGCCGACCACCGCCGCGAGGTCCGCCCCAGCAACGCCCTGCAGTGGCACATGATGTGCGAGGCCCAGGCACAGGGGGCCGAGGTGTACGACATGCGCGGGGTATCCTCCACCCTCGATCCCGACGACCGCCCCTTCGGGCTGCTGCGCTGGAAGTTCGGCACCGGCGGGCAGGTCGTGGAAACCCTCGGAGAGTGGGAGACGTCCATGGGCGGAGCCGCCAACACCGCGCTGTACCGGGCGTTCCAGGCGTACCTGGCGCACCGGTGACGGCCGCGGACGCGACCACCGGCACGGTCGCCCCCGAAGAGAGCGAGCGGAAGGCCTCCGCCTCGGTGCTGCGCAGCGGCGCCGTCATGGCCGCCGGTTCCGTCGTCTCGCGGGCGACGGGGTTCATACGCTCGGCGGTCGTCGTCGCCGCGCTCGGCACCGGACTGCGGGCCGACGGCTACACGGTCGCCAACACCGTCCCCAACATCCTGTACATGCTGCTGATCGGCGGCGCGCTCAACGCCGTCTTCGTCCCGGAACTGGTCCGGGCCGCCCGCGAGCACGCCGACGGCGGCGCCGCCTACACCGACCGGCTGCTGACCCTCTGCACCGCGGGACTGCTCGCCCTCACCGCACTCGCCGTCGCCGGCGCCCCGCTGATCATCTCGGTGTACGCCCCGACGTACCACGGCGAACAGGCCGAACTCACCATCGCCCTGGCCCGCTACTGCCTGCCGCAGATCCTGCTCTACGGCCTGTTCACCCTGCTCGGGCAGGTACTCAACGCCCGCAACCGGTTCGGGGCGATGATGTGGACCCCCGTCCTCAACAACCTCGTGATCATCGCGGTGTTCGGGCTCTTCCTGTGGACCGCGGCCGGCTCGGACGGCGACCTGACCGCAGCCCAGGCCCAGTGGCTCGGCTGGGGGACCACCGCCGGGATCGCCGTACAGACCCTCGCCCTGGTGCCCGCGCTGCGTGCCGCGAGGTTCCGCTGGCGGCCGCGGTTCGACTGGCGCGGCAGCGGGCTCACCCGGCCGCTGCGGGCGGCAGGCTGGCTCGTCATGCTGGTGCTCACCAACCAGGCCGCCTACTGGGTGGTGACCCGGCTCTCCACCGCGACCGGCCAGCACGCGGCGGAGCAGCACCTGGCGGGCGGCGCGGGCTACACCGCGTACAGCTACGCCTATCAACTGTGGGTGGTGCCGCAGGGCATCGTGACCGTCAGCCTCGTCACCGCGCTGATGCCGCGGATGAGCCGGTCCGCCGCCGACGGCGACCTGGCGGGCGTGCGGCGGGACGTCTCGTACGCGCTGCGGACCTCCGCCGCCGTCGTGATCCCGGCCGCCGCCGCCCTGCTCGCCCTCGCCCCCTGGATCATGGGCTCCGTGTTCGGCTACGGACAGACCGGCCCGGCGGACGTCACCGTGATGGCGGGCATGATGGCCGCCTTCGCGCCGGGACTCATCGCCTTCTCCGGGCAGTACGTGCTCTCCCGCGCCTTCTACGCGATGAGTGACACCCGCACGCCGTTCCTCCTCAACCTGGTCATCGCCGCGCTCAACGCCGGCCTCTCGGTCGCCGCCTATCTGCTGCTGCCCGCGCGCTGGGCGGTGACGGGGATGGCCGGGGCGTACTCCGTGGCCCTGTTCGCCGGATTCGCCGTCACCGCGTACGTACTGCACCGCAGGGTCTCCGCGGCCGGGACGGAACGGCCCTCGCTGCTGCGCTCGCCGGGGGTGTGGGCGCATGCGCGGCTGGTGGCCGCGTGCGTGCCCGCCGGGCTGCTGGCGTACGCGGCGGCCCGCACCGTCGACACGGACGGTTCCGGACTCGGGGACTTCGCCGCCGCCGGAGCCGGAGTCGTCGTCCTCGCCCTGGTGGTGGCCGTGCTGGCCCGCCCGCTGCGGCTGACCGAGGTCAGCTCCGCGCTGACCGCCGTCCGGAGCCGGCTGCGCCGCACCTGAGCCCCGGCGCCCGGCCCGCTCACCCTTTCGAATCCACTCCCTCACCGCTGGGATACTGACGCCATGCCTCGCGTGCTGCTGATCGAAGACGACCCCTCCGTACGCGAAGGGGTCGAGCTGGGGCTGCGCCGGCGCGGGCACGAGATGCGGACCGTCGGGACGGGCGAGGCGGGACTGGCCGCACTGGCGGAATTCCGGCCCGATCTGGTCCTGCTCGATCTGATGCTGCCCGGAATGAACGGCGTCCAGGTCTGCCGCCGCATCCGCGAGACCAGCCAGCTGCCGATCATCATGCTCACCGCACGCGGCGACGACTTCGACGTGGTCGTGGGGCTGGAGGCCGGTGCGGACGACTACATCATCAAGCCCGCCCGTACCGAGGTCATCGAGGCGAGGATCCGTGCGGTGCTGCGGCGGCTCGCCGAACCCGCCGGACGCGGCGGGATCGAGAACCACGGCGCGCTGACCGTCGACCGCGTCGGCCTCGCCGTCGCCAAGGCGGGGGAGCGGCTGCTGCTCGCCCCGTCCGAACTGAAGCTGCTCCTGCACCTGTCGGCCTCGCCCGAACAGGTCTTCAGCCGGCAGCAGCTGCTCGAATACGTGTGGGAGCACAGCTACCACGGCGACGCCCGGCTGGTCGACGCCTGTGTGCGCAGGCTGCGGCAGAAGGTCGAGGACGTGGCGGGAAGCCCCCGCTACATCCAGACCGTCCGCGGCTTCGGCTACCGCTTCGGACCGCTCGGATGAAGCTGTTCGCCGCCCGGTTCGGCCTGCGCACCCGCCTCGTCGCCGCGTTCCTCTTCGTCGCCGCCGTCAGCGCCGCCACCACCGCGACGCTCACCTACCGCGAGGCCCGCTCAGCGATCCTCCAGCAGGCGCAGGACACCGCCGTCTCCCAGTTCCGCGACCGGGTGAGCGCGCAGGGCGTCAACCTCCCGCTGGACCGGGTCTGGCTGCGGGACATGTGCCTCTCGCTGGCCCGCGCCGGCAAATCGCACACCTGGACCGTCTTCGCCGAGTACGGGGACCTGCGGGTCTCCTCATCGGACCGGCCGTCCTCCACCGTGATCACCCCCGGCCTCCGGGCCGCGGCGCGGAGCAACACCCACGGCTCGTTCCAGCGGGTCGTCAAGGACGGCAAGCCCTGGCTGACCGTCGGCATGCCGACCCTCTTCGACCGCGGCGACGGCCGGCAGCCCACCGGGCTCGTCCTCTACGCCGTGATGCCGCTCGCCACCGAGGAGGCGAACGTCGACGCCATGGTCACCGCGGCCCGCGACGGGGCCCTGCCCGCCCTGCTCATCGCCCTGGTGCCCGCCCTGCTCGCCGCCCGCAGCGTGCTGCGCCCGGTACGTGACCTGCGCCGGGCCGCGGCCGGCATCGGCCGGGGCGAGCTGCACACCAGGATCACGGTCCGCGGGTCCGACGAACTCGCCGAACTGGCCTGGACGTTCAACGAGTCCTCGACCAAGCTCCAGGAGTCCGTCGCGGAACTCCGCCGGGCCGAGGAGCGGGCCCGGCGCTTCGCCTCGGACGTCTCGCACGAACTGCGCACCCCGCTCGCCGGAATGCTCGCCGTCACCGAGGTGCTCGACGAGGACGCCGACGGCCTTCGCCCCGACACGGCCGCCGCCGTCCGGCTGATCAGTGCGGAGACCGGGAAACTCGCCACGCTCGTCGAGGACCTGATGGAGATCTCCCGCTTCGACGCCCGGGCCGCCGACCTCAACGGCGACGAGGTCGACGTGGCCGAGACCATCCGCAAGACGCTCCAGGCCCGGCACTGGGAGGACCGCGTCCGCACCGAACTCCCGGACGGCATACGGGCGGTGCTCGACCCGCGCCGCTTCGACGTGATCGTCGCCAACCTGGTCGGCAACGCCCTGCGGCACGGGGCGGAGCCCGTCACCGTACGGATACGGACCGGGCGGCGGGACGGGGCGGCGCGACTGGTGACGGAGGTCGAGGACGGCGGGTCCGGGATCGACGCCGCCGTGCTCCCGCACATCTTCGACCGCTTCTACAAGGCCGAAGCGGCGCGCACCCGGTCGGCGGGGAGCGGTCTCGGCCTCGCGATCACCCTGGAGAACGTCCGGCTGCACGGCGGCACGGTCCTGGCCGCCAACCGGCCTTCCGGCGGTGTGGTGTTCACCGTCGAACTGCCCCTGGAGGGACGATGAGTGCCGCACGCACACGCGGCGCGCTGCCGTCCGTGACGCTGCTCGTGCTGCTGGCCGCCGGCTGCGGCATCCGGGGCACGGATGTCGTCGAGGCCGGTGAACCGGCGCTCGTGGAGGTGGTCCCGGCCGGACAGCTGGGCGCGGTCCTGTACTTCGTGTCCTCGTCGTCGGCGTCCCGGCTGATGCCCGTCGTGCGGTACGCCGACTCGTCCGGCGGGAGCAGCGGCTCGGGAACCGGCTCGGGGAGCCCCTCCCTCGCGGCCGCCAGAGCCCTCGACCTGCTCTTCGACGGCCCGACCGGAGCGGAGAGCGAGGCGGGCCTCCGGTCCGAACTGCCCGGTGAACACGTGAAGACGGTCGTCGAGCTGAGCGCGGAGGGTGTCCAGGTCACTCTGGACACCCGGGTCACCGGACTCTCCGCGTCCGCCCGCCAGCAGCTCCTGTGTACCGCCGCCCAGGCCCGGACCGCCGACCGGGGCGAGCCGGTTACCGTGACCGGCACGGACGGCGTCATCGGCCCGGCCCGGTGCGGCATCTGACCGGGCGGCCTCCGCACGGGGGTCAGCGGCCGAGGGCCTTGCTCAGCTCGGCCTTGGTCATGGTGGAGCGGCCGTCGATGTCCTGCTTCTTGGCCTCTTCGTAGAGCTCTGCCTTGGTGGGGCCCTGCGAGCGGCTGCGGGGTGCTTCGTCGCCCGGTGCGGACTTCCGGTCCTGCGCCGCTGTCCCCCCGGCTCGCGCGGCGTCGCCGGAGCGGGCGCTCTGCCTGTTGACGGCCCGCGCCGCGACCTCCCGGGCGCGCTGCTCGGAGACGCCGTGTTCCTCGGCGTTCTCCTTGATCTGCTCGTACTGACGCTCACGCTTCTCGCTCGAACCGGCAGACACGATGCCTCCTACCCTTTGCGATCCGGGCCGGCGGGGAGCCGCCCGGCTTCGTCCGACACCTGCCCGCCGGGGCCGGGACCATGTTCCGGTTCCCGCCCGGACGGCCGGGGCCGCTCCTGAGGGGCGCAACCGGCGGCCGGGACCGGCACGGACTGCGGGGCCGGACGGCATGCGGGACAATAAGAGGGGTACTCGCTCCAGTCCGGCGCCGTTTCGGGACCGAAGGCCGCTTCACGGTCCACTCACTCCGGAGCGTCGCCGGAACGAATTGTGCGGACGAGCACGAGCCCCCTGACCCCGGGTCCTGTTTTCGCACCGTGGATTGCCGACATCCGGCAGACACCCATCGGTCGTACCCGAGGAGGAGGACCCATGTCCTTGCTTGTCCGAGAACACTTCCGCCGCTACTTCCACCGCGATGCGCTCAACGACCTCCACGCCGTCCGAACCGTTGCGGCGCCGCCGCGGGTGGGGGCGTGATGACCACCTCGGCGACGAGCGTGCCCGGGACCCTGGACCAAGCCTTGTGGCCGGGCAGGATCGTGCGCCTGCCCGGCGTGTACGGACCGCAGGAGGACAGCTTCATGCTGGCCGCAGCGATGAGCCGGGAGGACATCGGCCCCGGCACCGAGCTCCTCGACCTCTGCACCGGCAGCGGAGCCCTCGCCCTTCACGCGGCCCGGCTCGGTGCGCGGGTGACCGCGGTGGACATCAGCCGGCGCGCGGTGGCGTCGGCACGATTGAACGCCGCCATGGCCCGGCTGCCCCTCGCGGTGCACCGGGGGGATCTGATGTCGGGGATGGCCGGCCGGTCGTTCGACGTCATCGTGAGCAACCCTCCGTACGTGCCCGCCCCCGCCGTGCCGTGGCCACGGCGGCGCTCGGGCCTCGCCTGGGACGCCGGGTCCGACGGCCGCAGTCTGCTGGACGTGATCTGCGAGGCCGCTCCCGCGGCGTTGCGCCCCGGCGGCCTGCTCCTGCTGGTCCACTCGGAGCTCAGCCGCCCCGAAGAGACCGTGCGCCGCCTCGGCCGGGCCGGCCTCCAGGCGTCGGTCAGCGACCGCATGACCATTCCGTTCGGGCCGGTGACGCGTGAACGCCTGCCCTGGCTGCGCGACCGCGGCCTCCTGCCGTCGGGCAGGGACAGGGAGGAACTGGTGATCATCCGTGCCCGCAGGATCTGAACGGCCGCGCCGGATCACGCTGGACCGTGACGGGCCGCTGCTCGTCGAGGGGCCGGTGGAGGTGACCACCGCCGACGGGGAGGTACACGTCTCCGAGCGGTTCGTCGTCGCTCTCTGCGTCTGCCGCCGCAGTGGCACCTATCCCTGGTGCGACACGAGCCACCGCGTCCGGGAAGGCACTCCCGCCGCGGCCGCTGCCCGCAGAAGGGCGCGCACCGGCCACGAAACGGCGGCCCCGCCGCACCGGGCGAACGACGACGCGGACAACAGCGTCCAGGACAACAGCGCTCCGGACAACAGCTCCCCGGACACAGCGGAAGGCGAGGACACCCCATCGTGACCACCCACTCGACCGACGCCCGCCCCTCCCGTCCCGCCCCGGGGCCGAGGCTCCCGAAGGCACGCGGGCCCCTGTCGGCGAGCGTCATCGCCACCCTGGAGGGACACCGCCCCGAACTGCCGGGCGGAGAGGAGATCGGCCGGGCCGATCCGTACGGCGAGGACCTCCAGCTTCTTCTGTACGTGCTGTACGAGCTCCACTACCGCGGCTTCGAAGGCGTGGACGAGAGCTTGGAATGGGATCCCGCGCTGCTCCGGGTGCGGGCCGACGCGGAGGCGGCCTTCCTGCGCGTGCTGCGCGACGCCACGTCCGGTGGGCAGGACGTGCCCGAAGCCATCGGCGCGCTGCTCGTGGAGCCGGCCGGTGACGACGGGCACAGCGTGAGCCACTTCCTTCGTGCCGAGGGCGATCTGCGGCAACTCGCCGAGTACGCGGCGCTGCGCTCCCTCTACCACCTGAAGGAGGCGGACCCCCACATCTGGGTGGTGCCGAGGCTCCGGGGCCGGGCGAAGGCCGCCATGGTGGCCATCGAGTACGACGAGTTCGGAGCCGGCAGGGCGGAGAACATCCACGCGCGGCTGTTCGCCGACCTGATGGCCGATCTCGGTCTCGACCCCGCGTACGGCGGCTATCTGGAGATGGCTCCGGCCCAGGTGCTGGCCACGGTGAACCTGATGTCCCTGTTCGGGCTCCACCGTTCCCTGCGCGGCGCGCTGGTCGGTCACTTCGCCGCGGTGGAGGTCACCTCGTCCCCGGGCTCGCGGCGGATGTCCCAGGCCTTGGGCCGCGCGGGAGCGGGTGCCGCGGCGCAGCGGTTCTACGACGAGCACGTCGAGGCCGACGCGGTCCACGAACAGGTGGTCCGCCGCGACGTGATAGGCGGGCTGCTGGAGGACGAGCCGCACCTCGCGGCCGATGTGGTGCTGGGCGTGGAAGCGACCGGGCACCTGGAGGAACGCCTGTCCTCGTACCTGCTGTCGGCCTGGCGCGCCGGACGTACGGCACTTCGGCCGGCCGCACGGTCCTGAGGGGCACGGAGCCCGGGGCCACGAAGCGGCACCGCTGCCGCTCCGTCCGACTGTGCCCCGCAGCGCGCCGCGCCCCGCGGGTCAGCCGGAGGCGCGGTGGGAGGTCCGGGGCGCGGGGGTGGGCGCGGGGGCCTGCGCGGCGCGGGTCACGTCCGAGACCAGTTCGACCACATCGGGGCCGTAGGCCTGGGAGTTGACCACCTTCAGCAGCAGGCAGAAGGTGTTGTTGCCGTGCTTGCGGGCCAGCCGTTCGTGGTTGCGGGCCAGATAACGGGACGCCGCCTGGTTGGTGATGGCCTGCTGCCCGCAGAACAGGAAGACCGGGCGCGCCTCCTGACCGGCCGTCAGGCGCGCCAGCAGTACGTACTCGGCGACACCCTTCTCCACCCGGTAGCGCTCGGAGCCGATCTGGAAGGCGTTGCGGTCCGGGCCCGGTTCGGCATCGGTGTTGACTCTCACCCCGGGCAGCAGGGAATGCAGGTGAGCGGCCATCCGGCGGTTCGAGACCGGACCTCCGACGCAGAACTCGGTCCGTTCGCCGAACCCCTGCTGGGCGACGTCGTGCGACAGGATCTGCGCATGCGCCGAGCAGTCCTTGATCAGCGCCGAGAGTTCCAGCAGTGCGAAGACGTCGTGCCGGTGGACGGCGCCGTCCCCGCCCGCGTCGCGGTTGACGACGAGCAGGCACTCCGAGTTCCCCGGCAGGCCGAAGAACGACTGCTTGCGGCGGAGCTTCCGGCGCCAGAAATAGGTGCGCGCGAGCCAGCCGAGGGCGGCGGTGATGCCGGCGGCTATCACGCCCAGCACGATGTTGCGTACGTCGTCAGTCATGGGCGGGCATGTTAGCGGGCATTCGGCCTCAAGTTCGAGGCGGTCCTGACGGGGCGGCCGGGGCGGCGTTACCCTGCGCGGACAGTCCTTCACTGGAGGTGCGCATGAGGCGTTCCGTTGCGCGGAATGTGTCGTTGTTAGGAGTTCTCGCCGCCGTGGTGACCGTCGGGGCAGCCGCCCCGTCCTCCTCCGCGCCACCGGCCCCGCCGACTCCCAAGTCGCCGGTGGCGGTGGGCTACGGGGGAGCGGTCTCCAGCGTCGACGCCGACGCGACCGCCGCGGGCATCGAGGTGCTGCGCAAGGGCGGCAACGCGGTGGACGCCGCCGTCGCGACAGCGGCGGCCCTCGGGGTCACCGAGCCGTACTCGGCGGGTCTGGGCGGTGGCGGCTACTTCGTCCACTACGACGCCCGCACCCGGACCGTGCAGACGATCGACGGGCGCGAGACCGCGCCGCGCAGCGCGGACTCCTCGCTCTTCCTGGAGAACGGGGCGCCGATCGCCTTCGACGCCGCCGTCACCAGCGGTCTGGGAGTCGGCACCCCCGGCACCCCCGCCACCTGGGACGCCGCGCTCGACGCCTGGGGCAGCAAGTCCCTGCGGCAGGTCCTGAAGCCGGCCGAGCGCCTGGCCCGGGACGGATTCGTCGTCGACGACACGTTCCGCTCGCAGACGGAGGGCAACCGGGCCAGGTTCGCCGACTTCCCCGCGACCCGGAAGCTCTTCCTGCCGGGAGGCCAACTCCCCGTGGTCGGCTCGGTCTTCAAGAACCCCGACCTGGCGCGTACGTACGACGAGGTCGGCCGCAAGGGGGTCGACGAGCTCTACCGCGGCAAGCTGGCCCAGGACATCGTGCGGACCGTACGCAATCCGCCCGTCGATCCCGCGGCCACCCGCGAGGTGCGCCCGGGCGACCTCACGGCCAAGGACCTGCGTTCCTACCGGGCGTTGCGGCAGGCACCCACGAAGACCGGCTACCGCGGTCTCGACGTGTACGGCATGGCGCCGTCCTCCTCGGGCGGTACGACGGTCGCCGAGGCCCTCAACATCCTTGAGTCCACCGACCTTTCGAAGGCGAGCGAGGCGCAGTACCTGCACCGCTACATCGAGGCGAGCCGCATCGCCTTCGCGGACCGCGGGCGCTGGGTCGGCGATCCGGCGTTCGAGGACGTGCCGACGAAGGAGCTGCTCGGGCAGCGGTTCGCCGACTCGCGGGAGTGCCTGATCAAGGACGACGCGGTGCTGACCAGCCCGCTCGCCCCGGGGGACCCCCGCCACCCCGGTGACTGCACCACGGGCGGGACGGCCGCCCCGACGACGTACGAGGGTGAGAACACCACCCATCTGACGGCCGCCGACAAGTGGGGCAACGTCGTCGCGTACACCCTCACGATCGAGCAGACCGGCGGCAGCGGCATCACGGTGCCGGGGCGCGGCTTCCTGCTCAACAACGAGCTGACGGACTTCTCGTTCGCGCCGGCCAGCCCCGCCGTGCACGACCCGAACCTGCCGGGTCCGGGCAAGCGCCCGCGGTCGTCGATCTCGCCGACCATCGTGCTGAAGCACGGACAGCCGGTGCTGGCCCTGGGATCACCGGGCGGCGCCACGA
The DNA here is from genome assembly GCF_035917255.1 of Streptomyces sp. NBC_01257. Taxonomy (NCBI): domain Bacteria; kingdom Bacillati; phylum Actinomycetota; class Actinomycetes; order Kitasatosporales; family Streptomycetaceae; genus Streptomyces; species Streptomyces sp. NBC_01257. Next base: position 7,511,961 of record NZ_CP108472.1, read on the forward strand.
TCATCACGACCGTGCTCCAGACCCTGACCGGCAAGCTCGACCGTGGTCTGCCACTGGTGGATGCCATCGCGGCGCCCCGCGCCAGCCAGCGCAACGCCGCGACGACGGAGCTCGAACCGGGACTGTGGAACAGCCCGGTCCGGGCACGACTCGAGGCGCTGGGACACGTCTTCAAGCTCAACCCGGAGATCGGGGCGGCGACGGGCGTGCAACGGCTGCCGGACGGGCGTTGGCTCGCGGCCGCCGAGACGGAGCGCCGGGGCGGCGGCTCGGCCATGGTGGTGAGGCCGGCCGGGCAGAGGTGATGGTGCGTCAGTAGTCCGCAGGGCGGGGTCGGTCGGTCGCGTGCAGCGCGGCGGACCGGCCCCGCGGCCTCGACGGGGGCACGCAGGGGGGCGTCTTGGCTGATGTCAGCAAGGGAAGACTCCTCACAGAAGGGCACCCCCACGGTGCGCATGCGAACGCTTGCCCTCGCCACGGTCTCCGGAGCCGCTCTCCTCGCGGCCGGATCCCTGACGCCCGCCGCACGTGACGGCTCCGCCTTCCGGCCCGACGCGTACGCGCCGGTGCGGAAGGCGGAACTGGGCGCCGTGCATCTCACACCCGCCGCCTACGCCCGCCCGGCGCCCGACGACGCCCCGGCCGACAGCGACAGCGACAGCGGCACCGACACCGGCACCGGGACGGCGTCAGACGGCGGCCCCGGCCGGGGTGCCGGCGACGATTCGCCCTCCGCCGCCGATCTGCTGGCCGCCGTCTCCTCCTGCGACCGGATCTCGAACGGCATCTACCGCACGGACGCGAGCGCTCCGCCCTCCGTCCCGGTGTGCGGCAAGAAGGATGCCGTGTTCTGGACGGCCGACCTGGACATCGACTGTGACGGCCAGGTGACCACGGCCTGCAACACGGAGACCGACCCGGGGTTCCAGGGCGACACCGCGTTCCACACCTCCGGCGATCGGCCGCTGAACGCGCGGGACCTCCCGTACGTCGTGGTGCCGAGCCGCAGCTCCGTGTGGGATTTCGGCAAGTCCGGGATCGCGGGCGGGAGCGTCGTCGCCGTCATTCACGCCGGCCGGGTGGAGTACGCCGTCGTCGGTGACACCGGGCCCGCCGGGATCATCGGCGAGGCCTCGTACGCCACGGCGAAGGCGCTCGGGATCGACCCGGACCCGAAGGGCGGGGGAGCCGCCTCCGGCGTCACGTACATCCTGTTCAAGGACTCCGTCGTGTCGCCGATCGAGGACCACCGGGCGGCCGTGGCCGCGGGGGAGACCCTCGCCAGGGAGTTCCTGCGGAACAACTGACCCGCGTGGCCCGCCCGTTCAGAGGGCGGTCAGGATGCGGGGACCGGCGTCCGTGATGGCCACCGTGTGCTCGGCGTGCGCGGCCCGGCTGCCGTCGTCCGTCCGCAGCGTCCAGCCGTCCCGGTCCGGGTGGTACCCGTCCCCGCCGCCGCCGATCAGCATCGGTTCGATGGCCAGCACCATGCCGTGCCGCAACGGCATCCCGCGGCCCGGCCGTCCCTCGTTGGGGACGCCCGGGTCCTCGTGCATGGACCGGCCGATGCCGTGGCCGCCGAATCCCTCCGGGATCCCGTAGCCGGCCGTGCGGCAGACCGTGCCGATCGCATGCGCGATGTCGCCGATCCGGTTGCCGACGACGGCCGCCGCGATGCCCGCGTCCAGGGCCGCGAACGCGGTCTCGACGAGCCGGGTGTCCGCGGGCCTTGCGGTTCCGACGGTGAAGCTGATCGCCGAGTCCCCGGCCCAGCCGTCGAGCGTCGCGCCCGCGTCGATGCTCACCAGGTCGCCGTCGCGCAGCCGCAGGCCGTTCGGGATGCCGTGCACGATGGCGTCGTTCACGGACGCGCAGATGACGCCGGGGAACGGGGTCGGCGCGAAGTGCGGCCGGTAGTTCAGGAACGGCGATCCGGCGCCGGCCTCGCGCAGGACCCCGCGGGCCACCTCGTCGAGTTCGAGCAGTGAGACGCCGACCGCGGCCGCGTCCCGCACGGCCGCCAGCAGCTGCGCCACGACCCGGCCGGACGCGCGCATGGCTTCGATATGTGTGTGTGTCTTGAGTTGCACCATGCCAATTACTATACCGGTCCGAGCGGTATTAGAATGACGGCATGGTACGAACCCCTCTCACCCCCGAAGAGCGCCTGCGCGGCGAACGGCTCGGCCGGCTGCTCCGCGAGGCGCGCGGCCCCCGCAGCATGACCGACATCGCGGGGTGCGCCGGCGTCTCGGCCGAGACGCTGCGCAAGATCGAGACCGGCCGCGCGCCCACGCCCGCGTTCTTCACCGTCGCGGCACTCGCCGGGGCGCTCGGCATCTCCATGGACGAACTGCTCCTGAGGTGCGCCCCGGAGCCCGACACCGTCCCGCTCGCAGGCTGACGGGAGGGGTGCGGTTGGGCGCCGCGCGGGTGGTGCGCGCCCCTGCGTAGGGTTGTGCCATGAGCCTCCAGGACTTCGCCCGCAGCGAGTACGTCAGCCTCACCACGTACCGGAAGGACGGCACCCCCGTCGCCACCCCGGTGTGGGCGGCCGTCGACGGCGGCGAGCTGTTCGTCTGGACCAAGACCGACTCGTGGAAGGTCAAGCGGCTGCGCAACGACAGCCGCGTCCGCGTCACGGTCTGTGACGTGCGCGGACGGATCGCCGAGGGCGCCCCGTCCGCCGACGGGACCGGCAGGCTGCTCGACGAGCGGGGCACGGCCCGGGTGCGCCGGGTCATCGGCCGCAAGTACACCTGGAAGTACTGGCTGCTCGACTACCCGGCGATGATCGCCCGGCTCGGCAAGCGGCCGCACACCGGGATCGCCATCACCTTCTGAGCCCCGGCCGGCTGCCGGGGGCGCTCGCGCTCCCGGCCGTGCGCCTCTTTGACCCGTGCCGAAAAGTGCGCGTAGCCGTCCCGTAACACGGCTGCGGTCGAATGCCTGCGGACTGGAAGGTTCCAGCCGACGGCGGCCGAGGGCGACGATGACGGTGCATCAGCATGCGGTGTCCATAGGGGAGTTCGCGCGCTATCTGCGGGAGATGGCGGCGCTGCTCGATCCCGTGCGGGGGTGGTACGGGGTCTTCTGCCGACGCGATCCGGAAGGGATGCGGGCCTGTCTGGCGGGCGCCGAGATACCGCCCTGGGACGTCGTGGAGTCGCTCTTCACGGACCTGGCGTCGGTGCGGGGCGCCGCGTTCGCGGAGTACGAGTCGGTGCGCGCGGCGGAGCTGTACGCGGCCTCCGCCGTCGCCCACGACCGGCGCCCCGGCGGGCGGCAGCAGCTCGCGGAGCGGCTGGAGCTGATGCTGCGGGAACAGGCGAACGCGGCCCAGCGGCTGCGCGCGGCCCGGGCGGGCGGTGACGCGGACCCGGAGGCGGTCGCCTGGGCCCGCGACGACCACGAGCGGGCGTCGGCGCGCTGCACGGAGCTGCGCAGGAGGCTGGCGGCGGTGGCGGTGCCGGCGGGCTGGTTCCGCACGGAGCCGGAGCCCGCTGCCGGGCCCGTGGCGGAGCCCGCGGCCGTGTCGGAGTCCGTGCCCGCGCCCCGGTCGCCGGAGCCGTCGCCCGCCCCGGCGCGCAAGAAGCCCAGGGGTGCGCGGTTCGCCGGGCTGGAGATCGAGGACGAGAGCCCGGTGGCTGTCGCGCCCGTGCTGCCCGTCCCGCCCGCGGCGGCCGCCGTGCCGCGCGGAGCCCGCTTCGGCGGCGGCCCGGGCCGGGACGACGGCCCCGCCGGACGTGTCGCGGCGCCCCCGGACCCTGCCGCCCTGCAGTCCGCGCGGGGCACCGTCGCGACGCTGGTCAGGCTCCGTACCGAGGGCCGGAGCGGCGAGGCGCACGGCGTGCTCTGCGAGGCGGCGGGCCGCCCGCCCGAACTCCTGCCGGTGCTCGCCGACGAGCTCCACCGGGCCGGTCTGGACGCCGACTGGTCGACCCTGCTGTGGGAGGTGTCCTCGCTGCCGCCTGCCGACCTCGCCGCCGCGGCGGACGCGCTCGCCGCCGCCGGACGCCCGGAGGACTGCGGGCAGCTGCTGCGCCAGGGCGTGGCGCGGCCGGCCGCCGAGATCGCCGACGCGGTGGTCGCCCTGGACCGGGCCGGCCGGAGCCCCCAGGCGCAGGCGCTGCTGGGCGCCTTCGTCCGGGTACGGACCCCGCAGGACGCGGCCAGCATCGCGGAGCGCGACCCCCGCCACCTGGTCCCACAGCTGCTGGCGGCGGCCCGTACGGTCTCCGAGGCCCGGGAGCGGGACGTGGAGCACGCGCTGCGGGTGTCCGGGATCGGATAGCGCCATCCGGCCGAGCCCCGGCACTGGACCGCACGGGTGTGAAACATGATCGACTCCGCTGGTTCACGGCGATGGTCTTGCCCCGTCGTGTGACGGGGCTTACGTTCTCCCCTACGCACGTGTCTACGGGCGTAGAAACGCGAAGAGGCTCTCTGACGCCGCGTCGAAGGAGCAGCTCATGTCCCACGTCGTACGCGCCGCACTCGTCCAGGCGACCTGGACCGGCGACACCGAATCCATGATCGCCAAGCACGAGGAACACGCTCGTGAGGCCGCCCGCCAGGGGGCGAAGATCATCGGCTTCCAGGAGGTGTTCAACGCCCCCTACTTCTGCCAGGTGCAGGAGCCCGAGCACTACCGCTGGGCCGAGGCCGTGCCCGAGGGCCCGACCGTGCAGCGGATGCGGGAACTGGCCCGCGAGACCGGCATGGTGATCGTCGTGCCGGTCTTCGAGGTCGAGCAGTCCGGCTTCTACTACAACACCGCAGCGGTCATCGACGCCGACGGCTCGTACCTCGGCAAGTACCGCAAGCACCACATCCCGCAGGTCAAGGGCTTCTGGGAGAAGTACTACTTCAAGCCCGGCAACGCCGGCTGGCCCGTCTTCGACACCGCTGTCGGCAAGGTCGGCGTCTACATCTGCTACGACCGGCACTTCCCCGAGGGATGGCGGCAACTGGGACTCAACGGAGCCCAGTTGGTGTACAACCCGTCCGCGACCTCGCGCGGCCTGTCCGGCCACCTCTGGCAGCTGGAGCAGCCGGCGTCCGCGGTCGCCAACGAGTACTTCATCGCCGCGATCAACCGCGTCGGCCAGGAGGAGTACGGCGACAACGACTTCTACGGCACCAGCTACTTCGTCGACCCGCGCGGCCAGTTCGTCGGTGACGTGGCCAGCGACAAGGAGGAAGAACTCCTCGTCCGGGACCTGGACTTCGGCCTGATCGAGGAGGTCAGGCAGCAGTGGGCCTTCTACCGGGACCGCCGCCCCGACGCGTACGAGGGACTGGTGGAGCCGTGAGCAGCCTGCACCACCGCCACCTCGCCGTCAGCCCCGAATGGCTGGCGCTCTACTACCGGCACCCGCTGGAGATCACCCACGGCGAGGGCCGTCACGTCTGGGACGCGGACGGCAACCGCTACCTCGACTTCTTCGGCGGCATCCTCACCACGATGACCGCCCACGCGCTGCCCGAGGTCACCAAGGCGGTCAGCGAGCAGGCCGGGCGAATCATCCACTCGTCCACGCTCTATCTGAACCGGCCGATGGTCGAACTCGCCGAGCGCGTCGCCACCCTCTCCGGCATCCCGGATGCCCGGGTCTTCTTCACGACGTCCGGCACGGAGGCCAACGACACGGCCCTGCTGCTCGCCACCACGTACCGCGGGTCGAACCAGATCCTCGCGATGCGCAACAGCTACCACGGCAGGTCCTTCTCCACGGTCTCCATCACCGGCAACAACGCCTGGTCTCCCACCGGGCTCTCGCCGCTCCAGACGCTGTACGTGCACGGCGGCGTCCGTACCCGGGGGCCCTACGCGCACCTGGGCGACGGGGAGTTCATCGCCGCCTGCGTCGCGGACCTGGAGGACCTGCTCGGCCACACCCGGTCGCCCGCCGCGCTGATCGCCGAACCCATCCAGGGCGTGGGCGGCTTCACCTCACCGCCCGACGGCCTGTACGCGGCGTTCCGCGAAGTGCTGGACCGGCACGGAACCCTGTGGATCTCCGACGAGGTGCAGACCGGCTGGGGGCGCTCCGGCGAACACTTCTGGGGCTGGCAGGCGCACGGGCGCAACGGGCCGCCGGACATCCTCACGTTCGCCAAGGGCATCGGCAACGGCATGTCCATCGGCGGCGTCGTCGCCCGGGCCGAGGTCATGAACTGCCTGGACGCCAACTCCATTTCGACTTTCGGCGGCTCCCCGGTCACGATGGCCGCGGGCCTCGCCAACCTCTCGTACCTCCTCGAACACGACCTGCAGGGCAACGCCCGGCGCGTCGGCGGCCTGCTCATCGAGCGGCTGCGGGCGGTCGGTGCGGCGTCGGAGTGCGTACGGGAGGTGCGCGGGCGCGGACTGATGATCGGGATCGAACTGGTCAAGCCCGGTACGGACGAGGCGAATCCGGAGGCGGCGGCCGCCGTACTCGAAGCGGCCCGCGAGGGCGGGCTGCTCCTGGGCAAGGGCGGTGGCCACGACACCAGCGTGCTGCGCATCGCCCCACCCCTCTCGCTGTCCATTCCGGAGGCGGAGGAGGGTGCGGCGATCCTCGCGGACGCGCTGCGCACGGTGGGCTGAGGACGAGGACTGAGGGCTGAGGGCTGAGGGCGGGGGTGCGGCGGCCGGCCGTCGCACCCCCGCCGCCCGGTCAGCCGCGGTGGCCGGACGGACGGGTGAGGTCCAGGGCGCGGACCGGGTCGAGCTCGCCGTAGTACGCGAGTCCCCGCAAGCCGACGGAGGTGACCTTCAGCGTCGCCCGGTCGGCGCCCCGGCCGACGGTGGCCCTGAAGCGGACCGAGCCGTCCTTCTTCGTGGTGCCGGTGAGCCTGTGCACCGTGCCGCCCGCGGTCAGCTCGGCGGTGACCTTCGCGCCCTTCACCGGCTTGCCCTGAGCGGTCCGGACCACGCCGTTCGCCGTGACCTTCCACGCGGCGTCGGAGCCGGGCCGGCCGAGCAGCTTCGTGTCGGCAGTCAGAGAGGCGACGGTCAGCTGCGACGGCGGCGCGGGCTGGCCGAACGCCACTTGGTCGACGGTCCAGAACGCGCTGTTCGTGCCCGTGTAGCGGAAGCTCAGCCGGGCCGACTCCGCCCCTGCCGGGACGGCCAGCTCAAGGTGCTCGAAGGTGTTGGCGTTCGCGCGGTAGGACTTCACGAGCTGCGGGGCGCCGCCGTCGTACGAGACGTACACGTCGCCGGTCTGCGGACCGTCGATCCGGTAGTCGGTCGCGTAGGAGAGCGTCGCCCGCGCCGCTCCGTTCAGCCGGTACGCCGGGCTGACCAGGGTGGAGTCGAACTGGCTCGCGTCGTGCGCCTTGTCGTCCCACTCGTCGGAGTCGGCGACCGCGAAGACGTCGCGCGCCCGGACGTTCGTCTCGCGGCCCTGGCCGCGCTCGGCGTTGGTCCAGAACTCGTCGGTGGCGAAGGCCCAGCCGCGCCACTCCGTGACGCCGCCGGCCGGCATCCGCGAGTTGTCGACGGACCAGCCGGCGGGTGCGGTGTCCGTCCAGCCCTTGGTGCCGGCCGGGAGCCCGGTCTCGTCGACGGGGGCGCGGAGCGCGGGGCGCAGCGCGTCGAAGGCGTCCGGCTTCAGCTCGGCGAGCGCGGTGCCGTCGAGGTTCCAGGCCGGGTCGGTGGCGACGCCCTCGTGGCCCAGGACCGTGGGCGCGATATCGGTGATCTTGACGTCGTCGCGTACCGAGCCGGGCGCGATGCCGCTGCCGCGGGCGATCACGAACGTGCCGCGCTCCAGCGGGGTGTTGCCGCCGTGGCCGCCGGTCGGCGTGTGGCCGTGGTCGGCGGTGACGACGACGAGCCAGTCCTCGGCGGCGTACGTCGGCCGTGCGGCGACGGCGTCCAGGAGCCGGCCGACCTGGGCGTCGGCGGTGTTGAGGGCCTTGAGGTAGGCGTCGCTCGACGAGCCGGAGCTGTGGCCGGCGCCGTCGACCTCGTCGAGGTGGACGAACGTCGAGTCGGGGTTGCCGTGCGCGAGGTAGTCCTCGGCCTTGGCGGTGGTGCCCGCGTCGTTGCCGCCGGCTGTGCGCAGATCCGTCGTCGCACCGAAGATGATCTCGGGGACGGGGCTCCAGGTGCCGACGACGAGCGTGGACGTGGCCGGGTCGGCCGTCTCCAGCCGGGTCGCGTAGTCGGGGTACTGGCCGTAGTTCGGCGCGGTGAAGTCGTTGTCCCTCACGTTGTGCTTGTCGGGCCAGACACCCGTCGCGATGGACGACCAGCCGGCGCCGGAGACGGTCGGCGCCATGGGCTCGGCGTACAGGTTGCTCCGGGCGGTGAGCCCCTGTGCCATCAGCCGGTCCAGGTGCGGGACTTCGGCGCGCGAGAAGGCGTCGAAGGTGGCGCCGTCGATGCCGATGACCAGGGTCTTGGCTTGCTTGGTGCCGGACGGCAGGCCCTCGTACGGGGCGGCGGCCCGGCTGCCCCCGCCGTCGGCGTGGGCGGTGGACGCCAGGAACGGGAGGGCGACGACGGTGGCGGTGGCCAGCACGGTGCGCGCTGAGCGCGGAAGGGACACGTGATCCTCCGGGATCGGTCGGGGGCACCGGGCGAACGGGGGCGCCCGGTGGCGTGTCCGAGACTCCCGGCCGGTGGTGAGCGGACCACACCGCACACGGGACGGGCGCATGAACCGCACTCGACATGTGGACCAGACCCGTGATCTGTTCGTGACACATGACGGGTTGTCGGGGGCGTGAGGGGCATCGTCCGGACGCCCCCGACTCGGCGGCCGCTACCGCCCGATGCGCTCGAACGCCACGGACCCGCCGGAGTTCTCGTCGTCCGTCCCCCAGAGGCCCAGCCCCCCGGGCAGGACCGCGATGGCCTCGATCTTCCGGTTGTCCTGCCGGGTGAAGCGGCTGAGCGGGCGCAGAGCGTGCTCGGGCCTGAGCCGCAGGACCGCGTCGTGCGCCCGGTTCACGGTGAGCCGGCCGGCGTCGTAAACCGCGGAGGCGAACGGGCCGTCGTCCACATTCGGGTCCGAGGCGGACGACACCAGCACCGTGCCGTCGCCGAGCACCTTCAGATCGCTGATGTGGCGCACCTCGTCCCGGTCGGGGTAGGGCACGGAGAACTCCTGCCGCGCCGTGACCGTCCCGAACTCCGGTCCGTGCGCGCCGATGCGGACCGAGGCCGCCCGCACGACGGCCTTCTCGGCGCCCCTGCCCCGCGTCGCCCACACCGCGTTGAGCCTGCCCGACCGGTCGCGGTGCAGCGCGAAGCTCTCGTAGTTGTCGCCCTCGTGCCGCCCCGGCAGGGTCACGGGGTCGTGCCCGGCCGTCGCCCTGCCGTCCGCGACGACCACGTCGTACGCGCCGCCCCCGCTGGCCAGAGCGATGTAGTGGCCGGGGCGGCCGGGCACCGCGTCGAGCGCCTCCAGGTCGACGGGGACCACGCCCAGCCACGGGAGCTCGCTGACGGCGGGGGCCTGGCCGGGCCGCAGGCGTACGGTCGCCACCCGGCTCTCGCCGTCCCCCTTGTTGTCCCGCACGACGACGGCGTCGGCGAGACCGCGGCCCGCGGGCGCCCCCTCGACGAGCGCCAGGCCGCTCACCCCGCCCAGGATGCCCGACCCGACCCGCTGCCAGCCGTCGGGCACGGCGGCCGCGCCGGCGTTCAGCGGGGCGGCGGCGAGGGCGGCGCAGAGGGCGGCCGTGACGATGATTCCGTTTCTGATCATGGAACGAAGCTAGGCGGCCGCCCCCGGCCGCCGGGGCCGGCCGCCGCCTCCCGTCCGGCGGGTTCCCCCGCAAGGGCTCGCCGCGCTGGGCCGGTTGAGTGCCGGACGGGTGAAACACAAACGTCTTCAGCGGTTAGCGGCAGCGGTATTGCCACAGTGGGTATCCCACTTCTACGTTCTTCATCACGCACCTTGTCTACGTGCGTAGACCCATTCCGCCACAGTGAGGAGGGGTACATGAACCGCACCGTCATCCACGGCGGCCTCGTCATCACCGCGTCCGACGAGATCCACGCAGACGTGCTCGTCGAGGGCGGGCGCATCGCCGCACTCGCCGCACACGGTACCGACGCCGCGGCGGGCTGGACCGCCGAGCGGACCATCGACGCCACCGGGAAGTACGTCATCCCGGGCGGTGTCGACGCGCACACCCACATGGAGATGCCGTTCGGCGGCACGTTCGCAGCGGACACCTTCGAGACGGGCACCCGGGCCGCGGCCTGGGGCGGCACCACCACCATCGTGGACTTCGCCGTCCAGTCCGTCGGCCGCTCGCTGCGCGAGGGACTGGACGCCTGGTACGCCAAGGCGGACGGCAACTGCGCCATCGACTACGCGTTCCACATGATCCTCGCGGACGTGAACGAGTCGTCGCTCAAGGAGATGGACCTGCTGGTCGCGGAGGGCGTCACGTCCTTCAAGCTGTTCATGGCCTACCCGGGCGTCTTCTACAGCGACGACGGGCAGATCCTGCGCGCCATGCAGCGGGCCGAGTCCAACGGTGGCCTGATGATGATGCACGCGGAGAACGGCATCGCCATCGACGTCCTCGTCGAGCAGGCGCTCGCCCAGGGCCGCACCGATCCGCGCTACCACGGGGACGTGCGCAAGGTGGCGCTGGAGGCCGAGGCCACGCACCGCGCGATCCAGCTCGCCCGCGTCGCCGGTGCCCCGCTGTACATCGTGCACGTCTCCGCCGACGAGGCCGTCGCCGAGATCGCCGCGGCCCGGCACAAGGGGCTGCCCGTCTTCGGCGAGACCTGCCCGCAGTACCTCTTCCTCTCCACCGACAACCTCGCCGAGCCGGACTTCGAGGGCGCCAAGTACGTGTGCTCCACACCCCTGAGGCCCAAGGAGCATCAGGAAGCGCTCTGGCGGGGGCTGCGGAACAATGAGCTCCAGGTCGTCTCCACCGACCACTGTCCCTTCTGCTTCTCCGGCCAGAAGGAGATGGGACGCGGCGACTTCTCGAAGATCCCCAACGGCATGCCGGGCGTCGAGAACCGGATGGACCTGCTGCACCAGGCGGTCGTCGACGGCCACATCTCGCGCCGCCGCTGGATCGAGATCGCGTGTGCCTCCCCGGCCCGGATGTTCGGCCTCTACCCGAAGAAGGGCACCATCGCCCCCGGGGCCGACGCCGACATCGTCATCTACGATCCTGCGGCCGAACAGACCATCTCCGCCGAGACCCACCACATGAACGTCGACTACTCGGCGTACGAGGGCAAGCGCGTCACCGGGCGGGTCGAGACCGTGCTGTCGCGCGGGGTGCCGGTGATCGACAACCGGGCGTACGTGGGGAAGGCGGGGCACGGGGCGTATCTGGCACGGGGCATGTGCCAGTACGCGAACTGAACCGCAGTCGCCGGCCGGCGGCCGGCAGTTCGCCTTGGTTCCTCAGGGGACGAGGCCGGGTCCCTCTCCTCTCCGGAAATGACCGGAGAGGAGAGGGACCCGGCGGGTCACCCGGTCAGCGCCAGCGGAAGGACGCGTTGTTGTTGTAGGTGTTGACGAGGTTGCCCTTGTCGCGGGGCGGGGCCACGTCGGAGGCGCCGGCGTAGTTGGAGTTGAAGTACGAGACGCCGGTCCTGCTGGTGTCGCTGTTGGCGTAGGACGCGGCGTTGTTCTTCACGTGTGTGCCGACGCCGTTGGTGCCCTGGCCGCCGTCCGAGAAGTTCATCGGGTAGCCGGTGCCACCGTAGTTGTCCCAGTTGGCGACGTTCGAGACCGTGGCGGTCCAGCCGCCCTTCTGGTTGGAGTTGTACCAGAGGCAGTAGTGGCTGTCGATGACGCCGCCGCAGAGGCTGTCGGGGATGCTGTCGGCCTGTGCGGGCGCGGCGGTGACGAGCATGGCGAGGGTGCCGGCGGCGGCCAGGGCGGCGGCCACGGCGGAGTTACGGGTACGCATGAGGTTCTTCTCCTTGGGTGGTCGGGCGAACAAGGGACCCTGAGTGGTCAGCGCCAGCGGAAGGACGCGTTGTTGTTGTAGGTGTTGACGAGGTTGCCCTTGTCGCGGGGCGGGGCCACGTCGGAGGCGCCGGCGTAGTTGGAGTTGAAGTACGAGACGCCGGTCTTGCTGTCGTGGCTGTTCGCGTAGGACGCGGCGTTGTTCTTCACGGGGGTGTTCACGCCGTTCGTGCCCTGGCCGCCGTTCGAGAAGTTCCACGGATAACCGCCGTCGTTACCCCAGTTGGCGATGTTCTCGTAGGTGGCGGTCCAGCCGCCCTTCTGGTTGGAGTTGTACCAGAGGCAGTAGTCGACATCGATGACGCCGCCGCAGAGGCTGTCGGGGATGCTGTCGGCCTGTGCGGGCGCGGCGGTGACGAGCATGGCGAGGGTGCCGGCGGCGGCCAGGGCGGCGGCCACGGCGGAGTTACGGGTACGCATGATGTTCTCCTTGAACGGTGATGCCGATGGGTGTTGTCAGCCGGACTGGCCGAGTTCGACCGCGGCGCGCTTGAGCTGCTCGGTCTTCTGCCGCTCGATCCGGGCGAAGGTCTCGGGATCCTTCTCGATCTCCGTGCGCTGCAACTCGGACTCCACGTCGAACCACGCGCGGACCAGCCCGGTCTTCTTCTTGCATTCGACGTCCGCTCGGGCCGTCGAAATCTCCTTCTGGTCCGCCTTCTTGCCGGCGAAGGCCTGGTCGTCGATGGCGTCCATCGGCGAGTCGTAGCGGTAGCCCTTGGCCGTCATGCACGACGACCAGGTACGGAAGGCGGCGAGGACCCGGGGGTCCTTCTCGCTGCGGGCGTAGCTGCTCATGTTGAGCGTGCGGGCCACCTCGTCGGGACCGAACGCGTCGGCCCCGCCCGCCAGCCGCTTCTTGGCCTTGCCGATGCAGCCGCCCTCGGGATCGAGCGTGCCGTCCGCGAGGGACTCGCCGGACAAGGTGACGCGGGCCGCCTCGCTCAGCGCCTTGACGGCGCTGTTCCGCCCCACGGGCGGGGCCGGGAAGTGGTAGCCGTAGGCCTGCGCGGTGTGGCTGTTGGCGATGCCGTAGCGGCGGTCCATGACACCGATGTCCGGGGACTGGCTGTCGTCGGGCCGGTAGGCGAAGCCGGCCTCCTTCATGCAGGTCACGGCGAGGCTGCTCATGGCCCGGGTCAGCTGGGCGATCTCGGACTCCGAGAAGATGTACGCCTCCACGGGCAGGGCCAGATCCGTGGTGAGGCTGGACGACGCGGGCGCGATCGAGTTGTCCGGCTGCGGGGGCCCGGCCTTGTCGTCGGAGTCGCCGCCGCACCCCGTGAGGAGCAGGGCACCGGTGAGCAGGGCGGCCACTGCCGCCGTCGTCGTCTTTTTTCGCACAGCTCTTCCTTGCAGGCATGGAGGGGTGGGGCGGATCAGCGGCGCAGGGCCTCTGCGGGCTGGATGCGGCTGGCCCGCCAGGCGGGGTAGAGCCCCGCGAGTACCCCGGTGACCAGGCCGATCGCGGGGGCGGCCACGACGGTCGCCGGGTGGATGACGGGGGTCCAGTCGCGGACGACCGCCATGGCGACGACGGTGACCGTGCCGATGCTGGTGCCGACGAGACCGCCGAGCGCGCCCAGAGCGCCCGACTCGGCCAGGAACTGGAGGGTGATGTGGCGGCCCCGGGCGCCCAGGGCGCGGCGCAGTCCGATCTCGCCGGTGCGCTCCAGGACCGCGACCAGAGTGGTGTTGGCGATACCGACCGCGCCGATCACCAGGCAGATGCCGGCCAGCAGCATGAACAGTTCGTCCAGGTCGGAGGTGACGCTGCCGCGCAGGCCCCGCGGATCCGGCGGTGGTACCGCCTTGAAGTACTCGAGGTGTGCCGGGTCGAGAGCCAGGGGCGCCTCGGAGGCGATCTGCCGGGCCGCCCCCAGGTCGGTCGCGATGAGCATCTGCGCCCGCGCACCGCTGTCCGGGCCGCCCCAGATCCGCTCGGCGGTGGTCCGCGGCACCACGACCGACAGCAGCAGGTCGGCCTTCCGTTCGACGTCGGCGACGATGCCGATGACGGTGAAGGCATGGTCGCCCACGAAGACCGCCGGCGCGGTCTCCAGGGTGGTGATGCCCAGCCGCGCGGCCAGCCCCGAGCCGATCACCGCCACGTTCTCGCCCCGCCGGTCGTGGTAGGCGTCGAAGATCCGCCCCTGCTCCAGGTCGGGCCCGGCCGCTTCGAGGACCCCGGGGGAGGCTGCGACCACCTCGGTCCGCTCTCCCTCGTCACCGGTCCCGGGCGGCGCGGCCGACACGAGTTCCTCCGCTGTCAGCCGCACCGGCCAGTACACGCCCGCGTTCCGCACGCCGTTGAGCGCCTCGATGCGACGGTCCGCGTCGGCCGGGAAGGCGTTCGCCAGGTACTCGGGCTGCTCGCCGCCGGTGTCCTCGACGGTCACCTGGGTGGCGGTCAGCTCATTGAAACGGGAGTCGATCTGCGAGGACGTGGTGGCCGTGAGGCCGAGGACCACGACGAAGGTGCCGACGCCGAGGACGGTGCCGAGCGCGGTGAGCGCGGAGCGCGCGGGGCGTTGCAGGATGCCGGCGGCGCACTCGGATAGCAGGTCGCGCCGGCTCAGGTGGGACCGCTCGCCTCGTGGCGCCCTGGGTGGACGCAGCCTCACGCGGCCACCACCTGTTCTCTGAGCACGCCGTCCCGGATCGTGACGGTGCGCTGGCCGCGCGCCGCGACATCCGGGTCGTGCGTGATCACGAGGAGGGTCATGCCGTCGCGGTGCAGTTCGTCCAGGAGACGCAGAATCGACTCCGCGGTCGCGGTGTCGAGGTTGCCGGTCGGTTCGTCGCACAGCAGCAGCGAGGGCCGGGCGACCAGCGCGCGGGCGACGGCGACACGCTGCTGTTCACCTCCGGACAGCCTGCTGGGCAGTGCGTCGGCGCGGTGGCCGAGGCCGACACGCTCCAGCGCCTCGCGGGCCCGGCCGGCGCGGCCGCGGCGCTCGGCGGAGTTGTAGACCATGGCCAGCATCACGTTCTCCACCGCGGAGCGGTGCGGCAGCAGGTGGAAGCTCTGGAAGACGAACCCGATCCGTCGCCCGCGCAGCCAGGTGCGGTCGGCGTCGCCGAGGGCTGCGGTGTCGGTCCCGTCCAGGAGGTAGCGGCCCTCGGTGGGCGCGTCGAGCAGCCCCGCGATGTTGAGGAAGGTCGACTTGCCGGAGCCGGAAGGGCCGACGACCGTGACGTACTCGCCCCGGTGGACGGCGAGTTCGCACTCCCGCAGCGCCCGCACCTGCGGTGGCCCGGGGTAGGTGAGGCCGACGCCCCGGAACTCGACGACGGGGGGTGCGACCTGGGTGTCGCTCACCGTGCGACGCCCACGACGACCTTGTCGCCCGCAGAGAGCCGAGCGCCCCCGGCGGGAACGACCTCGGTGTAGCCGTCCCCGGAGGTGCCGGCCCGGACTTCGACGCGGTGCCGTTCTCCGGAAGCGCCCAGGACGGTGACGCTGGTGCGGGAGTCGGCCCCGGCGGAGAGGGCGGACACCGGGACGACGAGCACCTTCTTGCCCGAGGTGGCGGCCTCGATCGTCAGACGGACGTCCTGCCCGGCGAGCCGGGCGGGGAGCGGGGTGTCGGGCTTGACGACGACGGCGTAACCCTGGCTGTCCGCGGCCTCGCCCTGGTCGCCGCCCTCGGCGGCGGTGGGGGCGTCGGCCACCGAGGTGACCGTGGCGGTCACCTTTTCGCTGTAGACCTCGGACAGCAACTCGACCTTCTGGCCGGGACGGATCAGGTCCTTCTCCTGGGCGCCCAGCGACCCCTTGACCACCAGCCGCCCGGCGGAGACGGTCGCGAGCTTCTCGCCGGCCTCGCCGCCGACCTTGGCGGTCAAGGAGTCGACACGGGCCGGGAAGCCGGAGAGGAAGACCACCTCGGACGCGGGGACCATCGGGCCCGACTTCGCCTCGGCCTGGGCGAGGTGCGTCCGCGCCTCGGCCAGATCCTCGCGGGCGTAGCGGACCGCCGTGGCGTCCTGCTTCTTCCCGGGCTCGGTCCGCAGCAGCCCGTCGAGCTGACGCTGGGCCTGCTTCACACCGTCCCGGGCAGCGGCGACCGGGTCGCCTTCCGAGCCCTCGGCCATGCCCGAGGCCGGAACGGGCTCGTAGCCGATGGCGGCGTAGAGCGCGGCGACGGCCTGCTTGGTGCCGGTGCCGTAGGTGCCGGACGGGTCGGATCCGGTGGAGTGGCCCACGGACTTGAGGGCCTGCTGGAGCTGGCGTACGTCGTCGCCGTGGCTGCCGGGCTTGAGGTCGCGGTAGACGGGGAGGGCGCCGGGCAGCGCGAAGACCGGCCGGCCGGAGACCTCCAGGAGGACCCGGCCCGCCGCGAACGTCTGACCGGAGCGGACCATCACCTTGGTGACGACGGGTGCGGCCGACCCGTCCACGGTGGCGCCGGCCGGGGCGAGTTCGACCGTCTGCGAGGCGGAGACGGTACCGCGGGTGACGACGGTGTCGGCCAGGACACGCCGCTCGACCGGCGCCGTGAGCACATCGAGGGCCGGCGGTCCGGCGTCGGCGGCCGCCTGGGCGGGCGACTTGACGAAGGCCGAAGTCCACACGGCGGCACCCGAGAGCACCACAGCGCCCGCCGCCACCGCGGCCACGGCACGTTTGCGCCGGGACAGCCCGGTCCGTTCCCCGGTACTGGACAACATTCCCCCCAATGCCACTGCTGTGGAACGGAGTTGGTCACGTTCCCAGTCATGTCCGGGACGGAGTCGATCACTCGGCTCGAGAGGTTGTCAAGGAGAATTCCTGGGCACGCCTTCACCAGAGCGTGACGGGGTGTCGATATGGTCACCATTTATCCGAGGTTCCACCACTCGCTGTGCGGGTGTGGATGACCGATGGCATAAGACGGGTTGACGAGGTGTCAAGGATGGGGGACCGGCCTCGCTCCCGCCCGGCCGGCGCCCGGCGGGTCGTCCGGGGACCAGGCTGATCACCACCTCGATGTCGGAGAGCGCGGCCTCCTCCATCAGGTCATCGCGGCGCGCCGTGGGGGACCGGGGCGGATGGGCCGCCGGGTCCGCGGCCACGCGGCCGTGCCGTGCCGGCCTGCTGACACGCGATCAGTGGACGCGCGTAGAGGACCTCTTCCCAAAGCCCGTGAACAGGTCCAGAATCATCCCTCCGCGACGCGCGTTCCCGGCGGCGTCGGTGCACGGTCCGGTGCCGCCTCCTGTGGAAGGATCTGCCGGAGCCCATCGTTCGAGGCAACGCCCAGAGCCTCTGCCCGCGTGTCTCACCCGAGCGCGCCCGAGGCTCTTAAGACCGCCACCTGTCAGCACGTGGACTAGGAGCACCCGGCATGGACTTCGGACTCGTCCTCCAGACGGACCCGCCGGCCTCGGCCGTCGTCGGCCTGATGCGCCGTGCCGAGCGCAACGGCTTCCGCTACGGCTGGACCTTCGACTCGGCTGTGCTCTGGCAGGAGCCGTTCGTCATCTACAGCCGCATCCTCGAACACACCGATCGCCTCGTCGTGGGGCCGATGGTGACGAATCCGGGGACCCGCACCTGGGAGGTGACCGCCTCCACCTTCGCCACCCTCAACGACATGTACGGCAACCGGACGGTGTGCGGCATCGGCCGCGGCGACTCCGCGATGCGCGTCGCCGGACGCAGCCCCAACACCCTGGCGAGGCTGGGCGAGGCCATCGACGTCATCCGCGACCTCGCCGAGGGGCGCGAGGCCGACGTCGGTGGGCAGCCGGTGCAGATCCCCTGGGTCAAGGACGGCCGGCTGCCCGTCTGGATGGCCGCGTACGGCCCCAAGGCACTGGCGCTCGCCGGGCAGAAGGCCGACGGATTCATCCTCCAGCTCGCCGACCCGTTCCTCACCGAATGGATGATCAAGGCGGTACGGGACGCGGCGGCCGAGGCCGGACGGGACCCGGACTCCGTGACCATCTGCGTCGCCGCACCCGCCTACGTCGGCGACGACCTCGACCACGCCCGCGAGCAGTGCCGCTGGTTCGGCGGCATGGTCGGCAACCACGTCGCCGACCTGGTCGCCCGCTACGGCGAGCACTCCGGACTCGTACCCGAGGCCCTCACCGCGTACATCGCCGGACGCTCCGGGTACGACTACAGCCACCACGGCCGCGCGGGGAACCCCGACACCACCTTCGTGCCCGACGAGATCGTCGACCGCTTCTGCCTGCTGGGCCCGCCCGAGGCACACATCGAGAAGCTCAGGGCCCTGCGCGACCTGGGCGTCGACCAGTTCGCCGTCTACAACATGCACGACGCCCGCGAGGCGACCATCGACGCCTACGGGACCGAGATCATCCCGGCCCTGTCCGACTGACCGCCGCGTCCCTCCGGTCGTACGCAATACCCCGCGCCCCGCCCCGCACGGCACCGTCCCCGAGCGAAGGGTCCAGCCGCCATGACATCGACCGCACCGCCACCACCACCCAGGGACCGGATACCCGCGGCCCCCGACCGCGTCGAACTCCCCACCGGTGCCGCGCCCGACGACAACCGGTTCGTCAACGAGGACCTGCTGCCCGTCCCCCTGGAACGGCGCGACTGGACCACGTACAACTTCGCCGCCCTCTGGGTCGGCATGGCCCACAACATCCCGTCCTGGCTCCTCGCCTCCGGCCTCGTCGCCCTCGGCATGGACTGGAAGCAGGCGGTCCTCACGATCGCGCTCGCCAATCTGATCGTGCTCGGCCCCATGCTGCTGACGGGGCACGCCGGACCCAAGTACGGCATCCCCTTCCCGGTGCTTGCCCGCGCCTCGTTCGGGCTGCGCGGCGCCAACCTGCCCGCCCTGATCCGCGCCGCGGTGGCGTGCGCCTGGTTCGGCATCCAGACCTGGATCGGCGGCGTCGGCATCTTCACCCTGCTCGGGAAGATCTTCGGCGGCTGGGCGAACGCAGCCGAGATCGGCGGGCAGCCGTGGACGCTCTGGCTCTGCTTCATCCTCTTCTGGGCCCTCGAACTCGCCATCATCTACCGGGGGATGGACACCCTGCGCCGGTTCGAGAACTGGGCGGCACCGTTCGTCATCGTCGGCGCGCTGGTGCTGCTGGTCTGGGTCGCCGTGAAGGCGGGCGGCTTCGGCCCGCTGCTGGACCAGCCATCGAAGCTCGGCTGGGGCAAGGAGTTCTGGCCGGTCTTCTTCCCCTCCCTGATGGGCATGATCGCCTTCTGGGCCACGCTCTCCCTGAACATCCCCGACTTCACCCGCTTCGGAGCCGGCCAACGTGCCCAGATCCGCGGCCAGTCGCTCGGACTCCCCACCACGATGACGCTCTTCGCGCTGCTCTCGGTCCTGGTCACCTCCGGCTCGCAGGCCGTGTACGGCGAGGCGATCTGGGACCCGGTCCAGCTCGTCGCCAGGACCGACAACGTGTTCGGGCTGCTGTACGCCCTGGTGACCGTGCTGGTCGCGACCATCTCCGTGAACATCGCGGCCAACGTCGTCTCTCCCGCGTACGACCTGGCGAACCTCGCGCCGAAGCTCGTCAACTTCCGTACGGGCGCGCTGGTCACGGGCGTCGTCGGAGTCGTCATCATGCCGTGGAAGCTCACCGAGACGCCCGAGCTGTACATCTTCACCTGGCTCGGCCTCGTCGGCGGTCTGCTCGGCACGGTCGCGGGCATCCTGATCGCCGACTACTGGATCGTCCGGCGCACCGTCCTCGACCTCGCCGACCTGTACCGGCCCGGCGGCCGCTACTGGTACACCAACGGCTGGAACTGGCGGGCCGTCACCGCCTTCGCCGTCGGCGGCGTCCTGGCGGTCGGCGGCTCGCACTCGGAGCCCGGAAAGGGGCCGTTCCCGGCGGACGGCCTGATCCCGTTCCTGCGGCCACTCGCCGACTACGGCTGGGCGGTCGGGCTGGCCTCCTCGCTGGTGCTGTACGTACTGCTCACCGGGAGGGAGAACGTCACACCGGGCTCGTCGAGCGGCCCAGCAGCGCGCTGACGTCGAACGAGTCGGCCGGCGACGGCGTGGTCCTGGGCACCGGCCGGTCGAAGGCGGAGAAGCCCACGACCGCGTCCGCGCCGTTGCCCTCGATGGTGAGCCGCAGCGGATAGGGCTTGCCGGTGGCCGCCACGTCCAGCACCAGCGTCGTGTTGTCCCGCATCCTGGTCAGCGGGACGACGGACGCCTTGCCGAGCGTGGTCGTCTCGCCCTTGTTGAGTGTCCCGGTGTCGTTGTTCGCGTTGTCGCTGACGAGTTTCTGGAAGGTGTTGAGGTCGCAGGTCTTCGTCAGGGCGCTCAGCCGGGGATCGTCGGCCGAGCCCTTCATGTAGCGGTCGCCCACGATCGCGGCGAAGGCCGACCCGCCGTTGGGCACCTGGTTCTTCCAGAAGGCCGCGTCCGGCTTGATCCAGATGTCGTCCCCGCGCTTCACGATCAGCGCCGACCCCTGGCTGTCGCCCAGGTCCACCGACCCGTTGCAGTTGCCGTCCCGGTCGAGGGTGAGTTCCAGGGACATGGGGGTGCTGCCCCGGCCCAGGTCCCCGCTCGTGCTCAGGTGCATCGAGTGGGCGCTGAGCAGGGCGTCGCGGGAGCGGTCGGCGATCTGCTGGGCGGTGAGGGTGTCGATGTCCTCCGCGTGGGCCACGCCGCTGCCGATGATGCCGCTGCCGGTGACGGAGAGCACGAGCGCCGCGGCCCATGCGGCCGGGCGTGTGCCTAGGTGTGGACCGGTCACGTCGCCTCCTCGAAGGGTCGTGGCGGGACTGTTCGGGTCCGCGATCCGGTCGTTCGAGCGTACGCCGGGCGAGGGACGGCCGCCCGGCGGCGCCCTCCGCCGCCCTCCCGGTGTGTGCACAGCGTGACGTCTTGAGGCGTTTTCGGTTAAGAGGGCCGGGGGCGGTTGCCAGGCACCGAGTTCGTCACGACCGAGAGGGAAACATGAAGAAGTCCATGCGGAGTCTGTCCCGGGCCGTTCTGCGCGGCACCGCCGTCGCGGGGCTGACCGCGGCACTCGCGGTGTCCACCGGACTGGCCACGGCCGCCTCGGCGGCCGCACCGGCGGCGACCACGCCGGGCCTGTCCTGCGAGACGGGCAAGCACGCCATCGACGACTACACGGGCTACGCGCTCTGCCGGAACAACGGCTCCGCGACGCAGACCTTCTGGGTGCACCTGGTCTGCGGCTGGTCCCCGGACGTGGACGGCGAGCACGTCACGCTGAACCCGGGCCAGTCCGGCCAGTCGACCGCGCACTGCGCCGGGCTCGGTACCGGAATCGGTGAGATCACGGTCCAGCCGTAGCCGGCGGTACGCCTGTAGCGGTGCCGCCCGCGCGTGAGCGGCACCGCACAGGCGGGGGACGGGCTCCAGGCACGCCGGTGCCGGTCAGGCGACCGGCCGGGAGCGTTCCTCGATCCAGCCCGCGTCCACCGCCGGACGGTCGTCGTACACCACGAACTCCTCCTCGCACTCCAGCACATCGAGCCCGGCAGCCCCCAACGCGGCCAGCAGTGCGTCCAGTCGGGCGCGCGCACCGGGGCGCCCGACCCCGCGGCAGCGCTGGGTGACGAACCGTTCGTGGCGGCCGCGGCCCGTGGTGCGGCGGGCGTTGCGGGACAGGTGCGCGTCGTGGCGTACGGCGATGTCCCGGGCGAGGGCGACCTCCGGCTCACCGTGGAGCAGGAGCTTGACGTGGTGCTCGAAGTGGCAGACGGAGGGAAGCACCGCGGCCTCGGCGGGTGTCCGCGGCACTCCGGCGTTCCACGGGGCGGCCTCGATCTTCACCCGGACGACGGAGAAGCCCGCCGCCCGCAGCGCAGCCGACCGCAGACCCGCCGCGGCACGCAGGCCGGTGAGCGAACCCCGGCCCCGCTCGGTCAGCATCGGCTGGTCCGGGGTGGCGCCGCGGTCCAGCAGGATGCGGGTGAGCTTCAGACCGTGCTCCAGGGCCCAGCTTTCCAGCCGGGCGAACTCCTCCGAGCCGCCCGAGTCGCCCGAGTCACTCGCCTCACCCGCGGCGCGCCCGGCGCCCGCGGTCGTCCCGGGGGCGGTCCGTACCGTCAGATGTGTCTCGAACTCGCCCTCGAACTCCGCTCGCGCACGTCCCACCAGTGTTTTCGTCATTCCGCCGCCGTCCGCTCCGGTCCACATCCGCCCGCGAACGTAGCAAGCGGCACTGACACCGCCCCGGAAACGGTTGAGTGGGGACCCCCGACTCGTTACCCTCCAGTAGGTTTGTCGGGCGGACAGGCGCACGCACCTGACGGTACGAGGGAGGCGGCAGCCTGTGTTCTCAACGGACTCAACGGACTCAACGGACTCGACGGACTCAACGGATTCGGCGGATTCCGTGGGCAGCGGCATCGATGCCCCGGCCGGGCTGGCCGACAGCGCGCGGGCCCTCGCGGACGGCCGCACCACCGCCACCCGGCTCGTCACCGAGGCCCTCGCCCGGATCGAGGCGAGCCAGGGCACCCTCAACGCCTTCCGGCACCTGCGCGCCGACGCCGCGCTGGCCGAAGCCGCCGAGGCCGACCGGCGGCTCGAAGCGGGGGAGCGGCTGCCCTTGCTCGGCGTGCCCGTCGCGGTCAAGGACGACACCGACGTCGCCGGGATGCCCACCTACTTCGGCTGCGCGGGGGAGCTGCCCCCGGCGACCGCCGACAGCGAGGCCGTCCGACGGCTGCGCGCTGCCGGAGCGGTCATCGTCGGGAAGACCAACTCCTGCGAACTGGGACAGTGGCCGTTCACCGAGGGCACCGCCTTCGGCGCCACCCGCAACCCCTGGCACACCGGCCACACCCCGGGCGGCTCGTCCGGCGGTTCGGCCGCCGCCGTCGCGGCCGGGCTGGTCCCCGCCGCGCTCGGCTCCGACGGCGCCGGGTCCGTCCGCATCCCCGCAGCCTGGACCCACCTCGTCGGCATCAAGCCGCAGCGCGGCCGCATCTCCGTCCACCCGCACCGCGACGCCTTCCAGGGGCTCACCGTCAACGGCCCGCTGGCCAGGACCGTCGCGGACGCGGCCCTGCTGCTGGACGCCGTGGCCGGAGCGCACCCCGACGACCCGCACCGCCCGCCGCCCGTCGAGGCCTCGGCGGCCGCCCGCCGCGACCCCGGCAGGCTGCGCATCGCGCTGGCCTGGCGTCCCCCGCTCACCCTCACCGGCACGGCACCCCACCCCGAGGTCCGCCGCGCCGTCACCGAGATCGCCGAGGCGCTGGCCCGGCTCGGCCACCACGTCGAGGAGGCCCGGCCCCGCTACGGGCTGATCGGCCTCGGCTTCGTGCCCCGTGCCACCGCCGGCATCGCCGAACTCGCCGCCCGGCACCCCGAACCGGCGCTGCTGGACCCCCGCACCCGCAGCGCCCTGCGCACCGGCACCCGGCTCGGCGGCCGGGTGGTGCGGGCGGCCCGCGAGCGGGAGGTGCGCCAGCACCGACGGATCGGCGCCCTGTTCCACCCCTCCCGAGGCCGGTCAGGCCAGGGATTCGACGTGCTGCTCACCCCGACGACCGCCCTGCCGCCGCCCCGGATCGGCCGGTTCGACGGGCTGAGCGCGTGGCGCACCGATGTGGCGATCACCGAGGCCTGCCCGTACGCCTGGCCGTGGAACGTCCTGGGCTGGCCCGGCATCAACGTCCCCGCGGGCTTCACCCGCGACGGCCTCCCCGTCGGGGCCCAGCTGCTCGGCCCCTCCCGCAGCGAGGAGCGGCTCATCTCACTGGCCGCCCAGCTGGAGGCCGACCGGCGGTGGTACGAGCACCGCCCGCCGGCCGCACCTTAGGGGTGGCTACGGGGTGTGCGCGGTCACCACCCACACCCCCGCCCGCAGCAGCACCCCGCGCGGCGACTCGTGGGGCAGCAGGGCGTCGGTCATCGCGGCCCGCGTGGCGTCGGAGACGGCGAGGCCGGGCGTGCGGGAGACGAAGAACCCGACCGCGTCCGCCGCGTCCTTCCCCCAGCAGGTGGCGGCGCTCACGCCCGTCACCCCGATGCCCGTGAAACCCGCCGCGCCCAGGACCTCGTGGATGCGCTCGGGCTCCGAGAGCGAGGCCATCGCCGTGGCCACCGCGTGCTCGGTGGTGTGATCACGGCCCAGCAGCGAGGCCAGCAGTCCCAGCGCCTTGCGCTCCTCCCCCTCCGGCCGCGCGGGCTGCGGACAGATGAACGCCAGCCGGCCGCCCGGCCGCAGCGCTCCCGCGAGGTTCGTGAACGCGGCGACGGGGTCGGCGAAGAACATCACCCCGCCCCGGCTGATCACCAGGTCGTACCCGCCGGGCTCGAACGCGCAGGTCTGCGCGTCGGCCAGCCGGTAGGTGACGTGCGGGAAGCGTTCGCCCGGGGTGAGTTCGCGGGCCCTGGCGAGGAGCGGCTCCGAGATGTCGACCCCGGTGACCCGGCCGCCCGCCGCCCGCAGCGCGGCACCCCGGGTCGTGAGCCCGCTCCCGCAGCCGATGTCGGCCACCTGCTCCCCGGCGCTGACCGACGCCGCGTCGAACAGCGCCTCGTCGAACCCGTCCAGCATGGCGTTGTAGCGGTCCGGATGAGCGGCCCAGTGCTGCCCGAGCGGTCCGTTCCAGGCTTCGGCGACCGTCATGCGTGCTCCTTCGTCTCCAGGGTGAGCGTGGCCTCGACGCGCCCCATGGCGCAGATCGCGCCGAACGCGACCAGATGGACCATGCAGTGGTCGGTGAACGGCGGTGCGAGCCAGGCGGCCACGTCCTCGTCCGTGATCCGGTACGGGGCGCGCGCCGCGAGCAGGGCGAGCCGGGCGCCCGGCCGCTCGGTCCGGTCCGGCAGACCGGCTCCGTGCAGGGGGAGCGGGGTGACCCCGTCCCAGGCCGCCACCGATTCCCGTACGAGCGCCGCGCCCTCGTCGCTCAGCAGCCCGGCTCCGAGTTCCGCCGCGGTGCGCAGCGCGCCGTATGCCGTGCCGACGGCGGTGGCCCTCGCCCAGGCGGGCGGCTCGCCCTCCGTTTCGAGCAGCGGCAGGCTCGGCCCCGTCACCAGCTCGCGGCGCACGGTCCGGGCCAGGGAGCGGCCCGCCGCACTCCGTACGCAGCGAAGGCGCTGGAGACCACCGGGCAGCATGCTCTCGGTCAGCAGCGAGGACACGACGCGGTTGATGAAGTGGAAGGCCAGCGCGGTTCCGATGTGCTCGGGCGCGGCGGCCGGCGGGAACGGCTGCGGCGTGCTCATGTCCTTTCCCCAGGCCAGCAGGGCGCGATGGCCGGGGTCCGCCGGCTGTTCGCCGCGGGCGATCGTCTCCGCCAGCCGGTGGTCGCCGGTGGCGTGCAGCAGCACGGTGTGCGCGTCCACGCAGAACGGGCAGCGGTTGGCGAGCGACACCCCGGCCGCCACCACCTCCTTGTCCGTACGGGACACCTGCCCGGCCAGCAGTGCCTCGCGCAGCAGGGACCAGGCCGCGGTGAGGAGCGGCGGTGATGCGGACAGGACGACGAAGGTCGGGGCGCGTTCGATCCCGAAGTCGGTGGCCATCTGGGCGTACACGTCGGCGACCACCCCGGTCGCCGACTTGGGAGGTACGGGTGAGGTGTAGCGGAAAGGTCCGGTCATGGTGACGATGCTGGGCCGCGGACCGGGCCCGGGTCGTCGTACCGGCGAAGGCATTCGCCGCCGGTCCCGGCCGACCCGCGGCGGCCCGGAACTACTGCCCGGGGAGTAGTGCCCGGCCGGTCCCCAGGGCTGATGCCCCGGGTGTCGTACGGGAGTTAGGGTGCGGCACATGACGGGGGACGCGGGGGACACCGGCCGCCGCACCTGGTCGCTGGACGCGGTACTCGCGGTCGCGATCGGTGCGGCGGTCACCGTCGCGGCCTGCGCGGCCTCGGCTCCCGGGGCACTGGACCTGGTGCTCGTCGCGACCGGGTCGCTGGCCCTTGCCGGGCATCGCCGGGCACCCCGTACGGTGCTCGTCGTCACGACGCTCGCCATGTCCGGCTACGTGCTGCACGCGCACCCGGGCAGCTGGGCGGCGTTCCCCGTGCTGGCCGCCGTGCACGCGGCCGCCCGCAACGGGCACCGAGGCTGGGGCGTCGCGGCGGGCGCCCTCTTCCTCACCGGCTACTTCGCCGTCCTCGTCACCGCCTCGCCGGCCGTCGAGGGCGTCGTGGAGCGGACCCTGCTGCTGCTCGGCTGGTTCCTGTGCGCGGGGGTCACCGGGCTCATCGACAAGAACTGGCAGGCCTATCTGCGCCAGACCGAGCAGCGGGCCGTCGACGCCGAACGCACCCGGGACGAGGCCGCGTTGCGCCGGGCGGGGGAGGAGCGGCTGCGGATCGCCCGCGAACTGCACGACTCGCTCACCCACTCCATCTCGATCGTCAAACTCCAGGCGGGAGTCGCCGTCCACCTCGCCCGCAAACGCGGCACCGAGGTGGAGCCGGCCCTGCTTGCCATCCAGGAGGCGAGCGGCGAGGCGATGCGTGAACTGCGGGCCACACTGGAGGTGTTGCGCACCGACGTCGTCGAACCCGGCACCGGGCTCGACCGGATCGGTGAACTCGCCGAACGGGCCCGCAGCGCCGGCATCGCGCTCGCGCTCACCGTCAGCGGCGAGGAAAGGCCCCTCCCTGTGTCCGTGGACCATGCCGCTTACCGCATCGTGCAGGAGGCACTCACCAATGTGGCCAGGCACGCCGACCGGGCCCCGACCACCGTCCGGCTCGCCTACGGGCCGGACGCCCTGACCGTGCACGTCGACGACCACGGCCCCTGCGCCCCGGGCGACTCCGTCACCGCGGGCACCGGCCTCACCGGTATGCGGGAGCGCGTCACCGCGCTCGGCGGCACCCTGGCCGCCGCCCCGCGTCCGGCCGGCGGCTTCTCCGTCCACGCCGAACTGCCGCTGCACAGCGCCGGATCCGCCGCGTGAACGAGGAGGACGGCGCCCCGGTCCGGGTGCTCATCGTCGACGACCAGGCCCTCATGCGGGCCGGCTTCCGGGCGCTGCTCGACGCGGAGGACGGCATCGAGGTGGTCGGCGAGGCCGCGGACGGCCGCGAGGGCGTGGAGCTGGCCCGGCTGCACACCCCGGACGTCGCCCTCGTCGACGTACAGATGCCGGTGATGACGGGCATCGAGGCCACCCGGGCGATCGCCGCCGACCCGCTGCTGTGCGGGGTCCATGTGGTGATCCTGACCAACTACGGTCTGGACGAGTACGTGTTCGACGCGCTGCGCGCCGGGGCCGCGGGCTTTCTGCTCAAGGACACCGAGCCCGCCGAACTGCTGCGGGCCGTCCACGTCGCGGCCCGCGGCGACGCCCTGCTCTCGCCCGCCGTCACCCGCCGTCTGATCGGCGAGTTCGTCGCCCGGCCGCCCGACCGGGCGACCGCGCCGGGCTTCGAGACCCTGACCCGCCGGGAGCGGGAGGTCAGCGCGCTGGCGGCCCGCGGGCTGACGAACGAGGAGATCGCCGCGCACATGGTCATCAGCCCGTTCACCGCCAAGACGCACATCAGCCGCGCCATGACCAAGCTCGGTGCCCGGGACCGGGCCCAACTGGTCGTCTTCGCCTATGAGTCGGGGCTCGTCACGCCGCGCGAGCGGTGAGCCGATCCGGAGACGAGCGTGCCGGCGAGCCGGGTGAGCACCTCGCGCTCGCCGGGGGGCAGGTGCGCGGTGAGCGCGGTGACGCGGCGGCCGATCTCGTCGGCGGCCCCGGCGGTCAGCTCGGCACCGAGAGGGGTGAGCGAGACCAGCACGGCGCGGCCGTCGTGCGGGGAGGGGGAGCGCCTGACCAGGCCGCGCTTCTCGGCGCGGGCGACGAGCCCGGTCATGGAGGACTTGTCCAGGCCGAGGTGACCGCCGAGTTCGAGCATTCCGGCCTGCCGGTCGCGCAGGATGCCCAGCAGCCGGATCTGGATGACCGACAGGTCGTGCTCGCCGCCCACGGCGGTCAGGACGCGCTGGACCAGGAAGGACAGCTGCACCAGGGCATCCACCGTGTCGAGGGGCTGGTCGTCGGCGAGGCCCGCGGGGGTGGGTTCGGTGGTCATGGAGGCGAGTCTAGTTGACTTGGTACGTGGCGCAAACTACTTTTGAAAGTAGTACGTGCCGCAAACCAGATGGTGGCGGCAGTCGCACCCTCGTGCCCCGGCCCCCAGTGCCGAGGGCCGGACGGGAGAACCCTCATGCATGCCGCAGTCGTCCACTCCTTCGACGCACCGCCCCGCTACGACACCGTCCCCGACCCCGTCGCCTCCGGGGAGCACCAGGTCCTCGTCGACGTGCTGGCGGCGGGACTGCACCCCCGGGTGCGCTCGGCCGCCGACGGCAGCCACTACACCTCCGACGGCACCCTGCCGCTCGTCCCCGGCATCGACGCCGTCGGCCGCACGCCGGACGGTGAACTGCTCTACTTCGTCGCCGCGGACTCCGCGCCGGGCACCATGGCCGAGCGGGCCGTCGTCGACCGGCGCCGGGCCGTCGCCCTGCCGGCCGGAACCGACCCGGCCGCCGTCGCGGCGGCCATGAACCCCGGCATGTCCTCCTGGGTCGCGCTGCGCCGCCGGGTCTCCTTCCGCCCCGGCGGCACCGTCCTGGTCATGGGCGCCACCGGCAACGCCGGACAGCTCGCCGTCCGGATCGCCCGGCACCTCGGCGCCGCCCGCGTCATCGGTGCGGGCCGCGACCCGGGGCGGCTCGCCCTGCTGAAGGGGCTCGGGGCGGACGAGGTGGTCGCGCTCGACGGCGACGACCGGGACGTGGCCGACCGGCTCGGCCGCGCCGCCGCCGATGCCGATGTGGTGCTGGACTACCTGTGGGGTCCGCCCGCGGTCCTGGCCATGACCGCGCTGCTCACCGCCCGGAGCGACCGCGCCAAGGCCCTGGCCTGGATCCAGATCGGCTCCATGGCCGGCCAGGAGATCACCCTGCCGTCGTTCCTGCTGCGCGCGGGGAACCTGAACATCATGGGCAGCGGCCAGGGTTCGCTGACCACCGCCGGCATTCTCGCCGAACTGCCCTCCCTGGCCCAGGAGATCGCCGCCGGAACGCTGGCCGTGGACGTCCTTCCGGTGCCGCTGGACCAGGTCGAACAGGCCTGGAACACCCCGGTCGACCCGGGCCGGCGGGTGGTCCTGACGCCGTAGTGGCCCGGGGCGGACCACCGGTCCTACGGCACCCGGGCGGTCCACTCGGCCGTGCCGAACTTGGTGCGGACGAGCTCCTCGGCCAGGGCCAGCTCCTCAGGGGTCACCGCGCCGCGGCTGAGACCGTGCCGGTTGCGGAACGACTCGATCATCCGCTCGATGACGGTCCGCCGGGGAAGCCCCGTCTGCCGGCGCAGGGGGTCGACGCGCTTCTTGGCGCTCTTCGTGCCCTTGTCGGACATCTTCTCCTTGCCGATGCGCAGGACGTCGAGCATCTTGTCGGCGTCGATGTCGTACGACATCGTCACGTGGTGCAGCACCGCCCCGGGCCTCCCGTCCGGCCCCACCACACGCTTCTGCGCCGCACCGGCGATCTTCCCGACCTCGGTCGCGATGTCGTTCAGGGGCTGGTACCAGGCCTTGATGCCCATGTCGCCCAGCGCTTCCAGCACCCAGTCGTCGAGGTAGGCGTAACTGTCGGCGAAGGACAGCCCGGAGACGAGGGACTGGGGCACCGCCAGCGAGTACGTGATGGTGCTGCTCGGCTCCGCGAACATCGCGCCGCCCCCGGAGACGCGCCGCACCACCGTGACCCCGTGCCGCTCGACTCCGGCCGGGTCGACCTCGTTGCGCAGCGACTGGAAGCTGCCGATGATCACCGCGGGGGAGTCCCACTCCCACACCCGCAGCGTCGGCGGCCGACGGCCCGCGGCGACCTCGGCCGTGATGACCTCGTCGAGAGCCATGTGGAGGGCGGGGGGCTGCGGCGCGTCATGGATGAGCTGCCAGTCGTAGTCGCTCCACTCCGTGGCGTGCGCCAGCGCCCGGCGTACGGCGACGGCCACGCCCTCCGAGGTGAGACCCAGCATCACCGTCGAGGCGGGGAGGGCCGCGTCGATCCGGGCCGCCAGCCCCACCGTGTCCGTGGTGGCCGGAGCCCCCTCCAGCGCCGCGTCGATCGCGAGGATCGCCTCGTCCGGCTCCAGGAAGAAGTCGCCCGCCACCCGTACGTCCCGCAGTGCCCCGCCCCGGACATCCAGGTCCACCACGACCAGTTTGCCGCCGGGGACCTTGTACTCACCGTGCACAGCCATGCCTCCAGTTCAGCCCGGTGCCCATGCCTACGAATCGGCTCCGGCCAGTCATAACGTCACCGCCGCGACATTTAGTCCGCCGGCGGCGTGCGGAACGGGGCGTTCCGGCGGTGGCGCCGTCCCGTGGACATTCCGCGAAAGTCTGCAGGCCGGGGCGGCTCCAGCCGGTTCCGTCACTTCGACTCTTGGCCGGTGGGTCCGCCCTCCGGCCGGGTGAAACCGGAGGAGTGCGGGCGTTTTCGCACTCCGGGGGCGCATCTCGGGTGGTCGGCCAGTGGTATGTACCAAGGTCTTGACACCCGCATAGTTCACTTCTTAAATCACGTAGTGAACTAAGCGGCCTCGCCGTCGCACCACCCCGCACGCGTTACTTCACACGGCACCCCCACCTCGGTCGGCGCAGCTCTCGCACGTCCCCCGCGCCCTGTGTCTGTCATGTATGTGGATGTCATATGCATGACAGATTCCCCTTCCTCCCCCTCACGCACCGGAAGGGAGAGTCATGGACTCCCCACGCCGTACGCGGCGCCTGCTGCACTCCGTACTCTCGGTTCTCACCCTCGCCCTGGTCACGACGGCCCTCACGGGCGGCGGCGGCCCGGCTCCCGCCTCCGCTGCCCCGATGTCCGGGACGGCGGCCGCGGCCGCGGTCACGACGTTCTCGGACGAGTTCGACGGCGCCGCCGGTTCGGCGGTGAACGGCAGCAAGTGGCAGACAGAGACCGGCGACAACGTCAACAACCACGAGCGGCAGTACTACACGGCGGGCAACAGCAACGCCGCGCTGGACGGCCAGGGTCACCTGGTCATCACCGCGCGCAAGGAGAACCCGAACAACTACCAGTGCTGGTACGGAAGTTGCCAGTACACCTCGGCCCGCCTGAACACCTCGGGGAAGTTCACCCAGACCTACGGCCATGTCGAGGCGCGGATGAAGATCCCGCGTGGCCAGGGCATGTGGCCGGCGTTCTGGATGCTCGGTGACGACATCGGGCAGGTCGGCTGGCCCAACTCCGGCGAGATCGACATCATGGAGAACGTCGGCTTCGAGCCCTCCACCGTCCACGGCACCCTGCACGGACCCGGTTACTCCGGATCGGCCGGCATCGGCGCCGGATACACCCTCCCCAGCGGCCAGGCCTTCGCCGACGCCTTCCACACCTTCGCCATCGACTGGGCCCCGAACTCGGTGACCTGGTCCGTCGACGGCAACGTCTACCAGCACCGCACGCCCGCCGACACCGGCGGCAACACCTGGGCCTTCAACAAGCCCTTCTTCCTCATCCTCAACCTCGCGGTCGGCGGCTACTGGCCGGGCGACCCCGACGGCAACACCACCTTCCCCCAGCAGCTCGTCGTCGACCACGTGCGCGTCACCACCAGTGACACGCAGCAGCCCGAGACGGGTGGCCGGATCACCGGTCTGGCCGGCAAGTGCGTGGACGTCGCCGCGGCGAACAGCGCCAACGGCACCCCGGTCCAGCTCTACGACTGCAACGGCAGCAACGCCCAGAAGTGGAGCGTGAACGCGGACGGCACCATCCGGGCGCTCGGCAAGTGCCTCGACGTCGCCTCGGGCGGCACGGCGAACGGCACCACCGTCCAGCTGTGGGACTGCAACGGATCGGCGGCCCAGCGCTGGGCGGTCAGCGGCGCGCGCGACATCGTCAATCCGCAGGCGGACAAGTGCCTGGACGTCGTCGGGAACAGTTCGGCCAACGGAGCGCGGCTGCAGATCTGGACCTGCACCGGCGCCGCCAACCAGAAGTGGACGGTGAGCAACTGATGGGCAGTCACTTCGTACGCAGACACGCACCCGCCCTCCGGGGCGTGCTCGGTGCCGGGGCGGCCGCCGCCCTGCTGGCGGGCCTGACCGGATCACCCGCCCTGGGCGCCGCCGCGGCGACCGGACAGATCACCGGCCTGGCCGGCAAGTGTATGGACGTCGCCGCCGCGAGCAGTGCCAACGGCACCCCGGTGCAGCTCTACGACTGCAACGGCAGCAACGCCCAGAAGTGGGACGTGGGTTCGGACGGCAGCATCAAGGCGCTCGGCAAGTGCCTGGACGTGACCTCGGCCGGTACGGCGAACGGCAGCACGGTCCAGCTGTGGGACTGCAACGGATCGGCGGCCCAGCGCTGGACCGTCACCGCCGCGCGCGACATCGTCAATCCGCAGGCCGACAAGTGCCTGGACGCCACCGGCAACAGCTCCGCCAACGGCACCCGGCTCCAGATCTGGACCTGCACGGGAACCGCCAACCAGAAGTGGACCGCGCCCACCGGCGGGGGAGACCCGACGACGCCGCCCGCCGGGGCGATGGCCGTCGCCCCGTACCTCTACAACGGCTGGGGCAGCCCGCCCAGTCCGACCACCGTCATGAACGCCACCGGCGTCAAGTGGTTCACCCTCGCCTTCGTCCTCAGCAACGGGTACTGCAACCCGCAGTGGGACGGCGGCAGGCCGCTGGCCGGCGGCGTCGACCAGCAGACCATCAACACCGTCCGGGGCGCGGGCGGCGACGTCATCCCGTCCTTCGGCGGCTGGAGCGGCAACAAGCTGGAGAGCTCCTGCTCCAGCGCGGGTGAGCTGGCCGCCGCGTACCAGAAGGTCATCAATGCCTACGGGCTCAAGGCGATCGACATCGACATCGAGGCCGCGGCCTACGACAGTCCGGCCGTCCAGCAGCGCACGGTCGACGCGCTGAAGACGGTCAAGGCCAACAACCCGGGGATCAAGGTGTACGTCACCTTCGGCACCGGGCAGAACGGCCCCGACGACAGCCTGATCCGCAAGGCGTCCGCGTCCGGGCTGACCGTGGACAGCTGGACGATCATGCCGTTCAACTTCGGCGGTGCGGGCCAGAACATGGGCAACCTCACCGTCAGCGCGGCCGAGGGGCTGAAGAACACGGTCAAGAGCGCCTACGGCTACACGGACGACCAGGCGTACCGGCACACCGGCATCTCCTCGATGAACGGCATCACGGACAACAACGAGACCATCACGGTCGCGGACTTCCGCACCATCCTCGGGTACGCGCAGCAGCGGCACCTCGCCCGGCTGACCTTCTGGTCGGTCAACCGCGACCGACCGTGCACCGGCGGCGGCGCCGACACCTGCTCGGGCGTCGCCCAGCAGCCCTGGGACTTCACGAAGGTGTTCGCCCAGTACGCCGGCTGACCGTCCCGCCACCCACCGAGCCGTCTCACCCGCACAGGAGAACCCGTGCTCAGAACTGTCCGAAGAAGACCCAGCGGGGGCCCGTCCGGCTCCTCCCCGAGCCGCCGACGGCGGGCGCTGACCGCGGTGTTCGCGGCCGGCGCCCTCGCCGGGCCGGTCCTGGCCGCCACGCCCGCCCCGGCCGCCACCCCGGCGGCCGCGGCGGCTCCGCGCGCCGCCGCGGCCCTGCCGTCCGGCTGGGCGACCGTCGTCAACAGCGGCAGCGGCAAATGCCTGGACGCCCGGGCCGCCGCGACCGTCAACGGCACCGCCGTCCAGCAGTACACGTGCAACAGCTCCACCGCACAGCAGTGGAGCCTGACCGCCACCAGCGGCGGCTACGTCCGCATCAACAACCGCAACGATCCGGCCCAGGTCGCGGACGTCAGCAACGTGTCCACCGCCGACAGCGCCGCCGTGCACCTGTGGGCGTACGGGGGCGGCACCAACCAGCAGTGGCAGCCCGTCGACGAGGGAGGCGGCGCCTATCACTTCGTCAACCGCAACAGCGGCAAGTGCCTGGACGTGCCCGCCGCCTCCACGGCGGACAGCACCCAGCTGGTCCAGTACACGTGCAACAACTCCGCGGCCCAGCGGTTCCAGGTGACCCCGGTGAGCACCGCGCCGGGCGATGCCGACCTCGGTCCCAACGTGGTGGTCTTCGACCCGTCGATGCCGTCGGCCACCATCCAGGGCCGGCTGGACTCGATCTTCCGGCAGCAGGAGACCAACCAGTTCGGCAGTCAGCGGTACGCGGTGATGTTCAAGCCGGGCACGTACAGCAACGACGTCAACGTGGGCTTCTACACCCAGGTCCTCGGGCTCGGCCAGTCGCCCGACTCGGTGACGATCAACGGCGCCGTGCACGCCGAGGCGGACTGGTTCCCGCCGCAGAACGCCACCCAGAACTTCTGGCGCGGCGCCGAGAACCTCTCGGTGAACCCGACGGGCGGCACCGACCGCTGGGCCGTCTCGCAGGCGGCCCCGTACCGGCGCATGCACGTGCGCGGCAATCTGGCCCTGGACGACGGCGGCTGGGCCAGCGGCGGATTCATGGCCGACACCAAGATCGACGGCCAGGTCCGCTCCGGTACGCAGCAGCAGTGGATCACCCGTAACTCCACCCTCGGCAGCTGGACCGGCTCCAACTGGAACATGGTCTTCGTCGGCAGCCAGGGCGTCCCGGCCACCAGCTTCCCCAACCCGCCCTACACCACGGTGAACCAGGCGCCCGTGGTCCGCGAGAAGCCCTTCCTGTACGTGGACGGCGCCGGCGCCTACCAGGTGTTCGTGCCGTCCGTCCGCAGCAACGCCTCGGGCACCACCTGGGCCGGCGGCAACGCGGCGGGCACCTCGATCGGCATGGACAAGTTCTTCGTCGTGAAGGCGGGAGCCACGGCCGCGCAGATCAACGCCGCCCTCGCCGAGGGCAAGAACCTCCTGGTCACCCCGGGGGTCTACCACCTCGACCAGACCCTGAAGGTGACCAGGCCCGACACCGTCGTCCTGGGCCTCGGCCTCGCCACGTTCATCCCGGACAACGGCGTCACCGCGATGACGGTCGCCGACGTCGACGGGGTCAAGGTCGCGGGCATCCTCTTCGACGCCGGCACGACGAACTCGTCGACCCTGATGGAGGTCGGCCCGGCCGGCTCCGCCGCCTCGCACGCGGCGAACCCGACCTCGCTGCACGACGTGTTCTTCCGGGTCGGCGGCGCCGCCGTGGGACGGGCCACCACGAGCCTGGTGGTCAACAGCGACCACGTCATCGGCGACCACATGTGGATCTGGCGCGGCGACCACGGCAGCGGCATCGGCTGGAACAGCAACCGGGCCGACACCGGACTCGTGGTCAACGGCGACGACGTGACGATGTACGGACTGTTCGTCGAGCACTACCAGAAGCACCAGACGATCTGGAACGGCAACGGCGGACGCACGTACTTCTACCAGAACGAGATGCCGTACGACGTACCCGACCAGGCGTCCTGGATGAACGGCTCCACCCAGGGCTACGCCGCCTACAAGGTCGCCGACTCGGTCACCAGCCACCAGGCGTACGGACTCGGCAGCTACTGCTTCTTCAGCTCCAACCCGGGTGTGACCGCCGAGCACGCCTTCGAGGTCCCGGACAACCCGAACGTGCGGTTCCAGAGCATGGTGACCGTCTCGCTCGGCGGCACCGGAACCATCCGCCACGTCATCAACGGACGCGGCGGCCCCTCCAACTCCTCGTCGAACGTCGCCAACCTCGTCAGCCACCCCTGACCGGCGCGACCTCACCGGAACACACCGGGCCGGATCAGGCTTCCGCCGGATCCGGCCCGGCCCCCACCCGGTCCGGAAAGGACGGTCCCGCATGACCACGACCAGGACGGGAGCCCCCGTCGCCGGAGGCATCGGCCGGCTCTGCCGGTGGCTGCTCCTGCTGCCCGCCTTACTGCTGGGGCTCACCCCGGTCCCCGCGCACGCCGCCCCGCAGGCCCCCGCCTTCCACGTCATCGCCTTCTACAACGGCACCTGGGACGCGGCCCACATCAGCTTCGTCCAGGAGGCCAACCGCTGGTTCCCCGCCACGGCGGCGGCCAACAACTTCTCCTACACCTCCACCAACGACTGGGGACGGCTCAGCAGCATCACGCCGGACCAGTACCAGGTGGTGCTGTTCCTCGACGACGCCCCGCAGACCGCCTCCCAGCGCACCGGATTCGAGCGCTACATGCGCGCGGGCGGTGCCTGGATGGGCTTCCACGTCTCGGCGTTCACCACCGAGGCCCAGCAATGGCCCTGGTACTACGACGAGTTCCTCGGCAGCGGCAACTTCAGGTCCAACACCTGGGGGCCCACCACCGCGACCCTGCGGACCGAGGACCGCACGCACCCCTCGACCACCTCACTGCCCGCCACCTTCACCTCGTCGGTCAGCGAGTGGTACGCCTGGCAGAACAACCTCCGCGCCGACCCGGACATCAAGGTCCTGGCCTCCGTGGACCCGGTGAGCTTCCCGCTGGGGACGGATCCGAACCAGTCCTGGTACAGCGGCGACTATCCGATCCTGTGGACCAACACCCACTACCGGATGCTCTACGCCAACTTCGGCCACAACGCCATGGACTACGGCTCGGGCACGACCCTGTCCTCGACCTTCGCCAGTGAGACGCAGAACCGGTTCGTGGTGGACGGGCTGAAGTGGCTGGGCGGCGGCGGGGGAGCGCCCGACCCCGAGGACCCGGTCTCCGGCACCTCCGCGTACACGCTCGTCTCCGGGGCGAACGGGAACTGCGCCGACGCGCGCGCCGCCGCCACCGCCAACGGCACGGCGATTCAGCAGTACACCTGTAACGGCACCGCCGCCCAGCGCTACCGGTTCACGGCCACGGACGGCGGCTACGCCCGGATCTCCCCTGCGGCCGACACCCGCCAGGCCCTCGACGTGGTGGACGTGTCCACCGCCGACGGGGCCCCGGTGCAGCTGTGGGCCTACGGGGGCGGCGCGAACCAGCAGTGGAAGCCGGTACGGGAGGCCTCCGGCCGGTACCACCTCGTCGCCCGGCACAGCGGCAGGTGCCTGAGCACGCCCGCGTCCGCCGCCCCGGGCGTCCAGCTGGTGCAGCGGTCCTGTGACGGCTCGGCGGCGCAGAGTTTCGGACTCGTCGCGCAGAGCTGACCACCGGGGGTGCGGACAGGCGTCTTCACGCCTTCTGCACCCCCGTTATCCGATCGTCAGTAAAAACCGTCCGCTATGTGGGCACCCCTCTTGCCTGCGGACTGTATGCGAAATACGGTCTGCGATATCCCTTGATCACCCCCTGGCGGGAGGTAGGCCCTCGTGCGCCGAAAAGCGGTTGCCCTGGTGGCGGTTGCATTGGTGTCCCTCACCTCGGGCTGCGCGTCGCTGCAGTCCTCGGCGACCGAAGTCGGCGGTGTACGCAAAACCGACGACCGGTCCGTCCGTGACGGCGGGACACTCACCGTCGCCCTCAACTCGGACCCGGACAAACTGGACCCGACGCTCGCCCAGACCCTCGTCGGCCGCACGGTCTTCGCGGGCATGTGCGAGAAGCTCTACGACATCGACGAGGACGGCGTCGTCGTGCCGCAGCTCGCTGCCGCACTGCCCGTCACCTCGGCCGACGGCCGCACGGTCACCCTGAAGGTGCGCCACGGCCTGAAGTTCAGCGACGGCACCCGGCTCGGCGCCGCGGCCGTCGTCACCTCACTGCTGCGCCACCGCGACCTGCCCGGATCCGCCCGCGGCACCGAGCTCGCCCCGGTCACCTCCATCGAGGCCACCGGCCCCGACACGGTACGGATGCGGCTGAAGCAGCCCTACGTACCGCTGACGGGTGTCCTCGCCGACCGGGCCGGGATGGTGATGTCACCGGCCGCGCTCAAGAAGTACGGGAAGAACTTCACCAACCACCCCTCCTGTGTCGGACCCTTCCGCTTCGTCGAGCGGGTCGGCGGCGACCGGATCGTGCTGAAGAAGGACCCGAACTACTACGACGCGGACAAGGTCCACCTCGACGGGGTCGTCTACAAGCCCATCCCCGACGGCAACGTCCGGCTCGCCAACCTGCGCTCCGGCGACCTCCAGGTCGGTGACCAGATGGGCCCCGTCGACGTACAGAGCGCCCTCACCGAGCCGAAACTCCAGCTCTTCAACTCGCCGTCGCTCGGCTACCAGGGCATCGGCCTCAACGTCGGCAACGTGAAGGGCCTCGGTCAGCCGCCCGGCAAGCTCGACACCCCGATCGCCCGGGACGTCCGGGTCCGCGAGGCCTTCGAGCTCGCCATCGACCGCGACACCCTCAACAAGGTCGTCTTCCAGGGCATGTACGAACCGGCCTGCGGCCCCATCTCCCCGCAGTCCGCCATCGCCCCCGGAACCAAGCCCGAGGACTGTCCGAAGCGCGACGTCGCCAAGGCGAGGAAGCTGCTGAAGGAGGCCGGGGTGAAGACCCCGCTGAAGATCGAGCTGAAGACCTCCACCACCCCCGAACAGGGACGGGTCGGCCAGGTCCTCCAGGCCATGGTCAAGGAGGCCGGCTTCGACCTCTCACTGCGGCCCACCGAGTACGCCACCATGCTCTCCGAGACCGACGCCGGGAACTACGACGTCTTCACCAGCGGCTGGTCCGGCCGGCTCGACCCGGACGGCAACGTCTCCAACTTCCTCAAGACCGCCGGCGCCATGAACGCCTACGGCCTCGGCGACCCCGGGATCGACAGGCTCATCGCCGAGGGCCGCACCGTCGCCGACCCGGCCCGGCGCACCGAGATCTACGACGAACTCACCGAACGCGTGCAGGACGCCCACACGATGATCTACCTCTACCGGCAGAAGAACTACGTCGTCGCCACCAAGGACGTCGCGGGCATCCGCGTCTACGGCGACGGACTGGTCCGGGTCACGACTGCGGGGTACACCCGATGACGAAGTACCTCCTGACGCGGCTGCGCCAGTCCCTCATCACGCTCCTCCTGGTCTCCGTCGTGGTGTTCGCCGGCATCCGGGCACTGCCCGGCGACCCGGCGCTCGCCCTGGCCGGCGAGGAGCGCAGCCCCGAGGCGCTCGCCGCGATCCGTGAGGCGTACGGCCTCGACGACAACATCGTCGTGCAGTACGCCCGCTTCATCGGACACGCCCTCACCGGGGACCTCGGCACCTCGTCGCGTACCGGACTGCCGGTCGCCGACGCCATCGGGCAGGCCCTCCCCGTCACCCTGGAACTGGCCGCGCTCTCCCTGCTGCTGGCCGTGGTCCTCGGCATCGGCGCCGGAGTCGTCGCCGCCGTGCGGCGCGGGAAGCCCGAGGAGTGGATCGCCAACGTCATCGCGCTGATCGGGCTCTCCATCCCCACCTTCTGGCTCGGCATCGTGCTGGTCCTCGGATTCGCCATCGCCGTCCCGGTGTTCGCCGCCTCCGGCTACGTACCCTTCGGCACCGACCCGCTCGACAACCTGCGCCGCATGGTGCTCCCCGCGATCGTCCTCGGCTCCGGTCTCGCCGCCGTCGTGATGCGCCAGACCCGGGCCGCGATGCTCGACTCGCTCTCCGCCGACTACGTGCGCACCGCCCGCGCCAAGGGGCTGTCCAAGCGGTCCGTCGTCGGCGGGCACGCCCTGCGGAACTCGCTGGTCACCGTCGTCACCGTACTCGGGCTCCAGCTCGGCCACCTGATCTCCGGCGCCGTCGTCACCGAGCAGATCTTCGTCCTGCCCGGCTTCGGCAAGCTCACCATCGACGCCGTCTTCACCCGTGACTACGCGACGCTCCAGGCCGTGGTGCTCTGCACCTCCGCCGCGTACATCCTCATCAACCTGCTGGTCGACGTGGTCTATTCGGTCATCGACCCGCGCATCCGGCTCGGAGGTGCCCGGTGACCACAGCGACCCCAGCGATCCCCACCGTCCCGCAGACCGCGAAGAGGCGGACCGGCAACGGACGGCTCCGCGCCCTGCGCAGGAACCGGCTGGCCATGACCGGCGGCATCATCGCCGCCGTCTTCATCCTGGTCGCGCTCCTCGCCCCGCTGATCGCCCCGTACGACCCCTCCCGGCCGGACTTCGGGAACGTCCTGGCGGAACCGGGCGCGGCCCACTGGCTCGGCACCGACGACCTGGGACGCGACCAGCTCTCCCGCATCGTGTTCGGCGCGCGCGCCTCCATGCAGGTCGGCCTCGTCGCCGTCGTGCTGGCGTTCGTGATCGGCGTCCCGCTGGGACTGGTCGGCGGCTACTACGGGAAGTTCGCCGACGGCGCCATCTCCCGGCTCACCGACACCATGCTCGCCTTCCCGTTCCTGGTGCTCGCCGTCGGACTGGCCGCGATCCTCGGCCCGTCGCTGACCAACGCGACCATCGCCATCGGGATCTCGCAGATCCCCGCCGTCATCCGCATCACCCGGGCCGAGACGCTGCGGCTCAAGCACGTCGACTACGTCGGCGCGGCGATCGTCAACGGCGGCGGCGACGGCACCGTGCTCTTCCGGCACATCCTGCCCAACGCCACCTCCGCGCTGATCGTCCAGGCGACCGTCGGCATCCCCGCCGCCATCATCGGCGAGGCGCTCCTCAGCTTCCTCGGCCTCGGCGTCCAGCCCCCAAACCCGTCGCTCGGCGTGATGCTCTCCGGCGCCCAGTCCTTCCTGGCCCCCGCGCCCTGGCTCGCCGTCTTCCCCGGCCTGGCGATCGTCGCGGCGACCCTGGCCTTCAACCTGCTCGGCGACGGACTGCGGGACGTCCTCGACCCCCGTGGAGGGACCCGATGACCGAGACCGTGCTCGAATCCGTACGGGGACCGGTGCGCGAACCCGTCCTCAGCGTCCGCGACCTGTCGGTGTCCTTCCGCTCCGACACCCGCACCGTGCACGCCGTCGACGGCGTCTCCTGGGACCTGTACCCGGGTGAAGTCCTCGCCGTCGTGGGCGAGTCGGGCTGCGGCAAGTCCGTCACCTCGATGGCCGTCATGGGACTGCTCCCGCCCACGGCGCACATCGGCGGCTCCATCGGCCTCGGCGGACGCGAACTGGTCGGCGCACCCGAGAAGGAGCTCCAGAAGATCCGCGGCAAGGACATCGCGATGATCTTCCAGGAGCCGATGACCTCGCTGAACCCGGTCCTGACCATCGGCCGGCAGATCGGTGAGGTGCTGCGCAGGCACCAGGGGCTGAGCCGGAAGGAGGCCAGGGAGCGGTCCGTCGACCTCCTCGACCTCGTCGGAATCCCCGCCCCGCGCAGCCGCATCGACGAGTACCCGCACCAGCTCTCCGGCGGCATGCGCCAGCGCGTGATGATCGCGATCGCCGTGGCCTGCGACCCCTCCGTCCTCATAGCCGACGAACCGACCACCGCGCTCGACGTGACCGTGCAGGCCGGCATCCTGGAGGTCCTCCAGTCCCTGCGCGAACGGCTCGGCACCGCGATCGTCCTGGTCACCCACGACCTCGGCGTCGTCGCCGACGCGGCCGACCGGGTGCTGGTGATGTACGCCGGACGCTCCGTCGAACAGGCCCCCGTCCACGAGCTGTTCGCCACCGCCCGGCACCCCTACACCCGCGGCCTGCTCGGCGCCGTCCTGCGCCCCGGCGGCGAGGGCAAGCGGCGGCTCCCCGAGATCCCCGGCCTGGTGCCGAGCCTCGACAGCCAGCCCGACGCCTGCACCTTCGCACCCCGGTGCGGGCGCGCCGACGACACCTGCACCGGTGGCCGCCCCGGATTCGTCTCCGTCGACCCCGGGACGGGAACGGACGCGGCCCACCGGGCGGCGTGCTGGCACCCGTACGCCGCCGACGAGGCGTCCGACACCCCCGCGGCCCAGCCCGCGCGAGCCGACCAGGAGGCCGGAGAGTGACCGCAGCACAGACCGTCCCCGCCCCGCGCGACAGCGCCCGGGGCGCCGGGGACCCGCAGCCGCCCGTGCTGCGGATCGACTCCATGGAACGGCACTTCGCCGCCTCCGGCGGCGGCACCGTCCGCGCGGTCGACGGGGTGTCGATCACCATCGGACGCGGCGAGGTCGTCGGCCTCGTCGGCGAGTCCGGCAGCGGCAAGTCGACCGTCGGACGCTGCGCCGTCCGCCTCGACGAGCCCACCGGCGGTGCCGTCCACATCAACGGCACCGACATCACCCACCTGTCCCGCCGCGCCCTGCGCCCGCTGCGCAAGGACTTCCACCTGGTCTTCCAGGACCCCTCGTCCTCGCTCGACCCGCGCATGACGATCGGCCAGATCATCGGCGAGCCCCTCAAACTGCACGGCCGGGCCCGCGGCGCAGCCGTCCGCGAACGCGTCGAGGAACTGCTCGCCCAGGTCGGACTGCGCCCCGAGCACGCCGACCGGCACCCGCACGAGCTCTCCGGAGGCCAGCGCCAGCGCATCTCCATCGCCCGCGCACTCTCCTGCGACCCCGATCTCG
Source organism: Streptomyces sp. NBC_01257 (assembly GCF_035917255.1). Classification (NCBI taxonomy): domain Bacteria; kingdom Bacillati; phylum Actinomycetota; class Actinomycetes; order Kitasatosporales; family Streptomycetaceae; genus Streptomyces; species Streptomyces sp. NBC_01257. Next base: position 7,554,237 of record NZ_CP108472.1, read on the forward strand.
TCGTCGCGGACGAGCCGACCTCGGCACTCGACGTCTCCGTGCAGGCCTCCGTCCTCAACCTGCTCGCCGACCTCCAGCGCGACCGCGGCTTCGGCTGCCTGTTCATCACCCACGACCTGGCCGCCGTCGAGTTCCTCGCCGACCGGATCGCCGTGATGTACCTCGGCCAGATCGTCGAACAGGCCCCCACCGCCGAACTGTTCGCCGCCCCCAAGCACCCCTACACCCAGGCGCTGCTCTCCGCCGCGCCCGTCCCCGACCCGGAGCAGCAGCGCTCCCGCGAACGCATCGTGCTCCACGGCGAACTGCCCAGCCCACTGGACCCGCCGCCCGGCTGCCGCTTCCACACCCGCTGCCCGCTCGCCACCGAGCGGTGCCGCACCGAGGTCCCCGTCCTGCGCGAACTGCCCGGCGGCCGGCGGGTCTCCTGCCACCTCGTCGGCGACGACGGAACGGCCCCGGACGCGGCCGCCTGACCCCTCCCGTCCCGGAGTCCGGACCCCGCCCCGGGCGCCCGGCTCCCGTACGTACGATCCACCGACGACGAACAACAGAACGCCGCAGCAAGGAGCCGCACCCGTGTTCACCACCCGGCCCACCCTCCAGGGCACCTTCGGCATGGTGTCGTCCACCCACTGGCTCGCCTCGCAGTCCGCGATGGCGGTCCTGGAGGACGGCGGCAACGCCTATGACGCCGCCGTCGCCGCCGGATTCGTCCTGCACGTCGTCGAACCGCACCTCAACGGTCCGGCCGGCGAGGTGCCGATGATCCTGGCGCCCCGCGACGGCGAGGTGCAGGTCCTCTGCGGCCAGGGCCCCGCCCCCGCCGGAGCCACGGTCGCCCACTACCGCGGACTCGGCCTCGACCTGGTCCCCGGCACCGGACCGCTCGCCGCCGCCGTGCCGGGCGCCTTCGACGCCTGGATGCTGCTCCTGCGCGACCACGGCACCAGGACCGTCGCCCAGGTGCTGAGGTACGCCATCGACTACGCCGAGGACGGGCACGCACCCGTCGAGCGCGTCGGCCAGACCGTCGAGACCGTCCGCGAGCTCTTCGAGACCGAGTGGCAGTCCTCCGCCGACGTGTACCTCCCCGGCGGAAAGTCCCCCAGGCCCGGCGAGCTCTTCCGCAACCCGGCACTGGCCGCGACCTGGCGGCGGCTGATCGCCGAGGCCGAGGAGACCGGCGGCGACGACCGCACCGCGCAGATCGAGGCCGCCCGCGCGATCTGGCGCGAGGGCTTCATCGCCGAGGCGATCGTCCGCCAGTCCGCCGTCCCCACCATGGACACCAGCGGCACCCGGCACACCGGCACCCTCACCGCCGCCGACCTGGCCGGCTGGTCCGCGGGGTACGAGGCGCCCGCCACGTACGACTGGAACGGCTGGACGCTCGCCAAGGCCGGCGGCTGGAGCCAGGGCCCCGCCTTCCTCCAGCAGCTCGCCCTGCTCCCCGCCGAACTGCCGCGGTACGGCTCCGCCGAATACGTCCACCTGCTCATCGAGGGCTGCAAGCTCGCCATGGCCGACCGCGAGGCCTGGTACGGCGACGCCGCCGACGTGCCGCTCGGCACGCTGCTCTCCGAGCCGTACAACGCCGCCCGGCGCGCCCTGATCACCGGCGAGGCCTCGCACGAGCTCCGCCCCGGCAGCCCCGACGGCCGCACCCCTGTCCTCAGCGAGCACGCCCACGCCGTCTCCGTCGGTGAGTCCGGCTTCGACGCCATGGGCATACCCGCCGCCGGTGTCGGCGAGCCGACGGTGGCGAAGGACGGTGCGGGGGAGCCGGCCGTGGCGAAGGACGGTGCCACCCGCGGTGACACCTGCCACGTCGATGTCGTGGACCGCTGGGGCAACATGGTCTCCGCGACCCCCAGCGGCGGCTGGCTCCAGTCCAACCCGGTCGTGCCGGAGCTCGGCTTCCCGCTCGGCACCCGCCTCCAGATGGCCTGGCTCGACGAGGGCCTGCCGAACTCCCTCACCCCCGGCCGGCGGCCCCGCACCACCCTCACCCCGTCCCTCGCCCTGCGCGACGGCGTCCCGGTGATGGCGTTCGGCACCCCCGGCGGCGACCAGCAGGACCAGTGGCAGCTGCACTTCTTCCTCGCCGTCGCCCTGCGCGCCGAGGTCCGCGGCGGCCTCGACCTCCAGGGCGCCATCGACGCCCCGAACTGGCACAACGACAGCTTCCCCGGCTCCTTCTTCCCGCGCGGGATGCGCCCGGGCAGCGTCACCGTCGAGGGGCGGATGGACCCGGAGGTCGTCGGGGAACTGCGCCGGCGCGGTCACGACGTCACGGTCGGCGACGCCTGGTCCGAGGGCCGGATGTGTGCGGTCGCCCGCGACCCGGAGACCGGAGTGCTGTCCGCGGCGGCGAACCCGCGTGGCATGCAGGGGTACGCGGTCGGGCGTTGAGGGCCACCGGGCCGCCACCTCCCCGTCATGACCGGGTCGTCGGCGTCCCGGCCGCCCGTGCTTAGCTGGGGGACATGATCGATGACTTCCTTGCCGGGGACCTGACCGAGGTCGAGGCGGCGGTCCGCGCAGCGGCCGCCGCCGAGATCATGCCGCGCTACCGGCAGCTCGCCGCTCACGAGATCGTCGAGAAGAACGGCCCGCACGACCTCGTCACCACCGCGGACCGGCTCGCCGAGGAACACCTCACCGCCTCCCTGAGCCGGCTGCTGCCCGGTTCCGTGGTCGTCGGCGAGGAGGCGGTCCACGCCGATCCGAAGGTGTACGACGCGCTGGGCGGCGAGGCGCCGGTGTGGATCGTCGACCCGGTCGACGGCACCCGCCAGTTCGTGCGCGGCGAGGCGGGTTTCTGCACCCTGGTCGCGCTGGCGCACCGCGGCGAACTGCTGGCCTCCTGGACGTACGCCGCCGCCCTGGACGAGATGGCCGTCGCCGTCCGCGGCCGGGGTGCCACGCTCGACGGCGCCCCGATACGGGCGGGCTCGCCCGCGCCCGACGCCGTGCTGCGGGTGGCGATGTCGCACCCCGACTACACCACCGAGGCGCAGAAGAAGGCCCTCGTCGGGCTGCGCACCGAAGGCATCGACGCCCGCCCCTGCGGTTCGGCCGGCCTGGAATACCTCGCCGTCGCCCGCGGCGACCTGGACGCCCTCGCCTTCAACTGGGAGTACGCGTGGGACCACGCGGCGGGGCTTCTCCTGGTCACCGAGGCCGGCGGCACCCAGGCCACGCTGTCCGGTGCGCCGTTCCGCATCACCGGCGGCAACGACCTGCCCTTCACGGCGGCCAGAGACCGTGCGACGGCCGAACGCATCCTGGCCGCGCTGCGCGGCGCGGTCTGACGGGACGGGTCCTCAGGCAAGCAGGGTGCGGGTCAGCGCGGCGAGACGCTCGCGGGCACGGGGGTCGTACGCCTGCTCATGGGCGGCCGTCTCCGTGAAGCGGTCGAAGTAGCGGCCGCTGACGTCCGTCAGTGCGGGGTCGGTGATCAGCCGTACCGTCGGACGGACTCCCTCCTCCACCGGAACCGCCGGAGTCAGTCCGTACGCCCGCACTCCTTCGGTGTCCATCAGATGGGCCGGGTGCAGGGCGTTGAAGGTGACCCCGCTGCCGGGCGTCTGCGCGGCGGCCAGGTCGAACGTCGACATGATCATCGCGAGTTTGCTCCGGCAGTAGGCCTCCAGCCCCTCGTACCCGCGCTCCATCATGACGTCGTCGAAGTCGACGGGCGACTGCCCCACCGAGGCCACCTGGACGACGCGCGCCGGAGCCGACGCGGTCAGCAGCGGAAGCAGCTCTCTGACCAGCAGGCAGGGTGCCAGATGGTTGACGGCGAAACGGAGTTCATGACCCTGTGCGCTCAACTCGCGGCGCAGGGGCTCGGCGCCCCCACCGGCCACCGCGTTGTTGACCAGCACGTCGAGCCGGGGTTCGGCCGCCCGGACGGCCGCGGCCAGGGACCGGACCTGGTCCAGGTCGGAGAGATCGGCGAGATAGGTGCGAACCTCCGCCCGGCCGGCCGAGACCGCCCGGACTTCGGCGGCGGCCCGGTCGAGCCGTTCCCGGTTCCGGCCGTGCAGAAGCACGGTCGCGCCGCGGCCGGCCAGATCGCGGGCGAGGTGGAGGCCGAGGCCCTGAGTGGCGCCCGTGATGAGGACGGTCCTGTCGAAGGTGGCGGGCGCGGTGCTGTGCACGTCTTGATTGTTCATTCATTGAGTTATATCAAGACCTTGATTCAAGTTCCATGCTTGTCGACTGCCCGATTCCTGATACCTGTCCGATCCCTGTCGTATGCCCGGGGCTGTACGCTCGCGAGCATGGGAATGACCGCCGGCGACCGCCTCGGCGCGGACATCAAACGTGCAGAGCAAGCCCTCATGGCAGCCAAGAGCGCCGCCCTGAAGGGGGCCGGCCTGAGCGTCGCGCAGTACGCGGCGCTGTTCGCGCTCGCCGACAACCCCGGGATGTCGGGGGCGGCCCTGGCGAGGGCCTGTCTGGTGACACCGCAGGCGATGGCGGCGGTGCTCAAGCACCTGGAGGAACGCGGGCTGATCGCCAGGTCCGTGCATCCGTGGCACCAGAAGATGCTGGAGACCCGTCTAACGGAGGCCGGTACCCAGGTGCTGCGTGAGGCCGACGAGCAGGCGGTGCGGATCGAACGCCGCATCGCGGACGAGTTCACCCCGCAGGAGCGCGACGCCCTGCGCGAGCTGCTCGCCCGCTGCGTCACGGCCATTCAGCGGGACTGAGTTTCCCCGTCGGCCGGACCGGTCCCCTTCAGGAAGGGCCGGCACCGTGCTTGACCAGGCAGAACGGATGTCCGGCCGGATCCGCGTAGATACGCCACGGGCGGTCGGTCCCGGCCCCGTCGTCCAGTGCGGTCGCGCCGGCCGCCAATACCTCCCGCCCGGCCGCGGCCAGGTCGGGCACGCCGAAGTCCAGATGGAACTGCTGGGGGTGCTCCGGATCGGGCCATCGTGGCGGCCGGTGGCCGGCCACCCGCTGGAACGCGAGCACGGGCCCGGCCGCGGTGTGCAGCGTCGCCCAGTCGTCCCCCAAGGCCCACCGGCGGTCCGCCCGGTTCACGTCCCCGCCGAGGAGCGAGCGGTAGAACTCCGCGAGACGCGACGGGTCGGGACAGTCCAGCACCACACACTGCAGTTCGGCGATCATGGCGGGATTCTAGAGCGGGACTCCGGAGCGGGATTCCAGGACGGATTCCGGGATCGCGCCCGAAGCGGAGCATGTCCAGCAGTGGCACCTGCGATCAGGCCGAGCCCTTCCGCAGGACCTCCCGCACGTCCCGTACGACGACCGAGGCCGTCTCCACCGCCGCGGCGTCCAGCCCCGCCAGCGCCTCACCGGCCCGCTCGGCGAAGTCCGCGGGAGTCTCCGGCAGGGCGGCGGCCGCGGCCAGCGCGCCCTTCTCGTTGAGGCACCAGGTGCGGTGGTGGGCGTGCAGCGACTGGGCGAGGATGCCGAACGCCCGGGACAGACAGAGCGAGACATGGAGCCGGTCGCCGGACGGTGCCGACTTGCGGGCCGAATCGACCGAGAACTCCGCCTCCCAGGCCGCGTCGGCCAGCGCCTTGCGCAGCGGCTCCGGATAGTCGGAGACCTGTTGCTGAAGGTCCGTCAACTCACCGTGCGGATCGGCGATGACACGGGCGAGGGCGACCTCGCCCGGATAGGCCGGGGACCAGAAGCCGAGGGGATGCCCGGGCTGGGTCCCCACCTCGTAGCGGCCCAGCCGGCAGTCGGACCAGACCGCCTCGACCCGGTCCAGATCGCGCAGGATCCAGTCGACGGGGACGCCGTCCACCTTCAGCCAGCCCCCGGCGTTCACCCATGGCCCCCAGCCGCCCGGACCGGTCACCTCGACCGGAGAGCCCTGGAACGCGGACGCCAGCGCGGACAGTGCGGCGACGTCGGGCGTGCCGCGGTAGTAGAGGCCCAGATCCCAGTCGGAGTCCGGACGGTGGGTGCCCCGGGCCCGGCTGCCGCCGAGGGCGACGGCGCGGATGCCGGGCACGGCGGTCAACTGCCGAGCCATCTCGTCGATCCGTCGACCCGGCCCGGAATCGTCCGGGAGCGCGGGAGTGGCGGGCGGCGGGCCGGGGTGCGGCTGCGGGGTGCCGTCGGGAGGAGTCATCGGACGGGGACCCTACCCGGGCCCGGACTGTCGGCGCCTGCGAATATCCTGGTGTTCAGACCGTCGGCTGACAAAGGAGTCCGAAGGTGCCGTCGATGCTCGATGCCGTCGTCGTGGGGGCAGGCCCCAACGGACTGACCGCCGCAGCCGAACTGGCCCGCCGTGGCTTCGCCGTGGAGGTCTTCGAAGCCGGACCGGCCGTCGGCGGCGGAGCCCGTACGGAGGAACTGACCCTGCCGGGCTTCCGGCACGACCCCTGCTCGGCGGTCCACCCGCTGGGCATCGGATCGCCCGCCTTCGACGCGATGCCGCTCGCCCGGCACGGCCTGGAGTGGCTGCAGCCGCGGCTCGCCCTGGCCCACCCCTTCCCGGACGGCTCCGCCGCCGTGCTGGCCACCTCGGTGGGGGAGACGGCGATGGCGCTCGGACCGCAGGACGCGGGGGCCTACCGCAGACTCGTCGCACCCTTCGTCGGCCACTGGGACAGCCTCGCCCAGGACTTCCTGCGCACCCCGTGGGACGGACTGCCCCGCGACCCGTACCGCTGGGTGCGCTTCGGGCTCGACGCGATCCAGCCCGCCACGCTCCTGTCCCGCCGCTTCCGGAGCGAGAAGGCGCGCGGCCTCTTCGCCGGACTGGCCGCCCACGCCATAGCCCCCACCAGCGGTCTCGCCACGGGCGGAATCGCCCTGCTCTTCGCCCTCGCCGCCCATGAGAAGGGCTGGCCGGTGCCGCGCGGCGGCTCCCAGGCCATCTCCGACGCCCTCGCCTCGTTCCTCCGGGAACAGGGCGGTGTCATCCGGACGGGTACGGAGGTCAAGCGGCTGGACGAGCTGCCGCCCGCCCGCGCCTACGTCTTCGACACCTCGCCCACCGCCCTGGCCAGGATCGCCGGGCTGGGCCACGCCTACCGGGGCTACCGGTACGGCGCCTCCTGCTTCAAGATCGACTACGCGCTGTCGGGGCCCGTCCCCTGGACCGCGGAGGAGGCCCGCCGGGCCGGCACGGTCCACATCGGCCCCACGGCCGGTGAGATCGACTCCGCCCTGCGCGCCGCCGTCACGGGCCGTGACCCGGACGTGCCGTTCCTGATCACCGCCCAGCCCAGCCTCACCGACCCCTCCCGCGCCCCCGAGGGCACGCACGTCTTCTGGGTGTACGGACACGTCCCGGCGGGCTGGGAGGGCGACGCCACCGAGGTCATCGAACGCCAACTGGAGCGCTTCGCCCCCGGGTTCCGTGACGTGGTGCTGGCCCGTGCGGTGTCGGGCCCGCCCCAACTCGCCGTGCGCAACGCGAACTACGTCGACGGCGACATCGCCTGCGGCGCGTTCTCCGGGCTGCAGACCGTGATCCGGCCCAAGCTGGCCCGGGTGCCGTACGCCACCGCTCATCCGTCGGTCTACATCTGCTCGTCGGCGACCCCGCCGGGACCCGGTGTGCACGGCATGTCCGGTCACCATGCGGCGAAGGCCGTATGGCGGCGGCTGCGGGAATCGGGGCCGTCCGGGCGCCGTTGACGCGCGCGGCGCGGGCGTTGGGCCACCCGTGGGCCGCGTGTGACGGCATGATGTCCGCATGCGCACATCTTCCGCCGTCACCGTCACCCTCGTACGGGGCGACATCACCCAGCAGTCCGTCGACGCCGTCGTCAACGCCGCGAACTCCTCTCTGCTCGGCGGCGGCGGGGTCGACGGCGCGATCCACCGCCGGGGCGGACCCGAAATCCTCGCCGCGTGCCGGGAGTTGCGTGCCTCGAAGTACGGCAAGGGACTGCGCACGGGCCAGGCCGTCGCCACCACCGCGGGGAAGCTCGACGCCCGCTGGGTCGTGCACACGGTCGGCCCGGTGTGGAGCAGCGCCGAGGACCGCTCGGCCCTGCTGGAGTCGTGTTACCGCGAAGCCCTGCGGGTGGCGAAGGAGTTGGGGGCGCGCACCATCGCGTTCCCCGCGATCTCCACCGGCATCTACGGATGGCCGATGGACGACGGCGCCCGCATCGCCGTCCGCACGGTCCTCGCCGAGGCCGCCGCGCCCGTCGAGGAGGTGCGGTTCGTGCTGTTCGACGCGCACGCGTACGTGGAGTTCGAGGAGGCGCTGGCGGCGCAGGCCTGATGCTCCGGAGGCGCGCTCAGGCCTCCCGGGCGGGGCCGGCACCGTCGACGTCGAACGTCACCTGGTCCTCGTAGCACCACCACCACGTCTCGCCCGGCTCGTAGGAGCGGATGAGGGGGTGGCCCGTGGCGTCATGGTGCGCGGTGGCGTGCCGGTTGCGGGAGGAGTCGCAGCATCCGATGTGGCCGCAGCTCGGGCACTCGCGCAGATGAACCCAGCTGTCACCCTGTGCGACACACTCCGGGCAGGAGTCGGGGCTGGCCGGGGTGACACGCCTGACCTGGTCCAGATGCGAACAGATCGGCGTGGACGACGCATCCGTCATGGCGGCTCTCCCTTGCTCTTCCCTGCCTGCCCTGCGTGGCGAGCTGTCCGGCATTCCAAGCCTCTCACCGCGGCTCCGCATGTCAACTCATGACCCGGAGCCCGCCCGGGCCCAGGCAGTGGGACGCTGATGTCGGATTTCCGCCAGCCCGGCCTCCTGCCGTGCCCCATGCTTGAACCATGCACACCGACACCGAGCGCTGCGTGCGGGCCGTCAAGTCCAAGGACTCCCGGTTCGACGGCTGGTTCTTCACGGCGGTCCTGACCACCCGGATCTACTGCCGTCCGAGCTGTCCCGTCGTGCCGCCCAAGGTCGAGAACATGACCTTCTACCCGAGCGCCGCGGCCTGTCAGCAGGCCGGCTTCCGGGCCTGCAAGCGGTGCCGGCCCGACACCAGCCCCGGATCGCCCGAGTGGAACGCGCGCGCCGACTCCGTGGCCCGCGCGATGCGCCTCATCCGGGACGGCGTCGTCGACCGGGAGGGCGTCCCGGGCCTCGCCACCCGGCTCGGGTACTCGGCCCGGCAGATCGAGCGGCAGCTGCTCGCCGAGCTGGGCGCCGGGCCCCTCGCGCTGGCCCGGGCGCAGCGGGCGCAGACCGCGCGGGTGCTCATCGAGACGACCGGGCTGCCCATGGCCGAAGTGGCGTTCGCCGCCGGGTTCTCCTCGATCCGCACCTTCAACGACACCGTGCGCGAGGTCTTCGCCCTGGCGCCGGGGGAGCTGCGCAGCCGCGCCGCCCGGTCGGCCCGGCCGCCCGCCACCCCCGGCGTGATAGCGCTGCGGCTGCCGTACCGCGCCCCGCTCAACCCCAGCAACCTCTTCGGGCACCTCGCCGCGACGGCCGTCCCGGGCGTCGAGGAGTGGCGCGACGGGGCCTACCGGCGCACGCTCGACCTGCCGCACGGGCACGGCATCGTCGCCCTCACCCCGCGCCCCGACCACATCGCCTGCCGGCTCTCGCTCACCGACCCGCGTGATCTGACCCTCGCCATCAGCCGCTGCCGCTGGCTGCTGGACCTGGACGCCGACCCGGTCGCCGTCGACGAGCAGCTGCGCTCCGATCCGCTGCTCGCCCCGCTGGTGGACAAGGCGCCGGGGCGCCGGGTGCCGAGGACGGTCGACGGTGCGGAGTTCGCCGTCCGGGCCGTGCTCGGCCAGCAGGTGTCGACCGCCGCGGCCCGGACCCACGCGGCCCGGCTGGTCACCGCCCACGGCACACCCGTCGAGGACCCCCAGGGCGGGCTGACCCATCTCTTCCCGGCCCCGGAGGCGCTGGCCGGACTCGACCCGGAACAGCTGGCCCTGCCCCGCAGCCGCCGCCGGACGCTGACCACGCTCGTCGGGGCGCTGGCGGACGGCTCGCTGCGGCTGGGCACCGACACCGACTGGGAGACGGCGCGGGCCGAACTGGACGCGCTGCCGGGATTCGGTCCCTGGACCGTCGAGGTCATCGCCATGCGGGCGCTCGGCGACCCGGACGCCTTCCTGCCGACCGACCTGGGCATCCGGCGGGCCGCCGAGCAGCTCGGCCTGCCCTCGACCCCCGCCGCGCTCACCGCACGCGCCGCGAGCTGGCGGCCCTGGCGGGCGTACGCCGTCCAGTATCTGTGGACCGTCGACGACCACCCCATCAACCACCTTCCCGCACAAGGAAGTTCCTCGTGACCACGATGCGCACCACCACAGCGGTCCAGCGGTCCCGGCAGCACACCGTGATCGACAGCCCCTACGGCCCGTTGACCCTCGTCGCCACCGACCGGGTTCTCGCCGGCCTGTACATGACCGATCAGCGGCACCGGCCGCCCGAGGAGACCTTCGGCGAGGCCGACCCGGGCCCCTTCGACGAGACCGTCGAGCAGCTGGACGCCTACTTCGCCGGTGAGCTGCGGGAGTTCGACCTCCCGTTGCATCTGGACGGCACCCCGTTCCAGCGCAGCGTCTGGGCCGAGCTCCGGCGGATTCCGTACGGCGAGACCCGTTCGTACGGGGAGCTGGCCGAGAACCTCGGCAAGCCCGGCGCCTCCCGCGCGGTGGGCCTGGCCAACGGCAAGAACCCGGTCGGCATCATCGTGCCCTGCCACCGGGTGATCGGGGCCTCGGGGAGCCTCACGGGCTACGGCGGCGGCCTCGACCGCAAGCAGCGCCTGCTGGCCTTCGAGAACGGTACGCAGGACAGCGCTCCGGCACTCTTCTAGTCGGGTACGGCGTACGGGGAAGGGCTCCGCGCAGCTGCGCGGAGCCCTTCCCCGTACGCGTTCCGATCGCGGCCGGATCAGCCGACGAAGATCTCCACGACCGTCCAGACCGCCAGCCCCAGCATGCACAGCCCGCCGATGCGCTGCACCGTCTTGAGCGGCACGCGCTTGGCGATGAAGCGTCCCGCGAGCAGCGCCAGCGCCGATACGGACATCAGGGCGGCGGCGGACCCGATCGCGGTGGACCAGGCGCCGTTGCTCGCGGCCAGGTTGGCCGTCGTGATCTGGGTGAGGTCGCCCCATTCGCTGATGAAGACGGCCATGAAGGCGGTCGAGTACACCGGCCAGAAGCCGGTCACCGTCTTGGGGCCGTCCTCGTCCTCGTCGTCGCCCGCGTCGGCCCGCAGGAGCATGAACGCGCCGAAGGCGAACAGGGCGGCGGAGACGAGCTTGACGATCCAGCCGGGCAGCAGACCGAGCAGGCCGCCCGCCCCGACCGCGATGGCGACATGGACGATGAACGCCGACGACGTGCCGAACCAGACGTAGAGCGGGCGCATGCGCGTGCCCATGGCCAGCGACGCGAACATCGTCTTGTCGGGGAGTTCCGCGAGGAAGATCAGCCCGAAAGCGGTGATGATCGCCAGGGGGTCGAGATGCATTCCGGGTGGCTTTCTGTTGGAGCCGGGCCCCGGATCTTCCGCGAAGTGCCGCTCGGGCTTTTCGGAGGACCACTCGGCCCGGCATGACGGCACCGCCCACGGGGCGTGGGCGTGTCATACCTGACCGAAGGTCTCGCCCGCCCGTCATGATCCACGAGCCCGGCCACCGGGAACCCGGAGGTTCCAGTGTGTCGACGACCGGTTTGCAGGGCTACTCCCCTTCGCAGCCGTCAACGTTACCGCACCCGGATGCCACGTGCTTCTCCGGGCCGGTCCGCCGCCGCCCAGGCGCGGTCCACGAAACCGGCGACGAGCGGTGCGATCTGCGGCAGGTGGTCCTCCAGGGCGAAGTGCCCGGTACCGAAGAGGTGCAGTTCGGCGTCCGGCAGATCGCGCAGATACGCGCGGGCGCCGGGCTCGGGGAAGAACATGTCGCCCGTGCCCCAGACGATGAGCGCCGGCGGGGTGTGGGTGCGCAGCCACTCCTGCCACCGCGGATAGAGCGCCACGTTGGAGTGGTAGTCGAAGGCCAGGTCCAGCTGCGGCTGCGTACGCCCCGGGAGGTCCAGGAAGTGCTGGTCCAGGGTCCAGCCGTCCGGCGCCACCAGCTCCGGATCGGCGGTCCCGCCCTCGTACTGGCCGCGGGTCGCCGGGAGGGTCAGCAGCGAGCGCACCGTGTCGGCGGCGCCGGGCTGCTCCGGGCGGAGGGCGATGAAGTCGCGGGCCTGCGGCGACAGCCCCTCCTCGTACGCGTTGCCGTTCTGCACCACCAGGCCGGCGATCCACTCGGGGTGGCGGGTGGCGAGCCGGAATCCGACGGGGGCGCCGAAGTCGAACACGTACATCACGAAGCGGGACAGGCCCAGCTGCCGCACGAAGCCCTCGGTGATGTCGGCGAGGCGGTCGAAGGTGTACGTGAACGGGCCGCCGGTGGTCGAGGACCCGGGGACGTCGCTGTGGCCGAAGCCCGGGTAGTCCGGGGCGACGATGCGGAAGTGGGCGCCGAGGGCGTCCATCAGGCGGCGGAACTGGTGCGAGGCCGAGGGGAAGCCGTGCAGGAGCAGCAGCACCGGGGCGTCGTCGCCCCCGACGGCCGGGAGCGACTCGCGGTAGAAGACACGGACGCCGTCGACCTCGGTGTGCCGGTGACGGATGTGCGGAACAACCACCTGAATCGCCATGTTCACATGCCTCCTTGGTGTGCTGATGCATTAGTTCTATGCCAGGGAGATCTAATGCGTCAAGGGTGTGAGTTAGCATTAGTGGCATGAATGGTCTTGAGCCCCTGACCGGTGAACCCCTCGCCCTGGACCTGCTCAACACGCTTCCGCACGCGGCGCAGGGTCCGCCGGTCGATCACCTGGCCGACCCGGCCGGCCTGCGGGCCTGGCTGGCCCTGGAGGGGGAGCGGCTGCCCGGGGCGGCCGGGGAGCAGGCGGTGACCCAGGAGGATGTGGCGGCCGTGCGGGCGGTCCGGGCGCACGCGGCACTCGCCGTCGCGGCGGCCCGCCGGGGCGAGCGCCCCCCGGCATCGGCGCTGCGCGGACTCAACGAGGCGCAGCTCGCCGCCCCCGCCGTGCGGTACGCGGAGTGGGACGGCACCGCGGTCGTGGTGACGCCCCGACGCACCGGTCCGCTCGGCGTGCGGGTGGCCGCGGCGCTCGCCGGGGACGCGGCCGGGCTGCTGGCGGACCCGGCGATCGGCAGGGTCCGCGAGTGCGAGGCGGCGGACTGCACGATGCTGTTCGTCCCCGCCCACCCGCGCCGCCGCTGGTGCTCGGCCGCACGCTGCGGCAACCGGGCACGGGTGGCCCGCTACTACCAACGCCACAAGGCGGACGGTCCGGACGCCGAGGGGTAGCTGGTCCGGCGGCCACCGGCATCAGCCGCGCCGGCGACTCAGCCGACGGGGCCGCCGTCCACCAGCTCCACCGGGCCCGCTCCGGACTCCAGGGCGCCCAGCGCCGCCCGCACCCGGCCTCCGACCGCGCCGGGCAGATGACTCTCCAGGTCCGCGGGCTCGACGAGCTTCCACGACAGGAGTTCCTCCTCCTGGATCCGGATCGCCTTCAGCTGCTCCTCGCCCAGGACCCCGCCGTCGAAGATGTACGCCACGATCGGCGGCCGTGCGCTGCCGCGCGTCCAGTCGACCGCGAGCAGCCGGCCCGGCTCCAGGTCTAGACCGATCTCCTCCAGGCACTCGCGCCGGGCGGCCTGCCGGGGGGTCTCGCCGTCCGCCGACTCGATCGTGCCGCCGGGCAGCGTCCAGCCCTCCCGGTAGTTCGGCTCGACGAGCAGCACCCGGCCCCGTCCGTCACGGAAGACGCAGGCCGCGCCGGCCAGGACCTTGGGGAGGCCCGCGATGTATGTGGCGTAGTCGTTGGTGGTCACACCGGGCAGCGTAGTTGCGAGGCGCCGCAGGTCCAGGGCACGGACACCCATGGGCAGGGAGGGGGTGCTGCGGATAGGGTCGGGGCGGCGCGACTGCCTGTTCGAAAGCAAAGGGAATCAAGGTGACGGACGGAGCAGTGATGGAGACCGCACGCGTGCTCGTCGCGGCGGACAAGTTCAAGGGCTCGCTCACGGCCGTACAGGTCGCCGAGCGGGTGACGGCCGGGCTGCGGCGCGTCGCCCCCGAGGTGCGGGTCGAGACCCTGCCGGTGGCGGACGGCGGCGACGGCACGGTGGCGGCCGCGGTGGCCGCCGGATTCGAGCGCCGCGAGGCGCGGGTGACCGGGCCGCTCGGCGACCCCGTGACCGCGGCGTACGCGGTGCGGGACACCACCGCCGTGGTCGAGATGGCCGAGGCCTCCGGCCTCCAGCATCTGCCGGCGGGCGTGTTCGCCCCGCTCACGGCCACCACGTACGGCTCCGGCGAGCTGCTGCTCGCCGCGCTGGAGGCGGGCGCCCGGACCATCGTGTTCGGCGTCGGCGGCAGCGCGACCACGGACGGCGGGGCGGGCATGCTGGCCGCGCTCGGCGCACGGTTCCTGGATGCGGACGGCAAGCCCGTCGGCCCCGGCGGCGGCGGCCTCGCCGACCTGGCCACGGCCGATCTCTCCGGGCTCGACCCGCGGCTCGGCGACATCGACCTGATCCTCGCCAGCGACGTCGACAACCCGCTGACCGGTCCCAAGGGCGCCCCCGAGGTCTACGGGCGTCAGAAGGGCGCGACCGAGGACGACATCGCGGTGCTCGACGCGGCGCTCGCCCACTACGCCTCCGTGCTGGGGCCGGAGCAGGCACAGCAGCCGGGCGCCGGGGCGGCGGGCGGCATCGGGTACGGGGCACTGGTCGCACTCGGTGCGCGGTTCCGGCCAGGGATCGAGGTGATGCTCGACGTCCTCGGCTTCGCACCCGCGCTGGCCAGGGCCACGCTCGTCATCACCGGCGAGGGGTCCCTCGACGAACAGACGCTGCACGGCAAGGCCCCGGCCGGGGTCGCCGCGGCGGCCCGTGCGGCGGGCATCGAGGTCGTCGCGGTCTGCGGCCGCCTGGCGCTGGCACCGGAGGCGCTGGGGCGCGCGGGGATCCGCCGCGCGTACGCGCTCACGGAGCTGGAGCCGGATCCCGCGGTGTGCATGGCCGAGGCGGGGCCGCTGCTGGAGCGGGTGGCGGAGTCCATCGCCCGGGACTTCCTGCGCTGAGGTGAGGTGAGGTGACGGGGCGGGGCCCTTCGGGGGCTCCGCCCCCGGACCCCCGCTCCTCACAGCGGTGCCGCCCCCGGCAGCAGCCGTACCGCGTCCAGAGCCAGCATCAGTTCCACCAGTTCGCGCGGCCGCGACAGGGACCGTGACGTCAGCTCCTCCAGCCGCCGCAACCGGTTCAGCACCGTGTTCCGGTGGCAGCACAGCCGTACCGCCGTCCGCCCCGCCGACCCCCCGCACTCCAGCCACGCGTCCAGCGTCGACACCAGCAGCGCCCGGTACGCCGGGTCGCGGGCCAGCAGCGGGCCGAAGACGTCCGTGGCCAGATAGGCCGCGAGCTCCGGCTGACCCGCCACCAGGGCCGCCGGGACCCGGCCGGCCAGGCAGACGGCCTCGTCCCCGCCCGGACCGCACGTCAGCAGCGCCGCATCGGCCAGCCGCCGGGCCGCGCCCAGCCCGGACAGCCCCTCCACCACCGGGCTGACGCCACCGGGACCCGGACCCCCGTCCCGCAGGAGCGCGGCGACCGCGGCCGGATCCGCGTCACCCAGGACCACCACCGCGATCTCCCGGTCCGGCCGCGACCGCCACAGGAACCGCATCCCCTGCGCGCCGGCGGTCCTGGGGCCGGCGCCCTCGTGCACCGGGACGACGGCCACCGCGTACCGGCCCCGCTCCGGCAGCCCCAGGACCGCGCCGGCCAGGGTGACGAGATCCGGCCCCCGCTCGTCCTCCAGCAGCGCGTCGAGCAGCGCCCACTCCCGCTCGTCCCCGCACTGCCGCATCCCCGCTCCGTTCTCCGCGCGCCCCGGGGCCGCATCCGTGCTCAGGGCCCGGGCCCGGCCCACCGGACCCGTCGTGAGGATGGCACCCGTCCGGCCCCGGGGCGAGCACACCCGGCCCGCCTCTGTGCGCGTGCACAACCAGCGGCCCTCCGCGCGGGGCACCCGCAGCGTTTCGGCCGGTGACCGTGGACGCACGGCCCGGCCCCTGCTGGTCTGTGGCCCCACAGCGCACAGGGCGGGCACAGGCAGGCACAGGCGGAGACCGTCGGCCACGGCCGGGCCGGGGACCCCTGCGCACCACGAATCGACGCGTCGATTCCATGACAAGGCGGAAGGAGGAGGACGCATGGCAACGCTAGAGATCCGCGCGCTGTCCGTGGGCTACGGCCCCGTACGGTCCCTGCGCGACGTCTCCCTCGATGTGCCGGCCGGCGCGATCACCGCCGTACTCGGCGGCAACGGGGCCGGGAAGACCACGCTGCTGCGGGCCATCTCGCGGACCCTCGGCTTCCACCGCGGGACGGGCACGGGCACCGTCAGCTTCGACGGCCGCCGCCTGGACGGGCTGCGCCCCGCCCAGGTGGTGGCCGCCGGAGTGGTCCAAGTGCCGGAAGGCCGACAGGTGTTCGCCCGGATGACGGTGGCCGACAACCTGCGGGCGGGCGCCCTCGGAGCCCGCGGCGGCCGCAAGACGGCGGCCGCCGCGCTGGCCCGCGTGCACGAACTGTTCCCCGTACTGGCGCAGCGCGCGCACCAGCGTGCCGGGCTGCTGTCGGGCGGCGAACAGCAGATGCTGGCGATGGGACGGGCCCTGATGGCCGGGCCGCGGCTGCTGCTCCTCGACGAACCGTCCCTCGGGCTGGCCCCGTTGATGGCGCAGCGCATCGCGGAGACGGTGCAGGAGATCAACGCGTCGGGCACCTCGGTCCTGCTCGTCGAGCAGAACGCCGCGATCGCGCTCAGGCT
This sequence comes from Streptomyces sp. NBC_01257, assembly GCF_035917255.1. Taxonomy (NCBI): domain Bacteria; kingdom Bacillati; phylum Actinomycetota; class Actinomycetes; order Kitasatosporales; family Streptomycetaceae; genus Streptomyces; species Streptomyces sp. NBC_01257. The sequence goes on from NZ_CP108472.1 coordinate 7,571,061, forward strand.
CGCCTCCACGGCGTACGTCCTGGAGGTCGGCGAGGTCACCCTGGAGGGGCCGGCCGACGAGCTCGCCGCCTCCGACGAGGTGCGCCGCCGCTATCTCGGCGTCGTCGACGAGACGGCCGCCGCCGACGCGGACCGGGCCGCAGGGTCCGTACGCACCCTGAGCAGGTGGTCCGCATGACGACGGCGCAGGAAGCACCCCGCACCGCAACCGCCCCGGCCGCGCTCGCGGTCCGTGACGTCACCGTCCGTTTCGCCGGGCTCACCGCGCTCGACGGCATCTCCTTCACCGTGGAGCCGGGCAGCGTGCACGCCGTCATCGGCCCCAACGGGGCGGGCAAGTCGACCTGCTTCAACGTGCTGTCCGGGGTCTACCGGGCGGCATCCGGCACCGTCCATCTCGGTACCACCCAGCTCACCGGACTGGCCCCGCACAAGATCGCCCAACTCGGCGTCGCCCGTACCTTCCAGAACCTCGCGCTGCCCCCGCACGCCACCGTCGCCGACAGCCTGCTGCTCGGCCGGCACCGGCTCACCCGCGCCGGGTTCCTCGCCAGCGGGCTGCGGCTGCCGTCAGCCGCCCGCGAGGCCAGGCGTCATCTGGACCGGGTCCGCGAGATCGCCGAATTCATCGGACTGGAGAAGGAACTGGACCGGCCCGCCGGGGCGCTTCCCTACGGGCAGCAGAAGCTCGTCGAGCTCGGCCGGGCGCTCTGCATGGAGCCGCAGGTCCTCCTCCTGGACGAACCCGTCGCCGGCATGACCGCCGACGAACGGCGGCGCACCGCAGCGGTCGTGGCCGGGGTGCGCGACAGCCTCGGCATCTCGATCGTGCTCGTCGAACACGACATGGGCGTGGTCATGAGGCTCGCGGACGCCGTGACCGTACTCGACTTCGGACGCAGGATCGCGGACGGCACCCCCGCCGAGGTCCAGAACGATCCGGCCGTCGTCCAGGCCTACTTGGGGGCACAGGAATGACCACCTTCATCGAACTCCTCCTCGGCGGCCTCTCCATCGGCTCGGTCTACGCGCTGATCGCGCTCGGCTTCGTCGTCATCTTCAAGGCCACCGAGGTCGTCAACTTCGCCCACGCCTCCCTGCTGCTCGCGGGCGGCTACGTGACCGCCGTGCTCCACGACGACATCGGCTTCTGGCCGGCGCTCGCCGTCGGCATCGCGGGCGCCGCCGTCGTCGGAGCGGCCATCGAGTTCCTGGTGATGCGCCGCTACCGGGGCAGCGACCACAGCGTCCTGGCCATCGTCACCATCGGCGTCGACATCCTCCTCACCACCGAACTCACCCGCCGCATGGGCACGGAGGTGCTCTCGCTCGGCGACCCCTGGGGCGACCGCGTCATCACCATCGGCGACGTCACCCTCGCCCAGACCCGGGTCGCGGCCTTCGTCGCCGCCGCCCTCCTCATCACGGTGTTCCTGCTCGCCTTCCGGTTCACCTCCTGGGGGGTGTCGATGCGGGCCGCCGCGGAGAACCCGCAGACCGCCGCCCTGATGGGGATCAAACTCGGCCGGGTCTCCCTCGCCGCGTGGGCGGTGGCCGGGGCGCTCGCCGCGGTCGCCGCGCTCTTCCTCACCGTCTTCCCCACACCCGGCCTGGAACGGGCCACCTCACTCGCCGCCCTCAAGGCCTTCCCCGCCGCCATCCTCGGCGGACTCGACTCGACGACCGGGGCCCTGGCCGGCGGACTCATCGTCGGCGTCACCGAATCGCTCGCCACCGGCTACCAGAGCGACCTCTCCTTCCTGGGCCGCGGCATCGGCGACCTCGCCCCGTACCTGGTGATGGTGATCGTGCTGCTCCTGCGGCCCGCGGGACTCTTCGGTACGAAGGAGCTCGCCCGTGTCTGAGACCACGACCGCACCGCCCGCGACGGCCGCCGCACTCGCCGCCCGGCTGCGCCACCCCCGTACCTACCTCTGGGCCGTCGGCTCGGTGCTGCTGCTCGCGTTCCCGTTCTACCTGGACCGCTTCTGGCTCCAGGCCGGACTCTTCGCCATGGCGGCCGCCATCGGCGCCATCGGCCTCAACCTCCTCACCGGCGCGACCGGCCAGCTCTCCATGGGGCACGCCTTCTTCCTCGCCGTCGGCGCGTACGGGTACTGCGTACTGGCCGGCGAGAGCAGTACGGAGAACGGGCACGAGCTCTCCGGGCTCGGCCTGCCCAGCTGGCTCGCCGCCGTCCTCGCCGTGCTCCTCGCGGGAGCCGCCGGCGGGCTGTTCAGCCCCATCGCGAGCCGGCTGCGCGGCGCCTACCTCGGCATCGCCACGCTGGCGCTGATCTTCATCGGCCAGCACGTGCTGTTCAACGCGGGCTCGCTCACCGGCGGCTTCAACGGCCGTGCCGTGCCGCCCCTTTCGCTCTTCGGCTTCGACTTCGACGACACCGAGGTGATGGTGGCCGCGGTGCCGTTCCAGTCCTCCGAGAAGCTCTGGTACGCGGCGCTGCTCGCCCTGCTCCTGAGCGGCCTGTTCGCCCGCGGAGTGCTGCGCGGGCGGCCGGGCCGGGCGCTCAACGCCATCCGCGACCACCGCATCGCGGCCGGGGTGATGGGCGTACCCGTCGCCCGCTACCGGGCTGGCGTCTTCGTCCTGTCCTCCATGTACGCGGGCCTCGCCGGCGTCCTGCTCGCGCTGGTCTTCCAGCGGACCGTGCCCGAGTACTTCGGCATGGTCCTGTCCCTCGAATACCTCGCCATGATCGTCATCGGCGGGCTCGGCACCGTGGCGGGAGCGGTCGTCGGGGCCGCGTTCGTCTCGCTGCTGCCGCAGCTGCTCACCCACTACAGCGACTCCCTGCCCCTGGTCTCCGCCCCCGGTACGGGCGGTCTGGCACCGGGCGAGGCGTCGCGCTACCTGTACGGCGCCGCGGTGGTCGCGGCTGTTCTGTTCCTGCCCGGCGGCCTGACACGTCTGATGAAGAATTCAGGGGAGAAGAAATGAAACTGCGTGTGTTCGGGGCCGTGTGCGCGGCCCTCACCCTCACCCTCGTGGGCTGCAGCGAGAAGGCCAAGTCCTCCGACGAGGGAGCCCAGGACAAGGGCGGTGTGAAGACCGGCGTGGGCGTCACCGACTCGGTGATCTCGCTGGGCGCGCTCACCGACATGACCGGGGTCTACGCCTCGCTCGGCAAGAGCGTCACCCAGGCCCAGCAGCTCTGGGTCAAGCAGACCAACGCCGCGGGCGGCATCTGCAAGCGCAAGGTCGAACTGACCGTGCGCGACCACGGATACGATCCGCAGAAGGCCATCGCCGGGTACACCGAGCTGGCGCCGAAGGTGCTGGGCTTCGTCCAGTTCATCGGCTCGCCGTTCGTGGCGGCGGTCGAGCAGCGCATCGACGGCCAGGACAAGGGGCTCGTCCTGCCGCAGGCCTGGTCGGCGAATCTGCTCGGCAGCAAGTACGTCCGCGTCATCGGTGCCACGTACGACGTCGAGACGATCAACGCGATCGACTACCTGCTCGCCGAGAAGCGCATCGCCAAGGGCGACAAGATCGGGCACGTCTACTTCGAGGGCGACTACGGCGAGAACGCGCTCGCGGGCTCGAAGTACGCGGCGCAGCAGGCGGGTCTCACCGTCGTCGAGCAGAAGATCAAGCCCACCGACAACGACATGACCGCGCAGGTCGCCGCGCTGAAGCAGGCGGGCGTCAAGGCCGTCGTCATCAGCGCCGGCCCGCGCCAGGCGGCCTCGCTCGTCGGTGTCGCCGCGGCCACCGGCTTCAAGGTCCCGGTCGTCGGCAACAACTCGGCGTACGCACCGCAGCTGCTGAAGACGCAGGCGGGACCGGCCCTGACGAAGGACTACTACGTCGCCGCGTCCACCCTCCCGATCGGTGACCCGGGCGCCGGCCCTGCGAAGCTCGCCAAGGAGTACGGGGCCGCGTACCCGAAGGACGGCCTCGACAACGGCGTCATCGCGGGCTACAACGCGGCCAGCCTGTTCGGTGAGGCGCTGAAGAAGGCCTGCACCTCCAAGGACCTCACCCGTGAGGGCATCGACAAGGCGCTGCTGACGATCACGGACTTCGGCAGCGACTTCGGGATGTCGCACAACTTCTCCGACCCGGCCGCGCCCTCCACCCGGGAGAGCGTGATCATGAAGCCGGACGCCAAGACCCCCGGCGGCCTCAAGGTCGTCCGGCCGGCCCAGGCGGCACCGGCGGCGAAGTCCTACACGCTGAAGTAGCCACGGCACGAAGGCCGAAGCCGCCGGGCGGCACGCGTCACGCGTGCCGCCCGGCGGTCGTTCGTCCGTTCCGTCAGCTGGTGTAGGCCTCCACTTCGGAGAGCTGGGCGGCGGGCCACCCGGTGTTGCCGGTGAACGTCAGCCGCAGATAGCGGGCCGAGGTACCGGGCAGGGTGACCGTCGCCCGGTTTCCGCTCGACGGATCGAAGGTGTAACCCGCCGACGCCTTGAGCGAGTTGAACGTGTTGTTGTCGGTGCTGCCCGACACGCTCAGCGTCTGCGTGCGGGTGGACCAGGCGGCCGCCGGCGGCAGCTTCAGGACCAGCCGCTTGACGGCCTTCGCGGCGCCCAGATCCACGGTGATGGTCTGCGGGAAGGCGTGGTTGGTGCTCTCCCAGTAGCTGTTCGCGTCGCCGTCCACGGCACGGGACGCGCTGTACACGTCCGCGTGACCGGATTCGGTGACGTTACGGCCCTGGGCGAGGTTGCCCGTCTCGGCGGGCGGGTCGGTCGGCGGGTCGGTCGGGTCGGTCGGCGGGTCCGTGGGCGGGTCCGTCGGGCCGCTGCCGCCGCCCGGCACACCGCCGTTGGTCCACACCGGGGTCGGCCAGGTGCCGGTGCAGGCCGGCGGGTCCGCGTACCAGCCGGAATTGCCGGATCCGCGGGTGATCTCGAAGCCGCTGCCCACGCAGTTGTGGATCGGGTTGGACTGCGCGATGTGCGTGGCCACCACGTTGTTGAAGGTGGCCTTGCCCGGCGACTGGATCTGGAGGGCGTAGGTGCCGGCGCCGTCGATCTTGATGTTGTCGAAGTGCAGCCCGTTCGTCGCACCCTCGATGAGGTGGATCGCGGCGTAGGAGCTGTCCAGGATCTCGCTGTCGGAGATGTTGATGGTGGCGTTGATCGGCTCGTTGAGTCCGCTGAACCAGATCGCTCCGACGCCGAACTGCCAGTTGTAGTCGTTGTTCCCGGTACGGATCAGGGTGTTGCGCGCCGCCGTGGTGACACCGGAGACGGCCGTGCCCTGACCGGAGTTGACGCCCGGGTAGCGGTTGGCGATGTGCAGCCCGCCGCCGTTGGAGATGGTGTCCGACATGACGTTGTCGGAGATGGTGATGTCCTTGCCGCCGTACGTGACGATGTTGTTGGCGAGGATCGGCAGGATCACGGTGTTGAACGTGAACTTGTTCTTCACGTTCGGGATGTTCTCCGCCCACATCGCCAGACCGTCGTCACCGGTGTTGCGGACGAAGGTGTTGGTGACCGTGGAGTTGGTGACTCCGTAGTGGAAGTTCACCCCGTCCGCGGTCTGGTCCAGGATGCGGCTGTTCTTGATGGTGAAGTTGTCCATCGGGCCGTCCATCCAGGCGCCGCACTTGGTGTGCTGCATCCAGACGTTGTCGACCGTCGAGTTCGACAGGGCGCCGCCGATGGCGTTGACCTGGTCGTCGTCCACGCGCTCCCGGATGTCGCCGATGATGGCGAAGTCCTTCAGCGTCACATTGCTGCTGCCGCCGTCCCGGGCGTACTTGCCGTAGACGCCGACCGCCTTGCTCCGGTTCACCGGGTCGCGTCCCGTCAGCACGGAGTACCAGGGCCCGGCGCCGCGCAGCGTCACCTTGTCCACCACGATGTGGTCGCGGACCTGGAAGGTGCCCTGCGGGATGTACACCTCCTTGCCCTGTGCCTTGCCCGCGTCCACGGCCGCCTGGATCTTGGCGGTCGAGTCGGCGGTCCCGGTCGGGTCGGCACCGAAGTCGGCGACGACGTCGAGCGCGCCCGAGGGCTTGGCGGTGGGCGCGGCCACCTGCTCGAAGTCCGCCAGGTCGATGGTGAACGACGGTGAGGCGGCGGTGGACGAGACCTGCAGCCGGACCTTCGTGCCGGCGGCGAGGGTCGACCCGAACATGGTCCGGGCCTCGTCGTAGAAGTGGTGCGGGTTGGTGTCGCCCGGGTTGTTGTTGAAGGGGTAACCGCCGTAGTACCAGCCGTACTTCGATGTGACGGGCACCGCCTTGGGCGATGCTCCGTTCACCGTCACGTCGATCGAGGCGTCCCGGCCCGATCCGGCGGCGTTGTCCGGCAGCGAGTACCGGAAGGACATGGCGTTCGCGGGTGCGGTGAGCGTGAACTCCACGTACTCACCGACCGCGTCGAGGGTCACGGCCTGCCGGCCCGAAGCCTCGGAGGGCAGCGTGCCGTACAGCCGGTTCGGGCCGATCAGGGTGCCGTTGGTGGCGGCGTACTCGGCTTCCTGCTCCTTGAACGGAACGGTCGCACCGCGACCGGGGACCGCCACGGGGGAGGGGGCGGGAACTCCCGCCGCCTGGGCGGCCGGAGCACTGGACAGGACCACGGCGGCGGCGGTGCCGAACGCGGCGACCGCCAGCGCGAGAGAGGCGGACACGGATCGTCTGAGCAGGGGGCGTCTGGGTGGTGGCGTCACGAGGATGTCGTCCTTGCGGCTCGCGGGGGGCTCTTCGGACGCCCCACAGGCTAGGAGTACCTCCGCAAGGAAGTCCACGGCGCTGCGCAAGATTCCGCTCTCGCAGCTAAAATTTGTGACGTAAACCTGTCAGGAATGCGTGAAGTGCGGGGATTGGGCGGGAAATCCGCGCGACGGACCACAGGCTCGGTGCAAGTGGTTTGCGGGTCGCGGAGAGTGACGGCCGGTCAGACCCTCCGGCCGTCCATGCCCAGAAAGCCGAACCGGCCCCGCTCCACCCGGTAGATGAACACGCCCGTCCCGGCGTACATCCCGTTCGCCGGTTCGAAGGCATAGCTCCTGGACACACCCTTGAACGTGTTGGTCCGCAGCACCGGCAGCAGGTCCTGCCGCGTCACCCGGTCCCGCCCCAGCCCTCCGGCGCACGCGGAGATCAGCCCCACCGCGTCGTACGCCTCCGCGGCGAACAGCGGCGGAGCCGCACCGAACCGCCTGCGGAACGCCGTCGCGAACCGGCGCACCGAGGGCACCGTCGCCGGATCGGCCGAGGTGGACACCACCAGCCAGCCCTCTGCCGCCGCCCCGGCCTCCCGCACGAACCGCGGATCGTGCACCGCCTGGGTGGCGATCCGGGGCCCCCGGTACCCCGCGGCCGACAGCGCCCGCGCGAACCGTGCCGCGTCCTGCCAGTCACCGCCGTGCACCACCGCCCCGGGCCGGCCCGCCGCGATCCGCGCCGCGACCGCGCCGACGTCCCGCGCGTCCGTGCGCACCGTCTCCGCGCGCACCGTACGGCCGTTGCCCCGCAACGCCTCACTCAGGAACCGGGTGGCCTGTCTGCCGTACTCCGTCCCGTTGTCCACCAGCGCGATGTCGTCCAGGCCGTGCGCGCCGAGGTACTGGGACACCGGCAGCATCTGCATCGCGTCGTTGGGACGGGCGCAGAGGAAGATCCGGCTGAGATGACCGTCCAGGTGCCGCTGCTCTCGTACGGCCGGTGCACGGCCATGCCGGCGGTCCAGTCGTCCGGTCCCAGCACCGCCCGGCGCAGTGTCCGGGCCTGCGGAGCCGACTTGGGCACCCTGGCCGGGTCGGGCGTGAAGTCGTACGCGTCCGGCAGCTCGCCGGGCTTGGTCGTCGGACCGGAACCGGGTGTGCCGGACGGCCCCGGCGACTCCTTCCCGCTCACCGGCGCGGACGTCCTCGGCGCCGGGGCGCCCTCCGTCCCGGCCTGCTTCTCCGCGCATCCCGTCAGCAGCGCGGCCGCCACCGAGATCACCGCCAACGCCCCCGTGCGCCGTCTTCCCGTCGCATGCGCCATCTCATGGACCCCCGTCCCCCGAACCGGCAAGTGCCGTGATTCCAGGAGCCGGGACGTACCGGGGGAGTGGGTACACGTACTCACTCCGTGCTCCCGGCCACCCGGTCGGTACGGAGCACGCGCCCCCTGGTCACGACCGCGCACACCGGCTCCCGTACCCGTGCTCGGTATTCACCCGAATGAGCGACCGCGATGGAGCGGTGGCACGACTAGCCTTGTCCGTAAGGCAATTGACCGCCGATCGACTACGGACAGCGGGGGGAGGCACGGATCATGCATGTTCCGGAGCAGGTGGTGTACGGGCTGGTGCTCGCGCTCGTCGTCCTGTCGCCCCTCATCGGATTCGGCCGGACCAAGTGGCTTGCCGTGTTCACGCTGCTGAACATCGGTGAGTACCGAGTGCTCCTCGGCGAGGACCCGTTCACGATGGCGGTCGCCGTGACGGCCCTGCTCGGCGCCCTGCTGCTGCTCCTGGAGATGACGGCCTCCCATGTGATGTCCGGCGTCCTCTGGATGGTCTGCGGGGTGCTGGTGGCCCTGGCCTTCGCCAACAAGGAGGTCACCGCCGACTGGATCGTGGCGGCGAGACCCTGGGTGGCGATCTCGACCGGGGTGGCGGCCGCGGTCCTGGCCGTCCGGGCTCGCCGGGCCCGGCTGATCGCGCACGATCCCTCCGAGGGGCTGCGGGGCATGTGATGGGACAGTCCCCCTCCACCGTGCTCCAGGTCATGCTGCTGGTGCTCGTCGTCCTGCCGGGCGTCACCTACCAGTTCCTCCGCGAGCGCCTTCGCGGCCCGGTCCCGGGCGAACGGGACCTGGGGGAGCGGGTGCTGCGGGCCGTGGCGGCCTCCGTCGTCCTCGACACCCTGTATCTGGTCGCGGCGGGGCCGCAGCTGGTCCGGTTCGCCCGGCACTCCGGCGCGGGCGGCTGGGAGGCCGTCGCCCGGCAGCCCCGGCCGGCCGGACTGCTCGGACTCGCCCTGTTCGTCGTCGTACCGGCCGCCGCGGCCGGGGGCGTCACCTGGTGGCAGCGCCGTCTGCGGCCCGCGCGCTACGGCTCGACGCCCACCGCGTGGGACCACCTGTTCCGCGACGCGGGACCCTGCTTCGTCCGCATGCGGATGCGGGACGGGGCCTGGGTGGGCGGCTGGTACGGGAACAGCTCGTACGCCACCTCGTATCCGCAGCCCCCCGAGATCCACCTCGAATCGGCCTGGCTGATGAGGGCGGACGGCAGCTTCGTCCGGCCCGTCCGGGACAGCGCCGGTCTGCACATACGCGCGGCGGACACCGACGTACTGGAACTTCTCCACCGGCCCGCCGCCGCACCGCCGCCCGGCACCACGACGACGGCCGTCCCGGCCGTCCGATCCGGCGAGGAGCCGACATGACCGCGTCCCGTCCCGACGAACCCGAACTCACCGCCTTCGAGAAGGCACTGGCCGCGCGGGGCGAGGGGGACCACCGGGGCTACACCCCCAGCGCCACCGTGGCCGAACCCACCCGGGGCCCCTCGGACCCGGCCGGAGTCTCCGTCCCCCGGCAGGACACCGGCCCGGCCCCCGAGCCCCCGGAACCGGCACCGCAGCCCGGGACGAGCGGCGCCGACGCCTCCGGGTAGCCCCCGGGCCCGAGCCGGCCTCAGCACCCCACGTGCAGATAGCTGGCCCAGAACTGCGGACGGTTCGGGCACAGTTCGCGGACCGCCAGGGTCGCGCGGTGCACGGCGGCCGCCGCGTCGACCGGGGCGCCGGAGCGTACCGAGCCCGCGAGTTCCGTGTAGACCCGTTCGGCGAAGACCGAGCCGACCTCGTCCCGGACCGGCCAGAGCGTGGCGACGACCTGGCGGTAGCCCGCCAGCTGGAACGCCGTGGCCAGGTGGATCGCCTCGTCCGCATGCCGGGGTGCTGTGCGTGCCGTCTCGCACGAGGACAGATACGCGAGCTCGGGATGTCCCAGGTCGAGCCCCGACACGTCCTCGACGGTCAGCGGACTCCGCAGGTGGTCGTGGAGGAGCAGCCCGCCGCGCGAGGGGACGTCGCGGTCGGCCACCGCGTGACAGGCGAAATGGGCCCAGGCGTGGTGCGGGAGTTCCCGCAGCACCCGCTCCCGCGTCGCGTCCTCGTCGGTGAGCCGCACGGTGTCCGGGAAGAGGCCGCACACCATGCGCGCCTCCGCCTCGGCGCCGGCCAGCGGCGCGGCGTCCGGAGTGCGGGACATCGTGACGGCGAGGGGCACCGGGAGGCCGACGGGGGCGGCGCGCGCGGCGCGGGCCGTGGCCAGCGACCGTACCGTCGGGGTGTAGGACGAGATCACCCGGTCCAGCAGGGAGCGCGAGCCGTCGCGATGCCCCGCCGCGTGCACCGGCAGCAGCGCGAGGGCGCCGGTCGGCACCCACCACACCCGGGGCAGCCCCGGCCCGCCGTGCGCGGCGTGCAGGTCTTTCAGCGCACCGAGCACCGGCTCGGCCACGGCGTCCCACAGCCAGCCCAGCACCTCGTGCACGGCCGCGGCCCTCTCCCCCTCGGCGGTGGAGCGCCGGCGGTCCAGCGCGGCGTCCAGGGCCCGCTGCCGGTGCCCCGCGTCGTCCGGGGTGACCCGCAGGGGGACGGACCGGATGCCGTCGGGCGCGATGATCACGGCGTCGGAGCGGTACCGGCTCACGTTCAGATAGACGACGGCCCCCTCCGCGGCCCCGGCGACCAGCCGCTGCGGGGAGGGCGGCCCCGCGAACTCCGCGAGCCCGTCGAGCGCACGGATCTCCCGCAGCAGCTCGTCCCAGCGCTCGCCCTGCGCACGGCGCCGGGAGCGGAGACCGGCGGAGGACGCGGCCGGGGACGCGGCGGGTGCGCCGGCCGGCGGCCGCCCGCCATGCCCCTCGGCCAGTGCCGCCCGCAGCTCCTCGAACTCGTCCGCCAGCCGGGGATCGCGGGCCCGCAGCTCCCGGATGTCGGCCCGCAGATCCAGTTCCCGCGACAGCAGCACGCCGCGCCCCTGTTCGAGCAGCGCGACCGCCCGCTCCGGCGCGCCCTCGGCGAGGGCACACGCCGCGGCGTCCGCCGCGATGCCGGTGTGGCGGCCGAGCCGGTCCTCCTGGTCGGCGCGGCGCAGCTCCCGGCCGGCCAGCCGCGGCAGCAGCGCGATCACGGTCTCGAACGCCGTCACCGCGTCCCGGTACCGGCCCGCCGAGGCCGCGATGTCGCTCCACAGCAGCCCGGCCCGCAGCCGCGTCGGCACGTCCGCCCGCGTGTGCAGTGCCGCCGCCCGCGCCGCGTCGAGGGCCGCGCCCAGCCTTCCGTCCCCGGCGGGCCCGCGGTCCCGGTCCGTGTCGTACCGGGCACGGTCCCGCAGGGCCAGCGCCGCGACGACCTGGAACACCGCCTGCTCGGGGGCGTCCGCCGGGGCCGTGCGCAGAGCGCGGCCGCTCAGGTCGACCGCCTCGTCCAGATCGGCCGTGGACGGCGAAGGACCGGTGCCGGACGCGCCCGGCCCCATGGCGTTGCGGGTGCGGAGTGCCAGGCCGAGATTGCTCAGGGACGTCGCGTACAGCGCCTCGCCCGGCTCGGTGCTCTCCAGCGCCTCCCGTCCCAGCTTCACGGCCCGGTCGAGGTCGCCGATGCCGCCGGTCCGCTGCCCCCGCTGCACCAGGAGATGGCACAGCGTGGCCCGGTCCGCCGCGCGCCGGTAGCCGCGCCCGTCGGCCCACTTCACCGCCGCCGACACCTGGGTCACGGCCTCCTCCAGGACGTCGAGGTCATCGGTGCGCAGGAAGTCGCTGTGCAGCGAGGCACCGAGGTGGCCGCAGGTGCCGGGGTAGTACGGGCTGCGCGGCGGGACCAGCCCGACGGCCTCCCGGCCGGCGGCGACGGCCCGGGCCAGATCGTCCGCCGCGCCGAGGTGGTCGTAGCGCAGCCGCAGAGCGGTACCGAGCTGGGAGAGCAGCCGGGCCCGGACCGCCCGTCGCGCCCTGGCCGGATCGGCCCCCTCGCCGGCGCCGACGGCCTCGTCGAGGTCCTGGATCCGGCCGAGCCGTTCGTAGCGCATCCGCAGGGCCTTGACGAGCTCGGTGACGTAACCGGGGTGGGAGCCGTGTCCCAGGCTCTTGCGGACGGCGGTGCGCAGACCGTCGACTGCGTGGTCCAGGACGGTCAGGTCGTCGGACGCGGCGTACTCCCGCAGCCGCTCCCGGCCCCGGGCCGCCTGTTCGGACGCCCCCAGCGGGTCGTGGTCCGGGTTGGCCCGCTGCTGGGGACTGCTGGGGGCCATGCGCAGCAGGGAGGCCGCGCCGGACACCGTCGCCGCCACGTAGGTCGACGGGCCGTACCAGGAGGGGGTGGCGCCGGGGAAGACCCACACGCCCTGCTCCACCAGCTGCGAGACGACGAACCCCAGCATGCCCCAGGGCATCCGGCCGCCCGCGACGGCGACGAACCGGTCACCGGCGCAGAAGTAGAACAGCATCGTCAGTGTGGAGAGCACACCGATCGCCAGTGGCCAGTCCGACATCCGCGGCGGTACCCCTCCCCGGGCCCGCCACGTCCCGGCCGGCCCCCTCGGCACCGTACCGCCGGGTCCGGCACGGCAGGGGAGAAGTTCCCGTACGGGTGGATGCGGGGAGCCGGTTCCGGACGCACGAGGGCCCGGATGCCGGGGAGCATCCGGGCCCTCGTCCTGCTGTGCTGTGCGGCTACGGCAGCTGTGCTGCCCGTGCCTCGCGCCGGTTGTCGCGGAAGCTGTTCACCCGGCGGGCGGTCGCGAAGAGCGGGATGACCGCTCCCAGGACCACCTGGAGCGCGCAGCCGGTCTGGAGGAGCAGCTGACCGCCGGGGGCGTCGAAGGCCCATCCGGCCAGCAGCCCCATCGCGGCGACGATCCAGCCGAGCATCGCCACCGCGAGGACACCTCGCGGCTTGGGGTACTCGACCCGGCTGACCATCAGCCACGCCACTCCGATGATCGCGAGCAGCGTCGGCACGAAGGGCAGCTCCAGGAGCACGATCGAGATGACCGTGAGCGCTCCGAAGGGGCTCGGCATGCCCTGGAACATGCCGTCCTTCAAGGTCACGCAGGAGAATCTCGCCAGCCTGAGGACCACCGCCAGCAGGACCACGATCGCGGCGAGCGCCGAGACCCGCTGGTGTGCGTCGTCCGCGACCATGCCGTAGACGAGCACGAAGTAGGCCGGGGCGAGCCCGAAGCTGACCAGGTCCGAGAGGTTGTCCAGCTCGGCACCCATCGGCGACGAGCGCAGCTTGCGGGCCACGAGTCCGTCGAACAGGTCGAAGATGGCGGCCATGAGCATGAGGATCACGGCGGTGGCCGCGGAGTGCCGGGCCATGCCGCTCTCGTCGCTGCCCGTCAGGTGCGGGATGAGGATTCCGGTGGTGGTGAAGTACACCGCCATGAATCCGCACGTGGCGTTACCGAGGGTGAGGGTGTCCGCTATCGACAGCCGCATGGAGAGCGGCATGTCCTCGGCGTCGTCCTCCGCCTCGGCCTCCGGCACCCAGCCGGCCTGTGTATCGGGATCAATCACGGTCAATGCGAGTCACCCCCGCGGTGGTGGCCTGGCCGACCTCGACCGCGACGTCCACACCTTCCGGAAGGTAGATGTCGACACGCGAGCCGAAGCGGATCAGACCGATGCGTTCGCCCTGCTCGACCTTCGTCCCCTGCGGAAGGTAGGGAACGATGCGGCGGGCGACGGCTCCGGCGATCTGCACCATCTCGATGTCCCCGAGCTCGGTGTCGAAGTGCCAGACAACGCGCTCGTTGTTCTCGCTCTCCTTGTTGAACGCCGGGACGAACCCACCGGGGATGTGCTCGACCGACGTCACGGTGCCGGCCAGGGGGGCGCGGTTCACGTGGACGTTCAGCGGGCTCATGAAGATCGCGACGCGGGTACGCCCGTCCTTCCACGGCATGATGCTCTGCACCACGCCGTCGGCCGGTGAGATGACGCGACCCTGGGTGATCTCGCGCTCGGGGTCGCGGAAGAACCACAGCATGCCCGCCGCGAGCGCGGTGGTGGGCACGGCTACCGCCGCCCAGCGCCCGGACCTGCGGGCCCGGGTCAGGCTGAGTGCGGCGGTGGCGACGGTCGGCAGGAGCCACGGCGAAGCTCCGCGTGCGATGCGGACCCCGCCGCGTGTGGCAGAGGTATGGCTGTCGGGCATGGATGACCTTCGTAGCGGATGAGGCCGCGCTGGCAACGGGGGACGGCGGCTTTCCGGCGATGTTATCGGTTGCGGACCGCAACTGGGCAAGCCAGCAGCCGAGTCGGACGTCTGGAAGGCACCGGATGAGGATGACAGGGTGTGATCTTCTTCGCGGTAAAATCACCCCGAAAGGGACAATCAACCCTGGAAACGGTACTCCTCAAGCAGTCGGCGCCCGATGATCATTTTCTGGATCTCGGCGGTACCTTCACCGATCAGCAGCATCGGGGCCTCGCGGTAGAGGCGCTCGATCTCGTACTCCTTGGAGAAGCCGTAACCGCCGTGGATACGGAAGGCGTCCTCGACGACTTCCTTGCAGTACTCGGAGGCGAGGTACTTCGCCATCCCTGCCTCCAGGTCGTTTCGTTCCCCGGAGTCCTTTTTGCGCGCTGCATTTACCATCATCGCATGGGCGGCCTCGACCTTGGTGGCCATTTCGGCCAGCTTGAACTGGATGGCCTGGTGCTGGGCGATCGGCTTTCCGAAGGTGTGGCGCTGCTGTGCGTAGGAAACGCCCAGTTCGAATGCACGCTGTGCGACGCCGCAGCCACGCGCAGCCACATTTACCCGGCCGACCTCCACTCCGTCCATCATTTGGTAAAACCCTCGGCCCGTGGTGCCGCCCAGGACACGATTGGCCGGAATGCGCAGTCCGTCCATGATGAGCTCGGTGGTGTCGACCCCCTTGTAGCCCATCTTGTCGATCTTCCCCGGGATGGTGAGGCCGGGCCGCACCTCGCCGAATCCGGGCTCCTTCTCCACCAGGAAGGTCGTCATCGACTTGTGCGGGGGCGTGCCCTCGGGGTGGCCTTCGTCACTCCGGCACAGCACGGCGACGAGGGTGGACGTGCCACCGTTGGTCAGCCACATCTTCTGGCCGTTCAGGACGTACTCGTCGCCGTCCTTCACGCCCTTGGAGGTGATCGCCGCGACGTCGGAGCCCAGTGCCGGCTCGGACATCGAGAACGCGCCGCGCACCTCACCCAGCGCCATCCGCGGCAGGAAGGTGTCCTTCTGCTCCTGCGTGCCGTGCTGCTTGAGCATGTACGCCACGATGAAGTGCGTGTTGATGATTCCCGACACGCTCATCCAGCCGCGGGCGATTTCCTCCACGCACAGCGCGTATGTGAGAAGCGACTCACCCAGGCCCCCGTACTCCTCGGGAATCATCAGCCCGAACAGGCCGAGTTCCTTGAGTCCCTCGACGATCTCCGCCGGGTACTCGTCGCGGTGCTCCAGCTGGGTCGCGACCGGAATGATCTCCTTGTCGACGAAATCCCGGACCGTGGAGAGGATTTCCTGCTGGACGTCGTTGAGTCCGGCCGTCTGGGCGAGTCGCGTCATGGCTACTTCTCCACGTTCTTCTGCGAAGGCTGCTTCAGCTCCGGGCGGCCGGGCTGCTCGCCGCCGCGCTGCTTGATGTACGTCTCCGTGGGGACCATGACCTTGCGGCGGAACACGCAGATCAGCGTGCCGTCCTGCTTGTAACCCTTGGTCTCCACATAAACGATTCCGCGGTCGCTCTTGGACTTTGACGGGGTCTTGTCCAGAACGGTCGTCTCGCCGTAGACGGTGTCGCCGTGGAAGGTCGGCGCCACGTGCTTCAGCGACTCGACCTCCAGGTTGGCGATCGCCTTTCCGGAGACGTCCGGCACCGACATCCCGAGCAGCAGCGAGTAGATGTAGTTGCCGACGACGACGTTCTTGCCGAAGTCGGTCGTCTTCTCCGCGTAGTTGCTGTCCATGTGCAGCGGGTGATGATTCATGGTCAGCAGGCAGAAGAGGTGGTCGTCGTATTCGGTGACGGTCTTCCCGGGCCAGTGCTTGTAGACGGCACCGATCTCGAATTCCTCGTACGTGCGTCCGAACTGCATGATCAGGCCTCCGGGGCTTCGAACTTGGAGGTGCGCTGCATGCCGGCCGCGCGCCCCTTGCCCGCGATGACCAGGGCCATCTTGCGGCTGGCCTCGTCGATCATCTCGTCGCCGAGCATCGCGGAGCCCTTCTTGCCGCCCTCCTCGGAGGTGCACCAGTCGTACGCGTCGAGGATGAGCTCGGCGTGGTCGTAGTCCTCCTGCGAGGGCGAGAACACCTCGTTGGCCGCGTCGACCTGACCGGGGTGCAGCACCCACTTGCCGTCGAAGCCGAGCGCCGCGGCACGGCCGGCGACCTCGCGGTACGCGTCCACGTCGCGGATCTGGAGGAACGGTCCGTCGATCGCCTGGAGGTCGTGCGTACGGGCCGCCATCAGGATGCGCATCAGGATGTAGTGGTACGCGTCCGCGCCGTAGCCGGGCGGCTGCTGGCCGACGACCAGGGTCTTCATGTTGATCGAGGCCATGAAGTCGGCCGGGCCGAAGATCAGGGTCTCCAGGCGCGGCGAGGCGGCCGCGATGTCGTCGATGTTGACGAGGCCCTTGGCGTTCTCGATCTGCGCCTCGATGCCGATCTTCCCGACCTCGAAGCCCATCGTCTTCTCGATCTGGGTGAGCAGCAGGTCCAGCGCGACGACCTGCTGGGCGTCCTGGACCTTCGGCAGCATGATGCAGTCGAGGTTGGGCCCCGCGCCCTCGACGACCGTGATGACGTCGCGGTACGTCCAGTGCGTCGTCCAGTCGTTGACCCGCACGACCCGGGTCTTGCCCGTCCAGTCGCCGTTGTTCAGCGCGTCGACGATGTGGTGCCGGGCGCCCTCCTTGGCGAGCGGCGCGCAGGCGTCCTCCAGGTCGAGGAAGACCTGGTCGGCCGGGAGGCCCTGGGCCTTCTCCAGGAACCGCGGGTTGGACCCGGGCACAGCCAGACAGGAGCGACGGGGACGCAGGCGGTTCACGGGCGTGGTCATGCGGGGACCTCCAGAGGGTCGAGCTTGTTCGCTTTCCGGATCTCGTCGACGATACGGCCGATGATCTCCGTGATACCGAAGTCCTTCGGGGTGAATACGGCGGCGACACCGGCCTTGATCAGGGCCTCGGCGTCGGCGGGCGGAATGATCCCGCCCGCGATCACCGGGATGTCGCCGGCGCCGGTGCGGCGCAGCCGGGTCAGTACGTCCGGGACCAGCTCGGCGTGCGAACCGGACAGGATCGACAGGCCGACGCAGTGCACGTCCTCGGCGACGGCGGCCGAGACGATCTGCTCGGGCGTCAGGCGGATGCCCTGGTAGACGACCTCGAAGCCGGCGTCGCGCGCGCGCACGGCGATCTGCTCGGCGCCGTTGGAGTGCCCGTCCAGGCCGGGCTTGCCGACCAGCAGCCGCAGCCGGCCCGCGCCCAGGTCCTCGGCGGTCCTGGCGACCTTCTCGCGGACGAGCGCCAGCGGGGTGCCCGCCTCGGCCGTCACCGCGACCGGGGCCGATGAGACCCCGGTCGGTGCCCGGAACTCGCCGAAGACGTCGCGCAGCGCCCAGGACCACTCGCCGGTGGTGACACCCGCGCGGGCGCACTCGACGGTGGCCTCCATCATGTTCTCGGTGCCCGCGGCGGCCTTCTTCAGCGCGGCCAGCGCCTCGGTGGCGCGGGGCTCGTCGCGGTTGTCGCGCCACTCGTGGAGCGCGGCGACGACCTTGGCCTCGTTCGCCGGGTCGACCGTCATGATCGCGCCGTCGAGGTCGGCCGTGAGCGGGTTGGGCTCGGTCGTCCCGTAGATGTTGACGCCGACGATCTTCTCCTCGCCGCCCTCGATCCGGGCGCGCCGGGCGGCGTGCGAGGAGACCAGCTCGGACTTCAGGTAGCCGGACTCGACGGCCGCCATCGCGCCGCCCATCTGCTCGATCCGGTCCATCTCGGCGAGCGAGTCGGTGACCAGCTCGTCGACCTTGGCCTCGATGACGTGGGACCCGGCGAAGATGTCCTCGTACTCCAGCAGGTCGCTCTCGTGGGCGAGGACCTGCTGGATGCGCAGCGACCACTGCTGGTCCCAGGGCCGGGGGAGCCCCAGCGCCTCGTTCCAGGCGGGCAGCTGCACGGCGCGGGCGCGGGCGTCCTTGGAGAGGGTGACGGCCAGCATCTCCAGCACGATGCGCTGGACGTTGTTCTCCGGCTGTGCCTCGGTCAGCCCGAGCGAGTTGACCTGCACGCCGTAGCGGAAGCGCCGCTGCTTGGCGTTCGTGATGCCGTAGCGCTCGCGGGTGACGCGGTCCCAGATGCGGCCGAAGGCGCGCATCTTGCACATCTCCTCGATGAAGCGGACACCCGCGTTCACGAAGAAGGAGATCCGTGCGACCACGTCGCCGAACTTCTCCTCGGGCACCTGTCCGGAGTCGCGGACCGCGTCGAGCACGGCGATGGCCGTCGACATGGCGTACGCGATCTCCTGGACCGGAGTGGCCCCGGCCTCCTGCAGGTGATAGCTGCAGATGTTGATCGGGTTCCACTTCGGGATGCGGTTGACCGTGTACGTGATCATGTCGGTGGTCAGCCGCAGCGAGGGCCCCGGCGGGAAGACGTGCGTCCCGCGCGAGAGGTACTCCTTGACGATGTCGTTCTGCGTGGTGCCCTGCAGCTTGTCCGCGTCGGCGCCCTGCTCCTCCGCGACCACCTGGTAGAGCGCCAGCAGCCACATCGCGGTGGCGTTGATCGTCATCGAGGTGTTCATCTGCTCCAGGGGGATGTCCTGGAACAGCCGGCGCATGTCGCCGAGGTGCGAGACGGGCACGCCGACCCGGCCGACCTCGCCGCGGGCGAGGATGTGGTCGGGGTCGTAACCGGTCTGGGTCGGAAGGTCGAAGGCGACCGAGAGACCGGTCTGGCCCTTGGCGAGGTTGCGCCGGTAGAGCTCGTTGGACGCCTCGGCGGTCGAGTGACCGGCGTACGTCCGCATGAGCCAGGGGCGGTCCTTCTGACGGCCGGTCATGTCAGATGTCCCGGAAGCGGTTGATGGCGTCGATGTGCTGCTCGCGCAGCTCCGCGTCGCGCACGCCCAGGCCCTCGGCGGGCGCCAGCGCCAGGACGCCGACCTTGCCCTGGTGGCGGTTGCGGTGCACGTCGTACGCGGCCTGGCCGGTGTCCTCCAGGGAGTAGACCTTCGACAGCGTCGGGTGGATCTTCCCCTTGGCGACCAGGCGGTTGGCCTCCCACGCCTCGCGGTAGTTGGCGAAGTGCGAGCCGATGATGCGCTTGAGCGACATCCACAGGTAGCGGTTGTCGTACTCGTGGGTGTAGCCCGAGGTCGAGGCGCAGGTGACGATCGTGCCGCCCTTGCGGGTCACGTAGACACTGGCGCCGAAGGTCTCGCGGCCCGGGTGCTCGAAGACGATGTCCACGTCCTCGCCGCCGGTCAGTTCGCGGATGCGCTTGCCGAAGCGCTTCCACTCGCGCGGGTCCTGGTTGTGCTCGTCCTGCCAGAACTTGTAGCCCTCGGCGTTGCGGTCGATGATCGCCTCGGCGCCCATCTTCCGGCAGATCTCCGCCTTCTGGTCGCTGGAGACGACACAGATCGGGTTGGCACCGCCGGCCAGCGCGAACTGCGTGGCGTAGGAGCCGAGTCCGCCGCTCGCGCCCCAGATCAGGACGTTGTCGCCCTGCTTCATGCCGGCGCCGTTGCGGGAGACGAGCTGGCGGTACGCGGTGGAGTTGACCAGTCCGGGCGCGGCCGCCTCCTCCCAGCTGAGGTGGTCCGGCTTCGGCATCAGCTGGTTGGACTTGACGAGGGCGATCTCCGCCAGCCCGCCGAAGTTGGTCTCGAAGCCCCAGATGCGCTGCTCGGGGTCGAGCATCGTGTCGTTGTGGCCGTCCGACGACTCCAGCTCGACCGAGAGGCAGTGCGCGACGACCTCGTCACCGGGCTTCCAGGCGTTGACGCCCGGGCCGGTGCGCAGGACGACGCCCGCCAGGTCGGAGCCGATGACGTGGTACGGCAGGTCGTGGCGCTTGCTGAGGTCGCTGAGCTTTCCGTACCGCTCCAGGAAGCCGAAGGTCGAGACGGGCTCGAAGATCGACGTCCACACGGAGTTGTAGTTGACCGAGCTGGCCATGACCGCCACCAGCGCCTCGCCCGGGCCGAGCTCGGGCACCGGCACGTCCTCGACGTGGAGGGACTTGCGGGGGTCCTTGTCGCGGCTGGCGACGCCGGAGAACATCTCGGCCTCGTCCTTGTGCACGGTCACCGCGCGGTACGACTCGGGGATGGACAGTGCCGCGAAGTCTGCGGCGGTGCTGTCCTGCGACTGGATCGCGTCCAGGATTTCCTTCACGGTGTGCCTCCGGCGGTGCGGCGTTGAGGGAACGCTTCAGGGGTCCCTGAGAACAGGGGTGACGGGTGTGGAGGTGTGCCGTCGGTTCGGCGGGCGGTGCTTCGGCTGCTTGCTCTGTGGAGCAGAAGGGTTTGCCTGTGACGCAGGCGTCCGGGCGCGCAGGCACGTGGCTTGCGGGGACAGCCGGCGTACGAAAGGTCTCTCAGCACGCCGGCCGCCCGGACGACTTCAACGTATGGCACTCCGTGACAGCTGGCAAGGCACTGGGTGCCAGCAATTTCCCTCAATTGTCATCCGGGTGCCACGCATGAGCAACACGAGGGGCGTTTTGCCGCCATGTGCCCCGTGATAGGTGGTTGGCAGGCTGCCGGCCGGTCAGGAGACGGGGCGGTAGACGTACGGCGTCGTCGTGCTCAGGGCCGTGAACCCGAGGCGCTGGAGGATCGGGCGGCTGTCCTCGGTGGCGTCGACCTGGAGGTACCGGTAGCCGCGCTCGGCCGCGATCCCCGCCCGGAAGGCGATCAGGGCCCGGTAGACGCCCCGGCCGCGCCACGCCTCGACCGTGCCGCCGCCCCACAGCCCGGCGAAGCCGGTGCCGGGGTACAGCTCCATCCGGGCCGAACTCACCGGCTCGTCGCCCGCCAGGGCCAGCACCCCGACGAAGTGGTCCGGATCCTCCTTCAGCCGGGCCAGCACCTGGTGCCGCAGCCGCGACCAGTCCGAACCGAACGCCTGCCCATGGGCCCGGGCCATCAGCTCCACATCGGCCTCGTCACGCACCGTGTGCAGCCGGACGCCGTCCGGGAGCCGGACCTCGGTGGACAGGTCCGCGACCGGCGCCACGAGCAGGGTCTCCGGCTCCTCCGGCTCGAAACCGGCCGCCAGCAGCCGCGCCCCCAGATCGGCCGGCCGGTCGTGCGCGTACAGCTTCCACTCGAACTCGTCGTACCCGAGCTCCGTCCAGTGGGCCACCTGCGCGGCGATGGCCGCGTCCGCCCGGGCGGCGTCCAGGCCGGGTGACGACCAGACGACGCCGTTCCAGTCGTGGGGCGCCCCGACCTGCCGTACGACGTCGCCGGCACGCTCGACGCGGACACCGGGGCCGTCGGGCCGGGCGAGTTCGCGCATCTCCCGGTCGAAGACGGCCAGCAGACTTTCGCGGTGTGGGGTCGTCCGTTCGCTCATCCGCACACCACAGCACCAAGCCGAGGCACCGGCAACCGATTTCACGGCCGTTGGATCACGCGGGTCTGGGCAGACGGCAGAGATGAATGATCTTGGAAGACTCATATCGGCACGGGCGGGGCGGCGTGCATGACGGCACCGATACGAGAGCGGTGCCCCGAGGGGTACACGAAGGCCTTCAGCGTGCGCAGGACTGCTTTCGGCTTCGGTGCCGTAGCCCTGCTGATCTGCGGTGGATGGCTGGCGGTGCGCACCGCGTGGGAGGGGGCGTGCAGGCATCCGGCAGCCGTGGTGCCGGTCGTGGCCCTCGTCGCGGCGGGCGTCCTGTTCCTCCACCTCCGCAGGCCGGGCCCCGCGCCGCGCGGAGGTCGCGGCCCGCTCTCCGAGGCCGTGCAAGAGCTCTTCGACCCGCCCCAGGAGCTGTTCGACCCCCCTCAGGAGCCGTCCGAACCGGTCAGCGAGCCGTACGGTCACCCTTACGAGGACGACGTCGCCCGTACGGCTGTCCTGACCGGACCGGAGTCGGAACCGGTGGATTCCGAGGAGGAACTCGCGGGCTACGCGGCCCTGGACGCCGACGCCTTCGAGGATGCCGTCGCCGCGCTCTGCGAGCGGGACGGCTGCTCCGACGTGGAAGTCGTGGGCGGTGCGGGTGATCTGGGGGCGGACGTGATCGCGACCGCCCCGGACGGGCGGCGCCTGGTCGTCCAGTGCAAGTGCTACGGCCCCGCCACCAAGGTCGGTTCCCAGGACCTTCAGAGATTCGGCGGAACCTGCTACGCCGTTCACGAGGCGGAGATCGCCGTCTGCGTCACCACCAGCGCCTACACGAGCCCCGCTCTGGACTACGCGGACCAGTGCGGGATCCAGTGCCTGGACGGCGAGGCCCTCGCGGCCTGGAGTGAGGGTTCCGCGCCGCCGCCGTGGCAGACCGACGAGGGACTCTGACGCTCCGGCCGGGCGCGCCGGGCGGGGCGGGCAGCCGGGAGCCGCACGGCCCCGCTCAGCGCTCCTTGAGCGCCTGCTGGATCGTGCGCATCACTTCGTCCAGCGGGGCGTCGGTACGCGCCACGGCGACCAGCACCTCACCCTCCGTGCTCACCGAGGCGGCCGGCGGTCCCGCCGGCTCGGTCCCGGCGGTCCGGCCCGCGCCGATCCCGGTCCCGAAGGTGTCGCGGACGATGGCGAACGCCTGGTCGAGCTGGGCCTCCACATCGCCCTGGCCGTCCGCCCGCAGCCAGCGCCGCAGCACGTGGTTGTGCGCCGTGACGACGGCGGACGCCGCGACCTCCGCCAGCAGCGGGTCGTCGTTGCCCGCCTGGTGGTCGCGCTCGTCGAAGTGGCCCAGCAGATAGCGGGTGAACAGCCGCTCGTAGCGGGCCACCGAGGCGATCTCGGCCTGCCGCAGGGTGGGCACCTCGCGGGTCAGCTTGTAACGGGCCACGGAGACCGCGGGCTTCGCCGCGTACATCCGCATGACTTCCTTGATGCCGCGGCACACCGTGTCGAGCGGGTGCTCGTGCGCGGGGGCGGCGTTGAGCACGGCCTCGGCCCGGACGAGGGTGTCGTCGTGGTCCGGGAAGATCGCCTCCTCCTTGGACCGGAAGTGCCGGAAGAAGGTCCGCCGGGCGACGCCCGCGGCGCCCGCGATCTCGTCGACCGTGGTCGCCTCGTACCCCTTCGTGGCGAAGAGCTCCATCGCCGCCGCGGCCAGTTCGCGGCGCATTTTGAGCCTCTGGGCGGCGGCGCGGGTGCCTGCGGCACTCTCCGGGACGTCGGGCGCGGCGGACACACGGGGGGACCTGGCGGGCTGGGACATGGTGTGAACGTACTGCATCGGTGCAGGAGAGCGCGCCTGTGGGGGCGGGCCGCCCGGTCGGCCGAGCAGCCCGCCCCAGCCCGCCTCCCGGTCAGCGGCGGGCATATTCGCGGAAGCCGCGCCCCGTCTTGCGCCCGAGGCAGCCGGCGGCCACCAGATGCTCCAGGAGCGGGGACGGAGCGAGGCCCGGATCGCGGAACTCGCTGTGCAGCACCTTCTCGATGGCGAGCGAGACGTCGAGGCCGACGACGTCCAGGAGCTCGAAGGGCCCCATCGGGTAGCCGCCGCCCAGCTTCATCGCCGCGTCGATGTCGTCGAGGGTCGCGTAGTGCGACTCGACCATCTTGATCGCGTTGTTGAGGTACGGGAACAGCAGGGCGTTCACGATGAACCCGGCCCGGTCCCCGCAGTCCACCGGGTGCTTGCGCACCTTGCCGCAGACCTCGCGGACCGTGGCGTGCACGTCGTCCGCGGTGAGCACCGTACGGACCACCTCGACCAGCTTCATCGCCGGCGCCGGGTTGAAGAAGTGCATCCCGATGACGTCCTCGGGCCGCGTGGTGGCCCGGGCGATCGACACGACGGGCAGCGAGGAGGTGGTGGTGGCGAGCACCGCGCCCGGCCGGCACACCTTGTCCAGCGTGGCGAAGAGCTGCTGCTTGACCGCCAGGTCCTCGGCGACGGCCTCGACCGCGAGGTCCACGCCGTCGAAGGAGTCCAGCGAGCCGGCCGCGGTGATCCGGGCGAGGGTCTCGTCCCGGGCCTCGGCCGTCAGCCGTCCCTTGGTGACCGACCGGTCGAGGGACTTCGCGATCCGGTTCTTGGCGAGGTCGGCCTTCTCCTGGCCGCGACCGGCCAGCACCACGTCGTATCCGGCCTTCGCGAAGACCTCCGCGATCCCCGAAGCCATCGTCCCGGAGCCCGCGACGCCCACCGAGCGCACGGTGCGTCCGCCACCCGTCCCGGCGTCCGCGGCCGGGGTCAGCGCGTCCGGCACCACGCTCTGGCTGCCCGGCTCCGCGTACGTGTAGAAGCCGCGGCCCGACTTGCGGCCGGTCAGCCCGGCCTCGCTGAGCTGGCCGAGGACCGGCGCGGGGGCGTGCAGCCGGTCGTGCGAGGCGGAGTACATCGCCTCCAGGACGGTGCGGGCGGTGTCGATGCCGATCAGGTCGAGCAGCGCGAGCGGCCCCATCGGCAGACCGCAGCCGAGCTGCATCGCCGCGTCGATGTCCTCGCGGGAGGCGTAGTTCGCCTCGTACATCGCGGCGGCCTGGTTGAGGTAGCCGAACAGCAGACCGTCGGCGACGAACCCCGGCCGGTCACCGACCGCGACCGGCTCCTTGCCCAGCTGCCGGGCGAGCGCGGTGACGGCCTCGACGGCCGGCGGCGCGGTCAGCACGGACGAGACCACCTCGACCAGCTTCATCGCCGGCGCCGGGTTGAAGAAGTGCAGGCCGAGGACGCGCTCCGGGTGCTGCGACTCCGCGGCCAGACGGGTCACCGACAGGGCGTTGGTGCCCGTGGCGAGGATCGCGGTGGGCGAGACGACCGCGTCGAGCTCCCGGAAGACCTGCTGCTTGATCTCGTACGTCTCCGGAACCACCTCGATGACCAGCTCCGCGTCCGCGGCGGCCTGGAGGTCGGAGAAGGTACGGAACCGGGCGAGCACGTCGCGCCGCTCCTCCTCGGTGATCCGCTCGCGCTGCACGGCGCGGGCGGTGGAGGCCTCCAGGGAGGCGACGGCCTGGCGGGCGGCCGCTTCGCTGACGTCGATACCGATGACCTCGCGGCCGGCGCGGGTCAGGACCTCGGCGATGCCGGTGCCCATCGTGCCGAGGCCGACGACGGCAATGGTGCTGAACGGGGTGTCCATCACGGGACTCCAGGGATGAGTGACGGCTGAGGGACGCACGCGGGGCGCGGCCGATGAGAGGGGCCGAAGGGCCCGACCGGCGCATGGCGTACGGGAATTGCCTGTCGTGGTGCTCGGGTCCCGGGCGCGAACCGCACGCCGGGGACGGGAAGGGGCGACGGACTCTGTCCCGGAGTCACGTCTCGCAAAGCTGCCGAACCGACAAACACTCCGGGTGGCTGCGTCACCAGGCCACCGGAGCCGGCGGGGGAGTGTCCCGCTCACATGAGGTTAACCGACGGGTAATGAGCGCGCCAGCCCCCGATTGTTGTGGCCCCCCTCACACCGAACGCCCCCGTCGGCACGCTGTGTGTCCACCGATACGCTGACGGTCATGGATGAGGAGTTCCGGTCACTGGCCCACCGGCTCGCGGACGAGTCGGGGGAGTCGGATGCCTACCGAAGACTGCTGGCCACCGATGACGACGAGGAACTGGCCCGGGTGCTCACCGAGCGCGAACGCCCGCTGTGGGCGCGCGAGATCGCCGCGTTCCGGCTGGGCTGCGGCGGCGACCGCCGCGCCTTCGAGCCCCTGGTGCTCCTGCTGAACCACCGCGACCCGGAGCGCTGCGTCGGCGCCGCCCACGCCCTGGCCCGCCTCGGCGACCCGCGCACGCCCCGCGCCGCGGCCGCCCTCGCCACCAACTCCCTGCGCACCGCCTACGCCCTGCACCCGGTCCGCCTGCTCACCGAACTGCGGGCCCCCGAATCCGTACCCGCCCTGATGCGCACGCTCTCCCGGCTGCTGGGACCGGACGAACCGCACTGGCGGGTGGCCCTGGCGTGTGTGGAGGGCCTGGGGCAACTCGGCGACACCCGGGCCCGTCCGGTCCTGGAGGCGGCACTGCCGCACCCCCGCCTCGGCGGCGCGGCCGAGGACGCGCTCAGCCGGCTGCCGTCGGGCTGAGGGGGCGTCAAGGTGTGTCTCCGCCGAAGGGGCCCCGGCACCCTTCGGCGCGCAAGCCCGCGCGTGCGTACGCAGAGCGGAGGGGCGTGCGCCGGAGCGGCCGTGACGGCCGGCCTCGCGCACGCCCCTCATGAGGTCACCGCCTCCGTCAGCCCCGGAACCCGAGCAGGCCGTGCAGCGTGCCGCCGCTCGCGTCCGTGCGGGATGCCGGTCGTGCGGACTTGGCCGTCACCGGCTTCGGGTCCGGCGTCTTCGCGCATACCGCGTCCACGTCCCCGCTACCGCCGCGCGGCACCGTCCCCTTGGCGAGATAGGCCGCCAGGTGGCGGTCCAGGCAGGCGTTGCCGCTCAGGGTGACGCCGTGGTTGCCGCCGCCCTCCTCGACGACCAGGCTCGAACCGGCGAGCTTGCGGTGCAGGGTGACTCCGCCCTCGTACGGTGTGGCCGCGTCCTCCGTCGCCTGGAAGAGCAGCACCGGCGGCAGCTTGTGGTTGGAGACCCGGACCGGGTTCAGCGGCTCCACCGGCCAGTCGGCGCAGGGGGCGTTGTACCAGGTGTTGCCCCAGGTCATGAAGGGCGCCTTGGCGTGGATGCGCAGGCTGTCGTTGCGCCAGACGTTCCAGTCGCGCGGCCACTGGGCGTCGCGGCACTGGACGGCAGAGTAGACCGAGTAACCGTTGTCGCCCTCGGCGTCGACCGCGCCGAAGCGCTCGTACGCCTTGACCAGGGCCTTCTCGTCCTTGTCGTTGACGTAGGCGGCGAACGCCCCGGCCAGGGCGGGCCAGTAGCCGTTGTAGTAGCCGCCCGGCAGGAAGGTGTCGTCCAGTTCGCCGGGGCCGACCTTCTTGCCCGCGGGATGCTTCCTGACCGCGTCCCGCATCCGGTACCAGGCCGCCTCGACCTTCGCCGGGTCGCTGCCCAGCTCGTAGGTGCTGTCGTACTTCGCCACCCAGGCCGCGAACGCCTTGTGGCGGCTGTCGAACGCGTAGTTCTGGGCCAGGTTGTCGTCGTACCAGACACCGTCCGGGTCGACGTTCGAGTCGAGGACCAGGCGCCGGACGCGGTCCGGGAACAGCTTGGCGTACACCGCGCCCAGGTAGGTGCCGTAGGAGTAGCCGAAGTAGTTCAGCTGCCGCGAGCCGGTCGCGCGCCGGATCACGTCGAGGTCCTTGGCCGCGCTGACCGTGTCCATGAACGGGAGCAGGTCCGGGTACTTCTCGCCGCAGGCGGCCGCGAAGTCGCGGGCGCGGTTCCGGTTCACCTGCTCGTCCCGCACGGAGTGCGGCACCGGGTCCGGCCGCACCGGGTCGAAGTACTTCGGCACGCAGTCCAGCGCCGGCCGGCTCTTCCCGACGCCCCGCGGGTCAAAACCGATCACGTCGTACTGGGCGGCCACCGCCTTCGGCAGCGAGGCGGCGACGAAACCCGCCATCGACAGACCGCTGCCGCCGGGGCCGCCCGGATTGACCAGCAGCGGCCCCTGGAAGGTCTTCGCCGTGTGCGGGACCCGCGACAGGGCGAGGGTGACCTGGCGGCCCGACGGGTCGTCATGGTCGAGCGGGGCGCGGACCGATCCGCACTGGAGCGTGGGGTACGACTCGGTGCCGCAGTCGGTCCACTTGACCGATGCGGCGCGCTGCGCGGCGGTGCCGGCGCTCGCCGGGGACGGCGCGGCGGTCACCAGACCGGCGACCGTCGCCCCGACGGCGAACAGAATTCCTGAACGGTTCGTCATATGGCCTCCCGTGGTGGGGGAACACGGCTGCGCGTGGCGCAGCCCCCGCCGGATGCTCCCCGTATTCGGAGGCGGAAGGACCTGTTCCGGTGAGAGATGACCCGTTTGCCCCGGGGCGTCACGCCCAGGTCAGAGCAGGGTCAGCTGAGTGGGCTCGGGACCGGCCGGCGGGGTCCGCTCCTCGCCGCGTTCCGGGAAGCCGCGCGGCGTGCCGTGGTGCGAGGGGCCGATGCCGTACTCGGCCGCCAGCTCGTGCACGTACCGGGTGATACGGCGCTGGTACCAGGTGGGGGCGTAGGCGCCGTCCGCGTAGAGCCGCTCGTACCGCCGGACCAGATGCGGATGGTGCAGGCCGAGCCACTCCATGAACCACTCGCGGGCACCGGGCCGCAGATGGAGGACGAGCGGGGTGACGGACGTGGCGCCCGCGTCGGCGACCGCGCGGACCGTGGCCCGCAGCTGGTCCGGCCGGTCGCCGAGGTAGGGGATGACGGGTGCCATGAGCACCCCGCATCCGATGCCGTGCTCGCTGAGGGTGCGGACGACGTCGAGGCGCCGCTCGGGGGAGGGCGTGCCGGGCTCCACGGTGCGCCACAGCTCCGGGTCGGTGAAGCCCACCGAGACCGAGACGCCGACCTCCGTGACCTCGGCCGCCTGTCGCAGCAGCTCCAGGTCGCGCAGGATCAGCGTGCCCTTGGTGAGGATGGAGAAGGGGTTCGCGTGGTCGCGGAGGGCGGTCAGGATGCCGGGCATCAGCCGGTAGCGCCCCTCCGCCCGCTGGTAGCAGTCGACGTTGGTGCCCATCGCGATGTGCGCGCCGTGCCAGCGGGCGGCGGAGAGCTCGCGGCGCACCAGCTCCGGGGCGTTGATCTTGACGACGATCTGCGAGTCGAAGCCGAGCCCGGTGTCGAGGTCCAGATAGCTGTGGGTCTTGCGCGCGAAGCAGTAGACGCAGGCGTGCGTGCAGCCCCGGTAGGGATTGACGGTCCATTCGAACGGCATCCGGGACGCACCGGGCACCCGGTTGACGATCGAGCGGGCCCGTATCTCGTGGAAGGTGATGCCCCGGAACTCGGGGGTGTCGAAGGTACGGGTCGTCACCGCGTCGGCGGCGAAGAGCGCGCCGGTACCAGGTGTGGTGGTCTTGGCGGGGTTATCGGCCAGATTGTCCCAGCGCATGGACGCCTCCTCGGTAGCACTGGTCCGAGAATAGAACACTTGTTCCCTTGATCGTTTTCTCCCCTTCGTCCCGGACCGGATTTTGAGCCGGGCTGCCGAGGTGGTTGGCTCAGCACACCCCGAACAACCGAGTGCTGGAGGAACAGCCATGGCGCAGGTCGAGGCCACGACAGAGCGGATCATCGCGGCGGACGCGGAAGCGGTGTTCGACGCGCTGGCCGACTACAAGGAGGTCCGCGGCAAGGTGCTGCCCGGCCACTTCAGCGAGTACGAGGTCCGTGAGGGCGGCGACGGCGAGGGCACCCTCGTCCACTGGAAGCTGCAGGCCACCAGCAAGCGGGTGCGCGACTGTCTGCTGGAGGTCAGCGAGCCGACCGACGGCCAGCTCGTCGAGAAGGACCGCAACTCCTCGATGGTCACCACCTGGACCGTCACCCCGGCCGGCGAGGGGAAGTCGCGGGCCGTCGTCTCCACCGTGTGGAACGGCGCCGGCGGCATCGGCGGATTCTTCGAGAAGACCTTCGCGCCCAAGGGACTTGGGCGCATCTACGACGAACTCCTCCAGAACCTCGCCACCGAGGTGGAGAAGTAGCGTCCGGTCCCGGCTTCCGGCCTCACCGGTTCGGGTGGTCTTTCCGGCCGGTCGGTTGTGCGCCGTAGTGGCTCTCACCGGGGGATAAGCCCCTGAATGCGCCCTCAGCGCCCCCTCGTCACGTTTGCCCTTGCTTGTTGCCCAATGCGCAAAATGGGTGGCGGCAGCGCGACGAGGGGAGCGGCACGTGGTGGGTGGCATCACTCTGGTGGAGGACGAGCCCGGCGGTACGGGGAGCGTCGAGGCGCGGCCCGCGGCCGCCCCGCCCCCGCCGCCCGCCGCGACGGAGTCCGTCGCCCCGGCCCCGCCCGGCGACGGTGCCGCGGACCGCCGCCGGATCCGCCTCGTCTTCATCGGTCTGATGCTCACGCTGCTGCTCGCGGCGCTCGACCAGATGATCGTGGCGACCGCGCTCCCGAAGATCGTCGGCGAGCTGCACGGCCTGGAGAAGATGTCCTGGGCGGTCACCGCCTATCTGCTCGCCTCGACCATCGGTCTGCCGATCTACGGCAAGCTCGGCGACCTCTTCGGCCGCAAGAGCGTCTTCCAGTTCGCCATCGTCGTCTTCGTCGTCGGCTCCGCGCTGGCCGGCTGGTCGCGCACCATGGACGAACTCATCGCCTTCCGGGCCATCCAGGGCGTCGGCGGCGGCGGGCTGATGATCGGCGTCCAGGCCATCATCGCGGACGTCGTGCCGCCCCGGGAGCGCGGCCGGTTCATGGGGCTCATCGGCGCGGCCTTCGGACTCGCCTCCGTGGCGGGCCCGTTGCTCGGCGGCTTCTTCACCGACCATGCCTCCTGGCGCTGGTGCTTCTACATCAACGTGCCTTTCGGCCTGGTGACGTTCGTCGTCATCACCGTCGTGCTGAAACTGCCGAAGCCCACGGTCCGGCCCCGGCTCGACATCCTCGGCGCCGTGCTGCTGGCCGCCGCCTCCACCTGTCTGGTTCTGCTGACCAGCTGGGGCGGTACGGAGTACGCCTGGGGCTCGCGCACCATCCTGGGGCTGGCCGCCGGAGCTGCCGGAACGACCCTGCTGTTCATCGCCGTCGAGCACCGCGCGCCCGAACCCATCATCCCGCTGCGGCTGTTCCGCGACTCGATCTTCAACGTCACGGCCCTGGTCGGCGCGGTCGTCGGGGTGGCGCTGTTCGGCGCGGCCAGCTATCTGCCGACCTTCCTGCAGATGGTCGACGGGGCCACCGCCACCGAGTCCGGCCTGCTGATGCTCCCGATGATGGGCGGCATCGTCGGCGCGTCCGTCGTCTCGGGCCAGCTGATCTCCCGTACCGGGCGCTACCGCGTCTACCCGATCGCGGGCAGCGCGGTCTCGGCGGTGGGCATGTGGCTGCTGTCCCGGCTGGAGACGGACACCCCGCGCTGGGAGTACAGCATCGCGCAGGCCGTCCTCGGCCTGGGGATCGGGCTGATCATGCCGGTGCTTGTCCTCGCCGTGCAGAACTCCGTGCGCCCCGCCGACCTCGGCACCGCGACCAGCGCCAACAACTACTTCCGGCAGATCGGCGGCAGCGTCGGCGCCGCCGTGTTCGGCACCCTGTTCGCCGGCCGGCTGGCCGACGCGCTCGCCGTCCGGCTGCCCTCCGGGGCCGGTCTGCCCGACCCCGAGTCGATCACTCCGCAGCTGGTCCACGCCATGGAGCCCGCGCTGCGTGACGCCTACATCCAGGCGTACGCCGACGCGATGCCCCGGATCTTCCTCTATCTCGTGCCGGTCCTCGTGCTCGGCCTGTTCTTCGCCTTCTTCCTCAAGGAGAAACCGCTGGTGTCCCACCACAGCCCCGAAACCGCAGCCGAGCCCGCGTCGATCCCCTCCGCCCGCACGGACCAGGGCCCCCCGCCGGCCGGATACCTCTCGGGCGTGCCGGTCTGCGGCAGCGTCCAGCATCCCGACGGTACGAAGGTCCCGCGCGCCGCCCTCACCCTCATCGACGTCCAGGGCCAGCAGGTCGGCCGGGGCGCCAGCGGGGACGAGGGACGGTACGCGCTGAGCGTGCCCGGGGCGGGTTCGTACGTCCTCATCGCCGCCGCCGGGGGCCACCAGCCGCAGGCGGTCAGCGTCACCGTGGGCGAACGGCCCGTGGAACTCGACGTGGTGCTCGGCGGTGCGGGCCGGCTGGCCGGGACCGTCGTGACGGCGGACGGTGTTCCCGTACGGGACGCGGCCGTCACCCTGACCGACGTACGCGGCGAAGTGGTCGCCTCCACCCGGAGCGGGCGGGAGGGCGGGTACGTCATCTCGGAGCTGGTCGCGGGGGAGTACACCCTCGCCGCCTCCGCGCCCGCGTTCCGGCCCGCCGCACTGCCCGTCAGCGTGCAGGCGGCCAGGGAGACCCGGCAGGACGTCGAGCTGGCCGGTGGCGCGGTGCTGCGCGGGATCGTCCGGGCCAGTGGCGGGCGGCCCGTCGAGGACGCCCGGGTGACGCTCCTGGACGCGGCGGGCAACGTGGTCGACACGCTGACCACCGGACCCGACGGGGCGTTCCGGTTCGTCGACCTGTCCACGGGTGAGTACACCGTGATCGCCGCCGGATACCCGCCGGTGGCGACCGTCCTCCAGGTCGCGGGCGGCGGGCGCACCGAACGGGATCTCCAGCTGGGGCACGAGGACTGACGCCAGGGGGGGGGCTGTCCCGGACGGTCCCCGGGTGTGGGTGGTGCGCCGGAGTGCGTGGGGCGCACCACCCCTGGGGGTGATTCCGTCGATGACCGGCGGACGCCGGACGGGGCGCCGTACCGTGGACGCACGGACCGCGGAACCTCGCGGTGAGGAAGGAGCCTTCCGCCCATGGACCTCGGTGTGCCGCCGCAGAGGACACCACAGCCGCGTGACGCCGCGGCGGGCCGCGTGCCGCTCGCCGTGGTCGTCGTCGACGCGGACGGACGGGTCTCGCACTGGTCGGCCGGTGCGAGGAGACTCTTCGGGGTCGCCAGGGAGGACGCCGTAGGGTGCCAAGCAGGTGAACTCCTGCCGGTGTCCGGGGCGTTACGGCAGCGGGGCGACCCGCTGCCGGACGGGGCGTACGAGGAGTTCGGTCCCGGCCCCGACAGCTCGCCGCCGATCGGCACCGTCGGCTATCCGACGGCCGGCCGGGCCCGCGTGGACGACGCCGGCCGGGGCCGCCTCGACGTGCTGTGGTGGGCCTACCCGCTGGTCGGTCCCGGCCCCGAGCGGCTGCTCGTGCTCGCCGCCGACTCCGGGCCCCTGCGGCGTGGCGGAACCGACGGGGACACCGAGACGATCGCCCCCGGATTCGCCCTGCACACCGACTTCCCCGGCTACCGGGAACTCTCCGGGCGGCTGCCCGAGATCCTGCCCAGCATGAGCGTCCGGGAAGCCACCAGGATCGTCTCCCAGGTCCTCGAACTCGGCTATCCGGTACTGGAGTTCAGTCATCGCGACCGGATCCCCGTGACCCCCGACTGGGGAGTGCCGCGGCGCACCGGACACCGCGCGGCCGACGGCCCGCGGCACACCGGCCCGGAGGCGCCCGCCCCGCACACCGCGCCCCGCCCCGAGCTGGACCTCGAATACGCGGCGGTCCGCGAACGGCTGGAGTTCCTCAACGAGGTCAGCGGCCGCATCGGCACCTCCCTCGACCTGGAACGCACCATCCGTGAGGTCACCAGCGCCGCCGTGCCCCGGTTCACCGACTTCGCGGGCACGCATCTGCGCGCCGCGGTCCTGGCCGGCGAGGGCTTCCCGGACGGGCCGCCCGACGTCACCACGGTCTGGCACCGCGTCTGGGTCGAGCACAACGACGAACCGGGCCGCTGGGACGACACCGTGCCCGTCGGCGAGTCCATCGCCTTCCCCGAGCACACGCCGTTCTTCCAGTGCATGGTCACCGGCGAACCCGTCATCGTCCCCCATGTCAGCGAGGAGTTGAGCAACCGCATCTCGGGCGAGTTCGAGAAGCGCGACCTGCGCCCGCTGATCACGCACCGCTCGCTGCTCATCGTGCCCCTCAAGGCCCGTGACGTGGTGCTGGGCTTCATGGTTTTGATGCGCCGCCCGGGCCGCGAACCCTTCGACGACATGGACCGCACCACCGGCGCCGAACTCGCCGCGCGGGCCGGGCTCGTCCTCGACAACGCCCGCATGTACACGTACCAGGAGAACGTCGCCGAGACCCTCCAGGACAGCATGCTGCCGCAGATCGAACCGCGCATGGCGGGCTGCGACATCGCCACCCGCTATCTGCCCGGAGCACGGCTCGGCAGGGTCGGCGGCGACTGGTTCGACTCGGTGAAGCTCCCCGGCTCCCGGACCGCCCTCGTCGTCGGCGACGTGATGGGGCACGGGCTCAACTCGGCTGCGATGATGGGCCAGTTGCGCACCGCCGTGCTGACGATGGCGACCATGGAGATGCCGCCCGCCCGACTCCTGCGCAACCTCGACGACCTGGCCCAGCGGCTCGGCGAGCAGTACCTCGCCACCTGCCTCTACGCGGTCTACGACCCGATCCGCTCCGAGCTCCAGATCGCCAACGCCGGACACATCCCACCGGTGCTGGTCCGCGCCGAGGACGGCCGGGCCGAGCTGCTCGACCTGCCGACCGGTGCGCCGGTCGGTGTCGGCGGGGTCGCCTTCGAGACCGCGACCGTTAAGGTGCGGCCCGGTGACCGGCTGGTGCTCTGCACCGACGGCCTGGTGGAGGTGCGCGGCCAGGACATCGGGGCAGGTCTCGCCGCCCTCTGCGCCTCCGCGGCCCACCCGGCCGCGTCGATGGACGACGCCTGCGACACGATCATCCGGGCCCTGAACCCCAGTGGCGGCCGCAAGGACGACGTCGCCCTGCTGATGGCCCGGCTCAACGGCATCCCCGACGGTGACGTCGCCGAGTGGCAACTGGCCCTGGACCCGCGCGAGGTGTCCCGGGCCCGCCGGCTCGTCCGCGGCAGGCTCCTGGACTGGGAGCTGCCGGACGCGGTCGAGGCAGCCGAGCTGATGGTCAGCGAGCTCGTCACCAACGCCGTGAAGCACGGCCGCACCCGTCACATCGGCCTCCGGCTGGTCCGCACCGGCGCCCTGCTGTGCGAGGTCAGCGACGACGAGCCGGCCCCCGCCACACTCCTGGGCACCACCGCACAGGACGAGTCCGGCCGCGGACTGGTCGTGGTGAGCGGCCTCGCCAGGGAATGGGGCACGAGCGCCACGGCGCACGGCAAGACCGTCTGGTTCGAACTGGCGCTCCCCCGTCTCCCGCACCCCCGGTCGAACGCCCGGTGAAATGCCCCTTCACCAGGCCGCGGATCCGGTGCGGCCCCTTGCCCCGCGCCGCCGCGACCGGTAGTCCGGTGCGGGGCGAAAAGCCTCGGGACGGCCTGACTCGGGAGTGCGCATGGATGTGTCACAGGGATACCGCGAGGCGTGGGAGGGGTTCTGGTCGACGACCTCGGACACCCCCGGCGAGGCCATCTGGGACGCCGACCCCTCGCTGAGCGCCGTGCCGCACAGTGAGCGGCTCCTGCCGTACGCCGACGCCTCACTGCCCGTCGTGGACCTCGGCTGCGGAAACGGCACCCAGACCCGCTACCTCGCCACCCGCTTCCCCCGCGCCATCGGCGTCGATCTCTCGCACGCCGCCATCGGCCACGCCCGCCGGGCGGACCCCGACGGCGTCGCCGAGTTCGCCCAGCTGGACCTCGTGGACGGCGCAGCGGTGCGCGCCCTGCACGAGCGGACCGGCGATGTGAACGTCTACATGCGTGCGGTGATCCACCAGAGCGAACCCGAGGCCCGGCCGGCCGTGGCCGCCGCCGTGGCGACGCTGATCGGGCAGCGGGGCCGGGCGTTCGTCGCGGAGCTGACCCCGTCGTCCAAGACGGTGCTCCAGCAGGCCGCGCAGGGTCCGGACGGGCCGCCGGCGAAGCTGCGCCGGGTCTTCGAGCACGGGCTGAAGCCGGCGGGCGCCACCGATGAGGAGGTGCCGGACCTGCTGCGGGCGGCCGGACTGGCCACCCTGGACAGCGGCGCCACGGTGCTCCCGCAGACCGAGTACCTGCCCGACGGAACCCGGATCGACCTGCCGGCGCGTTGGTTCGTCCTGGCCGCCCGCTGATCCGAGGACACCGGCACGGCCCCGACGGGGAACCCCGTCGGGGCCGTGCCGCCCCGGCGCGCGTCAGCGCGCGGAGTCGTCCCGTACCAGGGCCATCAGTGCCCGCGCTCCCGGACTCATCGCCTGCGCGGCCGGAAGCACCATGACGCTCTCGTAGTACGGCTGGTCCGCCCCGTCGAGCGTGACCGCGACCAGCCCCCGGGCCTCGGGCTTGCGGGAGAAGTGGTGCGGCACCACCGCGATCCCCAGCCCCTCGTGCACCAGCTCCAGCAGGCTGTGCACGTCGTTGACCTCCAGCGCCACCGTGCGGCGCACCCGCGCCGCCGCGAACGCCTCGTCGGCCGCACGGCGCGGGCCGAAGTCCGGATGGAAGTCGATGAACGCCTCGCCGGGCAGCTCGTCCCAGCCCGCCCGGTGCGCCGCCGCCAGCCGGTGGCCGGGGGCGCACAGCAGGACCATCGGTTCACGGGCCAGCGGGACCAGTTCGCCGCGCCACTCCACGGAGGACACCGTCGCCGCGAAGGCGATGTCCAGACGCCCGCCGGCCACCCCGTCCACCAGATTCGTCGTGCCCTCCTGGCGGAGCCGGATCTCCATGTGCGGGTGCGCGCGGTGGAAGGCGGCGAGCAGCCGCGGCAGGCTCACCCCGGCCACGCACTGCTCCACGCCCACCGACAGGGTGCCGCGCAGCAGCCCCCGTACGGCGTCGACGGCGTCCTTGGCCGCCCGCGCGCCCGCCAGCGTGCGCTCGGCCTCCACCAGCAGGGCGCGCCCGGCCTCGGTCAGCCGCACGCTGCGCGTGGTCCGGCTGAACAGCGGCGTCCGCAGCTCCTGCTCCAGGGCACGGACGGAGGCGGAGAGACCCGACTGGGACACCGCGACGCGCTCGGCGGCCCGGGTGAAATGCTGCTCCTGAGCGACGGCGACGAAATGTTCCAGCTGGCGCAACTCCATGATTGAGAAATATAGACGCTGAATCCAAGCGGAATCTCCTGTTGGACTACTGGATCGTTCTGCGCGAGCCTGGACCCCGCACGGCGTAGCCGCACCTCGTCGTGAACCGGCACGAACTATCCCTCCCGTGGAGTCCCGCATGTACATCCCGTCCGCCGACCGCTACCAGGACATGCCCTACCGGCGCACCGGGCGCAGCGGTCTGAAGCTGCCCGCCCTCTCGCTCGGCCTGTGGCACAACTTCGGCGGTGACCGGACACCGGAGTCGCAGGGGCAGATCCTCCGCCGCGCGTTCGACCTCGGCATCACGCACTTCGACCTGGCGAACAACTACGGCCCGCCTCCCGGCTCCGCAGAGACGGCGATGGGCCGCGCGCTGGGCACGGACTTCGCCCGGCACCGGGACGAGATCATCGTCTCCACCAAGGCCGGCTACCTGATGTGGGACGGTCCGTACGGGGAGTGGGGCTCGCGCAAGAACCTCCTGTCCTCGCTGGACCAGAGTCTCACCCGCCTCGGCCTCGACTACGTCGACATCTTCTACTCCCACCGGCCCGACCCGGAGACCCCGCTCGAGGAGACGATGGGCGCCCTCCACTCGGCGGTGCAGCAGGGCAAGGCGCTCTACGTGGGCGTCTCCAACTACTCGGCCGAGCAGACCCGGGAGGCCGCCCGGATCCTGAAGGACCTCGGCACCCCGCTGCTCATCCACCAGCCGCGCTACTCGATGCTGGACCGCTGGGTCGAGGACGGTCTGCTGACGGCCCTGGACGAGCTGGGTGTCGGCTCCATCGCCTACTCGCCGCTGGAGCAGGGCATCCTCTCGGACCGCTACCTCCGCGGCATCCCGGAGGGCTCGCGGGCGGCGGGCAGCAGCCCCTTCCTGTCGGCCGCCGCGGTCACCCCCGAGCTGGTGGGCCGGCTGCGCGAGCTGGACCAGCTGGCATCCGAGCGCGGTCAGTCGCTGGCCCAGCTGGCACTGGCCTGGGTACTGCGCGGCGGCCGGGTCACCTCCGCCGTGGTCGGGGCGAGCAGCGTGACCCAGCTGGAGAACAGCGTGGAGGCGATCCGTAACCTCGACTTCAGCGACAAGGAGCTCGCGAGGATCGAGAAGCTGCTGAAGGGCGCGAAGCGCCGCTGAGGCGAGGGAAGGCGCACGTACATGAAGATTCTGGTCGTAGGGGCAGGAGCCACCGGTGGCTACTTCGGAGCCCGTCTCGCGCAGGCGGGCAGGGACGTCACCTTCCTGGTCCGGCCGGGCCGCGCCGCCGCCCTCCGGGAGCGCGGCCTGCGCCTCACCGGGGTCGGGGAGACCGAGACCGTCACCCCGCGGCTCGTCACCGCTGACCAACTCTCCGGCCCCTACGACCTGGTGCTCCTCTCGGTGAAGTCCACGGCCCTGGAGCCGGCTCTCGACGACATCGCGCCGGCCGTCGGACCGGGGACCGCGATCGTGCCCCTCCTCAACGGCATGGCGCACCTGGCACGGCTCAACGAGCGGTTCGGCGACGAGGCGGTCCTGGGCGGCGTCGCCAAGATCATGAGCACGCTGAACGCCGAGGGCGACATCGTCCGCCTCGCCCCGCTCGCCGCGCTGGCGATCGGCGAGCAGCAGGGCGGGAGCTCCGCACGGGTCGAGGAGATCGCCGCCGTCTTCACCGACGCGGGCATCGACACCCAGCTGCCCAAGGACATCATCTCGGCCATGTGGAGCAAGTGGGTGCTCATCAGCACCCTGGCCGGGCTGACGTGCCTGATGCGCGGCACCACCGGCGACGTCGTGGCCGTACCCGGCGGGCGCGGCTTCGTCACCGCCCTGCTGGCCGAGTGCGCCGCCGTCGCGGCGGCCGCCGGCCACCCCGTGCGGGAGAAGGAACTCGCCGGTGTGTCCGCGATGCTCACCACGGAGGGCTCGGCGCTCACCGCCTCGCTGTTCCGCGATGTGAGCCAGGGCGCCCCGACCGAGGTCGAGCACGTCTTCGGTGACCTGGTGGACCGGGCGCGGCTCCTGTCCGTCGACACGCCGCTGCTCGATCTCGTCACGCTGAACCTGCGCGTCCACGGCCACCGCACCGCCTCCGCCGCCTGAGACTTGCGGGGCCGTACGCCAGGAGCCGCGGCCTTCAGTGGATTGGACCTCTGGAGGTCTCGGCGGCCCTGGCCTGCGCGTTCATCGGCGCGTACCGTGTGGCCGCATGAAGATCCTCGTCAGCGCCGACATGGAAGGCGCCACCGGTGTGACCTGGCCGGCGGACGTGCTTCCCGGCACGCCACAGTGGGAGCGGTGCCGCTCCCTGTTCACCTCGGACGTCAACGCGGCCGCCCTCGGCTTCTACGACGGCGGCGCCGACGAGGTGCTGATCAACGAGGCCCACTGGACCATGCGCAACCTGCTGCTGGAGCGGCTCGACGACCGGGTCCAGATGCTCACCGGCAAGCACAAGTCGCTGAGCATGGTGGAGGGCATCCAGCACGGTGACGTCGACGCCGTGGCCTTCGTCGGCTACCACACCGGCGCCGGCACGGAGGGCGTCCTGGCCCACACCTATCTGGCCAACTCCATCACCGGGGTCTGGCTGAACGGGACCAGGGCCAGCGAGGGACTCCTCAACGCCCATGTGGCCGCCGAGTACGGCGTCCCCGTCGTCCTCGTCACCGGCGACGATCTGACCTGCGTGGACGCCGAGGGGTACGCCCCCGACGCCCGCACGGTCGCCGTGAAGGACTATGTGTCGCGCTACGCGGCGGTCTGCCGCACCCCGGCCCGTACCGCCGCCGACATCCGTGCGGCGGCCAAGGAGGCGGTCGCGCTCGCCGGGCGGTACACGCCCGTCGACGGCGGCCCGTTCACCGTGGAGCTGGAGTTCGACGCCGAGCACCTGGCCGCGGCGGCAACGGTCGTGCCCGGCGTGGCGCCCTCCGGCGAGAGGCGTGTCGCGTACACGAGCGCGACGATGTACGAAGGTATCCGCACGTTCAAGGCGGTGACGACCATCGTGTCGTCCGCCGTGGAGGAGCAGTATGGCTGAGGCGAGCACCCCCCAGGACGGCGACGGCGTCGATGACCTCGCGCTCGACGAATCGGTGACGTTCACCTCCGAACTGATCCGCATCGACACCACCAACCGGGGCGGCGGCGACTGCCGCGAACGCCCGGCCGCCGAGTACGTCGCCGAGCGGCTCGCCGCCGCCGGGCTCGAACCGACGCTGCTGGAACGCACCCCCGGCCGCACCAACGTGGTCGCCCGCATCCCGGGCACCGACCCGGCCGCCGACGCGCTCCTGGTCCACGGTCACCTGGACGTGGTGCCCGCCGAGGCGGACGACTGGACCGTGCACCCCTTCTCGGGCGAGGTGCGCGACGGAGTCGTCTGGGGCCGCGGTGCCATCGACATGAAGAACATGGACGCGATGGTCCTGTCCGTCGTCCGGTTCTGGGCCAGGGCCGGTATCCGCCCCCGCCGCGACATCGTGATCGCCTACACCGCCGACGAGGAGGCCAGCGCCGACGACGGCTCCGGCTTCCTCGCCGATCAGCACGCGGCCCTCTTCGAGGGGTGTACGGAGGGCATCAGCGAGTCGGGCGCCTTCACCTTCCACGCCGGGCCGGCCATGCCGCTCTACCCCATCGCGGCCGGCGAGCGCGGCACCGGCTGGCTCAAGCTCACCGCCCACGGCAAGGCGGGCCACGGCTCCAAGGTCAACCACGCGAACGCGGTCAGCGCACTGGCCGCCGCCGTCGCCCGGATCGGTGAGCACGAGTGGCCGGTGCGCCTCACCCCGACGGTCCGCGCCGCACTCACCGAGATCGCCGCACTGCACGGCATCCACCCCGACCTCGACGCCCCCGGCTTCGACGTGGACGAACTCCTCGGCAAGATCGGACCGGCCGCCGAGCTCGTCGCGCCGACCGTCCGCAACAGCTCCAACCCGACGATGCTGGACGCCGGTTACAAGGTCAACGTGATCCCGGGCCACGCCACCGCCTACATCGACGGCCGGATGGTGCCCGGTGGCGAGGACGAGTTCCGCGCCACCCTGGACCGGCTCACCGGCCCCTCCGTCGACTGGGAGTTCCACCACCGCGAGGTGCCGCTCCAGGCACCGGTCGACTCGCCGACGTACGCCAAACTGCGCGCCGCCGTCGAGCGGTTCGACCCGGACGGGCATGTCGTGCCCTACAGCATGTCGGGCGGCACCGACGCCAAGCAGTTCTCCCGGCTCGGCATCACCGGATACGGCTTCTCGCCGCTGAAGCTGCCCGTCGGCTTCGACTACCAGGCCCTCTTCCACGGCGTGGACGAACGCGTCCCCGTCGAGGCCCTGCACTTCGGTGTCCGGGTCCTGGACCACTACCTGCGCACCGCCTGAACCACTCGGGGGAAACTCATCATGGAATCCACAGCGGCCTACGGAAGCTGGCCGTCGCCGATCGACGCCGCGCTCGCCGCCTCCCGCGACGGCCGCCCCGAGTACGTCGGAGCGGTCGGCGACGAGCTGTGGTGGACGGAGCCGCGCCCGGCCGAGGCCGGCCGCCGCGCCCTCGTCCGCCGGCTGGCCGACGGGACCACCACGGCGCTGCCCGCCCCGTGGAACGCCCGCAGCCGCGTCATCGAGTACGGCGGCCGGCCCTGGGCCGGCACCGAACGCGCCGAGGGCGGGCCGCTGATCGTCTTCGTCCACTTCGACGACCAGCGGCTGTACGCGTACGAGCCCGACGGCCCGCGCGCACCGTGGCCGCTCACCCCCGTCTCCGCCGTCGGTGGGGGACTGCGCTGGGCCGACCCGCGGCTGCACCCGGACCGGGGCGCGGCGGGCGAGGTCTGGTGCGTCCTTGAGGAGTTCACCGGCGAGGCGCCCACCGAGCTGCGCCGGGTGATCGCCTCCGTGCCGCTGGACGGATCGGCGGCCGGCGACCGGTCGGCGGTACGCGAACTCTCCGACGACCGGCACCGGTTCGTCACCGGCCCCGAGGTCTCGCCGGACGGGCGGCACGCGGCCTGGATCGCCTGGGACCACCCCCGCATGCCGTGGGACGGCACCGAGGTGATGCTCGCCGGTATCGGCGACGACGGCACCTTCCACGACGCCCGCACCTTCGTGGGCGGCCCGGAGGAATCCGTACCGCAGATCCACTGGACCGCGGACGGCCAGCTGCTGTTCGCCAGTGACCGCAGCGGGTGGTGGAACCTCTACCGCGCCGATCCGAACGGCTCCACCGTCGAACTCTGCCCGCGCGACGAGGAGTTCGCGGGGCCGCTGTGGAAGATCGGCCTCAACTGGTTCCGCCCGCTGGAGAACGGCCTGATCGCCGCGCTCCACGGCAAGGGGTCCACCACACTCGGCGTCCTCGACCCGGAGACGGGCGACCTCGTCGACATCGCAGGCCCCTGGACCGAATGGGCCGAGACCCTCGCCGTGCAGGGCAGCCGGGTCATCGGGATCGCGGCCGGCCCGCGCAGCGCGTACGAGATCGTGGAGCTGGACACGGCGACCGGGCACAGCCGCATCATCGGCGCACCCCACGAGGACGCGGTCGACCCGGCGTACTACCCCGAGCCCGTCGTCCGTACCTTCACCGGACCCGGCGGCCGCGAGATCCACGCCCAGGTCTACCCGCCGCACAGCCCCGACCGCACCGGCCCGGAAGGTGAGCTGCCGCCCTACGTGGTGTGGGCCCACGGCGGGCCGACCGGTCACGCCGCGCTCGTACTCGACCTGGAGATCGCCTACTTCACCTCGCGCGGCATCGGCGTCGCCGAGGTCAACTACGGCGGCTCCACCGGCTACGGCCGTTCCTACCGCAACCGGCTGCGCGAACAGTGGGGCATCGTCGACGTCGAGGACTGCGCCGCCGTCGCCGGGGCGCTCGCCGCCGAGGGCACCGCCGACCCGGACCGGCTCGCCGTCCGGGGCGGCAGCGCCGGCGGATGGACCACGGCCGCCTCCCTGACCGGCACGGACGTCTACGCCTGCGGCACGATCATCTACCCCATCCTCGACCTGACCGGCTGGGGCACCGACGAGACCCACGATTTCGAATCCCAGTACCTGGAGTCGCTCGTCGGCCCGCTCGCCGAGGTCCCCGACCGCTACCGCGAGCGGTCGCCGATCAGCCGCACCGACCGGCTCGCCACACCCTTCCTGCTCCTCCAGGGCGAGGACGACCCGATCTGCCCGCCCGTGCAGTGCGAACGGTTCCTGGCCGCCGTCGAGGGACGCGGCATCCCGCACGCCTACCTCACCTACCCGGGCGAGGGGCACGGTTTCCGGCGCGCCGAGACCATGATCAGTGCGCTGGAGGCCGAACTCTCCCTGTACGCGCAAACCTTCGGCATCGACCGGACCGACGTGCCGCGGCTGGAGCTGGAGAAGTGACCCTCGCCCCCCTGACCCGTCCCGCCCGGCTGCGCGCGGGCGCCAGGGTCGCCGTCGTCTCCCCGAGCGGGCCCGTCCCCGCCGAACGGCTGGAGCCCGGTCTCGGCCTCCTGCGCGACTGGGGTCTCGAACCGGTCGTCATGCCGCACGTGCTGGACGTGCACCCGGAGCTGGACTACCTCGCGGGCGCGGACGCCGTGCGGGCCCGCGACCTCCAGGACGCCTGGTGCGATCCCTCCGTCGACGCGGTGATCTGCGCGCGCGGCGGATACGGGGCGCACCGCATGGTCGACCTGGTGGACTGGGAGGCGATGCGCGCCGCCGGTCCCAAGGTGTTCGTCGGCTACAGCGACATCACCGTGCTCCACGAGGCGTTCGCCCTGCGGACGGGGCTCGCCACCCTGCACGGTCCCATGGTGGCGACGGAGACCTTCCAGAAGGACCCGCGGACCCAGGAGTCGCTGCGAGCCACGCTGTTCGAGCCGGAGACGGTGCTGACGCTGGGTCTCGAGGGCGCGCGGGCCCTGGTGCCGGGCCGGGCGCGCGGCGTCACCTACGGCGGCTGCGTGAGTCTGCTCGCCGCCGACCTGGGCACCCCGCACGCCCGGACACCGGCCCGCGGCGGGCTGCTGGTCATCGAGGACACCACCGAGGACCCGTACCGGCTCGACCGCATCTTCACCCAGTTGCTGCGGTCCGGGGCGCTGGCCGGCGTGACCGGTGTGGCCTGCGGCTCCTGGGCGGGGTGCGAGCCGTACGCGGAGGTGCGGGCCGTACTCGCCGACCGGCTGGGGCCGTTGGGCGTTCCGGTCGTCGAGGAGCTCGGCTTCGGGCACGGGCCCACCGGGCTGACGATTCCGCTCGGCGTGCCCGCCGTGCTGGACGCTCCGGCGGACGGCGGACCGGCCACGCTCACGGTCGAGGGGCCCGCGCTGGTCTGAGCGCGCGGCCGGCGACGCGGCCGGGTCCGGGCCGTGATGCGAAGAAGCTGAACAACTCTCAGGAAACGCTGTCCCGAGCGTTGACATCGCCATGACCTGTGTCACAGCATGAGCGCGGCCCAATACTTACCGGTCGGTAAGGTGTCCTCGGTGTGGAGGTCCTCGTGTCGCGTGCTGTCTCCGGTTCCCGCTTCCGTTCCCGGTCGAAGTCACTGTCCCGCAAACCGCTCGCCCTCGTCGCCGGAGCCGCGCTCGCCGCGCCGCTCGCACTCGCCGGCACCGCCCAGGCGGGAACAGCGGCCGCGGCGTCCGAATACACCGTCACCGCACTGAAGTTCACCGTGTCGGCGGGCGGGCGGTCCTGCACCGTGGATGCCGACCTGTACCGCCCGGCCGGGGCCGACGCCGCGCATCCGGTCCCCGCCGTCCTCGCCACCAACGGCTTCGGCGGCAGCAAGTCCGACGGCTCGACCGACGGCATCGGCAAGGCGTTCGCCTCGCGCGGCTACGCCGGACTCGTCTACTCCGGCCTGGGTTTCGGCAAGTCCGGCTGTCTCATCAGCCTCGACGACCCGCAGACCGACGGCAGGGCGGCCGCCGCCCTCGTCGACTTCCTCGGCGGGACCCGCGCAGCCGACGACGGCACGAAGGCCGACTTCGTCACCCAGGACGCCCCCGGTGACCCCACGGTCGGCATGATCGGCGGCTCGTACGGCGGAGCCATCCAGATGGCCACCGCGGCCGTCGACCCCCGCGTCGACGCCCTCGTCCCGCTCATCACCTGGAACGACCTCGCCTACGCGCTGGCCCCCAACAACGCCGGCCCGGCCACGGGTGTCTCGTCGGACACCCCGGGCGTCTTCAAG
The DNA here is from genome assembly GCF_035917255.1 of Streptomyces sp. NBC_01257. Taxonomy (NCBI): domain Bacteria; kingdom Bacillati; phylum Actinomycetota; class Actinomycetes; order Kitasatosporales; family Streptomycetaceae; genus Streptomyces; species Streptomyces sp. NBC_01257. The sequence continues at coordinate 7,615,992 of NZ_CP108472.1, forward strand.
TGGCAGTGGACCAACGGCTTCTACCTGATGGGGGAGGGGCAGACGATCCTCAGCCCCAGCCTCGACCCGTCCCGCTTCGGCAGCCTCACCTGCCTCCACTTCGCCCCGCAGGCCTGCGACACCATCCGGCTGCTCAACTCCGGCCGCTACCCCGACGACAAGTCGGCCGCGATGCTCGACTACGCGCGCAGCGTCTCGCCCGTCTCCTATCTGAAGCGCGTCAAGGCGCCGACCCTCCTGATCCAGGGGCAGGCCGACAGCCTGTTCAACCTCAACGAGGCGACGGCCACGTACCGGACGCTCAAGGAGCAGGGCACCACCGCCAAGATGATCTGGCAGGCCTGGGGCCACAGCGGCGGCCAGGCGGAGGGCGAACTCGACCTGGCCCAGGGCAATCTGGAGAGCAGCTACGTCGGCGGGCGCATCCTCGCCTGGTTCGACCGCTACCTCCGCCACGAGACGAGGACCGACACCGGCCCCGAGTTCGCCTACTACCGCGACTGGCAGAGCGGCTACGGCACCGCGGCCGCCGTGCCCGGCCCGACCAGGAAGATGTACCTCTCCGGCGACGGCAAGCTCGTCGACAACCGCGCCAAGGTGGCCCGCGGCAGCCGCCAGTACACCAACTGGCTGGTGCCCACCAGTCATTCGGAGAGCTCCCTCGCGGGTCTCATCGGACTGCCCGACCCCAAGCCGTACGACACCAAGGGCACCTACCTCGGCTGGAGCAGCGACCCCCTGACCTCGGCCGTCGACGTCGTCGGCGCCCCGAAGGCCACCCTGAAGGTCGTCTCGCCGAAGACCGAGCGCGTGCAGAACAGCGGCGACGCCGCCGACAAGCTCGTGCTGTTCGCCAAGGTGTACGACGTGGCGCCGGACGGCTCCAGGACGCTGGTGAACCGGCTCGTCTCACCGGTCAGGGTGCCCGACGTGACCCGGCCCTTCACCGTGCAGCTGCCCGGCATCGTCCACCGGTACGAGGCGGGCCACCGGCTCGAATTCGTGATCGCCGCCAGCGACACCGCCTACTTCGGCAACCGCGGCATCAAGCCGGTCACGGTCGTGAGCGCACCCGAGGACACCGGAGTGCTGGAGCTGCCGGTGGTCGGCGGTACGGCCGACTGACGCGGCACACCCCCGGGCCGTCACCCGAATGGCGGTACAGCACCGCCCCCCGGCCCCCGGACGGAGCCATCCTGGGGCTCCGGGGGCAGTGGTGCACCCGGTCGAGGGAAGGGGCCGCTTCATGAGCCCGAAGGATGTGTCGAGCGGTGGCAGGGGCAGTTCGGGCGCGTTCACACCGGCCCGCATCCTGGTCCTCGTCATCGCTGTCCTGTCGATCGTGTTCATCGCCGAGAACACCGACGAGGTCGAGGTCCGCCTCATCGTCCCGCTCGTGACCGCGCCGCTCTACGTGTGGCTGATCGTGATGTTCCTGGCCGGGATGGCGTGCGGAGCGTACGTCTTCCGCAGGCGGACCAAGTGACCTGCCCGGCGCCTCCCGGAACCGTGTGAGAGCGGGATCGGCCGCCCTGTCGTTTCGTCCGTTCGGCCTGGGCCTCTTCGAGGCTCAGGCCGCTTCGGCGGTCTGCGCCTCCAGCGCCGCGAACAGCCAGTCGTGTGCGGAGCCCGGCGTCGGCTCGGGCCGGCCGCCGGGCGGGGTGATCACCTCGGTCACCAGTTCCCAGTACCGGTCGATCCGCGGATCGTCGGCGAGCTGGCCGGCCAGCAGCCGGCGGAAGCCGGGGGTGTCACGGCCGCCGTACGCGCTCGCGTACGCGTCCACGAAGCTGTCCAGCTCCTCGCCGGGAACCGGCTCCAAGCCCTGGCGCAACGGGGCGCCCGCCAGTTCGTAGGCCTGGGCGAGGCCCGCGTACAGCACGGCAGGACCGCGGGACCCCGGGGCCTTGTGCGCCTCGGGCTGGCACGGTCCGGAGCCCGTGCACGGCTGGGTCACGAGCGCGTACAGCCGGGCGAAGGCCAGCACCTGGGCCGGTGCCGGGTCGCCGGGCGGCTGGGGCACCGCCGCCTCCAGGAACGCGGCCGTCGCCCGGGCCGGCATCCGCGGCGGCAGCCAGGCCCGCCAGAACCGGGCCAGCGCGGCGGTGTCCGGCGGGGCGCCCACCGCCCCGATCAGGCGCAACCGGTCGGCCCGGTCCCCGGGCGGGCACTCCAGCACCAGCCGCAGCCCGGCCTCCCGCCAGCGCAGGGCCGCGAGCTCCGAGCCCAGTTCGCGCAGCTGCCCCGCGACGGCGTCCTCCAGCACGCGGTCCGCCGCGTCCTCCTCGTCCAGGACGCGCCGCACCTCGCGCACCGGCAGGCCGAGAGCGCGCAGGGAGCGGAGAAGGCGCAGCCGGCCGAGCGCGTCGGGGCCGTAGCGGCGGTGTCCGCCCGCGCTGCGGGCGGCCTCCGGCAGCAGGCCCCGGTCGGAGTAGAAACGGACGGTCTTGACGGTGAGGCCGGCGCGCTCCGCGAGCTCGCCGATACTGCACAGTCCGTCGTGCGACAGGAACACTTGAACCTCCCTCCGGGGGAGCTTCTACCGTACCGGCGAGGGCGGCCGGAGCGTGTGACCGGTCCGCCGACCACGGATCGCGGAGGAGCGGACCATGACCGAATTCGTCCTGGTGGCAGGGATGTTCACCGGTGCACACGTGTGGGAGGAGACCGCCGCACACCTGGTCTCGGCGGGCGCCGGGGTGCACACGGTGAACCTGGCCGGTCTCGACGGGCGCCCGGGCGACGCCGTCGGCCTGGAGACGCACATCGAGGACGTGCTCGCGGTGATCGACTCGGTGGGCGCCGGGCCCGGCCGGGACGGGGGAATCGTCCTGGTCGCCCACGGCTACGGCACCTACCCGGTGCTGGGCGCCGCCGACCGGCGCGCGGAGCGCATCGGCCGGATCGTCTGCGTGGACACGGGCCCGGGCCACGACGGGGTGCCGGCCCTGGCCACCGTGCCGGACCCGGCCCTGCGCGAGGAACTGGTCGCCCGGGCCGGTGCGGAAGGCACCGGCGGGGACCTGGATCCTCCGGCCCGCGACGCGTGGCAGCGCTGGGGCAGCACCGCGGGCATCCCCGAAGCGGCGCTGGACCGGCTCACCGGCCTGGCCTCCCCGCAACCCCTGGGCACCCTCCTCCAGCCGCTGCGGCTGACCGGGGCGGTCGGCGCACTGCCCGTCACCGGGGTGCTGTGCGACGCGAACGGTTCGAGCATCGCGATGGTCCAGCAGCGGGTCGACTTCGGTGACCCGGCTCTGGTTCCGCTGGCAGGCCCCCTGGTGTCGTTCTTCGATCTCCCCACCGGACACTGGCCGATGCTGTCCCTTCCGGCCGAGCTCGCCGACGTACTGCTGCGGGCCGCCGCGGGCGAGGGACACCACCTCGTGCCGCCCGGCTCCGCCGAACCGCCCACCCACCTGCGGCCGTTCGTACTGGACGTGCCGCAACTCCCGTCCGAGCGGCACGGGAACGTCGACCTCTGTCTGCCGGACGCCGACGGCCCCCGGCCGGCCGTGGTGTTCGTGCACGGCGGACCGGTGCCCGCCGGGGTCGAGCCGACCCCGCGGGACTGGCCGCTCCTCCAGGGGTACGCCCGGTACGCGGCCTCGGAGGGGGCGGTCGGTGTGACACTCGATCACCGGCTGCACGACATGGCCGGCTATCCGCGGGCCGCCGCCGACGTGGCCGCGGCGGTGGAGCTGGTCCGGGCCGATCCACGGGTGGACCCGGACCGGATCGCGCTCTGGTTCTTCTCGGGCGGCGGCCTGCTGGCGGCGCACTGGCTGCGGGAGCCCCCGGCCTGGCTGCGCTGCCTGGCGGCCTCCTACCCGGTCCTGGTCCCGCTCCCCGCCTGGGGACCGGTGGATGCCAGGTTCCGCCCGGAGGAGGCGGTGGCGGGAGCGGGCACGCTGCCGCTGGTCATCACCCGGGTGGGGCGCGAGATGCCCGGGATCGCGGCCACGGTCGAGGAGTTCCTGACCGCGGCCACGAAGTACGGGGCGGACGCCGAGGTGATCGACGTACCGAACGGCCGTCACACCTTCGACGCCCTCGACCGGACGGAGGAGTCACGCGAGGCCGTGCGCCGCGCGATGCGCTCGGTGCTGGGACACCTGACGGGCTGAGCGCGCACCGGTGACCGAGGCGGTCCCGCGGTCACCGGGCCCTGCCCGTAGGCTCGTTGGTCATGCGTATGACGAGACCCGCACCCCGCACCCGGCGCCGTCTGGCGGCCGCCGCCGTCCTGGCCGCCGTGTTCGCCGCCGGCTGGTACCTGGGGCAGCCCGTCACTCCCGCACAGTGCGAGCGGGAGGCGGCGCGGGTGCGGTACAGCGATCACCTGGCGGCCGACCGGTTCACGGCCTGCGCGGACCGGCCGCGCCTGCGGGCCTGGTTCGCGGGCGACTGGCGTGGCTGAGGGACGCATACGTGGGCCGGACCGTCCGACGACGGTCCGGCCCACGTACGGGTACCCGGATCAGGGATTCCGGCGCAGCGCCACCACGTCGATCTCCACCAGGATGCCCATCAGCTCGGAGCCCACCGTGGTGCGCACCGGGCGGGGGTCACCGAAGTGTTCCCGGTAGACCTGATCGAAGCCCGCGAAGTCACGGTGCACGTCCTGGAGATGGACGGTCGCCTTCACCACGTCGTCGAGCGTCAGCCCGTCCGTGGCGAGCAGGGCGCTCACGTTCGCGAGGACCTGGCGGGTCTGCTCCTCGATGGTGTCGCCCAGTGCGCCGGTGACCGGGTCCTGCGGGCCGAACCCGGAGGTGAAGAGGTACGGGCCCGCCGCGATGCCCTGGCTGTACCCGCCGATCGGCGCGGGCGCGCCGGCCGTCGTGACGGCGCGGCGTCCGGGGCGGAGGTGGTCCGTCGTCACTTGGTCAGGTCTCCTTCGCGTGCGTTGACCTCCGCGTAGTGGCGGAGCTTGTCCTCGTCGACGGTGACGCCGAGACCCGGTCCGTCCGGCACCCGCAGGCTGCCGCCCGCCAGGGTGAGCGGCTCGATGATGTCGTCCGCGTGCAGGTAGTACATGGAGTCGATGGCACGGGACAGCACCGGGGTGCTGGCGACGACCGCGAGGTGTGCGGCGGTCGCGATGCCCAGCTCGCCGCCGCTGTGCAGGTTCATGCCGAGGCCGAACGTCTCGCAGTGCGCGGCCAGCGCCTTCGTCGCCGCGATGCCGCCCCACTTGTAGACGTCACCGTGGATCACGTCGACCGCGTTGAGGCGCATCGCGGGCGCGAAGTCCTCGAAGCGGACCACACACATGTTGGTGCACAGCGGGATACGTACCTTCTGGCGGACCTGGCTCATCCCCTCGATCCCCACGCACGGGTCCTCCAGGTACTCCAGGTCCAGCTCCTCCAGGGCGATGCCGGCACGTATCGAGTCCGGCACCGACCAGGCGGCGTTCGGGTCGACGCGCAGATTCACCTCGGGCAGCGCGGTCCGTACCGCCCGCAGGATCGCGACGTCGCCCTGGACGTCCTTGGTGCCCTTGAGCTTCACGGCGGTGAACCCGCCCTCGGCCACCACCCGCTCGGTGTGCTCGGCGAGCGCCCCCGGCAGGTCGCCCGCGGCGGCACCCGGTGCGTCGGCGCGGGTGATCAGCGCGGTCAGCGGCACCTCGTCGCGGACCGGGCCGCCCAGCAGATCGGTCACCGACTGCCCGGTGGCCTTGCCCATGGCGTCCCAGCAGGCGACATCGATCGCGGCCAGGGCGGCGTAACCGAGGTACCCGTAGAAGAACGGCACCATGTGGTGGCGGCGGTGGAAGGACTCCAGGGCGAACGGGCTGGTGCCGATCAGGTCCTCGGCGAGGTCACGCACGATCGCGGCGACCGGCCGACCCCACATCGTCTCGCCCCAGCCCTCCACCCCGGAGTCCGTCCTGATACGCACCACGGTGCGCGTCTCCCCGGTCTTCGTCTCGAAGGAGCTGGTGAAGGGGTTGACCAGCGGCAGATTGACGACGTGGACGTCGACCTCGGTGATCTTCATGAACGGTTCCTTACGTGTGAAATCTGGGGGGACGGTCACGCGAGGGGGCGCGACGCGGCGTCGAAGGCCAGGACGGCGCGGGCGAGGCCCCGGGCGCGCCGGTCGAGCAGGCGCTCACCGTGCGCGGCGTCGGCGCCGGCCGCGTCGTCGGTGGCGCCGCCCACCCGCTCCCACTCGCCGTGCCGCTCCACGGTCAGCCCGGGATACGGCGGCTTGTCGAACAGGGGCGGCGGCTCGACCGGTGCGTGCCGGGCCCGCTCGGTGCGTACCAGGGCCGGCTGCGCGGCCAGCATCAGCGAGGTCTCGAACCAGCCGGCGTGCCCGGGCACCAGCTCGGCATGCCGCTCGTCCGCCGCGTCCGCCTCGGCGTCGGCCCCGGGCTCACCGGTGTCCGTGAGCGTCCAGTACGAGCAAGCGGCCGCCGTCACCTCGGCGCGCAGCGCGAACCGCTTGACCGCGAGCCGCATGATCTCGTCGTTGCCGCCGTGCCCGTTGACGACGAGCACCCGGCGGTAGCCACAGGCGGCCAGCGAGTCCAGGAGCTCGTCCAGGACCATGCCGAGGACCGGCGCGGACAGGGTCAGCGCCGCCGCGAACAGATGGTGCGGGCTGTGCCCGTACGGCAGCGTCGGCAGCCGGACGAGACCGGGCACGTCCTCACCGGCGGCGGCCCGCTCCTCCAGCAGGGCCAGGGCCCGGGAGACGACGGCGTCGGCGAGCATCGTGTCCGTGCCCATCGGCAGGTGCTCGGCGTGCTGCTCCTGCGAACCGATCGGCAGCACGGCGATCGAGCCGGCGGCCGCGGCCCGCGTCTCGCGCCAGGTGGCCTCGGTCAGATTGCGGTGGGTCATGCCGCTGTCTCCCCGGTCCGGGGGCATGACAGAGTCGGCGCATGGCGCATGAACGTATTCCTTTGCGGTTGGTACCCGATCCGCAGCCGGACGAGCCGGCCGGGCGGGGCGTCGGTGTGCTGGGCGCCGTCGAGGTGCTGCCCGGACTGGTGCGTGCCGCGCTGCTCACCCGCGCCGGAGCCGTCCGTGAGCGGACGCAGGCCCGCTTCGACGCGGGCAGCGCCGACCCGGCCGCCGTCGACGCGGCGCTGCGGGAGGCGGCCGCGGTGTTCGCCGGCCAGGACCTGCTCGGCGTCGGTGTGGCCGCGGCCGGTGTGGTGGACCCGGTGGCGGGCCGGATCATCGAGGTGAACGACGCCCCGGCGCTGCGCGGCTACCCGGTCGCCGACCGGCTCGCGGAGCTGGCCGGTGCGCCCGTGCGGATCGAGCACCGGGCCCGGGTGCAGGTGCTCGGCGACCGCTGGTTCGGCGCGGGACGCGGCCGTCGCTCGTTCGCCTCCGTCGCGACCGGTGAGGTGCTCGGCGTCGGCATCCTGTACGAGGGTGAGGTGCTGGCCCCGGCCGGTGGCCGCAGCGGCGCCCATATGACGGTCACCGCGAGCGGCGAGCTCTGCACCTGCGGCCGGCGCGGCTGCTGGAAGACCGTGGCGACGACCCGCTGGCTGCGCGAGCGCGCCGCCGAACAGGGCTTCGCCCCCGAGGCGGCGACGCTCGCGGCCCTGACGGCTGCAGGCACCCCGGCCGCCGCCGGTCTCGTCGCGCGGTACGCGGAGAACCTGGTGCTCGGCCTGGCCACCGTCCAGCAGCTCTTCGCGTGCGGACTGTTCGTGCTGCACGGTGAGGCACTGGACGGCGGTGAGCCGTTCCGGGCCCTGGTCGAGTCCCGGCTGCGCGCCGATGTGCTCGGCGGCGGCGAGGTCCCCACCGTGGTCCTCGGCGAGCCGGCGGACACCGGCGCGCTGCTGGGAGCGGCGGGCCTGGTCCTGTCGGGGCCCCGGCCCTAGGGCGTGTTTCGGGAGTCCCGTCTGCTCGGCGACGCCTGGCAGGCACGCTCGCACCGCGCTCATGCCGGGACGCTCCCCAGGATCCGGCGGCCGGGGTCCGGCACCGGCACGGCGTCCAGCAGCCGCCGGGTGTACGGGTCCTCGGGCGCGGTGAACACCTGGTCGGCGGTGCCCGACTCGACGATGCGGCCCTGGCGCATCACGGCCACCCGGTCGGCGATCCGGCGGACGACGGCCAGGTTGTGCGAGATGAAGAAGTAGGTCAGGCCGAGCCGGTCCTGGAGCTCTGCGAGCAGGTCGAGGACGCGGGCCTGCACGGACACGTCGAGCGCGCTCGTCGGCTCGTCGAGCACGACCAGCCGCGGCTCCAGGGCCAGGGCCCGTGCGATGGAGATGCGCTGGCGCTGCCCGCCGGAGAACTCGTGCGGATACCGGTCCAGGATGCTCTCGTCCAGACCGACGGAGTCCAGCAGTTCGCCGGCCCGCTCCCGCACCTTCGCCCGGCCGCGCCGCCCGCGCGCCCACTCCTCGTGGGTGACGAGCGGCTCCCCGACGATGTCGGCGATCCGCAGCCGTGGGTTCATGCTGGAGTAAGGGTCCTGGAGCACGACCTGCATCTGCCGGCGCAGCGGCCGCAGTTCGGCGCCCTTCAGGGCCAGCAGGTCGGTGCCGTCGAACCGGACGCTGCCCGCGGTGGGTTCGAGCAGCCGCAGCAGCAGCCGGGTCAGTGTGGTCTTGCCGCAGCCGGACTCGCCGACCAGGGCGAAGGTCTCGCCCTCCATCACGGACAGGGAGACGTCGTCGACGGCGACGCTCGGCGGGCGGCCGGGGAACTCCTTGCGCAGGCCGTCGATCTCCAGCAGCGGTTTCGTGGTCATGCGACGGGCTCCAGTCGGGGAGTGGCGGCCAGCAGATCGCGGGTGTACGGGGCTGCGGGGCGGGTGAAGACCTGCTCGACACCGCCGGTCTCGACGACCTCGCCGTGCCGCATGACGACGACCCGGTCGGCGGTCTCGGCGACGACGCCCAGGTCGTGGGTGATCAGCAGGACGGCCATGCCGTGGCGTCGCTGGAGGCCCACCAGGAGCTCCAGGATCTGCCGCTGCACGGTCACGTCCAGGGCCGTGGTGGGTTCGTCGGCGATCAGGACGCGGGGCCGGGCCACGAGCGCGGAGGCGATCATGACGCGCTGGCGCAGGCCGCCGGACAGCTCGTGCGGGTACTGGCCGTAGCGCCGTTCCGGGTCGGGGATGCCGACCTCGTCCAGTGCGGTCAGCGCCGCCCGGCGGGCCTCGGCGCGGGAGTGGCCGCCGTGCAGCCGAAGCACCTCGGACACCTGGTCGCCCACCCGCTGCAAGGGGTCGAGGCTGGTCATCGGGTCCTGGAAGACCATGGAGATCTGCCCCCCGCGGACCTTGCGCAACTCCTTCTCGCGCAGGGCGAGTACGTCGCCGCCGTCGAGCAGCACCTGCCCCCCGGCGTACACGCACGGAGGCTCGGGGTTGAGGCGCAGCGCGGACAGCGCGGTGGCCGACTTGCCGCTGCCGGACTCGCCGACGACGGCGAGGGTCTCGCCGGCGTGCACCGCGAAGCTCACCCCGCGCACCGCGTGCACGGTCGAGGCGGCGAGGGCGAAGTCGACGCGCAGGTCCCGGAATTCGAGGACGGGTACGGACGGCGGGGTCTGTGCGGAGTCGGTCATCGGCGGTACGCCTTCGGGTCCGCGACGTCGCGCAGCGCGTCGCCCAGGATGTTGATGGACAGCGAGGTGAGCATGAGCGCGATGCCGGGGAAGACGGCGATCCACCAGGACGTGCCGAGGTAGAGCTGCCCGTCGGAGAGCATGCCGCCCCAGGTCACCGTCTCCTTCGGGACGCCGAGGCCCAGATAGCTCAGGGACGCCTCGGCGACGATGGCCGACGCGATGTGCAGGGTGCCGATCGTGGCCAGCGGGGCCATCACGTTGGGCAGCAGGTGCCTGCGCATGATCGCCATGTCGCCGACGCCGATCGCTCGGGCCTCGGTGATGAAGTCGCGGGTGCGCAGCGACAGCACCTCGGAGCGCACCACTCGGGCGTACGACACCCAGCCGGTGATGCCGATCACGAGGATGACGTAGCCGAGTCCCGAGCCGACGAAGCCGACGACGGCGAGCGCCAGCAGGATCGCGGGAAAGGCGAGCTGGACGTCCGCGACCCGCATGACGACGCGGTCGGTCCAGCCGCCGAGGTACCCGGAGGCCAGGCCCGCGATCGTCCCGATGACCCCGGCGAGCAGGGCCGCCCCGGCGCCGACGAGCAGCGAGACCCGGGTGCCGTAGACCACCCGGGAGAGCAGGTCGCGGCCGAGCTGGTCGGTGCCCAGGAGGTGGTCCGCACTGCCGCCGGACTGCCAGGCGGGGGGCTGGAGCCGGCCGAGGAGGTTCTGGGCGGCCGGGTCGGCGGGAGCGATCAGGGGCGCGAACAGGGCGCACACGATGATCAGCAGGAGGAAGAGGAGTGCGATCGCGGCCAGCCGGTTGCGCAGCAGCGAGCGCAGCACGGACGGCTGGGACGGTGCGGGGGCGGTTGCGGCGGTGGCCGCGGGGGCGGTGGTGATGGTCATCGGGAGTTCCTCACCCTCGGGTCGAGGAGGCCGTAGGACAGGTCCACGAGCAGGTTCACCGCGACGAACGTGGCGGCGAACAGCAGCACGGTGCCCTGTACCAGGGGGAAGTCGCGGTTGGCGATGGCCTGCACGGTCAGCTGGCCGACGCCCGGCCAGGAGAAGACCTGCTCGGTGAGGATCGCGCCGCCGAGCAGGCTGCCGACCTCCAGACCGACGACCGTCACCACGGGCAGCGACGCGTTGCGCAGGCCGTGCCGCAGCACCGTGCGCACCGGGCCGAGACCGCGGGCGCGGGCCGTGCGGATGTGGTCGGAGCCGAGCACATCGATCAATGAGGACCGCAGCAGCCGCGCGACGACGGCGACCGAGTAGACGGCCAGTGTGATCGACGGCAGGACGAGGTGGGCGAACGTGCCGTAACCGGAGGCCGGGAGCGCGTGCAGACCCACGGCGAACACCAGGATGAGCAGGATGCCCACCCAGAAGGCGGGCGTCGACTGGCCGATCAGCACGGCGGTGATGACACCGCGGTCCGCGGCCTTGCCGCGGCGCATCGCCGCGATCGTGCCCGCGGGCAGCGCGATCACCAGCGTCACCACGAGGGCGCCGGCCGCGAGCAGCAGGGTGGCCGGGATGCGGTCGGCGAGGACCGAGCGGACCGGCTGGTTGTAGAAGAGGGAGTTGCCGAAGTCGAAGCGCGGCAGGCCCCACAGGTAGTCCAGGTACTGCGTGACGAGCGGCCGGTCCAGGCCGAGGCTGTGCCGGAGCACCGTCTCCTGCTGGGCGGTGGCGTCCGGCGGCAGCATCACCTTCACCGGGTCGCCGGACAGGCGGACCAGGAAGAACGCGACGGTCGCCGTGCACAGCAGGACCAGCAGCGCGGTGCCCAGCCGCGCGGCGGCGGGCCGCAGCACGGTCCAGGCACGGCCGGGACCGGTGACGGAGGTGGCGGGCGCGGCGGGGGCGGTCAGGGTCCGGCTCATCACAGGGCCACCTTCGCGCTCGCCATGTCCAGCACTCCTGCCGCGCCGGGCGTCCAGCTCGGCCGGGTGTTGTGCACGTAGATGTTGTCGATCTGGTAGAGGGGCACGAACGGCGCCTCGTCCTTGATCAGTTGCTGGAGCTCGGAGAAGGCGCGGCGGCGCACGGCCGGGTCCACCGACAGCTCCTCGCGGTCCACGAGCTGGTCGGCGCGCTTGTGGTGCCAGCGGCTCTGCCGCCGGTCGCTGCGCACGTTCGACTGGAGCATGCTCTCGCCGTCCATGGTCCAGACGGTGGACGCGGCCAGGTACATCGGGCCGAGCGCACCGTGGTTGGAAGAGGTCAGGCGCTGGGAGTACGTGCCCGGGTCGAGCAGGTTCACCTTGGCGCGGATACCGGCCCGGGCCAGCAGGCCCGAGATCGCCTCGGCGACGTTCGCGTCCAGGTTGGACGCGGTGATCGACGTGGTGATGCCGTCGGGATGACCGGCGTCGGCAAGGAGCGCGCGGGCCTTGGCGAGCGAACGCTGATACGGCTTCACGGAGGCGTCGAATCCGAAGGCGCCGCGCGGGATCATCGCCGGGACCTCGGTGGCGTTGCCGCCGAGCACCGCCTTGATGAGCAGCGGCACGTCGACGGCGTGGTTGAGCGCCTGCCGTACCCGCCGGTCGCGCAACGGCCCTTCGGTCAGGGTGTCGAGGGACAGGTACGAGGTGCGGATACCGGTGTGGTGGTCGATCCGCACGCCCGGGTATCCGGCCAGCTGCTCGGCGGCGTCCGGGGTCATGCCCGCCACGATGTCGACACCGCCGCTCTGCAAAGCGGCCAGCGCGGACGAGGAGTTGGGGGCGGGCACGAAGACGAGCTCGTCGACGTGCGGGCGGCCCTGCCAGTGGTGGTCGTAGGCGGCGAGGCGCAGTTCGTGGTCGCGCTGCCAGCGCCGGAACGTGAACGGGCCGGTGCCCACCGGATGCGCGGCGAAGCCCTCGTCCCCGACCTTCGCCAGATAGCGCGGAGGCACCACCACGCCGCCGAACAGGGACAGTTTCGCGGGCAGGATCGGGTCGTGCACCGAGGTGCGGACGTCCACCGTGTACCGGTCGACGACGCTGACCGACTCGACGTAACGCAGCTCCACGATGGGCGACTTGGTGGCGGGGTCGAGCAGCCGCTCGATGCTGAACCGGACCGCCTCGGCATCGCACGGCTCGCCGTTGTGGAAGGTGACGCCGCGGCGCAGTTCGAACCGCCACACCTTCGGCTCGACGGCCTTCCAGGACAGGGCGATCCGCGGCTGGAGGGAGTTGTCGCGGCCCCGCGTGGTGAGCGTGTCGAACATGTTGATCAGGGCGTTCATCGACGTCATGTCGCCCTGTTTGTGCGGGTCCATCGTCTTGGGATCCCCGGTCTGGGAGACCCGCAGTACGTTGCCGGCGGAGGCCGCCGACGGGGCTCCGCACCCGGTCAGCAGGGCCGGGGCGGCGAGGGCGGGCACCGCGAGGCCACCCAGGCGCAGGGCCGAACGGCGGGAGTACCCGACGCGCGGGCCGCCTCCCCCTTCACATATTCGTTCCATTGGACAACACGCTCGTTCCGGTGAATGGAATGCAGTTCGGGTAAGGTAGGCCACATGGGGAAACCGGTCAACAGTCGTTCGCAGAAGCAGGCCTCCGCCGCAGCGTCCATCGGCGCCTCCGGAGGCCCGGGAGGGGACGCCGCGCCGCCCGTTCCCGGGCCGGTCGACAAGGCGATGGAGGTCCTGGCGGCTCTCGCCGGGGCGGGTGCGCCGCACCGCCTCGCCGACCTCGCCCGCCGGACGGGCCTCGCCAAGCCCACCGTGCACCGGCTGCTGCGCTCGCTCGCCGCGACGGGGTACGCGGAAGCGGCGTCGGGCGGCAGCTACCGGCCGGGTCCCCGGCTCCTCGGGCTCGCCGCGGGCGCGCTCGCCGACGATGCCGCGATGCGCAGGGTCGGCCCGGTCCTGGACGAACTCCGCGTACGCACCGGCCTGTTCGCCTCGTACGCGGTGCGCGACGACCGCACCGTCATCCACCTGGACGTCCGCGCGCCCGCCCAGGGCCTCGGGCTCGACCTGGCCCCCGGCTTCCACGAACCGGTGACCGCGGGCGCGGCGGGCCTCGCCCTGCTGGCCGCCCTGCCGCCCGAGGAGAGCGAGCCGCTGTCGGCAGGACCCGACGGCACACCCGCCGATGACGCGACGCGCGCGGCCCTGACGGCCGCGGCCCGTGACGGCTACGCCTTCGACGGCACGGACGCCTGGCTCGACCGGCGCGCGCTCGCCGCCCCGGTGCGCGACGCGACGGGCCGCGCGGTCGGCGCCGTCGTGCTGACCGGCCTCGCCTTCACGCTCGACGAGGCCGCGGCACAGCTGTACGGACCGATGGTGCGCTCCGCCGCGGCCGCGGTGTCGGCGAGCCTGGCCGCGCAGCCCGGCGCCCGGCTCGGACTGGTCGCCGGCGACGGCGCCCCATGGGGCACAGGCGGAGCCGAGGCGGCCGGGGCGGGGGAGACGCGATGAGCGCCGAAAACCCGCGGACAACCTCCGCCGCCCGCCGCCGCCTGCTGGAGGACGGCCGGGCGCGCGGTCTCTACTCGGGCGCCGCCTGGTCGCTGGGCGACGCGGCAGGACCGTACGACCGAGGCTGGACCGGCACCCGCGCACTCGAAGGGCCGGCGCTGGACGGCCACGACCTGTGGGACCTCGCGTCCGTGACGAAGCCGATCGTCGGTCTGGTCGTCATGGCACTCGTCGACCGGGGCGTCCTCGGTCTCGACGACACAGTGGCCCACCACCTGCCCCGCTACTCGGACAGTCCGCACGCCGCCCGCACGGTCGCCCAGCTCCTCGACCACACCGCGGGCCTGCCCGGCGGCGTCCCGCTCTACCGGGACCACCCCACGCGCGCGTCACTGCTCCGGGCGCTCGGCCCGCTGCCGCGCAACGCCGAGCCCGGCACACGAGTGACGTACTCCTCCCAGGGGTTCATGCTGCTCGGCCTCATCGCCGAACAGGCCGCGGGCCAGGGCCTGGAGCAGCTGATGGCCGACCTCGTCGGCGCGCCCCTCGGCCTGACCGGCACCGGTTTCCGCCCCGGACCGGCCGACCGGAGCCGCGCGGTGGCCACCGAGGACTGCCCGTGGCGCGGCCGGACCGTCGTCGGCGAGGTGCACGACGAGAACGCCGTGGTCCTCGGCGGAGTCGCCGGGCACGCCGGCCTCTTCTCCACCCTCACCGACCTGGAGCTCCTGGCCCGCTGCCTGCTCGACGGCGGCGCACCGCTCCTGGAGCCGGACACCCTCACTCTGATGACGACACCCCGCACGGACCACCTCAACCTGCGCCGGACACTGGCCTGGCAGGGGCAGGACCCGGTCGGCTCACCGGTGGGCGACACCTTCGGCCCGGCCTCGTACGGCCACACGGGCTTCACCGGCACCAGCCTGTGGATCGACCCCGAGGCCGGCCGCTACGCGATCCTGCTCACCAACCGGGTCCACCCCAGCCGCGAGGAGCGCGGATTCGTGGCGCTTCGGCGGGAGTTCCACACGATCGGAGGGTGACGGACGGATTCCTCTCCTGCGGATGAGGCGGCCCCCTGCGCCGGGGGCCGCCTCATCCACCGTGGGCTACTGCTACTGCTGCTGAGCCGGCCAGTCCGCGAACCGGGCGCCGCCGACATGGGCGCCGGGGCCGGGGGCGTGGAGACGGAACCACGGGTGCCCGGCCGGTCCGGGTGGCTCCGTCAGCCGAACTGGCCGGGCTGGTAGCTCCCGGCGGGCTGCTGGTTGATCACGTTGATGCGGTTGTAGGCGTTGATGACGGCGATCAGCGAAATCAGCGCGACGAGCTGGTCCTCGTCGTAGTGCTTGGCGGCGTTCGCCCAGGCCTCAGCCGTGACGCCACCAGAGGCATCGGCGATCCTGGTGCCCTGCTCCGCCAGCTCCAGGGCCGCACGCTCGGCCTCGGTGAAGACGGTGGCCTCCCGCCAGGCGGCGACCATGTTGAGGCGCGCCGGTGTCTCCCCGGCGGCGGTGGCGTCCTTGGTGTGCATGTCGGTGCAGAAGCCGCAGCCGTTGATCTGGCTGGCGCGGATCTTCACCAGTTCCTGGGTCACGGACGGCAGGCCCGAATCCGAAACGATCTTGCCGGCCGAGTTGATGTGCTTCAGCACCTTGCCCGCGAGGGGATTCCCGAAGTAGTCGAGACGCGATTCCATGGTCTTCTCCTGGCCGAGTTGCAGATACGTACTACTGACAGCGCGGACCGCGGAAATGTGACAGGGGCCCGCGGCCGGTGCCGCGCATGCCGTCGTCGTCGCCGTCGGAGAGGGAGCCGGCCGACGCCGGCCTGTGGTTCCCGCCGTGACCGGAGGCGGCTGTGTCCCGGTCGGGAGCGAGCCAGGGTGACGGCTCCTATGACACGCGCCGGTGCGGCACATGTCCGGACACGTCAAGCGGTCACGGAGGCGGCGTAGGGCGCCAGCTTGGCGGGGTTCATCACCCACATGATCCGGTCGATGCCCTCGGCCGACACATCGAGGGAGAGCAGGGCCACGGGCTCCCCGCCGACCGAGACGAGAGCGGCCTGCTGTCCGTTGGCCTCGACCCACCGCACCTGCGCCGGGGGCCAGAAGCGCGGCGCGAAGGCGACCAGGTACCTGGAGACGTGGGGGAGTCCGACGACCGGGATCCTGGAGGCGCCTCGTATTCCGCCGCCGTCGGAGATGCTGACGACATCAGCCGTGAGCACGTCTTCCAGCGCCGCCAGATCGCCCGTCTGCGCGGCGTTGAGGAACACGGTCAGGAGCCGTCGGTGCTCGGCCGGGCTGACGCGGTCCCGGCGCTCGGCGGCCAGGTGCTTGCGCGCACGGCTGACCAGTTGGCGGGTGTTGGCCTCACTCGTCTCCAGGATGTCCGCGACCTGCTTGTACGGGTAGTCGAAGGCCAGCCGCAGGACGTAGGCGGCCCGCTCCGGCGGGTTCAGCTTCTCCATCAGCAGGAGCAGGGCCAGTTCGAGCGCCTCTGCCCGCTCGGCGCCCAGATACGGGTCGGCCAGGGTGCTGACCGGTTCGGGGAGCCACGGACCTGCGTACGACTCCCGCCGCACCCGGGCGGACTGGGCGACGTTGATGGCCAGACGTGTCGTGACCGTGGTCAGGAAGGCCGCCGGTTCATGGACGTCGGCGCGGTCCGCCTTCTGCCACCGCAGCCAGGCTTCCTGGACGATGTCCTCGGCCTCGGTGACGCTGCCGAGCATGCGGTACGCGATACCGAAGAGCCGCGGGCGTACCGAGAGGAAGTCCTTCGTCGCCCGCTCGAGGGAGTTGGCATCGGCGCCGTCGTGCATGGTCGTCCTTCCGGCCGCGTCCGCCTGATGCTACAAGTCCGCCCGCGGAAGGTACGGCCTCGACCGGCCGACCGGACGCAACCATTCAAGGGCGGGGGATCCGGTCGCGAGCGAGGAACCTGCGGGTGACGGCGCCCCGGATGAGCGTACGAACGTGTTGTGCCGTACTGCCGACGCCATGCAAGCGGACGACCGGACTCCGGCGTCCGTGCGGGGCGATTCTCGTCCCATCAGCGGGAACCCGGCGGTCGTGCGGTGAAAGCGGAATGTTTCTCGAACATTGAATGATCATGAATGCGCACATTTTTAGTTGAAGATACCAACTAATCGGGTCTTAACCTTCACAACTCCGGGGAACGTTTAGGGGTCCGCCCGCGTGATGCGGGTCCTGGGCGACCTTGACCTCCTGGATTCCGTGCGGCAGGGTATCCCGGGGTCGGAACGCACATTGGAGTTGTGTGTTCCCGTACCCGCACTGCTGAAATGCCCGCAGAACTGCTGCTTTTGATCGCCATGTGACGTCAAGGGAGCTTTGGTGAGTTCAGTGCACGACGAAACCGCGATGGATAAGAAGCAGTCGCTTGCGGGCATGCTGGCACGTGCACGTGCCAAGATCACCGAAGGACCCCGGCCGCGCCAGGACCGGAACAATATTCCGCTCTCGCATTCGCAGAATACCCTGTGGTTCGTCGACCGGTTACGGACCGGGATGTCGACCTATAACGTCGCATTCCTGTTCCGGCTGGAGGGTGATCTCGATGTCGAGGCCCTCACTGGGGCACTCACCAGTATCGTCATGCGCCACGAGGCGCTGCGGACCTATGTGCTCGTGGAGAACGACGAGTACTTCCAGGGCATCGTGGATTCCCCCGAGATCGTCATCGAGAGGACGACCGCGGAATCCGAGAGCGAAGCCGGCCGGCTCATGGACGAACTCGCCGCGACCGCGCTCGACCTGACGGAGTTTCCGCTGTGGCGGGCCACTCTGGTCACCGTCGGTCCCGGCCTCCACTACTTCGGCTTCCTCGTGCACCACATCATCTTCGACGGTGTGTCGACGTCGATCTTCTTCGAGGAACTCGAGCGGGAGTACAACGCGCGGCGGACCGGCGCCCAGCCCAAGATCGAGCCCCCGACCGTTCAGTTCGCCGACTTCAGCGTCTGGCAGCGCAAGCGCATGAGCGCGGGGGCCTGGCAGGAGAGCGTGGACTACTGGGCGGGCGCACTCCGAGGCGTAGATGTCATGGACATACCAGGTGACCGGCCTCTCCCGCCCGAGACGACGTACGCCGGCTCCGCGGAGGTGGACACCTGGCAGGGTCTGGCGGCGCAGGTGAACGATCTCGCCTCGTCCCTGTCGACCACGCCGATCACCGTCTATGCGACGGCGATGGAATGCCTCTACAACAGATACTCCGGATCCGAGGACGTCATCTTCGGAATGCCGACGGCCAACCGTACCGAAGCCGAATGCGAGAGAACCATCGGCTTCTTCATCAACATGCTGCCATTACGCTGCCGGATCGACCCCGACGCGACGTTCCGGGAATGCCTGTCGGACGTACAGCGGCGCTTCCGTGAGGCGCAGTCCCACGGGCAGCTCCCGCTCGAAGAGGTCATAGCGGGAGCCGGCGTCAAACGTGAGTCATCGCGCTCCACCTTGTTCCAGTACACGCTGACGATGAACGAGTGGGCCGAACCGCTCAGGCTCGACGGACTTACCGCGACCGAGAACGAGCCCGACACCACGCACGCGAAGTTCTTCCAGTCCTGGACGGTCACGCAGCACGGTGCGGATCTGGAGATCCATACCGCGTACAACACCGATATCTTCGACGCGGCGACGATCGCCACCATGCAGCGCGTATTCGTCGGAATACTGCGCAGGGCCGTTTCCCTGCCGGATATCAGTATCAAACAGTCGTGGGCCCATGACGAGGAATCCCGTGCGGTGCAGGCGGTTGTCGGAAAGGGCCGCGTGGCGCCGTCGCCCACCGGAAACGTCTTCACGCATTTCTGTGCCGTCGCGGACGAGCACGCCGAGCGCCCGGCCGTGAGCACCCCCGACGCGACGGTGACCTACGGTGCCCTGCGGCGCCGGGCGGAGGCGCTCCGTGCCCACTTCGCCTCGCTCGGCATCGGTGCCGGCGACCGGGTGGGCGTCGCGCTCGAACCGTCCCCCGACTTCCCCGCGACCGTGCTGGCACTGATGGCCCTGGGCGCCGCGTACGTCCCGATCGACGCGATGAACCCGCCGGGCCGCATCGAGTCGATCGTCGGCAACGCCGGGCTGCGGAGCGTGGTCTGCGACGCGACGACGGCCGGTGTCGCCCCCGCGCTGGAGTTCCGGCTGCCCCCGGACCTCCCGGACGCGGCGCCCGCGCCCGCGGAGAGCCCCGGCAAGGACGCCGTCGCCTATCTGATGCACACCTCGGGAAGCACCGGCACACCCAAGGGTGTGCTCATCACCCACGACAACATCCTGGGGTTCATCCGCAACGTACGCACACTCTTCGAGCTCACTCCGGAGGATCGTTTCCTCGGCTATGCCTCGTGCGGGTTCGACGTGTCGGTCTTCGAGATGTTCGGCGCCCTGCTGACGGGTGCGTCGCTCCACTTCGTACCGTCCGCGACACGCCTCGACATGGCGGGCGTCCAGCGGTTCCTGGAGGAGCACCGCGTCACGGTGACCGACCTGCCGCCGTCGGTCATGAAGCTGCTCGATCCCGCCCCGCTCAGTGACCTGCGCATCGTGTTCGTCGGCGGCGAGGCCTTCTCGCACGAACTCGTACGGGCCTGGGGCAAGGGCCGCCGCATCTTCAACGGATACGGCGTCACCGAGTGCACCGTCACCAGCATCGTCGAAGAGCTGAAGGAACCGCTGTCGCCCGCCGCCCTGCCCATGGGCGGACCGATGGACAACCACGTGGCGTACGTGCTGGACGCACAGAACCGGCCCGTGCCCCAGGGCGTCATCGGGCAGCTGGCCATCGGCGGGGTCGGGCTCGCCGCGGGGTACTGGAACCGTGACGAGGACAACCGGCAGCGTTTCATCCCCGACCCGGTGGGCGACGACCCGTCGGCGCGGCTCTACCTGACCGGCGACCTGGCACGGCACAACGGTGACGGCCGGCTGGTGTACGTCGGACGGGCCGACAAACAGGTCAAGATCAACGGTGTGCGCATCGAGATCGGTGAGATCGAGAGTGCCATCCGCGCCGCCCGCGGAGTGCGCAACGTGTTCGTGCAGGTCCAGCAGGACGAGGACCACAAACGTGTGGTCGCCTACTGCGCGACCGGCGGAGCGCCCGACGTCTCCGAATCGGCGCTGCGTGACCACTGCCGCAGGCACCTGGTGTCCACGATGGTGCCCAGCAGGTTCGTCCTGCTGGACGAACTCCCCATCAACGGGAGCGGCAAGATCGACGAACGCGCGCTGCCGGGGGTCGGAGCCGCCGCGGAGCCGGAGCCGACGGACCGGCTCACCGATGTCGAACGCAAGATGATGACCCAGGCCTTCGGCGCGATCCTCGGCAGGACCGACTTCGCGAAGAACGTCAGCTTCTTCGACCTGGGCGGTACGAGCCTCCAGGCCGCCCAGCTGGTGTCCAAGATCAAGAAGATCTTCGCGACCGACATCTCGCTGGCGGCGTTCTTCGCGGACTCCAGCGTGCAGAGCCTGGCCCTGGAGGTCGAACGCTCCAGGCTGGCCAGTCTGTCCCCCGATGAACTCCAGCAGGCCATCGATCAGATGACAGAAGAGGACGTCACCCGGCTGCTGTCCGAGTGAGTACCCCAGGACATGGATCGCGACGGCAGCAGGGAACGTGTGATGCAACGTGAAGGCGAGCGCCTGAACGCCTATCTCCGTACGAGGTCGGCGACGGCGGAATCATCCTCTCTCATCGAACTGAGCCGCTCGGCGGCCTCCGGCCGGGTGCTCCTGTTCGCCCACCCGGTGGGCGGCAGCCTGCTGGCCTACCAGCCCCTGGTCCGCAGACTCGGCGACCACCGGTGCTTCGGCATCGAGGCGTCGTCGCGGACGCTCGCCGACGGCGGGCCCGCCGAGTCGGTGCAGGAGCTTGCCCGGCGCTATGTCGAGAGCCTGGGCGAGGACTGCCCCGAGGTCGACGTGGTCTGCGGCTGGTCCTTCGGCGGCGCACTCACCTGGGAGATCGCCTGCCTGCTCGCGGCACGCGGGAACCGCCCGAAGGTGGTGCTCCTCGACTCCACCTGGGCGACCGGGAAGGTCCCGGAGTGGACGCCCGCCGAAGCGGTGCAGGGCTTCCTGCACGACGCGTTGAGGCTCAGCGGGCGCGACGTCGAGGTCACGGCGGACACGAGCGACGAAGCCGCCGCGGTGCTCGACATGGACCCGGAGACGTTCGCCGAACGGCTGGAGATCTTCGCGCACAACCGGCGGCTGGTCGGCCGGTGGCGGCCCACACCGGGGGACCTCGACGTCGTCTCCGTACGGGCCGTGGAGTCCCTCATCTCCGACTGGCACACGGCGACCACGGGCGACGTCCGTCTCCACGATCTGCCCGGTGACCACTACAGCCTGCTCGGCGACGCCGACAACGTCGCCGTGATCGAGCAGATCATCAGGGACGAGCGACCCGTCACCGCACCGGGCGAGCCGGAACGGCTCGCCGAGGAACGGGAGTTCGACGCGTCAGATCTACACGCGTCATTGGCGAAACTCGTGGACACCCCGCGCTGGCGTGATCTCGTGATCCGCGCCAGGCGGATGGACCCGGAAGCCATCTCCGAGGCCTACCGTGAGCTCGGCCGGCGCGGACTGCTCACGCCCGACTGGCCCCGGGAGTCCGGCGGCGGGGGCATGCCGACGCGCGTCGCCATCGAGCTGTTCGAGGGCTTCTGCGCGACCGGACTGCCGGACCTCGTCCACGCGCTCACCGTGCAGATCGTCGGCAACTTCGTCCTCAAGTCCGGTTCCGACCGGCTGAAGCGCGAACTGCTCCCGCGCATCAGCAGGGGCGAGGAGTTCTCCACCGTCCTCTACAGCGAGCCGCGCGCCGGCAGCGACCTCGCCGCGCTCCGCACCAGGGCCGAGCGGCGCGGCGACCGCTACGTCCTCAACGGCGTCAAGGTGTTCAGCATCTACAGCGACCTCGCGGGCTCCGCCCTGGTGGCCGCGCGCACCGGACAGGGCGGGAACAAGTACGACGGCATCACGCTCTTCGTCATCGACCTGGCGGCCGACGGCGTGAGCGTCGAGCTCGTCGAGACGGTGCAGCGCGAACGGATGTGCCGGGTACGCCTCCAGGACGTCGAGGCCGAGAGCTGGCGCCGGGTGGGCGAAGAGGGCCGCGGATGGGCCCTGCTGGACGGGGCCCTGGCCATCGAACGCACCGGCATCGACCACGTCGTCAGGGCGGCCCGGTGGCTGAACGCCCTGCGCGGGGCGACCGGACTGCCCCGGGACCTCGAACGGCTCGAAGGGCAGGTCGAATGCGCCACCACCCTGGCCCGCTCGGCGACCGAGGTCTTCCTGCGGGACGACGTCAGGGCGATCGACACCGCCGTCGCCAAGCTGTACACGAGCGAGACGTGCCAGCAGGTCGGGCACGAGGTGCTGCGCCGCTGGAGCTCGCTCGGCAGGGCATCCGGCACCGATGAGCTGGTCCACGAGGAGCTGTTCTCGGCGCTGACGGAGTCGCCCGGCCTCACCCTGTCCGCCGGTACCTCGGAGATGATGCTGTCCACCATCTCGGCGGATCTCAAGGAGGAGTTCTCCGGGCGCTGTCTGGGGATCCTGAACCGCTTCGGCGGCGAGGTGGCCGACACCGTCCTGGAGGTCCTGGAGCCCGTCGGCGCCGGCGTCAGGGTGGAGCCCCTGTTCGCCGATTCACCGGCCCGGCGCGCGGCGCTGGCGAAGACCCTGTCCGACCTCGGCTTCGACGGGATCGAGCGCCCCGAGGACGAGGGCGGTCTCGGTCTCGGCCTCACGCTCGGCTGCGCGATCAGCCTGAGCACGGGCTACCTCGGCTACGAGAACGCCTACCGGCCGTGCCGCCTGCCGGAATCCGGCGACACCTCCCGCGGCTGCGGGGAACCCGCGTGCCGGCTGCGTCACGCGGCCTACGTGCTGGGACTCGGCATCGGGCTGTTCCGTTGTGCGTGGGAACACGCATGTGCCCGCGAGCAGTTCGGCCGGCAGCTGGTGGAGCTCGACGCGCTGATGTTCCCGCTGATCCGCGGCTACGCCGAGCTGAACGCCCTGAGTGTGCGGCTCCGGGAACTCGCGGACAACGTGGCGGACGTGGACGAGGCTGCCGTGCGGCGGTTCGAGCTCGTGGAACAGGACGCCATGGTGCGCGTCGTCCGCGGCGCGATGCAGGTGCTGGGTGCCCAGGGCATCACCGAATGGTCGGTCGCCTCGCGTTTCTACATGAAATGCGCGGAGAACATCGGCCTGCTCGACCGCGAAGGCACGGTGACGGACGGATAACCCGGACTGCGGTTCCGGCGGCAGCGCCGCCGACGATCCCGGCCCCCACCGGATCGTACGAGTGTTGTTCGAGTGTCGTGCATTCCCTGCGAAGGCGGTCTTTCGATGCGAGTTTCTCTCACGGGTCCTGAACCCTCGGACATGATGACGGCTGACCTCTACGAGGAGTCGCAGTACGCGACACGGAACATGCATTCCGTGTGGCGGGATCTGCGCAAGAGCGACGGACTCCAGCCGCAGCGGACCCCCGACGGCCAGGAATTCCTCGCGGCCCTGCGCTACTCCGACGTCCGCGAGATCCTGGGCGACCACAAGGCCTTCTCCTCCGCGTACAGCACCATGCTCACGGTGCGCGGGGACGGCGACGTGGCGGCGGGGGCGGCGATCCACCTCACGGACCCGCCGCTGCACGCCGGCATCAAACAGCACTTCACCCCGCTGATGACGGTGCAGGCGACGCAGCGCCTCCAGCAGGGCATCACGGACCGCATGGCCGAGCTGTTCGAGACGGTCCGCGGCCGTGAGACGTTCGACTTCTGCGAGGCCATGATCACCCTGCCCATGACGATCACCGGGCTGCTGATGGGCATTCCGCAGCAGGAGTGGGCCGTCACGGGCCGGGCGACGGTGCGTGCGATGGGCGGAGTGGACACGGACCGGTCGGAGTACCAGCGCCGGTTCGACCTCTTCGAGGCGCACACGACCATCATGTCCGTACTCGGAGGCGTCCTGGAGGACTCCCCGCCCGCCGACTCGGTGAGCGGCCGCTGCCCGGCCACGGCCCAGGTGGTGGGGGACACGGACCGGGACGTGCCGCTGCTGAACGCGTACGCGTTCCTCATGGGCGCCAATCCGACCGTGCCCCAGACGATCAACCAGACGCTGATCCTGCTGGCCGGCGACGACGAGCTGTGGTCCTGGTTCGCACGCCAGGAGGAGACGGACCAGAGGTTCATCGACGAGGCGCTCCGCTGGGCGAGTCCGGTCAACCATGTGCTGCGGCGCGCGACCGCGGACACCGTGATCGCCGGGACCGAGGTGCCGGAGGGGGCCCTGGTCTCCGCCTGGATCGGCTCGGCCAACCGGGACGAGGAGGTGTTCGCCGATCCGTTCCGGTTCATTCCGGACCGCTCCCCGAACCGCCATCTGGCATTCGGACTCGGCGTCCACCGGTGCATCGGACAGCACGTCGCCGCACTCGGCATGAGGATATTCTTCGATCTCTGGCGAAAGAACGTGCGATCCGTGTCTCTCGACGGTGATCCCCGGCATCTCATTTCGAACTTCCTGAACGGCGTAACCTGTCTGCCGCTGGCAGTGACCTGGAAGTAACCGGCCCCGGTGAAAAAGGTCGACGATTGCATACGCGGAAGGCAGAACCGATGAGCGATTTCGAAACCAAAGTGGTCGGACCGAATGACTGGCCCGAGGTCGGCACGTTCTTCCGGCCGAAAGGTCTCGTGGAGAACTGCTGGTGCACCTACTTCCGCATGACCGCCAAGGAACGCTCCTCTTGCGGATCCTCGGCACGCGAGGAGAAGCTGCGCGACCTGGTCGAGTCCGGTGAACGGGTGGGCGTCATCGGCTCGGTCGACGGCGTCCCCGTCGGCTGGATCGGAGCCGGCCCCCGGCCGGCCTTCCCGAGGCTGCGCACGTCCCGTGCGGCGAAGCTCTTCAAGGGCGAGGACCCGGAGCGGATCTGGTCCATCGTCTGTCTCTACCTGGCCCGCGAGCACCGGCACCAGGGACTGGCCAGGGTGCTCATCGACCGGGCGGTGGAGTGGGCCCGGGACGAGAAGGCCGAACTCATCGAGGCGTACCCCGAGGACGACCGGAAGCCCGAGTTCGAACGCGGCAGCTTCCACGGCAGGGTGAGCACCTTCGAGTCCTGCGGATTCACCGTCGTCGAGCCCCGCCTGCAGCGCAGAGCGCTCGTACGGAAGGAACTGCGTTGACCGTTCACCAGATACTCGCGCTCGACCCCTTTCTGAACAACCAGGCGGCGACCACACCGGAGAACCTCACCGAAGGCCGGCTGAACGTCTGGCGCAACTCGCTCCCGGCCCAGCCCGCGCCCCTGGACATCGTCGTGGACGACGTCCCGCTGCGCAGCGCCCCGCTCGACGGCCGCGGACCGGACAACGTCCTGTGCTCCGGCCAGCGGATCGAGGTCCCGGAGCGGCGGTGGGACTGGCTCTACGTCATCGGATGCGGCGAACGCCGGGTCAGGGACGTCGTCACCTGGCACTTCTCCAACGGCACGGTGGACCGGGACCAGTTGGCGCTCTCCGACCTGTGGGAGGGCCGCTCGGACTTCGGTGAGGATCTCGCGCTGCGCACCGACGTCATCCACTACCCGCACCACGTGCAGGAACGCATCGGGATCACCCTCTGGTGCCAGCGCGTCCCGGTCACGTCGCGAAAACCGCTCGGCGCCATGTCGCTGCCCAGGAATCCGGCCGTGCACCTCTTCGCCATGACGCTCGTCGGCCGGCAGGCGGGCGTCGACTCCGCAAGTGATCCGCAGATACGGGGGAGCCGGCCGTGAACGCAGGCACTACGACCGAAGCGACAGCGCGCCCGGCCCGGTGGGACGGCGTCACCGGTTCCTACCCGCAGTGGTACGAGGACCCGTTGAGCTGCCTGCACACCACGCTGGGCAGCGTCCTGATGGAACACGGGCTGGAGCCGGTCGACGTGCTCGGCGCGGCCTGCGAGTTCGCGTTCGCGCCCGGCGATGTCATGTGCGAGGAGTTCTACCGTCCCGCGCAGAGCAGCCGCGGAGTGGCGGCCGACCTCTGCCCGTACCACGACGTGGAGTCCGCCTGGACGACGGGATCGGACGCGGACGACCTGATCCGCCTGATCGAGACGCACTCCGGCGTCATCGTGGCGGTGGACAACTACCACCTGCCCTTCCGTCCCGCCTTCCACGACGTGCACGCCGCGCACCTCGTCGTGGTGCCGGGCTGGCGCCGGACGCCCGCGGGCGACGTGGAGTTCTACGTCTCCGACGCGCAACCACCCGGATTCCAGGGATGGTTGTCCGCGGAGCACTTAGTGAACAGCTGGACGTCCGGCAATCCGTCGGACACCCAGGACGTGTTCTTCTCCAGCCGGGAGATCGGCGGCCGCGTCCTGACGACGAAGGTGCGCCCGCAACCGGACGGATCCGGCACCGTCCCGACCGCGCAGGCGGTCCGGGGCAACCTCGACCGCTGGACCAACGGTACGGCCGGCCCCTCGGACCGGGTGTGGACCGGCCGGGCCGGACTGCGCCGCTTCGTGGAGCGCCTGCAGGACAGCTGCGGCGATCCGGAGGCACTCCGCAGCGCCTACACGTTCGGCTGGACGATGCAGGCGCAGGCCTTCCTGCACGGCCGGTTCGCTCAGGAACGCGCGCACCGGACACGGCAGTCCCCCCTCCTCGAAGTGGCCGCGTCCGCGGACCGGGTCGTGTCGGCGTGGTCCAACGTGCGGCTGCTCAGCGCCCACGCGGCACGGACGGACGGCATCACCGAGCTGATCCCGCGTCGCGGCGCCGAGCTGGTGCTCGCCTACGAACAACTGGCCGCCGACTGGCGGCTCGTCCTCGCGGGTGAAGGGGCGGACCCCCGATGAACAGCGGACCGACGGGCGAACTGGCCCTCACCGGAGGCGAACCGGTCCTGGGCGAGCTCGCGCCGGTGCACTGGCCGAGAACGACGGACGCGGACCGCGCGGCGGTGCTCTCCGTCCTGGACACGAACGTCCTGGTCTCCGACCGGACGGCCCAGGAGACCGCCGTCGAACGGCTGGAGCGGTCCTGGGCGCACTACCTGGGCGTGCGGCACTGCGTCGGCGTCAGCAACGGAACCACGGCCATCGAACTGGCCCTCCTCGCACACGGGGTGGGCCCCGGCGACGAGGTCGTGGTGCCCGCCCTCACCTTCGTCGCGACGGCGATGGCCGTGGTGCACGTGGGGGCGACCCCGGTGTACGCCGACGTCGACCCGGTCACCTTCACCATGACCCCGGACAGCCTGGCCGCCGAGATCACGGAACGGACCAGGGCCGTCGTCCCGGTCCACCTGCACGGTCTCAGCGCCGACCTGGTCGCGATCGGCGACATCGCGCGCCGCCACGGCTGCGTGGTGATCGAGGACGCCGCGCAGTCCCAGGGAGCCCGCTACCTGGGCGTCCCGTCCGGCGCGTCCGGCAACACGGCCACGTTCAGCCTGCAGATGACGAAGAACCTCCCCACCTGCGGGGAAGGGGGGCTCGTCGTGACCGACGACGAGCGCGTCGCCGAACGGATGCGCCAGCTGCGCCAGTTCGGGGAGACGATCCGCCCGGACCGTCCGCGCCGCTACGTGAGTCACCGGCTGGGCTTCAACGCGAAACTCAACAACGTCCAGGCGGCGTACACATCGAGCCAGCTGGAGCGGTTCGACGCCTACCGCGCGGCCCGCCGGTCCAACGTCAGGGCCTTCCTGTCCCGGCTGCGCCCCCTCGACGGACTGACCTGCCCGTCGGAGCCGGACGGATACGAGCACGCGTGGCACATCCTGCGCTTCGTCGTCGACTTCGAGCGGCTGCTGCCCGGCGTGGACACCGCGACGGCACGGAACCTTCTGATGCGGGCCCTGCGCGCGGAGGGGATGCCGGTCACCAGGTACCAGATGATGCCGGTCCCCGAGCAGCCGGCGCTGCGCACCCTGTGCCGCCAGACGCCCGCCTCATGGCCCGTCACCCAGGACGTCGTCGACCGCAGTTTCACCCTTCAGCAGCGGCATCTTCCGCCCGACGCGGGCCCGTTGCTCCAGAGCTTCGCCGATGCCGTCGAGAAGGTCTGGTCGCACCGGGAGATCCTGGCGAAGCTCGCGGAAGGTGCGGACCGCTGACCGGGACCGAGCACCTTCCGAGCATCGCGCAGATGGAAGTCCGCGCACGCGCCGTCCGTGAGCACATCGTCGACATGTGCACGGGCCCCGAAGGCGGACACCTGGGCGGTTCGATGTCCGCCGTCGAGATCCTGGTCGCGCTCTTCTTCCACACGATGAACATCGACTCCGACGACCCCGAGTGGAAGGAACGGGACGTCTTCGTGCTGAGCAAGGGCCATGCGGCGATGGCCCTCTACGCCACCCTCGCCGAGCGGGAGTTCATCACCCGCGAGGAGGTCTCCACCTTCTGCCGGCCTGGCAGCAGGCTCGCCACGCACGGCAACGTCACCGTCCCCGGGGTCGAGTTCGCCACCGGCTCCCTCGGACACGGGCTCGCGCTGGCCAACGGCACGTCCTGGGCGCAGCGCCAGGCCGGCCCGGCACCCGCGCACACGTTCGTGCTCCTCGGTGACGGAGAACTCCAGGAAGGGACGGTCTGGGAGGCGGCCCAGGTGAGCCGTGCCCTGGACGCGACCAACCTCGTCGCGGTGATCGACGTCAACCGCTTCCAGCAGACCGGGGCCGTGCACGAGGTGAGCGACGGCGCACCGGTGGCCGACCGCTGGGCCGGCTTCGGCTGGCACACCGTCGAGGTGGACGGCCACGACCTGGCGGCACTCTGCTCGGTCCTCGACGAGGCGGTCCGTACGCAGGGGCCGACGGCGGTGGTCTGCCGCACGGTCAAGGCCAGGGGCGTGGGAGCCCTCGCGGGCCGGGCCTCCTCCCACTTCGTCCGGCTCGACACCGAGAGGAAGCGGGCGCGCGTCAGGGCCAGCATGAGCCCCGCCGCTCCAGCGGCGACCGCGACCGCGAAGGGGGAGCCCGGCCATGCCTGAGATCACGCCGGAACGGGTGAGCACCCGGGCGGTCTTCGCGGACGCCCTGCCGGAACTCGCCGTACGCCACAACGTGCTGGTCGTCGACACCGACACGGGCAGCATCAAGCCGACACCCGAGATGGACTACCTCAACGTCGGCATCGCGGAGAACGCCGCCATCGGGCTCGCCGCCGGTGCCGAGCACTGCGGACGGCGCGCCCTGGTCTGCACGTTCGCCGCCTTCTCGGTGAGCCGGGCGTTCGAGTTCATCAAGCTCGACATCGCCTATCCGCGGCGCCGGGTGTGCATCGTCGGCACCCACGGAGGCGCCAGCGGCGGCTGGCTGGGGCCGACGCACCACGCCACCGAGGACCTGGCGCTGATGAACGCCCTGCCGCACATGCGGGTGGTCGTCCCGGCCGACGCCCGCCAGGCCGTCGCGCTGCTGGAACAGTGCCTGGAGTACGACGGCCCGGCCTACCTGAGACTCGGACGCAAGGCCTCGCCGGTCTTCGCCGACCTGCCCGCACCGGAGCTCGGCATCCCCCAGGAGGTCCGCCCCGGCAGCGACATCGCGCTGGTGGCCACGGGACCGGAGATCCTGGCCACGGCCCTGGAGGTCGCACAGGGGCTCGCCGGGGCGGGCTACAGCGCCCAGGTGATCAACGTCCACACCGTCGACCCGGAATCCGCCGGAGCCGCCGGCCGGGCGGTGTCCGAGCAGTGCCGGTGGCTGGTCACGCTGGAGGAGGCGTGGACATCCGGCGGCATGGGAGCGCAGGTCGCCGCGGCGGCCGGAGCCCGCGGCATCCCGTGGCTCCCGGTCGGCGTGACCGGCTTCCTCCCGCCCGGCAGCCACACGTCCTTGCTGGAGGCGAGCGGACTCACCACCGAATCCGTTCTCCGCCAGGTGCTGAGTTTCGTCACCCACCCGAAGTGATCGAGAAAGGACCGAAGAGATGGATACGGAGTGCGTCAGCTGCACCGGCACACTGCAGATACCGGCGGACAGCTATCAGGGGGAGATAGTGAGCTGCCCCGGGTGTTCGGCCGAGCTGGAGATCCATTCGACGCAGCCGCTGCAGCTGGCGATCGCGCCCGAGCCCGAAGAGGACTGGGGTGAATGAGCCGGGGAGAGCGCCGATGCCGGTCGGGGTCCTGCTGTCGACCGTCCGCTACGAGGAGCGGCGGCTCCTGTCCGAGCTGGAGCGCC
Organism: Streptomyces sp. NBC_01257; assembly: GCF_035917255.1. Classification (NCBI taxonomy): domain Bacteria; kingdom Bacillati; phylum Actinomycetota; class Actinomycetes; order Kitasatosporales; family Streptomycetaceae; genus Streptomyces; species Streptomyces sp. NBC_01257. Next base: position 7,646,243 of record NZ_CP108472.1, read on the forward strand.
GCGATGTCAGGGTGCTCCGGCTGGACGCCCGCGCCATGTCGTTCGGACCGAAGGACACCGAGGGGCTGCGGGGGATGACGGTCCTCAACCGTGAGATCTCCAGCCAGCGTGCGGCGCTCGCGGCGGAGTCGCTGGAGGCCTTCGGAGCCCGGCCGCTGAACGACGCGTCGGCGACCCGGGTCTGCGGCAACAAATGGTCCACCTACCTGCGGTTGACGCAGTGCGGCGTGCCGACCCCGGTGACCCTGCTGGCGCCGACACCGGAGACCGGCAGGGAGGCCATCGCCTCGATCGGCTACCCCGCCGTGATCAAACCCCTGAGCTCGTCCTGGGGGAACCGGGTCGGTCTGATCACCGACCAGTACGCGGCCGACGCCGTCCTGGAGACCTGCGCCGCGCTGCCGTCGGCGGTCGCGAGAACGGTGATCGTCCAGGAGGCGGTCCGGCCCGGTTCGCCGGACATCCGGGGGATCGTGGTCGACGGCGTCTGCCTGGGCCTGATCACCCGGTCGGGCGGCGACTGGCGGAACAACGTGGCCAGGGGAGCGACGGTCGAGCAGCACGCACCGGACGAGGAGCTCGGGCGGCTGTGCGTGCGGGCCGCCGCAGCCGTGGGCGCGAGGATCGCCGGTGTGGACCTGGTCGAGCGCGCGGACGGGGCACACACGGTGATCGAGGTGAACTCCCGGGTGGAATTCCAGGGATTCGAGCGGGCGACGGGTGTCGACGTCGCCGCACGCATGGTCGAGGCCTGCACAGCCGAGATGATCGAGGTGAAGGAACCGGTATGAAGCGCATCGCAGTTGTGGGCGGCAGGGGGTTCGTGGGAGGTGAGCTGCTGCGCCTGCTCGTCCACCACCCCGGGGTCGAGGTCGCCGCGGTGACCTCCGACACCCACGCCGGCCGTGCCGTGGAGAACGCGCACCCACCGCTGCGCGGGAGCGGTCTCCGGTACAGCAGGCGCGAGGACCTGGAGCCGGTCGACCTCGTGTTCCTCGCCGGTGTCCACGGCTCCACGGCGAAGATCCTCGACGGCATGGCGGCGCTCGCCCCGAAGATCGTCGACCTGACGGCCGACTTCCGGATCGAGGACGCCGCGCTCATGGAGCGCTACTACGGCTGGAGCCGTCAGGGCGAGCAGGCGAAGGCGTTCGTCCGCGGTCTGCCCGAACTGCACCGCAAACAGATCGTCGACGCGGACCGGGTCGCCGTCCCGGGCTGCATGGCCACCAGCGCGATCCTCAGCCTCGCACCGCTCGCGGCCCGGGGCCTCCTGACGGATGTACAGGTCGACGCGCGGACCGGCAGCAGCGGCGGCGGCGCCTCCGGAGGCGACGGCAACTCCCACGCCCTGCGCAGCGGAGTGATGCGGGTGTTCGCACCCTTCGACCACCGTCACGAGGCCGAGGTGTCCGAGGCGCTCCGCGTGGACGCGTCGATGACGGTCACCGCGACCCCGCAGGTGCGCGGCGTGCAGACGCTGACGAAGGTCGCGGTCGGCGAGGTGAGCGAGCGCGAGCTGCTCACCATGTACCGCGAGGACTACGGCGCGGAGCCGTTCGTCCGCCTGGTCAACAGCCCGCGGGGGACGTACCGCTACCCGGACCCGAAGGTCCTGCTCGGCTCGAACTACTGCGATGTCGGCATCGTCGCCGACCACCGCGGCAAGGCCCTCGTGATGGGGAGCCTCGACAACCTGATGAAGGGGGCCGCGGGCGGCGCGGTGCAGTGCATGAACCTCATGCTCGGTCTGCCGGAGACGTCCGGGCTGACCTTTCCCGGTCTGCACCCGGTGTGACCATGACGAGAATCGTGGTGAAGTGGGGCGGCAGCCTCCAGGAGAACAGCGGGGCGATCGCCGACGACATCGCCTCCCTGTGGCGCGAGCACGACATCATCGTGGTGCACGGCGGCTCCCGGGACATCGACGACACCGTCAGGGAACTCGGGCTGCCGCGGCGCACCTTGAGGTCACCGGACGGCATGGTCACGCGGTACACCGACGCGCCGACCCTCACCGCTCTCATGATGGCGATGCGGGGGCGGACCCAGCCGCGGATCATCGCGGAGCTGGCGGCGCGCGGCGTCGAGGCCGTGGGGCTGTCGGGCATGGACGGGGGACTGATCCGCACCGAACGCAAGACGGCGGTCCGTGCGGTGTTCGGTGACAGCGTGCGCGTGGTGCGCGACAACTTCGCCGGCCGCGTCGTCGGTGTGGACACACGTGTCCTGGAGGCCCTGCACACCTGCGGCATGGTTCCCGTCGTGTGCCCGCCGGGCATGACGGCCGACGGGCAGGCGACCAACGTGGACGCGGACCGGATGGCCTGCGCGATCGCGGCGGCCTGGCGCGCGGACCGGCTGCTGCTCTTCACGGACACACCGGGGGTGCTCGCCGACCGCGACGATCCCGCCTCCACCATCGCCTCACTGAGCCGGGACGACGCCCGGAAGCTGGTGCCGGAACTGAGCGGCGGCATGCGGATGAAGGTCGCCGCCGCGGTGGAGGCACTGGGCGGGGGCGCACAGGCGGTTCAGGTCTGCGACGGCCGGGTCCACGCCCCCGTCGCGGCGGCTCTACGAGGGAGCGGAACCCTGATCGGGAAGGGCCGGGACACATTATGACGACTCATCATGCGAGACCCGAGGAAGGACAGCTGACCGACCACGACGCGGTCGCGCTGCTGGCCGAGGTGGTGGCGATACCGTCCGTCTCCGGCAGCGAGCAGAAGCTGGCGGAGCGGCTGCGGGACTTCGCCGCCGGGTACGGCGCGGAGAGCTACCTGGACGACGCGGGGAACGTGCACGCGCTGGTCGGGCACGGAACGCGCACGGTGATGCTGCTCAGCCACCTGGACACCGTGCCGGGCGAGGTCCCCTTCGAGCACGGCGAGAACCTCATCCGCGGCCGCGGGGCCGTCGACGCCAAGGGCCCGCTGACGGCCATGCTCGTCGCGGCGCTCACCAGCCGTCACCTCGGCATCCGGATCCACTGGGTGGGCGTGGTCGAGGAGGAGACGCTGTGGTCGCGGGGCGCGGAGCACGTCCGTACGACCGTGCCGGTCCCCGACGCCGTGATCGTGGGGGAGCCGAGCGGGGCTTCGTCGGTGACCATCGGCTACAAGGGAATGGTCGAACTCGAGGCGCGCTGCGATGTCCCGCGTACACACACCGCGACCCCCGGACCGAAGGCCAGCGAGATCCTGGTACGCGCTCTGGCCCGGCTCTTCGACACGTACGGGACGCGAGGGAACGACCATTTCAAGGACGTGGGAATGGTCGTCAGGGACGGCCGTTTCGAACCGTTCTCCAGTGTGTGTTCGCTGGTGTTCCGCACCCCGCCCGGAACAATGGCCGAGGGGCTGCGGCGCGACGTCTCCGCGGTGCTCGGCGAGGCGGTCGACGTGTCGGCCGTGTACGAGGTACCCGCCGTCATGGTGGCGCGGAGTTCGGTGTGCGTACGGGCACTGTCCCGCGCCATCGTCCTCGAAGGGCTGCGGCCCAACCACAAACTCAAGACCGGCACGAGCGACATGAACACGTTGAGCAGGACCTGGAACGTGCCGATGGCCACGTACGGGCCGGGGGACTGCCATCAGGACCACACCGACAACGAACACATCCTGATCCAGGAGTACCTCGACGGAATGCACATCCTGCGGACCGCCCTGAGCGAACTGGACCGAACTCTCCCGGAGGCAGCGTCATGACGGACCAGCCGAGTCTTCTGGCGCTGTGGTGTGTTCCGCGCTCGCGGTCGACCGCCTTCGAGCGTGCGATGTACGAGCGCGGTGACTTCCTCGTCGTCCACGAACCGTTCTCACGGGTGTGCGACTTCGGTGAGGCGGAAGTCGCGGGCCGTACGTGCACGAGCCAGGAGCAGGTGATGGCAGCGCTGGCCGAAACGGCGGCGGACCGGCCGGTCTTCTTCAAGGACACGACCGACTTCCGCCTCGACCGGCTCGGCGCGAGCCCGGACTTCCTGCGGCGGTGCCGCCACGCCGCGATGGTCCGCAACCCCCGCGACACCGTGCGCTCGCACCTCGTCATGCAGTCCGACGCCACGTCACCGGCCATGGGGTTCGGGCACCTGTGGGACATCGTCTCCACGGTGACGTCCGCCGGGCATCCGATGCACCTCGTCGACGGCGACCGGGTGGCCGGTGACGCCGAGGCGGAGATGCGGCGCTACTGCACTGCCATGGGGATCGACTTCCTCGCCGAGGCGCTCGACTTCAAGAAGGAGCCGCCGGCGAGCTGGAAGACGACGGAACGCTGGCACGCCGGTGCCAGCGAGTCGAACGCCCTCGGCGTCGCCCCGGCCGGGAGGAAGCAGTTCCCGGAGAACCTGGAGCAGACCGCTCTCGCCTTCGAGCAGGATCAACTGCCTTACTACGAACGGATCACGGCGACCCTGGGCGGAGGCGGCGCCTAGTGCCACGCGCCGCCTTCCGGCCGGTCGGGCCGATCCCGGCAAGCGCCGAACGGTGTACGGGCCAGGACATTAGGTTGTCATGAGCGCTGAAGCCCGACGGCCCGGTCCGGACCGGGCCGACGGCCGCACGCGTCCGCCGGTCACGGCGGACCGCCGAATGGTGCTCGACCCCACAGAGCAATGCGTAAGCGCAAGGACGACAGAGGAGCGGACATGACGTTGGGCCGTAGTTTCACCAAACTGTGGTGGTCTCAGGGGCTGTCCAACCTGGCCGACGGCCTGGTGCTGGCGGCTGTGCCTCTTCTCGCCGTGACGATGACCCGGGACCCGCTGCTGGTCTCGGGCATGACGGTGGCGCAGTTCCTGCCGTGGCTGATCTTCACCCTGCCGGCCGGGGCGCTCGCCGACCGCATCGACCGGCGTCTCATCATGGTGTGGGGAAACGCGATCCGCGCCGTCGGTTTCGGTCTGCTCGTCCTGACGCTCGTGGCCGATCTGCGCAGCATCCTCATCCTGTACCTGGCCGTGTTCCTCGCGGGAACGGCCGAGACACTGGTGGACAACGCGGCGCTGACGGTGCCGCCGCGGCTGGTCAAACGCAGCGACCTGGAGCGGGCCAACGGCCGCCTGTTCGCGACCCAGTCGGCCATCAACAACTTCATCGGGCCGACGGCGGGCGCCGCCCTGTTCGCCATGTCGGCGATCATGGTCTTCTCCTCCACCGCGGGGCTCTTCGCCCTCGGCGCCCTGGCCGCGCTCACCCTGCCGCGGATGCTGCCCACCGCGAGTGACACCAGCGGTTCCAAGCACACGCCAGGAGAGGTCGTCCGCAGCATCCGGGAGGGCTGGTCCTACTTCTGGAACCACCGGCTGCTGCGACGGGTGGCGTTCATCTCCGGCTCGATCAACCTGTTCTCCTCGGCGACCGGTGGTCTGCTCGTCCTGCTGGCGACGGGTCCCCTGGGCGTCTCCGAATCCTGGTACGGCATCTTCATCGCGGTGCCGGCCGTGGGCGCCGTCATCGGTTCGCTGATCGCGGCGAGGGTCGTCCCGGTCATCGGCGGCGGCCCGGTCACCTGGCTCGCCGCGCTCGTGCCCGCCGCCAGCTTCGTCGTCCTCGGCCTCAGCGGCAGCATCATCCTGTCCGAGGTCATCATGTTCTTCGCGGCCATCGCCACGGCCCTGAACCAGATCGTGGTCAGCACGCTCCGCCAGGCCGCGGTCCCCGACGAACTGCTCGGCCGGGCCACCGCCGGATACCGCCTGATCGTGCTCGGCGCCGTGCCGGTCGGCGCGGTGCTCGGCGGCGGGCTGGGCCGCTGGCTGGGCCCGGAGTCCACCTTCGTCGTGTGCGGCATCGGACTGACCCTCGCCGCGTTCGTGTTCGCCTCACGGGTGTCGACCCGGGCTCTGCGGGAGGCCGAGCGCGATGCCGAGCCCACGACCACGACCACGACCGCCGAACAGATCTCCTGAACACCGCCCGCACGTCCGGAAAAGAGCGCACCCCGATGAGCCTGACCCTGTCCCACACGACCGTTGACTCACGTGACCCGTACGCCCAGGCCCAATGGTGGTGCGAGATGGCGGAGTTCACCCCGAAGGAGGGGGTGCGGCCGGGGTCCGACGAGTGCTACGTCGTCACCGAGCACGGGTACACGGTCCTCTTCATCCTCGTGCCCGACGGCAAGCAGGTGAAGAACCGCATGCACTTCTGCATGCGCCCCGAGGGCGATGCCCAGGACGCGGAGGTGGCACGCGCGCTCGCGCTGGGCGCGAGTGTCGTCACCGACTTCCGCTCGTCGGACGGCTGGGTGGTCATGGCCGATCCGGAGGGCAACGAGTTCTGCATCCTGGCCGGCCGGTAGAAGACCGGCGGGCCCCGCGCGACGACAGGCCGAACAGCCACGACCGGCCGAACAGCCACGACAACCCGAGCAGACGAGAACAGGAGATCCCGTGACCGAGAACCGCGATGTCGTGTGCAAGGCCGCGTACGAGCAGCCGGCCGACGAACTGGAGGAGCAGGTCGCCGCCGTCATCGCCGAGGTGCTGGACGTCGACCTGGTGGGCCGGCGCGACAGCTTCTACGACTTCGGCGGCACGTCCCTGGCGGCCATCCGCATCTGCGCCCGCATCGAGCGCCGTCTCGGACTGCGTGTCGACCCGGCCTGGCTGCTCGAACACGACGAGCTGGCCGACTTCGCCGAGCAGATCCGGCTCGGTGCGGCGTGACCGGGCCGCAGCAGCTGCCGCCGCTGCGCACCGTGCACGCCGCGGTGGCCGCGTACGCCGAGCAGGCTCCCCACGACCTCGCCCTGGTCCAGGGCGAGGAACGCGTCGACTACCGGACACTCACCACGGCGGCGAGGGTGGTGGCCGGCCGTCTCGCCGCCTGGGGTGTGCGGCCGGGAGACATCGTCCCGCTGCTGGTCCCGCGCGGCGCCCACCTGATAGCCCTCCAGCTCGGCGTCCTGATGAGCGGCGCGGCGTACGCCACCCTCGACCCGCGCTGGCCGGCCGGCCGTATCGCGTCCATCCTCGCCCAGCTCGACGACCCGGTCGTCGTGGGCCTGTCCGGCGGCGAGCCGCCCGGTGTCACCCGCACGCTCGACGCCGTGCCGCTGTCCGGGATCACGGACGGCGCGGGACCCGCGCTCTTCGAACCGGTGCGGACCGCGCTGGACGATCCGGCCATGGTGTTCTTCACCTCCGGCAGCACCGGTGTCCCCAAGGGGGTGCTCATCCCTCACCGCGCGGTCACCCGGATGTTCGGCCCGGGCGGACTGGACGGATTCGGGCCGGGGCACATCACGGCTCAGGTCGCGCCCGGGGCCTGGGACATGTACGCCTTCGAGCTGTGGGGCCAGCTCACCACCGGCGGCGCCTGCGTCGTGGTCGACGAGAACCACCTGATGCCCAGCCGGTTACGCACCCTCGTCGCCGGCCAGGGCGTCGACACGGTGTGGCTGACGACCTCGCTGTTCAATCTGATCGTCGACGAGGACCTGGGCGCGTTCGAGGGACTGGGGACGCTGTACGTCGGGGGCGAGAAGCAGTCCCCGCGGCATGTGGCGCTGTTCCTGGAGCGCTTTCCCGGGCTGCCGCTCTGGAACGGGTTCGGCCCGGCCGAGAACTGCATGCTGACGACCGTGCACCGGATGGGCCCGGCCGACAGCGCGGCGCCCGCCGGCATCCCGGTGGGCGTGCCCGTACCCCACACCACGGTGCTGCTGCTGCGGGAGGACGGATCACCCGCACCCCGCGGCGAACGCGGCGAGATCGTCGCGGCCGGCCCCGGCGTGGCCCTGGGATACCTGAACAACGAGACACAGACGCGCGAGCGGTTCCCGGTCCTGGAGATAGCGGGCGAGAAGCGCCGCGTCCTGCGGACCGGCGACATCGGCATGGTCGACGACGACGGGATTCTGCACTACTACGGCCGTCGCGACCGGCAGATCAAGCTCAGCGGGAACCGGATCGAACTCGGTGACGTCGAGGCGGCCGCGTCGGCGATCCCGGAGATCCGGACCTGCGCCGCCGTCGCCCGCACCGACCCCGGCGGGACCGTCGCACACATCCTGCTCGTCTACACCCTGGTCGACGGCGCCGGACCGGCTCCCCGGGACATACGCAAGGAACTCACCACGAGACTTCCCGCGTACGCCGTCCCCGGCAGGTTCGAGCAGGTGGACGAGCTGCCGCTGCGCGACAACGGCAAGGTCGACCTGCAGGCTCTGGAGAGGCGCACCGCCTGATGCGTGAGTACCCGCAGACCTTCGAGCAAGAGGCGCTCTGGATCGCCGACCAGTTCATGGGGGACCCCTCCCCGTTCCTGGAGACCTGGGCCCAGCACATCGTGGGGCCGCTCGACGTCCCCGCGCTGGAACGGGCCCTGGCCTCGCTGGTCGAACGGCACGCGGTGTTCCGCACCGGGTTCACGCTCGGCGAGCAGGGCGCGGTGCAGTGCGTCGACCCGGCCGGTGCGGTCCCCCTGGAACGCCTCCCGTGGCCCGGCGGCGAACTGCACGAGACCTTGCGGCGGGCCGGGCAGCGACCGCTGGACCTGACCGTGTCACCGGCCCGGCTGACCCTGTACGACCTGGCGCCGGACGAGTACGTGCTGCTGCTCCAGATCCACCATGTCGCCGTCGACGACGCCTCCCTGGTGCTGCTCGACCAGGAACTGTCGGCCCTGTACGCCGAGGAGACCGGGGGCGGTCCGGCCGGACTCGCACCGCCGGGGCTGTCGCTCGGCGAACACGCGGTCCGGGCCCGGGCGGCCGGGATCGCGCCGGACGACCTCGCGTTCTGGGCCGCGTTCCTGGACGGGGCGCCCGTGCTCACCCACCTGCCGCCCCGGCCCCGGCCGCTCGCCGCCCGGCGTGGCTCCGCCTGTGAGTGCGTGCGCGCCACCGTCCCCGCCGCGCTGGGTGACGCCGTACGCACGGCGGCACGCGCGCTGCGCACCACACCGCACGTGCTGATGAGTACCTGCATGGCGGTGACCGCGGCCGCGGTGAACGGTGCGGACGTGGTGATCGGGAGCCCCGTGTCCCGACGCGGCGAACCGGATCTCGACACCGTCTTCGGCTGTCTGACCGATCTCCTGCCGGTGCGGTACCTGGTCCCCGCCACCGCCACGTTCGGCGAGGTGTGCACCGCGGCGAAACGCCGGTCGCTGGACGTGCTGCGGCACCGCAACGTGCCCTACGCCCGGATCGGCGGCGGCGTCACCCGCAAGCGGGGCGTGCTCTCCGGCGAGCACCTGGGCCGCATCTGCCTCGTCCTCGACCAGTCACCGAGCCGGCTGGACCTGCCGGGGCTGCGGTGCGAGCGGGTGCACGTGGGGGGAGCGTCGGCGAAGTTCGACTGGCTCCAGTACGTCGTCGCGGACGGCAGCGGCTGGGACGTACGGGCCGACTACGCCACGGACTACTTCACCGAGGACGAGGCGGCGCTCATGCTGCGGCAGTGGCTGACCGCGCTGACGACGGCCGCCGACGACCCCGGCGTGCCGGTGCGCGAGCTGTTCGACCGGCTGGCCGCGCTGGCATGACACACACCCCGCGGTCCGGGAACTCCCCGTCCCCGGCCCGGGTCGCACCCCCACGACTGCTCTTCGCACAGGTCGATCTGCCGCAGGCGGACAACGCTGGACCTCCAGAAAGAGAGCGACACCGGTGAAAACGGAGCTGCGAACCAGCCTGACCACGCGCGACTGCGCGTGCGGTGGGACGGTATGGCTGACGGGCCTGCCGAGCTCGGGAAAGACGACGATCGCCCACGCCGTGGCCGACCGGCTGCGCGACGAGGGGCGCAGGGTGGAGGTGCTCGACGGCGACGAATTCCGCCGGACCCTCTCCGCGGGCCTCGGCTTCGGCCGCGCCGACCGGCACACGAACGTCCAGCGCATCGGACTGGTCGCGGAGGTGCTCGCCCGCAACGGCGTACTGGTGCTCGTCCCGGCCATCGCCCCCTACGCGGACAGCCGGCAGGTCGTGAGGGAGCGTCATGACGCCTCGCACACGCCCTACTTGGAGATCCACGTCGCCACGCCCTCGGACACCTGCGCCCAGCGCGACGTGAAGGGCCTGTACGCCAGGCAGGCCGCCGGCGAGCTCACCGGACTGACCGGCGTCGACGACCCCTACGAAGCACCGGACAAGCCCGACCTGCGCATCGACGCGCACGAACAGTCCGTCACCGAATCCGCGTCGGCGCTGCTGGGCCTGCTGGCGGAGAGGCGGCTGATATGAGCTCCCGCCCCGGCGACCTGTTCGCGGACCACTGCTCCGCCCTCAGCCACCTGGACGCCCTGGAGTCCGAGGCGGTGCACATCCTCCGCGAGGTGGAGGGCGAGTTCGAACGGCCGGTGATCCTGTTCTCCGGCGGCAAGGACTCCATCGTCATGCTCCACCTGGCGCTGAAGGCGTTCGCACCGGCGGCGGTGCCGTTCCCGCTGCTGCACGTGGACACCGGGCACAACTTCCCCGAGGTCATCGCCCACCGCGACCGCGTCGTGGCGGAACACGGGCTGCGCCTGCACGTCGCCTCCGTGCAGGAGTACATCGACGCCGGGAAGCTCCGTGAGCGCCCCGACGGCACCCGCAACCCGCTCCAGACGGTGCCGCTGACGGAGCGGATCCGCAGCGAGCGGTTCGACGCGGTGTTCGGCGGCGGGCGGCGCGACGAGGAGAAGGCGCGGGCCAAGGAAAGGGTGTTCTCGCTGCGCGACGAGTTCTCCCAGTGGGACCCGCGCCGCCAGCGCCCCGAACTGTGGCAGCTGTACAACGGCCGGCACGCGCCCGGCGAACACGTACGCGTCTTCCCGCTGTCCAACTGGACCGAACTGGACGTGTGGCAGTACATCGCCCGCGAGAACATCGGCCTCCCCGAGATCTACTACGCCCACAAGCGGCCCGTCTTCCGGCGCGGCTCCATGTGGCTGACCGCCGGCGACTGGGGCGGCCCGGCCGGCGACGAGACGGTCGAGACCCGGCTGGTCCGCTACCGGACCGTGGGTGACATGTCGTGCACCGGCGCGGTCGACTCCGAGGCGACGACCATCGAGGGCGTCATCACCGAGATCGCCGCGTCCCGCCTCACCGAACGGGGCGCCACCCGCGCCGACGACAAGCTCTCCGAAGCGGCGATGGAAGACCGCAAACGCGAAGGGTACTTCTAGACATGAGCGGAAACAGCACCACCGCCCGGGAGCCGGCCGCCCCGTCGGCCGCCACCCTGCTGCGCTTCGCCACCGCGGGCTCCGTCGACGACGGCAAGTCCACCCTCGTCGGACGTCTGCTGCACGACTCCAAGTCGGTGCTCGCCGACCAGATGGAGGCCGTCGAGCACGCCTCCCGCTCGCGCGGCTCCGGCGCACCCGACCTGGCGCTGCTCACCGACGGACTGCGCGCCGAGCGCGAGCAGGGCATCACCATCGACGTGGCCTACCGCTTCTTCGCCACCGCCCGGCGCAGGTTCATCCTCGCCGACACCCCGGGCCATGTGCAGTACACCCGCAACATGGTCACCGGCGCCTCCACGGCCGAACTGACGGTCGTCCTGGTGGACGCCCGCAACGGCGTCGTCGAACAGACCCGCCGCCACGCCGCCATCGCCGCCCTGCTGCGCGTCCCCCACGTCGTCCTCGCCGTCAACAAGATGGACCTCGTCGGCTACCGGGAGGCCGTATTCGCCGCCATCGCCGAGGAGTTCACGGCGTACGCCACCGAGCTGGGCGTCCCCGAGGTCACCGCCATCCCCATCTCGGCACTGGCCGGGGACAACGTCGTCGAACCCTCCGCCCGCATGGACTGGTACGGCGGTCCCACCGTCCTCGAACACCTGGAATCGGTCGAACCGGCGGACCGGGCGGCGGACATCTCCTCCAGGTTCCCCGTCCAGACGGTCATCCGGCACGAGGGGGAGCGGTACTACGCGGGCCAGCTGCTCACGGGCCGCCTCCGGGTCGGGGAGACGGTGACCGTGCAGCCCTCCGGCCGCGTCACCACCATCACCTCGCTCGACGTCCTCGGCCGGCCGGCGGACGCCGTGTCGGCGGGCTCGTCCCTCAGCGTCCGGCTGGCCGACGAACTCGACGTCGGACGCGGCGACATGCTCACCGCCGGGACTCAACCGCCCCGGATCGCCCGGGAGATCGACGCGACCGTGTGCCATGTCGCCGACACACCGCTCACCGTCGGCCAGCGGGTGCTGCTCAAACACACCACCCGCACCGTGAGAGCGATCGTCGAGGACATTCCGTCGCGGCTCACGCTCGACGACCTCTCCCAGCACCCGCACCCGGGCCGGCTCGTCGCCAACGACATCGGCCGCGTCAGGGTCCGTACGGCCGAGCCACTCGCGCTCGACTCCTACGCGGACTCCCGGCGCACGGGATCGTTCCTCCTGATCGACCCGGCGGACGGCACCACGCTCGCCGCCGGCATGGCGGGCGACGCCTTCGCGTCCGTGGCGGTGCCGGCGGACGCGGGCGCGGACGGATGGGACTTCTGAGACCGGCTCCCGGGCCGGCGGCGCACCAACTCTCGTCCACCGAGGAGCCATGTGCGCTGCCGGCCTCCGCCGGTGGCCACCGCGGGAGCGGGCGCGCCACCGACAGGTGCGTCACACGTGCCGGGTCCTACTCGTTCGGGTCCCAGCCCGCGAGCTGATCCATCGGCTCGGTGTCGCCGGTGGTCTCCAGGCCCTCGAACGGGGCGCGCTCGTAGAAGTAGAGGACCAGTTCGCTCGCCGCGCCCCGAATCGTCATGTCGCCCGGCTCCGCGCCGGCGGCGAGGCCGTCGCAGCGGACGCCGTCGGCGTCGAGGGTCAGACGCCAGGAGCGGCCCTCGGTCGCGTGCAGGTCGATGGTCGCCGGCTTGAACGGCCAGGGTACGGACGTGGCCGCGACGGTCGTCAGGAACTCGTCGACGCCCTCGACCGCGACGTCCGTCGGCAGCGGCTGTGCGGCGCCCCGGACGAGCTGGACGTCGTAGGTGTGGACGGCTATCTCCTGGATCTGGTGCCGGGCCACGGTTCCGCTGGTCTCCGGGGCCTGGGACCGGCCCCACCAGGTCCAGCAGCCGCGGTCCGGGCCGGCCTCGCGCAACGCGCCGAGCATCAGCTCGGTCGACTCGGCGAGCCAGGCGTCCAGGGCTTCGCGGTCGCGGGGCGCGGTCGGGGCGCCCTTCGGGTCCGTCTTCGCCGGCGGCTCGGCGCCCGGGCCCGCCGCGACGATGGCGGCCTGGCGGCGGCGGCCGTCCCCGAGGTGCTGCGCCAGCTCGCGCAGCGTCCAGTCCGGGCAGGTCGGGACCTGGACGTCAAGATCGGGGGAGGAGGCGATCGCGGCGCGGAACGCGGCCGAGCGGTCTTCTATCAGCCGCAGGACCTGGGGGAACTCCAAGATGTTTTGCACGTCGGCTGTCTATCACGGCGCCCCGGCCGCCGGGTATCGGATTTGTTCGGACGAACGCGTCGATGGCCGGGCGGAGCGCCGACGCCGATTCGTCAGCGTGCCGGACCGTTCCTTCGGTTGAACAACCTTGCAGAGAAAGGCAGTTCACGCGCTCCCCGTTGTGGGCGGATACAGCGCGGGCCGGTGGCCCGCACCCCGCACCCCGCTGCCCGCGACGGCGGCGGGCAGCGCGGCATGGGCAGAACACGGGGCCGGGGTTCATCGGGTGATCGGCGTGGCGCCGGTCGCGGCCAGAGTCATGGACCAGAGCCGGGCCGCCTCGTCGGGAGCCGTGGCGTGTGCGCGGACGCCGCCGTCGTCCATGGGGGTGCCGGTGGCGGATGCGTGTGCGACGTCGCAGTCCTCCAGATAGAGGCCGCCCCGGCCGTCGAGGAGCGGGGACGTCGCGGCCCACAGGCCGGTGGCGGCGCCCTGGGAAGGGGACTTGAATCCCTCGCCGACGACATGGCCGTGCTCGTCCACCCAGCCGCGGTCGATCTGGTCCCGGAGCGTCATCTCCCGCTGCAGCCCCGTGATGATCTTGCCGGGGTGGAGGGCGAAGGCCCGGACGCCGTCGCGTCTTCCGACGGCGTCGAGGTGCACGGCGAACAGGGCGTTGGCGGTCTTGGCCTGGCCGTAGGCCAGCCACTTGTCGTAGCCGGTGCGGAAGTGCGGATCGTGCCAGCGGATGCCGGTCAGGGTGTGACCGGCCGAGCTGTTGACGACGACGCGTGCGCCGTCCGCGGCGGACAGGAGGGGGTAGAGCTCTGCGGTGAGGGTGAAGTGACCGAAGTGGTTGGCGGTGAGCTGGCCTTCCCAGCCGGGCCCGAAGCGTCGCTCCGGGGTGGCCATGACTCCGGCGACAGCCATCAGGAGGTCGATCCGGCCGGTCCGGTCGCGGATGTGTGCGGAGGCCGATCGGACGCTTGCGAGGTCGGTCAGGTCCATGGGGACGACCTCGCAGTCCTTCACCTCCTTCAGAGCGGTACGGGCGACGTCGGGGCGGCGGGCGGGAACGATGACCCGGGCACCGGCGGCCGTAAGGGCCCGCGTGGTCTCCAGGCCGAGTCCGGAGTAACCGCCGGTCACCACGGCCGTCCTCCCGGAGAGATCGAGGCCGGCCACGATGTCCTGGGCGGTGCTGGAGGCGGAGAAGGGCGAGCCGAGCGGCCGCTGATCAGTAGTCGTCATGCCGCTGACGCTACGATCTGGAGTGAGGTCTAGATCAAGCCCAGGGAATGAGCGGCATGACAACCCCCGAGACCGCGGTGCCGTCGCTGAGCATCGGCGAGGCAGCCGAGCGGACCGGACTGAGCGTGCACGCCCTGCGCTTCTACGAGCGCGAGGGACTGCTCGTCGGACCGGTCCGGCGCACGTCGGGCGGCCGGCGGCGCTACACCGACTTCGACATCGAATGGCTGCTGATCTGTGTCAGGCTCCGCGAATCCGGCATGCCACTCGCCGATCTCAAGCACTTCGCCGAACTGGTACGCCGCGGACCGGGTAACGAGGCGGAGCGTCTGCGGTTGCTCGACGCCCATCGGCAGCGCGTCGACGCGCAGATGGAGGCGCTGGAGGAGGCCCGGTCCGTCATCGCCTGGAAGGTCGGCGTCTATGCCGAGCACCTCGCCCGCGGTGAAGCCGACGGGCTCTGGGACCCGACAGCCTGAGGCCGGGTACGGACGGTCGTCGCGCATGCGGAATGCGGCGCCCGGAAGAAGGCGGGTACCGCCACCCGGTCAAGCCGCGACGACACCGGCGGGGCGGTCTTTCGGCCGATCCGGCCGACGTGTCGGAGCGCGAGCCGAGACAGCGTCAGGGCGGGGTATCACCAGGGCACTACGCCGGCGTCGTTGAAGAACCCGCCCGTGGGACCGTCGTCGGGCAGGGTCGCCAGCTTGACGGCGATCGCCGCGCCCTGTTCCGGGGTGCGCACACCGCGGAAGCCGTTGAGGTCGGTCGCGACGTAGCCGGGGCAGCCGGTGTTGATCAGGATGTTCGTGCCGCTCAGCTCCCGGGCGTACTGGAGGGTGACGGCGTTCAGGAACGTCTTGGACGGTGCGTACGCCACGGCCACCGGACCCGTCGTCTGCTCGGCAGCGGTTCCCGACTGCCGGGTCAGGGAGCCGACACTGCTGGACATGTTCACGATCCGCGGTGAGGCGGACCGCCGCAGCAGCGGCAGCATCGCGTTGGTGACGCGGATGACGCCGATCACGTTGGTCTCCACGACCGTCCGGATGGTGGCGGGATCGACCCCGGTGGGTTCCTGCGGCATGCCGCCGGTGATGGCGGCGTTGTTGACGAGTACGTCGAGGCGCCCCGCCCGCTCCTCGATCAGCCGCGCGGCGGCGGTCACGCTCGTGTCGTCGGTGACGTCCAGTGGTACGCCGAACGCCTCGACGCCCGCAGCGCGCAGCTTCTCCACTGCGGCCATGCGGCGCCGGTCGTCGCGGGCGCCCACACCGACGCTCCAGCCGAGGGCACCCAGACCCGCGGCGATCTCGTAGCCGATTCCCTTGTTCGCGCCGGTGACCAGCGCAGTCCTTCGTTCGCTCATGGGGACGATGCTGCCCCCGGAGCCCGGCGGCGGTCCAACACCGATGGGGTGGGCGGCGATACCTTCCGGGTATGGATCCGGAGTAGCGTGGCCGCATGGAGACCCGGGAACTGCGGTATTTCGTCGCCGTCGCCGAAGAGCTGCACTTCGGGCGCGCCGCACAGCGGCTCGGGATCGCGCAGCCGCCGCTGTCCAGGGCGATCCAGCGGCTCGAGCGCCGGCTCGGGGCATCCCTGCTGGACCGGACCAGCCGCACCGTCACGCTGACCGAGGCCGGATCGGTGCTGTTGACCGAGGGCCGCGCGGCGCTCGACGCGGTCGACGCCGCGGAGCGCCGGACCCGTCGCGCCGCCCTGTCCGTGACCGGCCGTCCCGGCCTGGTCCTGGTCACCAAGGCCAGTGCGTCCAGCGAACTGCTGGCGGAACTGCTGGCCGCCTACGCCGCCGAACCCGACGCGGTCCCCGTCGACGTCATCCTGTGCGGCCCGGCCGAGCAGGAACGGCAGCTGCGCGAGGGGCGGGCCGACGTGGCGCTGCTGCACCGGCCGTTCGACTCGACGACCGGGTTCCACACCGAGGAGCTCGGCACGGAGGGCCAGGTCGCGGTCCTGCCGGCCGGGCATCCGCTCACCGCTCGGGCCCATGTGCGCATGGCCGACATCACCGGGCTGCCGGGCCTGCCCCTGCCCCGTTGGCCGGCCTCCGACGGCAGCTACCCGGCCGGCCCCGGCCCGCGGGTCCGCGACCACGCGCAGCTGTTGCAGCTCGTCGCGCTCGGCCGTGCCTGCGCGGTCTCGCCGGAGTCGTGCCGGGCCCAACTGCACGCGGACCTCGCCGCGGTGCCCGTGCTGGACGCGCCGGCGGTCACCACCGTGATCGCCTGGCCACCGCACAGCCGGTCCAGAGCCGTCGCCGACCTCGTCCGCACCGCGACGCGTCTCCCGCGCTTCGACCGGGAAGGCGCACCGGGCCGGCGGGGGTCCGGGCCCGCCTCGCCACCGTCGTGAGGCGCGGGAGCTGACCGGGAGAGAACCTCCGGGTCAGAGGTGCCGGCTCCGGGACCGGCCCACGGTCACACCGTCCCCGGCCCCCGCCGCCCCTTGTAATTGATCTATATCCGGCGGCGACGGGCGATCATGGCTCTGACCTGCTGTTCGGCGAGCAGAGCGCGTTTGCCGGGTAGCGCCAGGGACTTCTCAGGGACTTTCTGCGCCGCGCTCTTGATCGAGCCACGAGTCCATGGCTGCGACCCCCTCGTCGCCCTGCTCCGGGCATGAAGTGTGCGTAGGTGTCGAGTGTGATCTTGGCGGATGAACGGCCCAACCACTGAGCCACGCTCACGATGGATTCGCCGGCCTCCAACCCGCCCTTTGGCAGGCAGAAATAGGGTCGCCCCTTGACATCCCACCGGAGTTGCCGCCGTACGTGCACAGTCTCACCGACGAAGTCGAAATCGGCCTCAGCGAGGCCGAACGCCTCACCCTGGCGGAGGCCGAGTCCAAGCCCGAGGTCCACGGCGAACCCTTCGCGATCGGGCAGCTGGGCCCGAACGGCGCTCACGGTTGAGCGTCGCCAGGCCTAGGCCTTCCTCTGCGTCCAGAATGTGCAGGCCGAAGGGGAACTCCGAGAACACCGCGTCGAGCACGGCCTTGTCGAGCCCTGGGACCGCCGCGTGGCCCGCATCCTGAGAGCGGTCCATGGCACCCTCTCCCGCTTTTGTCCGACCGTCCGTGGCCGACCCTTCGATTACAGCACCGCGTGCGCGATCCGCTAGCCGGCGAGTTCGGCGACCGCCGTGGTGATCAGTCCGGTGACCTCGGTAGGTCGGGACGCCAGTGACGCGTGGCTGGCATCGAGTTCGATGGTCTTGCGGGGGTTCATGCGCTGCGCCATGCGGCGCTCGTTGTCGGGGTGGATCATGCGGTCCTGGGTGGAGACCTGGTACCACGACGGCTTTACCCGCCAGGCAGGCGCCGTCACGGTGCCCCCGAACGTGGAGGCCAGCGGAGCCTTCTGGGTGACGGCCATGACCTCGGCCTCGTCCTGGGTAAGGTCCTGGGCGAAGCTGTCGTGGAACGCGTGGTGCTTGATCCACAGATAGCCGTCGGAGTCGGGCGCGATGTTCTCGAACGCGGCGGGCGGCATCTCCTGACTGAGCTGACCGGGGCTCTCTCCGGCGTCGGGAGCGAAGGCGGCGACGTAGACCAGACCGAGGACGTTCGGCAGATCACCGGCTTCGGTGATGACCGCGCCGCCGTACGAGTGTCCGACGAGGAGCACGGGGCCGTCGATCTGCTTGATCATCTTGCGGGTGCGTTCGGCGTCGTCCGCGAGCGAGGTCAGCGGGTTCTCGACGGCGTGAAGCCTGTCGAAGCCCCGGTAGTGCAGTTCGAGGATGACCTTCGACCAGTGGGCGGCCCCGCCCCAGAAGCCGTGGACCAGGACGATGGTGGGCTTCTCCGCCATGGAGGCGTCCTTACCTGTCAGTGTGGGTGATTGCTCCCAAAATATCCAGAGAGTGGTCGCCCTTGCTCTTTGTGTAGCCCGTCTGCCATGTCATCGTGCCGGGTCGTCGCGAACGATCGCGGTCGCCAGGTTCTCGTACTGGGCGGTCGCGTCGGACCTGCGGTCCAGGGTGCTGCCGAGCCAGCCCAGCGCGAAGCCGGCGGGAACGGTGACGAGACCCGGATTGACCAGGGCGATGCACTGGAAGTCCATGTCGGGGAAGGCGGCCGAGGGCGAGCCGGAGAGGAGGGGGGAGACGGCCAGCAGCGCGATGGTCAGCAGGCCGGCTCCGTAGACGGACCACAGGAGGCCCTGCCGTGTGAAGCCGCGCCACAGGAAGGTGTAGGTGAGGACGGGGGCGAGGGTGGAGGCGGCGAGCGTCATGGCCAGGGTCGAGAGCACGAGCAGGTTCCAGCCGGCGGCGGGCACGGACAGGCCGACGGTGACGGCGCCCACCACGGCCGCCGCCCAACGGGCGTGGCGGTCCTGTCGGGGGACGCTCTCGGTGCCCGGCCGTGGGCGGCGCGGCAGCAGGTCGCGGGCCACGGAGCCCGCAGCGGCGAGCGTGACGTCGGCGACGGTGGTCAGGGCGGTGAGGAAGACCGCGCTGAAGACGGCCGAGACGAGGATGCCGCCGGGACTGAGCACCTGGGTCACCAGCAGCAGGGAGATGCTGCCTGTGGGGTCGGCCTCGCTGAGCGCCGGGCCGCCGAGGATCGCGGCCGCGCCCAGGCCGATGACGAGGAGCAGGGCTGAGATCGCGATCAGCTGCCCGACGGCCCAGCGCATGGCCGTGCGCATCGCTCGGCCGCCCGGCGCGCCGAGGACCCGCATCGTGACGTGCGGCAGGCAGCACACCGCCAGCGCCACGGTGATGAGCTGACCGAGGCGGTTCGCGGCCGCCATCGGTCCGCTGCCGTACTGGACACCCGGCCCCAGGTAGGCGTCCCCCAGACCACTTTCCGCAGTCGCCGCGCCCAGCAGCCGGTCGGGATTCCAGGCGAAGCGTTCGAGTACGAGGAAGGCCGCACCCGCCGTCACCAAGAGCAGGACCACCACCTTGACGAGCTGCACATGGCCGGTTCCGCGTACACCGCCGCTCACGGCGAGGGAGACGACGAGACAGCCGATTACCAGGATGCATGCCGTTTTCGCTCCGCTGCTGGTCAGTCCCAGGACGAAGGCCGACAGGGAGCCGATGGCGGTCAGTTGCAGCACCACGTAGGGGAGGCAGACGCACAACGTCGCCAGCCCCAGGGCCAGGCGGACCGACCGTTCGGGAAAGCGGTGGGCGATGGCGTCGCCCACCGTGTACCCGCCGGCCCTGCGCAGAGGCTCCGCGAACAGCAGCGCCAGCAACACGAGGCCCATGACGACCCCGAGGGAGAGCATCATCCCGTCGTAGCCGGTCAGTGCGACGAGCCCGATGAGTGCCATCAGGGTCACGGCGGACAGAGTGGCGCCGCTGATGACGAGGCCGCTGCGCCAGGCCGGCTCCTCGCGTGACCGCGAAGGGAACATCGCGGAGTCGTCGTCCCCGGCCCCGCTGGCGACCCACAGGCAGCCGCACAGGCTGAGAAACACCGTGAACACGGTGAAGAACGACTCCGGTGCGTCGAAGGACGCCGCCGCTGTCACGACAGCCCCTGGGTGCGCCGGGTGACGTCCAGGCGGTCCGATTCGCGGCGGTGGCCCGTCAGCGCCCAGGCGACCAGCAGTACCTGGGGACACAGCAGGACCAGTGCGAGGGAGAGGTGCCCCGCCACGGGTTCGGCCAGGGTCTCCGGCGCGGCGGAGGCGACCACGGTCAGCAGGGCGTAGCCACCGACGGCGCGGCCCGCCCACCGGCCGCCGGTCCGCGTGATAGCCGCGAGCAGGCCGCCGGCGTCGAAGTCGGTGGTGACGGCGTTCCCGGCGAGGGTGGTGGCGGGCCGGGGTGGCGACGGGGGCGTGAACAGCGGAGCGGGTCGTGGCTGGCCGGGGCGCGTCAACGTGGCTCCAAGGGTTGGGAAGAGGACCGTGCGCGGGCGCATCTCGCACGTCGGCCGACGCAGCATGTGGGGCGCGAGGGTGCCGCGTCCATCGAGAAGGCGGGCGGGGCATGCGGATCGCGCGCATTGTGTGTCTGGTCCCACCGGGAGTCGGTCAGTTTGTGGGCAGACACATCGTTGCCGGAGCTGACCGGGAGGAACACCGGCCCCGCATGAGGTTCCGGCTCACCGATGCGAGCAGGACCTAGACACGATGGTTATCGGAGATTAACTTGACCGCCACTTGGTGAAGTCGTTGCCGTTTCTGTCCCACTCCCTTCGGCTGTGTCCCGTGCGATCGCGTGCGATCTCTCCGGGATCCACTGCCATCTCTTCAGGTATCAGGACTACAGGAGTTCCCCATGAGTAGAGCGTGGCTGAAGAGCATGCCTCCGTCCCTGGCCTATCCGAACGCCGGAATAGACCGGCTCCTCGCGGGCGCCGCCCGGTCCTTCTCCGATCGGATCGCCGTCCGCGACGGCGAGGAGACGCTGACCTTCGCGGAGCTGTACGACCATGCGCTGCGCGTGGCCAACGGCCTGCGTGAGCGAGGCATCGCCCCAGGCGATGTCGTCGCCATGCATATGCCCAACTCGCTCTGGTACGTCGTGGCGTACTACGGCGCGATCTGCGCCGGCGCGACCGTCGCCCCCGTCAACCCCGCCCAGCCGACACGCGCGCTCACCGAGCAGCTCCAGGACGTCGGGGCCAGGGCGGTCGTGACCCATCCGGCCTGCGCCGCCGCGCTCGCCGACGCAGACGCCCCGGGCGTACGGCTCACCGTGCACGTGCCCGGGACCGCCGCCGCTCCCGCGCCGGCCTCCCCGTCGGCTGCCCACCAGGGAGCCGTCGCCCTCGCCCAGCTGCTTGCCGCCGCACCCCTGGCCGAGGTCGTGACGGACCCGGAGGAGGTGGCCCACTTCCAGCTGACCGGTGGCACCACGGGACGCTCCAAGGCGGTGCGTGTGCTGCACCGCAACGCCGTGGCCGCCGTGCTCCAGGCGGCGTGCCTCCGCTCCGCGACCCTGCCGGAGCGGGACGAGCAGGGCGGTGTGTTCCTCCGGCCCGTACCCGACGCCCTCAACGCGTACGCGCTGCCGGTGGGCGAGGGCGCCACCATCGCAGTCGCCCCGCTCTTCCACGGCATGGGCCTGATCACCCAGAGCGTCAACATCGTCCTGGGGCAGACCACCGTCATGGTGGCCGGTTTCCACCCGGACACCTTCCTCGCCGACGTCGAGCGCCACGGCGTGACCGCGATCACCGGGTCCCCCGCCATGTACTACGCCCTGCTGGCGAGCCCGGCCCTCGAGAAGTACGACTACTCCAGGGTGCTGATGGCCGTCTCCGGCGCGGCGCCGATCGATACGAAGGCGCTGGGCCGCCTCGCCGCGGTCTTCCCCAACGCCCTGGTCTGTGAGGGGTACGGCCTCACCGAGGCGAGCATGGGGCTCGCCGGGGCCCCACCGAACCCGACCGTCGCCACTCCGGTGGGCAGCGTCGGCATCGCGGTGTTCGACACCCGACTGGAGATCCGCTCGCCGGACACGAACTCCGTCCTTGCGGTGGGGGAGACGGGCGAGGTGTGGGCGAGTGGCCCGCAGGTCGCCGACGGGTATCACGGACAGCCCGAGCTGACGGCGGAGCAGTTCGCCGACGGCTGGCTGCGCACCGGCGACATGGGGCGCCTCGACGAACACGGCCATCTGTTCCTCGTCGGACGGGCGAAGGACATGATCATCTACAAGGGTTACAACGTCTATCCACAGCCTCTGGAGGAGATCCTCTGCAGCCATCCGGCAGTTGCCCAGGCTGCGGTCGTGGGTGCCCCGAGTGCGAGCGCGGGCGAGATCCCGGCCGCCTTCGTCGTACTCCGTCCCGGCGTTGAGCCGGGAGGGGACGTCTGTGACGAGCTGATGGGGTACGTGGCGGAACGCGTCGCGCCGTACCAGAAGGTCCGTGACCTGCGAGTGGTCGGCTCACTGCCGCTCACGCCCACCGGCAAGATCCTCAAGACCGCACTGCGCGACCAGCTCACCGAGGATGCCGCCATCGTCGGCTGAACGAGGGAAGGGGCGCCTGCGGCTCCGGGGAGGCAGGGGGCCGCAGGCGCATTCGACCTTCGGGTTCATGCGCGTAGACGTCATCGTCGGTCCGGGGCTGCCGACCGGGGTGGAGGGGCGCTGTTGTGTCCCGGGGCGTGACGCGGAGCCTTCTTTTGTGACCGCCCACACGGATCGAGCCGGAACCCATCAGGCCGTGTGCGAAGGGTTGTCCGGCCCGGTCGGTGCCTGGAAGGTGATCCTCCGATTCACTCGTCGTTCCTCCCCATGCCCCGGCCGTACGCCCCTCAGGCATGGCCACGGCAGTTGCCCGTGCACGGCATCCACTTACAGGAGTCACGTTGAACAGACCGTGGAAGACCCCTCGGCGCCGTCGGCCGAGTTCCTTCGCCGCAGCCCTGGTGGGCGTTTTCGTCGCCGCCCTACTCGGACCTGCCTCGTCGGCCACGGCGGCCGCCGAACCCACCCTGGGCACCCCAGCCGCCACGCTCGACGCACGCTCGACGCGGCGCTGCACTGCCCCGGTTCCTTCGCCCATCCCGACCATGAGCCGGTGCTGCTGGTCCACGGCACCAGCTCCACCGGCGACGAGAGCTGGGGCTGGGGCTACGCCCCCGCGCTGCGTGACGCGGGCTACGACGTCTGCACGGTCGACCTGACCAACAGGTCGATGGGCGACATCCAGGAGTCCGCCGAGTACGTCGTGCGCGCCGTTGGCAGGATCAACTCCCTGACCGGCCGCAAGGTCGACGTCATCGGCCACAGTCAGGGCAACATGCAGATCCGCTGGGCGCTCAAGTGGTGGCCGAGCCTGCAGACCAAGGTCGACGACGCGGTCTTCCTGGCCAACCCCGGCCACGGCATCGGCGCCGGCAATCTCTTCTGCACGGCCCCGTGTGCGCCGGCGCTTCACCAGTTCAGCGTCGGCTCGAACTTCCTCGCGGCCCTCAACGAGGGCGACGAGACGCCGGGCGCCGTCTCGTACACCAACCTCTACAGCCTCACCGATGAGGCCATCGTGCCCGTCACGACCGCGCCCGTGAGCGGCGCCGCGAACGTCTCGATGCAGAGCGTCTGCCCCGGACGTACCGTCACCCACTTCGGCTTCCTGTACGACTCCGTCGCCTACGGTCTGGTCGTCGATGCCCTTTCGCACTCCGGAACGGTCGACCCCGGCCGACTGCCGTTCGGCAGGTGCCTGGACGTCAACCTCCCCGGTGTCACCCCCTCCGAGGCGACCGCAGCGACGGGGGTCGCCGCCGCGAACATGAGTGCGGAGCTTTTGAACGCCGCGAAGGCCTGGGCCGAGCCCTCCCTGCGCGCCTACGCTCTGTCCTGAACCCGCCCGTCCGACAACGGGCCCGTGCCGCCGAGCGGCACGGGCCCGCTCGCGTGTGTGCTGTGCCGTTCCGGACGGACCCGTATGTAGGCGCCCACACGCCCGGCGTGTGTCCGGGCCGGCCTCGTCCGAGGAGAACGCGAGTCGTTCTTCTTCGTGCGCCTGGCGGGCGGATGGCGGATCTCCCGCTACATGGTCAACACGTCCGCCCCGCCGTCCGCCCCGACGAGACGAGGAGAGCAGGCGTGAACGAGACGATGCGGGCCGTGGTCCTGAGTGGGCCGGCCGGGTGGAGAACCTGGTGGTGACCGACCGGCCGGTGCTGGCGACCCGGCCTGGGTGGGTACGGCTCGCGGTCAGGGCGTTCGGCCTGAACCGCCCGAACTGCACACCCGCCTCGGCTTGGCCGAGGGTGTCACCTTCCCCCGCACGTACCAGGCATCGAGGCCGTCGGCGTCGCCGACGGCCTCGACCTCGCGGACGCGGGCAGCGGCCTCGCGCTCGGGCAGCAGGTCGCGACGATGATGGGCGGCATGGGCCACACGCACGACGGCGGCTACGCCCAGTACTGCCTCGTCCCGGTGGCCAAATCGTTCCGTTCACGTCCGGACTGCCCTGGGGGGATCGGTGCTGTCCCCGAGACCTTGCAGACCGTGTACGAGTCGCTGACCCCGGGGCTGGACCTGACGGCCAACCAGAGTCTCCTCGTCCGCGGGGGTACCTCCTCGGTCGGACTGGCCGCTTCGGCGCTGGCCAAGGACCTCGGCGCGACGGTCCTGTCGACCACCCGGAACCCGGACCGCGCCGGCGCGCTCAAGGAACAGGGTGGCGGACCACGTGCTGATCGATGACGGGAGCATCGCGGGCGCCGTGCGCGAACTCCTGCCCGGAGGCGTCGGCGCGGCGCTCGAACTCGTGCAAAGCACACCGCGCCTCGTGCACGCGGGTGGCGGCAAGCGTGTCGGGGTGCCGAAATGGAGCTGGGACTCGCTGTCGGGAAGTTCGTCGTTCTGACCGGTGTGTGAGTGCCCGCATGGAGCACCCCCAACATGCGCACGACCGCACGGGAGCGCCTTCGGCGTCCCGTGCGGTCGTGTCACCGTGCCCGCGAGGGGTCAGTTTCCGTGCGCCGCGAGGTACTCGGCGAGGGCCGGGTCCTCGGCGGCGCCCTGGATCTGCTTCAAGCCGCCCGGAAGGCCCGCTGCGGGCTGAACGATATACGTCTTCGTGCTGGAAGCCTTGGCCGGATCCGAGAAGTCCTGCGGCTCGTGGAAGCCATCGGAGTACGCGGTGAGGCCGCGAAGAGCCTTGCTGATGCCGTCGCGGCTGAGGTCCTTCGCCTCGCAGGCGGCCTTGAGCGTGCCGACGAGGAGGGCGCCCGCGCCATTGCCGGCCTGTGCCGCCTGGTTCACCGGGTCCTTGGGGTACGCCTTGGTGTAGTCGTCGACGAGCTTCTTCACCGACGGCTCGTCCACGCTCAGGGCCGGCCAGGGACTGGCCACGTACAGCATCTTCTCCAGCGCCTGCTTCGCCGGTGTGGCCAGGAGCTGCGGTACGTAGGCCGGGGCACTGGCGAGGACCGGCACCTTCAGGCCGGTGGCGGCGGCGACGCCGACGAGCGACGCGGTCTGGGCGGGGACGCCGCTGAACACGATGGCCTTGACGCCCGCGGCACGCAGGGCGGTCACCTGCGCGGTCAGGTCCTTGTCGGTGGGCTTCACGGTCTGCGCGACGAGCGTGAGTCCGGCCTTCTTCGCGGCGAACCTGGCGCCCTCGGCCGCGTTGCCGCCGTATTCGCCCTCAATGTAGACGTGACCGACCTTGTCGCCCTTCTTCAGCTTCGCGGCCTTCACCAGGAAGCCGACACCGTTGACCATGTCGATGTCGTACGTGCTGGCCATGAGTCGCAGATGGGGCTTGCCCAGGACGGTGCCGGAGGCGCCGATCTGGATCGACTGGAGCTTGTCCTTCTCGATGCCGTCCAGCAATGCGGCGGTCTGGCCCGAGCCGCTCAGCTGGCCGAGCGCCGCGATCTGCGGCTCGATCTCGGCGTAGGCGGAGACAGCCTTCTGCACGTCGTACCCATGGTCGCGCACCACCAGCTCGACCGTGCGCCCGCAGACGCCGCCCGCGGCGTTCACCTGCTTCAGGTAGAGCTGCTCGGCCTGCAGAGCGCTCTTGCCGAGCGGCGCGACCGGACCGCTCAGGTCGGTGAGGACCCCGACGCTGATCTTGTCCTTGGTGATGCCGGGGCCGGTCTTGATGCCCGCCTTGTCGGTGGAGCCGGCGGACTCGCCGCCCTTGGTGCTGCATCCGGCCAGGACGACCGCCAGCGAGGTGGCCGCCGCGGCGGCTGCGAGGGACTTTCTGCGGTTCACGGTGTGTGCTCCTTGAGGGTGTCGCCGCCGGTGGTGGCACCGGCGGAAGGCAGGGGAAGGGAAGAGGCCAGGGACGACGAGGAGGCGGGGCGACGCGGCCACGGCAGCCGCCGGAGACGGCCGGCGGCCCGCGTGCCGCTGAGGCCGACGAGTCCCCCCGGGGCGAAGACCAGGGTCAGGACCAGTGCGGCGCCGTAGACGAAGCGCGCGGCGTCGGCCGAGCCGAGCCCCGGCGCGGTGGAACCGGCGGAGACCACCAGCGGAAGGGCGCCCGAGTAGTGGGCGAGCAGTTGCGGCAGCACGCTGACGAAGACCGCGCCGACCGCCGCGCCCGCGACGGAGCCGAGACCACCGATCACGATCATGGCCAGCATGTCCATGGACAGCACCAGGCTGAAGTAGTCGGGAACGACCCGCTGGGTGGCCAGAGCGAGGAGCGCTCCGGCGGCACCCGCGTACATCGAGGAGACGGTGAAGGCGGAGGCCCGGAACCGGGCGGCCGGAACCCCCATTACGGAGGCGGCCACCTCGCTGTCGCGCAGCGCGCCCAGCGCCCGGCCGGGGCGGCCCCGCAGGAGGTTCCTGGCCGCCACCGCGGCCAGCGCGACAAGCACCAGGCCGAAGAACCAAAGCCGTTCAAGTCCCCCGAAGGGCACACCGAGCACCGCCAGGCCGTCGTCGGCGTCGCCCAGGCTCAGCCCGAGGATCGCCATGTCGGGGACCGTGCGGCCGTTGAAACCGCCGGTGTACGACTCGGCGTTGAGCATCGCGTGGTGGCCGAAGAAGACCAGGGCCAAGGTGGCGACCCCGAGGTACATGCCGCGCAGCCGGCCCGACAGAGGGCTGAAGGCCGCGCCCGCGGCACCGGCGAGCCCCACCGCCGCGACGAAGGCGAGCAAGGGGGGAAGGCCGATGCCCGAGAGCTCCGTCGTCCCGGACCTGTGGGAGTCGTCGGCGAGCCACGTGTAGCCGTAGGCCCCCACCGCCAGGAAGAACGCATGGCCGAGGGAGAGCTGCCCGGCCGTTCCCACGAGAAGGTTCAAGCCGATCGCGGCGATCACCGCGACCATCGCGAAGAGCCCGGTCTGGAGCCAGAACGAGGAGAGGTAGAGGGGCGGTGCCAGGAGCAGCAGACAGCCGGCCAGGGCGGCGATCCGCCGGGGGCCGACGGCACACAGTCGCCGCGCGGCAGACGTGCGGGCCCTTGAGGAGAGGTCAGACACGGGTGGACTCCTTGGCTCCGAGCAGACCCTGCGGCCGGACGACCAGGACCAGCACCATCACGGCGTACGGCACCACCTCGGCGAGTCCGGAGCCGAGCCCGCTCAACTGCTGTTGGTATCCGGTCGCCAGCGCCTCCGCCATGCCGACGAGCAGGCTGCCCAGGAGCGCACCGCCGACCGACCCGAGTCCGCCCAGCACAGCTGCGGGGAAGGCGGCGAGGGCGATCTGACCCGTGGTCCGGTCGATGCCCGTGCTGGGGAACGCCGCCAGGAACACCGCGGCCACCGCGGCCAGCGCACCTGCGAGAAGCCAGGCACTATCCGCAGCCGGTCGCCCCGTACGCCCATCAGCGCGGCGGCCTCGGCGTCGGAGGAGTACGCCCGCATCGACAGGCCCCACCCCGTCCAGCGGAAGGCCGTGAGGAACGCGCCGACCAGAAGTACCGCGGCGAGCAGCGAGTACACGCGTGCCTGGGCGACGGTGATGCCGCCGACCGTGAGCACGTCGGCCCCCCAGGGGTCGCCGGTGCCGAGGACGTCGCCGCCGATCCGGCGGGCGAGCTCCGTGAGCAGCAGGATGTCGATTCCGATCGTGAGAATGGTCGGCACGGCCGGGCCGTTGGCCTTCGCGACCCGGCGCAGGACGAGCGCTTCGAGTGCCGCCGCGACCGCTGTTCCGAGCGCGGCTACGGCGAGGGCGCCGGCGAAGCCGAGCGGCTCGTGCAGGACCGCGACCAGGTAGCCCCCGAGGAGCAGCAGGGAGCCGTGGGCGAAGTTCACCGCGCCGGATGCCTTGAATACCAGGCAGAATCCAAGGGCCACGAGGGCGTAGACGGAGCCGAGAGCCATGCCGTTGAAGAGCGTCTGGACGAGCGTGTTCATGAAGCCTGCTCCGAGTCAGGGGCGTCGGGGGCCGCGGTGCCGGCCGGGGTGGCGCTGCCGCCCAGGTATGCCTGGATCACCGCCGGGTCACGCTGGACCGTCTCCGGCGAACCGCCGCCGATCCGGCGTCCGAAGTCCAGGACGGTCACCTCGTCCGCCATCCGCATCACCATCCCCATGTCGTGCTCGACGATCAGGACGGAGATGCCGAGGGAATCCCTGATGTGGGCGATCGTGCGGGCCATCCCGAGGCGTTCGGCGGTGTTCATACCGGCCACCGGCTCGTCGAGGAGCAGCAGCCGGGGCTCCATACAGAGCGCCCGCGCGAGCTCGACGCGTTTGCGGTCGCCGTAGGACAGCAGGGCGACCGGAGCGTCGAAGAGCGCTCCGAGCCCCGTGAACTCGGCGATCTCGCCCGCGCGTTCGAGGTGCAGGCGCTGCTCCCGGACCATGCTCGGCAGGCGCAGCGCTGTGGCGGTGAAACCGGCGCGGGTCAGGGTCTGGCGGCCCAGCATCAGATTGTCCGCGACCGTTCCCCGGGTGAGGACGATGTTCTGGAAGGTCCGGGCGACACCGAGGGCGGCGATCCGATGCGGGGGGAGGGAGGTCAGCTCCGTCCCGCCGAAGCGCACGCTGCCGCTTGCCGCGCGGTAGACGCCCGAGAGGACGTTGAAGCAGGAGGACTTGCCGGCCCCGTTGGGGCCGATCAATGCGTGGACGCTGCCCGGTGCGACGGTGAACCCGACGCCGTCCAGGGCGGTGAGGCCCGCGAAGCGTACGGTCACGTCCTCGACGGTCAGCGCCGGAACCTTCTCGGACCAGGACGAGGTTGCGGGAGAGGCGGTGGGGCGCCGCAGCAGGTCGCGGATCAACGGGACCACCTGCGCAGCGAGGCGACGGGAGCCGCCTCCGCATCGTCGAGGGTCGGTTCGCCGCCGCTCTCGGGCCGCTCGCCGAGATAGAGACGCCGGACCTCGTCGGAGCGGGAGAGTTCCTCGGCGGGGCCCTGGAGCCGGATCCGGCCGACGTCGAGCACATAGGCGTGGTCGGCGAGTTGCAGGGCGAGGGCCGCGTTCTGCTCGACCAGGAGGATGCCGGTGCCCAGTGCGTTGATGTGCCGGATCACCTCAGCGATCCTGGCCACGACGAGCGGCGCGAGACCGAGGGAGGGCTCGTCCAGGAGCAGGATCCGTGGCCGGGCCATCAGGGCCCGGCCGATGGCGAGCATCTGCTGTTCACCACCGGAGAGCAGGCCTGCGGCCTGCTCCCTCCGTTCGGCGAGGACAGGGAAGAGGTCGTAGACCTCGGCAGTCGCCCGCCGGGCGTCCTCGCGACCTCGGCCGGGGACACCGAGGCGTCCCGCCCTGAGGTTGTCGGCGACGGACAGTCCGGCGAACACATGACGGCCCTCAGGTACCTGCACCACACCTGCGGCCACGACATCGGCGGCCGGACGGCCGGTCAGCCGCACCCCGCCGAAGGAGACAAGGCCGTCGCTCACGGTTCCGGAGTGCAGCGGCAGGGTGCCCGAGACGGCGCGCAGCAGCGTGGTCTTTCCGGCCCCGTTGGAGCCGAGCATCGTGACGACGCCCCCGGCCGGGACGTGCAGCGACACGTCGTGCAGCGCCGTCAGTGACCGTCCGTACGTCACGGAGAGGCCCTGAACTTCGAGCGCGTCGGACGTCGCGGTCGGAGGGGGCGAAGGGAGACGGGGCGGGGAGGACGAGCTCATGAGGCCCGCTTTCTTGTACGGGACGGAGATGAGGGAGACCGGCCGCGAACAGTTGATCGTCGCGCGGGGCCGCGGTGGCGGGCCCTTGTGGCGGCGGGCGATCAGAGCGAGTCACCCCGCGTCGCACAGGCCGGAGGCCCGCAGCATGCGGTGCCGGCGAGCGCGCCGTCCAGAGAGCGAGGGCGCCCCTCCGGCCTGCGCGGCCGATCGTGTGCCGGGTCCCTCGCAACGACGGCGCCGATGGGAGGCGGCACAGCGGCGACGCGGGCATCGAGGTGTGCGGTGGCGACGGAGCGAGTGGCGCATTACCGTCCAAATTGTTGCTTATATAACCTTTTCCCTTTATGGGGGAGTGGAGACTGTGATGGCCGGTTCACAGCAGGCGTCTTCCTTCACCGCCGAGATCAACAAGGCGGCGTCGGTGTCCTACGCGATGGAGGACCGCGCCGACTTCGCCGACGTGGATCGCGGGTATGTCGCCGGCTTTCCGGAGAAGCTGTACAGCGACGAAGGCGACCTGCTGCGGGACGGGCGGATGCTCGACTATGTCGCCGACGACGCACCTGCCCCGGACTCGGTGAACCCGAGCCTGTGGCGACAGTCCCAGCTGATCAAGCGGGAAGGCCTGTACAAGGTCGTCGAGGGCCTCTACCAGGTACGGCTGAGCGCGAACATCACGATCGTCGACGCACCGGACGGTCTCGTCGTGATCGACTTCGGCACCGATGTCGGACTGGCGAAGGCCGGTCTGGAGCTGTTCCGGCGTGAGACCGGGAACGACAAGCCGGTGGTGGCCGCGATCTACACCCACACACACTTCGACCACTACGGCGGCATCAAGGGGATCGTCGACGAGGCCGATGTCGCCTCCGGCAAGATCCCGATCATTGCACCGGGCACGGTCGAGTCGTTCAACAAGCACGCGATCGGCGAGAACGTCATCACCGGCAACGCGATGTCCCGGCGGATGGCGTACACCTTCGGGCTACTGCTGCCGCACTGCGACTGCGGGGTGGTGACCGGCGGCATCGGGTCCGAGGACGACGGCTTCCGCACGAAGTTCAGCTACATCCCGCCCACCGACCCCGTCACCCGCACCGGCGAGACACGGACGCTCGGCGGCTGGACGTTCGAGTTCCTCTACGCCCCGGACACCGAGGCCCCGGAGGAGATGCACATCTGGATCCCCGCGATCAAGGCGCTCACCTGCGCGGAGAACGCCAACCACACCATGCACAACATCCAGACCATCCGGGGCGCCCGTACCCGCGACGCGCGGAACTTCGCCCGCTACCTGGACGAGACCCTGGTCCGTTGGGGCGCGGAAGCCGAGGTCCACTACGGGCCGCACACCTGGCCGGTGTGGGGCAACGAGAACGTCGTCGCGTTCCTGGAGTCCCAGCGCGACATGTACAAGTACATCCACGACCAGGCGCTGCGGCTGGCCAACCAGGGCCTGACGCCGCTGGAGGCCGCCGAGATCGTCGAACTGCCCGATGCGGTGGGCAAGAAGTGGTTCAACCGCTACTACCACGGCGGCCTGCACCACAACGTCCGAGCCGTCTTCCACAAGGAACTGGGCTTCTGGGACGGTGATCCGGCCACCATCATGCCGTTGCTGCCCCAGGACCACGCCAGGCGCCACGTCGACCTCATCGGCCGCGACCGGATCATCCAGGAGGGCCGTGACGCGATCGAAGGCGGCGACTACCGGTGGGCCGTCCAGGTCCTGCACCACCTCGTCTTCGCCGACCCCGACGACACCGAAGCGAAGGGCCTCCAGGCCGACGCCTACGAGCAGCTCGGCTACCAGGCCGAAGTCCCGCAGTACCGGGCCATCTTCCTCACCGCCGCGCAGGAGCTCCGCGAGGGCGTGCGAACAGAGGGCGGCATCCACACCGACAGCATCGACACCATCCTGGCCATGCCCGTCGATCTGCTCTTCGACTTCGTGGGCGTTCATGTCGACGGCACCAAGGCCGCCGACGTCGACATCCGCATCGACTTCACCTTCGCCGACTCCGGTGGGGACTGGACCATGTGGGTACGCAACGGCGTGCTGAACGCTCGCCCCGGCCACTCCGGCGAAGCACAGCTGACGGTGAAGGGACCCAAGGCCGCGCTCGCCGGGCTCCTCCTGGCCCCCGGCCGTGCCGCCGAAGCCGTCGAGCAGCACGCACTGACCACGGACGGCGACATGGCGGCGCTCACCGCGCTCGGGGCCGTGGTCGAGACGTTCGACCCCCACTTCCCCCTCGCGACCCCGTAACCGGGACCTGAGGAGCGCCTTTACGCCGGGTCGGTCACGCGTTCCGCCAGAAGGACCGCGGTGCCGATCTCGGTGAGGCGTTCAGCGAGGTCCGGACGGTCACCGGAAGCGCCCGTGCGGGCCGCGTTGTCGATGACGGTGAGGACGGCGAGGACGGTGATCCTCGCCTCGGCCGGGTCGAGGCCGGGGCGCACCTCGTCCAGGAGCCGCACCCAGAGCCCGAGGTACTCGCGCTGGGTCTGGCGTGCGGCCTTGCGTTCCTTCTCCGGCAACTGGTCGAGCTCGCCGATCAACAGACCGATCAGGTGGCTCTGCCCGACGGCGAAGTCGACGTATGAGCGCAGCAGCCGCTCCAGCGTCTCGCTCGGGGTGCCCGGCCCGGACAGTGCCCGTGCCGTACCGGCGCGACGCTGCTCGCCGCCCCGCACCACGGCAGCCACCAGCAGGTCGGTCTTGGTGGGGAAGTGCTTGTAGATGCTGGGGCCCGTCGCGCCGGCGGCCTGGCCGATGTCGTCGGTGCTCACGGACTGGAAGCCCCGCTCGTCGAAGAGCCGGATCGCCTCGACGAGAATCTCCTCGCGCCGGGACATCGCGAGGCCGGCATAACCGCCCGGGGGTGTCGCGGTCCCGGGCGCCGGGCTGGTTCCGAGCGGGCAGTGCGCTGCGGCGTACGCGAGCCGGTACAGGAGTTCCTCGAAGCGGCGTCGGGGCAGCGACGTGCGGTGCCAGGAAACGGAGCCGTACACCGCCAGGACGGCCCAGGCCAGCAACTGCTGGTCGGCGTGGCTGAGTTCAGGTCGCGCGGTATGGATGAGGCTGCCGATCTCCTCGGCGACACCGTTCAGTACCTGACGCTGCTCCTTGCGGCGTTCCTCCGGCAGGTGGCGTGCTTCGCGCTGCCACAGCACGGCCGACCCGCGGCGGTCCTGCGTCTCGGCAGCCGACGCACGGAGATAGGTGTCCAGATCGGGCGCGGCCGCAACGGAAGCGGCGACAGTGGCGACGGTGGACTCCACGACGTGGAGCAGCAGGTCCGGCTTGCCGCGGAAATGCCGGTAGAGTGCCGGCGCCGTGATCCCGACCTCGGTCGCCACGTCGGCCAGCGAGACGTTGTGATAGCCGCGGGTGCGGAACAGCTCGGCCGCGGCGGAGACGATCCGGGCCTTGCGGTCGGGAGGCCTGCGTGCGGTCCTCCGCCTCGTCCCTTCGGTCTGCATCGCCGCTGGTCCCTCGCTGTCGGTCATCTGGGAAAAGTACAACATCCAAGCGGTCAGGTGATCACTGACTCACTCCGATGCCTCGGTCGCAGGCTCCACGGGAGAGTGGCTATGTGCCAGAAAGTGAATACTTGCTCACTCAGGAACTCTTTCTGCTGGTGAGTCGGTGCGACTCCAGCGCGAATGCCAGGTCGACCACGTCACGCGGCCGGGCCAGCAGCCGTCCAGTGAGCCGCTCCAGCCGGCGTAGCCGGTTGAGCACGGTGTTGCGGTGACAGTACAGACGCTTGCCTGCCTCCCCCGTCGAGCCCTGGCAGTCGAGCCACGCCGCCAGGGTGGCCAGCAGTTGATCGCGCTCCACCGGATCCGCTTCGAGTACGGGACCGAGTACCTGGGCGGCGAACTCCTGTGCCAGATCGGGGCGGGCGAGGATGAACGCCCCGGGCAGTCGGTCCGCGAGGCGGGCGACTTCACCGTCCGCCGAGCAGCTGTTCAGGGCCAGCTGGGCGAACTCACGTGCGCGCCCGAGCTCCATGAGGCCGGAGACGACGGTACTGACCCCTCCGCGCAGCCCGGGTGCCGTCGGCATCGCCGCCGCGAGGTCCTCCGCGGAGCGGTCGCCGAGCAGGGCCACCACGGCCAGGCCGTCCTCCTGGGGGCACCAGTGCAGTTCCATCCCGTCGCGTACCTCGCGGGCAGGGTCCGTGGCGGAGCGTTCCGCGTCGCTGCCGCAGAGCAGCGCCACCGCGTAGCGGGCGTGCAGCGGCAGGCCGAGCGCGACGGCGATGGCCGAAACACGAGTCACCTCGGTGTATCCCCGCAGCAGTACCTTCAGGAGAGGCAGCTGCTTGCGGCCGTCGTCCTCGGGGTGGCGGTCGGCGGTGCGCCGGTGCGCCTCGACGACGAGGGCGGTGTCGCGGTCCACGCGGCCCCACACCTCGTTGGCGGCGAACGCCATGAGATGCCCCTGCTCCGGACAGTCGCGCATGACGAGGCCGACCAAGGTGTCCCAGATCTCGGCGCCTCCGACCCGATAGGCGTGCAGCACGGCCTGGAGGGGCACGCCCTCCTCGGCCCGTTTCCCGCCGGTGTGCCAGGCGTACTCGCCCGACTCCGACATGCGGCTCGGCTCGACCATGCCGCCGACGAAGCACTCCAGCGCGGTGTGGGCGGACTCCCGCAGGTCGGGCGGCGCCAGCAAGGGGTTCCCGTAGTAGGAGCTGGCCTCGCACAGCTCCGTCAGTGCCGACTCCGCGAAGGCGGGGATCCGGGGAAGGAGCAGCTCCGCCGCATGGCGCAGGACGCGGGCGCCGCCCTCCTTGGAGGGCTCGCCGGACAGTCGGGGCTGCCGATGGGGTGGACGGGCGTGCCGTACCGGCATCCCGGTGTGCGGCTGGTTCATCGTCACCTCCGCGTGAGCACAACACTGTCAAGTTAGAGAGAAGTCACTCCTGCGTCCAGTCTCATGGCATATCGATTTGAACCCTTGCCCACATGAGTTAGGGGTGATTCACTTCCTGCCACATTTGCCCCGCTGCACAAGGGAGGCCCTCGTGGCCGTCGAACAGCAGGAAGTGTCCGCATCCGAGCCGGGGGGTACGGCCCCTGGCCGCGTGGCCCCCGTGCGGCGCAAGGCGTGGGTCGTTCTCGCGCTGCTCGTGTGTCTGATGCTGGTCAACTACGCCGACAAGGTCGTCGTCGGGCTGGCCGGAGTCGGTATGAAGGAGGATCTCGGCCTGGATGACGCCCGGTTCGGCATCATTCAGAGCAGCTTCTTCTGGCTCTTCGCCGTCGGCTCCGTCCTCGGCGGCTGGCTCGGCGGCAGGGTCCGGGCCCGCTGGCTGCTGGGCGGGATCGCCGCCGTGTGGGCTCTCAGTCTCGCCCCGATGGCCGCCCAGGTCGGATTCACCACGATCGTCGCCTGCCGGGTGCTGCTGGGCCTTGCCGAGGGGCCGACGACCGCCCTCGCGATGCAGGTGGCGCACTCGTGGTTCCCGGCGCACAGGCGTGCCGTGCCCAGTTCGATCGTCGTCGCAGGTGCGGGGATCGGCCCCCTCATCGCCGCGCCCGTGCTGACCTGGGTCATCCTCGCGCACTCCTGGCACACGGCCTTCGCCGTGGTGGCGGTCGTCGGCGCGGTGATCGCGGGGCTCTGGCTGATCGGCGGCGATTCGGGGCCCGAGGCCGCATCCGCCGGTCACGGTCATGGAGTGACGCGGGGCGTGGCGACGCCTGTTCTGCCGGAACAGGTCCCCCTGAGGCGTCTGTTCTCCACCGGGACGCTCATCGGCATGGCGCTGCTGTTCTTCGTCGCCTACGCCAACACCTCGGTCAAGGTCAGCTGGCTGCCTCTCTATCTGCGTGAGGGGCTCGGCTACGACGCCACCACGGCGGGCAATCTGGTCGCCCTGCCCTATCTCGGGTCCGCGATCGCGGTGATCCTCGTCGGCGTGCTCTCCAGTGCCATGACGAGGCGAGGCATCGGCAGCCGGGTCACGCGCGGCATTCTGCCCGGCGCGATGGTCGTCGCTTCGGGGGCGTGCACCATCGCCTTTTCCTCGCTGGACCGCGGTGTGGTGCAGATGGCGCTGCTCGTCCTGGGTTCCTGTCTGAACTCGGCCGGCTACGGCGTCGCTTTCGCCGGTCTCGCCGACGTGGTGCCGGCGAGGCAGCGCGGCACCGTCTTCGGGATCATCACGGGCATCTACAGCCTCGGCGGCGTCGTGGCCCCGCTGGTGATGGGCAAGCTCGTCGACTCGGGCGAGTCCGTCGCGCTCGGCTACGGGGACGGCTTCATGGTGCTCGGGGTCGCGATGATCATCGGGGCGGCCGCAGCTCTCATGCTCGTCGACCCCGCGCGCGACGCCGCGAAGCTCGCAGCGAAGTCCTGACTCCGGGTCGCCGTCCGGATGTGCGCACGGATCGCCGTGCGTATGCATTGAAAACCATCACATGCGCTTAGAGAGCTCTTGACGTCAGGGGAAAGTGACGAGAAAGTGAATCTCTACTAACCTAATGGCTGGAGGATTGCATGGGTCTCAGAGTGCTGGCGGCAGAGGCCGGGGCCGGCCCGTTCGCCAAGCCCGGCTCAGCCGGGACGTACGACGAGGTCGCCGTCGCCGCCCGGACGCTCCGGTCCGGCACGGTCGGCGGCGGCACGCTGTTCGGGAAGGTGTGCTGACCCATGGCCGTAGGCCCCGCCCTCATCGGCAGCCGCACCCCCGCGTTCTCGACCGAGGCCGAGCGCGGCAGGCTCCGGTTCTTCGCCCGCGCCATCGGGCAGACGGACGCGATCTACTCCGACCTGGCGGCCGCCGAGGCCGCAGGCCACCGTGACCTCCCGGTCCCGCCGACGTTCCTGTTCTGTCTGGAAATGGACAACCCCAATCGGGGCAGGTTCCTGGCGGACCTCGGGGTCGACGTCCGCATGATCCTGCACGGCGGCCAGGAGTTCGCCTACCACGCCACCGCGTACGCGGGCGACATCCTGACGTTCTCCACGGTGGTCAGGGACGTCTACGAGAAGAAGGGCGGCGCACTGCGGTTCATCGTGCGCGACACCCACGTGACCCGCGACGGTGCGCCCGTCGCCACGCTCACCGGCACCCTCGTGGTGCGCGACCCGAAGGCGGACCGGCGATGACCACCCTGAACACGGGCGACTCGTTCACTCTCCGGGCCTCGCAGGTCACGCGTGCCACGCTGGCGCTGTACGCGGGTGCCTCCGGTGACCACAACCCCGTCCACATCGACACCGACGCGTGCCAGGCCGTCGGCATTCCGGACGTGTTCGCCCACGGCATGCTCTCCATGGCCTACCTCGGCCGACTGCTCACCGACTGGGTCCCGCAGGAGCGCGTCAAGACGTACGGCGTGCGCTTCTCCGCGATTACCCCGGTCAACGCC
Source organism: Streptomyces sp. NBC_01257 (assembly GCF_035917255.1). Taxonomy (NCBI): domain Bacteria; kingdom Bacillati; phylum Actinomycetota; class Actinomycetes; order Kitasatosporales; family Streptomycetaceae; genus Streptomyces; species Streptomyces sp. NBC_01257. Next base: position 7,683,744 of record NZ_CP108472.1, read on the forward strand.
ACCCCGCTCTGCAACGGCACAGTCACCGAGGTCGAGGACGGCCTCGCCCACCTCGAACTGACGGTCTCCCTCCCCGACGGCACCGTGACCCTTCGGGGTTCGGCCGTAGTCTCCGCCGGCTGACCGTCACCGGCTGCGTCAGCGCCCGGGGCGCGACGGTCGACGACGATTCCTGCCGACCACCCCTCATCCACGCACCGCACAACGACAGCAACGACAGCCACGACAGGACCGACGCATGAAGCGCACGCTCTACAACCAGGAGCACGAGGACTTCCGGGCGATGATCCGGGACTTCATCGCCAAGGAGGTGAAGCCCCACTTCGAGCAGTGGGAGCGGGACAACCTCGTCGACCGCGAGATCTTCCGCAAGCTCGGCGCGCTCGGCGTGATGGGCTTCGACATCCCCGAGGAGCTCGGCGGCGCCGGCGCGACCAGCTACAAGTACCAGGTCGTCATCAACGAGGAGTGCGCACGCGCCGCCGTCTCCTTCGGCCACTACGGCGTGTCCACCGGCATTGTCCTGCCGTACCTGCTGGACCTCGCCACCGACGAGCAGAAGAAGCGCTGGCTCCCGGGCGTCGCCTCCGGCGACATCATGCTCTGCATCGCGATGACCGAGCCGGGCACCGGCTCCGATCTCGCGGGGATCCGTACCACGGCCAGGCTCGCCGAGGACGGCACCCACTACGTCCTGAACGGCTCCAAGACCTTCATCACCGGCGCCCGCAACTCCGAACTGTGCGTCGTCGCGGCCCGCACCGCCCCGCCGACCGCCGACGACCGCCGTCACGGTCTCAGCCTTCTGGTCGTTCCGACCGACAGTGAGGGGTTCGCGTACGGCCGCAAGCTGGACAAGATCGGACTGCGTTCCTCCGACACCTCCGAACTCTCCTTCGCCGACGTCCGGGTGCCGGTCGGAAACCTGCTCGGCGAGCAGGACAAGGGCTTCTCCTACCTGGGCAGGAACCTGCCCCGCGAGCGGCTCTCCATCGGCGTGGGCTCCGTTGCCACGGCCACGGCCGCGATCGAGTTCGCCAGGGAGTACGTCCTGGAGCGCCAGGTCTTCGGCAAGCCTGTGGCCGCTTTCCAGAACACCAAGTTCGTCCTCGCCGAGTGCGCCGCCGAGGTGGAGGCCCTCCAGGCCCTTGTCGACAAGGGCATCGAACTCGACGACTCGGGAGAACTGACCGGCGCCGACGCGGCGAAGATCAAGCTGTTCGGCACCGAGGTCGCGGGGCGTGTCATCGACAAGTGCCTCCAGTTGCACGGTGGTTACGGCTACATGCTGGAGTACCCGATCGCCCGCCTGTACGCGGACACCCGTGTCTCGCGGATCTACGGGGGCACCAGCGAGGTCATGAAGACGATCATCGCCAAGGACCTGGGCCTGTAGGTCCGTCACCACGTGCCGGGGCCGCCCGGCCACCCCCGACGGACCGGCCCCGGCACACCGGCCGCCCCGCACGCCCCTGGCGGGGCGGCCGTTCCCCACTCCCGTCGCCCGGAAAGAGCCGACCATCCCCGTGAGTACCGCATCCACTCCCGCCGGCCCGCTGGCCGGTATCCGTGTCATCGAACTCGGCGGCATCGGGCCGGGCCCCTTCGCCGGCATGCTCCTGGCCGATCAGGGCGCGGAGGTCATCCGCATCGACCGGCCCGCCGAGGCCGGTACGGCGTCGAAGCACCCGATCCTGCACCGAGGCCGCCGTTCCGTCGCACTCGATCTGAAGGACCCGTCGGACGTCGAGGCCCTCCTCGCCCTCATCGATACCGCCGACGCACTCATCGAAGGGTTCCGCCCCGGCGTCGCCGAACGCCTGGGCCTCGGGCCCGACGTCTGTCTGGCCCGCAACCCTGAGCTCGTCTACGGCCGGATGACCGGCTGGGGCCAGGACGGCCCGCTCGCCCAGGCACCCGGCCACGACATCAACTACATCGCCGTCGCTGGCGCGCTGGGGGCGATGGGAGGTGCGGACGAGAACCCGCCCGTCCCGTTGAACCTCGTCGGCGACATGGGCGGAGGCGGCATGCTGCTCGCCCTCGGAATCACCACCGCACTGGTCAGCGCCCAGCGCACGGGCAAGGGCCAGATCGTCGACGCCGCCATGACCGACGGCACGGCCATCCAGCTCGCCCTCATCCACGGCCTGCTCGCGGTGGGCCGATGGGAGGACGCGCGCGGCGTCAACCTCTTCGACGGTGGTGCTCCCTTCTACCGGACGTACCGCACCTCCGACGGCGGGCACATGGCGGTCGGCAGCGTCGAGCCGCAGTTCTACGCCGTCCTGCTGGAGGTTCTCGGCATCGGTGACGATCCGCTGTTCGCCCGGCAGCACGACCGGGACAGCTGGCCCGTCATGCGGGCGCGTCTGGAGGAGATCTTCGCCGGACGGAGCCGCGAGGAGTGGACCGTCGTCTTCGACGGCACGGAGTCCTGCGTCACGCCGGTGTACGGACTGACGGAAGCCGCCGCGCACCCGCACAACATGGCCCGGGGCACGTACTTCACCGAGGGCGGTGTGCTCCAGCCGGCCCCCGCCCCGCGCTTCCACGGCACCCCGTCGGGTATGCCGCGGCCGGCGCCGGTGGTCGGCGCGCACACCGAGGAAGTACTGGCGGAGGCAGGTCTCGCGCGATGACGTGACGGGCGTGCGGAGAGGGGGTGCTGCCCGTTGCAGCACCCCCTCTCCGTCGTGCCCGGTGGTTCAGAGGAGTTCGAGGATCGTCGCGTTGGCCATGCCGCCGGCCTCGCACATGGCCTGGAGGCCGTAGCGGATGCCGTTGTCCCGCATGTGGTGGACGAGTGTCGTCATCAGGCGTGCGCCGGAGCCGCCGAGCGGGTGGCCGAGGGCCATCGCGCCGCCGAGCGGGTTCATCAGCTCGTAGTCGGCGCCGGTCTCCTTCAGCCAGGCCAGCGTGACCGGTGCGAATGCCTCGTTGATCTCGAACGCGCCGATGTCTCCGATCGACAGCCCGGAGCGCTTGAGTGCCTTGGCGGTGGCGGGCGCCGGACCGAGGGCCATGGTGACCGGGTCGACGCCGGCGAGGACGGCGGTGTGGACGCGGGCGATCGGGTCCCAGCCGTTCCTGCGGGCGATCTCGCCGGTGGTGATGAGCAGCGCGGCGGCGCCGTCGGAGATCTGAGAGGAGTTGCCGGCGCTCACCACACCGTCCTCCTTGAACGGGGTCTTCAGCCCGCCGAGCCTCTCCAGGGTGGACCCGCGTCGCACCCCCTCGTCGGTGTCGAAGACGCGCACGGTGCCGTCCGTGTCGGTGACGGTGACCGGCGTGATCTGGGCGGCGAAGCGGCCCTCGTCGACGGCGCGGGCGGCCCGCTCGTGCGAGTCGAGGGCGTGCTGGTCGAGCTGCGTGCGGGTGAACCCGTACCGCTCGGCGATGAGTTCGGCGCCGACGCCCTGATCGAAGGTGCCCTGTCCGTCGGGGAAGTAGCGGCCGCGCAGGAGCGGCCCGTATGCCCTTCCGGCGCCCGGGACGTCGCGGGCCGAGCCCATGGGTACCCGGCTCATCGACTCCACACCGCCCGCCACGGCGATGTCGTACTGCCCGGCGGTGACGAGCCCGGCCGCGAAGTGCACCGACTGCTGGGAGGAGCCGCACGCGCGTGAGACGGAGACACCCGGCACGGACTCGGGCCAGCCGGCCGCGAGTGCCGCGAACCTGCCGACGACGCCCGACTGCTCGCCGACCTGGGAGACCGTGCCCCAGATCACGTCGTCGACGGTGGCGGGGTCGAGGCCGGTGCGCTCGGCGAGGGCGGTCAGGACGTGGGCGGAGAGATCGACGGCGTGGATACCGGAGAGGGAACCTCCCCGCTTCCCGACGGGGGTTCGCACGGCGTCCACGATCACTGCGTCACGCATGGGCTGCTCCTGTATGAGGGGGTGGAAGGCGCGGTCACGCGCGGGCTCCAGTCGCCTCAAGTTATTTCAAGCTAACCTTGCTGTCTAGGTCGTGGCTCCCGTCGATCATCCCTTGACAGGCGAGCTGTAGGGCGCAAAAGTGAAAACTGCCTAACCCGAGAGCAGGAAAGAGGCGGTCATGCCGCGCACGGTATTCAACGAGGAGCACGAGGCCTTCCGGCAGGTGGTCCGGGACTTCCTCGCCAAGGAAGCGGCTCCGCATCTGCAGGACTGGGTCGCGGCGAAGGCCGTCCCCCGCGACTTCTACCGCAAGCTCGGCGAGCTGGGCCTGCTCGGCATGGAGGTTCCGGAGGAGTACGGCGGTGGCGCCCAGACCGGTCACCACTTCGGTGCCGTGCTCGCCGAAGAGGTCGCCCGGGCCGGAGCCACCCTCGGCACCGCGATGACCCACTCCAACATCATCCTGCCGTACCTTCTGCACTTCGGGACCGAGGAACAGAAGCAGCGCTGGGTCCCCGGCTGCGTCTCCGGCGACCTCATGCTCTCCATCGCGATGACGGAGCCCGGTACCGGTTCCGACCTGGCCGGCATCCGGACCGGGGCCATCCTTTCCGAGGACGGCACGCACTACGTCCTCAACGGCGCCAAGACCTTCATCACCGGCGGCACGCAGTGCGATCTGGTCCTGGTGGTGTGCCGTACGTCCCCGGCGCCGGCGGACAACCGTCGCAAGGGCCTGTCGATCCTGGTCGTCGACACCACGAGCGAGGGCTTCGCGGTCGGCCGCAGCCTGGACAAGATCGGCCTGCACGCGTCCGACACCGCCGAACTCTCCTTCACCGACGTGAAGGTCCCGGTGGAGAACCTGCTCGGTGAGCGGGACGAGGGCTTCTTCTACCTCGGCCGCAACCTCGCGCGCGAGCGCCTCGTAATCGCCGTCCAGGCCGCGGCCGCCGCCGAAGCGGCGGTGACCTTCGCCAAGGAGTACACCCGGGACCGCCAGGTCTTCGGCAAGCCGGTGGCCTCCTTCCAGAACACCAAATTCGTGCTCGCCGAGTGCGCCACCGAGGTCGAGGCCGCCAGGCTCATGGCGTACGAGGCCCTGGAGCGGGACGCGCAGGGCGAGCTGTCCGCGGACTACGCGGCCATGGCGAAGCTGCTCTGCACCGAGACCGCGAGCCGCGTCATCGACAAGTGCCTCCAACTGCACGGTGGTTACGGCTACATGCTCGAGTACCCCATCGCGCGCCTCTACGCCGACACCCGCGTCATGCGGATCTACGGCGGCACCAGCGAGGTCATGAAGACCATCATCGCCAAGTCCATCGGCCTCTGAACGGGCCGACGGCCCGAGAACGGAACCACACCATGCAGACCAACGGAGTCTCCGCCGTCATCACCGGCGGTGCGTCGGGCCTCGGCCTCGCCACCGCCACGCGCCTGATCGACCAGGGTGCGCACGTCGTCCTGCTTGACCTGCCCACCTCCCAGGGCGAGCAGCGCGCCAAGGAACTCGGCGAGCGCGCCCACTTCGTCGCCGGCGACGTCCGCAGCGCCGACGACGCAGCCCGCGCTGTCGCCACCGCGGCGGCCCAGGCACCGCTGCGCATCACCGTCAACTGCGCCGGCCTCGGCAAGGGCGGCCGCACCGTCGGCCGCGACGGCACGCCCTACGCCCTGGAGGACTTCGAGTTCGTCGTCGGCGTCAACCTGATCGGCACCTTCAACGTGCTGCGCCTCGCCGCCGCCGAGATGGCGAAGACCGACGAGGTCGCCGGGGAGCGCGGCGTCATCATCAACACGGCCTCCGCCGCCGCCTTCGAGGGCCAGATCGGCCAGTGCGCCTACTCCGCCTCCAAGGGCGGCATCGTCGGCATGACCCTGCCGATCGCCCGGGACCTCGCAGCAGCGAAGATCCGCGTGGTCACCATCGCCCCCGGCCTCTTCTCCACCCCGCTCCTCAACAAGAAGCCGCAGGAGTTCCTCGACGCGCTCGGCGCCCAGGTCCCGCACCCCTCCCGCCTCGGCGACCCCGCCGAATACGCCCACCTGGCGACCTCGATCATCGAGAACCCCATGCTCAACGGCGAGACGATCCGCCTCGACGGCGCTATCCGCATGGCCCCGAAGTAGACCGTCCCCCACACGTGCCACAGGGAGCAACCTTGACCACCACCCACCCCGCCCCCAAGGTCGCCATCGTCACCGGTGCCGCCCGGGGCATCGGCGCGGCGATCGCCGCCCGCCTCGCCCGGGACGGCTTCGCCGTCGCGGTCCTCGACCTCGACGAGGCCGCCTGTGCCAAGACCGTCGAGACCGTCGAGAAGGACGGCGGCCGCGCCCTCGCAGTCGGCTGCGACGTCTCCGATTCCGGGCAGGTCGAGGCGGGCGTCGCGCGCGTCACGGCCGAACTCGGCGCCCCCACCGTCCTGGTGAACAACGCCGGCATCATCCGGGACAATCTCCTGTTCAAGATGACCGACCAGGAGTTCGACTCGGTCATCGGTGTCCACCTGCGCGGCGCCTTCCTGATGGCACGCGCCGTACAGCGCCACCAGACCGCCGCCGGCTGGGGCCGCACCGTCAACCTGTCCTCGTCCGCCGCCCTCGGCAACCGTGGCCAGTCGAACTACGCGTCTGCCAAGGCCGGCCTGATGGGTCTCACCAAGACCCTGGCGATCGAGCTCGGCCCGTTCGGCGTGACCGTCAACTGCGTCGCCCCCGGCTTCATCGCCACCGAGATGACCGAGGCCACCGCGGAGCGCATGGGCATCACCTTCGAGGAGTTCACCGAGCGCTACGCCAAGGCCATCCCGGTGCGCCGCGGCGGCCGCCCCGAGGACATCGCCCAGGCGGTCTCCTTCTTCGTCCGCGAGGAAGCCGGATTCGTCAACGGCCAGATCCTCTACGTGGCGGGTGGCCCCAAGGGCTGACACGCCCTGCCGCGAGGGCCGGCCGGGCCCCGCGCTTCCGTATCGCCGCATCCTCTGCCAACGACGATGGAGGGAATCCTTCATGGGCCTGCACCTGCCCGACGCCATCCGCCTCCACGCGACGGAGCGCGGCGCCTCCACCGCGCTCACCTGCCAGGGCCGTACGGTCGCCTACTCCGTACTGAACTCGCGCAGCAACCGCATCGCCCGCGCGCTCCTCGCCGATACCGCCGCCAGGTCCCGGATCGGCTTCCTCGCCCGCACCCGTAACGAGGCGGGCGAGATCCTGGTCGGCGCAGCCAAGGCCGGGCTGGTGACCGTCCCACTCAACTGGCGCCTTTCCGCGGCAGAGTTGACCGCCGTCGCGCAGGACGCCGAACTGACGGTCCTGCTGACGGAACCCGAGTTCCGTGCCGCCGCCGACGCCGTGTGCGCGGCCCTTCCCGGACTGCGGCTGATCGTCATCGGCCCCTCCGAGCAGCCGGACGTGCCCGCGTACGAGACCTGGCTCGCCGCGTACCCGGACGACGACCCGGGCCGGGGCACCGGCGCGGACGCCGACGAGGTGTTCCTGCAGATCTACACATCCGGCACCACCGGCGTCCCCAAGGGCGTCCTGCTCACCCACGGCAACTTCTACGCCGACACCACCGAGCTGGAGGAGTACCTCTGGGAGCCCGGGTCCGTCGCGTTCAACGCCCTGCCGATGTTCCACATCGGAGGGCTGGGCTGGCTGCGCGTGGCGCTCACCGCCGGAGCCACCAGCCTGATGTTCCCGGACTTCGCCCCCGCGGCCGCGGCCTCGGCCATCGAGCGAGAGGGCGTCACCCACGCCTTCCTCGTCCCCTCGGTCCTGCACATGCTCACCGAGCTGCCCGGGATCGAGAAGCACGACTTCTCCCGCCTCACCCTCATCACGTACGGCTCCGCGCCCATCACCCCCGCACTGCTGCGCCGCTCGATATCCCTCTTCGCCTGCCACTTCATGGGCAAGTACGGGCTCACCGAGGGCGGCGGCACGGTCACCCAGCTGCCGCCGGAGGACCACGAGCCCGACGGTCCCCAGCAGCACCTCCTCACCTCGGTCGGCAGGCCCCGCCGCGGAGTCGACGTCGTGATCGCCGACCCGGAGACGGGCAGCCCCGTCCGGACCGGAACCGTCGGCGAGATCCGGATCCGCTCCCGCCACAACACACCCGGCTACTGGAACCGGCCCGAGGAGACCGCAGCACTCTACGACTCCGAGGGCCTGCTGTGCACCGGCGACGGTGGCTACCTCGACGCGGACGGCTACCTCTTCCTCGCCGACCGCATCAAGGACATGATCGTCAGCGGCGGCGAGAACGTGTACCCCACCGAGATCGAGTCCGTGCTCGCCGAACACCCGGCGGTGTCCGAGGTCGCGGTCGTCGGCCTCCCCGACGAGGTATGGGGCGAGGCCGTCACCGCCTTCGTGGTCCCGCGCCCCGGAGCCGACCGCCCCACCGAACGGGAACTCATCGACTTCACCCGGGACCGGATCGCCTCGTACAAGAAGCCCCGCGGCGTCCACTTCGTCGAGGCGCTGCCCCGCAATCCCAACGGCAAGGTCCTCAAGCGCGAGCTGCGGACCGCCACCCACTAGAGAAAGGGACGGCGATGGCCGATCTCGAGTACACGGTCCGCGACGGGATCGCGACCATCCTCCTCAACCGCCCCGAGCGCAAGAACGCCTTCACCATCGACATGGTGCACGCCTGGGCCGACGCCCTGACGGAGGCGCAGGGCGACCCCGAGGTGCGAGTCATCGTCGTCACCGGCGCCGGCGACTCCTTCTGCTCCGGCGTGGACCTCTCCGCGTTCAAGGGGGAGGAGCGGGCGCCGTTGGGGGAGAAGGAGCTGCTGACGCAGAACGTCCATCGTGTCGCGCTCGCCCTGGAAGACATCGACAAACCCGTCATCGCCGCCGTCACCGGGCCGGCCGTCGGCGCCGGCATGGACATGGCGCTCCTGTGCGACCTGCGCTTCGCCGGACGCGGAGCCCGCTTCTCCGAGGGATACATCAAGGTCGGCCTCGTCCCCGGCGACGGCGGCTGCTGGCTGCTGCCCCGAGCCGTCGGCACGTCCACCGCACTGCGGATGCTGTGGACCGGCGATTTCGTCGGTGCCGAGGAGGCGCTGCGTATCGGCCTGGTGGACGAGGTTCACGAGGACGCGGACCTGATGGGCGCCGTGTACGCGTACGCCGCCCGGCTCGCCGAACGGCCGCCGGTCGCGATCCGCACCATCAAGCGCGCCGTCCGCCAGGGCGCACGCCACGACCTGCGGACCGCACTCGACCTCATCTCCTCGCACATGGCCGTCATCACCTCCACCCAGGACTCGCAGGAGGCGTTCGCGGCCTTCCAGGAGAAGCGTCCCGGCGTCTTCACCGGCCGCTGACCCCCGCTTCGCACCGCCTCGCACGCCCGAAAGGCCACCATGGACCACACCCCGGGAACGGACTCCTGCGCCGAACTGCGCACGCAGGTCCGCGAGCTGACCGCCGCATGGCGGGACGCCGGACGCTACACCCCGCGCAGCGACTCGTGGCTGCGCTCCTTCGACCTGGAGTTCAGCAAGGAGCTCGCCGCGCACGGGCTCATCGCCATGACGTATCCGGAGGAGTTCGGCGGCGCCGGGCGCACCAACGTCGAACGGCTCGCCGTGACCGAGGAGTTGCTCCGCGCCGGTGCCCCGGTCGCCGCGCACTGGATCGGTGACCGGCAGATCGGCCCGGCGATCCTGCGCCACGGCACGCGCGAGCTCCAGGAGGAGATCGTGCCGCGGATCGCCTCCGGCGAGGCCGTGTTCTGCCTGGGCATGAGCGAGCCGGAAGCCGGTTCCGACCTGGCCTCGGTGAAGACCACCGCCGAGGAGGTGGAGGGCGGCTGGCTGGTCAACGGGCACAAGATCTGGACCACGCAGGCCCATCACGCCACGCACGCTTACCTGCTGGCTCGCACCTCGCGCGAGGAGCGCAAGCACGACGGGCTCAGCGAGTTCGTCCTCGACATGGACGCCGAAGGCGTGTCGGTCACCCCGATCGTGGACCTCGCGGGCGAGCACCACTTCAACGAGGTGCGCTTCGAGAACGTCCTCGTCCCGGCGCACCGCCTCATCGGCGAGGCCGGCAGGGGCTGGAAGCAGGTCGTCGAGCAGCTCTCCTTCGAGCGCGGCGGCGCCGAGCGCTCCCTGTCCAGCTACCCCGTCCTCGTGGAACTGATCGCAGCGGCCGCCCGCGACCAGGACGACCGCGAACTGCAGGCGCTGCTCGGCTCCCTCGTCGCCCGCCTCGCGGTCCTGCGCCGGCTCTGCTTCGAGGTCGCCGGTGCCATGGACGCGGGCGAGGCACCCGTCCAGCAGGCCGCGGCCCTGAAGTTCCTCGGCAACGCCTTCGAGCACGACGTCATCGAAGCGCTGCGCCGCACCGACCTGTGCCAGGAACCCGCCTTCGACTCCGCCTTCGGTCAGGCCCTGCTCGCCTCGCCGGCCTTCAGCCTGCGCGGCGGATCGGCCGAGGTCCTGCTCTCCCTCATCGCCCGCCAGGAGGCCCGCTCATGAGCCAGTTCGCCGACGAACTGCGCAGCCTGGTCGACGACCTGGCCGCGTCCGGCACACCCCACCTGTGGGACAGCCTGGTCGCATCAGGCCTGCCCCGGGTCGGCATCGACGAGGAGAAGAGCGGCTCCGGCGGCTCCCTCGACGATCTGCTCGTCGTCGTCGAGTCCCTCGCCGGGCACGGCATCGGCGTACCGATCGTCGAGGCGTCCACCGCCGACTGGATCCTCAGCCACGCTGGGAACCTCGTCGACGGCCTCACCACAGTCCTGCTGCTCGACGAGGAGCCGGAGACCGTGTCCGGCACCCTCACCGCCGAGCTGACCGCCGTCCCGTGGGCCCGCGACGCCGCACGCCTGGTGCTGTGCGCGCCCGGCGCCACGCCGCTCGTCGTGGAGCTCGCCCATACCTCGGTCACCGTGCGGCCCGTGGACAACATCGCCGGGGAGCCCCGCGACACCGTGCTCCTCGCGGGTTCGCCCGCCACCGCCATAGCGGGCGCGCCGGAACACACCGAGGTCCGCGAGCGCCTCGCCCTCCTGTGGTCGGCCGCCGTACTCGGCGCCGCACATGGCGCGTACCGACTCACCAGGACGTACGTCTCCGAGCGCGAGCAGTTCGGCGCACCCCTGCTCAAGATCCCGGCCGTCGCGGGCAACCTCGCCCGGATGCGCGTCCAGCTCGTTCAGGCCGACGCGGCCCTCGCCCTGGCCCGCGAGGCAGCCCCCGGCAGCGGCGCCACCGAGATCGTACGCATCACCACGGCCGCTGCCGCTACGGAGATCGCCCGGATCGCCCACCAGTTGCACGGCGCCATGGGCATCACCGAGGAGTACCCGCTGCACCGCCTCACCCGCCGCCTCTGGTCCTGGCGCGACGCCGTCGACTCCGAGCGCCACTGGGCCGAGAGCCTCGGCCGCCGCGCGGCGCAGGCCGGCGAGACCGGCGTATGGACCCGGATCACCTCCACCGACCGCGAGGGATGACCGATGATGCCTTCCACCCCCGAACTCGACTGGGACGACACCACCGACCGGACCAACGCCACCCGTGGCCTGATCGACAAGCTGGAGCCCTGCGTCGTACGCAACGCGGCAGGCCGAGTCGTCTGGGACAACGACCGCTGGGACTTCCTGAACAAGGACGAGTGCCCCGACACCGTGCACCCGAGCCTGTGGCGCCAGAGCAGGCTCAACACCGCCCAGGGCCTCTTCGAGGTCGCGCCCGGTATCTACCAGGTCCGCGGCCTCGACGTCTCCAACATGACGATCATCGAGGGCGAAACCGGCGTGGTCGTCGTCGACCCGCTGACGTCCAAGGAGGTCGCCGCCGAAGCCCTGGGGCTGTACACCCGCAACCGCGGCGAGCGCCCGGTCAAGGCCGTGATTTACACGCATAGCCACGGCGACCACTTCGGCGGCGTCCTCGGTGTCACCACCCACGCGGCGGTCGAGACTGGCGCGTGCGCCGTCGTCGCGCCCGACGGATTCATGGACCACGCCGTCAGCGAGAACGTCTTCGCGGGGCCGGCGATGCTGCGCCGCGCCGTGTACATGTACGGCCGCTCGCTGCCGGTCGGCCCCGAGGCGTCGGTCGGATTCGGTCTCGGGCAGGCCCTGTCCACCGGCACCGTCGGACTGATCGCACCGACGCAGAGCATCACGGCGACGGGCCAGGAACTCGTCCTGGACGGAGTGCGACTCGTCTTCCAGCTGACGCCGGACACCGAGGCCCCATCGGAGATGAACTTCTACCTGCCGGACCATCGCGTCCTGCTCATCGCCGAGAACGTCAACCACTCACTGCACAACGTCCTCACCCTGCGCGGCGCACAGGTCCGCGACGCCCACGCCTGGGCGTCGTACATCACCGAATCGATCCAGCTCTTCGAAGGCGCCGAGATCCTCGTCGGCTCCCACAACTGGCCGACGTGGGGACACGACGACGTGATGCGCATGCTCACCCAGCAGCGCGACGCCTACGCCTACCTCCACGACCAGACCGTCCGCCTGATGAACCAAGGCCTGACCGGCCCGGAGATCGCCGAGGAGATCCACTCCTTCCCCGGCGAGCTGGGCAAGGCCTGGAGCGTACGCGGCTACTACGGCTCCCTCAGCCACAACGTGAAGGCCGTCTACCAGCGCTACATGGGCTGGTACGACGGCAACCCGGCGCACCTGTGGCAGCACCCCCCGGTCGAGCAGGCCAAGAGGTACGTCGCCGCGATCGGCGGAGCGGACGCCACCGTCGCCTCCGCCCGCGAGGCGGTCGAGGCCGGCGACCTGCGCTGGGCCGCCGAACTGCTCAACCACGTTCTGTTCGCCGAACCCGAGCACACCGAGGCACGGGAACTGCAGGCGGAGACGTACGAGCGGCTGGGCTTCGGCCAAGAGAACGGCACCTGGCGCAACATCTACCTCACGGGAGCCAAGGAACTGCGGGAGGCCGGTCAGGAGAGGCGCCGGACCGGAGCGCCCGGCAAGGACAGCGTCGACATGCTCGCGGCGCTCTCCACTCGACAGCTCTTCGAGTCGATGGCGGTCCGTCTGGACGGACCGCGGGCTGCCGCGCACCGGCTGCTGCTGCGATGGGAGTTCACCGACACCGACGAGGTGTGGACGCTCCTGGTCGGCAACGGCGTGCTCACTCCGATGCGGGGCGACGCGCCGGGCGGGGAAGCCTCACAGCTGACGCTGCGCTTGGAGCGCGCCACGCTCGACCTGATCCTCGCTCAGCACACCTCCTTCCCGGAGGCGATCGGCTCCGGAGCCGTCGGCATGGAAGGCGACGCGACCGTGCTCGCGACCTTCCACGGCTTGCTGGAGAGGCCGGCGCGCAACTTCCCGATCGTGCTGCCGTAACCACCGCACCACCGTGCCGGGGTCCGCACCAAGCGGGCCCCGGCTTCTCCATGCCCCGAAGGACGAACGAATGTGACGGCCACGACCACCACCGCCGCCGACGACCGACTGGCCCACCTGGTAGAGACGGCCGTAGAGGCGTGCCAGGAGGCCGAGCGGGTGGCTCGCCGACTCGACGCCGGGCTGCCGCGCCCCCCCGAATCCCGTCGCCAGGGTCTGTCGGTTGCCATGCTGCCGGGCAGTGAGATGACTGCGGTCGGCTAGAAGCATGGGTCCGTAACGGCCAATTGAGTTGTGGGTTCAGGTGGGTACGAGAGACCGTTCGGGGCGATACCCCGTTGTGCCAGGAGTACGCGGGCGCCGACGACGAGCAGGCCGTCACCGACGCCGGCGACAAGGCCGCCGCCGGGGCCCGCCCCAAGCCCAAGGCACAGGCCAACTTCACCGACCCCGAGTCACGGATAAGGCGTGTGAGCGCAACCGCGAGGGGCGGCGAGAGGGAAGGGAGATCATCCGAACTTGTGCCGCCTGGCGCCTTCGGAAAGGCGCGGATGTGACGCTTCACAGGAATTCGGCCGGAGGCGCCGGGGACGTGCGGGAAGCCTTGTTCGGTGTCGGCGGCCCGGCCAAGGTGAACCACCAACCCCCACATTCTTCCCCGCACACGGGTGTTGCCCCTCTTCCTGTCCTTGTCATCGAGGAGGCATCCGTGTGCGCGGAAGTCGTTCCGACAAAGGAGTCGTCCGTGAACAGATCGTGGAACACCCTGAACCGGGGCGGAGGGGCCCGTACGTTCGCCGCCGCGCTCGTGGCTGCGTTCGTCGCCGCCCTGCTCGGCCCGGTCCCGGCCGCCTCGGCCGCGGCCGAGCCGCAGCTGAATACCCCCGCAGCCACACTTGACGCGGCCCTGCGCTGTCCGAGTTCCTTCACCCACCCCGACCATGAGCCGGTGCTCCTGGTCCACGGCACCACCTCGAACTACGACGAGACCTGGGGCTGGAACTACGCCCCGGCCCTGCGTGACGCGGGCTATGACGTCTGCGGCGTCGAGCTGCCCAACCGGTCGATGGGCGACATCCAGGAGGCGTCCGAGTACGTCGTCCACGCCATTGACAGGATCTACGCCGCCACCGGCCGCAAGGCCGACGTTATCGGCCACAGCCAGGGCAACATGGAGATGCGCTGGGCCGTGAAATGGTGGCCGCACCTGCAGAGCCGGGTCGACGACCTGGTCTTCCTGGCCAACCCCGGCCATGGGACCACCGGCGGCAACCTCTTCTGCGTCGGGTGGTGCGCACCGGCGCTGCACCAGTTCAACATCGGGTCCCAGTTCAACGCCGCCCTCAACCGGGACGACGAGACCCCCGGCGACATCTCGTACACCAACATCTACAGCCTCACCGACGAGGCGATCACGCCGTTCACGACCGCGCCCCTCGACGGTGCGAAGAACATCCTGGTCCAGGACGTCTGTGCCGGCCGGGTCGTCGCCCACTACAGCATGTTGTACGACGCTGTGGCGTACAAGCTGGTCGTGGACGCCCTGTCGCACTCAGGCACGGCGATACCCAGCCGGCTGCCGTTCGGCAAGTGCCTGGACGTCAACCTTCCCGGAGTCTGGCCGCACGAGGCAGTGGCGGCCACGGCGATCACGGCTGCGAACTTCACGGCGGAGATCCTCAACGCCACGAAGGTCCCGGCGGAGCCCCCGCTGCGGGCCTACGCCCAGTAGCACCGGGGAGCAAGCGCGTGAGGCCGGGCAGAGACTTCCCTCTGCCCGGCCCCATCACAATCGCCGCCCGCGAAGGCGGCCGTGACCCTGCCTCAGGAGTCGGCAGCCCGCCTGCGCAGCTCCGTCTTGAGGATCTTTCCCGTCGCCGAGAGCGGCAGTTCGTCCACGATCACCACGTCCCGGATCCGCTGGTACGGGGCGACGCGCTCGGCGACGTACGCGATCAGTTCCTCGGCCGTGACCGACACGCCCGCCTCGGCCTTCAGCGAGACGAAGGCCACCGGGATCTCCCCGTGCTCCGGGTGCGGCCGGCCCACGACCGAAGCCTGGGCGACCGCCGGGTGTTCGCGAAGGACGTTCTCCAACGGGCCGGGGTACACGTTGTACCCCTTGTAGATCAGCATGTCCTTCGCCCGGCCCACGAGCGACAGCCATCCGTCCGGGGCGAGGGTGCCGAGGTCGCCGGTGCGCAGCCAGCCGCCCACGTACTGCTCGGCGGTGAGCTCGGGGTGGCCGAGGTAGCCGCCGGTGACCTGCGGGCCCCTGACCCAGACCTCGCCGCGCTCGCCGGGCGGCACGGGCGTGACCAGGTCCGGCTCCCGGATCTCGACCTCGGTGTCGAATAGGACCAGGCCGGTGCTGCCCTCCGGGCGCGGCATCGAGCGGTCCAGCGGGCTGATCGCGACGCCCATCGTCGCCTCCGTCAGTCCGTAACCGTCGCTGACCACGGCGTTCGGGAAGATCTCGGAGAGTTCGGCGGCCGCGGCCGGGTTCATCGGCGCGGAGCCGGTGCTGACCACACGTACGCACGACAGGTCACGTTCCCGCACGTCCGGTACGGCGAGGACCGCGTGGCACAGGGCGGGGGAGCCGGTGATGGCGTGGATGCCCAGCTGCTCGATGGTGTCCAGGTACCGGACCGCGTCGAAACGGCCGAAGACGACGACGGTGAGTCCGGCGGCGACGAAGACGCTCTGGCCGACCATGCCCATGCCGTGGAAGAGCGGGGCGATGGAGATACCGGTCGCGGTGCCGATCGGGATGTGGTGCGAGGTCCGGGTCTCTTCCACATGGCGCAGCGTGATGCGGCCCTCGGCATCCGCGTGCGGGACGGCGGCACTGCGCCAGCACGCCACCTGGAGCACGTTCTTGAGGAGGTTGCGGTGCAGGACCCGCACGGCCTTGGGCACGCCCGTCGTGCCACCGGTGAAGGCGAGGTGCGCGACCGCGTCGCCGTCCACCACCGTCGCCGGCGCCGCCTCCGCCTTCATGAGGTCGTCGAACGGGAAGTCGGCGACAGGGAACACGGCCGGTGCCTGGTCACCGGCCGGGGCCGCCGTCGTGGCCGGTGCGACACAGATGCGGCGCACCGTCCCCGCGCCCTCCAGGGCCACGGCCATCCGCGCCGCCACGGAAGGGTGGGTGAAGGCCGCGACCGCGCCCGAGTCGTCGAGCTGGCGGCGCAGCGCGAGGGGCGGCTGCGTCGGGTTGACCGGCACCACGGCCGCGCCCGCGAGCAGGATGCCGTAGTACGCGACCGTGAACCAGATCGAGTTGGGCATGTGCACGGCGACGGCCTCGCCCGGGACGATGCCCTGCTCGCGCAGCCCCTGGGCCACCCGCAGGGCTCGCTCGTGCAGTTCGGCGAAGGTCAGCCGCTCCTCGCCGTCGACCAGCGCCGCACGGTCGGGATAGGCATGGGCGGACCCGGCGAGCAGATCGGCGATCGTGCCGTCGGGGTAGTCGAGGGTGCGGGGCAGCCCCTGCGGCCAGAGGGTGGTCATGGCGGAACTCCTTTGTCCGGTCATGCCCGAGCGTTGCCTCGGGATGGTAGCTGTGGGTCACCTCGGTGCTGTGGCGCTCGACGACGCGGTGCACCGGGAACGTGGAACGGCGGTGAGGCCGTCAGCGGCTTCCCCAGACGGGGGTGCGCTTCTCGGCGAAGGCCCGCGCGCCTTCCTTCGCGTCGGCCGACGCGAACACCGGGGCACAGGCGTTCCGGTTGCGGTCCCATGCCTCGTCGGCCGACCAGTCGGCCGAATCCACGACGATCCCCTTGCTGGCGCGCACGGCCAGCGGGCCGTTGGCGGCGATCGCCTTGGCGAGGGCCAGGGCACCCGAGAGCGCCTCGCCCTGCTCGGTCAGCTCGTTGACCAGGCCGAGTTCATGGCCACGCTCAGCGCCGATGAATTCACCCGTCAGCGCGTACTGCATGGCGATGTTGTACGGGATCTTCCGGGGCAGGCGTACCAGACCGCCACCCGCCGCGATGAGCCCGCGCTTGGTTTCCGGGAGGCCGAACTTCGCGGTCCTGGCGGCGACGATCATGTCGCAGGCGAGCGCCAGTTCCGTGCCGCCGCCCAGCGCGTATCCCTCGACCGCGGCGATCAGCGGCTTGACGGGCGGCGTCTCGGTGATCCCGCAGAAGCCGCGGCCGGGGATGCCGGAGCGTTCACCGGCGGCCAGCGCCTTGAGATCCGCGCCGGCGCAGAACGTCCCGCCGGCGCCGGTGATCACACCGACGACGAGGTCGTCGCGGGCGTCCAGTTCGTCGACGGCCTCGGCGACGGCATCCGCCATCGCCCGGTTGACGGCGTTACGGGCCTCGGCGCGGTTGATCGTGATGACGGCGACACCGTCCTCGAACGAGGTGAGAACCAGGTCGGACATGAGGAGTTCCTCCGATGAGACGTAGCGAGGGGGAGCGGGGGGAGGGGGAGCGGGGGAGATCAGCGGCGCGCCCGCGCGGGGCGCACCACGGTCTCCTGCACCACATGGGCGATGAGGGTGCCGTCGAGGGTCCAGACGTCCGCGAAGGAGAGGCCGCGGCCGTCAACCAAGGTCGGGCTGCGCTGGGCGAACAGCATCCATTCGTCGGCGCGGAACGGCCGGTGGTACCAGACCGAGTGGTCGAGCGAGGTGAGGAAGACCGACGACGGCCGGTCGCTGAGCATCCGGGGAGGCTGGAGGGACAGTGCCGCGGCCGGAGCGAGGAAGAGATCCGAGGCGTACGCCAGGGCGCAGGCGTGCAGCCCCGGGTCGTCGGGCAGCCGCTCGCTCACCCGGATCCAGAGCTTCTGCTCCGTCAGGCCGGGCGTCGTCGGCTCAGGAGGCCCGGGAACGTAACGCATGTCGAGTCCGTTGCAGAACTCCGCACGCGCGAAATCCGCGGGATTGTTCCTCACCCAGGTCTCGTACATGTCGGGCAGGGCGAGGGGTTCGGGGGCCGGCGGCATCGTGGGCTGACGGTCGTGGGACGTCTCCGGCCGCTTGAACGACGCGGTGAGGGTGAAGACGGGCTCGCCGCCCTGGACGGCGGTGACGCGGCGGGAGAGGTAGGAGGAGCCGTCCCGGACCCGCTCCACGGAGTAGACGAGCGGGCGCGCGGTGTCGCCCGGTCGCAGGAAGTGGCCGTGCAGCGAATGCGCGGTCCGGTCCTCGGGCACGGTCAGCGCAGCGGCCGCGAGTGCCTGGGCCGCCACCTGGCCGCCGTAGGCGCGCGCGGGCACGCCGTCATGACACCAGCCGCGGAACAGGTCGCGCTCCAGCCGCTCCACGTCCAGGAGCGTGACGAAGTCCTTGCCGTGGCCCGAGTCCCCGCGTGGCGGCGTCTCGGTGTGGGGCGGAAGGGGCATCGGGGTTCGTCCTTACAGGAGTTCGAGGACGGTGGCGTTGGCCATGCCGCCGCCCTCGCACATGGACTGCAGGCCGTAGCGGATGCCCTGGTCGCGCATGTGGTGGACCAGAGTGGTCATCAGGCGCGCGCCGGAGCCGCCGATCGGGTGGCCGAGGGCCATCGCACCACCGAGCGGGTTCATCCGGGTGCAGTCCGCGCCGGTCTCGCGGAGCCAGGCGAGGGTGACCGAGGCGAACGCCTCGTTGATCTCGAAGGCGCCTATGTCCCCGATCGACAGGCCGGCCTTCCTGAGTGCCTTGGCAGTCGCCGGGATCGGGCCCTTGAGCATGGTGACCGGGTCCGTGCCGGTGACCACGGCGGTGTGGATCCGGGCGATCGGCGCCCACCCCTGGGACGCGGCGAACTCGCTGGTGGTGACGAGCAGCGCGGCGGTGCCGTCGGAGATCTGCGAGGCGTTGCCCGCGGTGATCGTCCCGGCCTCCGTGAAGGCCGGTTTGAGTCCGGCGAGCTTCTCGATGGTGGACCCGCGGCGGACGCCCTCGTCGGTGTCGAAGACCCGGGTGGTGCCGTCCTCGCCGGTGACGGTGATCGGGGCGATCTGGTCCCTGAACCGGCCCTCGTCGATGGCCTTCGCGGCCCGCGCGTGAGAGTCCAGGCCGTGCTGGTCCATCTCGGTCCGGGTGAGGCCGTACTCGTCGGCGATCAACTGGGCGCCCGTGCCCTGGTTGAAGCGGATGCCGTCGTAGCGGGCGAATACGTCCGGGCCGAAGGGCTCGCCGAAGCTGCCGTCGCCGCGGGTGGTGCCGAGCGGCAGCCGGCTCATGATCTCCACACCGCCGGTGACGGCGACGTCGTACTGTCCGGAGATGACCCCGGCCGCGGCCTGGTGCACGGCCTGCTGCGAGGAGCCGCACTGCCGGTCGACGGTGAGGCCGGGTACGGACTCCGGCCAGCCGGCGGCCAGGACGGCGGCGCGGCCGATGCATCCGGCCTGCATGCCGACCGCGGAGGCGCAGCCCCAGATCACGTCGTCGACGAGGGCCGGGTCGAGGCTGGTGCGCTCGGCCAGCGCCTTGAGCACATGGGCGGAGAGCGAAGCGGAGTGCAGCTGTGAGAGCGCGCCGCCGCGCTTTCCCACGGCGGTCCGGACGGCATCGACGATCACTGCGTCACGCATGGGTCCTCCTGGAGGGAAGTGGGGTGAGGGGAGAAGGGGGCGGGCTCAGAGCCCGAGGTCCTTGGCGATGATCGTCTTCATGACCTCGCTGGTCCCGGCATAGATCCGGTTCACCCGGGTGTCCGCGTAGAGGCGGGCGATGGGGTACTCCAGCATGTAGCCGTAACCGCCGTGCAGCTGGAGGCACTTGTCGATGACGCGGCCCGCGACCTCGGTGCAGAAGAGCTTCGCCCGGGCGGCGTCGGCGGCCGTCAGTTCGCCTGCCGCGTGTTCCGTGAGGGCACGGTCGACCAGCGCCTGCGCGGCGGTAACCTCCGTGGCGCACTCGGCGAGGACGAACTTGGTGTTCTGGAACGCGGCGACGGGCTTGCCGAAGACCTCGCGCTCGCGCACGTAGTCGGTCGCGAAGCCGATCGCCCCGGCCGCGTTGGCGTAGGCGTTGATTGCCGCGCCGAGGCGCTCCACCGCGAGATTGTGAGTGAGGTACCGGAAGGCAGCGCCCTCCTCGCCGAGCAGGTTCTCGACAGGGACCCGGACGCCCGTGAAGGACAGCTCGGCTGTGTCCTGCGCGCGCAGGCCGATCTTGTCGAGCTTGCGGCCCACCGCGAAGCCCTCGGAGATCGTGTCCACGCACAGGATCGAGAGCCCGCCGCGCCGGTCGGTGAGGTCGTACGGGGCGGTCCGGCAGACGACCAGGACGAGATCGGCCTGGGCGCCGCCGGTGATGAAGGTCTTGGCGCCGTCCAGGACGTAGTGGGTGCCGTCCGCGGAGAGCCGGGCACGGGTGGCGATGCCCGCCAGGTCGGAGCCGGTGCCGGGCTCGGTCATGGCGATCGCCGTCATGATCTCGCCGGACAGGAAGCCGGGCAGCCAGCGCTTCTTCTGCTCCTCGCTGCCGAACTCCAGGAGGTAGGGCAGAACCAGGCAGGTGTGCACGGATTCGGCCCCGAACCCGACGCCCGCCCGGCCGCACTCCTCCCGGAGCACCGCCTGGTACGTGAAGTCGGTGACGCCGGCCCCGCCGTACTCCTCGGGCACATTGATGCCCAGGACGCCCAGGGCGCCGAGCTTGCGGTAGAGCTCGCGGGGCACGTGGCCCTGCCGCTCCCAGTCCGCGTAGTGGGGGACGACCTCTTCGGCGATGAACGACCGGACGGTCGTCCGGAAAGCCTCATGGTCTTCGGTGAACACGCTGCGACGCACGGTCTGCCCATCCTTCCTGGCACGTCCGGCACACCTGCCGGATTCTCATAAGTTAATCCTCGATAACCTCAGAGTCTAGGTCCAGCGTGCTAACTTCCCTGGAAACATTGGACGTCATCGCGCCGTGAGTGATGCAACGCTTGCCAGTAGCGACGATCGACGACGGTGAGCGAGGGGGCATGGAGCTCGTAGCGGCGGAACTCGTCTACCGGCGCTGCCGGTGGTGCGCTACGGCCTCCTTCCGGAGGCTGCTGCTCGGGAGACGGCCAGGGGTGTCGTGGTCCGGTCGACTGTGGTGAGGCGTTACCGAAGGGCGCTGCGCAGTGAGCCGGTCGCCCGGTTCCCGGAGGGCTTCACGCTCCGCTGCCGGGTCGTCGGCGCCCCGCCGCACCTGGTGCGCGAGGGGACCCGGGTGCGCCCGGCGGCCGGGACCGACCCGAACTCCGCCGGTGAGCTCGTCTTCGTAGTGGTCGGGGTGTGAGAAGCGCGGGCCACCGGTGAACGTGCGCGGTGGTGCCGGAAACAGTGAGAGAGGACATCCGAAGGATGCGTGAATTCAGTCGAGTCGGAGTCGTGGGCTGCGGCCTCATGGGCTCCGGGATAGCCCAGGTCTGCGCACGCGCCGGCCTCGACGTACTGGTCGCCGAGCGGGACGCTCAGGCACTGGCCGCCGGCCGGTCCCGGCTGATCGACTCGATGGACCGCGGGATGCGCGGTGGCAAGCTCACCGAGGAAGAGCGCGAGGCGACGCTCCGGAGGCTGGCCTTTACCTCCGACCTCGCCGACTTCGCCGACCGCGATCTGGTGATCGAGGCGGTCGCCGAGCGTCCAGACGCCAAGATGTCCGTGTTCGAGCAGCTCGACCGGGTGCTCGCCGACAGTGAGGCGGTCATCGCCTCCAACACCTCGTCGATCCCGATCATCGACCTGGCCGCCGTCACGGCGCGGCCGCAGAACGTCGTCGGTGTCCACTTCTTCAACCCGGTGCCGGTGCAGCGGCTGGTCGAGGTCATTCCCACCCAGTTGACCGCGGACGAGGTCACCGACGAGGTGACGGCCTTCGCCGAGCTGAGGCTCGGCAAGACGGTGATCCGCGCCAAGGATCGCGCGGGCTTCGTGGTCAACGCGCTACTCGTTCCCTACCTCGTCTCCGCCGTGCGGATGCTGGAATCCGGGGTGGCCTCGGCCGAGGACATCGACGCCGGCATGGTGCTCGGCTGCGCCCATCCGATGGGACCGCTCCGGCTGCTCGACCTCATCGGCCTGGACACGGCGCTGTCGATCGCCGAATCGATGTACGAGGAGTTCAAGGAGCCGCTGTACGCCCCGCCGCCGCTGCTGCGGCGAATGGTGGCGGCGGGTGCCGTGGGGCGGAAGGCGGGGCGTGGGTTCCATGTCTACGCGGGCTGAGATCGCCCTAGACATGCCTGTTAGTCTGAATTAACTTATTGCGCGAAGAAGCCGGACTTCACTGGGGTGAATCCTGCCTGTGGAGTAGTCGTGGTTCACTTAGATGGATTTCTCGATCATGTGGCCGACCGCCGTCCGGTATCGCCCTTCCTGTGCAACGACTGCGAGGACCCCGCACATGACCGACATCCTGGAACACCGCTCCCTCTACATCGGCGGCCGGTGGGCCGAGCCCGCCGGCCAGGACACCATCGAGGTGGTGTCGCCGGTGACCGAGCAGGTCGTCGGACGGGTGCCGCACGCGACCCCCGAGGACGTGGACCGAGCGGTCGCCGCGGCCCGTGAGGCCTTCGACCACGGCCCGTGGCCCCGGATGACGCTCGCGGAGCGTATCGAGGTCGTCACCCGTATCAAGGGCGCCATCGCCGCGCGCCACCAGGAGCTGGCCGAGCTGGTCACCCTGCAGAACGGTTCGCCGATGCTGTTCTCGGTGCGCGGCCAGGCCCTGTCCGCCGTCGGAGCCTTCGCCGCGTCGCTGGCGGCCGCCGCCCGGTTCGCCGTGGAGGACGAGCGCCAGGGCACCGGCGGTCCGGTCCTCGTGCGCCGCGAGCCGGTCGGCGTCGTCGCCACGATCACCCCGTGGAACGTCCCCCAGCTCACCATCGCGGGCAAGCTCGCCCCCGCGCTGCTCGCCGGCTGCACGGTCATCCTCAAGCCGTCCCCGGAGACCCCGCTCGACGCCCTGTGGCTCGCGGACCTGTGCGCTGAAGCCGGCCTCCCCGAGGGAGTGCTGAGCGTCCTGCCCGCCGACCGCGAGACCAGCTCCTACCTGGCCGCGCACCCCGGCATCGACAAGGTCGCCTTCACCGGGTCGGTCGGTGCGGGCAAGGCGATCATGGCCGCCGCCTCGCAGAACCTCACCCGCGTCTCCCTGGAGCTGGGCGGCAAGTCCGCCGCGATCGTCCTCGACGACGCGGACCTGTCGGTGGCCGTCCCCGCGATCGTCGGCGGCACCTGCGCCGCCAACAGCGGCCAGGCGTGCGTCGCGCTGACCCGTGTGCTGGTCGCGGCCTCCCGCTACGACGAGGTGGCCGCCGCACTCACCGGTGCCTTCGCCTCGCTCACCATCGGCGACCCCAGCGACCCGAAGACCGTGGTCGGCCCGATGGTCACCAGGAACCAGCAGCAGCGCAACCTCGACTACATCCGGATCGGCCAGGAGGAGGGCGCCAAGCTCCTCACCGGCGGCGGTGTCCCCGAGGGCCTGACCACCGGCTGGTACGTCGAGCCCACCCTGTTCGGCGAAGTCACCAACGACATGCGGATCGCCCGCGAGGAGATCTTCGGTCCCGTCGTCTGCCTGATCCGGTACGAGACCGAGGACGAGGCCGTCGCCCTCGCCAACGACTCGGACTTCGGCCTTTCCGGAGCCGTGTTCGGCGCCGACACCGAGCGCGCCACGGAGGTCGCCCGCAAGGTCCGCACCGGCACGATCACCGTCAACGGCTTCCGCCTCGACCTGGCCGCACCCTTCGGCGGTTTCAAGCACTCCGGGATCGGCCGGGAGTTCGGCCCCGAGGGCCTCTCCGGCTACTTCGAGTACCAGACCGTCAACCTTCCGGCTCCGGCCAAGTCCTGACCCTCACCACTTCACAGGAGAACGTGATGCACGCAGCAGTACTGCACAAGACCGGTGACGCGACCCTGGACGTGAGGGACGTCGAGACCGTCTCCTTCGGCCCAGGCCGGGTCCGCGTCAAGATGCACAAGGCCGGCCTCTGCCACTCCGACCTCTCCGGCATGAGCGGTGTGCTCACACACCCGGCGCCGTTCGTCCCCGGCCACGAGGGTGCGGGCGAGGTGATCGAGGTCGGCGAGGGCGTCACCCACGTCAAGCCCGGTGACCGCGTCATCGTCTGCTGGATGCCTCCCTGCGACAAGTGCCCCTCCTGCAAGCTGGGGGAGGGCCATATGTGCCGCAGCGGCTACCGTAACCTCGCCAACCCCAACTTCAAGGACGGCGAGACGATCGTCCCCGGCATGCTCGGTGCCGGTACCTTCGCCGAGGAGACGGTCATCGCGGCCTACGCGGCAATCCCGATCCCCGACGACGTCCCGTACGACATCGCCGCCCTCATCGGCTGCGGAGTCACCACCGGCATCGGCGCGGCCCTCAACACCGCGAAGGTCAAGCCCGGTTCGTCGGTCGTCGTGATCGGCCTCGGCGGCGTCGGCATCAGCATCCTGCAGGGCGCCAAGGTCGCCGGTGCGGCCCGTATCATCGCCGTCGACCCCACCGGGAACCGCCGTGAGATGGCGCTGAAGTTCGGTGCGACCGACGCCGTGGCCCCCGAGGACCTGGCCGAGACCGTCAAGAACCTCACGGGCGGCTTCGGCGTCGACTACGCCTTCGAGGCCGTCGGCAAGGCCGTCACCCTGCGCGCCGCCTACGACGCCACCCGCCTCGGCGGCACCGTCTGCCTCGTCGGCGCCGGTTCGCGCACCGACATGAGCGACATCAGCATGGCCGAGCTGGTCCTCAACGAGAAGGCGATCCTGCCCTCGTTCTACGGCGGCGCCGACATCCGCCGCACCTAC
This sequence comes from Streptomyces sp. NBC_01257, assembly GCF_035917255.1. Lineage (NCBI taxonomy): Bacteria > Bacillati > Actinomycetota > Actinomycetes > Kitasatosporales > Streptomycetaceae > Streptomyces > Streptomyces sp. NBC_01257. The sequence goes on from NZ_CP108472.1 coordinate 7,708,758, forward strand.
GCCACGATCATCGACCTGTGGCGCGCGGGCCGCATCGACCTGGAGTCGATGATCACCCACCACGTCCCGCTGACGGACATCAACGAGGCGATCCGCCAGATGCACACCGGCGAGGCGCTGCGCACCATCATCGACATCGCCTGACCGCTCGCGGAGGAGCGGCGCGCCCGGTGATCCCGGCGGAGGAACGAACGGGATCACCGGGCGCGACAACACCGCCGCAAGGGTGGTTGATCATCTCTAAGGTGTGCGCCATGCCAGCCCCGGCCGAGACCCCCTGTGTTCCGCTGTTGACCCGGCACCTCATCGGGGGTTCGGGGCGGTTCGTGACGACGGCGTGCAGATCCCCCGCGCTGGCGGCGCAGCACCGCGCAGAGGTTGGTGAAGCTGCTCGCCGTGGCGCCGGGACAGCGGCACCATTGCGAAGTGGTGATGGAGCAGCTGTGGCCGGGCGTCCCGATGGAGTCGGCGCTACGGAACCTGCGGGTCACGCTGCACGCAGCGCGCCACGCCCTGGAGCCGGAACCCGCGCCCCGCACCCCGTCGTCCTACGTGGCGGCGGAGGGCGAGATGCTCTTCCTCACGGTGGGCCGGGTACGCGTCGATGTCGACGAGGCGGAGGAGTCCGCCAGCGTCGGGCGACGCCGACGCGCTCGGCGCGGCGCTGGCCTCGCTGGGCCGGGAGCTGCTGCCCGAGGACCGTTGCGCGGACTGGGCACGGGAACGCCGCCGCCGTGTCGAGGCGTTGTGCGAAGAGCTCGTACGGCGGCTGGCGGAGCGTCTGCTGGCCGACGGCCGAACCAAGGACGCGGTGGGTGTGCTGCGCGAGGCGCTGGACCGTTCCCCCGCCGACGAGAGACTGCACCTGCTGCTGGTGCGGACCTGGTGCGCGATGGGCCGGCCACGCCAGGCCATCCGGCAGTACCACGCCTGTCGTGAGGCGCTCGCCGAAGAACTGGGCGTGCGGCCGGGCGCCGAACTGGAGGCGCTGCACCGGACCGCCCTGGCCGCGCTGGACGCCCGAACCGCCGCCCCGCGTGCCCGCACCACGCCGGACCTCGCGCATCTGGACGCCCTCGTTCTCATTTCCGCAGGAACCCCTTGGGATTGATCATCTAGGCGGGTACCCCCACCTGTTCATCGCCCTCGCCTGCATATCCGCAGCCGGCTGTCTCACCGCACTGAGAACAACAACCACGTGATGGGGCGGAACCTCAGACTCACTGGGGCTGGCATCCTGCCCAGCTTCCTCGGCCAAGTGGCACCCATCAGCGGACAAGTGACAGATGGCACTCTGTCCATAGTCCTGGCTCGCACGCGAGATCTGGCGCAGCAGGCAGAGCGTCCATGGCGCTGTACCCATTCTTGAAGCTGCCCGGTCCCCGTCCCGATGCGCGGCAGCACGTTGACGGCCCGCCGGACTGGCGAGGTCCGAGCCTGCCTTGCCTCCGTCGTGAGCGGGCCCCTGAAGCGGACTGAGCCCGGGACTTTCAGCTCTGTCAGAGGGACTTCCCGGGACGATCCGTCGTGCAAACCGGTAAGCCCGTGACAGAGCTGAAAGTAGAGAGTCTCCTGGTCAGAGGTGCCGTAGCCGGCCCGCCGTCACAACGTCCCCGGCCCCCGCCGCCCCTTGTAATTGATCTTCATCGTGTCCATGTCCGTCGCCGTCGACCGCAGCTCGCCGTGGCCGTAACCGGCCTTCCGCAGCGCCGTCTGCGCGCGGTCCTCGGCGATCGCGGCCGCCATCTCGTCACCGTCCTGCGCGTCCGACACGACCACGTAGCGGAAGCTGAAGTGCTTGAGCACCCGGTCGTAGGTCAGCGAACCCTCCTCGCTGAACTGCATCGCGGCCAGCCCGTGCTGCTCGACCTCGGCCAGCAGCCGCTCGCGCGCCTCGTCCGTCAGCCCCTCCCACGTGCCGCGCACGATCACTCGGTAGGTGTGCTGCGTGCTCATCGTGTCCCGCCCGTTCCGTTTCGTGTACCGCACAACGCCTGCCCGGGGAGCCTACGGCGCCGGGGGCGGGGCGGAAACGGAATATCGGGCGGCGCGGCGACGGGCGGCTTTGCCGAAGTCTGATGGCTGATCCCCTGGTCCGCGCGGCGTCGAGCGTGTTCCATGGTCATCGGGGGGCGCCCGGACCTGCGGCGGCCCGCGTGAGGGAGCGAGGTTGCCTTGGCCACCACCGTACGACGTACCGTCCTGACCCTGCCCGCGGCGGCGCCGGGGCCGGAGAATCCGCTGCCCGCGCTGCGGCCGCTGGACGAGATGCATGTCGTCGACGACCGCGACCGGGCGGCCCTGCCCCGTGACATGGCCCGGCAGATCGGGCACGAACCGCTCGCCACCGTCCTTCCCGTGCGCATCCTCGACGGCTACGGACGCGAGCGCACCCCGACCGACCTCGACGCGATCGTCATCGAGAACGACCGGCTGCGCGCCACCGTCCTGCCCGGACTCGGCGGACGCGTCCACTCCCTCTTCCACAAGCCGACCGGCCGCGACCTCGTCTACGCCAACCCCGTGCTCCAGCCCGCCGACTTCGCACTCAACGGCGCCTGGTTCTCCGGCGGCATCGAGTGGAACATCGGCGCGACCGGCCACACCACCCTGTCCTGCGCCCCGGTGCACGCCGCCCGCGTCCCGGCGCCCGACGGCGGCGAGATGGTCCGGCTCTGGGAGTGGGAGCGGCTGCGCGACCTGCCGTTCCAGGTCGACCTGTGGCTGCCCGAGGACTCCGACTTCCTCCACGTCGGCGTGCGGATACGCAACCCGCACGAGCACCCCGCCCCCGTCTACTGGTGGTCCAACATCGCCGTCCCGGAGGGCGAGCGCACCCGGGTGCTGGCACCGGCCGACGAGGCCTGGCACTTCGGCTACGAACGGACGCTGACCCGGGTCCCGGTCCCCGAGTCCGGCGGAGTCGACCGTACGTACCCGCTGCGCGGCGACTTCCCCGCCGACTACTTCTACGAGGTGCCCGACGGCGCCCGCCGCTGGATCGCCTCGCTCGACGAAGGCGGCCACGGGCTCGTCCAGACCTCCACCGATCTGCTCCGGGGCCGCAAGCTGTTCCTCTGGGGCAGCGGGCCCGGCGGCCGCCGCTGGCAGGAGTGGCTCACCGAGCCCGGCACGGCCGGCTACGCGGAGATCCAGGCAGGCCTCGCCCGCACCCAGCTGGAACACGTACCGCTGGAGCCGGGCGGCGAGTTCAGCTGGCTGGAGTCGTACGGGCCGCTGGCCGCGGACCCCGCGACCGTGCACGGCGACGACTGGGCGGCAGCCCGCGCCGAGACGGAGCAGCGGCTCGCGGCGGTGCTCCCGCGTGCCGACGTGGACGCCGCGTACCGGGCCTGGCGGCGCTGTGCCGACACGGAACCGGGCGAGGTCCTCGCCACCGGTTCGGGCTGGGGCGCCCTCGAGGTGCGGCGCGCCGGGTACAAGCTGCCCGGCACCCCGTTCGCGGAGTCCACGCTCGGCGAACAGCAGGCCCCCTGGCTGGAACTGCTGGAACAGGGCTCGTTCCCCGAACCCCGCCGCGTCGCTCCGCCCGGGCCCACCCTCGTCTCCCCGCACTGGCGCGACATGCTGGAGACGGCATCCGCCGAACCGCTCACCGAATACCACCTCGGCGTCGCCCAGTGGCACTCCGACGACCGGGCGCAGGCGGTCCGCAGCTGGGAGCGCGGTCTCGCGCTCGCCCCGTCGCGCTGGCCGCTGCTGCGCTGCCTCGCCGTCGCGGCCCAGGAGAGCGGCCAGCAGGACCGCGCGGCCGATCACTACGCGGAGGCGTTCGACGACCTGTGCGCGGAGCGCCGCGACGACGGCGAGAGCTGGTCCGCCGCCACGGCCGCCCTCGGCCGGGAGGCGATCGAGGCACAGCTGACGGCGGGCCGCACCGCCGAGGCGCGCACGGTCTGGGACGGCCTGCTGCCGGAGCTGCGCCTCCGGGGCCGCTTCCGCCTCCTGGAGGCACGCCTCCTGATCGCGGAGGGGGACCGGGTGGCGGCCCGCGCCCTGTTCGACGCGGGACTCGAGGTCGCCGACCTCCGCGAGGGCGCCGAGATCCTGGACGAGGTGTGGGCCGAACTCACCGACGAGCCGCTGCCGGACGCGTACAACTACCGGATGCGGCCGCGGGAGTGAGGAGCCTGGGCCTCTCCCGGCCCTGAGGGGCTGTCCCGCCAGGAATTGCGGGACAGCCCCTCAGCCGGCGGCGCGGTTGCGGTCGACGTACTCGAAGACCGAGCCGTCCGGGTGCACCGCGATCAGGTTGCGGCCGACCGGAGTCGGGACGGGGCCCGCGATGACGTGGGCGCCGACCCGGGTCAGTGAGGCGTGGGCCTCGTCGACGTCCTTCACGGCGATCGTCGCGGTCACCTTGCGCAGGATCTCCAGCTCGGACTCGGGACCGCTCATCAGCAGAAAGCAGCTGACGGCGGCGACGGAGACCCCGCCGCGCTCGAAGCGCTGCGCCGAACTCGCCGTCAGGTCCTCGTAGAAGGCCACCGCGGCCTCCAGGTCGTCGACGCAGATACGCAGCGTGGTTCCCAGGATTTCCATGCCGAACAGGGTAGTTGGCCGGTCAGCGGTGTGTGATCGATTCGGCGGAGGGGAGCGGGCCGCCCCGGACGCGGCGCGCGGCCGGCACCCGGGGCGGTGGTCCCCGGACGGGCCTCAGGCCCGGCAGAGGACCTCGCCGTGCGGGACCATGAACCAGCCGTCGTCCTGCGCACCCCAGGTGCGCCAGGCCTCCGCGAGCGCGGTCAGCTGCTCCTGCGTCGCATGGCCGCCGTCGACCGCGCGTGCGGCATAGGCCGAGCCGACGGTACGGTCCGCCCACAGGCCGCTCCACCAGTCCCGGCTCTCCGGGGTGGCGAAACACCAGGAGGCGGCCGTCGGCGTGATGTCGGTGAAGCCCGCCTCGCGCGCCCAGGAGAGCAGTCGGCGTCCCGCGTCCGGCTCCCCGCCGTTGGCCCGTGCCACCCGTCGGTACAGCTCCTGCCAGGCGGTCATCTCGGGGGACTCCGGGAACCAGCTCATCGCCGCGTAGTCGCTGTCGCGGGCCGCGACGAGGCCACCGGGCCGGCAGACCCGCCGCATCTCGCGCAGCGCCTGCACCGGGTCTCCTACGTGCTGGAGCACCTGGTGGGCGTGGACGACGTCGAACGAGTCGTCCGGGAAGTCCAGGGCGTGGACGTCGGCGACGGCGAACTCGACGTTGTCCAGACCCCGTTCGGCGGCCTCCGCGGCCGCCTTGTCCAGGATCTCCCGGGTGGTGTCGACGGCCGTCACCCGGCCGGGGGCGACCAGCGCGGCCAGGTCCGCGGTGATGGTGCCGGGTCCGCAGCCCACATCCAGCACGGCCATGTCCGGGCGGAGTTCACCGATGAGGTAGGCCGCGGAATTGGCGGCGGTACGCCAGCGGTGCGAGCGCAGCACCGACTCGTGGTGGCCGTGGGTGTAGACGGCGGTCTCCTTCGGCATGACCGTGCATCCTCTCTCGGAACTCTCGGAACAGTCGGCTCTCAGGGCTCTCGGAACTCTTGGAACGCGCACCGGGAAAGCGCTGATCGGTAGGGCCACCGTACGCCTGAATGCCGAATGGTGAGATCCGTATCTTGCTATGTGGACACGATGGCGGTGGTGCGGGAGTACGCGACGGGGGCGGCCGACTCCGCGTCGGCCGCCCCCTGTTCGGCCGACTCCGCGTCGGCCGTTCCTTCCGTTCGCCCGGACCGGGCCGGTCTCACACCGTCATCGGGCAGTACACCGTGAGCGCCTCCGGAAGCTTGTCGATCATCAAGTCGCTGTGGCTGTGCGCCACTTCGCCGTCGTACGCGTACGGGGTCCCCGGTCGCAGCCCGGAGATGCGCACGCGGTGGCGGCGGACGGCGGCGTGTATGGGGGAGCGGGTCAGGGGACCGGCGACGGCGGCCGCCAGCAGCCTCAGGCCGGGCGTGCGGCCGCCGTGCACGACCCGTACGTCCAGCAGCCCGTCCGCGAGGTTGTGCCGCCGGCCCGGCGCCGGGCCGACCCGCTGGAACATGCCGTTGCCGATGAACAGCAGCCACAGGGGCCTTCTGCGGCCCTGCAGTTCCGCCTCCAGGGGGCGCTGGCCCCGCAGCACCTTGGCGGCGGCGAGGACTCCGGCCGGCCAGCCGCCGATCCGTGGCGCCCAGTGCTCGCGGGTGCGGACCAGTTCCGGGTAGACGCCCAGGCTGAAGGCGTTGAGGAAGTAGCCGTGGGCGCCCCCGGGGCCGTCCGGACCGGGCCGGAAGCGGCCCAGGTCGACCCGGACCGCGCTGCCCGTGCCGAGCGCGGCGCAGGCGTCGGCCACGGTCTCGATGCCCAGGTCGTACGCGAAGTGGTTCAGCGTCCCGCCGGGGAACACGGCGAGCGGCAGACCGTGCACGGCGGCCACCGAGGCGGCCTGGTTGACCGTGCCGTCACCGCCGCACACCCCCAGCGCCCGGCCGCGCCCGGCGGCCTTCTCCAGCTCGGAGGAGAGCTCGGCGGGAGGGCACTCCACCACCTCGGCCCGCGGCAGGGCCTCGCGGACCAGGGATGCCGTCGCCGTCGCCGTACCCGACTCCTGGTTGACGACGACGACCAGGTCCTGGCCGTCCGGCAGGGCGGGCGCGTGTGCGGGCGGCCTGCCCGGCGCGGGCAGCTGCCCCCGGGTCGGCACGACGCCGCGCAGTGCGAACGCCGCCCCTATGCCCAGTGCGGCACCGGCCAGCACATCGCTCGGATAGTGCACCCCGGTGTAGACGCGGGAGGCGGCCACCGACAGGGCGACAGGGGCGATGACCGCACCCCAGCCCTTCGACTCGAGCGCCACCCCGGTGGCGAACGCGGCGGCGGACGCGGCGTGCCCCGAGGGGAAGGACGTGGTGACCGGCTGGCGCTTCAGCTGCCGTATCACCGGCACGGCGTCCAGTATCGGACGCTCCCGGCGGACCGCCCCCTTGCCGACCGTGTTGATCGTGGCCGAGGCCACCGCCAGTGAGGCGAGCCCGCGCAGGGCGGCCCGCCGCGCCCGGGCGCTGCCACCGAACGCGGCCATGCCCGCGGCGGCGCCGAACCACAGCAGCCCGTGGTTGGCGCTGCGGCTGAGCCGGGGCAGCACGGGCCCGGCGGCCGGCCAGTGCCGCTGGGCCAGGTTCTGGAACACGGCCAGATCGCATCGGTGCATGACGCTCCGCAGGCCGGCGGGGTGTGAAGGGGTGCTCGGTGACGACATGGAACAGCGAATACCCTGCCGGGCCCCGCCGAACCGGCAGGCGCGCCCGAACCGTGCGCACCGGCCTTCGCGCACGGGGCACCACAGGGTCCCATTCACCTGGCATTTCTGCACGAAAGTGAACAAATCCTCCCGGATTCCGTGTGTGCCGAGTGCCGCACGTCACCTCGTCATTGCCCCGGCAAGTCCGCCACGCTTAGCCTGTGTTCGTGATGCCGGTCACTGGCCGGAATGTCGAACACGAGAGGGTGGTGCACGACCATGGGGCGACTCGTCCCCGCGGTGACCAGGGCGCTCGACGTACTCGAACTCTTCCTCCAGGGCGACGGTACGCTCTCCGCGCCCGAGGTCACCCGCAAGCTCCAGCTTCCGCGCACCACCGTCCACGAGCTGCTGACCACGCTCGCCGCCCGCTCGTACCTGGTCACCGTCCCCGACCAGCCCGGCCGCTACCGCCTCGGCGTCCGCACCTACCAGCTCGGCAGCCGGTACGCCGAGCAGCTCGACCTCGCCGCCGAAGGACAGCAGGTGGCGCGGCAGGTCGCCGAGACGTGCGGGGAGACCGTCCATGTGGCGATCCTGGAGGGGGCCGACGTCATCTACATCGCCAAGGTGGACTCCACCCACGCGGTCCGGATGGTGTCCGCGGCAGGCCGCAAGCTGCCCGCCCACTGCACGTCCGTCGGCAAGATGCTCCTCGCCGCCCTGCCCGACCGGGAGCTCGACGCCCGGCTCGACGGTCTCGAACTGACCGGGATGACCCCCAACAGCATCACCGACGAAGGGGAGCTGCGCGCCGCGCTCGCCACCGTGCGGGAGCGGGGCATCGCCGTGGAGCACCGGGAGTCCAACCCCGACGTGAGCTGCGTCGCCGCGCCCGTACGGGACCGGTCGGGCCGGGTCGTCGCCGCGCTCTCCGTCTCCGTGCCCATGATCCGCTGGAGCGAGGAGCGCGAGGGCGAGCTGGCCGGCCTCGCGGCCGAGGGCGCCGAGGCGCTCTCCGGCCGGCTCGGACACCACCGGAGCAGGCCGTGAACCACCCGCGCATCGAGGTCGCCGTACGGGAGCACGCCGCGCTCGGCGAAGGGCCGACCTGGGACCCGGCCGGCCGGCGGCTGATCTGGGTCGACATCCTGTCCGCCCGCGTCCACACCTACGACCCGGAGAGCGGCCGGCGGACCGTCATGGCCACCGAACAGCACGTCGGCGCCGCCAAGCCCCGGGCCGGCGGCGGGCTCGTCGTCAATCTGCGCGACGGCATCGGGCTGTACGACACGGACGGTGCCTTCCGCTGGCTGGTCCACGACGCCGAGCCCGGGCGCCGCGGCAACGACGCCGCGGTCGCACCGGACGGGGCCCTCTGGGCGGGCACCATGCGCTACGACGAGACGGAGACCGGCGGCAGCCTCACCCGGATCGCGCCCGACGGCGCGGCCACCCGGGTGCTGCCACTGGTGGCGTGCAGCAACGGCACCGGATGGAGCCCGGACGGCCGGCTGATGTACTACATCGACACCCCGACCCGCCGGATCGACGTCTTCGACGTGGACGGTGAACAGGTCACGGGGCGCCGCCCGTTCGCGACCGTGGAGGAGGGCGTGGGATATCCCGACGGCCTCACCGTCGACGCCGAGGGGGCCGTCTGGGTCGCCCTGTGGGACGGCGCCGCGCTGCGCCGCTACACCCCCGACGGCAGGCTGGACCGCGTCGTCCGTCTGCCGGTGCGCCGGCCCACCGCCTGCGCCTTCGGCGGCCGGGACCTGCGCGACCTCTACGTCTCCACCGCGCGCACCGGCCTCACCCGTCCGCACCCGCTCTCGGGGTCACTGCTCGTCCTGCCGGACGCCGGGCAGGGGACGGCCGCCACCGCCTTCGCGGGCTGAGCCGGCGGGAGCGGCCGGGCGGGTCCGGGGTCCGGACCCGCCCGGCCGCGGCTCACTCCGCCGGGAACCGGCGCAGGGTGCCCGGCAGCCGGGAGCCGAGCGGCGACATGTTCCCGGCAGCGCCGTGCCGGGCCAGCAGATCCAGGACGAGCCGCCCCCGCCGGACCCGCTCGCGCGCCGTGTCCAGGGCGACATCGCGCAGATGGGCGCCGTACGGGTAGATGCCGGGCGCCCTGGACAGGCCGAACTTGAGGTAGAGCGGGGCGCCGCGCCGGATCAGCTCGGCCGCCTCGTACATCCGCACATAGCCGCCGAGATCGTCCGGTGCCTCGATGTACAGGTCCATCGGAGCGGCCGACACCCGCCGGATCTCCGTGAAGTGAGCGAGCGTCAGGTCGGACGGGATGTTGACCGAGTCCGCCCCGAGCTGCTCGAACACGGCGAACGACGCGGGGTTCACCGGCCCGATCAGGGCGGACACCTTGAACGTCGTGTCGGCGGGCAGCACGCCCTGCGCCCGTAGCCGGTGCAGGGTCCAGAGCACCCCCTCGTCCGCCACGAGCAGACACCTCACGCCGAGCGCGGAGGCCCGCAGGGCGTCCTCGACACAACCGGCCAGGGCGTCGTGGCCCCGGGCGCGCAGCCCGGCCCCGCCCGAGTCGGTGCGGAACGAGGCCCCGGTGTCCCAGCTGCCGCGCGGACCGGTGAACAGGCAGAGCTCGATGCCGCGTTCGGCGCAGCCCTCCACCATGTCGGTGATCTCGGCGTCACTGAGCATCCAGATGCCGCTGCCCTGGCTGATCCGGTGGACGGGGACGTCGAGGCGTGCGCTCTCCTTCAGTACGACGGACAGCGCCTCGGGACCCTCCACGGACGGGATCTCGGTCCGCCAGGTGCCGCCGTCGGGAAAGGTGTGCGCGGAGGTGTCGGCCGGGTCGGGGGCGGGGGCGCCGAGCCCGAGCGCGGTGAGCGAGGGCTCACCCGGGCGCCGGACGCCGGCGGGGGATGCGGAGGTCATGAGCGACCTTTCGTGTTCGGTGGGTCGTTCGGTGAATCGTTCGGTGGGCCGGACGAGGTTCGGGTGAATGGGCGACGGGCGGGGTGCCGTGGACCGCAGGGCTGCCGGGGGCGGCGGCGCGCGGCTGACGCGGACACCCCCTACGGACGCATCAGCACCTTGCCCGTCCCCGCGCCGCCGCCCCCGACCAGCGCCACGGCGTCCGCGAACCGCTCCAGCGGGAACTCGTGCGTGATCAGCGCCGCCGGATCCAGCAGCCCCGCGGTGAACGCCCGCACCGCGTACGACCAGGACGCGGAGGACGCCCCGAACACGCTGCGCACCGTGAGCTGGCTCAGCGACAGATGCACCGGGTCGATGCCGGTGGCCCCCGGCGCGAACATTCCGGTCAGCACGACCCGGCCGCCGCGCCGCGCGAGCAGGCAGGCGTCGGCCGCGGTGGTCGCGGCCCCGGCCGTCTCCACGACCAGGTCGTAGCGCCCGTGCACCTCGCCGGCCTCCTTGGGCGCCAGTACCTCGCTCGCCCCGAAGTGCAGTGCCTGGCGCGCCCGTTCGTCCCGTGGGTCGATCACCGTCAGTTCGCCGGGAGACACCGCGGCCAGCAGCTGGACGGTGAGCAGCCCGAGGGTGCCCGCGCCCACCACGGCGATCCGCTCGCCCGGCTCCGGCGCCCCGGCCCGCACCGCCGCGGCGACCACGGCCGCGGGCTCCAGCAGCGCGGCGGCGCGCAGGTCCGCGTCGTCGGCCAGCGGGTGCAGCAGCCGGGCGGGCACCACGACATGGTCGGCGAACGCCCCGGGCCGGGTGAAGCCCGTCTCGTCGTACCCCGAGGTGCACAGCGAGGTCTCGCCGCCGCGGCACCGCTCGCAGCTCCCGCAGGAACGGAATCCCTCGGCGACGGTACGCCGGCCGGTCAGGGCCGGATCGACGCCGGGGCCCACCGCCTCGACCGTGCCCGACCACTCATGACCGGGCACCACCGGATAGCGCACATAGCGCGGATCGCGATGGCCGTCGTACACCTCCCGGTCGCTCATGCAGATGCCCGCGGCGGCCACCTGGACCCGGACCTCGCCCGGACCGGGCTCCGGAACCGGCCCCGAGGTCAGCCGGTGCCGACCCGGCCGGTCGACGAGGACCGCCCGCGACGGGACGGGTGCGGTGCTCACTTGGGCTGCCTCTTCTCCCAGCCGTCGGCCCACAGATCGAACCGGGCCTGCTGCTGCGGGAACTCGGCCGCGGCGTCCACATCGAGCTCGACCCCGAGACCGGGGGCGTCGGACAGCTCGAAGCAGCCGGTCTCCGGGTCGACCTGCGGGGCGCCCTTCACGACCTTCTTGATGTCCGCGTCCGCGAAGTCGTTGAAGTGTTCGAGGATCTTGAAGTTGGGTGTGCAGCCCGCGACCTGGAGGCTGGCGGCCGTCAGCACCGAACCGCCCACGTTGTGCGGGGCGATCAGCATGTAGTGCGTCTCGGCCGTCGCGGCGAGCTTCCGGGTCTCCAGGATGCCGCCGATGTGGCCGACGTCGGGCTGGATGATGTCGGCGGCCTGCGACTCGAAGAGCTCGCGGAACTCGACGCGGTCGTGGATGCGCTCGCCCGTCGCGATCGGCAGATCGACCTTGCCCGCCACCTTCGCGAGCGCCTTGAGGTTCTCCGGCGGCACCGGCTCCTCCAGCCAGGCGGGTTCGAAGGGCGCCATCTCGTGCGCGATCCGCACCGCCGTCGACGGGCTGAACCGGCCGTGCATCTCCAGCATCAGCTCGGTGCCGGGACCGATCGCGTCGCGCACCGCCTCGATCAGCGAGACCGCGTACCGGGTCTCCTCCTGGCCGAGCTCGAAGTGGCCCGTCCCGAACGGGTCGATCTTCAGCGCCCGGTAACCGCGCGCCACGACCCCCGACGCCGCCTCGTGGTACGCCTCCGGGGTCCGCTCGGTGGTGTACCAGCCGTTGGCGTACGCCTTGACCCGGTCGGTGACCCTGCCGCCGAGCAGCTGCCACACCGGCACGCCGAGCGCCTTGCCCTTGATGTCCCAGCAGGCCATCTCGACGACCGCGATGCCGGACATCACGATCTCGCCGGCCCGCCCGTAGTCCCCGTACTTCATCCGGCGTACGAGGTCCTCGACGGCGAACGGATCCGTACCGGCGATGTGGTTGGCCTCCGCCTCGCGCAGATAGCCGATCAGCGCATCGGTGCGGCCGAGCATCCGGGTCTCGCCCACGCCGGTGAGTCCCTCGTCGGTGTGGACCTGCACATAGGTGAGGTTGCGCCAGGGTGTTCCGACCACATGTGTGCTGATTCCGGTGATACGCACGGGAGTTGCCCCTCGACTTGTTCGATATTTCGGCACTCGTTCGAAATCCTGGCGTGACCGTAATGACGCGGCGGGGCGAGTGTCAATGGGGCCGTCGCGTCCCGGTGCGCCTCCCGGGCCCCCGGACGCTTCGCGGTAGCGCAGGCGCCCCGCGCCATTCCCTCGTATAAAGGGCCGGAGAGCGAGGCGGCGGGACCAGGGAGCGAGCGGCGGCGAAGGAGGCCCGGATGGGCCGGGAGCGGACCGGACGGCAGGGACCCGGCACGCCCGGCGTCCGGGAGGACCGCGGACCCGTGCGGTACGGACCGCCCGCGCCGGGCCCCGGACTGCCGGTGCTGCCGGAGCTGGCCGAGGTGCTGGCGGCCGCGGCGGGGGACGGCGCCCCCGAACCGGCCGGCGGCTCGGCGGCCCTGCGCGAGGCCGCCCGCGCCTACTGGGACCGGCGCGGACTGCACGGCGGCGCCGAACACGTCGCCGCCGCGCCCGGCACCTCCCCGCTGATCCTCGCCCTGATCGCCGCGCACGGCGGCGACGTCCTGATGCCACGCCCCTGCCCCGCCTCCTGGATCCCGCAGGCGCGGCTGCTCGGCCGGCCCGCCTACCACGTGCCGACGCCCGCCGAGTGCGGCGGCGTGCCCGACCCGTACGCCCTGCTGGAGACCGTGCGCCGGGTGCGGGCCGAGGGCGGCCGGCCGAGGCTGCTGCTGATCTCGGTGGTGGACGACCCCACCGCCACCGTCGCCCCGCCGGAACTGGTGCGCGAGGCCTGCGAGGCCGCCGTCGCCGAGGGGCTGCACATCGTCAGCGACGAGACCTGGCGCGACACCCTGCACCGGCCGCACGACACCGTGCTGCTCAGCCCGGCCGAGATGTGTCCCGACGATGTCACGGTCGTCTCCGACCTGGCGGGCGCGCTGACCCCGTCGGCCTGGCCGGTCGCCGTCGCCCGGTTCCCCGACACCCCGCGGGCCGCGGTGCGCCACGCCCGTACGCTCGACATCCTCACCGCGCTCGGCGCCCTCGTCGCGGGCCCGGTCGCCGCGGCGGCCGCCCACGCGCTGCGCGAACCGGACGCCGTCACCGAACGGGTCCGCAGGGCCGCCGCGCTGCAGGCCCGGGTCGCCGCCGCGGCCCATCAGGCGGTGCTCGCCTCCGGCGCGCTCGCCCGGCCCCCGCAGGCCGGCCGCCACCTCTACGCGGACCTCGGCCCGCTGCGCTCCCGGCTCGCCGCCCGCGGCGTCACGGACTCGCTGGAGCTGGAGGAATACCTCACGGACCGGCTCGGCGCACCGGTCCCCGGCGGCCACCGCTTCGGTGACGAACTGGGCGCGCTGCGGGTGCGGCTGGGCACCGGATCACTGCTCGGATCCACCCCGCGGCAGCAGCTGGAGTCGCTCACCGCGGTGGAGCCCCTCGAATTGCCGCACGTCGCGGCAGCCCTGAGCATTTTCCGAGCAGCCCTCGACGAACTCCGCTGACGCACGGCGCCGACGCGCCCCGGGACGGGAGTCCTCCGATGACGGAACAGCCAGAGCGCCCCCTCGGCCCGGAAGCGCACCGGGCGTGCCGCGGCGAGGTGGTCACCCCGCGACCGCTCGGCGAGGTGCGCTCCTGGCCCCGGAGCTTCGCCGACCGGCTCACCGCACCCCTGCCCGGCGTCACCGGCATGTCCCGGCTGGCCCGCGAGCACGCCATCCGGCCCAACGCCGAAGGGCTGCGCGGCATCCACCGGCTGCCGTACGCCCCCGAGCCGCTCCCCGCCGTCCCGGCCGGCACCACCTGCGTCACCTGGGCCGGACACGCCAGCTGGATCATCCGCACCGGCGGACTCACCGTCCTGGCCGACCCGGTCTGGTCCCGCCGCATCCTCGGCACCCCGGCCCGGATCACCCCCGTCGGCGTGCCCTGGGAGGAACTGCCGCCGGTCGACGCCGTCGTCATCAGCCACAACCACTACGACCACCTCGACGCCCCCACCCTGCGCCGGCTGCCCCGCCACACCCCGCTCTTCGTCCCGGCCGGGCTGGGCCGCTGGTGCCGCCGCCGCGGCTTCGTCACGGTCACCGAACTCGACTGGTGGGAGTCGGCGGAACTGGACGGAGTCCGCTTCGGCTTCGTGCCCTCGCACCACTGGTCCAAGCGCACCCTCACCGACACCTGCCGCTCCCTGTGGGGCGGCTGGGTGATCGAGGACACCGCGGCACCCGGCCGGGGACAGCGGATCTACTTCGCCGGGGACACCGGCTACGGCCACTGGTTCACCGAGATCGGCCGCCGCCACCCCGGCATCGACCTCGCCCTGCTCCCGATCGGGGCGTACGAGCCGCGCTGGTGGCTCGCCGACGTGCACACCGACCCGGAGGAGGCGGTCCGGGCGTACGAGGATCTCGGCGCCCGCGCCATGGCGCCCATGCACTGGGCGACGTTCCTGCTCTCCGCCGAACCCGTCCTCGAACCCCTCACCCGGCTGCGCACCGCCTGGCAGCGGGCCGGCCATCCGCGCGAACACCTCTGGGACCTGCCGATCGGCGGCTCGCGCATCCTGCACCCGGCGCACGAGCCCCGCACGGTCAGCGGCTGAACCGGCCGGTCACCGGCCGGACCGCGCCCGCAGCCTGCGCCACACCGCCGGCGCCCCGCTGATCAGCAGCGTCAGCCCCACCGCCGCCACGACGCCCTGCCACGGCTCCGGGAACAGCGAGCCGCCGAGGATCCCGATCAGCTGGTACGTGGCGGCCCAGGCCAGACAGGCCGGCACATCGCCCCGGGCGAACCGCCGCAGCGGCATCCGGCCCAGCAGACACGCCAGCATCACCGGGATCCGCCCCGCCGGCACCAGCCGGGACAGCACCAGCACCATCGCACCGTGCTCGTCGAGCTTCTGCTGCGCCTGCGCGAGCCGCTCCGGCGCGGCCCGGTCACTGATCGCCCGCAGCCACTTGGAACCGTTCTTCGACCGCACCCCGCGCTGCCCCAGCCAGTACAGGCAGACGTCGCCGAGGAACGCCGCGGACGACGCCACCGCGAAGACCACCAGCAGCGCGAACGGCGCCGACTGATGGAACGCCACCACGGCCGCCGAGCTCACCAGCGCACCCGTCGGCACCACCGGCACCAGGGCGCCCAGCGCCACCAGCAGGAACAGGGAGGGGTAGCCGACCGCCTGCTGCGTCGACTCCGGGGGCAGCTGCGCCGTCTGCCGCAGGAAATCCAGGATCACCCGGCAGCCCCCGGCCGCACGTGCTCACCGTGCTCCAGCCGGTGCACCGCCACCCCGGGCGCCCGCAGCGCCGCCTGCCGCACGAACTCGTCACCCGGCGAGTGGAACTCGTGGGGCCGGACCCCGTCCATCCCGATCGGCCAGTACGTGCCGTAGTGCACCGGCACGGCCGCGCGCGGCGCCAGCAGGGCCAGCGCCTCGGCGGCGCGCCCCGCGTCGAGATGGCTGTGACCCAGGTACGGCCCCCAGCCGCCGACCGGCAGCAGCGCCACGTCGACCGGGCCGACGGCCCGCGCCATGTCGTCGAAGAGCCCGGTGTCCCCGGCGAAGTAGGTGCGCGCCTCGCCCTCCACCACGTACCCGAGGGCGGGGGAGCGGTGCGGGCCGACCGGAAGCCGCCGCCCGTCGTGCATCGCGGGCACGGCCCGGACCAGCACCTCGCCCACCCGCACCTCGTCGCCCGCCGCCACCTCGGTGATCCGGACCCCGCGCACCCTGCGCAGCAGCCTGAGCCCCGGAACCGCCCGGACCGCACCCAGCGGAACGATCAGCCGGGCGCCCGGGCGGACGCGTGCCAGGGACGGCAGATGAAGATGGTCGGAGTGCAGATGCGAGATCAGGACGACATCGGCGACCGCGGCCGCCGGACCGGGCAGCGCGCCGCGGCGTCGCCGCAGATGCGCGAAGCGCCGTACGAAAAGGGGGTCGGTCAGGACCCGCACACCGGAGTCCTCGATCGTGCAGGTGGCATGACCCCACCAGGTGATCTCCACCGGCACGTGCCGCCTCCTGTTCACCGGACCTGCCGACGAGCCTACGGGCAGGCCGTGACTTTCAGTCGGTGAGCCCCAGCGTGCCCGCCGCCTGGACGGCCAGCCAGACCTCCGCCAGCGCCCCCGTCGACGCCATGTCCCGGCCGGCCAGCGCACCGAAGCGGCGCAGCCGGTAGGCAAGGGTGTTCGGATGGATGTGGAGAGCGGCGGCGGCCGTCTCCGTACGGCGGTCGCGCTCCATCCAGGTGCGGACCGAGACCAGCAGCTGCGAGTCGTGGGCCGCGTCGTAGCGCAGCACCTCCCCGAGCACGTGCTCGACCAGCGCCGTCAGCACCGCCGGGTCGCCGGGCAGCCAGCGGCCCGTCGAGTCGTCGCCGTAGCGGACCACCGGCCGGCCCGACTCGACGGACTTCGACACCGCCCACAGCGCCTCCCGCCGCGCCACCCGCAGGGCGTCGCCGGGCAGGAACGGGCGGCTCATCCCGGCCGCCGCATCGGGCAGCCCGCCGATCTCCCCGGCCAGCTCCGGAGAACCCAGCACATAACGGTCCTCGCCCCACGTCAGCAGCAGATGCGGATGATCCTGGAGACAGCGCAGCAGCGCCTCCTCCGTCGCCTGCCGGATCACGAACAGCACCGTGTCGCCCTCGATCGCGTGCCGCGCCAGCCGGCGCCGGGCCGTCTCCGGGTCGAGCACCTCCTGCAGGAGTTCCGCCAGGGTCTCCGCCCCCTCGCGCCGCAGCGTCTCGCGCTCGGTGCGCACCATCGCGACACGCAGCGCCGCCACCGTGGCGATGTGCTGGACGACCGCGAGCCCCGCGGGCTGCGCGCCCTCGCGCTCGTACGCCACCAGGAAGCCCGCCGGACCGCCGGGCGCGGGCACCGGCAGCACGAAGCCACCCGGGACGGTCGGCGGCGCGTCCGCCGATGCGGGCAGCACCCCGGGCCCGGGTACCGGCACCCCGGGCAGCAGCGGCCGCCCCTGCGGCGTGCAGAGGTACACGTCGTATCCCGACAGCCGCTCCAGCCGGCGCAGCAGCGCCGGCGTGTCCAGGTCCTCCGCCACCAGCCAGCGCAGCGAACCGAAGACCTGGAGCTGGGCGCCCAGCCGGTGCCGGGCGTCCTCCTGCACCGAGGCGGCCACCTCCTGGGACACCGCGATGAAGGGCACGGCGAGCGGCACCTCCAGCACCGGGAAGCCCCGCTCCTCGGCCGCCCGGAAGAACGCGTCGTGCAGCGGCGGCATGTGCAATTGCGCCGAGAGCGCCAGGGCGGCCACCCCGGCGTCGTCCAGCCGCTCCAGATACGCCCGCTGCCCGGCGGCCGTCCGGGGCACCGCAAGGCCCGCCGTCATGATCACCTCGGCGCCGAGCAGCCACGGCGTCGGATCGGCGAGCTCGCTCGCGTGCGCCCAGGAGACGGACCGCCCCAGGCCCCCGCTGCCCGCCTTCACCGTGAGCTGGAGCGCGGGGAACGAGAGGAGATCCTCGACCGTCAGTTTGTTGGTGGCCACAGATAACAGCCTATCCGTCTGTGACTTCCACAATTGCCCAGGTGGGCCGGGCCCCACACACTGAGGGGCCGGCCCCCGCATGAACAGCACGAACAGTAGGTGGAGCACCCGTGACGACCTCGATCACCGAAGTCGAGACCAACGGTGTGGAGCGGATCCCCGACGCGGACCGCACCGCCCGTCCCGTCGACCTCTTCCGGCTCGCCTTCGGCGGTGCCAACACCTTCGCCACCTGTGTGCTCGGCGCCTTCCCGATCCTGTTCGGCCTCTCCTTCTGGCAGGGCCTCGCCGCGACCGTCCTCGGCCTCGTCGCCGGAGCGCTGCTGCTCGCGCCGATGTCGCTGTTCGGCCCGCGCAACGGCACCAACAACGCGGTCTCCTCCTCCGCCCACCTCGGCGTGCACGGCCGGGTCGTCGGCTCGTTCCTGTCGCTGCTCACCGCGGTCGCGTTCTTCTCGATCTCGGTGTGGTCATCCGGCGACGCCCTCGTCGGCGGCGCGCACCGGCTCGCGGACGTCCCCGAGTCCGACCTCTCGTACGGCGTCGCCTACGCGATCTTCGCCGGGCTCGTCCTGGTGGTCTGCGTCTACGGCTTCCGCTTCATGCTGCTGGTCAACAAGATCGCCGTGGTGGCCGCCTCCGCACTGTTCGTGCTGGGCGCCTTCGCGTTCGCCGGGGACTTCGACGCCGGGTACGCGGGCTCGTTCGCCTCGACCGGTGACCCGCTGTTCTGGCCGTCCTTCGTCGGCGCCGCCCTGATCGTGCTGTCCAACCCGGTCTCCTTCGGCGCGTTCCTCGGCGACTGGTCCCGCTACATCCCGGCCGACACCCCGCGCCGCCGCGTCATGGGCGCCGCCTTCCTCGCCCAGACCGCCACCCTGCTGCCGTTCGTCTTCGGCCTCGCCACCGCGTCGATCATCGCCACGAAGGCCGCGAAGTACGTCGACCCGGCCGCCCCCAACTACGTCGGCGGACTGCTCGCCATCTCGCCCGGCTGGTACTTCCTGCCGCTCTGCCTGATCGCCCTGATCGGCGGCCTCTCCACCGGCACCACCGCGCTGTACGGCACCGGGCTCGACGTCTCCAGCGTCTTCACCCGTTTCAGCCGGGTGCAGTCGACGTTCTTCATCGGCGCCCTGTCGATCGCCTTCATCTTCGTCGGCCGCTTCGCGCTCAACCTCGCGCAGTCCATCTCGACCTTCGCCACCCTGATCATCACCTGCACCGCCCCGTGGATGATCGTCATGGCGCTGGGCTACCTGACCCGGCGCGGCTGGTACGACGCCGACGCGCTCCAGGTCTTCAACCGCAGGCAGACCGGCGGCCGCTACTGGTTCAACCACGGCTGGAACTGGCGCGGCCTGGCCACCTGGCTGCTCTCCGCCGGGGTGGCGCTCCTGTTCACCAACCTGCCCGGTCAGTTCGTCGGCCCGCTCGGCGACCTCGCCAACGGCACGGACATCTCACTGCCGGTCGGTCTCGGCCTCGCCGCGGTGCTCTACCTCGTCCTGCTGACCGTCTTCCCCGAGCCGCGCGGGGTGTACGGCCCTGACGGCCCCCGCTTCGTCCGGGCCTCGGACACTCCCGTCCCGCCGATCAGCGGCGCCGACGACGCAGCGGCCCCCGCACCGGCCGCGGCGCTCTGATCCCCGTAACACCACCCCCGCACCCCCTCCAGGAGCCGTCCATGAGCACGCCCGTCCGGGACACCGAGCAGGTCGGGGCCGCAGCCGACGCGCTCGTCGCCGCCTTCACCGAGGGCCGCCTCGACGACTACTTCGGCGCTTTCGCCCCCGACGCGACCTTCGTCTTCCACTCGACGCCGCAGCGGCTCTCCTCCACCGCCGAGTACCGCGCGCTGTGGCAGGAGTGGATCGACCAGGACGACTTCCGCGTCCTCGGCTGCACCTCCACCGGGCAGCTGATCCAGCACTTCGGCTCCACCGCCGTCTTCACCCACGACGTGGAGACGACCGTGTCCACATCGGCCGGGCAGGAGACGGTCCACGAGCGCGAGACGATCGTCTTCGCCCGCGCCGCCGACGGCAGCTGGCCCGCCGTCCACGAGCACCTGTCCGCCCGCACGGCCGGCTGACCGTACCCCCGGCCACGGCCCGGTACGTCCGCCCGACCACGAGAGAAACCGGTTCCTCCCGTATGACCCTCACGTTCCGCAACTTCATCGACGGTGTCCCCGCGGACGCCTCGGACGGCCGCACGCTCGACGTCGTGGACCCGGCCACCGGCGAGGTCTACGCGACCTCCCCGCTCTCCGGTGCCGACGAGGTCGACGCGGCCATGGCGGCCGCGGCGGCCGCGTTCCCCGTCTGGCGCGACACCACCCCCTCGGTGCGCCAGCTGGCCCTGCTGCGGATCGCGGACGCGATGGAGGCGCGGGCCGACGAGCTGGTCGCCGCCGAGAGCCGCGACACCGGCAAGCCGCTGCACCTCACCCGCAGCGAGGAACTGGCCCCCGCCATCGACCAGGTCCGCTTCTTCGCGGGCGCCGCCCGGCTGCTGGAGGGCCGCTCGGCCGGCGAGTACATGGAGGGCATGACCTCGATCGTCCGCCGTGAGCCGGTCGGCGTCTGCGCGCAGGTCGCGCCGTGGAACTACCCGCTCCTGATGGCCGTCTGGAAGTTCGCCCCGGCGCTCGCCGCGGGCAACGCCGTGGTGCTCAAGCCCTCGGACACCACCCCCGCGTCGACCGTCCTGATCGGCGAGATCATCGGCGGCGTCCTGGACTCGCTGGACCTGCCCAAGGGCATCTTCAACGTCGTGTGCGGCGACCGGGAGACCGGCCGGCTGATGGTGGAGCACCGGACCCCGGCGATGGCCTCCATCACCGGGTCGGTCCGGGCCGGCATCCAGGTGGCGCAGAGCGCGGCCATCGACGTCAAGCGCGTCCACCTGGAGCTCGGCGGCAAGGCGCCCGCCGTGATCTTCGAGGACGCGGACCTGACGAAGGCGGTCGACGACCTCGTCGTCGGCGGCTTCTTCAACGCCGGACAGGACTGCACGGCCGCGACCCGCGTCCTGGTCCACGAGTCGATCCACGACGAGTTCGTCACCGCGCTCGCCAAGGCGGCGGCCGGCACGAAGACCGGGCAGCCGGACGACGAGGACGTGCTCTACGGCCCGCTCAACAACGCCGGACAGCTCGCCCAGGTCAGCGGCTTCATCGACCGCCTCCCCGAGCACGCCACGGTCGAGGCGGGCGGCCACCGCGTCGGTGACAAGGGCTACTTCTACGCCCCGACCGTCGTCTCCGGGCTCAAGCAGGACGACGAGATCATCCAGAACGAGGTGTTCGGGCCGGTCATCACCGTCCAGTCCTTCACCGACGAGGCCCAGGCCGTCGCGTACGCCAACGGCGTCGACTACGCCCTCGCCTCCTCGGTGTGGACCAAGGACCACGGCCGCGCCATGCGGATGTCCAGGAACCTCGACTTCGGCTGCGTGTGGATCAACACCCACATGGCGCTGGTCGCCGAGATGCCGCACGGCGGATTCAAGAAGTCCGGCTACGGCAAGGACCTCTCCGCCTACGGCTTCGAGGACTACACCCGCATCAAGCACGTCATGACCTCGCTCGACGGCTGAGGGACGGCCGGACCGGCACCACCTCCTCCGGGCCACGGGCGGCGGGCGCGCGACACTCTCAACGGCGCGCGCCCGCCGCCCGCGCGCCTCCTGACGCCTGACGTGCGCCTTCTTGCGCGGGAATCCGGCGGGTAGGGTCGGGGAACGCCTAGCACGGGGGGTACGGCCATGGGGGACGTACGGGTGGCGGCCATCGCCAGTCTCACTCCGCTCGAAGAGCTCGACAGCGATCCGTTCCTCGTGGACACCCGCAGCCAGCACGCCATGTGCGCCCGGTGGGCCGCCGACCAGGGGTACGTCGTCACCCGGCAGCTGCGCCTCTACGGACTGCGCCCCGACCACCACGCCCTCTGGGCCGACGTCGAGGGCGGCGAGATCGAACTCTTCGTCGCCCCCACCGACCAGGTGCTGGCCCGGGCCGTCGCCTCGGTGCCGCAGTTCGCCGCCGAGTGCGAGCGGCGCGGCGTACGCCTGGAGATCGCCGGCCTCGACGAACCGCGCTACAGCCCCCGTACGAAAGCCAGCGTGCACCGCAGACTCTCCATGCCGACCGCGGGGTACGACGGCTGCTGACGGGCACGCCGCCCACGCTGTGAAAAGCTGGGGACGGGTCCGGAACGGCGGGACCCGGACGTGAGGTGGCGCGGCGTGGGTGACGGGCGATGGCGAACAGCCGGCAGCGCCCTGATGCGAGTGATTGTGGTGTGGGCGGTCTCGACGCTCACGATGCTTGTGCTCGCCGGGATTCTGCCGGACTTCCAGCTCCAGTCGGACGACGGCGACAGCGTGACCAAGACCGCGTTCACCGCGGCCTGGGGCGCGGGCGCCTTCGGTCTGCTCTCGGCACTCGTCTGGCCGCTGCTCGTACGGGCCCTGCTCATCGTGCCGGCCCTCGTCCTCGGCATGCTGGTCTTCTTCCTCAACGGATCGCTGCTGCTCATCGCGATCCGGCTCATCCCGGACGGCCGCGGCACCGCCGCCCCCGAGACGGCCGTCGTGGTCGCCGCCGTGATGTCCGCCGTCGCCTCGGCCACCTCCACGGCCCTCGCCGTCCGCGACGACAACGCCTACCGCCGCAGGCTCTCGCGCCTGGCGGAGCGGCGCAGACGCCGCAGCGGCACGGGCGGCGCCGACGACGAGGGGCCGCCCGGCACGGTCTTCATCCAGTTCGACGGAGTCGGCCACGACGTCCTCGCGAAGGCCGCGGCCGACGGCCTGATGCCGACCGTCGCCGGCTGGCTTGCCGACACCGGGGGCCACCGCCTCACCCCGTGGCGCACCGACTGGTCCAGCCAGACAGGAGCCAGCCAGCTCGGCATCCTGCACGGCAGCAACCACGACGTCCCCGCCTTCCGCTGGTACGAGAAGGAGACCGGCGACGTCATGGTCTCCAGCAGACCGGCGAGCGCCCTCGAACTCCAGCGCCGCGCCATCGTGCGCACCCACGACGGCGGACTGCTCACCCTCGACGGAGCCAGCCGCGGGAACCTCTTCAGCGGTGGCGCCGACCAGCTCGCGCTCGTCCTGTCGATGGCCGCCAGGCGCGGCAAGGGCCGGCGCTCCCGGGCCGGGTACTTCGCCTACTTCTCCGACCCCGCCAACGCCGTCCGTACCGCACTGTCCTTCGTCGCCGAGGCCGGGCGCGAGATCGGCCAGTCGACCCGGGCCCGGATCCGCAAGGACACCCCCCGGATCAAGCGCGGCGGGCTCTACCCCTTCATCCGGGCCTTCGCGACCGTCGTCGAACGCGATGTGGTGGTCGCCGCCGTCATGGGGGACATGTTCGCCGGACGGACCGCCGTCTACGCCGACCTGGTGGCGTACGACGAGGTGGCCCACCACTCGGGACCGCGCAGCCGGGACGCGGAGAAGGTCCTCACCCGGCTGGACCGCTCCCTCGCCCTGATCGCCAAGGTCGCCGAGCACACCCCGCGCACCTACCGTGTCGTGCTCCTGTCCGACCACGGCCAGAGCCCGGGGGAGACCTTCGCCGGGGCGTACGGACTGACGCTCAAGGACCTGGTCCGGGCGGGCAGCGGACTGCCGGTGCCACGCAGGGCCCAGCGCACCCGGAGCGGATCCGAGGCACGCGACGCCGTCCGGATCGCACTGCACCGGCCGGTCGCCCCGGGGCAGGAGGAACACGTGGCCACACCCTCCGACCCGGTCGTCCTCGCCTCCGGCAACCTCGGGCTGATCTCCTTCCCCGACATCGAGGGCCGCGCCTGCCTGGAGGAGGTGGAGCGCCGCCACCCCGCCCTGCTCGGCACCCTCGCCAGCCATCCCGGCATCGGTTTCCTGCTCGTCCGCAGCGAGCGCGACGGATCGGTGGTGCTGGGGCGCGGCGGCGCACGCGTCCCGGTGGCGGAGCTGAAGGACGGACAGGGCCCGCTCGCCCCCTTCGGCCCGGGTGCCGCCGACGCGGTCCGGCGCACCGACACCTTCCCGCACGTCGCCGATGTGATGGTCAACTCGATGTACGACCCGGACACCGGCACCGTGCACGCCTTCGAGGAACAGATCGGCTCGCACGGCGGCCTGGGCGGCGAACAGTCCCGGCCCTTCCTGCTGTGGCCGCGCGGCATGACGGACCCCCTGGACGCGGCCGCCGCCGAGGACGGTGAGCGGGTGGCCGAACTGGTCGGCGCGGAGTCGGTGCACCGGGTCCTGCGGCGCTGGCTGCGCGAGGTCTCCGGACCGCAGGTGCCGCTGCGGCGGGCCGTGCGCGGTACGGACGGCGGCCTCCTGGACGACGGCTCACCGGAGAGGGACGCGGGTACCGGCGCCAAGCCCTCAGCCCCCTGAGTCCGGGGCCTGAGCTTCTTGCACCGGGCTCAGGCCGACTGCCGCCTCACCAGCGTCGGATGGAAGATCACCGACGGCGCCGGCACCCCCGGGCTGCCGATCTGCTTCAGCAGCAGCCGGGCCATCTCCGCGGACATCTCCTCCACCGGCTGCCGCACCGTCGTCAACGGCGGATCGCAGGCCAGCGCCGCGCTGCTGTCGTCGAACCCGACGAGAGCGACGTCCCCGGGAACGTCCTTGCCGGCCCGCAGCAGCACCGGGATGGCGCCCAGGGCCATCAGGTCCGAGGCGATGAACACCGCGTCCAGGTCCGGCCGGTCCGCGAGCAGCCGCCGCATCGCCCCCGCCCCGCCCGCATGCGTGAAGTCGCCCTCGGCGGCCGCGACGTCCTCGATGCCGTGCGCGGCGAGCGCGTCCAGGAAGCCCGAGAGCCGCGCCTGACCGGCCGGCATGTCCTGCGGTCCCGACACGGTGCCGATCCGGTGCCGGCCCAGCGAGGCCAGGTGATCGGCCGCCAGCTGGGCCCCGGCCCGCTGGTCCGCCTCCACATAGGTGATCGGCGTCGGCCTGCGGGGCTGTCCGGCGAGCACGGCGGGCAGCCGGGTGTCGTGCAGCAGCCCGGGGAGCGGATCCTCCGCGTGCGAGGAGATCAGCACCACCCCGTCGACATGGCCGTGGCGCAGATAGGACAGCAACTGGTCGCGGGACTCCTGGTCGTCGGCCAGCATCAGCACCAGCTGGATGCCCGCGGGCCGCAGCACCTCCAGCAGCCCGCTGACCACCCGCCCGAAGTACGGGTCGGAGAACATCCGGCCGACGAACGGCTCGGACACGGACCGGCGCTCCCGTTCGGAGACGACGAGCGCGATGGAGTCGGTGCGCCGGGTGACCAGGGAACGGGCCGCGCGGTTGGGCACGTACCCGGTGGCGTCCACGGCCTCCTCGACCATCCGTCGCATCGCCGGGTCCACGGTGGTCGCCCCGTTGATCACCCGGGACACCGTGGCCCGTGACACCCCGGCCACCAGGGCGACGTCCTCCAGGGTGGCGGGACGGGCGGGCAGGGGCGTGTCGGCAGTCATGCAGTCTTTATACCGGGTGGTACGAGCGGCGCGGAAACAGTTGTGGAGGCCTTGGGCGTACGGTGACCTGGGCATCAGCCGGAGTTCGCCGACGGGCCCGGGAGCCGGTCGAGTTCGGCCCGGCGGGCCGACACCAGGGCGGTGGCGAGACGTCTGGCGTCGGCGCGGGTGCCCGCCTTCGTCTCGGAGCGCGACACCTGTGCGGACTGGCTCAGATGGTCCCGGATCTGTGCCACGAGGAAGCGGTCGAAGGCGGCGCCCTCGACGGCGCGGGCCCGTTCGAGATCGCGCTCCGTCACCATCCCCGGCATGTCGTGCCCCGCGTGCACATTGGTGTCCGGGAGCCCCATCCGGGACAGCAGCGGGCGCAGCCGGGCGAGTTCGCCGTTCTGCGCCGTCCGCAGGCCCGCCGCCCAGGTCCGCACCCGGGGATCGGCGGCCCGCTGCCCGGCGAGCGTCAGCAGCGCCACGGCCTGCTCGTTCATCGGCGTCATCAGCTGGACCCAGGCGGCGTCCGTCGGATCGGCCGGGGTGGCGAGCGGAGGAGTGGTGGAAGGGGGAACGGCGGAGGAGGGAGCGGCGGACGAGCGGCCCGGTGGGGCCGGGCTCTTCGCGTCCGCCGGGTCCCCGCAGCCGGCCAGGAGGAGAAGCAGGGACAGCGCTGCGAGTGTGCGGGCCGCCTTCATCACGAGGTCCTCGGGGAAGGGCCCGCCCGGGGCGTGGGGCCCCGGACGGGCGTCGGACGGGTGCCGGACGGTCAGGGGGTGCCGTCGGCCCCGCACTTCACGATGGCGTTGATGCAGTCGCGGACCCGCTGCGCCATCTCGGCCTCGGGCCACACGTTGAAGAAGTCGCCGTGCATCGTGTAGCCGGGACCGGACGCCAGCCGGAACCGCGCGGGGTCACCGTTGACGGGATACCGCAGCACCTGGCGGAGCTTGGGAACCGGCACCGGGTGGGTCGACGGGCATTCACCGCCGACCGGGTACGCCATGTGGCTCTTGTGGTCGGCCGAGTCGAGGTCCCTGCCGTTCCAGCACTGCGGGAAGTCCAGATACGACTCCAGCATCGCGCCCGCCGGGCAGTTCACGAAGTCGTGCGACGGGTTGACCTCGCCGTGGTGCAGACACGACCAGCGCGAGATCGTGTTGTCGTCCGGACCGGTCGCCTTGGCGTTCCCCGCGACGATGCGCAGGCCCCGGGGGAAGGGCTGGATCCGCTGGATGACATCGTCCCGGACCCCCTCACCGAGGTAGTAGAAGGTCGTCCCGGTGGGTTCGACCTCCTTGTCGCCGTCGTACAGGGTCGGCACCCAGTACGACGACAGGTCCGTGTCGGGTGCGCAACTGGTCCTGGCCTTCTCCAGCGAGGCGAGGTCGGAGTTGCCGTTCGTCGAGTCGTTGCCGAAGAAGCTGTGCATGTGCGAGGCCCCGGGCAGTCCCGGGAAGACGATCGGGTCGTCGGGGGCCCGGTGGGTGTACGGGCACTCGGCGAGGAACTCGGCCACCCGCACGACGTCGGCGGCCGCCTTGGGGGCGGCCCCGGCCGTCGTGCCGGGCCCCGCCGATGCGTTGCCCGTGGTGGCCTGGAGGAAGGAGACGGCGAGTGCGGCGGCGACGAGCGCCGCGGTGCGGTACCGGCGGGGCGGAAGGGGTCTGCGGTGGCTGTCTTCGCCGGTGCGTCGTTGACGGAAGAAGAGCACGGCACTCCTGTTCGAGGGGAAGTGGGGGTTTCCTGACCATGCGAGAGAGCGCTCTCTCGGAGGAACGTAAAAGCGTGTCTCGGGCATGTCAATAGAGTGCACAGAGCTGCAATTTCCTTCCCCTTGAACGTAGTTGGAACCCTCTGAGCTGGGAGAGCGCTCTCTTGAGTGAGGTTTCCACGGATGACGGCGCATAGGGGACGGGCGGGGGAACGGGAGGGGTCCGAAGCGGCCCGCAGTCGTCGTCCGACACCTGCCACCAGGGCGTTGTCAGTGGTGGACGGCAGGATGGGGGCATGACGACGAACTCAGCTGTTGTGCTCGCCGATACCGCCGCCTACGCCGCCGCGGTCGAAGAGGCGTCGCAGGCCGCCGCCGCGTACTACGCCACGGGCGAGAGCGTGCTCGACGACGACGCGTACGACCGGCTGGCGCGCGGGATCGCCGCGTACGAGGAGGACCACCCGCAGGAGGTGCTGTCGGAGTCGCCGACCGGCAAGGTGGCCGGAGGCACCGCGGTCGGGGACGTGCCGCACACCGCCCCGATGCTCTCCCTGGACAACGTCTTCTCCGCGGAGCAGTTCGCCACCTGGACCGCCTCGCTGGAGCGCCGGATCGGCCGCCCGGTCGCCGCCTGGAGCGTCGAGCCGAAGCTCGACGGCCTCGCGGTCGCGGCCCGTTACCGCGCGGGCCGGCTGGAACAGCTGGTCACCCGGGGCGACGGCACCGCCGGCGAGGACGTGTCGCATGCGATCGGCACCGTCGTCGGCCTGCCCGGGCAGCTCACCGAGCCCGTCACGATCGAGATGCGCGGCGAGATCCTCATGACGGCCGAGCAGTTCGAACAGGCCAACGCGCTGCGTACGGAGCACGGCGGCGCCCCCTTCGCCAACGCGCGCAACGGCGCGGCGGGCACCCTGCGCGCCAAGGACCGCGCGTACACGGTGGAGATGACGTTCTTTGCGTACGGAGCGCTCGCGCTGCCCGATTCGGGCGAGCTGACCGCCACGCTGGCCGAGCTGCCCCACAGCGAGACCCTGGCCTACGTGGCGAGCCTCGGCGTGCACACCGCGGCGGACACGGCGGTGGCACCGCTCACCGTCACCACCGTCGAGGACGCCCAGGCGCGGGTCGAGGAAGTCGCCTCGCTGCGCGCCTCGTTGTCCTTCGGCATCGACGGCATCGTCATCAAGGCGGACCTCGCCGCCGACCAGCGCGAGGCGGGCTCCGGCACCCGGGCGCCGCGCTGGGCCATCGCCTACAAGCTGCCGGCCGTCGAGAAGATCACCCGCCTGCTCGGCGTCGAGTGGAACGTGGGCCGTACCGGCATCATCGCGCCGCGCGCCGTGCTGGAGCCGGTCGAGATCGACGGATCGACCGTCAGCTTCGCCACGCTGCACAACCCCGCCGACATCACCCGCCGCGACCTGCGCATCGGCGACCATGTGATGGTCTACAAGGCGGGCGACATCATCCCCCGCATCGAGGCCCCCGTCGCACATCTGCGGACCGGTGACGAGCAGCCCGTCGTCTTCCCCGAGGCCTGTCCGCAGTGCGGTTCGGAGATCGACGCGAGCGAGCAGCGCTGGCGCTGCGTCCGTGGCCGCGACTGCCGCCTGGTGGCCTCCATCTCGTACGCGGCGGGGCGCGACCAGCTCGACATCGAGGGGCTCGGTGCGACGCGGGTCGTCCAGCTCGTCGACGCCGGTCTTGTCGCCGACTTCGCCGACCTGTTCACCCTGGAGCGCGAGCAGTTGCTCGCCCTGGAGCGGATGGGGGAGACCAGCACGGACAATCTGCTCGCCGCGATCGACGCGGCACGGGCACAGCCGCTCTCCCGGGTCTTCTGCGCCCTGGGGGTGCGCGGCACCGGGCGCTCCATGTCCCGCCGGATCGCACGCTACTTCGCGGACATGGACCGGATCAGAGCCGCCGACGTGGAGTCGCTCCAGCGGGTGGACGGCATCGGCAAGGAGAAGGCCGCCGGCGTCGTCGCGGAACTGGTGGAGCTCGCCCCGCTGATCGAGAAGCTGGTCGCCGCCGGGGTCACCATGACCGAGCCGGGCGCGACCCCGCCGCCGGAGCCCGGCGAGGAGGACGGCGCGGCGGACGGTGCGGACGGTGCGGGTGCGGACGGGCGGCCACTGGCCGGGATGACCGTGGTGGTCACCGGAGCCATGACGGGCGCCCTGGAGAAGCTGTCGCGCAATCAGATGAACGAGCTGATCGAGCGCGCCGGCGGCAAGTCCTCCTCCAGCGTCTCCAAGCGAACCACGCTCCTGGTGGCCGGTGAGAAGGCCGGCTCCAAGCGTGACAAGGCGGAGGGGCTCGGCGTGCGGATCGCCGGACCCGAGGAGTTCGCGGAGCTGATCGCGGAGTTCCTGACGGCCGAGGCGTGACCGCGGACCGCCGGACGCGGGAGGGGTGCACCGGCCCCCGGGCGTCCGGCGGTACGGGCGCGCACGGCACGGCGTCCGTCCGGCGTGAGTTCTCCCGGCGCCGGAAGCCCCCAACGCGGGGTGCCGTTCGCGGTTCTTCGCGCGAGCGCGGGCCGTCGGTGAGCGGCCGGTTCCTCGTGGAGGTATCCGCTCCCTTCGATTTTGCCTGGGAGTGGCTTTCTTTGCCTCCCTATTGCATAGTGAGGGTTCGGCCAGGCCTCGCTATCAGCGGGTCACTGGGTGTGTGAACGGCCGCGTCAGCGGGCCGGGGGTGAGGGGCGATGCGTTCTTTGCGCGACGGACAGCGGCACGTTCGCTCCGGTCACCGGCAGCACGCGCGGCACGAGGGTGTCACCCGCGGGCTCGCCCTCGACCTCGGCAGCTCACGCACCCGCGCCTGGGTCCCCGGACAGGGTCTCGTCGCCGACACCGGAGCCGGTCCGGCCGGTGCGGACGGGCACGCGACCCGCCCGGTCCGGCGCGGACGCATCGTCGACGCGGAGTCCTGCGGCCGGATGCTCGGCAGGATCGCCGACACGGCCCTCGGCGCCGACCGCGGCGACACGGTCATCGTCCTCAGCCACCCGGTCCTCGCCGGGTCCGAACACCGCACCGCCGCACGGGACATGATCCGCGCGCTCGGTCCGTCGAGCGTCATCGTCCTGGACAGCGCCAGGGCGGCCGCCGCCTGTGGCGGACCGCAGGACGGCGGCCCGCTCCTCGTCGTCGACATCGGGGCCGAGCTGACCGAGGCCACCCTCCTCGTCGACGGCATGGTCCGGGACGCCCGCCTGGCCGAGACCGGGATCAGCGACCTGGAACCCGGCGAGGCCCCCACCGCCGTCGTCCGGACCGTCCTGGACATGGTCATGGGCATGTGGCACCAGGACCGGCACGGCGCACTCCTCGGAGCCCTGCGCAGAGGCCCGTTGCTCGCCGGAGGCGGTGCGCTGCGCCCGGACGTCACCAACCGGATCGCGGTCCGCCTCGGCGTGCCGGTCCGGCTCACGGACGACCCCGCGACCACGGTGGTGCGCGGTGCCGGGCTGATCCTCGGCTCCGTGCTCCGCCACGCCACGGTCGCACCGTTCCCGCCCGGCCGATCCGCGTGACCCCCCTCCCGGGGCCGCCCCGGGGGAACGCGTCTCCCCGGGGCCTGCCGGACACCCCGGCACACCGCGGACGCGTGGCGGCCGCACGGCAGTTCCTCGCCGCCCTGCTCCTCGCCGTCCTCACCGTCGCGGGCGGCGCACCCGCCGCCGCGGGAGCCGGAATCCCCGCCCGTTCACCGGCCGGCCCCGCGCACCTCGCCGGCGACCGGACCGGCACCCCGGCGACCGCCCAGCACGCCGACCGGTCCGTGCGTCCCTCCGCCGGCCGCTCGCGGAGCGACCGTGACAGCCGGACCGTCCGCCGCACCGGTGCGGCCACCGCCGCCGGAGTCCACCGCGCCGGACCGGCGGCGGCGCCCCAGCCGTGGGCCGCGCCGGAACACCCCCGTCCCCCGCAGCACCTTCCGCCGCCGGGCACCGGCACCCTGCCGCCCTCCCCGCCCGGCATCCCGCTTCCGCCTCCCGTCCCCGGGCCCGCCGTCGCCGCACCCGTCGCGGCCGCCGACCGCTTCCGTGCCGCGCTCCCCGGGGTGCGAGGGCCTCCGAGGGCGGCCGTCCACCGGCCGGGGGACCTGCCACAACAGGTCCCGCCCCTCAATCCCGCCGGGCCGGTCCCGCCTCCCTAGAGCCCGTCGGGCCGTCCGGGGCGGCGGCCGCCCGGCACCCCTCGGAGGAAACACGCATGACCCGCGCCACCACGGTGCGGGCGGTTCTGGCCGCGGCCGTACTGCTCGTCTCCGTGCTCATCACGCTGACCATGTCCCCCAGACTCGGCCTCGATCTCCAGGGCGGCACCCGCATGGTGCTGCAGGCCGAGGACTCCGGCACCGCGAAGGCGGACCGGGAGAGCACCGACCGCACCCTGGAGGTGCTGCGCAAGCGCATCGACTCGCTCGGGGTCACGGAGCCGACCCTGACCCGGTCGGGCGAGGACCGGATCATCGTCGAACTCCCGGACGTCCAGGACCCTCGCGAGGCCGCCGAGGTCATCGGCCGCACCGCCCAGCTCACCTTCCACGCGGTCCGGGCACCCGGCACGAGCGGCGGCGGGCCGACGCTCCCCGACGAGCAGGGCCGCGCCCTCGCCCTCGGCCCCGCCGCCCTCTCCGGCGCGGGCGTCAAGGAGGCGACCGCCGCGTTCGACGCCCAGCAGGGCGCCGGCTGGACCGTCTCCCTCGACTTCCACAAGGACGCCGGACGGGACTGGACCCGGCTGACCGGGGAGGCGGCCTGCCATCCCGTCCAGGACGAGCGGCGCCGGGTCGCCATCGTCCTCGACCAGCAGGTGATCTCCTCGCCACAGGTCTCCCCGACCGTCGCCTGCGGCACCGGCCTGCCCTCCGGTTCCACGCAGATCACCGGCTCCTTCGCCGCGGACGAGGCCCGCGAACTCGCCCTGCTGATCCAGGGCGGTGCGCTGCCCGTGCCCGTCGAGATCGTCGAGCAGCGGACGGTCGGACCGACGCTCGGGGCCGCGGCCATCGACGCCAGCGCCCGGGCCGCCCTCATCGGCGCCGCGGCCACGGCCCTGTTCATCACCGTCGTCTACCGGCTCTTCGGTGCCCTCGCCGCGGTGGCCCTCGCCGCCTACGGAGTCATCTCGTACGCGGCACTCGTCGCCCTCGGCGTCACCCTCACCCTGCCGGGACTCGCCGGGTTCGTCCTCGCCATCGGGATGGCGGTCGACGCGAACGTACTCGTCTTCGAACGGGCCCGGGAGGAGTACGCGCTGCGTCCGGGCCGGTCCCTGCGCACCTCGCTCACCGCCGGGTTCCGGCACGCCTGGAGCGCCGTCGCGGACTCCAACGTGACGACGCTCATCGCGGCCGGACTGCTCTTCTTCCTCGGCTCGGGACCCGTCAAGGGCTTCGGTGTGACGCTCGGCATCGGCGTACTCGCGTCGATGTTCTCCGCACTCGTCATCGCCCGCGCGCTCACCGAGACGGCCGCCCGTTCCCGGTTCGTCAGCGACTACCGGGGGGTCAACGGCATCGCGAGCCCCGGCCGGGTGCGGACCTGGATCGCCCGCCGCGATCCCCGGTTGATGCGCTCGCCCCGCCGCTGGCTGCTGATCTCCGCGGCCCTCATTGCGGTGGCGGTCGCGGGCATCGTGGTGCGGGGCGTCAGCCCGGGCGTCGAGTTCACCGGCGGCCGGCTCGTCGAGTACGCGACCAGCCGCCCCGTCGACGTGGAGACCGCGCGCACCGCGCTGGCCGGTGCGGGCTTCGCCGACGCCGAGGTCACCACGGCGGGCGCCGGTGACATCTCGGTCCGGACCGGGGACCTCGACAACGACGGCGAACACACGCTGCGCGCAGCCCTCGCCGAGGTGGGCGGCGAGACCAGCAAGGTCCGGGACGAACTCATCGGCCCCAGCCTCGGCGACGAGTTGCGGCGCAACGCCCTGATCGCCCTGGCCATCGCCGTACTCGTCCAGCTGGGCTATCTGGCGATCCGGTTCCGTTGGACGTTCGCCGTGGCCTCGGTCGGGGCGCTCGTCCACGACGTGATCATCCTGGTCGGCGCCTTCGCCTGGCTGGGACGCACCGTCGACGGCATCTTCCTGGCCGCGCTCCTCACCGTGATCGGGTACTCCGTCAACGACTCGGTCGTCGTCTTCGACCGCGTCAGGGAGCTGTGGGCCAGGGCCCGCAGCGAACCACTCGCCGATGTGGCGAACCGGGCCGTACTCCAGACCGTGCCCCGAACCGTCAACACCGGAATGGGGGCCCTGTTCATCCTCACCGCGCTGGCGGTGCTGGGCGGCGACTCCCTCGCGGACTTCGCCCTCGCCCTGCTGATCGGCATCGTCGTCGGGACGTACTCCTCCGTCATGACCGCCGTCCCGGCCGCGCTCGTGCTGGAGCGCGGCAGCAAGGCCCCGCCGCCCGCCCGGATCAGGGCCCCGCGCGGCAGGTCCGGGGCCGGGCGCCGCGACCCGCACGACAACGGGGCGCGCGTGTAGCCGCGCAGCCGTCGCCCCCACGCCGTACGAGGGTGGTGTGGGGGCGTCGCGCGGGCCGCCCGTCCCCTCATGCGGGCGGGCGGGCGGCGCGCGCGACGCGGCCTGTCGTCAGGAAGCGAGCGACCGCAGATACGCGGCAGTGGGCGCGTCGGCCGGCAGCAGTGTCTCGATCGCCAGCTCCGCCACCGTCACGTCCATCGGGGTGTTGAACGTCGCGATGGACGCGACGAAGGAGAGCACCTCCCCGCCGTGCTCGATCACCAGGGGCAGTGCGAACGGTACGGAGGACGAGGGCGCGGCCCAGGCCCCGTCATCGCCCGGCTCCGCCGCCACCGGATAGCCCGCCACCTCCTCGTACAGCTCACGCAGCTCCGCCGAACGGACCAGCGCGATCTGACGCTCCATCTGGGCCAGCAGATCGGCCCGCCACTCCCGCAGATTGCGGATCCGCGGCGCGAGCCCCTCCGGGTGCAGGGTGAGCCGCATGGCGTTCAGCGGCGGCGTCAGCAGATGGTCCGCCACCCCGTCCAGCATCCGGGTCATCCCCCGATTGGCCGCCACCACGGTGTAGAGGCCGTCGACGACGAACGCCGGGTACGGGTCGTACCCCTGGAGCAGCCGGTCCAGGCCCTCGCGCAGCGCCCCCATCGCCGGGTCGTCGAGTGAGGTCTCCGTGTAGCGCGGGGCGTACCCGGCGACGACCAGCAGGGCGTTGCGCTCCCGTACGGGCACATCCAGGTGCTCGGCCAGCCGCAGGACCATCTCCTCGCTGGGACGGGAGCGGCCCGTCTCGATGAACGAGACGTGCCGGGCCGAGGAGTCGGCCCGCAGCGCCAGCTCCAGCTGACTGATCCGGCGACGCTCCCGCCAGCTGCGCAGCAGCGGCCCTACCCCCGTGTCAAGCGCGACAGTTGTCATACGGAGACCGTAACGTCACCGGCATCGTCGACCAGCGAGGACCTACCGAAGGAGCCGTCGTATGCCCGCCGCACCGCTGTCGCAGAACGAGATCGAGGACGGGCTGCGCGAGCTGCCCGGCTGGACCCTGGAGGGGGACCGGATCACCTGCACCTACCGGCTCCCGTCGCACTTCGCCGCCGCCGGCCTCACCGTGCACGTCGCCCGGATCCAGGACGAGCTCGACCACCACTCCGATCTGACGCTCGGCTACAACACCGTCGCGCTGTCCGTGAACTCCCACGACGCGGGCGGGAAGGTCACCGCGAAGGACCTGGCCCTGGCCGCCAGGATCGCGGCCGTCGCACCGGGCCACGGGGCCGAGTAGCCCGGATCCCACCTTCGGGGCACGGCTCATGACGGTCTCTCACTTCAGGGTGCGGCGCCGAACCGGGGGTGCGCGGCGAGCCAGCGCGTGTAGCTGTCGCTGCGCGCCACCGCCTGGGCGTACGCCGCCCGGGTGTGTCCGCTCACCGCTCCGGCCGCCGCCGAGGCGGCCACCGAACGAGGGTGCCAGCCCAGCAGATGGCGCCAGCTGAGCGGCGAACCGGTGACCGGCCGCGTCACCACGCCCGGCGTCGGCGGGAACGTCGCCCGGCACAGGCCGACCGCGCGCCCCACCTGTACCAGATGGACGACGGACACCGTGTCCGTCTCGTACACCGACACCGGGCTGAACCCGGCCCGCGCACAGGCGGCCACGAAGCAGTCCGCGAAGCAGCCGTCGCCGGGCACGTCCGCCCAGCACTCGTCCGCCAGCGCGGAGAGCTCCAGTTCGTCCTCCCCGGCCAGCGGATGGGTCTCCGGCAGCATCACGAACACCGGATCGATCCCGATGACCTGCCATTCCAGCCGGTCGGCCACCGGCGGCGGACTCTCGCCGCACGCACCGATCAGGGCGAAGTCGAGTCGTCCGTCGACGAGTTGGGACGCCAGCTCGGCCACCGACCAGGAGGTGTACGTGGAAACGGGTGCGGCCGGGTGCGCAGCGGCCAGCCGGTCGACGAGCCCTCCGAGCAGCGGTCCGTGCGTACCTCCCAGCCGGAACCGCTCCATCGTCCCGAACGCGTTGGCGAACCGCACCGCCTCCTGCTGCAGTTCGCTGACGGCGGGCAGCACCACCCGCGCCCGCTCCAGCACCAGCTCGCCCAGGAGCGTGGGCCGGGCGCCCGTGTGGTCCCGGTCGAACAGCGGGCCGCCCAACGCCTTCTCGATCCGGCGCAGTTGTGCGCTCAGGGCGGGCTGGGCGAGCCCGAGAGCGGCGGCCGCCTTGGTGAGGCTCCCGGTGTCGGCGATGGCACGTACGGTTCGCAGATGGCGCAACTCCAGCTCCATAACCGCAAGTTATGGCCCCGTTGGCCCGCTGGCAATCGTGACCGGGTGTTTCGCTTCCCGTCAGAGCGCCGAGGTGTGGGACAGGAACAGGACGGCCGTCGACAGGACGAGCATGCCGAGGCAGTTCAGCCAGAACTCCTGCTTGAGGAACCGCGCCCGGTAGTGGGCGTAGGCGGCGCACAGGAAGTAGGCGATCACCGCGAGGTTGGTCGTCATGGCGACTCCGTCGTAGCGGAGTCCGGCGACGAGTCCGGCTGCCGCCAGGAACTTGATGACGACGAGCGTCCACCACCAGTCGCGGGGGAAGTTCACCCCGTCCAGGCACTTCTGGATGAACACCGGGGGACGCACCGACATGAGCGCGTCGGAGAAGAGCGCGACGGCGAGCAGTGCGGTGGGCCACCACGGGTCGGGAGTGCTGATCATGGTTGAACTCCTTGGTGGTTGACGCCTGTGGGGCGGACGACGAAATGGATGACTTCCCGGAACCCTGCGAGCGCGGTCTGCCGGTCGAGGGCCCCGTTGCCGATGGTCATGAGGATGCCCAGGTAGCTGAAGTAGATGGTGCGCGCGCCGGCCCCCGCCTCGGTGGCGGAGAGCGGAGTGCGGGCCAGCAGGGTCTCCAGTTCGGTGAGCAGGGCCAGGGCGAGAGCCCGGAAGACCTCGGAGTCGTGGCTGCCGCGGACGATGACGGCGGCGTACTCACGGGACAGGTCGAGGTCGAGGGCGAAGTAGGTGAGGAAGGGTTCGACGAGATCCAGCACCGCCTGGGCCGCCGCGGCCGGGGACAGCGGTGTCACGTCGCCGGGCCCGGCCGCGTCCTCGCGGCCGTGGTGCACGGCGGCGATCCAGGTGTCGAAGATGGCGACGAGCAGTGCGTCCTTGTCGCCGACCGACATGACGGTGCCCGTGCTCACCTCGGCGTCAGTGGCGATCTGCCGGATCGTGCTGGCACCGAACCCCTGCTCACGGAAGAGGCGTTCGGCCGATGCCAGCACCTTGCGCCGTGTCGCCTCCCGTTGCGTCACCCTTGACTGAACAGGTTCAGTGAACATGTTCAGGATCATAGGTATCAGGCGTGACGCGCACAAGACTGTGAGACATGACGCGCACCAGGTGTCCGGGTGTCGCCGTCGTCGCTGCCGCACGTCGTGAACGATCGGTGTTCTAAGGTCATGAGCATGCTCGACTACAACGACGAGGCGGCCACCTACGACGCCAGCCGCGGCGGCGTGCCGCGGGCCGAGGCGGCCGCGGCCGCGCTGCTCGGCCTGATCCCGGCGAGCACCCGCTCCCTGCTGGACATCGGCTGCGGGACCGGCCTGGTCACCGAGCGGATCGCCGCCGGCCGCCCCGGACTTCGGGTCACCGGCTCCGACGCCGCGCTCGGGATGGCCCTGGTCGCCCGGCAGCGCGTCGGCGACGTGGTCCTCGCCGACGCACGCCGACTGCCCCTGCGCGAAGGGGCGGTCGACGCGGTGACGGCGGTCTGGCTGCTGCACCTGCTGCGCGGGGAGGGCGATGTCCGGGCCGTGGTGGCCCAGGCGGCTCGGGTGCTGCGGCCCGGCGGCGTGTTCGTCACCACCGTCGACAAGGACGCGTCGCACGACGTCGGCAGCGACATCGACGAGGCGTTCGCCCCGTACCTGGTGCCGACTCCGTCCGACGGGACCGAGCGGATCGTCGAGTACGCCGCGGCCGTCGGCCTCGACGTCGTGGGAAGCGCTCGTTTCGTCGGGCACGGACAGGGCCGCACCCCGCTGAGCGCCGCCCGCGGTGTGCGGCGCGGTTACTACGTCTCGCGCCTGGTGCTGCCCGGTACGGAGGCCGAACGGCTCGCGCGGGTCCTGGCCGCGCTTCCGGAACCCGACCGGCGGCGAGCCGAACCGGACTACCGGCTGCTGGCGTTCCGGCGGCGGACGGGCGGGTGAGGCGAGGGGCGCCAGCGAGGGCTCGCCCAGGCCCTGGCCGATCATGGCCGGGGGCGCTGCGCCGGCCCGCAGGGCAGGCCCTGACCCGGCCGTTTCGTTCGACGCATCATGACGAGGACCGACCCATGAGCAGCAGCACCCGGATCCGCCTGATCGAGCCCGCCGACGCCGCTCCGATCGCCGCCCACCGGACGCGGGACGCCGAGGCGTTCCGGCGGTGGGAGCCGGCCCAGCCGGCCGGCTTCTTCACGCCGGAGGGCCAGGCGGAGCGGATCGAGGGCCTGCTGGCCGGATACCGCGCCGGAACGGTCTGGCCCGGTGTGGTGCTCTGCGACGACCAGGTGATCGGGCAGGTCACCGTCGGGACCATCCTGCCCCAGCCGCACCTGCGCCGCGGCTCCGTCGGATACTGGACGGCGAGCGTGGCTCAGAACCAGGGGCACGCCGGTCGTGCCGTCGAGCTCGTGCTCCGGGTCATGACCGACGAACTCGGCCTGCACCGCGCCGAGGCGTCCACCAACCTGGAGAACCTGCCGTCGCAGCGGGTGCTGCGCCGCAACGGGTTCAGCCCGTACGGCGTCTCGCACTCCTCGATCCTCCTCGACGGGAGCTGGCGGGACGGGCTGCTGTGGGAGCGCATCCTCGGCGACTGAGGCGGCGGATGCGAGATGCCCGGTGCGGCGACCGGTCGACGGCGACGCGCGAGGGGCTGCCGAGCCGAAAGCGCCGGTCCGGCTACCGTGAGTGACTGGGCGGCGGCCCGGCCGCGGATGTCGAGAACGTGGCGGCTGCTCCGTCCCAGGGACACAGCGGCCACGAGCGGCCGCCCGACAGCGGAGGACGACACGTCATGAACCCCGAACAGATCGCGCAGGAGATGGCCGACGCCCACGAACTGCTGAGCCAGGCGTCAATGGCGCGGCTGGCGTACAACGGACCCGACGGGCTGCCGCGCGTCGTCCCGATCGGGATCTTCTGGACCGGCGACGAGATCGTCATGTCCACCGCGGCCACGGCGCCCAAGGTGGCGGCGCTGTCCGCCCGGCCCGAGGTCGCCCTGACCATCGACGCCGGCGACAGCCCCGGCTCGGCCAGGACCCTGTCGGTGCGTGGCCTCGTCCACCTCACCCTCGTGGACGGGGTGGTTCCGGAGTACCTCGCGGCCGCGCGCAAGAACTTCGACGCCGAGTACGCGGCCGAGTTCGAGCGGAACTGCCGGGCCATGTACGACCGGATGGCGCGTATCGCGGTCGAGCCGACGTGGGCACGGTTCTACGACTTCGGTACCGGCCGGGTGCCGCAGTTCCTCGCCGACCTCGCCAGGAAGGCGAGCTGACCGCGGCCCACGCCCCGTTCACGCGTCCTACGCCTTCCACGCCCCGTCCCGCGCGGCCTCGGCGGCGAAGGCGGCGAACGGCTTCGGGTCGCGGCCCAGCACCCGCTTCACCCCGTCCGTCACCGGCGCGTTGTGCCCGTCCAGCAGGAACGTGAACAGCGCCGCCAGGAAGCCCGCTTCGTCCTCCGGGACGCCGTACCGCGCCAGCAGGTCCGCGTACTGAGGTCCCGTCACCGCCGCATAGCGCACCGGTCGTCCCGTCACGCCGGTGAGCTCGGCGGCCACCTCGGCGAAGGTCAGCGCCCGTGGGCCGGTCAGCTCGTGCACCGCGCCCGCGCCGGCGTCCCCGCACAGGGCCGCGACCACCACGTCGGCCAGGTCGTCGACGTCCACGAACGGCTCGGCGCTCCCGCCCGCCGGGAACACCACCTCACCACCGAGCACACCGTCGAGCAGGGCACCCTCGCTGAAGTTCTGGGCGAAGAACGCCGAGCGCACCACCGTGAGTTCGGCCTCGGCCGCCGCGGCGCGCAACGCCTCCTCCGCGATCACGGCCTGCGGCTCGCCCCGCCCCGACAGCAGCACCAGCCGCCGCACCCCGCACCGGCCGGCGATCCGCCCGAAGGCCGTCATCGCCTCCGGCGCACCGGGCGCCGCCAGATCGGGGTAGTACGCCACGTACGCCG
This sequence comes from Streptomyces sp. NBC_01257, assembly GCF_035917255.1. NCBI lineage: Bacteria > Bacillati > Actinomycetota > Actinomycetes > Kitasatosporales > Streptomycetaceae > Streptomyces > Streptomyces sp. NBC_01257. Next base: position 7,748,683 of record NZ_CP108472.1, read on the forward strand.
ATTCCGCACCGCTCAGCGCGGCCTCCCACCCCGACGGATCCGCCCAGTCGAAGGGCACATCGCCGCGGCGCGATCCGGAGCGCACCGGCACCCCGCGTGCCACCAGCCGTTCCACCACCCGGCGGCCCGTCTTGCCCGTTCCGCTCGTCACCAGCACCGGCCGCGCACCGTACGTTTCCTGCTTCTGGTTCTCCGTGTTCCGTGTCATGACCCAAGAGTCCCCGGACCGCACCGCCCGCTCCATCCCTCAGCCGCTCAGCTCCCTACGCACGCGTCCAAGGGCTGTCCCGCAATTCCTGGTGGATCAGCGCGCGGCGTCAGATGCGGTGCATCGCAAGGCGGAGAGGCGCCCGCATACTGGACGTATTCGGGCGTCTCGACAACGCGGCGAGGTGCCGTAGCTGTCGTCGTGCGCCCGCCAGGAATTGCGGGACAGCCCTTAGGCTGCTGCGCATGGACGCACTCGCCGGACTGCTGGACGGGCCGCGGGCCCGGGGCGCCTTCCTGTTGCGGATGGTGATGGAACCGCCCTGGTCCGTACGGATCGAGGACCGGGCCCCGCTCTGTCTGATGTCCGTGACCTCGGGCGAGGCGTGGATCGTGCCCGGGGGCGGGGCGGAGCCCGTGCTGCTGGGGCCCGGTGACCTGGCGGTCGCCCGCGGCCCGGAGCCGTACACCGTCGCCGGCCGGCCCGCCACCGAGCCGCACGCGCGGATCGGGCCCGGCGGTGTCTGCACCACCCTGCGCGGCGAGCCGCTGTCCCAGTCCATGGATCTGGGAGTACGCACCTGGGGCAACGCCCCGGACGGTTCGGCGGTGATGCTCGTCGGCACCTACCTGATGGAGGGCGAGATCAGCGGACGGCTCCTCGACGCCCTGCCGCCGCTGCTCGTCCTGCCCGCGGGCAGCGGCCGGAGCGGACCGCTGCTGCACCTGCTCGACGCCGAGATCGCGCGGGACGAGCCGGGGCAGAGCGTGGTGCTCGACCGGCTGCTCGACCTGTTGCTGATCGACGCCCTGCGCACATGGTTCTCCCGGCCCGGAGCCGAGGCCCCCGCCTGGTACCGGGCCATGGGTGATCCCGTCGTCGGGCAGGCGCTGCGGCTGCTCCAGAACGAGCCGGCCCACCCGTGGACGGTGTCCGCGCTGGCCGGCCGGACCGGCGTCTCCCGGGCCGGGCTCGCGCGCCGCTTCACCGAGCTGGTGGGGGAGCCCCCGATGGCCTACCTGACCGGCTGGCGGCTCGCCGTCGCGGCGGACCTGCTCCGGGAGACGGACGCGACGGTCGAGGCGGTGGCGCACCAGGTCGGCTACAGCCAGGCGTTCGCCTTCAGCACCGCTTTCAAACGGGTCAGGGGCGTCAGCCCGCAGGAGTACCGCAGGGGCGTCGGCTTGCCGGACCGGCAACAAAGTTTGCCCCCTGGCTGAGGTGTGGTGAACCTGAGGGCATGAGCAACCACACCGGGCACGGTCACCACCACGGCCACCAGAGCAGCGAGCACGGCCACCACGGCACCGCGCACGCGCACCACCACGATCCGGCCGCCCCCGACTGGGACGTCATGGCTCCGCTGCTGGAGCAGAACGCCGAACTCAGCAGCGAGCAGTACACGGAGGCGGCCCGCTGGATCGCCGGACTGCCGGATGCGCCGAAGGTCCGCAGGGTCCTGGACATCGGCAGCGGTCCCGGCGTGATCTCCTGCCTGCTCGCCGAGGCGTTCCCCGAGGCGGAGGTCGTCGCCGTCGACAGCACCCCGGCCCTGCTGGAGCGCACCCGCGACCGCGCCGAGCGGCTCGGGCTCGGCGGCCGGGTCACCACGCTGCACGCCGACATCCCGGACGCGCTCGCGGAGCTGGGGCAGGCGGACCTGATCTGGGCGGGCAACGCGCTGCACCACATGGGCGACCAGCGCGCCGTGCTGGCCGGGTTCGCCGCGCTGCTGCGCCCCGGTGGCACGGTCGCCCTCGTCGAGGGCGGACTGCAGCCGCGCCAGCTCCCGCGCGACCTCGGCTTCGGCCGGCCCGGGCTGGAGGCCAGGATGGAGGCGGTGCAGGCCGAGCTCTTCGAGGAGATGCGCGCGGACCTGCCGGACGCCCGGCGGGAGAACGAGGACTGGGCGGCCCTGTTCGCCGCGGTCGGTCTGACGCCCCAGGGCACCCGCAGCTTCCTGCTCGACCTTCCCGCACCGCTCGGCGACGTGGCGCGCGACCACGTCATCGCCGAGTTCACCCGCCGCCGCGACGGGCTGGCCGACCGGCTCGAAGCCGACGACCACGCCGTCCTGGACCGGCTGCTCGACCCGGAGGACCCGGCCGGGCTGCGTCAGCGCCCGGACACCTTCCTGCTGCTGGCCCGCACGGTCCACCTGGGCCGCCGCGCCTGAGCACCGGGTCCCTCAGGACGTGCCGGACACCGGCTCCAGCCGCCACCACTGGCCGGGGGAGTCGGTGTCCTCCCACTGCCGCACGGGCGCACCCCGCACCGTGCTGCCGTCGGCGACCTCCAGGACCAGTCCGCTGACGAAGCTGACCAGCGTCACCGTGCCCGGCGCCTCCAGATGGCGTTCGACCAGCCACTCCTGGGCGCCGAAGTTGTTCGCCCGCCACTGCTGGACCACGGCGCCGTTCTCCGTGGACGCGCCGCGCACGTCCAGCCGCTTGCCGCTGTGGACGTTGACCACATGGTGCAGGGCGGCGCCCTCGTGGACCGGGGTGAACTCCCAGAGCTGGGCCGCCGAGCCGTCGGCGTCGTTCTGCTGTACCGGCGCGCCGCCGCCCTTGGCCGCGTCCCGCACCTCCAGCACCAGCCCGCTGCCCACGTTGCGCAGCCGGTGCGGCCCCGCCCCGACGACGGGCGCGGTGTCCCCGGTCATGTCCGGTCCCTTCGTACGGCGAACCGCCGCCCGGCCACGGGCCGGACGGCGGTTACGGGTGGATCAGCGGTGCGACGGCACGGCTCAGGCGCCGAGGTTGAACTCGCCCGGGTGCGCACCCAGGCGCTTGCCCTCGTCGAGCGCCGCGAACGCGGCCAGGTCGTCGGCGTCCAGCTCGAAGCCGAACACATCGATGTTCTCCGCGATCCGCGACGGCGTCACGGACTTGGGGATCACCACGTTGCCCGTCTGCAGGTGCCAGCGCAGCACCGCCTGGGCCGGGGTGCGGCCGTGCTTCTGCGCGACCGCGACGACCGTCGGGACCTCCAGGAGGCCCTTGCCGGAACCCAGCGGCGACCAGGCCTCGGTCGCGATGCCGTGCTCGGCGTGCAGCGCGCGGGACTCGGCCTGCTGGAGCTGCGGGTGCAGCTCGATCTGGTTGAGCACCGGCACGACGGAGGTCTCGCCGAGGAGGCGCTCCAGGTGCTCGGGGAGGAAGTTCGACACACCGATGGCCTTCGCGCGGCCGTCGGCGTAGATCTTCTCGAACGCCCGGTACGTGTCGACGTAGGCGTCCTTGGCCGGGACGGGCCAGTGGATGAGGTAGAGGTCCACGTAGTCGAGGCCCAGCTTGTCGAGCGAGGCGTCGAAGGCGCGGAGCGTCGAGTCGTACCCCTGCTCGGAATTCCAGAGCTTCGTCGTCACGAAGAGCTCGTCACGGGAGACACCGGAGGCGGCGATGGCCTTGCCGGTGCCCGCCTCGTTGCCGTAGATCGCGGCGGTGTCGATGCTCCGGTACCCGGACTCGATGGCCGTGGCGACCGCCGCCGTGGCCTCGTCGTCCGGCACCTGCCAGACTCCGAAACCGAGCTGCGGCATCTCGACGCCATTGTTGAGGGTGAGGGAGGGGACCTGGCTCACGAGCGGTCGATCCTTACGTTGTGGGGGTGGGACTTCCCGTTTGAACGATCAAGACGGCCCGCACATTCCCGTCCGGGGCCGGATTCATCGGAACGGTACTACCGCGGGCCCCGCCGGAGCGGCACGTCCGGCGCGCCGGGCGCGGAAGCGGGGCGGATCAGCGGTAGAGCGCGTCCACCTCGGCCGCGTACGCCGTCTCGATCGCCTTGCGCTTCAGCTTCAGCGACGGAGTCAGCAGACCGTGCTCCTCGGTGAACTGGTGGGCCAGGATCCGGAACGTACGGATCGACTCGGCCTGCGAGACCGCCGTGTTCGCGGCCACCACCGCCCGCCGGACCTCCATCTCCAGATCCGGGTCCCGCACCAGGTCGCCCGGGGACATCGGCTGGCGGCCCTGCATGGCGAGCCAGTGCTCCACGGACTCCTGGTCCACGGTGACCAGGGCCGCGATGTACGGCCGGTCGTTGCCGACCACGATGCACTGCGCCACCAGCGGATGCGCCCGCACCCGCTCCTCCAGACCGGCCGGCGAGACGCTCTTGCCGCCGGACGTCACCAGGATCTCCTTCTTCCGGCCGGTGATCGTCAGATAGCCGTCCTCGTCCAGCGCCCCGATGTCCCCGGTGGACAGCCAGCCGTCGTTCAGCACCGCGTCGGTGGACTTCGGGTCGCCCAGGTACCCGGAGAACACGTTGCGCCCGTACACCCAGATCTCGCCGTCCTCGGCGATGTGCACGGTCGTGCCGGGGATCGGCTGCCCCACCGTGCCGTACCGGGTGCGCTCCGGCGGATTCGCGGTGGCCGCGGCCGTCGACTCGGTCAGCCCGTACCCCTCGTACACGGTCACGCCCGCACCCGCGAAGAACAGCCCGAGCTGCCGCTCCATGCCGGAGCCGCCGGACATGGCGTGCCGGATCCGGCCGCCCATCGCCTCGCGGACCTTCTTGTACACGACCTTCTCGAAGAACTGGTGCTGCATCCGCAGCCCGGCCGACGGACCGGGGCCCGTGCCGAACGCCCGGGCCTCCATCGCCTCCGCGTACTTCACCGCGATGTCCACGGCCTTGTCGAACGGGCCGACCCGGCCCTCCGCCTCGGCCTTGCGCCGGGCACCGTTGAAGACCTTCTCGAAGATGTACGGCACCGCCAGGATGAACGTGGGCCGGAACGTCACCAGGTCCGGCATCAGCGCCTTCGCCGACAGCTCCGGCTGATGGCCCAGCTTCACCCGGCCGCGGATCGCCGTGACCTCCACCATCCGCCCGAAGACGTGCGCCAGCGGGAGGAAGAGCAGCGTCGAGGCCTCGTCACCCGGCTTCGAGTGGAAGACCGACTCCCAGCGGGAGGCCATCGTCTCCGTCTCGAACATGAAGTTGGCGTGCGTGATCACACAGCCCTTCGGGCGTCCCGTCGTGCCCGAGGTGTAGATGACGGTCGCCACCGAGTCGGGCGTCACCGCGCGCCGGTGCCGGTGCACGACCTCGTCCTCGACATGGGCGCCGGCCTCGACCAGTTCCGTCACCGCGTCGGCGTCCAGCTGCCACAGCCGCTTCAGCTGCGGCAGCCGGTCGATCACCGAGGCGATCGTCATCGCGTGGTCCTCGTGCTCGACCATCACGGCCGACACCTCGGCGTCGTGCAGCATCCACAGGACCTGCTCGGCCGAGGACGTCGGATAGACCGGTACGGACTGCGCGCCGACCGCCCACAGGGCGAAGTCGAAGAGGGTCCACTCGTACCGGGTGCGGGACATCAGGGCGACCCGGTCGCCGAACCGCACCCCGTGTGCGATCAGCCCCTTGGCCAGTGCCAGCACCTCGTCGCGGAACGTCGCCGATGTGACGTCCCGCCAACGGCCGTCCGTGTCTTTCCGGCCGAGCGCGACCCGGTGCGGATCCTCCTCGGCGTAGTCGAACACGACATCCGCGAGCCCGCCTACGTGGGGCGCGGCCGCCATGGGTGGGACAGTGAACTCACGCAATGACCTGCTCCTTGTGGCGCTCCGCACAGCGCCGTGACGCTACCCCACCGGACGCCGCCGCGGGAGAGCCCGGAGGTGTCCGGACCAGGTGGCATCTGCACTGGTCAGGTGCTGAAATCCGGCCAGATGGGCAAGGCCCGGGCGTGCTTCTGACCAAGGAGTAAGTAGCTCGCGCGGGAATCTCCACCGAATCTGTACGCCGCGATCACCGGGTTCTGTACGGGTACGGGGGATCGGTCCGCATCTGTCTGGACCTGCCGGGCCGGGCCGGACCGCCGGGGGCCGTCGCGTACCGCCTATTCTCCCCCGCCCCGCAGCCCGTCATGCGCGGTCCCGCGCACTGATCGGACCGATTCCGCGCGGCGGACGGATCAGCCGGTCGCCGCCCGCCAGGATCGCCGCCGCCAGCGCGTCCGCGGCCTGCTGCGCACCGTCCCGCCGGCGGCCGTGCAGCAGCACGAAGTCCACGTCGCCGAGGTCCGGCAGCCCCGCCCGCGCCGTCACCGGGGCCAGCCCCGGGGGCACCAGGCCGCGGCTGTGCGCCATCACGCCGAGCCCCGCGTGAGCGGCCGCGACCAGCCCGCTGAGGCTGCCGCTCGTGCACGCCACCCGCCAGGAACGGCCCTGTTCCTCCAGCACCTCCAGCGCCCGGGCCCGGGTGATGCCCGGCGGCGGGAACAGGATCAGCGGCACCGGACGGTCCGGATCGATCCGCAGCCTCGGCGCACCGATCCAGACCAGCGCGTCCTGCCAGACCAGCTCCCCGTGGGTGTCCCCGGTCCGCCGCTTGGCGAGCACCAGGTCGAGCCGGCCGGCCGCCAGCCGCTGGTGCAGCGTCCCCGACAGCTCCACGGTCAGCTCCAGCTCGACCTCCGGATGGTCCCGGCGGAACGACTGGAGGATCTCCGGCAGCCGGGTCAGCACGAAGTCCTCCGACGCCCCGAAGCGCAGCCGCCCGCGCAGCCGGGTCCCGGTGAAGAAGGCCGACGCCCGCTCGTGGGCCTCCAGGATCGTCCGGGCGAAGCCGAGCATCGCCTCGCCGTCCACCGTGAGGTCGACCCGGTGCGTGTCCCGGGTGAACAGCTGACGCCCGGTGGCGTCCTCCAGCCGCCGCACGTGCTGGCTGACCGTGGACTGCCGCACCCCGAGCCGGCGGGCGGCCGCGGTGAAGCTCAGCGTCTGGGCGACGGCGAGGAAGGTGCGCAGCTGCGCGGGGTCGTACATGCGGAAAGGCTATCGCGATCCGTGATGACAGTCAGAGCGGTATACCGGATTCCCGATGGGGCGGATCGGGAGCAGGATGGGGAGGGCACGACCATGAACGAGAGAACACGTGGAGCACATGAGCCGCCGCACCCTGCAGTTGCCGTCCTGGCTGCCGATCGACCCGTACATCCTGGCGTTGATCGGCACCGTCGTGCTCGCGGCGCTGCTGCCGGCCTCCGGCGCGGCCGCGGACGTGGCGGGCGGGGCGTCCACCGGGGCGGTCGCGTTCCTCTTCTTCCTCTACGGCGCGCGGCTCTCCACCGCCGAGGCGCTCGAAGGACTCAAGCACTGGCGGCTCCACCTCACCGTCCTGGCCTGCACGTTCGTCGTGTTCCCGCTGCTGGGACTGGCGAGCGGGGGACTCGTGCCGTACGTGCTGACGCCGCAGCTGCAGAGCGGCTTCCTCTTCCTCTGCCTCGTCCCCTCGACGATCCAGTCGTCCATCGCCTTCACCTCGATCGCCCGCGGCAACGTTCCCGCCGCGATCTGTGCCGGATCCTTCTCCTCGATCGCGGGCATCTTCATCACCCCGCTGCTGGCGGCCGCGCTCCTCGGCAACAGCGGCGGCGGCTTCTCCGCCGACGCACTTCTGAAGATCGGCGTCCAGCTGCTGCTGCCGTTCGTCGCCGGACAACTGCTGCGCCGCTGGATCGGCGGCTTCATCGCCCGGCACAAGAAGGTCCTCGGCTACGTCGACCGCGGCTCGATCCTGCTCGTCGTCTACACCGCGTTCAGCGAGGGCATGGTCGCCGGCATCTGGCACCAGGTCACCCCGGCCCGGCTCGGCGCGCTGCTCGCCGCCGAGGCGGTGCTGCTCGCGCTGATGCTCGCGGTGAGCTGGTACGGGGCGAAGCGGCTCGGCTTCGGCCGCGCGGACCGCATCGCCATCCAGTTCGCCGGCTCCAAGAAGAGCCTCGCCTCGGGGCTCCCGATGGCCAGCGTCCTGTTCGGCGCGCAGGCGAGCCTCGCCGTGCTGCCGCTGATGCTCTTCCACCAGATGCAGCTCATGGTGTGCGCGGTGATCGCGAAGCGGCGCGCCCGCGACCCGCAGGAGGCGTTCACGGACGGCGCCGGGGTCGCGCGGGAGGCCGCGCAGGTGGGCTGAGGCCGGCCGGCGCAGGGGGCGCTCCCCGCCGGCCGGACCCCTCACCCGTGCAGCGGGAGGGGCGCCTCAGCCCTGTACGGCCGTCGCCTCCAGAGCGATGCGGTGCTCTCCCGCGTACACGTTCATGGAAGGCCCCCGCAGGAAGCCGACCAGGGTCAGGCCGGTCTCGGCCGCCAGGTCGACCGCGAGGGACGACGGCGCCGACACGGCCGCCAGCATCGGGATGCCGGCCATCACGGCCTTCTGCGCGAGCTCGAACGACGCCCGGCCCGAGACCAGCAGGATCGCCCGGGACAGCGGCAGCCGGCCGTCCGTCAGCGCCCGGCCGACCAGCTTGTCGACCGCGTTGTGCCGGCCCACGTCCTCCCGGATGTCGATCAGCTCGCCCGTCTCGGAGAACAGCGCGGCCGCGTGCAGCCCCCCGGTCCGGTCGAAGACCCGCTGCGCGGCGCGCAACCGGTCGGGGAGCGCGGCCAGCAGCCCGGGCCCGACCCGGACCGGGGGAGTGTCGGCGACCGGGTGCCGGGTCGTGGTGCGCACCGCGTCCAGGCTCGCCTTGCCGCACAGTCCGCAGGAGGACGTCGTGTAGACGTTGCGCTCCAGCGTGATGTCGGGGACCTCGACACCGGGTGCGAGCCGCACGTCCACCACGTTGTACGTGTTCACCCCGTCGGCCGTCGCCCCGGCGCAGTACACGATCGACTGCACCTCGGGGCCCGCACCGATCACGCCCTCGCTCACCAGGAAGCCGGCCGCCAGCGCGAAGTCGTCGCCCGGGGTGCGCATCGTGATGGCGAGCGGCTTGCCGTTCAGCCGGATCTCCAGCGGTTCCTCGGCGACGAGGGTGTCCGGGCGGGTGGAGACGGACCCGTCCCGGATGCGGATGGTGCGGCGGCGCTCGGTGACCCGTCCCATGACAGTCAGACCCGATTCTGTACGTGTTGGAAGCCGAAACGGCCCTTGATGCAGAGGTTGCCGTGGGTCACCGGGCTGTCGTGCGGCGAGGTGACCTTGACGATCTCATTCTCCTGCACATGGAGGGTGATGTTGCAGCCGACGCCGCAGTAGGCGCAGACCGTGGTGGTCTCCGTCTGGGCCCGCTCGTCCCAGGTCCCGGCCGCCCGCATGTCGAACTCGCTCTTGAAGGACAGTGCGCCGGTCGGGCACACCTCGATGCAGTTGCCGCAGTAGACACACGCGGAGTCGGTGAGCGGCACGTCGTGCTCGGTGGAGATACGTGCGTCGAAGCCCCGGCCCGCGACCGCGATGGCGAACGTGTTCTGCCACTGCTCGCCGCACGCGTCGACGCACTTGTAGCACTGGATGCACTTGTCGTAGTCCCGGACGTACAGGTCGTTGTCGACCTTCGGCTCCTCGTTGACGCGCGCCGAGCCGGCGCCGAAGCGGGCGGGCTTCGCCTCGTACTCCTTGATCCATTCGTCGGCCCGCGGCGTCGTCGACAGATCCGTGGCCGAGGCGAGCAGCTCCAGGACCACCTTGCGGCTGTGCCGGGCCCGCTCACTGCCGGTCAGCACCGTCATGCCCGCCTCGGCCCGGCGCGAGCACGCCGGGGCGAGGGTGCGGGCGCCCGCCACCTCGACGACACAGACCCGGCAGGCGTTCTTCGGGGTGAGCGTGTCGCCCTGGCACAGCGTCGGGATGTCCTTGCCCGCGGCCCGGCACGCCTCCAGGATCGTCGAACCCTCGGGCACCCGGGTCTCCTGGCCGTCGAGCGTGAACTCGATCAGCCGGCGCGGCAGTCGCAGCGGAACAGCGGTCACTTGTAGACCCCCAGACGGTCGATGGCGGACTCGACGGCATTCCACGCGGTCTGTCCCAGACCGCAGATCGAGGCATCGCGCATCGCCTGCCCGACCTCGCGCATCAGCGCGATGTCATCGGCGGCCGCGGCGCCCGTACGGTCCTTGATCCGGTGCAGCGCCTCCTCCTGGCGCACCGTCCCGATCCGGCAGGGCACGCACTGCCCGCACGACTCGTCGCGGAAGAACTCGGCGATCCGGAGCAGGATGCGGGGCAGCTCGACCGAACCGTCCAGGACCAGGACGACGCCCGAACCGAGTGTCGTACCGGCGGCCCGCGTCCCCTCGAAGGTGAGCGGGATGTCCAGCTCGTCGGGGCGCACGAAGCCGCCCGCCGCGCCGCCGAGCAGCACCGCCCGCAGGTCCTGCGGCGGGCCCGCGAGTTCCAGCAGCTCCCGCAGGCTCGCGCCGAACGGCAGCTCGTAGACCCCCGGCGCGGCCACCTGCCCCGATACGCAGAACAGCTTCGTGCCGGTGGACGTGCCGGTGCCGGTGGCCGCGTAGGCGGCGGCGCCGTGCTCCAGGACGGGCAGGACGTTGACCAGCGTCTCGACGTTGTTGACGGCGGTCGGCTTGCCGAAGAGGCCCTTCTCCACCGGGAACGGGGGCTTGGACCGCGGTTCGCCGCGCTGCCCCTCGATCGAGTTGAAGATCGCGGTCTCCTCACCGCAGATGTAGGCGCCCGCGCCCCGCCGGATCTCGATGTCGAAGGCGTACCCCTGGCCGAGGATGTCCGGGCCGAGCAGGCCCCGGGTGCGGGCGGTCTCCAGGGCGTGGCTCAGGCGCTCGTACGCCCGGGGGTACTCGCCGCGCAGATAGACGAAGCCCTGCCGGGCGCCGGTGGCGTAGCCGGCCACCGTCATCGCCTCGACGAGGGCGTACGGGTCGCCCTCCATCAGCACCCGGTCCTTGAAGGTGCCCGGCTCGCTCTCGTCCGCGTTGCAGACGAGGTAGTGCGGGGTGTCGGGCTGCCCGGCGGTGGCCTCCCACTTGCGGCCGGTCGGGAACGCGGCACCGCCCCGGCCGACGAGCCCGGCGTCCAGGACCTCGCGGATGACGCCCGCGGGGCCGAGGGCGAAGGCGCGGCGCAGCGCGGTGTAGCCGCCGCTCGCGCGGTACGCGTCGAGGGAGGCGGGGTCCGTGGTGCCGATGCGCTTGAGGAGGACGAGGCCGGGGCTGCCCGTCTGGGGGACGGCGGTCTCGGGTGGGGGCTGGGGCGGGGTGTGCTCGGGGGAGCGGATCGCGTGGGTGAGGGCGGCCGGGGTGGCGGGGGCGATGACCGCGGTGCGGTGGGGGGCGCCTGCCGCGCGCTGTTCCCCTTCCCGCCCCTTCCCGTACCCGTGGGCTCCGCCCCCGGGCCCCCGGTCCTCGAACGCCGGACGGGCTGACCGCGGTTGTTCGCCCGCCTGGATCAGCAGTGCCGCCGGGGCCCTCTCGCACAGGCCCAGGCAGGGGCTCTCCTGCCAGGTCGCGCCCTCCGTCGCCGTTCCCGCCGGGGCGAAGTCCCTCGTCAGGTCCGCGCAGAGGGCCGCCGAGCCGCGGGCCGCGCACGCCAGGTCCGTACAGACGTGGAGGACCTTCGGCGGGCGGGGACGCAGCGAGAACATGGCGTAGAACGTCGCGACGCCGTACGCCTCCGCCGGGGCCACCGTCAGCCGGCGGCAGAGGTAGCCGAGCGCGCCCTCGCTGATCCAGCCGATCCGGTCGTTCACCGCGTGCAGGGCGGGCAGCAGCTGGTCGCGCCGGTCCTTCGCGGCCGATGCGCCGCCCCGCGCCCACCGCAGGTCCTCGTCGCTCCGGGTGGTGCCGCCCTCCCAGCCGGACGGCGGCGGACCCAGCAGGCTGTCCACGGCCTCCCGTTCGGCGTCCGTGGGGGCGGCGTCGGTGTGTTTCAGGTCCATGAGGGCACCAGCTTCTCGATCCGGACGGCGGAGGCCTTGAACTCGGCGGTACCGGCGATCGGGCAGTTCGCCTCGATCGTCAGCGCGTTGGTGTCGACCTCGTCCGGGAAGTGCATCGTCATGAAGGCGAGCCCCGGCCGCAGCCCCGGATCGATCCACACCGGAGCGGTCACGCTGCCCCGGCGCGACGACACCCGCACCTCCTCGCCGGTCGTGACCCCGTGGGCGACCGCGTCCTCGGGGCACAGTTCGATGTACTCGCCGCGCCGCAGGGGGGACGCGTAACCACCGCTCTGCACACCGGTGTTGTACGAGTCGAGGCGACGGCCCGTCGTCAGGCGCAGCGGGTACGCCTCGTCGGTGAGGTCGACCGGCGGATCGTGCTGGACGAGACCGAAGGGCGCGGCCGGGCCGCGGCGTACCGGGTCGGTCTCCCACAGCCGGGCGTGCAGGAAGCTCGACGGCAGCTTCTCCGGGTCGGGGCAGGGCCATTGCAGCCCCTGGTGCTCCTCCAGGCGGTCATACGTCATCCCGAAGTGGTCGGGGGAGAGCGAGCGCAGTTCGTTCCACACCGCCTCGGAGTCGGTGAACTTCCAGTCGTGGCCGAGGCGCCGGGCCAGTGCGCAGATGATGTCGATGTCCTCGCGGGCCTCGCCCGGCGGGGTGAGGGCCGCCCGTACGCGCTGGACCCGCCGTTCGCTGTTGGTCGTCGTGCCGTCCGTCTCGGCCCAGGCGGCCGTCGCGGGCAGGACGACGTCGGCGAGTTCGGCTGTCTTCGTGAGGAAGATGTCCTGGACCACCAGATGGTCCAGGGCCTTCAGCCGTCGCACGGCCTGCTCGCTGTCGGCCTCGGACTGGGCCGGGTTCTCGCCGATGCAGTAGACCGCGCGCAGTTCGCCGCTCTCCATCGACTCGAACATCTCGGTGAGCGTCTTGCCGGGGCGGGGCTGGATGACGGTGTCCCAGGAGCGTTCGAACTTCCGCCGGGACGCCGGGTCCAGGATGTCCTGGAAGCCGGGCAGCTTGTTGGGGATGGCGCCCATGTCGCCGCCGCCCTGCACGTTGTTCTGCCCGCGCAGCGGCTGGACGCCGGAGCCGTACCGGCCGACGTGGCCGGTGAGCATCGAGAGGTTGATCAGTGCCCGGACGTTGTCGGTGCCGTTGTGGTGCTCGGTGATGCCCAGGGTCCAGCACAGCTGGGCCCGTTCGGCGGTGGCGTAGGCGTGCGCGAGATCGCGGACTGCCTCGGCAGGCACTCCGGTCACCTGCTCGGCGGCCGACAGCGTCCACGGCTCGACGAGCGCCGCGTACGCGTCGAAGCCCGTCGTCGCGCGGTCCACGAACGCCCGGTTGACCAGCCCGGCGTGGATGATCTCGCGGCCGATGGCATGGGCGAGCGGGATGTCCGTCCCCACGTTCAGGCCGAGCCAGCTCTCCGCCCACTGGGCCGTCGAGGTGCGGCGCGGATCGACGACGTGCATGCGCGCGCCGTTGCGGATGCCCTTCAGTACGTGCTGGAAGAAGATCGGGTGCGCGAAGCGGGCGTTGGAGCCCCACATCACGATCAGATCGGTGTGCTCGACCTCCTCGTACGAGGAGGTGCCGCCGCCCGAGCCGAAGGCGGCGGAGAGACCGGCGACGCTGGGGGCGTGACAGGTCCGGTTGCAGGAGTCCACGTTGTTGGTGCCCATCACCACGCGGGTGAACTTCTGCGCCACGTAGTTCATCTCGTTCGTCGCCCGGGCGCAGGACAGCATCGCGAAGGCATCGGGGCCCTGCGCCCGGCGGGCCTGCCGGAACCCGGCAGCCGCGCGGTCCAGCGCCTCGTCCCAGCTCGCCCGCCGCAGCACGCCGTTCGCGTCCCGGACCAGCGGGTGCGTCAGCCGCTCGTACTGCTTGCGCTCGCGCCTCTTGCGGTCGTTGTTCATGGTGCGCTCCCTGCTGGGGCCGTGGCGGCCGAGGAGGTGGTGGCGAGGAGATCGGCGAGCGCGTGCACGGCGCGCAGCGTCGGGACGGGCAGCCCGGTCAGATCGGCCAGTTCGACGACGGCCGCGAGGAGTACGTCGAGCTCGAGTGGCTTGCCCTTCTCCAGGTCCTGGAGGGTGGAGGTCTTGTGGTCGCCTACGCGCTCGGCGCCCGCGATGCGCCGCTCCACGGAGATCTCCGGGCGGCAGCCGACCGCGGCCGCGACGCCGAGGGTCTCGCGCATCATCGACTCGACGAGCGCGCGGGTGTCCGGGTGGCGGCAGATCTGGCCCATCGTGGCCCGGGACAGGGCGCTGATCGGGTTGAACGAGATGTTGCCGATCAGCTTGATCCAGATGTCCTTGCGCAGATCCGTCTCGACGGGACACTTGAGCCCGCCCGCGACCATGGCCTCGCTGAAGTCGTGGCAGCGCCGCGACACGGTCCGGCCGGGCTCCCCGATGGAGAACCGGGTACCTTCGAGATGGCGGACGACGCCCGGTGCCTCGATCTCCGTCGCCGCGTAGACGACGCAGCCGATGGCCCGCTCGGGCGGCAGCGTGGAGCTGACCGCGCCGGCCGGGTCCACACTGTTGATGCGGCGTCCGGCGTGCGGGCCCGCGAGCCCGTGGAAGTACCACCACGGGATGCCGTTCTGTGCGGCGACGACCGCGGTGCGGTCGTGCAGCAGCGGGTGGACCAGGGGACCCGATGCCGCGTACGAGTTGGCCTTGAGGCCGAGGAACACGAAGTCGACGGGCCCGACCTCCGACGGGTCGTCGGTGGCCGAGGGGCGTGCGGTGAAGTCGCCGCGCGGACTGAGGACCCGTACGCCGTCGCGGCGCATGGCGGCCAGGTGCGGCCCGCGGGCGATGAGATGGACCTCGGCGCCGGCGCGGTGGAGCGCGGCCCCGACATAGGCGCCGATCGCGCCGGCACCGACAACTGCGACTTTCACGGGCTCTCCGTTCGGTAGGTGACCGAGCGAGGCGGGAGCGGGAAGCAGTGCGGATGTGCGGGAGGAGCAGAAGACGGAGGAGACAGGAAACCCTGTAACGTCGACAGAATATTGTCTACAGTATGCGGTCCGGAGGGTCAAGGCTGTTGTCAAGCCTCCAACCCCCGGCCGGGAATCCTGTGGGATCACGTGCCCCTGTACCGGGCGGTAGCGACCAAGACTGGATGGTTCCTGCCATAAGTAGCGAGGGGAACCTGAATATGACCGGCTCACGTGTCGTGGCGCTCGGCCACTATCAGCCCGCCAAGGTGCTCACGAACGACGATCTGGCGGCCATGGTCGACACCAGCGACGAGTGGATCACCAGCAGGGTCGGCATCAAGACCCGCCACCTCGGCGGCCCCGACGAGCCGGTGGACGAGCTGGCCGCGCACGCGGCGGCCAAGGCGCTCGCCGCAGCCGGCCTGCAGCCCGCCGACATCGACCTGGTCCTGGTCGCCACCTCCACCGCGATCGACCGGTCCCCGAGCATGTCGGCCCGCGTCGCCGCCCGGCTCGGCATGACCTCGCCCGCGGTGATGGACATCAACGTGGTGTGTTCCGGGTTCACGCACGCCCTCGCCACCGCCGACCACGCCCTCCGGGCTGGCGCGGCCACCCGTGCGCTGGTGATCGGCGCCGACAAGATGGGCGACATCGTCGACTGGACCGACCGCACCAGCTGTGTGCTGATGGGCGACGGTGCCGGTGCGGCCGTCGTGGTCGCCGACTCCGGTACCGGGGGCAGGCCCGGCATCGGGCCGGTGCTGTGGGGGTCCGTGCCGGGGATGGGGGACGCGGTGCGGATCGAGGGGACGCCGCCGCGCTTCGCCCAGGAGGGGCAGTCCGTCTACCGCTGGGCCACCACCCAGCTGCCGCCCATCGCGCGCAAGGTGTGCGAGAAGGCCGGGGTCACCCCCGAGGACCTCGCGGCGGTGGTGCTGCACCAGGCCAATCTGAGGATCATCGAACCCGTCGCCAGGAAGATCGGCGCCGTCAACGCGGTCATCGCGCGGGATGTGGTGGATTCGGGCAATACGTCCGCGGCCTCGATCCCGATGGCCCTGTCCAAGCTGGTGGAGCGCGGCGAGGTCGCCACGGGCGCCCCGGCCCTGCTCTTCGGCTTCGGCGGGAACCTCAGTTACGCGGGACAGGTGATCCGCTGTCCCTGAGGGGCCTTGCGCTCGGTAGACTGTAGACGATAAGCAATTGCTCGTCGCCCGGAGGGGGACCGCGATGTTGTCCACAGGACTGCCGCAGGGGGCCGTGCCGAAGCTGGAACGGCCCGGGCCACTGCGCGAGCGCGTCTACGAGGCGCTGCTCGAACTCATCACCACCCGGGCGCTCCGCCCCGGCCAGCATCTGGTCGAGAGCGAGCTGGCCGGACACCTCGGTGTGTCCCGGCAGCCGGTCCGCGAGGCGTTGCAGCGGCTCAACACCGAGGGATGGGTCGATCTGCGGCCCGCCCAGGGTGCGTTCGTCCACGAACCCACGGAGGAGGAGGCGGACCAGCTCCTCTCGGTCCGTACGCTCCTGGAGGCCGAGGCGGCCCGTCTCGCCGCCGCCAACTCCGGCACCTCGGGCATCGCCGCCCTGGAGGAGCTCTGCGCCAAGGGGGAGCAGGCCGTCGCCGACGACGACGTGGACCTGGCGGTGGCGACCAACGCCGCCTTCCACGCCAAGGTCATGGAACTGGCGGGCAACGTCGTCCTCTCCGAACTGGCCGGGCAGGTGGACCGCCGGGTCCGCTGGTACTACACCCCCGTCGCCCGGCAGCGCGGCACGCAGTCCTGGATCGAGCACCGCTCCCTGATCGCCGCCATCTCCTCGCGCGACGAACAGCGGGCGACCGCGATCATGCGGGCGCACACGGAGCACACCCGGCAGACGTACCACCAGCGCGACGAAAGCTGATCCGGGCCCGCTCCCCCCGCCCTCGAACGCCGGCTGAGGCATCGGACCACCGGCGATCGGGGGCTTTTCCGCGCTCCCGGACGTCCGCTCCGCACCCCTTCCACCCCCTCTTTGTCCTCGGGGTGGAGAAAGTTGCGGTGGATTCCTGCGCAACTTCTTCCCACTCCCGGCAACCGCTGCTACGTTCCCCTCCAAAGCCCGACGGACAGGCCGATGTGGCGGGGAGGGGCGCGTGAGACGAATGACGGCACGACCCGCGAATGCGCATCAGGCGCGACTGCTTCGGCTGTTGCGCGACGGCGGGCCCAACTCACGGGCACAGCTGGGGGATCAGGTCGATCTCTCCCGCTCCAAGCTCGCCGTCGAGGTGGACAGACTGCTGGAGACCGGCCTTGTCGTGGCCGACGGACTCGCCGCATCCCGCGGCGGGCGTCGCTCGCACAACATCCGGCTCGCCCCGGCACTGCGCTTCCTCGGCGTCGACATCGGCGCCACCTCGGTCGACGTGGCGGTCACCAACGCGGAGCTGGAGGTCCTGGGCCACCTCAACCACCCCATGGACGTACGCGAAGGCCCCGTCGCCATCTTCGAGCAGGTGCTGTCCATGGCGGCCAAGCTCCGGGCCTCCGGGCTCGCCGAAGGATTCGACGGCGCCGGCATCGGCGTACCGGGACCGGTCCGCTTCCCCGAAGGCATCCCGGTCGCACCGCCGATCATGCCCGGCTGGGACGGCTTCCCGGTCCGCGAGGCGCTCAGCCAGGAACTGGGCTGCCCCGTCATGGTCGACAACGACGTGAACCTCATGGCGATGGGGGAGCAGCACGCGGGCGTCGCCCGCTCCGTGGGCGACTTCCTCTGCGTCAAGATCGGTACCGGCATCGGCTGCGGCATCGTCGTCGGCGGCGAGGTCCACCGCGGTACGACGGGCAGCGCCGGCGACATCGGCCACATCCAGGTCGAACCCGACGGCCGCCCCTGCGCCTGCGGCAACCGGGGCTGCCTGGAAGCACACTTCAGCGGCGCCGCCCTGGCCCGCGACGCCGAGGACGCGGCACGCGCCGGTCAGTCCACGGAGCTCGCGGCCCGGCTGGAGGCGTCCGGGAAACTCACCGCCGTCGACGTGGCCGCCGCCGCGGCCGCGGGCGACCCCACCTCGCTCGACCTGATCCGCGAAGGCGGCAACCGGGTCGGACAGGTCATCGCCGGACTCGTCAGCTTCTTCAACCCCGGTCTGGTGGTGATCGGCGGTGGGGTGACCGGACTGGGCCACACGCTGCTGGCCAGCGTCCGGACCCAGGTCTACCGGCAGTCACTGCCGCTGGCCACCGGCAACCTCCCCATCGTGCTGGGCGAACTCGGACCCGCCGCCGGAGTGATCGGCGCGGCCAGGCTCATCAGCGACCACCTCTTCTCACCCGCCTGACCCTTCTCGAAGCCACCCGGCCAGCACCGAAGGCACCGCCCCCGCGCCCCAGGCCGGGGTCCGGGGAACATCCCCGGGACCGCACTGCGCCCTGCCCGCTCACCGGCCCTTCCCCCCTGCTCGCGGACTCGCCCGCGCAGGGGAAAACCCCACCCGCCGAGGGGATTTGTCATGGCTCCAGAACCACCGCTGCTCACCATGTCCGGAATCACCAAGTCCTTCCCCGGCGTGCGCGCCCTCGACGGCGTGGACCTGGAGGTCCAGGCCGGCGAAGTCCACTGCCTCCTCGGTCAGAACGGCGCCGGCAAGTCCACCCTCATCAAGGTGCTCGCCGGGGCCCACCAGCCCGACGACGGCCAGATCACCTGGCGCGGCGAACCGGCCGTGCTCAAGTCGCCGATCACCGCGATGCGCCTGGGGATCGCCACCATCTACCAGGAACTCGACCTGGTCGAGAGCCTGTCGGTCGCCGAGAACGTCTTCCTGGGCCACGAGCCCACCAGCGCCGGCTTCGTCGTCCGCACCCACCGGGGCCGCACCGCCGCCGCCGCGCTGCTGAAGCGGCTCGGCCACCCGGAGATCGACCCCGGCCGCGCGGTCGGCGAACTCTCCGCGGCCCAGCAGCAGATCGTCTCGATGGCCCGGGCGCTCTCCCACGACGTGCGCCTCATCGTGATGGACGAACCGTCCGCCGCCCTCGACCCCGACGAGGTCGACAACCTCTTCCGGATCGTCGCCTCGCTCACCGCGGACGGCGTCGCCGTCGTCTACATCTCGCACCGCCTGGAGGAGATCCGCCGGATCGGCGACCGGGTGACCGTCCTCAAGGACGGCCGGGCCGTCGCCGTCGGACTCCCCGCCGAGTCCACACCGACGCGCGACATCGTTGCCATGATGACCGGCCGCAACGTCGAGTACGTCTTCCCGCCCCGCCCCGAGGGCACCCCCGAGGACGCCCGGCCCGGGCAGCCCCCGGTCCTCACGGTCCAAGGGCTCACCAGGCAGGGCGAGTTCGACCCGGTCGACCTGGAGCTCAGGCCCGGCGAGATCGTCGGCCTCGCCGGACTCGTCGGCTCCGGGCGCTCCGAGATCCTGGAGACCATCTACGGCGCCCGCAAGGCCACCGCCGGCCGGGTCACGGTCGCGGGCAAGCCGCTGCGGCCCGGCAGTGTGCGCGCCGCCGTCGCCGCCGGCATCGGCCTCGCCCCCGAGGAACGCAAGGCGCAGGCCCTGCTGATGCTCGAATCCGTCACCCGTAACGTCTCCGTCTCCACCATGTCCCGCTTCTCCAGGGGCGGTTGGGTCGACCGGGGAGCAGAGCGGAAGGCGGCCCGCGCCGCCACCCGCGAACTCTCCCTGCGCCCCGACAACCCGGACACCCCCGTCCGCACCCTGTCCGGCGGCAACCAGCAGAAGGCGGTCCTCGCCCGCTGGCTGCTGCGCGGCTGCCGGGTGCTGCTGCTCGACGAACCGACCCGCGGAGTGGACGTCGGCGCCCGCGCCGAGCTCTACGCCGTGATCCGCCGGCTGGCCGACGAAGGCCTCGCCGTTCTGCTCGTCTCCAGCGAAGTGCCCGAAGTCCTGGGCCTCGCCGACCGGGTGCTCGTCCTTCGTGAGGGTCGCGTCGTGCACACGGCGGACGCCAGGGAGCTCGACGAGCACCGCGTACTCGACCTCGTGATGGAAGGGAGCCCGACGTCATGACGCAGCCCGTCTCATCGGCGCAGCAGAGCGGGCCGGACAAGGGCGCCGCGCCCGTGTCCGTCCCCGCGTCCCCGAAGAAGGACGGGTCCCCGCGAGCCTTCGGGCTGCGCGCGGACGTCCGCAACCTCTCGCTGCTCGGCGTCCTCGCCGCGCTCATAGTCGTCGGCGGCATCACCGAGCCCGACGCGTTCCTGGACACCGGGAACCTCCAGCTGATCCTGACCCAGTCGTCCGTCATCGGTGTCGTCACCGTCGGCATGACCTTCGTCATCATCAGCGGGGGCATCGACCTCTCCGTCGGCGCCATGGTCGCCCTCGCCTCCGTCTGGGCGACGACGCTCGCCACCCAGGACTTCGGCTTCGCGGGCATCCTCTTCACCGCCGTCCTGGTCGGCCTCGGCGCCGGACTCGTCAACGGGGTGCTGATCGCGTACGGCAGGCTGGTGCCGTTCATCGCGACGCTGGCCATGCTCGCGTCCGCCCGCGGTCTGGCCCTCCACATCACCGACGGCAAGACGCAGATCGTCACCGTCAAGTCGGTCCTCGACCTGGGCCTGCCCGACGCGTACGTCCTCGGCATCCCGCCGCTGGTCATGATGTTCGCCGTGGTCACCGTCGTCGGCTGGCTGGTGCTCAACCGGACGACCTTCGGCCGCCGCACGGTCGCCGTCGGCGGCAACGCGGAAGCGGCCCGGCTGGCCGGCATCGACGTACGCAGGCAGCGGCTCTACCTCTACCTGCTGTCCGGACTCTGCTGCGGCATCGCCGCCTTCATGCTGATCATCCTGTCCGGTTCCGGCCAGAACACCAACGGCAACCTGTACGAGCTCGACGCCATCGCCGCCGCGATCATCGGCGGCACCCTGCTCACCGGCGGCCGCGGCACCATCGTCGGCTCCGTGCTGGGTGTCCTCGTCTTCACCACGATCACCAACATCTTCGCGCTCAACAACCTGCAGACCGACGTCCAGCAGATCGCCAAGGGCGCGATCATCGTCGCCGCCGTCCTCGTCCAGCGCCGGACGTCGGCCCACGGAGAGACCTGACCCTCCGTCTCCACCCGTTCGACCCCCGCTTGTTACGCATCCCACGCCGCACATCGGATGAAGGGTTTGACAGCCATGCCAGAAACCAGCCGCAGAGGACTCCTCTTCGGGACCGCCGCCGTCTCCGCGGGCGCTCTGCTGACCGCCTGCACCAGCAACGAGCCCAAGGAGAAGGACACCGCCTCCCAGAGCAACGCCCCGGCCGCCGACGACAAGCCGGGCAAGCCCGTCACCATCGGCTTCGCGGGACCGCAGGCCGACCACGGCTGGCTCAACGCGATCAACGAGAACGCCAAGTCGCGGGCGAAGAAGTACTCCGAGGTGACCCTGGAGACCACCGAGGGCTCCAACGACACCGCCGCCCAGATCGGCCAGGTCAAGACCCTCATCAACAAGAAGGTCGACGTCCTCGTCATCCTCCCGGCCGACGGCAAGGCGCTCACCCAGGTCGGCCTGGAGGCCATGCGGGCGGGCATCCCCGTCATCAACCTGGACCGCATCTTCGCCTCCCCGCAGGCCTACCGCTGCTGGGTCGGCGGCGACAACTACGGCATGGGCCTCAACGCCGGTACGTACATCGGCGAGCAGCTCAAGGACAAGCCGAACGCCAAGGTCGTCGAGCTCGCAGGCATCGACAACCTGGAGCTGACCAAGCAGCGCAGCAAGGGCTTCGCCGACGCGCTGAAGAACTACTCCAACATCGAGCTGGTGGCCCGTCAGGCGGCCGACTTCACCGTCGAGTCCGGCCAGGCGAAGATGGCCCAGCTCCTCCAGGCGCAGAAGAAGTTCGACGCCCTGTGGAACCACGACGACGACCAGGGCGTGGGCGCGCTCCGCGCCATCCAGCAGGCCGGCCGCGACGAGTTCCTGATGGTCGGCGGTGCCGGGGCCAAGTCCGCGATGGACGCCATCAAGGCCGGCAACAGCGTGCTGAAGGCCACGGTCCTCTACCCGCCGACCATGGCGGCATCGGCCATCGACCTGGCCCGTGCGCTCGGCCAGGCCAAGGGGGTGTCCGGACTCGCCGAGCTGGAGATCCCGACCAACCTCACCCTGTACTCGGCCGTGGTCACCAAGGACAACATCGACCAGTACCTGCCGACGGGCTTCAACTGAGCCGCCCCGCAGGAGGGTGCTGACCCTCCTGCCGCACCCACCGAACCACCGATGAGGAGGAAGCCCGGATGGCCCGTAGGGAAGAGACGGAGCAGGAGGCGGCCGCGCCGCCGACGTACCGGCCGATGGCGAGCGCACCGACGCTCGGGGTCGGCATGGTCGGATACGCATTCATGGGCGCCGCCCACTCGCAGGGATGGCGCACCGCGGGCCATGTCTTCGAGCTGCCGATGAGGCCGGCTCTCGCCGCGATCTGCGGACGTGACCGGCCGGCGGTCGAGGCCGCCGCGGACCGGCTCGGCTGGGCGGCGGCCGAGACCGACTGGCAGGCCCTGATCGCCCGGGACGACGTCCAGCTCGTCGACATCTGCACCCCCGGCGACAGCCATGCGGAGATCGCCATCGCGGCTCTGGAGGCGGGCAAGCACGTGCTGTGCGAGAAGCCGCTCGCCAACACGGTCTCGGAGGCGGAGGCCATGGCCGAGGCGGCGGAGCGGGCCGCCGCCCGGGGCCAGATCGCGATGGTCGGCTTCAACTACCGCAAGGTGCCCGCCATCACGTACGCGCGGAAGCTGATCGCCGAGGGCCGGATCGGCACGCTGCGGCACGTGCGGGCCACCTACCTCCAGGACTGGCTGGTGGACCCCGAGTCACCGCTCACCTGGCGGCTGAAGAAGGACCGCGCGGGCTCCGGCGCGCTCGGTGACCTCGGGGCGCACATCGTGGACCTCGCGCAGTACCTGGCGGGGGAGCTGCTGGTGGGGGTCTCCGCGATGAGCGAGACCTTCGTCCGGGAGCGCCCGCTGCTCGCCGGCCCCTCGGGAGGCCTCGGCGGGGTCGCCGCCGCGGGGGAGCTCGGCACGGTGACGGTCGACGACGCGGCCGTGTTCACCGGACGGCTCGCCTCGGGCGCCCTGGCGTCCTTCGAGGCGACCCGGATGGCGGCCGGACGCAAGAACGCGCTCCGGCTGGAGATCAACGGGGAGCGCGGCTCGCTCGCCTTCGACCTGGAACGGCTCAACGAGCTGTCCTTCCACGACCACACCGAGCCCGCCACCACGGCCGGCTTCCGGCGCATCCTGGTCACCGAGCCCGAGCATCCGTACCTGGAGGCATGGTGGCCGCCGGGCCACGCGCTCGGCTACGAGCACACGTTCATCCACCAGGCCCGCGACGTGGTACGGACGATCGCCGAAGGAGCGCCGCCCGTACCGTCGTTCGCCGACGGGCTGCAGGTGCAGCGGGTGCTCGCGGCGGTGGAGGAGAGCGCCGCGAAGAACTCCGTACTCACGCCCGTACAGCTCTAGGAGGTCCTGCGCATGCCCCGTCCCTTCACCCTCTTCACCGGCCAGTGGGCCGATCTGCCCCTGGAGGAGGTCTGCCGGTACGCCCGTGACTTCGGCTACGACGGCCTCGAACTGGCCTGCTGGGGCGACCACTTCGAGGTGGACAAGGCCCTGGCCGACCCCGGCTACCTGGAGAGCCGGCACCAGCTGCTCGACAAGTACGGGCTGAAGTGCTGGGCGGTCTCCAACCACCTGGTCGGCCAGGCCGTCTGCGACAGCCCGATCGACGAGCGCCACCAGGGCATCCTGCCCGCCCGGATCTGGGGGGACGGGGAGCCCGAGGGGGTGCGCCGGCGGGCCGCGGAGGAGATCAAGAACACCGCACGGGCCGCCGCCGCCTTCGGCGTCGACACGGTCATCGGCTTCACCGGCTCGTCGATCTGGCATCTCGTCGCGATGTTCCCGCCGGTCCCGCCGCACATGATCGAGCGCGGGTACGAGGACTTCGCGGAGCGCTGGAACCCGATCCTGGACGTCTTCGACGCCGAGGGGGTGCGGTTCGCCCACGAGGTCCACCCCAGCGAGATCGCGTACGACTACTGGACCACGCACCGCGCGCTGGAGGCGGTGGACCACCGGCCGGCGTTCGGGCTGAACTTCGACCCGAGCCACTTCGTGTGGCAGGACCTGGACCCGGTCGGCTTCCTGTACGACTTCCGGGACCGGATCTACCACGTGGACTGCAAGGAGGCGCGCAAGCGCCTGGACGGGCGCAACGGCCGGCTCGGCTCCCACCTGCCGTGGGGCGATCCGCGCCGCGGCTGGGACTTCGTCTCGGCGGGGCACGGGGACGTGCCCTGGGAGGACGTGTTCCGGATGCTGCGGTCCATCGGGTACGAGGGGCCGGTGTCCGTGGAGTGGGAGGACGCGGGCATGGACCGGCTGGCGGGGGCGCCGGAGGCGCTGACGTCCCTGAAGCGGTTCGATTTCGACCCGCCGAGCGCGTCGTTCGACGCGGCGTTCGGCGGCGGCAAGGACTGAGGCGCCGGGGGCGCGGCCCCTCCCGGGGGCTCCGCCCCCGCACCCCCGCTCCTCAATCGCCGGAGGGGCTCGAAGGTGCCCGGCGGCACCGTGGACGCCGCCGGGCCGCTCCCCCCTGCCCACGTCCCTCTTTGTCCTGGGCAAGGAAGAAGTTCAACAACACTGCTGCACAAGGGCTTTCCGTCCCGGACGAACAGGTCTACCGTCCAATGCGTGTACATGACATAACTCCCGTCACCGGAGCCACACAGGCCCCGGCTGACCAGCGCGGCAGTCCCCGCGCACCACGGATCGGCAGCACCCGCCCGTACCACCGGCACACCCCGGAGGACATTCGTGCACAGAACCAGAAGCAGGACCGGATCAGGGACCCGCACCGGGTCCGGAACCAGGCTCCGCCTCCGTAAATCACTCGCACTGTTCACCGGTGGCCTCCTCGCCGCCGCCACCCTCAGCCTGGGCGCCACCTCGGGCACGGCCGTCGCCCACGACGAGCACCCCGACCCCGCCCCGGCCGCCGAGGACTTCCAGCAGGTCACCCTCGCCAAGGGGGCCGCCGAGACCGGCGAGCCCATGTCGCTGGCCGTGCTCCCCGACCGCAGCGTGCTGCACACCTCGCGCAGCGGCGAGCTCCGCATCACCGACAGCTCGGGCAACACCCGGATCTCCGGCGTCCTCCCCGTCTACTCGCACGACGAGGAAGGCCTCCAGGGCATCGGGGTCGACCCGCACTTCAGCGAGAACCGGGCGATCTACCTCTACTACGCGCCCCCGCTGGACACGCCCGCCGGCGACGCCCCCGAGACCGGCACCGCCGCCGACTTCGCCCCCTTCGACGGGGTCAACCGGCTCTCCCGCTTCGTCCTCGACGAGGACGGCACGCTCGACCTCGGCAGCGAGAAGAAGGTCCTCGACGTCCAGACGTCCCGCGGCATGTGCTGCCACGTCGGCGGCGACATCGACTTCGACGCGGACGGCAACCTGTACCTGTCGACCGGCGACGACTCCAACCCCTTCGCCTCCGACGGCTTCAGCCCCATCGACGAGCGCCCGGACCGCAACCCGGCGTTCGACGCCCGCCGCTCCGCGGGCAGCACCAACGACCTGCGCGGCAAGATCCTGCGCATCAAGGTCGCCGACGACGGCTCGTACACCGTCCCGGACGGCAACCTCTTCGCGCCGGGGACGGACAAGACCCGCCCCGAGATCTACGCGATGGGCTTCCGCAACCCGTTCCGCTTCTCCGTCGACAAGGCCACCGGCATCGTCTACGTCGGTGACTACGGGCCGGACGCCGGTGCGGCCGACCCCAAGCGCGGACCGGCCGGACAGGTCGAGTTCGCCCGGGTGACGAAGGCCGGCAACTTCGGCTGGCCGTACTGCACGGGCAACAACGACCCGTTCATCGACTACGACTTCGCCACCAAGACCTCCGGCGCGGCCTTCGACTGCGCGGCGCCGAAGAACACCTCGCCGCACAACACCGGCCTCGTCGACCTGCCGCCGGCCCAGGCCGCCTGGATCCCGTACGACGGCGCGTCGGTCCCGGAGTTCGGCACCGGCTCGGAGTCCCCGATGGGCGGACCGGTCTACCACTACGACGCCGACCTCGACTCGCCCGTGAAGTTCCCCGAGGCCTACGACGGCGACTTCTTCGCCGGTGAGTTCGGCCGGCAGTGGATCAAGCGGATCGAGCAGGACGCCGACGGCAAGGTCGAGTCCATCAACGACATCCCGTGGTCCGGCACCCAGATCATGGACATGGCCTTCGGTCCCGACGGGGCGCTCTACGTCCTCGACTACGGCCTCTCCTGGTTCGGCGGCGACGAGAACTCCGCGCTCTACCGCATCGAGAACGCCACCGGCGGACGCTCCCCGATCGCCGAGGCGACCGCCAACAAGACATCGGGCACCGCGCCGCTGAAGGTGCAGTTCTCCTCGGCCGGCACCGCCGACGGGGACGGCGACGCCCTCACGTACGCCTGGGACTTCGGCGACGGAGGAACCTCCACCGCCGCGAACCCCGCGTACACGTACAAGAAGAACGGCACCTACACCGCGACCGTCACCGCCACGGACCCCTCCGGGCGCACCGGATCGGCCAGCGTCCACGTGACCGTCGGCAACACGGCGCCCAAGGTGAACCTGGAACTCCCCGGTGACGGGCAGCTCTTCACCTTCGGCGACGAGATCCCGTTCAAGGTCACCGTCACCGATCCCGAGGACGGCACCGTCGACTGCTCCAAGATCGAGGTCCGCTTCGTCCTCGGCCACGACAGCCACGGCCACCCGATCACCTCGGCCCACGGCTGCACCGGCACCATCAAGACCGAGATGGACGGCGGCCACGACCCCAACGCCAACATCTTCGGTGTCATCGACGCCTCGTACACCGACGGCGGGGGCGGCGGCCAGGCCGCACTGACCGGCCACGACCAGTCGCAGCTCCAGCCGCGCCACCGCCAGGCCGAGCACTTCAACGACTCGTCCGGCATCAAGACGTACGACAAGGCGAACGCCGAGGGCGGCAAGACCGTCGGCGACATCGACAACGACGACTGGATCTCCTTCAAGCCGTACATCCTCGGCGACTCCACCAAGCTCACCGCGCGGATCGCCTCCGGCGGCGCGGGCGGCTTCCTCGAGGTGCGGTCCGGCTCGGCGACCGGGAAGATCCTCGGCTCCGCACCCGTACCGGTGACCGGTGGCTGGGAGACCTTCCAGGACATCGACGTACCCCTGCGGGGCGTGCCGAAGAAGGCCACCGAGCTCTTCCTGGTGTTCAAGGGCGGCACCGGCGCGGGCGCCCTCTACGACATCGACGACTTCGAGCTCTCCAACACCCCGCCCGACAAGACCGCCAAGCGGGTCCTGGTCTTCTCCAAGACCGCCGGCTTCCGCCACGACGCGATCCCCGAGGGCATCGCCGCACTCAAGGAACTCGGCAAGGACAGCAACATCACGGTCGACGCCACCGAGGAGGCCGGCCAGTTCACCACCCCGAACCTGGCCCGCTACGACGCCGTCGTCTTCATGTCGACGACCGGTGACGTCCTCAACGCCGACCAGCAGAAGGCCTTCGAGAACTACATCGCCACCGGCGGCGGCTACATGGGCGTCCACGCCGCAGCCGACACCGAGTACGACTGGTCCTTCTACGGCGGACTCGTCGGCGCGTACTTCTCCGGCCACCCCGCCATCCAGCCCGTCACGGTCCGCGTAGAGGACCACAAGCACCCGGCCACCGCCCACCTGGGCGACGCCTGGGAGCGCACCGACGAGCTGTACAACTACCGCACCAACCCGCGCGACAAGGTGAAGGTCCTCGCCACCCTCGACGAGACCACCTACACCGGCGGCACCATGAAGGGCGACCACCCGATCACCTGGTGCCAGGCCTACGAGGGCGGCCGCTCCTTCTACACCGGCCTCGGCCACACCAAGGAGTCGTACGCCGACGCGGACTTCCGCAAGCTGCTGCTCGGCGGGGTGCGCTACGCCGCCGGCCAGGTCAAGGGCGACTGCAAGCCCGACACCGGCTACCGGTCGATCTTCAACGGCAAGACGCTCGAAGGCTGGAAGCAGGCCGGGCCCGGGAAGTTCGACGTGGTCGACGGCGAGCTGCGCTCCGAGGGCGGCATGGGTCTGCTGACCTACCAGGCCAAGGAGCTGAAGTCGTACTCCCTGAAGCTCGACTGGAAGATGGCGGGCGACGACAACTCCGGAGTCTTCGTCGGCTTCCCGGAGTCGGACGACCCCTGGTCCGCGGTGAACAACGGCTACGAGGTCCAGATCGACGCCTCCGACGCCGTCGACCGCACCACCGGCTCCGTCTACACCTTCAAGGCGGCCAACACCAAGGCCCGCGACCAGGTGCTGCGCCCGCCGGGGCAGTGGAACAGCTACGAGATCAAGGTGCAGGGTGAACGGCTCCAGATCTTCCTCAACGGAGTGAAGATCAACGACTTCACCAACACCGACCCGGTCCGCAGCCTCAAGGACGGCTACATCGGCCTCCAGAACCACGGGGCGGACGACCAGGTCTCCTTCCGCGACATCCAGCTCAGGGAACTGCCCTCGGCGTAGGGCAGCCCACCCGGCCGGCGGCGGGCGGGGCCTCACACCCCGCCCGCCGTCCCCGGCCCCTCCAGTACAGCGCCATCAGCTCTGCCCAGCCAGGACCCCCAGCCAGGGAGGCAGCCCGTGTCAGCACACGCCGTTCGTACCGGAGTCTGGTTCATCGGAGCACGCGGCTCCGTCGCCACCACCGCCACGGCGGGGTGCGCAGCGGTCGCGGCGGGACTCCACCCGGCCGCCGGCATGGTCACCGAGACCGCCCCGTTCGCCGACAGCGGCCTGCCACCCGTGACCTCCCTCGTCTTCGGCGGCCACGACACCCTGGACTGCCCCCTCCCCAAACGGGCCGAGGCGCTCGCCGCCGGGGGAGTGCTGCCGCACGGACTCCCGTCGGCGGTCCGGGCCGAACTCGCCGCCGCCGACGCGGAGATACGGCCCGGCGGACCCGTCCCAGGCGACACCCGCACGGACGAGGAGCTCATCACCGCGTTCGCCGCCGACCTCACCGACTTCGGCCGCCGCAACGATCTGGCCAGGACCGTCGTCGTCAACGTGTCCTCCACCGAACCGGCACCCGCCCCCGACGCCGAGCGGCTGCCCGCCAGCTCGCTCTACGCCGCCGCCGCGCTCCGGGCCGGCTGTCCGTACGTCAACTTCACCCCCTCCACCGGGCTGCGCGCGCCCGCCCTCCAGGACGCCGTCGCGGCCGCCGGACTTCCTCACGCCGGCCGCGACGGCAAGACCGGCCAGACCCTGCTGCGCTCGGTCCTGGCCCCGATGTTCGTGCAGCGCGCCCTGCCCGTACGGGCCTGGTCCGGCACCAACCTGCTGGGCGGCGGCGACGGGGCAGCGCTTGCCGACCCGGCCGCCGCCGCGGCGAAGAACGCCGGCAAGGAGCGCGTCCTCGCCGACACCCTCGGCGCCGCCCCCGAGGGCGAGGTCCACATCGACGACGTCCCGGCGCTCGGCGACTGGAAGACCGCCTGGGACCACATCGCCTTCGACGGGTTCCTCGGCGCCCGCATGGTCCTCCAGACCACCTGGCAGGGCTGCGACTCCGCGCTCGCCGCGCCTCTGGTCCTCGACCTGGCCCGGCTGCTGGCCCGCGCCCACGAAGCGGGCCTGACCGGCCCGCGGCCCGAGCTCGGCTTCTACTTCAAGGACCCGGACGGCGGACCGGCCGCCCTGTCCGAGCAGTACCTCGCGCTGCTGGCCTTCGCCGAGCGCCTGCGGGGGGAGAAGTGACGGCAGGCGCCTGGGCGGAACTGCTCAGGGTCTCCGCACTCTTCACCGTCCCGGGCGACGCACTCGCGGGTGCGGCCGCCGCCGGACGGCGCCCCGACCGCTCCACCGCGCTGGCGGTGGGCGCCTCGCTCTGCCTGTACGAGGCGGGCATGGCCCTCAACGACTGGGCGGACCGCGAGGAGGACGCCGTCGACCGCCCGCACCGCCCGATCCCCTCGGGCCGGATCACACCCCGGGCCGCGCTCACGGCGGCCGGCGCCCTGACCGCGGCGGGCCTCGCCCTCGCCGCCCGGGCCGGCCGCCCGGCGCTGGGCGTGGCCACCGGCCTCGCGGCCACCGTCTGGGCGTACGACCTCCGTCTCAAGCACACCCCGGCCGGTCCGGCCGCGATGGCGGCGGCGCGCGCCCTCGACCTGCTGCTGGGAGCGACGGCCACCGCGGCGGGACAGGCCGCACCCCGCGCAGCGGCCCGCGCCGCCCTGCCCGCCGCCCTGCTCGGCGCCCACACCTACGCGGTCACCACCGTCTCCCGCCACGAGACACAGGGCGGATCCACCACCGCACCCCTCGCCGCCCTCGCGGCCGTCGCCGGAATCGGCGGCGCCGTGGTGCGCGAGGGACACACCTCCCGGGGTACGGCGCGGGGCGCCCCCGCCCGGCTGCTGGTCACCGCGCTCACCGGCGCCTACGTCCGCACCACGGCCCGGCCCCTCGCGCACGCCGCGCTCAACCCGTCGCCGCCGCTCACCCAGCGCGCCGTCGGCAGCGGCATCCGGGCGATGATCCCGCTCCAGGCGGCCCTGGCCGCACGCGCCGGAGCCGCCGGTACGGGGCTCGCCGTCATGGGCCTCGTCCCGCTCGCCCGCGCCCTCTCCCGGAAGGTGAGCCCCACATGACACTCCGCCTCGGCTACGGCACCAACGGGCTCACCGACCTCCGCCTCGACGACGCCCTCGGGCTCCTCGCCGACCTCGGCTACGACGGCGTCGGCCTGACCCTCGACCACATGCACCTCGACCCGATGGCCCCGGACCTCGCAGCCCGCACCCGGCAGGTATCCGACCGGCTCCGGGAACTCGGGCTCGGAGTCACCGTGGAGACCGGCGCCCGCTACGTCCTGGACCCGCGCCGCAAGCACGGCCCCTCGCTGCTGGACCCGGACCCGGAGGCCCGCGCCGCCCGCACCGCGCTGCTCGTCCGGGCCGTCGACGTCGCCGCCGGACTCGGCGCCCACGCCGTCCACTGCTTCAGCGGCGTCACCCCGCCGGACACCGCGCCCGACACCGCGTGGCAGCGCCTCACCGACGCCCTCGGCCCGGTCCTGGACGCGGCGGACCGGGCCGGGGTGCCCCTCGCGATCGAACCGGAGCCCGGACACCTCCTCGCCAACCTCGCGGACTTCCACCACCTGCGGGTGCTGTGCGGCGACCCGGAGCCCCTCGGGCTCACCCTCGACATCGGCCACTGCCAGTGCCTGGAGCCCGCCCTGCCCGTCGACTGCGTGCGCGACGCCGCCCCCTGGCTGCGGCACGTCCAGATCGAGGACATGCGCCGCGGCGTCCACGAGCACCTGCCCTTCGGCGACGGCGAGATCGACTTCCCGCCCGTGCTCGCCGCACTCGACGCGCTCGGCGACACCGGATACGCCGGCCTCACCGTCGTCGAGCTGCCACGCCACTCCCACGCGGGCCCCGAACTCGCCCGCACCTCAATCGACTTCCTCAACAAGCACCGCCCGCCGAGCCACCCGGGCCCAGCCGCCGAAGGGAGCACGTCATGACGCCCACCCCCACGACCCCACTCCTGACCCGCAAGGAACTCGACACCCTGCTCGGCGGAGCCGCACGCGCCTGGCTCGACGAAGCCCTCGCCGAGGCCGCCCACGCCGCAGCCCACCCGGACACCGCACCCGCGGATAACTACGCCGTACCTCCGTGGGAACTGCGGTACGCCGCCGCCGGCCGGCACTGCGGACTCGAACACGCCGACTCCGTACGCTCCTTGCTGCTCGTCGAGGCCCGCACCACCCTGCCCGCACTGACCCGCATCTACGAGCAGGGCACGGCCGCCGAACGCCGCGCCGTCCTGCTCACGCTGCCCGCACTGGACCTCGGCGCCACCGCCCTGCCGCTCGTCGAGGACGCCCTGCGCACCAACGACACCACGCTGGTCGCCGCGGCCGTCGGGCCGTACGCCGCCGTTCACCTCGCCCCGCACCACTGGCGCCACGCCGTCCTCAAATGCCTGTTCACCGGCGTCCCCGTGGAAGCCGTCGACCAGCTGGCCCGAAGATCACGCGGCGACGCGGAACTCGCCCGGATGCTGGGCGACTTCGCGGCGGAACGCATCGCGGCCGGCCGCCCCGTCCCCGCCGGCCTGCACCACGTACTCGCGCTCACGGCCCCCGGCCCGGACGCCCCCGCCACCGCTCCCGACGCCCCCACGGTCTCACCCGAGGAGTCCTGATGCGCATCTTCGACCCCCACATCCACATGACCTCCCGCACCACGGACGACTACCGGGCGATGTACGACTCCGGGGTCCGCGCCCTGGTCGAACCCTCCTTCTGGCTGGGCCAGCCCCGCACCTCGCCCGCCAGCTTCTTCGACTACTTCGACGCCCTGCTCGGCTGGGAGCCCTTCCGCGCCGCCCAGTACGGCATCGCCCACCACTGCACGCTCGCCCTCAACCCCAAAGAGGCGAACGACCCCCGCTGCACCCCGGTCCTCGACGCCCTGCCCCGCTACCTCGTCAAGGACTCCGTCGTCGCCGTCGGCGAGATCGGCTACGACTCGATGACCCCGGCCGAGGACCACGCGCTGGCCGCCCAGCTCCAGCTGGCCGCCGACCACGGACTGCCCGCGCTCGTCCACACCCCGCACCGCGACAAGCTCGCCGGCCTGCGCCGCACCATCGACGTCGTACGCGAGTCCCGCCTCGCCCCGGAACTCGTGCTGCTCGACCACCTCAACGAGACGACGGTCAAGGACGCCCTGGACAGCGGCTGCTGGGCCGGGTTCTCCATCTACCCCGACACCAAGATGGACGAGGACCGCATGGTCGCCGTCCTCAAGCTGCACGGCACGGAGAAGGTCCTCGTCAACTCCGCCGCGGACTGGGGAAAGAGCGATCCGCTGAAGACCCGCCGGGTGGGCGACGCCATGCTCGCCGCCGGATTCAGCGAGGACGACGTCGACCAGGTGCTGTGGCGCAACCCGGTCGCCTTCTACGGCCAGAGCGGCCGTCTCCACCTCGACACCGCCGCCCCCGAACCGCTCCACGAGGGCAACTCCATCCTGCGCGGCGGGGAGTGAGGCCATGCGCTTCCGCCACCCCGACGGCACCGTCGTCCACCTCGCGTACTGCACCAACGTCCACCCCGCGGAGACCCTGGACGGTGTCCGGTCCCAGCTCCGCGACCACTGCGAGCCCGTACGCAGACGCCTCGGCCGCGACCGCCTCGGCATCGGCCTCTGGCTCGCCAGGGACGCCGCCCGCACCCTGATCAACGACCCCTCGCAGCTGCGCTCCCTGCGCTCCGAGCTGGAGCGCCGCGGCCTCGAAGTCGTCACCCTCAACGGCTTCCCGTACGAGGGATTCGGCGCCGAGGAGGTCAAGTACCGGGTCTACAAGCCGGACTGGACCGACCCCGAACGGCTCGCCCACACCAGCGACCTCGCCCGGCTCCTCGCCACGCTGCTGCCCGACGACGTCACCGAAGGCACCATCTCCACCCTCCCGCTCGCCTGGCGCACCCCCTACACGGGCGACCCCGAGGCTGCCCGCACCGCACTCGCCGCGCTCACCACCCTCGGCGAACGCCTCGACGCACTCGCCGAACTCACGGGCAAGTCCATCCGGATCGGCCTCGAACCCGAACCCGGATGCACCGTCGAGACCACCGCCGACGCCATCGCCCCGCTCACCGCGGTCGGCCACGCCCGCATCGGCGTCTGCATCGACACCTGCCACCTCGCCACCTCCTTCGAGGACCCGGACACCGCACTCGACGCACTCACCGCGGCCGGCATCCCCGCCGTCAAG
This sequence comes from Streptomyces sp. NBC_01257, assembly GCF_035917255.1. NCBI lineage: Bacteria > Bacillati > Actinomycetota > Actinomycetes > Kitasatosporales > Streptomycetaceae > Streptomyces > Streptomyces sp. NBC_01257. Next base: position 7,782,408 of record NZ_CP108472.1, read on the forward strand.
GCGCAGCTCTCCGCCGCCCTGCACGCCGAGCACCCCCACCTCCCCGAGGTGCGCACCGCCCTCGCCGCCTTCGCCGAACCCCGCTTCCTGCACCAGACCCGCGTCGCCACCGCCGCCGGACTGCGCGGCACCGACGACCTCGACGAGGCCGTCGGCGGTGAGGCCCTGCCCGACAGCGCCCCGTGGCGCGCCCACTTCCACGTCCCCCTGCACGCCCCGCCGGCACCCCCGCTCACCTCCACCCTCCCGGTGCTCCGGTCCACGCTGACCCGCCTGGTCGGCGGGGCCCGGCCGCTCACCCGGCACCTGGAGGTCGAGACGTACACCTGGCAGGCACTCCCGGCCGAGCTGCGGCCACGCACCCGCGCCCAGCTCGCCGACGGCATCGCCGCCGAACTCACCCTCGCCCGCGACCTCCTGGTCGACCTCGGCCTCAAGGAGCTGCCATGACCACCGCAGGGACGACCGGCTCGCCCACCCCGCTCCTGGTCCTGGACGTCGTGGGACTCACCCCGCGGCTCCTCGACCACATGCCCCACCTCAAGGCCCTGGGCCGGACCGGCACCCACGCACCGCTCGGCACCGTGCTGCCCGCCGTCACCTGCGCCGCCCAGTCCACCTTCCTCACCGGCACCACCCCGGCCGAGCACGGCATCGTCGCCAACGGCTGGTACTTCCGGGAGCTCGGTGACGTCCTCCTGTGGCGCCAGCACAACGGACTCGTCGAGGGCGACAAGCTCTGGGACGCCGCCCGCCGCTCCCACCCCGGCTACACCGTCGCCAACATCTGCTGGTGGTACGCCATGGGGGCCGACACCGACTACACCGTCACCCCGCGCCCCGTCTACTACGCCGACGGCCGCAAGGAACCCGACTGCTACACCCGCCCGCCCGCCCTCCACGACGAGCTCACCGACAAGCTCGGCACCTTCCCCCTCTTCCACTTCTGGGGACCCGGCGCCGACCTGGTCTCCTCGCAGTGGATCATCGACGCGACCCGCCACATCCTCGACACCCGCCACCCCGACCTCGCCCTCTGCTACCTCCCGCACCTGGACTACGACCTCCAGCGCTTCGGCCCCGACGACCCCAGGTCCTTCAAGGCGGCCGCCGACCTCGACCGGGCCGTCGCCCCGCTCCTGGACGACGCCCGCCGCGAGGGCCGCACCGTCGTCGCCCTCTCCGAGTACGGCATCACCCGCGTCGACCGGCCCGTCGACATCAACCGGGCGCTGCGCCGGGCCGGACTCCTGGAGGTCCACACCCAGGACGGCATGGAGTACCTGGACCCGATGACGTCCCGGGCCTTCGCCGTGGCCGACCACCAGATCGCCCACATCTACGTACGCCGCCCCGAGGACCTCGAAGCGGCCCGCGCCGCCCTGGCGGACCTCCCGGGCATCGAGCAGCTCCTGGACGACGAGGGCAAGAAGGCCCAGGGCCTGGACCACCCCCGCTCCGGGGAGCTGGTCGCCGTCGCGGAACCGGACGCCTGGTTCACGTACTACTACTGGCTCGACGACGCCCGGGCGCCCGACTTCGCCCAGCTCGTCGAGATCCACCGCAAACCCGGCTACGACCCCGTCGAGCTCTTCATGGACCCGCAGGACCCGTACGTACGGGTCAAGGCGGTCACGGCGGTCGCCCGCAAGAAGCTCGGCATGCGCTACCGCATGGCGGTCGTGCCGCTCGATCCGTCACCCATCCGGGGCAGCCACGGCCGCCTCCCGCTGAGCGAAGACGAAGGTCCGCTCATCCTCTGCTCCACCCCCCACGCGTTCACCGGCCCCGTCCGGGCCACCGAAGTGAAGTCCCTGCTCCTCACGCTGGCCGGCCTCGCGTGAGACCGGTCCGAGCACAGCGCTGCGCACACCCCCGTAGTGCGCATCCTCGAGAAAGAGAGAGACCGTGACCGAGTTCAACGACGCATCCGGAACGGACGGCGCCCTGCGCCGCAGCCTCGGCATCAACCGCCGCCGCTTCCTCAGCACCTGCACCGCCGCCACGGGAGCGGCGATCGCCGCCCCCGTGTTCGGCGCATCACCGGCCTTCGCGCAGCCCGCCTCCCAGCAGGGGCACGGCCACGGCCACGGCCACGAGCACGACCACGGGCACGGTCACGGGCACGGCCAGGCACTCGTCCCGCCGTCGAAGCGGGGCATCATCCTGTACACCGTGCGCGACGCCACGGGCCGGGACCCGCTCAGCACCACCCTTCCCTCGGGCTTCCGTGACGTCTTCAAGGAGCTGGCCCGCTACGGCTACAAGCAGGTCGAGTTCGCCGGCTACGGACAGCACGCCAACGCGCCCGGCGGCAGCAACCTGGAGACGGTGGAGGGCGCGAAGCTGCTGCGCTCGTGGCTGGACGACTACGGGCTGCGGGCCCAGGGCAACCACGGCTTCATCCCGGGGTCCTGGCCGCTCAGCCAGAGCGACCTGGACACGTTCAAGCGGCACCTCGAAATAGCCAACATCCTCGGCATGGACCACATGGGCACCGGTGGCGACCCCACTGGCAGCGCCTACCGTGCCGACTGGGACGTGGCCGCCGACAAGTGGAACGCGCTGGGCAAGATCGCCCACCGCGAGGGCATCAAGCTGTACACCCACAACCACGACGCGGCCTACGGCTTCCTGCTCGACGGCGGCCCGCTGGACGACCAGGGCCGGCCCACCCGCAGCTCGGGCATCCGCAAGCTGGAGTACTTCCTGAAGGTCACCGACCCGAAGACCGTGTGGCTGGAGATGGACGTCTACTGGGCACACGTCGCCCAGTACAAGTTCCACACCTACACCGCGCTCGACGGATCGGTCCGGGAGAACGTCTTCGACCCCGCGGCCGTGGTCCGCCGCTACAACAAGCGCTACCCGCTGTTCCACGCCAAGGACGGCATCATCAACACGGCCAGTGGCGACGGCTACGACATGGTCCCCTTCGGCACCGGGGTCATCGACTACCGGACCTTCTTCAGCCGCGTCGGGGAGACGAACTACCGCAACCCGATGGTCGAGCAGGACACCGCACCGAGCTCGACGGACCTCGCGCAGTCCCTGAAGCAGGCGAAGATCAGCTACCAGGGCATGGCGGCGCTCCGCAAGTAGGACGGCAGCCGCGTACGCCGGGCCTCCCCGCACCTGTCTGTGCGGGGAGGCCCGGCGTACGCGGGGCAGAGTTCGTCGCCCCTAGACGACCTCCCGGCTGACCGGCTGCGGATTGGGGACGATGTCCCGCACCCGCGGCCGCCCCGGCTGCCTCAGCATCAGCGCGATGCAGGCCGCCACCATGGAGATGGCCCCGGCCAGCGCATAGGCGCCGTCGTAGCCCCAGGAGTCCACCACCATCGAGCCGAGACCACCGCCGAACAGTCCGCTGATCAGCTTGCCGCTGTAGACGAGGCCGTAGTTGGTGGCGTTGTAGTTCTCCCCGAAGTAGTCCGGGGTCAGGGCGGCGAACATCGGGTAGAACGCACCGCCGCCGAAGCCGGAGAGGAAGGCGAAGAACAGGAACAGCCACTCGCTGTGCATGTTCCCGGCCCAGATCACGCCGAACTGGGCGAGACCCAGCACGACGATGACGAACACCAGGGTCAGCTTGCGGCCCCAGATGTCCGAGAGCCAGCCGACGACCGCGCGGCCGACCCCGTTGATGACGGCCATGACCCCCATGGACGACGCCGCGACCAGCGGGCCGAAGCCGACCTCCTTCGCGTAGTCCACCTGGAAGGAGATCCCGAAGATGGACACCCCGGCCGTCAGGACGATGGTGATCCACATCAGGGGCAGCATGCCCGTCCTGATGGCCTCCTTCGGCGTGTACTGCTTGGACGCCGGAGGGTTCTTCGCCAGGCTCGCCGCACTCTTGGCGTTGCCCGTGTAGTTCAGCGGGTCGATGTCGGAGGGCCACCAGTTCTTCGGCGGGTCCTTGAAGAACCAGGCACAGACCGCCACGACGATCAGGACGTAGAGGCCGATGAGGTCCAGCACCTCGTTGTAGTTGCTGGTGTCGAAGGCGTAGTTGAAGATGAAGATGAAGGGCAACGCACCATATGCGAAACCGCCGTTGACGAATCCGGTCTTCGCGCCGCGCCGTTCCGGGAACCACTTGCCCACCATGTTGATGCAGGTGGCGTAGATGAGTCCGGACCCCAGCCCGCCGACGACGCCGAAGCCGCAGATCGCGCCGAAGACGTTGTCGACGTGCGAGAGCGCGAGGAAGCCGAACAGACAGAGCGCGGCGCCGATGAACATGGCGCGGCGCGCGGTGAGGATGTTCTTCTCGCGCAGCCACCCGGCGGGGAACGCGATGCCCGCCTGGAAGAAGACCCAGACGCTGAGAATCCAGAAGGTGTTGCTCTGTGTCCAGCCATGCGCCTCGGAGAGGGTGTCCTCCGCGGATCCGTAGGCGTACTCCGACACGCTGATGGCCATCATCGCGATCCACGGCAGGTACACCATGGTCTTCCGGCTGTGACCGAGGATGCTGCGGTCCGACTCGCCGACCCGGTAGATCCGGCCCTTGCTGTCCGTCACTTCCCGGTACGCGACGGCTGACGCGCCCGGTTGTCCGTCTGTGCTCATGAATCTCCCCTTGGCTTCGAAAGAACCTGGCCAGCGCCCCCTGTCCAAACTCCTCGTGCCTGGGAAGGGTCAGGTCAGCAGCCCCGCGGCCCTTGCCCAGCGGTACTTCGCACCGAGCGCCGCGACCGGCTTCTCGGTGGTATAGGGGTAGGCGACGACGCCCCGCTCGAAGAGATACGCGCAGGCCTCCTCGACCTCGGTGTCACCGGCCAGCGACGCCACGACCGGCTTCTCGATCCCGCGGTCCCGGAACTCCTGGACCACCCGGGCCGTCAGCTCGGCGAAGACCATCGGCGGAGTGACGATCGTGTGCCAGTAGCCCAGGACCAGCGCGTGGATGCGCGGGTCCTCCATACCGAGCCGGATCGTCGCCTCGTACGTCGAAGGCGGCTCACCGCCCGTGATGTCGATCGGGTTGCCGGCCGCGCCGAACGGCGGGATGAACGCCTTGAACGCGGAGTCGAGATCCGGCGGGATCTCCATCAGCGACAGGCCGTTGTCCACGATCGCGTCCGACAGCAGCACACCCGAACCGCCCGCGCCGGTGATGATGACGACGTTGTCGCCCTTCGGCGCCGGCAGCACCGGCAGCGCCCGCGCGTACTCCAGCATCTCGTTGAGCCCCGGCGCCCGGATCACCCCCGCCTGACGCAGGATGTCGTCGTACACGGCGTCGTCGCCGGCCAGCGCACCGGTGTGTGAACCCGCGGCCTTCGCGCCCGCGCTCGTCCGCCCCGCCTTGAGCACCACGATCGGCTTCTTCGGTACGGTCGCCCGCGCCGCCTCCACGAACGCGCGCCCGTCCTTGAGGTCCTCCAGGTGCATGGCGATGCACTGGGTGTGCGGGTCCTCGCCGAACCAGGTCAGCAGATCGTCCTCGTCCAGGTCCGACTTGTTGCCGAGCCCGACGATCGCCGAGACACCGGTCTTCGTCGAACGGGCGAAGCCGAGGATCGCCATGCCGATGCCACCGGACTGGGAGGTCAGCGCCACCCCGCCCTTCACGTCGTACGGGGTGCAGAACGTGGCGCACAGGTCCTGCCACGTGGAGTAGTAGCCGTAGATGTTCGGCCCCAGCAGCCGCACCCCGTACCGCTCGCCGATCGCCACGATCTCGTCCTGCAGGGCCTGTTCACCGGTCTCGGCGAAGCCGGACGGGATGAGGACCGCGTTCGCGATGCCCTTGCGGCCCACTTCCTCCAGCGCCGACGCCACGAACTTGGCCGGGATCGCGAAGACCGCCACATCCACCTCACCGGGAACGTCCGTGACACTCTTGTACGCTTTGCGGCCCAGAATGTCATCGGCCCGCGGGTTCACCGGATGGATCTCCCCGGCGAAGCCGCCGTCGATGAGATTGCGCATCACCGAATTGCCGATCTTCCCGGCCTCGTTGGACGCCCCGATCACGGCGACCGAGCGCGGCTCCATCAGCCGGCGCATCGAGGCGAGGATCTCCTCCCGGCCGTACTTCCGGCGCTCCTTCACCGCCTCGGTGGACAGCAGGATCCGGATGTCGGCGGCGACGGCCCCCTCCGGGGAGGCGATCACCGGGTTCAGGTCGACCTCGGCGATCTCCGGGAAGTCCGCCACCAGTCGGGACACCCGCCGGATCTGCTCGGCCAGCGCCCACCGGTCCACCGGCGGGGCGCCGCGCACCCCGCGCAGGACCTCCGCCGCGCCGATCGAGTCGAGCATCGACAGGGCCTCGTCCGCGGTGACCGGAGCCAGCCGGAAGGTGATGTCCTTCAGCACCTCCACCAGCACGCCGCCCAGACCGAACGCGACGACCTTGCCGAACGTCGGGTCCGTCACCGCGCCGATGATGACCTCCTGCCCGGGCGGCACCAGTTGCTGCACCTGCACGCCGTCGATCCGCGCGTCAGGCGCGTACGCCCGCACGTTCCCGACGATGCGGCGGAACGCCTCCCGCACCTGCGCGGCGCCCTCCACCCCGACGACGACCCCGCCGGCGTCCGTCTTGTGCAGCACATCGGGCGAGACGATCTTCAGTACGACGGGCCCGCCGATCCGGTCCGCGTGGGCGACCGCCTCGTCGATGTCCCGGGCCAGCTCCTCGCCGGGCACCACGATCCCGTACGCGTCCGCCACGATCTTGCCCTCGGGCGCGGTGAGCGCCGTGCGCCCGGCCGCCCGGACGGATTCGAGCAGCTGCCTGACCTGTTCGCGATCCTGTGACTCGACCATGATCAGATGACTCCGCTCGTCTTCAGCAGCCGCAGTTCCTCGTCACCGAGGCCCAGTTCGCCGATGTACACCGCTTCGTTGTGCTGGCCGAGCAGCGGTGACGTCACCACGTCGACGGGGGAGTCGGACAGCTTCAGCGGACTGCCGACGGTGGTGAACGTGCCGCGCTCGGGGTGCTCGACCCGGACGACCATCTCGTTGGCGGCCAGCGACTCGTCCTCCATGATCTCCTTGGTGGACAGGATCGGACCGCACGGGATGTTGTGGCCGTTGAGCTGTTCCAGGACCTGCCACTTGGGGAGCGTGGACGACCACTCCTCGATGAGCTGGAACATCTTGCCGAGCTTGGGCAGCCGGGCCTCCGGCGTCGCCCACTCGGGGTCCTCCACCAGTTCGGGCCGCCCGATCAGCGAGGCGAGCGGCTGCCAGCCGACGGGCTGCACGATCACGTACACGTAGTCGTTGGGCCCGCCGGGGGCGCACTTCACCGCCCAGCCGGGCTGCCCGCCACCGCTGGCGTTGCCGCTGCGCGGCACCTCGTCGCCGAAGTCCTCGTTCGGATACTCGGCCAACGGGCCGTGTTCGAGACGCTGTTGATCGCGCAGCTTCACCCGGCACAGATTGAGGACGGCATGCTGCATGGCGACGTTGACGCGCTGCCCCCGGCCGGTGCTCTCGCGCTGGTACAGGGCGGCCAGGATGCCGGCGACGGCGTGGATCCCGGTCCCGGAGTCGCCGATCTGCGCACCGGTGGCCAGCGGCGGCCCGTCCTCGAACCCGGTGGTGGACATCGAGCCGCCCATCGCCTGGGCGACCACCTCGTACGCCTTGAAGGCGGTGTACGGGCCCTCACCGAATCCCTTGATGGAGGCGTACACGATGCGGGGGTTGATCTCCTGGATCCGCTCCCAGGTGAACCCCATGCGGTCGACTGCCCCCGGCCCGAAGTTCTCCACCATCACATCGCTGCGGCGGATGAGTTCGGTGAGGATCTCCTTGCCGCGTGCGCTCTTGGTGTTCAGCGTGATGCTCCGCTTGTTGCAGTTGAGCATCGTGAAGTAGAGGGAGTCGACATCGGGCAGGTCGCGCAGCTGCCTGCGGGTGATGTCGCCGCTCGGAGCCTCCAGCTTCACCACGTCCGCACCGAGCCAGCCGAGCAGCTGGGTGGCGGAGGGGCCGGACTGTACGTGCGTCATGTCGAGGACGCGCACGCCCTCAAGAGCCTTGGTCATGCCAACCGCTCCTCTGCTACTTGTACATGGTCTGGTTCATGGTTCCGGGGGCGTACGCGTCCGGGTCGACCCAGACGTTGATCAGGGACGGCAGCCCGGACTCGCGGGCCCGCCGCAGCGCCGGTCCGATGTCGGCGGGGTCGCGGACCTCTTCGCCGTAACCGCCCAGCATCTGGGCGAACTTGTCGTAGTGGACGTCCCCGAGGGTGTTGCCGACCCGCTGCCGCTCGTCGCCGTACTTGGCCTTCTGGCCGTAACGGATCTGGTTCATCGAGGAGTTGTTGCCGACGATGCCGACGAAGGGCAGGTCGTAGCGGACCAGCGTCTCGAAGTCCCACCCGGTGAGGGAGAACGCGCCGTCACCGAAGAGCGCCACGACCTCCTTGTCCGGCCGGGCCTGCTTGGCGGCCAGCACGAACGGCACCCCCACCCCGAGCGTGCCGAGCGGCCCCGGGTCCATCCAGTGCCCGGGCGACTTCGGCTGCACGACCTGACCTGAGAAGGTCACGATGTCGCCGCCGTCCCCGATGTAGATCGAGTCCTCGGTGAGGAACTCGTTGATCTCGCTGACCAGCCGGTACGGGTGGATCGGCGACGCGTCCGACCTCAGACTCGGCAACCTCTTCTCGATCGCGGTCTGTTCGGCGGCGCGCAGCTCCTCCAGCCAGGCCTTGCGCTTGACCGCGCCGCCGTTGAGCCGCCCGCTCGCGGCCTCGGTGACGGCCTTGAGGACCAGGCCCGCGTCACCGACGATCCCGAGGTCGACGTCCCGGTTCTTGCCGACCGTGCGGTAGTCGAGGTCGATCTGTACGACGGTGGCGTCGGGGGAGAGCCGCTTGCCGTAGCCCATCCGGAAGTCGAAGGGCGTCCCCACGATGATGATGAGGTCGGCGTTGGAGAAGGCGTAGCGGCGCGAGAGCTGGAAGTGGTGCGGATCGCCGGGCGGCAGGGTGCCGCGGCCCGCCCCGTTCATGTACGCCGGGACGTTCAGCGTCCGTACGAGTTCGGTCGCGGAGTCCGTCGCCCGGGTGGTCCACACCTGACTGCCCAGCAGGATCGCCGGCTTCTCCGCGTGGACCAGCAGATCGGCCAGCCTCTCGACGGCGGCGGGGTCACCGGGCGAGCGGGTCGAGGCCCGGTACTGCCCGGCCTGCGGCACCCGGGCCCTGGACACCGGCACCTTGGCGTCCAGCACGTCGCGCGGAATCTCCAGGAAGGACGGACCCGGCGCCCCGTGGTAGCACTCGCGGAACGCCATCGACACCATGTCGGCGGCGCGCGCGGTGTCCGGCACGGAGGCGGAGAACTTCGAGATCGGCGCCATCATCTCGACGTGCGGGAGGTCCTGGAGCGAGCCCATCTTGTGCTGGCTGTGCGCCCCCTGACCCCCGATCAGCAGCATCGGTGACTCGGCACGGAAGGCGTTCGCGACGCCCGTCACCGCGTCCGTCGTCCCCGGCCCCGCGGTGACGACGGCGCACCCGGGCTTGCCGGTGATCCGGGCGTAGCCGTCGGCGGCGTGGGCGGCGACCTGTTCATGGCGTACGTCGACGACCTCGATGCCCTCGTCGACGCAGCCGTCGTAGATGTCGATGATGTGGCCGCCGCAGAGGGTGTAGATGCGCTCCACCCCCTCGGCCTTCAACGCCTTCGCGACCAAGTGCCCACCGGAAATGAGGTCCTGGCTGTCCTCGGGCATGAAGATCCCTGTCCCTTCGTAGGGGAGTGCGGGGAGCCGGTCCGGTGCTCCCGCGGTACATTGCATACAGTCGACGAATACTGTATGAACCTTGTTATCCCGCATCCGGTGGGTGGTGTCCAGGGGGCGTGCGGCACTTTCACAATCGGCACGATCGGGAGTGGCTATGGATCTGTACGAGCACCAGGCACGGCAACTCTTCGCTGAACACGGCATAGCGGTACCGCGCGCCGAGGTCGTCGACAGCGCGGGCGCGGCGCAGGGGGCGGCCACTCGGCTCGGCGGCCGCGTCGTCGTCAAGGCCCAGGTCAAGACCGGTGGCCGGGGCAAGGCGGGCGGGGTGAAGACGGCCGCCGACCCCGCGGCGGCGGCTCTCACCGCACGCCGCATTCTCGGCATGGACATCAAGGGCCACCCGGTCCGCACGGTGATGCTCGCCGAACAGATGGACATCGAGGCCGAGTTCTACGTCGGCTACGTACTGGACCGGGCGGCCGGCACCTTCCTCGCCATCGCGTCCGCCGAGGGCGGGATGGAGATCGAGGAGGTGGCCGCGAACCACCCGGACGCGGTGGCCCGCATCCCGGTCGACCCGGTGGAAGGCGTGACGGACGACAAGGCGCGTGAGATCGCCGCGGCGGCCGGACTGCCACCGGAGACGGCCGGTGTCCTGGCACGGCTCTGGCAGGTCCTCAGCCGGGAGGACGCCCTCCTGGTCGAGGTCAACCCGCTCGTCCTGACCACCGACGGCCGGATCGTCGCGCTGGACGGCAAGGTGACACTCGACGACAACGCCCGCTTCCGTCAGCCCCGTTGGAGTGCCGGGGCCGATGACCCGCACGCCGACCCGCTGGAGGCCGAGGCGGCCGCGAAGGGGCTCAACTACGTCAAGCTCGACGGCGAGGTCGGGATCATCGGCAACGGCGCCGGACTCGTCATGTCCACCTTGGACGTCGTCGCCGGCTGCGGCGCACGGCCCGCCAACTTCCTGGACATCGGCGGCGGCGCCTCGTCCCGCGTCATGGCCGACGGACTCTCCGTCGTCCTCTCCGACCCGGACGTGGCCTCGGTCCTGGTCAACGTCTTCGGCGGGATCACCGCCTGCGACGCGGTGGCCGAGGGCATCGTCCAGGCACTGGAGACCGTACGCCTGACGAAACCGCTCGTCGTCCGCCTCGACGGCAACAACGCAGCCCGCGGCCGGGCGATCCTCGACGCACGGGCGCACCCGCTGGTCCAGCAGTCCACCACGATGGACGGCGCCGCGCTGAGCGCCGCCCGACTCGCCGACGCGGCATAGGGAGAGCGGACATGGCCATCTACCTCACCAAGGAGAGCAGGGTCCTCGTCCAGGGCATGACGGGCGCCGAGGGCATGAAACACACCCGCCGCATGCTCGCCGCCGGCACCCGGATCGTCGGCGGCGTCAACCCGCGCAAGGCGGGCCGGACCGTGGACGTCGACGGCACAACCGTCCCGGTCTTCGGCACGGTCCAGGAGGGCATGACGGCCACCGGCGCGGACGTCACGATCGTCTTCGTCCCGCCCCCCTTCGCCAAGTCGGCGGTCATCGAGGCGGTGGACGCGGGCATCGCCCTCGCGGTCGTCATCACCGAGGGCATCCCGGTCCACGACGCGGTCGCCTTCCACGCCCACGCCAGAGCCGGCTCCACCCGCGTCATCGGCCCCAACTGCCCTGGCGTGATCAGCCCGGGCCAGTCCAACGCGGGCATCATCCCGCCCGACATCGCCCCGGCCCCCGGCCGCATCGGCCTGGTCTCCAAATCGGGCACGCTCACCTACCAACTGATGCACGAACTCCGCGACATCGGCTTCACCTCGGCGGTCGGCATCGGCGGCGACCCGGTGATCGGCACCACGCACATCGACTGCCTCACGGCCTTCGAGGAGGACCCCGACACCGAACTGATCGTCCTCATCGGCGAGATAGGCGGCGACGCGGAGGAACGGGCCGCGGCCCACATCGCCCGCCACGTCACCAAGCCGGTGATCGCCTACATCGCGGGCTTCACGGCCCCCGAGGGCAGGACGATGGGGCACGCGGGCGCGATCGTCTCGGGCGCGTCGGGCACGGCGGCGGCGAAGAGGAGCGCGCTGGAGGCGGCGGGTGTGGCGGTCGGCTCGACCCCCACGGAGACGGCCGACCTGGCAAGGACCCGCCTGCTCCCGGGGGCGCTGCCCCCGGCCGAATCCAGCCCCGCCGGCGTTTGAGGCGCGGGGTCCGGGGCGGAGCCCCGGCTACGGGAAGGGGCGGGCAGGGGAAAAGGCCCGCCGCAGGCGCTCCCCACCCGCACCACCCCGCACCACCCGGCACCACCCCGCCCCGACTGTGCACCGAGAGCGGAGACCGAATGGCACCCAGCAACTCCACCGACCCCACCCCCACCCCCACCCTCAAACCCGGCACGGCCTGGCAAGACGCCTGGACCCGCTGCCTGGCCACCGCCCCCGAGGCCTTCCAGGACGACCGCGTCCTGAACCTCTGGGCCTCCACCTGGCAGCGCGACGGCCGCGTGCTCCCCGCCACCACCCCCGTGGACGGCACCCCCATCGCGGCCCCGCCCCGGCTCGACGCCCCCACCGCGACCCGTGCCGTCCGTGCCGCCCTCGACCAGCACCGCGCCTGGCGCCACCTCCCGCTCCCCGAGCGCAGCGCCCGCGTGGCAGCGACCCTCGACGCCCTGACCGAGCACCGCGAACTGCTGGCCCTCCTCCTCGTCTGGGAGATCGGCAAACCCTGGCGCCTCGCGCAGGCGGACGTGGACCGGGCCATCGACGGCGTGCGGTGGTACGTCGACCACATCGACCGGATGCTCGTCGACCGCACCCCGCTCCCCGGCCCGGTCTCCAACATCGCCAGCTGGAACTACCCCATGTCCGTGCTGGTCCACGCGATGCTCGTCCAGGCCCTGGCCGGCAACGCGGTGATCGCGAAGACCCCCACCGACGGCGGCGTGGCCTGCCTGACCCTGGCCTGCGCGCTCGCCGCCCGCGAGGGCGTCCCCCTCACCCTCGTCAGCGGCAGCGGGGGCGAACTCTCCGAGGCGCTGGTGCGGTCACCGGAGATCGGCTGCGTCTCCTTCGTCGGGGGCCGCGACACCGGAGCCCGTATCGCCACAGCGGTGGCCGACCTCGGCAAGCGGCACATCCTCGAACAGGAGGGGCTCAACACCTGGGGCATCTGGAACCACACGGACTGGGACGCGCTGACCGCCGTGATCCCGAAGCTCTTCGACTACGGGAAGCAGCGCTGCACCGCCTACCCCCGCTTCGTCGTGCAGCGCAGCGCGTTCGACGCGTTCCTGGCGGCCTACCTCCCCGCGGTCCGCTCGTTGCGCGTGGGCCATCCGCTCGCCGTGGCGGACCCGGCCGACCCCCTCCCGGCGCTGGACTTCGGCCCGCTGATCAACGCGGCCAAGGCCAAGGAACTGGCCGACCAGGTGGCGGAGGCGATCGACCGCGGCGCGATCCCGCTTCACCGCGCCGACGCGTCCACGTCCGACGGCCGCTTCCTCCCCGGGCAGGACACCTCCGCGTACCTCCACCCGGTCACGCTCCTCAACCCGCCCCCGTCCTCCCCGCTGCACCACGCGGAACCCTTCGGCCCGGTCGACACGATCGTCCTGGTCGACACGGAGGCGGAGCTGCTGGCCGCGATGAATGCGTCCAACGGGGCCCTGGTCGCCACCCTCTCGACCGACGACCCCGCGACGTACGACAGGCTGGCCCCGCAGATCCGCGCCTTCAAGGTCGGCCACGGCACACCCCGCTCCCGGGGCGACCGCGACGAGCTCTTCGGCGGCTTCGGGGCCTCCTGGCGCGGGGCGTTCGTCGGCGGGGAACTCCTGGTCCGGGCCGTGACCGACGGCCCGGCGGACGACCGCCTGCCGGGCAACTTCCCGGACCACCACCTGATCTAGGGCCTCTCGTTTGGATCATGCCGGGCTCGCGGGCCCCGGCACGCGCTCCCCCAAGCTCTCGACTTCGCTCGAGCAGGGAGGGGCCCCCTCCCGCGTTGTCGTCGGTCGCCCATGCTCCTTCCCCAAGCTCTCGGCTTCGCTCGAGCAGGGGAGACCCCATCCGACTCCCTCCTCCGCCTTGCAGCCGCACGCACCGGACCCCGCTCCCTGATCCGGCCTGATCCAAACGAAAGACCCTAGGCGGGGCCGCCTACCCGATCCCCTGCCGGTCGGGCAGCAGCGCGAACTCCCGCTCGGCGGCCTCCGGCATCGTGCGCTCCACCGCCTGTACCAGCAGCGCACGGTGCCGGAGCAGCGGACCCTGCCGCTCCGGCCCGGCCAGCAGCGCCAGGTCATCGATGCCGGCCAGCAGCCGCCGCGTCACCTGCGGGCTGTCGGTCGCGCACCGCCGGATCTCCTCGAACCCGAGATCCACGAGGTCCACCCATCCCGGCACGTCCTGAACGAGCCGCACCATCCCCTTGCGGTCCCGGTGGTGGACGGCGCCGAGGGGGAGCCCCGACACGGCCGCGAGGAACTGCACGATCCGGTCGAGGCACTGCACGGCGGTGGTCGGATCGCTCACCGCCGGCGACAGCGCCCGCAGCGCGATGTCCGACAGCTGCCGCAGCCCGAACGCCAGGTCCTGGTGGAGCGTGCGCTCGACCCCTACGGACACCGTGTACCGCAGCGCGCGCCGGGGCGGCGCTGCGGTACCGCCGTGCACTGCCAGCACGGGCGTGCCCGGCACGACGAAGTCCCCGAGCCGGGGGATCAGCCGCAGCACCACGCCCTGCTGCCGGGCAGCCCGGACCAGCCGCGCCACGTTCACGTCCCGCAGCACCCCGGCCCGCCCCTCGTGCAGGATCTGCCCGGTTTCCGGGGGAAGCGCCTCCTCGTGCGACCCGCCGACGGGCATCCGCCGCAGCACATGGAAGGAGTCCCGCGTGATCCGGTCGACGACGGGACCGACCTGCATCAACCGCAGCGTGGCGCTCACGTACGCGATGAAGAGCAGCAGGCTGAGCCCGACGAGCACGGCGGTCAGGATGCTCTGGAGAAACGGGACGGACACGACGCGGCGCGGATCGACCGTGCTCTCGTACGAGCTGAGGACCAGCAGCGAGAACACGAACGTCGCCAGGAAGACGGAGAGCGTGAGCTTGCTGATCCGGCTCCGCACGAAAATCCGCACCACCCGCGGCGTGAGTTGCCCGCTCGCCATCTGGACGGCCACCAGCGAAATGCTGAAGACCACACCGATGAAGGTCATCATCGCCGTGCTGATCGTGACGACGATCGTCTGCGTGTCCTCGGCGATCGAGACCAGGTCCTTGATCTCGTCGTACGCCTGCTCCTCCTGGAGGTAGGTCACGATCTGCTCGTCGAGTGCCGAGGCGATGAACCAGAGCGCGACGGCGCAGATCAGCGTCAGGGTCGGGGCGAACCAGAAGGTTTCGCGCAGGTGCTCGCGCAGGGGCGACAGCGCGCGGGGTGGCCGGTAGCCGCGATCACTCATGCCCGCGAACGTAACCCGGCCCGCCCGCGCACCGGCGGAACCCGCCACCGACCCTCCGGACGCACTGCACGTACGCAGCCGGCGACGCACCGTGCATGACCTGCGGGGCGCAGAACGCGCGAGGCGCCGCCGAAGCCGTCGGCACCGCACTGACCACCGGATATACAGGTGAGGGCGACCCCAAACCCCTGGTATTGTTTTCTTTGTCGCCGCGGGAGACCGGGGCCGACCACCTGGTCCGGGTGGCGGAATGGCAGACGCGCTAGCTTGAGGTGCTAGTGCCCTTTATCGGGCGTGGGGGTTCAAGTCCCCCCTCGGACACCACGAAGAGCCAGGGTATTCACTGAATACCCTGGCTCTTCTGTCGTACCCCGCCCCTTGCCCGGCCGGTTCATTCGGCCGCGGACAGGGACGCCAGGTATCCCGTCAGGGCCTCCCGGGTTGCTGACAACGGGAAGCGGGCGCCGAGCTGCCCGTCCGGGCGCACGACGAAGCCGGTCGGCCCGTCCGGCCGGTAGAGCCGGGCGAACTCGCCGGTGGCGTCGCGGTAGCCGGGGGTGTCCGCAGGAGCGTCGCGGCCCACCACGGTGACCGTGTGCAGCCCGCCCGGCACGGCCGCGTCGAACGCCCCGGCGTCGTCGACGCCCTTCTCCGCGTACCGCACCAGCACATGCCCCGTGAGCCCGCGCAGGACGTCGAGCAGTCGCAGCGGGTAGGCGGCCACCGGAGTGGTCAGCCCGGGGCAGTCAGGGGCCCGGTCGCCGGGCTGGGGTGCGTCGTCCGGCCCGTACGGGGCGCCGGCGAGCGGCCCGTCCCGGTACCCGACGAGCAGCTGGGCCTCGCGGAGCATCAGTGTCTCCATGTCGTCGGCGTCGCTCTCGATCCCCTTCGTGGCATGCCGGACGGTCCGGCCGACGACCTCCTCGCCGACCGGGCGGCGCTCGGCGTCGTAGCTGGTGAGGAGGGCGGGCCCGGCTTCCCCGCGGACGACGAGGGCGAGTTTCCAGGCCAGGTTGCAGGCGTCCTGGATGCCGGTGTTCATGCCCTGGGCGCCGGTCGGCGGGTGGATGTGCGCGGCGTCGCCCGCGACGAAGACCCGTCCGTCGCCGTAGCGCCCGACGATCCGGTGGCTGATCCGGAACACGGAGGACCAGCGCATCCGGGACAGGTTCGCCGGCCGCGGGGCCAGCCGGTCGACGACGGTCTGGATGTCGGAGAGCTCCGGGACGCGTCCGCCCTCCAGCCCGTGCACCACCTCGGCACCGTCCGACGGGCGGGTGGACAGGGCGGGCGGGACCAGCATGGACATCCGGTAGCGCCCGGCGCCCGGAAGCGGGATGCAGACCAGCAGATCGTCGATGGAGCCGTCGTCGGCGGTGTGAGAGGCGCGCACCCCGTATCCGTACGGCAGGTCCCAGTCCGCGACGACATCGGCCAGCATGTACTCCTCGCCGAACGCCCCGCCCTCGAAGGTGAGCCCGAGCCCCTTGCGCACGGTGCTGTGCGCGCCGTCGCAGCCCACCAGGAAGCGGGCCCTGACCTCCTCGGTGCCGCCGGTGGCCGTGCGCAGCCGGGCGGTCACGCCGCCCTCGTCCTGGACGAAGGACACCAGCTCGGTCCCGCGCTCGATGACGGTGCCGAGGCCCGCCACGTACTCCTCCAGGATGCGCTCGGTCTCGTACTGCGGAAGCGCGGCGAAGCCGTAGGGCACCTCGGGCGGGAGGACGAGCTCGATCCGCGCCACCTCGCTGCCGTTGACGTGGATCAGCTGGCCCCGCATCGGGGCGGCCGCCTCCAGCACGGTACGGGCCAGGCCCATCCGGTCCCAGATCTCCAGGGTGCGCGGCTGGATGCCGACGGCCTTGGCGTACGGGAGCCGCTCCGGCAGCCGGTCGACGAGCCGGCACGGGACTCCGCGCCGGCGGAGTTCGGCGGCCGCGCTCAGCCCGACGGGCCCGGCGCCCGCGATCAGTACGTCAGTGGTGTGCTCGCGTGCCACGGATGCCTCCCGCGCCTTGCCCCCGGCCGGTCCCTCCTCCATGGTCGCCCGATGCGGTACGGGCGGCGAGCCGGAGGAGCGGTGGCCGGGGTGCGCGGCGGGCGGGGCCGGCTGTTCTGCTACTTCGCCGAGGCGACGACCGGATAGTGGTCGGAGAGGTTCGTGTACGTGTAGTCCGTGCCCCAACTCGACACGGTCCAGGGCGCGCTGTCCTCCTTGACCACCTCGTTCGTCCAGCCCGTGGGCTTCGCGTGGCCCGTGCGGTGCAGGACGAAGTCGAGGTCCTCGCGGGGGTCGTCGGGGTAGCGGTCGGCAGCGATCGAGTTGTCCCGGGTGTCGAAGGAGTAGGTGTGGCCGGTGCGGGTGTCCGCCCCGGTCAGGCCGGCGTTCGTGAGCAGCGCGGCGTACTCGGCGGAGTGTGAGTCGACGTTGAGGTCGCCGGCCACGATGACCTGCTCGGACGCCGGGATGTTCTTGGCGTCGAGGAACGCGTCGATCTGCCGGAACTGCCGGGCACGTATGTCCGCGGCCTCGCCCGCCCCGCACCCCGGGTCGGTCGACTGGGTGTGGGTGCCGACGATGTGCACCCGGGCCCCGCCGACGTTCAGTTCGGCATAGGCGAAGCCCTTGTTGGACCACCAGTCGCTGCCGCAGGCGTCCTTGTAGATGTGCTGCTCCTGCCGGACGATCGGCCACTTGCTGAGGACGGTCACGCCACCGTCCTCCGGTGTCGTGGCGGAGTAGGCCCCGCCGGTGGCGTCCCATCCGCTCCTGCTCCGGCCGACGACCGGTGTGTGGAACGGGTACTGGTCCGAGGCGGCGGCCGTCAGCGCGTCCGACGAGGCGTTGTCGAAGGCCTCCTGGAGCACGACGACGTCATTGCCGCGGAAGAAGCCCGCCCGCGGGATCTCCGCGGCCCGGTGGGCCTGCCCCCAGTTCGGGTACAGGGCCGTGCTCATCAGGAACGTGTTGTACGTGAGCACCCGCAGGGACGGGGTGGCACCGGCGGCCGAGGCGGGCGGTGTGCCGACGGCCAGGGTGACGGCGGCGAGCGCGGCGGACAGGGTGACACCGGAGATGCGGCGAAGGGCGGAGTGCGGCACTGGGGCTCCTGGTTCTGCTGCTGCAGTTGGGGGGTGGTCGCGTCCTGGCCCCATGAAAGCAGGGGGAGTTACCCATGGGTAGACGGCGGGTGCCGGGAGCCCGGCGCGCCGCCGTCCATCGGGTGCGGCCGTCGCCCGTGCCGACCGTGGCTGCCGTCCCGCCGCCGTCACTTCCTCTTCGCGTAGACGATGAGGTTGTCGACGGGGTGCCCCTGGGCGTCGAACGCGCCGTCGCAGGTGATCAGCCGCAGGGCCCGGTCGTCGGTGGGGCCGTAGACCCGCCCGGTGGGGAAGGCCTTCTTGTCGGCCGTCTCGCGGCCGGTGACCGTGAAGTGGATCTCGGTGCCCGCGTCGTCGCGGACGGCGATGTCCGCGCCCTTGGTGATGTTCTTGAGGTCGTGGAAGACGGCCCGGCCGAAGCGGGTGTCGTTGTGGCCGATGAGTACGGCGGGGCCCGGTTCGCCGGGGACGGCGCCGCCGGTGTACCAGCCGGCCGTCATGCCCTTCTCGGCGGGCGGCACTTCGACCGTGCCGTCGGCGTTGAGACCGAGCCGCATGACGGCGCTGTCCACTCCGAGCGAGGGGATGGAGACGTGGACCGGTGGCCGGGCGGAGGACTTCGGGGTCTTCGGCGGAGTGACGGTGGTGCCGGTGTCCGGGGTGCTGATGGTGCTGGGCCGGTGGGCAGCATCCGCCGGGGCCTTGGATGTCGAGGTGTCCGCGCAGCCGGTGAGTGCGGCGAGCGCGGTGAGCGTGAGGCAGGCGTACAGCGGAAGTGCGGTGCGACGGCGCCGCAGGGGCTGGGAGGTACGGGGCATGGGTGCGGGCTCCAGAAGGGATCGTACGACGGCAGTGGCGCCGCCCGAGGTGAAGGGCGGCGCCACTGCGGGCAGTTCGGCTACCGGACGGGGTCAGCCGTTGCGGCGGCCGGTGTGGCGGCGGCGCAGCACGACCGTTCCGGCGCCCGCGACCAGCAGTGCGGCCACGGCGGAACCCGTGAGGGCGGCGGTGTTGTCGTCCGACGAACCGGTCGGCTCCTCACCCGCGGCCACGCCCCCGCGCGGCACCGCGGACGGAGTGGCGGCGGAGGGTGCCCGGGTGACGGCGGGGGAGGGCTCGTCGCTCGGCGCGGCGGGCGCCGCCGAGGGGGCGGTCGTGGGCTTGGGCGAGGAGTCGGCGAAGGCCGCGGTGGCGGGTACGCAGACAGCGCCGACCGCGACAGCGGTGAGGACGGCGGTACGCAAGGACGTACGCAGGGACATGAAGACGGCTCCGTTCCAGGTCGGCCTCGACGGCGCCGCAGTGCGGGGGTGCACTGCGGCGCGAGGCGTGCCGACAGGCTGACGCGAAGTTATGAAGAAGCTGTCAGGACGCTGTGGTCATCGCATCAGGGCTGCTCGGAACGGTCCGGGGGACCGTCGGTGGAACCGTTCGCGGGGTTGTCCCCCGGACGGTCTGCAGGCAGGCGCAGGGTGAACACCGAGCCCTCTCCCGGCACGCTCACCGCCGTCGCGCTGCCGCCGTGTGCCTCCGTGAGTTTCCGGACGATCGCCAGCCCGAGCCCGCTGCCTCCGGTGCGGCGGCTGCGGGACTTCTCGCCGCGCCAGAAGCGGTCGAAGACGTGCGCGAGGTCCTCGGCCGGGATGCCGGTGCCCGTGTCCGACACGTCCACGAGGACCGCGTCCCCCGCCCCGGAGCCGTACGCGCGCAGGGCGACCGTGCCTCCGGACGGGGTGTGGCGGACCGCGTTCGACACCAGATTGCCGATGGCCTGCCGCAGCCGGACCGGGTCGGCCGTCAGCTCCGGCACCGGGCGGTCCGGCGGCGACGGCAGCACCGTCAGCGTCACCCCGGCCGTTTCGGCGCGGGCCTGGTGCGCGGCGGCGACCTGGGCCAGCAACTCCTCGGTCCGTACCGGTTCGGTATGCAGCCGCAGGGCGCCGGCGTCCGCCTGGGCGAGGTCCTGGAGGTCGTCGATGATGTGCTGCAACTGCACGGCCTCCTCGTGCAGGGAGGCGATGAACGCCGGGTCGGGTTCGGCCACCCCGTCCTGTGCGGCCTCCAGCCAGCCGCGGATGTTGCTGAGCGGGGTGCGCAGCTCATGGGCGACATCGCTGACCATGGCCTTGCGCTGGGCCTCCAGACGGGCGCGGTGGGCGGACATGTCGTTGAACGTGGCGGCGAGGCGCCCGATCTCGTTGTCCGCGGTGACCAGCACCGGCGCGGTGTCCTCGCCGTCGCGCATGCGCTGGGCGGCGCCCGTCAGGGCGCGCAGCGGGCGGACGAGCCGGGCGCCGACGAGCACCGAGGCGCCGACGGTGAGCGCCAGGACGAGCGCGGCGGCGCCCGCGATCCTGGCGGTGTTGCCCGGGGACAGGTCGAACCCGGGGACGGTGGTGCCGCCGGTGTCGCTGATGAACAGGAGCGCGGGCGAGGCGACGTAGGAACTGAGCTGCTCGCGGCGGGCCGTACCCACGCAGGAGGCGATGGCCCGGTCGTCCTCGCTGCTGCCGACGGCCGGTGAGGCGTCCGTGCCCGGCATGACGCTCGGGGCGTCGGTCGGGGTGGCCCTGCGCGCCGGTGCCGGTTCGGAGGCGGGGGCGTCCGTGGGTACGGGGCTGGGCATCGCACTCGGCTGGGTGGTGGGCACCAGCGCCGTGGGCCTGGGCTCCGATGCCTGTCCCCAGGACAGATCGAGCTTCAGCCGTACGGACGGGCGGTCCTGGCGCTTCAGACACGCGTCGGCCAGTTGGTTGAGCGACTTCAGGGCTTTCTTCTCCGTGGCCGTCGGGGTGTCGAGGGCGTCGGTGGCGCAGCGGGTCCCCTCCAGTCGTTCGGGGTCGTTGCCCACCACCTGGATCACCGGCCGCCCGCTCGCGGTCCGCACCACGTCCGATGCGATTCCGGACTCGCCGAGGCAGGCGACGCCCCGGTCCGCGATCTGCCGGAGCGCCGTACGTTCCGCGGCGGGCAGCCGGAAGGGGCCGACCGCACGTGGATCGACCCGGTCCGCCGGGGTGCCGGAGCCGGACGGGCCCGCGTTCTCGGCGGCGAGCGCGGTGTCCACGGCCAGCGGGTCCACGACCGCCGACGCCTGGGCAGGCAGCGCCGTCGCGGGCTCGGGCGCGGCCGAATCGGCGAGCGGGGCGCGCTGTTCGGTGGTCAGCACGATCCGCCGCCCGGACTGCTCGGCCAGGTCCCGCACCGTCTTCCCGACGCCGTCCCAGGCGGGATGAGCCGCCGCGTAACCGAGCAGGCTGTGGTAGATCCGGGCATCGGCGGTCAGGTTCTGCCCCTGCTCCTGGAGGATCGCGCCGGACGTCGTCTGGACGGCTATCCAGGCCGTGGCCGCGACCGAACAGGCCGCCACCAGCGCGGACACGGCCAGCAGCCGGGCGAACAGACTCCTGCGCAACGGCAGCCGCGAGCGCCGCACCGGTGCCGTTGCCGACACCGATGCCGGGTCCGGGACGGCGGTGTCCGCTCGTCCGTCCGGACGCCCTGCGCTACGACGACGCACGGGCCGCCGCCTTCGCCGGGTCGGTCAGCTTGTAGCCGACACCGAACACGGTGAGCAGCCGGGCGGGCCGGCGCGGCGCGGGCTCGATCTTCTTGCGCAGATTCATCACGTGCACGTCGACCGTGCGGTCACTGATGTAGCGGTCGAAACCGTGCAGCTCCGCCAGCAGTTGCTGCCGGGAGAAGACCCGGTCGGGCTCGCCGGCGAGTGCGGCCAGAATCCTGAACTCGCCCGGTGTGCAGTCCACGGCCCGGCCGTCGACCGACACCACGTGCCGGGCGGGATCGACCACCAGAGTCCCCACCGCCAGGACGGCGGCGTCGGCCGGACCGCTGCCGTCGCCGCCGGAGCCGCGCCGGTTGCGGCGCAGCAGCGTGCGCACCCGGGCCATCAGCTCGCGCGGGCTGTACGGCTTGGTCACGTAGTCGTCCGCGCCGAGGTCCAGCCCGAGCAGCAGATCGTCCTCGGTGGTACGGGCCGTCAGCATCAGCACCGGCAGCTCCCGGCACTCGGCGCGCAGGACCCGTACGACGTCCAGACCGTCGGCCCGCGGCATCATCACGTCGAGGACCAGCAGGTCGGGCTCTCCCTGCCGGACCGCGTCGAGAGCCGCGAGGCCGTCGCCGACGACGGTGACGGCATGCCCCTCCCGTTCGAGGTAGCGGCGGAGGAGTTCCGCCTGTTTCTCGTCGTCCTCGGCGATGATCACGTTTGCGCACACGCGCTCGATCGTAGAGGGGTTCGAACGGCGGGCGTCGACCTCTTGCCGGGAGCACGGGGAACTGCTCTGCTGTACCCGCAGGTAACAGGGGTGGTGGCGGACGCGCGGGCGACGCTCCACGACGACGTGTACGAGGACGGGGACGGTGGCGGGGTGGAGTCAGCAGCAGGGCAGGAGGTGCGTGGTGTGCTGCCCGAGGGGCTGGCCGATGCGATACGTACGACGGCCGAGGACATCGCTGAGCTGCTGCGCGGCGCCCCCGACACCGGCGCCCCGGTGCCGGGACTGACCTGGACGGTGGGTGAGGTTGCCGCGCACCTGGCGCAGGCCAACGCGCTGATGGCCGAGGTGGCGGCAGGGCGCACGCACCGGCACGGCGACGGCACCCCGCAGGGCATCGCCGAGGCCAACGAACGGGCCCTCGCCGCATACGGCGAGCGTGCGGCCGGACCCCTGGCCGCCGTCATCGTCGCGCAGGCCGCCGCATACCTGGACGCGGCGACCGGGCACCCCGCGGACGAGACGCTGATGACGCCGATGGGACCGATGAACCGGGTGGTCCTCGGCTCGTACCTCCTGACGCACATGCTGGGCCACGGCTACGACCTGGCCCGCGCGCTGAAGCGCCCGCACATGGTCGACCGGGCCCGGGTCGCGCTGGCTCTCCCGTTCATGGTCGAGGCGATGCCCCGGGTGACCGACGCCGCGACGACGGCGGGGCTCAACGCCCGTTACGCGGTACGGCTGTGGGGCGGCGGACAGTTCGGGGTGACGTTCACCGACGGCACGGCGGCCGTGGGCCACGCCCTGCCGGACCGCCCGGACTGCACGATCTCCATCGAGCCGGTCACGTTCCTGCTGATGGCGCTGGGGCGCTGCTCACCGGTGGGCGCGATGGCCCGGGGACGGGTCTTCGCGTGGGGCCGCAAGCCGTGGCTGGGGCCGAGGTTCCCCGCGTACTTCAAGGCACCCTGAGACGTGGTGGCCGCGCACGAGGCGCGCCCGGCTACTCGCCGCTTCCGTTCCCGTGGGACTCCATGAGCTCCTCGTGCGCTGCCACCACGTCCTCGGCGAGGACGGTCACGATCTCCTCGCGCGTCGGGGTACTGGCGATGTGCTTGGCGTACAGCCGCAGGTCCCGCTGCGCGGCGGCCTTCTGGCAGAGCTCGCGCGCGAAGCGGGCATTGCCCACGGTGTCGGCCATGCCGCCGTCCACGATCGCGGCGCAGAAGGACCCGAGGACCCCGACAGCTCCGTCGTCCGGCTCGTCGCCCTGGGAGGCCAGCACGGAGCGGGCGATGAGGACCAGTTCCTGCGCGGAGTAGGAGGGGAAGTCGACCCGGGTGGTGAAGCGGGACACCAGCCCCGGGTTGGCGGCGAGGAGGCCTGCCATCTCGTCGCGGTAGCCGGCGAGGACGACCACGAGCCGGTCCCGGTCGTCCTCGGCCCGCTTCAGGAGCACCTGCAACGCCTCGTCGCCGAACGCGTCGCCGCCGCTGTACCCGCTGTTGGACAGGGCGTACGCCTCGTCGATGAACAGCACCCCGTTGAGCGCCGAGTCGATGACCTTGCTGGTCTTGATGGCCGTCGAACCGAGGTGCTGCCCGACCAGGTCGACGCGCTGGGCCTCGATCACATGCCCCGAGCTCAGCAGCCCGAGCCCGGCGAAGACCTTGCCGATGATGCGGGCGACGGTCGTCTTCCCGGTGCCGGGCGGACCGGCGAAGACGAAGTGGCGGGGCCGGGCCCCGCCGGGGAGCCCCTGCTCCTCACGCAGCGCAGCCATCCGCAACTGGGCGATGAGCGTGAGCACCTGACGCTTCACGGGTTCGAGACCGATCATGCCGTCGAGCGACTTCTGCGCCTCGGCGAGCAACCTGGCCCGTTCCTCGGCGGACGGCCCGTCGGTTTCGGCCTCGGCCACGCTGCCCGTGCCGCCGCCCTGAGGGGAGCGGGTCCCGGCAGGGGCGGGCACCGGGGCGGTGGTGGGCGCCGGGGGCGAGGCCGGGCGCGGGACGGTGGGTGAGGGCGCGTCGGGCTGTGCCGTCGGCCTCGGCGACGCCAGATCGGCAGCGGTGGGAGCCGGGGCTGCCGGGTTGGAGGACGGCCGTGCCTGGGCGCGCAGGTCGACGTCGAAGAGTCCCGGCGCACACCGGAAGGCGTACTGATACCGCTTCAGCGCCTCCTCCCTCTGCCCGAGTTCCTCCAGCGACCGCCCCATGAAGTACTTGATCTCGGCGTCGAAGCGGGAGCCGGTCTCCAGCTTCTTCGGCAGCGGGGTCAGGACGCTCAGTGCCTCGTGGTAGACGCCCTGGGCGAAGAGTGAAGCGCCGACGTACAACTGAGCCTCGTCGTACAGGAACGCGTCACCGATCCCGGTCGCGAACCGCAGGACGAGGGCCCAGTCCTCCTTCACGAACGCGTACCTCGTGCAGACGAACCGCGTCTCGTCGCAGTCGAGTTGCGCGGTCGACAGTCCGGCCCAGGCCTCGTCGGTCCGCTTGTTGTCCAGCAGCGACGACATGGCGGCCAGCCACAGGTCGCGCGCGTTCTCCAGCCGGAAGGTGACGTAGTGGCCGATCTGGAACCTGGACTGGAGGCGCAGCCCGAACTTCGAGCGCAGCGCGCCGAAGGCCCCGGAGTTCCGGAGCATGGCATCCAGCGCCTCCTGCTGCCGCTGCCCGGTCGCATGCAGCCCCAGCCAGGCGTCGGCGGCGGCCGGATCATGCGTGGTGGCGAGTGCGAACTGCGCCCCGGCCCCCGCGTTGTCCCCGCGCTGCAGGAGTGTCATCGCCTGGTTCCACGCCTGTTCGGCCTTCCTGACCGACCCCCGGCTCGCGGCTGGACCCTGCACGTGACTCTCCCCTCGACGGGCGCGCGGCCCGCGTCGGCGGCCGACGGGGCCCACCGTGATCACCTGGAACGTGGGTCAGGATAACCAACCTCGGTGCAGCGCGTGCCTGACGTGTGACCGCCGCGCACCCGTCGCGGCTCTGCTCCTGGAGCGGCGCACCACGGCCGGCAACGCCGTCCGGTACCACTACCGCCCGTCGGTCCGCGCCCACGCCGAAGCCGTCGCCGTGCGGGAGGACGGCCTAGCGGGACGACCCGGGCACACGGATCACGGACCGGCCGGCGCCCGCGCCGTACTCAGGCCGCCATGGCCACGGACGCCTTGCCGAGCGACGCCTCACGTGCGCCGCCCGCCCCGCGCTCCCCGAAGACGACCACCCGCAGCAGCGCGAACCGCCCGACCCCGGCGAGGGCCGACGCCGACAGATAGACGCTCTGCTGGACGAGCGTCGAAGGCTCGGACCGGACCGCGTACAGGCAGAGCAGCGCCCCGGTCGTGAAGGCGTAGCTGACGGCGACGGTCAGGCCGGACTGGAGGTGGACGCCCCACCCCCGGCGTCCGCTGCGGAACGAGACCCGGCTGTGCAGCTCGGTCGCGATCACGGTGGACACGACGGTGACGAGCGCATTGGCGACGGCCAGCGGTATCCGGTCGTGGAGGAGGACCAGAACGCCACTGGACGCAACCCCGACCCCGCCACCACAGATCACAAAGCGCACGAAGGCCGCCAGGGCCGGGTGAAGCGTGCGCGTCTGCTGGAGTGAAGGGGCGGTCACGAGAGGGCCTCCGAAGGCTGTGTGGAGCGGTGTGCATATTCCACTCCAGAACCTACGGACCCGGCGTCCTCCCGACGACCCGGTTTTCCCCCGACCTTCCTGGGGGTTGTCCCCCAGGAAGCACTAGGGGGGACTGGGGTGCGACCCCCACCCCGGGCCGTCGTGCGTGCTGCCGGAAACCTCGCGGAAATGCCCGGTGACCTCGGAGGTCCTACGCTCGGACGATGAGCCAGTGAAGACGGGAGGCGATCTCGTGACCCGCTCCACCCAGTCCGTACCGCACCTGCCGCCGCACACGAACCCGCTGCAATCGGTGCCTGAGGTGACGGTCCGGCTCAGCCACCACACGGTGCACGGCTACCGCAGGGCCTACCGCATCGCCGGCGAGGGTCCCGCGATCCTCCTGATCCACGGCATCGGCGACTCCTCCGCCACATGGTCGGACCTCATTCCCGAGCTGGCCCGCAACCACACCGTCATCGCACCCGACCTGCTCGGCCACGGTGACTCCGACAAACCGCGGGCCGACTACTCGGTGGCCGGGTACGCGAACGGGATGCGGGACCTCCTGGGCGTCCTCGGCATCGAGCGCGCCACGCTGGTCGGCCACTCGCTGGGCGGTGGGGTGGCCATGCAGTTCGCCTACCAGTTCCCGGAGCGCACGGACCGCCTCATCCTGGTCAGCGCGGGCGGTGTGGGCCGCGAGGTCACTCCGGTCCTGCGCGCGGTGTCCCTGCCCGGCGCGGACCTCATGCTCTCCACCCTCCGGCTGCCCGGTATGCGCACCCAAGTCGGCCTCTTCACCGCACTGATGAAGCTGCTGGACACCGATCTGGGCCAGGACGCGGCGGAGTTGCTGAACGTCGTGGACGCCCTGCCCGACGCCACGTCCCGCTCCGCGTTCATCAGCACCCTGCGCTCGGTGGTCGACTGGCGGGGCCAGGTCGTCACCATGCTCGACCGCTGCTACCTCACCGAAGGCATGCCCACGCTGCTCCTCTGGGGCTCCCGCGACAGCGTCGTGCCGGTACGCCACGCCCATGGAGCCCACGCGGCGATGCCGGGCAGCCGCCTGGAGATCTTCGACGGCGCCGGGCACTTCCCCTTCCACGCGGACCCGGCCCGCTTCTGCGCTCTGGTCGAGCACTTCATGGACACCACGACTCCGGCGAACTGGAGCCCCGAGCGCTGGCGCGAACTCCTGCGCACGGGCCGCCCCGTCAGGCCCCCGGGCGAGCCGGGAGCCGCCCACGACCGCACGGTCGAACGCGACCTCCGCGAGGCGAGCGAGCGCAGCGCCACCTGAGACGGCGGCGGGCCGCGGCCTCAGGTGATGTGACCTGTTCCGGCTGTCCTGTTGGGGTGCCGCTCACCGCGCTTGCTTCCGGAGTCCCGGTACGGGAGAGCGGCCGCGCCGATTCACCGCGCCGCTCGTGACCTCCGTCAGCAGGCGGTAGTACGCATCGGAACGGGACGCGAAGTCCAGCCAGGCGGACATCGCGTCCCGCTCGGTGTCCGGTCCGCGGAGCAGGTCGGCCGAGGTCTGGCGGAACTCTTCGGCGACGGAGTTCCGGTCCGCCGCGTCCAGCAGGTGGCGGAGCTCGGCCAGTGCGGCCCGCGTCCGGCGGCGTTGTTCCGGGCCGGCTTGCGGCATTCGCGCGCAGCCGGTGGCGGCGGGCGCCTCGGTGAGCAGGAGTTCCAGCCGGGCTGCCAGCTCGCACCCGCTCCTGATGCAGCGGGTCCCAGGCCGTTCGGCCCGCGGACCGCGGCCAGCGCCTTCTCGTAGTCCTCGGCCACCAGGTCGGCCGCGTGGGCCAGATCCCACGCCCGGCGGACGACGTCCGGATCGACGCCGCGCAGTCGCGGCACCGCACGGATGTTCCCGCCGACCAGGCCGGTGATCGTCAGCAGCAGCCCGATGACCGTCAGCGTGTCGGAGAGGCCGATCCGACCGGCGGCCTCGTCGTCCTCGCTCAGCGAGTACAGCTCGCCCCTGGCCCCGCCCTCGGCGACCACGAAGCCGGTGTCCCAGCCGTGACCTGTCCTCAGGTCGTGGTTCGGCGCCTTCAGGACCGGGTCGCGTGTGGTGTCGCACCGATACGGGGCCTCGTGCCGGCGCTGGTCGAACGGGTCCTTCCAGCGGACCGTGCAGGCCCCGTCCGGTGCCTCTTCGAGCACGGTCAGATCGACCTGCCTGAGCTCGGGCATCTCCGGTGCGGTCGTATAGACGGCTGCCGAGCAGCCGATCAGCAGCACGCCGAGTGTCAACACCCAGCGGATGAAGGGTACGTGTCTCACTCGGGGTCCCCGCGTCCTGTCGGCAGTGCGCGTGCCGGCTCAGCGTGTGCCCCGTGGCCCGTCACCTGCAAGAACGGGAGTCGGCAGTTCCGCGCTCCCGGGCCTTCCCGGTTCCGGCAGGACGCGGGGTGCGGAGAGGGTGCCGCAGCGTTTACCCGTCCGTGCGGTCGGAAGTGTTCGCATGAGTGCGGCAATCCATTCCGTTGCCGGCTGTTCCCCCGAATACCACCATGTGCACACCGCGCGGGTCTTCCCCCGGGCCTGCCGATTCTGGAACACTCCAGTCGCTTTCGCCCGCACGTCCCCTCACCCCACAGAGGCCCCCACCCATGGCAGAACTCAACCGTCGTCGCCTCCTGCAACTCGCCGGAGGCGCAGCCGCCTTCACCGCGCTCTCCGGCAGCATCGCCCGTGCCTCGTCCCTCCCCGCCCGGGGCCGTACCGGCACGCTCCAGGACGTCGAGCACATCGTCGTCCTGATGCAGGAGAATCGATCCTTCGATCACTACTTCGGCACCATGAAGGGTGTCCGCGGCTACGGCGACCCCCGGCCGGTCACGCTTCCGAGCGGAAAGCCGGTCTGGCATCAGAAGGACCTGCTCGGCAAGGAGGTGCTGCCGTTCAGGCCGCCCGCCGACAAGCTCGGGATGCAGTTCCTCCAGGACCTGAACCACGACTGGGCCGGCGGTCACCGCGCGTTCAACAAGGGTGCGTACGACCAGTGGGTGCCCGCCAAGACCGCGACGACGATGGCCCACCTCACGCGTGAGGACATTCCGTTCCACTACGCGCTCGCCGACGCCTTCACCGTCTGCGACGCGTACCACTGCTCGTTCATCGGGTCGACCGACCCGAACCGCTACTACCTCTGGAGCGGGTACACGGGGAACGACCGCACCGGTGGCGGTCCCGTGCTCGGCAATGACGAGGCCGGGTACGGCTGGACCACCTATCCCGAGCGGCTGGAGCAGGCCGGGGTGTCGTGGAGGGTCTACCAGGACATCGGCGACGGGCTCGACGCCGCCGGGTCCTGGGGGTGGATCGACGACGCCTACCGGGGGACGTACGGGGACAACTCGCTTCTCTACTTCAACAGTTACCGCGGTGCCGAGCCCGGTGATCCGCTCTTCGACAAGGCGCGCACCGGTACCGACATCAAGAGCGCCGGCGGGCTCCTCGACGACCTGAAGGCCGACGTCCGGGCCGGGACGCTGCCCAAGGTGTCCTGGATCGTCGCTCCGGAGGCCTACAGCGAGCATCCCAACTGGCCCGCCAACTACGGCGCCTGGTACATCTCGCAGGTCCTCGACGCGCTGACCTCCGATCCCGAGGTGTGGGGCAGGACCGCCCTCTTCATCACCTACGACGAGAACGACGGCTTCTTCGACCACGTCGTGCCGCCCTTCGTGCCCTCGGGGCCCGGCCAGGGGCTGTCCACCGTGGACACCGCCGCCGACTACTTCCCGGGCGACATCCGGTACGCGGCCGGGCCGTACGGACTCGGGCAGCGCGTGCCCATGCTCGTCGTCTCGCCGTGGAGCACCGGCGGCTTCGCCTGTTCCGAGGTCTTCGACCACACCTCCGTCATCCGGTTCATGGAAGAGCGCTTCGGCGTGCACGAGCCGAACATCTCACCCTGGCGCCGCGCCGTCTGCGGCGATCTCACCTCCGCCTTCGACTTCGGCCGTACGGACACCTCGGACGCCCCGCTGCCGTCGACCGACGCCTATGAGCCCCCGGACCGCGGCCGCCACCCCGACTACGTGCCCGCACCGCCCGCCACCGGCAGCGTGCCCAAACAGGAGAAGGGCGCCCGTCCCACCCGGCCGCTGCGCTACGCGCCCTTCGTGGACGGGGCCGCCGACCCGGCCACCGGCAAGTACCGCCTCACCTTCAGCGGCGGGGCCGCGGCCGGGGCGCAGTTCCTGGTGACCTCCGCGAACCGCACCGACGGGCCCTGGACCTACACCGCCGGGGCCGGCGCGTCGCTCTCGGACAGCTGGAACACGCTCTACTCCAACGGCGTGACCGATCTCACCGTCCATGGCCCCAACGGGTTCCTGCGTGCCTTCAGGTCCGCCGGGAAGGTGGCCGGACCTGAGGTGACGGCCCGTCATGTCGCCGCGACCGGTGGGCTCGAACTCACCCTCTTCAATGGCGGGTCCGCGAGCGTGCACCTGACCGTTCGCCGTGCCGCCGGGTACGGAAGCGGCGCGGAGACCTTCACCGTGCGGGCGGGCGCGACCGTGAAGCACGTCCTCGACCTGCGGGAAAGCAAGCGCTGGTACGACATCGCCGTCACCTCCGACGCGGACACCGCCTTCCTGCGGCGCTTCGCCGGACACGTCGAGACCGGCGAAGCCGGTACGAGCGACCCGGGTCTCGTCACCGGGTGAGTGGCCGACGGTCCGGCGGTGGGGCGGGAGCGTCGCGACACCCGAGGGGGTGCCGCAACGCTCCTGACCACCCGTCGGGTCGTGCGGTTTGCGTGGGTTAGAGTTTTCGTCGGGTCATGAGTTCCAGCGCGCAGCCCCGGCTTGCTGGACGGCACCCCGCTCCGCTGCGGGTGCTCCGGGTGACGACCTGCCCCGTGCGCAGGGTGCGGGGAACAGCGGACCGCGGTGCAGGACACCCGGGGTCCTCGTCCCGGAAGGCGAATCCCACCATGCTGCGTCATCTCACCCAGAACGACTCCGTGCGGAGCGACGACTGCTCCCGCTACGCCGCGGGTCACCGCGTGCACTGGATCCATGCGAAGAAGTGCCGCCAGGAGCCGGGGCAGGCCGTCGAGATCCTGCTCACCGCCGGTGATGTCCGCGACGACGGATGGGTCGAACTCCGTCCCGCCTTCGACTACGCGAACGACCTTCCCGCCGTCTGGACGCATGCCCCCGGCGCACTGCGGGAGACTCTCGCGGCTCACCGCGGGCGCGTGTACTGGCTGCCGCGCTGGCATGCGCTGAAGCTCGTGCACGGCGACGGCGACAGCGGCGGTGCCGGTGGGGGAACCCGGGGTGCTGCCGGGCTGGTGAACGTCGGCCTGGAGGGCGGGGACCTCTGCGAGGGCGTCCGTGCCGGGGAGCGCTCCTCCCTGGCCTAGGGCCTTGGCTGTCCGACTCGCCCGTCCCGTACCGCCCGCGCGCATCGTGCCGGGCGGTACTTCGTGATGCTCTGCAAATGTGGGGAGTTGTCGCCCGGTTGTTGCGTTCAAGGCGCGAAATTGATCGCTGTTGACCGGTCCGGCGTCACACAAAATCCTTATAGTGAACATGCGTTGATCGCATGATCATGACGCGTGCAGCTGTCGCCACAGGAGTCAGGACTCATGACGCGCCCTTCTTCCACAGAGCCCGCGCCGCCCTCTCCGTCTCCTCCTCCCGGCTGTCCGGCGCACGCCGCCTCCGGAGCCGTGCCGCTCAGCGGGCCCGGCTTCCAGACCGAGCCGCAGGCCGTCTACCGCGGCATGCGGCGGGATCACGGGCCCGTCGTCCCGGTGGAACTGCCCGGCGGGTTCCCCGCCTGGCTGGTCATCGGGTACCGCGAGCTCCACCAAGTCACCAGCGACGGCGAGCTGTTCCCCCGCGACGTCGGTCTGTGGAACCAGTGGCCGCACATCCCCGACGACTGGCCGCTGCTGCCGATGGTGGGGCGGCCCCTGCCGTCCATCTACTTCAGTGCGGGGGAGGAGCACCGGCGGCACGCGCGCATGGTGGGGCCGGCCCTCGAAGGCGCCGATCCGTTCGAGATCCGGCGCCACTGCGAGGAGTTGGCGGACCGTCTGATCGACGACGTGTGCAGCAGGGGGACCGCCGACCTCGTCTCCGACTTCTGTGAACCCCTGCCCGTCCTCGTCCTCGCCCGCCTCGTCGGCTTCCCCGACGACGAAGGCGCCGACATCGCCCAGGTGTTGAGGGACCTCGCCGACGGCGGACCGGGTGCGCAGAGCGCCCATCTGCGGTTCGGGGAGCACATGGCGCGGCTGGTGGCCGCGAAGCGGGCCGTGCCGGGGGACGACGTGACCTCCCGCATGCTCGCGTTCCCCGAGGTGTTCACCGACGAGGAGTACATGCTCGACCTGATGGCCATCACGGCCGCCGGGCACCTCACCACCGCCGACTGGATCAGCAACTCCCTGCGGCTGATGCTCACCGAGGACGAGTTCGCCGACTCCATGGCCCGCGGCCGGCGCAGCATCGGCGAGGCCATGAACGAGGTGCTCTGGGAGGACACGCCCACCCAGATCCTCTCCGGCCGCTGGGCCGTACGGGACACCCAGCTCGGCGGACAGCGGGTCAAGGCAGGCGACATGCTGCTGCTCGGGCTCGGCGCCGCCAACACCGATCCGCTGATCCGGCAGAGCATGTCCGGCAGCGGCGCCCCGGCCCAGGGCGGCAACGGCGCGCACCTGGCCTTCAGCCACGGCGAGTACCGGTGCCCGTTCGCCGCCCAGGAGATCGCCGAGATCATCGCCCGTACCGGCATCGAGGTGCTGCTCGACCGGCTGCCCGACCTCCAGCTCGGCGTCGCCGTCCAGGACCTCGTACGGCGGCCCTCCGCCTTTCTGCGGGGCACCACCTCGCTCCCCGTCCGGTTCACCCCCGTTCGCACGACAGGAGACTTCTAGTGAACTGCCCTCACGCCGCCGCCCAGGAAGCCGCCCAGGCCGCCGCTCAGGACGGCGGGACCGTCGTCGTCATCGACCCGATGGTCCAGGACCTCGACGGTGAGACGGCACGGCTGCGCGACGCCGGGCCGCTGGCCCGTATCGAGCTGCTCGGGGTTCCCGCCTGGACCCTCACCCGGCACGCCGACGCCCGGCAGCTCCTCGTCGACCCGCGGCTGGTGAAGGACCTCGACGCCTGGAGCCTGTGGCAGAGCGGCGAGGTGACGCACGCGTGGCCGCTCATCGGGATGATCGACGCCGGCCGGTCGATGTTCACCGTCGACGGTGCCGAGCACCGCCGGCTCCGCACCAAGACCTCCCAGGCGCTCACGCCCCGCCGCCTGGAGGCGATACGCCCCGACATCGAGAAGTTCACCTCGGAACTGCTGGACGCGCTCGCCGAGGGCGGGCGGGACGGGGCCGTCGTCGACCTGAAGTCCGTGTTCGCGCAGCCGCTGCCCATGCGGGTCGTCGGCATGCTGATGGGCGTGGACCCCGCCGAGAACGCCATGCTGACCCGTCAGTACAAGGCCTTCTTCTCCATGCTCACGCCGCAGGACGAGCGGCTGGCCCTCCTCGCCGACCTGGACGTCTTCTACGCCGGGCTCGTACGCGAGAAGACCGCGCGGCCCACCGACGACCTGACGTCCGCGCTGATCCTCGCCGACGAGGGCGGCGAGCCGCTGACCGAGGAAGAGGTGGTCGGCAACCTGAAGGCGATGGTCGCGGCCGGGCACGAGACCACGATCGGGCTCATCCTCAACGCCGTGCGCGCCCTCCTGTCCCACCCCGAGCAGCTGCGGATGGTCCTCGACGGGGAGGTCTCCTGGGAGACCGTGATCGAGGAGACCCTGCGGTGGGACACCCCGACCACCCATCTGCTGATGCGGTTCGCCACCGAGGACATCCAGGTCGGTGACGGGGTCATCGCCAAGGGCGAAGGTGTCGTCATCTCCTACCGGGTGATCGGCCGGGACACCGAGCAGCACGGCCCGGACGCGGACGCGTTCGACATCACCCGCGCCACCCCGATCCGGCACATGACGTTCGGCCACGGACCGCACATCTGCCCCGGCGCGGCGCTCTCCCGGGTCGAGGCGGGGATCGCCCTGCCCGCCCTCTTCGCGCGCTTCCCCGGTCTGCGGCTCGCGGTGCCGG
The DNA here is from genome assembly GCF_035917255.1 of Streptomyces sp. NBC_01257. Taxonomy (NCBI): domain Bacteria; kingdom Bacillati; phylum Actinomycetota; class Actinomycetes; order Kitasatosporales; family Streptomycetaceae; genus Streptomyces; species Streptomyces sp. NBC_01257. The sequence goes on from NZ_CP108472.1 coordinate 7,816,716, forward strand.
ACGCGGACATCCGCAAGCTGCCCGTGATGACGCAGAACGACATGGAGGCCTTTCCCGTACTGCTCGGTGCCTGAGGCAGGCTGACGGACCGCCAGTTCACCGCGCGCGGGTGCTCCGCGCGTATCGTGGGAGCCATGAAGATCCGTTTCGGAGTAGGGCTCGGAGCCGGTCCGTCCTTGTCGGACTTCAGCCGCACCGTCGACCGTCTCGAAGGCGCCGGGATCGATTCGCTGTGGCTGTCCGAGCAGGTGTACTCCGACGCGGTCGACCCCTTCATCGGCATGGCCCACGCGCTGTCGCGGACCAGCCGGCTGAAGGTCGGGACGTCCGTCGCGGTCCTCCCGGGGCGGCACCCGGTCCTGGTCGCCAAGCAACTGGCTTCCCTGGCCGCGCTGTCGCCCCGGCGCGTGCTTCCCGTGTTCGGGCTCCAGCCCGCCCGGCCCGGCGAGCGTGAGCTGTTCCCGGCACCGGAGGGCCGGCGCGGGGCGCTGTTCGACGAGTCGCTGGAGCTGCTGCGGGCCTCGCTCAGGGGGGAGGCCGCCGGATTCGACGGTGAGTTCCACACGGTCGGATCCGCGCGCATCGGGCCGCTGCCCGCCAGGCCCCTGGACATCTGGCTCGGGGGCAGCGCGCCCGCGGGGCTGCGCAGGGTCGGGTGGTACGGGGACGGGTGGCTCGGCTCCTTCCTCACGCCCGAGGCCGCCGGGCGCGCCCGGGAGACGATTCAGGCCGCGGCGGCGCAGGCGGGGCGGGAGATCGAACCCGACCACTTCGGGATCAGCCTCGTCCTCGCCCAGGACGGCATTCCGGATGACCTCGCCCTGACGATGCGCCGGCGCGACCCGGAGAGCGACCCGCGCGATCTCGTCGCCACGGACTGGCCCGGCCTCCACCGGCTGCTCGACGCCCACATCGAGGCCGGGCTCACCAAATTCGTGATCTACTCCGCCGGGTCCCAGCCCTTCGACACCTTCCTCGACCGGTTCGAGGCGGAGCTGCTGCCCCGGCAGAACTGACCTGCCGGGGCCTGCGTTGCGGTGCGGTCCGTGGCGGTGAGGTCCGGGGTACGCCCGGCCGGCCCCCGGACCGGAGGCCCCGGACGGCGGGCCCCCGGACCGGTGGTCAGTGGGTGCGGTGGACGGCGAACTCGCCCAGTGCCGCCAGGGCGGCGGCGGCCGGACCGTCGACCGCTGTCCGGTGGATGAGGCTCTGTGCCCGGCACAGATGGCGCTGCGCGGAGTCGGCGGCGAGGGCGCGCCCGCCCGCCTCCTCGATCAGGTCGGCGGCCTTGCGCAGGTCCTCCTCGGAGCGCACACCGTCGGCCTCCGGACCGTCCGGGGTGCCGGGGGCGGCCGCCAGCAGCTCGACCAGCCGGCGGGCGGCCGGGGTGTCCTCGGCGAGCACCGAGACGATCGGCAGGGTCTTCTTGCGCTGCCGGAGGTCGCTGTAGACCGGCTTGCCGGTGACCGACGGGTCGCCCCAGATCCCGAGCAGGTCGTCCACCGCCTGGAACGCCAGGCCCAGATGGCGCCCCATCGCGGTCAGGTCCGCCACCGCGGCCGGGCCCGCCCCGCCGAGCAGCGCGCCGAGGCCGGTCGCGCAGCCGAGCAGCGAGCCCGTCTTGCGGCCCGCCATGGCCGTGTACTGCGCGACGGTGACGGCCTGCGGGCCCGTCCACGGCCGCAGTTCGAAGGAGACGTCCTCGGCCTGGCCGTTGACCAGCTCCACCAGAGCGGTCGAGAGGGCCTTCATGGCCGCCGCGCCGGTGTCTCCCGAGGCCGCCCGGGACAGGGCGTCCAGCGCGAGCGCCAGCAGCGCGTCGCCCGCGAGGACGGCCGTGCCGACTCCGTACGCCTTCCACACCGTGTCACGGTGTCTGCGCTGTTCGTCGCCGTCGATGATGTCGTCGTGCACCAGCGAGAAGGTGTGCACCAGTTCGACGGCGAGGGCGCCGGCGACCGCCGACTCCGGGGCGGCGCCCACGGCCTGCGCGGTCAGCATGGCGAGCGCGGGGCGCAGCCCCTTGCCGCTGCCGCCGCTGCGGGGACTGCCGTCGGCGTCGCGCCAGCCGAGGGTGAACTCGACCGTGGTGCCGATCTCCGGCGGAAGCCTGCGCACGGTCTCCCGCAGGGCCGGGGTGACCAGTTCACGGAAGTGGGCGAGGGTCGCCAGGACGTCCGTCGTCCCGGCCGCCTCGGCGGCGGGCCGCACGGGGGCCCCGGTGGACTGCTGTGTCATCGGATGCTCTCCTGGCGTGAGGTCCTGCGTCCGGTGCTCACCGGGCGCTCGACAGCGTGAGGCCGGCCGGACCGGAGACCCGGTCGCGGCGCTCGGGCACCATGGGCAGCGGGCCGGTCCCGAGCGAGGCCCGGGGGACCGCGGTGCCCGCCTTGGTGCCGGGGACGGTCCGCAGCCGCCAGCGGGCGGCGATGCCCGCGAGCGTGATGATGGTCTCCGCGGCGCCCAGCGTGTCGCCGATGCACTTGCGACTGCCGCCGCCGAAGGGCAGGTTGAAGCCGCGCGGCAGACCCTCGGCGCGCTCGGGCAGCCAGCGGTCCGGGTCGAAGGTGTCCGGGTCGGCGTATATCGCCGGGTTGTGCCCCAGCGCGTACGGGCTGTACAGGACGATGGTCCCCGCGTCGATGGACCGCCCCGCCAGCTCGGTCGCCCGAGTCGTGGCCCGGGTCAGCAGCCACGCCGGCGGGTACATGCGCAGGGTCTCGGTGATGACCCGGCCCGTGTACGGCAGCCGGTGCAGGTCCCCGAATCCGGGCACCCGGCCCGCCAGCACGGTGTCGAGCTCCTCGTGGAGCCGCTCCTCGATGTGCGGGTGGGTCGCGAGCGTGTGGAAGACCCAGGCCATGGTGTTGCCGGTGGTCTCGGTCCCCCCGATGAGCAGGGTCATGACCTGGTCGTGGATCTCCTCGTCGCTCAGCCCCTCCCCGGTCTCCTCGTCACGGGTGTTGACGAGGATGGACATCAGGTCGCCGGTGTCCTCGGAGTCCCCGGTGCGGTACGCCTCGACGGTCTCCCGGATCAGCCGGCGCATCCGTACCCGCACCTGCTCGAAGTCCCGGTTGTGGGCGGTGGGCAGCTTCTCCTGGAGTCCGGTCGGGGCGATCATCCGCTTGTAGACGCCGCGCATGATGACCGGCATGCAGTACGCGACCTCGTCGATCGCCCGCCGGTCCGCGGTGGTCGCGAACATGGTCCGCGCGGTGATCTTGAGGGTGAGCCCGTGCATCGTGTCGCTGACGTCCAGCGCCTTTCCGGGCTCCCACGCGGCGAGCTCCTCCTCCAGCTCCTCGCCCATCAGGCCGATGTAGCCCGGCACCCGGCTCGGGTGGAACGCGGGCTGGAGCAGCCGGCGCTGACGCTTGTGCGGCGCCCACTCGGAGCTCACGAGGCCGTTGCCGACGAGCAGCCTGGCCTTCTCGAAGAGCGGACCGCCCTTGTCGAACGTGCGCGAGTCGGTGAGCACCTGCTGGGCGAGTTCGGGGCTGTGCGCGAGGTAGGCCTTCTTCGGGCCGAGCCTGATCTCGACGAGGTCGGCGTCGGTGGGCAGCCCGCCGAGGAACTCCAGCGGCCGCCTCCAGAGCGGGAGCGCGTGGCCGAGCACCGGCAGGGCGCCGGGCGCGGTGACCACCTTCCAGGGCTCGGTGCGGGTGGCGCCCCGGGCGGGGCGCCTGCCCGGTCCGCCGGCCTCGGAGGCGTCCGGCTCCTGGCCGTCGCCCCCGGACCTGCGCTCGGTCCCCGGCGAGACGATCGACCGCAGTCGCGCGATGGCCGCCCGGTCGTCGGCCGTGGGCCGCGCGGGGGCGGCCCCGGAGTCCGGAGCTGCGTCCTCGGCTACGGCGTTGACGCCCTCCGGTTCCGGGGCCGTCGCGCGGCCGGTGTCGCCCGGGCCGGCTGTCCCGGCGCCGTCGGCGTCCTCCGCCGGGGTGTGCGGGCGGTCCCGGAAGCGGGTGACCTCCGCGTTCAGGTCCACCCAGCCGGACGTCGTACCGTCCCAGACCGAGCCGTCGCCGAAGTAGCGGGGCGTCAGGTACTCGAACTCCTGGCTGCCGCCCATCAGATGGTCGAGGCCGCGTAGATAGCGCCGTACGTCCTCGCGCTCCCCGAGCGCTCCGCCGAGGATCTCGTCGCGGGCGGCGATGTACGCCTTCTCGTGCTCCTCCACCAGATCGCAGAGGCGGTCCACCGCCTGCTGCAGACTGAGGCCCTCGCCCTCGGTGAGGACCCTGACCACCGTCATCTTGTCGTCCTGGGCGTGCTCCTTGCGCCAGGACAGCAGGTCGTTGATGATGATCATCTGGCGGCGGCAGTGCAGATGGACCTCGGTGAACTCCGGGATCAGCTCCGTCATGTCGACCTCGGCGCCGTACTCCGTCATCAGCTCGATGAAGTCGCACCCGAAGCTCTCCAGACGTACCGTCAGGCAGTCCTCGTAGTCCGGCACCCGGTCGGTCAGCTTGGCGTGGATCTCGGTGGCGCAGCCGCGGAGGAAGGCCTCCAGGCTTGCTCCGAAGCGGCCGATCTGCGCGGGGCTCAGCCCGGGGCTGATGCGCCGCCACAGGTCCTGGCCCGCCCGGCCGTAGGGGAACGCCTCGTCCGCCTCGACGTCGGTGTCGAAGTCACCGAGGATGCGGGCGAACACGGCCCGTGCGGCGTCCGCGCTCGCACCCAGGGCGGAGCGGTCCGAGACGAAGCTGTCGATCACCGTGACGTACTGGTACCAGTCGGCGATGTCGAGCGCCCGCTGGTCCGTGGCCTCCGGCACGGTGAGGGGCCCGTAGATGCCGTTGCGCTGGCGCAGGAAGTACAGCAGGTCCTCCTCGCCGGCGAAGGTGTCGCCCAGCTGGCGGCGTACCCAGCCGTTCGAGGCGATCTCCAGCTTGGCCGCCTGGGGGTGGTAGACGTAGGGGAGGAGGCGGGGGAGTTCCGGCAGGAAGAACTCGGTGATCTCCGGATCCGATGACTCCGGCACAGTGAATCCTTTCTTCGGGCGCACTGGACGTCAGCGCGCCGGTGGAACCGGCGCAGGCGTTCGCGGGCGACGAGCAGGCGGCGGCGTGGGAGGAGGGATGACGGGAGCCTCCCCGGTGGCCCGCAGCGGCCGGGGGAGCGAAGAAGGACAGGAGGACCGGCAGGGACGCGGACGGCACGGCGGTACGGAAGGCACGGAGGCGCGGATCGTCCGGCCCGTGCGAGGGGCGTCGTGGAGCGGCGGGATCAGCGGGCGGTGCAACACCGGCGACGGCCGCGGACGGCCGTCCGGCACGGGCTCTGAGCTGTCAAGGAATGCGCCAGCATGATCCGAACTCCCCCTTCGCGGAACCTTCCGACGTCCGGGATGCTAAGTGCGATGCTCGGCGGCTGTACACGCGCGCGTCCCGCCGGGCGGAACGGCCGGGCCGGTGCGGCGACCCGGCGCCCGGCACCTGATCACGGCGCTGTCCGGGCGGGGGCGCCCCGGACGCGGACGCGAGGCGTGCGGCAACCTCCCGCCCCGCGGCGGCAACTGCCTTACGCGTGCACGCACTCCACTTCCCCCGGTGCACGGTCCGCTCCGAGCCGAACGCAGGAGGCCCCCCCATGAGCCGCACCTTCCGCCGCAGGACCCTCGCCGCCCTCCCCGCCGCGCTCCTCCTGGCCCTGGTGCCGGGCAGCGCGTCCGCCTACCCCAACCCCGGGACCGTCACCGGCGACGTCGTCGTCCACGACCCCTCGATGGTCCGGACGGCCTCCGGGCAGTACCTGCTCTACTCGACGGGCGACGGCGTCCAGCTGCGCACCTCCACGGACCGCACCGCCTTCGGCCGCTCCGGATCGGCCTTCGCCACCCCGCCGGCCTGGTGGAGGAACTACTCCGCGGACTCCGATCCCTGGGCGCCGGACATCTCGTTCCACGGCGGCAAGTACCTGATGTACTACGCGGTCTCGTCCTTCGGCTCGAACACCTCGGCCATCGGGCTGGCCGGTTCCGCCACCGGGCAGCCGGGCAGCTGGACCGACTACGGCACGGTGTACACCTCCACCGCGTCGAGCGACTACAACGCCATCGACCCCAGCCTCTTCGTGGACGACGACGGGAAGTGGTGGCTGTCCTTCGGTTCCTGGTGGACCGGGATCAAGATGATCCGGATCGACCCGTCCACCGGCAAACAGGACGCCGGTGACACCGCCCGCCGCTCGCTGGCCTCCCGCCCCACGGGGACCAGGGCCGTCGAGGCACCGACCGTGGTGAAGCGGAACGGCTCCTACTACCTGTTCGCCTCGTACGACACCTGCTGCGCGGGCACGAGCTCCACGTACAAGGTCAGGGTCGGCCGCGCCGCGAGCGTGACGGGGCCGTACTACGACCGTGACGGCGTGAACATGCTCAACAACGGCGGGACCGCGGTGCTGGAGTCGCACGGCCGCTACATCGGACCGGGCGGACAGTCGGTGCTGGCCGACTCCGACGGCGACCTGCTCGTCTACCACTACTACGACGGCCAGGACGGCGGGACCCCGAAGCTCGGCGTCAACCTCCTGAACTGGAGCAGCGGCTGGCCCGTCGCGTACTGACCACCCGCGCGCACCGGGTGCCCGGCCCCGGCAACCCCGCGGTCTCCGGCGGCAACCAGTACCTGAACGCCACAACTCCTCAACGGGAATGGTTCAGGTCATGACAGCGGATCGCCGAACGGCACAGCACGCCCCCCACAGGCCGGCAGGCAGCGGCCACCGCAGAACCCGACTGGCGCTTGCGGCAGCGGTAGCCACCGCCCTCGTGGCCGGATTCACCGCCACCTCGGCGGCCGGCCGGCCCGTGGCGCAGAGCGCTCCGGGTCCCGCCGCGGCCGCCTCCACGGTCCGGGCAGACGAGGCGGCCGACGGATTCGCCTCGGTCGACGCCCTGGGACAGGACGGCACGTACGGCGGGCGCGGCGGTGCGACCGTCACCGTGCGCACCCTCGCCGACCTGGAGAAGTACGCGACGGCGGCGCAGCCGTACGTCATCGTCGTCGCGGCGGCCATCACCATGGACCCTAAGGGCAAGGAGATCAAGGTCGCATCGGACAAGACGATCATCGGCTCCGGCACCTCCGGACACATCGTCGGCGGCGGGTTCTTCCTCGGCCAGGGGGTGCACAACGTCATCATCCGCAATCTGACGATCCGGGACTCCTACGCCGGCACCTGGAACGACAAGGACCACGACTGGGACGCCATCCAGATGGACGGCGCCCACCACGTGTGGATCGACCACAACGACCTGCGGAACATGGCCGACGGCCTGATCGACAGCCGCAAGGACACCACGTACCTCACCGTGTCCTGGAACCGCCTCCAGCACGACAACAAGGCCTTCGGCATCGGCTGGACCGAGAACACCACCGCCGACATCACGATCCACCACAACTGGTTCCACGAGACCGAGCAGCGCAACCCGTCCACCGACAACGTGGCCCACGCCCACCTCTACAACAACCTCCTCCAGGACGACCCGGGCACCGACATCACCAGCAGCTACGGCAACTACGCCCGGGGCCGCACGAACATGGTCCTGGAGAACAGCTGGTTCGAGGGGCTGAACAACCCCGTCACCCGGGACGGCACCGCGACCCTCGTCCAGCGCGGCAGCGTCTTCAGCGGCACGAGCGGACGCAACGAGAGCGGCGGCGGCACCTCCTTCGACCCGCACACCTTCTACCCGTACGCCCTCGACAGTGCCGCCGACGTGCCCGCGCTGGTGAAGGCGGGGGCGGGGCCGCGCGCCACGACCGCGGCCGCCGCGGCGGCCGCCGCGGCCACGCTCACCGTCGCCCAGGACGGCAGTGGTCAGTACCGCACCGTGCAGGCCGCAGTGAACGCGGTGCCCGCCGGCAACACCTCCCGGGTCGTCATCGCCATCGCGCCCGGCACCTACCGCGAACTTGTCAAGATCCCCTCGACCAAGAAGAACGTCACCCTCCAGGGCACCGGTCCCAGCCGCAGGAGCACCGTCATCGTGTACGACAACGCCTCCGGTACCCAGAAGCCCGACGGATCGGGGACGTACGGTACGAGCGGCAGCGCGACCGTGGCCGCCGAGGCGGACGGCTTCCAGGCCCGCAAACTCACCATCGCCAACGACTTCGACGAGGCCGCCCACCAGGACCTGAACGGACTGCAGGCGGTCGCGCTGCGCACCGCGGCCGACCAGGTGTTCCTCGACTCGATCATCACCGAGGGCGACCAGGACACGCTGCTGCTCGACACCGCGGCCAAGGACAGGCTGGGCCGGGTCTACATGACCGACTCCTATGTCGTCGGCAACGTCGACTTCGTCTTCGGCAGGGCGAGCGCCGTCATCGACGCCTCGGTCATCACCCTGAAGAAGCGCTGGGACGGCAGTTCCGCGGGATACATCACCGCCCCGAGCACCGCCGCAGGCCGCAAGGGCTTCCTCATCAACGACTCCACGGTCAACGGCGACGTCTCCGCGGCCACCTTCTACCTCGGGCGTCCCTGGCACGCCGGGGGCGACGCCACGCTCGACCCGATGACCACCGTCCGCGACACCACCCTGAGCGCCGCGATCCGGCCGGCGCCCTGGACGGACATGAGCGGCTTCTCCTGGAAGGACGACCGGTTCGCGGAGTACCGCAACGACGGACCGGGCGCCGGGACGGCAGGCAGCGACCGGCCGCAGCTCGGCGACGGCGAAGCGGCCGGGCAGGAGATCGCCGACTGGCTGGGCGGCTGGACCCCTTCGGCCTCCTGAGCCGGGGAAACCTCCGGTCCCGCCGATGTTGCGGGCGGGGCGGCGGGCATATCGTGGCGGTAGCCGGGACGGCTGCCGCCACTGCCGTCCCCGGGCGGCCGACGGTCGGGACTCCCAGTGAGTCGAAGCGCTTCGACAGCACTCTGGACACGCTGTGCGAGCAGGTCTAGGCTCGCATCATCCGTGCATGTCACAGGCGGATCGAGCGAAGTCGAAGCGCTTCGCCACATCTGACCGAGATTGCCGGTGCAGGCCGATTTCCGCGCCGGTGTCCCGCCGGTGTCCGACGACGTCCCTTGATGGAGAGCTGAATGGTCACCCTTGCCGAGGTCGCCCAGCACGCCGGAGTCTCCGCGAGCACGGTGAGCTACGTCCTCAGCGGGAAGCGGTCCATCTCGGTGTCCACCCGGGAGCGGGTGGAGCTGAGCATCCAGCAGCTCGGCTACCACCCGAACGCGGGCGCGCGGGCGCTCGCGAGCAGCCGGTCGAACATCATCGCGCTCATGGTGCCGCTGCGGACCGACATGTACGTCCCCGTGATGATGGAGATCGCCATCGCGGTCGCCACCACGGCCCGCACCCACGGCTACGACGTCCTGCTCCTCACCGGTGAGGAGGGCCCCGCGGCGGTGCGGCGCATCGCCGGCAGCTCGCTGGCCGACGCGATGATCCTCATGGACGTCGAACTGCACGACGAGCGGCTGCCGTTGCTGCGCGAGACGGACCGGGCCGCCGTGCTCATCGGGCTGCCCGCCGACACCGACGGGCTGACCTGTGTGGACCTCGACTTCGAGGCGACCGGCGCCCTGTGCGTGGAACACCTCGCGGACCTCGGCCACCGGGAGGTCGCCGTGATCGGCGAGGCCGCCGCGGTGTACGAGCGGCACACCGGGTTCGCCGAGCGGACGGTCGACGGCATACGCGCCAAGGCGCGGGAGACCGGAGTGCGCGTGCTGCACCGCCCCTGCGAGGGCGGCTATCCCGCGATGGCGCAGACCCTGGCGCGGATCTTCGACGAGCGCCCCGGCACCACCGGGTTCATCGTGCAGAACGAGTCGGCGGTGGAACCCCTGCTCAACCTGTTGCGCCAGCAGGGCCGGGCGGTGCCCGAGGACGTGTCGGTGGTCGCGATCTGCCCCGAACAGGTGGCCTCGCAGGCCTCCGTGCGGCTCACCTCCGTCGCCATTCCCGCGCAGGAGATGGGGCGCCGCTCGGTCGAGCAGGTCGTCGCCAAGCTCTCCGGCCGCGGAACGGACGAAGTCGAGCTGCTGGCACCGGAACTGACGGTGCGCGAGAGCACGGGACCCGCACCGAAGTAGCCCCGGTACACGTGTGCGCGTGAGCCGGCCCCCGCGCGGGGACCGGCTCACGCGCGCGTACGGATCAGCTGGAGGAGACACCGAATCCGTTGGTCGTGAAGTCGAGGCCGCCCGGTGACGAGGTGATCTCGTAGCCGAACTGGACGTCACCGATGGTCTCGTCGCCCCACCAGCCCTTGGTGTCCTTGATCCACTTCAGGATCGGCAGGATGTCCACCGTGCCCGCGGTGGAGTCCGAGGTGCGCAGGAACGAGAAGACCTGGTTGGCCCCGTTGTCGCCCTTGTAGACGGTCCAGGTGTGACCGCCGAGCGTGAGGTTCCCCTGCGGGGTGCCGAGCGGGCCCACGGCGCCGTTGTAGTTGACCCAGAGCATGACCTCGTAGTCGTAGTCGCTGTCCCAGATGTCGTACGAGGTGTTGTAGGCACCCGACGACGGGACGGTGACGTTGTACGTGCTGGTGAGCGACGACAGCGAGGTGAGGGACTTGCCGACGACCTTCTTGGCGTTGGGGTACGACTTGATGCCGCCGGTGTCCGGGTGGTTCGCCGACACCCCCCAGTTCGCCGATGAGTTGGCCCAGATCGACTGCGAACCCGCGCCGGATCCCCAGATGTTGTTGTAGAGGGTGTAGCCGTCGGAGGTGGTGTAGTTGCCCCACTGGTCCGACGAGGACCAGATCGCGGCCTGGGCGGGGGCGGCGGCGAAACCGATGAGGGCGGCCACCGCAGTGGCCGGGGCCAGTACGAACCTGCTGAGTGTGCGGGTACGTCGTGCCATGGTTGTCCCTTTCCATGGTGGGGGGATGGGGTGGGGGGAGTGCTACCGCGGCCCCAGTTCGAGGACGCGGTCCACGCCGGCCGTCAGCTCCAGCGGGGCCGAGGGGGTTCCGGCGGAGGAACCGGTGAGGGTGCTGCCATGGCCCGTACGGACGTCCACGCGGGCGTCACGGGTGGGGTGGAGCACCGCGGTCGCGGTGCCGTCGGCGGACCAGCGCAGGTCCAGTCCGGCGCCGAACCGTGTCCGCACACCGCGCAGTTCGCCGCTCGGGCAGCCGGCCGGAGGGGCCGGGAGCAGGACCAGCCGGTGCGGTGTCGACTGGACCAGCGACTCGATCACCGCGGCGGGCAGGGCGTGAGCCGCGTCCGCGTTGTAGACGTTGCGGGACGGATAGTGCGCGCTCATCAGCGAGTCGTGGAAGAAGTCGCCCGCGAGCACGGCGTCCAGGGCCGCCGAGGCCCGGGCGCCGTCCCGCAGCCGTGCGGCGATCAGCGCATGGTGCAGATGGCCGTGGGCGGAGTCGTTCTCCGACCCGCGCAGCTCCAGTGCGCGGTGCGCGGCGGCCGAGAGTTCCGGGGTGTCGTACGGATTGATCGCGTCCAGCGGCCACACCGGGTAGAGGTGGCTGAGATGGCGGTGGTCGTAGGTCTCCGCCAGGCCCGGCCACGCCCACTCGGCGAGCGCCCCGTCCTCGTTGACCCGGTACGCCGGGAGCCGGGCGGCGAGCGCCCGCCGCCGTGCGGAGGCCGGATGGGTGGGGGAGCGGCCGGCCGACGCGGTGAGCGCGTGCCGGGCCGCCGCGATGTCCATCGTCGCGTTCACCGTCCCCCAGCTCGCGTTGGCCGGACGGTTCTCCGGCGAGTACGACGGCACGACGGCCACCGTGCCGTCCGGGGCGGTACGGGTCAGGAAGTCCTCGTAGAACAGGGCGGCTTCGTGCAGCGCGTCGACCAGCCGCGGGTCCGTCACCCCGCTCGTCTCGGCGTCCTCGATCAGCGGTTCCAGGAGCCAGTCCGCGCCCGCCGTCCACAGATGCAGCGGGTAGGCGCGCTGGTAGTGACGGGTGTGCCCGGACTCGCCGTCGGTGTGGGAGGGGGCGACGATGCCCCGCGCCCCGAAGATCGCCCGGGCGTTGTCCCGCCAGTCGGCCAGCTGCCCGTACACCAGGGCGGCATGGGCCCGGGACACCTCGGGCAGCGCGGCAGCGGCCGCCGAGGCGATCTGGAGGTTGAGGTTGGCGTTGGTGGTGAACGCCCCCGACCAGGCGGTGTTCCAGTCACCCGTCCACAGACCGGTCAGCCGGGGCGGCAGCACACCCGAAGAAGAGAGCAGGTGGTAGCGCCCCGCCGCGAACAGCCGCTCCAGAAGAGCGGGGCTGCCGGGCCGGAGCAGCAACTCGCTCCCGGGCAAGGCGCGTTCGGCCGGATCGGCGTCCAGGGTCAGGGCGGACCGCTCGAAGGCCGGGCGGTGCAGGGCGCGGTGCCGGGCGAGCAGCGCCGGGTAGTCGTCCTGCGGCAGCGCGGCGGACTCCGCGGCCGGGGCAGGCCCGCTCGCGTGACGGTGCACCCGGGTGAGGAGCAGCAGACTCCGGGCCCCCTCGATCCGGATGCCCTCGCCCGCGACCGTCACCCGGCCGCCGTCCGCCCGCACCACCGTCACCCCGGTGTAGGCGAGGTCGCTGTCCGGGTAGCCCACCCGCAGCGCCAGCCGGCCGCCGCCCGGCGTCAGCGCGGTGCCGCGCCCGATGGCCAGCCGGGGCGGGGCGCCGGGCAGCGCGTGGTCCAGGGTCAGATCCACCGCGAGGCCGGGGCCGGTGACCCGCTGGACGATGACGTCGTCGGCGCGGGAGACGAAGACCTGGCTGCGCCGGCCCTCGCACACGGCCGTGATCTCGCCCGTGGTGAAGTCGACCGTGCGCCGGTAGCCCGCCGGCGGACCCCCGTCCTCGGACCCGGCCGACGCGCCGGGTGTGGGGCGGATCCGGGTCTGGAACGCCGGGTGGAAGGGCTGGACCCACACCAGCGGCCGCCCCGCCCCGAACCGTTCGGCGGCCGTGGTGTCCCCGGTGAGCAGGGCGCTCTGCATCTGGTGCAACCGGTCCGCGAGCTCCGGCGGGCGGGCGTGTTCGCTGCCGTTGGGCCGGACCAGCGAGTGGTGGTTGACGATGACCCGGTCGTCGGCCGGATCCCCGTACACCATCGCGCCGTGCCGGCCGTTGCCGCCGAGGAAGGCGTCCTCCCAGCGGGTCGCGGGGCTCGGCTCCCACGTGCCGTCGATGTCCGCGCGCAGGGTCATGGCGCGGCGCTCCGCAGCACGGCCACGCCGTAGCGGCCCAGCTCGACCCGGTCCTCGACGGTTCGCCCCGTCAACAGGTCCTCGTGCGTGCCCGGCACCTCCACGGTGACGGTCTCGCGGCCGTGGTGCAGCAGGAAGAGAAGACCGCCGCGGCGCACCGCCTCCACACCCGCGGGCAGTCCGGCGAGCACCGGCTCCGCGCCGGCCTCCCGCACCACGTCACCGAGCAGCGCCCGCAGCGCCGCCGGTTCCGGCAGCGTCGACAGGTAGTGGGCCCGGCCCCTGCGCAGCACCGCGGGCAGCCCGGCCAGCTCGCCGTCACGGTAGGAGGCGACCACCTCGGTGCCCTCCGACGCCTCCAGTTCCTCCGACCACAGGCTTCCCTCGAAGCCGTCGCAGGCCACGGTCGCACCGGCGTCCAGCGGCCACCACTCGTGCAGGGTGCGGATGCCGAACAGCTCACGCAGCCGGACGTCCATGCCGCCCGGCCTGATGCGGTCGTCCACGTCCGCGATCCCGCTGAAGAAGCCGCAGACCAGCCGCCCGCCGCCCTGCGCGTACGCGACCAGGTTGTCGACCGCGGCGTCGTCGAGCAGGTACAGGTGCGGGACGGCGACCGCCTTGAACCGGCTCAGGTCCGCGTCGGGGCGGGCGAACTCCGTGACCACGCCGTTCTCCCACAGCGCCCGGTGCCAGCGCTGCACCACCTCGGTGTAGTCCAGCAGCGAGGACGGCCTGCCCTCCTGGGCGCCCGCCCACCAGGAGTCCCAGTCGTGCAGGACGGCCACATCGGCGGGCACGTCACCGCCGCCGACGGCCGGTCCGAGCAGGGCGAGTTCCGCCCCCAGTCGCCTGATCTCGCGGAACGTGCGGCCGTGTTCACCGGCGTGGGTGAGCATCCCGGAGTGGAACTTCTCCGAGCCCTGCCGGGACTGCCGCCACTGGAAGTAGCAGACGGCGTCGGCGCCGCGCGCCACGGACTGCAGCGACCAGAGCCGGTTCAGGCCCTCGGGCTTGGGGTGGTTGACGCCCCGCCAGTTGACGGGCCCCGCCGCCTGCTCCATCAGCATCCACGGACCGCCGGCCTGCGAGCGCGTCATGTCGGCGAGCATCGCGTTGTACTGACCGGCCTGCGGGTCCCGGGGGTCCGGATAGATGTCGACGGAGACGATGTCCTCCTGCGCCGACCAGGCCCAGGCGTCCTGACCCGACCACAGCGGCATGAAGTTCGTCGTGACCGGGATGTGCGGGGTGTGCCGGGCGACGATGTCCCGCTCGGCGACGTAGCACTCCATCAGCGCGTCGGAGGTGAACCGCTTGAAGTCCAGCACCTGCGCCGGGTTCTTCATGTACTGCGCCTTGCGCGGCGGCAGGATCTCCGTCCAGGAGTCGTAGCGCTGGCTCCAGAAGGCGGTGCCCCAGGCCTCGTTGAGCGCGTCCACCGTGCCGTACCTGCTGCGCAGCCAGCGGCGGAAGTGGGCGCCCGTCTCGTCGCACCAGCAGTGCGTGCAGTACTCGTTGTTGATGTGCCACACGGTGAGCGCCGGATGGTCCGCGTACCGTGAGGCGAGGTCCTCGGTGAGCGCGGCGGCGTAGCGCCGGTAGACGGGTGAGCTGGCGCAGAACTGCTGGCGCGAGCCGTACCAGACGACCGAGCCGTCCTCCGCGCGCGGCAGCGTCTCCGGGTGCCGCGCCCCCATCCAGGGCGGCGGGGACGCGGTCGGGGTGGCGAGCACCACGCCGATGCCGTTCGCGTGCATCAGGTCCATCAGCCGGTCCAGCCAGCCGAACTCCCTCGCTCCCGGGCGCGGTTCGATCTTGGCCCAGGAGAAGACGCCGAGGGTGACGGAGTTGACCCCGGCCTCCTTCATCAGCCGGGCATCGTCCTCCCACACCTCCTCGGGCCACTGCTCGGGGTTGTAGTCGCCTCCGAAGAGGATGCGGCCACGGGCCGCGTCGCGCAGGGACGGCATGGCGTCTCTCGTTCCTTCGTGCCTATTCGGGTTCTGCGTACTGGATGCCGCGGCCGTTGGTGCCCAGGTGGACACGGCCGTGGACGCGGGGGTCGCCGGTGATCACCTCACCGGTCCACCCCCACTGGTGGGAGTCGTCGTTGATCCGGACCCAGGTGGCGCCCGCGTCGTCCGAACGCAGCACGGCCACGCCGTCGTGCGTCGCGGAGACCCGTCCCGTCTGGAAGACCGCCGGATAGCCGGCACCGGGCCGCTTTCGCCCCTTCACCGGCGCCGCTCTGCCGAATCCCAGCGCGTGCGAGGCCTGGCAGCCGGCCACCGCCGTGAACGTGAGCCCGCCGTCCGTCGAGCGGAACAGTCCGTTGTCCTTCGCGGAGAGCCACAGGTCACCGCTGCGGCCGGGCGCCGCCGCCACCTTGAACTGCACGTCCCCGGAGGGGAGTCCGGACGCGCCGCGGGCGAAGGTCGCACCGGCGTCGGCGGAGTGGAAGACCGCGCCGGTGTCGGTGTCGTAGACGTAGAAGCGCCGCGGGTCGAGCGGATCGGCGACCGGGGCGGCGCCCTTCGGGAAGGTGGCGACCTCGGTCCAGGTCGCTCCGCCGTCCGTGGACCGGTGGGCCGGGTACTTGGTGCCGTCCCAGTGGACGAACGACCAGAGCAGCACCGAACCGTCCGCCGAGACCGCGACCGGCCCGGGGGCCGACGCGGCGATCTCCGGCTGGGCCGCGAACGGCCGCCAGGTCCTGCCGCCGTCGTCCGAGGACGCCCCGGCCGCCGTGGAGCCCGACGGCCAGCCCGTCCGTACGACGTACGAGGGTTTCAGCGCGGCGAGCGCGAGACCCGTGGCCGTGCCGAAGACCGGGTCCGACGCCATGCCCCGCGACGGGGACGCGGTCAGCGAGTCGTGGTACATCACCCCGATGTCGCCCAGGCCGCTCAGCAGCCGGGCGCCCTTGCCCGGCGGGGCGATCAGGAACCGTACGGACGACTCCTCGAGACCCCGGATCTCCGGGGCCCAGTGGACCAGGTCCCGCGTCCCGAAGACCGTTGCGCCCGTCCCGAAGACGATGTGGCGCGAGTCGAACGGGTCGACGGCCACGGTCTGGATCCACCAGCCGAACTTCGCCGAATCCCCGCCCCAGCGCAGATAGGGGGTCTCCGCGACATCGAGGACCGCGGTGTCCTTGAGCGACGCCCAGGTGGCGCCGGCGTCGGTGGAGCGGAACACCGTGTCGATCCGCGACCAGCGGTTGTTCGTCGTGACGACGAGCGTCCCGGCCCGGCGCGCGTCGACGGCGACACCGCCGTAGCCGAAGCCGTCACCGGCCGCCGCGTCCGGAGCCACCGGGGTGACCTCGCGCCAGGTGTCCGTCACGGTGTCGAGCCGGTGCACCGAACCGTCGGACTGGCCGTTGGGGCCCGGGGCGTCCGCGTAGGTGACGTACAGCGCCCGGTCGCGGGCGTCGTACGCCGCCCGGACCGGCACCTTCACCGCCGCGCTCCCGGACGGCTGCCCGGGCACGGCCTCCCAGCCGCCTGAACCGTCCGTACGGTGCAGCGCGGCGCCCCCGTCGCCGCAGCCCGCGTAGACCACCCGGCCCGCGGCGGCGAGGAACATCACGCCCTGCCCGTTCGCGGACGCGGTGGCCGGGAAGTCGACGGGCGCCCAGGTCGCACCCCGGTCGGCGGAGCGCAGCAGCCCGTCGTGCCGGGTGCCGAGCCACAGCGTGTCGCTGTCCCGCGGATCGACGAGCAGCCGCTCGCCGGCCCCGCGCCCGTCCTCGTTGGCGCCCAGCCGCACCGTCAGGTCGCTCCGCCGCCAGGTCGCGCCCCGGTCCTCGGAGCGGAGCACCGCGCCGGGGCCGGCCCAGTCCTGGGCGTACGTACCGCAGGCCAGGTAGAGACGGTCCGGGTGCGCCGGGTCGACGGCGAGCGCCTCGATGCCGAGGAGGTTCCAGTCGTCCCAGCCGAGGTGGTCGGTGAGCGCGGTCCACCGGGCCTTCGCCCCGTCCCAGCGGTAGGCGCCGCCGATGTCGGTGCGGGCGTACGCCAGTCCCTTCACGGAGGGGTGGAACAGCAGCCCGGTGACGAAACCCGTCCCGCCGATCGCTGCGGTCCGCCAGCGGTGCGGTTCGGCGCCGCCGTCCGCGTGGTGGTGCCCCGCCGCGGCCGAGGCGGGGCCGGCGGCCGGCAGGGCGACCGCGGCCGCGGCGACGGCCGCCCCCGCGAGCACGGTTCTGCGACGGGGCGTGGGCGCGCTGGAATCGCGCATGGCGAGAACACCTTCCGGACGGGGGGAGGGGAGACAGGGGGAGCGGGGGCCGCGGGGCGGATCAGCCCTTCACGGCGCCGGTGAGCATGCCCTTCTGGAAGTGCTTCTGGACGAACGGCGACAGGATCGCGACCGGGATCAGGGCGAGGATCATGACGGCCATCTGCACGGCCAGGCTGTTGATCGACCCGTTGCTGACCGCCGCGCCCATGGCACCCGGCGGCACCTGGTGCTGGAGGACCAGCTGACGCAGGATCATCTGCAGCGGGTACTTCTCGCTGTCCTGGATGTAGAGCATCGCGTTGAACCACTGGCTCCAGTAACCCACCGCGTAGAACAGCGAGATCACGGCGATCACCGCACGCGACAGCGGCATGATGATCTGGAGCAGGATCCGCCACTCGCCGGCCCCGTCGATGCGGGCCGCGTCGATGAGTTCGGGCGCGGTGTCCATGAAGAAGCCGCGCAGGACCAGCACGTTGAAGACGCTGATCGCGCTGGGCAGGATCATCGACCAGTAGCTGTCGCTCAGCCCGATGCCGGTGACCAGCAGATAGGTCGGGATGAGGCCGGCGCCGAAGAACATCGTCGCCATCAGCGTCATCAGCAGCGGCCGGTGGGCGTACGAGTCGCGGCGGCTCAGCCCGTACGCGCACAGGATCGAGACCACCATGCTGACCGCGGTGCCGACGACGGTGAGGCCCACGCTCACGGCCGCCGCACGCGTCACCGCGCCCCCGCTGAGGAGCTCCTTGTACGCGACGAAGGTGATGCTCCTGGGCCAGACGACCAGTCCGCCCGCGTCGTTGATGGCCTTGGTGTCGGAGAGGCTGGTGACGAGCACCACCCAGATCGGGACGATCACGACCGCGCAGATCGCGACGAGGCCGAAGCCCTTGAAGGCGAGGCCCGCCTTGGTGGGCTCCTCCTCCCACACCGGACGCGGCTCCGTCCGGAGGGCACGCTGGAGCGGGGTCTCCGCGCGCGGCGCGGGTCCGGCAGGGTCCTTCTCGAGTTCCAGGAGAGTTGTCATTTCTTGGAGTACACCCCCTGCTCGCCCAGCATGTGGGCGACCTTGTTGGCACCCAGCACCATGGCGACGCTGAACAGCCCCTTGAAGATGCCGGCGGCGGCCGCGTAGCCGAAGTCGCCGGTCTTGATGCCCGTCCACCAGATGTAGGTGTCGAGGATCTCGGACGCTCCGGCGCCGACCTGGTCGCGCTGGAGCAGGATCTGCTCGAAGTCGAGGTTGAGCGCGCTGCCGACCCGCAGGACGAGCAGGAGCGCGATGACCGGACGCAGCGCGGGCAGCGTGACGTGCCACATGCGGCGCCACCGGCCGGCGCCGTCCACGGCCGCGGCCTCGTACAGATCGGTGTTGACGGCGGCGAGCGCGGCGAGGAAGACGATCACACCCCAGCCCGCGTCCTTCCAGACCGCCTGGGCGGAGACCAGGAACTTGAAGAAGCCCGGGTTGGTCATCAGGTCGAAGCCTTCGTGGCCGTGCTCGCGCAGCCACTGGGCGACCAGCCCGGCGCCGCCGAACATCTGCTGGAAGACGGTGACGACGAGCACCCAGGAGAAGAAGTGCGGCAGATAGACGACCGCCTGGACCCAGGCCCGCACCCGTGCGCTCATGATCGTGTTGACCAGCAGTGCGATGGCGATCGGGATGGGGAAGAACAGGACGAGCTGGGTGACGAAGATGACCAGGGTGTTGATGAGGACTTCCCAGAAGCGGTAGTCCTCGAAGATCCGGGTGAAGTTGTCGAAGCCGACGAAGGGACTGCCGGTGATGCCCAGGTCGTACACGTCGTAGTCCTGGAAGGCCACGATGTTCCCGAGCAGCGGGATGTAGTTGAAGATCAGCAGCAGGGCGATGGCCGGCAGGGTCATCAGCACCAGGGTGCGGTCGCGCCGCAGCCGTTGCCGCCAGGTGATGCCGCCCGCCTGCGGTCCGGATCCGGTCCCGGCCCTCGCCGGTCCGTTCCTCGGCGAACGGGTACGGCGGCTGCGGGTCGTCCGCGCCCCGCCCGCCCTTCCGACGCTGTCCTCCCTGCCGCTTTTTCCGTCTCCGTCACCGCCGCCTCCGGCCGGGGCGTCGGCCCCGTCGGCGGTGCGGTCCGGGTCGGTCGCGACCGTGGCCCGTGGCTTCACCGTGTGCTCCCCATGTCGTGCTCTCCGCCCTGGCCGCCGGGGGTCGTGCGCCCGGCGGCCCTCGTGCTGTCCTGCGTACGGCTGCTGTGCCTCGTACGCGTCAGTTGCCGGAGCCGTTCTTGTCGAGGATGTCCTGGTACCAGTCGCGCAGCTTGTCGCCGCCGCTCTTCTTCCAGGTGTTGACGGCCTCGTCGATGTCGCTGACCTTCTTGCGCCCCCGGCGGATGTCCTTCTGGAGGTCGTCGAAGGGGGTGTACAGGGAGGCGTACCGCTGCGGTTCGACGACCTGCATGCCGAAGAAGAGCGGCTTCTTGACGTTCGGGGCCTGGCGCGCCATCCAGCCCGCGTAGTCCTTGGCCAGCTGCGGCTGGTCCGGGTAGGCGATGGAGGTCGGGGGCGAGGCGAGGAAGAGGAAGGTGGAGGGCTGCGCCTCCTGGACACCCTGCGGGGTGAAGGTCGGCGCACCGTCCTTCAGCGTGTAGTGGGTGCCCTTCACGCCGTAGTTGGTGAGCATGAACTCCTCGGTGCCGTACGGCGCCGCCGCGTAGTCGGCGATCGCGAGGAACTCCTCGATCTGCGCCTTGGAGAGCTTCTTGCTGAGGAAGGTGAAGATGCCGGCCGGGTCGTCCTGCCACAGGACCGGCTTGCCGCCGTCCTGGTTGAAGAAGTCCAGTGCCTGCATGTCGAACTTCGGGTTGGCGGTGGCCTGTTCGGTGACCATGCCCTTCCAGCCGCCGGTGCCGTCGTTGTACATGACCACGTGGCCGCTGGTGAAGCGGATCTTGGCGTCGGCGTCCTTGTTGGCCTCGGCGTCCGGGTGGACGTACCCGCCGTCGTGGAGCTTGCGGGCGAAGGCGAGTGCCTCGCGGTACTCCTTCGTCTCGATCTTGTGGACCAGCTTGCCGTTCTCCAGCTGCCAGTAGTGCGGCGCGTCGGGCAGCAGGCCGTAGATCTTCTGGATGCAGGTCCAGAGGTCGTCGAAGGCCCACACCTTCTTCTTGGGAGCGGTGTACTCCTTGCCGAAGGCCAGCAGGTCGTCCGCGCTGGCCGGCACGGCGCCGGAGCCGATCAGGTCCTTGCGGTAGAAGATCGCGTTGCCGATGACCGGCGTCGGCATGGGCAGGCCGCGCAGCTTGCCGCCGAAGACGGAGTACTGCCAGGCGCCCGTCGGGATGTTCGCCAGGTTCGGGTACTTCTTGACGGCGTCGCCCGCCAGGAAGGGGGACAGGTCCGCGAACTTGGCGCTGATCGCGTTGCGGATCTGGCCCACCATGTTCCAGCCCGGGATGGTCATGACGTCCGGGATGTCGGAACCGGCGAGGACCGCGCCGATCTTGTCCTGGTAGGTGTTGCCGTCCTGCGGGTCGAAGTCGAGCGTGGCGCCGACGGCCTTGTTCACGGCCGTGTAGTACGGGTTGTTCTTCTTCGGGACCGTTCCCCACAGCGGCGTCATGACCCGGAACTTCGAGCCCTTGCCGGGGACCGACTTCACCGAGACGACCAGCGGGTCGGGCAGCTTGGTGAAGCCGGGGCTCGAACCGTTGACGCTCGCGACATCGGGCTGGACCAGGTTCAGCGGGGCGTAGGACGGCACAACCTTCTTGAGGGCCTTGCCCGTTGTCGCGCCCTCCTTGCTCCCGGAACCGGAGCCGGAGCCGCCGCACGCGGCGAGCAGCGGTACCCCGCCGGCCACGGCGACGGCGGCGACCGCGCCCGTGGCGAGGAAGCTTCTCCGGCTCGGAGCCGTGGAGGAGGGGGAGGAATTCGGCGTCATTGCGTCAACCCTTCGAGGCGCACCAGGACGACACGTGGCGGGCGACCGCCGTTCGGTTCCTGTGTCTGAGGTGGGGCGTTGCTGGCTGGGCCGGTGTGACCGGCCCCAGGTGAAGCGGTTCAACAGCCGGGCGGCAGAACCTGTCGCCGTCCCGGGAAATCACGGGCGCCGGGCGCCCCATCGAAACTCTGTCGAAGCGCTTCGATGTTGCAGCGAGGTTAAGTGAAGGTCCCTTGCCGCACAAGAGTCCGTTTCGAGATTCCTCCGACCTGTTTCCGAACCGTTTCCCGGCGCAATGGGGGCGTGCGGCGTACGGAGGTCAGGTGCGAGGCCTTGACACGTGCGGGGTTGGCCACAGAGCATCGAAGCGCTTCGAAAGATCTTCCGAGGCTCCTCGGCCGCTCGCACGAGGCACTGGCACCGGAAAACCTCCCACCTCTCCAAGGGGACCCGCACGTGACGGAACAACCGCAGCCCTTCCGCGACCCGCAGCTGCCCTTCGCCAAGCGCGTCGACGATCTGCTTCAGCGGCTCACGCTCGACGAGCGCATCGCGATGCTGCACCAGTTCGCACCCGCGGTCGGCCGGCTCGGGCTCGGCGCCTTCCGGACCGGGCAGGAGGCCCTGCACGGCGTCGCCTGGATGGGGCCGGCGACGATGTTCCCGCAGGCCGTCGGGCTGGGCGCCACCTGGAACGGCGAACTGGTGCGCCGCGTCGGCGAGGCGGTCGGCAACGAGGTCCGCGCCAAGCGCGCCCAGGACGACCGCGTCGGCCTCAACGTCTGGGCCCCTACCGTGAATCTGCTGCGCCACCCGCTGTGGGGGCGCGGCGAGGAGGGGTACTCGGAGGACGCCGGACTGACCTCCGCCATCGCGGTCGCGTACACCCGGGGACTGCGCGGCGACCATCCGCTCTACTGGCGGACCGCCCCCGTCCTCAAGCACTGGCTCGCCCACAACAACGAGACCGACCGCGACACCGCCTCGTCCTCCGTCCGCCCGCGGGTCCTGCACGAGTACGACCTCAAGGCCTTCCGCGACGCCGTGCGGGCGGGCGCGGTGGCCGGGGTCATGCCGGCGTACAACCTGGTCAACGGGCGGCCCAACCACCTCTCGCCGCTCCTGTCCCAGCAGCTGCGCGCCTGGACCGACCGGTCCCTCGTGGTCTGCTCGGACGCCGGGGCGCCGTCCAACCTCGTCGACTCCGAGCACTACTTCGACACCCACGAGGAGGCCACGGCCGCCTCGCTGCGCGCGGGTGTCGACAGCTTCACCGACCACGGCCAGGACTCGTCCGTCATGACCGGCCGCGTCAAGGGCGCCCTGGAACGCGGACTCCTCGACGAGCACGACATCGACACCGCCGTCCGCCGGCTGCTCGAACTGCGCTTCTCGCTCGGCGAGTTCGACCCGGAGCTCGACCCGTACGCGGACACCGCCGACTTCGACACCGAGGAGCACCGGGCGCTCGCCCTGGAGGCCGCCGAGCAGGCCGTCGTACTGCTCAGGAACGAGGGCCTGCTGCCGCTCGACCCCGCAGCAGGCAAGACCGTCGCCGTCGTCGGACTCCTCGCGGACGCCTGCAAACTCGACTGGTACAGCGGCACGCTGATCCACCGCTCCACCCCGCTGGACGGCCTCCGGGAACGCTTCGGCGCGGAGCACGTCGTCTTCGAGGAGGGCGCCGACCTGGTCCGGCTGAGGTGCGCGGACGGCTGGCTGCGGATTCCCGAGGCGGCGGCGGGCGCGGAACCGGTGCGCGGCGCGGAAGGCGCCCTCGACCCGGCGCTGCTCGCGGGCCGTACCGACCTGCCCCCGCTGACCTGCGGCGACACCCCGTCCGAGCTGGCGCTCGTCGACTGGGGCGACGGCGTGATCACCCTGCGGGAACCGGCCGGCAGCTATCTCTCGGTCGCCGAGGACGGGTACGTACGCGCCTCCGCGGACGAGCCGGGCGGCTGGATCGTCCAGGAGACGTTCCGTCTGGAGGCGGCGGAGGGGCATGCGGGCGGGCACCGCCTTCTGCACGTGGGAACGGGTAGGTATGTCTCTGTCGCCGCCGACGGCGTAAAGGTTGCCGCGCCGGGCGAAGAAGTTTCCGGCCCCGGCGAAGGAGCCTCCGGCTCGGTTCCGGCCGCCGGGACGGTCTTCGAGCTGGAGGTGACCCAGCGGGGCGAGGACGCCGTCTCCCGCGCCGCGGCCGCCGCCGACACGGTGATCGTGGTCGCCGGCAACGACCCGCACATCAACGGCCGCGAGACCGAGGACCGCACCACCCTCGACCTCCCGGCCCAGCAGGAACGCCTCTGGCGCGCCGCCCACGCCGCCAACCCGCGCACCGTGCTCGCGGTCACCTCCGCCTACCCGTACGCCCTCACCGACGCGGCGGCCACGCTCCCCGCCCTGCTGTGGACCGCGCACGGCGGCCAGTCCGCCGGAACCGCGCTCGCCCGCGTCCTGGCGGGCGACGTCTCCCCGGCCGGCCGGCTGCCGCAGACCTGGTACACCTCCGACGCGGAGCTGCCCGGCCTGCTGGACTACGACATCATCGGCTCCCGGCAGACGTACCTCTACTACGAGGGCACCCCGCTCTACCCGTTCGGCCACGGCCTCTCCTACAGCGAGTTCACCTACAGCTCCCTGACCGCCGACCGCGAGGGCGACCGGCTGAGCGTCTCGCTCACCGTCACCAACACCGGCACCGTCGCCGCCGACGAGGTCGCCCAGCTGTACGTACGGGCGGTGGCCCCGTCCGTCGTCCGGCCGCTGCGCCAGCTGGCCGGCCACCGCCGGCTGCACCTGGCACCCGGCGCCGCCGAGCGCGTGGACTTCACCGTCCCGGTCACCGAGCTCGGTCACTGGGACGTCGCGCACGGCCGCTGGACGGTCGAGCCCGGCGCGTACGAGATCCAGGCGGGTGCCTCCAGCACCGACATCAGGACCGTCGCCGTCGTCACCGTCGACGGCGAACCCTCCGGACCGCGGCCGGTCCTGGCCCGCGGTCTGGACGCGGCCGACTACGACGAGCAGCTGGGCACCGAGATCACCGACCGGACGAGGACGGACGGCGACGCCGTCACCGCCGTCGCGGAGAGCAACGAACTCCTCTACCGCCGCTGCGACTTCGCGGCCGGAGTGCGGGGGATCGAGGTGTCCGCCGCGGGGGAGGGGGAGGTCCTGGTCACCGTCGGCGGGACCACGGTCACCGTCCCCGTCGCCGCCACCTCCGGACCGTACGACCACCGCACCGTGCCGGCCGCGCTGAGCGCCCGTGGCACCGGCGATCTGCGCGTCACGCTGCGCGGCACGGTCCGCCTCGCCCGGATCGGCTTCACCGGGGACGACGAGTGAACCCGGCCGCTCCACGCACCCCTGTCCCCGTCCCGCCGGCTGCCCCCGGCAAGGAGTCCGCATGAAGTTCACCGACGGCTTCTGGCTCATGCGTGAGGGCGTACGCGCCTCCTACGCGACCGAGATCCGCGATCTGCGCGTCGGCGACGACCGGTTCACCGCCCACGCGGCGGTCAAGCGTGTCGCCGAGCGTGGCGACACCCTCAACACCCCGCTCATCACGGTCGACTGCTTCTCCCCGGCCGAGGGCGTCATCGGCGTGCGGGCCACCCATCACGCCGGACGGGTCCACCGCGGACCGGACTTCGCGCTGCCCGGCCTCGACCCGGCGGCCGCCGGGGCCCGCACCCGGCGGGACGGGGCGGTCACCGAACTCACCAGCGGCCCGCTGACCCTGCGCATGGACGGCGACGGACCCTGGGGCCTGAGCTTCCTCGACGCCGAGGGCCACCGGCTGACCGGCGTCGACGCCAAGGGCACCGCCTTCGCCACCACACCGGACGGCAGCCACCACATGGTCGCCCAACTCGCCCTGGACGTGGGCGAGAACGTCTACGGACTCGGCGAGCGCTTCACGCCGTACGTCAAGAACGGCCAGACCGTCGACATCTGGCAGGCCGACGGCGGCACCAGCAGTGAACTGGCCTACAAGAACATCCCGTTCTACCTCTCCTCGCGCGGCTACGGCGTCTTCGTCAACCATCCCGGCAAGGTCTCCTTCGAGATCGGCTCGGAGTCGGTCGGCCAGGTGCAGTTCAGCGTCGAGGACCAGTCGCTGGAGTACTACATCGTCGCCGGGCCGACGCCCAAGGAGGTGCTGGCCCGCTACACCGCACTGACCGGCCGCCCCGCCCTGCCGCCGGCCTGGTCGTTCGGACTGTGGCTCACCACGTCCTTCTGCACCTCGTACGACGAGGAGACCGTCACCTCCTTCGTCGACGGGATGGCCGAACGCGACATCCCGCTGTCCGTCTTCCACTTCGACTGCTTCTGGATGCGCGAGTACCAGTGGTCGGACTTCCTGTGGGACCCCGAGGTCTTCCCCGATCCGGAGGGCATGCTGGCCCGGCTCAAGGAACGCGGCCTGCGGATCAGCATGTGGATCAACCCGTACATCGCCCAGAAGTCCGCGCTCTTCGCCGAGGGCGCCGAACTGGGCCACCTGGTGCGCCGGCCCAATGGCGACATCTGGCAGTGGGACCTCTGGCAGCCGGGCATGGCCCTGGTCGACTTCACCAACCCCGCCGCGTGCGAGTGGTACAACAGCAAACTGCGGGTCCTGCTCGACCAGGGCGTCGACTGCTTCAAGACGGACTTCGGCGAGCGCATCCCCACGGACGTCGTCTGGCACGACGGCTCCGACCCGGAGCGGATGCACAACTACTACGCACAGATCTACAACCGCACGGTCTTCGAACTCCTGGAGAAGGAGCGCGGTCACGGCGAGGCGGTCCTCTTCGCCCGCTCGGCGACGGCGGGCGGCCAGCAGTACCCGGTGCACTGGGGCGGCGACTGCTTCGCCTCGTTCACCGCGATGGCCGAGTCGCTGCGCGGCGGGCTCTCCCTCTCGCTGTCCGGCTTCGGCTTCTGGAGCCATGACATCGGCGGCTTCGAGGGCACCCCCGACCCGGCCGTCTTCAAGCGCTGGCTCGCCTTCGGCCTGATGTCCTCGCACAGCCGGCTGCACGGCAACGTGTCCTACCGGGTGCCGTGGGCGTTCGGCGAGGAGGCGGTGGACGTCGCCCGGAAGTTCACCCTGCTCAAGCACCGGCTGATGCCGTACCTGTACGGGGCGGCGGCCACCGCCCACCGCACCGGCATCCCGATGATGCGCCCCATGCTGCTGGAGTTCCCCGGGGACCCGACGACCCGGATGCTGGACCGCCAGTACATGCTCGGCCCCGACCTGCTGGTCGCGCCCGTCTTCACGGAGGACGGACAGGTCGAGTACTACGTCCCCGAGGGCACCTGGACGGTCCTGCTGACCGGCGAGACGGTCACCGGGCCGGTGTGGCGCCACGAGACCCACGGCTTCGACAGCCTGCCGGTCCTGGTGCGCCCCGGCGCGGTGCTCCCCTGGGGCGCGGACGACCAGCGCCCCGACAGCGACTGGCTGGACGGGCTCACGCTGCGCGTCTTCGGCGCCGGCGACGACAGCCGGCCGGTCGTGGTGCCGGACCTGACGGGCGAGACCGCCGCCGTGTTCCGGATCGTCCGGGACGGGGAGAGCCTGACCGTCACCGCCGAGGGCACGGACCGCCCGTACCGCGTGGTCGCGGAGACGACGGGAGCCACGGGGGAGGGAACGGGCACGGTGACGCTTTAGCGCGTCGCCCTGGCGGGGACCCACGGCCGTTGGCGGCTCCGGGTCCCCGCCTCCGCGGGGTCAGTGCGTCGCGCGGGCCAGGGCCCGGTCCGCCGCGCCCCGCGAGGTGTGCCACAGCGTGGTCACCGGCTCCCACACCCGGATGCCCCGGTCCATGCCCACGGCGGCCGCGCCGAACGTGACCCCGTAGTGCGCGGGGTCCGCCGCCACCGACAGGCTGCGGATGACGTGTCCGTGACGGGTGCCCCGCTCCGCCGTGCGGACGGCGGCGTACCCGCGCTCGCCCGGCGAGAGCACGTACGAGCCGCTGGTGGCGGGCGGGACCGGCTGGGCCGAGCCGTCGAGACCCCGGAACGTGATCGTCGGGATGCGGTCCACGACGCAGGTGCGGCCGCCCCGGTTGGTGACGGCGATGCGCGCCACGTTGTGCTGCCCGCCGGGCGATGCGGAGATCCGGAGGGCCTTCTCCTGGCAGTGGGCCGGGCGGCCCGACGGCCCGTGGGTGGCCGCGCCGGCCGTGGCCGACGCCCCGGTGGCGGTCAGGGCCAGGGCGGCCGCCGCGGTGAGGGCGGCGGTGAGAGCGGAACTCGGACGCATGATGTGTCTCCCCTGAATCGGCGTGGATCGACAGCGTGTGGTCGTGGCCCGGGGGCCACGGTGGCCGCTACGGCCGACACGCACATTCTGAACGGTATGCCCGGTTCATGGCGATAGATCGGACATATCGGTTCAGCATCTGTGTCGCCCTGTGCCCCCTGCTCGGCCGCCGCCCGGCCGTCTGCCGCTAGCGCGCCCGGACCGTGGCCATCACCTCGCGGTCGGGCTGGAGCGTCAGGGTCGGCACCGGGTTGACCGTGCCCGGATCGACGTCCAGGTCGAACCGCCGCGCGAGCACCGCCAGGATCAGCACCGCCTCGACCATCGCGAACCGGGTGCCCAGGCAGACCCGCGGGCCGCCGCCGAACGGGAACCAGGCGTACTCCGCGATCTCGTCGCCCGTCTCCGGGTCCCAGCGCTCGGGGCGGAACTCCTCCGGCTCCGGGAACCACCGCTCGTCCCGGTGGGTGGCCCACTGGCTGCTCCACACCCTGGTGCCCTCCGGGATCGGCAGCCCGCCGATCCGGGCGCCCTCCTTCGCGACCCCGGTGACCAGCCAGATCGTCGGGTAGAGCCGCAGCGTCTCCTTGACCACCGCCTGGGTGTACGGGAGCTGTGCGTAGTCGTCGAAGCCCGGCTCGCGGTCGCCGAGCACCCGGTCCAGCTCCTCGGAGAGCGCCGCCCGCGCCCCGGGGTTGCGGGACAGGAGGTACCAGGCCCACACCAGCGTCGAACTCGTCGTCTCGTGGCCGCCGATGTAGAGGGTGACGGTCTCGTCGCGGATCTCCCGGTCGTCGAGCTTCGCCCCGGTCTCGTCGACGGCGGTGAGGAGCCGGCTCAGCAGGTCGGGGCGGTCGTCCGTGCCCTCGCGGTGCCGGGCGACCACCCGGCCCACCTCGGCGTCGATGACCGCGGCGGCCTTCTTGATCCTGGCCCGGCCCGGGGTCGGGACCCAGTCCGGCAGCAGTGCGCCGATCCCTGCGAACTCCTTGCCGATCTCCGCCTGCGCCACATCCATCGCCCGGCCCATCGCCTCGGCGTCGGCGGGGGTGTCGACGCCGAAGATGGTGCGGACGGCGATCTTCTGTGTCAGCGCCGCCATCTCCCGCTTGATGTCGATGCGCCGGCCGCCCGACCAGGTGTCCGCGAGTTCCACCGTGCTGCCCGCCATGGTCGCCGCGTACGACCGGACCTGCTTGGGGCGCACCGACGGCTGCACGAGCGAGCGCTTGCGCCGCCAGTCGGCCCCGCGCGCGACCACCACTCCGTTGCCCATCACGGTACGGAAGGCGATGCCGAGCGCGGGCTGGTCGAAGGTGCGTTCCGTCTCGGTGAGCAGTTCGCCTATGCACTCCGGATCGGCTATGAACACGCATGAGTTGGGGCCGAAACGCCACTGGACCAGGTCTCCGTGGCCGCGCAGCCGCTCGAAGAACGCGAGGGGGTTCTTGCCGAACTGCGGCATGTTCCCGAGGAAGGGCAGCCCCTTGGGGCCCGGGACGATCCTGTGGCCGCGCGGTCCGGCATCGACGGCCGGGCCGGTCTCCGTGGACATGAAAGGTCTCCGCTCTGAATGTCCGGCCGGGCTGGGTCGCGCGTCACCGGCCTTGTGGAGTACGTGAGTTGTCGAGAGTAGCCCGGACATGTCACGGATGGCGCCGCCGCCCCGAGGCGTGATCGGCAAGGCGGATCCGGCCCGTCGGCGCCCCTAAATATCGATCCCATTTGCCTAAAGGTATTAGGCAAATGCATGATGGGTGATGCCGAGAACGAGGAGAAGCCGATGGTGCGCGCAGGACTGACCCCGGACCGCCTGGCGCAGGCCGGTGCGGAGCTGGCCGACGAGGTCGGCTTCGAGCAGGTGACCGTGTCGGCGCTCGCCCGCAGGTTCGACGTCAAGGTCGCCAGCCTCTACTCGCACCTGAGGAACTCCCACGACCTGAAGACGAGGATCGCGCTGCTCGCGCTGGAGGAGCTCGCCGACCGGGGTGCCGCCGCACTGGCCGGCCGGGCCGGCAAGGACGCCCTGAGCGCCTTCGCGAACGTCTACCGCGACTACGCCCGGGAGCACCCCGGCCGCTATGCCGCGGCACAGTTCAGGCTCGACCCGGAGACGGCCGTCGCCAGCGCCGGGGTCCGGCACGCGCAGATGACGCGCGCGATCCTGCGCGGCTACGACCTGACCGAACCGGACCAGACGCACGCGGTCCGGCTGCTGGGCAGCGTCTTCCACGGCTACGTCAGCCTGGAACTGCAGGGCGGGTTCAGCCACAGCGCCCCCGACTCGCAGGAGTCCTGGACGCGCGTCGTGGACGCCCTCGACGCCCTGCTGCGCAACTGGCCGGCCCCCTGACCTCCCGTACCGCCCCGGCGCCACCGCCGCGACCTCACCCCCACCGAGCAACAGGCAGAGACATATGGACACCGGAACCGAACTGATCACCACACCCCTCACCGCCGGCCTCCTGCGCGGCGCCCTCGACCTGGAGCGGACCGAGCACGGCCTGCGCCCGCACCGGCTGCCCGCCCGTGCCCGCGCGCAGTACCCCGACGGCCAGGTGGCCATGACGGAGGCCCAGCCCTCCGGCGTACGGCTGGTGTTCCGCACCCGGGCCGGTGTCATCGAGCTGGACGCCCTGCGCACCAAGACGGAGTACACCGGCGCACCGTCCCGCCCCGACGGTGTCTACGACCTCGTCGTCGACGGACGTCTCGCCGCCCAGGCCGACGCGAGCGGAGGCCACGTCCTCACGGTCGACATGACCACCGGCTCCGTCGACTTCCGGCCCGGCCCGGTGGGCACCGTCCGGTTCGACGGTCTGGGCGATGAGGACAAGGACGTCGAGCTCTGGCTGCCGTACAACGAGGGCACCGAGCTCGTCGCGCTGCGCACCGACGCCCCGGTCGAGCCTGCCCCTGACCGGGGGCGCCGGACCTGGCTGCACCACGGCAGCTCGATCAGCCACGGTTCGAACGCGGCGAGCGCCACCACCACCTGGCCCGCCCTCGCCGCCTCCCTCGGCGGAGTGGAGCTGATCAACCTGGGCCTGGGCGGCGGCGCGCTGCTCGACCCGTTCACCGCCCGCGCGATGCGTGACACCCCCGCGGACCTGATCAGCGTCAAGATCGGCATCAACGTCGTCAACAGCGACCTGATGCGGCTGCGCGCCTTCACCCCGGCCGTGCACGGATTCCTCGACACCCTGCGCGAGGGCCACCCCGACACCCCGCTCCTGGTCGTCTCGCCGATCCTGTGCCCCATCCACGAGGACACCCCGGGCCCCAGTGCGCCCGACTTCTCCGGCCTCGCCGAGGGAAAGCTCAGCTTCCGTGCCATGGGCGACCCGGCGGAGCGCGCGGCCGGGAAGCTGACGCTCCAGGTGATCCGGGAGGAACTGGACCGGGTGGTGCGGCAGCGCGCCGCCGACGACCCGCACCTGTACTACCTCGACGGCCGCGGTCTCTACGGCGAGCAGGACGTCGCGGAACTGCCCCTGCCGGACGCGCTCCACCCGGACGCGGCGACCCACCGCCGCATGGGCGAGCGCTTCGCCGGCCAGGTCTTCAGCGGCGACGGGCCGTTCGCCGCTGACGGCGTCTGAGAGCAGAGACCCGGAAAACCAGGAGGAGTTCCCCGTCGCCCGATGGCAGGATCCGGCCATGGACACCGACCGCGGCACAGGCACCGACCCCCTCATGGCACGGGCCCGTCTCCTGTGGGAGTCACTGGCCGGAGTGCCGGTCTCGTTCGCGTCCCGCGGCGGTCCGACGGTGGTCACGGCGCCCGCGTCGGCCCTGGCCCCGCCGGGCTGGGTGGGCACCGTGCTGCTGGGGGACGCGGCCGTCGTCACCGCGCCCTCCGACGGCGTGGCGCACACGGTCCGCCGGGCCCTGACGGGTGTCGCGACGCCCTCGCTCACCGACCCCGGTGCGGTGGCCGGGGTCCTGCCGGTCGCCGAGGTGCTCGGCCCCGCCACCCTCGCCTACCTGTCCGGCGACGCCTTCCGCCCGTCGCCACCGGGAGCCGGCGCGACCGACCGCCTGCCCCCGGGCCACGGAGACCTCGTGCGGCTGCTCGCCTCGGTGAGCGAGGAGGACGCGGGGGAGTGCGGGCTGGACGAGATCACCTCCCCGGCGTTCGCCGTACGGGACGGGGACACGGTCGTCGCGGCCGCGGGATACCGGGACTGGCCGCACGGCACGGCGCACCTGTGCGTCCTGACCGCCCCTCATGCGCGGGGCCGCGGTCTGGCCCGCCGGGTGGCCTCCGCAGCGACCGCGCACGCCCTCGCCGCCGGGCGGCTGCCGCAGTGGCGCGCGAGGCCGGCCGCGTCGCGCCGGGTGGCCGGGGCCCTGGGCTTCCGGGAGCTGGGCAGCCAGCTGAGCGTGCGCGGGGTTCAGAGTCCGACGATCAGCTGAATGCAGACGATCTTCACGAGGATGGCGAGCGCGAACAGCGTCGAGTAGCCGTTGTTGACGCGGCTGTCCGTGACCCGGCTGTTGGCGTACGCGGTGATCGCGGGGTTGCCGACGTACCCCGACAGCAGGCCCATCGTCCGCTCCCTGCTCTGCCCGAGCGCCTTCGCGACCAGCACCATCAGCGTGTAGCTGACCACCGCGCCGATCACCAGCACGGCCACCAGTTTCAGACCGAACAGCGAGAACGCGTTCTGGCGGAAGGAGTAGCCGGAGGTGAGGCCGACGACCGCGAGGAAGAGCAGCAGACCGATCTGGCGCAGGGTGAGGTTGGCCCGGGTCGGCAGGGTCCACACCAGCGGGCCGGTGCGCCGTCGCCAGCCCAGGATCATGCCCATCACCAGCGGTCCGGCGCCCGTGCCGAGCGCCAGGGTGGTGGAGCCGAAGGTGACCGAGGGGATGGCGATCAGGAAGCCGAGCGTGAGTCCGAGCCCCAGGCTCACCGCGCTCACCTCGCTGACCTTCGTCTCCGTGTCGCCGAGATACGTGGAGACCTCGGTGATCCGTTCGCGCGGCATCACCACACGCACCCGGTCGTCCAGTTGGAGCACCAGGTCGTCGTGGGCGAGCATGTCGACGTCGCCGCGGCGGACCCGGCTGACGGCGGCCCCGTACCGGGGGCCGAGACCGAGTTCGGCGACGGTGTGGCCGGCGAGCTCGGGGTTGGTGAGCAGGACCCGGCGGTAGTCGACCGTGCGGCGGTTGTCGAGGAGGTGGACCGGCGCGGTCGAGCCCAGCCGCTCGGTCGCGACGCGTACGTCGTCCTCGCCGCCCACCAGAACGATGAGGTCACCGGGGCGCAGCCGGTCCAGGCCGTGCGCCACCTGGACGTCGCCGCCCTCGGGGCGGTACTCGCTGGCCAGCACCCGGTGGTCCGCGACGCCCGGTACCGCGTTCCACTCCGTGTCGTGGTCCACCTGGACCGTACGGGTGACGAGCACGGGCGGCAGTCCGGAGCCGGGGTCCCGGCGTGCCGCCCAGTGGCGGCGGGCCGCGATCGCGGAGATGAACAGGATGGTGATGACGACGGCGAGCGGATAGCCGATCGCGTACCCCACGGCGGGCTGCGTCGGATCGGCGGAGGCCTCCTGCGCGGCGGCCAGACCGGGTGTCGTCGTCCCGATCCCGGCGTACCCGCCGGCCAGGAACGGTCCGCTGATGCCGAACGCGCTGTGGCCCACGTACCCGACCACGACCGCGGTGAGCGCGAGCGCCACCACCGCACCGGCCATCACCGGCAGCTGGCTGCGCAGTTCGCGGAAGAACGCGGGCCCCGACTCCAGGCCCACGGTGTACACGTACAGCGCCAGGCCCAGGGCCGAGACACCGGCGGGCACGGCGGGCGCGATGTCCTTGTCGAGCGCGCCGACCAGCAGGCCGACGAACAGGACACCGGCCGCACCGAGTTTCACCGGGCCGAACCGGACCATTCCGAGCAGGGCGCCGACGGTGATGACGGCGAACACGGCCACCCAGGGATTGTCCGCGAAGAACTGCCACACGGGGTGGGCCTCCCGTAGCGAGGAACGAGGCGATCCTGACGGGGCCATGATCTTCGAGGTGCCGGGAGGCTGCCACTCAGGACCGTCCGGCCGAGCGCCCGCACCGCCGGGCGGGCCGGGCGCCCGGCCCGCCCGGCGGTTTCGTGCCGTCAGACGCCGGACGGGACCCGGGACGGGCGGCCGCGGCCACGCGTCAGGGAGTAGCCGAAGACGGCCGCGAGCGCGCCCAGCACGCCGCCGCCGACGGTCCACAGCCAGCGGTCGGTCCACCAGCCGGAGGACCAGCCGTCCTCGGGCTCGGTGCCGAGCGCGACCGGAGCGGCCGACGCGTCGGCCGAGGCCTGCTCGGCCGAGGACACTCCGGGAACCAGCGGCTGGGAGAGGGTGCCGTCGACGTCCGAGGCACCTCCCTTGTCGGCCGACGTGACCGCGACCTCGGTGCTCACCGGCAGTCCGAGATCCGCCGACGGCAGGTCCACGACCGTGAGGCGGACGTAGTAGCTGCCGGGCAGCGGGTCGTCGGCCCACGGTTCGGACCAGGCCCGGACGGTCCGCAGGACGCAGGTCAGCTCGACCGCGCCGGCGTCGGCCGCCACCTTGCCGGTCTGCTTCCCGTACATGCAGGCCTGACGGCGGCGCAGTCCGTCGTACACGTCGACCTGCCAGGTCGAGGCGCCGTGCCGGGTGGCGGACTCGGGCAGGGTGACCTTCGCCCTGACCGTGGCCCGCTGACCGGCGTCGGCCGGGAAGACCCAGTACAGGTAGTCGCCGGTGGAGGCGCCCGCGGTGGCGGTCTGGCCCTGCTGGAGCGCCGTGGCGGTACGGAAGGTGGTGCCCGCCTCCGTGGGGCCGGAGCCCTCGGCGGAGGCGCTCGGGTCCGGGCTCGGCGACGGGTCGTCGGCGACGGCGGCACCCGTCCCGGTCAGCAGTGCGAAACCGGTCAGCAGCGTGCCCGCGAGCACGCGTCTCGTACGGAACATCAGCTGGTCCTCCAGACGGCGACGCGCCAGCGCGAGATCCAGCCGGTCAGCAGACCCGCGATCAGTCCGGTCAGGACGAGCACGCCCAGCAGCCACCAGCCGTGGCCGAGGCCGAACGCGGCGGCGTCGGCCGCCTCGTCGGGGCCGTCCACCAGGTCGACGGTCAGCTCGACCGGCATGCCGGGAGCGGTCTTCACCGAGGCGGGCGCGGAGAAGGAGTGGGAGACCTGGAGGCAGACGGTCTCGGCGGCCGGCTTCTCGTCGCCGTCCGTGTCCTGTTCGGGCTTCGGATAGCGCAGCCCGGACGAGATCGCGTCGGTGCGTCCGGTGCCGGACTCCGAACCCCGGACGATCTCCCGGCCGTGCACGGTCACCGCGCGCAGCAGTGTGCCGTAGTCGTTGTTGACGGCCCGGTCGGCGAACACGCTGACGGAGGCGCGCAGTTCCTGGCCGGGCAGCACGTCGACCCGGTACCAGCGGTGCTCGCCGAACTTCGACCGGTCGGTGTAGAGACCGGGCTGCAGCTGCGGGGCGCCGGTGCAGCTGTCCGCACCCTTCGTCGCGACCGGGGTGACGACGGGCTCGGCCGCGCGGTCCACCAACTGCTTGACACGGCCCGAGAGTTCGTCGGTGTGCTGGACGGCGGTGTAGGTGCCGCCGGTGGCCTCCGCGATGCAGGTGAGCTGCTGGCGGATCTTCGCGTTCGGCACCAGGCCGAGGGTGTCGATGACCAGGTGGATGCCGCGGGCCGCGATGTCCCGGGCGACCTCGCACGGGTCGAGCGGACCGCAGGTGTCCTCGCCGTCGCTGATCAGCACGATCCGGCGGGTGGAGTCGCCGCCCTCCAGATCGTCGGCGGCGCCCAGCAGGGCCGGGCCGATCGGGGTCCAGCCGGTGGGGGCGAGGGTGGCGACCGCGGTCTTGGCCTCGGTGCGGTCCAGCGGGCCGACCGGGTACAGCTGCCTGGTGTCCTTGCAGCCGACCTTCCGGTCGTCGCCCGGGTAGTCGGCGCCGAGGGTGCGGATGCCGAGCTGCACCTGCTCGGGCACCGCGTCCAGGACCTCGTTGAACGCCTGCTTGGCCGCGGTCATCCGGGACTGGCCGTCGATGTCGCGGGTCCGCATGGAGCCACTGACGTCGAGCACCAGCTCGACCTTGGGGGAGGCTTTGGCGGGGGGTTCATCGGCCGCGGCGGGGAGCGCCGAGCCGAGCCCGGCGGTCAGGGTGGCGAGCAGGATGCCCACCCCGACCGTCAGCCTTCTTCTTATGATCATCGCCGGATAGTAGTGAACATCAGTTCGCTATCCAAAACGGCTGGTGCCCGCCGCACGCGCTTGTGCGCGGCGTGCGACGGGACATGACTGCCGGTCAGCTCGCCCGGGCCGCTCCCAGCAGGGGGCCGGCCGCCCGCTCCAGTACGGAACCGACCCGGTCCCAGGTCGTCAGATCCCGTTCCACCGCCGCCAGGCGGACGTCATCGCCGGTGTCCCAGCCGGTGGCGATCGCGACCGGATCCGCGCCCGTGGCCGCCGCGGCGGCGAGCGCGGCCGCGCCGAGTGCGACCAGTTCGCCGCTCGCGGGCACCGTCACCGGCCGTCCGGAGAGGCGGCGCACGGTCTCCACCCACACCCTCCCCTGAGCGCCGCCGCCGATCAGCCGCAGCGGGCGGGCCGCCACCTCGGGGTCGTCGGGGTCCAGCCCGCAGGCCCGCAGCAGTTCGTCGAGCGCGCGGAGCACGGTGACGACGGCCCCCTCGTAGGCGGCGCCGAGGAGCTGCTGCGGGGTGGTGTCGTGGCGCAGGCCGGTGAGGAGTCCGGCGGCGGTGGGCAGGTCGGGGGTGCGTTCGCCGTCCAGGTAGGGGAGGAGCACGGCTTCGCCGCCGGGGGCCGCGTCATCGCGGTCCAGGCCGAGCAGGGCGGCCACCTTGTCCACGGCGAGCGTGCAGTTGAGGGTGCAGCCCAGCGGCAGGTACGTGCCGTCCGCCGCAGCGAACCCGGCGAGTGCGGGCGAGGCGGGGCGGGCCCGGGAGGCGGTGAAGACCGTGCCCGATGTGCCCAGGCTGAGGACGGGGTGGTCGAGGAGGCCGGCGCCGCCGAGCCCGAGGCCGACGGCGGCGCTCATGTTGTCGCCGGTGCCGGCCGCGACCGCGATGCCGGCGGCCAGCCCGAGTTCCCCTGCCGCCTGCGCGGTGAGTGAACCGACGCGGGCGGCACCGCTCGACGCCACCTCCGGAAGCATCGCCGGGTCGATGGCGAGCAGGGCCAGCAGCTCGGGGTCGTAGGCGCCGGTCGCGGTGGAGTACCAGCAGGTGCCGGACGCGTCGCCGGGGTCGGTGACGGCCCGGCCGGAGAGGCGCTCGGTGAGGAAGTCGTGGGGGAGCCGGATCGCGGCGGCCGCGGCGGCGGTCTCCGGCTCGTTCTCCCGCAGCCACTGCCACTTCGACGCGGTCATCGAGGCCACGGGCACCGAACCGGTTCGCGCGGTCCAGGCGTCGGCCCCGCCCAGTGCCTCGGTCAGCGCGGCGGCCTGCGGCGCGGAACGGGTGTCGTTCCACAGGAGGGCCGGGCGCAGTGGGCGGCCCGCGCCGTCGAGGACGACCAGTCCGTGCTGCTGCCCGGCCACGGCGATCCCGATGACGTCGGAAGCGGCGGCGCCGGACTCCTTGAGCCCTGCGGCCACCGCGTCGCGCAGCGCCTGCCACCACACCTCCGGATCGCTCTCACGGGCCCCGCCCTCGCCGGTGACGACGTGCGGGGCCCGGCCGACGGCGAGCAGCCGGCCGGTTGCGGTGTCGACGAACGCCGCCTTGGTGGACTGGGTGGAGCTGTCCACACCGATGACGACCGAGTGCGGCGGCATGGCTGACCTCATTCTCTGGTTGACGGGGATTTGATCGTACGAAAAACAAATTACGCGATCGCGCACGCCCCGAACAGGGCTGGACCGGGCCCGCTCCGGATTTCCCGGGACGGGGGGTTACGTCGCGAGGGTGGTCCGTGCATGATTAGTCATGACAGTGAACAAATCGTGGTTCGGCCGCTCGACCGGCTGCGGACCCATGGCACCGAAGGCGGCTGGACCATGACGGAACGCTTCACGCCCACCCCGCAGGACAAGTTCACCTTCGGCCTGTGGACCGTGGGCTGGCAGGGCCGGGACCCGTTCGGTGACGCGACCCGGGCGGCGATCGACCCGGTCGACTCCGTCCAGCGCCTCGCGGAGCTGGGGGCGTACGGCGTGACCTTCCACGACGACGACCTGATCCCGTTCGGCTCCACGGACGCCGAGCGCGAGGGCATCGTGAAGCGGTTCCGCCAGTCGCTGGACGCGGCCGGGCTCGTGGTCCCGATGGCCACGACGAACCTCTTCACCCACCCCGTCTTCAAGGACGGCGCCTTCACCTCCAACGACCGCGACGTCCGCCGTTACGCGCTGCGCAAGGTCATCCGCAACATCGACCTCGCCGTCGAGCTCGGCGCCACCACCTACGTGGCCTGGGGCGGCCGCGAGGGCTCCGAGTCGGGCGCGGCCAAGGACATCCGCGTCGCGCTCGACCGCATGAAGGAGGCCTTCGACCTGCTGGGCGACTACGTCACCGAACAGGGCTACGACCTCCGGTTCGCCATCGAGCCCAAGCCGAACGAGCCGCGCGGCGACATCCTGCTCCCCACCATCGGCCACGCCCTCGCCTTCATCGAGCGCCTGGAGCGCCCGGAGATGGTGGGCGTCAACCCGGAGACGGGCCACGAGCAGATGGCCGGGCTGAACTTCCCGCACGGCATCGCACAGGCCATCTGGGCGGGCAAGCTCTTCCACATCGACCTCAACGGCCAGTCCGGCATCAAGTACGACCAGGACCTCCGCTTCGGCGCCGGCGACCTGCGCCAGGCCTTCTGGCTCGTCGACCTGCTGGAGACGGCCGGCTACGAGGGCCCGCGCCACTTCGACTTCAAGCCGCCGCGGACCGAGGACTACGACGGCGTCTGGGCCTCGGCCGCGGGCTGCATGCGCAACTACCTGATCCTCAAGGAGCGCGCCGCCGCATTCCGCGCCGACCCGGCGGTGCAGGAGGCGCTGCGCGCGTCCCGGCTCGACGAGCTGGCACAGCGCACCGCCGAGGACGGCGTGGCGGGCCTGCTCGCCGACCGCTCGGCCTACGAGGACTTCGACGTGACCGCGGCGGCCGAGCGCGGCATGGCGTTCGAGGCCCTGGACCAGCTGGCGATGGACCACCTGCTCGGCGTCCGCTGACGCCGCCGGCCGCACCGCGGCGGTGACACGAGGGGGACGGACGCACCGTGCGTCCGTCCCCCTCCGTCGTTCACGCCCCGGGTCCGCCGGGCCGTCCGCTCAGGCCGGTGTCCGCCCCGCGTACGCCACCGGGTCGGCCAGCACATCCGTCATCACCAGTGCCGCCGCACCCCGTGCCGCGTCGCCCGCGACGGACGAGGCCCGCAGCCGGCCGCCGCCCGGGGTCCACAGCCCCGACACCACCCGGTCCGTCAGCTCCTCGTCGGCGGGCGGCGCCAGCCACGGCATCAGGTTCCGGTAGATCCCGCCGAGCACCACCGCGTCCGGGTCCAGCAGGTTCACCGCCCCCGACAGCACCCGCCCCAGCATCCGCCCCGCGTCGGCGACCGCGGCCACCGCCCGCTCGTCCCCGGCCCGGGTGCGCCGCTCCAGTTCCTCGACCCCGGTCCCGCTGCCGCTCTCCTCGATCCCCGCCGACCGCAGCAGCGCCGCCTGTCCCGCGTACTGCTCCAGGCAGCCGCGCGACCCGCACCGGCACTGCGGCCCCTCGGAGTCCACCACCACGTGCCCGATCTCCCCGGCGAAACCGTGCGCGCCGCGCAGCAGTTCCCCGTTGATCACCAGGGCACCGCCGACACCGATCTCACCGGTCAGATAGAGGAAGGTCCGGATCCGGCCAAGCCCGCCGAACCAGAGCTCGGCCAGCGCCGCCAGATTCGCCTCGTTCTCCGAACTCACCGTCAGCGCCTCGTGGCCCGGGCGCTCGGCGGCCAGTGCGGCGGCGAACAGCTCCTCGGCCGGCACCTGGTTCCAGCCCAGGTTCGGCGCCTGCCGCACCGAGCCGCCGGAGACCAGACCGGGCAGGGCCAGGGCCACCCCGACCGGGAACAGCTCCTGCTCGCGCGCCGACTCCAGGGTGCGCGCGGCGATCCTGGCCGCCCTGGCCAGTACCTCGGCGGGCGGCGCGCCCCGGTTGTCGAGGTGCTCGGTGAGCCGGACGCGGCCGGTTCCGGCCAGGTCGACGACGCACACCGAGACGTAGTCGATGTTGACCTCGACACCGAGGCCCGCCGGACCGGTGCGGGCCGTCTTCAGCGCGGTCCCCGGCCGGCCCGCCTGCCCGCTGAACGTCTTGCCGGACTCGGTGAGGAACCCGCTGTCGATCAGCTGCTCGACGAGCGAGGACACGGCGGCCCGGGTCAGTCCCACCCGCGCGGCGACCCCGGCCCGGGTCGCCTCGCCCTCGCCCTCGTCACGGACGGCCCGCAGCACGAGGCTGAGGTTGCTGCGCCGGACGGTGTCCTTGTCGGCCTTGGGCCCCAGCGGCGTGAGGTTGCTCTTCATATCGGTCCCGAGCCTATGCGATTCCGTACGCGCGTACGGTCCCGATGCGGCAGGACCGGGGCCGGGTCCTCGGATGCGGCCCGGCCCCGGCCACCGCTCAGTCGGTGGCGCCGCGCTCCTTGAGCATGTCCGCCATGAGCGCGATCTCCGACCGCTGGCCCAGCACCATGCCCGAGGCCAGATTCCGGATCTCCTCGGTGCCCGCCGCGTCGGCGGCCGCCTGCGCCATCTCCGCCCCGGCCCGGTGGTGCGCGGTCATCAGTCTCAGGAACCGCACCTCGGCGTCCCGGCCCTTCGCCGCACGCAGCGCGTCGAGCTCCGCGTCGGTCGCCATGCCGGGCATCAGCGCCCCGTCACCGCGCGAGGTGAAGGCGTGCCCCATCCAGGCCATGGGCGGACCGGGGGAGCTCTTCGACCGGCCCCAGGTCTCCAGCCAGCCCAGCATCATGCCGCGCTGGTTGGCCTGGGTGTTGATGATGTCGTACGCCAGCCGGCGCACCGCCACGTCCGCGGTGCGGTCCCGGACGACGAACGCCATCTCGACCGCCTGCTGATGGTGGACGGCCATGTCGCGCGCGAACCCGACATCGGCCGAGGTCTCGGCGGGGGCGGACGTGGACGACGCGGCGCCGGTGTCCGAGGGGGAGGAGGACGAGGGCCGCGCCAGCATCAGCACGACCAGGCCGGCCGCCACCAGCAGGACCGCGCCGCCGGCCAGCACCATCGGCCGCCACGTACGGGCCGAGGGCGTGGCCCGACCGCCCTGAGCCGCCTGGCTTGCCTGGCTCACTTGGCGATCCCGCCCGAGCAGGCGGCACCCGGCTCCGGCGTCTGCGGACCCTGGACGTACTTCGTGAAGAACTGCGCGACGCGGGCGTCGGACGCGCTCTTGACGGCCAGCTGCTTGCCCCAGGCGCTGAGCATCAGCGGGGAGCCCTGGTCCTCCAGCGGGCTCATCAGGGAGTACGGGGTGGCCGAGACCTTGTCCTGGAGCTTCTTCACGTCGGCCGCGCTCGCCTTGCTCGTGTACGTGACCCAGACGGCGCCGTGCTCCAGCGAGTGGACGGCGTTCTCCTTCGGTATCTCCTTGCTGTAGACGTCGGCGTCGCAGTTCATCC
The DNA here is from genome assembly GCF_035917255.1 of Streptomyces sp. NBC_01257. NCBI lineage: Bacteria > Bacillati > Actinomycetota > Actinomycetes > Kitasatosporales > Streptomycetaceae > Streptomyces > Streptomyces sp. NBC_01257. The sequence goes on from NZ_CP108472.1 coordinate 7,857,981, forward strand.
ACACCGGGTTGTGGTCGCCGCCGACCGGCGGGTTCATCGGGTAGTCGACCTTCTTCTCGACGTGGTTCTGCGTGAGCTTGTCCCAGCTCTTCTCGCCCTCGACGGGCGAGGCCTTGGCGGCCGTCTTGGCCTTGTCCTGCTCGTCGGCCGCGTTCATCAGATAGCCGCCGCCGGCGACGAGACCCGCGACGACGAGCACGGCCGCGCCGATCGTGATGACGCGGCTGCGGCGCTCGCGGGCCCGCTCCTGGCGGCGGGCCTCCTCCAGCTTGGCGCGGCGGGCGTTGGCAGGGGTGTTCTGCTTCTTGGCGGAAGCCATGACGGGTCCTCGGTTTCGGTGGAACGGACGGGTTGCGGGCATGCGGCAGCGTCCCGGGTGGTCCGGGACGTGCGCGGCTGCTAGATCCGTTGAACCTGGAGGAGGAGATGGTCGACGTCGGCCACGGTGTCGTTGGACGGGCCGCGGATGACGGCTCCGCCGGTGAGCGGGGCCGCGGGCAGCGTCGCGGCGGCCGAGGGCGGCGAGGCGGGGGCGGGCTGTCCGGGCAGCAGGACCGGGGCCGAGTGCTCCGAGGCGCCGTGGCAGGAACTCCCCGACCCGCGGTCGTCGGGGGCGACGGCCACCACGGCCCGTACCGCGGACGCCGGGGCGGCGGGGGTGATCCGGGGAGCCGTCGCGGCGGAGGCCGCCGCGTGGTGCGCGGAGGCCGGCCGGCCGGACGTCAGCGGGCAGCACACCACCATGGCGACGAGGACGAACACCCAGCCGAGCACCACCGGCACGCGGATGCTCCGCCGCCGGTCCGGGTGCTCGCTCAGCCAGTTCACCCCGGCATCGTACTGGTCTGTGAACTTTCAATGAGTGCCGGACCGGCAGGAACGCCGGCCGGTGAAGCTGTGGATCCCGGGGGAAAGGGTTCCGCCGCGGGCGCGCCGGGATAGTGTGCCCCGGTGACAACGCACTCGAACGTATCTGCGGGCTGGTATCCGGATCCGCACGGCGCCCCCCAGCTGCTGCGCTACTGGGACGGTTCCCAGTGGACCGAGCACACCAACCCGGCGGGCGGACAGCAGCAGGCGCAGGCTCCCGCGCAGGCCCCGGCCCAGCCGGCCCAGGTTCCGCAGCAGCAGCACCAGCCGCAGGCGGCCCAGCAGCAGTACCAGCAGCAGGCGCCTGCCCAGCAGCAGCCCGCCGCGGTGCCGCAGCAGGGCATGCCGCAGCAGCAGGGCGGCGTCCCGGGCGGCGCCTCGCTCTTCAACCAGCAGGTCCTGGTCGTGAACCAGAAGGCCAAGCTGATCGAGGTGACGAACGAGTACAGCGTCTTCGATCAGAACGGCAACACCATCGGTTCGGTCGTGCAGGTGGGCCAGAGCGCGCTCCGCAAGGTGCTGCGCTTCCTGACCAGCATCGACCAGTACCTGACCCACCGGCTCGAGATCCGCGACGCCTACGGCCAGCCGCAGCTGCTGCTGACCCGGCCGGCGAAGTTCATCAAGTCCAAGGTCATCGTGCAGCGCGCGGACGGACAGCCGGTCGGCGAGATCGTCCAGCAGAACGCCATCGGCAAGATCAACTTCGCGATCATGGTCGACGGTCAGCAGATCGGCGCGATCAAGGCCGAGAACTGGCGCGCCTGGAACTTCGCGATCGTCGACCACAACGACGCCGAGATAGCCCGGATCACCAAGACCTGGGAAGGCCTCGCGAAGACGCTCTTCACCACGGCGGACAACTACGTGCTGCAGATCCACTACCAGCTGCCCGAGCCGCTGCTGAGCCTCGTGGTGGCGACGGCGCTGACCGTGGACACGGCCCTCAAGCAGGACGCCCGCGGCCTCGGCTGAGCCGGCACCCGCGTATGCGAGGACGCCCGCACCCCCCGAAGGGTGCGGGCGTCCTCATGTGTTCACTCCGGTGTGCGGCCGGGCGGCCCGGTGTCGGGCGGACCCAGCCGGGAGAACACCGCCGCGAGGATCACCGCGGCCAGTGCCCCGGCGGCCACACCGCTGCCGAAGACGGTCCGCGCCCACACCGGAAGCCCCGCGTACATCTCGGGCGCGAAGACCGGCAGCAGGCCGACGCACAGGGCCAGGGCGACCACGATGCCGTTCGTGCCGTGGCTGAGGTTCTCGCGGCTGAGCATGCCGAACCCCATCGTGGCGATCACCGCGTAGATGATCAGCCCCGCGGCCCCGACCACCGGCTCCGGGATGGCGGCGAGCAGCCGGGTGAGCGGCGTGATCAGGCCGCACAGGATCAGCAGCACGCCCGCGCCCGCCGTGACGAACCGGCTCCGCACCCGGGTGAGCTGGACGATGCCGATGTTCTCGGCGCTGGTCACCATCAGCGACGTACCGAAGACGCCCGCGCCCAGCGAGGTCACGGCGTCCGCGCGGGAGATCCGCGGCACGTCACGGGCCGCGTCCGGAGTACGTCCCACCGCCTCGCTGTTGAGCACGGTCTGGCCGGTCGCCTCCGCCAGCGAGGCGAGCGCGAAGACCAGCAGCGGCACGGCGGCCAGCAGATCGAAGTGCGGTGTGCCGTACGGGAACGGGTCGGGCAGCGCGAAGGTGCTGCCGTGCGCCATGTGGAACGCCGTACCGCTCACCGCCGCCACGAACGTGCCGCCCGCGAGGCCGAAGAGCACCGACATCTGCCGCCAGACACCGCGCATGAACAGGAAGAACAGGGCGGTGATGCCGAGTGTGGCGAAGCCGAGCCCCGGTCCCGAGGCGATCATCGGCGCGGTGATCTTGATCATGTTGATCCCGATCAGGACCACCGTGGTGCCCATGACCAGCGGCGGGAAGAACCGCACCAGCCGCCCGTACAGGGGCAGTACGGCGATCAGGAAGACCGCCGCGATGAGCACCGAACCGGAGGCGGTGGCCGGCCCGTGCTCCTTGGCGACCTGGAGGAAGATCGCCACCGCGGCGCCGCCCGGCAGCATCAGGAACGGCAGCCGGGCGCCGATGCGCAGCGCCTTCACTCCCAGCGACTGGAGCAGCGCGCCGATGCCGCAGAGCACGAGGGTGGCGCTCAGCAGCGACGCCGTCTGCGACGCCGACAGCGACAGCGTGGTGCCGATCAGGATGACCGAGGAGACGGGGGCCGCCACCCCGGCCAGCAGGTGCTGGAACGCGAGCGGGACCAGCCGGGGGAGCGGAAGCCGCTCGTCGACCGGTGCGACGGACGGGGCCGACGAGGCGGGGGCGGCCGTGCCGGGGACGGTCGTGTCGGGGACGGGGGAGGCCATGGTCCGGCTCAGCCCTTCGGGACGTCGAGCCAGGGGAGCTCCCGGTCCGAGTAGCGGTAGGAGCGGAACACGGCGTTGGGCTCGGACGGGAACAGCTTGCGCACTTCTTCTTCCTGGTAGCCGCCGAAGAACGGCACGACGTACTCCCAGCAGAGATAGCCCTCGGCGGTCACCTCGAAGAGGCGTCCCGCCGGGGAGTCCGTCACGAGCGTGTTCCCGTTCGGCAGGCGCTGGGCGCTGCCCATGAACGGGGCGAAGAACGACTCGCGTGCCGGGTCGTGGTACTCCCAGACAATGGTGCCACTCGACCGTTCGATCTCGATGACCCGGCTGAACGGCACGTCCCAGTGCGGCCGGAAGACGCCGTTGTCGAAGACCAGGAAGTTGCCGTTCTCCAGTTCGGTCGGGCAGTGCTGCTGCGATACGGCACCGGGCTCGCTGCGCCAGATGATCTCGCCGGTCTCCCGGCTGATGACGACGACGGCGGAGACGGAGCGGAAGCTCGCCAGGATGTTGCCGTCGCTGGTCGGCAGCACGCTGTTGATCAGCGGGTAGTGCTCGCGCGAGTAGTCGGGGTGCAGCGGGAAGGCCTCGCGGTCGAGGTGCTCGGAGACCTTCCACTCCCAGACCGTGTTCCCCTCGGCGTCCACCTCGACGATGGTGTCCGCCCAGACCGTCCCGCCGGGCTCCGAGCCGGGCACCCCGCCCCGGACGGCGGCCGCGGCCTCGCCGGTCAGCGGCTCCAGCGCGGCGTAGAGCAGCCGGCCGTCGCCGTAGTGGTACGCGTCGTGGTGCTGGAAACGGTCGCGGTGCTCGCGCACCACCGTGCCGTCGGGGGTGATCTCCTGCATGATCCCGCCGCGGTACTTGTGCCACATCGGGAAGAGCGCCGGCTCGTCCGGCAGGACGCCGCTGTAGGCGAGGTTGCCGTTGGGCAGGATCCGGGCGTGCCGGCCGGGGCGGTACGGGAGGTCCCACCGGTGGACCACCTCACCGCGCATGTCGATGAGGTACACCTCGCCGCCGCCGGTCAGCGGGGCGAACAGGGTGTACCCGCCGTAGCTGGCGTCCTCGTCCAGGGCTATGAGCCCGGTGCCGCGGCGCCGTCGCTGGTTCTGGTCCACGAGGGGCATGGATCGGTCCTCCCGGTTAACTTTATTAGGTGGGACTTAAAAGGTTAACCGGCCCGGTAGGCTGCTCCCTGCCCCGCCGGCTGTGGTGTGCGGCACGCGGGACACGGAGTGGATGAGATGAGCGAGGCGGACACACCGCTGGTCGGCCCGGGAATCCGCCGACGGCGCCGCGCACTTGAACTGACCCTCGCGGAGGTCGCGCGACGGGCCGGGCTCTCCGTCCCCTTCCTCAGCCAGATCGAGAACGGCCGCTCCCGGCCGAGCATGGGATCGCTCCAGCGCATCGCCGACGCGCTCGACACGACCGCGGTCCAGCTGCTGTCCACGGCCGAGGCGCCCCGCCCCGTCGACGTGGTGCGCGGCAGCTCCGCCTCCGTACGGGAGACGGGTGCGGAGGGCGACGGTGACGGCCGGATGCGTCCGCTGGTCCGCGGCCATCAGCGGCTGCACGCGCTGGAGTTCACCGGGGACCACGACTGGGGCCGCGAGTTCCGGCACCGCAACGACGAGATCCTGTACGTCGCCGACGGCTCGGCGGAGGTCGAGGCGGACGGCAGCTTCTACCGTCTGGAGCGGGGCGACACGCTCTACTGCGCGGGCGGCCTGGTGCACCGCTGGCGCCCGATCGAAGCGGGCACCCGGGTCCTCGTCGTCGGCATCGGGGACCACGTCCAGGTGACGGACGAGCAGACCGGCTGACGGGCGGCCCGCGCGCCTGTGCCCAGCGGTGACGGCTCAGCCGTACCGGACGAACAGCTCCCGCAGGTACTCCTCCAGCCGCCCGGTCAGCAGTCCGGGCGTCAGGTCCTCCCGTCCCAGTTCGCGCCAGGGGCCGGCCACCTTCTCCGCGTCGGGGGCGAAGGCGAGCGCGTCCAGCAGGCGCCAGTAGAGGTGGTCGCCCGGGTCCCGGGCGAGCGCGCCGCCCGCCGCGAGATAGGCGTCGGCGAAGGCCATGCCGGATCGGGGTCCGTGCAGCAGGGCCAGGGCCGTGGAGCAGTGGGCCACGTCCAGGTCCGCCGGCCCCCAGGAGGTCTCCACCCAGTCGACGACGCCCGTGACGCGCACGGATTCGCCCTCGCCGTCGAACAGCACGTTGCCCGGATGGAAGTCCCGGTGGAGGAAGCGGGGCCGGTAGGCCGGTGCGTCGCGGCGGATGACGTCGACGGCCCGCCGCCACAGCCCGGGGCTCGTGGTGGTCTCCGGGACGCGCACCCGATCGGCGGCGGTCCACGCCTCGTACGTGCGGGGCCGGTTCTCCGCGGTGACGTCGACGCCGTGGATACGCACCAGCTGGGCGGCCAGCAGCCCGGCCCGGCGTTCCGCGCCCGCGTCGGACAGCCGGACGCCTCCCGGCAGCAGGGACATCAGCAGCGACGGATGGTCGCAGTGCGCCGCCGTCGCGTCCACCGCGTGCAGGGCCGCCGCGGGCACGTCCGTACCGCCGAGCAGTGCCAGCACGTCGGCCTCGCGCCTGAGCAGGCCGGGCGCGTGCCGGACGAAGAACGGCTTGACGAAGGAGCGCAGCACCAGCTGCCCGGGCGCCCCGCCGCCGGTCACGCTCAGCCGCCGCATCTGCGAGGTCCAGCCCCCGCGCAGCCGCTCCGCGCCGACAATCGTGGCGCCCTCGGGCAGCCCGTTCTCCACCCAGGTGCGGGTGCGGCCCCATTCGGTGCCCCGGTCGTCCCTGTCCTGCTCGCCCACCGCTGCCTCCCCGCCTCGTGCCGGAAGGCTATCGAGGCGGGTCCTGCCCCTCGTCACCTGCCCGGTGGATACCGAACGCGGCGCCCTGCGGATCGCGGACCACGGCGATCCTGCGGCCGTGCGCGATGTCCGTCGGAGGCATCAGCAGATCACCGCCGCCGCTCTGGGCGGTAGCCGCCGTCGCGTCGACGTCGGAGACGGCGATGTACGGCAGCCAGTGCGGCGGCACCTCGGGCGGGATGTTCCCCTCCATCGCCAGCAGGCCGCCGAAGTCCGCCCCGTCGACACCCCACTGCGGGTACGTGTCCGACGGCGTGACCGACCACCCGAAGACGTCGTCGTAGAAGGTGAGCGCCGTATCGCGGTCTCGGGTGGCGAGCTCGGTCCAGCCCAGGGCGCCGGGCTCGTTGAACAGGTCGGCACCGGCGAAGGCGCGCCCCTGCCACAGCGAGAACACCGCACCGGACGGGTCCGCCAGGACGGCGAACCTGCCCTCCTCGAAGACGTCCATCGGACCGACCAGCAGGGTCCCGCCCGCCGCCTTCGCCTTCTCGGCCACGGCGTCCGTGTCCTCGGCGGCGAACGAGACCGTCCAGGCGGGCGGCTGTCCGGGCTGGTAGACGGGGCTGAGCGCCGCGACCCGGGCGTCCCCCAGCCGCGCCATGGTGTAACCGCCCGCCTCCTCGCGCGGATCGGTCTCGCACCGCCAGCCGAAGAGGGCCGTGTAGAAGGACTTGGCCGCCGGTACGTCGGACGTGCTCAGCTCGATCCAGCAGGGACCGCCGGGCACCGGTGCGGTGAGCTTCATTCGGGACTCCTCGATGCGGGGGTGGACGGGTGAGGGGCACGTTCTGTCGCGGCCTCCTGGCACAGCTGAACGCTATGACCGCGGACCCGGGAGAGCCATCGGGGAGCGGCACGACACGAAGTCTTTTACAGGTGTAATACCTGTTAAAGTATGTGGGTGAGCGATACAACTGTTCGGACCCGGCAGCCCTCCGTCCGCAGAATCCCGCTGGCCGCCCCGCTGCGCCTGGCCCGGCCCTCGGACATGTGGTTCAAGCCGGCGACCAGCGTGGTCGTGTCCACGGCGATCCCCAACCTGGTGCTCTACTCCCTGGACCGCCTCGACCTCGTGATGTACACGATGGCCGGATCGCTCTGTGCCCTGTACGGCCACAACCTGCCGTACGCCCGCCGCGCCAGGGCCGTCGCCGGCGTCGTGCTCGGCATGCTCGCCGGCCTCGCCGTCTCCCTGCTCACGGCCTCGCTGACCGGCTCCACCGCCGTGCTGATCGCGGCCGGCGCGCTCCTGGCCGCCGGACAGAAGCTGCTCTGCGACGCCACCCGCATCGGGCCGCCGGGACCGGTGATCTTCACCTTCGTCAGCTCCGCCGCCCTGTTCTCCCCGCAGGAGCTCCACCAGGTGCCGGGCCACCTCGCCCTGACCCTCGGCGCGGGCGCGGTGTCCTGGCTCGTGACCGTCGCCCCGGCCCTGGTCCGCCGGGAGGGGCCCGAGCGCCGCGCGACCGCCCGCGCGTTGAACGCCGCGGCCGGCTACGCCGCCGACCCCGGCCACCGCACCCGTCACACCGCGGTCACCGCCGTCCACGGGGCCTGGCAGACCCTCATGGCCGCCGGCCGCCCCACCCCGGTCCGCACGGCGCTGGAACGCCTCGTCGTCCACGCCGAAGCCGCGCTCGCCGACGCTCCGCGCACCGCGGCCGAGGGTGCCGCCGACGCGGCGCGGCTCTCCGACTGGGCCCGGCGGACCCGCGCCCGCGGCCCCGTGCCCACCCCGCCGCCCGCCCCCGGAACCGCCGCCGAACTCTTCGGCGTCGAGGCCGAACGCACCGCCCGCGGCGGAGCCGTGCGCGCCCTGCTCCACCGGCTCGCCCCCGGCTCCCCGCTGCTGCCGATCGCGGCCCGCACCCTCATCGGCTGCGCCCTGGCCGGTTACATCTGCTCGGCCGCCGGCGTCGGCCGCCCCTACTGGGCGATCGTGACCGCCGCCTCGCTCTACCAGGCCAACGTCACCCTGTCCTGGAACCGCACGCTCCAGCGCACCGTCGGCAACCTCATCGGTGTCCTGGTCTTCGCCGCGGTGCTCCCGCTCACCCGGACGGACCCGCTGGTCCTGATCGGCTTCTGCCTCTTCTTCGGCTTCGCGGCCGAGGCGCTGATCACCCGCAACTACTGGCTCGGCTCCGTGGCCGTCACGCCGATGGCCCTGCTCGTCCTGGAGTACGCGGGCAGCCACCCGGCCGGCGAACTCATCGGGGACAGGGCCCTGGACACCGTCATCGGCGCCGCCGTCGGCTTCCTCGCCGCGGTGCTCGTCACCAACCGCCGCGCGGGCGGCCGCGTCGAACAGGCCCTCGCCGCCGCCGAACAGGCCCGCGCCCACGCCGTACGGACCCTCGCGGCCCCCGCCGTCACCCCCGCAGCCCTGGACGCGGCCCGCCGCGGGCTCACCGGGGCCCTGGTCGAACTGCGCGAGGCGGACGACACCGCCGCCGGTGAGTGGTGGCAGCGCGACCTGCCCCAGGAGGCGGTACTCGCCGCCGAGCAGGCCGGACACCGTACGCTCGCGGCGACAGCGACACGGCGGGGGACGATCGCCCCGGCCCAGGAGAACGGAGCGGTGTGACCGACGACATCGTCGCCTCGGTGGTACGGCAGTGGCAGGCCGTCAATCCGGAACTCGACACCGGGCCGATGGAACTCATCGGCCGGATCAACCGCTGCTCCGCCCTGCTCCAGCAGGCCGAGGACGCACCGCTGCGGGCCGCCGGGCTGACCCGCCCCGAGTTCGACCTGCTGGGCGCCGTGCGCCGGACCGACCGTGAACTCACCCCGGGCGAACTGGCCAGGGAGACGTTCTCCTCCGGAGCCGCCGTCACCAAGCGGCTGCGGGTCCTCCAGGAGCGCGGCCTCATCGGCCGGCGCGGCGACGCCCGGGACCGCAGGGTCGCACTCGTCCGTCTCACCGACGAGGGCCGGGCCCTGGTCGACGGACTGCTGCCCCGCCAGCTGGCGTACGAACGCGCGGTGCTCTCCGGCCTCGACGCGGAGTCCCGCGAGCGGCTCAGCGCCCAGCTCAGCGAACTGCTGGTCCAGCTGGAGGGCCGGATCGGCGGCGCCCGCCACTGACCGCCGCGCCGCCGGCCCGTCGCCCGTCCGTCAGGACCGGTCCGCGGGCCGCTGCCCGGCCGGGTCCGGCAGCGCGGCCGACTGCCGGAGTTCCCCCGCCCGGCGCGACAGCGCGGTGTCGTCGCCGCGGTCGGCCGGCGCGCACGCCGTCAGCGCCAGCCGGTCGCGCCAGGTGGAACCGGTCAGCGGCACGGCGACCGTGTACACGCCCGGCACCGACTCGCCGCGGCCGAACGCGCAGCCCCGGTCACGGATCTCCGCCAGTTCCGCGAGAAGCGCCGAACGGGAGCCGTGCGTACGGGGAGTGACCTCCTCCAGCCGCTCCCGCGGATACAGCGCACGGATCTGCTCGGTGGTCATCCAGGACAGCAGCAGCTTGCCGCCCGCCGTGGCGTGCGCGGGCCGGCTGCGGCCCCGCTCCAGCACCACCCGTACCGCGTGCGCGGACTCCCGGCCGTCCGTGACGAGGACCCGGTCGCCGATCAGCGCCACGCTCTGCACGGTCTCGCCGGTCCGCCGTACGGCGTCGTCCAGCACCGCGCCGACCCGCTCCCGCACAGCGGTGCCGAAGCCGGCGGGGCGGCCCAGCCGCACCAGTTCGGGACCGGCACAGTAGCCCCGCCCCGACGCGTCCCGGACCGCGAAACCGCGCCCCTCCAGGGTGCTGAGGACCCGGTGGGCGGTGGAGCGGCCGATGTCGAGCAGCGCGGCCGCCTCGGAGACGGTCAGCGCGTCATGGGTGAGGAACAGCCGCATCAGCCGGAGGCCGGTGTCGAGCGATTCGATGGTGTAGTCCCGCGCCGGCCCCATGAGAAGTCTGTTCCCCTTCGTGCCCCGGATTGCCCTGCACCCTTGCGGTGGTCATGAATCTGCTCCTTTCGATCCGCTTCGATCGCATGTGCGCTTGTCCTTCCCTGCGGGACGAGCGACAGCGGCAAAGGGTCTGATTCCGCGGAGACTTGAGTGCCGACCGTACCCAGCGTCCCGCTGTGCGGGATGCCGCCGGGTGATTCATCCGCATCCGGCCCCGTCGTCACTCCCCGCTTACGAGCGTTGGCGGTGCGTGCAAAAACTCGTGAGTGTATTACCGCCCGAGTGCTCGCGCAGGGGGTTGGGTGAATGTGCCGAAGCACTGTTTCGATCTGACTAAGCTCACGCGCAGTGAAGTCGAGTTGAGATGAATTCGAGCACTTGTTCCTCACTGCCCTGCAAGTGCCGTATCTCCTGAATACTCCCCCCGAATCAACCGCCAGAGGTTTTAGATGGTTCGTGTTGAATCACCGCCGACCGACCGGGAAACACCTGTTGCCCGCGCCGTGTTGCTGCCCGTCGTCGTGACGGCCGGAGCGACCGCGGCCGCCGTGGCACTGGTCGCCGAGGCCGCGCGGATACCAGTCGTCTGGTGCGGCGTCGTCGCCACCGTCGTGATCGCCGCACTCTCCGCCCAACTCGCCCGCCGCGGCCGCGCGGCCCGCCGGCAGCGCGCCAATTACGAGCAGCGCATCACCGCGCTGGAACGGCGCATCGCCAGCCACGACGAAGAGACCGTGCGCATCAGCAAGGAGCTGCTGCCGGCCGCCATCCACCGGCTGCGCGTGGGCAATTCGCCCGACGAGGTGCTCCGGGACGTCGTGGACGCCGACGAGGTCTACCGCCATCTCCCCGACGCCCAGCGCGCCCTCGTCTACACGGTGCTGGACATCATCGACAACGAGGAGGCGACGCGTGACTCCGCGCAGCGCGCCTTCGTCAACGTCGCCCGCCGCGTCCAGGCGATCGTCCACCGCCAGGCCAGTGAACTGCGCGAGATGGAGGAGCACCACGGGCGCAACCCCGACGTCTTCGACGACCTCCTCCGCATCGACCACGGCACCGCGCTGATCGGCCGCCTCGCCGACTCCATCGCGGTCCTCGGCGGCGCCCGCCCCAGCCGTCAGTGGCCCAAGCCCGTACCGCTGTTCAGCGTGCTGCGCGGTGCCATGTCGCGCATCCTGGAGTACCCGCGCGTCGATCTGCACTCGATCGCCAAGGTCGCCATCATCGGCACCGCGGTCGAACCCCTCATCCACGCCTGCGCCGAACTCCTCGACAACGCCACCCGGTACTCACCGCCGCAGACCCGGGTGCACGTCACCGCGGTCGAGGTGCAGACCGGCATCGCCATCGAGATCGAGGACGGCGGCGTCAGCCTCAGCGAGGAGGCCCGCGCACGGGCCGAGAACATGCTGGCCAGGGCCCAGGCCGGGTCCAGCATGAACGACCTCGGCGAGTCCCCGCGCCTCGGCATGGCGGTCGTCGGCCGGCTGTCGCGGATGTACGACCTCCAGGTCTCGCTGCGGCAGTCCGCGTACGGCGGCGTCCGCGCCGTGCTCATCGTGCCCCGCGCCATGATCACCACCGGGCCCGCTCCCGGTATCGCCCACGGCATCGGCGCCACGTCGCGGCCCACCAGCGACATCGACCTCGCGGACATGAAGCACGTCGTCCCGGCCCGCAGCACCCACCGCAAGCCGCGCACCGTCACCTCCCGTCCGGTCAGCGGACCCGTATCGCCCGAAACCCGCCCCGTCACCCCGGCCGTCGCCATGGAGGACGACGTCCCCGTGGTCACCGAGTGGACCGCGGGCGGACTCCCGCAGCGCCGCAGCCGCGGCCGTGCACCCCTCGGTTCGCACAACCTCCCCGCGCAGTCCACCGACACCGGCGCGGGCCGGACCAACGGCCACGGCAACGGACACGACAACGGCAAGGAACCGCCTCCCGGGATCTGGCTGGAGGCGTTCACCAAGGCCGCCAACGGCGTGCCCAAGGACCCCAGGGCGGACGAAGACTCTGACGATGCGTGGGACAAGGGAGACCTGAAGTGATCCAGCAACGGGGCAACATGGACTGGATGCTCAAAGAGCTCGCCGACGACGTCCCCGACATCCACCAGATCGTGGTCCTCTCCGCGGACGGCCTGCGCATCGCCCGGCACGGCGGCGACCCCGACGTCGCCGACCGGCTCGCGGCGGCCTGTGCCGGACTGCAGAGCCTGGCCGCCGCCGTCGCCTCCGAGATCCCGTACAGCGACGGCAGGATGCGGCTCGTCGTCATCGAGGTCACCGGCGGCTTCTTCTACCTGATGGCCGCGGGTGCCGGCGCCTATCTCGCGGTGCTCGCCGGCGAGACGGTGGACGCGGGACTCGTCGGCTCACGGATGCGCGACATGGTCGTGCGCATCGGCGCCCACCTCACGAGCCCGCCCCGACATGACGGGCAGGCCGGATGAGTTCTTCCCGGCGAGAACGCCGCAAGGCCGACCCGGCACTGAGCGATCCGGAGCGGCTGTACGTCATCACCGGCGATCCCGACGGCAGCGAGCGGGCAGCGCTCGACCTGGTCACGATGGTGGTCTCGAAGTCGGATCCGTCACCGACGGTCCAGCCCGAGCAGGCCGTGATCCTGCGGCTCTGCCAGGCACCGTTGTCCGTCGCCGAGATCTCCGCCTACCTCAGCCTGCCCTTCAGCGTGGTGACCTCGCTCCTCACCGAACTCCTCGCGACCGAACTGATCGAATCGCGCGCACCGATCGTCCGCGCAACCCTCCCGGACAGGTCCCTCCTCGAAGCGGTGATGCATGGACTTCAGAAACTCTGACACGATCACGGGCCCCCGGAGCGAGGACGTCCTTCCCACCACGGCCACCGCCGCGGTGAAGGTCGTGATCGTCGGCGGGTTCGGGGTCGGCAAGACGACCATGGTCGGCTCGGTCAGCGAGATCCGGCCGCTGACCACCGAAGAGACCATGACGCAGGCCGGCGTCGGCGTGGACGACAACTTCGGGGTGGAGAGCAAGACCGCCACCACCGTCGCCATGGACTTCGGCCGGATCAGCATCAGCGAGGAGCTGATCCTCTACCTGTTCGGCACCCCGGGCCAGGAACGCTTCTGGTTCCTGTGGAACGGCCTGTTCGAAGGCGCACTCGGCGCGGTCGTCCTCATCGACACCCGCCGGCTCGAAGTCAGCTTCGACGTCATCGGACGGCTGGAGGAGCGCGGCGTGCCGTTCGTCGTCGCCGTCAACACCTTCCCGGATGCGCCGAAACACCCCGTCGAGGCGCTGCGCAGCGCCCTGGACCTCCCGGACGAGGTCCCGATGATCGACTGCGACGCCCGGCTGCGCGCCTCCAGCCGCGATGTGCTGATGACCCTCATGCGCTATCTGCACAGTCTGGCCGTCCCGCTCGGCTGACGTCGCCCGCCCGCGTCGCCCGCCACCCGTTCCGCGCGCCCCCACGCGTACCCCCATTCGTCCGGCCCTTGGCAGCCTGATCCCTGGAGCGATCGTGACAACCCCATTCCACTACGAGCCCGGCGAGGCCCCGGGGCCGGTTCCGCCCCCCGAGTGCCCGGCCCACGGCCTCGGCATCGGCCCCGGCGGCCTGCGACGGTTCTACGGCCCCGAGGCCGAACAGGACCCGCACGGCCTGTACGAGAAACTGCGCGCCGAACACGGCGCGGTGGCGCCCGTGCTGCTGCACGGGGACGTGCCCGCCTGGCTGGTCCTCGGGCACAGCGAGAACCTGCACATGACCCGTACGCCCTCGCAGTTCTCCCGCGACTCCCGCCGCTGGCGGGCCCTGCAGGACGGCAGCGTCGCCCCCGACCACCCGCTGGCCCCGATCTTCACCTGGCAGCCGATCTGCGTCTTCGCCGACGGCGCCACCCATGAGCGCCAGCGCGGCGCCGTCACCGACTCCATGGGCCGGATCGACACCCGCGGCGTGCGGCGCCACGTCAACCGCTACAGCAACCGGCTCGTCAACGACTTCTGCCGGGAGGGCCGCACCGACCTGGTCGCCGACTTTGCCGAGCGACTGCCCATGATGGTGATGTGCGCGATCCTCGGCATGCCCGAGGAGTACAACGACCGGATGGTGCAGGCCGCCCGCGACATGACCCGGGGCACCGCGACCGCCGTCGAGAGCAACGCCTATGTGCTGGCCGCGCTGAGCCGTCTCGTCGAACGGCGCCGCCGCGAGCCCGCGGACGACTTCGCCACCTGGCTCGTCGAGCACCCCGCCGACATGAACGACCAGGAGGTCGCCGAACACCTGCGGCTGATCCTGATCGCCTCCTACGAGTCGACCGCCAACCTGATCGCCAACGTGCTCCGCATGGTGCTCACCGACCCGCGCTTCCGGGCCCGGCTCAGCGGCGGGCACATGACCGTCCCCGAGGCGGTCGAGCAGACCCTGTGGGACGAGCCGCCGTTCACCGCGGTCTTCGGCCGCTGGGCGGTCGGGGACACCGAGCTGGGCGGGCAGCGCATCAAGGCGGGCGACGCGATGATCGTCGGGATCGCCCCGGCCAACACCGACCCGGTGGTCCGGCCCGACCTCAACGCCAACATGGAGGGCAACCGCGCCCACCTCGCGTTCAGCGGCGGACCCCACGAGTGCCCCGGCCAGGACATCGGGCGCGCCATCGCCGACGTCGGCGTCGACGCCCTGCTGATGCGCCTGCCCGATCTCGAACTCGCCGTGGCCGAGAGCGAACTCCAGTGGGTCGGCAACATCATGGGCCGCCATCTGGTGCAGCTCCCCGCCGAGTTCGCCCCGCGCTCCCCGCAGGACGACCGGGAACCGCCGTCCATGGGCAAGCCGAACCCGGCCCGCCAGGACTGGGAGGTGCAGTCCGCGGTCCGGCACACGGCGCCGACCCCGGTACGCGCCACCGCCCCGGCGCCCACCGAACCGGCCCGTGCGGGCACGGCCCCGGCCGGCGCCACCGCCACCGCCGACGGATCCGTCGATGCGCTGGCCGGCCCGCAGGGCGAGGGCTCCGCCTCCGGGATGATCCCGCAGCAGCGCAGGCCAGCGGCCCCGGCCCGGCTGTGGCGGGTCGTCACCCGCTGGTGGAACGGCTACTGACCTGCCGCGACCGACGGCGGACGGCCCGGTGGAGGCGGACCTGCGGGTCCCCGCCACCGGGCCGTTCCACCGGCCGGTCGCTCGCCCCGCCGCCCGGCCTGCCCACGTACCATGCGGAAGCGTGAAGCTGACAATTCTGGGCGGCGGCGGATTCCGGGTTCCACTCGTCTACGGGGCGCTGCTCGCCGACCACGCCGAGGGCCGGGTCTCGGCCGTCACCCTCTACGACACGGACGCCGACCGGCTCACCGCCGTCGCCCGGGTCCTCACCGAGCAGGCCGATTCGGTGCCCGACGCACCCACCGTCGTCGCGACCACCGAACTCGACGAGGCACTGCGCGGCGCCGACTTCGTCTTCTCCGCGATCCGGGTCGGCGGCCTCGCCGGCCGGGCGGCCGACGAACGGGTCGCGCTGGACGAAGGGGTGCTCGGCCAGGAGACCGTCGGCGCGGGCGGCATCGCCTACGGGCTGCGCACCGTCCCGGTGGCCGTCGACCTCGCCCGCCGCATCGCCCGGCTCGCCCCGCACGCCTGGGTCATCAACTTCACCAACCCGGCCGGCCTGGTCACCGAGGCCATGTCCCGGTACCTCGGCGACCGCGTCATCGGCATCTGCGACTCACCGGTCGGCCTCGGCCGGCGCATCGCCCGGGTGCTCGGAGCGGACCCCGGCCGGGCCCGGATCGACTACGTCGGACTCAACCACCTGGGCTGGGTGCGCGGGCTGTACGTGGAGGGCCGCGACGAACTCCCGCGCCTGCTGGCCGACCCCGAGCTGCTCGGCTCGTTCGAGGAGGGCCGGCTCTTCGGCACCGACTGGCTGCGCTCCCTGGGCTCGGTCCCCAACGAGTACCTGCACTACTACTACTTCAACCGGGAGGCCGTCCGCGCCTACCAGGAGGCGGACCAGACCCGGGGCGCCTTCCTCCGGGAGCAGCAGGAGGGCTTCTACGGCCGGATGAAGGACCCCGCCACGCCCGCGCTCGCCACCTGGGACCGCACCCGCGCCGAGCGCGAGGCCACGTACATGTCGGAGAACCGGGAGGTCGCAGGGGCGGGGGAGCGCGAGGAGAGCGATCTGGAATCCGGCGGCTACGAGCAGGTCGCGCTCGCGCTCATGCGGGCGGTCGCCCGCAACGAGCAGACGTCCCTGATCCTCAACGTCCGCAACCGCATGACCCTTTCGGTGCTCGACGCGGAGGCCGTGATCGAGGTCCCGTGCCTGGTCGACGCGAACGGTGCCCGCCCGGTCGCCGTGGAGCCGCTTCCGTACCACGCGGTCGGCCTGGTCACCGCGGTGAAGGCCGTCGAGCGCGCGGTGCTCGACGCGGCGGCGAGCGGCTCCCGCGCCGACGCCGTCCGGGCGTTCGCCCTGCACCCGCTGGTCGACTCCGTGTCGGTGGCCCGCCGCCTGGTGGACGGCTACACGAAGGCCCACCCGGAGCTGGCGTACCTCCACTAGCGCGAGGGGCGGGTCAGGGCGCGGAGACGACGCGCGGACCGCCCGCGGCCGCCCACGACGGCGTCACCCCGGTCACCTGGCAGACCATCAGGAACAGCGGGATGGGCGGGGTGTACGGCGTGCGGCCGCTGTCGGGCTGGTGGATCAGCCGGGGCCGCACCGCGGGGACGTACGCCCCTCGCACGTACGCGGCCTGCGCGGGCCAGTCCAGATCGAGGTCGGAGCCCGAGGGCACGATCCACCACCAGAGGTCGGCGTCCGCGAAGACGCAGCCCGTCCGCGGCAGATGGGACATCAGCCGGAAGCCGTACCGCGCGGGCACCCCCACCGCGTCGCAGCCCAGGCTCGCCGAGAGGGCGGCCGGCAGCGCGAGTTGCACCCGTCCGCCGCCGCCCGGGGGACAGCCGGGCTCGCGGGAGCGCCGGGCTCCGAGCAGATGGGACATTGCGTTCTTCAGCATGTGTGCTCCGAGCCGTGCGGCAGTTCTGCCCAGACGATGCGGCCCGAGCCGTTCCCGGCGTCGCGGGACCCCCAGGCGCTGCACATCGCGTCGACGAGCAGCAGACCGCGTCCGTGCTCGTCGTCGGCACCGGCGCACAACTGCGGCCCGCCGGGCTGGTGTCCTTGGTCCTGTACGGCTATCCGCAGCCGGTGATCGAGGCAGCGGAGCTCGCACACGACGCGGTCGCTCGCGGTGTGCACCACCGCGTTGGTGAACAGTTCGGACACGATGAGGACCGCGGCCTCGTGGGCGTCGTCGTCCAGCCGCCACTCGTCCAGCCGGGCCCGCGTCAGCCGCCGGGCGCCGGCGACCGACTCGGGGTGCGCGGGCAGCGCGAAGCAGTACCGGAGCGCTTCGGTCCCGGGGCTGAGGTCCATGAGCCGGGGGATGAGCGCACTGCCAGGTGCCACGACCGAATCCTCACAGTGGGGGCTGTGTCACGCTTCGCGATCTTCCTGGAAGTGCGCGGGCACGACGAGTGAACTGGTTCACTCACCAACTCTCCCCCTGTCGCGAACACTTGGCAAGGGGCACTCTGAAAAATTCAGAGTGGCTGTGTCTTTGACGGCACGCGCATGGCACACTGCTCGCAAACAGCGCATGGGGAGGTCTGAAGTGAGCGAACCGCGGTCCGCCCCGACCGTGGGTCAGGTCGTTCTCGGCAAGCGCCTGCAGGATCTGCGGGAGCGCGTCGGCCTGAGCCGGGACCAGGCTGCCAAGGTGCTGCGCGTCGCACCCGCGACGATACGCAGGATGGAGACGGCAGAGGTCTCTCTCAAGATCCCCTATGTGCAACTGCTGCTGAAGGCCTACGGAATCAGCGAGGAGGAGGCCGACGCCTTCGTCGACCTCGCCGAGGAGGCCAACAAGCCGGGCTGGTGGCAGCGGTTCCACGACGTGCTGCCCGACTGGTTCAGCATGTACGTCAGCCTGGAGGGCGCGGCGAGCCTCCTGCGCATGTACGAGCCGCACTTCGTCCCCGGGCTGCTGCAGACCGAGGACTACGCGCGCTCGGTGATGCGCACCGGAGCGGTCGGCCAGACCAGGCCCGAGGACATCGAGCGCCATGTCGCGCTGCGGATGGAGCGGCAGTCCCTGCTCACCCGGCCGGACGCCCCGCGGCTGTGGGTCGTGATGGACGAGACGGTGCTGCGCCGCCCGGTGGGCAGCCCGGACGCCATGCGCGCCCAGGTCGACCGGCTGCTGGAAGCCACCGCGCTGCCGAACGTGACCCTGCAGATCGCCGAGTTCTCGACCGGCCATCACCCGGGCACCTACGGGCCGTTCGTGCTCTTCCGGTTCGCCGTCCCCGAACTCCCCGACATGGTCTACAGCGAGTACCTCACCGGGGCCGTCTACTTCGACGCGCGCCCCGAGGTGGCCTCCTACCTCGAGGTCATGGACCGCATGGCGGCCCAGGCCGCGACTGCACAACGCACGAAGGAACTCCTCAGGGACTTCCGCAAGGAGCTGTGATGACACCCATATACAACGGCATGCCGGCCGCCGAACTCGGCTCCGAGGGCTGGTACAAGCCGTGGAGCGGTGGCAACGGGGGCAACTGTGTCGAGGCCATGAAGCTGTCCGACGGAAGAATCGCGATGCGTCAGTCCGCGGACCCCGACGGTCCGGCCCTCATCTACACCCACCGCGAGATCGCCGCTTTCATCCAGGGTGCCAAGGCCGGTCAGGCGGACTTCCTCCTGACCTGACCCTGCCTGACCTACCCTGTACCCCACCGCGTGGACGGTTCCCGGTCGCCGCGCACCCCTTCGTCCCCTGTTCGTCCGCCAACGGATCCAAGGAGCGCGCTATGACCGGGCACGAGCCCCCCGTCGAGATCGACACCAGCAAGCCGCATCCGGCGCGGATGTACGACTGGTTCCTCGGCGGCAAGGACAACTATCCGGTCGACGAGCAGATGGCCAAGCAGCTCATGGCGCTGGACTCGCGGGGCCGCGACATGGCGCGGGTCAACCGCGCGTTCATGCACCGTGCCACCCGCTGGCTCGCGGAGAACGGCATCCGGCAGTTCCTCGACATCGGCACCGGCATACCGACCGAGCCCAACCTCCACCAGATCGCCCAGCAGACGGCACCGGACGCGCGCATCGTCTACTGCGACAACGACCCGATCGTCCTCGCCCACGCGGCGGCCCTGCTGCGCTCGACTCCGGAGGGCGCCACCGAGTACATCCAGGCCGACGCCCGCAGGCCCGAAGCCATCCTGGAAGCGGCCGGCAAGGTCCTCGACTTCTCCAGGCCGATCGCCCTGTCGCTGCTGGCCCTGCTGCACTTCCTCGGTGACGAGGACGGCGCCGGCGAACTCGTGGACCGCCTGGTCGACCAGCTCGCGCCCGGCAGCTACCTCGTCCTCTCGCAGACCACCGGCGACTTCAACCCGGAGGGCGCGGCCCAGGCCGCCGCCATGTACAAGGCCCGCGGGATGACGCTGCGCCCCCGCACCCACGCCGAGTTCTCCGCCTTCTTCCACGGCCTGGAGCTCGTCGGCCCGGGCGTCTCGCTCTCCGCCGACTGGCACCCGGAGCTCGGCGAGGTCATCGACGTCCCGGGTGACGAGCCGATCCCGGGGTACGCGGGCGTGGCCCTCAAGGCCTGACCGGCACCCCGGCCCGGCGGCCCGTCGGAGGGGCGGGTGCCGCCGCAGGACACAATGGACCCATGTCCCGACGCACCTCCCGCCCCCGGCGGCCCGCCGCCGCTCCGCTCCCGCAGATCACGGACGCCTCGCCGTGCCCGTGCGGCCTGTCCGCCGCCTACGGCGCGTGCTGCGGCCGGTTCCATGCCGGGACCCCGGCGCCGACGTGCGAGGCGCTGATGCGTTCGCGGTACGCGGCCTTCGTCGTCGGGGACGCCGCCTATCTGCTGCGGACCTGGCACCCGGACCACCGGCCGGCCGTCCTCGACCTCGACCCGGGGCAGCAATGGCAGGGGCTGGAGATCCTGGAGACCACGGAGGGCAGCGCCTTCCACACCACCGGCACGGTCACCTTCCGGGCGCACTACACGGCCGGCGGACACCGCGACTCGCTCCACGAGAAGAGCCGCTTCGTCCGGCACGAGGGCGCCTGGGTCTACGAGTCGGCCGTCTTCGCGGACTGACGCCCCGCGGGTGACGGGGCCGGTCCGGGCCGGGGCGGCCTCAGACCGGTGCGCCGGCCGGGGTCACCGGGGCCAGTTCGTGCGCGAGGTCCTCCGCCAGCAGCCGCTTGGCGATCACATCGACCGCGGACCGCAGCCGGACGTCGTCCGGGCGGCCCCCGTCCTCGCCCAGCTGGTCGTTGAGCCAGGCCGCCCACGCGTCCGTGATCGTCGCCGCTTCCCGGCTGCCCGCCTCGGTGTGCGTGAAGAGGTGGCCGTCGCCGGTCAGATAGCCCTCCTCGATCATCCGGTCGAAGACGGGCACCAGGACCTCCGGCGGAATCCGGTGCCGGGTCGCGATGAGCCGGAGCCCCGCGTGGCCGACCATCCTGGTGAACAGCTCGACCTGCATCACCG
This sequence comes from Streptomyces sp. NBC_01257, assembly GCF_035917255.1. Classification (NCBI taxonomy): domain Bacteria; kingdom Bacillati; phylum Actinomycetota; class Actinomycetes; order Kitasatosporales; family Streptomycetaceae; genus Streptomyces; species Streptomyces sp. NBC_01257. The sequence continues at coordinate 7,878,623 of NZ_CP108472.1, forward strand.
CCCAGGCCCCCGCCATGTCGAGCCGGGTGTCGGACGAGGCCACGATCCGCCGGGCCGTGTCCGGGTCGACCCGCCGCAGGACCTTGGCCACCGAGAACTCCAGCAGCCGTGCCGAGTCCCCGGCGCTCGGCGAGGCGAAGCCCTCGCCCATGTCGGTCGAGCCTGCCCGCACCGTGTCCCGCAGTTTCACCTGCTTCAGGAACAGCGCCACGACGAACCCGAGCACCGCGACCGGCACCGTCCACAGGAACACCGTGTGCAGGGTGTCCGCATACGCCTGGGCCAGCGGCGCCGACTGTGCGTCGGGCAGCGCGTGCAGCCCCTCCGGGCTCTGCGAGGCCTTCACCAGCACCGCGGGATCACCGCCCGCCCGTGCTGCCTGCGCCACCCCTTCCTCGAGATTGGGGCCGAGCGCGTTGGCGTAGATCGTGCCGAAGACCGCGGTGCCGAAGGAACTGCCGAGCGTGCGGAAGAAGGTCACGCCCGAGGTCGCCGTGCCCAGGTCCGCGTAGTCGACGGTGTTCTGCACGGCGATCGTCAGCACCTGCATGGACAGCCCGATGCCGAGGCCGAGCACCAGCATGTACAGCGACTCCAGCCACACCCCGCTGTCCGGACCCATCCGGGAGAGCAGGAACAGGCCGACGGCCATGACCAGCGAGCCCACGATGGGGAAGACGCGGTAGCGGCCGGTCTTGCTGACCACGTTGCCGCTGAAGATCGAGGCGGCGAGCAGGCCGACGACCATCGGCAGCGTCCGGACACCCGAGAGCGTGGCCGAGTCCCCGTCCACGTACTGCAGATACGTCGGAAGGAAGATCATCGCGCCGAGCATCGCGAAGCCCACGATGAAGCTGAGGATCGAGCAGACCGTGAAGACCGGATTGCCGAACAGCCGCATCGGCAGCATCGGCTCCTTCGCCCGGAACTCGACGAGGCAGAAGGCGGCCAGTGCGGCCAGACCGAGGACGAACAGGCCGATGATGACCGAGGAGCCCCAGGCGTACTGGTTGCCGCCCCAGCTCGTCGCCAGGATCAGGGCGCTCGCCCCGACCGTGACCATCGCGATGCCCAGGTAGTCGATCACCGGGCGTCCCGCCGCCTTCACGGACGGAATGGTCCGGGCCGCCGCGATGACCACCACGATCGCGATCGGCACATTGACGTAGAACGCCCAGCGCCAGGTCAGATGGTCGGTGAACAGGCCGCCGAGCAGCGGCCCGATGACGGTCGAGACGCCGAAGACCGCGCCGATCGCGCCCTGGTACTTGCCGCGGTCGCGCAGCGGGATCACATCGGCGATCAGCGCCATCGACGTGACCATCAGACCGCCCGCGCCGATGCCCTGCAGACCGCGCCACACGATCAGCAGCGTCATGTTGGTCGCGAGACCGCAGAGGAACGAACCGGTGATGAAGATGATCGCCGAGAGCTGGAAGACGATCTTCCGGCCGAACAGGTCGCCGAACTTGCCGACCAGCACCGTCGCCACGGTCTCCGCCAGGAGATAGGCGGTCACCACCCACGACATATGGGCCGCGCCCCCGAGGTCGGAGACGATCGTCGGCAGCGCGGTCCCCACGATCGTCTGGTCCAGGGCGGCCAGCAGAATGCCCAGCACGATGGTGGCGAAGACGATGTTGCGGCGGCGCGGATCCAGCAGGGGCGGCGCGGCGGCACTCTGCGCGGCGGGGGCGGTCTCGCTGGCAGTGGTCACCTTTGCACCCTCACACCGGCCCCTGTCACCCGCATGCGGGGGGCCGCCGGACGTGTCAGCCCAGCAGATCCCTGAGCGACGCCTTCATCCGGGCCACGAACGCCTCCCGCACCGGCTCACCCACCCGGTCCAGCGAGAGGTACGGATTGAGGTCCTCCAGCTCGACGAGCAGCAGCTCGCCCCCGGCGGTCCGGCACGCGTCGACGCGCTGGATGCCGTGGTCGAGGGTGTTCCAGTCGATGAACGAGCGCGCGAACGCCAGATCCGCCGCACTCGCCGCGTACGGCTCCAGCACCCACCGCCGCTCCGGGTGCGGAGCGTTCAGCGCGTACTGGAAGTCGTGGTCGACGAAGTAGAAGGACACCTCGTAGCGGAAGTCGATCCGCGGCTGGACCAGCTGCGTGCCGTCCGCACCGGGCGGCAGGGACGGGGTGGGCACGAACCGCAGACCGGCCGAGTCCGCACCCAGCTTCGGCTTGATGACGTAGCCCTCCGCCTCGGGCAGCAGCCCCAGGTCCGCCGCCCGGTCCACGGTCGGGATCACCGGATATCCGGCCCGGCTCAGATCGACCAGGTACTGCTTGCCCGCCATGTCACCGCGACCGGTCAGCGGGTTGTAGACCCGGGTGCCCAGCTCCCGGGCCCGGGCGCGGAAGGTGTCGTACGCCTCCTGGTAGTGCAGCACCGGACCGCTGTTGCGCACGACGACCGCGTCGAAACGGTCCAGCAGCGCGGCGGCGTCGCGGGGGTGACAGAGAGCGATGTCGAAGTCCTCCCGCAGCCGTGACGTCAGGTGGATGTCCTCGTCGCAGTAGCGGCGCCCGCGGGCGTCGTAGGCGAGATCGGTGACGAAGAGAACGGACGGGCGCGTGGCGGCGGGCATGGTTCCCCCAGGGGGTTTCAGGTCGGACGGTCACTCAATAACCTTGGCGGCGTTGCCCGTCAACGACCCAGGAGCGTCATGACATCTGCCCCACAAGAGTCACTCGCCTCGCAAGCGCCGCCCGTTCCGGACATTCTCTCGCCCGCCTTCGCGGCCGATCCCTACGGGGCCTACCGGATCATGCGCGAGAGCCACCCGCTGATCCGGCACGAGGCCACGAACAGTTACGTCGTCTCCCGGTACGAGGACGTCGAGCGGGTCTTCAAGGACAAGGCCGGGGAGTTCACGACCGACAACTACGACTGGCAGATCGAGCCGGTCCACGGCAAGACCATCCTCCAGCTCAGCGGACGCGAGCACTCCGTACGACGGGCCCTGGTCGCGCCGGCCTTCCGGGGTGCGGACCTCCAGGAGAAGTTCCTCCCGGTCATCGAACGCAACGCGCGCGAGCTCATCGACACCTTCCGGCACACCGGCGAGGCCGATCTCGTCGAGGCGTTCGCGACCCGCTTCCCCGTCCTCGTCATCGCCGACATGCTCGGCCTGGACAAGGCGGACCACGACCGCTTCCACGGCTGGTACACCAGCGTCATCGCCTTCCTCGCCAATCTCGCGGGCGACCCGGAGGTGGCGGCGGCCGGTGAACGGACCCGGCAGGAATTCGCCGCGTACATGATCCCGATCATCCAGCAGCGGCGGAAGGCACCGGGCGACGACCTGCTCTCCGCGCTCTGCACCGCCGAGGTCGACGGCGTCCGGATGAGCGACGAGGACATCAAGGCGTTCTGCAGCCTGCTGCTCGCCGCCGGCGGCGAGACGACCGACAAGGCCATCGCCTCGATCTTCGCCAACCTGCTCACCCACCCCGAGCAGCTCGCCGCCGTGCGGGCGGACCGCGATCTCATCGACCTCGCGTTCGCCGAGACACTGCGGCTCACCCCGCCGGTCCACATGATCATGCGTCAGGCGGCCACCGACGTAGAGCTCGGCGGCGGCCGGGTGCCCGCGGGCTCGACCGTCACCTGTCTGATCGGCTCCGCCAACCGGGACGCGTCCCGGTACCGCGACCCGGACCGGTTCGATCTCTTCCGCACCGATCTGACCAGCACCACGGCGTTCTCCGCGGCCGCCGACCATCTGGCGTTCGCGCTGGGCCGGCACTTCTGCGTCGGCGCGCTGCTGGCCAGGGCGGAGGTGCGGACCGGGGTGAACATGCTGCTCGACGCGATGCCCGACGTACGGCTCGCGGACGGGTTCACGCCGTCCGAGCAGGGCGTCTTCACCCGGGGACCGCAGTCGCTGCCGGTGCGGTTCACCCCGGTCGCCGGGGCATGACCCACGTCAGCGGATGTGGCGTCCGGAGATCGCGCGGGCGATGACCAGCCGCTGGATCTCGCTGGTCCCCTCGAAGATCGTGTAGATCTTGGCGTCGCGGTACATCCGCTCCACCGGATGTTCCCGGCTGTACCCGGCGCCGCCGAGGATCTGGACGGCCTTCTCCGTCGCGGACACCGCGAGTTCGCCCGCGCGCAGCTTGGACATCGAGCCCTGGCCCGCGTCGAAGGGCCGGTCGTTGCGGGCCATCCACGCGGCCTGCCAGATGAGCAGCCGTACGGACTCGATCTCGGTACGGATGTCGGCCAGCGCGAACGCGATCGACTGGTTCTCGATGATGGGCCGGCCGAACGCCTCGCGCTGTCCGGCGTAGTCCAGCGCGTATTCGTACGCCGCGCGTGCGATGCCGAGCGCCTGGGCGCCGACGGTGGGGCGGCTGACCTCGAAGGTCGCCATCGCCGCCTGCCCCTTGGCGTTGGACCCCTCGCGGGCGCGGGCGAGCCGGGCGTCCAGCTTCTCCTTGCCGCCGAGCAGACAGTGCCCGGGCACGCGTACGTCGTCGAGGAAGACGTCCGCCGTGTGCGAGGCCCGCAGGCCCAGCTTCTTGATGGTGCGGCTCGCCTCCAGGCCCTTCGTCGCGGGCGGCACGATGAACGCGGCCTGCCCGCGCGCGCCGAGCGACGGGTCGACCGAGGCGACGACCACGTGGATCTCGGCGATGCCGCCGTTGGTGATCCACGCCTTCTGGCCGGAGAGCACCCACTCGTCCCTGGCCTCGTCGTAGCGGGCCTTCGTGGCCATCGCGGAGACGTCGGAGCCGGCCTGCGGTTCGGAGACGCAGAACGCCGCCACCTTCGGGTCGTCCTCGTCGCCGTAGCACTGCGGAACCCACTCGGCGAGCTGGTCCGGTGTCCCGGAGGCGAAGATCCCGGCGACGGCGAGGGAGGTGCCGAAGAGCGCCATGCCGATTCCGGCGTCGCCCCAGAACAGCTCCTCGTTGGCTATCTGGAGGGAGAGCCCCGACGGGTCGCCGTACATGTCGGCCAGCGACTCGAATCCGTACAGACCGATCCGGGCCGCCTCCTGGATGACGGGCCAGGGCGTCTCCTCGCGGGCGTCCCATTCGGCGGCCGCCGGGCGCACCACCTGGGCGGCGAAGCCGTGCACCCAGTTGCGCAGGTCCTGCTGTTCCTCGGTGAGGGCGAGGGAGAAGTAGCTCATCGGCTCAGGCCTTCGGGATGTCGAAGTAGCGCGTGAGGCCCGAGGCGAGACCGACGTCGCCGGCCACCTTCAGCTTGCGCATCATGAACATCGTCACGGGATTGCCGTTGCCGGAGACCAGCTTCAGGAACTCCGCGTCGCCCATCACCAGCGTGGTGCGCGGTTCGGCGTCGGAGCGGCCCGCGCTGACGGTGCAGGCGCCGTCCGCGATGGCCGTCTCGTACACCTCGTCGGTGTCACCGGTGATCTTCCAGCGGATCAGGGCCTTGAGCTGTCCGGCCGCCTCCGGGCGGAACTGCTGCCTCATCCGGCCGAAGACCTCGCCGAGCACCCGGGTGCGCAGCTCGCCGTGCATGACCTCGCCGAGCTGCCTGGCGGACAGGCCCTTCACGATCCGCGCGAACTCCGTCGGGGAGACGGCCGCGAAGTCGAGGGCGGTCAGTTCGTCGGTGAGGTTGCCGCTGCTGTTGTCGGCCACGCCAGTTCCTTACTCTGGAGTAAACTTACTTTTGAGTAAGGTAAGCGCCGTCGAGTCCCTCCGCAAGGTGGCGGCGGGGTGCGGCGGTCACCAGGAGCTGCCGGGGCGCACCGCCAGCCGGGGGTGGTGGGCGGAGAGCACCTTGTTGGCGCGGGCCAGCTCGGAGAGGGCCTGTTCGCGGTCGGCCTGGTCCTCGATGCCGAGCCGTGGGCCGCGGAACCTGCGGACCTCGCGTGCGGCGCACTCGGCGTCGAACTCCGCCTCCAGGATGTGCGGCGGGATGCAGGAGCCGATCAGCGCGGCGACGCTGTCCGGGATGGGGACGGGGACGAGCAGATGTGAGGCGGTCATGGGGGGTTCCCTCTCGAATGGTGGCCAGGAGGTCGGGCGCCGCGTCCGCCGGGTGGGCGGACGACTCCTCCATATGTACGGGACGCAGTTCCGGGTTTCTCGTTGAGAACGTCTCCGTGTGGCAACCGTTTGGGAGTGACCGGGTATTTCCCTTTACTCGTAAGTAAGTTGACGCGCAGTGAAGGCCGTGAGTAGGCCCGAAGGCGTTCTGCGTGGACTACTGGGTGGTGGAACTCCGGGTGCGGGCCCGCAGCTGAAGCGCCCGCAGCACCGCCTCGGTGGAGAACCGGCTCTCGGGATCGACCAGTTGCTCACCGAAGATGGACTCCAGGTTGCGCATGCGGTACCGGACGGTCTGGGGATGGACGTCCAGCAGTTCGCCCATGTGGGCGGCTGTTCCCCGGGTGTCCAGCCAGATGCGCAGCGTTTCGACGAGCCGCTCCCGACGGGTCGCGCTGATGCCCGCGATGGGGGCGAGCTCCCGTTGGGCGAGCTGGTCCAGGAGGATCGGATCGGAGAGCAGCCACAGGGTGATGAGGTGGTCCGCGCACAGGATGACCGGTGCGTCGTCGATGACGCCGGCGTCGACGAGTTCGAGGATCCTCCTGGCCCAGCGGATCGAGTCCGCGGCCAGCGCGGTGGGAACGGTCAGCCCGATCGCCGTGCGGGTGCCGAGCAGCGCCTGGTCGAGCATGGTTCTTCGTGCGGCGTCGAGCGGGCCCGGGATGAGTAAATGGGGCTGGGGGTCGCTGAGATCGACCAGGATGTCGCGGTCGGCGCTGACCCGGTCGAGCCCCGCGGGGGCGCGCGCCGCGACGAGGGTGACCTCCTCCGGGAGCGTCCACCCGGTCTGCTCGCACAGTTCGGCGATGGCGGAACGGGGCACGGGGCGTCCGGCCAGGATCAGATGCAGCAGACGCCGGCGCATGGCCTCGGTCTGTTCGCCGCTCTGGGACTGGACTTCGAGGAACCCCTCACGCGAGAGTGCTTCGAGCTCGTCGACGTAGGCGAAGAGCGCGTCGGCGAAACTGAGCATCAGGGTCGGGGAGAAGTGGTAACTCCGGCCGACCTTCTTCGCCCGCCTCAGCGCCACCCGGGCGCCGAGCCGGTACGCGCCCTGGAGCGTCTCCATGGTGCGCCCCTCGTACGCCTCGAACCGGCCGAAACGGCGGCACATGTCGTCGCGCAGCGAGGTCGACGTGGACGGTTCGGCGACCAGATCCACGAACGAGGCGAGGCTCTGCTCGACGCCGATCCGAATGGCCTGGCCGTTCGGGCCGCTGAGCAGGCGGGCGTACTCCGGATAGGCCCGGGTGACCTCGACGCCTATCTCCTTGATCAGGCTGGGCAGTTCGGGTCGCATGATGGCCGCGAACTCCTGGGGAAGCGGTCCCAGCGGGTCCCCTGTGTCCAATGGCGAAATGACTCTCGGCATGGCGTTTCCCCTTGCTCTCCGGCGCCCGGTGGGGGTGAGGCAGTGGGGGAAAGCGCTCCCACGAACCGACAGGTGCGTACCAAGTTCGCGATGAAGATAGACCAAGTCAGTGGCCATGCCCACCACTTGCGCGGGATCGAAGTGCAGGGGCCACACATCTCGGCCGTGTTGTGGTGCTCCGGTGCAGGTAGGGCGGGAGTACTCACTTCCGGACAATATTTTCGGCCGTTCACCCGGAGTGCGGGGAGACGGGCATCGGCGGTTGTCCGCGTGCTCCGGCGGGCGCGCCGCGCATGGGCATTCCGGTTGAGGATGTCCCGGGCCGCGGAGGGGGCCGGGCTCGCGCGGGCTCCGGGTGATCCTTCCTGGCGGGGGCGCTCTCCGCCTCGCCGTTACGGGCAGCCGAGTGGCCCGTAACGGTGTTGCCACGGGGTGACGGCGCCGGCACCGATGTCCGGGGCGCGGGCGTGTCCCCGCCCGTGCCCCGGAGTCCGACTGTGATTTTGCGCAGCAAATGACAAGTCAACTGCGCTGGTTAGTAAGCCGGGTACGAGAAAAGAACTCGCTGAGAGCAATTTCGGCTGGCGGGATTGTGCTCCAAGTTTCCCGCAAGTAACGTCACGGCCTGTCACAGATTGTGTGTGGCCGAGCGTACGCCTTCCCCTCGGAGAAGTGGTTCATAGCCGTGCTTCGTGCCCCTTGGGCAGCCGTGAAGCACGTCCCCGCAAGCAGTGCCACCCGCATTGTCGAATCGGAGGAACTAACTGTGCGTAATACCCTCAAGAAGATCGCCGTCGCAACCGGCGTTGCTTCTGCGGCCGTCGTACTCAGCGCGACCCAGGCGATGGCATTTCCCGCCACCACGTGGACCGTCACGGGCGGGGCATTCACCGCCGTGTCGACGAACACCGTCCTGTCGGTGAACGGCCTCCCGCTGACGTGTCCGACAGCGGGCGCGGGTGGTTCCGCGGCCAGCGCCACGGGCAACCCCGCCACGGTCGGAACCATCACCTCGGCCACCTTCGGGACCACCGCGAGCCCGTGCACCAGCGCACTCGGACCGGTGACGCCCGTCGCCACCACCTCGCCGGCCTGGGAGCTCGTCGCGCAGGACTACACCTCCGGCGTGACGACCGGCTACATCAAGAACATCAAGGCCAAGCTCACCGTCCTCACCTGCACCTTCAACGTGACCGGTGAGGTCAACGCCAAGTTCACCAACAGCACGAAGAAGCTGGCCGTCTCCAACTCCACGCGCCAGCTGACCGTCTCGACCGCTACCGCGGGATGCGCCGGGATCGTGGCCGTCGGTGACCACCCGACGTTCACCGGTGACTACTCCGTCACCGGAATCACGAGCATCATCGGAACCTGACGGACCGCCGGGTGACCGAAAGCTCTGCAGACCGCACGGCGGGACTCCTGCCGTGCGGTCTGCGGCCCCGACAGAAGGGAATCACGAGGGATGACGACGCGCGGGGCAACGGGGCGCAGCCGCGGGCACCTGGCAGCACGGGGCGGAGCAGTCCTGGCCGCGGTCCTCATGGCCGGAATGATTCCGGGCGCTCAGGCGTCGGCCGGTGACCGCGAGGTCCAGGCCGAGCTGACGTACGGCTGTGACTTCCCTTCCGGGTCCCAACAGGTCGCGGTGCGTGTGTCCGCGACGGTTCCGGAGAAGGGCAAGGTCGACCGGCCACTCCAGCTCGCCGACGTGAGCACTGAACTGACCGTGTCCGGGGAGGCGCTGGCCGATCTGTCGGACGGCGGAGCGGCCGGCTACACGGTGGAGACAGAGCTGAGCGTGAATGTGGCCCAGGGCGACCGGTCCGCGGTGGCCACCTGGGCCGGGACGGTCGAGGACCCGGTGGCGGTCCCGGAGTCGGGGGATCTCACGTTCTCCTCCACGGGTGACGTTCCCACGGTGACCGCCGGAGCCTCGGGTGACCTCACCTTCACCGCGGCGAAGCTGACCGCACGGCTCACTCCGCCGAAGCCGGACAGTGCCTCGGTCGAGCCGCTGGCCGTGCAACTGACCTGTGCTCCCGCGCCTGACCAGGACCTGACCCTTGCCTCGGTGCCGGTCGGCGGGGAACCGCAAGGGCCCTCGCCCGAGCCGTCCGAGTCCCAGGAAGGGAAGGCGTCCACCGCGGACGGTACCCGGAGCGCCGGTGCGACGCCCGAGGTGGGCAACACGCCGAAGGCGTCACGCCAGGACGGTGACGCGCCCCGCTGCGTGGGTGACGAGGAGGACCAGTTCAGCCTGAACGCGTATGTCACCGGTTACGCGAACGTCGCCAAACTCAAGAGCGCCACCCTGTTCCCGGTCGCCTGCACGCAGATCCATCAGGGTGCGACGGTGCTCAAGTTCCAGGACGGGCATCTGCATGTGCTCCAGGATTCGACGGCGCTGCTGGACTATCAGGGAAAGACGCAGCTGCCCCCCGCCAGCGGTACGTTCCTGACTTTCGGCTTCACGCCGACGACCGCGACCATGGAGATGACCCAGATCCCGCCGGAAGCCGGCCCCGACGGAAAGCCGTTGCCCAACATCCACTCCGACCTGACGATCCTCAGCCCCGGCAACAGCGTCGGCACGACGACGATCGACCTGATGCTCCAGCTCCGCCTGTACGACGTCGAGGTGAACGGAGTCCCGCTGGACGTCGGGCCCAACTGCCGTACGTCCAAGCCGTTCGCCCTTCCCCTGCAGGGGAAGATGGTTCTGAAGGACGGAGTCCAGACCGGATACACGCTGGTCACGGGCGGTGTCCTCGTCGGCAAGGTGACCCTGCCGCCCTTCTCCGGGTGTGGTGTCGGCGAGGACCTGGACGACCTCTTCACCGCGTCCATCTCCGGAGTCCCCGGTGCCGTGAAACAGGTCCAGGCAGCACCCTGCGCGGCGGCGCAGCACGACCCGAACGTGTGCACGCCGGAGGGCCAGCCGGTGCAGGTCCCCAAGCCGCAGCGCTGAACCCGCCGCTTCCCGAACTGACATGAGTTCAACCCCATTGATCCGCCCACCATGAATTGAGGGAGTAATGAGAGCTGTCCCGAAGAGATGGCGTAACGGACTGATCGCCGCCGCCGCCGCTGCGGTGGTCGCGATCCCGCTGACTCCGCTGTCCGCCTCCGCCGCCGCCGCGAGCCTCAACGGGGACTGGGCGCCCTTCTCCCGCTGTCCCGTCGACGATCCCGCCATGCTCGCGGCGGACGGCCAGGACCTCGTCGCGTCCTGTGTCTCCTCGTACTCGCCCGGCGGTGAGTTCAAGCTGGGCACCACGGAGGCCACCACGGGCGCCAACGACATGCAGTTCGGTGTCATCCAGGACACCGCGGCCGGGACCTTCAAGGTGATTCCGCCCGCGGGCGGTGCGCTCGTGAGCGCACCGACGGAGATTCCCGGCGGGCTGCTGGGGCTCATGTGCCCCAGTGACATACCCGTCGTCAGCGCGGTCTGCGGACAGATCACCAGCGTCAGCCTGAACAGGGTGACGGCGACGGTGGAGTCGGCCGGTGCGCCCACGGAGTTCAACCTTCCGGCCGGCCTGAGCGTCGGTCAGCCGATCGTGAAGCTGCCGGTCCGCATCCACCTGGAGAACTCGCTCCTCGGCTCCAACTGCTACATAGGCAGCACCGGCTCCCCGGTGGTTCTGCGCCCGCAGAACGTCACGGCGCCGGCCGTCGCCATTCAGCGCTTCGACGGTGACGGCACACGCAACGCCACCGGCGGCGCCATGCTGAGGTTCGCCCTGACGGGGAACACCCAGGCGGACACCACCTTCGCCGCGCCGAAGGCCACCGGCTGCGGTCTGGGCGGAATCCTCAGCTGGGCGGTGAACCTCAAGGAGGGGCTGCCGTCCCTCTCGGGTGACAACCACCTCACGCTCAACAACGCCTCGACGTACAGCGCCGCGCTCACCGCACCCGGCCTCGTCCTGCCCAACGCGGGGAAGGTGCTCTCCCAGTACTGGCACTCCGCGGCGAAGTAGCACCGGCCTTACTGAGGGCTGACGCGTCACTCCTTGTCATTCCGTGCGCGTCCTCGGTGCAACGGCCTCCGCCCGCCCCGACCCGGGAAATCTCCTGGTCGGGGCGGGCTTCGGCATGCCGCGCCGCAGACCGGGGCCCGTTCCGCGTGCGGACGGGGAGGCTCATATTCGTATAGTTTCCGCGCGCCGATCAGTCACGTGGTGACAAGAATTCCCTTTCCCGGAAGTGCTGTGCAGAAAGTTCCGGAACCGCTATTGCGAAGAAAGGTTACTGACCCGTAGCGTCCCGGGTGAGCGGCACGGAAACGTGTCCCCAGCTGTTCGTTCGACGCCTGCGGAGTCCAGGTCGAGCCCCCTCGGCCCGAATTCCGCACCGGGAATGCGCCGGCCTCCGAAGCCTCTGTCCTGGGCCGGCGCTCCCACGGTCGGGACCCACGGCTCCAGCCCCTCTGGACTCGGAACCCGATCCGCACGCCGGAGAACTTGCGCAGATTCCGACAAAGCCTGCGAGCGGTTTTGTCACTCGGTGACAAGTGATCCACATCGAGCACATGGTTCGCCGATCTCTGCTGCTCAACGGCTTGTCCTGGCGGTTTCGGCGGACATAACGTGCGCCTCCTGGTGCATGTGTGACGAGCCGCCATTGGATTTCTCAGAGCCGGAGCGCTGACAGATGACATCGTTCACCGAGACGTCGAGGGAGGGCCGATGGGAATCGAAGTAGTCGTGGAAGGCCTGACGAAGTCCTTCGGCAAGCAGAACATCTGGCAGGACGTCAGCCTCACCCTGCCCGCCGGTGAAGTGAGCGTGATGCTCGGTCCTTCCGGCACCGGAAAGACCGTCTTCCTCAAGTCCATCATCGGCCTGCTCAAGCCTGAACGGGGCCGCGTCCTCGTCGATGGCGTCGACATGGTGAACGGTTCCGAGCGGGACATCATGGAGGCCCGAAAGCTTTTCGGCCTCATGTTCCAGGACGGTGCGCTCTTCGGGTCGATGTCGCTCTTCGACAACATCGCGTTCCCGCTCCGGGAGCACACCCGCAAGAAGGAATCCGAGATCCGCCGCATCGTGATGGAGCGGATCGACGTGGTGGGCCTGCTCGGTGCCGAGGACAAGCTGCCCGGCGAGATCTCCGGCGGTATGCGCAAGCGGGCCGGCCTGGCCCGGGCACTCGTCCTGGACCCGCAGATCATTCTCTGCGACGAGCCCGACTCCGGCCTCGACCCGGTCCGCACCGCGTTCATCTCGCAGCTGCTCGTCGACCTGAACGCCCAGATCGACGCGACGATGCTCATCGTCACCCACAACCTCGACATCGCCTCCACGGTCCCGGACAACATGGGGATGCTGTTCTGCCGCAACCTCGTCACCTTCGGTCCGCGAGAGGTGCTGCTGACCAGCGATCTGCCCGTGGTCAACCAGTTCCTCGCCGGGCGCTGCGAAGGCCCCATCGGCATGTCCGAGGAGAAGGACGCCGCCACGCTCGCCGCCGAGGAGCTCAATGGCTACGGCCAGGGCATCAGTTCGGCCAACGCCCCGCGCACCGTCGTCCCGCAGCTGGAGCCCTCGCCGGGCCTGCCGGTGCGCCAGGGCGCCCTGCGCCGCCGGGAGCGGGTCATGTCGATGATGGGCCAGCTTCCCGAGGCGGCCCGTACCGCCATCCTCAACAGCTACAGCCCGGCCGCCGCGGGCGGTGGGCGCCCATGACGGCCCCCATGCCGGTGATACCCCCCGGGCCGCCGGAGGACCGGCCCCCGGCCCCGGCTCCGAATAAGGCGCCCGAGGCCCCGCGCCCCAGCAAGGCCCTCGCCCCGCTGCGCGAGACCGGCCGGCTGTTCGCGCTCGCCGGGACCGTGTGCCGGGAGACCTTCCGAAGGCCTTTCCAGGTGCGGGAGTTCATCGAGCAGTTCTGGTTCGTCGCCAGCGTCACGATCCTGCCCGCCGCCCTCGTCTCCATCCCGTTCGGCGCGGTCATCGCCCTCCAGGTCGGCTCGCTCACCCAGCAGCTCGGCGCCCAGTCCTTCACCGGCGGCGCCAGCGTCCTCGCCGTCATCCAGCAGGCCAGCCCGATCATCGTGGCTCTGCTGGTCTCCGGCGCGGCGGGCTCGGCCATCTGCGCGGACCTCGGATCGCGCAAGATCCGCGAGGAGCTCGACGCGATGGAGGTCATGGGCGTCTCGCCCGTGCAGCGCCTCGTCGTCCCGCGCGTGCTCGCCACCATGCTGGTCGCCGTCCTGCTCAACGGCCTCGTCTCCGTCGTCGGCACCCTCGGCGGCTACTTCTTCAACGTGATCATGCAGGACGGCACCCCGGGCGCCTATCTCTCCAGCTTCTCCGCCCTCGCCCAGCTGCCCGACCTGTACGTCAGCGAGATCAAGGCCCTGATCTTCGGCTTCATCGCCGGCATCGTCGCCGCCTACCGCGGACTCAACCCGCGCGGCGGACCGAAGGGCGTGGGCGACGCGGTCAACCAGTCCGTCGTCATCACCTTCATGCTGCTGTTCTTCGTGAACATGGTCCTCACGGCGATCTACCTCCAGATCGTCCCCGCGAAGGGGAGCTGACCGATGCCGATACTCAGCTGGCTCGACCGGTCGGGTGACCAGCTCACCTTCTACGTACGGGCCCTGGTCTGGATCCCCCGGACGCTGCGCCGCTACCTCAAGGAGGTGCAGCGGCTGCTCGCCGAGGTGGCCTTCGGCAGCGGCGGTCTCGGGGTCGTCGGCGGCACCATCGGCGTGATGATCGCGATGACCCTGGCCACCGGCACCGTCGTCGGACTCCAGGGGTATGCCGCCCTCAACCAGATCGGCACCGCCGCCTTCACCGGCTTCATCTCCGCGTACTTCAACACCCGTGAGATCGCCCCGCTGGTCGCCGGCCTCGCTCTCTCCGCGACCGTCGGCGCCGGCTTCACCGCGCAGCTCGGTGCCATGCGGATCAACGAGGAGATCGACGGCCTGGAGTCGATGGGCGTGCGCTCCATGCCCTACCTCGTCACCACGCGCATCATCGCCGGGGTCGTCGCCATCATCCCGCTGTACGCGATCGGGCTGCTCTCCTCGTACGTCGCCTCCCGCTACGTCACCGTCCTGTTCAACGGGCAGTCCGCGGGCACGTACGACCACTACTTCAACCTCTTCCTCTCCCCGCAGGACGTGCTGCTGTCGGTGCTCAAGGTGCTGATCTTCAGCGTGATGGTGATCCTCGCGCACTGCTACTACGGCTACCACGCCACCGGTGGACCCGCCGGAGTGGGCGTGGCCGTCGGCCGCTCGGTGCGCAACGCGATCGTGCTGATCAGCGTCACCGACTTCTTCCTCTCGCTCGCCATCTGGGGAGCCACGACGACCGTGAAGGTGGCCGGCTGATGTCATCGCGGACCACAAGGGGCAACAGGGCCGCGCGGACCGCCGGCCGCAGAACCGCCGGGGTCGCCTTCTTCCTCGTACCCGCCGTCCTCATCTGGGTGTCGGTCTCCGTGTACGAGAAGGACTTCACGGATGACGCGACCGTCACCGTACGCACGTCGAGCGTCGGCAACGAGATGCACGACAACGCCGACGTGAAGCTGCGCGGCGTCGTCATCGGCCAGGTGCGCGGCATCGCGGCCGACGGCGAGGGCGCCCGCCTCACCCTGGCGATCGACCCGGACAAGCTCGACCGCGTCCCCGCCGACGTCACCGCCCAGATGCTGCCCACCACGCTGTTCGGCGAACGGTTCGTGGCCCTCGTGCCGCCCCCCGTACCGTCACCGCGGGCGCTGCGGGCGGGGGCCGTCATCCCGCAGGACCGCTCCAGCAACGCCCTCGAACTCGAAGAGGTCCTCGACAACGTCCTGCCGCTGCTGACCGCCGTGAAGCCGGAGAAGCTCTCCGCCACCCTCAACGCGGTCTCCCAGGCACTCCAGGGCCGCGGCGAGAAGCTCGGTGACACCCTCGTCACGCTCGACGCGCACCTCCAGAAGTTCAACCCGCAACTCCCCACGCTCAACGCGGACATCAAGGAACTCGTCAAGGTGAGCCGGGTGTACGGGGACGCCGCCCCCGACGTCCTGGACGCGCTCACCGACTTCACCACCACCAGCGGCACCGTCGCCGAACAGCAGGCCGAACTCGCCGACCTGTACGGCTCCACCACCGCGTCCGCCCGGGACCTCACCGCGTTCCTGGAGAAGAACAAGGACAACCTCATCCGGCTCGCGGCCTCCGGCAGGCCGACGCTGGAGACCCTCGCCACGTACTCCTCGGAATTCCCCTGCACGCTCCGCACCATGGCCGGGTTCGTCCCGGCCATGGACAAGGCGCTCGGCAAGGGCACCGACGAGCCCGGGCTCCACGTCACCCTCAAGGCCGTTCCCTCCCAGGGGAAGTACGTGGCGGGCAAGGACACGCCCGTCTACAACGCGACCGGCGGACCGCACTGCTACTCCGTCCCCTACGTCGGCCGGACGGTCCCGACCGCGGACGTCAGGACCGCCAAGGACAACGGGACCGCGGCCGAGCCGGAGACGGACGCCCCCGAAGAGGTCCCGGCCGCCGACGCGTCGCTCGGTCTGCCCAACTCCCCGCAGGAGAGCCGGCTCGTGAACGAACTGGTCGCTCCCTCACTGAAGGTCCGGCCGCAGGCCCTGCCCGAGTGGAGCAGCGTGCTCATCGGTCCGGCCTTCCGCGGTGTGGAGGTGAAGCTCAAGTGAAGCGCCGCTCCCTCGCGGGACCGCTCGCGAAATCGATCGTCTTCATCGTGGTGACGGTGCTCGCCACCACGGTGCTGGGTCTGTCCATCGCCAACACCGGTGTCGGCGACACCCGTTCGTACCGGGCCAGGTTCACGGACGCGACCGGCCTCGTCGTCGGCGACAGCGTCCGGATCGCCGGTGTGAAGGTCGGGCAGGTCGACTCCGTCAAGGTCGCCGACCGGCGGCTCGCCGAGGTCGGCTTCAGTGTCCAGAAGGGCCGCAAGCTGCCGGCGTCGGTGACCGCTTCGATCAAGTACCTCAACATGGTCGGCCAGCGCTACATCGACCTCGACCAGGGCGCAGGACCCGTCGGCGAGAGCTTCGCCGCGGGCGCCACCATCCCGCTGTCCCGGACCACCCCGGCCCTCGACCTCACCCAGCTCTTCAACGGCTTCCAGCCGCTCTTCGAGGGCCTCTCCCCGCCGGACGTCAACCAGCTGGCCGGCTCCATCGTCCAGGTGCTCCAGGGCGAGGGCGGCACCGTCGACAGCATCCTCCAGCACGTTGGCTCGCTGACCGGCACGGTCGCCGCGAAGGACAAGGTGATCGGCGAGGTGATCAAGAACCTGAACACGGTCCTGAAGACGGTCAACGACCGGGAGGCCGGCTTCAACGACCTCGTCGACACGCTCCAGGAACTCGTCACCGGGTTCGCGGGCGACCGCAAACCGCTCGGCGAGGCCGTCACCGCGATGGGCGCGCTCACCACGGTCACCGCGGACCTCTTCCAGGACGGCCGCAAACCCCTGAAGGAGGACATCAAGCAGCTCGGCCGGCTCTCCGACCGGCTCGCCGACAACTCGCCGAAGATCGAGAACTTCCTCCAGAAGACCCCGGCCAAGATGGAGGCGATCAGCCGCCTCGCCTCGTACGGCTCATGGCTCAACCTCTACCTCTGCGAGGCCAAGGTCAGCGGCGTGACGAACAGCGACGGCAGCACCCCGCCGACCGGCATCGAGATCACCCAGCCGAGGTGCCTGTCATGAGAATGAAGCCCATACGCGACCGCAACCCCGTGGCCGTCAGCGTCGTCGGACTCCTCGTACTCGCCCTCATCGGATACGGCGCCTACCGCGCCGACTCGCTGCCCTTCATCGGCGGCGGCACCACCTACAGCGCCGACTTCACCGAGTCCGCCGGGCTCGACGAGGGCGACGAGGTGCGGATCGCCGGAGTGAAGGTCGGCAAGGTCACCGGGGTCTCCCTCGACGGCGCCAAGGTGAAGGTGACCTTCAAGGTCAAGGACGCCTGGATCGGCAACGCGAGCACCGTCGGCATCGCCATCAAGACACTCCTCGGCGACAAGTACCTGGCCGTGGACCCCCTCGGCGAAGCCCGGCAGAACCCCGACGAGCGCATCACGGCGAGCCGCACCACCTCGCCGTACGACGTCACCCAGGCATTCAACGGTCTCGGCGAGACCATCGGCGAGATCGACACCGAGCAGCTGGCCAAGAGCTTCGAGACGATCTCCGCCACCTTCAAGGACTCCCCGCCCGACGTGAAGAGCGCCGCCAAGGGGCTGTCCGCCCTCTCCAAGACCGTCTCCGAGCGCGACGCGCAGCTCGCGACGCTCCTCAAGGGCAGCAAGCAGCTCACCAAGACCCTCGCCACCAAGAAGAGCAGCTTCGAGACCCTCCTGGAGGACGGCAACCTGCTCCTCGGCGAGATCCAGGCACGCCGCGACTCCATCCACCTGCTGCTCACCGGCACCCGTGACCTGGGCACCCAGCTCACCGGACTCGTCGCCGACAACAACAAGCAGCTCAAGCCCACGCTGAAGGCGCTGGGCCGGGTCACCGCCGTCCTGAACAAGAACCGCAAGAGCCTCGACAAGGTCCTCTCGATCGCCGGCTCCTACAACAGGCTCGTCGGCAACACCCTGGGCAGCGGCCGCTGGTTCGACAACTACGTCTGCGGTGTCGTCCCGAAGGACTACCTGCCCGCCAACACGCCCCCGGCGACCGGCTGCATGCCTCCCAAGCAGGAAGGCGGGAGCTGAGATGAGACTCACCCGCATCATTGGCATCGGGGCCGGCCTCGTGGTCGTGGCCGTCGCGGCCACCTCCGGGGTGATGGCCATGGAGGAAGAGGGCACGACGACCGTCACCGCGTACTTCGAGCAGGCGACCGGCGTCTACGCCGGATCCGACCTGCGGATCCTCGGAGTCCGGGTCGGCACCGTCGAATCGGTCGAACCCCGCGGCAAGGACGTCAAGGTCGTCCTGCGGGTCGACAAGGGCGTCCAGGTCCCCAAGGACGTGCACGCCGTCGTCGTCGCCCCCAGCCTCGTCGCCGACCGGTACGTCCAGCTCGCCCCCGTCTACACCGGGGGAGCGGTCCTGGAGGACGACGCCGAACTGCCCGCGTCGAAGAACGCGACACCGGTCGAGGTGGACCAGCTGTACGCGTCCATCACCGAACTCTCCACCGCGCTCGGCCCGGACGGGGCGAACGCGCAGGGAGCCTTCGCCGGACTCCTGGACACCGGCGCGAAGAACCTCAAGGGCAACGGCAAGGACATCGGCGACTCCATCGAGCAGTTCGGCAAGGCGACGAAGACCCTCGACAAGAGCAGCGGGAACCTCTTCGACACCCTGGCCTACCTCCAGACCTTCACCACCATGCTGAAGGACAACGACGGCAACGTGCGCACGGCCGAGAACCAGCTGAACTCGGTCACCGGCTTCCTGGCGGACGACAAGAAGAACCTCGGGGCCGCGCTCAAGGAACTCGGCACCGCCCTCGCCCAGGTCAAGACGTTCATCAAGGACAACCGGGGCGCGCTCAAGGAGAACGTGGACGCGCTGGTGCCGATCACCCAGACCCTCGTCGACCAGCGCGCCTCACTGGCCGAGTCGCTCGACACCCTGCCGCTGGCCGCGGGCAACGTCCTGAACGCGTACGACCCCACCCACCGCACCCTCAACGGCCGGACCGACCTCAACGAGCTCAGCATGGGCGGCCCGCTCATCGATCCTTCCCTCACCGGGCTCACCCCGGTGGACGCCGAACGGCAGGCGGCGCTCCCCGCCCTGCCGCTGCCGGCCGTGGGCACCGTCTACGGCACACCGAAGAACGCCGCGGCGAAGAGCGGCAACGACGAGAAGGGGGCGAACCGATGAGCCGGACCCCGCGCGGACCCGGAGCCCGCGCGACGACGGGCGCCGCCACCCTGATCGCGTTCGGCCTCTGCTGCACCCTCTTCGTCACCGGCTGCCAGGCCCCGCACTTCTCCGGCATCGAGGACGTGCCGCTGCCCGGCGGTGCGGACCTCGGCGACCATCCGTACGAGATCACGGCGGACTTCGGAGACGTGCTCAGCCTCGCCCCGCAGTCCTCGGTGAAGGTCAACGACGTCGCCGTCGGCCGCGTCACCAAGATCTCCCTCGCCCCCGACACCTGGCAGGCCCGGGTCACCATGAAAGTCAACGGGAAGATCAAACTGCCCGCCAACGCCTACGCGCACCTGGAACAGTCGAGCCTCCTGGGCGAGAAGTACATCCAGCTCTCGCCCCCCGCGAGCGGCACCGCCCGCGGCACCCTCGCCTCCGGCGACCGCATCCCGCTCACCCGGACCAACCGGAACCCCGAGGTCGAAGAGGTGTTCGGGGCGCTGTCGATGCTCCTCAACGGCGGCGGCGTCCAGCAGCTGAAGACCATCACCACCGAGCTCAACAAGGCACTGGCCGGACAGGAACCCCAGGTCCGGTCCATGCTCAAGCGCGTCGACACCCTCGTCACCAACCTCGACGACCACCGCGGCGACATCACATCGGCGCTCGACGGCGTCAACCGGCTCGCCGCCACCCTCGCCACCCGCAAACAGGACGTCGGCAAGGTCCTCACCGGGCTCAGCCCCGGCATGAAGGTCCTGGAGAAGCAGCGCGGCTCGCTCCTGACCATGCTGCGCTCCCTGGACACCCTTTCCGACGTCGCCGTCACCACCATCAACAAGAGCAAGGCGGACACGATCGCCGACCTGAAGGCCATCGCCCCCACCCTCCGGGCCCTGGCCGACTCCGGCGACGACCTGCCCGACTCCCTCCAGGTGCTGCTCACCTACCCGTTCACGGACGAGGTGCTGCGCGGTGTGAAGGGCGACTACCTCAACGTGTACCTGGACATGACGGCCGCACCTGGCACCCAGATCATCCCCGCCCTCGAACCGGATCCGGACCCCCCGGCCGCCGGGGCGAAAACGGCAGCCGGCGCCGCACTCCCGCTGCCGCTCCCCGCGACCACCACGCCAGGGACGGCCACTCCCCGGACGGGCCAGGCCACGGAGGGGAGCAACCGATGATCACCCTCGCCATCCGGCTGAAGAACATCGCGTTCCTGATCATCGCGGTGCTGGTGCTCGGCTACCTGGGCGTGCGGTACGCCGACCTCGGCCACTACGTCGGCATGCGCGACTACTACACCGTCAAGATGCAGCTCCCGCGCACCGGTGGCCTGTTCACCCACTCCAACGTCACCTACCGCGGGGTCTCCGTCGGCCGGGTCGGGCCCATCGAGCTCACCGAGGACGGTGTGGAGGCCGAACTGCGCATCGACAAGTCGGCGCCGCCCATCCCCGAGGACCTCAAGGCGGTCGTCGCCAACCTCTCCGCGGTCGGCGAGCAGTACGTCGACCTGCGCCCGGCCCGCACCGACGGCCCCGTCCTCGCCAACGGCTCGGTCATCGACCAGGCCGAGACCACCGTCCCGGCACCGGTGACGAACGTCCTCACCAGCGTCAACGGCCTCGCCTCGTCCGTCGACCTGGAGTCGCTGCGCACGGTGGTCGACGAGTTCGGCACCGCGTTCTCCGGCCGCGGCGACGACCTCCAGGTCCTGCTGGACACCGGCGGCGAGTTCGTCCAGGCCGCCGACGACGCACTGCCCGTCAACACCAGGCTCATGCGGGACGGCGAGACCGTGCTGCGGACCCAGGCCGAACAGGGCGAGGCGCTCAAGGGCTTCGCCTCGGGCGCGAAGGAACTGGCGGCCCAGCTCAAGGGCTCGGACACCGACCTGCGCAAGCTGATCGCCGCCGCACCCGACGCGACCGGGCAGATCAGCGGACTGCTGCGCGATCTCGACCCGAGCTTCGGTGTCGTCGTCGCCAACCTCCTCACCACGTCGGACGTCGCCGTGACCCGGCAGCGCGGACTGGAGGAACTCCTCGTGAAACTCCCGGCCGTCGCGGCGGCGGGGGCCAGCGCGGTCGACGAGGACGGTGCCCGGTTCGGCATGTCGGTCACCTTCTTCGAGCCGCTGCCCTGCACCTCCGGATACGGCGGCACGACGTACCGCAACGGGCTCGACCTCGCACCGGCTCCGGCCGTCAACACCAAGGCCCGCTGCACCTCGTCGCCCGGCACCGGCATCAACGTCCGCGGCAGTGCGAACGCCCCGAAGGGCGGTCCGCTGCCCGCACCCGCCAAGCCCGGCACGCTGCTCCTCGACGACCGCGGCCAGGACCGGCTGCCCGGAGTGCTCGGCGCCGCGACGGACTCCGCGCCCGCGGCCGACGGCATGGCCGGACTGCTGGGCCTGGGGCAGGGAGGCGGCGCATGACCCCCCGTACCCGCAGCATCGGCGGCTGGGCCGTCCTGCTCGTCGCCGCACTGATCTGCGCGCTGGGGGGCTGGTCGTACGCGCAGGCGCGCGGCGACGACGACCTGGCGTACGCGAAGAGCCGGGACGCCGCGCTGGCGGACGGCAAGGTGGACCTGGCCCGGCTCAACAGCCTGGACGGCAAGGACGCCACGAGCGTCGACACCGGTCTCGCCGGCTGGCTCGACGCCTCCACCGGCCCGCTGCACGACCAGCTGAAGCGCACCCGCGCCAAGGACGCCGCCGAGCTCAAGAAGTCCGGCACGACGGCGCGCGGCAAGGTCACCGACGCGGCCCTCACCGAAGTGGACGAGCGTACGGGCACGGCACTGATGATCGCGACCGTCGACATCGAGGTCACCCCGCGCACGGGCAAGGCCGGCACCGAGCGCAAACGCTTCGAGGCGACGCTCGTCCGGACCGGGGACGGCTGGAAGATCAAGGCGCTCACCGCGCTCGGCATAGGGAGCGGCACATGAGGCTGCGCAGTGTGATCGACCCCGACGACGCGGTCCAGGAGGCGTCCGGCAGCGTCCCGCCCGACGACACCGGAGCCGACACGGACACCGACATCGAGGCCGGTCCCGCCAGGCGGTGGCCCCGCGTGCTGGCCGGGGTGCTCGTCGTCGCCCTGATCGCGGCCGGCGGCGCCTTCTTCGTCGCGGGCCGGCAGCTGCGCGACACGCCCGCCACCGCCAACCGGGCGCTGACGGACAGCGCGGTGACCACCCAGGTCGCCGGCGACGTCACCAACGCACTCGGCAAGGTCTTCTCCTACGGCCCCGGCGACACGGCCGCCACCAAGGCGTCCGCGCAGCGGCTCCTGGCGGGCAAGGCGCTCCAGCAGTACGCGGCGCTCTTCGGCCAGGTCGAGAAGCAGGCCGCCGACCAGAAGCTCACCCTCACCACCCACGTCGTGCGTGCCGGGGTGACCCGGCTGACCGGCGACAGCGCCCACCTCCTGGTCTTCCTCGACCAGGTCTACGAGCGCAAGGGCAAGGCCGCGAGCACCGCGGCGGCGCAGCTGTCCGTCACGGCCCAACTCCGGGAAGGGCACTGGACGATCGTGGAGATCAAGGCCAGATAGCGCACCCCACCGCACGACGCACCGGGCGATACCGCACCACACGGCAGGGAGAGGCAGCGATGGCACGGGTACGGATGACGAGGAACCCGCTGGTGGCGGCAGCGATCGTGCTGACGCTCGCGGCGGCCGGTGCCGCGGGCTGGGGCGGCGTGTCCCGGTACCAGGCGGCGCACGACGACTCGGCGGCGTACGCCCAGGCCCGCGACGACGCGCTGGCCGCCGGCGAGCAGGCCGTGCAGAACATGAACACGCTCGACCACGAGCAGCTCGCCAAGGGACTCGACAGTTGGGAGGACTCCACCACCGGGGACCTGCACCAGCAACTCGTCGACGGACGCGACGGGTTCGTGAAGCAGATCCAGGAGGCGAAGACCGTCAGCACCGCCAAGGTGCTGTCCGGCGCGGTCACCGAGCTCGACGACCGGGCCGGGAAGGCGGGCGTGATGGTGGCGCTGCGGGTGACCGTGACCGCGCCCAAGGGCAAGCCCGCGGTGAAGGAGAGCCGGATGCTGGGGCAGCTCACCCGCACCTCCGACGGGTGGAAGCTCAGCGCCCTCGGCCAGGCACCCGTCGGCAACACCGCCGGCTGACGCCACCGACTCCCCACCCGCACCGAGAGGACCCCGGACATGTCGACGACCCGTCACCTCGTCAACCGGCAGCGTCGGCTGGCCACCGTCGCCGCCGAACGCACCGCCGCTCCCGCGCCCGTGAGCAAGCCCGTGGACGCCGAGACCGTCGCGGAGGAACCACAGGACGACGCGGAGGAGCAGAAGGAAGCGAAGAAGGAACCGGAGAAGGAACCGGAGAAGGAATCGGCGCAGGAGGAGGGGAAGGCGTCGAAGTCCGGGCGGTCACCCCGTCTCCGGGTCCGGCTGCCCGCCGTGCTCTGTGTCCTGACCGTGCTCCTCGGCGCCTTCGCCGCCTGGGCGTTCACCTCGGCCGGGAGTCTGCGCGACGACCCGAGCCGGCGGAACACCGCGCTCACCGACATCGGCCGCACCAGCGAGGTGAAGGGTCAGATCACCGAGGCCGTCGGCGCGGTGTTCTCCTACGACTACGCCTCGCCCGCCAAGGCCGACGCCGCGGTGAAGAAGTACCTGACGGGTGCGGCGGTCCAGCAGCACACGGACATGCTCGCCGAGGTACGGGCGCAGGCGCCCAAGCAGAAGCTCGTGCTCACCACGACCGTCACCGAGAGCGGGGTGGAGCTGCTCGACGGCGACCGCGCCCGGCTGATCATCTTCGCCGACCAGAGCAACACCCGTACGGGCAAGTCGGAGGAGACGACGTACGCCGCGGCCATGTTCGCCGTGGACGCCGTGCGCCGCGGCGGCACCTGGCGGATATCCGGCATCGACACGTTCACCCGGTGACCCGGGGGAGAGGAGAGCACGCATGAGGTTCAACGGCACCATGCGCCGCGGACTCGGCGGCACGGCGGCCGCCGTCGCCGCGATGGCAGCGCTCACCGCGTCCCAGGCACCGGGACTCGTCGCGCAGGACAAGCCGCAGAAGCAGAACACGGAGACCGACGAGGTCACGTGGTCGTCGGTGCCCAACGACGACTCGTACCACACCGAACTCCCGCCGCTGAAGAGCCCCGAGCCGCCGAAGCCGGGGGTGAAGCAGAGCCCGGAGGCCGTTCAGTCATGGGCCGAGGCGGGCATCCCGGCCACGGTCCTCGCCGCCTACCGCAAGGCGGAGAGCGCGCTCGGACGCAGCGACCCGGGCTGCCGGCTGCCGTGGCAGTTACTGGCCGCGATCGGCAAGGTCGAGTCCGGGCACGCCGCCGGCGGCCGGGTCGACGCCCACGGCACGACGCTCTCACCGATCCTGGGACCGGTGCTCAACGGCGCCGGGTTCGCGAACATCCCGGACACCGACGGCGGCGGGTACGACGGGGACAAGACCTATGACCGCGCGGTCGGCCCCATGCAGTTCATCCCCTCGACCTGGGCGCACTGGGGCAGGGACGGCAACGGCGACGGGCGCAGGGACCCGGGCAACATCTACGACGCCGCCCTGGCCGCCGGAGCCTATCTCTGCGCCGGTACCCGCGATCTGACGGTGCGCGCCGACCTCGACCGGTCGATCCTGAGCTACAACCACTCGGACACCTATCTGCGCACCGTGCTGTCCTGGCTGGAGTTCTACCGAAACGGCAGCCACGTGGTGCCCGACGGCAAGGGTCCGATCCCGAAGAGCCCCGGCGCCGGCGGTCCGAACGAGCCGAAGAAGCCCGTGGCCGGTCCCGGCACCGGCGGCGGCAAAGACGGAGACGGAGGCGGTATCGAGGTCGGACCGCAGCCGAGCCACTCCGCACATCCGACGGCGCCGGGCTCCACGACCCCCTCACCGGGCGAAACGGACTCCCCGGACCCCGGCGGCTCCACGGACCCGGGCACGCCCGATCCCACCGGCACCGGGTCCGGCAGCCCGGACCCGACCACCACTCCCGACCCGACCACGACCCCCGACCCGGGCACCTCGCCGTCCGGTCCCAAGGACCCCGGCTGCCCGACGGACAGCGCGACGCCGGACCCGACGGACACCGAGACAGCCACCGGGGCGCCGTCACCCGACCCCACGGAGACCGAGGAACCCTGCTCCACGCCCTCGGTGCCGCCGGCCGCCGACTGATCCCGGCCCCGGCCCAGAGCTCAGCCGCCCGCCGACAGCACGGCGGCCAGGTCGTACCGCACCACCTCTTCCAGCTGCGCGTACGTGCAGCCGGCGGGGGTGCGGTCCGGCCGCCACCTGCGGAACTGGGTGGTGTGCCGGAACCGGTCGCCCTCCATGTGGTCGTACGCCACCTCGCAGACCCGCTCGGGACGCAGCGCCACCCAGGACATGTCCTTCTTCCCCGACCAGCGGCTCGGCGCGCCGGGCATCCGGGACGCCTCGTGCGCCTCGGCGTCCGCCCAGGAACCCCACGGGTGCCCGGCCACATCGGTCACCAGGGGTTCGAGTTCGGTGATCAGCTCGGCGCGGCGCTTCATCGGGAAGGCGGCACAGACGCCCACGTGCTGCAGGACGCCCCCTTCGTCGTACAGTCCGAGCAGCAGCGAGCCGACGACCGGGCCGCTCTTGTGGAAGCGGTAGCCCGCCACCACGCAGTCGGCGGTCCGCTCGTGCTTGATCTTGTACATCACCCGGGTGTCCGGCCGGTACGGCAGATCGAGCGGCTTGGCCACGACCCCGTCGAGCCCCGCGCCCTCGTACCGTTCGAACCACTCCTGGGCCACGGCCGGGTCGGTGGTCGACGGGGCGAGGTGGACGGGCGCCGAGGCGTCGGCGAGCGCGGCCTCCAGCACCGCGCGCCGGTCCGACTGCCGGGTCTCCAGGAGCGAGTCGTCGCCCAGTGCGAGCAGGTCGAAGGCGACCAGGCTCGCCGGGGTCTGCTCGGCCAGCAGCCGTACCCGGGAGTCGGCGGGGTGGATGCGCTCGCTGAGCCGGTCGAAGTCCAGCCGCCCCTCGTGCGCGACCACGATCTCGCCGTCGACGACGCAGCGCGGCGGGAGACTGGCCCGGACCGCGGTGACCAGTTCCGGGAAGTAGCGGGTGAGGGGCTTGCCGGTGCGGCTGCCGATCACCACCTCGTCGCCGTCCCGGTGCACGATCGCCCGGAAGCCGTCCCACTTCGCCTCGTACTGCATGCCCGGCGGGATGCGCTTCACGGGCTTGGCGAGCATCGGCTTCACGGGCGGCATCACCGGCAGATCCATGCCCCGATTGTGGACCGTACGGCGACCGGAGTCCTCCGATATGCGGCATATGTGTGCCCGGCCTACCGTGGCCGACATGGCAGCAGCGGGCAAAGCGGTGGAGCTGGAAGCGGCGGGACGGGCCGTACGGCTGTCCAATCCGGACAAGATCTACTTCCCGGAGAAGGGCTGCACGAAGCGGGACGTCGCCGAGTACTTCCTCGCGGTCGGCCCCGGCATCCTGCGCGCCCTGCGCAACCGGCCCACCACCCTCCAGCGGTTCGTCGACGGCGTCGAGGGCGAGTTCTTCTACCAGAAGCGGGCCCCGAAGAACCTCCCCGAATGGATTCCGACCGCCGAGATCGCCTTCCCCAGCGGACGCCCCGCCCGCGAGGTCTGCCCCACCGAGGTGGCCGCCGTCATCTGGGCGGCCAACCTGGGCACCCTCACCTTCCACCCCTGGCCCGTCCGGGGCGGCGACACCGACCACCCCGACGAGCTGCGCATCGACCTCGACCCGCAGCCCGGCACCGACTACGCCGACGCGGTCCGGGCCGCCCACGAGCTGCGCTCCGTCCTGGACGACCACGGGCTGCGCGGCTGGCCCAAGACCTCCGGCGGACGCGGCATCCACGTCTTCGTCCCCATCGAGGCCCGGTGGACGTTCACCGAGGTCCGCCGGGCGACCATCGCGGCGGGGCGCGAGCTGGAGCGCCGGATGCCCGACCGGGTCACCACCGCCTGGTGGAAGGAGGAGCGCGGCGAGCGGATCTTCGTCGACTTCAACCAGACCGCCCGGGACCGGACGATCGCCTCGGCCTACTCCGTGCGCCCCTTCCCGCACGCCCCGGTCTCGGCGCCCCTGCGCTGGGACGAGATCGACGACGCGCGGCCGCACGACTTCGACATCCGGACCATGCCGGTGCGCTACGCCGAACTGGGCGACGTGCACGCGGACATGGACCAGGAGGCCTTCCGGATCGACGCGCTGCTGGAGCTGGCCGACCGCGACGAGAAGGAGCGCGGCCTCGGCGACATGCCCTACCCGCCGGAGTACCCCAAGATGCCGGGCGAACCGAAACGCGTTCAGCCGAGCCGCGCCCGCCATGACGACGACGCCGGCGGCGACGCATGAGCGAGCCCGGTCCGGAGACCGGTCCCGAGTCCGGGCCGCACCACGGTGTGCACAGCCGGCCGCCGACCCGGGGCGAGAAATGGGCGGCGTACAAGGAGTCGCCCTACTTCCCGGCCACGGTCCTGCTGTTCATCCTGGCGGCCGCCGCCGGACTCTTCGCCGGCTCCTACACGTACGCCATGGCCAATCCGACCCCGCACCGGATCCCGGCCGCGGTGGTCAGCCAGCCGGACACGGCCCGCGGCAAGGAGTTCGTCGCCGCGATGGACAAGGCGCTGGACGCCTCGCTCGTCATCCATGTCTTCCGGACGCCCGCCGAGGCCCGCGAGGCGCTGGAGGAGCAGGAGGTCTTCGCGATCGTGCGGTCCGGCAGCCGCGGGGTGGCGCTCGACGTGGCCAGTGCCTCCGGGGCGGCCGTCGCCCAGCTGCTGGGGGAGTCGGCCGTAAAAGTGGGGGACACGCTCGGTATCCCGGTCGCCGTCATGGACGTCAAACCCCTCCAGAAGGGCGACCCGCGCGGACTCGCGCTGTTCTACATCTCGCTCGCCGCCGTGATCGTCGGCTTCGTCGGCTCCATCCAGCTGAGCGTGCACGCCAGGGGCCTGATCCCGCTGGAACGGATCGCGTTCACGGTCGCCTACTCGATGCTCGGCGCGTTCTCCATCGCCGCGGTGGTGGACTGGCTGCTGGGCGCGGTCGATCTGCCCTTCGCCGAGTCCTGGGCGATCCTGGCGTTCACCATGTTCACCTCGGGCATGGTCTTCACCATGTTCAACACCCTGATGGGGCGCTGGGCCATGCTCCCGACCTGGGGCGTGATGGTGCTCCTGGGGAACCCGTCCTCCGGCGGAGCCGTGTCCTGGCCGCTGCTGCCGTCGCTGCTCGGGCACATCGGGCGCTGGCTGCCGCCGGGCGCCTCCGTCAACGCCCAGCACACCGCCGTCTACTACCAGGGGCATCAGCGGCTCTTCCCGTTCCTGGTGCTCGCGGGCTGGTCCCTGGTCTCCTGCACGGTCTTCTGGGTGTGGCGCCACCGGCACCCGGGAGGCCGCGACCACATGCCTCAGCATGCGGCCGCGGCCACCTGATGCGGAACGACGCGGTTACAGCTCCTTGATCCGGATGTCCCGGTAGGAGATCACGTCCGAGGTGCTGTGGACCTGGAGTCCGATGTAGCCGGAGGCGTACCGCCGGCCGTCGGTACCCGGGTCGTCACCCCGCGGCGGCTCGAAGACCTGACCGCCGTTGTTGTCGAACTCGTTGAGCAGGACACCGTTGCGGTAGATCGAGTAGTGCTGGTCCACCACCCGGATCTCGTAGTCGTTCCAGGTGCCCTTGGGGGTGACGCCGGCGCCGGCGAGCCCCACCCGGTCGAATCCGTACACCGAACCGGTCTTGTACATGTCGCCGTCCGGCCGGTCGTTGACCTGGATCTCATGGCCGTACTTGATGGCGACCCACTCCGGATTCGGCTCCTCCGGGTTGTCGTGGACGTTCGGGAAGCGGACGAAGACACCGCCGTTGGCGTTGCCCGTGCCCGGGGCGTCGTCCCGCCACTGGAGCTTCAGCGAGAAGTCCCCGTACTGGCGGCCCGGGAACCACAGCATGCCCATGCCGTCCACCGTGGTGGAGCTGGTGATCGCGCTGTCCGCCTCGTTGAGCGCGAACTGCCCGCCACCCACCTGCTGCCACTTGGCGAGCGAGGCGGCCGTGCCGTCGAAGAGCTTGCGGTAGCCCTCGTCCTGGCCCGGCTTGCCGATGCCCGACTGCTTCGCCGCCTTGTAGATCTTCTTGTGCTCGCGGGCGTCGATCACCCCGGCGGTGAGCAGCTTGTCGAGGACCTTGTCGACGTGCTTGAGGAACAGCGCGTGCGACGACCAGTCCTTCTCGTCCTCGATCAGCTCGTTGATCGTGCAGCGGTTGCCGGTGATCCGGTTGGGGACACCGGTGTCGACGGTGCCCACGATGACGGTGAGGCGTTCGTCGAACTCCGGGCAGTTCGGCGCCGGAACGCCGCCGCTCTGCGCGACGGTGAACGACGTCTGCTTCGCCTCGGAGGTGTTGCCCGCCTTGTCCGTGGCCCGGTGGGCAACCGTGTGGTAGCCGATCCGGTCGACGATGACCGTGGCCGTGTAGGCCAGGTACGGGCCGCCGTCCAGGGAGTACTCGACCTTGTCCACCCCGCTGTCGGCGTCGGTCGCGGTGACCGTCACCTTGGCACTGGTGAGGTAGGCGCCGTCCGAGTTCTTGTCGCCCTCGACCTTCGCGGACGTCTCCGGCGGCGTCGTGTCCTCGGTCGGCGGCTCGACGACGGTGAACTCCACCGTCTTCTCCGCCGCCGCGTTGCCCGCCTTGTCGGTGGCGCGGTAGCGGACCTTCTGCGCCCCCACCTCGTGCACCATCACGGGACCGTCGTACGCCTGCCAGGCGCCGTCCGCCCCGACCGCGTACTCGATGGTGTTGACGCCCGACCCGGTGTCGGACGCGGTGACGGTGACCGTCGCCATGCCCAGGTACTGCCCCTGGTCGTCCTTCTCGCCGGACACGGTCGCCGACGTCTCGGGAGCCGTCGTGTCGTCCGTCGGCGGAGCGGCGACCGTGAACTCGGCCGTCTTCTCCGCGGCCGCGTTGCCCGCCTTGTCGGTGGCGCGGTACCGGATGGCGTGCGCGCCGACCTCGTTCACGACGACCGGCACGGTGTACGGCTGCCAGGCGCCGTCCGCCCCGACCGCGTACTCGACGGTGTCGACGCCCGAACCCTCGTCGGTGGCGGCGAGGGTGACCGTCGCCTGGCCGATGTACGCGCCGTCGGCGTTCTTGTCGCCGTCGACCTTCGCGGAGGTCTCGGGCGCGGTGGTGTCCTCACCACCGCCACCGTCGGTGACGGTCAGGATGCCCTGCATCGCCTCGTGCCCCGGCATCGTGCAGTGGTAGAAGTACCGGCCGGGGGTGAGCGTGACCTCCGCCGTCTGCTTGCCGCCCTGGTCGTCGCCCGGGTTGGCGAGCAGGTTCAGCGGGACGTCGTTGTTGAACTCGGGGTCCGACACGCTGAACGTCAGCGTGTGCGGCATCCCCGAGGTGTTCCCGGTCGCCTCACTGTTCTCGAAGACGATGGTCGCCTTGCCGGCCACCGCCGTCTTCGGCGCGGAGAGGTAGTGGTCGATGGCGTTTCCCGCCGTCCAGGTCAGCACCTGGTCGGCCGCCGCGTCCGCCGGGGCCGCCGTACGGCCGTAGGCCGCCGTGGAGGTCAGCCCCAGCACCATCAGGAACGAGCCCAGCAGCGCGAGCCACAGCCGCGCGGGCCGGGACCGCCTTCGGAAGAGGATCGAACGGTGTCTCACTGCACTGCCGCCTTCCTGGCCAGGTCCTTGACGGCCGGGGTGGGTGCGCCGCCCTTGTAGGTCACGCGCCACAGCGCGGACTTGGAGTCGGAGGTGAAGAAGCCGCGCCCGTAGTCGAGGACGTACAGCGAACCGTCCGGGGCGAACTTCCAGTCCATCAGGTTGCGGATGCCGTCCGCGCCCACCGGGATGATCTCCTTCAACGACTCGGCGTGCGTGGGCAGACCGCCCTTGCCGACCGTCTTCGGATCGGTGAGAACGGCGTGCCGCGGCTGGGTGTCGTCGTAGAAGTCACCGACGAACCACTTGCCGTCCCAGTACGAGGGCCACTTGTCGGCGCTCGTGCTCGCCGCGTCGTACCGGTAGACCGGGCCGTTCATCGTGGCCTGGCCACCGCCCTTGAGCCAGGGCAGGAGTTCCTTCTGGTCCTCCACCTTGTAGCTCGGGATGCCGTTCTCGTCGCGCGGGTAGTCCACGCCACCGCCCTGCGGCGAGTACCAGATGGTGTTGGAGGTGATCGGCGGCAGGTTCACGAGACCGTCGTTGTTCGGCGACTCGTTCTTGGGGTGGTCGCAGTCGTACCAGCCGAGCGGCTTGCTCGGGTCCGGCAGATTGCGGTCCCGGTAGGGCTGCTTGTTGCCCATGCAGTACGGCCAGCCGTGGTTGCCCGCCTTGGTGATCGCGGCGAACGTGTCGTACTTGGCCGGGCCCCAGGTGGTGCTCGGGGCGCCCGCGTCGGGGCCGACCCAGCCCGCGTACAGCGTGTCGGTCGACTTGTCGACGGCGATCCGGGCCGGGTTGCGCACGCCCATCACATAGATCTCGCCGCGGGTCTTGCCGCCGCCCTCGTCGGTCTCCTTGCCGGTGAAGAGGTTGCCCTCCGGCAGGGTGTAGGTGCCGTCGTCCTCGGGGTGGATCCGCAGGATCTTCCCGTTGAGGTTGTTCGTGTTGCCCGCGGTGCGCCGGGCATCGGCGAACGAGACGCCCTTGTAGTTCGGCTCCGGGTTGTTGCCGGAGTAACCGTCGCTGAAGCCGGAGGAGTTGTTGTCACCGGCCGCGATGTACAGGTTGCCCTTGGAGTCCCAGGCCATGCCGCCGCCCGCGTGGCAGCAGCTGTGGATCTGGACCGGCCAGTGCAGCAGCACCTTCTCGGAGGACAGATCCAGCTTGTTCGTCGCCAGGTCGAGGGTGAAGCGGGAGACCTGACGGACCGCCATCTGCTTGTCGCGGTCGATCTTGTCGTGGGGTGTGTAGTGCAGGTACACCCACCCGTTCTTCTCGAAGTCCGGGTCGAGCTCGATGCCGAGCAGACCCTCCTCGACCTTGACCAGTTCGTCGCCGCCGCCCTTGTTGCCGAAGATCGTCAGCTCACCGGCGAGGGTGACCTTCCTGGTCTTCGGGTCGTAGACGTGGATCTGGCCCAGACCCTTGCCGACGTTCGGGTCGGCCCAGTCGGTGACGACCGGCACGCTGCTGTCCGCGCCGCCGCGACCGATGTACAGGACGCGCCCGTCGGGGGCGGTCACCAGGCCGTGCGGCTCGCCGATCTGGTCGTTCTTGCCGGGCTGGTTGGGCTGGGTGACCCGCTCCGCCTTGTAGTTGGAGGTGATCGTCGCCTTGCAGTCGGCCTGCGAGATCCGGGTCGTCCAGTCCAGCGCGCCGCGCAGGTGGTCACGGAAGTCGGCCTCGGCGAAGCTGTCGACCGTACCGCCCATAGCGGTGTAGAAGGACCGGCCGCCGTCGTAGTCACGGCACCAGGAGACCGGGTGGTCCCAGCCGTTGGCACTCGTGCCGGGCTTGTACGTGATCTCCCGGACCCGTGCCACGGTGTGCACGTCGCCGGACGGGTTGTCCTTCCAGTTCAGCCACTTGTCCGGACGCTTCCACTCCAGCGGCAGGTTCTTCGTCGCCGGGTGCTGCCGGTCGCCGATCTCCACCGTCGCACGCTGGACGGCGGTGGGACTGCCCGCCGCCGGACGTGCGCCGACCAGGCCGGTGAACCAGTCCGAGTACGGTTCGGTCCGCGCCGCGTCATGGATGCCGAGGAAGCCGCCGCCGGCCTCCATGTAGGCCTCCAGGCCCGCCTCCTGCTCCGGGTCCAGGACATCGCCGCCGCCCGTCAGGAAGACGACCGCGTTGTACTTGCCGAGCTGCTTGCCGTTGGTGAAGACGGCCGGGTCGTCGGACGCCACGGTCCTGAACCGGCCCGCCTCCGGGCCGGTGAGCCCGATCTTCTCGATCGCCGCGATCCCGGCGTCGACCGTCGGCGACTCCTCGGTGGCCGAGCCATGGAAGACGAGCACCTTCACGTTGGCGCCGCCCGGTGGCGACGGCAGGGACAACGTTGTCGCCATGGACCCCGGCGCTCCGGGATCCGGCCTGGCACTGGCGGCGTTGCCGCCGAGCAGGGAAGCGGTCAGTGCGCCGGCCGCCAGGGCCGCCGCAACACCGCGTCGCGATCTGGACCTGTGATGTGGTGTGCGCTGCATGTGGTCACCCACCCCTCTCTGGTCACTGCAACAGCTTTGGGCACTGCAACAGCGCATGAAGCTAGACCTCTTTTCGCGACTCGCCAATAGCTATGGCAGCAATGAAACGAACTTTGTCCTTAGTGTGGATAAACGAAGTGCTCCGGGCTACGGTATGGCCCGTCCTCCGCAACATCCGTCTCGCAGTGGGGAGTTCGACATGGACCGCAGGAGCTTCAACCGGCGGATTCTGATGGGCGGCGGGGTGGCCGCGGCGACCGGCGTGACATCGTTGTCGCTCGGAGCGATCGAGGCGACCTCCGCGGAGAACCCGCCCCGCACGGCGCCCGCGGGCGGCGAGGTCCGCCATCTCAAGCTGTACGCGGAGAAGCTGGCGGACGGCTCGATGGGGTACGGGTTCGAGAAGGGCAAGGCGTCGGTCCCCGGCCCGCTCATCGAGATCAACGAGGGCGACACCCTGCACATCGAGTTCGAGAACACGATGGACGTGGCGGCCAGCCTCCACGCGCACGGCGTCGACTACGACATCGCGAGCGACGGCACCCGGATGAACAAGAGCATCGTCGAGCCGGGCGAGACACGCACGTACACCTGGCGCACCCACGCCCCGGGCCGGCGCAAGGACGGCACCTGGCAGCCGGGCAGTGCGGGCTACTGGCACTACCACGACCACGTCGTCGGCACGGACCACGGCACCGGCGGCATCCGCAAGGGGCTGTACGGGCCGGTGATCGTCCGGCGCAAGGGCGACATCCTGCCCGACAAGACGATCACCATCGTCTTCAACGACATGACCATCAACAACAAGCCGGCCGACCAGAGCCCGGACTTCGAGGCCACCGTGGGGGACCGGCTCGAGGTCGTCATGATCACGCACGGCGAGTACTACCACACGTTCCACGTCCACGGTCACCGCTGGGCGGACAACCGCACGGGCCTGCTGACCGGGCCCGACGACCCCAGCCGGGTCATCGACACGAAGATCGTCGGCCCCGCCGACTCCTTCGGCTTCCAGGTCATCGCGGGCGAACACGTGGGAGCCGGTGCCTGGATGTACCACTGCCATGTGCAGAGCCACTCCGACATGGGCATGGCCGGAATGCTGCTCGTCGCCAAGGCGGACGGGACGGTCCCGGGGCACGAGGGGCACACCATGGCGTCACCCCCGAAGGCGAAGGCCTCCGGGGCGGCTTCGGCGCACGAGGGTCACTGACCCGCCGCGTCCGCCGCCGGCTCCTCTGCCCCGGCCGCGACGGAGGAGCGAGCGGCCAGGCGCTGCTGTTCCTCCTCGACGATGCGGCGGGCCAGCGATCCGTCCGACACGTCCACGGCGTCCGGCGTCGTCTCGGCGACGTCGCTGCGCCGTGCGTACGCGTCGAACAGCCGCTCCTTGCGGGCCAGGATGTCCAGCATTCGCTGGTCGACGCTGTCCGCCGCGAGGAGCCGGTGCACCTGGACCGTGCGTATCTGTCCCATCCGGTGCGCGCGGGCCACG
Source organism: Streptomyces sp. NBC_01257 (assembly GCF_035917255.1). Classification (NCBI taxonomy): domain Bacteria; kingdom Bacillati; phylum Actinomycetota; class Actinomycetes; order Kitasatosporales; family Streptomycetaceae; genus Streptomyces; species Streptomyces sp. NBC_01257. Next base: position 7,913,625 of record NZ_CP108472.1, read on the forward strand.
GCCTGGTGCTCCATCGTCGGCTTGATCTGCGGCTCGCACAGAATGACGACGGACGCGGCCTGCATGTTCAGCCCGACCCCGCCGGCCTGGATCTGGCTCAGCAGGACCGTATGGCCGTCCGCCGCGGAGAAGCCGTCGATCAACTCCTGCCGCCGGGCCGCCGGGACGCTCCCGGAGAGCGGGCCGAACACCTCGTCCCCCAGGGCCGCCCGGACCGTCTCCAGCACGTCGCGGAAGTAGGAGAAGACGACGACCTTCAGCCCGTTCCCGGCCGCCTCCGCGACCAGTTCCCGCAGCCGGTTCAGCTTGGCGGACGTCGCCGGGTGGGCGTACGCAGCCCGGCGCATCCGCATGAAGTGCCCGGCGCCCACCGCCTCGCGGTAGGCCCGGAGATCGGCCTCGCTGAACTCCTCCCACTCGTCGACCTGTACCAGTGCGGGGAGTTCGCTGAGCACGTCCTGCTGGTTGCGGCGCAGATAGGCGGGGGCGACGGCCCGGCGGAACGCCTGCGAACCGGCCACGCCGTGCGTGGTGCTGATGGCCGGCGCCAGTGCGGGCTGGAGGTGCCGGACGAGGCTGCGGAACTCCTCCACCCGGTTCTCCATCGGGGTGCCGGTCAGGAAGAGCACCCGCTCGGTCCGCTCCGACCACCCCGATACCGCGCGGGAGCGGCGGGTGACCGGATTCTTGACGTAGTGCGCCTCGTCGACCACGAGCATGCCGGGCCGTACGCCGCTGTCGGCCGCGGGCGGCAGGCTGTGCAGGGCGTCGAAGGTGGTGAGTGCGACCCCGCCGCTCTCGCGCCACTCGGCGAACGCCTCCTGCCGCTCCGGCCCGTGCACCGGCAGGGCGCGCAGGGTGGAGCGGGCGCGGATCTCCCGCGTCCAGTTGATCAGCACACTGGCCGGGCAGACCACCAGGAAGTGCGTCTCCCCGCGCGCCGCGAGATGGGCGAGGGCGGCGATGGCCTGCACGGTCTTGCCGAGCCCCATCTCGTCGCCGAGGATCACCCGCTTCTGGGCGAGCGCGAAGCGCGCGCCGAACGACTGGTACCCGCGCAGCGAGACCCGCAGCCGGGCGTCGTCCAGCCGCAGTCCACGGACCCGGTCGGCGATCCCCGACGGCAGGAACCCCTCGGCCGCGTCCCGGTCGGGACCGCTGCCTGACATCTCCGCCAGCAGGCTGTAGTACTCCGCCGACCGCAGCTCGAAGTCGACCCAGGCCGCGACGTCGGACCCCGGATCCCGCAGCAGGTCCACCGACACCTGCCCGAACAGCAGGGGGAGTTCGCGCTCCACGGCGTCCGCCACGGCGGCCCGCACGGCGGCGACGGCCTCCAGCGCCCGGGCCCTGACCTGCCGCCGGGCGAAGACCATCCGCAGCCGGCCCCGCGCCGGACCGGCCGCGGCCAGCAGCGGCTCGAGAACCTCGGCGAGCCGGCGGGCCCCGTCCACCGCCCGCCGCACGTCCGGCCCGGCCTCGACCAGCCGGTACAACGCGGTGACCAGGGCGGTCGTGGCGTCGTCAGGGGCGTCGACGTCTATCCGCAGCGCGACCGTGTCCCGCACCGCGTCCGCGATCCGGCCCGCGGCGGCCAGCGTCTGGTCGGCCGTCTGCGCACCGACACCGGGGATCTGGCGGAGCTCGTAGCGATTGGCCCCGTACACCTGCCCCACCGTCGTGAAGCCAGCCTGCTCGACCGCGCCCAGGCGCAGCCGGCCCTCGGTGACGTCCTTGAGCCGGGACACCGGGATGGACGACAGATCCGCCCGTACGAGGGAGTCGAGGAGCGGGTCCAGGGCGGTGCGCACGGCGGTGACGGCGTGGGTGTGGTCCGCGAGGACCCCGCGCGCCGCGTCGAGCAGCGTGTCGGCCCGCGCGAGCAGTTCCCGGGCCGCCCGCCCGGTCGGCGCCCCGCCCTCCGTGGACCCGGCCTCAGTCATGTACGTCCTTCTGTCCCGCAGTCCCCGCGCCCCTGGCGCCGCTCCGCCCGGCATCCGCCCGGAGCGACTCATATCGTCCCATGCGCGACTGACAGCCGGGCCCGGCGGGCGGGGCTCAGGGCGCGGGCGGCCGCCGCTCGGCCGGGGACAGCAGCAGCACCTCCAGGGCGCGCGCGCAGGAACGGGCCTGCGTCAGGAACCAGTCGGTGCGCGCCTGGGTGATCACGGCCGGGGTGGCCCGTACGGCCAGGGCGAAACGGGCGTGTCCGGCGCCGTCCAGCACCGGCACCGCCAGGGTCCGCACCCCGTGGGCCGACTCGCCGTCGTTGACGGCGTACGCCTCCGACCGCACCCGGGCCAGCTCCGCCTCCAGGGCGGCCGGTTCGATGATCGTGCGGTCCGTGAAGGCGGGCAGCGGCGGCAGCGAGAAGGGCCCGCCCTCACCGGGCCTCGCCCAGGCCAGCAGCACCTTGCCCAGCGCGGTCGAGTGCAGCGGCCGGCGCAGCCCCACCTTGGGCGTCACCGAACCGCCCGCGACGATCACCGCGTGCGGCCCGCTGCGCAGCGCCAGGTCGGCGGTGGCGCCCGTGCGTTCGGCGAGATCGGCCAGCTCGGGAGCGGCCAGATGCAGACCGCGCTGATGGTAGGAGAGGCGGCCCAGCTCGGTCACGGCGGGCCCGAGCCGGTAGCGGGACGTCCGCGCGTCCTGCTCCAGGAATCCGGCGCCCAGCAGGGTGCGGGCCAGTCGGTGGGCCGTGGAGACCGAGAGTGTCAGGCGGCGGGCGAGATCGGATGCGCTGAGGTCGGGGCCGTTGTCGTGGAAACAGTGCAGGACGTCCAGCGCACGCTGTACCGCCTGCGCTCCGCCGGGAGCGCGTACTGCGGCGGCCTCGGTCATGGGGTTTCACTCTCCGCTCGTGGGGATGCGGCTTGCGACGTTGCCACATTACGGGAGCCGTACCCGGCGGAGAGCCGCTGATGAAACACTGCGTTCACACTCAATCCCACATCATGGGAAGCGAGTTGTGGGCGGGTGCGAGGCCGTGGCAGGCTGCAGCCGTCACCACCGACGAGCTGAAGGGAGCACCGCCATGGCCGGCCGCCGCACCGCGACCCCCGCCCGCACCGCTCCGGTCCTGCTCGCCCTCACGCTGCGCCGTCACATCGACCTGGCCCGCGTGTCCAGCGCCGCCTGTCGCTGACCCCCGCACCACCCCTTTTCTCTTTCCCCTCTCTCCGCGCCCCGCGCCCCGCCGCGCCGCAGCCCCGTGCCGTGCGCGCCCTCCGCACGGGGACACCCCGCCGCGCGCCCCGCCGGCTTCCGCCGCTTCGCCGATCCTCGGGAAGACTCCATGACGCCTGCCGTCCTGCCCCGGACCCTCTGGTTCACCCGCTGTCCCGTCCCCACCGCCACCGGCATCGCCGCCGACCGGCAGTGGCTCACCGACGAGTTCGCCGCCGACGGCATCTCCGTACGCTCCCTCCAGGAGGCCGCCCCGGACGCCGACCGCGCCGCGCACTACACCCACGCCCTGCCCGGCCTCTTCCGCGAGGGCGGCAACGTCCCCGCCCTGTGGGCCCGTTCACGGGGCGAGCACACCCGACTGATCGGACTCACCTGGATCGAGGAGCGGCAGACCGTCCTGGTGGCACCCGGATCCGGCATCCGGGGCGCCGAAGCGCTGCGCGGGCTGCGGCTCGCCGTGCCGAAGCACGACATCGCCATCGACTTCTGGCGCGCCATGGCGCTGCGCGGCTTCGAGGGGGCGCTCGCCTCCGCCGGACTCGCCCTGGACGACGCCTCGCTCGTCGACGTGCCCGCCGACGGGCACGAGGGCCAGTGGGCGGCCGAACTGGCCGCGCTGCGCCGCGGCGACGTCGACGCCGTGTACGTCAAGGGCGCGCTGGCCGTCGAGGCGGCGCGCCGGGCCGGAGCCGAGGTGGCCGTCGAACTCGACGACCTGCCCGACCGGCGGTTCCGCGTCAACAACGGCACCCCGCGCCCCATCACCGTCCACCAGCGGCTCCTCGACGACCGCCCCGACCTCGTCGACCGCTTCCTCGGCGTGCTGCTGCGGGCGGCCGACTGGGCCGCGGGACAGCCCGGCGAGGTCGCCCGCATCCTCGGCGCCGAGACCGGGGCGGGCGCCGACGGAGTCGCCGGCGCCTACCGGCCCGGCACCCATCTGACCCTCCACCCCGACCTGTCCGCCGACCGTCTCGCCCTGCTCGCGGCACAGGAGGCCGGGCTGCGCGCCCACGGCTTCCTGCCCGAGCCCGTCGACGTCGCGGCCTGGGCCGACCCCGAGCCGCTGCGCCGCGCAGCCGCACTGGCCCGCCGAACCTCCGCCCCTCCGAGTCCAGAGGAACCCGCATCATGAACCTCCCCCGACCACTGCGTACGACAGCCGTTCCGGCGCTCCTCACGGTCACCGCGCTCGTCGCCCTCACCGCCTGCGGCACGTCCGAGGCCGACAGCGGCGCAGCGGGCTCCGGCGGCAAGGGCACCGTGACCGTCCGCATCCCCGACCCCGGCAACTCCGGGGTGCTCGCCCTCGGCAAGAAGGACGGCAGCCTCGACAAGGCCCTGTCCAAGGCCGGGGCCAAGGTGGCGTGGACCGGCAGCGCCGGACCGTTCGCCCCGGCCGCCCAGGCGATGAACGCGGACCAGCTGGACATCGCCACGGGCTCCATCACCTCCGGCATCACCTCGCTCGCCCAGCGCCCCGGCTTCAAGTTCTTCACCGCGGTCGACCCGGACGCCGCGGGCGAGGGCATCCTCGTCAGGAACGGCTCGGGGATCGGCTCGGTGGCCGATCTGGTCGGGAAGAAGGTCGCCGTCAACCAGGGCGGCACCGGTGAGTACCTGCTGCTCAAGGCCCTCGCCAAGGCCGGCATCCCGGCCGACAAGGTCACCCGGGTCTATCTGCGACCCGACCAGACAGCGGCGGTCTTCAACGCCGGCAAGGTCGACGCCTGGGCCGTCTGGGCGACGTACGCCGTCGCCGAGATCGGCAGCGGCAAGGCGCACTTCGTCGCCGACGGCGCCGCGATCGGCTCCGACAACTACAGCCTCAACGCCGTCCGGACGAAGTTCGCCGAGCAGCACCCGAAGGTCGTGAAGGCCCTCTACCAGTACCTCCACGAGGCCAGCGCCAAGGAGAAGCAGAACCCGGCCGCGTACCTCAACGTGTTCACGGACGTCGGCCCGACCGCTGTGACCGGAAAGGCCAAGGAGGTCCAGACGGAGTTCACCGCCAAGGGCGGCACCGTGGACCCCGTGGGTCCCGAGGACATCGAACGCTTCAAGGCGGTCGCCGCGTTCTACGCCGAGCAGAAGGTCACCAAGGACCGGGTCGACGTCACCGCCCACCTGCTCGACGTCGGGAAACTGACATGAGCGACACCGCCGCGGCCCCCGGCAGGGTCCGCCGGGGCGGCCCCGGGACCGGTGACACCACCGCCCCGCCCGCCGGGCTCGTCCGCCCCCGACCCCAGCTCCGCAGGGCCCGCGGCCGGGGCTACGCGCTGACCGTCCGCACGATCGGCCCGGTCGCCCTGCTCGCCCTGTGGTGGGCGGCCTCGGCCACCGGACTCCTCACCCCCGACGTCCTGGCATCGCCCGCCGAAGTGGGCCGCGCGGTAGGGGAGCTGTGGGGGAACGGGCAGCTGCCCGACGCCCTGACCACCTCCCTCACGCGCTCCGGTCTGGGCCTCCTGATCGGACTCGCCGCCGGACTCACCCTCGGCATCACCACCGGATTCACCCGCCTCGGGGACGAACTCCTCGACTCCTCGCTCCAGACCCTGCGCACTATCCCCTTCCTCTCCCTGGTGCCGCTGTTCATGGTCTGGTTCGGGATCAACGAGACGGCGAAGATCCTCCTCATCGCCGTCGCCACCACCTTCCCGATGTACGTGTCCACATCGAGCGGCGTACGCAACACCGACCCGAAACTCGTCGAGGCCATGCGGAGCTTCGGCATGGGGCGACTCGCCCTCGTACGCGAAGTGGTCCTGCCCGGCGCGCTGCCGTCCCTGCTCGCCGGACTGCGCCTGTCGATGACACTCAGCGTCATCGCCCTGATCGCCGCCGAGGAGATCAACGCCACCGCCGGCATCGGCTATCTGATGTCCCAGGCCCAGAGCTACGCCCGCACCGACATCCTCGCCGTCTGCATCCTCGTCTACGGGCTCCTCGGACTGACCGCCGACATCCTCGTGCGGCTCCTGGAGCGTCTGCTGATGCCGTGGCGCAACCACCGCGGAGCCGCCCGATGACCGCTACGACCTCCACGCCCGCTGTACAAGTACGCGGACTGCGAAGGGTGTTCGGCGAGCGTGCCGTCCTCGACGGTCTGCGGCTCGACATCGCCCGGGGCGAGTTCGTCGCCCTGCTCGGCGCCAGCGGCAGCGGGAAGACCACGCTGCTGCGCATCCTCGGAGCGCTCGACGGCGCCGACGGGGGAGAGGTGCTGGTCCCCGAGGCCCGCACCATCGTCTTCCAGGAGCCCCGGCTCGTCCCCTCGAAGAAGGTCCTCGCCAACGTCACGGTCGCGCTGCCCCGCAGCCGCTCGGCACACGGGCTGCGGGCCCTGGCCGAAGTCGGCCTGGAGCGGCACGCCGAGGCCTGGCCCGCCACCCTCTCGGGAGGCGAGGCCCAGCGCGTCGCACTCGCCAGGGCGCTGGTCCGGGAACCCGAACTCCTCCTGCTCGACGAGCCGTTCGCCGCACTCGACGCCCTGACCCGGCTGAAAATGCAGGACCTGGTCGGCGAGCTGTGCCGCCGCCACCGGCCCGCCGTCCTGCTGGTCACCCATGACGTCGACGAGGCCGTACGGCTGGCCGACCGGGTCGCCGTCCTGCGTGACGGCTGGCTCGTCACCGACGAGACCGTCGAGGTCGCACGGCCGCGCGATCCCGGTGACCCCGCCTTCGCCGCACTGCGCCGGCGCCTCCTCGCCGATCTCGGCGTCGAAACCCCTCCCGCACCCTCCCGTCCGTCCCCCGACCGAGCCGAAGCCGGAGTGATCTGAATGACCCTCACCATCGGTGTCCACAGCAGCAACCCGTCCCTCTACCACCTGTACCACCTCTCCCGGCTGGGCTTCGCCCAGGAGGAGCTGGCCCCGCTCGGCGAGACCGTCGTCTTCCACCCGTACACCAACGGGGTGGGCACCGGAGAGCTCCTGACCCGGGGCGTCATCGACTTCGGCGGCACCGGGTCCACCCCGCCCGTCACCGCCCAGGCGGCCGGGCACGACATCGTCTACACCGCGGTCTCCGCCCCGCGCCCCGAGCACGGCGCCCTCCTCGTCGCCGAGGACAGTCCCGTGCGTACGGTCGCCGGACTCAAGGGCTCGACCGTGCACCTGGCGATCGGTTCCTGGCAGACCCACCTGATCGCCAAGGCGCTCGACGACGCCGGGCTGTCCTACGCCGAGGACATCACCGCCGTCCGCTCCACCGCGGACAGCGAACAGCTGCTGCGCACCGGCGAGATCGCCGCCTGGGTCGCCCAGGGCGCCGAACTGGCGGCCGCCCGGCGCACCGGCGGACTGCGGACCCTGGTTCGTACCGGCGACGTCATCAGCGACCGCTCCGTCTTCTTCGCCCGCCGCGACCTCGCCGAATCCCGGCCCGAGGTGATCGAGGCGCTGACCCGGGCGCTGCGCCGGGCCGACGAGTGGGCCGCGGCCCACCCCCGGCAGGCGGCCGAGATCGCCGCCGCCGACCTCGGCGGCTCGGCCGACGACTGGGAGACCGCGCTCGCCTCGCTGCCGTGGACGATCGAGCCCGTCACCGACGCGTTCATCGCCGAGCAGCAGGAGGCCGCCGACATCTTCCACCGCACCGGGTTCATCGACCGGCCGGTCACCGTGGCCCACGCCCGTGCGCGTACCGCTGCCGACAAGGCGGCATGACGACATGGCGACCGAAGTCCTCTGGTACATCATTCCGCGCGAGGGCGCCTACCCCTGGGAGCCCGCGGGCCGGCGCCCCGTCGACCTCGGTTATCTCGCGCAGCTGGCCGGAACGGTCGAACGGCTCGGCTACAGCGGCGCGCTCCTCGCCACCGACCTGTACGACGTCTGGCCGCTGGGCAGCGCGCTGGCCGCCTCGACGAGTACCCGTTTCAAGCCCCTGCTCGCCGTCCACCCGGGGCTCATCGCACCGACGCTGCTCGCCAAGATGGCGCTCAGTTTCGACACCCTCTTCGGCGGCCGGCTGCGCTTCAACGTGGTCAACGGCTCCACGAAGTCGCTCCAGGAGTACGGACTCCACGTGGAGCACGACGAACGGTACGAGCTGAGCGCGGAGTACTGGTCGATCGTGAAGCGGCTGACGGCCGGCGAGGTCTTCGACCACAAGGGCCGCTTCTACGACCTGAAGAACGCCGGGGCCTCCTTCCGCGAGCTGAAGCCGGTCCAGGACGGGCACATCCCGCTCTGGTTCGGCGGCTCGTCCGACCCCGGCATCGAGATGGCGGCCGAGCACGTCGACGTCTTCCTGACCTGGGGCGAGCCGCCGCACCTGCTGAAGGAGAAGCTGGAGAAGGTCCGGGCGAGGGCCGCCGCGTACGGCCGCACGCTCCGGATCGGACTGCGGCTGCACCTGATCGTCCGGGACACCGAGGACGAGGCCTGGGCGGCGGCGGACCGGCTGCTCGACGTCACCAGCGACGCGACGTACGCCCGCCGGCTCGGCGACCGGGCGGGCGAGGACGGGGTCGGCTGGCAGCGGCAGTTCCGCCAGCACGGCGGAAAGGTCCCCGCGCACGCCCGTGAGCTGGAGGTCCACCCCAACATGTGGCCGGGCATGAGCCTCTTCCGGCCGGGCCCCGGCACCGCGGTGGTGGGATCGACGGCTCAGGTCGTCGAGCGGCTCAAGGAGTTCGAGGACCTGGGCGTCGACACCTTCATCCTCTCAGGGAACCCGCTGCTGGAGGAGGCGTACCGGGTGGCGGAGACCGTGCTGCCGGCCCTGGGGGTCACGCGCTGAGGGGTCGCGCGGTCACAGGTGGCAGTGCACAGGCTGTGTTGCGCACCATGAATTGCGCAGTCTGGACTGCGCAAGTTAATCTGCGTACATGGATGAGGAGACCAGCACCCCCGACGGCGTGTCCGAGTCGGCTGTCCGCGCGGCGCACGATGTCCGCGTGGTCTACAGCCGGCTCAGGCGGCGCATGCGCGAGACGTACGACCCCGGCGACCTCACCCCGACCCAGACGTCGGTCCTCAGCCGGCTGGACAAGGACGGCGAGGCGTCGGTCACGGACCTGGCGGCCGCCGAACGCGTCCGGCACCAGTCGGTGGCCGCCACCGTCGGCATCCTGGTGGAACGCGGCCTGGTGGCCCGCCGCCCCGACCCCGAGGACGGCCGCCGTCAACTGGTCTTCGTGACCGACAGCGGCCACGTGTTCCTGGAGGACCGGCGGCGGGCCGGGGAGGGCTGGCTCACCCGCGCCCTCCAGGACGGGTGCACGGAGGAGGAGCGCCGCCTCCTGATCGAGGCGGCGGCCCTGCTGGAACGGGTCGTCCGCTCGTGAGCGGAAGCCCGGTCCGCGTTCTGCGCCGGCTGCGCCCCGGCGGGGCCAAGGGGGCGGCGGGCGGCTTCGACCGGCGGCTGCTGGCCCCGATGATGCTGGGGGCGGTGCTCAACCCGGTCAACTCCTCCATCATCTCGGTCTCGCTGGTGCCGATCGGCGCGGCCTTCGGCGCCCCGCCCTCCGAAACGGCGTGGCTCATCTCCTCCCTCTACCTGGCCACCTCCATAGGGCAGCCGGTCGTGGGACGGCTGATCGACCTCTTCGGGCCCCGCCGGCTGTTCCTGGCCGGCACCGCGCTGACCGGCATAGCCGGGGTCGTCGGCATGCTCGCCCCGAACCTGGGCGTGCTCGTCGCCGCGCGCGTCCTCCTCGGCTTCGGCACCTGCTCCGGCTATCCGGCGGCGATGTACCTCATCCGCAGCGAGTCGAAGCGCACCGGGGAGAAGAGCCCCGCCGGGGTACTCACCGCCCTCGCCGTCACCACCCAGACCATCGCCGTCATCGGCCCCGGCCTCGGCGGGCTCCTGATCGGAGCCAGCGGCTGGCGCGCGACCCTGGCCGTCAACATCCCGCTCGCCCTGGCCGGTCTGTACCTCGGGACCCGCCGCATCCCCGCGACCCCCGCCACCCGCCGGGACGACGGCCACCACCCCGTGAGCGACCTGGACCTGCCGGGCATGGGGCTGTTCGCCTCGGCGCTGGTCTGCCTGCTGCTGTTCCTCATGAACCCCGGCGGCGGCGACTGGTACCTGCTGGTCCTGACCGCCGCCGCGGGGGCGGGCTTCACCTGGCGCGAGCTGCGTGCACGGCAGCCCTTCATCGACGTACGCGTGCTGGGCGGCAATCTGCCGCTCCTCGCCACGTACACCAGGACGCTGCTCTGCTACGTCGTCACCTACGCCTTCCTGTACGGCTACACGCAGTGGACGGAGGAGGGGCGCGGCCTCTCCCCGTCCCAGGCCGGGCTGGTGCAGCTCCCGCTGTTCGCCACCGCGATCGTCGTGTCCACCCTCACCGGTCGGCGCCAGGCGGTCCGCGGCAAGCTCCTGGTCGGCGCCACCGGCCAGATCATCGCCTGCGCCCTGCTGTTCCTCCTGAACGACCACAGCCCCCTGTGGATGCTCCTGATGGTCGTGATCGTCCTGGGTGTCCCGCAGGGGCTCAACAACCTCGCTCTGCAGAACTCCGTCTTCCACCAGGCCGACGGCGAACGCATGGGATCCTCCGCCGGGCTGCTGCGCACCTTCGGCTACCTGGGCGCCATCATCGCCTCCGCCGCCAGTGGCAGCTTCTTCGGCGAGCGCGCCGACACCGGTGGTCTGCACCACCTCGCCGCCTTCATGATCGCCGTCAGCGTGCTGTTCCTCGTGGTGACCCTCGCCGACCGCTCGCTGCGCCGCATCGGCGACGCCGCCCCGGACGAGACCCCGGCGGCAACCCGAACCGACCCTCCCTCCGCAACCAAGGACGAACGATGACCAACTCCGCCCTGCTCGTGATGGACGTCCAGAAGTCGATCACCGGGCGCCTCCCCGGCGACGTCGCCGGGTTCACGCCGCGCCTCGCCCGCGCCGTCGCCGCGGCCCGGTCGGCCGGCGTCCCCGTGGTGTTCGTCGTCGTCGGCCTGCGCCCCGGCCACCCGGAGACGAAGTCCAGCCCGCGCTTCAGCGCCCTGCCCGACGGGGCCTTCACCGCCGGCGACCCCGGGGCCGCCATCGACCCCGCCGTCGAGCCCCTTCCCGGCGAGTGCGTCGTCACCAAGAAGCGCGTGAGCGCCTTCACGGGCAGCGACCTGGAGCTCGTGCTGCGCGGCGCGGCCGTCGACCACCTGGTCCTCACCGGCATCGCCACCAGCGGTGTCGTCCTGTCCACCCTGCGCCAGGCCGCCGACCTCGACTACCGGCTCACCGTCCTGGCCGACGGCTGCGCCGACGCCGATCCCGAGGTCCACCGGGTCCTGACGGAGAAGGTCTTTCCGCGCCAGGCCGATGTCACCACCGTCGACGACTGGATCGCGGGCCTGGGCTGACCCGCGCACACTCGGCGGCGCGGGTCAGCAGGCACTGCGGTTGTCAGTGCCCGGTGCGAGACTCGAAGGGTCAGGAAGGCCTGCCGGCCGGGAACGGGACCACCGAAGGAGCGCACGATGCTCACCACCCGTTTTGTTGACGGAGCCCCCAACTGGATGGATCTCGGCACCCCGGATCTCGAAGGGGCCACGGCCTTCTACACCGCGCTTCTCGGCTGGGACTACGAGGCCGGCGGCCCCGAGACCGGCGGCTACGGGATGTTCATGCTGGACGGGAAGACGGTCGGCGGCGCGATGACGGTCACCGAGGAGCAGGCGAAGCCGTCCTGGTCGGTGTACTTCCGGTCGGCGGACGTCGACGCCACCGCGCAGGCCGTGGAGAAGGCGGGCGGTGCGGCACCGTTCGCACCGATGGACGTCCTGGACTACGGCCGGATGGGCGGATTCACCGACCGGGCCGGGGCGTATTTCGGCGTCTGGCAGCCCAGGCAGAATCCGGGGCTCGGCGTCGTGACCGCCCCGGGCAGTCTCTGCTGGGCCGAGCTCTACACCCCGGACGTGCCGGCCGCGGCCGCGTTCTACGACATGGTCTTCGGCTGGGAGACCGCCCAGATGCCCTATCCGGGCGGCGGCGGCGCGTACACGATCATCAGGACCGCGGGCGGCGGTGAGGACGCCTCCTTCGGCGGCCTCGTCCCGCTCGACGCCGTGCCCGTCCGGGCCGCCGCCGGGACCCACTGGCTGCCGTACATCGAGGTGGACGACTGCGATGCCACGGTGGCGGCGGTCGAGCGGCTGGGCGGCAAGCTGACGCTGGAACCGCTGGAGATGGAGGGCGTGGGCACCTTCGCCAACGTCGCGGATCCCTACGGTGCCGCCTTCGCCGTGATCAAGAGCGCGCAGGCGCCGGCCGGCTGATCTCGGGCCGCGCGTCAGGCCGATCCCGAAGCCGCCCGTCCGGCCTCGCCCAGCGGATTGATGAATCGTTGATCAGTCGTTTATCGCGGCAGGGCACTGTGTGCCGCATGCTGATCAACACCGCGACCGACCCCGCTCTCGCCTGGCAGGAGACAGCGCTGTGCGCACAGACGGGGCCCGAGTTCTTCTTCCCCGCCCCGGGCAGCTCCACGCGTGAGGCCAAGCAACTGTGCAACGCCTGCGAGGGCCGGCTGGCCTGCCTGGAGTACGCGCTCGACAACGACGAGCGCTTCGGTGTGTGGGGAGGCCTCTCCGAGAAGGAGCGCGACCGGCTCCGCAGAGTCGACCGCGACCGGGCCTGAGCCTCCTGCCCACTCCCGCTGAATCCCGGCAACTCCCACTGGTTCCCGCCGGCTCCCGCGCGAGCGGGAGTCAGGACGGGATGGTGAACGTGTCGCCGTACATCTTCCAGGTCAGCGGCGGTTCCAGGCCCAGGTTCGCGTGCTCCAGGAAGTACCGCTGGGCGGTGTCGATGCGCGAGGTGTCCTGCTGGTTCTTCTTCGACTTCATCACTTCGCGGGCGGCGTCCAGGAAGACGTTCAGATACGCCGACTCGTTGCCGCCCCCCGTGACCGTGTCCGCCCGGGCCATGGCCACCTTCCGGATGCCGTAGAAGCCGTCCTCCTCGGCCCCCGGCCCCTGGAGCACCATGGCGTCGAAGTAGACGAACTGGCCGAGCGTGCCCAGGCCGTCCAGCTTCGCCTGCCGGACCGCGGGTTCGAAGTACTGCTGGTCCCGGACCCGGTCCTGGGCCGCGCGGAACGCCGGATCCTCGGCCGACTTCTTCCAGGCGGCCGTGAAACCGGGGTCCAGCCCCTCGTGCGACGCCGATCCGTCGACCTTGCGCAGCGCCGGGACGAACGGTGCCAGCGGACTGTCCGGATGAGCGCCGGTGAACGACTCGACGAACGCGAGCATGTCGTGCGTCCCGGAGCAGAAGCCGATGATCCCGGCGTTGTACCCGGTGCCGTCGCCGTTGTCCTCGATGGAGGCGTACTGGCTGCGCCAGTCAAGGGTCGAACCCTCGGCGCTGGCCAGCAGCTTCCAGGCGACCTCGCGCATCTTCGGCGCGGCCAGCCCCGGCGGCATCGCCGCGACCCGGGCGTCCTCCTCCGCGCGTTCCGCGTCGTCCGCCCCTTCCGCCTCGTCGCCGGAGGCGGAGTCGTCGGACGCCGTGGCCGCTGCCGTGGGTGAGCTCTTGGGCAGCGCGGAGTTGCCGCCGCCGTTGAAGAGCAGGGCAGCGGCGATCGCTATCGGCGCGCCGATCAGAACAACACGGGTCACAGGTTTCACCGGCACAGAGTACGGTCCGCACATCTCTGGGGAGGGATCGCCCCCGCACGGCACAATCGCCCCATGACCGATGCCCTGCTGAACGCCCTCGACCCCCTTCCGTATCCGCAGCGCATGCGTGAACTCGCGTCACAGGCGCGCGCTTTGTCCGCATCGGGGCGACTGCGTGACGTTCTGGACGATCTGGACGAGGGCGATGCCTACGAGCGGGGGACCGCCGTCGTGGCGGCGGCCGTCGGGGGCGACCGGGAGTGGATCGGCGCCCACCTCGCCGACCCGGACCCCTTCGTGCAGGGGCACGCGCTGCGGGTCGCGCGCAGCCTCGGCGTCCCGGACGAGGCGTACGCCGCCTCCCTGGACGATGTGCCGCGCGGGGCACGCCGCCGGCTGCTCCGGGCCGTCGTCTCCGACGGGCGGACCGCGCTCGCGGACCGGCTCGCCGACGAGGTCCGGGCGAGCTGGGGCGACGCGGACGTCACCGTGCTGCTGCCGGGGTGCTCGGCGGCGACCGCGGCCCGGCTGCTGCCCGAGCTCCTGTACGCGGTGCACGGCTGGGGCGGACTCGGCAGCCGGCACCCCGGGCTCCTCCTCGACGCCTTCGAGGGGCAGCTGGCGGAGCTGTCCGCACCGCACCGGGCCGAGTGGTGGCGGCGCTACGCCCCCGGTGTCGCCGCCACCGCCGACGCCCTCCCCGACCGGGTGCTCGACCTGCTCGACCGCTTCGCTCCGGCCGACCTGCCGGCACCGCTGGCCGACCGGCTCGGAACGCTCGCCGCCGCCGGCCCCGCCCGGGTCGTCCGGCTCCTGCTGCGCCCGGAGGCCCGGCCGGTGCTGCGGGGCGCGGCGCTGAGCAGAAGCCTCCTGTACCGGCTGGCCCGCACCGCCCCCGAGGGACTCGTCGTGGAGCTCGGGCGGGCCATGGCGGGGGACTCCGCGGGGCTCTCCCGGCTGCTCGCCGCACTCCCGCCGGGCCGACGCGGCTCCTTCCACACATCCGTCACGGCCGGACGCGGACCGGGGCGGCGCGTCACCGTGGACGCCGTGATCCTCGACGCGCTGCCGCGCAGTTGCGTCGCCGACGAGGCACGGCGCATGGCGGAACGCGCGGCCGGGCACGGCGCCGACTGGAGCACCGTGCTGCTCGCGGAGTCGTATCTGCCGGTCCCCGAGGTACGCGAACGGCTGCTGGCCGCCACCCGCAGGCCCGCGGCCGAGGACCGGGCGCGGGCGTGGCCGCTGCTGATCCGCAACGCCGGGCGGGCCGGCACCGCGGACGCGGTCGCGGAGGTGCTCACCGACATGGAGCGCCTGCGCAACGAACAGGACCCGGTCCGCTCGGCCGCCCTCCACGCCCTGGCGGCCCTCCCGGCGGCCCTCTTCACCGACGCCGCGGAACCCGCCCTGGAGCGGATCACCGCCGACGCCGTCGAGGCCCGGGACTCCTCGCACGCCACCCGGCAGGCCCTGACCACCCTCGCGCTGCGCCTGCTCCGCGAGCACGCCGCCACGGGACAGCGCGCCCTGGTCAACCGGGCCCTGCGCACCCTGGTCCGGATCTCGGGGAACACCGGCGGAGCGGACTTCGGACGGCTCGACCGCTCCCTGCGGCGGGGCCAGGAGACCGAGGTGTTCGAGGCGCTGCGGCCCTGGCTGGAGGCGGGGGCCGACAAGGCCGACTACGGGCTCGTGTTCGCACTGACCAGGGCGCTCGGCCGCCGTGCGGCCGGCCTGCCCGAGCTGCAGGACCTCCTGTGGCAGGCGGTCTGCTACGGCGAGAACCACGCCGCACGGACCGCGGTCGCCCTGTGGCTGGAGCCGGTCGGCGGGCGGAGCGGGCGGGTGGAACGGATTCTGGCCGTCGACCCCTCCGCCGGAGCCCTGCCCGAGGTGCTGCGGGTGCTCACCGGCTGCCGCACCGACCTGCTGGACCCGTACCTCGGCGATCCGCCGCCGTACGGCCGGTTCCTCCCGCACGGCACGGCGTGGCATGTCGCACCCGGACGCGAGGTCCGCCGCTGGGTGCCGCGTCAGCGGCGTGCGGCACTGCGGGCGCTGGAGCGGACGGCCCGGGACGGGAAGCTCCCGCTGTACACCCGCGCCGCGGCGATCGCGGACATGGCCCGCATCCCCTCGGCCGGTGCCCGGGCGGTGCTCGGCTGGACCGGCTCGGAGGACGTCGTGCTCGCGGAGGCCGCCCTCACGGCCCTCGGCGGGACGGACCGGGCACCGGACGTCCTGGCGGAGCTGCTCGCGTACAGCGGGGGCGACCGGGCCCGGGTCGCGGTCTTCGCCGCCGGCCGCGCCTCGCAGGACGTCCGCCCCTCGGCGCTCGGCCCCCTGCTGAGGGAACGTCTCGCCCCCGGCACCGGCAAGGTGACCGGCCGCAAGGAAGCGGTGCGGCTCGCCGCGACCCGGCTGCCCCGGCCGCAGGCCGCCGAGCTGGTGGCCGAGGCGTACGCGATGCCCGACCAGCACCCCGACGTGCGGGCCGTGTGCGTGGCCTGCGGCATCGGGCTGCTCGGCGACGAGCGGATGTGGGAGATGATGAGCGACGCGGCCACGGGAGCCACGGTGCTGCGCACCGCCGTCCTGCGGGTGCGGCCCATCGACCTGCCCGCGCCGCACCGGCCCCGCTACGGACGGCTGGTGCGTGAGGTGTGCGGGACGCACGACGAGGAGCTCGCCGCGGCGGCCCACGCCGTGGTGGCCCACTGGGTGCCGTGGGCGCCGGGCGCCTGCGATGCGCTGGTGGCCGCGACGACGGACCTCGCCCGCCGCCGCTCCTGGCGGTCGGCCGCCGACGCACTGGTCACCGCCGCGCCCGCCACCGCGGAGGCCGCGCAGGCCCTCATGCGGGCGCTGCGCACCCTCGCCGACGCCGTGGCGATGGACGACGCGGGCAGCGAACGCGACCGGCCGGGCCGGCAGCGGGTCGTCCACCTCGCGCACCGGCTCGCCGCGGCGGCCGGGGCACGGGCCGGTGACGCGCTGCGGCCCGTCCTGGTCACCGCGGGCGAACTGCTGGCCCGGCACCGGGACCACGTACCGCAGGCAGCGGAGCTGCTGGTCAGGGCCGTCGATCCGGAGGAGGGGGCCGAGGCGCTGTACGCCGCGCTGGACCGGCTCGCCCGGCTGCATGACGGCCGGCCGGTGCTCGCCGCCCGCACGGCGGGCGTGCTCGGCACGCGGATCCGGCCCTCGCAGCACGAGGACGGCGCGGGGACCCTGCTGGCGGTCGTGGTCCGGCTCGCCGAGCACGGGGGCCCCGGTCACGGTCACCTGGCCGTGCAGCTCACCGCGGTGGCCGGCGGGCAGGCGGGCTGGAGCGGGGAGTGGCGGACCCAGCTCAGACTGCTGCGCCGCCACCCGGACGCGGATGTGCGCGATGCCGCCTACGCGGAGGTGACGGTGCGCGAATGACCGCCGCGCGGGCCGGACGCAGGGCCGCGGCGGGGTGCGGAACGGGGACGTACGCGGAACGGGGGCGGACCGATGGGGTCCGCCCCCCCTCCGGGGTCGTGTGGGCCGCGCCTGCCGTCAGGCCTGGGCGGCGCGGGCGGCCATGCGCGACTTGCGCGCGGCGAGCTTCTCGTCGAACTTCGACGCCTCGCTGTCCAGCCCGTTCATGTACAGACCGAGCTCCTCCTGCGCCTGGAGGCCCTCCGGGCCCAGACCGTCGATGTCCAGCACCTTCAGGTAGCGCAGCACCGGCTGGATGACGTCGTCGTGGTGGATCCGCATGTTGTAGATCTCGCCGATCGCCATCTGGGCGGCGGCCCGCTCGAACCCGGGCATGCCGTGGCCGGGCATCCGGAAGTTCACGACGACATCGCGCACGGACTGCATCGTCAGGTCAGGGGCGAGCTCGAAGGCCGCGCCCAGGAGGTTGCGGTAGAACACCATGTGCAGGTTCTCGTCGGTCGCGATCCGCGCCAGCATGCGGTCGCAGACCGGGTCGCCCGACTGGTGCCCCGTGTTGCGGTGCGAGACCCGGGTGGCCAGCTCCTGGAACGCCACGTAGGCGACGGAGTGCAGCATCGAGTGGCGGTTGTCGGACTCGAAGCCCTCCGCCATGTGCGCCATCCGGAACTGCTCCAGCTTGTCCGGGTCCACGGCGCGCGAGGTCAGGAGGTAGTCGCGCATCACGATGCCGTGGCGGCCCTCCTCCGCCGTCCAGCGATGCACCCAGGTGCCCCAGGCGCCGTCGCGGCCGAAGAGCGAGGCGATCTCGTGGTGGTAGCTGGGGAGGTTGTCCTCGGTCAGCAGGTTCACCACGAGGGCGATCTTGCCGATGTCCGTGACCTTGGACTGCTCGGCCTCCCAGGCCTGGCCGTCCTCGAAGATGCCGGGGAAGTTCCGGCCGTCGGAGAACGGCACGTACTCGTGGGGCATCCAGTCCTTGGCGACCTTGAGATGGCGGTTGAGTTCCTTCTCCACCACCTCTTCCAGCGCGTACAGCAGTTGGGCGTCGGTCCACGCCTGTGAACTGCCGAGGTGGGGAGAGGTGATCGTCACGGGGGCTCCTGGGGACGGGAGAATTACCTACGGCTTCGTAGGTTACGAGACCGTAGGTTAAGGCGGAGGTAAGGCCGCCGCCAAGCCCGTCCGGGCGACTATCGCTCACGTAGTGTCATAAGTCCAGGTCAGGCGTGTATACGGAGGGTCAGCCCGGTGGGATCGAGGGGGTCGCAGAGGCTCGAAAATCGAGCTGTCGGCCGGGCCGGGCCCCTGGTGGCGATGGGCTCTGAACAGTCGGCGTACTCGGAGCTCAGGGCGCACGAGGGGCGCGGTCGCGGGGGCCGGATCAGAGCAGGTGGTCCGCCGCGCCGGACTTCACCGCGAAGATGAGTGCCCGCAGTGCCTCCATGGAGTCACTGACGTAGGTGGCGGTGTCGGTCGTCGAGCCGATGTAGGCGCGGCCCTGTTCGTCGAGTCCGAAACGGAAGCAGTTCGCACCCTCACTGCAGAAGGCCTCGTCCCAGCAGATTTCTTTCATGGTCTCTCTCCTCAGAGGTCCTGGGCTATGCATCGGATGAAGTCGCGCGATTCCTCGACGGGCAGCGCGAGCGTGCGCAGGCGCTCCAACAGGCCCCGGTAGCGGCGCAGTTGCATGTCCGCGTCGAGCAGCATCGAACCGTGCGAGGAATCGAGCTGCACCGTATCGAGCTGGGGGACCGCCGCGCCGGCATAGGTGAACGACTGCCCGGCGCCGGGGAAACCACCGGCCGAGAACGGGATGACCCGGACCGTGATCCGGGAGCGCTCCGACTGGTCGAGGATGTGGTCCAGCTGTGCCCGGCTCACCTTGGGGCCGCCGAACTGCATCCGCAGCGCGGCCTCGTGGACCACCGCCTCGTACAGCGGCGGCCGGTCGCGCACCAGCACCTCCTGGCGGCGCAGCCGCAGTGAGAGCCTGGCCATCAGGTCGGGGCCCGGGAGCTGAGGGTCGGCGGTGTCGAAGACCGCCCGCGCGTGTTCCTCGGTCTGCAGCAGGCCGGGGATGTGCGTGGTGGTGGCGGTGACCAACTCGACCGCGTGGAACTCGAGTTCGGCGATGTCCAGCAGGCTCGGCAGCAGCAGTCCGCGGTGCTCCTCCCACCACCCCCTGGCCCGCTCCTGCGCCATGCCGGCCAGCAGGTCCACCAGGCCCGTGTCGGGGCAGCCGTAGTTGAAGGCCAGGGTCCGGACCCGCTCGGCGCTGATGCCGAACCGGCCGGACTCGATGTTGGGGATGCGGGTGCGGTCGACGCCGAGCAGCGCCGCGGCCTGCTGTGCCGTCATCCCCGACTGTTCGCGCAGTTTGCGCAGTTCGTACCCGAGACGCTGTTGCCGTGCGGTCGGGGTGCTCCTGGGCGGCACGGTGCACGTCCTTCCGGGGTGGGGGATTGGCGAAATGACCGGAACCACACAAGTAGTAGCACTGTGCTCCGGTCGTGCGCTACGGTCGGTAGTGCAAGTCTCACACGGGGCGACCACGCCTCTGTGTGTGATCGTCACCACACATATGAGAAATGTGAGCAGCACTTGATGAAGGGCGCACTGCGTTGTCTTCCGGCCCTCGCACCCGCCGGACCGTGCCCGCCCGAGGCGGACAACCTCAGCTATTCGTTCGCCCTGCCGGGCGGCGCGTTCTGTGCGGGCCTGGCCCGCCGCGCCGTGGGCGAACTGCTCACCCGGCACGGACTCGCGGAACTCCGCGACACGGCGGTCCTCGCCGCATCGGAACTCGTCGCCGCCGCCTACCGCTTCACCCCGGACCGGGAGATGCTCCTGCGGGTCCACTGGCAGTTCGACGCGCTGCGGATCATCCTCTACGACCAGCATCCGGCCCATGAGTCGCCCGAGAAGTCCGAGGCGTGCCGCGAACACCGCAGCGCCAGCATGTGGCTGCTGGCCGCCGCGGTGGACGCACACGGCGGGGACTGGGGACTGGCTCCCGCGCTGACAGCCTCCGGCGGCTCCAAGGCCTGGGCCTTACTCCACCGTTGACCCCTCGCAGGACAGTTCCCCCGTCCCCGGACGTCACAGCCGGTGCGCACCTCCTCGGCCGTCGTGTCCCGGAGTCCGCCGTCGAGCAACAGCCAGCGTGTGATCCCGATCGATTCGAGGAACGGCACGTCGTGGCTCGCCACGATCAGCGCCCCCTCGTACGAATCGAGTGCCGCCGTCAGCCGGCGCACGCTCGCCATGTCGAGGTTGTTCGTCGGCTCGTCCAGCATCAGCAGCTGAGGCGCCGGCTCGGCCAGCAGCAGCGCGGCCAGAGCAGCACGGAACCGTTCGCCGCCCGACAGGGTCCCGGCGGGCCGGTCGGCCCGTGCCCCCCTGAACAGGAAATGAGCCAGCCGCGCCCTGACGCGGTTGTCCGTGGCGTCCGGTGCGAACCGCGCCACGTTCTCCACCACGCTCAGCTCGTCGTCGAGCACATCCAGCCGCTGCGGCAGAAAACGCATCGGCACCTCCACCGACGCCTCACCGGACACCGGTGCCAGCTCGCCGGCCAGGGTCCGCAGCAGAGTGGTCTTGCCCGCTCCGTTACGTCCCACCAGCGCGATGCGCTCCGGACCGCGCACCTCGAACGAGCCCTGTACCCGAGCCCCGTAGGCCAGTTCCAGACCGCTCAGCAGCAGCACGCCGCGGCCCGGATGGACCTTGGTGTGCGGCAGTTCGACCCTGATCTCGTCGTCGTCCCGCACCGCCTCGACAGCGTCGTCGAGGCGCTCCTTCGCCTCGGCCAGCTTCCCCGCGTGCATGATGCGGTGCTTGCCCGCCGACTCCTGGGCGGAGCGCTTGCGGGCGCCCATGACGATCTTCGGTTCGCGTTTGCTCTCCTGCATCTTCTGCCCGTAGCGCTTGCGCCGGGCCAGCTTGACCTGGGCCTCGGCGAGTTCGCGCTTCTGCCGGTGCACATCGGCCTCGGCGACCCGCACCATGCGCTCGGCGGCCTCCTGCTCCACCGCGAGCGCCTCCTCGTACGCCGAGAGGTTTCCGCCGTACCAGGCGACCGAGGAGTCCCGCAGGTCGGCGATCTGGTCGACCCGCTCCAGGAGTTCGCGGTCGTGGCTGACGACGACGAGGACGCCGTGCCACGCGTCGACAGCCGCGTAGAGGCGGCCGCGTGCGTACAGGTCCAGGTTGTTCGTCGGCTCGTCCAGCAGCAGGACGTCGGGCCGGGCCAGCAGCAGGGCGGCCAGCCGCAGCAGCACGCACTCGCCGCCCGACATCTCGCCGATCGTGCGGTCGAGCCCGATGTGACCGAGACCGAGCTGGTCGAGCGTGGCGAGCGCCCGCTCCTCCACGTCCCAGTCGTCACCGACGGCGGCGAACCGCTCCTCGCCGACATCGCCCGCCTCGATGGCGTGCAGTGCCGCACGGGTCCCGTCGATGCCCAGTGCCTCATCGACGCGCAACGCGGTGTCCAGGACCAGGTTCTGCGGCAGATAGCCGATCTCGCCCGCCGTCCTGATGTGGCCTTCCGAGGGGGTGAGTTCACCGGCGATCAGCCGCAGCAGGGTCGACTTGCCCGAGCCGTTCAGCCCGATGAGCCCGGTACGGCCGGGTCCCACCGTCAGATGGAAGTCGTCGAACACCGGGCTGCCGTCGGGCCAGGAGAAGGACAGCGACGAGCAGGTGATGTGTGTGAGCGGGGTTGACATAAGGAAATCTCCCGGTTGCGAGGAAGGACAGGGGCAACGGGGCGAGACACCGGCCACTGGCGTTCCACGCAAGGAATCCGGAAGTACGGAAGGAATCCGGAAGCGGAGAAGGAAGGCCCTGGTCGCGGAGGACGGCTCGGAGAGCTGAGGTCACACTCGGGCACGCGGACATGTGCGGACATGGCACTGCGTGCGACACGGTGTCTCAAGACCTCAGACGAGCAACGTCCTACTCCTATCGGCGACGACAAGGACAACAACGAAGGTACGGCCGGCCCCGCAGCGGGGCAAGCCGTTTTTGACGCGCCACGGCCCCGTCGGCGGGGCCCCGGGTCAGCAGGAACCGTCGAGCAGGTCCGTCAGACTCCGGTCGAGCCCCAGGAAGCGCCGCTCGTCGCCGGAAGGCACCAGCTCCTGCGCGCGCCGCAGGAAACGGCGCAGCTCGGCCGTCCGCACATGCACCATCGCGATGCCCTCGGCGGCGTGGAACTCCAACACCGTGCGGTCGTACCCGAAGGGCCTGATCCGTACGTCCCCGACCCCCGCAGGTCCGTCCATCCCCGCCGCCAGCAGCTCCCGGGAGAACGCCCAGGACACCTCGGTGCCCTCCAGGGTCGCCGGTGCGGGGAATGCCATGCGGACGGCGAAGGGATCCGTGCGGTCGTAGCTCAGGACGGCGGGAAGGGTCTCCATCTGCGGTGCGGATGCGACCATGCGGGCCTGCACGGACTGTTCGATAACGATGGACAAGACCTGCTCCCTCTCGCGACGGGACGGACGGTTCCCGGCACTCATGGAGACGACGGAACGCGCCGATCCGTGCACCGGGGCACGGCGTGAGCTGCGTCACCGCACACCGCTGCGTGATCACCTGCCCCCTTCCGGACGACGCACCCTGGACGGGGCGCGGTCCGTGGGTTAGCTTCCAGCGCCATGAGGGCCAAGGGGAAGATGCGACGACTGATGTCTCCGGCGCTGTGCGGGGCGGCGCTGGCCGCCGCACTGGCCGCACCGGCGGCCCACGCGGCACCCGTCGAGGGGCACGGGCCCGCCCGCCTGCCGGCGTGGACGTCCACCGACACCGGAACCGACGCCCGCTTCCGCGGCCTCGCGGCCGTCAGCAGCCGCACGGCCTGGCTCGCCGGATCCCTGGGCACGGTGCTGCGCACCACCGACGGCGGCAGGCACTGGCGCGACGTGTCGCCGCCCGGCGCGGCCCAGGAGGAGCTGGAGTTCCGCGACATCGAGGCCTTCGACGCCCGGCGGGCGGTGGCCCTGGCCATCGGCGAGGGCGAGGCGTCCCGGGTGTTCCGCACCGACGACGGCGGGGCCACCTGGACCGAGTCCTTCCGCAACACCGACGCACACGCCTTCTACGACTGCCTCACCTTCTTCGACAGCCGGCACGGACTGGCCATGAGCGACCCGGTGGACGGGCGGTTCCGCATCCTGTCCACCGCCGACGGCGGGCGCAGCTGGAAGGTGCTGCCCGGTGCGGGCATGCCGCAGGCCCAGGCCGGCGAGGCGGGGTTCGCCGCCAGTGGCCAGTGCCTGGTCAGCTCCGGTCCCAGGGACGTCTGGCTGGCGACCGGCGGGGCGGCCACCGCCCGCGTCCTGCACTCGCGCGACCGCGGACTGACCTGGACGGCGACGGAGTCGCCGGTCCCGGCCGGGGTCCCGGCCGGGGGCGTCTTCGGCCTCGCCTTCCGGGACCGTACCCACGGCATCGCGGTCGGCGGCGACTACCGCGCCGACCAGCCCTCGCCCAGGGCCTCCGCCACCACATCCGACGGCGGCCGCAGCTGGCGGCCGTCACCCGCCGCGCCCACCGCCTACCGCTCGGGAGTCGCCTGGCTGCCGCACAGCCGGTCGGCTGCGCTGGCCGTCGGCCCGACCGGCACCGACCTCACCACGGACGGCGGACGCACCTGGCGCACGGTCGATACCGGCTCCTACGACACGGTGGACTGCACCGCGGACGGCGCCTGCTGGGCGGCCGGCGAACAGGGACGGGCGGCGCGCGCGGTGGTCCGCTGAGAAGCGGCTACGGCTGCTGGCGGTACGGGGCGAGCGCGTCCGACGTCTTCGTCGCGATGAACTCCGTGACGCGGTAGGCGCAGACGCCCGCCACGACGAAGGGGTCGGACTCCGTGAGCCGGGTGATCGCGGCCCGGTCGTCCCCGACGGCGAGAATCACCCCGCCCTCGCGGGGGTTCTTGCGCCCGGAGGCGATGATCACTCCTGCCGCGTACTGCCTGTCGAGCCAGGCGACATGATCCTTCATCACGGCGTCGACGCGGTCCAGCGGGGCGGTGTAGGAAAGATCCAGTACGAACATGATCCTCAGGCTACGGGAGCGGGACCCCGGACCGGCCGGCGACGGTCCCCGTCCCCCTAAACTGGACGGCACCATGACAACACTCCGGACGCCCGCCGACGAGGCCGAGGCCCGCGCCCTCCAGGACACCCTGCGCACCCGGGTGGTGCTCGACGAGCCGGGGCCGCCGCCGGGCACCGGCCGGGTGACGGGCGTCGACGTCGCCTACGACGACGAGCGCGATGTCGTGGCGGCGGCGGCCGTCGTGCTCGACGCTGCCACGCTGGAGGTGGTGGCGGAGTCCACCGCCGTCGGCACGATCACCTTCCCGTACGTCCCCGGCCTCCTGGCCTTCCGGGAGATCCCCACCGTGCTGGCCGCACTGGAGTCGCTGACCGTCGACCCCGGGCTCGTCGTCTGCGACGGCTACGGACGGGCTCACCCGCGCCGTTTCGGCCTCGCCAGCCACCTGGGCGTCCTCACCGGGCTCCCGGTCATCGGCGTCGCGAAGAACCCGTTCACCTTCTCGTACGAACAGCCCGGCCCCCGCCGCGGGGACAGCTCGCCGCTGCTCGACGGGGACGAGGAGGTGGGGCGGGCGCTGCGCACCCAGGACGGCATCAAACCGGTGTACGTCTCCGTCGGGCACCGCACCGGCCTGGACAACGCGTGCGCGCACACTCTGCTGTTGGCCCGGGACTTCCGGCAGCCGGAGACCACCCGCAGGGCCGACGCGCTGTGCAGGAGTGCGCTGCGCGAGGCGACCGCCTGAGCGGCGGTGCCGTGCCGGTGGCCGGGGTGCCTGAGTATCCGTACGGATAGCGCCCGGCGATCATGGTCGGCAGTCTGGACACATGAACGCAACTCGCTCGGACGTCCGGACCGCACCCCTTCACCCCGCTCAGCGCCGTGTGGCGGCGGGCCTGCTGATCGGGGGTGCGGTCGGGTTCGTCTGGGCCGGGGCGATGCTCTACACCCTGGCGTCCTGGATCCTCTAGCGGTACGTCAGCGCGCGGCCGCCACCCGGAAGCGCAGACCGGCCCCGCGCAGACGCGCCAGCAGCGCATCCCCCATCGCGACGGCCGTGGTGACCTGCCCCGAGGTCCGCGGGAGCTCGTCCAGCGCCAGGCACAGCGCCGACTCCGCCAGCATCTTCGCCGTCTCGTCGTAGCCCGGGTCGCCGCCCGACACCTCCGTGAAGACCCGGCGGCCCCCGCCCTCGCCGACGAAGCGGACCGTGAACCAGCTCCGCCGGCGGCGCTCCTCGTCCGGGCCGTCGCCCGGCTCGTAGCGGTCCATCAGCCACGACCGGGCGGGCGGCAGCTGCGCGGCACCCAGCAGGGCGCCCAGCGCCGCCGTACCCCCCAGGGCCACCGGCAGATGCTTCACCGAGGCGTAGTGGCGGTAGCGGAAGTCGGGGCCGTAGCGCGGCAGCGCCCGGGCCGAGCGCTCCACGATCTGCGCGTCGAGCGTGGGCAGCGGAAGCGCCCAGGTGCCGGTCTCCGCGCTGAAGCGCGGCGCGCCGAGCGGGGCGCGGGCGCGGCGGCCGACCAGCCGCGGCTCGTGGAGCCGGCGCTCCTTCGCGGCGCGCAGCATCTGCGGGCCGCGGCCCATGGCGGTGAGCGCGGAGGCGAACGTGCCGCCCGAGAAGACGGCGTTGGAGCGGACGAACCCGTCGATGCGCAGCGGTACGTCCTCGGGCAGCTGCCCGACGGTGAAGTACACCCCGAGGTCGTGCGGCACGGAGTCGAATCCGCAGGCGTGCACGATCCGGGCCCCGGTCTCGCGGGCCCTCGCGTCGTGCTCCAGATACATCCGGTCGGCGAACTCCGGCTCGCCCGAGAGGTCCGCGTAGTCCGTCCCCGCCTCGGCGCAGGCCGCGACCAGCCGCTCCCCGTACCAGACGTACGGGCCGACGGTCGTGGCCACCACATGGGTGGACTCGGCCAGTTCGCGCAGCGCGTCCGGGTCGTCGGCGTCCGCGTGCAGCAGCGGGACGTCCGCGCAGCGCGGATCGAGGGCGGTGAGACGGTTGCGCAACTGCTCCAGCTTGGCGCGGTTGCGGCCGGCCAGGGCCCAGCGGCAGCCGTCCGGGGCATGGGCCGCCAGATACTCGGCCGTCAGCACGCCCACGAAGCCGGTGGCGCCGAAGAGGACCACGTCATAGGGGCGTTGTGCCCCGTTCTGCCTGTTCACGAGTGCCTCCGCAGGGGCCGGCGCCGATGTAGCAGGCAGAGGGTAGCGGAGCCGGCCGTGGCGCTGTGCGGCCGGGGAGGCTTCGTGAGGGAGGATCCCGGGGAAAGAGCTAAGCGCTTGCTCGCCCCAAAGGGTTGTGCGGAGCGCGGTGCGTTCTTAGCATCATCGATGTTACATCGGTTGTGTCATACCGCTGGGGGCTCGATGGCAACGACAGGGAACGGCTCACACGGTCCGCGGGGCCCGCTGGCCGGGGTGCGCGTGGTCGAGCTGGCCGGCATCGGCCCCGGCCCGTTCGCCGCGATGCTGCTGGCCGATCTCGGAGCCGACGTGGTGCGCGTCGACCGGCCCGGCGGTGCGGGGCTCGGCATCGACCCCGCCCACGACCTCACCAACCGCAACAAACGCTCCGTCCTCGTCGACCTCAAGGCCCCCGACGGCCCGGCCACGGTCCTGGACCTGGTGGAACGCGCCGACATCCTGATCGAGGGCTACCGGCCCGGTGTCGCCGAGCGCCTGGGCGTCGGTCCCGAAGCCTGCCTGGAACGCAATCCGCAGCTCGTCTACGGCCGGATGACCGGCTGGGGCCAGGACGGGCCACTTGCCGACCGGGCCGGACACGACATCGCCTACATCGCCCTCACCGGCACCCTCTCCATGATCGGCAAGCCGGGGGAGCCGCCCACCGTCCCGGCCAACCTGCTCGGCGACTACGCCGGCGGCTCGCTCTACCTCGTCGTCGGCGTCCTCGCGGCCCTCCAGCACGCCCGGACCCCCGGCGGGGCGGGCCAGGTCGTCGACGCGGCGATCGTCGACGGCGCCTCCCACCTCGCCATGATGATCCACGGCATGCTCGCGGCCGGCGGCTGGCAGGACCGGCGCGGCTCCAATCTGCTGGACGGCGGCTGCCCGTTCTACGGCTCCTACGAGACCGCCGACGGCGAGTACATGGCGGTCGGCCCGCTGGAGCAGCGGTTCTACGCGGAGTTCACCGAGCTCCTCGGCCTCGGCGACACCGCGCCGGACCGGGGCGACCCGGCACGCTGGGACGAGCTGCGCGCGGCCGTCGCCGCCCGGTTCCGCACCCGCACCCGCGCCGAGTGGACCGAGGTCTTCGACGGCTCGGACGCCTGTGTGGCACCCGTCCTCTCGCTGCGCGAGGCCCCGCACCACCCACACCTCGCGGCCCGCTCCACCTTCGTCGAACACAGCGGACTCACCCAGCCGGCGCCCGCGCCCCGGTTCTCGGCCACACCCTCCTCGGTGTACGGCGGACCGGCGCTGCCGGGCGCGGACACCGAGGCCGTCGCCGCCGACTGGGGCGTACCGGCCCTGCGGACCAACCGGAAGGACACGACCGACTGATGCAGCGGCAGATCTTCACCGAGGAGCACGACGCGTTCCGCGAGACGGTCCGCACCTTCCTGACCAAGGAGGTGCTCCCGCACTACGAGCAGTGGGAGAAGGACGGCATCGTCTCGCGCGAGGCCTGGCGCGCGGCCGGACGGCAGGGGCTCCTCGGCCTCGCCGTCCCCGAGGAGTACGGCGGCGGCGGCAACGCCGACTTCCGCTACAGCGCAGTCCTGGCCGAGGAGTTCACCCGGGCGGGCGCCCCCGGCCTCGCGCTCGGGCTGCACAACGACATCATCGGCCCCTACCTCACCGGTCTCGGCACCGAGGAGCAGAAGCGGCGCTGGCTGCCGGGCTTCTGCAGCGGCGAGATCATCACCGCCATCGCCATGACCGAACCCGGCGCGGGCTCCGACCTCCAGGGCATCCGCACCACCGCCGAGGACCGGGGCGACCACTGGCTGCTCAACGGCTCCAAGACGTTCATCTCCAACGGCATCCTCGCCGACCTGGTGGTCGTCGTCGCGAAGACCACGCCCGAGGGCGGAGCGAAGGGGCTCTCGCTGATCGTCGTCGAGCGCGGCGCCGAGGGCTTCGAACGCGGCCGCAACCTCGACAAGATCGGCCAGAAGTCCCAGGACACCGCCGAGCTGTTCTTCCACGACGTGCGCGTCCCCAAGGAGAACCTCCTCGGGGAGCCCGACGGGGCCTTCATCCACCTGATGACGAACCTCGCCCAGGAACGCATGGGCATAGCCGTCGCCGGGATCGCCGCGGCCGAGCACCTCCTGGAGATCACCACCGCGTACGTCAAGGAGCGCGAGGCCTTCGGCCGGCCGCTCTCCAAGCTCCAGCACATCCGCTTCGAGATCGCGGAGATGGCCACCGAGTGCGCCGTCACCCGCTCCTTCCTCGACCGCTGCATCGTCGACCACTCGGAGGGCACCCTCGACGCCGTGCACGCCTCGATGGCGAAGTGGTGGGCGACCGAGCTGCAGAAGCGCGTCGCCGACCGCTGCCTCCAACTGCACGGCGGCTACGGCTACATGGCGGAGTACCCGGTGGCCAGGGCGTTCACCGACGGCCGCATCCAGACCATCTACGGCGGCACGACCGAGATCATGAAGGAGATCATCGGCCGCTCGCTGCTCGCCTGACCCCCGATCGCCGGACCACGCCCGCGCCACCACCCTCGAAAGGCAGCTGTCTTGAGTACCGAAGCATTCGTCTACGACGCGATCCGCACCCCGCGCGGACGCGGCAAGGCCAACGGGGCCCTGCACGGCACCAAGCCGATCGACCTCGTCGTCGGACTGATCCACGAGCTCCGCGACCGCTTCCCGGGCCTGGACCCGGCGGCCGTCGACGACATCGTGCTCGGGGTCGTCAGCCCGCTCGGCGACCAGGGCTCCGACATCGCGCGCATCGCCGCCATCGCGGCCGGCCTCCCCGACACCGTCGCCGGTGTCCAGGAGAACCGCTTCTGTGCCTCGGGCCTGGAAGCCGTCAACATGGCCGCCGCGAAGATCCGTTCGGGCTGGGAGGACCTCATCCTCGCGGGCGGCGTCGAGTCGATGTCCCGCGTCCCGATGGGCTCCGACGGCGGTGCCTGGGCGATGGACCCGATGACGAACTACGAGACCGGCTTCGCGCCCCAGGGGGTCGGCGCCGACCTCATCGCGACCATCGAGGGCTTCTCGCGCCGAGACGTCGACGAGTTCGCCGCCCTCTCGCAGGAGCGGGCCGCCGAGGCGTGGAAGGACAACCGCTTCGCGCGCTCCGTCGTTCCCGTCAAGGACCGCAACGGTCTCGTCGTCCTCGACCACGACGAGCACATGCGCCCCGGCACCACCGCCGACTCCCTCGCCTCGCTCAAGCCGTCGTTCGCGACGATCGGCGAGATGGGCGGCTTCGACGCCGTCGCCCTGCAGAAGTACCACTGGGTGGAGAAGATCGACCACGTCCACCACGCGGGCAACTCCTCCGGCATCGTCGACGGCGCCGCCCTCGTCGCGATCGGCTCGAAGGAGATCGGCGAGCGCTACGGCCTCACCCCGCGCGCCCGGATCGTCTCCGCCGCCGTCTCCGGCTCCGAGCCCACCATCATGCTCACCGGCCCCGCCCCCGCCACCCGCAAGGCGCTCGCCAAGGCCGGACTGACCATCGACGACATCGACCTGGTCGAGATCAACGAGGCCTTCGCCGGCGTCGTCCTGCGCTTCGCCCGCGACATGGGGCTCTCCCTCGACAAGATCAACGTCAACGGCGGCGCCATCGCGCTCGGCCACCCGCTCGGCGCCACCGGCGCGATGATCCTCGGCACGCTCATCGACGAACTGGAGCGCCAGGACAAGCGCTACGGCCTCGCCACCCTCTGCGTGGGCGGCGGCATGGGCATCGCCACCGTCATCGAGCGTCTCTGACCGTCCCCCTTCCTACGGAGAAGACAGACACATGACCGAGAGCACGACCATCCGCTGGGAACAGGACGAGACCGGCGTCGTCACCCTCGTACTCGACGACCCCGCCCAGTCCGCCAACACGATGAACCAGGCGTTCAAGGACTCCATCGCGGCGACCGCCGACCGCGCCGAGGCCGAGAAGGACTCCATCCGCGGGATCATCTACACCTCCGCGAAGAAGACGTTCTTCGCCGGCGGCGACCTCAAGGACATGATCAAGGTCGGCCCCGAGAACGCCCAGCAGGCGTTCGACACCGGCACCGCCATCAAGAGGTCACTGCGCCGGATCGAGACCCTCGGCAAGCCGGTCGTCGCCGCCATCAACGGCGCCGCTCTCGGCGGCGGTTACGAGATCGCGCTCGCCTCCCACCACCGCGTCGCCCTCGACGCCCCCGGCTCCCGCATCGGACTGCCCGAGGTCACCCTCGGCCTGCTGCCCGCCGGCGGCGGCGTCACCCGCACCGTACGCCTCATGGGCATCGCCGACGCGCTGCTCAAGGTCCTCCTCCAGGGCACCCAGTACACCCCGCAGCGGGCCCTGGAGAACGGTCTGGTCCACGAGGTCGCCGCGACCCGCGAGGAGATGCTGGCGAAGGCCCGCGCCTTCATCGACGCGAACCCGGAATCCCAGCAGCCCTGGGACGTCAAGGGCTACCGGATCCCCGGCGGCACCCCGTCGAACCCCAAGTTCGCCGCGAACCTGCCGGCGTTCCCGTCCAACCTGAAGAAGCAGCTGAACGGCGCCCCCATGCCCGCGCCGCGCAACATCCTGGCCGCGGCCGTCGAGGGCTCGCAGGTCGACTTCGAGACCGCGCTGACCATCGAGGCCCGGTACTTCACCGAGCTCGTCACCGGCCAGGTCTCGAAGAACATGATCCAGGCGTTCTTCTTCGACCTCCAGGCCGTCAACTCCGGTGCCAGCCGCCCCAAGGGCGTCGAGGAGCGCCAGGTCCGCAAGGTCGCCGTCCTCGGCGCCGGGATGATGGGCGCGGGCATCGCGTACTCCTGCGCCCGGGCCGGTATCGACGTCGTCCTCAAGGACGTCTCCACGGAGGCCGCCGCCAAGGGCAAGGCGTACAGCGAGAAGCTGCTCGCCAAGGCGCTCTCCCGGGGCCGTACGACCGAGGCGAAGCGCGACGAGCTGCTGGCCCGCATCACGCCGACCGGGGACCCGGCCGACCTCGCGGGCTGCGACGCCGTCATCGAGGCCGTCTTCGAGGACACCGCGCTCAAGCACAAGGTGTTCCAGGAGATCCAGGACATCATCGAGCCCGACGCCCTGCTCTGCTCCAACACCTCCACGCTGCCCATCACGGCCCTGGCCGAAGGGGTCGAGCGCCCCGCCGACTTCATCGGGCTGCACTTCTTCTCGCCCGTCGACAAGATGCCGCTCGTCGAGATCATCAAGGGCGAGAAGACCGGGGACGAGGCGCTGGCCCGCGCCTTCGACCTGGTCCGCCGGATCAAGAAGACGCCGATCGTCGTCAACGACTCGCGCGGCTTCTTCACCTCGCGCGTCATCGGCCAGTTCATCAACGAGGGCGTCGCGATGGTCGGCGAGGGCATCGAGCCCGCGTCCGTCGAGCAGGCCGCGGCCCAGGCCGGCTACCCGGCCAAGGTGCTCTCCCTGATGGACGAGCTGACCCTCACCCTGCCGCGCAAGATCCGCAACGAGACCAGGCGGGCCGTCGAGGAGGCGGGCGGCAGCTGGGCCGGCCACCCGTCGGACGCGGTCATCGACCGCATGGTCGACGAGTTCGGCCGCCCCGGCCGCAGCGGCGGCGCGGGCTTCTACGAGTACGACGAGAACGGCAAGCGCACCCGCCTCTGGCCCGGCCTGCGCGAGCACTTCGGGCGTTCCGGGGACCGCTCCCCGGGCGGGCACAGCACGAAGGCGGACACGGACGTCTCGTTCACCGACATGCAGGAGCGGATGCTCTTCTCCGAGGCGCTGGACAGTGTCCGCTGCCTGGAGGAGAACGTCCTGATCACCGTCGCCGACGCCAACATCGGCTCCATCATGGGCATCGGCTTCCCGCCGTGGACCGGCGGCGTGCTCCAGTACATCAACGGGTACGAGGGCGGCCTGCCCGGCTTCGTCGCCCGCGCCCGGGAACTCGCCGAGCGGTACGGCGACCGCTTCCTGCCGCCCGCACTGCTCGTCGAGAAGGCGGAGAAGGGCGAGACCTTCCACGACTGACGCCGCCACGGCTGTCGACGCCACGACGGGCCGCACCACCGGTGCGGCCCGTCAGGCCGCTACTCGGCCGCGAAGGCGGCCCGCAACTCCTCCTTGAGGGAGCGCTGGAACGCGGTCACCAGCGCCTGCAGCACGATCGGCTGCATGTGAGCCGAGAGCGACTTCATCGCCTTGAGGTGCTCGGGGTCCGACTCCCGCTCCCGGTACGGATTCCACACCTCGTCCCGGAACAGCCGGGTCAGCTCGTGCGCGGCCGAGCGGGTGTGCTCCAGCAGGACGGTGCGCGCGGCGAGGATCGTCTCGTGCGCGATCGGCACGTCGAGCAGTTCCACCCCGAGCCGCAGCAGCCCCGGATCCACCCGGTACACACCGTCCCCCGGATCGGCCCGCTCCAGCACCCCCATCGCGGCCAGCCGGTCGATGTCCTGCTGCGCCAGCGGCCGCCCCGCCCGCCGCTCCAGCTCCGCCCGCGTCGCGTCCTCCGCCGAATCGGGGGCCCAAGAGGCCACGAGCGCACGGTGGATGGCCAGATCGTGGGCGCTCAGATCGGGCGGCAGCTGCTCCAGATAGCGTTCGATCGCGGCGAGCGTCATGCCCTGGTGCTGGAGCTCCTCGATGAGCGCCAGCCGGGACAGGTGCTCGTGCCCGTAGTGCCCCACCCGGCGCGGCCCGATGACCGGCGGCGGCAACAGACCCCGGGTGCTGTAGAACCGCACGGTGCGCACGGTGACTCCGGCGCGCGCCGCCAGCTCGTCCACCGTGAGCGTCGGCTCGTCGGTCCCGGTCGCCATCTCTGCTCCTCGTGTCGGACAGCATCGGTGTCTCACCACTGCTGTGAAAGTGTCCGCCACCGCGGCTGCGCCGTCCACCCCGGCCCCCGTTGTCAGTGGGCGCCCATACGGTGGGTTCATGCCGGAGATCACTTATGTACGGGGGGACGCCACGGCCCCGCAGGGCAAGGGCGTCAAGCTGATCGTCCATGTCTGCAACGACCTCGGAGGCTGGGGCAAGGGTTTCGTCCTGGCCCTCTCGCGCCGCTGGCCCGAGCCCGAGGCGGCCTACCGCCGATGGCACCGCGAGCGCTCGGGCAACGACTTCGCCCTCGGCGCCGTGCAGTTCGTGCAGGTGAGCCCGTACATCTGGGTGGCGAACGCGGTGGGCCAGCGCGGGATGCGCAGGGGGAGCAACGGGGTCCCGGTGCGGTACGAGGCGATCGACACGGCGCTGGGAGCGGTGGCGGACCGGGCGGCCGGGCTGGGGGCCTCGGTGCACATGCCCCGGATCGGCTGCGGGCTGGCGGGCGGGAAGTGGTCGCGGATCGAGCCGCTGATAGCGAAACGGCTGACCGGACGGGGTCTGCCGGTGACGGTGTACGACTTCGACTGACGGAAGGCGCCCCCACTGCCGTCAACGGCCGGCCGGGGCGCGTTACAGGAATACGGGGCACGTCACTCCGTATCGGCTCCTATGGTGGGAGAGGAAGCCGCACAACGGGGGAGGGTCCATGACGGCACGGAGCACCGACGGGACGGCGCCGGTCCTGGCGCTCGACGCGGCACCTCCCTCCGACGCGCTGAGCGAGCAGATCCTGGACGCCGCACGCGAGCAGTTCATGACCTTCGGGCTGCGACGCTCCACCGTCGACGACGTCGCCAAGCGCGCCAAGGTCTCCCGGGTGACCGTCTACCGGCGGATCGGCAACAAGGACAGCCTCGTCTCCGCCTGTCTGCTGCGCGAGTACCACCGCTTCGTCGTGGAGGTGGACGAGGCCGTGGCCGCGCTGCCCACGACGGAGGACCGGCTCGTCGAGGGCTTCACCGCCGTGCTCCGGCACATCCGCGAGCACCCGCTCATCGGCGGTCTGCTGAGGCTGGAACCCGAGACCATGCTGCCCTTCCTGACCCTGGAGAGCGGCCCGGCCTTCCTCGCCATCCGCGCCTACCTGGCCGACCGGCTGCGGGAGGCCCGGTGGGCGGAGGGCAGGCCGGCGGGTGATCCCACCCCCGTCGCCGAGCTGATGGTGCGGATCACCGTCTCCTTCCTCCTCAATCCCGTCAGCTGTTTCGAGCTGGACGACGACACCCAGGTGCGGGAGTTCGCCCGCCGCTGTCTGGTGCCGCTGCTCGCTGCCGGTTAGAGCCGTCGGGGGTCCCGCCGGCCTCGTCGGGCAGCGGCTCCAGGGGGCGGTTGCGGGCCCAGTGCGGTCCGAGGTCGTCGAGCCGCCAGCCGAAGGGGTACGAACGGGGCTGCGGGCGCGAGGGGAAGCGGCGCGGCCGGGCCGGCAGCCGGCGTACGCACCGGGCGCGCAGGCGCAGGGCTGCCGAGGCCGAGGCCTGCGCCCACTGCGGTTGCGGCCGGAAGCCCAGCGCC
The DNA here is from genome assembly GCF_035917255.1 of Streptomyces sp. NBC_01257. Lineage (NCBI taxonomy): Bacteria > Bacillati > Actinomycetota > Actinomycetes > Kitasatosporales > Streptomycetaceae > Streptomyces > Streptomyces sp. NBC_01257. The sequence continues at coordinate 7,948,465 of NZ_CP108472.1, forward strand.
CTGAGCAGCGGCTCGTCGAGCAGGGCGAGCGAGAATCTGGCCACCAGGGGCCGTAACGGACGCGGATACCAGCCGGCCATGACCCGGAAGGAGGCGTTCGCGACCCGCCGGTTGGCCGGGTCGTACGCGAACATCTGCTCCTCGTAGGAGTCGAGGAGCCGCTCGAACCCCTCGTATGTGTCGGGCACATCCGCGATGCCCATGACCGAGGCCATCTTGCGGCCGACCTCGACCAGCGCCTGCACCTCCTGGTCGCACAGGGGGCGCCAGCCGAACCGGTCGATCCAGCGCTTCGGCCCCACGACCGTGGTCGCCAGGACGTAGCGGAAGTCCTCGTTCGGGATGCGGTACTTGCCGTGGATCCGGTTGAGATGGCGTGCGGCGGCCCGTCCGCGCTCCGAGTCGAAGCCGTCGGCGGCCATCTCGTACCCGAGCAGCACCGTGTCGTCGTACCGCTTCTGCCCGGCCCGTTCGAACTCCTGGGTCCGGTCCAGGAGCACGGAGATCCGCGGGACGCCGTAGTCCCGGAGGAAGGCGATGCTCACCCCCTGCCGGTAGTCCCAGGGGAACTCGTACTGCGAGATCAGCCGAAGGATCTCGGCGTAGTCGCGTGCCGGATCCATCCGGCGTATCTCGTGCAGGCGGCTGTATCGGCCCATGGTGCGCCCTCCTGTCCGTGTACCGACTCCCTGCGAGGCCACCGACGGGTCAACTCACATGAGATGCAAGGGATATGACTGGCCGTCCGGTGCGAGAGTCAAAGTTACAAATACTATCGACTTGTTTCACGGGGTCCGTCAACACTGCCGGCGCCATCGAGGGAGCGGCGTGCGAGCCCGTGCCGCGGGGGCGGCTGCGCGCGGCGCGCGAAGCGCTCGCATACTGGATCACGCAGGGGCCGGGCGCCGATCCGTACGCCCGCCGAATGTCGGGAGCACCGTATGAGCAGCAGCGAGCCGGCCAGGGGTGACGACCCCGTACCGCCCCCTCCCGGGGGTGTGCTGTGGAGTCTGTCCGGGGACGTCCGGGCCCTGCTGATGCTGCCCGCCGCCCTCACCCTCCAGGTCGCCCACCCCGCGGTCGGTGCGGGCGTCGACGAGCACTCCGTGTTCCGTACGGACCCGTGGGGGCGCGGGGAACGCTCCCTGAGCTCGCTCCAGCTCTGGGTGTACGGGGGTGCGGAAGCCGCCGAGGAGGGGCGCAGGCTCCGCCGGCTGCACCGCACCATCCGGGGCACGGACACCCGGGGCCGCCCGTACCACGCACTGTCACCGGCGAACTACGCATGGGTGCACGCCACCGGATTCCCCGTGTACCAGCACGCGGCCCGGTACCTGATCCGCCCGCTCGGCGCGGCGCAGGAGCGGGCGCTGTACCGGGAGTGGCTCCAGGTGGGCCGGGTGCTCGGGATCCACGACCGGGACATGCCGCAGACGATCGAGGAGTTCTGGCCCTACTACCGCGGCATGCTCGCCACCGAGGTGGAGCGGACGGTCGTCGTCGACGAACTCGTCGCCACCGCCACCCCCGTACCGCCGCCCGACCGCGGCCCCCTGGCCCTGCGGCTGCTGCTGAGGGCGCTGTGGCCGGTTCTCCTGCCGCCCCTGACCCGGTTCCGCGGGTTCCTCACGGTCGGACTGATGCCGCCGGACGCGCGCGAGGCGATCGGTCTGGAGTGGACACAGGGGCAGGAGCGCGCACTGCGGAGGTTCTGCGCCGTGCTGCGGGTGGTGGTGCCGGTGCTGCCGGAGCGTCTGCGGTATCTGCCGCGGGCGCGTCGGGCGAGGGCGGCCCACCGGAAGGCGCGGTGCTGACCGGGCTTCTCCGCGGCGACCGGCCTCGCACGGCGACGGTCACGCCGATGCGCGGCGGATCAGCTGCGTCGGCATGATGACGGAATCGGTGTCCCCGGAGCCGGAGCCGGAACGGGCGGGTCCGGAGAGGGCCTCGGCACCCGCGCCTCTGCCCTTGCCGGCGCCTTCACCCTCGTTGAGCCGTTCCATCAGCAGCCTGACCATCAACCTGCCCATGCCCACCACGTCCTGACGGACCGTCGTCAGCGGTGGATCGGTCGTCTCGGCGACCGACTCCAGGTCGTCGAAGCCGACCAGGGCGACGTCCTGCGGTACGCGCAGGCCACGGTCGCGCAGCACCCGCAGGGCGCCGGACGCCATGAGGTCGTTGGCGGCGAAGACGGCGTCGAGGTCAGGCCGTCGCTCCAGCAGGCGCGTCATTGCCCGGGCGCCGCCATCGGCGGTGAAGTCGCCGTCCGTGATGAGGGCGGGATCGCCGTCGGGCAGTACGTCGGTGTAGCCGTCGATCCGGTCGAGCGCCGACGTCTGGTCGCGCGGACCCGCGATGTGGGCGATGTTGCGGCGGCCGAGCGAGACCAGATGCCGCACGGCCTCGCGGGCGCCGCCGCGGTTGTCGCAGTCCACATAGGGGAACGCGAGCTCGGACGCGGCACCCGGCCGCCCGGGACGGCCGCCGTAGACGGTCGGCACCCGGAACCGCCTGATGACCTCGGGGAGTTCGTCGTCGGTGTGCAGCGAGAAGGCCAGCACCCCGTCCACATGGCCGCCGGCCAGATACCGGGTGACCCGTTCGAAGTCGCCGCTGCCCTCGACCAGGAGCAGGACCAGCTGGGCGTCGTGAACGCTGAGTTCACGGCTGATGCCGCGGATGTGCTGGGAGAAGAAGGGGTCGGAGAAGATCCGGGCCTCGGGCTCGTCGATGAGCACGGCGACCGCCCCGTTGCGCCGGGTGACCAGGGTCCGGGCGGCGTGGTTCGGTATGTAGCCGAGCTCCTCGACCGCCTTGCGGACCTGGTCCACGAGCGGCTGCCGCACCCCCGCACCGCCGTTCACCACCCGGGAGGCCGTTGCCCGGGAGACACCGGCGCGGGCCGCCACCGCCTCCAGGGTGGGGCGCGCGTCACGCTGGGCATCGGGGGTCGGACCGGGCAAGGGACGCTCCTCGGGGGCACGGACGATGCAGGAAACGGCCGGGCCCGGCCGATCAGCGCGAACCTCATCACCCTAAGGGCTGTCCCGCGATTCCTGGCGGGCGCACCTGTTGCGCGGGCTGCGGCCGGGGTACCTTCCCGCCATGCCGACACGTGTGCGGGGTTCCGCGAACGGCCCCGGCCGGGGCTCCGGCCCGCACCGCGTGCGCAACCTCGCGCTCACGGCCGTCGCCGCCGCGCTCGCCGTCCCGCTCGTCACCGTCCCCTCGGAGGCCGCGCACCTGCGGCCGCGTACCGGCTTCGAGTCCGCCGAGGGTGCGCGGTGGACCGGCCAGGACGAGGAGCGGTCCCTGCTCGCCGCCGTCGACCGCCACAGCGGCCTGGTCTCCGTCGAACGGATCGGCACGACGAAGGAGGGGCGGCCGCTGCGCCTCGTCCGGATCGGCAGTGAACGTCCGGCCGCGCCGGCCGTCCTGCTGGTCTGCAGCCAGCACGGCGACGAACCCGCCGGCCGCGAGGCGTGCCTGACGCTGATCCGTGACCTCGGCTACGCCACCGACCCGGCGACCCGCGCCCTGCTCTCCCGTACCAGCGTCCTGGTCCTGCCCACGGCCAACCCCGACGGCCTGGCCGCCGGGACCCGGGGCAACGCCGACGGCCTGGACATCAACCGCGACCACCTCGCGCTGCGCACCGCCGAGGCCCGCGCGCTGGCCGCCGTCATCCGGGACCGGACGCCCGAGGTGATCGACGACCTGCACGAGTACGGCGCGACCCCGCCGTACTACGACAAGGACCTCTACGTCCTGTGGCCCCGCAACCTCAACGCCGACGAGCGGGTGCACGACGAGTCGGCGCTGCTGGCCGAGCGCCATGTGCGTACGGCCGCGGTGGACGCCGGATTCAGCAGCGGCCGGTACGGCGTGTGGACCGACCCGGTGACGGGCGACCCGGTCAGGCAGACCGCGGGCGACGGACAGGAACGCATCCTGCGCAACACCGCGGCCCTCAAACACGCGGTCGGCCTGCTCGTCGAGTCCCGCATGGACGCGCTCTCGGCCGCCGAGCGGGCCGACCCCGCACTTGGCAACCGTCGCCGCGTCACCTCCCAACTCGCCGCTCTCAAGGGGCTGTTCTCCTATCTCGAAGAGCGGCATGACGCGGTCATGGAGGTCACGGTCCGGTCCCGGGCGGCGGGGCGGACCGACCGGGGGCCCGTGTACCTCGGGGGAGCGGACAACGAGGCGGCGCGGCCCGACGAGGTCCTGCGCCACCCGCCCTGCGGCTACCGGCTCACGGCGGAACAGTTCGGCGACGTGGGGGACGAACTGGCTCTGCACGGCGTCACGTCCCGGCCCGATGGTGACGGTGTGTACGTGCCCCTGCGGCAGCCGGCCCGGAAGCTGATTCCGCTCCTCCTGGACCGGAGGGCGACATATCGCCTCACAAACGGTCAAGCTGATACCGCTTGTTGATCCCGTGAGATGCACACGGTGTGTGGTACTGCCTACGGAGAGCGATTTTCCAGCTTCCGCGAAAGGTGCCATTCGTGTCGCAGGACGATGAGAGAACGGGCGGCAGGGGGGATCTGTCGGTGACGGCGGATCTGCCCGTCGATCCGACGCAGGGCCGGCGCCCTACGACCGACCGGGTGGTGTTCGGGGTCGCCGCGGTCCTCACCCTCGCCTTCGTGGTCTGGGGGGCCACGGCCACCGACTCGCTGGAGGACGTGTCCGACACCCTGCTCAACGGGCTCCTCCACAACGGTGGTTGGGCCTTCATGCTGGCAGCCACCGGGTTCGTGGTCTTCGCCCTGTGGCTCGCCATCAGCCGGTACGGAAAGATCACCCTCGGCCAGGAGGGCGAGGAGCCGGAATTCAGGACCGTGTCCTGGGTCGCGATGATGTTCAGCGCCGGCATGGGAATCGGTCTGATGTTCTACGGGGTCAGTGAGCCCCTGGCGCACTTCACCGACCCGCCGCCCGGAACCCACCCCGCGGACGCCGCCGAGGCGCTGCAGACGGCGATGGCCACCACCCTCTTCCACTGGACGCTCCACCCCTGGGCGATCTACGCGGTGGTCGGGCTGGCCATCGCCTACAGCACCTTCCGGCGCCGCAGGCGGCAGACGATCAGCGCGGTGTTCGAACCGCTCATCGGCGCCCGCCACGCCCACGGCGGCTTCGGCCGCCTGATCGACATCCTCGCCATCTTCGCCACGCTCTTCGGCTCGGCGGCCTCACTGGGCCTGGGTGCCCTCCAGATCGGCAGCGGATTCCAGGAGCTGAACTGGCAGGAGAAGACGGGCACCGGCCTCCTGGTCCTGATCATCGCCGTGCTCACCGTCGCCTTCGTCGCCTCGGCGGTCTCCGGCGTGGAGAAGGGCATTCAGTGGCTCTCCAACATCAACATGGTGCTCGCCCTGATCCTCGCCGTCTTCGTGTTCATCGCGGGCCCCACGATCATCGTGCTGGACCTGCTGCCCACCTCGCTCGGCGCCTACCTCGGTGACCTGCCGCAGCTCATCGGACGCACCGAGGCGACCGGCGAGGGCAAGGTGGCCACCTGGCTGGGCAGCTGGACCGTCTTCTACTGGGCCTGGTGGATCTCCTGGACGCCCTTCGTGGGCATGTTCATCGCACGGATCAGCCGGGGCCGGACCATCCGCCAGTTCATCGGCGGGGTCATCCTCGTCCCGAGCACCGTCAGCCTCGTCTGGTTCGCGATCTTCGGCGGAACCGCGATCAAGCTCCAGGAGGCGGGCCGGCTGAGCGGGGCGGACACCCCGGAGGCCCAGCTCTTCGGCGTCCTCGCGGAGTTCCCGATCGCCACCGTGATGAGCGTGCTGGTGATGGTTCTGGTCGGCATCTTCTTCGTCTCGGGCGCGGACGCCGCCTCCATCGTGATGGGCACCCTCTCGCAGAAGGGCATCCTCGAACCCGCCAAGTGGGTCGTCATCTTCTGGGGCGTCGTCACCGGCGCCGTGGCCGCGATCATGCTGCTGATCGGGAACGGCAAGGGCAATGCGCTGGAGGGCCTGCAGAACCTGACCATTCTGGTGGCGGCGCCGTTCACCCTCGTGATGATCGGCATGTGCGTTTCCCTGATGCGCGACCTGCGGGAGGACCCGCTGATCGTGCGGCGCGAGTTCGGTGTCGAAGCCGTCGAGTCCGCGGTCATCGAGGGCCACGCCAAGTACGACGGCGACTTCGAGATCCGGATCGGCCCCGGCGGCAGCCAGGTCACCACGGAACGCCACGACGGGCCCGGCGGCTCGACCGCGGCTGACACCTAGGGCCTTCGTCCGGATCAGGCCGGACCCCGCGAGCCCGGCATGATCCAAACGAGAGGCCCTGGGTTCCGCCGGCGGACACGGCGGCTCAGCCCACCAGCTGGGCCGCCGCCTCGGCGCAGCCCAGGGCCACCGTCACGCCCGCGCCCCCGTGCCCGTAGTTGTGCACCAGCCGCCCGCCGCCCGGCAGCGCCTCCGCCTCGATCCGCACCCCGGCCTCCCGGGCCGGCCGCAGCCCCACCCGGTGTCCGATGACCCGCGCCCGGGCGATCTCCGGCCGGATCCGGGCGCAGCGGGCCACGATCTCCTGTGCGGTACGGGGATTGGGCACCGTGCTCCAGTCGTCGGCGCCGGCCGTGCCGCCGAGCACCAGCCTGCCGGGCTGGGGGAAGAAGTACGTCGTCTCGCTCGACGACGGGTCCGCCTCGGTGAACCACTCGTCGATCCCCGGATTCTCGACCAGCACCAACTGCCCGCGCACCGAACGCATCCCGGCGTCCGGGACCAGGGCCCGGGCACCGAGCCCCGTGCAGTTGACCACCGTCGCCGCCTCCGCGGCCGCCTCGTCGAACGAGTTGACCTTGCGCCGCTCCACCGAACCCCCGGCGGCCCTGACCCGGTTCTCCAGCCATTCCAGATGGGCCGGCATGTCGAGCAGCGGCAGCCGGCACCGCAGCCCCTCGGCGGTCTCCACGACATCCGTGAGCTGTGCGGCCCACGGCCCGAGCGCGGCGAGCCGCTCGCCCCGGTGCACCCCGGCGACCAGCCGTACACCGGTCTCGTGCGGACGGCCGGCCAGTTCCTCGTACCACCGCAGCGAGGTCAGCGACCAGTCGCCGACCCGGTCCCGCGGCTCGATCCGGTAGGGCCACCACAGGGCGCCCGCGACCGCCGACGTCGTGGTCGCGGCCGGTTCCCTGGACCAGACCCGCACGCGATGGCCGCGCTCCGCCAGGACCGTCGCCGTGGTGAGACCACTGACCCCACCGCCCACCACAATCACTTCCGACACTGCCGCCCCGCCGTATCCGTTCGACTGTTCCTCGTTCAGGTGGCGACGCTAACGGAAATCCGCCACGGCGTGCTCACAACGGGCTCCGGACGGGAATACTCGGGTCATGTCTGCCCCGTACGCGACCTTCGGTCTGGCACCCGCCATGCGGGCCGGCGGTGTCCTGGCCAACGGTGACCACCAGGTGCACCGGGACTTCATGGACTTCCTCGTCGACGGCCGCCCGCTGCTCTTCCGCCTGTCCGACCTCGACGCCGTCTCCCCGCTCGCCTCCGACGTACCGCCCGCGATCTTCACCACCCATGTGCGCCGGCTGCTGCTGGAGGCCGAGGCGCCGCTCGCGGGCGGACGCTATGTGATCTACGGCTGCCCCGAGTGCGAGAGTCTCGAATGCGGGGCGGTCACCGCCGTCATCGAACGCGACGGCACGGACATCGTGTGGCGAGACTTCGCCTGGCAGACGTACGAGTCCGTCGACCTGGAGGAGGGCGGCTACCGGGACATAGGGCCGTACCGCTTCGACGGCGAGCAGTACCGCCGCGAGCTGGAACGGCTCCTGCCGGCCGCCGACGAGGCCGCCCCGCAGGCACAGGCTCCCGCCGGCCGCCGCGTCCTGCTCATCGGCGCCCGGGTCGCCGGCCTGGCCCGGCTCGCCGCCGCCCTGCGCACCATCGGCATCGGCGCCGACATCACCGCGGACGCCGCACAGGTGCCCGGCGAGGAACTGCGCGCCTACCGCGCCGTCCTCTTCGGGCGCGCGGTCGGCGACCCGGAGCGCACCGCCGTGCGCGAGGCGTTCGGCCGGGCCGGCACGGACGTCGCGTACGTCGACGGGCTCGCCCCGGTCGTCCCCGTCCTCGTCGCCCAGATCGAGCACGCCCTGGACCGCGGCGCCCCCGCCCAGCACCGGCTGGTCCGGCTGGACGCGGCGGGCGGCACGGCCGCGGTGAAGGTCACCTCGCCCTGCCGGGTGACCCTGGTCGCCTACCGCCTCGACCTGCTGTCCCGCACCCGCGCCCACGAGCTGTTCAACGGCTTCCTGGAACCGGGCGAACACCGCATCCCGCTGGACGCGGGGGCCGTGAAGGGCCGCTCCTTCCTGGTGGCCCGCACGACGGGAAGCGTGCTGGCCGCCCCTGTGGTGCACCGCTGAACAGCCCGTCGGCGCAGGCCGCGGACCACCCGCCGACGGCAGGGCCGCCCGGGCCGCCCTGAGCGTCCGGAGCGGCCCGGCGGCCGATTAGGATCGGCACCCTGATGACTGCCACTCTCGTCGCCAAGGACCTCGCCGCCGGACACGGCGACCGCACTCTCTTCGCCGAGCTCGACCTCGTGGTCGCGCCCGGTGACGTGATCGGTCTCGTCGGAGTCAACGGGGCCGGAAAATCGTCGCTCCTCCGGCTTCTCGCCGGTCTCGACCAGCCGGAGGAGGGCGAGCTGCGGCTCTCCCCGCCCACCGCCACGGTCGGCCACCTGCCGCAGGAACCGGACCGCCGCCCCGGCGAGACCGTGCGGGAGTTCCTGGCCCGGCGCACCGGCGTCGCCGAGGCCCAGGCGACGATGGACACCGCCACCCAGGCCCTCGTCGACGGCGCCCCCGGCGCCGACGACGCGTACTCCGAGTCCCTGGAGCGCTGGCTCGCCCTCGGCGGCGCCGACCTGGACGAGCGGGCCGAGGAGATCGCGGCCGACCTCGGCCTCACCGTCGGGCTCGACCTGCCGATGACCGCACTCTCCGGCGGCCAGGCGGCCCGTGCCGGACTCGCCTCGCTGCTGCTGTCGCGCTACGACGTCTTCCTGCTCGACGAGCCCACCAACGACCTCGACCTGGACGGTCTGGAACGGCTGGAGCGGTACGTCTCCGGGCTGCGCGCCGGCACCGTCGTCATCAGCCACGACCGTGAGTTCCTGATGCGCACGGTCACCAAGGTGCTCGAACTGGACCTCGCCCAGCAGCAGATCAACCTCTACGGCGGCGGCTACGCGGCCTACCTGGAGGAGCGCGAGCGGGCCCGCAGGCACGCCCGTGAGGAGTTCGAGGAGTACTCCGACAAGCGCTCGGCGCTCGAAGGCCGCGCGCTCATGCAGCGCTCCTGGATGGACAAGGGCGTCAGGAACGCGCGCCGCAAGGCCTCCGACTCCGACAAGATGGCCCGCAAGTTCCGCAGCGAGTCCAGCGAGAAGCAGGCCGCGAAGGCCCGGCAGACCCAGCGCATGATCGAGCGCCTCGACGTCGTGGACGAGCCGCGCAAGGAGTGGGAGCTGCGGATGGAGATCGCCTCCGCGCCCCGCTCCGGCTCCGTCGTCGCCACGCTGCGCGAGGCCGAGGTGGTGCTCGGCGACTTCGCGTTCGGGCCGGCCTCGCTCCAGATCGACTGGGCGGACCGGGTCGCCATCACGGGCGCCAACGGAGCCGGCAAGTCAACCCTCCTCGCGGCCCTGCTCGGCCGCCTCCCGCTGGACTCGGGGCACGCGAGCCTCGGCTCCGGCGTGGTCGTCGGCGAGGTCGACCAGGCTCGGAAGCTGTTCCACGGCTCGGAGTCGCTCCTGGAGGCCTTCTGCGCGGCCGTCCCCGAGACGGAACCCGCCGAGGTCCGCACGCTGCTCGCCAAGTTCGGCCTGCGCGCCGACCATGTGATGCGCCCGGCGACCACGCTCTCCCCGGGCGAGCGCACCCGGGCGGGGCTCGCGCTCCTCCAGGGCCGCGGCGTGAATCTCCTCGTGCTGGACGAGCCGACCAACCACCTGGACCTGCCCGCTATCGAACAGCTGGAATCGGCGCTCGACTCCTACACGGGGACGCTGCTGCTCGTCACGCACGACCGCCGGATGCTGGAGGCGGTCCGTACGACGCGCCGCGTCGAGGTGACGGCCGGCCGGCTCACGGAGAGCTGACGCGTGTGACCGGTCTCCCGGACCGGTCACACGCTGGTATGCCAAGAGGTCTCACGCACTCCCTCCTCACGCATCCATTCAGGGAAGAATTCCGACTTACTCCGCATAACTCCTGAAGGCGCGATCACTTGGTATGCCAAGTGTTACTGTCGCCTTGCTCCGGCGCGAGGACTGCCGTCCGGCCGGAGCGGTCCGGTACCCCGCACCCGCAGGAGGCCCCGTGCGAACCCGCTGGCGCGCCACCCACGTCCTCGCCCACCGGAACGGCGGGCACGCGCTGCTGCGCGACGGCGAGATCGTGTGGGAGGACGACACGATCGCGTACGTCGGCACGGGGTACGACGGCCCGGTGGACGAGGAACTGGACCTCGGCGAGGCCCTGGTGATGCCCGGGCTCATCGACCTGGACGCGCTCACCGACATCGACCACCTCGTCCTGGACTCCTGGGCGCCCCGTGAACGCGCCGCCGGACTCCAGTGGTCCCAGGACTACTTCGACCACCGCCGCCGCCCCGTCCTCACCCCCGCGGAACGGGCCACCGTCCGCGAGTACGCGCTCGTCCAGCTGGCCCTGCACGGCATCACCACCTACATGCCGATCGCCTCGGAGATCCACAGCGACTGGGCGGAGCCGTACGACGAACTCGTCGCGATGGCGCGGACCTCCCGCCGCATCGGCCTGCGCGGCTACCTGGGCCCCGCCTACCGCTCCGGCGTCAACGTCGCACGGCCCGACGGCGGCCGCGGCGTCGCCTTCGACGAGGAACGCGGCCGCGCGGGGCTGCGCGACGCCGTCCGCTTCCTCGACCACACCGAGGCCCTCGGCGACCCGCTGGTCAACGGGGTCCTCCTGCCGTGCCGCATCGAGACGCTCACCGAGGACCTCCTGCGCGAGACCGCCGCGACCGCCCGGCAGCGCGACGTCCTCGTACGGCTGCACTGCCTCCAGGGCCTGACCGAACGCGATCTCGTACGGGAACTGCACGGCACCACACCCCTGGAACTGCTCGCCCGCACCGGGCTGCTGGACACCCGGCTCCTCGTGCCGCACGGCATCGTGACCGACCGCCACCCCGACGTCCACGGCGAGGACCGCGGCGACCTGGCCGCCCTCGCGGCGGCGGACGTCTCCGTCGTCCACTGCCCGCAGACCTCCCTGCGCTACGGCCAGGTGCTGCACTCCTTCGACGCCTACCGGCGGGCCGGGATCAACCTGTGCCTGGGCACCGACTCCTTCCCGCCGGACCTGATCCGGGGCATGGACGTGGGCGTCCACCTCGCGAAGGTCGTCGACGGACGCGCGGACGCCGCACCCGCCGAGCACTACGTCGAGGCGGCCACGCTCGGCGGCGCCCGCGCCCTGGGACGCACCGACCTCGGACGGCTGGAGCCGGGCGCGCAGGCGGACCTGGTGGCGTTCCGGCTGGACGACATCCGCGACGGAGTCCAGGACGACCCCGTCCGTACGCTCCTGCTCAACGGCACCGCCCGGCAGGCCACCCACTCCGTCGTCGCGGGACGCCCCGTCATGACCGACGGCCGGATACCGGGCATCGACCAGGCGAACCTGCGGCGCCGGGCCCAGTCCCTGTTCGAGACAATGCGCGCGGCCTACGGCGAGCGCGACCTGCACCGCCGAGGTGCCGGCGAACTGTTCCCGCCGACGTTCCCGCCGTACGAGGAGACCTCACGATGACCGATGCGCCCGAGTCCGGTGCCTCCCATGTCGATCACGCCGAACGGACCATCCGCGCCCGCATCCTGTCCGGCGAGTACCCGCCCGGCGGGCGCCTGCGCGAACGCGAGCTCTCCGAGGCGCTTGGCTTCTCGCGCATCCCCGTCCGGGAGGCGCTGACCCGGCTCACGGGGGAGGGGCTCGTGGTGATCTCCCCGCGGCGCGGCGCGTCCGTGCGCAACCTCTCGCTGCGCGATGTGGCCGAGCTCTTCGACCTCCGGCTGAGCCTTGAGGTGTTCGCCGCCCGCAGGGCCGCGGAGGCCTGCGCCGGCGGCCGCGGCGGCGAGCGGCTGCGCGAACTCATGGAGGCGGCCGAGGACGCCACCCGGCGCGGCGACGCCCACGGGATCCCCGCCGCCAACACCGCGCTGCACGCCGAGATCGTCGCGATGACCGGGAACCGGCTGCTCCAGGACGCGCTGCAGCCCTCGCTCGGCCTGGTCCAGTGGCTGTTCACGCTCACCGGCGGCCTCGACCCGCGCGTCCAGTGCACCGAGCACCAGGACATCTGCGCGGCGATCTACGCGGGCAAGCCCGATCTGGCCGACGCCCTCGCCTACGCGCACATCGAGCGGGGCCGTGGCCCCTCGCTGGCGGCCCTGGCCGAGGTGCTTCCGGCGGAATGACCCACACCTGCATGCCGCGCGACACCTACCTCCCGCGCGACCGAACAAGGAAAGGCACCACATGCTCGTCACGAACGTCCGTCCCTGGGGCGGCGAGCCCTGCGACATCGATATCAAGGACGGCGTGATAGCCGCGATCACCCCGCACGACCCGAGCCGCGCCGCCACCGACACCGTGGCCGGACGGGGACGGCTCGCGCTGCCGTCGTTCTCCGATGTCCACTGCCACCTCGACTCCACCCGCATGGGACTGCCCTTCCGCCCGCACACCGGCGCCCCGGGCGTCTGGGGCATGACGATGAACGACCGCGCGCACTGGCGCGAGGACGAGTGGAGCGTCGCCGAGCGCGCCACGTACACCCTCGGCCGCATGATCGAGCGCGGCACCACCCGGGTGCGCAGCTACGCCCAGATCGACGCGGACTGCGGTCTGGAGCGGCTGGAGGGTGTCCTCGCGGCCAAGGAGGCGCACGCCGGCCGGTGCGAGGTCGAGATCATGGCCTTCCCGCAGGCCGGTCTGCTCAAGGAGAAGGGCGTGCCGGAGCTGATGGACCAGGCGATGTCCGCGGGCGCCGCCGTCGTCGGTGGCATCGACCCGTGCACCCTGGACCGCGACCCGGTGCGCCACCTCGACATCGTCTTCGACCTCGCCGAGCGCCACCAGGCACCTGTCGACATCCACCTCCACGAGCCCGGCGCCCTCGGCGTGTTCAGCGTCGACCTGATCCTGGAGCGGGTGCGCGCCCTGGACATGGCCGGTCAGGTGACGCTCTCGCACGCCTACGAGCTGGGCACCGTCGACGAGGCGACCACCCGGCGCCTCATCGAGGAGTTCGCCGAGCTGGACATCGCGATGGCGACGATCGCACCCGCCCAGCAGCAGAACGCCCTGCCGATGGCGCAGCTGACCGCCGCCGGTGTGCGGATCGGTCTGGGCGAGGACGGCCAGCGCGACTTCTGGTCGCCCTACGGCAACGGCGACATGCTGGACCGCACCTGGCAGCTCGCCTTCACCAACCGCTACCGGGCCGACGAGCTGATCGAGCACTGCGTCGCCGTCGCGAGCCGCGGCGGTGCCTCGATCCTGCACCCGGACCTGCCCCGCCTGTCGTCCGTCGCCGACCGCCCGGGCCTCGCCGTCGGCGACGCCGCCGATCTGCTGCTGGTCGAGGGCGAGACGGTGGCGTCCGCGGTCATGGACCGCAGCGACGACCGCACCGTCCTGCACGCCGGCCGGGTCGTCGCCGACGGCCTGCAGCTCGTCGGCTGACCCGCCGCACACACGCCGGAGCCCGTCCACCGACTGGTGGACGGGCTCCGGCGTTTCCGGCGGACGGCCGCTGCGGTCAGACCGCCGCCGCCACCGCCTTCGCGGCATCCGGCACACTGCCGTCGTCCGCGACGAGATGGCAGGCCACCTCCCTGGGCGCGCCCCCGGCGGACAGGGTGCGCAGCACGGGCGCCTCGGTCCTGCACCGTTCGGTGGCCAGCGGGCAGCGGGTGTGGAAGTGACAGCCCGGCGGCGGGTCCAGTGGGCTGGGCAGGTCGCCGCCGAGCACGATCCGGCGGCGGCCGCGCTGCTCGGCTGGGTCGGGCACGGGCGCCGCGGACAGCAGCGCCTGGGTGTACGGGTGCTTGGGCGCGGCGAACAGCTCGGCGGCCGGGGCCTGTTCGACGATCCGCCCCAGGTACATCACCGCGATGCGGTCCGCCAGGTACTCCACGGCCGCCAGGTCGTGCGTGATGAAGAGGCAGCCGAATCCCCGGTCGCGCTGGAGGTCCGCGAGCAGGTTGAGGACGGAGGCCTGGACGGACACGTCCAGGGCCGAGGTCGGCTCGTCGGCCACCAGGAGCGCCGGATCGACCGCCAGCGCCCGCGCGATGGAGACGCGCTGGCGCTGACCGCCGGAGAGCTCGTGCGGGTTGCGGTCGGCCAGTTCGGGCCGCAGGCCCACCTGGGCGAGGAGTTCGTCCACCCGCCGCGAGGCCTCGGCGCGTGTCGCCATGCCGTGCAGCCGCAGCGGCTCGGCGATGATCTGACGGATGGTCATCCTCGGGTTGAGCGAGGACGACGGGTCCTGGAACACCAGGTGGAAGTCCTTGCGCAACGGCCTGAGCGCACGCGCCGAAAGGGCGGTGACATCCGTGCCGTTGATCTCCACGCTGCCGTCGGTCGGCCGGTCGAGGCGGACCACGCAGCGCCCCACGGTGGACTTGCCGCTGCCCGACTCACCGACGAGGCCCACGACTTCGCCGGGAAGGATGGTCAACGACACCCCGTCGACCGCCTTCACCGTGCCGCCGGACCCGTCGAAGTGCCGCTTCAGGTCGCGTACGGCCAGCACGGGGGTGACGGTCGGTGGGTCGATGGCGGCGCTCATCGGACGGCTCCCTTGCTCGCGTCGGGTGGGGACTGGTCGGACCCGGCCGCGTCGGCCGGGTGGAAACAGGCGATCAGATGGGTGCCAGCGGCCTTCTCCAGCGGCGGCCTGCCCGTCAGGCAGCCGTCGTCGGCCGAGGCGCAACGCGGTGCGAAACTGCACCCCTTGGGCTGCTCGCGCAGGTCGGGCACGAGGCCGGGGATCTCGTTCAGCCGCGCCCGTCCGCCCGCGCCCCGGCTGCCGGGGCGCAGGACGGCACCGAGCAGACCACGGGTGTACGGATGCCGGGGCGAGTCGAACAGCTCGTCCACCGAGGCCTGTTCGACCGGACGGCCCGCGTACATCACGAGGACCCGGTCCGCGGTGTCCGCGACCACCCCGAGGTCGTGGGTGATCAGGACGATGGCGGTGCCGAGCCGGTCCCGCAGCGAGCGGAGCACATCGAGGATGCCGGCCTGGACCGTCACGTCGAGCGCGGTCGTCGGCTCGTCCGCGATCAGCACCGCGGGGTCGCACGCCACCGCGATGGCGATCATCACCCGCTGCCGCATCCCGCCGGACAGCTGGTGCGGGTACTCGTCGACCCGCTTGCGCGGAGCCGGGATACCGACGATGTCGAGCAGCTCGACGGCCCGCTCCCTGGCCGCGCGGCGGCTCAGGCCCTGGTGGCGGATGAGGACCTCGGTGATCTGCCGCCCCACGGTGAGGACCGGGTTGAGCGAGGTCATCGGCTCCTGGAAGATCATCGAGAGGCGGCGGCCGCGGAGCGACCGCAGCTGCTTCTCGGGGGCGCCGACCAGTTCCTGACCGTCCAGCCGGATGGACCCGCCGATCCGGGCGGTCGGCGGAAGCAGCCCCATCACGGCCATGGAGGTGACGGACTTCCCGCAGCCGGACTCGCCGACCACGGCCAGCACCTCGCCGGGCGCCAGATCGTAGGAGACGCCGTCCACGGCGTGCACGGTCCGCTCCGCCCCGTGGAAGGAGACGGTGAGGTCGCGGACCCGGAGCACCGGTTCGACGTCACCGGCCGGGGCGGGCCGGGGCACGGTGGTCGTTTCGACTTCGGTCACCGGGAACCTCCGCGGGGGTCGAGGATGTCGCGTACGCCGTCACCGAGCAGGTTGAACGCCAGGGTGGCGAGCACGATGACCAGTCCGGGGAAGACCGCCATCCAGGGCGCGTCCGCGATGAAGGGCTGGGCGCTGGAGAGCATCACGCCGAGCGAGGGGGAGGGCGGCTGCACCCCGAGGCCGAGGAAGCTGAGCACGGCCTCGCCGATGATGGCGGACGGGATGCCGACGGTGGCCTGCACGATCAGTGTCGAGGTGGCGTTCGGCAGGATGTGCCGGAACAGGATCACTCCGTCACCGCCGCCGTTGGCCACGGCGGCGCCCACGTAGTCCAGGTGCTTGAGCCGCAGCGTCTCGGCCCGGGTGACGCGGACGATCCCGGGGATCTGGGAGATGCCGATCGCGATGGTCGCGTTCTCCAGCGAGGGGCCCATGACGGCGGCGAGACCCACCGCGAGCACCAGGAAGGGGAACGCCAGCATGGTGTCGGTCAGCCGGGAGACGACCGTGTCGGCGAACCGGCCGTAGTAGCCGGCCACCAGTCCGAGCGGTACGGCGACGACGAAGGCCAGCAGCACGGCGAGCACGCCCACCTGCATGGACGCGGTGACGCCCACCAGCACCCGGGAGAGCTGGTCGCGGCCCAGGTCGTCCGTGCCGAGCCAGTGCGACCAGCTCGGCTCCATGAGCGCCGCGTCGAAGTCCGGCCGGGCCGGGTCGTACGGGGCGAGCAGCGGTGCCAGCAGCGCGACGAGCACGAACACCGCCGAGAGAACCGCACCCACCAGCGCCAGCCGGTTGCGCCGCAGCCGGCGCAGCGAGGTGGCCAGCCGTGCGACGCGGGCGGACGGCCGGGCCGCGGTGACCGGGGCGGCGGGCGGCGCCGTGGTCGGGGCGAGGGTCATCGGGAACCTCCGAGCCGGATGCGCGGGTCGACCACCGAGTACAGGAAGTCGACCAGCAGGTTGATCAGGATGTAGGCGGCCGAGGTGAACAGGACGACGCCCTGGACCATCGCGTAGTCACGGGTGAAGACCGCGTCGATGGTGAGCTTGCCGAAGCCCGGCAGGACGAAGACCTGCTCGGTGACGACGGCGCCGGAGATCAGGTGGCCGAGCTGGAGGCCCAGCACGGTGATCACGGTGACGAGCGAGTTGCGCAGCCCGTGCCGGCCGATGACGGCCGCCGGGGCCAGTCCCTTGGCCCGCGCGGTCCGCACGTAGTCCGAGGACATCGCGTCGATCATCGCGGCTCTCGTCTGGCGCATCACGACCGCGGCGAGACCGGAGCCGAGCACGACGGCGGGCAGCACCAGACGCCGCAGGTTCTCCAGCGGATCGGTGCTGAAGGGCACGAATCCGGAGGCGGCGAACACCGGCATGGCGATGGCGAAGACCAGCACCAGCACGATGCCGAGCCAGAACGAGGGGACGGACATGCCCAGCAGCGCGATGCCGTTGGCCAGCCACTCCTCGGGCTTGCCGCGCCGCACGGCGGCCATGACCCCGGCCCCGATGCCGACGACCACGGCCATCAGCAGGGACAGCGCGGCGAGTTCGAGGGTGATGGGCAGGGCCTGGGTGATGGAGTCGAGCACCGGGAGCCCGGTACGGGCCGAGGTGCCGAAGTCGCCCGTGACGGCGTTGCTGACGTAACGCCAGTATTGGACGGCGATGTTGTCGTCGAGCCCGTACTCGGAGCGGATCGCGGCCAGCACCTCGGGGGAGGTCTGTTCACCGGCCAGTGCCTGGGCGGTGTCGCCGGGCATCGCACGGACCCCGAGGAACACGGTGATGCTGACCAGCACCATGGTCACCAGCGACATGCCGATCCGGCGGCTCACATAGGAGCTGAGAAGTTGGCGGAGGGTCTTCACCGGCTCCCCTTCGTGTATCCGGCTTCCTTGACCCTGATCAGGCCGTCACCGGAGAGCTTGATGCCGCTGACGTCCTGCGAGGCGGAGACGTAGTTGATGTTGCGGTAGAGGTAGATGACCCCGTGCTGCTTGTTGATCGCGACGGTGAGCCTGCGGTAGATCTCGCGGCGCTCGGCGACGTCCGATGTACTGCGGCCCTCGACGATCAGCCGGTCGATCTCGGGGTCCGAGAGCTTGCCCTGGTTGTTGCTGCCGGTCGTGCCGACGAGGCTGTCGATGTTGCCGGCGGGGTCGGGCTGGCCGCCCCAGCCGCCGGTCCGCGCCTGGAAGTCGCCGGCGAGGGTCCGGGTCAGGCCGGTGGCGAACTCGGTGGGCCGCAGCCGTACGTCGAAGCCGGCGTCGGCGGCCATGGCCTGCACGACCTGTCCGAGGCGGCTGTCCTCCGGAGTCGTGTTGATCATCAGCTCCAGCGGCACGGGCGTCTTCACGCCGGCGGCCTTCAGCAGCCGCTCGGCCTTGGCCACGTCCCGCTTCGGGCACGTGACCGGGGTGCTGAGCGGGGTCCCCGGGGGAACGGGGCCGCAGGCCGGCTCGTACATGCCCTGGAAGACCAGCTTGTTGATCAGCGCGCGGTCCAGCGACAGGTCGAAGGCCTCACGGACCCGCACATCGCGCCCGAAGGGGCTGTCGACGGGGCTGGGCGCCTTGTCGATGCCGTGCGAGTTGCCGACGTTGAGGGTGAGCGCCATGTAGCCGAGGGACGGGGTGTTGAGGAGCTGGAGGTCCTTCTCGCCCATGGAGTTGCGCACCTCGACCGGACCCATCTGGTCGCCGATCTGGACGTCGCCGGAGCGTATGTTGGCCATCCGGATGTTGCCGTCGGTGATCGTCTTGTAGATGACGTGGTCGAGGTGGACCTTGTCCGCGTCGTAGTACAGCGGGTCCTTCGCCAGCTCGATCCGGTCACCGACGACCCGCTTCTCGTACTTGAACGGGCCGACGCACGAGGGATGCGTCGCGAAATCGGCCCCGTACGTCTTCAGCGCCTTCGGCGACATGATCAGCCCGGCGGTGTTGGCGAGCCGGCCGAGCAGCGGTACGTCGGGGTGGCTCAGCGAGAGCCGCACGGTGTACGGGCCGACGGCCGTCACCTTCTGCACCGAGTCGATCTCGGAGGCGCGGCCGGAGCCGCGCAGGTGCAGATGCCGGTCGAGCGAGGTCTTCACCGCCCGGGCGTCGAGGCGGGCGCCGTCGCTGAACCTCGCGTCCTTGCGGACGTCGAAGGTGAAGGTCCGGCCGCCGTCGGTGATCTTCGGCAGGGAGGCGGCCAGCTGCGGCACGAACTTGTTCTGCTGGTCCACGTCGTAGAGCTGTTCGCACATGGACGTGAACACGGTGCGCGCGACGAGCGTCGTCGTGAGGCTCGGGTCCAGCCTGTCGGGATCGGACTTCAGCCCGATGGTGACCGTGCCGCCGTCGCGGACGGGACGCAGGTCGGTGAGCCGCGCCTGGGCGGTGGTCTCCTTGCCTGGCGGGGAGAGCGAACTGCATGCGGTGGTGATCGCCAGCAGTGCGGCCACCGACAGAGCGGCCGGAATTCGACGCATGGGATCAAGCCTCCTTGAGGACGGCAGGGCGGCAGGACGGCGGGACGAGTACCGACTCGGGTACACGTTGAGGCGTAACGGTATACCAAGCGCTTCGGCGCCAAGCCGGGGTCAAACGGCCTTGTTTGCCGTTTTTGCAGCGTATGTGGCGGAGCAAAAAGGACGGATGCGGCGACGGTTCGGCGGCAGATTCACGACTTGAGACCGACTTGGTATACCGAACACTTTCAGCCCCTCCTGCGCTCGGGGAGCGGGAGGCCGGGGCGGAGCCCCGGATACGCGAAGGGGCGGGGTGGGGAACAGGCCCGCCGCAGGCGAACCTCTCCCCACTCCGCCCCTTCCGGACCGGGCTGGTCACTACCGACTACTGATTACCGCTTCCTGCCGCCCTGCTTGGGATCCAGCAGCCCCGCCCGGCGCAGCGCATCGGCCATCGCCCCGTTGGCCGGAGCCTGACGCCCCCCGCCGCCACCGTTACCGCCACCGCGCCGGTCACGCCCCTGGCCGCCCTGGCCCTGGCCCTGCCGCTGCCGAGGCGGACGCCCGCCCCGCTCGCCGCCGGCACCCCCGGCGCTCGCACCCGAAGCCGATCCGGCAGCATTCCCGCCGCCCGCACCCGCCTCGTCGTCCAGCCGCAGCGTCAGCGAGATCCGCTTCCGCGGGATGTCGACCTCCATCACCTTCACCCGGACGATGTCACCCGGCTTCACGACATCGCGGGGGTCCTTCACGAACGTCCTCGACATCGCCGACACATGCACCAGGCCGTCCTGGTGCACCCCGACGTCGACGAACGCGCCGAACGCCGCGACGTTCGTCACGACGCCCTCCAGCACCATGCCGGACGCCAGGTCGCCGATCTTCTCGACACCCTCCTTGAAGGTGGCCGTCTTGAAGGCCGGACGCGGGTCGCGCCCCGGCTTCTCCAGCTCCTTGATGATGTCGGTGACCGTCGGCAGACCGAACTTCTCGTCCACGAAGTCGTCGGCCCGCAGCGACCGCAGCACGCCCGAGTTGCCGATCAGCGAGGCGACGTCACCGCCCGTCCGCTTGACCATCGCGCGGACCACCGGGTACGCCTCCGGGTGCACGCTGGACGCGTCCAGCGGGTCGTCGCCCCGGATCCGCAGGAAGCCCGCGCACTGCTCGTACGCCTTCGGTCCCAGCCGGGCCACGTCCTTGAGCCCCTTGCGGGAGCGGAACGGGCCGTTGGCGTCACGGTGTGCCACGATGTTCTCCGCGAGCCCCGACCCGATGCCGGAGACCCGTGAAAGCAGCGGTGCGGAAGCGGTGTTGACGTCGACCCCGACGCCGTTCACACAGTCCTCGACCACCGTGTCCAGCGACCGCGACAGCTTCACCTCGGACAGGTCGTGCTGGTACTGCCCGACGCCGATCGACTTCGGGTCGATCTTCACCAGCTCGGCGAGGGGGTCCTGGAGGCGGCGGGCGATCGACACGGCACCGCGCAACGACACGTCCATGTCCGGGAGTTCCTGCGAGGCGAAGGCGGAGGCCGAGTACACGGACGCGCCGGCCTCCGACACCATCACCTTGGTGAGCTTCAACTCCGGGTGCTTGTTGCACAGTTCACCGGCGAGCTTGTCCGTCTCGCGGGACGCCGTGCCGTTGCCGATCGCGATCAGGTCGACATCGTGCGCCTTCGCCAGCTGCTCCAGCTTCGCCAGCGACTGGTCCCACTTGTTGGCCGGCACGTGCGGGTAGATGACATCGGTCGCGACGACCTTGCCGGTCGCGTCGACGACGGCGACCTTGACCCCGGTACGGAAGCCGGGGTCAAGACCCAGCGTGGCCCGGGTCCCGGCCGGTGCGGCGAGCAGCAGATCGCGCAGGTTGGACGCGAAGACGCGTACCGCCTCGTCCTCCGCCGCCGTACGCAGCCGCAGCCGCAGGTCGATGCCGAGGTGCACCAGGATCCGGGTCCGCCAGGCCCAGCGCACCGTGTCGCCCAGCCACTTGTCGCCGGGGCGCCCGCGGTCGTTCACCCCGAAGCGGCGCGCCACCATGTTCTCGTAACCGGACGGACCGGGAGCCCTGGACGGGTCCTCCGGCTCCTCCGGCTCCAGGACCAGGTCGAGGACGTCCTCCTTCTCGCCCCGGAGCATCGCCAGCACCCGGTGCGAGGGCAGCGCGGTGAACGGCTCCGCGAAGTCGAAGTAGTCCGCGAACTTGGCGCCCGCCTCCTCCTTGCCGTCCCGCACCCTGGCCACCAGCCGCCCGCGCGACCACATGCGCTCACGCAGCTCACCGATCAGGTCGGCGTCCTCCGAGAAGCGTTCGGTGAGGACGGCACGCGCGCCCTCCAGGGCCGCCGCGGCGTCCGCCACCCCCTTGCCGGCGTCCACGTAGGCCGCGGCCGCGGCGAGCGGATCGGCCGACGGGTCGTCCAGCAGCGCCGAGGCGAGCGGTTCGAGACCTGCCTCCCGGGCGATCTGGGCCTTCGTCCGCCGCTTCGGCTTGAACGGCAGATAGATGTCCTCGAGGCGCGCCTTGGTGTCGGCGGCCCGGATCCGGGCCTCCAGCGTCTCGTCGAGCTTGCCCTGCTCCCGTACGGATTCGAGGATCGCCGTGCGGCGCTCCTCCAGCTCCCGCAGATAGCGCAGCCGCTCCTCGAGCGTGCGCAGCTGCGCGTCGTCGAGCATCTCGGTCGCTTCCTTGCGGTAGCGCGCGATGAACGGCACGGTCGATCCGCCGTCGAGCAGCTCGACGGCCGCCTTCACCTGTCGCTCCCGTACGCCGAGCTCCTCGGCGATCCTGCCTTCGATGGACGTCGTCACGGTTCTACCGACTCGCCTTCTCCTGCTGGCTGTGCTGGTCGGGCCCGGGGCCGGCCGTTCGGACCGGCCCGGAGCCACTCGCCTGCATTGTGCCGGGTGGCCGGGCGCCGTGTCGCCCGGCCACCCCACAATCCGGCCGTCGGTTCCGCCGCCGGTCAGCCGGTCGCGTCCGCCGGGAACGCGCCTGCGGCGAACGCCGTTGCGAGGAAACCGCGGCCCAGCTCGGTCAGCCGGGCCGCTCCGGCGCCGCCCAGGTGCTCGTACGGGGCGAGGTCCATCCGGTCCGTCGACTCCTCGACGCCGGCCCGCAGCGCGGTGCCCTCCTCCGTCAACTCGCCCTCGGCGGTGAGCAGTCCGCGCTCGCGCAGCCGCACGGACGCATCCTCCCAGTCGGTGCGCCGCCAGCCGCGGGTGGCCAGGATCCAGCGCGGTGCCATGCCCTTGCCGGTGGCGGTGTGGCTGACCAGGGCCTCCAGCGGGTCGAGGCCCGCGGCGACCAGGGCGGCGAGGTGGGCGTCGCCGCGGTGCTCCCGCAGCAGCGTCGCGGCGTGCCAGTACGCCAGGTGCGGCTGCTCCGGCACCGGGAGATCGGCGTGGGCGGCGTAGAGCGGCCGGGCGTGTCGCGTGCAGCCCTCGGTGGCGCGCAGGGCGAGCTGCGCGGCCTCCGCCATCTCGGGCGAGGCGATGATCTCCTCGCCGAGCAGCCTGCGCAGCGTCGAGTCGGCGGCGCGCAGCCGGGCCGCGAGGACCTCGCCGGGTGAGGCGATGTCCCAGACGGCGGGCACGTGCCGGGCGACGAGCTCGTGGTTGAAGTTGTAGAAGGTCGCGGTGACCGTGCCCGGGCCGACCGCGCCCAGGGCGGCCGCGCGGGCGGCGAAGTAGGCGGCGGCGGGATCGTCGATCCCGATGCCACCGAGCTCCTTGCCCAGGTCGGGGGAGAAGTAGAGCGCGGAGTGCAGGGGGTTGAGGGCGTTGTGGCAGCGGCGTCCGGCGCGGGGCGGGAGAGTACTCATACCCGCACGTTACCGACTGGTCGGTACGGTCCGGAACCCCGGGGAGCCCGTGATGTCCGCCGCAGGGCAGAGGGCAGGAAAGGTGGGGTTCTCGTCATTGCGGCCATCCGCGGGGCCGCCGAGGATGGCGGGCATGAAGCAGCGATCCGTACTCGTCGTCCTCTTCGACGGCATCCAGAGCCTCGATGTGACCGGCCCCATGGAGGTCTTCGCCGGCGCCTCCCGGTTCCCGGAGGTCTCGTACGAGCTGCGCACCGCCTCGCTGGACGGCGCCCCGGTCCGCACGTCCAGCGGCCTCACCCTGGTCCCCGACGGCACCCTGGCCGACGCCGGTCGACCGCACACCCTCCTCGTCCCCGGCGGACAGGGCACCCGCGCCCCGGACTCCGCCCTCGTCGACTGGCTCCGGACGCACGGGCCGGACCCCGAACGGCTCGTCTCCGTGTGCAGCGGTGCGCTGCTGCTCGCCGCGGCCGGACAGCTGGACGGGCACCGGGCGACCACCCACTGGAACGTCTGCGACCACCTGGCCCGCAGTTACCCGGCCGTCGAGGTCGACCCCGAGCCGATCTTCGTGCGCGACGGCAGGATCGCCACCTCGGCCGGAGTCACCGCGGGCATCGATCTCGCCCTCGCACTCGTCGAGGAGGACCATGGCCGGGACGTGGCCCTCACGGTCGCCCGTCATCTCGTGGTCTTCCTGCGCAGACCCGGCAACCAGGCCCAGTTCAGCGCCCAGCTCACCGCCCAGACGGCCCGCCGCGAACCGCTGCGTGCCGTCCAGCACTGGATCACCGAGCACCCGGGCGAGGACCTGTCCGTGGACGCGCTCGCCGCCCGCGCCCGGCTCTCCCCGCGCCACTTCGCCCGCGCCTTCCAGACCGAGACCGGCATGACGCCCGGCCGGTACGTCGACCGCGTCCGCCTGGAACAGGCCCGCCGGCTCCTGGAGGACACCACCGACGGTGTCGCCGGGATCGCGCGGGCCTGCGGCTACGGCACACCGGAGGCGATGCGGCGGGCGTTCGTCAAGGCCCTGGACGCCGCGCCGGCCGAGTACCGGCGGCGCTTCACCTCACGCCCGGCGGGCGAGCCGTCCGTCCGGCCCGGCACCACCGACTCCCTCGGTCACTGACCGAAAGAAAGGCAGACCGTCACCATGCAGATCGCCATCGTCCTCTTCGACCGCTTCACCGCGCTGGACGCCGTCGGAACGTACGAGATCCTGTCGCGCGCACCCGGCGCCGAGACCGTGTTCGTCGCCGAGTCGGCCGGCGGGGTGCGCAACGACAGCGGCAGTCTGACCCTGGTCGCCGACCGGACGTTCGACGACGTCCCGGCGCCCGACCTGGTCATCGTCCCCGGCGGCCCCGGCCAGAGCGCCCAGATGGACAACGAGAGGCTCCTCGGCTGGCTGCGCCGGGCCGATGCCACCAGCACCTGGACGACCTCCGTCTGCACCGGCTCCCTGCTGCTCGCGGCCGCCGGGCTCCTGGACGGACGGCGCGCCACCTCGCACTGGCTCGCCCTGGAGACCCTGAAGGAGTACGGCGCCGAGCCGACCGGCGAACGCGTGGTCACCGACGGCAAGTACGTCACCGCCGCGGGCGTCTCCTCGGGCATCGACATGGGCCTCACCCTGCTCGGCCGCATCGCCGGCGACCGGCACGCCCAGGCCGTTCAGCTGCTGACGGAGTACGACCCGCAGCCGCCCTACGACGCGGGATCCCCGGAGAAGGCCCCGGCCGAGATCGTGGAGGAGTGGCGCGCCAGGAGCCGCTTCATCCTTCGGTAGCGGCGGCGGGCCGTTCGGTGGGGGTGCCCACGTCGTCCGGCCAGCTGAAGCGCGGTGTGCGGCGCTCCAGGAAGGCGGCGACCCCTTCCGCGGTGTCGCCGCTGCGGCGCGCCTGGTCCGCCCAGTGGGCGTCCCGGTCCTCGCGCCCCGCCGCGAACTCCTTGGCCGCGGCCTGGGTCAGCCGGGACCGGGACACCAGGGTGCGTACGTACGCGCCGACCCGCTCCGCCAGCTCACCGGCGGGCAGCACCTCGTCCACCAGACCGGTCCGCAGTGCCCGCTCCGTCCCGATCAGCTCGCCGGAGAACAGCAGGTGCTTGGCCGTCGCCGGGCCCGTCAGTGCGACGAGCCGGCGGGTCGACGACGCGGCGTAGACGATCCCGAGCTTCGCCGGGGTGACGCCGAACGACGCGCCCTCCTCCGCGAACCGCAGATCGCAGGCGGCCGCCAACTGGCTGCCCCCGCCCACGCAGTAGCCGCGCACCGCGGCGAGCGTGGGCCGGGGGAAGGCGGCCAGGGCCTCCTCGGCCGCCACGGCGAGCCCCTGCGGGGAGCCCGAGGCGTCCCGGAGCGAGGAGATGTCCGCACCCGCGCAGAAGGTGTCGCCGGCGCCGGTCAGCACGAGGGCGCGCACCGACGGGTCGGCGGCCAGTCCTTCGAGCAGCACGGGCAGCGACTGCCACATGGCGGCCGTCATCGCGTTGCGCTTGGCGGGATTGCTGATGACGACGGTGGCGACGCCGTCCGCGACGGTGTGCACGAGGGCGGGCTCCGTACGGTCCATACGCCGGATGCTATCCATGCTGTTCGAACCTATGATCAAGGAGGGGTCGCGAAGCAGGAACGCACCCTGAGGAGTACGTGGTGGCCGATCCCGTGAAAGAGGGCAGGAAGCTCAACCGCAGTTTCAGCGGTCTGGCACTGCTCGGCATCGTGCTCGTCGTCGCCGGCCTGGTCGGTCTCGTGTACACGGGCGTCGCCACGCTCACCTCGATGATCCTCTTCGGTTGGCTGCTGCTGATCGGCGGCCTGGTCGGGCTGCTCCACGCGGTCCAGTCGCGCGGCACCAGCTACTTCTGGCTGGGCGTGGTGGTCGCCGCGCTGAACATCGCCGCCGGAGTCGTCGTGATCCGCCACCCCCACGGCACCGCCGAGGCGCTGACCATGTTCGCCGCGCTGCTCTTCCTGACGGGCGGGGTGTTCCGCCTCGTCGGGAGTGTCGTGGTGCGGGGTCCCCAGTTCGGCTGGACGCTGCTGCAGGGCGCCTTCGGGCTGCTCCTGGGGCTGCTCGTCCTCTTCGACTGGCCGCACAGCAGTCTCTACGTGCTCGGCTGCTTCTTCTCGCTCGCCCTGCTCTTCGACGGGCTGGGGCTCATCGCGATCGGCGTCGGCGGCCGCCGGATCGTCTCCATGGTCTCGGACAGGATGGTGCCCGAGGAGGAGACGGACCCACTCCCGGAAGAAGACCAGAAGCGGTCCGAAAGCTGACGCAGTCACACCAACTCGGTCAAGTTCCGTCGATAGGAGTCGACTTCTGTTCAGTGGTACGGACCGGACCGATTACGCCCCGCACCCTGTACTCGACGTGCAGTCACCATTCGAGTGGAGAGCGGGTACCGGACTATGGAGAGCCGCGGGAGTGTCCCCGCCCGGCCCGTGTCGTACGAGGGGGTCTGGCGGTTCACCGCCCCGGCCACGGACGTCTCCGTACCCCAGGCCAGGCACGCCGTACGCGATCTGCTGCACCGCCAGGGCGTGCCCCTGGACGAGGACATCGCCCAGGGTCTGCTGCTCATCGTCTCCGAGCTGGTGACCAACGCCGTGAAGCACGCCGCGCTGCTCTCGCCCGAGCTCGCCGTCGAGGTCGCGGTGGGCGCCGAATGGATCAGGGTGTCCGTCGAGGACAACCACCCCTACCGTCCGACGGCACTGGAGACGGACTACGCGCAGACCGGCGGGCGGGGACTGCTGCTGGTGCGCGAGATCACCCGGGAAGCCGGCGGCAGCTGCGACGTGGAGCACACCGCGGGCGGCGGAAAGGTCATCTGGGCGGCGCTGCCGCTCACCACCGCCCTCTGACCCTTCCGCACCGGCGTCCGCCGCTACCAGCCGGCGGCCGGCCCGGTCAGCTCCCGGATCGCGGGACGCGCGGCGTCCAGCACGGTCATGAACCAGGCGGAGAACGGCGCCTCGGCGTGACGCTCGGCGAGCTCACCCGCCGTCACGAAAGCCGTCTCGCCGACTTCCTCCGGATCGGGCCGCAGCCGCTCCTGCGCCATCCCCACGAAGAGGTGGTTGAACTCCTGCTCCACCAGGCCCGACGCGGGGTCCGGGTGGTTGTAGCGGACCGTGCCCGCCTCGGCGAGCAGCGAGGGCGAGACGCCCAGCTCCTCGTACGTCCGCCGGGCGGCGGCGGCGAAGGGCGCCTCGCCCGGGTACGGGTGACCGCAGCAGGTGTTGGACCAGACACCGGGGGAGTGGTACTTGCCGAGCGCGCGACGCTGCAGCAGCAGCCGCCCCTGCTCGTCGAACAGGAACACGGAGAACGCCCGGTGCAGTTGACCGGGCGCCTGGTGAGCGGCGAGCTTCTCCGCCGTGCCGATGGTGGTGCCGTTCTCGTCGACCAGTTCGAGCATGATCGCTTCTGCTGTGCCGTTCGACGAGCTGTTCGCCGCGGTGGCTGGTGTGGTCGGCATACCCATCCTTCGCTATGGTCCCGGCCCCGTGCGCCGGTCCCGTCGAGTCTGCTCAAGTCTGCCGTACAAAAGCGGCTTGTCCGCACTTCGGGTCCTGGCATGTCCGGTCCCGCAGCACAGCCCGGGCGCGGCGGGACCGGACGGCGCGTCAGACCCCGAAAGCGGCCGGATACTCAATCGTGCCCTGCGGAACGGGCGCGGAATCATCGAGGACCAGAGCCATCATCGCCTCGTCCGGAACCTCGAAACCCGGCCGGATTCCGTACCGCGACGCGGGCACGAAGCCGAACTTCGGGTAGTACTCGGGATGACCGAGCACCAGGACGAGTGACTCCCCGCGCATCCGTGCGGCATCGAGCAGGGCCCGCACCACGGCTTGCCCCGCGCCCTTGCGCTGATGCTCCGGGGCGGTGGCCACCGGGGCCAGTGCCAGGGCGGGGGCTTCCCCGACCCGGCAGCGGGTGAGCAGGGCGTACGCGGCGAGTGAGCCGTCAGGGGCCTCGGCGACGTACGAGAGACCGGGCAGCCAGGCCGACGGGTCCGCGCGCAGGGCGTCGACCAGACCGGCCTCCGCCTCCGTCGGGAACGCCGCGGCGTTGACCGCGTGCACGGCGGCGAGGTCCGCGGCCGTCTCGGGACGGGCCGGCCAGCCGGCGGCGCCGGTGTCGTGGGGGAAGAGAGTGCGATCGGTCAACGTGGGAAACCCTTGGGGGATGGAGGTCGTACACCTCTGCGAAAACCTACACCCCGGGTCAGTGGCAGAGCTTCGCCTCGTGCTCGGCATGGCCGCTCGGCTCCAGCTGGAAGGTGCAGTGCTCGACGTCGAAGTGGTCCCCGAGACAGCCCTGGAGTTCATGGAGGAGCTTCTCGTGCCCGATCGAGTCGAGCAGTTCCTGGTGCACCACCACGTGGGCGGAGAGGACCGGCATGCCCGAGGTGATCGTCCAGGCGTGCAGGTCATGGACGTCCAGCACTCCGGGCAGGGCCGTGATGTGGTCGCGCACCTCGCCCATGTCGACGCCCGGGGGCGCCGACTCCAGGAGCACGTTCAGCGTCTCCCGGAGCAGCTTCACCGTGCGCGGCACGATCATGAGGCCGATGACCAGCGAGGCCGCCGGGTCCGCGGCCTGCCAGCCGGTCGCCATGATGATGCCCGCCGAGACCAGGACAGTCACCGAACCCAGGGTGTCGGCGAGCACCTCCAGATAGGCGCCGCGCACATTGAGGCTGTCCTTCTGTCCGCGTACCAGCAGCGACAGCGACACCATGTTCGCGACCAGGCCGACCAGGGCGAAAGCGATCGTCAGCCCGCCCCGGGTCTCGGCCGGGGTGATGAAGCGGTCCACCGCCTCGAAGAGCAGATAGCCGCCCACCCCCAGCAGCAGCACACAGTTGGCCAGCGCGGCGAGGATCTCGGCGCGGGCGTAGCCGAAGGTGCGGTTGGGGCCGGCCGGCTTGTTGGCGAAGTGGATCGCCAGCAGCGCCATGCCCAGCCCGAGGGAGTCGGTCGCCATGTGCGCCGCGTCGGCGATCAGCGCGAGAGAGCCCGACAGCACACCGCCGACGACCTCCATGACGGTGACCGCGAGCGTGATCCCCAGGGCGATCCGCAGCCGTCCGCGGTACGCGGCGGCCGCGGTGCCGGTGGGCGGCGGCCCGCCGTGCGCATGTCCGTGATCGTGCCCTGCCCCCATGGGGACGCCTCCCGGTCGTCTGCGGATCCGGACGCGAACGGCCCGGACACTGCCAGTGAACTACGGGTGGGGGGTATCGGGCAACACGGCACTGAACACCGTTGTCAACTGCTCTGACCTGCGGAAATGCTCGCAGGTCAGAGCGGCGGGCCGACCCCCGTGGCCGGCTAGGGCGCCACCGGCTCCGGGTGGTGCAGCAGCCAGCCCCGCCAGGCCGACTCGACCATCTCGCGGACCCCGTGCCGGGCGGTCCAGCCCAGCTCGCCGGAGATCCGGTCGCACGAGGCGACCGCCTTCGCGGCGTCCCCGGGGCGGCGCGGCTCGGTCTCCGGCTTCAGGCCGCGGCCGGTGACCTCCGCCACCAGGTCGGCCAGCTCCCGCACCGAGACGCCCTCGCCGCGGCCGATGTTCACCGTCAGGTCCCCGGGCACGTCCTGCCCGGCCAGCCGGCGGGCGACCGCCAGGTGCGCGTCGGCCAGATCGGCCACGTGGATGTAGTCGCGGATGCCCGTGCCGTCGGGGGTGGGGTAGTCGTCACCGAAGATCCGCGGTGCCTCGCCGCGGGTCAGCCGGTCGAAGAACATCGGGATCACGTTGAAGACACCCGTGTCCGACAGCCGGGGCTCGGCGGCGCCCGCCACGTTGAAGTAGCGCAGACAGCCGGTGGACAGCCCGTGCGCCCGCCCGGCCGCCCGCACCAGCCACTCGCCGGCGAGCTTCGTCTCGCCGTACGGATTGATGGGGGCGCAGGGAGCCTCCTCGGTGATCAGCTCCGCCTCCGGTACGCCGTAGACCGCGGCCGACGACGAGAACAGGAAGCTCCGCACCCCGGCGGCCGCGACGGCCTCCAGCAGGACGTTCAGCCCGCCGAGGTTCTCCCGGTAGTACAGCAGCGGCTCCTCGACGGACTCACCGACCTGCTTCTTCGCTGCGAGATGCACCACACCGGTCACCTCGTGCTCCGCCAGCACCCGGTCCAGCAGCGCACGGTCGGCCACCGGGCCCCGGATCAGCGGGACGTCGTCCGCGAGCCGCTCCGGATTGCCGGTCGACAGGTCGTCGAGCACGACCACCCGCTCCCGGGCCGCCGTCATCGCCCGCACCACGTGTGCCCCGATATATCCCGCTCCGCCTGTGATCAGCCATGTCATGCGGGTCAGACTAGGGGCTTTCCGGCGGCGTTTTGTCAGGCGAGGCGGCCATCGACGATGATGATCGCGGACGGCGCCGCATGATGCCGGTCCGCCCGGAACGGAGCACAAACGGGCAGTGAACTCCCGCTTCCGTTCATCCGATAGCCTCTGCCGACATGCCGCCGGCCGCATTCATGGCCGCACTGTCGCGCGCCGACCCGTGTCAGCACCAAGGAGTGAGTTCGTCTGTCGACCGCCATTCTCACAGGTGCTCCGGTACCCGGATCTCCCCTCGAGGACGATCTGAGGTCACTGGGCTTCGACGTCCGGGCCGCCGCCGATGTCACCGAGGCCGCGAAGCTGCTGTCCGCGGTGCCGGCCGACAGCCGCGTCGCCCTCGTCGACCCCCGTTTCGTCGGCCACGTCCACGCCCTGCGGCTCGGACTGACCGACCCCCGCTTCCCCGCGGCCACCGTGCCCGGAGCGCTCACCGCGCAGCCCGAGGCCCGCTCGGCCCTGGTCCGTGCCCTGCGCACCACCACCGAGGCGGTCGGCGCGGGCGTCCCCGCCGGCCCGCCCGGCAGCACCCTCGAAGTGACCGACCGCACCGTGCCGGGGCGGCTCGCCGCCACCATGGACGCCGAGGGCACCGCGGTCCAGCGTCCGGAGCTCGGCTCGCTCGTCGCCGCAGTCCCCGCGGACGAGGCCGCAAGGGCCGCCGCGCGGTCCGGTACCGAGGCGGTCGACGAGGAAGCGGTGCGGCTGCGCAGCGCGGTGAAGGCCCGCGACGGCTTCTTCACCACGTACTGCATCAGCCCGTACTCCCGCTACCTCGCCCGCTGGTGCGCACGCCGCGGCTTCACCCCGAACCAGGTCACCACCGCGTCCCTGCTCACCGCGCTGGTCGCGGCGGGCTGCGCGGCGACCGGCACCCGCGGCGGATACGTCGCCGCCGGGCTGCTCCTCCTCTTCTCCTTCGTGCTGGACTGCACCGACGGGCAGCTCGCCCGCTACTCGCTGCAGTACTCCACGATGGGCGCCTGGCTGGACGCCACCTTCGACCGGGCCAAGGAGTACGCCTACTACGCCGGCCTCGCACTGGGCGCCGCCCGCGGCGGCGACGACGTCTGGGCGCTGGCGCTCGGCGCGATGGTGCTCCAGTCCTGCCGCCACGTCATCGACTTCTCGTTCAACGAGGCGAACCACGACGCGGTCGCGAACTCCAGCCCCACCGCCGCCCTCTCCGACAAGCTCGACAGCGTCGGCTGGACGGTCTGGCTGCGCCGCATGATCGTCCTCCCGATCGGTGAGCGCTGGGCGATGATCGCGGTGCTGACCGCGGTGACCACCCCGCGGATCGTCTTCTACGCCCTGCTCGTCGGCTGCGCCTTCGCCGCCTGCTACACCACCGCGGGCCGGCTCCTGCGCTCGCTGACCCGCAAGGCCCGCCGCACCGACCGGGCCGCCCAGGCCCTCGCGGACCTCGCCGACTCCGGCCCGCTCGCCCAGTTCGTCGCGGCCCGCGGCCCCCGCATCCCCGGCGCCTGGAGCGCCCCGGTGGTGGCCGTCGTCGGCACCGGTGCGCTGATCGCCGCCGCTCTGCAGCAGCCGTTCGGCAGCCGCCAGATGATCGCCGCCGCGGTGTTCTATGCGATCTGCTCCGGCATAGCCGTGGCCCGCCCCCTCAAGGGCGCACTCGACTGGCTCGTGCCCCCGGTCTTCCGGGCGGCGGAGTACTGCACGATCCTCATCCTGGCCGCGCGGAGCGATATCGACGGAGCGCTTCCCGCGGCCTTCGGCCTGGTTTCGGCGGTCGCCTACCATCACTACGACACGGTGTACCGCATTCGGGGCGGCACCGGCGCCCCGCCCCAGTGGCTGGTCCGCACGATCGGCGGGCACGAGGGCCGGACCCTGGTGGTGGCCGTGTTCGCCGCCGTCCTGACGGGGCCCTCCGACTTCACCGTGGCTCTCACCGCCCTCGCGGTGGCCGTGGCCCTGGTCGTCCTGGTGGAGTCCATCCGCTTCTGGGTGTCCTCCGGGGCACCCGCCGTTCACGACGAAGGAGAACCCGCATGATCGGCCTCGTACTGGCAGCCGGCGCAGGACGGCGACTGCGCCCCTACACCGACACGCTCCCCAAGGCCCTCGTGCCGGTGGACGGCGAGAAGACCGTCCTCGACCTCACGCTCGCCAACTTCGCCGAGATCGGGCTCACCGAGGTCGCGATCGTCGTCGGCTACCGCAAGGAAGCCGTCTACGACCGCAAGGAGGAGCTGGAGGCGAAGTACGGCCTCAAGCTCACCCTCGTCGACAACGACAAGGCCGAGGAGTGGAACAACGCCTACTCCCTGTGGTGCGCCCGTGAGGTCCTCAAGCGCGGTGTGATCCTCGCCAACGGCGACACCGTGCACCCCGTCTCCGTCGAGCGGACCCTGCTGGACGCCCGCGGCAAGGGCCAGAAGATCATCCTCGCCCTCGACACGGTGAAGAGCCTCGCCGACGAGGAGATGAAGGTCATCACCGACGGCGACAAGGGTGTGCGGCGGATCACGAAGCTGATGGACCCGGCCACCGCAACCGGCGAGTACATCGGCGTCACCCTCATCGAGGCCGAGGCCGCCGAGGAGCTCGCCGACGCACTCAGGGCGACCTTCGAGCGCGACCCGGACCTCTACTACGAGGACGGCTACCAGGAGCTCGTCAACCGCGGCTTCACCGTCGACGTGGCCCCCATCGGCGAGGTGACCTGGGTCGAGATCGACAACCACGACGACCTCGCGAAGGGCAGGGAGATCGCGTGCCAGTACTGACCCGGCTCATCCCCTCCCCGGTCTTCGTCGACATCAGCCGGGGCGCCATGGACGACCTGGCCGGCCTCCTCGCCGACCAGCGGATCTCCGCCTCCGGCAAGCTCGCGATCGCGATCAGCGGCGGCTCGGGCCAGGCCCTGCGCGAGAAGCTCGCACCGGCCCTGCCGGGCGCCGACTGGTACTGCGTCGCCGGCGGCAACATCGACGCCGCCGTGAAGCTGGCCGACGACATCAAGGGCAAGCGGTACGACGCCGTGGTCGGCCTCGGCGGCGGCAAGATCATCGACGTCGCGAAGTACGCCGCGGCCCGGGTGGGCCTCCCGCTCGTGTCGGTCGCCACGAACCTCGCCCACGACGGCCTCTGCTCGCCGGTCGCCACCCTGGACAACGACAACGGCCGGGGCTCCTACGGTGTCCCGATGCCGATCGCCATGGTCATCGACCTCGCGGTGATCCGCGAGGCCCCGGACCGCTTCGTGCGCTCCGGCATCGGTGACGCGATCTCCAACATCTCGGCGATCGCCGACTGGGAGCTCTCGCACCAGGTCAACAACGAGCAGATCGACGGACTGGCCGCCGCCATGGCCCGTACCGCGGGCGAAGCCGTCCTGCGCCACCCCGGCACCGTCGCCGACGACGAGTTCCTCACCGTCCTCGCCGAGTCGCTGGTTCTTTCCGGCATCGCCATCTCGATCAGCGGCGACACCCGCCCGTCGTCCGGCGCGTGCCACGAGATCAGCCACGCCTTCGACCTGCTCTTCCCCAAGCGGGCCGCCAGCCACGGCGAGCAGGTCGGCCTCGGCGCCGCCTTCGCCATGCACCTGCGCGGCGCCCACGACGACTCCGGGCTCTTCGCCGACGTGCTCCGCCGGCACGGACTGCCGGTCCTGCCCGAGGAGATCGGCTTCACCGTCGACGAGTTCGTGCAGGCCGTCGCGTACGCCCCGCAGACCCGTCCGGGACGCTTCACGGTCCTGGAGCACCTCAACCTGTCCACCGACCAGATCAGGGACGCGTACGCCGACTATGCCAAGACCATCAGTAGCTGAACTCCGCCCTGTCGTTCACCCCCCGGGCGTCAAGGACCGGCGCAGCGGCGAACACTGGGCGGGCCGGATCTACATGCGCGAGGTCTCGCTGCGTGTGGACCGGTATCTGGTGAACACCAAGGTGACGCCCAACCAGCTCACCTACCTGATGACCGTCGCCGGTGTGCTCGCCGCCCCGGCCCTGCTCGTGCCCGGCATCCCCGGCGCGCTGCTCGGCGTCCTCATGGTCCAGCTCTATCTGCTGCTCGACTGCGTCGACGGCGAGCTCGCCCGCTGGAAGAAGCAGTTCTCGCTCGGCGGGGTCTACCTGGACCGGGTCGGCGCCTACCTCTGTGACGCGGCCGTGCTGGTCGGCTTCGGCCTGCGCGCCGCCGACCTGTGGGGCACCGGACGGATCGACTGGCTGTGGGCCTTCCTGGGCACGCTCGCCGCGCTGGGCGCCATCCTGATCAAGGCCGAGACCGACCTGGTCGGGGTCGCCCGCCACCAGGGCGGGCTGCCGCCGGTCAAGGAGGCGGCGTCCGAGCCGCGCTCCTCCGGCATGGCGTTCGCCCGCCGGGCCGCCGGTGCGCTCAAGTTCCACCGGCTGATCCTGTGTGTCGAGGCCTCGCTGGTGATCCTGGTCGCGGCCGTCCTGGACGCCGTCCGGGACGACCTGTACTTCAGCCGCCTCGCGGTCGCGGTACTGGCCGGCATCGCCCTGCTGCAGACCCTCCTCCACCTCGTGTCGGTCCTGGCATCGAGCAGGCTGAAGTGAGCACCCCCATGAAACTCGGCGCGGTCATCATCACGATGGGCAACCGCCCGGCCGAGCTGCGCGCCCTGCTCGATTCGGTCGCCGGACAGGACGGCGACCGGATCGAGGTGGTCGTCGTCGGCAACGGCTCGCCCGTCCCGGACGTCCCCCCGGGCGTCCGGACCGTCGAGCTGCCCGAGAACCTGGGCATCCCGGGCGGCCGCAACGTGGGCATCGAGGCCTTCGGGCCCTCCGGCGCCGACGTCGACGCGCTGCTCTTCCTCGACGACGACGGCCATCTGCCGCTCACCGACACCGCGGAGCTGTGCCGGCAGGCGTTCGAGGCCGATCCCAAGCTCGGCATCATCAGCTTCCGGATCGCCGACCCGGACACCGGCGAGACCCAGCGACGCCACGTGCCGAGGCTGCGGGCCGCCGACCCGCTGCGCTCGTCGCGCGTGACGACGTTCCTCGGCGGTGCCAACGCCGTACGCACCCGCGTCATCGCCGAGGTCGGCCCGCTGCCGGGCGACTTCTTCTACGCGCACGAGGAGACCGACCTCGCGTGGCGGGCGCTGGACGCCGGCTGGCTGATCGACTACCGCGCGGACATGGTCCTCAACCACCCCACCACGGCCCCGTCCCGGCACGCCGTCTACCACCGCATGGTGGCGCGGAACCGGGTCTGGCTGGCCCGCCGCAACCTGCCCGCGCCGCTGGTCCCGGTGTACCTCGGGGTGTGGCTGCTGCTGACGCTGCTGCGCAGGCCGTCGGGCCCGGCCCTGAAGGCGTGGTTCGGCGGCTTCCGGGAAGGCTGGTCGACACCCTGCGGACCGCGCCGTCCCATGAAGTGGCGTACGGTGTGGCGGCTGACCAGACTAGGCCGCCCTCCGGTGATCTGAGAGGGTCCGCCTCTGGGAGCATGAGGCGTAAATTTTCTTGACGGGACCTGTCCGCCCTGAGCCGCGCCCGCGACTGGCTGCGCGTTTTGAATACGAGAGTTTCATCTGGTGAGTGACACAACCCATGAAGGTGCTGTTGCGTTGAGCACCCCGCCCTCGGCCGACGCCGGCCTGAGCCCTGCCGATCTGGCCGCCAAGTACGGCCTGACGGTCAGCGGTGCGCGGCCCGGACTCTTCGAGTACGTGCGCCAGCTCCGCGGGCGACGCCACTTCATCATGGCGTTCTCCCGGGCGAAGCTGACCGCTCAGTACAGCCAGGCCAAGCTCGGCCAGCTGTGGCAGGTGGCGACCCCGCTCCTGAACGCGGCGGTGTACTTCGTCATCTTCGGCCTGATCCTCGGGACGAAGAGGGGGATGGGGTCCGAGGTCTTCATCCCGTTCCTGGTGACCGGGGTCTTCGTCTTCACCTTCACCCAGAGCTCGGTGATGGCCGGGGTCCGCTCGATCTCCGGCAACCTGGGGCTGGTGCGGGCGCTGCACTTCCCGCGTGCCTCGCTGCCCATCTCGTTCTCGCTCCAGCAGCTCCAGCAGCTGCTGTACTCGATGATCGTGCTGGTCGCCGTGACCGTGGGATTCGGCAGCTATCCGAAGCTGTCCTGGCTGCTGGTGATCCCCGCGCTGGCGCTTCAGTTCCTCTTCAACACCGGACTGGCGCTGATCATGGCGAGGCTCGGGTCCAAGACCCCCGACCTGGCTCAGCTGATGCCGTTCATCATGCGGACCTGGATGTACGCCTCCGGAGTCATGTTCTCCATCAAGGAGATGCTCGCCGACAAGCCGGCCTGGATCACCGACGTGCTGCAGTTCAACCCCGCGGCCATCTACATGGACCTGATCCGGTTCGCGATGATCGACGGATACGGCTCCGAGAACCTGCCGGCGCACGTCTGGGTGGCGGCTCTCGGCTGGGCGCTCGTGGTGGGCGCGGCCGGCTTCGTGTACTTCTGGAAGGCAGAGGAGCGGTACGGCCGTGGCTGACGACAACACCGCGGGGCGCGTCCCCACCGTGATCGCCGACGATGTGCACATCGTGTACCGAGTCAACGGCGGCGGCGGTGGCAAGGGCGGCGCCACCGCGGCACTGAGCCGGATACTGCGCCGCGGCAAGGGCGAGGAGCGCGGGGTCCGCAAGGTGCACGCCGTGCGCGGCGTCTCCTTCACCTCCTACCGGGGCGAGGCCATCGGTCTCATCGGGACCAACGGCTCCGGCAAGTCCACCCTGCTGCGGGCCATCGCCGGACTGCTGCCGACCGAGCAGGGGAAGGTGTACACGGACGGCCAGCCGTCGCTGCTCGGGGTGAACGCGGCCCTGATGAGCGATCTGACCGGCGAGCGCAACGTCGTGCTCGGCGGCCTCGCGATGGGCATGAGCCGCGAGGAGATCCGCCAGCGGTACCAGGGCATCGTCGACTTCTCCGGCATCAACGAGAAGGGTGACTTCATCACCCTGCCGATGCGGACGTACTCCTCCGGTATGGCCGCCCGGCTGCGGTTCTCCATCGCCGCCGCCAAGAACCACGACGTCCTCATGATCGACGAGGCGCTGGCCACCGGTGACCGCAAGTTCCAGATCCGCTCCGAGGCGCGCATCCGGGAGCTCCGCAAGGAGGCCGGCACCGTCTTCCTGGTCAGCCACAGCAACAAGTCGATCAGGGACACCTGCGACCGGGTGCTGTGGCTGGAGAAGGGCGAGCTGCTGATGGACGGCCCGACCGACGAGGTCCTCAAGGCGTACGAGCGGGAGACCGGCAAGTAGCGCGTCCCTTCCGGGCACGCACAGCGGCGGCCCCTGCCGGACTCTTCCGGCGGGGGCCGTTCGTATGTCCGTCACCTGCGACGGACGACGGCCGACGGGTTTCGGACATGCACGGCTCGTCGTACGGCGCCCGGCAAGATCTCCTCCCGCCGGATGACGTCAATTTCCTTGCGCAAGGGGAAAGTTGACCGAGCGAGGCGCGCACTTGCTGCGCGCCCCACACCCCGGCGTATGGATGAGCGTTGTACAACGTAAGCTGTACCGGTGCTGATTCGTTGCAAGTGGGGCGATACCGCCTGGGTGGACGGCCCGTAGCCGTCCTCCGCACTCGGGAGAGCGGGCGGCGTGTCCGGAATGGGATGTTTTGGGTCAGCAGTGTAGAACGGGAGATGTGACGGCTATGACGGAAGATCTCCAGCTCCGAGGTGCTCACGCCGTCCCCGCGCAGGGCGGTCCGCAGTGACCCGTACCCGGCAGGCGCGGCTTGATTCCGCCGTACCCGGAACTCTTGACAAGGCCGCCGACGAGAACTTTCCGGTGGCACCCTTCTTCCTGCCCCGCGCCTGGCGCGACGACCTGATGGCGGTCTACGGCTTCGCCCGCCTCGTCGACGACATCGGTGACGGCGACCTCGCCCCCGGCGGCGCCGACGCACGGCACCTCGGTCTCGACCCGGCCGAGGGCGAGGACCGTCTCGCGATGCTCGACGCGCTGGAGACGGACCTGCGAAGGATCTTCGCCACCACCGGCGGGACCCCGCACCACCCCCTCCTGCAGGCACTGCGCCCCACCGTGCGGCGCCGCGCCCTCACCCCCGAACCCTTCCTCGGTCTCATCGAGGCCAACCGGCAGGACCAGAAGATCCGCCGCTACGGGACGTACGAGGAGCTCCTCGCCTACTGCGAGCTCTCCGCGAACCCCGTCGGCCGGCTGGTCCTCCAGCTGACCGGAACCGCCAGCCCCGAACGCGTCCGCCGTTCCGACGCCGTCTGCACCGCGCTGCAGATCGTCGAGCACCTGCAGGACGTCGCCGAGGACCTCGGCCGTGACCGGATCTATCTGCCGGCCGACGACATGGCCAGGTTCCACGTCACCGAATCCGACCTGGCGGCGCCCTCCGGGAACGCGTCGGTGCGGTCGCTGGTCGCGTACGAAGCGGAACGCGCCCGAGATCTGCTGAATGAAGGCACCCCTCTGGTGGGTAGCGTCCACGGCAGGCTCAAGCTGCTTCTCGCCGGATTCGTGGGAGGGGGGCGTGCCGCCCTCACCGCGATCGCGGCCGCCGGGTTCGACGTACTGCCCGGACCGCCCAAACCCACCAAGCCCAGCCTGCTGCGCGAGGTGGGAGTTGTCTTGCGAAGAGCGCGTAGAGAGGGGTGAGCCGGACCGTGGAGGGACAGACGACGTATATGTCGGCACCGGTACAGGCCGCATACAGTTACTGCGAGGCGGTCACCGGACAGCAGGCGCGTAACTTCGCGTACGGCATCCGGCTGTTGCCCCTGGAGAAGCGACAGGCCATGTCGGCGCTGTACGCCTTCTCCCGCCGGGTCGACGACATCGGTGACGGAGAGCTGGAGCCGGAGACCAAGCGGGTCCGCCTGGAGGGCACCCGCACACTCCTGGACCGGATCCGCGACGGCGCGGTCGACGAGGACGACACCGACCCGGTGGCCGTCGCGCTCGCCGACGCCGCCCGCCGCTTCCCGCTGCCGCTCGAAGGGCTCGACGAGCTCATCGACGGTGTGCTGATGGACGTGCGCGGCGCGACGTACGAGACCTGGGACGACCTCAAGATCTACTGCCGCTGCGTCGCGGGCGCCATCGGCCGCCTCAGCCTGGGCGTCTTCGGTACGGAACCCGGCGCGCCGGGCGCCGAGCGCGCCTCGGAGTACGCCGACACGCTCGGCCTCGCGCTCCAGCTGACGAACATCCTGCGCGACGTGCGCGAGGACGCGGGCAACGGGCGCACCTATCTGCCCG
Source organism: Streptomyces sp. NBC_01257 (assembly GCF_035917255.1). NCBI lineage: Bacteria > Bacillati > Actinomycetota > Actinomycetes > Kitasatosporales > Streptomycetaceae > Streptomyces > Streptomyces sp. NBC_01257. Next base: position 7,988,355 of record NZ_CP108472.1, read on the forward strand.
CCGACGACCTCGCCAAGTTCGGCTGTTCCGCGGGCTTCCACCGCGCCACCCCGCCGCCCGGCTCGGACTTCGCGGGCCTGGTCCACTTCGAGGTGCGGCGCGCCCGTGCCCTGTTCGCCGAGGGCTACCGGCTGCTGCCCATGCTCGACCGGCGCAGCGGCGCCTGCGTGGCGGCCATGGCCGGCATCTACCGCAGGCTCCTGGACCGGATCGAGCGCGACCCCGAGGCAGTACTGCGCGGCCGGGTCTCGCTCCCGGGCCATGAGAAGGCGTACGTGGCGGTGCGCGGCCTGTCGGGTCTCGACGCACGCCACATTTCGCGGCGCACCACCAGGGGGCGTGTCTGAATGCGCCACACGGACATCTCACGCACCATGTGCATCATGGATGATCACTCCGTACGGCGGGCAACCTCGCGCCGCACGGTTGCGTCCCTGACTGAAAAGACCTGGCGAGAGGGGGACGCATGACCGACGACGCGCCGCGTTCCTCCCGCGCGGTCGTGATCGGCGGCGGCCTCGCCGGCATCACGGCGGCGCTCCGCCTCGCCGACGCCGGGCTTGACGTGACCCTGCTCGAAGGCCGGCCCCGGCTCGGCGGTCTCGCCTTCTCCTTCCGGCGCGGCGAACTGACCGTCGACAACGGCCAGCACGTCTATCTGCGCTGCTGCACTGCCTACCGCTGGTTCCTCGACCGGGTCGACGGCACCCGCCTCGCACCGCTGCAGAACCGTCTCGACGTGCCGGTTCTCGATGTCGGACGGCCCTCGGGCCCGCGCCTGGGACGGCTGCGCCGCAACGCGCTCCCGGTGCCGTTCCACCTCGCCGCCGGACTCGCCGGATATCCGCACCTCTCGCTCGTCGAGCGGGCGAGCGTCGGACGCGCCGCGCTGGCCCTCGGCCGGCTGGATCCGGACGACCCCGCACTCGACGACATCGACTTCGGCAGCTGGCTGGCCCGGCACGGCCAGTCGCCCCGCACCGTCGAGGCCCTCTGGGACCTGGTCGGCGTGGCCACGCTCAACGCCACCGCGCCGAACTCCTCCCTCGCGCTCGCCGCGAAGGTCTTCAAGACCGGACTCCTCTCCGAGCCCGGCGCCGCCGACATCGGCTGGGCGTCCGTGCCGCTCGGGGACGTCCACGACACACTGAGCCGCAAGGCCCTGGACTCCGCCGGTGTCCGCACCGAACTGCGGACGAAGGCCGGCGCGCTCACGCGCACCGACGACGGGCGCTGGGTGGTCGACACCGGCGCCGAGCGGATCGAGGCGGACACCGTCGTGCTGGCCGTGCCGCAGCGCGAGACCCACGACCTGCTGCCCGAGGGCGCGCTCGACGCCCCGGAACGGCTGCTGGAGATCGGCACCTCGCCGATCCTCAACGTGCACGTCGTCTACGACCGCAAGGTGCTCAGGCAGCCGTTCTTCGCGGCGCTCGGCTCCCCGGTCCAGTGGGTCTTCGACCGTACCGAGGCCTCCGGTCTCGCTGGCCCCGGCCAGTACCTCGCGGTCTCCCAGTCCGCCGCCGGCGAGGAGATCGAGCTGCCCGTCGCCGAGCTCCGCGCCCGCTACCTCCCCGAGCTGGAGCGGCTGCTGCCGGCCGCCCGGGGAGCCGGGATCAGGGACTTCTTCGTCACCCGGGAACGCACGGCGACCTTCGCGCCCGCGCCCGGCGTCGGCAGGCTGCGACCAGGGACGCGCACCCGCGCACCCGGCCTCTTCCTGGCCGGCGCATGGACCGCCACCGGCTGGCCCGCCACGATGGAGGGTGCCGTCCGCAGCGGTGCCGGCGCCGCGGACGCCGCACTCCTGGCGCTCGGCCGCCCCCACGAACATCCGCTGCAGGAGGCGGCATGAGCAGTACCACCGGAACAAGAGGAGAGTCAGTGACCCCGGCGAATCCGGCTTCCGACACCGTGGCCGAGACCACGGACGTCACCGCGCTTCTGGAGCGCGGACGGGCCCTTTCCACGCCGGTGCTCCGGGCCGCCGTCGACCGGCTCGCACCGCCGATGGACACCGTGTCCGCCTACCACTTCGGCTGGATCGACGCCCAGGGCAGGCCGTCCGACGGCGACGGCGGCAAGGCCGTCCGCCCGGCCCTGGCCCTGCTGTCCGCCGAGGCGGCGGGTGCCGCGGCCGAGGCCGGCATCCCCGGCGCCGTGGCCGTCGAACTCGTGCACAACTTCTCGCTGCTGCACGACGACCTGATGGACGGCGACGAGCAGCGGCGCCACCGCGACACGGTGTGGAAGGTGCACGGTCCCGCCCAGGCGATCCTGGTCGGCGACGCGCTGTTCGCGCTGGCCAACGAGATCCTGCTGGAGCTCGGCACCGTCGAGGCGGGGCGCGCGGCCCGGCGGCTGACCACGGCCACCCGCAAGCTCATCGACGGGCAGGCCCAGGACATCTCCTACGAGCACCGCGAGCGGGTCACCGTCGAGGAGTGCCTGGAGATGGAGGGCAACAAGACGGGCGCCCTGCTCGCCTGCGCCTGCTCCATCGGCGCGGTGCTCGGCGGCGCCGACGACCGCACCGCCGACGTCCTGGAGGCGTACGGCTACCACCTCGGCCTCGCCTTCCAGGCGGTCGACGACCTGCTCGGGATCTGGGGCGACCCGGAGTCCACCGGCAAGCAGACCTGGAGCGATCTGCGCCAGCGCAAGAAGTCCCTGCCGGTCGTCGCCGCGCTCGCCGCGGGCGGACCGGCCTCGGAGCGCCTGGGCGAGCTGCTCGCCGCCGACGCGAAGAGCAATGACTTCGACAGCTTCTCCGAAGAGGAGTTCGCCGCCCGTGCGGCGCTCATCGAGGAGGCGGGCGGCCGCGAGTGGACCGCCCAGGAGGCCCGTCGTCAGCATGCGGTCGCCATCGAGGCGCTGCACGGTGTCGACATGTCCGAAACCGTGCGGGCGCAGCTCACGGCGCTCGCGGACTTCGTCGTCGTACGAAAGAGATGATGACCATCCCCTCCATATAGCTCGCAGTCGCCGGCCGGTGCCCGTCACGGGCGCCGGCCGACGGAGACCCCAGCACAGCAGAGGACCAACTGCACGAAGGGGAAGCCATGACAGCGACGACCGACGGAAGCACCGGGGCCGTGGACCCCCGCGCAGCCTCGGCCAGCAGACCGACAACCGAATCGACGATCGCCGCGGACGACGTACTCGCCGCCGCGCGGCGGGCCGCGGAACGCTCGGTGGAGCATCTCCTCGGCAGGCAGGACGAGCAGGGCTGGTGGAAGGGCGACCTCGCCACCAACGTCACCATGGACGCCGAGGACCTCCTGCTCCGGCAGTTCCTCGGTATCCAGGATCCCGCCACGGTCCAGGCGGCCGGCCGCTTCATCCGCGGCGAGCAGCTCGGCGACGGAACCTGGGCCACCTTCCACGGCGGCCCCGGGGACCTCTCCGCCACCATCGAGGCGTACGTGGCACTGCGCCTGGCGGGGGACCGGCCCGACGACGCGCACATGGCCCGCGCCGCGGGCTGGGTCAGGGAACAGGGCGGGATCGCGGCGAGCCGCGTGTTCACCCGGATCTGGCTGGCCCTCTTCGGCTGGTGGAAATGGGACGACCTGCCGGAGCTCCCGCCCGAACTGATGTTCTTCCCCAAATGGGTCCCGCTCAACATCTACGACTTCGGCTGCTGGGCCCGCCAGACCATCGTGCCACTCACCGTCGTCTCCGCGAAGCGGCCGGTCAGACCCGCCCCCTTCGCCCTGGACGAGCTGCACACCGACCCGGCCGAACCGAACCCCGCCCGGCGCCCCGCACCCGCCGCCAGCTGGGACGGCGTCTTCCAGCGCCTCGACAAGGCGCTGCACCTCTATCACCGGTTCGCCCCGCGCAGACTGCGCCGGCTCGCCATGAACGCCGCCGCCCGCTGGATCATCGAACGCCAGGAGAACGACGGCTGCTGGGGCGGCATCCAGCCACCCGCCGTCTACTCCGTCATCGCCCTCCATCTGCTCGGCTACGACCTCGACCACCCGGTGATGCGGGCCGGACTCGAGTCGCTCGACCGGTTCGCGGTCTGGCGCGAGGACGGCGCCCGCATGATCGAGGCGTGCCAGTCCCCGGTCTGGGACACCTGCCTCGCCACCATCGCGCTCGCCGACGCCGGGGTCGCCCCCGATCACCCGGCGCTCGTGAAGGCGGCCGACTGGATGCTCGACGAGGAGATCGACCGGCCCGGCGACTGGTCCGTACGCAGGCCCCAACTGGCCCCCGGCGGCTGGGCGTTCGAGTTCCACAACGACAACTACCCCGATATCGACGACACCGCCGAGGTGGTCCTCGCGCTGCGCCGGATCCGGCACCCGGAACAGGCGCGGGTCGAGGCCGCCATCGAACGCGGTGTGCGCTGGAACGTCGGCATGCAGTCGCGCAACGGGGCCTGGGGCGCCTTCGACGCCGACAACACCAGCGCCTTCCCCAACCGGCTGCCGTTCTGCGACTTCGGCGAGGTCATCGACCCGCCCTCCGCCGACGTCACCGGGCACGTGGTGGAGATGCTCGCCATCGAGGGCCACTCCCGGCACCCCGCCACCCGCCGGGGCATCGAGTGGCTGCTCGCCGAACAGGACGCGGCCGGCGGCTGGTTCGGCCGCTGGGGCGTCAACTACGTCTACGGCACGGGGTCGGTGGTGCCCGCCCTGGTCGCCGCCGGAATCGCCCCCACCCACCCCTCGATCCGCCGCGCGGTGGGCTGGCTGGAATCCGTCCAGAACGACGACGGCGGCTGGGGCGAGGACCTGCGCTCGTACAGCGAGGACAAGTGGATCGGCCACGGGGCCTCGACCGCGTCCCAGACCGCCTGGGCGCTGCTCGCACTCCTGTCCGCGGACCGGCGGGACACCGTGGCCGTGGCCCGCGGCATCGCCTGGCTCACCGAGACCCAGCAGGCCGACGGCTCCTGGGACGAGCCGTACTTCACCGGCACCGGCTTCCCGTGGGACTTCTCCATCAACTACCACCTCTACCGGCAGGTCTTCCCGCTGACCGCACTCGGACGGTACGTGCACGGCGACCCGTTCGCGGGCCGCACGGCGGTCCGGAAGGAGACCTGATGGGCGATGCCCCGGGGCCGGCCGGCCCCGCCGCCCCGCTGCTCATCGCCTGCGCGCTGGGCATCGAGCAGCTGGCCCTGCGCACCGGCAGGGCCAGGGCGGGCACCGCTCCGGGCCCGGTGACCGTACTGCGTACGGGCATGGGGCCCAAGGCGGCCGAAACGGCTGTGGCGAAGGCGCTCGGCGAGAGCCGGGCACTGGGTGCCGCAGTCATCGCCTCGGGGTTCTGCGCCGGGCTCGCGCCCGGTATGCACCCCGGTGACCTGGTGGTGGCCGACGAGGCCCGGCAAGCCGGGCAGGCGGTCGCCTGCACCGGCACGGACCTGCTCGCCGAGGCGCTGACCAGGGCGCTGCCCGGACGCACCGTCCACACCGGTCCGCTGACCGGCTCCGACCATGTCGTACGCGGACATGAACGGGCCGAGCTGCGGGCCACCGGAGCCATCGCGGTGGACATGGAGTCCGCCGCGACCCTGCGCACTTCCCTGCGGTCCGGGCCACGCCCGGTTGCGGCCGTACGGGTGGTCGTGGACGCTCCGGAGCATGAGCTCGTCCGCATCGGCACGGTCCGCGGTGGAATATCGGCATTCCGCGTTCTTCGTGCCGTCCTACCGGCTTTCTATGAATGGCACCGATCTTTGCTGCTCCCCAGGAGGTGAGCTAGATGGCCATGCCGCTCCGTCAGTCCATCAAGGTTGCGACGTACCTCATTGAACAGAAGCTCCGAAAGCGGGAGAAGTTCCCGCTGATCGTCGAACTGGAGCCCTTGTTCGCCTGCAATCTCGCCTGCGAGGGCTGCGGGAAGATCCAGCATCCGGCCGGAGTCCTCAAGCAGCGCATGCCGGTGGCCCAGGCCGTCGGCGCCGTGCTCGAATCCGGCGCCCCGATGGTCTCCATCGCGGGTGGCGAGCCGCTGATGCACCCGCAGATCGACGAGATCGTGCGGCAGCTGGTGGCGAAGAGGAAATACGTCTTCCTCTGCACCAACGCGATGCTGCTGCGCAAGAAGATCGAGAAATTCACCCCGTCGCCCTACTTCGCCTTCGCCGTCCACATCGACGGACTGCGCGAGCGCCACGACGAATCCGTCGCCAAGGAAGGGGTGTTCGACGAGGCGGTGGCGGCGATCAAGGAGGCCAAGCGCCGCGGCTTCCGGGTCACCACCAACTCGACCTTCTTCAACACCGACACGCCCCAGACCATCATCGAGGTCCTCAACTACCTCAATGACGACCTGAAGGTCGACGAGATGATGATCTCGCCCGCCTACGCGTACGAGAAGGCGCCCGACCAGGAGCACTTCCTGGGTGTCGAGCAGACCCGCGAGCTGTTCAAGAAGTCCTTCGCGGGCGGCAACCGGGCCAGGTGGCGCCTCAACCACTCGCCGCTCTTCCTGGACTTCCTGGAGGGCAAGGCGGACTTCCCCTGCACGGCGTGGGCCATTCCCAACTACTCGCTGTTCGGCTGGCAGCGGCCCTGCTACCTGATGAGCGACGGCTACGTCCCTACGTACCGGGAACTCATCGAGGAGACCGACTGGGACAAGTACGGCCGGGGCAAGGACCCGCGCTGCGCCAACTGCATGGCGCACTGCGGCTACGAGCCCACCGCCGTACTCGCCACCATGGGGTCGCTGAAGGAGTCCCTGCGTGCGGCGCGGGAGACCATCGGCGGGAACCGGTGATCTGACGACCGCCGGAGAGCCGGTCCCACCGGGTCTCCCCGGGCTGCCGGCCCGGCCGCAGGCGATGCGCCGCCCCTCGCGGCGCATCCAGGTCGGGTCGGTGGTGCAGATCCTGGAGTCGCTGAACCTGAAGCAGCGGCGGCTGGAGACCGTGTCCTGCCCGTCGTGCGGCCGTGCGCAGGTGGATGCGTACGAGACGAGCTGGCCGATCAGGTGAGTGCGGGTCCGGAGGGCATGGACGGCGCGGGGACACCCTCGGGGGTCCCCGCCGTCACCGTGAGCTGAAACAGGACCAGAGAGGGGGCCCGGGCATGACGCTGCTGCAGACCATCCGGGGGCCGCACGATCTCAAGAGGCTCAACGAACCACAGCTCGGCGAACTCGCCGAGGACATCAGGAAGTTCCTGGTCCAGGCCGTGGCCAGGACCGGTGGCCATCTGGGCCCCAACCTCGGGGTGGTGGAGCTCTCCATCGCCCTGCACCGGGTCTTCGACTCACCGGTGGACCGCATCCTGTGGGACACCGGACACCAGAGCTACGTGCACAAGCTCCTCACCGGGCGGCAGGACTTCTCCAAGCTGCGCAGCAAGGGCGGCCTCTCCGGCTATCCCTCCCGCGAGGAGTCCGAGCACGACGTCATCGAGAACTCGCACGCCTCCACCGTGCTCGGCTGGGCCGACGGGCTCGCCAAGGCGAACGAGGTGCTGGGCCGCCCCGACCACGTCGTCGCGGTCATCGGCGACGGGGCCCTGACCGGTGGCATGGCCTGGGAGGCGCTGAACAACATCGCCGCCGCCGGAGACCGGCCGCTGATCATCGTCGTCAACGACAACGAACGCTCCTACGCCCCGACCATCGGCGGCCTCGCCGACCACCTGGCGACCCTGCGCACCACCGACGGCTACGAGCGCTTCCTCTCCTGGGGCAAGGGCGTCCTGCAGCAGACCCCCGTCATCGGGCAGCCGCTGTACGAGTCGCTGCACGGGGCCAAGAAGGGGTTCAAGGACACCTTCGCCCCGCAGGGCATGTTCGAGGACCTCGGGCTGAAGTACGTCGGACCGGTCGACGGGCACGACACCGCCGCCGTCGAGTCCGCGCTCCAGCGCGCGAAACGCTTCCACGGGCCCGTGCTCGTGCACTGCATCACGGAGAAGGGCCGCGGCTACGCCCCCGCCCTGGAGGACGACGCCGACCGTTTCCACACCGTCGGCGCGATGGACCCGCTGACCTGTGCCCCGCTCACCCCGGCGGCCGGTCCCTCCTGGACCTCCGTGTTCGGTGACGAGATCGCCGCGATCGGCGCGGAGCGGCCGGACGTCGTCGCGATCACGGCGGCGATGCTGCACCCCGTCGGACTGACGAAGTTCGCCGAGACGTTCCCCGACCGGGTCTGGGACGTGGGGATCGCCGAGCAGCACGCGACCGTATCGGCCGCCGGACTCGCCACCGGGGGACTGCACCCGGTCGTCGCCGTCTACGCCACCTTCCTCAACCGGGCCTTCGACCAGCTCCTGATGGACGTCGCCCTGCACAGGTGCGGCGTGACGTTCGTCCTCGACCGCGCCGGGATCACCGGAACGGACGGGGCCTCCCACAACGGCATGTGGGACCTGTCCCTGCTCCAGGTCGTGCCCGGGCTCCGGATCGCGGCCCCCCGCGACGCCGACCAGCTGCGGGCCGAGCTGCGCGAGGCCGTCGACATCGACGACGCGCCCACCCTGATCCGGTTCCCGAAGGAGTCGGTGGGGGAGCCGGTACCCGCCCTCGGCAGGGTCGGCGGCATGGACGTCCTGCACCGCGCGGAGGAGGCCGATGTGCTGCTCGTCGCGGTCGGGGTGATGGCCGCCGTCTGTCTCCAGGCCGCCGACCTGCTGGCCGGCGGCGGAATCCGCTGCACCGTGGTGGATCCGCGCTGGGTCAAGCCGGTCGACGCGGAACTGGCCCCGCTCGCCGCGCGGCACCGGCTCGTCGCCGTCGTCGAGGACAACAGCCGGGCCGGAGGCGTCGGCTCGGCCGTCGGGCAGGCGCTGCGGGACGCCGGGGTCGACGTACCGCTGCGCACGTTCGGCATTCCCGAGCAGTTCCTGGCCCACGGCAAACGGGCCGAGGTCCTGGCCGACATCGGACTCACCCCGGTCGAGATCGCGGGCCGGATCAGCGCCGCACTGGCCGCCAGGGAAGCGGCCACGGGCAAGGGGCGGCACACCCAGGGCAACGGTCACAAGGAGAGCGGGGCATGAACGACGACGGGCCCAAGGGCTTCGATCTGGCACAGCTCCTCGCGGAGCGCGGCGCCGAACGCTACGAGCTGCACACCAAGCACCTCAACCACCAGCTCCCGCGCATGCTGCACACCATCGGCTTCGACAAGGTCTACGAACGGGCCGAGGGTGCGCACTTCTGGGACGCGGAGGGCAACGACTACCTGGACATGCTCGCCGGCTTCGGGGTGATGGGGCTCGGCCGGCACCACCCCGTCGTACGCAAGGCGCTGCACGACGTCCTGGACGCCTCGCTCGCCGACCTCACCCGCTTCGACTGCCAGCCCCTGCCGGGCCTGCTGGCCGAGAAGCTGCTCACGCACAGCCCGCACCTGGACCGGGTGTTCTTCGGGAACAGCGGTACGGAAGCGGTGGAGACGGCCCTCAAGTTCGCCCGGTACGCCACCGGGAAGCCGAGGATCCTGTACTGCACGCACGCCTTCCACGGGCTGACCACCGGATCCCTCTCGGTCAACGGCGAGGACGGATTCCGTGACGGCTTCGCCCCGCTGCTGCCCGACACCGCCATCGAGCTCGGTGACCTCGACGGCCTGCGCCGTGAGCTCAGGCGCGGCGACGTGGCCGGGCTGGTCGTCGAGCCGATCCAGGGCAAGGGGGTGCACGCCTCGCCGCCCGGCTTCCTGCGGGAGGCCCAGGAACTGCTGCACAAGCACAAGGCACTGCTCATCGCGGACGAGGTGCAGACCGGTCTGGGCAGGACCGGGGACTTCTACGCGTACCAGCACGAGGACGGGGTGGAACCGGACCTGGTCTGTGTCGCCAAGGCGCTCTCCGGCGGATATGTGCCGGTCGGGGCGACGTTCGGCAAGGACTGGATCTTCAAACGCGTCTACTCCTCGATGGACCGGGTCCTGGTCCACTCGGCGAGCTTCGGATCCAACGCCCAGGCGATGGCGGCCGGACTCGCGGTCCTCTCGGTGATGGAGGACGAGGAGACGGTGGCGCACGCCCGGCGCATCGGCGACCTGCTGCGCGAACGGCTGGCGGCGCTGGTCGACCGGTACGAGCTGCTGCACGAGGTGCGCGGGCGCGGGCTGATGATCGGCATCGAGTTCGGCCGGCCCACGTCACTGAAGCTGCGCAGCCGCTGGACCATGCTGCAGGCGGCCCGCAAGGGGCTCTTCGCGCAGATGGTGGTCGTGCCGCTCCTCCAGAAGCACCGGATCCTGACGCAGGTCTCCGGCGACCACCTGGAAGTGATCAAGCTGATTCCGCCGCTGGTGATCGACGAGGCGGACGTGGACCGTTTCGTGGCCGCGTTCACGGCCGTCATGGACGACGCGCACAGTGGCGGCGGGCTGATGTGGGACTTCGGCCGGACCCTGGTGAAGCAGGCCGTCGCCAACCGCTGACCGGCCGGATGGTGGTTTTGCCTCGGAGGCAAGAAATTTGCCTCCGAGGAAAGATCCTGGCCCAATGGAGGCATGAATCCTCCAGAAGGAGGGGCGGCCGATGAGCTGCCCGGGGTCGCACCGCGCCTGCGCGATCTGCGCCGCAGCCGTGGTCTCACCCTGGAGACCGCCGCCCAGCGGGCCGGGCTCTCGCCGGCTCACCTCTCCCGGCTCGAAACGGGCCGGCGGCAGCCCTCGCTGCCGATGCTGCTCGGTCTCGCCAGGATCTACGGTACGACGGTCTCCGAGCTGCTCGGCGAGGTCCCCCCGGAACGTGACGCGATCGTCCGCGGCCGCAGGTTCGAGGGCGCCGAGGCCGACGGCTGGATGTACCAGCAGGCCGGCGGTTCCGGCCGTGCGATGCAGGCGCTGCGGGTCCGGGTCCCGCACGGCGCCCAGGGCGACCTGGTGCGCGTCCATCCCGGCGAGGAGTGGCTGTACGTCCTGGCCGGGCACCTCCGGGTGACCCTCGGGGAGACCGTGCACGACCTCGCACCCGGGGACAGCGCGCACTTCGACTCGCTCACCCCGCACCGGATCGCGGCCCTGGACCACGACGGTGCCGAGCTGCTCTTCGTCCACACCCTGCTGCAGAGCCCCGCCGCCGAGCTGTGCCTCGGCAGCGGGATCCACCGACGCTGAGGCGCCGTCCCCGCCACCGGCCCACCGGCCGCCAGAGAGGACTTCTCATGTCCGATTCCGAGAACTACGACCCGCTCGGCCCGGGCCGGCCCAAGAACTACGACCCGCAGGAGAAGAAGATGCCCCGCGGGCTCGTCATCAGGCTCTTCGCCTATCTGGTGGCCGGGCACGTCATCGCGGGCTTCCTCTACCTGCTGTTCGCGGTGGGGATGCACAACCAGTAGGCGGGGGCCCGGCGGACCGCCTAGGCCTCGTCGAGCAGGCGCTCGCGCAGCCGCTCCCGGGTCTCGGGAGTGATCTTCAGGCCGTCGGAGAGGTAGCGCTCGGTGCTGCCCCAGGTCTCGTCGATGGTGGCGAAGGACGCGGCCAGGTAGTCGGGGTGGGCGCCGAAGAGCGGATTGAGCAGCTCCATCACCTCGGGCGACATGCCGGCGGGGGAGGTGTCGCTGCGGGTGACCTTGTAGCGGCGGTGTGCGTCGTTGGACTTGAGGTAGTCGCCCTCGATGGCCTCGCGCTCGACGCCGACGGCCAGCAGGGACACCGCGATCGAGATCCCCGCGCGGTCCTTGCCCGCGGCGCAGTGCATCAGAGCAGGCATGCTGTCCTCGGCCAGGGCGTGCAGCACCCGGCTGTGCTCGGCCGTGCGGTCCAGGATGATCCGGCGGTAGGAGGCGACCATGCGGTGCGTCCCCTTGCCGTCGGCGAGGATCGACCGCAGCTCGTCCATGTTGCCGTCGCGCACCATCCGCCAGAACTCCGCGCCGTCCGCCGGGTCGCTGAGCGGAATGCTCACGTTGCGGACGCCCGGCAGCTCGACGTCCAGGCCGTCCAGCTTGTGGTCGGCGACGTTGCGGAAGTCGAAGACGGTGTGCAGCCCCAGGGTCCCGAGGAACGCGGCGTCCTCGGCCGTGGCGTGCGCCAGGTGGCCACTGCGGTAGAGCCGCCCGAACCGCACCCGGCGGCCGTCCGAGGTGGGCAGCCCGCCCACGTCACGGAAATTGCGGACACCCGCCAGCTCGGGCTCCGTCGACGGGGTCTGCGGCAGCTGCTGCGTCACGGTCACTCCTGGAGGCTCTGCCACCGGCGCGTGTCGCCGACGGGTCCACTCTCGTGACGATACGACATTGATTCCTCGGACAATCATCTCGGTCACGCCCCCGTTTCGCGCCTGCTCCGACCCCTCGCGCGGGGGTCGGTCCCGGGTGGATGTCCCGATCGGGGGAGGGCGGTGGGCATGACATGTCCGTATTGAGGCATTTAGTCGAACATGCCCCGCTTATGCGGGAGATGATGACCCTCTCGTGAGCGGGATCATATCCGTGACGGTGTGTGGTGATGCCGCGGTGGGGTAGTCCGTGCACCGCGCGGAAAGCCAAGATCCGTAATCCACGGAGTGTGACCGGAATTCCGCACCGAATTTCCGGCCCGGAATCCGATGAGGAACCCGTGGCTTGTTTCCGCCGTCCCGGCTCGCTTACGTTCGCTGTCAATCCGGACGGACCGCCTAATCCTGCCGCCGTCCGGAATTCGCACCCACTCACCGCGTGGCAGGAGCGGGGGAACCAGGTAAGCCGCCGACCGGGTAATCCGGCCGGCTCGGGGTGAAGTCGCGCCAGTCGCGACCGGACATCTCCAGTCCGAACCCGACAGCTCACCTCGCAGGCGCCGGAGAGGAAAACCTTCATGCCCATATCGGGTAAGCACCGCCGTCCCAAGTCCAGCACCATCGCCCGTGGCGTCGTCGTCGCGAGTGCCGGCGGAGCCGTCATCGCGCTTCCGCTGCTCGGCGCCACCGGTGCCAACGCCGCGGAGCAGGCCGCTCCCGCGACCTCGAAGTCGGCCGCCGCCACGCACGCCACCCCGGCCAAGCCGGTGGCGAAGGAGCAGGCCGGCTCCAGGACGTACTCCGTGGTCTCCGGCGACTACCTCTCGAAGATCGCCGCCCAGCACAAGCTCAAGGGCGGCTGGGAGAAGCTGTACCAGGACAACCGCAAGGTCGTCGGCGACGACCCGAGCCTGATCTTCCCGGGCATGAAGCTGACGCTCGGCGGCAAGTCCGCGGCGCAGACCTCCACCGGCGCCACCACCCCGTCGAAGGCCCCCTCCAAGGCCCCGGCGAAGACCGAGACGAAGGCCTCCACGGTCTCCAACTCGTCCTCCTCCGACGCCTCCTCCTCCAAGGAGACCTCGGCCCCGGCGACCCAGAGCGACAGCTCCGGCTACGTCCACCCGGTCCCGGGCAACCACACCACCGCCTACCGTGCCTCCGGCGCCAGCTGGTCCAGCGGCAGCCACACCGGCATCGACTTCCCCGTCGCCACCGGCACGAGCGTGAAGGCCATCACCTCCGGCACCGTCGTCACCGCCGGCTGGGGCGGCGCGTACGGCAACGAGGTCGTCATCAAGCACGCCGACGGCCACTACTCGCAGTACGGCCACATGTCCTCGCTCTCCGTCTCGGCGGGCCAGACCGTGACCGCGGGCCAGCAGGTCGGCCTCTCCGGCGCCACCGGCAACGCCACCGGCCCGCACCTCCACTTCGAGGTCCGCACGGGCCCGGCGTACGGCTCGGACATCGACCCGATCGCCTACCTGGCGTCGCACGGGATCAACGTCTGATCCAGCAACACCGGTCCGGTGATCCGGGCCTGAGCAATGCATAGAGGGACGGTGTGCGGCGGCGCACCGTCCCTCTGCTTATTCCCCCTTTACCAAAAACTGACCGGGTGGTCTATCTCACCACCCGTCAACCCCTTATTACGGTCGCGTAGGTCACATTCGGCGGTGCAGGATAAGCCCTTGTGGCAGACGATTCGAACAACATCCAGCAGGGCGTCAACAACAGACAGGGCGCCATCGGGTCGTACGCGGCGATTGGCGACAGCTTCACCGAGGGAGTCGGCGACCCCGGCCCGGACGGAACGTTCGTCGGCTGGGCCGACCGGTTCGCGGTACTCCTCGCGGACCAGCTCCCGGGCACCGGCGCGACGGGCGCCACGGGCCCCGCGCACGGGAATTTCCGATACGCCAATCTCGCCGTACGAGGACGCCTCCTCGACCAGATAGTCGAGGAGCAGGTGCCGCGCGCCAGGGAACTCGCCCCCGATCTGGTGAGCTTCTGCGCGGGCGGCAACGACATCATCCGGCCGGGCACCGACCCCGACGACGTGGCCGAACGCTTCGAGCGCGCGGTCGCCGAACTGACCAGGTCGGTCGGCACCGTCATGGTCACCACCGGCTTCGACACCCGCAACGTTCCCGTGCTGCGCCATCTGCGCGGCAAGATCGCCACCTACACGGCCCATGTGCGGTCCATCGCCGACCGCTACGACTGCCCCGTCCTCGACCTCTGGTCCCTGCGCTCGGTGCAGGACCGGCGGGCCTGGGACGACGACCGGCTGCACCTGTCGCCCGAGGGACACACCCGGGTCGCGCTGCGCGCCGCCCAGGTCCTCGGCCTTGACGTGCCGGCCGACCCGGACCAGGCGTGGCCGCCGCAGGTGCAGCGCGGAACATTCGAAGTACGGCGCGACGACATCCACTGGGCGCGCGAGTACCTGGTCCCGTGGATCGGCAGGCGGTTGCGCGGCGAGTCCTCGGGGGACCACGTCGGGGCCAAGCGGCCCGACCTGCTGCCTCTCTGAGGGACCCCGCTGTCCTCAGTCCCCCCGGGTACCCGGACCACCGGCCGGGGTGCCCGGGGGGACTGACGCCGGCGGGGGCGTCGCCGGTATGCGCTCCAGTACACCGCCCGCGAAGACGTCGTACAGCGGCAGCGTCTCCAGGTGCACATAGCCGATGTGGCAGTCGCAGACGGCCAGCGGGCAGGCCCGCGGCCCCAGCGCCCGGCGGTAGCTGCCGTCGTAGAGATTGCCGAGCTCGGCCCGGACGAAATGGCAGCGGCGCACCGTGCCGTCACCGTCCACCGAGATCACCGACTCACCGGTCCGGCACGGCAGACCGGCCGAGCGGTGCGGATGGCGGCTGTACGGGAACAGCGGGTCGACCGCCGTCCACCGGTCCGCCTCCTCGTCCGTGTAGGTGTGCCCCTCGGCGGCGTTGACCCAGAGGTAGACCTCGTCGGGCAGGGCCGCCCGCAGCCGCCGCGCCTCGTCGAGATGGCCGTCGAGACCGACCACCCCCACGCTGTGCCGGATCCCCAGGGACGCCAGCTCCCCGCACCGGGCGAGGAAACGCTCGTACGGTGTCTGGCCCGGGTGGTACGTGCACCAGAGCGCGATCTTGTCGCGGCCCGCCGTGCCCGCGGCGGCCAGCCACTGCGTACGGCCGCTGAGGTTCGTCTGGATCGCCACCCGGCGGATGTGCGGCAGCCGGGACAGCTCGACCAGTGCCCGGCGGTACCAGGAGCGCACCAGGCCCTCGCCCCACGGTGTGAACAGCACCGAGATCCGGTCCCCGGTCTGCGCCGCCGCCCACGCCGTGAACCGCTCCAGCGCGGCCCGGTCGGCCCGCAGCTGCTCCCGGCTGTCACGCCGCTTGGCGAACGGGCAGTAGGGGCAGTCGTAGTCGCACGACGCGAGGGGGCCGCGGTAGAGGATCGTCAGGTCCATACGGGGCTCACTTCAGCTCGTACGCGGCCATCGCGGCCCGTACGGCGGGGGAGAAGAGGTCGGGGCCCAGCGCGTCGGAGTGGGCGAGGCCCTCGGGGGACAGCCGCAGCAGGCCGCCGGCCGCCGCGCCCGCGTCGAGCCAGCCCCGGTCCCCGAACCGCGCCAGCTCCTCGGGGAAGTCCTCGTGGGGCGACGTACCGAAACGCTCGCGGTACTCGGACACGTGCAGCCCCTCGGCCTGCAGCACGGACTGCAGGAGGTGACGGCGGCGCGCCTCGTCCCCGTCGGTGAACCGTCCCACCTCCGCGTGCGAGAAGTCCTCGGTGGCGGTGTAGCCGTCGATGATCGCCCGCACCTCGCGCATCTCCACCGCGTAGTCGAAGGAGTAGTGCAGCCGCGAGGTGTACGAACGGGCGCCGCAGCCCAGGCCGATCATGCCGTCCGTCTGGCAGGCGTAGTCGTCGGGGCCGTCCGTCCGCGGGGCGTCCGCGCGGCGGAACATGCGCATCGACACCTGCTCGTAGCCGTGGGAGAGGAGATGATCGCGGCCGGCCCGGTACAGCCGCAGCCGCTGCTCGTCCCAGGCCGCGTCCGCCGCCGCCTCCCCGGCGGCCCCGAGCCGGCCCAGTCCGGTCAGCGGACGCACGTACAGCGGGTACAGATACAGCTCCTCGGGCCGCCACTCCAGAGCCGCGTCCAGTGAGGTGCGCCAGCTGCGCCCGGTCTGGCCGTCGATGCCGTAGATCAGGTCGATGTTGAGGAGCGGGATGCGGGTCTCCCTGATCAGTCCGAGGGCCTTCTCCACATCGGCGCGGCGCTGCGGACGGACCGCCGCCCGGGCCTCGGCCTCGACGAAGCTCTGCACCCCGATGCTGATCCTGGTCGTCCCCCGGTCGGCCAGGACGGCCAGCCGGTCGGCGGTGGCGGTCGACGGCGAGGTCTCCACGGACAGCGGCACGGAGCGCAGATCGGCGCCCATGCGCTTCTCCGCGATGTCGCACAGCCGCTCCAGCTCGCCCGCCGTCAGGTACGTGGGTGTCCCGCCGCCGAACGCGGCGGCGGCGAAGCGCACCGGTTCCTCGTGGCCCAGGGCGTGCCGCACGGCCGACGCCTGCCGGTCCAGCGCGTCGAGGTAGCGGGTGGTGAGCTCGTCCGGCGCGCCGATCCGGGTGAAGAGGTTGCAGAAGCCGCAGCGGACCTCGCAGAAGGGTATGTGGAGATAGAGCGAGAGCGCGTCCTTGCGCTCACCCGCCCACAGCTCGCTCAGCGCGGGCCGCCCCTCGGGGTGCTCGGAGAGTCTGCTGTACGCCGTCTTGTGCGGATAGGCGTAGACGTAGCTCTGGTACGGGCGGACGGTGTGCAGGCCGGTCATCGTGCGGAGGCCCCCGGTTCCAGGAAGAAGTGCGCGTACGGAACGGTCCACACGGACTCGTGACCGAGCCGGTGACCGGTGTAGCCGTCGTCGCCGTACGCCGTGCCGTGGTCGGAGCAGACGATGGCGAAGGCGCGGCGGCGACTGCTCACGGCGGCGAAGAGGCGCCCGATGTGGGCGTCCACGTACTCCAGCGCGGCGGCGTGGGTGGCGCGGGTGTCGCCCGCGTCGCGGGTGGCACCCGGGCGGTGGAACCAGTTCGGCTGGTGCAGGGCCGACACGTTCACGAAGAGGAAGAGCCTCTGGCCGGCCGGGAGCTCTCCGACCACCTGCTCGGCGCGGGCCACCTGGGCCTCGAACGAGGTCGGCGAGGCGACACCGAACTCCGGCTCCCAGTGCGCCTCCTGGAACATTCCGGGCAGCACCGAGCCCAGTGGCGCCCGTTGGTTGAAGAACCCCACTCCGCCGATGCACACCGTGCGATAGCCGGTCCGCGCCAGGCCCGAGACCAGATCGGGCGTGTCGAAGACGAAGGTGCGCTCCGCCGTCGTCTCACTGCCGGCGAACCGTGCGGCGAACAGCCGGGGGTGCGGGCCGGGGGAGGCGGGGGTGGGCAGGAACCCGGCGAAGATCGCCTGGTGCGAGGCGAAGGTGAAGCTGCCCGGGGCGTGGCGCTTCTCCCACACGCCGCCCGGAAGATGCCGGGCCAGATGCGGGATGCGCCCGGCGGCGGCGAGCTCCGCCGCCACGTCGTACCGCAGGGTGTCCAGGGTGACGAGCAGCAGATCGTGGCTGCCCACGACCTCGCTCATGTCGGGACCGGTGGCGGCCATGACGCCGGAGGGGGGTTCAGGACGGTGCGCTGACACGGTGGTTCCTTGATCGGTTCAGTACGGCGGCGACCTGCGCCGCGTAGGTGTCCAGGCCCTCGGCGCCGCTGCCCGGCAGACCGGTCAGCCGCGGCAGCAGATCACCGAAGGCGTTGACCTCGCCGACGGCGAAACGCCGCCAGCCGGTCGCGGGCAGCAGGTCGACGCCCACGCACAGCGTGTCCGGGAAGGCGGCGGCGGCCTGCTCGCACACGGCCAGCGCCCCGGCCCAGCTGCCGCCCGCCGCCGCGACGGCGGCCCGCACCTCGTCCAGATCGCCGCGGGCGCCGCCGAGATGCAGATTGGTCATGGGGGAGCGGCTGGTGCGGACGACGGCATGGGTGGCGCGGCCGTCGACCACCACGACGCGCAGATCCGCGACCCGGCCCCGCTGCGAGGCCTTCGGCAGCCACCGTTCGACGTGCAGACCGTCCGGCGCGAGCGCGTCGACGATCGCCGCGACCTCGCGCTCCGTCGTGCAGCGGCGTACCCGGAGGGAGTTGTAGAGGCGGCCGGCCGGGTCGCGCTCGACCGAGGTGGTCGCCCGGACCCGGCCGGGGCCGGCCGTCTCCAGGGCCATCACCCCGGACGCGGAGGACCCGTGCGCGGGCTTCACGAACACGCGCGGCATGCGGTGGTCCGCCATCAGCTCACGCACATCGGCCCAGTCCCGCACGGCGGGCGCGGCCGGTCCCGATGTGGGCGATGCGGGAACGGGGACGCCCGCCGCGGCCAGGACACCGTGGCACAGCCGCTTGTCGAACAGCACCGCGATGTCGCCGGGGCCGTCCAGCAGGACGGCGCCCGCGGCCGTCGCCGCCCGGGCCACCTCTCGTACGGCGGAGGTGAAGCGTGCGTACCAGAGGGCCGAGCCCTCCACCCGGGTCGGGTCGTCGACATCGCGCAGCAGCCGCTCGACCTCGGCGTCCTCGCCAGGCGACTCGACACGCACGGTCTCCCCGGCCCGGAAGGCCGCGTCGCCCTTCAGGACGTCGAGCCACGACACCGTACGGGCCGGCGGCAGCCCGGCGGCCCGCACCGCGTCCTGGAAGAGGCCGACCCGGCGGTTGCCGGGATTGCCGACGACCACCAGGCGCGGCGCGCTACTCGCTGACCGCGACATAACGGGGCTCGTCGTCCTCGGGATCCCAGTAGTCCGCCTCGGCGAGGTCCACGTGGACGCCCTCGCGGGCACACAGCTCACGGACGCGCGCCATCACCGGATCGGTGAGGTAGTGGTGGTGCAGGTCGAGAGAGGTCAGATGGGTGAGCGGCTGACCGTCGAGCAGGGCCAGGGCGCCCGTGTCGCTGAGCGTTCCCATGGCGAGCGAGAGCGACTCCAACTGCGCGACGACCGGCGCGGACGCCACCGCCGCGGCGATCTCGTCCTGGATCTCGCTGTTCTGGAGGCCGAGATGGCGCAGCCGGGGAAAGCCGCCGCCCGCGAGGAGCGGCCTCATGTCCTCCACGGTGGCGTCACCGCCGTACCACGAGGCACCGAACCAGAGCTCCAGCCGCTCCAGCGCGGGCAGTTCGCTCGCGCCGAGCGCGCGGACGACGGGCCCGGGCAGACCTCCGGACTCGAACCGCAGCGATTTCAGCGCCTGATGGCGCACCGGGCGCAGCCGCAGTTTCCCCAGCGTGTGGTCCGCCTCCCCGCCGCCGCGCACCACCAGCTCCTCCAGGTGGGGGAACGCATCGATCAGCGCGGTGACGTCCGACATCTCCAGCCAGGACACCTCGCACTCCTCGCCGACGACATCGGCCAGGAACAGCCCACGCAACGCCGGGAAGCGGCTCGCGTCCGCGCTGATCAGCTCCGCCACCGGAGCGAAGGAGCCGTAGTCCTCGACCCACCAGGGGCCGATCAGCAGCGCACGGACCCCGGCCGGGTCGACGGAGTCCAGGAAACGCCGCCAGACCCCGGGGAAGGCCGGCTCCTCCCAGGCACAGTCCAGCCGCCAGGCCACGGAGTCCGCCGCGGGCAGGGACGCCGCGGACACATCGTCCGCCGCCGGCGGCAGGGTGAAGACCGGCAGGCCGTGGAAGGTGCCGGGGTGCTCGATGTCCGTCATCGCGCTCTCACTCCGACACCGTGACGTAGCGGCCCGCGGCCCCGCGGTCGCCCCACGGCTTGCAGCGGTCCGACAGGTCCACCCGCACCCCGTGCGGCTCCAGCGACTCCGCGACCCGGCGCTCCATCGGCTCGGTCAGGAAGTGGTGGTGCAGATCGAGGACATCGAGATGCGTCAGCGGCTGGCCCTCCAGCAGTGCCGCGGCACCCTCGTCGCCGAGCGTGCCGCAGGACAGGTCGAGGGTGCGCAGCCGGGCCACGAGCGGCGCCGATGCGACGGCGGTCGCGATCTCGTTCTCCACCTCGCTGTTGCGCAGACCGAGATGGTGCAGAGCCGGAAAACGCGTCCCCGACAGCAGCGGGGCGAGATGCGTGACATCGGTGTCGCCCCCGTAGGCGGAGACGCCGAGCCACAGGTCGAGGCGCTCCAGCGCGGGCAGTTCACTGTCGAGAACCCCGCGCACCACCTCCACCGGCAGTCCGCCCGTCTCGATGGTGAGCGCACGCAGCCGCTCGTGCTCGGTGGCCGGGAAGACGAGCCCGCTCCCGCCGCGCACCCCCAGCTCCAGCAGCGCCGGGAAAGCGGTGAGGAGTGCGGTGACATCGCTCTGCTGGATCCACGAGATCTCCGCCTCCTCCATCGTCAGGTCGCCGACGAACACCGCCTCCAGCGACGTCAGCCGCTCGGCGGCGGCGATCACGAGACCGATCGGGTACGACGAGTCCTCCTCGTACGACTCGCCCCACTGCCCGATGATCAGCGCACGGACGCCGGCCGGGTCCACCTCCTCCAGAAAGGCGGTGAACTCCTGCTCCCAGGTGCGGTCCTCGTCCTCGTACGGCTCGACGAAGACGCGCCAGGCCACCGCGTCGGCGGCGGGCCGGGGGCCGTCCTCCGTCCCGGTCTGGAAATCGACGGCCGGAAGGCCGAGCAACTCGTGCAGGTGGTCCACACCGGACATGGCCCTGAGCTCCTGATGACGGCGACGGGTTGATGTCCGCAAGGTCTATCAAGTCCCACTGACAACGCGGCGACCGGGCTCCGCCGACGGCGCGCACCGGCCCGTTGTCAGACCCCCGCCGTAGCGTTTTCCGTGTGGCCGGCACAGCGGGTGCCGGTGCGGAGGGGAGACGTCTGTGTACCGGCAGGGCGACGTACTGATCATGGCGCTGGAGGAGTCCGCGGTGCCCGCGAACCTCCTGGAGGCACCGGGCGAACTGCGCGACGGGCGCGGCCGGCTGGTCCTCGCGCTCGGCGAGGTCACCGGACACGCGCACGCGGTGCCGGGCCCGGGCCGGCTGATCCGGGAGGGCGGGGTGTTCGGTCCCATGCTGCTCCATCTCCCCGACGGGGGCCGCGTCGTCCACGAGGAGCACGCGGTGATCTCGCTGCCGAAGGGCTGGTTCCGGGTGGTGCGCCAGCGCGAGTACGCACCGGGCGCGGTCCGCATCGTCGCGGACTGAGCCGAAGCGGGAACACCCGCGGGCGCACCGGGCGTCCCGAACGCGGCATACAGAAGCGACGCGCATACGCGTGGAAGCACAGCAACTCAGGAACAGGGGACGGGGAAACCGATGCAGTACGTGGACTCATGGCGGGCCGTGGCGGCGGCGACCGGTGCGGCGGACCGGGCCGCGGCCGAGGACGGGGTGCGGCTCGCCTACCGCAGCGCCGGTCTGGCCGAGCCGGAGGAGTTCGTCTGGGCCGATTCGCCCAGGGCCGCCGTCGAGGCGGTGGAGAAGCTGACCGACCCGGGGCGCTCGGTGCGTGAGGACGTACGGACCCGGCCCTGGGCGGAGGAACGGCGCCGGATGTACGACGAGTTGGGCCCGGCCGGCTGGTCCGCGCTGTGGTCCGCCACCGGGGCCCAGCTCTGGGAGACCACGTCCGCGCTCGCCGACCGGATACGGGCCGGTGTCGTGGCCGGTCTCGCCGTGCAGCCTGAGGACGAGTCGGCTGTCCGGCTGGTGCTGCTCGACGCGGTCCTGGGCCAGCACGACGCGGCCTGGCTCGCCGCGTTCGACGGCCGGGGCGACCGGCTCGACGGCCTCGCGGCAGTGGCGAGGAACGCGGGCTGGTGGTGGCCCTACGAGCGCACCGTGGTCATCAGTGAACGCCCCGAGGCGCTCCACCGCGACGAGGCGGGCCGGCTCGACTGCGGCGAGGGGCCCGCGCTCGCCTACCGCGACGGCTTCGCGCTGTACGCCTGGCGCGGCATGCCCGTCCCCGCAGCGTTCCTCGCGGAGCTGGGCGCACTGACCCCCGAGCGCATCCGGGCCGAGGAGAACGCGGAACTGCGGCGCGTGATGCTGGAGTTCTACGGATACGACCGCTACCTCACCGAGTCCGGCGCCGAACCGGTCCACCGGGACGAGACGGGCATCCTCTGGCGGATATCGCTCGACGGTGACGAGGACGTGGCCATGGTCGAGGTGGTCAACTCCACTCCGGAGCCGGACGGGACCAGCCGCACGTACTGGCTGCGCGTGCCGCCGAGGACCCGGACCGCCAAGGAAGGCGTCGCGTGGACGTTCGGGCTCGACGGCGATTCCTACGCACCCCTGCGCCAGACCTGACCGGCGGCCAGGCTTCGGGAACGAGGGCTTCAGGGAAGGAGAGCGTCCGGGAAGGAGAGCGCCAAGGAAGGGGGGCTTGGGACGGGCCAGGGCTTCAGGCGGTCAGGGCCTCGTGGTCGATGCCCAGTTCACGGGCGAGCGCCTCCTCGGTCCACTCCAGCATCGTGGCCCGGGACAGCGGACCCGCGTACGACGTCATCTGCACCGCCAGACCGTCCAGCAGTGCGGTCAGCCGCCAGGCCACGGACATCGGGTCGTCGCACTGGAACTCGCCCGCGGCCGCGCCCTCCTCGATGACCTCGGCCAGCTCCGCCTTCCACTGCTGGTCGAGATCGCCCGCCACGTTGCGCAGGGCGGGGTCGCGGAGGGAGGCCGCCCAGCCCTCGATCCACAGCCGCCAGCCCTTGGCCTGGCCCGTCGGCGCGTACCAGCGAACGGCGGCGCGCAGCCGGCGGACCGCCGTGGTGCGGCGGCTCAACAGCTTGCGCAGATGGGCGAGATCGGCCTCGGCGGCGTGCGCGAAGGCGGCGGCCACGAGCTTCTCCTTGGTGGAGAAGTGGTAGAGCACCAGGGCGTTGCTGACCCCGAGCACGGACGCGACGTCGGCGATCCGTACCGCGGCGACACCCCGCACCTCGATCTGCTCGACGGCAGCGCGCAGCAACTCCTCGCGCCGCTCGGCCACTCCCAACCGCACCCTTGCCACGGCTTCACCCTAACCAATGCCCGTTCCCGGGCAGGCCGGGGGCGGGCACGCTACCGACTCCGCACCCTTCCCGCGACCGGGCCGGGGCGGTGCGGTGTCGCGGGTGACCGGAACGGAAACGCAACTCGCTGGTCACCCGGGGCCGGAGGACCAGGCAGTCGGGCGGGGCGAAGCGACGCGGGCGGCACAGACGGTCAGCGGTACCAGCCGAACCGCTCGGCCATCACCGGCAGCCGGTCGGCGACGACGGCGTGCGCCGCCGCGCGAGGCGTGCAGCCGTCCGCGGCGGCGCGGGCCAGCACGAGGTCGATGAGAGCGCGCATCGAGCGGCGGATGTGCGCGAAGGCCTCGTCCGCGTCCGCTCCGATGTCGCCGAACAGGGTCCACCACCACCAGGCGTTGGTACCGGAGTTGACGACGACATCGGGCAGCACGGTGATCCCGCGCGCGGTGAGCCGTTCCTCGGCCTCCGGCAGGACCGGCATGTTCGCGGCCTCGACCACCCAGCGGGCCGTGATCCTGGCCTGGTTGGTGAGGTCGACGGCGTAGGAGACGGCCGCGGGGACGAGCACGTCCGCGTCCTGGGCCAGCCAGGCGTCGGCGGGCAGCTCCCGGTCGGTGTCGCGCAGCGCGGCGCGGTCCACCGTGCCGTAGGAGTCACGGGCGGCCAGGAGCGCCTCGACGTCGAGGCCGGCCGGATTGGCGATCGTGCCCTTGACGTCGGCGACGGCGACCACG
Source organism: Streptomyces sp. NBC_01257 (assembly GCF_035917255.1). Classification (NCBI taxonomy): domain Bacteria; kingdom Bacillati; phylum Actinomycetota; class Actinomycetes; order Kitasatosporales; family Streptomycetaceae; genus Streptomyces; species Streptomyces sp. NBC_01257. The sequence continues at coordinate 8,012,327 of NZ_CP108472.1, forward strand.
CGCAGCCCGGCCCGGGACAGGAACCTGGCGGTGGCCCCGCCCATCGTGCCCACCCCCTGGACGGAGACCCGTGCGTCGCGGTGGGCGACGCCGGCCCTGTCCAGCGCGGCGAGCGCGGACTCGGCGACCCCGCAGCCGCCGGCCAGCTCGTCCAGGCCGATGCCGTCCACCGCGACGGCGAAGGCGTCGGCCAGCCGGCGCCGGGCCCCGGCCTCGTCGTCGAGCAGCGGATAGACCGCCTGGACCGTCGAGACGAGCCCGGCCTCGGCGGCGGCCCGGTCGACCAGGTCCTGGGTGAGCCCGAGGTCCTCGCCGGTGGTCCAGATGTTCTCCACGTACGGCCGCACCGCCCGCAGGTAGCGCACCAGGATGCCGTAGGCCGCCGGGTCGCGGGGGTCGCAGTCGATGCCGCCCTTGGCGCCGCCGAGCGGTATGTAGCGGGCCCCGGCCCCGTCCGCGTCGAAGTGGAGGGCTTCCTTCATGGTCATGCCGCGGGCCAGGCCGGCGACCTCGTCCAGCGTGCAGCCCGCCCGCATGCGGAGCCCGCCGCTGGCCACCCCGCGCACCAGCCGGTCGACGACGAGGTGACCCTCGCGGCCCGTGACGTGGTCCGTCCAGGTCAGCGAGATCAGCGGGGCGGGCGGGGACACCGGCGGCGTCGTCATCGGGGGTACTCCTCGGTCACTGCGATCGGGGCGGGCCCGGGGCGGTGCCGTGGTGTCCGGGGGAGCGGACCCGCCGCCCCCGGTACCGGCTCGACGATCTCTTACTGAATGGCCATTCAGTATCCGGTGATGGCGGCACCCTGTCAACGAGGCCTTTCCCGCCGCACCGCTCCGCCGCCCGCAGCAGCCGGATAGGGGACGACAGGGACGCCGGATGCGGAATCCTGGGGCCGCGTCGGACGTTGCATCCGGCATGACGGCATTCGACGCACAGCAGGAGTCGCTGCTAAGGCTGCTCACCGAGGGGAACGGCGGCGTACTGGTCACGCTCAGGCGGGACGGCAGACCTCAGCTGTCCAACGTCACCCACTGGTACTACCCGCAGGAGCACATCGTCCGCGTCTCGGTCACCGAAGGCAGGGCGAAGACCCGGAACCTCCTCCGGGACCCGAGGGCGAGCTACCACGTGACCAGCGAGGACCGCTGGGCCTGGACGGTCGTGGACGGCAGGGCCGACCTCAGCCCGGTGGCCGCCGACCCCGACGACGCGACCGTCGAGGAGCTGATCACGCTCTACCGCGACGCCCAGGGCGAGCACCCCGACTGGGACGACTTCCGCACGGCCATGGTCAGGGACCGGCGAATCGTCCTGCGGCTCCACGTCGAGCACGTGTACGGGCAGCCGCGTGGCTGACACGGCACTCCCGGGGCGGCGTCGTGGGCGCCATCCCGTTGGCCGCTCCGCTCTCGCACTGTCGTACCCGCTGTCCATAATGAGACGACACCGACTCCCTCAGGAGATCTTGTGACCGGCGCTGACTCCAAGCTTCCGCTCCGCACCCGGCTGCGTGCGCTGCGTCCCGCGGCCTTCGGGGCCGACCCGGGCGGAGCCCGTATGGAGCGCATCCGCCGTTCCCCCAACTTCGCCGACGGCGTCTTCCAGAACCCGGTGGGCGCCCGGACCAGACCGTCCGGATCCGCGCTGGAGTTCGCCAAGGTCTACTTCCGCAAGGAGGAGCGGGTCCTCAGGGCCCCGACCGGGACCGTGCCCGTGCACGCCACGACCCTCGCCGACCTGGCCCAGCCCCCCGCCTCCGGTCTGCGGATCACCTGGATGGGGCACTCCAGCGTGCTCGCCGAGATCGACGGCCGGCGGGTGCTCTTCGACCCGGTCTGGGGCGAGCGCTGTTCCCCCTTCGCCTTCGCAGGGCCCAAGCGGGTGCACCCGGCGCCGCTGCCCCTCGGCACGCTCGGCCCGGTCGACGTGGTCGTGATCTCGCACGACCACTACGACCACCTCGACCTGCCGACCATCCGCACCCTCGCGGACACGGCCACGGTCTTCGCGGTGCCGCTCGGCGTCGGCGCGCACCTGGAGCGCTGGGGCGTGCCGGCCGACCGGATCCACGAGCTCGACTGGAACGAGTCCACGACCGTCGCCGGGATCAGCCTCACCGCCACCCCCGCCCGGCACTTCTGCGGCCGCGGTCTGCGCAACCAGCAGCACACCCTCTGGGCGTCCTGGGCGGTCGCCGGGCCCGAGCACCGGATCTACCACAGCGGTGACACCGGCTATTTCCCCGGCTTCACGGAGATCGGCGCCGAGCACGGCCCCTTCGACGCGACCATGATCCAGATCGGCGCGTACAGCCAGTACTGGCCCAAGGACCGGACGGACAGCAAGCCGGAGCCGGGAGCGTGGCCGGACATTCACATGAGCCCCGACGAGGGGGTCCAGGCCCATCTCGACCTCCAGGGCGGCGACCCGTCGGCGGGCGTCATGCTGCCGATCCACTGGGGGACGTTCAACCTCGCCCTGCACCCGTGGGCCGAACCCGCCGAATGGTCGATGCGCGCCACCCAGGTCGCCGGAGTGACGATGGCGTCCCCGCGGCCGGGCCAGCCCTTCGAGCCCGCCGACCCGCCGGCCGTCGACCCCTGGTGGCGCGGCGTGGCGGCCGAGCCGGCCCCCGGATGGGGGAACTGGCCGCCGGTGCACGTCCAGCTTCCCGGCGGTACGGAGACCGTCGCGGCGCCCGGCCTCGACCACGACCGGGCCGCCCGGGCCTGACCGCCCGGGGCCCGCGGCCGGATACCGTCCCCGCCCCGCGGGTGCGGACGCCCGGCCGGCCCACGGGGTGGATCGGCACTCGAACGGCGGTACGCTGCGCGCAGATGCTCACTTCCCCGGGGAGCGACCATGCTGCGGGTGCACTTCACGTCCGAGGACCTGGCACGGGTCCGGGTGGCTCCCGGACCGGACTTCCTCTGGGAGATCAGCAACAGCGTGCAGACCCTGCAACGGCGCGACGGCGAGCGCGTGTTCGGCGCCTGGCGCCGCTGGGTGCGGCCGAGGCTCTCCGACGGCCCCCGGCTGCTGTCCTCGTTACTGCCCCCGCGCGGCTACTCGCCGGACTTCCTCACCCCCACGTCCGGCGACCGCGCCACGCTGCACGCGGCCGTGGACACCCTCCTGAGCACCCCGCGCCCACGGCTGCGCACCGATCTCGCGCACCTGGCCTCCTCGCTCCAGCCACCCGGCTGGGTCCGCTCGTTGGCCGGTGGTGACGCCGACGCCCTGCAGCGGCTCGGCGGAGCCCTGCGTACGTACCAGCGCGAGGCCCTCGCACCGTACTGGCAGCGCGTCCACGCCCACGTCGACGCCGACCGGGCCGTCCGGCTGCACAGCCTCCTCGACGGCGGGACCGAGGGACTGCTGGCGGGCCTCGGGCCGCAGTTCCGCTGGCGGCCGCCCGTACTGGAAGTGACGTACCCCGTCGACCAGCAGCTGCGGCTGCGCGGCCGGGGTCTCGTGCTGCAGCCCTCGTTCTTCTGCTGGCCGACGCCGATCACCCTGGCCGACGGGGACCTGCCGCCCGTCCTCGTCTACCCCATCCACCACGCCCCGGACTGGGCCGTGCCGGCCCCCGCCGCCCCCGGGGCCCGTGACACCGAGGGCTCCGGTCCGCTGGGACCCCTGCTCGGACACACCCGCGCGGGCATCCTGCGCGCCACCCGCACCGGCTGCTCCACCGTCGAGGCGGCCCGGATCCTGGACGTGACGCACCCCGCCGTCAGCCAGCACCTGAACGTGCTGCGGGCGGCGGGCCTGGTCGCCACCGTGCGCAGGGCCGGGCGGTCCTTCCACGTCGCCACCGCCGAAGGGCGCGCCCTGCTGGCCGCCGAGCAGCGAGGCCGCTGAGGGCGGCTTCCCCAACTCCGGTCGTAAGCCTGAACTTTCGGCGCTTGCCTCGTGTGCACGGCGACGACGACGCTGATCCCTGACGTACCGCACGGCCGAGCGCTTCCCCGAAGCCGGAAGCCGTTTCTGCCCGCAAGGCACCCCCCACCCTCGTCAGGAGCCTTCATGCGCAAGAGACTTGTCTCCACCGCGATCGCCGTCGCCGCCGTCGGGGCCCTCCTCCAGCCGACCCTGGCCCAGGCATCGGCCGCACCCCGTGTCCCGTCCGTCTCCGTGCTCGCCGGCGGTTCGAAAGCCGGCACGGCCGTCGTCAGCGGGCACAACAGGCCCGGCACACGGCTGCAGGTCGACGCCGGACGCACGCAGAGCGCCCACTGGCTGCAGATCGACTACCAGGTCCAGGAGACCGGCTACTGGTGCGGTCCGGCCGCCACCCGCATCGCCCTTTCCGCCCGGATGGCCCCGCCCAGCCAGGGCGATCTGGCCTGGCAGCTCGGCACCACCGAGGCGGGCACCGACCACATCGGCCAGGTCACCGGCGTGCTCAACGCCAACCTCGGCGGGGGCTGGTACGAGACCAAGGAAATGCCGAACGACCCGCCCACCCAGGCCCAGCGGGACCTGCTCTGGTACGACATCGTCTTCGACATCGACCGCAACTACCCGCTGGTGACCAACATCGTGGCGCCGCCCGGCAACCAGCCCCCCGGCTATCCGTCGGACCAGACGATCTACCACTACTTCACCGTCTTCGGCTACGACGAGGTGGACCGCACCGTCCTCATCGCCGACCCCGCGTCCTTCAGCGGCAACCAGATCTACTGGATCTCGTTCGACCAGCTCGCCACGCTGATCCCGCCGAAGGGCTATTCGGCATGAGCGGTGAGGAGCGGCCGCCCGGCCGCAGAAGCGTCATCAGGGCGGTGGGCGGTATCTCCGCGGCGCTGGCGCTCGGCGCCGGGAACGTCCTCGCCACCGCGTCGGCGGCCCGTGCCGCCGGAGACGGCTTCGGGCTGCGCATCGTGGAACGCGGCGAGAGCGACCCCCGGATGTGGTGGTACCGGTTCGCGACCGACGCGATCGGCTGGAACCCCGCGGTGAACGTCCTGCTTCCCGACGGTTACCACACCGGCGGACGCCGCTACCCGGTGCTCTACCTGCTGCACGGCGGCGGCACGGACCAGGACTTCATCACGTTCGACCGGGCGGGCATCCGGGAGTGGACGGCCGGCAGGCCGGTCATCGTCGTGATGCCGGACGGCGGACACGCGGGCTGGTACTCCAACCCGGTCAGCTCGAACGCCGGCCCCAGGAACTGGGAGACCTTCCACATCGCCCAGCTGCTGCCCTGGATCGACGCCAACTTCCGTACCTACGCCGAGTACGACGGGCGGGCCGTCGCCGGATTCTCGATGGGCGGCTTCGGGGCGCTGAAGTACGCGGCCAAGTACTACGGCCACTTCGCCTCGGTGAGCGCCCACTCAGGACCGGCCAGCCTGCGCCGGGACGCGGGACTGGTCACGCACTGGGCCAACGCCTCGTCGGCGGCCGTCGAACTGGCCGGCGGCACGGTCTACGGCGTTCCGCTGTGGGACGAGGCCAGGGTCGGCGCGGACAACCCGGTGGAGCGGATCGAGAGCTACCGGAACAAGCGGGTCTTCCTGGTCGCGGGAACCAGCCCCGATCCCGTCAACTGGTTCGACCAGGTCAACGAGAACCAGGTGCTCGCCGGCCAGCGGGAGTTCCGCGCCCGCCTCGGCGACGCGGGCATCGCCCACGAGTGGTACGAGGAGCCCGGCGGACACCTCTTCCGCGTCCCGCTGTTCCTCCGCGACCTCGACGGCATCATCGCCCGGCTCCGCAAGGCCTAGCGCACCCGGCACCCACGGCAAGCCCCCTCGACGGCGGTCGAGGGGGCTTGCCGTGTCGTGTGCGGGACACCGTCCAACCGCCCGGCGTAATCGGGCTCTTGTGCGAGAGGTCATACCAGAGCGGGACGGATGGTGGGCAAGTTCCACAACTCCACGTCGCACCCTCGCAGTGGGCGACTACCGTGTGTGCCCGGTGATCAACGGTGGGCTCATATTTTCCGAGCCTGCCCGGCCGATGACCCGAGAATGACCGACCACCGTAGGTGTCACCACATGAATGCCGATTCCTGGTGCCCCACGTACCGAGGACGCTGATGTCTCAACTTCGCGCACCCGACGCGCGACCGGAACGACGAGAGGGCGGGCGGCACGGCCGACCGGGTCCCCGTTCCCACTCGGCCGCGGCCAGACCGCGCGCTGCCCGGCCGTCCCCCGAGGCGCGTATACGCCCCCAACTCCTGCGCACCGCAGTGCTGCCGGCCGTCGCCGTCGCCCTGGCCGGCGCCGCTGCCGTCATCTTCACCGCCCGGGCCGGCACCGTCCGGCCGTCCACGGAGCTCTGGGTGGCGCTCGGCTCCGCCGGCGCGCTCGCGATCGCCGCGATGGCCGCCGCCTTCCTGGCGGCCAACCGGGTCGCCACCACCGTCCTCGGCCGCTGTCTGGCCCTGCGCCGGGTCAGTGCGCAGGGCCAGGCCGATCTGCAACGGGTGGTGGAACAGCTCCGCAACGGCGAACCCGTGCCCGCGCGGCGGCCCCCGCAGCCCGTGGCACCCGGCAGCGACGGCTTCGAACTGCTGGCCCAGGAACTCGGACGCCAGCAGGAGAGCGCTGTCGCCGCCGTCGTCCAGGCCGCCCGGCTCACCGAGCACACCGGCGAGGACCAGAAGGTCGAGGTCTTCGTCAATCTCGCCCGCCGCCTCCAGTCCCTGGTGCACCGGGAGATCCAGCTGCTCGACGAGCTGGAGCACCAGGTCGAGGACCCCGATCTGCTCAAGGGCCTCTTCCACGTCGACCACCTGGCCACGCGCATCCGCCGGCACGCGGAGAACCTCGCCGTCCTCGGCGGCGCCGTCTCCCGGCGGCAGTGGAGCAACCCGGTCACGATGACCGAGGTGCTGCGCTCGGCGATCGCCGAGGTCGAGCAGTACCCGCGGGTCAAGCTCGTACCCCCGATCGACGGCACGCTCCGCGGGCACGCCGTGGCCGACGTGATCCACCTCCTCGCCGAACTGGTCGAGAACGCCACCGTGTTCTCCGCCCCGCACACCCAGGTCCTGCTCCGGGCCCAGCGCGTCACCGCGGGCCTCGCCCTGGAGGTGGAGGACCGCGGCCTCGGCCTGCCGGGCGACGAGCAGAAGCGGATGAACGCCCTGCTCGCCGATCCCGACCAGGTCAATGTCGCCCGGCTCCTCCAGGACGGCCGGATCGGTCTGTTCGTCGTGGCCTCGCTGGCCCGCAGGCACGGCATCGCCGTACGGCTGCAGAGCAACATCTACGGCGGCACCCAGGCGGTCCTCGTCCTCCCGCAGTCCCTGCTCGGGGCCGACGAGGACGCATCCGGCGAGGCCGGCGGCGCCCCGGTCCCGCCACTCGGCCCCGCGCACCGCCCGGCGCCCCAGGACGACACCGCCGACCGGCGCGGCCCGGCCCCGGAACCCGGCCCGGCTCCCGAACCGGAGCGCCGCGCCTACGTACCGAACCAGCAGCTCCGGATGCACCGGCCGGGGCAGCAGACACCGCGTCAGGGCGAGGGCCCCCCGCTTCCGCTGCGTGCCGAGCGCCTCGACCGGCCCGGACCGGCCGATACCCGCCCCGGCATCCGCGCCGTGGACGACGCGGTACCGGCCCTGCCCCAGGAGACCGGGGTCGTGCGCGGCACGATGGGCCGCCCCCAGCTTCCCCGGCGGGCCAACCAGGAGCACCTGGTCCCGCAGCTCAGGGAGGCTCCCGCGCCACGCAGCGAGGAGGAGCCGACCCTGCACGACCCGGGTCTGGTGGCGGCCTTCCGGCGGGGCATCGACCTCGCCGAGGCGCGGGCCGAGACGGAGGACGAGCCCGGTGCGGACGACGTCCCCGGATTCGCGGTCCAGGACCCCGCGCCGGACACCCGGCACCCCCTGGACCCGCTGCCGGTACGCGGCGCCGCACCCGTGGAACTCCTCGGCGCCGGCGCGTTCCACAGCGACCAGGAACCACTCGAAGCCAACGTGAACACCACCAAGGAGTAGATGCACCATGGCGACCGATATGCCGTCCGGTCAGGTCTCGGACCTCGACTGGCTGCTGAGCGGCCTGGTACAGCGCGTGCCCTACACGCGCAGCGCGGTCCTGCTCTCCGCCGACGGGCTGGTGAAATCCCTCCACGGCATGGACGCCGACAGCGCCGACCACATGGCGGCGCTGGCCGCCGGCCTGTACTCGCTGGGCCGCAGCGCCGGCGCCCGCTTCGGCGACAACGGAGAGGTCCGCCAGGTGGTGGTGGAACTCGACTCGACGCTCCTCTTCGTCACCACGGCCGGCTCCGGCACCTGTCTGGCGGTACTCGCCGGGCGGAACGCCGACGCCGCCGTGCTCGGCTACGAGATGACCATGCTGGTCAAGAGCGTCCGGCCGTATCTCATGACACCGACGAGACAAGCGGCCGGGGTGCCGGGCGCCACGGGGCTGTGACCGTGCCGGCCACGCAGGACGGGCCGTTGCTCGACGATGCGGCAGGCCGCCTCATCCGCCCGTACACCGTGAGCAACGGGCGGACCCGTCCCACGACCGTGCTCGATCTGCTCTCCCTCGTGATGGCCACCGGGGCCATCCCGCAGACCCATCTCGGGCCCGAGCACTCGGTGGCGCTCGGGCTGTGCGGCGGCCCCACATCGGTGGCCGAGATCGCCGCGCATCTGCGGCTGCCCGCGGTCGTCACCAAGGTCCTGCTCTCGGATCTGGTCGACTGCGGCGCCGTGACCGCGCACCCGCCCGCCTTCCATGACATGCCCACCGACCGATCCCTGCTGGAGGCAGTGCTCGATGGCTTACGACGACAGCTCTGACGGTTTCGACGGCTCCGCCCCGTACGCGGGGACCGCGAGCCCCGGACCCGTCGGCTACGCGGACGGCCCGGGAGACGGACGGTATGCCGACCATGCGCACCATTCGGACAGCGGTGGGTACGCGGCCCCGCCGGCCGGCGGGGGATACGCGGACAGCACCGGCACGTTCGGGTACGCGCAGGCCCCCGGCAGCCCCGAGGGCTTTCCCGTCGCACTCAAGGTGCTGGTGGCGGGCGGCTTCGGGGTCGGCAAGACGACGTTCGTCGGTGCGGTCAGCGAGATCGCCCCGCTGAGCACGGAGGAACTGCTGACCCAGGTCAGCGCGGCGACCGACAGCCTGGAGGGCATCGAGTCCAAGACCTCCACCACGGTGGCGATGGACTTCGGCCGCATCACACTGGACGAGCAGCACGTGCTCTATCTGTTCGGCACCCCCGGACAGGAGCGCTTCTGGTTCATGTGGGACGAGCTCTCGCAGGGCGCGCTCGGCGCGGTGGTGATCGCGGACACCCGACGGCTGGAGGAGTGCTTCGCGGCCGTCGACTTCTTCGAGCGGCGCGGCATCGGGTTCATCGTCGCGGTCAACGAGTTCGACGGCGCCTTCCGCTACGGCCCCGACGAGGTGCGGGCGGCCCTGGACCTGGCGCCGGAGGTGCCGGTCGTCCTCTGCGACGCCCGTATCGCCAGCTCGGGCACCGGCGCGCTGGTCACCCTGGTCCAGCACCTCATCAACGCCACCACCGAACCGGCCCCGCTCTCCGGCCACGGAAGCTACGGAGCCCGTCCGTGACGACCTCGCACACCCTCGGGCGGCTGCTGCTGACCCCCGTCGACAGCGACGCCCGGGTCCGCACCCAGCGGCTGCGCAGCCTCGGCCTGGGGGAGCGGCCCGACGCCTCGTTCGACAACTTCGACGCCTTCGCCGACCGGGTGGCCGAAGTGACCGAGGTGCCCTTCTCGATGGTCAACTTCATCGACGGGAACCGCCAGTTCTACGCCGGGCTGCACACCCCGGCGGGCACCCGGAAGGGTTCCGACCTGGGGGCCGCGGCGGCGGGCAGCGGCCGGGGCGGGCGGTATGTGGCGCTCGACCACGGCTACTGCCCGCACGTCGTCGTCCGGCGCAAGGCGCTGGTCCTGGAGGACGTCTGCGACTATCCCCGCTTCGCCGGGAACCCGGTCGTCGACGACATAGGCATCCGCTCCTACCTCGGGGCGCCACTCATCGACCGCACGGGCATCGCCCTGGGCGCCGTCTGCGCCGTGGACATCGTGCCCCGCCCGTGGGGGCGGGCGGGGCTCGACACCATCAAGTCCCTGGCGCAGGAGCTCGTCGGGCACATCCACCGGCGGGAGGACAACATCCTCGGACTCTGAACCCGCCCCCCGAGCCCGCCCTCAGGCCTCGACCGTCCGCCCGTCCAGGAAGGTGAGCACCACCGCGTCGCCGTCCACCCGCACCCGCACGGCCGTGCGCAACGCCTCGGGACGGACCCGGTCGCGGGAGAGCACGACGAGCGAGACATGCACGCTGCGGCCGCCCGGCCGGGGAGCGCTGCGCAGATACGGGATCGCCGAGTGCGGACCGTACGCGTTGGACTCGACGTCACGCGCCACGGCGGCCCCGTCCGGGCCCCCGTCCCATCCGAACAGTGCGACCACCGCGCTCGTCAGCCCCTCGGCCGTGCGCGCGAGCGCCCAGTCGGGTCCGGACGAGGCGAACGGGCTCTCCGTGTGCGCGACCGCGTGGCCGCCCTCCCGGACCACCGCACCCTCGGGCGCCTCGACCCGGTGCACCCGCACCTCCCAAGGGCCGTGCAGCACACTCGTCGTCGCGATCCGGTACGCACGGTCGTCACCGGGCAGCCGCGCGGCCGACCAGGAGGCGGCGACGCGGTCCTCGCAGCGCAGCGGATGGATCCGGCGGCGCCGGGACGGGGTGCCGTCCGGGGCGAGCAGCGCCAGGTGCCCGTCGATGGTCCTGGCCAGGGCGTGCGGGGCGGACTCCGGTGCCGTGGCCGTCGTGTACGCGAGCTTCGCGTAGTGCGGATCGTCCTCGCCCGCGCCCAGGTCCGGATCGGTGCCGGCCTCGATGTCCGCCGCGCCGGGCGCAGGCGGGTTGTGGTCGCTGCCGTGGTTGACCAGCCGGACGATGCCGTCGTGCCGGGTGCCGTGCAGCAGCCAGCCGGGCGCGGGGAGAGCGGTGTAGGTGTCCGACTCCTCGACGGGCAGCGGGAGTTCCCGCGCGGTCCACACCTCGTGGCCGGCGGGGAGCAGCAGCCCGAGGAAGCCCTTGCTCGCCCAGTACGGTGACGCCGGACCTGAGTAGGGCTGGGTGGACGGCAGGAAGGTGTCGTACCAGCCGAGGGGCAGCAGCCCCCGCTCGTCCGGCACCCCGCGCTCCACGAAGTGCCGCAGCGTGCCCGAGGCGAGCCGGCGGGTCAGGCCGGGGGCGAGCGGGGTGCAGTCGGCCAGGGCGCCCATCCAGACCGGGGCGAGCGCGGCGAACCGGTAGGAGAGGGAACGGCCCTGGTGGACCGGGGAGCCGTCGGCCCCGAAGAAGTACGGATAGTCCTCCAGGAACCGGCCGAGGCGCTGCCGGTAGGCCGCGGCCCGGCCGCCGTCGCCGCCGGGACCGGCGATCCGCGCCCACAGCAGCGGGTACAGGTGCATGGCCCAGCCGATGTAGTAGTCGAAGTTGCGGCCGTCCCCGTCGGTGTACCAGCCGTCACCGACGTACCAGTCCTCGATCCTGTCCAGCCCCTCCTCGATGTCGGACGCACGGTACGGAGCGCCGACCGAGGCGAGGAACTGCTCGGACACCACCTGGAAGAGCCGCCAGTTGTTGTCCCAGGTGCGGCCGCCGACGAAACCGGAGAACCAGTCGACGACCCGCTCCTGCACCCCGGCGTCCAGCCGGTCCCAGATCCACGGCCGGGTCTCGTGCAGCGCGACCGCGACCGACGCCGCCTCCACCATCTGCTGGGAACAGTCCGTCAGCCGCGGCCACGCCTCCCCGCTCGACGGGTCGGTCCCGGCCGCGAGCCCGGCGGCGTACCGCTCGGTCAGGGCGGGGTCGACCGCCCCGCCCGCGCCCGCGATGCGGCAGGCGGCGAGCAGGAACGACCGGGCGAACCCCTCCAGACCGTCGGAGACGACACCCGACCAGCTGCCGCGCCCCGGCAGCCGGTACTGCGCGAACCCGGGGGTCGCGTACGGCGTCAGCGCGTCCAGCATCCGGTCGGCGGTCGCCTCCCAGTGCGCCCGGGTCCAGCCGGTGCGTGACGACAGGACCCGGTCGGTCGGCGGCAGGTGCAGATGCGGGGCGACGGACATGGTGGTGCTGCTCCTGGAGATCGGTATGCGGGGTGGTTACGGGACGAGTTCGGCGTGGTGCGTGTGGCCGCGGGAGCCGCCGACGGCGACGGTGAGGACGGGCCGGCGACCCGGGGCGAGGGTCACGGTGTCATCGGCCCGGTGCACCGACCGGACCCGGAAGGGGAGTCCGACCGAGACGACGCTCCCGGTCCGGCCCGGATCGGCGACCGCGACCGACACCCGCCCGCCCTGCCGCCGCACGAGGACCGACGCCGGACCGGAGGCGGTGATCCCGGCCGCCGAACCGGCGCCCCAGAAGTGCACCGCCGTCACACCGGACCTGCGGTCCTCCACGGCCTGCGCGGTGGCGTCATTGGCGACGATCCGGACCGGGCGGGAGTGCGACCAGACCGCGGTGGCCGCCGCCGACGCGCCGGGCAGCAGCACATAGGCGTACCCCGCGCCGGTGGGGGAGACCCCGTGGTCCGTCCAGAGCGTGACATAGCGGCGGGTCACCGGATCGGCGGAACCGCCGGTGTCGGCACCGGTGTTGATCGCCCGCCAGGTGCCGGTGCGCTCCTCGCGCAGGGTGCGCAGCGCGGTTCCCCCGGGGAAGACGTAGCCGCCGACGCCGTCCAGATGGGCCCAGCCGGCCCGGGACGCGCGGACACCCCGGCCCAGGTCCGCGGACTGCGGTACCCCGTCCACCAGCAGACGGTTGCGGCCGGCCGCGCCGAGGCTGCGGTTCTCGATCACCGTCTCGATGGCCCGCCCGTCGCTCGCGGAGATGCCCGCCCCGAGCGCGACCACGGCGTTGTCGAGGAGGAACCATGATTTCCTGGCCCGCAGCGTGCTGCCCGGGGCGCCGACGAGCTCCATCGCGGCGGCCCCGTACCTGCCGTCCAGTACGGCACCGCCCGCCACCGCGTTCGCCGGGCGGTAGGTGGAGGTGCCGGCGCCCGTGCCGAGATCGGTGCGCGGACGGGGGTCGACCGTGGTGCCGGGCAGGCGGTACGGGTCCACGGTCGGCCAGAAGCCGTCGTTGAACTGCCCCAGGCCGTCGCCCTCGTAGAGATACGTCATGCCGTCGCCGGTGTACCAGCCGTGCAGGTTCTCGCCGTTGCCCGCCTCGTAGGCCGAGATCCGCTCGGATGACAGCGACAGGGTGCAGGCCCAGCCGGGGCGCCGGTGCACCACGCGGTCCATGTCGGCGAAGACGAAACTGCCGGTCGTACGGGCCCCGGCAGGGACGCCCGCGTCGTTCATGACGGCTTTCGCCAGGGCGAGTTGGGGGAGCGTGGCCAGGGAGGCGAAGGGGGTGGTGCGGTTACGGGTCAGCCAGCCCTTGGCCAGTGCCCGCCAGCGCTCCGCCCGGTCCGCCGGCGCGCCGGACGCCAGGAGCAGGATCGCCGCGACGGCCGCGGCACCGTCCCGGTGGTCGCCCGCCCGCTCCCGGGACACGGCACGCCCGCGCACCGCGTCCATCATCAGCCCGTCGAAGACCACCGGGGCGAAGCTCCGCTCCACGGCCTCGTACATCACCGAGACGTCCGGGTCGTCGACCGCCCACGGCGATCCGGTGAGGAGCGAGAGCAGATACGCGGCGCCGCCGAGCAGCACTGTGCCGTACGAGCCGGTGTACGCGACCACGTCGTGTTGGACGAACGAGCCGTCCTCGTAGAACCCGTCACCCGAACCCGTATAACGGAACAGGCTGTTGCGCCCTGCGTCGCGTACGTCGGAGAGCGCGTCACGGGCGGACGCCACCTTGTCCGGGTCCCTGCCGAGCAGTCCCCGCAGCGCGACGATCACGGCCTTGTCGGTGCGGTTCGCGCCGGTCTCGGACAGGGTGGGGGAGTTGGTGCGGCGGTCCGCGTCCGGGCAGAAGCGGTCGACGACGGCGAGATAGTCCGCGAGATCGGCGGCGGGCAGCTGCTCGCGCAGCAGCACGCAGCAGTCCATCAGCGCACGGGGCGCGCCGATCTCCCAGAACCACCAGTTGCCGCTCTCGCGGGCGTCCGGACGGTAGGCGGTGTCGTACGTGAACCGCAGCGCGGAGAGCAGCGCGTCGGCCGTCTCCGTGCTGCCGGAGAGGGATGTGCCGGGGGTGGCCCACGCGGTGGCGAGCGAGCGCAGCCGCGTGTAGCTCTGCCCGAAGTTCCCCGGATCGGTGACAGGGGCGAGATCGGCCCACAGCGCGGTGCGTCCGGGGCTGCGGTCCAGGGTGTTCCACAGCTCCTTCGCCACATCGTCCAGAGCGGTGACGGCGGCCGCGAAGTCCGGGTCCGACCGGTCGAACCCGCCCCCGGTGAGGAGGGTTTCGGCCCGGGTCAGCAGGCCATCGAAGTCGTCGTCGGCGGTCCGTGCCGCGGCCGATGGTCCGGCGGCGTGCGCCGCGCCCGCCGTCAGCGCCCCGGAGACGGTGGCACCGCCCGCGGCGAGAAGGGTCCTTCTGCTCAGCTGCATGGTGACTCCTCGTCCGCGGCCGTCAGTCGGTGAGCGTGCTGGGGTCGACGGGCGGCTGCGGCAGGTTCAGCGCCGCGAGCTCCGCCCGGCCGACGGCGTCCACCGGGAACGCCCAGGTGTTCACGAAGAACTCCGTGAGGTCGTAGCCGGCGACGCGGCTGGAGTAGGTGGCCAGCGCCCGGTACCGCTTGTCGTTCTCCGTGTAGTCCGACTGTGGGTTCTCCTCGCGCACCAGCTTGTGCAGCCGGGGCCAGAAGTCGTCCCCGAAGGCGAGCTCCAGCTGCCGCAGCGGCACCAGCTTCTCGTACGCGCCGAAGGACTTCTCGTACGTCAGCCCGGCCGTGCCGAACTTCGCCCGCGACGTCTGGAAGGCGGTGAGTCCGGTCGCGTCGACGGTGAGGAGGTTGGACGGCTGGTCCAGGGTGCGCTGCGCGGCCAGCGAGTAGATGTTCACCGTGACCTCGGTGAGGCCGCCCGGCTTGTACGCCATCTGCTGGTGCAGGTGGCCGAGTTCGTGGTAGAGCCCCCAGCCGCGCGTCCGCAGCCCCTCGACGGTGGTGGCCCGGTCGAGATAGGCGCGCGGGAAGCCGTTGTAGCCGTGCGTGGCGTAGGCGCCGACACCGGTCGGCACCTTGCTGACCTCGGTGAAGTGGTACGGCCCCGCCTTGCGCCGGTGCACCGGCTTCGAGCCGTCGAGCCCGCTGATCCGGGCGTGCGAGTCGATGATCGTCTCGACGAGCCCGATCAGGGCGGCGTGGTCCTCGCCGCGGTACAGCAGCGCGCCCTCACGGGTCAGAGTCATGATCGTGTGCGGGCCGTGGAGCTCCACCCAGGGCGAGGCCGTCAGGGTGTCGAGCTGGTGCTGGTAGGCGGCCTCCGTGGTGCTGCCCAGGGTGAAGACCGGCATGGGCACGGTGCCGGAACGGAACAGCACACCGGCCCGCTCACCGTTTCCGGTGAGGGTCAGATAGACCGGGCCGCCGTGCGGGTCGGTCACGGTGTTGGCGCCCGCGGTGAGCGGGTAGCCGCGCGGCTCGGTGATCTCGCCGTAGTAGTCCCAGGCACCGATCCAGAGCGTGGGCACCAGGCCGTCGTGCGGCTGGACGGTGAGCGAGAGCGGGGCGCCCGCGGGGGCGTACAGGCCGGTCGGCTGGAACTCCGAGCCGCGCAGGGCCTGCGCCAGCCGCAGCCGTTCGGCCTCGGCGGCCGGACGGGCGGTGACGGTCAGCGGGACGGGGCGGACGGCGGGGCGGCGGCCGGTGGCGGCCCGTGCGGAGGTGGTGGTGGCGCCGAGTGCGACCACCGCCCCGGCGCCTGCGGCGAGGACGGCGCGGCGGCCGACCGAGGGGGAAAGCGGGGCGGAGTGGCTGGGCTGACGCATGCGGAACTCTCCCTGCAGAAACGAATGAGGGGCGGAAGCGTGCGGAACGGGGTGAGGCGTGCCGTCAGCATGTAAGCGGTTGCTGTCGAGCCGCAAGGGGAGTCGAGAAGTTACTGTGATTTTCTATGGCCAACTGCGGACAGGCGGGAAGTAACCGGTCACATACGACTGGACCGGCCCGCCCGAGGAGCCACGGAATCGCGTACCACGATGTGGGTGCCGAGCCGCAGCGCGCCGCTGGTCGGCTCCCGCCAGTCGTCCTCGTCGCCGCCCGCGACGGCAAGACGCACCGCCTGCCGGCCCATCTCCTCCAGCGGGATGTGGACCGTGGTCAGCCGGGGGCGCAGCTCCTGGGCGACCGGGATGTCGTCGTAGCCCACCAGCGAGATGTCCTTCGGCACCTGGACCCCGGCTTCCTCCAGGGCCTGCGCGGCGCCCGCGGCGACCATGTCGTTGGCCGCGAAGACGGCGGTGAACTCAGGCCCGTTCCTCAGGAGTTCCGCCATCTGCCGGTAGCCGAAGCCGCGGCTGAACGCGCCGGGCCTGACCAGCTCGGGGTCGGCGGGCAGCCCGCGCAGCTCCAGCGCCCGGCGATGGCCGGCGAGCCGTTCCCGGGTGGTGGAGAGCTTGGGCGGCCCGCCGAGGTACAGGATCCGCTCGTGGCCCTGCATCAGCAGGTGGTCGGTGATGGCGAAGGCGCCGCCCTCGTTGTCGTACTCGACCGCCGCCGTCGGTGCGCCCTCGCCCAGGGGAGGCCGGCCGCACAGCACCAGCTTGGAGCCGCCGGCGTCCAGCTCCCGGGCCCGGCGGGCGAGCTCCGTCGTGTAGCCGCGGTCGGCGATGGACCCGCCGACCACCACCACCGCGTCCGCCCTGCGCTCGTGCATCAGGTCGATGAAGGCCAGTTCGCGCTGCGGGTCGCCCTGGGTGCAGCAGACCAGGCAGAGCCGTCCGCCGAGCGCCGCCTCGCGCTCCACACCGCGGGCGATGTAGGCGTAGAACGGGTCGATGACCTCGTTGACGATGATGCCGACGGTGCGGTTGGAGACACCGGCCAGGGCGCGGGCGTGGGCGTTGACCACGTAACCGAGCTCGCGCATGGCCGACTCGACGCGGTCCCGGGTCGCCTCCGCCACGGGGTAGTTGCGGTTCAGGACGCGGGAGACGGTGGCCGTCGAGACGCCTGCGCGCCGTGCCACGTCGGTGACCGTCGCCCGCCGCTGTCCGTCCGCGGCCGTGCTCTGCCGGCGCATCCGGCTCACCCCCTGGTGGCTGTTGTGTGACGCCGAGCCTAGAGCCTGCCGCGGGACGGCGTTCATGCGATCCTCCCCAGGTCGGCCCGGTGCACCGGATGGGCGAAGGGCTCGCCCCGCGCGTACCGCGCCAGCTCGTCGACCGCGAGCGCGCCGAGCCGGCCCACCTCGTTGCCCTGGGCGCCCGCGAGGTGCGGGGTGAGGAAGACGTTGGGCAGGTCCCACAGCGGATGACCGGCGGGCAGCGGCTCGGGCGACGTGACGTCCAGGACCGCGTCGAGCCGCCCGCTGACCAGGTGTCCGGTCAGTGCCTCGGTGTCCACGAGGGGGCCGCGTGCGGTGTTGACGAGCAGTGTGCCGGGGCGCATCAGCCCGATCCGCCGCGCGTCGATGATGCCCCGGGTCTCGGGGGTGTCCGGGGCATGGACGGTCACCACGTCGCTGGTGGCCACGAGGGTGTCCAGGTCCGTGCGCGTCACCCCGAGGAGCCCGGCCTCGGCATCGCTCACGTACGGGTCGTACAGCAGCACCTCGGCGTCCAGGACCCGCAGCAGTTCGATCACCCGGCGGCCGATCCGGGACGCGCCCACCACCCCGACGGTCAGCCCGTGCGTACCGAGCCAGTGCTGCCGGTCGAGATCGGCCCCGGTGCGGTGGGTGCGCCGGGTGCGGAAGAGGCCCGCCAGCGGGAACACCCGTTTCGCGCCCATGATGATCGCGGCCAGGGTGAACTCCGCCACCGGTACGGCGTTGGCCGCGGCCGCCGAGGAGACGGCGATCCCGCGGTCGAAGGCGGCCGGTGACAGGAACGTCTTCACCGTGCCGGCGGCATGGATCACGGCCCGCAGCTCCGGCGCCCGTGCCAGCAGGGCCGGGTCCACCCGCGGGCACCCCCAGCCGGTCAGCAGCACCTCCGCGCCGGCCAGGGCCCTCGCGGCGGCGGGGGAGTCGAACTCGCTGATCACGGACGGATCGAGGAGCTCGGCCGTCTCCTCCAGGCGGGCCCGGACCGGGGGTGGGAAGACGTCGTCCAGCAGTCCGGGGCTCATGACCAGGACCGTACGCGGACGCCTTTCGGGCGGGGCCGCAGCATCGGTACCGGACCGAGCCGGCGCCTCTTCGGTGGTTCGCACCCTGCCTCCGGACAGTAATCGCATTCTATGGAATGACCGGCACGCTAGGGAGCGCGACAGGCGACCGTCAAGCTCCACCGCTCCACAACTGACCGTTTCTGGAGCATTTATGGGACTTCGCGGGTGTGGATTTCCTTCCCGGAGCGTCATGTAACAAAGACGTTCGACCGGATCTCTTGACGCTTGGGTTAACCGCTTACTAACTTGCGGCCGCAGAAGGCTCACCACGCGCCACCCAGCCGAACAGGACGCACCATGGCTGACACAGCACCCCCGCTGCCGCGGGAAAAGCGGCGAAAGCGGGTCGAAGAACCCGCCCCGCCGGCCGACCGGGCTCCGGTCGCCGCGCGCCGGCTGACGCTCGGGCAGCGGATCAAGCGCGACCGGGTGATGCTCCTGCTCACCCTGCCCGGGCTGCTCTACTTCGTCGTCTTCCACTACGTCCCGCTGCTCGGGTACGTGGTGGCGTTCCAGGACTACCAGCCGTACCTCGGATACATGCACAGCGTCTGGGTGGGGTTCGCCAACTTCTCCGCGGCGTTCGCCGAACCGGCCTTCTGGAGCGCGACGTTCAACACCCTGGAGATCGCCCTCGTCCAGCTGGTGTTCTTCTTCCCGGTCCCCGTCGCCCTGGCCCTGCTGCTCAACAGCATCGCCAGCGACCGCATCAGGCGCTTCGTGCAGAGCGTCGTCTACCTGCCGCACTTCATCGGCTGGGTCATCATCGTCTCGATCTTCCAGCAGATCCTGGGCGGCGCCGGGGTGCTGCCCGACGTCCTGGGCGGGCTGGGCCTGCCGCGCTACGACATGATGAGCGACCCCGACGCCTTCCCCTGGCTGCTGACCCTCCAGGTCGCCTGGAAGGACGCCGGCTGGGGCACGATCATCATCCTCGCCGCGCTCCTCAACATCGACCGGCAGCAGTACGAGGCCGCCGCGATCGACGGCGCGGGACCCAGGCGCCGCCTGTGGCACGTGACGCTGCCCGGCATCGCCCCCGTGCTCATCCTGCTGCTGATCCTCAACCTCGGGCAGATCCTCTCCGTCGGCTTCGAGCAGATCCTGCTCCAGCGCGACGCGGTCGGCCCGGACGCCGGCGAGGTGCTCGACACCTACGTCTACTACCACGGCATCAAGGACAACGACTGGGGTGTCGCCGCCGCCGTCGGACTCGTCAAGGCGGTCATCGGCACCGCACTCGTGCTGGGCGCGAACAAGCTCGCCCACCGACTCGGCCACGAAGGGGTGTACCGCGGTGCTGACCGCTGAGAAGACGCGCGCCAAGACCCGGAGCACCGCACCGGCGCCCCGCCCCGCCCCCGTACGCAAGTCCGACGGCCGCCCGCCGTGGATGGAGCGGCCGACCCGCATGGGCCAGACCGCCAAGGCGGTCGCCGTCGTGGTGGTCGTCCTGGCCGTGGCCTACCCGCTGATCGGCGTGATCGGCACGAGCTTCGCCTCGCAGACCGACATCATCAAGAGCTCCGGCCTCGTCCTGTGGCCCGGGCACCCCACCCTGGACGCCTACCGCACGATCTTCACCGGCGGCGTCGTCACCCGGGCGCTGCTCGTCTCCGTCGGCATCACCGTCCTCGGCACCCTCGCCAGCCTGCTCGTGACCGTCGGCATGGCGTACGGTCTCTCCCGCCGCGAGGTCACCGGCTCCCGCTTCATCCTGATGACCGCCCTGTTCACCATGCTGTTCAACGCGGGCATCATCCCGAACTTCCTGCTGGTCAAGGGACTCGGCCTGTACGACACCTACGCGGCGCTCGTCATGCCCACCCTGGTCAGCGCCTTCAACCTGGTCGTCCTGCGGTCGTTCTTCATGAACCTGCCGGAGGAGCTGTACGACGCGGCGAAGGTCGACGGCGCCGGTGACTTCCGCATCCTGGTGCGGATCGTCCTGCCGCTGTCCAAGGCCGTCCTCGCCGTGATCAGCCTCTTCTACGCGGTGACGTACTGGAACGCCTTCTTCAACTCGCTCCTGTACCTCAACGACTCCGAGAAGTGGCCGCTGCCGATGGTGCTGCGGACCTACGTCCTCCAGGGCCAGAGCCTGAACTCCGCCTCCGCGGGCGAGGTCCTCGCCCCGCAGCAGGCCGTGCAGATGGCCGTCCTCGTGATCGCCGTCGTCCCGATCCTCTGTGTCTACCCCTTCCTCCAGCGCTACTTCACCAAGGGCGTGCTCACAGGCGCCGTCAAGGGCTGAGCGCGGCCCCGCCCCCCACTCCTTCCTTCCCTCTCCCACATGCAAGGAGATTCAGGTGTCGAGCTCCACCCCCATCAATCGCAGAGCACTGTTCCGCATGGGTGCGGGCGTCGGTCTGGGACTGGCCGCCGCCCCGCTGCTCGCCGCCTGCGGCGACGGCGGCACCACCGCCAAGGCCGAGGCCAAGAGCGCCTCGCTGCTCCCGGACACCGCGGTGCGCAACATCGGCGTCAAGCCCGACCTGGCCGGCACCGCCGCCGGTGTCCCGCAGGGCTTCTTCAGCTATCCGGCGAAGCCCCTGCGCGCCACCGCGAACACCCCGCTCAAGGGCGCGAAGCCGATCAGCGCGACGATGGAGACGTTCTCCCCGCCGCCGCCCTCGCGCGGCAAGAACGCCGCCTGGCAGGAGATCGAGAAGCTCCTCGGCGGCCAGGTGAACATCACCGCCGTGCCCGCGGACGACTACGGCACCAAGTTCTCCACGATGGTCGCCAGCGACAGCCTTCCGGACCTGTTCATGTACCCCGAGAGCGGCGGCGTCGACAACAAGGCGGCGTTCCTCCGGGCGAAGTGCGCCGATCTGACCCCGTACCTCGCGGGGGACAAGGTCAAGGACTACCCGAACCTCGCCGCGATCCCGAAGGGCGCGTGGCAGAGCGCGATCTTCGGCGGGAAGCTGTACGGCATCCCGATCGCCAGGACCGGTACCGGCGGCGCCGGCGTCTACCGGCACGACCTGTTCGAGGAGGTCGGTGTCACGAGCCTCGACCAGATCACGGACCTGGACCGGTTCGTGGAGGTCTGCAAGGAGCTGACCCGGCCCAAGAAGGACCAGTACGCGATCATCGCGGGCGCCACCAGCATGCTCGCCATGTCCGCGGGCGCGCCCAACTTCTGGCGGCTCGACGAGAAGACCGGGAAGTTCACGGCCGACCTGGAGACCCCGGAGTACCGCAA
Source organism: Streptomyces sp. NBC_01257 (assembly GCF_035917255.1). Classification (NCBI taxonomy): domain Bacteria; kingdom Bacillati; phylum Actinomycetota; class Actinomycetes; order Kitasatosporales; family Streptomycetaceae; genus Streptomyces; species Streptomyces sp. NBC_01257. Next base: position 8,033,829 of record NZ_CP108472.1, read on the forward strand.
GGCGGTGGAGACGGCCCGGCTGCTGTACAAGGCCGGCTGCTTCTACCCGGGCACCCTCCAGATGTCCGGGGCGCAGAAGGCCCAGTACACGGACATGTTCAAGAACGGCAAGGGCGCGTACGTCTACGACGGGATGCCCACCTATCTGGCACCCGGAGTCGGGTACATCGCCGCGATGAAGGCGATCGACAAGAAGTTCGACCCGCGCCCGTTCGTGCCGGTCGGCAAGGACGCCGTCGCCTGGATGGACAACGTCGCGCTCCAGAACACCCACATCACCAAGGCGTCCGGGGACCGCGTCAAGCAGATCCTGGCGTTCGCCGACTTCGCCGCCTCGCCGTTCGGCAGCCAGGAGTACACCCTCATCAACTACGGGGTCGAGGGCAAGGACTTCACCCGCGACGCCAAGGGCAACCCGGCGCTCACCAAGCAGGGTACCCAGGACGTCACCGTGCCATGGAAGTTCGCGGCGTCGGCGGTCCCCGCGATCTTCAGCGCCGACTCCGAGCAGGGCGTGCGTCACGTGCACGACACGTTCACCAGGATGATCCCGATGATGGTGCCGGACCCGACGCTCCAGTACTCCTCGCCCACCTGGGACTCGAAGGGCTCCGGCAGCCTCAACACGCTGAAGGGCGACGCGCTCAAGGACATCATCTCCGGCCGCAAGCCCCTGTCGGCCTACGACCAGCTGGTCAAGGACTACCTGGCCAAGGGCGGCGAGCAGGCCCGCGGCGAGTTCGAGGAAGCCTTCCAGAAGGGGAAGAAGTGACCACACGACGCTCGGTCCTCGCACTCGGCGGGGCCGCGGTCGCCGCGGCCGTCGCCGTCCCCGCCCTCGGCTCGCCCGCCTCGGCGCGGCCGCACGGCTTCGACCCGAAGCCCGGCGCCAACGGCGTCGGCGACCCGCTGTTCCCGACGCTCGGCAACGGCGGCTACCAGGTCGTCCACTACGACCTGGCCTTCGACTTCACCCCGGTGACGTACGACTTCACCGCGACCGTGAAGATCAACGCCAGGGCCACCCAGGACCTCTCGGCCTTCAACCTGGACACCGACGGCCACACCATCGACTCCGTCACCGTCGCCGGCCGCCCCGCCGGGTGGGAACTGACGCCCGGTCAGAGCGGCCAGGAGTTCACCGTCACGCCGGCCCGACCGCTCCACGACGGCCAGCCCTTCACCACCGAGATCCGCTACCGGGGCAACGGCAAGGCGACCCGGCTGGGCCTCACCGGCTGGAAGTTCGGCTCCGACGGCGGCTTCGCCTCGGCCGCCCAGTCCTCGCGGGCCGACACCTTCCTGCCGTGCAACGACACCCCGTCCGACAAGGCGACGTGGACCTTCCACATCAGCGCCCCCGAGGGCTTCGTCGCCACCGCCAACGGCGAACTGACCCACAGGTCCCCGCGCGCCGACGGCTGCACCGTCTGGCACTTCGCCCTCCGCGAGCGCATGGCGACCGAACTCATCGGCATCGCCGTCGTCAAGGGCACCTACCTCTACGGCAGCAGCCACCGCGGCCTGCCCCTGCGGCACATCGTCCCGCAGGGCCAGGAGGAGAAGTACGCCCCGATCGTGGCGCGCACCGCCGACCATCTCGCCTGGCTGGAGGCGAAGTTCGGCCGCTACCCCTTCTCCGTCTACGGGCTCCACATCTACGACGGCTACACCGACGCCCTGGAGAACCAGACCCTCTCGCTCTTCTCCACCAACTGGTTCAAACTCAACGCCGCCGGCCAGCCGGGCTACGAGACCACCATGGTGCACGAGCTGGTCCACCAGTGGTTCGGCGACTCCGTCACCCCGAACGACTGGCAGCAGGCCTGGCTCAACGAGGGCCCCGCCGTGTACTACGCCGGCCGGTACGGCGAGGAGCGCGGCTGGTCCGTCTTCGCCGACAAGATGAAGGCGACGTACGAGAAGTTCGACGCGGTCCGCGCCGCCGACGGTCCGCCCGGACTGCCCAAGGCGCTCGGCGGCACGAACATCTACGACGGCGGCGCGCTCGTCCTGTACGCCCTCGGCCAGCGGATCGGCGACCGGGCCTTCGACCGGGTCATGCGCGAGTGGGTGAAGCGGTTCAAGGACTCCACCTACACCAGCGAGGCCTTCATCCGGCACACCGTCGACGTCACCGGCGACCGGACCGTCGACCCGTTCCTGCGCGACTGGCTCTTCGGGGCCGTCAACCCGCCCATGCCCGGCCACCCCGACTGGAAGGCCACCGCGTGAACCGCCCGTTGAACGCCGTACGAGGGACCGCCGCCACCGCCGCCGCGGTCTTCCTGGCCGCACTCCTCGCCGCCCCGGCCGCCCAGGCGGCACCCGGCGCCCGCACCCTGTACGCCGCCCCGGACGGCCGCGGCACCTCCTGCACCGTCGCCCGCCCCTGCACCCCGGAAGGGGCCCGCGACCGGGCCCGCACGGTGACGGAACGCGAGGTCCGCGTACTCCTCAAGGACGGTACGTACCGGCTCGACGGGCCCCTGAAGCTCGGCGCCGCCGACTCCGGCGTCTCGTGGGCCGCGGCCCCCGGCGCCCGTCCCGTGCTCTCCGGCGGGCAGGACATCACCGGCTGGCGGCAGAACACCGACGGCACCTGGAGCGCCGGCGTCCCCGCCGGTGTGACCCCGCGCCAGCTCTTCGTCGACGGCAAGCGTGCGACCCGCGCCCGCGGCGAGGCCTGCGCGGCCGCCGTCTGCGACGCGACCAAGACCGGAATGACGGGCGCCACCGCCACCGGAATCGACCGGTGGCAGCGGCCCACCGACGCCGAGGCCGTCATCCGGGTCCGCTGGCGCAACTACCACTGCCGGATCGCGGGCGTCAGCGGCGACACCCTGACCTTCGCCCAGCCCTGCTGGACCAACTCGGCGAGCGGCACGGACCGCACCGGACCCGCCTGGGACACCACCACGGTCGACTCCACCCGCTACAGCGGTGTCGCCTTCTTCGAGAACGCTCCCGAACTCCTGGACCAGCCGGGCGAGTTCGTCTGGAACTCGACGGACCGCACGGTCACCTACCTGCCGCGCAAGGGCGAGAACATGCGCCGCGCGCAGGCCGTCACTCCGCACACCGAACAGCTGCTCGTCGTCGACGGCGCCCACGACGTCACCGTCGACGGCATCGGCTTCGCGTATGCGGCGTACCGACAGCCCGGCACCGACGAGGGCTATGCGGGCATGCAGGCCGGTCTCACCCTGACCGGAGCCACCGGCCCCGTCGACCACGCGGGCCGCTACTACACCAAGCCCGCCGCCGCGGTCACCGTCCGCGGCGGCCGGCGGGTGAGCATCGACCGTGGGCGGTTCACCCATCTCGGCGGGGCGGGCGCGATCCTGGAGGCGGGCACGAAGGACAGCTCGCTGACCCGCTCGGCCTTCACCGACCTGTCGTCGGGCGCGGTGTACGTCGGCGACACCGAGCCGATGCCCGGCGCGGAACTCGCAGGTGAGCGCAACACCGTCGCGTACAACACCATCAGCCGCTCCGGCGTCGAGTACACCGACTCGGTGGGCATCTGGGCCGGTTACGAGGCCGGGCTGAGCGTCGACCACAACAGCCTGGACCACCTCCCGTACTCCGGGATCTCCGTCGGCTGGGGCTGGAACCAGCCCGAGTCGCAGAAGTCCGTCCTCCGCGACAACAAGGTGACGGACAACCGCATCACCGACGTCATGGAGGTCGCGCAGGAGCAGCACGACGGCGGCGCGATCTACACCCAGGGGGCCCAGCCGGGGACCGTGCTGAGCGGCAACTACATCAACCGTTCCGCCTACGGCAACACCGAGCGCGACGGCAACGGCATCTACCTCGACGAACAGTCCTCCCACATCACCGTCGAGAAGAACGTCATCACCCGCATCGGCTACAAGTGGGTCTCCAACTGGGCCGACTACGGGATCGAGAACACCGCGCGCGGCAACTGGACCGACACCGCGGCCCCCGCGCTCGGCGGCACCGGCTCCGTCATGACGGACAACCTCACCGGCCTGGACCGGCTGCCCGCCGAAGCGCTCGCCGTCGCCGCCCGCGCGGGTGCCGGCGGCGGACCGGTCGAGCAGCTGCGCCCGGACCTCGCGCGCACCGGCACGGCCACCCAGTCCTCCACCGACGGCACGGCCACCGCGGCCCTCGCCCTGGACGCGGACACCAACACGGACACCAGGACGCTCTCCGAAGCGGGCGCCTGGTGGCAGGCGGACCTCGGGGCCGTCCGGCACGTCCGGCAGGTGGAGGTCTGGAACAACGCCTCGTCCACCACCGCCGACTTCGACATCGTGACGGACGACAAGACCGTCCACGTCAGCGGAAAGGCGCTCCGCCCCACCGTCATCGACCTCGACAGCCGCACCCGCACGGTGCGGATCGTGACCTCCGGTACGGGCCGGGTGGCCCTGTCCCAGGTGCTGATCCACTCCTGACACCTCCACCGCACACGCGAACGCCGGACCGGCCCTTCAGGCCGGTCCGGCGTTCCGCGTCGTGCGCCCCGCTCACTCCAGCGCGAAGGCGTCCGCCAGCATCTCCGTCTGGGCGGTCAGCAGGGTGCCTCCGTCGTGCCCCATACCGGTGAACTGACCCGCCACCTCCAGGCCCACCGAGCCGTGCAGCTGTGCCCACGCGAGGACCGCGCCGGCCAGCGCGCGCGCCGAGGACTCCGGATCACCGGCGGCGTCCGCGGCATACGCGGCCACCCAGTCGCCCACTCCGGGGTCCGACCCCAGCCAGGCGGCCATCTGCGCCACCACCGGGGCCACCCCCGCGCCCGGCGTCCCGCCCGCGAACACCGGCAGGAACGGACCGAGCACGGCACGGGCGCTGTCCCGCGTGTCGGCGGGAGCCACATATCCGGGCACCGGGGAGCCCTGGATCAGCAGATAGCGGTGCGGTTCGGCCACCGCCCAGTTCCGGTACGCCGTCGCCAGTGCGTGCAGCCGCTCGCGAGGACCGTCCGAGGCCGCTTCCGGCCGGGCCGCCACCGCGCCCATGGCCGTGGCGGCATCGTCGTACGCGTCCCTGATCAGCGCGTTCAGCAGATCGTCGCGGCTGGCGAAGTAGCGGTAGAGGGCCGGGCCGGAGAGCCCCATGTCCTTCGCGATCCGGGTGAGCGCCAGCGCGCCCGCCCCGCCGTCGGCGAGCTGCCGCAGCGCGGCCTCCTTGATCTCCGCACGGGTCTGCTCCCGGTACCGGGCCCGCGGCCCCTGCTGTGCCTCGGCCATTCCCGGCCTCTCTCGCTAGACAAGCTCACTTCAGTTACGGAGTCTAACAGCCGGGGTTGCGAGGCCCTATCGCGAGAGTTACAGTCTCTAACAGAAGTGAGGGGCAGTAACACTCCTCCGGATTACAGGGAGACGCTCATGACCGCAGCACACGACCTTCAGGTGGTTCTCGGCGCCGGCCCCGCCGGCACCGCACTCGCCGTCGAACTGGCCCGTCGCGGCCACCCGGTCCGCCTCGTCGACCGGGCGGCCGCCGGGACCGCGCCGACGGGCGTCGACCGGTTCGCCGCCGACGTGTCGACGCCCGAGGGCGCCCGCGCGGCCGTCGAAGGGGCGGCCGTCGTCTACCACTGCGTGAACGTCGGCTACCACCTCCAGGTCGAGGTCATGCCGCGCATCCAGCGGTCCGTCCTCGCCGCGGCCGAGGCGGCGGGCGCGCGCCTCGTCGTCCTCGACACGCTGTACCCGTACGGCGAGACGCACGGTGCGGTCATGACGGAGGACGCCCCGTGGAACGCGACCACCCGCAAGGGCCGGATGCGCGCGGAGCTGGACGCCCGCTACCTCGCCGCCCACGCCGACGGACGGCTGCGCGTCGTGCTGGGCAGGTCGGCCGACTTCGTCGGGCCGCACGTCCTCAACTCCACCCTGGGCGGCGCGGTGTTCCCGGCCGCGCTGACCGGGGGAGAGGTCCCGGCGTTCGGTGACATAGACCTGCCGCACAGCTACACGTACATCGGCGACGTCGCCGCCGGCCTGGCCACCCTGGGGGAGAACCCGGACGGTGACGGCCGCGTCTGGCACCTGCCCACGGCTCCCGCACTCACCACCCGGCAGATCCTGGCCATGGTGGAGGAGCGCGTCGGGCGCCCCCTGAACCTGACCGTCGTGCCGGAACCGCGGGCGTTCGGTCCGTTCGACGAGGTGTTCATGGCGGAGTACGCCGAGATGTTCTACCAGCACACGGAGGCGCAGATCGTCGACTCCTCCGCCATCGAGAAGGCGTACGGCCTGACGCCCCACCCCCTGTCGGCCACGATCGACGAGACGCTCGCGTGGTACGGGGACTACCTGGCCGCGCACTGACCGCGCACCGGGGCACGGCCCGCGAGCACCCGGGTCAGGCGCCGAGGAATCCGCCGATGCGCTGCCGCAGGCCATGCGGGTCCAGGCCGTGCGCCGCGAGGTGCTCGTCCATCTGCCCGTACCGCCGCAGCTCCTCGCGGGCCACGCCGAGTCCCAGGACCCGGTGGGGGAGGGCGGCCAGCGCGTCATTGGCGGCGCCCGTCGAGGTGCCCGCCAGATACGGCTCGACGAGCACGACATCGGCGGTGGCCCGGTCGCCGACCGCCCGGCGCAGCCCGTCGCCGTCGAACGGCCGCACGGTGGTCGCGTACAACACGGTCACGTCGAGTCCCTCCGTCGCGGCGAGGACGTTGTCGAGCATCGGCCCGACGGCGATCACCACCCCGCCCGCGTCCGTGCCCTCGCGCACCGTGCCGAACCCGCCCGTCCCGCCGACCGGGCGCGCCCGGTCGTTGGACTGCAGCGACAGGCGTACGTACACCCGCCCGTCCCCTGCGGCGGCCTCCCGCAGCAGCGCCTCCGCCTCGTCCGGGTGGCCCGGAACGTGCACGGTCCAGCCGTCGAGGGTGTCCATGAGGGCGACGTCCCCGGGCGCCATATGGGTGAATCCGCCGGCCGGCCAGTCGTACGAGGCCCCGGCGCTCACCAGCACCCCGCCGACCCCCTGGTGGCCGAAGTCCAGCTTCACCTGCTCGAAGGGCCGCTCCACCAGGAAACTCGCGAAGGTGTGCACGATCGGCCGCATCCCGGTCAGCGCCATCCCGGCCCCGGCCCCGACGAGCAGCTGTTCGCGGATGCCGACGTTGACGACCCGGTCGGGGTGGTCCCGCTCGGCCCGGCCGAATCCGTCGCGGCTGATCTCCGCCAGGACGAGCGCCAGGCGCGGGTCCTCGTCGAGCAGCCGTGTGGTGGTGGCGATGAAACGGTCACGCATCGTGTCCATGGAGCTCTTCCTCTTCTGCTTTCGGGGTGCCGGCTTCGGCGGTGGGTTCTTCATGGCGCCCGGTTCAGCGCTTGGGAGCGACCCGGGCGACGACGGCCCGGGGCCGCCCGGGGTGGGGTGCGGTGAAGGCGGCGTACAGGGCCTCGTGATCCCGCCCGTCCACGTCCTCGACCGACCAGCCCGCGGTGGCGAACCGGTCGGCGATCCCGCCGGGGCGGCCGTACGTGGCCGAGGCGTTGTCGATCACCACGGTGTGCAGCTGCTCCAGCCCGGCCGGACCGGCGTAGGCGATCGCCTCGTGGTTGCTGCCCTCGTCCAGTTCGGCGTCGCCGGTCAGCACCCACACCCGCGGCCCGGTCAGCCCCTGGGCCCGCAGCCCCAGCACGCTGCCCACGGCCAGCGGCAGCCCGTGCCCCAGGGACCCGCTGCCGATCTCGGCCCCGGGCACCAGCAGCCGGTCGGGATGGTGCCCGAGCGGCGAACCGTACGAGCCGAAGCCCGCCAGCAGCCCCTCGTCGAGGAAGCCGTGCGCGGCGAGGACCGCGTAGTACGCCATCGGCCCGTGCCCCTTCGACAGCAGGAAGCGGTCGCGGTCCGGCGCGTCGACGGTCTCCGGTGTCACCCGCAGGACCCGGTCGTACAGCACCCACAGGGCGTCCAGCGTCGAGGTGGCGGCGGGGCCGTGCTTCTCGTCGCCGGTCATCAGGCTCATCAGCCGGGGGAGATCGCGGTACGTGTGCGCCGGTGCGGCGGTCGTGTTCGTCATGTCGCCCAGCGTTCAACATCAAGTGCGCTTGAGGTCAAGGACGGAAAGGTGTTCGTGACCACCCTTTGAAGTGCGGTATTGTTCTCATGCGCGTTCGGCCAGGGGGAAACCCCAGGTCAGGCGGGTATCGGGACGTGGCGCAGCTTGGTAGCGCACTTGACTGGGGGTCAAGGGGTCGCAGGTTCAAATCCTGTCGTCCCGACCATGTGGAAACGCAGGTCGGAGGCCGTTCTCTCATCCATGGGAGGGCGGCCTTTCGTGCGTCCCGGGGTGTGGTGGTCGCAGTGTGGTCGCACGCCTGGGCCGGGGCTGGTTCGCCTGGGTGCTGGTGGCGGGTGGTGCGGGGGAGCGGAGATTGGGGAGGGCTGCACGGAGGCGGTGGATGTGGTCGCGTGGTGGTCGCAGCGACGCTGGCCGGCCCGTGCGGACGACCGTCTGTTCGGCTCCGCTGAGAACGTGGTCGATGGTGTCGACGGCTTGGTGTGCGGCTTGTTGGGTGAGGTGGCTGTAGAGGTTCGCGGTGGTCGAAAGGGTGGAGTGCCGCAGCGTCTTGGAGACCACGGTGAGGGGAACGCCAGCGGTGATGGTGATGGTGGCGGCGAGATGCCGTAGGTCGTGGACCGTGACCCGGGGGACGCCGGCCTCCTCGGACAGTCGGTGGAGTCGGTCGAGTACCAGGTGCGGTCCGAACGGGCGGCCGTCGGGTTGGCAGAAGACCAGCCCCGCGAACGGGTCGTTGGGGTCGCCGCGGAGACTTGGAGCGGATCGTGCGCGGCGGCGGAGCGCGGTGGCCACGCGGGGTGAGATGGCGACCCAGCCTCTGCTCGACCGGGTCTTGGGCGTCGTGAGGACGAGGCGGTTGTTGTCGACGGCGGAGAGCGTGCAGCGGATGTAGAGCACGCCCTGGTCGAGGTAAACGTCGTTCCAGTGCAGGCCGAGGGCTTCGCCCTTGCGCATGCCGGTGCCGATGAGGACTTCGAAGAGGTCGGCTATCTCGGGGTCGGTCTGATGGCAGTGGGTGAGGAATCGGGCTGCTTCCTCTGCTGTCCAGATCCGTCGTTCCGGCGACGGCGGCCGGTGCAGCACCGGGGGAGAGGCTGGGTTGTGGGGGAGGCGGTGCTGGCGGACGGCGTCGCCGAGCGCGCTGGACAGGGTGGCGAGGCACCGGTAGAGGGTGGTGCGGCCGCGGCCGGCGGCGAGCTGGCCGGTGACGAAGGCAGCGATATGCCGGTGGACGAGCTGGTCGAGTTTGAGGGTGCCGAACGCGGGGACGAGGTCGTTGCGGACGTAGTCGCGGTAGCGGGCCATTGTGGTCGGCTTCAGTACGAGCGCCTTCGCCGCCAGCCATGTGTTCAGGTAGGCGGCGAGGGTCTGGTTCGGGTCCGCGTCGAACCCACCGGCCTCGCCTTCGAGGAACCGTCGCAAGGCTTCATGCGCCGCATCCTGAGTGGTGAAGCCGCCCCGGCGCACGGTCGTTCTGCGGTGGTCCGGGGCGGGGACATCGACGGCGAAGCTCCAGGTTCCGTGGGTGCTGTCTGTGACTAGGTGTGGACAGCGGGCACCTATCTGGTGACGGTGGGTGTCTCTGCAGCCGCAGCGGCGGTAGATGCGGCCTCGGCCGGTGCTGGTACGCATGGCGATCGCCTCCGGGAGGCGGAGAAGGGCCTGACATTCTCAGCTTGCGACCAGCCGCGACCACCACGCCCGTCAGAGGGGCCGTGACCAGCGCGTTTCCCTTGTCCGCGCGCCAAGGGTGCTGGCTTCGGAGACCACCAGCAGAACCTGGGTCTCGTGGGTGACCGGAGCAGCAGATCGGGTCCGGATCTTGGCTTTATGCCGCGCCCACCTGTGAGTCGGCTGCCCGGTCATGGATTGGTGGTGCAGGCCATGGCGATCGCCGTCTTTGAACGAATGGACCTCTCGGCTTGCCCGGCCGCACTTGCAGCCGAAGGCCACGACTAGCCTGACGAAGGGATCTCCGTTGGAATCGACGTGCTGGCACCGGCTACTGCACTACGTCAGGTGGGCCTTGAACGGTGAGGCGAGCCAAGGCGCTGCGGGCGCTTGGATACCCAGATTTCGCCGCTCGCCGGTACCACTCGATTGCGTCATCGATGAGTCCGTCCTCTTCCAGGACCTCGGCCACGAGCAGTTCGGCCCCTAGGAAGCCGCCGTTCGCCAAGCCAGTGAGCCAAACCGCAGCTTCCTGGGATCGGTCGGCCTGCTGCATGAGCTCGGCTGCACGTCCCACCGCGCCAGGACGACCCTTGTCGGCCAGATCGCAGAGCCATCGCATGATGTCGGTCTCGTGCTCGGCTCGCTTCAGCAGTGTGATGGCGGTATCGAGTACGTCCAGGTCTGTCTGTTCGGCAAGTTGCTTGATCCAGGCCGCGGCTGCAGCGACCTGGTCCTGACCGAGCATGAGTTCAACGACGACATGGACCGAAGAGAGATGGCCGAGGGCGGCTGCCTCTTTGTACTCATCCACCGCCTCGTCCGTGCGACCGAGCTTCTGGAGCAGCCCAGCAGCCTTTCGGCGGGCGACGGCGAAGGCCGCGCCGCCCGCGGCCCGCTGGTACAAGGCCAGTGCCTGGGTATGACGACCCGACTTATTCAGCTCTTCCGCGGCTTCCCACGCCGCCGCGTGGTCACCTGCCTCGGCGGCCTTCAAGACGAACCGGAAGTGGTCTACGGACTTATGGCGCTGCGCGCGTGCGGAGCGGCCGAACGCGAACTGGTCCTCATCGTGGGCGTGCACATACGCGGCCTCCCACAGATCAGTGGGCACGGCCCTGTTGACTCGGCGGTCACGACCGTGCTGTTCCAGGTAATCGGCCAACCGATACTGCGGAGTTTCGAACGCTCCCTGCCCTGGGCGGGGCTTGATTCGGGTCAGCGCGCCGCGAGCTCCATGACAAGGCTGGGCTGTGTACGCCAGCGCTTCTTCGAACCAGTCATCGCTGTTTTGGTCCCATTCTTGATCCGTGAGGTAGCCCGGCGCGGCGGCTGCAAGGAGGAGACGGGGGATGGCAAGGCCATTACCGAGCCGACGGGCGTCCATGGCTGCTTCCAGCACGGCACGTGCATTGGGAGGGGCATTGTGATATCGCTCCAGCAATGCTGGGGCTCCTGCCAGGTACTGCGTGACCTGGCCGTCTGCAGCTCGCTGCGCCGCATAGAGCAACCTGGGGTCGCGCACCTCACCACGACGGATGGCAGCCAGATCCGCAGCTGAGAACGAGGAGGGCACAGAAACGTTGGTACCCGCCAGCAGCTTTCTGGCCTGCTCGTGCACGTCAGGGGCGCCAGCCCTTGGCAGTGCGGTGAGCGTGGCCCAGTACTCCGGCCAGACGGTGCCCAGTACCAAGATCGGGCGACGGGTTTGATCCTGGAGTAGTGCCCGAAGACCTGCCACCACCCGCTCGCCCAGGGAACCGGTTGAGGGGAGTAGGTAGTGCTGCGCCTCGTTCAGCCAGACCACCGTACGGGGGCCGACATTCTGGATGTCGGCCAGTGCTGCCTCCGGCCGAGTGGGATCGAACGGGTGCCACAGCTTCCAGCCGTCGGCCAGCGACTGGACTGCTTCCCAGCATGCCCGGGTCTTACCGCACGATGAGCTACCCACCAGCATTGCCATGCCGCTCTGTCCAGCTTCCGCTCGGCGGACGACGTCACGCAGAAGCCGGTCGTGGGCCCGCATCATGTACGGCGTGAGGGCTAACAGAGCGGGTGGATCCGTCGGCCTTGAGGTGGTCAGACCTGTGTCGTATCGCACGGTCCAGCCGTCAGCGAACCGGTGAGTGGGGATGACGTCGACGCTGTGGTGGACTTCGAGGTCGAAAGGGTCTAGCTGCGAGATCGGACGTCCCACAGTCGCGGCCAACCGGTGGCTGTTCAGTACGGCTTCCGCCTGCGCCTGTTGTACGCCTATCCGCACGGACTCGGCACGCTGCCGAGCTACCGCAGAGTGCTGATGGCGCCACCACAGAGAATCGAACAAATGCGTTTCGGAAGGGGCAGGCTCAAAGCCCTCAGCCAGAGCCGCGGCATGCAGCTGCTCGACGACCCTGACAAGAGTGTCGACCTGCTGCGGGAACCGGCGCCCGTCTAACCATGCCCCGATAGTCGTGGCTACGGGACCGCCGGCTCCCCGAGAGAGGGCTCGGAGGCTGATACGCCTCGTCAGGTACTCACCGTGGATGGCGCCCAGCCGCTTGAGGGCAGCGAAGAAGGCATCCTCGCTACTGTCACCCACTGCGCTGTCCACCCCTCTCTCCGAAGCCCGGACAACACGGGCTGGACACCCGCGAAGTCTACGTCGCTTGAACAGGGTTGATGCGAAGTGCGTGTGTAATCCATCGCTGAATGGCAGTTAGACACCCCCTCGGACAGGAAGCGTTGTGTCCAGGCCGCACTGAGAGGCCAACTCCATCCACGAGATCACCCTGGAGCCGCAGCATGCCCATCGACTACCTTCCGACCGCCGTGATCATCCCCGGGGTTATGGGCTTCGTCATCCTCGTGCTCTTGTACGCCGGCGTCGTCCTCCCGACCATCTGGTCCCGCCGCCCCGAGCGCCGCAAGGCGGCACACCGCACCCTCGACATGCTGTTGAAGGCTCGCCGTGGGCTGCGCCGTATCGGGCAGTAGAGCCACGAGCGGAGGCAGGAAGAGGCGTGTCCCCTTGCAGACGTCCGGGAATCGAGTGTCAGGTTGGCTGGGCTGGCGGACGCTTGCTGTCCTGGGGGTGGGTCAGCTGATGCGATGCTTGGCCGTCCCAGAGAGTGACCTCCACCATCACGACGGACGCGCCGTGGTGGCTTGGGCAGGGCGGGCCCAGCCGACGCCGGAAGCAGTGACCCTCGGCACGACGGGCGCGGGGCTCATCTGATCTTGTCCACTTATGAGGCCAATGGGTTGCTGTTGCATTCCGACGGTAATGTTGGTTTCTGGGCCTCCCCAGTGAGCGATGGCCAGAGCTTGCTCACTCCACCGAAGGCCATTCGTACACAGTGGAGGCCACGCCCATTTTGCGGACGCCTATAAGTCTGATCTCCGTCGGAAGCTCGATTTCGAAGCTGTTCAGGGGGTCCTGGACGAGGCGCAAAGTCGGGGTGCCGGTGTCTTTCTCAAGGTGAGAGGCGATCACCAGGACGTGGTTGTCACCTTCGGTAATTGCTCGGGTGAACTCTGCTCGCGTGAGGGAGAGTTCGGATGGAACAGCGCCACCGTGCGCCTTGATCTCGAAGTAGCGCCCGGTCGAGTCGTGGGCGTCGGCCCCGAAGCCCAGGACTCCCCGCTGGTCCTCCAGCTCGATGCCTTCTTCCCGCAGGATGTGCCGCAGTGCGTGGAGGACAAGGTGCTCCTTGTCGGCGTCGCGGTAGCCCAGGGGAGCGGACTGCTCTCGTGGAGGGGCGCCACCGGGCCGAGGAAGGGGAAGGGACGAGGACCGCGGAACGCTTCCCCCGGTACGCGTGGGGGACGAGAAGGACGGCCCGCTCGCGGAGGGCGCGCCGGTCGTGGTGACCGTGAAGGTTCGGTCGTTGAAGGCGGCCTTGGCTACGGCTGAGCCGCGCGGTTGGTTGCCGTGCAGCGGAAACGCCGGGCGGGCTGCCTCCCACTGCGGGCACCGGGAGTGCCCCGTAGCCGTGCGGTACGTACCGCACGGCACCATGGTCGCCGGGGGTCGAGGAGGACGGAGCGGGACGCAGCAGGATGTTTATGTCCGCCTCTGTCGCATTTCCGCAGGTGAGACGCGTCACCCATTTGGGTTCGAGCCCCACCCGCCCCACCGAGCATCCCCAGGCGAAACGTTCTGACCTGGGGAAACGCGTTTTCTGGGGGTGTTTTGCGTGTGGCGGTCGCCTCACGGGGGGTGGCGACGGCAGGGCTTCCGGCACCTAGGACGCGATCCGTACGGCCGTGACCTGGGCTTTGTGGCTCAGTGGCCGTGGGAGGGTTATGAACGGTCCCACGGTTGTTGGGGGAGGCGACGCACTTCGCTCGCCCGGCGTCACGTGACTTTGCTCCTTCCGTACCTGTCGGAACGGATCAGGCTGGACGAGGTCGACCGCGACCATCGGGTGGTATCAGGCGGACAGACTCCTGTGCCGCACAGAGTCAAAGTGTGGGTTGCATCGTTCGTACCCTTCATGATTGGAAATCTGCGCGACCGCCCGCTCGTTTCTGATGGTGGTCGGCTCCGCCCGACCCGACGCGCGGCATCGTTCCTGGCTCACTCCTCAGGGCGAGGGCGCACGCCGTCGTCACATCCCAGACAGTCTTCGGTATCGAGGGCCTGGACCGTCCGACAGTGGTTGCAACTCCAGTGCGTCGGGGCGGGTGTGGCCTGATGCGCATTTTTCGGACGGACCGACAGGTCCGCGTCCCGGCGCAGCATCTTCTCGATCGAACCGTTGGGATCGAGGCGCGGTATGGCGGAGATCAGCAACCTTGCTGCCCATCGGTGGTCTGCCGAATCAGATGAGGCGGCCCACGCGAGAAGCGAAGGACGCCTATCGCCCGAGGTCATAATGGCGACGGCGTGAAAGAGGCCTGCCCGGTAGCGAGGCCAGGCGGTCATATCGCGATCGATCAGCTTCTGACCGTCCCACGGAACGTGACCTCCCTCCAGGTTAATCAGTACGTTCGCTGCCGACCACGCCATCCACGAGGAGTCTGCTTCTAGAGACGCCAGCAACGCCGTCTGCTGGGCGTCCGTGAGGATCTGCCCGATACCAGGGAGCAGCGACGGCTCGACCAGGGGCGGTGTGCTCGCGAAGAGCCATTCGTCCAGCAGAGGACCGGGCTCGGTGATCTGCTGGAGGCGATGCGCCTGGGCTGCCACGGTCGCCTTGTCGATGCCGTATGCGTCCGCCGTCGCGTCGAGCCACGCCCGACGCTTGGCCGCGCTGACGTGGGCGAAGGCGCGATCGATCTCGCTCGCCGGAGAATCGGAATATCCGGTCGCCGCGAGAAGGTCGCCGAGGGCGGTGAGCGACCAGAAGTCCCCGTTTGTGGGCTCTGGGCACGGGGCGTGCAGTGCCACGAGGTCTGAGAGGAGGGCCGCCCTGTCGTTCAACGCGCCGGACGCCCAGTTCCGCAGCCCGGCAGCGAGGTTCCCCCAACGCCGACGCGTGTCGAATCCCGTGCGCGCGAGTGCGGCGTAGATCCTTTCGGCGTAGCGCCCCGGCACGTGCTGCGCGAGGGCGAAGACGCGCTCACCGGCGTCGTCGGGAAGCTCACCGAGATGTTCGGCTGCGCCCAAGGCGACTCGGTCCAGCCCCGGTGCCAGGCGGCCTCCGCCGACCATTTCCCAGCTGCGCCGGCTTTTCCGAACCATCTCGGGGTCCTGTGGCAGAGGAAGGGTCAGTACCTCGCGGAGCGATTCGACATCCATCCTGCTCAGGGGTGAGGCGTCCGTGCGCGCGTCCGTCAGTGCGCACAGGGTCCGGGCGATCGACTTTGCGGTGGCGTCGAGCTCGGGCAGGTCGACAAGGCCCGCTCGGCGTCGCCGCGCCGTTGGCGGGAGGGCCAGCAGACATGCGGCCTCCACAAAGGGCCAGGGTCCTGCATCGCGCGTTTTGTCCCACAACTTCGGGAGGAACTTCGGTGTTTCGCTAGGGCCACGTGAGGGGATTGGTTCACCCATGAGCGCGCCGAGGGCTCCGTCTGTCAGCTGGCCCAGAGCCCGTTCCATCTTGTCGTCGGAAAGAGTCACGATCCCACGCTCTGCGAGATCGGCCACCATGAGGGTGGCCTCCCGTCGTGTCTCGCCGACGTCGAGTAGAGCCTCTGCCGTTCGGGGATCGAGTCCGGCAGCGAGTGCGATTGCTCCGTCAGAGTCCGTGTGGACGACGGCAAGGCGCAGCCAGCCTCGCAGTTCCTCGGCCCCACACGAGCGCGCCCACATGGCCGTGGCAATTTCGGCGAAGACCTTGCTTCGGGCGGTGAGTTCGCCCGCGCCGTTGACCACGAACACGGCCACGTGCTCGTCCCAGAACCGGAGAACGTGCTCCGCCATTTCCCCGGCCGCAGCGGGCGGCATGGCCCATCGCAGCGGATCCCGCAGCATGCTGGTTAGGGACTCGACGGCGCGTGCGGTCGGAGGGGTCGCCCCGCCGACGAGGAGCTGTCCGAGCGTGACGAACCCGTCGAGGAGCATGCCAGTGGTCAATGCAGGTGCCCAGGGCCGGGCCGGGGTGAGAGTCCCACGCAACCGCTCCCACCGGTCGACGGACTGTTCCACTGCGCGGTGCAACAGCGCTGCTCGCCCCTTGGGGAGCTCAGCGTCCGACGCGTTCGCGCAGATGAGAGCGAGCAGAGAGGCGAGCAGCGGCACCGCGAGTAGATGCGCGTGCTCCTCCTTCGCGTCCTCCATCCAGGCGCGTCGCGTCGTTAGGAAGGCCGCTTGCTGTGGTTCGGGAATCCGTGCCTCGGTACACGCGACGAGGACGCTATCGACCGTCGCGTCGAGGTTGCGTGGAGGCGCGAGCTCGACGCGGGGCAAGCCGAGCCGGGCAGCAGCTCCCTGCGCGTTCACCCGGGTCGTCACCACGAACCCACAGGAGGGATGGAGGGCCGTGAGGATCTCTTCGAGTTGCTGCGCGACCCAAGGGGCCCGCGCCCCGCATTCGTCGAGCCCGTCACAGAGGAGGAGTGCGCGCCCCCGGACAATCTCCTCCTGGACGTATGCGGCGAGCGGTGCCCGGTTCGCATCTGGCAGGGTGTCCGCCACGGCGTCGACGACCAAGCTCTCGACGGTCAGACGTCCCGGCTGGTCCTTCAGTAGGCGCGGCAGTGAGATGAGGATCGGGACGGGGGCGTCGGCGCAGCGGGCGCAATGAGCCGCGATCTCCCGTATCGCCACTGACTTCCCTGAGCCAGGCTGCCCCACGATGAGCATGCGGCGCCAACGCCTCAGGTACCGGAGGAGGGAAGAAGGGGTGCGCTCGCCCTCCACGGCGATCTGGAGGGAGCCGATGAGGTCCTCTACGACGAGGGGCGCGAGGTCCTCGGCGAGCAGGCTGAGGTCGATCCGCCCGGCCTCAGAGGTGAGCCGGGTGCGGTACGCGTCGACAGCGTTCCGACGAGAGGCCAGGCGCATCGCCACCGGACCCTCCTGGTCCGGGAGCACGGTCACCCCGGCGGCGGTCAGGGCAGCGACCCACTCCTCAGCGGAACTTCCGAGAGCCTCGCCCGCCTGCCGGTGGAAGAAGTCGGCCAAGGTGCTCACGGCACGGTGCCCCTGCGCGTCCGCGACCACGAGGTCCATCAGCGCCGCCAGAAGGTCCCTGTGCGATGCCGGTCCGGTCGAGCCGGGTAGGTGAAGGACACGCGCCCGTTCGAGGATGAGCCCGCGGATCTGCGACGGAATTTGGTCGACAAGGAGTGCGAGGGCTCTGGACTCGTCACCGGTTTCCATGCGTAGGCCCGCACGGTGGCGCCGCAGAGCCCGATCGATGTTCTTCACCGGCCCGACGAGTTCCTCCCCGGCGATAACCAAGAGGTCGTCAGGACCAAGCGTCGGAACCTGTCCCACCCACCCCGTCAGCGTCTCCTCCAGGGGACGCCCCCGGTCGATCTTCCGCTTCGCGGAAACGTAGGCGCGACGGCCGTCGGAGAAGGTGACACGGATATCGTCGGTCGGGTCGCTGGTTTCGAAGTCCAACCGGACGGGCCACACCCCTGCGGGTATGTCCAGCCCCGACACGGGGCGGCTACGGAGCCCGTGTACGGCCAGGTGCGCTGCCAATTCGCACCGAAAGACACTGCCTACCTCCCCGGCCTGCTCACTCCGACCACCCTCCGTCTACGCCGGGTGCTTCATCAGAAAGGCTTGCACCCCGTCGATGAACAGCCGCACCTGGGTGTCGTCGTAGTCACCGTAGTCCCCGTGCGCAGCCTTGTTCCGGAGGTCCATCCAAGCCGTGATCTGCTTCTGTTGCAGTCCGTCGTAGACGCCGGCCTTCTTAAGGTCGGCGTTCATGGTGTCGGCCTTCTTCGACCTACCCGCCACCGCAGTGGTCACGCCATTCTTCACGCAGAGGGCACGCACGTGGACTTCGAGAGATGTCCCCGTGATGACCGCCGCCGCGTCCTTGTACCTCTTGGCGAGCAGCGCGTCCGCCATCTCCAGGTAGTCGCTGTAGGTGTCGGCATGCACCAGCTCGACGACAGTTTCCGTCCACCCGGAGTTCAGGTCGTCTCTTAGGGTGTAGGCCACCGACATGTTGTGGGGAAGTCGTCCCTTGTTCGCATACCCGGCGCCGCGCTTGAGCTGGTCACGATAAACGGATCCGGGCATCGTGAGTCGTGTGACGGCTGCCTCCAGGCGGTTGGCCAGAATGTCCGCCTCGGCGCTCTCAGGCTCCCCGTAGTCCCACACCCCCTTGTCCAAGAGGGCTTTGGCCTTGCCGAGCAACTCATCGAGCTGCTTCACCATGTCTTGGATTGCCAACTTCACTCCTCGGAGCATGCCGTGCTGAGAAAGCCGAACGGGCGATCATACCGGCAGGGCGGTGCTGCCCGCTATTTGGATTATCGGCCCACCGAACCGATGACGCCTCGAGGAAGCCCTCGGCGTCGGCGCGGTGGTGGAGTCAACCGCGACGACCCAGTACTGCGACACCTGCGGTTCCTGGTTTGGGTGTTACGTGCTGTGCGTCGAGTGGCGTGCGCGTTGGTGCTGGTCAGGTTGGTGGGGTTGTGCATCGGGATTTGCCTACGGTTTCCACCGCTGTCGAACAGGTCGAGGTTGCCGTGTTCGCCACCGCGCTCGACGGTGCTGAGTTGCCGGTGCTGAGGACGAGAGAGGATGTCGATGCCAGCCGTTGATCTTGGCGCCGTCGGTATGGCTAACCTGCGCCGTGTGAAGGATCCCCACAGTGTGGGGAGATGTAGGCCGGCCTGAGGTCACCCCGACACCCGTGGATGGACCCCACTCCGGACGGCGCACCACGGCCTGCCTTCAGCCGCGACCTCGTACGCGCTGTCCTGAGCCGGCCCGATCCCACGCAGCGGCACGCCGGCTGAAGCCAGCATCCACCGCCGATCTCTGAGCTATCAGCGCCTGATCGTGCGCTTCCGCATCGTCGTGCGCTTTCGCGCGCCTGTCCGTCTCCCGGGCGTTGTCAGTGCCGGGTGTGATGATGCGGTGGTGAGAAAGCCGAACCTCGCCGAATCCGGCACGCTGCAAGAGTCTGCTGGCACCAGCGGTGATCGCGGACCGGCCGCGGACGTCTGGGCGCCATGTGCCGGAGATCCGAACCTGCGCACTCCTCCTCCGGCTGGCTCCCCGGGGCGTACGCCTGCGGGGGAGGATCTGGATCTGCATCTTGGCTGGGACCGTTTTGAGAAGCTGATGCTGACTCTGTCCCGCCGTGTTCTGGGCCTGCGGGACATTCGCTTTCGGCGTTACGGGGTCCAGGGGCAAGAGCAGCACGGCATCGATCTGGCTGGTCGGGCGCCGACGGGTGACTACACGGTCGTCCAGTGCAAGGACTACGCGGCTTTCACCGCCGGGGACTTGCGCAAGGCGGTTGAGAAGTTCGCCGTCGGGCGGCGTCCTTTTGATGCCGACTGTCTGATTGTGGCGACTTCTTCCTCCACCGAGGCCACGCAGCTGGCCGACGAGCTGGCCGCGCTTCAGCTCCAATATTCTGACCTCGACTTGGACCTGTGGGGGGCCGAGCAGATCAACCAGCACCTGCGCTACTGCGGCGACATCGTGGCCCAGTTCTGGACCCGGGAGACGGCGGCCGACTTCTGCACGGGCGCTCCGCTGCCAGGGGTGCCGGCTCCACCGCCCGACCGGCAGGAGCAGGCCGAGAGGATCCTCATCGGGCCCCTCCACACCGACGATGTGGCGCCGATGCTGCGGGCCGCGGACAGCAGGAGGTCCGAAGCGCCGGAGGAATCAGCAAGGCTCTACGGAGACTTGGCGCACCGGCTGCATGTCGCCGGGTACCGGGGACATGCCACCGTCTTGCGGAAAAAGCAGCTTGAGGCACTCCGAGAGGGCGGTCTGTTCGACGAGGCAGCCGGCTTGGCGGCCGAACTCGCCGCAACCGCACTCCACCACGGAGACAGCGATCAGGCACGGATCCTGGCCCACCAGCTGGAGCAGTTCGCCCGCGACGCGGCCAGCTCCGGCACGCCAGAGGCTTCGGTCACAGCACGTCACGCCGTCCTCATCAACGCGGCCGCCCAGGACATCGCCCACCCTCTGACCATGAGCCATCTGGCCCCCGCCCTGGCAGCCGGCGACAAACACAGCCCCGACTACCGGCCGCTTCTGGTTCTCATGCTCGGCGAGTACCGGCTCGCCACCGAGCCTCATACGCTCGAGGAACTCGACGGCCTCATCAGCGCCGCCCTCGCACAGGCAAAAGACCAGCCGGTAACGGAACAGACGCAAGACATTGTTGTGCGCCTGCGTCTGCTGCGAGCCGAATACGACACCTCGCAACGGCAGGAGTTGCTCCGCGAGGCCAGACGGCACCGTATGAAGGGCCGGCACGCAGCGCTCGTCAGCGCGCGCGAGGCGCGACGCTGCGCCCTCGAAGGCCGGGCGGAGGAAGCAGTGGAGAACTGGAGGGATGCCGTCCAGGACGGCATCCACGCGGGACTTGCTGAAGAGGCCGCCGACTGGCTTTACGCCATCCGCGCGGCCAACGCACGGTACGGACCGTGGATGACCGAGATCGATGACGAACACCGCCTTGCCCAGGCGCTGCGCACGACGGGCACTGGTCGCCTGTTGGACCGCATCCGGGACCCCAGAGCACAGGCGATGTCGGCGCTGGTGAGGGACAAGGCCACCGAGGCAGTCCTGGCGGCCCGGCGCTGGCTGGCCGACAGTGTGGTCACCGGGAGCTGGGCGGACGAGAGCGAAGCGGTGACGGTGCTCGCAGACCTCTACCGCGACCACAGCGAACCCGCCCTGGCCGCGGCCTAC
This sequence comes from Streptomyces sp. NBC_01257, assembly GCF_035917255.1. Classification (NCBI taxonomy): domain Bacteria; kingdom Bacillati; phylum Actinomycetota; class Actinomycetes; order Kitasatosporales; family Streptomycetaceae; genus Streptomyces; species Streptomyces sp. NBC_01257. The sequence goes on from NZ_CP108472.1 coordinate 8,054,810, forward strand.
TACCAGCGCGCCGGAAGCAGCGAGAAGCTCGAACAGCTCACCAAGGGCATGGGAGATGAAATGCTTCCCCTGGTGCCCGGCGCGAGCCAGCCTTGGTGGGTCCTGCGTTCACGTGCAGCCCTCATTGCGGCACAAGCCGACCTGGGCGAGGACGTGGCGGCCCACGGGCTGTTCGAGGAGATGCTGGACCTGGCCGTACGCGGCAGGGCAGGCGAACTCGAGGATTCACCTACACGGTCCCTGGCCGTTCAGGCCGCGAAGAGCGCCTGCGCTCTCGCCTCGCGCAGCTCACCTGAACAGGCCGCAGCGCTGCTGGACCTGCTCAGCTCCGACGTCCCCCGCCAACCCCATCAGTACAGTTACACCGACGACGAGCACGCGACCGCATGCGTGGCCATCGCCATGGCACACCCCGAACTCGCCATGCGCGCTCTCACCAGGCTGTTCGATCTCGCCGACGTCCACACCGACAAAGCTCTGAACGTTCTTCTAAGGGATCAGACGCTGCGCCTGCTGGGCGCCAGGGCGCAGGGCGACAGCTCGGCTGCCGGTACCGCCTCCCGCAGCCCGCTGAGCGATGACGAACAGAACACCCTGCGCAGGCGGGCCGACGAGCTGGTCAAGCGGGAACACTACCTGTCCAACGTGATCCAGGCTGCCCTCAATCCCGGCCATCCCGACGTGCAGGAGCGCGCCAGGACTGCTCGGGAGCGCATCCTGAGCCGGCCTGAGCCGGAGCCCAACTCCATTTCCCTGGGCAGCACGATGGTTCCCGACTCGGCCATGGTCTGTCACCTCGCCTCCGATGATCAGCGAACCTGCCTGGAGAAGCTCCTTGCCGTGGCGAGTGATCGACGAGAGTCGGCGTCCAACCGGCAGGACGCTTTGATCGGCGCCCGCAATCTCGTTGTCGACCAGGAACCGGAGGCCAAGGGCACCACCTTCCGTGCGAGTCAGCCCTTCGCCCTGGGCGCGCTCGACGGAAGCCGACTCGACGAGTTCACGGGCCGTGCCCACCCCCTCAGTACCCTGAAGATCAACCTGGGATCCGCGTCGCTGCGCGGCCCCGGACTGCGCCTGGCTGCTGCCTCAGCGACAACAATTGACGAGCAGGAATGGGTCAAAGGCCAGGCGGTTGAACTCCTGCGCAGCGACGATGCCCATGGGGTCCAGGAAGCAGCCCTGACACTCAACAGCCTCCCACGCGACATCACAGGGGACATTGACGCGCGCGCTCTGGCCGACCATAGCCATGTCACGGCTCGGCAGCTCAGCGCAGTGCTGTGTATGCAGCAGCCCCAGCGCTTTGCCGACACCACGACACGTCTCGCCGCAGACCCGAGCGCCCGAGTGCGCCGTACTCTGGCCGAAGCGGCGATAGCTCATGCAGGCCCCGACGCTCCACCGGTAGTCGCGGGACTTCTGGGCCGTCTTGGCAAGGACCCCCGGCACAGTGTCCGCGTCCTGGTGCGATTCCGGTAGAACAAATCCTAGTACTGCAACGGTGCTTGCGGTGACTGGTGGCCAGGTCGGTCGTCGGTGTGGTTATGGGTGAGGACTTTGCTGATGTCAGGTTGGGGCGGGTGAACTGGAGGCGGTGGATGAGCGGTTCGTGCACCGTTTCAGCAGGTCGGGGCCGCGTGAGTCGGCACTGGCCTATTTGCGGGGGCTGATCGCTCCGCTGCAGCGGAAGAACGGCTGGACACTGGCGGAGAAAGCCGGCCACGCGGGCCCGGTCCGCATCCACCGGATGCTGAGCCGGATCGAGTGGGACGCCGACGAGGCCCTCGACGACGTGCGTCAGCACGTGGTCGACCACCTCGGCGACCCCGACGCCGTCCTGGTCGTGGACGATACGGGCATTTTGAGGAAGGGGACGCGGTCGGCTTGGGTGCAATGGCAGTACTACCGGCACCGCCAGACGCACGGAGAACTGCCGGGTGGGCGTCTTCCTCGCCTATGCCACCGGCCGCGGGCGGACACTGATCGACCGGCGTCTGTATCTGCCCACCTCCTGGATGGATGACCGGGAACGGTGCCACCGGGCCGGCATCGCCGATGAGGTCGCCTCCGAGACCAAGGTGGCCACGGCCAAGGCGATGGTCCGCCGCGCCATCGCGGACAGGATTCCATTCCGGTGGGTGACCGATGATGCCGCCTACGGCTTCTCCAAGGGCTGGCGCTCCGAGCTGGAGCGGGCGGACGTCCTTCACGTCATGGCCACCACCGGCACGACACCGTGGTTACCCGCTGGGCGATCGATCATCCCGTCCACGACCTGTTCAACGGCCTCGCCCGGCAGAAATGGAAGCGCTGTTCCTGCGGCAGTGAGGCACACGGCCTGCGGATTTACGACTGTGCCTGCGTCGAGGTGCGGCCGGTAGCGGAGCACATGCAGATCCTGGGCGTCAAGGGACAGCAGGAAGGTCTCCCTGCGGGGATCCTCCCTCACTGCAGGCCACGCGGACGGGGCAGTCGTGGTCGACCACGCGCCCGCGGGAATCCTCCGCGCACCGACCAGGGGTCTCGGGTGCATTGTCAGTGCTGCAGTGGAAGATGACCGCCGGGTGCTCGGCAATCGTCACGCGCCGATCGTACCCGCATATCGAAGCCTGAAGGAAATCACGCCCCATGGCTGACCTGATCGGACGCGAACTCGTCGCACAGCACACGCATTGCCTCCAGCACGTCAGCCCGTTGACCGGCGGTGAGGTGTTGGAGATTCATGCCGATGAGGGCAACGCGCCGCAGAAGTTTCTCGAGGGCGTCCGCTTGATGTTCCCGGGCCAGTTTCGCTACGTGGTCCTGGATCCTCCGGACGTTAGCGAGGGCCCCCTCCTCTGTGTAGTCGGCGACCTCGTTCGGCCATACCCCGTTGTGGAAGATGCGCCGGTGGATGCTTCGCCTCCACCTCAGGACTGTCCGGTCCCGCTTGCTTGAATTGCAGGAGCGGCACGAAGGAACCAAATTGGTGATGCTGTGGGCTCCGCCGAGGTGGAGCGGGACCACGTGATCGACAGCCTCGGCCCGGATGCCGTTCGACCCGCAATAGGTGCACCACCCGCCGCCCGCCGCCAGCACCACCGCACGCACCCACGCCGGAAGGGCTCGCTCGTAATCGCTCATCTGCTGATGATTGCAACCGGCCGTGTCAGCGGACGCAGTTAGTGTGAAAGAATGACCGCAGGCCAAATCCGTGATAGCGAGAACGAAGAGCGCCACCTCCGAATCGAGGCGGCAGGCGCGGGTCTTCGTAGGCGGGCACGGCGTGTCCCCCCTCGGCCAGTTCCCCGGCTGATCGGGGGCCGGGCCTCGCGGCGCTGTGTACGGTGCGGGCGGCACGCGTGCGCCGGCTGGACGCGTCACGTCATACGCTGCCTGGCAGGGCGTCATGCGAAGACGGGGCGGTCGCCTTCGGTGCCCGGCTTGTTTCACCGAGGTCGGCGCGGACCCGCTGCTGCGGGTCTTCGATGATCTCGACCGCGAGGGCCGCGACGGACTTCCGGGAGACGGCCTTCCCGCGGAACGGCTCTTCGCGCGCGCGATGACGTAGTCGATCTCGTCCTCGTCCCAGAGCCACGCCGGACGCAGCATGGTGTAGTCGAGATCGGATGAGGTGATCGCATCGGCCGCCGCCCGGTAGGTACGCAGCGTGTCGGTCCCGATCGCCTGCGCATTCCAGCGGCCGAAGGCGCCGGGTACCTCGCCGTAGATGCCCAGGAAGGGCATGCACGTGGACGGTCGGGCAGCGCGGTGGGGCGCGTACCGGACACCACGAGCCGGCGCTGGACTGTTCCTCACGCGTCGAACGACTCCGTCGGACGCAGCCGCACCTTTGGGCGCCCGCTCGCGTTCACCTTCTCGATGCTAATTTTGCCTTCCTTCTGCATCCTGCGCACAAAAGCTTGCCAGGTGTCGAGGCCGTAGTCCGAGACCCAGTGGAGCTGGCTGTTCTCATCCGGGGCGTAATCGCGCTTCACAATAATCGGCCCCCGCGCACGGGTGATGTTGGCCTTGAAATGGTTGTCACTGTCGTCGGCGCTCTGTTCATCGGCCAGCCCTAGGGCGCGCTTGATGCTCGGCCGTCCGACCGCCAGCTCGTTGTGCATCAGCAGCTCGCGTACGTGCTTGTAGGAGTCGCCCAGCAGCGCGCTGGCGCCGGACCGCGACAGGTCCAGCCGCTCCACACGACCGGAGGCCAGCAGGAGTTCGACCCCCGGCTCCACGGTCAGGTTCTGCACCCGTGCGTCCACGAGCGTCACCTGTCCGGAGCCGCTCAGCTCCAGGTTCTCGACGCTGATGCACCGCCCGGTCCGGGGCCCTTCGCCGACCCCGTGGACCTTTGCCCACAAGGCGCCGAGGCTGAGCGAGGCCCCGGGCAGATGCGCGTCGGAGGCATACGCCGCGCTCACCTTGTGCTGGAGTTCCATGACCAGTTCGGTGGGCTGCCCCCGGCCCTGGGACTTCCACATGGACAGGATGAGCTGAGCGCACAGGGGAGAGATGGGCACGCTGAACAAGAGGGACACCGCCTGGTCCAGCGGTAGGCGGGCGATCTGACGGGCCAGGAACTGCTCGGCGATCGCGAGATGGGTGAACTTGAACGCCAGTTCGTCGTCCGCCCACTCCGCGCTCAGGCCACAGAGCGCGACCAGCCGCCGCTTCTCCTCCTTGTTGAGATCCCGGCCGAGGGCCAGCGACGCCGCCAGTTCGAAATCTTCCCCGGAGATCTCCGGCACGACGTTGCGGGCTATCAGCTCCGACACCTCGGAGAAGATGTCGGCCAAGACCTCCGAACTGAAAAGGTCGTTGCCGCCCTGGCCCGGCATCTTGCGGCGTTCCCGCTGCAGGTAGGTGTCGACCACGAACTGCATGAACTCGCCTGATCCCTCGGTCCGCACCCAGTCGACGAACGCCAGGCAAAAGAAGGGCGTGGTCAACAGCTGCCGGATCTCCTGGGGTGTGCCCGTGCCGTCCACCTCGATCGGCAGCTGACTGGTAAGAGCCCGCAGCTGTTCAGGCCGCCACGGCAGCAGTTCGAGCGGCGTCATATATGGCGGCCAGGCCAGGGCATCGCGCGCGGTCAAGCTCCGCAGGAGCCGGGCTTCCGAGTAACTCGACCGCGCCGAGAGCACGACGGTTCCCTTGCCGCGCAACTCGTCCAGGATGGGTTTCAGGCCGGTCAGGGGATTGTCGTAGGTGCGGAAACCGAGGAGCTCGTCGAAGCCGTCGATCACCAGGATCACCAGACCGGCGCGGCAGAGGGCCAGCACCGAGCGCTTGTCGAGGATGCGGGTCGGCGCCATGCGGGCGTCGAGCAGCGTGTCGAGGCTGTTCGCACTCGCTCCACTCGAGGAGATGTAGACCGCCAAGGGGCTGAGGTCCTCACCTGAGGAAAGGGACTCCCGGGCAAACTGGAGCAGACTATGCGTCTTGCCCGACCCCGCCTCCCCTGTCAGCGTGATCAGGTTGGTGCAGGCGTTGTAGATCCCGGCCTGCTGGCTGATGCGCGCGCACGCTTCGGTGATCGTGACGTCGCGCCCCTCCCCGAACGGTCCGCTGGCGATGTGGACCTGGGCGGGCACATTGGGGATGTGCCGTTTGAGATCCGGGAACAATTCGTCGCTGATCTTCTTCTCGAGCTCAACCTGCTCATCGAGTCCCTCCAGCAGCCGCTCCTTGAGGAGGTCCCACTTGCAGATCTCCGCGAGGAATGCTTTGTACGGACGCGGACCGGCCTCGGAGCGCCAAATTCGGGCGTGGTCGACGTCCAGCTCGAAATGGTCGACCCGACGGACCGAGCCCTCCGAAGTACGCAGTTCCCAGCGGGCCGCGATGGGCTCGGGAGGGTCGACGAGCGTCTGGACCGAACCTGGCTTGGCGAATCCACGGAGATCCTTTTCGATGTCCGCGGCGAAGCTCTCGAACATCCTGTCACCGCCCTGGAGCCCCAGCTTCTGAAGGGCGTCCAGGGTCCCCTGATCGCTGATGTCGGTCGCCGGCCCACTGCGCGGCCAGTAGGTCGCGGTCGCCGATGAGTAGTCCTGCAGCGCGGCGGGTTCGCCTCTGACCAGGGTGAAGAACGGCTCGAGGTTAGTGGCGTGGCCGTGCTCGTGGATCCTCACGATCCGGGTCGCGTTGTCCTCGACCACCTGGTGCAGAGTGTCGAGATCCACGTTCTGGGGGTCCGGCCCTCCGTGGAACACCTGATTCCGCATCCGCCGGAGCGACATTCCCGGTGCGATCTCCATGTTGATGCTGTCGGCGACGACCAGCGCCGAGGCCCGACAGCTGTCGCATTCCAGGGACCCCTGCTGCCGCTTGACGTAGGTGGACCACCGGTCGAGGGAACCCGGTGTGGTCAGTTCCGTCGGCCCTCCCGCCGCAGCCGCGCACAAAAGCCCCAGGACGCGCAGTTGGAACTCGACGTGAGCCAGCGTCTTCAAGGGCTCCAGCTGCCTGTCCGGTGCGGCCACGAGGTCAGCGATCATTACGTCGTCTCCTGTGGTACAGGCGCGAGCGGGATCAGTATTGTCACACGTCAGCACTGCTTCAGGGGGCGGGCGTTCACGCGGGACCAGCGCCGCCGCGCGAGCGGTGGTAGCCCTGGGGGCAGGTAAGTGTGCGCCCCGTGCCTCACGGCCCCTCTTCCCTGCGGCTCAGGGCATGCGCCAGCTTGTCCTGGGGCGGGGCGCGCACAACCTGCGGAACGTGGATGCCGAGCGGCCTGCCGGTGGCGGTATGGCACGGCCTGCTTACAAAGGACTGCATCCGCCTCGCGCCTTTCCGGTAGCCCGGCAGCCCGGCAGCGATCGGTGGCGAAGCGGCAGCGGCCCCCCTGGGTCCCTTGGCTGCGGTCCAGCTCTACACCTCGGCTTGATGCCGGACACCCACGAAAGCGCAGTTGTGGCCGGCGGCGACCTCCTCACCGTCACCGACCTCATGGCTCGCACCGACTTCGACTGGTGCAGCAAGTGTGGTGGCTGTGCCATACGCAAACTCACCGAATTTCAGCTGTCCTGATACCGGGCGGCTCACCGATTGCACGACATCAAACGGCGACTCGTGGCAAGAGCGCAGCGCCTGACAGCGACACCTCCACGGTGACCACCCACTTCGGTGAACTGGCGGCCTGGCAGCTGGTCTATGAGGAGCAGTGGTGCAGCAGTGATTCCTGGCAATGGTGGGACACCATCTGCGAGCTCAGCGCAAGACTGCCAGGTGTCATGCCGTGACAGGCCCTGGCGAGGCGGCCTCTTGACCTGGCGGCGACCCTTGGACGAGCGTGTCACGGACACTCCCCATGGGGACCAGTTCGGGACCAGACGGTGTCCGCGCACCTGAACGGCACGCACGTCACCACACGCTGTGCCCCCTGATTTCTGGACGTATGTACAGACAAAAGGGATGACCCCTACTCCTGGGGGTCAAGGGGTCGCAGGTTCAAATCCTGTCGTCCCGACTGGAGACAGTCGCAGATCAGGGCCGGTTTCGGAGAAATCCGAAACCGGCCCTTGATCGTTTCGGGGGGCCGGTCGGGGGCGGACCCCTGCCCGCCCGGCCCCCGGCCCCCGACGGCCGGCCGGTCTACGGCGTCCCTCGCCCTCCGACCTGGTCCTTGGCCCACCACAGGAACGCGGCGGCGTGCTGCCGGTTGGCGAAGCCCTCGCCGGCGAGGGTGAGCAGGAGGTCGTTGCTCCACAGGACGAGCCGGCCGAGCGTCCAGTTCGCCGACTCGGGCTTCGGCAGCTCCAGCCCGTAGACCATCCGCGCGATCTCCCGCTTGCCGCCGGCCTCGGTCGTGTACTTCAGGATCGTCAGGAAGCGGTCGGGGTACGTCACGCAGAGCACCTTGGTGAGGAGGGCCTCCTTGAATCCGGTCATGGCGAACGGCTCGGTGCCGGACAGGAGATGCTCGAGCCGGTCTTCGAGCGGCACGTCGTCGGGCCCGTGCAGGAGGTACTCGATCGTCTTGCGGGTCGCCTCCGCGGCTGCCGCGTCGCCCATCTCGTTCCACGCGGAGTTGAAGGTGGCCTGATTGCCGGGGCGGGCTCCGATCTCGGAGTTGGCGAAGTCCTTGAGGGCTCGGGGGTCGCACGTCCACAGTCCGCCCGGGGAGAAGATCCGCTGGTACTTCGCCCAGTAGTCCGCCACTTGGGGGTCGAGGTCCGGCCGGACGGCGAGGTAGCGCTCCTTCAGCCGGGCCACGCGCTTCACCTGCTCGGGACCGGCCTCCCCGGCTTTCGGGAAAAGGGAGTTGAGCTCACCGAAGGGACGGAGTGTGTTCCTCGCGGGGACCACGGGCTCCTTGTGCTCCCATTCGTAGCCGCACCGGTGCCTCACGAGCCGGCCTCCGCCGTCGAGTTGGCGGACCGCCTCGATGTCCTCGTCGTCGCTGCACAGCGGACACATGGCCAACACCATGACCACCCCCACTTCGTCGGTGCCGGAGCCCGGCTCCGAGCTGTCGCGTGCTTCGGCCGGGCCCCGCATTCTCCCACCCCGTGTCCTCACCATTGCCGACGGCGACGCGTCTCGCTATGTTAATGAGAAATCACATCTGTGTAACCTTGATCATCTCGTGCTGGCCACGTAACTGGCCTTTCTGCGAAGGCACATAAGACCATCTGGCCCTTCAGGGAAGAAGGTAAGTCAATGGAGAATCTCAGCAGGCGCAGGATGTTGTCGCTCGGTGTCGCGCTCGGTCTCGTGGGCGTGGCGCAGCCCGCCCAGGCGTGGGCGTCGCCCGGCTCGGTGGCCGGGGCCGACGCGGGGACCGGTCCGGCGTGGATCTGGGACGACGTGGCGGACCCGCTGATGGTGTCGATGCTCGACGGCGGACACGTGCCCGCGATCAACACCGCATGGGCGTCCTGGGTGAACAATGACGACCCGCTGCCCGGCGGGCTGCCGGCCGAGTTCGCCGCGTATCTGACGCAGGTCAACCGGCTGCCCGCCTGGGCGGACCCCGTCAAGCTGGCCCGCGCCGCCGACTTCAACCGCCGCAGGGACCTGTACCTCTTCATGCTGTACGGCCTCGGCAGCGGAATCATGAGCACCGTGATCCCCCGCGAGGCCAAGAGCGTCTACTGGTCCGCGGGCGGTGCCCACATGCAGGACCGCGCGGCCAAGACGTTCACGTTCGGCTACGACCTGTCCCAGCTGGGGGCCTTCGAGCCGGCCGGGCAGTTCGTCGTCACCGCGAACAAGACACGCGTGGTGCACGCCGCCGTGCGCCATCTGCTGCCGCAGTCGCCGCACTGGCGGGCGGTCGCCGACGAGACCGTCCCGATCAGTGCCGCCGACATCCTGGTCACCTTCCACAGCCTGGGCACCTATGTCCGCAGGCGGCTGCTCGACTGGAAGGTCCCGTTCCCGGCCGCGGACCAGGAGGCGTTCCTGCACTCGTGGCAGGTCGCCCTCCATCTGCTCGGTGTGCCGGACGAGCACATTCCGCAGACCTGGGCCGCCGCCGAGAAACAGTCCGCGCAGGTACTCACCCCGATCCTCACCCCCTCGACCGAGGGCATCGCACTCGCCGGGGAACTGCTCGGTCTGACCGCGCAGATCGACCTCGGCGTCACCCGCGGCTTCCTGAACGAATTCGTCCGCTACGTCCTCAGCGACGAGGTCGGCGACTGGCTGGGCCTCAAGCGCGACTACGTGTCCGCCGCGCTGGTCCGCACCGCGTGGCCCGCGTACATCCTGTTCCGTGAGGGGCTGTCGCCCGTCATGCCCGGCGCCTTCTACGCGATCGACCAGATGGTGCGCGCCCTGGGCATGCTGTTCCTCAACGGGGGTTCCTCCGGGACCACCACGCCCATCACCATCCCCACCGGGAACAGGGCGGGCTGAGCCGCCGCCGGTGTGCGGCCCCGCCTGCTGCCTGCCCGCGACGGACCGCTGCTCAGAGCCCCAGAGCGGCCACGACCAGCGCGGTCACGGCCGCACGGTGCTCCGGGCTGTCCTGCCACCGCAGTCTCCGTCCCGCCTCGACCGTCACGCCGAAGCCGGCGTGCACCAGCACTCGGGCCTGGCGCGGGTCCAGCTCCGGGCGGACCAGCCGCAGCTGGTGCTCCCAGACGGCGATGTGCTCCCGCTGCGCGAGGAGCAGGGGCTGCCGCAACTGGGCCGGCAGGCCGGTGAGCTCGGCTTCGGCCACGCTGTTCAGCTCGGTGTGCCCGAAGCTGTACGCCACGTACGTCGCCGCCAGCGCGACGACGGCGTCGTGCGGACCGGCCACCTCGTGCAGGCTCCTCTCCACCCCCTGGGCCAGCAGCCCCGCCGCCTGGAGGCATGCCGCCGACAGGATGTCGATCTTGCCGGGGTAGTGGCGGTAGAGCGCGGACGTGGTCAGTCCGACCGCCTGCGCGATCTGTCCGTTGGTGACGCCGGCGAAGCCGTCCCGGGCGAACAGCGGGATGGCCGCCGCGAGGATCTCGGAGCGTCGTGTCCGCGGCACGGGCGGGGCCGGAAGTTCGAGGGGGCGTGCACCCGGCCGCCCCGCCGCGGGGTCACGCGCGGTCACGCGCAGCGCGGACACCAGCAGCAGCTCCTCGGCGCGGCGTTGGGCGATGGAGGTGTGATGCATCGTGATGGAGGCGATCGCACCGAGTGCCGCCACCGCCCGCAGGCGCTTGTCGGGCAGCGGGTGTTCGCGCTGCACCGCCGCGTCGACCCGTTCGACGAGGCGGCCGAACTTGGCCGCGAGGCGCCGCCGGTCCTCGTGGCTGAGGTAGCGGGCCTCCCACCGGTACACGCCGCCCGACGCGCGGTGCGCGATGGTGATGCGGGTGATGGCGGTGAGCACATCGCTCAGGGACGCCCCGGCCGGCAGCTCGTCGAGCGCCGTGGCCAGTCCGTCCACCATGACGTCGGCGCACTCGGCGAACAGGGCGTACTTGTTCGGGAAGTGCCGGTACAGCGCCGCCGCGGTGATCCCCACACCGGCGGCGACCTCCTCCATCGACGCCGGGTGGTAGCCGCGCTCGCTGAACACCCGCCCGGCCGCCTCGACGATGAGCTGCCTGCGGTTGCGGGGCCGCGTGGCCGCGGTCCGGCCGACGGGTGCGGCCGAACGGGCGGATCGGGAGGCGGGAGCCATGCGGATGAGTCAATCACACGCGGTCAGCGGGCCGGAGCGGCTGACCGGCCCGGTGGGGACGCGCCGTGGACGGTCGGTCCGGCCGGTTCAGTCCCGGGCGAACGGGAACGCGAGGCCGCCGGTGACCGCGCCGGGGTGGCCCACGGTGCCAAGGCTCAGCAGTACGTGGCGTTCGGCGACCTCCTCCGCGGTGAGCGGGCCGTCCGCACGGAACCAGTTGGCGACGCCCTGGCACATGACGAGCACCGAACGCACCGCGTCGGCCGGGATCGGTGTGGTGAACACGCCCTGGGCGCGGCCCGCTTCGACCGTGTCCAGCAGCATGTGTTCGAGGTAGTCGCGCAGGGCGACATAGCGGGCCCGGTTCTGCGGCTCCAGGCTGCGGATCTCGGTGTCCAGAAAGGCCAGTTGCTGACGATGGGCCATGTAGAGCACGATCGACTCGACCATGCCGCGGAACCGCGCCAGCGGATCGGTCCCGGCCTCCGCCGCCGCGGCCCGGCAGCGGTCCAGGACGTCCTTGATGGAGGTTTCGAGCAGCGTGGCCAGCAGCGCCTGCTTGTTCGCGTAGTGGTAGTACAGCGCGGGCACGGTGACGCCGACCCGGCCGGCTATGTCCCGGACCGAAGTGCCGTGGTACCCGTGCTCGTTGAAGGCCTCCATGGCGTGCACCAGGATCGGGTGCAGGCCGAGCGGGCCGTAGGAGCGCCAGTGCTCCGCCGGAGGTGTGGTGGTCGGGCTCGGGTCGGTGCTCAACGGCTCTCCTCGGAACGGGCGGCGACCGGCCACATCGTACGGCCGCGGCCCCGTGAGCGCCTCCGTTTCAGAACTTAGCGTTCGCTCAGGAGAGCCCTGGGCGAGTGCTGCCCGGTCTGATTCCATTCTTCGATTGAAGCCGCAATAACTGGGAACGTCCGGGTAGTTGACCGCCGGTCCGCTCACTTCTACGTTCTTAGCGAACGCTCAGTAGATGCCCTGGTCGAGCGGACCGGGCCGCCGCCCTTCCGATCCGCAAGGAGGCCCCGATGACACCGGCACCCCGCACCACCGGCGACCTGCCCGACGCCCCGGCCGACCGGACCCTGCCGCAGCTGCTGGCCCGCAATGCCCGCGAGCACCCCGGACTCCCCGCTCTCTCCTGGAAGCCGGCGGACGGCGGCGAGGACGACTGGACCACGCTGAACTGGGCGGAGGTCCATGCGCACACCCGGAGCCTGGCCGCCGGCTTCCGGGCCCTCGGGGTGGGCCGCGGCGACCGGGTCCTGCTGATGATGTCCAACCGGTCCGAACACTGGCTGTCCGACCTCGCGCTGGTCCGCCTCGGTGCGGTCCCGGTCAGCGTCTACGGCACCGCCGCCCCCGAACAGATCACCCACATCGCCCGCAACTGCCGGGCCCGCCTCGCCGTGGTGGAGGGCGCGGCCCAGGTGGCGCTGTGGGAGCCGCTGATCGCGGACGCCGGCACCCCGCTGGAGCGTCTGGTGGTGGCCGAGGCGGGCGCGGAGGGGGACCACGTCCCGTACACCGACCTGCTCGGCGAACCGGTGCCGGAGAGGGCCGGCGGAGAACTGGACACCGCCCGGCCCGATGACCCGCTGACCGTCGTCTACACCTCCGGCACCAGCGGTGAACCCAAGGGTGTCGTGCTCACCCACCGCCAGGTGATGTCCAACGCCCTGGCGCTCGACGCCGTGGTGGAGCTGCCCCCGCACGTCGAGCACATCTGCTACCTGCCCTTCGCCCACATCGCCGAACGGATGCTCGGCATCTACCTGCCCTGTCACCGGGCCTCGCACGTCTACCTCTGCCCCGACCCGACGGGCGTCGCCGCCGTGGTGCGCAAGGTGCGTCCCGCGCAGTTCTTCGGTGTGCCGAGGATCTGGGAGAAGCTGTCCGCCACCGTGCGGGGCCTCCTCGCCCTGATGCCGGACGGGCAACGGGCCCTCATCGACGAGGCGTTCGCCATCGCTCGCGAACACGTGGGGTACCGCGAGCGGGGCGAGGCGCCGCCCGAAGGGCTGGAGAAGAGTTACGCCCGGGTCCGCGCGGACGTGCTGCTGCCCATGCTGGCCGCCGGCGGACTCGACCGGGTGACCTGGGCGGCCAGTGCGTCGGCGCCGATGCCGGCCGACGTGGTGAGGTTCTGGGCCGGCTTCGGCGTCGTCATCATGGACGCCTGGGGGCTGACCGAGACCACCGGTGTGGCCACCAGCAACAGCCCGCGGGCCGGATTCCGGCTCGGCTCGGTGGGCCGGCCGGTCGACTCGGTGGAGGTCCGCATCGCCGAGGACGGCGAGATCCTCGTGCGGGGCACGTCCGTCTTCTCCGGCTACCTCCAGCAGGACGGCTCCGTGCGGTCCGACCTGGACGCCGACGGCTGGCTGGCCACCGGTGACATCGGGCGGCTGGATGTGGACGGCTACCTCTGGCTCACCGACCGCAAGAAGGAGATGATCATCACCTCCACCGGCAAGAACGTCTCGCCGGCCCTGGTGGAGAACGCGCTCAAGGAGCACCCGCTGATCGGCCAGGCGATGGTGCACGGCGACCACCGCTCCTATCTGGTCGCCCTGCTGGTGCTCGACGCGGAGGCGGCGCCAGGCTGGGCCTCGGCCAACGGCGTCGAGACGCCCCGGGGACCGGCCGGGCTCGCGGAGCACCCAGCGGTGCTGGCGGAGGTGGACCGGGCCGTCGCCGCCGCCAACTCCCGGCTCAACCGCACCGAACAGGTCAAGCGGTACGCGCTGCTGGCCGAGGAGTGGGGCCCGGCGAGCGGCGAGCTGACGCCGTCGCTGAAGATGCGGCGGCGGGTCATCCGGGACAAGTTCGCCGACGAGCTCTCCGGGCTCTACGAGGACTGAGAGGGCTGGTCCGGGCGCGCTCCGTTCCCCGTGCGGCCCGGACCCGGCTCCGCCCCTCTCAGAGGCCGTACGTCTTGCCGATGACATCCCGCTGGATCTCGCTGGTGCCCCCGTAGACGGTGGACACCACGGCCGCCCGCAGATGGCGCTCCATGTCGAACTCCGTTGTGTAGCCGTAGCCGCCCATCATCTGCATGCCCTCCAGCGCCGCCCGCTTGGCGGTCTCGGTCGCCTTGAGCTTGGCCATCGAGGCCTCGCGCGGGAACACCTTGTCCGGCTGCGCGTCGCAGTCCAGGGCCGTGTCGCGCACCAGCAGCCGGGTGCACTCGATCTCGGTGGCCAGGTCGGCGATCCGGTGCCGCAGTGCCTGGAAGGAGCCGACGGGCCGGCCGAACTGCTCGCGCCCGCGGACGTAGGCGACCGTGTCGTCGAAGGCGCGGCGCGCCAGGCCCAGCATGTTCGCGGCCAGGAAGAGCCGCTCGTGGTTCAGCCCGGCCATCAGCTGCCGCCAGCCGTGGTCCACGCGGCCGACGACCGCCTCCGCAGGCAGTCGTACACCGGTGAGGAAGACGTCGCTGACCTCCCGGCCGCCCATGGTGTCGATCCGCCGCACCTCCACGCCCGGGGTGCCGGCGGGCAGGTGGAACATGGTCAGCCCGCCGTGCTTGTCCTCGCCGGTACGGGCCACCAGCAGGATGTGCTTCGCGCAGTGCGCGTTGGATATCCAGGTCTTCTGACCGTCGATCACCCACGTGCCGTCCGGTTCCTGCCGGGCCCGGCAGGACAGCGCACCGACGTCCGACCCGGCCCCGGGCTCCGACATGGCGATGGACAGCACCTCACCGGCCACGGCCCCGGACAGCACCTCCCGCCGCTGCTCCTCGGTGCCGAACCTCTCGTACGCCTTCGCGGCGATGACCGTCGTGACGAACCCCCCTGCCGGGACCATGCCGTACGAGGTCTCCTCCAGGAACAGGCAGGCGTCGGCCAGCCCGCCGCCCGCACCCCCGTACTCCTCGGGCAGACACACCCCGAGCCAGCCAAGGCCCGCGAGCCGGCCGTACAGCTCGGGGCTGTGGGCCTCGCGCCCGCCCGCGGTCAGCGCGTCGCGCTGCTCCCGCGTACCGCACTCCCGCTTGGCGAAATCACGTACGGCCGCCACGAAATCGGCCTGTTCCTCGGTGAGACGACTGCCCATCAGATCCTCCGGGATTCGAGGTCATGTGACGAAGTTATGATAGGCGTATCAATGACTCTGCGGGGGATGTCCGCCGGTATCGTGAGCGCCATGAGAACTGACATGAACGACGCGTGGCGCACCGCGGCCGTCGCCGAGCCGGAGACCGAGGACCGTACGGCGCGGCGGATCCTCGACGCCGCACTGGAGCAGTTCACCCTCCTCGGCCTGCGCCGCTCCTCCGTGGACGATGTCGCCAAGCGCGCCGGCGTCTCCCGCGTCACCGTCTTCCGGCGCTTCCAGACCAAGGACAAGCTGGTCGAGGCCACCCTGCTGCGCGAGCTGAGCCGGTTCTTCCAGCGGCTGGACTCGGCGGTGGCGGCGCTGCCGACGATGGAGGAGCGGGTCGTCGAGGGCTTCGTGGTCGCCCTGCGCCACACCCGGGCCCATCCGCTCTTCGGCGGTCTGCTGCGTCTCGAACCCGAGGTCGTCCTGCCCTATCTGACCGTGCAGAGCGGTTTCTCGCTCTCCGCGACCGTCACCTATCTGACGGGCCATCTGCGCCGCGCCCAGCAGGCCGAGGGCCGCCCGGACGAGGACCCGCAGCCGGTCGCCGAGCTGATGGTGCGCGTCGCCGTGTCCTTCCTGCTCAACCCCGCCGGCTGCATCGAGATGGACGACGAGGACCAGGCCCGGGCCTTCGCCCGCCGGTACCTGGCCCCGCTGCTGAACGCCTGACCGGCCGGACCGCCCGGCGGGGCGCCGTCGTTCAGCGCCGCCGGTGCAGCGCCCGGGCCAGCCGCACCGCGCGTTCCCTCGTGGCGGCCGGAACGTCGAAGGAGGTCAGCGCGATCGGCGGGGTGAACCGCTGTACCGTCGTCGACTGCACGGCGGTGAAGGCGCGCAGCCCCTCCTCGCCGTGGATCCGCCCGAAGCCGGAGTCCTGCGAACCGCCGAACGGGAGCGCCGGCACCGCCGCGAAGCCCAGCACCGAGTTCACCGACACCACTCCCGCCCGCAGGCGTGCCGCGACGGCCGCACCCGCGCGCCCGTTCCGGCAGAACACCGCGGCCCCCAGGGCGTAGCGCGAGGCGTTGGCCCGCTCCACGGCCTCGTCCACGTCGGCCACCGCGTTGATGGACACGACCGGACCGAACGTCTCGTCGGTCATCGCCGCCGCGTCCTCCGGAACTCCGGTCAGCACGACCGGCGCCACGTACGGAGCGCGCACCGAATCGGGCCCGCCCAGCAGGGCCTGCCCACCCGCCTCGACCGCACCGGTCACATGCCGCTCGACGATCCCGGCCTGGCCCGGCAGTGTCATCGGACCGTACGCGGCACCGGCCCCGGCCCCCGGGCTCAGCGCACCGGCCCGCTCGACCACGCGGGCGCACAGTGCCGCGTGGATCTCACGCACCGCGTAGACACGCTCCACACCCGCGCAGGTCTGCCCCGCGTTGCTCAGCGCGCCCCACACGATCGCGTCGGCGGCCGCGTCGAGGTCCGCGTCCCCGGTGACGATCACCGCGTCCTTCCCGCCGCATTCGGCGAGGAACGGTGTCAGTGTCTCGGCGCACACCGCCATCACCTTGCGGGCCGTCCCGGGCGAACCGGTGAACGCCACCTTCTCGACGCCGGACCGGGCCAGGGCGTCCCCGGTGGAGGCGGCGCCGGTGACGGTGGTGAGCAGCCCGGCGTGCTCGGGCACGGCGGAGTCGAAGAGCCCGGCCAGCAGGGCGCCGGTGGCCGGGGTCAGCTCGGAGGGCTTGAACACCACGGCGTTCCCTGCCGCCAGGGCGTAACCGATCGAACCCATCGGGGTGAACAGCGGGTAGTTCCACGGCCCGATCACCCCGACCACCCCCAGCGGCCGGTGCACGAGCGAGGCCCGCTGGTGGACGGTGAACAGTCCGGTGCGCACCTTCCGCCGGCGCAGCACGCGTGCGGCGTTGCGGGCGGCCCAGGCCAGGTGCTCCAGGGTGAGGACGACCTCCAGTGCGGCGTCACCGGCCGGCTTGCCCGTCTCGTCGGAGATGGTGCGGGCCACCGTGTCCAGGTCGGTGGCGAGGGCCTTCTTCCAGCGCAGCAGGTGGTCACGGCGGCGGGAGGCGGGCAGCGCCGCCCAGCCGGCCTGGGCGGTCCGGGCCCGGTCCACGGCGCGGGCGACCTCTTCCGGCCCGTCCAGCGGGTGCTCGGCGAGGGGCTCACCCGTCGCGGGGGAACGCGTGGTGAACGTCGTGGGGCGTGAGGGGGAGGCCGGGGCGGTGTCGGTCATCGGATCTCCTGTCGGGGTGCCGACGGTTCCGTGTCTCAGGGGAGTACCCCATGAGTCATCTCAGGGGGAGCACCCCATGAGTCGAAGATACTGAAAGTATTGAACTGTTTCATCGGGCGTCAATACTCAGGCGTCAGCACTCGTGCGGCGGGCTCCGGACAACGGCACCCCGCACCCCCTGCCCGCCGCTCAGCCCGCCAGCTCCCCGAGCAGTTCCCACGTGCGACGCCGGTCCGCCTCCCCGGCCAGATCCGTCCCCGAGAACACCACCTCCGTCGCCCCCGCGTCCCGGTAGCGCCGCACCTCATCGGCCACCGCCTTCTCGTCACCGATCACGGCCACGTCGCCGGCCCGGGCGGCACCGGAGAGCTCCACGACCCGCGCGTACGAGGGGAACTGTTCGTAGAAGGCCAGCTGCTCGGTGGCGGTCCTGCGAGCGGCATCGGCGTCGCCGGTGACCACGCCGTGCACCAGCGCCACGATCCGGGGCGCCGGGCGCCCCGCGGCCTCGGCGGCGGCGGTGACCGCCGGGACGATGTGCTCCGCCAGGGCCCGGGGCCCCGCGAGATAGGGCAGGATCCCGTCCGCCAGCTCGCCGCTGACCCGGAGGGCCTGCGGACCCATCGCGGCGACGAGCAGGGGGACGCCGCCCTCGGCGCCGGGCACGCGGGCCGGGAGCGGGGTGGCCGCGGTGATCAGCTCGCCGTGGAAGTCGGCGCTGCCGGTCTCGGTGAGCTGCCGCAGCGCCGTGAGGAACTCGCGCAGGCGGGCGATGGGCCGCTCGTAGGGGATGCCGAACCCCGTCTCGGTCAGCGGCTTCGTGCCGAGGGCGAGCCCGAGGTGGTAGCGGCCGTGGGTGGCCGCCTGCGCGGTCTGGGCCTGGCTCGACACGATCAGCGGGTGGCGTCCGAAGACGGGGATCGCGGAGGTGCCCACCTGGAGGTCCGGCACCTCGCGCCCGACGATCGCGGCGAGCTGCGGGGAATCGGCCCCGAAGGTCTGGCCGAACCAGGCCGACCGCAGCCCCGCGGCGGCGGCCTCCCGGGCGAGGTCCACGGTGGCGTCGATCTGGTTCTCGGATCCGGTCGCGCTGAGCGCTACTCCCACAGTCATGTCAGGGGAAACGAAGGGGAGTCGGCCGCACATTCCGGTTCCCGTATGACACCTTCGTGTCCGCCGCGTGAAGCTGTTCGAGTCCCGGCCGGCGGACCGGTCGCGGTCCGTCGTGCCCACCCGGGGGCCATCGGACGGCACCGTTTGAATGATCAAAAGAGCGACGGGTTACCATATGAGCGCCGCCTAGCTCGAAAGATAAACCTGTGACTGTCAATGACGACTCGTTCACCAACTGGATGCACCGCGAGGAGATCGCGGAGTCGATGATCCCGATCATCGGGAAGCTGCACCGCGAGAGGGACGTCACCGTCCTTCTGCACAGCCGCTCCCTGGTGAACAAGTCGGTGGTGAGCATCCTCAAGACCCACCGATTCGCCCGGCAGATCGACGGCGCGGAGCTCTCGGTCACCGAGACCCTGCCCTTCCTCCAGGCCCTCACCACGCTGGACCTCGGCCCCTCGCAGATCGACATCGGGATGCTGGCCGCGACCTACAAGGCCGACGACCGCGGACTCTCCGAGGCGGAGTTCACCGCCGGTGCCGTCGCGGGTGCCACGGGTGCCAACAAGATCGAGCGCCGTGAATCGCGCGACGTCGTGCTGTACGGCTTCGGCCGCATCGGCCGGCTGCTGGCCCGGCTGCTCATCGAGAAGGCCGGATCCGGGAACGGTCTGCGGCTGCGCGCCATCGTCGTCCGCAAGGGTGCGGGCCAGGACATCGTGAAGCGCGCCTCGCTGCTGCGCCGCGACTCCATCCACGGCCAGTTCCAGGGCACGATCACCGTGGACGAGGCGAACAACAGGATCATCGCCAATGGCAACGAGATCCAGGTGATCTACTCCGACGACCCGACGTCGGTGGACTACACGGCGTACGGCATCAACGACGCCATCCTGATCGACAACACCGGCAAGTGGCGGGACCGCGAGGGTCTCTCGAACCACCTGCGCCCCGGTGTCGCCAAGGTCGTCCTCACCGCGCCGGGCAAGGGCGACGTGCTCAACGTCGTGCACGGCGTCAACCACGACATGATCAAGCCGGACGAGCAGATCATCTCGTGCGCCTCCTGCACCACCAACGCGATCGTCCCGCCGCTGAAGGCGATGGCGGACGAGTACGGCGTCCTGCGCGGGCACGTGGAGACGATCCACTCGTTCACCAACGACCAGAACCTGCTGGACAATTACCACAACTCCGACCGCCGCGGCCGTTCCGCGCCGCTCAACATGGTGATCACCGAGACCGGTGCCGCCTCCGCCGTCGCCAAGGCGCTTCCCGACCTCGAGGCGACGATCACGGGCAGCTCCATCCGGGTGCCGGTGCCGGACGTCTCGATCGCCATCCTCAGCCTCAAGCTCGGCCGCGAGACGAACCGCGAAGAGGTCCTGGACTACCTCCGCGACGTGTCGCTGACCTCGCCGCTCAAGCGCCAGATCGACTTCACGACCGCACCCGACGCCGTGTCGAGCGACTTCATCGGCTCCCGCCACGCGTCCATCGTCGACGCGGGCCCCACCCAGGTCGACGGCGACAACGCGATCCTCTACCTCTGGTACGACAACGAGTTCGGCTACTCCTGCCAGGTCATCCGGGTCGTGCAGCACGTCTCCGGGGTGGAGTACCCGACGTACCCCGCACCCGCCCACTGACCCGGCCGCGGACTCCGGCCACGGCATCGATCCGGCAGAATGGCACGACGGTACGCAAGGCCCCCTTCAGGGACCCGCGACCGGCGCGCTCCACCTGCCCGGCCGGTGCCGTGGCGGTCTCAGTAGCCGGCCGGACGGACCAGGCCCGTCTCGTACGCGTGGATCGCGGCCTGCGTCCGGTCGCGCAGGTTCAGCTTGACCAGGATCCGGCCGACATGCGTCTTGACGGTCTGCTCCGCCACCACCAGCCGCTGCGCTATCTCCCCGTTCGCCAGGCCCTGCGCGATCAGTGACAGGACCTCCGTCTCGCGCTCGGTCAGATTGCCGATCCGGCCCTTGAGCGGGGCGTGCGGAGAGTCGGTCACCCGGGAGAACTCGGCGATGAGGCGCTTGGTTATGTTCGGCGCGAGCAGGGCCTCGCCCGTCCCCACCACCCTTACGGCGTGGGCGAGTTCCGTGGCGGACGCGTCCTTCAGCAGGAACCCGGACGCGCCGGCGCGCAGCGCCTCGTACACGTACTCGTCGAGGTCGAAGGTGGTCAGGACGAGGACCCTGGTGGTGGCCTGGGGTGCGGCCGTGATGCGGCGCGTCGCCTCGATGCCGCCGAGCCCGGGCATCCGGATGTCCATCAGGACGACGTCGGGGTCCAGTTCGCCGACCTTGGTCACCGCGTCGTTGCCGTCCACGGCCTGGCCGACGACTTCGATCCCCGGTTCGGCGTTCAGTAACACCGTGAACCCCTGGCGGACCATCACCTGGTCGTCGGCGATCAGCACGCGGATGGTCGTCATGCGGTGTCCTCCACAAGGTCGGCCTGTCGGGCGGGGGGCTTCGCGGGCAGCTCCGCGATCACTTCGTACCCCCCGTCGGGGGTGACGCCGAAAGCGAGCGTGCCGCCGAGCATCGCGGTGCGCTCGCGCATGCCCAGCAGGCCGTGGCCGGCGCCCGGCGAGGGCGGGGTGGGCCGGTCCGGTGCGGTGTTGGCCACCCTGATCGTGACGGCGGACGGCCGGTGGTCGATCTCCACGCGCACCTCCGCTCCCGGCGCGTGCCGCATCGCGTTGCTCAGTGCCTCCTGGATGATACGGAATGCCGACAGCTCGATGCCCGGGGTCAGGCGGGCCCGCTCGCCCGTGGTGTGCGTGGTCACCGTGAGCCCGGCGCCGCGCACATTGCCGACGAGCTCGTCCAGCCGGTCGAGTGTGGGCTGCGGGGAGTGCCGCTCGTCCTGGGGCACGGGGTGCTCGGAGCGCAGGACGCCGAGCACCTGACGCAGTTCGGTCAGCGCCTCCTTGGCGTTCTCCCGGATGCTCGCCAGGTTCTCCTTCAGCTCTTCGGACGGGTTCTCGACCAGGTGCGGGGCGACCTGCGCCTGGATGGAGATGACCGACATGTGGTGCGCGACCACGTCGTGCAGCTCGCGGGCGATCCGGTTGCGCTCCTCCAGGAGCGTGCGCCGGGCCCGCTCCTCCGCGGTGAGTTCCTCCAGCTCGACCAGCTGGGTACGGGCCACCCGGCGGCCGCGCAGCGAGGCGCCGACGACCGTGGCGATCACGAGGACCGCGGCGGCGAGGGGTGCGCGGTCGCCGTGGCCGGTGGCGAACGCGAAGGCCAGCCCCGGCATCGCGCCGATCACCAGCGTCTCCACCGCCGTTCTGGGGCGGGCCCGCAATGCGACGAGGAACAGCACCCATGCCTGGAAGATGAGTTCGGAGCCGGTCCAGGGGAACCTTCTGCCGCCGACGGTGTCGCCCATCTCGAACCACGCGACCAGAAGCAGCAGTTGAATCAGCGTCGACCCCCACCAGGCGGGGATCGGGCGGTACAGCGCGACGACGAGCATCGCCGCCTGGGCCACGGCGAGCACGTAGCCGAGTTCGCCCAGCTGGTAGGCCCAGGCGAACTTGTTGCCGTTGGACGCGGTGACGACCACGCCCAGCAGCACCGCCACCGTCACCGCGAGTCCCCGCTGCCACCGCGGACCCCTGGCCGTGGGCCTCGGCTCGGCGGTCCCCGTCCAGAGGTCCTCCCGCAGAACGCGCGCCGGCGTGCGCAGGCCCGCCGCTAGCCGCTCCGCCCTGTTCGAGGTCGTCATGCGGGACACAGTAGGGCGTGTCTCCTCAAGTCGCGCCGCCTCAGGGGGTGTCCGTCGGAGGGTGCTGGACTCGCGAGGCTCCCTGGGCATGCCGTACGAGCTTCGCCGGGTCCGGACGTCCCTCGCGAACGATCCGGCCGCTCCGCCGTGTCCTTGCCGGCCGGCCTCGTTCGTACGTGTGGAACGCGGCGACGCAGACCGCCAGCGCCAGCGCGAACGCGGGCAGCCAGGCGAGCCTCGCGAGCACCCAGCCGCCGCCGTCCGGCACCGTGTGCAGTCCGGGCAGCGGCTCGCCCGCCGGGACGCCGATCGCGGTGACCAGCATCATCGCGGTCTGGTGCCAGAGGAAGACGGTCATGGCGCAGAGGTTCACCGCCGCGACCGCCGCCCAGGCGGCGGGCCGCTCCAGCACCCGCCGCAGCGGGCCGAGCAGCAGCAGGGCCGCACCGCACTGGGCGATGCCGAACGTGACCGCCGCCAGGTTGGGCGGGTCGAGGTTGGAGATCTTCTCCCCGGGCACGCCGACCATGAAAGCGGGATAGCCGGCCCACAGGATCAGCCCGGCGGCGGCGACGGCCCCGCCGAGCAGCATCGCCCAGAGCGTCGCACGGCTGCGCAGCCCGCCGCGGGACCAGGCCGCGCCGAGGCAGTACGGGACCAGCCAGCCGGCCACCACGTTGACCGAGGAGAGCCGGTCGGGGCCGCCCAGCCCGAACCGGATCACGTCGATGTGCAGCACGACGGCGAGCGGCCAGAGCGGATGGAGCTTCGCCACCAGCGGGGTCATCGCGGTGAGCGCGGCGAACACCAGCAGGAACCAGAGCGGCGCCCAGACGAGCTTGAACAGCGCGCGCACCGTCCTCTCGTCCACTCCGGCGGCCAGCATCGCGACCGCCGCCACGGCCCACACCGCCAGCACGACGGCGACCGGCCGGAAGAGCCTGATCATGCGGGCGCCGACCCACTCCCGGTACGTCGTGCCGCGCGCGCGGGCCGAGGCGTATCCCCTCGCCCCCACCATCCCGCCCACCAGGAAGAACACCGCGAGCGTCTGGAACCCCCAGGAGACGGGGGCGAGGTGGGGCATGAACGTGAGCGGACTCGCGCCCCGCAGGGTGCCGCTGTCCTCGACCAGGGCGGTCACGAGCCAGTGGCCGAGCACCACGCCCGCGATGGCGAGGGCGCGCAGGGCGTCGACAGCGCGGTCGCGGTCGGGAGGAGTCGAGGATTCGACGCGTCGGACGAAGTCACGCATGACGGCCTCCCGAAGTGCTTTCGGACGGGAACCCGAGGTCCTGTCCGCTGACGATCCGGGCGATGTTCCGCAGCGGCACGGAGCCCGGCTTCAGATAGTCGCTGTGTCCGACGTCGCCCGCCGGGAACCGCCTGGCACCGAACTCCTCCGACACCGGATCGGTCCCGAACCCGATCTCGGTGACGAGCAACGGGACCTTCAGGTGCGGTACATCGGCGATCCAGTCGCCGGAGCTGCGGCCCGTCCAGACAGTGGCCCGGGTCTTCAGCGCGGCGGCGTTGTCGTAGCCGGTGCCGGGGCTGCCGTACAGGACGACATCGGCGAGCCCCGGCGCGGAGGCGGCGCGGGCGCAGACGACGCTGCCGTAGGAGTGGCACACGAGGGAGGTCCGGGCAGCGGGCTTGAGTGTCTTCAACTCGCCCAGGAATCGGCGGAGTTCATGAGCGGCGTCCTCGGCGCGCCCGGAGGTCACCGCCGCCGCGCTGACCGTGGCCGGCGTCTCGTAGCCGAGCCAGGCGACGACCGCGGACCGGTCGCCCAGCTCCTTGTGCAGCGCCCTCGCGCCGCCCAGCAAACGCCAGTAGTTGTCGACGAGCACGCCGGCGCCCGGCACCAGCACGGCGATCCGTTCGGCACGGGCGAGGTCGCCGACGACCTCGACGGTCCGGCCTCCCTCGCGGCCGTCGAAGGACAGGAACCGGCGCGCCGGACGCGCCATGACGCGGAGCGCGTCGGCGCGCCTGTGATCGCCGTGGGCGGCGGCCATGTGCCCGGCAGCCCCGATGTCGCGGCGCGAGGCGGCGTACCGCTCGGCGAGCGCGGCGGGGGTGGCGGCCGCCGGCGGTCCGGAGACGGTCGGTGCGGGCGCCGGTACGTGCGCGGGGCTCGCCGCACCCGATAACGGCACGGCCACCGAGGCGGCGACCAGGGCGGCGAGCAGGGCCCGGCGCAGACGGCCCCTGCGGGTTCGGCCACTGCGGGTACGGAGCGCCATGGCGGACGGTGTTCCTTCCGTGCCGGATGCCTGTAGGGCTTGCGGCACCGAAGCTACGCAGCGCGCCTTGTGGCCTGCGTCCCGCCGGGGAGTGAACCCTCCTCGTAGCTCTGAAGTACTACGGGTAGGGGGCGGGTTGGCGCCGGCCGG
Organism: Streptomyces sp. NBC_01257; assembly: GCF_035917255.1. Taxonomy (NCBI): domain Bacteria; kingdom Bacillati; phylum Actinomycetota; class Actinomycetes; order Kitasatosporales; family Streptomycetaceae; genus Streptomyces; species Streptomyces sp. NBC_01257. The sequence continues at coordinate 8,079,486 of NZ_CP108472.1, forward strand.
GGCCAACCATCGCGTCCGGAAGGCCGGTTCGTCCCCGGCCGGAGCGGGTCACGTCACCCGCGCCACGAGGGCCGGTCCCACCCGCTGTCGGTGGGACCGGCCCCGTGCGCTAACCGGACACGGACGCCGGCGCCGGGGCGTAGCCGGTGGCCCGGGTCGTGAACGTGCCCCGGCCCTGCGTCCGGCTCCGCAGCCGCGTCGCGTAACCGAACAGCTCGGCCAGCGGCACGGTCGCGGTGATCACGGCCGCACCCGCCCGCGCGGTGGAGCCGGACACCCGGCCGCGCCGTGCGGCCAGGTCACCGAGCACCCCGCCGACCGCGTCGTCCGGAACCGTGACCGTGACCTCGACGACCGGCTCCAGCAGCACCATCGCGCTGGAGCGCAGCGCCTCCCGGAGCGCGAACCGCCCGGCCGTACGGAACGCCATCTCCGACGAGTCCTTCGCGTGGGTGGCGCCATCGGTCAGCGTCACCCGCACCCCGGTCACCGGATGGCCGCCCACCGGACCCTCCAGCAGCGCGTCCCGGCAGCCGGCCTCGACGGCCCGCACGTACTCCTGCGGAACCCGGCCACCGACGACGGCCGAACGGAACGCGAACTCCACCGCCCCGGGACCGCTGTCGCCCTCCGGGTCCTCCCACGGTTCGACGTCGATCACGACATGGGCGAACTGCCCGGCCCCGCCGTCCTGTTTGACATGCCGGTAGACCAGACCGGACACGCCGCGGACGACCGTCTCCCGGTAGGCGACCTGTGGCCTGCCGACCCGCAGCTCCAGCCCGTGGGCGCGGCGGATCTTCTCCGCTGCCACCTCCAGATGCAGTTCGCCCATGCCGGAGAGCACCGTCTGACCCGTCTCGGAGTCCGTCCGCACCGCGAGCGACGGATCCTCCTCGGCCAGCCGGACCAAGGCCGCCATCAGCCGCTCCGTGTCGGTGCTCCGCAGGGCCTCGACCGCCACCGACACGACCGGATCGGCCACGGTGGGCGGTTCGAGGACCAGCGGGGCGTCCGGTGCGCACAGGGTGGCACCGGCGCGGGCGGCCTTGGGGCCGATGACCGCGACGATGTCACCGGCCACCGCCGTGTCGACATCGACATGCCGGTCCGCCTGGACCCGCAGGATCCGCCCGATGCGCTCGCTGCGCCGCGCGCCGACGTCCAGCACCGTCTCCCCCTTCCGGACCGTTCCGGAGTACACCCGCAGATAGGTCAGCCGGCCCGTCGCGGTCGCGTTCACCTTGAACGCGAGCGCGGCGAACGGCGCCGCCGGATCGGCGGCCCGCTCCTGCACCGCGTCGCCGAGCACGCCGCGCACGGGCGGCACGTCCAGTGGCGAGGGCAGATACGCCACGACTGCCTCCAGCAGCGGTTCGATCCCGCGGTTGCGGTAGGCGGAACCGCACAGCACCACGACGCCGTCACCGGTCCTGGTCAGATCGCGCAGCGCGCCGGCGAGCGTCCGCTCGGAGAGCTCCGAGCGGTCACAGAACTCCTCCAGCGCCGCCGGATGGAGCTCAGCCACCGTCTCCTCCAGCAGCCGCCTGCGCCGCCGCGCCTCATCCCGCAGCTCCTCGGGAACCTCTCCCTCCTCGTACGTGTCCTGCCCGTCGGCCCACACCAGGGCCCGCATGCGCAGCAGGTCCACCACACCGCCGAACGCGTCCTCCCGGCCGATCGGCAGCTGGACGACGAGCGGCACGGTGTGCAGCCGGTCCCGGATCGACGCGACCGCCGTGTCGAGGTCGGCGCCGGCCCGGTCGAGCTTGTTGACGAAGGCGATACGCGGCACGGAGTGGCGGTCGGCCTGACGCCACACGGACTCGCTCTGCGGTTCCACGCCGGCCACCGCGTCGAACACGGCGATCGCACCGTCGAGCACCCGCAGCGCCCGCTCGACCTCGTCCGCGAAGTCGACGTGGCCCGGAGTGTCGATCAGGTTGATCCGGCGGCCCGCCCAGGTGCAGCTCACGGCGGCGGCGAAGATGGTGATCCCGCGGTCGCGTTCCTGGGAGTCGAAGTCGGTGATGGTCGTGCCGTCGTGGACCTCGCCGCGCTTGTGGGTGGTGCCGGTGGCGTAGAGGATCCGCTCGGTGACGGTGGTCTTGCCGGCGTCGACGTGGGCGAGGATGCCCAGGTTGCGAACGTCGGTGAGGGTGCTGGTGTGCTGACGGTGCAGTTCGGTACGCACGGTCCGTGCCTTTCGGGATGATCCGGAAGAAGACGGCGCGATGCCCGGACGAAGCGGCCTGTTCAGGACGCGGCGGAACCTCTTCGTCCACGGCGCGTGCGCACGTGGACGGTCCGTCAGGAAGCGGACAGGGCTCAGGTGTTCGTCAGGGGGTCCGGGGCCGGCCGCGCAGCCGGCGCCGGGCGGAGGTAGACACCAGGATCACCTCGAACCGCGACAGGGGGACGACGACAGCGGTGCGGTAGCGCATGGCAGGTCTCCCCTCGATGGTCACGGTGCGCGCGCCGCGGCGGAGTGCCGGGGCGCGATCGTGTGGCGAGTCTAGGGAACGGGGCGCGGGCGGGGGAACCGGTTTTCGGGCTGTGGCGACGCCGTGGCGGACCGGGGACGGAGCCGTGGCACGCCGCGTGCAACCATCCGGCTCCGTCGGCCGTCACCCCTGACACGCCACGTGCGAGGGGGAGCGCCATGAGAGCTGTCCGGATGCTTCTGCCGGTACTTCGGCCGGTGGCCGGACGGGACGGGCACCGGCGAGGCGGGACGCTGCTCGCGGCCGCGCTGCTCCGGTGCTCCTCGTCCCACGGGACGCTGCGCCGGCCGCCGCCGCTGGAGCGACGGCTCGCCTGGTGCGAGGAGGCCGTTGCCCTGTCCCGGGCCGCCGTGTTCCGTGCGTGGTCCGGTGCCCCTGGCCTGCTCGCCCGTTCGCTCGCCCTGCACGCCCAACTGCTGCTTCAGGCAGGCAGATACGAGGAGGCGCTCGCCGCGGCCGAGGATTCCCTGACAGCCCCGGACGCCCACGTTCCCTCGCAGCGGACCGCGTTCGGCCACCTCATGAGGACCTACGCGCTGGCCCGGCTGGACCGGGCCGACGAGGCTCTCGTCGCCGCCCGCGACAGCGTGGCCGCCTACAGGTCCGCGGTGCCCCGGCGGGCCGATCTTTCCCTGGGCAGCACAGCCGCCGCTCTGCGTGCGCAGGCATGGGTCCTCGGCAGGGCCGGGCGCACAGCGGAGTCCGTGACGGTCTACGTCGAGTGTGCGGAACTGCTGCGGACGTTGTCCGTGTGGCGACAGGCCAGGCTGGTCGTGCTCCGGAGCAGGGTGCTGGCCGAACTGATCGGCGGGCTGCGCGTGCTCGGCCGTTTCGGGGACGCGGTGGCAGTGGGCGACGACTTCAGGGAGTGCGTCCCTCCCTTCGTTCCGTGGCTCCACCCGGAAGTCGGGCTGCTGCGTGCCGCGTTGCTCATCGACCTGGCATGGTGCGTCGGTGCGGGCGGAGACCTGTCCGGCGGGCGCGCCACGGCAGAGGAGTCCGTGGCATGCAGCCGGGCACTGTGCGTCAGTGACCCGGCAGTGGGCGAGCCGGTGCTCGCGCTCGCCCTGGACTGCCTGGCCCACCACCTCGACCGACTGGACGCCCACGCCGAGGAGAGGGTGGTGAGCGAGGAACTGGTCCGAACCCATGAGCGCCTCGCGGTCACGGACCCGGACGAGCACGGGCCCGGACTCGCCGCCGCCCTCGACTCGCTCGCGCGGTGCCACACCCGCGACGGGAGGGCCCCGAGTCCGTCGCCGTCACCGAACGCGGTGTGGAACTCTGCCGTCGTGCCGTCCGGCGCGATCCCCTCCGGTACGAGGGAGAGCTGGCCCGGATGCTGTCCAACCTCAGTGTCCGGCGGCGTATGACGGACGATGCCACCGGCGCGATGGCGGCTGGGGAGGAGGGGCTGGCGATCACACGTCGCCTTGCCGGGTCCGGCGGGGAAGAGGTCCGCCCGCTGGTCGCCGACCGGCTGCGGATCCTCGGCCGGGCCCGCTACCGGGCGGCGGACGACGAAGGGGCCGCGGCCTGCTTCGAGGAGGCCGAGACGGTCTTGCGGGAACTCATGGAGACGGGGGACCCGACGGCGCACGGGGCCGGGCTCGCCGCCGCACAGTCCGCGCTCTGCAAGGCGCTGGGCGCGGCGGCCGACGGCCACCTCGGCGCCGGCCGAACCGACGAGGCGGTGGCTGCCCTGCGCCGGCCCAGGGAACTCACCGGGCGCACCGCGCTGACCGATGTCCACGCGGGATGTGTCAGCGCCTTCACGCGGTCGCGTGACCGGGACGCCGAAGGGACGGGCGCGGCCTGGCGGCGGATGACGGGGGAGCCGTGGCCGTCCTTCGTCTACCGGCTCGGCTGAGCGAGACCGAGGACCGCGCCCGCTGCCCGGTGCACACCGCGCCGGGCCCGGGGGGTCAGCGTCCTGCACCGGCGCAGCGCGCTCCTGCCGCAGCCGCGCCACTGGGCGGGCGAGACGCCGGGGCCGTGACCGGTGCGGGTGATCAGCGCGTTCACGTGGCTCATCGGGTCCAGGGCCATGGTGCGGGCCAGCAGCACGCCGATCACCAGCGGGGCGAAGGTGACGGCCAGGGTGGTGCCGGTGCTGGTCACCTGCTGGATGCGGGGGCGGGGTGCGTCGGGAGCCATGGCTCCATTCCAGCAACGGCGGAGCGGTGCGGGATCGGGTGACGTACTCAGAACGCACGGCCCGGGTACTCACCCGGGCCGTGCGGGGGCGGCCGGCGAAGCGCGCCCTATGCGTTCGTTCCCGGGCCCGAGCCCGCGCCCGAGGCGGCCTTGATGCCCTTGGTGATGGTGTCCAGGACGGACAGGGCGGGTGCCTTGGGATTGATGTCGAAGCCCGAGCGGAGCACGATCAGCAGGTCCGGGGAGTGCGGCGAGGGGAACGCCAGCGATTCGACGTAGCCGTCGTCGCCGGTCTTCGTCACCACCTTCCAGCGCACCCGGTAGCCCTGCTGGCCGGCCACCGTGACCGCCTCGGACTTCAGCTCCTGGTGCGAGGTGATGCCGCCGTAGATCTTCTCGCCGTACGACTCCTCGGCATTGGCCGCGATGTCCTTCTCGGCCGTGGCCTTCGCGGTCTTGGTGGTCAGCTTCAGCGCCGCGGCCGGAACGGAGAACACTCCGCCGCGTACACAGCTCTCCCCGCTGTCGCCGGGGCATTTGTAGGTGCCGGTGGTCACGCCCGCGCCCATCCCCGACTCGCCCTTCCAGCCGTCGGGGACCGGGATGCTGATGCCGCTTGCCATGTCCGTCGCGTAGCCGTCCTCGGCCGGCGGCTGCTGCTGCTCGGGGGACTGCTCACCGCCGCCGCCGTTGCCGCCGCTGCCGCCCGGGGCGCCGGGCTGCCGGCTGGGCGCGGGGGAGGGCGAGGCGGACGGGGACGTGGCCGTGTTCTCCGTCGTGCCGGAATCGTCGTTCAGCAGGTACACACCGCCGCCGATGGCGGCGAGGACCACCACGGCCGCGGTGATGCCCGCGCCGATGCGTATCCGGCGGCTGCGGAGCGTGGCCGGCGGGACCCGGAGCTGATCGGTCCACTGAGTGCCGTCCCACCAGCGTTCCTGGATGGGACCAAATCCTGTGTACCCGGGGTCTGGATGCCAGCCGGGCGGGCTCGTCTGCGTCACGCCCGCCACCGTAGCCCGGCTGCGTGAGAATCCTATGAACCGAAAGAACGACGACCGTCCGACATGTGGGGCATGGGTGGGCTTGAGCCGCTTCCTGTGATCAGTATCTTCGGCGTTTCGCTCTGTCGTATTGCTATCAATGCCTTGCCATGAGCATGTTTGTCCGTAGTCACCAAGTGTTCGGACACGTCGCTCCGCGTGGCTGGTGACTCCGAAGCGTCGATCCGCCCCGCCCGCGTGCTGCCCAGGAAGATGTCGCGATGTCCCGCCCCGAGGTGTTCCGCCAGTCCTGCCGGGGGCTCGGTGAACAGCCCGACGGGACTCCTCTCCAGGCCGTGAGGTGCCACGCTTCGCATCCGCGAACTGCCCTGTGGTGACGTCCTGCTGACGGGCCGTCGGGCGCGCTTACGGACCACCGCCGGCCCGTGGCCGAAGTCGCCCTCGCGGATGGTCTGTTACCCCCGTCCCCTTGCTCCCGTTCGAGGAACGGATGCCCGTGCGGCGCTACGCGGTCGAGGACATCGACCTCGGCGACGTCCGCATCAGGAAGGGCGACGCGATCCTCCTCGCGTTCGGCGCGGCGGGCCGCGATCCGTCCGTGCACGGCGACACCGCCTGCGAGTTCGACGTCACCCGGGAGTCCTCGGACCACCTGGCGTTCGGGCACGGCGTCCACTTCTTCCTGGGTGCGCCGCTGGGCAGGATGGAGGCCGGCATCGCGCTGCGCGCGCTGTTCGACGCCTTCCCGGACCTCGCCCTCGCCGTCCCGGTGAGCGAACTCGTCCCGCAGGCCTCCTTCATCGCCAACGGCTTCCAGCGGTTGCCAGTGATCCTGCGGCCCGCGGCGGTCGCAGCGGCGGTCTGAGCGGAGACCGGCGCGGGCCGGGCCCCGCTCCCGCCTCCCGTACGGTTCGCGGGAGCGGGGCACGGCGGGCGCACGGTCCACCGCCGGGCCCGACCGGCACCCGTGGGAGGGCGAACGATGAGCGAGAGCGACGCCGTACGGATCGAGCGAGAGGGCCCCGTGTTCACGGTGGTGCTGTCCCGCCCCGAGGTGCGCAATGCGGTGGACGGCCCGACCGCCCGCCAACTGGCCGATGCCTTCCGTGCGTTCGATGCCGATCCGGATGCGGCGGTCGCCGTGCTGTGGGGCGAGGGCGGCACGTTCTGCGCCGGCGCCGACCTCAAGGCGATCGGCACCGCGCGCGGCAACACGGTCGCCGCCGAGGGGGACGGGCCGATGGGCCCCACCCGGATGCGGCTCGGCAAACCCGTCATCGCCGCCGTCGCCGGGCACGCGGTCGCCGGCGGCCTCGAACTGGCCGCCTGGTGCGATCTCCGGGTCGCCGAGGAGGACGCCGTCTTCGGGGTGTTCTGCCGCCGCTGGGGTGTGCCGCTGGTGGACGGCGGCACGGTACGGCTGCCGCGCCTCATCGGTGAGAGCCGGGCTCTGGACATGATCCTCACCGGGCGGGCCGTACCGGCCCCTGAGGCGTACGGCATGGGGCTCGTCAACCGGCTCGTCCCCACGGGCGAGTCCCGGGAGGCGGCGGAGCAACTCGCCCGCGAGATGGCCGGGTTCCCCCAGCTGTGCCTGCGCCACGACCGGCTCTCCGTCCGCGAACAGCACGGACTGAGCGAACCGGACGCCCTCGCCGCGGAGCTCCGGCACGGTCTGGTGCCCCTGACGGCAGGTGAGACCGGTGCGGGGGCCGCCCGGTTCAGCCGCGGGGCCGGCCGCCACGGCTCGTTCACCGACTGAGCGGGCGCTTGCGCCACGGGGGCCGGAGCCGCGAACGGGGGGTATCCCCACGCCTCGTCGTGGGGGCAGCGCACCGGCATGCCGGGGGACAGCCGGATGGGTCCCTTCGCCCAGCGCTGGTGGGATGAGGGACGCAGGCAATCCGGACCCGGAAGGGAATCACCATGCGTGTGTCATCCAGGCGTTGGAGAGGGCTGCTCGCCCTGACCGGCGTCACCGCTGCGCTGCTCGCCCCGTCGACCGCGTCGGCGGCCGGGGCGACGGGGCGGCAGGCCGATCCGCTGGAGCGGCAGGTGGACGCCATCCACGACAGCGGGGCCGTCGGAGTCCAAGCCGAGGTGACGTCGCCGGACGGCCGGGACAGCGCACGCGCCGGGACGGCCGAGCCGGGCACCGGACGGCAGATGCCGCACAACGGCAGGGTGCGGATCGGCAGCGCCGCCAAGACGTTCACCGCGGCGGTCGTCCTGCAACTGGTCGCCGAGGGAAGCATGTCCCTGGACGACAAGGTCGAACGATGGCTGCCGGGCGTGGTCCGGGGCAACGGGAACGACGGCCGCCGGATCACCGTACGGCAGCTGTTGCAGCACACCAGCGGCATCTCCGACATCCTCCCGGAGATCGCCTCGCTCAACAGTGCGGCCGGCTACCGCGCCGAGCGGTTCCGCACCTACACCCCCGAGGAACTGGTGGCCCTGGCGATGCGGAAGCGCCGCACGTTCCGACCCGGACAGGGCTGGTCGTACTCCAACACCAACTACACGCTCGCCGCGATGATCATCCACCGGGTCACCGGCCGGAGTTGGGAGGACGAGGTGAAGGCGCGGATCATCAGCCCGCTGGGTCTGAGCGGCACCAGTACGCCAGGCACCTCCCCGTCCGTCCCCGGGCCGCACGCCCACAGCTACGCCACCTTCGGAGCGGGCGCCGGCGCCGGTATCGGCATCGACGTCACGGAGCTCAACACGAGCATGGCGGTCGGCTCCGGCTCGATCATCAGCACCGCGCACGACCTGAACCGCTTCTACGCCGCACTGCTCGGCGGCCGGCTGCTGGCTCCGGCGCAACTGCGGGAGATGACGACCACCGTGGACGCCCCCGAGCTGGGCGTGCGGTACGGACTCGGGCTGGGCGAGATCACCCTGTCCTGCGGTGGCAGCTACTTCGGGCACCCGGGTGAACTCCTCGGCTATCACACCTGGAGCGGCAGCACCCGGGACGGGACCCGGACCGCCGTGGTGTACACGACCAGTGACGGCGGCGAGAACACCCAGGCGGCCATCGGCAGGCTCGTGGACGAGGAACTGTGCCGCGCCCGGTCTCAGGGCGTGTCCTGACAGCCGCCCGGCCCGCCTCCGACGGGGGCCGCCGGTCCGTGCACGCCCGGCCCTCTGCGCCTAGGGTTCACGCATGAGCGGAAGCGATGAGGAGCAGCGGTCCGTGCAGGCAGCCGTCGACGGCGAGTTGCGTCTGCTCGATCCGGTCGTGCGCGCGTCGCCCGAGGTGGTGACGGAACTTCTCGACCCGGCGTTCGTGGAGTTCGGGGCATCCGGGCGGCGCTACGACCGGACGTCGATCCTCGACGTCACCTCGGCCGCGGACGAGAACGCCGGACCGAGCGTGGCCGTCGAGATGACCGGGGTGCTGCTGGCCCCGGACCTCGTCCACCTCACGTTCGTCACCGAACGCAACGGCTTCCGGGTCAGGCGCAGTTCGCTCTGGCGGCGGTCGGACGCGCGCTGGCGGATGTACTTCCACCAGGGCACGCCGACCGGTGAACCCTGGACGGGGTGACCCCGTGCCCGGCGACAATCCGGGGGACAGTGCGCGGGGTGCTGATTAGGCTCAACGGATGACGGAACCCCGCTATCCCGCCAAGCCCGTGCCCGGCGACCGCGTCGCCGTGCTGTCCCCCTCGTCCGGGCTCCCCGGCATCCTCCCGCTGCCGTACGAACTCGGCCTGCGCAGGCTCCGGGACGAGTTCGGGCTGGAGCCGGTGGAGTATCCGTGCACCCGGAAGATGGGCTCGACCCCGCAGGAGCGCGCCGCGGACATCCACGCGGCCTTCGCCGACCCGTCGATCAAGGCGGTCATCGCCACCATCGGCGGGGACGACCAGATCACCGTGCTCCCGTATCTCGACCGGGAACTGCTGCGGGCCCACCCCAAGCCCTTCTTCGGGTACAGCGACAACATCAACCTCCTGGTGTTCCTCGACAGCCTCGGCATCGTCGGCTACCACGGCGGATCGGTGATGGTCGAGCTCGGCCGCCCCGGCGCCCTGCACCCGCTGACCGCCGAGTCGCTGCGGGCGGCACTGTTCACCCGCGACGACCACGAACTGACGCTGGCGAAGGAGAGCGGCAGCGTCAACGGCCGCTGGGAGGACCCGCGCACCTTCGACGACGAACCCCGCATGCGCCCCGCCGACGGCTGGACCTGGCACAACGCCGGCCGTGTGGTCCAGGGGGCGAGCTGGGGCGGCAACCTGGAGATCCTGTCCTGGATGCTGATGGCCGACCGGGAGATCCGTCCGGCGGCCGAGTACGAGGGCCGCGTGCTGTTCCTCGAAACCAGCGAGGAGATGATCAGCGCCGACGAGGTCTACCGGATCCTGCGGAACATGGGGGAGCGCGGACTCCTGCGCCGGTTCCCCGCGCTGCTGATGGGCCGGGCCAAGAACTGGTCCTTCGAGCAGCCCCTGGACCCCGGGGCCGGGGAGCGGTACCGCGAGCGGCAGCGCGAGGCGGTGCTGCGTGCGCTGAACGAGTACGCCCCCGGCACGATGGCCGTCCTGGACGTCGACCTCGGCCACACGGACCCGCAGCTGATCATCCCGTACGGCGGCCAGGTGCGGGTGGACGGTGTGGCCCGCCGGGTCGTGGTGACGTACTAGGCAGACGGGGGAGACAGCAGGACGGGTCCGTTTCCTGCGGCGGCTTTCTGGTCCGACCACATGCCGTGTGTGACATAGTGGGAGATTCGGACAGGACTGGTCGGCAACGGAACGGCTCCGGCCGGGGCAGGGGGTGGCGGATGCCCGTCGAATGGCAGCCCGTACGGCAGTCGCGCACGCATGAGCTGGTGCTCCAGAGCATTGAGCAGCGGGTGTTCGACGGTGATCTCAAGGCCGGTGACCGGCTGCCGCCCGAACGGGAGCTCGCCCCCGTCCTCGGAGTGAGCCGCTCCGCCCTGCGCGAGGCGCTGCGCGTGCTGGAGACGATCGGTGTCCTGGTCGCCCAGCCGGGCCGGGGCCCGGACGCCGGGGCCCGTATCGTCCGCAATCCCGACGACGCGCTCGGCCGGCTGCTCCGGCTCCACTTCGCCCTGGGCAGCTACAGCCTGGAGGACGTCCTGGAGGCGCGCGTCGTGCTGGAGCGGTCCAGCTTCGAGGCCGCCGCACGGCACGCGTCGGAGGCGGGCCTGGACGAGGCCGAGGCGCTGCTCGTACGGATGGGGGAGCCGGACGTCGATGTGGCCGAGTTCAACGACCTGGACACCCGCTTCCACGTCCACATCGCCCGCAGCTCCGGCAACGAGCTGACCTCCACGCTCACCTCCGCCGTGCGCGAATCGGTCCGGCCGCTGATCCTGCGCGCCCTGGAGGCCGCCGACGACTGGCCGGCCACCGCCGCCGCCCTCAACGCCGACCACACCGAACTGCTCGGCCTGGTCCGGGCGGGCGAGGGGGAGCGGGCCGCCGACCTCGTCGAGGCGCACATCCGGGGACTGCACGGAAAACTGGTCGACGAGAAGACCGCCACCTGACCTTCCCCGCTGCCTCGTTCCTGACCTGAGCCGTCGTGGCCGCCCTGCCCGGGTGCCACGGCGGCTTTCGCGTGCCTTCCCTTCCGGGTTCCGGCTTGAGGATAGTATGGTCGGACCATAAAACGCGCGAACATCACCTGCACGGGCACCACCCGTACGGACATCACGCCGAGAACTGATCGGGGAGAACCATGCGCATCGGACTCTTCGCCACCTGTCTGGGAGACACGCTCTTCCCCGAGGCGGTGAAATCCACCGCGGTGCTGCTGGCCCGCCTGGGCCATGACGTGGTGTTCCCGCCGGGCCAGACCTGCTGCGGCCAGATGCACGTCAACACCGGCTACCAGCGCGAGCCCGTCCCCCTGGTGCGCAACTTCGCCGAGCAGTTCGGCGACGCCTCCATCGACGCCGTCGTCATGCCGTCGGGCTCCTGCGCGGGCTCGGTCCGCCACCAGCACGAGATCGTCGCCGAACGCTACGGCGACGCGGCGCTGCGCGCGGGCGTCGCCACGGTGAAGGCGAAGACGTACGAGCTCTCCGAGTTCCTCGTCGACGTGCTGGACGCCACGGATGTCGGCGCGTACTTCCCGCACCGGGTCACTTACCACCCCACCTGCCACTCCCTGCGCATGCTCCGGGTCGGCGACAAGCCGCTGCGGCTGCTGCGGGCCGTCGACTCGATCGACCTCGTCGAGCTGCCCGAGGCCGATGCCTGCTGCGGTTTCGGCGGCACCTTCGCCGTGAAGAACGCCGACACCTCGACCGCGATGCTCCAGGACAAGATGCGCAACATCGCGACCACCGGCGCCGCCGTGTGCACCGCCGGCGACTCGTCCTGTCTGATGCACATCGGCGGCGGGCTCTCCCGGATCAGGTCCGGCACCCGCACCCTGCACCTGGCGCAGATCCTCTCCTCCACCCGCACCTCGCCGCACGTCCCGACGGAGGCCGTCCGATGAGCAACACCTTTCTCGGCATGCCCGCGACCCCGCCCCGCTCCCCGTACGGAACCGGCAATCTGCGCGGGGACCGGAAGTTCCCCGCGGCGGCGCACGACGACCTGGGCAACGAGCAGCTGCGCCGCAACCTCGGCAGGGCCACCCACACCATCCGCGCCAAACGCCTCAACGTCACCGGCGAGCTGCCCGACTGGGAGGAACTGCGCGACGCGGGATCGGCCATCAAGACCGACACGATGAACCGGCTCCCCGAACTCCTGGAGGAGCTGGAGCGCAAGGTCACCGAGCGCGGCGGCACCGTCCACTGGGCGCGGGACGGCGGCGAGGCCAACGAGATCGTCGCCCGGCTGATCAAGGAGACCGGCAGCAAGGAGGTCATCAAGGTCAAGTCGATGGCCACCCAGGAGATCGGCCTCAACGAGCACCTCGAATCGATCGGGATCACCCCGTACGAGACGGACCTCGCCGAGCTCATCGTCCAGCTCGCCCACGACAAGCCCTCGCACATCCTGGTGCCCGCGATCCACCGCAACCGGGACGAGATCCGGGAGATCTTCCTCAAGGAGATCCCCGGCGTCGACCCGTCCCTGGACAACGTCCCCGCCCACCTGGCGGCCGCGGCCCGCGCCTATCTGCGCGAGAAGTTCATGACGACGAAGGTCGCCGTCTCCGGAGCCAACTTCGGCATCGCCGAGACCGGCACCCTGTCCGTCGTCGAGTCGGAGGGCAACGGGCGGATGTGCCTGACCCTGCCCGACACCCTGATCACCGTCATGGGCATCGAGAAGGTGCTGCCGCGCTACCAGGACCTGGAGGTCTTCCTCCAGCTGCTGCCGCGCTCCTCCACCGGCGAGCGGATGAACCCGTACACCTCGATGTGGACCGGAGTCACCCCCGGCGACGGGCCGCAGACCTTCCACCTCGTGCTGCTCGACAACGGACGCACCGCGGCCCTCGCGGACCGGATCGGCCGCGAGGCGCTCAACTGCATCCGCTGCTCGGCCTGTCTCAACGTCTGCCCGGTGTACGAACGGGCCGGCGGCCACGCCTACGGTTCGACGTACCCCGGCCCCATCGGCGCGGTCCTCACCCCGCAGCTCGCCGGCATGCACGCGGCCAAGGACGACCCCAACAGCTCGTTGCCGTACGCCTCCAGCCTCTGCGGCGCCTGCTTCGACGCCTGCCCCGTCAAGATCGACATTCCGTCGCTCCTGGTCGAGCTGCGCCACCAGCACACCGAACAGTCCGGTACAACGGCCGAGAAGCTCGCGATGAAGGCGGCGGCCGGAGTGATGAGGAAGCCGAAGCTGTTCACGGCCGCGCAGAAGGCGTCCGGCCTCGGCCGTGCCCTCGCCGGGAAGGACGGGAAGATCTCCCACCTGCCGCCGCCGTTCAACGGCTGGAGCGACAGCCGCGACACCCCCGCCCCGCCCAAGGAGACCTTCCGCTCGTGGCTCGCCTCGGCCGAGGGCACGGCGACGATGCGGGCCGCCGCCGACGAGTACGCGCAGAACCAGCAGCAGGAGGAGGAGAAGTGACGACCGCTCGCGAAACGGTGCTCGGCCGCGTCCGGGACGCCCTGGCCCTCGCACCCGCCGCCGACACGCCCGTCCCGCGTGACTACCGAACCGGGCGCACCCTGCCCGACGCGGAGCGCCTCGCCCTGTTCACCGACCGGCTCGTCGACTACAAGGCCCAGGTCCACCCCTGCACCGCCGACCGTACGGCCGAGGTCGTCGCCGAGGTGCTGAGGGAGCGGGGAGCCGGCCGGATCGGGGTGCCCGCCGGGCTCGATCCCGCATGGCTGTCCGCCTACGAGGGGGAGGTCCGGCAGGACTCCGCCGACATCCCGGCGCCCCGGCTCGACGCCCTCGACGGCGTCGTCACCGCATCGGCCGCCGGCTGCGCCGAGACCGGCACGATCTTCCTGGACGGCTCGCCCGACCAGGGCCGGCGCGCCCTGTCACTCGTGCCCGACCTGCACGTCTGCGTGGTCGATCTGTCGACCGTCGAGGTGGGCGTACCGGAGGCGGTCGCGCGGCTGGTGCCGGAGCGGCCGACGACGCTGATCAGCGGCCCCTCGGCCACCTCCGACATCGAGCTCGAACGGGTCGAGGGCGTCCACGGCCCGCGGACCCTGGCGGTCGTGATCCGCACGGACGCCTGAGGCGACGGACGTGTGACGCGACGGAGGTGTGAGGTGACGGACGGGGGGGGGGGCGCCGGTGCGCACCCCCGTCCGCGTCGTCAGCCGTGCGTGACCGTCACCGGGCCGAAGGCGATCCGGGTCGTCGCCGAGTCCTCGGCCCAGCAGACCTCGACCGTGTCCCCGTCGACGTTCACCCCGCTCACCACCGCGTCCAGTGCGTCGAGCCCGTCCGCACCCGGCTCCGCGCTCAGCGAGGCCAGGGCCGCCAGGACCACCGTGCCCTCGGCGGCCGCGTTCAGCCGGGGCAGCACCGCCCACGGTGTGTACGCCGTGCCCTGCGGGGCGCGTACCTCGTCGCGCGACTCCCAGCCGTGCAGACCGTGCAGCGCGGACGTGACCGCGGACTCGGGGCCGGTCGCCCAGCCCGTCTCCTCGACCCGGGCGCCGGGCGGCGCTCCGAGCACGCGGTGCACCCGGAGTTCGTACCGGCCGCGGACCACCGTCACGCTCTCCACGCGCAGGCCCGGCTCCGTCGGCGCGCCGCTCGGGAAGACCGGGCGGTGCCAGGAGGCTGCCCAGCCCCAGCCCTCGCCGCCGCCCGCGCCCAGCGGGCGGATCGCGCGGCGGCGGCTGCGGGCCCCCGCGACGATCACGGACAGGTGGTTGTCCGCCACGTTGGCCCGGGCGGTGGGACCGGTGACCGTCGAGTACGCCTGACGGCTGTACAGCGGATCGTCCTCGGCGGCCGACTCGCCCTCGTGCGGCCGGACATGGTCGCTGCCGTGGTTGTGCAGCCGCACGATCCCGTCCGCCCGCGTCGACTGCACCAGCAGACCCGGGGCCGGCAGCGCGAGCACCCGGTCGGGTCCCTCGCTGGGCGCCGGCTCCTCGGTGGCCGTCCACAGCGGGTGGCCGGCGGGGGCGAGCAGCGAGACGAAGGCCTTCGAGGCCCAGTAGGGGGACGACGGGCCCGAGTAGGGCTGGAGCGTCGCCTCGTGGGGTCCGTGCCAGCCCAGGCTGAGCAGCCCGTCGGTGCCGGTCGCACCGCGGTCCAGGAAGTAGCGCAGCGAGCCGCTGATCACCCGGCGGGACGCGCCCGGCGTGAGCGGGGTGTGGCCGGTGAGCGCGCCGAGCCCGACCGCCGCACCGGCCGCGAACCGGTATGTCAGCGAACGGCCGAAGTGGATCGGCGCCCCGTCCCCGCCGAACAGCAGCGAGAAGCTCTCCAGGTGCTCGTTCAGCCGCGCCCCGTAGTGCGCGGACAGCTCCGCGTCGCCGGACAGATGGGCGTCGAGCACCGGGTACAGGTGCAGCGCCCAGCCGTTGTAGTGGTCGAAGGCCCGGCCGTCGCCGTCCGCGTACCAGCCCTGGCCCCGGTACCAGACCTCCATCAGGTCGCGGGCCCGCTCCCTGGCCCGCGCGGTCTCCGCGTCACCACGGCCCACCGACTCCAGGAACCCGGCCACCGAGTAGGGGAACAGGTACCAGTTGTTCGGTGCGGGGACGTGCCGCAGGGCGCCGCGCAGCCACTCCTCGGCGCGGTCCTGCACCGCCGGGTCCAGCCGGTCCCAGAGCCACGGCCGGGTGAGCCGCAGCCCGATGGCGACCGAGGCGGACTCCACCATGGGCTGGCCGAAGACGGTGTGGTCGAGGATCAGGGGCCAGGACTCGGCGTCGTCCCGGCCCGGCGTACGGGTACCGGCCGCGAGCCCGTCCGCGTACCGGTCGAGCCAGCCGTGCGGGTCCTTGCCGCCCGCGCCCGCGACCCGGAAGGCGGCGGCGAGGAACGTGCGCGCGTACCCCTCCAGGCCGTCCGAGCGGACCCCGGAGGCGGACGGGCGTCCGGGCAGGTCGAGCAGGGCGCTGCCGGGGGTGGCCCACTGCCAGGCGGCCTTCAGCAGACCGTCGGCCGCGGCCTCCCAGTGGGCGCGGGTGTAGCCGGTGACCGGGCTCGCGCTCCGGTCGTCGGCGGGGAGTTCCAGCGGGGAGTTCGGGTGCGGATCGGTCATGCGAGGAAGGCCAGCCTTTCGCGTCGTACGGGATGGGCGAATCCGTCGCCCGCGGCCCAGCGTTCGGCCTCGCCCACCGCCAGGTCGACGAGCCGCTGCCACTCGTTGCCCTGGGAGCCCGCCAGGTGCGGGGTGATCAGGGCGTTCTCGCACTCCCACAGGGGGTGGCCGGCGGGCAGCGTGTCGGGGGCGGTGACGTCGAGGACCGCCCGGATGCGGTTCGTGCGCAGGACGTCGACGAGCGCGTCCTGGTCGACGACGGCGCCCCGCGAGGTGTTGAGGAGCACGCCGTCCGGGCGCATGGACATGAGCAGTTCACGGCTGACGAGGCCGTGGGTGGCGGGCAGCAGCGGCGTGTGGACGCTCACCAGATCGCTCCGCCCGAAGAGTTCCCCGAGCCCGACCGCCTCGACACCGAGCTCCGCGGCCTGCGCGTCGGAGACGTACGGGTCGTGGAGGAGCACCCGCAGGTCGTAGGGGCGCAGCAGCTCGATCACCCGGCGTCCGATGAGCGACGCGGACAGGATGCCCACGGTCCGGCCGTAGTTGCCCAGGGTGGGTGAGGTGGTGAGCGAGTCGTCGCGGCGGCGCTCCGACCGGTAGGCGTGCGCCCGCTCCAGCGCCCGCTTGCCGGAGAGCAGGATCATCGCGACGGTGTACTCCGCGACCGGGAGCGCGTTGGCGGCCGCGGCCGAGGACACCTCGATGCCGCGCTCCCAGCAGGCGTCGGTGATGTGCCCGCGGACGGTGCCCGCGGTGTGCACGACCGCGCGCAGCCGGGGTGCGGAGGCGAGCACCGCCGCGTCCAGGGGCGGACAGCCCCAGCCGGTGACCAGGAGTTCGGTGTCCGCGAGCACGGCACGGGCCCGGTCGGTGGTGAAGTCGTCGAGTACGGGCAGCGGCGCGAGGTCGCACACCTGTGAGAGCGCGGCGAGCGAGGGGGCGTTCAGCAGGGCGGTCGCTGTGTCGGGCCGCATGGCGACGGCGGCGCGCGGCCGTCGCCTCCCATCGGCCTGGGCGGGGGTGGTGCCGGTCATCTCTCTCCTGGTCCGGGTAGGGCGGGGACACGGTTCCGGCTACTTCACGGCGCCCGCGGTGAGCCCCGACTTCCAGAAGCGCTGCAGCAGCGCGAAGGCGAGGATCAGCGGCAGGACCGCGAGCAGCGAACCCATGATCACCACGGGGTAGTACTCGGGCGAGACGGTGGCGGCGCTGTTCCACGTGTACAGGCCGAGGCTGACGGGATACAGGTCCTGGTCGGAGAGCATCACCATGGGCAGGAAGAAGTTGTTCCAGATCGCGGTGAGCTGGAAGAGGAACACGGTGACCAGACCCGGACCGAGCATCCGCAGCGCGACCCGGAAGTACGTGGCCAGTTCGCCCGCCCCGTCCACCCGGGCGGCTTCGAGCACCTCGTTCGGCACGTAGCCCTGGCTGAAGATCCGGCCCAGGTACACGCCGAACGGGTTGAAGAGCACCGGGATGAAGACCGACCAGAAGGTGTTCACCAATCCGGTGCCCGACGCCATCAGATAGAGCGGCAGCGCGAGCACGGTCTGCGGCACCATCACCGCGGCGAGCACCAGACCGAACAGCTTCTCCTTGTGCGCGAAGCGGTACTTGTCGAAGGCGTACCCGCAGGCGATGCTCACCAGCGCACCGAGAGCGGCGCCCAGGACCGCGTACAGCAGGCTGTTGCCGTACCACCGCGTGTACAGACCGCCGTCCATCGCGAACAGGTCCTTGATGTTCTGCGCGAAGGAGAAGTGGTCGAGCGACAGGACGTCGCTGCCGAACAGCGCGTCGCGGTCCTTGGACGCCGCCAGCACCAGCCACAGCACCGGCAGCAGCGTGTACAGCACGGAGATGCCGACGACCACGTTGACGACGGAACGGCCCAGGAGCCGGGGCCGCAGGGTGGCGGCGGCACGGGTGGGGTTCGTCGCGCTCATCGGGCGTCCTCCTCGGAGGCGTTGGAGCGGTTGGTCCAGCGGGTCACGCCGTAGGAGAGCGCGACCGTGCAGACCAGCAGGACGACCGAGGCGGCGGCGGCCAGACCGTAGTTGTTACGGGTGAACGCGGCGTCGTAGATGTACATGCTGGGCGAGAAGCGCGAGCTGATCATCGGCGTCGACTGGCTCAGCAGCATCGGCTCGGTGAACAGCTGGAGCGCGAAGATCAGGGTGAACATGGCGACCATCACGACCGACGAGCGCACCAGGGGAGTCTTGACCTGGAGGGCCGTGCGGACGGGACCGGCGCCGTCGACGACGGACGCCTCGATGACCTCGCGCGGCACGGCCTGCAGGGCGGCGTAGAAGACCACCATGTTGTAGCCGAGGTTGCTCCACAGGGCGATGTTCACGATCGACGGCAGCACCGTGTGCACACCGAGGAAGTCGATCGTGATGTCGGCCTTGCCGAGCAGGTCGACCACCGGGCTCAGCCCCGGTGTGTAGAGGTAGAGCCAGATGACGGCGGCGATGATCCCGGGTACGGCGTGCGGCAGGAACAGCCCGAGCTGCGCCCAGGTGCGCAGCCGCACCACTCCGGAGTCCAGCAGCAGTGCCAGCGCGAGGGCGCCGATCACCATGACCGGGATGTAGATCACGCAGTACAGGACGACGGTGCCCAGACCGCTCAGGAACGTCGGATCGGTCAGGACGGCGGTGTAGCTGCGCAGTCCGACGAAGACCGTGCGCTCCGGCCCGAAGCCGAGTCCCGGCTGGTCGTCGCTGAAGAAGCTGAGCCAGACGGCGGTCCCGACGGGGATCAGGAAGACCGTCACCAGAAGGATGAAGAAGGGGGTCATCAGGGCGCCGGCCGCGCCGAGTTCGCGACGCCGGGCCGACTTGCGGGCGGCGCGCGGGGACGTGGCCGGCCGGGGCGCCGCGGCGGCTGGCGCGGGGGCGGAGGCCGCGGTGGTGAGGGGGCTGGTCATGGGAGTCACCTGCCTCTCTGCTGCGGGGAAGGGGGAGGGTTCACGGCTCAGTCGCTGTGCTCGGTGGTGGACAGACCGAGCGCCTTGAGGTCGGGCATGGTGCCCCGCTGGGCGGCGCGCACGGAGTCGAGCAGCGAGCCCTGGCCGCCCTTCATCCGGGCGAAGCCGTCCTGCATGACCTTCTGCGTGGCGGTCATCCGCGGCCCCCACGTCCAGTTCCCGATCTTCCGCGCCTCCTGCTCGAACAGGGTGTAGATGTCCTGGCCGTTGTAGTAGCCGCGGTCGAAGGCCTTGCGGCCGACGGCGACGAGGCCGGGGGCGGCCGGGTACTGGCTGCTGGCCCCGCTGGAGAGCCGGGCCCGCAGCGCGTCCGGGTGCGAGACCTGCCACTCGATGAACTCCAGCGCCTGCTCCGGGTGCCGGCTGTCCTTCGTGACCGCGAAGGTCGATCCGCCGTGCGTGCCGAGGGAGGCGTCGCCCGCGTTCCACTGGGGGAGCGGTGCGACGGCCCACTTGCCCTTCTGGCCGGGCCGGGCGTTCATCTGCGCCCCGGCGTCCCAGGCACCGCTGAGCCGGGTCAGCACCTTGCCGGTGCTGAGCAGGGCGTCGTAGGACCTGCTGTCCACCGGGGTCATGACGACCAGGTCCTGGTCGATCATCCGCTGCCAGTACGCCGCGACGCGGCGGGTCGGTTCGTCGGCGAGCGAGACGTTCCAGGCGCCGCCCCCGGTGTCGAACCACCGGGCACCCGCCTGCCAGGCGAACGAGGCGAACTGGAACGCCCCGTCCGTCGCGAAGGCCGTCAGCCGCCGTCCGGGCGCCTTGGTGCGCACCGTGTGGGACGCCTCCTCGAAGGCGTCCCACGTGCGCGGGACCTCGATGCCGTACTCGGCGAAGAGGTCGGTGCGGTAGTGCATCACCATCGGTTCGACGTCGAGCGGCACGCTGAAGACGCGCTTCTCGAACGTGGTCAGCGCCAGGGCCTGCGGCAGCAGTTCGGCCCGCAGGCGGTCGGTGAGCAGGTCCGTGAGGTCCCGGGCGACCCCGTCGATGGCGAAGCCCGGGAGCTGGGGGTACTCGATCGTCGCGACGTCCGGGGCGTTCCCGGCCCGCGAGGCGTTGCTGAGCTTCGCGTAACCGCCCTGCGGTCCCGAGGGGATCTGCTGGAAGTCGACCTGGATCGTGTCGTGCGTCCGGTTGAACGCGTCCACCACCTCCTGACTCCCGCGCAGGGCGGACCAGAACGTGATGTGCGTGGCGTTGCGGCCGGCCCTGCTGCCGGCGGTGCTGGTTCTGCTCGTGCTGTCCGACCCCGATGAACCGGTGCTGCAGGCGCTCATGGCACCCGCCAGCGGTAGTGCGGTCATCGTGGCGAGCACGGATCGACGGCTCTGTCGACCGGGCATGGGCGCCTCCCGCGGCTCCTGATTCAAGACACGGGGAATCCTGATCGGCTGATCGATAGCGGTCAATAGATCGCTCAGAAGAAAATTGAAGCGGTCAAACGCTCAGTCCGTGGCAAGGGTGATCGCTTGCGTCGATCCGCGGACCTTGAGCGCAGGCAGCAACTGGGTCCTGCGCACCGGCCCCGCCGCCCCGGGCGCCCCGGACAGCCGGTGCAGCAGCAGCTCGGCGGCGGCCCTGCCGATGTCCGCCTTGGGCGGGGACACCGCGGTCAGCGGGGTGCTGCCCAGTGCGGCCACCACATCGTCGTACGCCACGACCGAGCAGTCCCGCGGCACTTGGACCCCGCTCTCGGCCAGCCGTTGCACCAGCATCAGCGCGTCCACGTCACCGTGCAGTACCGCCGCCGTCGCGCCGCGCTCGCGCAGCAGCGCGGCGAGATCGAGCGGGGCGCCCTCCGGCACGGCCCCCGCGGGCTGCTGTCCGGCCCCCGAAGGCCCGGGTCCGGGCACCGCGTCCGGCGAACTCAGCACCACCGGCCAGTCCGCCACCTCCGGCCGCGCCGCCGCGATGTCGGCGAAGGCCGCCCGCAGTGTGCGCGCCGTCGGGCTGTCGTCGCGGGCGGCCAGTACGATCCGGCGGTGCCCGAGCGAGAGCAGGTGCTCCACCGCGAGGTGCATCCCGTACCAGTGGTCGGAGCAGACCGAGTCCAGGGCGTGCAGGGCGCTGCCCGGCCGGGGCCGCCGCTCCATCAGCACGGTCGGCACGCCCACGTCCGCCAGCCAGCCGTAGTCCTGTTCCTCGGACTCGGCGCTGCGCCAGCGCGGGGCGATCAGGAGCCCGCGCGCCCCGTCGGCCAGCGCCCGCTCCGCCAGCGGCCGTTCGGCGCCCGCCAGTTGCGGTGCGATGTGCAGGGCGATGCGGATGCCGGCGTCCTCCAGGACGGTCCGGGCGCCGTGCAGCGTCTCGTACAGGTACGAATGCCGCTCCGGAACGATCAGGGCGACCGCGCCCCCGTCGCCCGGGGTCTCACCCGCCCGGGGCGACGGAACGGCCGGCGGCCCCGCCGGATCGCGCACCGGCCGCGCCGTACCGTGCCCCCGCCGCAGCCGCCCCGCCCGGGCCAGCTCCTCCACGTCCCGGCGGACCGTGACGACGGAGACGGCCAGCTCCTCCGCGAGCGCGCTCACCTTGACCGCGCCGCGCGACTCCACCACCGCCAGGATTCGCTGACGCCTGAGTTCCACCGGCTCCCGCATGGTGCTGGCCCCCTCGCCGTACGCTGCGCGTTGTTCGTTTGAACGCTTCGTGTGAGCGCTTGGAGCGCAGCATAACCATGCCGCCGCCCGGGCAGCCGCAGAGCCGGAAATCAGAGATATTACGATCTACCCTTGGCATGGACACCCTTACGCTCTGGCAACTGGCGGCACTGGCCGCGGCATCCGCGCTCGTCGGCTTCTCCAAGACGGCCGTCAGCGGTGCCAACACGATCAGTCTCGCGGTCTTCGCGGCGGTACTGCCCGCCCGCGAGTCCACCGGAGTGCTGCTCCCCATCCTCATCGCCGGTGACCTGCTCGCCGTGCTCACCTACCGGCGCCATGCGCACTGGCCGACCCTGCTGCGGCTCTTCCCCGCCGTAGCGGTGGGCGTGGTGGCCGGCACGCTGTTCATGATGTGGGCCGGCGACGCTGCCGTCCGGACCTCGATCGGCGCGATCCTGCTGTTCATGGCAGGCGTCACCATGTGGCGGCGCCGGACCGCGACGGCCGGTGAGGAGCCGGAGGCCGGGACCGGACCGCCGACCGCGGCCGAGCGGGTCAAGGCCCGTTCCTACGGAGTGCTCGGCGGTTTCACGACCATGGTCGCGAACGCGGGCGGCCCCGTCATGTCGCTCTATCTGCTCTCCGCCGGGTTCCGCAAACTCGGCTTCCTCGGCACGTCGGCGTGGTTCTTCCTGATCGTCAACACGTCCAAGGTGCCGTTCAGTGTGGGCCTAGGGCTGATCGACGGCCGGTCCCTGCTGCTGGACGCCTGCATGCTGCTGTTCGTCGTGCCCGGCGCCTGGATCGGCCGGAAGTGCGTGGACCGGATCAACCAGGCCCTGTTCGAGCGACTGGTCATCGGCGCCACCGTGCTGGGCGGTCTGCAACTGCTCCTGAACCCGTAGCGGCCCTCCCGGACCGCGGGGATCCGGGAGGGCCGCCGAGCGGACCGGGCGTCGGTCAGACGATGCCCTCCTCGATCTCGGCCTGCTCACGGGCGTTTCCGTACGCCGACGGGGTGCCGTACGAGCGACGCGCGACGAACCACCACACGGTCGCCAGGACCAGCACGGCGACCAGGGCTATCGAGGCGTAGTTCATCGAGTCGATCGTCACGGGCGACTTCTGCGGCAGCAGGAACAGCACGGTGACGATCACGACCCATGTGACGGCGATCCAGCCGACCGGCTTGGACCAGCGGCCCAGGTGCCACGGCCCGCGATCGAAGCGGTCACCCGCGCGCAGCTTCAGGAAGATCGGGATCGCGTACGCCGGCGTGATGCCGATGACGTTGATCGCGGTCACCGCGCCGTACGCGGTCGCCGAGTACAGCGACGGCAGGGCGAGCACCCCGGCGACGATCACCGACAGCCACACCGCGTTGACCGGCGTCTGCGTACGGGCGCTCACCTTGCGCCACAGCGAGGAGCCCGGCAGCGCGTTGTCGCGGCTGAAGGCGAACACCATCCGGCTGGTGGCGGCGACCTCGGCGTTGCCGCAGAACAGTTGCGCGGCGATCACGATCAGCAGCATCGCGGTCGCGCCCGAGGTCCCCAGCGCGTCGATGAGGATCTGGGCCGGCGGCACTCCGGTGGCGCTGTTCTGGGTGCCCGCGTAGTCCTGGATCGCGAACGTCAGCCCAGCGAGGAGCACGAAACCGGCCAGCCACGACACCCAGATCGACCGGACGATGCCGCGGGGCGCCGAGACGGAGGCGTCCGACGTCTCCTCCGACAGGTGGGCGGAGGCGTCGTAGCCGCAGAACGTGTACTGCGCCAGCAGCAGGCCGATCGCCGCCACGTAGAGCGGGTTCTCCCAGCCGGTGTCATTGACGAACTCGGTGAAGACGAACGACGGCGACTGGTGGTGCGAGGGCACGATCGCCAGTACGGACACGATCACCGCGACACCGGCCAGGTGCCACCACACGCTGATCGAGTTGAGCACGCTGACGAGCCGGACACCGAACAGGTTCAGCACGGCGTGCAGCAGCAGGATGCAGAGGAAGATGATCATCGTCTTGCCGGGGGTGGGCGAGAACCCCCACTGGAGGTTCATCAGCGCACCGGTGAACAGCGCGGCACCGTAGTCGATGCCGGCGATCGCGCCGAGCAGCCCGAGCAGATTCAGCCAGCCGGTGTACCAGCCCCACTTGCGGCCGCCGAGCCGGTCCGCCATGTAGTACAGCGCCCCGGACGTCGGATAGGCGCTGGTGACCTCGGCGAGCGCCATGCCGACGCAGAGCACGAACAGACCGACCCCGGCCCAGCCCCACAGCATCACCGACGGCCCGCCGGTGGACATGCCGAAGCCGTACAGGGTCATGCAGCCGGACAGGATCGAGATGACGGAGAAGCTGATGGCGAAGTTGCCGAAGCCGCCCATGCGGCGCGCCAGCACCGGCTGGTAGCCGAGTTCGCGCAGCCGCTGCTCCTCGTCCTTGGGTGCGGGGGCCTCGGCACCCTGCTGGGTCGAGGTGGATAGGGACATGGAAGGACCTCCGTGAGCGGTAAGGGGGAACGGGACACAGGACAGGGGGAGCGGACCGGGTCAGCCGTGCGGGCCCCGGTCCGGATCGCGGGCGGCGGCGATGGCGCGGCTGCGGGCGCGCAGGAAAACCTCCTCGGCGCCGCCGGGATCCTTGGGGTCGCGGGTGCGGTACGCCCACGGCAACGAGGTGAAGTACGGGCCGAGTTCACGGAAGACCGGAGCGGCGTCGGCGAACTGGAGCGCCCCCCACAGCGCGTGCGCGAGATGGTTCAGATCGAGCAGGGTGTGGGTGGCCGGGGGAGTGCGCAGGAACCAGATCTCCAGGGCGCGCAGGGCCTCGCGCTCTGCGTCCTCGGTGACCCAGTGCAGGTCCAGCGCCTTCTCGTGACCGTTCTCGCGGCGGTAGCGCTCGACCCGCACGTACAGCGGGAGAACGTGCAGCGCCGAGCCGTCGGGTGCCGAGGAGGCCGCCCACTGAACGAAGTTGACCGCCTCGGAGAGGACGCCCCCGGCCTTGCGCGCATAGACGAACTGGAGCATCCGGTGATAGGCCTCGCGGTTGTACGGATCGCGCTTGTCGGCCTCCGCCAGCAGCCCCCACGGCCCGGGGAAGAGCATGGGGCCCGGGGGATGCAGCCGGTGCTCCTCCAGGCGCTGGCGCTCGTCGAGCTGGGCCAGCGCCAGCAGGCACACCCAGGGCACCGGGTCCGCCGGTGAGGCGTGGGCGGCCGAGCGGCACGCCTCCCAGGCCTCCTGCCACAGCTCCTGTCCGCGCGGGTGGTCGGCGCGGTGGGCCCGTACCGCCCGCTCCACGGCGACCCGCGCGTGCATCACGGCGGCCGCGACGCTGCGCGGCTCCTCCGTCAGCCAGGCCCGAACCGCGTCCGATCCCGCCGCGACCGCCCCGAACACCTGGGTGCGCTGGGTCCACAGGGTCCAGTCCGGGGTGCTCTCCAGGAGATCACGCATCGACAGCCAGCGGCCGGTGCGTAAGTCCTGTAACGCGGAGCGGAGTGCGTTGTCGTGGCCGGCCGGATGGTAGACCGGCCGGAATTCACTGTTGGCCATGGACGTGCTCGGAGCATGGTGTCGGTCTCATCGATCCTCGGGACGTGGGGGGTGAAGCAGCAGTTGAAATGTGAACTGCTGTAAAGCGTCCGGTTGTTGCTCGGCGGTGAGTGTAGAGCCCTCCGTGCCGAACTCCCGAACGAATCGTGGATCTTCTTCAAGTCACTTGTGCAAACAGGAGGTTGAGCGGACGCGCCGGGTTCCGGCGACATCTCCTGCGGGCGCTTGACGTAACCGCTGGGCTGCACCACCCTGGGTTGCCGCGACCGATGATCACGATTCCGTTCAAGCCCGGGGGCTTGCGTACCGCTGGAGACCCGATGACAGGCCCGGTACTCGCCGTGGACCAGGGCACCTCAGGGACGAAAGCGCTGGTGATCTGTCCCGAGCGGGGCGTGATCGGTTCCGGTTCCGCTCCGGTGCGGCCGCGTTACGGACCCGGGGGAGCCGTCGAGGCGGACCCGGCCGAACTGCTCGGCTCGGTCGTCGACGCCGGGACGCAGGCCCTGGCCGCCGCGGGCGAACCGGTCGTCGCCGTGGGGCTCGCCAACCAGGGCGAGACGGTGCTCGCCTGGGACCCGGACACCGGGAAGCCGCTCACCGAGGCGATCGTCTGGCAGGACCGGCGCTCCGAGCCGCTTTGCGGGGAACTCGCGGCACACGAGGAGGAGTTGAAGCGGCTCACCGGACTGCCGCTCGATCCGTACTTCGCCGCACCCAAGATGGCCTGGATCCGCCGCGAACGGACCCGTGCCGGGGTCGTCACCACCAGCGACTCCTGGCTCGTCCACCGGCTCACCGGAGCCTTCGTCACGGACGCGGCGACGGCCGGCCGGACCCAGCTGCTCGACCTCGACGAGACCGTCTGGTCGCCCGCCGCCCTGGACGTCTTCGGTCTGGGCGGCGAACGCCTGCCGGCCGTGGTGGACGCGGCCGGAACCTTCGGCACCACGACCGCGTTCGGCGGCGAACTCCCGCTGACCGGGCTGCTCGTCGACCAGCAGGCGGCCCTCCTGGCGCAGGGCGCGCTGGAACCCGGCAGCGCCAAGTGCACCTACGGCACCGGCGCGTTCCTCCTGGCCCAGACCGGCGGCGTGCCGCGCCGGGGTTCCACCGGGCTGGTCAGCTGCGTGGCCTGGCGGCTCGGCGGACGTACCAGCTACTGCCTGGACGGACAGGTCTACACGGCCGCCTCCGCCGTCCGCTGGCTCACCGACCTCAAGGTGATCTCCGGGGCGGAGGATCTCGACCCGGTCGGTGGCGGCGTCCCCGACTCCGGCGGCGTCACCTTCGTGCCCGCGCTCGCCGGTCTCGCCGCCCCCTGGTGGCGCGGCGACCTGCGCGGCTCGGTCACCGGCCTGAGCCTGGACACCACGGCCGGCCACCTCGTGCGGGCGCTGTGCGAGGGCATCGCCGCGCAGGTCGTCGAACTCGCCGACGCGGTGGCCTCCGACCTCGGCACCCCGCTGACGGCCCTCCGCGTCGACGGCGGACTGACCCGCTCCGCACTCCTCATGCAGACCCAGGCCGATCTGCTGCAACGGCCCGTCGAGGTGTCCGCCCTGCCCGACGTCACCGCTCTCGGGGTCGGGGCCGTGGCCCGGCTCGGCAGCGACCCCGGACTCGCCCTCGCCGACGCCGTCCCCGCCTGGCGGCCGTCCGCCGTCTACGAACCGCGGATCGGCCCCTCGGAGGCGGCCGAGCGCCTCGCCGGATTCCGCGCCGCCGTCGACACCCTGCTGGAACGGTCATGACCCCGGCCGGAGCGGCCCGATGACGCACCCCGTCACCGTCACCACCGCCGGGGACCCCCTGCCGGAACTGCCCGGCGGCGCCCCGTACGACGTCACCGTCATCGGAGCGGGCGTGGTCGGCACCGCCATCGCCCGCGCCCTCGCCCACCACCCGGTCCGCACCGCCCTGGTCGAGGCGTCGGACGACATCGGCGACGGCACGTCCAAGGCCAACACCGCGATCCTGCACACCGGCTTCGACGCCGTCCCCGGCTCCCTGGAAGCCCGCCTCGTCCGCGAGGGGCAGCGGAAACTCGCCGCGTACGCCGCCGGGACGGGGATCCCGGTCGAGCGCGTCGGCGCCCTCCTCGTTGCCTGGGACGCCGGACAACTCGCCGCGCTGCCCGCCCTGCTGGCCAAGGCGGAGGCCAACGGCTACCACGCCGCCCGGCTGCTGGACGCCGACGAGGTCGCCGAGCGGGAACCCCACCTCGGCCCGGGCGCACTCGGCGCGCTGGAGGTCCCCGACGAGTCCGTCATCTGCCCCTGGACCACACCGCTCGCCTTCGCCACCCAGGCCGTCCGCGCGGGCGTCCATCTGCACCTGGACTGCCGGGTCGGCCGCATCGAGCCCGGACCGGACCACCACACCCTCACGACCGGGCGCGGCCCGCTGCGCACCCGGTACCTGATCAACGCCGCCGGGCTGCACGCCGACGAGATCGACCGGCAGTTCGGCCACGACCACTTCACCGTCACCCCGCGCCGCGGCCAGCTCATCGTGTTCGACAAGCCCGCCCGCGACCTGGTCCGGCACATCCTGCTCCCCGTCCCCACCGCCGTCGGCAAGGGCGTCCTGGTGGCCCCGACCGTCTTCGGCAACGTGCTTCTCGGCCCCACAGCGGAGGAACTCGACGACAAGACCGCCACCGAGTCGACACAGGAGGGAATCGCCCTGCTGCGGGAGAAGGGCCGAAGGATCCTGCCCCGGCTCCTCGACGAGGAGGTGACCGCCGTGTACGCGGGACTGCGGGCGGCCACCGGGCAGGAGGACTACCGAATCCAGGCCCACCCCGGCCTGAACTACATCGCGGTCGGCGGAATCCGCTCCACCGGACTGACCGCCTCCATGGCCATCGCCGACCACGTCACCGCGCTCCTCGCCGACACCGGCCTCGCCCTGGGCACCCCCGTCGCGCTGGAGCCCCTCACCATGCCCGGACTCGGTGAGACGGGCGAACGCCCCTGCCTGGACGCCGGACTCATCGCCCGGGACCCCGCGTACGGCACCCTGGTCTGCCACTGCGAGCGCGTCACCGAGGGCGAGATCCGAGACGCCCTCCGCTCCACCCTCCCGCCGCGCTCCGTCGCGGGCCTGGCCCGCAGGACCAGGGCCGGCAACGGACGCTGCCAGGGCTTCTCCTGCGGCGCCGGTCTCCGCGCACGCATCGAGGAGGGGAGCCGGACATGACCCGCCGCGAGCGGAGCGTCGACGTGCTGGTCGTCGGGGCGGGCCCGGCCGGTCTGGGCGCCGCGGCCGCACTCGCCGCTTCCGGGGTGCGCCGGGTCGAGGTCCTGGAACGCGAACAGACCGCGGGCGGCATCCCGCGCCACTGCCACCACAAGGGGTTCGGCAGCCGGCGCACGAGCGGAGGGATAAGCGGCCCCGAGTACGCCCGGCGCAGCGCGGCTGCCGCGACCGGCGCCGGCGCCGTCCTGCGCACCGGCATCACCGTCACCGGCTGGGCGGGTCCACGCATCCTCGACACCACAGGACCGGGCGGACTGGAACGGATCACCGCCAGGACCGTCGTCCTCGCCACCGGAGCCCGGGAACGCCCGCGCAGCGCCCGGCTGGTCCCCGGCACCCGCCCGGCGGGCGTCTACACCACCGGAGAACTCCAGCAGGCCGTCCACCTCCACCACCAGCACATCGGCAGCCGGGCGGTGATCGTCGGCGACGAACCGGTCGCCGACGCGGCCGCCGGCACCCTGCGCGAGGCCGGCGTCGAAGTCGTCGCCCGGGTCACCGACCGGCCCCCGGTCCGGCCCGCCGCCCTGGAACAGCTCCATAGCGCCCCGCTGCTCACCCGCACCGCCGTCACCGCCCTGACCGGCCGTACCCGGCTCACCGGCGTCTCGGTGCGCCACGAGGACGGCCGCACGACGACCCTGCCCTGCGACACCGTGGTGTTCACGGGCGACTGGATCCCCGAACACGAACTGGCGCGGCGCGCGGGCCTGCCGCTGGACCCCGGTACCCGGGGCCCCGCGCACGACGCCGCGTACCGCACGGGCGAGCCCGGCGTCTTCGCCGTGGGCAACGTGCTGCACGGCGTGGAGAGCGCCGGCACCGCCGCGGCGGAGGGCCGCGCCCTCGCCGTACCCGTACTCCGTCATCTCGCCACCGGCGACTGGCCCGCGGACCGCCCCGCGGTCGCCGTCGCGGCACCGCTGGAGTGGATCACGCCCAACCTCATCGGGCCCGGGGACGACCGGCCGCTGGGCGACCGGTTCATCCTGCGGACCGGCCGGATCCTCACGGCCCCGCTGCTCGTCGTCCGCCAGGACGGTGTGGAACTGCACCGCCGGCGCCTGCTGCGGCCCGCCCGGCCGGGCCGCCCCTTCCACCTGCCCGCCGGCTGGCTGGACCGGGCCGATCCGCACGGCGGGACGGTGCACGTCTCACTGGACTGACCGGGACGCGCGGAACGGGCCGCGCCCGGCAGGCCCGGGGTTCAGGGGATCAGCAGCCAGTCCGACCCGATCGCCGCCACCAGACCGACCCCCAGCAGCCAGCTGCCGAGCCGGGTCCGGCCGTTCCTGCTCAGCTCGATCACGATCCCGCACAGGATCAGCGCCAGCCCGTACACCCCGACCACCAGGACGGAGGACCGGCTCGCGATCCGCAGCCCCAGGACGACCGCCATCGCCACCATCCCGACCGAGGAGAGGACGATCCGCAGTCGTCTCGCCTGGCGTGGCGTCAGCCGCCGGTCCTCGGCCGCCGCGGTGTCCTCGGGTTCGGCTATCGGGGCGTCGAGGGCCTGGTCCTGGTCCTGGTCAGAAGTGCTCATGAGGCCGGATCGTAATGGCTCCGCACGCCCCTGTTCACCGCTCTCGGTCAAGGAGAGGGAAAGGAAGGGGAGTTCGGGCTCCGTGCCCTCCGTCCCGGTGCGCCGCGATCCGGTCCCGCGCACCGCGGTCAGCCGCCGTCGGCCCGCAGCCGCGGCGCCTCGGCGGCCGCGTCGACGACCGGGGCACCCTCGCCCTCCACCCGCCCGGCCAGCTCCAGCGCCCAGCCGCTCAGCGCGTCGACGTCGATCCCGTGCGCCGCCGGAACCCGAGCGGCCGGAGTGTCCGGCCCGCCGGGAGCCCCGGCGGCCCCACCGGACCCGGCGAATCCCGCCAGCGCACCCGCGCCCCGCCGCAGCAGCCGCGCACCGCCCGTCGCGTTGCCCCGGGCGGCATGGGTCAGACCGACGGCCAGCTGCGCCAGCCCCCGCCACAACTCCCGTTCCGCGTCGGGCCCCGACTTCCACGCGTCCTCGAACACCTCATGGGCGTGGAACGGCATTCCGGCGTCCAGCAGCCGCTGCGCCTCCCGCACCGTCTCCCCGGGCGAACGGACCACGCCCTCGGGCTGCCGCTCCACCCCCTGCGTCCCGTACGGCAGGGGGCGTCCCAGCCCGTCCCGGGGGCGCGCGTTGTGCGCCCGGCCCTCGGCGTCCCGGTCCCTGCGAGTCTCGTCCACCCCCCGATTGTGCCTCGTACCTGCGGAGAACTGCCTGAACCCCTGTCGGTGGCCCCCCGCGCACGACTAGGCTCGACTGTCATCGATCCGACTTTGGGGAGAGCAGGCATGAAGCCGTCCCGGCCGCTGTACGAACGCGAACCGGAACTCGCCGCCGCCGCACAGGCCGTTGACGCCCTCTGCGGCGCGCAGGCCGCCGGCGGGCTGCTGGTCTTCAGCGGCGAGGCGGGCATCGGCAAGACCGCGCTGCTGGCCGAGATCCAGGCCATGGCCGCCGACCGCTGCACCGTCTGGTCCGCCCGCGGCGGCGAGACGGTCACCTCGGTGCCGTTCCACGTCGTGCGCCAGCTGCTCCAGCCCGCGCTGGACCAGTTCCCCGCCGACGACGTGAAGGCCCTGTTCGGCGCCTGGTACGAGA
Source organism: Streptomyces sp. NBC_01257 (assembly GCF_035917255.1). NCBI lineage: Bacteria > Bacillati > Actinomycetota > Actinomycetes > Kitasatosporales > Streptomycetaceae > Streptomyces > Streptomyces sp. NBC_01257. The sequence continues at coordinate 8,110,868 of NZ_CP108472.1, forward strand.
TCGCGGCACCGGCCCTGGGCCTCTCCGAGCCCACCGGCCCGCAGCCCGACCCGCAGGGTGTGCGCGACGGCCTCGACTGGGTCGTCTCCCGGCTCGCCTCCCGGCTGAGCCACCGTCCGCTGCTCCTCGTCATCGACGACGCGCACTGGGCGGACGGCGAATCCCTCGCCTGGCTCGCCTCGTTCACCGCCCGGCTCGGTGAACTGAAGGTCCTGGTCGTCCAGGCGCACCGCCCGGAGGAGCTCGCGGCCCGCGAGGCCCAGCGCACCGCCGCGGGCGGCCATCCGGCGCAGGTCCGTGTCGCCCTGCGCGCACTCACCCCCGACGCCACGTCCGAACTGGTCCGGGCCACCCTCGGCGACCACGCCGACGACCCGTTCTGCCGCGAGGTGTGGGCCGTCACCGGCGGCAACCCCTACGAGGCGGTCGAGCTCGTCGCGAAGGTCCAGGACCGTGAACTGGCCCCGCTGGAGGAGTCCGCCGGACTGCTCCGCGAACTCGGCGCGTCGGCCCGGGGCAGCGGTCTCGTCGCCCGGCTCGAACGGCTCGGCACCAACGCCAACCGCTTCGCCTGGGCCGCCGCCGTCCTCGGTACCGACATCTCCCAGGAACTCGCCGCCACCCTGGCCGGAATGAGCCCCGCCGAGGCGGCGGACTGCACCGCCCGGCTGCGCGAGGCCCGTATCGTCAGTGGCTTCGACCCGCTGGAGTTCGTGCACCCGCTGATCGCCACCGCCGTGTACCGCTCCATTCCGCCCGCCACCCGCACCGCCATGCACGGCAGAGCCGCCTGGGCGATCACCCGGGCCGGCCTCGGACCCGCGGCGGCCTCCCGGCACCTGCTCGAAGTCCACCCGGACGACGACCAGGAACTCGTCGAGCAACTGCGGGCCGCCGCCAACCAGCACCTCGCGGTCGGCGCCCCCGAAGCCGCCCGCCGCTGCCTGGAGCGGGCGCTCCAGGAACCGCCGCGCCACGACGTACGCGCCACCCTCCTGTACGAGCTGGGCTGCGCCACCCTGCTCAGCTCCCCGCCCACCACCGTGCAGCACCTGCGGGCCGCACTCGACATGCCCGGCCTCGCCGACGAACTGCGGGTCGACGCCACGTTCCGGCTGGCCGCCGCCCTGTCGCACAACAACCAGCTGAAGGAAGCGGCCCTTGCACTGGCGGCCGAGGCCGAGCGCACGGCGCCGGGACCGGGCCTGATGCGCCTGCAGGCCGCCCACTTCCTCTGGGAGGGCATGCAGGCCACCGAGGAGGACGGGCCCGGCCGCTCCCGCCGGCTCGCCGCCAACGCCGACCACCTCACCGGCCGGGACAACGCCGAACGGGCACTCCTCACGCTCCGCGCCTTCGATGCGATGCTGCGCGGCGAGAACTCCCAGCTGATCGTGGACCTGTGCGAACGCGCCCTGGTCAACGGCCACCCCGCCCGCGGCCTGGGCTGGACCGACACCGAATGGGGCTTCGAGCTCCCCACCCTGCTCGGCATCACCTACGCCTTCACCGACCAGCTCGACCGGGCCGAGGAACTCTTCGGCGAGGCCGTGCGCGCCTTCGAGATCTCCGGCTGGAGCGGCGCCCACCTGGCCTTCGCCCACACCCTGCTCGGCCTGGTCCACCGCCGTCGCGGCCGGCTGGCCGAGGCGGAGGGCTTCCTGCGCGAGGGACTGCGCCTCGCCGACCGTGTCGGCAGCGGACTGCCCGTCCACTGGGACGCCGCCTGCCTCCTCATCGACACCCTGCTGGCCCGCGGCCGGGTCACCGAGGCCCGCAAGGTCGCCGACCAGTACGACTTCGGTCTGCCCTACCCCAGTGCCATGGTCCTGCCCGACGCACCGTGCGTCCGTGGCCGCCTGCTGCTGGCCGAGGGCCGTACGAAGGAAGCCGTCACCGAGCTGGAGGCGGCCGGGCACGCCCTCGAACCACGCGGCAGGTTCAACGGCATCTGGGGCCCCTGGGCGGGCGACCTGGCCCGCGCCCTCGCCGACGACGACCCGGGCCGCGCCGCCCAGCTCGCCAACTCCGCCCGGGTGCACGCGGAGCGCTTCGGCACGGATACGGCGATCGGCGAGGCCCTGCGCTGTGTCGCCCTCTTCGCCCGCCCGGAGGAGGCGGCCCACCTGCTCGGTGAGGCCGTCCGCCACCTGGAGGCGTCACCGTCCGGCTACGAGCTGGCCCTCGCCCTCCTCGACTACGGCATCGCCACCCGGTCGCCCCGTGAGCTCGCCCGGGCACAGAAGCTGGCCACGGCCTGCGGCGCCGAGTCCCTGGCGACCCGCGCCCAGCAGGCGCGGGCGTCGATCCGGTCCACGGAGTGAGGTAATGTTTGTCCTGCGCAGCCGCCCGGCATGACCGGGGGACTGGCAGCGGGACGTGGCGCAGCTTGGTAGCGCACTTGACTGGGGGTCAAGGGGTCGCAGGTTCAAATCCTGTCGTCCCGACTGGAGACAGTCGTGGACCGAGGGCCGGTATCGGAGAAATCCGATACCGGCCCTCGGCCGTTGCGTGCACGCGCGCGAGGGCCCCCGGACGCGGATCAGAGGCCGGGCAGGCCCGGGACGGCGAGCGCCGCGTCGATCTCCCGCACGAACGGTTCCAGATCGTCCGGGTTCCGTGAGGTGATGAGCTTCCAGCCGCCGGACTCGTCCGTGACGACCGGCTGATCCGTCCAGTCGCCGCCCGCGTTGCGGATGTCGGTCTGCAGCGAGGCGTAGGACGTGAGCCGCTTTCCCGGGATCACGCCGGCCTCCACCAGCACCCAGGGCCCGTGGCAGATCGCGGCGACGGGGCGGCCCGCTGCGGAGAACGCGCGCACGATCCGGCACGCGGAGCTCTGCATGCGGAGTGTGTCGGCGTTCAGCGTCCCGCCCGGTACGAGCAGAAGGTCGTAACCGTCCGGATCGGCCTCGTCCAGCGTCAGGTCGGGCTCCAGGGTCCTGCCGGGCTCCTTGTCACCGACGAGGGTCTCGACCGAGTCCCTCGTCACGGCCGCGACATCGACCTGGGCGCCCCACCCGCGCAGGTGGTCGAGCGGGACGACGAGCTCGTCCTGCTCGACGCCGTAGTTGGTGACGATGGCCAGCACCTTGCGCTCGGCCGCATCGTGGTCGCTCATCCGCTGACGTCCTTCCTGTCGGCCAGGGGTACGGCCGCGACGCGGCGCGGCCGGTGGTTTCGGTGAATCAGCGGCTGACCGCCTTGCGGAGCTGCTCCTTGTTCATCGTGGAGCGGCCCTCGATGTTCTTCTTCCTGGCCTCTTCGTACAGCTGGTCCCTGGTACGCCCCTGCGCGCCCTTGTGCGAGCGCTCCCCGCCTCGCTGGGACGCCGACTTCGGGTCCTGTGTGGATGTCCTGCTCGCCGTCTTCGACTCACCCGAGCGGGCCCGTTCCTTGTTGACGGTACGGGCGGCGATCTCCTTCGCGCGCTTCTCCGGCTCGCCGCGCTTCTCGGCGCTCTCCTTCACGTGTTCGTACTGACGCTCACGCTTGCGACTGGATCCGGCCGGCATGGCGTTCTCCTTCTCGTTCTCGGGTCTCTTCTCCGGGGCACCCGGCCCGCACCGGGGACAGCGACGCGGCCGATGCCCACCACCCGGGTTGCCGCAGGGCCCCGTCCGAAACATGGCACCGCCGCCCCGGGCGCGCACACCGGGCCGTGCGCTCGGGTGACTCCCGCTACCGGCCCGCGTCGTCGCCCCGGCCGCCGGCCTTCTCCGTCTGGGAGAGCGGTCGCGCGATGTCCTCCAGGGAGCGCTGCTCGGCGTCGACCGCGAGGAAGGCGGCGACGATGCCGGCCGCGCACATCAGCGCGGCACCGATGCAGAAGGCGAGTGCCGTGTCGCGGGCGACGCCGGACTCGGTGAGGTCGGCGAAGATGAGCGGGCCGCTGATTCCGCCGACCGCCGTGCCGACCGCGTAGAAGAAGGCGATGGCCATGGCCCTGGTCTCCATGGGAAAGATCTCGGAGACGGTCAGATAGGCGCTGCTCGCCCCGGCGGATGCGAAGAACAGCACCACGCACCAGCAGGCGGTCAGGGTGTTGGCGTCGAGGGAGCCCCGGTCGAAGAGCCAGGCCGTGACGAACAGCAGGATGCCCGGAACGATGTACGTGGCCGCGATCATGATGCGCCGCCCGATCGTGTCGAACAGTTTGCCGAGTACGAGTGGTCCGACGAAGTTGCCGGCCGCGATCACCGCGAAGTAGTAGCCGGTCCGACCGCTCTCGACGTCGAAGAACTTGGTGAGGATCGCGCCGAAGCCGAACGTGATCGCGTTGTAGAGGAACGCCTGCCCGATGAAGAGGGACAGCCCGAGCACCGCACGTTTGGGATAGCTGCGGAACACGGTCTTCGCGATGAGCCCGAAGCCGATGCTCTTGCGCTCGTGGACCGTGATCTCACCGGCCGGCGGCGGCAGCTTCTCGTGACTCTCGTCCTCGATCTCCCGCTCGACGGAGGAGACGAGTTCGTCGGCGTCCTCGCGGTGGCCGTGGATGAGCTGCCACCGCGGACTCTCCGGTACGTGCCGCCGGACGAGCAGGATCACGAGGCCCAGGACGACACCCAGGGCGAAGGTGAGCCGCCAGCCCAGGTCCTTGGGGAAGTAGTCCGTGTTCAGCATGACGATCGACAGCAGCGCCCCGCCGATGGCGCCCAGCCAGTAGCTGCCGTTGATGATGAGGTCGACCCGGCCCCGGTACTTCGAGGGGATCAGTTCGTCGATCGCCGAGTTGATGGCCGCGTACTCCCCGCCGATGCCGAAACCGGTGAGGAAGCGGAAGAGGAAGAACCACCACGCGCTGAAGGACAGTGCGGTCATCGCCGTCGCCGCCAGGTAGACCGCGAGGGTCACCATGAACAGCTTCTTGCGGCCGAACCGGTCGGTGAGCCATCCGAAGAAGAGCGCACCCGCGCAGGCCCCCGCCACGTAGAGGGCCGCGGCCAGTCCGGTGACCTGGGCGGACGTGATGTCCAGCCCCGATCCCTCCTCCGAAAGCCGGCCCGCGATGTTGCCGACCGTCGTCACTTCCAGCCCGTCGAGGATCCACACCGTCCCGAGGCCGATGACGATCATCCAGTGCCAGCGTGACCACGGCAGACGGTCCAGTCGCGCCGGTAGGGCCGTCGTGACGACACCGGTTCCGGAGTCGCCCGGCGCTGCGGGGATTGTCACAGCGGTTGTCTCCTCGTCCGTGCGGAGCGGGCACTGCGTGGACGCAGTGCCTTCAATATCGGCCAGGTGCCCGCTCCTCGCCGCCGCACACGCGGGCCGGGCGCCACATCGGGTGAGGAGTCCCGGTGCGCCTCGCAGCGTGCGCGCGGCCACGCCGGCTCCCTGGCGCGGGAGCCGGCGTGGCCGGGGGAGGGAGCCGGCAGGTCAGTCGAAGGTGGCCGTCACCGTCCTGTCCGCGTCGACCGTGATCTCCAGCGAGGGACCGGTGGAGATCACCTCGCCGTCCACCGTCCAGCTCAGGAAGCGGTGGCCGGGGAGCGGCTTCGCCTCGGCGGTGACCGTGGAGCCCCGTTCGTAGCGGCCCGGCTCCGTCTCGTTGCCGACGAGGGTCACGGTGCCGTGTCCGGCCGGTGCGGCCTCGGCGGTCAGGCCGTTCTGGAGCATGTTGATCGCCATGATGTTGTACGCACGCGCCGGGCCGGTGACCGAGGCGCCGTTGTAGCGCAGGAGGTTGACCACCGTGACGTCTCCGCCGTCCGCCTCGACCGTGAAGCCGTCGGTGCCGAGGTTGTCGGTGCCCAGGTTGTACGCGGTCACCTCACCGGAGCGGACGACCAGACCGTGGTGGAAGCCGTAGGCGAAGGCGTTGAGCACCGTCAGCCGGGTGGCGCCGTCGACCGTCACGATCTGCGACTGCTTGCGCATCGGGTCGTCGATCACATCGGGGAAGATGTTCGACTCCAGGACCCAGTCCGGCAGGGCGTAGGCGACCCGCGCGACCGCGTTCCCGTTGTTGAGCACCCCCTCGATCCGGCCGCCGTCGCTGCGGCCGACCGTGATGGCCCGGTTGAAGACGGCGCCGGCCAGCTTGCGGACGGTGAATCCGTCGTTGCGGTGCGCGGCCATGTCGATGCCGTTCCAGGCGTTGGGCAGGCCGAGGTCGAGGGCGTAGGTGCCCGGACCGTTGCCGCGCACGGCGAACGGATAGGGGACCGGGCCGTCCGCCGCCGCCGGGTTGTTCTCGGGGTACAGGACCCGCAGGCCGCGGACGCCCGCCCGCTTGCCGTTCAGCGTGATCAGCGCCGTCGCCGTGTCGGGACTGCCGGTGTCACGGCCCTCGTACGCCATCAGGACGGTGCCGCCGCTCGCACCGACCAGATCGCGGTTCGGTACGGGCGACGCGCCGCGCAGCTCCACCCCGGCGGGCACCCGGAGGTGGCCGTCGACGCGGTACCAGCCGGCCGGGAGGTAGACGGTCCCGCCGCCCTCGCGGCCCGCCCGGTCCAGGGTCTGCTGGACGGCGGCCGTGGCGTCCCGCCGCGGCATGATGCCGGTCTCGCGCGGAGCCCGGTCCGCGACGTACAGCGCGTCCCGCGCGGGCCGGGGCAGCGGCTTCTGGTCGTAGCGCGGGACCGTGCCGGACATGCGGTGGACGATGCCCGAGACGGCTCCGGACACCTTGGTGTCGGTGAGCTTCACATACGCCTCGGAGCCGTTCCGGACGGCCGCCTCGCTGCCCTCCAGGACGCTGGAGGCGAAGGACATGCCCCAGCGCGAGTCGAAGCTGTCCGCCAGCAGCGCGACATCCGTGCGGCGGATCTCGCTCTGCACGAAGCTGCCGGTGAACGAGGCCCGCTGACCGGCCACGATGTGGATCCCGGTGCGGTAGTCGGCGGCCTTGATCCGGTAGAACTGGTCCCACTCCAGGTCACCGAGGACGAATCCGGTGCCGTGCGCGCGGGTCCAGGTGTCCAGCGCGGCCCGCTTCGGCGGGTGGTAGGCCGCCGGGGCGTCCGCCCAGTAACCGTTGTCCAGGGTGATGTTCTCCCAGGTGCCCACGTCCGCGCCGTTGAAGGCACGGAAGCCCTCGGACAGTACGGTCCCCTTGATGTTGCGGAGCGTCGCCGACTCGTGGACCTGGCCCGAGGAGGGCGCCACGCCCTGGTCGTTGGGCATGGTGCTGATTCCCACGCCCTTGTACGAGTTGAGCATCGTGACGTCGGAGACGGTGGCCATCATGTAGTTCTCGTTGCCGATCCACGCACCGCCGGGGATCTGGAACGTCGAGTTGTACGCGACCGGCGAGGCCGCACTCTGGCGCGGGTAGTAGGTGGTGACGCCCATGACGCCCGCGCTGCCGCCGATCCGGAACAGGACCGGTCCGTCCGCACCCGCGGGCAGGTCGGCTGAGATCACCGTGCCGTACCCGCCGCTGCCGCGGTCGGGATCGCGCCGGTCACCGCGCACGGTGCAGAAGGAGTGCACCTCGACGGTGTCGGTCACCCGGTACGTCCCCGAGGGGAGCCAGACCGTGCCGCCGCCCGCGTCGTAGCAGTCGTAGACGGCCTGCTGGATCGCGTGGGTGGAGTCCTTGCGGCCGCTCGGGTCGGCGCCGTAGTCGCGGGCGTCGAAGTCCGCGACGACCGGGGACTCCACCGGGAAGTCCGTCCTCACCGCATGCGGCCACGGCCGTACGGTGCGCTCCTTGCGCACCTCCAGTTCGCCGATCGTGATGTTCCTGGCGCCCGGGGCGTACCCCTTGACCGCGATCCGCACATAGCGTGCGGCCGTGGTCGCGAAGCGGGTGCGGATCGTCTTCGTGGCGATGGCGCCGTTGCGGCCCACCGTGGTGAAGTCCCGGCCGTCGCGGGACACCTGCACCGTGTAGTCCTGGGCGAAGGTCGAACCCCACTGGATCCGGACGTCGTTGACGGACTTCACCGAGCCCAGGTCCGTCGTGATCCACTCGCCGGTGCCGCCGTCGCCGCTGGTCCACGCCGTCGAGGCGTCCCCGTCGACCGCGGCCGCGGGCGTGCCGCTGCTCGCGGTGGCCTTCGTGCCGCGGGCCAGGTTGGTGTTCACCGCGGACTTCCGGAAGTCCCGGAGCGAGGTGTCGAGCGCGTCCAGGGCGGCCTTCAGCTCCGCCTCCGTCGTGCCGCCGGTGTCGACGGCCTTCTGCGCGGCGGCGATCGAGTCCAGCAGCGCGGCCTTCGCGCCCGGCGGGTACTGCCCGTCTCGCCCGCCCTCGCGCGCCGCCGTCCAGGCCCGCCGCGCGTCGGCGACGAGGAGTTGCAGGCCCTCGGCCGGCTTCAGTTCGGCCGGCACGACGGTGATCCGTACCGCGGCGACCTTCAGTTCGGCGGCCCCGCCGTCCGTCGTGATGCGGAAGTCCGAGCCGTTGGAGCGGTTGGTCATGATCGCGTCGTCGAGGGCGAAGGTGTGGGTCTTCCACGTCTTCGTGTCCCCGTAGGCGAAGAGTTCCGACGGCTTGAACATGTCGCTCGTGGCGCTGCCCGGCGAGTCGTAGTGCAGGCCGAACGTGCCGTTGCCCGCGTCGAAGTAGTCGACGCTGACGAGCACCTTGTCCCGGGTGTCGTAGAGGAAGGTGTCGGAGACGTTCATGTAGAAGAAGTTCAGCCCCGGCGCCGGGGCGCTCCGGTCGGTGCCCCAGTAGCCCCGGCCGGCCTCCACCCCGGTGACGAGACCGCTGCCGGCGTCACCCGCACGCGGGGTGATCCCCGAGGGCTGCGGTGCCTCCCCGAGGGTCACGGAGGCGCCCGAGGTGCCGACGCGCACGGCGGCGACCGTGATGTCGGCCGGCGCGGTGCCGTCGCCGCCCTCCGCTCCGTCCGTTCCGGACAGGCGCAGCACGGCGGCATCGGCCGTGGCCACGTCGAAGCTGCCGGTCCTCCAGGTGTCGCTGCCGGTGAGCCGCAGCGGGGTGGCGCCGCCGAGCACGAGGGTGCCGGCGCCCGTGTCCCGGTAGGTGACGCTGACGGTCACCCCGTCGGCGTCGACGCCCTTCAGATAGTCCGCGTCGAGGGCGAGGTCCAGATGGCCGGTGCCCTTCGCCACGTCCGTCCGCCAGTACGTACGGCCGTCGAGTTCGCCGGTGCGGAGCCCGGCGGGGTCGTCGCCGGCGCTCGGCCGGATACCGAGGGTCTTCGGGGTGGGGCCGAGATCTGCCCCGACTCCGTGCGGGTACATCCCGGGCGTCGCGGCGAACGCGGCGGGGGCGGGGGCGAGGAGTGCGGTTAACAGGAGCAGGACGAGAGCGGCGAGCCGCCCGCGTCTGCGGCCGGCGGGGTCTCTGCGGGGCATGAGGGCCTCTACTGGGGTCGGTGGGGCGGGTGGAATCCGAGCAGCTCGAAGCAGGCCCGGGTGTCGAACAGGGAGGTACGGCCGGAGAGTTCGGCGAAGGCCGGCACTCCCGGGTGGAAGCGCTCCATGAGCTCGGCGGTGGGCAGCGGGGAGGAGGTGTCGGGGGCGGCGACGTTGACGATGTGGCAGCCGGTCAGCTCCCGCTCCAGGGCCAGGCGCACGGCGGTCGCCGCGTCCCGGGTGTCCAGCCAGCCCCAGAGGTCCATCCGGTGGCCGCCGGGGTCCTCGCGCACCGCGGCCAGCTGCTTGGCCAGCCGGTCGCCGGTGCCGGTGAACGGGAACCGCATGCAGACGATGCCGGTGCCCCAGCGGCGGTGGGCCGCGCGTGCGGCCTCCTCGAGGGCCAGCTTGGACAGCCCGTACGGGTCCTGGACGAGGGTCGGATGCTCCTCGTCGAGCGGCACGTACCGGGGGGACTGGGGGACGGGCGACCAGGCGAGGCCGACCGCCGCCGCGCTGGACGCGGCGACGACCCGGCCGACCCCGGTGCGGCCCGCCTCGTCCAGCACCCGGTGCGCGGTGAGGCAGTTGGTGGCGTAGAGGGCGCTGGGGTCGGGGCCGTTGGGGTGGGGGATCGCCCCGAGGTGGACGACGGCCGCCACGCCGTCCATGGCCTTGCGGACCAGCTCCGGGTCGCGGAGGTCGCCGGTGTGCACCCCGTCCAGGCGCGGATCGTCCACCGGCGTCAGATCCGTTGCGACGACCTGGTGCCCGTGTGCCAGCAGGTCGTCGAGGACATGGCCGCCGATGTGTCCGGCGGCCCCGGTGACGAGGACGCGCATCAGCCCTTCACCGCCCCGACCAGGCCGTTGACGAAGTAGCGCTGGAGGCTGAGGAAGAGCACGATCACCGGGATGACCACGATCAGCGATCCCGCCATCAGGTTGTTGTAGTGCGGGACGTTCTCCGCGGACAGCGTCTGCAGGCCGAGCGGGAGGGTGTACGTCGAGGGGTCGTTCAGCGAGACCCGGGTGAGGAGGTACTCGTTCCAGGTCGGGATGGCCGTCAGCAGCGCCACGGTGATCAGCGCGGGCCGGGCGAGCGGCACGTAGATGCCGGTGAAGATGCGCAGCTCGCTCGCACCGTCGACCCGGGCCGAGTCCCGCAGCTCGGCAGGGACCGCCATGAACGCGCCGGTCATCAGCAGGATGGACAGCGGCGCGCCGCCGTTGACGAACGGCAGGACCAGACCCCAGTGACTGCCCAGGATGCCGAGCTTGTTCTCCAGCAGCACGATCGGCAGCATCACGGTCACCCCCGGCACGAACAGCAGGGAGACGAAGAGCTTCTGGAGCAGCCCCCGGCCCGGGAAGCGGAGCACGGCGAAGGCGTAGCCGGCCGCCGCGTACACGACCAGGGTCAGCACCACCGTGTACAGCGTCACCAGCAGGCTGTTCACGAAGAAGTCGAAGAAGTGCAGCGTGTTCCAGGTGTCGACGAGCGTCTGGAACGTGGGGTTCTCCGGGATCAGATGACCGCCGCGCACGACCTCGACCTGGTCCTTGAAGGCCGCCGACACCATCCACAGGAACGGGTAGACGCTGACCAGCCCGTAGATCAGCAGCAGCGCGCCGACGACCAGACGCGCGGCGGTCCTGCCCGCCGCCTTCCTGCGGGGTGTTCCGGCCGTGCCGCCGCCGAGGGAAATCGTTGTCATGTCTTGCTCCGCAGCGCTCGCAGGTTGATCAGGGCCAGGACGAGGGCCAGGGCGAAGAGGATCCAGCCCAGTGCGCTGGCCAGGCCCAGGGTGGGCGACAGGTTCTTGAGGAAGGCCAGCCGGTAGGCCTCGAGACCCATCACGTTGGTGTGGTCACCGGGACCGCCGTTGGTCATCACCAGGAAGGTCTGGAACCCCTGCAACGACTCACGGAGGTTGAGCAGCACCACGATGGCGGTGATCGGGCGTACGAGCGGCCAGATCACCGACGCGTTGGTGCGCCACCAGCCCGCGCCGTCCAGCTGCGCGGCCTCCAGCACGCTGCGGTCGATGCCCTGCAGTCCCGTCAGGTACAGCAGCATCGCCACCGGGACGTGCCCCCACACCGTCACCATGATCATGGTGGGCATCGCGGTGGTGGGATTGCCCAGCCAGCCCTGCGGCTGCTGGAGCGAGCCGAGCCCCAGGGAGTCCAGCAGGGAGTTGATGGCGCCGTCCGGCTGGAGGATGTACTGCCAGGCGAAGAAGACCGCGATGCCGCTGGTGACGTACGGCAGGAAGTACACCGAACGCAGCACGGTCTGCAGCCGTTTGACCTGGTTGAGCAGGACGGCCAGCGGGAACGACACCAGGACCGTCAGGGCAGGGGCGGCGAGCATCACGTACAGGGTGTTGAGGGCCGCGTGGCGCAGCCGCGGGGCGTAGACCGGGTCGCGCCACAGCAGGTCGGCGTAGTTGTCCAGGCCGACCCAGGCCCAGTTCGGGGTGAAGCCGTTCCAGGTGGCGAAGGAGAGCAGGAAGCCGTAGCCGACGGTGTACAGGCCCAGGACGCAGAACAGGATCACGGCGGGTGCGACGAACAGGTAGCCGCTGACCGCCTCGGCGCCGATCCGGCGACGCCTCGTGCGGAGCGGTGCCGGTGCCCCGGCCGGGAGCGGGCTCCTGCTCCCGCCCCCGGCCGTTCCCGATTCCGCCGGCCGGGAAGCGAGCGTCACTGGCCGGCCGCTTTCCAGTACGCCGCGTTCAGTTCACTGAGCTTCTTCGCGGTCTCCGGAACGGTGAACTGTTTCAGCGGGGTCAGGTCGGCGAGAATGGTGCCCGCGTCGTCCTGCTCGTAGCCGGGCGCGCGGAACTCGTTGCCCCGGGCGGGGTCGTAGGTGTTCTGCGGGGTGCCCTTGGTGCTCTCGACCAGCGCGGTGAGCGTGGGGCCCAGCACCTTGGCGGAGTCGGCGCCCAGCTCGGTGGCGGGAATGTCGGACGCGTCCTTGGCGAAGTCCGCCGCGACCTTCGGCTCGGAGAGGAACTGCATCCACTTCTTGGCGTTGTCCGGCTGCTTGCTGGTCGCGGTGACGCTGAGCCCGGTGAGGGCGAGGGCGCCCAGGGCCCGGTCGGGCACGGCTCCGTTCTCGGGAGCGGGCAGCCCGAACGCGAGGACGTCCTCGGGCTTCATGCCGTTCTCCTTGAGGAAGGCGAGCGTGAAGGTACCGCCGATGTTGAAGGTGGACTTCCCCTGGGCGAACGCCTGGTCGGCCTGGTCGATGGTCAGGCTCTGGCTGCCGGCCATCCAGTACGGCGTGAGCTCGTTGTACATCGACAGGACCTTGAGGCCGTTCGGGGAGCTGAAGTCGGCGCTCTTGTCCTTGCCGAACAGCTTCTCGTACCCCTGCTGGCCGAGCTGGGCGAAGGCGAGCGGCTGAAGCACCCAAGTGAGTCCGGTGGACTGCACCTTGAGGCCGAGCGAGAGCCCTCCGGACGCGCTGTCCTTGGCTTTGGTCGCCTTGAGTGCGGCGAGGAACTCCTCCCAGGTGGCCGGGGCCTTCGTGATTCCGGCGGCGGCGAGCTTCTTCTTGTTGGCGTAGACCGTGCCGAAGGTGCCGACGGTGAGGGGCACGCTGTAGCGGGCGCCCTTCACGATGCCGTGGTCCTTGGCGGTCTTGGGCTCGGCGTCCTTGAACCGGGCCTCGGTGATGAGCCCCGACTCCTTGACGGCCGGCTGGATGCGGTCGGCCCAGGCGCCCTTGAAGTCACCGGCGAAGTCGGAGACGATCCCGGCCGCGCCGAAGACCCGCTCCTCACCGTCGGAGTGGATCTCCAGTACGTCGGGCAGGTTGCCGGTCTTCGCCGAACTCTGGATCTTCGTGGCGTACGCGTCGTCCGGCGTGTATGCCTGGATCTTCACGTCGATGCCGGTCTTCTTCTTGAACTCTGCCGCAGCGTGCCGGAGTCCGGTGACGTGCGACTGCTTGAACGTCCACATGGTGAGGGACTTGGAGTCGCCGGAGCCGGAGGAGCCGCCACAGGCGGCAAGGGAGCCGGCCGAGAGCACGGTCGCTGTGGCAAGGGCCACGAAACGGATATTTCTGGAGAATGGAGTACGCATGAGCCCTACCTAGGGGTTCGACCGTTCAGATAGCCGAATGGCGTTGGAGTGACCGAACTTAGGCTCGACGTGATATAGCGTCAAGAGACAGTTGAGAATTGGTGGTCGTCCGGAGGGCCGTAGGGCGCCGGTGCGTGAGCGGAGGTTCTGTGGAATCGGTGGCGGGAACGGCGCGGGCGCGCAAGCCGGAAGAGGTCAAGTCCGCAGCTCGGGTGCTGGAGGTCCTGGAACTCCTCGGGGCGGAAGGCGCGTTGCTCTCCCTCGCGGAGATGGCCCAGGCCATGGCGGTGCCGAAGAGCAGTCTGCACGCGATTCTGCGGACGATGGAGGCGCATCGCTGGGTGGACGTCGACCCCTCGGGAACGCGCTACAGCCTGGGCCTCAAGGCGCTGTTGACGGGCACCGCCTATCTGGAGGGGGACGACGTCGCGAGCCTCGCGGGACCGGTGCTCGACAGCCTCGCGGAGGAGACGGGTGAGACCGTCCACCTCGGCAGGCTCGACGGCACGGACATTGTCTACCTGGCCAAACGCGAGTCCCGGCACGCCCTTCGCATGCACTCTGCGGTCGGCCGCCGGCTGCCGGCCCACGCCACGGCACTGGGCAAGGCCGTGCTCTCGCAGTACGACGCCCTGGAGGTCCAGCGCAGGCTCAACTGGCCGCTGGAGCAGCTCACTCCGGACACCGTGACCGACCCGGACGCGCTCGTCGCCCAGCTCGCCGAGGCGCGGCTGCGCGGCTGGGCCAGCGACGACGGCGAGAACTCGGTGGACATCCGCTGCGTGGCCGTCGCACTGGACGCGGCGCACGGCGGCGGCGACGCGATCTCCTGCTCCGCGCCCCGCAGCAGGATGGACGATGTGCGGATGGCGGAGATCGCCCGGACCGTCACCGACGCGGCCCATTCGCTGCGGACCCTGATCAAGAGACTCGGGCAGCACTGAGGGGCGCTCGCACCGGATTCATCAGCTCCGTTGACAAACGTGTTCGGCCCTCCGTACGTTCGGATGGCTGTACATCATTCGGCTATCTGCATGCGGGAGTTCGCATGGCCCCGTCCGATGCCCGTACCGGCACCCTCCTCGCCCCGGCCCCCTGGGCCGACGGGCGGGGGGACCGGATCCGCATCACGGCCGTCCGCACCTTTCTGACGGCCCCTCACGGCTGCCCCCACCTCATCGTCCGTGTCGAGACCAGCGATCCCGGACTCTACGGCCTCGGCTGCGCCAGCGATCCGCAGCGTACCCTCGCGGTCCGCTCGGTCCTCGACGACTACCTCGCCCCCCTGCTCATCGGCCGCGACCCGGACGACATCGAGGACATCCACCGGCTGCTGCTCAACAGCGCCTACTGGAGGGGTGGTTCGGTCACGGGAAACGCCCTGGGCGGGATCGACGTCGCACTCTGGGACCTCAAGGCGAAACGGCTCGGGGCGCCACTGCACTCCCTGCTCGGCGGCCGGGTCCGCACCTTCGCCGAGGCCTACACGCACGTCGACGGCGCCGACGCGCACGAGATCGCCGACAAGGTGACGGCGGCCCGCGAGCGCGGCTACCGGCACGTCCGCATCCAGGCGGCCGTCCCCGGATCGGACACCTACGGAGCCGCCGGCGCCGCCTCGTCCGACCGCACCGTCCCGTGGAACTCCGCCGCCTACCTGAAGACCGTGCCGGACGTGCTCACCCGGGTGCGTGAACGCGTCGGTGACGAGGTGGAGCTGCTCCACGACGTCCATGAGCGGCTCGATCCGCGACAGGCCAGGGATTTCCTGCGGCGGATCGAGGGCGCCGCGCTCTACTTCGTCGAGGACCTGCTCGCACCCGAGGACGCCGGGCACTTCCGCCGGCTGCACGCGAGCAGCCCGGTGCCGCTCGCCGTCGGCGAACTCTTCCACGACACGCGCCAGTTCATGGAGGTGCTGGAGGGTCCTTCCATCGACTTCGCCCGCATCCGGGTCCCCACCCTCGGCGGCCTCACCCCCGCCCGCAAGCTGGCCGCCGTCTGTGAACTGCGCGGCGTGCGCCTCGCTCCGCACGGGCCTGCCGACGTCAGCCCGGTCGCCCAGGCCGCGACCCTCGCCCTGGACATCAGCAGCCACGCCTTCGGCGTCCAGGAGGCGGCGGTCTTCAAGCCGGCCGTCCACGAGGTCTTCCCGGGCACCGTCGTGGCGCACGACGGCGGGCTCGTACCGAACGAAGCACCCGGGCACGGCGTCGACTTCGACGAGGCGGCGGCGCGCCGGTACCCGGTTCCGGAGCCGGGTGTGCACGACCGGTGGGCCCTGCTGCGCCACACCGACGGGAGTGTGGGCCGGCCCTGAGCGAGGGGGCCCGGCACCGCGAGGGGCGGCCACCCGGCCGCCCCTTTTCCGTGCGGAATGGTCAAGTGAATTACTTTCCGAAATGAGCCCATGGTGTTTATTTAATTGCCTGACAAAGCCTCTTCCGCAGGTCAGGACCAGGCATAGGAATGTCAGGGGAGTAAGCGTTGACTTGATAACACACATGGTTTTACATGGCTGTTACGCCTGGACAGGGAGGGCAGTCATGCATGACCGGTGGACCGCCGAAGAGGACCGCATTTCCCGTTTCCTCGACGGAATCCTGCGCCCCGCACTGCACCCGCAGCGGATTCCCCTCGATATCGGCGCATGGCAGGCGCCGGGGGAGCCCGTTCCCGTACGGATCGCGCTGCGGGCCGACTACGCACCCTTTCTGGCCGGCGACGACTGGGGCCGGCCCTGGTCCACCACCTGGTTCCGGATCGAGGCCCGGGTACCCGAACGCTGGGCCGGGCGACGTGTCGAGGCGCTCGTCGACCTCGGCTCCGGCGACCCCGCCGCAGGGCCCGCCCGTCCGGCCGAGGCGCTGGTCCACGACGCGTCCGGCATCCCGCTCCAGGGACTGCACGGCGGGGGAGAGCCCGTCACCATCAGCGCGGCGGCGGACGGCGGAGAGCGCATACGCCTGCTCGTCGAGGCCGCCGCCACCCCGTTCGTGGACACCCGCCACGGCCCCGCGGCCCGGTTCGGGAACCCGGCCACCGCCGGCGGCGAACCGCTGTACCGCTTCCGGGCCGCCGACCTGGCCGTACGCGACGAGGGCGTCTGGCAGCTCATCCACGACATCGAGACCCTCGGCCGGCTCATGCGCGAACTCCCCGCGGCCGAGCCGCGCCGGCACCGCATCCGTACCGCCCTCGTCCGGGCCGCCGACGCCGTCGACCCCCAGGACATCGCGGGCACCGTGCACCGCGCCCGTACGCTCCTCGCCCCCGAACTGGCCCGCCGGGCCCATGAGTCGGCGCAGCCGGTGATCGCCTTCGGGCACGCCCGCGTCGACACCGGCCGGCTCCCGGTGCATGAGTCGATACGCCGGGCCTCACGGGCCTTCGCCACCGCGGTCAGCCTCGCCGAGGAGTATCCGGAGCTGGTCTTCGCCGCCTCGTCGGCCCAGCACTACGCCTGGATGCGCGACCATCAGCCGCACATCTTCGAACGGATACGCAAGGCGGTCGCCGACGGCAACTGGGCGCCGGTCGGCGGTATGTGGGTCGAGGCCGACCCGGGCGTCCCGGGCGGCGAGTCACTGGTCCGGCAGTTCGTCCACGGACACCGCTTCTTCCGCGACGAGTTCGCCGTGGACACCGACGGCGTCTGGCTGCCCGCCGCGCCGGAGCTGAACGGGGCGCTTCCGCAACTCGCGGCCCTCGCCGGGGCCCGCTGGCTCCTCGCCCCCGCAGCGGCGGGGAAGACACCGGCCGAAGGGATCGCCGTCCCGCCCGGCGCCGCGTTCCATTGGGAGGGCATCGACGGGACCCGCATCCCGTGCCGCCTCGCCCCCGCGGACCCGGACGGCACCGGGCCGGCCGCTCTCGGACCCGCCATCGGATCGGCCGCCGCGTCGGCCGTCGAGGCCGGACCCGAGGCTCCCGCGCTGCTGCCCCTCGGCGCGTCCGGGGCGGGCGGGGCGGTCCCCACCCGGGAGCTGCTTGAGGCGGTCCGCAGGCTCCACGACCTCGAAGGATCACCGCGCGTCACCATGGGCCGTCCCGCGGATGCCTTCAAGTACCTCGTCGGCGGCGACAGCAGCGACGGCACCGCAATGGACGACGGATCCCTCCCGGCGCACCGAGGAGAGCTCCGCCTCGCGGCCCACCACGGCACCTACTCCGCGCAGGCCCGCACCAAGCGCGGCAACCGCCGGGCGGAGGCGCTGCTGCGCGAGGCCGAACTGTGGTCGGTGACAGCGGCCGTCCACGACGGTGTGCCCTATCCGTACCAGGAGATCGACACCCTCTGGAAGCGGGTCCTGCTCCACCAGGCGCAGGACGTCGCCGCCGGGACGGGCATCTCCTGGGTCCACCAGGAGACCGAGCTGGAGCACCGCGACATCCACCGCCGGCTGGAGGCCCTGATCCGTCGCGTCAACGGACCCGCCGACGGACCGGCGGTGCTCAACGCGGCCCCGTACGACCGCCGCGAAGTGGTCGTCGTCGACGCCGACCCCCTGATCCCGCACGGCCAGGACCTGGCCGACGGGCGCCGGGCGCATCTCGCCGAGGCACCCGCACTCGGGACCGGCCGGGCGGGGCTGCCGCTCGACGGCACCCCACCGGTCACCGTCCGGCGCACGCCGGACGGCGGATACCTCCTGGCCAACGGGCTGACATCGGTCCGCGTCGACGCCCGTGGCCTGGTCGGCTCCGTGTGCGATCTGGCCACCGGCCGCGACGCCATCGCCCCCGGCCGCCTCGGCAACCTCCTCCGGCTCCGGCCGGACGGCCCGGCCGGCCGGCCTCCCGGGCCCGGCCGCGCCGGCCGGGACCTCACCGAGGCGCTGAGCGTACGGCTCACCGACGAGGGCCCGCTGATGGTGCGGCTCCGGGTGGAACGGACCACGGGGCGCTCCACCGTCGTACAGGAACTGTCCCTGGCGGCCGGCGGTCACGCCCTCGCGATCGACACGGCCATCGACTGGCGGGAGCGGGACAGTGCGCTTCAGTCGCTGTGGCCCCTCGACGTCCACGCGGAACACGTCCTGGGAGACATCGCGTTCGGACTCGCCGGGCATGCCACCGACGTAGCCGCCGCGCACCGGACCCATCGCTGGCTGCACATCGGCGAGCACCGCTGGGGCGTAGCCCTCGCCTCGGACACCGGCCACGGATACGACGTCGTACGGCGGACGCGCGACGACGGCGGCTCCACCACCACCCTCCGGCTCACCCTGCTCGGCGCCGGGCAGGGCCGGGACCCGCACGCCGACCGGGGGCCGCAGCTCTTCCGCCACACGCTCAGGCCGGGCGCGGACCCCGGCGACGCGATCACCGAGGGATACCGCCTCGATCTGCCGCTCAGGCCCGGCCGGTCCGCCCGCCCGCTGCTCGCCGTCGACCACCCCGACGTCGTCGTCGAAGCGGTCAAACTGGCGGACGACCACTCCGGCGATGTCGTCGTGCGGCTCTACGAGGCGCGCGGCGGACGCGCCCGCACCACGCTCACCGCGGGATTCGCCCTGGCATCCGTGTGCGAGACGGACCTCCTGGAGCGGCCGCTCGCCGGACACCCCCATCACGACGGCGACGTCACCGTGTGCCTGCGCCCCTTCCAGATCCTCACCCTGCGCCTGGCCGTCGGAGGTACCGGTGCCTGACCTCGAACCCGAAACCCGGGCCGTGCTGCGCCGCTGGGAGAGCAGCAGCGGCCCCCTCGCCATCCGCGCGCGGGTCGTCCTGCTCGTGGCCGGCGGGCTGCGGGACGCCGAGATATCGCGGCGGCTCGGGGTGTCGAGGCAGACCGTGGGCACCTGGCGCCACCGCTGGCAGACCTCGGGGCTGGACGGTCTGGAGCAACGGCCGCGGACCGGAAGACCGGTCACGGTGGACGAGGGGGAGGTCGTCAGCCGCGCACTCCTCGCGCCCGGATCCAGTGGCGCCACCCGTGCCGTGGCCCGCGAACTCGGCCTGTCGCACGCCACCGTGGCCGCCGTCCGCCGCCGCTGGCGGCTGAACCCGGACGAGTCCCCGGCACCCCAGGTGCCGACGCGCCCGCCCCTGCCCTGCGCCGAGGTGTGGGTGATGGGGCTGTACGTCGACCCGCTGCGGGCGGTTCTGCTCATCGGGACCAGGCCGCCCGCCGCCGCGGCGGTCGCGGACACCCCGATCGGCCAGGACGTGCTGGACGGACTGGACCGGGCGCTGGTCGCCGCACACGACGCCCCGGCACCGTCGCTCACCACGTCACCGGACGCCGACGCCTCCGGACGGGACCTGGCCGGCTACCTCGCCGCGGCCGCAGAGAGCCATCCGGACATCGCCCTGCACGCGGTGATGCTCTGGGACCGGGAGGAGGCGCCGCCCGCGGCCGGTCCGCACGGCCGGTCCGTGACCTGGCACCGGCCGCCGGCCCGCTCCAGCTGGCGCAGCTTCGTGGGCGCGATGGCCGCACTCGACTCGACCCGGCACCCGGAGTCGTCCCGGCGCGTCTACCTCGACCTGGTCGCGGCCCTGGAGCGGTACGGCCGGCCCGCGCCGGTCAGCTGGCTGCGCGAGACGGTCGCGGGGCGCCTGCGGGGCGAGCCCGCCGCTCACGGCCCCGCACAGCCCGCGCAGTCGGCGAGCGGCGTCAACCAGATCGATCTCGGTTCGTTCAACGAGTGCGTGGTCATCGAGGCCGTACGGCTCGCGGGGACCATCACCCGCGGGGAGATCGCCCACCGCACCGGCCTGACCCAGCAGTCCGTCTCCCGCATCGCCCGCTCCCTGCTCGACCGCGGCATCCTCATCGAGGACGCCCAGCGCCGCGGCACGTCCGGCAAACCGCGCACCCCCGTCCGGCTGCGCGGAAGCGCGGCGCACGCGCTGGGCATGCACATCGACCCCGAGGTGATCACCGCGGTCGTCATCGACCTCGACGGAGCGATCGTCTGCACCCGCAG
The DNA here is from genome assembly GCF_035917255.1 of Streptomyces sp. NBC_01257. Classification (NCBI taxonomy): domain Bacteria; kingdom Bacillati; phylum Actinomycetota; class Actinomycetes; order Kitasatosporales; family Streptomycetaceae; genus Streptomyces; species Streptomyces sp. NBC_01257. The sequence goes on from NZ_CP108472.1 coordinate 8,131,182, forward strand.
CCGGCCCGTCGCCCCGGACACCGAGCCCGGCGAGTTCGTCGAGCAGGTGGCGGAGCTGGGCCGCAGGACGCTGGAACAGGCACAGGGGGCGGTGCGCGACGACGGCTTCCTGGGCGTGGGGGTCGCGGTTCCGGGCCCCGTGGACATCGCCTCGGGCACGGTCCTCGCGCCGCCCCTGATGTCCGCCTGGCACGACCTGCCCCTGCAGTACCTCCTCCAGGAACGGTTCCCCTGTCCGGTCATCATCGAGAAGGACTCCACCGCGGCAGCCGCGGGGGAGCGCTGGACCGGCCGGGACCGCAGGGCCAGGGACTTCGCGTACATCTACCTCGGTACGGGAGTCGGCACCGGTCTCTATCTCAACGGTGACCTCTACCGGGGAGTCAGCGCGAACGCGGGTGAGTTCGGGCAGCTCTGCGCGATCGCGCTCGGCCGGGTCGACGCGGAGGGCCGGCCGGAGATCCTGCCCGAGTGCAACCCGCCGTTCTCGGTGCCGGATCTCGCGGTGCGCGGCGGCCTGGACCGGGAGAACCCCGGCTACCGCACGGTCGCGGCCGCGGCGGCGGCCGGTGACCCGGCCGCGACCGCGGCCGTCCGGGCGGTGGCCAGGGCCGTGGGGCAGGGCGCGCTCGGTCTCGTCGACCTGCTGGACATCGACCTGCTGGTGCTCGGCGGCCCGTTCTTCACGGACGACGTCGCGGGCTTCTACCTGGAGGAGATCAGCCGCATGGTCAACGACTTCCCCACCGCCCGGCGGCTGCGCAGGGTCGAGGTCGAACCGTCCGTGCTGAGCGCCGAGGCGGCGGCCGTGGGCGCCGCCTCGACCATCTTCCACGCCACCTTCACCCCGCGGCTGCGCGGACGGGAGGGCCAGTAGTGGACACCCGCGCGCAGCCACGGGGGACCGTGGCGGAGGACGGATCAGACCCGCGGCGGCGTGGGCCGGGTGGCCGTCAGGGCGATCTCCTTCTTCAGCATCCGGCCGCCGTCGCCGGTCAGCCTCAGGTAGTAGTCGGACGAGCAGCTGGTGCCGTCCTCGTCGAGGGCCCAGATGCCGGAGCCGGCGGGCACCTGGGCGGCACTCTCGGCGGTCTTGGCGATCTGGTTGCCCTCGTTGTACTCGTCGAACATCGAGATGTAGATGCCCTGCGCGCCGACCCGCACCATGTTGTAGAACTGCCGCCACATGAAGTCGCCGTGCGCCCGGTGCCGTTCCTGGAGGTCACCCGGCATGACACACGGCTGGTAGTCGATGCCGTGGGCGTCGCAGTCCGCCTGGTCGGGTGTGTTCACGTTGGCGAAGAACTCGTCGGACTGCGCTGCGCTACCGATGCGCCCCACCATCCACGGGGAGAGCATGTCGAACGCGTGGTAGACGTCGGAGAACCCGGGCCTGGAGTCCCCCTCGCCCTTGCGCCAGTGGGTCGGGACGCCACCGATCACGTAACAGCCCTGGTTCTTGAACCAGTTGACGACATCCAGACAGGGGGCCGGTTCGAAGGGCCGCTGGTTGTCGTTGAAGCCGAAGCCCCAGATGCACACGACCGGCTTGCCGTTCTGGACCGCGTACGCGCCGGAGGCGGTGTGCGCCCGCATCTTCGACGTCCAGTCCTCCTTGATCTGCGACTGCATCGACGTCCAGTCGCTGACGTCGTACATGATGTAGAACTTCCGGCCGGTGGCCTCCGCCGCCTGGCGCACCTTCTGCGCCATGACGTCGCGGGTGGGGCCCTCGGAGCCGTACGGGTTGAAGCGCTGGAGCGCGGCCGTGTCGATGCCGTGGTCGCGCATCCAGGCGAAGTGGGTGTCCACGGACTGCTGGTCGTACGACGAGAACAGGGCCGCGGGCGCTCCGCCGCCGAGGCCGGGGAAGTCCGTCGGATAGGTGCGGGAGTACTCCCGCACGTCCGGCCAGGACTTGATGCCCTTGTTCGTGGGCGAGGGCGCGTTCTGCGAGTTGGGGGCCCAGTGCCACCAGGCGTCGATCGGCGCTCCGTCGCCCTTGCACGCGAACCAGCCCTGGTAGCCGACGGTGATCTTCCCGACGACGTCGCCGGGTCCGCTCGCCGAGACCCGCGGGGCCGAGGGGGAGGTGCCGTAGGCGGCACGGCCTCCGGCGATGATGCCCGCGCCGGCGGTGGTGGCGAGTGCGGACCGGATGAGGGCACGTCTGGAGAGGGCCATGGGGGGACTCCTTCTGAGTGGGGTCTGCCTGAGTGCGCCGGGGCGCGTGTGGGGGTGTGCGGCAGGGGCCCGCTCAGCTCCAACGGGCCCGTGCCGCAACGTAGTCGGGCTCTCCGTCGCCGCGCAAGAGGTGATATGTCAGGCTATTTACTTTCCGGAAGCTGCCGATGGCTACGGTCCGTTCCGCCGTGACGGCAGGACGCGAGTGACGGCCGGCCCTATTCGTATGGCCCCTTGACGAATTGGTTCGGCGCTTCGTAGGTTCGAGTGGCTGTTCGCCGCGACACCACCCGTGCAGAGGAATCCACCTGCGACGGTCACCCGCCCGGCCGGCTCTCCGGCCCACGGCTCGGCGCGGCCTCCGCCCCCACCTCGATCATCATCCGACGTCCGATCGCCGCGCCCTGCCGCGTGGCGTCGATAGGAGTGTGCAAGACCCTTGAGCACCGACACCCGAAGGGCGCTCGTCGTCCGTGGTGGCTGGGACGGGCACCAGCCCGTCACGATCACCGACCTGTTCCTCCCGTTCCTCAAGGAGGAGGGCTTCGCCGTCGAGACCACCGAGGACCTCGCGGTCTACGAGGACGCCGAACTCCTCGCCGCCACCGACCTGGTGGTGCAGTGCTGGACCATGGGAACCATCACCCGCGAGCAGACCGCGGGACTGTCCGCCGCGGTCCGGGCCGGCACCGGACTCGCCGGATGGCACGGCGGCATCGTCGACGCCTTCCGCGGCGACCTCGACTACCAGATGCTGACCGGCGGCCAGTTCGTCATGCACCCGCCCGGCTACCACGACCACACCGTGCGCCTGCTCCCGGAGCAGGCGAGCCACCCGGTCATCAGCGGCCTCCAGGACTTCACCGTCCACACCGAGCAGTACTGGATGTCCACCGACCCGCTCGTCGACGTCCTGGCCACCACGACCTTCCCGGCCGGCGAGACCCACGACCGCCCGGCCGTGATGCCCGCCGTCTGGACCCGGACCTGCGGCCGGGGCCGTGTCTTCGTCTCGACGATCGGCCACAAGCCGGACGACTTCGACGTGCCAGAGGTACGCACACTCACCGAGAGGGGACTGCTGTGGGCGAGCCGTTGAGGATCGGCATGGTCGGCGCGGGCAAGATCAGCGGCGCCTACCTCTCGACACTGGCACGACTGCCCGGCGTACGCCTGACGGCCGTCACCGACCTCGACCGCGGCCGCGCCGAGGCGGCCGCCGCCGAAGCCGGCGGAGAGGTGGCCGTGGTGGAGGACGTGGCCGGCCTGGTGGCGCGGGACGACGTGGACGCGGTCCTCAACCTCACCGTGCCCGCCGTCCACGCCGAGGTCGCCCTGGCCGCGCTGCGGGCAGGCAAGCACGTCTACGGCGAGAAGCCGCTCGCCGCTGACCGCAAGGAGGCCGGCACCGTGCTGGCGGCGGCGCGCGAACACGGACTGCGGGTGGGCTGCGCACCCGACACCGTCCTCGGCACCGGCACCCAGACCGCGCGCAGGGCCGTCGACGACGGACTCATCGGCACCCCGGTCGCCGCCACCGCGTTCATGACGACCGCGGGCCACGAGGCCTGGCACCCGGACCCCGAGTTCTACTACCGGCCCGGCGGCGGTCCCCTGCTCGACATGGGTCCCTACTACCTGTCCGCGCTGGTCCATCTGCTCGGCCCGGTCGTCCGGGTGACCGGAGCCTCCTCGCGGCCGCGCGCGGAACGCGAGATCGGCAGCGGCGCGCGTGCCGGACAGCGCTTCCCGGTCGAGGTGGACACCCATGTCACCGGCATCCTGGAACACGCCGGCGGCGCCCTGTCCACGCTCGTGATGAGCTTCGACGTCCGTGCCGCACGGCTGCCGCGGATCGAGGTGCACGGCACCGCGGCCTCCCTCTCGGTGCCCGACCCGAACGGCTTCGACGGCCCTGTCGAGATCCACCGGGGCGGCGGATGGGAGACGCTGCCCGTATCGGCCGGATACCCGGACGGCGGACGCGGCACCGGCCTCGCCGACCTCGCCGACGCCCTGGCGGCCGGGCGGCCGCACCGGGCCTCCGCGGAACTCGCCGCCCACGTCCTGGACATCATGCTCACGCTCATGGACGCGGCGGACCGGGGGACGGCGCTCCCCGTGACGAGCACCTGCGAGCGCCCGGCCCCCGTGGAGTCCGCCGGCGACTGATCCGGCCGGCAGCCCGCTGCTCCGCGTCCCCCACCACGGCCTCACCACGCATGTCTGCAGCTAACAGGAGACTGTCCTCATGCACGATGACCGCACACTGGTCGAACATCGTCTGGAGCGCGTCCTCAGGGAGCGCATCCGCCCCGCGATCCACCCCAGGACCATCCCGCTCGACGTGGAGATCTGGTCCACCACGGGGGAGCCGGTCTCCGTGGCGGAGGGGATCGCGGCCCCCACCCGTCCCATCGCCGCGGGCACGCCGTGGGGCGCGCCCTGGGGGACGAGCTGGTTCAGGGTCGGCGGCACGGTGCCCGAGGAGTGGGCCGGCCTCACCGTCGAGGCCGTGCTCGACCTCGGATTCTCCCCACGCACCCCGGGATTCCAGTGCGAAGGGCTCGTCCACCGGCCCGACGGCACCCCGGTCAAGGGACTCCACCCCCGCAACTCCTACGTCCCCGTCGCCTCCCCGGCCGTCGGCGGCGAGCAGATCCACTGGCACGTCGAAGCGGCCTCCAACCCCGATCTCGAAGCCGGCGGGGTGCCGTTCCAGCCCACACTCATGGGCGACCGGCTGACCGCGGGCGACGCCCCGCAGTACGTGCTCGGCCGGATGGAACTGGCCGTACGCGACGAGGCGGTGTGGAACCTCGTCATGGACCTGGAGGTCCTGGGCGAACTCATGGCGGAACTCCCGCTCGACGGCGCACGCCGCTGGGAGATCCTGCGCGCCGTCAGCAACGCCCTGGACGCCGTCGACCTCCAGGACGTCAACGCCACGGCGGCGGCCGCCCGGCAGGAACTGGCCGCGGTGCTCGCCGCCCCCGCCCTGCCGACGGCCCATCGCATCAGCGCCGTCGGCCACGCCCACATCGACTCGGCCTGGCTGTGGCCCCTGCGCGAGACCGTGCGGAAGGTGGCCCGCACCACCTCCAACATGACGGCCCTGCTGGAGGAGGAGCCCGACTTCGTCTTCACGATGTCCCAGGCCCAGCAGTTCGCCTGGATCAAGGAGCACCGCCCCGAGGTGTACGCCCGGGTGAAGAAGGCCGTCGCGGAGGGCAGGTTCGTACCCGCCGGAGGCATGTGGGTGGAGTCCGACACCAACATGCCGGGCTCCGAGGCCATGTCCCGGCAGTTCGTGCACGGCAAGCGCTTCTTCCTCGACGAGTTCGGCGTCGAGAACGACGAGGCGTGGCTCCCCGACACGTTCGGCTTCGCGGCGGGTCTGCCGCAGATCATCAAGGCGGCCGGCTCCAAGTGGCTGCTCACCCAGAAGATCTCGTGGAACCGCACCAACAAGTTCCCGCACCATACCTTCGACTGGGAGGGCATCGACGGCACCCGGATCTTCACCCACTTCCCGCCCGTCGACAGCTACAACTGCGAAATGTCGGGCCGTCAGATAGCCCACGCCGCACGGAACTTCAAGGAGAAGGGGGTCGCCACCCGCTCCCTCGCGCCGACGGGCTTCGGCGACGGCGGCGGCGGCACGACGCGGGAGATGGTCGCCAAGGCGGCCCGGATGCGCAGCCTGGACGGATCGGCGATCGTCGAGTGGGAGGAGCCCGCCGCCTTCTTCGCGAAGGCCGAGGCCGAATACCCCGACCCGCCCGTCTGGGTCGGTGAGTTGTACCTCGAACTGCACCGCGCCACGTTCACCAGCCAGGCGCAGACGAAGCAGGGCAACCGGCGCAGCGAGCACCTCCTCGTGGAGGCCGAACTGTGGGCGGCCACGGCGGCCGTACGGACCGGCGCCCCGTACCCGTACGAGCAACTGGACCGGATCTGGAAGACGGTGCTGCTGCACCAGTTCCACGACATCCTGCCCGGCTCCTCGACCTCGTGGGTCCACCGGGAGGCACGGGCCACCTACGCACGCGTCGCCGAGGAGCTCGGCGCGGTCATCGCCGCCGCGCAGCGCGCGCTCGCCGGAGTCGGACCGGCCACCACGGAACTCGTGTTCAACGCGGCCCCGCACACCCGCGGCGGAGTCCCGGCCGGTGGCGCGTCCGGCGCGTCCGCCCACGACCGGCCGGTCACCCCCACCGCACGCGAGGGCGGCGGCCACGTCCTCGACAACGGACTCCTGCGGGTCGAGATCGACGCGAGGGGACTGGTGGTCTCCGCCTACGACATCGCCGCGGGCCGGGAGACGATCGCGCCGGATCAGGCGGCCAACCTGCTCCAGCTCCACCCGGACTTCCCCAACCAGTGGGACGCGTGGGACGTCGACGCCTTCTACCGGAACGTCGGCAGCGACCTCACCGACGTCGCCGAACTGACCGCCGACGCGGACGGGGTGCGGGTGGTCCGCGTCTTCGGCGACTCCCGGGTCACCCAGCTCCTGTCGCTTCCGGCCGACGTCAGACGGCTCGACATCGACACCGAGGTGGACTGGCACGAGACGGAGAAGTTCCTGAAGCTGGCCTTCCCGCTGGACGTGAAGGCCGACCGGTACGCCTCCGAGACGCAGTTCGGCCACGCCTACCGGCCCACCCACCAGAACACCAGCTGGGAGTGGGCCAAGTTCGAGGCCTGCAACCACCGCTTCGTCCACTTCGACGAGCCGGGCTGGGGCGTGGCCCTCGTCAACGACTCCACCTACGGGCACGACGTCAGCCGTTCGGTGCGCACCGCGGACGAGGGCACCACGACGACCGTGCGGGCCTCCCTGCTGCGCGCCCCGCGCTACCCCGACCCGGAGACCGACCAGGGCGTCCACCGCTTCCGGCACGCGCTGGTGCCGGGCGCGACGATCGGTGACGCGGTGCGCGAGGGATTCCGGGTGAACGTGCCCGAACGGCGGGTGACCGGCTCCGCCGAGGTGGCCCCGCTGGTGACCGTTGACAACGATGCCGTGGTGGTGAGCGCCGTGAAGCTGGCGGACGACCGAAGCGGCGACCTCGTCGTCCGGGTCTACGAGGCGAACGGAGGACGCGCCCGCGCCACGGTCACGGCGGACGCCTTCGCCGCCGGACGGGCCGCCGTGACGGATCTGCTGGAGCGCCCGATCGCCGACGCCGGGCCACCGGACACCGCGGGGGACGGGGTGGTCCTGTCCCTCCGGCCCTTCCAGATGGTGACGTTGCGCCTGCCGCGCGCCTGACCCCCGCGGCCGGCCGCCGCTTCCGGCCCACCCTCCGTGTCCCCCGCCCGGACGGCGCACCTCCCCTCAGGAAGGACCCTCACCGTGCACGACGAACGCCGGATCATCGAGCAGCGGATCCGTACGCTGCTCGATCGCGTCGTCCGCCCCGCCCTGTACACCTCCGCCCTCCCGCTCACCCTGTCCGCCTGGCACGTCGACGGCGAGCCCGTGCCCGTCGCCGACGCCCTGACCGCCGTGTACGAACCGTTCACGGCCGGCGGGGCCTGGGGCGGCCCCTGGTCGACGACCTGGCTGCGGGCCACCGCGCGGATTCCCGCCGCCTGGGCGGGCCGCCGTGTCGAGGCCGTCTTCGACCTCGGCTTCGACCTCGACCGGGGGCCGGGCGGCCAGGCCGAGGGGCTGGTTCACGACGCCCACGGCTCGCCCCTGCAGGGGCTGCACCCGTACCACCGCAGTGTGCTGCTGACCGATGCGGCCACGGCGGACTCGCCCGTCGACCTGCTGATCGAACTGGCCGCCAACCCGCCGATCGTCGGCAGCGCCGGCCTCCACACCCATCACGGCTCCTTGGAGACCGCGGGCGACGACCCCCTCTACCGCCTCGAACAGGCGGAGATCGCGGTCCGCGAGGACGACGTCTGGCACCTCATCCATGACATCGAGGTGCTGGACGAGCTCATGCACGAGCTCCCCGAAGGGTCCTCGCGCCGCCACGAGATCCTGCACGCCCTGCGCCGCGCGGCCGCCGCCGTCGACCCCGACGACGTGCCGCGCTCCGCGGCAGCGGCCCGCAGCCGGCTCGCCGGTGTGCTGTCCCGGCCCGCGCACGCCTCCGCGCACACCCTGAGCGCCGTCGGCCACGCCCACATCGACTCCGCCTGGCTCTGGCCGGTCCGCGAGACCGTACGCAAGTGCGCCCGCACCTTCACCAACATGACCACGATGGCCCGGGAGTACCCCGAGCTGGTCTTCGCCTGTTCCTCCGCCCAGCAGTACGCGTGGATGAAGGAGCAGCGGCCGGAGATCTTCGCCCGGATGCGGAAGGCGGCCGCCGACGGCACCTGGGTTCCGGTCGGCGGCATGTGGGTGGAGGCGGACGGCAATCTGCCCGGCGGTGAGGCGCTGGCCCGTCAGCTCGTCATGGGGCGGCGGTTCTTCGCCGAGGAGTTCGGGACCGAGCAGGACGGCGTCTGGCTGCCCGACTCCTTCGGCTACACCGCCGCCTATCCGCAGCTCGCCAGGCTGGCAGGCGCCAAGTGGTTCCTCACCCAGAAGCTCTCCTGGAACGAGACCAACAAGCTCCCGCACCACACCTTCGACTGGGAGGGCATCGACGGAACCCGGATCTTCACCCACTTCCCGCCCGTCGACACGTACAACGCCTCGCTCAGCGCGAGCGAGAACGCCCACGCCGAGGCCAACTTCGCGGACAAGGGTGTGGCGAGGCGCTCCCTCGTCCCGTTCGGCTACGGCGACGGCGGCGGCGGGCCCACCCGCACCATGCTGGAGAAGGCGCGCCGGCTCCGCGACCTCGAAGGGTCACCCAAGGTCGAGATCGTCGCCCCCGGCCGGTTCTTCGCCGAGGCCCGCGCCGAGCAGGACCGGCCGCCCGTGTGGCGCGGCGAGCTCTACCTGGAGAACCACCGGGGTACGTACACCAGCCAGGCCCGCACCAAGCGCGGCAACCGGCGCAGCGAGGCCCTGCTGCGGGAGGCCGAGCTCTGGGCCGCGACGGCATCGGTCCTGGCCGGCGCGCCCTACCCGTACGAGCGGCTGGAAGCGGTGTGGCGGCGGGTGCTGCTCAACCAGTTCCACGACATCCTGCCCGGGTCCTCCATCGCCTGGGTGCACCAGCAGGCCGAGCGGGAGTACCGGGAGATCCGCGCCGAGCTGGAAGCGATGACCGGGGCCGCCGCCGGGCATCTGCCGGGCGGCCCCGCCCTGCTCAACGCCGGTCCCTACGCCCGCCGCGAGGTCGCCGTCGTCGCAGGCGGCACCGGGCTGCCGCACGCCCAGCAGCTCTCCGACGGCAGGGAGGCGGTCCTCGCCGACGTGCCCGCGCTCGCCACCGGCGGCACGCTCGGCCGTCCCCGCCAGGCCGTCACCGCACGCGCCGACGACGGCGGATACGTCCTGGACAACGGCCTGCTGACCGTCGTCGTGGACAGCCGGGGGCTGGTCACCTCGGTGTACGACCGCACCGCCCGGCGCGAGGCGATCGCGCCCGGCGCCGCGGGCAACCTGCTCCAGATCCATCCCGACGACCCCAACCTGTGGTCCGCCTGGAACATCGACCGGTACTACCGCGACACCGTGCACGACCTCGACGAGGCCGACTCGGTGACCCTGACGGACGCGGGCCCGCTGCTCGCCTCCGTACGCGTCGAGCGCACCCACCGCGCCACCACGATCGTCCAGCACCTCGAACTGACCGCGGAGAGCCGTCAGCTGACCGTCCGCACCGACATCGACTGGCAGGAGCGCGACGCCGTGCTCAAGGCGGCCTGGCCGCTCGACGTGCACGCGGAACGGGAGAGCGCCGAGATCCAGTTCGGCCATGTGCAGCGGCCCACCCACGAGAACACCAGCTGGGACGCCGCCCGCTTCGAACTGTGGGCCCACCGCTGGGTGCACGTCGGCGAACGGCACTGGGGCGCCGCCCTGCTCAACGACTCCACCTACGGCCACGACATCGGCCGCGACACCCGCGAGGAGGACGGCGGCACCACCACGACCGTCCGGCTCTCGCTGCTGCGGGCCCCGCACAGCCCCGACCCGCAGGCGGACCGGGGGCGCCACGCGTTCAGCTACGCCCTGCTCACCGGCGCCGGTGTCGAGGAGGCCATCGCGGGCGGGTACGCGCTCAACCTGCCCCTGCGTCCCGCTCCGGCCGAGGCCCGCGCGCTGGTCACCCTCGACACGACGGATGTCGTCGTGGAGTCGGTCAAGCTCGCCGACGACCGCAGCGGAGACGTGATCGTGCGGCTGTACGAGGCCTGTGGGGGAGCGGTCACGGCACGGCTGACGGCGGGCTTCCCCGTCGCCGGGATCGCCGACTGCGACCTGCTCGAAGAACCGGACCAGGAGCTGATGCCACCGGCCGAGCCGGGTTCGGGCCCGCCCGGCCCGTCGTCGGCGGAGCTGCGGATGCGCCCCTTCCAGATCCGCACCCTGCGCCTGCGCCCGGCAGGACCGGGCGCAGGTCCCTCTCAGGAGCGTCGGCTCAACCGCAGTGGTGCGTAGACCGCCAGGGCCACCAGGAACGCCACACCGTAGGCGAGGTCGGCCCCGTGCAGCGCCGTGGCCACCGGGCCCACGTACAGGCTGGTGTTCATGAACGGCACCGCGGCCGCGAAGGCGACGGCGAACGCGGTGAGCGCCGGCCACCACGGCTGCCGGCGGGAGCTCTCGGCGGCCAGATCGACCGGCGCGCCACCGCGGGCCCTCGACCGGACGATCCAGTCGACGGCGACGATCGCGACGAAGCCGGGGATCCAGTAGCCGACGAGCAGCAGCACGTTCTGGAACCGGGCCGTGGTGTCGGCCGCGTGCATCCACAGCACCAGCGGGAATCCGAGCGCGGCGGCGAGTGCCGCCGCGACGGGGCGCGGCAGGCGGACCCCCATGGTCTGCAGCGCCAGCGATCCGCTGTAGTCGTTCATGGCGTTGCTGCACAGCGCGGCGAGCGCCACCGCGAGCAGCCCGAACCCGCCGAGGGCGCCGCCGCCCAGCAGGGTGTCGATGCCGTGCGCGGTCTGGTCGGTGAAGACGGACGCACCCCACAGCCCGAGGGTCTGGACCGCGACGAACGAGGCGCTGATGCCGAGCAGGGTGCACCAGAACATCCGCGGCCGGGACGCGGTGGCCGGCAGATAGCGGCTGAAGTCACTGGCGTACGGCGCCCAGGACACGGCGAGGCTCAGTGCGATGGTGCAGGTCAGGACGAAGGCACCGGCCCGGTCGGCGCCGTGCACCGAGCCGGTCGAGGCGGGGTGCACACCGTCCAGGAGCTTCGTGGCGAGCACCAGGAAGGCGGCGGCCAGCGCGAACGTCATGACGGTCTGGAGCCGGTGGATCACCTCGTACCCCAGGACGCCGAGCGCCCCCTGCGCTGCCATCATGACCAGCACGCCGAGCCAGAACGGCCAGCCGCACAACTGGGCCAGCGCGTCCCCGCCGAACAGACCGATCAGCGCGTCCCAGGCGATGGACGACAGCCACTGCAGAGCGCCGGGGACGACGACGCCCCGGCCGAACGCCAGCCGTGCGAGCGGGAGTTGCCCGGCACCGGTCCGGCTTCCCCAGGTGCCCAGGTACGCGGTGGGCACGGCGCCCACCAGCGTGCCGAGCACGACGGCGGCGAGCGCCGTCGCGAAGTCCAGGCCCAGCGCGATGCCGACCGTGCCGGTGAAGACCCCGGTCATGGTCAGGTTGGGGGCGAACCAGACGGTGAACAGCCGGCCGGGCCCGCCGTAGCGGCGGTCCTCGGGCACGGGGGCTATGCCGTGCGCCTCGACGCGCAGATCGCCGGGGGCGGTGGGCATGCGCCCGCCGAAAGCGGGCCGGGCTTCCACCGCTGCGCGCTCGTCCTGGGCATACGGCAATGACATGAGACATCCCTCCGCCAGTGCTAACTGGTTCAGGTTCGACGGGTGTGTTCTCAGCCCCTTGTGGGGCACCCCGTGTCCGGTTCGGCGGTCAGGATAGCCGGACCCGCGCACCTGCCCGTGCGGCGGGGTCGCCGGCGAGGGCCGGAAGGGAAGCGCGCGGCGGAACCCGCGCCGCCGCGTCCGCCGCGGCCCGCTCAGGCGAAGAGCTTGGCGACGTACGCGGAGAGGTTGGCCGTCGTGCGGGCGATCTGCTCCTCCACGGTCAGCGACTCCTTGAAGCGGGCGCCCGAGGCCACGGCCTTCTTCCCCCGCACATAGAGCGAGCAGGCCAGATCGGTGCACATGTACAGGCCGACCGAATTGCCGTCCCGTCCCGCCGGGCCGGTCTTGCGGGCGGTCATCAGCGACACCCCGCTGCCCGGGTGCGTGGTCAGACAGAGCGAGCACATGCTCCGGTGCAGGAAGCCGCGCTGCTGGGAGGGGAAGCGCAGCGTGATGCCGGTCAGCCTGCCCTCGTGCTCGGTGACGATGTAGCTCCGTCCCGGGGCGGAGAGGTCACGCCAGCCCAGGAAGTCGAGATCGTCCCACGGCAGCTCGTCGAAGTCGCGGGGCAGCGGCAGGCGCTTGGCTTCTCCCTTGGAGCAATTCACGAACGATGTGCGGATGTCCTGCTCGGTCACGGCCTTCATGTCTACGAAGCTAACGCCGCCTATGGTCCCTAGGCAAATGATTAATGGGTGTAGGTCTACGCCTGCGTGCCCTCGGTCACGATGTCCAGCCGGTGCACGGGCGGATGCGCGATGCCGAGGTCCGGGCGCCAGGCCGCGAGGATCTGTGCGGAGGGGTCGAAGAGCGCCTTCGGCAGGTCCTCGGGCCGGGTCCACCGCCAGGTGCTGATGAGGTGGGGCTCGGTCACCTGTGCGGCGCCGTCCCCGGCCGTCACCAGCGCGGCCATCGTGACCCGGTTGATCCCGTGGACCGCGTCGTGGAGCATCGCGAAGACGCGCACCTCGTGCTCCTCGGCCTCCAGGCCCGTCTCCTCGCGGAGTTCCCGCACCGCCGCCGCCGCGATCGACTCGTGCGTCGGATCGACCTTGCCGCCGGGCAGCTCCCAGGTGCCGCTGTGATGCCGGCCGAGCAGGACGCGGCCCTGCCCGTCGAGCACGAGCACGCCGACACCCAGCGCCGCCTGGGCCAGGGGCGGGCGGGAGTTGCGGGCGGGGATCCGCGAAGTCGCGTCGCTGTCCATGGTGTTCCTCACGAGGTCGGTGACGGGTACGGGCCACCGAGCCTACGGGCGGGCGGGCCGGCCCCGGCGGTGGTCAGGCGGCCAGCCGCAGCGAGGTGGCCGAGATGCCGAGCCGCACGGTCTGCCCCCAGGTCAGCTCCAGCGCGTCCGCCTCCATGCCGTCGCCGAAGACCACCACCCGGTCGGACTCGACGGTCAGCCGCAGACCCTGTTCGCGGCCGAGCTCGCCCGAGACGAGCGAGGTGCCCGTGGCCGGGGACGGCCAGGCCTCCCGGACGAACCAGAGCAGCCGCGGATCGGTCGGTCCCGGCAGGGTGAGCGGGCTGCGGCGCTCCTGCCACAGGGAGCGCAGCCACCCGGTGGCACCGGTGCCCGTGCCGACCAGCACACCGGAGGAGGCCTGCGGTTCGGCGGGGGAGTCCACCCCGTCCGGGCCGAGCCGGTAGCGAGCCGTCTGGTGCCCGGACGGGCCCAGGTAGATCTCGTTGAGGGCCAGCAGCCGCTGGGTGTCGTCGGCCACCGCCTCCACCATGGTGAGTTCGTCCGCCCGGCCGCCCGGGGTGACCGCCGCCCGCAGCAGTGCGGGTGCGTCGGCCGGGCGGTGGCGGACCAGGACGCCCGGATTGCGGCCGGGATCGGTGTCGATGCCCACCACCGGCTGGCCGGAGAGGTACTTGGCGGCGTTGGCGACCAGCCCGTCCTGGCCGACGACGACCACCACGTCCTCCGGCGCGAACAGGAAGCGGTCCAGATCAGCCCGCTCCACCCGGGACCGGCGCCACTGGAGCGGCACCGCCGCCGCCACGTCGGCCAGCGCCTGCCGGGTCCTTTCGTGCCGCCGGGCCACCTCGTCGATGGACCGGCCCCGGCTGGAGAGGAAGAACGCCGCCTGGCCGTGCGTCCCGTGCCGGGCCAGCAGCTCCTCGTACTCGGTCGTGCGGTGGACCAGCACCGCCCGCGGCGCCAGGCTCACGCCCGGGTCTCCGGGGCGGGCCTGCCCAGCTTGGTCAGCAGGCCGGTCAGGACGTCGGGGGAGAGGGTCAGGCTGTCGATGCGCGGCAGGTTCTCGGCGAGCCGGGTGGCGGCCAGCGCGTGCAGCGTCGCGGCCTCGACCTCGCCGTGCACCCGCAGCCAGGCCGCCTGGGACTCGGCACGGGCCGCGCCGACCTCACGCGCCGCTTCGGCCTCGGCGCGGGCCAGGCGCACCTTGCGCGCCGCCTCCGCCTCCGCGCGTACACCGTCGGCCGCCGCGTTCTCCTCGGCCTCGCGGCGGGTGTTGGTGCCGCGCTGCTCGACCAGCTGCTCCTCGCGCCGGGCCAGTTCGATCTGGCTGGCCAGCTCGTTCTCGGCGATCGTCCGCTCCCGCTCGACGGCCACCGCCCGGCGTTCGTAGGTGGCCCGGTCGGCCTCCTGCTGGATCTGCTCGCGGGCCGGGGTGCGCAGGGCCCGTTCCACCTCGGCCTCCGGGCGGATGGCGACGACGCGCACCGCCACCACGTCGATGCCGGTCGCGGGCAGCCGGGGCTCACCGGCCAGTCCGGCGGCCACCCGCTCGCGCACCGCGGCGACACCGTCCACCAGCGCACCGGCCAGCGGGGTGCGGGCCAGCACGTCGAGGGTGTGCTGCTGCGCCGTCTCGGTGAGCAGCGTCGCGATCTGCTCCAGCGGCGCGCCGCGCCAGGCGCCGGTGTCGGGGTCGACGGAGAAGTCGAGGCGCGCCGCGGCCTCGGCCGGATCGCTGATCCGGTACGTCACGGTGGCCTGCACGGTGACGTCCTGGAAGTCGGCCGTGCGCGCGTGGAACGCCATGGCCAGTTCGCGGTCGTTGACCGGTACCTCGGAGAGCGCGGCGCTGAGCGACCGGTACCAGAAGCTGAGCCCCGCGCCGTCGTGGGCGAGCAGGCCGCGCTTGTGGTGGCGGATGTGGGCCGTGGGCGCGGAGCGCAGATGACGCCAGCCGAAGCGGCGGGTGATGTCGGCCATGATGGGACCCCCTCGTTCTCGTCATGGAGACGATAAGCGGGACGGCCGCATATCGTCAAGGGGACGAGAAGAGGTGTCTGCGGCGGTGCGGCCTCGCCGCCCCGCCGGCGGCGAGGCGGTCCGGCGGTTCGGCGGTTCGGCGGTTCGGCGGGAAACACGGCCGGCCGGCGACTTCCGCAGAAGTCACCGGCCGGCCGGTGGTGCGCCGCCCCCGTCCCCACGGTGCGGCGCGGGCGGACCGTCGTCATCCGCTGGGACGACGGCCCACGTCTGTCAGGACCCGGGCGCGTGGGCGTCCAGGCCGAGTGCGGGAAAGACCGCGCCCTCCACGAAGCGAATGAGAAAGGTCTCATTCGCGTAGGCGCACTCCAGCAGCGGGCGGGCGCGCATCACGCCCAGCAACTGCGTGGAGACGAACTCCGTGGCCGGGTTGTCCGCGGCCACCTCGCCGCGCTCCACGCCGCGCGCCACCATGGCGTCGATGGCCGCCAGTTCCGGCAGGATCAGCGACTCGCGCAGCGCGCACAGCAGCTCCGGGCTCTGCAGGGCGGCATGGCTCAGGGCCAGCATCAGGGGCGTGTCACGCCCCGAGCCCAGGCCTATGGCCCGGGCCGCCTCGCGCAGGTCCCCGGCCAGGGTGCCCGTGTCGATCCGGGCCAGCAGGCCGCGCCTGGTGCCGTGCAGTGCCGCGACGACCAGTTCGGGCTTCGAGCCCCACTGGCGGTAGAGCGTGGACTTGCCGCAGCGGGACCGGTGGGCGACGCCCTCCATGGTGAGCGACTCGTAGCCGCCCTCCCGCAGCATGTCGAGCACGGCCGTGTAGAGCTCCTGGGCCCGCTCCGGCGTGATCTTCGAGCGGCGCGACGCGGTGGCCTGCTCCGGCTCCGGTTCGAGCGACGGCATGCGCTTTCCCTCTCTGCGACTCTGCGACGAGGTCCATCGATACGCCAGTGTACCGATACGCGAGTGTTCCGATACGCCTCCGTATCGGTACACTGGCGTATCGATACGGCACGGACCCGTTCCCTGCCGCCGAAACACCGCATCGTCAGCAAAGGGGCACCGGGTGATGTTCGCCGGTAGCAAGCCCGCCGATCGGGAGCCGGACACTTCTGCCCGACCGCCCCTCGTCCGCGAGCTTCTTCTCGTCGTAGGACTCTTCGTGATCTACAAGTTCGGCCGCCAGGCGGCCAACGGTCACGTCGACGAGGCGTACCACAACGCCGGGCGCGTGTGGGATCTCGAACGCGCCGTGCACCTGCCGGGCGAAGGCGCCGTGCAGGGCCTGCTGCTCCACGACGAGACCCTGATCCACGTGGCGAACACGTACTACGCCACCGTGCACTTCCCGGCCACCCTGCTCTTCCTCGGCTGGCTGTACTGGCGCCGCCCGCGCCACTACGTCTGGTCGCGCCGCATCCTCGCCGTGCTCACCGGCGCCGCACTGGCCCTGCACCTGCTCTTCCCGCTCGCCCCGCCGCGGCTGCTCGCCGCCACCGGACTGGTCGACACCGGCCAGGTCTACGGACCGACGGTGTACGGGTCGACGCCCGCCACCGACTCGATGGCGAACCAGTTCGCGGCCATGCCCTCGCTGCACTTCGGCTGGGCGGTCATGGTCGGCGTCGGCCTGGTCGTCGCCACCCGCTCGCGGTGGCGCTGGCTGTGGCTGCTGCACCCGGCGATCACCCTGCTCGTCATAGTCGGCACCGCCAACCACTACTGGCTCGACTCGATCGTGGTGGCCGCCCTGCTCTCCGTCGCGTTCGCCGCGCTGCGGCTGCCGCGCGCGGAGCCGGTCAGGGCGCATCTGCCGTGGCCGTCCACGGCCGGTGTGCCGGCCCACGCCGTAGCCGCCCCACGCGCTGCGTCCCGTTCCTACGCATCGTCCGGGACCGGGCGATGAACGCCACCCTGGTCGCCGTCGCGCTGTCCCTCGTCTCCGCCGCCGCCTACGCGTCGGCCGCGGTGGCGCAGGCACGCCTCGCCGGACGCACCGCACCGGGCACCGGGGCACTCCGGCTGCTCGCCAGCGGCGCGTGGTGGTCGTCCGTCGGGCTCAACGCGGGCGGCGCGCTGCTGCACGTCGCCGCGCTGAAGTACGGCCCCCTGACCCTCGTCCAGCCGCTCGGCGCGCTCACCCTGGTCGCCGCCGTGCCGCTGGGCGCACGGGCCGCGGGCCGGAAGGTCTCCACGACCGAGTGGCGCGGCACGCTCCTGACCCTGCTGGGTCTGGGTGCCCTGCTGATGACCGCGGGCGGCTCCGCCCCGCACGAGACGCTGAGCCTGGCCGAGGCACTGGCCGTCGGCGCCGGGACCATGGCCGTGGTCGCAGGTCTCAGCCGCCCGGGCGCACGCCCCGGACTGCGGCACGCGGCGGCCTCCGGCATCACATCGGGCGTCGCCTCCGCACTCACCCAGACGCTGACCGTCGCCGTCACCGACCACACCACGGGTCCGCTGTTCAGCTGGCGTCTGGTCACCGTCGCGGTGCTCGTGTCGGCCTTCGCGATGGGCGGGCTGCTGCTCTCCCAGACCGCCTACCGGGGCGGCCTCGGCGCACCGCTCGCCGTCGTCACCCTGGCCAACCCGGTCGCCGCGGCGGCCATCGGCCTGGCCCTGCTGGGGGAGCGGCTCCAGGGCGGCACGATCAGCCTGCTCCCGGCCCTGCTGGGCTCGGCGGCGGCCGTACGCGGAGTGATCCTGCTCAGCCGCGCCCAGGCGCAGACCACGCCCGCCGGCGCGGCCGCTGCCGGACCCGCCCCGGTCACCCCGTCGAGGGTGGTCATCAAGAGCCCGCGCGCCGCGTTCCGCCCGGACCACGGACACCTGCGCCGGATCAGGGCCGGGCGCCCGTAACGACTGCCGCCGGCACGGCGGTTCCGCGGCGGCGGGTGCGGAGGGCCGCCGCCCGGACCGTGCCGACGGCGGATCGTCCTCACCCGGCGTGCGACGCCACGGTCTCCGGGTCCTCGTCCAGCGCGCGGGTCAGCCAGCCGATCCAGAAGTTCTCCAGATCGATGCCGCCGCGCAGCACCAGATGCCGCAGCCGGTCCTCCGCCGTCTCGCGCCCGGGCGGGAAGTCCCGCTCCTCGATCTCCAGGTACTCCGCGAGCTGACTCCGGTGCAGCCCCAGATGGCGCCGCAGCTCCGCGTCCAGCCCGGGCGCCCCGACGACCGCCGCCGCCCGCATCCGCAACAGCAGCGGATCGCGGACCTGCCTGGGGTCCTCCGGGCGGGCCACCCACGCGGACAGCGCCTCGCGGCCGGCGGGGAGCACCTCGTACTCCTTCTTCTGTCCCCGGGCCGGCTGCGCGGGCTCCAGGGCCCTGATCTGTCCGGCCTGCTCCAGCTTGCCCAGCTCGCGGTAGATCTGCTGATGCGTGGCCGACCAGAAGTAGCCGATCGAGCGGTCGAACCTGCGGGTCAGCTCCAGCCCCGACGAAGGCTTCTCGAGCAGGGCGGTGAGGATCGCGTGCGGGAGTGACATGGGGAGCATCCTAGGAAACGGCGGGCGGACCGGACGGTCCGCCCGCCGGGCCGTGGTCAGAGCGAGGCGGCGAGTTCCGTGCCCTGGCGGATCGCCCGCTTGGCGTCCAGTTCGGCCGCGACGTCGGCGCCGCCGATCAGGTGCGCCGGACGGCCCGCGGCGAGCAGTTCCTCGTACAGGTCCCGGCGGGGCTCCTGGCCGGCGCAGAGCACGATCGTGTCGACCGGCAGCAGCTGCTGCTCGCCGTCGACCGTGACGTGCAGTCCCTCGTCGTCGATCCGGTCGTAGCCGACTCCGGAGACCATCGTGACGCCGCGGTGGCGGAGTTCGGTGCGGTGGATCCAGCCCGTCGTCTTGCCGAGGCCCGCGCCGACCTTGCTCGCCTTGCGCTGGAGCAGGTGGACGGTGCGCGACGCCTTCGGGCGCTCGGCGGTGCCCAGTCCGCCCCGCTCGCGGTACTCGGTGTCGACGCCCCACTGCCGGAAGAACGCCTCGGGGTCCAGACTCGCCGCGTCCCCGCCGTCGGTCAGGAACTCGGCCACGTCGAAGCCGATCCCGCCCGCCCCGACGAGGGCCACCCGGTCGCCCACCGGCGCCCCGTGCCGCAGCACGTCCAGGTAGCTGACGACGCTGGGGTGGTCCACGCCCGGGATCGCCGGCGTGCGCGGGGTGACCCCGGTCGCCAGGACGACCTCGTCGAAGCCGTCGAGCCCGTCGGCGCCGACCGCCGTGCCGAGCCGCAGCTCGACCTTCTCCTCCGCCAGCCGGGTGCGGAAGTAGCGCAGCGTCTCGTTGAACTCCTCCTTGCCCGGCACCCGGCGCGCCACGTTGAGCTGGCCGCCGATCTCGTCCGCCGCGTCGAAGAGCGTGACCGCGTGCCCGCGCTCGGCGGCCGTCACGGCGCAGGCGAGCCCGGCCGGACCGGCCCCGACGACCGCGACCCGCTTGCGGGTGCGCGTCGGCGACAGGACGAGTTCCGTCTCGTGGCAGGCCCGGGGGTTGACCAGGCAGGAGGTGACCTTGCCGCTGAAGATGTGGTCCAGGCAGGCCTGGTTGCAGCCGATGCAGGTGTTGATCGCGTCCGCGCGGCCCTCGCGCGCCTTCGCGACGAAGTCCGGGTCGGCGAGGAACGGCCGGGCCATCGAGACCATGTCCGCGCGGCCCGCCGCCAGGATGTCCTCGGCGACCTCGGGGGTGTTGATGCGGTTGCTCGTCACCAGCGGTACGGAGACGGCGCCGCGCACCTTCTCGGTGACCCAGGTGAAGGCGCCGCGCGGCACCGACGTCGCGATGGTGGGGATACGGGCCTCGTGCCAGCCGATGCCCGTGTTGATGATCGTCGCCCCGGCCGCCTCGATCTCCCGGGCGAGCCGCACGACCTCGTCCAGCGTGGACCCGCCGGGCACCAGGTCCAGCATCGAGAGCCGGTAGATCAGGATGAAGTCGGTGCCGACCCGCTCACGGACCCGGCGCACGATCTCGACGGGGAAGCGGATGCGGTTCTCGTACGAGCCGCCCCAGCGGTCCTCGCGACGGTTGGTCGCGGAGGCGATGAACTCGTTGATCAGGTAGCCCTCGGAGCCCATGATCTCGACTCCGTCGTAGCCCGCGCTCCGCGCGAGCGCGGCCGCCGTGACGAAGTCGTCGATCGTCGCCTCGATCTCGTCGTCGGTCAGGGCGTGCGGGACGAATCCGCTGATCGGCGCCTGGATCGCGCTCGGCGCCACCAGGCCGGGGTGGTGCGCGTACCGGCCGAAGTGCAGGATCTGCATCGCGATCCGGCCGCCCGCCTCGTGCACCGCCGAGGTCACCCGGGCGTGCTGCGCGGCCTCCGCCTCGGTGGTCATCTTGGCGCCGCCGGGGAAGGTGCAGCCGGCGTCGTTCGGCGCGATGCCGCCGGTGACCATGAGGCCGACGCCGCCGCGGGCCCGGGCGGCGTAGAACGCGGCCATCCGCTCGAAGCCGTTCTCGACCTCTTCCAGGCCGATGTGCATCGACCCCATCAGGACCCGGTTCGGGAGGGTGGTGAACCCGAGGTCGAGCGGGCTCAGCAGATGCGGGTACGGGCTCATGCGGCGGCTCCTCGCGCAGTGTCGTTACGCCAGTTCTAGACCACCGGAACGCCATTGTGCAACAAGTTGCACAATGGCGTTCGTCGCACTGTGTCACGGGTCACGCGCCGTCCGGACATCCCCCGGACGGCGTAACAACGCGACCCGCCCGGGCCCGGAGGCGCGGAGAGTGGAGCCGTACCGCACCCGGGGCCCCTTTCCGTCCGGCCGGGCCCCCGAACCCTCCCGGAGACCCCCATGGGCAGCGTCAACCGTCGCGACCTCGGTCTGCTTCTCCTGCGCGCCGGCACCGGCGCGGTGCTCGCCGCGCACGGCAGCCAGAAACTCCTCGGCTGGTTCGGCGGGGGAGGCATCGAGGGCACCACGGCCGGGATGGAGGCCATGGGCTTCCATCCGCCCAGGCACAGCGCCGTCGCGGCCGGTCTGGGTGAGGCGGGCGGCGGCGTCCTGCTGGCGCTGGGCCTGGCCACCCCGGCGGCCGGAGCGGCCGCGGCGGGCGCCATGGCGGGAGCCGTCGCCGTCCACGCCCCCGCGGGATTCTTCGCACAGGGCGGTGGCTACGAGTACCCGGCCTTCCTCGGATTCACCGCTGCCGCGATCGGGCTGACCGGACCCGGCCGCTACTCCGTCGACCACGCCACCCGGCACGCGTTCGACCAGCCCTGGATGGTCGCCCTGGCCTTCGTGGGCAGTGCCGCGGCGGCTGCCGCCGTCGTCGGCAAGCGCGCCAAGGGGCAGAGCGCGCAGCCGGAAGAGGAGTGACCCGGAGAAGGACTGAGCCGGAGGATGACTGAGCCGGGCCCCGGCTCAGTCATCCTCCGGCGTCCGGTTCAGCGCGGCGAGCGCAGCCGGTGGGTCCGTGCCGCCGCGACCAGTGCGGGGAGCGTGTCGAACTTGACCCGCGGGCGCCCGTGTTCGGCGCCCCGGGACCGCTCGGCGCGGTCGATGGCGGCGAGGCCACGGGCGTCGACGACCTGACGGACCCGGCGGCGCGCGAGCCGCCCGAACGCCTTCGCCGGGTACGCGGGGGAGGGAAGCGCACCCGCGACGGCGTCCGCCAGCAGGGTGCCGACCGTCTCGGCGGCGCAGGTGCGGTTGGCCCCGATGCCGCCCGACGGGCCGCGCTTGATCCAGCCGACGACATAGGTGCCGGGCATGCCCGTCACCCGGCCGCCCTCGTGCGGCACGGTGCCGGCCGTCTCGTCGAACGGCAGCCCGGGAACGGGCCGGCCCCGGTAGCCGATCGCCCGCAGGAACAGCCCCGCGGGGATCTCCTCCTCTCCCGCCGCGCCCGTCACCCGCACCGCCTCGACGCCGTCCCGGCCGAGCACCTCCACCGGCGAGGAGTGGAAACGGAACACGATGCGCCGCCCCGCCGGAGGCGGCTGCGACCAGTCGGCCGTCACCCGCGGCAGCCCGCGCAGCAGCGCGGCCGCGCTGCCCGGCGCCGCGCCGTCGATCGCCTCACCGGTCCGCGGGTCCTGGTCGTCGACCACCAGCTCCACGCCCGGCAGATGGGTGAGGGCGAGCAGTTCGGATGCGGTGCAGGCCGTGTCCTCGGGGCCGCGCCGCCCGAGCAGGACGACCTCGCGCACCCCGGACTCCCGCAGGGCCGCGAGCGCGTGGCCGGCGATGTCGGTACCCGCGAGCGCGGCGGGGTCCGTGACGAGGATGCGGGCCACGTCCAGCGCGACGTTGCCGTTGCCGGTGACGACCACCCGCTCCGCGGACAGGCCGACGGCCTCCGGCGGGACTTCCGGATGGGCGTTGTACCAGGACACGAACGAGGTGGCCGGGATGCTGCCGGGCAGGTCCTCGCCGGGGATGCCGAGCCGGCGGTCGGCGGACGCGCCGACCGCGTAGATCACCGCGTCGTGATGGGCGGCGAGTTCCTCGGCAGTGACGTCCTTGCCCACCTCGACGCCGAGGTGCATCCGCACCCGGGGGTGGGCGTGGAACCGTGCGAAGACCTCGCCCGCCCCCTTCGTCGCGGGATGGTCGGGCGCCACGCCGTACCGGACGAGGCCGCCCGCCACCGGCAGCCGGTCGACCAGCGTCACCTCCGCGTTGGTGTGCAGCAGCAGGTCCTCGGCCGCGTACATCCCGGCGGGGCCGGTGCCGACCACCGCGACCCGGATCGGTGCGAAGTCGTGCGGCAGGCTGCGCGGGTACGAGGGTGCGCCCCAGGCGTGGAAGACCGGTCCGGCCACCGGCTCCGGTGCGCGGTCCGCGTAGTACGCCGCGTTGATGCCGGCGTACTCCTTCTGCGCCGCGGACAGGCTGTCCACCGGGACGACCGCGTCGACCGGGCAGGCGTCCGCGCAGGCCCCGCAGTCGATGCAGGTCGCCGGGTCGACGTAGAGCATCTCCGTACTGCCGAAGGCCTGTTCCTCCGGCGTCGGGTGGATGCAGTTTACGGGGCACACGGCGACACAGGTGGCGTCGCTGCAGCAGGTCTGGGTGATGGCGTAGGTCATCGCGTCAGCTCGGGCTCTCGGCTCGGATCAGATCAGGTTGGCGCGCTTGTAGAAGAACAGGGCCGGACGGGTCAGGAGCCGGGCCGAGGCCAGGAACTCCATCAGGCCCGAACAGCTGGCCCGCATCAGGGACTTGTGGTGCTCGTTGGTCCGGGCCTCGGCGCGTGCGCGGTCGCTGTCGAGCCCCGCGTTCGCGTAGACGTCCCGGTTCACCATGCTGGTGACGATGTAGTACGAGGCGATGGCGACCACCAGCGAGTTGATCTGCCGGCGCAGCGGGCCGGCGGTGCGCAGGTGCTTGCGGGTCTCGTCGCGGGCGAACTTCATGTGCCGCGACTCCTCCACCACATGGATGTTGTTGATCGTCCGGACGAAGGGCGCGACCCGCTCGTCCCGCATCCAGTCCCGCTGCATCACGTCGAGCACCTCCTCCGCGACGAGGATCGCCGCGTAGGCGGCCTCGCCGAAGGCGAGTGTCTTGAAGGCGCGGCCCAGCTCGATCACCATCCGCTGCGGCCGGTAGGCCGGGGCACCCAGTTTCGCGGCGCCGCGGGCGAACATGATGGAGTGCCGGCACTCGTCGGCGACCTCGGTGAGCGCCCACTGGAACCGCGGGTCGGTCGGGTCCTTGGCGTACATGTCGCGCAGGATCATCTGCTGGAGGATCATCTCGAACCAGATGCCGGTGCTGGCGACGGACGCGGCTTCCTGGCGCGTCAGCGCCATCCGCTGATCCTCCGTCAACTCCTGCCAGTACGCGGTGTTGTAGAGCGTGCTCCACTCCGGGCTGGCGCCGTGGTGGCCGGTGTCCAGCGGAGTGTCCCAGTCCACCTCGGTGGCCGGGTCGTACGACAGCTTCGCGGCCGAGTCGAGCAGGCGCCGGGCGACTTCCTGCTCGGCCGGCCGGTCCTGATTCTTCGGCGGAACGGTGCTGCTTGCCATGCTGCTGCTCCTTGAATCGAGACAGTTCGCCCCGACGGCCGCCCGGTCACTTCGTTCGCACCGGGCCTGCCCGGTGAGATCGACGGCCGCCGGGCGCCGCCCTCGCTTGTTAGACGCCACGTCTAGCAAGCTGTTAGACGGAAGGTATAGCAAGAGGGGTGCGCAGGCCTACCCCCGCGTAGGAAATACGCACGATCTCTCCACCGCGAGCCCGGCCTCGTCCGCACGAAGAGCCCTTGTCCGGGTGTTCCCGCCGGGAGACATGGGTAGTGCAGTGCCCGTGATCCGGAGTCCGCGACCGCGCGTACGTCCTCCTTCAAGCCGCGCCACGCCAGGGTGTTCGTCCCGGCGACGGGAAGCCTGTTCGCACCGGTCACCGCGGCGGTTCCGGTGGCGGTGAGCTGAGACGGGCGCCCTGGGCCCCCGGGGCGGCGGCCGCCCCGGGCGGGGTCCGGATATCGTTGCACCGGGGGCGACTTGGCCCTGACGGGGGGCGGGGGACAGTGCATCACATCTGGCGTACGGCCGACGGGAGCGCGCGGGTTCGTCCACGCCGGGCGCACGCGGTGGGCGGATGACCGGCGGCGGTCCGGGGCGCGTGCTGCTGCCCCCGGGACTGCGTGCGGGGCTCGGTGCCGTCTCCGTCCTCGCCGCGGTGACGGTCGTCGTGCTCGGCTGCCTGTACGCGGGCGACAGCGGACCAGGACCGGCGGACGCGCGGATCCTGGCGGTCGTCGACGGTGTGCGACCGCCGTGGCGCCATGTCGCCGACGCCATCGACCTCCTGGGCGAGCCGGTGGGAGCGGTGCTCCTGCTCGCCGCCGTCATGACCGGCCTCCTGCTGTCGCACCGCCCTCGTGCGGCAGTGCTCGTCGCGGCCGGTCCCGGCCTCGCCGTGGTGACGACGAGGCTGCTCAAGCCCCTGGTGGGACGCACCATCCACGGCGGCAACCTGGCCTACCCGAGCGGCCACACCTCCTTCCTCACCGCGCTTGCCCTCGTGTCGGCACTGATCGTGGTCGGCCGGCCCGGTGCGGGCAGGACGGCCGGCACCCTGATCGTGCTCGGCGCGGGGCTCGCGGCCGGCGCCGCCATGGGCTGGGCGGAGGTCGCCCTGGGCTCGCACTACCCGACCGACGCCCTCGGCGGCTGCGGCACCGCACTGGCCGTCGTGCCGGCGGCCGCGTGGCTGACCGACCGCACGGCCGACTCCCTCCGGAAGAGGTCCCGCTGACGTCACGTCACGTCAGGGCGTCACCTCAGGCCAAGCGACGGAACACGGGTTTCACCGGTCGCCCGTCCAGCCACGGAACGGGGTCGTCGGCGTCGAGCGCCTTGCGGTACACCGCGCAGGCCTGGGCCACCACATCGACGGTTCGCTCGATGTCGGCGTCGGTGAGCGCGCTGCTCACCACGAACGACGGCGCCAGCACCCCGCCTTCGATGAGCTGGCGCAGAAACAGGGTGCGGTACTCCTGCGACGGCTGACCGTTCGCGTCGAGCGTGGCGAAGACCAGGTTGCTGGCCCGGCCCCGGACGACGACGTGGTCCCCGACCCCCATGGTGGCCGCGGCGTCACGGACACCCGCGGCCAACCGCTCACCGAGGCTGTGCAGCCGCGCGGTGATGCCCTCCTCGGTGTAGGTGGTGAGCACGGCCGTCGCGGCCGCCAGGGAGTGCGTCTCGGCACCGTGTGTCGTGGACAGCAGGAAGACCCGCTCGCCGGAGTGGCGCAGCCCGCCCAGCTCCATCAGCGCACGCCGCCCGGCCAGGGCGGAGACGGCGAATCCGTTGCCCAGCGCCTTGCCGAACGTGGAGAGGTCGGGGACGACGCCGTACAGGCCCTGGGCGCCCGCCTCGGACCAGCGCAGGCCGGTGATCATCTCGTCGAAGACCAGTACGCAGCCGTGCCGGTCGGCCAGTTCGCGCAGGCCCGCGAGATAGCCGGGCGGGGGATCGGCGTGGGTGGCGGGTTCCAGGATCAGGCAGGCGACCTCGTTCCCGTACCGGGTGAGCAGCTCCTCGGTGGCGGCCAGGTCCCCGTAGGGGAACGCCACGGTGAGCTCGTTGGTCGCCGCCGGAACACCGGCGGACATCGGCGTCGTGCCGATGAACCAGTCGTCGACGGAGAAGAACGGATGGTCGGCGCAGACGGCCACCCGCGGCCGCCCGGTGGCGGCGCGGGCGAGGCGTACGGCGGCGGTGGTGGCGTCGGAGCCGTTCTTCGCGAACTTCACCATCTCCGCGGTCGGGACCGTGGCCAGGAAGCGTTCCGCGGCCTCGGCCTCCACGATGGACGGCCGGACGAAGTTGCTGCCGCGGTCGATTTCCCGCCGTACCGCCTCGATGACGCGGGGGTGGGCGTGGCCCAGGCTGACGGAGCGCAGGCCCGAGCCGTACTCCACATAGCGGTTGCCGTCGACGTCCCACACATGGGCACCGCGGCCGTGGCTGATGACCGGCGCCAGGTTCTCGGGGTACTGGTCGTCCCCCTTGGCATACGTGTGCGCGCCCCCGGGGATCATGGCGTGCAGCCGCTCGTTCGCGATCCGCGACCGGCGGAACCGGAACTCCTCGGTGGTCACGCGGAGTTCACCTCCCCCAGGTGCTTCAGTACTTCGGTGAGGCCCGGTGCCTCCCGGTCGCGCCGGGATGTCGAGCCGGCCGGCAGCGGCCAGTCGACGGCGAGCTCCGGATCGTCGAAGGCGATCGTCACGTCCTGGGCCGGATCGTGCGGGCGGTCGATCCGGTACGAGACGTCGGCGGTCCCGGTCAGCGCCTGGAAGCCGTGCGCGCACCCCGCCGGAACGTACAGGGTCGTCTGCGCCGCGTCGGACAGCTCGAAGTAGCCCCGTCCCAGGTACGTCGGCGAGTCCGCCCGCAGGTCCACGACCACGTCGAAGATCCGCCCGTACGAACACCGCACCAGCTTCGCCTCGCCCGCACCGGAACGCAGGTGCAGTCCGCGCACCACGCCCCGCACCGAGCGGGACAGGCTGTCCTGGACGAAGGCGTGCGGGTCCAGTCCCACCGAGCGGACCACGTCGGCGTCGAAGGTGCGGCAGAAGAAGCCGCGCTCGTCGGTGTGCGGCGTCGGCTCGAACAGATAGGCGCCGGCGATCTCCGGTACCGGAGTCGCCTTCATTCCGGGTGCGGTCATGAGGTCTCCTGGAGGGAGTGGGCGCGGCCGTCGGCCGGGAACAGGGCCGTCGTCAGGGTGGTGAACTGCTGGTCGAGGAGCCGGGTCATGGCGAGGTTCCGCTCGGCGAGGATCCGCCGCAGCTCGGGGGAGCGCCGCTCCAGCTCCCGGAACTGCGTGAGCAGCCGTTCGGCGTCGACCTCCCGGGCCGGGTGGCAGTACGGGGCGAGCCCCATGCGGGACATGAGCGTGTCGCTCTTCGCCGCATAGCTGAGCGCGAGCGTCGGCGTGCCGGCCTTCAGGGCGCAGACCAGGTTGTGGAACCGGGTCGCCACCACGGCGTCGGCGGCCGCCGTCTCCCGCATCACGTCGGCGGGCGAGGCCGCCGCGGCGACGGTGACCAGCGGCGAGTCCACCGCGGCCAGGATCGCCGCGGCCACCGGCTCGTCGCACGCGTCACCGATGAGCAGCCGGACGGGCCTGCCGTCCTCGGCCAGTGCGCGGACGAAGCGGGTCGTGCCGTCGAGGTAGCGCCGGTGGATCTCCCCGGCCCTGGCGCGGTCCTCGTTGCTGCCGTGGAAGGCCATGACACCGACACAGACCGTGCCGGGAGGACCGGCGGGCGCACCGCCGGCCGGTGGCGCGGGCAGGGCGAACACGAGGTCCGGGTGGACCTCGTCGCGAGCCGTGTCCACACCCATCGCCCGCATCGCGTCGCGTGAGGGCGCGTCCCGGAAGGACCGGTAGGCGGCCAGCCGCGCCGACCAGCGCATCAGCGTCCGGGTCGGCCGGTCGCCGATCGCCGAGGCACCGACACCGACGAGCCCGACCGGGGTGCCGGACAGCCGCCCGCTCGCGCAGAGGAGGAACAGCGCGTACGGGAACCCCCACGGCCGCAGCGGCAGCGTGGTCTCCAGGACGCCCATGCCCGGCACGATCACCACGTCGTGCCGGCGCACCCAGGCGGCGGTGCGGAAGACGTCGACGAACTTGCCCAGACCCTTCGCCGCGATCCTGCCCGCACGCGAGGCGGTCCGGTACTCCCCGCGGTACCAGTGCAGCCGCGTCGCGGGGATGCCGTACCGGCCGGTGACGGCCTCGGCGCCCCCGCACAGCGCGTCCACGACCGCCTCCGGGTGCCGGGCGCGGAGAAATCCGAGCACGGCCTCCAGCGAGGCGTCGTTGCCGAGGTTGCCGGAGCCGAGGAGGCCGAACACCCCGACGCGTAACGGAACTTCCGACGAGTGCGTCATGCCTGCCTCCCCTCGCGGCCGGCGACCAGGGCGTCGACGGAGACCGTGAGCCGGTCCGGTGCGACCGGGGCGCGGTCCTCAACGCGCTCGCCGGCGCCGGGCCGGGCCCGGCTGGTCATCCACGCGGCCAGGTGGCGGTAGCACGCGCGCCGGTCGGCGGGGGACAGCGGCGCCCGCCGGATCGCCGCGACGAAGCCCCAGACGTACTCGGCGAGCAGCCGGGGCGTCGGGTGCAGCGGCCCGGACCGGCGCGGGTCCAGGTTGACGCACCGGGCGCGCTTGCCCGGGTTCGCCCGCTCGGCGCGAGTGGCGTGGTCGCGGCGGAAGTACAGCAGCTCCGGCACCTGGTGGAAGGCCCCGTGCAGGGTGATCTCGGCGACGAACGTGCGGTCCGCGTGGTGGTAGCTGTCGAGCGGCTTCACCCGGCGGAGCACGTCGGCCCGCAGCACCCCGTAGAAGTCGTCGCCACCGGGCTCGAACAGCAGGCTCCGGAAACGCTCCGGGGCGTGCGGCGAATCGGTGGCGAGCCCGTAGTCGTACGGGACCTTCACCCGGGCGTCACCGTCGATGACCGCCTGCCCGGAGTGCGCGAGGATCACGTCCGGGCGCTCGTCCAGCGCCTCGACGCAGCGCCGCAGCAGGTCCCGGGCGTAGAGGTCGTCGTGCGAGGCCCACTTGAACAACTCGCCGCGGGACTCGGCGAACACATGGTTGTGGTTCGGGGTCGCGCCGACGTTCCGGGGCAGCCGGAGGTACCGGATGCGCGAGTCCTGTGCGGCGTACCGGCGGCAGATGGCCTCGGTCCCGTCGGTCGACGCGTTGTCGGAGACGATCAGCTCGAAGTCCTCGTAGGTCTGGCCGAGCAGGGCGTCGAACGATTCGGCGAGATACTCCTCGCCGTTGTACACCGGCAGACCGATGCTCAGCCGGGGAAGAGCGGTCATGACGTCCTCACTTCGCGGATCGAATGCGGATCGGATGCGGATCGGAAAGCGGTTCGGCGCGCGGGCGGTCAGCCACCCCCTCGGTGGCGCTCGCGGAGAGCGGACCGCAGTTGCAGCCACCACACGGCCGAGCCGCAGACGGTCGCCGCGGCGACACCCCAGGCCGAGCCGACCGTGCCGTCCGCCAACGCCCCGCCGAGCCCGCCCGTGACATAGCAGGCGGAGGCGAACAGCTGGCAGCGCAGGCTGCGCCGGGCCGCGGCCAGCGCGCGCAGCCCGGCGGCGGCCCCGGTGCCGAGGCCGGCGGCCGCGACACCGAGCGTGACCGGCACGATGAGCGCCGACGAGGCGCTCCAGACGTCACCGAGAACGAGCTCGCCGAGCCGGTCCGGCACCAGCAGCAGCGCCGCGCCCCAGAGCAGTGCGGCGACGGCCTGCCCGGCGCCCAGCGAGAGACAGAACGGGCCCAGGCGGTGCGGGGCCTGTCGCAGCACCCGCGCCGACTCCGCGACGGTGACCAGCGACAGCCCCATCAGCAGGGCGAGGAACGGTCCGAGCAGGAGCTCGGCGCCCCGGATCACGCCCACCGCGCTGACCCCGACGATCACGCCGAGACCGTACGCCCGCAACTGGCTCGCGCCGCTGACCCCGACGTTCTCGACGAGATACCGGTAGCCGAGGTCGCGGTGGTCGCGAAGCCACGCGCGCGCTCCGGTCAGCCGGGGCAGGATGCCCGACTGGAAGCAGCCGTATCCCGCGGCCACCGCGGCGGACGCGCCCCAGGCCAGCACGAACGCGGTCACGCTGCCCACCCGGGCCGCCACCACCAGGGCCGGGACGAGCGCCACACCCCACACGACGTCGTTCACGAACGCCTTGCGGCCGTCACCGGCGGCGAAGAACGAGTACCGCCAGGCGTCCTGCAGCAGCAGTCCCGGCAGCATGACGCCGAGGCCCGCGAACGCGCGCCCCACCGAGCCGCCCACCACCGGGCCGACCACCAGGCACACCGTGCCCAGGACGGCGCCGACGCCCAGCGCGGTCCCCGACGACCGGGCCACCGCCACCCGCCAGGCCGCTTCCGGCACGCCGCTGAAGCGCACCACGAGCGGATCGGTCGCCAGACCGCGGGAGACGCTGAGCACCACGCCGTACGTCACCCACGCCAGACTGAACACGCCGAACGCGGCCGGACCCAGCGAGCGTGCTACGTAGATGCCCACCGCGAAGTTGGACAGGCTGGAGGCCGCCTGGTCGGCCAGCCCCCAGGAGAGCCTGCCGACGACGGCCCGCCGGGCGGGTCCGGCCGGGGCCGCCGGTGCCGTCGCGCTCTCCCCCTCGGTGGACACCGGCCTCACGCCTTGATCAGCCCGGCGCCCCGCAGGGCTCCGGCCGCCGCGGCGACGGTGTCGAACGGCAGCCCCGACCGCTCGGCGACATCCAGCAGACTGTGCTCGCCGTCGGACAGGTTGAGCACCCAGAGCATGGCCATCTGGGCCTGCTTCGCGTCGCTGCGCCCGCCGAGAGCTCCGTACAACCCGCGCCTGCCCAGTTGTGGTTCGCCGTAGGGACTGAGATTGACGTAGCTCCGGTTGCGGTCCAGTACGGCGAACGCCTCGCGGCAGACGTCGAGCGTGTCCGCCATCGCCGCCGGGGAGACGAAGTCCGGATTGTCCGCCGAGGTGTGGTACTCGGGGTATCCGGCGTACGGGGTCCGGGTGAGCGAGCCCACCCCCAGATTGAACCCGGGCGAGCAGAACTGCCGCTCGTCGTAGCCGTACGGAGTGAACTCGGTGATCCGGTGCGGGCGTTCGGAGGTGCCCAGCACGTACTGGAGCACCCGGTCGATCTCCGCGTCACCGCGCCTGCTCCGCTTGTACGTCAGTTGGCCCCTGTCGCCGGCGCAGGCCAGTACCAGTCCGTGCCTGACCTTTCCGGCGGTTCCGGGCTCCGACCGGGTGGCGGACGCCTCCGTCACCCGTTCCGTGTTGCGGGCCAGCCAGGTGACCGCCCCGATGGTGCCGGGCGCGAAGAGGAATCGGTAGGTGAAGTAGGGCGTCTCCTGCGCCAGCGCCCGGGCCAGGAACACCGCCACCGCGATGCCGGCCAGGTTGTCGTTGGCCAGCGACGGGTGGCAGACATGGCAGGAGATGATCACCTCGTCGGCGACCTGCCCCGGGACCACGTGCTCGGCGTAGGTGAGGTGTCCGTCGGCCAGGGTGGAGTCGACGTGCACCTCGTACTCGCCGTCCGGCATCGCGTCCAGGGTCTCCTGCGCCAGGCAGAAGCCCCAGTCCGGCTCGTAGTAACTGGTGCGGTACGGCACCCAGGACGGGTGGTCCGGCAGGGTGTGCAGGTGCGGGCGGAGCTCGGCCAGCGGCATGGTCCTCGACACCGGCACGCTGTAGCCGAGCACGTGCAGGCTGGACGCGGCGAAGTCGACGACCCGCTCGCCCGCGGCGTCGGCGATGTACGCGTCCCGGATGTTCCACTCCTGCGGCACCGTCCAGTCGAGCACCTGCGTCCCCGTCGGCACCTCGTGCACCCGCAGCGGAACGTACTCGTCGATGATCTCCAGAGTGGCGCGCACACCGTCGCCGGTGATGCTCCGGCACAGCGGGTACAGCCGCTCCACCAGCGCGTGCATCTGCTCGCCGGCCGCGGTCACCCGTGCCACCGCAGGGTGGCGTCGACGGCACCGGCGTCGGTCGCGGCGCGCAGCACGGCCAGCCGCGTGAAGCGCCGCTCGAAGTCCTCCCGGGTCAGCCCGTGTTTCCGGTAGGCGTCCGCGAGTTCCAGCGCGCCCCGTTTCACCGTCCACTCGCATTCGAAGCCCGGCACCGCGGCCCGGAACCGGGAGAAGTCCACCCGGTACGACCGCGGATCGGCACCGTTCTCCCCGGTGATCACCACCTTCGATCCGGGCACCGCCTCGGCGACCTGGCCGGCGATCTCGGCCACCGTGACGTTGTTGAACTCGCTGCCGATGTTGAACGCCCGGTCGTGCACGGATTCGCGCGGCGCGTCCAGCGCGGCCGTGAAGGCCCGGGCGATGTCGGCGGCGTGCACCAGCGGGCGCCACGGGGTGCCGTCGGAGAGCACCAGCACCTCGCCGGAGAGCAGCGCGTGGCCCACCAGGTTGTTCAGCACGATGTCGGCGCGCAGCCGGGGCGAGTACCCGAACGCGGTGGCGTTGCGCATGTACACCGGGCTGAAGTCGCCGTCGGACAGCGCGTGCAGGTCGTCCTCGACCCGCACCTTGGACTCCGCGTAGGGCGTGACCGGGCGCAGCGGGGCCTCCTCCGCCACCAGGTCCTCACCGCCGGCGGCGCCGTAGACCGAACACGTCGACGCGTACAGGAAGCGCCGCACCCCGGCGTCGCGGGCCAGCCGGGCCAGCCGCACGGACGCGTGGTGGTTGATGTCGTACGTGAGTTCCGGCGCCAGCGAACCCAGCGGGTCGTTGGAGAGCGCGGCCAGGTGGATCACCGCGTCCACCCCGGCCACGTGCTCGGCCGTGACGTCCCGCAGATCCACCCGCTGCCCCGGCGGGTCCGCGGGCGGCGGCCCCAGCACGCAGTCGGCGAACAGGCCGGCGTCGAGACCGACGACCTCGTGCCCGGCGGCCTCGAGTACGGGAGCCATCACGGTGCCGAGATAGCCCTGGTGCCCGGTCAGTAGTACGCGCAAGGTTCATTCCCCCAGGTCGAGAGTGAGTTTGGTGACGGCGAACGCCTCGGCGTAGCGCGCATGGCATTCGATGCCGCGGATCCGGGCCAGCCCGAGGAACGCCTCCCGGTCGTACCAGGGCCGGTGCCGTTGCGAGGGGTAGTGCTCCTGCAGCAGCCGCACCTTCCGCTCGGCGATCTCCGGCGACAGCGGCTGGTAGGCCGTCGGACGGCCGAGATCGGCGTCCCACTTGACGATCTCGTAACCGAGCACGAGGTGGTCCCGGAAGGCGGTGGACACCAGCTTCGCCAGACCGCGGTGGTCCTGGTGCGCGTCCTCGGTGCGCGGCGCCAGCACGAGCGACGGATCGGTCCGCTCCCGCAGCTCCTCGACCGCGGCCTTGGCCTCGTCCCAGTGCGCCGGCAGCCGGCCGTCGGGCAGCTTGTGCACGGTCAGCCGGAGGTCGGCGCCCGGGCAGAACTCCGCGAGCGCGGCATGCTCCTCCTGCTCCCGGTCGCTGCCGCCGCCGGTGAGCACCAGCGCGTCCACGCGTACACCCGGCCGTGCGAGACACAGCGCCAGCAGGGTGCCGCCGGCGCCGATGGCGATGTCGTCGCAGTGCGCACCCACCGCCACGACCCGGTCCAGACCGCCGCCCGAGAGCCGGATCACGAGGCCCTCACCCCGGCCTCCGCACCCGCGCCGCCCCGCTCCCACAGGGCCCACGGGCGGTCGCCCCGGGCATAGGAGTCGTCGAGCGCGGCCCGCTCCTTCACCGTGTCGGTCGGCTTCCAGAAGCCGCGGTGCTGGTGCGCCACCAGACGCCCCTGCTTGGCCAGCGCCGCGCAGCCGTCCCCGACCAGGTCGCCGTTCTCCGGAATGTGGTCGAAGACCTCCTGGCGCAGCACGAAGTAGCCGCCGTTCTCCCACAGCGGCAGCTCGCTCACCGGCGTGATGCCCCCCACCAGGCCGTCCTCGCCCAGATCCACGCAATGGAACGAGGACTGGGGCGGCACGACCATCATCGACGCACCGGCGTCCCGCCGGGAGAACCGGTCGATCATCTCCGTCAGCGGCGCGTCGGTGAGCACGTCCGCGTAGTTGGCGAGGAACATCTCGTCGTCACCCAGGTGGTGCCGCACCCGGCGCAGCCGTTCCCCGATCGGCGACTCGATGCCGGTCTGCGCGAACGTGATCGTCCAGGAGGCGATGTCGGTGGACAGCAGCTCGGTCCGCCCGCCCCGCAGGACGAAGTCGTTGGACGTCGTCTCCTCGTAGTTGAGGAAGAAGTCCTTGATGTGGTCCGCCCCGTACCCGAGGCACAGGATGAACTCCGTGTGCCCGAAGTGCGCGTAGTAGCGCATCACATGCCAGATCAGCGGCCGCGGCCCGACCATCGCCATCGGCTTGGGCACGTCGTCGAAGGCTCCGGCGCGCATGCGCAGCCCATAACCACCGCAGAACAGTACGACCTTCATGACTTGGCCTCGACAATGCTCAGTTCCGGTATGGGAAAGACCAGCCGGCCGCCCCAGTCGTGCACGAACGACAACTGCTCGACCAGTTCGGCCCGCAGGTTCCACGGCAGGACGAGGACGTAGTCCGGTCGGTCCGCGGCGATCTGTTCGGGCGGCAGGATCGGGATGCGGGTGCCCGGGGTGAACCTGCCGTGCTTGTACGGATTGCGGTCGACCGTGTACGGGAGCAGGTCCGGCCGGATGCCGCAGTGGTTGAGCAGGGTGTTGCCCTTGCCGGGGGCGCCGTAGCCCACGACCGTCTCACCGCGCTCGGCCACGTCGATGAGGAACCGCAGCAGGTCCCGCCGCACCTTGGCCACCCGGTCGGAGAACTCGGTGTACCCGGACAGCTCGCCCAGCCCCGCCGCCTTCTCCCGGTCCAGCACGGCGGCCACCCTGCGGCTGGGCTCGCCGGCCACCTCGGCCGGCCGGGCCCACAGCCGGATGGAGCCGCCGTGCGTCGGCAGCAGCTCGACGTCCACGAGCGCGAGCCCCCCGCTCGCCAGCGCCCGCGCCGCCGACGCGACCGTGTAGTACTGGAAGTGCTCGTGGTAGATCGTGTCGTACTGGGTCTCCTCGATCAGCGTCAGCAGATGCTGCACCTCGATGGAGACCCAGCCGTCGTCGGCGACCAGGGCACGCAGCCCCCGGGTGAACCCGACCACGTCGGGGATGTGCGCGTACACGTTGTTGGCCACGACCAGGTCCGCCGGACCGTGCTCGGCGCGGACGCCCGCACCGGTGGCCGGGTCCAGGAACTCCGTGAGCGTGGGCACACCCGCGTCCCGGGCCGCGGCGCCCACGTTCACCGACGGCTCGATGCCGAGGCACCGGATCCCGCGGTCCACCATGTGCTTCAGCAGGTACCCGTCGTTGCTCGCGACCTCGACCACGAAGGCGTCGGACCCGAGCCCCAGCCGCCGCACGGCATCGGCGACGAACGTGCGCGCGTGCTCCACCCAGGACGTCGAGTAGGAGGAGAAGTACGCGTACTGCGTGAACGTCTCCTCCGGCGTGATCAGCGGAGGGATCTGCGCCAGCCAGCACTCGGCGCAGACCCGCAGGTGCAGCGGGTACGCGGGCTCCGGCCGGTCCAGCTGGTCCGCGGCGAGAAAGCTCTCGCACGGCGGAGTCGCCCCGAGATCGACGACGCTCGCCAGCGCCGCCGAACCGCAGAGTCGGCATCGTGTCATCTAACTGCCCCCATCCCGCTCGCGCGGGCGACCCCGTCGCGAGCCAGTGTTCCCGTCCCCTGCCGGCGGCGGGCTGTCCCCGTCACCGGCCCGGCCCGCGATCGCGGCCCGGTATCCCTCCACCAGGTGTTCCAGCCCGACGGCCGGGCTGAAGTCCTGCTCGTAACGGCGCCTGGCCGCCTGTCCCATCTCCCGGCCCAGCACCGGATCAGCCGTGATCCGGCGCAGTGCGGACGCCAGTGCGTCGGCGTCGCCCGGCCGGTGGAGCAGCCCGCTCACCCCGTCGTCGACGAGTTCGACGAACGCGCCGTGACCGGCGGCGACGGCCGGGACCCCGGCCGCCATCGCCTCCACCACCACCAGGCCGAAAGCCTCCAGCCACGTGGAGGGAGCCACCACGGCGACCGACCGCGCGACGGCCTCCCGGCACTGAGCCGTGTCGAGCAGGCCGGCGTACCGCACGTCCTCGCGTCCCGCCGCCCAGGCGGTCACCTCCCCCTCCAGCGGTCCCGTACCGGCGATCACGAGGGGCACCCCCACCCCGCCGTCCGCGGCCGCCCTGTCCCATGCGGCCATGAGCAGCCGCACCCCCTTGGCCTCCGCGAGCCTGCCGAGATAGAGCAGGTGCTCACCGGGGCCCGTGCGGCGGGCTCCCGGCTCGGGCACGAAGTTGTGCTTCACGGCCAGCCGCCCGGCCGGCATGCCGGCCTCCACCAGGACGGCGCGCTGCGCCGCCGAGATGCAGAAGAACCGCTCCACACCGGACCACCACCGCCGCCGGTTGACCGACAGGCTGACCGCAAGCGGCACCGTCGCCAGCCGGGAGGAGCGGTAGCAGCCGTGCCGCACGGCGGGCAGCGGCCCGGAACCGACGCACTCGGTGCACGGCAGCCCGGCCCGCTGCAGGGTGCCGGGCGGGCAGACCTGCGTGTAGTTGTGCAGCGTGGCCACGGCGGGCACGCCCGCGTCGGCGCAGGCCGCAAGCACCGCGGGTGACAGCAGCGGAAAGACGTTGTGGATGTGCACCACGTCCGGCCGCTCCGAGCGGAGCCGGCCGGCGAGTTCCGTGCGGACCGCCGGGTTCCACGGCACCAGCAGCGGCAGCGCGGCCTTGCCCAGCAGGGACATGGCGGAGATGTCGTCGCTGCGCCGCTCGAACAGCTCGACCCGGTGGCCGGCCCCGCGCAGCAGCGCCACCTCCTGGTCGACGACCTTGTTCTCCCCGCTCGGCTGTGCCGAGGCGTAGCGGTTGTGCACCACGAGGACGTGCATGCTCAGATCACCTCCGTCTTCCGGGCCCAGCGCGGGACGCGCCGACGGGGAACCGCGGGCGCCGGCAGGGCGAGGGGAGCGGCCGGGGCGGGCGTCGCCAACAGCGAGGCGGCCACGGCCAGATGCAGCAGATACGGCGAGGCGTCGCCCAGCCCGGCCTCGGTGTACGACGCGAGCGCGCAGTAGCTGATGAGGAAGATCGCACAGGCCCTCGACAGCGACGGCGGACGCAGCAGCGCGACGACGCCCAGCACGACGATGACCGCCGCCACCAGGACGACGCCGGTCATCCCCTGCTCCTGGAAGACGGCCAGCCAGCTGTTGTCGATGGGCAGCCCGCCGAACGACTTGTCGCCGAGCCCCGCGCCGAACACGTACTCGGCCGGCGTCCGCGGAGCCGCCAGCAGGGCGTCCCACACCTTGGCCCGGCCGGTGAGACTGGAGAAGTTCTCCTGGCTCTGCCCGCGCAGGAACCAGGCCTGCAGCGCCGAACCGAACCCGACCGCCACCACCGCCGCGCCCACCACCGCCCAGGTGAAGAACCGCCGGGCGGCGGCGCTGGTCAGGAAGAGCGAACCGATGGCCAGCACCAGCCCGACGAGCAGACCCAGCGTCGCCGTCCTGGTGTGCGTCAGGGCGAGCAGCACGAGCGCCGGCACGATCACCACCGCCGCACTGCGACGGTCGGTCCGGCCCCCCAGCGCGAGCAGCACGGCGAGCCCGATGATCACGGCTGCGTACTGCCCGATCTGGGGCGGGGTGAGCGGCCACAACGCCCCGACCAGCCGCCCCCCGTACAGCTCCGGCAGGGCGGCGCCCGGCGAGATGACCAGGCCGGCGGCCACCGACCCGAGGACCACGAAGTACATCCGGATGTGGTACCTGACGAACCTCGGGCCGCCGTCCCACCAGCGGCTGAGCAGCCACAGCGTGCCGATGAAGAGAGCCAGCCGGGCGCAGCGGAACAGCGCGCCGAACCCCGACCCCAGGCCCGCGCTGGCGATCAGGCTCGGCACCAGCAGCAGGGTCAGCAGGAAGAGGAAGGCGCTCGCCCGGATCCGCAGCCGGGGGTTGGCCAGGAGCGCCAGCGCGAACGCGGCGACCAGCGAGCCCATGGTGACCATCTGGATGAGGGAGCGGGGCAGCGGGACGATGGTCTCCGCCCCGGCGGAGCCGAGCGTGTTGAGGACCAGCAGCCCCCAGGCGGTCTGTACGGCCCTCGGCGCGTGTTCCCGTTCCATCAGCCGTCCTCCCCGGTGCGGAAGGTGCTGTTCCTGTCCTGCGCGTACGGCGTGCCCTGCCACTGCCAGGAGTCGAGCACCCGGCTCGGATCGTGGGCGACGAACTTCCACGGCCCGGTGTAGACGTTGTCGTGCCAGCGGTTGTCCTGCTTGCGGGTGATCGCCTCGGCCACCCGGTCGCCCTGGTACGGCGACCAGTCCGGGTAGGTGCCGTAGTTGGCCAGCACCGCCATGCGGTCGCACTTCGCGGTGCAGTCGACGACGGACTTGTCCAGCACGAAGCGGTTGTCATGGATGTCCACCCGCTGGGTCTTCCACCGGCAGTCGGCGTAGAGCGGTGCGGAGTCGATCGCCGGCTCGGCGCAGCTGCTCTTCCGCTTCACCAGCAGCGTGCAGTCGCCGGACGAGGTGTTGGCGGGGCTGTTGCAGAACCGGTCGGCGTTCTCCCACAGGGTGATTCCGGACCAGTTGTTCTCCAGCACGTTCCGGTAGATCTCGATCTTGTCGGTGCGGGCCGGGACCCGTGGCTCGCCGCCGGACTCGGACACGTAGACGGTCGCGAAGGGGAAGGTGTCACCGCGCTCGGCGTACGTGCGGCCCTGCACCCAGTTGTTCCGCCGGATCGTGTTCTTCCGGATGACCGCGTTGTAACTGGTCTCGTAGATCAGCGCGGCACCGTCGTTGTCCTCCAGCACGTTGTCCTCGATGCGGAAGTCGTTGTTGTTGGTGTCCGCCCACAGCCCGGTTCCGCGGTTGTCGTGCACCCAGTTGCCGCGGATGTCGGCCCCGTTCACCGCCCAGAACTTGACGCCACCGGTGCAGCCGCAGCCGGGCCGCCGCCGCTCCCAGTCGCCGGTGTTGTTGCCCACGATCTCGTTGCCCTCGACCACCAGGCCGGTGAGAGGACCACTGCCCTTGTACGCGTTCATCCCGTACTGCCCGTTGTCGCGCAGGCAACTGGAGCGGACCTGCTGGCGGGCACCGGCCATCAGCCCGGCGCCGGAGTTGTTCCGGATCGTGGCGTGCTCGATCACCCAGCCGTCGCCCGAGTCATGGTTGACCACGCCCTCGTCGTGCGGCGCGACGAACCCCCGCACGGTCAGGTAACGGATGGTGACGTCGCGGGCGGTGCCGCTGAACGCGTACTGGTTGGTCTTCCGCCCGTCGAGCACGGCGCCCGGTGCGCCGAGGTACACGTCTCCCCGCTTGGGCACGACCTGCGCGTAGCGGTCAGGACCGAGCCTGTGCGTGCCGGGCCGCAGCCAGAACGTCGTGCCGGCGGGGCTCCTCCTCGTCTTCGCGGCCAGGTCACCGGTGACCGCGGGGTCGACCGTCACCGACCCCGCCGGCGCCTTCGCCGGTCCGGCCGCGGGCCGGGCGCACACCCGGGCCGCGGCCGTGGGCACGGAGGGCGATGCGCTCGGCCCCGGCTTCGCGTCCGTCGGGCCGTCGCAGCCGGCCGTCGCCAGCAGGGCCAGCACCAATGGCGCGGCCGGCCATGCCCGTTGCCGCCACTTGATCCGCAAAGGTCCCCCCTAGCCGTGGAACCTGAGCACGGTGACGAACCCCTCCGCGCCGTCGGCGAAACCCGTGCCGACCAGCGTGGTGGAGGGTTCCTTGCGCCCGAAGCCGGGGGAGTACCAGCCCAGCGGCGGGTCGCTCTCACCGCGGTGCGCCCGCCAGTTCAGCCGCCCGGGCAGTTCGAGCGCCGCGGAGCGCTCCTCGCCGTCCAGGGTCCAGCTGAGCGCCGCCAGG
Source organism: Streptomyces sp. NBC_01257 (assembly GCF_035917255.1). NCBI lineage: Bacteria > Bacillati > Actinomycetota > Actinomycetes > Kitasatosporales > Streptomycetaceae > Streptomyces > Streptomyces sp. NBC_01257. The sequence continues at coordinate 8,171,453 of NZ_CP108472.1, forward strand.
TTCCCCGTCAGGTCCGCGGTGACGGCCGGGCCGAGGTGGAACGCCAGCCGCACGGCCCGGCCCTCGCCGCGCACCTCGTCGGTCACCTTCAGCTCCCGGCTCGCCGCCGTCAGCTCAACCCGGCGCCGGTGCACGGAACGCCCGTACCCGTCGTGCTCGGCGCACCACCGGGCCACCGCCTCGTCGGACGTGTCCGCTTCCAGGACCCGGCTGCGGGCCTGACGGGTCCACAGGAACGGGCCGCCGGAGACGGACTGGTCGTCGCCGTCCATCTCCAGGGTGTTGTGGCCGAGCGTCGACCGGAAGTACCGCCGCCACTCGGGCTGCCCGTGATAGCAGAACGTCCCCGGGTCGGCGAGAACGTCGACCCCGTCGTGCCGGACCTCCACGGACAGCGCGTCCGCGTGGGCGTGCGCGGCGATGGAGAGGAATCCGTGCGGCCCGCCGTCGCAGCGGCACCAGATCTTCTCCGGACCGCGCAGGACGGTCATGCCCGCGTCGGCGAAATGGGACGGCCGGCGCACCGGGCGGGACACGGCGGCTCCGGCCGCGTTCCGCGCGTACGGCCGGATGAGCGCGGCCAGCAGGGGAGTGCGCACATCGGTGCCGGTCACCGCCGGCCACCAGTCGAGCCGGCCGAACACCGCTTCCCCGGTGGCCAGCAGTGAGGCCCAGCGGTCGGTGCCCGGCCCGTCCACGACGAGACCGTGCCCGTCGTCCGCGTCGCCCTGCCGCGGCGGCCGCAGCCGGTCGTCCACGACGGCCGCGAGCGCGTCGGTCATCCGCAGCAGCACCAGCCGGACCGACGCGGGGACCGGCACACCGGCCGTGTCCGCCTCGGCGACCGCGGCCAGGCCGAGTTCGAGCACCAGCCCGTGGTACTCCGTGGCCAGCTCGCGGTTGAGGCCCGACGGGAAGGTGTTGCTCCGCAACTGCCTCTCCAGTGACCGCAGCGCGTCGGCCCGCCACCGCGTGGACGCGGGGAACCAGTCGAACGCGCAGGCCGCCGCGAACTGTCCGGCGGTCTCGGCGATGACGTGGTTGTTCGCCGAGGATCCCCGGCTGGGGAAGGCCGCGAGCCAGCGCTGGTGGTGCCAGATCTGGCGGACCGCCACCGGGTTGTCCTCGAACAGCCCGGCCGCGCCCGGCCAGCCGTCGAGCAGCCGGCGCACCCACACCCAGGACAGCAGCCGGATCCCCAGCTCGATGCCGCTGGTCCAGTGCACGCCGAGCAGCGGCGCGTTGGCCGCCCACCACGAACGCAGGTGCCCGGCCACACGCTCGGCGTACCGCTCGTCCCCGGTGAGGGCGTAGGCGGCGGCGAGCACGGTGAGGTACTGGTGCCGGGACAGCTCCCAGATCTGCTTGATGTCCCCCACCGCGTCCTCGTCGCGGTACGGCACGTCGAAGGCGTAAGCCCACGGCGCCCGGCGCCCGGTCCTCGGGTCGTGGCACCAGTCCGGGTCCGCCAGATCGCCGCGCTCCACCCCGAAGAACCCGGCGTGCCCCGCCATCAGCCGGTCCGCCTCTGCGACGAGGCGCTTCGCGGCGTCCGGCGGCACCGCGGCGACCGTCCCCGCGGGCAGTCCCGCGGTGAACCGGGCGCCGGTCGCTCCCGGACCGTCCGGCACTCCCGAGCGCCACCGCCGCCTGCGCACCGCGTCACCCGTCCGTCCCGCGACCTCCCGCGGCCCCATCCGGGACAGCCGCCGCAGGTACCAGCCCGCGCTCATGGTCATCGGGGCCGCGCCAGCGTCACGGGCGCGCCGCCGGCCAGACCGGCCTGCACGGCGAGGGTGGCCGCCGTGGTGGTGACCAGGGACTCCAGCGGCGTGGGCATCGGCCCGCCGGACCGCACGGCCCTGACGAACGCCGCCAGTTCGGCGGACTGGCCCTTGTCCCGGGCCCTGGGCAGCCGCGAGCTGACCCACCGCTTGCCGCGGCCGTCGTAGACCGAGGCCCGGACGAAGTCGTCGAGTTGCAGCACCTTGCCGTCGGCCACCAGGTCCAGGGTCTCCTTGGGGAAGCCGGCCGCGCCGCTCGTGACGTAGCTGAGGGTGGCGGTGGACCCGTCCGGGTAGCGCAGGACGATCTGGAGGTCCTCGTTGCCGGACGGGGCGGCCGCGTACACCGAGACCGGGTCGGCGTCGAGCAGCCAGCTCACGGTGTCGACGAAGTGGCCGCCCTCGCCGGCGAACCGGGAGCCCTCGGTGCCCTGCTGGAGGTACCAGCTGCCGTGGTCGAGCCGGCCCGCGTTGACGAGATAGCGGACGCTGGCCGGCCCGGTCCTGGTGCCGAACCGTTTCCTGGCCTCCTGCAGCAGTGGTGCGAACCTGCGGTTGAAGCCCACCTGGAGCCGGTCGTTGCCGGACTTCTCCACGGCGTCCAGTACGACGGCCAGCTCCTCCTCGGTGAGGGCCAGGGGCTTCTCCACGAACACGGACTTGCCGGCCAGCAGCGCCTTCGCGGTCAGGTCGGCGTGCGAGCTGTGCCGGGTGACCACGAACACCGCGTCGATCGCCGGGTCGCCGAGTACCGAGTCGAGATCGGTGGTCGCATCGGCGAAGCCGAACTTCCGTTGCGCGTTGGCCGCGGACAGCGCCGTCGTGGTGACGACCGTCGACAGCCGGACGCCGTCGCGCGTCGCCAGGTGCGGCAGCAGCATCGACGTCGCGTAGTTGCCGGCGCCGACGAACGCGAGGCGCACCGGGGTGTCGACGGCCCGGGCCCGGGTGGGCGCCGTGGCGTCGCGCCGCACCGCCGGCACGGCCACGGCCTCCGGCTCGACGGCCCGTTCGGGATAACGGAACAGCACCGCCACGGCCTTCAGACCGCCGTCCTTCAGCCGCTGGTACGTCTCGACGGCCTCGTCGAACGCGGCGACGTGGGAGACCAGGGGCTCCACGTCGACCCGGCCGCGGGCGAGGAGATCGAGAAAGCACGCCAGATTGCGGCGCTCGGTCCAGCGCACATAGCCGATCGGGTAGTCGCGCCCCTCCAGCTCGTACTCCGGGTCGTAGCGACCGGGGCCGTAACTGCGGGAGAACCGGACGTCGAGCTCTTTCTCGTAGTACGCGTTCCACGGCAGGTCCAGCCGGCACTTGCCGATGTCGACGACCCGCCCGCGGTCCCGGCTCAGCCGGGCGGCCAGCTCGACCGGCTGATTGCTGCCGCCGCCCGCGGCCAGGTACACCTGGTCCACGCCGTGACCGTCGGTCAGCTCCGCGACGGCGGTCTCCACGGCCGCGGACGCCGGATCCCCGCAGGCCACGGCGCCCAGCCCGGCGGCCAGTTCGCAGCGCTCCGGGTCGGGGTCGGCCCCGACGACGCGGACCCCCGACGCGGTGAGGAGCTGCACCACCAGCTGCCCGATCAGCCCGAGGCCGATGACCAGCGCGACCTCGCCGAGCTGCGGCTCCCCGCGGCGCACTCCCTGCAAAGCGATCGACCCGACGGTGCCGAAGGCCGCGTGCCGGGGCGCGAGCCCGTCCGGCACCGGGGCGTACAGGTTCTTCGGCACCCAGTTCAGCTCGGCGTGCAGTGCGTGCTCATTGCCGGCACAGGCCACGAGATCGCCGACCGCCACGTCCTCGATCCCGGCGCCGACCTGCTCGACCACCCCGCACAGCGAGTAGCCCAGCGGGGTGTACGAGTCCAGCTTGCCCATCACCTTGCGGTAGGTGGCGGGCACCCCGTTCGAGGCCACGCTCTGCACGACCTTGGCCACCTGGTCCGGCCGGGAGCGGGCCTTGCCGAGCATCGACATGCCCGCCTCGGACACCTTCATGAGCTCGGTGCCGGTGGATATGAGCGAGTAGCCGGTCCGGACCAGAACACCGCCCGGCTTGCAGCCCGGAACCGGCACGTCGAGCAGTGCCAACTCGCCGCTCCTGTAGTTCTGTACAACCTGCTTCATCGATGTCCTCTTGCTCTCTACGCCGTCGGGGAGGAGCTCTGGCCGGCTCCGGAGGTCGCGCCGCGGTACCAGTACTCGAGGGTCAGCACATGCCACAGATGCTTGGAGTGGTCCCGGTGCCCGGCGGCGTCCTCGGCGACGAGCCGCGCCAGCGCGTCGCGGCGCAGGAACCCGGACCGCACGAGCAGGCCGTCGTTCACCACCTCACGCACCAGCGGCGCCAGATCCCGGCTCATCCAGGCGCGCAGCGGGGCGCTGAAAAGGCCCTTGGGGCGGTACACGATCTCCCGCGGCAGGACCGAGGAAGCCGCCTCCTTGAGGACCGCCTTGCCCTGCCGTCCGACGATCTTGCGATCACCCGGCACGGCGAACGCGGCCCTGACCACCTCGACGTCCACGTACGGCACCCGCACCTCGGTCGAGGCGGCCATGCTCGACCGGTCCGTGTACGCGAGGTTCAGGCCCGGCAGGAACATCCGGGAGTCGGCCAGACACATGCGGTTGACGAAGTCGTCCAGGTCGTTGTCCTGGTAGATGTCCGCGTGCTCGGTCAGCACGTCGTCGACCGTCCCGGCCAGGTCCGGATTGAGCAGCGCGAGCAGCTCGTCCTGGTCGTACATGGTGTAGCTGCGCCGGAACGCGGCCTCCTCCGGCAGATCGGCGAAGGAGAGGAACCGCTTGGCGAAGCGCACCGACCGGAAGCCACGGCGGGACGTGGCGACCGGCAGCCGGTCCACGGCTCCCGACAGACCCCGCCGCAGAACGCGCGGGACGCGCTGGTAGCGCAGCGCCAGCAGGTTGGCCAGGTGCTTGCGGTACCCGGCGAACAGCTCGTCGGCGCCCATCCCCGAGAGCATCACCTTGACCCCGGCCTCCCGGGCGGCCGAGCAGATCAGGAAGGTGTTGATCGCGGCGGGGTCGCCGATCGGCTCGTCCAGGTGATACGTCATCCGCGGCAGCAGATCCAGGACGTCCGGAGCGATCTCGATCTCGTGCAGGTCGACGCCGAAGCGGGCGGCCACCTGCCGGGCGTAGCGCAGATCGTCCGGCATCGCCTCGAACCTGGCGTCCTCGGCGCGGAACCCGATCGTGTAGGCGGACATGCCGGGCTGGTGGCGGGCCGCCAGCGCGGTCAGATAGCTGGAGTCGAGCCCGCCGGACAGGAACGTCGCCACGGGTACGTCGGAGAGCAGGTGGCGCCGGGTCGAGTCCTCGACGACGGCGGCCAGGTCCGGCACTTCGCCGCTCAGGGCCCGCTGCCTGCCCTCGGCGGCGACGTCCTTCAGATTCCAGAACCGGCCGCGCTCCACCCGGCCGTCGGGCCGGCACCGCAGCCAGCTCCCCGGCGGCAGCTTCTCCGCCTCGCGGAAGGCGCAGCGGGAGTCCGGCACCCAGTAGTAGAGCAGCGAGGACACCAGCGCCGCATGGTCCACCTCCAGCGACCCGCCGGTCACCGCGGCGAGGGCCTTCAGCTCGGAGGCGAACACCAGCCCCTCGCCGCGCCGGAGCAGGAACAGCGGTTTGACGCCGAGCTGGTCGCGGGCGAGCACCAGTTCACCGGTGCGCTCGTCGAAGACCGCGAACGCGAACATGCCGCGCAGCCGGGGCAGGCAGTCCGTGCCCCAGCGACGCCACGCCTCCAGCAGCACCTCGGTGTCGGAGGTCCCGCGGAACCGCACCCCGGCGCCGGACAGCTCGGCCCGCAGTTCGGGGGCGTTGTACAGCTCGCCGTTGTACGTCAGGGAGAGGCCGCCCGAGACCATCGGCTGGGCGCCGGTGGGGGACAGGTCGACGACGGCCAGCCGGCGGTGCCCGAGGTGCACCTCGCCGTCACCGGCGGGGTGGCTGTAGCGGCCGGCCCCGTCCGGGCCGCGATGGGCGAGTACCTCGGTGAGCCGGTCGGTCACGGCCTTTCCGTCCGGCCAGCGGAACGTGCCTGCGATGCCGCACATGTGCTAGCGCGCCTCCTGTTCGGTGTCGGGTATCCGTGCGGCCGGCATCGGCGGCCGCTCCGTGCGCGGCAGACCTGCTCCGCTCGGCCGGGCCGGGCGCTCGCTCCGGTCGGCCCGCACGGTGCGCGGCCCGTCCCACAACGTCCCGTCGGACCGGTCCCGGCGGTCGGAGTCGAGCAGCACCACACCGATCACCTCGATGAGCTGATCCGCGAGCTGCCGCGCCACGGTGTGCAGCCAGGCCGTGCTGACGTGACCGGCCCGTACGACGAGCACGGTCCGCGTGCCGAGGTGCTGGAGGTCGGCCCACACCGTGCCGGGCACCGCCGAGCCGACACCGAGCCGGCGCGTCTCGTACGGCACGGCCGCGGCCCGCTCCGCGGTGACCACGGCCGGGGCTCCCGGCTTCGGGCGGAGCCCCGCCAGCCGCCGGTCCGGGAGTCCGTCGACGACGACCACCGGCCCCTGGGCCGTCAGCGCACCGGCGAGGTCCAGGGCGATCGCGCCGGTGCCGCGCGCACATCCCAGCTCCAGCAGCGACACGGGTCCCGTGCCGTCACGGACGGCGCGGGCCAGCGAGCGGGTGAGCCGTTCGCGGGCCGCCCGGGTACGCCTGCGCTGCCACCGCCCGGCCGGTCTGCGGGGCGGGTGGCGCAGCTCCGCGATGACCGAGGCGCCCAGACCCGCGGCGATCTCGCGGCGCAGGACGGGACGGTCGGCCACCACCGTGCCGACCGCGGCCAGCCCGAGCCCGAGGACGAGCCCCAGGGCCAGCCCGATCGCGGCGTCCGTGCCGACGGCCCTGGGCAGGGAGTGCCGGACCGCGCGCGGCGTGTCCACGATCTGCGTGCCGGCCAGGACCTGGGGCGCGCCGGTGCGCGCCTGGGCCGCGCGCTCGTCGAAATCGGCGATCCGTGAGTTGAGCTCGGCCCGGCGGGCGAAGAGCGACTCCAGACTCGCCGACGCCGCCGGGTCGCTCTCCGGGGTCCGGTCCCCGATCGACTTGTTGACCTCGTCCAACTCTCCCTGTACACGGTCACGTTGGTCCAGCAACGCCTGGGACTCGGCCTCCGCGGCCTCCCGCATCCGCGTCACGTGGTCCGCGACGAACGCGTCGGCCAGCGCCTCGGCCCGGGCCACCGCGTCCGCGTCGCTTTCGCCCGTCACCTCGATCTCCAGCACGTTGTTGGTCAGGCCCGTGCCGCGGTAGTCCCGCATGAAGTCCTCCGGCTTCTCCGTGGACTTCAGGGACTTCAGGGCCCGGCCGGCGATGCGGGTGGTGCCGAGCAGCTCGACGTCCGTACGGATCAGCGTCCCGGTGTCGTTCGGCTGGTCCGCCTGATGCGTGACCAGCACCTTCGTCACAGCGGTCGGCTCCGGCCGCAGCAGGACGGCCGCCGCCGCACCGGCCAGCAGCCCCAGCAGCGCCATGGAGCACCAGAGACGGCGTCGCCTGCGCACCGCGACCACCAGCGCCTGGAGGTCCAGCAGTGGGGCGGACGCCGGCGAGTCCGGCAGCGGCTCCGTGGTCCTGTCCGTCGTCACGCGACACCCCCCGCCGCGTGGCGGTGAACCGCGGGCGCCGCGGCGGTGTCGCCCGGAGGATGACCGGCGGACCGCGCGGCGCGGGTCCGTACCGTGCCGGCGACGACGAAGCCGAAGATCTCGTGCCCGCCGTCCTCGCACGCCTCGGCGATACCGGCCAGCTCCTCCGCGGTCCGGCTGCCCGCACTCAGCACGACCAGGGCACCTGACTCCGTGTCGCGGTCCGGCACCATCGGCCGGGACACCGACACCTCCACCACGCGCAGCGCGGGGTATCCCTTGCCCGAAGAGTTCAGGGAAAGATCGTTCCGGGCATCGGCGGCCAGTTGCGCCGCCGCCCGCAGGGCGACCGGATCGCCGTCCGGTACGACGACCAGCAGCCGCCGGGAGACCGGCAGCCGGTCCCGGAGGCGCGCGCACACCCGCCGGTAACGGAGCCGTCGGCCCGCCTCGTCGTCGGACGTCTGAGGGGCCGGCAGCTCCCAGGGCGTGTCGACGCCCAGCAGCCGGCGGAGCCGGGCCCGCGCGCCACGGGCCGGTGGCCGGTACGCGCGCCGCCCACCGGGTATGTCGACGGTGCCCAGCAGCGTGGCGCCCAGCGCCTTCGAGATCTCCGGTTCGGTGCGCAGCCTGCGGTTCATCCGCGCGGCGGTGAGATGCCCGACCACCGCGAGCAGAAGGAACAGCAGGGCCCCGGCACCGATGAGCTGAGCCCTGGTGGGCGGTGCCTCACCGGTCGGCCGGGCCGCCGGACCCATCACGACCATGCCCGCCTCGCCTGCCGTCGGGTCGGCCTCGTCCAGCTTCTTCATGGCGTCCTGCAGCGTGGTCCGCAGCTTCTCCAGCTCGGTGCGGGCCTGCACGCTCTCCACGGTCTGCCCGGGATCGGCCGCATTGGCCAGCTCGGTGATGCGGCGGTTGGTCCGCGTCACCTCCTGCCGCAGCGCCTCGGGCCCCGCCGCCGTGTCGGGGTCGGTGCTGCCGCCCGCGATCCGCGCGGCGAACGCGACGAACTCCTGGGCCACCTGGTCGGAGAGCCGCTGGGCGCGCTCCGGGGTGTCGGCCGTACCCGAGATCTTGATGATGTTCCCTTCGGCGGCCTTGGCCCGCACCTGGTCCCGCAGCTCGCCGGGACTGACACCGGGCAGGCGGAGCGAGGCGCCCACCCGGTCGACCACGGCCGAACTGGATGCGATCTCCGCCTGGGTCAGCAGCTCACGGTCCTCCCACTGCCCCTGCATCAGGACCGAGGCCGTCGCCGTGTAGCGGGGCGGGAAGAGCATCGAGGTGCCGTAGCCCGCCAGCGCGCCCAGAACGGCGACCACGACGAGGAACCGGCTGCGCCGACGGAGCATCCGCCCGATGGTGACCAGGCGTATCGTGTCATCGCTCAACGGCGCGGCCTTCTCCCTGTCCGGTGCTCCCGCCGTCCGCCGGCGCCGCGGTGCGGTCACGGCAGGCGGCGGCGTAGGCGGCGAGCAGCGACCGCTGCGAGTTGCGCCAGGAGAGCTCGCCGCCGATGCGCTCCTGCCCGGTCTTGCCCATCCGTGCCCGCAACTCCGGATCGTCCATCAACAGCGCGATCAGCCGGGCGAATTCGGCCTCGTCGTTGGCGGGCGCGTACACGGCGGCGTCACCTGCGGAGACCCGCGCTTCCCGGAGGTCGAACGAGACGACCGGCCGGCCCATCGCCATGTACTCCAGGACCTTGTTCATCGTCGACACGTCGTTGAGCGGATTGTGCGGGTCGGGCGAGAGGCAGACGTCCGCGGTGGACAGGTACCGCACCAGGTCCTCGTCGGATATGCGCCCGGTGAACTGCACCTGTCCGTCGAGCCCGAGCCGCCCGGACAGCTCCACCATCGCGTCGAAGGCGTCACCGGAGCCGACGAACACCGCGTGCCAGTCGGTCCGCCCGAGTTCGTCGCGCAGCTTCGCCAGGGCCCGCAAGGCGTAGTCGACCCCGTCCTGAGGGCCCATCACGCCGAGATAGCACAGCAGATGAGGCTTGCCTCGCTTCAGTCCGGGCTCGGGCGGCACGGGCCGGAACCGGTCGGTCGCGGGCGCGCTGCGCACCACGAAGACATCCTCGGGCCGCCGGCCGCCACGGCGCACCGCGACGTCCCGGTAGCTCTCGTTCGTGGCGAGCACGATGTCCGCGGCCCGGTAGGTCAGCCGCTCCAGCGCGCACACCGCGCGGTAGAGCAGGTCCTCGCCCCGGCCGAACCGGGAGAGATACAGCTCGGGCACCAGGTCGTGCTGGTCGAAGACGAACCGTGCGCCGCGCCGCTTCAGCCACCAGGCGGGCAGGAACAGCAGATCGGGCGGATTGCAGGCGTGGACCACGTCGACGGGGCCGACCCTGCGGGCCAGCCGGGCCGTGTGCCACAGCGCCGATCCGTACTCCCGCAGGTATCCGGCCGGCCCACCGGTCGCCGCGCGCAACGGGTAGCGGTGGATCCGCACACCGTCGATCTCGGCCTCGGCCTCCGTGTCCCGTTTGCTGCCCCGGGGGCAGATGACGTCGACCCGCCAGCCCGCGTCGCGCAGCGTCGTGCACTCCTGCCACACACGCCGGTCGAACGGCACCGAAAGGTTCTCCACCAGGATCAGCGCGCGCCGGCCGCGACGGCCGCCGGCTATGTCATCGAACGAAGTGTCACCAGGCAAGGCCCACGTACCCCGGTTCGGCCCGACGCGCGTCGGCGTCGGGGAGGTGGATGAGGTCGACGATCACCGGGGCGTCACCGTGCGGCAGCGCCGCCAGGACGGCCGGATCACGGGTCCCGACCAGGCACACCTCGGCATGGTCGAGCACCTCGTCGACGGAGTCCGCGAGCAGATGCGCGAGGTGCGGCAGCCGGTTCTCGATGTACTCGCGGTTCGCCCCGAGCAGCCGGGAGAGGCTCACATTGGCGTCGTGGATCCGCAGGTCGTACCCCTTGCCGAAGAGCCTCTCCGCCAGCTCGACGAGCGGACTCTCGCGGAGATCGTCGGTGCCGGGCTTGAAGGACAGACCGAACAGCCCCACCCGGCGCTTGCCGGTGCGCTCGACCAGATCCACCGCGCGCTGCAGATGGTCGGAGTTGGAGGGCAGCACATGGGACAGGATGGGCACCGAGACATCGGCCCGCTGCGCCGCGTGGACGAGACTGCGCAGGTCCTTGGGCAGGCAGGAGCCGCCGAAGGCGAAACCGGGCCTCAGATAGGCGGGGCTGATGTTGAGTTTGCGGTCGGCCAGGAACACGTCCATCACCTGGTGCGAGTCCACCCCGAGCGCCTGGCAGACCGCGCCCAGCTCGTTCGCGAAGCCGATCTTGAGCCCGTGGAACGCGTTGTCCGCGTACTTGATCGCCTCGGCCGTCGGGATCGGCACCCGGAACACCTCGCCGGGCAGTCCCTCGTACAGCTTCTGCACCGTGTCGCCGCTGGCCGGGTCGAGCTCGCCGATGACGGTCTTGGGCGGGTCGAAGAAGTCCCGCACGCTGGAGCCCTCGCGGAGGAACTCCGGGTTGACCGCGACGCCGATCCCGCCGGCCGCGGTACCGCCGACGTGTTTCTCCAGGAGCGGGACCAGCAGGTTCAGACAGGTGCCCGGGAGCATGGTGCTGCGGAACACCACGGTGTGCCGCCCGCCCCGCTCGGCCAGCGCGGCGCCGATCTGCTCGGCCACCCGCTCCAAGTACGTCGTGCAGAGGCTGCCGTTGGGCTCCGAAGGGGTGCCCACACAGACCAGCGACACCTCGCTTTCCCTGATCGCCTCGGCGACGTCCGCGGTGGCGCGTAACGCCCCGCTCCGCACCACCTCGGCGATGAGTTCACCGATCCGCTCCTCGACCACCGGGGCCTTGCCGTCGTTGACCAGGTCGATCTTCACCTGGTTGACGTCCACCCCGATGACCTCGTGACCCATGTCGGCCAGGCACGCGGCCGACACACAGCCCACGTATCCGAGCCCGAAGACACTGACTCTCATGATGCGTCCCTCCCCCCAGGCAGGCCCTGCCGGCCTGCAGTCCGCGTGCCCGCCCGATGTCTCCCGTGCATCAGTAGGCCCCCTGCCCGTAGAGCACCGCCCGCAGCGTCTTCCAGAGGATCACCGTGTCCAGGGCGAGCGACCAGTCCTCCACGTACCGCAGGTCGAGCCGGACCGCCTCGTCCCACGGCAGGTCACTGCGTCCGCTGATCTGCCACAGGCCGGTGAGCCCGGGCTTGACCAGCAGCCGCCGCCGGATGTCCGGGCCGTACGCGGCTGACTCCTCCGGCAGCGGCGGGCGCGGGCCGACGAGTGACATCGATCCGGTGAGTACGTTGAAGAGCTGCGGCAGTTCGTCGAGCGAGTACCGGCGCAGCGCCCGTCCCACCCGCGTCACCCGCGGATCCCGGCGCATCTTGAACAGCGGACCGGCGCCCTCGTTGAGGTCCGCCAGTGCGGCACGGGCTCCGCAGGCCCCGGTGACCATGGTGCGGAACTTGAGAATGGTGAACTCGCGGCCGTCCTTGCCGACCCGGCGCTGGCGGTAGAACGCACCGCCCCGGCTGTCCACGAGCACGATCAGCCCGACGCCCACCATCAGCGGCGCGAACAGCAGCAGCAGGAGCGCCGCGCCCATCCGGTCGACGACCCCCTTGATCGCCCGGCGGCCTCCGGTGAAGGCCGGCATGCTCACCCGCAGCATGGGGATGCCGAGCACCGCGTCGACGTGCAGCCGCGGACCGGCCACCTCCATCAGCACGGGGGCCACGACCATCTCGGCATCGCTGCCTTCGAGGTTCCAGGCGAGCCGCTGCAGCCGGTCCGGTGACCAGTGCGGGTCCGGTGTGACCGCGACGACGCGGTAGCCGTCCCGCTGCACGTGTCCCGCGACCTCGGCGAGCCGCCCGACGACCGGCACCCCGTCCAGCTGGTCACCGTCGAGACCGGCGCCGTCCGTCGTGCACACCGCGTCCACCCGCCAGCCCAGGTGCGGGAACTTGCGGGTCCGGGCGATCAGATCGCTGACGGTGGCCAGGCTTCCGGCGGCGAGCACCGGTCTCAGACAGCGTCCTTCCTTGCGCTGTCTGTGCAGCCACAGACGCAGCAGATACCGCGTGGTCATGGTCACGACCGCGATGGCGGGGATCGCGACGAAGATCCAGAGTTTGATGTTGCGCGAGGTCAGGGCGATTCCGCCGAGGGCCAGTACGACCGTGGCCGCGAACAGTGAGCGCCCGAGCCTGCGGAATTCCTCCGCACCCTGGCCGAGAACGGCCGGAGCCCACGCCCGGCTCACGGCCAGCGCTCCCAGCACCAGCACTTCGGTGCCGAATGCGAGAATCCCCCATTTCTCATGCCAGTTGGCCGCGTCCCGCACTCCGAAGAAATTGCCGATCACCGCCACCACAAAGGCGGTGGACACCGTGTCGCTGATGATCACGGTACGGCGGTACCGCAGTTCCCACCCGATCGCGAGCGGACTGTTCGCCCCCTTCGCCAGACGCTCGTGCGCCGACGGAAAAGGGCCGACTAATTCCCCCTGCCACACAGAACCCCCCCAGGTCATCAGTGGTTCGACGTGTCCGCCGAGCACTGTTCTCCCCCCACGAGAGGTCCCCACCTCCCGCACAGATCCTCCCAACGGGAGGCTCCGCCCCAGACACTGCGCTGTTCGTGCTCGCGGAAGGCACACGGCCTTTCCGCGCATGACGTACCGATGTTTCTCCAGCGTCTCTTGCTTCAGCGTCTCTTGAGTGACGCACCCGGGCCGTCGGACCGCCGAAGTGCGCGTCGAACCGCGGAAAGTCCAGGTGCTCCCCGCACCCGGGTATCCCTTGCAGGTCTCAGGAATCGATCATTCCCGCATGTGGAGCCGGGTATTAATCGCTGACTCGTGGCGCCGAACCTGAAGATCGTTAATAGTCGCCTTGCGGCCTCATCGCTGAAGCATGGTCAATCTAGACCACCCGGACCGGCATGTGCAGGGGATGCGCGCATTTGGTACGCAGACTGGGGAAGGAGTGCCCTATTTCCCACTGTCAACCGGTTCGGTGACCCGGCGCACCGGTGGTGATGTCCGGTATCCGGTCGGTTCGTGCCCTGGCGGCGCCGGGGGAGGGGGAGAGTCCGGGAAACGCGTGGGGAGTTGTCCACCCGCCGGCCGTGAGGCGCGGCGGACAGCGCAACGCGTGAGCGCTCAGTGGGGGAGCCCGACCGCCCTCTCGCCGTTGCGGCGCTGCTGGATGACGACGGCTATGACGAGGAGGGCGCCCTGGGCGACGTTCTGCCAGAAGGTGTTGATGCCCTGGACGGTGAGGCCGTTCTCCAGGGCGCCGAGGAGGGCGACGGCGAGGAGCGTGCCGCCGATGCCGCCCTTGCCGCCCTTGAGCGCCGCGCCGCCGAGCGCGGCGGCCGTGATCGCCTTGAGTTCGAGGCCTTCACTGCCGGAGACCGGCTGGCCCGAGCCGGTACGGGCGGTCAGCAGGATTCCGGCGACCGCGGCGACCACCCCGATGAGCGCGTAGACACAGATCAGGTACTTGTTGATGCTGATGCCGGCGAGGCGGGCAGCGGTGTCGTTGCCGCCGACGGCGTACAGATTGCGGCCGATGTCGGTGTACTTGAGCAGCAGGTGGACGGTGACGGCCACCACGATCAGGATCCAGACCATGACCGGCAGACCGGCCATCTTCCCGCGCCCGAGGAAGATGAAGACGTCGTTGTTGAGGACGTAGCCCTGGGCACGTCCGTCGGACAGCAACTGGGCGAGCCCCTTGTACGCGGCAAGGCCGGCGAGGGTGGCGATCGTCGGATTGACCCGGCCGTAGACGATCACGAGGCCGTTCAGCGCGCCGATCAGCATGCCGACGCCAACGGCGGCGGCCATACCGAGGAACGCTCCCGATCCGGTGGCGGTGAAGGTCATGGCGCTGACCACGGACGCGACGCCGACCTGCGATCCGACGGAGATGTCGAGGCCGCCACAGATGATCACCACGGTCTGGACGATCGCGAGCAGCCCGGTGATGGTCGCCGCCTCCGCGATGACCTGCATGTTCGACAGGCTCAGATAGTTCTCGTTCAGGACCCCGAAGAGGGCCAGTACGACGGCGAGCGCGCCGATCAGGCTGATGTTCTGGCCGCCCAGGCCGGCGACGGGGTTCCGCCGGCGTGCGGCGGGGCGGTCGCCGGGGGTCTCCTTCACAGCGGGGGAAGGGGTACGGGTGAGAGTCATGAGGAGGCTCCGGGGGCGGTGCCGGCGAAGTCGTCGGCCATGGCGAGTTGGAGGATGGATTCTTCGGTGGCTTCGCCGCGGTCGAGTTCGCCGGTGATCCGGCCGCCCTGCATGACGACCACGCGGTCGGCCAGGCCGAGGAGTTCGGGGAGTTCGGAGGAGATGACCAGCAGCGCGACTCCCTCGGCGGCGAGATCGGCGATGATCTTGTAGATCTCCGCCTTCGCGCCGACGTCGATGCCGCGCGTCGGCTCGTCGAGGACCAGGACCTTCGGTCTGCGGGCGAGCCAGCGGGCCAGGACCACTTTCTGCTGGTTGCCGCCCGACAGTTTGCCCACCTCGTGGTCGATGGACGGGGCGCGGACCCGCAGCCGGTCGGTGTACTCCTGCGCGAGCCGGCGCTCGGCCGCGCGTCGGACGAAGCGGAAGCGCCGCAGCCGGTCCAGCACCACGAGCGACGTGTTGTCCTTGACGGACTGCCGCAGGAACAACGCCTGTGCCTTGCGCTCCTCGGGCGCCAGCCCCAGGCCTGCACCGATCACCTCGCCCGGCCGGCCGCTGCGCAGCGGCGTGCCGTCGAGGGTGACGCTGCCGCTCCGGATGGGGACGTCGCCCGCGAGCGCGAGGGCGAGTTCGGAGCGGCCGGCCCCGATCAGACCGGCCAGCCCGACGACCTCACCCGCCCGTACCTGGAGCGAGATACCGGTGACATCGTCGGTCGTGAGGTTCTGGACGTCGAGGACCAGCCGGTCGACGGACACGCGCTGACGTACGAACGCGGCGGACAGGTCGCGGCCCACCATCCGGCGCACGAGTTCGCCCTCGTCGGTGGCCCCGGCATCCTGGACGCCGATCAGACTGCCGTCCCGCAGCACCGCGACGCGGTCGGCGAGCCGGAAGATCTCCTGCATGCGGTGCGACACGTAGACGATCGCGATGCCCTCGTCGCGGAGCCGCCGGATGAGCGTGAAGAGTGCGTCGACCTCGTGCTCCGACAGCGACGACGTCGGTTCGTCGAACGCGATCAGCCGTGCGGTCGTGCCCCCGGTCAGCGCGCGCATGATCTCCACCAACTGCCGCTGGGCGGGGGTGAGCTGCGAGCCGAGCAGGGCCGGGTCCAGGACGTGGGCGAAGCCCAGCCGGTCCAGGTCGGCCTTGATGCGCCGGTTCAGTCCTGCCCGGTCCAGCATCCGTCCGCGGGTGCGGGGGAGCGCGCCGGCGTAGACGTTCTCCGCCACGGAGATGTGGGGGATGATCTCGGGCTCCTGCGGGATGATCCGTATCCCGGCGGCCCGTGCGCGTGCGGGGGAGTCGAGCGCGATCGGCTCCCCGTTCACGACGACGCTCCCCTCGGTGGGCTGATGGTCACCGGTCAGGATCTTCAGGAGCGTGGATTTGCCGGCACCGTTCTCACCCATCAGCGCGGTGATCTGTCCGGCGGGGAATTCCAGCGTGACGCCGCCGAGCGCCTGTACCGGGCCGAAGCGCTTGGTGACGCCCGACACCCCCAGGGGAAACGGATGGGCCGCTCTCGGCGGGGGTCCGTCCTCGGACTCCGGTGCGGCGGCCGGGTGTTGCGTGGGATCCATGGGTCGGTTCACCTCGGGGAAACGGTGCGGGCAGGGGCATGGTGCGGGTCGCCGACGGGGTGTGTGACGCCCGCCCGCGGGGGACCGCTCAGCCGCACGTGACTCCGGCGCCCTTCCACGAGGTGTGGTCGACCATGGTGGTGGGGGCGAAGGCCTCGCTGGGGAAGTCCTTGCCGTTCTTGAGCTTGTCGTACATGGTCTGGACGGCCAGGGCTCCGACGTCCTTGCCGTTGATGAAGAGCGCGGCCTTCATGCCGGTCGGCTTGTCGGACTGCCATTCCTTGCAGGCGAGGTAGGCGCCGAGCCCGACGCCGATGACGCGGTCGGGGCCGACGCCCGCGTTGGCGAGCGCGGTCACGCCGCCCATGACGTTCTCGTCGTTGCAGCCCCAGACCACCCAGTTCCTGACGCCGGAGTTGGCGGTGATCGTCGCGGCGATCCTGTCCTGGGCGCCGGTGGGGGTGTTGTCGGTGGGAACGTCGATGTTCTTCACACCGGGAACGGCCGCCCGGAACGCCTTCTTGGCACCGGCCACCCGGTCACCGCAGACGGTGACGTCCTGCTTCCAGGCCGAGATGGTCCGCGTCTCGGAGGCCTTCCAGCCGGCCTTCCGGTACTCGGCGGCTGCACGCTTCCCGACCTCCTCGCCCATCTGGGAGCCGCTGAACCCGATCCGCGGGACGAGGTCGCCCTTGCCGCAGGAGGCGGGGTCGGGGCCCGTGGCGCAGATCTGGTCGTCGGAGGTCAGGAGCGCGACCTTGCCGTCCTTCGCGGTCTGCACGACCTGCGGGCCGACGGCCGGGTCGGGAACGACGATGACGACTCCGCTCGTCTTCTGCGCGATCGCCGACTGCACCTCACTGACGGTCTTGTTGGCGTCGTTGCCCAGGTTGACCACCTTGAGGCCGACGCCCAGCTCCTTCGCCTTCTCCTTCGCGCCGGCGGCCTCGCCGATGAAGTACTCCTGGTCGCCCTGCTTCTGCAGATACGTGATCGAGAGGGGGCCGTCGGCCTTGGCGGCCGGGCCGTCCGCCGTGGACTCCTTGCCCGAGGAGCACGCGGTGCTCAGACCGAGGGTCAGCAGCAGACCGGTGGCAGCGGCCGCGCGGCTGGGCGTGGAACGGAACATCGGGATCTCCTAGGTGCTGACAGCGACCTCCGCCCGGCAGTCGCGCGGAGGTCGGTACGAGAGGAGGAAAGAAGGGGCTGCGGGGCTGAGAGAACGCCTCGTCGCAGGAACCTGGATCCTGGGAATCAAACAGGTTCAAACGTTTAGCTACATAACACAACGCGATGCTTGGAACGTCAAGAGGTGCGGCTGGGTGAGATGAGTCCGTTACAGGCAACCATCCATATCGGTGAATGGGTAATGAAAAGCCCCCAGTTCAGCTGACACGCCAACGAGTTCGAAGGCCTGCCGACTGAACTGGGGGTGCGACAATTTCAAACAGCCTGTGTGCGGTGAGGGTCAGTCGCTGACGCTGAACCCCTGGTCCTTGCCGTACTTGACGCTCGCGTCCTGCCAGGCCTTCAGGCCGTCGGTGAGCTCGGTGGAGGACACATAGGCCTTGCCCACGGTGTCGTTGAAGACCGAGTTCGCGTACACCTGGTAGGGCAGGTAGGACCAGTCGGTGCTGACGTTGCGGGCCGACTCGGCGAAGACCTGGTTGGCCTTCTGGCCGCCGAAGTAGGGGAACGGGGCGTCGAGGAACGCCTTCGACTCCAGGTCGGCCCTGGTGGCCGGGAAGGCGCCCGCCGAGACGCGGGTGGTGGCGCCGGCTCCGGTGGTGGCGAACTCCGTGAAGGCGTAGGCGAGTTCCTTGTTCTTGGCGGCCTTCGGCACGGCCAGCGAGCTGCCGCCGTTCTCCGCGCTCGCCTTGTCGCCCTTCGTCCACTGGGGCAGCGGGGCGACGCGCCAGTCGCCCGAGGCGGCCGCGACTCCGGAGGTGAGGTTCGCCGGCATCCAGGCGCCGATGGAGAGGGTGGCCAGGGACCCGTCGGCCAGGCCCTTGTACCAGGCGTCGCTCCAGGAGCTGACCGGCGCGACCAGCTTCTCGTCGAGGAGCTTCTGCCAGGTGGCGGTGTACTTCTTGGTGCCCGCGTCGCCGAAGTCGACGGTCACGTCCGTGCCGTCGGCCTTGTAGGGCCGGCCGCCGGCCTGCCAGATGAGACTGGTCGTGGCCCCGGCGTCACCGGTGTCGTTGGTGATGAAGATCTTGGGGTCGGCCTTGTGGAGGGCGCGGGCCGCCGCCACGTAGTCGTCCCATGTCGTCGGCACCTCGATGTGGTGCTTGTCGAACACCTTCTTGTTGTAGAAGAAGGCCATCGGGCCGGAGTCCATGGGCAGGGCGTAGACCGCCTTGTCCTGGGTGACCGCGTTCCACGGTCCGGGCGTGAACGTCTTGCCGAACTTCTCGGCACCGTAGGGGGACAGGTCCTCGACGGACTTGGCGATGGCGAACTGCCCGAGGGCGTAGTACTCCACCTGTGCGACATCGGGGGCGCCGGAGCCGGCCGCTATCGCGTTCTGCAGGGCGGTGTACTGCTTGTCGCCGGTACCCGCGTTGACCAGCTCGACGTCGACGTTCGGGTACTTCTTCTCGAAGTCCTCCGCCACCTTCTTGAGCGTGGGTTCCCAGGCCCACACCGTGACCTTTCCGCCCTTCTCCAGGGCGGACTTGACGTCCTTCGGGGCGTTGCCCCCGTCGCCGTCCCCGGCGTCGGAACCGCAGGCCGTGGCGGTCAGCGCGAGTGCGGAGGCCACGGCGAGCGCGCCGAGCAGTCTGCGGGTGGTGTGCTTTCTCATGGGCTGTGCTCCTGGTCGGTGATGCGGGTGGAGTGGGAGAGGGGAGGGCGGAGGGGCGGCGGCCTATTCCTTGACGCTGCCCGCGGCGAGACCGGACTGCCAGAACCGCTGGAGCAGCAGGAAGATCACCACGATGGGCACGATCGTCAGCAGGGAGCCGGTGATGATGAGGTCGAAGACGGCCTCGCCGCCGGCTGTCTGGGCCTGGGCGTTCCAGGCGCTGAGGCCGAGGGTCAGCGGGTACCAGTCGGGATCCTTGATCATGATCAGCGGCAGGAAGTAGTTGTTCCACGTCGCGACCATCGAGAACAGCAGGACGGTGACCGTGCCCGGCATCAGCAGTGGCAGGGCGATCGTGAAGAAGGTGCGCAGCTCCCCGGAGCCGTCGACGCGGGCGGCTTCCAGGAGTTCGGCGGGAATGGCCTCGGCGGCGAACACCCACATCAGGTAGAGCCCGAACGGGGAGATCAGGGACGGGATGATGACGGCCCACGGGGTGTTGGTGAGGCCCATCTTGCTGAACATCAAGAAGGTGGGGACGGCCAGGGCGGTGCCCGGGACCGCCACGGCTCCGAGGACGACGGCGAAGACCGCCTTGCGGCCGGGGAAGTTGAACTTGGCGAGGGCGTAGCCACCGAGAACGGCGAGGACGGTGGCGCCTCCGGCGCCCGCGGCCACGTAGAGGAGCGTGTTGAGCAGCCAGCGTACGAAGACGCCGTCGTCGTACGTGAGGGTGCGGGTGATGTTGTCCCAGAGGTTGACGTCGTCGGCGAACCAGAGCCCGAAGGAGTCGAGCAGTCCCTTCTGGTCCTTGGTGGAGTTGATGACGAGCCAGGCGAGCGGGAGCAGGGTGTAGAGCAGGGCCAGGCCGGTGACGAGGGTCAGGGGGATGCTGGGCCGGGGGTTGAGCGGGGTGTGCGGGAGCCGCTTCCGGCGTCTCGGCGTGGTGGCCGCGGGCGTGGTCACCGGAGCGCCGCCGGCGGGCTCGGCGGCCTCGGTCGCCGCCGCTGTGGTGAGAGGGGTGGTCATCGGCTCAGCCCTTCCGCATGCCGCGCAGCTGGACCGCGTAGGCGATGATCGCGGTGATCACGCCCATCACGATGGCCACGGTCGCCGCGTAGTTGTGCTGCTGGCCCGCGAAGGACAGCGAGTACGTGTAGAGGTTGGGGGTGAAATCGCTGGTGATCGCGTTGGGGGCGAGCTTCTGGAGGATGCTCGGCTCGTTGAACAGCTGGAAGCTGCCGATGATCGAGAAGATCGTGGCGATGACCAGCGCGCTGCGGATCGCCGGCAGTTTGACCGACGCCACGATGCGCCATTCGCCCGCGCCGTCGATCGCCGCGGCCTCGTACAGCGAGCGCGGGACGACCTTGAGCGCGGAGTAGAAGATCAGCATGTTGTAGCCCACGAACTCCCAGGTCACGATGTTGCCGATGGCGGCCAGGACCAGGGACGGGGAGAGCGGGTCGGGCAGTGTCACCCCGAGGGTGTCGTTGATGTTGCCGACGAGACCGAAGCGGGTGCCGTAGATGAAGCCCCAGATCAGGCTGGCCACGACGGCGGGTACCGCGTACGGCAGGAAGACCGAGACGCGGAAGAACGCCGTGCCGTACAGCCGGCCGCTGTCGATCGCCAGGGCGATGAGCAGCGCGATGCCGAGCATGATCGGCACCTGGACCAGGAGGAACAGGCCCACGCGGACCAGTCCGTCCCAGAACCGGGGGTCCGTGAGCGCCTCGCTGTAGTTGTCGAGGCCGACGAAGGAGGTGCCCCCGATCAGCTGGTCCCGGAAGACGCTGAGGTAGAGCGCGTATCCGATGGGGGCAAGGAACACGAGGCCGAAGACCGCGACGAACGGACCGACGAATCCCCAGCCGACGAAGGCCTCCTTCCGGCGCCGGAGAAGGGTTCGCCCGCGCGGCGGCTGGACCGCCTGCGCAGAGGTCGTCAGGAGCGTCATGGTGGTTCCTTGCGTCGGTGACCGACTGGTCGGGAACGGGGCGGAGGAAGCTGGGGCCTTGGATGGGAAGGCCGCATGAGGAGGGCCGGAAGCAGTGGGAGCCGATGGCTGATGTTTACGTAATCATCGGGTGGCTCGATGGTTGCATCACCGTCAGATGGGCGTCAAGCACAAGGAGGTAGCGATCAACCGTGATGTGCGGCGAGAGGCCGTGAGTTGACGCAGGGAACGACGGCCGGAGGCGGGCTCGGTCAGCCGGCGGAACGGTGCGGGCTCGGCGGCCCGAGGGGCGGCGTACGGGGCACGCGCGCCGAGCGCACGGATCCGCCGCCGGGGTGACGCAGGGAAAACCGCTGGTGGGGGCGGGGTGGACGGGTGCTCCGCCGGGTGGCCGAGCACCTTGCGACGGGGCGCGGCTTCAACGTACCTGTGGCGCGGCGGCGCATCCGGAGGGCGGCCGGCGGCCCGGCCCGCGAGCGGACGGCCGTCGGATCAGCAGCCCGGAATCCGTCAGACGGCGGGCGGTGCCGTGCTGGCGCGCACGACGAGAGTGGGTTCGACGGCGAGGCGCCGCGGCCCGTTGCCGCGGCGCTCGATCTGCTCCAGCAGCAGGGTCACACAGTGCCGGCCCACCACGTCGAAGTCCTGGTGCACCGTGGTCAGCGGGGGTTCGAAGAAGGGGGCTTCGGGCACGTCGTCGAAGCCGGCCACGCTGATCTCGCCCGGCACGGACCGGCCCGCCTCGTGCATGGCGCGCAGGACCCCAAGCGCCATCTGGTCGTTCGCCGCGAAGACGGCTGTGGCCTCGGGCATCTGGGCCAGGGTCCGCCCGGCCAGGTAGCCCGATTCGGCGGTCCAGTCCCCGTACAGGGTCGGACGTACCGGGGCGCCGGCCGCGACGAGCGTGCGCTCCCATGTCTCGGCTCGCCGCCGCGCGGCGAAGGAATCGCGCGGGCCGCTGACGTGGTGGACGGTCCGGTGGCCGAGCTCCAGCAGGTGCCGGACCACGCTCTGCGTGCCGCTGGCCTGGTCGAAGTCGACGTTCGGGTACTGGTGACCGGTGTCGCCGTCGGCGACGACCACCGGCATGGTGGGCGGCAGATGCAGCGACGGGGTGTCGAGCATCTGCGACTCCACCAGCACGATGCCGTCGACGGACTGCAGCATGAGATGGCGGAAGGCCTGCCGCACGGCGGCTTCGGTCTGCGCCCGGATTCCCATGAAGTTGACCGAGAACCCCGCCTCGCGCGCCGCGTCCGCGATGGCGCCGAGCGTACGGGCGTTGCCGTGCGCGCCCACGTCGAAGCTGACCACGCCGATCGCTCCGAACTTGCCGGTGACCAGCGCACGAGCTGCCGCGTTCGGGCGGTAGCCGAGCTCCTGCATCGCGGCCAGAACCCTCGCGCGCGTCGTCTCGTCGACGTTGTCGTGGTTGTTGGCCACGCGGGAGACGGTCTGTGAGGAAACACCCGCCTTCGCCGCGACCTCCGCCATGGAGGGCCACTTCCGGGGCGGTCGCGAGCGCGGCGTTCTTGTTGCCTTTTCCGCCACCTTCGACCGCTCCTTCCCAGAGGTTCTGGGGGTGCGCGCAGGCTGCACCCCCATGCAGTCATGTTGACGCAAACAGGCCCTCCGGGTCAAAAGGCGGCCGCTTTCGTCCGACTCCTTGACAGGCTTCCGCGCGCCCTCCCACACTTCCGGCTACATCGTGTTTACGAAAACATCACGTAAGCAGCGGTGCTCGGCACAGCCCGAAGGGCCGTCTCCCCCCACCCCGCCGCTCCGTGTTTCCGCGGCGGCCGTCTGCCGTGCTGTCCGCGCGGCAACCAGTCCGACGAGAGACCACGAGGTGTCGCGCCATGCGACTGAACATCCCCAGGACGGCGGCAATGATCTGCGCCCTCCTCTTCTCCCTGCTCACCACCGGGGGCACCGCCCACGCCGCCCCGGTGACCGTCGTCAACGGCACACAGTTCACCGATCCCGCCGGCAACCCCGTCCACGCGCACGGGGGCGGCGTGATCAAGGTCGGGCAGTACTACTACTGGTTCGGAGAGGACCGCAACACCGACAACACCTTCCGGTACGTCTCCGCATACCGTTCCACGGACCTGAAGTCCTGGGAGTTCCGCAACCACGTCCTGACCGAGGCCACCGATCCGGAGCTCGACCAGGCCAACATCGAGCGGCCCAAGGTCATCTACAACGCGTCCACCCGGCAGTTCGTGATGTGGATGCACAAGGAGAACACCTCCGACTACGGCGAGGCGCGCGCCGCCGTCGCGGTGTCCTCGACGGTGGACGGCGACTACGCATGGCGCGGCAGCTTCCGGCCGCTCGGCCACATGTCCCGGGACATCTCGACGTTCGTCGACACCGACGGCACCGGCTACATGATCTCCGCGGCCAACGAGAACGCCGACCTGCACGTCTACCGTCTGACCCCTGACTACACCGCGGTCGAGTCGCAGGTCCAGAAGCTGTGGCCGGGCCAGTGGCGCGAGGCGCCCGCCATGTTCAAGCGGGACGGCGTGTACTTCCTCCTGACCTCCGGCGCCACGGGCTGGGCCCCGAACCAGCAGAAGTACGCCACCGCCTCCAGCGTCACCGGTTCCTGGACCGGTCTGAAGGACGTCGGCGACCCGACGGCCTACCGCAGCCAGACCGCCTTCGTCCTCCCCGTCCAGGGCACCGGGGGCACCTCGTTCCTCTACATGGGGGACCGCTGGGGCAACGCCATGGGCGGCACGGTCAACGACTCCCAGTACGTCTGGCTCCCGATCGCCTTCCCCACCCGTACGAGCATGACGATGGACTACTCCCCGCAGATCACCGTGGACGCGGCCGCGGGAACCGTCAGCGGAATGAACGTGCCCTGGGAGACGCTGGCCGCCCGTAACAGCGGCAAGTGCGCCGACGTGGCGAACTTCGACTCGGCGGACGGCACGCAGCTGATCCAGTGGGGCTGCGGCAGCGGTGTGAACCAGAACTTCTGGATCAAGGAGCTGAGCACCGGCAACGTCCAGATCATGGCCCGGCACAGCGGGAAGTGCCTCGGTGTGGCCGGCGCCTCGACCGCCGACGGGGCGCTCGCCGTACAGAACACCTGTGACGGCTCCGCATCCCAGCAGTGGGAGGTCCGGACGACCGACACCGCGGGCTACGTCGAGTTCGTGGCCCGGCACAGCGGCAAGTGCCTCGACGTCGTCAATCAGTCGACGGCCGACGGAACCGCCCTGGAGCAGTGGACCTGCAACGCGGGCGACAACCAGAAGTGGCGGCGCTCGGCGGTCTGACCGCCCCCGAGACCACCACCCCCCACGACGGCCCCCACGTCACCGCGCCTCCCGGCCCCGGGCCGGGAGGCGCGGTGACGGACCCCGGCCGACCTCACCCCCACGTGAAGGAGCACGCGTGTTCTGCACCCGCAACCGACCGCCGGCACGTCGAACCCGGCGGCTCAGGAACCTGGCCGTCCTCGGCGCCACCACGGCCCTCGTCGCCACGGCCGTCACAGCCGTGGGCACCGGTACGCAGACGGCGAGTGCCGCGGAGACCCCCGCCGCGGCACTGACCGTACGCCTCGACCCCAGCTACCAGCATCCGGCCTTCGAAGGATGGGGAACCGCCCTGGCCTGGTTCGCCAACGTCACCGGAGGCTGGCCGGACGCACAGCGCAACGCGCTCGCGGACGCCCTCTACGGTGCCGACGGCCTCGGCTTCACGATCGCCCGCTACAACATCGGCGGCGGGGACAGCCCCGAGACCGCCCCGTACATGCGGCCCGGCGCGGCCGTCCCCGGCTACTGGAACCGGCCAGGCCCGGAGACCCCCGACTGGTGGGACCCGGACCGTGCCGACCACTGGAGCCCCGGCGCCGACGCCAACCAGCGCTGGTGGCTCACGGCCGCCAGGGCGCGCGGGGCCCGCACCTTCGAGGCGTTCTCCAACTCCGCCCCGTACTTCATGACCAACAGCGGGCTGGTCTCCGGAGCGGGCGACGGCGGGCAGGACAACCTGCGGGCCGACCAGTACGACCGGTTCGCCGCCTATCTCACCGGCGCCCTCCAACGGGCCCAGTCCGCCACTGGAGTCACCTTCGACTCCGTCTCACCGGTCAACGAGCCCGACACGGACTACTGGCACGCGGGCGGCCGCCAGGAGGGCTCGCACTGGGACCCGGCCTCCCAGGCGCGCATGATCACGACCCTGCGTGCCGCGCTCGACGCGAAGGGTGTGAAGACCCCGATCGCCGCCATGGACGAGACGAACCCGGACACCTTCCGCTCCGACTGGGAGGCGTACGCGCCCGGCGCACGCGAGGCCGTGGGCCGGCTCAACGCGCACACGTACGGGACCGGCGGCCGCACCGGGGCCCGGGACATCGCCAAGGGCGAGGGCACGCCCCTGTGGATGTCCGAGGTCGACACCGGTGGCAGCGTCCCGCAGAGCTTCACGGACATGAGCCCCGCACTCGACCTCGCCCGGCACATCAACGACGACATCCGGGAGCTGGAGCCGAGCGCCTGGGTCCTGTGGCAGGCCGTCGAGGACTACGAGAACATGACGCCCGGTCACGAGAACTCGAACTGGGGCCTCATACAGACGGACCTCACCCCCGACGACGCGGCCACCGAACCGCTGCGCAAGAACAAGAAGTACTGGGCGATGGCGAACTACAGCCGTTTCGTGCGCCCCGGCGCGCACATCGTCGACACCGACGACCCGCAGACCCTGGCCGCGGTACGGCCGGGCGGGGACGGCGTGGTGGTCGTCCACTCCAACCCGACCGGCGAAGCACGCGAACTCACCCTCGACCTCGACGGCTTCCGCACGGCGGCCGACGGACTCGTCGAGCGGTGGACCACGGACGCCACCCGCAATCTCAAGCGCGACACCGACGCGGCCGTGACCGGCCGGACGCTCAAGGCCACCGTCGGCCCCGGTTCCGTCACCACGTTCGTCCTGCCCACGGTCACCGGTGTGGACCCGGCGACGGCCACCGCGCCCACGGGCGCCCCGCGCCAACTGGTCAACGACAACAGCGGCAAGGCGCTCGCCGTGGCCACCGTCAACGGCGGGAACACCCCGGTGCAGCGCACCTCCGCACCCGCCGACCCCGCACAGCAGTGGACCTTCACCCCGCTGTCGGCCACGGACTGGAGCGCCGGCGCCGCCTACCGCGTCACCAGCCGGAAGACCGGCCAGGCACTCTCGGCATCCGACGGAACGCTCACTCTCGCCCCACCGGGAACGTCCACCGCGCAGCAGTGGATCCGCTCGACCACCGGCGACGGTCACCACACCCTGATCAACAGGGCCAGCGGCGAACTCCTGGACGTCAGCGGCGCCTCCACCGGCGACGGCGCGCCGGTCGGGGTCTACCGGCCGACGACCGGCGCCAACCAGTCCTGGACCCTCCCGAGCGCGGCACCGGACAGCTGGAGGACCCTGGCCTTCCGGCACAGCTCCCGGTGTCTCGACGTCAGCGGCGCGGGCTCCGGCGACGGGGCGGCCGTCGTGCAGTACGGCTGCACCGCCGGTACGAACCAGCAGTGGTCGCTCCGTCCCACCGGTGGCGGATACGTGAACGTCGTGGCCCGCCACAGCGGCAAGTGCCTCGACGTGAGCGACGTCTCCACGGCCGACGGCGCGGTCGTCCTCCAGTACGCGTGCAACAACGGCCGCAACCAGGAGTGGGCGGTGCGCGGCACGGGCGACGGGTACCTCACGCTCAGGGCCCGGCACAGCGCCAAGTGCCTGGACGTGGACGGCGCCTCCACCGCGGACGGCGCGAAGGCCGTGCAGCGCACCTGCGACGGATCCGGGGCACAGCAGCTCCGGCAGGGCTGACGCCACAGCGGAGCGCGGGCCCGGTCGAAGGACCGGGCCCGCGCCGATGGCCCGTCGTACGGCCGCCGGCTACTCCTCGGTGGGACCGAGATCGGGCGTCGGACGGAACTCGACCGTCCGGGCCCGGTGCGCCGCGTGGAGCTCCAGCACGACGACCTCGTTGGTTCCGGCGCGCAGAACCGGGGCCGGCACGTACAGGGACCGCTGCGGGCCGCGGGACCAGTGACGGCCGAGTGCGAAGCCGTTGACCCAGGCGTTGCCCTTGGTCCAGCCGTCGAGGTGGAGGAAGGTGTCGGCCGGGTCGGTCACCTCGAAGACGCCCCGGTGGAAGGCCGGTCCGACGGGAGCGGCGGCCGAGGCAGCGAAGGGGAGGCCCTCCAGGTCCGCGAGGGGGAGGGGCCGGCTGGTCCAGCCCGCGAGCTCGGCGCCGTCCAGGAGGACCCTGCCGGGCAGACCCTTGCGGTCGTGGATGCCCGGCCCGTAGTTCACCCGTCCCTGGTTCTCGACGAGGACGGTGAGGGTGCTGCCGGCCCGGGGAACCGTGAAGGCCAGGGCGTGGTCGTGGTTCTCGCGCTCCAGGACGCCCACGGGCTGCCCGTCGACGAAGATCTGGGCGCGGTCGCGGACCTGTTCGACCTCCAGAAGCGCCGGGCCCTTGAGCGACAGCGTCGTCTCGTACAGGACGAAGCCGAAGTCCTGTTCCAGCTCCTCCATGGTGAGGGGGCGGTGCGCGTCGACGGCCGCACCGAGCGCCGCGGCATGCGGCAGCAGTGCGGCGGTCTCGGTGAGCGGCACGGTCTGCCGGGCGAGCCTGGGGCCGGGCGCGGGCGCGGGACTGTCCGGCACGGGAGCGTACTTGGCGATCACGTCGCGAAAGGCGGTGAACTTCTCCGTGGGATCGCCGGCTTCGTCGAGCGGGGCGTCGTAGTCGTACGACGTCACGGTGGGGCGGTAGGTGTGCTTGTCGTTGGCGCCGTTGGTGAAGCCGAAGTTGGTGCCGCCGTGGAACATGTAGAAGTTCACCGACGCCCCGGTGGAAAGGAGTTCGTCCAGCTCCCGCGCCGCATGGCCGGCGTCGCGCACGACGTGGTGGGCTCCCCAGCGGTCGAACCAGCCGATCCAGAACTCGGTGCACATCAGCGGCCCCTTGGGCTGGTGGGCCCTCAGAGTGGCCAGGCCCTCGTCGGAGCGGCTGCCGAAGTTGGCCGTGGCGAGGACGCCGGGCAGCGCGCCGCGCTCCAGGTCCGCGGGCTGGTCGCAGGTGAAGAGCGGCACGTCGACACCGCAGCGGCGCAGCGAGGCGGCGAGGTACTCCAGATACCCGGTGTCGTCGCCGTACGCCCCGTACTCGTTCTCCACCTGTACCGCCAGGACGGGGCCGCCCCGGGAGGCCAGGTACGGCCGGAGCGGCGTGAGCAGGCGGTCGAAGTAGTCGTCGACCGCCGCGAGGAAGCGGGGGTCGCGGGAGCGGAGCCGTATGTCCGGTTCGGCGAGCAGCCAGGACGGGAGGCCGCCGCCCTCCCACTCGGCGCAGATGTAGGGGCCGGGCCGGAGCAGCACGTGCAGTCCCTCCGCGGCCGCGAGGCCGAGGAACCGGGGCAGGTCGAGGCCGCCGTCGAGGCTGAAGCTGTCGGGCCGCGGCTGGTGCAGGTTCCAGGGCACGTAGGTCTCGACGGTGTTGAGGCCCATGAGCCTGGCCTTGCGCAGCCGGTCCGACCACTGGCCGGGGTGCGTGCGGAAGTAGTGCATCCCGCCGGACAGGAGCCGGAACGGTTCGCCGTCGAGAGTGAAGCCGCCGCCGTCGGACTGGAGAAGAGGCATGTACGGGTGCTCCTGTGCTGGGGGTGGGATGCGCTGTCGAGAAGCCTGCCAGCGCTATGTTTGCGTAAACATGATTGCTGTGGCAAGTGTTCGCCGGGACCTGATCCGACCCTGCGGCATCTTGATGGGGGTGCGACAGTGCCGCGTGGCGCGGCAGAAGTTCAATCGCCACTCGGGTTCGCGAGTGTTTACGCAATCATGATGCTACGTGGCCACGCGCCCCAGGTCACCGTCGCCATGCTCACCAGGGCCTTCCGCGTCGTCAACGGCGTCGGCGGCAGGGCCCTGGACGTGGCGAACGAGCCCGACCGGCAACGGAGCCCCTGTCATCAGGTGAACCTGGACGGGCGGCGCCAACCAGCAGTGGCGGCTGCTGCGCGGCCTGAGCGTCTGCGAACCCCCGTCTACCGGGGCGGCGTCGGTGTGTCACCGTTGTCCGCCGATGCCGCAACGGCCTCCTGCGCCTGCCTGAGCCCGCTCATCGCCCTGTCCTCACCGCCCCGGTCACCGCGTGCACGGAAGAGGCCCGCGGCTGTCGTGTAGGCGTCAACCGCCTCCCGGAACCTGCGCGCTCTCACGAGTGCTTCGCCGAAGCTGCCCAACGCCATCGCCTCCAGCCGCTGTTCGCCCCGCTCCCGGCAGATCTCCACGTCCCGGGCATGGGCATCCACGGCCTCCTCGAACCGGCCGGCCGCCTGGAGGGCGCCGCCGAGCCCGTGCAGGGCCATGGCTTCGCACTCCGAGTCGTTGAGTGCGCGGAATATCTCGACGGCGGCGGTATGGGCGTCGATCGCCTCCTCGCAGCGCCCGCTCCGCGTGAAGGCGCTGCCCAACCCGTCCAGAGCGATGCCCTCGTCACGGCGTACGCCGAGGGTGCGGGACAGGTGGAGCGCCCGGGTACGCGCCTCGATCGCCTCGTCGAGGCGGCCGGCCTCCTCCAGGGTGATACCCAGCCCATTGAGCCCCATCACCTCCCCGTGCGCGTCGCCGAGTTCCCGGTGCACGGCAACGCAGTTGGCCTGAGCGTCAATGGACTCCTGCGGCCTGCCCGCCGCCTGCAACGCGAGACCGAGGCTTCCCCACGCGTCGGCCTCGCTCCGCCGGTCACCGAGTTCCTGACAGACGGCCACCTGCCGCTCGTACACGTCAACGGCCTCCTCGTACCGGTGCGCGTCCGTGAGCACATGGCCCGCGCCGCTGAGCGAGGTGTTCTCCGCATGCAGGTCGCCGCGTTCACGGTCGATGCCGATGGCGGCCATGTGGGTGCCCACGGCTTCGTCGGTCCGCCGCACCGCCATGGAGGCATGCCCGAGCCGGTTGAGCGCCTGGGCCTCGCCCTGCCGGTCGCCGATCTCACGGCAGATACCGAGGCCCGCGTTGTAGGCGGCGAACGCCTCGCCGTGGCGGCCCGATTTCCTGAGGGCGTCGCCGAGCCCTCCCAGCGCTCCCGCCTCGCTCCGCCGGTCGCCGAGCGAACGGTGGAGATCCGCTGCCGTGCCGTGGAAGCGCGCGGCCTCCTCGTACCGGTGCGCCCTGTCGAGGGCATGGCCGAGAAGACTCATCCCACCGGCCATACCGTGCCGGTCGTCGATCTCGCGGCAGAGTTCGAACGCGGCACTGTGGGCGTCGATCGCCTCCTTGGAACGCCCGCATGCCACCAGAGCGCTCCCCAGGTTGTCCAGCGCGGCGGCTTCGCCGCGTGGGTCGCCCAGCTCGCGGAAGGCCTCGGCCGCACGGCTCTGGGCTTCGATGGACTGCTGGTACCTGCGCAGGTCCAGCAGATCACGGCCCAGGTTGGCCGTCCCGGTCGCTTCGCCGTACGGATCTCCGAGGCCGTGCCACAGAGCGACGGCCGACTCGTGGGCTGTCACGGCGTCCTCGAACCGCCGCACACGCGTCAGGCCGTTGCCGAGATTGTTCAGGGCCACGGCCTGGCCGGCCCGGTCCCCCCGTTCGCCGAGGACCTCCGCGGCGGCCTCGGTGAGAACGTTCAGTTCGTCGAAGTGCCGGCACCCGATGCAGTAGCGGGTCAGGGCGGTGGCCAGCTCGGTGGCCGCGGCGTGGCCGCGCGCGGCAGGGCACACGGCCGCGGCGACGACAGCGGCCCGTTCGGTATCCAGCCATGCGAGCGCCTGCTCCCGTCCGGCGAACAGGGCCGGGACGGCGGTGTCCTCGTCGCCGGCGATCAGGGCGTCCGCCGCGCGGGCAAGGGAGAGGTAGTGGTCCAGGAGCCGGTCCATGGCGGCATCGCGCCGGTCGTCGCCGAGGTGGGCCCGGCCGAGCTCCTCGCCGTACAGCCGGATGAGATCGTGCAGCGACCAGCGGTCGGCGGACGTGCTCTGCAGGAGATGGGCCCGCGCGAGATCGGCCAGCAGTCGCCGGGCAGAGCCCTCCTCCAGAAGGGCGGTGGCCGCCTCGGTGGAGATGTCGGGCCCGGGGGCGGCGGCGAGCAGCCGAAACGTCCTCTTCTGCGGCCCGTTCAGATGCCGGTAGGACAGATCGAAGCATGCCCGGACGGCCAGGGGACTGCCGTGTTCGTCGGTGTCCTCGTACTGCAGGGCGTCCAGGCGCGTGCGGGCGTCGGCCAGTTCCTCCGCCTGGCCGGACAGGGGACGGGCGGGTTCGTCACGCAGCAGGGCCGCGATGATCCGCAGGGACAACGGAAGCTTCCCGCACAGCTCGACCAGATGGCGTGCGTCGGAGGGCCGGGCGGTGACGCGGACGTCGTCGGTGTCACCCTCGCGCAACGCCCGGTCCAGCAGCCTGACGCCCTCGTCCGCGGACAGCGGGTCCAGCTCGATGCGCCGGGCAGGAAGCGCGGCGAGCGTGTGACGGCTGATGACGAGCATGCGATGCGGCTGGGCGGGCAGCAGGTCGGCTATCTGAGTGACCTTGCGGACATTGTCCAGGACCACCAGCAGCGGACGGCCCTCCCCGGCCAGGCCGTTCAGGGCCAGGTGCCAGGCGTCCCGCTTGCCGTCCGAGGTGGCCGGCAGGTCCTTGTCCCTGACGCCGACCATGCGCAGGAGGCGGTCGACGACCGCTGTGGCCTCCACCTCATGGTCCGTCATATAGCCGTGCAGATCCGCGAAGAGCACGCCTCCCGTGAACACGTTCCGCGCGCGGTGAGCGGCATGCAGGGCGAGCGCGGTCTTGCCGACCCCGCCCATGCCCGACACGACACAGACGGCTGAGGACGGTCCGCCCTCCTCCGGGGCGGCCTCGGGTACCGGGCCGAGCCACGAGAGGATCCTCTCGGCCTCCGCCTCGCGGCCGGTGAATCCGAGAGGGGGCGGCGGGAGGCTGACCGGCCCCTGGACATCGGCCTCGCGCCTCGCCGCCGTCCGGCCGCCGCGGGACTCCTCGCGCTCGGCCCGTGCCTGGGCGAGCAACTGCTGCCAGGCGCCCGGGCGCAGGGCCCGGTAGCCGCCCTTGTCCTGTGCGCGGCCTTCGAGGAAGCGGATCACGGCGAGGAAGTGGGCGTCGCGGTCGGGTGCGGGCACGCTCTCGCCGTTGAGCCAGGCGCTGATCGCGGACTTTCCGGCCGCGTACTGCGTCGATCTTCCGGGTCCCGCCGCTGCGGGCCGCCGGGTCGGTCCGTCGGCCTTCCGCGGCAGACCGAGATCCCGCGCCAGCACCTCGAGCCGGGACAGCGCAGGAGACCCAGCCGCTTCGTACACATGGCGCACGTGCTTCCAGAACCGCCCCGCAGCAGTGTCCATTACTCCCCGGCCCCCGTTGCTTCCGGAGATGAGCCCCCTCCGGAAGGTGCACATTCCGTTGCTGACCAGGCTAGTTGGCGCTCGGAGCGGGTGTGCGGCTTCGCAGGAAACCCCCCGGAAGCGCGGTCATGGGTGCCCAGCCGACCGCCGCCCCGGCAGTCGGCATCAGACCCGGGAGCCCGCCATGAACCGTAGGTCCGAGTCCGCCCACCGGAACAACCGCGCCCGCCGCGCGGCCACGTCGTTGCGCCGCCTGACCACCGCCCTGGTCCTCCGGTTCGGCGCAGCGGCGGTCACCGAGGCCGCCCGGTACCTGATCGGCCGGATCCTCGACCAGGTCTGACCGGACGGCGAAAGCCCTTCGCGGGGCTTCCGATCCGATCGCGTGCCGGTAACCCGTCCCGGACGCCAGTGCGTCCGGGACGCCCGCCGACACGTTCCGGGCCGCCGCCGCGCACACAAGTTGCTTATTCTGTCGTCGAGCTGATTATCAACTGCCTTCCGTACCCTGGAGTTCGCCATGTCCCGACCGGAGAACGACGCCACCTCGCTGCACATCGACACCAGCAAGCCGCATCCCGCGCGGATGTACGACTGGTTCCTCGGCGGCAAGGACAACTACCCGGTGGACGAGGCGATGGGCCGGCAGATGCTCGCGGTCGAACCGGGCGTCCCGGTGATGGCGAAGGTGAACCGCGCCTTCATGCACCGTGCCACCCGCTGGCTGACAAGCCAGGGCATCCGGCAGTTCCTCGACATCGGGACCGGGATACCCACCGAGCCCAACCTCCACCAGGTGGCCCAGCAGGCGGCGCCCACCACCCGGGTCGTCTACTGCGACAACGATCCGATCGTGCTGGCCCACGCCGAAGCCCTGCTGAACGGCACCCCGGAGGGCGTCATCGACTACGTGCAGGCCGACGCGCGGGACGTGGACTCCATCCTCGAACACGCGGGAAAGACACTCGACTTCAGCCGTCCTGTCGCGCTCTCGTTGATCTCGCTGCTGCACTTCGTGAGTGACGAGGACGGCGCCTACGAGCTGGTGAGCAGGCTGACCGACGTACTGGCGCCGGGCAGTCACCTGGTGATCTCGCACCTCACCGCCGACTTCCATCCGGAGGAGGCACGCAAGGTCGACGAGATGTACAAGGCCAAGGCGCTCACGCTGGTGCCGCGCAAGCGCGATGAGTTCGCCGCGTTCTTCACCGGACTCGACGTGGTCGAGCCCGGCATCGTGGCCGCCGAGGCCTGGCACCCCGAACTCGGTGAACCGGTACCCGGCCAGGAGGACATCATCAGCGCGGGGTACGTGGCAGTGGGACGCAAGCCGTAACCCCCGCGCCGGAGGAGCCGTCGGCCGCGCGGGTCCGGAAGGGTGCCGCCTGCGAGCGCCCCGCGGCGCGGCTGACGGCGAGGCCGGGCAGGAGGGCTCCTTCCGAATCGGTGGGCAGCCCTGCGCACTCGGTGCTGTCTCCTTCAGGCATCGCCGGCCA
This sequence comes from Streptomyces sp. NBC_01257, assembly GCF_035917255.1. Classification (NCBI taxonomy): domain Bacteria; kingdom Bacillati; phylum Actinomycetota; class Actinomycetes; order Kitasatosporales; family Streptomycetaceae; genus Streptomyces; species Streptomyces sp. NBC_01257. The sequence continues at coordinate 8,205,324 of NZ_CP108472.1, forward strand.
CGCTGGGTGGCGGCTCCCTCACTACCGTAGACCGGACGGAAGTGCGCAAACGGGTGAATGGCGCCACCCTTGAATCATGGCTCAGTACCTCGTACCTCCGGGCGAGACCCCTCCAGTAGAGGGCTGCATCGCCGAAGCCCATGAAGAGCGCGCAGACGGAGGCATGTGGGAGCACCCCAAAATATGGCTGGGGCTCATTGTCATTGGCGCGATCCTCATCGCGGCCTTCTTCGTCACCCGCATATTCGCTCTGTGATGGTGTCGGCACGCATCCCACCTGCGATGACAAGACGCCCGCCGCCGCGCCGACGCCCCGCCGCTCCGCTGTCCTCGCTGAACGCAGCTCTGCGGGTAGCCAGGTCAGGGCTGTTGCGGCCCGGGGGCGGAGGGGTCCAGTGCCTGTTGGAGTGTTGCCGGTAGCTGTTCGGACACTTCATCCCCCAAGCGCTCGAACTCCCTCTTCAGGAGCGGCGTCGCCAGTCGGGCGATCCCGTGGAATTCGACCTGGGCGCGGTAGGTGATACGGGTGCCGCCGGAGTGCGGCTCGAAATGCAGGTCGTCCGTCGACGTCGCAGTCTTGTTGCGCCCGACGAAGGTGAGCCGGTCGTCGCTCATCCGCGTCAGTTCGTAGCGAAGCTCTGTGCGGCGCCCGCGGAACGAGGACACGTTGAGCCACTCCGTACCCACCCCCAGCGGCGCATCGGCGTCGGTCGGCCGACAGGTGAGGGTGCCCGGGTCCCACTGTTCCGCGTGGGCGAAGTCGGCCATGTAGGCCACGATCGCGTCGCGCGATCGGCTTGAGTGCATGACTCGTTCGACTTTGATCACTACTGCTCCCGGTGATGTCACATCGTGCGTCGTGCCGGACTGCTCGCAATTGTCCTCCTTCTCCGTGCGCGACCGTCGGACGCAGGCAGTCCCGGCCCGACCAGGCACCCCGAGAACTCGTCGAACGGGCGCAGAAATCCTTCTGAGCTGCGATGCGCTGCTGCTCACGCCGTGGGCTTCGCGGTCGGCTCGGGCGGGCCCGACTACCGCGGAAAGGGGGCGGTATCCGGGAGGCTCATGCGGTTGGATGACCTCATGAGCCCCGATATCCGCCCCCTGGAACTGAGGCCCGCACGTCCCGGCGACGCCGAGGCCGTCGCCGGCATCTGGTACCAGGGATGGGGTGACGGCCACCTGGGCAACGTGCCCGACGCATTGGTCGAAGCCCGCCCCCGCAACTCGTTCGACGTACGTGCCGCACAGCGCGTCATGGATACGGTCGTCGCCGTAGTGGGCGGCCAGGTGGCGGGCTTCATCATGGTGGCCGGTGACGAGGTCGAGCAGGTCTACGTCGATGCCCCTCACCGTGGCACAGCCGTCGCTTCCGCCCTGTTGTCCGCCGCCGAGGAACGGGTTGCGACGGCCGGCTACCGGCAGGCCTGGCTCGCAGTGGTGGCCGGCAACTCCCGTGCCCGCCGCTTCTACGCACGTCAGGGCTGGCGGGACGAGGGCCTCTTCGATCATCACGCACCCGGCCGGGACGAGCCGGTGCTGGTGCCGGCCCACCGGTACGTGAAGGACCTCACCGGCGAGTGAGACCGCGGCCCGGCGCGTACCCGAAGAGCGTAGGTGGGGGTTGAGATGCGGGCCCTGATCTTGCTTCTCTGATTCTTGCTTCTTTGATCCAAGAGGGGCGCCGGTGTGGTCGACCCACGCGGGGCGGGTGGGGCACTGGGTGGGCGAAGGCGTGCATTCAACCGCCGAGAGTCACTTGCTCTCCAATCGCCCCAGCGGGTGACCTTCGGCGAGGACGGAGCGGGCGATCTGCCAGTCGGTGTCGTCGATGCCGGTGATGTGGCGTAGGTAGGCGAGGGTGACCTGCTGGACGAGGGCGACGCGGCTGGGGTCCTCGTCGGTGGTCTCTGCGGCCCGGTAGCCGGAGATGCCGCCGAGGAAGTGCTCGCCGCCGTGGACGGTGAGCAGGCTCTTGTTGCCGCGGCTGAGGGTGTAGGGGTCGCTTGTCCAGGCGGGTCCCCGGGTGGTGAGCGGGAGGTCGTCCTTGTCGCCGGCGACCACCAGTCCGGGGGCGGTGATGTGGGAGAAGTCCTGGTCGCGGAGCCAGGGAAGGTTCTCGTGGGCGAAGGGGGTCAGTTCGTCGCCGCCCTTGCCGGCCGTGGCCAGTTGGATGCTGGCCATGACCCGGGAGTCGGACAGGTCGTCGGCGGTGCCGGTCCGGGGGTCGGTGACGCGCAGGCCTACGAGGATGCCCGCGGTCTGGCCCCCGAAGGAGTGGCCCGCTGCGACGACGCGGCTGTGATCGACCCGGCCGGAGAGGCCGGGCACGGATGTCTCCAGTGTCCTGAGCTCGTCCAGGATCTGTTTCATGTCCCGCAGGCGGTAGCGCCACAGGTGGGGCCTGCGGGGGTCGTCCGCAGCCATGGAGACCCGCTTGGAGTCGAGATGCGTGGCTTGGATCACCACGAAGCCGTGAGAGGACCAGTGGTCGACCAGAGGTGCGTAGCCGTCCAGGTCGGAGCCGAACCCGTGTGCAAGGAGCACGATCGGCAGGCGTGTACCAGTGAGCGGGGCGGAAACGCGTACGTGCAGGTCCTGGCCGCGCTCGGGGGCGGGCAGTGCGATCGGCTTGACCGTCATGATCGGTGTGGGAGCGGGGCCGGTGAGCCCGGTCGTCCGGTGGGTGGTCATGTGCGTGCTTCTCTCCGGCGTGGTGCGGGTGGCGGGTCAGGTGGTCTTGAGGTCGAGGATGCGTCCGGCGTCGACCCGAGACGTATCGGGCGAAAGCCCCCGGGTGATGTCGGCTACGCTAAAACGTAACGTTGACGTCAAAGGCAAGTCGTTGTGGCGTGGATCACATGGAGCTCGGGATGCGCATTGGGGAACTCGCCCGCCGCACAGGCGTCAGCACCCGGGCCCTGCGGTACTACGAGGAGCAGAACCTGCTCACCGCCGAACGCAGCAACAGCGGCCAGCGCCACTACCCGGAATCCGCGGTCACACGGATCCTCCTGGTTCGGGAGCTGTTCACCGCCGGCCTGTCGAGCAGGACCATCGCAGAACTCACGCCCTGCGTCATCGACGGCAGGGCCACACCCGAACTCCTCGACCGCCTGGCTGTGGAGCGCGGCCACATCGACCAGCACATCGCCGATCTCACGCGCACCCGAGACAAGCTCGACTCGGTCATCGCCGGCGCCTCCGCCTCCATGGACTCCGGGACCCCCTGCGGCGGGTGCAGAGAGCGCTCGTAGCCCTGGGGTGATCCTCCTTGCCCACTACCTCTCCGCCACCTATATGTGCCGCCCTGCCGACGTTCGGTGAGCTGCCGGTGACGTGGGCGAGTTCGACTTGGAGCCGGCGTCACCCGCCTTCGCGCTGCTGCCGCTGTCCAGCGCGCCGGAGGGGCGAAGGGAGCCGTCTCGCACGAGGCTGTGGTCGCGGGGGGCAGGGCGGAGAACATCGACCGACATTGGGTCGACCGGCGGTTGCGTACGCCGATCCAAACCAAACGGCCTGTCTGTGCCGAGCTCGCCCACCGGCGGGCGCCCGCTTCACAGGCGAGGGCAAGACGATCTGGACGGAGCAGGAGACACCCCCGTCCACTCCGTGCGCCCAGGTGTAGCGGAACGCCTTCCCCCCGGGCATCCTGCCCCCTTCCACCCGAGATGCGCCTCCTCGCCGGGTGGCCGAGATTGGAGGCACAGGTCCCCTCCCGGGGACGTCCGTGACACGGAGGAACCTCCATGACGCGAGAGACGAGAGAACAGACGGCACCCCGTACGAGTCACGGCAGCGGCCGGGTGTTCGCCGCTGTTCCGATCGTGCGTGTCGTGTGCACGGCTCCGCGCCCCCGGAGGGTCTGACGTCCGGGACACCGACGGCCGCCGCCCATGACGAGGTCCGCGGACCGTCGACCTCGCTGGTCCTGGTCGTCGGCATGTCCGGCTCAGGCAAGACCACCGTGGGCCGGCTTCTCGCCGAGCGGCTCGGCTGGTCGTACCGGGACGCGGACGAGTTCCACTCCGCGACCGCCCGCGCCAGGATGGCAGCCGGTCAGGCACTCACGGACAGTGATCGCGAGCCCTGGCTGGATGCCATCTCGGCATGGCTGGACCACGAAATCGCCGCGCACCAACCGGCGGTCGTCACCTGTTCCGCCCTCAAGCGCGCCTACCGCGACCGGCTCCTCTCCGGGAGGCCTGAAATGCGCCTGGTGTACCTGCATGGCGCACCGGAGCTGATTCGCTCCCGATTGTCCGACAGACGAGGCCACTTCTTCCCGGCGAGCCTGCTGGAGAGCCAGATCGCCGACTTCGAGGAACCGCAACCGGACGAGCGTCCCCTGGTGGTGGAGATCGATCAGCCGCCGGAGACGATCGTCGCCGCGCTGACCTCGCTGCTGCTCCGCCTCCCCGCACCCGGCGGGGCACCCCACGGGCGCGCCGCGGAGCCCATGGTCCCGCCCGCAGGGACTCCCGCCAGCCCGACAGGTGAACAGTGGACCCTGACGTGGAAGGGGCAGAAAGCCGTCGTGGTCCAACTGGGCGCGGCCCTGCGCCACTACGAAGTGGACGGCCGGACCCTGCTGGACGGCTTCGCCGCCAATGCACCCATCACCGGCGGCAGGGGGCAACTGCTCATTCCCTGGCCCAACCGCATAGGCGGCGGCGGTTACCACTTCGACGGCGTGGACCTGCAACTCCCCCTCTCCGAACCGGAAAAGAGCAACGCGATCCACGGCCTCGTCCGCTGGGTCCCGTGGCAGTTGCAGGCCCGAAGCGAGGAATCGCTGCGACTGGGTACCGTACTCCGCCCGCAGCCGGGCTACCCCTTCCTGCTGGACGTGACCGCCGAGTACCGGCTTGGGCCCGCCGGCCTCGACGTCGTCGTCTGCGCCACCAACGTGGGGGACGGGCCCGCTCCCTACGGCGTGGGGCAGCATCCGTATCTGACACTCGGCACCGGCCCCGTCGACACGGTTGTGCTGACCGTTCCCGCCCGGGAGCGCTTCCTCACCGACGACCGGGGCCTGCCGGTCGGCCGGGAGCCCGTCGAAGGTTCGGACCTCGACTTCCGTACAGCTCGCCCCATCGGCTCCCGGCGACTGGACACCGCCTTCAGCCTCGACCGCTCCGACGGCGACGTGGCCGTCGTACGGCTGGCCCACCCTTCAGGGGCTCACGGGGTGGATGTCCGGCTCGGCGAAGGCGCTCGATACGTGCAGATCTACACGGGTGACACGCTTCCGGAGACCGAACGCCGCCGAGCCGTCGCGGTAGAGCCCATGTCCTGCCCGCCGGACGCCTTTCGCAGCGCCCGCGGCCCCGACATCCTGGAGCCGGGCGGCACCCATGTGCTCCGATGGGGCATCACGGCATGGCAGTCCTCCTGAACGCCGCCTGGAGCCGCGGCTGAGCCGACCGGGGGAAACCGCTCCGCCCGATGGCCCAAGAGCGGCCCGCCAGGCTGTCTCAGCGGCGAGTTGGTGATTGCCTGATCCCCGCCTGCCGGGCAATGGCCGGGTGGGTCGGAGCGGTGTAGCGAGGGGACAGGGCATCGTGGATTCTCACGTCGAGGCATCGTGGGGGGCTTTGCCGACCGACTTGCTGAAGGGCCAGACAGCTCTGGTGACCGGCGCAAATTCGGGCATCGGCAAGGCCACCGCCATCGCGCTGGGCCGGGCGGGCGCCCAGGTTGCGGTGAACTACGTGAGCAATCGGGACGCTGCCGAGCAGGTAGTGGAGGAGATCGCCTCGTTCGGGGTTCGCGCTGTGGCCTACGAGGCCGACGTGTCGCAGGAGCCCCAGGTGACCGCGATGGTGGGCCGGACGGTCCAGGATTTCGGGACCCTCGACATCCTGGTTGCCAATGCAGGCATGCAGCGGGACGCCAAGTTCACCGAAATGACTCTCGCCCAGTGGCAGAAGGTCCTCGACGTCAACCTCACAGGCCAGTTCCTGTGCGCACGGGAGGCGGCCAAGGAGTTCCGTCGGCGCGGAGTGGTCCCCGAGGTGTCCCGGGCGGCCGGGAAGATCATCTGCATGAGCTCGGTGCACCAGCTCATCCCCTGGGCGGGGCACGTGAACTACGCCTCCTCCAAGGGAGGCGTGCAGATGATGATGCAGACCCTGGCCCAAGAGCTCGCACCGGACAAGATCCGGGTGAACGCCGTCGCGCCCGGGGCGATCAAGACACCCATCAACCGCAGTGCCTGGGAGACGCCGCAGGCCCGGGACGACCTCCTGCGTCTGATCCCCTACGACCGGATCGGGGACCCCGAGGACATCGCCCACGCCGTCGTCCTTCTCGCGTCCGACCTCATGGACTACGTCGTGGGGACGACTCTCTACGTCGACGGCGGGATGACGCTCTTCCCCGGATTCGCAACAGGCGGCTGACCGCTTCCGCAGGCTCCTGAACATTGCGAAGGCGGTTATGCACACCTCGGTCCACCTGCTGGCGAGTGCTCCGGATCAACTCCTGCCGGCCCGGGAACTCATGGCCTTCACCCTGGCCTCCCACATCATCCTGGTCCCGCTGGGCGTGGCCCTGCCTTTGATCACCCTGGTCATGCACTACCGCGGGCTGCGCCACAAGGACGCGACTGCCCTCCTGCTGGCGCGGCGCTGGTCGGCGGTCATGGCGGTCCAGTTCGCCGTCGGAGTCGTCACCGGTACCGTGCTCTCCTTCGAATTCGGACTGCTCTGGCCGGGGATGATGGGCAGATGGGGTGACGTCTTCGGAATCGGCTTCGGGGTCGAGGCCTGGGCGTTCTTCCTCGAAGCGGTCCTCATCGCCATCTACCTCTACGGGTGGCGGCGGCTGAAGCCCCGGACGCACTTCCTGCTCGGGCTGCCCCTCCCGGCCGCGGCGCTGCTGGGGGCCTTCGGCATCCTGGCGGCCAACTCGTGGATGAACACACCGCAGGGCTTCTCCCTCGACAGCGCCGGCCGGCCGACGGACGTGAACATCTGGAAGGCGATCTTCACGCCGATGTTCGGGCCGCAGTACTGGCACTTCGTCGTGGCCATGCTGCTGACAGCGGGCTACGTGGTGGCTGGGGTCTACGCAGTGGGCTGGCTGAGGGGGCGTCGTGACCGTTACCACCGTCTCGGCTTCACCGTTCCCTTCACCATCGCCGCGGTGGCGACCCCGGTACAGTTCATTCTCGGCGACTCCATCGCCCGTTCGGTGTTCCACAAGCAGCCGGTGAAGTTCGCGGCCATGGAGATCGTCTGGAAGACCGACACCCGCGTACCGGAGTACCTGTTCGGCCGCATGCACTCCGACGGTTCCATCTCGGGCGGCATCAAGGTGCCGCTGCTCGACTCCGTCCTCGCCGGCTTCAGCCCGGACACCAAGGTCGTCGGACTCACCTCCGTACCGCCGGACCAACGGCCCACGGCCCTCCAGGCGACGATCGCACACTGGGCTTTCGACATCATGGTCCTCATCGGCTCCGCCCTGGTGCTCCTCGCGCTCTGGTACGGCCTGGTCTGGATGCGGCATCGCAGACTTCCCGCCTCCAAGTGGTTCTACCGCGGCGCGGCCTGCGCCGGTCCGGCCTCGGTGGTGGCTGTCGAATGCGGCTGGATCGCGACCGAGGTGGGACGCCAGCCCTGGATCGTGTACCAGAACATGCGCGTTGCTCAGGCGGTCACGGCGACGCACTCGTCCACCCTGTGGATCATGCTCGGCCTGGTGATCGTCGTCTACCTGCTCATCTTCGGCTCGTTCCTCGCCGTCCTGCTGAAGCTGCGCACCCGATGGCGCCTCGCCGACGCAGAGCAGGCCGCCGGCCGTCCGGCGGATGAGCCGGAGGCAGACAGCCCCTATGGCCCCCGGACAGCTGTCCCCGCAGGTGGCGGCCGTTGCACCGGCCCGTCCCAGGGTGAACGGCCGTGACGGCCGACCTGATGGCAGTGGTGTTGCTGCTGGCCATCGCCGCGTACACCTGCGCGGGCGGAACCGACTACGGGGCCGGCTTCTGGGACCTGACCGCGGGAGGCGCCGAACGCGGCAAGCAGCCGCGATGGCTCATCGATCACGCCATGGCACCCGTATGGGAGGTCAACAACGTCTGGCTGATCTTCGTCTTCGTCATCATGTGGACCGGCTTCCCCACCCTCTTCCAGGCCGTGTTCTCCGCCATGTGGCTGCCACTGGCGCTGGCCGCTGTGGGCCTGGTCCTGCGCGGAGCCGGCTTCGCCTTCCGAAAGGTGGCCCGGAAGCTCGCCGAACGCCGGCTTTACGGTGCCGTGTTCGCCCTGGCCTCACTCGTGACGCCGTTCTTCCTCGGCGCCGCAGTGGGGGGAGTGGCCTCAGGCCGGGTGAAACTCGGAACGGAGGCGTCGGCGGACGCCTGGTCCAACCCCACCTCCGTCATGTTCGGCCTGCTCGCCGTCGCCGCGACGGCCTTCCTGGGCGCCGTCTTCCTGGCAGGGGACGCCCGCCGCTTCGACGCGCCCCACCTGATCGCCTACTTCCGGCGGCGCGGGCTACTGAGCCTCATCGCCCTAGCGGTGCTCGCGCTGATCACCCTGTTCGTCACCAGCGAGGACGCCCCGCACATCTGGCACGGGCTCACTCATGGGGCGGGGCTGGCCTTCGCTATCGCAGCCGGAGCGGCCTCACTCAACACGGCGTGGCTGCTCATGCGGAGACCGGGAGGCTGGGCCCGCGCATCGGCCGTCGGCGCCGTCGCCTGCGCGGTCCTCGCCTGGGGCCTGGCTCAGCGCCCCTACCTCCTCCCGACGTCGATGACCGTCGCCGAAGGTGCCGGCGCATCCACCACGCTGACCTGGCTGGCGTTCGTCACCCTGGTCGCGCTGGTGATCGTGGTACCGGCCGTCGTCTTCCTGTACTGGCTCGACACCCGAGGCGATCTCGAAGAACTCAGTGAGGCCGACCTGCGCCAGGGCGACGATCCCGGGGGTGGAGACAGAGCGGGCACCACCTGACCCGTCAGCACAGTTTCCTGCCCACCCTGCCGAAAGGAGTTGTTGTGACAGATGACGAGATCTACCTCGGGATCGCACTGACCCTGGTCCTCGCCACCGGGTCGCAGATCCTGGCGAGCAGGCTGCGCCTTCCCGCACTCATCATCCTGCTTCCCGCCGGGTTCACGGCAGGAGCGCTGACGGACGTCGTCCATCCCGACAAGCTGATGGGGCAGAACTTCGACGCCCTCGTGTCGATGGCCGTGGCGGTGATCCTCTACGACGCCGGCCTCGGGCTCAACCTGCGGAAGCTCACCGGCCGGACACGGGGGATCGTCGGACGGCTGCTGCTGCTCGGTGTGCTCGTCACGTTTCTGATCACCGCCGCCGTGGCACCGGCGATGTTCGACATGCCCCTCAGAGTGGCATCGATGCTCGGTGTGATCCTCGTCGTCTCCGGACCCACGGTCGTAGGTCCCATTCTCGACTTCGTACGGCCCACGGACAAGACGCGCCGGATCCTCATCTGGGAAGGGACCCTCACCGACCCCATCGGGGGCATCCTGGGTGCCCTGACCTTCCACGCCATCGCCACCACCCACCAGATCGACATCGGCCGGGGTTACCAACTCGGCCAGTTCGCCCTCAGCATGGCCGTGGGCCTGGCCGCCGGCGCGGTCGGCACGGCGATCCTGTGGCTGACGCTTCGTACACTTCGGCTCGGTGAGACGCTCGGGACGCTGGCCCAGCTGACCACGGTGATCGCCGTGTCCGCCGGTGCCGACGTCGTCAGGGATGACACGGGACTCATCGCCGCCATCGTCACGGGCCTCGCCGTCACCAACATCAAGGGTTTCGACATGCCCGCGCGGCGCCCCTTCTTCGAGACCCTGGCGCAGCTGATCATCGGCCTGCTGTTCGTCTCCATCTCCGCCACGATCACACCTGCCTCCCTCGTCCCCGTACTCCTCCCCGCCCTCGCCCTCATCGCCATCCTCGTCCTCGTGGTCCGTCCACTCGTCGCCTACTTGTCGACCGCTCGCGCCGGGCTGAGCCCAGGCGAACGGGCCTTCGTCGGGTGGATGGCCCCTCGCGGCATCGTCGCGGCAGCCACGGCTACGGCATTCTCGGCGAACCTCGTCGACAGGGGAGTCGACGGGGCCGCGAAAATCCTTCCCGTCACGTTTCTCGTGATCGTCGGCACGGTCCTGTTGTACGCCCTGAGCGCGGCACCGGTCGCCAGAATCCTGGGCATCGTCAAACCCGCCGGGACCCGGATCCTGCTCGTGGGCGGCGAGCCGTGGGTGGTGGATCTGGGAAGGAGCCTGCGATCCGCCGGGCTGGACCTGCTGATGTGGGCGGGCCTCGCAGAGGAGCGACAACGGATCGCGGACGCCGGTATCCAACTCGCCACGGGGGATCTGCTGGCCACCGCCACCAACCCGGGTGCCCGCCTGGAGGGGGTGACGGCGGTGTTCCTGGCCACGGACGACGACGACTTCAACGCGCTCGCCTCTGTCGTGATGCAGGACAGCGTCGAAGGGCCTGTCTATCGGGTCGGGCCTCCCCGGGACAGTCACGGAGTCGTGGCTCCCTACACCGGTGGGGACATCCTCTTCGGCAGATCGCTCGTGCGCCACACACTGGCCGCGCGGTACGAGGCGGGCGCGCGGTTCCTGGTCCAGCCGGCCCCCGCCCCCCTTCCGTCCGGGAGCGAGACCCTCTTCGTGGTGCACGAGGACCTGCGGCTGGAACCCGTCACCGAGAAGCGGCGGGTTACTCCGGGGGAAGGCGACAGAGTTGTCCTGCTGATCCCCCGCATCGAGCAGTGCACCGAGCGGTGAGACAGGTGACGAAGCCACTGTGCGCATCATGATGTCCTGGGCCTCCGCATTCCGGCTGCGGCAGTACGTGAAAGCGAACCTGTGGATCGCACCCTTGTTCGGTCTCCTGCTGGGAGTCGTCCTGGCCGAACTGGCCATCACCGCGGACAGTGCGGACTGGCCACCGAGCGGCTGGCGCTATTCCGCGACGACGGCGAGCGGAGTTCTGAGCTCCATCGTCGGGGCGATGATCGCCCTTCTGGGATTCGTCGTGACCATCGGTGTTCTCGTCATTCAGCAGGCCACCGGAACGTTGTCCCCACGATATATGCGGCTCTGGTACCGGGACCGGTTGCAGAAGACCGTGCTGGCCACCTTCACCGGCACATTCGCCTTCGCCTTCTCCCTGCTGCGCAGCATCGAGGCGAATTCGGTGCCCGACTTCGGGGTCACCCTCGCCGGCATGGCTGTGGCCGTCAGCCTGTTGCTCCTGCTCATCTATCTCAACCGCTTCACGCACAACCTCAGGCCTGTCGCCATCGCCGATCTCGTCGGCCGTATGGGGGAGGACGTCTTCGAGCACGGGGCAGCGGCGGTCAGAGCCTCGGCCCCGCACGGCGGGGAAGCCGCAGTGCGGGACGGTCGCACGACCCTCGTCCGCGCGACTGCGGGCGGGGCCATCCAGGCGCTCCATGCAGGCGGCCTCTCGGCACTCGCCACGCGCCACGACTGCGTGTTCACCGTGCCCCACCTGATCGGTGACTACGTCCTCCGGGGCGCCGTCCTCGTCGAAATCCACGGCGGCAGGTCCACGCCCGACGACGAGCGCGTGACCGACCTCATCGCGCTCGGCCCGGAGCGGACGATCGAACAGGACCCGGCCTTCGCCCTGCGAGTGCTCGTCGACATCGCCATCCGGGCACTTTCGCCCGCCGTCAACGATCCCACCACCGCCGTTCAGGTCCTCAACCACATCGAGTCGTTCCTCACCGTGATCGGCCAGTCCCCGCTCCCCGGCCGGTACGTGCTGACCGGCGACGACGGCAGGCCGCGGCTCGTGCTGCGGGGGAGAGCGTGGGAGGACTACCTCCAGCTCGCAGTCTGCGAGATCCGCGACTACGGGGCTACGTCCGTACAGGTCTGCCGACGGCTGCGCGCGCTGTTCGACGCCCTGCTCGACAGTCTGCCGCCCACTCACCATCCGGCAGTCCTGGCGGAGGCGGACCTCCTGCGTGAGTCGCTGGAACGGGCCTTCCCCGACGCGGCTCGCCGTGCCGTCGCACGGACGGCCGACAGTCAGGGCGTGGGCGGCAGGTTCCGGTCCGACCGGCAGCCGGGGTGACCGGAGCGCCGGACCGCTCGGTCCCGGCCACCGTCCGGGACCGAGCACCCACTCAGTGGGGCTTCACCCAGCCGTGCCGGACGGCGTGACCGCCGAGCTGCATCCGCGTCCGGACTCCGGCGATGTCCATCAGGCGGCGCAGGCGCCGGTGCAGCGTGCGCGGTGAGAGTCCGAGCTGCGTCGCGGCCGTGGGGTCGGTGAGACCAGCCAGCAGCAGGGCGAGAATCTTCCGGTCGAGGTCGGTCGGGCCTTCCGCGCCGAGCTCGACGGTGGGTTCGGATTCCGCGCCGGTGCCCGACAGTTCGAGCGGGTGCGCGGTGCGCCACACGGTCTCGAACAGCGCGTCCAGCAGGCCTCGCGGCAGGTAGCCGTCCAGCCGCATGTTGGCGCTGGCGGAGGCCCACGCCTACACGTTCCAGGTCATACAGCTCTGCCACCGGGAGTTGTACACACCGAAGGACTCGCGCTGGCCGGGCCGGGCCGCCGGAGCGAACCAGTCCAGACGGGTGGTGCTGCCCTTGGCGTACCTGTTGTCGCCCGACACCATCGACCACGGAAGGGCGCCGTCGACGCCCTGGGTGTGGAACTCCCTCCAGACCTGGCCGGGGGTCACCCATTCGGTGCGGGTGCCCTGGTGCCACTCGGCCTCGGGAGGTTGAACGAGGGGCTGAGGGACATGTCGGACGGGTAACCCTCTGTCAACTTGCCGTCCGTGGCCAAGTAGTAGCCGATCCGGGCGAGGTCCTGCTTGGACGGCTTGTACACAAGGGCCCGGTTCGGCACCTGGCCGGGATAGTCCCGGGTCGGGTCGGGTCGGGTCGTAGACGAACGGCGTGTACTCGGTCTGCTTCGCGGTCAGCTTCAGGACGCCGGCCTCGGTCATCGAGATGAGGGTCCTGCCCGCGTAGCGGTGCACGGTGGCGACCGGGACGAGCGCGGCACCGCGGATGCCCTTCAGCCTGCGGGTCAGTTTGCTGCCGCGGGGGGCCGACGGCTCGACGGCCGAACGGGACTTCGGCTCGTGACGGTGACGACGTCGCCGGTGACCAGGGTGACCTTGTGGGTCGCCGAGGGTCTGGCGGGAACGGTGGGCTTGCTCGGAGCGGCCTGTGCGGGCCCTTGCAGGACTGCGAGTCCGGACGCCAGCAGCGGCACCACGGTGGCGGTCGAGATCAACTGCCAGCGTCTGCGCCGGGAGGCGGAAGACTGAGAGAGGGAGAACATGCCATGGGTCTATCGGCCGCGAACACCTGAGGTGAAGGCCTGGCGACGACAAGTCCACGCCATGGCAAGGACTCGCCAACCGCGACGGCCCGAACCGCTCTGCCGCAGGGGTCAGTAGCCGGTACCGCGCTTGACCTGGTCACGCTCGATCCGGTGGGTCGCGCCCTTGTCGTCCAGAGTGCGGCACGCGTCGGCGATGTCCTGGCCCAGGCGATCGATCTGCTCGCGGCTCAGGGTCTCCTTGACCAGAGCGCGCATGATCTTCACCCGCTCCGCGTTTGGCGGGAGTGTGTACGCCGGCACCATCCAGCCGCGCTCGGCCGCGAGTTGCCAGGCGACGTCCGACTCGTCGTAGGAATGCTTGCCGGAGAGGCGGAAAGCAACCAGAGGCAACTGCTCAAGGTCACTGCCGATCACCTCGAAGCGGCCGCTGTCGCGCAGGTTGTCCGCCAATGCGTGGGCGTTCTCCTGCATCAACTTCATGACATAGGTGTAGCCCTGGCGGCCGAGCCGCACGAAGTTGTAATACTGCGCGAGCACCATCGCCGAGCCGGTGGAGAAGTTCAGGGTGAACGTCGAGTCCGTCTTGCCCAGGTAGTTCTCGTAGAACACCAGCTTCTCGGCCAGGTCGGCCTCCTCGCGGAAGATCAACCAACCGATTCCGGGATACACCAGGCCGTACTTGTGTCCCGAGACATTGATCGAACGGACCTGCTCGAGCTGGAAGTCCCATTTCGATTCCGGGTACAGGAAGGGCCACACGAACGCGCCGCTGGCGCCGTCCACGTGGATCGGGATATCGAGGTCCCGCTCCTTGCGGATCTCGCGCAGGAGTTTGTCGATCCCGACGACATCGTCCTTGTGACCGGTGAAAGTGGTGCCGAGGACGGCGACGACGCCGATCGTGTTCTCGTCGACGAGGGGCTCCACATCCTCCGGGCCGATCGTGTACTTGCCCTCGGCGAGCGGCATGATCCGCGGCTCGACATCGAAGTAGCGGCAGAACTTCTCCCACACGACGTGGACGTCCCCGCCGAAGACCAGGTTGGGGCGGTCGGCCGGGAGACTGGCCGCCTCGCGGCGCTCGCGCCACTTCCACTTCAGCGACAGCGCCCCGAGCATGATCGCTTCCGAGGAGCCCTGGGTCCGGCATCCGGTCGTCTTGCCGGGTGCGTGGAAGAGGTCGGCGAGCATGCGTACGCAACGCTGCTCGATCTCGGCGGAAATGGGGTATTCGGCGTGGTCGATAAAATTGCGGTGGAGGTTCTCGGCGATGAGCCGCTGAGCCTCCGGTTCCATCCAGGTGGTGACAAAAGTGGCGAGGTTGCGTTGTGGGTCGCCCTCCATGGCGAGATCCACATCGACGAGCCTCATCGCATCCGTCGCGGCCATGCCGTTCTCGGGGAAGGTGTCCGAGGGGGCGGGTGCGGTCAGAAACCGATTGCCGAAGAGGGCCGCGTCGTCGCGCATAGTCATGCGGCGATTCAAACAGTTCGGGCGCTTGCCTCCGGCAGGGACACGCCGACGTGCGCGGCGGGGTCATGATCGCGCACGTGGCCGCACATCAAAGCCATTTGGAGAAATTCACCAGGAATAGGAGCGCAAGGGCGGCAGGGGTCGAGAGCAGAGGTGGTAGCGCATGGGGTCCGTAGTGCTACCGGGAGTTACTTCTACGGCAGGACGCGACGTCTTCATTGGCCTAGGCTTTTTAATCGGGGTCGAAAGGGGAGTCAAGATGGATGAATACCCCCTGATCGAGAACCATGGTCTGATCGGTGATCTGCAGACCGCGGCTCTCGTCTCCACCGATGCGACGATCGACTGGTTCTGCTGTCCGCGCTTCGATTCCCCCAGCGTCTTCGGTGCTCTCCTCGACCGACAGCGGGGCGGACACTTCACCGTCAGGCCGGCCGCGGACACCTTCACCACCAAACAGCTCTACCACCCGGACACCGCCGTGCTGGTGACGCGGTTCATGACCGAGGCCGGAGCAGGTGAGGTGGTCGACTTCATGCCGGTGACCGGCACGACGGCGACCGACCGGCACCGGCTGGTGCGGATGCTGCGCTGTGTCCGGGGCAGCATGACCTTCGAGGGGGAGATCGCCCCCCGCTTCGACTACGGCCGCCAGCCGCACGAGTTGCACATCACGGAGCACGGGGCCCTGTTCACCTCGCAGGACCTGAACCTCGCCGTCCATGTCGTCCGTGAGCCGCAGGACGAGCGGCTGCTGAACATCCTCTCGGGCGACAACGACCTGCGCTTCAGTCTGGACCTGCAAGCGGGACAACAGCGTGGCCTGGTCATGGAGTCGGCCCCCGGCGGGCCGCCGCACGAAGTCGGCGGCGCGGAGTTCGAGCAGCTTTTCGACGGGACGGTCCAGTTCTGGCGCTCGTGGCTCAGCCAGTCGACCTACACAGGCCGTTGGCGGGAAGCAGTCGAGCGTTCAGCCGTGACCCTGAAGCTCATGACCTACGCGCCGACCGGCGCCCTGGTCGCCGCCCCGACCACGGCTCTGCCGGAGCAGCTGGGGGGAGAGCGTAACTGGGACTACCGGTTCACCTGGATCCGTGACGCGTCCTTCTCGGTGTACGCCCTGCTGGGCATGGGTTTCAAGGAAGAGGCGGCGGCGTTCAACAGCTGGTTGCACGATCGCGTGAAGGAAGAGGCCGGCCAAGGGGACGGGGCCGGGCCGCTGAACATCATGTACCGCGTCGACGGCTCGTCCGACATGGTCGAGGAGACCCTGGAGCACTGGGAGGGGTACTGCGGCTCCGCCCCGGTCCGCATCGGCAACGGAGCGGCGACCCAGCGGCAACTGGACATCTACGGTGAGGCGCTCGACAGCATCTACTTCGCGCACCAGCACGGCATGCACCTCGACCACCGGGGCTGGACCGCGCTGCACACGCTTCTCGACTGGCTGGTCGACCACTGGGACCAGCCAGGAGAAGGGCTCTGGGAGACCCGTGGCGGCCGCAAGGACTTCACCTACGGCCGAGTGATGTCCTGGGTCGCCTTCGACCGCGCCATTCGGATCGCCTACGACGACGGCCGCCCCGCCGCCCGCGGCCGCTGGGTGGACGCGCGGGACAAGATCTACGCGCAGGTGCTCAGCCGGGGCTGGGACCCGAAGAGGCAGGCCTTCGTGCAGCATTACGGCGACGACGTGCTCGACTCGTCGCTGCTGCGGATGCCGACGGTCGGCTTCATCACGCCCGATGACCCGATGTGGAAGTCCACCCTGGACGCGATGGAGCACGAGCTGGTCAGCGACAGCCTGGTCTACCGCTACGACCCCGAGGCGTCACCCGACGGGTTGCGGGGTTCCGAGGGCACCTTCTCGCTGTGTACGTTCATGTACGTCGACGCCCTGGCACGGGCCGGACGCGTCGATCAGGCCCGGCTGGTACTGGAGAAGATGCTCACCTACGCCAACCACCTGGGCCTGTACTCCGAGGAGATCGGCCTGACGGGGCGGCAGCTGGGCAACTTCCCGCAGGCCTTCACGCACTTGGCCCTGATCGACGCGGCGATCACCCTGGACGCGAAACTCGACCGGGCGTGAACGGGCGGGACACAGGAAGGCCGCTAGCGGAGAGGCTGTCATCGGGCCGTAAGCCCCACTCATCGCCCCTGGCAGCTCACCCGCCCGGCGATGGGGATGCCTCCTGCCCGGTGGCGGGCGCGGCTGCCGGTTGTGGGGTCAGCCTGAGTGTGAGGACGTAGGAGACCACGACCGCCACGATCACCAGCGGCATGACAGTGAGCCCGTCCTTGCCCAGGAGCAGGGTGGCCAGCAACACGGAGACCATGGGGAACTTGAGCATCGCGGCGGTCATCGCACCCACCCCCATCGCGATCCCAGCGGTCACACCGAGCCCGGGCAGATGGGAGAGCGCGATGCCACCGGCGGCGCCGACGAACATGGCGGGGAACACCGGGCCGCCTCGGAAGGCAGACATGGACACGCAATACGCCACCGCCTTGCACACGGTGAGCACCACGAGGGTGCCTGCCGAATACTGCGCGCTCGTGGCGAGGAGGGGGCCGAGTGCGCTCTGCCCCGAGTACAGGACTCCCGATGCCGCGTGGCCGGTCCACTCGGCGTAGCCGAAGGCGATCAGACCGACCACGACGCCGGCGAGCACGGTGGCCGGCAGCCGGCGCGGGGCGACGAGTCCCAGCAGGAGGAGGGCGAGCCACCGGATCCCGACGCCGAGCAGAGCGGCTGCCACCCCGATCAGCAGAGCCCAGCCGAACCCGGCAGCATCCGGTGCGGAGGCGTGCGGGACGTCCGGCAGGGTCAGGGAGTAGGTGCCCAACCCCGTCCAGGAGCCCAGGCCCGTGAAGATGAGCGCGCCGATGCCGGAGGCGAGCAGTCCCGGTACCAGGACCACACCGAGCATCAGCCCCGCCACGCCGGTCATCTCCATGAGCAGGAACGCTCCGAGCAGCGGCGAGCCGAGCAGGGTGCTGATCGCGGCGAAGCTCCCGGACGCTCCCACGAGAGCGGTCGCCTGCTTCGGGAACGGTTTCCGCACCAGCCGAAGGGCGGCCACGGCCAGCCCGCTGCCCAGGGCGATGAGCGGGGCCTCCGGCCCGATGACCGCTCCGAGGCCCAGGGAGGCCACCGCGGCAAGCGCCACGCCGGGCACATTGACCGTCGGGGTGGGACCGGACGCAACGAATCCGTGGGCCGGTTCGTGGCCGCCGCCGCCGGGGAGATACCGGATGATCGGGCCGACGAGGAGCCCGGCCACGGCGAGCAGCGGCACCGGCCACCAGCTCGGCGTGTCGTGGAAGCCCAGAGCCTTGGGCAGGTCCGTGTAGGTCAGTGTCTGGAGCTTGTTGACCAGTGCGAGAAAGCCGAAGGCCGCCGCCGAGATCGGGACGCCCAGCACCGCGGCGATCAGGAGCAGCACCACGTACCCGCGGCTGCGGACGACCGTGAGCGGGTCCGCGGCGGCTGCCGGGTCCTTGCTTTCGGCCTCGGCCGGACGCCTGGGGGCGGTCACGCCGCCGCCTTCACGGTCCGCGCCCGCAGCAAGGACTCACCCGTTCGGCCTCGGCCGACCGGTACGCGCTCCGGGATCCGGCGCGCGTACCGGACCGCTGGACCGGCCGAGGGGCTCGGCAGGTCCTTCGCCCCCTCGTGGGTCATGTGACGTGCCAGCGGAAGGCGGTGACGGGCCGCCTTCCCGCCCACCGCCCGCCCCTCCTCGGGAACGGCGTGCACCGTCGGCCGCGGGACGGGGCCTGGCTTCTCGGACATGGCGGCCCTCCTGGCCGATTCGGACGGCTCCGTGGCCGTCTGCGGGATCCGGCGGTTACCGGGGATGGTCAGGGCACACGGCACGGCCTCCTGCCTCTCCTGAACGGTCACGCATGTGCGCCCTCAGGACCGATCATGGCGACCGGGGGACGATTCGGCACCTGCACACATGCGAAGCATCAGCGGCTGTGGTGGTGACTCGGCCTCCCCAGCCTCTGGCAGCACGAAGTCCACCAGATCCAAGGCAATACCGCCTGCATCACGCATGGCCGGGAATCTGGCACTACTCGCCCTGAACTGCGAATACTTCAGCGGTAGTTCAGCCAACACGACGATCCGCGGCTATGTTGCCGTGCGGCTTCGGCCCCTCGGATTCCTGTTGAACCATTGGTGGCTCCTCCTGGAGGGGGCGAGGGGCTTGGGTCGGCTGACCCAAGGTGGTCGCAGTCCGGATCCCCTGTGACCACCCTCGCTCCTGCCTCGGCCCGGACCGCCGGAGTGACGGTGATCACGGACACCCTTCGGATGCTGCTGCGTAGGCTTGTGCAGTCGTCGCGGTGAAGTCCAGGAGGGATGGCGAAGCTCTCCAGCAAAGCCTGACTGCGCGTCGGAAGAGTCAGCGATTGGTCAGCATCAGTCCTCGGAAACCCAGCGAAAGCTGACCGGACATGCGACTCGTTGTAAGGTAAGGAAAATGCACTTGACCTGCAAGAATGCAGGCAGGGAGCCTGCTTACGGGAGTACCTCGATGTTGCGCACCATGTTCAAGTCCAAGATCCACCGTGCCACCGTGACCCAGGCCGACCTGCACTACGTCGGGTCCGTCACGGTCGACGCCGCGCTGATGGAGGCCGCCGACCTGCTGCCCGGCGAGCTCGTCCACATCGTCGACATCGACAACGGCGCCCGCCTGGAGACGTACGTCATCGAGGGCGAGCGCGGCTCCGGCGTCATCGGGATCAACGGCGCCGCCGCCCACCTCGTGCACCCCGGGGACCTGGTCATCCTGATCAGCTACGCGCAGGTCGACGACGCCGAGGCGCGCGGGCTGGTTCCGCGTATCGTCCATGTCGACGCGGGCAACCGGATCGTCGAGCTCGGTGCCGACGCCTCCGCGCCCGTGCCGGGGACCGACACCGAGCGCAGTCCGCACGCCGTACCCGCGGCGCGCTGACGCGCCCCACTCAGCGAGGGAGCGACCGCCGTGGCAGAGCAGAGCGGACAGACCGGGCCCGATATCCGTGACGACCGGGCGGCGGGCAGGCTGCTCGCGTCCGTGGACGGCGAAGCGGCCGGCGTCATCGACTACTTCGTGATGGACGGGACGCCCGCCGCGCTCGTCGCCGTGCACACCGTCGTCGAGCCGGGACACGAGGGCAAGGGCATCGGCGGCGCCCTGGTCAGGGAGTTCTACGCCCTCGCGGCCCGGGACGGCGTGCCCGTCGTCCCGCTCTGCCCGTACGCCGCGAAGTGGGCGTCGCGCCACCCCGACGAGGCACCCGAGGCCCCGGCGGAACTGGTCGAGCGGGCGAAGGAGCAGCTCGCCTCCCACCCCGAGCTCTATTGAGGCGCCGCCCCCGGCGGACGGGAGCGGGGGTGCCGGTAGCGTGAGGCGGATGAGCCTCGCACTCCTGCACACCTCCCCGGCCCACGTCCCCGTGTTCGACGCTTTGCGCGACGCCCACCACCCGGGGCTCGTCCTGCGCCACCTCGTGCACAAGGACCTCCTCGACCGGGCGGGGGAGTCCGGGCCGGAAACGGTGGCGGCCGACGTCGAGGCGCTGGTCGCCGACGCCGTCGCCGAGGGGGCCGCGGCCGTGCTCTGCACCTGTTCGACGCTCGGCGGGGTCGCCGAGTCCGTCGGTGTCCGGCTCGGCGTCCCGGTCCTGCGCGTCGACCGGCCGATGGCGGCCGCGGCGGTCCGTGCCGGACGGGTCACGGTCCTGGCGGCCCACCACGCCACCCTTCAGCCGACCCGCGCCCTGCTCGTCCAGGAGGCCGAGCGGGCGGGGGAGCGGGACGTGGACGTGCGCACCGTCCTGGTCGACGGGGCGTGGGAGCGCTTCGAGGCCGGGGACCACGACGGCTACCTGGAGCGGATCGCGGCCGCCGCCGACGCCGTGACGGACGCCGACGTCATCGTGCTGGCCCAGGTCTCCATGGCGGGCGCGGCAGCCCGTACGACCACCCGGATCCCCGTCCTGTCCAGCCCGCGGCCGGGTCTGGACGCCGCGAGGGCCGCGGCCGCACGCTGAGCCGGTCGGAGCATCCGCAGCCCGAACGTATGGACTCGCCGGGCGCGGGCAGCCGCTCCGGGAGACGGTGGAAGAGATCCACCCCGCCCGATCGGAGGCCCCAGATGACCCATCCGTACCCCGACCCCGTCCCGCCGGCGCCCACCCCCGGTCCGATCCCGGGGCCGCCCCAGCCGCTGCCGGAGCCGACACCGGTTCCGCCCGGCCCGGGACCGACGCCGCCGGGGCCCACGCCGCCCGGTCCGGCGCCCGACCCGATCCCGCAGCCGCCCGCGCCGAACCCCGAGCCGGTGCCGCCGCCCGAGCCGGAACCCTCACCGGTCGGCTGACCGCACCGCTGCCGGCCGCCGAAGGGCTCAGCCCTCGGCCAGCACGGCGTTGGCGCGCGCCGTGACCTCGGTCAGCACCCGGCCGGCCGTCACCAGGTCCTCGGCCGGCAGGTCCGCGTACAGCCGGGCGGTGATCCCGGCGATCCCGGCCCGCTGCGCGCCGTGCGCCTCCTTGCCCGCGGCCGTCAGGACCAGCCGCGCCCCATCGGCCGGCCGCTGCTCCAGCAGTCCCTGCGCGACCAGTTCGGACAGGGCCGCTCCGACGGTCGTGGGGTCGGTCTTCAGGGTGGAGGTCATCCGCTCGACCAGCCGGTCGCGCTCGATGCCCCCGTCGCTGTCCGCCGCCGCGTTGAGCGCGACGGACTGGTGGAAGGTGGCGCCGGTCTCCGCCAGCAGCCGTTCCAGGACGGCGCGCGTGGCGTAGTGGGCCTGGCCGATGATCTGTCCGTTGACGGTCGGTGCGGTGCTCATGATGACTCCTCGGTGGACGAAGCGGAGACTGCGGGAACCGGCACATCGAGCAGCGCCGTGAGTGTCTGGGCGAAGGCCTCGGTGCCCGGGCCGTCCAGGCCGCCCAGGGGTGTGAGCAGCCCGTCGACGAGTTCGCGCACCACGTCGACCGCGCGGCCGGCGACCGCGAGGCCCTCGTCGGTCAGGGAGAGCCGGACGGCGCGGGTGTCCGCGGGGTCGGTGGCCCGCTCGACGAGGCCGGCCGCCTCCAGGCTGCGCGCCAGCTTCGAGACGTAGAGCGCTTCGAGCCCGGTGTGGTCGGCCAGGGCGCGCTGGCTGGGCCGCAGCCCCGACCGCTGCATTCCCAGCAGCGACCCCAGCACGGAGTACTGCGCGTGCGTCAGCCCGAGCGGCCCCAGTGCCCGGTCCATGGCCACCCGCCACTTCATCGACAGGCGCCAGACCAGGAAGCCGGGGGTCGGACCCTCAGGTGCGTTGCTCATGACCGATACAGTACATGGCTACTATGTACATGGCTACTAAATTGGGAGGGCGTGGACGTGACCGTTTCCCGACCGCGCGGCGGGCCGGTGGCGGTCGTCTCCCGTACGGCTCAGGAAGGAAAGTGGAGCAGCGCGTCCGCGTGGGCCAGACCGCTCTCCGCCGAGATCGAGTCCAGCGACTGGGCGTCGCGCACCGCGGCGAAACGGACCGAGGGCCCGTCCGGCCCCGCCTCCGTGCGGAATCCGTACACCGCGGGCCGCGGCAGACTGTTGTAGGCCCATGGCGTGGAGAAGTAGTACGCGCCGGTGTCGTACAGCACCACGTAGTCGCCCTCCCGCAGTTCGGGCAGCTCCCTGGCGTGCGCGACGACGTCACCGGCGAAGCAGCACGGGCCCGCGATGTCCTGCACGAGCGACGGTCCGGCCTTCGGGAGCCCGTCGGAGTCGAACGCGCCGACCCGCAGCGGCCAGGCGTCCGGCATGAAGACGGTACGGGTGGCGGTCTGGGCACCCGCGTGCGTGAGCGCGATCCGGCGGCCCCCGGCGTCCTTCGTGTACTCCACCAGCGCGCCGATGAAACCGTTCTTGGCCAGCAGTGACCTGCCGAACTCGGTGACGAGTTCGTACCGCCCGTCGAACAGCCCCGGCACCGCCGCGCGCAGGGCCGCCGCATAGGCGGCGAAGGTGGGCCGGACCTCGTCGTCGGCGAAGTTGACCGGGAGGCCGCCGCCGATGTCGAGTCCGGTGATCTGCCGGCGGCCGAGCAGGGTGTTGATCTCCTCGGCCAGCCGGTACGTCTCGCCGATGCCCGCCGCGATCAGCTCCAGGGAGCAGCCCTGGGAACCGACGTGGGCGTGCAGCCGGGTCAGCCACGGGTGCGCCGCGAACGCCTCGACGACCCGCTCGCGCGCGCCGGGATCGCGCAGCGCCACGCCGAACTTGGAGGTGGCCGTCGCCGTGCTCATCGCACCGATGGACCCGCCGCCCACCTGGGGGTTGACCCGGAGCCCGACGACGGACGCCGCGTTCGAGGGCCGCAGCGAGGCGATCCGGTCCACCTCGTCGAGGTTGTCGGCGTTGAGCGCCACCCCGAGCGCCAGCGCCCGGCGGATCTCCTCACGCGTCTTGGCGGGGGAGTCGAGGACGATCCGGGACGGCGCGAACCCGGCGTCGAGCGCGATCCGCAGCTCGCCCGGGCTCGCCACCTCGCAGCCCATGCCGCACTCCGCCAGGAGCCGCAGCACGGGCACGAGCGACGCCGCCTTCGCGGCGAACGTGTGGAGCACCCCGGGCACCCCCGCGAACGCCTCGTGGAGTGCGGCGACGGAGTCGCGTACCCCGTCCGTGTCCACGAACCCGGCGACCGGGCCGGACTCACCGAGCAGACCGGTCGCGACGGCGTGGCGGACCGCGGCCGCGACACGCACGGAGGAGGGAGGGGCGCAAGGGAACGGGGAAAGGCTCATGGAGTCAGCGTCGGACATGGTCGCCCCACAGGTCTCTGTCCGGCAGGACAACATCGGTGCAGGCCCTTGTCCGGGCGGCCAACGGACCGCACGGAGCAGGGTCAACCTATCCGGTGAGGCGGACGGCGAGCGTGATCAGCAGCCGGGTGTCGGGGTCGTCCAGGTCCACCCCGAACCGCTCCCGGACGCGCCGCAGCCGGTACCGCAGCGTGTTGGGATGCACCATGAGCCGGGCCGCCGCCCGGGCCACGTCGCCCGACGCGTCGAGGTAGGCGGACAGGGTACGGACCAGCTCACCGCCCGCCGCCAGATCGGCCCGCACCAGCTCGTGCACCGGCCCGCCGCCCGCCTCCCACACCGGCCGGACCGCGTCCAGTACCCGCACGACATCCAGCGAAGGGCCGACAGCCGCAGCGTCCGCGTACCGGTCGGGACCGGCCCCGTCCGCACGAGCCGCCCGTTCCCGCAGTACCCGTACGATCAGCGCGGCCTCCTCGCACGAGGCCCGCACCCGCAGCGCGGTGGCCGCCACCGGACCGGCACCCGCCAGCACCGGTACGCCGCCGGGCAGCGACGGGGCGAGTGTCGCGAGCTCCCTGGCCAGGCCCAGCGCGTCCCGCTCCCGGCCCACGCCGACGGGCAGCAGCGCGAACAGCCGGTCACCGTCGCGCAGCACCTGCACCGAGGGCCGGTACGACACGGCGTGCAGCGCGAGGACATCGAGCGTGCGGTCGCCCGCCGGCGCCGCGGCGGGGCGGTCGACGACCACCACCGCACAGGCCGCGTCGGGTGACAGCCCCAGCGACCAGGCATGGGTGCGGGCGTCCCCGTCCCCGTCCAGCAGACCGCGCAGCGCGAGCTCCCGGCGCCGCACCGCCCCGCTCTCGCGCAGCCGGTGCCGGACCAGGAGAGGCGCGGCGACCTCCGCCGCCCGGCGCAGCGCGCCCGATGCGTGCGGGGACAGGGCGCGCCCGTCCGCGGCGGCCCAGATGGAGCCGAGCACCTCGGGGCCGCTGCGGACCGCGATGATCAGGCGTTCGGGGCCGTCGGCGTCCGCGGCGCGGTGGATCACGTCCCGGGACGTCCACAGGAGCCGCAGCATCCCGCTCCGGCGCAGCTCGGCGACCCGCCACCGCGGAACCCGGCCGCCCAGGATCGTCGACCGGCGCAGCCCGTCCGCCTCCGGCCCGGTGGCGGAGTGGGCCAGCACCCGGAACCGGGTGTCCTCGATGGTGATCGAGCCGCCGGTGTCCGCGGCGACGGCGTCGGCGAGCGCGGTCAGGCTCTCCGCACCGCTCGCCGCGATGCCCGGCGCCCCGTCGTCGAGGCCCGCCCGCGCGCACGCCAGCGCCGATCGCAACAGGGCGGCGGTGTCCGCCCAGGTGGCCCACTCGGCACGCGTCAGCAGGGCGATGCCCGTCTCCTCGGCGGCGGCCAGCACCTCCGGCGCCGTGGCCACCCCCGGCGTGTCGCGCAGCACCACCCCCGACGCGCCGTGCCGGGCGGCCTCGCGCACCGCGTCGGCGGCCCCGGCGGACGCCGCCGGGGCACCGACGACCAGCACCAGACACCCGTCGAGCGGCTGCGCGGCGCCCTCGTCACCGACCGCCACACCCCGTACCCCGGCATCGGGGCCGGCCGGGACCAGCACGGCCCGCAAGGTTCCGCTGTCGTCGAAGGCCAGGATCTCGCGCAGCGCGATCGCGGGCTCCGGCGAGTGGGGCGTACTGCTCGTCATGGCAGCCGAGCATACGAGCGCACGGCCGGGGAACCGCCGCCGGTCAGGCGATGATCGGTACGACCGCCTCGGGGGTCAGCATCCGGAAGGTGAACGACTGGTGGAAGTACAGCCGGATGTCGGTCGCGTCGTGGTCCAGGTATCCGATGGACAGGTCCTCGCCCAGGCACAGCTCGAAGTCGCCGCCCCGGGTGGACAGCAGCACCCCGCCCGCGACAGCGGGCGCCCACAGGATCTGGTCGTCCAGCAGCCGGGCCAGATGCGTGGAGACGGGATATCCGTGGTCGGACGTCTCGGTCGCCTCCGTGAACGCGTCCGCTCCCAGCAGCAGCCGGTACGGTCCGTCGACACCGGCGAGCCGCAGCCGGGTCAGCGCCTGGCTCACCGTCGCCGGATAGTCGCGGGCATCGGCGGGCAACGGCAGCGGTGTGTGCGAGGAACCGTCCCGCAGCCCGGCGATCCCGGCCGCGGCGTAGCCGTCGATGATCGCCATGTCCTCGGCGAACGCACAGGTGCGGGCCGCGTCCTTGACGGGCTGCCAGTCACTGTCGTCCGAGCCGCGCTCGACGTCGTCGACGGCCGCCCGCGTCACGCTGAACGGCACCCGCCACTCGATGACCGGCATCGACGTACGGGCCCGGGCGAGGACGTCGGGGGTGGGCGGATCGATGTCCCGCAGATGCCCGTCGCCGACCGCCGCCAGCTGCGGACCCTCCGGACCGCTGACGTCGACGACGCGGCGCCCGGCGAGATGACGGCTGAAGGTGCGCCGGGCCTCCTCTTCGATCTGGTCCCAGGCGGCCTGGGTGACAGGGGCGAGTTCGCGGTGGAGGTTGTTCATCACTGGACGCTTTCTTGCAGGCTGCCGATGCGCAGCGAACCGTCCCGGGCCACCGGCGTGACCACGGCCCCGGCCACCGGCGCGGACGCCGGCTCCGGCCGGGGAGCGGCCGCGACGGAGGCGGGCGACGGGGGCGGTGCGCCGAGGAAGTCGGCGCCGGGGGCGTGGAAGAGCGTGCCGGTGACCGCGGTCGAGAAGTCGAGGATGCGGTCGTGGGTGCCGGGAGGATCACCGAGGAACATGTTGCGGAGCATCCGTTCGGTGACGTCGGGGTCGGCGGCGTACCCGATGAAGTACGTACCGAACTCGCCCTGCCCGAAGTTCCCGAACGGCATGTTGGCACGCAGGATGTCGCGCTCCGTGCCGTCCGGATCGGTGATGGTGTTCAGCGCGACGTGCGAGTCGGCGGGCTTGATGTCGTCGGCGAGCTCGATGTCCGTGAGCTTGGTCCGCCCGATCACCCGCTCCTGCTCCTCGGTCGACAAGGTGTTCCACGAGGTGAGGTCGTGCAGGTACTTCTGTACGACGACATAGCTGCCGCCCGCGAAATCCGGGTCCTCGTCCCCCACCAGGGCCGCCGAGCGGGCGTCGTCGCCCACCGGGTTCTCGGTACCGTCGACGAACCCGAGCAGATCCCTGTGGTCGAGGTACCGGAACCCGTGCGTCTCGTCGACGACCTTCACCGCGGCGCCCAGCCGGTCCAGCAGCTGCGACGCCCACTCCCAGCACACGTCCATCCGCTCGGCCCGGATGTGGAACAGCAGGTCGCCCGGGGTCGCGGGGGCGTGATGCCGGGGCCCGCGCAACTCCTGGAACGGGTGCAGCGAGGCCGGCCGCGGGCCGGAGAACAGCCGGTCCCAGGCGGCGGAGCCGAACCCGGTCACACAGACCAGTCCGGCATCCGGGAAGCGGAACCCGATGGAGCGGGCGAACGCCGCCAGGTCCGGCAGCGCCTCACGGACGGCCGGTTCACCGCCTGGCTCGATCGTGGCGACCAGGATCAGGGCCGCACTGGTCAGCGGCGCGACGACGGGCTGCGCCGCGGCCCGCTCCTCGGTGGTCTCGGGCATGCGGCGGCTCCATGAGCTGGCTCGGCGGTACGGCACGGTGGCAGCCCGCCGCCGATGAGGACAGCGGGACCCGCTGCCACTTACCCACACCCGCGGTCCCGCCGCACCCCGGGTCACCCGACCGGGCGACCGCCGCCCGGCCGGTCCTGGCCGGGCGGTCCCCCCTACTGGCCCACGCGTCCGTCGATCCGCTCGCGCAGGAAGTCGGCGTGCCCGTTGTGCCGGGCGTACTCCTCGAGCATGTGGACCAGCACGACCCGCAGTTCCACGGGTTCGTCACCCCCCAGGGCGACGACGCCGAGATCGGGCGCCCCGGCCACGAACTCCTCCGCGAACGCGACTTCGCCCCGCCACCTGGCCCACGCCTCCGCGACGACCTCCGCATCCGGTACCGCTCCGTTGAAGTCGGCGTCACGGTCGGCGGCGGTGCGGTAGGCGCGCTCCACGTCCTGGCCGGCCATCACGCGACGGAACCAGTGCAGCTCCACGTCGGCCAGATGGCGCACCAGGCCCAGGAGGGACAGGGTGGACGGCTCCGAGGCCCGCCGCGCCAGAGCGGCCGCGTCGAGGCCGGCGCACTTCATCTCCAGGGTGAGCCTCTGATCGCGCAGGAAGCCGGCGAGCGTGTCCCGTTCGCCGCTGAAGTTCCCGTCGGCGCGCGGCTCGTCGTCGGGGTGGACGAACATGTTGGCCCAGCCGTACTGCCGGGTGACCGCGGTCCCGGAAGCGGGCTCCGGGGACGGGCTCGTGTGGGTGCCGGTGCGGGTGGTGTCTGACATGACTACGAGCATGAACGGTCGGGGTCCGGGAAGCCACTGACATTCGGTGGGGGACCGACCGGACCGCCCGGGCCGCCCGCTTGAGTCTCCCCCCGGGGGAGACGGAAGAGTGGGGCACATGAACGGCGACACACATCTCTCGATCGGTGAGCTTGCGCGGCGGACCGGACTCACGGTCAGAACCGTCCGCTCCTACTCGGACCGCGGGATCGTGCCGCCCGCCGGCCGCAACGCGGCCGGTTACCGACGCTACGGCCCCGAGGCCGTGGCCCGTCTGAATCTGGTGCGGACGCTGCGCTCGCTCGGCATCGGGCTGTCCACGATCCGTGGGGCGCTGGACAGGGACACCCCGCTGACAGACCTCGCGGCAGCGCACGCGGAGGCGCTCGCGGTGCAGATCCGGGTGCTGAGTGCGCGACGCGCCGTACTCATGGCGGCCGCCAGACGCGAATCGACCCCTGAAGAGATGGATCGCATGCACCGACTGGCCAGGCTCTCCGAGGACGAACGACAGGCACTGATCCGTGAGTTCCTGGACGAGGTGTTCAGCGACGCCGGGGCGGTGACACATCTGGCGGGTGTCGCGCGGTCGATGACGCCGCAACTGCCCGATGACCCCTCGGAGGAGGAGACGGAGGCGTGGATCGAACTGGCCGAACTGTCCCAGGACGCCGATTTCCGCGCCTGCATGCGGCGCACGACAGGGCACCACATGGCTGACCGGACGGAAGTGGCCCGCCGTGCGGGACGTGCCGCGGGGCTCCCCGTCCGTGATGCCGAAGCGGTGATCCACGGCCACGCCGCCCCGGCCCGCGCCGCGGGTGTCGACCCGGGGTCCGCGCAGGCCGGACCCGTGGTCGACGCGGTGACGGCCGCATACGCGCAACTCTGCGGACGTCCGGACGACGCCGCTCTCCGGCGGCGGCTGGCAGCCCGTCTCGACACGGTGAACGACCCGCGCAGGGAGCGGTATCTCCGCCTGCTCGCGGTGATCAACCGATGGCCCGCACCGGAGCCGCTGTCACCCGAACTGGACTGGTTCCGGATGGCGTTGCGTACCCGCACGGCAGCTTGATCCGTCACCCCATGGGCTGTGCGCGGTCGGTCAGGAGGGAGGCGGCGAAGCCGAGGAAGGCGACGCCGGTGACCTGTTCGAGGCGGCGGCGGAACGCCGGACGTCGGATGCGCTCGCCCAGTGCCGTGGCGGCACCGGAGAGGAGCCAGTACCAGGCAGCCAGCTCGATCACATCGATGGCGGTGAAGAGCAGCGTCGTGCCGAACATCTGCGCGCCATGCGGGACGAACTGCGGGATCAGGCTCATGTAGAACACGCCCGCCTTGGGATTGAGGAGATTCGTCCCCATTCCCCTGCGAAATGCCGCCATGCGGCCGGCCGGGCCGGTGGTCCGCTCGGACGGTTCGGGGCCGGCCGGCCTTCTGGAACGCCAGAGGGCCGTGGCCCCCAGATGGACGAGGTAGGCGGCGCCGCAGATGCGGAGCGTGTCGTACGCCAGGTGCGACGCGGTCAGCACCGCGGTCAGTCCGACGGCCGTCGCGATGCCCCAGCCGACGCATCCGGTGACGATGCCCAGGGCGGCGGCCAGGCCTTCTGGCCTGCCCTGGGCCACGGACGTCCGGACAACGAGCAGCGTGTCGGGACCGGGTGCCATGTTGATGAGCATGGCCACACCGGCGAAGGCCGGTGCGGCGGTGATCAAGGGGTGCGTTTGGGGTCTCCCGGGGGGACGGTCCGGAGGCGGAGACGTGGTGCCGGATCAGCCCGCGTCGACCTCCGACAGGTCACTGCCCCGCAACGTGTGGAAGGAACCCTCGCGGTCGACGCGGTGGTAGTCCGGCAAGTGCCAGGATGCCGCGCCCGGCCGGGTGCAGGTCTGGCTGGCCGCGGCCGGCCGGGCTGCCGACCTCCCCGGCCCGTGGATCAGTAGCCCTGGCCGACCAGGAAGGAGTCGAAGTCGAGGGAGAGGGAACGCGCTTCGGCCGCGTGGCCCTCGTCGTCCCCGTCGACGAGGACGAGAACGCAGATGTCCTGCCCGGTTCTCGCGACCCACATGACGCGGTTCCCGTCGCGCAGGAGCGCCAAGTCGAGTTCGGTCCCTGTCACCGCGTCCGCGATCCGGTCCAGTTCCTCACGGTGCCACACCACCCCGGCGAGCCGGAGCGTCGGAGAGCGGCCGGCCTCCTCGCCGACCGTCCACAGCGCCGCCATCTCAGCCCGGTCCGGAACGTCGGCCGTGCCGGATTCCGGCTGCGGGTCTCCCTGTCCGGCGGCGCCGCCGAAGAACTGCCGGCCGTCCTCGCCCTGGCGGCCCGCAGTGGCGAAGAACCCCGATTCGGCCGAGAAGGCCGCCACCGCACGCACGGCAGGGTGGCTCCCACCCAGGGCGAAACGGGTGCTGAGTACGTCTTCCCATTGCTCGGTCACAGGAGGCATCGCTGGTGGCCTTTCGACGTGATGATGGTTCACGGACCCGCAAGGGTCTCCTCGGGGCGGTGACGCTCGGCCTCACGCCCCTCCGACTGGACATCTCTTGCCCGCGAACGCGCTGATCAGACGTATGACCGGGAGGTAAGTGCACGCATCGGGGGGACCCGACGCGTGCTACCGGTGCGGCAGCCTCGCGCGTGCGGAACCGGCGGCGGAGTGCATGGCCCGCCCCGTACCGCTCGCGGCCGCCGAGGCGCCGGAGCCGACCGTGCCGATCGCCGCGTGCACGTGTCCGCCCGCCTTCGCCGTCGCGCGGTGGGCCTTCTTCCGGCCGCGCGCGGTCACGGTGCGAGCACGGTAGGCCGCCGACGGTTTGCCGTGGGTGTCGGCCGCGCTGAGCAGCAGGGCGCCGAACAGGCCGATGCGCTGGACGAATTCGAGGAGCTGGTCCTTCCGCAGGTCCGGGTCCTCCTCCTTCCACCACGCGTGCTCGGCGAGGGTGGCCGGCACGAGGCCGGCGGCCAGGACGAGGGAGGCGGTACGAGGGAGACGCCCCAGCGCGAGCAGTCCGCCCGCACCGATCTGCACCGCGGCGTTGAGCCTCACGACGTGCGGAGGATCGTCGATACGGGCCCCGAGGCGCCGTGCCCATGACTCGGCGCCCGTCGCGAGGGGGAGCGGTTTGCGCAGCGCACGCACCCCCTCGATGACGAACGGGGTGGCCAGCAACGGGCGGGAGATTCTTCTCAGGACAGCCATGGATCCCCGTCTGCCCCTGGAAGCAGCCGTCACACGCGGCCGCCGCCCTGCCCGGTGGAGTCTTCTCCTGCTCCTCCCGCACCCGTCATCCGGGCGGTCTCGACAGGTGACGACGGTTCGTGAGCGGCCGTCACGGGGGAGGCCGCGCCGGGACAGGCGCTCGTCCGCGCAACCGCCGTCATGCGCTCGCGGGCGCCTTGCTCCAGGACATTCGGCAGGCCCTGATCAGCTGAGCAGCCAGATGCATGCACCGCCCAGGACGAGGAGCAGGCAGATGGCCAGGTTGGTGCGCCAGTACGTCAGGAAGATGGCGACGAACTCGCGGATCATCGCGCTGGGCCAGAAGTACGCGGCAGTGGGCGAACCGACGACGTGGCCCCTGACCCCCGTCCGGCGGGCCGTCACCGCGGCGCGGAAGACGTGGTAGTTGTTCGTGACCACGAGACACCGGTAGTCGGGATTGGCCTTCTCCATGATCGACTTGCTGTACCGCAGATTCTCCTCGGTCGTCGTCGAGCGGTCCTCGCGTTCGATCAGGGCGGCCGGGAATCCGCGCTCGATCAGGTACTCGGCCATCGCGTGTGACTCCGGCAGCTTTTCGTCGGGCCCCTGGCCGCCGGAGGCGAGCAGTACGGGCTGCCTGCCGCGAGCCGTCAGCTTCGTGTGCACGGTCCGGGCCCGATCCAGTCGGCCGGCCAGCAGCGGCGACACCGTGGTGCCGTTGATGAGACCGGCTCCGAGCACCACCACGTAGTCGGCCCTGCGGTGGAAGTGGAGGCGGCCGTAGAGGAACGCGTAGACGACGAAGCAGACGAACAGGAAGGCGATGTAGCCGGCCAGGGCGAGCACGGTGCCTGTCACCACCACCAGCGTGTCGTTCTTCAGGATCAGCGCGGTGATCATCAGTGCGAGAAGGCCCACCAGGGCAAGGCCTGTGAGCAGGGACAGGAGGTTGGCGGGGCTTCTGCCCTCCTTGCGGACCATCGTCACGCCGTTGGAGATCAGGAACCAGGACAGGATGGCGACGCCCAGCGCCACGAGGACGAGGAGCACGATGCCGATCTCCCGCCCCGTGGCGGGCTGCGATCGGGCGAGCCCGGCGAGCCAGGCGGTCGCGGCGAAGGTGAGCGACAGTCCCAGAAGGACGGCGTTGCTGAAACGCCGGCGTTCGCGGAGTGTGCCGACACAGAAGACGACGAAGATCAGGAACGCCGGGACGTAGGCCAACATGCGCACATGCTAGGCGGAGGGCCGAGAGCGCCCTTGAGGAGGCCGGATCATCGACGCGGAGGGGCACGGAGGGTCCGGGGCCGGAGGCGGGCGATGCGTACGAACGATTGACATGCTCAGGGCAAATTGGAATGCTGCGAGGACGCTCGTCCAACGATGTAAACGCTGCCGCCGACTCGTGCGTCGCAGCGGAGGCCGACCTTGGAACGGGACCATGAAACTCACTCGCCATCTTTCCCGCGCCGCCGTCCTGGCGTTGTCCGGCGTGCTCGCCGTCGTCATGTCCTTGTCGTCCGCGGAGCAGGCGCGGGCGGAACAGACCATCAGGGCGGCCGACCCGAGTGTGATCCGGGTCGGCACCACTTACATATCGGTGCAGTCGGCCGGTGGCGGCATCGCCGTGCGGCAGGCGTCCTCGACGGCCGCGCTTGCATCCGCGCCCGCCCGGCAGGTGTGGTCGGACACGGCCGGACACGGTGAGGTCTGGGCTCCGGAGATCGTCACGGACGGCGGCCGCTACTACATCTACTTCTCGGCCGGCCGGGGCGCGGCCCACCGGATGTACGTCATCAGCTCGGCGAACCCGGACAGCGGCTACACCGGGGAGAGCCAACTGGCCCTGCCGGACGGCAAGTGGGCCATCGACGGGACCCTGTTCACCTTCGGCGGGCAGCGCTGGTTCGTCTGGTCCGGCTGGGCCGGTGACACCAACGTCGAGCAGAACCTCTACATCGCACGCATGAGCAGTCCCACCGCACCGACCGGCGCACGCCACGTCATCTCGCAGCCGCGGGAGAGCTGGGAACGGGTGGTGGGCAACCCGTTCATCAACGAGGGCCCCGAGGCCATCAAGGACCCGAACGGGCAGTTGCACATCGTGTACTCCGCCAACGGCAGCTGGAGCGACCAGTACTGCCTGGCCGACCTGCGCCTGCGCCCCGGGGGCGACCCGACGTACGTATGGGACTGGTACAAGTCCAACGGCTGCCTGTTCGGCTCGAACCGGGCGACGATGATGTCCGGCTGGGATCCGACGCTGTACGTCAACGGGCCCGGCCACCACAGCTTCGTCCTGCTCAACGGCGACATCGGCACCAGCCCGCCCGCCGGCCCCCGATTCCCCTCGATGTTCCACGCGGTGCCGAAGGGGACGCCTTACGCGTGGGAGAACCGGTACTGGTACACCGGCACGTTCGCCTGGTGGGGCAACACCACCTACAGCCGCGCGAATGTCCCCGGCCCGACCACCGACACGGGCTGGAGCCTCAAGTTCTTCGAGTAGAGCGGCGGGGGCCCGTGGAACCGGAGCGGGCCGGTGTCCTCCCGGAAGCGGCTGATGGGCGCGCGCCGCGCGAGCGGAGGAGCGTGCGTCTCCGAGGCAACGGGAGTCAGGACGAACAGCGCTGAGCCCGGACCGTGGGGGAACGGTCCGGGCTCAGCCGGCTGTCGGGCCGGGTGCCGTGGATGCAGTGCGTAGGCATGTCCAACAAGGGCACATGAGTTCCAATGGGAGGAGGCATCATGAAGCCATTGGACTCTGCGCCCCTGGACACGGAGGGCGGCAGACCCGTCGAGCGCGGTGCGTCCGCGCCCGCGGCGGAAGGCGTGAGCCGGGAGAGGACGCACCCGCCGGCCGATGAGAACGCGGGGAACCCGAAGGGGATCGAGGAAGAGGATCCCAGGGAGCGGGTCAACCGCCGCTGGAACGAGATTCTGCAGGAGACGAGGGTCGCACAGACCGGTATCCAGATCCTCTTCGGCTTCCTGCTCAGCGTCGCGTTCACGCAGAGATTCGAAAGGCTGGGTGACTTCGACCACCGTGTCTACGTCATCACTGTCGTCCTCGGTGCCGCCGCCATCGGAGCACTCATAGCGCCCGTCGCGCTGCACCGGTTCCTTTCCGGCTCCCGGATGAAGGACGAAGTGGTGGCCGTCGCAGGCCGGTTCATGGTGTGCGGCATGGTCCTGCTCGCACTGACCATCGGCTGCACGCTCCTTCTCCTGCTGCACACCGTACTCACCGACCTTCTGGCGGAGATACTCGTCGGCGCCGTCATGGCGTGGTTCGCAGGGGCCTGGTTCGTACTCCCGCTCATCCTCAAGATGCGCTCGGGGCGCCGCGACGACTGAGCGACCGGGAAGCGGCTGCGGGGCTGCGGTTCGAGCCGGGCGGGGGAGGGGGACCGACGATCCCCGTCCTGTGCCGGCGCTTGAATCATTCGCGCTCCGGCTTGATCCTTCCCCCACCCACCCGGATCAAGAACGCAGGTCACGAGCCCTGGTTGGAGCAGCTCCGCCCCGCAAGGGTGAGTGAAGCGAGCGGTGGCTCGCGGACTCGGAAGGGAGCAACACACCGACGTATGCCGGCGGCCGGACGGGCGGCCCAGCCTGCCGTGCGGTGCGCACGAGCGTGACCAGGGGCGTCTGCCGAATGCGATGATGGCCGACGACAGGGCGACGGCGGTCCGAGGAAGCCGGTGTGAATCCGGCGCGGTCCCGCCACTGTGATCGGCGAGCGGATCCCGGAAACTCCACTGCCCCACGCGGGTGGGAAGGACGGGGCGAGCTGCGACCCGAGAGCCAGGAAACTCACGCGGTCGCCTCCTCGACGGACACCGGGGCGGATCTCCCCGGAGAGAGGGCGGTTCGGCGTGCCCGAAAGGCCGAACGAAGGAACCTCCGACGACGCCGTGGCGGCGCGGACGGTGGCCGACCCGATACCGTGCCGGATCGTCGTGTGCCGCGACTGCTGTTGCGGCAGCGCAAAGGTGACCGGAATCGATCACGCAGCGCAGACGGCGCGACTGCGCTCCGAGGCACCCGTACGTGTTTCCGCCTGCCTCGACGTGTGCGACCAGGCCAACGTCATCGTGGTGCAACCCTCCGCCGCGGGCCGGGCCGCCGGTGCCAGGCCGGTATGGCTGGGTCTGGTCAACGACCCGGAAGCCACCGAGGACATCGCGGCCTGGGTACGCGCCGGCGGCCCCGGTGTCGCCCCGCAGCCGGAGATCCTCGACCTGTACGCCTGCCCGCCGCCGCGACGGCGGGCGACCTTCTAGGCTCGCCTCGTCCGCCCACACCGGGACACCGGGCCGCGGCACAGCTCGGGTTTCCTCAGCCCCCTCGCGAACCCCGAGCGGACCACCGACCGCCACCGGGCGGTTCCCCGGTACCGGTCAGCTTTCGACCTCGCTGCCGTCGCCGCCCCAGAGGGTGTGGAAGGTGCCCTCGCGGTCGGTGCGGTGGTAGGTGTGTGCGCCGAAGTAGTCGCGCTGGCCCTGGGTGAGCGCGGCAGGGAGGCGTTCGGCGCGCAGGGAGTCGTAATAGGCGAGGGTGGCGGCGAAGGCGGGCGTGGGGACGCCCTGGGTGACGGCGGTGGCGATCACGGCGCGCCAGTCGTCCTGCGCGGCGGCGATCTCCTGGGCGAAGCTCTTGTCGGAGAGGAGACTCGGCATGTCGGGCTGCGCCTCGTAGGCGCTGGTGATGCGGTCCAGGAAGGCTGCCCGGATGATGCATCCGCCGCGCCAGATCGCGGCGACCTTGCCGAGGTCGATGTTCCAGTCGTACTGCTCGCTGCCGGCCGCGATCTCGTGGAAGCCCTGGGTGTAGGCGACGATCTTAGACGCGTACAGTGCCTGCTCGACCTGGTCGGCGAACGCCGCCGCCTCGTCCCCGTCGAGCTCGCGGACTGCCGGTCCGGCGAGATGGCGTGAGGCGTCCCGGAGGGCGGCGTGGCCGGAGACCGAGCGGGCGAAGACGGCCTCGGCGATGCCGGAGACGGGAACGCCCAGGTCGAGAGCGATCTGTACGGTCCAGCGGCCGGTGCCCTTCTGCTCCGCCCGGTCCTGCACGATGTCGACGAACGGCTTGCCGGTGGCGGCGTCGGTGTGGGACAGGACCTCGGCCGTGATCTCGATCAGATACGAGTCGAGGCGGCCCGTGTTCCAGCCGCGGAACGTCTCCGAGATCTTCGCGGGGGAGTATCCCGCGACCGTACGCAGCAGGTCGTAGGCCTCCGCGATGAGCTGCATGTCGGCGTACTCGATGCCGTTGTGCACCATCTTCACGAAGTGACCGGCGCCGTCCGGCCCGATGTGTGTGGTGCAGGGTGCGCCGTCCTGCGCCTTCGCCGCGATCTTCTGCAGCATCGGCCCCAGTGACTCGTACGATTCGGCGGAACCGCCCGGCATGATGCTCGGCCCGTTCAGCGCCCCCTCCTCACCGCCCGAGATGCCCGCGCCGACGAAGTGGATGCCGCGCTCGCGCAGGTCCTTCTCGCGGCGCCGGGTGTCCTCGAAGTGGGCGTTGCCGCCGTCGATGATCACATCGCCGTCGTCCAGCAACGCGGCGAACTCCTGGATCACCGCGTCCGTGGGCTCGCCCGCCTTCACCATGACGACCAGGCGCCGCGGCCGTTCCAGCGCGGCGACGAACTCCTCCGGGGTGTGCGCGGCCACGAAGGTTCCCTCGTCGCCGAACTCCTCCACCAGTGCGTCGGTCTTCGCGGCCGTGCGGTTGTGCACCGCGACCGTGTAGCCGTTGCGGGCGAAGTTGCGGGCCAGGTTGCGGCCCATCACCGCGAGTCCGGTGACGCCGATCTGCGCAGTGGCGCTCATCTGTCTGCTCCTGCTGTCTGTCGGGGAGGCGGGGGAGACCGGGCCGCCGGAGGCCTGGGGGCGGCGGCGGGCCCGAGGTGCTGCGCTGTCCAGTATGGATACGAGGACGGGGGACGGCCTGTTCAGCGCCGGGGCCGGACGGCTGACAGCCCGCCCCGGCACGGCGGGCGCCCGTACTCACGGCGGGCGCCCGTACTCTGTCGTGATGCCGGACCCCGACGCGCTGTCACGCGCCCTGGACGACGAGGGCACCCCACCGCTCAGGCCGCTCCCGCAGGACGCCGCGGACCTGCTGCGGGAGCTGTCCGCGCCACCGCGGCTCGCGGCGCACCTGCGTCTCGTCCACGATGTCGCCGTGCAGCTGGCCGACTGGGTGGTGCTCCACTGCCCCGGCCTGCCCTTCGACCGCGAGGCCGTGCTGTTCGGGGCGGCCACCCACGACGTGGGCAAGGTCCTGCACCCCGCCGAGCTCACCGGACCCGGGTCCGCGCACGAGGAGGCCGGGCGGGACCTCCTGCTGTCCCGCGGTTTCGCCCCGGCCCTGGCCCGCTTCGCCGGCACCCACGCCTCCTGGACCGACCCCGGTGCGGGTTTCGAGGACGTGCTCGTCAGTACCGCCGACAAGATCTGGAAGAACAAACGCGTCACCGCACTGGAGGACCTGGTCGTCACCCGTCTGGTCCGCGCGAGCGGCAGGGAGCGGTGGGAGGAGTTCCTCGCGCTCGACGAGATCCTCGGCAGGATCGGTGACGGGGCCGACCGGCGCCTCACCCACCAGGCGTCCTTCCCCGTATACGCCTGACGGCGCCACCCGCAGGGGATCGGCGTCGCCCGCCGGACAGGGGCCGGGCGCGACCGCACGTCAGGCCCGGCCCGGACGCCGCCGCACCGCCTTCCGCGTCCGAACGCCAACCGGACGCACCCGGCCGTAGTTCACCAACTCTTGACACTCCCTCAGCGACGGCGCAACACTGACCACACTTCGGAGAGCGCTCTCCCGTCGGAATCCGGGCCCCGGCCCGGGCTCGATCGGAATTCGCTCCCGGCGCGCGGCCGCACCGGCACCAGGCCGGTACCGGCAGTACCGACACCTGATCCGCACCTGCACCATCCAGCACCACTCTTTCCCCGCGCCGCACACCCGATGGGTGCGGCGCAGAGCGGCATGGAGGTCCGCATGGAGACAAGACCGGCAAGACCCTCACCGGAACGACCCCGTCCGAGAGCGCGGCGCAGCACGAGGCTCGTATCGATCCTGGCGGGTGTGGCGTCCCTGGCCCTGGTGGCCATGGGATTCAACGCGATCACGGATGCCGGCCGCGCCGACGCGGCACCCCGTGCGGCGGAACGCCCCGCAGCGGCGACCCATGCGATGCAGGGCCACGTGATGGCCGCGGCCGCGCCGGTGGCCTTCGGGGACGACCCGGACGGCGACGGCTACATCCCCGCCGTCCCGCCGGTCACCGGCGTCCAGCCGTCCGCGGAACTGCCCCCGCACCGCTACTTCCACGAGTTCCAGGCGAACTGCTCGGTCAACCACACCGCCCCGGACGACCCGATCGTCTTCCCCGGTCAGGCCGGTAAGTCCCACAACCACACGTTCATGGGCAACGACACCACGAACGCCAACAGCACCACGGCGTCCCTCGGCGCGGGCGGCACCGCATGCAAGGCGCCCGGTGACCTGTCCGCGTACTGGATGCCGACCCTCTACAACGGCGACAAGGAGGTCCGCCCCGTCGGGCCGCAGACCATCTACTACAAGGCGGGAGTCACCGACTACACCAGCGTGCGGCCCTTCCCGAAGGGGCTGCGGTTCGTCGTCGGCAGTCCGATGCAGACGGCCGAGCAGTTCCGTGACCACCCGGGCATGGTCGAGGGCTGGGAGTGCCAGAACCAGTACCACAACGTCGACTTCCCGGCGTACTGCCCGACCGACCGCGATGTCCAGCTCAACATCCGTATGCAGGCCCCCAGTTGCTGGGACGGCCTGCACCTCGACACCCCCGACCACCAGGCACACATGGCCTATCCGAAGGCTCAGGGCGCCAACCAGAACGTCTGCCCGGCCTCCCACCCCGTCGCCCTGCCGATGATCGAGTTCAAGATGGCCTGGCCGGTCAACGGCGACATGTCGAAGGTGAGGCTGGCCAGCGGCACCGGTCACAGCTTCCACTACGACTTCTTCAACGCCTGGGACGACGCCACGCTCGACGCCCTGGTCGACCACTGCATCATCGGTGGCCTCCAGTGCGACGCCCGCGGCTACGACCAGACGAACGCGGACCGCGGCGCCGCGCTCGACGAGAACTACGAACTTCCCTGATCCAGATCCAGAATCCAGATCCAGGATCCGGGTTCAGGATCCGGGTTCGGAGATCCAGATCCTGAACCCGGCCCTGACCGGACCGGACCGTGATTCGATCCTGGATCACCCCGGATCGCTCTTCTCGGTGGCCGCCTGACGTCCACCGAGGAGAGCGCTCTCCGTGCGCCTACGTGTCGTCCCCGGCCCGTCATCGCACCTCCTGACTGCCCGCGCCGTCCCACTCCCCGCTGTCGGCGCGGTGCACAAGCCCGCGGTGGTCACGGCCATCCGTGACCACCGCGGGCTGATGACCTGCGCAGCCGGGACGCACGCCCCCAGCGCTTCCGCCTGTGTATATTCGGGGAAAAGCTAAGGGGTCTAGGCAGCAGTACGTCGACGGGGGTGGGGATGGTTCGCGCGGGGCTCACGACCGACCGGGTCGTGGCGGCGGCGGCCGATCTGGCCGACTCGGCCGGCTTCGACAAGGTCACCATCTCCGCGCTGGCCCGCGGCTTCGGCGTCAAGGACGCCAGCCTGTACTCCCACGTGAAGAACCTGCAGGATCTCCGCACCCGGGTCGCGCTGCTGGCCGCGGGGGAGTTCATCGACCGGATCGAGGCGGCGGTGGCCGGCCGGGCCGGGAAGGACGCGCTGATCGCGTTCGCCGACGCCTACCGGTCCTTCGCGCTGGAGTGCCCGGGCCGGTACGAGGCGACACGGATGCGGGTCGACCCCGCCGTCGTCGCCGAAGCCCCCGCGTACCACCGCACCATCGAGACCACCTCGTCGATGCTGCGTGCCTACGGCCTGACGGAACCGGATCTCACGGACGCGGTACGGCTGCTGCGCAGCACCTTCCACGGATTCACCGCCCTGGAGGCCGACGGCGGATTCGGTGCGCCGCGGGCCGTGCAGACGTCCTGGGAGCGTGCGGTCGAGGCCCTGCACTTCCTGCTGGTGAACTGGCCGTCGGCGACCGGCGGGGCCGGACGCCGACCGTGAGGCCGTCCCGTGACCGTCGTGCGTCATGCCGGTTCGACGGGCAGCCACAGTTCGCAGGTCGCGGTGGTGAAGTCGTCCGCGCGTTCGAGGACCGCGACGATCGAGGGCCCTGACCGCAGGCGCCAGGGGTTGGAGGGGAACCACTCGGTCGCGGTCGCGGCCCAGGTCGTCTGCAGGGCCTGCGGATGAGGCCCGGTGGTGCGGAAGACCGCCCACCGGCCGGCCGGTACCTCGATGGCGTCCAGGTCGTCGGGGGCCGACGTGTCCCGCGAGACGGCGACCCCGTGCAGGTAGGTCAGTTCGCTCCCCTCCGTTCCGTCGGGGTCGACTTCGTCGCTGACCTGCAGCAGGCCCGCCGGTTCGGTGTCGCCGAGGGCCTTCAGCCGGGGGTGTTCCTCCGGAGGCAGTGACGTGATGTGCTGCTGGATGTGCGGGTTGACGCCCCGGTGGATGAGCGGAACCCGGGCTGCGTGCCCGATCAGGCGGAACGCGGGGCGTTCGACGAGGCGGGTGTCCATGGGGATGCTCCCTTCGACGGTCAGGCGGATCCTGATCCGTGGTTGTGTGCGCAGAGGACCTCCGTCGCGGCGCACGTCACGGGGCCCGGCGCCGTGGACCGCGCGGAACGCGCGCCCGAACGCCTCGGTCGAGCCGTATCCGTGCCGGACAGCGATGCCCAGCAGGTCGTCCTCGCCGCGGATCACGTCCGCTGCGGCGACGGTCATGCGGCGTCGGCGTACGTACTCCGACAGCGGCATACCGGCCAGTGACGAGAACATCCGGCGCAGGTGGTACTCGGTCGTGCCGAGTTCCCTGGCCAGCCGGCCGACGTCGAGCTCCTCGGTGAGGTGTTCCTCGACGAGACCGACAAGCTGGTTGAGTACCGAGATCACGAGGTCTCCTTTCGACGCCAACCCTGCCGTAAGGACGCCGGCCGCACCCGACCGATGCGGTTCGATCCGGTCAGGTGCCTTTTCGGCGGGTGACGGAGGCGGCAAGGAGTCGCTGGTCCACCCGTTGCCCGGGCAGCGCGAAACCTCCGGCGGCGGCGGTCGTCCGCCGCGGCCGGAGGTCGCTGGGGTGGTTCGCGTCAGGAGCCGGGGGTCAGGCGGCCTTGCGCGAGCGGCCCGCGGTCGCTTCCGCGATCAGCTCGGCGTAGCGCCGGCCACTGCTCTTGACGGTGCGGCGCTGCGTCGCGTAATCGACGTGGACCAGGCCGAACCGCTTGTCGTAGCCGTACGCCCAC
The DNA here is from genome assembly GCF_035917255.1 of Streptomyces sp. NBC_01257. Taxonomy (NCBI): domain Bacteria; kingdom Bacillati; phylum Actinomycetota; class Actinomycetes; order Kitasatosporales; family Streptomycetaceae; genus Streptomyces; species Streptomyces sp. NBC_01257. The sequence continues at coordinate 8,246,971 of NZ_CP108472.1, forward strand.
TCGAAGTTGTCCAGCAGGGACCAGGCGAAGTACCCGGCGAGCGGGGCGCCCTTGCGGACGGCGCGGGCGCAGGCGGCCAGGTGCTCCTCCAGGTACTGGGTGCGCTCCGGGTCGTGCACCGAACCGTCGGCGAGGACGACGTCCTGGTAGGCCGAGCCGTTCTCGGTGACGTACAGGCGCTGGACGCCGTACTCCTCGGTCAGGCGGAGCAGGAGCTGCTCCAGGCCCGCGGCGTGGACCTCCCAGTCCATGTGGGTGTGGCGGGAGCCGGGGAGGTAGACCTGCTTGGCGTGCGGGACGGGTCCGGTCGCGTCGGCGGTGACGACCTGGCGGAAGTAGTAGTTCACGCCCATCCAGTCGAGCGGCGCGGAGATGAGCTCCATGTCGCCGTCCTGGACCGGGAGCTCGACTCCGTACAGATCGACCATGTCCTGCGGGTAGCCGCGTCCCAGGATCGGGTCGAGCCACCAGCGGTTGATGTGCCCGTCGCCGCGCACGGCGGCTTCCCGGTCGGCCTCGCGGTCGGTGGCGGCCTCCACCGGGCTGAGGTTGTTGACGATGCCGACGCGGGCGTCCGGGGACGCGGCCCGGATCGCCTGAACGGCGAGCCCGTGACCGAGGTGCAGGTGGTACGAGGCACGGACGGCGGCGGTCAGGTCGGTGAGACCCGGCGCCATCGTGCCCTCGAGATGACCGATCCACGCCGAGCAGAGCGGTTCGTTGAGCGTCGCCCAGTCCTTCACGCGGTCACCGAGGCGGTCCACGACGACCGAGGTGTACGCGGCGAAGTGCTCGGCGGTCTCCCGGACCGTCCAGCCGCCGCGGTCCTGGAGTGCCTGCGGCAGGTCCCAGTGGTAGAGCGTGGCGAACGGGGTGATGCCGGCGTCGAGGAGGCCGTCCACCAGCCGGTCGTAGAAGTCGAGACCGGCTCCGTTGACCGGCCCGTCGCCGCCCGGCACGATCCGCGGCCAGGCGAGCGAGAAGCGGTACGCGCCCGCCCCCACCTCCTTGATCAGGGAGATGTCCTGCGGGACCCGGTGGTAGTGGTCGCAGGCCACGTCGCCGGTGTCGCCGCCGGCCACCTTGCCGGGGGTGTGGGAGAAGGTGTCCCAGATGGAGGGGGCGCGGCCGTCCTCGGCCACGGCTCCCTCGATCTGGTACGCGGCTGTGGCGACGCCCCAGGTGAAGTCGGCCGGGAGGGCGCTGAGGTCGTTCACTGACTTCCTTTCCGAAGTGGTCACTTGACGGCTCCAGCGGTGAGGCCGGCGACGAGGTAGCGCTGGAGGAGCAGGAATCCGGCGACGATCGGCACGCTGACGACGAGCGAGGCGGCCATGACCTGGTTCCAGTAGACGTCGTTCTGCGTGGCGTAGCCCTGCAGACCGACGGCCAGCGTGCGGGTGGTGTCGTTGGTCATGACGGAGGCGAAGAGGACCTCGCCCCAGGCCGTCATGAACGCGTAGACGGCGACGGCGACGATGCCGGGCACCGCGGCCGGCACGACGACCCGGAACAGGGCGCCGAGCGGTCCGCAGCCGTCGACGAGCGCGGCCTCGTCCAGATCCCTCGGGATCGAGTCGAAGTACCCGATGAGCATCCAGATGGAGAACGGCAGCGAGAACGTCAGATACGTGAGGATCAGTCCGCCGCGCGAGCCGTACAGGGCGATGCCGGTGCTGTTCCCGATGTTGACGAAGATGAGGAACAGCGGGAGCAGGAAGAGGATGCCCGGGAACATCTGGGTGGAGAGCACCGTGACGGTGAAGACGCGCTTGCCGCGGAACTTGTAGCGGCTCACGGCGTAGGCCGAGAACACCGCGATGATCACCGAGAGAACCGTTGCGGTGCCCGCCACGACCAGCGAGTTGACGAAGTACCGGGCGAGCGGGACGGTGTCCCAGATGTCGAAGTACGGCTTGACGGTCAGCCCGGACGGGATCCAGTGGAACTTCCCCGACACGTCCTGGAGCGGCTTGAGCGAGCTGCTGACCATCACGTAGACGGGCAGCAGCGCGAAGGCCGCCAGGAAGGTCAGGATGACGCGGCGGGTCCAGAGGAAGGACTGCGGCGCGGCCATCGGCGACCGGGAACGCGATCTCGATTTCGCCGCTCTCGACAGTGCGGCCGGCTGGGCATGGCTAGGCATCTGCACCCTTCCTTCCGCGCGAGGTGATGAGCAGGTAGACGGCCGTCACGACGAGCAGGAACAGCAGCAGGAGCACGGACATCGCGGATCCGGTGCCGAAGTTCCAGGTGACGAACGACGACTGGTAGATGTGGATCGAGATGAGGTCCGCGTTCTCGGGCGCCGCCTTCCCGAACAGGACGTACGGGGTGTTGAAGTCGTTGAACGTCCACAGGAACAGGACGAGCACGAGGACCTGGTTGACCGGGCGCAGCGCCGGCAGCGTGATCTTGCGGATCTGCTGCCAGATGCCGGCGCCGTCGATGGCGGAGGCCTCGTAGAGCTCGCGCGGGATGTTCTGCAGACCCGCCATCACGATGAGGAAGGCGAACGGCCAGCCCTTCCAGACCGAGACGACGATCAGCGCGTAGATGCTGTTGTCGCCGATCAGCCAGAACGACGGCTGGTCGGTGATGCCCAGCTGGTCGTGGAGTACGTGGTTGACCAGGCCGTTGTCCCGCTGGAACATGAACGCCCAGGTGATGACGGCCGCGTAGACCGGCAGGGCGTACGGGACGAGGAAGATCGCCCGCAGGAAGCCGCGGCCGCGGAAGTTCTCCTGCAGCATGATCGCCGCCGCGACACCGAACAGCCACGCCAGGCCGACGGCGAAGAACGTGAAGACGCAGGTGACGAAGAACGAGTGGAGCAGTGCCTCGCCGATCGGGGCGTTGACGTCGACGGCGATGCGGTAGTTGTCGAAGCCGGACCAGGGCGCCCCGCCCCAGTTGTTGATGTAGAACTGCGTGAGCTGGCGGAAGCTCATCACGATCCCGATGATCATCGGGATCACATGGACGAGGAGTTCGAGGAGCACGGCCGGCAGGAGCAGGAGATAGGGCAGTCCGCCCTGGCGGATCCGGTCGGGGATGCGCGGCAGTCTCCTGCGCGCACCCCCGGTGCCCCGGCTCGTCACCCTGTCCGACTTTTCCGTTCGGCTGTCGGTGGTCACGGTGGCGGTCATGAGGAGTGCCTTACTGCTGCATCGTCTGCTGGGCCTTTTCGAGGCGCGCCTTGACGGATTCGGTGGTCACGGGGCGTCCGGCTGCGGCGTCGGCCCACAGCTCCTTGACCGCGGTGCCGACGGCGGTCTCGAACTGCGACTCGTTGGGCACCTGCGGCAGCGGGGCCGCGCTCTTGGCCAGCGTGTCGCGCAGGACCGCGAGGTCGGGCGCCGAGAAGGCGGCGTCGGCCTGGGCGGTCTTGACCGGCGGGATGGACCCGTAGGTCTTGTTGAGCAGCTTCTGCTCGGCGTCGCTCGTCATGAACTTCACGAACTTCTTGGCGCCGTCGATGTTCTTGGTGTTCTTGAACACCGCCATGTTGATGCCGGCGACCATGGAGTTGATGTTCTTGCCCTGGCCGGGGGTGCCGGACGCGACGGGCACGGGGGCCGCGCCCCAGTCCTCGGGCTTCATGCCCTGGGAGGCGAAGGTCGAGGCGGCGGCCTGCCACAGCACCATCGCGGTCTTGCCCTTGGCGAAGTCCGTCAGGGACTGGTTCTGGGCGTACTCGGCGTTGCCCGGCGCGATGATCTTGTCCTTGGCCATGAAGTCGATGTACTGCTTCACGGCGGCGACGGCACCGTCGGAGGTGAACGTCGCCTTGCCGGCGGCGTCGAAGAAGTCCGAGCCGTGCTGCTGGCCCAGGACGAAGGTCTGGTGGATGTTGTTGGAGAGGTTGGCGCCCTCGGCGCCCAGGCCCCACTTGCCGTCCTTGGAGAGCTTCTTGCCGTCCTCGACCAGCTCGTCCCAGGTGGCCGGGGGCTTGCTGATGCCGGCCTCGGCGAAGCTCTTCTTGTTGTAGTACAGGGCGTACGCGAGCGAGTACAGCGGCACCGCGGAGGGGTCCTTGCCCTCCGCGCCGGCCGAGGCGACCGCCGAGTCGACGAAGCGGTCCCGGCCGCCGATCGCGTCGAAGTTCGCCTTGTCCCAGGGCAGGAGCGCGCCCGTCGCCTGGAGCGAGGCCGACCAGGTGTTGCCGATGTTCAGGACGTCCGGGCCCTGACCGGACGTGGTGGCCGCGAGGATCCGGTTGAGCAGGTCGGCCCAGGGGACGACCTCCAGCTTGACCTTGATGCCGGTCTGCTCCTCGAACTTCTTCAGCTCGGGGGTCAGGATCTTCTTGTCGGCCTCGATGCTGGGGCCCTGGTTGGACGCCCAGTACGTGAGGGTCTTGGGCGAATCGTTGCTGCCGCCGCCCGAGGACGTACCGCCTCCGCAGCCGGTGACTCCGGCGGCGATGGAGATCGCGAGGGTGGCGGCTGCTGCGGCTCTGATGTTGCGCATGAGGGATGGCCCCTTTCCGGGGACGAAGGTCGTGTTCGAGAACCGAACGACCTTCAGGGCTTAATTTATGACGTGATTTAAGAGGTGAGAGAAGGTCGCGTCAAGTCCCGCGGTCGCGGTATGTTGCGGGAAGGGAAGGAGCCACATGGCTGAGCGCAACAGACGGACCGTGCGTGACCTGCGACGGGGCAACCGGGCGAGGGTATTGCAACGGTTGTATTTCGACGGCCCGCTGAGCCGCCAGGAGCTCGGTCCCGCGACGGGGCTGAGTTCAGGTTCCATCAGCAACGTCGTCGCGGAACTCGCCGCGGAGGGCCTCCTGGAGGAGGCCGGTGTCGTCGACTCCGACGGCGGCCGTCCCCGCACGCTGCTGCGCGTCGCCCCCGGGGGCGGCCTCCTGATCGGCATCGACATCGGCGAGACCCGGATCAGGGTGGAGCTCTTCGACCTCGCCCTCACCGAACTGGCCCGCACCGAACGCCTGCTGGCCCAGCACGGCTACGACGTCGACCGCATCGTCGGCCACGTCCGCAGCGGGGTCGCCGACGTCCTGCGCGACGCCGGCGCCGACCCGCGCGCGCTGCTGGGCATCGGGATCGGCGTTCCGGGCATCATCGAGCGCGACGCGCCGGACGGTGCGGTCGGCGACGTGGGGTCCGTCGTCCACGGCCAGACGATCGACTGGAGCGCCGTCCCCTTCGAGCGGCTGCTCCGCGACGCGGTCCGGGTCCCGCCGGAGGTCCCCTTCTTCATCGACAACGGCGCCAAGACGCTCGGGCAGGCCGAGATGTGGTTCGGCGGCGGACGGGGCGCGGGGGTCTCGGCCGTGGCCCTCATCGGCTCCGGCGTCGGCGCGTGCGTCAACCACGGCGACCTGCTCGACGAGGACCGCAGCAGCATGGCCCTCGAATGGGGCCACACCACCGTGCAGCTGCGCGGCCGCCGCTGCCGGTGCGGCTCGATCGGCTGCCTGGAGGCGTACGCGGGCGCAGAGGCGATGCGGGAGCGCTGGCACGAGGCGGGCGGCCCGCTGCCCGCCGACGCCGACGACGAGACCGCCCTCGCCGCCCTGCTGGCCGCCGCCTACCCCGGTCCGGGAGGCGATCCCGACCCGGTGGCCGTCTCCCTGCTCGACGAGACGGCCGAATGCCTGGGCGCGGCGCTGGGCGACCTGATCAACCTCTTCCTGCCCGAGCGCATCCTGCTCGGCGGCTGGGCGGGCCTGCTGATCGGCCCGCACCTGCTGCCCGACATCCGCCGCTACGCGCAGGAGTACGCGCTCCGGCACGCCGCGGCCCGCACGGCGATCGAGATGGGCCGTCTGGGACCCGACGCGGTCACGGTCGGCGCCGCGACACTGCCCCTCTCCGACTTCCTGGCGAGAGGCGGCACCCGTCCGTCCCCCGAGCCCCGGACCACCCCTCCGGCACCGGGTTTCCGGACCGCCGCGGACGCGGTACGGAGCAGGGAGAGCCCACAGTCGACGTCGGGCGCCACGGGGTGAGGCGAGGGGCGGGGGAGGGCCTGATCCCTTCCGCCGCGGCGGGGCAGCACGACACCCGGGGCGGCGGCCGATGCCAGGTCCGAGCCGTACTCCGTCCGGCGACGGGCTACGCCGAGTCGCGTACCACCAGCGCGGGTTCGAAGATCACCGACGTCGCCGCCCCGTCCGGCTTCGACAGCCGGTCGATCAGCAGCCGGGCCATCTCGGCGGCCATCGCCTCCACCGGCTGGCGGATCGTGGTCAGGGGCGGGCGGCAGGCGGATGCCGCGCTGCTGTCGTCGAAGCCGATCACCGCGACGTCCTCGGGCACCCGCTTGCCGTGTTCCCGCAGGACATGGCAGGCGCCCATCGCCATCAGGTCGTTGGCGGCGAACACCGCGTCCAGATCGGGGTGCTCCACCAGCAGCCGCTCCATCGCCGCCTCGCCGCTCTCCTGGGTGAACTGCCCCTCGGCGATCGGGATGTACGGATGTCCGCTGCGCGCCATCGTGTCGCGGAAGCCGGCCAGCCGCTCCTGCCCGGCCGGCACGTCGAGGGGGCCGGCGATGGTCGCGATGCGGCGGCAGCCCCGCGCCAGCAGGTGTTCGGCGGCCAGCCGGGCACCGTCCTGGTGGGCGAGGTCGACGTAGCTGATCCGGACCGGCCTGGCGGGCCGGGCGTACAGCACCGCGGGCAGGCCCGCGTCCGTGAGCAGACCGGGCAGCGGGTCCTCCGCGTGGGTCGAGACGACCAGCGCCCCGTCCGCGCTGCCCTGGCGCAGGAACGAGACCACGTCCTCGCGCGCCCGTGAGGTCTCGGCGAACATCAGCACCGGGTGCATCCCGCGCGGCCTGAGGTAGTTGACCACCCCGGTCACCACCCGGCCGAAGAACGGGTCGGCGAAGACCTGCGCGGTGAAGGACGAGCCGTTCTCGGGGTCGGCCGGGTCCGCGGCCTGCCCGCCGGCGGCCGGTTCCGGCTCCACACCCGCACCGGACACCACCAGGGCGATGGCGTCGGTGCGCCGGGTCACCAGCGAGCGGGCCGCGCGGTTGGGCGCGTACCCGGTGAGGGCGACCGCCCGGCGCACGGCCTCCTGGATCACCGGGTCGACATTCCGTACGCCGTTGATCACCCGGGAGACGGTGGCGCGGGAGACACCGGCCGCCCTCGCCACGTCCTCAAGGGTGGGTGTTCCGGCCGAGCGCAGATCATCCGTCATGAGCGCATTTATAGCATCAGCGGAGAGCGCTCTCCATCGCGATCCGAACCGTTACCGGAGCCCGTACCGGCCGGGGTGTGCGCCGGGACGGCGGTCAGGGAGGCGGTCAGCGGCAGATCGCCCGCCGAACGGCCGCTCAGCAGCGTGAAGCCGCCCGCCTCCGTGTCCCACCCGTGGCGCGCGACCGACCAGTGCGCGAGGGCCCGCCCCGACACCCGGACCACCGCGACCACGCTCTCGCCGGGATCCGCCTCGACCGCCGCGTACCCGATCAGGCGCAGGGCCGGCCGCTCGACCGCCGACCCGCTCCTGGTCACGTACACCTGGACCACTTCGCGGCCGCGCCGCCGTCCCGTGTTGCGGACCCGTACGCGTACGTCGAAGGCGTCCCCGGCCCGGACCGTGTCCGGGGCGGTCAGCGTCCCGTACTCCCAGTCCGTGTAGCCGAGGCCGTGCCCGAACCAGTAAGCGGGCGAGGCCCCGGACCGTAGCCAGGCCGCGTAGCCGATGTGCGGGCCCTCCTCGTAGTGCAGCCGCCCGTCGGGCGCGGGGGTGGTGCCGAGCACCGGTACGTCGTCCTGGGCGGCGCCCCAGGTGGTCGGCAGCCGGCCACCCGGCTCGGCCCGCCCGAACAGGACGTCCGCCAGCCCGTCCCCGGCCTCCTGGCCAGGGAACCAGGTGAGCAGCAGCGCGGGTACCCGGGTGTGCCAGGGCAGGGCGACCGGGCCGCCCGCGTTCACCACGACGACCGTGCGCGGATTGGCCCGCGCCACGGCCCGTACCAGCGCGTCCTGGCCCTCCGGCAGGGCGAGGCTCTCCCGGTCGTGCCCCTCCGACTCGCTCTCCTCCGTCGTGCCCACGACCACCACCGCGACATCGGCCGCCCGCGCGGCGGCCACCGCCCGGGCGAGCGCCGACGCCGCGTCCCCGGCCGGCGGCGCGGCGGCCAGCACCGTCGCCACACCGGTCCCGGGGTCGAGCGAGCGCCGTGCCACCACCTCCACCTCCTCGCCCGCGGCCAGTTCGGCCCGCACGGAGCGCAGGGGTGGGGCGACATGGACCCGGGTCGGATCGTCGCTGTCCAGCGGGAACGTTCCGGAGAGCAGCTCCCTTCCGTCCACGGTCAGTGAGAGGCTGCCCCAGCCGCCCATCGCCCAGGTCCACACGCCGCCGTCTGCGGGCCGGAACAGGGCGCGGATCTCCACGGCGGCAGCGTCGGCGAGCACGACCGAGGGCTCCACGATCCGTCCGGACAGCCGGTGCTCGGCGTGGAGTTCCTCCCCGTCGGCGTCCAGCAGCCGGACGAGCACGCCCGGTTCGCCGGTCCGCGGATCGCGCGAGTGGTCCAGGGCGAGGGGGAGCGGACGGTCGGACGGCGGCAGGCCCGGGTGGTACGTCACCGTGGCCGCTCCTTCGAGCGCCGCCTCGATCCCGGCCAGCGGTGTCACCACCGCGTCGGGGAACACCTCCGCGCTGCCCCCGCCCTGGATGCGAACCGCCGTGGCGTGCGGACCGATGACCGCGACCGAACGCAGACCCGCGCGGTCCAGCGGCAGCAGACCCCCCTCGTTGCGGAGCAGTACCGAGCCCGCCGTGACGGCCCGGCGCAGCAGCGCCCGCTGTGCCCCGGGCGCCACCACCGGCCGCCACACCGGACCGGGCGCGCCGAGCGCGCCCACCTGCCCGGCGAGCCGGAGCAGCCGCCGCACCTTGTCGTCGACCGCGCCCGGGGACACCGAGCCCTGTTCCAGTGCGGCGAGCAGACCGGCCGCCCACGGGCTGTCGGGTCCCGGCATCGCCAGGTCCTGCGCGGAGCGCGCGGTGTCCAGAAGGGTGCGCAGCCCGCCCCAGTCGGAGACCACGGGCCCCTCGAAGCCCCACTCCTCCTTCAGCGGGTCCGCCAGCAGCGGGGAGGCCGACATGGTGACGCCTCCGACCTTGTTGTACGCGGACATGACCGCCCACACGCCGGCCTCCACCGCGGCCTCGAACGGGGCGAGATAGAGCTCGTGGAGCGTCTGTTCGTCCATGCGGACATCGACATTCAGCCGGTCCGTCTCGGCGTCGTTGGCGACGAAGTGCTTGGCGGTGGCGGCGACCCCGCCGGACTGGATGCCCTTGATCAGCGCGGCACCGGTCCGCCCGGTGAGGAGCGGGTCCTCGGAGAAGCACTCGAAGTGCCGGCCGCCCAGCGGGGACCGGTGCAGATTCAGCGTGGGGGCGAGAAGCACGTCCACTCCCTTGCGCCGGGCCTCCGCCGCGAGCAGCGCACCGAGATCCGTGAGCAGGCGCTCGTCCCAGGACGCGGCCAGCGCGGTCGGGGAGGGCAGGACCAGCGAGGTCTGCCGCTCGTCCCAGGTCTCGCCGCGTACCCCGGCGGGTCCGTCGGAGAGGGTGAGGGGGCGCAGTGCGACGGCCGGTTCGGCGTGTGTGCGCCAGGTGCTCGCGCCGGTCAGCAGACGTACCTTCTGCGCCGCGTCGAGCTTCTCCAGCAGCGGATCGATCTCTTCGTCCGTCATGGCGGCCCTGCCCCTTCACCCCCGCTCCCCACCGATCGGAGAGCGCTCTCCCGGTCTGTCGCGCCCAGCGTCGCTGGCCGACAGCGACCGTGTCAATGGGGGACCGCCGCGGGCGGGGGTGTCCGGAGCCCCGTGCGCGGCCGTGGCCGGAACTCGCTGTGCTCTTGTCATCACCCGCTGTCTGCACATAAGTTGACCGCTTGCGACGTGTCCTACTGCCTGTGGGGGAGCCAATTCATGGCCGCGAACGGACGGCACCGCAGATACCAGCCGAGCCGCATCAACCGTGCCTCGCTGACGGTCACGGCGGGTGGTGCGGGCCTTGCGCTCCCGCTGATCACCGCCGCATCGGCCGGCGCGGCGTCAGGTGATGTGTGGGACAAGGTCGCCGCGTGCGAATCCACCAGCAACTGGCACATCAACACCGGCAACGGCTACTTCGGCGGCCTGCAGTTCACCCGGTCGACCTGGGCGGCGTACGGCGGCACGGCCTATGCGTCGCGCGCGGACCTGGCCAGCAGGGACCAGCAGATCGCCATCGCGGAGAAGGTCCTCGACGGGCAGGGGCCGGGCGCCTGGCCGGTCTGCTCCGGCAAGGCGGGCCTCACGCGCGGCGGCGGCACCCCCGACATCAGCCCGCAGACCGAGCGGACCCGGCCCGTGACGCCGAAGAGGGCCGAGGCGAAGCGGACCTCGGCGCCCGCCACCCCGACCACGGTGCCGGGCAAGCGTGACGCGTACACCGTGGCGCGCGGCGACTCGCTCTCCGGGATCGCGGCCGACCGGCACCTCGAAGGCGGCTGGCAGCGGCTCTACTCGGCGAACCGCAAGGTCGTCGGCGACGACCCGGACCTGATCTTCCCGGGCCAGCGGCTGAGCCTCGACCTGACCGGGGCCCCGCGCACCATCGCCGGCACCGCGCCGAAGACGGACACCGCGCCCCGGGCCAGGCCGAAGGAATCGGCCGCGCCCAAGAAGCAGGCGCAGCCGGAGCACAAGGAGTCGGCCGAGCGGCAGAAGCAGCAGGCGGCCGAGCAGAAGCAGCGGACACAGCCCAAGCGGACGGCACCGCCCAAGCCGGCCGCACAGCCCAAGCAGACGCAGCAGGCGAGACCGAAGCCGAAGCCGAAGAAGACCGAGAGCCACAAGACCGAGCGGGCGGAGAAGCACTCCGGGCTCACCGCCCCCGTGGCGGCGCGCACCGGGACCCCGTACCACCAGGCGGGTTCCTGGTCGAGCGGCTATCACACGGGCGTCGACTTCCCGGTGCCCACCGGCACTTCGGTGAAGGCGGTGGCGCCCGGCACCGTGGTCTCGGCGGGCTGGGCGGGGGCGTACGGCTACCAGATCGTCATCCGGCACGGCGACGGCAAGTACAGCCAGTACGCGCACCTGTCCTCGCTCCTCGTGCGTTCGGGGCAGCACGTGGGCGGGGGGCAGCGCATCGCCCGCTCCGGCTCCACCGGCAACGTCACGGGCCCGCACCTGCACTTCGAGGTCCGCACGGGCCCCGGCTACGGTTCCGACATCGACCCGCTGGCCTACCTCCGGGCGGGCGGCGTCAGGGTCTGAACGCCGGGCCGGTCACCGGCCTCGACGGCAGAAGCGGTGGACGCCGCGGACGACCCGGCCTTTCGCGCGCCGGCCGGCCGGGCGTCCGGTCCGAACTCGACCTGACCCACCCGGCGCTCCAGCGGCATCCGCACGGGCAACGGCAGTGGCGCCGGATACGTCTCCGCGGCCGTCGCCGACGGCATCGGTCCCACGCGCTCGGGAAAGGTCACCACGGTCGGCGTCGTCGACCTGGCCGGCTGCGGCAGCGCGCCGCCCACCGCGTCCGCCGGCGCGAGCACCCGGTCCGCCGCGGTGCCCGCCTGGTCCGGCGAGCCGGCGGGCCCGCCGAAATCCCCGTCGCCCTCACCCGGATCACCTGCGGACGAGGACGCCGCCGACTGCGCGGCCACACCGGCTCCCGAGGCAGTGCGCCCCTGCGCCGGGGGATCGGTGGCGTCCGGAACCGGGTCCGCCTCCGCTTGCGGCCGCGTGGCGTCGTCTGCCGTACCCCGGTCCTCGCGGTGCTCCGCCCCCATCCGCTCCGTGGTGAGCATGATCAGGCCACCGGCCGCGACGGCCCCGCAGAGCAGGGCGAGCAGCGTGCCCAGGGTGCCGTGCCGGAACTGCTCACCGAACAGTGTGATGCCGACCGCGGCCGCCACCACCGGGTTCACCACGGTCACCGTCGCGAGCGGGGCGGTCAGGCCCGCGCCCCGGTACGCGGCCTGGGAGAGCAGCAGCCCCAACGCCGCGAGCGCCGCGATCACCAGCAGCGTCGGCAGGCCCGCGCCGACCGAGCCCGAGGTCCATTCCATGGCCACGGTCTTCGTGTACACCGACGCGATACCGAAGGCGACGCCCGCCGCCCCGGCCAGGACCACACTGCGCATCACCGGCCGGCGCATGGCCTTCGCGAGCAGGATGAGCGCGGCCACCGCACCGAACGTCACGACGGCGAGCATCAGCTGCTGCGGACCGCCCAGGCCGTGCGCGTCGGAACCTCCGGTCAGGGCCAGCAGCCCCGCCAGACCCACGGTCGCCATGATCGCGCCGCGCCAGGCGGTCGCTCCCGCCTTGCGGCGGACGAAGACAGCGGCCATCGGCAGGGCGAAGACGATGGTCAGGGCGCCCAGCGGCTGCACGAGACTCAGCGGACCGTAGGCCAGGGCCACCACGTGGAGCACGGCGCCCACGCCGTTCAGCGCGACCGCGGCCCACCAGACCCGGTCGCGCAGCGGTGCGAGTGAGCGGCCGTCGGAGGCCGTGGCCACGCGCTCCTGGACGATCGCCCCGGCCGCATAGGCGACCGCGGAGACCAGTGACAGCAGCACGGACAACGCGAGGGAACTCATGTACACCACGATCTCCCTTCAAAGCCGCCGCGTCGTCGTCCCTGAGACGGCGATTCGACGTACTGCTTTGGTAGTACGGGAGTGGTCCCGGTGTCCTCCTCCCGACGGTAGTCCTCCCTGTGGCCGACGTCAGAACGATCATCCCGCACGGGTACGGTGAACCGCGAGCCGCGGCACCGCGGGTATGCGGGACGTCACACCGGGTGGCCGGGCGGAGGGGGAGCGAACCGGCGATGAGCGAGGACGAGGAGGTCTCCCCGGGCGGGTTCTTCACGTTGCGGTCGGGGCCGGTGCCGGGCGACGGGCACCTGCCGCTGGCACGGCTGTACGCGGGGGAGGACGCACCGCTCACGGCCCGCATCGACACCGTCGCCGAACGCCTCGGGACGTCCGAGCGGCGCGTCGCCGCGTCCGTCGCGCAGCTGGGGCTCGCCGCGCGGCTCTGGTCCGTCGCGCTGGGACCTGCGGCCGTGACGGGCGGCTTTCCCGCCGTGCGGGCCGACAGCCTGTACTGGGACCCCCGTGCGGCCGCCCCCGACGACCTGTGGCCGGCCGCCGTCGAGACCCTTCAGGGCTCCGCCGCCCGGATCCGGGAGGTCGTGCAGTACGGCCACCTCGAACCGCTCGGCGCGGCGATCCGCCGGGACACCCCGGTCCCGGTCCGGCTGCTGTGGGGCAACGCCGGATCCGCGCTGGCGGGAGCGGTGCGCCAACTGATCGTGTGGGCAAGGGCCCACGGCCGCGCGGACGTCGCCGCGCGCACCCGCGCCCTGGCCGCGGAGCTCTTCGACCACCCGGACCTGCGCGACACGGGGGCGCCGCACGGACCGGCCTTCCGGCGGAAGACCTGCTGCCTCTACTACCGTCTGCCGGGCGGCGGACTGTGCGGTGACTGCGTCTTCGACGAGGCCCCGCGCAGGCTGCCCGGGCGCTCCGACGGAGGTTGAGGGCGGCCGAACAGGTTGCGAAGTCGACGGAGAGCGGAGCGCCGCGCATGGTTCTGGATCTCGTCGTCATCGGGGTGGCCATCAATCTGGGTCCCCTGCACAACAGCGCGTTCATCCTGCTGCTCTCCGCGCCCCGTGGAGTGCGCAAGGGGCTGGCGTTCATCCTGGCCTGGCTCGGCTGTCTCGTCCTGGTCCTCGCCGCGGTGATCCTGCTGACCGGTGGCAAGCCGCCCGCGCCCAGGAGCGCGCCCTCCACCCTCGCCCTGGCGCTCAAACTCCTGCTGGGCCTCGGCATGGTGGCGTACGCGGAGCTGAAACGGCGCCGGCGCAACCGGCCGCGCCGGACGCCCAAGTGGCTGGCGCGGCTTGACAGCGTCTCCGGGTGGACCGCCGCCGGACTGGGCGTCATCCTGCAGCCCTGGGGCCTGGTCGCGGCGGGCGCAGCCACCGTCGTCCAGGCGCACCTGACCTCCCTCGCCTCGTACGTGGCGCTGCTGGTCTTCTGTCTGCTGGCCACCTGCGGCCTGCTGGCGATGGAGCTCTACGCGACCTTCCGGCCCGCACGGGCGCGGTCGGAACTCGCCGCGCTGCGCGAGTGGATGGAGAGCCACCAGGACCAGGTGATCGTGACGTTGTCCCTGCTGGCCGGATTCTGGCTCGTCGCCAAGAGCCTCTACCAGCTCGTCTGACCCACCGTCTGGCCCGCTGCCTTTGCGCGGAGTTCCCGGGCACGCCTAAAGGCGGTGTGGCGATCCGCTCCACACCGTCCTGTCCAGGGCTCTGACCTGGGCTCTTCCGGCTCTCCTCCGCCCCGCACCGGGGCTTGTCATGGACCTGGACAGCGCCGCGTCCGGCGTGTTGTCATGCCAACTGCCATTCCTTCCAACGTTGTACATCGTGTGGCAGCGAGCCGCCACCCTTCCTCACCAAGGAGGATCCGTGCGCATCGACAAGAGACTGATTCTGTTCCTGGCAGCCGTCGTGGGGGCTGCCGGCCTGTCCGCCGTACCAGCCGCATCGGCGGCCGGAACGGACCCCGGAGACGCTCCCGAGGTGCAGGGGCTGAAGGGGGAGTACTACACCCAGTCCGCCCCCGGCGCCTTCGACTTCGGGGAGCTCAAGGCCACCGGATTCGACCCCTCCATCGACTTCCCGACCCTGGAGTCGCGGCTGACGTCGGCCACCGGGCAGGCCGACGACGCCAGCATCCGGTGGACCGGGAAGATCGTGCCGGAGAAGACCGGGAGCCATACGTTCTCGATGACCGGGGACAACGGCTTCCGGCTCTGGATCGACGGAAAGCCGGTCATCGACCACTGGGTCGACGACTGGGAGAAGGAACAGACCTCCCAGCCGGTCGAGTTGACCGCCGGGAAGGCCTACGACTTCAAGGTGGAGTACTTCGAGCACGAGGGAGGCTCCAACCTCCATCTCAAGTGGACCGAACCGGGCGGCGCCAAGGTGCCCGTACCGCAGTCCGCCTTCCGGCTGCCGGACGACTTCGCGTACGACGGGGCCATCGGCGCCACCGTGCTCGCCGACGGCCGCACCCTCAAGCTCGACTTCGCCCAGAAGCTGGGCACGCTTCCGGCCGGTCTCGTGAACCACCTCGACGCCGTGATCGGCGGCGCGGAGTGGCCGCTCGGGGCGGTCAGGGCCGACCCCGCCGACCCGCGCAGCCTGACCGTCGCCCTCAAGGAGCCGGTGGTCGGGAACAAGGCGGGCGACGCCACCGGGCTCGCCGACATCCGCTACGACGGGGACGGTGCCCTGGCCGGCGAGGACGGCAAGCGGGTCGGCGCCTTCTGGTCCAGCGGGCCCAACCACTCCACGTACCAGCTGACCACGAAGTGGGCCGACGAGGTGGGGCCGGAGAACGCCCTGCCCGAGTACCCGCGCCCCCAGCTCACCCGTGACAACTGGCAGAACCTCAACGGCTCCTGGGAGTTCGCCGCGGCGAAGGCGGGGGAGCGGCCCCCGGTGGGCAGGAAGCTCGGCGAGAAGATCCTCGTCCCGTACCCGGTCGAGTCCCAGCTGTCCGGGATCGAACGGCACGAGGACCGGATGTGGTACCGCCGCACCTTCACCGTCCCGAAGAACTGGAAGGTCGGCTCCGGCCAGCGGCTCCGGCTGAACTTCGGTGCCGTGGACTGGCAGTCCGAGGTGTACGTCAACGGGCACAAGGTCACCGAACACAAGGGCGGCTACGACAAGTTCAGCGCCGATGTCACCGACGCGCTGAAGCCCGGCCGGACCCAGGAGCTGATCGTCGGCGTCTACGACCCGACGGACGCCGAGGACGGCGAGAACCCGCCGATGGGCAAGCAGCGCCTGGACCCCAGCGGCATCTGGTACACCCCGTCGTCCGGCATCTGGCAGACCGTCTGGATGGAGCCGGTCGCGGCCGACCACGCCGACTCGCTGAAGATCACCCCCGATGTCCCGGGCGGGAACGTCTCCGTCGAGGCGCGCGGCGTACGGAACGGCGTCCCGTTCACGGCGACCGTGTACGACGGCAAGCGCAAGGTGGGCTCGGCCACCGGCCGGACCGGCTCGGCGCTCAAGGTCCGCGTCCCGGACGCACACCTGTGGTCGGCTGACGACCCGCACCTCTACCAGCTGAAGGTCACCGTCGGATCCGACCGGGTCGGCAGCTACTTCGGGATGCGGTCCATCGCCGTCGAGAAGGTGAACGGCACCCAGCGCACCGTGCTCAACGGCAAGCCGGTCTTCCTGATGGCCACCCTCGACCAGGGGTTCTGGCCGGACGGGCTGCACACCGCGCCCACCGACGAGGCACTCGCGTACGACCTGAAGATGCACAAGGCGATGGGCTTCAACTCGGTCCGCAAGCACATCAAGGTCGAGCCCGACCGCTGGTTCTACTGGGCGGACAAGCTGGGCCTGATGGTCTGGCAGGACATGCCCGCGATGAACACCGTCAACCCGTCGGCCGCCGCGCGCGCCGAGTACGAGCACGAGATGAAGGAGATGATCGACGAACACGCCGGCCACCCGTCCGTCGTCATGTGGGTCACCTTCAACGAGGGCTGGGGCCAGTACGACGAGGCCCGCATCGCCGACCAGGCCAAGGCCTGGGACCCGACGCGGCTGGTCAACAGCATGTCCGGCATCAACCTGGGCGTCGACGGCGGCACCGGCGACATCATCGACGAACACGGCTACCCGAGCCCCGCGCTCCCGGAGCCGGACGGCCGACGGGCCCTGGTCAGCGGCGAGTACGGCGGACTCGGGCTCGCGGTGCCCGGCCACGCCTGGGCCGTGCAGCAGTCGTACGTCGCGGTCGACCCGGCCACCTACACCGACGACTACCTCACCAAACTCGACGAGGTGCACGCGCTGGCCTGCAAGGGCAGCAACGGCGCCGTGTACACGCAGATCTCCGACGTGGAGGGTGAGCTCAACGGTCTGCTCACCTACGACCGCAGGGTCGTCAAGCCCGATGTGAAGCGGGTCCACGACGCCCAGCAGGCGCTGATCCGCGACGCCTCGAAGGCGGTCGTGGCGGGCTGCCCCGCGGCCTGATCCACGAGGCCGCTCCGGTTCGCCCCGCAGGGGGCGGACCGGAGCGGCGCCGTCCGACCCCTTGACGCACATCAACGGGGAACCAAGAATGATCGCGCTCTGACAACGTTGTCCGAAGGAGTATCCCCATGCACCGGATCCCACGGCCGCGCCTGCGCGGCCCGGCGGCCGCACTCGCCGCCGTCGCGCTCCTGGGCGGTGTCCTCACCACCGGGGCCACGGCCCAGGCCGCGCCCCGGGCCGACGGCCGGCTGACCGACCTGGTCAATCCGTTCATCGGCACCCAGAACGAGGGCAACACCTACCCCGGCGCATCCGTGCCCTTCGGCATGGTGCAGCTCTCCCCGGACACCGGCCACAACACCGGGTACGACTACGGCGAGAACCACATCCGCGGCTTCTCCTCGGTCCACCTCTCCGGCGTCGGCTGCGGCCTGGGCGGCGACCTGCCGACCCTGCCCACCACCGGTGACGTCACCGAGACCGACTACGCGAAGTACGCTGCCGAGTTCAGCCACGACGACGAGAAGGCGAGCCCCGGCTACTACAGGGTCGGGCTCAAGACCGGCATCGACGCCGAACTGACCGCGACGCAGCGCACCGGCGTGCAGCGCTACACCTTCCCGGCCACCGACAAGGCCAACGTCCTGCTCAATGCGGGCCAGTCGCTGCACAAGACGCTCTCCTCCGAGGTCGAGATCCTCGACAACCGGACCGTGCGGACCGCGATCAAGGGCAGCGGCTTCTGCCAGGACACCAAGGCGTACACGGTCTACACCGTCACCCACTTCGACCGGCCGTTCACCACGTCCGGCACCTGGAACGGCGACACCGTCACCGAGGGCTCGAAGAAGTCCTCGGCCACCGACGCCCGCAACGGCGCCTGGCTGCGCTTCGACACCAGCAAGGACCGCACCGTCGAGGCGACCACCGCCCTGAGCTATGTCGACGCCAAGGGCGCCGCGCTCAACCTCCGCGCCGAGGGCGGCCGCAGCTTCGACCACGTCGAACGCGCCGCGCAGCGCAGCTGGGAAAACCGCCTCGAAGGCGTGAAGGCCCAGGGCGGCAGCGACGAACTCCGCCGCACCTTCTACTCCTCCCTCTACCGGTCATTCCTCGCACCCAACGTCGGCAGCGACGTGGACGGCCGCTACACCGGCTGGGACCAGAAGACCCACCGCGCTGTCGATGCGCACGGGGCCTTCACGTACTACCAGAACTGGTCCCTCTGGGACACCTACCGCACCCAGGCCCAGCTGCTCTCGCTGCTCGCCCCGCGCGAGTCCCGCGACATGGCGATATCCGTCCTGCGGATCGACGCCGAGAGCGGCTGGCTGCCCAAGTGGGGCTACGGCACGGTCGAGACGAACATCATGACCGGTGACCCGGTCACCCCCTTCCTCACCAACGCCTACCAGCAGGGTCTGCTGAAGGGGTACGAGGAGGAGGCGTACCGCGCCCTGAAGAAGAACGCCGACGGGGTGCCGGCCACGGACTCCGCGCCGGTGGGCCGCGAGGCCAACGTCGAGTACCTGAAGGACGGCTACGCCCCGTACATCAAGGACCGTCCGCACGCCAAGCCCGGCGACTCGGACTACGACCACGGCGCCTCCGCCACGCTGGAGTACGCCCTGTCCGACGGCATGCTCGCCGAGATGGCCCGCGACCTCGGCCACAAGGCCGACGCCGCCCGCTACGACGCGCGCGCCCAGAACTACCGGAAGATCTTCGACCCCTCGACCGGCTTCTTCCGGGCCCGTGACGCCTCCGGCGCCTTCACCGGCCCGGCCGACCCGGCCGAGAGCGAGGGCTTCCACGAGGGCACGTCCTGGCAGTACCAGTGGATGGTGCCGCAGGACATCCCCGGCATGGTCGACCTGATCGGCGGCAAGGACGCGGCCAACCAGCGGCTCGACTCCTTCTTCGCGTACGACCAGCTCCTCGCCGACCCGGCGAAGACCGCGCGCGAGGTGTGGGTCAACGGCCCGTACGCGTACTACAACGCCGACAAGTACAACCCGCAGAACGAGCCCGACCTGATCGCCCCGTACACCTACCTGTCCACCGGCCAGCCGTGGAAGACCACCGACGTGGTCCACGCGGCCCTGACGCTCTTCACCAACGGACCGACCGGCATGACGGGCAACGACGACCTCGGCACCATGTCCGCCTGGATGGTGCTCTCCTCGATCGGCGTCTTCCCGGTCCAGCCGGGCACCGACACCTGGGGTCTGTCCACGCCCGCCTTCGAGCGCGTCGACATCAAGCTCGACCGCCGGTACTACCCGCGCGGGTCGCTCACGGTGAGCGCGCCCGGAGCCTCGGACACCGACCGCTACATCCAGTCGGCCCGGCTCGACGGTGCGCCGCAGTCGCGCACCTACCTCACGACGGACGACATCCGCTCGGCCCGCTCGCTCTCCTTCACGGTGGGCGGCGAGCCGTCAGCGTGGGGTACGTCGCCCGAGGATGCTCCGCCCGCACTGGGCTGAGACGGCCACCGCACGGCACACGAGCGCCCTTCCCCCCGTCCGTGGGGGGAAGGGCGCTCGCGCGTCGTGGACTCAGGCGGGCAGTGGCGGGTCGATCGCCTCGGCGACGGTCGGGAAGACCGGCAGGGCGCTGTCGAGGCCCAGCACCCCGATGAGCCGCTCCATGAACGGGGACGGCGCGGCGAGCCGCAGCCGGGGACCCAGCAGGGTCTGGCCCTGAAGCAGCACGTTCACCGTCGTCGAGTCCGCGAAACTCACGTCGGAGAGGTCGACGACGACCGGCGTGTCGCCGTCCGACGCCGCGCTCTCCAGCGCGGCGCCGAGCGGACCGACGTTGTCGATGTCGAGGTCACCTGTCACGCCGAGGACCAGCGCTCCGTGGTCCTGGCGTGGGACGATTCTCATGGCTCTGCCGGCGCTGGGGGATGGAAGCACGGTCACCTCGTGATGCACTGGATGGCGGGGAGAAAGCCGGTTGATGTGGACGGTCCGGTGCAAGTCCGTCCCTGCTCGCGGCGGGTGTGGGCCAACGATAGAAGTAACAGTTGCCATTTGACAACATTCTTCATGGGGCAACAATCTGTACCCCAATGATCAACGTACGCACCCCCTCCAGGAGTGCCTCGGTACGCGGAAGCAGGGGCTGGATGAACCTAGGCGCTGTCGGCGATGTCCTCGCGGAGCCGGTCGGCCGGGCTCCGGCCGGAGGTGAGCCGCTGAGAGGCTGCCGAGCGGAACGCGGCGAGCCCGTCGGCGAGCGCCGCGACCTCGGCCGGCTGCATCCGCTCCAGCACGGCGGAGAGCTCACGCGTGCGGATCGCCCGGCACTCCTCGAGCAGGGCGCGGCCCCGTACGGTCAGCCAGAGCTCGACCTCACGGCGGCTCGTCGGGCTCGGGTCCCGCTGGACGAGGCCCATGGCCTCCATCCGGTCGCAGAGCCTGCTCACCGACGGCGCACGCGAACCGAGCGCCTCGCCGAGCGAGCGGAGGTTGCTGCCCTCCTGCCGCTCGATCACGAGCAGGGCCCGCAGCTGCGACGGCGAGACCGTGCCGGGCGGTGCGGCCTCCTGGCCCCGCCCCCACAGCACCTCCAGCAGTTCGGCGGCGGCGCAGACGTCCTCCGAAACCCGTTCGAGACGGTGAGGAAGGCCGGTGCGGTGGGGCATCCATCCACTCTGTCATCCGAAGCGTCCTCCTGTCAGCCCGGCCCCATCCCTGTCACCCGACGAAGATTGAGCGGAAGCCCGTGAACGCCCGTACCGAAATCGAACGAGCCGTACGCGCAGCCCCGCCGCACGCCTTGGCGGAGACGGTGCGCGACGCACTCGCCGCCGCGTACGGCGCCCGGTCCGTGCAGCTGCTGCTGGCGGACTACGGGATGACCGTGCTCAAGCCGGTCGGCACCGCACCGGAGCACGAACGGGCCCTGTCGATGCACAACAGCCCGCAGGGCCGGGCCTTCGGCAGCCAGCGCCACCACGAGGAGCCCGTCGGCCACGGCGGCGAGGCCGACCACCACTTTCCCGTGACGGTACGGGGCGAGCGCCTCGGAATCCTCAGCGTCCGCCTCCCGGCCGACGCGGTCACCCCGCAGACCATGGACGAACTGGCCCACGTGGCGGATCTTCTGGGTCACGAGATCGTCGTGGCCGAACGGGACACCGACCACTACCGGCGGGCCCGCCGCATCACTCGGCTCACGCTCGCCGCCGAGATGCAGTGGCAGCTGCTCCCCGCCCGGGCCTTCATCGCGGCCGAGTACGCCATCGGGGCGCAGCTGGAGCCGGCCTACGGCATCCACGGGGACAACTTCGACTGGGCTGCGGACGGCGACCACCTGACCGTCTCGGTGACCAACGGCCTGGGCGAGGGCATCCAGGCCTCCCTGCTCACCAACCTCGCCGTGAACGCGCTGCGCAACGCCAGAAGGGCCGGGATCGGCATCGCGGACCAGGCTGCCCTCGCCGACCAGGCGCTCTACGAGCAGCACCGCGGCAGCGCCCATGTGTCGACCCTGCTGCTCCGCTTCGACCTCGCCACCGGCAGGATCGGCGCGGTGGACGCGGGCTCCCCGCAGCTGTGGCGGCTGCGCGGCCGGACGGTCTCCCGGGTGGAGCTGGACGCCCAGCTGCCGCTCGGCATGTTCGAGGAGTCGCAGTACGTGGCGCAGAAGCTCCAGGCACTCCCCGGCGACCGGCTGCTGCTCGTCAGCGACGGGGTGTACGACACCGTGTCGCCTCAGGGCGAGGCGTACGCGGAACGCGGCCTGGCCCGGGTGATCCTCGCGACACGGCTGCTGCCCGCGGCGTCGGTACCGGGAGCCGTCCTGCGCGAACTCGCGGACTACCGCGAGGCGGACACGCTCGATGACGCGCTGGTCGTCTGCATCGACTGGTTCGGCAGACAGGGGAGCGACGGCTGACCGCACGGCCGTGCGGCGCCGGGGCCGATCAGCTGCTGAGCATGAACTCGGCACGGATGCGCTTGCCGACCGGCACCCGCTCGGCCGTCAGACGGTCGCACAGGGCCACGACGATCTCCATGCCGTGGCCGCCGAGCCGGCCGGGGTCGGGGGAGTAGAAGACCGGGAGCGCGCTGCTGCTGTCGTACACCGTGACGCTGACGCGCTCGGCGGTGCCCTCCAGCTCCAGCAGGTAGGGACCGTGGCTGTAGCGGTCGGCGTTGGTGACCAGCTCGCTGACGGCGAGCATCAGATCGTTGCGGGTGTGCGGGCCGAGCACGGCCATCCACTCGGCCACGAGCCGCGCGAGAAAGCGGTCGGCCAGGGCGCGCGCCTGGGCGATGCACCCCGGTTCACCGCCGAACACCTCGGCGCTGTGCAGTGCCTCCGTGGGCGGACAACTCCTGGGGGAGTCGTCCGGCCGGGAGATGGCCTGTTCGTTCATGTGCTCCAGCCAGGGCGCAGCGGGGGAGGCCTCGGACCTCTCTTCTCGCTGGTCGTGTACCCGCGTCGGGAGATCCCACTCCCGGTGATGTCAGCAGATGTTACGCACGTCCGGGGAGCCGCACCACAGTCACGAAGAACTCGTCGATCTGGCGGACCGCCGCGATGAACTGGTCGAGGTCGACCGGCTTCGTGACGTAGGCGTTGGCGTGCAGTTTGTAGCTGCGCAGGATGTCCTCCTCGGCGGAGGACGTGGTCAGCACGACGACGGGGATGAGCGAGAGCTCGGGGTCCTGCTTGATCTGCTCCAGCACCTGGCGCCCGTCGTACTTGGGCAGGTTCAGGTCGAGCAGGATCAGATCGGGACGCGGGGCGTCGCCGTACGCGCCGCGGCAGTAGAGGAAGTCGAGCGCCTCCTGCCCGTCGCGGACCACGTGGAGCGTGTTGCGGATCTTGTTGTCCTCGAACGCCTCACGCGTCATGAGTTCGTCGCCGGGGTCGTCCTCGACGAGAAGGACCTCGATGGGCTGCACGGGGTTGGTCACGCGGTGTCTCCGGGGATCTCGTCGGGGCCCGCCGTCTCCCCGGCGGCTGCCGGGGAGGTTTCGGCGTCGGCGGGCAGGCAGAAGTGGATGCGGGTTCCCTGGCGGGGTTCGGGGTCGAGCCAGATCCGGCCGCCGTGGAACTCGATGATCTTGCGGCAGAGGGCGAGTCCGATGCCCGTGCCGTCGTACTCGTCGCGGGCGTGCAGACGCTGGAAGATGACGAAGACCTTCTCGGCGAACTCGGGGGCGATCCCGATGCCGTTGTCCGTCACGGTGAAGTGCCAGACGTCCTCCTCCCGCACGCAGCCGACCGTGATGACGCTCGGCTCGTCCGGACGGCGGAACTTCACCGCGTTCCCGATCAGGTTCTGCCAGATCATCGCGAGCGTCGTCGCGTCGCCGTTCACCTCCGGCAGCGGGTCCTCCCGCACGACCGTGGTGCCCGACTCCTCGATGACCAGTGCCAGATTGGCCAGGCCCCGGTCCAGCGCGCGGTCGAGATCGACGGCGTTCCAGCTGTCATGGACCCGGCCCACCCGGGAGAAGGTCAGCAGGTCGTTGATGAGCACCTGCATGCGCTTGGCGCCGTCGACCGCGAAGTCGATGTACTGCTTGCCGCGCCCGTCCAGCTCGTTCCCGTACCGCTTGTCCAGCAGCTGGCAGAAGGACGCGACCTTCCGCAGCGGCTCCTGGAGGTCGTGCGAGGCGACATAGGCGAACTGCTCCAGCTCGGAGTTGGAGCGGCGGAGCTCCTCCGTCTGCTGCGCCAGCAGCTCCTCGCGCTCCTGGGAGGCGTCGAGCTCCTCGACCAGCCGGCACCGCATGTCCTCGACGGCGGCCGCCACGGCCCGTACGTCGGACGGCCCGCGCACCTGGATCCGCCGCCGGAAGGTGCCGGACCGCACCTGGCGGGAGGCCTCGGCCAGTGCGTTCAGCGGCCGGCCCACCACCCGGTGCAGCAGCAGACTCAGGGCGATCACGCACACGATGAAGCAGGCCACCAACGCGATCAGGGCCTTGTCACGGGTGGAGCGTGCGTCATTGAGCTGGGCACGCGCGTGATCCCTGGCGGTGTCGAGATGGGTCTGCTGCGCGGTGTAGAGCCGCCGGAGCATGTCGAAGGCCGCCTTGCTTCCGGCGCTCCTGGTCGACGACCGGCTCTCCGGGCCGTCCCGCCGGACCGCGGCGATCAGCGGTTCGGCGTGCTGCTTGCGCCACTGCGCCGAGGCGGCGGCGATCCGGTCCAGATCGCGGTCGTACGGGTCGCCGCCGCCCATGGCGTCGCGGACCCGCCGCAGGCGCAGCTGCTCGTCGACCTTCCCGTCCGCGTACGGCTGGAGGAAGGAGGGGTCGCCGGTGAGGGCGAAGCCGCGGACCCCGGTCTCCTGGTCGAGCAGCGCGTTCTGCAGCTGGAAGGAGGCCGAGCGGGCGGGCTGGATGCGGTCGACGAGTTCGGTGGTCCGGTCGGATATTCGGGCCAGGACGAGTCCGCCGACCACCAGGCAGCCGCACACGACCAGGACGAAGGCGCCCAGGATCAGATGGACCCAGTTCTGGACCGACAGCCGCGCCAGCCGTCCGGGCCGCTGCGGGGTGTCGTCCGACGAGTCACTGCTCATGAGGTGTTCCTTTTCCAGGCGAGATGCAGCACGGCCACATCGTCGGCGAGGCCGCCGTAAGGGGCCGCCCCTTCGGTGGCGCCGGCGACCAGCGCGTCGACGAACGGCCGCGCCGGCAGTCGGGACCGGTCCCGGGCCATGGCCAGCAGTCCTTCCTCGCCCAGCCGGGTGTCCGGTCCGGTGCGCCCCTCGAAGAGGCCGTCGGTGAAGAGTACGAGACCGGAGCCCGGCGCCAGCGCGTGCTCGGTCGAGATCCACTGGCCGTGGCCCGGCAGCAGCCCGAGCGCGATGCCGCCCTCGGGCTCCACCCAGTCGATGTCCGTGCCGTTGCGTACCAGGAGCCCCGGGTGTCCCGCCCTGACGATGCGGACGTGGTCCCCGCCGGGCGGGAAGACGAGCGAGGTGACGGTCGCGAAGACATGGGGGTCGGAACGCTCGGCGACGAGTATCTCCTCCAGCAGCGCGAGCTGTTCGAGCTGGCCGGTGTCGCACAGCACCGCGGTGCGCCAGGCCACCCGCAGGCAGACCCCGAGGGCTGCCTCCGCCGCACCGTGCCCGGACACGTCACCGATCACGGCGTGGACGGTGCCGTCGGGTCTCTGGACCACGTCGTAGAAGTCGCCGCTGAGCAGTCCGTGGGCACGGCCCGGCTCGTACGTGGCGACGGCCTCGAAGCCGTCGTCGTTGAGCAGCGGGACGGGCAGCAGCCCCCGTTCGAGGCGCGCGTTCTCCTGGGCCATCAGCTGGGTGGCGCGCAGGGCCGCCGCCGCCCGCTCGACCTGCTTGCGCTGGAGGGCGTAGCGGACCGCGCGCGACAGTGCCTGCGGGTCGATCCGCCCCTTGACGAGATAGTCCTGCGCACCGGTGGCCACCGCGTCGAGCCCCGCCTCGGCCTCCGCCAGGCCGGTCAGCACCACGATGGCGGCGTCCGGAGTGGTCTCCAGGATCCGGTTCACGGCACTCAGGCCGTTGACGTCGGGAAGGTGCAGGTCCAGCAGGACACAGACGGGGGTCCGGTGGCCGCGGAGGAAGGTGAGCGCCTCGGTCAGGTTCTTGCACCAGGTGAGCGCGGAGTCCAGCTCGCCGTCGGCGAGCATCTCCTCGACGAGCAGGGCGTCGCCGGCGTCGTCCTCGACCAGGAGGATGGCGGCGTTGAGGTCCCAGACGGAGGGCCGGCCGGCCGGTGCGGAGCCGGTCTGCAGCGGAAACGCCGCCGCAACCGGATGCCGGGTGGGGGAGCTGGTACGCATCTCAGCCACGGTTCACCCTCTCGTCGCGCCCGAGCGGGCTGCCCGTCGTCGCCCCGCAGCATATGTGAACGACGCCCGCCGCTGTGCGGTCGGGCGTCGTCCGGCTGATGAAGGTTGTCCGGGCGCTGGTGGTTCAGCTCGGGGGGATGTCCCCGGTGAGCTTCTCCAGCCTGAGCAGATCGTGCGGGGTGATGCCGGCGAGCCCGGACACCGCGTCGATGTCCGCGCCCGCGCGGACCGCGAGCACCGCTTCCAGTTCGACGTCCGCGCGCCCGGCGTCCGCTGCCGCCTCGGCGTCACGAAGCCGGTGCACGGCCAGTTCCAGTGGGGAGAGATCCATAGGACGGGATGCTCTCATGTGCCGAAGGTCACGCCTCGACGGACATCCCCGCCCGCAGCTGCTTGACGATGCGCGCGATCAGCCGGGAGACGTGCATCTGCGAGACCCCGAGCTCGGCACCGATCTGGGACTGCGTCATCTCCTGGCCGAAGCGCATCTGCACGATCCTGCGCTCGCGGTCGTCGAGCTGCTCCAGCAGCGGCGCCAGCGTGTGGAGGTTCTCGACGGTCTCCATCCCGGGGTCGGGCTCGCCGATCACGTCGGCGAAGGACCGCTGGTCGTTGCCGGCGTCGGTCTCGGCCGACGGGGTGTCCAGCGAACCGGCCGAATAGCCGTTGGCCGCGACGAGCCCCTCGATGATCTCCTCCTCGGGAAGGTCGAGGTGGTCGGCGAGCTCCTTGACCGTCGGGTCGCGGTCCAGGTCCGCGGCGAGCTGCTCCTTGGCCTTGGCGAGGTCGACCCGCAGCTCCTGGAGCCGTCGCGGCACGTGCACCGCCCAGGTGGTGTCCCGGAAGAAGCGCTTGATCTCCCCGACGATGTAGGGGACGGCGAAGGTGGCGAACTCGACCTCGCGCGAGAGGTCGAACCGGTCGATGGCCTTGATCAGCCCGATCGTGCCGACCTGGATGATGTCCTCGGTGTCGTCGCCGCCCCGGTTGCGGAACCGCGAGGCGGCGAACCGCACCAGGGTGAGGTTCATCTCGATGAGGGTGTTGCGCGCGTACTGGTACTCGTGCGTGCCCTCCTCGAGGACCTGCAGACGGTCGAGGAACACCTTCGACAGAGCACGCGCGTCCTTCGGGGCCACCTTGCCGGTGTCCTCGATCCAGGGCAGCTCCGAAGCCTCCGCACCGCTCTGCCCGGGCAGCGTGCCCGTCCCGCCGAGGATGGTGCCGGCCTGCTCCGTCGTGCTCGTCATGATGTCGCCCCTCCATGTTGCCAAGTGCGTTGGACCTCGTGTGCCCGCTAATGACGGGGTCATGCCTCCTGGATGCGATTCTTTTTCGGCCGCCGTTTCGGCACTCCCGCGGGACGGGCCCGGGCGCAGGGAGGAACCGCTCCCGCACCCGAATGGAGCAGCACCCGGGACATGGCAAACTTGACGGGGGCGTTCGGCCCGCAGTGCGGCGGCTTCGCGCAGAAGCCCGCGGCCGGACCTCAGTCCCGTGGACGTCAGTCCTCGTGAGCCCGGCTCGGCGGCGCGCCACGGTCCGCCGAGAGAATCCGGCGGCACAAGCAACAGAGGAACGGCAATGACGGTGACAGAGGACGGCCCGGAGCTCGTGCCCGGTATCGAGGAGTTCGGTCCCGGTATCGACCCGCAGCGGCTGGCCGTCTGCCTGAGCGTGCTCGACGAGCTCGACTCCATCGAGGTCGACCACCCGGACGCCATCGCGGTACGCCGCGCCACCGCCGGCGTCTACCGCACGGTGAAGCAGCGCCGCCGCCAGGAGCGCCGCGCCGCCAAGACCGCCCACGACAAGGCCGTGACCGAGGCGACGGCGACCGGCTCGGCCGAGCGCATCGACGACGAGACCCAGGGCGTCCTGCCGTCCTCCTCCGCCACCGCCGAGATCGCGGGCGTCCTCCAGCGGCCCAGGTCCTGCTACATCTGCAAGACGCGGTACGTCGAGGTCGACGCGTTCTACCACCAGCTCTGCCAGTCGTGCGCCCGGGAGAACCGCGCCCGGCGTGACGCCCGCACCGACCTCACAGGCCGCCGGGCGCTGCTCACCGGCGGCCGCGCCAAGATCGGCATGTACATCGCGCTGCGGCTGCTCCGCGACGGCGCGCACACCACCATCACCACGCGCTTCCCCAACGACGCGATCCGCCGCTTCAAGGCGATGCCGGACAGCGACGAGTGGATCCACCGCCTGAAGATCGTCGGGATCGATCTGCGGGACCCGGCCCAGGTCGTCGCGCTGGCCGACTCGGTGGCCGCCGAGGGACCGCTGGACATCCTGATCAACAACGCCGCGCAGACGGTCCGCCGCTCCCCGCAGGCGTACAGCGAACTGCTCGGCGCGGAGTCGGCCCCGCTGCCCGCGGGTGAGCTTCCGGCCGCCGAGGTGATCGGCACCTTCGGCAGCGGCAGCGTCGACCGGGTGGCGGCGCTGCCGGCCGCCCGCAAGGACGGGCTGAGCGCGCAGGACGTCACCGACCTCGCCCTGGTGACCGGTTCGGCCTCGCTGGAGCGGATCGCCGCCGGCACCGCGATCGACGCGGGCGGGCTCGTCCCGGACCTGCACCACACCAACAGCTGGATCCAGACAGTCGACGAGGTCGAGCCGATCGAGCTGCTGGAAGTCCAGCTCTGCAACTCCACCGCGCCGTTCATCCTGATCAGCAGGCTCCGCCCGGCGATGGCGGCCACGGCGGCCCGGCACGCCTACGTGGTCAACGTCTCCGCGATGGAGGGCGTGTTCGGCCGCGGCTACAAGGGCGCGGGCCACCCGCACACCAACATGGCCAAGGCCGCGCTGAACATGCTGACCCGGACCAGCGCCCAGGAGATGTTCGAGAAGGACGG
This sequence comes from Streptomyces sp. NBC_01257, assembly GCF_035917255.1. Lineage (NCBI taxonomy): Bacteria > Bacillati > Actinomycetota > Actinomycetes > Kitasatosporales > Streptomycetaceae > Streptomyces > Streptomyces sp. NBC_01257. Next base: position 8,275,751 of record NZ_CP108472.1, read on the forward strand.
CATCCTGATGACCGCCGTCGACACCGGCTGGATCACCGACGAACGCCCGCACCCCGACAAGGTGCGCCTGGCCGAGGAGGGTTTCCACGCCCCGCTCGACCTCGTCGACGGTGCCGCCCGCGTCTACGACCCGATCGTCCGCGGCGAAGCCGGCGAGGCGATGTACGGCTGCTTCCTGAAGGACTACGCCCCCGCCAACTGGTAGTCACCGGCTGCCCCACGGCTTCCGTGAGTCCCACGGCGTCCGTGGCGTCACACCCGCCGCAGCCTCACGCCCCCCTCGAAAGACCCGGCCCGGGAACACTCCCCGGCCGGGTCTTTTCGCTGCTCGGTGGCTGAAAGTGACCCAGAGCACACGTTCCATCGAGCATGGATGCGCTCATTTGGTTACTCTGAGGGGAACGGACGCCACCAAGGGATCCACGAAGGTTCCTCGGCCGTCCTGGGACAGGCCCGTCAACCGGGCCGCCGTCCCGCCCCGTACCCGGCGCCACCGCGACCGAAAAGATCCTGCCCTGCCCCGCATCACGGGCGGTCGACCACCGGATATGAAGCCGGAGCGTCGCATTCGCCCGGGGCTACGCGACACAAAGGAGTGCGCGGTGACGACACCGGAACTGACGAAGCACGAGAAGCGACCGGCCGAACGGTACGGAGAGCGGGCCCGCAGGCCCGAGAAGCTCCGCAACATCGAGGTCTGGGCCAGGTCCGCGCCGATCCGGCTGGCCGGCTACGAGGACGACCTCGCCGAGCCGCACATCCTGCCCGGCATCGACTGAGTGCTTCCACCCGAGCTCCGGTCCGCACCCCGAAGAGGGGCGGGGGCCGGAGCTCGGTCGTGCCGGGTGCCGCGCTGGTCAGAAGACGGCGTCGGCGACGGCGGCCCCGGCGAACGAGAGTCCCACCCCCGCGCACACGGTGAGCAGCAGATAGCCCGCCGCCAAGGCCAGCCGACGGGCCGAGGTCAGGGTGAGCAGCTCGTAGGAGAACGTCGACCAGGTCGACAGGGCCCCGCAGAAGCCGGTGGCGAGCAGCAGGTTCAGCCGGGTCCCGAGGTCCCCGTCGGTCGCCGCCTCGGCGACGAAGCCGAGGATCAGGGCCGCGCCCGCGTTGGCCGCGAAGGTGCCCCAGGGAAAGAGGGAGTGGAGGCGGAACTTCGCGTCCACCCCGAGGAGATAGCGCAGCGGCGCCCCCACGAGCCCGCCGGCGAGGACGAGCAGCCAGTCGGTCATGAGGCGTCGCTCGCCGTGCCGCGGGAGCGCCCGAAGGCGACGTGGGTGGCGAAGGCGCCCGCCGTCACGGCCGCCAGTGCGGCCACCACGGTCAGCAGCAGACAGCCGACCGCGTAGCCGGGCCGATGGTTCCCGAACAGCTCCCGCACGTTGTCCGTGTAGTGCGAGAACGAGGTGAACCCGCCCAGCACACCGGTGCCGAGCAGCGGGCTGACCAGCCGGGGCGCGCCGGGGAAGCGCAGCTTCAGGGTGACCATCAGGACGCCCATCAGAAAACAGCCCACCGTGTTGACCAGCAGGATCGTCCACGGGAAGGCCGACGTCCCGTTCGGCCACAGGCGCTCGGCGCCGTACCGGGCAACGGCCCCGGCGGCGCCGCCGACCGCGACGGCGCCGACGACCGACAGCTGCACCCCCGGATGGTGATCGGGGTGGGTGCGTCGGTGCAGCGGCATCTTCCGGTCCATGCCGCGAACCTACGGAGCGGGCCGGGGCGGCCCGGACCGAGCGCGCGGGGCGGTCCGGGGCTCTACCCGAGTGGTCTACCCGGGGACGACGCAGCGCGACTATCCGATCGCCTTATGTATTGATGGCAGGAGTAGTCATATGCCTGCGCGTCGTTTGCGCCGCTGCGGCCCCCTTCTGCCGAGCCGTTGGAGCACGCCTTGCCCCTCGCCGAGCCGGACACCGTCCGGCGGCTGGAGCGCCGCCGCCCGTCCGCCTACCTGCTGGCCTCGCTGCGCGGCGTGGGCCAGGTCGACCTCCAGCCCGGCCTGGCGACCGGCGCGGTCATCCTCGCCGGACTCTGGGCGGCGGGGTGGGAGACGGGCCTGTTCGCCACCCTGGGCACCCTGATCGCCACGGCCACCGCCTGCGCACTGGCCGTCGACCGGGGGAGCATCGCCCTCGGACTCCAGGGGTACGCGGGCTGTCTGACCGGCATCGCCCTCGTCTCCTCACTCGGCAACCACCCCGCCACCTATGTGCTGACCGTCGTCGGTGCCATCATGTGCACCCTGCTGATGGCGGCCCTCGGCACCTTCCTCGCGCCGTACGGCCTCACCCCGCTGACCGCGCCCTTCTGCCTGGTCTCCGGCGTCATGGTGGTCGGCGCCCCGTCCTTCGCCCGCGTCTGGCACGGCGCGCCGGCCGCCGTGTCGAGCACCACGACCGGCGACACCGCGTGGTCGTGGGATGCGCTGTGGCACGCGTTCTTCAACAACGTCTCCCAGATCTTCCTGGTCGAGAGCTGGTACGTCGGCCTGATCATGCTCGTCGGCCTCGCGCTGGCCGGCCTGCGCGTCGTGCTCTACGCGGCCGCCGGCAGCGCGGCCGGGATCGCCGCCGCGTGGCTGCTGGGCGCGCCGACGGAGCTGATCGCCAACGGCATCTACGGATACAACGCGGTGCTCGTCGCGATCGCCATCGGCGCCGTGTTCATGGCCAACACCGTCTGGACCGGGGTCTACGCCCTGTTCGGCGCTGCGGCCACCACCGGCCTCACCGCGTCGCTGACGTCCTTCTTCAAACCGTTCGGCGGCCACACCTTCACCTGGCCGTTCATTCTCACCACCTGGGTGCTGATGGCGGCCGTACCCCTGCTGCCCCGCCTGCGCCGGAGCGAATGACCGCCCTGCCCACCGGAGCCCCTGGCTCCACCCGTACATCACCGAGGAAGGTACTGACGATGAACCTCGCACCTCGCGAGATCGACAAACTGCTCGTCTACGTCGTGGCCGACCTGGCCCGCAAGCGCCAGGACCGCGGTCTCAAGCTCAACTACAGCGAGTCGGTCGCGCTGATCACCGAGGCGATCCTCGAGGCGGCCCGCGACGGCAGGACCGTCGCGGACTGCATGGAACTGGGCCGCCATGTCGTGGGCGAGGCCGACACCATGGACGGGGTACGGGAGATGCTCGGCCTGCTGCAGGTCGAGGCGTCCTTCGTGGACGGGACCAAGCTCGTGTCCTGCCACGACCCCATCGGCGGCTGAACCCGTGGCCGAGCACTGTGCCGTCGTCGCCGTGTGCGGCCACGAGGCCGCCCACGGGCGGGCGCTCGACGGGGTCCTCGACGCCGGCGTCGACGTCGTGTCGAACGGGCGCGAGCTGTTCCGGAGCGTCACCGCGCACGGGCGCCGGGGCGAGGAGGCCGTCGTCGTCCCCATGACGCTCGGCCGCGATCCCGAACTCGTCGCGGACACCGCCCGGACGCTGCGTGCCGTACCCGCGGCCGAGCGCGGCACCACCGTGCTCGCCGAGCCGTTCGGCACCGCCCAGCACCTGACCGGCTGGCTGCGGGCGGCGGCCGGCCGGGTGCCCGAGTCCTGCGCGCTGCTGCTCACCGCCCCGTCGGGCGACCCGTTCGAGGACGCCGAGCTGTACCGGATCGCCGCACTGGTACGCCGCTACGGCCGGCGCGGACTCGTCGAGGTGGCGTTCACCGGGGGAGACCCGGACCCGGCCGAGGGCGTGCGGCGGTGCCGGCTGCTCGGCGCGGAGCGGGTGACGCTGCTCCCGGCCGCGTTCGCGCTGCCCCAGGTGCCCGAGGAGGGCGCGCTGCCGGTGGAGCCGGCCGGTCCGCTCGTGCCGGCGTCCGCGCTGCGACGCGTACTCGCCGAGCGCGTCGCCGACGCCCGGCGACGGTGGCACGAACACGGCGACGACGGCATCGCGACCGGGCTGGCCGCGGCCGAGAACCACGGGCACTCCCACACCCACCCACCGGGCGAGGGACACGACCACGCGCACCCCCACGAGCACGGCACCGGGCATCCGCACCCGCACCACCACCCGTCCGCAGCCCCCGGCGCGGACCCAGTCGTCAGGAGCATCGCATGACGTTCCGTCAGAAGTATCTGTACGGCAAGGACCCCATCGAGCTGAACGCGGGCCGCCGCACGCTGAAGCTCACCGTGAGCAACACCGGTGACCGTGCCGTGCAGGTCGGTTCCCACTACCACTTCTTCGAGGTCAACTCGGCGCTGTCGTTCGACCGCCAGGAGACGCTCGGCATGCACCTCAACATCGCCGCCGGCACCTCCGTGCGGTTCGAGCCCGGCGGCTCGCGCGAGGTGGAGCTGTGCGCGTACGCCGGCACCGGCCGTCTCGTCGGCTTCAGCGGCCTGCTGAACGGCAGCCTCGCCTCCCACCCCGCCCGCGTCGAGGCCGTCCGCAAGGCCATCGAGCAGGGATTCCAGGGCGCGCAGAACACCCCCGGTGCCAAGCCTCCCGCCAAGGGGCCGAAGGCTCCCGCCAAGGGATCCAAGTCCGCAGCGGCTTCGAAGGCCACCAAGGAAAAGAAGAAGGGTTCGCGCTGATGCCCATCCTGCCGCGCAAGCAGTACACCGACATGTTCGGCCCCACGGTCGGCGACCGCTTCCACCTCGCCGACACGAACCTCGTCGTCGAGGTCGAGAAGGACTACAGCGAGGGCCTGTACGGCGACGAGGTCGTCTACGGCGGCGGCAAGACCATGCGCGACGGCATGGCGGCCGACCCGCAGGCCACCGCCGCCCAGGGCGCGCTCGACACCGTCATCACCAACGTCGTGGTCATCGACCCGATGGTGGGCATCGTCAAGTGCGACATCGGCATCAAGGACGGCTTCATCGTCGGCATCGGCAAGTCCGGCAACCCGCAGACGCAGAACAACGTCGACCCGGACCTGGTCATCGGCCCGGGCACGGAGGCCATCGCGGGCGAACACCTCATCGCCACCGCCGGCGCGATCGACACCCACGTCCACCTGATCGCCCCGCAACAGGCCGAGCAGGCGCTGACCAACGGCATCACCACCCTCATCGGAGGTGGCACCGGTCCCTCGGACGGGTCCAACGGCACCACCTGCACCCCCGGCCCGTACAACATCGGCAAGCTGCTCCAGGCCGCTGAGAGCATGCCGGTCAACCTCGGCATCATGGGCAAGGGCAACGGCAGCCTGCCGGAGGCGCTCAACGAGCAGGTCGTCGCCGGTGCCTGCGGGCTCAAGGTGCACGAGGACTGGGGCGCCACGCCGGCCGTCATCGACAACGCGCTGAACGTCGCCGACGCGTACGACGTCCAGGTCTCCATCCACACCGACAGCCTGAACGAGAGCGGCTTCTTCGAGGACACCCGCTCCGCGATCGACGGCCGGGCCATCCACACCTTCCACAGCGAGGGCGCGGGCGGCGGCCACGCCCCCGACATCCTGCGCATCGCCGGTGAGCCGAACGTCCTGCCGTCCTCCACCAACCCGACGCTGCCGTACACCAAGAACTCGGTGGACGAGCTGCTCGACATGGTCATGGTCTGCCACCACCTCAGCCATGACATCCCCGAGGACGTCTCCTTCGCCGACAGCCGGGTCCGGGCCGAGACGATCGCCGCCGAGTCGGTGCTGCACGACCTCGGCGTGATCAGCATCTTCTCCTCCGACTCCCAGGCCATGGGCCGGATCGGCGAGTCCGTCACCCGGGCCTTCCAGACCGCGCACCACTGCAAGGACAAACTCGGCACGCTGGAGGGCGACTCGGCCCGCAACGACAACCAGCGGGTGCTGCGCTACCTCGCCAAGGTCACCATCAACCCGGCGATCGCCTCCGGGATCTCCGACCACGTCGGATCGATCGAGAAGGGCAAGCTCGCCGACATCGTGCTCTGGCCCATCCACTCCTTCGGCGCCAAGCCGAAGATGGTGATCAAGGGCGGCATCATCTCGTGGGCGCAGATGGGCGACCCCAACGCCTCGCTGCCGACCCCGCAGCCCGTCATCTACCGGCCGATGTTCGGCCAGTACGGCAGGGCGATGCAGGCGACGCACGCCACCTTCATGTCCCAGGCGGGCATCGCCGCCGGGGTCCCGGCCGCACTCGGCCTGGAGCGCCAGGTCCTGCCGGTGCGCCGCACCCGCACCATCGGCAAGCACAACATGGTCCGCAACGACGCCCTGCCGGACATCCAGGTCGATCCGGAGACGTTCAGGGTCACGCTCAACGGTAAGGTCGCCACCATCGACCCGGCCGAGACGCTGCCCCTCAACCACCTGTTCTTCCTGGTCTAGGGCCGATGTACCGCAACGAGGGCGACACCCCGGCGGCAGACACCGCGGGCGCGACGACCGGGGCCGGAACGGGACTCGGGCCGCTGCTGGTCAGCCTCCAGCTGACCGACTCGGCGTTCCCGAGCGGCTTCTACACGCTGTCGCACAGCCTGGAGGGCTTCGCGCAGGCCGGGGCGGTCGATCCGGACAGCCTGCCGCTGCTGCTCAGGGACCTGCTGCTGCACGGCGTCGGCCCCGCCGACGCCACCGCGCTGGCCCTCGCCCACCGCGCGACGGCGGCGGGCGACCCGGCGGCCGCCGTCCGCGTCGACGAGCACCTCTTCGCCACCAAACTGGGCCGCGAGATGCGCCAGGCCGCCACCCGGACCGGCCGTCAGCTCCTCGACCTCGGCCGGGAGGTCTTCGACCGGCCCGAGATCGGCGACTACTTCGACCGGGTGGTACGCCGCGAGGCCCCCGGCACCCAGGCGGTGGCCGCGGGGGTCATCTACGCGGCCACCCGCGTACCGGTCCGGCAGGCCGTCGCGGCGGACCTGTTCGCGTTCTGCGTCAGCTTCGCGGGCGCCGCCCTGCGGCTGCGGCTGACCGACCACCGCACCGCCCAGACCCTGATCCGGGGTGCCGCGCCGGTCATCGAGGAGACCGTCGAGGCCGCGCTGCGGCGGGAACTCGACGACGTGGGCGCCACCGTTTTCGCCTCGGACATCATGTCGGGCCGTCATGAGCGCGCCGAGGCCCGGCTCTTCGCGAGCTGACATCCACCCGACCCACCCAGCGATCACAGGAGCACCATGGACGACAACGTACTGCGGGTCGGCATCGGCGGACCGGTCGGATCCGGCAAGACCGCGCTCATCGAGGCGCTGGTCCCGCTGCTGATCGAACGCGGCCACCGCCCCGCCGTCATCACCAACGACATCTACACCCAGGAGGACGCCCAGCACGTCCGCCGCACCCTGGCCGGCGTCCTGGAACCCGGACGGGTCGTCGGCGTCGAGACGGGGGCCTGCCCGCACACCGCCGTGCGCGACGACCCCACGATGAACCTGGCGGCCGGCGCGGAGATGCTGGAGCGCTACCCGGACACGGACACGCTGCTCTACGAGTCCGGCGGCGACAACCTCACGCTCACCTTCAGCCCGGCCCTGGTGGACCTGTTCCTCTTCGTGCTGGACACCGCGGAGGGCGAGAAGATGCCCCGTAAACGCGGCCCCGGCATCACCGAGTCGGACCTGCTGGTCATCAACAAGATCGACATCGCGCAGTACGTGCGCACGGACATCAACGTCATGGAGTCGGACGCGCACCGGGTGCGGGACAACCGGCCCGTCGTCCTCACCGACTGCCTCACGGGTGTCGGGATCGAGGACATCGCCGTCTACCTCGAATCGCGCCGCAAGGTGCTGATCTGACATGCCGCTCGCCCCGCACCGGCCCCGCGCCGACCGGCTCGCCGAGGAGTACTACGCCGCGGTCCGCGTCCCCCCGGACGTGGCGGCCCTGGCCTCCGTACCGGACACCCTCGCCCCCGGTTCGCCGGCCAAGGTCGGCATCCTCGACCTCGCCTTCGCCGTACGGGGCGGGCGCACCGAACTCGTCGAGCGCTACCAGAAGACACCGCTGCAGATCATGCGGCCGCTGTGGATCGACCCGGCACTGCCCGGCATGAGCTACGTCTACGTGATGGCGACCGGCGGCGGCATCGCCCAGGCGGACCGCTACCGGATGGACTTCCGCTGCGGGCCGGACACCCAGGTCCATCTGACCACCCAGGCCGCCACCAAGGTCTTCCGGATGGAGCACGACTACGCGAGCCAGCGGGTGCATCTGACGGCGGAGGCCGGGAGCTACGTCGAGTACCTGCCGGATCCGCTGATCCCGTTCAAGGACGCCCGCTTCTACCAGCGCACCGAGGTGACCGTCGCACCCGGCGCCACCGTCGTCGTCGGCGAGACGGTCACCGCCGGACGGCTCGCCCGCGGCGAACGGCACGCCTACCGGGTGCTCGCCACCGACCTGCACATCAGCCGGCCCGACGGCACCCTGCTCGCCGTCGACACCCTGCGTCTGGTCCCCGGCCGGCAGGGCGAGGGGGCCCTCGGTCCCGGGGTGTTCGCCGGCCACGACCATGTCGCGTCCCTCTTCGCGGTGACCGACCGGGTCCCCGCCACCGAAATCGCCGACACCCTGCACGACGCCCTGGCCGGGCTCGGCGTCCTGTACGGGGTGAGCGTCCTGCCCCGGGACTGCGGCGCCTGGGTACGGCTGCTGGACGACAGTCCGATCCGGGTCGCCGCCGCGCACGAGGCCGCCCGGCAGGCGGTCCGCCGCCTGCTCACCGGGCACCCGGCCCCCGACCTGCGCAAACCGTAGACCGTGCCGCACCACCTCCACCGTCCCCCACCCCGACGAGGTATCCGCCGATGAACACCGCTCCCGCGCCGATGCCGGCCGCGTACGACTCCGGGGACACCGCCTGGCTGCTGGCGTCCACGGCCATGGTGCTGCTGATGACGCCCGGCCTCGCGTTCTTCTACGGCGGCATGGTGCGCACCCGGCACGTGCTCATGATGATCAAGATGAGCTTCGCCGCACTGGCCTTCGGCACGCTCGTCTGGTGGGTCATCGGCTACACGCTGGCGTTCGGCCCCGACGTCGGAGGCGCCGGTATCATCGGCAACCTCGACCACGTGTTCATGCACGACATCGAGCTGAACACGCTGACCGGCGCGATCCCCACGTACGTCTACAGCACCTTCCAGATGGGCTTCGCCGTCATCACGGTGGCCCTCGTCAGCGGCTCGATCGCCGACCGCGCCACGATGCGGGGCTGGCTCGTCTTCGTCGTGCTGTGGCTGCTGATCGTCTACATCCCCATCGCGCACTGGGTGTTCGACACGGACGGCTGGATCGTGAAGCACCTCGGAGCCCTGGACTTCGCCGGCGGACTGCCGGTGGAGCTCAACTCGGGCGTCGCCGGACTCGCCGTCGCCCTCGTCCTGCGCGCACCGCGGGACTTCGCCCGCCGCGAGGAGCGGCCCAACAACATTCCGCTCGTCGTCATCGGTGTGGGTCTCCTCTGGTTCGGCTGGTTCGGCTTCAACTCCGGTTCCGCGCTGACCGACCAGGGGACCGCCGCCGCGGCCTTCATCAACACCCAGCTCGGCGCCGCCGGAGCCATGGTCACCTGGCCGCTGGTGGAGAAGTGGCGCACCGGCAGGGTCACCACCATGGGCGTCGTCTCCTCCGCAGTCGCCGGCATGGTCGCCATCACCCCGGCCTGCGGTGAGATCAACACGCTCGGCGCGGTCATCACCGGCCTCGTCGTCGGTGCGGTGTGCGCCTTCGCGGTCACGCTCAAGTTCCGCTTCAACGTGGACGACACGCTCGACGTGGTGGGCGTGCACGGGGTCGGCGGACTGATCGGCCTGATCATGGTGGGGCTCTTCGCCACCGCGCGCATCAGCGGCAAGAAGGGGCTCTTCTACGGCGGCGGCTGGGGGCTGCTGGGCAAGCAGCTCGTCGCGATCGTCTCGGTCATCGCCTTCTCGTTCATCCTCACCTGGCTCATCGCCAAGGTTGTCGACCTGACCGTCGGGTTCCGTGCCGGGGAGGAGTACGACAACGTCCCCGGCGACGAGGAGGAGCGGGCGTACGACTTCCAGACCGCCGAGCGCCTCGGCGCACTGGTGTCCGCCAAGCCGGCGTCCGAGGACGACGAACTCGTCCAGCAGATCCGTACGTTGCTGAGGAACCGCGAGGACAACCGGTAGGCGGACCGGGCCCGGCCGGGCGCCGCGCACTCGGCCGGGACCGGATTCTCTCCTCAGTCATCCGATGGCTGCGGTAGGGGTGTTTCGTTCTGTCTGGAAGATTGCATTGACAGGTTCGCGTCGCGCTCCAATCATCGGATGTCATGACCGAACTTCCCAGGCGCCATGTACTCGGAATGACGGCAGGGGCGGCAGTCGGCGCCGTCCTGCTCACCCCCGCCACCGCCGAAGCGGCCCCGCACCCCGCAGCCGCCCCCGAGCCCCTTCACCGGAATGACTGGGGGGCCGTACCCCCGGCCGTTCCCGTCCCCCTCGACGACTGGTTCGACAACGACGGCATCGACACCGCGGAGGCCCGCGGCGGCGACTTCGACGGCTCCGGCTACACCTTCCCCGGCGAGGAACTCCCGGCGGGGGAAAGGGAGATAGCCGGTACCACGTTCCGCTTCCCGGCCGCCGAGGCCGGGGCCAGGAACAACATCGTGGCGCTCGGGCAGCGCATCGGCGTCCCGCCGGGGCGCTATCTCTCCGCGCTCTTCATCACCTCGTGCAGCTACGGCGCCGCCTCGGGCAAGGCCACCGTGCACTACGCCGACGGCACCACGACGTCCCCGGGCCTCGCCGGACCGGACTGGTACGCGGGCAACGGCGAGCTGACCGCCGCCTACCGGTACACCCCCGACGGCACGAAGGACCCGCACCCGGTCTCCCTCGCCGTCTCCGAGATCGCGCTCGACCCGGCACGGGACGTCGTCGCCCTGACGCTCCCCACCACGCAGCCCGCCGAGGAGAACAAGGCCAGCCTGCACGTCTTCGCCCTCTCCCTCCAGCCGGCCGCGGAAGGAAGGGCGCTGGCGGTCCGCGACGCCCACTCCACCACCTCGCTGCTGGACCACGGGTCCCAGAGCGTCGAGGCGACCGTCGTCAACGCGGGCACGGTGGGCATCCTCGCCGCCGACGGACTCACCCTCTCGGTGGACGTCCCCGGGGCGCGTACCGTCGCCCCCGCCCGCATCACCCGCCTCGCCCCCGGCGACCAGGCCCGTGTCCGCATCGGCATCCGCAACAGGCCGGGCACCTCGCCCGGCACCGCCCGGGACGGCAGTGTGGTCGCCCACGGCCGCGGGCAGCAGGCGGCCACCGTCCGGCGCTCGCTCACCCTCGGCGTCCCCGACTACACGCCGACCGACGCGTCCCTCTCCGCCCACCAGGCGCCCTACTGGTTCCAGGACGCGAAGTTCGGCATCTTCATCCACTGGGGCGTCTACTCCGTACCGGCCTGGGCACCGGTCGGAACGCAGTACGCCGAGTGGTACTGGAACCAGATGCAGGACCCCGGCAACCCCACCTACGCCCACCACCGGGACACCTACGGCGAGTCGTTCGCCTACGACGACTTCATCCCGCGGTTCCGCGCCGAGCACTTCGACCCCCGCTCCTGGGTGGAGCTGTTCCGGGACGCGGGCGCGCAGTACCACGTCCTCACCTCCAAGCACCACGAGGGCTTCGCGCTCTGGGACACCAAGCTCTCCGACCGCAACTCGGTGAAGATGGGACCGAAGCGCGATGTGATCAGGGAACTCTTCGACGCCTCCCGGCGCTACACCCCCGAGCTCCACCGCGGGCTGTACTTCTCCATGCCCGAGTGGTTCAACCCCGACCACCCGTGGATGGGCCACGCCCCGCGCAACCCGTACACCCTGGAGCCCGTCCCGTACACCGGCCACACGCCGGGCAGGGACTACGTCACCGAGTTCCAGGGCCCGCAGATGCTGGAGCTCATCGAGGGCTACGACCCCGAGATCATCTGGTGCGACATCGGCGGCGACAACGACAGCCACCGGGTGCTCGCCGAGTACTTCAACCGGGCCAAGAACCGGGCCCGTCCCGTCGACGTCACGGTCAACGACCGCTCGGGGATCGGGACCCACGACTTCACGACGCCCGAGTACACGACGTACGACCAGATCGTCACCGCCAAGTGGGAGTCCAGCCGCGGCCTCGATCCGTTCAGCTACGGCTACAACGCCCAGACACCGGACGAGAAGTACATGACCGCCGAGGAGATCGTGCACTCGCTCGTCGACATCGTCTCCAAGAACGGCAACTTCCTGCTGGACATCGGGCCGAAGGCCGACGGCACCATCCCCGACATCATGCAGCGCAGGCTGCGCGAGACGGGGGAGTGGCTGAAGACCAACGGGGAGGCGGTCTACGACACCACGTACTGGTCGCGGATGCCGCAGCTCGGTGAGGACCTGCGGTTCACCGTCCGCCCGGACAAGGCGTTCTACATCCACTCGCTGGCCAGGCCCGGGGCGAAGCTGACCGTCGGGGCCCCGGTGCCGGTCCGCAGCGGTGACCGGATCACGCTGCTCGGCCACGACCGGCCGCTGACCTGGCGCACCACCGGCGGCTCGCTGGTGATCGACGTGCCCGCGGCGGCCCGCGGCACCGGCGAGCATGCCTGGGTGTTCAAGATCGCCTGGTTGGGCTGACAGGGGAGGGGCCCGGCGGAGTAGGGCGCAGGAAGTCCCGCACATAGGAGCGGTGCCACCACTGCCCGGTGGCCCGCAGTTCGCGCCAGGTCGTGTACCGGTAGCGGTACACCCTGGCGCGGACGTGCGCCGGCGGCACGTCGGGGAAGGGGTTGTGCCGCAGCAGCCGCAGCGTGTCCCGGTCGTTCTCCAGCAGCCGCTCCACGAACGGCCCGAACCAGGGCCGGGCGTACGCGGGCGAGAGCGCCGCGAACCACATCATCCAGTCGAGCCGCAGATGGTACGGGGCGAACTGGCGCGGCAGCCGCCGCGGATCTCCCGGCTTGCCCCGGAAGCCGTACTCCCGCCACACCGTGCCCGGACGGAGGACCTGATCGTCGGTTCCCTCGACCACCACCTCCAGCCGGACCCGGCTGATGCTGCCGAACGCGCCGTACGTGTTGACCAGGTGCAGCGGGTCGAAGGAGCGGTTCATCACCTGCCGGCGGGAGACCAGATTGCGGGCCGGGTGGTAGCTGAGGACGAGCACCAGCGCCGTGACGGCGATGACCACCACCTCGAACCAGAGGGGTGCGGCGGACTGTGCGGGCGGCTCCGCGACCGGGGACCAGTCCATGGCCGACAGGGCGAGGGCGATCGTCAGCCAGTTCAGCCAGGCGAAGTTGCCCGAAAGGACCAGCCACAGCTGGGTGACGACCATCAGGCCCGCCGCAATGCCCGCCACCGGCTGCGGGGTGAACAGGAGCACCGGGAACAGGAGTTGGGTCACATGGTTGGCGGCCGCCTCGGCCCGGTGCAGGGGCCGGGGGAGCCGGTGGAAGAACCAGCTCAGCGGGCCCGGCATCGGCTGGGTCTCGTGGTGGAAGTACAGGCACGTCAGCTTCCGCCAGCACGCGTCCCCACGGATCTTGATCAGCCCGGCGCCGAACTCCACCCGGAACAGCACCCAGCGCAGCAGCCACAGCACGAGCACCGGCGGCGCCGTGTCCGCGTTGCCGAGGAAGACCGCCAGGAAACCCGTCTCCAGGAGCAGCGACTCCCAGCCGAAGCCGTACCAGACACCGCCGACCTGCACGATCGACAGGTACAGCAGCCACGGCACGGCCCACAGCAGCATGGCCGCCCCCAGCGGGACGTGCCCGTCCACTCCCGCGAGCAGTGCGACGGACAGGGCGCAGCCGGTCCAGGCGACCAGGGCGAAGAACCGGTCGGAGCAGTGGAGACGGAAGAGCCCCGGGGCGGTGCGCCAGTCCGTGCGCCGCACCTGCTCGGAAGCGGGCAGCATGCCGCGCTCACCGATCAGCGCCCGGAACTGGAGCGCGGCGGTGAGGAAGGCGGTCAGGTAGATGACGGCGAGGGTCTTCTGGAAGAGGAGACGGCCGAGCCAGTACCCGTCTGCGGTGAACCAGTCCATCCCCTCCAGTATCGGCCCGCGGATACGGCCGGGCTCATCGGCCGGCGGATTCGCGCCCTTCCGCGACGATCCTGCGCAGCGTGCGGCCGAGCCTGCGGGCGTACCAGCGCTGCGCCACCGGCACGAACGGTCCGGCGATCCGGGTGTACCAGCGGGCGTGCCTGCTGAACGCGAGGACGGTGAACGAGACCGTGCCGTCGTCCGCCAGTTCGGCCACGAAGCACTCCTCACCGCATTCGGGGTGCCGGGTCAGCGTTCCGTAGGCGAAGCCGATGCGCTCCGGGCCGTACTCGGCCCAGATCACCTGACACGGCGCCGTGAACCGGAACGGTCCCGCCCCGAGCGCCACCCGAACGGCGGCACCGGGTTCGGCGCGCGGTGCGGAGGCCCTGACCCGGGCCCCCGACAGGCGGTGCATGCGGAAATCGGTGATCGCGGCGCCCGCGGCCTCGAAGTCGGCGCGGCCGCGCCCGACCCGGGTCCGGTGGTGCAGGTGGTGGTAGCCGTCGGGGAGGGGGCCGAGGCGGGTGGCGCCGGTCTCCGGATAGCTGAGGCTGCTCATGAGGTCCTTCCTTCGTGAACGGCGGGGCGGCCCAGGCGCTGCCAGGCGAGCACCGAGCAGAGCGCGAAGCCCAGCGCGTTGCCCACCCCGTGGGTGGCGGCCATCCAGGCCAGGGTGGGGTGGGGGAGTCCGGTGGCCTCGCCCAGCGCCCAGCTCAGTGCGAGCACCATGGTCACCGCGAGGACGGCGGCCGAGGTGGCGAGCAGCAGCCTGGTGGTGCGGTCGCGGCCGGCGGGGCGGACCGTACGCCAGGTCAGCAGGGCGACGGTCCACATCCCCGCCGTCAGTACGACTGCCCCGGCCAGTTCGGCCCAGTCGCCGATGAAGTAGCCGATCAGGACCAGCAGGGTGCCCAGCGGCACGCTCAGCGCCGCGAACCGTCCGGCCGTGCTGCCCGCCACCCGGCCGACCAGTCCGGAGACCAGCGCGGCGGCGAATCCGGCGAAGTGGAAGTGCGGCACGGTCAGCGCCAGGATGCCGAGCCCGAAGCCGAACAGCGGCTGCCCCGCGCGCTCGGCGACCAGCGCGGTGGCGGCGACCACCGGTGTCACCAGGGCGGTGAGCAGGGCGATCTCGGCGGGTGCCGTGCGCGCCGAGCGCAGCCGGGGCAGGGCGTGCAGGGCGAGGAGTACGGCCCCGAGGCCGTAGCAGAGAGCCAGGGCGGTGGCGGCCGGACCGCGCGGCAGCCAGAGAGCGACGGCCCCCGGCGCGGCGAAGACCGGCCACAGCCTGGCCATCCGGGCGAGGTCCGGTGCGCCCGTCAGACGCAGCCCTGCGGGCACGATCACCAGCATCCCCAGCATCACGATCAGGTCCACCAGGACCGACATGACCGCACCTCCCCCAGTATTGAACATGTTCAAGCTCTGTCGTCGATGACTCTAGAGCCTTTCTTGAACGTGTTCAAGGCACTGTTCTGCCCGTCCTGCGGAGCCCTGCGTCCGTCGGGCGGCGCCGGCTTGCGGCGGCGGGGGAACTGCGGCAGACATGAGGGGACCACCCGGGACCGGTGACCAGGCAGGAGACCCCTTCGTGCACCCACCGATACGCATGCGGCGCGCCGCACTCGCCGTCCTGTCCGCCGGCATCCTCGTCACCGCCGGCTGCGCGCGGGGGAGCGTGGGCGGCGACAGCGGCACCGAGGGGACGGCGGACACCGGGGAGATCCTCCTCCAGCCGGCTGCGGACCGGGGGCCCGATCCCTTCACCCGGTCGACGGCGAAGCCCGCCGGGGCGGCCCCGGCCCCGACCGCCACGGCCTCCCGGCGGTCCTCCGCCTCGGGCGGCGAGGCCCCGCACACCCTTCCCGGATCGACTCCGGGCCTCTACGGGGGCACCCGCTCCGTCGCCTCCTGCGATGTCGGCGAGCAGATCCGCTTCCTCGCCGACGACCCGGCGCGGCAGGCGGCCTTCGCGCGCGCCGCCGGTGTGTCCCGGGCCGGGGTGGCGGACTTCCTGCGCGGTCTGACCCCCGTCCTGCTGAGCGCCGACACCCGGGTCGGCAACCACGGTTTCCGGGCCGGCTCCGCCACCACGTACCAGTCCGTCCTCCAGGCCGGCACCGCGGTGATGGTGGACGGCCGCGGCCTGCCGCGGGTGCGTTGTGCCTGCGGCAACCCGCTGAGCCGGCCCGCCGGAGCGGCCGGCACCGCCACCGGCGAGACGTGGGACGGCTACGACCCGGCGCGCATCGTCGTCGTCGAGCCGGCGCCGAAGGCCGTCACCGGTCTGGTCATCGTCGACGTGGCGCACGACGCCTGGATCGAACGGCCGTCGGGCGACGAGGGCGCCGGGGACCGGACGCCCGCGGTGCCGCCGCCCTATGCGCCCGGAGCCGACATCACCGGGCCGCTGCCCGAAGCGACCCCCACGAGGTCGAAGGCCCCGAAGAAGCCGGAGAAGTCGCAGAAGCCGGGGGAGCCGACGCCCTCGCGCGAGGCGCCCGTGCCGGAGGACTGCCCGCCGTCCGACGGGGCGACCCCGCCCGGCGAGGCCGTCAGGGCCACGGAGGAGCCGGCCGGTGTGCCGCTCGCGCCGCCGCTGCCCTGCCCCACGCCGACCGGTGTGCCGTCGGACGACCCCACGGATGGATACCCCGAACCTTTCCCCGAGTTCCCGACGGACGAGCCGACCGGTGCCCCCGTCGACCCGGACGATCCGCCGCAGGACCTGGTGCCGCCCATGACCGACGAGCCGCAGACCGCGATCCGGCTGCCCTGGCAGGACGACACGGAGAGTGGGTCCGAGGACGGTCCGGAGCCCGTCGGCGGCTGACGGACGGGCCCCGTGCGGTGGTGCGGTCCAAGCGTCACTCCTGCGTCGGCAGCCAGTTCCCGTGCAGGCCGAGGGGGACCCGGACCGGTATCCGCACCCGGGCGACCGGGCCGGACGCCGGGTCGTCGGCGGGGATGACGAGCAGCCAGCTGCTCGAATCCGTGCGGTCGGTGGCGTACGTCATCCAGTAGCCGCCGCTGCCCGGCGCGGTGCCGGGGGCGGGCGCGAAGACCGGCTCGCCGACGGACAGGTTCCCGGCCCGCCACACCACGCTCGTGCCCGACGCGTCCCCGCCGTCGTACCAGCGCAGCTCGTCGAACTCGCCCGGCAGCAGGTCCGGGTTGCCGGAGTCCCCGGCCACGGCCAGCTGCCCGTGGCGCCGGCCGATCAAGCGGTCGTCCGTGCGGGGGAGTTCCATCCTCGCCTCGTCCAGCACCGTGCGGCGCATCGTGCCCGCGACCGGATCGATGACCGCGCGGACCAGGCCCGCGGTGTTGGGCGGGCCGCTCCCGTCCGGAGCGCCCATGGAGAGGCGGGTCCACTGCACGTAGTCCAGGACGACATCACCGCCGCCGGGTTCCGTGTCGTACGCGTTGACCGTGTGCCACAGCCAGAACGCCTCGTCGGACGCCCACCGCACCGGGCCGCCGTCGCGGGGGACCAGGGCCACCCGGGTGCCCCGCTCGGGCCGCCAGTCGATCATGGACCCACCGCTCATCGCCGCGGCGATGTCGAAGAACACCGGTGCCAGCACGATCACCAGGAACCGTGCGGTCAGGCCCATGTCGTGGATCATCATCGGTTCGTCGAGCCCGTCGACGACGGTGGGACCGCGGGTCACCTCGCCGGTGGGGCCGATGGCCGACCAGGTGAGGTAGGGCGGTTCCAGGCCGTAGCAGAACACCATCATCTCGCCCGTGACCGGGTCGATCTTCGGGTGCGCGGTGATACCGGCCGGCAGTGCCCCGCCGAAGGTCTCCTTGCCGGCCGTCTCCAGCTCCGGCGTCATCAGGAACGGGCTGTCCGACTCGGCGAGCGCCAGCAGGCGCCCCGCGTGCCGCACCACGTTGATGTCCGGCAGGTCCCGGAACGTGCCCGCCAACTCCGGTTCCACATCCGGCACCTGAGGCATGATCATCGATTCGATGCCGCCCCACAGGGCGTGCCCGACGCGCTCTTCCGCGAGCACGGCGGGGGTCCGTACGAAGCGGTTGCGGTACCGGGCCCGGCCGCCGGACATCCACACCCCGTGCAGCATGCCGTCCCCGTCGATCGGATAGAGGAACGAACCGATCGGTGTGAAGCGGGGGTTGGGGCCGTTGCGCAGGAACAGCCCGTCGAGCTCGTCCGGCAGTTCGCCCAGCACCTGGAGGCCGGTCTCGTCGACCTCCTCGGTCACCGGGGCGAACCGGCCGGACAGGTGGACGACGCGGGTCGGATCGAAACTCCGCGAGGCATCTGCGGCCATGACGGCCTCCCTTGCCGGGGCGGGCGCGCACCTGGACGCGCGCCGTGCTGACCCTTCATTCAATCCCCGGCCCCGACCGGCTGCAACGCGGGTGTCCGCGGGGGTGGGGATGCGGCGGGCGGGCCCCGGCGCCACCATGGAGGGTGCGGCAGCGTGCCGTGCCGGGCCACACCGGGAGGTGTGCGGTGACCCAAGCCAATTCCGGGCGGCGGACCGGGAATCTCTTCTTCGCGTTCGCCCCGTGGATCATCTTCGACGTCATCGCGGGTCCCAGTACCTGGGAGTACGCGGCCCTGGCCGGCCTCGTCGCCGCCGTGGTGCTCAACCTGCCCGATCTGCGCCGGGGTTCCTACAAGGTGCTGGAGGTGGCGGGCATCGCCTTCTTCGCGGTCCTCAGCGTGCTGGCGCTCTTCCTCGACCGTCAGGACCTGGACTGGCTGGAGCGGTACGCCCAGGTCCTCTCCAGCGGGGTGATCGCGGTGGTGGCCCTCGGGTCGCTGGCGTTCGTCCCGTTCACGGAGCAGTACGCGCGGGACACCACACCCCGTGAGGTGTGGGGTACGCCCGTCTTCCGTCACGTCAACCAGGTGCTGACGCTGGTCTGGGGAGGGGTCTTCGTCGCCACCGCGCTGCTGGGCCTGCTCGCGATCCACACGTCGTCCGGTTCCGACTGGTACAACTGGGTCATCCCGGCGGTCCTGCTGGTCCTGGCGGTCCGGTTCACGGAGCGCTACCCGGACCAGGTGCGCGAACGGTCCCTGAGGGCGCGCGGCGCCCCGTGAGGCCGCCACAGCCTCCGCTTTTGGTCCAGACCTATTGACGGAAGGTCTGGACCACTTTACGTTGGGCGCGTCCGTGGTCCTGGCCTCGTTTGTCAGGAGCATGCCAAATCGGAAAGGGGTGTCGCCGTGTTCGGTCGTACATCACGTCTGCTGGGGGCCGGCCTCGCGGCGGCGTGCATCGTGCCGATGCTGGTGGCCGCCGCGCCGGGCTCCGCGCAGGAGGACACCTGCGCGGTCAAGCCGAAGCCGGCGGGCAAGGTGCTCCAGGGGTACTGGGAGAACTGGGACGGCGCCTCCAACGGAGTGCACCCGCCGCTGGGCTGGATCCCGGTCACCGACAGCCGCATCCCGCAGCACGGCTACAACGTGCTCAACGCGGCCTTCCCGGTGATCCTCTCCGACGGCACCGTCCTGTGGGAGGACGGGATGGATTCGACCGTGAAGGTGCCGACCCCGGCCGAGATGTGCCAGGCGAAGGCGTCCGGGCTCACCACCCTGATGTCCATCGGCGGTGCGACGGCCGGTATCGACCTCAGTTCGAGCACGGTCGCCGACCGCTTCGTCGAGACGGTGGTGCCGATCCTCAAGAAGTACAACTTCGACGGCATCGACATCGACATCGAGACCGGCCTGAGCGGCAGCGGCAACATCAACCAGCTCTCCGCCTCGCAGGCCAACCTGATCCGCATCATCGACGGCGTCCTCGCGCAGATGCCGTCCGGCTTCGGTCTGACGATGGCGCCGGAGACGGCCTACGTCACCGGCGGCAGCGTCACGTACGGCTCGATCTGGGGTGCGTACCTGCCCATCGTGAAGAAGTACGCGGACAACGGCCGGCTCTGGTGGCTGAACATGCAGTACTACAACGGCAGCATGTACGGCTGCTCCGGCGACTCGTACTCCGCGGGCACCGTCGAGGGCTTCACCGCGCAGACGGACTGTCTCGACAAGGGGCTCGTCATCCAGGGCACCACCATCAGGGTGCCGTACGACAAGCAGGTCCCCGGACTACCGGCCCAGCCGGGCGCCGGCGGCGGTTACATGGCGCCGAACCTCGTCTCGCAGGCCTGGAACCACTACGGCGGCAGCCTGAAGGGCCTGATGACCTGGTCGCTGAACTGGGACGGATCCAAGAACTGGACCTTCGGGGACAACGTGAAGGCGCTGCAGGGCCGCTGACGTCCCGGCGACGGCGAAGGCCCCGGAGCAGCCCTGCGCAGGGCTGCTCCGGGGCCTTCGCCGCGGTGTCAGTTGCCGGGCCCGGAGGCGTCCAGCATGGCGTGACGCTCCACGACCTTCACCCGCTCGCGGCCCTGCTCCTCGCCCAGCGCGCGCTCGTGCGCGTCCAGCCGGTACCAGCCCTCGCGGGTGGTGTAGCGGACGCCGCGGGCCTCCAGGAACTCGGTCACGGCCGACGGCTCGGGCTGCGCCGGCGCCGGGAGACGGCCGGCGCCGTGGTCCTCCAGCAGGCAGGCGACCGTCTCGTTGGCGTCCCCCTTGGTGTGGCCGATCAGGCCGATCGGGCCCCGCTTGATCCAGCCGGTGACGTACACCGACTCCATCGGCTCACCGCCGGAGAGCACCCGGCCCGCGGCGTGCGGGACGGTGCCGGACGCGACGTCGAACGGGAGCTTGGGCAGCTCCTGCGAGTAGTAGCCGACCGCGCGGTAGACGCTCTGCACGTCCCAGTCGGTGAACCGGCCGGTGCCCTTGACGTTGCCCGTGCCGTCCAGCTCGGTGCGCTCGGTGCGCAGCCCGACGACCCGGCCGTCCTCGCCGACGATCTCCACGGGCGACTCGAAGAAGTGCAGGAAGAGCTTGTGCGGGCGGTCGCCGACATCGCGGATCGCCCAGTTCTCCAGCGTGGAGGCGACCATGTTGGCCTGCTTGTTGCCGCGCCGGGTCTCGATCGAGCCCGCGTCGTAGTCGATGTCCTCGGGGTTGACGATGACCTCGATGTTCGGCGAGTGGTCCAGCTCCCGCAGCTCCATCGGGCTGAACTTGGCCTGGGCCGGACCGCGCCGCCCGAAGACGTGCACCTCCAGCGCCTTGTTGGCCTTGAGCCCGTCGTGGACGTTGGCGGGGATCTCGGTCGGCAGCAGCTCCTCGGCCGTCTTGGCGAGGATGCGGGCCACGTCCAGGGCCACGTTGCCGACGCCCAGCACGGCGACCTTCTCGGCCTCCAGCGGCCAGGTGCGCGGCACGTCAGGGTGGCCGTCGTACCAGGAGACGAAGTCGGCGGCCCCGTAGGAGCCGTCCAGCTCGTTGCCCGGGATGTCGAGGGCGCGGTCCGCGTCGGCGCCGGTGGAGAAGATCACGGCGTCGTAGAAGGTCCGGAGCTCGTCCAGGCCGATGTCGCCCGGGTAGTCGACGTTCCCGAAGAGCCTCAGCTGCGGCTTGTCCAGGACCTGGTGCAGCGCCTGCACGATGCCCTTGATCCGCGGGTGGTCCGGGGCAACGCCGTAACGGATCAGGCCGAAGGGGGCGGGCATCCGCTCGAACAGGTCGATGGAGACACCCGGGTCGGCGGCGGCGTCGGATTTGAGCAGCGCGTCCGCTGCGTAGATTCCGGCGGGACCGGCTCCGACGATGGCGACGCGGACGGGGCGTGTCATGGAGGGCTGTTCCTTAGGACGGGCGAGCAGGAGCAGGGCGGGCCTTGGTAAGGCTTGGCTTACTCCGCCCCGACGCACACGTTAGTCGCTGGTCCTGCCCGCTTTCGGAGGGGGGAGGTGTTCTGCGGGGATTTCCGGCACCCCGCACCCGCGCCGTTCCGGGGAATCCCTTGGGAATCCCCGGGGAACCGGCCCTCCCGGGTGGCCCGGAAATGTGTTCCATCGCACGTTCACCAGATGGACTGCTCGCTCGAACAATCGGACAAATGATGGCAGAGTGACGCATATGGATGATCGGGTAGCGGGTGCCCTGTCACTCCCGGACGACTGGCCCGCCCACCCGGACCTCAGTCTCGCCCTGAACCGTATGGGCAGCTTCGACTGGGACCTCGACAGCGGCCTCATGCACATGGACCAGGCGGCCCTCGACGTGTTCGACCTGCGGGCCGACGAGTACGACGACAAGCCGACGACGCTCGGGATCCGGGTGCCGGCGGACGAGGGCGTGCGGCTCGACGCCATGGTCACCGAGGCGCTCAAATCGGGCCTGACCAACTACGGGGCGTACTTCCGCATGCGCCGGCGCGACGGCACCCTGCAGTGGACGCACACCCAGGGCTTCGTCCGGCGTGACCCCACCGGCCGGCCGCGCCGCATCATCGGCATCGTCCGGGACGCCACCCAGGAGCTGGCCGACTCCACGGCCCGCCGCGAGCTGGACGAGGAGCGCCGGCGGCGCACCAGCCTGGTGGAGGCCACCACGGCCGCGCTCGCCCACGCCCGTACCGTCAAGGACGTCATCGACGTGCTCAAGAACTCCCAGGGGCTCGCCCACCTGGGAGCGACCAGTCTGGTCATGGGGCTGATCGAGGCCGGGCGCATCCATCTGGTCGCCGACGGGCCCGAGGGGGCCTTCGTGCCGGGGACCCGGTACACCCGCACGGACGAGCAGTACCCGATGAGCGAGGTCGTGCGCACGCTCACCCCGCGCTTCATCGACTCCGCGGAGGACTTCGCCGACTCGTACCCGATCCTGTGGCCCCACATCAGCCACCTCGGCATCACCTCCGCCGCCTATATGCCGCTGATCGCCCAGGCCCGCCCGATCGGCGCACTCGGGCTGCTCTACAGCGACAAGGACGGTTTCACCGGCGACGAGCGCAACCTGCTGGTCGCCCTCGGCAGCTCCATCGCCCAGAGCCTCCAGCGGGCCATGCTCTACGAGCAGGAGCACGACCTCGCCGAGGGGCTCCAGCAGGCCATGCTGCCCCGCCGGATCCCCGAGGTGCCGGGCGCGCAGATCGCCGTCCGCTACCGCTCGGCCCGGCTGGGCCGGGACATCGGCGGCGACTGGTACGACGTCATCCCGCTGCCCGGCGGCCGGGTCGGAACCGTCATCGGGGACGTCCAGGGCCACGACACGCACGCCGCAGCCGTCATGGGACAGCTGCGCATCGTGCTGCGGGCGTACGCCGCCGAGGGGCACAGCCCCGCCACCGTCATGGCGCGGGCCTCCGTCTTCCTGCACGAGCTGGACACGGACCGGTTCGCGACCTGTACGTACGCCGAGGCCGACCTGACCACCGGAGTGGTGCAGGTGGTCCGGGCCGGCCATGTGGACCCGCTGGTGCGGGAGGCCGACGGGAGCTGCCGCAAGGTGCCCGTCGAGGGCGGGCTGCCACTGGGGCTCTCCGCCGAGTTCGGGCGGCTGGAGTATCCCGTCAGCACGGTCGAGCTGGACCCCGGGCAGACCATGGTGCTGTTCACCGACGGCCTGGTGGAGCTGCCGGGAGCCGACCTCGACGAGGGCATGCAACTGCTCACGGCCATGATCAGGAACGGCCCCGAGGACCTTCAGCAGCTGGCCGACCGGCTCTGCGAATCGGTCGACGAGCGCGGCGGCGAGGACGACGTCGCGGTGCTGCTGCTGCGCCGGAAGGCGGCACACGCCCCGCAGCCCGGCGGACGGCTCCAGCAGCACGTGGCCCAGAACGACCCCGAGGCGCTCAGCTCGGCCCGCCACATGATCCGTGCGGCCGTCCGGGCGTGGGGCGCGAAGGAGCGGGCGGACGAGGTGGAGCTGGCCGCCGACGAACTGACCACCAACGCGCTGATGCACACCGACGGCGGCGCGATCGTCACCATCCGGGTGCTCACCGGGCCCGAGCGGCGGCTGCGCGTCGATGTCGAGGACCGGTCCAGCGCCCTTCCGCGCCGCCGGGACGCGGGCGATGCCGGGGTCTCCGGCCGCGGTCTGATGCTCGTCGACCGGCTGGCGGACGCCTGGGGTGTCGAGTCCCGGGGCACCGGCAAGTGCGTCTGGTGCGAATTCGTCATCCCGCCGCGCGGCTGATCCGGCGGTCCCGCCGGATCGGGCGTGCGGCGGCATTGAACACTACTGCAAAGTAACAGAACGTAACATGTCTGTACTTGACCGTAACCGACTGCGGGAGATTGACTGCGACTCCGTCAGTCTCGTCTTCGATGACATGAGGACCCGTTGGGCACTGAGCTACTGGCACCTCTCGATCTCGCCTTCTGGCACCTCGAGTCCGATGCGCACCCCATGCACCTCGGCGCACTTGCCGTCTTCTCGCCGGGCGCGGGCCCGGCCCCCGGACCCGAGGACCTGCTCGAACTGCTCGGCAGCCGGGCCGCGGCCATCCCCCGGCTGCGGATGCGGGTGCGTGACGTGCTGCTGCCCGTCGGCGGCGCGGCCTGGTCGGTGGACAAGGACTTCGACGTCCACCGGCACGTCAAGCGGGTGCGGCTGCCCGCGGCGGAGACCGCCGACGAGAGCGGTTTCATGGCGGCGGCCACCCGGCTCGCCGGGGAACTGATGGAGCAGCCGCTGCGCAGGGGGCTGCCGCCCTGGCAGATGTACGTCATCGGCGGCGCCCCCGACGGTCCCTTCGCCGTCCTGGTCAAGCTCCACCACGCGCTCGCCGACGGGATGCGCGCGGTCGCCATCGGGGCCGGGATCTTCGACGAGATCGCCACGGCGGCCGGCCGGGGCCGGCCCGGTGTGACGGCCGGCCGGGTGCGTCCCGTGCCGCCGCGCTCCTGGATGCCCGGCCCGCGCCAGGTCGCCGGGCTCGCCCTCGGACGGATCGAGGACCTCGGCCGGGCCTTCGGGGTCGGAGCCTCGCTGGTACGCGCCAGCCGCCTCGACCTGCGCGGCGCACCGTCCCTGAGCGCCAGCTCCAGCGGCACCCGCCGCCTGGCCACCGCCGATCTCGACCTCGAAGCCGTCCGGCGGATCCGCCGGGCCGCCGGCGGGACGGGCAACGACGTGCTGCTCGCGGTGGTGGCGGGAGCGCTGCGCCGCTGGATGCTGGAGCGCGGCGAACCGCTGCCCGGAGCCGATCCGCGCGCCCTGGTCCCGGTCTCCCGGCGCCGTCCGGGCGGTGCGGCCGCCGCCACCGGCAACCGGCTCTCCGCCTATCTTCTGGGCCTGCCCGTCTCCGAACCCGACCCCTGGGAGCGGCTGCGGGCCGTCCGCGGGGCCATGGACCGCAACAAGTCGGCAGGGCCGCTGCGCGGGGCCGGCGCGGTCGCCGTGCTCGCCGACCAGCTTCCCTCGCTGGCCCACCGGTTCGGCGCACCGATCGCGGGCAACGCCGCCCGGATGCTCTTCGACGTGCTCGTCACCAGTGTGCCGCTGCCGCGCTCGGCCCTCTCGCTCGGCGGCTGCCCGCTGCGCGCGCTCTACCCCATGGCGCCGCTGGCCCGCGGCCAGTCCCTGGCCGTCGCGCTGACCACGTACGGCTCCACCGTGCAGATCGGTCTGGTCGCCGACGGCAAGGCCCTGCCCGACCTGGACCGGCTGGGGCGCTGCGCCGAGGAGGAAGTGGCCGAACTGCTGGCGCTGCTGCCGGTGAGCGGCACTCCATAGATCGGACAGGTCACGGGGCAATCTTCGTAGTTGATCCTCCCCGGGGTGTTGACGCGCCCAAGTGATCCGATGAATATTCGCTGTGTGCAGGAAGCGATCATCGGGGAGGGCGGCGGAGTCATGCGGCGCAACAGGCTGGGAAACAGCGCGGTCGAGGTCACCGAGCTGTCCTTCGGGGCGGCCGCCATCGGCAATCTCTTCAGCGCCGTCGATCCGGCACAGGCCGCGGCCGCCGTCGACGCCGCCTGGGACGAGGGCGTCCGCTACTTCGACACCGCGCCGCACTACGGGCTCGGCCTCTCGGAGCGACGCCTCGGCGAGGCCCTGCGCGGCCGTCCCCGCGACGCGTTCGTCCTGTCGACCAAGGTCGGCCGGGTCCTCGACCCGCTGCCCGACGGCGGGGCCGCCGCGTCCGACTCGCTCTCCGAGGGCTTCGCCGTCCGCGCCACCCACCGCAGGCGCTGGGACTTCAGCGCCGCCGGGGTCCGCCGCAGCATCGAGGACAGCCTGGAACGGCTCGGCCTCGACCGCATCGACATCGCCTACCTGCACGACCCGGACGACCACGCCGAGGCCGCCTTCCACGAGGCCTACCCGGAACTGGAGAAGCTCCGCGCCGAAGGGATGATCGGGGCCATCGGGGCCGGCATGAACCAGACCGCGATGCTCACCCGGTTCGTCACCGACACCGACGCCGACGTGGTGCTCTGCGCCGGCCGCTACACCCTCCTCGACCAGTCAGCCCTGCACGACCTGCTGCCCGCCGCCGCCGCCCGCGGCCGCAGCGTCGTCGTCGGCGGCGTCTTCAACTCCGGCCTCCTCGCGGACCCGCGCCCCGGCGCGACCTACGACTACGCCGCCGCGCCCCTGAACCTCCTGGACCGGGCGCTGCGCCTGAAGGCCGTCACCGAGGGCCACGGTGTGCCGCTGCGCGCCGCCGCCCTGCACTACCCGCTCGCCCACCCCGCGGTCGCCGGCGTGCTCGTCGGCACCCGGTCCCCGGACGAGGTGCGCGACGCCGCGGCCCTGCTCCGCCGGGAGATCCCCGAGGCCCTCTGGGACGACCTGCGCGCCGAGGGCCTGCTGACCGAGAACGGACACTGACATGCGTATCGCCCTGCACACCAAGGTCCGCGCGGACCGCGTCGCGGAGTACGAGGCCGCCCACCGCGAGGTCCCCGCCGAACTGACCCGCGCCATCCGCGCCGCCGGCGCCAGCTCCTGGACCATCTGGCGCAGCGGCACCGATCTCTTCCACGTCATCGAGTGCGACGACTACGCCCGGCTCCTCGCCGAACTGGAACAGCTCCCCGTCAACGTCGCCTGGCAGGCCAGGATGGACGAACTCCTCGACGTGGCCCACGACTACTCGTCGGACGGCGCCGCAGCGGGCCTCCCCGTCGCCTGGGAGCTGTGACATGACCGGCCGCCCCCGCATCGTCGACGCCCACCACCACGTGTGGGACCTCTCCGTACGCGACCAGGACTGGATCACCGGCGAGGAACTGGCCCCCCTGCGCCGCGACTTCACCATGGCGGACCTGGAGCCGGAGGCCCGGGCCAACGGGGTGGACGCGACCGTCCTCGTCCAGACCGTCACCGTCGCCGCCGAGACCCCCGAATTCCTCGCGCTCGCCGACGGCAGCGATCTGGTCGCGGGCGTCGTGGGCTGGAGCGACCTCACCGCACCGGATATCGCCGACACCCTGGCCGCCCTGCGCGAGCTCCCCGGCGGCGACCGGCTCGTCGGGCTGCGCCACCAGGTCCAGGGCGAACCCGACCCGCGCTGGCTGCTGCGCCCGGACGTCCTGCGCGGGCTGACCGCCGTGTCCGAGGCCGGGCTCGTCTACGACCTGCTGGTCCAGCCCCACCAGCTGCCCGCCGCCGTGCGGGCCGCCGAACTGCTGCCCGGGCTCGTCCTCGTACTCGACCACTCCGGCAAACCGCCGGTCGCCGCCGGGGAACTCCACCCCTGGGCCGACGAGCTGCGGGCCCTCGCCGCCCTGCCCAACACCGTGTGCAAACTCTCCGGACTCGTCACCGAGGCGGACCCGCACAACTGGACCGTCAAGGATCTGCGCCCGTACGCGGACACCGTTCTCGAAGCCTTCGGGCCCACCCGGCTGATGTTCGGCTCGGACTGGCCGGTGTGCCGGCTCGCGGCGACGTACACCGAGGTCGTCGAGGCCGCGCTCGCCCTTCTCGACGGGCTCGCCGACGACGAGCGGGACGCGGTCCTCGCCACCACGGCCGAAGGCGTGTACGGCCTCCGGTAGGCGCCGGGGCGACGGCTGCGGCAGGCTGGAACCATGCCCGAACTGCCCGAAGTCGAAGCCCTGCGGGTCTTCCTCGACGACCACCTGGTCGGCAGGGAGATCGACCGCGTCCTGCCGCTCGCCATCAGCGTCCTGAAGACGTACGACCCACCGCTCACCGCCCTGCACGGCGGTACGGTCACCGGGGTCCGGCGGCACGGCAAGTTCCTCGACATCGCCGTCGGACCGCTGCACCTGGTCACCCACCTCGCCCGGGCCGGCTGGCTGCACTGGAAGGACTCCTTCCCCGCCAACCCGCCCCGCCCGGGCAAGGGCCCTCTCGCGCTGCGCACCGTCCTCACCGGCGGCGACGGCTTCGACCTGACCGAGGCCGGCACCACCAAGCGCCTCGCCGTCCACCTGGTGCACGACCCGGCCGAGATCCCCGGGGTGGCCCGGCTCGGGCCCGACCCGCTCGGCCCGTCCTTCGACCGGGACGCGTTCGCCGCGCTCCTCGCGGGGGAGAGGCGCCAGATCAAGGGCGCCCTGCGCGACCAGTCCCTCATCGCCGGCATCGGCAACGCCTACAGCGACGAGATCCTGCACGTCGCGAAGATGTCGCCGTTCAAGCTCACCGCGCACCTCACCGACGACGAGACCACCCGGCTGTACACCGCTCTGCGCAGCACGCTCAACGACGCAGTGGCCCGTTCCAGCGGCCTTGAGGCGGGCCGGCTCAAGGCAGAGAAGAAGAGCGCGATGCGGGTCCACGGGCGCACCGGCGAGCCCTGCCCGGTCTGCGGTGACACCGTCCGCGAGGTGTCCTTCAACGACTCCTCGCTCCAGTACTGCCCGACCTGCCAGACGGGCGGCAAGCCCCTCGCCGACCGCCGCCTCTCCAAGCTGCTCAAGTAGGGCCCCGGCCCTCCCTCTCAGCGGGTGAGCCGCAGCAGCCGCTGCCCCGCCGCCGTCCGCACCTCGAACCGGGCGATGGCCCCGGGCCGCAGCGCCGCGCCGCCGCTCATCCGGACCGGCTCCGCACCGGGGCCGCCGGACGACCAGGTCGCGACGGTCTCCTCGTCCCCGTCGCGCCCCACCGCGACCAGCGAGCACACCCCCGGCCCGGGGACCCCCGACACCTCGAGTCCGACCTCGCTGCCCCACTCCCGCGCCCCCGCCGTCACGACGGCCGACATCCCCGAGCCCCGGTCCGCGGCCTGCCACCGCTGGGCTTCCCGCTCCCCGCCCGGCAGCGCGAACGGCGCCCCGGCCGCGAGGACCACCGCCGCCGCAACCAGGGCGAGACGCCGCCGCCGCGCCCCGCGCCGCCCGGCCGCCACCGCCTCCGTCGCCCGGCGCACCAGCCCGGGACCCGGCCGGACCACCGGATCGACGCCCGGCGGCGTCAGCCGCGCGTACCGGCCGAGCGCGGCCGTCACCCCACCGAGCTCCACCACCCCGCACGCACACCGGGCACAGCCCTCCAGATGCTCCTCGAAACGGAAGGCGTCGGCGGCGCCGAGCACGCCCAGGGCGTAGGCGCCGACATCGCGACGGTGGGGCGGGGTGCACATGCCGTCCCGTACGGAAACAACCCGTGAATCACTCAGCACCGCCCCTCCGCATCGCCCCGCGCAGCCCTTAAACTCCGGCCTCATGCTCCGCGTACTCGCCGTCGACGACGAAGAACCCGCCCTGGAGGAACTGCTGTACCTCCTGCGCGCCGATCCCCGGATCCGCAGCGCCGAGGGCGCCACCGGGGCCACCGAGGCGCTGCGCCGCATCGGCAGCGCCGTCGAGGCCGGTCCGGACGACCCCGCCGCCATCGACGTCGTCTTCCTGGACATCCACATGGCGGGCCTCACCGGACTCGACGTCGCCCAGCTGCTCGCCGGTTTCGCCGCACCCCCGCTCATTGTCTTCGTCACCGCGCACGAGGGTTTCGCCGTGCACGCCTTCGACCTCAAGGCCGTCGACTACGTCCTCAAACCCGTACGCCGCGAACGCCTGGCCGAGGCCGTGCGCCGTGTCGCCGAGCAGGTCGGCGACCGCTCCGCACCCGTGCACGACACCGCGCACGACCAGATCCCCGTCGAACTGGGCGGCGTCATCCGCTTCATCCCGATCGACGACATCGCCTACGCCGAGGCCCAGGGCGACTACGCCCGGCTGCACACCGCCACCGGCAGCCACCTCGTCCGCGTCCCCCTCACCACCCTGGAGGAGCGCTGGCGCACCCGCGGATTCGTCCGCATCCACCGCCGCCACCTGGTGGCGCTCGGCCGGATCGACGAACTGCGGCTGGACGCGGGCAGCATGAGCGTGCGCATCGGCACCGCCTCCCTCCCCGTCAGCCGCCGCCACACCCGCGCCCTGCGCGATCTGCTGATGCGCCAGACCGGCCGCTGACCAGCGCCTACCCGCACCCGGAACCCTTCCCAGCGGGGCCGGGTGCTGCGTACACTCCGGCCCCATGTCCGCAGAGCCAACGCCCCGGCGCGAAGTGGTGACGGGGGAGCCCCGGCGGGTGCGTCCGCTGCCGCGCTACCGCACCCAGTCGGAGATCGACGAACAGACCGCGCTGGGCGGCGCGTACGTCCGTTCGCTGATGCGCAGCCAACTGCGCGCCGGGCTCACCGCCTTCGGTGTGCTCGCCGCCGTGGTCGGCACCCTGCCGCCGGCCTTCGAGGCACTGCACAGCGACGCCGTCGTCTGGGCCGTCCTCGGCTTCGCCGCCTATCCGCCGCTGACGCTGCTCGCCTGGTGGTACGTGCGCCGGGCCGAGCGCAACGAGCGCGACTTCGCCCGGCTCGTGGAAGGCCGCCCCGCACAGTGAGCCGCACGTACGCGGTGGCGGCCGTCGCCGCCGTCGTCCTCGCCACCGTCCTCGTCGGCGGATTCGGGCTCCGCATCTCCCGGACCACCTCCGACTTCTACGTCGCGTCGCGCACCGTGCGCCCCCGCCTCAACGCGGCCGCGATCAGCGGCGAATACCTCTCCGCCGCCTCCTTCCTCGGCATCGCCGGACTGGTCCTCGTGCACGGCCCCGACATGCTCTGGTACCCGGTCGGCTACACCGCCGGCTACCTGGTGCTGCTGGTCTTCGTCGCGGCCCCGCTGCGCCGCTCGGGGGCGTACACCCTGCCCGACTTCGCCGAGGGGCGGCTCGAGTCCCGGCAGGTGCGCCGGCTCGTCAGCGTGCTCGTCGTCGGCGCCGGCTGGCTCTACCTCGTCCCGCAGCTCCAGGGCGCCGGACTCACCCTCAAGATCCTCACCGGGGCGCCCGGCTGGCTCGGCGACGTCCTCGTCGCCTCCGTGGTCGTCCTCGCCGTCGCCGCCGGCGGCATGCGCTCCATCACCTTCGTCCAGGTGTTCCAGTACTGGCTGAAACTGACCGCGCTCCTGGTCCCCGCGATCTTCCTGGTGCTGGCCTGGCAGGGCGACGGACGGCCCCGCGTCACCTTCGACGAGCAGCTGTCCGTCTTCCGCGCCGACCATCCGCTGTACGCCACCTACGGCCTCATCGTCGCCACCTTCCTCGGCACCATGGGCCTGCCGCACGTCGTCGTCCGCTTCTACACCAGCCCCAACGGCCGCGACGCCCGCCGCACCACCGTCGCCGTCCTCGCCCTCATCGGCGTCTTCTACCTCCTGCCGCCCGTCTACGGCGCCCTCGGACGGCTGTACGCCCCCGAGCTCATCCACGGCGGCGACGCCGACGCGGCCGTGCTGCTGCTGCCCGGCCGGGTCATCGGCGGGCTCGGCGGCGACCTGCTCGGCGCGCTCATCGCGGGCGGCGCCTTCGCCGCGTTCCTGTCGACCGCCTCCGGACTGACCATGGCCGTCGCCGGCGTCATCACCCAGGACGTCCTGCCCTCGCGCGGCGTACGGCACTTCCGGCTGGCCACCGTCCTCGCCATCTCCGTCCCGCTCGCCGGGTCGCTGATGGTCAGCCGGGTACCGGTCGCCGACTCCGTGGGGATGGCGTTCGCCGTGTCCGCGTCTTCCTTCTGCCCGCTGCTCGTCCTCGGCATCTGGTGGCGCCGCCTCACCCCGCCCGGTGCCGTGGCGGGACTCGTCCTGGGCGGCGGCTCCGCGCTGCTCTCCGTCGCCATCACCGTCAGCGGGGCGGTGCGCCCGCCCGGCTGGCCGCACGCGCTGCTCGCCTGGCCCGCCGTCTGGTCCGTGCCCGTCGGCTTCCTCGCCATGATCCTGGTCTCGCTCGCCACGCCCGGGCGGATACCCGCCGGAACCAACGCCGCCATGACCCGCTTCCACCTGCCCGAAGCGCTGACCGCAGGGAGGCACCGGTGACCGGAGCCGGATACGCCGTCATCGTCCTCCTCGTCCTTCTCCTGTTCGGCGGCGGCCTGCTGGCCGGCCGGATGACCGCTCGGCCCGTGCGCACGAGCGATGTCGGCACCCCCGTCGAGCACGCCACGTTCGAGACCCTGCACACCGCGTCCCTCGCCGCGCCCCCGCTGCGCGCCGGGCTCACCGAGGAGAGCGCCCGCCGATCGGCCCGCCGGCTGCGCTCGCTGCTCGGCACCGACGCCCTGTGCCTCACCGACCGCGACCGGGTCCTGGTCTGGGACGGCGAGGGCGACCACCACGGCCGGCACGTCATGGACCAGGTGGGCGACGTCCTCGCCAGCGGCCGCGACACCGCCTTCCGCAGCGAGTGCGAGGACCTGGACTGCCCGCTGCGCTGGGCCGTCGCCGTACCGCTCACCGTCGACCACCGGGTCCTCGGCACCCTGATCGCCTACGCGCCCCGCGAATCGGCGGTCCTGGCCAGGGCGGCCGGCGAGGTGGCCCGCTGGGTCTGCGTACAGCTGGAACTCGCCGAACTCGACCGCTCGCGCACCCAGCTCATCGAGGCCGAGATCAGGGCCCTGCGCGCGCAGATCTCCCCGCACTTCATCTTCAACTCCCTGGCAGCCATCGCCTCGTTCGTCCGCACCGACCCCGAACAGGCCCGCGAACTCCTGCTGGAGTTCGCCGACTTCACCCGCTACTCGTTCCGCAGCCACGGCGACTTCACCACCCTCGCCGACGAACTGCACTCCATCGACCAGTACCTGGCCCTGGTCCGCGCCCGGTTCGGCGAACGGCTCTCGGTCACCCTCCAGGTGGCCCCCGAGGTACTGCCCGTCGCGCTGCCCTTCCTCTGCCTGCAACCGCTGGTCGAGAACGCCGTCAAGCACGGGCTGGAAGGGGCCGTCACCTCCAGCCGCATCACCATCAGCGCCCTGGACGCCGGATCGGAGGCCGAGGTCGTCATCGAGGACGACGGCACCGGCATGGACCCCGAGCGGCTGCGCCACATCCTGCGCGGCGAGGGCGGCAAGTCCACCGGCATCGGCCTGCTCAACGTCGACGAACGGCTGCGGCAGGTGTACGGGGACGACTACGGGCTCGTCATCGAGACGGGCATGGGCGCCGGCATGCGCATCACCGTACGGCTGCCGAAGTACCGCGCCGGGGTGCACGGCTCCTGAAGCGGCGACGGGCCGGCGCCCAGTACGAGCAGGCCCTTCGTGCAGCAGGCCCTCAGTACAGGTGGATCGAGAGGTGCCCCAGCGGCAGCCCCAGCTGCCAGGCGGGTGTCCACACCTGGGCCGCGGTCTCCTCCTCTTCCTCCTCCGGCTCCCACGGCGGCGGACCGATCGCGTCCAGATCGGCCGCCAGGAGCTCCGTGTCCTCCAGCCAGCGCCAGGCCGCACGGGCCAGGGCGACGTCCGGACCGGCCTCACCCGCCGCCTCCAACGCGTCGAGCCGCGCGCATACCCAGCCGCGCCACGGGGCCCCGTACGCCGTCAGCAGCCGCAGCTCGTCCACCCGGGTGGCGGGCAGCGACTCGGCCACCTCACCGTCGGAGAGGAAGACGGTGAGGGCGAGCGCGTCACGGCCCGCCCGGTACTCCAGCGTCGCCGGCTCCATCAGCTCGCCGGTCCGCAGCAGTTCGTCGGCGATGTACTCCGCGTACATCCAGGCCATCGGGATCAGCAGCCCGCCGCCACTGGATCCGTCTTGACGTTCCGGACGCATCCGGTCTCGCCCCATTCCGTTCTCGGTACGGCCCTACACGCAGCATTGAACCGGGGGAGCGCGCCCCGCGTGGCCAGAAGGACAGGATCCGTCGGACCCGTTTCGTCACAGACATGAGGTTGCGATGACCGCCGACCCCGGGGAGGGACCGCACATGCGGCAGTTGCTCGGAGCCTACGTGCTGGACGCACTCCCGGCCCCGGAGGCCCTGCGGGTCGCCCGCCATCTGCAGGCCTGCGACCGCTGCGCCGCCGACTACGCGGCGGTCGCGGAGGCCGCGGCCCTGCTGCCGCTGCTCAGCGAGGAGGACCTGCTGGAGTAGCCGGGCAGATTGCGCGACAGCAGCCGCAACGCGTAGTAAGAACGGGACTTGACGGTGCCGGCGGGGATACCGAGCACCTCGGCCGTCTCGCCGACACTCAGCCCGCGGAAGTAGATCTGCACCAGTACCGCCCGGTGCTCAGGACTGAGGGTGCGCACCGCCTCGCGCACATCGAGCGCGGCCACGGCGGACTCTGCGGTGTCCTCCCCGTCCGGGGCGCTCTCCAGCACGGCGTCGCCCACCTCGGCCGGCCGGGCCAGCCGCGACCTGCGGGCGTCGATCGCCAGCCGGCGTCCCACGGTGAAC
The DNA here is from genome assembly GCF_035917255.1 of Streptomyces sp. NBC_01257. NCBI lineage: Bacteria > Bacillati > Actinomycetota > Actinomycetes > Kitasatosporales > Streptomycetaceae > Streptomyces > Streptomyces sp. NBC_01257. Next base: position 8,310,241 of record NZ_CP108472.1, read on the forward strand.
AGCCAGGGCCGCATCGACTCGTACGGGCCGTCGAACGCCTCGGGGTGCTGCCAGGCCCGGACCAGCGTCTCCTGGAGGAGGTCCTCGGCCCGCTGCCGGTCACCGAACGTCAGCCCGAGAAGGAAGTGGAACAGGGCGGGGCCGTGCTCACGCTGCAGATCCGCGAGTGCCCGCTCATCGGTCGTCGTCGTGGTCATCGTGAACGCCCTTCCGCGCGGAGGCCCCTGCCGCCTCCCTGCTGACTGGCGTATACGAACGCATTCACGCCCGGGGGAACAGGACATACGCCGCCCCGTGCGACGAGCGGTCGCTCAGAGCGGCGAATGGTGCGGTGAACGGTCGGGTGGCGGTGCGGCGCGGCGGCGGAGGGTGCGGTTACGGGACCACGGTGACGGGCCAGCGGCCGGCCTTCACCAGGCGCACGGCCACCGATCCGATGAACCGGTGCCCGGCCGACTCGGACGCGCCGACCACGACGGCGTCCGCCTTGAGCTCGTCGGCCGCGGTCACCAGCCCGTTGTACGGATCACCGCGGAAGGTGTGGAACTCCCAGCGCACGTCCCATATGTCCTTCATCCGCTCCGTCGACTCGCGGATCTCGTTCACCAGGCTCTCCGCCACGTCCCCGGTCGCGTCGCCGACCGGGGCGCCGAGTGCGGCACCCGCCGCCAGTACGGGCTGGACGTAGACGAGGGCGAGCATGGCCCGCTGCCGACGGGCGAGTCCTGCCGCGTACGCCGCGGCGCGCATGGAGGAATCGGAACCGTCGAGGCCCGCGACGATCACTTTCGGGCCGTCTGTGCCACGTTCGAACTGGTGAGGCTGCTGGTCTGTCACGGCAGTGAGGCTATCGGCTCCCGTCGCGGGCTCCGGTACGGGCTCCCGAGTGCCCCGGCGCGCTGCTGCCGGTTGCGCGGATGCGCTCCCTCCAACGGGTGCAAAACCCTCCGTAACCGGTGTCGTTGAGACGGGTGGGGGAGCAGGCGTGCGAGCAGTTGGTCATGAAGAACGATCAGTTGCCACCGATGCGCAGAACGCTGCTGAGGCTGGCTGCCGGGCTGGGCGCCGCCACTGCGGTGCGCCTGGTCGCGGCGGACTCCGCCGGTGCGCCGTTCCGGCCTCCCGCGCCGCCGTCCGCCGCTGCCGGTCCGCAGGCAGCCGCCGCGCGCACCCGGCCGCTCGCCTACCGGCTCCGGCCCATGACCGCGAACAACCCGCCGCACTACCGCCCGGCCGCACCGCCGGTCCGCACCCGGCCGTTCGAGCACCTGCCCGACATCGGCCGGGCCATGGTCCTGAGCTTCGACGACGGACCCGATCCGCTGTACACCCCGCACATCCTGGACACACTGCGCAAGCACGACGTGCGGGCGATGTTCTTCCTCTGCGGGGAGATGGCCCACGACAACCAGGACCTCGTCCGCAGGATCGCCGACGAGGGCCACACCGTCGGCAACCACTCCTGGACCCATCCGCTGGTCACCCGGCTCTCCCGGGCCGGCATCACCGACGAACTGGGCCGCACCAGCGAGGTGATCGAGAAGGTCACCGGCGCCCCGCCGCTCTGGTACCGGGCGCCCTACGGAGCCTGGAACCGCAATTCGTTCGAGATCGGGGCGGCGATGGGGATGGAGCCCATGGCCTGGACGGTGGACACCCTGGACTGGACGGTGCCGGGCACCGACAGCATCGTCCGGCGGGTGAAGGAGGGGGCCGCCCCCGGGGTCGTGGTGCTGTCGCACGACGCGGGCGGCAACCGTTCGCAGAGCGTCGCCGCGCTGGGCCGCTATCTGCCGGACCTGCTGGAGGACGGGTACCGGATCACGGTGCCGCAGCGCCGCTGAGCCGCGTCACGACTGCTGCCGGGGCGGGACCGCGGCCCCGGCAGCAGTCGTTCAGCGGGTTTCGACCAGGCGGGCGAAGGCGACGACGTTGCCGTCGTAGCCGTTGGCCTTCGTGTATCCGCCGCCGCAGGTGATGACCCGCAGTTCCGCCTGCCCGGTGTCGCCGTAGACCCGGGCACCGGGGAAGTCGTTCTTGGAGAACACCTCGACGCCGTAGACCTCGAACACCGCGATCTGGTCGTCACTGCGGGTGACCTCGACGCGGTTGCCCTTCTTCAGCGAGCCCAGGCCGTAGAAGACCGCGGGTCCTGCCTGGTTGTCGACGTGTCCGACGATGACGGAGGTGCCGAGCTGCCCGGGTGCGATGCCGTTCTGGTACCAGCCCGCCAGGTTGGGATCCTGCGGGGGAGGTGTCTCGATCCAGCCGTTCTCGTCGAGGTTCACGTCGACGAGGGGGGCGTCGACCTGGATCGAGGGGATGGCCACACGGGCGGCGGGCGCGTACGCCAGGGGCTTCACGGCCGGGCCGGCCGCCGGGGCCACCGGGACGCTCTTCTGTTGGCCCACCGAGGTGGCGGCGACCGGCTGCGGCGGTCCGGGCGAGAGGTCCGCGCCGTTCCGCATCAGCGCGAGACCGGCGAGCATCGCCAGCGCGAGCGCGCCCCACGGCGAGTGTCTGATCCGTTCGGGGCGCCAGTTGTCCCGTCCCATGGTTCTCCCTTCGTCGCGACGAGGGGAACGCTAGGCGCGGGCCGGTCGCCCGGCATTCAGGGAAGTGCGAACGGGTGGCGGCCGCGGGGCGGGCTTCTTATCGGAGTAGTGGGCGGATAAAAGTTCTGACGGTCTGTGACCTGCGGGTCCATCAGATTCACAGGTCTCCGCACGGTGTGTCGGATCACCGGGGTGGAGCAGTGCCGAAATGCGGTGGATCAAGGATCTGGTGAGGGTTCGTCATGGGAGGCGTTCTCGTCGATCCATCCCGGTGCACAGAGCTCCGGGGCGCTTCCCGCTGGAGGTTCGAACGATGCGTGCTACACGCGCTCTCGTTGTCGCCGCGACCGCCGTCGCCGCTCTCGGGCTCGGTGCCCCGATGGCCGCGGCCGGTGGAGATGTCGGGAACGGCCAGAACAACGGCAACAACCAGAACGACTGGAACGACCCGGGCGACTGGGACAACGGAGGCGGCAACGGAAACGGCAACGGAAACGGCAACGGCAACGGCAACGGCAACGGCAACGGCAACGGCAACGGAAACGGAAACGGCAACGGGAACGGGAACGGCCGCAACAACGGGCCGAACAACGTGACCGTCGACCCCGAGCGTGTGCACCAGGGCGCGGCCATGCAGGTCAGCGCCGAGGGCTGCGGCCGGGGCGGCAGCGTCTCGTCCAACGCCTTCCGCACCACCCGCCTCTCGGCGGGCCGGGTCGGCCACGCCCGGGTCCGGATCCTCAACGACGCGACGCCCGGCTCGTACAACCTGACGGTGCGCTGCGACGGCACCGACCGGACGGCCGGTCACCGCTTCACCGTGCTCAACAGCCGCGGCGCACAGGGCGGCCTCGGCGGCTCGATGGCCGCGAGCCCGGCCGAGATGGGTGTCGGCGCGGGCCTGGTCGCCTCGGCGGCCCTCGGCGGAGGCATGTACATCATGCGCCGCCGGAGGACGAGCCATGGGGCGATCTGACCGTAAGGACGCTCCCGCAGGCCCGATAACCGAAGTCGCCCCGAGTCCTCCATGAGGACCCGGGGCGACTTTCGTTCTGTCCAGGGAGTGTTTCGAAAGTAGCGCCGTCCGCCCGAAGGGTCGCCGAGCAGGCGGGACTTTCGAAACACGCTCCAGGACGGCCGGTCAGTGCGAGCGGCTCTCCTTGCGGCGCCGCACCACGAAGACGGTGCCGGCCGCTGCGGCCACCGCCAGCGCGGTGCCGGCCACGATCTCGCCGGAGTTCATGCTGTCGATGCTGCCGCCCATACCGCCCTGCACACCGGCCGGGGAGGCCGTGGACACCGGGGAGCTCGTCGAGCTCGTGGTGGGTGTGCTGGTGGCGGCGCTGACCGTGAGGTTCACCTTGGCCGTGGAACTCGGCGAGGTGTTGCAGATGAACGTCACTTCATAGGCCGCACCCGGCTTCGCGTCCCAGTCGACCGTCGCCCTGCCGGTGCCGTTCCTGGGGATGGTGACGGTGTCGAACACCCCCGAGGACGCGGTGGCCGTGGTGGAGCACCCCTTGGCCGCCAGGGTGACCTGGCCGCCCGGCGCGATCACCGAGGGCGTGACGGTGTATCCGCTCCCGCCGATGGGCGGGCCGCCCGTGGTAGCTGCATACGCGGTCACGGCCGGGGCGGTCAGGGCGAGTGCTGCGGCGCCGAGCAGAGCGACGGGGGTGACACGTATTGCGCGCATGGTGAATCCTCCGGGTCCCCGAGGAGCAGCTGCGGAACGGATTTCCACAAAGCGTCAGAAATGCACCTCGATGCGGGCAACGCTAGAAGTGGTGCATTTCGCCCGCGATCGGGGTGCGCCGCTCGGGGCACCGCTGTCCCCCGAGCGGCGCACCGCCCGGGGGACGGGCCCGCTATCCGCCCGCGGCGCCGGGGAACAGATCCAGGAACGGTGCGGCGGTGGCCGAGATGCCCCGGCCGAAGGGGGAGTCGAAGTCCCAGATCAGGAAGAGGAGGAAGGCGATCAGCACACTGAACAGACCCGCCAGCAGGAGTTCACGGAACGTGCGGCGGATCTGCAGGGTGAAGATCAGCCCCACCGTCACCAGCGCTCCGGTGATCAGTCCGAACCAGACGACGCCCGGCATGGTGGCGCCGGCGCTCTGCCCCCGTGCGTTGCGGGCGTCGTCGGCCGCGGCGACCTGGTCGACCAGCGGCTGGTAGGCCTGTCCCTCGTGGTCCGTCTTCGGCCGGTAGTCCGTGACGTCGGCCCTGACCCGGTCCAGGAGCTCGGCGCCCCGGTCGGTGAGCGTGCCGTGCTTGCTCATGGCCCGCCACTCGTCGTGCACGACGTAGCTGACGTAGGTGTCGACATCGGCGCGGATCCGGGTGCGGACCTCGGGCGGGTAGACGGACGAGCGCGCGCTGACCTCGTGCAGTGCCTGGGCCTCCTGGCGTACGTACTCCTGGGCGGCGCCGCGGCCCTCCCAGACGCCCGCGATGGCGAGGCCCAGCACGATGGCGTAGACCACCCCGATCATCATCGTCATGTACTCGATGACGTCGGGGGTCTCGGACGGGTCGTCGTCCTCGGGCAGACGGCGGTTGTTGAGTACGGCGATGGTCAGGACGACGGCGCTGGCCGCCACCATGGCGAGGGCGAGAACAAGCCATTCCGACATGAGTGCCTCCGGAGGTCATCGGGAACGGGGCCGCAGGACGGCGACGGCGAACACCGCGGGGGCGGTGATCATCAAGGTGAGGGTGACCAGGGAGGTATGGCGTTCCGGAGCCTTCCGTACGGGTCTGCGGTACGAGGGGAGCGCGATGGGTGAGGGCGGCGCGGGGCGTGCGGACGGGGTCGGTGTGGGTGTCGGCGTGGGCGTGGGCGTCGGTGTCGGTGTGGGAGGCGGCGGTGGCGGCGGAGGGGGAGGGGGCGGCGGCGCCGGCTCGGGTGGCGGGGGTGGAGGCGGTGGCGGCGGCGGGGGTGGAGGGGGCGGAGGCGGCGGAGGCGGTGGTGGTGGCGGGGGTTTCGGGGCCGGTGGGGGAGTGGGCTTCGGCTTCGGGCCCGCATGGCAGCTTCCGTCGCCGCTGCTGGCCACCGCCGAACCGCCGTCCCCCTCCCCGATCGAGGCATACGCGCAGTTGTCGGCCACCGCGGGCACAGGCGCGGTGAGCAGCCAGGTGAGTGCGACGGCGGCGGTGAGGCGGCCGATGAGTGATCCGTACACGACGGGGAGCATGTACCGGTCGGCGGGGAGGCACGCCGGACACCCGTCCGGTTCGCCCGATGGAGGGGACCTGAGGCATCCGGTGTTTGCGGCTTCGGAAGAATCTGCGTACGCATTGAACAAAGCGCGCCCCGGCACCCGTATCTACGGCCATGAACGACGCGAACCCGCGTCGCAACTGATCGAAGTACCACGGGAGTTGACATGAACACCTGGCGGAACGCCTCGCTCGCGGTGACCGCGGTGGCCCTGGTGGCGCTGACGACGGCGTGCGGTCAGGAACAGGGGACCCAGTCACCCAACGGACAGAACGTGGGCAACGCGAGTCCGGCCGCGGAGGCCGGGGACGGGTACGGATCGGACAGCGGTTACGGCTCCGGCGCCACGACGGAGACGGCCGCGGCGAAGCAGGCCGGGCAGCTCGCGGTGTGGGACAGCAAGAAGCTCGGCAAAGTGGTGACGGACAGCGGGGGATTCACGCTCTACCGATTCGACAAGGACACCGCGAACCCGCCCAAGTCGAATTGCGATGGCGACTGTGCGAAAGCCTGGCCGCCGGTGCCCGCGGGCAATGTCACCGCGGCGGCCGGGACCGATGCCGCACTGATCGGGAAGGTCACCCGGGCCGACGGCACCCAGCAACTCACACTGGCCGGCTGGCCGATGTACCGGTACGCCAAGGACACCGCGCCGGGCGACGCGACGGGGCAGGGAGTGGGCGGAACCTGGTTCGCCGCGGCACCGGACGGCAAGAAGGCGGCGGTGAACGCCGACGGCCCGTCCGGGGCGCAACCGGCAGCCCTCGCGGGCCTCTCGGTGCGCAAGGATCCGAAACTCGGCGATATCGTCGTGGACAAGCGAGGCATGACGGTCTACCGCTTCAAGAAGGATGTCGCATGGCCGATGAAGTCGGCCTGCACCGGAGCCTGTCTCTCGAAGTGGCCGGTCGTCGCGCCCGTCGCGAAGAATGATGTGAAGGGCGTCACCACGAAGGGCTTCGTCACCTTCGACCGGCCGGACGGGCTCAAGCAGCAGGCCGTCGACTGCTGGCCCATCTACACCTTCTCCGGCGACGTCAGGCCCGGTGACACCAACGGCCAGGGTGTCGGGGGAACATGGTACGCAGTCTCCCCGCAGGCCAAGCTGGTCGGGGCGACAAAGTAGTTCGGAAATGAACTTCTTGCATCGCCCCGTCGCTGAATGTCACCCGCAGCGACGGGGCGGTTGCACTTGCCACTGGTGTGTGACCAATAACGGACCGCTAATTTCCGTTTCCGCTCGCTCTCCTGGCGGTGGATCAGTAGCCTCTGGTCAACACTGACCATGAACATGGCCGGATCGCCGTGGCGACTTGTTGGAGACATCGATGGAGCGTCCCGCCTGGGCACCGCAAGGCATTGACATTTCGGTGCCGAGCGTGTCCCGAATGTATGACTTCTATCTGGGCGGCTCGCACAATTTCGAAGTGGACCGGGAAGCAGCCCGCAAGGCCATGGAGTTCATGCCGGGACTTCCCAAGATCATGCAGGCGAACCGCGCCTTTATGCGCCGCGCCGTGCGCTACGCGCTGGACCGGGGAGTCACGCAGTTCCTCGACATCGGTTCCGGGATACCCACCTTCGGAAACGTCCACGAGGTCGCCCAGGCGATCGACCCGCAGGCCAAGGTGGCGTACGTCGACCACGATCCGGTCGCAGTCGCACACAGCGAGGCCGTGCTCGAAGGGAACGACCGCGCGGTGATCGCGACCGCCGATCTGCGCCGGCCCGAGGAGATCCTCGGCCACCCGGACATCGTGAAGTTCCTCGACCTGGACCGGCCGGTGGCGCTGCTGCTCGTCGCCGTACTCCACTTCATCGAGGACTCCGACGACCCGCAGACCGCCGTCGCCGCCCTGCGCGACGCCCTGGCGCCCGGCAGCCTTCTCATCGTCACGCACGCCTCGTACGAGGGCATTCCGCTGACGCAGGCGGAGGCCGACGGCACGGTCGGGGTGTACAAGAACATCCGCAACCCGCTGGTGATGCGGTCGCAGGACGAGATCGGCCGGTTCTTCGCGGGCTACGAGATGATCGAGCCCGGCCTGGTGTCGATGCCGGACTGGCACCCCGACTCCGCGGCCGCCCAGGAGAACGAGGACCCATACGCCTTCTCGGGCTTCGCTGGAGTGGGACGCAAGGCGTGAGCATTCCCGCCCAGGCGTCCGGAGCCCCGGACGCGGAGCCGGACGGCCCCGAGGACCGGCTCCGGAGATTCGCCACGATCTGGAGCCGGGCGATCTTCCCGTCGACAGCCACCTCCATGACGCGGCCCGAGTTCGAGCAGCATCTGCTCCCGCTCGCCCGCGCGCTCAGCGACACCCTGCACGCCCGCCCCTTCGACGCGGCTCCCGCGAGCCGGGTGGGCACCGCCCTCGTCGCGGCGCACTGCACGGACCCCGACGCACTCAGCTCCACGCTCGGGGTCGTCGACTCGTACCTCGTGCTCTACTGCGGCAGCAATGGGCCGGACGCCCTGTCGACCGAGGACAGCCGGTCCCGCTGCGCGCGGATCCAGCACGCCGTCGCGGGAGGCTTCTCCCAGGCCCTGCGCGAGCGGACCCTCGCCGAGCAGGAGGCCATCGCCCGCTCGGCGCTCACCGCGCGCTCGCAGGCCGAACAGGCGCTGCACGCGACGGAGGCGCGCTTCCGGGCCGTCTTCAAGGACGCCGCCATCGGCATCGGGATCGCCGACCTGGACGGCAACGTGCTGGAGGTCAACGACACCCTCACCCGGATGTTCGGCGGCCTCGAGAACCACGTCCTGAGCCACCGCGTCGACGAGTGGGTCCACCCCGAGGACTCCCCGCAGGTATGGCGGTACTACAACGAGCTGGTGCGCGGCGAACGCGAGCACTACCGGGTCGAGAAGCCGTACTACCGCAACGACGGCACCGTCCTGTGGACCAATCTGACGGTGTCTCTGCTGCGGGATTCCGAGGGCCGGCCGGAGTACCAGCTGGCCCTGATGGAGGACACCACCGAGCGGCGGCTGCTCAATCTGCGGCTGCGGTACGAGGCCACGCACGACGCGCTCACCGGCCTGCCGAACAGGACGCTCTTCTTCGAGCGTCTCGAGAAAGCGCTCTCAGCCGGGGACGGCAGCCGGTTCGGCCTCTGCTACCTGGACCTGGACGGTTTCAAGGCCATCAACGACAGCCTGGGCCACGCCTCGGGCGACCGGCTGCTGGTCGAGGTCGCGGACCGGCTGCAGAGCTGCGCGACCGCACCCGGTGAGATGGTGGCGCGGCTCGGCGGCGACGAGTTCGTGGCGCTGACCACCGGCCCCGACACCGCGTCCGAGGTCGACGACCTGGCGTGCCGGATCCTGAGTGTCCTCGGCACGCCGATCCGGCTGGACGGGCGCGAGCTGACGGTCCGCGGGTCCATCGGGGTCGTCGAGGGGCCGGCGGGCGAACGCAGCGCCGCGGAGGTGCTGCGGAGCGCCGACATCACGATGTACCGCGCCAAGTCCGCGGGCGGCAACCGCTTCGAGCTCGCCGACGCGGAGGCGGACGCCCGCGCCATCACGCGGCACGGCCTGACCACGGCGCTGCCGGCCGCGCTGGAGCGCGGTGAGTTCTTCATCGAGTACCAGCCGCTGGTGCACCTCGGTGACGGTTCGGTGCACGGCGCCGAGGCGCTGGTGCGCTGGTGCCATCCGCAGCACGGGGTGCTGGGGCCGGACCGGTTCATCGCCCTCGCCGAGCACACCGGCCTGATCGTGCCGCTGGGCCGGTGGGTGCTGGAGGAGTCGGTGCGGCAGGCCAACTTCTGGCAGGAGCGGCACACCGACGGCGGTCCGCTGCGGATCAACGTCAACCTCTCGCCCGCCCAGCTGCACCACCCGCGGCTGGTCGCGGAGACGGTGAACATCCTGGAGCGTTCGGGGCTCGAAGCCGGGGCGCTGTGCCTGGAGGTCACCGAGTCGGCCCTCATCGGGGCGGACGAGGACCTGCTGAAGCCGCTGCGGCAACTGGCCGACATGGGCGTCGACATAGCGCTCGACGACTTCGGCACGGGGTACTCGAACCTGGCGAACCTGCGGCGGCTGCCGGTGAGCGTGCTGAAGCTGGACCGTTCCTTCACGCAGGGGATGCAGCACCATCCGGCCGATCCGGTGGACCTGAAGATCGTCGAGGGGATCGTCTCGCTCGCGCACAGCCTGGACCTGGCCGTGACGGTCGAGGGCGTGGAGACGGGGGCCCAGGCGGAGCAGCTGCGGCAGCTGGGCTGCGACACGGCCCAGGGCTGGTACTACGCGCGCCCCGGGGCCCCGGACCGGATCCACTCGCTGCTGCTGGCCGACGCGGTGTGAGCCGGGCGGTGCCGCGGTGTCCTCAGGCCTGTCCGTCGCCCGGTGGCGGGCCCGAGGACACCGCGTCCGCCCGGCTGGCCAGCAGCACCCGCTGCAGCTCCCGCGCCGCCCGCGGCGGGGCCACGTCGCTGCGGTGGGCCAGCGCGATCGTGCGCCGCAGCCCCGGCCGCGCCAGCGGTGTGGTGCGCAGATCGCGGCCGGCCCGGGTCGCCACCATGCTGGGCACCACGGCGGCCCCGAGACCGGCCCGCACGAAGCCGAGGACGGCGTCCATCTCGCCGCCCTCCACGGTGAACGACGGCTCGAAGCCCTCGGCCCGGCAGGCGGCGACGGTGAGCTCCCGCAGGTCGTAGCCGTGCCGGAACATCACCAGCGGCTCGCCCTCCAGATCCGCGATCCGGACGCTGCCACCGCGGCCGGGCCGCGGGCCGTCCGCGGAAGAGACCACCACCAGGTCCTCCTGGAGCAGTTCGACGGTGGTCAGCGCCGGTGAGGCCGCGGGCAGCGGAAGCACCACCAGGGCCAGATCGAGCGCCCCGCGCGCCAGTTCCCGTACGAGGTCGTGCGAGCCGCCCTCCTCCAGCAGCAGCTGGATCCCCGGGTGCAGATCGTGGAAGGCGCGGAGCACATCGGGCAGCAGGCCCGTGCAGAGGCTGGGTGTGGCGCCGAGCCTGACCCGGCCGCGGCGCAGCTGGGCCAGTTCCTGGACCTCGTGCCGGGCGGTGTCGGCGTCGGCCAGGATGCGCCGGGCGAGCGGCAGCAGGGCCTCGCCCGCGTCCGTCAGTGCGATGTTCCCCCGGGCCCGGCTGAACAGCTCGGCACCCAGCTCGTTCTCCAGGGCCCTGATCTGCTGGGAGAGCGAGGGCTGCGAGACGTGCACCTCCTCCGCGGCGCGGGTGAAGTGCCGGGCCTCGGCGACCGCCACGAAATAGGTGAGCTGCTGGAACTGCATACACTCACCCTACCCGCCTCGATAGCTCAAGCCTATGGAGATGAGCCATTCCATGTCTTGGACTGATCGGGCCCTTCGGCCCTAGCGTCGTGTTCATGGCATTGGCAACACGGACGGACCGACGGCCGTCCATGACGCGCACGCTCTGGGACTCGTCCGTCGGCAAGAAGACGATCATGGCCGTGAGCGGCCTGATCATGCTCCTCTACTTGGTCGTCCACATGGTCGGCAACCTGAAGATCTTCTTCGGGTCCGACGAGTTCAACGGCTACGCGCACTGGCTGCGCGTGATGGGCGAGCCGTTCCTGCACCACGAGTGGGCCCTGTGGATCGTCCGCGTCGTGCTCGTCGCCGCCGTGGTCCTGCACGCCGTCTCCGCGTACCAGCTCAGCCGGCGCGACCTGCGGGCCCGGCCCAGCAAGTACGTGCACAAGAAGCCGCGCGCCAGCTATGCCACGAACACGATGCGCTACGGCGGAATCATCATCGCGCTGTTCATCGTCTGGCACATCCTCGACCTGACGACCGGCACCGTGCACTCCGGCGGCTTCCAGTCCGGCCACCCGTACCAGAACGTGATCGACACCTTCTCCACCTGGTACGGCAACGTCATCTACATCGTCGCCATGCTCGCCATGGGGCTGCACGTCCAGCACGGGTTCTGGAGCGCGGCGCAGACCCTCGGCGCCGGCCGCGCGACCCGCGACCGCGCCCTGAAGACCATCGCCAACGTCCTCGCGCTGGTGCTGACGGTGGGCTTCGTCTCCGTACCCGTCGCCGTCATGACCGGAGTGGTGAGCTGACATGAACGACTACACGGACTACACGACCGGCGCCCCGGTCACCGACACCAAGGCCCCTGAAGGCCCCGTCGCCGACCGCTGGGACACCCGCCGCTTCGAGGCGAAGCTGGTCAACCCGGCCAACCGCCGCAAGCACACCGTCATCGTCGTGGGCACCGGCCTGGCCGGCGGCTCGGCCGGGGCGACGCTCGCCGAACAGGGCTACCACGTCGTCCAGTTCTGCTTCCAGGACTCGCCCCGCCGCGCGCACTCGGTCGCGGCGCAGGGCGGCATCAACGCGGCGAAGAACTACCGCAACGACGGCGACTCCGTCCACCGGCTCTTCTACGACACCGTCAAGGGCGGCGACTTCCGCGCCCGCGAGTCCAACGTCCACCGGCTCGCGCAGATCTCCGTCGAGATCATCGACCAGTGCGTGGCCCAGGGCGTCCCCTTCGCCCGCGAGTACGGCGGTCTCCTCGACAACCGCTCCTTCGGCGGCGTCCAGGTCTCCCGCACCTTCTACGCCCGCGGCCAGACCGGACAGCAGCTGCTGCTGGGCGCCTATCAGGCACTGTCGCGGCAGATCGCCGCGGGCAACGTCGAACTGCACTCCCGTACCGAGATGCTCGATCTGGTCATCGTCGGCGGCAAGGCCCGCGGCATCGTGGCCCGCGACCTGGTCACCGGGCGGATCGACACGTACTTCGCCGACGCCGTCGTGCTGGCCAGCGGCGGCTACGGCAACGTCTTCTACCTGTCGACCAACGCGATGAACTCCAACGCCACCGCCATCTGGCGCGCCCACCGGCGCGGGGCGTACTTCGCCAACCCCTGCTTCACCCAGATCCATCCCACCTGCATCCCGCGCACCGGCGACCACCAGTCCAAGCTGACGCTGATGAGCGAGTCGCTGCGCAACGACGGCCGCATCTGGGTGCCGAAGGCCAAGGGCGACACCCGCCCCGCGGGCGAGATCCCCGAGGACGAGCGCGACTACTACCTGGAGCGGATCTACCCCGCCTTCGGCAACCTCGTGCCCCGGGACATCGCCTCCCGCGCCGCGAAGAACGTGTGCGACGAGGGCCGCGGCGTCGGACCCGGCGGCCAGGGTGTCTACCTGGACTTCGCCGAGGCCATCGAACGGATGGGCCGGGCCAAGGTCGAGGAGAAGTACGGCAACCTCTTCGACATGTATGCCCGGATCACGGCGGAGAACCCGTACGAGACCCCGATGCGGATCTACCCGGCCGTGCACTACACGATGGGCGGGCTCTGGGTCGACTACGACCTCCAGACCACGATCCCGGGCCTGTTCGCGATCGGCGAGGCCAACTTCTCCGACCACGGCGCGAACCGCCTCGGCGCCTCCGCGCTGATGCAGGGCCTCGCCGACGGCTACTTCGTCCTGCCGTCGACCATCAACGACTACCTGGCCCGCAACCCGCACCACGAGGAGGTCGACGGCTCCCACCCGGCGGTGGAGGAGGCCGTCGCGGAGACCGAGGACCGCCTCAACCTGCTGCTGGCCGTCGACGGCGACCGCACCCCCGACTCCTTCCACCGCGAGATCGGTGAACTGATGTGGGAGTACTGCGGGATGGCCCGCACCGAGGAGGGGCTGCGCAAGGCGCTCGACCGGATCCCGCAGATCCGCGACGAGTTCTGGCGCCGCATCAAGGTGCCCGGGACCGGCGACGAGTTCAACCAGTCGCTGGAGAAGGCCAACCGCGTCGTCGACTACCTCGAACTCGCCGAGCTGATGTGCCTCGACGCCCTGCACCGGGCTGAGTCCTGCGGAGGCCACTTCCGCGAGGAGTCGCAGACCCCGGACGGCGAGGCCGCCCGGCGCGACGAGGAGTTCTCCTACGGAGCGGCGTGGGAGTTCACGGCCACCGGCGACGCCCCCGTCCTGCACAAGGAAGACCTCGTCTTCGAGTACGTCCACCCCACTCAGCGGAGCTACGCATGAAGCTCACCCTGCGCGTCTGGCGCCAGAAGAACGCCGACGCCCCCGGCGCCATGTCCACGTACGACGTGGACGGCATCTCGCAGGACATGTCGTTCCTGGAGATGCTCGACACCCTCAACGAGGAGCTCATCCTCGCCGGCGACGACCCCGTCGCCTTCGACCACGACTGCCGCGAGGGCATCTGCGGCGCGTGCAGCCTCGTCATCAACGGCGACGCCCACGGCCCGGAGCGCACCACCACGTGCCAGCTCCACATGCGGTCGTTCCGGGACGGCGACACGATCGACATCGAGCCCTGGCGCGCCTCGGCCTTCCCGGTCGTCAGGGACCTGGTCGTGGACCGTTCCGCCTTCGACCGGATCATCCAGGCCGGCGGCTACATCTCCGCCCCGACCGGTACGGCTCCGGACGCCCACGCGACGCCCGTGCCCAAGCCCGACGCCGACTTCGCCTTCGAGCACGCCGAGTGCATCGGCTGCGGGGCCTGCGTGGCGGCCTGCCCCAACGGCTCGGCGATGCTGTTCACCTCCGCCAAGGTCAACCACCTCAACGTCCTGCCGCAGGGCGCCCCCGAGCGGGAGACCCGGGTCCTGGACATGGTCGGGCAGATGGACAGCGAGGGCTTCGGCGGCTGCACGCTGACCGGGGAGTGCGCGACGGCCTGCCCGAAGGGCATCCCGCTGCCGTCGATCTCCGCGATGAACAAGGAGTGGCTGCGCGCGGCCCGCAAGGTCGACCGCTGACGCAGCGGAGCCCCGGCTCCGGAGGCCGCCCGCCTCCGGAGCCGGGGCTCCGTCGTGCCGTGGGTCAGGGGTCAGGAGGTCACGGAGAGGTCGTCACCGTAGACCGTGCCCTGCCCGTACCAGCCGTGCAGATAGACGGTCACCGCACCGCTCGACCCGGTGGTGAAGGCGACCGACTGCTTGGCGTAACCGCTGGACGACCCCCAGGTGCTCGCCGTGGCACCGCCCTTGACGCCGAGGTAGCCGTAACTGCCCTGCACCCAGCCACTGAGCGTGTACTTGGTGTTGGGGGACAGGGTGAGCGTCTGGGTGCACTCGCCGGTCTGCGAGGAGGTGGCCGCCGCGGCGAGGGCGCGCGTGCCGCCGTGCACCGGGGTGGAGACGACCGCGCCGCCGGACTCACAGGTCCAGGGACCCAGCGAGCCGGTCTCGAAGTCCCCGTTCACCAGCGAACCCGTGCCGCCGCCCGGGCCCGACACGGTCAGTGCGAAGCTCGCCGCGTGGCTGAGTGTGCCCGCGGTACCGGTGACGGTGATCGTGTACGTGCCGGGCGCCGCCGACGCCGAGGCCTTCACGGTCAGGGCCGATGTGCCCCCGGCCGTGACCGTCGCCGGGCTGAGCGTCGCCGTCACACCGGCGGGCGCCCCGCTCGTCTTCAGTGCGACGCTCTTGGCGCTGCCCGAGGTGACCGCCGTCTTCACGGTGGCCGTGGCCGTCCCGCCCGGCGCGATCGTCGCCGAAGCGGGTGACACGGCCACCGAGTAGTCGTCCGTCACCGGACCCGTGCCGCCGCTCGTGAACGGCGCGAAGGTGTGGCTGAAGTACCAGGTGTCCTGCGCGATGCCGGAGCAGGTGTCGCTTCCCCCGGTGCCCGGGCAGCCGCCGTTGTCCCGCTGGAGTGCCCAGAACGACAGGGTGCTGACACCCTTGGAGACCGCCCAGTTGTAGACCGACGTGGCATCGGCCGTCGTGAACGTCTCGGCCGGACCGTAGTCGTCGATGCCCGGCATCTCGATGATGCCCGTCATGCCCCAGAGCTGGGCGTCGGTCTTCGACGGATACAGGTCGGCGAGCTGGCCCTTGAGGCCGGTGATCGACGTCTGGGTGTCCTGCGCCATGTTGTGCGAGGCGCCGTCGTAGTAGTCGAACGTCATGAGGTTCACGACATCGACCCTGGCCCCGTTGGACACCGCGTTCTCCAGCACCGCGAGACCGCTGTCGGCCAGACCGCTCGTGGTGGTGGGCAGGGTGTACGAGATCTGCACCGAGCGTCCGTTGGCGGCCGCCCAGTCCTGGACCTTCTTGATCGCCTTGTTGCGGCGGTCGATCCCGGCGCTGTTCTCCAGCGAGTTGTCCTCGATGTCCATGTCGAGACGGGACACGTCGTAGGTCGTGATGACCTTCTCGTAGGCCGCCGCGATGGAGTCGACGTTCGTGCAGCTGTCGGCGATCTCGGTGCCGCCGTTGTCGGCCGCGTAGCCGCCGAACGACGGGATCACGTCGCCGCCGCGCGAGCGGATGGTGGTGAAGTCGGCGCCGAACTCGGACTGGGCGATGGGGGTGCCCGAATCGCCGTTCCAGTACGGGGTGCAGGAGCCCCGCGCCTCGGTCTGGATGAAGGCCATGGTCAGGTACTTGGCGCCGGACGCCTGCGAGAGCGCGGCGGGGCTGTCGCCGTTCCACGCCTCGAAGTACGGGGCGAAGACGTGGGCGGGCAGGGGAGTGGCGGCGGTGGCGGCGGCCTGTGCGCCGGCGCCCGATCCGAGGACCAGGCCTGCGGAGGCGACGACGGTGGCCAAGGCGCTCAGTACGGCGCCGACTGTTCTTGGACGTCTCATGGGGCAGCTCCCAGCGGGGTGAGGCTACGGGCGGTTTGCCGTGAGGCATGCCCATGATTGGTCTGGACCAGCTAACTGTCAACGTTCTTTACTGTTTCATGCCCGGCTGCTTGCCGGCACCACTAACTCGTGCGGCAAATAGGGGAGTTGGCGAGGATTGAGCGCTCAGTCCCGGGGGAGCGCGGCACGCAGATACGTGGCCGTCCGGCTGTCCGCGGACCCGGCCACCTCCACCGGCGGTCCCGCGGCCACGATCCGGCCGCCCCGGTCGCCGCCGCCCGGTCCGAGGTCGATCACCCAGTCGGCGCCGGCCACCACCGCCATGTCGTGCTCCACGACCACCACCGTGCTGCCCGCGTCGACCAGACCGTGCAACTGCCGCATCAGCACCTCGACATCGGCCGGATGCAGCCCCGTCGTCGGCTCGTCCAGCAGATACAGCGTGTGGCCGCGGCGGGCACGCTGCAGCTCCGCGGCCAGCTTGATCCGCTGCGCCTCGCCGCCGGACAGCTCCGTCGCCGGCTGGCCGAGGCGCAGGTAACCGAGCCCCACGTCGAGCAGCGTCCGCAGGCTGCGTGCGGCGGCGGGCGTGTCCGCGAAGAACCCGGCCGCCGACTCCACCGTCAGATCCAGCACCTGAGCGATGTTCAGGCCCCGCAGCGTGACGTCGAGGGTCTCGGGGTTGTAGCGCGCGCCGTGACAGTCCGGGCAGGGCGCGTACGTACTGGGCAGGAAGAGCAGCTCCACCGAGACGAACCCCTCGCCCTGGCAGGTCTCGCACCGCCCGCCCGTCACGTTGAAGGAGAACCGGCCGGCCCGGTAGCCCCGCTCGCGAGCCGTGTCCGTCCCGGCGAACAGCTTGCGCACGACGTCGAACAGTCCCGTGTACGTGGCCAGGTTGGACCGGGGGGTACGGCCGATGGGGCGCTGGTCGACCTGGACGAGGCGGTCCACCGCGGCCAGGCCCTCCGCCGACGCGCAGCCCGGAGCGGGCCGTTCCACCTGCTCCTGGGAGGCGTCCGTGGCCTGCCGGTCGGCCAGCACACCCGCGAGCACCTGCCCTACCAGCGTCGACTTCCCCGAGCCCGAGACCCCGGTGACGGCCGTGAAGACCCCGAGCGGGAAGGCGGCGTCCACGTCGCGCACGTTGTGCCGGTCCACCCCGCGCAGCCGCAGCCATCCCGAGGGCGCACGCACCTCGCGTACGGGGACGGGGGCGTCGTCGAAGAGGAAGCGCCGCGTCGCCGACTCCGGGACCCCGGCGAGCCCGGCCGGCGGCCCGCTGTGCAGCACCCGCCCGCCGTGCTCACCGGCCAGCGGCCCCACGTCGACGAGCCAGTCGGCCTGCCGCACCACGTCCATCTGGTGTTCCACGACGAATACCGTGTTCCCGGCCTCCTTCAGCCGGCCGAGCACCGCGAGCAGCGACTCGGTGTCCGCCGGATGCAGCCCGGCCGACGGCTCGTCCAGGACGTACACCACCCCGAACAGCCCCGACCGCAGCTGGGTGGCCAGCCGCAGCCGCTGGAGCTCGCCGGAGGACAGTGTCGGAGCCGTCCGGTCCAGGCTGAGGTAGCCGAGCCCCAGCTCGGTGACCGTCCCGATCCTGGCGAGCAGGTCGGCCGTCAGCACGTGGGCGGTCTCGTCGCCGCCCGCGGCCGCGAGCACCTCGGCGAGCCCGGTGAGCGGCAGACCGGCCAGCTCCGCGATCGTCCGGCCCGCGAACGTCACCGCCATCGCCTCCGGCCGCAGCCGGCTGCCGTCGCAGACCGGGCAGGGCGCACTGGTCAGGAAGCGCTCGGCCTTCGCCCGCAGGGGGCGGCTCCGGGAGTCGGCGAAGGTGTGCATCACATAGCGCCGTGCGCTCATGTACGTACCCTGGTAAGGGCGTTGGATCCGGCCCGCGTCCCGCACCGGATGGACCGTCACCACCGGCTGCTCGTCGGTGAACAGGATCCACTCACGGTCGGCCGGGTCGAGCTCCCGCCACGGCCGGTCGACGTCGTACCCGAGCGCGTCCAGCACATCGCGCAGGTTCTTGCCCTGCCACGCACCCGGCCAGGCGGCGATGGCCCCTTCCCTGATCGACAGTCCGGGGTCGGGGACCAGCAGCTCCTGAGTGGTCCGGTGGATCCGGCCGAGACCGTGGCACTCGGGGCAGGCCCCGGCGGCGGTGTTCGGCGAGAAGGAGTCCGAGTCCAGACGCTCTGCGCCCTCCGGGTAACGCCCGGCCCGGGAGAACAGCATCCGCAGCGAGTTGGAGAGCGTGGTCACGGTGCCGACGGACGACCGGGCGCCTGGGGCGGACCTCCGCTGTTCCAGTGAGACCGCGGGCGGCAGCCCGGTGATCTCGCCGACCTTCGGTGCGCCGACCTGGTGGATGAGCCGGCGGGCGTAGGGCGCGACGGACTCGAAGTAGCGGCGCTGCGCCTCGGCGTAGATCGTGCCGAAGGCCAGCGAGGACTTCCCGGAGCCGGAGACGCCGGTGAAGACGGTGAGGGTGTCGCGCGGGATGTCGACGTCGACGTCCCGCAGGTTGTGCTCGCCGGCGCCGCGGACCCTGACGTACGGATCGTGGGGGGTGGGCATGGGGGAGGGCTCCGTACGGTTCGGGGCGGCTGACCGGGGCAAACGGTTCGATTCTAGGCGTCGGTGGCCGCCCGGACCGGGCCGGGCGGCCACCAACGCCGCGTCGGGTCGCCCGACACCGCCGCGCCTTGGTTTGCTGGGCGCATGAGAGACGACGACCGGCCGCTGGCCGTATTCGACCTGGACGGCACGCTCGCCGACACCGCCCACCGCCAGCACTTCCTGGAGGGGGCCCGCCGTGACTGGGCCGGCTTCTTCGCCGCGGCACCCGCCGACCCGCCGCTGTCCGACGGCGTCCGGCTGGCCCGGTCCAGCGCCGAGGAGTGCGAGGTCGTCTACCTCACCGGCCGGCCGGAGCGCTGCCGCAAGGACACCGTGGCCTGGCTGGCCCGGCAGGGGCTGCCCGAGGGGCGGCTCCACATGCGGCGCAACGACGACCGGCGGCCGGCCCGCCGGACCAAGCTGGAGACGCTCCGGCGGATGGGCCGCGACCGCGTGGTGCGGATGCTGGTGGACGACGACGAGCTCGTCTGCGACGCGGCCGAACTGGCCGGATTCACCGTGGTGCGGGCCCGCTGGGCACAGGCCTCGGAGGCCCTCAGGGACGCTCAGGAACGCGAGGGACGCACCTGAGCGGCCACTCCGAGTCCACCGGAGCCGTCACTCCTTCTCGTCGAGCCGGAAGCCCACCTTCAGGCCGACCTGGTAGTGCTCGATCCGGCCATCCTTGATCTGGCCGCGTACCTGGGTGATCTCGAACCAGTCGAGATTGTGCAACGTTTCCGAAGCCCTGGCGACGCCGTTGCGGATGGCCGCGTCGATGCCGTCATGGGAGGTTCCTACGATCTCCGTGACGCGATACGTGTGATTGGACATGTTTTGTCTCCTCTCGCCTCTACCAAGGTGCCCCACCTCGGCGAGGTTCGCGAGAGGTCGCGGCGCGCCGCCTTGTCCTGAACCGGCCTTGACCAAAGTATTGGTCCATACCAAAATCCAGCCACGCCCGTGCGAGCGCAGCCCGCAGTCCCCCACACCGGGTCCGCAATGTTGTCCTGCCGTTTCGCAGAAGGTGACCCCGTGAAAAACCGCATGCTCTTCGGAGCTGTTGCCCTGATTTCCACCGCCGCTCTGGGCGGGTGCGGAGTGATTCCCGGCTCGGGCGGCTCAGGCAGCGAGAAGGTCACGATCTGGCTGATGAAGGACAGTGTCACGTCCGACTTCCTGGACCGTTTCAAGAAGGCGTACGAGGAGGAGCACTCCTCGGTCGAACTGGAGTTCAGGATCCAGAGCTGGAGCGGTATCGGCCCGAAGGTGCTGGAGGCGCTGGGCGGCAAGGACACCCCGGACGTCATCGAGGTCGGCAACACCCAGGTCGCCCAGTACGCGGAGAGCGGCAATCTGCGCGACCTCACCCTGGAGTCCATGCGTGACCTGGGCAGCGAGGACTGGCTGCCCGGTCTCGCCGAACCCGGCAGCATCGGCGGCGTCCAGTACGGAATCCCCTGGTACGCGGCCAACCGCGTGGTGATCTACAACAAGGACCTGTTCGAGCAGGCCGGCATCAAGACCCCGCCGAAGACGCGCGCGCAGTGGATCGAGGACAGCGAGAAGCTGAACCGGAACGGCGATCAGGGCATGTATCTGCCCGGCCAGAACTGGTACGTACTCGCCGGCTTCATCTGGGACGAGGGCGGCGAACTCGCCACCGACAAGGGCGGCGACTGGCAGGGGGTTCTCAACAGTTCCGCCGCCCTCAAGGGCATGGACTTCTATTCCGAGCTCCAGGCGCTGGGCGACGGGCCCAAGGACGCGGACGAGGAAAAGCCCCCGCAGAGCGACGTGTTCGCCAAGGGGAATGTCGCGCAGATCATCTCCACCCCCAGCTCCGCCACCCTGATCGAGAAGGCGAACCCCGAACTCAAGGGAAAGCTGGGCTACTTCCCGATACCCGGCAAGACCGCGAAGGCGCCCGGTTCGGTATTCACCGGCGGATCCGATCTGATCGTTCCGCAGAAGGCGGACCAGCGCAGCGCGGGATTCCAGGTCATCAAGGCGCTGGCCGGCGCCAAGTGGCAGGAGGAGCTCGCCAAGACCATGAGCTACGTGCCCAACAAGCCCTCCCTGGCCCACGTCATCGAGGGCGAGGAGAGCACCGCCGCGATGGCCGAGGGTGCCGCACGCGGCCACGCCACCCCCAACTCGCCGCAGTGGGCGGCCGTCGAGGCCGACAACCCGATCAAGCCGTACATGACGGAGGTCCTCCAGGGCCAGGACCCGGCGACCGCGGCGAAGACCGCATCCGAGAAGATCACCGAGCTGCTCGCGGGCAGCTGACGCGGCTTCCGCACCGCCCACCGCGCCGCAGGGCGCCCGGGCACACCCCCGGTGAACGGCTGGATCCCGCCGCGCACCGGGGGATTCAGCCGTCGCACATCCAGGCTCTCCATGGCGGTCACGTCGAATCCAGCCGGTCACGGAAGAACTAAGAGGGTCCGGCTGCTGCCCTTGCCGACCCGTCCCCGGAGCCCGTCATGCATGTGCTGCCCTCCGCGTCCCCCGCCCCCGCCGCCCCGTCCGTTCCGTTGCGGCGGCCCCTCCTGGCCGCCCCCGCGGCCCAGCCCCGCTACCGCGTCTCCCTCGCCGTGGACCAGGCCGAGGTGCGCGCCGCCCAGCGGCTGCGTCACCAGGTCTTCGCCGCCGAGTTCGGCGCACGGCTCGACGGGCCCGAACCGGGCCTGGACAGCGACGCGTTCGACTCGTACTGCGACCACCTCCTCGTCAAGGAGTCGGCCACCGGCGAGATCGTCGCCACCTACCGGCTGCTGCCGCCCGGGCGCGCCAGGATCGCGGGCCGCCTCTACGCCGAGAGCGAGTTCGACCTGACCCGGCTCGCCCCCATCCGCGACGACCTGGTCGAGGTCGGCCGCTCCTGCGTCCACCCCGCCCACCGCGACGGCGCCGTCATCGCACTGATCTGGGCAGGCCTCGCCCGCTACATGGAACGCAGCGGGCACAACTGGCTGGCCGGCTGCTGCTCGGTCCCGCTCTCCGACGGCGGCACCGCGGCCGCCCTGGCCTGGGAGACCGTACGGACCAAGCACCTGGCGCCCGAGGAGTACTGGGTGTCCCCGCACCGCCTCTGGCAGCCCCCGGCCGCCCTCCCCGGTCCTCCGACCGGTCCCGCCGGAAGGGCAGGGCTGCCCCCGCTGCTGCGCGGCTACCTGCGGCTGGGCGCCCGGGTGTGCGGAGCCCCCGCCCACGACCCGGACTTCAACGTCGCCGACCTGTACGTCCTGCTCTCGCTGCGCGGCACCGACCCGCGCTACCTGCGCCACTTCCTCTCGCTCGCCCCGCGGAGTTGAGCGCCTGGCTGCCCGCCGCGCCCTGCACGCCGGCGGCATGCGCCACCCACGACGGCCGGTCCCGGCACCCGCTCCCGGCCGTGGCCCTGCTCTGCGCGGGCTGTGCGCTCGTCCTCACCGGCGTGCTGTGCGCCCCGCTCGCGCTCCTGCTGGGCCGGTCCCGCCGCGCGCCGCTGACCCGGACCTGGGCGCACGGGGTGGTCCGGGCCTTCGGGGTCAGGGTGCGCGTCGTCGGCCGGCCGCGGGCGCACCGGGCCGGCCCCGGCGCCCTCGTCGTCGCCAACCACGTCTCCTGGCTGGACATACCGCTGGTGGCCGCCGTGTGCCCCGGCCGGATGCTCGCCAAGAGCGACATCAGACGCTGGCCGCTGCTCGGGCCGCTCGCCGCGCTCGGCGGCACCCTCTTCGTCGAGCGCGAACGGCTGCGCGCCCTGCCCGTGACCGTGCACGCCGTCGCCTCGGCGCTGCGGAGAGGGTCGCGGGTCGTCGTCTTCCCGGAAGGCAGCACCTGGTGCGGCCGCGGGCCGGGCGGCAGGTTCCGCCCCGCGGCCTTCCAGGCGGCGATCGACGCCGGCGCCGCCGTCCAGCCGGTCCGCATCCGCTATCTCCGTGAGCCCGCCGGACACCGGGTCCCGGCGGGCGCCACGGCGTTCGTCGGCGACGATCCGCTGACCGCCTCCCTGTGGCGGGTCGTCCGGGCCGCCGGGCTGACCGCCGAGATCCACGTCATGCCGCCGATCCCGGCGGGCAGTGTCACCACCCGCCGCGCACTGGCCGCACTCGCTCAGTCCACGGTGGCCAGGGACAGCGCGAACCTGCCCTCGGAGTCCGTCCACCACTGAGCCAGCCGCAGCCCGGCACCGGCCAGCTCGTCCCGCACACCGTCCTTGCGGAACTTGGCCGACACCTCGGTCCGCACCTCCTCACCGTCCTCGAACGGCACCACCAGATCCAGCTCCGGGATCTTCACCGTCAGCGCCCGGCGGGCCCGCAGCCGCATCTCGATCCACTCCTGCTGCGGATTCCACCGGGCCACGTGCGCGAAGTCCTCCGGTACGAAGTCGGCGCCCAGCTCCCGGTCGACGACCGACAGGACGTTCCGGTTGAACGCGGCCGTCACCCCGGCCGCGTCGTCGTACGCCGCGACCAGCACCTTCTCGTCCTTCACCAGATCCGTGCCGAGCAGCAGCGCGTCACCGGGGGAGAGCAGCGCACGCACGGACGTGAGGAACGCCGCCCGCTCGTGCGGCAGCAGATTGCCGATGGTCCCGCCCAGGAACGCCACGAGCCGCGGCCCCGGCGTGTCCGGCAGGGAGAGTCCGGCCGTGAAGTCCGCGATCAGGGCGTGCACGGACAGCTCCGGCCGTTCCTCCAGCAGCGCCTTCGCCGCACCGCGAAGCGCGCTCTCGCTCACATCGACCGGTACGTAACTGTGCAGCCGGGGCAGGGCGTCGAGCAGATGCCGGGTCTTCTCCGAGGAGCCCGAGCCCAGTTCGACCAGGGTCCGGGCGCCGGACGCGGCGGCGATCTCGTCCGCCCGGTCGAGCAGGATCTCGCGTTCGGCGCGGGTCGGGTAGTACTCCGGCAGCCGGGTGATCTCCTCGAACAGTTCACTGCCCCGGGCGTCGTAGAACCACTTGGGCGGCAGTGTCTTGGGGTGCCGGGTCAGGCCGTGCAGCACATCGGCGCGCAGCGCCGCGTCCGTCGCGTCCACCGGCAGGGTGCGGGTCAGCAGGAAGGGACTCACTCGGTGGGCTCCTTGAGCGGGGTCAGCAGGACATCGGTGCCGGTCGCGGTGAGCAGTGTGCGGTCGGGGACCTCGTGCCAGCGCGGATCGTCGTCGTAGGGCTCCGAGGCGACGACCGTGTGCCGGCCGGGCTCGGCCAGCAGCCACAGGGTGTCGCCCCAGGCCGTCGCCACGATGGTGCGGCCGTCGGTGAGCAGCAGGTTGAGCCGGGAGCCGGGTGCCGCCTCGGCGACCTCCCGGACGGTGTCGGCGACGGCCTGCGGGAGCGCGTCGCCCGCCTCCAGCCGGTGCAGTACGAGCGCCCACACCAGGGCGGAGTCGCAGCGGGCGGTGAGCCTGAGCAGTTCGGCCGCGGGAAGCGTCGCCGCCAGGGGGGCCATCGACTCCGGCCAGCCCTTCACCGCGCCGTTGTGACTGAACAGCACTCCGCCCCCGGTGAAGGGCGCGGCCGCCGCCTCGCCGTCCGGATCCGCCTCCGTCGCGTCCCGGACCGCCGCGAGCAGGGCATGGCTGCGCACCACCCTGGCCAGGTCCGCGAAGGTCTGGTCGCCCCAGACGGGCCCCTGCCTGCGGTAGCGTCCCGGGACCGGGTCCCCCTCCGCGTACCAGCCGACACCGAACCCGTCCGCGTTGACGGTCCCGTACCGCTGCCGGCGCGGCTCCCAGGACTGGCGCACCAGCGAGTGCACCGGCTCCGTCACCATCGTGCCCAGAGTCACCGGCGGTCCCAGGTAAGCGATATGACGGCACATCAGAGGTCCCTCGCGGTACGGAATCCGGAGAAGATCTGGCGCCTCACCGGCAGGTCCCAGTTGCGGAACGTGCCCCGGCAGGCCACCGCGTCCACCGCGAACGAACCGCCGCGCAGCACCTTGTGCTCCGGCCCGAAGAACACCTCCGAGTACTCGCGGTACGGGAACGGCGCGAAGCCCGGATAGGGCAGGAAGTCGCTCGACGTCCACTCCCAGACGTCGCCGATCAACTGCCCGGCGCCGGACGGCGACCGCCCGGCCGGGTACGCCCCCGCGGGCGCGGGCCGCAGATGGCGCTGCCCCAGGTTGGCGTGGACCGGTGCCGGGTCATCGTCGCCCCACGGATAGCGCCGGGAGCGCCCGGACGCCGGGTCGTGGCGGGCGGCCTTCTCCCACTCCGCCTCGCTGGGCAGCCGGCGGCCGGCCCAGCGGGCGTACGCGTCCGCCTCGTACCAGCTGACGTGCAGCACCGGCTCGTCCTCCGGCACCGGTTCGGTCACCCCGAAGCGGCGGCGCAGCCACTGCCCGGCGTCGCGGTGCCAGAACAGCGGTGCGGTCAGCTCGTGCTCCCGGACCATCGCCCAGCCCTCGGGCGCCCACCAGCTCCGCTCGCCGTATCCGCCGTCCTCGATGAACGCGCGGTAGGCGCCGCAGGTCACCGGGGCGGTGTCGATGAAGAACCCGGGGACCTCGCGCCGGTGCGCGGGGCGTTCGTTGTCCAGCGCCCACGGCTCGGTCGACGTCCCCATCGTGAACGGGCCGGCGGGCACCATGACTTCGGCCGCCAGGGTGGCCGCGTCGGTGGCGTGCGGCGGCTCGGGCGCGCTCAGCGCGGCAGGACCCGAGCGCAGCTGATGGGTGATCAGCATGGTCTCGTCGTGCTGCTGTTCGTGCTGGGCGATCATGCCGAAGGCGAATCCGGACCGGACGAGCGCGGGACCGCCCAGCGGGGTGGACTCCAGGACGTCCAGGGCCCGTCCGCGTACCTCCGAGGCGTAGGACCGGGCCTCGGCCGGTGCCAGCAGGGGGAGCGAGGGGCGGGTGGCCCGGGGGTGCTCGAAGGCGTCGTAGAGGCCGTCGATCTCCGGGCGCATGGCCTCCCGGCCCGCCACGCCGCGCAGCAGCCACAGCTCTTCCTGATTGCCGATGTGCGCGAGGTCCCAGACCAGGGGCGACATCAACGGTGAGTGCTGGGCGGTGAGTTCGTGGTCGTCGACGCTGTCGGTGAGGAGCGTGGTGCGCCGTCGGGCGGTGAGGAGCGCGGCGAGCGCGCGCTCCCGGAGCACCTCGGGGTCCTGGAGGTCCGGGCCCCGGGTCCCGTGCGGCGAAGGTGCGGGGGAGTCGGTCATGAGAGGGTCCCCTTCGGGTGGTCCGGACCGTGTGCCCGGTCCGTCGTGAACAGTCCCCGCAGGTCGTCGGCCGGACATCGGCCCCGTGCGACGTAGCGGTCCCGGAATTCGGCCACCGCGTCCTGGACGGCGCGGGTCGCACCCATCCGCGGCAGCGCCTCCAGCGCGAGGCCGAAGCAGACGGCGGCGGCCGTCCGCAGTTCCGGATCGGCCAGTCCGTCGCGGGCGGCCGCCACCCAGAGCGGATTGCGCGGCGCGGCCAGCGGCCCCGCCGTCTCGGCGAGGGGCTTGACGGTGCGGTACACGGTCTCGGCTGCCTCCGGGTCGTCGAACAGGGCGGTGGTGACGGCGAGCGGCACGAGCCAGCCGTCGTCACCGGGCTGCGCGTCGATCATGCGCAGCTCCAGGTGCCCGCGCGGGCGCACCGGCGGGAACAGCGTGGTGACGTGGTAGTCGAGATCGGCGCGGACCGGACGTCTGGGCACTCCGCGACGGATCCATTCACGGAAGGTGAGCCCCTCGGGCACCACCCAGACGCTGTCCTCGTCGCCCCGGATGCACATCACCGGTGTGTCGAGGACGTGCGCGCTCCACGCGTCCCGCGGCGGCAGCTGTCCCGCGGGGGCCAGCGTGCGCAGCGGGTCGAGGTCGGCCCACAGCGACTGACGCGTGGACTGCCAGGGCGTCGGCCGGCCCAGCCGGTTCGGCGAATTGGCGAACGCCGCCACCAGCACCGCGCCCAGCAGGTGGGCCAGCTGCCAGCGCCGCCCGTACCCGAGCGGTCCCGGCTCCTCCTCGCCGGCGTCCAGACAGACCTGGACGGACGCGGTCGTGCACATCATGGCGCGGCCGGCCGGGCCGAACCGGTCGAGCGAGGTCTCCATGGCGTCGTAGCGGGGCTGCCGCAGCAGCCGGCGCGGCGGATGCCAGGGATCGACACCGAGCCCGACCGGGGCGAGGCCCAGCCGGCCGAGGGTGTCACGTACGGCGATGAGGTCCGCGGCGGTGTCGTCGACGCACGCCATGAGGGAATCGGCGGGACGCGAGCTGAGCTCCAGCTGGCCGCCCGGTTCGAAGGTGAGCGCCGCGTTCAGCGGCAGCTCCCCGACGGCCGTGGCGGCCGCTTCGAGACGGTGGGGCGAGACAGGGACATGGGGCCGGTCGAGATCGTGGAGGAGCCATTCGAGCTCGACCCCCACGATGCGGGGCGGTCCTGTCTTGAAGCAGATGCCGCGCAGTAAATCCTCGGCCTCGCCCTCGCCGATGGGGGAGTCCGATTCCTGTCCGGGCGGACCGTGGCCGCCGGGTGTGTCGGATGACATGCCGGGCCTCCTGTTCCGGTGCGTCCGTCCTACCCAAACCCCTGCCGGGAGATCGCACAAGGGTGCCCCCGTGCGTCAGAAATTCGCTTGCGTCACTGCGGCGGGGCATCGACGATGCCCCGTATGCACCATAAGGGGGAGGGCCGGTGAGCGCCCGGCTGCGCGGTATCGCGCGGGAGACCGAGACCATCGTCGACGCGGGTGTCTACCGCACACCGCAGGGCCGCGAGGTCAGCATCGAGCGGGCCCTGACCGCCGCGCTCTCGGGGACCAGGCTGTACGGCCCCGAGCCGGTGCCCGTCGCGGTACTGGACCGGGACCGCGCACCGCGCTTCGAGGTCACCGGCGAGAGCAGCCTGCGGGCGGCCGCCAGGATGACCGCCGAGGCACCGGGCAAGGTGGCCGTCCTGAGCTACGCCTCCGCCCGCAATCCGGGTGGCGGCTATCTCAACGGGGCGCAGGCGCAGGAGGAGGCCCTGTGCCGCGGCTCGGCGCTCTACACCACGCTGCTGCGCGCCCCCGAGTACTACGCCCACCACCGGGCCGAACGGGACGCGTTCTACACCGACCGGGTCATCCACTCGCCCGGGGTGCCGGTCTTCCGCGACGACCGGGGCCGGCTGCTCGACACCCCGTACACGGCGGGATTCCTCACCTCGCCCGCGCCCAACGCCGGAGTGATCCGCAGCCGGACCCCGGAGTCCGCGCACCGCATCCCCGCCGCGCTCGCCTCGCGGGCCGAACGGGTGCTGGAGGTCGCCGCGGTGCGCGGCTACCGCCGGCTGGTGCTGGGTGCCTGGGGATGCGGCGTGTTCCGCAACGACCCGGCCGAGGTCGCGGGCGTGTTCCGCGCCCTGCTCAGCGACGGCGGACGTTTCGCGGGTCACTTCGAGCAGATCGTCTTCGGGATCCTCGACCGTGACGGCGATTCGCCCACCAGGGCCGCCTTCGATCGTACGTTCGCTGATCGGGTCCAACCCTGACGCTGAGGTTGAGCCATAGGGTTGGACATCGGCGGACTCGCGACGGCTGAGCCGTTCGGGCGTGGCGGTCCCGTCACGACGGCATCGGGAGCCCGGGGGCACGCGAGCCCGGCCGTGACGGGGACCGGCGCACGCCACCGCCGGCCGGGGCGCTATTTCCAGCCGTAGCGCTCCCGCAGCCGCTCGACGACCAGATCGAACCTGTCCCGGTCCAGTGCGCACGCCTCGCGCCGCATGCCGTCCTCGTGGACACGCAGGACCCGGTCCACATCGACCCAGGACGGGCGGCCGGAACTGTCCCAGGGGCCCGCGCCCAGAGCCACCCACTCGCGGTCCCGGTCGTGCTGCTTGCTGGAGAGCTGGACGGCGAGCAGCGTGCCCGCCCCTTCGCGGGCGACCACGAGAACCGGCCGGTCCTTGCCGCGTCCGTCGTTCTCCTCGAACGGCACCCAGGTCCAGACGATCTCGCCCGGATCGGGGTCGCCGTCGCGGTCGGGGGCGTACGAGGTCCGGACCGGGCCCACGTCGTGCGGGTCGGCCTGGGAGGTGGCGGTGGGACCGGTGCGGCCGGGGAAGTCGGCCGTGCCGTCATTGCTGTCGGTGCGGTGCTGGATGGTCATCGCAACACCGTAGGACCTGTACGGCCCCGCGCGGGGAGCGGGTCCGTCGAACGGGCCACCGGCGACGGGCGTGACTGACCCTCACCCGCCCGGGTCCTGACCTCCACTTGAGGTGCACATCCGGGTCCGGGCCCCGGCGCGTTCCCGCGCCGCACGGGTCTGGAAGACTGCCCGACGCCATGAGTCAGTTACCCAAGCAGCCCGCCGAAGGCCCCGTCCCGACCAGCGCCGACGTGGCGCGGCTCGCCGGCGTCTCCCGGGCCACCGTGTCGTACGTACTCAACAACAACGCGGCCGTGCGGATCAGCGATCCGACCCGCCGCCGGGTGCGGGAGGCCGCCACCGAGCTCGGCTACGTACCCCACGCGGCGGCCCGGAGCCTGCGCGCCGGACACTCCCGCATGGTGCTCCTGCCGACGGCCGGCTTCCCCTCCGGGCCCCTGCACCACCGCTTCCTCCACGAACTCGAATCGGGCCTCCGACGGCTCGACTACACCGTCGTCCAGTACGGCTCGATCGGCCTCGACCCGGACGACGCCGCCCGCGCCTGGGCCGAACTGCGGCCCGTCGCCGTCATCGCGCCCGGCTCGGTCCCCCTCACCCCGCAGGGCATCGCCGTCCTCCGGCGCTCCGGGGCGAAGGCCGTGATCACCCTCGGACCGCAGCCGCTGGCCGGCGCCCACGCGCTGATCATGGACCAGCGCGAGGTCGGCGGCAGCGCCGTCCGGCACCTGCTGGCACGCGGCCGCCGCCGGATCGGCGTGGTGATCCCCGGCGAACCCGGCCTCGCCCTGTTCGCCGAGCCCAGACTGGCCGGTGCCCGGCGGGCCGCGGCGACGGGCGGGGTCCGGATCGAGACGCTCCCGCTGCGGTACGCGGAGGATTCCGCGGCCGACCTGGCCGCCCGGTGGCGCACCCTCGGACTGGACGGCGTGTTCGCGTACGACGACAGCTACGCGATGCTGCTGATGAGAGCCCTTCAGGACACCGGTGTCGACGTGCCCGCGGAGACCGCCGTCGTGGGCGCGGACGACTCCATGCAGGCGCGGCTGCTGAGGCCGCGGCTCAGCAGCGTACGGATGGAACTGGCCACGGCGCAGCCACTGGCCGACCTCGTCGACCGGCTGGTGCAGAACCCCGGGACGGAGTTCGAACGGCACGATCTGCTGCGGGCCCGGACCGTCCACCGGGAGTCCAGCTGAGCCGCCCCGTCAGCGCGGCGACATGCGCGGCGGACCTCCCTTGCCTAGCGTCATGACCATGAGCCATCCGCAGAGTTACGAGATCCTGCTGGTCCCCGCGTTCGCCGACGACCGGAAGACGCGGAGCAAGGGCGCTGCCGGTACGAACGACGTCACCGCGAACGACGTGGGTACGGACGACTCCGGCGCCAACGATTCCGGTACGGGCGACTCCGGAACGGACGACTCGGGGACGAACGATTCCGGGACCAACGATTCCGGTGCGGGCGACTCCACCACCGGGACTTCCGAGCCGCAGGCTTCCGGCAGCCGGGCGGTCGGGAGCGTCGGACCCGGCTCGGCGATCCGCTCCGCCGTCGTGGTGGCCACGGGCGAAACGGGCGAGACCGGATACCCCCGCTACGCAGGCGACGGCATGGTGGCGGACATCGACCCCGAGACCCAGACGGTCGAGGGCCTGCTGATCGACGGCTCGGAGCTCGACTACGGACTCTCGGCCCGGATCTCCGAGCGGACCACGGAGGACTGAGCGGGTACCGGAACCCGGTACGGGGCACCGCAGCAGTCAGGGCCCGGCCGTCACCGGCCGGGCCCTGACACGTGGGCGAGCCCTCGGCCCGCCTACTTCTGCTCCTTCTGCTGGTCCTCGATGGACTTGCGCACCTCGTCCATGTCCAGGTTCCGCGCCTGGCCGATGACGTCCTCCAGCGCGGCCTCGGGCAGCGCGCCCGGCTGCGAGAAGACCGCCACGTTGTCCCGGACGATCATCAGCGTCGGGATGGACCGGATCTCGAAGGCGGCCGCCAGCTCCTGCTGCGCCTCCGTGTCGACCTTGGCGAAGACCAGGTCGGCGTGGCGCTCGGACGCCGAGTCGTAGACCGGGGCGAACTGCCGGCACGGGCCGCACCAGGAAGCCCAGAAGTCGATCAGGACGAACTCGTTGTCACTGACGACCTGATCGAAGTTTTCCTTGGTGAGCTCTACGGTGCTCATGTTCTGCTACCTCTTCCTGTGCCCGTATCGACGTGTCCGGGACAACGGTGCCTGTGCTTGCGCTATTCCGCCTGCCCATGTGGCCGCCGCGCACACCCATGACCAAAATGGTCCCCATGACACATGCTGTGGAGCCTGTCGCGTACGACGTCGTGGTCATCGGAGCAGGTCCGGTGGGTGAGAACGTGGCGGACCGGGCCCGGGCCGCCGGGCTCAGCGCCGCCATCGTGGAATCCGAGCTGATCGGCGGCGAGTGCTCGTACTGGGCCTGCATGCCGAGCAAGGCGCTGCTGCGCCCCGTCGTCGCCCGCGCCGACGCCCGCCGCGTCCCGGGTCTCGCCGACGCGGTGCAGGGGCCCCTGGACACCGCCGCGGTCCTCGCGCACCGCGACGCGTACGCCTCGCATTGGAAGGACGACGGCCAGGTGTCCTGGCTGGAGGGGATCGGCGCCGACATCTACCGCGGCCACGGCCGGCTCACCGGCACGAAGGCGGTCACCGTCACGGGCCCCGACGGTGCGGAACAGCGGCTCACGGCCCGGCACGCGGTGGCCGTCTGCACGGGCAGCCGGGCCGTCGTGCCCGAGCTGCCGGGCATCGACGGCGCCCGCCCCTGGACCAGCCGGGAGGCGACCAGCGCCAAGGAGGTGCCCGGTCGTCTCGTGGTCGTCGGCGGGGGAGTGGTCGGGGTGGAGATGGCCACCGTCTGGGGCGCCCTCGGTGCCCGGATCACCCTGCTGATCCGCGGCGAGGGGCTGCTGCCCCGGATGGAGCCGTTCGCCGGTGAGCTGGTCGCCGAGGCACTGACCGAGGCGGGCGCCGACATCCGTACCGGCGTCTCGGTCACCTCCGTGCGGCGTGCCGCCCCCGACGGACCGGTGACCGTCGAGCTCGACAACGGCGAAAACGTCGAGGCCGACGAGATCCTCTTCGCCACCGGCCGGGCCCCGCGCACCGAGGATCTCGGCCTGGAGACGGTCGGCCTGGAGCCGGGGTCCTGGCTGACGGTCGACGACAGCTGCCGGGTCGAGGGCACGCCCTGGCTCTACGCCGTCGGGGACGTGAACCACCGGGCACTGCTGACCCACCAGGGCAAGTACCAGGCCCGCATCGCGGGGGCCGCGATCGCCGCCCGTGCCCAGGGCGTCCCGCTCCTGGAGACGGACCGCTGGGGGGCCCACGCGGCCACCGCCGACCACGCGGCCGTGCCCCAGGTCGTCTTCACCGACCCGGAGGCGGCCTCGGTCGGCCTCACGCTCGCCGAGGCGGAGCGGGCCGGGCACCGGGTCCGGGCCGTCGACCACGACCTGGCGGCGGTGGCGGGTTCCGGTCTGTACGCGGACGGGTACCGGGGCCGGGCCCGCATGATCGTCGACCTCGACCGGGAGATCCTGCTGGGGGTCACCTTCGTCGGCCCGGGCATCGGTGAACTGCTGCACTCGGCGACGGTCGCGGTCGCGGCCGAGGTGCCCGTCGACCGCCTCTGGCACGCGGTTCCCGCGTACCCGACGATCAGCGAGATCTGGCTCCGACTGCTGGAGACATACCGGGGGTAGCAGACCACCGCCGAACGCGGACCCGTTCGGTTGCCATCCCCGATGCCCGGAGGACGAGCGTGCGACCGAGTCTGCCCCAGCGCCTGTACCTGCTCTGCTACACCGTGGAGAAGGAGAAGTTCGAGCTCACCGATCTCCAGGGGCGCGGCCAGTTGCTGCGGGCCGGGGCGCTGACCGAGCTGGCCCTGGCCGGACTGCTCACCGCCGAGGGAGGGAAGGTCGCACGGCGTGCTGCCACGGCGCCGGGTGATCCCTTCCTCGCGGCGGTGTGGCGCGATCTGCCCGAGACGCCGAAGAGGTGGCTCTCGTACGTCCACAACAAGGCGCACACGGCGGAGAAGCCCGTCCGTGAGCAGCTTGCCGCCGCGCGCGCGATCACCGTGCGGCAGGAGAAGCGGCTGGGAGTGCTCCCCGTCGACCGGGTCGTCGTGGAGGATCCGCAGCAGGTGCGCGCCCTGCAGGACAGGGTCCGGGACGCGGTCATCGGCGGCTCCGAACCGGCCGCGATCCCCGTGGACGAACTGACCATGGCCGTGCTCGCGGCGGAGACCGAGGTGAGCAGCGTGTTCAGCGGGAAGGAGCGCCGGGCGTACAAACCGGCGCTCAAGGCGCTCGCCGCGCACTTCGACGGCGTCGTGCCCGGCCTGCGCAAGGCATTGCGTGACTCCTACCTGTCGAGCCGGGCGGTCGGGGGTGGCTGGGGCGCCTGAGCGCCGGCCGTCTCCGCCGTGAGCGGCCGGCCGGTACGAAGGTTCCACCTCCCGGACCGGCCGCTGAGCTCCGTCAGCGTCAGAGGGGCGACGTCGATCCGCCAGAAGGCCCGCGGCGGAAGGTCCAGCGCGTGGACGACCGCGGCCCTGACCACGGCGGGCTCGACCACCGCCAGCACGCGTCCGGGTCCGCCGCCGTCCAGGGAACCGAGCCAGGCGCCGGCCCTGGCGCACAGACCGAGCAGCGACTCACCGCCGTGCGGGGCGGCGGAGGGATCCGCGAGCCAGGCGGCCACTCCCTCCGGATCACTCGCGCTCACCTCGTCCAGCCGGGCGCCCGCCCAGCGGTTCAACTCCCAGTCCCGGAGGGCGTTTTCAGGGGCGGAACGGAGCCCGAGGGCGGCTGCGGTCAGGCTGCACCGACGGGACGGCCCGTGCAGCAACCGGTCGGCTGCGGGCACCGCGTCCGCGGCGGCGCGGGCCTGCCGCTGCCCGGCTTCGTCGAGGGGCGCGTCCCCCGCGAAACGGGCCTCGCGCAGCGCGGCGTTCATCGCCGGTGAGATCAACATCACCCGTACCGTCATAACCGCTCTCAACTCCCTGAACTGTGGCCACTTGGCCAAGCACACCATGGCATTCGGGGCCCCCGGTACGGCCGGCGGCACCATGGCGGCGCCCGCGTCCAGGCGGTATGGTCGCGACGACATGACGAGGGTGTGACGGAAGTCCGGTGAGAATCCGGCACGGTCGCGCCACTGTGAACCCGTACCCGTACGGGAAGTCAGACCCAGCACCTTCGTCTCAGGCACCACGATCGGGACGCGTGTTCCCCCAGGAGGTTCTGCCATGGCACAGACTGCTGCCCCCGCCACCGGCGCACCCGCCATCACTCCCATCTCGCTGAAGGCCATTGCCCCTTGGGCCGCCTTCTTCGGCATCCTCATGCTGATCCTGCTGTACTTCGTCGGCGCCGAGCAGGGCGCCACCGCGCTCATCTCCGGCGAAGGCGTGCACGAGTGGGTCCACGACGGGCGCCACCTCCTCGGTTTCCCCTGCCACTGATCCCGTCGCTTGATCCAGGGGAACCCCTCATGAACTCCATATCTGTCCGAGCCCTGCTGGTCCGCGGCATGCTGGCCGGTCTCGCCGCGGGTGCGCTCGCACTTCTCGTCGCCTACTTCCTCGGCGAGTCCCGGGTGGACGCGGCCATTGCCCTCGAAGAGGCGCACAGCCACACCCACGACCACGGCGGCGGCGAGGAACTCGTCAGCCGCACCATGCAGTCCACCGCCGGTCTCGCCACCGGTGTCCTGGTGTTCGGCGTGGCGGTCGGCGGCATCGCCGCACTCGTCTTCTGCTACGCCCTCGGCCGGATGGGGCGGTTCGGCCCCAGGGCCACGGCCGCGCTGATCGCCGGTGCGGCCCTGCTGACGGTGTACGTCGTGCCGTTCCTGAAGTACCCGGCGAACCCGCCGGCCGTCGGCAACCCCGACACCATCGGCAAACGCACCACCCTGTTCTTCCTGATGGTCGCGCTCAGCGTCCTGCTGGCCGTCGCCGCCGTCATCCTCGGCAAGCGGCTGGCTCCCCGCCTGGGCAACTGGAACGCCACCATCGCGGCGGCGGCCGGCTATGTGCTGGTGATCGGGCTGGCCTACGCCTTCCTGCCCTCGTTCAACGAGGTCGGAAAGGACTTCCCGGCCTCGCTGCTCTGGGAGTTCAGGCTGGCGACGCTCGCCGTCCAGGTGACGCTCTGGACCACCTTCGGGCTGGTCTTCGGGTATCTCACCGAGCGGTTGCTGGTGCCGAGGCCGCAGGCGGTCACGGCCGAGAACGGCAAGGCGAACCGGCCGGCCACGGTCGCCGGCTGAGCCCAGGGCAGTGCGATGTGCGGGGCCTGCCGGGAGAACCCGGCAGGCCCCGCCGCATGCGTGGGTCCGGTGCCTCACTCCGGCTGTCCCACTCCCGCGGTGGGGCCCGTCCGACTCCCGCTGTCTCACCCCTGCGGGGCGGGCGCGTCCCACTCGATCCGGTAGTGCTTCAGCAGTGCGTCCTCCTTCACGAAGAGCATTCCCGCGGCCGTCATGACGTGCTGGGAGGCGACGTTGTCGAGGTCGGTGTCACCGTGCACGCAGACGACGCCCCGGTCACGGGCGAACCGCAACAGGCCGCGAAGCGCCTCGGAGGCGTACCCCATGCCCCGTGCCGACGGCACGAGTCCGTAACCGATCGTGACGTGCCGGTGCTCGTCGGGCGTCCCGTGGAACCCGACCCCACCGATCACCACCGCGTCCTCGCGGCGCTGTATCACGTACCCTCCGAAGGGGCCCGGATCCCCGCTCTCCGCACAGGTGTTGAGGAAACGCGTGGCCGCCGCGACCTCGCCGACGGAGGGGTAGCCGGGCGCCCAGCGCACGCCCGGCGCGGGACTGCCGGCCACCACCTGCTCGGCGTCGGCAACGGTCATCAGGCGGAGGGACAGGCGCGGTGTCACAAGGTCGGTCATGACTCCGTGGACTATCACGTGCCACGACCGGGCCGCACCCGGATTACGCGGGTGCGGCCCGGTGCACGCGGAGGTCAGGCGCCGGATGCCGGGGCGAACTCCCCGGACAGGGCGGCCGCCATCCGCAGCTGCGTGTCCGCCTCGGCCTGCCGGCCCTGCCGCTCCAGGGTGCGGCCGAGCATCAGCCGGGCGTACTGCTCGACGGGGTCACGCTCCAGCACCGCGCGCAGTTCACCCTCGGCCCGCACGAGCCGCGCCGAGTGGTAGTAGGCCCGGGCCAGCAGCAGCCGCGGCGCCACCTGCTCCGGAACCTCCTCGACCAGCCCGCCGAGAATCCGGGCGGCGCTCGTGTACTCCTTCGCGTCGAAGAAGAGCCGTGCACGGTCCCAGCGCTCGGCGGCGGTGCCGAACTCGAAGTAGGTGTCGCTCATATGACCTCCTCGGCCGAGGGTGGTAGCCGGGCCGCTCCCGTACGTACCGATCCCCACAACACACAGAGATGGTTTAACATTCCACTAAATATTCGGCGTGGGTGCCACCCGCCCGGACTCGCACGGGAATAGGTTGAGCGCCATGAGCAATCTCGATCGCCAGGCAGCACTCTCCGTCTGCGGAGGGCGTGGCTTCGTCGTCGCCGAACCCGTACGTGAACTCCTCACTCCGCGCCGGGTGCAGCTCGGCGAGTCCACCGAGGTCCGCCGGCTGCTGCCCAACCTGGGCCGCCGCATGGTCGGGGCGTGGGCCTTCGTCGACCACTACGGCCCCGACGACATCGCGGACGAGCCCGGTATGCAGGTGCCGCCCCACCCCCACATGGGCCTGCAGACGGTCAGCTGGCTGCACGACGGCGAGGTCCTGCACCGCGACAGCCTCGGCAGCCTGGCGACGGTCCGCCCGCGCGAGCTCGGCCTGATGACCTCCGGACGGGCGATCAGCCACTCCGAGGAGAGCCCCAAGCAGCACGCCGCACTGCTGCACGGCGCCCAGCTGTGGGTCGCCCTCCCCGATGCGCACCGCCAGGTCGAACCGCACTTCCAGCACCACACGGACCTCCCGTCCGTCACCGCACCCGGCCTCACGGCCACGGTGATCCTCGGCGAGCTCGACGGCGCCACCTCGCCCGGCACCGCGTACACCCCGATCGTCGGCGCCGACCTCGCCCTGAGCCGGGACGCCGAGGCACGCCTCCCGCTGAACCCGGACTTCGAGTACGCCGTGCTGTCGATGTCCGGCCGGGCGGAGGTCGACGGCGTCCCCGTGGAGCCCGGCTCGATGCTCTACCTCGGCTGCGGCCGCACGGAGCTGCCGCTGCGCGCGGACTCCGACGCGGGCCTGATGCTGCTGGGCGGTGAACCCTTCGAGGAGGAGATCGTCATGTGGTGGAACTTCGTGGCCAGGAACCAGGACGAGATCACGCAGGCCCGGGAGGACTGGATGAATGGTGATCGGTTCGGCGCCGTGCGGGGGTACGACGGTGCGCCGCTCCCGGCTCCCGCACTGCCCGCTGTGCCCCTGAAGCCGCGTGGACGTGTGCGCTGAGCTGCGGGTTCTTACGGGTTGCTCGCTTACGAGGTGAGCCCGATCATGCCTGCGTCGTTGCTGTGGGCGGGAGGGGTCTGGAAGCGGCTGAGAGTGCCTCGGAGGAAGGCCTTCCACTGGACCGGCGTTCCCGTCTGTGCTCGCGTCTGACCTCGTGTGCCAGGACGGATGCTGACTCAATGCTGACTTCGCACACGCCGACTGCCAGGGCCTCATGCGCGAACACGGGGTGCGGATCCAGTCGTGGGGCGGCTTCGCCGAGGGGCGGAACGACCTGTTCACCGACCCGCTGCCGGCGGACATCGGCAAGGGACACGGCAAGTCGGTGGCGCAGGTGGTGCTGCGCCGGCTGACCCGGCGGGGTGTGGTCGCCATCCCCAAGTCGGTGCGTGCCGAGCGGATGGCGGAGAACCTCGACGTCTTCGACTTCCGGCTCACCGACGAGCAGTTGGCGCGGATCGGCACGCTCGACACCGGCGCCTCGCTGTTCTTCGACCACCGGGACCCGAGATCGTCGCCTGGCTCGCCAGGCGTCGCCCGGACGCCTGAGCCGTCCGGGCGCGGACCGGTCCACGTGCAAGTCAGCCGTCGGACGACCGGATCGGAGGATACGGGAAAGATCTTCCCGGAATGTGCGTGCCCCGAACGAAAAAGTGTGGCGTCATGTGTCATGTACTGAACATTTTCGCATCGCTGTGATGCGTCAAGGAGAAGGGCGCCGACGCCATGAGAAGAACCGCCTCCCGGGGCCTCGTCCGTCTGAGCCTCGCACTGGGTGCCGCCGTGGCGTCGACCGCGCTGGTCACGACGGCGAGTGCGGCCTTACCGGTGACCGCCGGGTCCACGGGGCCGCCCGTCGCTCCTCGGACCGGCACCGAACGCGGCTGTGTCGTCGTGTACTTCGACCTGGGCGAGACCCTGGTCCACACGGCCGACGACGACACCACGGGCTACCGGCAGGACGCGGCCGCCCACCTGGCCGCACTGCGCAAACGCCACATCAAGGTCGGGCTGATCACCAACGTGCCGTCCTCCTGGGGCACGACCGACGCCGCGCGCGCGGCCGTGCTCAAGAAGGAGGTCGACAGCACCTGGACGGGCAGCACGCCCTTCGCCTGGGACGACTTCGGTGACCGGATCCTGACCCCGCGCACCGAGGCCGAGCGCAAGCCGGCGCCCGCCCTCTGGGAACGCGCACGGCACGCGTCCGGTGGCTGTCGTCTCGTCTACCAGGCCGAGACGGCCGAGGAGACCGACACCGCCGCCTCGCTCGGCTACGTGGCGTACCGGATCGGACAGCCCGCCCGGCCCGCCTTCCTGCCGGCCCCGCTGATCGAGCTGCTCGCCCACCTGCCCGGCTGACGCCCGCCGGCGACGCGCGCCTTCCTAGGAAGGCGTGTCCGCCTGCCGGCGCCCCCCTCCGGCCGGACGGCCCGCACCGTCGGCGACGGCATCCAGCCGTACGCCCGGGGCCGTTCGGTCGGAGGGCCGCTTCACCACCCCGCTGCGCAGCACCAGTTGGAAGACCCCGAGCAGCACCGCGGTCGCCAGGGCACTGTGCCAGAGCAGGGCGTCCAGGCGCCCGGCGGAGAGGTACGCGCCCGCGGCCACCGCGGCCAGCGCACACACCGCGCGGTCCACGATGCTCTCCACCGAGAGCAGGGTGGCCCGTGGTGCGTGGGCGGGCACGGCGTCGTTCACCAGCTTGCGCTGGACCGGGTAGGCGAAGCCGGTGGCGGCGGCGAACAGGCAGAGCAGGGCGACCACCGCCCAGGGCCCGCCCAGGGTGAGCCCGGCCAGGGTGCCCGCGAGCGCGAGGCTCAGGACCGATACCCAGGCCACCGGCGTCAGCCGGCGGCTCAGCCACTGGGGCCTGGCCGATGCCACGGCCTCCGCCACCGTCATGGCGGC
The DNA here is from genome assembly GCF_035917255.1 of Streptomyces sp. NBC_01257. Classification (NCBI taxonomy): domain Bacteria; kingdom Bacillati; phylum Actinomycetota; class Actinomycetes; order Kitasatosporales; family Streptomycetaceae; genus Streptomyces; species Streptomyces sp. NBC_01257. Next base: position 8,349,765 of record NZ_CP108472.1, read on the forward strand.
CAGCACCCCGCCGTGCGAGGACTCACCGATGCCGTGGTCCAGCAGGATGGGCTGGAAGAGGTTGACCTGGCAGATCCGCGAGAGCGTGAACACCGCCACGCCCTGCATCATCACCAGGGCGAGCCACGGCGAGGAGGCGACGCAGCGTAGCGCGGAGCCCGCGTCGCGCAGGAACGCCCCGCCCCGGCGCCCGCCCCCCGCCCGTCCGCCGGCCTTCCCCGAACCGGCCGCGTCCGCCGGGACGGTGAGCCGGGGCAGGGCCACCGCACAGGCCAGGGAGCCCGCCGCGCTGGCGGCGCTCAGCACGTACGGGGCCGTGTGGGCGAGGGCCATCAGCGGCCCGACCAGCGGCCAGCACACGACCTTGGCCGCCAGCCCCAGGGCCCGCGCCGTGCCCTCCGCCTTCAGGTAGTGCTCGTCGCACTTCTCCGCCCGCAGCCCGTCGTACAGATAGGCGCTCGCCGCTCCCGAGGTGAGCGAGCGGCCCGCGGCGATCGCGAGGAAGTGGAGCAGGAACCCGGTGTACGAGGCGCTGAACACCGGTGCCAGGTTCGCCGCCGTCATCACGACGGCCCCGGCCCGCAGGCAGTTGCGGGTGCCGATCCGGTCGGCGATGAGCCCGGTCGGGATCTCGAACAGGCAGAACGCCACGTAGTAGATGCTCTGGATGCCGAAGATCTGCCCGTCCGAGAGCCCGGCCGCCTTCTGGTAGGCGTAGAACACCGGCATCCACCACAGCAGGTTGAACAACAGCTGGAAGCCGTAGTTCAGGCGAATGATCCGGCGGGCCGTGTCGGTCAGTGCGCCGCCGGTCCGGCCGGTGGAGGGCGCCCGGGGGAGGCGGGCCCTCACAGCGCGTAGGGGCGGATCTGGACCAGGCGGAGCTCGCCCCGGTCGCTCATCAGCCACTCGATGTCCAGCGGCCGGTCCACGTCGTCCGCGCTGAAGTGGGACTGCAGGAGCCGTCCCGTCAGCGACAGGTCGGCGAGCCGGGCGCGGGTGGCGGCGGGCAGCCCCTCACCCCAGGAGCCGAGGGCCACGGTGCGGCCGCCGCCCTCCACCGTGTTGTACAGGTACTGCTGCGGCAGCACGGAGCCCTCGACGACCTGCTCGGGGGAGCCGGGGGAGCAGTTGAGGTAGACGTTGCGGAAGTCCTCGCGCCGGGTCGGGTTGCAGGTCACCAGGACGCCGCCGAGGGAGGCGGGGACGTACTCCTGGATGATCACTCCCATGTACGTGTCGTCCAGGGAGATGCCGACCTGATGACGCAGCCGGACGCTGCGCGGTGACAGCAGCGAGGCCCACACCTGCCTTACGGCATCGAGGAGTTCGGCGGTGCCGCGCACGGTGGTGACGGAGTCGTAGACACCGGCCGCGGAGAAGCCGGGGAGGTCCTCGGCGTTGGAGGAGGAGCGCACCACCAGGCGGCTGCCCGCGGCCAGTGGCGCGGGGAACGCTTGCCTGATCTGCCGGGTGACGGTCTCGGGCATGGGCGTGTGGCGGATCAGGTGCTGGAGCTGGAGACAGAGCGCGTCCAGCATGTCGGTGGCGTCGAGTTCCAGCGCCATCTTCAGCTTGCCGATGCCCTGCTGGAGCGCCGGAGAGGAGGTGAGGAAGGCGTGCTGGAGCGCGAAGGGCAGCGCGACGCCGTCCGGCGCACCGACCGTCGCCGCGACGAACGCGGCTGCTGCCGAACGCAGTTCGGCTGCGGAGGGCGCGTGCAGACCGAGCCGGACGGAGAGGTGCCCGTAGAGGTCTTCACGCGGCGGGCGGGGACGTCCGTAGAAGGCGGTGAGATCGGCCGTGCGGCTGTCCAGGACGTGGTGCAGCTCTCCGAGATTGGCCGCCTTCGTGCCGTACCGGTCGCGGTCGTCGCTGCGCAGCCGGTGCAGAGACAGCACGGGCGCGTCCTCCAGCAGGGGCGGCTCCAGACGGATGCGCTGCCGGTGCCAGGCCGGGGCCTGCAGGGCGGGCTCCCGGTCCAGCCGCTCCAGACTGATCTCGTCCTCGCGCACCCGGTAGCGGACCCACGCACCGTCCAGGCCGTCCTTCTCGACGAGCTGTTCCAGGTCGCGGACGATGGCGTTGGGGATGCCCCAGCCGGAGGCGAGGACGTTGGTGTGCGAAAGAGGCGTGATCTGTGCCGTGTTGAGGAATCCGGCCACGCGCGGTACGTCGTCCGGCAGGCAGGGCATGGCGACGATGTCGGCCCAGCCGAGCCCGGCCTCGGCGGCCGCGTACTCCTCACGGGTCCGGAAGAAGCGCAGCCGCCCGGTGGCGTCGCCGGGGTTCAGAGGCGTCCGGTTCCGCGTGCCGAAGAGCTCGTGGCCGAGGATGCGCGGTACCCGCGGCTCGCTGATCGCCGTCAGCTCCTCTTCCTGGCCGTGGTTCGCGGGCTTGAGCAGCAGCGGCAGCCTGCCGTCGACGCGCTCCCGGACGAACTCGTAGAAGGACTCCAGCAGTGCGCCGTGCATGGTGTCGGCCTCGGTCGTCTCCAGGACGAGGAAGACCCGTTCGCGGCCCTCCGCCTCCTGCTCCGTGTGCAGGGACAGCACCCCGAGGAGGAAGCGGCGCCCGGGGTCGGTGTACACGGAGGCGTTGAACGCGTCCAGGCCGGCGTCCAGCGCGGACAGTTCCATGCCCAGGACCCGGGTGGCGATGTAGTTGACGTGGAAGGGGTGCGCGGCGGTGTCGAGCAGGTGCCAGGTGTCCTCGGTGCGGTCGACGACGACCTTGAGGTACGGGTGACCTGCCAGCACCCCCGAAAGGGTCCGGAACAGCGGCAGCGACAGGTTCCCGCCGACGACCGTACGGTCCGTCGCCGGTTCCGGTGCGCCGGTGGAGAGCGTGGCGGTCATATGGCGGCTCCCTCGGGCAGCGCGGCGGGCAGTACCCGGGGCAGGGCGTCGACCAGGGCCTCGAAGTCGCGGAGCACGGTGCGCGGGTCGGCGGCGGAGAGCAGGCACAGTGCCGCCATGGTGTTGGCCCCGGCAGCCGGGTCGTAGACCGGTACGACGCTGCCGTCGGCGAGCGAGCTCTCCGTGACCACGGACAACTCGCTGCCGCGGCTGAGCGGGACGCCCGCGGAGACCACCGGGAAGTCCCAGACCCGCAGGTCCTGCCAGGCTTCGCCGCTGCCGTCGACCGCGAGGACGACGAGGGAGCCGGCCGCGCCGCTGGCCTGCGCGGGGGTACGCGCCTGCTGAGGCCAGTCGACCGGGCGACCGAGGAGGTGGTCGACCAGCATGCCGACGAGGTCGAGGTGGAAGACCTCCTCGATCTGCGGGACGGTCATCGCGCCGCCCAGCCGGGCCGCCGTCTCGATCAGCCACATGCGGCCGTCCGCCCCGAGCTTGATCTCGGTGTGCGTACCGCAGTTGCTGAGCCCGAGGGCATCAACGGCCTCCCGGGCGAGGGCCACGACACGCTCCTGGGCCTCTGGCGGCAGCAGGGCGGGGGTGATGCCCGCGCGTTCGGTGAACGGTTCGACCGTGGGCATCCGGCCGCTGAGGCAGACCGGGTGGAAGTCGCCGTCGGCCACGACGCCCTCGACGCTGACGTAGTCGCCCCAGCCGGGCTCGTCGAACCAGTCGGTGGCCAGACCGGTGACGATCTCCTCGACGACGAAGTCCGCCTGGGCCTCGGCCACGTGGAGTTCCGCGTAACCCAACTGGGCTGATTCGGCCATTACTTCCCGCGAGCGGGACCAGGCGGCGGAGGCCTCGTGGGGGGAGCGGATGATCTGGTGCGCGGTGGAGCCCGCGCTCCAGGCCGCCTTGAGCAGCAGTGGGAAGGTCAGTGCTTCGGTGGCCGCGTGGAGGTCCGCCTCCGTGGCGACGGGGCGGAACTCCGGTTGTGGCAGCCCGTGTTCCTGCCAGGTGCGGCGCATCAGCCGCTTGTCGCGGGCCAGGGCCGAGGCGCTGCCGGCCCCGGCGAGTCCGAGTTCCTCGCAGGCCTCGGCGACTGCCACCACCGCGTACTCGGAGAAGGTGAGCACCGCCTCCGCCCTGACGGCCCGCGCCCGCGAGACGATCAGGGAGACCAGGTCCGCCCGCTCCGCGTCGGCCGGCGTCTCGACCGAGGCGCACAGCCGCGCGGCGGAGCCGGCGACCGAGGGCGGCAGGGCGCTGAGCGCCAGCAGGTGCACCTGCGACCTCGCGGCCGCCCGGGAAAGGACGTGACCGAGCGGCGGACCACCCTTGGCATGCACCAACAGCACCTTGCTCACTGAAGTTCGTCTCCGTTCGTTCGTGTGGTCAGAAGCCGCGGCCGGGCGGTTCGCCCCGTACCCGCTGCGGGGCCCGGCCCCGGAGCCGTGCGTCCGGGAAACATCGGAAGGAGACCTCGCCCGTGACATGGCGTGTCTGCCCGCACACACAAGGGAATCAGGCGAGAGGGGGCCGGAATGACGGTGAAGGCGTGCAACGGTCAGGCAAATGCCAGAGTTGCAGGCCGCGTAGAAGGATCGTGAGAGTTCCGGGAGGCCCGCCGGCGCGTCACGGGTGAGGCGCCCGCACTCCTCAGGTCGGCCGAGAACCGAGCATGCGCCGGATCGGGACGGGATACACATTGCGATGGCAACCCGTGTCAGTCAGTCGACCGAGGACGGAACATCACTGTGGACGATCACGCGCTCAAGGCACTGCTTGAACATCTACCCGTGTCCTGGTGGGAGGTTGACGGGCAGTGGCGCGTTCTGGAGCGAGGTGGCGGCGCCTTCGCCGACCTGGGTACGGCGCAGCGGTTCCTCGACCGGTTGCGGCAGGAACTGTCGGATCCGGGCTCCTCGACCGCGGACGGCCACCGGCGGACCCGGTTCGACGGCCGCACCTTCGACGTGACCTGGTCACTGGACGGGGCACGTGGCCAGGGCCGCAGGCGCGGGCTCGCGGTGGAGGCCGACACGCGGCCCGAAGTGCCGCGCCGTTACGCCGCGTTCGCGGACTTCGCCGACCTCGCGCCCGCCGCCGCCTTCATCCGGGACCGGGAGGGACGCTATCTGTGGGCCAACCACGCCTACGCGCACCTCTACGGCACGACCCCGCAGGAGGTCGTCGGCAAACACATCGAGGACTTCGACTCCCCGGCCGACGCCGTGCAGTTCCGCGCGCTCGACCAGGAGATCCTCGCGCGCGGCAGGCCGGTCCGCCACACGCTCGGCTATCAGCGCGCGGACGGCACCACCGGGCAGGCGGCGGGCCACCGCTTCCCCGTGGAGGAGAACGCGGAGACCTGCGTCGCCGGGATCTACGTGGACATCACGGAACACACCCGCGCGATGGTCCAGCGCCGGGAGGCCGAGGAGAACCTGCAGGCGCTGCGCGACCACAGCGGGCTGCCGTGCGCGCTGCTGTCGGCCAACGGGCGGGTCGTGCAGGCGAGTGCGGCAGCCGCTGAGCTGTTCCGGACGAGCCTGGCCGATCTCGTCGGCCGCCGTGCGCACACCCTGCTCGCGCCCGCGCCCGACCTCGGCCAGCTGCACCGGAGATGGAACGGGCTGATAGCCCGCAGGGTGAGACGGGTGGAGACGTCCGCCGTGTTCGTCGACCTCCAGGGGCGGCAGCGCCGCGTACAGCTCCACCTGACGACGGTCGGGCGCTCCGCGGCGCGGGCCCGGCACGTGTGGGCCGTCGTCACCCACCAGAGCCTTGCCCACGCGGCCCATCCGCCGCTCACCGCCGCGCAGGTCCGCATTCTGTCCCTCCTCGCCGAGGGCAGCAGCAACGGCGAGATCGCCACGTCACTGAGGCTGTCCCGGCAGACGGTCGACTACCACCTCAGCCGGCTCCGGGAGATCCTCGGGGCCGCGACCAGGCCGGCCCTCGTCGCCCGCGCCTACGTACTGGGCATTCTGGCGCCCCGGGCCTGGCCCCCGCGCTCCGTCACGGCTACCCACCCCCTCAGTTCCACCTGAGCCGCCGCTGCCCCGGAACCGTATCGGGCCATCCGCGCGGGAGAGCCGCCGTCCGCCCTGCTCCGAAAGTCCGCACGATGATCCGAACGAAAGCGCCCGGGGCGGCAGTCCCACGCCCTGGACCGGCGCGCACGCGCGGCGAGAGCGCGGACGGAGAGTGCCCCCCTCCCCTCGCGTGCGATCGGTGAGAAGATCATCGAGACCCTCGCGGCGTGCTGCCGTACGGCGCTGTCGGAATCGGGAGGGTCGATCGAAGCGCTGAGGAACGGGGCGAGCATTGCAGGGGAGAGTCGCGGAGCGGGACCGCATGGATCAGATGCTCGCCGACACCCTTCGGGGAATGAGCAGCGCATTGCTGGTCCGCGGGGAGGCGGGCATCGGGAAGACAGCCCTGCTCGACTACGCCGCCGGGCGGGCGGACGGCATGCGCGTGCTGCGCGTCGAAGGCGTCGAGTCGGAGATGGAGCTTGCGTTCGGCGGGCTGCACCACTTGTTCCTGCCGGTGCTGCATGTCGTCGACCAACTGCCCGGCCCGCAGGCTGCGGCGATGAGGGCGATATTCGGACTCACCGACGACGTCGTGCGCGATCGTCTCACCGTCGGCCTGGCCGTCCTCACCATGCTGTCCGAGATCGCGGACGAGAGGCCCCTGTTGTGCCTGATCGATGATGCGCAGTGGCTCGACCAGCCATCGGTGGACATGCTCACCTTCGCCGCGCGCCGACTGCGCACGGAGGGCGTCGTGATGGTCTTCGCCGTCCGCAGCGGAGCCCGCGGCGCCGATGTTCGAGGGCTGCCCGACCTCCTGCTCGAAGGATTGGACCGGGTGGCGGCGGAAGAACTGGTTGCCGACCTGCCCCCCTACGTCGCTGATCGGATCATCGAGCAGTCACAAGGCAACCCCCTGGCTCTCATCGAACTGTCCGCCGCGCTCACCCTTGCCCAGCGGGAGGGGCAGCTGAGCCCCCTGCCGGTCCCCGAGGTGACGTCCCGGCTCACGGGCCGCATGCAGGACGCGTTCCTGACGCAGATTGCCGCTCTACCTCGGGCCACCCAGATGGTGCTGAGCGTGGCAGCCGCGGACGACACCGGAGAGCTGCCGCTGGTACTCGCGGCCGCAGGCCGACTCGGTGCCGTGGTCGAGGATCTCGCCCCTGCGGAACGCTCCGGGCTCGTCTTCGTGTCTGGCGAGATGGTCCGTTTCCGGCATCCCCTGGTCAGGTATGCCGCTTACCAGGGGGCACCACTCGCCGGCCGCATCGCGGCACACAAGGCGCTGGCGGATACGTTGGCGCCCTCCGGGCATGCGCACCGGCGCGCCTGGCACCTGGCCGCTGCGTCGACGGGCCCGGACGAGCAGGTCGCCGACGAGCTGGAGCGGGTTGCCGAATGGGCCGGCAGTCGGCAGGCCATGGCGTCCGCCTCCGCAGCCTACGAACGCGCGGCCCAGCTCACGGCGGTTCCGCAGCGTCGCGCGCGCCGCCTCATCTGTGCCGCGCAGAAGGCGAGCGACGCCGGCCAGGACAAGCGGTGCGGGGCGCTGGCCGACCAAGTGCCTCTTCCTCTTCTCGACCCTGACACGGCGGCGGATTTCGCGCGGGTGCGAGCCGTCGTCGAGCTCGGCTACGGCAGGCCGGAGACTGCCGGCCGCATCCTGCTTGAGTGCGCCGACCTGATCGGCCCCAACCGCCCCGACAGCCTTGCACCGCTCCTGGTCGACGCGGTTCATGCGGCCTTCTCCGCGGGCGACGCGGGGCTGATGACCGAGATCGGAGCCCGCGCCCCTGACCTGCTGGTGGTCGATGTGGCAGCACGTCTGTTCACCGACGACCCGACCGGCGCGCTCGGCTCCCTCCAAGCGTTGGTGCGGGCCGGCAGGGAACCCGGTACCGGGTTCATGGACCGGCTGATGACCGGGATCTACTGCCACGTCGTCGCCGACCACGCGGCCGCACACGAGATGGCCGCCGCCTCGGTCGCCCACTGCCGCGACCACGGGATCAGCGGCTGGCTGCCCACAACACTGCACCTGCTCGCCCAGGCTGAGCTGGCACTCGGCCGGCACGAAGAGGCAACGGCAAGCGCCGCCGAGGGACTGCGACTGGCCGAGTACTACAACCTGGACCACCGGGCCGCGCACCTGCGGGCGGTCCTGGCGACACTGGCCGCCGTCCGGGGGCAGGAGCACGACAGCCGCACCCTGGCGCAGGAGGCCCTGGACTACACGCGACCGCGCGATGTCGGACGGGGCACAGCGGACGCCCTGTGGGCACTGGGCCTGCTGGAGCTGGGCCTCGGGCGGCCGGAATCGGCGCTGGAGCTGCTGGAATCGGCGCAGAAGCAGGTGGACCACCCCCTGCTGACCATGTTCCTCCTGCCCGACCTCGTCGAGGCTGCGGTGCGCGCCGGCCGTCCCGAGCGGGCCGAGGAACCAACCCGCCTCCTCGGCGCGTGGGCGGCCGCCGCTCCCGGGACTCTCCTCGACGCCATGGCCCTGCGCTGCCGGGCCATGGTGAGCCAGGACGACAGGGCCGAAGAGCACTTCACCGCAGCCGCGCACCTCCATCATGGCCGCGGCGACTTCGAACGGGCCCGCACCGAACTGCTCCACGGCGAATGGCTGCGCCGGCTCCGGCGAAAGATCGATGCCCGGGATCACCTGCGCGAGGCACTGGAGGTCTTCGAGAGGCTAGGAGCTCGGCCCTGGGCCCGCCGCGCCCGCGCGGAGCTCCAGGCCGCAGGGGGCAGCGCCGACCTCACCGGGCCGGTCGACGGACGGGTCAATCCGTTGAGCCCGCAGGAGCGCGAAGTCGTACGGTTGGCCGCCACGGGTGCGACCAACCGCGAGATCGCCACCCAGCTGTTCCTCAGTCCCCGCACCGTGGGGCATCATCTCTACCGCGCGTTCCCCAAACTGGGCATCAGCTCCCGCACCGAGCTCGCTGAGCTCCTGGCCTCGTGATCCGCTCAGGACTCCGGCGCCGAGTAGATCATCCGGATCTGCGCGGTGCGGTATCCGGCCCGCGCGAAGGCAGCCGCCATCGGCGCATTGCCCGTGTCCGTGGTGGCCGTGATCACCTCGGCTCCGGCCTCCGCGTGGACCCGGGTGATCTCGGCGAGTACCTCATCGACATAGCCGCGTCCGCGGAACTCGGGGATGACTCCCAGGTATCCGACATTGCGGTTGTACGGAGTGGCCGACGGGATCGCCAGGCCCACGGTCTCCCCTTCGGAGTTGCGGGCCAGCCGCCACCAGGCGCGCTCCCCCGGGCAGCCGAGATAGAAGTCCATTTCGTCACGGGCCGTGGCCTCGGCCCCCTTGGCCGCCAGGTTCCTGCGGGTCTCGCCATCCAGGCTGCCCACCGCGATCTGTCGGAATACCCGCAGAAACTCCTCGTCGCTCGCCTCCACGAAGTCAAGGCTCCCGTTGACAGCAGGGACCCCTGTGCCGGGTGCCCACTCCAGGCGCAGCCGCTCGACCTCGTCAGTGAGACCGGCCGCCAGGGCGGCGTCGCGCCGCCAGGCAAGAGCGGCCGCGACGGCCGGAGTCTCACGCCAGCCGTTCGGCAACGTCACGTTGTACAGCGGCATCTTGGGTGCGCCCTGTTCGGCGAAGGCTTTCAGACTTGCGGACACCAGCCCTGCCGCGACCGCCGTACGGTCGGGGGCCGAGGCGTCGACGTGCAGGCAGTCCAGGGCAAGGGGGTACTCACCGCTCGGCTGCCCCCACCACAGGGCACGGCCCACCACCTGCCCTGCGTCCTCGGCGATCCAGGTCCACTCCGGCCTGTACATTGCCTGGCCCAGCTCATCGAGGTAGCGATCGGCGGCGATCCAGCTGACGGGTTCGTCGACCGTGACGTCTGTGACCCGGTCGAGGTCGGCTTCGGTCGTAGATCGGAACAGCATGTGCTCTCCCTGGTTGTTCACACAAGTGGTCATGGTTGTGGCGGAGTTGAGGATCCGGGAGTCAGCCGGCATGAGGCGATGTGGCGGCTCCGCTGACGATCCGGTGGCGCCTGACATGCAGTTCGTTGATCTCGGTCATCAGCCGACGAGTCTTGGCGAGGCGAGCCGGCGGCCGAGAGTCCGCATCGCTGCCCACGGCCGGCGGCGGCCGCCTCGGCACCGTCCGGCTCAGGCGGATTCGAGGAGCGGTCGGAGTTCGAGTGCCTCAGAAGTGGGGAAGGAGCAGGCCAGCTCGACGGCCTCGGCGTGGTCGGTCACCTCCAGCACGAACCAGCCCCCGAGCGTCTCCTCACCGCCGTGTACGGGCCCCTCGCCCACGGTGGCCACCCCGTTCTCCGCCTTCCGTACGGTGGTGGCGCCTCGGCGCCCGGTATCGAGCGCGTCGCCGCCCACCAGCTTCCCTGCGGCTGCCGTCTCGCCGATCCAGGTCTCGTATGCCTTCCGGTACAAGTCCCGGTCGGCCTGGATCTGAGCGCGCGAGGCATCCGTCTCGAAGATGACGAGTGCGTACTTCATGGTTCGTTCCTCCGGTCGCTGTTGCTGGTTCTGTTGCTGTTGGCGGGGGGTCAGCTGCCTCGACGGGCTGGTACGAGGCGGGCGAGGGAACCGACTTCCAAGGCTGCCCACAGGGCACCGTCCGGGCCGACGGTGATGCCGTGCGGTTCCGAGGCCGGGGTGGGCAGGTCGTGGACTGCTACGACGCCGTCCGTGCCGAGGGACCCGATGCGGTTGGCACCCCACTCCGTGAACCATGCCGTTCCACGGGAGTCGGTGGTGACGGCGTGGGGGCGGGACGAGCGGTCAGGCAGAGGGTGTTCGGTGATTCGGCCCTCGGGAGAGATCCGGCCGATCTGGCCGGCGGCGATCTCTGCGAACCAGACGTCACCGTCGGGGCCGACAGCGATACCCACCGGGCAGGCGGCGTCGGTGGGCAGGTCGTGGAGGAAGATCCGACCGTCCATGTCGATGCGGCCGACGGCGTTGGCCTGATTCAGCGTGAACCACATCGCGTCCTGCCCTGCGGCGATCGCGGAGGGGAACGCCCCGTCGCGCGACAGCGGGTACTCCGTGACCGTTCCGTCAGGGGTCAGGCGCCCGATGCTGTCGGTGGCGGTCTCGGTGAACCAGAGCGCACCGTCCGGCCCTGACGCGATACCGAATGGCCCGCAGGAGGCACTTGGCAGCGCGAACTCCGTGACTTGGCCCTCCGTGGTGATCCGGCCGATCCGGTGGGAGCGGTATTCGGTGAACCACAGCGCACCGTCGGGACCCGGGGTGATGACGGTCGGCCCGGAGCCGGGGTCCAACTGGTGGATGACCGGCTGCTGTCCGGGCAGCAGGCGGCCGATGCCGCCGCTCTGCACCAGGGTGAACCACAGTGCACCGTCCGGACCCGTGGTGATCCCGTAGGGGCCGCCGTCCCGTCCGGACACGACGTACTCCTCGATGGCGGGTGGCCCGGCGGACGTCACAGCGCCTGCCCCGGCCCCTCGGCAACGGCGGCTGCGATGTCCTGCGGAGCTTGCTCCCTGAGAGTGCGGGGCGGCACGGGGCGAACGATGTCTGAATGAGGCAGCACGCGGAATCCTTACCGGCGGCGGGGTTGACGTCATCGACGGTAGGGCCGGCGGTAGTCCGCCGGCATCGGTCACCCCGACTTAACATGACCGGCCCAGGGCCACCCCTGAACGGACCGGTATGCACTCGGCGGTCTTGAACGGGGCAAGTCCTGGTGGTGTGTCGGCAGACGGCGGAGTCCACGGAGACGGCCCGGCCCACGTCGGCGTCGGCCGCGGTCAGGACTGCCACGAGGACGAGTTCCGGAGTGCCGTCCACGGCCCAGTGGTCATGACACGACCGGCGAACCGGCGTCCGTGGTGGCGTGGGCGGCAGAGACCAGCCGGCAGAGTCGCTCCCATCCCGCACCGTCCTGCGCGGGCAGTGTCACCCGAAGCGAGGCTTCGAGACGCTCCGCGGCGCCCTCGTCCGGCGACCCGCACGCCTGGTCGAACTACCTCACCGAGACCATCGATCTCTTCGGTGACGAGGTCGAGGCGGTTTCGCCCCCACCACTGGGGCCACGGATGAGTGACAACGTCGCGGAGTTGACCGACAGTTCCTTTGGCGCACCGGCAGCCGGCGGCCACCTTGCCACCCCCGCTCATTGCCCGGTGCTTCAGTCCGCCGTGCCGGGCTTGACGCCCCACACGTAGACGCGGTCGTCCACCGCGAGGAGGTCCCACAGGGCCGCCGCGTCGTCCACGGTCAGGTTGACGCAGCCCGCCGAGCCGCCGCCGTCGTACAGGTCGCCCGGGTGTCCGTGGAGTGCTTGTCCGCCGTCGAAGAACTGGGCGTACGGCATGGGGGCGTTGTCGTAGATCGTGGAGACGTGGTCGCGGTGGCGCCAGTAGATCGAGTGCCACCCCGGCCGGGTCTCCTGCGCGTCGCGGCCCGTACGGATGGGCGCTGGTCCGAAGACGACCCGCTTGCCCCGCTGCACCCACAGCAGTTGGCGGTCCATGTCGACGCAGGTGACGCGGGAGGGCTCGACGGGGCAGTGTCCGGCGGCGTTCGGGTCGGGGGTGGCCTCGACGACGAGCACGGTGCGGTACGTGCCGAGGTCGGCGCGGCCGTCGGCGTGCGGCCGGTCGTGTGCGGTCTGGAAGGACCGGATTGCCCGGCAGTCGGCCATGGACTGGCGGCCGTCCACGGGCCGGCCCAGGTGCTTCTCCAGCTGGCGCTGGTAAGGCCCGGCCGGTGCCGTGCACGGGATGTCGTCGGCGGAGGCGGAGGGGGCGGCCGCCGAGGGGGCCGCGGTACACAGCAGTGCCGTGGCCGCTGTGGCGACCACGGCACCGATGAGGCTGTTGGGACGCACTGCCGGACCTCCTGGCGGATCAGTGACCGAGTCCTGCCAGCCAAGCAGCGCCCCCGCCCGGCCGCCCATTGATGGGCGGCCGGGCGAGTGACCGGATCAGGCGCGCGCACCCTCGTGGACGCGCTTCTTGCAGTCCTTGCCCTTGCAGGGCTCGCCGCGCTCGTTGGACAGTTCGACGGTGACGCCCTGCGAGCTGTTGGCCTCCGTCACCTCGAACGGCCCCGAAACAGGGTTGGCCGGCAGGACGTATCCCTCCGGGACGGCGGTCTCGCGCAGGTAGTACTCACCGAGAGGCAGATCGTCGAACGTGCACTCACCCGTGTCGTCCGTCGAGCACCCCGCGTCGGCGAGCGTGTCGGGGTTCGTCCCGGCCGTCTGGAGGCCGGGCACGTCGTTGGTCTCGCGCCACAGCTCGAAGACGGCCCCGGCGAGCGGCTGCCCGTTCTTCGCGTCCGTCTTCTCCAGGGTGAGCGAACCCGTGACCGGCGGTACCGGCTCCTCGGTGTTGGCGGCCTCGGCCTGGACGCCGGCGTCGGCGTTGTCCTCGGTCAGCACGAGCGGGCCGAACACGGCCGGATCCGGCAGTTCGTAGCCTTCGGGAGCCTGTGTCTCCTGCCAGTAGTAGGTGCCGGGCGTGGTGGTCGCGGCGCAGACACCGTTCGCCGGGGTCGTGCACGTGGTGACGAGGGTGTCCGGGTCCGCGCCCGTGGTCTGCAGGCCGTCGACGCCGTTGGTCTCCCGCCACAGTTCGAAGTCGGCACCCGCCAGCGGATCGCCCGTCTCGGCGTCCGTCTTCAGGACCCGCACCTCGCCCGTGACCGGCGGTACCGGCTCCTCGGTGTTGGTGGCCTCGACCTGGACGCCGGCGTCGGCGTTGTCCTCGGTCAGCACGAGCGGGCCGAACACGTCGGGGTCGGGCAGTTCGTAGCCTTCAGGTGCTGCCGTCTCGCGCCAGTAGTACGTGCCCACGGTGGTGGTCTCGGCGCAGACGCCGTTCGAAGGTGTGGTGCAGGTGTCCACCAGGGTGTCGGGGTCCGTGCCGGTGGTCTGGAGGCCGTCGACGCCGTTGGTCTCTCGCCACAGCTCGAAGTCGGCACCCGCCAGCGGATCGCCGGTCTCGGCGTCCGTCTTCAGGACCCGCACCTCGCCCGTGACCGGCTGCGGTCCGTCGCAGTCCGGGAGGTCGCCGTTGAAGGGGTACGCGTGGAACTCCTGGCCGCCACCGCCGGTCGCGGAGCTGGTGTGCGTCACCGAACCGGTGGTGAAGAACCTGCCGTTGACGCCCGGAAGGGACACGGTGGTCATCGAGGACTGCTCGCCCATCAGGAAGCTGCCCTGGAACTGGCCGGTCCCCGCCAGGTCCACGGTGGTGGCGTCCGGGAAGTTCCACAGGAGGCGTTCGCGGTAGGCGTTCAGCGGGTCGGTGTCCGCGATTCCGCCGCTGTAGGTGTTGATCGCGCGGTCGGCCCCGATGACGTTGACCAGGATCGTCGCGTCGTCGGGGATGCTGTCGGGGTCGAAGACGACTCCCTGCTGGCCGCCGCCGTCGGCCGTCAGGTCGAAGTCCACGTTGAAGACCTGGAGGGCGGACGTCCCGTCACCCGTGAAGAGGGTCTGCGTGCCCTGGTTGACCGCGGTCCCGGTCGGAGTCCGGAGCTGCCCGCCGGGCCGGGCGTAGCACTGGCTGGCGTCGGTGAGCTGGTCGCGCAGTCCCACGTAGGGTGCCGCGGCGTCCGGGTCCTGGACGAGGGCCCCGGTGACGGTGCCGGTCTGCGTACCGGCGTAGCGCACGGTGCCCACCTCGTCGACGAGGCCGCCGGTCGTGTCGAGGGTCTGGCCATCGGCGATCGTCACGTCTCCGCCGGTGGTCAGGAAGTCGGAGTCGACGGGCGGCGGGACACGGGATCCGACACCGACGATCCCGAGGTTGTACGAACCGCCCGCCTCCGGGTCCTTGTCCTGGTCGAAGTCGTCGAGCACCACGACCCGGCCCTCGGCCTCGGCCGCCCGGCCGCGTACGAGGAAGTCGTCCCCGACGTAGATGTTGATCGCGTCGTCCCGGCCCGCGAAGTCCCCGTTGTTGATCGGCGGGAACGGGTCCGGGCAGTCGCCCGGCACGCACGGGCCCAGCCCGCCGGGCAGCGGCGCGGCGGCGGCGGGCGCCGCGCTCAGGCCGAGAGTGAAGGCAGGGACGACGGTGGCCAGCACGGCGCAGGCCGCGCCGGTGGCGCGGGCGCGGGCGCGCAGCGCGGCAAAGCGCTTGGGCATGGGTCTCATACGGGCATCCTGGGCAGCGGCTGCGCACCGGTTCCGGGGCGACACGGGCCATTGCCCCGTCCAGCGGCCGACCCCACCCGGACGGACCTCCCCCGACACGCCCTGCTTCGGATCCTCACCAGCGGCCGGCTCGCGAGGCCAGAAGTCGACGGGTTGCCGTGATCGGTGAGGATCGCACCGTGTGGTTCGCCGACCCACCACGTGGCCGGCCTCGTCCAAAGCAGCGGTGACCTGCAGGAGCTTGTGGCGAAGTGGCCCAGTGGTCGTCGGTCGCCCTTGTCCGCTGCGCGCACCGTCGATGTGACGGATGCTGGAGACGCTGTGCGGAATCCAGGGAGCCGCATGACGCCGTCGGAGCCTGCGGAGAAAAGGGCCTGAGCTGCGGGTTCGTGGCTCGAGTAGCCTTTCTGCTTGTTTCCCACCGAGCAGGGGGTGGAGTGGACGGCTCGCCCCCGCATGCCTCCTGACGCGTACATTGCAGCAGGTCAGGGTGGGTGCGGGGAGGGTCGTGCGCCTGGGTGACGTTGTGGCCGGCCGCTGCTGGGGCAGCTGCGGTCTCCATTGAATTGAGGGTGACCGCTTGCCCGGGGCACCGGTCTCTGCCCAGGGCCCGCAGGCTCTCGTGTGCGGCCAGACCCTGGCCCCGACGGATCGTTCGCGGGCCTGCCCGCAGACTGTGGGCCGGGCCCACGCTTCGGCTCGTGTGTTCCTCCCTGCCTCCGTATGCTGATCTAGGTACCTGGATCGGTGAGTGCGGGAGATGGTTGTGCTTCTTCGCCTCTTCAGAACAGCCATGGCGGTACCGGCCGCACTGCCGCTGGCGGTCATGGGAATCGCCCTCGTCGTGGACGTAGCCACGGGTACCCAGTTCAACCTGCTGCCGGTCTACGCGGCCGGCCCGGCTCTCGCCGCAGCGCGTGGACCTGTACGCCTCGTCCCGGCGGTGGGCGTGGTCGCGATGGCCGTTTGCGTCGCAGTGGCGGCGAGTTCGGGCCGTCTGGGCTACGCCCGGATGTACGTCGCGCTGATCGCCATCCTGTACGTCACGCTGGCCGCGTCATACGCGGCGTGGGCCAGGAGCAGGGCGGAACGACGCCTCGTGGATGTGCAGGAAGTCGCCAACACCTTGGAGGACGTGCTCTTCGCCCCTGTGCCGCCGATGATCGGCCCCGTCCGACTCGCTGGTTCGTATGTCTCTGCGAGTCGGGCCACCCGCGTCGGAGGGGACCTGTACAAGGCGGTGGCCTCTTCTCGGGGGGCCCGAGTAGTGATTGCCGATGTCCAGGGCAAGGGGCTCGGAACCGTACGCTGCGCGGCCGTGGTGCTGGCCGCGTTCCGGGAAGCCGCTCCCGACGCGGTCCAGCTGACGGAGATCGCCCGTCGCGTGGAGACCGCTCTGGACCGCAGCACTGACGGCGAGCGGTTCGTGACCGGCCTCCTCGCTCAGGTCAGCGACGCCGGACACCTCGTGGTGCTCAACCAGGGCCACCCCGCTCCGCTGCTGGTGACCACCCACGGGCGGGCCGAGCTGATCGAACCGAGCGTGTCCCTTCCACCTTTCGGACTCACCGCCCTAGCGGGAGCGGACCCCCAGCAGGAAGGGGTCACACGATCGACTCTTCAGGCCGGCGACCGGATCCTCTTCTACACCGACGGGCTCAGCGAGGCCAGGGACGGCACCGGCCGCTTCTACCCAGTGGCCGAGCGGGCGGGGCCACTGCTCGCTGAAGGCCGTCCGGAAACAGCCCTGCGCCGACTGCGTGCCGACGTGGCCACGTTCACCGGGAGCACCCCGAACGACGACTCCGCGCTGCTCCTCCTGGAATTCGACCCGGGAAACCCGCCATCTAAGAGAGCCTGAGCGGGCTCAGGGCGCCCGATCGGCAGGTGCTGCCGCGGGGCCTTGCCAGTCGAGGCACAGGACGGTTGCGTCGTCCTTCGGCGGTCGGTCGCCGTAGGCGTCGGCCACTGCGGCTACCAGAGTGCGGACGACCTCGCGTGGGTGCTCGGCGGCGGTCTGGACCAGGAGGCCGGGCAGGTCGACCGTCTGCGCTTCGCGTTCCTGCATGCCGTCTGTGTGCAGCACGAGACGGTCACCGGGGCGCAGGTCGATGTCCTGTACCTGATAGGACCCCTGCGAGGTGAAGCCGAAGGGCATGTCGACGGCCAGGCCCAGCTCCTCGACCGTGCCGTCGCGAAGCCGGAGGGGCCCGGGGTGGCCGGCGTTGACGAGCTGGGCGAGGCTCCCGTCGAGGGAGATGCGCAGCAGCTGGCCGGTGGCGAAGGTGTGCCGCCCGTGATCGAGGAGGGCCTGATGCATCTGGCGGGCCTGTTCGGCGAGATCCGCTCCGGCGCGGCGTGCGCCGCGGGAGGCGTTCACGACGAGGGTAGCGATGAGTGAGGCATTGACGTCGTGGCCCATGGCGTCGGTGACGGACAGGTGCAGAGCGTTGCTGTCGAGGCTGTAGTCGTAGGTGTCTCCGGCGATGTCCGAGGCCGGAACGAGGGCTCCGGCGAGGGCGAACTCCGCCGCCTCGCACGAGGGGGCCGAGGGGAGGAGCTGGCGCTGGATCTCCGCCGCCAGGCTGACCGCCGTGGTGCGATTGCCCCAGTGGTAGAGGTCGGTGAAGCGACGGTCGGTGACGATGATGTACGCCAGCGCGTGCGCGGCCTCCTCGACCTGCTCCAACACGTCCTCGGTCACGACGTCGAGGAACAGCTCCAGCACGCCGATGGTGTCCCCGCGGTTGGTCACCGGCGCAAGGACCCGCTGCCCCTGCCCGCCCTCCTCCAACCGCACCGGTCTCTGGGCGCGCAGAACCTTGTCGTAGATGCCACTGCCGACGAGGGGGACTCTCTCAGCTCGGTGCCCCTGTGAGGCGCCTGCTGTGTCGTTCACCCGCAACAGACGTCTGCCGACCACGTCGACGAACAGGAACGATACGTACCGCGCGCCGAACCGGGCACGCAGATTGCGGGCCACGACATCAAGCGAGTCCACCGGTGCGGCGTCCTCTGCCGCAGCCAGCACTTCAGCCAGTCCAAGCCGATCACACGCCACCACAGCCTCCAAAAGTTAAGAGGGCTTCTGCCCGCCCACCCGCCCCGCAGTACCTCGGCCGAAAAATCCACCCCACCCGACCCCGGAGGCGCTCCTCACCAGACTTCTCACGTCCTGCTCCTCACCAGATCGTCGTGCTGGCCCCGGCGGCACCTTGAGCATGCTGCAGCTATGAAGCGGGTCCGTCCTGTCCGGGTCGGATGCCGGGGTGAGGCGGGCGGTGAAGGCACGGGTGACCGGGCGAGCCCGGCCGATACAGGCCGCGCGGCCGCCCTGGACCACGGCTGGTACGGGGGCGTGGAAGTGATGCTGATCGTCGTCGTACTGCTCATACGCGTACATCCCACCTGTGATCGGTTGTACTGCTTGTGACGTGACGCCCCGCCTGCCCGCTCTGCGAGTCCTTCACACCTCCCGGTGGATGTGCTCAGTGCAGTTTCCAGGTAATGCGCACCGCAGGACATCACTGTCAGTTGGTTCAGGAAATCTGCCATGGCGGAGGTAGACATGCGGGTCGCGCTGGGGTTAGTGTTTTGCCCGTAGCCAAGAGATCGAGCGGCCCGGCAGAGATGAACTGCCGGGAAGCACTACACGTAAGTGCAGGTCGGTGCGGTGGTGGAGTTCCGAAGCCAGGTATTTGCAGAAAGGGCGACGGGACTGGCCCCGGACCGGGTGGCCCGCAGTGATCAGGGGCCACCATGAGCAGTACGCAAGTGCAGTCGCAGTACCAGTGGTCCCTCGGTAAAGGCGTCAGGCTGCGGCGCGCGTACCGGGAAGTTCGGCAGTGGGGTTCTAAGCCAGAGCAGACGCAGGACGGGCGACGGGGCTGGCTGCCGGAGTGGCGCTGGGAGAGGCCACCAGGAGTACGGAAGTAGTTTGTCCAGAGGGAAGAACGGAGGAGCCAGGCGCCATCAGGATCGCCCGGGCGGAGTGTTGAGCCCGGGTACCGCAGGACATCGATAGTGAGGTGGTCTCCGGTCAAGCAACCGCGATCCCCGCAACCCCCGGACCTCTTCCCGGCAGGTATGCGGAAACACAGAGCCGGCGTAGCCGATCAAGGCCGGCTGATGGTGTAGCAGTTCCTTCGGGGCCCTGGTGCCAATGGCACCAGGGCCCCTCCGACGCGTGTTCCACAGGAAGGTACAGATGACAGCAGACGATTCGTTCGGCCGCCTCGATGATGATGACTACCCCGCCTACACCATGGGCCGGGCCGCCGAGATGCTCAACACCACCCAGAGCTTCCTCCGCGCCATCGGCGAAGCCCGCCTCATCACCCCGCTGCGCTCCGCGGGCGGCCACCGCCGCTACTCCCGCTACCAGCTGCGCATCGCGGCCCGCGCCCGCGAACTCGTCGACCAAGGCACCCCCATCGAGGCCGCCTGCCGCATCGTCATCCTGGAGGACCAGCTCGAGGAAGCCCAGCGCATCAACGCCGAGCATCACCGCGCCGGCGAATAGAGCAGTCCACGAGATCGTGCTTGTCCGGCCGACGGGATGCAGTCTCGGTCTCGCAGGTGCCACGCGCCTCCCCAGCAGCGGTGTGTCCAACTGCGCGTCGGCCGGGTCTGCTCCGGTGCTGGCTCGATCGTCCTTAGCGCGAGTAGCTCAGGACAAGTAGTCGTTGGTCCAGAACCCCGATTCTATTTTGGCTGACCCGGGCAGGGTGCCCAACTCCATCACGAACTGGAGCGTGTGCTTCCATGTGCCCTTGTCCATATCTGCGAAATAGGGCCAATCGACTTCCTCAATGTGGCCGGCATCACTGCGTCCGGGATGCCGGGCATCGCCTGCCTGACTGCAGGGACAATGGCCGGGTCGTCCACATGTAAGTTCAGGTAGGCCGAGCCCTGTTCCACCGCCGTGATGAATTTCTTGACTGTCGAGGCGTGCTGGGCGGCGTACGTTCTGCGGCTCACCACTACCTGTCCGTAGCCGGCGTAGGACCCTGACCATTCATGCACCGTCTGTGAGTTCGCTACGACGACGCCGTCTCCGGCGGCCTGGATCTGCAACGGAAGCGGCTCCGAGGTCACGAACCAGTCGATCCGGCCATCGGTGAGTGCTGCCCTGTCCTCGGTGGGGCTGGCCAGAGACACCCAGGAGACTTCGTCGAGGTCCACGGAGCGGTTCTTGAGGAACATCTCCGCCTCTGCCCTTGTGTTGGCCGAGCTGTAGCCGCCGACTGAGCCCCTGAGGGTCTGGGCCGCCTTCTTGGGGGATGTCTTGGAAGTGAGTGCATGCTGCTCTGCGAACCGCTTGTTCACGACAAGTCCGAGCGGATTGCCGAGCCCGTCTGCACCGATCGCCACTTCCTTCTTCCCCTTCGCCACCGCTGAGAGGAAGTTGGTGGGGCTGGAGTTGAGGAACTCAAGGGCGCCGGACTCGAGGGACGGCCGTCCACTGGCTGCTGTCACATGTACGAATGTGACCTTCAGCCCCTGCTCTCGGAAGAAGCCGCGGGCATCCGCCACCCGCAGGGGGGCGTCAAAGATGTTGCCCGCGACGCCGACGGTGACTGATTCCGCCTCGTTGGAGGCGGGGCTGCTATACCCGCTGCACGCTGCCAGCAGGACCGAACCGAGCGCGATGGTGGTCGCGACCACCATCCTCCTGGCGCCGAGCGACGACGGCCTGCTGCTGGCGGATGCTGACGCGGTCCGTCTGAGGGGGTACTCCATGATTCTCCTGTCACCAAGTCTTAGGGGCGGGGATCGGCCGGCGGGTGCACGGGAAGCCGGCGAGCCCCTGGCCGGCTCGCCATTCCCCAGTCGATCGGGTCCGGCGGCACGGAGGCGTCGCGTCCTCGCCGGTCTGGCAACGGGAAGCACCCCAGCCGTGCGTCAGCGTGGCGGGCTAGCCACGTCCGTGGGCGGGGGAGGCTTCAGGTTGTGCGGATCAAAGGGCTGACCCTTCGCGTCCTTCCGGCCTCCGACAGCATCGCGAGGCATCCTGCAGGGAGTGCGGCTTCGCCGATGTCGCGGAGCCGAGGCCTTTGTTCGTGCTCGACGGGGGTTCTTGGCATCTCGGCGTGATCGTTCCGTGCGCAGGGAGAACGGCGGATCGTGCCTGACGTGGTAGCGCCTCGGGTGGGCAGCCGCGTTGGTTCGCCACCAGCGTTGCTTTAGCTCGCAGGGTGAGCGGCGAACGGGCGCGCGACGGTGAGCGACGTCTGCCGACAGGACAGGGCGTTCGTCTACCGCGTCGGCACGGCCGTTCTCCTTGTGTGGTCAGCCATCCCTGCGCGATTGCAGATTGTCTGACAAGTGGTGCGTGGGAATGTAGCAGCAGTGATGTCGCGCTTCAAGGGTCCAGGTGAAGGGCTGCGTGTTGCGCTTGGTCGGTCTGTTCAGCGTTATCTCGGTGGTTGCTGCCGGGCGGTCGCCTCATCTGCCCCTTGGAGGGAAGGGCGTCATCTGTCGCGGGAGGGGAAATCAGGTATCAGAACCTTCGGGTGAACAGTTTTGTCCGACGATCCTTGTTGCAAATCAGTCAAATCAGTCATACTCAACCTTGATTGAGACTGGCGGGGTGCCGCTGCTGGAGGGTGCGGAATCAGAGGCTGGGTGCATCGGTCACCCGCCTGTCCGGTCAGGAGTTGCGTCACCGGTTCCGAGGGGGGCGTCGAGAGGCTCGAGCGGCCCGCTGATGCGCGCACCCTCGACTGTGGGCGCTTCGTCCCGTGGGGTGCCCTCTTGGGGTCGCGCCAGGAGGCTGTCGTTCGCCGTCGAGTGTCGCACTGGCCCGGCAGGTCGGCGTGGCACGGTCGGGGCTGGGACATCTTCTGCCGCCGGGCCGGCGCCCCGCGCTCTTGGGCTGAGTGACGGCGTTGCTCTGGTGTCGGCCCCCACCTCGCGGGTGCAGCACCCTGTGCGCTCGAGGTGTGGCGCTCTGCCGGTGACGACCCTTTGTCGGACAGTTCTCCAATGGGTAACCCGCGATTCCTGTGAATGACGGCTTCTTCCTGCGCACTTCTTGTGCGGCCCGGATGGCGGTGTTAGCTTCCCCTCATCGGTTGTCAGACAATCTGGCGGCGTCGGCGTCGCCGATGACTGATCAGCAGGAGAGCCAACGCCAACCTGGATGCCCGTCCGCGTGCTCCAGGCGCACCACCTTCACAGCACCGCCATCCACGACGCCGCCACAGGCGCGAGCGCACGGCCCCGCTTCAGCTCTTGCGAGGACGAGGCCGAGGAGACAGATATGTCGACCACACAGCGCAACTCCCATTCGGAGGCACTCCGTCTGGACCACGTCACGCTGGAGTTTCCCGGGACTCACCGACCGGCGATCGAGGACGTGTCGTTCAGTGTCGATCGCGGCAAGGTCGTGGCCGTGATCGGGCCCAGCGGGTGCGGAAAGAGCACCATCCTCAACCTGGCCGCCGGACTGCTCACTCCTACGCAGGGGCAGGTCCACTACGCCGGCGAACCGGTCACGGGCGTCAACTCCGACGCGGCGTACGTGACTCAGCAGTCCCACTTGCTGCCCTGGCTGAGCGTCCAGTCCAACATCGGACTGGCGCTGAAGTTCCGCAAGGTTCCCAAGGAGGAACGCGAAGAGCGCGTCGCCCAGTGGGTCGAACTCGTCGGCCTGACCGGCTTCGAGCATCACTTTCCCCGAGAGTTGTCCGGCGGCATGCAGAAGCGCTGCGCGATAGCGCGGGCCTTGATCTACAACCCGTCCATCGTGCTGATGGACGAGCCGTTCGGGCCGCTCGACGCCATCACCCGTCTGGAACTCCAGCAGGAACTGCTCAACATCTGGCGGGAGCAGAACGGGACTCTGATCTTCGTCACGCACGACCTCAACGAGGCCATCTACCTGGCCGACGAAGTCATCGTGATGTCCAAGGGGCCCGGCACGATCCGCCGTGTCATCAAGGTTCCCTTCGAACGTCCTCGGCAGATCGGTTCGCTCGTCGAGTCGCCCGAGTTCTCGGAGCTCTACAACGACCTCTGGGGTCTGTTCGCCGCCGAGCGCAAGGCCGCCGCGTAGCACAGCCAGGCCCCGGAGCCGGATCGGACAGCCCGCACAGGTCCCCGGTCCATGTCCGGAGCTCCGCGCCCCAAGACACCATGCCGGTCGTGCCGTCACGCCCCCTTGTCCGTCTGACGTCGCACCTGCCGCCCAGTGAGGTACACAGCTTTGATATCGATCACGGAAGAGATCGTCGTTCCGAGTCCGCCCGAACGGGTGTGGGAGGTCATCTCCGATCCCTCTGCCGTCGTCTCGTGCATCGGCGGCGCCGAGCTCGGCCCGTCGCACGACGACGGATCCTTTGACGGCACCCTGGCCATCAGGTTCGGTGGCCTCCGGGTCAAGTTCGCCGCCCGGGTTTCCCTCGATCTGGACGAGACCGCACATGAGGGACGTCTTACGGCCCGCGGCGCGGACGGGCAGGGGGCCACCCGCTTCAGTGCCGGCGCCACCTTCCGGGTCGTCGAGGGGGACACCCCCGGCGCCTCGCGGGTCTTCTGCGACGGGGAGATCAAACTCAACGGCAAACTCGCCAAGTTGATCGAGTCGGGTGCGGGGATGGTGGTCTCCAGAATGACGAAGGAGTTCACCGACCAACTGGTCCAGAAGTGCGCCGCCGCTCCTGCCGAGCCCCTTGCTGCCACGCCAGTGGAACCTGCCGCAGCCACATCCGACGGGACGCGGACCGCTCAGCCGCGGTCGGCCGGACTATTTGCCCGCTTGCGGGCGTGGTGGGCAGATCAACGGGCCAGGCGCGCGGGACGGACGACGCAGCGTCCTGAGGGCAAGTCCGCGGAGGCACTCGACCAGGGAGGTCGGCGATGACAACATCCAGGCTCAACAAGGTGATCGGCGCCCTGGCCGAAGGGAAGCACGTCTTCGCGACCTTCGCGGCGGCCGATCCGACGTCGGCGATCGAGCTGAGCAACTCGGACTACGACGCCGTGGTGTTCGAGATGGAGCACAAGCCCTGGGACATCAATGCGCTCAAAGACAGCTTCCAGTACCTGCTGAGCAGGCGCCGGGTCTTTGAGGCGCACAGCCTGGCGCCGGACGTCACCCCGATGGTGCGGATCCCCGCCAACGGTGCGGAGAAGGCGCAGTGGCATGCCAAGCAGGCACTCGACCTGGGCGCGTTCGGCATCATCTGGCCGCACATCTCCACCGTGGAGGAAGCCCGTAACGCCGTCGCCGCCTGCCGCTACCCGCGACTGCCCGACACTCCGCGCTACGAGCCCGCCGGCCTGCGAGGGGACGGCCCGCACGCCGCGACACGGTACTGGGGCATCTCGAACATCGAGTACTACGCCCGCGCCGACGTATGGCCGCTCGACCCCGACGGCGAGATCCTGGTCGGCCTCATGATCGAGGACCAGCTCGGCATCAAGAACCTGCCGGACATCCTCGACCAGGTGCCGGGCATCGGACTGATCCTGATCGGCGAGGGCGACATGAGCCAGGAACTGGGCTTCCCGCGCCAGTACGAACACCCGCGTGTCCTGGAGTGCAAGCGGCAGATCCTCGACATCTGCGCCGAGCGCGGAGTCGCCGTTGCCCACCCGCACGTCACCGCCGGCAACGTCAAGCAGGTGCTCGACGACGGCTACCGCTTCCTGATGTCGGCGCCGGTGCGTACCTACCCCGGCCTGCAGAAGGCCCGCGAGCTGACCGGCCGCAGCTGAGGGACGCACCAGCCCGGGCCGCACGGCACGTCACCACCGCATCGCAAGTTTCGGAGTAATTCATGATCATCGACAGTCATGGTCACTTCACCACGGCGCCTCCCGCGCTGGGGGAGTGGCGCGAGAAGCAGATCAGAGCGTTCGAGGAATGCGGCGCCCGGGTCTCGCCCGACGAGCTGCACATCAGCGACGACGAGATCCGTACCGCCATCGAGAACGGGCAGCTCAAGCTGCAGATGGAGCGCGGCACCGACCTGACGGTCTTCTCGCCGGGTGCGGGCAAGATGGCTCATCACTACGGCGACGAGCAGACCAGCCTCGACTGGTCCCGGGTCAGCAACGACCTGATCGCCCGGGTGTGCGGTCTCTTCCCCGAGCGGTTCGTGGGCGTGTGCCAGCTCCCGCAGTCGCCGGGCGACGCCCTGGCCGCTTCGCTAGGCAACTCCGTCATCGAACTGGAACGCTGCGTAGAGGAGTTGGGCTTCATCGGCTGTCTCCTCAATCCGGACCCATCGGACGGCTACTACCAGGCGCCGCCGTTGACGGACCGGGTCTACTACCCGCTGTACGAGAAGATGGTCGAGCTCGACGTCCCCGCGATGGTTCATGTCGCGATGTCGAGGAACCCGGCGATGCAGGGCACCTGTGCCCACTACCTCGCCGGCGACACCGCGGCGTTCATGCAGCTGTGCGAGGCGGACCTGTTCAAGGACTTCCCGACGCTGAAGCTGATCCTGCCGCACGGCGGCGGCGCCGTCCCGTACCACTGGGGCCGCTACCGCGGAATGATGCAGGACCGCGGTCGGCCGCCGCTGGAGGAGTCGATCCTGCGCAACGTCTATTTCGACACCTGCGTGTACCACAAGCGCGGCATGGAACTGCTGCTGGACATCATCCCCGCCCAGAACGTCCTGTTCGCCTCGGAGATGATCGGCGCCGTCCGCAGCGTGGACCCGGAGACCGGGCGTCGGTTCGACGACACCAAGTACACCCTCGACTCCATCGACACCCTGAGCGACACCGACCGCCAGGCGGTCTACGGAGGCAACGCGCTCCGGGTCTTCTCACGGCTCGACGGCGTCCTGAAAGCGCGGGCGACGGCCGCGGCGAACGTGAAGGAGTCCCACAAGTGAAGGTCTACGAAGCACTCGCCGAGGCGTTCGTCAAGGAAGGCACCAGCGACGTCTTCGGCATGATGGGCGACGCCAACATGCACTGGATGGCCGCGCTCGCCGACCGCGGTGTACGGCTGTACGAGGTGCGGCACGAGGGCTCCGGACTCGGCATGGCGGACGGCTGGGCCCGCGGCGCGGGACAGCCCGGCGTGGTTACCACGACCAGCGGCCCCGGCGTCTCGCAGCTCGCCACTTCGATGCTCTGCGCGAGCCGGGCGGGCACCCCCCTGGTGGCCTTCTGCGGGGAGACCCCGCTGGGCGACGAGGGAGCCACGCAGTACCTCGACCAACGGCGCTTCGCCGCCGCGATCGAGTGCGAGTTCATCCAGGTGACCCGGCCCGAGAACGCTCAGGAGGCGGTACGAGACGCCTTCTACCTGGCACGGACCAAGTCCAAGCCGGTCATGATCAGCGCGCCGTTCGACGTCCAGGTCGCCGATATGGACGACTACGACGAGAACTATGTGCCGTCCACCGCCCTGATCGAGAAGTCCCGGCTGCTGCCCGACCCGTCCAAGGTCCAGGCAGCCTGCGACCTGATCCAGGACGCCAAGCGTGTAGTGATCATCGCCGGGCGGGGTGCACGCAAGGCGGAGTCGGGCGAGGAGATCCTTGCTCTGCAGGAGCAGACGGGCGGCCTGCTGGCCACCACCCTGCAGGCGAAGAACTGGCTGTGCGACCGCACCGACTTCCACGTCGGCCTGTCGGGCCTGTTCGGCGACAAGCTGTCGATGGAGCTGCTGCAGGAAGCCGACTGCGTGATCGCGGTGGGCGCCAGCCTGAACCACTACACCATCGAGAGCGGCTACCTCTACCCCGAGGCCGAGTACATCCAGATCGACACCGCTCCACACCTGGTCATGGGCAACGGCAAGGGGGCGGACTGCTACCTGCAGGCCGACGCGGTCACGGCTCTCAGCGAGCTGACCCGCGTGCTTCAGGAACGTTCGGTCCGGCTGGAGGGTTACCACACCGACCAGGTCCGCCAGCACCTGACCGGCCGGCTCCAGCAGCCGCAGTACGTGCAGGAGCCCGGCCGGCTCGACCCGCGCGAGGCCATCTGGATCCTCGACCACGAACTTCCGGGCGAGATCGGTCTGGTCCTGGGAAGCGGACACCAGACCGACTTCGGCACCATGCTCTTCCAGCGCTCCCGTGACGTGCTCTCCAACTACGGCATGTTCGGCGCCATCGGCCAGGCACCCCTGATCGCCATGGGCCAGATGGTCGCCAAGGGCAACAAGCCCGGCTTCGTGGTGGAGGGTGACGCGAGCTTCATCATGCACCTGTCCGAGTTCGAAACGGCGTGCCGGTACGACATCCCGCTGCTGGTCGTCGTGATGAACGACCAGGGCCTGGGCGCCGAATACCACAAGGCGAAGGCCAAGGGACTCGACCCTGAGCTGGCGACCATCTCCACGCCGGAACTGGGCGCGGTCGCCCAGGCACTTGGCGGTGGCGGGGCCACGGTCCGCACCGCACAGGAGCTGCGTGACGCACTGGCGGAGTACGTGCGGGCTCCCCGGCCCACAGTGATCGACGTCCGCATCACCCGAGAGGTGCTGAGCACCCCGTACCGCCGCATCCAGTACGGCGAGGACGTGTGAGCCGCATGAGCGAGACACACCCCACGGCACCGCTGACCGTGCTGCTGGGCAACTACCCGCACACCCGGCCGCTGAAGGACGGAACCATCCCTGTGGACGGGGTGGGCTGCCAGTACCTGGAGTCCTCTCCGCTGCCCCCGGCCTTCGCCCGGATGGTACGTGAACTGGCTTACGACATCTGTGAGATGCCGATGGCCACCTACCTTCAGGCGCGCGACGCCGGCATCCCGTTGACCCTGCTGCCGGCGGTACTGGTGGGAAGCACCCACCACCGTTCCCTGACCCGGCTGCCGCAGGACCCGGAGATCACTCCCGGGGACCTTGTCGGCCGACGGGTGGGCGTCCGCGCGTACGGCCAGACCACCGGTTTGTGGGTGCGGGGCTGGCTGCAGGAGGAGTACGGGGTCAAGTCCTCGGACGTGACCTGGGTGACCACCGAGGACGTGCACGTCGCCCAGTACGTCAACCCTTCTTATGTGGAGCGGTCGGGGGCCGAGCGGGTCGTGGACCTGCTGCGCTCCGGCGACGTGGCCGCGGCGGTGCTCGGCCCGAAGGCGATCGGCGGGCAGGGCGCGGGACTGGTCCCGCTCGTGGCGGATGCCGAGAGCGCCGGGACGGCATGGGCCGAGCGGCACGGGACAGTCCCGGCGAACCACCTGCTGGTGGTCCGCGACGACGTCCTGCGCACCCGTCCGGACTCCGTGCTCAATTTCTACCGAACTCTGAAGAAGGCGATCGTGGCCACCGCCGGCGAGCGCGACGACTCACCCGCCGGACGTGCGGTCACGGCCGGATGGAGCGCATCCCTGATCGCCTGCCTGGAGATCGCCGGACGCTACGCCCAGGAGCAGGACCTCATCAGAACGCCGGTCGATGTCGAGGCGATCGAGGAGAAGACAGCCTTCCTCGACAACTGAGGAGGCGATCGATCAGGGGTGTGCCGCCCAGCGGCGCACCGTGAGCAAACACCGAGAGGAGGAGCAGCGATGGGAGAACCAGTAGGGCTGCGCAAGCGGGGCAACCCGCCCACTCGCAAGCCGGAGACCTGGACGCCCGACCTGCTCGAAAAGATCGCCTGGCGAGTGAGGGCGGCCAAAGAACCCTTCCGGGGTGTGGCCACGTCGGACGGGATAGAGCCGGGACTGTTCCCGCTGCGCGACACCGGCGCGGACGTCAGCAAGGTGTACCTGGCGGCGGAGGACTACCTGGCCGGCCTGACCGCGGAGGAACTCGCCGAAGGCCGGTTCCCGATGGACGACGTGAGCTGGCGTCACTGGAACAACGGCGCCCGCTACTTCCTGCGCCACGGTCTGCTGCTGGAGGACTTCGACGACGTGGGGCGCGACCGGGCCCTGGCCGTCATCCGGGCCAGCCTCAGCGTCGACGGGTACCGCCAGATGGTCGACCTGATGCGCCTCAACCTCACCATCGGTGAGATGAGCGACAACACCGACGGCCTCAACGAGTGGCTGTACTGGTTCTCCCTCTACGGCGAGCCGGAGACCGGTGGCCCGTGGGGCTGGCAGCTGGACGGACACCACGTCAACATCAACTGCGTGTTCGTCGGGGACCAGATGGTTCTCACCCCCACCTTCCTCGGCGCCGAGCCCGTGGTCGCCGGGTCCGGGAAATACGCCGGGACTGTGGCTTTCCGGGGCGAGGAAGCACTGGGCCATGAGCTGTTCACTCAGCTCGACGGAGGGCAGCGGGAGCGCGCCGTGATCGCGGACGCGATGCCCAAGGAGCTCCTCGTCGGAGCGTTCCGGGACAACTGGGAGCTCGACTGCCAGGGACTGCGGCTCGCCGACATGTCCTCCGGCCAGCGGGAGACCGCCCTCCAGCTTCTCGGTCTGTACGTGAACCGGGCCGACGACCACCACGCCCGGCTCCGCATGAAGGAGGTGCTGGCTCACGAGGGCGACACCCGCTTCGGCTGGGCCGGGGACCCGGACGGCACCTTCTACTACCGCTTCCACAGCCCGGTGATCCTCGTCGAGTTCGAGCACATGGCCGGTGTGCTCTTCGACAACGACTACCCCTCGCGCCGTCACATCCACACCATCGTGCGCACCCCCAACGGCAACGACTTCGGCGTCGACCTGCTGCGTCAGCACCACGAGCGGCACCACAAGCCGCGGACGGTGCGCCCCGGCCAGCAGGTCTGAAGCGCTCCAGCGCTTTGCAAGAAAAGAGGAGAAGAAGATGAAGTTGGTGCTCGGCCGCGATGATCTCGCGGCAGCCGCACTGTCGGCGGCCCGCGAAGCGGGTTCGGAGCCGGAGCGCGTCGACATCAAGCCGGTGCACAAGGCTTCCCGGGGCTTCGTGAACGAGTCGACCGTGGACCTGTGTGAACTGGCGATCGTGACCGTTCTGCAGGCCCTGGCCCACGGCAAGCCGGTCCTGCTGCTGCCCGTCACGGCCCTCGGGCGCCACCAGCACCAGACTCTGGTGACCCTCGGCAAGCTGTCGGCCGCCGATGTGGAGGGACACAGCGTCGGAGTGCGCGCCTGGAGCCAGACCACCGGTGTGTGGATGCGCGGTTTCCTCACCGAGCAGTACGGCGTCGATCTGCGCAAGGCCGATTGGACGACGTACGAGGGCCATCACGTCCAGGGTGCTGAGGACCCGTCCTGGGTGCAGCGGGCGCCGCAGGGTGCCAAGCTGCCGGCGGACTTCCTGGAGGGCCGGGTCGACTTCGGGATCATGGGCAACGAACTGCCTTCCGACGACCGCATCCGCACCGCCATCGACAGCGCCCACGAGGTCGCCGAACAGTGGTCGAGGGACCAGGGATTCATCCCGGTCAACCACGTGGTCGGTGTATCCGAAGCAGCCGCGGCGGAGCACTCCGCCGCCATCCTCGCCGCCTACGACGCGATGCGCTCCGTACTCACCGCCAACGAGGAGGGCGGGCCTGTCGCCCTGCATCCCGTGGGCTTCGAAGGACTGCGCGCGGCGTTCACCAAGGCCGCCGCCTACGCGCTGGAGCAGGACGTGATTCCACGGGCGGTGGACTACGACGAGCTCGTCGAGCGGTCCTGCGCGGCACTCGGCGTCTCCCCGGCACGCCTCGGCGGCTGAACGCCGCACCGGCAGCCGGAACCGAATCAGAAACAGCAAAGGACAGGGTATGGACAAGCTCACGGTAGTTCTCGGAGACTTCCCGCACGCGCAGCCGCTGCTGGACGGCGACACCGAGACAGACGGATTCCTGATCGAGCCCGTCCAGGTCAAGCCGGTCATCGGCGCATACCGGCGCATGATCCGGGACCTCGAGTTCGACGTGTGCGAACTGGCTCCGGTCTCCTACCTGATGGCACGCCAGGAAGGCATTGCGCTGACCGCGGTGCCGGTGTTCCTCAACAGGCGCTTCCACCACGGCGACGTGCAGTGCGCCACCCACTCGGGCATCCGTGTGCCGAAGGATCTGGAAGGACGCCGGGTCGGTGTCCGTGCCTACTCGGTGAGCACGGGTGTGTGGGTACGGGGCGTGCTGCGTGACCAGTACGGAGTGGACATTGACAAGATCACCTGGGTGGTGGACGACGACGACCACATCGAAGGCCGGGTTCCCTCCAACGTCGAGCGCGTCACCGACGGCCGCTCGCTGGGCGAGCTGCTGCGCGCCGGAGAGATCGACGCCGCACTGACCGGAAACGCGGGGACGGGACGGGCCGGCGCACCCAAGGCCGGGTGGACGGCGGCGGCAGAACCCGAGTCCGCCGGCGGGGACGGCCCCTACCCGCTGTTCGCCGAAGCCGGCACTCTCGCCGTGGACCACTACCTGCGCACCGGCGTCTACCCCCTGCACTCGCTGATCTCCGTGCGCACCGAGCTCGTGGAGCGCGACCCCGGCCTGCCGACCAAGCTGTACGCCGCCTTCGTGGAGAGCAAGCGGCGCCACCTCGCCGCGCAGCCCCAGTGGTCGGCCGTGCCCCGGCTGGCCAGGCAGGGACGTGCGATCGGCGGCGACCCCGTCCCCTACGGGATCAAGGCCAACGAAGCCAGCCTGAACGCGATGGTGCGGTTCGCCAAGGATCAGGGGCTGCTCGACGCGGACTTCTCCTCCGACGCGCGTTCGCTGTTCGCGAAGGGCGACTACCCGGACGCCTGAGCCGGCCCGCACAGATCACACCGAAGACAGAAGACGAAGGGAGCAGCACGTGGACGTCGTCGACGCACACTGTCACATCATCTCCGAGGACCTGACCCGCTACCCCAAGGACCCCATCGGGGGCAAGCAGTCCGAATGGGCCGCGACCCGGCCGGTGACCGCCGAGGGCATGGTCAGCCGCATGGAGGAGACCGGCGTGGACCAGGCCGTCCTGGTCCAGGCCACCACGAACTACGGCTACGACAACTCCTACGTCCTGGACAGCAGCCGCCGCTGGCCGGAGCGTTTCGTCGCCGTCGGTACCGTCGACCCGCTGCGACCGGATGCCGCCTCGAACCTCAAGGCTGCGGTCGGCGAAGGGGGACTGGCCGGCGTCCGGCTGTTCACCAGCGGCAGCACCGTGCCCACGCAAGGTGAGTGGTTCGTTGCGCCGGAAACGTTCCCCTTCTGGGAGCAGGCCCAGGAACTGGACCTGCCGGTCTGCCTCCAGATGCGCCTGGGCCCGGCCACCGCGCAGCTGGTGGAACTGCTGGAGCGGTTCCCGGGTGTGAAGGTGCTCCTCGATCACATCGGCTACCCGGACATCGCTTCCTCGCCCGCCCGTGCCGGTGCCGAGGTTGCCCAACTTGCGGCCCACCCCGGCCTGCACCTCAAGCTCACCCACCGCAACCTTGAGCGGCTGCAGGATGCGGGAGAGCGAGCCGGAGAGTTCCTCGGACCGGTTCTCGACACGTTCGGCGCCGAGCGGATCGCCTGGGGCTCGAACTGCCCCGCGGCCGAGCAGTCGCTGCCGGACCTCCTCGCCCTCGCCCAGGAGGTCCTCGTCGGACTGCCGGAGCAGGTCCAGCAGGAGATCTTCGCGGGCACGGCCCGCCGTCTCTACCCGTCCCTCGGCGCGCACGGAAGCTGACCTGCCATGTCGTCGGTTAGTGTTCCGGCCTCAGTTCTCACTTCTACGCAAGAGGAAGGCGGCCGCGGTGGACAGCGAGAGCATCGGTGCCGAATCCGGAGCGAAAGCCTCGGGCACCCGCTACAGCCAAGCCTACGAGGGGCTGCGCTCCTTGTTGTTGTCGGGGAGTATCGAGCCCGGCACGCGGCTCACCGAGGCGGACCTCACGCGGATGTTCGACGTGTCACGGAGCACGATGCGCACCGCGCTCGCGCGGCTGACGCAGGAGGGCTATATCACCGGCGAGGTCAATCGTGGGGTGCGCACCAGGAGCTTCTCCGTCGAGGAGGCAGCGGACATTCTGGAGGCCCGCGAGATTCTGGAGTCGGCACTGGCCGGCAAAGCGGCGGAACGGGCCACAGCCGAGGAGGTCGCACGGCTGCGCAGCACATTGCAGGACATGGAGGAGTCGCAGTCACGCGGGGACCAGGACGCCTACTCGCGTGGCAACCGCAGCTTTCACCAGCAGGTCAAACTGGCAGCGCACCAGACAACTCTGGCCCGCGCCTACGACACGCTGCTCTACCCCCTGGTGATGCGCCAGTACCGCAACCTCTCCGCTCAGCACCCCCGATCCGGGTCGCTGGAGGAGCACCAGACCATTCTCCTCGCCATCGTTACGCGCAATCCCGATGCTGCTGTTGCGGCGATGCGCCATCACGTCGGCTCCGCCCGCAGGGCGTTGCTGCTGGACAAGTCCCCGATGCCACCGGTCACCTGACCGTAAGCGGGGGCGGAAAGTACCCCATGCGCCACACGGTTGACACCGAAGCGGGGCCCGTTGAGGGCATACCGTGCCGGGACCGCGCCGTCACCGTATTCCGAGGTATCCCGTATGCCGCCCCGCCGGTCGGCGACCTGCGGTGGCGGCCGCCCCAGCCGCCTGTGCGCTGGGAAGGTGTCCGGCGTGCCGACCGGTTCGGGCCCATGTGCCCTCAGGCGCCGACCGATGCGGCCGCGACCGGTGTCGATGTGCCCATGAGTGAGGACTGCCTGAGTCTGAACATTTGGACGGGGGCACCCGCCACCGCGGAGCTCCGCCCTGTCCTCGTGTGGATCTACGGAGGCGGGTTCCGCGAGGGCACGGGAGCTCACCCCCGCTACAACGGCGAAAACCTTGCGCGCAACGGTCTCGTCGTGCTCACCTTCAACTACCGCCTCGGCGCCTTCGGCTTCCTTGCCACCCCAGAACTGAGCGAGGAGTCCGAGCACGGCGCCTCTGGCAACTACGGTCTCCTCGACTGCGTCGCCGCCCTGCGGTGGGTGCGCGACAACATCACACGCTTCGGCGGCGATCCCGCCCGCGTCACCATTGCCGGCCAGTCCGCAGGAGCGGGCATGGTCAACTTCCTGGCCATGTCTCCCCTGGCCAAGGGTCTGTTCCACCGCGCGATCACACAGAGTCACTCCCGCTACGCACGCGATCCCGAACTCCGCTATATGTCGACCTCCTACCGGCTGCAGCGGGACGCGGAGAGCGCCGGCGACCGCTACACAAGAGCACACGGCGCAAACACGGCCCGCGACCTACGGGGCCTGCACTGGCGGAAGCTGATCGACGGGCACCACCCGCTCGACACGGCCGTCGACACGGGAGGCCCGGCAGGGCCCCCGCTCTTCCGCCCCGTCGTGGACGGGTGGGCCCTGCCGGCCGGCTACGACGAGACCTATGCCAAAGGGCTGCAGAACGACGTCGACTACCTGACCGGAAACAACCTCGACGAGAGCGGCGCGGTTCCGGAAGCCCTGGTCTCCGCCCTGCGCAACGGCCGGCAGAAGGCCAGGCCGGGCTCCCCGCCGGTCAACGTCACCCTCGAACAGCACGTCACGTCGGCCCGCCGGAAGTTCGGGCCCTACGCCGAGGAGTTCCTGCGGCTCTACCCGGCCGGCACGGACGACGAAGCGGCGCGGGCGAGCAGCCTCGCGGCACGCGACAACTCCCGCATCTCGACTTCCCTGTGGGGATCGGACTGGACACGCCACGTTACCGGCACGGTGCGCTCCTACTTCTGGACCCACCGCGCGCCGTCACCGGATGCCGGGCCGAGGCGGGCCGGCCACGGTTCGGAGATCGACTACGTCTTCCATAACCCCACCGGCGGCACCGGTGCCTGGAACGAGGAGGACCACGAGATCGCCCGGACGATGGCCGGGTACTGGACCAACTTCGTCTCCACGGGCGACCCCAACGGAAGCGGCCTGCCTCACTGGCCCGCCTTCTCACCGGACTCCGCCACCGTCATGGAGATCGGCGCGCACTTCCGCACGATCCCTGTCTCCGATCCAGTACGCACCGACTTCTGGATCCGATTCTTCGCCTCCCAGCAAGCCTGGTGAACAAAGGAGTTCCCATGAACCACCGCACGAACCGCTCGTCCCTCGCACTGGCCATCTCCGTGATATCGAGCGCAGCACTCCTGACCGCCTGCGGCAACGACGGCGCTTCGTCGGTCGGCTCGGACGGCAAGACGACCGTCTCGGTCGGCGTCAGCGGCAACGTCTTCGACCTGTCCATCCGCCTGGCGGACGAGGCCGGCTACTTCGACAAGCAGAACATCAAGATCAAGTACGTCACGCTGACCGCCTCCACGGGCACCTCGGCACTCCAGTCGAATTCCGTGCAGTTCCTCAACTCCAGCCCGACCAGTTTCCTCGCCGGCCTCAGCAAGGGCCTGCCGGAGCTGTCGGTCGCCACGAACGGCGGAGGAAACCCGCTCGGAATCGTCGTCAGCACAGCGTTCGCCAAGAAGCACAGCCTGACCGCGGACAGCCCGGCGCCGGAGGTGGCCAAGGCGCTGGCCGACTCGACAGCCGGCGCCAGCTCCGCGAACACCAAGGCCGAAGCAGGAATCTTCCTCAAGGCACACGGTGTGGACCCGACCAAGCTGAAGTGGGTCTCGCTGCCGAGCCCGGCCGCCGACAAGGCAGCACTCACCAAGGGCGAGGTGGACTGGTTCATCACCTCGGAGCCGATCCCGCTGCAGGTCCAGCACGAGGGCGACGGCGTTGTGGTGGCCAACCCCAAGAAGGTGCCCGAGTGGGGCGCCGGACAGGCCGGCTACGGCCAGGTCGTGGTCGTGAAGAAGGACTACGCGAAGAGCAATTCCGCCCTGGTCAAGGGATTCGCCACCGCCGTACAGGAGGCGACGACCTACCTCGACACCCACGCCTCCAACGACAAGGCCGTCGTGGCTGCGGCGCGCGAGAGCCTGCCGGGCATGCCCGACGACGTGCTGAGCGCAGCCGTCGCGGAGGTGGACTGGCCCACGACCGCCAAGATGGATGCCGACGGATGGAAGAAGACCGTCACTTTCGTGAAGGACGGCATAGGCGCGGTGCCGGACGCGAGCGTCAACGCTGACAACTGGACCAACACGTACCTGCCGTGACACGGCCGAACCCAACCGGAAGGGAGAAGACCATGGCAACCGTCACAGACAAAGCCGTGACCAAGCCCGAGCAAGCAACCTCGGAGCGGCCCGTCAACAAGGCGCGCGCCGGCTGGCAGAGTACGGGCTCCGTCATCGCGCTGCGCATCCTGGTGATCATCGCCGCCCTTGTCCTGTGGCAGCTGATGAGTGGTCCGGTCGTACCTGAGTACGCAGTCAGTAAGCCCACCGAGGTGTACGACGCACTTACGGACATGCTCGGCTCCGCCGCCGGATGGAACAACATCAGGGTGACCACCGTGGAGGTGCTGGCGGGCTTCGGCCTGGGCGTCGCAGCAGGGACGGTCATGGGCCTCGTGCTGGGCTCCTTCCCGCTCCTGGGGCGCGTCCTCGAACCGCTCGTCGCGGCCGTCAACGGCATCCCGAAGATCGCACTCGCCCCGCTGTTCCTGCTGTTCTTCGGCATCGGACCCTGGTCGAAGATCACCATCGCCATGACGGGCGTCGCCTTCGTGGTCTTCTACAACATCTATCTCGGCCTGCGGATGCGCGAACGCGAACTCGTCGAGGTAGTCCAGGTGATGGGAGGGCGCAGGCACCACGTCCTGGGCTACGTGACGATTCCGACGCTTGCCGCGCCCTTCTTCGCCGCGCTCAAGACCGGCGGGCCCCTGGCCATCCTCGGCGTCATCGGCGGAGAGTTCATCGCCTCCTCCGAGGGCGTCGGCCACGAACTGTTCACCGCAGCCCAGAACCTTGACGCGGCCTCCGAATTCGCCGGCCTCATCGTCCTCGTCGTCCTGACCCTTTCCCTCAACGGCGTGCTCAGCGGCCTCGACACCTACGCTCTCAAGCGCCTCGGCCTCGCGGCCCGCCGCCGGCCCCAGACCAAGCACTGAATCGCACTCCCTCCGGCATGTGAAAGGACAGTTCCCCCGATGAACGAACCTCCGCACGTCTCAGCCGGCGCCATCCGGGGCGAGGCGCCCTCCCGCAGGACCCTGCTGGCAGCCATCGCGGCATCGACCGCAACCGCCGTGCCGCTGCTCTCCAGCACAGCCGCCGCCTCACCGGCTCGGCACCCCGGCCATGACCTGCTCTACATCGGAACCTGGGGCAAGAACCAGGTGCACGCCCTACGGTTCGACCCCGTCCGCGGGACCATGAACCCCCTCGGGGCTGTGGCAGAGGTCAGTTCGAACTGGGTCGCGGTGCACCCGACCCGCCCGGTTCTCTACGTCGCCGGCGCGGAGCCGGGCGGATTCATCCGCACTTACCGCATCGACGACACCTCCGGAGCCCTCCGAAGGACCGGCGAGATCGAGACGGAGGCCGTCCCGGGCGGCAGCGGCGGCCTGTCGTACATCGGCCTCAACGCGGACGCGGACACCCTCCTGATCGCCGACTTCGCCACCGGCTCAGCAGCGACCGTTCCGGTCAGGCCGAACGGTGAGCTGGGCCCGGTGGCCTCTAGTGTGCAGAACACCGGCTCAGGGCCCAACCCACGCCAGGCCGGCCCGCACACGCACCACGTAGTGATCGACCCGAGCCGCAGGTTCGCTCTGGTCGCCGACTTCGGCGCCGACCGGGTCTTCATCCGACACTACGACCGAGCCACACACCAACTGTCCGACGGCGACCGCTCCTACGCGACGGCACCCGGGTCGGGCCCCCGGCGCCTGGCCTTCCACCCGAACAGGCAGTCGGTGTATCTCCTCAACGAGCTGACGGCGGACATCGAGGTCCTGCAGTGGGACGCCCGTCAGGGATCGCTGACACCCCGCCAACTCCTGACGACGAACGCCCAGGGCCACATCGGCACCACCAGCGCGGCCGAACTGGCAGTCAGCGATGACGGACGGCACGTCTACACCTCCAACCGCGGCGACAACACTCTGGTCGTCTTCGAGGCCGACCCGAGGACCGGACTGCTGACCGAAGCCCAGCGCCTGCCGTGCGGGGGCGTCACCCCGTGGAGCTTCTCCCTGCACCCGGGAGGACGCTGGCTCTTCGTCGCGAACAAGGCGAGCGCAACGGTCAATCTCTTCCGTGTAGACCCGCGATCCGGGCACCTCACGGACACCGGAACGGCCGTGGACATCCCCGATCCCGACTGCATCAGCGTCCGCATGGCACGCCACTGAGTCGATCCGCCCTTCTCCTGTGACGGCGCGGATGCCGCCGCGCCTGACCGGCCCGGCAGCATCCGCGCCGTCACAGGAGCTTTCGCAGCCCATTCCGGTGACAGCCGGGCCGATCACTGGTCGCGGGCCGCGCGAGGCACGGACCGGCGAGGCACGGACCGGGACACAACGAGCATGGCGATTCCGACGGCTGCCGCGGCTAGACCGCCCACCAGGAGGGCGCTCCGGGGCCCACTCGCCGTTCCGACCGCTCCGACAGTCGGCGCTCCGATGACGGTGCCCCCCATCCAGCCGATCGTCCAGATCGATACCACCCGGCCCCGCATCTGCGGAGCCGCACTCGTTTGCATCAGCGTCTTGGCCGAGGAATTGAACGTGATCGACCCGGAGCCGACGAGCAACAGCGCGGCCAGCGCCAGCGGCAGGTTCGGAGCCAAAGCGGCGGCACAGATCAGAGCTCCCCAGATCACCGCCGACACCGACAGGGACCGCGTAGTGACATGAGCGCGTCGCACCACCATGAACCCGCCCAGGACCGCGCCAGCACTCATGACAGCCATCGCCGCCCCGAACCCCTCGGGGCCGGCATGGAACACAGAAGTGGTGAGCAGCGGAAGTGTCACCGGAAACTCCCAGGTCAACACGCCCGTCACATACACCATGATCATGGGATGAAGGAGTTCGGGGGTGCGACAGATGTAGGCGATTCCGGCACGGATCTGTCCCTTCGCACGAACCTCTCGTTCGGTGGGGCGCATCTCCGCTTGCCGCAGGGCCAGGAGACTGATGATGACGGCCGCGAAAGACAACGTGTCCAGCGCAAAACACGGAGTCACCCCGAGGGCAGCGATGATGATTCCGGCGAGCCCCGGGCCGACGAGCTTCGCCGTGTTCACGAGGGTGGAGTTGATGGCAATCGCGTTGGGCAGATGTTCCCGGTCGACCAACTCGCTGATCAGGCTCTGGCGCGCCGGACTGTCGAAGACATTGATGGCACCGAGGACGAGCATGATCGCGACGAGCAGTGGCAACTTCACCAGACCGGCCCAGGACAGCACTGTCAACACAGCGGCTTGAACAGCGAAGAGGACCTGCGTGAGCGTGAGTAGACGCCGACGGTCATGACGGTCCACCACAAGCCCGCCCCAGGCACCCAGGAGCAGGATCGGCAGGTACCGGGCGGCCGTGACAAGGCCAAGCATGGTTCCGCTGTGCGTGAGCTGCAGTGCCAGCCAGCCCACCGCAATGCTCTGCATCCAGTTGCCGACCACTGAAACGGACTGCCCGAGCATGTACAGGCGGTAGTTGCGGATCCTGAGCGACGCGAAGCTGCTCAGTCGAGCAGCGTCGGCGTTGGTGCTCCCGGCCGGCGCAGGGCGATCGAGAGCACTCATCGGTCCACCTCCGCAGTTCGGCGCACCTCGGCTGCCGCGGGGCGGCACCTGTTCCGTATGACGCGTACGGCCTGTAGCCGAAGGAATGTCACGAAGCCCCTTCCGGGTGCCCGACTCCGACGGACACGGCATCTGGACAGAACGCGAATCACCAGGCCTGCTGGCTGGCTCCGAACCGATGCCTCCAGGCTGCCAAGAAGTTTCAGACCGGTACTAAATACGGTACGCCATCCGGAGGTCTGCGGATGAGGTTCCACCCTGTGAACTGACGTCGCAGTGGTCATCCTTGGGCTGTTCGGAGCTCAACTAGGTGCCCATACGCTTCATCGCCGGTGTCGCGACCCCGGTGAGTAAGCAGTATGACTCAGGGGGAGGAGCATGAGATCAAGTATTGATACGCAACTAAATGACAGGCCGCAGCTTCGCTCGCACGGCATGGCTGATCGACGTCCCGCCTGTCAGGCGCGCGGGCGTTTCGAGGATCAGATCGGGATGGCGCGGTCTTCCTCGACTGGATTGTCGACCGCAGCCGTACTGCCCTGTCGCGCATGACAGTCGATGCGTGCCGGCGTCCGGGCCGCACGCAGGACTTCGGCATGCCCAACACTTCTGGCCGCAACCCTCGATCCGGCGGCGCGTTCCGGAAGAGCCCGTGCCAGTCGTCACTGAGGGGCGGTGCCTGTACTGCGTACGACAGTCAAGTTGGCGTCTGGCGAGAAGGGTGCCTGGAACTGCTACACCCCAGCGACCGCGGGTGGCCCCAAACGGGTCGACCAGTAGAAACACGGTGCCCGGTTCGTTCAGTGTCAGCTCCGGACGCCACAACACGACCTCGCCGTCGCCGAAGTAGGAGCCCAGTCCCGGAGACTGGGCCTGCTGCCAGTCGCTGAATTCCTTCGAGTGGAACGTGTCTTCGTTGTCCCAGACACGGCATTCAGTTCCGTGCTGGTCCCAGGTGGCTTCGTCGTAGGTTTCGTCGTGGAGACTGGCCTTGGCCTAGGTGTTCTGCCCACAGAGGTTCGTGACGCGGCACTCCGATTGGCGCCCTTTGGCATGCGTGGAGGTGGGAGCTGGGCGGCCCAGCTTCGGCCGTGCAGGCTGGCCTTCGCGCGGCTGCTAGGTGGCGGGCGGGCGGATCGTGACGCGCGCGATGATGAGGTCGATGCCGGCCAGGAACTGCGCGCGGTCGTCGTGGTCCAGTCCATGGTCGGCGACGGCTCGGGTGAAGGGGTATTCCTCCGGGCTGAGCTGTTTCCATGCGCCCGCCACAGTGTCCGTGAAGGCACCGCGATCGGTTTCCGTCCCGAGACTGCGGGC
The DNA here is from genome assembly GCF_035917255.1 of Streptomyces sp. NBC_01257. NCBI lineage: Bacteria > Bacillati > Actinomycetota > Actinomycetes > Kitasatosporales > Streptomycetaceae > Streptomyces > Streptomyces sp. NBC_01257. The sequence goes on from NZ_CP108472.1 coordinate 8,390,615, forward strand.
GCGCGAGGTTCGCGGCGTTTTGGCCGGCGGCGCCAAGGATGTAGTGCATCAGGGCGGACGTCGCGGTGATCTGGGCAGCGAGCCAGTGGTAGCTCCCGATCGCGCCGAAAAGGCCGAGAGCGACGTTGTGTATCCCTCCCGGCGGACCGGTCTTCTCTGCGGCCAGTGCGAGGCTGGCGACGCGGCCTGTGGCCGCGGCCAGGATCTCGCTTTTGTTGGCCACATGCCAATAGATCGCACCGGGGCCGGTAGCCAGGCGTTCGCTCAGCGCTCGGAAGGACAATCCGGTCTCGCCGGCCGTGTCCAGCAGGTCGATGGCGGTATCGATGACCTGCTCGCGGGAGAGTGGGTCGGGGCGGCACGCATCTGGCGCTCCGCTGCGTGACAGAAGGAGACAGACATGGCACTGCAGGACCAGCCCGCCTACCTCATCAAGATGCGCGCCAAGCCCGGACACGGCGACAAGCTGTTCGCGCTGGCCACCGCGGGCATGGAGAAGTCGGGATCCTCCGATCGGTTCATCATTGCCCGTGAGGACGCCGACCCCGACGTGCTGTGGAACATGGAGGTGTTCCGCAGCCACGAGGCCAAGGACGCCTATGAGAACAGCCCGCTTGCCGACGAGCTGCGCGACGAGATCATCGGCCTCCTCGCCGAGCCGCCCCTGCGGATCGAAGTCCACCCGTACGCGGCTCTGCCCGCCGACCCGGCCTGAGGGCGGCGAGGTGCCCGCCGAACCGCCTCTTCGGCGAGTGCCTCGCCCTCTCGCACCGCACCGGTGAGCGCTCCGGACTTCATCGCCGCCCCTCCGCTCGGGAGACCGTCAATCCGTAGGAACTGAACCCTCGTCGTGGACCGGGCCGGGCTCAGTCCCACCACAGGACGACGGTGAGCCGCCGTTCAGCGGCCTGCTGGTAGAAGGTACGGAGTGCCTCGAAGTGGCGAGTGAGGTACGGGCGAGGGTCGCCAGTGATGTCTATTCCCAGGGCAGCTGCCGCTTCTTGGCCGTCCGCCGGAAGCGCCGCGATGGCGGCCTCCCAGTCGACCGCAGCGAGTGTGGCGGCGATCTCCGCTACTGCGGCGGGGGCAAGGGCTCTGGGCGGAGGACCGAAGGTGCCAACGGCGTCGTCGTGGTCGAGGTAAAAGACATCGACCAGCGCATCGCCGTAGGTGGATCGTTCGAGTGCCGCAACTGCCGCCGGTCCGACCCGGGCCAGTTGGCAGAGCCGCCGGAGGGACTCGGGCGACCAGCCGAGGTCGATCCAGTCTGCCCTTGGCGGGTTCCACTCGGGGTTGGCGTCCGGGGAGGCTTGTGATGCCTGTCGGCAGAAGTTCAAGTACTCCGTCGTCACTCGTGCGAGCTGCTGCGTCACTGCCATGGCGGCAGTGTTCCGGACGGGCGTCACCGCTCACCAGTCGACCGACAGCACCGACAGCACCGACGGGGCCACCCCGGGACGCCACACCCTGCGTTTTTGGTTTGGCCGCATCGCGGGACGTGGGCTGCGTTTCCATGTCCCGCGGACCGGCGGCCTCATGTCCGGTGTCCGCGGCGCCGTCCGGAGGCAGAACCGTGTCGACCCGCCGCCGGGCGATCACCCACTCCTGCCATTCCTCCTCGGCCGCGGCCAACTCGGCCTGGATACGGTCAGAGCAACTTCCAACGCCCCGGCGAGTCCTTTGCATCGTCTCGCGGCTGACGAGCTGCCAGTAGCAGACCTGGGAGTCCGGTTCGCAAAGGACCACCACGACCGGCAAGGAGTGGTTGAGCCAGTACTGGACGTGCGCGGAGTCAGGGCGAATCCACCAGCCACCACGAGCTGGGTGTGGGTGACTCCTTCGCTGCCGACCTTGGCAGCGGGATTTTGGCGCATCATGGCCGCCACTATTCGCTGCGCTCGGGGCGCCGCCGCTTTCGCGGATGCTCTCAGACCGCACCCGGCCTCCAGCCCTCGGCGCCTGCCCTGCGTTCAGGCCGGCCAAGTCCGAACCACACTTGTCGACGCCATCAGCTACCGAGGCAACCCTCTTTGGCCATGCTCGCAGCCGGCCAGATCACAGGGTGCCTCCAGCTGCCTGGCGGACCCTGCCTACGTCTCACGCCGGCCCCGAAGGTTTCAGTCCTCCGCCGACAGCCCATCAGCAGGAGCGACCAGGCGTTCCAGCAGCATCACGGCAGCGTCAAGCATGACCCTCTCCGCCTCGGAGAAGTCGGCCAGCCGTGACAGGAAAAACGTGTCGGTCCGTTCCGAAGTCGCGGCGAGGACCCGGGTACCTTCCGGTGTCATTCCGACCAGAGTGGACCGGCCGTCGTTCACGTCCGATGTGACTTCGACAAGCCCGTCCGCCGCCAGGTTGCTCACGATGCGTGTGACCGAGGACTTACTGATCTTCTCCAGACGCGCGAGGTCCGTCATCCGCAGCGGCCCGAACTTGTCGACCGACCACAGAGTGGAATGCCGCGACGGCGTAATGGACGTTGCGACAGCGGAAGGCTCACGCATCTGCCGAGACAGCCACATCGTGACCGTGCGCAACCGCGCCAGGACCGCCGCGTCGTCGGACCTCTGGCCCATGACTCTCCCTCGGTGCACCTCGAGCTTCTGGCTCCGTGAACCACGAGTTTAACGAGACCTCGCCACGTCAGGCGCAGAGGCGCCGGAGGGCCGACTGCGGATGCGAGCGATGGAACCGACCCGTCGTAGTTGTCGGACAATCAAGGACGCTCCTGGGGTGGCGGATGGGTCGTGTGCCGTGTTCTTGCAGGATCTCTTGTGGTCGGATTTCCGCGGTGTTACGTTCACGCCCAACTTGTTCGACAATCCATGCGGCGGGCGCATGTACTGACGAGCCGAGCGGCCCCCTGGGACCTGGCTGAGTCGCAGCCGACAAGGCCCTACCGCAACTCCGCAGATGCGTCACGCGCGGCGACTCTCCCGTGCGGTCACGCGCCCTCCCGTCAACGAAAGGACCCGGACAGCGATGTCACCTGACATGAAGCGTCGAGCGTTCCTCACGGCCAGCACGGCCGTCGCCGGCGTCGCACTCCTGCCCAAACCGTTCGCCGTGGCGGCAGCAGCGTCCGGCAAGAAGGGGGTGATGCTGATGAACCGCATCGGCCCATCCTCTTCAACCCTTTGCGTCGCGAACGCTGACGGTTCCAACGAACGCGTGCTGCTGCAGAGCGCGGCCTTCGATCACCACGCCGCCTTCTCCGCCGACGGGGCATCGGTGTTCTTCACATCCGAGCGCACCGGGGACGGAAACTCGTGCCTCTACCGGGCCAAGACCGACGGAACGGGCGTCCAGCCGTTGGTGGTCAACTCCGCCATGAACGACTGGGCCGTTCCCTCTCCGGACGGAAAGAAGGTGGCCTACGTATCCACGAGCGGCGACCACAAGACACACATCTGGCTGCTCGACCTGGCCACGAACAAGCGGACCAACCTGACCGGCACCTCAGCCCTCGCCGGCGATCCCGCAAGCCCTGACGGCCACTTCCGCCCCTCCTGGTCACCGGACGGCAAGTGGATCGCCTTCTCCAGCGACCGCAACACAACCTGGCGGGGCCACGGCAACGGCACCGGCTGGGAGCACACGCAGGAACTGAGCGTCTACATCATCCGGCCCGACGGAACCGGCTTTCGCCAGGTAGCGACCCGGGACGGATACTGCCTCGGTTCACCGAAGTGGTCTCCCGACGGCTCCCGAATCGTCTTCTACGAGATCACCGTCGAGGGGACCTGGGGCGCGCACCGGCCGGAAGCCATCGGTACCGTCGTTTCCCAGATCGTCTCAGTCGATCTCGCGACCGGGGCACGCGTCGAGCACACCTCCGGTCCCAACCTGAAGGTCGCGCCCCAGTACGTGAGCGCGACCGAGATCGGGTACCTCGTCAAGGGCGGAGCCGACGAAGGACTGGCCTACGTCGGCGGCAATCGGCTGCCGGTCAAGAGGGGCTTGCGTTCGCCGGTCTGGTCGCCGGACGGAACGAAGGTGATCTACGAGAAGCTCGACTACACGACACGTACCCTCGACGAGCCGCTGTACAGCTGGGACCCGGACTGGGACTACCGCTTCTGCGACGTCTTCCCCGCACTGTCCAAGGACGGACGCCTCGCTATCACCAACAAGCAACTCGGAAACTCCTCGATCGTCACCATGCGCCCGGACGGATCAGACCAGAAGGTCGTTTTCGACACCGCCACCTCGGGCCTCGACCAGGTGATGGTCCAGCACGGGCTAGCCGGCGCGTTCCGGCCCACCTGGTCGCACGACGGCAAATGGATCGCGTTCGGGCTGGGCGGATGGTTCCAGACCCGCGCGACCACCAATGCCGTGCTGGTCAGGGTGCCCAGTGACGGCTCCTCGCACCAAGTGCTCACCGACGGTACGACCAACGCCGGTTTCCCGAGCTACTCGGAGGACGGCAACCGCATCGTCTACCGCGTCTGGGGCGACGAAAAGGGACTGCGCATCCTCGACCTCAAGACGGGAGCGACGACCGTCCTGACCACCGAGTCCGACAACCTGCCCGACTGGTCCTGGGATGGCAAACTCATCCTCTTCACCCGCAAAACGAGCCCTACCAACTTCGACGTCTGCACCATCAAGCCCGACGGAAGCGACCTGAAGATCCTTACGAGCAGCGGCGCGAACGACGGCCACGCTGTCTGGAACTACGACGGCCGCATTCTGTACAACAGCGGCATGCACGGGTTCCGCGAAGAAGCCGCACTCTACGACGACACTTTCCAGCCCTACGGTCAGATCTTCAGTATGAACGCCGACGGGTCCGACAACAGGATGCTGACGGACAGTCAGTGGGAGGATTCGATGCCGCTCTACCTCACGCAGGATGCCCTCTGCATGTGAGGCAAGCGAGAGGCCGGCGGTACGTGCAGCAAGTAGAGGACACGTGCGCCGCAGCCCTCGGGTATTCGCCGATCGGCGAGACGAAAGCCTGCACGACGACCGCTCGCCATGTCATGCCCGCCTCGCGCGCGATCGAGGTATGACCGGGACGCGGCGGGTGGCCGCGCCTCGTCACTTCTGGTGACGAGAGCTCGTCCACTACGCCGCGTCGCCTCGAGCACCTGCACGCGCGGCCCGAGTCGCCGTGGCCACCCCCAGGACAACACCGCGAGCACACAACGGAACGGTGATAGGTGAGTGGACGCCTGGTCGACGGGCCTGAAGGTCCTCGTGGGTGACGCCGGATACTGCGCCGCATCGACCGCCGGTATGGGCGCTTCATCACGTCCCGCTCGGTGGAGGGCAGCCGCCGGCGTCTGCTCTCACTCGCCCCACGCAGCTGACGACCCTCGGTGCGACGGCAGTAGCATCGAGCGAGTTGCCCGCATGATTGAACCCGGCACCGTGGAAAGGGTGTTGCTGAACGAATTGATGGGCAACCCCGACCACGCCTTCAAGGGCGCACACATCACCACCGTCCCCAAGTGCGGCGAGACGAGCAGGCCGACCGCCTTGCCGAAATCCTTCGCGAGCGGACCAGCACCACCCGCGCCACACGCCGGTAACGGCACCCAGCCCCAAGGACTCACCACCCCCGCTCTCGCCACGTCGGCCGTCCCTCACTGAGGTAGACGGCCGCCCCCGGCCGGCGCGTGCGCCAGCACAGTCAGCGGCGCGTTCCCATCCACATTGGTCGGGTGAGGATCTGTGCCAGGTGCCGTCCCGCTGCCGCCGGCGGAACAGGTCGTAGATCCGTCCCCACGGCCCGTATCCGCCGGGCACGTCCCGCCGCGGCACACCGGTCCGGAGCGGAACCGTATGCCGTCGATCAGCTGCCTCCAAGGCCACACCGGCGACTGCCCCACCCGCGCCCCTTCGGCAACAACGGATCCAACACCGCCGACTGCTCGTCCGTCCTGGTCCTGCTGCAGAACCGAGGCGAAGTGCGCAGCGTCTGCGGACCCACCGTGCGTCGGTATCCGGAGGCAGGGCAGTGAGTGAGAGGTGAGCGGCCACAACCCTGGCGGGTCGTGCGGTGCAGCCGTCCGGGTTGGTGACACGGAGTGCGGTGCGTGTCCCACCCGTGATGTTCATCCGTTTTACATACTTTTCTTGACATGAGTCTGAGAGATTTACGCGCCACGACCTCCGGAGCCGGACGCACTTCCGGGCTGCGGTGGGCCGCGACCGGGCTGGGTGTCCTCGGGATCGTGGCCGCGGGCCTGGGCCTGCCGGGCCAGGCCGCATCCGCGCAGCCCGTGGGCGTACCTTTGGTCGACGAGACGTTCACCGGGGCCGACGCGCAGGCGGAGTTCGAAGCGTTCGGGCCCGCGTGCCTGACGGGTGCCCCACAGGCCCCGGCCGCCGGAACGGGGACACACCCCCTCACGGGGTGCCCGGCCGGTGCAACCGGGCCCGTCCCCCCGGACAACGGGGCACCGAACGGCTACCTGCGGCTGACCGACGCATCGAACGACCAGTCGGCCGCAGTCCTCTACAATCACGCCCTGCCGGCGAACGCGGGTCTGGTCACCACGTTCGATCAGTGGCAGTACGGAGGGGCCACCAACCCTCCTGCCGACGGCATCTCGTTCTTCCTGATCGACGGTGCGGCCTCTCTGGCCTCACCGGGCGCCTTCGGCGGCAGCCTCGGGTACGCACAGAAACTTCCCAACGACGACCCCGCTGAGACGTTCGTTCCGGGAGTCAACCGAGGCTACGTCGGCGTCGGTCTGGACGTGCTCGGCAACTACTTCGGAGACTGGGAGCACCGCGGCAACGGCTGTGCCAACCGCTCCCCGGCCGGCACGTCCTTCCGGATTCCCGCACCGGGCACCAACATGGTGACCCTGCGCGGCCCGGGCGACGGGATCGAGGGTTACTGCTTCCTCGACGCCACCACCAACAACTTCTCGACGACCGGCCCCTGGCCCTCCACCCTGCCCGGACAACTGCACGGGCCCACCACCTCGATCCCCGCCGGCTCCACCCCGGCGCAAGCCGAGGCGCTGCTCGAGCCCTCGCGTCGCACCGTGACGGTGGAGATCTCACCCTCGCCCGACCCAGTGATCACGGTCGCGATCGACTTCCACGACGGCAACGGCTCCCAGGAAGTGCTTTCGACCCCGGCTCCGCAGCCCGTGCCGGACACGTACAAGTTCGGCTTCGCCGCGTCGACCGGCCTGTTCACCGACGTCCACCTGATCCGGAACGTCACCGTCCATCCGGCTGCCGCGCTGCCCCGGCTCAACCTCGTCAAGCAGGTCTCCCAGGAGCCCCCGCTGCCCACCCCGCTGACACCGGGCATGAACGTGCCGTACGAGTACGTGGCGACCAATAGCGGCAACGTCCCGCTGACCGGTGTGACGGTGACCGACGACCGTGTCACCGGGATCACCTGCCCGAAGACGACGCTCGCTGTGGGCGAGACGACGACCTGCACCGGTACCTACACCGTCACGGACGCCGACGGGACGGCCGGATCGGTCACCAACACCGCCACCGCGCAGGGACAGGACGGCAGCACGCCCGTGGTGTCGCCACCGGACGACGTCACGCTGCCTGTCCGGACCGGCCCGGGGCTGCGGCTGGATAAGTCGGCCGACGATACCCAGGTGTACCGGGCCGGTGACGAGGTGACGTACACCTACACCGTCACCAACACCGGGCCCCAGGAACTGACCGGGATCGGTGTCACCGACGACCACGTCACCGGCGTGTCCTGCGGTGCAACGACGCTCGCCCCGGCCGGCGACCCCGGCGACAGCACCACCTGCACCGGCTCCTACACGGTCACGGACCAGGATGCCGCCCAGGGATCCGTCACCAACGTCGCCACCGCGCAGGGCAGGGCCGGCGAGACTGCTGTCCAGTCGCCGCCCGACAATGTGACCCTGGTGGTCGGCTCCGAACTGAGCCTGCACCTGGATAAGTCCGCTGACGACAACCGGGTGTACCGGGCCGGTGACGAGGTGACGTACACCTACACCGTCACCAACACAGGCGACACGCAGTTGACGGACCTCGCCGTCACCGACGATCTCGTCCCTGACGTCACCTGCCGGTCCACCACTCTCGCACCGGGAGCGACCACCACCTGCACCGGCACCTACACCGTCACCGAAGCGGACGCTGCCCGGGGCTCCGTGATCAACGTGGCCCTGGCGCGCGGGAAGGCCGACGGAACCGAAGTCGTCTCGCCGCCCGCCGACGTCACCCTCAAGGTCGAAGCCAAGCGCCCGTGCCACGGTAAGCACTGCCCCAAGCCGGAGCCGTGCCGTGGCAAGCACTGCCCCAAGCCGACTCCCACGCCCACCCCCACACCGACGCATACGCCGAACCCGGTGCCCAGCTCACACCCGAGCCACGCCGGCCACCACGGTGGTGGTCACCTGGCCGACACAGGTTCAGGGACCACGCTGCTTGCGAGCGGTGCGGGCCTGGCGGCCGCGGGCCTTCTGCTGAAGGCGGCGTTCGTCATGTACTCCCGTCGCAGCCGTACCCGCAGAGGAAGCGGCTCATGACGCCACCGGTTCAAGCGTAGGAACGCACACCGGGCCGGGACCGCTTCAGCGGTCCCGGCCCTTTGCGATCAGGCGGTGCCGTTCCAGCCCGTGCGCGCGATGGCGATCCGTTTCATCACACGGCGCTGCCGTAGTAGTCGCTGATCGCATAGTGCTGCACGGCCCTGGCGCTGGATCTCTGCCACCAGGCTGACCGCCGTGGTGCGATGATGTATGGCGACACTGCGGAGCAGACTGACCTCAGTCTTCCGCCGCCATGTCCGGCGCGACCGCCGTTCCAGGACTTCTTGGCCAGCCCCCCGGCTCGCCGAGAGGGTGACACTTTCCTCGTGGGACAACTCAGTCGGTGAGCATGCCGGTACGGAGTTTCGCGAGGGTCTTGTTGAGGAGGCGGGAGACGTGCATCTGGGAGATGCCGAGCTCCTCCCCGATGCTGGACTGGGTCATCTCCTGACCGAAGCGCATACGGAGCAGAGTGCGTTCACGGTCGTCCAACTGCTCGCGCAGCAGAGGTGCCAGGGTGTTGAGGTTCTCGAACAGTTCGATGTCCGGGTCGCGGCCACCGATCAGGTCCGCGTAGTTGCGGCTGTTCTGGTCCAGCCCCTCGTCCGCGCTGTCCATCGGCATGTCCAGGGAACCCGCGGTGTAGCCGTTGGAAGCGATCATGCCCTCGATGACGTCGTCCTCGCTGATCTCCATGTACTGGGCGAGTTCGGCGACACCGGCGTCCCGGCCGAGTTCGGTCGCCAGGTGCTCGCGCGCCTTGGCCAGGTTGACCCGCAGTTCCTGGAGGCGGCGCGGCACGTGCACGGCCCAGCTGGTGTCGCGGAAGAACCTCTTTATCTCGCCCACGATGTAGGGGATCGCGAAGGAGGTGAACTCGACCTCGCGGGTCAGCTCGAATCGGTCGATGGCCTTGATCAGACCGATCGTGCCGACCTGGATGACGTCCTCCATGTCGCCGCCGCCGCGGTTCTTGTAGCGGCTCGCGGCGAACTGCACCAACGACAGATTCATCTCGATCAGGCTGTTGCGCACGTACTGGTACTCGTGCGTGCCCTCTTCGAGGTTCTGCAGCCGGTCGAAGAAGACCCGGCCAACGGCCCGCGCGTCCTTCGGCGCCACCTGGGAGGGATCCCCCACGGCGGGCAGGTCCAAGGCCGCGACGATGTCGACACCTGCTGAAGTGGAAGTCTTGACGGCCACGGGGGTCCTCCTAGCAGAGATACAGGCATTCGCGCGTGTCCCCCTTCGGACAGAGCCCAAACCCCTTATTAGGGAGCGATTCTTCTGCCGCCGTGTGGGGTGAACTCAGGCCCGATCGATGCCCCGCTGCCTACGTCCTGCCCGGAGTCAAGAGCGAGGTCAAGAGCGGCGTCAGGGCACCGGTCCGTCCGGTTGGGGCGGGCACGGGGTTCATGTAAGGGAGATCAGGGCGACGATGCTCTTGCCGCCGGGGTGGACGGTGACGGACACCTGCTTGGCTAGCCGACGCACCAGGGCCCAGCCGTAGCCCCCGATGCGGCCGACACAGGAAGTCTCGGCATCGGTATCGACGGGGACGGGCAGGTCAGGGCTGGCATCCGCGACCGAGAGGCGGAGTCCCTCGTCAGTGAGTTCGGCTGCGAATCCGGTGAGTCCGCCGCCGTGCCGGACGGCGTTGGTCACCAGTTCCGACGTGACGAGCAGCGCGTCGGCCACGACCACGTCGGCTGCCAATCCCTCGTTGACGAGCCCGCAGAACTGTGACGTCAGGAGCCGCATGACGGCGTCACGCGCCTCGGCCGCATTCGCCGGAACAGGAGTAGTAACGGACTCATCCAGCCCACCGGCCGGACTCGTACCGCGCTCCGCCATCTCTCGTTCCCCGTGCATAAGGTTCATCGCATGCCCGGCCAAACCCCGCTCACACGCCGCTGCGACCAAAGGGTGCAGCTCATTCACTGATCGCCTCGTCGACATCGTCCGCGAAGCGGAAGGCGTCAAAGGTGCCGGTGACCTCGAACAGGCGGCGCACCTTCGCGCTCAGCGGACCGGCCACCACCAGACTCACCCCCGCCTTGTCGTGCTTGCGCTGGCCGTGCAACAGGGCGTGCAGACCGGCCGAGTCGGCGAAGTCAACGCCGGACAGATCCACCACGGTCCGCCGCCCTCCACCCCCGGCCACCTCCGTCAGTGCCTCAACCAACTCGGCGGAGCCCGCCCAGCCGTCCAGACTGCCCCGGACCCGAACCAGCACGACACCGTCGCCGACGGGCTCCAGGACCGGGCCCCCTTCTTCGGACGCACCCGATGAGGGCTCTCGCATATTTGCCACACAGCAATTCTTACAGAGCCGAACAATCGTTCCGCAACTCACCCAAGAAAACGGAGATTCAGCCGTCGTGTTCCGGGACGGTATGACGGACCGCCGGGGCAGTGGTCCGCCATACCGCAACCGCTGGCACCCGTCACCGCGTCGTCTTGCGTGGACCGAGTGCCACCGACGCGTGCGGTGTCTGACGGTACTCTCGACCCTGGCGCGTCACTCGGGGCGCCGTTACTCATGTCCGGGACTGACCGGTGAGTTGGGGACGGGCTCGGTCGTGGTGTCGGGAGTGCCTGGCTGGGCTACAGGACAGCGTAGTGAGCGAGTGCGGGGGCATCCTCAGGAGTCGCGGTCGCGCCTCGCCCCACCGGGGCCCGGCGTGCTGCCAAGCGTTGTGGCAGTGGATGATACTCTTCGGATCGGTGACCTTCGTCGTCCCGTCGGTTGGGTTCGAATCCAGTACGAGCGGGCAGCGACAGCCAGCGCGACTCCGTACACGGCGAACGCCCCCAAGCCGATCCAGGCGACCAGCAGGGCATCGCTCGGGGAGTGGAAGTCGCCTCGTGGCATCGTCACCACGCCGGTCGTGGCCAGGGCCGCGTAGCCGACCCCGAGCACCCCGTACGGAGCCAAGCTGGCGGCGCCGATCAAGGCCGGGGTCAGGGGGAGCCAGCGCTGAACGCGCCGACCACTGAGCCACCGCGTCCAGCGTGGGAAGACCTGGCCCCACGGGCGGACCAGGCCCCACAGCAGGAAGGTGCCGAGCACGGCCAGCAGCACGGTGCCGTCCAGGCCCCAGGACTCCAGGGTGAGCCAGATTCCCGACGCACCGTTGCGCTTGGAGGCCGCACGCATTTCCGCGCCGGTCATCCCGGCGAAGGTGCCGCCGGAAGCCCAGATCAGCTTCATCGCCGCGTAGGGGAGAAATGCCACCGTCCCGGCGCAGGCGGCGAGTTGGACCGGCCGGGAGGCGGCAGAAGGGGGACGCACAACAGCTGCTCCGGACGGGCGGCGGACGGATCGGGCAGTGGCCGCGAGCAGCCCAACCCCAACCGCCGCCAGCGCGTGGTTCGCAGCGGCCATCCCACTGTCCACCCCCTGGCCGAACGCCAGTGTGATGAAGTCCATCAGCAGACCGAACGCGGCGAGCCCGGCCAGCAGGCAGACCGCCCACAGCACCACCCGTAACGCCGGCCGCAGCCCCAAGCGCCTCACCACGCAACAGGTCACCGCAGCAAGCGACCCCACTGCCACGACCGCCCAGCCCAGCGCTGAGGGCCCCGGCGCGTCGCCCAAGTAGAGCAGGGCCTTCCCGCTCAGCACGCATGTCAGGCCGAAGCCGGCGTACACCGCTGCCCAGAGCGTGGTGGCCGGGCCCACCCAGCACGGCCACCGCTGCAGCCACGTGCGCCAACGCGCCTTCGTCGTCCCTGTCGCACCGATCACGCATTGACCCTCGCATCGCCTGCGGCGCCGCGACATCAACAGACAGAACGACCTCCCACCCCCTGCCGAGGGAGGGCCTCTACGACCTAGGCATGACATCACCGGCCTGATGTCACAACGGGCCATACGTGAGGGACTCGGACCAGCCGCCCTCAGCGTGGCTGACGGGCGGCTCGCCGTCTCGCGTGCGGAACCACGACAGTGCCGTCCTTTCGCATCGACATTCATGAGTCAGATGATCATCAACTGCCTCCGGAACCGGGCGACAGTTGCTGGCCCCAGAAGGGAACAAAGCCAGTCCGGCTCACCTCCGCTCATGCGGAGAGCACGGAGGAGTCGGCATGAGGGACGGGTGCGAGCCCGAAGATCCCATCCCCCGAGGTCGACGAGGACGCCGATGGGAAGCACCTGCTCAACCCTCCCGCGGAATTCCTGGCCCACCACTGTGCGGTCGGCGAAAACCTGGAGGGGGCCGGGCTCCAGTGCCCGCCAGGACAGTTCGGGGATACCGAGGAACCCGACACCGGGCGGCACCTTGATGGCCCGGACGAGTCCCAACTGTGCAGCGAGCAAAGCGGGTCACAGTGCGTCGTGGCCCTCGAGGACCAGGACGATTTTGCCTTTGGTGCGGTTTGTCTCGCCCAGGGTGTGTGCCTTGGGGGCCTCGGAAAGCGGGAAGGTTGCCTCGATGTGGGCGCGGAGCCGGCCGGTCCGGGCGAGGTCGGAGATTGCCTGCATGCCCGCGTGGTCGGCTTCGACCAAGAGGGTCTTGACTCGGACGCCGAGCAGGGCGGCTGCTCCTGCTTCTTCCTCCGGTGCGGCCGCGGGCAGGAGTGAGACGAGGATGCCGCCGCGGCGCAGGACGTTGAGCGAGCGGGCGCGGGTCTCCCCGGCGAGCGGGTCCAGCACCACGTCGACGTCGCTGACGGTCTCGGTGAAGTCCACGCTGCGGTAGTCGATCGTTTCGTCCGCGCCGAGCTCGCGCAGGAAGTCGTGCTTGGCGGCGCTGGCGGTGCCGATCACGTACGCTCCGCGGGCTTTGGCGATCTGTACGGCGAGGTGGCCCACCCCGCCGGCGGCCGCATGGACGAGGACACGCTGTCCGGGCTGGACGTCGGCGGTGTCGACGAGCGCTTGGTAGGCGGTGAGCGCTGCGAGAGGGAGGGCTCCGGCCTGCACGTGGTCGATGCCGGCGGGCTTGTGCACGAACGCGCGGGCGGGACCTGTCACGTATTCGGCATGCGAGCCGACCCCGTGGGGGTAGGGGAGCATGCCGAATACCTCGTCGCCCGGTTCGAAGAGGGTCACGCCGAAGCCGACCGCCTTCACAACGCCGGAGACGTCCCATCCGAGGATCAGCGGGAGCCTGTTGACGAACAGACCGCCCGCCCGGTGCTTCCAGTCCGTGGGGTTGAGGCCGGCCGCACGGACGGATACGAGGATCTCGCTCGGCCCGGGGGTCGGGCGGGGAACGCGGGCTTCCCCGAGGACCTCGGGACCGCCGTGCTTGTCCTGGCTGATGGCGCGCATGGAGGGCGCCGCTGCATCGCTGATCTTCGGGCTCATGCACTCCAGTCTTCAGGAGGCGGCCCGCCTTGGCCATGGCAGGGTTGCCATCTTCCGATAGGATTCTGCCATGCGTTCCCATCGTGTCGTCGTTCTGGCCCTGGACGGGGTCTATCCGTTCGAGTTGGGCATTCCGAGCCGCGTCTTCGGTGCGGCGCACGGCCGCTACGAGGTTCTGACCTGCACGGTCGACGGACGGCCGGTGCGGAGCAACGCCGACTTCTCGGTCGCCGTGGACAACGGGCCGCAGGTTCTCTCCACGGCGGACACCGTGGTGATTCCACCGGTCGACCCCTCCCTCATCACGAAGGAACTCCCCGAGGCCGTTTCCGCCGCCCTGGCGTGCGTGCGGCCGGGTGCCCGCATCGTGTCCATCTGCACCGGTGCGTTCGTCCTGGCTGCCGCAGGGCTTCTGGGCGGCCGCCCGGCCACCACTCACTGGCGCCTCGCAGCCGTCTTCCGCGAATGGTTCCCCGAAGTGGCGCTGGATCCGGACGTCCTGTACGTCGACGACGGCGACATCCTGACCTCCGCGGGAGCGGCCTCGGGCGTGGACGTGTGCCTGCACCTCGTACGCAAGGACCACGGAAGCAAGGTGGCCAACGAGGTGGCACGCCTCTGCGTGGTGCCGCCGTGGCGGGACGGCGGGCAGGCCCAGTACATCGATCATCCGGTGCCCGAGGCGTCCGCGAACGGGACGTCCGCCACCCGGCAGTGGTCCCTCGAACACCTCCGCGAGCCTTTGACCGTGGCCGAACTTGCCGCGCATGCCGGAATGAGCGAGCGCACCTTCGCCCGCCGTTTCCACGACGAGGTCGGCATGAGCCCCGGCCGGTGGCTGATCCAGCAACGGGTCGACCGGGCCCGGCACCTGCTCGAATCCAGTGACCTTTCGGTGGACGAGATCGCCGGTCAGGCGGGTTTCGGTACGGCGACATCGCTGCGACAGCACCTGCACGCGTCCGTCGGGGTCGCCCCCCTTGTCTACCGCCGCACCTTCCAAGGGAGCCGATAGGCCGCCCGCCGCGGGGTCAGTTCTACGTCATGGAAGAGGCATTGCTCCGGCTGGAGGTTCTGTTGCTCCCGTCGGTTGCCGACGGGACGGTTCTGGCGGTGGACGTATGTGACGAGGCGGTACGCGTAGAGGTCCGGATCTAGGGCCTCTCGTTCGGATCATGCCGGGCTCGCGGGCCCCGGCACGCGCATCTGCCGCGTTGTCGTCAGTCGCCAATGCTCCGCAGTGACTCCCTCCTCCGCCTTGCAGCTGCACGCACCGGACCCCGCTCCCTGATCCAGCCTGATCCAAACGAAAGACCCTAGCCGCTTGGACCAAGTCATCGGGCGTGTGTGACGATCGGGCCGAGGGCGGCCGAGCGTGACCGCAAGGACAGTGAGTTCGCGCGGGATGGCCCGTAGGGCAAGGAGGGGTGCCGGGAATGTTCGCCGGCGGAACTGCCGGTGCGGTTCTCGCGATCCTGTGATCCAGCAGGTCACGGCCCGTCAAGACGTAAAGGTGCGTGCCGATCTGGAATCCCGGCCGTTCACGCAGAGCTCGTCCCTCTGACTGCCCTGCGCCACGGGCTGGGACGGGGCCGGCCAGGGGAGTGAGGCGATCGCCAGGCGGCTGTCCGCATCGATCATGACTTGCACGTTCGCTGAGGACAGTCACTGGAGGGTGCGGCGACCGTGCGGTCGTGGACCTGTACCCGGGTTCCGTCAAGGATCCGCAACCGTTCGACATCCGCGACGGGCTGCGAAGACAGCTCGATCGCGAGGAGTGGCTGCGGGCGCTGAATGGCCCGGCGGGCGGTGGCCGGGGCAATTCCGAAGTGCGGGGCGAGCTGCCGCAAGCTGAGGTCGGTGCGGTAGTGCATGGCTACCAGAAGGGCCCGGTCTGCCAGCGGTGGGCACTGCGGGCGACCGCCACCGGGGCCGTTCCTCCCGCTCTCGTACGGCCTTCACCAGCTTCTCGAACCGGTCCATCCGTCGGCCGGGGAAATTCCACTCCCAATGGTTCAGTCGCAACACTCCACCCATACAAGAGGAATGCCCCATCTCGGGTGTCCTGCAACAGCCTTTGGGTGAGGCTTGCGGTGTTTGCCGGCGGTGTGCGGCGTGTGGCTCACGCGTCACCGAGTGGGGGCGGGGTGAGGTCGCGGAGGCCGGCGATGACTTGTGCGCCGGTGGGGGCATGGTCGGGGTCGACCAGCCACTGAAGCATGAGGCCGCCGAGGAGTGCGAGGGGGACTGATCCGCCGAGGCCGTCGCGTGCCCGTCGTTGGCCCTCTGCGAGGCGCTCGCGCACTGTCGGGGAGCGTTCGGCCTGGACGACGGCTTCCAATTGGGCGACCCAGAGTGCCCGGTGGGTGGTGAAGCTGTCGATCAGGGCCTGCCAGCGTTCCTGCGGGTCGGGCGTGCCCGGGTTGGTGGCCAGGGTTGCGTCGAGTTCGTCGACCGCCTCCACCAGGGCTTGCGTGAGCAGTGCTTCGCGTGAGCCGAAGTGGTAGCCGATGGCCGCGTGGCTTACGCCGGCGGCGGCGGCGATGTCACGGACTGTGGTTCGTGCCCAGCCGCGCTCGATCAGGCACTGTTTGGCGCCATCGAGCAGGTCCTGCTTGTTTCCCATCGCCCAAGCGTAGCACCGCCTTGACCAAATGGATTAGACGAACGACTAGACCATTTGGTCAAGGCGGCGTACGGTCCCAGCCATGACAAAGAAGACGGTCCTCATCTCAGGTGCCGGTGTGGCGGGTGCCGCCCTCGGACACTTCCTCCACGCTGACGGCTACCAGGTCACCGTCGTCGAACGCGCTTCCGGCCTTCGCAGAAGCGGCTACGCCGTCGACTTCCGCGGCGGCGCCTTCGACGTCCTGGACGAACTCGGTGTGCTGGACGAGGTCCGCAGCCTCGACACCGCGATGCGCGGCACCACACTCGTCGACGCGGACGGAGTGGAGGTCGGCCAGCTGCCTGCCGAGATGTTCGCCGGGGAACTGGAGGTGCCCAAGCCGGAGTTGACGAGGATCTTGCACCGTCTGACCGAGTCGGAGCTCACTTACGTCTTCGGCGACTCCGTCACCTCGCTCACCCAGTACGACGACGGTGTCGCGGTCGCGTTCGAACACGGCGAGCCCCGGTCCTTCGACTTGGTGGTCGGCGCGGACGGGCTCTTCTCCAAGGTGCGCCAACTGGCCTTTGGACCGCATGATCAGGCCTTGCGCCACCTGGGCATGTCGGGCGTAGGGTTCACGGCCGACAACATTCTCGGACTCGAACACAGGGGGGTGCTGCAAAGTGGCGACAGCACCGCGGTCTACGCCGTCAGCGCCGCCGATCCCGGCCGGATGTCGGTCAGCCTGTCGTTCGCAACCGACGCACCCGTCCTGGACCGCCGGTCGCGGAGCGAACAGGAGCACGCGCTGCGGGAGGCGTTCGGCGGTGCCGGCTGGGTCGTACCCGAACTACTGAAGGCGATGACAGCCGCCGACGACTTCTACTTCTCCTCCTCCGCCCAGGTCCACCTGGGCGCCTGGTCGACGGGCCGGATCGTCCTCGTGGGTGACGCCGGATACTGCGCCGCACCGACCGCCGGTATGGGCACCTCACAAGCCCTGATCGGGGCCCGTACCCTGGCCCGTCACCTGGCCGCGACCGAAGGCGACTATGCCGCCGCGTTCGCTGCCTACGAGGCCGAGCTCCGCGGATATGTGACGGAGAACCAGATCATAGGGCAGGAAGGTGCTGCCGCCTTCGGTGGCAGCAGCCAGTAACCCCACAACCTGGACCGTGCACACCCCGAACACCAGCAGGGGGAACGGCTGAACACTGAGCTGTGGTAGATCAGTTCAGCGATGGGCCTGCAGGTGACGGCGGTGTGCAGTCGGCCGGCGTCGGCACGGCTCGGAATGGCCACGGCGAAGCAGGAGTCCGCCCGATTCCGTTGGCGCGGGCCGATCGCGTGGTAGTCGATCCGGTTCGCGGCTTCTATCGCCCACGGTCGGTATCCACCGAACCTTCTGCCGGTACGGGGGCGGCGCTCAGTTCGCCGGTGCAGCAAACCACTGGGCGGCGGCCTGCTCGAAGGTGTCACGGTCGTCCCCGGCCCATGCGACGACTCCATCCGGCCGCACGAGTACGGCCGTCAGGCCGAGGCGGTTGCGCGCCGGACCGGCGGCATAGTGGAGGCGGCCCCGCCACGCCTGGGCCGCCTCCTTGAGTTCGTGGTCGGCGGTGAAGTCGAGCAGGACGCCCTGGCCCTGGTGCAGCAGATCACCGAGGCGGGTGCCGTCCTCGAAGCAGAAGTCCGGGGAGCTGCGGCCGGCGAGCGGGTGCCCGCTGCCCAGGTCGTAGTGGTGGAACAAGCCCGAGGTGCGGCGGTACACCAGGGTCGTACCGTCCGGGGTGCGCATGAGGTCGTGGACCAGGGCACGCAGGGCGGGGGCGGCGGGGCCCGGCTTCATGGTCGCCACCTGCGCGCGTGACCAGTCGAGAATGCCGGCGCCGACGGGGTGGCGCTCGTGGGTGTAGGTGTCGAGCAGCCCGTCGGGAGCGATGCCGCGGATGGTGGCGGCGAGCTTCCAGCCGAGGTTCATCGCGTCGCCGATGCCCAGGTTCAGGCCCTGGCCGCCCAGCGGCGAGTGGATGTGCGCGGCGTCGCCGGCGAGCAGCACGCGGCCTGTTCGGTAGGCCGTCGTCTGCATGGCGCGGTCGGTGAAGCTGGAGGCCAGGTGGACCTCGTCCAGTATGACGTTCGTGCCGGAGATGCGGCGCAGCACGGACTGCAGATGGTCGCGGGTCAGCGGCTTGGAGCGGTCGAAGGTGCCGCCGTCGAAGTCCATCATGCCCAGGTGGCCTTCCAGCGGCGTACGCAGATACATGCCGTTGTCGGTGAGGTTGAACCCGAGCGGCAGCTGGTCAGGGTCGGCGAAGGTCACCCGGGCGACGTAACCGGTGAACAGCGGCTCGGTCCCGACGAAGTCGAAGCCGGCCAGGCGCCGCACCGTGCTGCGCCCGCCGTCGCATCCCACCAGCCAGCGCGCGGGATAGTGCTGTCCGCCCGCCGTGACGGCCACCTCGTCGTCGTCCTGGCTCACCGCAGTGACTGCGGCGCCCCGGACGATCTCCACGCCGAGTGAGAGAGCCTGCTCGGCCAGCACCTCGGTGACCGCTTCCAGGCTCGTCATGAAGCCTTCCATGGCCGGACTGGGCAGGCGGTAGGCGAGGGCCGCGGTCTCGACGTCGGCCGCACTGAGGGGCATGCCGGCGAAGTGGCTCAACTCGCGGGGATCGGGAACGTCGACTGCATCGGAGCTCGCGCCGACCCGTTCCACCGGGACGCCGGAAGCCTTCGCCATCGCGTCCAGCAGCCCGCGCCGGTAGAACGTCTCGACCGATCCGGCATTGAGTCCGCGCAGTCCGAGCGGAAGCGCCTTCAGCGACGGACGGGCGTCCGGGTCCTGTTCGAGGACCAGAACGGAGCAGCCGGCCAAGGCCAGCTCCCCTGCCACGAACAGGCCGACCGGGCCGGCGCCCGCAACGATGACGTCATGCATGGGAAAGCTCCTTGTCGGTAAAAAGTGGTGAAGAGGAGATCGGCGGGCGCCGTGCGGCCGGTCAGCGCAGCCGGGTCAGGCCATCGAGGACGACGGCGATACCGGTGAGGAACTGCTCGCGGTCGTCGTGTTCTCGTATCTGGCCGGCGACGGCGTTCAGGAACGGGTAGTGAGCGGCCGGGAGTTCCTGCCAGGCCGACGACGTCGCGCCGAAGAAGTCCGCGCGGTCCACGTCGGCGTCGAGCTCCGAGGTGTCGCCCTCGATGTGCGCGTTCTGGCTGATCGCGCCGAGGATGTAGTGCACGAGCGTGGAGGCCGCGACGAACCAACGATCCTCTGGCACGCCGAGCGCGCTCACCTGACCGCCGATCCGCTCGAAGATCCCCACGGTGACCGGGCCCGTCGGGTTGCGCACGATCTGCAGTGTCAGCCGCGTGGCGAGCCACTCGTGCGCGGCGATCGCGTCGAACAGAGCCAGCGCCACACCGCGAATCTCCTCCTGCGGGGAAGTGCCCGTCCCGGCGGGCGTGGCGGTCAGAGCGGCCATGACGAGCGATTCCATCGCCGCGTCCAGCAGCTCGTCCCGTTTGCCCACGTGATAGGCGATCGCCCCGGAGCCGGTGGACAGCCGCTCGCTGAGAGCCCGGACGGTCAGCGCGCGCTCCCCGCCCGCATCGAGCAGCGCGATCGCGGCCTCGATGATCTGCTCCCTGGAGAGCACCTGATTACGCCGCTCGGTGCGGCGTGCTCGCGTTGTCATGTCTCCATGCTGCCACATTTGGTGCGTCATACCAAGTTGGAGCGACGTACCAAATGACGTAGTGTCGCGCATTGGCGCGTTGCACCAAATCGAGGACGGTGCGTCTATCACCCCTGCTGACGAGGGGGCATCATCAGATGCGGCCCCGCACCATCGCCCGCCAGGGGTCGGGTCCCTTGGGCGAGAGGCCGTGGGCGTCCTTAGCGGGTGGCAGAGGCCGTCCACCTGGCAACGTGTGGATCCACCCGCCCGGGGAGATGACCAGGACCCCTGTTATCGTGCGCCGATGTCAACGATCAAGCAGCTCCAAGTGACCTTCGACTGCGCGGAACCTGCGCGCCTCGCCGCCTTCTGGTGCGAGGTGCTGGGATACGTCGTACCGACAGTCCCGGACGGATTTGCCACGTGGGAGGAGTACCACCACTCGCTGTCGCCTGAGGACGAGGTCTACTTCGCGTGCGCTGATCCCTCAGGTGTGGGCCCGCGCGTGCTTTTCCAGCGGGTTCCCGAAGGCAAGGTCGTCAAGAACCGGGTGCATCTTGATGTGCGGGTCGGCACAGGGCTCGTGGGTGATGAGCGCCTGGCCACACTCGAGACTGAATGCGCACGGCTGATGGCGCTCGGCGCAAAACACGTGCTGACGCAGCGCGCCGATGGCGTCAACGAGTCCTGCATCACGATGCAGGACATCGAGGGCAATGAGTTCTGCCTTGCCTGATTCTCCTCCGGGACTGCGAGGGGGAGCTTGAACTCCCTCCCGGGGGGGCGTGAGAGCGAGGTTGCGCAGTCGGGCGATGCCGAGCACGGCGTGTCGGACGCCGTCGCCCTTGAGGCGGCAGTCGCTGAGGATCTTCCAGGTCTTCACGCGGGCGAAGACGTGCTCGACGTGGGCCCGGAGCCCGGGCCCCTTCATGCGAGCGATTGTGCTCGCGCTTCCAGCCCGCCAACTCTGCGCCCGGGGCGCGGCGGTGGGGCATGAGACGGCCTGCGCTGAGCTGCCAGGATACGAGGCAGGGCCCCCACGCCGTGGCGGGCCCTGCCCGTGCGTGCGGTGGGGGATCAGCGGCCCTGGACGTACTGGGCGTGGAAGTAGCCCTGCTCGGCCTCGACGTGTGCGGGAATGTGTCGTGCCGGGTGGGGTAGCGCCCATCGGGGCGGGGTCGTAGTTGCCAGTTGAGGTCACCACCGGATGCTCGCGGTAAGAACCCGTCGAGGAGTCATCAAACCTGCCTGTTGCGTCGTCGGGCCTTGCACTGCCGCTGCGGCCAGAGGTCACACCGCGCGCAGGTGGACCAGCGCGGCGCTCTGGGGTGCGCGCTCGGGGCCGGGCAGGCCGAGCGTGCCCAGAGCCGCGCCGGAGGCGTGGATCCCCTGCACGTTCCAGGTCACCTGGGGATCCTCCGGTGCGACGAGCGAGGCGCGGTAGGTCCGGTCGGGGTCGAGGCCCGGGATGCGCAGCCGTGGAGGCACGGGCACGATCTCGTCGAGCTGGGCATAGGAGAAGACCGCCTCCGACCTGTCCCTGGCGACCACTCCTTGCGCGAGGAGGCCGTCCGGCAACTCGACGCGCGTCAGCCTGCCCGTGTGGAGGAGAGCGCGGTGCTCCTTGTAGAGCTCGATCCAGCGGGCGAGGCGGTCCAGTTCCCGGGCCGGGACCTTCGTGAGGTCCCACTGGACGCCGAGCTGACCGAAGAAGGCCGTGCCCGCGCGCAGGTCCAGGGTGCCGGGGCGGCCGGTCTGGTGGGAGACCGGCGCCGTGACGTGGGCGCCGAGGTACTCCAGTGGGGCGAGCTGTGCGGTCCAGTGCTGGATCGACTGGCGGGACAGGGGGTCGGTGACATCGGAGACCCATGTGCTCTGCACGCGTTCCAGCACGTCCAGATCGATCCGGCCGCCCCCCGAGGCGCAGCTCTCCCACGCGATGCCCGGATGGCGACGGGCCAGCTCGCCGAGGAGGCCTCGGAAGGCGAGGGTCTGCCGCCGTGATGCCGCCCGGCCCGAGCCGCGCGAGTCGCCGCCGTCGATCAGGTCCCGGTTGTGGTCCCACTTGACGAAGTCGATCCGGTGGGCCGCGGCCAGGTGGTCGAAGGCGTCGAGCAGGTGGGTCCGTACCTCGTCCCGGCAGAGGTCGAGCAGGTAGCACTCGCGCTCCAGCACGGGTGAGCGGTCACCGGTGCGAAGGATCCAGTCGGGGTGGTCCCGGTAGACCGCCGAGTCGGGGTTGACGGCCTCCGGCTCCCACCAGAGCCCGAACTCCATCCCCTTGTCATGCACTCGGTCCACGAGCGGAGCCAGCCCCTCCGGCCACACCGCCGGGTCCGCGAACCAGTCGCCCAGGCCCCGGGCGAGGGAGGTGCGGTTCGCGAACCACCCGTCGTCGAGGACGAAGCGCTCGGCGCCCAGCTTGGCCGAGGTGTCGACCAGTGTGGTCAGCGTGTCGACGTCGTGGTCGAGGTAGACGGCCTCCCACGGGTTGAACATGACGGGTGCGGGCGTGGACGGGTGGGCCGGGAGCGACCGCACGTACTGGTGGGTCGCGTCCGCCAGGCCGTCGAGCCCCTGTGCCGAGGCGTTGGCGTGCACCCAGGGCGTCTCGTACGTCTCGCCCTCCGCGAGGACCAGTTCGCCCGGGTGCAGCAGTTCGCCGGCCCGGACGACCGCGGTGCCGGAGCTGAGTTGCTCGACGGCGTACCGGTGGTTGCCGCTCCAGGCGAGGTGGACGCCGAGTACCTCACCGTGGCCGTAACCGAAGCCGGGCGTGCCGACGACGACCAGTCCGGTGCCGTCGAGAGCCCGCATGCCGCGGCGGTGCTCCCGCACCCACTGCCCGTCCGCGAGGGCGCGGCGCTGGGGCTGGCGCTCGCGGGCCCAGCGCCCGGTGAAGTCGAGGATCTCGCCGGCGCCGGTCGGCAGGGGCAGGACGACGTCGAGGGCGTCGACGACGTAGGGGCCGCTGCCGGTGTTGGTCAGGAGGTGCCTGAGCCGGAGCCCTCCTCCGGTGACGGCTTCCGCCTCGAAGCGGAGGGCGAGTCCCGCGGCCCGGTCGGTGGCCTCGACCGTGAGCGAGCCATCGGTGCACCGCACCGAACCGGGGCCGAAAGCGGTGGACCAGTCGCTGCCGGGTCCCTCGGGGCCGATGCGGTGCCCGAGCAGCGCGGGCCGTCCGAGGTAGCCGCGCGCGTGCTCCGGGAGGAGGCTGACCGGCGCGCCGATGAGCCAGGCGTTCCACGACGTGGTCTCGATCGAGGCGGGGGCGGTCAGGGCACGTATGTCCGCCGCAGGCAGGGGCCGGCCCATCCAGCCGATGTCGGGCAGGCCGTCCGCGCGGGGCAGCAGGACCATCGTGGTGGTCTCCGCCCCGTCGCGACCGGACACGGAGACGGGGGTGGTGGGTGCGGGCTCGGCGACGCGTCCGGGCTCGATCATGGGGTGGCTCCTTCGGTGCGGGGAGGGGACGCGGGTCAGGCCGGCACGGCGAGCATGCGCGCCTCAAGGTCTTCGAGGGCCATCCGGGCCGCGCCGAGCGCGACGGACTCGTCGCCCAGGAGGGACAGGCGGATCTCCGGCGCGTCGAGGGCGGTCTCGGCGAAATGGCGCCGGAACGGGCCGGCGAGCACGTCGCCCGACCGGGACAGACCGCCGCCGAGTACGACGAGGTCGGGGTCGACGGCGTGCACGAGGGCCGAGGCGCCCAGGGCGAGGGCCTCGGCGACGCGGTCGACGGTGCGCACCGCGGTGTCGTGCCCCGCGGCGGCGGCGTTGAAGAGCGCCAGGACCTCTTCGCCGGTGGCCTTGTCGGCGGTCGAGCCTGCGAGGCGGCGGCTCTGCTGGTCGAGGCTGGCCATCGCCTCGGGCCACCCCAGGATCTTCATGGCGCCGATGGAGGCCCCGAGTCCGTGGCGTCCGCTGTGGATGCGCCCGTCGATGACGATCGCCGACCCGATGCGGCGGCCGGCGTGCATGTAGACGAGGTCGCGTGCCTCGGTGGCCGCCCCCTGCCACTGTTCGGCCATGGCCGCTAGGTGGATGTCGTTGGCGATCAGCACGTCGCGCTTGAAGCGCGCGGAGACCTCCGCGACCACATCGATGCTGTCGAAACCGGGTAGCGAGTAGACGTCGAGGTTCCGGCCCGCGGGCAGATTGCGGATGTCCCTGACTCCTGATCCGTCGGTCACCGTGCCGGTGATACCGCATGCCACGGAGCGCACGCGGTCCCAACTCGTCCCGCTCTGCCGGACGCTCGTCTCCATCAGGCGCGCCGCCGCGCCGATGCGTCCGGCAGGTCCGAGGTCCGGATCGACGCTGCGCCGGCGCACCGACACGGTGTTCCCCCGCAGGTCGCAGATGACCACCGCCACCTTGTGGGCGCCGATGTCGACCCCGACGACGTTGAACGCCTCGGCGTCCACCTCGAAGTGCCGGGCGGGCCGCCCCGCGGACCTCTCACCGTTCGGCTGCTCGGCCGCCTCGCGAATGAATCCCTGGTCCAGCAGCGTCGACAGCACCTCGTCGGCGGTGGGCCGTGAGACGCCGATGCTCGTACGCAGCCCGCTGACCGTCAGCGATTCGGCGTCGAGGAAGGCTCGCATGGCGGCTGCGAGATTGAGCTTGCGCAGCAGGCCGGCATCGCCGGACCGGCCGGCCGGAGTCTGGGCGGATTGTTTCCCGCGGGTGTCTTGACGCACATCGGCACACTATCTAGATTGACCCCACCTCAGCAATATTGCAAAGAAGCTTACTTTAATTATTGCGAGGTTCGAGCGAAGCCCAACACGGGGTTCGACGGCTGAAGGAGCGCCCCATGGGCAAGCTGACTAACCGGGTCGCGATGACCACGGCACTGGGCCTCGTCGCACTGACGGGCTGCTCCGTCGGGGGCGGAAGCACCAGCGGAGGAACGGCGGACGGCGAGGTGAAGCTGAGTCTGCTCACCTTCGAGACCCCCAACCTCACCGCCAAGTACTGGGACGACATCATCGCCAGGACCAACGCCGAGGTACCCGGGGTGAAGATCGAGAAGCTCGTCGCGCCCAGCTCCGAGCAGCGCAACGAGTACGCCCGCCAGCTCGAATCCACCGGCGCACTGCCCGACATCATGGTGGCGGTGGACCCGGCCGGACTGGCCGAGTCCGGCAAGCTCGCGAAGTTCAGCCGCGCCGAGCTGGCTGACTGGACCGACCCGACCGCGAACAGCTTCGGCGGCGACATCTACCAGTTGCCGACCAACTCGCAGACCTGGCAGATCTATTACCAGAAGGCCGCCTTCAAGAAGGCCGGCATCGCCAAGCCCCCGGCGACCTGGGACGACCTGCTCGCCGCCGTCGGAAAGCTGAAGACGGCGGGGGTCAAGCCGTTCGTCATCGGCGGCGGAGCGCCCGACGGTCTCGGCCCGCGGTGGACCTTCTCCCAGCTGGTGGGCACCGAGGTATACGCCAAGGACCCGAAGTGGCTCGACAAACTGGCCGCCGGGAAGACGGACTTCAACGACCCGCTGTTCGTCGCCGCGGCGACCAAGATGAAGGCGCTGGCGGGCAAGCAGAACGTCGACGACCTGTCCGCCACCTACGCGGAAGCGCAGAACGCCTTCCTCGCCGGCAAGGGCGCCATGTACCCGATGGGCTCGTGGTTCCCGGCCGCCCCGGACAAGGAGCAGCAGAAGCAGATCGGCGTCTTCGCGATGCCCACGCAGGACGGCTCGCTCGTCGTGCCCACGTACACCGGTGGCGGACTGTCGGTGAGTGCCAGGAGCGGAGACGTCGCGAAGGCCAAGAAGTGGGCCATCGAGTTCTCCAAGCAGAACGCCGACGGCGGCGCGCGGTACGACGGTCTGTTCGTTGCGCTCAAGGGCTACAAGCCGCCCACCGACCTGCCGCCGCTGTACAACGAGACCCTCGCTCTCTACGAGAAGGGCCGGACCACCGGGAAGGTGACGGCCGACTTCGGCAGCGAGGGCGGCCTGCTCGCCCTTCCGTCGGGATTCATGACGGAGGTCGACGCCGCACTGACCGATCTGCTCAACGGCCGCTCGGACGTCCCCTCGTTCGTCAAGAAGCTGAACGCGAAGTACAAGGAACTCTCGAAGTGACACGTCTTTCGCCATCCCGGACGACAGCAGTCGCCGGTGTGTCCGCACCGGCCGCACGACCCGAGCCCTCCCCGGCCGGTCCAGGGGCCACGACCAGGCGATCCGCCTGGTCGTGGCCGTCGGCCGGAGGCTTCGCCGCCTTCGTCCTGCCGTCCGTCGCGATCTTCACCGCGTTCGTCCTCGCACCCATTCTCTGGACCCTCTACATCGGCATGACCGACGAGCGGGCGACCCGCCCGGACACCTCGTTCGTCGGCCTCGACAACTACCGGCTGCTCCTCCAGGACGAGGGCTTCCGGCACTCCCTGTGGAACACCGTCACCATCACTGTGATCGTGGTGCTGCTGACGAACGTGCTCGGCCTCGCGGTCGCCCTGCTCCTGCGCAAGCATGGCCGGCTCTACAGCTTGCTCCGCAGCGTCTACTTCACGCCGGTCATCCTCTCCGCCGTGGTGGTGTCGGTGATCGGACGCTCCCTCCTGGCGGACAAGGGCCTGCTGAATACCACCCTCGTCTCCATGGGCGTCGACAACCCGCCGGGCTGGCTCACGGATCCGTCGTACGCGCTGTACTCGGTCTCCGGGATCATGGTCTGGCAGATGCTCGGCTTCGCCGTCGTCGTCTACCTCGCGGGGCTCGCGGGAATCCCCGTGGAGCTTGAGGAGGCGGCGAGCCTGGACGGAGCCGGCCCCTGGCAGCAGTTCCGCGCGATCACCTGGCCCATGCTCGCGCCCGCGCTGACGATCAACACCGTGATGCTGATGATCAGTTCGTTCAAGATCTACGACCAGATCGCGGTGCTCACCAACGGCGGACCCGGTACGGACGGCACGGCCACGGTCGCCTTCGACGTCGTCCGTACCGCCTTCTCCGAGCAGCGCCCCGGAGTCGCGTCGGCGATGGCCGGGATCATGCTCGTCATCGTCGCGATCGCGAGCGTCACCACGCTGAGGCTCCTGCAACGACGAGAGGCGAACCTGTGAAGTCCCGAATCCCCTGGCTGCGGCCGTTGTTCGCCACCGGCGTGGCCGGCGTGTTCTGCCTGCCGCTCTACGTGGCACTGGTCAACGTCTTCAAGCCCAGCGCCGACGTCGTGTCGTCCCCGCTGGCACTCCCCGCCCCGCCGACGCTGGAGAACCTCCAGCAGGTGCTGAACCGCCCGGACGGTCTCTACTGGTACGGCCTCGCCAACTCCGTCATCCTCACCGCGTCATCGATCCTCATCACCACCGTGCTGGCCGCGATGGCCGCGTACCGCCTCGTGCGGTCGGGCCGCTGGTGGAGCCGCGCGGTCATCGCCGTCATGCTGACCGGCCTGATGATCCCGCCCGCGGTCATCATCCTGCCGATCACCCGGATCCTCGACACGATCGGTCTGATGCACACGATGCCGGGCGCGGTCCTGGTCAACGTCGGGTACTACCTGCCGTTCGCGATGCTCGTCTTCATGGGCTTCGTCCGCTCGATCCCGCGCGAACTGGAGGAAGCGGCGGCGGTCGACGGGGCAGGCCTGTTCCGGACCTTCTGGCAGGTGGTCTTCCCGCTCCTGCGGCCCGCCTCGGCCAGTGTGCTGATCTTCCTCGGCGTGTGGGTCTGGAACGACTTCCTCACCCCGCTGCTCGTCCTCGGCCCGGGAGCGGGCAACACCGTCACCGTCGGCATTTTCCGGTCCATCGGCCCCTACCAGCAGGACTTCGGCGCCGTGTTCGCGTTCATGCTCCTCGCGACCCTGCCCGTACTGGTGCTCTACCTCGCGTTCCAGAAGCACTTCGTCCGCGGCCTCACGGGTGGCGCGACCAAGGGCTGACCGGCGAAACCGGCTGTGCCGGGCCGTATCCATCGAGAGAACAAGGGAGAACGTCATGGAATCCCCGAAGCGCACACCCCCCTCTCAGCACCTCCCGCGAAGAGCGGTACTCGGCCGGACAGCCGGTGTACTGGCTGCCGCGATGCTGCCTGCCGGCGCCCTTTCCGCGCTCGGCGCACAGCCGGCCGCGGGCGCCACCGGCGCATCCTCGCCGGAGGCGCCGTTCGCCACCGCCGTCGTCAGTCAGTCGCTCCCCGCCCACAACGAGATCTGGACGTCGAAGAGCGCCGACATCACGGGCTCGATGCCCATCGGGAACGGAGTACAGGCCGCCAACGTCTGGGTCGAGGGCAATCAGCTGCGGCTGCTGCTCACCGCGGGCGATGCCTGGGAGGAGAACGTCCGGCTGGCCAAGATCGGACGGCTCGACCTCACCTTCTCTCCCAACCCGTTCGAGTCCGGCGGCTTCCGCCAGGAGCTCAGGCTCCACGAGGGCGAGATCGTGATCACGGCGGGCAGCGCACCGGTGATCACCACACGGATCTGGGCCGGTGCGAACGAGCAGACGATCCACGTCGAGACCGACGCACCGGACGCGTTCACGGTGGACGTGTTGTTCACCAACCTCCGGCCGCAGAACAACCCGTCCCCGGCGACCAGCTCCTTCACCTTCATGGACCTCGTCAACACCGAGGACGGCTACGTGGGCATCCAGCCGAAGATCTGGGCCGACGGAGTCCAGAACGTGCCCGGGACCGTCACCTGGGCACACCACAACGGGGCGTCGGCGTACGACAAGATCATGCGCCTCCAGAAGCTCGACCCGGGCGTCCACGACGACCCGCTCACCGGCCGCACGTTCGGCGGGCAGGTCCGCGGTTCCGGCTTCGCCGCCGTCTCCCCGGCCAGACTGCTCTCCGCGAATGCCACGTCGCACAGGCTCGACATCACCTTGCACTCCAGCATCGACGCGTCCACGGGGTGGCGGAAGACGTGGGGGAAGCAGATCGGCGACCTGGCCGACGCCAGCGCACGCACGCCCGTCGAACAGCTCCGCGCCGACCACCGCACCTGGTGGGACCAGTACTGGAATCGCTCCTACATCTTCGCCACCGGCGACGCGGACGCCGCCAAGGTCACCAAGGGCTGGTTGCACACGCGGTACGTCCAGGCCGTCGCGGGCCGGACTCCGGCGATGCCGATCCGGTTCAACGGCTCGCTCTTCACTCCGGGCCGCCCGGACGACCCCGACTTCCGCATGTGGAACAGCTACCACGGGTTCAACCAGCGGTTCTCCTACTGGAACATGCTCGGGTCCGGTGACTTCGACCTGATGCAGCCGTACTTCGACCAGTACGCCGACTCGCTGCCGCTGGCCAAGGCCAGGGTCCAGGCGTTCTGGGGTCGACCCACCGTCGCGGAACCCTCCACCGTCGAGCTGCCCGCCACACAGGGGGCGATGTGGCCCGAGGTGATGGGCCTGTGGGGCCAGGCCGTCGGGGGCGAGTACGGCTGGAACCGCACCGGCCATGCCGACAGCTGGTTCTCCGGCAGCTGGACACGCTGGCTCTACGCGGGCAACGTCGAAATCGTCACGATGATGCTCGACTACTTCTCGCACACCCGCGACACGGCATTCGCCCGCGACAAGCTGCTGCCCATCGCCCGGGAGGTCGTGAAGTTCTACGACACCCACTGGCACCACAAGGACGGCAAGATCGAGATGTACCCGATGTACTCGGGTGAGGGCGACCGGAACCTGCACAACCCCGCCGCCGACACCGCGGGTCTGCACCGGATTCTCGGCGAGCTGCAGACCTTGCCGGCCTCGCTCACCACGTCCGCCGACCGGTCCTACTGGGCCGAGGTGGAGGGCCGCCTCCCCGACCTGGCGGTGGGCGCGAACGCCCAGGACAACGACACCGCGTGGGGGCCGGGGGACCGGCTCAAGACCGCCCACGACGTGTTCCTCGGCACCGACACGAACAACCAGAACCTCTACCCGGTCTTCCCCATGCGGCTGTTCGGCGCCGGCCTGCCCCACCTCGACCTGGCCGTCGCCTCCTACCAGGGGCGGCGCGGGAAGTACCCCGCCAACGGCACCCAGGACTGGCGGCACGACGCCATCCACGCCGCGTATCTCGGGCTGACGGCGGAGGCGAAGTTCCAGACCGTCGGCGCGTTCCGTACCGGGACCTGGCGCTACTCCGGATTCGGCCCCGGATCGTCCGACGGCGAACCCGGCCAGGAAGCCCACGCCATCGCCAAGACGGCCCTCCAGGCCATGCTGTTGCACCCGGGCGCCGGCGACGACGCGATCCTCTACAACGCCTGGCCCAGCGAGTGGGACGTGCAGTTCAAGCTCCACACCACCGGCGGGCGCACGGTGCAGGGCCGGCTGCTCAACGGAGAGTCCGAACACACCGTGACGCCCGAGGGCGCGGGCAATGTGATCGTCGACGGGAGGGACTCCGGCGCCGGCGCAAGCACCGGCGCCCGCTAAGGAAGCGAGCATCGCGCCTGATGGACTGTCGACACTCCGATCGGATCGGACCGTAGGTCCGCAACAGCCTCCGGGCGGAGCCGTGGACACCGAGGGAGCACGCCGGCGTGACCGAAGCGGATATCAGCGATTCGGCAAAACGACGAGGTCGCGGCTGCGGCCGCGACCTCGCTTCCGGAAAGGTGCCGGTGCTGCGGGGCTCGCCGAGCGGCACCCCGCCGGCCTGCGCGCAGGCGCTGGCCATGTACTTCCTGTTCCTGAAATTGTGGCACAAGGTCGAGATCCGTCGGATGACCGTAGAGGCACCTGGCGGAGTTCGCCGGCTTCCCTGTGCTTGAGGGGTTCCAGGGTGACGGCCCGGTCGGTTCGCCGGTACCAGCCGCGGATCCTGCCGGGCGGTTCAGGTTCTGTGCGTGCCGGCTCCGGCCGTGGTGGCTGCGGCGGGCGTGGTGGGGTCTGTCGGATGCGTAACCGCCGGTGAGTCGCCGTCATCGCCTCGCCTCTGCCGGCACGGATCCGGAAGACGTGGGGGTGGTCGAGACCGTTCCTGGGGTACGAAAGTGGCCCCGGCTGGGCCGTATTTCGCCTACGGCTGGCTTGTCTGGTCAGCTTGTGGCTTGCGTTGTCGGGTGACCTTGGGGCGCGATTTCGGTGCCGTGGCCCGCGAAACGCTGAGTTGATGCATCTCCTTGCCCGTCTCCAGGACGTCCACGACGATCCGGGCGGTGAGTTCTTGCTTCAGAGGGTCGTCGAGTCGCTCGGCAATACGTTCGGCAGTGAGGAAGTACCCGTTCAGCACTGGCTGGTTGAAGTACTGGTTCAGCTGTTGAAGAGACCTGTCGTAGACGGCTAGGAAGGTCTTGCTGAGGTAGCCGATGAAGACGGTTGAGAGTGCGGCGAGCGAACCGATGAAGACGCGTTCACCGAGGGCGTTGTACTGCATCGATGCCACGAAGGCGCCGACAAGGACAGCCAGCCCGACGCCCATCGCGATGAGGCTGCTGACGAAGGATTTGTTCGCTTGCCTGGTGGCGATCCCGTGGTACTTCTCCAGCAGGACACGGTTGAAGTTCACCAGGCTTGCCAGCTCCATGCGCTCGCGAAGGTTGTCGGCCGCGTTGTCAAGCCTCGCCTGTTCGTCGCGTCGCGCAGCGGCCTTGCGTCGCTCACGGAGAATGATCGCAATGACTGCTGCGAAGACGACGACAGTAACCGTTCCTGCAAGGGTTACCAGGAGCCAT
The DNA here is from genome assembly GCF_035917255.1 of Streptomyces sp. NBC_01257. Classification (NCBI taxonomy): domain Bacteria; kingdom Bacillati; phylum Actinomycetota; class Actinomycetes; order Kitasatosporales; family Streptomycetaceae; genus Streptomyces; species Streptomyces sp. NBC_01257. The sequence goes on from NZ_CP108472.1 coordinate 8,422,381, forward strand.
CCTGGAATGGGATCCGCTTCGGACTTGCCTGGGTCGTCGGCCAGCAGGACGGCGCCGGCTCCAGCGGCCACTGCCAATCCGGCAGCCCCAAGAACCGGTGATTCCTGCCGGATCACTGCCAGCGTGATTTGAAGGGCAGCCCCGAGCACAGTTACGCGAGGCTGGGTGGCGTTCCCCTCTGTATCCGCTTCGTGTTGATCATTCACTGAATCCCCCACTGTCATACTGCGAGGCGTCAGAGTAGCGAAGATTTCCTGCCCTGCAGCGTGCTGCGCGAGTCGCAGGGGCAGTGGCGCAGAGCGTTGGCGCACCGTTCGCCCGATGATCGCTTCCTCTGTCGGACAACTTGCTCTTCGTAGCATTTGCTGGGAAGAGCCTGCCCAGGACCACGAGCTCTAGGGACATGTGCTGATCACAGCCACCCGCTGATCGCCCTAAGGGGACAGTGGCCTCATAGAGGACCGCGAGCTTGTCATCGGGTGGCCGCGACCCGGTGCCTCTTGAGCTGGTTGGTCGCCGCACTCGGCCGCGTGGCGCTCGCGGTAGTCGGCCGGGTCGAAGTGCACTGGCCGGCCGTCGCGGGAGCCGAGCTTCTGACGGTTGCGTGCGCGGCCGCCCTTGTCGGGGATGGTGCAGGGGATGGATTCCGCGGCGGCGCAGGATGCCCGACAACGGGGCCTGCCGACCCGCCGTCAGGGACGGCACGTCCTGCAGACGCAGCTGCTGTACCTTCCCGCCTTTGAGGCCGTGGTTTCCGTCAGCGGTCGGACGCCGGTCGTTCGCCGGATGCGGTGACAGACCGTGGTGGACGGCCGGACCGCGCCGCCCCCTGCGTACACGCGGCTCATCAAGGCTGCGGAGCGGCGCGTCCGCTGGTGGCTGAGGTGACGGGTGGCGCGTGTGGCTCAGGCCGATGCTCGGTGGCCGATGTCCTGTCCGGATGTGCTGACCGCGTCGCACAGGGCGATGAGTCCGGTGGCGAGGGCGTTCTGGGCCTCGGGAGTCATGCGGCTCATGGCCTGGTGGAGGACTTCCTCGCGGCGGTTCCTGATGGCGTGCAGGTGCGCGATGCCGACGTCGGTGAGTTCCAGTTGCATCTCACGGCGGTCCTCGGGGCGCGGGGTTCGGCGCACGAAGCCGGCAGCTTGGAGACGGTCGCAGAGGCGAGTGATCGAAGGAGCGGCGGCGGAGAGACGGCGGCCCAGCGTGCTCAGGTTGACGCCGGGCTCCCGCTCGATGATGTACATCACACGAGTCTGGGCGGGGGAGAGCGGCGCGGTGCTGAGCGTGTCGCGGCGATGCTCCCAGGCGATTTCGAGCAGTTCGAGCACCTGGCCGATTTCGGGCACGGCAGGGGAAGTGTGCTGGTGGAGGGAGGTGAGGGCCTCGCGCATGTGACACTCCCGTTTGGACCTTGGTGCCCGTTCCGGCCGGTCGATGTTGGCAGTCGCTTTGATGAAGATATGCGAAAGAAAGTAGGTCCGGTACCGGTGGACAGACCCAGTGCGGTCGAGCGCTCTCTGCGCGAGGCCGCGCCCCACGAGATTTTTGACGTCGTCCGTTCCCTGATCGAGCGCCGGCATGGTGCCCGGTCGGTGGACCTGCTGTTGGTCGACTACGCGATGACGCGGCTGCAGCCCGTCGGGGTCCTGCCGCACACCCGGCCTCCGGTGCCGGTGCACGACAGCGCTCCGGGTCGTGCGTTCGGCGCCCAGGAACCTCACTGTGTGCACGACCACCAGGCGTCCACGGTGACCGTGTACCTGCCGGTCAGCGTCCGAGGTGACCGCCTGGGCGTCCTGAGCGTCACAGTGCGGGCGGCCGAGGACGGCGAGCTGTCTGCGGCCGTACTGCAGGACCTGCAGGAGTGCGCCGACGCTCTGGCGCACGAGGTGGTCGTCGCCGAACGCGACACCGACGTCTTCCTGCAGGCGCGGCGCGCGGAACGGCTGACCCTGGCCGCCGAGATGCAGTGGCAGTTGTTGCCGGGGCGTTCCTGTGCCCGGCCGGAGTACAGCCTGGGTGCCCAGTTGGAGCCCGCCTATGCCATCTTCGGTGACAGCTTCGACTGGTCCGCCTCTGCCGATGACCTGTACGTGACCGTCAGCAACGGCATGGGCGAGGGGATCGACGCCGCGCTGCTGACGAACCTCGCCATCAACGCGCTGCGCAATGCCCGCCGCGCCGGCCTGAGTCTGAGCGACCAGGCGTATCTGGCCGATCAGGCGGTGTACGGGCAGCACAGGGGAAGCCAGTACCTGTCGACTCTGCTGTTCCGCTTCCACCTCCCGACCGGGGACGTGGAGATCATCGACGCCGGTTCACCACGGGTGTGGCGGGTGCGCAGGGGAGTGGTCGAACCGATCGAGCTGGAGGCGCAGATGCCCTTGGGCATGTTCGAGGACACCGCGTACGTTCCGCAGCAGTTCCGGGTCGAGCCCGGAGACCGGCTGCTCTTCATCAGTGACGGCGTCTACGACGCCCTGTCGCCGGGCGGAGAGAAGTACAGCCTCCGCGCACTGGCCGCGTCGATCAACAACACCCGTCTGCTGCCCGCCCCGCAGGTGCCCAGAGTGATGCTCCAGGAGCTGCTGGGGCACCGCGGTTCCGGCCCGGCGGCGGACGACTCCCTGGTGATGTGCCTGGACTGGCACGGCCGTTCCGCGAGCCATGGCCGCTGACGCTCCAGGTGCTCGAAATGTGGTCCTTACGTGAAGACCTTGCGGCCTTCGTCGTGAAATGCCCGCTCAGCACACGTCTGCAGCAAGCGGCGCGCGGGGGTGGGTTGCTATCGCGGACGCCCACACGCAATGCTTGCCGCACGTTAACTATTCTCTGTCAGCGGGAAGGTGGTGCGGTTCGCCCCGGGCGGGCCTCTTCATGGCTACTACCGAGGGAGTCTCCGTTACGCGAACCGAGCAGCGTTCCGCGCCCGACCTATGGGCCCTGGCCCCCTACCCCATGATCATGGCTGACGAGAGGGGCACCGTCCTGGAGGCGAACCCCGCCGCCGCACTTCTTCTGGAGGGTGCGGTGCCTGGGGCGAGCATGCGGGACACGGTCCCCGACTGGCTGGCACAGGCCCACCTGGAAACGGTCGTGCAGGGCCGGTCGCCCGCCCGGAGGCATCAGAAGGCCGGTGGGCTGCCTTCGGTATCGGGGCGGATCTCGTCGCAGAGTTTCGAGGCGCATCCGACCTGGAGCCAGAGCGGGGACGTGGTGTGGTGGCTGGTCGACGACACCGACCGGCGACTTGCCGAAGAGGCACTCGTCACCGAGCGCGAACGCACGACTTTCCTCGCGGAGGCGTCCAATGTCCTGCTCTCCTCCTTGAACACCGAGAAGTGCATGGCGGCCACCGCGGAGCTGGCCGCTCAGCATCTCGCAGATGTCGCGGTCGTCGTCACCCCGCCGTCCGGCAGCCGAATGCTCCTCGCCCGCGCCATCGCGGGACAAGCCGCCACCCGGGCCGCGGTGAGCGCTACCCCCTCGCAACTGCCCGGTCTCAGCGAGGCACTGCAGGGATTCCCGCCCGTGCCCTCCCGCTGGATCGACCCTGCGACCCTGCCCGACTGGATCGTCCCGCAGGACTTCAGGGGGTCCATCGGGTCCGTCGTCGTGACCCCTCTCCCCGGCCATGGTGTGCCCGCCGGAGCCCTGATCCTGCTGCGCAGTTCGGACCGTGCGCAGTTCAGTGAGAACGAGGAGATCTTCGCCCGGCTGTTCGCCGCACGATCCGGGGCCGCCCTGTCCGCGGCCCGTCTCTACGGCGAGCAGAGCGCCATAACCCAGACCCTGATGCGAGATCTGCTGCCTCCCCGGCTGGAGCGGCTCAACGGGGTGGAGATCGCCGGAGGCTACCGGCCCGCCGAGGCCGGCGAACGTATCGGCGGCGACTTCTACGACGTGCACCCCGGCAGCACCGCGGCGGAGTCCGCACTGGTGGTCCTCGGCGATGTCTGCGGGAAGGGCCTGGAGGCGGCAGTCCTGACCGGCAAGATCCGCAACACCCTGCAAGCCCTGATGCCGATGGCCGACGACCACGGGCGGATGCTGAACCTGCTCAACGGCGCTCTCCTGAGCTCCCACCACACCCGCTTCGCGACGCTCGTGATGGCCTCGGTGCAGCGTGCCGAGCACCAGGTGCGGCTCCGTCTCACCTCCGCCGGTCACCCTCCGCCCCTGGTCGTCAGAGTGGACGGCAGCGTCGAAGAGATCCCCACACAGGGCACCCTGATCGGTGCACTGCCGACGATCGACATCAGCTCGGTCGAAGCCGTACTGCAGCCGGGCGAGACATGCCTGCTCTACACCGATGGCTTCACCGAGGCCCGCGGCGGACCGCTCGGCGACGAACTGTTCGGCGAGCAACGCCTGAAGCGTGCCCTGGCGGAGTGCGTCGGCATGCCCGGGGAAGCTGTCGTCGAGCACATCCAGATGCTCGCCGCGCAATGGCTCCGCAACGGCAGCCACGACGACATGGCCGTCATCGCGATCAGCGCACCTCCCACGAACCACCTGAGCGCGGTGAACGGCCACACCCGGGGCAGGTACACGGCATGAGTTCAACCCACGACGCCGGCTCCGGCAGCGAAAGCATCCAGGCAGTGCGCGGCCGGCTCTGGACAGCGGTCACCAGCCGCGACGAAATCCGCGCCGCGGACATCCTCATCGCCGCCCTGGAGAACGGCATGGGCGCCGAGACGATCCTGCTCGACCTCATCGCGCCGGTGCAGTCGAAGGTCGGGAGCGAATGGGCGGCCAACCGCCTGAGCGTTGCCCAGGAACACGCCGCCAGCGCCATCACCGAACGCGTCATCGCCGCCCTCGCCCACCATCCCTCCACCCGTACCCCACCGACGCTCGGACGGATCACCGTCGCCTGCGTGGACCAGGAATGGCACGTCCTGCCCGCCCGCCTTCTGGCGGAAGTCCTCACCCTGCGAGGCTGGCAGGTCGACTTCCTGGGCGCCCAGGTCCCCACTCCCCACCTCATCGCCCACCTGCACAACAACGGTGCCGACGCGATTGCCCTGTCCAGTTCGATCCCCACCCGGCTGCCCACCGCCCACGCCGCGATCACCGCCTGCCAGGCCATCGGAGTGCCCGTCCTCGCCGGCGGAGCGGCCTTCGGGACAGACGGCCGTCACGCCCGCCTCCTGGGCGCCAATGCCTGGGCGCCCGACGCCCGTACCGCCGCCCAGCTGCTCGCGGACGGCCTTCCCCGGCACAGTCCCGCCGCGGGGCGGCAGCAGATCGACGATCTGCCCCACCTCGCCGACCAGGAGTACACACTGGTCGCCCGCTCCCAGCCGCAGCTCGTCAAGGAAGTGCTCGCACAGCTGGAAGACCGCTTCCCGGCGATGGCCGCCTACAGCACTCAGCAGCGCGAGCGCACCGCCGAAGACATCGCGCACATCGTCGAATTCCTCGGGGTGGCTCTCTACACCGATGACGACGACCTGTTCACCGACTTCATCATCTGGACCGCCGGCATCCTCACCGCCCGCCACGTGCCAGCGGACTCCCTGCACCCTGCCCTGGACATCCTGGCGGGCCGGCTCAACGACTTTCCCCGATCCACCCGGCTGCTCAACCGGGCGCGCTTCGCCCTGGACGACGCACCCCTGGCAGCCGGCACACACCCCGGAGTCCCCGCATGATCCCCCCGCCCCATACCCCCTTCACCATCACCGTTGAAGCCGGCCCGGGCACAACGCATCTTCATCTCACCGGCGACCTCGACTACGACACCAGCGACGAACTCACCCAGCAGGCCGACCGATGCCTCAACGCCCACCCCGGCATCGAGGAACTGCGCCTCGACTGCGCAGCACTCCGGTTCTGCGACTCCATGGGCATCTCGGCCCTGCTGATGATCCACCGCAAAGCCGCCGAGCGAAGTGTGCGGCTGTACCTGGACCATCCGCCCCCGTTCCTGGAACGCATCCTGAACACCACGGGAATCCAGCGGCTCTTTTCACCCGCACCTCGCAGCAACGAGACCAGCGACGGCCCCCGGCGATAACGACGCACGGCGCAAGCCGGAAGCTCGCGTGCCGCCTCGTCGCGCCGAGCGGAGGTGAGCCGGTTCGGGGTTCGAGGTGCGGTGTTGGACTTTCCTGTGCGACCTGTTGGAGGTTCACCGCGATGCAGTACGAAATCCTTCCCCGCGCTACCCGGCGTGATTAGTTTCCCGGCTGTACGACGGAACTCGGGAGGTTCAACTTGACCACAAACATGTCACGGCGACGGCTCTTCGCGGTCGGCGGTGGTGCGCTCGGCGCTGCGGCGGTGGGGTCGCTGCTGCCGCCTTCGCTGCAGGCCGCGATAGCCGCGCAGCCGGCGCATTCGGCGGGGTCCGGAGGCCGCGACGGGCTCGGAGAGATCAAGCACGTGGTGATCCTGATGCAGGAGAACCGTTCCTTCGACCACTACTTCGGGACGCTCAGGGGCGTACGCGGCTTCGGTGACCGCAATGCCGTCGAGCTGCCCTCGGGCAAGCCGGTCTTCGAGCAGCCCGTACCGCTGGGCACCTCCGTTCTGCCGTTCCCGGTGCGTGGTGCCGCCGAGACGCAGAAGAAGGACCTCCAGTACATCGGCGCGCTCGACCACTCCTGGAGCGGCGGCGGCAAGGCGTGGGCCGGCGGGTGGATGAACGGCTGGGTGTCCGCGAAGACGGCCGCCACCATGGCGTACTACGACCGCCGTGACATCCCGCTGCACTACGAGCTGGCCGACACCTTCACGGTGTGCGACGCCTACCACTCCTCCATCCACTCCTCGACCAGTCCCAACCGCAACCACCTGTGGAGCGGGAAGACGGGCAACGAGCCGAACGGCAAGCGGGCCGTCGGCAACGACGCGTACGACGAGGGCACGCATCCCGGATACGACTGGGGCACCTATGCGGAGCGGCTGGAGAAGGCCGGGCGCAGCTGGCGTACGTACACGGAGTGGGAGAACTTCACCGACAACCAGATCGAGTTCTTCGCCACCTTCAAGGCGATCGCCCGCAAGGCGCTGGCGAGGACCGGCGGGCACACGTACATGGAGTCGTTCTACGCCGCCGTGCGGGACGCGGACGCGGCCGGGCGGGATCGGCTGTTCGACCTGTTGGAGGAGGGCGTCGCCACCCTGGACAAGGCCGAACGCTCCCTCTTCGAGCGGGCGTTGCGCCGGGTGGAGACGGGAACGCTGGCCGACGAGTTCGCCAAGGACGTGGCGGCGGGCACGCTTCCGGAGGTCTCCTATCTGGTGCCCTCCGCCATGGACTCGGAGCACCCGAGCGTCTCCTCGCCGATCCACAGCGCGACGATCGTCTACAAGGTCCTGGACGCGCTGGGCAAGCACCCCGACGTGTGGCGGCACACCGCCGTCATCATCAACTACGACGAGAACGACGGCTTCTTCGACCACGTGCCGCCGCCGGTCGCCTCGCCCGAGGTGACCGAGGAGCAGTGGGAGGGCAAGCCCACCGGTCTCGGCATGCGAGTGCCCATGCTCGTCGTGTCGCCATGGACCGTCGGTGGCTACGTCTGCTCCGAGGTCTTCGACCACACCTCCGTGATCCGCTTCCTGGAGCGCTGGACCGGAGTGCGGGAACCGAACATCGGCGGCTGGCGGCGGACCGTCACCGGCGATCTGACCTCCGCTTTCGACTTCTCGCGAGGGCGTCGCCGGCCCGAGGTGCAGCAGCCGGGGGCCATTCCGCCGTTCAGCGGCCGCTGGTCGCCCAGGCCGCCGCTCGTGCAGCACATGCCCGTGCAGGAGCCGGGTGTACGGCCGGCGCGTGCGCTGCCGTACCAGCCGGACGCGCAGGCGGAGGTGGTGGATGGCGCGGTGCGGGTGACCCTCAGCAACACCGGGCGTTCGTCGGCGCACTTCGCGCTGTATCCGTACGCGGGTGAGTTCCCGGTGCCGCAGCACCGGGACGTGAAGGGCACGACGCGGCTGACGGTGCCCGTCACGGGTGCGTCGTACCGGTTCACGGTGACGGGACCGAACGGGTTCCGCCGCGAGTTCGCCGGGTTCACGAAGGACGGTGCCCCGGCCGGGGTTGCGTCGCGGGTCGACGCCCGTGAGCTCGATCTGCATATCGCGCTGCGCAACACGGGGCGGACGACGCTCACGTTCAACGTGCGGCCGCGCGGATACGTCGAGGAGGCGGACCTGCGTGACTGGACAAGGACCGTGAAGGTCAAGCCGGGGCGCAGCCGCACCGTTGTGCATTCGGCGGCCGACGCACACGGCTGGTACGACCTGGAGGTCACTGTCGAGGGGGACGACACCTTCCGGCGCCGGCTGATGGGGCACATCGAGAACGGACGGGCGAGCGTCTCGGGCTGACCCGGATCCCGACGGTTGGTCCGGGCGGTGGGTCCGGGCGGTGGGCGCCCCTCGCCACCGGGGGCCCACCGTTCCGGCGTCGGGCCGGGTGAGTCGGTCGAGAAACGGCGTCACGGGTACTTTCGCCCCGCGAGTTCGCGCACCGGGTGTATCGATGCGGGCTGCGTCCGGTCCGCGTCCGGTCGGTCCCCGTCAGGTGGCCGCCGGGCGGCTCCTGGCCAGCAGGCGCCGGCGCTGCTGCGGGTCGGTGGCGAGCTCGACCGCGGTCCAGGCCATGGCGACGGCGCCGTCGAGGATCGCCAGGTCGGCGGCCGGGGTGGTGCCGGCCGCCGCGAACTCGACGGTGTGCTGATGCGCGCCGCCCGTGTCGTAGCCGATCATCGGATGGATGGCCGGGACGACGTGAGAGACGTTGCCCATGTCCGTGGAGCCGCCGAGGCCGGGCTCCTCGTCGAGGGTGCGGCCGAGGGCGGTGACCGCACTCGCGTAGATCTCGCTCATCGCCGGGTCCTGGCGCAGGTCCGCGAACTCGTTGCCCCGGGGTTCGATGGTCACGGACGCGCCGGTGGCGAGGGCGCCCGCCTCGAAGCAGGCGCGGACCCGGGCCTGGACCGCCCGAAGCCGTTCCAGGGTGGGGGCACGCATCTCGAAGTGGGCGGCAGCCCGGTCGGGAATGACGTTGGCCGCCGAACCGCCGTCGGTGATGATGCCGCTCACCACGGTGCTGCCGGGGAGTTGCTGGCGGAGCAGACCAATGGCCGTCTGCGCCACGGTGAGTGCGTCGAGGGCGTTGACGCCTTCCCAGGGCGCGGCGGCGGCGTGTGCTGCCCGGCCGGTGTAGACGACGTCCCAGCCGCTGATGGCGAGGGAGGATCCGCCGACGCTGTCGGAGGGGGCTGCGTGCACCATCATCGCGGCAGCCACGTCGTCGAAGACTCCGGCCTCGATGAGGAGCACCTTGCCCCCGGCGTCCTCCTCCGCGGGAGTGCCGATCAGCTTCACCGTGATGCCGAGCTCATCGGCGACGGCGCCGAGTGCGATCGCCGCGCCGAGGGCGGCCGTGCCGTTGACGTTGTGGCCGCAGGCGTGGCCGAGTCCCGGGAGCGCGTCGTACTCGGCGCAGAGCGCGATGACCAGCTCGCCGGTGCCCAGTGTCGCGGTGAAGGCGGTGGGCAGGGAGCCCGCTCGGCGCTCGACGGAGAATCCGGCGGACTCGGCGAGAGCGGCCACTGCTTCGGCCGACCGGTGCTCCTCGAAGGCCGTTTCGGGGTCGGCGTGCAAGCGGTGGCTGAGCTCCACCAGGCGCTCACGCCAGGCGTGCGCCCGGTCGCGAACGGTGGCGCGCAGGGCTGTGCGGTGCTGAGCCGTGTGGTGCCGGGCGGTGTCCTGCTGAGCGGGGGTGCTCACGGGGGCTCCTTGGGTGGAGGTCAGTACGAGGAGGTCGGCTGGGGTACGGGGGCGGGCACCTCGGTGCCCGGGAGGAGGGACTGCCTCCGCAGGAGCAGGGCGGAGATTCCGGCGAGTACGCCGCCCGCACAGCACATCCACCAGCCGGTGGTGTAGCCGCCTGTCGCCACGTGACCGGTGACGTCGGAGTGAGCTGCCAGGGCGGCACTGAGCGCGGCGGCACCGACGGCCGCGCCCAGGGACAGTACGAGTTCGTTGATACCGGCGGCGATCGCGGTGTCCTCCTGCGGAACCGCCTCGACGGACAGGGCCCGGGTCGCCGATTCGAAGACGCCCAGGCCGATGCCGTTGAAGGCGGTCAGGATCAGGAACACGGTGAGGTCGTCGTGGGCGAGCGCCAGCCCGGCGAAGCCGATGGCGGTGGCGACACCACCGGCGAGAAGCGTGGCGCGGTCCCCGATGCGGCGCAGCGCGAAGGGCGTCAGGGACGACGCGGCGATCCCCGCCGCGATGAAGGCCAGCAGAGCCCAGCCGATGGCGTCGGAATCGAGCCCGAACCCGTACCCGCCGGAAGCCGGATCCGCTGCGAGGAAGGTCGCGTTGACGACGATCGAGCCGAGTGTGGAGAAGGCGAGGAAGAAGGTCACCACGCTGAGCACCGCGATCCGCCGGTTGCGGAAGACCCGGACGTCCACCATCGGACGGTCCGTGCGGAGCTCGGCATACGGCCACAAGGCGAGGGCGGCCAGCCCGACGGCACCGCTGAGCAGGGTGGCGGCCGAGGTCCAACCCCAGGCGGAGCCCTGGGAGAGAGCGAGGACGACTCCGGCCAGGCCGACGGTGAGCAGGCCGAAGGCCGTCATGCTGAAGCGCTCGGCGGAGGGCCGGGTGTCGGCATCCGGCATCACCACGCAGGCGACGAGGCCGAGGACACCGGCGGCGACGCCCACCCACAGGCCGTGCCTGGCATCACTCGCACCGAAGACACCGGCCACGATCCCGCCGAACCCGGTCGCCAGGAGCAGCGCGCCGACGAGGATGCCGATGCCACGGCGCGAAGCCTCGTCACCGGCCCGGTTACGCAGGATTCCGATCATGAGCGGCATGAAGCCGACCACGCCGCCCTGCAGGACGGCGCCGAGGAGGAGCAACGGCAGGGTGGGCCACAGGGCCATCAGCAGTGAGCCGACGGTGACCATGCCGACGGACAGCCGCAGGATGCGCCGGTAGCCGTGGCTGTCACCGAGGCGGGAGAGCACCGGGGTGAGAACGGCCATGCTGACCGTCTGGACGACGTAGATCCAGCTGATCTGGGCGGAGGTGATGCCGCTGCGCACACCGATCCCCGGAAGCAGCGGCGAGAGGTACTGCTGAGTGAAACCGCTGGTGACCTCCACCAGCACCATGGAAACGAGCAGCGTGCGTACGGGGTCGACAAGTCGACTCGATGCGGATCCGGGCATGGCTGGGGATACCTCCGGGGCAGGCGTACGGGCAAGGGGGTGCCGTCGGCACGGCGGTGGGTGGTCCGTCAGCGTGCGGTGCGGGGACGGATCCTGGGCACTCGGCCCGTCATCACCAGGTCGACGAGTTCGTCGACCTGCTCAGGCAGGAAGGCGTCGGAACGGACTTCGGTACGGAACATGGCGACGCCCGACCAGGTGTCGATCAGAAGGTCCGCATCCACGTCGGCCGGGATGTCGCCGCGTGCGATTCCGCGCTGGATCACGGCTCGGGCGTTCTGCCGGCGCGGCAGCAGCACCTCGTGCCGAAAGCGCTCCATGACCGAGGGGTCACCCATGTTCGCCCAGAGCGCGGGGAGGATCGCACCCCCTTCACCGCGGACGTCCCTCAGCACCATGTCGAGCAGGGACCGCAGCTCAAGGCGGGTGTCGCCGTGATCAGGCACGGCTTCGACCCGTGCCTGCGAGATCAGCAACTCACCCACCAGTGCCGCCTTGTGGGGCCACCGGTGGTAGACGGTCTTGCGGGTCACACCCGCCAGAACCGCGACCTTGTCCATCGTCAGTTCCAGATAACCGAGCTCGGCCAGCAGGGTCGCTGCGGCGTCGAGCACCTTCCGGTGCACCAGCTCGGCGCGGGGACTCTTGGTCATGGTGTGCGGGCTCCGAACGCCTGACGGTTCGGGCGCGGGATGGGGACGCCCTCGATGAGCACAACCTACGGAGACCTATGCAGCACGTCAACGAGTGAAAGGAAACATTCTGTATCTCTTCGTGGACGGTGATCCTGCCCTGTCATCTGCATCTCTGCCCTTGAAAAGGAAACACTGTGTCTACGTTGCCCCGGCCAGCGGTCCCCGGAAGGCTCTACGTGCCGGCAGGCGCGATGAGCCGGCGGGGGTGAATTAACGATAATTCCAAGGAGTGTCGTTCATCTGCTACGGTGTGTGGTCATGGCTGGTGAAAAGGCAACAAGGGGCGGCGTCGTCTACGCGCAGATCCGCGAGGACATCTTCCAAGGGGTGTTCGAGCCGGGGCAGCGGCTGCGCCTGGTGGAGCTGTCCCAGCGCTTCTCGGTCAGTCAGTCGGTCGTGCGAGAAGCTCTCACCCGCCTGTCCGAGCAGGGGCTCGTCCACGCCGCACCGCAGCAGGGCTTCAGCGTGGTCACGGTGTCACTGGCGGATCTGAACGAACTGACGGAGGCCAGGGTCGAGATCGAGACCCTGGTCCTGCGCCGGTCGATGGAGCGCGGTGGCATCAAGTGGGAGTCGTCCGTCGTCGCGGCCCACCACCACCTGGCCGGCACCGCCGGGGTACGGGACGACGGAACCCTGAACAGCGACTGGTTCCCCGTGCACGAGCGCTTCCACCAGACCCTGCTGGAAGGGTGTGGCAACGCCCGGCTGCTGGCCGCCGCCCTCAGCCTGCGGGACGCGGCCACGCTCTACCGGCGCTGGTCGTGGCCCGTCGGCCACGACACCGAACGCGACGTCGCAGGCGAACACCAGGCGCTCGTCGATGCCGTGCTGGCCAAGGACGCCGACGCGGCGGTCGAACTCCTCGCCCGGCACATCGACCGCACCTCCGAGGCCCTGCGCACCGTGATCGAGGAAGAGCCCGACGCGGTCGCGTAGCCGTACCGGACCAGGCCGTACGTAGTCCCGGTGGTACCGCCCGAGTCCCCTCGGCCCAGGTGCATTGGCGCGCCCCGAAGCGAGGTGGGTTCCGAGGACAGGGCACGGCTTCCGACGGCAGCCGTAGGGCTGTGGTCCGGAGGCACCCCGCGCGGCAACGCAGCGCACGCTGCTCTCACGACGGCAAGGACGGCGTCATGACGGTTCACCACGATCCCGCCCCCTCCGGCTGGATCCGCCGGCTCGCCCCCGACCGTGCTCACGCGCCGCAGGGGCCCGCCAGCTCGGCTCGCACCATCGCCGAGGCGACCGACCGCCTCGGCTCCCGTCCCGTGGCCTGGGCCGTCACCGTCGGCGCTGAACTCGCCCGTGTGATCACCCGCGAGGTTCCCGAACTGGGCGGCGGACCGGCACCCTTCGAAACCCTCCGGATGGGCACCGAAGCAGCGACGCTGCGCGCACTGCTGCTGCTGGCCGACCCGGCGGCCGGCCTCGCGGTCCCCGAGGAATCCCTGCTGGGGGACCGCGAGTTCGCCCGCCGACGCCTGGGCCTGGACAAGGTCCTGCGCGGCATCCGCGTCGCTCATGCCGCGCTGACGCAGGCCCTGATGGCGGCGTGCCAGGAACGGACCGCGCCGTCCGAACGCGCGGAGCAGTTCCGCCGCATCTCCGACCTGCTCTTCGGATTCATGGACGAGTTCTCCTCCCGGATGACCGCCGAGTACCTGGCCGAGCACGACCGGTGGCTCGCCAGCGGGGCCGTGGCGCGTGAGGAAGCCGTCCGGGCGATCCTCGCCGGGCAACCGGTCCGGGAGGAGACAGCGCGCGAGCTCCTCGCCTACCGGCTGGAGGGCCGCCATCTGGCCGTCGTCGCGTGGTCCGACAGCCCGGCCGCCGACACCACAGGCGATCTGCAGCGAACGGCGGCCGAACTACTGCACCTGCGCGGCTGCTCCTCGGCCCTCGTCCTCCCCACCGGCCGGACCACGCTCTGGGCGTGGGGGGACCTGCATGAACCGTTCCCCGCGGCGGTGCCCGGGACATACCCGTACCCCGAAGGCTTCCGTTTCGCGTTCGGGTCGGTCCGCCAAGGGGCCGGAGGGTTCCGGCAGTCCCACGCGGACGCCCAGCACGCCGCCCGCACCGTACGGCTCGACCCTCGCGGTACGGGCCCGGCCGTCGACTACCCGGACATCGCGCTGCCTGCCCTGCTCTCCGGCGACCTGCCCGCCCTGCGCCGCTTCGTGGGCGACGAACTCGGGGCGCTGGCGGTGGACAACCCCCATGCCGAGCAACTGCGCCGGACGCTGCGCCTGTACCTGCGCAACGAGCGCAGTCTGATGGCGGCCGCGACGCAGTTGCACGTGGCGCGCAACACCGTCACCTACCGGGTCAAGCGGGCTCAGGAACTGCTCGGACACGACCTGGCATCCCGGCTGCCCGAAGTGATGGCGGCCCTGGAGGCCGCCCGGGTGCTGGGTCCCGGCGTGCTCCGGCCGGAAGACACCGGCTCGCGGGACGACCCTGCCCGCCCATCCTGATCGACGCTCAGATCAGTGGGGTGACCTGCTCCTCGACGCCCAGGAGCGCCCGCCCGTACAGCTCGCCGGCAATGGCCGGATTGATCACCGCGTGCCGGCTGCTCGTCTCCTGGTCCCGCCAGATCCGCTGCAGCGGGTTGGCCTCCGCGAAGCTGCCGGCGCCCTGGATGCTCAGCAGCAGGTCCAGGGCCTCACGGGAGCGCCGCGCCACGTAACCGGTGTCCATCCGGACCCGGGCCCGCGTCTCGAACGGCATGTACTCGTCCCGGGCCGCCCAGGTGTCGATGTCGTCGGCGGCCCGCATCAGGTGCAGCCGGGCGGTGTCGATCAGCTGGGCGGTCTCCGCCATCTGGATCTGCGTCGAGGGCGCTTCGCCGGCCCGCTCGTAGAAGGTGTAGGAGATGCCCCTGCCCTTGGCCAGAGAGGCCCTGACCAGGTCCATTCCCGCCTGCGCCAGCCCCACCTGCGGGCCTGCCAGCACCAGCGCCAGGACCGGCACCAGTGCCGAGCGGTACAGGACCTCGTCCTTGAGTTCGGTCGGATAGGCGCCCTGCACACCCTGGCTCACCGACAGGATGCGGTGCGCGGGAACGAACACCTCGTCGGCGACGAGTGTGTTGCTGCCCGTGCCGCGCATGCCGGCGACGTACCAGGTGTCCTCGATCGTCAGGTCGCTCATCGGAATGAGAGCGGCGCCCTGGTCGGTCTGCTGACCTGCGGCGTCCACGACGGGGATGCCGAGCGTCGCCCACTGCGCGTGCAGGCTGCCGGATGCGAAGCCCCAGCGGCCGGTGACGACCAGGCCGCCCTCGACGGCCCGGCTGGTGGCGCTGGGAGCGAGGACACCGCACACCCGGGCGTCGGGGTTCTCGCCCCACACCTCCTGCTGGGCCCGCTCGGGGTACAGGCCGACCATCCAGTTGCAGACATTGACCAGGGTCGTCACCCAGGCCGTGGACCCACACCCTCGCGCCAGCTCCGAGGAGACCTCCAGGAAGGTCCGGAAACCGGTCTCGTGCCCGCCGAAGCGCGCCGGCACGGTCAGCCGGAACAGTCCGGCGTCGGACAGGGCTTTGATGTTCTCCTCGGCAATCTTGCGGTCGGCTTCCGTGCGGGCGGCGTTGTCCCTCAGCAGTGGAAGCAGCTCCGCCGCGCGCTCCTTCAACGGCGTGGTGGACGCGGCGGGCGTCTGCGGGGTGGCAGCGGTCGTGGTCATGGTGTCCTCCGGGCGTGGCACGGCTCAGGTGGCGCACCTCGCGTGACGAGGTGCCGCTCCTGGGATTGCACGCCCGGTTCGCCCGGCTGTCTTGGTTCCGGGACCACACAATCGCGGCCGCTCCTTGCGCTGCCGGACCAGTCGGGCGGTCGTTCGGTCCCGGCGCCCAAGCCCGTCCACGCTGCTTGGCCCCCCGGCCCAGTGCGATGACGGGACGACCGTGGAATCACTGGGACGAGAGACCCCGGATCCCGCCCTGGAGGCAGCTGTGCCCACCTCGTCCCCCGCCGCAACGGACCTGACCGTCGCCGGCCCCGACCCGGCGGTGTTCCGCCATGTCCTGGGCCACGTACCGACCTCCGTGTGCGTGGTGACCGCCATGACGCCGTCGGGCCCGGTGGGTCTCACGGTCGGCAGCTTCACGTCCGTGTCACTCGACCCGCCCCTCGTCGTCTTCTACGCCGGCCTGACCTCGGCCAGCGCCGAGGCGATCGTCGGCGCCGGGTGCTTCCGTGTGAACGTGCTGGCCGAGGACCAGCAGGAGGTGTGCACGGCCTTCGCCCGCAGGGCGGCTGATCGGTTCGCCACCGGGGACTGGGAGTTCGGGGCGAGCGCGGCCCCGCGGCTCGGTGGGGCGGCGGCCTGGATCACCTGCGACGTCGAGGGAAACCTTCCGGCAGGGGACCACGTGGCGGTGGTGGGCCGGGTACGGGACCTCTCCGCGGCCCGCCCGCCACGCAAACCCTTGATCTTCCACCGCGGCCGGCCGACCCGCCTCGACCGCGCCCACGGCGTACACGCTCCCACCCACGCGTTCGGCTGGTGGGATCTCTGAGCTCCGGCCCGGAGGACGGCACATGAGGACGAACCGGGTGGGCGGACCCTTTGCCCGGTACCGGAGCGGCGGCACAGGCTCCATCCCTCCCTGCGTGCTTTCGTCACGGCGAGGCAGGGGAGCCGCCGGCACGAGCAGCCCGGTGTCCTTCCTCCTCCAGCCGACGGGAGATCGCGCGGGCGGTGGCCCGCACCGCCGGGCTGTAACCCGCCTCCGCGAAGCCGGTACTGGGCGCGACGACCGACAACGCCGCCACCACCTCGCCGCCGTCCCGCACCGGCGCGGCCACGGTACTCACGGGCCAGGGACGACTCTGCCGGCCGAAAGCGTGATCACCGCGCCGTACCTCGGCGAGCATGCGGCGCAGGTCGGCGGAGGTGGAGATGCCGTCATGGCCGTTCCCGGGCTCGTAGGTGTCGATGGCGTGGTCCTGGACGGCCGCCGGAGCGAAGGCGAGCAGCACCAGGCCGGCGCCGGTGGCCGCGAGCGGAAGCCGGCCTCCCACGCGGTACTGCACCGGGCTGGCGTCGAGCGCCGAAAGCCGTTCGACGAGCAGGGCCTCCTGCTGCTCGCGCACGGCGAGCAGCACGTGCTGTCGTGTGACGTGGAAGAGGTCTTCCATGAAGGGCATGGCCACGGACCGCAGCCCGTGGCCACGCGGTGCCAGGGACGCCGTCTCCAGCAACCGCAGCCCCACGACGTAGCGCCCGTCGTCGAGACGTTCCAGCGCACCCAGACGGACGAGAGCGCGGGCGAGTCGCAGCGCACTGCTGCGGGGCATGCCGGCCCGCTGCGCCAGGCCGGCGAGAGACAGCGCCCGGTGGTCGCTGTCGAACGCGTTGAGCAGGGCGAACGCCCGGTCGACGACCGGTTGGCCCTCGGCCGGCTTCTTTCCGCGCCGTGGCCGGGAGCCGCTGTCGGAACCCGGCGTTTCATTGATTGGCATCACTCATTCCATCCTACGGTCACGTTCCTACGCTGGTTCGGGTACGGACCCGCAACCCAGGGAGCCCCCATGACCCCGACCGGTCTCATCGACGTCCACGCCCACTTCGTCACCGACGGCTATGTCGCCGCCGCCCGGTCCGCCGGGATCGAACACCCCGACGGAATGCCCGGCTGGCCCACGTGGAGCGTCGAGCGGCACCTCGACCTGATGGACCGCTCGGGCACCGAGAAGTCCTACCTCTCGATCTCCTCACCCGGCGTGCACTTCGGGAACGACGACGCCGCCCGTGCTCTCGCGCGTGAGGTCAACGAGTTCGGCGCCGGGGTCCGAAGCGAGCGTCCGCAGCGGTTCGGTCACTTCGCCTCCCTGCCGCTGCCCGACGTCGAGGGCTCACTCGCCGAAGCCGCCCACGCACTCGACGTGCTCGGTGCGGACGGGGTGGCCGTGGAGACCAACCACCACGGCGTCTACCTCGGCGACCCGCGCTTCGAACCGCTGTGGGAGGACCTCGACCGCCGCGGAGCCCTCGTCTTCGTCCACCCCACCTCACCGCCCCACGCCGACGATGTCGCCCTGGGCCGGCCCCGGCCGATGCTGGAGTTCCTCTTCGACACCGCCCGCGCCGCGAGCGACCTGCTCCTGCGCGGAGTGTTCACCCGCTTTCCGCGGATTCGCTGGGTCCTGACCCACGGCGGGGGAGCGCTGCCGCTGCTCGCCGACCGCATCGACATGTTCGGCGCCGTGTTCCGCGACGGCTCCACGGACGCGCCCAGCGCCCTGAAGGAGCTCGGCCGCGTCTGGTACGACATGGCCGGGACGCCCTTCCCGCGTCAGATTCCGGCCCTGGACGCCGCGTTCGGCACCCAGCGCCTGCTGTACGGCAGCGACTACTGCTGGACACCTGCCGAAGGTGCGCTCGCCCAGGTCGCGTCCGTCGACGCGGCGGCGCAGCCGTCCGCCACCGACACCTGGCGGGACCTCACCACCCGCAACGCGCGCCGGCTGTTCACCGGGTGACGGCCGCCCGAATGCCGTAGCCGCAAGCACTGAATCGTGAGGACACCGTCGTGATGACACCAAGGAGAAGCATGAGCAGGTACGTCGAGCCGTCCTCGGTCAACGGGCGCGTGGTGGTCAGGGATGTCACCGTGGTCGACCCACTGGACGGGCGCCGCAGCCCCGGTCAGGACGTGGTGGTGGAAGGGGGCCGGATCACGTCGGTGACGGCGACCGGCGCACCCGCCACGGACGCACACGTGTTGGAGGGGCGGGGCCGGTTCGTCGTTCCGGGATTCATGGACATGCACATGCACGCCCTGAACACTCCGAAGGACGTCGACGGCACGTATGCGCTGATGCTCGCCAACGGGGTGGTCGGCTTCCGCCAGATGTCGGGGAACAGGGCGCTGCTGAAAGCCAGGAACCAGGGCACCCTTCCGCAGCCGGCCGGCGCCCCCGCGCTCAAGGCGACGGCCGGTGACCTGCTGACCCCCCTGAACGCGAGCACCGCCGAGGGCGCGGTGCAGGCCGTGCGCGAACAGCACCGGGACGGCGCCGACTTCGTCAAGGCGGGCATGACGACCCGGGACACCTTCCTCGCGGCCCTCCAGGAGGCGAACCGCCTCGGGATCCGCCTCGGCGGCCACCTGCCCGCCGACCTCGACCCCCGCGAGGCCGCGCGCGCCGGGGTGTGGTCGGTCGAACACCTCGGCCCCGGTGTCACCGTGTTCGCCGCGGCCTCCTCCAAGGAGAGCGAGGTCCGCGCCGGCAACCCCACCCGCAAGCTCCCGCCGATCCCCAGGATCAAGATCCCCGGCGCCGAGAAGCTGGCGATGAAGCTGATCAAGGGCATGGTCACGAACCCCGCGACCAGCACGTCCGAGGTCGAAGCGCACGCCTACGACCTGGCCGACGGCTCCTACGACCAGCGGAAGGCCGAGGAACTGGCGGCCCTGTTCGTCGAACACACCACCTGGCAGTGCCCGACCCTGATCCGGGTCCACACCCAGCAGTTCGGTGACTCGCCGGAACACACCGAGGACCCGAGGCGCCGGTACATGGCTCCCAAGGAGCTGCGCACCTGGGACAAGTCGTCGAAGAAGTTCTCCAGGCTCCCCGACGTCACCCGCAACGCCCTGCGCAACCACTGGGACGCGCAACTGCGGATGACCAAGACCTTCGCCGATGCCGGAGTGCCGATGATCGCGGGAACCGACGCGTGCGGGGCCGCGGGAATCATCCCGGGCTTCGCCCTTCACGACGAGTTCGGCCACCTGGCCGAAGCCGGGCTCGACCCTCTGACCATCCTGCGGATGACGACGACCGAGCCGGCCCGATTCCTCGGCGAGGAAGGCCGGTTCGGCCGGATCGCACCCGGCATGCCCGCTGACCTGGTGCTCCTGGACGAGGATCCGCTGGAGAGCCACACCGCCCTCCGCGCGATCGCGGGAGTGATGAGGGATGGTTCCTGGTGGTCCCGCGCCGACCTCGACGCCGTACTGGAGCGCATCGCCGCCGAGCCCGGCGCCCACTGACACGGTCCCGGTGCCGATGACCGCAGACAGCGCTGAGGCCCTGCTGCTCACGTGTGCCGTGAGCTCGCCGGCGCCGCGATCTGGCCGGACAGGAAGGAGAGCACGGCCGGGATGACGGCGACATCGCTGTGTCCGGCGTCGCTGACGACGTCCAGTCGTGTGGCGATGCCGTGCCGGTCCCAGTTCTCGCGCAGTTCGCGCAGGCGGTCCATTCGGCTGCCCGGTTGTTCCGCACCCTCCCAGACCTCGATGTGGGTGTCCTGTTCCCCGATGACGAGCTGTACGGGTACGTCAGCCATGGCCGTGGGGTCCGGAGCGAAACCGAAGAGCTCCGTGCTGTCGGCGGTGCCCCGCCACCAGCGGGTTTGTTCGTCGAGGAGGGTGGTGCGGCCCGGAGCGCCCACGGAGAGCGAGGCCAGGCTGTGGGGGTGGAGGTAGAAGAAGCGGTGCGCGAACTGGCCGCCGCCGGAGAAGCCGTGGAGGTGGAAGCGGTCGGTTCGGATGTGCCACCGGCCGGCCGCCTCCCTGATCATGTCGAGCAGGAGAAGGTCGGGCCGGATGCCCGGCTCGGTGAAGAATTTGTAGCTGTCGAGGTCGTTGGGGCCGGTGAGTCCGGCAGGGAACAGCGGGGCGAGGACGACGCAGTTGTGTTCCTCGGCGAAGTCGGCGAAGTGGTCGCGGACCTGGCCGACGTTTCGGCGGGTGCCGTGGACGGCCACGACGAGGGGGCGGGGTTCACCGGTGTTGCTGTGGCCACGGGGAACGTACAGGCAGTAGGAGACGCGCGGGTCGGCGGCGAGCGCGAACAGGGGCGTGGAGCCGGTGAGGAAGAGCTGTGCGGGGTGGTCGGGAGGCAGGTGCCAAGGGGAAAGGGGACGTTCGGTGGGCATGGGTGCGGCTCCGGAGTGCGTGAGGAGGAGGGCGGTCGAGGTCAGGGGGCCGCGGGCAGCTCCATGTCCATGAGCGGGGCGTACTGCTGGCCGGCGTAGCAGTCGGTGTCGTGGAGGTCGCCCTGAACGGTGGGGCGGGGCAGGGAGACCTTGACGGCTAGTGCGCCGGGGTGGTTGACGACGAGGATCCGATCGGGATCGGTGCCGTAGAGGGACGCGAAGAGGTTCGTGTCGAGGAAGCCGGTGGCCACCAGTGCGTCGTAGGCGGCCCGGTCGTGGCACATGAAGTCGAAGGTGAGGGTGAAGGGTCCGGCGTTCTTGGAGCGGACCAGGGAGCAGTAGTCGAGCAGGGTGGCCATGGGGTTCTACAGCTCCTCGGTGGTGGTGCGGAACAGCTCGGTGGGCGTGATGCCGGTGGCGACGTGGTTGAGCGTGAAGCGGTAGAGCGGTCCGCGGTCCGTCTCGGGGGGCGAATAGGGGTAGGCGAGGGTGGAGACCAGTCCGTCGTACTCGGCGATGGGCAGGTGGCTGCTGGCGTGGGCGACGAAGGTGGCGACGGCGTGGGCGGTGGCCTGGTCGGGGGCGGTCACCGTGATCAGTACGCCGAGTTCGCGGGGCCGGAGCGGCTCGGGCTCCGTACCGGTGAGGACGGCCCCGCCGCCGTAGAGGCGGTAGTCGATGTCGACGGAGGCCGGATCCACCGAGCCTTCGAAGACGTCGAGGATCTTCGCGTCGAAGTACTGCTGGGCGAAGGGCAGGAGCTTGGGCAGGGCGTCGATGACGACGCGGTCGCGTACCCCGCCGATGATGACGGTCTGATAGCCGACGAGTTCGGCGCCTTCGAGCTTGTTGGTGTAGCCGTCGGCGGGGAGGTAGCGGGCGCCCCTGACGCGGACGGTCTGTTCGTCCACCGCTTCGTAGGTGGCGTCGGTGGTGTCCAGTACGCCTGAGGGTTCGGCTATGTGGAACGGGTCGGCGTTCTCGTACAGGGTGTGGGCGGCGACCGAGCGGGGTGTGAGCCGGGTGCGGTCGGCGAGGGTGGTGACATCGAAGTGGTTGTCGCGCAGCGTGGCGAGCAGGCCGTTGGCGGACGGCGGGACGGCGCAGGCGGCGCCGCACTCGATGGTCTTGGCCAGGTGCCAGGCGAGACCCGGATCGGCGCCTCGCAGGTGGGGGAGGGCGGCGAACAGGGCGGTGTCGGATGCACGGCCGGCCAGGATGACGTCGCAGCCCTGGACGAGCGCTTCCTGGATGGGTTCGACGCCCATCATCGCCACCGTGTGGCTGCGCCCGAACAGCTCCCGGTCGATCTCGGGTGCGTTGGCGAGCGGCCGGATGCGGCCGGCGTCGTAGAGGTCCCGGAGCCGGTCGGCGGGCTGGTCGGAGTAGATCAGTCCGAGTGTGAAGTGCAGGTTCTCCTCGCCGGCGATACGGCGGGTGAGGGCTGCGACTTCGTCGACGCCGACATCGCGTCCGGAGGTGCCGCACGAACCGATGAC
Organism: Streptomyces sp. NBC_01257; assembly: GCF_035917255.1. Taxonomy (NCBI): domain Bacteria; kingdom Bacillati; phylum Actinomycetota; class Actinomycetes; order Kitasatosporales; family Streptomycetaceae; genus Streptomyces; species Streptomyces sp. NBC_01257. The sequence goes on from NZ_CP108472.1 coordinate 8,444,698, forward strand.
GAGCGGCACTCCCAGCTCGTCGCGGGCCTTCAGCAGGAGCCGCAGGTCGCGCGCGACGGCCTGGGCCGAGAGCTTCGGCGTGCCGGAGCCGAGGGCCGCGGGGCCGGAGTCGGTGGACCCCGCGTCGCAGGCGATCACATGGGGACGGGCTGCGACGCCGCGACGGAACGCGTCCGCGTCGAAGCCGGCGCCCAGTGCCCCGGTCGGGGCGAGGATGCGGAATTCCATGGGGTCAGGACCTTTCGTTGTACTGGTGGAGCGGTTCCTCACGCCGTACTCCGGTCGGGAGTCCGGCGGGCCAGCAGGGTGAAGACGGCGAAGGTGACAGCGGCGAAGGCGGCGGCGTTCAGCATCATGAAGCGCCAGCTGGTGAGGTCCACGGTGATGCCGAGGATCGCCGGGCCCAGGGCCATGCCGGCGGAGGAGGCGATGGTGTAGAGGGCGGTGTAGGTGCCGAGCACCTTCTGGGTCGGGGCCAGGTCCCAGAGCGCGACCAATGCGTTGACCGCGAACGAGGCGTAGCCGATGGAGGAGAGGACCGTCGAGACGACCGTCCCGGGGACCGTCGGGACGGCGAAGCCGACCAGGAGGCCGACGATGAAGAGCCCGACGCCGTAGCGCATGGCGCGCAGTTGCCCGAGCCGGTCGGAGCCGTAGGCGAGCGGCAGCACGCACACCAGGAAGGCGATGGCGCCGGGAAGGGCGAGCCCACCGGCCTCGCCGCGGGTCAGCCCGAGCACCTCGGTGCCGTACGGCGTGTTCAGCGAGCGCAGCGCGGTCCACATGCCCGAGAAGCAGAAGATTCCGATCATCAGCAGCACCGTCGGGCTCGAAGGGCTGCGCACCGCGTTCCTCAGGACCGCCCAGGGAGAGGCGAACTCCGGTGTGTCCTGGCCGCCGTCGGTGGGTTGCTCGGGCAGGACGGACCGCTCGTGCCGGCGGCCGAGGAACATCCATGACAGCCCGAGCATGACGAGCATCAGGACCGGGGGGAGCGCGAACGCCAGGTGAAGGCTGCGGTCCACGACCAGCAGGCTGATCAAGGACGAGATGATGATGGTCAGGCTGACACCGGCCTTGATGAACCCCTGGGCCCTGCTGCGGCTGCCGGCGGGGACGTAGTCGGATATCAGCGTCTCGGTGACGCCCTTGAAGGCGTTGGCGACCAGGGCGAACCCGACGACGCACACCATCAGTACGGGAAGACTGCCCGCCCAGGGGATGAGGACGAACGGGACCGTGGCGATCACGGCGCCGATGAGCACGATCGGCCACCGCCCCGCCCTGCGGCGTACGAGCCGGTCGGAGAGGAACCCCACGGACGGCTGGGTGAAGATCCCCAAGGAGTGGTCGAGACCCATGATCAGGCCGATGACGCCGGCCGACGCGACGTAATGGCGCAGTTGCTCGGGGACCTGTGCGTCGTAGAAGTTCCAGACCGATTCCTGGGCGAAGACCGCCAGGGTGACCCACAGCACCGCGCTCGCGCTCATCCGTTTCCCGGGGGCGGGCGCGGGCGGCGCGAGGGTGGGTGTGCCGTCCGTGGCGGTCGCGTCCGGGTGGTGATGCAGCATGGCGGCTCCTTGCCATATGCTATAGCAACAAGAGGATGCGAGTGCGGCGACCATCGTCGTCGTTCGATGGACAGGCACTCGGAGGTGTTCGGTCAGCTGCTGGAGAGCTGATGCAGCGCCTCGCGATGGTGATGTGCGGCCAGCAGTTCGGCCCGCTCCTCGTCCCGGTCGACCAGGGCGTCGAGCAGGCTGCGATGCTCGCGGAACCGCCGGCGGAAGGCCTCGGCGCGCTCCGGAGCGAGCTTGATCGTCAGATCGAGGCGCTCCTCGTCACTGAACGCGCGGGCCTGTTGCAACAGTCCTTCGAGCACCGGGTTGCCGACCGCCGCTTCCACCTGGTGGTGGAAGCGGCGCATGAGGCGATGGATGGCCACCAGCTTGTCGGTGGTGTCGGCGTGCGCCCCGTGTTCGGCCACGTCCTGCTCGATCTGTCCGACCAGGGCGTCGGCCCGCTCCAGCACACCGGCCAGATCCGCGAGCTGGGCATCGGTGGCGTTCCGTGCGGCAAGGCGGGCCATGAGCGCCGACAGCCGCACCTCGGCCTCCACGATCTCCGAACGCGCGGAAGCCGAGTGGTCGGCGATCCGCAGCGCCCGGGTCCCGACGCGCTCCACCACCTTCTCGTGCACCAGCTGACGCAGTGCCTCACGCACGGGCGTGGGGCTGACCCCCAGGCGGGCGGCGAGATCGCGTTCGGTGATCTTCTCGCCCGGCTGCAACGATCCCTCACGGACGGCGGCGCGAAGCCGCCGGTAGGCCTGGTCGGCCAACGACGTCGTCTCCATGGGGCTGAGGGCATCGGAACTCATGCGCGCAACATTGACTCCGCTATAGCAAATAGTCAATGGGTGTGTCGGGTGCGATCGGCCTGGCTGCGTCCGTACCGGCCGTGCGCGCCACCGCACGGACGATCTCCCGGCAGCTGCAGAGCACCGAAGCCGTCCGGTGAGCGGCGCTACCGGGCGAAGCGGCTGAAGTACGCGAGGGCGTCGATGTCGTCGACGGCCTCGCGACCGGCCACCTTGCCGATCGGCGCACCCTGGAGAAGACGCTTGACGGGCACCTCCAGCTTCTTGCCTGTCCGGGTGTGAGGCACGGCCGGCACGGCCAGGATGTCGTCGGGGACGTGCCGGGGCGATGCCCGCGTTCGGATGGCGGTGCCGATTCGGTCGCGCAGCGCGTCGGTGAGTTCGTGGCCGACTTCCATGACGACGAACAGCGGCATCCAGTAGGTGCCGTCGGCGAGTTCCGCCCCGATGACCAGGCTCTCCTGGATGCCGGGCAACTCGTCGACGACCGCGTAGATGTCGGCGCTGCCGAGCCGTACGCCCTGCCGGTTGAGGGTGGAGTCGGAGCGGCCGGAGACGACGACGCTGCCGTGCGACGTACGGGTCATCCAGTCACCGTGGCGCCAGACACCCGGATAGGCGGCGAAGTAGGCGTCACGGTAGCGGGAGCCGTCGGGGTCGTTCCAGAAGTACAGGGGCATCGACGGCAGCGGCCGGGTGACCACGAGTTCGCCCACCTCGTCGGTCACGGGACGGCCGTCCTCGTCCCAGGCCTCCAACGCGACACCGAGCACCGGGGCGGAGATCTCACCCGCCCAGACCGGGGTGGTGGGCGCGCTCCCGGCGAATCCGCTGACGATGTCGGTTCCCCCGCTCGTGGAAGAGACCTGGACATGTGCGCCGACGTGGTCACGGACCCAGTAGTAGGGCTGTGCCGGGAGTGGGGCTCCGGTGCTGCCGAGGCCCCGCAGAGCGGAAAGGTCGAGGTCACGACCTGGTTCTAGGCCCGCCTTCGCGGAGGCGAGGAGATATCCGGGACTCACGCCGAGCACGGCCGCGCGGTGTTCCGCCGCGAGGTCCCACAGCCGACCGGGCTCCGGATACGTGGGGCTGCCGTCGTACAGCACGACGGTGGCGCCGATCAGCAGACCGGAGACCACCAGGTTCCACATCATCCAGTTCGTGGTGGTGTACCAGAAGAACCGGTCGCCGGGACTCAGGTCGAGATGCAGACCGAGCAGCCGGTGATGGTCCAGCAGCACTCCGCCGTGCCCGTGCACGATTCCCTTCGGCGTGCCCGTCGTCCCGGAGGAGAAGAGCACCCACAGGGGTGCGTCGAACGGTAGCTGCTCGAAGACGGGCTGCTCCGAACCCCCGGTCACCTCGGCCCAGTCGGACACCTGAGCGTCATCGTCCACGGGAAGTCCGAGGCACGGCACGCGGACGGTGTGCCGCACGGTGGGCAGGGCGGCGCGCAGCGCGTCCGATTCGGCACGGCGATCGTGTTCCTTGCCGTTCCAGCGGTAGCCGTCGGCGGCGAACAGGATGACGGGTTCCAGCTGCGCGAAGCGTGTCGCGGCGCCGGGAGCCCCGTAGTCCTGCCCGCAGGCTGACCATACGGCTCCGATGCTGGCCGCGGCGAGGAACGCGACGACGGTGTGCGTGGTGTTGGGCAGGTATCCGACCACCCGGTCGCCGGCCGTCACACCGCTCCGGCGCATCCAGGCCGCCAAGGAGCCGACCTGACGCCGGAGTTCGTCCCGCCCGGTGTGGGTGGTGGTGCCGTCCTCGCCGACCGAGAGGATCGCCGGATGCGGTCCCTCGTCGCGCAGGGCGTGTTCGGCGTAGTTGAGCCGGGCGCCGGAGAACCAGCGGGTGGCCGGCATGGGCGCCCCGTCGAGGACTTCGTCGTACGGGGTGTTTGAGCGCAGGTCGAAGAATTCCCACACCGCCGACCAGAACCCGGCGAGATCGTCCACCGACCATTCCCACAGCGACCGGTAGTCGGCGTGCGCCGTACCGGTACGGGTCGCGACGAACTCGGTGAAGCGGGCGATACGCGAGTGGGCGGCGGTGGCCGGGTCGGGGGTCCAGACCGGTGCCGGGGGAGAGGGGTTCCCGTCTGTCGTGTTCATACGCCGCCTGCCAGGGCCGAGGAGCCGGGTGCCGCCGCTGTCGGGACGGAGGGGGAGGAGAGCTGGTGCCGGAGACCGGTGACCAGAGCCGCCAACTCCTGCGGGGTGCCTGCCGTGCCGTAGACGTAGTGGTCGGGGCGGATCACCACGCCCATGTGTCCCGCTGCCGCCAGGTGCGGCAGATAGACGTCGAAGGCGGCGACCTCCGCGGCGGCTTCGGCACCTTCGGGGGCCAGTTGCAGCAGTCGGGCACCGATGCGGTCGAGGAAGGCGAGCTGCTCAGCCGTGAGGACGGTGCGGGGATCAGCGGTGGACGCCACCACGAAGCCGTGCCCGACCACCTCGTCCAGCAGGCCGGTACGGCCGCGGTGGCGGACCCGTGCCTGCATGCTGAGCACCCCGGCCGACGGATCCGGACCCTGCGCGCCCCCTGAGATGATGCCGTGGGGGAGCGTGGACGGGGGCAGCGGAGGCAGGATGCGCTCCGGGTCCGCTCCGAGCCCGATCATGCCGGCGTCCCGCCCGGCTGCGGCGTCGGCGTCGGTGACGCAGATGACCTTGCCGAGTTCGACGGACTTGGCGATGGCGTGCTGGACGTGGGCGCCGCGTTCGCCGCCGTAGGTGTCCAGCACCGCCGGATCGGCCTCGCCCTTGAGAACGAGACCGAGCTTCCAGGCGAGGTTGGCCGCGTCGCGGATGCCCGAGCACATGCCCTGCCCGGCGAAGGGCGGCATCAGGTGGGCTGCGTCGCCCGCGAGGAGCAGCCGGCCCGAGCGCCAGATGTCCGCCCACTGCGCCTGGAAGGTGTAGACGGCGTGCCGTTCCAGGGTGCAGTTGTCCGGAGTGAGGTCCCAGGGCTCCAGGAGACTCCAGGCGGTGGCTTCGGTGTTGAGCTGCTCCACCGTCTCTCCCGGCATGCGCATGAACTCCCACCGCCTGCGCCCGGGTCCTCCGGAGACGACGGTGGTGGGCCTGGCCGGGTCGCAGATCTGGAGGTTGACGGGGTTCCAGACACGTTCCTCGTGCGGATGGACGTCGACGATCAGCCAGTCGTAGAAGAAGCCGAGGTCGAGCATCCCGGTCGGCATGTGGGTGCGCACGAAGCTGTTGGCTCCGTCGCTGCCGACGACCCACGGTGCGGTGAAGTGGTTCTCGTCCCCGTGGGTGTCGCGGGTGGTGATGTGTACGCCCTCGGCCCTCTCGACGAGGCCGACGGCTTCGTGGCCACGCAGGATGGTGATCGCCCGGTCCGCTTCGGCGGTTTCGACGAGGGCCCTCTCCAGGTCAGGCTGGTACATCATCGACGCGGTGGGCCAGCCGGACGGGCCGAGCATGGACCAGTCGAATCGCAGCAGTGTCTCGCCGGCGGCGTTGCGCCACTCGTAGGTGTCGGCGGGCTCGGTGAGGTCCCTGAGCCGGTCGCCGAGTCCGGCGCCGGCCAGCAGGCGTGCGACCTCGTCGTCGAAGTGCACGGCACGAGGGCGGGGGTAGGGGGAGGGCCACCGTTCGAGAACGGTCACCGTCCACCCGTCGCGCGCCAGGAGGAGGGCACACGCCAGGCCGACCGGGCCGGCTCCGACCACCAGGACGTCGCTGTCCGTGGTGCGGTCCGATTGAGGGGTCATGTCGGGGGCTCCTACTTGGCGGGGGCGGCGTGGGCGCCCGTCATGAGTTCCGCGAGGTCCTCGGGCGCGAGGAAGGACGGCGGCGGGGGCGGCCCCCAGGCCCACAGGGCCTTCGCGCCCTCCCACTCGCTCGGCTTCCACAGCGCGTCGTCGACGATGCAGTCCAGATCGGAGTAGTACTCGGAGAAGGTGCCGGCCGGGTCCTTGAGGTACCAGAAGAAGTTGGAGCCGATGAAATGCCGTCCGAGGCCCCAGGTGTGCCGGCCGGGATCGGCCTCCAGCATGGCCGTCGCACCCCGGCCCACCTCGTCGACGTCGTCGACCTGCCAGGACGTGTGGTGCAGAAAGGCTACCGGCGCCTGCTGGACCAGCACGTTGTGGTGGTCGCTGGAGCAGCGCATGAAGGCGGCCAGGCCACGGACGGTGTCGCTGACCTTGAAGCCGATCCCCTCCTGGAAGAACCGCTGCGAGAACTCCTGTGCGGTGGAACCGAGCACGACATGTCCCAGCTTGCGCGGCCTGACGGGGGTCTCCCGCAGGATGCCCGGGGCGCGCTCGTGCAGGCGTGCGCTGACCCCCGGGGTGTTGTACGGCGGCGGCGGTGTGGCCGCCTGCTCGTAGCGGGGCGCGAGCTCGACGCGGACCAGCAGCTCGGTGCCGGGGTCGACGGCGGAGACGGTGGCCGGGGTTCGGTCGACGGGGACGCCGAGTTTCGACAGGGAGGCCGCGATCCGGTCGAGGTCGTCCGGGTCGTCCGCGCCGACGCCCAGCTCGACCAGGCGCCGACGGGGCGAGTGCACGATGCGCAGTTGCTCTCCGCCGTCCACGGTGGAGAAGCCGAGCCCGCCCACGGGTGCGGCGACGGTGTTCAGCGGGCCGGTGCTGGGGGTCAGGCCGAATTCCTCGTAGTAGGCGGCGGTCTGTTCGACGTTCGGTACGCCCATCACGATCTGGGTCAAGCGGTGCAGTGGCATGGTGGCCGGCTTTCTTCAGACGGACTGTTTCTCTCGGGGACAGGCGCGGTGGTTCAGGAGGACAGCATCGGGTTGCGGAGCTCGCCGAGCCCCTCGATCCAGCTGACGAGGACGTCACCGGGCGCGAGGAACTTCTGCGGGGTACGGGCTCCGCCCACGCCGGCGGGAGTGCCGGTGAAGATGAGGTCACCGGGCAGCAGCGGACACACGGCGGACAGGCGGACGATCAGCTCCGGGACGTCGAAGATCATGTTGGAGGTGCGACTCTTCTGCAGCACCTCCCCGCCCTCCAGCGTGCACCCGATCTCCAGGTCGTCCGGGTCGGCGAGCTCGTCGACGGTGACCAGTTCGGGGCCGGTGGGAGCGAAGCCGGGGTAGGACTTGCCCAGGGAGAACTGGGGTGCGGGCCCGGCGAGCTGGAGCCGCCGTTCGGACAGGTCCTGGCCTACGGTGACTCCGGCGACATGGGACCAGGCGGTCTCGCGGCTGGCCAGGTGGCAGCGGCGTCCGATGACCACGACGAGCTCGACCTCCCAGTCGACCAGCCCTTCGGGCAGGGTGACCGGCCGGTCGTGCCCGGTGAGCGAGGTGGCGAACTTGGTGAAGACGGCGGGCTCGTCGGGGATGGACAGCCCGGACTCGATCACGTGGTCGCGGTAGTTCAGCCCGACGGCGAAGACCTGGGCCGGGCGCGGGACCGGAGGCCCCCACACCACTCCGTCGCCCGGCGCGGGACGCAGCCCGGAATCCGCCTGCCCGTCGCGCACGAGTTCGTGCGCCCACCGGGAGAAGGCCTCCCAGTCGTCGAACGCCTGCTGCGGGTCCGGGCCGAACCGACCGCCGCTCGCCTCGGCGACGTCGAGAAGGCCACCGGGGCGGCTCAGGGTCAGCCGTCCGTCGATGTTCGCCACACGCATGGGTACTCCCGCTGTTTCGTGCGCTGTCGCGCGCTCTGCATCTGGAACCCAGTGTTCACAGGGCTTCTCACGAATGCAATAGATTAGCGATAATCTCGGTCCTTGGCTTTTTTCGGTTACGGTCGGCGGCCATGCCGGGAGAGCGGCCGGCGCGAGCAGCCGGGGGTGCGCGCAGATCCGGGAGGTGGTTCTCCGGGGAGTGCAGAGCCCCTGGGGGCCTGGTCGGGCGCGCCGGGCGTTTCGAGGTCGGTCAGTCCGTCGTTCGGGGAGCGCAGATCCGCCTGTCCGGGCAGGGAGAGGTGACCGCCGAGCCCGGGCCTCGGGCGACGGTCATGGCTGGTCTCGCTTGCGGTGGCGGCAGCGGGGCGACGCGCCTCAGCGGGAGGAGCCCGCCCATTGGCGGGCGATCTGCTGGACCTCGGCTTCACTCAGTACGACACCGAGGTCATCGGCGGCCGACTGCGGGCGCAGTGAGCTGATGATCAGCTCCAGGTAGCGGCTGTAGGCATCCGGGCGAACCGGAGAGCTCCGGTGTGCGAACTCCGTGAGCATCAGCATGATCATGACCAGGTCGGCAACCGTCAGATCGGGACGCACCGCGCCTTCCCGCTGGGCGCGCTGGAGAAGCTGCTCCAGCCGCGGCGCCAGGCCGTCACGCAGCGCGTCGGCGCGCCGCCGACCGTGCCTGGAGCTGAAAACGATGTCGCGCAGCCCGCGGTCGGCGACGTTCATGGCCACCGCCTGCCGCATGACGTGAGTCAGCCCCTCCCAGGCCGTGGCCGCGGCCAGGCCGTGGTCCACCAGCGCCGTCAACTCCGTGAAGCGGTCACCGAGTGCGGCGTCGACGAGGACCTGTTTGTCGGGGAAGTGGCGGTAGATCGTGCCGATGCCGACACCTGCGTGGTGAGCGATCTCGTTCAGGCCGGCTCCGACGCCCTGGGCGGCGAACACCTCGCGCGCGGCATCGATGGTCCGCCCTCGGTTGCGCGCGGGGTCGCGTCGCGGCGCGCGTCCGGCGGACGTGACGCCGGACGGCTCGTCGTCCTGCCCCTGTGAGCCCTCGGTCGATGTCACGCCACCATCCGAGCCGCTGCGTTCGGCTGGATCGCCATCGACGTGATGGTCGGGATCATGACGCTCAACCTCGTGCCCGACGACATCTACATGCCGATGCGTCTCGGTGACCACGTCATTGCGGCCACGTGGCTGATCACCGTCTCCTTGCTCTCCGGGCCCGTTCTGTTCAGGAACCCCGGAATCCTCACCGGTGTCTGGCTGGCCCTCTTCAGCTTCTTCGGCGCCCACCTGCCGATCGCCCTGCTCGGGCCTCCCGGCAGTCTGGTCGTCGTCTGGCTCGTCATGGCCGGCTCGTACCGGCTGGATCCCCTGGGCGGCCTCACCCGAGGCGCGCGTGACCCGCTTGCGACGGGGACTTCCCCGGGCGTCGCCGGCAGCTGAGGCCGCGGTCCGGGTCCGTGTCCGAGAGGACCGAGAGGCGGTACGCGAAGGGATCTCCTCGCGTGGAGATCCCTTCGCCGGTGTGCCGGGCCGCCCCGGCTCCGCCTGGGACGCGCTTCCTCAGGCGGCGGCAGCCGCTGCGGCGACGATCCAGTTCCTGAACTCGACGGCGTAGTGCCGAAGGTGGTGCTCCAGGACCTCGTCCGGGCACGTGACGGGGAAGTACACCGTCAGGTTCGCCGTGAAGCCTTCGGCGGTGTCACCGAACTGGATCAGTGCCCGCCCGACGACCGTGCCGTCGGCCAGGAAGAGATTCGAGGACATCTTGCGCGGGAACTCGGCCTCCGGGAGGAGCTCCTCCGCGTCCGTGGCCCAGGCCAGGGCTGCCGTTCCCCAGCCGCCCATGTAGAAGTCGGCGACGTGGGGGCCGATGTTCTCCACCACGCGCGCTCCGATGGAATCGGTGCCCATCACGTAGTGCTCGGGGTGGGCCGCGAGAAGGGGGCGCTCGTCGCCGGCGAACGCCTTGTCCATCCAGTCCAGGAACACGCCCGAGGTGAGTCCCTGTGTGGTGAGCACCGTCGTGCCGGGCTTGAACTTCCCTTCGGACGTGCGGGCGCTCTCGCGCAGGAAGGCGTTGCCTTCCTCGATGTCGTCGGCCAGGAGGTCGAGCAGGCCCTGGCGTCCCAGCCGCGTCCTGAAGCGGTCAAGGGCGCGGCGGGCGTAGAACAGCTCGAAGTCGTCGATGCTCCCGCCGGTGGGTCCTGACTCGAGCGTCACGGTCACGGGCGATGACGTCTGGTTGTCGGTCACTCTAGAACCTCCATAGAATGCGAATGTGAATTCATGTTCGCATTAAGTTACGCGCAGGAGTGAGTGACTTGTCAAGAGAACCTGCTGAGACTGTCGCCGATACGATGCGTGACATGACCGAGGAGCCAGATCGTCCACCGCTCTACCGAGAGCCCCGGCAGGCGCGCAGCGCGGCGACCTTGGCCCGCGTACTGCAGGCGGCCGAGGAGATCGCCTCCTCATCCGGCCTGGAGGAAATGACGATCTCCGGTGTCGCGGAACGCGCCGGTGTCTCGGTCGGCACGATCTACCGCCGCTTCGACGACAAGGAGCAGCTGGTCACCGCCCTGGCCGAGCGGATGCTGGAACGCCGCGAGGCGTACGTCGCCGAGCGGCTGCGCACAGCCGAGCCGTCGCTCTCCGGCGTCATGGACACCTACGCGCACGCCCTGCTGCAGTCCTTCGCCGAAGGCAACAAGCTCTTCCCCGAGCTGCTGCGCGCACGGGGAGCCAAGGCGCTGGACCGCGGGGCCCATGCCATCGCCGAGATCCACCGCCTCCTGATCGAAGCCGCAACCCCCTATGCCGGCCAGGTCAGGCGCTCCGACCCGCAGGCGGCCCTGGACGCCGCTGCTCGCGCCCTCCTCGGCGCCTGCTTCCACAACTCGGTGCGCCCCGACCCCATCACCGGCGAGGTCGCTCTGCGTCGGTACGCGGACGAACTCGGCGACATGGCGATGGCCTACCTCGTCACTCCCGACCGCGACCGGACTGCCCGCTCCTGAGTCGCTGACGCAGGCCGTGCGGTGAGCGCCCGTTCCTTCCGCGCAAGAACCAACAGGAGGCGCGGGCCGGTGCGCGCTGTCGCGCCGGCTCGGCATGTTCACGCACACCGACGTGGGTTCGAAGCCGCGTCGTAACGAGCGGTCGTGACCACTGGGTTTGCAGGCGCTCTCAGTCTGTCGGCGCGGACGCGGCGCAGGCGTCGGCGATGGCTTGCGTGTCCCAGTAGAACGGACGGACCTCGGTGATCCGCCCTCCCTTGACCGTGATCGTTTGCAGGATCGGGAAGCTGAGTTCACGGCCGGTCGCACGGGCGCGAGCACGGACCTGAGTGAGCACGACCGCAGTCTCGCCGGTGGCGAGAAACTCCTGCTCCACCATGTGGAACGTTTCCCAGGCCCGTCCCATCGCAAGGAAGAACCGCGTCATTCCGTGGTGCCCACGCCAAGTACCTCCGTACGGCAGAGCATCCGCTTGATGCAGCTCGACGTCCGGCGCGAAGAAGGGGGCGAGCAAGTCGAACGAAGCCTCGCCAGGGCCTCCGGCCGCCAGGTACTGCGCCTCAGCTGCGTACATGCCGGTGAGCACTGTCACTGAGTCTGTTGTGGATGACATCGTCATGCCGCCAGCATGATCAGCGACGACGCGTCCTGCTCGCGGGAATCAGACATCGTTGTACGGCAGGGGCAACACTTTCGCGAGTCGGCCGGTACCGCCTTTGGATGGGAGCCGCGACGAGGCTGACCCCCGCGGCCGCTCAGGCACTCCCTCCGTGTACCCGGTGGTGTCAGCGCGGAGCCTCCAGGAGCCCGTCGATGATGTGGCGCGCCTTGCCCACTGCTTCCGCGTCGCCCGACTGCAGGGCCGTGTTGGCGGCGCAGAGCAGGGCGTCGATCTGGAAGACGGTGAGCTCGACGTCGAGTTCGGCGACCTCGCCGGACTCCACGGCCTTGCGCAGTTCGGTCGCGATGACTTCGCGCCACTCCCGCTGATCATGGAACAGCGCGTCGTGGACCGGACCCTCCCGGCTGTCGAACTCGGCGAGATTCGCCACTCGGAAGCACCCGCCTTCGAACAGGGGGGTCTCTGCGTAGACGACCCAGTGGTCCAGCAGTGCGTGCAGGCGGGGGATGCCTGCGGGGGCTGTCCTCGCAGGGCGGATCACGGCGTCGATGAACATCTCGCGCGCGAACTCCACGGTCGCGAGCTGCAGGCTCTCCTTGGTCTTGAAGAGGGTCTGGATCCCCGCCTTGCTGTGACCTGTATCGGCGGCGAGCCGGCCGAAGCTGACTCCGCCGAGACCCTCCAGTGAGGCGATGTCGACCGCCCGGCGAAGCACCGTCCCGCGTGTCCGGGCTCCGCGCAGGAGACGCTTGTCCGTGACTTCCGACTGAATCCCCTCCGAGGCCAGGTGGGGCAGAGGCGATGCGGCTTCTCCGGCTCGGGAGCTCGTCGGCTCCTCAGCACTGCCCGTACGGTCGATCGTAGCCTGTTCGACCCGGGTCATCGGGTCCATGCAGGCCGGCCCCGGAAGTGCCCCGGAAGCGCTGAAGTGATGTCGCGTCGAGCGGGACGACCTTGATGGACAGCTCGTCAGTCAGTCCCTTGCGTACGACTCAGCACGTGAGCCAGCTCCTTGACCATCTCGGTCGCCAACACGGCCTGCCCTGAGGCCGAGAAGTGGATGCGATCCTCGCTGAGCAGGTCTTCCCGTGCGTTGACCGGGTGGTCCCACATGTCGACGACCACGGCCCGGTACTCGGCGGCCAGTGCGCGGGTGATGTCGTTGACCCTGACCACTCGCTCCGTCCAGTCCGGGAAGGCCGGAACGACGTAGGCCCTGCCCAGGGTGAAAGTGGTCAGCTGAGCCCCGGTCCGGGACGCCAGGGCGTACATGCGCCGCAGCAGTTGCTCGATCCGGTCGAAGTCCGGCTGCCGGCGCACGAGGTCGTTCGCCCCGCACGGCAGGTGCACCAGGTCCGGGCCGAACTCGTACAGGCGATCGATCTGCTTGTCGAGGGTCTGTTCCGTGGTGGCGCCGACCTCGGCCGTATTCAGATACGTCAGATCCGGCCGCACCCGGCGAAGGACCGACGCCAATCTGTCGGGCCAGCCCGCGTTCGTGTATCCCGGGCTCGGGCCCCCCGTGCCTGCCGACAGGCTGTCGCCGATCACGGCGAATCGGCTCCAGGGGGCGTCGAACAGAAGCGCCGCCGCGTCCAGGGGCTGGAGGCAGTACGGATCGGACTCCTCGGTGAGCTGCGTCAGAGGCATGAGAAAAGAATACGTACGGTCGTATGTAATAGCAAGGTGTCCGACACCGCTCGACCGGCATATGTGGCAGGCCGGGAATCGTTCGGCCCTGCCTGCGTCGACGTGGCTGCACCCAACCTTTTCGGGGAGGGCACGCAACCTTTTCGGTGGTTGAGCGCACTGAGGTCAATGACAGAAAGCACAGCACCCCATTCGCTTCGATCCGAGGATGTCCCCTCATGCTCCTTTCCCCGCTGCGGGCGGCAATCGCCCTTGCCGTCGGGCTGACGGCGGTCGTCGGCACCGCCGTCTCACCCGCCGCCGCTGCACGCACCTCCCACTGGCGGGACGTCAGTCCGCCGGCGAGCGACGGGAGTGTCCTGTTCGACGTCGAGACCGCCGGAGGTGCGACCTGGGCGGTCGGAATGAGCAGAGACGCCACCACCGGGTCCAGCGCACCGCTGGCGATGCGCTGGAGCCGCACTGGCTGGCAGACGCCCCCGCAGCCGGCCGACGAGGGCCGCCTGGAGGATGTTGCCGTCGGTGCGCCCGATGAGGTGTGGGCCGTCGGCACCCGTAACGACGCAGCGAGCGGAACGGGATCGAAGGAGGCGCGTGCCCTCCTTGAGCGCTGGAACGGCGCTGCGTGGAGCGAGACCGCCTTGCCGTTCCCGGAGGGTGCGAGCTGGACGTCCCTGTCCGCCGTCGATGTGGACGCGGGCGGATCGGTGTGGGTGAACGGCGGCTACGTCGATACGGCGGGGGAGTACGTACCGGCCCTGTTTCGCGGGGACGCGGCCGGGGGCGGCGCCTGGAAGCGGCTGCCCGCGGACACCGGGCTCACCTGGGTCTCCCAGCTGGAGGCGGGCCCGGGCGGCATCGTCTACGCCATCGGTGACGGGGTCTCGCGCTTCGACGGCACGTCATGGACCAAGCAGAGCCTGCCGCCCGCACTCGGCGAGGCGTTGTTCGACGGCCTCGAGATGCGGACTGGGAACGACGTCTGGGCCGTCGGCCACATTCGGGACGAGAACCTGTGGCGGCGTCCGGTGATCGTGCGTTACGACGGTCATGCGTGGCGCACCGTTCGCACCCCCGCCGAGACGGGCCAGCTCTACGACATCGCCTTCGACCGCTCCGGCAGCCCAGTGGTGGTGGGCGAGACGGCAGATCCTGCCGTCAACCCGGCCGGCAACTACGTCCTGACCCCTGGCCCGCACGGCGTCCTCACCCGTACCGAAGAACCGTCCGGAGCCGGATACCTCTACAGTGCCGCGACCGACGCGGCGGGCCGTATGTGGACCGTGGGCGGTACGGCCGGCGCGGAAGGCGGCATCTCTCCGTCGGCATACGCGGGCATCCGCCGCTGACCCGGACAGTGTGAGCGCCACACCCGAGCCGGATGTGGCGTGCCGGTCCACTTGACCTGGGCTCGGGCGGAATCCAGGAGGAGGCGATGTCGCGCTGACCCGGCGCGACTGCGGACAGGTCAGGAGCCGGTGCCTCCGACTCGGCCTGGACGCATCGTCCGGGTGTGCCCGCGCTCTCGGATCGTCGACGGCGCGGCCGGTCCCGTGCAGGGGCGGCCGTCGCCGTCGCCGGTTCGATCGCCAGGTTTAGTGCCGCTCAACCTGGGCTTAGGTATGGGGCGTTGTCGGCGGCCGCTGCCGGCTGCGAGCGTGGGGAGATGACCGTTCCGGTCCTCTTCGAAGGAGTTCTGACGTGCCCGTGTGTGAACAGGTGGCTTTCGCCGGTGGCAACGGCAAGCTCGCCGGGCGTCTGTTTCTGCCCGATTCAGGTTCTGACGCGACCGATCCCGTGGCAGCTGTCCTGGTCGCCGGGACCTGGACGTCGGTCAAGGAGCAGATGGCCGACCGCTACGCCGAGGAGCTGGCCCGGCGTGGCTTCGCGGCGCTGTCCTTCGACTTCACCGGATACGGCGAGTCCGAGGGCGTGCCGCGCGACTACGAGTCCGCGGCGCTGAAGATCCGCGACCTGCGAGGGGCGGCCGACTTCCTGGGCGGCCATCCTGCCGTCGCCGGCACCGGACTCGGCGTACTGGGCGTGTGCGCGGGGGCGATGTACGCGAGCGCCTTCGCCGCCGAGGACTCCCGGGTACGGTCCCTCGCGCTGGTGGCGCCGTGGCTGCACGACCGCCGCATCTGCGACGAGAACTACGGCGGCCCGGAGGGCGTGGAGGCGAAGAAGGCCGCGGCGGCCGCGGCCCGGCACCAGTACGAGGAGACCGGGGAGGTCGCCTACGTTCCGGTGGTCAGCGGAAGTGACCCTGACGCGGCCATGCCCTTCGACATCGACTTCTATCTCAACCCCGGGCGCGGCGGGATCGAGCAGTGGCCCAACCGGTACGCCGTCATGGCCTGGACCGAGTGGCTGGACTTCGACGCCATTGCCCTCGCCCCGCGGCTCACGGCACCGACACTGCTGGTGCACAGCGAGGGCGCCGCGATCCCCGACGGCGCCCGCCGCTTCCACGCCGCCCTGGCAGGAGCCTCGGAGTTCCTGTGGACCGAGGGCGGACAGTTCGACTTCTACGACCAGCCGCGGCAGGTCGCGTTCGCCGCCGACGCGACCGCCGAACACTTCGCCCGCACGCTGTGAACACCACAACCCCCGCCACCACCGTCCGGAGGTCCCCCGGCATGCCCGAAACCGTCACCACCATCGAGGCCAAGTACGCGGTCGCCGAGACCTGTACCCGGATGGCTGTGCACGCCGACCGGCGCGAATGGCAGCAGCTGCGCGGGCTCTTCGCCGACAGGGTCCTGCTCGACTACACCAGCCTGGCCGGTGGCGAACCGGTCCGGCTCAACCCGCAGGAGATCGTCGACGCCTGGGCCGGCACGCTCGGTGCCTACGACGCCACCCAGCATCTCGTCGCCAACCATCTCGTCGACGTTGACGGCGACCGCGCCGTGTGCACGGCCTCCTTCCAGGCCACCCACCGCCTGGCCACCTCATACGGAGACCCGTTGTGGACGCTGGGGGGCGACTACCGGTGGCAGCTGGTCAGGACCGGTGACCGCTGGCTGATCGACACGGTGGTGATGACCGCGACGTGGGGCGACGGAAACCAGGCACCGCCCTCGCAGGTGGCCGGCTGATGCCGCACCGGGGGACGACAGCCTCCGCACTGCCGCCCACCGAAGTCCGGGGAGGCTCTCCCGCCGTGCTCGGCGCGGCGCTGCTCGGCTTCTTCCTCATCTCGCTGGACGCACTGATCGTCACGGTCGCGCTGCCCGACATCGGCCGCAGCCTCGGCGTCGGCATGTCGGGGCTGCAGTGGGTGGTGGACGGCTACACGCTGATGTTCGCCTCGCTGATGCTTTCCGCGGGCGCGCTGTCCGACCGGATCGGCGCCAAGCGGGCGTTCGGCGGTGGTCTGGTGCTCTTCGCCCTGGCTTCGGCCGCGTGCGGGATCGCGCCCGGGCTCGGGGTGCTGGTGGCCGCCCGGCTGCTCCAGGGCGCGGCGGCCGCGGTGATGATGCCGGCGTCCCTGGCCCTGGTCCGACAGGGTTTCCCCGATCAGGCCGAGCGGGCGCGGGCCATCGCGATCTGGACCGTGGGCGGCGCGGTCGCGGTGGCCGTGGGGCCGGTGGTCGGCGGGGTACTCACCGCCTCGATCGGATGGCGGTGGATCTTCTTCGTCAACCTGCCGGCCGGCGTGCTGGCCCTGGTCCTGCTCGCCCGGGTCCCGGCGTCACCGCGGCTTCCGGCCCGGCTCGACTGGATCGGCCAGGTGGCGGCGGTGCTGACGATGGGCGGGCTGACGTACGGCGTGATCGAGGGTGGCGCCGAGGGTTTCTCGCGTCCGGCAGCAGTGCTGTCGCTCATCGTGGCCGTGGTCGCGGCTGCCTGCTTTCTCGCGGTGCAGGCCAGAGGCGCGCACCCGATGCTGCCGCTGCCGCTGTTCCGGAACCGGGTGGTGGCGGTGTCCCTGGTGGTGGGTTTCATGCTGAATGCCGCCTACTACGGCGGGGTGTTCAATTTCAGCCTGTATCTCCAGCAACAGCGGGGGCAGTCGGCTCTGCACGCAGGCATGATGTTCATCCCGATGACAGCGCTGGTCGCCGTGGCCAACCTGGCCTCGGCACGACTCGCCACCCGGTACGGGCCGCGGGTGCCGATGGTGACAGGCCAGCTCATCGGAGCCGCAGGCCTGCTGGCACTCCTCACCATCGGGACGCACACGAATGTCTGGGTGGTGGCGGGGCTGACGGTGCCGGTCGGTCTCGGTGGCGCGCTGGCGGTCCCGGCACTGACCGCGATGCTGCTCGACAGGGTGCCCGCCGACCGGGCGGGTGTCGCCGGGGCGGTCCTCAATACCGCCCGTCAGGTCGGCGGCGCGCTCGCCGTCGCGGTCTTCGGGGCGCTGCTGGCCGGCGCGGACTCCTTCCTCAGCGGGATGCACTGGAGCGTGCTGATCGCTGCGGCCGGTCTGCTGACGACGGCCGGCGCGACGCTGACCCTCCCGGCAGCCGGGCGAACCAGCCGGACGGCCACGGTGTAGGAGCAGGTCAGTGCGGTGCGGGGGCGCAGTCGAGGATGGTGCGGATGACGGCCTGCAACCCGGCTGATCTGGTCTCGTCGCGCCACATCAACGCGTACTCGACGGGACCCGCGTCAACGAACGGCACGTAGGCGATGCCGGGCCGGGCGTGGTACGTCCCGGCTCTGGCCGCCGCCACAGTGGCCCCCTTGCCCGCGCCCACGAGCGACAGCACGCCTTCCCAGCCGCGCGCCGTCGGGCCCTGCACGACGCGTCGGCCGCTGGGCGTCCGGCAGGGGTAGAACTCCTGGCGCCACGCCTGTGACACCCCCGCGGCCGTGACCAGGGGCAGCAGAGCAAGATCTTCAACCGACGCCGTCTCCCGCTTCGCCAGACGATGGGCGGTGGACACCACCAGGGCCCGGCGCTCGGAAAGCAACACCGGACCGACGACGACGTCGGGCTCCTCGACGGGGGGTTCGGCGATCAGCAGATCCACCTGTTTCTCCCGCAGCGCCGCTACGGCGTCGTTGTAGGTCATGTTCGACAACTCGACCGCGCAGCGCGGGTAACGGGAGGCGAAGACGTCCCCGGCGTGTACGAGGAGCTCCCCGGTCCACGGAGCGGTGAAGCCGATTCCCAGCACGCCGCTGACCTGCGCGCAGGCGTCCCGGGCATTCGCCACGGCTCGCTGGATCTGCTCGTGCGCGGGCAGCAGATCGTCACGGAGCTGACGGCCGACAGCGGTGAGGGCGACACGGCGGCTGCTGCGCTCGAACAACGCGCCACCGATCTGCCGCTCAAGCGCCTTGATCGTCTGGCTGACCCGACCGGGGGAGACCCGCAACCGCTCGGCTGTCCGCGCGAAATGCAGTTCGTCCGCCAGCGTGAGGAAGGTCTCGATCTCGTAGCGCTCCACCAGGCTCCCCGTTCGAAACGAAGCGTGTCCTCTCGCACCCTGCCGGTTCAGGCCGATAACTCGATGAACAGTAGATCTTCCCCGGCGCCACGGGTCCAGCCCCGCCCACAGGGCGGCCGCGGTGTACGTCAGGCCCGCGGCCGCCCTTCCGCTGCCGGTCGCAGGGCATCCACCACGAGGTCCAGCAGCCGTCCCGCCAGCTCCGGGCTGTTGACGGCAGTCGTGGACAGGAACACCCCGAGGAGCATCATCGTGACCTCGTCCGGCTCGACGTCCGCCCGCAGCGATCCGGCCTGCGCCCCGGCGTCGAGGATCACCGCGATTGCGGCGGTGAGCCGCTCCCGGGTGGCCGGTGTCGCGATGGTGCCGGCGGCCCAGCCGGCGCGGAGGGTGTCGGAGATACCGCGTTTGGCCGCGAAGAACGCCGCGTAGCGGTCCATCCACGCCCGCAGCGCCGCCTCGGGCGGCAGCGTGGAGAGCAGGGCGGGGGCGCTGGTGACGACGGCGTCGAGTTCGGCCGCGTAGATGGCCTCGACGAGCGCTTCGCGGGTGGGGAAGTGGCGGTAGAGCGTGCCGATCCCGACGCCGGCCTCGCGGGCGATGGCGTCGAGGGGCGCCTTGCCGCCGGTCGCGGCGAAGGCGTCGCGGGCGACTTCGAGCAGCCGCTCACGATTGCGCCGGGCATCCGCGCGGCCCGGGCGCCCGGTCGCTTTCGCTGATCCGTCGGGGACTGGCGAGTCTGACGCGGTCAAAGCGGAGGCCCTCCGTTTAGTGTTACGGTCGTGAGTAACGGAGTCTCTCCGTTTACCTCCATCGTCTCATGAGAGCGAGACCGCCATGACGTCCACCGCTCGATCTCCCCAGCTCACCGCCACCGGAGCGGCACGGGCCGGCGGAGCCGGTGCGCTCGCGGGCCGCACCGTCTCCCGCATCGGCTACGGCGCCATGCAGCTGCGGCGGCTGGATCGCGAGGCCGCGATCGCGCTGCTGCGCCGCGCCGTCGAACTCGGCATCGATCACGTCGACACCGCCCAGTTCTACGGCGACGGCTTCGTCAACGAGGTGATCGCGGCGGCGTTCCGCCCCGAGGACGACGTCCTGGTCGTCAGCAAGGTGGGCGCCGAACCCGCCAAGGGCGGTCCCGTCCCGCTGCGCCTCGCCCAGCGGCCCGAACAGCTGCGAGCAGGAGTGGAGGACAACCTCAAGAGCCTCGGACTCGACCGGATCCCGCTCGTCAACCTGCGCCGCGCCGACCACGGTCCCGGGCTGCGGCCCGAGGGCGACCAGATCGTCGACCTCGACGACCAGCTCGCCGTCATGGCCGACCTGCGGGACGAGGGAAAGATCGGCGCCATCGGTCTCAGCAGCGTCTCCGTCGACGTACTGCGCCGGTCCCTCGCCGTGGGCATCGCCTGCGTACAGAACGCCTACAGCCTGGTGTCGCGCGAGGACGAGGACATGCTGCGGCTCTGCCTCGCCGAGGGGATCGCCTGGGTGCCGTACTTCCCGCTCGGCGGTGCCTATGCGGGCCTGCCGAAGGTCACCGAGGAGCCCGCCGTCGCCACCGCCGCGCAGGCACTGGGCGCCACCCCCGCCCAGATCGGCCTGGCCTGGCTGCTCCAGCACGCCCCGAACACGCTCCTCATCCCCGGCACCGCCGACCCCGAGCATCTGCGGGCGAACACCGAAGCGGGAGCGATCACCCTCGACGCGGCCACTCTCGCCGCACTCGACGCCGTCCCCACGCGCTCAGGCGACATCGAGGTCGCGTAGTCCCCTTCACCCGCGCCACCACACAGGGAGGACCTCCTTGACGCTGAACGCCGCCGAGCGGCTCCGTACGGGCGAGGAGTTCGCCCGGAACCTCGCACTGACCGGGCTCGCGCCCCACGACGTCGCCGCCGACCTGGCCTTCACGCCCGTGCGGCTGCGGCAGACGCTCGACGTCGACCCCGCATCCGACCCCGTCGACGTATGGCAGCTGCGCGACTGTCTTCAGCAGGCGGTCCTGGACGCCGGGGGCACGCCCGTCCCCTATTCCGTGCTCAGTGACCGCTCCCGGCTCAAGGCGCGCCTCTGGTTCCGACTGCGCGGCGCCCCACGGCACGCCTTCGTGAGGCCATGAACCGGCCCGCGACCGCTGTGCGAGGTGACGGCGGCATCTTCCGGTCCGCATGATGGCCGCATGGCGCAACTCCACGACATCGTCATCGACTGCGGCCACCCTGCCGCCGTCGCCCGCTTCTGGGCGGCCGCACTGGACGGATACGCCATCGCCCCGTACGACGACGCGGAACTCGCACGCCTACGCGCGCAGGGGGTCTCCGGTCCGGAGGACGATCCAACCGTTCTCATCGAGCCAAAGGACGGTGGCCCCCGGGTCTGGTGCCAGCTGGTGCCGGAACGCAAGCGTGCGAAGAACCGCCTGCACCTGGACCTGCGTTCCGCCGACATGGCGGCCGAGGTCAGCAGGCTCGTCGCGATCGGCGCCGTGGTCCTGGCCCGCCATGCGGAGCACTGCGTCCTGGCGGACCCCGAGGGGAACGAGTTCTGCCTCTTTCCGCACCGGTGAGGGATGCCCGTGGCCGCTGACCACGGGTGGGATGATCGACGAGGTGGTTGCATGGCCCGCGGGCCGATGGCATCACCTCATCAAGGCTGACGTTCTACATTGGCCGTCGATCGAAGGAGGCGGCACATGGCCGACGTCATGGAGCTGATCTGTTACCCCATCAAGGGATGCGCCGGTACGTCGATGAGCGATGCGCTCCTCACACCGGCGGGCCTCGCGCACGACCGAAGCTTCATGGTCATCAGCGAGGACGGGATCTTCCGCACCCAGCGCCGCCACCCCCGTCTCGCCCTGATCCGGCCCGCCATCAGCGCCGACGGCACTCGGCTGGAGCTCAACTCGGCCGAAGAAGCCGGCCGTTACGGCACGGTGCGCCTCGACGTGACCACGTCCGCACCGCGCCGCGACGTCGAACTGTTCGGCACCGCCTTCCAGGGGATCGACCAGGGGGACGACGCCGCCGCCTGGCTCTCGGAGGTCCTCGGCGCGCCCAGCCGTCTGGTCCGCGTCCCGCCGGAGCACGACCGGGTCACCGACGGGCTGACCCCTGGCACCTCCGGCTATGCCGACAGCAACGCCGTGCACCTGCTGTCCCGCGCCTCCCTCACCCTCCTCAACCAGCGGATGGCCGAGCGTGGCGCCCCGCCCCTGTCGATGAACCGCTTCCGTCCGAACATCGTCGTCGACACCCGCCACGGCCACGGTCATGACAGCGACGGCGGAGACTGGGCGGCCGCACCGCACGCCGAGGACCGCGCACGCCGTATGACCATCGGCGGGACCCGGCTGGGCTATGCCAAGCTCGCGGTGCGCTGTGCGGTCACTCTGGTCGAGCAGGAGGCCGGGGCGCGGCAGGGGCCGGAACCCCTGCGCACGCTCGCGGACTACCGCCGGGCGGCGAGCGGGGGCGTGGTGTTCGGCGCGAAGTTCGCCGTGCTGCGGACGGGGAAGCTGTCGGTCGGCGACGAGGTGGCCGTCCAGGAGTGGGGCGACGCCGAACTCTGACAGCACGGCGAGCGAGCTCCTTCAGGCGCAGGCCGTGTTCACAGCATGGCGGTGCGGGAGCTGCGCGTGTTGGTGACCGTCACGGTCGCGGTGTCCGAGCGGTAGCGGTCCTCGGACCATTCGACGGGGGTGCCCTGGGAGTCCGTCGTGAGGCGCCGCTCCCTGAGCAGCGGGAAGCCCTCGGGGACGTCCAGCAACTCCGCGTCAAGGGTGTTGGCGGGGACGGCATCGAACGTGTGCCGGGCCGAGTGCAGATCCACGCCCTGCTCGGTGAGCAGGGCGTAGATGGAACCGGCGTCCAGGTCCGCGGAGATCAACGGGCGGCCCACCGACTCGACGTACGTCATGCGTTCCAACATGGCCGGGCGTCCGTCGAGCAGACGCAGCCTGACGAGCTGGACCGCGAGGTCGTCCGGATTGATCTGGAGAGCCGCGGCGATCTCCGGTTCGGGGCGGCGCAGCGCGATCTCCTGAAGTCTCTGGCCGGGGGAGTAGCCGGTCAGTTCCGCACGGCGGGTGAAGGACAGGAACGACTCGAACGGCTGGGTGGGAACGGTGTCCAGCACCACGGCCCGCTTGCCCTGCCCGCCGCCGATGACCCCCTCGTCGCGCAAGGCCGCGAGGGCCTGCCTGACCGGTCCTCGTGACGCCGAGAACTCCTCGCAGAGCTGGGACTCGGACGGCAGCGACCCACCGACCGCGAGGTTCCCGGAACGAATCCGCTGGCGGAGTTCGGCTGCGATCGTCCGGTGCAGAGGGGTGGCCATGCACTTGACCCTACAGGTCGCGGTCCTGTACCTCCGGCCCCGCCTCGGCCGGTGGTGCGGGCGCTCGGGCGCCCGGGGTGACAGCTGTCGATCCGTCACGGGCCCGGCGGGCGGGCGCCTCGCAGTTCGGGGCCACCCGGGTGCACAACTACCGCCCCGCCAACCTCCCGTTCACCCTCGCACCACTCCCCGCCCATCACGGAACGCGTGCTCCCGGGCGCGGGTGAACAGGGCGCGGCGCGTCGACGGGCCCATGAACTCCGAATGACTTGTCGATACAAGCTATTGCCCCTTGTTGCTCACTCTGCCAGCGTCTGCGGCACAGGCGCCGAAACGGGCGCCCACCCCTCGGTCCCCGCATCCGCGCAGGGCGGATACGGGGCGCCTGCTTTCCGAAGGAGACACACATGCCGGACAACGGCCTGGACAGACGGAAGATACTGACGGGCGGTGTCGCCGCGGCTCTCACGGTCGGGGTCGCCGGACCGGCATCCGCCGCGGGCGCCGCGCCGCGCGCAGCCGACGAAACCGCTCCGCTGCGTGCCGCCGTCCTGGAGTACGAAGACCCCTGGACCAAGGCCCTGGGACTGGCGGAACTCCTGCGGACCGCGGGCTTCGAGGTCGTGCCGCTCGACCTGACGCTCCCGGCCGACGAGCAGCCGCGGCCCGTCGACCTGATCGCGTTCGGCACCTTCACGAACAACAGCGACGACTACCTTGACTACGTCGCCGAACAGGCCGACTCCCTGCGCCGGTTCGTCGCCGGCCACCGGGTGGTGCTGGACCTGGCGCAGTCCGACCAGTACGGCGCCGCAGTCGCCTATCTGCCCAGTGGCGTGTCGGCCGTGCGCACCGACGCCGACTACGACACGATCCACCCGGTCGACGCCGGCCACCCGCTCGTCAAGGGGCTGCGCGTCAGCAACGGCCGGCTGTTCACCGGCCGGAACGCCAGTCCCCGGGTCAGCTACGAGACGGTCCAGCGGTGGAGTTCGATGCGGGTCCTGATGGCCTGTTCCGCCTCCGGGTTCCCGCCCGCCCTGCTGGAGGGCCAGTTCGGGGCGGGCCGGTTCCTCGTGACCAGCCTGACCGTGGACAAGATCCGCAACAGTGCGGGCGCGGTGGTGCAGCCGCCCGACGCGGTGGCGGACAGCGAGGCGTTCTTCACCGCGCTGGCCGGCTACGTCGCGTCGGTGCGCACCGGCTCGGCGCCCGCCGTGGTGCCTACGCCGATGCCGCCCGAGCAGCCCGTCGGGCCGATGGTGGGACACACCGAACCCGGCAACGCCCGTATCTGGGCCCGCCCCGGCCTCGATTCCTCCCTCTACTCCCGCTGGAACTGCGCCTACCGGCAGCTGGGAGGGAAGGGGAACAGGGCCTGGCGCACCGTCACCACCGCTGTCGACCCCGGCAACGACAACACGCTGATCGCCCAACTGCGGGGGCTGGCACCGGACACGGCGTACGAGTTCACCCTCACCCCGGTCAGGGAAGCGGCCGGGTTCACGCCGATGACCGGCTCCTTCACCACCTCGCCCGACCCGGACAGGCCCTCCGTGGTCACCATGGGCATGGGTTCGTGCGGCCCGTCGGTCCCCGACCACGTATGGACGGCGATCATGGACGAGGGCTGCGACAGCTTCGTCATGCTCGGCGACACCCCGTACGTCGACAGCTCCGACCTGGAGGTGGCCCGCCGGAAGCACCGCACGTTCCTGGTGCAGCCGGAGATCTCCCGGCTGGTGTCCTCCATGCCGGTCTGGGCCACCTGGGACGACCACGACTTCGGCGGCAACGACTTCCACGGTGACTACAAGAGCAAGCGCCAGAACCGCACCGCCTTCGTCAACTACCGCGCCAACCCCTCCTTCGGGCAGACGGCCGACGGGAAGATCCTCACGCAGCGAACGGACGGCGAGGGTGTCTATACATCCTTCCGCCGGGGCCCGATCGAGGTCTTCCTGCTGGACCCGCGCTGGTTCAGCCGTACCGCACCGAGCTGGGCCGACAGCACCCAGGTGACCTGTCTGGGCACGGTGCAGTGGGACTGGCTCCGCGAGCGGCTGAGCCGGAGCACGGCCCCCTTCAAGGCCATCGCCACCGGCATGATCTGGGACGACAAGCAGAACGCCGAGAAGGACGACTGGGCCACCTACTCCTACGAACGGGACGCGATCTACGACTTCATCGCCGCGGAGAAGATCCCGGGCTGCTTCCTGATCGGCGGCGACATCCACGTCTCCCGCGCCCTGAGCTACGGCCCCCGGGTCGGCTACGACCTGTGGCAGTTCATCGTCAGCCCCCTGCACGACAGCACCATCCCGAGCCTCAACGTGCCCAGCCCCTACCTGGTGCACAGCGCCGTCGAGCCGCACGTCTTCCTCAAGCTGGTCGCCGACACGACGCTCGACATGCCGACCCTCACGGCCACCTGGATCAACCGCGACGCCGAGCGCCTCTTCGAGGTGACCCGCACCGCGGCCGAACTCGGTCACACCTCCTACCCGAGGCGTCCCGGACACGCCCACCACGGCCGGGACGAGAAGCACCCCGGCGACGGACGCGGACACGGCCACCGCTGAGCCGCGGCCCCGTCCCTCCCCTCGGCCGCGAGGCCGGGCGACTCACTGCCGACTCACAGATGAACAGTTGGCAACCTGTCGATACAAGTGTTGACCGGGGTGGCTGTGCCTGAAACGTTGGCCACAGCCGCCCCGGCGAGCGACTCCCCCCACCCCGCGCACCTCCCGCTTCCTTCCCCCGTGCTGTCCTCGAACCCGGAGTTCACCGTGTCCGTCCGCCCTGTCATCCTCGCCACCTCGCTCGCCGTGGTCGCCGCGCTGTCCCTGACCGCCTGCGGCGGCAGTTCGGACGCCGCCGAGTCCGCCACCTGCCCCGGCGGAAAGATCCGCTTCGGTGTGGAGCCCTTCGAGGACCCCGCCAAGCTCACCCCGGCCGCCAAGGTCCTCGCCGACGCCCTCGGTGAAAGCCTCGACTGCGAGGTGGAGCTGACGATCACCGAGGACTACTCGGCCGAGGTCCTCGCCATGGAGAACGGCAAGCTCGACATCGCCATGTTCGGTCCTCTCGGCTACGTCTTCGCCAGCGGACGTGCCAAGGCGGAGGCAGTCGCCTCGTTCGGTGACGGCAAGGGAAAGGTGTCCAGCTACACCGCCGGCATCTGGGTCCCGAAGGACTCCGCCGTCAAGTCGGTCGCGGATCTCAAGGGCCACTCCCTCGCACTGGCCTCCGTCGGATCGACGTCGGGTGACGCCTTGCCGCGCCAGGCCATGCTCGACGCGGGCCTGAAGAAGGACGACGTCAAGGTCAACTACGCCGGAGGCCACCCGGAAGCGCTGCTGGCCCTCGCCAAGGGCACGGTCGACGCCGCCGAGATCAACTCCCAGCAGCTGGCGAGCGCCACCGCCGCCGGCACGTTCGAGCCGTCCGGGTTCCGGAAGGTGTGGGGCTCCGACCCGATCCCGAACGACCCGATCACCGTCCGCGGCAACCTGGACGCCGAGTTCAAGAAGGCCGTCACCGACGCCCTGCTGAAGCTGCCGCCGGACAAGGTCGGCAGGATCGGCGCCCTCCTCGACGTCGACCCGCCGGCGCCGCTGATCGCCGTGGACAAGTCCACGTACCAGCCGCTGTTCGACCTGGCCGCCGCCCTGAACCTGACCGAGAAGGACGTCTGATGCTCGCCCTGTCCGGGATCACCGTGCGGTACGGGGAGCGGCAGGTGCTGCACGGGGTGGACGTCGACGTCGCCCGGGGCGAGCTGCTCGCCGTACTCGGGGCCAACGGCTCCGGCAAGTCGACCCTGCTACGAGCCGCGGCCGGGCTGGAACCGATGACGGCAGGCAGCGTGAGCATCGACGGGAAGCCGTCCGCGCCGCTGGACACCGCCGTGGTCTTCCAGCACATCCACCTCGTGCGCCGGCGCACCGTACTGGAGAACGTGTGCGCCGGCGCCCTGGGCCGGCTCCCGCTGCGGCACTCGCTCGTTCCCGCGCTGTTCCCGCGCGCGCTGCGGGAGGAGGCGATGGCCTGCCTGGACCGGGTGGGTCTCGCCGACCGGGCGCACGACCGCGCGGGCCGCCTCTCCGGCGGCCAGCAGCAGCGCGTCGCCGTGGCCCGTGCCCTGTGCCAGCGCCCCCGCGTCCTGCTGGCCGACGAACCGGTGTCCGCACTGGACCCGGCCGCGTCCGAGCAGGTACTCGCGCTGCTGGCCGAACTCGCCCACGACGCGGGCCTGGCCGTACTCGCCGTCCTGCACCAGCCCTCGCTCGCCGCCCGCCACGCCGACCGCATGGTCGGCCTGCGAAACGGCCGGGTGATCCTCAACGGGCCACCCGGCCAGAACGTCGACGCCCTCTACCGGGCCGCGGTCGTGGAGGCCGTTTCATGACCGACCTCAACGGGGTACGAACGCTGCCCGTCCCCCCGAAGCCGGCCCGGCCCCGGACCGCGGCCGTGGGAGCCGTGGTCACCGCCGCGGTCGTCACCGCCCATGTCGTCGCGTGGAACACCACCGACATGTCCTTCGGCGCACTGGCCGAGGGCTGGGGCGGCATCGTGGACTTCCTGGGCGACGCGATCCCGCCCGATCTGAGCTGGGCCGTCCTGGGGCCCAGTCTCGACGGTGCTCTGGTCACCCTGTGGATCGGGTTGCTCGGCACGACGTTGTCCGTGCCGTTCTCGCTGCTCCTGGCACTGCTCGCGGCACGCGGCACCGCCCCGTCGACGACGGTCTACCAGGCGGCGCGCTCACTGCTGTCGTTCCTGCGCGCCGTACCCGACGTCGTCTTCGCCCTGATCTTCGTCACCGCTGTCGGACTCGGTCCCTTCCCCGGCGTGCTCGCGCTGCTCCTCCACAACGTCGGTGTGATGGGGAAGCTGTGGGCGGAGGCGCTGGAGGACGCCGACCCCGGCCCGGTGCAGGCCCTGCGCTCGGCGGGGGCGGGCAGGATCCAGATCGCGGCGCACGCCCTGCTGCCGACCGTGACACCCCAGCTCATCGGACTGCTGCTGTACCGGCTGGACGTCAACGTGCGTGCCTCGCTGGTGCTGGGACTCGTCGGCGCGGGAGGCATCGGCTTCCTGATCAACCAGTCCATCAAGCTGTTCCAGTTCGACGAGATGCTGACGCACATCCTGGTCGTGCTCGTCCTGATCGTCGCCGTGGACCGGCTGTCGGCATGGGTCCGGCAGCGCCTGGCCTGACCGTGTGCGGCATCGATGCCGGGCGGGCCGTGGGTCCGGGCTATGGGGGCGATAGCCGAAAGACGTGTTCCTCGTGGCCGCTCCTGCCAGCACGCTCATGGGGCAGCAGGATTTCGGCCACGTCACATCCAGCAGGGAGCCCCTCGTGACCTCAGGGACGTTCAGTGTCAACGGCAGGACCTACTCGATGCCCCGCGGGCCGGTGGTGGTCATCTGCATCGACGGCAGTGAGCCCGACTACCACATCGAGGCGATGGCGGCCGGGCGCATGCCCTGGCTCAGCAAGGTGCTGGAGGGAGAGGGCACGTCCTGGCCCGCCCACTGCGCGATGCCGGCCCTGACCAATCCGAACAACGTGTCCATCGCCACCGGCCGCCCGCCGGCCGTGCACGGGATCAGCGGCAACTACCTCTTCGACACCGAGCTCGGTGAGGAGGTGCTGATGAACGACAAGCGGTTCCTGCGCGTCCCCACCGTCTTCGGTGCGGCGAACGAGGCCGGCCTCGACGTGGTCGTCGTGACCGCCAAGGACAAGCTCCGCAGGCTGCTCGGCGCCGGACTCGTCGAGGAGGGGCCCTCGCTCGACGGTTCCGGCGAGTTCGTCGCACCGTCCCGGCGCGGCATCTGCTTCTCGGCGGAGAAGGCCGACCGCGCCACCGTCGAGGACAACGGCATCGGCGACGTACTGGAGTTCGTCGGAAGGCCATTGCCGAGCGTCTACTCCGCGGACCTCAGCGAGTTCGCCCTCGCCGCTGGCGTCAGGATCCTGGAGACCCGCGGCGCCGACCTGATGTACCTGTCGCTGACGGACTACATCCAGCACAAGCACGCGCCCGGCACCGAAGCGGCCAACGACCTGTACGAGAAGATCGACCACTACGCCGGCCGGCTGGCCGGACTCGGCGCGACCGTCGTCCTGACGGCCGATCACGGCATGAGCGCCAAGACGGACGACACCGGCGCGGCCCGGGTGATCTACGTCGAGGAGGAGGTCCGCAGGATCCTCGGAATCGCCGAGGACGCCGAGGCGGAGGGCCTGCGGGTCATCCTCCCGATCACCGACCCCTACACGGTGCACCACGGCGCACTCGGCTCCTTCGCGAGCGTGTACCTGCCGCCGGGAGCCGACCGGGCCGCCACCGTCGAAGCGCTGCGGGCCATCGGGGGAGTGCAGGAGGTGCACGGCCGTGAGGAGGCCGCCGCGCGCTACGCCCTGCCCGCCGACCGCATCGGCGACATCGTGGTCCTCGCGGAGGCCGGCACCGCGCTCGGCCGGTTCGCCGCCTGGCACGACCTCAGCGGGCTCGACGCGCCGCTGCGCTCGCACGGAGCCCTGGGCGAGCTGCAGATCCCGTTCCTGATCAACCGTCGGCCGGCGCGGCCGGAGCTGCTGGACAAACCGTTCGGCGCTCCCGCCCGCATCCACAACTACGACGCCCTCTGGGTCGCCACCACGCTGGTCGCCGAGCAGGAGAGCGCGTCCGCCCGGACCACCTGATGAGACGTGGTCGCCTCGGGGGAATCCGGCCGCTCCGGAGCTGCCCCGCGAGGCCGGCCACGCCCCGGCGGCCACCACCGCCTCACACACCGGCCCCTTCCCCGCGGCCGGACACACGGCACCTTCCCCGGATCGGTTGGGAAACCATGTCGAACGCCGAGAACGTGATGGCCGGGAGCCGCACTCCCGAACCCCTGAAGGAGCACGCGTACACCCGGCTCAAGTGGCGCATGCTGCTGTCGGCCATGTTCTGCTACTTCTTCTTCTACACCGGCAGGCAGACCTTCGGATTCGCCATCCCCGGCATCGAGGAGGACCTCGGCCTGAGCAAGGCCACGCTGGGTGCCATCAGCGGCATCCTGCTCTGGTCCTACGCCGCCGGACAGATGATCAACGGCAATCTGGCCGACAAGTGGGGCGGCCGGCGCATGATGGCGGCCGGCGCGGTCCTGTCCACGGTCCTCAACTGGGGCACCAGCTTCTCCGTCGGGGTGAAGTCCCTGGGCGTCCTGTGGGGCGCGAACGGCTTCGCGCAGTCGCTCGGCTGGCCCTCCGGCGGGCGGGTCATCTCCAACTGGTGGGCCCCGCACGAGCGCGGCAAGAGCTTCGGCTTCTACACCTTCGCCGCCGGCATGGCGTCCGTCCTGGCCTTCGTCACCTCCACGATCGTCGTGGACACGCTCGACCTCGACTGGCAGTGGATCTTCCGGGTGCCGGTGCTGCTGATGCTGGTGGGCGGCATCACCTTCTACCTGGTCGCCAGGGACAGTCCCGCGCAGGCCGGTGTCACCCCGCCGGCCGGGTCGGCCGACGCCATCGAGGCGGACGAGGCCGCGCAGGAAGCCGGCGCATCGGCCGGTGAGACGTCCTTCCAGCGGTACGCGGCCGTGCTGCGCAACCCGAGGATCTGGTCGACCGGCATCGCCATCGGCTTCCAGAACATGGCCCGCTACGGTCTGTTGATCTGGGTCCCCGTCTACTTCCTCGGCGACAACTGGGAGGACGGGGGCAGCAGCATCAGCCCTCTGTGGATCTCGGTCGCCCTTCCGGTGGGCATGGCTGCGGGCGCCCTCGTCAACGGCCAGATATCGGACCGGCTGTTCGGGTCCCGGCGTGACCGACCCATCATCCTGTTCATGGTTCTGGGCGCGCTGATGGCACTCACGATGTACGTGGCGCCCCTGAACGTGACGACCGGGATCATCGTCCTCTTCCTCACCGGATTCTTCGTCTACGGCCCCCAGTCGTCCTTCTGGGCGCTGTGCCCCGACATCGCGGGCAGGCGGATGGCCGGCACGGCGACGGGGGTGGTCAATTGCTTCGCCTACGTCTTCGCGGGGGCCGCCGAACCCATGGTCGGCGCCCTGATGGACAGCACCGGCAACACCAGCCTCATCTTCCCCATCGTGGCCGCGGCCTGCGGGTGCAGCGCCCTGGTCGCCCTCACGATCCGACGTTAGGCGGACAGAAACATGACCGAACTCAGCAGCGGCCCGACCGGAGTCCGTGAGCGCACAGGCGCGACAGCGGCCGTGTGGAGGGGGCCGGGCAGCGGATTCACCGTGGAGAGCCAGCCGATGCCGAGGCTCGCGGCCGGTGAAGTGCTGGTACGGGT
This sequence comes from Streptomyces sp. NBC_01257, assembly GCF_035917255.1. Classification (NCBI taxonomy): domain Bacteria; kingdom Bacillati; phylum Actinomycetota; class Actinomycetes; order Kitasatosporales; family Streptomycetaceae; genus Streptomyces; species Streptomyces sp. NBC_01257. Next base: position 8,476,106 of record NZ_CP108472.1, read on the forward strand.
GGAACTCGCCACGCTCTGCGGCAGCGATCTGCACACCATCGCGGGTGACCGGCCCACCCCCTTGCCCACCGTGCTGGGCCACGAGGCGGTCGGCGTGGTGGAGGCCGTCGGCGGCACCCCGGTCGCATCCGACGGACGGCCCGTGGTTCCCGGACAGCGCATCACCTGGACCATCGGCACATCGTGCGGCCGCTGCCGGCGCTGCCTGCGCGGAGTACCGCAGAAGTGCGAGAGCGTCCGCAAGTACGGGCACGAGGCCATGACGGACCGATGGCGGCTCAACGGCGGGCTCGCCACCCACTGCCACCTCGTCGCGGGCACGGGGTTCGTGACCGTCCCCGACTCGCTCCCGTCCTCGGTGGCGGCGCCGGCCAACTGCGCGACCGCCACGGTCGCGTGCGCCGCACGGCGTGCGGGTCTCGCGCCGGGGGACACCGTGGTGGTGACCGGCTGCGGCATGCTCGGACTCACCGCCGTGTCGTACGCGCGAGACCTCGGCGCCGAACACGTCATCGCCTGCGACGTGGATCCCGCCCGCCGTGACCTCGCGCTGAGGTTCGGCGCCACGGTGGCCTGTCCGCCCGGCGCGCTGGAGGAGGCGGCGAAGGACCTCGGCGCCGATGTGGTCCTGGAACTCTCCGGCAACAGCGGCGCGGTCGAGTCGGCACTGCGCGTCGTGGGACTCGACGGGTGCGTGGCCCTGGTCGGCTCGGTGTCACCCGGCCCCGATGTGACCTTCGCACCCGACGCCGTCGTGCGTAACCTCACGCGTGTCGTCGGCAGCCACAACTACACCGTCGAGGACCTGGCCGAGGCCGTCGCCTTCCTCGTACGCACGCCGCACCGGAACCTGTTCGCGGACCTGGTGCCGGAGCCGTACGCCCTGCGGGACATCGACGCCGCCGTCGCGGCCGCGCGATCGGGGGCCGCGCCCCGTATCGCCGTGCACATGAACTGACGACCGCTCTCCGCGACCACTTTCCGCGTCCACGCTCTGCGACCACTCTTTGCGACCACCGAGGAGTCCCCCATGGCACAGCCGAGCCCCGACCACCTGCTCAACCACATCGACGGGCGCTGGGTACCGCCCCTGACCGGAGCGGTGCGCGCGAACATCAACCCGGCCGACACCGACGACGTCGTGGGACAGTTCGCGGAGTCCGGCGCGCAGGACGTCACCGCCGCCGTCGACGCGGCGTCCACCGCGCAGCGGGAGTGGGACGCGATCGGTCCCATCGAGCGGGCCACGGTCCTGTCGGCGGCGGCACGGCTGATCGGCGAGCGAGGCGGCGAGTTCGCCGCGGCGATCACCCGTGAGCAGGGCAAGCGGCTCTCCGAGAGCGGAGGCGAGGTGGCCCGTGCCCTGGCGATCCTCGACTTCACCATCGGGGAGGCCCGCCGTATCAACGGGGTGACCACCCCCGCGGAGGAGCCGCGCACGATCGCGATGACCTTCCGGCGGCCGCTCGGTGTCGTGGGTCTGATCACTCCCTGGAACTTTCCGGTGGCCATACCCATGTGGAAGGTCGCTCCCGCGCTGGTGGCGGGCTGCACGGCGGTGCTCAAGCCGTCGCCGCTGACTCCGTGGACATCGGCTCTGCTGGTGCAGGCGTTCACCGACGCGGGTGTTCCCCCGGGCGTTCTCAACCTGGTCCAGGGGGACCGCGCGCCGGGCGAGGCGCTGGTGGCCGACGAGCGGGTGGCGGGCATCTCGTTCACCGGTTCGCTTCCGGTGGGGCGGGCGATCAACAGGGCGGGCGCCGGCCGGCTGATGCGGACGCAACTCGAACTGGGCGGGAAGAACGCCCTCATCGTGCTCGCGGACGCCGACCTCGACGCGGCCGTCGACGCGATCGTCCACGGTGCCTTCGGGCAGAGCGGACAGCGGTGCAGCGCCACCAGCCGGGTCGTGGTGGACCGATCGGTACGGGAGGCGTTGCTGGAGCGGCTGATCCCGCGGGTCGCGGCGATGCGTGTCGGCCGCGGCGACCGGGACGGGGCGGACATCGGCCCGGTGGTCAACGAGGAACGGCTGCGGGCCTGCCTGGCGGCGGTGGAGGGGGCGACGGCCGCGGGCGCGACCGCGGTCTGCGGTGGCCGTGAGGCCAAGGCGGACAGTCCGGGATACTTCGTCGAGCCGACCGTGCTGACCGGTGTGGCCCGGGACAGCGGGATCGCGCAGGAAGAGGTCTTCGGGCCCGTGCTGTCGGTCATCGACTGCGAGGGCTACGAGGACGCCATGAGCATCTCGAACTCGGTGAAGTACGGGATGTCCGGCACGATCTTCACGCAGAATCCGGGCCACATGTTCCAGGCGCTGCAGGACTTCCAGGCGGGCATGCTCCATGTGAACCGGCCGGGAGTGGGCGCGTACGCCCATCTGCCGCACATGGGCGCGAAGGCGTCACAGCTCGGCGCCCCCGAATGCTCGCCCGACGTGTGGGACTTCTACACCGACCTGCGGTCCGCCTGCATCAAGTACTGACAGCATGTCAGGAAGGCCACTCGGCTACGGCCCGGACCAGTTCGGCGAACGCCTGCTCCGGCGGTGTGAGTACGCGGTCGCTCCGGCGGACCAGGGACACGGTCCGCTTCGGAGGTGCGGGGCTGACCGTCAGGTCGGCGAGCATCCCGGCGGCGATCTCGTAGCGCGCCACGTGCTCGGAGAGCAAGGCCACCCCGAGCCCCTCGCACACCGCCTGCTTGAGGGTGCCCGGTCCCCACATGTCCCACTGCTCGGCATCGTCGAGTCCCCAGGCGCGCAAAGTCTCCTCCTGGAGGTGCCGGGTGGCCGAGCCCGCCTCGCGCATGAGGAAGCGCTGGTTCCGGAGATCCGGGGGAGTCAGCGCACGGCCGGCGAGCGGCGTCTGCGGCTCGGCCACCAGCACCATGGCCTCCTCGAACATGCCCTGGGAGACCAGCTGTTCATCGCGGGGCGTGCCGGCGCACAGTCCCAGGGCGACCTCCCCGCGCAGCAGCCACGACTCGACCGCGTCCTCGTTGCCCACGCGGATCTCACACCTCACCTTGGGAGCCCGTGTGGAGAAGTCCGCGACAAGACGCGGCAGGAGGTACGTGCCGAGGGTGGTCGTCCCCGCGAGGACCAGCCGGCCACCCCCGAGCCCGCGGAAGCCGGCGACCGTCCGCTCCAGGGAGTCCATGACCGCGAACACCTGGCGTGCGTGCTCGGCGACCACCTCACCGGCGGGCGTGGGGCGCGCACCGGCGCTCGTGCGGTGGACCAGCTGGATCCCGCAGGAGTTCTCCAGATTGCGGATGTGGTTGGAGACCGAGGGCTGGCTCATGAACAGCGATTTCGCGGCTCCTGAGAACCCCTGGTGCTCCAGCACCCTCAGCAGGACTTCCAACTGATTGAGCGTCACCATGCGGCGGATCTCCCGACGGACAAGCCATGGCATGCGCATGGCTATCGCACACGTTGTGGACCGGCCGACCCACTCATCGATCTTCATCCATCAGCGGAGGAAAACCCATGCCCCAGGACGGAATTGCCCGGCGCGCGGTGCTCGCGGCAGGGGCGGCCACAGTCGCGGCCGCCACCACGACACTCGCTCAAGCGCCCGCGGCCCACGCCGCCCCGGCCCTGCCGAACGGCATCAGCAAGGACAAGGTCCTCATCGTCGGAATGGACGGCCTGCGGCACGACCGGATCGACGCGGCGAACGCGCCGCACCTCAAGGCCATGATGGCGGCCGGTACGTACGCGAGGTCCCTGCTCTACGCGAACCCCATGGCCCCCACCCTGTCCGGACCGGGGTGGTCGACGATCTCGACCGGGGTCTGGCCCGACAAGCACGGCGTCAAGGACAACGACTTCACCGGCAGGCGATTCGACGAGTACCCCGGTCTCCTGGCCCGCCTCGCCCGGGTGAAGCCCGGACTGTCCACCTACGCGGCCGTCGACTGGCCCCCGCTGGACACCTACGGTGCCGTCACCGAGGGCGCCGACGCCAGACTCGTCCTGCCCCAGCACGACATACCCAACGACCAGAAGATCGCCGACGAGGCCGCGTCCGTCATCCGTAACCAGAACCCGGACGTCCTCTTCGTCTACTTCGGCTACACCGACCAGGTGGGCCACGAGAGCGGAACCGGTGACCGGTACCTCGACGCGATAGCCGGGCAGGACGTCCATCTGGGGAAGCTGTGGGCCTCGATCAGGGCGCGGCCCACGTACGCCTCCGAACGCTGGACCGTCATCGTGGCCACGGACCACGGACATGCGGACGCCGGCGGTCACGGCGGCAGCTCGATCGAGGAGCGGCGGACCTTCGTCCTCGCCCAGGGGCCAGGGATCGAGGCCGGAGGCCGCCCGATCGACACCCGGCTCGTGGACGTCGTGCCCACGGTGTTCAAGCAGCTCGGTCTGCCCGTCGACCCCTCCTGGGGGATGGACGGCAAGCCATTGCAGGACCGGACCGACGACGGCTTCGACACGCTTGGGCCGAAGCTGGCCGCCCGCGTGGACGAGACGGGGATCCCCGCCGACGTCCTGGGCTTCACGCACACAGCGCCGAGCGGCTGGTCCGTCATCAACGACGCCATGGGAACCGGCGGCGTGACGGAATGGCGCGGCTGGACCTTCACCACGAACGAGTTCTGGTCGCGCACCCAACGCGACCAGTGGCGCGAGCTCAATGTGCGGGCCCGCGGCGTCTTCGCGGTCGCCGACTCGGACGAATGGTCCGACAGGACGTTCTCCGGCCGGTTCGACTCGACCCTCGTGTCGCCCACGGTCGGCGGCCTCTCGGGCAGGAGCACGCTGACGATCGAGTTCGTCACGCACTACCGGCAGGTGGAACAGCAGACGGCCAGGGTCCTCGTCTCCTTCAACGCCGGCACACCCGTCGAGGTCCGGAGCTACACCACGGATGTCACGTCGCAGGAGCAGTCCATCGAGGTCCCGATCCCACCCGGCGCCACGTCGGCGCACGTCCGCTTCCACTACACCGGCGACAACGACTTCTTCTGGGTGATCGACAGGTTCCGGTTCCACGCCAGGTGACGCCACCGGCCGCACGCTTACGGGCCTGCTCCCGCGGGATGGCCCGCGGGAGCAGGAGCAGGAGCAGGAGCACAGCACGGCTCTCACCTGTACCTGGGATGTGACCCCGTCGTGTGAGGCAGTGCCGCGCACCGGCCCGGTCAGCCGCTCCGCGGAGCTGTCCTCGGTGATGCTGAGCCAATGGTTGAGCAAGGGGCTCCGTCGCGGTTCCGAGGCCGGCGTCGTGGCGGGCTGTCCACCCCGATGCCGCGGAGCGTCGCAGGGCAGGTGTTCCTGCTGCAGGTGGTCGTCGCGGTCCTGCTCATCGCCGCCACCCTCGTGGTCCTCGTCGTCCAGTCGCAGCACAACGCCACGGACGAGGCGCGGGACAGGTCGCTCGCCGTGGCCGTGGCGTTCCGGGACGCACCGGGCACCGCCGCGGCGATGCGGTCGCCGAACCCGACCCGGGTGCTCCAGCCCAGTTCGGAGAAGATGCGCAAGGACGCCGACGTCGGCTATGTGGTGGCCTTCGACCCGAGGGGCATCCGCTGGTCCCACCCCGATCCCGGCCGCATCGGCGGCCATGTCACCGGCGGCTTCGGACCCGCGCTCACGGGGAAGCCCTTCCAGGAGACGTTCGACAGCGCCCTGGGGCGAGCCGTCGACACGACCGTCGCCGTCTTCGATGCCGAGGGCCGGGTCGTCGGACTGATCTCGGTCGGGATCTACGTCAAGAGCGTCAACGAGATGGTCTCGCACCAGCTGCCGGCGATCCTCGCGGTCGCGGGCGGGGCACTCCTGCTGGCCGCGGCCGGGGCGGCGGCCGTGAGCAGACGCCTGCGCCACCAGACCCACGGCCTGGGGCCCGCCGAGATGACACGGATGTACGAGCACCATGACGCCGTCCTGCACTCGGTGCGGGAAGGCGTGCTCATCATCGACGACCGCGGTGTGCTCACGCTGGTCAATGACGAGGCGCGACGACTGCTCGACCTGCCGCGCAACGCCGAGCAACGCGAGGTGGCCGACCTCGGTCTGACACCGGACACGACGCAACTCCTGGTCTCGGGACGGACTGCCAGCGACGAGGTGCACTCCAACGGGGACCGGCTCCTGGCCGTCAACCTCCGTACCGTCGAGGGTTCAGGAGGCCCTCGGGGCAGTGTGGTCACTCTGCGCGACACCACCGAGCTGCGTGAACTGGCCGGCCGGGCCGAAGTGGCGCGGTCCCGGCTGCAACTGCTCTACGAGGCCGGCACGCACATCGGCACCACCCTCGACGTGGTGCGCACCGCCGAGGAACTGGCGGCCGTTGCGGTGCCCCGGTTCGCCGACTTCGTCACCGTGGAGTTGCTGGACCCCGTACTGCGCGGTGAGGAACCCACAGGAGCCGACTCCGACATGCGCCGCACCGCGATCGCCGGGATCCGGGGCGATCACCCCCTGTACCCGGTGGGGGAGATGATGCACTTCCCCGACGGCAGTACCGCGGCGCTCGGTGTGGCCGGCGGCCGGGCCGTGCTCGCCGCCGACCTCTCGGCCTCCGAGGTCTGGATCGCCCTGGACCGGCCGCGGGTGCGCGCAGTCCTGGACTACGGCATCCACTCCCTGATCTCCGCCCCGCTGCAGGCGCGCGGTGTGGTGCTGGGGAGCGTCGACTTCTGGCGCAAGGACAAGAGCCCCTTCGAGCCCGAGGACCTGTCCGTTGCCGAGGAACTGGCCGCCCGGGCGGGTGTGGCCATCGACAACGCGCGCCGTTTCACCCGCGAGCACACCATGGCCGTCACACTCCAGCGCAGCCTGCTGCCCCGCTCGCTGCCCACGCACTCCGCCCTTGAGGTGGCCCATCGCTACCTCCCGGCTCAGCCGGGCGTGGGCGGGGACTGGTACGACATCATCCCGCTGCCCGGAGCACGGGTCGCGCTGGTGGTCGGTGATGTCGTCGGCCATGGCCTCCACGCCGCCGCCACCATGGGGCGACTGCGCACCGCGGTGCACAACTTCTCGGCCCTGGACCTGCCCCCCGACGAACTCCTCGCCCACCTCGACGCCCTCGTCGGCCGGCTCGACGCCGAGGGGGACAGCGACGTCGAGATCTCCGGTGCCACCTGCCTCTACGCCATCTACGACCCGGCCACCGGGCACTGCACCCTGTCCAGGGCCGGCCACCCGGGCCCGGCCCTGGTGCTCCCGGACGGCACCGTCACCTACCCGGAGATCCCCGGGTCGCCGCCGCTCGGCATCAACGAGGGCCTGCCGGTGGAGACCACCGATCTCGTACTGCCCGCAGGAAGCAGACTGGTCCTGTTCACCGACGGGCTGGTCGAGCGGCGGGGCCGCGACATCGACGCCGGGCTCGAGGTCCTGCGTGCCACTCTGGCCCGCCCCGGTGACCTCGGCCCCGAGGCCACCTGCCAAGCGGTCATCGACGCCCTGCTGACCGACCGGCCCACGGACGACGTGGCCCTGCTCGTCGCCCGCACCCATCTCATGGACCCCGGCAGTGTCGCCGACTGGGACGTACCCGACGACCCGACCGTGGTCGCCGGCATCCGTGCGGAAGCGGCCCGCGCGGTGAACGGGTGGGGACTGGCGGACGCCACGTACGCGACGGAACTCATCGTCAGTGAGCTGGTCACCAACGCGATCCGCTACGGCTCCCCACCGATCAGGCTCCGCTTGCTGCACGACGACGACACCCTGATCTGCGAGGTCGCGGACGGCAGCAGCACCGCCCCGCACGTGCGTCAGGCCGCCACCACCGACGAGGGCGGGCGCGGCCTGTTCATCATCGCCCGGCTCGCGCACCGCTGGGGCACGCGCTACACCGCACGCGGCAAGGTCATCTGGGCCGAGCAGTCCCTCGGCACCGAGGTACCTCACAGCAGCCTCAACGGCGAAGCCCTGCTCGACCAGTGGGCGGACGAGGACTGGTGACGCCGCGATCGTGACGCCGTGGTGGTGCCTCGGCGTCAGGGAGAGCGAGTGGTCCGCCCGGCGGGAGCGTGAGACCGGGGCGCGCGGACTCCGCCCAGCAGGACCACGGCCGCGCCGCCACCGGCCCAGGCCAGAAGCGTCCACAACGGACCGCCGGCACCCGCGCCCCGGAAATAGGCGACCGAGGTCAGGGCATCCAGGCCCGCACCGGGCGGCAGGGACGGACCGGCCGTGCGCCAGAACGTGGGCAGCAGCTCGGTGGGATACACCCCACCCGAGCCGGGCACACCGAGAACGACCACGAGCACGAGCGCCAGACCGATTCCCGGCACTCCGGCCAGTTCGTGCAGGGCAAGTGTGAGGGCTCCCGCCGCCAGAACCAGCAAGGACCCCACGGCCCACAGTGCCCAGAAGTCTCCCGGCACCGCGTTCAGAAGAGTCCTGGCGACCAGGACACCGAGCAGTCCGGCGAGTACCGAGTACATGAGCAGCACGCCCGTCTTGACGGATGCGCGTACTACCCCCGGACGGCGCCCGGCAACGAGTGCCTGCACCGAGGCGCACAGGATGCCGCCCGCACACCAGCCCACAACGAGCGAGAAGGAGGAGAGGAGACGCCTGTCACCCGGCGCGATCGGCGCCACGTCCCGGACGCGGACAGTGCGGCCCTGCTGTCTTTCGGCCGCACCGACGTGCGTAGCGAGTTCCCTGGCCAGCGACGGGCCCGCACCACTGGCGACCAGCAACAGGTCGTCGGTGCCGGAGCGGGAGACGATGAGCGCACCCTTCACCTGACGACCGCGGATCCGGTCCAGGGCCGCAGCCTCGTCGGCCACCCGGAACGGGTCCACCGGCTCACCGGGGAGCAACGCGAGCTGATAGAAGGTGTCGTCGGCGATCCGGGTCGTGGGAGCCGTGATGGCCAGGGGAACGCGGTGCGGGGCGGGATCGCGGAACGCGCCGATGCACGAGAGGACGAATGCCGTCTGCAGCACCAGCACCCCGAGGACCAGGCGCACCGATGTCCCGCTCATGCCTTCTCCGATGCCGCGGAAGCCTGCGGACGACCGACCGCCGGGGACGCCATCCGCGCTCTGTGCCGGCATACGTCCAACCTCGGCGCAAACCTGAGCCGCCGCAGCCCGGACGGGTCCGAACGGCTCACTCCGTACGGCGCCCGGTTCTGCGAGCGGGCGACCTCCGGGGTGGGCAGGCGACGGTCAGCGCACCGGGTCGCGCAGAATCGGTCCCGTGCGCTGCCGTTCCTCGATGTCCTCGATGCGTCGGGCCTGTTCGTCGGTGATCACATCGCAGACCCAGTCCCAGTGCAGAGCCACCCGGTCGCCCGGGGAGAGGCCGTCGATCAGCGTCCTCCCGCCGGCCGAGTGGCGAGCGGTCTCCTCCTGCCAGTCACCGGTGATCAGTTCCGTGCCGTTCCAGCTGAGCGGGCGGCACCGTACCGTCGCCAGATGCCGGTCGGCGCGGAGGACCACCCCTGTACGGATGCGGCACTGGTCGAGCACGGACAGGGCGGTGGGATTCCCGCCCGTCCGCAGCATCGGCGCCCATGGGTACACCTCGAACACCTGGAAACTGTGGTGCGCGAGCGCCCGCTGCGCGGCTTCGCGCCAGGTGCCGCCGAGCTGGCCCCGGAACCGGTCCGTCATGCGCTCCACCAGACCGGCGGGATCGACCAGGTCCAGCAGCTCGTTGCCGATCCAGTACGCCTCCACCACCCGCGCGTCGAGCGGGTCCGGGATCCCGGCCACCTCCGCCAGGTACTCGAGATAGCACCAGGCTCCCTCGAACTGCCTGGCCCGCAGCTCGATGTCGGCGGTCGCTTCACGACGCAGGAGGGCCGCTGCGTCGGCGGGGCCGCAGTAGCCGAGTTCGTTGGGCGGGTAGGCGTATCGCGCGAACAGCAGTGCGCCCTCGGCGCTCATCTAACAGATCCTCGGGAGCTGTTCGCCGATCGGTAGCCCGATCACCCGGCTCCCGCCCAGCCCCGTCCTGGCGACCACCATCCCGGCGTGATCCGGCACGCAGCTGCCGATCCTGCATGCGTCCCGGGCCAGGGGGTGGGCCCGCATGGCCGCCAGCACCCGGTCCGCGTCCTCGGCCGGAACGATCGCGATCAGTTTGCCCTCGTTGGCGACCTGGAGCGGGTCGAGTCCGAGCAGACTGCACGCGTCCCGCACCGTGGGCGGCACGGGAAGCGACCGCTCGACCAGTTCGATGCCCACGTCCGAGGCGCGGGCGATCTCGTTCAGCGATGCCGCGACACCGCCGCGCGTGGGATCCCGGAGCACATGGACGTCGGCGCCGGTGGCGATCATGCCGGCGACCAGCCCGTGCAGCGGAGCGGTGTCGCTCTCGACCGTCGTCCCGAACTCCAGGCCCTCCCGGCAGCTCATCACGGCCACTCCGTGCACCCCGATGTCGCCGCTGACCAGCACGGCATCGCCGGGACGGGCCCGGCGTGCGTGGATGTCGACACCGGAGGGGACCACTCCGATGCCCGAGGTGTTGATGTAGACGCCGTCACCGCTGGAGCGCTCCACGACCTTCGTGTCCCCGGTGACCAGGCGTACGCCGGCGTTCTCCGCCGCCCGGCCCACGGCCTGGGCGATCCGGCCGAGGTCGTTCAGTGCGGTGCCCTCCGCGAGGATGAAGGCGGTCGACAGGAACATCGGCGTCGCGCCCGACATGGCCAGGTCGTTGACCGTCCCGTTCACCGCCAGGTCACCGATCGATCCGCCGGGGAAGAACATCGGCTTCACCACGAACGAGTCCGTGGAGAAGGCGAGGCGGGTGCCGGAACCGACCGTCAGGACGGCTGAGTCGCCGAGATCGGAGGCCGCCGCGGCACCGTAGGCGGGCAGGAACAGATGCTCGATCAGTTCGCCGGACATCGCGCCGCCACCGCCGTGGCCCATCACGACCGAGGGGATGTCCCGCAGCGGTACGGGGCAGGTCCATCCCTCGAAGTCGAGGCCGGCGGCGTCCGGCCGCGCGCCGGCCACTTCTTGAATCGCGTCAGTCACTTGGCATCGACCAGTTCCAGTCGGCGGTGGGTGTAGTACGCGGCGCAGGCACCCTCCGAGGACACCATGGTCGCGCCCAGCGGATTCCGCGGTGTGCATTCCCTGCCGAACGCCTCGCACGCGTGCGGCTTGATCAGGCCCTGGAGGACTTCGCCCGACCGGCAGAGAGAGGACTCCGCGGTGTGGATGCCCGTCACGTCGAACCGTTCCTCGGCGTCGAACTCCCGGTATCTCGCGGAGAGCCGCCAGCCGCTGCGGGGGATGGCCCCGATGCCGCGCCAGGTCCGGTCCGTCACCTCGAAGACGTCTGCGAGCATCTCCATGGCCGGTGCGTTGCCCTCGTCGCGAACCGCCCGGGGGTAGGCGTTCTCCACCTCGTGCCGGCCCGCCTCCAGCTGGAGGACGGTGCGGCGCACGCCTTCGAGGATGTCCAGGGGCTCGAAGCCGGTGACCACGATCGGCACCTTGTACTTCTGGGCCAGCGGCGGGTACTCCGCCGTCCCCATCACGCTGCACACGTGCCCCGCGGCGAGGAACGCCTGTACCCGGCAGGTCGGGGACTCCATGATCGCGGCGATGGCGGGCGGCACCAGCACGTGTGACACCAGCAGGCTGAAGTTGCGTACGCCGAGCCGCTTGGCCTGGTAGACCGTCATCGCGTTCGCGGGCGCGGTGGTCTCGAACCCGATCCCGAAGAACACGACCTCGCGGTCCGGGTTCTCACGGGCCAGCTTCAGTGCGTCGAGGGGGGAGTACACCACACGTACGTCACCGCCGGCGCTTCGCACGGAGAACAGGTCCTGGCTGCTCCCGGGCACGCGCAGCATGTCGCCGAACGAGCAGAAGATGACGCCGGGGCGGGCGGCGATCGCCAGCGCCCGGTCGATGATCTCCAACGGCGTGACGCAGACGGGGCATCCCGGGCCGTGGATCATCTCCACCCCGCCCGGCAGCAGTTGGTCGATGCCGTGCCGGATGATCGAATGGGTCTGGCCCCCGCAGACCTCCATCATGGCCCACTTCCGCGTGGTGGCCGCATGGATCTGGTCCAGCAGCTTCTTCGCGAGATCGGGGTCGCTGAACTCGTCGAGGTACTTCACCGGCCGGCTCCTTCGGTGGATTCGCCCTGCTGGGCTGCGAGTTCGAGGCCGTCGCCGAACTCCTCGGCGAGGATGCCGAGCCGCTCGAAGTTGGCGAGGGTGTCCTGGGCCGACCGTTCGTCGAGGCGCTGGATGGCGAACCCGACGTGCACGATGACGTACTCACCGACCGTCACGTCGGGGATGTACTGGAGGCACACCTCCTTGCGCACCCCGCCGAAGTCCACCTCGGCCATCACGGTGCCGTCGACTTCGGCGGTGCTGAGGACTCGCCCCGGAACAGCCAGACACATGGTCCCTCTTCTCTGTGGATCCCTTGGGGTACGGGGGAGGCGGGGCGGTCAGCCCGATGCGGCGATCAGGAGCTGGCCGAGGGCGATCCCGCCGTCGTTCGGCGGCAGCAACCGCGGCCGCAGGACGGTGAAGCCCCGTTCCGTCAGGCCGTGTTGTGCCGCTTCGAGCAGTACGGCGTTCTGGAAGACGCCGCCACCCAGGGCCACGGTGCCGAGCCCGGTGCTCGTGCGGCAGATGTCCGCGAGGTCGGCGACAAGCGCCGCGACGCACAGGTGGAAGCGCGCGGCGATCAGTTCGGCGGGAACGCCGGAACGTACGTCGCGGGCCACGGCCCGGACGACCGGGCCCGGATCCGCGACGGCGGGTTCGTCTCCCGCCCCGGGCCGGATCCCGAAGCCGTAGCGGGTCTCCGGCACGCGGGGGTCGGCCTGCCCGCTCCGTGCCAGCCCCTCCAGCTCCACGGCTGCCTCCGCCTCGTAGTCCACCGCGTGCCGGACACCGGCCAGCGAGGCGACCGCGTCGAAGAGCCGGCCCATGCTCGATGTGGGCACGCATCCGAAGCCGGTGGTGAACTGATGCGCCAGCAAGTCGCGTTCCGCGTCCGGGCACGCCTGGACCGCAGGGGAGTCGTCGTCCCAGGGGACACCGGCCGCGTGCAGGTGCGCGAGCGCCATCCGGTAGGGCCGCAGCACACTCGCGTCGCCCCCGGCCAGCGGCACGTAGCCCAGGTGGGCCGCCCTGTGGAACGCCTTGTAGCCGGCCACCAGGACCTCACCGCCCCAGGCAGCGCCGTCGTCGCCGTGGCCGGTGCCGTCGAAGGCGATGCCGATGACGCTCTCGTCCGCGCCCAGACCGTGCTCCGCCATCACGGACGCGATGTGCGCGTGGTGGTGCTGCACCGTGCGGACCGGCCGGCCGGCGGCGTGGGCGCGGGCCCACTCGCCGGAGTGGTAGCCGGGATGCCGGTCGGCCACCAGACGGGCCGGCCGCACACCGGTGAGACCCTCCAGGTGCTGCTCGGCCCGGGTCAGGGCGCGAACGGTGGACAGATCGTCCATGTCGCCGATGTGCTGGCTGAGCCAGGCGTAGCGGCCCTCGGCCAGGGCGAAGGTGTTCTTCAGGTCGGCGCCCACGGCGAGCGTCGCCGGGACGTCGAACGGCAGCGCGAGCGGCAGCGGTGCGTACCCGCGCGATCTGCGGAGCGGGAGTTCGGCGCCGGCCACGTACCGGCTGACGGAGTCGTCGCACGGCACGTGGATCCGCCGGTCGTGCCGCAGCCACGCGTCGACCAACGGCTCCAGTACGGTCAGCGCCGCCTCGTCGTCGGTGACGATCGGCTCGCCCGACAGATTCGCTGAGGTCATCACCAGCGCGTCCGGGCCCGGCCGGTCGTCCCCGGTCCCCAGGAGCAGGACGTGCAACGGGGTGTAGGGAAGCAGCAGTCCGAGATTCGGATTTCCGGGTGCCACGGCCTGCGACACCCCCGCTCCCGGCCGGTCCGGACGCCTGGGCAGGAGCACGATCGGACGGCGGCCGCCGGTCAGGAGCTCCTCCTCGTCGCCGGTCATGGTCACCAGCTCCCGCGCGGCATCGAGCCCCGGGACCATCACCGCGAAGGGTTTGCCGCCGCGCTGCTTGCGGCGGCGCAGTTCGGCCACGGCCCGGTCGTTGCGAGCGTCGCAGACCAGGTGGTACCCGCCGAGTCCCTTGACCGCGATGATCCCGCCGGCGGCCACCAGCTCTCGCGCGGCCCGCAGCGCGTCCTCACCGCAGGGCCGGTCAACGGTGTCCTTGCGGACCAGTTCGAGCCGCGGCCCGCAGTCGCGGCAGGCGATCGGCTGGGCGTGGAAGCGGCGGTCGTGCGGATCCTCGTACTCCGCCCGGCAGACCCCGCACATGTCGAAGGCCGCCATCGTGGTGGCGGCCCGGTCGTACGGCAGTCCGGTCACGATCGTGAACCGCGGGCCGCAGTGCGTACAGGTGATGAAGGGGTGGCGGTAGCGCCGGTTCGACGGGTCGCCCATCTCGTCGAGACAGTCCGGGCAGGTCGCGATGTCCGGCGAGACGAGCGTCCGGGCCCCCTCGCGCGTGCTCGACTTCTCGATGGTGAAGTCCGTACCGCCACGCGTCGGCTGTTCGCTCGTACGGACATCCTCGACGACCGCGAGGGGCGGGGCGTCGTCGCGCAGCCGGCGGCCGAACTCCTCGACGGCGTCGGACGGCCCCTCGACCTCGGCGAGCACACCGTCGCCGGTGTTCGTCACCGTGCCGGTGAGCATCAGCTCGGAGGCGGTGACGTAGACGAACGGCCGAAAGCCCACGCCCTGCACGACGCCGCGCACCTCGAACCTGCGCCGGATCCGCTGGACCCGGCCCCTGCCCATCATCTCCAGGCCCGACAGGGCGTCCCGGGCCTTCGCCCGGTCGATGAGTTCGACGGCGAAGCCCATGTGGAGAAGGACCCAGTCGTCGCAAACGGGCGGCGCGTCGAGCATGCCGATGTTGACGCGTCGCCGCGCGCCCTCCACGTCCACGAGAGCCAGCTGCCCCGCATACCCGTCCACGATCTCCACGACGCGACCAGGAATGCCAAGGCACATGATCAGGATCTCCGGGGTTCGGCGCTCTTCACGGACGTGGTCGGTACGGCTGATACGAGCTGCCGGACCAGGGTGTGCACTGCCTGGATCGCCTTGGGCACCGCGTGGGCGACGGCTTCACTGAGCCCGATGCCCTCCTCGACGCCGGTGGGGGTGCAGCCCACGAGGTAGGTGAGCGGAAGAGTACCGCCCAATTGATCCAGATTTGCAAGGACAGCAACCGGATTCATCCCATGGGCATCGAATTCACCCGTACCGAGGTCTTCCACGCCGATCCGGAGCACCGTCAGCTCCCCGGGCGGACCGCCACCCGGGTAGGCGTCGACCAGCACCAGCGCGTCGTACCCGTCGAGCAGGTCGTACGCGAGGTGCATGCCGCGGATGCCGTAGTCGACCAAGCGGACCCGGGAGGGCAGCCCGCCGGAGTGGCTCAGCTGCCGCACGACCTCCGGGCCGAAGCCGTCGTCACCGAGGAACAGATTGCCGATGCCCGCCACGAGCACCTGTCCGGATGTGTCCGGTTCCTGCGTCATCCTCGGCTCCTGCTTCGTGAAGGGTCGTGGGCGAGAGCACCGGGCCGCCTCAGCCGCCGGACTGCAGGTGGGGAGAGTCGGGGTCCTCGGGCTTCTTCGGCTGCACGGAGGTGCCGGAGCGTTCGTCCGAGGTACCCGACGGCCGGTCCGCCGGGCCGCCCTCCGGCTTGTCCGAGCCGGTGTCCCGCGAACCCTTGGGGCCGCGTACCTCCTGCGGCTCCTCCTCGACGGCACTGTCCTTCTTCGGCGTATCCGCCATGGGTGCACTCCTCACTCACATCGGGACTCACACATCAGGGTTCACACATCGGAATTCACATCGAACGGATTCTCAGGTAGCGGCGGATGTCGGGGATCGACCTGATCCCGACGCCCACGGCGACCAGCGCCACGGCCGCCGCCACACCGGCGGTGATCATGCCCAGGCTCTTCACGATCGGTTCTCCTCTCGGTACTGCGCCGCCTCCTCGGCGGACAGGGGTGTCAGCTCGTCGGGTGCGAAGTAGAAGTAGCGGCCGTACCAGTCGTGCAGGTCGGCCGCCGGGTCGTCGACGAGGACCAGGGCGACGTGCGTACCGCCGTCAACGTCCGCGAGAACCGCGGTCACCCGGGCCACCTGACCGGCGAAGAACAGGTCCTGCGCGTCGGCGCGCCGTGACGGATGGACGCGGACCAGACTCCCCTTGGCCACGCGCTCCCCGCCGATCGTCACCGCGTCGCTCTCCGGCCGCACCGACGCGTCGGCCGCCGGATCCCACCAGGGCGCGCCCGCGGTGTCGAAGGGGCTGTGCTCGGCGTCCGGGCCGCCGGCCGCCGGGTCCACGAGTGCCGCGGCGGAGGCCGCCGCCGGCGGATGCGGATCGCGCAGCAGACCGTGCAACTGCTGCAGGTCCGCAGGCGACATCCCGTCGCACCGGTCGATGATCTCCCGGGCCCGGGGATCGGTGGCCCGTGCCTCCGCCTTCTCCGCCTCCGTCATGGTCATCACCCGGAGGGTCAGGATCTCGTCGATCTCCGTCGAGTCGAACAGGGCGCCGGCGCTCTGCTCGGCCACCTCCGGGTAGTCGTACAGGATGATGGGCGCGCCGAGCACCGTGTCCGTCGCGCCCTTCGGACCGGCCAGCACGGGCCAGCACCTGCGCTGCCGGCAACGGCCGGCGGCGCCCGTCGCCGCGGTGGGGGGTTCGAGCAGCGAGACGAACGCGGCGTCGTGCGCCCGGAGCAGCAGATGGGCACCGATCAGTGAGGAGCGCACAGCGGCGTCCTTGGTCGTGACCGTGTCCGGGTGTTCGTTGCGCACCGCCACCGACAGCCGGACGAAGCCGTCATCGGCCTCGCTCGCGGTCCTGATCCTGACGGCCAGCGGCAGCCGGCGCCGGACGATCCGCCCCACGACCGCGCCGCTCGCATCGCTGAGCGGCTCCGACTCCTCGCCGCCCGGGACCTGGTGGACGTCGTCCATCGACTCCGCCAACGGCTTTGCGGCGAGCACGATTTCCTTCTCGACCGCCTCGTCCCAGGTCATCACGGAGACCCCGTCGACGGTGAGCTTCCCGACCGGAACATGGCTGCCGTCCGCTTCCCTGCGCTGCACCTCGCGGACCTGCAGTTGAAGGAAGCGCAGATGGACGGTGACCGCCGCGGGCCCCTCGCCCGGAGCGAGGAGGCACTGTGCCTCCATGCCCGGTTCCTCGCCGAAGCTCGCCGCCGTCGCGTGCGGCGGGCCGAGGACTCCGAACTGCCAGCGCGACCTGTTCTTGTGCGAACTCGCACGGTACGGGTACAGGAGGTACCCCTCGTACAGGACCGCGTCCGCGACCGTGCGCACCTGGTCAAGACTCACAGGACCACCTCGTCGCTCTCGGCCAGGAGGGCCTGCACCGTCTCGTCCCAGCTGATCAGCCCGCGCCGGGCCCGGAAGTCCGCGAACCGTGCCAGCACCTCGTGGTCCAGCCTGATCCAGCCGGTGTTCGGGAAGTGCGACGCCACCATGTGCCGCCACACCTCGACCGGCATCTGATACCGGGCCTCGCAGTCCCACGGCACCTGCTCGACCCCGAAGCCCTTGCTGCCGCGGGTGAACACCGTGCCGGAGAACATCAGGGCCAGGGGGACCGAACCCTCACCGAGAGCGTGCAGATAGCGGGAACCGACCACGTCGAAGTCGTACGTGCACGGCAGGGCGAGGTCGGCCTCGGTCGAGCCGCTGAACCCCTGAACCGTCGTGTCGCAGCTCATCCACTGGAACGGCTTCAGAGTGTCCGTCCAGCGCTCCCGGGTACCGAAAAGTGCCTGCAGGCCACTCTGTTCGGCGTCGTCGTAGTGCCGGCGCTGAGGCTCGATGCGGACCTGGCAGTGCAGGGCGACGGCGTGGACATGCTGGCCCGTCAGCTCCTCGATCCGCAGCCGTGCCGTCAGCTGAGGCACCGCCGCGTACGGTTCGGCGAACACATCCAGCACGGAGAAGGCGAAGTTGCTCACGGTGCCCCGATCTCCGGAGCGGGCCGGCTGCGGTCCGCCACCTGTGCGAAGAAGACGTCCATCGCGGTGCGCGCCTCGGAGCCGCCGTCGAACCCGCGCCACAGCGTGCGCAGCTGACCCACCAGTTCGTAGCAGGCATCGATCGGCACCAGATGGCACGAGCCGCCGCTCTCCGCGGTGCGGCGGATCAGCAGCGCCTCGACGTCGGGACGCAGCACGGCGAGCTCCGGGCTCGACTCGACGACGGTCTCCCATGCCTCCAGGGGCAGTTCCGACTCCGTCGCCCCGGCAGGACCCGGGTAGAACGCGACCATGCGGTCCTGCACGGAGTTGCGGAACAGGAAGGCGAGCCCGACGGGAATCTGCAGCTCGTCCCAGGCACGCCCGTCCACGGTCAGACCCGCGAAGTGCAGATAGCGCTCGGGCACCGCCCGGTAGCGCAACTGCGCCCCCTCGTCGGTGAACAGCAGGTAGCAGGCCCGGCAGCCGCACATCAGGGCGCGGCTGTCGAGGTTCACCACATGGGGGTGGCTCTCGCCGATCGGCTCCGCGCACATCTCGCAGCGTTCACCGGCGGCCGCGACCGGCCGGTCACGGGTGAGGCGCAGGAGGGTGGACGCCGGGGAAGCGGACCGGCCGGCCGGGATCACGGTGCCACCGCCGCGGGCACCGAGACGGCGACGGATCCAGCGTCCGAGAGGAGCGGGAGCGGCGCCAGGTGCACACCGTCCCCGTCGAGGCAGACCCCGGCCCGCTTGACGTCGTAGTGCGCCCTGCATCCGGCGCACCGCAGGACCGCGTCCCCGGACCCGCCACCCAGCCTTCGCGCCAGGGTGGCACCCTCGAACGGCCGCTCGCAGCGAGCGCACCGGTCCTCGAAGGCGAACAGCTCCGAGCCCACCCGGCAGGCCACCACCGGCACCCTGCCGACCTCGACCCGGGCCACGTCGCCGGTCTGCAGCTCCGCCAGCTCCGGGACGGGCTCCCAGGACGCGCCGTCGTCGCTGGCCGTCCCGGTCTCCGTGTGCAGCCGCGCGAACAGCGAGTCCACCGGCACCAGCGGACCCGACGCCCCGGCCTCCTCGTCGGCCGCCGTCTCGACCTCGATCGAGGTGATCTCCGGAGCTGCCGCCTCCACCGCACCCTGCACGGCCAGCTTGAGCGTGACCGAGGACGACGGACAGCCGTCACAACTGCCCAGCAGCCGCAGCCGGACGGCACCCTCGTCGGTGACGGCGAGCAGCTCCACGTCACCGCCGTGCGACCCAAGATAGGGCCGCACACTCTCCAGCGCCTGCTCGACCCGGGTCTCCACACCGTACGGGTGCAGCCCGTGCACCAGCAGGACACTGGCCACCAGGTCGTCACCGGCCAGCGCGGCCAGGACCTCGTCGTCCAGCCGCCCCTGCTCGTGCATGAGGTCGAGCAGACGTTCCAGCCCGGCACCGTAGAAGTCGGCGACGAGCCGGACCAGTTCCTCGCTGCGCTCGCGCGCGACCGCGCCGCCGGAACCGCTGGCGGCGATCAGGGTGTCGATGCGGTCACCGGTCGTCCGCCAGTCGGGCGCCGCCGGGGATTCCTCCTGCGCCATCACTCACTGCCCGCTGACTGGGTGGGGGAGTGCAGGAGTTCCAGCTTCTTGCCCTCGCCGAGGTACATGTGCACGCCGCAGGGCAGACAGGGGTCGAAGCTGCGCACCGTGCGCATGATGTCGATGCCCTTGAAGTTCTCCCGGTCGTTCTCCTCGAAGATCGGCTGACCCTGCACGGCGTCCTCGTAGGGGCCAGGCGTGCCGTAGGTGTCGCGCGGGCTCGCGTTCCACGGAGTCGGCGGGTACGGGTGGTAGTTGGCGATCTTCCCGTCCCGGATCACCATGTGGTGCGAGAGGACACCTCGGACCGCCTCGGTGAAGCCGCAGCCGACACCCTCCTCGGGCACCTCGAACTTCTCCCAGGTCTTGGTGTTCCCGGACCTGATCTCCGCGAGCGCCTTCTCCGCGAAGTGCAGCGCGCAGGCGGCGGCGTACGCCTGGAAGTAGCTGCGCGCCCGGTTGCGCTCGATGGTGTTGCTCCACTTCGGGACGTGCCACTCCAGCTCCACCGGGCCTTTGAGCGCGGTCTTGGGGAGGTTGATCTTGACGCTGTGGCCGGTCGCCTGGATGTAGCCGATGTCGACCAGGCCGGCCAGCGCGGTGGTCCACAGCCGGGCGAGCGGCCCGCCGCCGGTGTCCAGCGCCAGGTAGTCCTTGCCGTCGAACCACCGCGGCGACATGACCCAGCTGTACTTGTCGTCGAGGTCCCGCTTCTGCGGCTGCGGGTTGGTGTGCTGGTTCCACGGGTGGCGCCGGTCGACCGGATTGCCGAGCGGGTCGTGTGAGACGAAGGTCTCCTGCTCGTCCCAGTCGTTGTAGTACGACGAACCGAGCAGGATCCGGATGCCGAGGTTGATCTTCACCAGGTCGGTGGTGACCAGCTTCCCGTCGACGACGACACCGGGGGTGACGTACATCTTCCGGCCCCAGTCGGTCATGTCCTTGTACTCGAAGTTGCAGTGCTCCGGGTCCTGGAAGGAGCCCCAGCAGCCCAGCAGGATGCGCCGGTTGCCGACCTGCTCGTACCCGGGCAGGGCCTCGTAGAAGAAGTCGAAGAGGTCGTCGTGCATCGGCACGACCTTCTTCATGAACTCGACGTACCGCTGGAGCCGGGTGATGTAGTCCGTCATCAGCTGGATGGTCGCCACGGTTCCGACGCCGCCCGGATAGAGCGTGGAGGGGTGGACGTGCCGCCCCTCCATCAGGCAGAACATCTCCCGGGTCATCCGGCTGACCTGGAGCGCCTCGCGGTAGAACTCGCCGGTGAACGGGTTCAGCGACCGCATGATGTCGCCGATGGTCTTGTACCCGTGCGCGTCGGCGTGCGGGGAGGGGGTGCGGTTGGCCTGCTCCAGCACCCCGGGGTTGGTCTCCGCGACCATCTTCTCGCAGTAGTCGACCCCGACCAGGTTCTCCTGGAAGATGTTGTGGTCGAACATGTACTCCGCGGCCTCGCCGAGGTTCACGATCCATTCGCCGAGGTGAGGCGGCTTCACCCCGTACGCCATGTTCTGTGCGTAACAGGAACACGTGGCGTGGTTGTCACCGCAGATTCCGCAGATGCGGCTCGTGATGAAGTGCGCGTCCCGCGGGTCCTTGCCCTTCATGAAGACCGAATAGCCGCGGAAGATGGAGCTGGTGCTGTGGCACTCCGCGACCACTTTCTGCTTGAAGTCGATCTTCGTGTAGATGCCCAGGCTGCCGACGATCCGGGTGATGGGATCCCACGCCATTTCGACCAGGTCGTTCTTGCCCCGGCCCCCTCCGGCACCCTTGTGCTGCGTCGCGGTCATTGCGCCGCCTCATCTTTCTGTCCGTTGCGGTGAATACGCGGTCGGTTACCAGGTGCGTGTGGCGCCGGTCCTGAGTTCCTTGCCGGGCTTACGCCACTTCGGTTCGCGGTCCAGGGTGTGGGTGGTGATGTGGCGCAGGCGCCGCATCGTCGACCCGTACAGCCCGACCGCGTTGGTCGAGAGCTTCCCGCCGGGAGGTTCGTCCATGAACGGCATGAACTTGTCCGGGAACCCCGGCATGGTGCAGCCGATGCAGATGCCGCCGACGTTGGGGCAGCCGCCGATGCCGTTCATCCAGCCCCGCTTGGGCACGTTGCACTTGACCGTGGGACCCCAGCAGCCCAGCTTGACGATGCACTTCGGCGAGCCGTACTCCGTCGCGAAGTCGGCCTGCTCGTAGTACCCGGCCCGGTCGCAGCCCTCGTGGACGGTCGACCCGAACAGCCAGGTCGGCCGCAGCGCGTCGTCGAGCGGGATCATCGGCGCCTGGTCGGTGGCCATGTACAGCAGGTAGGTGAGGGTCTCCGACAGGTTGTCCGGCTGGATCGGGCATCCCGGCACGCACACGATCGGAATGCCGGCCTTGGACTTCCAGTCCCAGCCCAGATAGTCGGGGACCCCCATCGCGCCAGTCGGGTTGCCCGCCATGGCGTGGATGCCGCCGTACGTCGCACAGGTGCCGACCGCGACGATCGCCGTGGCCTTCGGGGCCAGCCGGTCGAGCCACTCACTCGTGGTGATCGGCTGTCCGGTGGCCGGATCGCTGCCGAATCCGCTCCAGTACCCCTCGTCGTGCAACTGCTCGTTGGGAATGGATCCCTCGACCACCAGGACGAACGGTTCCAGCTCTCCGCGGTCGGCCTTGAAGAACCATTCGAGGAAGTCGTCGGCGCCGCCGGTGGGCCCGCACTCAAAATCGATGAGCGGCCAGTGGACGGCTACCTGCGGAAGGCCGGGAAGGGCACCGAGTGCGATCTCCTCGATGCTTGGCTGAGTGGCGGCGGTCAGGGAGACGGAATCGCCGTCACAGCTCAGTCCCGCGTTGATCCACAGCACGTGGATCAGTGTGTCCTCCGCCTTTACCGCTTCCTCTGTCGGCATGGCAGTGCCGCCTTTCAGGATGACGGCCAACCGGCCATCGGCCCCCACGGATGGGTATGCGCACATTGCTACCATCACGCCCCGATTCGAGTGCTTCGGCAACACGGCGAACTCGCCGCTCCGGCTCACGTACGGGAGCCGAATGACGGCACGTGGTGGTCCGCTCGGGTGATCCGGCCTGGGCCGGTCCGGTCGGACGGCCTCACAGCCCCGTCGTGGCCCTACGGTCGGAGCCACCCGCGGAAGGACGAGGCACCGGTGCACGAGCTGGCCATCACGCAGAGCGTCGTCGACGCGGTGTGCGAACGCGCCGAGGGGCGTCCGGTCCTCTCGGTCCGGGTCCGTGTCGGAGCGCTCACCGCCGTGGTGCCGGACTCGATGCGGTTCTGCTTCGGCCTGATCACGGAGGGGACGGCGGCCGAGGGGGCGGAGTTGGAGATCGACCGGAAAGCCGGCGCCGGCCGCTGCCGCACCTGTGCCGGCGAATTCGCCCTGACCGACTCAATTCTGCTGTGTCCCTGCGGCAGCGCGGATGTGGAGATCACATCGGGACAGGAACTGCAGATCGTTTCCATGAAGGTGGGCTGACCCATGTGCGGTACCTGCGGCTGTTCCGAGGAGTCCGGCGGGACCCGGATCGTGATGCTGCGCGAGGATGATGCACCTGATCACGGGCATCCGCATCCCCACGAACACCCTCATCCGCCCGAGCGCCGGCACCCGAACGGCAGCGGTGCGACGATCACCGTCGAGCAGAAGGTCCTCGCCAAGAACGACCTCGTCGCCGAGCGTAACCGCGCCCTGATGGCCAGCCGCGGCATCGTGGCCGTGAACATGATGAGCTCGCCCGGAGCCGGCAAGACCACCCTGCTGGAGCGCACCCTCACCGACCTCGCCGGCCGGCGGCCGGTGGCCGTCATCGAGGGCGATCAGGAGACCGGACTCGACGCCGAACGCATCAGGCGCACCGGCTGTCCCGTCGTCCAGGTGAACACCGGTGCCGGGTGCCACCTCGACGCGGAGATGATGCGGGACGCGCTCACGGCGCTCTCCCCGGCCGAGGGCGCACTTCTCATGGTCGAGAACGTCGGGAACCTGGTGTGCCCGGCGATGTTCGACCTGGGGGAGAGCGCCAAGGTCGTGATCATCTCGGTCACCGAGGGCACGGACAAGCCGCTGAAGTACCCGTACATGTTCGCCGCCGCCGATCTGATCCTGATCAACAAGGCCGATCTGCTGCCGTACGT
Organism: Streptomyces sp. NBC_01257; assembly: GCF_035917255.1. Classification (NCBI taxonomy): domain Bacteria; kingdom Bacillati; phylum Actinomycetota; class Actinomycetes; order Kitasatosporales; family Streptomycetaceae; genus Streptomyces; species Streptomyces sp. NBC_01257. The sequence goes on from NZ_CP108472.1 coordinate 8,499,832, forward strand.
CGACTTCGACGTCGAACAGTGCACCAGGCATGCGCGCTCGGTGAACCCGGACGTACGGGTGCTGACGCTCTCCGCGACCACCGGCGAGGGCCTGGCCCAGTGGTACGACTGGCTGGCGGAAGCGCGCTAGCTGCGCGCCGCCGGCCTCCAGGCCGCTACGCCCCCGAGAACGCGGGGAACGTGGGGAACGTGGTGACTACCGAACGGCGGTGCCGGGCGCCGGGCGTTCCTTGAGTACGAAGGCCCGGCGCAGCCGGTGATACTCATGGTCCGGGTCCATGAAGATGCGGTGCATGCGCACGAGTTCGGCCTCGCGGTACGGAGCCGGATCGACCCGGTCCCGCTCCGCCTTCTTCGCGTTGATACGGGACTGCGTCGCGGGCAGCGCGGCCAGGTGCGAGGCTAGGGCCCCGACCTCGGAGTCGAACGACTGAGGGTCGCACGCGATCACCCTGTCGATCAGCCCGAGCCGGCAGGCCGCCGCGGAGCTGACCGGCAGAGCCTCCCGCATGAGCCGGTCGGCTGCCGCCGCCCCCACGCGCCGCGGCAGCGAGTACGTCCAGTACTCCGACCCGTACAGCCCCATGAGCCGGTAGTGCGGATTGAGTACCGCGCCCGCCCTGCACCACACCTCGTCGGCGGCCAGAGCCAGCATCACGCCGCCCGCCGCGGCATTTCCGGACAGGGCGGAGACGACGAGCCGGTCCGTGGTGGTCAGAACGGCCTCCACCAGGTCGTCCATGGCGTTGATGTTGGCCCAGGACTCGGCTCCGGGATCGGACGACGCCTCGATCACGTTGAGGTGGATGCCGTTGGAGAAGAAGTCCCGGCCACCGCCGACGACCAGCACCGAGGTGGGCCGGGAGCAGGCGAACCGGTAGGCGCGCAGCAGGCGTCGGCACTGCTCCGTGCTCATCGCGCCCCCGCGGAACGAGAACGACAGGAAGCCGGTCCCGGCCTCCTCCCGGTAGCCGATCTCGGACCAGACGTCCTCGTGCCCCGTCCTGTGCAGCGGAGCCGGCAGCTCCGGCACGCCGGACAGCCGCCCGGCCAGCGCAGAAGTCGCGGGGAGCTTGAAGGTGACAGGACCGCCCGGCGCACGCCGGGCCCGCAGCTCGGGGATCCACACCGCGCCGTCGGTGGTCGCCCGGCAGACCGCGCCGTCCCGGGTGGCCAGCAGTTCCCCCGGCTGTCCGCTCAGCCGCGGCTCGGGATGCCCGCCGTGCAGGAACCACTCGCCGCCGAGCAGTTCGTCGAGGACGCCCGGCTGGGAGTCCGCCGCCCTGAGCTTGCGGACCACCGTCGCGGTGGAGTCCGACCCCCAGTCGATGCGGCGCGAGGCCTGGCGCATCAGGGGGCGGCAGCCCTCGCCGGGGCCGGAGGGCTGTGGAGCCGGGACGTACGTTTCGGACGCGAAGCGCCCGACCGCCAGGAGCACCGCCTCCACGGCGGCGTCCGAGACCTCGTTGCGGTACAGGTCGCTCTTGCCCACCGGGGGCAGCGAGCAGGAAACGGTCGCCCAGACGTCGCCCGCATCCATCTCCGCATTGGCCTGCAGGACGGTCACGCCCCAATTGCTCTCGCCGTCGGTGACGGCCCAGTCGAGGGAGGAGGGCCCCCGATCGCCGACCGGCCCGGGATGGACGATGAGACAGGTGTGAGCCGACCACACGTCCCTCGGCAGCGCCGTCTTGAGGTACGGGGCCACGACAAGGGCCGGGCACTCCCGGCGCACGGCCTCCCGGACAGCGTCGTCCCCGTGCGCGAGCTGCACGGCGACGGAGTGCCCGTGGTCCCTCAGCTCGGCCTGAACACGTTGGGTGAGGCTGTTGAATCCGCTCGCGACAAGCAGAATGTGCACGGCGATCTCCCGGAGGCTGCGGTCGTCCCGATCGAGCGTGAACGCAAATTGTTGCTCGCCGGGACGGAATCGGCCGGAACACGCTGGGACTTCACTCGAAAGCGCACGCAGCGGATGGCGGAGGCGGACCGCCGGCACCTGATCCGCGCGTGGCGCGGACACGGGGCAGCGGGTACGGAGCCCCGGGCAGGCCAGGGTGCAGGATGAGGGCATGACGATCCAGCCCCGCGGCTACGCTCATGTGCGACTTACGGTGACGGACATCGACCGCTCCCGTGCCTTCTACGACGCGGTCCTGGGTCTCCCGGTGGCCTTCGACCTTCCGCCCGACGCGGACGAGGAGACCCGCGAACAGCTCTCCTTCCTCTTCGGGGGAGTGATCTACCGGCTCGGGGACTCGCTCTTCGGCCTGCGACCGGTCGCCACGGACCGCTTCGACGAGGACCGGGTGGGCCTCGACCACGTCAGTTTCGGCGTGGACGGCCGAGCCGACCTGGAGGCCGCGGTACGTCGGCTCGACGAGCTCGGGGTCCCGCACGAGGAGATCAAGGACATCGGGGCCGGGTACATCCTGGAGTTCCGGGACCCCGATGACATCGCCCTGGAGCTGTTCGCACCCGCCGGCTGACTGCCCGCGGGACCTGTTCCTGTGAGCCGGAGTGAACGGCCGGTGCGGGCTTCGGCGGAGAACGTGGGCAGACCGATTCCGGGCTGCCCCGGTGCCCGGCCAGATCTTGAGCGGTTGCCCGGGGTGGGGGCGAACATTAGCTGGAGCGTTACTTACCGCACCATGATCCGTCTCACTCGGGCTCGCTCGGACACCGTGTAGCGCCGGGGGCGAGAACCGGCGTCCTGCCCGGGAAGCCGGGGCGGACGGGGCCGGCTTGTACTCTGCACTCATTCGACGATCGGACGATCACGAGTACGACGTGAAGTACGAGTACGGGTACGCCGGCACGGGCCAGGCGTCCAGGGGCGGGAGCGCGGGGAATTCGATGAGTGACGCACATCCGATACGAAGCCGCAGACCGGGCCTCTCGGGAGGTGCCATCATCATCGCCGGGGTCCTCCTCGCCGTAGTCGGGGCGGTCGGCGCCTGGCTCCAGCACGACGCTCCCGGCCGGAGTGCGGAGCCGCGCACGGAGTTCACCGCGAACAACCCGCCCGGCGGTCTGCCCGCCGCGCTCACCACCGGCCAGCACCTCCGCTGGTCCCGCTGCACCTCGCCGTCCACGGCGCGCACGGGTTACGACTGCGCCGTCATGAAGGCCCCGCTCGACTACCGGAAACCGGACGGCAGGACGATCGACGTCGCCCTGATCCGCCGCAAGGCCACCGGTCCGAACTCCCGGCGCATCGGCTCGCTCGTCCTCAACTTCGGCGGCCCCGGCGTGTCCGGCGTGAGCGGACTGCCCCAGTTCCTCAACCAGTACAAGCCGCTCCTCGACCGCTACGACCTGGTCTCCTTCGACCCGCGCGGCGTCGGCGCGACCATCCCCGTGCGCTGCGGGAAGACCGCGGAGGACACCGGCTACGACGGGGCCGACGCCTGCGCCCGGCACTCCGGGGCGCTCCTCCCGTACATCGGCACCTCGCACACCGCGCGCGACCTCGACCTGATGCGCTACCTCCTCGGCGACAAGCGGCTGAACTACTTCGGTGTCTCGTACGGAACGTCGCTCGGCGCGGTCTACGCCCACCTGTACCCGTCGCACGTCGGGCGGCTCGTCCTCGAAGCGTCCGTCGATCCGACCGAGAACCTCGACGAGGAGCGGGTGTCGCAGGTCAAGGCGGTCCAGGCGGCGTTCGACCGGTTCGCCGCGCACTGCGCGTCCCGTATCCGCAACTGCCCGACCGGCGACGGGCCCGAGGAGGCCGCGCGGCGCATGGCGAGCCTGGCCGACCGCCTGGAGAAGAAGCCCGCCCCGGCCGGCGGCGGCAGGAAGCTCGACGCCGACGGACTCGCGTACGCCGTCAGCGGCCATCTCGACCTCGGCACAGACGGCTGGCCACCGCTCGCCAAGGCGCTCACGGCGCTGATCGACCACAACGACGGCCGTCCCCTGAGTGAGGGCGCGGAGGACATCGGCTCCGCCGACCGGGCAGAGGCTCCGGGCGACAACAGCCGCGCCGCCCGGACCGCGATCACCTGCGCGGACTCCAGCCTGCGCCCCGGTTTCGAAGACATCGACAGGGACGTGGCCCGCATCGAAGCCGCCTCACCCGTCTTCGGCGCGGCCTGGTCCACCGGCGTCTACCTCTGTTACAACTGGCCGTTCGACGGCGAGCGCGCCACGCCCCAGGTGAAGGCCGACGGTGCGGCCCCCGTCCTGGTGGTCGGCGGCACCGGCGATCCGACGACCCCCTACCCCGGCGCCCGCCACATGGTCCGCGCCCTGGGGGACGGCGTCGGCGTGCTCCTGACCGCCGAGGAGGAGGGCCACGGTACGTACCCGCAGAACCGCTGCGTCACCGAGACGGTCGACCGCTACCTCCGGACAGGCCGCACGCCGGCCCCGGGGACGGTGTGCCGGGGCAGCATGTCCTGAGGCCTGCACGGATACCGCGGGGGCCGAGCTCAGCGTGCGGCCTTCGAGAGGCCTCGCAGTGCCCACTTGCTCGTCGTGTACGCGACCGGCCCAGTTCTTCTCGCTGGTGACGTCCAGATCGCGGCAGCTCTCCCCGGGGTCGACAGCCGTGGCGATGACGTGGCCGCCCTCGCGGGCCAGGGCTGCGGCCTCGGCGGCGCCCTGACCACGGGCAGCGCCGGTGACGACGATCACCTTGCCGAGCAGTCCCGTCGGGGGACGGGTGGTCACGGACGCTCCCGGTTGCGGCGCCGGCCGGCGGGCAGCGGGAGGCGTTCCGCACCGGGGACCACGGTGTTGGTGAGCGTGCCGATGCCCTCGACGGTCAGGCTCACGGTGTCACCGGGCCGCAACGGGGGTGGGGTCTGCTCGCCGCGCAGGCCCCAGAGTTCGGCGAGGCAGCCGCCGTTGCCGCAGGTGCCCGAGCCGAGGACGTCGCCCGGTACGACGCGGGTGCCGCGTGAGGCGTAGGCGGTCATCTCCTCGAAGGTCCAGCTCATGTTGGAGAGCAGGTCCTCGCCGACGGTCTCCCCGTTGACCCTGGCGGTGAGGGCCAGCCGCAGGAAGCCTTCGGCGTCGCGGTGGGGCTCCAGCTCGTCGGCCGTCACGAGGTAGGGGCCGAGGGTGGTGGCGGTGTCCTTGCCCTTGCACGGGCCGAGGCCGACCTTCATCTCGGCGGACTGGAGATCGCGTGCGGACCAGTCGTTGAAGACGGTGTAGCCCACGATGTGGTCGCGGGCCCGTTCCGGTGTGAGGTCACGGCCTTCGCGGCCGATGACGGCGCCCACTTCGAGTTCGAAGTCGAGCACCGCGGAGCCGGGCGGCACCGGGATCCCGTCCCGGGGTCCGTAGACCGCGTGCGGATTGGTGAAGTAGAAGGTCGGTGCCGCATACCACTCGTCGGGCACCCCGGTGACGCCGTCGATCGATCGGCGCACGCCTTCGACGTGCTCCTCGAAGGTGACGAAGTCGCGTACCGAGGAGGGCTGGAGAGGGGACAGCAGCCGCACCTGGGACACATGGGGCCCGGCAGGCACATCGAGTGCCGCCGCGCCTGCGGCGAGCAGGCCGGGCAGCCCGTCGGTCTCCGCGAGCAGCGCGGTCAGAGACATGACGCCCGGCAGGGGGAAGAGTGTGCCGTCCTCTTCCACGACGGCCACCCGGTGGCCGTGCGGACTGTCGTAAGCGGCGAAGCGCATGGTGCGGCTCCAGCGAAGTGGGGTCAGGGGAGAGGGGGCGGGGGGAGGGGTGTTCCCGGGGCACGGCGGGGTGCGTCGGACAGGGGCTGTGCCGCCGCGCCCCGGGTTTCGTCCGATCAGACAGGCGGGGCGACGAACACGCCGCGGTCGGGGTCGTTGAACGACTCCTTGGCGACGATCTCGTTCATCGCGTTGGCGGTGCCCCACTGGTCGGTGACCTCGGGCCGGGAGAAGTCGTAGACGTGCGGATGCCAGGTGTCCTCGTCGAGGTTCTCCAGCTCGGTGGTGTATTCGACGGTGTTGCCGTGCGGGTCGAGGAAGTACGTGAACGTGTTGTCGCCCGCCATGTGCCGGCCCGGGCCCCAGATCTTCCTGAAGCCCGCGCGCATGACCCGGCCGGAGCCGCGCATGTACTCGTCGATGCCGCGCATCTCGAAGGAGACGTGGTGCAGGGCGGTGTGCGGGCCCTGGGCGATGGCCATCGAGTGGTGCTGGTTGCTGATCCGCATGAAGTGCATGACCTCGCCCATGTGCGGTGAGCTGAGGGTGTCGGAGAGGGCGAAGCCGAGGTGGCGCTCGTACCACTCGCGCGTGCGGTTGAGATCGGGGGAGTTGAGGACGACGTGGGACAGCTTGACCGGGATCGCCTCCTTCTCCTCGATCCGGCGGTGCTGCCGGACCTCGACGTCGGCGGACACCTCGATGGTGCGTCCGTCCACGTCGAAGAAGCGGAAGCCGTACCCGCCGCCCGGGGTGTCCACCTTCCCGGGACGGGTGATGAGTTCCACGCCCCCGGCCAGCAGCCGCTCGGCGAGGGTGTCCACGTCGGCCGGGTTCGCGGCACCGTAGGAGACGAGGTCGAGGCGCTTCTCCTCGGCCCTGCGCAGCCGTACGACGTAACGCTCGGGTGAGCCCTCGGCGGCGAGGAACGAGATCCCGGAGTCCTCGGCGACCTTGGTCAGGCCCCACACTCCGGCGTAGAAGTCGAGCTGCTTGTCGTAGTCGGGTACGGCCAGGTCCACATGGCGCAGATGAGTGAGCAGGCGCATGGGTCAGTCCTTCCGGAGGAGGGCGGCGGCGTTGCCGCCCCGGACGGCGTGGAAATCGGAATCGGTGAGCCGTGCGGCGCGCAGTGCGCCGACCGGGTCCTCGCTGCCCATGTCGAAGGGGAAGTCCGAGCCGAGGAGCACCCGGCCGGCCCCGGCGACGCGGACCAGTTCGCGCAGGACGTGGGGGTCGTGGACGAGCGAGTCGAAGTACAGCTGCTTGAGATAGCTGCTGGGCAGGCGGGCGCAGCCGGCCCCGGCGTCGGGGCGGGTGGACCAGGCGTGGTCGGAGCGTCCGATGTGGGTGGGCAGATAGCCGCCGCCGTGCGCGGCGATCACCTTCAGGCCAGGGTGGCGGTCGAGCACCCCCGAGAAGATGAGGTGGGAGAGCGCGACCGCGTTCTCCGTGGGCTGGCCGACGGTGTTGGACAGGTACCACCGGTCCAGACGCTCGTCGAGCGTGCACCCGAAGGGGTGCAGGAACACCACCGCGCCGCTCTCCTCCGCCCGTGCCCACAAGGGTTCGTACGCCGGATCGGACAGCTCGCGCCCCGGTGCGTGACTGGAGATCTCGATCCCGAGGAGCCCGCGTCCCAGGGCGTCGTCGAGGGCTTCGACGGCCAGGTGCGGGTGCTGGAGCGGTACGAGTCCCAGGCCGCGCAGCCTGTCCGGGGCTGCCGCGCAGTGTGCCGCGGTTGCCTCGTTGGCCAGCCGGCAGACCTTCCCGGCCGTCTCCTCGTCCGCCCAGTAGTGGTAGTGCGACGGGGACGGGCTGACCAGCTGCACGTCGACGCCCTGACGGTCCATCGCCGCAAGGCGCACGGCGGCGTCCGTCAGTGCCGGGATCCGTTCACGCACCATGGGACCGCTCACGGCGAGCGCCTGGGCACCGTTGCGCCGGGCGTCGAGTTCCCTGGCTCCGGCCAGGCCGGGCAGGCCGGCCACCAGCGCCTCGACCTCCGGGAGGAGGACGTGCGCGTGCACATCGACGGTGGGCGCAGTCACGGCAGCTCCCGGAGCATCATCATGGTGCGGCCCATCAGGCCGGGTACGTCCGCGTCGCGTACTCCGTCGAGCTGCCACTGCCCGATCCGGACGGACGCCTCGACCACCGGACGGACCCGGGTGATCCGACGCTCGTAGTACGCCCGGAACAGCGCGTCGTCCCACGTCTTGGACCCGGTCAGCAACTGTGCGAGGACCCACGCGTCCTCCAGCGACAGGGCGGCACCCTGGGCGAGCGTGGGCGGGCAGCAGTGCGCCGCGTCACCGATCAGCACGACGCGCCCGCGATGCCAGGACCCCTCCACCAGCATCCGGTCGAACCAGGTGTAGTTGACCTCGGCCGGGTCGGTGATGTGCTCGGTGATCTCCGGCCAGAAGCCGCCGTAGGCGGAGGCCAGCCGGCGCATCTCGTCGGCGTACGACTCCGGCGGGATCGAGGCACGGTCGCGGTTGGCCTCGACGACGTAGGCGTACAGGGTGCTGTCGCCGGTGGGGCAGTAGCCGGCGATGTAGGCCGGACCGCCGTAGGCGAGGTCCGTACGGGACACTCCGGCCGGGCGCGGGGCGGCGATCCGCCAGATGGCCATGCCGGTCGGTTCGGGCCTTGCCGTGATGCCGATGGCCGCACGGGTGGCGGAGCCGAGACCGTCGGCGGCGATCACCAGGCCGTAGCGGCCCTCCGAGCCGTCACTGAAGCGGACGCGGACACCGTCTGCGTCCTGGTCCAGGATCTCGGCGGTTATGCCCAGCCGGACGGAGGCGCCACTGGCGCGCACGGCGTCGATCAGGATGCGCTGGAGCCGCGGCCGCTGCATGCCGACGGTGGCGGGGAGGTCGTCGCCGCCGCTGCGGATGTCGTCCTGCACGTGCAGCACGGTTCCGTCGGGGGTGGTGATGCCGACCGAGCCGAAGCAGTGGCCGGACGCCTTCACCTGCTCCCACACCCCCAGTTCGCGCAGCACCCGCAGGGCGTTGCCCTGCAGCGTGATGCCGGAGCCGGCGGTGGCGTTCCAGTCGTCCTTGGCCTCGATCAGGTCCACGTCGATTCCGGCGCGCCGCAAGAGGAGCGTCACGGCGTTTCCGGCCGCGCCGCCACCGATCACCAGGACCGTTGGGGCTTCAATCATGGTGGAACTCCCTTGTTCCTGTGTCTACTTGACGGCGATCGGGTTGACGGGGGAGCCGACCGCGCCGGTGATGGGGAGGGGCGCGGCGGTGAGCAGGAACTCGTACGCGCCGTCGGCCGCGCAGTCCTCGGCGAGTGCCTCCAGGTCCCACATCTCACCTATCAGAAGACCGATGTTGGGGATGGCGACCTGGTGCAGCGGCTGGAACGCGACGTCGAACTCGTTGGGCCGGACCTCGAAACCCCAGGTATCGGTGGCGATCGCGGCGATCTCGGTGCCGTGCAGCCAGCCCGCCGTAGTGAAGGACAGGCCGGGAGCCGGGCCGCCTGCGTAGTCGCCCCAGCCGTCGCGGCGGGCGCGGGCGAGCTGTCCGGTACGAATCAGCACGATGTCGCCGCGGCCGACAGCCACACCCTGCGCCTCTGCGGTTCCTGTCAGATGTTCCCCGGTGATGGCGAAGCCGTCGGGGAGTTCACCGTCCTCACCGATCGTGCGGCCGACATCCAGGAGCACGCCGCGTCCGGCCACGTGCGGGGCCATGTGCTCGATGCCGGTGACCAGGTCACCTTCGGAGGTGACGGTCCTCGCCGCGTCCCGGCCGTTCCACGCCTTGCCGTGGTCGAAGATATGGCCGAGCCCGTCCCATTGGGTCGAGCACTGCAACGGCATCGCTATGACGTCGTCGGCACCGCCGAGACCGTGCGGGAAGCCCTGCAGCCCGAGGGCCGCGTCGGTGCCGGTGTCGAGCATGGTGTGCACCGGATTCGTGCGCCGCCGCCAGCCCTTCTGCGGGCCGTGCATGTCGAAGCTCTGGGCGAGAGAGAAGCTGACGCCCCGGCGGACGAGCGTGGCCGCTTCGCGCCGCTTCGCCTCGTCCAGGAAGTTGAGCGTGCCGAGCACGTCGTCGTCGCCCCAGCGGCCCCAGTTGGAGTACGCGCGGGCGGCTCGCGCGATCGACCCTTCGGGGTCGTGGCGGTCGGGAGTCACGACGACACCTCGGTGACACAGCGGGTGCGCTGAGCACCGAGACCCGTCACGGAACCGTCCATGACGTCGCCGTCGCGCAGCAGCCGGCCCCAGTGCATGCCGTTGCCGGCCGGGGAGCCGGTCAGGACCAGGTCCCCGGGCAGCAGTTGGGCCGTCTGCGAGGCGTAGGACACCACGCGCGCCACGTCGAAGATCATGTCCTTGGTCGACTCGTCCTGCATGGTCTCGCCGTTCAGCTTCAGCACGAGACGCAGGTCGCCGGGGTCCGCGATCGACGCGGTGGGCACGATCCAGGGGCCGAGCGGGGTGAAACCCGGCGCGTTCTTGCTGCGCAGCCAGTCCGTCCCGATCTGCGGCATGTCACGGCGGAAGACCGTGGCCCGGTCGGTCAGGTCGTTGGCGATGGTGTAGCCGGCGATGTGGTCGAGGGCCTCTTCCGCGGACACCCGGCGGGCCGGCCGGCCGATGACCGCGACGAGCTCCAGCTCCCAGTCGGGCTTCTCGGCCCAGGCGGGAAGCACGACGTCGTCGTACGGACCGGTGATCGCACTCGGCAGACCGGTGAAGACGTAGGGCAGGTCCTCGGCCGCCCGGCGGTCCATGATCTCCGCGGCCTCGGCGCGCCGCTCCTCCTCGGAGCGCTCGTCGGCCGGGTCCCGGTGCGCGACATGCAGATCGATGACGTGCTGCCGGTAGTTGGCGCCGGACTGGAACACCTGGCGCGGCTCGACCGGAGCATGCACCCGGAAATCCGCCAGCGGCATGCGCTCCGGCCCGCTGTCTTCGGCCAGGGCCGCCACGCGCGCCGCGGCCGTGTCCCAGATCTCCAGGAGGCCGCGGATGGACAGGCCGTCGTCGCCGAAGACCGCCCGCAGGTCGAGCACCTGGGCGTCCGCCGTGACGAGTGCGGGGAAGGGAGGTCCGTCCGGTGCCGAGAGCGTGGCCAGCGCGAACGGTCCTGAGAAGAGCGCGGACGCGGATGCAGAATTCACGAACATGTCCTCCTGGTTGCGGTGCGACTAATCTGGACCCGGCACCCGCAATCAGGGAAATCGATTCCGTGGATGACTCTCATCCATCGCATCTATTCTTTGCGGTCAGCGCCTTACAGCAAGGGAAGTCCCGTGAATCTGGCCCGCCTCGACCTGAACCTCGTCGTCGCCCTGCGCGCCCTGCTGGAGGAACGCAACGTCACCAGGGCCGGGCAGCGCGTCGGTCTCAGCCAGCCCGCGATGAGCGCTTCGCTGGCCCGGCTGCGCCGCCACTTCGACGACGAACTCCTTGCCCGTGTCGGCGGCCACTACGAACTGACCGCTCTCGGGCAGGTCCTCCTGCAGCGCACTTCCGCCGCCTACGAAGTGGTGGAACGCCTTTTCGCGAGCCAGGCCGAATTCGATCCGGGCAGCGAGAAGCGCGAGTTCAAACTGGTCGCATCCGACTACGCGGTCGCCGTGTTCGGTGCGGACCTCGCCCGGGTGGTCCACGAGGAGGCGCCCGGAATCCGGCTGCGCTTCGTCCAGACCCCGCCCACCGTGGTCGACGACACGGCCACGCTGCTGAGCACCACCGACGGACTGCTCATGCCGCACGGCGTGATCAGCGGCTTCCCCGCCACCGACCTCTACGACGACACATGGGTCTTCCTCGTCGCGGACGGCCATCCGAGCGTCGACGACCGGCTCACCCGCAACGATCTGGGCCGGCTGCCGTGGGTCACCTACCAGAGGACCTACGACGCCCCGGCCGTGCGCCAGCTCGGCATGCTCGGCATCGAGCCGCGCGTGGAAGTGTCCGTCGACAGTTTCCAGCTGCTGCCGCTGATGGTGGCGGGCACCCGGCGCATCGCCCTGATCCAGGCACGTCTCGCCCGGCTCCTCGCACCGCTCGCCGCCGTGCGCGTCGTGGAGCCCCCTTACGAGGCGGTGCCGCTGCGCGAGGCGATGTGGTGGCATCCGGTGCACACACACGACGCGGCGCACATCTGGCTGCGTGAAACGACGGCCCGCGTGGGCAGGCGCATGGCTGAAACGTACGAGGCACCGGCCGCTGACTGACACGCGGTGAAGCGGTCGCTGCCGCGGCCCGGGCCCCGAAGCCGCGGGCAGCGAACGGCCGGGACCCGCGACCGGCCAGGCGTGTGCGTCACCCGGACGGGCTACTCGTCCGAGCGGCGGCACCGGCTGTGTAGGTGAATGAGGCGCAGTACGTGATTCTGGCGACGAGCCCGGGAGACCGCATGCGTGTCACTGACCTGCCCTTCGAGGACACCACGGCCGCGACGAACGCCGATCGCGGGTTCATCGCGGCGCTGCCCGACCCGGTGGTGAAGGACGAGTCGGGCAAGGTGGTGTTCGACACGGCGGCGTACGCCTTCATGGATGCCGAGTGTCCGGACACCGCCAACCCCAGTCTGTGGCGTCAGGGGGGTCTGTGTGCGCGCAGCGGCCTGTACGAGGTGACCGAGGGCATCTACCAGATCCGCGGTGTGGACCTGTCGAACATGACGCTGGTCGAGGGCGACAGCGGTGTCGTCGTGGTCGACCCGCTGATGTCCGTGGAGACCGCCGCGGCCGGTCTGGCGCTGTACCGCGCCCACCGCGGCGAGCGCGCGGTGAAGGCGATGATCTACACCCACTCCCACGGCGACCACTTCGGCGGTTCTCGCGCCATCGTCCCCCACGGCGTCACGGACATCCCCGTCATCGCGCCGTCCGGGTTCATGGAGCACGCCGTCTCGGAGAACGTGTACGCGGGCAACGCCATGAGCCGCCGCGGGGTGTACATGTACGGCATGGGGCTGCCCAAGAGCCCCGAGGGGCAGATCGGCTGCGGTCTGGGCAGCGCCACCGCGCTCGGGACGATCAGTCTCGTACCGCCGACCGTGGACATCGCCGAGACCGGCCAGGAACTCACCCTGGACGGGGTACGGATCGTCTTCCAGCTCACCCCGGGCACCGAGGCCCCCTCGGAGATGAACTTCCTCTTCCCCGACCACCGGGCCCTGTGCATGGCCGAGAACGCCACCCACACCCTGCACAACGTCCTCACCCTGCGCGGAGCGGTCGTCCGTGACTCCCGTATCTGGGCGCACTACCTCAACGAGGCCCTGGTGATGTTCGAGGGGCAGGCCGACGTCGTCTTCGCCTCCCACCACTGGCCCACCTGGGGCGAGCAGGAGCTCACCGCGTTCCTCAGCGCCCAGCGTGACCTCTACGCCTATCTCCACGACCAGACGCTGCGCCTGCTCAACCAGGGCCTGACCGGTCCGGAGATCGCCGAGGACTTCGCCCTGCCGCCGGCGCTGGAGAAGACCTGGGCCACGCGCGGCTACTACGGATCGGTGAGTCACAACGTCAAGGCGATCTACCAGCGGTACATGGGCTGGTTCGACGGCAACCCCGCCCACCTGTGGGAGCACCCGCCGACCGAACTGGCCAAGCGGTTCACCGCCGACTACGGCGGGATCGACGCCCTGGTCGCCAAGGGGCGGGAGTACGCGGAGGCCGGCGATCTGCGGTTCGCGGCGACGCTCCTCAACCACGGGGTCTTCGCCGAACCCGGCCACAAGGGCGTACGCGAGGCGCTGGCCGGTGTCTACGACCGGCTCGGGCACGGTGCGGAGAACGCCACCTGGCGCAACTTCTACCTCACCGCCGCGATGGAGCTGCGCGGCTCCGTGGCCACCACCGTCGTCGACCTGGCCAACCCCGAGATGGCCATGGCGCTCTCCGTCGACCAGATCATCGACACGCTCGCCATCCGCATCGACGGCCCCCGTGCCTGGGACACCTGTCTGACCATGGACTGGCACCTCACGGACCAGAACCGCACCTGGCACCTGACGCTGTCCAACGGGGCCCTCACCTACCGGACCAGCGAAGGCGCCCCCGCCACCGGCGGCGCCGACCTCACCCTGTCGTTGACCAAGCCCCAGCTGCTCGGTGTCGTCGCCGGGCGCGGGCTCGACGGCATCACCACCCATGGCGACGCCGCCGTCTTCCAGAAGCTCGCCGGCTTCCTCGACACCGCCGACCCCGATTTCGCCATCGTCACTCCCTGACCCCGCACGCTCGGCACCGCCGGAGTGCCGGCCCGTCAGTGAAGGCCGGCACTCCGGTGCCGGCGGCGGAGCTCCGTCTTGAGGATCTTCCCCGCGGCGGACGTCGGCAGGGAGTCCACGAAGTGGATCTCCCTCACCTTCTGGTACGGCGCGACGCGGGCGGCGACGTGGTCCATGAGCTCCTCGGCGAGCACCGGACCGGAGGCCGCCGGCGGCCGGACCACGACGTACGCCACGGGAATCTCACCCGCCGATGCGGAGGGCGCCCCGATCACGCATGCCTGGTCGACGGCCGGGTGCCGGGTGAGCAGTTCCTCCAGCGCACCCGGGTACACGTTGTAGCCCTTGTAGATCAGCATGTCCTTCAGCCTGTCGACCACGAAGACATGGCCGTGTTCGTCCTGCCGGGCGATGTCCCCCGTGCGCAGCCACCCGTCGGCGTACTGCTCGGCGGTCAGCTCGGGATGGCCGAGATAGCCGGCCGTGATCTGCGGACCCCGGGCCCACAACTCACCGGTCTCTCCCGCGGGAAGGGCCTTCCCCGGGCCGGCGGGATCGCGGATCTCGATCTCCGTGTCGAAGACCGGGAGCCCGGCCGAACCGACGGGCACCTGGTCGTCCAGGTCGACCAGACCCGTGACCAGGCCCATGGTGGCCTCCGTGAGGCCGTACCCCTCCACCACCGCCGCGTTCGGGAACAGTGCCCGAAGCGCTTCGAGGGTCGTCGTGTCGATGGGAGCGGCACCCGAGTTGACCGTGCGCACCCCTGGGAAGGAGCGGCCGTCGGCGGCGGCGATGAGCGCGTGCAGCAGCGCCGGGGAGCCGGTCACGTGGGTGGCTCCGTGGTCTTCCACCAGCTTCAGGTAGCGGTGCGGATGGAAGCGGCCGGCCAGGAGCACCGTCTGACCGGCCAGCACGGCGTTGGACTGGCTGATCAGACCCATGGCGTGGAAGAGCGGCGAGATACCGACCGACACACCGTCCCCGGACGGCGCCATCGCGGCCGTCTGCGCCCCGGGCACGAGTTCGGTACGGATGCCGCCGTGCTCGTCCACCGCGGGCAGCGCACCGGTGCGCCAGCAGGTGAACTGGAGGACGTTGTGGACGACGTGCCGGTGCAGCACCATGACCGCCTTCGACCGTCCCGTGGTCCCGCCGGTGAACGACAGATGGGCGATCGACTCCGGATCGGCCCGCGGCCCCTCGACGGGCTCGGCCGCCAGCAGGTCGTCGAGCGGAACGGTCCCGGGTGACGCCGAGCCGTCCGGGGCGGGGGCGATGTCCGTACCCGTAACCACGACCACCGGACGGAGTCGCTCGGTTCCGGCGGCAAGGAGCGCCTCGGCCGTCGCCGGGTGGGTGATCGCCGCCACGGCGGAGACCTCGTCGAGCTGCTCGCGCAGTGTGGCGGGCGGCAGAGTCGGGTTCATGGGTGCGGCCGTGGCGCCGGCCAGCAGGATTCCGTAGTAAGTGACGCTGAACCAGAGTGAGTTCGGCTGATGCAGTGCAACCACGTCACCCGGTCGGATGCCCCGCTCGCGCAGGCCCTGCGCGCAGCGCAGAGCCCGGTCGTACAGCTCGGCGTAGGTCAGGGCGGCCGAGCCGTCGAGCAGAGCCGTACGGTCCGGATGGCGGCGGGCGGCCCCCGCCAGGATGTCGCCGACGCAGACCCCCGGCGGATAGTCGAGCGTGTCGGGCATGCCCTTGGGGCGGCGAGGGTTCATGGGGGCTCCCTTGCTCGGGTGCGGCACGACGGACCGCGGACACCACCTGGCCGAACATTCGTTAAAGTACGAGTGCTCCCCCTGGTTGTCCAGGGTTCCGGGTGGTGCGGGTCCGGCCGTACGTGATGCCCCCGCCCGCCGGGCCCGGGGTCACCGCTGGGCCGGGCGGATCCGGATCAGCGCCTCCTGCTGCACGGTCGCCACCAAATCGCCCTCGGCGGACCAGATCTCGCCCCGCGACAGGACCCGTCCGTCGGAGATGGCCGTGCTGTGCTGTGCGTACAGCAGCCAGGCGTCGGCCCGGCACGGCCGGTGGAACCACATCGCGTGGTCGAGCGAGGCCAGCATCACCCCGGACGGCCGGGACCGGCGCGAGCCCAGCGGTTCCCACGGCAGTGCGGCGGTGGGGGAGAGGGTGAGGTCGGAGAGGTACGCGAGGGCGGCCGCGTGCAGCAGCGGATCGTCGGACATCGGGTGGGCCGCCCGCAGCCAGGTGCGCCTGCGGGCCAGCCCCGTCGACACGGCGGTGCGTTCCTGCTCGTCGGCGGGCACCGTGCGCAGGCTGACGACGCGCGGGATCACGGCCGCGGCATGGCTCTCCGGGTGCTCCTCGGCCCACAGCGCGTACGGGTCCTCGCACTCATCGGGTCCCGGCGCCCCGGGCATCCGCGCCTGCCGGCCGGGCGTGGTCTCGGGCCTCTTGAACGAAGCGGTCAGATGGAGTACTTCCGTACCCTGCCGGGCGTCGACCTGCCGCGCGGCGTACGAACTGCCGTCACGCAGGGCGCGTACCCGGTACGTCACCTCCCGCTCCGGGTTCACCGCGCGCAGGAAGTAGGCGTGCAGGGAGTGGAGTTGCCGGTCGGGTCCGACGTCCAGGCCGCCCGCGCGCAGGGCCTGGGCGAGGGTGACGCCGCCGAAGGCGCGGGGCGGACGGCCCGCGTGCGGACGGCCGCGCAACGCACCGTCCCCGGCGTCGGTCAGCTCCAGCACCTGTTCGAAGCCCAGCGGCGGGGGTGTCCGCGGGGATGTCTCCGCTCCGTGCTCCTCGGTGTCCGGGCGGTCGCTGTAAAGAGCGCTCATGCTGCTGAATGGTGCCAGGGTGAGGCGTCGCTCCACCTGTGACGGTGCTCACTCGGCGACGGGTGCCGTGGGGCGCGCGCGTGGACGTGGGGGTGGATCCCGAGGCTGGCTTAACGGGCGTTCGACTGAGAGGCTGAGGTCTCCGGCCCGGAGGAGGCTGCTCGGCCCTCCTCGCACGCGCACGAAAGGCATCCCATGCTGATCAACGGTTCGTCAGCCGTCGTCACTGGTGGCGCCTCCGGCCTCGGCCTCGCCACCGCGAAGCGGCTGCTCGCGGCCGGTGGCAAGGTCGTCCTGCTCGACCTGCCCGGCTCCGACGGCGAGGCCGTGGCCGAGGAGATCGGCGCCGCCTTCGTCCCCGGCGACGTCACCAGTGAGACGGACGCCGCCGCGGCCGTGGCGGCCGCGGCCGCCCTCGCCCCTCTGCGTATCGCGGTCAACTGCGCCGGGATCGGCGGTGCGCGCCGGACCGTGAACAAGGACGGCGCCTACCCGCTGGACCGGTTCGCCAGGATCGTCACGGTCAATCTGATCGGCACCTTCAACGTGCTGCGCCTGGCCGCCGAGGAGATCGCCAGGAACGAACCGGTCGACGGCAAGCGCGGCGTGATCATCAACACCGCCTCCGTCGCCGCGTACGAGGGACAGATCGGCCAGGCCGCCTACTCCGCCTCCAAGGGCGGCATCGTCGGCATGACCCTGCCCATCGCGCGCGACCTGGCGGCACTGAACATCCGCGTCATGACCATTGCCCCCGGCCTGTTCGACACCCCGCTGCTGGGCGGCGCCCCGCAGGAGGTCAAGGACGCCCTCGGCGCCCAGATCCCGCACCCCTCGCGCCTCGGCGAGCCCGCCGAGTACGCCTCCCTCGCCGAACACATCGTCAGCAACCCCATGCTCAACGGCGAGGTCATCCGCCTGGACGGCGCCATCCGCATGGCGCCGAAGTAGCCGGGACCCGAAGCGCCTCCCCCTTCCTCACCGGCCGTCGGCGACGCTCCTGTCCCGGGTCAGACCGCGCCGTCGGCGCGCAGCGCGGAGATGGCGGTCTCGTCGTAGCCGAGGCCGTGCAGTACCGAGTCGGTGTGCTCGCCGACCGCGGGCACCGGGTCCATGCGGGGGGTGAGGCCGCGCGGCGTGGCCGGGGGCAGCAGCGCCCTGACCGTGCCGCCCGGTGTGGCGACGTCCCGCCAGCGGTCGCGCCCGGCGAGGACGGGATGCTCCAGGAACGCGTCGACCGTACGGAGCCGGGCGTTGGCCACGTTCGCCTCGTCGAGGAGCCTCACCGCGTCCTCGGCCGCCAGCTCGGCGAAGCGCGCGGCGACGATCGCGTGCAGCTCGTCGCGGCGCGCCACCCGGGCGGAGTTGCGGAAGAAGCGCGGGTCGGTGGCGAGATCCGCGGCGCCGAGGAAGACCGCGCAGAACGACGCCCACTCGCGCTCGTTCTGGATCGCCAGCAGCACGGTCGGGCCGTCCTGCGTCTCGTACGGGCCGTACGGCGCGATCGTCGCGTGCTGCGCACCCGTGCGCGGGGGCTGGGTGCCGGAGTAGGCGGTGTAGTACATCGGGGAGCCCATCCACTCGGACAGCGCCTCGAAGAGCGACACCTCGACGGCGCGCGCACGGCCGGTGGCCCGGCGCTCGTACAGGGCGGCGAGGATGCCGGAGTACGCGTACATCCCGGCGGCGATGTCGGCGACGGAGATGCCGGCCTTGGCGGGCTCGGCCGGGGAGCCGGTCAGCGAGACCACGCCGGTCTCGCACTGGACGAGCAGGTCGTAGGCCTTGCGGTCCGCCCACGGCCCGTCGTTGCCGTACCCCGAGATGTCACAGACGACGAGGGACGGATGCCGGGCCGCCAGCTCGTCGGCGCCCAGACCGAGCCTGCGCGCGGCACCCGGAGCGAGGTTCTGGACGAAGACGTCCGCGTCGGCCAGCAGGCGGCCGAGTACCTCGCGGCCGCCCGGCGTCTTGATGTCGAGGGTCAGGGACTCCTTCGACCGGTTCAGCCAGATGAAGTGGCTCGACTGCCCGTGCACCGACTCGTCGTAGCCGCGGGCGAAATCGCCGGGCCCCGGCCGCTCCACCTTGATGACGCGCGCACCGAGGTCGGCGAGCTGGCGGGTGGCGAACGGCGCGGCGACGGCCTGTTCGAGGCTGACGACGGTGATGCCTTCCAGCGGCAGGGCGCTCATGACTGCTCCAGAGGTGCGGGGTCGGGGAACGGCCCGGGCGATCGCGGCACCGCGCGCGTCGTGCTTCTCCGCGCACCGTACCTGGCTGAACGATCGATCAACCAGAGGAGTGTGCGTGGCGCCGGAGACCACGGGCCGCCGTCGCGGCCCCGGCCGCCGGCGATGGATTCCGGGCGGGCGGGGCGGCCGGACTGAGCGATCGTTCCGGTTGATCTCCCTGTTCAGCGGCTCGGGGCGGCCGGCAAGCGCGGATTCATGGGGCGTCGCAGGCGGCGACGTTACGATGTGACCGCCCAGGCGACTGCTGTGACTGTCCGGTCCGTTCAGTCGCTTCCGCCGGGGAAGGGCGCAGCGAGAGATCGGAGCGGTGTGTCCAGCCGACCTGCCGGCCACACGGCCATCGTCGATGCCGCGCGCGCGGAGTTCTCCGAGCAGGGGTACGGGGCGACGTCGATCCGGGACATCGCGCAGCGCGCCGGAGTGAGCCTGTCGGCGCTGTACTACTACTACAAGGGCAAGCAGGATCTGCTCGTCGCGATCCTGGAGGAGGGTGTCGAGTCCTTCTCGGCCGAGTGCGACGCCGCGCTGGCCGAGGTGGGTGACGACCCGGCCGAGCAGCTCGAGGCGATCGTCTCGGCCACCGTGCGGTTCCGTGCCGGACACCCGGACAAGAGCAACATCGTCCTCAGCGAGGGGCGCAGCCTGGAGGCCGCCCATCTGCAGCGGTACCGGGAGAGCGAGGAGCGTGGGACGCGACGGTTCCGCGACATCATCGGGCGCGGTGTCGAAGAGGGCATCTTTCTCACGCTGTACCCCGACGACGCGCGGCGCGCCGTGATCGCCATGTGCAACGCGATCGCCCAGTGGTACCGGCCCGAAGGCGCGCTGACCGTGGACGAGTTGGCCGAGCGCTATGTCTCCCTGGCGCTGACCCTGGTGGAGTACCGGCCGCGCACCGCGCGCCGCTTCGCCCGCGACTGATCCGGGTCGCCGCGCGCTGCCTGTGAAGCCCCGGTCCCGGAAGGGCCGGGGCTTTCGTGTGTCCGGAACCGTGCCGCATCGGTGCGGTGCCGGCCGGATCCGCGGGGAAAGCAAAACCGTCAGAGGTGACTGTTTGGGGTAGTCATTAAACGATCAGCGTTGTATGTTTTCTGTGGTCGGTGCGGAAGCCGACCGGAGAAACGTCCCGGAAGCGGGGCCCGGAGGACGAAGGAGACCTCATGGCCGCGGAGATCACGGAACACCGCACGCTCTTCATCGGTGGGCACTGGACCGAGCCCTCCGGTGACGGCGTCATCGAGGTCGTCTCGCCGCACGACGGCCAGGTCGTCGGCCGCGTGCCGGCTGCCACCGCCAAGGACGTCGACGCGGCCGTGGCCGCGGCCCGCGAGGCGTTCGACCACGGTCCCTGGCCGCGGACGGCCCTCGCCGAGCGCATCGCGGTCGTCCGGCGGATCGCCACTGATGACGGCCCGCGCGCAGGAGTTCAACGAGATCATCTCCCGGCAGAACGGCTCGCCGGCCGGCAGCGGCATGGCCTCCCAGGTGATGGCGGCCGTGGGACACCTCTCGATCGCTGCCGCGGCGGCAGCGGAATACCCCTTCGAGGAGCGGCGCGACGGGATGCGCTGCCCGCTGGTGATCCGCAGGGAACGGGTCGGCGTCGTCGCGGCGATCGTGCCGTGGAACGTGCCGCAGTTCACCACCGCCACCAAGCTCG
Organism: Streptomyces sp. NBC_01257; assembly: GCF_035917255.1. Lineage (NCBI taxonomy): Bacteria > Bacillati > Actinomycetota > Actinomycetes > Kitasatosporales > Streptomycetaceae > Streptomyces > Streptomyces sp. NBC_01257. The sequence goes on from NZ_CP108472.1 coordinate 8,520,427, forward strand.
GCCCCGCCCTCGTCGCCGGCTGCACCGTCGTCCTCAAGCCGTCCCCCGAAACGCCCCTCGACGCCTACCTCCTGGCCGAGGTCTGTGTCGAAGCCGGGCTTCCGGAGGGCGTGCTCAGTGTGCTGCCCGCCGACCGTGAGGTCAGCGAACACCTCGCCTCCCATCCGGACATCGACAAGGTGGCCTTCACGGGTTCCGTCGGTGCGGGCAAGCGCGTCATGGAGGTCGCGGCCCGCAACCTCACCCGCGTCACCCTCGAACTGGGCGGCAAGTCGGCCGCGATCGTCCTGCCGGACGCCGACGCCGACACCGTCGTGAAGACCGTCCTGACCGGCAGCTACGTCAACAACGGGCAGGCCTGCGTCGCGCTCACCCGCATCCTGCTGCCCCGAGCCCGCTACGACGAGCTGAGCGCCCGCATCGTCGAGGCGGTGGCCGCGCTCAAGGTCGGCGACCCGCTGGACCCCGCCACCCGGATCGGCCCCCTGGTCTCCAAGCGCCAGCAGGCCCGCAACCTCGACTACATCCGCATCGGCAAGGAGGAGGGCGCCACGCTGCTCCTCGGCGGCGGCGTCCCCGAGGGGCTGGAAGCCGGAGCGTACGTGGAGCCGACCCTGTTCGGAGACGTCACCAACGACATGCGCATCGCCCGCGAGGAGATCTTCGGCCCCGTCGTGTGCCTGCTGCCGTACGAGGACGAGGAGGAGGCCGTACGGATCGCCGACGACTCCGACTTCGGTCTCTCCGGCGCCGTCGTGACCGCGGACGTCGAGCACGGCCTCGACATAGCCCGCCGCATCCGCACCGGCACGTACACCGTCAACGGCTTCGCCCTCGACCTCACCGCTCCCTTCGGCGGCTACAAGAACTCCGGCATCGGCCGCGAGTTCGGCGTCGCCGGTCTCTCGGCCTACCTGGAGCAGAAGACCATCGCGATGCCCGCGAGCTGAGCGGCCGGTCGGCCGAGGCCCTGTGCCCCGGTGACCGCCCCGCCCCGGGACGGCCGCGATATCCGCTGCCACGTCGGGCCGGCTCCCGCGGCCCGGGTGGCCCCACGACGTAGGATCACCGCATGTCCGAGCCCAGCAGCCCGCCCCGCCGCCGACGCGTGCAGCAAAGGGCTCTGGACACCCGCGAGCTGCTGCTGCGCACCGCGGTTCAGGTGCTGGTCGACCAGGGGTACGCGCAGTTCTCCACGCTCGCGGTCGGCGAGGCGGCCGGGGTCTCCCGGGGCCGCCTCGTCCATCACTTCCCGACGAGACTGTCGCTGATCGAGGCCACCCTCGACTACCTCGCCGACCGCTACGAGGCCAGAACCCCGAGGCACCGCGAGATCATCACGGACGGGCCGCCGGGGGGCCGGCTGGTGCGCGCGCTCGACGTCCTGTGGGAACTGAAGCGCACCCCCGAGTACCAGGCGTGTCTCGAACTGATGGCGGGAGCCCGGGGCGACGCCGAACTCCGGGCGATGCTGCGGGCGTTCGACCGGCGACTGGACGAGACGCTCAACGACGCCGTACGGCTCCTGGTCGGCGACGTCGTCGACCGGCCCGAGTTCGCTGCGAGCCTGCTCACCGCCATCAGTGCGATGCGCGGGCTCCTGGTCGTGGCACGGGCCGAGGGTGCGGAGCCGGAAGAGCTGAACGCACGCTGGCGGGGCGTGCGGGACCGGCTGGTCCTGGTGTTCCGGGAGTTCGACCCGGCCCACTGAGCCGGCGGGCAAGCCGTGCGCGCCCCCGAGCGGTTGTGGCCGAGGGGCGTTTCCAAGGAGGCTGAGGCCATCCCCGCTGACGCCGGCAGACCGCTCAGTCAATGCCCCGGCCGAGCAGGTGCTCATCACCCCGGACGAGGGTGAGATCGAGCCCCTCGATCCGCAGGAGATCTCCCGCCGCGCACGCGTCGGCTCCTTGTACGGCCAACGAACCCGTTTCCCTTCCTCTTGCATTCGCAAGGGTTTGGCGCGTCGAGTAGTCGTAAATGCAAGGCGTCCGATACGGAATCCCTCTTGGTTGAATCACCAGGACGCGGCCGGACGGGCTGAAGGTTTTCCGTGTTGCGCACCAGTCGTTTTCGGCCTCCCGGGCGGCTTCACTGACGGGACGGCAGCGGATGGAGACGGTGGGAGACATGGATCTGAACACGGTTCTCGACGTGCGGGACGCGCGGCGCCAGGAGCCCTGGCGGGCGGGCGACGCCTGGCTCGGCGGCGGAACGTACCTGTTCTCGGAACCCCAGCCGCATCTGCGACGGCTGGTGGATCTGAGCCGGATGGGCTGGGAGCCGATCCGTACCCGGCCCGACGGCTCGGTGGAGATCGCGGCCACGTGCACGATCGCGCAGCTGTCCCGGTTCGGGCGGTCCCTCGGCACGGCGGCCGCCCCGCTCGTCGAGCAGTGCTGCCGGGCGTTCCTCGCCTCGTTCAAGATCTGGAACATGGCGACGGTCGGCGGGAACCTCTGCAACGCGTTGCCTGCCGGCCCGATGATCTCCCTCACCGCGGGCCTCGACGGCGAGTGCCTGCTCCGGGCGCAGGACGGTTCCGTGCGCCGTGTGAAGGCCGCGGACTTCGTCACCGGTGCGGGCCGCAAGGACCTGGCCGAGGGGGAGTTGCTGCGCTCGGTGACGATCCCCGCGCGGTCGTGGAGGTGCCGGACCGCCTTCCGGCAGGCGTCGCTCTACGGCCTCGGACGCTCCGGCGCCCTCGTGACAGGGACGCTGGATCCGGTGGACGGCTCGCTGGCCGTGACCCTCACGGCCGCCACCCGACGGCCCTTCCGCCTCTGGTTCGCGCTGCCGCCCGACCGGGCCGGACTGCACGCGACCATCACCTCGGCCGTGGGCGAGTCCGACTGGGTCGACGACATCCACGGGCTGCCCGCATGGCGCCGGCACATGGCCTTCCACCTCGCCGAGCAGGTACGGCGCGATCTCACCCGGGACGGTGTGCGATGAGTTTCGGCATCCAGGTCAACGATCAGCCCTTCGACTCCGAGCCCCGTCCCGGCCAGTGCCTGCGCACCTATCTGCGCGAACGCGGCTGGTTCGGGGTCAAGAAGGGCTGCGACGCCGGCGACTGCGGCGCCTGCACGGTGTATGTGGACGGCGAGCCGGTGCACAGCTGTCTCTACCCGGCCGTTCGTGCCGAGGGCCGGTCGGTGACCACGGTGGAGGGGCTGGCCGCCCGGGACGGCGAACTCCACCCCGTACAGCAGAAGTTCCTGGACGCCCAGGGCTTCCAGTGCGGATTCTGCACGGCCGGGTTCCTGATGACGACGGCCGCCCTCGAACAGGAGAAGGGCACCGCCCACGACGACGGCAAGCTGGACGACCTGCCGCGGGCCTTCAAGGGCAACATCTGCCGCTGCACCGGATACCGCGCCATCGAGGACGCGGTACGCGGGGTGAAGCACACCGAACGCCCTTGCGCAGGACAGGCGGTGGGAAAGAGCCTCGGCGCCCCGGCCGGCCCCCAGGTGGTGACGGGCACCGCCCGGTACACCTTCGACATCGACGTACCCGGGCTGCTCCACATGAAGCTGCTGCGCTCCCCGCACCCGCACGCCCGCATCCTCGCCATCGACACCACCGCGGCCCTGCGGGTCCCCGGCGTCCACGCCGTCCTCACCCACGAGGACGCCCCCGCCACCCTGTACTCCAGCGCCCGCCACGAGCACCCCACCGAGGACCCCGACGACACCCGCGTCCTCGACGACACCGTCCGTTACGTCGGCCAGCGCGTCGCCGCCGTCGTCGCCGACAGCGAGCAGGCGGCCGAGGAGGGCTGCCGGCGGATCGACGTGACGTACGAGCAACTGCCGTACGTCACCGATCCCGAGGAGGCCATGCGTACCGGTGCGCCCGTCATCCACGCGGGCAAGGGGAAGGAGGCGCGGATCGCCCGCGTCGAGAACAACGTGGCCGGTGAGGTCCACGGCGAGATCGGCTGTGTGGACGACGGCTTCGCCGAGGCGGCAGTCGTTTACGAGGAGACCTTCCGCACCCAGCGGGTCCAGCACGCCAGCCTGGAGACGCACGGCTGCGTCGCCTCCTTCGAGCCGAAGGAGGACGGCACGGGCGAGCGGCTCACCGTCCGATCCAGCACCCAGACCCCGTTCCTGACCCGGCGCGCCCTGTGCGCGCTGTACGGGCTCCCGGAGGACGAGGTCCGGGTGGTCGCGGGCCGGGTGGGCGGCGGCTTCGGCGGCAAGCAGGAGATGCTGACCGAGGACATCGTCGTCCTCGCCGCGCTCAGGCTGCACCGCCCCGTCAAGCTGGAGTACACCCGCGCCGAGCAGTTCTACGGTGCCACCACCCGCCACCCGTTCACCATCCGCATCAAGCTGGGCGCCCGCGCCGACGGCACGCTGACCGCGATCCGGATGCGGGTGGTCTCCAACACCGGGGCGTACGGCAATCACGGTCCCGCCGTCATGTTCCACAGCGTCGGCGAGTCCTTCGCCGTCTACCGGGCCCCGCACAAGAAGGTGGACGCCTACTCCGTCTACACCAACGGCGTTCCCGCGGGCGCCTTCCGGGGCTACGGACTGGGGCAGGTCACCTTCGCCGTCGAGTCCGCCATGGACGAGATGGCCCGTCGCCTGGGCATGGACCCGCTCGCCTTCCGGGAGAAGAACATCATCGGCCCCGGCGACTCCATGGCCAGTCCGATCGGTGAGGAGGAGGACCTGCACATCGCCTCGTACGGGCTGGCCCAGTGCCTGTCGATCGTCCGCGACGCCATCGCGGAGGACCGGAGCACGGAGGAGGTGCCGGAGGGATGGCTGACCGGCCAGGGCGCGGCCATGGCGATGATCGCCACCGGTCCGCCGGGCGGGCACTACGCCGACGCGACCGTCACTCTCCTCACCGACGGGACGTACGACATCGCCGTCGGCACGGCGGAGTTCGGCAACGGCACCACCACCGTCCACAAGCAGATCACCGCGGGGGCGCTGAACACCACCGTCGACCGGACGGTCATCCGCCAGTCCGACACGGACGTCGTCCGCCACGACACCGGCGCCTTCGGCTCGGCCGGTACGGTCGTGGCCGGCAAGGCGGTCCTGCTCGCCGCGGAGTCCCTGGCCGGGCGGATCACCACGTTCGCGGCCCGGCACACGGGAGTGGCCCGTCATCTGTGCACGCTCGGGGCCGACGCGGTGGACTGCGCCGGCCGGACCGTCACCCTGAAGGAACTCCACGAGGCGGCCTGCGCTGCGGGGGCGCAGGACGAGCTCACGGCGGAGGGCCACTGGGGCGGCAGCCCGCGCTCGGTCGCGTTCAACGCCCAGTGGTTCCGGATCGCGGTCGACCCGGACACGGGCGAGATGAAGATCCTCCGCAGTGTCCACGCCGCCGACGCCGGCAAGGTGATGAACCCGCTCCAGTGCCGCGGGCAGATCGAGGGCGGCGTCGCCCAGGCCCTGGGTGCCACGCTCTTCGAGACCGTACGGCTCGACGAGCGCGGCGAGGTGACCACGGCGGCCTTCCGGCGCTACCGCCTCCCGCAGTACGCGGACGTGCCGCGCACCGAGGTCCACTTCATGGAGACGACCGACGCGATCGGGCCGCTCGGCGCCAAGTCGATGAGCGAGAGCCCCTTCAACCCGGTGGCACCCGCCTTCGCCAACGCGCTGTACGACGCCACGGGCATCCGCTTCACCGAGATGCCCGTCACCCGGGACCGGGTGTGGCTGGCCATGCATCAGCGGGCGGCGGGGCCGGCCGACCGGCCCGCATGAGGGCGTGGCGGCCGGACCGGACCAGGACCGCCGTCGCGGTCAGGGCGATGAGGGGGACGGCGAAGCCCGCCCTGGCACCGCCGGGACCGTCGACGAGGCGGCCGGCCACGGCGGCGGACGCGGCGATGCCCGCGGCGCTTGCGGAGTTCGTCCAGGTGAAGGCCTGGGTCAGGACCGACCGGTCCACGACCGACTCGACGAGCGTCGAGGAGACGATGATGCACGGCGCGACGCACGCACCGGGGAGCAGCAGGGTGAGGGCGAGCTGCCAGGGGGCGCCCGCCAGCAGCGGCAGCATCGACGCGGCGGCCAGGAGCGTCAGGATCAGGGGGAGCTGGGCCGCGGGTGGTGTGCGCCGGCGGAACCGCCCGTAGACCAGGCCCGACAGCAGACTCGCCGCGCTCATCAGTCCGTACAGCACCCCGGCGGCCGCGGCGGCGTGATGGACCTCGGCGAAGGCGCTCACCGAGACCTGCATGGAGCCGAAGAAGACCCCCAGGGCCAGGTTGACCGCCAGGAGCGTGCCGAAGCTCCGGGTGAGAAGGGCGCCTCTCGTGCCTCGTGCCGTGGACGTACGGTTCCGGGCCGCCGCCGTCGGCGCAGGAGCCGTCCCCCGCAGCGCCGCGAAGACAAGTCCGGCACCGACGACGAGCGTTCCCGCCAGCACCGTGCCCGCGGCCGGGTGCAGGTACGTCGCCGTCAGCACCGCGAGGGCGGGGCCCAGAAGGAAGGCGGCGTCATTGCTGAGCGCTTCCAGTGCGAAGGCCGGGGTGAGTTCGGGGCGGCCGTGCAGCAGGGCCGACCAGCGGGCGGCGGAGAGCGCACCGAACGGCGGGACGGTCGCTCCGGCGGCGAGGGCGGCCGCCATCAGCGACACCGTGGGCGCGGCCGTCAGCACCAGCGCGACCAGGGCGGCCAGTGCCCCGGCGTGGGCGCACAGGAGGGGGACGAGGACGCGTGGCTGGCCGAACCGGTCCATGAGACGGGCCGACTGCGGACCCGCCAGGGTCTCGGCCACGGCGAACGAGCCGGTGACCAGGCCGGCCACGGCGAAGGATCCCGTCGCGGCATGGACCAGCCGGACGAGACCGAGGCCGGCCATGGCGACCCCGACCCGGGCCGGCATCGCGGCCAGGAAGAACGCCGTCGCGCCGGGTGTCCGGAGAGCCGAACGGTAGGAGACGGTTTCCGCGCGGACCGGGGCGCAGGGGCGGGACCTGTGTGCCCTGCGGCGGAGAACGGGTGCGGGACGACGAGTGCGGTGCCGCGAGGTCACGGCGAACCTTCCGCTGCGCGGTGGGGCGGTCCGGGAGGCCGGGCCCGTCGAGGGCGCCGCGCTCCCGCCGCCTGGAGTCGTCCATGGTGACGCGACCGGGGCGGAACCGAGGTCCGCACCCGTGTCCGCGTCGGCTCCGGCGCCGGCAGAAACGTTGAGTGTCGAGTGGGAAAGCAGGTGGTTCGGGACCGGGAAGCGGGCCGGTCCCGAGCAACACCCTAGCTGCGTCGGCCGGTGGACAGAAGATGGCGGGTGGAGAGGTGCCGTCCGGAAGCCCGCCGCCCCGCCGGCGACCTGTGGTCTCCGACGGGGCGGGCCGTCATCGCGGGGCGCGGGAACCCGCGGCCCGTCCGGGCGTGGTCAGATGCGGACCGCGGCCAGGAAGCTGCCGATGGTGTTCATCGACTCGTAGCGCACGTAGGCGCCCGGATACGGCGCGTGCAGCACGGTGTTGCCGCCCGCGTAGAGGCCCACGTGTGAATTGCCGTTGAAGAAGACCAGGTCGCCCGGCTTCAGCTGGCTGCGCGCGATCCGGGTGCCCTGGTTGATCTGGGTGTACGTGGTGCGGGTGATCTGGACCCCGGCCTGGGCGTAGGCCCACTGCGTCAGGCCCGAGCAGTCGAACGAGTTGGGACCGGTCGCCCGGGGGACGTACGGCTTGCCGATCCGGGTCTGGGCGGCATGGAGGGCGGCCGCGCCGAGTGCGGAGGCGGGGACCTCCTTGCCCAGGTCGGGAGTCGAGGCACTGGATCCGCCGGATCCGCCGGACCCGCTCGCGAGCCCGGCGCGGTCACCGGCGGCGCGGCTGGCGCGGAGGTCGTCCTCGCGCATCTGCGCCTGCTCGGCGGCGGTGAGGGTGTTGAGCACCTTGCGCGCCTCGGCGAGCTTGCTCTGTTCCTGCTTCTTCTTCTCGCCGAGCGTCTTGCGGACCTTCGCGAGGTCGCTCAGCTTGTCCTGCGCCTCCTTGCGCTCCTGCGCGAGGGACCGCTGCTTCTCCTGGATCTTCGACAGCGACTCGGCCTGCTTGGCGGTCAACTGGTCGAGTGCGGAGGCCTGGTCGAGGAAGCTGTCCGGGTCCGACGCGAGGAAGAGCTGCACGGAGGGGTCGATGCCTCCGGAGCGGTACTGCGCGGCGGCGAGGGAACCGAGGCCGGCGCGGAGCGAGTTGAGATCCTGCTGACCGCGGGCGACCTTGTCCTGGATCGCGTCGATCTGCTTCTGGAGCTTGTCCTGCTTCTCCTTGGCCCCGCTGTACTGCTCGGTGGCCTTCTCCGCCTCGTGGTAGAGCTTGTCGACCTTCGCCTTGACCTCGCTCTTGGTCGGCTTGGGGTCGGCGTGTGCGGCCTGGGAGGTCAGGGCCACGGCTGCGGCGGCGGTCGCGGTGAGCACGGTCACGCGGGTGCGGCTCGGCGGTTTGGGACGACGGTGGGACGCCACGAAGGCGAGCTCCTTCTTCCTCGAGCCGCCTACCGGGCTATGGGGGGAGGAGAATCCCCGGCTCCGTAGACAGCACGGAATCGGCGGTTCCTTCGCCGTCACCCCGGATGGGTGATCAATAGCGCGAAGGTTCGAGGCTCGACCCTAGTGACCATCCTGTGATCTTTCAAACCCTCACAGCAAAATTCTCCTCACGTGAGGGTCGTCATTTCTTCACATCGTACGCGCAGTAGCAACTGCCTGACGGTCCGTTCCGTGCGAACGGGGTACCGGCATCACAGCACCGCTGCCTTCCGGGTGCCCGGGATGGCGGCGAGCAGTTCCTCGGTGTACGGATCGGACGGCGCGGCGAAGATGTCGTCCGTCGTGCCCGTCTCGACCAGGCGCCCGTGCCGCATCACACCCACCCGGTCGGCGATCTGGCGTACGACGGCCAGGTCGTGGGAGATGAACAGGTAGCTCAGACCCAGGTCGGTCTGGAGGTCCACCAGCAGCTCCAGGATCTGCGCCTGCGCGGAGACGTCCAGCGCGGACACCGGCTCGTCGCAGACGACGAGGTCGGGCTCCAGTGCCAGCGCCCGGGCGATCGCCACCCGTTGGCGCTGGCCGCCGGACAGTTCGGTGGGCCTGCGCCGCAGCACGGAGCCGGGCAGCGACACCCGCTCCAGCAACTCGCCCGCGCGCCGCACCCGTTCCCCGCGGGTCCCCACACCGAACGCCCGCAGCGGCTCGGTGATCACGTCCGCGACGGACTGCCGGGGGTCCAGGGAGGCGTACGGACTCTGGTACACGATCTGCATCCGCTGCCGCAGGCGCCGCAGCGCGCCGCCCCGCAGACGTGTGATGTCCTGCCCGTCGAAGACGACCCGGCCGCCCGAGGAGTCGGCCAGCCGCACCACCATGCGCGCGGTCGTCGACTTGCCGGAGCCCGACTCGCCCACGAGCGCGAACGTCTCACCGCGGCGGATGGTGAAACCGACGTGGTCGACCGCCCGGAGCGTGCGTGCGCCGCCCGTCCGGCGGGGGAGCGGGAAGTCCTTCACCAGGTCCTGGACGACGACGAGGTCCTGGACGGCGGCTGGTTCCTGGACCGTGACGGGTTTCCGGGTCCCGACGGGATCCTTGGAGCCGGACGTCCCGGCAGCAGCAGCCGGCCCGGCCGTGCGCCGGCGGTCCACGACCAGGCGGCTGCCCGCGAGGCTCGGGGCTGCCGCCAGCAACTGCCGGGTGTAGGCGTGCTGCGGGTCGCCCAGCACCTGCTCGGTGGCTCCCGCCTCGACGACCGAACCGCGGGCCATGACCACGATCCGCTGCGCCCGGTCCGCCGCGACCCCGAGGTCGTGGGTGATCAGCAGGACGGCGGTGCCCGACTCCCGGGTCAGCGTCTCGATGTGGTCCAGGATCTGCCGCTGCACCGTGACGTCCAGGGCGCTCGTCGGCTCGTCGGCGATCACCAGCCGGGGTCTGGCGGCCACCGCGACGGCGATCAGCACCCGTTGGCGCATCCCGCCCGACAGCTCGTGCGGATACTGCCGGGCCCGCACCCCGGGGTCGGGCAGACCGGCCTGGCCCAGGATCTCCACGGACCGGGCCGCCGCCGACTCCCGGTCGGCGAGACCGTGGATCCGCAGCACCTCGGCGACCTGCGGACCGATGCGCTGCACCGGGTTGAGGGAGACCATCGGATCCTGCGGGATCAGCCCGATGTCCCGGCCGCGCAGGGCCCGGAGCTCCTTGTCCTTCACCCGGGCCAGATCGGTCCCGTCGAAGAGGATCTGCCCGGCCTCCAGCGCGCCGCCCGCCGGGAGCAGCCCGATCAGCGCGTGCGCGGTCGTGCTCTTGCCGGAGCCCGACTCGCCCACGACGGCGACGACTTCGCCGGGCCGTACGGTCAGGCCGACCCCTTGCACGGCCGGTACGACGCCTCCCCGGGTGCGGTAGGAGACCTGCAACCCGCGGACGTCGAGGAGTGGTTCGTCGCTCATGGTGTCTTCCTGTCTTCGCCGTCGAGCGCGCGCGAGATCCGGTTGGCGGCCAGCACCGTGGCCGCGATGGTCAGTCCGGGCAGGGCGGTCAGCCACCACGCCGTGGCCAGGTAGTCCCGGCCGCCCGAGACCAGTGCCCCCCATTCGGGGGCCGGTGGCGTCGCCCCGTACCCCAGGAAGCTGAGCGACGACACCTGGAGGACGACGGCGCCGAAGTCGACGGCGGCGTACACCAGGACCGGGCCCGAGGCGTTCGGCAGCACGCGGCGCACCAGCACCGAGTACCAGCGCGCCCCGGAGGCCCGCGCCGCCTCCACGTACACCGCGCCGCGCACCCGCAGCACCTCGGAGCGCATGATGCGGGCGAAACCGGCCACGCTGGTGATGCCCACGGCGATCGCGACGTTGACCGTGCCGAACCCCAGGGCCGTCACCACGGCCATGGACAGCAGCAGGTTCGGGATGGACAGCAGGACGTCCGCGCCGCGCATCAGGACGGCGTCGACCCAGCCGCCGAGATAGCCGGCGAGCAGCCCGGTCAGCGATCCGCCCACGAGGCCCACCGCGACCGCCAGGACCGTCGCCCGCAGCGACAGCGACGATCCGTGCACCACCCGCGAGAACAGATCGCGGCCCAGCTGGTCGGTGCCGAAGAGGTGGCCGGCGCCGGGGCCCTGGAGCTTGTCGCGGGGGACCCCGGCCAGGGGGTCCTGCGAGGTGAACACGCCGGGGAAGAACGCCGATACGAGCACCAGCGCCAGCAGGACGAGCGACAGGACGAGCCCGGGGCGGCGCAGCAGGAACCGGGCCGAGCGCCGGACCCGTTGCCCGGCACCCTCCCGGACGGACGGTCCGGGGTCCGGGGCGTGCGGCTGCCGGGCCGGCCCGGTCAGTGTCCCGGGAGTGAGGAGTCCGGTCATCGTGCCACCGCCGCGGATGTGGTGATCCGGGGATCGAGCAAGGGGTAGACGAGATCGACCGCCAGGTTCGCCAGGACGAACACGAGCGCGCCGAACACGACCAGCCCCTGGACCACCGGAATGTCCTGGGAGGCCACCGCCGTGGCGGTGATGCGTCCCACGCCGGTCCGGGAGAACACCGTCTCCACGACCACCGACCCCGCCAGCAGGTTGCCGACGAGCATCCCGACCACGGTCAGGGGAGGGATGGAGGCGTTGCGGGTGGCGTGCCGGAAGTGCACGCGTCCCCGGCTCGCGCCCTTGGCCAGCGCGGTCTCCACGTACGGTTCGGACAGGGTGGTCCGCAGGCTCTTGGCGAAGACCTGCGCGAGCACCGCACCGGTGGGCAGGGCCAGGGTGATCATCGGGAGGACCAGGCTGTCGAACCCCTCGTTGCCGACGGCGGGCAGCAGCCCCCAGCGGAACGAGACGATCTGCACCAGCACGAGACCGACCAGGAACGTCGGCGCCGACACCCCGAGCGCCGGCAGCGACAGCAGCACCTGCCGCAGCCAGCGCCACTGGGTGTACGTGCCGAGCAGGGCGGTGGCCCCGCCCAGCACCAGTGCCAGGAGCAGCGCACCGGACGTCAGCCGGAGAGTGTCCGGCAGCGCCGTGCCGATCATGTGGCCGACCTTCTCGCCGCTCTGCACCGAGATCCCGAAGTCGCCCTGCAGGGCGTGCCGGAGCTGGGAGACGTACTGTTCGAGGACCGGTTTGTCGAGCCCGTACGTCTTCCTGAGTTCGGCGAGCTGCTCCGGGCTGATGTCGTTCGTGTCGCCGCCGCCCGCCGCCATGATGGAGACCGGGTCGCCCGGCAGCAGGTACAGCACTCCGAAGGACAGGGTGAACGCTGCCCAGAGGACGAGGACCGCCTGGAGGAGGCGTCCCGTCAGATAGCGCGTCATGACAGCCACGTCTCGTGGAACTGCAGCCGCGACGAGGCCTCGAAGTCCAGGTCGTGGACCTTCCCGGACAGGCCGAGCACGGTGGTGAGTTCGAAGACGGGGATCTGGTAGGCCTTGTCCAGCACGAGCTTCTGGGCCCGGGCCACGTGCGCCGCGCGCGCCGCCGGATCGCTCTCCGACGCCTGCTCGTCCAGCACGCCGTCCAGCTCGCGGTCGGCGAGGTGCCCGAAGTTGAGCAGCTTGCCGGAGAAGCCGGTGCGCAGGATGTCGGGGTCCACCCGTGTCGTGTTGCCCCAGGAGAAGTCGTAGTCGCCCTTCTGCCGGAGCGCGATGAAGTCGCCGATCGTGGCGGACTGCAGGGTGATGCGGATGCCGGACTTCTTCAGCTGCTGCTGGATCAGCTCCAGGGCGGTCTGGTTCGGCCCGAAGTTGGCGCCCCAGATGACCTTGAGCGAGAGCTTCCTGCCGTCCTTGGTGCGGATGCCGTCGGAGCCGGTCCGCCAGCCCGCCGCGTCGAGGAGCTTCTCGGCGCCCGCCACATCGTGGCCGAGCTGTGCGCTCAGGTCCTTGTAACCGCTGGTGGTGCTCGCCAGGGAGCTGGTGGCCGGTTCGTAGCTGCCGCTCAGTACCGTGTCGACGATCTCCTGGCGGTCGATGATCTTCTGGATCGCCCGGCGGACCCTGAGGTCCTTGGTGATCGGCCGTGCCACGTTCGCCGTGAGTGCGAACGGCAGTCCGGGGTTGGCCCGGCTCTGCAGCGAGAAGCCGGCGCTCTTCAGGCCCGGCTCGTCCTGCGGCGCCACACCGCCGATGGCGTCGACCTGGCCGGACTGGAGGCTGCCGGTGCGTACCCCGGACTCGGGTATGACCTTGAAGGTCAGCTTGTCCAGGTAGGCAGGGCCCTTGCGGCTCCACAGGGAGGAGCCCCAGGTGTAGCCCGCGCGCCGGCGCTCCTCGACGGACTTGTTCGGCGTGTAGTCGACGAGGGTGAAGGGGCCGGAGCCGACCAGGTTGTCCGTGCACCGCTTCTCGGCCGGCAGCTTCACCGTGGACGCGGCGAGCAGCCCGAGGGTGAACGTCGATGTCGCCTGGAGGAACTGGGCGTTGGGGGCGGCGAAGGCCACCTCGGCGGTGTGCTCGTCGACCACGGTGGTGCCCTTGTACCCCGCCAGGTACCCGCTGCCGAGGACTGCCTTCGCGCCCAGCTTCACGATCCCGTCGAAGTTGTCCTTGACCGCCCGCGCGTTCACCGGGGTGCCGTCGCTGAAGGTGGCTCCCTCGCGGAGGGTGAAGGTGAACGTCGTCGCGTCCTTGCTCACCTTCCAGGACTTCGCCAGCCAGGGCACGATCCTGCCCGTCCGGGGGTCCTGGTCGGTCAGCGAGTCGACGAGCTGACGGGCGGGGTAGAGGGCGTCGTTGTTGCCCGCCTGCTGCGGGTCGATGCAGATGGGGTCGGAGGCCAGGGCGAAGGTCAGGTGCCCGCCGGAGTGCGGGGTCGAGCCGCCAGGGCTGTCCGCGCTGGACGAGGAGCACGCACCGGCCGCGAGGGACAGGACGGTGACGGCGGTGAGGGAGGTCAGGACACGGCGAGGCCGGCGGCGTGGGTCGGACATCAGCGGTTCTCCAGCTGAAGAGGAAGGAGGCCGGGCACGGCGGCGCTCTGCACGGACGACGGTGTCCGCGCGCGGAGGCGGGGCCGTGAAGCGGGCCGGTGGTCAAGCGGTGAGGGACGTCAGGCCTGACAGATGGCGCTGGAGACGCGGTGCAGATCGATGTGCCTGCGGGCCGCGAGGCGGGCGCCGATGAAGGTGGCGCAGCGCGTACCGGCGACACGGCTGGGGGATGCGGCCCCGGCGGCGTTCGGCTGGTACGGCATGAGTGGCGCGGTCCCTTCGAGCACAGCGGCGTCGAGCACGGCAGCACCGTCCCCGAGGGACGATGCGGCGCAACGTATCAGCCCGAACACCCTTGTGAGAAGCGGCTTCCGGGGCAGCACACCCGCTGTTCGCACAGGTGAAACACGGTGCCCGTCCAGGGGCGGGCACGACAGGGCCGCGTGGGCACGCCCACCGCTGGACGTGCCCACGCGTGACGGCTGCGAAGCCTCAGGAGGCGGCAGCGGTCCCCTGGCGCTCCACGCCGATGACCTTGCGGTAGACCCGGGCGCCGTTGCCGTAGTCGTCCACGGCGTAGTGCCAGGTCGCCCGGTTGTCCCACAGCACGAAGTCACCGGGATTCCAGCCGAACCGGATCGTGTAGTCCGGGGAGGAGGCGTGCCGGAGCAGGTGGTCGAGCAGCGCCTTGGACTCGGCGGGTGTGACACCGGTGAGCCGGAGTGCCGAACTGCTGATGAACAGGCCCTTGCGGCCGGTGTCCGGGTGCGCCAGGACGACCGGGTGCTCGACGGTCTCCCCGACGGCGGTCCGCTTGCTGCCCTGGGCGTAGTTCTCCGGATCGCCGTCGTAGACGGCGTTCACCGATTCCAGCAGCACCTTGAACGGCTCCGACAGATCGTCGTACGCCGTCTGGAGATCGGCCCACAGCGTGTGCCCGCCGAGCTCGGGCACCTCCTCGTAGGTGAGCGACTCGATGGCGAACACCGGGCTCCGCCACAGACCCCCGATGTGCCAGGTGCTCGCCTTGCCGGTCTGCTTGACGTTGTACGGGTAGACCAGCGGGTTGGCCGCGTCCTTCACGGCGGTGGGGTGGTCGAACGGGTCCGCGAAGATGCTGACGGCCGCAACGTGCTGATCGGGTGTCAGGTGCTGGTTCCGGAACACCAGGACCTTGTGGTCCTCGAAGGCCTGGCGCAGCTCCTGCGCGGTGGCGTCGTCGACGGGCCGGGTGAGGTCGACGCCGAACACCTCGGCGCCGAACCTGGGTCCTGCGCGACGTATCTCGTGACGTGTGACGGTGGTCATGCCCAACTCCCTGTGTGGTCGTGCGGGACGGACGCGCGCGGCACGGAGTGCGGCGGCGCGGACGGGTGTCAGGCGCGGCGACAGAGGGAGGCGCTGGTGCGCCCCAGATCCACGTGCAATCTGCGGTACAGGACGTTGTCGGTCACCCGGCCACGGTAGACGGACGGCCGGGCCGCGGCGAGGGCGTGCGGCCGTTCCCGGCGTCCGGCGGCCCCTTTCCCGCGGCGGCACGAGCCCTGCGACGCAGGTCCGGCCGCATCGTTTCACTCGCATGAAGAATCCGCGCGCCGGCCGGGCCCGGCTGCATGGAAGCTGCGTGGAGCATTGATTGACGGTCAATCAGGTCGACCGGGGCGGGGGGAGCGGGGCCGGGGGATCGAGACGTCTTGCCACACCGATACTCGTGAATGTTAGGTTAGCCTTACCTGAGTCAAGGTGGCCCGGGTGGAGAGGGGGAGGCGTCATGCCGGCGTCCGCCCCGGAGGAGTCGTCCGATGAGTCAGACCTTGTCGCCCGAACGCATCCGCGCCGACATAGCGGAGCTGCTCGGCTGCGACCCCGACGGGATCGCGCCCGACGAGAACCTGGTCGACCTCGGCCTGGACTCGGTGCGGATCATGGTCCTGGTCGAGCGCTGGCGGGCCGCGGGAGCCGCCACGCTGGAGTTCCCCGATCTCTTCGAACTCCCCGAACTGGCCCACTGGACAGCATTGCTGACGGGTGTGAAGGCGTGAGCCGGGTCGATCACCGGGGCCGGCACCTGGACCGGATCGCAGAGGTCCGGGCCGGTCTCCATGCCGAGAAGGTGGGCTACCCGATCGGTATCCGGCGGACCGAGGTCGTACGCGTCACGAGTGTCGGCTCCGGCCTGCTGCGCGTGACCCTGGGCGGGCCGGGCACCGAGGGCTTCGAGGCGCACGCACCCGATGAACACGTGAAACTGATCTTCCCCGACCCGGACGGCACGCTCAGGCTGCCCGAGCGGAACGGGTCGATGCTGCGCTGGCCGCGCCCGGCGCTCACCTCGCGCGAGTACACCGTCCGCCGCTACGACCCGGTGGCCGGCGAGATCGACATCGACATCGCCGCGCACGACGGCGGGCTCGCGTCGGACTGGGCGCGCGAGGCCCGGCCGGGCGACGGCATGCACCTCGCCGGACCCCCCGGCGGGCTGATCGTCCCCGACACCTACGACCGCTTCCTGCTCGCGGGTGACATCACCGCCCTGCCCGCCATCGCGCGCAGGCTGGAGGAGCTGCCCAGAAGTGCGAAGGGCTGGGCGTTCGTCGAAGTCGCCGATGCCACCGAGGAGATCGGCCTGTCCGCCCCCGAGGGGTTCGAGGTGCGCTGGCTGCACCGCGGGGATCTCGCGGCGGGGGCCGGGGACGCGCTGGAGCGGGCCGTCACCTCGGTGACCGTGCCCGAGGGCGAGCGCGTGTACGTGTGGGCCGCCGGCGAGGCCGGGCAGATCAAGCCCCTGCGGCGATGGGTCCGCGACGCGTTGCGCCTGGAGAAGGCCGACCACGACATCACCGGTTACTGGAAGCGCGGCGTCGCCGACTTCGACGAGGACGACCACTGATCCAACGCCGGACAGGGGGCAGGCGCGATGCGGCCCCCGGGTTTGTTCTGCCGCAAGAATCTCAAGTAAGGTAAGCCTTACCTAAATAGCAAGGAGTGCGGGAATGTCCATACGCAGATCGGCCGGCCTCGTCGGAGCCGTTTCGCTCGCCCTGGTCCTGGCCGGGTGCGGTTCGTCGTCGGACGGTGGGTCGGACGTCTCGGAGAAGGCGAAGACCCGGGTGTTCACCGCGGACAACGGCAAGATCACCATCCCGGCCGACCCGAAGCGTGTGGTGGCCACCGGGTACGCCGTGCCCGTCATGATCGAGGCCGACGCGCCGCTCGTCGGGATCTCGTCGTGGCAGCGCGGCGAGCCGATGATGACCAAGGAGGACCTGGCCACGTACAAAAAGCTCACCAAGGTGGCCGGTGAGCAGGCGGCCGAGACCAACTACGAGGCCGTGGCCGAGGCCGAACCCGACCTCATCGTCATCGGGGTGCCCGCCCCCGTGCTCGGCGACATCGACATCAAGCGGCTGGAGTCCATCGCCCCCGTCGTCGCGATCGGCCCGACTCTGCCGTCCGCGTGGCGCGAGCTCTCCCACAAGCAGGCCGACGCAGCGGGCGCGCTCAAGCAGTTCGACGTCGCGAAGAACACGTACGAGACCAAGGCCGCCGAACTGGCCAAGAAGTACAAGGACGTGCTGCCCCGGCTGAAGCTGGGACACGTGGGTGCCTACGGGGACGCCGCCAAGGGCACGTTCCAGCGCGAGTTCAACGGCTCATGGGGCACCAATATCGCCGAGGACCTCGGCGCGACGTACTACGGCAAGGTCAAGAAGTCCGGCCCCGGCTCGCAGTCCGTCAGTGAGTACCCCTCCATCGAGGAGCTCCCGGCCGCCTTCGGCGAGGCCGACGTCATGACCTACTCGGTCAACGCCGACGGCAGCGTCCCCAAGTCCGTCCAGTACGTCCTGGACTCCAAGCTCTGGAAGAACCTGCCCGCGGTGAAGGCGGGGAAGGCCTACCCGTTCCGCTACACCGAGGCCGCGACCTACGGGGAGGCCGTCATGACCCTGGACGCGATCGACAAGTCGCTCGCTCCGCTGCTGAACCGGTGACCGTCGCGGGCCGCGCGTACCGTGCGGCGCGGAGCGGGCGGGCCGTTCCGCAGGCCGGACTGCTCGTCGGCGGACTGGTGCTGCTGGCAGCGGTCGCCGTGCTCAGCATGGGAGTCGGGGCCCGCCACGTGCCGCCCGCCGAAGTCGTACGCGCCCTGCTGGATTACCGGGGCACCGACGACCAGGTGATCGTGCGGGACGTCCGGGCGCCGCGCGCGCTGCTCGCCGTCGCGGTGGGCGCCGCGCTCGCGGTGTCCGGCGCGCTGATCCAGACGCTGGCCCGCAACCCGCTGGCCGAGCCGGGCATCCTCGGAGTGACCGCGGGTGCCGGCTTCGCCGTCACCGTCGGCTCCGCCCTCGGACTGGCCACCGGCCGGACCGGCGAACTGGGCTTCGCCGTCACCGGATCCGTGCTCGCCGCCCTGCTCGTCGCCGCGGTCGGACGGCGCTCACCCCTGCGCCTGGTCCTCACCGGAGTGGCGCTGACCGCGGTGCTGAGCGGCGTCGCGCTGGGCATGCGGCTGATGCTCCCGGACGTCTTCGACACCTACCGGTTCTGGTCGGTCGGCTCGCTGGCAGGCCGCGAACAGAGCCCGCTGGCCGTCCCGTTGGCCGCCATCGCCGTGTCGCTGATCGGCGCACTGCTGCTGAGCCGGGCCCTCAACGCCCTCACCCTCGGCGAGCACGTCGCCCACACCCTGGGCGCGGGCGTCGGCCGGGTGCGGATCGCCGCCCTGGTGCTGATCACCGTGCTCAGCGGGGCCGCGACCGCGGTCGCCGGGCCGATCCTGTTCGTCGGACTGATCGTGCCCCACCTGGTACGCAGGCCCGCCGCCGGCTCGGTGCCGTGGCTGATCCTCTACACGATGGTCCTGGGACCGGTCCTGCTGCTCGTCGCCGACATCGCGTCGCGCGTGCTGCTGCCCACCGGCGAGGTGCCGGTGGCCATCGTGACCGCGTTCCTCGGAGGCCCCATGCTGATCTGGGCCGTCCGCCGCTACGGGGCGGAGTCGCTGTGACACTCCTGCACACGGCACGACCGCACACCACACGCCCGCGCGGACCGCGGATCGAACGCCGCACCGTCGTCCTGATCGCCGCCTTGGTGCCCCTGATGCTGGGCCTCGGCCTGCTGGGGCTGTGTTACGGGGCGTCATGGTCGTCCCCCGGCAAGGTGTTCGCCGTACTCACCGGCACGGACCACTCCGTGGTGATCCGGGACTGGCGGCTGCCGCGGGTACTGGCCGGGCTCGTCTTCGGCGCCGCACTCGGGGTGGCGGGGGCGCTCTTCCAGAACCTCACCCGCAACCCGATGGGCAGCCCCGACGTCATCGGCCTGGACGCGGGTGCCTACACCGGAGCCCTCGTCGCCCTCACCGTGCTCTCGGGAACCTCCGCCCAACTGGCCGCCGGGTCGGTGCTCGGCGGACTGCTCGTCGCCGCCGCGATCTACCTGCTGTCGTACCGGCAGGGCTTCTCCGGAATGCGGCTGGTGGTCATCGGCATCGCGGTCAACGCGATGGTCACCGCCGTCAACTCCTGGATCGTGCTGCGGGCCGACCTGGAGGTGGCGATCGCAGCGGTCGGCTGGAGCGCCGGATCGCTCAACGGCGTGGGCTGGGAGGACCTCGGAATCCCGTTCACCGTCATCGCCGTGCTGCTCGCCCTGATGACCGTACGGGCCCACGCCATGCATCAGGCATCGCTCGGCGACGCCGTCGCCGTCACCACCGGCGTCGCACTCGACCGGCTGCGCGTGCTCATGGTGCTGGTCGGTGTCGGCTGCACGGCCACGGTGACCGCGGTCGCCGGACCCATCGCGTTCATCGCGCTCGCCGCCCCGCAGATCGGCCGCCGGCTCGCGGGCGCGGCCGGAGTGCCGCTGCTCCCGGCGGCACTCACCGGAGCGGTGCTGCTGCTGGGCGCCGATCTGATCGCCCAGATGCTGCTGGCACCCGTGGCCCTGCCCGTGGGCGTGGTGAGCACCGCGATCGGCGGCTGCTATCTGATCTGGCTGCTGACGAAGGAGGTGAGGCGCGCGTGACCGCACGCCTGACGGCGCGGGAGATCACCCTGCGCTACGGAGACCGGGTCGTGTCCACACGGCTCAGCCTCGACATACCCGACGGCGCGTTCACTGCCGTCGTGGGACCCAACGCCTGTGGAAAATCAACCCTGTTGAGTGCCCTGGTCCGGCTGCTGCGCCCCGCATCGGGGCAGGTGGAGCTCGACGGCCGCGAGGTCGGCGGCTACGCGACCAAGGCACTGGCCAGACAACTCGGCTTCCTGCCGCAGGACCCGCTGGCACCCGAGGACATCAGGGTCCGTCAACTCGTCGGCCGGGGAAGGTTCCCGCACCAGTCGATGCTGGCCCTGTGGTCGGCGGACGACGACAAGGCCGTCGACGGGGCGATGGCGGCCGCCGGAGTCGCCGACCTCGCCGGCCGGCCGGTGCGGGAACTCTCCGGCGGGCAGCGGCAGCGCGTCTGGATGGCCATGGTGCTCGCTCAGCAGACCTCCTGCCTGCTGCTCGACGAGCCGACGTCCTTCCTCGACATCACGCACCAGTACCAGCTCCTCGGCCTGCTCGCCAGGCTGCGCAACGAGGGCCGCACCGTGGTCGCGGTCCTGCACGACATCAACCAGGCATGCCGCTTCGCCGACCACCTGGTCGCGATGAAGGACGGCCGGGTGGTCGCCGAGGGCGAGCCCGGGGACATCGTGGACGCCGCCCTGATCAAGGACGTGTTCGACCTGCCGAGCGTCGTCGTCCCCGACCCGGTGACCGGCACACCGATGGTCGTTCCCACACTTCAAGGAGAGTAAGTTGAGCCCCGCAAGCGCGCCCTCGGACGGCCTTCTCGCCCTGACCAGTGCCCAGTCGGGCATCTGGAACGCGCAGCGCCTCGAACCCGACTCGCCGTACTACGTGGTCGGCGACGTGGTGGAGATAACCGGCAGCGAGCCGGTCGACGCGGAAGCGCTGGCCCAGGCGGTCCGGGCGACCACCGAGGAGGCCGAGACGCTGCGGCTGCGGGTGTACGACACCCCGGACGGACCCCGCCAGGCGGTGAGCGACGAACCGGTCCCGCTGCCCGAGGTCGTCGACGTCAGCGGAGCGGCCGACCCGGTGGCCGCCGCCCAGGAGCTCGTCGACGCCGAGCGCGCACGGACCGCCGAGGCCTGCCGCGGCATGACCGGCCGGCCGCTCTGCTCACGTACCGTCATCAAGCTCTCCGACCGCGAGGTCTGGTACACCCAGCTCGGCCACCACCTGGTCTTCGACGGCTACACCGCCGCGATGCTCGCCCGGCGGACCGCCGCCCGCTACACCGCCCTGGTGCGCGGCACCGAGGTGCCGCGGTCGACCTTCGGCACCTTCGCCCGGCTCGTCGCCGCCGACCGGGCCTACCGGGACGGCGACCGGTTCGCGGAGGACCGCGCCTACTGGGTCGCGCGGTTCACCCCGCTGCCCGACCTCGGCTCCGCCGACGACTCCGGCACCGCGGGCCCGGCCGGCGGCACACTGACCGCCCGCGCGACACTCACCCCCGAGGACACGGCCCGGCTGCGCGCGTTCGCCGACGCCGAGGGCGTCACCTGGGGCGAGGCCCTGATCGCCGGCTACGCCGCCTTCCTGCACCGCATGCTCGGCCGCACCGACGTGGTGTTCGCGCTGCCGCTGATGTGCCGGACGGACTCCGCCGAACTGCGCACCCCCTCCATGGCCGTCAACGTGCTGCCGCTGCGCGTCACCGTGCGCGGCGGCGACGGACTGGGGGAGCTGAGCCGGCGCGTCGCCTCCGCCATGCGCGAGATGCGTGAGCACCAGCGCTACCGGGGCGAGGACCTGCCGCGCGACCTCGGCGTGCCCGGTGCGGGCGCGCTGCTGCACGGACGCGGGATCAACCTCAAGGCCTTCGACCTCGCTCTCGACTTCGCCGGCGCCGCCGGAGCGATGCGCAACGTGGCGGGCGGCCCGCCGGAGGACATGGGGCTGAGCGTCCTGCCCACCCGTGACGGCGGACTGCTGCTCGGCTTCGAGGTCGATGCCGGGACCAGGGACCAGGCGGCCGTCGACCGCCTGTTGTCCGGGCTGCGCACCCTGCTGACCGGGCTGACGGACGGCCTGCCCGTCGGACGGATCTCCCTGGCCGGTGACGAGGGGCTGATGGCGGACTGGTGCCCGCCCGCGCTGCCGGGCACGGCCCCGCACGTGCCGGACGCGCTCGACGCGATGGCCGCCGCCGGTCCCGGGCGGACCGCGCTCGTCTGCGGTGACGAGCGGCTGTCCGCCGGCCGGCTGGCGGAACGGGTGCACCGGCTGGCCCGCGCGCTGCGGGCCCGCGGCATCGGCGCCGGGGATGTCGTGGCCCTGGCCCTGCCGCGCTCGGCCGACTCGGTGGTCGCGCTGCTGGCCGTACTCGACGCGGGCGCCGCCTTCCTGCCGCTCGACGCCGCCCACCCTCCCGAGCGGCTGCGCGAGCTGATCGAGGACACCCGCCCCGCGCTCGTACTGACCGACGGAACAGTCGACGGGTCGGCCTGGACCACCCTGACGGCCGAGGCCGCCGTGCTGCCCGGCACACCCCTGACCGACGGCGAACTCGCCGCACCCCGCCACCCCGACCACCTCGCCTACGTCATCCACACCTCCGGTTCGACCGGACGCCCCAAGGGCGTACTGGGCCGGGCCGGCGGACTGGCCGGGCTGGTGCACCACCAACGGTCCACAGTCGTCGCGGAGGCCGAGAAGGCCGCCGGACGACGGCTGCGCGCCGCACACACCTACTCGTTCGCCTTCGACTCCGCGTTCGACCACCTGGTGTGGCTGCTCTGCGGGCACGAAATGCACGTCTACGACACCGAGACCGCCCGTGACGCCGACGCGCTGCTCGCCGCCTTCGCCCGCGACGGCATCGACATCGTGGACACCACCCCGTCGATGGCCTCGCCGCTGATCGACGCCGGACTGCTCGACCTGGCACCGACCCTGCTGGTCCTCGGCGGAGAGGCCACCCCGCCCGCGCTGTGGCGGCGGGTCGCCGCGTCCGGGATCACCGCGCGCAACATGTACGGACCGACCGAGGCGACCGTCGACAGCACCACCGCGCGCATCGACGGCGACGAGCCGACGATCGGCCACCCGCTCGCCGGCACCCGGATCTACGTGCTCGACCACGCACTGCAGCCGGTGCCCCACGGCACGCCCGGCGAGCTGTACCTCGCCGGTCCTCATCTGGCCCACGGCTACCTCGGCAGGCCCGGCGCGAGCGCCGAGCGGTTCGTCGCCGACCCGTTCGGCGAGCCCGGGGAGCGGATGTACCGCACCGGCGACCTGGCCCGCTGGGTCCCGGGCCGGGGCCTGGAGTACGGCGGCCGCGGCGACGGACAGGTCAAGATCCGCGGCCACCGGGTGGAGACCGGCGAGGTCGAGGCCGCGCTCGCGGCCGTTCCCGGGGTCACCGCATCCGCCGCCGGTGTCCGCTCGACCCGGCTGGTCGGCTACATCGTGTCCGCCTCCGTCACCGGGGACGAGGCGCGGGCCCACCTGGCCGGGCGGCTGCCCGAACACATGGTCCCCGCGGCCGTGGTGGTGCTGGACCGGCTGCCGGTCACCCCCAACGGCAAGCTGGACCGCGCCGCACTGCCCGCACCGGCCCTGTCCGGCGCCGGCCGGGAAGCGGGCACCGAGCGGGAGCGGCTGCTGTGCACGGTCCTCGCCGATGCCCTCGACGTCGAACGCGTCGGTGTCGACGACGACTTCTTCGCCCTCGGCGGCGACAGCATCACCGCGATCACCGTCAGCAGCAGACTGCGGGCCCTGGGCATCGGACTGCGACCGCGCGACCTGCTGGCCCGCCGCACCTTCGCCTCGCTCGCCGCCTCCGCCGAACTCCTGACGGAAGCAGCCGGCCCGGCGGACGACCCGGTCGGAGCCGTACCGGCGCCGCCGATCGTACGCGGCCTCCTCGACCCCCATCCGGACGTGGACGCCGTCGCCGGATACGCCCAGTGGACCGCCCTGCACGTCGACGGACTCTCCCACGACGACCTGGTCAGGGGCGTCCAGTCCGTGCTCGACCACCACGACGCGCTGCGGCTGCGGGTGGCCGGCGGACTGGAGGTACTGCCCCGGGGCATGGTGCGCGCCGTCGTCGCCGAGACCCGCGGCGAGGACGTGACCGGCCTGGCCCGGCGGCTGGCGGACGAACTCGACCCGCGCTCCGGAGACCTGCTGCGGGCGGCCCTGCTCCGCAGCGGCGACGGCACGGCCGACCGGCTGGTCGTCGTCGTGCACCACCTCGCCATGGACGGTGTGTCCTGGCGCATCCTCCTGCCCGACCTGCACACGGCCTGCACGGGCGGCACGCCCGAACCCGTCGGCGCCTCCTGGCGGCGGCACGCCACGCTCCTCGCCGAGCAGGGCACAACCGGCGCACGCCGGGGCGAACTCGCCCACTGGCAGACGGCGCTGGGCGCCGCGTCCCGGCTCGGCGCCCGGCCCCTTGACCGGACACGGGACACGGTGTCGACCGCCCACCGCTCCGTCACCGTGGCCTCGGCCGAGGCCACCGAAGCGGTCCTGACCACCCTCACCGCTGCGTACCGCGCAGGGGCCGACGAAGTGCTCCTGGCCGCACTCGTCCTCGCCCTGCGGGGATGGGGCCTGCGCGGCGACGCCGTGACCGTCTCCATGGAGGGGCACGGCCGGGAACACCTCGATCTGGCCCGCACCGTCGGCTGGTTCACCAGCGAGTACCCGGTCCGTGTCCCCGCGTCCGACGACGTGGGGCAGGCGCTGCGCGCCGCCAAGGAGGCCCGGCGCGGCGTCCCCGACGGGGGCATCGGCTACGGCGTCCTGCGCCACCTCGACCCGGAGACCGGCCCCGCACTCGCCGCCACCCCGCCGCCGGACGTACTGCTCAACTACCTCGGCAGGTTCGCCCCGCTGTCCGCCCCCGGGTGGCGGCTGCCGGAACACGACGCCTTCGCGGTGACGGAGCCGGACGCCAAGGCCCTCGAACAGGTGCTGGCCCTCAACTGCTTCGTCCACGAGGGCGACACACCCCGGCTCGCCGTCGAGTGGACCGCCGCGACCGGGGTGCTCGGCACCGAAGCCGTGGCGGCCCTCCAGGACGCCTGGGCCGCAGCCCTGGACGCACTGGCCGCGCACGCGCTCCACACCCCGGGCGGACTCACCCCCTCCGACCTGCCGCTGGTCGACATCGACCAGAGCGCCATCGACGCCCTCGAACGCACCGGCCGCGTCACCGACGTCCTCCCCGCCACCCCCCTCCAGGTCGGGCTCTCCTTCCACACCATGGTCCGCGACGGCGACGACACCGACGTCTACGTCGTCCAGGCCGTGACGACCCTCGCCGGTGAACTCGACCCGGAGCGCATGGCCGAGGCGGCGCGCGAACTGCTGCGCCGCCACCCGGCCCTGCGCGTCCACCTGGCCACGGCGGGGGACGACGTGGTGCAGGTGATCCCCGCGGACATCGCCCTGGACTGGCGGCAGGACGACCGGTTCCCCGAAGCGGCCCGCGCCGATCTGGAGCGACCCTTCGACCCGGCCCGCCCGCCGCTCATCCGCTTCCTGCTGTCCCGCGTCGGGCCCGCCGAGCACAAGCTGGTGATCACCAACCACCACGCCCTGCTCGACGGCTGGTCGATGCCGCTGGTCGGCCGCACCCTGCTCGCCCTCTACGCGGAACTGGGCGGAGGCCCCGCCGCGCCCTCCGCCCCGCCGCTGTCCGAGTACTTCCGGTGGCTGGCGGACCGGGACGGCGAAGCAGCGCTCGCCGCATGGCGGGACGCGCTGGCCGGCGTCGACGACGCGACGCGGCTGGCACCCGCGAGCACCGGCGCCGGAGTCGAACGGCCCGGCCGCGAGACCGTCGGACTGGGACGGGAGTTCAGCGACCGGCTGCGCGCGTTCGCCCGCGAGCAGGGCGTCACCCTGACCACCGTCCTCCAGACCGCGTGGGGTCTGCTCCTCGGCAGGCTCACCGGGCGCCGCGACGTCGTGTTCGGCTGCCCGGTGTCCGGGCGGCCCGCCGAGGTCGACGGCGTCGAATCGATGATCGGCCAGCTCGGCACCACCATCCCGGTACGCGTCCGGCACACCCAGGACGAGACCGTGCGCGACCTCCTGGCACGGGTGCACGCCGACAGCGTCGCCCTGGCCGAGCACCACCACGTCGGCCTGCCGGGCATTCAGCGGGCCGTGGGCATCGGCGAACTGTTCGACACGATGCTGGTCATGGAGAACTTCCCGTTGTCCAGCCGGAAGCGCACTCCCCTCGCCCCCGGGCTCGACCTGGCCGGGGTGGACATCACCGACGCCACGCACTACGCCCTCACCGTCATCGTGATCCCGGACGACGAGATCACGATCGGCCTCGGCTACCAGCCGCGCGCCTTCGATGCCGGCGCCGTCCGCGACTACGGCCGCTGGCTGCACCACCTCCTGCGCGAGATCGTCGACGACCCGGCACGCCCCGCGCTCCGACTGCCGGTCCTCGACGCCGACGAGCGGGCGACGATGCTGCGGACCGGCACCGACACCGCCGCCGCCCGGGCCCGCGGCCACTGGCTGGACGAGTTCGCCGCGTGGGTGGGCCGCAAGCCCGGCGCCGAGGCCCTGGTCTGCCGTGACCGCAGCCTGAGCTATGCCGAACTCGACCGGCGCGCCAACCGCCTGGCCCACGCGCTGATCGGGGCCGGGGTACGGCCGCAGGACCCGGTCGCGGTGCTCATCGGCCGCGACGTCGAGATGACCGTGGCCCTGTTCGCCGTGGCCAAGGCAGGCGCGGTGTACGTACCGATGGACGCGAGCTATCCGCGCGAGCGGCTGGCCTACATGTTCGACGACATCGCCCCGGCAGCGGCCGTCACGACCGGCGCCGAACTGCCCGTCGACCGCGACATCCCCGTCCTGCGTCTCGACGACCCGGCCACCCTCGCCTCCGTACCGGACGACGACCCGGCCCAGGCGCGCGCCGGGCTCACCGAGGACGCGCTCGCCTACGTCATCTACACCTCCGGAACCACCGGGCGCCCCAAGGGAGTCGGCGTGACCCACCGGGGCGTGCCCGACCTCGTCGCGCTGCAGGAGGAGGTCGTCGGCGTCACCGAGCACGACCGGTACCTGCACTTCGCGTCGACGAGCTTCGACGTCGCGTTCTGGCAGACCATGGTGCCGCTGCTGTCCGGCGGCACGTCCGTCATCGCGCCCGAAGAGGTGCGCGTCCCCGGCGACGAACTGCTCGACTACATCGTCGAGCACCGGGTGACCGGAGTGAACCTGCTCCCGTCGTTCCTGGCCGCGATGCCGGACGACCGCACCGTCGACCCCGACGTGTTCTTCGTCGTCGGCGCCGAGCGCCTCGACCCGGAGCTGGCGCGCCGCTGGGGCAGGGGCCGCCGGGCGCTGTTCAACGCGTACGGACCGACCGAGGTCACCATCAACTCCACGACCTGGCACTACGACCCGGACGACGAGGGACCGCTGCCCATCGGCCGCCCCGACCCCAACATCCGCGCGTACGTCCTCGACGGCGGGCTCCAGCCGGTCGGCACCGGGGTGACCGGCGAGCTGTACCTCGGCGGGCCGAGCCTGGCCCGCGGCTACCTCGGCCGCCCCGGTCTGACCTCCGGCACGTTCGTCGCCGACCCGTTCGGTCCGCCGGGCGAGCGGATGTACCGCACGGGCGACCTGGTGCGATGGCGGCCCGACGGACAGCTGGTGTTCCTCGGCCGCGCCGACCACCAGGTCAAGGTCCGCGGCTTCCGCGTCGAACTGGGCGAGATCGAGTCCGTGCTGACCGGCCACCCCGACGTGCGCGCCTGCGCCGTGATCATGCGGGAGGGCAGGCTCGTCGGATACGTCATCCCGGCCGACGGCGCCGGCCTCGACACCGCGGGCGTGCGCGGCCACCTGGCCGCGGAACTGCCCGACCACATGGTGCCGACGGCACTCGTCCCCATCGACCGGCTGCCGCTGAGCCCCAGCGGCAAGCTCGACGCCGCCGCGCTGCCCGCCCCCGAGACCGCCGCCGTCGCCCGGCGCGAACCCGCCACCGAGGCGGAGGCGGTCCTGCTCGCCGTGTTCCGCGACGTCCTCGGCACCGACGACATCGGCCCGGACGACAACTTCTTCGACATAGGCGGGGACAGCATCGTGTCGCTGCAACTCGTCTCCCGGGTCCGGCGGCAGGGCCTCGGCCTGACCCCGCGGGACGTGTTCGACGGCGAGACGGTCGCGGGGATCGCCGCCCGCGCCCGTACCCTCGACGGCGACGTGGCCCCCGCCGTCGGGGACGCGCCGCTGACCCCGGTCATGCGGGACCTGCTGCGCCGCGCGGGAGCGGCCGCGGACGGGTTCTGCCAGTGGACGGAGATCTGCGTCCCGCCGGGCGGCGACGAGACGACCTGGCGGGCGGTGCTCGACGACGTCCTGGCCCGTCACGACGTGCTGCGGGGCAGGCTGGCGGGCGACGTGCTGCGCATCCCGCCGGCCGGCGCGGTGACCGGGGCCGATGTGCTGACCCGGGTGCCGGCCACCGAAGACCTCCGGGGCGCGGTCGATGCCGCGATCGCCGCCGCCCAGGCGTCGATGGACCCGCGCACCGGTCCGCTGCTGCGCGCCCTGTGGGTGGACGCGGGACCCGGCAGGCCGGGCCGGCTGGCCCTCGTCGCCCACCACCTGGCCGTCGACGGAGTCTCCTGGCGCGTCCTGCTGGACGACCTGGAGCACGCCCACTCCGGCGGCGCGCTGACCCGGCACGGCCAGTCGTTCCTCGGCTGGGCGTGCACCCTGCACGACGCCGACCGGCGTGCCGAACTGCCGCACTGGCGGCGGATGGACGCCACTCCGGCACTCGCCGGACCGTTGGACCCCGCCCGGGACACCGTGGCCACCGCCGGGCACCACGAGATCCGGCTCGACGCCGAGTCGACCCGCGCCCTGGTCACGACCCTGCCGGCCGCCTACCGCACCACCCCGGACGCCGTCCTGCTGACGGCGCTCGCGCAGGCGGTACGGGAGTGGCGCGGCACCCCGCAGGTGCTGGTCGCGCTGGAGAGCCACGGCCGCCCGCGGGACGTCGACCTGTCCCAGACCGTCGGCTGGTTCACCGCCGTCCACCCCGTGCGGCTCGACGCGGACGACGACGTGCGGGCGGTCAGGGAGCGGCTGCGCGCCCAGGGCGACGGCCTCGGGTACGGCATCCTCACCGCGGCCGGCCTGCTGGACCCGGTGCGGCCGGAGATCGCCTGGAACTACCTCGGCCAGTACCCCGCCACCCCGGACCGGGAGACGGCGTGGCAGACGCCCCCGGACGCCGGACCGCTCGGCTCGAACGGCTCCGACGCGATGCCGCTCCCGTACGGCCTGATGGTCAACGCCCTGGTGCGGGACGACGCGCTCGGGATCCGGATCACCTGGCCGGCCGCGCTGTTCACGGCCGCCGGGATCGAGGAACTGGCCGGACATCTGCGGACCGCGCTCCTGCGGATCGCCGCCGCACCGGAGATCGGCGCGCTCGACCGGGACCGCCCGGTCGCCGGCGTACAGCCGCTCACCCCGCTCCAGGAGGTGATGCTGCGGCACTCGCGCACCGAGCACCCCGACCCGTACACCGTGCAGTCGGCGTTCTCGCTCGCCGGCCGGCTCGACACCGACGCGCTGCGGGCCGCGGGCGACGACCTGCTGGCCCGGCACCCGAACCTGGGGGCGGTGTTCCCCGCCTCCCTGGCGGTGATCCCGGTGCTGCCACGGCCGGAGTTCCGGGTCACCGACGAGCCCGTGGAGGAGGTGCTGGCCGCGGATCTCGCGGAGCCGTTCGATCTCGCCCGGGGCCCGCTGTTCCGGCTCACCGTGATCCGGCGCGGACCCGAGCGCGCCGAGCTGGTGATGACCAGTCATCACGCGCTGTCCGACGGCTGGTCGGCCCCGCGCATCCTCACCGAACTGTTCGCGCTCTACACGGCACGGACGCGCGGCGGGGCTCCGGAGCTGCCGGCCCCCGTCCCGTTCGCCGGCTACCTGGACTGGCTCGCCGGGAACGAGCCGGACCTCGGTGCCTGGGCGGACGAGCTGGCGGGGCTGCCCGAAGGGGACTACCTGGGCGGTGGTGAAGCCGGTCCTGCCTGGCAGGAACCCGAGGTGATCGAGTTCGACGCATCGCTGGTGGCCGGCCTGACCCGCCTCGCGGCCCGGCGCGGGCTGACCCGGAACACGCTGGTGCAGGGGGCGTGGGCGGTGCTGCTCGCCCGGCGGTCCGGGCACACGGACGTCTGCTTCGGCGCGATGGTGTCCTGCCGGCCGCCGGAGCTGGCGGGCGTCGAGGAGATCATCGGGCTGCTGGCCAACACCGTGCCGGTACGGGCACGGCTCACCGGCACCCTCGCCGACACGCTCAGCGCACTCCAGTCCCGGCAGCGGGAGCTGGTCGAGCACCACCATGTCGCCCTGTCCGACCTGGAACGGCTGACCGGGCGACGCAGGCTGTTCGACAGCATGGTGGTGTTCGAGAACTACCCGGTCGACCCGGACCGCCTGCGTGAACCCGCCCCGGGGCTCACCGTCGTCGGCACCCGCTTCCGCGAGTCCACGCACCACCCCGCGACCCTGACCGTCATGCCGGAGGGTGACGGCTGGACCGGTGTGCTCGCCCACCGGGCGGGCACGGACGTCGGGGGACTCGCCGGCGAACTGCTCGAACTGCTCCGCGGCATGGACAAGCACCTCGACGACGACGTGCGCGATCTGCTGGAGGGCCGATGAGCGGGAAGACCGCGCCGCCCGCCGGGCGAGTGGACAGGGAACTGCTGAGAACCGCGTTCATCCTGGTGCTCGGCACCTTCATGGCGACCCTGGACGCCACGATCGTCAGCGTCGGCATCGGCACCCTGACCGATGAGTTCGGTGCCTCCGTCGCCGAGATCCAGTGGGTGACCACCGCCTACCTGCTCGCCGTGGTCGCCGCCGTGCCGGCGTCCGGCTGGCTGGCCGACCGGTTCGGCGGGCGGCGGACCTGGCTCGTCGCCGTGGGCGTGTTCCTGCTCGGCTCCGTCCTGTGCGCGTGCGCCTGGTCGGTGACCAGCCTGATCGTGTTCCGGGTGGTCCAGGGCCTCGGCGGCGGGCTGCTTCCCGCGACCGGTCAGGCGCTGCTGGCCCGGATCGCCGGCCCCGGCCGGACGGGACGGGTGATCAGCGTCGTCGCGGTCGTGCCGCTCCTGTCCCCGGTGTTCGGCCCGCTGGCCGGCGGCTCCGTCCTCGCCGTGGCGCCGTGGCCGTGGCTGTTCCTGGTCAACCTGCCGATCGGCGGGGCCGCCGTGCTGCTCGCCCGCCGCCACGTGCCCGTCGTGCCGCCCTCCACCCGGCGGACCGCGTTCGACCTGCGCGGGGCCCTGCTGCTCTCGCCCGGGCTCGCCGTGTTCGTGTACGGGCTGACCGAGGTGGCCCACGGCAGGACCCTGCCGGCGACGGCCGGCGTGTGCGCGGGGCTGGTGATGCTGGCGGGCTTCACCGTGCACGGGCTGCGGACCCGTGGTACCCCGCTGGTCGACCCCCGGCTGTTCGCCCGGCCGCCCTTCGGCGCCGCGGCCGTGGCGCTGCTGGTCCTCGGCGCCTCGGTGTTCGGCACGATGTTCCTGCTGCCGCTGTACTTCCAGACCGGACGCGGGATGCCGGCCTGGCAGGCGGGGCTGCTGCTGGCGCCCCAGGGGCTGGGAGCGGCGGCCGGTTCGGTGCTGGTCAACCGCACGATCGACAAGGTCGCGCCGCGGACCCTGGTGGTCACCGGCATCGTGCTGATCCTCCTGGGCACGGCTCCGTTCACCCAGCTCGGCCACGAACTCCCGGACACCGCAGTCGTGGCGGCGCTCGCGGTCCGGGGCGTCGGGATGGCCATGGTCGGCGCGCCGGTGATGAACATCGTCTACAGCCGGATCGAGCCCGAGTACCTTCCGCGTGCCTCCGGGGCGCTCAACCTGCTCAACACGGTGGGCGGCTCGGTGGGTACCGCTGCCCTCGCGGTGATCCTTCAGGACCGGCTGTCCGCCCGTGGCGCGGACGTCCCGGCGGCGTTCGGCGACACGTTCTGGTGGGTGCTCGGGTTCTGCCTGTTCGCGGCGGCCGGGGCCACGAGGCTGCCACGGTCCGAAGACGCGCGGCCGGAGCGCGCCGCCGCCGGCTGAGGCGGGGAGCGCGGGGGCCGTCGGTCGTCAGCCCACGGCCGCCGCCGTTCAGTCCTCGGCCGGCATGGGGAGCGGGGCGTCCGCCTGGTGGCGGAGGCCGTTGACCAGCAGGGTGATCATGCGCCGGGTGTAGTCCTCGTCATCCTGCGCGAGGAGGTCGCCGACGGCGCGCAGCAGGTCGAACGGGGGGATGTCGGTCCGGATACCACCGGAGGTGCTGGCCGCTTCCAGCAGCTCCGTCACGACCGGGAGGAAGCTCTTCTGGAAGTAGGCGGGCAGGCTCTCGTACGCGGGGTCGCCGGAGTGCAGGGCGCCCTTGAGGCCGCGCTTGGCGGCGACGAACTGTGCGAAGCGCTGGAGCCACCGGGTGAGGGCCTCGACCGGCTCGTACTGCTGGGCGAGAGCGGGAGCCGCCTCGACGCAGGCGTCGACCTCGTGCCGGAAGACGGCGGTGATCAGGTCGGAGCGCTGCGGGAAGTGCCGGTAGAGGGTGCCCGACCCCACCCCGGCCCTGGCGGTGATCCGCCGCACGGGGGCGTCCACGCCGTCCGACGCGAAGACCTCGGCGGCCGCGGTCAGCAGGGCGTCCAGGTTGCGCCGGACGTCGGGCCGTACACGGCGGGCGGCCGGTTCCCCGGCAGGGCGATCAGGCATGGAGGGTTCCCTTTTGCGCTGCGGAACGTTGTTCCGTATTGTGGTTGCTGAACGGTGTTCCGGTTTCATTCTAGCCGGGCCTCCGACCGGCAGCCCAGAGGAGGAACACCATGCAGTACCGCACGCTGGGACGGACCGGGATCAAGGTCAGCCCCTACTGCCTGGGCGCCATGATGTTCGGCGCCTTCGGCAACACCGATCACGGGGACTGCACCCGAATCGTGCACAGGGCGCTGGACGCCGGGATCAACTTCGTCGACACCGCCGACATGTACTCACGCGGTGAGTCCGAGGAGATCCTCGCCAAAGCCCTGAAGGGCCGCCGGGACAACGTCGTCCTGGCGACCAAGGCGCACGTCGCGATGGGGGACGACCCCAACCAGCAGGGAAACTCGCGGCGCTGGATCGTCCGCGCCGTGGAGGACTCGCTGCGCCGCCTGCAGACCGACCACATCGACCTCTACCAGATGCACCGCCCCGACCCGGACACGGACGTCGAGGAGACGCTCTCCGCGCTCACCGACCTGATGCGGGCGGGCAAGGTCCGGGCCATCGGCTCCTCCACCACACCGGCCGCCGAGATCGTCGAGGCCCAGTGGGTCGCCGACCGGCGCGGCCTGCAGCGCTTCCGTACCGAGCAGCCGCCGTACTCGATCCTCAACCGCGGGATCGAACGCGACGTCCTGCCCCTGTGCGAGCAGTACGGCATGGGCGCCCTGGTCTGGAGCCCCCTGGCCCAGGGGCTGCTCACCGGCCGCTACCGCAAGGGCGAGGCCGTCGACACCCACCGCGCAGCCTTCGGCTTCAAGCACCTCAGGGACGAGCGCCGCCTGGACGTCGTCGAGCAGCTCATCCCGCTCGCGGACGAGGCGGGCATCAAGATGTCCCACCTTGCCGTGGCCTTCACTATCGCCCACCCCGGCGTCACCTCCGCCATCATCGGGCCGCGCACCATGGACCACCTCGAGGACCTCCTCGACGGCATGGGCACCACGCTCGACGACGAGATCCTCGACCGCATCGACGCCATCGTCCCCCCGGGTACCGACATCGGCAC
The DNA here is from genome assembly GCF_035917255.1 of Streptomyces sp. NBC_01257. Taxonomy (NCBI): domain Bacteria; kingdom Bacillati; phylum Actinomycetota; class Actinomycetes; order Kitasatosporales; family Streptomycetaceae; genus Streptomyces; species Streptomyces sp. NBC_01257. The sequence continues at coordinate 8,554,260 of NZ_CP108472.1, forward strand.
CCTCGACATGGCCTACAACCCGCCCGCCCTGACCGAGACCGGCCGGCGCCGCCGTCCCACGGCCACGCGCAACGCGGCCTGAACCCACCCACCACTCCGAGCGCACCGCCACAGGCCTCCGCTCACCACCGGCCGCTCCGCTCCCGCGCGGGCGACGCAGCGGCTCGTCACGTCCCTCATGAGTTCCGAATTGAGTTCCGAAGTGGGTACTCCCATGTCCGAAACAGTCCTGTCCGCCGGAAGAACCGACACCGGCCCCGACCCCAGGCGCTGGAAAGCGCTCATCTTCATCGCCCTGGCCCAGCTGATGGTCGTGCTCGACGCGACCATCGTGAACATCGCGCTGCCCTCCGCCCAGCAGGACCTGGGGATATCGGACGGCAACCGGCAATGGGTCATCACCGCCTACGCCCTGGCCTTCGGCGGTCTGCTGCTCTTCGGCGGCCGCATCGCCGACCTCTGGGGGCGCAAGCGCGCCTTCCTCGTCGGCCTGACCGGCTTCGCACTGGCCTCCGTACTCGGCGGCGCGGCCCAGGGCGAGGCCATGATGCTCGGCGCCCGCGCCCTGCAGGGCGTCTTCGGCGCACTGCTCGCACCGGCCGCCCTCTCGCTGCTCGCGGTGACGTTCACCGAGGCCCGGGAGCGCGCCAAAGCGTTCGGCATCTACGGTGCGATCGCCGGTGGCGGCGGCGCCGTGGGCTTCATCCTCGGCGGCACCCTGACCGAGTACCTGAACTGGCGCTGGACGTTCTTCGTCAACGTCCCCTTCGCGATCGTCGCCGCGCTCGGCGCGTACTTCGTGATCCGTGAGCCCGCCGGCGGCCGCAACCGCTCGCCGCTCGACATCCCCGGCGTGGTCCTCTCCTGCCTCGGCCTGGTCGCCCTGGTGTACGGCTTCACCCGCGCCGAGTCGGCCGGCTGGTCGGACGCCCTGACGATCGGCATGTTCGTCGCCTCCGCGGTGCTGCTCGCCGCGTTCCTGGTCACCGAGTCCAGGGTCAAGGCCCCGCTGCTCCCGCTGCGCGTGCCGGCCGACCGCAACCGCGGCGGTGTCTACCTCTCGCTCGGACTCGCCGTCATCGCGATGTTCGGCACCTTCCTCTTCCTCACCTACTACCTCCAGATCGTCCAGGGCTACTCACCGATCAAGACCGGACTGGCCTTCCTGCCCATGGTCGCGGGCATGATCACGGGCTCCACCCAGATCGGCGCGCGCCTGATGACCAGGGTGCCCCCGCGGCTGCTCATGGGCCCGGGCTTCCTGGTCGCGGCGGCCGGCATGCTGTGCCTGACCCGGATGGACATCGGCAGCTCGTACGCCGGACTGGTGCTGCCCGGGCTCCTGCTGCTCGGCCTCGGCATGGGGACGGCGTTCATGCCCGCCATGTCGCTCGCCACCCACGGTGTCGCACCGCGTGACGCCGGTGTCGCCTCCGCCATGGTGAACACCTCGCAGCAGGTCGGCGGCGCCATCGGCACCGCGCTCCTGAACACCATCGCCGCCTCGGCCACCACCGCCTACCTCGCCGCGCACGCCGCGGGTGCGACCACTCCGGCCGCACAGAAGCTGGTCCAGGCACAGGCCATGGTCGACGGTTACGCCTCCGCCACCTGGTGGGCCGCCGGCATCCTGGTGGTCGCCGCGGGCATCGCGCTGACGATGATCAACGCGGGTCACCAGGGCGGCCCCGCGGCCGCTTCGTCCGCCACGGAGGGTGCCCAGGACGAGGTGAAGATCCCCGTCGTGGCCCACTGATCCACGTACGACCCCGGGGTCACACCCCCGGCGAAGGCCGCGGCCGGCATGCCGACCGCGGCCTTTCCGGCTATCCGGCGCGCTCCTCCAGCAGCTGCTCGGGCACGAATCCGGCCCGCGCGAGCTCCTTCCAGAGCTCGTCCGGGACCGGGAAGCGCGCGTTCGCCGCGTTCGCCGTGACCTCCGCCGCCGAACGGCAGCCGAGGACGACCGAGTCGACGGCGGCGTGCAGCAGCGGGAACTGGATCGCGGCCGCGGCCAGGGGTACGCCGTACGCGTCGCACAGCGCCCGGCACTCCCGCGCCCGCTCCAGCGTCTGCGCCGGTACGGGACGGTAGTTGAACATGGCGCCGGGGTTCGGGTCGGCCAGCAGACCGGTGTTGAACACACCGCCGACGACCACCGAGGTGCCCGTTTCCCCGCACAGCGGCAGCAGAGTGGTGAGTGCCTCGTGGTCCAGGAGCGAGAGCCGGCCCGCGATGAGCACGACGTCGACCTCGAACTCCGCCACGTACGAGGCCAGCGGGCCGCTGTGGTTCATGCCGAACCCGATGGCCCGCACCAGTCCCTCGTCGCGCAGCCTGCGCACCGCCGGATAGGCAGTGCGGCGGATCTCCTCCGGGTAGTTGTCCGGGTCGTGCAGATACAGGATGTCGACGCTGGAGCGGCCCAGGCGCGTCAGGCTCGACTCCAGGGACTCGCGGATGCCGCGCTCCGTCCAGTCGGTGATCACCTCGCCCGGGGAGCCGTCCGGGCGGGGACGCAGCAGCCAGCCGGTCTTGGTGGAGATCAGCGGGGCCGGGCCGGCGGACGGGTCGTGCAGCCGGCCCAGACGCTGTTCGGCGAGCCCGTGTCCGTAGCGGGGCGCGGTGTCGAAATACGTGATCCCGGCCGCGGCCGCCGCCTTGAGCGTGGCGGCGGCCTCCTCGTCGGCGACGTCCTCGAAGAGCCCGCCGAGCGGGGCGGTGCCCAGGCCGATGCGGGGCAGGGTGAAGGGCAGCCGCTTGGCTGCCGGCCGGTCGGTCATGCCTTCTCCCACGGGGAGGCGCAGGCCGCACGGCCCGCGCGGAGCGTCATGGTCAGGGTCAGCCGGATCGCCGAGTGCGCGGGCAGGCCGACACGGCAGTACGGTCCGCCGACCGGCTGCTCGGGGCCGTCGTCCACGCGGACGGCGGCGATGTGGTGCTCGGCGAACGAACCCGTCTGCACCAGCAGGGAGCGCGCCGCCGCGCCGAGGTTGACCAGCTCGACCACCGTGTGGTCCGGGCGGATGTCGGACACGAGCGCGGCGACGTCCGGCGGCAGGCCGGGGCGCCGGGTGTCCGCGTCGTGGTAGCGCACGTGCAGGTGGAGGACGCCGCCGTTGTAGAGCACCTGCGGCGACCCGGTGGTCAGCTGCAACAGGGCCTCGGTCACCACCGGGTTGAGGTGCTGCCAGTGATGGATGTCCAGGGCGTCGGGTCCGACGGCCGGGTCGACGGTGTCGCTCTCGATGGCCTCCACCCGCTCGGCGCAGCTCGCCAGCGCACTGTGCAGCATCAGCTCGGGATACCGCGGGTTCCGCCCGTGCAGGAACTCGTACCAGGGCTCCTCGTGTCCCGCCTCGTCCTTGATGCGCTGGGTGTGCACGGCGGTCCAGTCCCAGCGGGAACCGGCACGCAGGCGCTCGATCCGCTCCCGGTCGACCTCGTCCCGGCTGAAGTGCCACAGGGAAAGGGGCAGTTGCCCGGGCATGACGGTGAAGTCGAACCAGCCGGAGTCGTTGTGCCGCTGGGGGACCATGAGGGTGCGCTCGGCCGTCATCGTGCGCAGGTGGGGGTCCCAGCGCTCACCGAGCGTGCCCCGCCCGTCGGGCCCGCGCTCCTCGGCGCGCGACAGCACCACGTCGAGGGGGTTGCGGGCGAGGTCCAGGAAGCCCCGGTCCCCGGTGAGCAGGGTCGCGTTGGCCGCGCCGATGACGGTGGCGCTTCCGACGGGGGACAGCCCGTGCGGCCAGGACCACCCGTAGTGGCCGCCGTACCAGCGGCCGTCCAGGTACTCACCCACGACACCGTTCAGACCGGCGTTGTCCGGCACCACGTCCCGGCCGGCGAGCCGCTCCTGCCACACGCCGACGTACTCCGCCACCCAGTCCGCGTACCGGCGTTCGCCGCTGAGCAGGAAGGCATGGGTCGCGAGGCCGGTGGCGGCCAGGTTCACGATCGTGTCACCGCGGCCCATCCGGTCCCACATCGCGCGGCCGTACGCCCGGGCGCGCTCGGGTGAGCCGGACAGGTCGTCGAAGGACCGCACGTCGTCGACCCCGTCCAGCGGCAGGCCGTACGGGCGCAGGGCCTCGCTCCACGGGAAGTACGCCTCCTCGTCGCTGAAGCCGAAGCGCGGTCCCGCCGAACCGTTGTGCGGGGCGCGCAGGACCCGGTTCGCGGAGTCGTAGTTGGGGCCGCCGGGAAGGTAGAAGTCGGCGAAACGGCAGGCGAGTTCGCGCAGTTCCGCGTCGTCCGGGTCGGCCAGGCACAGGCCGTAGAACAGCAGCAGGCCCTCGCCCTGGTGGAACCAGTCGTAGCCGCGCTCCAGGCCGTCGCTGAGCATGCCCATCTCGGCGAGCTGGGCACTGACCCCGCGCCAGTGCCGGCGCGCGGCGGACAGCAACTCCTCGCTGCCGCCCAGCAGATACAGCGTCGGCCAGTTGAAGAACGGCTCGTAGAAGTCGTCCACGCCGTCCCGGCCGTCCAGGCCCTCGCCGAGCGTGCCGCGGAAGACGAGGCGGCCGTCCCCCTCGGTGTAGCGGTCGGCGAAGAGCCGCCACGCCTTGTTCTGCTCGGCGAACAACTGCCGTTCCAGTTCCGCCCATCGGGGGACTCCCGTGAGGCTCCGCGTCGCCGTCAGCAGTGGCCCGTGGTCACCTTCCCCCGTGTGTGTGCCGCCGGTCCGCTCAGGGCTGAGCATCGAGAACACCTGCTCCCTCGTCACGTAAGCATTGAATAATCGCCCATCGATAGCCGATGGTTAGACTCACCGGCGGGGAGCCGACGTGTCAATACTCAGGAGCCGCCCCGCATGCTCCGAGGAGGAGGCGCACCGTGATCGACTGCCATGTCCACCTGTGGGATCCGGCACGGGGATTCCCGTGGATCAAGCCCGGCGGCGAGCATCATCAGGTCTACGGCGAGGACGAGCTGGAGCGGTCGGGCGCCGGCCTCGGCCTGACCGGGGCGGTGCTGGTGGAGGCGTCGCGCGGCGACGCGGGGGAGACGCACGCCCTGCGTGAACTGCGCCTGCGCCGCCCGGATCTGGTCGCCGGATACGTCGCCAACCTGCACGTCCACGGCGAGGACGGCCCGGACGCCTTCCGCGCCCTCCTGCACGGGATGGGCGGCTCCCGCCCGGCCGGCATGCGGCTCGGCGGCGCCACGTGGGACGACACCCCCGAACCGGCCCGGGCGCTCGTCCCCGTACTGGCCGGAGCAGGCGTGGCCCTGGAGCTCAACCTGCACCGGAGCGCCCTGCGGGCCGCGGTCGACACCGCCGCGCGGCACCCCGGGCTGACCGTCGTCGTCGACCACCTGGGCAACCCGCCGGACCTGCGCACAGCCGCGGCGGGGGAGTGGTACCGCGACATCGAGCACGCCGCCGCGAGCCCGGACGTGGTGGTGAAGATCTCCGGGCTGCTCACCCAGCAGCACGGGGTCCCGCCGCAGCAAGTCGCCCACATGGTGCGGCACGTCGTGGACGCGCTCGGCCCCGGCCGCTGCCTCATCGGCTCCGACTGGCCGATCTGTCTGCCCCGCGGCTCGCGGGCGGACTCCCTCGCGACGTCCCGCCTCGGACTGGCACATCTGACCGACCATCAGCGCGATCAGGTGCTGCGGACGACGGCGGTCCGGGTGTACGCACTCGACGGCTGACCACCCGCGTGGTTGACAGTGCTCGAACGCCCCTGATTCGATTCCCTCGATGATCGATAGGCGATGATCAGTGACCGACTCCTCCTCACCCCGGGCCGGCCCGGAGGGTGAACACGCCGGAGCTCCACCGGCCGGCCGCACAGCAGGAAACCTCGGTGCTACTCCATCGAGCGAAGTCGGGCGCGTATTATGTCGCAACTGACGTGCCCCAGTGCAGGATTGGGAATTCATGGCATCACAAGCGTCCGGTGGGTTCGTCTCCACGCTGGCCACCAACAAGGACCGGTTCCGCAAGACCCTGATCTCGGACCAGGTGTACGAACTGCTCCGCCAGGCCGTCGTCGAGGGCGATCTCGCACCGAACGACCGTGTGGTCGAGTCCGAGATCGCGCGGCGGCTCGGCGTGAGCCAGGCCCCGGTCCGCGAGGCCGTCAAGCGGCTGGCCCGTGAGGGCCTCTTCACACACGTGCCGCGCCGCGGGCACTTCGTCGTCGAGATCTCCTCGCAGGACGCCGACTACGCCCGTCAGGTGCGCGAACCGCTGGAGGGCCTCGCCGCGCGCCTTGCCGCCGAGCACATCACCCCGGAGCAGCTCGCCGAGCTCGACGCGCAGGTCGAGCGGATGCACCGGGCGGTGGCCGCGAACGACGTCAGCAGCTTCCGCGACGCCGACGTGGAGTTCCACTCCCTGGTCAGCCAGTTCGCCGGCAATCCCTTCCTGGCCCGCATGTGGGAGGTCATCGAGCCGAGTCTGCGCACCCTGCGGGCCATCTCCGACCCGCTGTTCGGCGGTGACTGGCAGGCGATGGCCGAGGAGCACGGGCGGCTCGTGAGCCTGCTGAGGACCGGCGAGCCCGACAAGGCGGCCCAGGCGTTCGCCGACCACGCCGCGGGCCGCGGGCCCGTGCCGGATGTGCGGGAGCCGGGGAAGCCGCGCAGGAAGGCCGCCGCGACGAAGCGGACGGCGGCCGCGAAGGCGTCGCCGAAGTCGAGTTGACCGGAACGGCCGTGTGCCCGGCCCGGAGTCTTCCGGGGCCGGGCACACGGCCGTCCGCGTGCGGACTAACGGCGGGCGCCCGCAGTCCACTTGGGTGCTCCGTACTGGTAGGCCCCGAGACTCGGCGCCGGATCCACGGAACCGTCGTTGATGCCCGGCAGTGCGATCGCCTGATTGCGTGCCGGTGATCCGGCGGTGAGCCGGAAGTCATGGTTCGCCGCGTCGACGAACAGCGGATCGACGGCCGGGTCGAGGTTGTCGGAGAGGACGAGCCCGCCGTCCGTCGCGCCGGCGAGACCCCGGATCGTCCCCAGGTTGTTGTAGATCTTCGTTCCGGTCGACTGCCCCGGCTCCTTCACGTAGAACAGCGTCATGCCGCCGGTGTTGTTGTAGACGCCGTTGTCGTGCGATCCGGTGCCCAGACCGTTGAGCATCACGGTGCCCTCCCGGTTGCCCCAGCCCACGTTGTTCGCGATCACGAGGTCGCTCTGGCCGTTGTCGGCGTAGATCCCCGAGATCCCGAACGTGGTCGACGTCGTGGCCGGCGCCGGGTCGTGCAGCACGTTGTGGTCGATGGCGGTGCCCATCATCCACGCGCTGCAGCAGGTGTAGATCGCGGCGACGTCCAGGCTCATCCGGGCGTACCCGGAGATGTCGTTGTAGGCGATCACGTCCTTGCCCGGGGTGAGGCCCGCCACCTCGTTCCACTGGAGGTTGATGCCGCTGCGGCCGACGCGGGAGATCGTGTTGTGCGTGACCGTCTGGCTGTTGCCCTGCACGGCGATGCCCGCCGCGTAGGTGCCCATGTAGTCGACGTCGTGGATCACGTTGTCCGTCGCGGTGTTGTTCTGTCCCCGCAGCGCGATGCCGTTCCCGGCGCTCAGCGACAGATCGCTGTTCACGACGCTGTTGTGGGTGCCGTCGAGGATGATCCCGGTGTCACCGACGCCCCGCGTCACCGTGCTGCCGCAGTCGGTCGCGCCCCGGGTGATGTCGGTGTAGTGCGACAGGTACCTGCCCTTGATGCCGTCCAGGGTGACGCCGGTGCTGGTCGGACCGGTCTTGACCGTGGTGGCGAACAGGCCGATCCCGTCGATCGTGGTGTGGCCGGTGTTCGTCAGGTCGAAGCCGAGGGTGCGGCGCTTGGCCTCGACGACGTGGCTGTCCGGGTCGTCGGCGCCGTACAGGTACAGCCGCTTGGCGGTCGCGTCGTAGAACCACTCGCCGGGGTGGGCGAGTTCGCCGATCTTCCCGGAGAGCGCGTAGCGCGTCTCGGCGGGCACGACCTTGTGGACGCACGGCGGCGCGGCGTCCAGCGTCACCGAGCCGACGGCCGAGCTCTTCACCGTGGTGGTGGCCGAGATGTACCAGTAGCCGGTGAGGGCACGCGCGCCGTCCCAGTACCCCGCCGGGCGGGTCAGGTCCGCGTCGGCGACGGTGGCGTCCGCGCTGCCCGCGCCGGCGTACTGGAGCGCGGGGTCGAGGAGATCGAGCCCGGGATAGGGCCACTGCGCCTCGATGTCCATCGTCTTGTCGGTGAACACCTGGACGGTGCTCACGTCCGCGCCGAGGTCGACGTCCGTGCTGTAGATGTGTCCGGCCGCCACCGCGTCGCTGAACTGCGAGTTCGCGGCGAACGGATCGGCCTGGGCGATCGCGGTGGCATCGGCGGCGGTGACCGGCTCGAAGCCGCCGATCCTGGAGGCGCCGCTCACCGTGACGTCCGCCCCCGGCGCGGCACGGTAGGTGATGGGGAGCGCGGCGGTGCCGGAGCGCGCCGGCACGACGGTCTCCTCGTACGTGCCGGACAGGATCAGACACGTGTCACCGGGCACCAGCACGTCGGCACACTTCTGGATGTGCCGGAACGGCGTGCCGGTGGTCTTGCCGTCGGCGGTGTCCTGGCCGGCCGGCGAGACGTAGTACGTCTGTCCCGCCAGGGGGCGGACCGGATGGGCGGCGGCGGGGTGGCCGGCCGCCACCATGGTCAGGGATGCGAGCAGGGCGGCTGCGGACCACAGTCCCGTGCGGGACGGCGGCCTCCTTCTCATCGGCACTCCGGAGTCCTTTCTCTGGGATCGGCTCGTTCTCGGACGGGGATGTCGCACCCGGGCGGCGTCCCGGTCAGCCCTTCACGGCGCCGACGGTGAGACCGCTGATGATGTGGCGCTGCATGTAGATGAAGAAGATGACGACGGGTGCGATGGCGAGCAGGAGGTTGGGGAACACCTTCGTCAGGTCGGTCGAGTACTGGCTGATGCCGGCGTAGACCGCCGTGGTGACCGTGTAGTGCCCCGACGAGGGGCTGAGCAGGATCTGCGGGGAGATGAAGTCGTTCCAGATCCCGATCGAGTTGAGGATGAGCACGGTGACGACCGCCGGGCGCATCAGGGGGAAGATGATCGACCAGAACGTCCGGTTGCGGCCCGCGCCGTCGATCGTCGCCGCATGGTCGATGTCCACCGGGATGGTGCGGATGAAGCCGACGAACAGGAAGATGCTCACCGGCAGGGTGGACGCCACATCGTGCGCGACCAGGCCGGTCACCGTGTTGGCCAGGCCGATCTCGCGCAGCACGTAGATCACCGGGATGATCACCGCGGCACCCGGGATGAACGTGCCGGCCAGGAAGTACAGCAGGACCAGCTGGGTGCGCCGCTTGAGGCTGCGCGCGATCGCGTACGCGGCGGGGCCCGCGAGCAGGATGCACAGCACGTCCACGAGAACGACGAGGAACAGCGTGAAGCCGTAACCGTGGATGACGTTGAACTGCGGGCTGTTGACCGCCGCCGACATGTGCTCGAAGGTCAGCCCGCCGAGCGGGATCGAGAACGGGTTGTCGAGGATGTCCTGCTGCGACTTGAAGGCGTTCACCACGAGCAGGTACACCGGCACGATCATGACGACGAAGAGCACCCCGAGAAGGGCCCACCGCACGGGCGAGCGGGACTCCTCCCGGTCCGCCCGCGGCGCGTCGTCCGCCTTGGCCGGCGCGGCCTTCGGCCTGTCGCGGACCTCTGCTTCCAGTACAACCACCAACGGCTCCTAACTTCCTGTCGCGGCCTGGTCCTGACGGTTGCGCAGCGCCGTCACCACGAGGGCGAACACCGCGGACACCACCATCAGGAACACCGCCTGCGCGGTCGCGTAGCCGACCTTGGTGCCCTCGAAGGACCGGGCGAGAATGAGATAGGTGAACGTCTGCGTGGACCCGGCCGGACCGCCTCCGGTGAGGCTGACCACGATGTCGTACGCCCGGATCAGCCCCACCAGGTTCAGCACCGTCGCCACGGTCACCACGGGCGCGATCATGGGGATCACGATCCGCAGGTTGATCTGCCGCTTGGAGGCGCCGTCGATCGCCGCCGCCTCCAGCAGCTCGGCCGGCACCGTCTGCAGGGCGGCGACGAACAGCACGACGTTGAAACCGAATCCGGCCCAGACGATCACGGCGATCAGCGAGATCAGCGCGAACTGCTCGTCGAAGAGGAAGCCGACCGGCTCGATCCCGAACTTGGCGAGCGTGTTGTTGATGGCGCCGTTGGTGCCGAGGATCGCCGCCCACAGATAGCCCAGGATCAGCGCGCTGATCACATGCGGGAAGTACGCGACGGCCCGGAAGAACGAGTTCGCACGCGAACGGCCCTTGAGCGCGAGCGCGTACACGAGCCCCAGGCCCACCATCAGGACCGTGCCGACCGCGGCGATCAGCGCCGTCACGTACCAGGCGTCCGACGAACTCGGGTCGTCGAAGAGGTGCTTGTAGTTGTCGAGTCCGGTGAAGGCGGCGGTGGAGAAACCGTCCCAGTCGGTGAAACTGAGGTAGACCGCGACTCCCACCGGGACGACGGTCATCACCGTGTAGAGCAGCACCGCCGGGCCCATCATCCCGAAGGAGACGGCCGACTCGCGCAGCCGCGCCCGGCGCCGTGCCCGGAGATCCGGTCCCGCGGTCAGCTCTGCGAGTTCCACCACTTGTCCAATCCGTCGGCCGCACCCGAGGCGGACGAGCCCGTGTACAGGGACTGGACCTGCTTGTTGAGCTCGTCGCTGAAGCCCGCGATCGGCTGGCTCTCACCGGACTTCACGATCACCGAGGGCGCCTTGTCCAGGATCTGCTGCACGGAGGTGCCGAGGCTGGACATCTTGTACGTGAAGCCCTCCCGCAGGTTCGCGTCGGAGGCGAGCTGGCTCCTGATGGCCGCCGGGTCGGTGGTCGCCCACTTCACGAACTTGACCGCCTCGGCCTTGTGCCGCGACTTGCCGACCACGACGTACGGGTTCGAGATGTTGCCGAACTGGCCCGACGGGTAAGCCCCGTCGGTCGGCATGGTGAACACGCCGATGTCGTCGCTCTTCTTGGCGGCGTCCGCGGCGGGCACGAAGAACGAACCCATGATGTACATCGCGGACTTGCCGTTCAGGAAGGCCGTCTGCCCGTCCGCGTAGGTGAGGCCGAGCGCGCTCTTCTCCAGGTAGCCCTTGTCTATCCAGCCCTTGTACCGCTCCAGGTAAGGCAGGTAGCCGCTCTTGGCGAAGGAGGCCTTGCCGTCGTTGCGCTTGACCGTCCACCGGGGGTCGGCGGTGAGCACCCCCGCGTCGGCCATCATCGAGAACTGCGATCCGGTGACCCACTGGCCGGCGGCCTGCAGCGGCTTGTACCCCGCGCCCTTCAAGTCGCCCATCGCCGCGGTGAACTGATCCATGGTCCGGATCTTCGAGGCGTCGAGCCCCGCCTTCTCGAAGGCGGCCTTGTTGTAGAAGACGAGCGACTGGATCTGCTCACCCACGCCGACGACGTAGCGCTTGCCGCCGACGGCGTACTGGTCGGCCAGCGGAGTCTTGGCGGTCCAGGGCTGGTCGGACAGGTCGGCGAAGAGCGAGGCGGTGTCGGCGGTCGGGACGATCTGCTGGGCGACATCCGGCGGATCGCCCGCCGCCAGGTCCTGCCGCAGCTTCGCGTCCGCCGAGATCGTGCCGGTCAGTTCGAGCTTGATGTCGACCCCGGGGTGCGCCTTCTCGTACGAGGCGAAGAGGTCGTTCCAGTACTTCTCCGTCAGGTTCGGCGTGATGTTCACGATCACGCGGAGAGTCGTGCCGTCCGAGGCCTGGCCGGACCCGCCGCCGCAGGCCACGGCCGATGCCATCAGCAGGGGGGCCACGGCGAGCCCGCAAGTACGGCGCCACTTAGTTTTCATCGGGACACGCTCCGTTGCGTAGTCGTGAATAATCGATAGCTGTTCTGCAGCCGCGTACTCCCGGTGGAGCAGCGGCAGGGGGGTGCGGGCGCAAGTGCGGATTGCCCGGCGGGTCGTGCGGTGCGGGGGGAGGCGGGGCAGGGCCCTCACCTTCAAGCCAATCGTCTATCGATTGTTGATGCTAGGGCTGGGTTCTCTCTTTCTCAAGAGTGCTGCCGCAACCTCTGGGATCCGATGACGCCGCTCAACGTGAAGGCCCCGCCCCGGGGTTCACTCCGCGCCGTCCAGTTCCAGCTCGATGACGGGGAGCAGCACGTCGGGCCGGGCGATCGGCAGGGTCAGGGTGAGGGTCCCCGCCGGCTGGCTCGGCGGCGCGAGGTTGTTGTGCTCGTGCCGCGTGCCGTCCAGCTCGCTGAACAGGATCTCCGAACCGTCGTGCAGGAGTTGGGCGTAGCGCACGCGCCCGGCCAGCCCCGGCAGGTGCAGGTGCTTCAGCGGCCAGACCGGCAGATGCAGATAGAGGCGGTTTCCGGCCTGCGTGTAGAGGCCGGCCGCGGGCGCTTCGTGGGCGCTCGGCCCCGCGCCCCGCACGGACCGCTCGTGCAGCGCCGACCAGTCGCCGATGGCCCGGAGCGTGGCGCGGGCCTGCGGGTCCAGGGCACCGCGGCCGGTGGGCCCGACGTTCAGGATGAGGTTGCCGCCGCAGGCGACGGACTGCACCAGCATCCGGACCAGCAGCGCGGGGTCCTTGTAGTCGTGGTTGTCACGGTCGTAGCCCCACGAGCCGTTGAGCGTGTGGCAGGCCTCCCAGGTCACCCGCTCGCCGGCCCGCTCCAGCGGCCGGTCGGGCTGGTACTGCTCGGGAGTGACGTAGTCCCCGGGCACGCCGAGGCGGTCGTTGACGAGGATGTCCGGCTGCAACGCCCGTACCGTGGACAGAAGGTGTTCCGCACCCCACTCCTCCGGGCCCTTCTCCGGGTACGTGAAGTCGAAGAAGAGGGTGTCGATCTTCCCGTAACCGGTGAGGAGTTCGCGGATCTGGCCCTCCATGTACGCGCGGTAGCGCGCCATGTCGCGGGGTTCCTCCTCCGCCGCGGTGCCGCGCAGGGGGTGGTGCTCGTCGATGGTGAAGTCGGGGTGGTGCCAGTCGAGCAGTGAGTAGTACAGGCCCACCCGCAGGCCCTCGGCGCGCATCGCGTCGACGAACTCACGCACCAGATCGCGGCCCGTCGCCCGCACCGAGGTGTAGTCGGTGAGCGCCGAGCCGAACAGGCAGAAGCCGTCGTGGTGCTTGGCCGTCAGCACCGCGTACCGCATCCCCGACTCCTTCGCGGCGCGCGCGAGTTGACGAGCATCGAACAGGTCGGGGTCGAAGCGGTCGAGGTAACGGTCGTACGCCTCCTGCGACATGGCCTCCCGGCTGCGTACCCACTCGTGCCGCGCCGCCATGCTGTACAGGCCGAAATGGACGAAGAGTCCGAAGCGGGCGGCCTCGAACCAGGCGGTGGAATCAGGGGATTCGGCACAATCGGCGGAATCTGTGGGGACACCGGTCACGGAGGGCTCCTGACGCATTGACAGCACTAATCGATTGGCTGTTATCTACCATCGATAGGCGATGATGTCACTGGCGTTGCGTGCGACGAGCGCGCGGAGAGGCACGTGCATGCACCCGATGGAGGAACAGACGGCGGCGCCGACGGGGGAGACCCGCACGAACGGGACGGAGGGGACCGGTGCCTACGCGTCGATGCGATCACCGGTCCACACCTCGTCCTACGTGCGGCCCACGGCGCAGATGGTGGACGCCCTGAAGGACGTGAGCGCGGCGACCGCCTGCGCGAAGCTGCATCAGATGGGCATCACCCGGACGTTCATCGACGGCCCCGTCCCGCTGCACCGCGAACCGGACGTCAAGATCACCGGCGGCGCCGTGACCCTGCAGTTCCTCCCGCAGCGGGAGGACGTCTTCAACGGCGCCGAGCAGGAGGACATCGAGAGCAAGACCCCGCTCTGGGGCGTTCTGGAGTCGATCCAGCCGGGTGACATCCTGGTCGTGGCGGCTCACGGCAGTCACTTCACCGGCTGCCTCGGCGACATGCTCGTGCGCTACTTCAAGCTGCGCGGCGGGGCCGGGATCGTGGTGGACGGCCGGGTACGGGACGCGGCCCGGGTGCGTGCGCTCGGTGTCCCCATCTGGTGCACCGGTGTCACCCCGCACTACGCCTCGCAGACCGAGCTGTTTCCGTCGGCCTTCAACGTACCGGTCGGTGTCGGCGGCTCCCTCGTCACGCCCGGCGACCTGATCGTCGCCGACGAGGACGGCGCCGTCGTCGTGCCGCAGCAGAACGCGATCCCGCTCGCCGAGGACTCCCTGCTGCACCAGGACCGGGAGGCGTTCGCGCGCCAACGCCTCGACGAGGGCGGGCTGCTCTCCGACTACTACCCGCTCACCGACCGGGGCCTCACCGAGTACCTCGCGAGCCGGGCGGCCACCTGAGTCGGGCGGCCATCTGGCCCACCGGGTCCGCGCCGACCCGGCGGGCGCCCCCGGCACGCCCACGGCGAATTCGCTCGACGGGACACCGCCCCGACGGCACCCTGTGGGGATGGAGTTCTTCTGCTACCACCGCGACCGGCCCGGATCCCTGCCCTTGCGCCACGAACTGCTGGAAGACCATTGGGCGTACATGGACGGCTATGCGAAGGAGATGATCGCCAGGGGGCCGACGCTCACCGACGACGGCTCCGAACCCACCGGCAGCGTGCACATCCTCGACCTGCCGGATCCTGCGGCCGCCCGCGCGTTCGCCTTCGATGAGCCCGGCTACCAGGCAGGCGTGTACCAGGACGTGATGCTGCGCCGGTGGCACAACGGCCTGGGGCGCACCATGTGGGAATTCGCCGGCGGGGACAGCGAGGGTGACCGCTATCTGGTGCTCGGACTCGGCATGGAGCAGGACGCCGATCTCGACGTGCCGCCGGACCGGGAGGACCTGATCGCCTTCGGTCCGCTGCTCTCCGACGACGGTTCCGTCCGGCTGGGGGCGGCGGCGCTGGTCCGGGCGCCGGACCCGGGCACCGCCCGCGCCGTGCTGACGGCGGGCCGGTACGCCGCCGTCGAGGTGCACCGCTGGCAGTTCGGCGGCCGGTCTTCCTGACCGGGGCCGGGGCGGCGGCGGGCCGGCACGTCAGACCGGCCGCCGTCGGACGGCGTCGGCCGTCGCCGCTGTCACGAACCTGTCGACGGCCGCCGCATCCGGCGGGCCGGGATCGCGGTCCGCGAACAGGAGATGGCCCCCGCCGACCAGGGAGAGGGTGAGCGAGCCGATGTCGGCGTCGGCCGCGATACGGCCCCGGTCCCGCTCGTCGGCCAGATGGTCGGAGACCGCGGTCGTCACCTCGGCGAGGATCGCGATGCCGCCGCCGGGCCGGGCCTGCCGCAGCCGGGTGCGCAGCTCGTCCCTGAACGTGATGAGCGGGATGATCGCCAGCGGAACCGGTCCGAACAGGCCGGTGAGCGCGGCGGTGAGGTTGCCCGTGACCGTTCCGGTGCCGGCGGCCTCGCGCAACACGGCGGCCCGTGCCTCGAGTTGCGCGGCCCGGTCGAGCACCAGCGCGGCCAGGAAGCCGTCGAAACCGTCGAAGTGCCGGTGCAGGACGCCCTTGGCGCAGCCCGCCTCGTCGGTGACGGCCCGGCTGGTCAGCCCGCTCGGCCCGTCGCGCAGGAGCACCTGTTCCGCGGCGTCGAACAGCTGCTGCCGCGCGTCGCGCAGATGTACTCCGGTCGGCACTGACCGATCCCTCCGTACGTTCGGGCCCTGGCGTCCGTTGCCCAGTGGGCATGTGCCCACTAGAGTGGGCGCATGCCCATACTACCGCGAGAGCAGCCGGAACAGCCGCGGGCGGAAGCGCACCGGGCGCGAGGGATGGCCGAGTCGTTCGGCGTCGACGCGCAGCGCTACGACCGGGCCCGGCCCCCGTATCCCGACGTGTTGGTGGCGCGAATCGTCGCCGCGAGTCCCGGCGCCGATGTCCTCGACGTCGGCTGCGGCACGGGCATCGCGGCCCGCCAGTTCCGGGCCGCTGGCTGCGAGGTGCTCGGGGTCGAGCCCGACGAACGCATGGCCGCCCTCGCCCGGACCCGTGGTCTGCCGGTCGAGGTGGGGACGTTCGAGGCCTGGTCACCGGCCGGGCGGACCTTCGACATGGTCGTCGCCGCGCAGTCGTGGCACTGGGTGGATCCGGCCGCGGGCGCCGCGAAGGCGGCGGACGTGCTGCGCCCGGGAGGACGGCTCGCCGTTTTCGGGCACGCCTACGAGCCGCCGCCCGAGGTGGCCGAGCCGTTCGCCGCCGCCTTCCGGAAAGCGGTGCCCGACTCGCCGTTCAAGGACCAGCCGGCCCACCGTCCGGTGGAGCTCTACGAGGCGGTCTACGCGAAGGTCGGCGCAACGATGCGTGAGGCGGGGCGTTTCGACGTACCCGAGCAGTGGCGGTTCGACTGGGAGCGCACCTACACGCGTGACCAGTGGCTGGACCTGCTGCCGACGACCGGGGGTCTCACACAGCTGGCTCCCGACCGGCTCGCGGGGATACTCGACGCGGTCGGACGGGCCATCGACTCCCTCGGCGGCCGCTTCACGATGCACTTCACCACCCTGGTGGCGACCGCCGTACGCACCGGCACCAGCTGATCCGTCCCCGGGGCGGGGGCTACTGGCCCACCCGTCCGTCGACGCACTCGCGCAGCAGGTCGGCGTGCCCGCAGTGACGGGCGTACTCGTCGATCCTGTGCACCATCAGCTCCCGGAGCGCGATCCCGTCCTTCCCCAGCCGCTCACCCAGATCGGGGTGCCCGGCCAGCGCGGTGTCGAGCGCGGCCTGCTCCCGCGCCAGATCGGCGTAGGCACCGTCGACCACGGCCTGATCGGCGACCGCGCCGTCGAAGTCCGCGTCGTGTGCGCCGTACAGCTTCGGCAGCGGATCACCGTCGCTGATCCAGTTGCGCCAGTCCCGCTCGACCTCGGCGAGATGACGCACGAGGCCCAGGAGCGACATGGTCGACGGCGGAACCGAACGCCGGGCCAGCTGTTCCGGATCCAGGCCCTCGCACTTCATGCGCAGGGTCAGTCGGTAGTCCGAGAGGAAGTCCTGCAGGGTCGCGAGCTCGCCCTCCGCATTCCCGCCCTCGCTGTTGCGGGGGTCGTCGTCCGGGTCCGCCCACATGTCCGGGTAGACGGTGGACCTGGTCCATCGTTCGGGTTGATCACTCATCCGCCCATCGTCGTCCGCGCGGAACCCGGTCCGCCAGTGGTTTTCCCCGGCCCGGACAGCCGTTGCTACGCCTGCTCGGCTGACCGCCCTGCGTCCTCGTGCCCACCGGCGCTTACCAGCCCCGTCTCGTAGGCCACGATGACCGCCTGGACCCGGTCACGGAGACCGAGCTTGGCGAGGATGCGGGCGACGTGCGTCTTGACGGTCGTCTCGGCCAGGTGGAGGCGGGCGGCGAGTTCGGCGTTGCTCAGCCCCTGGGCCAGCAGGCCGAGGACCTCCAGTTCGCGCGGGGTGAGCGCGGCCAGGTCGCGGTGGAGGGCGGCCGCGTCGCCGCCGCGCCGGGCGAACCGCTGCACGAGCCGGCGGGTGATGGCGGGCGCGAGCAGGGCGTCACCGGTCCGGACCGTGCGGACGGCCGAGGCCAGGTGCTCGGGCGTGACGTCCTTGAGGAGGAAGCCGCTGGCCCCGGCGGACAGTGCCGCGTACACGTACCGGTCGAGGTCGAAGGTGGTCAGGATGATGACGCGGGGTTCGCCCGGGGCGCCGGTCAGGATGCGGCGGGTGGCCTCCAGGCCGTCCATCTCGGGCATCCGGACATCCATCAGGATCACGTCGGGCCGGGTGCGCCGGGCCGCCTCGACCGCTTCGGCCCCGTTGACCGCCTCGGCGACGACGGCGATGCCGTCGGCACCGAGAATCATCCGGAATCCGGTGCGGACCAGGGTCTGGTCGTCGGCGAGGAGCACCCGCAGGGGCTCGGTCACGGTGCCTCCAGGGGGATCAGCGCTTCCACACGGTAGCCGCCGGTCAGCCGCCGGGCGGTGTGCAGGGTCCCGTCGTAGACGGCGAGACGCTCCCGCAGTCCGATCAGGCCCCGGCCGTTGCCGGAGCCCGCGTCCCGCCCCGGCCGTCCACCGGTATCGGTGACCTCCACCCGGAGCCGCTCCGGGCCGTACTCGACGGTCACGGCGGCAGTGGCGCCCGAGGCGTGTTTCACCGTGTTGGTGAGGGCTTCCTGCACCACGCGGTAGGCGGCGAGCCCGATACCGGGCGGGATCTCGCGGGACGGGCCGGTCACGGTCAGCCCGACCGGCAGCCCGGCGTCCCTGACCCGCCCGACGAGCGCGTCCAACTGGTCCAGCCCGGGCTGCGGGGCCAGCTCCACGCCCGCCGGCTGCCCGCTCCCGTCGTCCGGCGCGCCCTCGCCGGCCATCGTCAGCAGCCCCATCACGTGCCGCAGTTCGGTCATGGCCGCCCGGCCGCCCGCCTCGACGGCGAGCAGCGCCTCGCCGGCCTGCTCCGGGGCGGTCCGCATGACCTTGCGGGCGGCCCCCGCCTGAATGACCATCACGCTGACGTTGTGCGTGACGACGTCGTGCAGTTCGCGCGCGATCCGCGCACGCTCGCGCTCGACCGCCCGGCGCAGGGCCTCGGCCTGTTCGCGCTCCAGATCGGACAGCCGGGCCCGGCCCTCGTCGGTCCGGAGCTTCCAGGTGCGCAGCCCCAGGGAGGCCCCCGCCATCGGGACCAGGATCAGCAGGGCGATGTACTCGTTGGGGACGATCGGTGTCACCGAGTTCCCCGAGGTGCCGACGAGCAGCACCGACACGGGCAGCGCCGCCAGGGTCGCCGCCCGGTAGGGGCTGTGGACGGCGGCGCTGTAGACGGCGATCACGAAGGCGTAGAAGGTCAGCCGCATCACGCTGTGCGGTGTCATCAGCACCGCGGCGGTCACGACGCACAGCACGGCGAGCGGGAAGCGGCGGCGCAGCGCGAGCGCCCCCGAGGCGATGGCCGCGAGCGTGACCATGAGGGCCAGGCCCCCGGTTCCGGCCGGGCGCGCCACCACGTACTCCACGCCGGGCGCGATCTCCCGCACCACGACGTTGTCCGCGTTGTCGATGCCGTAGTAGACGGTCGTGACCCCGAGCACCAGCGCCACCAGCGCGTCGAACCGCACGGCGCGGCGGCCGGGCCGCAGTGGTGGACCGGTGGGGAGCCCGACGTCGCGCAGCGCCTCACGGGCGGGCACCCAGAGCCGCTCCAGCGCCGTCATCACGTTCATCACCGGATCATTCTCGCCGCCCCCCGGTCCGGGGGAGTCCGTCTCAGCGGTCGTTCCCGCCGCCGCCCGTACATCGGGCGCCTACATCGCAGGGATGACGTTTCGCCGGGTCGTTCCGCTGCGGTACGGCGAAGGGTCCGGGCGGCCGACGCGCGAAGACCGGGCGCGCTCCTAGCGTTCGGCGGGTCCGATGCCCGCACTGAAGGAGACCGCTCATGACCACGCCGGTGATCGAACTGTGCGAGGTGAGCCGCCGTTACGACGACGGCCCGCCCGCCCTGCACGAGGCGTCCCTGACCGTGCGGCCGGGTGAGGCGGTCGCGATCCTCGGCCCTTCCGGCAGCGGCAAGTCCACACTGCTCAACCTGATCGCGGGTCTCGACCGGCCCGATACGGGGACCGTCACCGTGGACGGGGTGCGGGTGGACCGGCTGGGCGAGGGCGGATCGGCGCTCTACCGGCGCTCGAAGATCGGCATGGTCTTCCAGTTCTTCAACCTGCTCGACGATCTGACCGTCATCGACAACGTCGTCCTGCCCGCACGGCTCGCGGGAACCGCACGCGGTCCGGCGGTCCGCCGGGCGGAGGAACTCCTGGACACCCTCGGCATCGGCCGGCACGCCCGCGCCCACCCGGGCCGGCTGTCCGGCGGCGAGCGGCAACGCGTCGCCGTGGCAAGGGCGTTGATGAACAAGCCGCCGCTGCTCCTGGCCGACGAGCCGACCGGGGCCCTGGACACGGCCGCGGGACAGGACGTCAGCAGGCTGCTCAGGGACCTCAACGCCGAGGGGCAGACCATCGTCGTGGTCACCCACGACCTGGCACTGGCCCGGTCGTGCACCGACCGCACGGTCCGCATCGCCGACGGCCGGATCACCGAGGACGTCCGGTCCTGCGCCGTCACCCCTGAGGCCGTCCGATGAGCGGGCTCGGTGGGGTGGTGCGCTCGGGGGTGGGGCGTCGCCGGGTGCAGACGCTGGTGATCGGGCTCGCCACGATGATGGCGGTGGCCGCCTCCGTCCTCGGCGGATCGCTGCTGGTGGTCTCCGCTGCGCCCTTCGACGACGCCTTCGCCCGGCGGCACGGCGCGCACCTGTCCGTGCAGTTCGACGCGGGCCGGGTGAGTGCGGGTCAGCTGGCGGAGTCCCGGGAGGCCGCGGGGGTGAGCGGCGCGGCCGGGCCGTTCCGTACGGCGACGGTCGTCCCGAAGGCGGACGCGGCGGGTCCCGGGTGGCCGATGACCGTGGCCGGCCGGAGCGGCCCCGGGCGGGACCTGGACGAGGTGACCCTGCTCGACGGGCGGTGGGCCGGGCGCCCCGGCGAGATCGTGCTGTCCGCCGACTCCTCGCTCATCCCCACCCCGGGCCGTCAGGTCGTCTTCCCCGCGCTGCCGGGCGACCCGGCGCTGACGGTGGTCGGGGTGGCCCGTTCGGTCACGCGGACCGCCGATGCCTGGGTGGTCCCTTCCCAGATGCCGGCGCTCACCGCGCCGGGCGGCGGCGGATTCCAGATGCTCTACCGGTTCACCTCCGCGGGCTCCGCCGCGGGGATCGCCGCCGGGCGCAAGGCCGTGACGGAGTCCCTGCCCCCCGGAGCAGCGACCGGCGAACAGTCCTGGCTGACCGTCAGGAAGACGGCCGAGCGCGACACTTCCCTCTACGTCCCGTTCCTCGTCGCGTTCGGTGCGCTGGGCCTGGTCATGTCGGTGCTCGTCGTCGGCAACATCGTCGCGTCGGCCGTCGGTACGGGAACGCGCCGGATCGGCATCCTCAAGGCCGTCGGGTTCACTCCGGCCCAGGTCGTGCGGGCGTACGTCGGCCAGGCGCTGATCCCGGCCACGGCCGGTACGGCACTCGGTGTGCCGGCCGGCCATCTGCTCGCCGTCCCCGTGCTGGCCGAGACCGGGGAGCTGTACGGCACGTCGTCCCTGACGGTCGTCCCGTGGGTCGACCTGACGGTGATCGCGGGGGTGCTCGGCCTGGTGGCGGTGACCGCGTGGGCGAGCGCCTGGCGGGCCGGCCGGCTGCGTACGGTCGACGCGCTCGCCGTCGGACGTTCCGCGTCGGCGGGGCGCGGTCGCCGGGCGGCCCGCCTGGCCGGCCGGCTGCCGTTGCCGCAGCCGGTCGCCCTGGGCCTGGCCCGGCCCTTCGAGAGGCCCGCCCGCGCCCTGGCGATGGGTGCGGCGGTGCTGTTCGGCACCGTCGCCGTCACGTTCACCGTGGGCATGAGCGCCTCGCTCGGCGAGGTGATGAAGGCCAAGGCCCACGACGCCGCCGATGTCACCGTGGCGGCGCCCCTGCCGGAGTCCGGCCCCGGGGGACCGGTTCCCGCGAAGGGGCCCCGGGCCGAACCCGCCGAGGTCGACGCGGCGATCGGGGCCGCCGCCGGCACGCGCAGGCACTACAGCGCCTCGACGGTACGGGCGGCCGTGTCCGGGCTGACCGGCACCATCGACGTGACCGCCTTCACCGGCGACGCCTCCTGGGGCGGCTACACGATGGTCTCGGGACGCTGGATCGACGGGCCCGGCGAGGCCGTGGTCCCGACGCCCTTCCTGGCCGCGACCGGCACCCGTATCGGCGACACCGTCGCTCTCACCGGCCTCGGCGAACCGGCCGGACCGGCCACGGTCCGGATCGTCGGCGAACTCCTCGACCCCCGCAACGACGGCATGCGGGTGTTCACCGACGCCGCGAGCCTCCCCACCGCACTTCCGCGTACGGCTGAGACGAGCCATCACATCGCGGTCGTGCCGGGCACCGACATCACCGGTTACGTCGACGCGCTGAACAAGGACCTGACGCCGCTGGGGGTCAGTGCGCGGGCGGGCGGGCCAGACAGGGGCAGCGACATGGTCGTCACGCTCAACGCGCTCGCCGGGGTCCTCACCCTGATGCTCGTCGCCGTGGCGGCGCTCGGTGTCCTCAACGGTGTGCTGCTCGACACCCGCGAGCGCGTCCGGGAGATCGGTGTGCACAAGGCGCTCGGCATGACGCCCCGCCAGACCGTCGCGATGGTCCTGACCTCGGTCGCCCTGACAGGGCTCGTCGCGGGTGCGCTGGGTGTGCCGCTCGGGGTGGCCCTGCACGGGTGGGTCATGCCCGCGATGGGCGAGGGCGCCGGGCTCCGCCTCCCCGCCTCCGTCATCGCCGTCTACCACGCGGCCCTGCTGCTCCCGCTCGCACTCGGCGGCCTGCTCATCGCCACCCTGGGCGCGCTCCTGCCCGCCGGCTGGGCGGCGAGGGCCCGCACCGCCACGGCCCTGCGCACCGAGTAGCAGCCGGTCCGCGCCGACCCGCGCGCTGACCCCGAGTCCGGCTGACCGCCGCCTCGGGGCAGCGCGCGACCCGCAGTGAACCGGCCATCGACCTGCGAGGGTGGCCGGTTTTCATTCATGGTTAGGTTAGGCTAACCTCGCCCCGTGATCGTGACTCCACTCGACCGAGAAGACACCCCACCGCGTGGCCGCGCCGTGGCCGAACCCGGCGTGCCCGCCGGGGACTCCGCCGCCCGGTCCGGGCTCGCCGCGACGGACCTCACGGTCGCCTACGACGGCACCGACGTCGTGCACCAGGCCGACCTGCGGCTGCCGCGCGGCCAGGTCACCGCACTGATCGGCCCGAACGGCAGCGGGAAGTCGACCCTGTTGCGTGCCGTCGCCCGCCTGCACCGGGCCCGTACCGGCAGCATCACCCTGGAGGAGGGCGACGGCGGTCCCGTCGACGCCCTCGCCCTCTCACGTACCGACTTCGCCCGGCGCATCACACTCCTCGCACAGAGCCGCGCGACCCCTGCCGGTCTCAGCGTCCGCGAGGTGGTGGCCTTCGGACGCCACCCCTACCGCAGCCGGCTGCGCGGCAGCGACCCGGACGGGGCGCGGCTCGTCGAGCACGCCCTCGCCGTCACGAACGTCACCGAGCTCGCCGACCGAGGCGTCGAAAGCCTCTCCGGCGGCCAGTTGCAGCGCGTCTGGTTCGCCTGCTGCCTGGCCCAGGACACCGAGGTGCTGCTGCTCGACGAGCCCACGACCTATCTCGACCTGCGCTACCAGGTGGAGATCCTGGACCTCGTCCGGGACCTCGCCGACACCCATGGCGTGACCATCGGGGTCGTTCTGCACGACCTGGACCAGGCGGCCGCGGTGGCGGACCGGATCGTCCTGCTCTCCGCGGGCCGCGTCGCCGCCGCGGGCACCCCCGCCCAGGTGTACGACCCCGCACTGCTCACCGACACCTACGGCATCCGCATCGAGGTCGAGACCGACCTCGCCACCGGCACCCCCCGCACCCGTGCGGTGGGACGACACCACCTCCGGCTCGAAAGGCCCTGAACAACCATGACGACCAAGCACTGGGCATGGCCCGCGATCGCGGCGGCCACGGCGGTCACCCTCGTCGGCTGCGGCACCTCCGAGGCACCCGAGAAGGAGACGGTCGCGGACTCCACGCTGACCGTCACCGACTCGCGCGGCCAGAAGGTGAAGCTCGACGGGCCCGCCAAGCGCGTCGTCGGCACCGAATGGAACGTCGTCGAATCGCTCATCACCCTGGGCGTCGACCCGGTCGGCGTCGCCGACGTGAAGGGCTACAACGCCTACGACACCGCGGCCCCGCTGCCCAAGGGCGTCACGGACATAGGCACCCGCGGCGAACCCAGCGTCGACACGGTCGCCGGCCTCAAGCCCGACCTGATCGTCGCCACGGACGACCTGAGCGGCTCCGCCATCAAGCAACTCTCCAAGGTGGCCCCCCTCATCGTGGTGAAGGCGGCCGACGCGAGCCGTCAGATCGACCGGATGACCGACAACGTGAACCTCATCGCCGAGGCCACCGGCACCCAGGACAAGGCCAGGACCGAGATCGCCTCCTTCCGGAAGAAGCTCGCCGACGGCAGGAAGGAGATCGCCGCCGCCGGACTCGCCGGCGAGAAGGTCGCCTTCGCCGACGGCTGGAAGGAGGGCAGCCAGGTCTCGGTGCGCCCGTTCGTCAAGGGATCGCTGCTCACCGACGTCAACACCGAACTCGGCCTGGTCAGCCCGTGGACGATGAAGGGGGACAAGGCCTACGGGCTGGCGGCCACCGACGTCGAGGGCCTCACCAGGATCGGCGACTCCTCGTTCGTCTACATCGCCAACGACTCCGACGGCGGCGACCCGTTCGCCGACGGACTGAAGGACAACGCGGTCTGGAAGTCGCTCCCCTTCGTGAAGAAGGGCGACGTCCACCGGCTCCCCGACGGCGTCTGGATGTTCGGCGGCACGGCCTCGATGAGGCAGTACGTCGACGCGGTCGTGGACGCACTGACCAAGTGAACGTGAGCACCCGTACGGCGAAGGCCGCACCCGTGTCACCGGCCGGCCCGGCGGAGTCCTCGCACTCCGCCGCGGCCGCCCGGCCGGCCCGGCGCGGCAGTCTGCCCCTCATGGCACTCGGCGCTCTCCTGGCCCTGCTCGTCCTGACGGCCGTGCACATCAGCCAGGGCACGGCGACCGTCGGACCGCACTCCCTCTGGCGGGCCTTCGCCGCACAACTGCCGGGCGGCGACGACGGACCGGCCCAGGCCGACGCCGTCCTCGTCGCGTCCCGGCTGCCGCGTCTCGCCGCGGGACTGGTCGTCGGCTGCACCCTCGGCGCCGCGGGCGCCGCACTGCAGTCCGTTTCCCGCAACGTGCTGGCGTCGCCCGACACGCTCGCCGTCGACGCCGGCGCCTACCTCGCGGTCGTCGCCGTCGCCGCGTTCGGCATCACCCTGCCGCCCCTCATGGCGGGCAGCACGGCCCTGATCGGCGGACTCCTCGCCGCCGCCGTCGTCCTGGGACTCGCCCGGGCCGGAGCGGGCCCGACCCGGCTCGTCCTCGCCGGCTCCGCGCTCACCCTCGGACTCAGCGGCCTGAGCCAGATGCTCCTCCTCCTGCGTGCCCAGCAGACGACCGGTCTCTACGCCTGGGGCAACGGCTCACTGGCACAGATCGGCATGCAGACGATCAACCCCCTCGCCCCGGTCGCCCTGGTGGCACTCGCCGGGCTGATCGTGCTCGGCCGACGGCTGGACATCCTCGCCCTCGGCGACGACAACGCCGCCGTGGTCGGCGTCAGCCCCCGCGTCACCCGGGCGGTCACGGTCGTCCTCGCCGTCGTCCTCGCGGCCGTCTCCGTCACCGTCGCCGGTCCCATCGGCTTCGTCGGACTGTGCGCACCGGCCATCGTGCGCCTGCTCGGCGCCCGGGTGCCCGCGCTGCTGCGCCACCGCGTGTTCGTGCCCGCCTCTTCGGTGGCCGGCGTGTTCGTCGTGCTCGGCGCCGATGTGCTGCTGCGCGCGCTCTTCGGCGGCCAGGCGGGCGCCGCCGTACCGACCGGCATCGTCACCAGCTTCTTCGGCGCGGTCGTCCTCGTCGCCCTCGCCTACCGCTCCCACGACGTGGGGGACAGCGGCCCCGCGGCGGCCTTCGTCCGCCTCCGCAGCCGCCGGGCCTTCGTCGTCACCCTCGTGGTGCTCGGCGCCGCTCTCGCCGCGACCGTCGTCGCCTCGGCACTCCTGGGCGACGCGCCGCTGCTGCTCGGGGACGTGGTCAACTGGCTCACCGGACGCTCCGGACGGTTCGTCACCTACGTCCTGGACAGCCGGATGCCGCGGATCGCGGCCGCGCTGCTGGCCGGGGCCGCGCTCGCGGTCGCGGGAACCGTGGTGCAGGCGGTCTCGCGCAACCCCCTTGCCGAACCCGGCATTCTCGGGGTCGTCGGGGGAGCGGGAGCGGGCGCCGTCATCACGCTGACGGCCGTACCGCTCGCGAGCTACTGGGCGGTCAGCGGTTCCGCCCTGGCCGGAGCGGCGGGCGCCGCCGCGCTCGTCTTCGGCCTCGCCGCCCGGCGCGGACTGGAGCAGAACCGGCTGGTGCTGATCGGCATCGGCGTGTCGGCGGGCGCCGCGGCGTTCGTCAGCCTCCTCATCGTGCTGACCGACCCGTTCAACGGCACGAAGGCACTGGCCTGGCTCGCCGGATCGACGTACGGGCGCACCTTCCCGGAGACCCTTCCCGTACTCGCCGCACTGGTCGTCGCCCTGCCGGTGCTCGCGGCCCGGCGCCGCGAACTCGACCTCATCGGGCTGGACGCCGACACCCCGCGCCTGCTCGGAATCCGGCTCGGCACGAACCGGCTCGGCCTGCTCGCCATCGCCGTCGTGCTCACCGCCACCGCGGTGTCGGCGGTCGGGGTCATCGGCTTCGTCGGACTCGTGGCGCCGCACGCCGCGCGAGCCCTGGTGGGCCAGCGCCACGGGCGGGTCCTGCCGGTGGCCGCTCTGCTGGGGTCCCTGCTGGTCGTCGTCGCGGACACCATCGGCCGTACGGTCATCGCGCCCACACAGATTCCGGTGGGCGTGGGGACTGCCGTGGTCGGGGCCCCGTACTTCGCCTGGCTGCTCTGGCGGTCCAAGGCGGAGAGGTAGGGCGGGGCCACCCGACTCCCTCGGCCGGCCGCTCCCGGCGTCCGGCCGAGGCGCGTCCGGCACCGGTGCCGGACGCCCTCAGTCCAGCAAGGCGGCGGTGAACACCTCGCGTTGCGCGGCCAGCCACTCCTGCCTGCGGTCCCAGCGGCGCATGCCACCCCGCTCGGCCAGCGCCCGGACGTAGACCGGGTCACCGTCGGCGACCCGGCCGACGACGAACGCCCGGCAGGACGCGGTGGCCTCCTCGATGACCCCGGGCAGTTCGGCGCGCTCCCGCCGGGAGAGGCCGTAGCTGTCGGCGAGGATCCGCAGCCGCCCCGCCGTGTCGAGCCCCGCGGGATACTGGGCCGCCGTGGACTCGGGATCCCGCACCGGAACCCAGTACAGCGCCGTCATGGCGACGTCCCACACGGGGCGGCCGGGAGCCGCCAGGTCGAAGTCGATCAGGGCCGTCGCCCGGCCGTCACGGAAGACGACGTTCTCCGGGCACACGTCGTTGTGGCAGAGGACCGTGCCTCCCGCCGGGTCGGACAGGGCCCGCGGCCAGTCGGCGAGGGTGTCGACCGGGACGGCCGCCGACACGTCGTGCAGACGCCGCAGCAGCCTGCCCACCGACCGCAGTGCGGCCTCCGTCATCACCCACTCCGGAAACGGCGGCAGCGCCACGTCGCCGGGGAGGTACGTCAGTTGCTCGCGGCCGTCCTCGGTGAGCCCGACCGGAACCGGGGCCGCGTCGAAGCCCCGCTCACGCAGTGCGATGAGGTGGGCGTGGAGGGCGCGCGCGGTGCGCGGCGCCGGACGTTCCACCAGGTCACCGCGGCGGAAGACCGCCCCCGCGTTCATCATGCCGCCGGTCAGCTCTTCACCTGGTGGCGTATCACCCTCGCTCGTCATGCCCGTCACGCTACCGGCGCCACGGGTGCGGCCCCGGGGCGGTGTGCTCAGAGGCGGACGGTCAGCCGCACGGCCACGTCGTCGCCGGCGGCGAGGTTCTGCGGCTTGCGCACCGCGTTCTTGAGCGGCAGCAGATAGCCGCCGTCCCTGGGGAAGAGCGAGGTGGTGAAGGCCGTCCCGCCGATCTCGGCGTCGACCGGGACCGCTCCCCAGCCGTACGTGGCCAGCGCGGCCACCTCACGGATGTCGGCGGCCTGTTCCTCGGGCACGGCGGCGAAGTAGAACGGCGAGGGACCGCGCCATTCCACGACGCGGCCGGTGAAGACAACCTGCATGGGATCGTTCCGCTCAGCGAGAAGGGCCGGACCCCGGGCAGCGTACCCTGGCCGCCGCCGGCCGCGGCCTCCCGGTGTCAGTCGTCCCAGTCCCACGCGCCGACGTACGCGGCCGTGCCGGTCCGGCGGGCCTCCGCGACCGCCTCCAGCCGGGCGAAGTCCCTCGGTGACATGAGCGCCCGCCACTCGGGCAGCGGCAGCACGCGTGCGTCGTCGTGCTCGGCCGGGTCCAGGGTCAGGGCGCTGATCTGCCCGGCGGTGAGCCGGCCGCCGTCGAAGACGAAGCCGATGGTCGCGTAGGGCCACTCCGCGCCCGGCTGGCCGAAGACCGTCGCCAGGAGCCGGGCGGGGCCCTCGAAGTCCATCCCGGTCTCCTCCCGGCACTCCCGCAGGGCCGTCTCCCACGGTCGCTCGCCCGGGTCCATCGTTCCCCCGACCAACTGCCACACATGGGTACGGGAGTACACCGCCTTCAACTGCAGCGGACGGTCCTGCTCGTCGGTGAAGTACAGGCAGGCGAACGCGGTCGCCTTCAGCACGGTCTCGGCGTACTCCTCCGGCGGCAGCCATTCCGGGCTCGCCGGCCGGTCCTCGCGTCCTGCCGGTGGCCGGTTCCCGCGCGGGAGCGTGCGGGACTGCGAGTGAACCGGGGGAGTCATCAAGGCGCTCCGATCGTCGGGAGGGAACGCGGACGTGCCGGAGCCCGTACGGGCACAGGGGCACAAGACACCACGTCGTCCTCCGGGAGGGTCCGGGCAGGGGCTGCCGACGCCCTGAGAACGGCCCCGGGAAGTGCCGGTAACGGCCCGTGCGGGAGGAGTTGGGGAACGGGTGTTCCAGACCCCGGTGTTCGGGACCGCCAACGGCCTGGACCGCGGGCGTCCGGGACCCGATGCCGCCCTCCCGGTGCCGGATCAGCCGCGGTCCTGCCGGTCGTCCCCCTCCCAGGGCACCTCGGTGCCCGGCAGGTACGCCAGTCCCCGCTGCGTCCAGAGCCGTCCGTGGCGGGCGAGGCGCTCGCGGTACTCCGTCCACTGCGGAGCGCGTCCGCACCAGGCGGCTTCCGCCACGGACGCGAGGCGGGGAAGCAGCAGGACGGTGACGTCCTCGAAGCCCTTGAACCGCTCGGCGAACACGGTGGCTTCCACCCCCGCGACGGACGCGTCGGGGACCGGGTACGCGGACGGATCCCACGACGCCGTGTGCCGGATGCTCCGGGGGCGGTAGGCGGTGAAGCCGAGCCGGCCGGCCGTCCCGGCCTGCTCGGGCGGTACGGACTCGGCGGCGTACGGCCGGTCCAGGTACAGATGGGACTGGGGCGACAGCAGAATCCGCCCGCCCGCTTCGACGACCCGCTCGACGTCCTGGTCCGTGGGGGCGAAGAACGACTTGAGCGCCCCGACGATCTCCGGGGTCATGCCCGCGGTCGCGAGCTCGGGACGGCCGGCGAGCTCCTCGGAGGTGTCGGGCAGGTCCATCATCGGCACGTCCACCCAGTGCTGGGCGATGTCCCGCGGCTCGATCCCGGCGCGGGACGACTCCTGCCAGCCGACCGGACGCTTGCCGAACGCGCGGACGATCGCGCGCAGTTCGCGTACGGACGCGGCGAAGCTCTCGGGCGTCGCGCCGAACGCCTCGTCGGCGCCGATGTGGACGTGGGGCCCGGTGGTCAGTTCGCAGACCTCGGCGAGGATCCGGGTGACCGCCGCGTGGGTGGCCTCGTCGGTCAGGTCCAGCGGCGGGACGAAGGGGAAGCGCTCCTTGAGGCCGGCCGGGGCCGGTGCCTCGCGCAGCCCCGGTACGGCCTCGCGGAGGGTGCGGCAGTGGCCCGGCAGGTCGATCTCGGGGACGACGGTGACGAAGCGCCGGGCCGCGTACTCCTGGAGGGACCGGTAGTCGGCCACGGTGTAGAAGTCCCGCGCCCGACCGTCCGCTCCGGGCTCCGTCAGCCGGGGCGTGCCCGGGAGTTCGATGCGCCAGCCCTCGTTGTCGGTGAGGTGCAGGTGCAGCACGTTGAGCTTGTAGAGCGCGGCGAGGTCGATGATCCGGCGCAGTTCGTCCGGGGTGAGGAAGGTGCGGGCCGGGTCCACCATGAGGCCGCGCCAGGCGTACCGCGGGGCGTCCGCCACTTCCTGGAAGGGGAGTTCGCCCGTCCCGTGGGCCGTGGCGATCAGCTGCGCGGCGGTGGTACCGGCCCGGAAGGCCCCTTCCGCCGTGCGGGCCAGGCAGGTGATGCCGTCGGCGGTGACCCGGAGCCGGTACGCCTCGTCGGCCGGGTGAGCGCCGCCCGCCGGGTCCACCCCCAGCGTCGTCCGGGGGGCCGCCCGGGGCAGGTCGTCGAGGGCGAGCGTCAGCGTGGGAACCCCGGTGTGACGCGTCCCGGCCGGCACCAGGCGGTCGGACAGGTGCGGGGCGAGCAGTGCGCGCAGGGTGTCGGCGACCTGTTCCAGGGCCGGGTCACCCGCCACCACCTGCCAGCGGCCCGAGGCCACGAGTACTCCGCCGGCGGCCGGCGGCGCGGGATCGGCGTGGGGGATGACGGCGTTCATGGGACTTCTCCCTCTGTGCGGGTGGATCCAGGGGGCCGGAGCGGCGCGGTCAGGTTCGGCGGTCCGGCCCCCTGGGGCTCTGCGCGGCCCGCTCCGGTGCGAGTTCGGCCCGGCCGCCTCTTCTCCCGTACCGCCGCCACCTGTACGCTAACACGAAAACCGATCAATGAACGCTTTTTGCGGAGTGGGTGCGACCCGGCTCCGGGCGGAAGGAGAACCTCGATGGTGAACGCGGCCGGACCCGGTCCAGCGCTGCCGGAGGGCTTCCTCATGGGAGCCTCCACCTCGGCCCACCAGATCGAGGGGGGCAACGTCTCCAGTGACTGGTGGGCCCTGGAGAACCACCCCGGCAGCTTCGTGGCCGAGCCCAGCGGGGACGCGGCGGACAGCTTCCACCGATGGCCCGAGGACATGGACCTGCTGTGCGAACTGGGCTTCGACTCCTACCGGTTCAGCATCGAGTGGGCCCGGATCGAGCCACGCAGGGGGATGATCTCGCGGGCGGCAGTCGAGCACTACCGGGCCATGGTGAGAGGGGCGCTGGAGCGTGGCCTGACCCCGGTGGTGACGCTCCATCACTTCACCTCGCCGCAGTGGTTCAGCGACCTCGGGGGCTGGACGGCACCGGAGGCGTCCGAACTGTTCGCCGCGTACGCGCACACCGCCACCGACATCCTGCGCGACGGCGTCCGCTACGTCGCCACGATCAACGAACCGAACATCATGGCGCTGATGTACGCCCTGAAGCGGCATGCGGCGGAGCACGGCTGGGAGAGCCTCGCGCAGGGTTCGGGCGCTGCCCGCGAGGGCGGGGCGGCCGCCGTCGACCCGGCCTCGTTCGAACCGGACCCCGAGGTGGTGCGGGCGCTCGTCCGGGCCCACCGGGCCGCCACTGCCGTCCTGAAGGCCGCGCTCCCGGACCTCCAGGTCGGCTGGACCGTGGCCAACCAGGTCTACCAGGCCGAGCCCGGCGCCGAAGCGGCGCTGACCGCCTACGCGTGGCTGCGCGAGGACGTGTTCCTCGAAGCCGCCCGTGAGGACGACTGGATCGGTGTCCAGGCGTACACCCGCCACCGCATCGGCACGGCCGGGCCGCTGCCGCCGCCCGCCGGCTGCGAGACGACGCTGACCGGCTGGGAGGTCTACCCCGAGGCGCTCGGCGAGGCGGTCCGGCACACGGCGGACGTGGTCGGACCGCACGTCCCCGTCATCGTCACCGAGAACGGCATCGCCACCGACGACGACGAGCAGCGCATCGCCTACACGGCCCGCGCGCTCACGAGCCTGGCGTCGGCGATGGACGACGGCGTGGACGTACGCGGCTATCTGCACTGGAGCGCGCTGGACAACTACGAGTGGGGCACCTTCCGGCCGACGTTCGGGCTCATCGCCGTCGACCGGACCACGTTCGTCCGCTCGCCCAAGGAGTCGGCGCGCTGGCTGGGGGCCCTGTCCCGGAGCCGCAGGCTGCCGGACCCCGCGGGTCTCGCCTCGGTGTCCGTCCCGTCCTCGCGTTAGGGTGACCGGCATGGCGAAACGGGGCCCGTACGAGAAGGGCGAGGCCAAGCGCAGCGAGATCCTGCACGCGGCACTGGAGATCTTTGCCGCGGAGGGCTACCGCGGTACCTCCCTGCGCAAGGTGGCGGCCAAGTGCAGCCTCAGCCTGCCCGGGCTGATGCACTACTTCGACTCGAAGGAGGACCTGCTCACCCAGGTCCTGCGCATGCGTGACGAGACGGCGCGGGTGCGCCAGGTGGAACGCGACGATCCGCAGAGCTACCGCGAGATCATCAGGGAGAGCGCGAAGACCCCCGGCCTGGTCGAGCTCTTCGTCTCCATGGCCGCGGCCGCCAGCGATCCGGCGCACCCCGCCCACGCACACTTCGCCGAGCGCTACCCGGTGCTGAGGGAGCGGGTGGCGGCCTTCGTCCAGGGGCGGGTGGACGAGGGACGGATCAGTTCCGTCGTCCCCCCGGACCGGCTGGCGGTCCTCCTGATCGCCGTGGCCGACGGCATCCAGCTGCAATGGCTGATCGACCGGTCCACGGACATGGAACAGCCCATCGAGGACCTCATGCGGATCCTCGACCCGCGCCAGGAGCCCGACGACACCTGAGCCGCGGACGCGACGGCACGACGGGGAGGGGCGGGCCGGATGATTCCGGCCCGCCCCTCCCCGTCGTCCCCGTGGCGCCGGGGCGTCAGTCCCGCGCGAGCGCCGCGGCCGTGCTCACCACCGCACCGGTCCAGTCCGTGGGCGTGGCAGAGGAACGCGGAGCCGGGTTCCCACAGCGGCCGCATCGCCGCCGGCTCCGCGACCACGCCCTCCCGGTCGAGGAGCCCGGGCAGCCCGACACCCGCAGCGTCGGCGGTGAAGGCGGGCAGCCCCGCCCGGTGGGTGAGGAGATCGGCCACCGTCGTTCCGCCCTTTCCCGCAGCGGCGGACTCCGGCCAGTAGCGGGCCACGGGCGCGTCCAGGTCCAGCAGGCCGCGCTGGCTCAGCAGATGCGCGCAGACGGCGACGAGACCCCTGGTGGCCGACATCAGCACACCGACCGAGTCCGTCCCGTACGGAGCCGGGCCGGACGGACCGGCCGGCGGAGGCGGAGGCGGCCGGACCGGCCGGACACCGTCCGGCCGGCTCCGGCTGACGCGGAACGGACCGGAGGCGGACCGGCCGGCGAGGTTCCGGCGGACGCCAGGTCCACCACCGGCCGTCCGTGGTGATGGACGGCCAGTTGCGCCGCACGGGGGTCGTTCGCCCCAGCCCCGCGCGAATGCCTCCCGCACCGCCTCCCCAGGCCGCCACCCGCCCGCTCCCCGGTCGTGTCAGGCCCCTCGACCTTCCCGTTCGACCTCGGCCGTGCGGGCCTCGACCGCGTCGGCGAGTTCGCCCAGGCTCTCCGGCGGTACGGGGCTCTGCGGGAACTCGCAGATGACATCGAGCGGCACACCGGCGAGGAAGCGCCGCATCACCGGATCCGCCAGTGCGCCCTGTCCCTTCTGGGACGCGTCCGCCCGGGCCCGGGCGAACCGTTCGGCCAGCAGCGGCCCGCCCACCGGGTGTTCGAGCCACTCCGCGAGGGTGTTGCGTCCGGTGAGGCGGATGCCCGACGGATCGCCGGCGACGGTCACCTCGACCCGGGCGCGGATGTCGCGCGAGGAGGCGCCGGCCTCGAAGCCGTACCGGCCGCCTTCGACCTTCCAGCCGTCCTCCCGCTCACTGAAGTACGCCAGATCGTGCCGTGTCACCTCCACGACCGCCTCGCGGCTCTCGCCGGGTTCGAGGAACAGTGAGACGAATCCCCGCAGTTCACGCACGGGACGCCGTACGCGCGAGTCCGCGGGGCCGCTGCCGTAGATCTGGACGACCTCGCGGCCCGCCCGGGA
This sequence comes from Streptomyces sp. NBC_01257, assembly GCF_035917255.1. Lineage (NCBI taxonomy): Bacteria > Bacillati > Actinomycetota > Actinomycetes > Kitasatosporales > Streptomycetaceae > Streptomyces > Streptomyces sp. NBC_01257. Next base: position 8,588,069 of record NZ_CP108472.1, read on the forward strand.
GCCGGTGTTGGTGACGGTCAGCGCGACCCGGAACACTCCCTCGTCCTCGTCCACGCGCATGCCGTCGTAGCCGAACGTCGTGTAGGACAGGCCGTGACCGAAGGGGAACGCGACCTCGCCGCGGCGGGCGTCGAAGCCGCGGTACCCCACGAAGATCCCCTCGCCGTACCGGGACCTGCCCTCCTCGCCCGGGAACGAGGGGTGGCTGGGGGAGTCCTCCAGCCGCAGCGGAATCGTCTCGGCGAGCTTGCCGGACGGGTTGACCGACCCGAACAGCACGCGTGCCAGTGCACCGCCTCCCGCCTGTCCGAGCAGCCAGCCCTCGACCAGGGCGGGCACCCGCTCCTGCCACGGAGCCGTGCGGACCACTCCGCCGTTGGAAAGGACCACCACGACACGGGAGTTGACTGCAAGCACGCGTTCCAGCAGTTCGGTCTGGACGGCGGGAAGGTCGATGTGGTCGCGGTCGAAGCCCTCCGACTCGTCCTGCGCCGGCAGTCCCAGGAACAGGACCACCGTCTCGCTCTCCGCCGCCAGCCGCACGGCGTCGTCCAGCAGCGAGGAGCCGGAGCCGTCGGGGGCGGCCGCGGAGGGCTCGGTTGCGGCGCCGGGCAGGGCGTAGCCGGCGGCGAAGCGCACCTCGGCGCCGGTGGCCAGTGCGCGCAGGCTGTCCAGGGGCACGTCGAGCCGGGTCGGGGTCACCTGCGAGCTGCCGGCTCCCTGGAACCGCGGGGTGCGGGCGAGTTCACCGATGACGGCCACGCTGCCGCCGGCCGGATCCAGCGGGAGCAGCGCCGGTTCGTTCTTCAGGAGCACGACGCACTGCTCGGCCGCCCGGCCGGCGATGTCGTGATGCCCGGCCACGTCGATCTCCCCGGGAGAGCCGACAGGGTCCGTCGTGCGACGGGCGAAACGGGCGAGCCGCTCGACGCCCAGGTCGAGGACAGCCTCGTCCAGCGCGCCCGACTCGACGGCCGCGATCACCTCTCGGTCCGTCCGTCCGCCGGTGCCGGGCATCTGGAGGTCGAGTCCGGCACGCAGTGCGGCCACCCGGTCGCGTACCGCGCCCCAGTCGGACATGACGACCCCGTCGAATCCCCACTCGCCGCGCAGAATGCCGGTCAGCAGGCGGGCGTTCTCCGACACGGGCACGCCGTTGACCCCGTTGTAGGAGGCCATCACCGACCAGGGGCGGTCGCGGCGGACGACGCGCTCGAAGGCGCGGAGGTAGATCTCCCGGAGCGGGCGCTCGTCGATATCGGCGCTGACCCGCATCCGGTCCGTCTCCTGGTTGTTGGCCGCGTAGTGCTTGAGGGCCGCTCCCACCCCGGCGTTCTGCAGTCCGCGCACCATGGCGCCGCCGAGTTCGGACGAGACGAGCGGGTCCTCGGAGAAGTACTCGAAGTTGCGTCCGCACAGGGGCGAGCGCTTGATGTTGATGCCGGGGCCGAGCACGACGCCCACGCCGTGCGCCGCGGCCTCGGCCGCGATCGCGGCGGCGACCTGTTCGGCGAGCTCCGGGTTCCAGCTGCTGCCGAGGGCGACGGCGGGCGGGAAGCAGGTCGCGGGGGCGGCGCTGTGCAGATCGAGCTGGCCGCCGTCACCGCTCTCCTTGGGCAGCCGAAGGCCGTGCGGCCCGTCGGAGAGCAGGACGGCGGGAACAGCGGCCGCCACCGACTCCTCGGTGACGAAGTCCCCCGCACCGCTGGTCAGTGCGGCCTTCTCGGCGAGGGAGAGGGTGGCGGCGGGCGACGGGTGGGACGGGTTCTGCTGAGGCATAGGGCGTACCTATCAGGCTTTCGTGGGGCGGGACCGCGGATCTGCGGATCCAGGGGTTCAGGGGGCGGGTCGGTCCGTGGCGCGGACCGCCATGGCGGCCTGATGCCGCGAATCGGGGCAAGACGGCATGCGACCCAAAAACGTATGGTGATCGGTTTTTGGTGTCAAGGGGTCGCGCCGGCGGGACTCCGGGGGCCTCCGGCTCCCCGGATTTCTTTTCGGCGGGACCCTTGACGGCTAGAAACCGATCACCGTACGGTTTTCGTGCTCGGGCGGCCCGCTCCGATGTGTTCGCTTCCGCCGCCCGCCCCATCCGCTCCGCTCCGCACTGCCACGAATCGAGGAACGGTCATGTCGGTCTCCGGTCGGTCATCCATGCCTGCGCACCGGGAAGCGGTCCCGCCGGCCCCGTTCCCGCGACCGGCGGGCCCCTCCTCCCGTGCGCCGCGCCTGGCCCTGACCGCGGCCGCCACCGCGGCCCTGCTGATCGGCGCGGCGGCCCCCGGTGCCGCGGCACCGGCCGGGGAGCGGGCCGCGCGGGGGGAGCGCTATGTGGCGCTCGGCGACTCGTACAGCTCCGGACCGGGGATTGGGCCGCAGACCGATACGCTCTGCGGCCGCTCAGGCCGGAACTACCCCTCGCTCGTCGCGAGCGCGGTCGGTGCCGAGGACTTCACCGACGTGACGTGTGCCGGGGCCGACACCACGCACATGGCCGGCCGGCAGGATTCGGCGCCGCCCCAGCTCGATGCCCTGCGCCCCGACACCACCCTGGTCACCCTGGGGGTCGGCGGAAACGACCTCGACCTGACCGGTGTCATCACCCGCTGCGTACTCGTGGGCTACCTGGCGCCCTACGGCTCACCCTGCAAGCACAGCTTCACCCTGCTCGGCACGGACGAGATCGGCTCCCGGATCAACGCGACGGCGCCGAGGATCGACGCGGTCCTGAACGAGATCCACACCCGCTCGCCGCAGGCCCGCGTCCTGCTCGTCGGCTATCCCTCACTGCTGCCGGACGACGGCTCGTCCTGCCGCGCGACGATCCCGCTGGCGACGGGTGACTTCGGCTGGGTCCGGGACGAGGAGAAACACCTCAACGCGATGCTCGCCCAGCAGGCCCATGTCTACGACGCCGACTACGTCGACACCTACGGGCCGTCCGTCGGGCACGACGCCTGCCGGGCGGCCGGCGAGCGCTGGATCGAGCCGGCGGACTCCGCCGAAGGTGCGGGATTCCACCCCAACGCGACCGGACACAGGAGCATGGCCGATGCGGTGCTTGCCACCCTCAATCACTGACGCCGCTCGCGGCGTCCACGCGCTCCGGGCGCAGCCCGTGCATCCGGAGGAAGGCGCGGACCTGCTCCGCCATGTCGACGGTGTCCGGTTCCAGCAGCCACTGCGTCTGGAGCCCGTCCATCAGGGCGAGCCACTGCTGGGCCACGGCCGCCGGGTCACCCGTGACCTGCGGTCCGGCCGCATCGAACAGCACCTCCAGGAGCTCGGTCATCTCGCGGCGCAGAATGCGATAGCGCTTCACGAAGTACTGGTGGGCGGGGTGTTCCGGATCGGAGGCCTCCGCCGCCAGCTTCGCGTACAGGGCGACGAGGCCCGGTGTCCCGGCATTGCGGACGACGACCTCGACCAGGCGGTGCAGCCGCTCCGCCGGCTCCGGCTCCGGGGCGTCCGGCCGGAGGATGCCGGGGAAGAGCAGCTGTGCGTCGAGCTCGTCCCGCAGGCTCAGCACCTCCAGCAGGAGCGCCTCCTTGCCCGGGAAGTGATGCAGCAGGCCGGCGTGCGTGAGTCCGGCGTGCGCGGCGATGTCCCGCAGCGAGACCGCGTGGAAGCCGGAGCGGGCGAAGAGTTCGGTCGCCGAGCCGAGGATCCGGGCACGGGTGCGCTCGCCCTTCGACGGGCGGTGCGGGGCGCCCGGCTCATGGTCGTTCACTTCGGCGGCCTCCAGCGGCAGTCGGTCGTTGCCGGGCAGTGTCGCGCATCTGCCGCCCGGGTGTCGCACGGGGCCGCGCCACGGCCCCGCCGGACGACGGAACCCCCAGGTGGAGGGCGCTTTCGCAGCGTGCTCCGAGATGTCGTCCGGCAGAACCTACCGGCTGGTTGATGTCACCGAACGAAAACCTACCAAGTGGTTAATTCCGTGTGTAGGCTCACCCGCAATCTTCCCCGGGGCAGACATTCCCCGGCTCTCCAGACGGAGTGAAAGACATGAGCAGAACTGCCAGAATCGCGACGGCGGCCGCCTGCGTCGCGGCATCTCTCGCCCTCGCGGGCTGCGGAGGCACCGGCAGTGGCGCCGAGGGCGCCGCGTCCTCGACGCTGAACATCGCGACGATGACCCTCCCGCAGAGCCTCGACCCCGCCGTCGCGACCGGGAGCGCCCTGCCGTTCTTCCAGACGGTGTACGACACCCTCATCAAGCGTGAGCCGGACGGCAGCTTCAGCCCGATGCTGGCGACCCGATGGACGTACAACACCGATCGCACCCAGCTCACGCTGACCCTGCGCAAGGGGGTCGAGTTCGCCGACGGGAGCGCCTTCGACGGCGCCGCGGTCAAGGCGAACATGGAGCGCTTCAAGAAGGGCGGCGGAGCCTCCGCGAAATGGCTGAACGACCTGGAGGCCGTCGATGTCACCGACGCCGCCCACATCACGCTGAAGCTCAGGCAGGCCAACCCGGCCCTGGAGTTCTACCTGAGCGACGCGCCCGGTCTGATGGCGAACCCCAAGCAGTTCGCGAAGGGCGACAGCCTCAAGACGACGCCCGACGGCACGGGTCCGTACCGCCTGGACAAGGCCAGGACGACGGTCGGCACGAAGTGGTCCTACCAGCGCAACGAGAAGTACTGGGGCAAGAAGCTCCCGTACAAGACCATCACCATGAGCTTCTTCGACAACGAGACCGCGATCACCAACGGCCTCAGGACCCGGCAGGTCAACGCGGCACTCCTGCAGTCGGCCGACCAGCAGGTGGCCATCGAGTCCGCCGCCGGGGTCACGACACAGAAGCAGGCCGTCGACTTCCAGGGCCTCCTGCTCTTCGACCGGGCGGGCAAGCTGACGCCGGCACTGCGCGACCCGCGCGTGCGGCAGGCGCTCAACTACGCCATCGACCGCGCGACGATGCTCGACCGCATCCGCCAGGGGCGCGGCGAGACCACCTCGCAGGTCTTCGGCCCCGAGACACAGGGGTACGACAAGAAGCTCGACCCGTACTACTCCCACGACCCTGCCAAGGGCCGCGCGCTGCTCAAGGAGGCCGGGTACGCAAAGGGATTCACCCTGAAGCTGCCCCGGATACCGGCGATCGTCAACGACGCCCTCGCGTCCTCTCTCCAGTCCGACCTCAAGGCCATCGGGGTGAAGCTGGTGTGGGACACCCTCGACGGTGCCACCGCCGTCCAGAAGGTGTTCAGGGACCGGGCCTACTCCGGAATGGTCATGAACATGGGGCAGCCCGCCTCCGACTGGGCGGCGGCCGACGACCTCGTCACGCCCGGCTCGTTCAACATGTTCGGCACCACGGACGCGACTACGCAGAAGCTGCTGCCCCGCATCCAGGCCGGAACCGGTGCCGAGGCACGGACGGCCGCGCGCGAGCTCGACGAACACCTCGTGCGGGACGCCTGGTTCGTGCCCTTCTACCGGATGACGTACCTCCACGTCTCGGACGGCAGCGTGAAGATCGCCCCGCAGTCCGGCATGGCCGTCCCCTCCATCTACAACTACGAACCGGCCAAGTAGCGCCCCGCTCCGACGGATACCGAGTGTCATGCTGAACTTCATCGCCCGCAGGATCGCCTCGGGCGCCGTGCTCCTGATCGTCATCTCCTTCCTCTCCTATCTGCTCCTGTCCGTCCCGCACATCGACGTGGGGCGGCAACTGCTCGGCGCGAGCGCGGCCCAGGACGCCGTCGACGCCAAGAACGCCTCGCTCGGCCTCGACAGTCCGGTGCTGCAGCAGTACGGGAGCTGGCTGGCGCACGCGGTCCGGGGCGACCTCGGCAGCTCCTGGTTCACGAGCGAGGACGTGGGCCGGGCCGTCGCCAACCGGCTGCCGGTCACGGCGAGTCTGATGCTCGGCGTCACGGCCGTCACCACCGCCCTCGCCTTCCTCCTCGGAGTGTGGGCGGGCGTGCGGCGCGGAGCCGTCGACCGGTTCGTGCAGGTACTGGGCGTGGTGGGGTACGCCCTCCCGGGGTTCCTGCTGACCCTGGTCCTGGTGCTGGTCTTCGCGGTCCGGCTGGGCTGGTTCCCCGCCATCGGCTACATCGGCTTCACCGATTCGCCCAGCGGCTGGCTGTCCACCGTCACCCTGCCGGTCCTGTCCCTGTCGGTGGCCTCCGTCGCGGGCGTCTCCCAGCAGGTGCGGGGCGCCGTCATCGACGTGCTCCGGCAGGACTACGTACGCACCCTGCGGGCCCGCGGGCTGCCGGCGTCCCGGATCGTGTTCAAGCACGTGCTCCGCAACGCCTCCGCGCCCGCGTTGTCCGTGCTGGGCATGCAGTTCGTGGGACTGCTGGGCGGCGCGGTACTCGTCGAGCAGATCTTCGGTCTCCCCGGCATCGGCAGCATGACCGTCACCTACACCACCCGCGGCGACATCCCCGTGATCATGGCGCTCGTCATGCTCACCGTTGTCGGCGTCGTCCTGATCAACCTCCTGGTCGACGTACTGATCGGCTGGCTCAACCCCAAGGCGAGGGTCGCATGAGCGAGAACCTCCCGGTGACGACGGCCCAAGGGGCCGCCGCCGGCACACCCTCGAAGAGCGGCGCCGCTCCCACCCGCACCCGCGGCGGCATCGTGCGACGGGTGCTGCGCAACCCCCTCGGCGGGGTGTCCGCCGCCCTCCTCGCGATCCTCGTCCTTGCCGTCCTCCTGGCACCCCTGATCGCACCCCAGGCACCCGGCGCCTCGTCCCTCGCCGACGCGTTCGCCGACCCGGGCACCGCGCATCCGCTCGGCATGGACTCGGCGGGCCGCGACATCCTGTCCCGGGTGCTGTACGGCGGGCGCAACACCCTGGGCGGCGCCCTGCTCGCCCTCGCCATCGCCCTGGCACTCGGAGTGCCGGCCGGACTCTTCGCCGGCTACTACGGCGGCAGATTCGACTCCGTCGCCACCTGGTCCGTCAACCTCGTCATGGCGCTGCCCGCCATGGTCGTCCTGCTGGCCTCCCGGGCCATCCTGGGACCCGACGTCCGGGTCCTGATGATCGTGCTCGGCGTGCTGGTGGCACCCAGCTTCTTCCGGCTGGTACGCGGCATCGTCGCCAACGTCCGGGGCGAGCTGTACGTGGACGCCGCCAAGGTCTCGGGCCTGTCCGACGCCCGCATCGTCGCCCGGCACGTACTCATCGTCGTCCGCGGCCCCATCGTCATCCAGGTGGCCCTCGTCGCGGGCATCGCCATCGCCCTCCAGGCCGGCCTCGAATTCCTCGGCGTCGGCAGCGGATCGACGGCCACCTGGGGCGCCATGCTCAACGAGGCGTTCCAGAACATCCAGCGCGCCCCCCTGCTCATCCTCTGGCCCGGACTCGCCCTTGGCCTCACCAACTGCGCTCTCGTCCTGATGGCCGCTGCCGTGCGGGACGCCCTGGAGGAACACGCACCCCGCCCGTCGCGGTCCGCCCGCCGCGCCCGCCGGACGGAGACCGCCGCACGCACGGCGCCGGCCGCCCCCGCCCGGCCCGGTCCGCCCCGCGCCGCGCTCCTGTCCGTCCGCGACCTCGCCGTCGCCTACGCACAGGCGGGCAGCACCGACAAGGAGGTCGTGCACGGCGTCGACCTCGACGTCCACCCCGGCGAAATCGTCGGACTGGTGGGCGAGTCCGGCTCGGGCAAGACCCAGACCGCCTTCTCGGTCCTCGGCATCCTGCCCGAGGGCGGCCGCGTCACCCGCGGCAGCATCACGGTCAACGGCCAAGAGGCGGCCGGGATGAAGGAGCGCGACCACCGCGCCCTGCGCGGCAGGACCGTCGCGTACGTCCCGCAGGAACCCATGAGCAACCTCGACCCAGCCTTCACCATCGGCAGCCAGCTCATGGAACCCATCCGCCACCACCTCGGACTCTCCCGGAAGGAGGCCGCGGCCCGCGCACTGGAACTCCTGCGCCTCGTGGAGATCCCCGAACCGGAACGCACCCTGCGCCTCCACCCGCACGAGATCTCCGGCGGCATGGCCCAGCGCGTCCTCATCGCCGGGGCGATGTCCTGCGACCCCGAACTCCTGATCGCCGACGAGCCGACCACCGCACTCGACGTACGCGTACAGGCCGAGGTCCTCGGCCTGCTGCGCCGGCTCCAGAAGGAACGAGGACTCGGGGTGCTCCTGGTCACGCACAACCTCGGTGTCGTCGCCGACATCTGCGACCGGGTGGCCGTGATGAGCGCCGGCCGCATCGTGGAGTCCGGCCCCGCCGAACAGATCCTCGGCAATCCGCAGGACCCGTACACCCGGACCCTGCTCGACGCCGTACTCGACGACGCCCCCACCCGTGCCCCCTGGCAACACCGAGCAGCGAGGACCGTCACCGCATGAGCAGCCACGAGACCGCGGGCCGGCCGGACGCCCTGCTCGACGTGCGGGACCTGCGGGTCTCCTTCCCCGGCAAGGGATGGCGCACCCCGGACACCGACGTGCTCAAGGGCGTCGGCCTCACCATCCGGCCGGGCGAGACCCTCGGCCTGGTCGGCGAGTCCGGCTCCGGCAAGTCCACCATCGGCCGGGCCGTCCTCGGCCTCGCCCCCGTACGTTCGGGCTCGGTCACCTTCGACGGCGAACGCATCGAACGGGCCGGCGCACGCCGCCGCCGAGCCCTCAGCCGCGACCTCCAGGTCATCTTCCAGGACCCCTACACCTCACTGAACCCCGCCCGCACCATCGGCGACACCCTCGCCGAACCCCTCATCGGCCAGGGCGCCGGCACCCGCGAGGCCCGGACGAGGATCGGTGACCTGCTGGACCGGGTCCACCTCCCCTCCGACGCGGCGGGCCGCCTGCCCAGGGAGTTCTCCGGCGGCCAGCGCCAACGCGTCGCCATCGCCCGCGCGCTGGCCCTGCGCCCCCGCCTGGTCATCTGCGACGAACCCGTGTCCGCACTCGACCTCACCACCCAGCGCACGGTGCTCGACCTCCTCCTGGAGATCCAGCAGGAGACCGGCATCGCCTATCTGTTCGTCTCCCACGACCTGTCCGTGGTCCGCTTCATGAGCCACCGGGTGGCGGTGATCCACCGGGGCGAGATCGTCGAGACCGGCGACGCGGCGAAGATCACCTCCGAGCCCGACCACCCCTACACCCGCACCCTGCTGCTCGCCTCACCGGTGGCGGACGTCGCCGAACAGCGGCGGCGGCGCGAGGCATCGGAGCAGGCCGGCACGGTAGGGCGGGCCTGACCGCAGGCCGGGGGCGCAGCCCGGAGCCCGGTCCCTGGCCGAAAAGTCACATGCCGTCAGGCCGAGAAAAACGCGTGGACCCGGCGCGCGGCCGGGCGGGAGACTGGCACCTCGCCCGACCCTCCTCATACCCCCACCGACGCACCGCCGCGAGCCGCGCCGGGGCTCTCACATCGCGCGCGCCGTGTGCCGCGGGACCGCCGGGCGAGGCAGTCGACCGAACCGAACCTCCGCGCGCCCGGTGAGTCCGGCAGCTCACCCCGCAGCCGCACAACCACACAGGGTTGATATGGGATCGCCTCAATCGCACGAAGCTCCGGGCAGGGGCTCCGTGCTCCTCGCCCTCCGGTACTACGGACGGGAGCTGGCCCGCCGAAAACGGGTGACGCTCCCCGCGATGCTGCTGCCCGCACTGGGCAACATCGGCATCAACTACGCCGCGCCGCTCGTCGTCGCGAAACTCGTCGGGCACATCGCCGGCGACCACGACACCTCGATCGCATCGATGCTCCCCTACGTCCTCGGCTTCGCGGGCGTGCTCCTCCTCGCCGAGGCGTTCTGGCGCGTCGGCCTGCACTTCCTGAACCGCCTCGCCGCCCACTCCATCGAGCACCTGTACGTGACGGGCATGGACGAGCTGTACGCCAAGGACTCCTCGTTCTTCCACGACAACTTCGCCGGATCGCTCACCAAGCGGGTCCTGAGCTTCGCCTCCCGCTTCGAGGACTTCGTCGACACGCTGACGTTCTCCGTCGTGGGCAGCTTCGTGCCACTGGCGTTCGGATCGGTGGTGCTCTGGCGCTACGAACCGCTCCTCGTCGTCGGACTGCTGGCGATGATCGCGGTGACGGGGCTGGGCGTCGCCCCTCTCATCCGCCGCCGTCAGGTCCTCGTGGGCCGGCGTGAGGCGGCCATCGCCCGGGTGTCCGGCCACGTGGCCGACAGCCTGATGAACATGGACACGGTCCGGGCGTTCGCCGCCGAGAAGCGCGAGGCCGCCGAACACCGGTCCCGCGTGGCGGAGTCGCGGCGTCTCACCCTGCGTTCCTGGGACTACGGCAACCTCCGCATCGACACGCTGGTCGCGCCGATGTCCGTACTGACCAACGCCTTGGGCCTGTTGCTCGCCGTCGCCCTGGGCGGCGGCGGCAACGGTGTGGAGGCGGTGGTCGTCGCCTTCATGTACTACTCGAACGCGACCCGGATCATGTTCGAGTTCAACCAGATCTACCGCCGGCTGGAGAGCTCCATGACGGAGGCCGCCCAGTTCACCGAACTGCTGCGGACACCGCCGGCCCTGCGCGACCCCGAGTCGCCGGAACCCCTGCTGACCCGGGCCGCCGACGTCCGCTTCGAGCAGGTGACGTTCGCCCATGCCGGTGCGCAGCCCCTCTTCGAGTCCCTCGACCTCTCCGTGCCCAGCGGTACGAAGATCGGCCTGGTCGGCCGGTCCGGCGGCGGCAAGACGACACTCAGCCGGCTGCTGCTGCGGATGACGGACATCGACGGTGGCCGCATCCTCATCGGGGGCCAGGACATCAGCAGACTGCGCCAGGCCGACGTGCGCGGCATGATCGCGTACGTGCCGCAGGACCCGGCGATGTTCCACCGCACCCTGCGGGACAACATCGCCTTCGCCCGGCCCGACGCCACCGACGCCGACATCCGCCGCGCGGCCAAGGCCGCGCACGTCACGGAGTTCGCCGACGCGCTGCCCGAGGGCTTCGACACGATGGTGGGGGAGCGCGGGGTGAAGCTGTCCGGCGGACAGCGCCAGCGGGTCGCCCTCGCCCGGGCGATCCTGCGCGACGCGCCGATCCTGCTCCTCGACGAGGCGACGAGCGCCCTGGACTCGGAGAGCGAGATCCTCGTCCAGGAGGCGCTGTGGCGGCTCATGGAGGGGCGGACGGCGCTCGTGGTGGCGCACCGGCTGAGCACGGTCGCCACCATGGACCGGCTCGTGGTCCTGGACCGCGGCCGGATCATCGAGCAGGGCACGCACCACGAACTGCTCGCGTCTCACGGCGCCTACGCGAAGCTGTGGCAGCACCAGTCGGGCGGCTTCCTCGACGCCCCCACCCCGCAGCCGCAGCGGGCCGACCTGCGCTGAGACCGCGCGGACGCGGCCGGACCCGGGAGGGGGAGTCCGGCCCCGGCCGCCGCGGGTCACAGCCACCCGGCGCGCTGTGCCTGCAGCGCCATCTGGAAGCGGTTCGCGGCACCGAGCCGGGCCATCAGGACCGCCAGCCGGCGGAACAGAGTGCGGCGGCTGATCCCCATCTCGCGGGCGATCACGTCGTCGCTCGCGCCGCCCGCCAGGAGCCACAGCAGCCGGCGGTCCGCGGGTGGCAGACCGCCCGGCCGGGTCGCGTGGCCGTGGAACGGCAGGGCGTTCTGCCAGGACTGCTCGAACAGGGCCACCAGGGCGGAGAGCAGCCCGCACGGCTGCACGACCAGCGTCGTGTTGTGCACGTCGGCCTCCCTGATCGACAACGACACGAGGGCGTAGGCGTCGTCGATGATCAGGAGCTTGACCGGCACCGATGGCAGGACCCTCGCCTGCTCGCCGGCCTTGATGCACGGTTCGATGACGTCCTTGAGATGGCCCGGATGCTCCAGCGACTCCCGCGAGTACACGACCCGCTGGGTCACTCCGCGGGCGAGCGTGGCCAGCGCGTCGTCCGTCGCCCCGGGCAGCGGGATGTACGGAGGCGACTCGAACTGCCGGATCTGCGCCCGGGCACTCGCCCACGCCTGACGGGTCCTGGGGCCGACGGCGTCCCCCGTGACGACCTCGACGAGATGGTCGTTGTACGCGGCCAGCCGCTGCCGCCGGAACGACTCGAACGCGCCCCCGACCGCCAGGCGCGACTCCTCGACCTCGGCCGCCCGGTGCCGGGCCAGGATCTCCAGGCCCGCGGCGGGCGGAACCGGGGCCACCACGTCCTCGCCCTCCCCGGCGGCACTGGCCAGACCCGCGTCGACCAGCGACGCGTACGCCGTCGCGAGTTCCGCACGCCCCAGACCGGACGCGGAGCCGATCGCGGCAAGCGGGGCGGGGGCCAGCTCCAGCAGTGCCAGATAGACCCGGCGCGCCTCCGGACCGATGCCCAGCAGCCGCAGCGCCTCATCGAGTCTCGCGTTCGTCATACCCGGCATTATCGACGGTTTCCGCCCGGCTCGTGGCCGATCTGTGCCAGTGGCGGCTCCGGGCGCCACACGCGTGTGCGCCGGGATACCGTCCGTGAACCGCCGGCAGCGAGGGCCGGACGGGGCCTTCCCCGGTTGCCCTCGCCCCCATGAACCCATCCCGAAGAAGGAGCACGACGTGGCGAAGGGCCGAAAGAACGGTCTCTACTCAGGGATCTCCGAGGAACTCTCCGCCCTCATGCGGACCGGCTGGGCTGACACCGAGCAGCACGACCTGCCGCCCGGCGAGCAGGCCCCGTACGCGGCCGGCCGCCGCGCCGCCCTCTCCGCGAGCTTCCCCGGCGAACGCCTCGTGATCCCCTCCGGCGGTCTCAAGGTCCGGTCGAACGACGACACCTACCCGTTCCGCCCGTACTCGGGCTACGTCCACATGACGGGCGACCAGGCCCGGGACGGTGCCCTCGTCCTCGAACCGCGCGCGGAGGGCGGCCACGACGCCTACTGCTACCAGCTGCCGCGGGACAGCCGGGACAACGACGAGTTCTGGACCGGTCCCACGGCGGAGCTGTGGATGGGCCGGCGCCGCTCCCTCGCCGAGTCCGAGCGCGTCCTCGGTCTGCCCTGCCGCGACGTCCGCACGGCGGCGCGCGACCTGGCGGCCGCCTCCGGCGCACCGACCCGGATCGTGCGCGGTATCGACCCGTCCCTGGAGGACGCACTCAGCACCGACGAGGGGCGCGACGCGGACCTCGAAGAGGCGCTCGGCGACCTGCGCCTGATCAAGGACGAGTGGGAGATCGGCGAGCTCCGCAAGGCGGTGGACTCCACCGTGCGCGGATTCACCGACGCGGTCGGCGAGCTGTCCGGCGCGGTCGCCTCGTCCGAGCGGTGGATCGAGGGCACGTTCCTGCGCCGCGCACGCCTGGAGGGCAACTCCGTCGGCTACGGAACCATCTGCGCCGCCGGTGACCACGCCACGATCATGCACTGGACGGACAACGACGGCCCGGTGCGCCCGGGCGAGCTCCTCCTGTTCGACGCGGGTGTGGAGACGCACACCCTCTACACCGCCGACGTCACCCGCACCCTGCCGATCAGCGGCACCTTCACGCCGCTGCAGCGCAAGGTCTACGACGCCGTGTACGAGGCGCAGGAAGCCGGCATGGCCGCCGTCAAGCCGGGCGCCGCGTACCGCGACTTCCACGAGGCGGCCCAGCGCCACCTGGCCGTCCGGCTGGTCGAATGGGGCTTCATCGAGGGCCCGGCCGAGCGCGCCTACGAGCTCGGGCTCCAGCGCCGCTTCACCATGGCGGGCACCGGTCACATGCTCGGCCTGGACGTCCACGACTGCGCGCAGGCCCGGCACGAGGAGTACGTCGGCGGCGTGCTGGAGCCCGGCATGGTGCTCACCGTCGAACCCGGTCTCTACTTCCAGCCCGACGACCTCACCGTGCCCGAGGAGTGGCGCGGCATCGGCGTCCGGATCGAGGACGACCTGCTCGTGACCGCCGGGGGCCACGAGAACCTGTCGGCCGGCCTGCCCCGCTCGGCGGACGACGTCGAGGCGTGGATGGCCCGCGTCGCGGGCTGAGGACGGGGGAGCACACGCGGCTGCCCCGGGCCCGGCTCGTTCGCCGGGGCGGTCGCACTCCTCGTACCCTGATCACCGTGCCCGCCTCCCGCCTCCACCGCACCGCCGTCCTCGTCCTCGAAGGCGCGAAACCGCTCGATGTCGGGATTCCCGCCCAGGTGTTCACGACGCGCGCGAGCATGCCGTACGAGGTGCGGGTGTGCGGAGCGGCGCCCGGCCTGGTGACCGGTGGCGACGGCCTCTCGTACCACGTCGCCGACGGGCTGGACGCGCTGGAGTGGGCCGATATCGTGTTCATCCCCGGCTACCGGTTCCCGGACCGTGACGACCCGCCGCGGCCCGTCGTCGAGGCGCTCGTCGCCGCCCACGACCGGGGCGCGCGGCTCGCCGCCATCTCGACGGGCGCCTTCGCCCTGGCCGCCACCGGTCTGCTCGACGGCAGACGGGCCACGACGCACTGGCACTACACGGGGGCGCTGGCCGCCAAGCACCCACTCGTCAGGGTCGACGAGAACGTGCTGTTCGTCGACGAGGGCAGCGTCCTGACGTCGGCCGGCGCCGCCTCCGGGATCGACCTGTGCCTCCACATCCTGCGCAAGGACCTCGGCGTGGCCGCCTCCAACCACGCGGCCCGGCGGCTGGTGGCAGCGCCGTACCGCAGCGGCGGACAGGCGCAGTACGTCCCGCGCAGCGTGCCCGAGCCGCTCGGCGAGCGCTTCGCCGCCACCCGCGAATGGGCGCTGCACCGGCTCGGCGCCCCCCTCACCCTGGAGGCCCTCGCCCGGCATGCGGCGGTCTCACCGCGCACGCTCTCCCGGCGCTTCGTCGAGGACACCGGCTACACCCCGATGCAGTGGGTCATGCGGGCCCGTGTCGACATGGCCCGTGAGCTGCTCGAACGGTCGGAACACAGCATCGAGCAGATCGCCGCCGAGACCGGACTGGGCACCGGGACGAATCTGCGGCTCCACTTCCAGCGCATCCTCGGCACCACCCCAAGCGAGTACCGGCGCACGTTCGCCAGCGGCGAGTAGCGGGCGGCGCGACCAGTGGCGCGCACGGTGGCGCGATCCTTTCGAACCGTGGCGCTCTCGCCGCTGCCGGGGAGCGGTACGACGAGCGAACCTGGGTGACGAGACGAAGGGACACTCACTCATGACTCGCATCGCCATCAATGGATTCGGCCGCATCGGACGCAACGTGCTGCGCGCCCTGCTGGAGCGTGCCAGCGACCTGCAGATCGTCGCCGTCAACGACCTCACCGAGCCCGCCACCCTGGCGCGGCTGCTGGCCTACGACTCGACGTCGGGCCGGCTGGGCCGCCCGGTGACGCTCGACGGGGACGTGCTCGTCGTCGACGGCCACCGCATCAAGGTCGTCGCCGAGCGCGAGCCGGCACAGCTGCCGTGGGCCGCTCTCGACGTGGACATCGTGCTCGAGGCGACCGGCCGCTTCACCTCGGCCAAGGCCGCCCGCGCCCACCTCGACGCCGGCGCGAAGAAGGTACTGGTCAGCGCGCCGTCCGACGGCGCCGACGTCACCCTCGCCTACGGCGTGAACACCGACGCCTACGACCCGGCCCTGCACACGATCGTCTCGAACGCCTCGTGCACGACCAACGCGCTCGCGCCGCTGGCCTCGGTGCTCGACCGCCTCGCCGGCATCGAGCACGGCTTCATGACGACGGTGCACGCCTACACGCAGGAGCAGAACCTGCAGGACGGCCCGCACCGCGACCCCCGCCGCGCCCGCGCCGCCGCCGTCAACATCGTGCCGACCACGACCGGCGCCGCCAAGGCGATCGGCCTGGTCCTGCCGAACCTCGAAGGCAAGCTGTCGGGCGACTCGATCCGCGTACCCGTGCCGGTGGGATCGATCGTCGAGCTCAACACGACGGTCGCCCGCGACGTGACGCGCGACGAGGTGCTGGCCGCCTACCGCGCCGCCGCGGACGGACCGCTCGCCGGCGTCCTGGAGTACTCCGAGGACGCGCTCGTCTCGTCCGACATCACGGGCAACCCGGCCTCGTCGATCTTCGACTCGGCCCTCACCCGTGTCGACGGCCGCCACATCAAGGTCGTCGCCTGGTACGACAACGAGTGGGGCTTCTCGAACCGTGTCATCGACACGCTCGAACTCCTCGCCCGCGGCTGACCGCTCCCCAGGCCCCGCGTCCTGCCGTCCCCGAGGTCCCGCACACGGAAGCGGGGCCTCGTTCCGGGGCGGCGGCGCCGTCCCGGAACCGCGGTCTCAGCCCCGCAGCCGCACCGGCAGCCTCGCCACGCCGTTGCCCACGAACGAGGCATGGCGCGGCAGTTCGTCCTCGGGCACGGCGAGATCGAGGCCGGGGAAGCGCGCGAACAACTGGTCGAGCGCGATGGTCGCCTCCATCCGGGCCAGCGGCGCACCCATGCAGTAGTGGGCGCCGTGCCCCAGGGAGAGGTGCCGGGTCCCGCCCTCGCGGGTGACATCGAAGCGATCGGCGCCCGCCCCGTGGGCCTTCGTGTCGCGTCCCGCCGCGGAGTAGCCCGCGAGCACCGGCGTCCCCTTGGGAATCAACGTGCCGGCCAGCGTCAGGTCGCGGGTGGGATAGCGGAACGGGAAGTAGCTGACCGGGCTGTCCCAGCGCAGCGTCTCCTCGACCACGTCCGCCCAGCTCGCCCGGCCCGACCGGACCAGGGCGAGCTGGTCCCGGTGCGTGCACAGGGCGCGGACGGCGTTGCTGATCAGGTTGAGCGTCGTCTCGTGCCCGGCGATGATCGTGAGCATCAGCGTGCCGATCAGCTCGTGCGGGCCGAGCCGGTCGCCGTCCTCCTCGCGGGCGGCGATCAGCGCGCTGGTGAGATCGTCCCCGGGACTCTCCGCCCGGCCGGCGGCGACCGCGCTCAGCACCTCCACCATCTCCCGGTTGGCGGCCATCGCCTCGGCGGGGCCGATGTCGGTGGAGACGATGAGGTTGGACAGCCGGTGCAGCCGGTCGTGGTGGCCGGCGTCCACGCCCAGCAGTTCGCAGATGACGCCCATCGGCAGCGGCAGCGCGAAACGCGCCCGCAGATCGACGACACCGTCCACGGCCGCGCCTTCGAGACCGTCGAGGAGCGATGCCGTCAACGCCTCGATGCGCGGCTGCAGTTCCTCCACGCGCCGCGCGGTGAACGCCTTGCTCATGAGGGACCGCAGCCGCCGGTGGTCGGCCCCGTCCGCCGTGGTCATCCCCTGCACCGTGGCGAACGTCTTCAGCGGCCAGCCGTCGGCGATCAGCCCGTCCTGGAGCGTCGCGAAGTGCCGCGCGTTCTTCGCGACGTCCGGGTGCGCGAGGAACTCCTTGAGCGCGTCGTGTCCCAGGACCGCCATGCCCTCCACCTCACCGGGCAGGACCACCGGTGTGACGGCTCCCTGTGCGAGCAGCCGGGCATTGGCCGCGTGCGGGCAGCCGCCCGCGGGGTCGAGACGGTGCGGCGGGAGCGCCGCGGCGTTCACCGGTGACGTGTTCAACAGGGCTCTCCAGCTGCTCGGTCGGATGATCGCGGAGCCACGAGGGGAAGCCCCCTTCGTCCGGGGGGTGCACCGAACTCCCCTTCGTAACAGGGCGCATGAAGAGCCTAGACCAACACGGCGGGCGGAAAAGGGGAGCGGGCCCGCCGCACATGGCGACGGGCCCGCGGGTTCTTCGCAACTGCGGCAGGCGTCAGGGGGCGATCGCCATGTCGAAGACGTGGACGTTCGCGTTGGCCGGGAGGACCACGAAGTCGACGGTCCTGGACGGGTCCAGCGGAACCGAGTTCGCGAAGACGCGGTACTTCACCGTGGCGTTGCCGTATCCGTCGGGCCGGTTGCGGCCGTCCGTCGACCTGACCAGCGTCGCGCCGTGGGCGTCGGCCGGGTCGAAGGACCAGTTCGGGAAGCCGAACGACCCCGAGGCGGACGTGCCGTCGGTGTAGAAGACGGTGGCGGTGCCGGTGGCCCCGCTGCCGACGCCGGAGCCCAGGAACACCAGACCGGAGCCCTTCCCGGCCAAGCTGACGGCCTGTCCGGAGCTCGACACGTTGTCCTTCGTGCCGGCCGGCACATCGGGCCACGTCAGGGTGGCACCCAGCGCGTCGACCTTCGCGCCGGGCGTCAGACCGGCCGAGGCGAGCTTCTGCGCCGAGAAGGTGTTGCCCTCACCGTCGTAGTTCCCCGCCGTCGGCGCGGACTCGTCGGTGATCGCGACACCGTTGTACGCCGCCGCCAGATTCGCCTGCGGGGAACCGGAGCGCTCGGTCCGGGTACCGGTGGCGGTGCCGAGGCCGTCGCCGCCCTGGTACGTGGCCGTCGCCGTGAACGTACGGATCACGAACCCGGACCGCTTCTCCGGCACCTGGATCCGGAACGTCGCCGAGGCCGATGCTCCTGTCGCCAGGGACCCGGACACGCTCTGCACGGAGGGCTGCACCGCCCATCCGACGGGCCCGGCGAAGGCCACCTTGAGTGAACGCAGGCGCTGCGGCGCGGAGTTCTTGACGGTCACCTGCACCGTCGAGATGGCCGGTCCGTCGAGATCCACGGCGGAGACGGTCACCTCCGTCCGCGCCTCGGAGGCCGCCGCGGGCGGCGCGGGCGCGGCCGAGGCGGCCTGGGCGGGAACGAGCAGGAGAGCTGCCGCCGCGGTGGCGGCTCTCAGCGGGGTCATCAGTCGGGCCGGTCTCATGGCTGCTCCTCGGAGGCGGAGGCGGAGGTCTGGCGGGGAGGTCATCAGGCGACGGGGGGCATCTCGGTGGTGCGCGAGTCCAGACCGGTGCGCAGATTCACCCACGAGCCGCGGGTGAAGTCCGGGATGTCGACCGGACGGCCCTTGGCGGCAAGGGACTTGACGCTCAACGGGACGGGGGCGCACCACGCCGCCGAGTCGTACACATCGATGTCCGGAACCAGCCCGGCACGCATCAGCTGGACCGTGCGCCACTGCAGGACGTAGTCCATGCCGCCGTGACCGCCGTTCTCGGCCTCGTCGCCGAGCTCCTTCCACAGCCAGTGGTCGAACTCCTTGCGGTACGCGTCGAAGTCGCGCCAGGTGTCGCCGCCGTGGTCCGGCTCGACGTAGATGCGCGCGCCCGTGGGCGAGGTGCCCGCGTAGTCCTCGAAGATGCCCCGGCTGCCGACGAGCGAGTTGATCCGGCTGTACGGGCGGGGCGAGCTCACCGCGTGCTCGGCGCGGATCGTGCGGCCCTTCGCGGTCTCGATCTGGCAGGTGACCAGATCGCCGTTGATGTACGTCTCCTTCCACGACGGGTGGGACTTGGGCAGGAACCGCTCCCGGTAGTCGGCGAGCCCCTTCGGTTCCGTCGCGGTGGCCGCGAGGGTGGTCAGCCGGTCGCCGCGGTTGATGTCCATGGCCGCGGCGATGGGGGCCAGTCCGTGCATGGGGTAGAAGGAGGCGGTGGAGCGGGTGTGCCAGAGCCGGCGCCAGGAGTCCGTGTAGTAGGTGTCGGAGAAGAGCAGGGACCGCAGGTCGTGGAGGTAGCCTCCGTGCCCGTTGGTGACATCACCGAACAGACCCTCGTGCGCCATCTTCAGCATGGCCAGCTCGTTGCGTCCGTAGCTGCAGTTCTCCGACAGCATCAGGTTCTTGCGGGTGCGCTCCGAGGTGTCCACGAGGTCCCACAGCTGGTCGAGCTCGGTCGCGATGGGGAGCTCGACGACCACGTGCTTGCCGGACAGGAGCGCGGCCCGGCCCTGCTCGTAGTGGAACTCCCAGGGCGTCGCGATGTAGACGAGGTCGATGTCGTCGCGCTTGAGCATCTCGGCGTACGAACCGTCCGAGCCGCCGAACTCCGCCGGTCGCGGGTTGCCCGCCGCGACCAGTTGGTCGGCGGTGCGCTTGGCACGGTCGGCGCGGATGTCGCAGACCGCCGCCACGACGCAGCCGGGGATGACGGACCAGCCCGTGGTCATTCCGGAGCCGCGGTTGCCGAGCCCGATGACGCCGACGCGGACCGTCGCGTGCGGTTCGAAGGGCACGTTGATCATCGACTTCTGGCCCGCGCGCCGACGAGGGGTCGCGGCTTGGCCGAGTACGGACGCGGGGGCGGTGGCGGGAGCCGCGGAAGCGCCGGCCGCCGATCCGATTCCGACGGCGAGCGCCCCCGTGGCCAGCGTTCCTCCCAGGACCAAACGGCGTGAGACTGCAGGGATTTCAGGCATGCGACAACGCTCCTCGTTACGCGACCGGGCATCACTGGCGGGGTCGACTCTCGCCGGAACGTCGGTGACATGTCAAGAGTTGCTCACCATCGCCGAGTTTCGAGCATTAGTGAGCATTCGATCGACCCGGGTCTGTCCGGAAGTCATGACGACGGACCGTCCCCTACGCTGCTGCTCGTTCGTCGTGTGGGTGAGAACCCACTCACTCCGGAGGATGCGATGCAGTACGCCCTGCTGATCTATGCGGCGCCCGACCAGGAGGATGCGCTGTCGGACGCCGAACGCGAGGCGGCGTACGCCGAGTACCTGACGCTGGCCGAGGACCCGCGGAGCGTTGCGGCCGCACAGTTGCAACCGGTCGAGATGACGACCGGTGTACGGGTGGCCGGTGGCCGCACCCTGATCACGGACGGCCCGTTCGCCGACACCAAGGAGGCGCTCGGCGGGATCTGCCTGATCGAGGCGGCGGATCTGGACGAGGCGATCGAGACGGCGTCGCGCGTTCCCGCCGCACGCTACGGCGGCATGGTGGAGATCCGGCCGGTGGTGCGGCGCTGACCGCGTTGGAGGAGGTCTTCCGGGACGAGTGGGGCCGGGTGCTGGCCGCACTCGTCGGGTATCTCGGCGACTTCGACCGGGCCGAGGACGCCACGCAGGAGGCGTTCGCGATCGCGGCCGAACGCTGGCCCGGATCGGGCGTGCCCGACCGGCCGGGGGCCTGGCTGGTGACGACCGCCCGCAACCGGGCGATCGACCGGATCCGCCGGGACCGCACCCTGGCCGAGAAGATCCGCCTGCTGCCGGCACCGGAGGCCGTCATGGACGCGTTCGACGACACCGTGATCAAGGACGAACGCCTGGAGCTGATCTTCACTTGCTGCCACCCCGCACTGCCGCCGGAGGGGCAGGTGGCGCTCACGCTGCGGGCCCTGGGCGGCCTGGAGACCGCCGAGATCGCCCGGGCCTTCATGGTCTCCGAGGAGACCATGAAGCGGCGGCTGACGCGGGCCAAGGCGAAGATCAGGGCGACCGGAATCCCGTTCGCCGTCCCCGGCGCCCACCTGCTCCCGGACCGTCTCGACGCGGTCCTGGCCGTCCTCTACCTGATCTACAACGAGGGCTACCGGGGCCGGGTCGACCTCGGGGCCGAAGCCATCCGCCTGGGGCGGGTGCTCGCCGATCTCATGCCGGACGAGCCGGAGACGCACGGGCTGCTGGCACTCATGATGATCCACCACGCCCGGCGGCACGCCCGGTTCGCCGGCGAGGATCTCGTACTGCTCGACGACCAGGACCGCTCGCTGTGGGACATGGACCGGATCGCGGCGGGACGGGCGGTGCTCGACCGCGCCTTCGTGCTCGGCGGGCGCGGCGCCTATGTCGTACAGGCCCTGATCGCGTCGATGCAGACACGGCAGCCGGTCGACTGGCCGCAGATCGCCGCGCTGTACCGCCGCCTGGTCGAGCTCACCGGCTCCCCGGTCGTCGAGCTCAACCACGCCGCGGCACTCGCCCAGGCCGGCGACCCCGCCGGGGCGCTGCGCGCCGTCGACCGGCTGGACCTGGACGGATACCTCTACTACCACTCGACCCGGGGCGAACTGCTGCGGCGGCTCGGCCGGCCGGCGGAGGCCCGGGACGCCTACCGCCGGGCTGCCGAACTGGCCACCACGACGCCCGAGCGCCGGTTCCTGAACCGGCGGATCGAAGAATCCTGACCCGGGCCGTCCCCCCGGGGCCGGCCCGTTCGTCGTCCGGGTGAGAGGGAGAACCCACTGATCCATGGAGGACGTCGTGAGCACCGCCCCAGCCACCGCGGCGATTCCGGGATACCTGGCCGGCACGTGGCGGGCCGACCCGGACCGCTGCGAGGTCGCCTTCTCCCTGCGGTACCTCACGTTCGGCACGGCACGCGGCCGGTTCACCGGGTGCGACGCCACGATCGTCACGCGCGAGGAGCCCCGGGCCTCGGCGGTCACCGCGACGGTCGACGTCGCGTCGATCGACACGGGCAACGAGAAGCGCGACAAGCACCTGCGCTCCGCCGACTACCTCGATGCCGAGAACCATCCGACGATGAGCTACCGGTCCACCGGAATCCGCCGGAGCGCCGACGGCTGGACGGTCGACGGCGAGCTGACGCTGCACGGGGTCACCCGCCAGGTACCCCTGGCCGTCGAGCCGGACGGCTTCGGCCCGGGCCCGTCAGGCGGGCAGCAGGCCGGTTTCACCGCGACCGCGCGCATCGACCGGCGCGACTTCGGGATCACCGCCCGGACCGACGGGGGAGGCGTCCTGGTCGGCAACAAGGTGTCGATCCGCCTGCTGGTCCGGGCCGCCCTCGTCAGGTAGCGACCCGGGCCGGGCTCCCGAGTGACGCGGGCCGTCACTCCGTACACGACCTCAGGAGAGGCAACATCCTCAGGAGAGGCAACATGTCGACAGAGCAGGAAACCCGCAACAGAGCGGCATTCGACCGCTTCCACGACGCGACGAACAGCGGGGACCCGGACAACATCGCGAGGACGGTCGACGAGGTCGTCGCCCCGGACGTGCTGTTCCACGCACCGCTGCCGGGCGACCGGACGGGTGTGCAGGCGATCAAGGAGGTGTGGACGGTGCTGCTCCGCGCCTTCCCCGACATCCAGGTCGCGGCCGAGGACGTGATCGCGCACGGGGACCGGATCGTCAGCAGGCAGACCGTGACCGGAACCCACCGGGGCGAGTACCGCGGTATGCCGCCCACCGGCAGGTCCGTCAGGTACGGCGAGATCTTCATCCTCCGCTTCGAGGGGGGCCGCATCGTGGAGATCTGGGGGGTGGTCGACGTCCTCACCCAGCTGCGACAGCTCGGCATGGCCCCCGCAAGCGCTGCGTGAGCGCGGATACGGCGAGGACGACGGGTCAACGAGGTTGCGGGGTGCGGCGGGAGGTCCGGCCCACGGCTGTCGCGCGGTCGGCGGAGGTCGAGGAGGACGAAGCAGCTCAGTGAGGAGCCGAGTCCCGGCCGGTCAGCAAGGTCTGGCCGGCACGGGCGCCGCTTCCGCCCATTCCCGGCAGGGAATTGCCGCTGTCGCGGGCCCGGCGCAGGATCGTGTCCGAAGCGATCCACCGGGCAAGGAGTGCACACGTGACCGAGAGTGACCCGCAGGACCTGGCCGACCGCTACATCGCCCTGTGGGTGGTACCGGATGCCGGCGAACGCCGTGCGGCCATCAAGCAGTTGTGGGCCGAGGGCGGCACCCACTTCCTTCAGCCTCCCGTGGAGATGCGGGAGACCGCGGCAGGACTCGGCTTCGACCGAACGGCTTTGACGGCCCAGGGCGTCGATGCCTTCGAGACCCGCGTGGCGCGCAGCCACGAGCAGTTCGTCAAGGAGGCGGGACTCACCTTCCGCTCGCGCGGTGACGCCGTACGCCTGCACGACATCGTCAAGTTCTCCTGGGAGACGGTGTCCACCGGCACCGGCGACGTGGTGGGCGGCGGTCTGGAGATCCTGGTGCTCGACGACCACGACCGGATCACGGCCGACTACATGTTCCCGGGGGCCTGACCGGGAGCCGGTCCCGCCGGGATCGTCTGCCGGGCCGCTGACGCGAGGGCGTCGGCGGTCTCCTGGTCGGCCGGCAGGAACGCCTCCAGTCTCAGTTCGGCGAGCGTCACGTCGACGGCGGTGGCGAAGGTCGTCACCGTCGTCATCAAGCGCAAATCGCCCAGCGATGAGCGGAGTTGGAGGGGAACGGCGAATCCGAGCTGACCGGAGGAATGATCCGGGCCGGGGACGTATCCGGCGAGTTCGTCGCGGAGTTCCTTCAGATGACCGAGGCCGGCGAGGATGTGGCGTCCCCATTCGGAGAGGTTGCGGATGCGGGGAGCCAGTCCGTCGGGGTGAAGGGCGAGGCGGTAGACGTTCCTGCCCGGGCCGACCAGCTCGGGGGCCGCACCCTCGGTGAGGAGACCGAAGGCGGAGTTCGAGGCGACCAGGTCGCCGGCCCGGTCCACGACCAGGGCCGGGTAGGGCAGATGGCCGTACAGAATGCGGTCGATCGCCGCCCGTACCGGGGCCAGTTCCGGTCCGTCGATCGAACCCTCCGGGTACGCGGGCGCGTACCCGGCCGCCAGGAGCAGGTCGTTGCGCTCGCGCAGCGGCAGCTCCAGCGACTCGGCCAGCCGTACGACCATGAGCCGGCCCGGGGCAGACCTTCCGGACTCGATGAAGCTGAGGTGGCGCTGAGTGGTTCCCGCCCGGAGTGCCAGGTCGAGCTGGCTGAGCCGGAGACGGGTGCGGCGGTCGCGTAACGCGCGGGGGAAGTCCACGGGCCCGTTGTACCGGTGCGGGAGGATTCAGGTCCATTCCCCGCAGGGAATGAGCGGGGCGTCTCCCGGCTCACCGGCCGTGCGCGGAGCGGCCGTTCGTCCCGGCGGGCTGCCCGAAGAGGCAGTGCCGGATGCCCCGGCCCCGTCGGAGGCGGGCTGGACGGGGCAGGGAATCTGCCGTGATGGTGGAGAACCGGCAGGAGGAGCGGGCCACTGCGGTCCTGCGTGGTGCACGCCCGCGACGGTGCGGCCAGGGAGACGGTGATGAGCGCACAGGACCACGGCCATCCGCACGAACAGGACGCCGGGCGGGAGCACCACGCTCCGCCGCGGGAGGGCGAGTACGACCCGGGGCGCGGGCACGGGGAGCACCTGCACGGTGCGGCCGCCGTGGCGCAGCGTGCGGCGGACACCTGGGAGAGGGGTGCGGACACGCACCACCTCCTCCGGGCGGCGGCCACCGGCCGGGCCGATGTCGTCGGAACAGCCGGCATGGGAATCCTCCAGCGGACGGTCGGAAACGCCGCGCTCGGCCCGATGATCCAGCGCTCCAGGGCGGCGGGAACACCCGAACGGGCCGAGGACGAACCGCGGTCGCCGGTCCACGACGTCATCTCCTCATCGGGCGGCACCCCACTGGACACGGACACCCGCACGGATCTGGAGAACCGGATGGGCGCGGACTTCTCCGACGTACGCATCCACAACGACTCCTCCGCGCACGAGTCGGCCAAGGGCGTTGGCGCGCACGCGTACACCGTGGGGAACAACGTGGTCTTCCAGCGTGACGCCTACGACCCCGCGTCACCGCAGGGACGCACGACGCTGGCGCACGAGCTGACCCATGTGATCCAGCAGCGCAGCGGACCCGTCGAGGGTACGGAGGCGCCCGGAGGCATCCGGGTCAGCGACCCATCGGACCGGTTCGAGCGCGAGGCCGTGGCGAACGCGGACCGCGTGCTGGCCGATCCGGCGCCGGCGGCCGCCCCGGCCGCCGCGCCGACCGTCGCATCCGCCCCCGCCGTGCAGCGGGCCGCCACCGAGGACGAGGACGAGCAACCGGCCGACGTGCAGGGCTCGTTCGTACAGCGGGCGCAGGAGAGCGGCGCGGAGGAAGAGGAGGAGACCCCGCCGGCCTGAGCGCCGCGCCGGCATCTGCCCCGGTCAGCCCGCGGAGTCGGCGCGCATCGTGCCGCCGAGGAAGAGCGACTCCGAGCACCGCGAGGGTGTGCGTGCGGCGACCGGCTTGCCGACCTTCCGGCAGTCGATCGTCATGGTGACCTTGCCCCCCGCCGGGACCAGGATCGGCGTCACGAAGTGGTAGTCCGAGTCACGGAAGTTCTCCAGCCCGAGGCTCAGCACACTCGTGTTCGACCCGGCGGAGACGACGACCGTTCCGGCATCTCCCTGCGGGTTCTGGACGACGATGTCGGTCAGCTGGAACGTGTGGCCGTCCGGCACCTGGAGGGCGGCCGCGGAGTTGGTGCCACCGCCCACCGAGTCCCTGACCCGGACCTGCGCACTCGTCGGAGTGGCCGCCCCGGCACCCGCTTCCGAACCGGCCTCGGCGGAGGGGCTCGGCGTGGGCTTCGAAGCGCCGCCGCCCGACCCCGCCCCGGCGGAGTCACCGGTCCCGGCATCGGCGCCGGCCCCCGCCGCGTCGCCCTGCTGCGGCGCCTTGCTCTTGTCGGCCGCGGCGGCGGAACGTACCGCCTCGGGGGTGACCGCCTCCCGCGCCGCGGACTTCACGGCCGGCCGCAGCAGCGCGTACCAGAGCCCGACCAGGGCGATCAGCAGAACGGCCGCCGTGATGAGGGCCCGCGGCAGCCAGCGCGGCAGGATGGGCTCCTGCTGGTAGGAGCCGTCGACGAGGACCGGTTCGACGGGCTCCTGGCCCTCGGCCACCTGCGTGGCGGCGAACACCTGGAAGGGGTGCGTCACCGGCGTACCGCGCCAGATCCGCTTGGCGGGCCGGACCCGCAGCCGGCCGAACTCCGCCTGCCCGGGCGCGATCAGCAGCTCGGGCGCGACGAACGCGACCCGGGCGAGCTCGGTCCCCGGCTGTGCCCCCAGCCGCACCGTCACCGGTGTGTTGCCCAGGTTGTCGACGGCGAGCTGGTGCCGTCCGCGCCGTGAACCGTGCGAGCTGCGCGGGACCAGTTCGGCCGTCGTCGCGGTGAACGGCAGCACGGTCACCCGGCCCTCCGGCACCACCGTCCCGCTCTGCTCGCCGGTGGGTACCACCCGTACTCCGAACGGGGTCTCACCGGCGGGAACGGTCGCATCGCGGGGCGGCCGCAGCACCAGTGACACGGTCCCGGAGTCGCCGGGGTACAGGGACAGGACCGCCGGCTCGACCGCCGACCAGGCGGCGCACGCACCGACCACCTCGAAGCGGTACTCCTCGACGGTCGGGCCGGAGTTGCGGACCTGAAGGGGGACAGCCGTCTCCTCGCCCGGTGCGGCGTTGACGGACGAGGCGTCGAGACTTGCCGTGAGACTCATACCGCGGACCGTAGAGTCGGCGGAGCCATCGAACATCGGCCTCGAAGGAACACTTTCGGGCAGATCCCATGCCCCTGACACTCTTTTAGTTTCCCTTTTCGAAGCCAAGGGCATCTTCTGACCGCCTCATGACCAATGAGGCGTACGCGAACGGCTGTGAGGCGTGTGCGTGTTGTGGCTTCCAGCTGTCGCCCGAGGGGGAGCATCGGCATGGAACACAAGGAACGCATGACGGTCGCGTTACGGGCCCAGGATCCGATCTCGCAAGCAGGTGTGGCCAGCCAGTTGAGGGCCCGCCCCGAGGTCAATGTCATGGAATGGGGCGAGGGCGAGAACGCACCCCAGGTCGTCGTCATGGTCGTGGACTCGGTCGACGAGGACGTGTTGCGGACGCTGCGCAATATTCAGCGCACCAGCGACTCCCGCACCGTGCTGGTCACCACGGACATCGATGAGCAGAAGCTCGTGAGCGCGGCGGAGTGCGGGGTCGCCGGCGTGATCAGGCGGTCGGAATCCACGCCGGAACACCTGGTCCACGTCATCGCGACGGTCTCCCGTGGCGAGGGCCATCTGCCCTCCGACCTGCTGGGAAGGCTCCTCGCGGAGGTGGGCAGGCTCCAGGGACAGGTGCTGGGACCGCGCGGTCTCCACTTCACCGGTCTGGCGGCGCGCGAGGTGGACGTGCTGCGTCTGGTGGCCGAGGGATACGACACCGCGGACATCGCCACGAAACTGGCCTACTCCGAACGCACGATCAAGAACGTGCTGCATTCGGTGATGACCCGGCTCCAATTGCGGAACCGTTCCCACGCGGTGGCGTACGCGATGCGCCAGGGTCTGATCTGACTTCTCCGGCACCCCGCACCCGGCTGTTCCACTTCCGGAATCCGCCGAGTTGATCCCTTTCACGTGATCTCCCGGACCCGTTTCCCGGAAGTGATCTTTCGGAGTGATACTTAGCGGTGATCTCTCGGAATGATCCATTGGATCCATTTCCTGGGCCGGCCGGGCGTGCGCTTTCGCGGAATTGCCCCAAAGGGCAATTCCGGCTACCCGGGGAAGTGGCTCGCCTTCCGCTGTGGGCGGCAGGTCCCCGCGGGATCGTGTGGGCGCGGCTCTTGGCTGAGAGGGTCCGGGTGCGGGGGAGGAATGCGGTGCGGTGGTTCCAGCCGGTGAAACGGTCACGCGGACTCGTGGGCGCGCGCCGTTCGGCGGCGCTGGTCCTGCTCCTCCTTGCTGCCGGAGTCGCCCCCGCGTCGACCGGGTCAGGCATGGCCCGGGCGGTCCCGGTGCCACCCGATCCGTGGGTCACTCCGGCGAGCGTCCACGAAGCCCTCGATCCGGGCGGCTCGACGGGGGTGGACAAGCAGGTGCGCACACCGGCCATCCCGCCGAAGCCGGATGTGGTGCTGCTGGTGGACGGGACCGGAAGCATGGGTGTCCCGATCGACAACGTGAAGTCCGGCCTGAAGTCCATCACCGACGCGGTACGCGCCGAGCAGCCGGACTCCTGGTTCGCCGTGGCCACCTACGGTGACGAGAAGGACGACCCGACGGCGGAGTTCGCGGTCCTCCAGGGCCTCACCGACAACCTGAGCGACGTCCAGCACAAGGGCGTCGACGAACTCGGCACCGGCCGCGGGTTCAAGAGCAAAGGACCGTCGGAGGACTGGATCTACGCCCTGTGGAAGGTGGCCAACGGAGCGGACGGCGGGACGGCGTTCAGGGCGGGGGCCAGCCCGGTCGTCGTCCTCGTCGGAGACGCGTCGAGCCACAACCCGAGCAACGGGATCCGCTACGAGGACGCGGTGTTCGCCCTCCAGGACAAGGGCGTACGGGTCATCGCCGTCGACGTGACGACCGCGGACGGCGACGGCCTCAACGGGAACGGCTACTCGAGCGACACCTACCAGGACCCGTATCACCAGCCCGACCAGGCCAAACGGATGGCCGCGGCCACCAACGGGCGGATGCTGAACGGAATCCCCGGCGACGGGGTGTCCGATGCGATCATCGAGGGCCTCAACAACCTTCCCACCGCGGTGGGTTACCGCCTCGACAACTGTGACCCCCACCTGACCGTCGCCCTCGACCCGCCCACCGTTCAGCTGACCAGTGGCGAGACCGCGCACTTCGCGGAGAACATCGACGTCTCGGCCGACGCGCCGCAGGGCACGACCCTCACCTGCACCGTGCAGTTCCTGCTCGGCACCCAGGTGCCGGGAACGGACACCATCGGGCCCGCCGCAGCCGCCGATCCCGACTTCCAGCAGCAGATCAGCATCGACGTGAACGACATCGACGCCCCGGTCGTCACCGTCGACGACCGCATCGCCCGGCCCGAGAACGACGACGGGGCACGCATCCGCTACACGGCGACGGCGACGGACGCCAACGACGGGACCCTGCCCGTGGTCTGCACCCCCGCCTCCGGATCGTTCTTCCCCGTCGGAACGACCACGGTCACCTGCTCGGCCACGGACGCGGCGGGCAACACCGGAACGGACACGGCACGGTTCGAAGTGCTGAAGCCGCCGCCACCGGGGAAGCCCCCGACCCCGCCGGGGCCGCTGCCGCCCGCGTCCGAGATCGCGGTCAAGGTGGACGTCAGCCCGGACCGCACCTACGTCACCCGCCCGGCCCGCGCCCGCTTCACCGTCACCAACGCCGGCCCGGACACGGCCAGGGGAGTCGTCATCGGCGCGACCTGGCCGGCCCCGACCGCGGCGAAGGACCGGAGCCTGCCCGCACTCACCCGCTGCACGGCCGCCGAGCCGTGCACGATCCCGGCGGGCGGCCGGATCGAGGTGACGCAGCCGGCGACCTACCGTGCGGCGATCACCGGTGACGTACGGGCCACGGTGCGCGGCACGGTCCCGGACCACCGCACCGCGAACAACCGGGACACGGACCGGTTGCGTGTCCTGAAACCGGCCCTCACCGTCACCCCGCAGGTCGCCAGACCGGGACAGCCCGTGCTGGCCCGGGGGAGGGACTATCCGCCCGGCGAGACCGTGAACCTCACGTGGGACATCGGCATCACGGCCGACCGCTCTGGCGTGAGAGTGGCCCGCGACGGCACGTTCGAGGTGCAGATGCTCGTGCTGCGCAAGGACACGCTCGGCCCACGCGTCCTGCGCGCGGGCATCCGCAGCCTTCCCCGGTTCCAGAGGCCGGTCCTGGTGGTCCAACGCAACCTGCAGCCACCGGACTTCAAGGGCCGGACATGAGAGAGGCCGTCTCCGGATGATCCACGAGGTGGACGACGTACTGCGCTCCCTGATCCGGGCCGAGGTGCTGGAGGGCGGCCAGATCGCGGTGGTCTTCGACGCCCCGACGCGTGAATGGGCGGCCAAGGTGAACGCCCCGATGGTCAACCTCTACCTCTACGACATCCGCGAGGACATGCGGCGGCGCGAGCGTGGACTCCACAACGAGTACGACGAACGGGGCGCCGTCGTGGCACGCCGCCGTCCGCCCCGCTACTTCAAGCTGTCGTACCTGATCACGGCGTGGACGAAGCGCCCGGAGGACGAGCACCGCCTGCTGTCCTCCCTGATCTCCTGCCTGCTGGCGTACGAGGCCCTGCCCCCGGAGAGGCTGGCCGGCTCCCTCGCCCGGATCGGGGCCGCCGTCCCGATGTCGATCGCGCTGCCGCCGCCGGAGGACCGCTCGTTCGCGGACGTGTGGAGCGCGTTGGGCGGTGAGCTGAAGCCCTCGCTGGACCTGGTGGTGAGCGTCCCGGTCACTGCCTCGCCGACCTACACGGCGGGCCCGCCGGTGGGGGAGGAGGGGCTCCAGGCGCACGTCGGGGACGTACCGCCGCCCGTGGAACCCCAGCGCCGCGATCCGATGCCGGGACGCGACGGCCTCCCCGTGTACGGCAGTCGCCCCGGGCGGCCAGCACCGGAGTCGGCACCCGCCTCCACGGAGCCCCGTCGCGGCCTGGCCCTCCGGATCACCGAGACCCGCCGCGCGGAGGACGGCCGTACGGAGGACGGCCGTACGGAGGGCAACTCCGCATGACACCACCCCCCGGGCACCACCCCGCCGACGACCCGAACCTGCGCCATCTGCTGGCCCGAGCGGTGGACGTCGAGCGGCGCATCCGCCATGCGGTCGAGGTGAGGCAACGCACGGATCCGGACCCGGAGGACGGGTTCCGGGGGCTGTACCTCACGGACGAGAACATCGCGAGGCTGCTGGAGGGGGACGGAGGGCGGGAATTCCCCGAACCCCCGGCACAGGGCGACGTCGGCCCTTCCGGGAGCACGGACTCCCGCCTCACCACACTCCAGGCCGACTTCGGACTCACCGCGCTCGACATCGACATCCTTCTCATCGCGCTGGTCCCGGATCTGGACGACCGCTTCGAGGCGTTCTACGGCTACCTCAACGACGACGTGACCCGCCGCCGCCCGTCGATCGGCCTGGCGCTCGGCCTGTGCGGCCGGTCCCCGGCCGACGCGGTGGCGCGGGGCCGGCTGGCGGCGCGCGCCCCGCTCCGTCGGGCCGGCCTGCTCCTGGCCGAGGACCTGGACCGCCCGTTCCTGAGCCGGGCCCTGCGCGTACCGGACCGGATCACGGCCCACCTCCTGGGCGACGACACGAGGGACCCGCGCCTCGCGGACCTGCTCGCGCCCTGGCACGCGATGGCGGGCGTTGGCGATCCCGCCCCCCTGGCACGGGTCCTCGCCGACGGACTCCCGCTCGCCTACCTGAGCGAGGACCAGGGCGGGGCGGGAACGGCCCTGGCCGCATCGGCACTCACGCTCGCGGGCCGGGACGTCCTGGGCCTGGACCTGAGCCGCCTGGCGGAGGACCCGGCCCCGCCCGACGCGGTACGGTCCCTGGTCCGCGAGGCACGACTCACGAACGCGGGCCTGGTCTGCGCCCCGCTGGACGCGCTGTCCCGCGAGCACCCGCAACTCCTCAGACTGCTCACCGGCACACCCGTCCAGACCGTCATGGTGGGCAGAGCGCCGTGGGACGCGTCCTGGTCGACGGTCCCGCCGCTGCTGCTGCACGCCCCGAGGGTGGAACCGTCGGCACGCGGCGCACTGTGGAGCGACGCGTACGCACACACGACATCGACCCCGATCCCACCGTCCCTCGACCCGGACCACCTCCTGGCCCCCTTCCTCCTCACTCCCGAGCAGGTCACGGGCGCGGCCCGCAGCGCGGCGCAGACGGCGCAACTGGACGGAGGAACGCTCACCCCGGACCACGTACGCCAGGGAGCCCGCGCCCAGAACGCGGCAGGCCTGGACCGCCTGGCCCGCCGCATCGAACCGGCGGTCACCTGGAACGACCTGGTCCTCCCACCGGACGCCCACACCCAACTCCGCGAACTCACCGCCCGCGCCCGCCACCGCGACCGCGTCCTGGGGGAGTGGGGCATGCGGCCGGGAGGGGGCAGGGGCCGGGGCGTATCAGCGCTCTTCGCAGGCGACTCCGGCACGGGCAAGACGATGTCGGCGGAAGTGATCGCGGCCGATCTGGGCCTGGACCTGTACACGGTCGACCTGGCGACGGTCATCGACAAGTACGTCGGCGAGACGGAGAAGAACCTGGAACGCATCTTCACGGAAGCGGCGGGCGTCAACGGCGTGCTGCTCTTCGACGAGGCGGACGCGATCTTCGGCAAGCGCTCGGACGTGAAGGACGCGCACGACCGCTACGCGAACGTCGAGAGCGCGTACCTCCTGCAACGCATGGAGTCCTTCGACGGCCTGGCCATCCTCGCGACCAACCTCCGCGCCAACCTCGACGACGCCTTCACCCGCCGCCTGGACCTGGTCATCGACTTCCCGGTCCCGGACCCGGAGCAACGCCTGGTGCTCTGGGAGCGCTGCCTGGGCACGGTGCTCCCGCGCGGAACGGATCTCGATCTCCCGTTCTGCGCCGAGAACTTCGAGCTGGCGGGCGGCAACATCCGCTCGATCGCGGTGACGGCGGCGTACCTGGCGGCGGACACGGGGGGCCCGGTGACGATGACGACGCTGATCCATGCGATCCAGCGCGAGTACCAGAAGCTGGGGAGGCTGACGCTGGCTTCGGAGTTCGGGCCGTATCTGGGGTTGGTGCAGGGGTGAGGGGCGAGGGCCGGCCGGCTTCCCCTGGGCCGCCTGACACATCCCTCCGCGTGTTCCCTTGCGCGGGCCGGTGGATGACGCCACCGTGGGCGGGCGGACGTGCTGTTGACCGACAGACCACCGCTGTACTGCGACGGGAGCCGACGTGACTGCTTTGTCTGTTCTGCCTCATACCCTGCACGGCGAGGGTCCGCACAAGGTGATCGCGGTCCACGGCTGGCTCGCCGACCGTTCCGCGTACGACCCGGTGCTGGCGGACCTCGACGTCGCTACGTTCCAGTACGCGGTGGTGGACCTGCGGGGATACGGCGAGGCGAGGGATGTGGGCGGCGCCTACACCACGGCTGAGGGTGCCGCCGACGTGCTTGCGCTGGCCGATCGGCTCGGCTGGGACCGCTTCTCGCTGATCGGCCATTCGATGGGCGGTTCCGTCATCCAGCGGACGCTGGCAGCCGCGCCGCAGCGGGTGCGCAGGATCGTCGGTGTGTCACCCGTCCCCGCGTCCGGCCTGCCCCTGCCGCCTGAGCAGTGGGAGCTGTTCGCTGATGCGGCGCAGAACCCGGGCAACCGTCGGGCCATCCTGGACATCACCACCGGAGGCCGACGCCCGGCCGCCTGGCTGGACCGGATGGTGCGTCGCTCGGTCGAGTGCAGCGACGTGAAGGCGTTCCGGGCGTGGCTGGATTCCTGGGCGGGCGAGGACTTCCACGACCGGATCGACGGTTCGCCGGTGCCGGCCCTGGCGGTGGTGGGGGCTCTGGACCCGGCCCTCTCCGCGGATCTGCAACGTTCCACGTGGATGCGCTGGTTCCCGAGCGCCGAGCTCGTGGAGCTGCCGTCGTGCGGACACTACGCGATGGACGAGGCTCCGCTCGATGTCATCCGGGCGGTGGAGGACTTCTTGCGGGCGGACACGGAGGGTGGCGAGGCGAGCGCGTGAGCGGGCCCATCTCCCCGGTATCCGTCCCGGACGTCTTCGATCCGAGGCAGTACGCGCTGGGCGTCCCCCACGACCGCTACCGCCACCTGCGCGACCACCACCCCGTCGCGTGGCAGAAGGAGCCGGAAGTTCTGGGCTGGCCGGCGGGCCCGGGCTTCTGGGCGGTCAGCCGGCACGAGGACGCCGTCCGCGTACTGAAGGACTCGTCCACGTACTCCTCGTACCTGGGCGCCACCCAGATCCGCGACCCGGACCCCGCGGACCTGCCGTTCATCCGCCGGATGATGCTCAATCAGGACCCCCCGCACCACCGGCGACTGCGTACGCTCGTCAGCCGCGCCTTCACCCCGAGACGCGTGGACCACTTCGAATCGGTCGTACGGGAACGAGCCCGCTCCCTCCTCACCCGCGCGATCACCGAGGCACGGGCCGCTGACGGCACCTGCGACCTGGTCACTCAGGTCACCGACGACTACGCCCTGCTCAACCTCACCGATCTGCTGGGCGTACCGGCCACCGATCGCGCGCTCCTCCTCCACTGGACCCAACGCGTCATCGGATATCAGGACCCGGACGAGGCAGGGACGCCGACACTCGGCCCGGACGGCAAGCCGGTCAACCCGCGCTCCCCGGCGTCACTGCGCGACATGTTCGACTATGCGCACACGCTGGCGGCACACAAGCGCCGACACCCTGCCGACGACGTCATGACGGCCCTCGCCACCGACCCGGAACTGACCGCACCCGAGCTGGAGATGTTCTTCTTCCTGCTGGTGGTGGCGGGGAACGACACGGTACGCAGTGCGGCCCCAGGCGGTCTGAACCTCCTGGCCGAGTACCCCGAGGCGTACGCTCGCCTGCGCATCGGCGAGGTGAGGTTCACCACCGCAGTCGACGAACTGCTGCGTCGCCACCCGCCCGTCCTCACCTTCCGCCGCACTGCGGCGGCGGACACGGACCTGGCGGGCACGCGCATCCGCGCCGGCGACAAGGTGGTCGTCTTCCACGCCTCGGCCAACCACGACGAACGCGTCTTCCCCGACCCGTTCACCCTGGACCTCGCCCGCTCCCCGAACCCGCACATCTCGTTCGGCGACGGCCCGCATGTCTGCCTGGGCGCGCACTTCGCGCGCTTGCAGCTGAGGGCGTTGTACGAGGAGGCGTGCCGGGTACTCCCTGCCGGGCCACTCCGGCTTGAGGGCCCACCACGTCGCCTGGTGTCGAACTTCATCAACGGGCTGAAGTCGCTGCCGGTGCGGGTGGCCGATGAGTGACGCCGACATTGTCTGACGTAAGTGGGCGGGACGCGCGCATGCGTTGCCGCTCGTGCGAGCCCGTAGCTGCGTCCCCATCCCCGGAACCGAGCTGTGACGCCTGCCATCTGTGGGTGAGGAGATGGAGCACGGTCTCCACGGAGGCGCGCAGATCGTGCCGGGTCGCGGCCAACACCGGACCTCCAGGCCGAACCGTGCGAGGGCCGAGCAGGCGAGATCATAGGGTCTCGGCCCAGCTCCTCCGCGACTGCGGCACCGAGGGTGCTGGCATGCCGCCTCTGCATGCGCTCCCGGTCCTCGTGGAGCGCGGGTGTCCTTCGCATCAGTGCGGTGAACCGCTCCCTCCCGACGCGGATCCGACTCCAACTTCCCTTACGGCTTCAGTGCGTGCGCGCGGAGCGCTTCGACCACGTTCTGACCCTTGAGCCCCTCGCGTACGGCGGCTGCTCTCACCTGCTCGGCCAGTACCCGGACTGGTCACACCGGATGCTTCGGGTGATCACCGAGAACGACGGCGTTCACGCCAACATCGCCTGCTCCTCGCCCTGCCAGTGCCGCACGTGGGAGCACGCGACCGTTGCGGCACGTCTCGGAGATGCCGCGCACCTCATGCCCTCATTGGGTGTCGGCATCAACCTCTTCGTGCTCGATGCCAGCAAGCTCAGCGTGAGATTGGAAAAGGCTCATTGAGACTACGCTTCCTCATTCACGAGTCGCATACGCTCCCTCCACCGGTCACGCAGGTCTGTCAGGTCGGTATCGGGAAATTTACGGGTGAGGAATTCGAGCCCGTCGTGCAGATTGGGGAGCGAGGCGCGCATTCCATAGTTCTCTTTGTCGGGTGTCGCGAACAGGTACTGCCAGTTGTATAGGCCCTTGGTGTGCAACATGACGTCGAGGTATTCGCTGTAACTGATGTCAAGTCGAGTAGGGCCCTGTCGGATATCAAAATACCAAATCTCCGGTGAGTCCTGATTATGGGTCAGTCTCAATGCAGAGTATGTTCCGGTTCCTCCCGTGGGATGGGTCTCGAAGACTCTGAACTCTCCAATGAGTTGCCCCAATTCGGAGTCCGGGTCGAAAGAAGACGACTGTGGTCCGCGGACTATGGCCTCGGCAATATGTACAATATGAAATTCTCCTGCGATCTTGTCGAACGGGCTTGCGGCTCGCCATGAGAAGAGAAGCCTTGAAAAGCGGTGAAAGTTTCTGGTCAGTTCGTTCGGTAGGGCAGCGTCTTGAACCAGGCGGATAATCTTGAATGCGTCTTCGGCCTGCTCCATGTAAACGGCAATCGGCCCTCGGTCGTATTCCTCGATTTGAATCGAATTACAGGCCTCTACCTGATCTACGGTTTCGCGAAGCCTGATTTCATATTCTGTTTCCATGTCGTCCTCCGGTTCGAATGTAGGGGGGACTGCTTCGGGTGAAGTTCAATCGAACCTGAGTCGCTGTGTGGCATTGGCGATGGTGAGCTCTGTAGTCAGATGTGGGAACTTGCTGATGGCGTCAGCCAGGTCGGAAAGCGGTGTACTCTTCACCAGCTTTTTGATTGCCCTTGCGTCGGTTCTGCTGATGTCGAGGGCGTTGTAAACGGCGTTCGGCGACGTCGGGACGTTGATTCGTAGTACGTGATGTGGTGCCATGCCGAATCTGAGTCGCTGTACCGCGTCGGCGTTCGTGAGCTCTGTAGTGAGGTGTGGGAATCTCCTGAGGGCGTCGGCAAGGTCGATGAGTGGCCTCTTCTTTACCAGTTTCTTTATTGCCTCTGCGTCGGACCTTCCGATTCCTAGCGAATCGTAAATAGCGTACTTTACTCCTGACAGGTTGATTCGAAGAACATCGCTGTTCAGTGGAGCTGGCGTATCTTGCGTATCTCCGAAGGAGCTGGATCCGTTGCCTCGGAGAGGCGGGCGCTCAGTCCATGTTCCGCCGGCGTAGTCGTAGCCGCCCCATTGGATTTGAATATTTTCAGGAAAGCCCTTTGGTGCTGTGTGGTAACTCACATTCACGTTGTACCAAATCATGCGCTCAAGCGCAGGGCTACCCGCCGCCTTGTCGAGGGACTTCCGGGCCGGGTTCTCCACGGCCCATAGGAACATTGGGTTGTTGATAAAGCCCCTCGCGGGGACGAGGTTGGAGTCCTTTGCGTCACCACCAAGGAATGCTGGCAGTAGATGCATCTTTACCCAGGCATTCGTGTCGGCTCTAGTGTTGTAGGTTTTCGCTATGTTCCATCCCTCCAGGGTTGCGCCACTATATGTGTCCGCCTCGCTTCCTTTCTCGATGTCCTTGTTGATGTAGCTCGCTTTGAACGGTCGAGCGAGGACGCCGTGTTCGAACGGCGGGAGAACTGGAGGGGGGAGTTGGGGATTGGGGCCTGGTCGATGGGCCAGCAGTTGGGCCAATTTTGAAAGGGCTGCGAGTAGGTGTTTGTATGCATCCTGCTTTGCATTCGATTGCATGGTCTGGGAGCGAAAATTGCGATTCAGTTTCCTGACTATTTCCTCATTTTTTTTGACGTCGTCAAGGGCGACG
This sequence comes from Streptomyces sp. NBC_01257, assembly GCF_035917255.1. Lineage (NCBI taxonomy): Bacteria > Bacillati > Actinomycetota > Actinomycetes > Kitasatosporales > Streptomycetaceae > Streptomyces > Streptomyces sp. NBC_01257. Next base: position 8,625,859 of record NZ_CP108472.1, read on the forward strand.
CGAGAACCTCCTGTTACCTCCAGTTCGGCTTCCCAGTCCTTGATGTATTGATCGATGTCCTGTGGCGTGCTGTGCACGACAAGGCTGGCCTCCGCACTCTCTCCACTGAATAGGACCTTGTGGGTCTCTTTGTCGATGGACTCGAAGCTCCTCTTTGGGGGTGGGTAGGAGGTAGGCCTCTTCTCCTCCTTCTTCGCATTCTCCGTCGCATTTTTGTGGTCGGGCTTCTTCTTGATCTTGGCCCAGAGCTTCTTTCCCTTCTTGACGATGAAGTCCACGATCTTGTCGATCGCCCTGGTCACCGGCCGCGCCACCGCATGGAAAACGCTCTTTACCTTGTTGGCCAGGCTCCCGATGCCCAGCAACGACGCCAGGAAACCGATCAGCAGCGGCACGCTCGCCGCCAATGCGGCCTCGACCATCTTCGGGACGCCTGCCTGGCCGCCGTTGGCTATCGCCACCACCGCGTCCAGCACCGAGTTCACGAATTCCGCGATCTGGGCGCCCTGGGTCACGACGAACGTGACGATGTCGATGATTCCCTTGACCGCGCGGACGAAGGCGGAGGCCGGGTTGAGCAGGGAGAGGATCCATGTGACGCCCGCGATGATGACCGTCGGGATCAGGTAGCTCGTCAGCTTTTCCAGGATCGTGGCCTTGAGATCGCCGGCCTCCGCCTGGATTTCCTTGACCGCGCCCGCCGGGCCCTCGCTCGCGATGTTCTTCGCGACCGGGACCGACGTCTCGACCGCCGCCATCGCCTCGTCCGGGACGCCCTTGCGGGTGACGCGGGCCTTGATGTTGTCCCAGGTCAGGCCCAGCAGTGAGCCGATGAGCTGGATGATGCCCTTCATGTCGAACTTCTGGGGGAGTTCGAGGCCCGCCTTGACCGCGGTGCCGAGGAGCCAGGAGACGACGCCCGTCTTCAGGTGCTCCGCGATGTTCGTGACGAAGAGGTTGAGGCCCGCGCCCACGGCCCTGACCAGGTTGCCCAGGAAGCCGATGGGGTCCTTGATGATCTTCATGATGGCGCCGGCGGCCTTGGCGAGGATGCCCAGGAGGAGGTTCTTCAGCTCGTTGATCGTCTTGATGGCGCCGACGATCGCGTCCTTCGCCTTGTCGATCAGGCCCTTGTTGGCCTCCTGGAGTTTCTTTATTTCTTCGTCGATCTTGTTGAGCGCCGCCGTGTACTTGGACGCCAGGTCCTGGACCAGCTGCTCCGACTTCTCGTTGACCGTCGCTTCCAGGTCGTCGAACTTCCCCGCGAAGTCCTTCGCCGCCTCCTCGCCGAACTGGCGCAGGTCCGCGGGGAGTTTGTCGACCTCCGCCTTGAGTTCGGTGCGGCCCTTGGCGATGCGGGCCTTCGCCTTGCCGAGTTCCGTGCCGATGATGTCGGCGACCGAGGAGATCACCGTCTGCATCTGGGCGACGTAGAGCTTGCGCGCTTCCTGGTAGAGGTCGTTCGCCGCCTCGGGGAGGCCGGCGAACTTGTCCTTCACCCAGCGGGCCTTGCCGGTCCAGCCCGAGTAGCGCTTGTCCTTGTACTTCTTCATCCGGCGCTTGTGGTCCGCCGTGAACGCGTCCCTGGCCGCCTTCTCGCCCGCCGTGAACGCCGTGTCGACCTTCTTGTCCAGGTCGGAGAGCGTGGTCTCGACGTCCTTCTTCGTGCCGTCGTAGACCTTCTGGAGCTTCGCCGTGACCTCGGCGCGCTTCTTCTCGTCCTTCGACTTCGTCTCGCCCTTGCCGCCGTCCACTTGCTGGCCGGCCTCGCCGCGCGTCGCGGTGAGGGCCGTCATGGCGGCCGCGCCGGAGGCGGCCGCGCCGGCCTTGGCCGTGGTGAGCTGCTGGTTCTCGGCGGCCCTGCCCTTCGCGGGGGCCTTCTCGGAGTCCGCTTCGGCCGTCTTCTTCGCGGAGAGAGCCTCGTTGAACTCCGGTTCGTTGCCCTTGGCCAGCTGGTCCTCGGTGACCTCGGCGTCCGCCATCTCCTTGTCGTTCTGCGCCGGGCCTTCGGAGAAGTCGGTGACGGCCGGCGGCTGCTTCGCGGGGATCGCGTCCGACGCGGCAGGGGCGCCGGGATTGCCCGGCGGCCGGTCCGGGGTGAGGGGAGTGACCGGTTTGTCCTTGGCGGCCGAGGTGTCCGGTGGGGCCTTCGTCGCCGTGTCTATGTCCTTGGCCGACGACTCCTTGCCGTCCGTGACCTTGCCGTCGACCTCCGCCTTGACCTTCTCGGCCTTGCCCGACTTGGAGAACTTGTCGGCCTCGTCGAGGTTCTTCGGCGCCTGGGCGTCGATCGCCTTGTTCACCGCGTCGACGAACGCCTTCTTGTCGAACTCACCGGGCTTCGCCGCGTTCATCTTCTCGGCGTTGGCCGCCTTGCCCTGGGCTTCCTTGTCGTCAGGGGGTGCGACCGCCGCGTCCTGGGACGCCTTGGACTCCGCGGCCGCAGGCGGGTGGACGGCGATGTGCGTCTTCTTCGCCGCCACGGCCGCCTTGAGGCTGCGGAAGCCGGGGGCCTGGGCCGGGGCCGGCTTGACCGGGGCCGTGTAGCGCTGGGCCACCAGTCGGGAGACCGCCGCGTTGCCGGCCGCCCGTTGCAGGCGCTGGATGCTCCGGCGGTCCGGGGCCGCGGCGGACGGGGCGGGGGCGGCCCGGTCCGTGCGGGGGGCGGCGTCCGTACGGGGCGTTTCGGGTGGGGTCTTCGCCGGAACCGCCTTCATCCGTCCCTCCCGCCAGCCACCGAACCGCCCGGACGTGGTGTGCCAGGCTGCCGCGCGCGTACCGGGCGGGTCGAGCGCGGGCGGACCGCGGCCGGGGCACGCCCCCGTGGTGCGGGAGGCGCTCGCGGATTGCCTCATCGGGCAGCCGCCGGTGCACGGCGGGGCGGCCGAGTATCCGTTCCCGGTGATCGTGCGACTGGCGAGAATTGCTCGCGGTCCCCGGCCGTGAAACGGGGCGAGGAGCATGTCGAGGAGCGCGTCAAGGAGAGGCTCATATGCCGTCGTACCTGTCCCCGGGCGTCTACGTCGAAGAGGTCGAGTCCGGATCCCGGCCGATCGAAGGGGTGGGCACATCGGTCGCCGCCTTTGTCGGCTTCGCCCAGCAGGGTCCGTTCGACGAGCCGACGCTCATCACGAACTGGAGCCAGTTCGTCAGCACCTTCGGCGACTTCGTCGACGGCACGTACCTCGCCTCCTCCGTCTACGGCTTCTTCGCCAACGGGGGCGGCATCTGTTACGTCGTGCGCATCGACGAAGGAGCTGACGGAGCGGAAGGGGCCGAGCGGGCCGAGGGACTGGACAGCGGTGCCGGTGCGCCGGCCGTCGGGGCCGAGGTCCAGATCGGGCCGTACGCCGTCAAGCCCCGGGCCGGCGTGACCGGTGAGATCAGCGTGGAGGTCGCGGAGGCCGAGGGCGACGACCCGCCCTCCGACGTCTTCCAGCTGATCGTCAGGCGGGACGGGCAGGTCGCGGAGACGTACCCCTCCGTCACCACCAAACGCAGCAAGGAGAACGTCGCCACCCGCGTCAACGCGAAATCCGAGCTCATCGAGATACGCGAGACGGGGCGCGGCGCCGCCCCCGCCAGGCCCGAGGTCCAGTCCGTCGCACTCGCCCCGGCCGCCCCCGCCGCAGGCGGTGCCGGAGCGCTCGCCCCCGAGGTGTACGTCGGCGACGCCGACCGACGCACGGGGCTCGGCGGGCTCGAAGCGGTGGACGAGGTCACGATGATCGCCGTGCCCGACCTGATGGGTGCGTACCAACGCGGCCTGCTGGATCTGGAGTCGGTCATCGCCGTGCAGCAAGGGCTGATCACTCACTGCGAGTTGATGGGCGACCGCGTCGCCATCCTCGACCCGCCGCCGGGACTCTCTCCCCAGCAGATCAGGGGCTGGCGCACCGACCGGGCCAACTTCGACTCGAAGTACGCCACGCTCTACTACCCCTGGATCAGCGTCGCCGACCCGTCATCCGGCCGCGCCACCCTCGTACCGCCGAGCGGGCACATCGCGGGAATCTGGGCGCGCAACGACGACACGCGCGGGGTGCACAAGGCGCCCGCCAATGAGGTGGTGCGCGGGGCCGTGGCGCTCCAGACGCAGCTGACCAAGGGCGAGCACGATCTGCTGAACCCGATCGGGCTGAACTGCATCCGCTCCTTCCCCGGGCGCGGCATCCGGGTCTGGGGCGCACGCACCCTGGCCTCCGACCAGGCCTGGCGCTACCTCAACGTCCGGCGGCTCTTCAACTACCTGGAGGAGTCGATCCTCTCGGGCACGCAGTGGGTCGTCTTCGAGCCCAACGACGATGCGCTGTGGGCACGTATCCGGCGTACGGTCTCGGCGTTCCTGGTGAACGAGTGGCGCAAGGGATCCCTGTTCGGGCTCACCCCTGACGAGGCGTTCTACGTGAAGTGCGACCGCGAGACCAACCCGCCCGAGAGCGTCGACGCGGGCCAGGTCATCTGCGAGATCGGCGTCGCCCCGGTCAAGCCGGCGGAGTTCGTGGTGTTCCGGCTGTCCCAGCTGACCGGCGGCAGCGGGGGTGTCGACGAGTGACCCGGGCGCCGGCAGCACCTCGCTCAGCAGTGACCGGCCCGTCCTCCCACCTGGCGTAAGGAGCCTGTTGTGCCACTTCCCGATCTGGACAGTTCCGTCGGGCATTCCTTCGGCCTGGAGTTCGACAGCGTCATCATCAAGCAGATCACCGAGGTCAGCGGTCTGAAGATGGAGCAGGACGTCATCGAGCTGAAGCAGAACACCGCCGACGGCAAGTACGCCATCAAGAAGCTGCCCGGCCGGCCCAAGGCCGGTGAGGTCACCGTCACGCGCGGCCTCACGGAGGACAACAGCTTCGAACGCTGGATCAAGGACTCCCGGTTCGGCCGCATGATGAGCGCCCGGCGCAACGGAGCGGTCATCGTCTACGACTACGAGGGCCTGCCCATCAAGCGGTACAAGCTGATCAACGCCTGGCCGAAGTCCCTGGAGATCGGCACGCTCAAGGCCGGTGACACCTCGGTCCTCACGGAGAAACTGTCGATCACCTACGAGAGCATGGAGCTCGACTGATGCGGCGCTCGGTCCAGTTCCAGGCCCCTCAGCGGGAGCCGACGGAGCGGGGGGAAGGTGCCGGGCGGCCCGAGCCGTTGCGCACGGAGTTCGCCTTCGACCTGCCGCGCGGGTACGTCGACGAGTCGGGCACCGTCCACCGTTCCGGTGTGATGCGGCTCGCGACGGCCCGGGACGAACTCGTGCCGTTGCGCGACGACCGGGTCCGGGAGAACTCCGCGTATCTGTCGGTCGTGCTGATCTCCCGCGTCGTGACCCGCATCGGGACGGTCGAGGACATCCACCCCGGTGTCATCGAGGACCTGTTCGCGTCCGACCTGGCGTTCCTCCAGGACTTCTACCGCCGGATCAACGCGGAGGGGCACACCCGTGCCGCCGTCTCGTGTCCGTCCTGCAAGGAGGAGTTCGCGGTGGATCTCGCCGGCGGTCGCCTGGGGGAATCGTGACGTACGCGGCCGACCTCCTCTACGAGGAAGTCGCGTACCTCGCCTACCACTTCCACTGGCCGCTGGACGACCTGCTGGACCTGGAACATCCGGAACGACTGAAGTTCGTCGCACAGATCGCTCGCCTCAACGGGCAGTAGCGGGAGCGCGGGAAGGGCGGGAGATTCCATGGGACTGATGTCCTGGCTGCGCGGCGGTCGCGCCACCGGCGACGCGTCCTCCCCGGCCGTCGTGGACGCTCCGCGGCCGATGGGGCGCGACCGCGTCGATGTGAGCCGGCTGGCGCCTGTGCAAAGGTCCGTCACCGCGCAGGACCTCGTCATCGACCCCGGCGGATTCCAGGCCGCTTTGACGACTCGTCGGGAGACGGCACTCGGCACGCCGCTGGGGCACTTGGTCAGCCCGGACGCGCCCGCGGGGCTGGTGCGCGGAGTCGCCCTTGCGGCGCCCGGAGTCGCCCTTGCGGCGCCGGGGAGCCCCGCCCCCGCGGTGCAGCGGGCCGTCGAGATGCCGCTGCGGATGCCGGGCAGGTCCGCTCCGGTGGCTGTTCAGCGCCAGGACGGGGACGACGCACCGTCCCTGACGTCAGCCGGGGGTTCCTCGGCCGTGGCCGGTCCTCCCGTACGGCACCTGGTCGGCGAGCAGCCGCTCGTACAGCAGGTGGAACACGTCGAGCACCCGGCGGCGGGTGCGGAATCGGGAGGGGAGGCTCCGCCCGGTGCGGCTGCGGTGCAGCGCACCGCCGGCTCCCCGCCGGCGCAGCCGCCTCGGCGTACGCCGGGGCTCGGGGCGCCGCTGCCCGGTCTGCCGCCGACCGCGCAGCGCCGGGCCGATCGTTCGCCTGCCCCGCAACTACCCGCGCTCCGGCAGCCGTTGGTTCAACGGGACACGGCCCCGGACGCGCCGGTGGACGATCCGGCCGTTCCGGCGGACGGCGGGACACCTGCCGCTCCGGAGGTGCAGGAGTCGTCCGAGCCGTCCGAGTCGGCCGAGCCTCTCGCCCCGTTGCTCGGTGATGCCCCCTCGGTCGGTGTGGTGTCCGGCGGAGATCCGGGCGGGGAGAGCATGGTGGCCCCGGCCTCCACGGACCGCACCGTCCCCGTCCAGCGCTCCGCGGCGGATTCGGCTCCCACCCCCGTACCTCCGATCACCCCCGTACCGCCGCCCGCAGTCGGCCCCACGGCGCCCCTTCTCGGCGAGCGCCCGTTGTCCCTCCGCGCCGCCAGCGCTCCGGACGATGCCGGTCCATCGGCCGCGGCGGCCGTGCAGCGCGCGTCCGAGGGCGGTGGCGGGGTGCAGCGGATGCCATCAGAGCCCGGCGGCCCGCCCCTGTCCCTGATTCAGCCGTCCGCCGTGCCCGTACGGTGGACCGCCCCGGCTCCGGGAGCGCCTGCCGGTCCGCCGGCGGCCCTCTTGCAGCGTGAAGTGTCGCCCGTACAACGGCACACGGGCGGGGCGCCGCCCGTGCCCGGCCCGGCCGCCCGTACCGGGGGCCGTGCAACGTACCCCACCGCCGGCTCCGCCGCCGTGGCGGCCGGAGTTGCCCAGCGCATGGCCGACGGGAGCGTCGTCTTCGCGGCCGCGCCCCTGCACGGGACCTCGCGGCCGGTCGTCCAGCGGGACGCGGAGATCGCCGAGGAGCCGCCACCTCTGCCGGAGCCCGAGCCGCCTCCCGTGACGGATTCCGGAGCCGAGGAGGGGCCGGGGCCGGAGGGCGGTCCCTCCGGCGACGTGTCCGCCGGTCCGGAGACCCGCACCGGGGCGCCGCCGGGTCAGGGCGCGCCTCCCGTGACGGACGAGCTGGTCCGTGCTCTCTACGGGCCGCTCAGCCGGCTTCTCAAGGCCGACCTCCGACTCGAACGCGAACGCGCCGGATTCCTGATCAACACCCGCCACTGACGATGAGCGCCCGTACCCGAGTCACTGAGCCACCGAGTCATCGAGCCACCGAGTCATCGATCGAGAGGCACGTGCCATGGCCACCTCCCCGGACGACGATCCCGCCGTCAGCGTCTGCTTCGTCGTGACCATCGACGACATCGAGCTCGGGTCGTTCAACACCTGCGACGGGCTGGGCTGCGAGGTGGTCCTCGAAACCCGGGAGGAGGGCGGCAACAACGGGCATCTGTGGCAGTTGCCGACCCGGCTGAAGTACTCCAACGTCAAGCTGTCCCGGCCGCTCACCCGCGAGACGGAGAAGGTCGCGCGCTGGTTCGCCACCATGACGACCGGGTTCAGCCGCAAGACGGCGCACATCGAGGCGCGGACCGGGGACGGGCGGAAGGTGGCCCAGTGGGGGCTGCTGGAGGTCGTGCCCGTGCGCTGGACCGGGCCCTCGTTCACCCCCGAATCGCCCAAGGTCGCGATGGAGACGATCGAGATCGCCCACCACGGTTACGTGATGGAGGGCTGAGCGGCGTGAGCGGCGCGGGACCCATCGCCTTCAGTGCCGCCGGTACGTCCGGAGCGGCGTCCTCGGCCAAGGGCGGCTCGGCCAGGCCCAAGCTGGAGCACGCCTATCTGGAGCTGCGGACGCCGCCCACCGGGGGCGGGCTCACGCCCGGCGGACCGTGCGGGCGAATCGACTTCCAGTTCAACCCCAAGGAGCTGAGCCTGACCAAGGCCGCCTCCTGGAAACGCACCCCGGCCAAGGGGGCGAAGAGCTCGGGCCCGCCGGAATACCAGGGGTCGCAGCCCAGCAAGCTCACCGTCGAGATGTTCTTCGACGCCAGCGACACGCAGGACACCCGGGTGGTCACCTCGGTGGAGCAGCTGTTCGCCTGCTGCGTGCCCACGAGCGAGACCCGGCAGCAGCAGCGGTCGTCACCGCCGTGGGTGGTCTTCCACTGGGGCGGACTCACCGGATTCCCCGGATACGTCAGCCAAGTCGCCGCGAAGTACACCCTGTTCACCACGTCCGGGGTGCCGATCCGGGCCGTCTGCCAGGTCACCATGGAGGAGATCAGCGGGGAGACGCCCGGCCAGAACCCGACATCGGGCGCGCTCGCCGCCCGGCGCGTGCACCGGGTCGCCGCGGGGGACTCGCTGCCTTCGCTGGCCCACCGGGAGTACGGGGACGCCGGCGCCTGGCGGATCATCGCCGAGGCGAACCGTATCGACGACCCGCTGCGCCTCGCACCGGGGACACAGCTCCTGCTGCCCGCCCTCGACGAGCTGAGCAGACTCGGCGGCGGCGAAGCGGACCGGGGGCCGGTGCGATGACCCAGCAGGGCGTGGCCACCGCGCTGGTGGTGGAGTTCAACGGCACCCCGCTTCCCGCGAAGTTCGTGAACACCCTCGTCGAGGGGTACGTCGACGACAGCCGTACGCTCCCCGACCTGTTCCTGCTGCGGTTCCGGGACCCCGACCGGGTGCTGCTGGAACAGGCCGGGCTGAGGATCGGCAGCGAGGCCCGGCTGCTGGCCAGGGCGGGCGGTGACACCGCTCCGAAGCCGCTGCTCGAAGGCGTCGTCACGGCGCTCGAGGTGGAGCTCGACGAGACCGGCACGTTCACCGTGGTGCGCGGACTCGACGAGTCGCACCGGCTGCTGCGGGGACGGCGCGTCGCCAGCTACCAGAACATGACGCTCGCCGACATCTGCGGCCAGGTCGCCCAGCGCGCCGGACTGAAGCCGGGGACGGTGGACGTGGCCGGTCCCGTGATCGAGCACATCGCCCAGCCCAACGTCACCGACTGGGAGTTCGTCCGCGGGCTCGCCGAGGAGGCCGGTGCGCAGGCGTACGTACGGGACGGGCAGCTGCACATCACCCGTCCCGCCGAGGCGAGCGCGGCGCCGGACGGATCCGCGCGCGCCGGACGCAACGCCCTCGTCCTCGAACTGGGCGACAACCTGTTGCGCTGCCGTGCCGGGGTGTCGGCCGCCGAGCAGGTGTCCGAGGTGGAGGTGCGCGGCTGGGACGTCGGCGCGAAGGAGCCGGTGGTGGGCAGGGCCCCGGCCGGAACCTCGACGACGCTGGAGCTCGGCGTCACGGCGGCCGACGTGTCCGCACCGTTCGGTGAGGCGCGGTTCGTGGTGACCGACGCGGTGTACGGGGCGCAGGCACAGGTGGACCGGGCGGCGAAGGCACTGGCGGAGCGGATCGCCGGGTCGTTCGCGGAGCTGGAGGCGGTGATCCGGGGGAACCCCGAGGTCAGGGCCGGCAGCGCGGTGGCGCTGAACGCGGTGGGGGCCCCGTTCGAGGGCCGCTACACCGTCACTTCGTCGCGGCACGTCTTCGACGCCGTACGCGGCTACGAGACCTGGATCACCGTGTCCGGGCAGCAGGAACGCTCGCTCTTCGGGCTCACCGGAGGCGGGCATGGTTCGGCCGGTGCGTCCGTGGGTGGGGGGCGATGCGCCGGACTGGTCAGCGGGACGGTCACGGACACCCAGGACCCCGAGGGATCGGGCCGGGTGAAGGTGCGCTTCCCCTGGCTGTCGGACGAGTACGCGAGCGACTGGGCGCGCACCGCCCAGTCCGGCGGGACGGGCGGCGGCGAGGCCTTCATCCCGGAGGTCGGGGACGAGGTGCTGGTCGGCTTCGAGCACGGGCACCTGGACCGTCCGTACGTGCTGGCCGGGCTGTACAACGGAAAGGACCGGCCCGGGGGCGGCGGTGGTGGAGGCGCCCCGGCCGCTGCCGGGACTCCCGGCGACGGCGGCGATCTCGTCGATCCCACCACCGGCGCGGTGAACCGTCGCGCCTTCGCGTCCAAGAGCGGAAACCAGCTCGAACTGCTGGACGCGGCGAACGGCCCGCAGGGCGTCAGGCTCCGTACCGGCGACGGAAAGCTCACGATCGACCTGGACCGGCGGGGCACGGCCGTCGTCATCAACAGCGACGGCAGCGTGACGATCGAGGCCAGGGAACAGGTCTCCGTCAAGGCGGCCAAGGGTGTCGCGCTCGACGCCGGCGCAGGGGCCCTGGAACTCGCCGGCGACAGCGTCACGGTGACGTCCCGCAGCGGGGTCACGGTCGACGGCGGGAACGGCGGGGTCGCGCTCTCCACCGGCGGCGCGGTGGAGGTCCGGGGCGGCCAGGTCACCGTCGAAGGAAGCCGGCGCACGGACGTCAAGAGCGGCGGTTCGGTCTCCGTCAACGCGCCGCTGATCAAGCTCAACTGACCTACAGGGACCAGCTGATGACCAAGTTCGGCCGGCCTGCCGCGATCGACCGCCGGTCACGCTCGACCGACCTGCCGCAATCAGGGGAAGAGGAGTACACCGCATGCCGTCAGCAGCAGCCGCACGGGTCACCGACCCCACCGGTCACCCCGGCACGGTCGGACCGCCCGGAGTGGTGTCGGTGCTGATCGGCGGGAAGCCGGCCGCCACCGTCGGCACCGCCCATCTGTGCGCGTCCCCCCTGGCCCACCCGCCGTCCACGATCGCACCGCCCGGCAGCACCACCGTGCTGATCGGCGGGAGTCCGGCCGCCCGGGTCGGAGATCTGAGCGGCTGCGGGTCCCCGGTCGTGTCGGGCTGCGCCACCGTGCTGATCGGGGGCTGAGCCGGTATGGGACAGCAGTTCATCGGCGCGGGCTGGGCCTTTCCGCCGCGCACGGATGCCACCGGCTCCATCGCGCTGGTGCGCGGCGAGCGGGAGCTGGAGGAGTCGATCCGGCTGATCCTGGCGACCTCCCCGGGGGAGCGGCCGATGCGGCCGGAGTTCGGCTGCGCCGTCAACGACTACGTGTTCGCGCCCGCCGACGCCGGGACGGCGGGGCAGCTCGCGTACGAGGTCCGGCTGGCGCTGGAGCGCTGGGAGCCCCGGATCGAGGTCGCCGAGGTCACCGTCCGGTTCGACGAGGCGGACAACGGGGTCCTCTACATCGACATCGGCTACTCGGTACGCGGCTCCAACGACCCCCGCAATCTCGTCTTCCCGTTCTACGTGATCCCGCAGCACGCGCAGGAGACGAGCCCCGACGACGAGGAGGCAGGCGCGTGACGCTGCCCAGTCCCCATCTGGACGACCGCCGCTTCCAGGGCCTGGTGGACGAGGCCAAGCGCCTGGTCCAGCAACGCTGCCCGGAGTGGACCGACCACAATGTGTCGGACCCGGGTGTCACCCTCATCGAGGCGTTCGCCACGATGGTCGACCAGCTCGTCTACCGGGTCAACCGGGTGCCGGAGAAGAGCTATCTGACCTTCCTCGACCTGATCGGGGTGCGGCTGCACCCGCCCACCGCCGCCCACACCGAGGTGACGTTCCGCCTCTCCGCACCCCGCCCCGAGCCGGTCGTGGTGCGGGCCGGCACGGAGGTCGCCACCGTACGGACGGAGACGGAGGAGGCGGTCGTCTTCACGACCGCCGAGCAGCTGACGATCACCCCCTGTGCCTTCGCCCATCTCGCCACCTGGCCGGTGTCGGGCGAGGCGGCCGACCGTACGGAGGAGCTGGCGATCGGCCGGGACGTGACGTGCTTCGGGGCGACCCCGGCACCCGGCGACTGTCTGTATGTCGGCCTGTCGGCCGCGGTGCCGGCGGGAGTCGTCGTCCTGCGGCTGGACTGCAGGGTCGAGGGCGTGGGCGTCGACCCGCTGCGGCCGCCGCTGGTCTGGGAGGCCTGGGACGGCACCGCCTGGACGGCCTGCGAGATCGAGAAGGACGACACCGGCGGCTTCAACCGCTCCGGCGAGCTGATCCTCCACCTGCCGAGGACACACACCCCCGCAGCCGTGGTGCGGCGCACCGGAGGCTGGCTGCGCTGCCGCCTGATCGAGGCGGAGCCCGGCCGGCCGACCTATCTGGCACCGCCCGTCGTCCGCCGGATCACCGCCTTCACCATCGGCGCGACCGTGCCCGCCGAGCACGCCGAGACCGTCACCGACGAGGTGCTCGGCGCGGCGGAAGGCGTGCCCGGCCAGGTGTTCGCACTGGCCCGTCCGCCCGTCGTGCCGGGCGACTTCGTGGTCGAGGTGGCCGGTCCGGCGAGCGGACCGGAACCGGAGTACACCCGCTGGACCCGGGTCGACGACTTCGCGCACTCCGGGCCCGACGACCACCACATCACCCTCGACCCGAACTCCGGCCGGGTCGAGTTCGGCCCGGCGGTACGCGAGCGGGACGGCTCCATCCGCTACTACGGCGCGGTCCCCGCGAAGGGCGCCACCGTCCGGGTGCGCTCCTACCGCACGGGCGGCGGCCTCCGCGGAAATGTCGCCAGGTCGACATTGAAGGTCCTGCGCAGCGCGCTCCCTTACGTGGCCCGGGTGGAGAACCGCCGGCCGGCCCTCGGCGGCGTCGACGGCGAGAGCGTCGACAGCGCCCGGGTGCGCGGCCCGATGACGCTGCGCACCCTGCACCGCGCCGTCGTCCCGCACGACTACGAACTCCTCGCCCGGGACATCGCCCCGGACGCGGCCCGCGTGCACTGCATCCGGGCCGATGAGCACGAGGGCGGGGGCGACAGCGACGGCTCCGCCCACGGGGTGAGGCTGCTCGTCGTCCCGGCCGGCCGCAGCGACGAGCAGGGCCGCGTCGAGTTCGACGAACTCGTTCCTCCCGAACACACGCTCCGCCTCATCGCCGGTCACCTGGAGGCCCGCCGCCCGATCGGGGCCCGCCTCGTCGTCGAACCGCCCTTCTACCAGGGCGTCACCGTCGTCGCCTCCGTGCAGGCCGAGCGCGGAGCGGAGCCGGATCGCGTCCGGGAGACGGCCCTGGCCGCGCTGTACGGCTACTTCAACCCGCTGTCCGGCGGGCCGGGCGGTCAGGGCTGGCCGTTCGGCCGGCCCGTCCAGTCGGGCGAGGCGTTCGCCGTGCTCCAACGGGTGCCGGGGGTGGACCTGGTGGAGGACGTACGCCTCTACCCCGCCGACCCGGTCACCGGCGAGCGCACCGACGCCACCGCCAAGATCCCGCTGGACCGGCACGCCCTGGTCTTCAGCTACGAGCACCAGCTACGGGTGAGAGGAGCCTAGGCCCATGCGTACCGGCGTCACCGGCCTCCCGACACCGCACCCGCTGATCGACCAACTCCCCTCCGTCTACCTGGAGCAGGACTTCCTCCGGCGCTTCCTCGCCGCGCTCGACGACGTCCTCGCCCCGGTCCTGCTCACCCTCGACAACCTGCCCGCGTACCTGGATCCGCGCAGCGCTCCGGAGGACTTCCTGGCGTGGCTGGCCCAGTGGGTGGCTGTGGAGCCTCACGAGGACGGCCCGACGGCGCGGCGCCGGGAGACCGTACGGGGCGCGGTCGCACGGCACGCCCGGCGCGGTACGGCGGGCGGGCTCGCCGACGCGGTGCGGCTGGAGACGGGCACGGAGCCCGAGATCACCGAGAGCGGCGGAACGGCCTGGTCGACCGTCCCGCAGACCGTGCTGCCCGGCCGGGCCCGCCCCTGGGTGACGATCCGGGTCCGGGAACCGCACGGCCGGGCGCTCGACCGGGTGCGGCTGGAGGAGCTCATCGGCAGGGAGGTCCCGGCCCATGTGGGCTACACCCTGGAGATCCTGCCCGAGGCCGGGGACATGGAAGGAGGTGCGCGGTGATCTGCGAGAGCTGTGGTCACCGGAACGCGCCGGGGCGGGAGTTCTGCGCGTCCTGCGAGGCTTTCCTGGCGTGGGAGCCGGATGAGGCGGGCGGCGCCGGTGGCCTGGACGGCCGGGCCGGCGAGAGGCGTGGGGGCGGTCCGGCCCCTGCTCCGGGTGTGACTGACCCGGTAGTCGGGGGGCCCGTGCCCGCCGTCCCGCCCGATGGCTCACTGCCCCGCCCCGCGCCGGCGCCCGCTGCGGTGAACCCGCCTGCCGGCCCTTCGCCGCAGGTGACGGCCGCTCCCCGGCGTCCCGGCGATGCTCCCGAGGGGCCCGCGCACGGGCCCGAGGCATGGCCTCCCGGCCAGGGGTCCGACGACCCCGCTCCACCCGGGCCGGCGCCGACGGCCGGCGGCGTGCCACGGGTGTGCCCCAACTGCCGTACCGAGAACGCTTCCGAACGCACCTACTGCATTCGGTGCGCACTGCTCCTCGACCCGGGGCCGCCGCCCGGGCTCCGTCCGCCGTGGTGGCGACGCATCCTCCGCCGGGGGCGGGGCAGAGGCCGTGCCGCCGGTACACGCCCCCGACGGGGACGGCGCAGGCCGAGGTTCGCGCTGCCGCTGGTGCTGATCCTGCTGGCGGTCGGCATCTGGTTCGCACTGCCGTATCTGCCCGGCCTGTTCGGCTTCGCCAAGGAGGAGACGGGTGCACCGGAGTCGGTCGTGCCGTCCGCGTTCCGGAGTTCCAGCGCGGCGTCGGGGCATCCGGCACGTGCGGCCTTCGACGGCTTCAACAATCGCTACTGGGCTCCGGGGGAGACCGGCGACGGTGCGGGGGAGTACCTGGAGTGCACGTTCGCCCAGCCGGTCCGCCTGCTGAAGATGGTGGTGTTCTCCGGGACTTCGGCCCGCAAGGACGAGTTCCTCACGCAGGCCAGGCCGGCCCGGCTCACCGTCCTGCTGACCTCGAAGGACGGCAAGAAGACCATGCGTACGATCCGGCTGACGGACCAGGCGGGCCAGCAGACCTTCGACCTCCGCGGATCGGAGACCGTCAGCGCGCGCCTCACGGTCGACTCGGCGTACGGCACCGGCAAGGGCCGCCGGGTGGCCGTGGCGGAGGTCGAGTTCTTCGGCCAGGGATCGTGACCGCCACGGACCGTGGCCCCCACTGTGTCCCGGCTGCCGGGGCGTTCCGCCTACGACCGTGCTCCGTCGTTCCCTCTACCCGGCCGCTCCGACTCCCGGCCTTTCCGACTCCCGGACGAGGTGCGTCAGACGCAGGAGCAGCCCGTCGTCACCGAAGCCGCCCGCCTTGATCAGCACCGGAAGCGAGGGCTGCCCGAGCGGCGTGCCACGGGCGACGCCGGGCTCGGGTTCGTCGAGCAGGTCGATGCCGTGGATTCCCAGGGCCTCGAACACGGTCGCGGCCGTCTCCCCGCCCGTGACGACGAGCGCGTCGGCCAGACGTTCTTCGGCCGCGGTCCGCACGACTGCGGCCAGGGAACGGGCGAGCACGTGTGCGGCCTCCGGCGCCCGGCGTTCATCGGGCGTCTGCAGGGCGAGGACGGGCGCGGTCAGGCCGCGCAGTGCGGCCACCGCCGCGGCGGGGTCGTCACCGACGGTGACCCCCTGCACGTCGGGCCGGGCGCGGAGCGCGGCGAGCTGTCGCCGGGTCGCCGGGTTGGCGCTGCCGACGACGACCAGCGGGCGGCGGGCCGGTGCGGGGGCGGGAGCGGCCTGACCGGCGGCGGGTGCGCAGCGCCGGGCCAGGGCGGCCGCCAGCCCTGGGGAGCCGACCCACAGCACGTCGTCGAGGTGCGGGGCCGCGGCGACGAGACGGTCGAGATCGCCGTCCGTCGCCGCGGAGCAGACGATCAGGCCGCCCCCGCCGGTCAGCCCGGGCAGTTCGGCCGCCCGCTCCGGACCGAGCACCACGGCCTCGGGGAACACCGTCGCCAGGTCCGAGCACCGCACGGGGTGGACCGGATCACGGGCGAACTCGCTCTCGTGGACCGGGACGCCCCGCACGTACTGCACCGATCCGACCGTCACCCGGCCCTCCGCGGGAAACGCGGGAGCCATGACGACGGCGGTGCGTCCCGATCCGGCCCACGCGGCCCGGACCTCCGCCGCGACATGGCCGCGCAGGGTCGAGTCCACCGTCTTGAGCAGGAGCGCCGAGCCGGCGAAGCGCCGGGCGGCCTGTCCGGTACGTGTGGCGGCCGGGGTCTCGTCCAGCAGCCGGGTTCCCAGGTCGACCGCGGTCACGCCGGGGCCACGCGTCGTGGCCGCGCCAGGGTCCTGCGGGGGCACCGTCCCCGTAGCCGAGAGGATGATGCGCGCCCCGTGGCCGGTCCGGCGAAAGGGTGCGGCGCCGTCGCCCGCGCTGGTGAGGTCGTCCGCGAGGATGCCGATGCCCCGCCGGTCGTCCGTGCCGGATGTCATGCCCACCTCGTCATCTCTCGACGTCATCGCCCCACATCATCCCTTCACGGCCGAGTCGCCCGAATCCCCGAGTCGCTTCATCGACCGGCACGGGAGCGCGGGACGGCGGACCTCGCTTGCGGCCACGCCACCGGCACGGCAGGGTTCCGGGGTGTGGCCACTCTGCTGATCGTGCATCACACACCCTCGCCGAACTGCCAGGCGCTGTTCGAAGCCGTCGTCTCCGGTGCGACGACGGACGGGATCGAGGGCGTCCGGGTCGAGCGCCGCGCCGCGCTCGCCGCGACCGTGTCCGACGTGCTGGCCGCCGACGGCATCCTGCTCGGGACCCCGGCCAACCTGGGCTATGTCTCCGGTGCGCTCAAGCACTTCTTCGACCAGGTCTACTACCCCTGCCTGGACGCGACGCGCGGCCGTCCCTTCGGGTACTACGTGCACGGCGGCAACGACGTCACCGGGGCCGTGCGGGCCATCGAGTCGATCACCACGGGCCTGGGGTGGCGCCGCGCCGCCGACGCCGTGACGGTCACGGGAGAGCCCGCCAAGGCCGACATCGAGGCGTGCTGGGAGCTGGGTGCCACCCTCGCCGCCGGTCTCACGGACTGACCCGCGGATTCCGGGCCCCGCGCCCGCAGGGCCTCCGCGGCGCGATGTCACCCGCTTGCCGGTCCCGGGGTTGCCGCTAATGTCGATATGTAGGCCATTTGTGGATTTTCGTTTCCGCGCTCTCCCGGTGGAGGGACGGCGCCGTACGAGAAGGAGCCTCCCATGACCCGTACATTGCGGAGCGCGATCGCCCTGGCCGGAGCGGCGGCCCTGTCGCTGGGCGCCGTGGCGACCAGCGGCGCGGCGCAGCCGGGGACGGGCCGCCAGGCCGACCAGGTGAAGATCGGCCTGCTGCTGCCCGAGAGCAAGACCACGCGGTACGAGAAGTTCGACCGGCCGTACATCGAGGACAAGATCAAGGAGCTGGCGCCGGGCGCCCAGATCGACTACTACAACGCCGCCGAGAGCGCGACCACCCAGCAGCAGCAGGTGAACACCGCCCTCGCCAAGGGCGACCAGGTGCTCATCCTGGACGCCGTGGACGCCAAGTCGATCCAGTCCTCCGTGCAGAAGGCCCGGGACGCGGGCGTGAAGGTCGTGGCGTACGACCGGCTCGCGCAGGGCCCCGTCGACGCCTACGTCTCGTACGACAACCACAAGGTGGGAGAGCTGCAGGGCAAGGCGCTCCTCGCCGCGCTGGGCAGCAAGGCCAAGAGCGGCGAGATCGTCATGCAGAACGGCTCGCCGACCGACCCGAACGCCGCCGAGTTCAAGGCCGGCGCCCACTCCGTCCTCGACGGCAAGGTGAAGATCGGCAAGGAGTACGACACCCCGAACTGGGACCCGAACAACGCCAACCAGCAGATGGCGGGTGCCATCAGCGCACTCGGCAAGGACAAGATCGTCGGTGTGTACTCGGCCAACGACGGCCTGGCCGCCGGCATCGCCACCGCCCTGAAGGCGGCAGGCATCAGCGTGCCGCTGACCGGCCAGGACGCCCAGCTCGACGCCATCCAGCGGATCCTGGCCGGCACCCAGACCATCACCATCGAGAAGCCGTACAAGCCGGAGGCGGACACGGCGGCTGCGATGGCGGTCGACCTCGCCCAGGGCAAGGACATTCCGAAGTCCCTGACGCCGACCACCGTCAAGAGCGGCAGCGGTGAGAAGGTCCCGGCCAAGCTGCTGACACCGGTCGTGGTCAACAAGGACAACATCAAGGACACCGTCGTCAAGGACGGTCTGTACACGGTCAAGGAGATCTGTACTCCGGCCTACGCCGATGCCTGCAAGAAGGCCGGCCTCCAGTAGCTCCCGCGCCCGGCCCACGGCCCTCATGACCGTGCACGGCCGCGCACGAACCCGGACGAGCCGCGACACGCGGCTCGTCCGGCGGGGGCCGAGACTGTCCGCCCGTGTGTACGGGCAACCCAGGAGGCGGTTCCTTTGCCGCAAGCACCTGTGCTCACTCTGCGGGGGATCTCCAAACGCTTCGGCGCCGTCCAGGCACTGTCGGGCTTCGACCTGGAAGTCAGTCCCGGCGAGGTCGTCGCACTCGTCGGCGACAACGGGGCCGGGAAATCGACAGCGGTCAAGGCGATCGCGGGCGTCAATCCGCCCGACGAGGGCGTCATCGAATGGCAGGGCCGCCGAGTGGCGATCGGCCGCCCGCACGACGCCCAGAACCTCGGCATCGCGACCGTCTACCAGGACCTGGCCCTGTGCGACAACCTCGATGTCGTCGGCAACCTCTTCCTCGGCCGCGAACTGCGCCGCTTCGGCGTGCTCGACGAGGTCCGCATGGACCAGCGCTCGCGCGAACTGCTCGACACGCTGTCCATCCGCATCCCCAGCG
Source organism: Streptomyces sp. NBC_01257 (assembly GCF_035917255.1). Lineage (NCBI taxonomy): Bacteria > Bacillati > Actinomycetota > Actinomycetes > Kitasatosporales > Streptomycetaceae > Streptomyces > Streptomyces sp. NBC_01257. The sequence continues at coordinate 8,644,705 of NZ_CP108472.1, forward strand.
TCCGCATCCCCGTCGCCTCCCTCTCCGGCGGACAGCGCCAGACGGTGGCGATCGCCCGTTCGCTGATCGGCGACCCGAAGGTCGTCATCCTGGACGAACCGACCGCGGCCCTCGGCGTCGAGCAGACGGCCGAGGTCCTCGACCTGGTCGAACGGCTCCGCGACCGCGGCCTCGGGACCATCCTCGTCAGCCACAACATGGTGGACGTCATGGCGGTCGCGGACCGGATCGCGGTGATGCGCCTGGGCCGGAACAACGGCTTCTTCGACCGGCGCTCCACCACCACCGAGGAGATCATCTCCGCCATCACGGGTGCCTCGGACAGCGCGGTCACCCGCCGCCAGGCCCGTAAGCGGGAGGAGGAGCGATGACCCGGGATCCGTCACGCGACGCCGACGACGCCGGCCAGCAGCCGGCCCGCGATGCCATGCCCGCCGTCGACTCCCGGCTGCTCGTCCGTGAGGAGGGCATCCGGGGGTACGCCAACGAGTTCTGGCGCAAGATGCGCAGCGGGGAACTCGGCTCGCTGCCCGTCGTCATCGCGGTGATCATCATCTGGACGGTGTTCGGCAGCCTCAACAGCACGTTCCTCTCGGCGCAGAACCTCTCCGACCTCAGCCAGCAGATCGTCGGCACCGGCATGATCGCCGTCGGGATCGTCTTCGTGCTGCTCCTCGGTGAGATCGACCTCTCCGTCGGCTCCGTCAGCGGCCTGTGCGCCGCGATCTTCGCCGTGCTGAACGTCCTCAACGGAATGAACGAGTGGCTGGCGCTGCTCATCGCCGTGCTGGGCGGCGCCGCCGTCGGGCTCATCCAGGGCTTCTTCTTCGCCAAGGTCGGGGTCCCCGCCTTCGTCGTCACCCTGGCGGGCAACCTCGCCTGGAACGGGCTGATGCTCCAGGTGCTCGGCGCCAGCGGCACGGTCAACATTCCCGGTGACAGCGTCGTCGCCGAGATCTACTCGACCATCTACCACAGCCCGGCCGCCGCCTACGTGGCCGCGGCCGTCGGGGTCGGGCTCTTCCTGCTGGCGTCCCTCCTGGACGCGGCGCGGCGCAGAGCGGCCGGAGTGCCGTCCCGGCCGGTCGCGGAGATCGTGCTGCGCACGGTCGTCATCGCCGCGATCGCGTTCGTCACCGCGTACATCCTCAACCAGTACCAGGGACTCCCGCTGGCTCTGCTGATCTTCCTGATCGTGCTGGTGCTGCTGGACTTCGTGCTGCGCCGCACCACCTACGGGCGGAAGGTCTTCGCGGTCGGCGGCAACTCCGAGGGTGCGCGGCGGGCCGGTATCAGCGTCCCGTTCGTCCGGATGTCCGTCTTCTCGATCGCGGGAACCATGGCCGGGGTGGGGGGCCTCTTCCTCGCCGGGCAGATCCAGTCGGCGAGCCAGACTTCGGGCGGCGGCAACCTGCTGATGAACGTCATCGCCGCGGCCGTCATCGGCGGTACGAGTCTGTTCGGCGGGCGCGGTTCCGTCTGGTCGGCGCTGCTCGGTGCCCTGGTGATCGGTTCCATCCAGTCCGGGATGAACATCATGGGCGTGAGCAACGCCGTGCAGTTCATGATCACCGGATCGGTCCTGCTGGCGGCCGTGGTCGTCGACTCCCTGTCCCGCAGGAGCCAGAAGGCGGCCGGACGCGCCTGATCCCCGCCGGCCGGCGGGCTGGGGCAGGCAGGCGGAAAACAGTCGTCCGACGGCGGAACAGACGGCGGGGCCCCGTTGTTGAGGCTCACGGCAGTGTGAACACGACCATGATCTGCCGGGCATTGCGCGGCGCCGCCGTCGCGCGTAGCGTTCCCGGCAGGTCATGAGTGTCAGCGCACAGCCCCGGCTCGCTGACCGGCAACCCTCCTGCGCGGCGGGGTGCTCCGGGTGACGACCGGGCGGGGCCCGACCGGGTTCCGCAAGCGCGAGGCCCCCGGGCCCGCCGAGCGGGAAGAGCGGAGGCGACGGTCATGCCACCGGTGACGCGTCCGCTCGTCAAGGTCCTCGCCCCCCGGCGCCGTGTCCACCTGTACTCCCGGCAGCACATAGACCTCCAGCGCGTGGCCGGCGCGCTCTGTTGTTCCTGACCCGTTCCCGCGACGCCGAACCTCCCGACGAGGCCCGGCGATCACCCACGGTCGATCAGGAAGGCACCCTTTCGTGTCCGCATCGTCATCGCCGCACCCTCCCCTGTCCGCATCCCCCCTGCACCTCGCCGTCGCCCTGAACGGTGCCGGCTGGCACCCGGCCGCCTGGCGCGAGCCCGGGGCCCGGCCCGGGGAACTGCTCACCGCCGCGTACTGGACCGACACCGTCAAGGAGGCCGAAAGCGGCCTGCTCGACTTCGTGACCATCGAGGACGCCCTCGGGCTCCAGTCCTCGCGGTACACCGAGCCGGACGGCCGCACCGACCAGGAGCGCGGCCGGCTCGACGCGGTGCTCATCGCCGCCCGGGTGGCCCCGCTGACCCGCCACATCGGGCTCGTCCCCACCGTCGTCGCCACGCACACCGAGCCGTTCCACATCTCCAAGGCGATCGCCACCCTCGACTACGTGAGCGGCGGCCGGGCCGGTCTGCGCGTCCAGGTGACGCCCCGGCAGCACGAGGCGGCCCACTTCGGACGCCGTACGTTCCCGCGCTTCCGCATCGAGGACCGGGACACCCCTGCCGTACGGGACCTGACCGCCGAACTCTTCGAGGAGGCCGGCGACTACGTCGAGGTGGTACGCCGGCTCTGGGACAGCTGGGAGGACGACGCGGAGATCCGGGACGTCGCCACTGGACGGTTCATCGACCGCGACAAGCTGCACTACATCGACTTCGAGGGCCGCCACTTCAGCGTCAAGGGCCCCTCGATCACCCCCCGGCCGCCGCAGGGCCAGCCGGTCGTCAGCGCCCTGGCCCACCAGAGCGTGCCCTTCCAACTGGTGGCGCGCTCGACGGACATCGGATACATCACCCCGCACGACACCGGTCAGGCCCGCACCGTCATCGACGAGATCCGCGCCGGACAGACGGCGGCGGGGCGGGCCGCGGAACCCCTGCACATCTTCGGTGACCTCGTCGTCTTCCTCGACGACGATCCCGCGGCCGCGGCGGCCCGCCGGGAGCGTCTCGACGAACTCGACGGCGCGCCGTACACCAGCGACGCGAAGGTGTTCACCGGCACCCCCGCACAACTGGCGGACCTCCTCCTGGAATGGCAGCAGGCCGGACTCTCCGGCTTCCGGCTGCGCCCCGCCGGGACCGGCCACGACCTCCGGGCCATCACCCGGGGACTGGTGCCCGAACTGCAGCGCCGCGGAGCCTTCCGGAGCGCCTACGAGGCCGACACCCTGCGCGGGCTCCTCGGCCTCGCCCGCCCCGCCAACCGCTACGCCACCGTCTGAGCCGGAGGGACCACCGACATGAGCACCAGCAACGGCGCCGGCACCAGCACCGGCAAGCCGCTCAAGCAGATCCACCTCGCCGCCCACTTCCCGGGCGTCAACAACACCACCGTGTGGAGCGACCCCGCGGCCGGCAGCCACGTCGAGTTCAGCTCGTTCGCGCATCTCGCACGGACCGCCGAACGCGCCAAGTTCGACTTCCTGTTCCTCGCGGAGGGGCTCCGACTGCGCGAACAGGGCGGAAAGATATACGACTTGGACGTGGTCGGGCGCCCCGACACGTTCACCGTGCTGTCCGCCCTGGCCGCCGTGACCGATCGCCTCGGCCTCACCGGCACCATCAACTCCACGTTCAACGAGCCCTACGAGGTGGCCAGACAGTTCGCCAGCCTCGACCACCTCTCGGGCGGGCGCGCGGCGTGGAACGTCGTCACCTCCTGGGACGCGTTCACCGGCGAGAACTTCCGGCGCGGCGGATTCCTCCCGCAGGAGGAGCGGTACTCCCGGGCCAGGGAGTTCCTGGCCACGGCCAACGAGCTGTTCGACTCCTGGCGCGGCGACGAGATCGCCGCCGACCCGGGGACCGGCACGTTCCTGCGGGACGCGCGGGCCGGGTCGTTCGCGCACAAGGGACAGCACTTCGACATCGAGGGGCAGTTCAACGTGCCCCGCAGCCCGCAGGGCCGCCCGGTGATCTTCCAGGCCGGCGACTCCGAGGACGGCCGCGAGTTCGCGGCGGCGGGCGCCGACGCGATCTTCAGCCGGTACAGCGCCCTGAAGGAGGGGCAGGCGTTCTACGCGGACGTCAAGGGCCGCCTCGCCCGCCACGGCCGCACCCACGACCAGCTGCTGATCCTGCCCGCCGCCACCTTCGTCCTCGGCGACACGGACGCCGAGGCGCAGGAGCACGCCCGCGAGGTACGCCGGCAGCAGGTCAGCGGCGCCACCGCGATCAAGCACCTGGAGTTCGTCTGGAACCGTGACCTGTCCGCGTACGACCCGGAGGGTCCGCTGCCGGACATCGACCCGGACCCGGGCGAACACACCATCGCCCGCGGCCGGGCCCAGGTCCGGATGTACCGCGACCCGCTGGCCACCGCCCGGGAGTGGCGGGAGCTCGCGGCCGCGAAGAACTGGTCGATCCGCGACCTGGTCATCGAGACCGGCAGCCGCCAGTCCTTCGTCGGCTCCGCCGCCACCGTCGCCGCCGCCATCAACGACTTCGTCCAGGCGGACGCCGCCGACGGCCTGATCCTCGCCCCGCACATCACCCCCGGCGGTCTGGACGTCTTCGCCGACACCGTCGTCCCGCTCCTCCAGGAGCGGGGTGTGTTCCGTACGGAGTACGAGGGCACGACGCTGCGCGACCACCTCGGCCTGGCCCACCCCGACGACGCGGCGTCCGGGCGGGTGGCGTCATGAAGTTCCTGGCCATCACGCTCATCGTCCACGCTCCGGACCCGGTGACCGGTGTCCAGAAGTCCACGAACGAACGCTTCCGGGAGGTGATCGACAACGCGCTGCTGGCCGAGGAGCTCGGATTCGACGGCTTCGGCGTCGGCGAACGGCACGAGCGGCCGTTCATCTCGTCCTCGCCGCCGGTCGTGCTCAGCCACATCGCCGCACTCACCTCGCGCATCCGGCTGTTCACCGCCGTCACCACGCTCAGCCTGCTCGACCCGGTGCGTGCCCACGAGGACTACGCCACGCTCGACCATCTCTCCGGCGGCCGCCTCGACCTCATCATCGGCAAGGGCAACGGGACGGCGCAGCGCGAGCTGTTCCACGTCACCCCCGAGGACCAGTGGGACCGCAACGCCGAGGGCTACGAACTGTTCCGCCGGCTGTGGCGCCAGGACAAGGTGAGCGCGCAGCCGCGCTTCCGGCCGGAGCTCACGGACGCGGAGGTGTGGCCGCGGCCGCTCCAGCAGCCCGTCCGCGTCTGGCACGGCAGCGCCACCAGCCGGGAGTCGGTCGACCTCGCCGCGCGCTACGGCGACCCGCTGTTCTCCGCGAACGTCACCCACGCGATCGAGCCGTACGCCGAACTGATCCGGCACTACCGGGAGCGGTGGGAACACTACGGCCACGATCCGGCGCTGGCTGTCGTCGGTGCCGGAACGGCCGGCGTCCACGTGGCCCGGACCTCGCAGGAGGCCGTCGCCGCCTACCGGCCGGTGTTCGAGGGCTATCTCGCCTTCCAGAAGCGGCTGGGGGCCGAGCCGGTGTTCCCGAACCTGGAGGACTTCGTCGAGCGCAGCTCGGCCCTGATCGGCAGCCCCCAGCAGATCATCGAGAAGGTGCACCGCTACCACGAGCAGTTCGGCCACACCGTCCTGCACCTGAACGCGGACGCCGGCGGACTGACGGATGCCCAGCACCGGGGCTCCCTCGCGCTCTTCCAGTCCGAGGTCGCCCCGGTCCTGCGACGCGAGATCCCCGACCCGCCGTTCGACTGGGCCCCCGTGCTCGCCGGGCCCGTCCCCGTCCCGACCAACCGCTGAGGAGCACCCCGGTCATGTCCCGCATCCCTCTCGGCGTCCTCGACCTCATACCGGTTCCCTCCGGCGCCACGGCCGGCGACGCGCTGCACAACACCATCGACCTGGCCCGCCGGACCGAGGAGTTCGGCTACGCCCGCTACTGGTTCGCCGAGCACCACCTCAACCCCGGAGTGGCCGGCACCTCACCCGCCGTCGTCCTGGCCCTGACCGCCTCGGCGACCTCGACGATCAGGATCGGCTCCGGAGCCGTGCAGCTGGGGCACCGCACCGCCCTGTCCACGGTCGAGGAGTTCGGCCTCATCGACGCCCTGCACCCGGGGCGCCTCGACCTGGGCCTCGGCCGCTCCGGCGGACGTCCGCCGGAGCGCAAGGACGGGCCCGCGCCGACCACGATCCCGGTCACCGACGGACGCACGCCGAACGGGCTGCGCATCCCGCCCCGCTTCTCCTTCGAACACCTGCTGGGCTCACCCCGGACAGCGCTCCAGCAACGGCTCCTGCATCAGCCGGGCGCCCGGGCACAGGACTACGGCGAACAGATCGACGACATCCTCGCGCTCCTGCACGGCACGTACCGTTCGGACGACGGCATCGAGGCACACGCCGTCCCCGGCGAGGGCGCCGACCTCCAGGTGTGGATCCTGGGCAGCAGCGGCGGACAGAGCGCGGACGTGGCCGGCCGCAACGGTCTGCGCTTCGCCGCGAACTACCACGTCAGCCCGGCCACCGTGCTGGAGGCGGCCGAGGGTTACCGTGCGGCGTTCCGGCCCTCCGACGAGCTCGACAAGCCGTACGTCAGCGTCTCCGCGGACGTCGTCGTCGCCGAGGACGACGCGACCGCCCGCGAGTTGGCCACGGGGTACGGCCCCTGGGTCCGCTCCATCCGCACGGCCGAGGGGGCCATCGCGTACCCCACCCCGGAGGAGGCCCGCGCCCTTCCGTGGAGCGACGCGGACCGGGAACTGGTCGCCGACCGCGTCGACACCCAGTTCGTCGGATCGCCCGGACGCGTCGCCGACGAGCTCGAACGCCTCCAGGAGGCCACGGGTGCCGACGAGTTGCTGATCACCACCATCACGCACGGCCACGCCGACCGGGTGCGCTCCTACCAGCTGCTGGCCGAGGAGTGGCGGAGGCGTTGAGGCGGGGGCGGCCCCCGGCGGGCGTTCAGGCGGGGTCCGTGAGCACCTCGGCGAGCGACTCGATGAGGACGGTGAGACCGTCCCGCCCGGGGCCGCTGCGAGCCCTGCGGTATCCGTGCCGCCGGCCCCAGAACGCGCCCTGCACCGCATGGAGCTGCGCCCAGCGGCGGGTGCGCTCACGGTCGAGCTCCGCCGCCTCGGCGAAGATGTCCAGCGTGCGGCCGGCAGCCGTGCGCAGGTCGCCCGCGCCCCGGAGCGCGAGCGCCCGCGTCTTGAGGAGGGTGCCGCCGTCGTACGCCGGGTCGCCCGCGTAGCCCTTCGGGTCGACGGCCACCCACGGCTCGCGGTCGGCGCGCAGGATGTTCCTGGCGTGGAGGTCGCCATGGACGATCACGTCCGGCTGGGTGGAGCCCAGTTCGCGGACCGTGGCCACGGCGGCGTCCACCGCCCGGGGCGACAGCCGGTGGGCCAGCTCCCGGGCATCCGTGCGCAGTTGCTCCTCCCAGGCCCCGGCCTGCTCCCGCAGCCGGGGCAGCCCCGGCGGAGCCGGTACGGCCAGCCGGTGACTGAGGCGGCCCGCCACCCGCACGACCTCGTCGTTGTCCTCGACCTCCCCGAGGTCCGACATCCCCACACGCTCCAGCAGCATCGCGAAACGCCCGTCGTCACGCTCGTACAGCCGGACCGCTCCGCGCCCCTCCCACGCGACGAACGCATCCGGTTCGTGGACGTTGCCGGGGTGCGGGAAGGACACCTTCAGCACCGCGTCCGCCGCGCCCCGCCGACGGACCGGCACGATGACGCCGACCCCTCCGTGCACGGCCTCGCCGTCCGGAACGCACTCCCAGCGTTCGAGCAACTCGTCCACCAGCAGCGGCAGTCCGGCGATCCAGGCCGCTCCTGCCGCACCCTCGCGCGCAAGGGTGCCGCGCGTGAACACCTCCGGGATCCCGATCATCCCGGCACCCTATGCGCCGGCCCGGGCAGTGTCGCGGAAAAGGCGTGGCGGGCACGGACGCGGCGCGCTACGCTGCCCGCGATGACGACACACACTGCTCTCAGATTGGGGGACCCGTCCGCGCAAGGTGAGTGCTGATGCTCATCGAGAACGCGAATCGGGATCCCTTCCTGTCCTTCTGGCTGCGCGTGCGCGAGTTCGCCGTGCCGCCCTCCATGATCGAGACCGCGACTGCCCGCCGCCACGCCGGGGACTGGTCCGGGGCCTGCGCCGCCGCGGGCATCGACGTCGACCTGAAGCCACGCTCCCTGGCACGCACCCACGGCAGCGAACTCGCCACCCGGGTCCGGACCGACCTGCGCCACCTGGTGCCGGACCTGCTCCGCTGGCACCTGCCGAGGATCGCCCCGCACGGGCTGTTGCGCCCGGGGCTGACGATCGCGCTGGCCCGGTACGACTCCGAGGAACCGGGTGGCCGCGCACCCGTGCACCTCGTGGTCCGGACACCGCCGGCCTGGGCGGACGCCGGACAGCGGATCAGCCTCGCGCTGTGGGACGGTTCCCGTACCGAGGCCGGCGCCCGCCGCCACCCGCACCCCCACCCCAGCCGGCGGTTCCGCCTCGACCTGCACCGTCACCTCTGGGACGCGCGCAGGACCGGTGAACTGCGCGGCCGGTCCGGGGCCGACCGGCCGGCCGACGGCGGCGAGCCCGAACCGGACCGTACCGTACGGGACATGGTGCCGCGGGGCCGGCGCTGCGCCGTCGGCCGCTGGGCGGACGAGGCCGCCCAGCTCCTGCGCGCCGAGGGCGGGTCCGCGACCGCGGGGACCTTCCTCGTACGGTTCGGGGGCCGCCACCGCCTGCTCCTGAGCCTCGACGCGGACGACGACGGAGCCGGCGCGCACGTCCTGCGCCTCACGCCGGCGCCCGCGGCGGGAGCCGGCACCGCGCCACCGGTCCTGCCCGACGCGGCGACCTGGGCCCTGCCCGACCTGGAGCTCATCCGCACCGGCGCCGTCGACGCCGGCCGGCTGCACCCGCTGGTCGCCTCGGCGCTCGTCCCGGATCACGTACCGGTACGGCCGTCACCGGTTCCGGACGGTGCCGGGCAGCCGCGCCCGGTGGAGTGCCGGGGCGCGCGGCACCGCATCGGCCTGGTCGACGGGGTGCTGGTGCCCCTCGACCACGACCCCGCCGAGGTCCGGCGCGAGGAACTCCTGGCCGCCCTGACGGGCACGCCGATGCCGTGTCTCCAGGCCATCGACGCGGCCCACCGCCGCCCGGAATGCCTCGACGGCGTCCGGGAGCGCCTGGACCACGGCGACATCACCGGTGCGCTGGCCGTCGTCGAAGGGCTGCTGGGCCCCGGCGCCGTACTGCGCAGCGGAGCCCTGCGGGACGAACTGGAGACCGCCGCCCAGCGGCGGATCGACTACTGCCTGTTCCGCGCGGACCTGATGGGACACGGTCCGGGCAGCGGCCGCCCGGAACACCCGCGCTCCCGGGACCGGCACCCGTACCGGCTTCCCCGCCACGCAACCTTCCGCTGAACCGAGGGCCTTCGTCCCCCGCGATCGACGCCGCATCCCTTCCGTACCGAGACCCCAAGGTGATCGCCATGCCCACACGCACCCTGTCCGCGCCCACCCGCCCCGCCCACGACCGGGCCGCCGCCTCCCAACTGGACGTCGCGGGCGAGCTGGTGGCCCTCCTGAGCGACACCACCACCGAACCGCGTCCCGACACCCAGCTGGAGGCCCTGACCCTGGCCGTCGCCGCCGACCTGCCCGTACTCCTGTGGGGAGAGCCGGGCATCGGCAAGAGCGCCGCCCTCACCCAGCTCGCGGACTCCCTGGACCTCCCGCTGACCACGGTCATCGCCAGCGTCCACGAACCGTCCGACTTCTCGGGGCTGCCCATCGTGGGCGACGACCCGGCGGAACAGGGTGTCCCGATGGCCCCGCCGGACTGGGCGGTGCGCCTGGTGCGGGCCGGCCGCGGACTGTTGTTCCTCGACGAACTCTCCACCGCGCCGCCCGCCGTCCAGGCCGCCCTGCTCCGCCTCGTCCTGGAGCGGCGCATCGGCGCGCTCCGACTTCCGCCGGGGGTAAGGATCGTGGCCGCCGCCAACCCGCGCTCCTCGGCGGCCGACGGCTGGGAGCTGAGCCCGCCGCTGGCCAACCGGTTCGTCCACCTCCAGTGGGTCCACGACCACGAGGTCGTCGTCCGTGGCCTCGGCGGCACCTGGCCCCGTGCGACCCTGCCTCGGCTCGCCCCTGAACGCCTCGCCGACGCCGTCGGCTTCGCGCGCCGGGCGGTGTGCGGACTGCTCTCCGCACGCCCCGCGCTCGTCCACCGGCTGCCCAGCGGGGAGACCCGCAGGGGCGGAGCCTGGCCCTCGCCGCGGAGCTGGGAGATGACCCTGCGGCTGATCGCCTTCGCGACCGCCGCAGACGCCTCACGCGACGTGCTGTCCCTGCTGGTCAGAGGAACGGTGGGGGACGGTCCCGGGCTGGAACTCCTGGCGAGCCTGGACCGGATGGACCTTCCGGACCCGGAGGACCTGCTCGCCGACCCGGCCGGCGCCGATCTGCCCGAGCGGGGGGACCTGCGCCAGGCCGTGCTCGACGGCGTGGTGGCGGCGGTCCGGCGACGCCCGGAGAAGGCCCGCTGGGACGCGGCCTGGGCCCTCCTGGTCAGGGCGCTGGAGACCGGGGCGCCGGACCTGGTCGTCGTCCCCGCCACGACACTCGCCACGCTCAGGCAGGGGGACTGGGACGTACCGGCGTCGATCGAGGCGCTCTCCGGGGCCGTGCTGCTCTCGCGGCGCGCCGAGCAGGCGGCGGCCCGTGCCACGGCCGCCACCAAGGCCGGCCGGTGACCGCGGGCGGCGCGGGGACGCTGGACCGCGACAAGCTCTTCGCCGCCCGGCTGCAGGCGGCCCTGGCCCGGCCCTACCTGGCGACGGCGCTGTTCGCCCTGCACACCGTGGAGTCGCGGCAGGTCCCGACGATGGCGGTCGACCGGCACTGGCGGTGCTACGTCGCGCCGGGCTTCGTGGACCGGACACCGGTGGAGGAACTCGCCGGCGTCTGGGTGCACGAGGTGTCGCACCTGCTGCGCGACCACCACGGGCGCAGCGACCGGGTGGCGCGGGAGCGCGGGCTGACCGGCCGGGCCGAGCGGCTGCGGATGAACATCGCGGCCGACTGCGAGATCAACGACGACGTGTACGGCGACGGCCTGGTCCGGCCCGAGGGAACCGTCGAGCCCGCGACCCTGGACCTCCCCGAGGGCGAGCTGATGGAGGACTATCTGCGGCAGTTCGGACTCGGCCCGCGTACGCAGGACCTGGCCTGGCTGGACTGCGGCAGCGGCGCCGACGGGCTGGAGCGGGAGTGGGACCTGGGGCCGGACGGCGGCCACGGCCTCAGTGAGCAGGAGCGGGACGCGGTGCGCTTCCGGGTGGCCCAGGGCATCACCGGCCGGCCGGGGAGCGCCTCGAAGGGGTGGCGGCGGTGGGCGGAGGAGGCCTTCCACCCGCCGCAGCCGTGGCGGCAGTTGCTCGGTGCGGCGCTCCGCTCGGCGGTTTCGGGCTCGGGGGCGGGGGAGGACTACACGTACGGCCGGCCGTCGCGCCGCTCGGCCGGTGTGCCCGGAGCCGTACTGCCGAGCCTCAGGCGCAGGCCGCCGCGGGTCTCGGTGGTCGTCGACACGTCCGGATCGGTCAGCGACACCGAACTGGGCACCGCCCTGCTGGAGGTCGCCGCCATCTCCCGTGCGGTGGGCGGCCGTCGGGATCTGGTCACCGTGCTGTCCTGCGACGCTGCGACCCGGGTGGTGCACCCGCTCTGCCGGGCCGAGGGCATCGTGCTGCTGGGCGGCGGGGGCACGGATCTGCGTGCCGGCTTCGCCAAGGCGCTGAGGTCCCAGCCACGGCCCGACGTCATCGTGGCCCTCACCGACGGACAGACTCCCTGGCCCAGTGCGCCGCCGCCGTGCCGGACCGTGGTGGGCCTGTTCGACCGGCCCGGCCGGCGGCGATGGGACGAGGACGAGGCCGAATACGTCCCGGACACACCGCCCGCGTGGGCGCGCACGGTGGTGATCGGATCCGCTGCCTCGTGAGAGGCCCCGCGGGTCAACAGGCCTAGGGCTGCGGCGAAGGCCCGCCCGCACCCGGTGCCCCGGCCCGGAGCCCGTCCATCACGAGGTCCAGCAGCCAGCGGGCTCTGGGCTGCCAGTCGCTGTGCGGGTCCAGCTGCCAGAGTCCGGCGATGGCGAGCACGAAGTCGTCGGGGGTCACCCCGGGGCGGATCGTGCCCGCCTCCTCGTTCGCGTTCAGCAGGAGGGTGAGGCCGCGGGTCACCGGGTCGTGGCCCAGCTGGGCCAGGCTGCCGTATCTGCTGGCGGTGGTGCGCAGGGCGTCGGCCAGTCCGGCCTTGGCCATGGCGTACTGCGCCAGCCGGTCCATCCACTCCCGCAGGGCCCGGTCGGGCGCGCGGGTCCTGAGCAACTGGGCCGCGGTGTCGGCGACCTGCTGCATCTCGTAGCGGTAGACCTCCAGGACCAGGGCCTCGCGGTTGGGGAAGTTCCGGTAGAACGTCCCCTGCCCCACGCCCGCCTTCTTCGCGATGACGCTCACCGGGGCGTCCGCGGACCGGGTGAGCTCAGCCAGCGCGACGTCCAGGATGCGCTCGCGATTCCTTTGCGCGTCCGGGCGTTGGGGCGTGCCCTTCTCCTCCTGCACGCCTCCTCCTTCCGACACACGGCTGAGCCGGTCTTGCTGAGCGGACAGCTGTCCGCTAGGTTCGACAGATAAAGCGGACAGCTGTCCGCTTCACTCCACCATAGCGGCAGACCGGGCCAGTGTGGCCGACCGGTGTCTTTCATTTCCTGCTACCACCGGAATGGCCCTCTCCCACTCGGTACTTCCGCCGGATCGTCTCGTTCGACGCGCATAAGCAATGCGAAAGAAGGCTGATCATGGCCCCATCGACGTCCAGTGCCATCACTCTGAACATCAATGGCGAAAAGCACACCCTGCCCGTCGACCACCGCACCACCCTGCTCGACGCCCTGCGCGAGCGTCTCGATCTGACCGGCACCAAGAAGGGCTGCGACCAGGGGCAGTGCGGCGCCTGTACGGTGCTCCTCGACGGACGCCGGGCCGTCTCCTGTCTGCAGCTCGCGGTCGCTGCCGAGGGGCGCGCGATCACCACCATCGAAGGCGTCGCCGACGGCGACCGGCTGCACCCCGTGCAGCAGGCCTTCCTCGATCTCGACGGTTACCAGTGCGGCTACTGCACGCCCGGACAGATCTGTTCGGCCCTCGCGGTGATCGAGGAGCACGCCGCGGGCTGGCCGAGCGCCGTGACCGAAGACGTACGGCCGGAGGCCGGGGTGCCCGCGCTCTCCGCCGAGGAGATCCGGGAGCGGATGAGCGGAAACCTCTGCCGCTGCGGCGCCTACGTGTCGATCGTGCAGGCCGTCGCGCGCGCGGCGGAAACCTCCGCGGCCGAGTCCGAGGAGGTCGTGGCATGAGGGAATTCGGATACGAACGCGCCCTGGACGTCTCCGGGGCCGTGGCCCTGCTCGCCGAGGACCCCGACGCCCGCTTCCTGGGCGGCGGCACCAATCTCGTAGACCTGATGAAGGCCGGCGTGGAGCGGCCCACGACTCTCGTCGACGTCCAGGAACTCCCTCTCGGCGACATCACGTTCACCCCCGACGGCGGGCTGCACATCGGGGCCACCGTCACCAACAGCGACCTCGCCGCGCACGCCGATGTGCGCCGTCACTACCCGGCGCTGGCCCAGGCCGTGCTGGCGGGCGCCTCCGGGCAGCTGCGGAACATGGCCACGGTCGGCGGCAACCTGCTCCAGCGGACCCGCTGCGGCTACTTCGGCGACCTCGGGAAGCCGTGCAACAAGCGGACCCCCGGCAGCGGTTGCCCCGCCCGGGCGGGCGAGCACCACAACCACGCGATCCTGGGCGCATCCGAGCACTGCGTGGCCACCCACCCGTCCGACATGGCGGTCGCGCTCGCGGCCTTCGACGCCGTCGTCTCGTACGAAACGGCCGACGGGCCGGGGGAGTTGCCGATCGGCGACTTCTACCTGCCGGTGGGCGACACCCCGCACATCGAGACGGCCCTGCCGCCCGGCGCCCTGATCACCGGCGTCACCCTGCCGCCGGCCGGGGTGGCCGCGCACTCCCGGTACCGCAAGGTGCGCGAGCGGGCCTCCTTCGCCTTCGCGATCGGCTCCCTCACCGCCGCGCTCGACGTCGAGGACGGCACCGTCCGCGAGGTGCGGCTCGCCTTCGGCGCGGTGGCGTCCCGGCCCTGGCGGGCCCGTGCGGCCGAGCGCGCCCTGACCGGGGGACCGGCGAGCGCGGAGGCGTTCGCCGCGGCGGCCGACGCCGAACTGGCGGCGGCCGAGGCCCTCCCGGACAACGGATACAAGGTGACGCTGATGCGCAATCTCGTCGTGGCCGTACTCACCGAACTCGCCGAGGAGGCCGCCCGATGACCACGACCACCGACAGCACCACCGTCCAGGGAGCCGTCGGCTCCTCCCGCACCCGCGTGGAGGGCCGGGACAAGGTCACCGGCGCCGCCCGCTACGCCGGGGAGATCCCCTTCGCCGAGCTCGCCCACGGCTGGCTGGTCCTCTCCACCGTGGCGCGCGGCCGGATCCGGTCCGTGGAGGACGCTCCCGTCCGGTCCATGCCCGGAGTCCTCACCGTCCTGCACCACGGGAACGCACCGCGCATCGACACCGACTACACGGGCATGCTGGGCCGCCCCAACCCCGTCGTCGGGCTCTTCCAGCACGACCGGGTGCCGTTCGTCGGCTGGCCCGTTGCGCTGGTCGTCGCCGAGACGTCCGAGCAGGCCAGGGAGGCCGCCGAGGCGCTCGTGGTCCGCTACGACGAGGAACCGCACGACGTGGAGTTCCTCGCCGGGCATGCCGGGGCCTACACCCCGGACGGCTCGGACGCGGAGACGGAGAAGGGGGATCTGGAAGCCCGGCTGAGGGCCGCCGCCTTCGTCGTGGACGAGGAGTACTCCACCCCGGAGGAGCACCACAACTCCATGGAGCCGCACGCGGCGACGGCCCGCTGGGAGGGCGGCCGGCTCGACGTCGTCGACTCCAACCAGGGCACCTTCTGGGTGTCGAGCGAACTCGCCTCGCTGTTCTCCCTCGACCCGGGCTCCGTCCGGGTGCGCTCCGAGCACGTCGGCGGCGGCTTCGGGTCGAAGGGCCTGGCACCGCACCAGGTGGCGGCTGTCATGGCCACGACCCTGCTGCACCGCCCCGTGCGGGTCGTGCTGACCCGTCGCCAGATGTTCTCCCTGGTCGGTTACCGCAGCCCCACGGCGCAGCGGATCACACTCGGCGCCGGCCCGGACGGCCGTCTGAGCGCCTTCGACCACCGGGCGCTGAGCCTCACCTCGACCGTGCACGAGTTCATCGAGTCGAGCGCCAACGTGGGACGCACCATGTACGACGCCGACGCGCACCACACCCGGCACCAGGTGGTGCGGCTCGACGTGCCGACCCCGACCTGGATGCGTGCGCCGGGCGAGGCACCGGGCTCCTTCGCCGTGGAATCGGCCCTCGACGAGCTGGCCGAGAGGAGCGGCATCGACCCGGTCGAGCTGCGGGCGCGCAACGAACCCGCGGCGGGCCCCGTCTCCGGGCTGCCGTTCAGCCGCCGCAATCTGCGCGCCTGCCTGGAGGAAGGGGCCCGCAGGTTCGGCTGGGCGGAGCGCGACCCGCGCCCCGGACTGCGCCGCGAGGGGCGCTGGCTGCTGGGTACCGGAATGGCGGCGGCGTCCTTCCCCGCGGGCGTCGGCCCCTCCACGGCCGCCGTGACCGCGGAGCCCGACGGCACGTACACCGTGCGGATCAACGCCGCGGACATCGGGACCGGCGCACGGACCGCGATGGCCTCGGTCGCCGCTGACGCGCTGAGGACGGACCTGGAGCGCATCCGCGTCCGCCTCGGCGACAGCGACCTGGGACCGGCCTGGATCGCCGGAGGCTCCATGGGCACGCGCTCCTGGGCCTGGGCGGTGCGGCTGGCCGCGGACGAACTGCGGGAGCTGCTCGCGCTCGGCGGGTCCGTTCCGCCGGAGGGACTCACCACCAGGGCCGACACCTCCGACGCCATCGGCGCCATGGCCCAGAAGGAACGGCACTCCTACGGGGCGCAGTTCGCCGAGGCCGCGGTCGACGTCACCACCGGCGAGGTGCGCGTCCGCAGGCTGCTGGGCATCTTCGCCGCGGGCACCGTCGTCAACCCGCTCACCGCTCGCAGCCAGCTCGTCGGCGGCATGACCTGGGGCATCTCGATGGCCCTCCACGAGGAGGCGGTCCGCGACCGGGCGTCCGGCGGCTACGTCAACGCCGACCTGGCCGGCTATCACGTCGCCGCCCACGCCGATGTGCCGCACGTCGAGGCGGACTGGGTCGACGACCACGACCCGGAGGACCCGGTGGGGATCAAGGGCATCGGCGAGATCGGCATCGTGGGCGTCGCCGCGGCGATCGCCAACGCGGTGTGGCACGCGACCGGGGTACGCCACCGCCGGCTGCCGATCCGCCCCGACCGCGTCCTGGCGGCGGAAGAGGCCCGGCCGGGGGCGGAGGGAGCCAGCGGTGCTTGACATCGCGGCGGCCCTGCACCGCTGGTCCCAGGAGGGCCGGGACTTCGCCGTCGCCACCGTGGTCGAGGTCGGTGGCAGCGCACCCCGCGGCCCCGGCGCCGCGATGGCCGTCGACGGCGACGGCACGGTCATCGGCTCGGTCTCCGGCGGCTGTGTGGAGGGGGCCGTGTACGAGCTCTGCGTCCAGGCACTCCAGGACGGCCGGACGGTACGCGAGCGGTTCGGCTACAGCGACGAGGACGCCTTCGCCGTGGGACTCACCTGCGGCGGCGTCATCGACGTGCTCGTCACACCGGTGCGCTCCGGCGCACCGGTGGTCCGGGCGGCGCTGTCGGCCGCGGACCGCGGCGAGCCGGCGGCGCTCGCCCGCGTGGTCCGCGGCCCCGAAGGACTGCTCGGCCGCGCCCTGCTCGTCCGGGCCGACGGAACGTACGAGGGGAGCCTCGACGGGCGTGCGGACCTCGACCGCGAGGCGGCGGCGCAGGCCCGGGCGCTCCTGGACTCCGGGCGCACCGGATCCGCCGAACTCGCGGAGGACGGGACGAGCTGCCCGGGCGGACTGACCCTGTTCGTGGAGTCGAGCGTGCCGCCGCCCCGGATGA
The DNA here is from genome assembly GCF_035917255.1 of Streptomyces sp. NBC_01257. Classification (NCBI taxonomy): domain Bacteria; kingdom Bacillati; phylum Actinomycetota; class Actinomycetes; order Kitasatosporales; family Streptomycetaceae; genus Streptomyces; species Streptomyces sp. NBC_01257. Next base: position 8,661,970 of record NZ_CP108472.1, read on the forward strand.
TCGTGTTCGGTGCGGTGGACTTCGCGACGGCGCTCGTGCGGGCGGGGAAGTTCCTCGGCCATCACGTGACGGTGTGCGACGCCCGGCCGGTCTTCGCCACCCGTGCCCGCTTCCCCGAGGCGGACGACCTCGTCGTCGACTGGCCGCACCGCTACCTCGCCGGCACGGAGACCGACGCGCGCACCGTGCTGTGCGTGCTGACCCACGACGCGAGGTTCGACATTCCGCTCCTGGAGGAGGCGCTGCGGCTGCCGGTCGCGTACGTCGGGGCGATGGGCTCCCGCCGTACCCATGAGGACCGCAACCGGCGCCTGCGCGAGGCCGGTCTGACCGACGAGGAGCTGGCCCGGCTGCGCTCCCCGATCGGCCTCGACCTCGGCGCCCGTACGCCGGAGGAGACCGCGCTGTCCATCGCGGCGGAGATCGTCGCGGAGCGCCGGGGCGGCACGGGAGCCCCGCTCACGGGGTCGCGGACGCCCATCCACCACGACGGCGGCGGCAGGACGGAGGACGGGACCCCTTCGCCCGCCGCGGCATGAAGGGGCCGGGCGGTGGGCAACCCCACCGCCCGGCCCCCGGCCCGCCGTCAGAACGTGCGCAGCGTGACCGAACCGCCGGGGCGCAGGCCGACCTTCCTCGTCCGCCCCGCGAAGCTCACCTCGGTGGTCCGACCGCCGACGCTGTGGATCCTCGCCTCCCGCACCCTGCCGTCACGCCAGCTCAGGTCCACCAGGAACCCGCCGCGCGCCCCGATCCCGGTGACGGAACCCGAGCCGGCCCAGGCGTCCGGCAGCGCGGGCAGCAGCTCGATGTGGCCCGGCCTGGAGTACAGCAGCATCTCCAGCATGGCGGTCGGGGTGCCGAAGTTGGCGTCGATCTGGAAGATGCCGCGGTCCTCCTCGACCTGGTAGATGTCGAACAGGTTCATCGAGGAGCCGTTGCTGCTGCTGACCGACGGCCGCAGGTTGTTGACGACGAGCTGGTACGCGTTGTCCGCGTTCTTCAGCCGCGCCCAGCACATCGCACGCCAGGCGTTCGCCCAGCCGAAGCTCTCCATGCCGCGGGCCCTCAGCAGCGCGGTCGCCCCGTCCAGCAGCTCGTCGGACACGGCACCCGGGCGGATGCGGTCACCGGGGAAGAGACCGATCAGCGGGGAGAGGTGACGGTGGGTCGTCTCACCGAGGTTGTCCGGGGACATCCACTCCTGGAGCCAGCCCGTCGTCGGGCTGACCTCCGGGAGATACAGCCGCTTCCGCATCGCCGCGACCGTCGCGCCGTACCGTGCGTCGCGGCCCAGCAGCGCACAGGCCTCCTCGAAGTGCAGGAAGAGGTCCCGCACCACTTCCTGCACATAGGTGTTGCCCTTCGTGTCCTGCGGCCCGTGCTCCGGTGACCAGTCGCCGTCCGCGATCAGGACCTCGCGCCGCTCACCCGTCGCCGCGTCCGTCACCGTCGTCGTCAGCAGCCGCGCCTCCCAGAACTCACAGGCCCCCTTCAGCATCGGGAAGATGCGCGCCACGTGCGCGCGGTCCTGCGTGAACTCGTAGTGCTCCCAGAGCGAGTTGCACAGCCAGGCGTTGCCGGCCGGGTGCCACCACCAGCCGAGGCCGCCGTAGATGTTCGTGGAGAACGCCACGGTCCAGCCGGCGACCCGGCCGCTGGAGTTGCGGAACCGGTTGGCCGGGTCGTTGAAGTGCGCCCGGGTGAGCTCGCTCCAGGACGGCAGCTGGGCCAGACAGTAGTCCGTCAGCGCGTCGAAGCAGGAGGAGAGACCCGCGCGGCCCGCCATCCAGTAGTTCATCTGGATGTTGATGTCGGTGTGGTAGTCGCCCATCCAGTCCGGGTCGTTGCCGTCCAGCCACAGCCCCTGGAGCGCCACCGGAAGGCCTTCGCGCGAACCGGAGATCATCAGATAGCGGCCGAACTGGAGGTACATCGCCTCGAGTTCGGGGTCGGGATCGCCCTCGGCGGTGCGGGCCTGCAGCCGCTCCCAGGTGTCCAGGGCGCGCTGCCGAGGTGTGGAGGAGCCCAGCTCGACACTCATCCGGCCGAACAGTGCCCGGTGGTCGGCCACATGGGTGTGCAGCAGCTCGGTGACGGTCGCGGCGGCCGCGTCCCGCGCCTTGGTACGGGCGAGGACGAGCGGGTCGACGGCGGGGGCGCGGTAGCCCGTGGCCGCGTCGGGTGCGTAGTCCGTGCCGCCGCTGATCACCACGGTCAGGTCCGCGCACCGGGTGAACGTGATCCGGCCGCCGTCCGTGGACACCTTCCCGCTGCGGCTGTGCGCGAGCACGACGGCCCCGTACCGCAGCCCGTTGGCGAACGAGGCCGCCAGGAAGATCTCGGCCCGGTGCGCGTCGGCCGACGTGGATTCGCCGTGCGTGCCGTCGAGCGCTATCGAGCCGGTGTAGTGGCCGCCGCCGCGCTGGGTGAAGTGGGCGACCACGACGTCGTCGGGGCGGCTGGCGAAGACCGTGCGCTCGTAGACCACACCGGACCGGGTGTAGCGGGAGCTGACGACGCCCTGGGCCAGGTCGAGGCTGCGGCGGTAGCCGGACACCGCGGACAGTTCGTGGTCCGGCAGCTCCACGGACACGTTGCCGAGGAGCGTGAAGCTGCCGAAGTCCTCCCGGCCGTAGGGGAACTGGCCGTCCGCGTCCAGCTGGTCGTTGATGCCGCCGGTCCACAGTGTGGCGTCGGTGAGGTGCAGCAGTTCGTGGCCGGGGTCGTTGCCGACGAGTGCGCCGAGCCGCCCGTTGCCGACCGGGAGGGCCTGCTCGATCATCGCCCCCGCGTCGGCGGGCACCCGGTACCACATCTCGGTGGTGCGCCCGGGAGCGCGCATCGGGGACGAGGCGGGCCGCACCGGTGGCGCGCTCGCGGCGAAGGCGGGCAGCGAACCGAGCGCGGTGGCCGAGCCGACGGCGGCGGCGAGCGAGAACAGCCGGCGGCGGCTCAGACGGTCGGCCTCCGGCCGGGACTGCGGCTGGGGGTGCTGGTCTTTCACGGTGACTCCATTCCGGTACGGCTCACGTGCGGGGGAGAAACGGTGCGGGCGCGGAGCGCGGCGGCCGGGTGAGCCGGCCGCCGCGCCCGTCGGAGAGGTGATCAGCTCCGCTTCGGCACATCGATCCGGTCGATGTCCGGCGAGAAGCCCGATGCGCCGCTGTCGAACGTGACGGTGTTGCGGCCGGCCGCGAGCGTGACGGGCACGCTGACGGTCTCCGGCGTGCCCCAGTCACCGGTCGACGGGAAGACCCTGCTGACGGCCGGCTTCCCGTTCACGGAGATCCCGACGGACCGTTCGTCACCCGACGCGTAGGTCACGTCGACGTAGTACGTCCCGGCCCGTTCGGCCTTGACGCCGGTGAAGGCGAGGGAGCCGCCCTGGTAGAGGTTGCCGACCTTCTTGCCGCCCGAGCAGGCCTCGCAGCCGGAGACCGCCGCGTTCCCGCTCAGCGTGTTCGCCGGCGACTCCGCCTCGTACGCCGTGGTCCGCAGTCCGGGGCCGTGCGGGGTGACGGTGAACAGCCGTGAACCGTGGGCGGGCAGCGCCTGGCCGATGCCGTCCTTGTGCTGCCCGAGGTTCTCGCGGTTCCACAGGTCCCGGACGTCCGCCCGGCCGGTGAAGCCGAGTGCGGACCAGGGGGCCGTGACCGACGCGGGGGAGTCGCCGAGGTTGAACAGCGCCACGGTGTAGCTGCCGTCGGGGTTCTTCGACGCCCACACCTGCTGGTCGCCCGTCGTGGTGACCGGACGGGCCGGGGTGCCGGGCTGCTGGTTGACCCGCAGGACCTCACGGTTGGTCAGCAGGGAGACGCCGTACGCGTCGAGCTTCGTCAGGTCGTCCCCGGAGTAGAGCGGCGACTTGGCGATCGACCACAGCGTCATGTAGCTCTGCCGCTCGGCCTTGGTGAGTCCGTCCATGTCGCCGTTGCCGACATCGACGGCGTCCAGGTCGTTCCACCCGCCCGGTCCCGCGTGCCGGGTCCAGCCCGGGGTGTCGCGCCAGCGTGCCTTCACGGAGTTGTCCCACGTCACCAGCGTCTCGCAGTAGCACTCGACGTCGGTGTCCACCCGCCAGCCGTTGGAGGTCTTCTTCCAGTCGTCGGCGTAGCCGATGTCCAGCGACCAGGAGATCTCCAGGTGGACGGAGCGGCCCGTCCGCTTGATCGCCCGGTTCCAGGCGGCGACGTCGGCCCGGTTGTCGTAGTTGTCCCCGCTCTTGAAGGAGCCGGGACCCACCCCGTCGAGCTTCAGGAAGTCGTAGCCCCAGTCCGCGATCAGCTGCGCCTGGGAGTCGACGTACTTCTGGGCGCAGGGCCGGGAGAAGTCGATCTTGTACGAGCTGTCCCAGCCGTTCGTCGTGCGCAGATCGGGATAGACGATGTCACCGGTCGTGCAGCCCGGCGCGTGCCAGATGGGCAGCGTGCCGCCGCCGTACCCCTCCTTCTCCAGGCCGACCGGGAGATAGATGCCCGCCTTGAGGCCCTTGGCGTGCAGGTCGTCGGCGACCGGCTTCATCCCGCGCGGGAAGCGCTCCGGGTCGGCCTGCTGCCGTCCGTACCCGTCGAACTCGGGCGTCCAGTCCTGGCCGCGCCACCAGCCCGCGTCGATGTTGATGTACTCGTAGCCGAAGCGCTTGAGCTTGGCGGCCATGGCGTCCGCCTGCTTGAGCACGTTGGCCTCGGTCAGATAGCTGTACTGGCCCGTGGGGTTGAGGCCGGGGTACGAGCTGGTCTGCATGGACCAGCTGCTCCACCCCATGAACGGCTTCTCGGCCGGCCGCTGCGCGGGGGCGGCCTTCGCCGGGGCGGCCGCGACGGTGCCGGGTACGGCCTGCGCCGCGGGCAGCGCGGTGGCCAGGGCGGCCGTGACGGCGAGGACCGTCACGGCCCGCACCGCTCGTCTCGTGGATCGGGCGGGGGAGTGCATGCGGGTGGTCTCCTGCTCTGTGTGCGGGTGGACAGGACGGTTCGGTACGGCCCGGCTACTTGCCCGCGCCGATGGTGAGGCCGCTGATGAACTGGCGCTGCAGCGCGAAGTACACGAGGAGCGTCGGCACGGCCGTCATCAGCGCCCCCGCCGCGATCAGGTTCGGGTTGGTGAAGTACTGCCCCTGGAGGCTGGCGAGTGCCGAGGTCACCGGCCGTTTGTCGCCGGTCTCGATCAGCACGAGCGGCCAGAAGAAGTCGTTGTAGATCCAGATCGACTCCAGCGTGGCCAGCGCGGCGAACGCCGGACGGCACAGCGGCAGCACGATCTGCAGGAACTGGCGCCACACCTGCGCGCCGTCGACCAGCGCCGCCTCGGTGATCTCCTTGGGGATCGTCTTCATGTAGTTGCTGAGGACGAAGGTGCAGAAGCCGCACTGGTACGCGATGTGGATGGCGATGATGCCCCAGTACGAGTTGTACAGAAGCAGCGAATCGCTCATCCAGGCGGGCAGCGGCACCTGGAGGTACAGCCGGTAGAGCGGGGTGATCAGGACCTGCGCGGGCAGCAGATTGCCCGCGGTGAACAGCATCAGCAGCGCGATGTTCCACCGGAAGTCGAACCGCGACACGAAGAACGCCACGGCGGCCGAGAAGAACAGCGTGCCGAGCACCGCGGGAACGGTGACCAGGACCGAGTTCCAGAAGTAGTGCGGCATGCCCGACTGGCCCCAGGCGGCGGTGAAGTTGTCCAGTCCGATGCTGCGCGGCCAGGACAGGTAGCCGTGCGCCGCGGTGTCCTCGTACGGCCGCAGCGAGGTGAAGACGGCCCACAGCAGCGGGACCAGCCACAGCAGGGAGATGCCGGCCAGCATCACATGGCGTCCGGTCTGACCCCGGGGCCGGGCCGGTGCGGGCGCGGACGGCGGGCGGCGGGCCGATGAGCCGCGGACGCGCGGCGGCGATGCGGTGACCGTCACTGGTCCTCCTTGCGGAAGTTCTGTACGAGGAAGGTGCCGATGGCCGCCAGCGAGATCACCAGCATGATCATCGCGAGCGCCGATCCGTAACCGATGTGGCTGGACTCGCCGATGATGTTGTCGGTGATCAGCAGGGACAGCAGCTCCATCCCGGGCTTGCTGCCGACGCCGCCGCCGAGCACGTACACGATGTCGAAGGCGCGCAGCGACTCCATGGCCGTCACGACCAGGATGATCACGTTGACGGGCTTCAGGGCGGGGAAGACCACGCGCAGGAACGTCTGCCGGCCGTTGGCCCCGTCGAGGGCGGCCGCCTCCTTGAGGGCCGGGTCGAAGCCCTTCAGACCGGCCAGGTAGAGGATCATGATGTAGCCGGTGTGCCGCCACGCCGAGGCGATGAGCACCATCCACAGATTGAGGTCCGGGTCGCCCAGCCAGTCGATGTGGTGGCCCGGGGCGGCTGTGGCGAGGATGCCGTTCAGCAGACCGTTGTCGGGGTTGTAGATGATCTCCCAGATGAGACCCACCACGGCCAGGGACAGCACCATGGGCAGGAAGATCGCGGTCTGGTAGATCCGGGTGAAGCGGATCTTCCGGTCGAGCTGGTAGGCCAGGAAGATGCCGAACGGGGTGGGCAGCAGGGCGGTGAAGAGCAGCCAGATGACGTTGTGCTGGACGGCCGGCCAGAACGGCGGGTAATTCGTGAGAATTTCCCGGTAGTTGTCCAGGCCGGTCCACTGGATGCCGGACAGTTCGAGCCCGTCCCACTGGGTGAAGGACAGGGCGAGCGACGCGAGCGCCGGCAGCCAGACGAAGAGCAGCAGGGCGAGCAGCGGGATGCCGACGATCACGGTGAGGAAGAGCCGGTCGGAGAGGCCGAGCCGTCGTGGCCGTCGCGTCCGCCGGGTGCCGGGCGGCGCGGAAGGTACGGAGGACATGGGTGGGGCTTCCCTGGGTCGGTCAGGCGGCGAAGAATCGCGAACGCTGCGACTCGATCTTCTTGAGCGCGGCCGCGCCGTCGTCGGGGCTGCTCAGCCACTGCGACAGTCCGGGCAGCACGACGGTGGAGATGAAGCCCGGGTCACTGTCCCGGTCACCGAACTGGGTGATGTGGCGGGCCTTGGAGATGAGTTCGGCGGACTTCTTCTGGAGGGCGTTGTAGCCGCTGGTGTCGGCGTCGCCGTGCACGGCGACATTGCTCGGGTCGACCCCCATGTACAGGCCCTCCGCCCGGGCTCCGCCGAGGAATTCGAGGAACTGCTTCGCCTTCTTCTCGTTCCGGGGCCGGCGGCTGAGCATGAATCCGTCGGTCGGCGCCTCGACGGTGTCCTGGCCGTGCGACGGGTCGATCTCCGGGAAGGCGAAGAAGTCGATGTCGTCCCGCAGCTTCGGGTCGCTGATCTGCTGTCCGAGGAACAGGCCGATCACGGCCATGCCCGACTTCTTGTCCAGCAGCGACTGGGCGGCGTCCTGCCAGGAGCGGCCGCCGGCCCGCTCCTGGTAGTACGGGCTCAGCTCCCGCCAGTGGTCCAGCACGGCCCGCACCCGGGGGTCGGTCCAGCTGACGTCGCCGCCCAGCAGCGACATGTGGAACTCGTAGCCGTTGACCCGCAGGTTGAGGTAGTCGAACGCACCGAGGATGCTCCAGGTGTCCCCGCCGCCGTAGCCGGCGGCGATGGGCGACAGCCCGTCCTTCTTCATCTGCTTGGCCAGCGCGACGAACTGGTCCCAGGTGGCGGGTGCCCGGTAACCGCGTTCCCTGAACAGGCTCTTGCGGTAGAAGACGGCCCAGGGGTAGTTGTACAGCGGAACGAAGTAGTACTTTCCGTCCTCGCCGCGGGAGAGCTGCTTGGCCGCCTCGCTGAAGCCGCCGCCGATCTTCTCCCACACGTCGTCCAGCGGTGCGCAGAGCTTCTTCTTGGCGAAGTACTGCATGCGGTAGCCCGCGAACCAGGTGAAGACGTCGTCCGGAGTGCCCTGCAGATAGCTGGAGATGCTCTTCTGGAACGTGTCGTGGTCGACGGTGTTGGTCTTGACGTCGAGTCCGCTGTCCTTCTTGAACGCCGTGGTCAGCGCCTCGTACGCCTTCTTGGGGGTGGCGTCGGCACCGTTCGACCCGAAGGTCACCGTCTTCGGGTCGGCGGCGGCCCCGCCCCCGCAGGCCGTCAGCGCGGGGGCGGCCAGTGCCGCGGCGCCCACGCCCATCAGCCCGCCCATGACACGCCGGCGGCCCGGACCGCCCTGCCCCGGTATGCGGCTCTGCTCAGACATCGCTACTCCTAGAAGGTGTCGGACCCGATGAAGGTCTGGATGGCAGTGGCCGCGGCCCCGCGCGCCCACTGCTCGAACGGCAGCGGGCGTGTGATCACGTCGCACTGCGCGGCTGTGCTGAATACGGTGGTGGCGAACGCGTCACGGATCTGCGCGGCGAACAGGTCGTACGCCGCGAGGCCTTCGCCGGAGATGATCACGCACTCGGGACCGAGCAGGTTGGCGACCGCTCCGATGCCCCGGCCGATGGCGGCACCGGCACGGGCGAACGCCGCACAGGCCACCGGGTTCCCGGACCGTGCCAGCTCCAGGGCGTGCGCGGGCCCGCCGACCGGCCGTCCCGTCTCCTCCTCGATGCGCCGGACGATGGCCGAGTCCGAGGCGATCGCCTCGACGCACCCCCGGTTGCCGCAGTGGCACAGCGGTCCCAGCGGATCGATGGACAGATGACCGATCTCGCCGGCCACCCCGTGCGCCCCGGCCACCACCCGGCCGTGCACGACCAGTCCGCAGCCGATCCCGGCTCCGACCGTGACCAGGGCGAAGTCGGAGCGCCCGACCCCTGAGCCGAACCACTGCTCGGCCACGGTCAGCGCCCGCACGTCGTTGTCCACCGTGACGGGCAGCCCGGTCGCCGTTTCCATGAGCGCGGCGAGGTCGACGTCGCGCCAGTCGAGGAACGGCGAGTACCGGACCACACCGGCGGCCCGGTCCACATCGCCGGAGACCGCGACGGCCAGGCCGCGCACCCCGACGCCGTACGCCTGCGCCTCGGTGAGGAGTCCGGCGGTGAGCGTGGCGACCGTGGAGATCACCTCGGCCGGAGTCCTTCCGGGCAGCGGTGCGTGACGGGCCGTCCGGACCCGGCAGCAGAGGTCGGCGAGCACCGCGATGACCTCGTCCGCGGTCACCTTGACCCCGATGAAGAGAGCCCGACCGCCGTTGACGCGTACCGGGTTGGCCGGCCGGCCCACCGCGGGCGGCGTGCTGCCGTCCAGGTCCTCGACGACGTATCCGGTGTCCATCAGCGGACGCACGGCCCTGGTGACGGCGGCCGAGGAGAGCCCGGTCCGGCGGGCGATCTCCACACGGGAGAGCGGTCCTTGGGACAGAGCCGTGGTGAACACCAGCGAGCCGGCCGGCGTTGCCGCCGGGAACGTCTCGACGAGGTCGGTCAGTGACATGGCCGGAAACGTAGGGGAGTTAATTTCCTCTGTCAATAAAAAAACTCAAACGAACGGGTTGGGTTCCCTGTCGTTCGACATGGGCATGCCATCGCGTGGCGAGTCCGGCAGGCGGACGTCAACCAGGAGGCAGCAGTGAAGAACTCAGGACGGCTCCGCAGGGCGTCGCTCACCCTGGCCGCGGCCGCGGTGCTCGTCGTCGCCTCGTCCGGCAGCGCGTTCGCGGCCGTGCCGGGCGCCCTGCCCGCGAACGCGGACGGGCTGGAACAGACCTTCCAGCCCGCCTTCGACTACGACGGGGACGGCTGCTACCCGACCCCCGCCATCGGCGCGGACGGCACGGTGGCACCCGGGCTGAACACCACGGGTGCGGTCAACGGCAGTTGCCACGACGCCTCCGACCTGGACAACACCAACGGCTACGCCCGCTCGCTGTGCAACAACGGCTGGTGCGCGATCATGTACGGCCTCTACTTCGAGAAGGACCAGGCGGTTGCCGGCAGCGGACTCGGCGGGCACCGCCACGACTGGGAGCACGTCGTGGTCTGGGTGCAGGACAACGAGGCCAAGTACGTCTCCACCTCCGCCCACGGCAACTTCGACGTGTACGCCCGGGACGCGATGAAGTGGGACGGTACGCACCCCAAGGTCGTCTACCACAAGGACGGGATCGGCACGCACTGCTTCCGCCCCGCGACCACCGGCGACGAGCCGCCCGAGAACCACTACCACCAGTGGCAGTTCCCCGACCTCGTGGGCTGGAACGGCTACCCCGCGGGCGTCCGGGACACGCTGGTGCAGGCCGACTTCGGCAGCGCCGTCTTCGGCCTCAAGGACGGCAACTTCGCCGCTCACCTGGCCAGGGCGAAGCCTGCGGGAATCCCCTTCGACCCCTACGCGTGACCGGCCGAGAACGGCCCGCCGGGCACGGCCCGGAGCCCGGCGGCCGCCTCGTTCCTCCCGGGGAGCGGGGCGAACAGGCGGTGCGCCGCGACGGCGGCGCCGCCGCGCGCCCAGGTCTCGAACGGCAGCGGCCGCACCACGATTTCGCACCGGGCGGCCGCGCCGAACGCCTGGTCGGCGAAGGACCGGCGGATCTCCTCGGCGAACAGGTCGTACGCGGCAACGCCCTCGCCGGAGATGATGATCCGCTCCGGCCCGATGAGGTTGGCCACCGACGCGATGGCCAGGCCGAGGGCCCGCCCCGCCCGGGTGAACACCCCGCGTGCGGCCGCGTCCCCCGCGCGCGCCAGGCGGACGGCGCCCGCCAGCGACAGATCCGTGTCCCCCGTCCGCTCCTGCACCTGTTCGACGATGGCCTGCGTCGAGGCGACGGCCTCCACGCAACCGGTGTTGCCGCAGGTGCAGACCCGGTCGGTACCGCCGACGGGCAGATGCCCCAGCTCGCCCGACACCCCGTACGCCCCCGCGATCACGCGCCCGTCGACCGACATCCCGCAGCCCACCCCCGCGCCCACCGTGACCAGGGCGAAGGAGGAGAGCCCGACCCCCGCGCCGAACCACTGCTCGGCGACGGTGAGGGCCCGGACGTCGTTCTCGACGGCCGTCGCGATGCCGGTCGCCTCCTCGATCAGTGCGGCGAGCCGCACCCCGTGCCAGTCGAGGAAGGGGGAGTAGCGCACGATGCCGGCCGGTCCGTCCACGTCGCCCGAGACCGTCACGCCGATACTGTGCACCGCCGGACCGGCCTCACCCCTCTCGCCCTCCGCGGCACCGGAGAGCGTGCCGGCCAGGCGGGCGACCGCCTTCACCACCGTGCCGACGTCCCGGGAGCGCAGCGGGACCCGCCGGGTGGTCAGCGGGGTGGCGGTGAGGTCGACGAGCATGCCGATCAGTTCGTCCGCCGTCACCTTGATCCCGATGAACCGGGCACGTCCGGGCCGGACCGCCACCAGCGTGGCGGGCCGTCCGGGCTGCCGTTCCCCGGACGGGCCGAGCTCGGTGATCCAGCCGTCGTCGAGCAGGGGGGCCGAGACCTTGGTGACGGCCCCCGAGGACAGCCCGGTACGGCGTCCGAGCTCCGCCCGGGTCAACGGTCCCTGGGTCAGCAGGGTCTGGAGCACGAGGGCTGCGGACGGCGGCCGGTGGGAGAGGTTCACCCCGTCGAGATTACCTTCTGCCCGAAAGCAAGGGGATGGATCGGTTACGGCGCAGGTGGCGCGAGTGGTCGATCCCCGCTCGGGATGGCACGGAATATATTGACGATGGAAGGAAATTATCGTTAGCTTCGTCGCGGCGAAGAGTGCGCCGTGGAGCAGTTCGTGAAGAGCAGTTCGTGAACCGTCCATCGGGGTAGGGCCGTTGCGCCGGGTTCCGGCAGGAGGCCGTCTCCGCCGGGCGGTGGAGCCACGACCCCGCCCCACTGGTTTCGAGAGGACAAGGCATGACCCGCATCACCGACCGGACCGCACACCTGCGCGCAGCCGGGGTGAGTTTCGTCGTCGAGCTCCGTGCTCCGCTGCCCCGCATCCTGCACTGGGGCGAGGACCTCGGCGAGCTGACCGACGAGGGCCTCGCCGCCCTGGGGCTGACGGCGGACGGCGTCGCCCTCAACAACTCCCTTGACGAGGCGCGGCAGTTCACCGTCTGGCCCACCGAGGCCGACGGCTGGTCGGGCACCCCGGCCCACCAGGGCCACCGGGCCGGCACCGCCACCACGCCCCGGGTCACGATGACCGGCGCCGAACAGAGCCAGGACGCCTTGGTCATCGGCCTCCACGACGCCGACGCCGGCCTCGATCTCACCCTCACCTACCGGCTCGACCCGTCCGGCGTGCTGGGTGTGCACACCCGGGTGGCCAGCCCGCCCGACGCGTCCGGCACCGCCGCCCCGTACGACCTCTCCGCCACCACCGCACTCCTCCCGCTGCCGAACCGGGCCCAGGAGATCCTGGACTTCACCGGCAAGTGGTGCCGCGAACGCTCCCCGCAGCGCGGCCCGCTCGCTTTCGGCGGGCACGTCCGCGAGATCCGCCGGGGAAAGCCGGGCCTCGACGCGCCCCATCTGCTGACGGTCGGGGTGCCCGGATTCGGCTTCCGCAGCGGCGAGGTGTGGGCCCTGCACGTCGGCTGGAGCGGCAACCAGCGCTGGCTGGCCGAGCGGCTGCCCGAGGGCGCGGGGGTCCACGGCGGCGTCCTCGGCGGGGGTGAGCTCCTCGCACCCGGCGAGATCCGGCTCGGCCCGGGGGACAGCTACACCTCGCCCGAGTGCTTCTTCGCCTGGTCCGACGAAGGCCTGGACGGACTGGCCGGCCGCTTCCACACGATGCTCCGTGCCCGGCCCGGGCATCCTTCGTCACCGCGTCCGCTGACCCTGAACACCTGGGAGGCGGTCTACTTCGACCACCGCCCCGAAAGGCTCCTCGCACTGGCCGACACCGCGGCGTCGGTGGGGGTGGAGCGACTCGTCCTGGACGACGGCTGGTTCCTCGGCCGCCGGGACGACACGGCCGGGCTCGGCGACTGGGCCGTGGACCCGCAGGTGTGGCCCGAGGGGCTGAGCCCGCTCGCGGACCGGGTGCACGCCCACGGCATGCAGTTCGGGCTCTGGGTGGAGCCGGAGATGGTGAGCCTCGCGTCGCGGCTGGCCCGGGAGCACCCCGAGTGGCTGCTCGGCCCGTCCGTTGGCCTGGGGCCGAGCGCCCGCCACCAGTACGTGCTGAACGTGGCGCACGAGGACGCGTTCGCGTATCTCCTGGAGGCGCTGGACGCCCTCGTCGCCGAGTACCGCATCGACTACCTGAAGTGGGACCACAACCGGGAGCTGCACGAGGCGGTCCACCGGGGTGCGCACGGTGGTGACCGGCCGGGGGTGCACGCCCAGACCCGGGCCCTGTACCGGCTGATGGACGCACTCAGGGCCCGCAGGCCCGGCCTGGAGATCGAGTCGTGCTCCAGCGGGGGCGGGCGCGTCGACCTCGGGGTGCTCGCCCGCACGGACCGGGTGTGGGCCTCGGACTGCAACGACCCGCTGGAACGCCAGACCATCCAGCGGTGGACCGGTCAGCTGCTCCCGCCCGAGCTCGTCGGCGCCCACGTCGGGGGCCCGCGGAGCCATACGACGGGCCGGGTCGCCGACGACTCGTTCCGGCTGATCACCGCGCTGTTCGGGCACGCGGGCATCGAGGACGACCTGACCGCGCGGACACCGGAGCAACTGGAGACGCTGACGCGCTGGGCCGCGCTCTACAAGGAGGTGCGCGGGCTGCTGCACGGCGGCCGGGTGGTGCGGGCGGACCTCGATGACGACGCGACACAGCTGCACGGGGTCGTCGCCCCCGACGCCGGGGCCGCGCTGTTCTGCTGGGTGCGGACCCGGACGTCCGTGCCGGCTCAGTCGGGCCGCGTCCGCCTCCCCGGCCTCGCCCCGGGGCGCGGCTACCGGGTCCGGATCCGTACGGAGGCCGGGCTGCCCTCCGTGCACCAGATCACCGGACCCGCCTGGTACCGGGCGGCGGTCGAGGACTGGGTGGCACTGCCCGGCACCGTACTGACGGGTGCGGGACTGCCCATGCCGACGCTCAACCCGGGGCAGGCCCTGCTGGTCGAGGTCGCCCCGCAGACCACGGCGCACTGACCGGTCGTCACCGGCCCGCCCCGTCCAGAACGCCTGGACGGGGCACCGGGGGAGCTGATGGCATGACCGCCCCGGAGTTCGCCGCACTGCGGCCCTTGCGGTGAACTCTGAGGTGGGTGGTGAGGAGCGGCACGGGGCGTCCTGCGTGATCACATCGCGGGGACCCGGACGTACCGCTCGGTGATGTGCAGGTCGGCCTCGATGCGCCCGGCCGCCTCGCGCAGCCGGGGCAGTACGTCCGTGACGCACTCCTCCAGAGTGCGGCTGCTGCTGTGCATGGCGACGTTGACCGCCGCCACGACCGTGCCCCGGCGGTCGTGCAGGGGGACGGCCACCGAACGCAGCCCCACCTCCAGCTCCTCGTCGACCAGCGCGTAGCCGTCGGCCCGGGCACGGTCGAGGGCGGCGCCCAGTTCGTCGGGGCGGGTGACGGTGTACGGGGTCAGGGCGTGCGGCTCCGCCGCGGCGAGGCGGGCCGCGCGTTCCGTGGCGGGCAGCGCGGCGAGCAGGACGCGGCCCATGGAGGTCGCGTGCGCCGGAAAGCGCGTCCCGACGGTGATGTTGACGTTCATGATGCGCCGGGTCGCGACGCGGCCGGTGTACTGGACGTCGTCGCCCGCGAGCACCGCGAGCGAGGCCGAGTCCCGGACCTGTCCGGTCAGCGCGGCGAGGTGGGGCTGGGCGATCTGCGGCAGCGTCGCGCGCGACAACGGCGGGTAGCCGAGGGCCAGTACGCGCGGGGTGAGGCGGTGCTCCCGGCCCCGCGCGGTGACGTACCCGAGGTGCTCCAGGGTGATCAGGGCCCGCCGGGCGGTCGCCCTGGCCAGCCCGGTCGCCCGGGCGACGTCGGACAGGGTCAGGGCGTCCCGGCCCTCGCCGAACGTGGCGAGCACGGTCAGCCCGCGCGCGAGCGACTCGATGAACTCGCGGCCCAGCTCCTGCTTCGACGCCCCGGTCCAGGAGGCGAGCGCGGTGGGCGACTGCGGGGTGAGGGTGGGCGCGGCCTGCCGCAGGTCCTCCTCCATGGCCGCGGCGGCCGCCCGCACCCGGGGCAGCAGGGTGTCGCGCAGCGAGGCCGCGGTGTGCCGGCTGGTGTGGCTCACGACGCTGACGAGACAGGCCACTTCGCCCGCGGGGGAGCGGACCGGCACGGCGAGCGCGACCAGACCGGGCTCGATCAGCTGGTCGTCCAGCGCCCAGCCGTCGCGCCGCGCCTGTTCGGCCCGTGCGGCGAACTCCTTCTCGGACACGGGCGGCCGCGGGGGAACGGCGGGGAAGGCCAGGCCCTCCGGGTCCGCGGCCCGGTGCTCCCGCCACTCCCGCCACTCCCGCCACTCCCGCGCATCCCAGTCCGCGGCCAGCAGCGGTCCCGGGGCGGTGCGTTCGGCGGGCAGCAGGTCACCGATGCGGAAGCTCAGCGACATCGCGCGACGCCGGGTGGCCTGATGGATGAAGCGGATCCCGTCGCCGTCACCGACCGCCAGGGAGACCGACTCGTCGAGCGCGTCGGCCAGGGCGTCGGCCCGCTCCCCGAGCAGGGACGGCAGCCGCAGCGCGGACAGAAACGCGTTTCCCAGCTCCATGAGACGGGGGGCGAGCGTGACATCCCGCCCGTCCACGCGGACGTACTCCATCCGGGCCAGGGTCGCGGTGATCCGGTCGACCGTGGACCGGGCCAGGCCGGTGGCGCGTTCGATGGCGCTCGGGCTCAGCGTGCCGCCCGCGTCGGTGAGCCGGCGCAGGACCGTGATGCCGCGCATGAGCGGGGCGACCGCCTCGGCCGGTGCCGACGTCTCGGTCTGCTGGGGCGGGTGGGTCGGTGGCATCGGGCTCTCCGTCGTGCGTCGTGGGGACACAGTAGTGAACACCGGCAGGTGAGGGGCGGTACTCCGGCGCCGGTGAGGTGCCGACCGTTGACAGGGGTGCGGGCGGGCGGCAGACTCCGGGTCAAGAATAGTGAAAGAAACTTCACTGTGCGAACAAGCGAAGATGTGAGGGACGGTCCCATGGACAAGGTGGTCGCCTCCGCCGCGCAGGCCGTGGCCGATCTGCCTGACGGCGCCTCGATCGCCGTCGGCGGCTTCGGACTCAGCGGCGTCCCCGACGCCCTGATCGCGGCCCTGCACGCACGCGGGACCAGGGGCCTGCGCGTCGTCTCGAACAACTGCGGCGCGCAGGACTCGGGGCTCGCGGTCCTGCTCGCCGACGGCCGGATCAGCCGGGTCACCGGCTCGTACATCGGCGGCAACAAGGAGTTCGGCCGCCAGTACCTGGCGGGCGAGCTTGAGCTCGAACTCATCCCCCAGGGCACCCTCGCCGAACGCCTGCGCGCCGGCGGGGCGGGCATCCCCGCGTTCTACACCCCGGCCGGCGTCGGCACCCTGGTCGCCGACGGCGGAATGCCCTGGCGCTACGACGGCAACGGCGGTGTCGCCCTCGCCTCCCCGGCCAAGGAGGTACGCGACTTCGACGGCACGCCCTACGTCATGGAGCGCGGGATCCGCACCGACTTCGCCCTCGTCAGGGCGGCCAGGGGCGACCGGCACGGGAACCTCGTCTTCAACAAGGCGGCCCGCAACTTCAACCCGCTCGCCGCCATGGCCGGCCGCATCACGATCGCCGAGGTCGAGGAACTGGTGGAACCCGGCGAGATCGACCCCGACCACGTACACCTGCCCGGCGTCTTCGTCCGGCGCGTGGTCGCGCTGACCCCGGAGCAGGCCGCGGACAAGAGGATCGAGCAGCGCACCGTGACACCACGGACCGGCGCGGACCAGGACGGTGGCCGATGAGCTGGAACCGGCAGGAGATGGCCGCCCGCGCGGCCGCCGAACTCCGCGACGGCGAGTACGTCAACCTGGGCATCGGGCTGCCGACCCTGATCCCCAACCACCTCCCCGAAGGCGTGCACGTCGTCCTCGAATCCGAGAACGGCATCCTGGGCACCGGCCCCTTCCCCTACGACGAGGACGTCGATCCCGACCTGATCAACGCCGGCAAGGAGACGGTCACCGTCCTGCCGGGGGCCTCGTTCTTCGACTCGGCACTCTCCTTCGGCATGATCCGCGGCGGCCACATCGACACGGCCGTGCTCGGCGCCATGCAGGTCTCCGCCCGCGGCGACCTCGCCAACTGGGCCGTCCCGGGCAAGCTCGTGACCGGCATCGGCGGCGCCATGGACCTCGTCCACGGCGCCCGCCGCGTCATCGTGACGATGACGCACACCGCCAAGGACGGCAGTCCGAAGATCGTCGAGGAGTGCACCCTCCCGCTCACCGGCCGCTCCTGCGTCCACCGGATCATCACGGACCTGGCCGTCCTCGACGTGACCGCCACCGGCCTGGTGCTGACCGAGACCGCACCGGGCGTCGGCGTCGCCGACGTGCTCGCCCGGACCGCCGCCCCGGTCCGTGTCGCAGAAGGAGCCGGAGGAATCAGGCCGTGACGCCCCGACCCCGTACAGGCAAGGAAGGACCGCCTCCCATGACCAGCCCGTCCGCCCCGGCCGTGCCCCGCGCACTCACCCAGGCCGACATCAGCGCCGAGATCACCGCGGCGCGCGAGGACTACGCCGCGTCCCTCGCCGCGGGCGCACCCGTCCGCCCGCACCCCGCCCGGGACTACGCCCCCTACCGCAGCAGCACCCTGCGCCACCCGCGGCGGCCGCTGATCCCCGTAGGCGCGGACCCCGAGGCCGTCGAGCTCTCCGGCCCGGTCTTCGGCGCCACGGACATCACGGAGCTGGACCACGACCTCACCCGGCAGCACCAGGGCGAACCGCTGGGGGAGCGGATCACCGTGACCGGCCGCGTCCTCGACCGGTCCGGCCGCCCCGTGCGCGGCCAGCTCGTCGAGATCTGGCAGGCCAACGCCTCGGGCCGCTACGCCCATCTCCGCGATCAGCACCCCGCCCCCCTCGACCCCAACTTCACCGGCGTGGGACGCTGCCTGACGGATGATCAGGGCGCGTACTCGTTCGTCACCGTCAAGCCGGGCGCCTACCCCTGGCGCAACCACGCCAACGCCTGGCGCCCAGCGCACATCCACTTCTCGCTGTTCGGAGCCGCGTTCACCCAGCGGCTGATCACCCAGATGTACTTCCCGGGCGATCCGCTCTTCGTCTACGACCCGATCCTCCAGTCCGTCACGGACGACGACGCGCGCGGCCGGCTCGTCGCGGCGTACGACCACGATCTGTCCACCCCCGAACGGTCGCTCGGCTACCGCTGGGACATCGTCCTCGACGGCCCGTCCGCGACCTGGACCGAGGAGGGCCGCTGATGCCCGCCACACCGCCCGCCGCCGCACCGGGGAAGCTCCTGCCCACCCCGTCCCAGACCGTCGGCCCCTTCTACGGGTACGCCCTGCCGTTCGCGGGCGGCGGCGACCTCGCCCCCGCCGGTCATCCGGGCACCGTGATCCTGCACGGCCACGTCCACGACGGCGCCGGTGCGCCGGTGCCCGACGCCCTCATCGAGGTGTGGCAGCCCGCGCCCGACGGCTCCCGGCACGGCGCACCCGGCTCCCTGCGGCGCGACCCCGTCACCGGAGCGGTCATCGGCCGCCACGGCCTCGTGTTCACCGGCTTCGGCCGGGTGCCGACGGACGCCGACGGGCACTACACCGTCACGACGCTGCCGCCGGGCGGATCTCCGTACCTCGCGCTCGTCGTCTTCGCCCGCGGGCTGACCCACCACCTGCACACCCGCGCCTATCTGCACGACGCCCCCGGCCTCGACGGGGACCCGCTGCTCGCCCGACTCCCCGAGGAGCGGCGGGCCACGCTCCTCACCACGCCCGAGGAGACCGGCATCCACCGATTCGACATCCGTCTGCAGTACGACGGCGTACATGAGGAGACGGTCTTCCTTGACTTCGCCTGATGCGGACACGTCGGACCGGGCAGCGGCGGACGTCGGCCTGCTCGCACCCGTCCGCGCCGGAACGGCCGTGGAGGCGGCGACGGGTGACGCGGCGTACGTACGGGCCCTGCTCGACGCCGAGACGGCGCTCGTCCGCGCACAGGAATCGCTGGGCCACGCCCCGCCCGGCACGGCGGACGCCGTCGCGTCGGCCGCGGCGGACCCGGACCGGTTCGACGCGCGCGCCCTGGCGGTGCGGGCCCGGTCGGGCGGCAACCCCGTCATCCCCCTGGCCGCCGACCTGACGGCCGCCGTCGCCGAACGGTCCCCGGCCGCCGCCGCCCATGTCCACCGGGGCGCGACCAGCCAGGACATCCTCGACACCGCCGCCATGCTGGTGGCCTCCCGGACCCTGCGGCTGATCCTTGCCGACCTGGACCGGACGGCCGGTGCCCTGGCCCGCACCGCCGCCGAACACCGCGACACACCGATGGCGGGACGCACCCTCACCCAGCACGCCGTGCCGACCACCTTCGGCCTCAAGGCGGCGGGCTGGCGCAGTCTGGTCCTCGACGCCCGCGAGCGGGTCGCCGCGGTCCGGGGCGCGCTGCCGGTCCAACTGGGCGGCGCGGCGGGGACGCTGGCCGCCTTCGCCGCCTTCGCCGAGCCCGGGAGTCCGGACACGGGAGGGGCGGGCGCGGCGGGTGACGACGCTGCGGCGGACGCCGGGGCGATGCTCGTCGGGGCGTACGCCACCGCGACCGGACTGGCCGCGCCCGCGCTGCCCTGGCACACCCTGCGCACGCCGGTCGCCGACCTCGGCGGAGCACTGGCCTTCACCGCCGGAGCCCTCGGCAAACTCGCCGCGGACGTTCTCGTCCTCTCCCGGACCGAGATCGGCGAGGTCTCCGAGAGCACGGGCGGGACATCGTCCGCGATGCCGCACAAGGCCAACCCGGCCCGCGCCGTCCTCATCGCCGCGGCCGCCCGCCAGGTCCCCGCACTCGCCGGGATCCTGTACGGCGCCCTCGTCGCCGAGGACGAGCGCCCGCCCGGCGCCTGGCACGCCGAATGGCAGCCGCTGCGCGAGGCGTTGCGCACGGTCGGTGGAGCCGCCGACGCGGCGGCCGCACTGGCCGAGGGGCTGCGCGTCCACCCCGGGCGCATGCGCGAGAACCTCGGCATCACGGGCGGACTGATCGTCAGCGAACGGCTCGGTGCCGTCCTCTCGGCCAGGATCGGACGAGCCGCGGCACGGGCGGCGGTCACCGGGGCGGCCGCCCGCGCGGCCCGCGAAGGACTCCGCCTCCACGACGCCCTGGCCCAGGACCCGGCACTGGCGGGCGCGGTGACACGGGACGAACTGAAGACCCTCACCGATCCGTCGAGCTACCCGGGCTCGGCCGGCCCGCTCGTCGACCGCGCGCTGCGCCGCCGCACCGACGGGACGGGGGCGGACTGACGGAGCATCCCGCACGGAACGAGGTGACGCGTGCCTGCTGCCGGGCGCGCCTCGGGCAGTGGCGCGAGCGGTCGGCACGGAACCCGACCTGACCCGCACCCGCTGCCGGACGCCTTCGACAGCGGTCGGAACCGAACCGATCCGTACCCGTCGCAGGGCGCGCCTTCGACAGCGGTCGGGACCGAACTGAACCGACCTGACCCGCACCTCTTGTCGGGCGTGCCTCCGGCAGCCGCCTCGGACGCCCCGCACGGACGACCCGTCCCGATACCCCTGCAATCCCCCAGGCACCCCTCACCACCGGCACCCGCCGGCCCAGGAGCCCCATGAGCACCCCGAACGCACCCACCACCCCGGCCCCGCGCCTTCTCCACCACCAGGTCGACGGCCCCCTCACCGGACCGCCCCTCCTCCTCGGGCCGTCCCTCGGCACCGCACTCTCCGTCTGGCACGCGCAGACCGCCGGCCTGGCCCGCGACCACCGCGTCGTCCGCTGGGATCTGCCCGGACACGGCGGCAGCCCGGCCGGACTGTTCCCCGAGAGCGGCGGCGTCGCCGACCTCGGCCGGCAGGTGCTGCGCCTCGCCGACGCCCTCGGCATCGACCGGTTCGCGTACGCGGGCATCTCCCTCGGTGGCGCGGTCGGGACCTGGCTCGCCGTGCACCACCCCGACCGGATCACCTCGCTCGCGCTGGTGTGCTCCTCGGCCCGTTTCGGTGATCCGCAGGCCTGGCACGCGAGGGCCGCGCTGGTACGGGCCGAGGGCATCGGACCGGTCGCCGACACGGCTGCGGGCCGCTGGTTCACCGCGGACTTCGCCGACAGCCCCGCGGCCCGTGCCGCCGCAGCGGACCTGCGGGACGTCGACCCGCACGCCTACGCCTCGTTGTGCGAGGCCCTCGCCGCGTACGACCTGCGCGGCGACCTGCACGCCGTCACCGCCGCCACGCTCGTCGTGGCGGGCCGCGACGACCCCGCGACCCCGGTCGCGCACGCCCGCGAACTCGCCGACGCCATCCCCGGCTCGACCCTGCTCGAACTCCCGGGCGCCTCGCACCTCGCCAACGTCGAACGTCCCCTCCCCGTACAGGCGGCGCTGCTGAGCCACTTCACGGCCGGGGGCGCGGCCGGCACCGACGACGCGTCCCGGCACACCGCGGGCGATGCCGTACGCCGCACCGTCCTCGGCGACGCACACGTCGACCGGGCCATCGCCCGGACCACGCCGTTCAGCGCCGTCTTCCAGGACTTCATCACCCGCTACGCCTGGGGCGAGGTGTGGACGCGGCCCGGTCTCGACCACCGGACCCGGCGGTGTCTCACCCTCACCGCCCTGGTGGCACGCGGCCACCACGAGGAACTGGCCATGCATCTGCGCGCCGCGCTCGTCAGCGGCGACCTCACCCCCGAGGACGTCCAGGAAGTCCTGCTCCAGGCGGCCGTCTACTGCGGAGTCCCGGCGGCCAACGCCGCGTTCGCCGCAGCGGACCGGATCCTCGCCGACATCGGCAACACCCCAGAGGAGACGAGGTAGCCCATGCCCATGCACACGACCGTGGGAATCATCGGCGGCGGACCGGCAGGGCTCCTGCTCGCCGGGCTGCTCCACCGCGCCGGTGTCGACTGCGTGGTCCTGGAGAGCCGCGACCGCGCGTACGTCGAACAGCGCCAGCGCGCCGGCATCCTCGAACAGCCCACCGTGGACGCCCTCCGCGAGGCCGGGGCCGCCCGGCGGCTCGACGCCGTGGGCCTGGTGCACGACGGCATCGAGCTGCGCTGGAACGGCCGGTCGCACCGCATCGACTTCCCCTCCCTCGCCGAGGGACGCCGGGTGTGGGTCTACGCCCAGACCGAGGTCGTCAAGGACCTCATAGCGCTCCAACTGGCCGACGGCGCACCGCTGTTCTTCGGGGCCACGGTCACATCGGTCGAGGGGGCCGACACCGGCCGGCCGACCGTCCGCTACACGTACGAGGGCCGCGACGAGGTCCTGACCTGCGACTACGTGGTGGGCTGCGACGGATTCCACGGTGTCACCCGCGCCGCGATCCCCGCCGGGGCGCAACGCACCCACGAGCGCGTGTACCCGTACTCCTGGCTGGGCATCCTGGCCGACGTACCGCCGTCCTGCGACGAACTGATCTACGCCCACTCGCCGCGCGGTTTCGCCCTGCACAGCATGCGGTCGCCGGAGGTCAGCCGCCTGTACCTCCAGGTGCCCAACGGGACCGACCCCGCCGACTGGCCGGACGCGCGGATCTGGGACGAGCTCGACGCCCGCTTCGCCGTCGACGGGGACTGGACGCTGCGGCGCGGTCCGATCACGGCGAAGTCCGTTCTGCCGATGCGCAGTTCCGTCACCGAGCCCATGCGCCACGGCCGCGTCCTGCTGGCCGGCGACGCAGCCCACATCGTGCCGCCCACCGGGGCGAAGGGGCTCAACCTCGCGGCAGCCGACGTCGTCGTCCTCGCCCGCGCCCTGACGCGGCTGCACGCGACCGGCTCGTCCGATCTGCTGGACGCCTACTCGGACACCTGTCTGAGCAGGGTGTGGCGGGCCGAGCACTTCTCGTACTTCATGACCACCACACTCCACACCGACCCGGAGCAGAGCGGATTCGATACCCGGCTGCAGATCTCGCAGCTGGACAGGATCGCGGACTCGGCCCACGCCGCCGCCGAACTCGCGCAGAACTACGCCGGCCTGCCGCTCCCGTAGGGCCGGCGCGGCCGGAGCTGCGGTGAGGCACGCAGCGATCGAATAGCGGCGCAACTGATCGCATTTCGGTACGAAACGACACGGCTCCGCCTCCGTCCGGTCGGGTGCGGCGGCGGCCGTGCACCACCCGGGCCGCGGTGTTCTACTGGCCCGCGCGGACAGGAAATCCGCCGCCACCGGTACGGGCGCCGGCGGAGCGCGGTCCGTGCGCGGCCGGGCGGTGGGAGCAGGCGACAGGACGGTGGGGTGACGGGGCCGTGAGGCTGGCCGGGAGAGACGTCGGCGGTCGGTACCGGAAGGAGACACGCCTCGCACGCGGTCGCGACGAGGTGTGGGTCGCGCACGACACGGTCCTCGACCGGAAGGTGACCCTGGCGCGGATACGGTTCCGTGACGGCGGTCTCCGGGAGGCCGGCGCCGTCCGTTCCCTGGCCCGGATCCGGCATCCGCACCTGGCCGCGCTGTACGACACCGCGGCCGTGCACCGGGACGAGGCCTGGGTGGCGATGGAGTACGTGCCGGGTGTCAGCCTCGCCGACCGGCCGCGGATGTCCCTGGGGGAGGCGGCCAGGATCGGTGCGGAGGTCGCCGGGGCACTGGCGGCCCTGCACCGCGAGGGCTGGGTCCACACCGGTGTCCGGCCGGGCAACATCGTGATCACGGCGGACGGTACCGCCCGGCTCACCGGACTCCACGCGGCGCACCGGGTCCGCGATCCCCTGGACGACTCGACCCTCACCGGCGACGTCCACCTGTCCAACCCGGGCTTCGGCGCCCCCGAGTCGCTCAGCGGCTACTGGCCCGAGGCCGCGTCCGATGTGTTCTCCGTCGGCGCGACGGTGTACACGCTGGTCACCGGGGTGCCGCTCTACCGCGACGAGGACGTCGAGGAGTTCCGCAGCGGCTGGATGGCGGAGCCGGGGGCCGTGTCGCTGCCGGAGGACGTCGGGCCCCTGCGACAGGTGCTGTCGGCCCTGCTCCAGCGCCACCCGGGACGCCGGCTGAGCGCGCTCGGGGCGCAGCGTCAACTCGCCGCCGCCGCCGAGCAGATCTGCGCGGACCCGACGGCGGACGCCGCGTCGCTCCCGGTCGTGCTGTACGACCCCCCGCCGCCTTCGCCGCCGAAGGAGCTGCACGAGGCGGCCCCCGCACCGCTGCCCGCGGCACCGCCGGCCGTTTCGTCCCCGCAGCCCCCGGGACCGCTCCCGCCACCCCGCCGGCCCCACCGGCTCGGCGCGGCACTCCTGACCCCGGCGGTGGCAGCCGCCGCCTTCGTGACCCTCGCGGTCACGCCGTGGACCCCACTGAGCCACGGGTGGTGGCTCGTCCTGTGGGCTGTGCTCTGCGTCATCCTCGCCCGGCCTCGTAACACGTCGCCGGCGCATGCGCAGTCCGTAACTCCGCGCCGTCGGCCGCACGTCCCGGACGGCGCGCCGTCACGGCGGCGGGCGGTCCTGCTGGGGCTCCTGGATCTCTCGCCCGCTGACGTCACTCACCGGGCGGCCGGGCAGGCCGGCCCCTCGGTGGAGGAACTGCTCCGTCGCGCCTACGACGAACTCGGCCCGCCCCCGGGCTTCGCACACCCCGAGCCCGACCACAACGACGCGGGGTCCGACGGCCCGACACCTCTGGGAGACGTCTCGTGACCGCCCCCGCACCGGCCTCCGCCCCCGATCCGGGAGAGGTGAACGAGGCCGGCCACGGCTGGCAGGACCTGCCGCTGGCCGAACAGATCGCCCAGTGGGAACGCGTCGTGCCCGGCAGCGCCGAGCGCATGCTCCGTCAGGTCGAGGCCGACTACGAACACCGCCGGTGGAGGGAGCGGACGGAACTGCGCTGCCGGGTGGCCGGCATGGTCCTCGGCGCCGGGGCCGTCACCGGAGTGCTGTGGGTCGCCAAGCACCTGATCGACGCGGGCGCGGCCACCGCGGGCGCCGGACTCCTCGGCAGCTCGGTCGCCGCGCTCGTCGGCCTGGTCCTGACACGACAGCGCCAAGCGGGCTGACTGGCTGGGAAGAGGGGCCAAGTGGCCCACCCGCACAGCCTCGAAGTGCCCCACGCAAGGGAGCCGATTCCTGCGTAACGTCAGGGCCATGCCGAACCTACTGCCCCCGCCCGGACCTCAACGCACACTCTCACTGGCCCAGTTGAGCAACTCCGTCGGCGACGGCGCGTACTACGTCACCTCGGCCCTGTACTTCACCCATGTCGTCGGCCTCGCACCCGCCAGGATCGGTCTCGGACTCACCGTGGCCTGGGCCGTGGGCTCGGTCGTCGGGGTACCGCTCGGCCGCATCGCCGACCGCCGCGGCCCGCGGGGGACGGCGGTGCTGCTCACCCTCACGACCGCTGTCGCCGTCGCCTCCTTCCTCGTCGTACGGGACTTCGCCCTGTTCCTCGCCGCCGCCTGCCTCTACGCCACCGCGCAGTCCGGCCTGGCCGCCGCCCGGCAGGCGCTGCTCTCCGGCCTGGTCGCCCGGGAGGAGCGCACCGGGGCCCTCGCCCATCTCCAGTCGACGCTCAACGCGGGCCTCGCGGTGGGCGCCGCGCTCGGCGGCCTCGCCCTGTCCGCCGGGACCACGGCGGTGTACCTCGCGGTGTTCGCCGTCGACGCCGTGAGCTTCCTGCTCTGCGCACTCGTCCTGCTGCGGCTGCCGGCCGTCGCCGCGGTGCCCGGGGAGCCGGGCGCGAAGCTCGAAGTGCTGCGCGACCGGCCGTACGCCGTCGTCACGCTCCTCAACACGGTCCTGCTGCTGCGGATGCCGCTGCTCAGTCTCGGTCTGCCGCTGTGGATCACCGAACGGACCCAGGCTCCTGAGTGGCTGGTCTCCGCGCTCTTCGTGCTCAACACCGGGGCGGTGATGCTCTTCCAGGTCCGCACCGCCCGCTCCGTGACCGGCATCCCCACGGCCGCCCGCGCCCTGCGCCGCTCCGGCGCACTCATGCTCCTCACCTGTGCCGTCTTCGCCCTCTCGGCCGTCGACTCCCCCTGGGGCGCGGTCACCGCCCTGGCCGGCGGTTCCGTGCTCCTCGTCGCGGCGGAGATGCTCCACTCGGCGGGCTCCTGGCAGCTCGCCTTCGATCTGGCACCGGCGGGACGCATCGGCGAGTACCAGGGCTTCTTCGGTACGGGTGTCACCGTCGCGCGCACGCTGGGGCCCCTGCTGCTCACCGCGCTGCTGGTCGGGTGGGGCCCGGCGGGCTGGCTGCTGCTCGGCGGCGCGGTCCTCGCCGCGTCGTACGCGCTGGGTCCGGTGGCCCGGTGGGCGGCCGGAACACGCCGGGAGCCCGCGCCCGCGGCGGTTCCCGCTCAGGGCGTCTGAGCGGGAACCGCCGGGGTGCGACGCCGTCAGGGGCGCGGCCGGTGCGCGAACCGCACCCCCTCCCACGGCGTCCCGGCCGGAAACGACTCCACGCGGCGCTGGCCGGCCGGACGGGCCGCCGCCCGCTCGATCTCCGGTTTGGTCCCCTCGACCCGCACCAGCCACTCCAGCAGTTCGGCGCGCAGGGTGTCGGCGACCTCCCGGTGCGAGTCCAGGCCGACGAGGTTGTCCAGCTCGTACGGGTCCGCCGCCAGGTCGTACAGCTCCGTCTCCGCGTAGCGGTCCGCGCCCCGGTCGTTCCAGGCATCTGCACCCGGCGCGTCCACCGCGTACTTCCAGCGGGAGGTACGGACCGCCCGCCCCACCCGGTCCTCGCTGATCTGGACGAACACGGAACCGGGCCGGCCGGGATCGCGGCCCCCGCCGGTCAACGGCAGCAGGGAACGCCCCTGGACACCGTCCGGCACCGGGAGGCCGGCGGCCGCCAGCAGGGTGGGCATCAGGTCCACCGTGCCGACGGGCTGCCGGACGAGCCCGCCGCCGGTGAAGCCCGGCCCGGTGAGCGCGAGCGGCACCCGGACGGACGCCTCGTGGGCCGAGCGCTTGTACTCGCTGTTGCGGGTACGGAAGTGGGAGCCGTGATCCGCCGTCCAGGCCAGCACCGTGTTGTCCTCGGTCCCGATGCTCCGCAGGGCGTCGCGCAGCCGGCCCACCCCCTCGTCGACCCGCTTCAGCTGACCGAGGTAGCCGGCCAGGTGACGGTGCGCACCGCCCTGCGGGGCGCCGGGAGAGAGCGCGGCCAGGTCCGGCGGCAGCCAGGCTCCCTCGTAGCGCTCGCGGTAGCCCGCCGGGGCCGGGTAGTCGTCGGTCGGGTTCTGGTGGTGCGGCTCCAGCAGCGAGAGGAACAGCAGGTACGGGCGGTCGTGGTGGTCGGCCACGAACCGGATCGCCGCGTCGATCAGCGCGTCCGAACGGTATCCGGGCAGCCGGACGGCGGCCCCGTCCTCGTCGTACACCACCGTGCGGTAGGCGTCCGAGGTGAACTCGAGCCGGTCCGAGGCGAGCCACCGGTCGTAGCCGCCCCGGCGGCCGGGCTCCACCGGGCCGTCCGGCTGGTCCTCGCCCGCCAGGTGCCACTTGCCGATGTACCCGGTCGCATACCCGGCCGCCGCGAACTCCCCGGCCAGCGTGGGAATGTCGCGGGGGAGCGGCAGACCGTTGCGGAAGACGCCCGCAGCGGTCGGGTAGCGGCCGGTCTGCAGCGCCGAACGAGCCGGTGCGCAGACCGGGTTGGGAGTGATCGCCTGCTCGAACAGGGTGCCCTCGCGGGCGATCCGGTCGAACTCGGGAGTCACCCCCGCCGGATTCCCGTGCACACCGGCCGTGTCCCAGCGCTGCTGGTCGGTGAGGACCACGATCACCTGCGGGGGCGCCCCGGCGGGGGGCGCCGCTGCGCCACCCGCCGGGAGCGGTGCCTCACCGTGCGGAACGGACTTCGTCATGCGCCGGCCGTCGCCGCTGCCTCGGCCGTCGAGGCGCCGGACGCGATCCCGAAGGACGGGTCGGGCACAGCCTCGGGGCTGATGAGCGTGGAGGTGCGGCCGTCCGTGCCGACGGGGACGTCGCCGTCGATGGTGACGCGCCGCAGCTTGCGCTCGTGGGTGTCGGAGTCGTCCACGCCGTAGTGCTGGGTGGCGCGGTTGTCCCAGATGGCGACGTCGCCCACCTGCCAGTCCCAGCGCACCGTGTTCTCCGGGCGCTCGATGTGGGACTGGAACAGATCGACGAGGGCGCGCGAGTCGCTCCCGGTCAGCCCGGCGATCCGCTGGACGAAGTTGCCGAGGAGCAGCACGCGTTCGCCGGTCTCGGGGTGGACGCGGACCACCGGGTGCTCGGTGAGGAACTTCGTCGACGTGAACACCTCGCGGTACTTCGCGAGCGCCTCCGGCAGGGCGTTGGGACGCAGGGCGACGTAGTCGTAGTCGTTGGAGTGGACGGCCCGCAGACTGTCGGCCAGGGTGCGCAGCTGCTCCGGCAGTTCGGCGTACGCGGCCGCGGTGTTGGACCACAGGGTGTTGCCGCCGTACGGCGGGATGACGACGGCGCGCAGGATGGAGAAGGCCGGGTAGGCGGGCACGAACGTGACATCGGTGTGCCACTGGTTGGCCCGGCCGCCGTGGTCCGAGTCGATGCCGAGCGAGTAGCGGCCGTCCGCGGACGGAACGGTGGGGTGCGCGACCGGGGTGCCGAGCAGCCGGCCGAACGCCTCGTGGCTGTCCTCGTCCAGGTGGTCCTGGCCGCGGAAGAAGACGACCTTGTTGGCCAGCAGCGCGGACCGGACGGCCGCGACGGTCTCGGGGGCGAGCTCCCCGCCGAGGCGCACCCCGGAGATGACGGCGCCGATCCGGCCGCCGAGCTTCTGGACGGTCACGGTGGGAGCGGGGGCGGTGGTGGTGGAGGTCATGACGGGTTCCCTTCGAAGGACACGCTCCTCCGCCGGCCGTTCATGGCGTCCGGCCGACGGCGGAGTTGATTAATTCGGGAGCGGAAGTAATGAAGACGTCGGACTGCCCACCACCGGACCTGGGCGGTCCGGGAGAGCGGTGGGGCGGCCGGAGCCGGATCAAGTGCGGCGCAGCCCGGGTGAGTCGGTGCGAGGAGCAGCCCGGTGCGTGCGGTGCGGGGGCCGCCGGGTCAGGCGGCGGTACAGGAGCCCGGACACGCGGGCTGCGGTGCGGTGCGGCCGGCGCGGGCGGGCCGCGCATCGGTAACGGCCGTCGCGAACATGTTCCGGAGACTTCCAGCGCCCCACGGTCGGCGTCAAGCGCCCCGGCCCGCCCCGCGGCGGGCCGGGCAGTGGTTCAATCGGCCCTTGCGCCGGGCCCGCACCCCCACCGGACAGGCGCCGCGAAACAGCTCCTGACCTGCGGGTTCACCTGCCGTGCCGGAGAGCCCGTACCCCCCGCCCCGCCACCGGGTCCCAGCCCGGAGGCGAATTCATGCCGCCGTAACGTTGCGACCGCGCCCGTGTCGCAGGACCGAAGGACGACCTCATGACAGCTGCCTCCCACGTCTTCCGGGCGACCGGTGACGGCCGGCGCGAGGCCAACGCCGCCACGGTGCTGCGTACCGTGCTCGACCACGGGCCGGTCGCCCGCCGTACGATCGCCGACCTCTCCGGGCTCAGCCCGGCCGCCGTCTCCCGCCAGTGCACGGACCTCGTCGGCCTCGGCCTGGTGCGCGAACTGCCCGATCCGGTGGCGGGCGGCGGAGTCGGCCGGCCGCAGATCCCCGTCGACCTGCACACCGGGGAGAGCGGCGGACCGGTGGCGGCCGGGGTCCACATCGGGGTGCCCGGATCGACGTTCGGTCTGCTGGACCTGCGCGGCCGGCTGCTCGCCCGGCGCTCGCTTCCGCACGAGGGCATCGCGCCGGGGGAACTGTCGCTCCGGATCGTCCAGGGGCTGCGCGCCTTCCTCGCCGACACGGGCCGGGGGCGGCGCCTGCTCGGAGTGGGCGCCGCCCTCGGAGGCTGGGTGGACCCGGGCACGGGGACGGCGGTGCGGCATGACGCGCTCGGCTGGCAGCAGCGGCCGATCGCCGCCGAACTCGCCCGTGGCCTGGGCGGACTCGACGTACGGATCGACAACCACGCCCGGGCGGTGGCCCAGTCGGAGATCCTCTTCGGCCGCCCCGCCGCGCGCCGCAGCCTGGTCCACCTCTTCGTCGGCAACGTCGTCGACGCGGCCCTCGGCATCGCCGGAGTGGTCCACCAGGGGCCGGGGTCCGGAGCCGGTGACGTGGCCCATCTGCCGGTCCCGGACTCCACGGTCATCTGCCCGTGCGGACGGTCCGGCTGCCTGGAGGCGACCGCGTCCAACACCGCCGTCGCGCGGACCGCGGTGCGCCGCGGCATCGTGCCCGAGCCCGACGCGTTCCTCTTGGTGGACGCCGCGGCGGCCGGCGACCGGCGGGCCGACCGGCTGCTGCGCGAGCGCGCCCGCGCGGTCGGCCGGGCGATCGCCCTGCTCCTCGACGTCCTGAACCCGGACCTGGTCGTCGTCACCGAGCACTCCAGTCTGCTCAATCCCGACTACCTGGAGGAGATCCGGGGCGCGGCGGTGGACCTGTCCCACGTCTGCGACGACCCCGAACGCATCGTCAGTCCGCATGCCGGGACGGCCGTCCTCCCCGTCGCCGCGGGCACCATTCTGCTGAACCCGCTGTTCAGGAGCCCGCTCGCGGCATCCAGGAGCTGAGCATGCGACCCGGGCGGAAACGGGACACGTACCAGGATCCGGACAGACCGGGTTGACCGTCCGGCGAAGCCACTGTCATATTGCTCCCGTGAACCCGGACATGCGCCTCGTCTCCCGCAGGCACGTCGACCTCTGTCGGCAGGCCAGCGCGGTCTGTGCTGTCCGCGTCTGACCCGGACCGCCCCTTTCACCGGCCCGTCCCGGGTGTGCGCGGCACCTCACTGACGCCGCACCGGCACCGCGGCGTTCCCGCCCGGAGCCGGTTCCCCGAGGTCCCGCACCGCGTAACGGCCTGAGCGCCGTCGCACTCCGCACACCGCCTCCGCCCGCACCGAACGGCCCACGCTCCCGCCGTCGGCGCTGATTCCGTACGTCCGCCAAGTGCCCCCGCGCGGTGCGTCCTTGATGCTGTGCGGCCCCTCGCCTCAATTTCTCCCGCTGCGGAACGAATCACGCGGCGGAACGCATGCACCGGCGCGTCCACTCCCTTCACCGTCCTCCACCGTCACAGGCAGGCTTCGATGACCGAGCTGTACCCCCTCACGCCCCCCGGGCCCTCCCGGCGCTCGACGCTGCGCGCCGCAGGAGGCGGCACCCTGCTTCTCGGACTGGGTCTGGCGGGCTGCCGCTCGGCGGTG
Source organism: Streptomyces sp. NBC_01257 (assembly GCF_035917255.1). NCBI lineage: Bacteria > Bacillati > Actinomycetota > Actinomycetes > Kitasatosporales > Streptomycetaceae > Streptomyces > Streptomyces sp. NBC_01257. The sequence continues at coordinate 8,693,200 of NZ_CP108472.1, forward strand.
TCGGACTCCTCGTCCGCACCGCAGGGCGCGAGCGCCGCACCCAGGCGGGGCGGTGTGCTCAACGTCGCCGTCAACAGCGACTTCACGCCCGCCCTGCTCTTCTCGCAGAGCGGGCAGTCCCTCCAGCACCGGCTGATCTACAACACCCTGACCCGTTACGACGACCGGCTCAGCCCGCAGCCCGAGCTGGCCCGCTCCTGGACGTACGCCAAGGACGGGCGAAGCATCACGCTCCGGCTGCGCGACGACGTGACCTTCCACAACGGCCGCGCGTTCACCGCCGCCGACGTGATCTTCGCGGTGAAGAACCTTCAGAACCCGGTACGCGCAGCTCAGTTGCGCAGCACGGCCGCCACGGTCAGCGGATTCGAGAAGCGCGGCGACCACGAGCTGGTGCTGAAGCTGGCGCATCCGGTGAACAACCTCTTCGACCTCTTCGAGTTCATGATCATCGCGGACTCGGAGTCCGTCGAGGACGCCGTCACCGGGAAGAAGCTCATCGGCACAGGGCCGTTCCGGCTGAAGAAGTGGAGCCCCGGCTCCGGTCTGAGCCTGGCCAGGAACGACAGCTACTGGCAGGCGGGACGCCCGTACCTCGACGGAGTCGAACTGCGGGTGATACCGCAGGCCGACGCGCTGATCTCGTCACTGCGCTCCGGTCAGTCCCAGCTCTCCTTCAACGTGCCGGGCAAGAGCCTCGGCGTCGTGAAGAGCGATCCGCACCTCACCATCAGCGACTACGACACGGGCGCGGGCGCCGTCTATTTCGGCGTCAACACCGCCATCGCCCCGCTGGACGACCGGACCGTCCGCCAGGCCCTCGCCTGGGCCGTCGACCGCGACCGGCTGCTCGCCCAGACCCTCGGCGGCTACGGCCTCGCCTCCGCCGCCCCCTGGCCCAAGTCCTCTCCCGCCTTCACCGAGGCGCACCGCACCCACTACTCCCACGACCCCGGCAAGGCCCGTGAACTCCTGAAGTCCGCCGGGCACAGCAAGCTCGAACTGCCGCTGCTGCACCTGGCGCTGCCCAGCGAGACGGCCATCGCCGAATCCATCCAGTACGACCTCAAGCAGGTCGGCGTCCACGTCACGCTCCAGCCCACCGACCCGGCCACCGGCCAGAAGAAGCTCATCTCGCAGGGCATGCCGGCCCTGTGGACGATGGGGCACGGCTTCGCCCAGGTACAGCCCTCGACCCTCGCCGTGAGCGCCTATCCGTTCAACGAGGCGAAGAACACCTCCAAGTACCGCTCCGCCGAGTACACCAAGGTCGTGCGCGCGGCCTGGACCGAACCCGAGACGAACGCCGCCGCGGCCAACGCGCAGCACGAGAAGATCTCCGCCATCCTGCTCGACGAGGCGTTCCTCATCGACCTCGTCGTCCGCGGACAGGTCCAGGTCGCCGCCGACGGGCTGCACGGCGTCACGCTCAACAAGTTCTCGTACCTCAACCTCGACAACGCCTACCTGGTGTGACATGCGCAGCTACGTGATCCGCAGGCTGCCGTCGGCCCTCCTCGTCCTGCTCGCCGCCTCCTTCCTGATCTTCACCATCCTGCGGCTCGTCCCGGGGGACCCGGCCACCACCCTCGCCGGTCCCGACGCGGACGCGGCGACCGTCGCCGCCATCCGCGACCGGCTCGGCCTCGACGCACCCCTGCTCTCCCAGTACGCCCACTGGATCGGCTCGCTGCTCACGGGCGACCTCGGACCCTCGTACGCGATCGGCGGCCAGACCGCCGACCTGATCGGGGACGGCCTCGGCGCCACCACCGAACTCACCCTGGCCGCCCTCCTGTTCGTGATCGTCCTCGGTACGGCCTTCGGCGTGCTCGGGGCCACCTCCCGCAGCCGCTGGATCCGGACCGCGGTCCGGGTGACCACGACCGCCGCACTCGCCGTGCCGCCCTTCGTCAGCGGGGTCCTGCTCGTGCTGCTGTTCGCGGTGATCCTCGGAGTGCTGCCGCCGGGCGGCCGGGTCGCCTTCCTGACCGCGCCCGACCTCGCCGCGCAGTACCTGGTGCTCCCCGCGCTCTGCCTGGCCCTGCCCAGCGCCGCCGTCCTCGGCCGCTACCTCAAGGACGGCATCGAACGGGGCCTGGCCGAGGACTACATCCGCACCGCGACCGCCGCCGGAGTCGCCCCTCGCCGGCTGCTGTGGCGCCACGCCCTGCCGAACGCCCTCCCGCCCGTCGTCACCCTGCTCGGCATGCAGGTGGGCCATCTGCTCGGCGGAGCCGTACTCGTCGAGGCCATCTTCGCCTGGCCGGGACTCGGCCAGCTCGCCGAACAGGGCCTCCAGCGCCGGGACTACCCGGTCGTCCAGGACCTGCTGCTGCTCCTGGTCGCCGTCTTCGTCCTCGTCCAGCTGCTCACCGACCTCGTGTACGCCTGGCTCGACCCCCGGATCAGGTGGGAGTAACCCATGACCTCGACGACCGACCTCCTCGCCGCCGGCCCGCCCCCGCCGGCCTCCGGGCCACGCGGCCGGACCCGCGGCCGCCACCCCTACCGCAGCGCCCTGTCCACCGCCCGCGCCCGCACCGGCCTCGTCCTCGTCGGCGCCGTGATCCTCGCCGGGCTGCTCGCACCGCTCATCGCCGGACACGGCCCCACCGACCAGAGCGGCCAGAGCCTCGCCGCCCTCGGCACCCCGGGCCATCCGCTGGGCACGGACGACCTCGGCCGGGACCTGCTCAGCCGCGTCCTCCACGGAATCCGAGCCGACCTCGGCATCATCGCGGTCGCCGTGCCCCTCGGCGCCGCACTGGGCTGCCTGTTCGCCCTCGTCGCCGCCGCCCACCCGGTGGCCGACACCGTCGTCCAGCGCGTCTTCGACCTCCTGCTCGCCTTCCCCGGCCTGATCCTGGCGCTCGCCGTCACCGCGATCCTCGGCCCCGGACGCCTCCCCGTCGTGCTCGTCATCGCCCTCGCCGAGATCCCCGCGTTCGGACGGCTGCTGCGCGGCGGAATCCTCGTCCAGCGGGAGCGGGAGTACGTCACCGCCGCCCGGGTCGGCGGCAGTTCGGGCCGCCGGGTGCTCGTCCGGCACATCCTGCCCAACGCGGCCGACCCGCTCATCGTGCAGATCGCCGTCTCCCTGACCGTGGCCGTCTTCATCGAGGGCGCGATGAGCTTCCTCGGCGTCGGCGTACGCCCGCCGGAACCCACCCTCGGGGCCGTGCTCAGCCAGTCCATGCCCTACCTCGCCCAGGCCCCCAACTTCGCCGCGGGCCCCCTGATCACCGTGACCGCGCTCGTCCTCGGACTCTCGCTCATCGCCGAGGCGCTCAACCGGGAGATACGCCGATGACCGCCCAGGAGCTGCTGCAGGTCCGTGACCTCGGCGTCGAGTTCACCGCACCCGACGGTTCGGCGCTGCGCGCCGTCCGCGGTGTGTCGTTCACCCTGAACCGGGGCGAGACCCTGGCCGTCGTCGGCGAGTCCGGCTCCGGCAAGTCCACCACCGCGCTCGCCCTGAACCGGATGCTGCCCGGCACCGGCCGCATCACCACCGGCACGGTCCACCTGGACGGCCGGGACCTGGCCGCCGCCACCGGACAGGAACTGCGCGCGGTGCGCGGCGCCCGCATCGGCATGATCTTCCAGGACCCGATGACGGCCCTGAACCCGGTCCTGACGGCCGGCCGCCACATCGAGGAGGTGCTCCGCGCACACGGCGACCGCGACACGGCCGCCCGCAGGGCCCGCGCCGTCGAACTCCTGGCCCGCGTCGGCATCCCCGAGCCGCACCGGCGCGCCGACGACCACCCGCACCAGTTCTCCGGCGGCCAGCGCCAGCGCATCCTCATCGCCATGGCCCTGGCCGGCGAACCCGACATCCTGCTCGCCGACGAACCGACCACCGCGCTGGACGCCACCGTCCAGGACCAGATCCTCACCCTGCTCGCCGACCTCAACCGGGAGACCGGCACCGCCCTGGTCCTCATCACCCACAACATGGGCGTCGTCGCCCGCGCCTGCGAACGCGTCCTGGTCATGTACGGCGGCACGGTCGTCGAGGACGGGCCCACCGCCGAGGTGCTGAGCCGCCCCCGCCACCCCTACACCGCGGGGCTCCTCGCCGCAGTGCCCCGCCTCTCCACCCCGTCCGGCACCCGGCTCACCGGCATCCCCGGCAGCCCGCCCGACCTCACCCTGCTCGGGGACGGCTGCGCCTTCGCCGACCGCTGCACGCTGGTCGAGGACCGCTGCCGCGCCGCCGCACCACCGCTCACCCGCACGGCGGACGGGGTGCACGTCGCCTGCCTGCCCGCCGCCGCGCGGACCGAACCGCTGCCCGCCCCGGTCCCGCCGGCCCGCATCGACCGCCCGGCCCCCGGGCCCGTCGTCCTGGAGGCGGAGGGGCTGCGCAAGACCTACCGGCGGCGCGGTGTCCGGCGGCACGCGGTCCCCGCGCTCGACGGGGTGTCGCTGAGCCTGGCGGCGGGGGAGACCCTCGGCATCGTCGGCGAGTCCGGCTCCGGGAAGTCGACCCTGGCCCGGGTGCTGGCGCACGCCCACACCGCGGACGAGGGCAGCATCCGGCTGAACGGCGAGGACGTCACCCGGCCCTCGCGGCGCGCCCTGCACGCGGTGCGCCGCCAGGTCCAGATGGTGTTCCAGGACCCGTACGCCTCGCTCAACCCCCGGATGACGGTCGGCGAGATCGTCGCCGAACCCCTGATCGCCTTCGGCCTGGGCGACCGGGCCGAACGCGAGACGCGCGTGGCGGAACTGCTGCGCCGGGCCGGCCTCGACCCGGCGGTCGCCGACCGGCATCCGCGCTCCTTCTCCGGCGGCCAGCGCCAGCGCATCGGCATCGCACGGGCACTGGCCCCCGAACCCTCCGTCCTCATCTGCGACGAACCCGTCTCCGCGCTCGACGTGTCGGTCCAGGCACAGATCGTCGGCCTGCTCACCGACCTCCAGCGCGACCTCGGGCTCGCGCTGGTCTTCATCGCCCACGACCTCGCCGTCGTCCGGCAGGTGAGCCACCGCATCGCGGTCATGCACCGGGGCCGGATCGTGGAGACCGGCAGCGCCGACGAGGTCTGCGAGAACCCCCGCGACCCGTACACCCGAGCCCTGCTGGCGGCGGCGCCCGAACCCGTACCCCCGGCCGCCCGTGCCGCGGTGGCACAGAAGACGGGAGCGCTCGCGTGAGCGCGTGCCGCACCCGGCGGCCACGACACCGCGGGCAACGACCCGGAGCGGTGCACCGACCCGCGGCGGACCGGCGCACGCGTCATCCCCGGCCGTTCCCACCCGTGCCGCTCCCCGGACCGCGACCGCTGCCGGCCCGCCTCCTCCCGCTCGTCCCGACGCCTCACGACGGAGCCCCCAGCCGATGACCACGAGCACCCGCCGCGACCCGTACGAAGGCTTCCCTGGCCGGATCGGCCGTACCTTCGCCGAGTCCGAACCGGCCTGGCCCGCATCCCGCACCCCGGGCGGCCGGGCCCCCAACATCGTCGTCGTCCTCGTCGACGACATGGGCTACAGCGACATCGCCCCGTTCGGCTCCGAGATCGCCACCCCCACGCTCACCGCCCTGGCCGAGGACGGCGTACTCCTCAGCAACTACCACACCATGCCGCTGTGTTCACCGGCCCGGGCCGCCCTCCTCACCGGCCTCAACCCGCACCGCGTCGGCTACGCCATGGTCGCCAACTCCGACCCCGGCTTCCCCGGCTACGGCATGGAGATCGCCGACGACATCCCCACCCTCGCCGAACTCCTCCACGACTCCGGCTACGCCACCTACGCCGTCGGCAAATGGCACCTGGTCCGCGACTCGGCGTCCAACGCGGCCGACGACCGGGAGAACTGGCCCCTGCGCAAGGGCTTCGACCAGTACTACGGCGTCCTGGAGGGCCTCACCAGCCTCTTCCACCCGCACCAGCTCGTCCGCGACAACAGCCCGCTGGACATCGACGAGTTCGCGGACGACTACTACTACACCGACGACATCACCGACCAGGCGATCTCCATGGTGAAGTCGCTGCGCGCCCACGACCCCGACAAGCCGTTCTTCCTCTACCTGGCGCACAACGCCGTCCACGGCCCCCTCCAGGCCAAGGCCGAGGACATCGACCGCCACCGGGGGCGCTACGACGAGGGCTGGGACGTACTGCGCGAACGCCGCTTCGCCGCCCAGCTCGCCACCGGTCTCCTCCCGCCGGGCACCGGACTGCCCGACCGCAACAGCGAGGCCGGACTCGACGTGCCCGCGTGGGCGAGCCTCACGAAGGAGCAGCAGAAGCTCTACGCCCGCTACATGGAGGTGTACGCGGCGCTCGTCGACAACATCGACCAGAACCTGGGCCGCCTCACGGAGACCCTCGACGCCCTCGGTGAACTCGACAACACCATCATCGTCTTCACCTCCGACAACGGCGGTACCGGGGAGGGCGGCGCGGAGGGCACCCGCTCCTACTTCAGCCGCTTCGTCCACCATCCCGCGCTCCCCGGCGACTGGACCCCGGACGTCGACCGCGACCCGGAACTGATCGGCGGCCCGCGCAGTCTGGTGCACTACCCGCGCGGCTGGGGCATGGCCTCCAACACGCCCTTCCGGCTGTACAAGGGACACACCTACGCCGGCGGCGTCCGCGTGCCCTTCGTGCTGTCGTGGCCGAAGGGAGCCCGCGAAGGACAGCTCGCCCCCGGCCTGCGCACCCAGTACCAGTACGTCACCGACATCGCCCCCACCCTGCTGCGGCTCGCCGGACTGGAGCGGCCGGCCGGCCGGCGGGGCGTCACGCTCCAGGAGCCGGACGGCGTCGGTTTCGCCCCCGTGCTCGCCGACGCGGATCACGCCTCCACCCACCCCGAGCAGTACTGCGAGATGACCGGCAACCGCAGCTACTACCGCGACGGCCACAAGCTCGTCACCCTCCACCGGCCCGGCACGCCCTACGACGACTCCGAGTGGGCGCTGTACGACATCAGGACCGATCCGACCGAGATCCACGACCTGGCCGCCGAGCGGCCCGCCCTCGTCAAGGAACTGGCGGCCGCCTGGGAGGACGCCGCCCTGCGCAACGGGGTCTTCCCGCTGCCCGACCTCAGCGGAGCGCTCGCGCGCCGCAACCCGGCCGAACAGCGGCTCGCCCGGCCGCTGACCCTGCTGCCCGGCACACCGGAACTGGAGCGCTACCGCTCCTCCCGGCTGGTCGCGCTGCGCTCCTTCGAGATCGCCGTCGCGATCGACGAGACGGGGGAGGGCGTGCTCGTCTCGCACGGCGACCAGGGCGGCGGCTACGTCCTCTACGTCGAGGAGGGCCGGCTGCGCCTCGCGTACAACGAGTACGGCGTGCTCCACGAGACCGACGCCGGCCCCCTGGCGCCAGGCGGGCACGCGGTCGTGCTCGCGGCCACGGCCGAGCAGGGGCTGCGCTGGAGCTTCACCCTGAGCGTCGACGACGAGGTACGGGCCACTCCCCGTAGCGTGCACCAGCTCATCGGCATGGCCCCGTTCCAGGGCATCAGCATCGGGATCGACCGCAAGTCTCCGGTCTCCTGGCCGCTGTTCGAGCGCCACCGCTCCTTCCGCTACGGGGGCCGACTGCGGTCGGTGACCTACCGCCCAGGTCCGCCGGGGCCCGATTCGCCGGAGGCGGTGGCGGGCGCCCTCCGGGAGGCGGCCGCGGCGTTCGAGTGAGCGTGCGCCCGATTGGCGGCGGCCGACGGGCGGAGCTAACGTCGGGGGAGTGAACGATCGCGTTCACTGACGGTTCGAGTGCGAACGACGAGTCGCGTGCGAACGACGGCTCGACCGACGAGCAAACCCATGACGGGCTCCCAGGCGACACCCCGGCAGGCTGCCGAATCCCCGAAGAAGGGACGCGGCAGCGGGATCGCGCTTCTCGTCATCTGCTCGTGCCAGCTGATGGTGGTCCTCGACATCACCATCGTGAACATCGCGCTCCCGCACATCCAGACCTCGCTGGGCTTCTCGACCGAGAACCTGTCCTGGGTGATCAACGCCTACACGCTGACGTTCGGCGGGCTGCTCCTGCTCGGCGGCCGGCTGGGGGACATCCTCGGCCGCCGCCGCGTCTTCATGTTCGGTGTCGCCCTCTTCGTGCTCGCCTCGTTGCTCGGCGGGCTCTCCCAGGAATCGTGGCAACTGCTCGCCGCGCGGTCCCTCCAGGGAGTCGGCGGCGCGATCGCCTCGCCCACCGCCCTGTCGCTCATCACCACGACCTTCCGTGAAGGCCCCGAACGCAACAGGGCGTTCGGGGTGTTCGCGGCCGTGTCGGCAGGCGGCAGCGCCATCGGTCTGCTGGCGGGCGGCGTGCTGGTGGAGTGGCTCGACTGGCGGTGGATCTTCTTCGTCAACGTGCCCATCGGCCTGCTGATCGTGCTCGCCACCCGGCGCTACATCCGGGAGTCGGAACGGCATCCCGGACACTTCGACGTCGTCGGTGCCCTGACGGCGACCCTGGGCATGGTGTCCCTCGTCTACGGCTTCATCCGGGCCTCCGAGGAGGGCTGGAGCGACTCGCTGACCCTCGTCGCCTTCGCCGCGGCCGTGGTGCTGCTCGGCTCGTTCATCATGATCGAGAGCCGGTCCCGGCAGCCCATCACACCCCTGTGGATGTTCCGCGACCGCAACCGCTCCGGCACGTACGCGATGATGCTCTGCCTCGCCGCCGCGATGTTCGGGATGTTCTTCTTCCTGACGCTGTTCGTGCAGAACATCCTCGGCTTCAGCCCGCTCAGGACGGGTCTCGCCTTCCTGCCGGTCAGCGTCATCATCGCGATCGGCGCCGGTATCACCTCACAGCTGCTGCCCAAGCTGGGACCCAAGCCCTTCATGGTGACGGGTTCGCTCCTGGCGGCCGCGGGTCTGGCGTGGCTGACGCAGACCGATGTGCACAGCTCGTACCTGGGCAGCATCCTGGGCCCGGTGCTGGTCTTCGGCCTCGGCATGGGGCTGCAGTTCGTGTCGCTGACGCTGATGGCCGTATCGGGCGTGCAGCCGAAGGAGGCCGGCGCGGCGTCCGGCATCCTCAACACGACGCAACAGGTGGGCGGCTCGCTCGGTCTGTCCATCCTGGTCACCGTCTTCGGCACGGCCAGCCGCAACGAGGCCACCAGCCAGGCGCCGAAGTTCCTCGCCGACGCGACCCCGGCCCAGCTGGCGGAGTTCCGCAGGACCGGACAGCTTCCCGGGCAGTGGGGCGATCAGGTCCTGACGTCCGGCGTCTCCAGTGCGTTCGTCGTCGCCGCGGTCTTCGCCGTCGTCGCCGCCCTGGTCGCCCTGATCGTCATCCAGGTGCGCCCCTCTGACCTGGAACGCCTGCGCGGGGGCGGTGCGATGCCCGGGGCGGGTGCGGCGGACACGCCGGCGGAAGGGGCGGCCGCCGCCGATGTGCCGGACCCGGCGCCGCGGCGGCCCGGTCCGGACGGGATGGACCGTCCCGGCCCCGACCGGTAGCGCGCCCGCTCCGCGTACTCCTACGCCTTCGTCGTCGGCCCCGGCGTCCCGTCCTCACGGGACAGCCGGTGCGGCCACCACACCCGCGCGCAGATGTCGAGGAAGAGCGATGTCACGAGCACCGAGCGGACGACGAAGGTGTCCAGCAGGACGCCCAGGGCCACCGCGAACCCGATCTCGGCGAACACCACGACCGGGAGCGTGCCGAGCGCCGCGAAGGTACCGGCGAGGACCAGTCCCGCCGAGGTGATGACCGCGCCGGTGGCCGCCAGGCCGGCGACGACACCCGTCCGGGTGCCGTGGAGGACCGCCTCCTCGCGGATCCTCGTCGACAGGAAGATGTTGTAGTCGATGCCGAGAGCCACCAGGAACACGAAGACGAACAGCGGGAAGTCCGTGGACTCGCCCGCGTAGTCGAAGACGTAGCGGAAGGCCAGGGCGCTGATACCGAGGGCGGCGGCGAACGAGAGCACCACGGTCGCGACCAGCAGGACGGGCGCCACCACCGCGCGCAGCAGCAGCCCCAGGATGATCAGCACCACCAGGAGGACCAGGGGGATGATCAGCAGGTTGTCGTGCCTGGTCGCGGTGTCCATGTCCAGCAGCGCCGCGGTGCTGCCGCCGACCTGGGCATCGGCGTCCGGCACCGCGTGCACCGCGTCGCGGACCCGTTCCACCGTGTCCTTGGCCGCGTCGCTGTCCGCCGGATCCGTCATCGTCGCTTCGAGGATGACCTGACCGTCCGCCTCGGGACGGGCACCGGGCGGGGTGCCGACCGAACCGCGCACCACCCCCGGGGTCGTCGCCACGGCCGCCCGCACCGCGGTGGCGCGGCCGGCGTCGGCGATGATCACCAGCGGGTCGCCGCTGCCGCCGGGGAAGTACCGGTCCTGGACCTCCTGGCCGGTGATCGAGTCCGGTTTCCCGGTGAACGAGTCCGCGTTGCTGAGGCCGGAGGCGCGCAGCTGCGTCAGCCCCAGCGACAGGGCGGCGAGCACCAGCGCGGTGACGATCCAGATCGTGCGGGGGCGGCGCGAGAGCCGCTCGCCCATCCGGGCCCAGACCCCGTGCTCGGTCGGCTCGGTGGAACCGAAGTGCGGGACGACCGGCCAGAACACCCACCGGCCGAAGATCACCAGCAGGGCGGGCAGCAGGGTGAGCATGGCGACCAGGGCGACCGCCACACCGATCGCGGCCACCGGCCCGAGCCCCCGGGTCGAGTTCATCTCCGCGACCAGCAGCACCAGCATGCCGAGCACCACCGTGCCACTGCTCGCCAGCACGGCGGGACCGGCCCGGTGCAGCGCCCGGGCCATCGCCTCGTGCCGGTCCTCGTGGCGGCGCAGTTCCTCCCGGTAGCGGGCCACGAGCAGCAGGGCGTAGTCCGTGCCGGCACCGAACACCAGCACCGTGAGGATGCCCGCGCTCTGCCCGTTCACGGTCAGGCCCGCGTGCGCCGCCAGCAGATAGATGACCGCCTGGGCGCTGAACAGCGCGGCCACGACCGCGATCACGGGCAGCAGGAGCAGGGTGGGGCTCCGGTAGGTGATCAGGAGCATGATGATCACCACGGCCAGGGCGGCGAACAGGAGCGTCGAGTCGATTCCGGAGAACGCCTCCGCGGAGTCCGCCGTGACCCCGCCCGGACCGGTCACGTGGACGGCGAGACCGTCGCCGCCCTTCCCCACGATCTCCCTGATGTCGTCGACCGCGGGGCCGATCTGTTCCCAGCCCTCCTCGCCCATCGTGATGGGTACGAAGACCTGCGCCGCCGAGGGCGCGACCTTCTTGTCGTAGACGGGGCCGCGGGTCTGCGCGCCCCGCACGCCGTGCCCGCCGAGGGCGCGCAACTGCCGGGTGTCCTCGACGATCTCGGCGCGGTCCGCCACGGTCAGCCCGCCCTCGCGGGCGTACACGACGATGGCGGTGATGACCTCGGGCCGGAAGTTCTTCGAACTCTCCAGGACCTGGGTGGACTCCGCGCTGCTCGGCAACCAGGAGGTGGCGTCGTTGTCCTGGGCGTCGGTGAGTTTCTGGGCGAGCGGCGCCGCGACGACGAAGACGATCAGCCACAACGCCACGACCAGCCATTTGGTGCGCCGGCCGCAGACCAGGGCGGCCACCCCCGGCCGTCGTCGCTGCTGCTGTACGTGCGGCATGCCACTCCCCGTACTTCGTCGTGAGTGACGTCGTCATCGAGGGGGACGGCGGGCGCCGGAGCGGCCCGCACAGCGCCGATACCGCAACGTCACCCGCTCCCAGGTTCCGTGCGGGTGACAGTAGGCGGCATGCCGCGGGGCGCCCCCACGACATGCCGCCGGGCCGCCGCCGGGGCCCGGTTGGGCTATCCCGGCGGGTGACCGGCGCCCGGCACTCGCTGCCGGGCGCCGTCGGTGCTCAGCCCTTGACCGTGAAACCGGCGCGCAGCAGTGCCGCGTCGCGCGATGACGGGCCGACGAGCAGTTCGAACGCGCCCGGCTCGACGATGCGCCGGCCCTCGGCGTCCACCAGCGTGCAGTCGGCGACCGGCAGTTCGATGGCGACCTCTCGGGACTCACCGGGGGCGAGCGCCACCTGGCGGTAGGCCTTGAGCTCCTTCTCCGCCCAGGTCACCGAGGTGACCGTGTCGCTGATGTACGTCTGCACGGTCTCCAGGACCGGACGGTCACCCGTGTTGCTGACGGTGACGCGCGCCCGCAGGGTGTCGCCCGCGCCCAGGACGTCGGTGAGCACCTCCAGGTCCGTGTACGCGACGGTCGTGTAGCTGAGGCCCTCGCCGAAGACGAACGCCGGACTCTGCGTCAGATCCGCGTACCGGGAGCCGTGCTGGCCGCGTACCTGGTTGTAGTACGTGGGCTGCTGCCCCGAGTGGCGTGCGAAGGAGATGGGCAGCCGCCCGGACGGCTCGATGAGACCGAGGGCGAGTTCGGCGACGGCCCGGCCGCCGAGCATGCCGGGGTTGAAGGCGTGCACGATCGCCGCCGCGCCGTGCGCGGACGGCGGCAGGACGAGCGGCTTGGAGCTGATGACGACGACCACGAGCGGCTTGCCCGTCGCGGCCAGTGCGTCGAGCAGCGCGACCTGACCGCCGATCAGCTCCAGGGTCGCCGTCGAGCGGCCCTCACCGATCAGCTCGATCCGGTCACCGACGACCGCGACCACGTAGTCGGCGGCCTCCGCCGCGGCGACGGCCTCGGCGATCAGGGTCTCGGACGGCTCCGCCGGGACGACGATTTCCGGCCGCGGCTGTCCGTCCGGGAAGAACGCGCCTTCGGGGTCGGGGCCCACGGTGAGGATGTCGGCCCCGCGCGCGTGGGAGACGGTCCAGCCGGCGGGCACGTGCTCCCGGAAGCCGTCCAGCACCGTACGGATCATGGCGCGCGGCTGGCCGTCCGGCAGCCAGTCCGCCTGGCCGGACGAGCCCGCCCAGTCGCCGAGCTGGGTCTGCGGGTCGTCGGCGTTGGGGCCGATGACGGCGACCGTACGCGGAGCGGAGTCCGCACCCGCGACCGCGCGGCCCTGCGGACCGGCCTCGAAACCGCCGGCCAGCGGCAGCGTGCCGTCGTTGGTGAGCAGTACCAGCGAGCGGCGCGCCGCTTCCTGGTTCAGCCCGGCATGGTCCGCGCTGCCGATGACGGCGGCCTGGCGCTCGCGGTCGGGGTGGCGCGGGTTCTCGAACAGGCCCAGTTCGAACTTGAGGGTGAGGATGCGCCGGACCGCGGCGTCGACCTCCGCCTCGCTCAGCGTGCCCGCGGCGACGGCCTCCTGCGCGCCGCCGAAGAAGGCCGGCGTCGTCATGACCATGTCGTTGCCGGCGCGGACCGCGGCGGCGGCCGCCTGCGTGTGGTCGGCATACACATGCTGCTCCCACACCATGCGGCCGACGTTGTCCCAGTCGGTCACCAGGGTCCCGGTGTAGCCCCACTCGCCGCGGAGCACCTCGTTCAGCAGCCAGTTGTTGACGGTGACCGGCACCCCGTCCATGGACTGGTAGCCGAGCATGAACGTCCGGCAGCCCTCGCGGGCGACCCGCTCGAACGGGGGCAGGAACCACGAACGCAGCTTGCGCCGCGAGATGTCGGCCTCGCTGGCGTCGCGGCCGCCCTGGGTCTCCGAGTAGCCCGCGAAGTGCTTGGCGCACGCGAGGATCGCCGTCGGGTCGTCGAGCCCGTCGCCCTGGTAGCCGCGCACCATGGCCGAGGCGAGCTCACCGATGAGGAAGGGGTCCTCGCCGAACGTCTCGCTCACCCGGCCCCAGCGCAGGTCGCGGGTGATGCACAGGACCGGCGAGAACGTCCAGTGGACGCCGGTCGCGGCCACCTCGACGGCCGTGGCCCGGGCGATGCGCCGCACGAGCTCGGGGTCCCAGGACGCCGCCATGCCGAGCTGGGTCGGGTAGATCGTGGCCCCCTCCCAGAAGGAGTGGCCGTGGATGCAGTCCTCGGCGACGAGCAGCGGGATCCGAAGCCGGGTCTGCTCGGTGAGGGCGGCGGCCTCCAGGACCCGCTCGGGGGAGGCGTGCAGGATCGAGCCCGCGTGCATCTCCTCGATGTGGGAGCGCACCCCGTCCTTGGCGTTCAACTGGAGCATCTGGCCGACCTTCTCGGGCAGCGTCATCCGGCCGACCAGGTCGGCGACGCGCTCCGGGACGGACAGGGCGGGGTCGAGATAGGGCAGGGAGGAGCCCACAGGAGTTCCTTTCACAGCGTCGGCGGGACGGCACGGCGCAACACGGCCGCTGGGATCCACCGTACGCTGAATCCCGACCGGGTGGTAAGTATGTGAGTATGCGACTGTACGCAGAAGAGCCGTTCGAGACGACCGGGGAGAGTGACGAGTGACGGGTGAGGCGCGGCGGGGCTATGCGAAGGGCCGCGCCAAGCGGGTGGAGATCCTCGACCAGGCCATGGCCCTGTTCGGTGAGGTCGGCTACCGGGGAGCGTCGTTGCGCGTGATCGCGACGCGCTGCGGCATCTCGCACCCTGGGCTGCTGCACCACTTCCCCACGAAGGGGTCACTGCTGCTCGCGGTCCTTGAACGCCGCGACGACGTGGACGGCGAGCTGTTCGCCGTCGGCGAGCCCACGGGCGTGGACTGCCTGCGCCGGCTGGTCGACCTCGCCGTGCTGAACGCCGAACGGCGGGGCATCGTCGAGCTGTTCTCCGTGGTCGCCGCCGAGGCCACCTCTGCCGAGCACCCGGCTCACGCCTATTTCGTGGAGCGGTACCGCGACCTGGTGCTGACGACCGCGGTCTCGTACACGGAAGCCCGCGACGCGGGTGCCCTGCGGGACGGGATCGACCCCGACGAGGCGGCTCAGCAGCTGATCGCGATGATGGACGGACTCCAGACGCAGTGGCTCCTCAGTGACTGCACGACGGACATGGCCGGTGTGCTCCGCGCCCACCTTCAGGCGCAGTTGACCGTGCCGCTCTGAGCGGTGGCGGTGCGGCGGGAGTCACGCCGGGAGCCGGAACTCTGACCTCCGCTTGAGGAGGGCCCGATGCGGGCCGTCAGACCTCTTTACGGCCTTGTCATGTGCCGGTAACTTCCGAGCTGCAAGAGATTGCAGCAACATTCCGGCTGGAGTTTCAGTCGGAACGCACCCCCATCGCTCGGACCTTGAGGCGCGTCAGGGTTTCCGGCGGGACGGCGCAGGTCCCCGATTCCTGCGCCCTGGACGCCTCGGCTCGCCGTCGCCGTGGCCCTTCCCTGGAGACACCGATGAAACGCACCCCTCACAGGCTGCTCAGACGCCCCCTGGCGGCAGCCACGGCCGCGGCCGCAGTGCTCGGACTGTTCACCGCACTGCCCGCCACCCCCGGTCTGAACGCGAAGCCCGTCGCCGCATCCGAGACGTCCACCACCGTCTTCTACTACACGAAGACGAAGAACTGGGCGGCGTACAAACTCCATTACGCACCGGACGGCGGGTCCTGGACCACGGTGCCCGGCGTCGCGATGGAGGCCGCCTGCACCGACTGGGTCAAGAAGACCGTTCCGCTCGGCACCGCGCAGGGACTGAAGGCGACCTTCAACAACGGATCCGGTGTCTGGGACAACAACGCCGGCAAGAACTACGACCTGGGCAGCGGCGACATCACCGTCAAGGACGGGGTCGTGGCCCACAGCGACCCGTGCGCGGACGGCACCGGCCCGGACCCGAGCCCGAGTCCCACCGACAGCGCCGCGAACACCGCATCGGTGTACTACTCGACCGCCACCGTCGGCTGGACCACCACCAACCTGCACTACCAGCCCGTAGGCGATTCCTGGACCGCGGTGCCCGGCGTCGGGATGGAGCCCGCCTGCACCGGCTGGGTGAAGAAGACGGTCGACCTCGGCACCGCCGCCTCGATGCAGGCCGCGTTCAACAACGGCAACGGCGTCTGGGACAACAACAACGGCGGCAACTACACCCTCTCCACCGGCGTCAGCACCGTGAAGGACCGGGCCGTCGTCAAGGACGCCAAGGACCCGTGCGTCGCCGAGACACCCGACACCGAGGCGCCGACCGTGCCCACGGGCGTCACGGCCAAGGCCGACGGCATCGGCGTGGTCCTGACCTGGGAACCCTCCACCGACAACAAGAAGGTGACCAAGTACCAGGTCACCCGGACCGGAGGCACCAAGGGCAGCGTCGTCACCGACGTGAGCTCGACCGTGCTCTCCGAGTCGAACCTGGAGGAGAACACCGCCTACACCTACACCGTCAAGGCGGCCGACGCGGCGGGCAACACCTCCGGGGCCTCCGCGGCCGCGAAGGCCACCACGGGCGACAGGCCGCCGGCCGCCGCCCAGGGCAAGCCGCTGGGCACCGACCCGCGCAAGGACCCCATCTACTTCGTCCTGACCGCCCGCTTCAACGACGGCGACGCGAGCAACAACCGCGGCGGCAACCAGGACGTGAAGTCCGGCAACGCCGCCAACAACGACCCCATGTTCCGCGGCGACTTCAAGGGCCTGGTCAAGAAGCTCGACTACATCAAGGGGCTCGGCTTCTCCGCCATCTGGATCACCCCGGTCGTCCTGAACCGGTCCGACTACGACTACCACGGCTACCACGGCTACGACTTCTACAAGGTGGACCCCCGCCTGGAGTCCGCCGGAGCCTCGTACCAGGACCTCATCAACGCCGCCCACGCCAAGGGCATCAAGATCTACCAGGACGTCGTCTACAACCACTCCTCGCGCTGGGGCGCCAAGGGCCTCTACACCCCGACCGTCTACGGGGTCCGTGACAGCCAGTGGAGCTGGTACTACGACGAGAAGAACGAAGGCTTCGAGTACGACGGCCTGACCGTCGATCCCAAGACCGGCAAGTCGTATTACAACGGCGACCTGTGGTCCACGGCCGAGCCCGCGGGCAACACCTGCGTCGACTGGGGCAAACCAACCCAGTACACCTCCCCGGAGGGCTACCGGATCTACAACTGCCAGTGGCCGAACCCGACCTCGGGCATGTTCCCGAAGGAGTATTACCACAACTGCTGGCTGGGCAACTGGGAGGGCGAGGACTCCCGCTCCTGCTGGCTGCACGACGACCTGGCCGACTTCAACACCGAGTCCGCTCCCGTGCAGAACTACCTGATCGGCGCGTACAACAAGTACATCGACATGGGCGTCGACGGCTTCCGCATCGACACGGCCGTCCACATCCCGCGCACCACCTGGAACCGCCGCTTCCTGCCCGCCATCCAGGAGCGCGTCACCCGGCAGTTCGGCGCCGGGGCCGCGAAGAACTTCCTGGTCTTCGGCGAGGTCGGCGCGTTCGTCAACGACAAGTGGAACCGCGGCTCGGTCAACCACTCCGCGCAGTTCTTCACCTGGAAGGAGCGCAAGGAGTACGACGCCGACGACACCAAGGCCGCCCTGGAGATGTACACCTACGAGGAGCAGCTCGGCACCGGATCACAGCCCACGTCCACCAACGCGTTCCTGGACGGGAACAGCTACCACACCCCGGACCACAGCCAGTTCTCCGGCATGAACATCATCGACATGCGCATGCACATGAACTTCGGTGACGCCCCGAACGCGTACAACAACGGCAAGGACTCCGACGACTCGACCAACGACGCCACGTACAACGTCGTCTACGTCGACAGCCACGACTACGGCCCCAACAAGAGCAGCGAGCGCTACGCGGGCGGCACCGACGCCTGGGCCGAGAACATGGCCCTGATGTGGACCTTCCGCGGCATCCCGACGCTCTACTACGGATCGGAGATCGAGTTCCAGGCCGGAAAGAAGATCGACTGCGGGCCGACCTGCCCGCTGGCCACCACCGGACGCGCCTACTACGGCGACCACCTCGCCGGCGACGTCACGGCCTCGGAGTTCTCCAAGGTCGACTCCGCCACCGGCGAGGTCGCCAACACGCTGTCCAAGCCCCTGGTCAAGCACGTCCAGCGGCTCAACGAGATCCGCCGTGCCGTGCCCGCCCTGCAGATGGGCCAGTACTCCACCGAGGGCATCACCGGCCAGATGGCGTACAAGCGCCGCTACACCAGCGGCACGACGGACAGCTTCGCCCTCGTCACTGTCACCGGCGGCGCCTCGTACACCGGCATCCCCAACGGCACGTACAAGGACGCCGTCACCGGTGACACGCAGGTCGTCACTGACGGAAAGCTCACCGCCGCCGCACCCGGCAAGGGCAACATGCGCGTCTACGTGCTGAACGGCCCGGGGAAGATCGGCACGGCCGGTCCGTATCTGAAGTAGCCCGGAAACAGCGGCACTTCAGCCGTGCGGCGCGTGCCCCGGCGGACCGGTCACTCCGGCCCGCCGGGGCACGCGCACACTCGGGTGCGGCTACGAGCCGCCGCCGTCCGCCGCCAGCAGGGCCTCGCGGCCGATCATGGCGGTGGAGCCGGGAGCCGTGCACGCGAAGGCACCCGCCACCGCGCCCAGGCGGGCGGAGCCGAGGGCGTCCCGGCCGTCGAGCCGCCCGTACAGGAAGCCGGTGACGAACGCGTCACCAGCGCCGTTGCTGTCCACGACCGGCGCCGGCGGCACGGTCGCCGGGACGTGGTGCGGGTCCCCGCCGCCGTCCCGGGTGAGGACGTAGGAGCCCTCCGCGCCGGCCGTGGCGACCACCGTCGAGGCACGGCCCTCGCGCAGGATCTCCCGCATCAGGGCGGGGGCGCGGTCGCCGGTCGTCGCCGCGCTGAAGAAGACCAGATCGGACCGGAGCGCGAACTCCCTCTGGTGGTCGGCCAGTCCGTCCCAGTCGTGCAGATCCGTCGAGACGGGGAGGCCGAGGGCCTCGATGTCGTCGTAGAGGAAGCGCGTGAAGTTTGTAATGGACAGATGCACATGGCGGGCGCGCCGCAGCCGGGGAAGGTAGAAGTCCCGCGGCATCCGCAGATCCGCCGGATCGCGGGCGTCGTAGAAGGACATCCGCCGCCCCGTCGCGTCCACCAGGTTCACCGCACGGCGGGTGCCCGCAGCCGAGATCAGCGGGTGGAACTCCACATCGCCCTCGGCCAGCCGCTCGCGCACCCGCGTGCCGGTCCAGTCGTCGCCGATGCAGTCGAGCAGCGCGACGTCCAGCCCCAGCGCGCGGGCACCGAGCGCCACGTTGCCGCCGGTCTGACCGGGCCACTCCTCGATCGGACCGACCATGACGGCGTCGGCGAGCGGAACCGGGAGGGAGTCGACGCGGACGATCGTGTCCACCCCGCTGCCGCCGACCACCAGGACGTCGTATTCGGATTGTTGTCGGGCCACTGTGCCGCCTCTCTGTACCCGCCGTGATCAAGTATGGCCGAACGCCCGTACACCCGTCCGTCCCGGCCGAGGGTCCGCCATGTGAACAGTGCCGTGGAGTGCGCGGACGTCCTCTAGGGTGGGCGGTGCAGCTGGTTCGCCCTGTCCGCCAGGCAGGCGCGTCGCAAGAGGGAACCCGGTGGGAATCCGGGACTGCCCCGCAGCGGTGAGCGGGAACGACCGCCGTCATACGCACTGGATCCGAAGGGTCTGGGAAGCGACGGCCAGTAGGTGTCTGCCTCGGCAGACGTGCCCGCGAGTCCGAAGACCTGCCCGCTGCCCGCGTCCGAACCCCCGGAAGCGGAGATCTCGGTGACCTCGTGGGCGGGTCGGCGGCAGACAGCGGGCGGACGGCACCGAAACGGTGCGGTGAACCGCCCGGTCCGTCACACCTTCGCGCCCTCGTCCCGGTCCGGGATCCGCAGGAGACACGCTCGCGAAGGAGAGCTACGTGACATCCGAACCCACCACGGCGACGGCAGCGGCCACCGTGTACGGCTACCCCCGCCAGGGCCCCGACCGTGAACTGAAGAAGGCGGTCGAGGGCTACTGGAAGGGCCGCGTCACCGCCGACGCCCTGCGGGAGCAGGCCGCCGCACTGCGCCGGGCGAACTGGCGGGAACTCGCGGCCGCCGGCCTCGGTGAACTCCCCACCGGCGACTTCTCGCTCTACGACCACGTCCTGGACACCAGCGTGATGGTCGGCGCCGTCCCGGAGCGCCACCGGGCCGCCGTCGCCGCCGATCCGCTGGACGGGTACTTCGCGATGGCCCGCGGCAGCCGGGACGCAGCCCCGCTGGAGATGACCAAGTGGTTCGACACCAACTACCACTACCTGGTGCCCGAACTGGGCCCCGACACCGTGTTCACCGCCGACTCCGCCCGGCAGGTCGCCGAGTTCCGTGAGGCCGCGGACCTCGGTCTGACGGCACGTCCGGTCCTCGTCGGCCCGGTCACCTACCTGCTGCTGGCCAAGGCGGCCCCCGGCACCCCCGCGGACTTCGACCCGCTGTCCCTGCTGGACCGGCTGCTGCCCGTGTACGCCGAGGTGCTCGCCGACCTCCGGGCGGCAGGCGCCGGCTGGGTGCAGCTCGACGAGCCCGCCCTCGTACAGGACCGCACCCCCGCGGAACTGGACGCCGTCGCCCGCGCCTACCGGCTGCTCGGCGGGGCGGACGACCGCCCGAAGCTCCTGGTCGCCTCCTACTTCGGGCGGCTCGGCGAGGCCCTGCCCGTCCTGGCCCGCACCCCGGTCGAGGGACTCGCCCTCGACTTCACCGAATCCGGCGCCGCCAACCTGGCCGACCTCGCCGCCGCGGGCGGGCTGCCCGGCAAGCGGCTGGTCGCCGGCATCGTCAGCGGCCGCAACATCTGGATCAACGACCTGGAGAAGTCCCTCGCCACGCTGGGAACCCTGCTCGGCCTCGCCGGCCGGGTCGATGTCTCCGCCTCCTGCTCCCTGCTGCACGTCCCCCTGGACGCCGCCGCCGAGCGCGGCACCGACCCGCAGATCCTCCGATGGCTCGCCTTCGCCCGCCAGAAGACCACCGAACTCGTCGTCCTCGCCCGCGGCCTCACCCACGGCACCGGCGCCATCGCCGCCGAACTCGCCGCGAACCGGGCGGCCCTGGCATCCCGCGCAGGGTCCGCGCTGACCCGCGACCCGGCCGTGCGGGCCCGCGCCGCGGCCGTCACCGACGCGCACGGCCGCCGCTCCCACCCCTATGCCGAACGGAGCCCGCTGCAACGCGCGCACCTGGGACTGCCCCCGCTGCCCACCACCACGATCGGCTCCTTCCCGCAGACGGACGAACTGCGCACCGCCCGGGCCGATCTGCGGGCCGGACGGCTCGACGGCCCCGGCTACGACAAGCGCATCGAGGCCGAGATCCGCGAGGTGATCGCCTTCCAGGAGGAGACCGGACTCGACGTCCTGGTGCACGGCGAGCCCGAACGCAACGACATGGTCCAGTACTTCGCCGAACAGCTCACCGGCTACCTCGCCACCCGGCACGGCTGGGTCCAGTCCTACGGCACCCGCTACGTCCGGCCGCCGGTGCTGGCCGGTGACATCTCACGGCCGGATCCGATGACCGTGCGCTGGACCTCGTACGCGCAGTCCCTGACCGCACGCCCCGTCAAGGGCATGCTCACCGGGCCGGTCACCATGCTCGCCTGGTCGTTCGTGCGCGACGACCAGCCGCTCGCCGAGACCGCCCGCCAGGTCGCCCTGGCCCTGCGCGACGAGGTGGCCGACCTGGAGGCGGGCGGCACCTCGGTCATCCAGGTCGACGAACCCGCCCTGCGCGAGACCCTGCCGCTGCGGTCCGCCGAGCACGCCGCCTACCTGGCGTGGGCCACCGAGGCGTTCCGCCTGACCACGGGCGGCGTGCGGCCCGAGACCCAGATCCACACCCACATGTGCTACGCCGAGTTCGGCGACATCATCCGCGCCATCGACGAACTCGACGCCGACGTCATCAGCCTGGAAGCCGCCCGCTCCCACATGGAGGTGGCCAGGGAACTCGCCGGCCACGGCTACCCGCGCGAGGCGGGGCCCGGGGTCTACGACATCCACTCGCCCCGGGTGCCGAGCGCCGAGGAGGCGGCCGCCCTGCTGCGCACCGGCCTCGACGCACTGGGCACCGAGCGGCTGTGGGCCAACCCCGACTGCGGCCTCAAGACCCGGGGCTGGCCGGAGACCCGCGCCTCCCTGGTCAACCTCGTCGCGGCGGCCCGCACGGTCCGGGCCGAGTCGGCAGGCGACACCGCCTGACCGGCGCCGGGGCCGGAGCCGCCGCCATCCGGCGGTCTCCGGCCCCGGCCGGCCTTCTCTGCGCGCGGCCCCGACTTCCGCTGGCTATCGTCGGTCGGGGGCCATCGACCCGAACCGTGGAGGAGCCTCATGCTGCCGTTGCCCGAACCGCGCGACCTTCCGCCGCGCATCGCCACCGGCGCGTTCATCCTCAATTCCGGCCTGGGCAAGCTCAAGGCCGACGAAGCGACCGCCCAGGGCCTGCACGGGATGGCCTGTACGGCCTACCCGTTCCTGAAGAAGCTCGAGCCCGACCGGTTCACCCGGCTGCTCGCCTGGTCGGAGATCGCGGTCGGCAGCAGCCTGCTGGTCCCGTTCGTGCCGACCAGGCTCGCCGGACTCGCCCTCACCGGGTTCTCCGGCGGCCTGCTCGGCCTGTACCTGCGGGTGCCCGGCATGCGGGAACCCGGCAGCCTGCGCCCGAGCCAGGACGGCGTCCCGCTGGCCAAGGACTCCTGGATGTTCGGCATCGGTCTGGGCTTCCTCGGCGCGGGAACCCGCCGGGCGGCCACGGCGTCCCGTCACTGCCGCCGGCACCGCCGCTGCGGGCGCTGAACCACCCGGCGCCGGGCGGTGCCACGGAGTCCGTGGCACCGCCCGGAGTCAGTCGCGCACCCGGGCCACCAGCAGCGCCACGTCGTCATGGCCCTGGGGGTGCCGGAGCTCGCGCAGCAGCCGGTCGCAGCACTCCTCCAGCGAGGGGTCGGGATCGCGCAGCAGCCCGAGCAGGGTGTCCAGCCGGGCGTCGATGTCCTGGTCCCTGGTCTCCACCAGCCCGTCCGTGTACAGCACCAGCCGGTCCCCGGGGCCGAGCGCGACCGTGACGTCGCTGAACGGGACACCGCCCACCCCGAGCGGCGCCCCCGGCGGCAGTTCGAGCAGCCTCGGCGTGCCGCCGCGCGGGATCAGCACCGGCGGGAGATGACCGGCGGTCCCCACCCGGCACCGGCCCGCGGCCGGGTCGTACACGGCGTACACGCAGGTGGCGAACCACGGGTCCAGATCGACGGTGATCTCGTCGAGGTGCCCCAGCACCTCGGCGGGCCGCAGGCCGAGCCGGGACAACGTCTGGGTGGCGGTGCGCAGCCGCCCCATCGTGGTGGCCGCGTTGATCCCGCTGCCCATCACATCGCCCACCACCAGCGCGGTCCGCCCGTGCCGCAGCCCGATCACGTCGAACCAGTCGCCGCCGACCTCGTAGCGGGAAGCGGCCGGCTGGTAGCGGGACGCCACCTCGAGACCCACCGGATCGTGGTGGTTGTGCGGCAGCATGCTGCGCTGGAGGGTGAGCGCCGTCTCCCGCTGCTGCCGGTACAGGCGCGCGTTGTCGATACTGACCGCCGCACGGGCGGCCAGCTCGGACGCCAGCAGCTCGTCGTCCTCGGTGAACGGCAGCGGATTGTCCGTACGGATCAGGTCGATCGCGCCCAGGACCTCGCCCCGCGCGATCAGCGGCACCGCCAGGTAGGAGTGCGCGCCCGCCTCCGCGAGCAGTGCCGCCGAGCGGCTGTCACGGGCGATGCGCGAGAGTATCTCCGCGTCGAGAACCGGCTCCCGGACCGGCCGGGCCGTGCGCACACAGCGGGTGATCAGCCGGTCGGTGCCGTACTGGGCGGCGTGCCCCGGTGGGTCCGCTGCCTCCACGACGGGGTTCGGCCGCGCGGCCACGAGGGCCAGGGCCTGGATGAGGATCGGCCCCTCGGTCACACCGGGGCGCCCCTTCAGGACACTGTCCAGCACATCGACCGCGGCCACGTCGGCGAGCTCCGGCACCGTGACCTCGGCGAGCTCCCGGGCCGTGAGCTCCAGATCCAGGGTGGTGCCGATGCGCACCGAGGCGTCCGCGACCAGCGCCAGGTGGTGCCGGGCCCGCTCCGCCTCGGCCGCCGCCCGGTAGCGGTCGGTCACATCGATCAGCGACACCGCGATCCCCAGCACCCGGCCGCCGGAGTCGTCCAGCCGGTACAGCGACACCGACCAGGCACGGTCGGTCCCCGGATCGGCCGCGGTACGGCCCGCCACGTCGTGGGACACGTACGGCACACCGCTCCTGAGGACTTCGCGCATGGCCGCCACGAGGGCGCCGGACTCCAGGAACGGCAGTGCCTCGCCCACCCGGCGGCCCAGATGATCGGCGGCACTCAGCCCGTCCATCCGCTCCAGTGCGGGATTGGCCGCCAGGTACCGCAGATCGTGTCCCAGGACCGCCAGGCCGATCGGGGACTGGTCGACCAGGCGCACGGACAGCGCGAGGTCGCGCTCGACCTGGCTCAGGGTCGCCCCGTCCGCCGCCAGCCCCAGCGCGAAGAAGTCACCGCGGTCGTCCTGGAGCCGCATGTTGCGGAACTCCAGCAGCCGGGCCGTGCCGTCCTTGTGGCGTACGGGAAAGACCCCCGCCCACGCCTCGCCGCTGCTCATCACCTCGGTGAACAGCGTCAGCACCAGCTGGAGGTGGTCCTCGTCCACCAGCAGCCGGGCGGCGAACCGGCCCAGCGCCTCCTGCGGCGAGTAACCGAGCAGCTGCTCCGCCTGCGGGCTCCACAGCACGATGCGGCCCCCGGTGTCCAGCACCATCGCCGCCACCCCGAGGACATCCAGCAGGCCGCCTTCGGGCGAGCGGCGCACACCCTCCGGCTGCGCCTCTCTCCAGCCGGTCCGCATGTCATCAGTGCCGCCCACGGACATCCTTCCCATGCCGTCACCGCGCCCGGACGCAGGCCCGCTGTCTCCCATGGTCGCCCCGGAGCCGCCGCCCCCGCAGCTTCGACGGCCGCGACGCGTGTGCCGCGGGGGGTTTCGGAAACGTCAGGGCGGTCACCCGCAGCGTACTGAGCCGAATGGACGCACACGACCGTCAGGAGAGTGAGATGCCCGTCGAGAACTGGCGTATGCACGCGGCATGCCGCGAAGAGGACCCCGACCTGTTCTTCCCCATCGGGAGCACCGGCCCCGCACTCGTGCAGACCGAGGATGCCAAGGCGGTGTGCCGAGGCTGCCCCGTAAGGGAACAGTGCCTGCGGTGGGCCCTGGAGAACGGCCAGGACGCCGGGGTGTGGGGCGGCCTGGGCGAGGACGAGCGGCGCGCACTGAAGCGCCGCTCGCGCAGGCGGGCCAAGGAGCAGAGCTGAGGGCGAGGCCGCCGTCACAGGGGGCCGTCCGCGCACCCGCTCGGTGATTTCCCGTTCCGCGGGTACACGTGAGGCATGGACACCACGACATGGATCGTCATCGCCGCGGTTCTCGTGCTGCTCACCATGGGCGTCGCAGCCGTCCTCCTGGTGCGGGTCCTGCGCGCCAGGAAGCTGCTGACCGACGCCGGAATCCCGCTGCACAACAAGGCGCTGCTCTGGGCGGCGGTGCTCTACACCGTGTCGCCCGTCGACCTGCTGCCCGACCCGGTCTACCTCGACGACATCGGCTTCCTGCTGCTCGCCCTGCGTTCCCTGCACTCCGCCGCGCGGGCGGCCGGAGTGGGGACGGGCAAGCGCGGCGAGCTGCCGGTGGAGTCCCGCGGCCTCGCGCCGTAAGGCAGCCGCGCACCGCCGGCACGTACCGCAGGCGGGGGAGTGACGTCCGGATTCCGGGCGTCCGTACGACCCCGCGGAATCGACCTCGTCACGCTCGTTGACACCGGAACGGGTACACGTCACTCTCCTGGGAGAGCGCTCTCCCATTCGTTACGGGACACCTGTCCCGCACTCTTCTGCCAGGAGAGAACGTGCACAGAGTTTGCGCAGCCCTGCCCCGAAGACCGCGTTCGGGCACGCTGTTGATCACCCTTCTCGCCCTTCTCGCGTCGTCGCTCGTGATGCTGACGGCGGCGCCTCCCGCCCGGGCCGCCGAGTCCCTGCTGTCGCAGGGGAAGACCGCCACGGACTCCTCCCACGAGGGGGCCGGGCTCGCCGCGTCGGCGGCCGTGGACGGAAATCTGACCGGCACCCGCTGGGCCAGCGAATGGCGCGACCCGCAGTGGATCCAGGTGGACCTTGGCGCCACCGCCGACCTCAGCAGGGTCGTCCTGACCTGGGAATCCGCCTACGGCAAGGCGTACGAGATCCAGGCCTCGGACAACGGATCCGACTGGCGCACCCTCAAGGCCGTGACCAACGGCGACGGCGGCACGGACGAACTGGCCGTCTCCGGCTCCGGGCGCTACGTCCGGATGTACGGCACCGCCCGCGCCGGCGGATACGGCTACTCCCTCTGGGAGTTCCAGGTCTACGGCTCCACCACCGGCACCCCGCCCGACCCCGGCGGCGCCGTCCGCGTCACCGGCTCGCAGGGCAACTGGCAGCTGACCGTCGGCGGGAAGCCGTACCAGGTCAAGGGACTGACCTGGGGGCCGTCCGTCGCCGACGCGGGGCGCTACCTGCCCGACCTGAAGTCGATGGGCGTGAACACCATCCGCACCTGGGGGACCGACGGTTCCTCGAAGCCGCTGCTGGACGAGGCCGCGGCCAACGGGATCCGGGTCGTCAGCGGCTTCTGGCTCCAGCCGGGCGGCGGTCCGGGCAGCGGAGGGTGTGTCAACTACCTGACCGACGACGCCTACAAGTCGTCCTCGCTCACCGAGTTCGCCAAGTGGGTCGACACCTACAAGAACCACCCGGGCGTCCTCATGTGGAACGTCGGCAACGAGTCGGTCCTCGGCCTCCAGAACTGCTACAGCGGTGACGAACTGGAGAAGCAGCGCAACGCCTACACCACCTTCGTCAACGACGTCGCGAAGAAGATCCACACCATCGACCCGAACCACCCGGTGACCTCGACCGACGCCTGGACGGGCGCCTGGCCGTACTACAAGCGCAACGCCCCCGACCTCGACCTCTACTCGGTCAACTCCTACGGCGACATCTGCGGGGTCCGCGGCGCCTGGGAGTCCGGCGGCTACAACAAGCCCTACATCATCACCGAGGGCGGCCCGGCCGGTGAGTGGGAGGTCCCCGACGACGCCAACGGCGTCCCGGACGAGCCCACCGACGTCCAGAAGGCCGAGGGGTACACCAAGGCCTGGAACTGCATCACCGCCCACCAGGGCGTCGCCCTCGGGGCCACGCTCTTCCACTACGGGACGGAGCACGACTTCGGCGGCGTCTGGTTCAACGTGGTGCCGGACGGCAAGAAGCGGCTCTCCTACTACGCGCTGAAGAAGGCGTACAAGGGCTCGACCGTCGGCGACAACACCCCGCCGGTCATCAGCAACATGACCGTGCAGAACGCCAACGGCGCACCCGCCGGACAGGAGTTCACCGTCCGTGCCGACATCCGCGACCCGGACAACGACCCGCTGACGTACAAGATCTACCTGAGCGGGAACTACGCCACCGGCGACAAGGCCCTGGTCGAGGCCGCCTGGCGGTCCACCGGCAACGGCACCTTCGCGGTGAAGGCGCCGGAGCGGCTCGGGGTGTGGAAGGTCTACATCCAGGCCGAGGACGGACACGGCAACGCGGGCATCGAGACCAAGTCCGTGAAGGTCGTGGTGCCCCCGGTCTCCGGCACCAACCTGGCCGCCGGACGGCCGGCCACCGCCAGCTCCGCCCAGGCCGGCAGCACCGGCTGCCCCTGCACGGCCGCGATGGCGTTCGACGGCCGGA
Organism: Streptomyces sp. NBC_01257; assembly: GCF_035917255.1. Classification (NCBI taxonomy): domain Bacteria; kingdom Bacillati; phylum Actinomycetota; class Actinomycetes; order Kitasatosporales; family Streptomycetaceae; genus Streptomyces; species Streptomyces sp. NBC_01257. The sequence continues at coordinate 8,720,834 of NZ_CP108472.1, forward strand.
TGGACACCCGCTGGGCCAGCGACTGGAGCGACCCCCAGTCGATCCAGGTCGACCTCGGTGAGCGGAAGTCCTTCCGCCACCTCCAGCTGGTGTGGGACCCGGCGTACGCCAAGGCGTACGAGGTACTGGTCTCGGACGACGGCAGCAACTGGCGCTCCGCGTACTCCACCACGAGCGGGAACGGTGACGCCGACGACATCGACGTCGCGCAGACCGCCCGCTATGTGAAGCTCAACCTGACCCAGCGCGGCACGGGTTGGGGCTACTCGCTCTGGGAGTTCGGCATCTACTCCTGATCTCCCCGCGGCGCCGGTGAGGGACCTTCCCCTCACCGGCGCCGCCCGTCGTGGGGCGTGTCGGTGACGGGGGCGGAGCGGGGGAGCGGGGATGGTGAGGACATGAATGTCGCAGACCTTTTGGTGGACGGATTCACCCGCGTCCGGGAGACGGTGCACTCGGCCCTGGAGGGCCTGGACCCCGACGACCTCCATGCCCGCATCGACGACGGCGCCAACTCGATCGCCTGGCTGGTGTGGCATCTCACCCGTGTCCAGGACGACCACATCGCCGACGCGGCCGGGATCCAGCAGATCTGGTTCACCCAGGACTGGACGGCCCGCTTCGACCTGCCCTTCGCCAAGGAGGCCACCGGCTACGGGCAGAGCAGCGCCGACGTGGCGGCCGTGCGGGTGGGCTCGCCGGAGCTGCTGATCGGCTACTACGACGCCGTGCACCTGCAGACGATCGGCTTCGTGCAGGGCCTCGACGGCAGGGCGCTTGACCGGGTCGTGGACGAGGCCTGGTCGCCGCCCGTCACCCTGGGCGTACGGCTGGTCAGCGTGCTGTCGGACGATCTTCAGCACGCCGGACAGGCGGCCTTCGTCCGCGGCTCGCTGGAACGCCGGTAGCCGCCGTCAGGAGGCGGGCACGGCGAGCGCGCCGCGGGTACGGGCGTAGTGCCCGGGACCGGTCCCCACGACGCGCTTGAAGTGGCGCGTCAGATGGGACTGGTCGTAGAAGCCGACCGCGCTCGCCACGTCCGACGCCGGCATCCCCTGGAGCAGCAGCCGGCGGGCCAGGTCGACGCGGCGTCCCGTCACGTACTGGTGCGGTGCCATCCCGAACTCCCGGCTGAAGGCCCGCACCAGATGGGTGTGGTGGGCCTGCAGACGCAGCCCCGCCTCCTGGAGGGTGATCCCCGCCACGAACCGTTCGTCGAGGAGATCGCGCAGCCGGTGCGCGACCCTGCGGTCGTGCACGTGGCGCACGGGTTCCGCCCGGTTGCGCAGATGCTGTTCGAGCCGCTCGGAGACCAGGGCGAGCCGGCTCGCCGCCTCCAGTTCGTCGCCCGGTCCGGCGAGCGCGGCGTGGAGACGGTGGATCCGGCGCCGCAGGGCCGGATCGTCGACGACGGGCCGGTCGACGGCGGTGCCGACGAGCCCCTCGTCGACCTGGCCGACATCGAGGTACAGGACGCGCTTGCGGAAGCCCTCGGGGGTGGCTGCGCCGCCGTTGTGCGGAACGTGCGGGGGCAGCAGGGTCACCACATGGGTGAGCACACCGTGCTCGTGGCGGTCCAGGTCGTAGCGGACCATCCCCTCGTCGACGATGAGCAGGGTCCACGCGTCATGCGTGTGCATGGGGTAGGTGTGGTCGGTGAAGTGGGCGTGGAAGACCTCTTCGATTCCCGCCACGGCAGGCCGCCACGCGGTGATGTCCGGACGAGCAGCAGCCATGCCCCGATCGTACGCCCGGCCCCTCCGCGCCCCCGATGCCGAGGCCGGACGTGCAAAGTTCGTACAAGACGGAGCGGCGGGCGGTCCGGCAGGCTCGGTCGCATGACAGACGAACCAGTCCCCGTCCGCTTCGACACCAAGATCGCCGTACTGCTCCGGGACGACCTGGAGACCTGGCAGCGGCTCAATGTCACGGCCTTCCTGGTCAGTGGCGTCGGTACGGCCGTGCCCGAGGTGATCGGCGAGCCGTACGCCGACGCGGACGACACCCCGTACCTCCCGATGTTCCGCCAGCCCGTTCTCGTCTTCGAGGGGTCGAAGGAGCTGCTGACGACCGCCCACACGCGGGCGGTCGGCCGGGGTGTGACCCTGTCGGTGTTCACCTCCGACCTCTTCGCGACGGGCAACGACCGGGACAACCGGGCCGCGGTCCGCGCCGTCCACCGTGACGCGCTGGACCTGGTCGGACTCGCCGTGCACGGGCCGCGCAACGCGGTGGACAAGATCCTCAAGGGCGCGTCGATGCATCCCTGACCACGCCCGCCGCGTGCGGGGGCGGGTGCGCGGCCGGCCGGGGCCGGCCGCGCGGGGCGTCACAGGGTGCGTGCGGTGAAGTACGGCAGCAGGGCGAGGAGGTCCGCCAGCGGGTCCGGGGCCAGCGTCACGCTCTCCAGACAGGCCCGGGCACGCTCCAGATTCCGGTCCGCCTCGGCCACGGCGGCCGCGCGTCCGCCGGCCTCCTCCGTCAGGCCGGCCGCCTGCCGTGCGGCGCGGTCGTCCAGGGGTTCGCCGGACCGCAGCAGCGCACCGAGCCGCTGGGCGGCGGGACCGCCGGCGGTGAGGGCGGCGAGCACCGGATACGTCTTCTTGCCCCGCCGCAGATCGCTGTGGACCGGCTTGCCGGTGACCGCCGGATCGCCCCATATGCCGAGCACGTCGTCCACCGCCTGGAACGCCACCCCCAGATGGCGCCCGGCCGCGGTGAGGGCATCGGTCTCCGTGCGCCCGGCGCCGCCGAGCACGGCGCCCAGACCGGCGGCACAGCCCAGCAGCGCGCCCGTCTTGTGCTCGGCCATCAGCCGGTACTCCTGCGGCCGCACAGCGTCGGGCCCGGTCCACGGGCGCGACTCGAAGAGCAGGTCGTCGGCCTGGCCGCGGACCAGGTCGCCGAGGGCCCCCGACAGCAGCCGGACCGCAGGCGCGCAGCTGCCCCCGGGAGCCGCGGCCAGGGTCTGCACGGCCAGGGCGAAGAGCGCGTCACCCGCGAGGACCGCGGGCCCGGTCCCGTACGCCTTCCAGGCGGTGGCCCGCTGCCGGCGGGTCTCGTCGCCGTCCATGATGTCGTCGTGGAGGAGCGAGAACGTGTGGATCAGCTCGACGGCCACCGCGCCGGGGACCGCGCTTCCCGCCTGGGCGCCGACGGCCTCCGCCCCGAGCACCGCCAGTGCCTGCCGCACCCCCTTGCCCTGCGCACCGGGGACGGCACGGCCGTCGGGCCCCTCCCAGCCGAGGGAGTACGCGGTGATCTCGGCATGCCACGGATGCAGCGTCGCCACGGCCCGGCCGAGGGCCGGCCGGACCAGATCGCGGCAGCGGGCGAGGACGGCGGGCGCCTCGGTCCGCTCGGCCAGGGGAGGCGTCATCGGCTGCCGCCCGCCGTGGCTTCGGCGGTGGAAGCGGCCGGTGTGACGCCGAGCTCCGCGTACGCCTTGTCGACCATGTCGCGGGCGTTGAGCAGCCCGATCCGGTCCAGCGTGCCGCGCAGCACGTCCAGCTCCGCGGCGGTCTCCGCACGGTCGCGGCCGAGCCTGGCCAGGGACTTCACCAGCCCGAGCCGGGCCAGCGCCTCGCCCCGGGGCTCCGTCATCTCACGGAACTCCGCCAGCGCCTGCTCGTAGACCTCGCGGGCCTCCTCGTACCGCCCGGCGCGATAGAGCACGTTGGCGCGCATCTTGTGGTTGTAGGCGAGGGCGCTCGACAGCTTCATCGCCCGACAGGTGAGTTCGGCCTCGGACAGCAGGGCGAGCGCGCGCTCCGGGTCGTTGTCGCGTACGGAGATGATGTCGGCCATGCCGCGCAGCGCCCAGGCCCGGCCGCGCCGGTCGTCCGCGTCACCGGCGAGCTGAGCCGCCTCCTCGAACATCTCCAGGGCGGTGTCGAAGGACCCGGTGTTGCGGTGGATCTGGGCGATGCCCTCCAGGGCCCAGACGGTGTGGCGGGCCTCGCCGCGGGCGCGCGCCTCGGCGAGCAGCTGCTCGTGGAGCGCGGCGACGGTCCGGTAGTCGCCCTGGATGCGGCCGGTCTCCGCGAGGCCGGCGAGGGAGTAGCCGCGCGCCACCACGTCGCCGCCCGCCTTCCCCAGGTCCGCCGCCAGCCGCAACAGGCGGAAAGCGAGCCGCAGTTCGCCCCGCTGCCGGGCGAGGGTCCCGCCGCTCCACAGTGCCCAGGCCCTGGCTCCCGTGTCGTCGGCGGACCGGGCCGCCCGGTAGCTGGCCTTCCACGCCCGGTCGGCGTCCTGGACGTTGCCCAGCCGGCGGTGCGCCTCGGCCACCGCGAGGCCGGTGCGGGCGACTTCCTGCGGGGAGCCGGAGAGCTCGGCTTCCCGCAGGTGGCGTTGTCCCTCGGCCAGTACGTCCGTGAGGCAGGCGTTCACGGACATCTTGGTGAGGGCGCCCTGGTACTCGGGCGCCAGTGCTTTGCTGTGCATGGGAGCCTTTCGCGCGCGAACAGGGCGTCCCGACTGCATCTATACGCTCCATGTATACATCTGGCGTATAGATGCACGGTAGTCGGACCCGTGCGCTCGTGGGGGGTCGGTCGAGGTCGGTCGTGTGCGGCGTGCCGCCTTGTTGTGGATCAAGACGACAGAAGCGTGCGCAGGGTTGCTTCGCGTGACGGGAAACCCCACGGGCATCCCTTCGGACCGCCGGGGCGCCGATGGCCGGCGGTCCGCCCGCGGGTCAGCCGGGCCGCTCCGTGAGATGGCCGGTGAACCACTCCAGGGCCAGGCCGGCGACCTGGTCGAGCGCGCCCGGCTCCTCGAAGAGGTGGGTCGCCCCGGCGACGACGTCGAGCCGGTTCTCGCAGCGCAGCCCGGCCTGGGCCTCCCGGTTCAGCTCCAGCACGCGGGTGTCGTGGCCGCCCACGATCAGCAGCGTCGGGGCCCGTACGTCGCCGAGACGGTCCCCGGCGAGGTCTGGGCGGCCGCCGCGTGAGACGACCGCGCCGATCCCCGTGCCCCGTTCCGTCCCGGTGGACGCCGCGGCCCGCAGCGCGGCGGCGGCTCCGGTGCTCGCCCCGAACACGCCGACGGCGACCGGTGCGCGGCGCTGCACCCACCCGGTGGCTCCGGCCAGCCGTCCGGCCAGGGTGGGGATGTCGAAGACGTTGGCGCGGTCGGCCTCCTCGGCGGGGGTGAGCAGGTCGAACAGCAGCGTGCCGAGGCCGGCCCGGTTCAGGGTGGCGGCCACCGCGCGGTTGCGCGGGCTGTGCCGGCTGCTCCCGGAGCCGTGGGCGAACACGACGAGCGCTCCGGTGTCCCCGCTCGCGGTGAGCTCGCCCGGCAGGACCACACCGCCCGCGTCCACCTCCACCTCGACGGTGGCAGAGGGGTGCACCGGCGGCGCGGCCCGGCCCAGCAGCGCGACGACCTCCTCGTCCGGTGTCTGGCCGAAGTCGCGGTACCACTCGCCCACCGCCGAGAAGCCGAACGGCGTCGACAGGCAGACCAGTTCGTCCACCGAGTCCCGCAGCCGTTCGGCGGCATCCGGCGGCGCCACCGGTACGGCCAGCACGACGCGCGCCGCGCCCTGCGCGCGAGCCACCTCGCACGCGGCCCGGGCGGTCGCACCGGTCGCGATCCCGTCGTCGACGACGATCACCGTGCGGCCCGTCAGGGGGATGCGGGGCCGGTCGCCGCGGAACGCCCTTGCCCGGCGCGTCAGTTCCGCCTCCTCCGCGCGCTCGACAGCGGCAGCGGCCGCCTCCGACACCCGGCCGCGGCGCATGATGTCCTCGCTGATGACCCGTACGCCGCCCTCGCCGATGGCGCCGAAGCCCAGCTCCGGGTGGTGCGGGACGCCGAGCTTGCGGACGACGATCACATCGAGCGCGGCGCCGAGTCCGCGGGCCACCCGGAAGGCCACCGGCACGCCGCCGCGCGGGAGACCCAGTACGACGGGGTCGCTCGCGGCCAGCGGGCGAAGGGCCTCGGCAAGCCGTTCCCCCGCATCGGCGCGGTCAGCGAACAGCACAGGGATTCACCCCGGATCAGGCGAGCACGGGCGGCCGCCCGGCCGCTTACTCCGAATCAATACCGTGCCGGGGCGACCCGCAACCGGCGAGCACCCTCCGGCCGGAGGGAACCGAACCGGCCGCGGCGGGGCGGGGGCGAATCCGCAGACCGGAGTCTCCCCGCGGTGCAGGCCGGCGCCCCGCATGCCGGGATGAATTCCGCACCGCTAGATGACAATGAAAACGATTGTCGATAGCGTGTGCCGTGCCGGGTGGGCGGCCCCCGGGTGGGTGCCGCCGCCTGCCCGGGTCCTGAACTGCACAGCGAAGAGGGGTAGTCGTGGCACATCTGCTGATGGTCGAGAGCTGGGTCGGATCGATGAGCAGACTGCTGCCACGGGCGATCCGCGAAGGCGGACACACGTTCACCTTCCTCACCCGCGATCTGCACCACTACCTGCGCGCCGCCCCCGAGGGCGCCGCACACCCGCTGCTCTCGGCCCGGCACGTGCTGACGGCCGACACCAACGACTCCGGGACGCTGCTGCCGTTCGCCGAACGGGCCCACGCATCCCTGGAGTTCGACGGCGTCATCACGTCCTGCGACTACTACCTGCCGGCGGCCGCCGGGATCGCCGCCCGGCTGGGCCTTCCCGGCCCCGCCCCGGCCGCCGTGCGGAACGCCTGCCGGAAGGACGCCACCCGGCGGGTGCTCGCCGAAGCGGGGGTGCCGGGACCGCGGTTCGCGGTGTGCCGCGACCCGGCGGAGGCGCTGCGGGCCGCGCGGGACATCGGACTGCCGCTCGTCCTCAAACCCGTCGACCTGTGCGCCGGGATGTTCGTGCGGCGCATCGACGACGAGACCGGCCTCACCGAGGCGTACCGCGCACTCGCCGACTTCCCGGTCAACGCCCGCGGGCAGCGACGCGACCCCGCCGTACTCCTGGAGGAGTTCCTCCACGGCCCCGAAGTCAGCGTCGAGACCGTGACGTCCGGCGGACGCACCCAGGTGGTCGGGGTGACGGACAAGAGCATCGGCGGAGCACCCGCCTTCGTGGAGACCGGCCACATGTTCCCCGCCCCGCTCACCGGGCCGGACGACCGCGCGGCCCGGGAGACCGCCGTGGCTGCGGTCGAGGCGCTCGGCCTGGATGCCGTCGTGGCGCACACCGAGATCAAGCTGACCCCCGAGGGCCCACGCGTGGTGGAGGTCAACCCCCGCCCGGCCGGCAACCGCATCACCGAACTGGTCCGCCATGTGACCGGCATCGACATCACCGCCGCCTGCGTGAACGTGGCGCTCGGCCGCGAACCGGATCTGCGCCCCCGCGCCACCGGACTGCACAGCGCGGCCATCGGCTTCCTGGTGCCGGGAACCGGGGGAGTGCTGGACCGGATCGAAGGCGACGACGAGGTGGGCGCGGCGCCCGGAGTGCTGGAGCTCAGCCTCGCGGCACCCGGCACCCGGGTCGGCGCCACGGGCAGCAACAACGACTACCTGGGCCATGTCATGGCCGGCGACGCCGACGGCCCGGGCGCCCGGGACCGCGTCGAGTCGCTCATCGCCCGGCTGCGCCCCCGGGTGGCGGCCCGATGACCGCGGCCGCCGCCACCGTGCCCGCCGCGGCCTCCTACGAGGACCTCGTCGCCGGAGTCCTGGCCGGCCGCTACGGGCCCGACCCGCGGAGCAGGCGCATCGCCATGGCCTTCACCACCCGCCAGTCCGTACGCCACGCCGGGCGTGGCAGCGGCTACCGCAACGAGGTGCTGAGCCTGCGCCTCGACGCGGCCGTCGGCTCCTGTGCCGTCGAGCCGGGCGAACTGCCCGCCGGCGTCGTCGACGACTGTGTCGGCGCCGATGTCGCCACGCTGCTCGGCCACGAGCTGGGCCCGGTGCGGGCCGCCGCCCTCGACACGTATCTCCTGCACACCCGGCCGCACGGCCCCGGGAGCGGTGCCCGGCCGTGGCCGCTGCCGGCCGGCAGCTCGCTGGAGAAGTCCCGGGCCCGGGCACGCGCCGTCGTCGGGCTGCTCGGCACCCCGCCGGGCGGCACCGTCCTCGTCGTCGGCGTCGTCAACTCCCTTCTGGAGGCGCTGCGTGAGCGCGGGCTCGGCTACGTGCCGTGCGATCTCAAGGGCGGCACGACCGAATGGGGCGAGCCGGTGCGGACCCGGGTGCCGGCCGGACCGGAGGACTGCGACGCGATCCTCGCCTCCGGAATGACCCTCGGCAACGGCACCTTCGAGCCGCTGCGGGAACACGCCCTGCGGCACGGCAAACCCCTGGTCGTCTTCGCCCAGACCGGCAGCGCGGTGCTGCCCCGGCTCATCGGCGCCGGAGTCACCGCGGTGTCCGCCGAGCCCTACCCGTTCTTCTGGCTCGACGGCGGCCCCGGAACCATCCACCTGTACGGAGGCACCCCGTGACCACCGCACTGCTGCGCCCCGCCGGCAACCGCGAGCTCCTCGGGCTCGTCGGCCGCACCCCGCTCGCCCGCATCACCGCCGACCTGCCCTGCCCGCACCCCGGCTTCTGGGCCAAGCTCGAAGGCTTCGCCGTGGGCGGCATGAAGGCGCGCGCCGCCGTGTCGATGCTGCAGGGAGCCGAGCGGCGCGGCGAACTGCGCCCCGGCGCACCGGTGGTGGAGTCCACCTCCGGCACCCTCGGCATCGGACTCGCCTTCGCGGGCCAGGCACTGGGCCACCCGGTCGTGCTGGTCGGCGACAGCGAACTCGAACCGTCGATGCGCCGGCTCCTGCACGCACACGGAGCCCGGCTGGAACTCGTCGACCGGCCCGCCCCCGAGGGCGGCTGGCAGGCGGCCCGGCTGGCCAGGCTCCGGGAACTGCTCGCCGGACTGCCCGGTGCCTACTGGCCCGACCAGTACAACAACCCCGACAACACCGCCGGTTACGCCTCGCTCGCCGCCGAGATCACCGGCCGCCTCGACCACGTGGACATCCTCGTGTGCAGCGTAGGAACGGGCGGGCACAGCGCCGGAGTCGCCGGTCCGCTCCGCGGGCGCTGGCCCGGACTGCGGCTGATCGGTGTCGACGCCACCGGCTCGACGATCTTCGGACAGCCCGCAAGGCCCCGCCTGATGCGCGGACTCGGCAGCAGCATCCGTCCGCGCAACGTGGCGCACGACCAGTTCGACGAGGTCCACTGGGTCGGGCCCGCCGAGGCCGCCGACAGCTGCCGGCGGCTGGCTAGGGACAACTTCGTCAGCGGCGGCTGGAGCACCGGAGCCGTCGCGCTCGTCGCGGCCTGGGCCGCCCGAGTCCACCCGGGTGCGGTCGTCGCGACGGTCTTTCCGGACGGACCGCACCGCTACCTCGGCAGCATCTTCGACGACGGGTTCAACGCCCGGCACGGACTGGTCCCGGAGACGGCGGCGGTCAGACCGGTGGAGATCCGCCATCCGCAGGCCGTGGAGGCGACCGGCTGGACCCGCTGTCGCACGGTCACCGGCCGGCGCGAGGACCTACGGCCGCCGCGACTGCCGGTCAGCCGTGCGCCCGCGGGAAACACGCTGCCGCACACCCGCCCGTACACCGTCCGCCTGCCCTACGCACCGGAGGAGTCCCGATGAAGGCGACCCGGCGCACCGTCGGACTGCGGCTCGCCGAGCCGCTGCGGATCTCCCGGTCCACCACGACGGCCCGGGACGCCGTCCGCCTGTCCATCGAGCACGAGGGTGCGCACGGCCACGGCGAGACCGTCACCAGCGTGTACTACGGCCTCGACACCGCCACCGTGACCCACTGGCTGGACCGGTGCGCCCGCGCACTCACCAGGTTCCCCGACCCGGAGACGGCTCTGGCCGCCCTGTCCGCGCATGCGTCCGGCGACCCCGGCGGTGACGGCGGGCCGCTGGGATCCGGTACGCCGCCGGCCGTCACCGCCGCCGTGGAGTCGGCGCTGCTCGATCTCGTCGGCAAGCGTGCCGGACTGCCCGCGTACCGCCTCATCGGCACGGCCTCGGCACCCGCCGCCGCCACGGCCCGCACCATCGGGATCACCTCGCCCCGCCGCGCCGGCGCCCTCGCAGCCCGGCTGGCGGACGACGGGTTCACCGTCATCAAGCTCAAGGTCGGCTCGGCCGACCCGGAGGACGACGTCGCCCGCGTACGTGCCGTGCGCGCCGCCGCCCCGCACGCGCGGCTGCTCCTCGACCCCAACGGCGGCTGGAGCGCCGCGTCGGCGCCCGTCCTGCTGGGGCGCTTCGCCGAACTGGGCGTCGAGGCCGTCGAACAGCCCGTCGCCCCGGGCGACCCCGAGGCCTTGGCCCGGCTCGCCGCACGCTCACCGCTGCCCGTCATCGCAGACGAGGACGCCGTGGACATCGAGGACGCCCGGCGGCTCGCCGGCCGGGTGCAGGGCATCAACGTGAAACTCGCCAAGTGCGGAGGCGTGAGCGCCGCCCTGCGCATCGCGGGGCTGATCGCCGGCAGCGGCACCGGTCTCATGCTCGGCTGCCTCACCGCCAGTTCGCTCGGCATCGCCCCCGCGGTGCACCTCGCCGACCGCGCCCGGTGGACCGACCTCGACGGACACCTGCTGCTCGACCACGACCCGTGGACGGGGATCGGCGGCACCGACGGCAGCGTGCGGGCGAGCGGTCACCCCGGACTCGGCGTACGCCCGCGCACGCCCTTCGACGTGCGCCGCTCGCACCCCGTGGCGGACGGCCCCGCACGGGTGCGTATCCGGGCCGCCGAGGTGACCCCGTGAAGACCTGGCGCGAGATATGCGCCTTTCCCCCGGCCGTACGCCTTCTGCTGGTCAACCAGCTCGGCGTCAACACCGGCTTCTACCTGCTGATCCCCTATCTCGCCGTGCACCTGAGCGACGGCCTCGGGATGTCCGCCGCCGTCGTCGGCACCGTGCTCGGAGTGCGCAGCCTCAGCCAGCAGGGGCTGTTCGTCATCGGGGGCTCGGCCGCGGACCGGCTGGGCGCCCGCGGGGTGATCATCGCCGGATGCGGACTGCGGACGGCCGGCTTCGCTCTATTCGCGCTCGGTGACGGGATCGCGGTCCTGCTCGCCGCGTCCGTACTCAGCGGACTGGCCGGCGCGTTGTTCAACCCCGCCGTCCGCAGCTACCTCGCCCAGGAGGCGGGGGAGCGCAGGGCCGAGGCGTTCGCGCTGTTCAACGTCTTCGCGACGACGGGCGCGCTCATCGGCCCCCTCCTCGGCAGCGTCCTGCTCCTCGTCGACTTCCGGGCAGCCGCGCTCACCGCCGCCGGGATCTTCGCCGTGCTCACCGTCGCCCAGGCCCTGGTGCTGCCGCCCCGCCGGGCCGCACCGGCCACGAGCGGCGTACTCGCCGACTGGCGCGAAGTGGTCCGCAACCGCCCCTTCATGGCCTTCGCGTGCGCGCTGGCCGGCATGGTCGCTCTGGAGAGCCAGCTCTATCTGCTGTTCCCCGACGGCGCCCGCAGGGCCACCGGCTGGGACGGTGCGGCGGGCCTGGTGTTCCTCGTGGGGACGCTCGCCGGACTGGCGTTCCAGCTGCGCATCACCCGCGCCCTGAAACGGCGGGGCAGCCGGGCCACCTGGATCGCCACGGGTCTGCTGCTGACGGCCGCGGCCTTCGTGCCGCCCGTGCTGGTGACGTCCGGCGCCCCGCCGGACACGGACACGAGCCAGGCGGTGCTGCGCGCGATACCCGTCCTTGCGGGTTCCCTGCTGCTGCAGACCGGGCTCATGGTCGCCCAGCCGTTCGTGATGGAACTGATCCCCGCCTTCGGCAGGCCCGGCCTCACCGGCACCTACTTCGGTGTCTTCTACGTCGTGTCCGGCATCGCCGCCGCCCTGGGGAACGCCGCCGTCGGCTGGGCGATGGACACCGGTCAGCGCATCGGCGCCGGCTGGCTGCCCTGGGCCTGCTGTCTGGTGCTCGGTCTCGTGTCCGCCGCCGGGACCCTACGCCTCCACCGCCGCGGCACGCTGCCCGGCCGACCGGTTCCCGTACCCGTCCATGCCTGAGGAGAGCCCCGTGGACGACGCCAACCTGCTCACCGACAACCCGGCGCTGTACGAGGCCCGCTTCCCGGACCCCGAACGGCTCGCCGGACGCTGGACCGAGGAGACGCTCAGGAGGTACGGAGCCGGACCGCGCGTCCTGGACATAGGCTGCGGCACCGGCCGCGACGCCGCCCACCTCCACGCGGCGGGGCGCGCCGTTACCGGTGCCGACCTCTCCGGCGCGATGCTCCGGCATGCCTCCCGCGAGCACCCTGGGCCGGAGTATCTCCGGGCCGACCTGAGGGGGTTCGACCTGGGAGCACGGCGCTTCGACGCCGTCGTCTGTCTGGACAGTGCGCTGCTCTACTGCCGGACCGACGCCGAGACCGACAGCTTCCTCACCTCCTGCCGACGCAGTCTGACGCCCGGCGGTCTGCTCGTCGCGGAGATACGCAACGGCGCGTACTTCCTCCGCGGCGCCGCACTCCCCACGGCCCCGGCCGTCCACACCTTCACCCATCGGGGCGTCGTCCACCGCTCCGTCACCCGGCTGCGCGTGGACCCGGCCGCCCGCCTGCTGCACCGCAGCCGCACCTGGACCACGGACGACGGCTCATCCCCGGTCGAACAATGCTCCGCCTGGCGGCTGTTGCTCCCCGCCGAGCTCCGACAGGCCCTCACCGCCCACGGATTCGAGGTCCTCGACCTCCACGACGGCCCCGGCCCACGCACCGAACCCCCCTGGCGCGAGGGCCTCCTGCCCACCGGAACGGCCGACGCCGACCGCCTCCACGTCATCGCCCGGCTCACGGGCAGCTGACCGGGCCCCTCCTCCTTCCTCGTACGCTCCCACCGGATCAAGGACATCCCCATGCCCAGCGACGAACGCACCACGACAGCGACACCCTTCCCCGGCCTGCACCGCCGCGGCTTCCTCGCCGCCTCCGGCGCGGCCGGCCTCGGCACCCTCGGGCTGACCGGCTGCGCCGGCCCCTCGGACACCCGGGCCGACGTCGACGGCGAGGCCGGTCGGCCGAAGCGCGGCGGACGGCTCAGGGCCGCCTTCGCCGGGGGCGGTGCGAGCGAGACCCTCGACCCGCACCTGAGCAACCTGTTCGCCGACGCGGCCCGCGCCAAGGCCCTCTACGACAAGCTGGCCGACTACGGCGCCGACCTCTCCGCTCAGCCCCGCCTCGCCTCCTCCTGGGAGCCCAACAGGACCCTGGACCGGTGGAAGGTCTCCCTGCGGGCCGCCGTCTTCCACGACGGGCGGCCGGTCACCGCGAAGGACGTACTGCACAGCTACCGCCGCATCGCCGACCCCGCGCGCGCCTTTCGCGCGAAGGCGTCACTCGAACCGGTCGACCTCGCGGCCAGCAGGGCCCTGGACGCGCGGACCGTCGAGTTCGTCCTCAAGCGTCCGACGGCCGAATTCCCCAACGTCATGGCCGCGTTCGGCGCGTACGTCGTCCCCGCGACCGCCCGGGACGGCGACTTCGACCACCGGCCCGTCGGCAGCGGACCGTTCCGGCTGGTGTCCTTCGCCCCCGGCCGGTCCACCGTCCTGCGGCGCAACGACGCCTACTGGGACGGCGCCCCGCACCTCGACGAGCTGGAGTTCGTCGTCGCCAACGAGGAGTCCGCACGCGTCAACGCCCTGCTCGGCGGCCAGGTCGAGTACGCCCACGAGCTGAACCCGGCGACCGCCCGCGCCCACGAGGACGGCGGGCGGATCCGGATCGTGCGCCTGCGCAACAGCGCGATGCAGTCCTTCGCCATGAAGACCGACCGGCCACCGTTCGACGACCGGCGCGTCCGGCAGGCCCTGCTGCTCGTCGCCGACCGCGCGGAACTCGTCAAGGGAGCCCTCTCCGGCGCCGGCGAGATCGGCAACGACCTCTTCGGCAAGGGGTACGAGTACTACGCCGACGCTCTGCCCCAGCGCGAACAGGACCTCGGCCGGGCCCGCAGCCTGCTGAGGCAGGCCGGCGCCGATGACCTGCGGATCACCCTCGACACCTCACCCGTCGCCGCCGGATTCACCGAGGCCGCGGCCGTCTTCCGCGACCAGGCGGCCCGGGCAGGCATCACCGTCGAGGTGAGGACCGGCAGCAAGGACACCTACTGGAAGGACATCCTCGACGCCGGCACCCTCTGCTGCTACCGCTCCGGCGCCATGCCCATCGAGTCACACCTCTCCCAGCGCCTGCTGACCGGTTCGACCACCAATGCGACCAAGTGGCGCCACCCCGACTTCGACACCCTCTACCAGCAGGCCCAGTCGACGAGGGACCCGCGGGAGCGCGCCGCCGTCTACGCCCGCATGCAGCGCCGCCTCCACACCGAAGGCCCCTTCCTGATCTGGGGCTTCGCCGACTGGATACTCGGCACCGCCCGCACGGTCCGGGGCGTTGAGCGGCAGGCGCCCGCCAACACCCTGGACTGGGCCCGCTTCGACAAGGTGTGGCTGGCGTGAGCGGACCCCTGCCCTGGGCGGCGCGGCGGCTGCTGCTCGGCGGGGTGCAGACCGCGGCCGTCGTGCTGCTCGTCCTCGCCCTCACCGAGGCGCTGCCCGGCGACGCCGCCGTGGCCCTCGCCGGTGACCAGCCGGACCCGGAACGGATCGAGACGGTCCGGGCCGCCCTGCACCTGGACCGGCCGCCGCACGAACGGCTGCTGGACTGGTCGGCCGGGCTGCTCCACGGCGACCTCGGAGTCTCGCTGACCTCGGGGCGGCCCGTAGCCTCCTACCTCGGCGACGGCTTCGGCCCGACCCTCCTGCTCGCCGTCCCGACGGTCGTGCTCCTCGTCCCGGCGGCAGTCGGCCTCGGCGTGCTGGCCGCCCGGCACCAGGGACGCGCCGTCGACCGGTTCGTCAGCGCGGTCCTGCTCGGCCTCTACGCCGTACCGGAGTTCGCACTCGGTGTCCTCCTGGTCACCGTCTTCGCGCTGCGGCTCGGCTGGCTGCCGCCGACCGCCGTCGGGTACGGCACCGACCTGCTCGCCCACCCGGCCGCCCTGGTGCTCCCCGTCCTGGTCCTGCTGGCGCGCCCGGTGTGCTCGCTCGCCCGGCTGATCCGCGCCGGGATGGCCGACGCGCTGGCCTCGCCGTACGTCGCACACGCCCGCCGCCACGGACTGTCCGGCGCCCGCGTCCGCTACGCCCACGCGCTGCCGAACGCGCTCGCTCCGGCCGCCCAGCAACTGGCCCGCACGATCGACTGGCTGCTGTGCGGCGTGGTCGTGGTGGAGGCGCTGTTCGTCATTCCGGGACTCGGCACGGTCCTGATGAACGCCGTCGCGGAACGGGACGTCCCCGTGGTGCAGGGCCTCGCGGTCGTGTTCGGCGTCGCCACGGTCCTGCTCAACCTCGGAGCGGACCTGGTCACCCACCGCTTCGCCCCGCGAGCGGGGGTGGCGGCGTGATGGCCCTCGCGCTCGCCCGTTCCCGGCGCGGACTGAAGACGCTCGTCGTCGGGCGGCGAAGGAGCGACGACGGGCGTGCCCGGGCCCGCTTCGGCCGTCTCCTGCCCGGCCTGGCCGTCATCCTGGTGCCGCTCATACTGGCACTGGCCGGACCGCTGTTCGCCGGGGAGGCCGGAGCGCGCGGAACCTCGTTCACCCCGGGAGGCGGACACTGGCTCGGGACCGACTTCGTCGGCCGCGACGTCGGCCGGCAGGTGCTGCTCGGCGGCCGGCCGGTGGTGCTGATCGCGCTCGCATCGACGGCCCTGGCCTACGCCGTGGCGCTGCCCGTCGGCTTCGTCTGCGCCCTCACCCGCCGGGCCTGGGCGGAGGAGCTGCTGATGCGTCCGCTGGACGTCCTGCTCTCCGTGCCGTCGCTGCTGCTGATTCTGCTGGTCGCCGCCGTCGTCGAACCGGGGCCTGCCGGTCTCGCGCTGCTGGTGGCCCTCGTCAACGTCC
Source organism: Streptomyces sp. NBC_01257 (assembly GCF_035917255.1). Taxonomy (NCBI): domain Bacteria; kingdom Bacillati; phylum Actinomycetota; class Actinomycetes; order Kitasatosporales; family Streptomycetaceae; genus Streptomyces; species Streptomyces sp. NBC_01257. The sequence goes on from NZ_CP108472.1 coordinate 8,736,697, forward strand.
CGGACGCGGCCAGAATCGTCCGCGCCGCCGGGGCCGAGGCCGCCTCGCGCCCTGCGGTCGAGGCGCTGCGCATGCAGGGCGAGAGCTGGGCACGCATCGCCTTCGGCTACGTCGGAAGGTCGGCCGCCCGGCCGCTGGTCGCCGACGCGGGCGTACGCCTGACCGGGGCGCTGTACCTGGTGGCCACCGCGGCGTTCCTCGGTGTGGGCGTCGGGCCGGACGCCGCCGACTGGGCGGTGATGGTGGACCGCAACCGTACCGGCCTGTTCGTCCAGCCGTGGGCGGTCGTCGTCCCGGCCCTGCTGATCGTCGCGCTCACCATGGGCGGGAACCTGCTGGCCGACGCCGCACTCGTACGTTCCGACAGCAAGGAGAGGCGCCCGTGAACACGGCCGCGCAGAACCGTACGGCGGCTGAGGCAGAGCCCGTCGCCGTGGTCGAAGGGCTCCGGGTGGAGATCGGCGGGCGGGCGATCGTCGACGGTGTCGGCCTGCGGGTGCTGCCCGGGCGGATCCTCGCCCTGGTGGGCGCCTCGGGCAGCGGGAAGACGACCACCGGGCTCGCCCTGCTGGGCGAGTACCCGCCAGGGGCGCGTGTGACGGGCACCGTGCGGGTGGCGGGCGGTCTGATCGGCTACGTGCCGCAGCACCCGGCCACGGTGCTCAATCCCGCCCGCCGGATCGGCGCGCTGCTGAGGGACATCGCCCGGCGTCAGGTGCGGCACCTCCCGGGGCGCCGGCGCCGGGCAGCGGTTCGCGACCGGGTCCTGGATGCCCTCGCGCGCGTCCAACTACCCGACGCGGAAGCGATGCTGCGCCGTTTTCCGCATCAGCTGTCCGGCGGCCAGCAGCAGCGAGTGGTCCTCGCCCAGGCCCTCCTGCTGGGCGCCCGGGCGGTCGTCGCGGACGAACCCACCACCGGACAGGACCCCCTGACGAAACGTCGCATCGTCGAGCGCCTGGCCGCCGTCGCCGGCCAGGGCGTCGCCGTCGTCCTGCTCAGCCACGACCTGGACGTCGTCCGTGCGCTCGCCGACGACGTGGTCGTCCTCCGCGACGGAAAGGCCGTCGCTGCAGGCCCCGCGGCGCAGGTTCTGCACGATCCTGATGACACCTGGACCCGCCGGCTCCTGGCCGAACCACGGGACATGCGGCCCATCGCGGCGACAGCGGGCGGCACGGTGCTGGACGTACGCGCCCTCACCGCGCGCCACGGCCGGACCCCCGTGCTCCACGACGCGGAACTCACCGTGGGCGCCGGTGAATGCCTCGCCGTCGTCGGCCGGTCGGGCAGCGGCAAGACCACCCTGGCCCGCTGCATCGGCGGACTCCACCGCGACCACGACGGCGAGGTGCTGCTGAACGGCAGGCCGCTGCCGCGCAGCCTGCGCGACCGTCGCCGTGAGCAACTGGCCGCTGTCCAGTACGTCTTCCAGGACGCGGAGGCGGCCTTCGACGCCCACCGCCCCGTGCTCGGCCAGATCGCACGGACGGCCGTCCGGCTGCGCGGCCTGGACCCGGCCGAGGCCAGAGCCGAGGCGCTCACCGCGCTGAGCACCCTGGACCTCCCCGCACAGCGCTCCCTGCGCCTGCCGGGGCAGTTGTCCGGCGGCGAACTCCGCCGGGCCGCCCTCGCCCGCGCCCTGCTCGCCCGCCCCGAGGTCCTGGTCTGCGACGAGATCACCTCGGGCCTCGACACCTTCACCCGGACCTCCCTCCTCGGGCTCCTCACGGAGCTGCTCGGGTCGGGCGCGATCCCGGCGCTCGTCCTTATCACCCACGACCTGGACACGGCGGCCCGCGCCGGCCGGATCGCCGTGATGGAGCGCGGCCGCATCGTGGAGACCGGGGCGGCGCACGACGTACTGCACGCGCCGCGCCACCCCTTCACCGCCGAACTGGTCCACGCGGCCCGGCAGTTCCGGGGCGCGGCCGGCTGACGGAGGCTCTACCGTGTTCCGGAGCGGGCGACGCGGAACCCCGTGTCGTCGATCCGGAACGTGGGGTGGCTGCGCCGCCGCACCGAGGCCCGGCAGCTCCAGTGCTCGTCGAACCAGCCACCGCCCCGCAGCACCCGGTAGCTGCCGTACACCTCGGCGTCGTAGACGTCCCAGCACCACTCCCACACATTGCCCAACGTGTCGTACAGGCCCCAGTCGTTGGGCAGCCGGCCGCCCACCTCGTGCGGCCGCTCAAGGGAGTTGCCGCGATACCAGGCGATGTCGTCGAGGGGGCCGTACCGCGCCTGCGTCGTGCCCGCCCGGCACGCGTGCTCCCACTCGGCCTCGGCCGGCAGCCGGTAACCGTCGGCGGCCGCCTCCCACCGGATCTGCCCGGCCTCGGGGTGGAGGAGGTAGGCGGGCGTCAGCCCCTCGCGCAGGGACAGTGCGTTGCAGAAACCGACGGCGTCCAGCCAGGAGACGCCCTCGACCGGCAGTGGGTCGCCCTGCGCGGTACTCGGCCGCTCGCCCGTGACCTGCGCGTACTGGGCCTGGGTCACGGGGTGCGTACCGAGCCGGAACGGTGCGACATCGACCGTCCAGCTGCGCTGCGTACGACGGTCGGACAGGGTCACCCGCCCCGGCGGAACGTCGGTCATCGTGATCTCGGTGCTGGGGTCCATGGGGCGGTGATCCTATCAACGGCGCCTTCGGCAGGACCGTGCGCCCTGCGCGAGGTCCCCGGTCAACCCGGCTGTTCCGCCAGCGCCTTGATGAGGAGCAGCGCGATGTCGTCGCTGCCCGGTGTGGACCGTTCGGCATAGCGGACGAGCGTGTCGGCGAGGGCTTCCATGGGCCGGCCGGCGGCCCGGGTGAACTGCTCGGCCAGGGCCGCGGTCGCCTCGTCGAGATCGGTGCCGGGCGCCTCGACGAGTCCGTCGGTGTACAGGGCGAGCGCGGCGCCCGCCGGCAGCGGGATCTCGGTCGTCGGGTACGTGGCCTCCGGGTCGATGCCCAGCAGGAGACCAGGCGGCAGCCGCAGTACCTCGGTGTGCCCGCCGGGGTGGTGCAGGAGCGGCGGCGGGTGCCCGGCCGTGGCCAGCAGGGCGCGGTGCCCGGCCAGGTCGAGATGGACGTAGAGGCAGCTGGTGAACAGGCCGGGGTCGAGGTCGGTGAGCAGCCGGTTGGTGCGGGCCAGCACCTCGGCCGGCGGCGCCCCCGCCGAGGCGTGCACCGCGGTGCGGACCTGGCCCATCAGGGCGGCCGCCTTCACGTTGTGGCCCTGGACGTCGCCGATGGTGGCGGCCGCGGTGGTGGCGTCGAGGCGGATGACGTCGTAGAAGTCGCCGCCGATGCCCGTGCCGTGGGCCGCCGGCAGATAGCGGGCGGCGATGTCCAGACCGGGGATCCGCGGCAGGGTGTGGGGGAGCAGATGGGCCTGCAGGCTGTGGGCCAGCTGGTCCTTCGCGTCGTACAGGCGGGCCCGGTCCAGGGCCTGTGCGATCAGTCCGGCGATCGACGCGAGGAGCGCGCGTTCCTCCGGTTCGAACGGGCGGGTCATCTCGTAGGCGAGCACCAGTGAGCCGACCGGGCGGCCCGAGGCGATCAACGGCAGGAACGCCCACGCCGCCAGGCCCTCCTGGAGCACGGCGGGCGGGTAGGCACGCTTCAGCTCCGCGAACGAGCGGTAGAAGCTGGGCACCCCGGTGGTCAGGACGTGAGCGGCCGGGGTGCGTGAGGCCAGCGGGGCGCCGTCGAAGCGGTCCATGAGCTCGGGGGCGAAGCCGTGGTGGCCCTCGACCCGCAGCCGGCCCTCCGCCGCGGTCATCACGGCGAGCGCCTGGATCCGGAAGGCGGGGACGAGCTGGTCGGAGAGCAGCCCGACCACGTCCTGGATGCCGACGGCCTCGGTGAGCGTCGCGGCCAGATGCATCAGGTGGTAGAGCGCGACGGCACGGCTCGGGGCGCTCGACGGCGCGGGGGACTCCGCGGCGGGCCCCGCCGCGTGCGCGGCGGTGCCGGGCGTGATGTACACGCTGATGCCCGAGGCGTCCGGGTAGAGGCGGAACGAGAGCCACCGATCGGGCGGGCGCAGCGCGGTGAACGAGGTCGGCTGACGGCTGACCACGGCCCCGCGGTACTGGTCCTCGAAGAGCGGGTCGTCCAGCCAGGGCAGCGACTCCCAGGGCAGCGTCCCCATCAGGTCGGCCGCGCTCCCGCCGACCAGTTCGGCCCCGGTGTCGGTGAGGAACGTGATCCGGCCGTGCATGTCGAGGGCGCAGCAGCCGCCCGGCAGCCGCTGGAGGTACTCCGCCGCGCGGGACGCCGTGGCGGTGTCGGGCGGCGGTGCGCTGAGGGGCGGCAGGACCCGCAGGCCGAGGTCGGGCGGCACGGGACGGCCGTGTTCCTCGGCCTCGTGCAGCACCAGGGCGATCTCACCGCACCCGGCATGGACCGCGGCCCGCTCCTCGGGGCTGAGCTGCGGCGGGTGCGAGCCCGGCCACAGCAGCACCAGGCCACCCCACACGGCGGCGCCCGTGAGCACCGGCGCGGCGGCCAGTGCGAAGCGGTACGGCAGCACGAGCGCGGGCCGCGGATAGCGTCTGGCCAGCTCCTCCTGGCTGCCGAGCCAGACCAGATGCTGGTCCTTCAGGGCGTCGGCCACCGGCATCGGAGCGGAGAGCGGGACCCGGGTCCACGGGGCGGCGAACTCGGCCGGCACCCCGGCGAGAACGGTCAGCCGCAGCGTGGACTCGCCCGGCGCCAGGAGGTACAGCATGGCCACGGAGGCGCCGGTCCGCCGGACGGCCCGTGCCACGGCCCGGTCCAGGAGCTCCGCCCCGGACTCCGTGCGGGGCCGTACGTTGTCCATATTCGGACCATACGCCCACGTTCTGCGGTCGACCTGGTGGTACCGGCCGTGCGGCCGGGGGTCCCGGAGCCGTGCTCACCCCGCCGAGGCCTCGCGGGTGATCCGGTCGAACCGCGCACCCATGGCGGCGGCGAGCGCCTGCGCAGCGGAGAGGGGCCGGACCATGACCATCAGGTCGTCGATCTCGCCCGCCTCGTTCATGTGGAGGAAGTCGCAGCCGGTGATCTCCCGGTCGTCCACCTTCGCCTCGAACACCAGGGCGTGGTCGCGGCCGTCCTCGCTCGCCATCTCGCGGACGTAGCGGAAGTCCGTGAACACCTCGGAGACCGCGCGCAGGATCGCGGCGGTGACCGGCCGGCCGGGGTAGGGCTTGAACGCCACCGGGCTGGTGAACACGACGTCCTCGGCCAGCGTCGCCTCGATGGCGGCGTGGTCGTGCGCCTCGACAGCGGTGCGGAAGGGGTGCATCCGGGACTCCATAGTCAAATTGTTGAATAGGTGTGAAAGAGATTAATCACATGGCTGTTAGTCTGTCCAGATGTCTCTCAAGTACGCGGTCCTGGCGGCGCTGCTCGAAGGGGAGGCCTCGGGCTACGACCTGGCCAAGGTCTTCGACGTCTCGGTGGCGAACTTCTGGTCGGCCACCCCGCAGCAGCTCTACCGCGAGCTGGAGCGCCTGGCGGAGAGCGGCCTGATCGGGGCCCGGGTCGTCGAACAGCAGCGCAGGCCGAACAAGCGGCTGTTCACGCTCACGGACGAGGGCCGCGCCTCGCTCGCCTCGTTCACCGCACAGCAGCCCCGCCCCACGGCCATCCGGGACGAGCTCCTGGTCATGACCCAGGCCGTGGACGGCGGCGACGGCGACGCGGTGCGCGCCTCGGTCGAGGAACGCATGGAGTGGTCCCGCGCCCGGCTCGCCCGCTACGAACGGCTGCGGGACCGGATGCTCGACGGCCGCGACGAGGACACCTTCGTACGGGAGACCGAGCGCATCGGCCCGTACCTGACACTCATGCGGGGACGGTCCTTCGAGCAGGAGAACCTGCGCTGGGGGAAACGGGCGCTGGAGATCCTGGAGCGCCGCGCGGCGTCGGCCACCGGAGAACCGCGGGGCTGAACCGCCGTACCCCTCGAACAGTCGAACAGGACGCGCGCCCCCGCACCGTCCCGGGCTGCAATGGACAGGTGACCGCGCCCCCGGACGACTGCCTCGCGCGCAACGAATGGATCTGCGGCGCCTATCTGACCAGCCGTCGGCACATCCTCTGGGACGCCGTGCTGCAACACCTCCAGCTGACCGCCGTCTCCGTGCTCATCGGACTGGTCATCGCGCTGCCGCTCGCCCTCGCCGCCCGCCGGTGGCGCTGGGCCGCCGGACCGGTGCTCGGACTGACGACGATCCTCTACACCGTCCCCTCCCTCGCCATGTTCTCGCTGCTCCTGCCCGTGTACGGGCTCTCCGCCTCCCTCGTCGTCGCGGGCCTCGTCCTGTACTCGCTCACCCTGCTCGTACGGAACATCCTGGCCGGGCTGCGCGCGGTCCCCGAGGAGACCCGGCAGGCGGCGCGCGGCATGGGGTACGGGCCCGTCCGGCTGCTCGTGGCCGTGGAACTCCCGCTCGCCCTGCCGGCAGCCATGGCCGGCCTGCGCATCGCCACCGTCTCCGCCGTCTCCCTGGTCACCATCGGCGCGATCGTCGGATACGGCGGCCTCGGCAACCTCATCTACGCGGGAATGAACACCTACTTCAAGGCGCAGGTGCTCACCGCGTCCGTCCTGTGCGTCGTCATCGCCGTCGCCGCCGACCTGCTGCTCCTGCTCGCGCAGCGCCTGCTCACCCCCTGGACACGGAGGCAGTCGTGAACACCCTCTCCGACGCCTGGTCCTGGCTCACGACCTCCGCGCACTGGTACGGCGAGGACGGCATCTGGACCCGGCTCGCCCAGCACCTCGTCCTCACCGTCGTCTGCCTGCTGATCAGCTGCCTGATCGCCCTGCCCGTGGCCCTGGTCCTCGGCCATCTGGGCAAGGGCGGCGCGCTCGCCGTCAACATCTCCAACGTCGGCCGGGCCGTGCCCACCTTCGCCGTCCTCGTCCTCCTGCTGCTCACCCCGGTCGGGCGGTTCGGGGAGGGGCCGACCGTCGTCGCGCTCGTCCTGTTCGCCGTACCGCCCCTGCTCACCAACGCCTACGTCGGCATGCGCGAGGTCGACCAGGACGTCGTACGGGCGGCCCGGGGCATGGGGATGACCGGCCGCCAGATGCTGACCCAGGTCGAGGTCCCGCTCGCCCTGCCGCTCATCCTGACCGGCGTACGGATCGCCGCCGTCCAGCTCGTCGCCACCGCGACCATCGCCGCACTGGCCGGCGGCGGCGGCCTCGGCCGCATCATCACCGCCGGGTTCAACCTCGCCTCCACCGCCCAGGTGGTCGCCGGGGCCGTGCTGGTCGCCGTGTTCGCCCTGATCGTCGAAGGGCTCTTCGAGGTGGCCCAGCGGCTCGCGCCCGAATGGGTCCGCGACGGGAACGCCGGATGAGGGCCCGGCACGCCCTCCCGGCGCTCCTGCTGCTCCTGGCGCCCTTCACCGCGTGCACGACCGGACCCACGCTGGAGGACCAGGGCGAGGTCACCGCACCGCCCGGAGACAGCAAGCACCTGACGATCGGATCGGCGGGATTCACCGAGAGCGATCTGCTCGCCCAGATGTACGCTCTGCTGCTCGACGACGCCGGATACTCCACGGAGATCATCTCCGTCACCAACCGGGAGATCTACGAACCGGCCCTGGAGAGCGGCCAGATCGACGTCGTCCCCGAATACGCCGCCACCTTCGCCGACTGGCTGAACGCCAAGAAGAACGGAGCCGACGCCGCCCCCGTCGGCTCGCCCGACCTGGCCGAGACGATGAAAGCCCTGCGCGCGCTGGCCGCACCCCGCGGCCTCACCGTCCTCGACGCCGGCCGCGCCGTCGACCAGAACGCCTTCGCCGTCACCGCCGCCTACGCGAAGGAACACCATCTGAAGTCGCTCAGCGACCTCGGCAGATCGGGGCTCCCCGTCCGGCTGGCCGCCGGCGACGAATGCGTGCAGCGCCCCTACTGCGCGCCCGGGCTGAAGAAGACGTACGGCATCGACATCACCGCCGTCGACCCCAAGGGCGTCGGCACCACCCAGGCCAAACAGGCCGTCCAGAGCGGCCGCGACCAGATGGTCCTGACGACCACGACCGACGCCACCCTGGACGACTTCGGCCTCGTCCTGCTCGCCGACGACAAGCACCTGCAGAACGCCGACTACCTGGTCCCCGTCGTCAACCGGTCCCGCGCGGGCAGCGAAGGCGTCCGTACGGCGCTGGGCAAGCTGAACACCGTACTGACGACCAAGGACCTGGTCGAGCTGAACGAACAGGTCGACAGCTGGCGCCGGCTCCCCGAGGACGTCGCCCGCACCTACCTGCGGTCCCACGGCCTCATCCCCGGGGACTGACCCGCCGGGCGCGCGGCGCCGGGTACGGCCGGTCAGGCGGTCGCCTCCGCCGGTTCGGGCGCCCAGCCGGGGGCGTTGCCGTGCAGGGCGCTGTAGTACGGGTCGCCGGGGCCGATCTCGCCGGCCCGGACGGTGTTCCCGGTGAAGGCCGCCTTGTAGAGCGCGGCCACCAGCTCCAGGCTGGTGCGGCCGTCGGCGCCGCTGCTGCGCGGCCGGCGTCCCGCCCGCAGATCGGCGAGCAGACCACGCAGTTGCGCCTCGTGGGAGCTGGGCACATCGGCGCCGAAGTCCTGCCAGGCGGCGGCCAGTCCGGGCGCGACGCCGGGGGCGGGGGTGACGCGCCAGTCCGCGTTGCGATGGCCGTACAGATGGGTGAGCTCGACCGTGGCCCGCTCGCAGTCGATCCGGATCCGGCTCACCTCGTCCGGACTGAGGACGCTGTTGACGACCGTGGCCATGGCGCCGCTCTCGAAGCGGACCAGTGCCGTGGAGACGTCCTCCGTCTCGACGTCGTGCACCAGCCGCCCCGCCATCGCGCGGATCTCCGACCACGGGCCGAGCAGATCGAGCAGCAGATCCATCTGGTGGATGCCGTGGCCCATCGCGGGGCCGCCGCCCTCCGTGCTCCAACGCCCGCGCCACGGCACGGAGTAGTAGGCCTCGTCCCGGTACCAGGTGGTCTGGCAGTGCGCGACCAGGGGCCGCCCCATCGCCCGCTCGGCCAGCAGCGCCCGGACATGGTCCGAGCCGGACCCGAACCGGTGCTGGAACACGATCGCTGCATACGGGCCGCCGGCCGGCCCCTCCGCCGCCTCGATGGCGTCGAAGTCCTCCAGCGAGGGGCACGGGGGCTTCTCGCACCACACCCAGGCCCCGGCCCGCAGGGCGGCGATGGTCTGGTCGCGGTGGAAGCGGGGCGGAGTGCCGATCGTGACCAGGTCGGGGCGCTCCTCGGCGAGCATCCGGCCGAGATCCGAGTACGGCCGGCCGGCGCCGGCCTCGGCGCAGAACGACGCCGCGGAAGCGGCGTCCACATCCACCGCCGCGACGATCTCCAGGGGCTGTTCGGCGGCCAGCGCGCGCAGGGCGGGCAGATGGCTGCCGCGCGCGATCGCGCCGGTCCCGACGATCGCGACCCGGACCGGCCTGCTGGGGGAAGCCTGGCTGGACGTGACAAACACCTCCACGGTGAACGGGGCGCCCACCGCGTGGCAAGCGCTTTCTACCAGCGGAAACCTAGGCTTTGCGCGGGCTTGCGGTCAAGGGACCCGGAGCCTCGCCCACCCGCCCCGGGAGCCGCCGAAAACGAGTTGCCCGGCCGTCCGCCCCGGACGCAGTATCTGGCCATGACCACGGACATCGCCCTCGTGCCGCCGGCTCCCACCGACCGATCGGTGACGAGCGGCCGACAGCAGCCGGGGCGGCCGCGGAAGCCGGTGCGACACCGGCACGGATGACCGCCGTCCTGGTCGCGGGACTCCTCGCCGGATACGGCATCGCCATGCCGGTCGGAGCCGTCGCGACCTACCTCGCCGCCCTCACCACCCGCACCTCGCTCAGGACCGGTGCGTTCGCCGCGCTCGGAGTGGTGACCGCGGACGGGCTCTACGCGCTGATCGCCGTCGCGGGCGGAGCGACGCTCACCCCCGTCATCGAACCGGTGATGCGCCCCTTCCGCTGGGCCTCCGCCGCCGTCCTCGTCGCCCTCGCGGTACGCGGCGCGCTCACCGCGTACCGCGCGCACCGGAGCGGCACCGCGGCAACGCGCGACGACAGCGCGCAGCTCACCCCCGTGCGGGCCTACTTCACGCTGCTCGCGCTCACCCTGATGAACCCGATGACCGTCGTCTACTTCGCGGCCCTGGTCCTCGGCAGCGAGGCGGTCGCCGCCTCGGCCCCCGCGCACCGGGTGGTGTTCGTGCTCGCGGCCTTCGCCGCCTCGGCCAGTTGGCAGCTGCTCGTCGCGGGCGGCGGAGCGCTGCTGGGCCGCGCGCTGACCGGCAGCCGGGGGCGGCTCGTCACCGCGTTGGCCTCCAGCACCCTGATCACCGTGCTGGCCGTCCGCCTCCTGCTCCCGTCACCCTGACCCCCGTGCGAACGCAGCCCCCGAGGCCTCCCTCAGGCATCCGCCACCGAGTCGAACTGCACCTCGTCGCGTCCCACACCCTGCGCGTCCGCGTCCACCGAGCGCCGCAGCGCCTCATGGAGCTTCGCCGGGGTCAGCACTCCGAGGAAGCGCGCCCCGTCCAGCACCGCCACCCACCCGGCGTCGTGCTGGAGCATCTCGCTGAACGCCTGCTTGAGCGGGGCGCCCACCGGCACCCACGCGTCCATCCGTCGGGCCAGTTCAGCCACCGTCCCGTGCTCCCCGGCGATCCGCAGCGCGTCCGCCGACACCCAGCCGTGGAGCTCGCCGTCCCCGTTGAGCACCACCGCCCACCGCGAGCCGGCGGTGCCGAGCCGGGCGGCCGCCGCATCGGCCCGCTCGTCGAGCCGGGCCACCGGCGGCTCCTCCAGGTCGTGGGGTTCGATCGTCGTGACGGAGAGCCTCTTCAGCCCGCGGTCGGCGCCGACGAACTGGGCCACGTACGGGGTCGCGGGGGAGCCGAGCACCGTTCCCGGCCGGTCGAACTGCTCGATGCGCCCCTCCCCGTACACCGCGATCCGGTCGCCCATCCGCACCGCCTCCTCGATGTCGTGGGTGACCATCAGGACCGTTTTCCTGACCGTGGCCTGCAGGCTCAGGAACTCGTTCTGCAGCCGCTCCCGGACGACCGGGTCCACCGCGCCGAACGGTTCGTCCATCAGCAGCACCGGCGGGTCCGCGGCCAGCGCGCGGGCCACCCCGACGCGCTGACGCTGGCCGCCGGAGAGCTGGGCGGGATAGCGGGAGCCGTACGTCCCGGGGTCCAGGCCCACCAGATCCAGCAGCTCGGCCGCGCGCGCCCGGGCCCGGGACCGCTTCCAGCCGACGAGGGCCGGGACCGTCGCGGTGTTGTCGAGGACCGTCCGGTGCGGGAAGAGACCCACCTGCTGGATGACGTAGCCGATGCGGCGCCGCAGCTTTACCGGGTCGGTCTTCGAGATGTCCTCGCCGTCCACCAGGATCCGGCCCGAGGTCGGCTCGATCAGCCGGTTCACCATCATCATCGTGGTGGTCTTGCCGCAGCCCGAAGGGCCGACCAGGGTGACCAGTTCCCCCTCGGCGACCTCGAAGGACAGCTCGTGGACCGCGGTCGTGCCGTCCGGAAAGACCTTGCCGACCTGCTCGAACCGGATCATGACTGCACGGTAGGAGCCGGGCGGGTCCGCCGCACACGGGCCGGGACTGTCCGGGTCACGGCGGTGTGCTGAACTGTCCGGGAACCAGCGATCCAGGAGTCCCCTTGAACAGCTACCGCCAGCCCGGCCTCGTCCTCACCGACCGTCACTTCACCGTGCCGCTCGACCACACCGACCCCGGCGGTGAGCAGATCGAGGTCTTCGGCCGCGAGGTGGTGGCCGCCTCCCGGGCCGCCGAGCAGCTGCCGTGGCTGGTGTACCTGGAGGGCGGCCCCGGATTCGGCGCCCGGCGCTTCACCGGCGCGGAGGCGTGGCTGGGGCGGGCGGTGCGGGAGTTCCGGGTGCTGCTCCTGGACCAGCGCGGCACCGGACTGTCCACCCCGGCCAACCGGCAGACCCTGCCGCTGCGCGGCGGACCGCGCGAGCAGGCCGACTACCTCGCGCACTTCCGGTCCGACAGCATCGTGCGCGACTGCGAACTGATCCGTCCGCAGCTGACCGGCGGCGCGCCCTGGACCGTCCTCGGCCAGTCATTCGGCGGCTTCTGCGCGGTCCGCTATCTGTCGGCCGCGCCCGAAGGCCTCGACGCCGTGCTGATCACCGGTGGCCTGCCCTCCCTCGACGCCCACGCGGACGACGTCTACCGGGCCGCGTACCCGAGGATCGAGCGGAAGGTCGCCGCGCACTACGCCCGCTACCCGCAGGACGTCGGGCGCGCCCGGGAGATCACCGCTCACCTCGCGGAGCACCGCCCCGAGAGCGGCGGCCACCGGCTGACGCCCGAGGGGTTCCAGTCCCTCGGCATCCTGCTCGGCGGGGGCAGCGGCAGCCACCAGCTGCACTACCTGCTGGAGAACGCCTTCGTCGCCACCCCGCACGGCACCGAGCTCTCCGACACCTTCCAGGAGGCCATGCGCTCGGCCGGCTCGTTCGCGGGTCACCCGCTGTACGCGCTCCTGCACGAGGCCATCTACGGCCAGGACGAGCGCCCCACCGGCTGGGCCGCCGAACGGGTCCGTGCCGAGTTCCCGCAGTTCGACGCGGCGGCCGCCCTGAAGGGCGACGGCCCGGTGCTGTTCACCGGCGAGAGCATCCACCCCTGGCACTTCGAGGTCGACCCGGCGCTGCGCCCGCTGCGCGAGACGGCCGAACTGCTCGCCACCCGCGGCGACTGGGAGCCGTTGTACGACACCGAGCGGCTGGCCGCCAACGAGGTTCCGGTGGCCGCCGCCGTCTACCACGACGACATGTACGTCGACACCGCGCACGCGCTGCGGACCGCCGGTGCGATCCGCGGGCTGCGCACCTGGGTGACCGACGAGTTCGAGCACGACGGACTGCGCGCGGGCGGGCCGCGCGTGCTGGACCGGCTGCTCGCGCTGGTCCGCGACGAGGTCTGAGCCCGCCGGAGCGGGCGGGAGCCGGGCCGCACCCGGATCCCGCCCGTGCGGCTCAGCCCTGGAGGGCGTCGAGCGTCGCGTCGAGGTTCGACGCCGAGTGCGGCGCACGGTTGTGCGGGAGCTTCGACAGGACAGCCGCCATGCCGCAGGTGTTGGTCACCGCGGAGAAGACGAGACCGGAGCCGATGCCGGCGGACAGCCAGCGCGCGGCCGGGTAGCGCACACCCGCCAGCAGACCGGCCACCACGAGGGAGCCGGCCGCGAGCCGCACCTGGCGCTCCATCGGCCAGGTGCCCCGCGCACCGTCCGGGCGGTCGAGGCCATGGCCCTCGCCCTCCCACGCGGAGGTGCCGCCGGAGAGCGTGGCGGCGTCGATGTCCGCCGCGGACAGGATGTCGCAGGCCCGGGTGGAGCGGACGCCGGAGGCGCACACCACCAGCAGGGCGCCGCGGGCCGAGGCGGACTTGAGGGCGGGCACCGCCTCGGAGAGCCGGTCGAGCGGGATGTTCAGAGCGCCGGGGACGTGCCCGGCGGCGTACTCGCCGGGGGCGCGCACATCGATCACGGTGAACTCCGCGAGACGGGCGGCGGCCTGGGCGGGGGAGAGGGATACGGGGCTGGTCACTGGCAGTGATTCCTTTCGTTCACCGGGTGTGAGGCGGAGACTCGGTCTCTCCTGCCCCGGAGGGGATAGAATACCCCTTGGGGTATTAAAAGGAGGATGTGTGGAACTCGACATGGCCGCCGATGAGCTCAAATCGGTGCTCAATCGTCTGCGCCGCGCACAGGGTCAGCTGACCGGAATCATCAGGATGATCGAGGAGGGGCGGGACTGCGAGGACGTCATCACGCAGATGGCGGCCGTTTCGCGCGCCCTGGACCGGGCCGGCTTCGCGATCATCGCGACCGGACTGCAGCACTGCCTGGCCGACGGCGGCACCGATCCCGCGGACCGGGACCAGATGCGCGCCCGGCTGGAGAAACTCTTCCTCTCGCTCGCCTGAACGGGCGGCACCGGGCATCCGTCGTTGCGAGCGCCGCGCGGGGGCCGGCCGGTTAGCCTGCCGACATGACCGAGCAGCTGAAGCCCATGCCCGCCGACTGGCAGCGCGCCCTCGCCGTCGTCGCCCACCCCGACGACCTGGAGTACGGCTGCGCGGCGGCCGTCGCCGGCTGGACCGACGGCGGGCGTGACGTCACCTATCTCCTGGCCACCCGGGGCGAGGCCGGGATCGACACGCTCGAACCGGAGCGGTGCGCACCGCTGCGCGAACAGGAGCAGCGCGCGAGCGCGGCCGTCGTCGGGGTCTCGCGGGTGGAGTTCCTGGACCACCGGGACGGGGTGATCGAGTACGGCACCGGCCTGCGCCGCGACATCGCGGCGGCCATCCGCCGGCACCGGCCCGAGCTGGTGATCACACTCAACCACCGGGACACCTGGGGCGGCGTCGCCTGGAACACCCCCGACCACCGCGCGGTCGGCCGGGCCACCCTGGACGCCGCCGGTGACGCCGGGAACCGCTGGATCTTCCCGGAGCTGACCGGGCAGGGGCTCGAACCGTGGGACGGCGTGCGGTGGGTGGCCGTCGCCGGATCGTCCACGCCCACCCACGCGGTCGACGCGACCGAAGGCCTCGAACGCTCCGTGCAGTCGCTCCTGGCGCACCGCACGTACATCGAGGTCCTCACCGACGAGGATCCCGAGGCGTACTGCCGCACCTTCCTGACGGGCAACGCGCAGGCGTCCGCGGAGCGGTTCGGCGGCCGGCCGGCCGTCACCTTCGAGCTCTTCGCGCGCTGAGCCCGGACGGACCCTGGTCCGTTGCCGGGGTGCGGCCGTACGCTGTTCCGCACACCGGTATCTGACGAGTCGTCAGTCCATGGAAGGGGCGGCGGTGCTCGACACGCTCGACCACGACATCCCACCGGGCCAGGAGCGGATCACGCTCCGGACCGAGAACGGCGTCGGTGTGCTGACGCTCTGCCGTCCGGACCAGCTCAACGGCTGGAGCTGGGAGTCCAGCCGGCAGCTCGGCATCATGGCCGACCGGCTGCGGTTCGACGACACGGTCCGGGCGGTCCTGCTGCGGGGCGAGGGCCGGGCCTTCTGCGCCGGGATCGATGTCACCGCGCCCGGGGGCGGCATCACGGGCCGTTCGCCCGCCGAGCGGACCCAGCGCTACTACGAGGGCATCCGCTGGGCGCACGAGCGCTTCGCCGCGTTCGCCGGGCTGCCGCAGCCGGTGATCGCCGCCGTACAGGGCTACTGCCTCGGCTTCGGCTTCGAACTCGCCCTCATGGCGGACATCCGGATCGCCGCGGACGACGCCGTGTTCGCGCTGCCGGAGGCCGGGATCGGGGTGGCGGTCGACGCGGGCGGTGACATGCGGATCGCCCGGGAGGCGGGCGCGGGCTGGGCGAAGTACCTGGCCCTCACCGGCCGCCGGATCGACGCGGCGACGGCCGAGCGGATCGGACTGCTCCAGGCCGTCACACCGCCCGGTGAGCTGGAGCGCACCGCACGGTCCGTGGCCGAGGCCGTGGCGGGCAACGCGCCGCTTGCCGTGCGCCACATCAAGCGTTCCGTCGACGCCTTCGCGGATGCGGGGCTCGGCGAGGCGCTCGACCGTACGGCCCTGGCCGCGGCGCTCACCCTCACCTCGCAGGACGCGGCCGAGGGCTATGCCGCCAAGGCGGCCCGCCGCCCGGCGCACTTTGAGGGAACCTGAACCGGTGCCGCGGTTCACGGACCCTCCGCGATGCCATCCTCCCGGCTGCCCGGCGGGGGCCCGTCACCGTCGGGCAGGGTGAACGGGCCGCGGCCCAGCTGCTCGCGCACCGGTACCACGGGCGGGGTCACCAGCGAGCGCCGCTGCCAGTTCGCCCCGTCGACCACCAGTGAATGACCGGAGACGAACGCGGCGTACGGCGAGGCCAGGAACGTCGCCGCCCAGCCCAGCTCGCGGGGCAGTCCCACCCGGAGCGCGGGCTGCCGCCCGTCCAGCTCCCGGGCCCCGCCGTCCTCCGCCCCGGCCCGGTCCAGGTTGGCGCGGATGTTCTCGTGCATGTCCTCGTGCGGCATCAGCCCGGGCACCAGCCCGTTTGCGCGGATCCCGTACGGACCCCACTCCACGGCAAGGGTCTCGACCAGGTTCTTCACGCCGGCCTTCGCGGCCGCCGAGTGGGCGTACCCGGGACCGCCCGTCCACGCGTACGAGGCGCCGACACAGATGATCGACCCCGCGGTCCCGGCCGCCAGATGGCGCCGCCCGAACTCCCGGGTCATGAACCAGGTGCCGGTCAGCGTGATGTCGAGCACCGCCCGCCAGGCGTTCGGTGACAGATCCTCCGCGGGTGAGGGGAAGTTGGCCGCCGCGTTGTTGACGAGCACGTCGGGCGGACCCGTCTCCGCCTCGGCGGCGTCGAAGATCTCCGTGATCCTCTCCGGGTCCCGGATGTCGCCCGGGACGGTCAGGACGCGACCGCCGGTCAGCGCTGCCAGCTCCTCCCGGGCGGCGGCCAGCCGTCCGGGGTTCCGGCCGACGATCACCAGGTCCGCCCCCAGCCGGGCGAACTCGGCCGCGATCGCCTTGCCGAGCCCCGAGCCGCCGCCGGTCACCAGGACGACGCTCCCGTCGTACGTGCCGGCCGGTAACGCGCTCGCGCCCAAGGGGGGCGGAGCGGGGAGTCCGCGGGTGTGCACGCTCTCCGTCATGGCTGCATGAATACAGTCTCCGACGACAAAAGACCAGGTCCACGCACTGATGTTGTCCAGACCATTGACATGCCAGCGCCAGACTGTTGAATTCAGTGTCGTTGTGTTGCGCGACTCTGGTGACTTGAGTGACCAATGGAGGATCTGTGACGCCTCGCCCACCCCGCCTCACCGCACTCGCCGCGGCGGCCGCCCTGCTCGCCGGCGGTCTGCTGACCACCGTGCCGTCCGCCCAGGCGGCCGGTGGCAGCCCGGCCGGCCCCTCGGCCAAGGCCCGGGAAACCCCGGCCATCACCCCGACCCCGCAGTCCGTGAAGAACCGGACGGACCGGATCGTGATCACTCCCACCGTCACCCTGGTCACCGGGGCGACGCCCGACGGGCCGACGCTCGACGTGGTGGAGACGGCCCTGCGCAAGGCCGGCGCACGGCACGTCGTCCGCGCCACACGGCCGGCCCGCAACGGCCTGAACGTCTACATCGGCGACCCCGGCGCCCTCGCCGCCCAGAAGCTCGAAGGGCCGTCGGAGCTGCCCGCCGACGGATACGTCCTCGGTATCGGGGCGGACCGCATCGTCCTCGCGGGCAAGGACGCCACCGGCACCTTCTACGCCGCCCAGACCCTGCGCCAGGTGCTGCCGCAGCGGAAGCAGCCGGGCGGCAAGGTCGCCGGACTCGCGGTGCGCGACTGGCCGGGAACCGCGCTGCGCGGTGTCATCGAGGGCTTCTACGGCACTCCGTGGTCCCACGAGGCCCGCCTCGACCAGCTGGACTACTACGGCGAGCACAAGATGAACATCTACGTGTACTCGCCCAAGGACGACGCCTACCTCCGCGAGAAGTGGCGTGATCCCTACCCCGCCGAGCAGCTGGCCCAGATCAAGGAGCTCGCGGACGAGTCGGTCGAGCAGCACGTCGACTTCACCTACGCGCTCTCGCCCGGTCTTTCGGTCTGCTACAGCTCCGACGAGGACGCCGAGGCGCTCGTGGCCAAGTTCCAGACGATCTGGGACATCGGCGTCCGCACCTTCGCCGTGCCGCTGGACGACATCAGCTACACCGACTGGAACTGCGACGCCGACAAGGCGAAGTGGGGGACCGGCGGCGGTGCGGCCGGCGCCGCGCAGGCGTACCTGCTGAACCGGGTCAACAAGGAGTTCATCGCCACCCATCCCGGTGCCGAACCGCTCCAGATGGTGCCCACCGAGTACTACGACGTGACCCCGTCCCCGTACAAGACGGCTCTCTCCCAGCAGCTGGACCCGGACGTGGTCGTCGAGTGGACCGGTGTCGGAGTGGTCGCCCCGACCATGACGGTCGCTCAGGCCGACGCCGCCCGCGAGGTGTTCGGGCACCCGATCCTGACCTGGGACAACTACCCGGTCAACGACTACGCGACCGACCGCCTGCTGCTCGGTCCGTTCAACGGCCGCGAGAAGGGGCTCCCCGGCCGGCTGGCCGGGATCACCGCCAACCCGATGATCCAGCCGTACGCCTCGAAGCTGTCGCTGTACACCGTCGCGGACTACGCCTGGAACGACGCGGCGTACGACCCGCGCACCTCGTGGGGGAGGGGGCTCAAGGAGTACGCGGGCGGCGACCCGCGTACGGAGCGGGCGCTGCGCGCCTTCGCCGACGCCAACTACAGCTCGGCGCTCAACAAGGAAAAGGCGCCGGAACTCGCCGCGGAGTTCGCCCGGTACTGGAAGTCCGGTGACGCCAGGCGCCTCACCTCGGTGCTCACCGACCTGGGCGCCGCCCCGGCCCGGCTGCGGGCCGGCCTTCCGGACCGGGGCTTCGCCGAGGACGCGGGCCCCTGGCTGGACGCCACCGAGGCCTGGGCCTCCGCGTCGGGCACCGCCCTGCGCATGGTCGAGGCGGCCAGGGCCGGGGACGGCGCCCGGGCCTGGGAGCTCCGTCAGCAACTGCCCGCACAGGTCGAGCACGCCACGTCGTTCACGTACACCGGTCTGGACGGCCGCAAGGTGCCGGTCCACGTCGGTGACGGGACGCTGGACGGGTTCGTCGACGCGGCCACCGCCGAGTACGACCGGATCCTCGGCGTGAGCGGCCGGCCCACCGCGTCGACGAACCTCGGCACCTACCAGAGCAACACCGTCGCCCGCGTCCTCGACGGCGACGACTCCACCTACTTCTGGAGCGACGGGGCACCCGCCGCGGGCGACCAGCTCACCGTCGACCTCGGCGAGGCCAGGGACATCGGCCAGGTCACCCTCGCCATGGCCAAGCCGGGCAGCACGGACGACTACCTCCACGCGGGGGTGCTGGAGTACTCGGCGGACGGGCAGAACTGGACCACGCTCACCGAGTTCTCCGAGAAGCCGGACGTCACCGCGACCGTGCCCGCCGGCACCGAGGCCCGCTATGTCCGGGCCCGCGCGACCGCCGGACAGGGCAGCTGGGTCGTCGTCCGCGAGTTCACCGTCGCGACCACGGACGGTGAGATCACGGGCAACCCGCCCGCCGCCGCCGGATCCGCGCTGCGCTCGGCCGCCGACGGCGACCCGGGCAGCGTGTACAGCGCCGCGCGGGCACCCGAGGCCGGCGAATCGCTCCAGGTGGATCTCGTCGCCGCGCGCCCGGTCGGCTCCGTCACGGTTCTCCGGCCGGACGGTCCCGGGGCGGCGGCCGACATCCAGCTGCGGGGCGCGGACGGGAGCTGGCAGACCGTCGGCGCGCTCGACGGCCCGTACACGCGGGTCGGCACGGCCGGCCGGACCGCCGACGCGGTGCGTCTCCTCTGGAGCACCGGCTCGGCGGCGCCCCGGATCGCGGAGGTCGTGATCGGGAAGTAGGAGCCTCGTTCCACCGTGCGCCCGGCGCCGCCGCACCTTCCGGGGAGGGGCCGGGCGCACAGCCGTGCCGGGTCCGGCCGAATCGGTGGGCACGGATTGTTCCCACAGTGGCAAGCGACCGCTTAGTATGCCCGGGAGCAGTGGTAATGCCGACAGTGTTGTGGAGGCCCCTCATGCAGGCATGGCGAGTGCACCGGAACGGCGAGCCGAGCGAGGTGATGCGGCTCGAAGAGACGGACCGGCCGACGCCCGGCGACGGGCAGGTGCTCATCGAGGTGCTCGCGGCGAACATAAACTTCCCCGACGCGCTGCTCTGCCGCGGCCAGTACCAGGTGCGGCCCCCGCTGCCCTTCACCCCGGGTGTGGAGATCTGCGGCCGGACCGAGGACGGGCGCCGGGTGCTCGCCACCCCCGCCCTGCCGCACGGGGGGTTCGCCCAGTACGTCGTCGCCGACGAGGCGGCGCTGCTGCCGGCACCCGAGGCCCTGGACGACGCCGAGGCGGCGGCCCTGCACATCGGCTACCAGACCGGCTGGTTCGGCCTGCACCGCAGGGCGCACCTCCAGGCCGGTGAGACGCTGCTCGTCCACGCGGCAGCCGGAGGCGTCGGAAGCGCGGCCGTGCAGCTGGGGAAGGCCGCGGGCGCCACCGTCATCGGTGTCGTCGGCGGAGCCGAGAAGGCCAAGACCGCCACCGAACTCGGCTGCGACCTGGTCATCGACCGGCGCACCGAGGACATCGTCGCCGCGGTCAAGGAGTTCACCGGCGGCCGCGGCGCCGACGTCGTGTACGACCCCGTCGGCGGCGACGCGTACGCCAAGTCCGTGAAGTGCATCGCCTTCGAGGGCCGGGTGATCGTCGTCGGCTTCGCCAGCGGTGTCATCCCCACCCCGGGGCTCAACCACGCCCTGGTGAAGAACTACTCGGTCCTCGGACTGCACTGGGGGCTGTACAACACCAAGGACCCGCAAGCGGTCCGGGACTGCCACGACGAACTCACCCGGCTCGCCGCCGAGGGCGTCATCAAGCCGCTCGTCAGCGAGCGGGTCGCGATGGACGGGGCGGCGGCCGCCGTGCAGCGCGTCGCCGACGGCACCAGCACCGGCCGCATCGTCGTCCTCCCGTCAGGAGCCGCCCGATGACCGCCCCCGACGCGGCCGAACTGCGCCGCCTCACCCGCGAACTGCTGGCCGAGCACCCCCCGGCCAGCACGGACCGCACCGACTTCCTCAAGGCGCGCTTCGACGCCGGACTCGCCTGGGTGCACTACCCGGCCGGGCTGGGCGGGCTCGACGCGCCGCGCTCCCTGCAGCCCGTCGTCGACGCCGAACTCGCCGCGGCGGACGCGCCGGACAACGACCCGCGCCGCATCGGCATCGGCCTGGGCATGGCCGCCCCGACCGTCCTCGGCTTCGGCACCGACGAGCAGAAGCAGCGCTTCCTGCGCCCCCTGTGGGTCGGCGAGGAGGTGTGGTGCCAGCTCTTCAGCGAGCCGGGCGCCGGCTCCGACCTGGCCGCCCTCGGCACACGTGCCGTGCGCGACGGCGAGCACTGGGTGGTCGACGGCCAGAAGGTATGGACGTCCAGCGCCCATGTGGCGCGCTGGGCGATCCTCATCGCCCGCACCGACCCGGACGTGCCCAAGCACCGCGGCATCAGCTACTTCATCTGCGACATGACCGACCCCGGCGTCGAGGTGCGGCCGCTGCGCCAGATCACCGGCGAGGCGGAGTTCAACGAGGTCTTCCTCACCGGAGTACGCATCCCCGACAGCCGCAGGCTCGGCCCGGTCGGTGAGGGCTGGAAGGTCGCGCAGACGACGCTCATGAACGAGCGCGTCTCCATCGGCGGATCCCGCATCCCGCGCGAGGGCGGCATGATCGGCCCGGTCTCCCGGACCTGGCGCGAACGCCCCGAACTGCGCACCCACGACCTGCACCAGCGCCTGCTGACCCTCTGGGTCGAGGCCGAGGTCGCCCGGCTCGCGGGCGAACGGCTGCGCCAGCAGCTCGTCGCCGGACAGCCCGGCCCCGAGGGCTCCGGCATGAAACTGGCCTTCGCCCGCCTCAACCAGGAGATCAGCGGCCTCGAAGTGGAACTCCTCGGCGACGAGGGGCTGCTGTACAGCGACTGGACCATGCGCCGCCCCGACCTCGTCGACTTCACCGGCCGCGACGCCGGCTACCGCTACCTCCGCTCCAAGGGCAACTCCATCGAGGGCGGCACCAGCGAGGTACTGCTCAACATCGTCGCCGAACGGGTGCTCGGTCTGCCCTCCGAGCCGCGCAACGACAAGGACGTCGCCTGGAAGGACCTCTCCCGATGACCGCACAGCCCGCCACGAGCCGGACACCCGATCTGCTGTACTCGGAGGCTGAGGAGGATCTGCGGGCAGCGGTCCGCTCGCTGCTCGCCGACCGGGCCGACGCGCCGACGGTCATCGCCGGCACCGAGTCCGACACGCCGTACGACGCGCAGCTCTGGAAGGCCCTCGCCGCCGACATCGGCGCCGCAGGGCTGCTGGTGCCCGAGAAGCTCGGCGGACAGGGGGCCGGTCACCGCGAGGCCGCCGTCGTCATCGAGGAACTCGGCCGCAGCGTCGCCCCCGCGCCCTACCTGACCAGCTCCGTCGTCGCCACCGAGACGCTCCTGGCGCTCGGCGCCGAGGAAGGACCGGTGGCGGAACTCCTCGCCGGCCTCGCGGCGGGCCGCAAGGTCGCGGTGCTCGCCGTCCCCTTCTCCGCCTCGGCGTCCGGCACGCCGGTGGTGACCGCTGCCCTGGACGGAACACTCGGTCCGGTCGCCGACGCGGCCGCCGCCGACGTGTTCCTGGTGCCCACCACCGACGGCCTGTACGCGGTCGCCGCGGACGCGCCCGGTGTCGCCGTCCAGCCGCTCGTCCCGCTCGACCTCACCCGCCCGCTCGCCACGGTCACCCTGAGCGGGGCCACCGGAACGCTGCTCGCGGACGCCGGCGCGGCGCGGGCCGCGGTGGACCGGGGGCTGCTGGCCGGTGCCGGACTGCTCGCCTCCGAACAGCTCGGACTCGCCGAGTGGTGCCTGACCGAGACGGTCCGCCACACCCGGGAGCGGCACCAGTTCAACCGGCCGATCGGCTCCTTCCAGTCGCTCAAGCACCGGATGGCGCAGCTCTGGCTGGAGGTCGTATCGGCCCGGGCCGCGGCCCGCAACGCCGCCGACGCGCTGGCGACGGGCAGCCCCGACACGCCGTTGGCCGTGGCCGTCGCGCAGGCGTACTGCTCCAGGGTCGCCGTCCACGCGGCCGAGGAGTGCGTCCAGTTGCACGGCGGCATCGGGATGACCTGGGAGCACCCCGCGCATCTGTACCTGAAGCGCGCCAAGGCCGACGCGACCGCCTTCGGTACGGCGGGCCGTCACCGCGAGACCGTCGCCGGCCTGATGGAGCTCCCGGCGCCGTAACACCCGCCAGGACCCGGAGCGGGGGCACGTGCGGCAGGCGCACGTCCCCCCGCTCCGGCATGTCCGGGAACCGTGCGGACGTATCCCCGCTCCGGCACGTGCGGGACAGGTGCACATGCATCCCCGCTCCGTCGTGCCCGCGTCACGCGCGGGCGGCAGGACGGATCCCTGCGGATACGGCCAAGGCGGGCGGAACGCGGGCCGAAGAACGGGCGGCGAACGAGACAACTCTCCTCGTCCGCACACCCGTTGAGGCGTGAGGCTTCCATACTCGGTCGCGTCCCCCCGTCCGGCACGCCTCGCAACCGGGAGAATCCATGGCGTTCCCCACCCGCCGCCGCGTCGTCACCACCGCACTGGCCACCGCGGCCGCAGGCACCCTCCTGCCACTCCAGAGGGCCACCGCGAACGAAGCGCCCGCCACCGCCCCGCGTGCCCGGGGCCCGCGCCCCCTGCCCCGCGCGCACGCGCACAACGACTATCTGCACCCCCGCCCGCTCCACGACGCACTGGCCCGGGGATTCACCAGCGTCGAGGCGGACATCTTCCTCGTGGACGGCGAACTGCTGGTCGCCCACGAGGCCACCGGCCTCGACCCCGCCCGCACCCTCTCCGCGCTCTACCTCGACCCGCTCCTCGCCCGGGTCCGGGCCCACCACGGGACCGTGTTCCCCGGCGACCGCACACCGGTGCAGCTGCTGATCGACATCAAGACGGACGGCGCGGCCGCCTACGCGGAACTGGACCGCCAACTGCGCCGCCACCGGCAGATGCTGACCTCCTTCTCCGGCGGCCGGGTACGGCCCGGAGCCGTGACCGCCGTCGTCTCCGGCGACCGGGCTGCCCGTCCCCCGATGGAGGCCCAGCGCACCCGGTACGCCTTCTACGACGGCCGCTTGGAGGACCTCGGCACGGCGGCCACCGCCTCGTTCGTCCCGCTCATCAGCAGCAGCTGGACCGGGACCTTCGGCTGGCTGGGCGCCGGGCCGATTCCGCCCGCCGAACGGGACGCGCTGCGCGCGATCACCGCCGCCGCGCACCGGGCGGGGCAGCGGGTGCGGTTCTGGGCCACGCCCGATGTCCCGGGGCCCGAACGCGAGGCGCTCTGGGCCGAGCTCCTGGCGGCCGGGGTGGACCATCTCAACAGCGACGACCTCACGGGTCTCGCCCGCTTCCTGCGTACCCACGACCGGAACGCACGGTAGACGCAGGTCGTACCCGTTTGGCGTACACGCCAGTGCGCCGGATGGCTCCTCCGCTACGCCAAACTGACGGCGAATGCCGCAATTCCGGCGCGGCGGAGGAGGTTGGCCATGGCCATTTCGATCTCACTGGTGCTGCTTCTGCTGATCCTGGCGGTGATCTTCCTCCGCAGCGGCGGACTGAAGGTCTCGCACGCGCTGGTGTGCGCCCTGCTCGGGTTCTTCCTGGCGGGCACGAGCATGGCCCCCACCATCCAGGAGGGCCTCACCGCCACGGCCGACGTCGTCAGCAGCATCAGGCCCTGACCGGACGCCGGGACCGAACCGGGTGCGCAAACGCGCAGGACCGGTCCCGGACCGCACCGAGACATGATCATTACGGTCGGCCCGGTGCACCATGCGGTCTCCCGGGGTCCGCGGGCCCGCCGGTGTGCGACGGTCGGGTGGGGCGCGGAGCCGGGCCGGACCGCTGCCCCGCCCGGCGCGGGAACCGCCACCGGGTGCCGCACCGAGCCGGGCCCGGAGAGCGCAGCCATGTCATTTCCTCCTCCGGGACGCGATCCGGGCGCCGTTCATCACGAGCACTGCCACAGCGGCCGCTGCTGCCGGTGCCAGCAACGGCCCTGGACGAAGGCCGTCGGCGGTGAACGCCTCTGCGGGCTGTGCGCGTCCTGCTGCCGGGAGTGCGGCCGGGCGCCCGCCCCGCATCTGGACGGACTCGATCACGGACTCTGCGGTGACTGCCGAGGACTGTGCGGGCGCTGCGGAACGCCGCTCTCGGCCGACGGCGACTGCCGGTGCAGACAGTGGCAGCGGCCAGGGGCCGACCCGGTCGGCTATCTCCTGCACGCGCTTCCGCCGCCGCTCGCGCGGGAGTTCACCGGCGGGTATCCGAACGAACTCGTCGCCCTGATCCGGCGGGAACTGGGCCGCCGCAGCCCCGACCAGCTCCTGGACCGGATGGAGCGCCGGTGGAACGCCCGCTGGTCCCACGCGCTCCACGAGAAGGACGAGGACGGGCGCAGGCGGCAGCCGATGGAGATCGCCGAGCGGCTGCTCCGGCCCGGGCGCTGCGACGGGCCGCAGTGCGAGGACGGCCGGCTGATCGCGGCCGACACCCCGTGTCCGTACTGCGCCCGGCCGCTGCACCGCTTCGTACCCGCCCAGGCGGACCGCGGCACCGCGTCGGACCGGGCCAGGGCCACGGCCGCCGCGATCCGGCGCGAGATGCTGGACCGCCGCACCGGCGGGCGGCGTTGAGACGCACCAGAGGCGCCGGGCATCACGCGGGCAACATTGCACCACCGTGAAGCGTCCATGAAACGCCCTGCATTTCCATGGACACCTCAAGGACCTCGCCCTAGCGTCGGGCGGCGGCGCGACCCCCGCCCCCGACCGAGGAGTCCGATGTCCCCGCTGTCCCCGCTGTCCAGAAGTGGACCTCTGCGCGCACTGGTACTGGCACTGGCCCTCTGCGCCACGACGCTCATGGTGTCCGGCACACCGGCCGCCGCGGCCGACATACCCCGGGCCCCCGGGCACCGGCTGGTCAGTGACTACGAGGGCGGCCCGGCCACGGCCGTGCCCGTGCCCGGACAGGCCCCGCCCCAGCATCCCTTCCTCGCGCCCAACGGCCGCAGCGGCATGCACGCCGACGCGGCCGGCAGCGGCACCCACCCGTACTCGGGGCCGCTCGGCCGCAGCCCCGAGGTCAGCAGCGAACAGATCGCGCCCCTGGGCGGCGAGTGCGCCACCGCCACCTTCGACGCGGCGGGCCGGCTGATCACGGTGTGCGGCACGTTCACCGGGTTCCTCCTCAAGCTCCTGGACCCGCGCACCCTCGACACCCTCGCCGAGTACGCACTGCCGCAGCGCTCCTCGACCGTCGAGGCCATCACCCGGCTCGACTTCTCGAAGATCTTCAAGGACACCTCGGGCGGCGCCTACTTCTACCTCGACGACCAGGACCGCGTCGTCCTCGCCGACTCGCGCCAGCACATCCAGCGCATCGCCCACGGGCAGGCCGCCGACGGCAGCTGGCACTTCACCGTCGTCGACGACTGGGACCTCACCGCGCAGGTGCCGCACGACTGCGTCAGCTGGACGAACCTCTACCCGAGTGGCACCTGCGACCCCGTCACCTCCGTCATGCCCGACTGGCAGGGCCGCATCTGGTGGGTGACCAGGCTGGGCCGGGTCGGCACGGTCGACCCGCGGACCTCCGCCGTGCGCTCCGTCCAGCTCACCGGCGAGGAGATCCAGAACTCCTTCTCCGTCGCCGAGGACGGCGTCTCCATCGTCACCGACCACGCCCTCTACAGCTTCGCGGCGACGGCCGACGGCACCCCGCACATCCAGTGGCGGCAGACGTACGACCGGGGGACCGGCACCAAACCCGGCTCGGTCAACCAGGGTTCGGGCACCACGCCCGACCTCTTCGGTGACGGGGACGACTACGTCGCCATCACCGACAACGCCGACGACCGGATGAACGTCCTCGTCTACCGCCGGGCCCCGGGCGTCCCCGACGACCAGCGGCTCGTCTGCAAGGTCCCGGTCTTCGGCTCCGAAGCCTCCACCACCGACAACTCCATGATCAGCTGGGGCAACAGCCTCGTCGTCGAGAACAACTACGGCTACGAGAACGTCACCACGCTGCTCCTCGGCCGCAGCGTCGTCGGCGGCGTCGCCCGCATCGACGTACGGCCCGACGGCAGCGGCTGCGACACGGTCTGGAACAGCGCCGTCCGCTCACCCTCCACGGTGCCCAAACTCTCCACCGCCAACGGTCTGCTCTACTTCTACGAGAAGCAGCCCAACATCCTCGGCATCGACGCCTGGTACCTCACCGCCGTCGACTACCGCACCGGGCAACGCCGCTGGACGAAACTCACCGGCACCGGACCCTCGTACGACAACAACTGGGCGCCGGTCACCATCGGCCCCGACGGGACGGCGTACGTGGGCGTCTTCAACGGCATCGTGGCGGTCCGCGACACCGGCTGACCCCGTGTCCCGAGCGCGGCCGTCTCCGGACCGACGAAGGGCCCGTACACACGCGTGTACGGGCCCTTCGTCGTCGCGCCGTTACTCCGTGGCCGCTTCGCCCGCCGCGACGTCGGGGCCGGAGTGACCGGTCGGGACCGTGGCCGCCGAGCCCTGCCTGACCGCTTCCACCGCGGCCTCGTGCAGCGTACGGCTGGCTTCCTCCGACGGGCACGGAACGGGGCTGCCCGCCATCGTGAACCAGTCGGCCGCGTCGGTGTACTGCACGGTGATCTGCGCCGTGCCCTCGGCCCATGTGGTGTGCACGGTCAGGTCGCCGGACAGCGGCCCGACCTCTTCGGTGAGCACGCCGCCGTGCCCCGAATATATTCCGCGAGTCGTCCAGGACGCCCAGGTCATGCATCCAGGCTCGCACCAAAGCCCGCGGATCGCGACCCGCGGGCGGCAATTCCCGCGGACGCGGCGTCCGCAGGCCGGGCGCACGCGGCGCGACAGGGAACGGGCGGTGGATTTGAACGAAACTTTTCGCGCGCCCACCCTGCGGTTCCCGCAGGGGCCGATCCCGTTGTCCTGATGCGATCTTGATGACAAATCGTTGATCCCTGGCGCCGTGGCAACGAATTCCGAAGGAAATCTGCTATTGACCTGCGGAACGCGTCGGTATTGCATGACGCGCTGGGAGCACCGGAACCATCCAGCACACCCCGTCCGGAGGCGATACCGCTCCCGCGCTCAGAGACCGCACCTGTTGATCGGAACCCGACTCGATGACCGACACGCTCAGCGCTCCACAGGCGCTCGCCCCCGCGACCGGCCCCACCCCGCAGAAGCTCAAGCGTTCCATCGGCGTCGTCGGAGGGACCCTGCTCACGCTCTCCTGCGTGACTCCCGCCTCCACCCTCTTCGTGGTGGTGCCCGACCTGTTCTCCAGCCTCGGCACCTACACCGCGCTCACCATCGGCATCGGCTCGCTCCTCTGTATCGCGGTGGCGTTCTGCTACTCGGAACTGGGCACCCTCATCCCCAGCGCCGGCGGCGAGTACGCCATGGTGTCGACGATGGCGGGCAGGCTGGCGGGCTGGCTCGTGTTCGTGCTCTCCCTGCTCGTCGTGATGATCGTGCCGCCGGTCATCGCCATGGGGACCGCCGACTACCTGGCGCCGCTCGTGCACATCCCGGCCTCCGTCGCCGGGGCGGGCGTCATGCTGCTCGCCACCCTCGCGGGCCTCCTCGACCTGCGCGCCAACGCGTGGATCACCGGCGTCTTCCTCGTGCTGGAGGTGATCGCCGCCGGTGTGGTCGCCGTCCTCGGGTTCGCCCACTCCGAACGCGGCGCCTCCGCGCTGGTGCACGGCTCGGTTGCCGCCCCCGGCGGCACCAGCTCGACCGTCACCGCGATGATGGTCGTCTCCGGTCTCGCCATCGCTCTCTTCATCACGCAGGGCTTCTCCACGGCCGTCTACCTCTCGGAGGAGCTGGAGAACCCCCGGCGCAACGTCGCCCGCACCGTCCTCGCCACGCTCGCCATCTCGACGGCGGTCATCCTGGTCCCCGTCATCGCCATCACCGTCGGCGCCCCCGACCTCGCGGCCCTGACCTCCGGCGACCTCAGCGGCATGGTCGAGGCCTGGTCCAACTCGGCCGTGGGCACGTTCGTCAGCCTCTGCGTCGCCCTCGCCATCATCAACGCGGGCATCGTCATGGTCATCCAGAACTCCCGGGTGCTGTTCGCCTCCGCCCGCGACAAGGCCTGGCCGGCACCCGTCAACCAGGCACTGTCCCGGCTCGGCCGGTTCGGCTCGCCGTGGGTCGCGACGCTCCTCGTCGGCATTCCGGGCGCCGCCCTCTGCTTCGTCAACCTCGACACCCTGTACGGCGTCACAGGTGTCTCGGTCACCGCGATGTACCTGCTGGTGGCCGTCGCCGCGCTGCTCTGCCGGCGCGGCTCCCACCGCCACGCCCCCGCCTGGCGGATGCCGCTCTGGCCGGCGGTCCCGGTCCTGCTCATCGTCGTCCTCGCCTACATCCTGACCCAGCAGGAGACCGAGTACCTGCTCTGGACCGGCGGGATCACGGCGGTCGCCACGCTCTACTGGGCCCTCTACCTCAGGCCCCGGCGCGCGACCCGGTGGCTGGTCAGCATCCCCGAGGACGAGCAGTCCTGAAGCCGGTTCGTGGTTGATCGGGTGACTCCGGGCGGTGGGACGTCATGCCGGGACGGTGCGGCGGTTAGGCATGCCGGCATGACATGTGAACCCTCACCGAAGAAAACCGGCTTCCTCCGTACCCACCGCCTCCGCGCGGCCGGCGCCGCCGGCGTGCTGCTGGCCGCGGCGCTGCTGACCGGCTGCGGCCAGGACAGCGGCGGCACGTCGACGGGCACGGCTACCTCGGAAGCGGCGCGCGCCGTCCCGGAGCGGACGACCACCCCGTCGTCCGGTGCGAGCAAGAGCGCGTCGCCGACTGCCACGCTGACCGAGGACCAGAAGGACCGCAAGACCCTGCTCGGCGCCACGAAGATCACGTTCGACAAGGCCGTCACCACGGCCGAGGGCGCCGTCGCGGGCAGCAAGGTGATGGAACTCGACCTGCGCGGACCGGGGGAGTCGGACGACGACACCGACCGCGACGAGAGCGCCTCGCCCAGCGCGAGCGCCAGCACGAGCCCGTCCCCGAGCGGCACCAGCGCCTCGCCCAGCGCCTCGCCCAGTGCCTCGCCGGCCGCCACCGGCCCGGAGTGGGTCGCGGTCGTCGTCGCCAAGGACGGCACCGAGCACAACGTCCGCGTCGACGCCGTCTCCGGCAAGGTGATCCAGTCCACCGAGGACCCCGGTCAGGACGCCGAGGAGAAGAGCAAGCTGGCCGACCGGATGGCAGGGGCCAAGCAGACCGCGCAGCAGGCGGCGAAGGCCGCCACGGACAAGAAGAAGGGCACCGTCACCTCCCTCGACCTGGACGACAACGACAAGAACGTCCTGGTCTGGTCCGTGGATGTGGTCGACAAGGCGTGGAACGAGACCACGGTCGGCATCGACGCCGCCACCGGTGCCGTCACCGCCGAGGAGACCGACACCGACTGACCGTCCCCGCAGACCGCACGCACGAATGCCCCCGGTTCGCACGGACCGGGGGCATTCCTCTGCGTGCCGCACTACCCAGGACTCAGAGGGACTTCGCGTGTGCCCCGTCCTCTGCCCCGTCCGCCACCGCCGGCGCGTCGAACTGCGTCCGGTACAGCTCCTCGTACCGGCCGCCCGCAGCCAGCAGCTCCGTGTGGGTCCCGCGCTCGACCACCCGGCCCTCCTCGATGACGAGGATCAGATCGGCCGCCCGAACCGTCGACAGACGGTGGGCGATCACCACCGCGGTGCGTCCCTCCAGCGCCTCGGCCAGAGCCTCCTGCACCGCGGCCTCCGACGTGGAGTCGAGGTGCGCGGTCGCCTCGTCGAGGATCACCACACGCTGGCGGGCCAGCAGCAGCCGGGCGATCGTCAGCCGTTGCCGCTCACCGCCGGAGAGCCGGTAACCGCGCTCGCCCACGACCGTGTCGAGCCCGTCGGGCAGCGAGGCCACCAGACCGTCCAGCCGGGAGCGCCGCAGCGCGTCCCAGATCTCGTCCTCGCCGGCCCCGGGCCTGGCCAGGGTCAGATTGGCGCGCACCGACTCATGGAAGAGGTGCCCGTCCTGGGTGACCATGCCGAGCGTCTCGCGGATCGACTCGGCCGTCAGGTCGCGTACGTCCACGCCGCCCAGCCGCACCGCACCCGCATCGGCGTCGTACAGCCGCGGCAGCAGCTGCGCGATCGTCGACTTCCCCGCGCCGGACGAGCCGACCAGCGCGATCATCCGGCCGGGTTCGGCGCGGAAGGAGACCTCGTGCAGGACCTCCGTCCCGCCACGCGAATCGAGCGTAGCGACCTCCTCCAGGGAGGCGAGCGAGACCTTGTCGGCGGAGGGGTAGCCGAACGAGACACCGTCGAACTCGACGGACACCGGACCCTCCGGGACCTTCCGGGCGTCCGGCTTCTCGGCGATCAGCGGCTTCAGGTCCAGGATCTCGAAGACCCGCTCGAAGCTCACCAGCGCGCTCATCACCTCCACCCGGGCACCGGCCAGCGCCGTCAGCGGCGCGTACAGCCGGGTCAGCAGCAGGGCGAGGGAGACGACCGCGCCCGGTTCCAGACTGCCGCGCAGGGCGTAGTAGCCGCCGAGTCCGTAGACCAGCGCCAGCGCCAGCGCGGAGACCAGGGTGAGCGCCGTGATGAACGTGGACTGCGCCATGGCCGTACGGATACCGATGTCACGGACCCGGCTCGCTCGGGCGGCGAACTCCGCGGACTCGTCGGCGGGCCGGCCGAAGAGCTTGACGAGCGTGGCACCGGGGGCGGAGAAGCGCTCGGTCATCTGCGTGCCCATCGCGGCGTTGTGAGCGGCCGCCTCGCGCTGCATCCGCGCCATCCGGGAGCCCATCCGGCGGGCGGGCACCACGAAGACCGGCAGCAGGACCAGCGCGAGCAGGGTGATCTGCCACGAGATGGTCAGCATCACCGCCAGGGTCAGCAGCAGCGTCACCAGATTGGAGACCACCCCGGACAGGGTGTTGCTGAACGCCCGCTGCGCCCCGATCACGTCGTTGTTGAGCCGGCTCACAAGGGCGCCGGTCCGGGTCCGGGTGAAGAACGCGACCGGCATCCGCTGGACATGGTCGAAGACCGCGGTCCGCAGGTCCAGGATCAGACCCTCACCGAGCGTCGCCGACAGCAGCCGGGTCAGCAGGCCGAGACCCGCCTCCGCCACCGCGATCACGGCGATCAGCAGCGCGAGCCGGGTCACGGTGCCGCTGTCCTCGCCCTGCACGATCGCGTCGACGACATGGCCGGCCAGCACCGGCGTGGCCACGGCCAGCAGAGCCATCACGATGCTCAGCAGCAGGAAGCGCAGGAGCTGGCGGCGGCGGGGCCGGGCGAAGTCGGCGATCCGGCGCAGGGTGGCCCGGGAGAAGGGTCTGCGGTCCTGTTGGGCGTTCATCGCGCTGTGCAGCGATGACCAAGCGGTGACTTCCATACTCATGCGGTGCCTCCGGGGTGCGAAAAAGCCGACGCGGCTCCCGGTGGCCGGACGCGGACCGGGGGCGCAGACAGAACGCTAGGAGCTCAAGCGGACTTGAGGTCAACTGCTTTCCGGCCGCACCACACCCGGCGCAGGATCTCACGCCTCCTCGGGCGGCCCGATCGGCAGGCAGACCGTGAAACGCGTGTCTCCCGGCTCGGAGGTGACCCGGATGTCCCCGCGGTGCTTGTTGACGACGATGCGGTACGAGATGTCCAGGCCGAGACCCGTGCCCTCACCGACCGGCTTCGTGGTGAAGAACGGCTCGAAGATCCGGGGCCTGATCGCGTCCGGAATGCCCGTGCCGGTGTCCGCGACCTCGACGAACAGCCGGTCCTCGGCCCGCCAGGTCCGCAGGGTCAGCGTGCCCCCGTCGGGCATCGCGTCGAACGCGTTGACGATCAGGTTCGTCCAGACCTGGTTGAGTTCGGCCCCGTACGCGGACACGGGCGGCAGCTCGCGGTCGTACTCCCTGACCACCCGCACCCCGGCCGGGATCTTCGCCTGGAGCATCGTCAGGGTCGCGTCCAGCAGGGTGTGCACGTCGACGGTCTGCTGGGGTGCCCGGTCCAGCTGGGCGTACTGCTGGGCGGCGCCCACCAGCCCGGAGATACGCGTCACCGCGTCGTCGATCTCACCCATCAGCAGCTCCGTGTCCACGGTGTACGCCAGCCAGCGCACCGTAGGGACGAGATTGTCCGCGCCGACGGTGGTGGCGGCCGCGTCCAGCCACGGGACGCCGATGCCGGCGGAGACCAGGGTGGGGGCCAGCTCCCAGCCGCCCGCCACCCCGTGCTCCTCCAGCCAGTCGCCGACCGCGTCCTCGGCGTCGGCGGCGGCGAGAGCGGGCAGCGCGTCGGCCTCGCCCGCGCGTCGCACCGCGTCGTCCTGCAGCTCGACGAGACGGTGCAGTTCGGAGCCGTCCAGCCGGCCGTCGGCGATCATGGCGAGCTTGTGCCGCATCCCGGTCACCCGCTCCCGCAGCGCGGCGGTGGCCCGCACCGCGGCCGCCGCCGGGTTGTTCAGCTCATGCGTGAGCCCCGCCGACAGCGAGGCCAGCGCCAGCAGGCGTTCCCGCTCGTTGACGATCGCGTTGGCGGCCCGCGAACCGAAGAACAGCCCCTCCAGCAGATGCAGCGCCATCGGGAACCAGGTCCGCACCGCGTACGCGAACTCCTCGGCCGGCAGCACGAAGAACTCGGCGTCCGTGACCGCCCGCAGCGTGTGCGCGTACCGCTGCTCGACCCGGTCGCCCAGATAGGACCGGGTGGCACCGGCGTACACCCCGCGCTGATCCGTCCGGCTGACCTCCACGTCGTCGCCGTGCAGCACCCGGCTCAGCGCGATCGCCCCGCCGAGCAGTACGAAGAAGCACGTGGCGGCCTCGCCCTCCTCGTACACAGCCTCACCCGCCGGACGCTGTTCGGTGCGGCCGCGCTCCGCCAGCCAGCCCAGCTGCTCCTCACTGAGCTCCTCGAACAGGAACAGGGTCCGCAACCGCTCCGGCGACAGCCGGTCCGACTCGCTCACTGCGCCTCCAGATAGCGGTGCACCAGGGAGACCGCCATGGCTCCCTCGCCGACGGCCGACGCCACGCGCTTCACCGACGAGGAACGCACGTCCCCCGCCGCGAAGACACCCGGCACGCTCGACTCCAGGTGGTACGGATCGCGCGGCAGCCGCCAGCCGGCCGGACGCCCGCCCCCGGCCACCAGATCGGGACCGGTCACGACGAACCCCCGTGCGTCGCGCGTGACGACGCCCTCCAGCCACTGCGTACGCGGTTCGGCCCCGATGAAGACGAACAGCCACGAGGCCGGTACGGCGCGCTCCGTGCCGGACCGGCTGTCGCGCAAGGTGAGCTCCTGCAGATGCCCGTCGCCCGCACCGGCGCTCACCTCCGTCCACGGATGGACCTCGATGGTGTCGATGCCGTTGATCTGGTCGATCAGGTAGCTGGACATGGAGCGGGCCAGATCGCCCTGGCGGATCAGGATGTGGACCCGCCGCGCGTAGCGCGAGAAGTGCACCGCCGCCTGGCCCGCGGAGTTGGCCCCGCCGACGATGTACACGTCCTCGCCCGAACAGCTCGGCGCCTCCGTGACGGCGGAGCCGTAGAACACCCCCGCACCGGCGAACTCCGCCAGCCCGGGCGCGGTCAGCCGCCGGTAGGAGACCCCGGTCGCCAGCACCACCGTGTGCGCGGCGATCGAGCTCTCGGGGCCGAGCCGCAGGACCCGGCCCGCCCCGGCCGCCTCCAGGGCGACCGCCCGCTGCGCGCTCAGGATCTCCGCCCCGAACTTCAGCGCCTGCCGGCGGGCCCGGTCGGTGAGCTGGGAGCCGGAGACACCGTCCGGGAAGCCGAGGTAGTTCTCGATCCGGCTGCTCTGCCCGGCCTGACCGCCGGTCGCCCGCTCCTCCACCAGGACCGTCCGCAGCCCCTCCGACGCGCCGTACACGGCCGCCCCCAGGCCCGCGGGCCCGCCGCCGACCACCACCAGGTCGTAGAAGTCCGAGGACGGCACCGTGCTGAGGCCGACCTGCGCGGCCAGCTCCTGCTCGGTGGGGGAGACCAGCGGCTTCCCGTCCGGGGTGACGACCACCGGGACGTCTGCCGCGGAGAGCCCGGCCGCGGCGAGCAGCCCCTGCCCCTCCGGCTCGTCGGACAGCAGCCAGCGGTAGGGGACCAGATTGCGGGTCAGGAAGTCACGGACCGCGAACGACGGCGCCGACCAGCGGTGCCCCACCACCCGGGTCTGCGTCTCGCCCGGATCGGGAATGGCGTGCCAGGTCTCCAGCAGGCCGTCGATCACCGGGTACAGATGCTCCTCCGGCGGGCTCCACGGCTTGAGGAGGTAGTGGTCCAGGTCCACCACGTTGATCGCGTCGATCGCCGCCTCGGTGTCCGAGTACGCGGTCAGCAGCACCCGGCGGGCGAGCGGGAACAGGTCCATCGCCGCTTCCAGGAACTCGATGCCGTTCATGTGCGGCATGCGGTAGTCGGCGAGCAGGACGGCCAGCCGGTCGCCGCGCAGTTTGATCTCGCGCAACGCGTCGAGGGCGTCACTGCCGGAGAGCGACCGCACGATGCGGTAGCGCTCGCCGTACTGGCGCCGCAGGTCGCGGGCGACGGCGCGGGAGACCGCCGGGTCGTCGTCGACGGTCAGGATGGTCGGATTCGCCATGGTGCCCATCATTCCCGCAAGGACGGCGAAACGTCGGCCGAAGATCGGAGTCCGGACAGAACCGCAGGCCGGCCGGGGTGCGTGCCCACTACCCGGTGCCCTCCGCGGCGGAGATCGCGGACCACGTAGAATCGGCCCCTGTTTCCGGCCGAACCATGGCATACACAATCGATTGAGGCAGTGCGACGTGAGTTTCACCGACAGTACCGAGGCACCGATCTACGCCGGACTCGTGGAAGAACACGGGGATGTGCCGGCGGAGGTGCGCCGGGTGGCTGAGGAGACGCTGCGCGAGGCCGACCGGGCCATCGACTTCAGCGATGTGCGCAGGTCGGCGGCGTACCGGTAGCCCGGACCGCTCGCGCGGGGGAACCCCCGTCCCCGGCCTGACAGCGCCCCCGCACCGCGTCGGCGGCACCCTTCCCCGACGCCCGCCGGGCCTGTCGGCACCCGCCGGCGCACCCCCGCCGGCCCCCTGACCTCCCTTGCGGCGGCGGGGCACACGACCCCGTGCCCCGCCGCCGTCACGACGTCTCGTACTGCGGTCCCGGCTCTCCCGTCGGAGCATGGAACGAACAGTCGGCGACGACATCGGGACGAAGGGATGCCGGATGGGTGGTGAACGGGACGATCCGCCGCCGGACGCACTCGATGCCGAGCTGGGCCAGATCGACGCCCTGAACCGGATGGAGACACCCCGCCCCGGCTCCCCGGACGGGCAGGAACCATCGGGTCCTGGCCGGTCCGGACCCACGGGTGAGGACGGCAGGCGCCGCGACTCCCTGCTGCTCTCCGCCGGACACGCCGTCGCCGCGGCCGACTCGCTCGACGAGGCACTGAAGCTGGTGGCAGCGCTGTACGCCCCCGACTTCCCGCTGGACGGCCAGTGCGTGTTCGGCATCGGCGAGGGAAACCTGAACGTGCTGGGGCAGTACGGCTTCCGCCCCGGCGGCGCCGACCGCGGCTTCCGGATGACGCTGACGGCCGGCTACCCGGCCGCCGAGGTGGCCAGAACCGGACGCGCCGTCTATCTGTCCTCCACGGACGAGTACCGCCGCCGCTTCCCGGCCACCTGGCACCTCTCCGCCCGCAAGAAACGCGAGGCATGGGCCTTCCTGCCGCTGGTGACCGCCGGGCGGGTGACCGGCGTCTGGCTGACCGCCTTCCGTTCCCCCGTCGCCTTCACCGCCGCCGAACGCGCCCTGCTGACCATGACCGGACGGATGCTCGCCCAGGTACTCGAACGCGCCCGCGCCAGCAGGGCGGAGCTGGAACTCTCCCGCGGACTGCGCCGCAGCATGCGCACCGCGGGCCCCGCCCTGACCGGACTGAGCGTGGCGACGCGCTATGTGCCGACCGGGGGAGGGCTCATGGTCGGCGGGGACTGGTACGACAGCATCGACCTGCCCAACGGACGCCTCGCCCTGGTCATCGGCGACGTGCAGGGACACGACGTGCACGCCGCGGGGCTGATGGCCCAGCTGCGTACCGCCGTGCACGCCTACGCCGCCGAGGGACACGGCCCGGACGCCGTCCTCGCCAGGGCCTCGCGCTTCCTCACCACCCTCGACGAGGACCGGTTCGCCACCTGCCTCTACATCGAGGCCGACCCGTCCACCGGCGACCTGCACATCGCCCGGGCCGGACACCCGCATCCCGTCCTGCGCACCCCGGACGGCACCTGCCTGATCAAACACATCAGCGGCGGCCTGCCGCTCGGCCTGATGCCCGGCGAGGAGGACTACCCTGTCGACATCGTGCGGCTGCACGACGACGAGATCCTGATGCTGTGCACGGACGGGCTGATCGAGAACGGCGGCCACGACATGTACACCGGCTGGGTGCGGGTACGCGACGCGTTCTCGCCCGGCCCCGTCGACGACCTCGAGGGCATGGCCGACCGGCTGATGTCCGCCGTGCTCAGCCCCGGACCGGGGGCCGAGGGCGGCGCCACCACACGCGACGGCGACGACATCGCCCTGTTGCTCCTGCGCCGCGACTCCGGACAGCCGCGGGCGGAGGTCAGCCCCCGCAGGCTGATGCTGACCGTGGGCCAGCACCAGGCCGAGGGACTGGCCGAGGCCCGGGCCGAGCTGAAGGCCCTGCTGCACGACTGGGCACGGCCGGACCAGGTGGACACCGCGGTGCTCCTGGCGACCGAGCTCCTCGGCAACGTCCTCGTCCACACCGACCAGGACGGCGCCCTCAACGCGTACGTCACCGGCGAGGCCGGCCGGCGCCGGCTCCTCGTCGAGGTGATGGACCGCGGCGACGAACTGCCCCACCAGCGCGCCCCCGGTGAACTCGCCTCGTCCGGGCGGGGACTGATGCTGCTCGACATCCTGGCCGACCAGTGGGGCGTGCGCCCCGAACCCGAGGGCAAGACGGCCTGGTTCGCGCTCGCCGAAGTGCCCCCGGCGGACGCCGGCGACACCGCGGCGGCGGACTGACTCCGTACGGCCGGGCCGGTCAGCCGGCCCGGCCGGGCCGCTGGGCCGCCACCGCACCCACCAGGAGCCCCGCGGCGATCGCCGTCACGAGGGTCACGAGTTCGGTGAGATCGCGGAACCCCTCGACGGTGTCGCCGCCCGCCAGTGCCGTCAGACCGCGCATCCCCAGCGAACCGACCGTCAGCGTGAAGAAGCCCGGGAGCACGAGAATGTTGCGCCGGCGACCGTCGCCAGGACCGCGGTGCTGCCCACCTCGTACCAGGTCGGCTGCATCAACGGCGCGAAGCCGACCGAGAACAGGACGATGCCGATCAGCTTTGCCCACCAGGGATACGGGAGAGGGGACGAGGTGATGGCGGTGAGGCGGCGGTCGGCCTGCGCCACGTCCAGCCGGCCGGCCGCCACCTCGTGCAGGAACGGTTTGAGCGCTGCCATCCGGTCCATCCGGAAGACCTCGGGAAAGGCCCGCACCACCACCGTGGAGCTCCGGCCGTGCGAGGTCACGGCGACGGTGGCGGCATCCGGGAGCACGGCCAGGGTCGCCGTGCCGCCGAGTCCCCGGGCCACCGCGGCGACGGCCCCCTCGATCTGCTCGGCCCCCTCGCCGCTGGAGCCGAGCATCAGCCGGGTGAGCCGGCCGAGGAAGCCGGCCAGGTCGTCGTGCCCGGTCTCCCGCACGACGTCCGGCGGCCCCTCGGTCATCCCTCTCGCCCCGCCACCGGACTCAGCGGTGGGCCCGGGCGTACGCGTGGAGGAACAGGGCCTCCACATGCGCCATGTGCTCGATCTCGGTGGGGTCCACGCTCTCGTTCGGGGCGTGGATGAGGCACTGCGGTTCCTCGACGCCCATCAGGATGATCTCGGCCGACGGATAGGCGTCCGCGAGGACGTTGCAGAGGGGGATGGACCCGCCCTGGCCCAGGAACGTCATCGGCTTGCCGTACACCGTGCGCATCGCATCGCCGAGCGCCCCGTACGCGGCACCGTCCGTGGCCGCGCGGAACGGCGAGCCGGTGGACTCCGGCTCCACCTTCACCCGCACCCCCCACGGCGCCCGTTCCGTGAGGTGGCCGGTGAGCGCGGTCCGGGCCGCGACCGCGTCGGTGCCGGGCGGGATACGCAGACTGACCCGGGCCGCGGCCTTCGGCGGCACCGCGGCCGCCGAACCCACCACGGGCGGGCAGTCGATGCCGAGGACGG
Source organism: Streptomyces sp. NBC_01257 (assembly GCF_035917255.1). NCBI lineage: Bacteria > Bacillati > Actinomycetota > Actinomycetes > Kitasatosporales > Streptomycetaceae > Streptomyces > Streptomyces sp. NBC_01257. The sequence continues at coordinate 8,775,801 of NZ_CP108472.1, forward strand.
TGACGGCCGGCCGGGCCCACAGCCGGTCGGCGACGCTGCCGGTTCCGGTGAGGGGCACACCGTCGAGTACACCGGCGTCGGCACGGAACTGCTGCTCGTCGTAGCCGGCGCCCTCCCAGCTCCCCGAGGCGTCCAGGCCGTCGATCCGCGTCGCGCCCGACTCCGGGTCGCGCAGCGTGGACAGCAGCTGGACGAGAGCGGCGAGCGCGTCGGGGGCGGGACCGCCGAACATGCCGGAGTGGATCTCACCGGCCAGGGTGTCGACCGTCACCACGACATTCACCAGCCCGCGAAGGGAGGTGGTGGCGGTCCCGACACCCACCGCCGCGTTCCCGGTGTCGCACACCAGCAGGGCGTCGGCCGTGAACAGGTCGCGGTGGGCGTCGACGTACTGCTCCAGGCCGCCGGTGCCCTGTTCCTCCGAACCCTCCGCCACGAACTTCAGCCCCACCGGAATGTCGTCGCCCAGCGCCCGCAGGGCGGTGAGGTGCATGACGATGTTGCCCTTGCAGTCGGCCGTGCCGCGCCCGTACCAGCGGCCGTCCCGTTCGGTCAGGGCGAAGGGCGGTGTGGTCCACGCGTCGTCGTCCAGCGGCGGCTGTACGTCGTAATGGCAGTACAGGAGCACGGTCGGGGCGCCCGGCGGGGGCGGGCGGTGACCGATCACCGCGTTGCTGCCGTCCGGTGTCTCGACGAGGTGTACGTCCTGCAGCCCGGCCTCGGTGAAGGCGTCGGCCACCCACTGGGCGGCCCGGCGGCACTCCTCGGGCGGGTACTGGCGGGCGTCGGCGACCGACGGGATGGACACCAGCTCGGTCAGATCGGCCTGGGCACGGGGCATCAGCGCGGCGATGCGGCCCGCGAGTCCGTCGGTGCTCATCAGCGCCTCACAGTGTCGTCGGTCTTGAGGTCGTCGATCTTGTCCTGGATCTTGTGCAGCTTGTCCGGGCAGTAGATCTCCAGGATTTTGGCCTCCGCCCGGACCGCCTCGGTGTCCGCGATCACGGGGCGCATGCCGGGGCCGGTCGCCCCGTTGCCCAGGTTGATCTTCCACAGCGCGGTGTTGAGCGCGGAGCCGGGCTTGTCGCAGACCTGGCCGCCGTCGTTGCCCAGGGCCTGCTTGAGGTTGTTCACGTCCGGGCGGGGGAGCCCGGCGTCCTCGGCCGCGTCCGCGAGCTGTTCGGCCTTCTTCGTCGCCTGGTTGTCGGTCTCGACGTTCTCGTACCGGATGACGCCGACGACGGCGAGAGCCACCAGCAGCACGATCGCGCCGATGTACAGCCAGCGGTGCTCCGAGGCGAATCGGGTGGGGCTCATGACGTGGCCTCCTCACCGGCCGGGTCGGCCGCCGTGGTGCGCCAGCTGGGCTTGCGCAGCCGCAGGAACAGGTACGGGACCAACAGACCGAGGATGACCAGACCGCCGCCGATGATCGCGACGTACACGCCGACGCTTCCGCCGCCGAACTGCGAGGGCGGCACGAAGCCGATCGCCAGGGCCGCGACCGAGGCCAGCAGACCGACGACGCACAGTACGTTGAGCGCCGGGACGCGGTAGCCGCGCGGGTGGTCCGGCTGCGTCTTCCGCAGCCGCATGGCGGCCACGAACATCAGCAGGTACACGATCAGGTACACCTGCGTGGTGATGGTGGAGAAGATCCAGTAGACGTTCGAGACGTTCGGGATCAGCGCGTACATGAGCGCGATGACGGTCGTCACCACACCCTGGGTGACCAGGATGTTCTGCTGGATCCCGTTCTTGTTGAGGCGCTGGAGGTACGGCGGCAGATAGCCCTCGCTGCGGGAGATCTCCAGCAGGCCCTTGGACGGTCCGGCCAGCCAGGTCAGCATCCCGCCGAGGGCCGCCGACACGAGCATCACCGCGGCGATCGGTGTCATCCAGCCGACGTGGAAGTGGGCGAAGAACGCGTCGAACGCCTGCATCACACCGGCCGTCAGACTCAGCTGGTTCGCCGGCACCACCCAGCTGATCGCCAGGGCGGGCAGGATGAAGATCAGCAGGACCAGGCCCATGGCCAGGAACATCGACTTCGGGTACTCCTTCGCGGGGTTCTTCAGCGAGGAGACGTGGACCGCGTTCATCTCCATGCCGGAGTACGACAGGAAGTTGTTGACGATCAGTACGAGGCTGGCGAGCCCCGCCCACTGGGGGAGCAGGTGCGAGGAGGTCATCGGGGCGGCGGAGCCGTTGCCCTGCCCGAGGAAGACCATGCCCAGCACGACCAGCACGGTGCCGGGGATCAGCGTCCCGATGACGAGCCCCCAGGAGGAGAGCCCCGCCAGCGCCTTGGTGCCCCGTGAGGAGATCCAGACGCCCGTCCAGTACAGCACCATGATCACGATCGCGGTGTAGAGGCCGTTGGAGGCCAGGGCCGGATCGATGACGTAGGCGATGGTGGAGGCCACGAAGGCCAGCAGGCTCGGATAGTAGAAGATCGTCATCGCGAACTGGCACCACACGGCGAGGAATCCGAGCGGCTTCGACAGCCCCTCGCTCACCCAGCGGTACACACCGCCCGGCCAGCCCGATGCCAGTTCGGCCGAGACCAGCGCGGTCGGGAGCAGGAACACGATCGCGGGGATGAGGTAGAGGAAGACACAGGCGAGCCCGTAGACGGCCATGGTGGGCGCCGCCCGCAGGCTCGCCACCGATGCCGTGGTCATCAGAGCCAGCGTCAGCCAGCTGAGTCGTGGTGCCGCCGGCCGGGCCCTGGCCACAGGTCGTGCCGCTTCCTTGGGCAGGTCGGCCGGCATGTCCATCGCGCTCATGCGTACCTCCGGTTGCAACGCCACAGATGCGGGGCGTTCGAAACGTCAGCTTCCGGCGAACTGCACCGGATCGCGCGCGGGGTCACCCGAACGGGTGGTCGGACGACCGCTGATGGCGGTGGGCCGGTGTGCTCCTGGTGGACGTCGTCCCGTGAGGTGTTCCTGCCAGAACTGTTGACACCCCCTCGGGTGGCTGGCTTTATGGGCAGCAGGCGTATGGGAGCGCTCCCATGCCTGCGTGGTCACGCACCCCCACCGACGTACGGAAGGGAATGTTCCGTTGCGCGCGCTCACTCTCCCCACCTGGCGAAGACGCCCGTCCGTCCACCGGCCCCGCCGCCCCGGCGCGCTCGCCACCGTCCTCGCCCTCGGCGCCGGCCTGCTGCTTCCCCTCTCGGCGCCCGGCGACGCCGCCGCCGCACCGGCCTTCGACTACGGCGAGGCACTCCAGAAATCGGTGCTGTTCTACGAGGCGCAGCAGTCGGGCACGCTCCCGGACACCAACCGGGTCGGCTGGCGCGGCGACTCCGCCCTCGACGACGGCAAGGACGTGGGACTGGATCTGACGGGCGGCTGGTACGACGCGGGCGACCACGTCAAGTTCGGCCTGCCGATGGCGTTCTCCACCACGATGCTCGCCTGGGGCGGCGTCGAGCAGGAGGACGCGTACGCCGCGTCCGGCCAGCTCCCGTACCTGCGGAACAACCTCCGGTTCGTCGACGACTACCTCCTGAAGGCGCACCCCTCGCCCAACGTGCTCTACGGCCAGGTCGGCAACGGCGGGGACGACCACAAGTGGTGGGGACCGGCCGAGGTGATGCCGATGGCGCGGCCCGTGTACCGGATCGACGCGTCCTGCCCCGGCACCGACCTGGCGGGCCAGACCTCCGCGGCCCTCGCCTCGTCGTCGATGGTGTTCGCCGGCAGCGACCCGGCGTACGCCGCGAAACTGCTCACCCACGCGAGGCAGCTGTACACCTTCGCGGACACCTACCGGGGGAAGTACAGCGACTGCATCACCGACGCGCAGGCCTACTACAACTCCTGGAGCGGGTACGCCGACGAGCTGGTCTGGGGTGCGGTCTGGCTGTACAAGGCCACCGGCGACAGCGCGTACCTGGCGAAGGCCGAGTCGTACTACGACAGCCTCTCGACCGAGCCGCAGAGCACCACCCGCTCCTACCGCTGGACGCTCTCCTGGGACGACAGCTCCTACGGGGCGTATGTGCTGCTGGCCCAGCTGACGGGGAAGCAGAAGTACGTCGACGACGCCAACCGCTGGCTCGACTGGTGGACCGTCGGCGTCAACGGACAGCGGGTGGCCTACTCACCCGGTGGCCAGGCCGTGCTGGACAGCTGGGGATCACTGCGCTATGCGGCGAACACCGCTTTCGTGGCGCTGAGTTACTCGGACTGGCTGACCGGCGACAGCACCCGCAAGACCCGATACCACGACTTCGCGGTCCGGCAGATCGACTACGCGCTGGGCGACAACCCGCGCAGGTCGAGCTACATGGTCGGCTTCGGCAGCAACCCGCCGACCAAGCCGCACCACCGCACGGCCCACGGCTCGTGGACCGACCAGATGAACAGCCCCGTGGAGAGCCGGCACACGCTGTACGGAGCGCTCGTCGGCGGACCGGGCGCCGCGGACGACACGTACACGGACGACCGCTCGAACTACGTCAACAACGAGGTCGCCACCGACTACAACGCGGCCTTCACCGGAGCGCTGGCCCGGCTCTACGGCGAGTACGGCGGCGCCCCGCTCGCCGGCTTCCCGCAGCAGGAGACACCGGACGGACCCGAGATGTCCGTCCAGGCCTCGGTCAACGCCGCGGGCAGCACCTTCACCGAGGTCAAGGCGTACGTGGTCAACCGGTCCGCGTGGCCGGCGCGCGCCCTCACCGACGCGTCGGTGCGCTACTACTTCACGCTGGAATCCGGCACCACACCCGGGCAGATCAGCCTCACCACCAACTACAACCAGTGCGGTGACGTGACCGGCCCCACGCACGAGGCGGGCGACGTCTACTACGTGACCGTGGACTGCTCCGGTACGGACATCGCCCCGGCCGGCCAGTCCGCGTACCGCAAGGAGGTGCAGTTCCGCATCACCTCGGCCGGCGCCTGGGACCCGGCGAACGACTGGTCCTACCCGTCGTCGGCGACGACCCCCGGCACCACGCCGGTGGACGCGCCGCACATGGTGCTGCTGGAGGGCTCGGCGCCGCAGTGGGGGAGCGCGCCGGGCGGCACCGGTCCGGACCCGACACCGGATCCGACCGTGACGCCCGATCCGACGCCCACGCCCGACCCGACGGGGACCCCGGGACCGGCCGGCTCCTGCGCGGTCACCTACCGGGTCAGCCAGTCATGGGGCAGCGGGTTCACCGCCGACGTCTCGGTGCGCAACACCGGGAGCGCGCCGGTCGACGGCTGGCAGCTGGGCTTCGCCTTCGGCGGGGGAGAGGCGGTCACCAACGCCTGGAACGCGACCGCCACCCAGAGCGGTTCCCGGGTCACGGTGAGGAGCGCCGCCCACAACGCCGGCATCCCGCCGGGCGGCACCGTCTCCTTCGGCTTCCAGGCCACCGGCGCACCCGCGGCGGTCCCGGCCGCCTTCACGCTCAACGGGAAGGAGTGCGGCTGACTCCCGCGAGGGTGCCGTCCCGGCCGCTGCCGGGACAGCACCCTCTCAGGCGGCCGGAGTCATCGCGGCATCCAGGCCCGCCACGTCTTCTCGTTCTCGTCGACCCACTTCTTCGCCGCGTCCTTCGGCGACATCTTCTTGTCGGCGATCATCAGGGCGACCTTGTTCTGGTCCTCCGTCCCCCAGGAGAAGTTCTTGAGGAACGCGGCCGCCTTGCCGCCGGCACCGGCGAACTTCGCGTTGAGGTACTTCTTCAGCGGTGTGTGCGGATAGGCGCAGGCCACCTTCTCCGGTACGGCGTCGCAGCCCTCCTTGTACGCGGGAAGTTTCACCTCCGTCATCGGCACCTGCTCGAACAGCCACTGCGGCTTGTACCAGTAGGTGAGGAACGGTTTGCCGCTCTTGGCGAACTGCTTGATCTGGGTGATCTGCGCCGCCTCGGAACCCGAGAAGACGACCTGGTAGTCCAGGCCCAGATTCCGTACGAGCGCCTTGTCGTTGGTGACGTACGAGGGCGAGCCGTCCAGCAGCTGGCCCTTGCCGCCGCTCTCCGCGGTGCGGAAGCTGTCGGCGTACTTGTCGAGGTTCCGCCAGTCGGTGACATCGGGATGCGCCTTGGCGAAGTAGGTGGGGACGAACCAGCCGATGTGGCCGGTGACCCCGAGCTCCCCGCCGGGGCGGATCGTCTTCTTGTCCTTGACGTACCGGTCCTCCTGCTCCGGATGCCCCCAGTCCTCCAGGATGGCGTCCACCCGGCCCTGGCTGAGGGCGTCCCAGGCCGGCACCTCGTCGATCTGGACGGTGTCGACCCGGTAGCCCAGCTCGTGTTCGAGGAGGTACTCGGCCACCGCGACATTGGCCTGGGCCCCCACCCACGACTGCACGGACAGGGTCACGGTCTTCGCGCCCCGGGCGTTGGCGAACGGCGAGGCCTGCTGGGTCATGTCCGCCGCGCCGCAGCCGGCCACGGCGACCAGGGCCGTGGCGGACGCGAGAGCGACCAGGGGTGTACGCGGACGAGCCATGTCAGGCCCCCTTTCCGGAGCGGCGGGTCGGCTGGGTGACGCGGTCGAGCATCAGGCCGAGGAGGACGATCGCGGCGCCGGCCACCAGACCGGTCGCCAGGTCACCCTGGGCGAGGCCGAACACGGCGGCGTAGCCGAGCGAACCGCCTCCCACCAGACCGCCGATCACCACGACGGCCAGGACCAGGACGACGCCCTGGTTGACGGCGAGGAGCAGAGCCGGGCGTGCCAGCGGCAGCTGGACCTTGAGCAACTGCTGCCTGCGCGTCGCGCCGAGCGAGCGCGAGGACTCCATGGCGACGGGGTCCACGCCGTTCATCGCCTGGGTGGTGATCCGCACGACGGCGGGCAGCGCGTAGATGACGGCGGCGGCCACCGCCGGAGCGCGGCCGACGCCGAACAGGGCGACGACCGGGATGAGATAGACGAACTGCGGCATCGTCTGGAACACGTCGAGCACCGGGCGCAGCAGCCGCTCCACCCGGGCGCTGCGGGACGCGGCGATGCCGGTGGCGAAGCCGGCCACCAGGGTCACCGCGACACCGGCCAGCACCTGCGAGAGCGTGTCGAGTGCGGGGTCCCAGACATCGAGGACCCCGATCGCGGCCATCGCGAGGACGGCGGTCAGCGCGGTGCGCCAGGTGCCGATCAGCAGGGCGAGCACGGCGATCAGCAGCAGTACCGCCCACCAGGGCAGCCACTGGAGTCCGTCGCGCACCGGGTCCAGGACCCAGGTGGTGAACCGTCCGGCCCAGTCCGCGGTGCCCCCGATCACCGGCACACCCGAGTAGAGGTGGTCGGTCATCCAGCCCACGGCCTTGTTGACGGGGCGGGCGATGTCGGCGGTCCAGCCGTCCGGCCAGGATGTCGCGGAGACCAGGCGCGCGACCACGGCCGCGACGACCGTCCCGGCCGCCGCGAGGGCCCAGCCGAACAGGGCGGACCGCCCGGTCGGCGCGGCCCCGATGCGGTCGCCCGCCGCGGCGGTGACGCGGTCGAGCACCACCGCGAGGAGCACGATGGGGATGCCCGCCGTGAGCGCGGCTCCGACGTCGACGGAGGCGAGCGCCTGGTAGACGCGGTCGCCGAGCCCGCCGGCGCCGATCACCGAGGCGATGACGGCCATCGACAGAGCCATCATGATCGTCTGGTTGAGGCCGAGGAGCAGTTCCCTGCGGGCGAGCGGCAGCCGGGCCGTCAGCAGCCGCTGCCGTCCGGTCGCGCCGAGCGAGGCCGCGGCCTCCATCACACCCGCGTCCGCGTTCCGCAGTCCGAGGGCCGTCAGCCGGGCCATCGGCGGCGCCGCGTACACGACGGTCGCGAGGACGGCGGCGGGCACACCGATGCCGAACACGAGGACCACCGGCAGCAGGTAGGAGAACGCCGGCATGACCTGCATGGTGTCGAGCACCGGCCGCAGTAGGCGGAACACGCGGTCCGACAGCCCGGCGGCGAGTCCGAGGAGCGCCCCGAGCGCCACCGACGCGAGGACCGCGACGACCATGAGCGCCAGGGTCTGCATGGTCGGCACCCACATGCCGAGCAGGGCGCAGACGAGGAACGACGCGACGGCCGTCAGCGCGAGCCGGACGCCCGCGACCCGCCAGGCGATCAGCCCGGCGGCCGCCGTGACACCGGCCCACCCGGCGGCGAGCAGGACCAGGTAGACGCCGCGGACCGAGAGGACGACGGCGTTGCTGATGTGCCCGAAGAAGTAGAGGAACAGCGGGTGGGTGTCCCGGTGGTCGATGATCCAGTCGCTGACGTCACCGAGCGGTCCGGTGAGGTCGACGGTGAGGCTCGCCGGCCAGGGGCCCGTGCCGACGAGGACGGAGCCGAGCACCAGCAGCAGGGCGGCGCCGGCCAGCAGGAGCGGGGTGCGGTGCCGGGCGAGGGAAGCCGCGTACCCGGCCCCGGCGAGCGGGGCGCGGCGTGCGGGGGCCGTGGTGGTGGCGGTCATATCGACCACCGCACCCGGCGGGCGTTCCCGGTGGCCGCGGCGCGAGCGCGCGTACGGCCCGGCGGTCCCGAAGCATGGTCCGTACCCATCACGCGGCCTCCTTCACGGCCGGGATGCCGGCCACGACGCCGAGCAGGCACGCGTGATCGACCACGCCGAGGCAGCGGCCCTCGTCGACGACCCGGGCCGCCTCCCCGCTGCGGACGACCGCCTCGATCGCCGCGGAGACGGTGGTCCCGGGGGACAGGGCGGGGCCGGTGACGCTCTCGGCGCCGTCGGCGGGACGCATCGCCGCCCGAACGGTCACCACCTGCTCCCGCGGCACATCCCGCACGAAGTCGCGGACGTAGTCGTCGGCGGGCGAGCCCACGATCTCCTCCGGCGTCCCGAGCTGCACGATCCGGCCGTCCCGCATCAGCGCGATACGGTCGCCGAGCTTCAGGGCCTCGTTCAGGTCGTGGGTGATGAAGACCATCGTGCGGCCCTCCTCGCGGTGCAGCCGCACGACCTCCTCCTGCATGTCACGGCGGATCAGCGGGTCGAGCGCGCTGAACGGCTCGTCGAACAGCAGCACTTCGGGATCGACGGCGAGCGCACGCGCCAGCCCGACCCGCTGCTGCTGGCCGCCGGAGAGCTGCCCGGGACGGCGGTCCTCCAGACCTTCGAGACCGACCTTGCCGACGAACTCGGCGGCCCGCGCACGGCGTTCGGCCCGGCCCATGCCCTGGATCTCCAGGCCGTAGGCGACGTTGTCGAGGACCGAGCGGTGCGGCAGCAGACCGAAGTGCTGGAAGACCATGGCGGCGCGGTGGCGGCGCAGTTCGCGCAGGCGTCCTGCGTTCATGGCGCGTACGTCCTCGCCGTCCATGGTGACCTTGCCTGACGTCGGCTCGATGAGCCGGGTGAGGCAGCGCACGAGGGTGGACTTGCCCGAACCGGACAGGCCCATCACGACGAACACCTCGCCCTTGCGGACGTCGAAGGAGACGTCGCGCACGGCGGCGGTGCACCCGGTGCGAGCACGCAGCTCGGCGGGGTCGAGCGCGGCGAGCTCCTCGTCACCGGGCACGCGGTCGGCCTTCGGGCCGAACACCTTCCAGAGGCCGCGTACGGAGAAGACGTGCGGTGGCGTGTTCATCAGGCATGACCCCCATGGGTGGCATCGAGCAGATCCGCGCACTTCTCGCCGACCATCAGGACCCCGATCATCGGGTTGACGGCCGGCATGGTCGGGAAGACCGAGGCGTCGGCTATCCGGAGGGCGTCGAGGCCCCTGACCCGCAGATCGGGTGCGACCACCGCGAGCGCGTCGTCGGGGGCGCCCATGCGGCAGGTTCCGGCCGGGTGGTAGACGGTGTGCGCGACCCTGCGCGCGTACTCGCTCAGGTCCTCGTCGGAGGTGACCTCGGGCCCTGGGCAGACCTCGCGCTTCAGCCAGCCGGCCAGCGGCTCCTGGGCGGCGATGTCACGGGCGATCCTGATCCCGTCGACGAGGGTGCGCCCGTCGTAGTCGTCCGGATCGGTGAAGTAGCGGAAGTCCAGGGCCGGTTTGACGTCCGGGTCGGGACTCGTCAGATACAGCCGGCCGCGGCTGCGCGGCTTGGGGATGTTCGGTGTCATCGACACCCCGTGCGGCGGCCGCTCGTAGCCGAGCCGCTCCGGGTTGTCCGTGAACGGGATCTGGTAGAAGTGGAACATCAGGTCGGGGCCCGGACTCGCCGGATCCCGCCGTACGAAGAGCCCCGCGTCGCTGTCCATCGCGGAGTTCTCCGGGATCGGGCCGTGCGTCTCCCAGACGATGACGGACTCGGGGTGGTCGAGCAGGTTCTCACCGACGCCCGGCAGGTCGTGCACCACCGGAATGCCGAGCTTCTCCAGCTCGGCGCGGTGTCCTACGCCGGAGTGCAGCAGCAGCCGCGGGGTGTCCACCGCGCCCGCGCACACCACCACTTCGCGCCGTGCCCGCACCACACGCTCCTCGCCGTCCGCGGTCCGCACCCGCACACCGGTGGCCCGGGTGCCCTCGAACTCCAGCCGGAACGCCCAGGTCTCCAGGGCGATATGGAGGTTCGGCCGGTCCAGGAAGGGATGCAGATACGCGACCGAGGCCGAGGAGCGCTTGTTGTTCTCCGGGTGGTAGGCGAGGTCGAAGAACCCCACCCCGTCCTGGAAGGCCTCCTTGTTGAAGCCCTCGACGCGCGGCACCCCGAGCCTGGCCTGCGCCGCGTCGACGAAGTCGCGCGCGATGGCGTTCCGGTCGGCCTCGTCGACGGGGACGATGTTGTTGCGCAGCCGGTGGAAGTAGGGGTCCATCGACGAGGCGTCCCAGCCGTCCGCGCCGGCGGCCGCCCACTCGTCCCAGTCGGACGGCAGCGGCTTGAACGCGATCAGTGTGTTGTGCGACGAACACCCGCCCAGGACCCGGGCCCTGCTGTGACGGATGTACGAGTTGCCGCGTGGCTGCTCGGTGGTGGGGTAGTCGTAGTCCAGCTCACCGCCGAGAAGCCCCATCCAGCGGCGCAGCGTCAGCACGTCGTCGCGGCCCACGTCGCTCGGTCCGCCCTCGATGAGGGCGACGGTGACGTCGGGGTTCTCCGTGAGCCGGGACGCGATCACCGAACCGGCGGTGCCGCCGCCGACGATGACGTAGTCGTAGGGGGTCATGTCGTTCTCCATCGCCTCTGCTCCCGTGTTCCGTTCAGCCCGCGAACCAGCGCACCGGGCGCGGGGCGAGGTTCTGGTAGATGTGCTTGGCCTCGCGGTACTCGGCCAGACCGGCCGGACCCAGCTCGCGGCCGATGCCGGACTTGCCGAAGCCGCCCCACTCGGCCTGCGGCAGGTAGGGGTGGAAGTCGTTGATCCAGACTGTGCCGTGCCGCAGCCGGGCCGCGACCCGGCGCCCGCGGCCCGTGTCCGAGGTCCACACACCCCCGGCCAGCCCGTACTCGGTGTCGTTGGCCAACGCCACGGCCTCGTCCTCGGTACGGAAGGTCTCGACGGTCAGCACCGGGCCGAACACCTCCTCGCGCACGACGCGCATGGAGCGGTCGCAGTGGTCGAGCACGGTCGGGCGGTAGAAGTAGCCCGGCCCCTCGGGGCGTTCGCCGCCCGCCCGCAGCACCGCGCCCTCCTTGAGGGCGGAGGCGACGAACTCCTCGGTCCTGGCGAGCTGCCCGGCGGAGACGAGCGGACCGCACTCGACACCGTCGTCCGTGCCCCGGCCGATGCGGATCAGCTCGGCACGCCGGGCGAGTTCGGTGACGAACCGCTCGCGCACCGACTCCTCGACGATCAGCCGCGATCCGGCGGAGCAGACCTGACCGCTGTGGATGAAGGCGGCGTTGAGCGCCTGGTCGACGGCGGTGTCGAAGCCCTCCTCGGTGGAGCACGCGTCGGCGAACACCACGTTGGGGTTCTTGCCGCCGAGTTCGAGCGCGACCTTCTTGACCGTGTCCGCCGCGGCCCGCATCACCTTCGTCCCGCTGGCGAGTCCACCGGTGAACGACACCAGGTCGACATCGGGGTGGTCGGCCAGCCGGGCGCCGACGGTGGCTCCCGGGCCGGTGACGATGTTGGCCACGCCCTCGGGCAGTCCGGCCTCGGCGAGCAGGGCGAGAAGGGCGACGGTGGTGAGCGGGGTGATCTCGCTGGGCTTGATCACGAAGGTGTTGCCCGCGGCCAGCGCCGGAGCGATCTTCCAGCTCGCCTGGAGCAGTGGGTAGTTCCACGGCGTGATGAGGCCGCAGACACCCACGGGTTCGTGCACCACGACGCTGTGCACGGTGTCGGACCCGGCGTCGACGACCCGTCCGCCGCTCTCGTTCATCACGAGATCGGCGAAGTAGCGGAAGGCGTCGCGCACGCAGTCCACGTCGACGCGGCCCTCTTCGAGCGTCTTGCCGGCGTCACGGCACTCCAGCGCGCCGATCCGCTCCCGGTCCCGCTCCAGCAGGCCTGCCACCCGCCTGAGCAGCGCGGCGCGCTCGGCGACGGGGGTGTGCGGCCAGGGACCCGTGTCGAAGGCGGCCCTGGCGGCGGCTACCGCGGCGTCCGTGTCCGCGACGTCCCCCTCCGCCACGACGGCGAAAGCGGTCCCGTCGACGGGGTCGAGGATCTCGCGCGTGGCGCCGGATGCGGCCGCTCGCCACTCTCCCGCTACCTGGATGGTGAGTTGTGCCGACACGTCGTGTGCTGCCCTTTCGGTGGCCGATGGTCACTCGCCGGGCGATTCCCAGCGGTCTGGCCGTCTGCCCAGGAAGGGTGCGGCCATGCGCGGCGGCCGCGGGTAAGTGACCCGGCTCACGCGCCGGCCAGGACAGCGGAGAGGAGGGGCTCCGGGACCGACGGTCCCGGAGCCCCTCCTCCGTACGGATGCGCGCTGTCGCCGGCCGGCTCACCGGTGGTGGCAGTTCCAGTGGCCCTTCACCCAGTGGGTGTCCCAGTGGCCGGGGACGTACACCGTGGTCCAGTGCCCCTTGTGCCACTGGGTGTGAGTCGTCCAGTGACCGTGGTGCCACGTCCCGTGACGGTCGTGGTGGCCGGGGTGCCAGGTCCGGTACTCGGAGTAGTGGCCCTTGTGCCACTGCTTGTCCCAGTGGCCCTTCACCCAGTGCTTCTGCCAGTGCCCCTGTTCCCAGGTGCATCTGTCGTGGTGGCCGGTGGCGGACGCGGCGGCGGCGACGGAAACCGGCGCCGGGGCGGCCTCGGCCGTACCGGCCGCACCCAGCGCGGCCGTGCCTGCGAGCAGGCCCGTCGCCGCGGCTCCTGCCAGCACATTGCGGACTCGGACGGAGAGGGTCATCGGGCACTCCTCTCTCTTGTGGAGTGGATCCCCGAGCCGGACGGTGCCGAATGTGAAGAAGATATAAATATATCTCCTATCTCCGATCCTGGCGCGTACGGGAGCGGAGCCCCCGGTTCGGCCCGTGCACCCACGACGGGCTGCGCATCCTTGCCTCCTCTGTCCGCGTCGGCCGGAATCAGCGGGCCTCGGGCCCTCCCGGCTGAGGGAATCAGGCGCCCGCCACGTGTGCTGACGTTCCGTGGACAGGCAGGAACGTCCGGACGGCCGGCCCGACCGGCGTACGGATCTCCGACCACACGCACGCGTGCCGCAGCGCGCGCCCGCTCAGGCAATCCAGAGAGGCTCCCCATGAAGACGCTCGTCATCGCCGGTGGCACCGACGGCATCGGCAAGGCCCTCGCCGAGGTGTATCTCCGCCGGGGCGACACCGTCGTCGTCATCGGACGCGACAAGGCCAGGGGCGGGCACTATCTCGACGCCGCCCGCGCATCGGGAGCCGCGGACCGCGCCTTCTTCGTGACGGCCGACCTGAGCCTGCTCTCCGGGACCACCCGGGCCGCGGAGGAGATCCGCGCCTCCTTCCCCGCCGTCGACGCCCTGGTGTTCTGCGCCCGCCACTACCGCTCCCTCCGTACGGAGACGGCGGAGGGGTACGAGGAGAACTTCGCGCTCTTCTATCTGAGCCGGCGTCTGCTGGCCCGTGCGCTCGCCGCGCCCCTGGCGGCGGCCCGGCGTCCGGTCGTCGTCAATGTGGCGGGACCGGGGTCCGGTCTCGACCTCGTACGGTGGGACGACCTCCAGCTCACCCGCGGATACGAGGGCACCACCGCACTCGCCCAGGGCGGAAAGCTCAACGACCTGCTGGGCGTCACCTCGGCCGAGCAGTACGGCCCCGCCGGTATCCGCTACGTCCTGATCCACCCGGGCGTCACCGCCACCGGCTTCTCCGGCGAGTACGACGCCGCGACGCTGCCCCACATCCGTTCCATGAGGCAGCACGCCAAGCCGGTGGAGGCGGCCCTGCCCCCGATCACCGGCGTCATCGACACACCTCCGGCCGAGCCGCTCAGCGCGTACGTCGAGGGCCGGCGCATCCCCGTCGACACCCCGGACTTCGACCCCGCCGCCGCACGCCGGCTGGAGTCACTCACCGAACGGCTCCTGGGCGAAGGGCCGCGGTGAACCGCGATGCGCCGGCCCGCAACGGCGGGGGAGGTGTCCCTCGCCCGGCCGCTCGCACCGGAATGGGGGCTTGGTAGCTTGATCGCCATGACGGTGGCATTGATCGACTCGGGGCTCGGCCTTCTCGCCACGGCGGGCCGGCTGCGGCACCTCGCCCCGGAACTCGATCTGCTGCTGCTCCTCGACCCCGAGGGCGCCCCGTGGGGACCGAAGAGCACGTCCTTCATCACGGATCGTCTGGTCAGTGCCGCCCATGACGCGGTCGAGCGGGGTGCGGAGGCCCTCGTGGTGCCCTGCAACACCGCCACCGTCACCGCGATCGAGGCCCTGCGCCAGGAGTTCGAGCCGCGCGTGCCGGTGATCGGCACCGTGCCGGCGGTGAAACCGGCCGCGGCGGCCGCCCCGGGCATCGCGGTGTGGGCCACGGTCCGGACCACGGCGAGCGACTACCAGACCCGGCTGATCGCCGACTTCGCGCAGCACAAGCCCGTCGTGCGGGTCGCCTGCCCCGGACTCGCCGAGGGGATCGACCGCGGGGACCCGGCGGCCGTGACCGCATCGATCGCCGACGCCGCCGGGCGGACCCCCGGCCACTGCGCCGCCGTCGTGCTGGGGTGCACGCACTACGCGCTGGTGGCGGCGGAGATCCTGCGACACCTGCCTGCCGGGACCACGCTGTACGACAGCGCGGAAGCGGTCGCCCGGCAGACCTTGCGACGTCTGGGCCGGACCACGGAACCGCACGGCGCGGCGGGGCGCGTCGACGTCGTCCTCAGCGGCAGGCCGGGTTCCCTGCCGGCCGCCGCCCGTTCCTACGCCGTCGGCCGGGCCCTCGCCGCCGCGACGCACGTGCCCCGCGAGGCACTCCTGCCCGACCCGTTCCTTCCCGAAAGAGAGCACGCATGAAGATCGTCGACGCGACGGTCGTCGTCACCAGCCCCGGCCGTAACTTCGTCACCCTGAAGCTGACGACCGACGAGGGCCTCACCGGCCTCGGGGACGCCACACTCAACGGGCGGGAGCTGGCCGTCGTCAGCTACCTCACCGACCATGTGGCACCCCTGCTCATCGGCCTCGACCCGCACAGGATCGAGGACACCTGGCAGTACCTCTACCGCGGCGCCTACTGGCGGCGCGGGCCGGTGACCATGGCCGCGATCGCCGCCGTGGACGTGGCGCTGTGGGACCTCAAGGCGAAGGCCGCCGGCCTGCCGCTTTACCAACTGCTCGGCGGCGCGAGCCGGGACCGGATCGGCACCTACGGCCACGCCAACGGCCGCGACATCCCCGAACTCCTCGACTCCGTACGGGCCAGGCTGGCCGAGGGCTACCCCGCCGTCCGCATCCAGACGGGCATCCCCGGACTGAAGGCCGTCTACGGGGTCTACAACCAGGACGACGCCGGGGACACGGTCGCCCACCAGCAGGCCCGGCCCCTGGTCGAGGACTGGGACACGGACGCGTACCTGCGCCACACCCCGGCCGTCTTCGACGCGGTGCGTGCCGAGTTCGGCGCCGGGCTGCCGCTGCTCCACGACGCCCACCACCGGCTCACCCCGGTCCAGGCGGCCCGGCTCGGCAAGGACCTGGAGCCGTACCGCCCGTTCTGGCTGGAGGACTGCACACCCGCCGAGAACCAGGAGGCGCTGCGCCTGGTCCGCCGGCACACCACGACGCCCCTGGCCGTCGGCGAGGTGTTCAACACGGTGTACGACTACCAGACGCTGATCACCGAGCAGCTGATCGACTACGCGCGTTCCGCGGTCACCCACTTCGGCGGGGTCACACCCCTGCGCAAGCTCTTCGACTTCGCCGCCCAGTACCAGGTGAAGAGCGCCGTCCACGGCCCGGAGGACATCTCGCCGGTCGGCATGGCCGCCGCAGTCCACCTCGACCTCGCCGTCCACAACTTCGGTATCCAGGAGTACTCCGGCCACAACTCCCGTACCGAGGAGATGTTCCGGCACGCCTACACCTTCACCGACGGATACCTGCACCCGGGCGAGGCGCCGGGCATCGGGGTGGAACTGGACGAGGAGATGGCGGCCGCGCACCCGTACGAGCAGGCCTACCTCCCGGTCAACCGGCTCCGGGACGGCAGCGTCCACGACTGGTGAGCCGCGGCGCGCCGCCGCCCCGTAGGGGGTCACGTCCTACCGGCGCCCGGGGGCCGCACATCCGCGGGCCCCGGCGCCGGGCCCCGTCAGGGGTGGGCCGGCTGGAGGCCCGCGTACACCCCTTCCCGGCCCAGCAGTTCCTCGTGCGTCCCCACCTCGGCTATCCGGCCGCCCTCCATCGCCACGATGCGGTCGGCCCCCTGGATCGTGGACAGGCGGTGCGCGACGACGAAGACCGTCCGGCCGTGCACGAGCCGGGAGAGAGCCTCCTGGACCAGGGCCTCGGAGCGGTTGTCCAGCGCGGAGGTGGCCTCGTCGAGTACCAGCACCCTGGGGTCTCGGATCAGCGCGCGGGCGATGGCGAGCCGCTGCTTCTGCCCGCCCGAGAGGCGGGCCCCGCGTTCGCCGACGACCGTGTCCAGACCGAGCGGCAGACCGCGCACGAACTCCAGCGCGTTGGCGTCCGTCAGGGCGCGCATCAGCGTGGCGTCGTCGGTGTCCCCCATTCCGTACGTCACGTTGTCGCGGATGCTGCCCTCGAACAGGATCGACTCCTGCGGCACCACGGACAGGAACCGCCGGTAGCTGCGCAGGTCGAGCCCGGCCATGTCCGTGCCGTCGAGCATGATGCGGCCCGACGTCGGACGGATGAAGCCGATGAGGAGGTTGAGGACGGTCGACTTGCCGGCGCCCGACGCACCGACCAGCGCGATGGTCTCGCCCGGCCGTGCGGAGAGGGTGAATCCGTCGACGGCGGGAGCGGAGTCGTCGTAGGCGAAGCCGACGTCCTCGAAGTCGATGCGGCCGGTGACCCGCTCCACCTGGGCCTTGCCCGCGTTGCGCTCCAGGTCGGGGGCCTGGAGCACCTCGCCCGCCGAACGCACCGACTCCAGCCCCTTGGTGAGGACCGGGGCCAGACCCAGCAGCGTGGTCACGGACCCGGTCAGGACGGTGAAGAAGGCGCTGAGCATCACCACGTCGCCCGGCGTGATGGGCATCCAGCCGTGGTACGCGACCAGCGCGGACCCCGTCAGGCACAGCACTCCGAGCGTGTTGAGGATGACCCAGGCCAGCGATCCGAAGCGGCCGTTGATCACGTCCAGGCGCAGGCCGGCCGCGAAGACCTGGCGCAGCGAGCCGTCGACGCGGCCGAGGGCGGTGCGCTCCAGCCCGTGAGCGCGGGTGATCGGGATGAGCGTGGTCATCTCGCCGACGCGGGAGGAGAGTTGCTCGACCTCGCGGCGGAAGGACTCGTTGTGGCTGCGCAGCCGGGCGCGCAGCTTCATCACGAGGAATCCGGCGGCGGGCACGACGATCAGGAAGACCGGCAGGAACGCGGGCACGCGCACCCCGATGACGACGAGCCCGCCGACCAGGGTGACGACGGCGCCGAGCCCCATGTCGGCGCTCTGCTGCATCATCTGCTCCACCGACTCCACGTCGCGGACCACCTTGGCCTGCAGGACGCTCGAACTGACGCGTGCGTGATAGCCGATGGACAACTGCTGCATCCGGCGGCAGAGCGCCGAGCGCAGGGTCGTGCCCATGCGGCGGATGCTGCCGCCGAGGCAGCGTACGTACCACTGGTGGAGCGGGTAGTTGATCACGAGGATGAACAGCAGGACGCCGGTGGACTTCCACAGCCCGGACTCCGGGCCGTGCTGGACGACCACGTCCAGGACCGTGGCGGTGATGAGGGGAAGCAGCCAGATCGGGCTGTGCTTCACGACGAAGATGACGACCGCGAGGGCCAGCCGTCCGCGGTCGGGCCTGAAGAGGTGGCCGAGGGTGCGGACCGGGTTCTCGCCGCGGTAGCGATGGTCGAGGTGGTCGAAGGGCGCCAGGGATTCGGCGGAGGGTTGGGCAACCGCTTTCTGCATGAGTCCATCCCACCCCGCTCCCGCCGTCCGGGGCAAGCCGGTTCCACGGACGGGACAGGGGGCGGGGGAGGCGAGACTTCGGGGCCCGAAGTGCCTCAGTGGACGCGGAGTTCGTCCGGCTGCGGCGCCGGTGCCGGAACCTCGGGGCGGGGGCGGCCCGCCGAGGCGATGACCGCCGTGACCAGGCCGGCCAGCAGGCCCCAGAACGCGGAACCGATCCCCAGCAGGGTCACCCCGGAGGCGGTGGCGAGGAAGGTCACCACGGCCGCCTCCCGTGACGCCTTGTCGGCCAGCGCCGCCGTCAGCGAGGCCTCGATGGTGGCGAGCAGCCCGATCCCGGCGATCGCCAGGACGAGTTCCTGCGGCATCGCGGTGAGCAGGGAGGCGACCGTCGCGCCGAGCAGCCCGACGCAGAGGTAGAAGACACCCGCCCACACCGCGGCCAGGAAGCGCCGGTCGCGTTCGGGGTGGGCCTCCTCGCCGGTGCAGATGGCGGCGGTGATCGCGGCGAGGTTGAGACCGAAGGCACCGAAGGGGGCGAGCAGGGCGTTGGCCGCCCCGGTCCACGTCATCAGCGGCGACACCGGTACGTCGTAGCCGGCGCCGCGGAGCACGGCGACACCCGGCAGGTTCTGGGAGGCCATCGTCACGACGAACAGGGGCGCGCCGACGCTGACGAGGACCTTCCAGTCGAACTCCGGGGCGGTGAACACCGGGGTGGCCAGGGCGAGCCGGACCTTGCCCAGCTGCCACCCGCCGGTGAACACGGTGGCGACGACGCCCACGGCGAGCGCCAGCAGCACCGCGTACCGGGGGAGCAGACGCCGGCTCAGCAGGTAGAGCACGAACATGGGGAACGCCACGGCGAAACTGTCGTGCATGGTGCTGAACAGGCCCGTGCCGAAACGCAACAGCACTCCGGCGAGCAGGGCGGCCGCCAGCGGCACCGGAATCCGGCCCATGAGCCGGCTGAACCACCCGGTCACCCCGCTGACGAGGATGAGCAGACCCGAGAAGACGAAGGCGCCCACCGCCTGCGCCATCGACACCCCGCTCAGACCCGTCGTCAGCAGCGCCGCTCCGGGCGTCGACCACGCGGTCACGACGGGGGCCCGGTAGCGCAGCGACAGACCGATACAGGTGCAGGCCAGGCCGACACCGAGCGCGAGCATCCAGGAGGAGATCTCGCGCGAGTCCGCCCCGGCGGCCCTCGCCGCCGTGAAGACCAGGGCCGCGGAACTCGTCACCCCGACCATGACGGCGATCAGTCCGGCGGCCACGGCCGAGGGCGGTGCCGCCGCGCGTATGCGGGTGATCGCGAGCATGAGTGAGCCACTTCCCTGTGCCGAGCGGTTCGGGGCAGCGCCGACGGCCGGAGCGGGCCCGGGACGCGCCATCGTTCCGTATACGGAACGTTCTGTTTGTGGAACACTAGAGAGAAGGGCCGATGCCCGTCAACCAGGACAGCGGAGCGGGTGCACGCGGATGGGACTGAACGAGGACGTGGGGCGCAGGCTGCGCGCGCTGCGGCGCGAGCGGCAGCTGTCACTCTCCGAGCTGTCCCGGCGTTCCCGCGTGGGCAAGGGCACGCTCTCGGAGCTGGAGAGCGGGACGCGCAATCCGACCCTGGAGACGCTGTACGCGCTCGCCACCGCGCTCGGCCTGCCGCTGAGCGCCGTGCTGAGTGACCCGCTGCCCGCCGGCGGCCCCGGCCCGGCGCTCCCCGGCGTCTCGGGAAGCGCCGTCACCGCCGTCCTGCTCGAACGGTACGAGGCCGGGTTCGCGGTCACCGACGTGTTCCGGATCAGCATCCGGGCGGGCGCCGTCCAGGAGTCGCAGGGCCACGTCCCGGGCACGCGGGAGAGCCTGATGGTGCTGTCCGGCACTGCCGTCGTCGGCCCGCCCGACGACACCCGCACGGCCGGCCCCGGCGCCAGTGCCGAGTGGCGGGCCGATGTGCCCCACGTCTACGGCGCGCCCGACGGCGAGGTGCAGGGCGTCCTCTTCGTCCGCTACCCCCCGGCGGGCGAGCCCGGCCCCGGCTCCGGTGGAGGAGCCGAGACCGGCTGAGCGCCGCCCTCACGCCGCCTCGGCCACCACGCCGTTCGCGTAGGGGAAGGCCGGGCGGTCGCCGAGCCGTCCGACGAATTCCTGGAGGCGGGGGTACCCGCACAGGAAACCGGCCGTGCCGGGCTGCACGAGCGTCACCCACAGGTCCACATCGGCCGCCGTCAGCTGAGGGCCGCACACGTAGGGGTGCAGGGAGAGACGGTGCTCCATCACATCGAGCGCGGCCGAACGCTCCGAGGGCTCCGCCGCATCCGTGACCCCGAGCTCCAGCAGCTCACGGATGCCGTCGATGTCGGCGGCGAGCTCCGGCGGGTGCAGCGGGGAGGGGCAGGCCTCGTCGTGGCCGGACAGCAGCCCCGCGAGGTCGCGCAGGATGTCGGGCGTGTGGTTGCTGACGATGCGTCCGCTCCAGCGGTCGCACAGCGCGGGAGCGGTCAGCGGCCCGTTGTAGTGGTGCACCGTGGCCTCGTACGCACCGCGCAGCGCCGCGAAGCCCTCGGGTGTGCCGGCCGGGTGGGTCAGGAGCGTGGTGGCGACGGAGTCCTTGAGCCCGAGCAGGCCGAGGGTGATCGAGATGCGCAGCGAGCGGGGACAACTCACCGACAGGAACAGCTCGTAGCGGTGCGGTGCCGGATAGAAGCCGCCGGCCAGACCGACGCCGATCCGGCTGTGGATGGGCGCGGACCGTACGGCCGACGCGAGGAGCAGACCTGACGGACGTGACGCCGGTGCGGATGAAGCGGGGCCGAACGTACACGCGTTGCCTGTGCCACAACCGCGCGATGCTGTCTCGGGCATGACTCTCCCTGTGGGATCCCTGGGGGAACGACGAAGCCACCGCTGCCTCGTGGGCACCGGCGGCCGGATGCGGAACGACTGAGCCTGCATACCGGTCCGTCCGGAGGAACGCGCAAGGGGCCGGTTCGACAGCCCGGTACGCGTCCGTCCGCCGACGGACCCTAGTAAGCGCTGGAGACGCGCAACAGATCGATGTGCAAGCGCCTTGTCAAGCCGATCCTGGGCATTCCCACCGGTCCTGCCGTCGGGGCTCGCGAGACGCGAGACCGCGCTTGCCCCGTCGCACCGACGGGACCCGGTCGTCACCCGGGGCACCCCATCGCGGTGGAAGGGTTGCCTGTCAGCGGGCCGGGGCCGATGACCGCACGAGCGGGAGATCCCGTCCGGGCGGCGCTGACAATCGTGACCGTCCCCGCCAGTCTCGGTGCGCCCGGTGACGTCGTCAAGGAGGTGGTCCGAGCCGTCTCGCCTGGTGGTCACCGGCGTTGACATCCATTTCGGAACGGCCCTAACCTCCGGCCCAGAGCAGCACGGTCACGAGTGCCGGTGAAAAGCCCTGGCTCGCCGGCCGGCAACCCTCGCACGCGGTGGGGTGCCCCAGGTGAGGACCGGACCGGATGACGTTCGGTAAGCGTGAGGCCCCGCGGGGCGGAATGGTGACGGTGAGCGAGATGTACGCAGCTGACGGGACGGCCGCACGACGGCCCCGCGGCTGCGTCCTGCTGTGTGCGGACCGCACCGTCGACCTCCTGCGTGTCAACAGCGCGCTGTGTACGGCCGCTTCCCGCCCTCTCTGTCAGGGCTGACGGCTCTCCGATTCCCTGACACCCACCGCTGCCGCGGTGTGCCCTCTCCCCGCCCGGCCCCCTCCCGCGCTGTGTGCCGCGTTCCGCCGATCCGTTCCGACGGACACGGCGGCGTGCCGCCCGCCGCGGTCCGGGGTGTCCGCATCCGCTGGAGCCCTCCATGAGTGAATCCTCCGGCGTCGCTGTGCCCAAGGGATCAGCGCCGCCCACCGGGACGATGCCGCGCCCCGATCCGGCCGCCGGGACGGACAGCCGCCCGGCCCCGCCGAAACCCCTGGCGGCGCAACGGGTCGTCCCCCTCCGCCGTCCCTTCCGCTGGATCATCACGGCGGTCGTCCTCGTGCTGGTCGCCCAGATCACCCACGGCCTGGTGACCAACCCCTTCTACCAGTGGGACCGGTTCCAGTACTGGTTCCTGCGCCCCACCATCCTCGACGGTCTGGTCGTCACCCTCGAAGTCGCCGTGTACAGCGCGGTGCTGGGGCTGCTCGGCGGCGTGCTGCTGGCTCTGGCGCGGCTCTCCCCGAACCCCGTGCTGCGCACCGTGAGCTGGCTCTACACCTGGCTGTTCCGCTCGGTGCCGCTGATCGTGGTCCTGCTGTTCCTCTACAACTTCAGCGCGCTCTACCGGACGTTGAGCATCGGAGTGCCGTTCGGTCCGGCCTTCTTCACCTTCGACGAGTCGCGCCTCGCCACCGACATGGCCGTCGCCGTCGTCGGCCTGAGCCTCAACGAGGCGGCCTACGCCTCCGAGGTGGTGCGCGGCGGCATCCTCTCCGTCGACCAGGGCCAGCACGAGGCGGCCTCCGCGCTGGGCCTCCCGAAGCGGTACCAGTTCGCCAGGATCGTCTTCCCGCAGGCGCTGCGCTCCATCACACCGAACTACGTCAACCAGCTGATCGGCCTGATCAAGGGCACCTCGCTGGTCTTCTACGTCTCGCTGCTCGACCTGTTCGGTTCGGTGCAGAGCATGGGCAGCACCTACCCCGGCGACATCGTGCCGCTGCTGCTGGTCGCCACCTTCTGGTACCTGATCCTCACCAGCGCCGTGTCCGTCGTCCAGTTCTACGTCGAGCGGCACTACTCGCGGGGCGCCCTGCGCACCCTGCCGCCGACCCCGTTGCAGAAGGTACGGAACGGTCTGGACGGTCTGCGGGCCCGGGCCCGGAGGGAGACGGCGATATGACCACCGACACGCAGGAGATCAGCCCGGCCGCGGTCGAGGTGCACGACGTCTACAAGTGGTACGGCAGCCAACGCGTCCTGGACGGAGTGGCGCTGACCGTGCGGCCCGGAGAGGTCACGGCCGTCCTCGGCCCCTCCGGCTCGGGGAAGTCCACCCTCCTCCGGGTGATCAACCACCTGGAGAAGCCCGAGATCGGCCATGTCAGCCTGAACGGCGAACCGATCGGCGTACGCCGGCAGGGCGGGCGGCTCAAGGAGCTCAGCGAACGGGTCATCCTGGCCCAGCGCAGCCGGATCGGCTTCGTCTTCCAGAACTTCAACCTCTTCCCGCACCTGACCGTGCTGGACAACGTGGCGGCCGCCCCGGTGGCCACCGGCAAGCTCGCCAAGCGCGCGGCGCAGGAGCAGGCCCGCGAACTGCTCGCCCGGGTGGGCCTCGCCGACCGGGCCGGGTCCTACCCGCGACAGCTGTCCGGCGGCCAGCAGCAGCGGGTGGCCATCGCCCGCGCCCTCGCCCTGCGGCCCGGGGTCATCCTCTTCGACGAACCGACGTCCGCCCTCGACCCCGAACTGGTCGGCGAGGTGCTCGCGGTCATCAAGGACCTCGCGCGCAGCGGAACCACTCTCGTCATCGTCACCCACGAGATCGGCTTCGCCCGTGAGGTCGCCGACCGGGTGGTCTTCATGGACGAGGGACGGATCGTCGAACAGGGCCCGCCCGCACAGGTGCTGGACCACCCGGAACACGACCGGACCAGGGACTTCCTCAGCAAGGTCCTCTGACCCTCCCGCCCGCACCCTCATCCCACCCTCACCGGACAAGGACAGCCATGCACACCCTCAGTCTCCGCAGCAGACTCCTCCGAGGCACCGCCGCCACCGCGGCCGCCCTCTCCCTCGCCGCAGCCCTCGCCGCGTGCGGCGGCGACAGCGACGCCGCATCCGCGGACACCGCGGCGGTGGCCGGGACGGTCACCGTGGGCGCGCTGTCCAACGGCGCCGCGAAGGAGACCGGACTCAAGGTGCCCGAGGTGAAGTCGATCAGCGCCGGGCTGCCCGGAAAGATCAAGGAGCGAGGCACGCTGGTGATCGGCGTGGGCGCGCTGCCGGCCGGATTCCCGCCCCTGGCGTACGTGGGCGACGACCAGAAGACGCTCACCGGTGCCGAACCCGACCTCGGCCGGCTGGTCGCCGCCGTCCTCGGACTCAAGCCGGAGATCAAGAACTCGACCTGGGAGAACATGTTCGTCGGCATCGACAGCGGCAAGGTCGACGTGGCCCTGTCCAACGTCACCGACACCGAGGAGCGCAAGCAGAAGTACGAGTTCGCCTCCTACCGGCAGGACAACCTCGCCTTCGAGGTGCCGAAGAAGAGCACCTGGAACTTCGACGGCGACTACCGGAACCTGGCAGGCAGGACCGTCGCCGTCAGCGCCGGCACCAACCAGGAGAAGATCCTGCTGGAGTGGAAGACGAAGCTGGCGAAGGACGGCAAGAAGCTCGGCATCAAGTACTACCGGGACAGCAACGCCACCGCACTGGCCCTGGCCGGCGGAAAGATCGACACCTCGTTCGGCCCCAACCCCGGCATCGCCTACCACATCACCCAGACCGCGAAGACGCCGAACGCGACGCGCAACGCGGGCACGTACTCCGGAGCCGGCTCCACGCTCCAGGGCCTGATCGCGGCCACCGCGAAGAAGGACAGCGGGCTCGCGAAGCCGATCGCCGCAGCGATCAACCACCTGATCAGGAGCGGCCGGTACGCTGACTGGCTGGCCGCCTGGAACCTCTCCAACGAGGCGGTCGACACCTCCAGGGTCAACCCGCCCGGCCTGCCCCTCGACAACTCCTGATCCGCTGACCGTCCGGGGGCCCGGGCCGTGCCGCGGCCGGGCCCCCGCCCCACCCGGCGCCTTCCCGAGACGGAGACTCCGCACCGCCATGTCCCTCAGCCATCCCGCCGCACCCGCGCAGCCCCCGCACATACTCGACAACGCGGCCTGGGCCGCCCTGACCGGCCCGCACGCCCGCTTCGCCGAACGGGTCGGCCGGGCCGCCCGCTACCCGACGGACGTCTCCCCGTTCACCGCACTCGACGACCCGGCCGACCCCCGCGCCTGGGACGACCTGGCCGCACTCGTCGGTCCCGGCACCGTCACCCCGGTCACCGGCGTCCGGTCGGTGCCCGACGGATGGGAGACCGAGCAGACCGGCGAGGGCGTCCAGCTGATCGACACCGCCCTGCGCGCCGAACCCGCTCCCGAAGCGGTACGCCTCGGCCTCGCCGACGTACCCGAGATCCTCGAACTGATCGGCCTCACCCGGCCGGGGCCCTTCCTGCCCCGGACCGTCGAACTGGGCACCTACCTCGGCATCCGCGACCACGGACGGCTGGTTGCCCTGGCCGGCGAGCGGCTGCGCCCGCCGGGCTGGACGGAGATCAGCGCGGTCTGCACCCACCCCGGCCATCGCGGCCGCGGGCTGGCGACCCGGCTGGTGCGCGCGGTCGCCGCCGGGATCAGGGAGCGCGGGGACGTCCCCTTCCTGCACACGGCCGCGAGCAACACCGACGCGATCCGGCTCTACGAGTCGATCGGCTTCACCCTGCGCCACCGCAGCCGGTTCGTGCTCGTGCGCAGCCCCCACGCCCGCGACGGCGACGCCGGACGCCCCGAGCGGCCGCAGGCCGGCTCGCTGCTCAGCCCGCGCCCAGCAGGTTGACCATGCGGATGTAGCGGACCCAGTCCCAGTTCGGTCCGGGGTCGGTGTGGTCGGTGCCCGGGACCTGTACGTGCCCGAGGATGTGCGTACGGTCCTTGGGGATCGAGTAGCGGTCACAGACCGAGGCGGTCAGCAGCGCCGACTTCTCGTACATGGCATCGGTGAAGTAGGCGGGCTGGTCCACATAGCCCTCGTGCTCGATGCCGATGCTGCGGGTGTTGTAGTCCCAGTTCCCCGCGTGCCAGGCGATGTTCTTCTCCCGCACGCACTGGTCGATGTAGCCGTCGGCCGAGCGCACCACATAGTGCGCGGACACCTGCTTGGCCGGGTTCTGGAAGATCGCCACCGCGTCCGGGAACGTCTCCTGGGTGACGTGGATGATCACGTACTGGACGGGATAGGCCGAAGGCCGGGTCGACACGGTGTAGTTGGACGTCGAGGCCGGTACCCAGTGGGCCGACGGATAGTCCGTGTCGCCGGCCGTCGCCGCGGCGGCGGCGCGGGCGGACGCGGGCAGCACCGCGGCCGCCACCGTCGCCGCGGTGCCCTGAAGGATCCTTCTGCGATCCATGCGTACTCCTGGGTGTGGGGGAGGGGGAACGGGTGGAAGCCACGGTCCACCGCCCCGCGGCCCGGCGGCGTGCGGCAGGTCGGTACCCGATTCCCCCGACATCCCGTGACTCCCTCATGTCCGATGACCGGAACGCACTGTCCGATGTGCGGCCGGGCCATGTGCGCGCCCTACCGTACGGGCGTCACGCGAGTGGCGGAAGACGGCAGGGTCCCGAAAGGGGCTCGGCACAGACGGAGTTGGCGGCCCATCAGGAGGGGCTGGACCGCCGGACGGCCGGGTCCGGCGGCCCGCAGCCGGATACGTCAGTGCGTCAGCGGGCGCGGCAGCTTCAGCAGCGTCACGGACGTCTCGATCCCGGAGTCGACCAGCCGGCCGTCCGCGTCGAAGGCGCCCGACCCGTCGGTCATCCCGAAGTCGTTGTCGTTGACGAGGGCGAGGGTGTCCCGCCCGGTCACCGCGACGCCCTCGATCTTCCCCGGCACACCCGCGACCCTGCCCAGATCGACGACGAGGCTCTTGCGCAGGACCGGGACGCCCGCGGCCGCCGGATCGGTCAGCTCCTCGTACGAGGGCGAAGCCGCCGGCGTGTCCCAGCGGGAACCGAGGATGCCACGGCCGTGGGGGAGCGTCACCCGGTGCAGCCGGGCCGCCCGGTCGGTGCGCTCCTCCACCAGGAGCTCGTCGCGTCCGATGGCGACGACCGAGGAGATCTTCAGCTCGGACGTGTCGTCCTCACCCGGGTCCACGACGTCCACCGCGTCGAAGCGGTAGGCGTACTCCGCCGTCACCGCGCGCTTCCCCGGCGAGAAGCGCAGCAGCCGCACGTTGCGGGAGGCCTCGCCCGCGTCCTGGTCGGGCAGCGAGAGAGGGCTCTGGACGGCGAGCACCAGATCGCCGCCCGGCAGCAGCGCCAGGCCCTCGAAACCGCGGTTGGTCTTCCGGTGGAGCAGGACTCCGGGGAGCGCCTCCACGACCGGGTAGTCCGCACCCTTGAGATTCAGGCCCCTGGGGACGTAGCGGGCCAGCACCCGGCCCCGGCCGGAGACGTGCACCAGCGACGGACCGTACTCGTCGACCAGCCAGAACGAGCCGTCCGCGACGCGGACGATGCCCTCCGTGTCCAGACCGTTCGGGTTGTACGCGAGCGGAGTCCCCGCGTCGTAGGAGTACGGGGCCTCGTCCCGGCCCTCCTGGTTGGAGAGGCCGGTGACGGGAGCACCGGAGCGCGTGGTCAGCGGGACGGCTTCCAGCACCCGGACGCGCCCGCCGCTCACCCGCACCTTGACGATCGCCGGGTCGAAGCCGGGGACGGGGAAGGTGCGCCGCTTGGCGCCGTCGACCTTGATCTGGCCGTTCGGGCCGCGGTCGGTGACGGTCCAGAACTCGCCCGTGCGGCCGGCCGGGTAGATGTCGCTGCCGATCCCGCCGAGCATCACACCGCGATCGTCCCCGACCGTCCCGGGCAGCAGCCCGTTGCTGAAGCCGGCCAGCGGGATGTCGGCGAGCACGGCGGTCGACGTGACCTTCGGTGCGCCGTCGGGGCGGTGGTGGCGGTCCTGCGCGCCGGTCGCGGTGCCTGCCACGCACACGGTGCCGAGCAGGGCGAGCGGCAGCCCGACGGCAAGGGATCGACGGACAACACGCGCGGACATGGAACCTCCCGAGGAGCGAACGGCCTGACGGCCGTCAGGTTCCGCCCCGCACCTCAACGAACGGTGACATCGAGTTGAACTCCCGGGCGGAACGCGGCGGCGGACAGGGGTTCTTCGCCCCGCCCGCCGCCGGTGATCCGCCGTCAGTCGTCGGCCGGGGCCGCGTCGGCCCACGCCGCCGCCGGATCCTCGTCGGACGGACCCGCCGGAACCCAGCGGCCGCTCTCCTTGCGGTACGGATACCAGCGCCCGTCCCGCCCGTAGCGCAGCTGGACCGTGCCGTCCGCCGACGTCCAGCGGTTGCGCTCGGCCCGCAGCCGGGGCGCCTCGTCCTCGTCCCAGGCCCCCGCGAGCCGCGTCCTGGCCCGGGCGAGGGCCGCCGCGTCCGGCGCCCACTCCTCGTCCAGCACGGTGAGCGCGGCGGCGCCGCCGTACTGCCAGGCGCGCACCGCCGCCGGCAGCCCGGCGCGCTGCCGCCCCGACCCGGCCGCCAGCCGGTTCACGATCCACGGTTCGGGCCGCGCCTCGGCCGCCAGCCGCACCGCGTCCTGCTCCGGCGTCAGCCCGGCCGGGACCGGCTGCTGACCGTGCCCCGGCGACAGCGCCGCCGCCAGCATCCGGTGGGCCCGCACGGCGCTGTCCGTGGCCAGCATCTCCAGGGCCGTCGGATCGAGCCCCGGTTCGGGGTCGGTCTCCGTGTCCAGCGAGGGTGACGTGCCCGGTTCGGCGGGCAGCGCCGGGGGAGGGGGCAGCGCCGGGAGAGCGCCGGCCGCCGCGTAGGCCGCTGCCGCCGGGACACCGCGCACGGCCGGGTCCTCGGCCTCCTCCGCGGGCGCATCGGCGGTGCCGGGCGGGCCCTGGGCCGTCGCCCTGGCCGCGATCCGCACCTGCAGTTCGTCCAGCAGCCGGCGTTCCCCCCGGCCGCGCATCAGGAGCAGGACGAACGGGTCCTGGTCCAGCAGCCGCGCCACCTGGTAGCAGAGGGCGGCGGTGTGCTGGCAGTGGTCCCACGCCTCGCAGGTGCACTCCGGGTCGAGATCGCCGATCCCCGGCAGCAGGTCGACCCCGGCCGCCGCCGCGTCCTCCACCAGATGCGGCGGCATCTCGCGGTCGAGCAGCGCGGCGATGTGCCCCGACCGTTCGACGGCCATGTCCAGGAAGCGGTCCCACTCCTCCTCTGTCAGCTCCTGGAGCAGCACATCGCTGCGGTGGCCGGACTCGTCCCGGATGACCGCGGTGATCCGGCCCGGCCGCACCGATACCGCACCGACGCGGCCCTCACGGGCGAACCGGCGGCCCTTCTTGAGCTGCTGGTTGTCGAGCGCGGTGTCCTCCAGGGCCTTCAGCCAGGCCTGGCCCCACCAGGACTCGGCGAAGCCGCGGCCGCGCGCGGGAGGCAGCGCGGCGAACGTGCGCTCCTGCTCGGGCGCCGGATCGTCCTGACCGTCGCCTTCGTACCGGTCGTCGTATCCGTCCGACTCGTATCCGTCGCTCATCGCGCGCCCCCTCGCAGCTCCACCAGATCGGCCAGTTCCGCATCGCTGAGCTCGGTCAGGGCACTCTCGCCCGAACCGAGGACCGAGTCCGCGAGCCCCTGCTTGCGGGCGAGCATCTCCGCGATCCGGTCCTCGATCGTGCCCTCGGCGATCAGCCGGTGCACCTGCACGGGCTGGGTCTGGCCGATGCGGTACGCGCGGTCGGTGGCCTGCGCCTCGACCGCCGGGTTCCACCAGCGGTCGAAGTGCACCACATGGCCGGCCCGGGTGAGGTTGAGCCCGGTCCCGGCGGCCTTCAACGACAGGAGGAAGACCGGCGCACCGCCCGACTGGAACCGGTTGACCATGGCCTCGCGCGCGGCCACCGGCGTACCCCCGTGCAGGAACTGCGTCCCGATCCCCCGCGCCGCCAGATGCCGTTCCAGCAGCCGGGCCATCTGCACGTACTGGGTGAAGACCAGCACCCCGGCGCCCTCGGCGAGCATGGTGTCGAGCAGTTCGTCGAGCAGCTCGACCTTGCCCGAACGGTCCGCGATCCGCGGCTCCTCCTCCTTGAGGTACTGCGCGGGATGGTTGCAGATCTGCTTGAGGGCGGTCAGCAGTTTGACGACCAGGCCGCGCCGCGCCATCCCGTCCGCTTCTGAGATGGCCGCCAGGGTCTCGCGCACCACCGCCTCGTACAGGCCCGCCTGTTCCGGGGTCAGCGACACCGCGCGGTCCGTCTCGGTCTTGGGCGGCAGCTCCGGGGCGATGCCCGGATCCGACTTGCGCCGGCGCAGCAGGAACGGCCGTACCAGAGCGCCGAGGCGCTCGGCTGCCCCCGGATCGCTGCCGTCCTCCACGGCGCGCGCGTACCGGGTACGGAAGGTGCCGAGCCTGCCCAGCAGACCGGGGGTGGTCCAGTCGAGGATCGCCCACAGCTCGGAGAGGTTGTTCTCCACCGGGGTGCCGGTGAGGGCGACCCGTGCCCGCGCCCCGATCGTGCGGAGCTGCTTGGCCGTCGCCGAGTGCGGGTTCTTGACGTGCTGCGCCTCGTCGGCGACGACCATGCCCCACCGCACGGCCGCGAGCCGCGGCGCGTCGAGCCGCATCGTGCCGTAGGTGGTGAGGACGAACTCGCCGTCGGCCAGCTCCTCCAGGCTGCGCGATCCGCCGTGGAAGCGGCGGACCGGGGTGCCGGGGGCGAACTTCTCGATCTCCCGCTGCCAGTTGCCCATGAGTGACGTCGGGCAGACCACCAGGGTCGGTCCGGCGGCGTCCTCGAGGGTCTGGCGGTGCAGGTGCAGGGCGATCAGGGTGATGGTCTTGCCGAGCCCCATGTCGTCCGCGAGGCAGCCGCCGAGCCCCAGCGAGGTCATGGTGTGCAGCCAGTTCAGGCCACGGAGCTGGTAGTCCCGCAACGTCGCGGTGAGCGCAACCGGCTGACCGACCGTCCGTTCCTCGTCCTGCCGGGACTCCGGATCGGCGACCCGCTGCCGCAGCCGCTCCAGCCAGCCGGTGGCCCGGACGTCGACCCGGTGGCCGTCGACCTCCGTGGAGCCGGTCAGTACGGCGCCGAGCGCGTCGATGGGTGTGACCTTGCGGTCCTGGGTCTCCCGGGCGCGACGCGCCTCCTCGGGATCGATCAGAACCCACTGGTCGCGCAGCCGGACCAGCGGCCTGCCCGCCTCGGCGAGCCGGTCGAGTTCGGCCCGGCTGAGCTGTTGGTCGCCGAGTGCGAACATCCAGTTGAACGCCAGCAGGGCGTCCGCGGACAGCAGGGGTGTCGTGTCCGAAACCTGTCCCCCGGCTGCTCGGTTTCCGTCCGGTCCGCCGTCGCCGTCCTCGTCGTCCGGGGGCCCGATCACGGCGCGGGCGGTCAGCTTGCCGGCCGTCAGTTCCCGGGGCCAGTGGACCTGGACTCCGGTCGCGGCGAGGGCCCGTGAGGCGGGGCCGAGGAGCTCGGCGATCTCCTCGTCGGCGGGTTCCACGGCGTCCGGTACGGCCGCCGACAGCAGCGGGGCCAGCGGCGGCCAGGCCCGGGCGGCCCGGCGCAGCATGAGCAGGGTGTCCATCCGGGCCCTCGGCCCGAAGGCCGCGGCGGCCCGTCCGGAGCCCGCCCAGATCTCGGCGGCGTCCGCGACCAGGCCCGGATCACTGACGCCGTGGATCTGCGGAACCACCCGGAACGAGGGACCGGACGCCCCGGCCGCCACCCCGGTGCGGTCCAGGCCGGACACCTCCACGCGCAACGAGAGCCGGAGCCCCGCGTCGTGCCCCGCGGCGACATCGGCGACCCAGGCGCGCTGGCCGGGGAGATGCTGGGGGGCGTCCGCGGCGAACGCCGGGCCGCCCGCGGCGGACGACGCGGCCGGGGTGCGCGGCAGCCCGTCCGCGACCGCGTCGAGGAACGCCCTTACCAGGCCCTCCGGTTCGGGCAGCAGCAGCGGCTGGGACAGGGCGTCGACCGGCACCGCGTGGGCGGTCGGCGGCATGGCAGCGGCGAGGGTCCGGATCCGGGTCAGGTCGTCGGCGGTGAGCGGGCCGGCCCGCCAGGTGTCGTGATCCGTGGCGCTCAGTCCGGGCAGCAACAGCCCCCGGGCGGCGAACTGCAGGGCCAGCAGCCCCGCCGCCCCCCAGAACAGGGCCGCCGGTGAGGCGTGCGCGGCGGCCCGGGCGCGCGTGAGTACGGGAAGGGCGTCCCGCACCGGCAGGAGCCGGGCCGGCACCCCGTGGGGCAGACCGTCGGCGTCGGCGACAGTCAGTTCCCCGACCGTTCCCGGGGCCTCGGGCGGGCTGCTGCCGTCCGGGTACCAGAAGGCGACCCGCCCGGTCCGGGCGGGATCCGCGGGCAGGAAGACCACGGAACAGGCGGCGAGTGCGGAGATCTCGGAGAGCGTTGCTGCGGGGAGGCGGTGCACAGCGATGTCAGAGTCCTCAAATTTGACTAGTGGGCCGAGGTCGCCGAGGGTACTCCATCAATCGTTCCGGCGGCGGTGGTCGGTGTGTGATTCACCTCACCCGCGTATGTCCGGAATGTCTCCCGGGTGTGGCTGACCCCCCGTCGGAATGAGGGGGTTGGCACCAGGAAACCCGGGGTGTTGGCTCCATGGCTGCTATACATCTGCGACCCGTACGTTTCATCAGGTCAGCGCACCTATAAGACCGGAGACATCATGCCTCAGGCCGCAACCACTGTCGTGGAACGAACCCACGACAGTGCCGGAAGTACCGGAACTGCCGGAAATACCGGAAGCACCGGAAGTGCCGGAAGTGACTTCGCGCCACTGCTGCGGGCCGTGAAGGGGCAGGGACTCCTCGAACGGCGCACCGGCTGGTACGCGGCGGGCATCGGCGCCAACCTGCTCGCCCTGGGCGCGGTGATCACCGCGGTGGTCCTCCTCGGGAACACCTGGTGGACCCTGCTGCTCACGCTGCCCCTGGCCGTCATCTGGTCCCGCACCGCCTTCGTCGGGCACGACGCCGGCCACGCCCAGATAACCGGCGACCGCCGGGCGAGCCGGGCCATCGGCCTGCTCCACGCCAACCTGCTGCTCGGGATGAACGAAGCGTGGTGGAACGACAAGCACGTACGCCACCACGCCAACCCCAACCACATCGACAAGGACCCGGACGTCGGCGTCGGCGCCCTCGTCTGGACCCAGAAGCAGGCGGCCCAGCGAGAGGGCTTCGCCCGCTGGCTCACGCGCAACCAGGCCCGGCTGTTCTTCCCGATGCTGCTCCTCGAAGGCATCGCCCTGAAGATCTCCGGCTTCCAGTACCTGCGACAGCAGCCCGTCAGGGAGCGGGCCCTGTCCGGTCTGCTCCTGGTCGCGCACCTGGGCCTGTACGCCGCGCTCCTGCTCGGCGTCATGTCGCCCGGCAAGGCCGTCGTCTTCGCGCTCGTCCACCACGCGCTGTTCGGCCTCCACCTGGGCATGGCCTTCGCGCCCAACCACAAGGGCATGGAGATGCCCGACCCCGACGGAGACCGCTGGGGGCACCTCCAGCGCCAGGTCCTCACCTCGCGCAACGTGCGGGGTGCCGTCCTCACCGACTGGTTCCTGGGCGGACTCAACTACCAGATCGAGCACCACCTCTTCCCGAGCATGCCGCGCCCGCACCTGCGGCTGGCGCAGCCCCTGGTCAAGGCTCACTGCGAGGCGCTCGGCATGCCGTACGCCGAGACCGGACTCATCGAGTCCTACCGGCAGGCACTGGAGCACATGCACGAGGTCGGTGCCCCGCTGAGGTGAGGGGCGCGGATCCGGAACGGCCGCCGCCGCGGACTCGTCCGCGGCGGCTGGAACCGATGGGCACGCACAGGCGTTCTCACAACAGGAGCGGCCACTGGCCGCGAAGGAGGCGTGGACGATGTCGAACAGCGCGAAGATCGCCATCGGGGGAGTTGTCGTCGCAGTCGTCCTGATGCCGTTCATCGGGTTCTGGCTGTCACTGCTGGTGCTCATCGGGGTCCCCGCGATCGCTTATCTGGCCTTGGATCCGAGCCAGCGACGCAGGCTCCGTAGGATCACGCGTAAGGAGATAGGCCGCTGAGAGAGGACCTGCGCAGTGAGCGGGACAGTCACCGTCGTGAGCAGTAATGACACGTACAGCTTCACCAAGCCGAACCGGGACAGCATCACCCTGCTGACCGGGCTCGGTGTGGAGGGGGACGTGCACGCAGGAGTGACGGTCAAGCACCGCTCCAGGGTCGCGCAGGACCCCACACAGCCGAATCTGCGCCAGGTCCACCTCATCCACGAAGAGCTGTTCGGCGAACTGCGCGAGGCCGGCTTCGAGGTCGCCCCCGGCGATCTCGGGGAGAACGTCACCACCAGTGGTGTCGATCTGCTGGCCCTGCCCGTCGGCACCCTGCTGCACCTCGGCGACGAGGCCGTGGTCGAGGTCACCGGGCTGCGCAACCCGTGTCTCCAGATCGACAACTTCCAGGACGGACTGCTCAAGCAGGTCGTCGGCCGGAATGCGGAGGGCACCATCGTCCGCAAGGCCGGGATCATGAGCGTGGTCGCCGTGGGCGGCGTCGTGCACCCCGGGGACCCGGTGAAGGTGGAGCTCCCCGCGGAGCCCCACCGGCCGCTCGAACGGGTCTGACCCGGACCGAGGACGCCCTACGTGAGGGGGCCCGGGATCTTCTGATCCCGGGCCCCCTCACGTAGGCATCGCGCCGCGCAGGTCAGGAGGGCCGGACCGCCAGCGCGTCCAGCGCCTCGAGGAGCTTCGGGAGCTCCGTCCCGCGCCCCACGGGCAGGATCTCGCCGGGCACCTCGTCGAGCAGCATGAAGGCGATGTCGTCGGTCCTGGCGACCATCGACCAGCCGGGGCCGTCGGCCCGGATCATCCGTGCGTCGCCGGGGGCGAAGGAGGAGCGGACGCGGCCGGGCGGCGGCGGCGCGTCGACGTAGGCGTGCGCCTCGGCCAGCGCCCTTCGTATGCCGGGGTGGGTGCCCGAGGCGTCGTCGTCGGGCTCCGGCGAACCGGACTCCCCGTCCACGTCCTCCGAACGCGACTCCGGTTCCAGGTCCTCCGAGCGGGATTCCGCGTCCTCGCCCGCCCCCGAGTCGCCCGTCGCCCCGGCCCCGTCAGCCACCGCAGTCACCCCCGCCGAGGACTCCGCGCCCGGTCCGTCGTTCTCTTCCGCGTTCTCGTCACCCGCCCCGCCGCCACCCGCCGGTGCGAACGCCGTCGCGTCGTCGATCTGCTCCCGCCAGACCGCCCACTGCAGGGCGATCGCATCCGCCCCGAGCCGGCGCTGGGCGGGACCCCAGACATCGGTGGCGGGCGGGGCCAGGGGCGGCAGGTCCTCGCCGTCCGCCTCCGGGTCCGGCGCCGGATCGTGCGGGGCGGGCACGCCGGGAGCGGCGACCGCCAGGGCGAGCGGCCATCCGGGCAGGGCGGAGACCACCGAGCGGTCGTCCGGCGACAGGTCGTACTCCATTCCGCAGTCCCAGGAGGCTATGGCCACGGCCACCAGGGACACGTCGTCCACGACCACCGTCCACCGGGCCCCGTCGCTGTCCTGGCCCATCACCAGGCCGTAGCCCTCGGCGTACGGTTCGAGGCCCAGGGCCGCGCATGCCGCCGGGTAGTCGTCGCCGAGGACACTCGGGAACTGGGCAGGGGTCAGCAGGACCGCGGTCAGCACGTACAGTGCGTCGTCGTCGGCGACTGTGTTGTCCGTCCCGGCCACTGCACCCTCCTCTTCCGTCACCTTTGTCGTCGGCGCACCTTAACCAGTGGGTAACCCGCTCGTCGAGGCCCTGACAAGGCAGGATGCGGCCCGGCCGCGGCCGGCCGCTCCGGCTCAGTCGTCCGCAAGACCGAGCAGGGTGCGCGCCACCGCCTCCGGGGATTCGTCGCGCTCGCGGGCGAGCGCGATGACGGCCCGGCAGGCCAGTTCGCCGACGCCGAAGGAGAGCGCCTCCGGCGACACCCAGCCACTGGCCTCGTCCATGCGCTCCTGGTCGTCCTCGACCGATGCCGCGACGAACGTGGCGGCCGCCTCGAAGAGGTTGTGCTGCCGGCGGGCCGCGGTCCGGGTGGGGGCGGCGGGTCTGCCGTCCTTGCGCCCGGGGGTCACGGCTCTGCGCAATATGCCGAACATGCCGCTCATGGGATCGCCCTTCGTCGAAGTGTGCGCGGGGGCGGACGCCACAGGCACCTGAGGTGTACCTGCCGCTCTGTCCGCCGTGCGTACTCACCGTCCTGCCCGCACGCGTAGGCTTGGACACTCGACCGGGACGAAGGAGCTGTGCCGTGAAGCGTTTCGACCGGCTGAAGCACATCCAACGCCTCGATCCGGAGCGGGACTTCCTGGAGATCTACCGGATCACGGCGACGTACGAGTTCCCGTGGGACATCACCCGCGCCCTCGAACTGGCCCTGTACCGCACGTATGCCGTCCCCTCCATCGGCCGACTCCTTTCGGAGACCGCCGAACTGACGGACCGGTCGCAGAAGCGCTACGACGACACCGCGCTGCTCCTGGACACCGTCGTCGAGCACGGCTTCGAGAGCGAACCGGGGCGCACGGCGATCCGCCGGATCAACCGGATGCACCGCAGCTACGACATCAGCAACGACGACATGCGCTATGTGCTGTGCACCTTCGTCGTCACCCCGAAGCGCTGGCTCGACGCCTACGGCTGGCGCCGGCTGTCCGACCACGAACTGCGGGCGTGCGCCGCCTACTACCGGACCCTGGGTGCGCACATGGGGATCAGCGGCCTGCCGCAGACGTACGAGGACTTCGAGCGCACCCTCGACACCTATGAGGAGGCGCACTTCGGCTGGGACGAAGGTGCGCGCGCGGTGTCGGACGCCACCCTGGACCTCATGGCGTCCTGGTATCCGCGCCCCCTCGCGCCGGTCGTGCGCGGCGCGAGCCTCGCGCTTCTCGACGACTCCCTGCTGCGGGCCTTCCGTTACGAACGACCGGGTGCGGCGGCCCGCTCGCTCACCCGCGGCGCCCTGCGCCTGAGGGCTCGCGCGGTACGGCTGCTGCCGCCACGCGGGAAGCCGCACTACGCCCGGCAGAACCCGGAGATCAAGGGATACCCGGGCGGATACGAGGTGGCCGCGCTCGGCACCTTCCCCACGCCCGGCGCCGGGGGCTGCCCGGTCCGGCACCTGAGCCGTCCGGACGCCCCGGCCGAGTGACCGGACCGCCGGCGAGGCGGCTCAGCCGGCCCGTTCGGCCAGAGCGAGGAAGCGGGTGTCCTCGTCGGCGTACAGGGTGAGGTGCCACCCCGAACCGGCCAGCAGCGGACGGAGGCGGGGCTCGGCCCGCAGGTCGTCATCGGTGAGCCTGCGGCCGTGCCGTGCGGCGAGCGCCGCCCGGCCGATGGGATGGAACAGCGCCAGGACCCCGCCCGGCCGCACCACCCGCGCCAGTTCGGCCAGATCCGGTCCCGGGCGCGACAGGTGCGAGATCAGCCCGGCCGCGAACACCGCGTCGAGCGACCGTGACCTCAGCGGCAGCCGGGCGGCGTCGGCCTGGAGCAGCAGTCCGCTGCCGCCGCGCCCGGCACGCGCCGCCGACTCCAGCATGGCCGCGGTGAGATCGGCGCCCAGCACCGTGCCCCGGGGACCGACGGCGGCCCGCAGGGCGGGCATCGCACGTCCCGTACCGCATCCCGCGTCGAGCACCGCATCGCCGGGGCGAAGCCCCAGGGCGGCCACCGCGGCGTCGAACGCCGGTCCGTCAGCGGGAAAGCGTGTGTCCCAGTCCGCCGCGCGCGCGGTGAAGAACTCCTGGACGTGTGTGTGGTCATCGGCCATACGGACATGATCGCGCAGCCGCCGCCCGAACGAAACGTCGCGAATCGGTGTGCACGTTCGACCACGGTGCGATCGTTGGGGAACATCTCTCTGTCATATCTCGGCAGCTTTCGAATGCGCCCGGGGCGCGCGCACCGGCGCGACTAGCGTCCCCGAGTCATGGGACACCTGGACCACGCCACCTTCGGCTGGCTGACACCGCTGCTGTCGTACGCGATGGCCTGCATCGGCGCCGCGCTCGGCCTGAGCTGCACCGTGCGCGCGCTCGACACGACCGGGCGCTCGCGCCGCAACTGGCTGATCACGGCAGCGTCCGCGATCGGCTCCGGCATCTGGACCATGCACTTCGTCGCGATGCTCGGTTTCGGCGTGTACGGAACCGACATCCGCTACAACGTCCCGTTGACCCTCCTCAGCCTGCTCGGCGCCATGGTGGTGGTCGGCGGCGGCGTCTTCGCCGTCGGATACAGCCGTGACCGGACCAGGGCGCTGCTGCTCGGCGGGTTCGCCACCGGGCTCGGCGTCGCCAGCATGCACTACCTCGGCATGGCGGCACTCCGGCTGCACGGCACCGTCCACTACGACCCGCTGCGGGTCGTCCTCTCCGTCGTCATCGCGGTCATCGCCGCGACGGCCGCGCTGTGGGCCGCGCTCAACATCAGGTCGACGCGCGCCGTGGCCCTCGCGTCCCTCGTCATGGGCGCGGCGGTCAGCAGCATGCACTACACCGGAATGCTGGCCGTGACCGTGCAGGTCACGCCCTCGGGAAGCGCACTCCACGGGGCCACCGCCATGCAGTTCATCTTCCCGCTCGCCGTCGGCCTCGGCTCGTACCTCTTCCTCACCTCGGCGTTCGTGGCACTCTCCCCAACCGCCCCGGAACGCGCCGCGTACGTCCACGCCGAGCGTGCGGAGGCACCCGCCGACCCGGTGTCCGCTCCCGGGGCGGGCCCGTCCGCACGAGTCCCGGACCTCCGGCCCCGGCGCGCCCCGAAGCGCCCGGACGCCGCACCCGCCGGCACCCGTTGACGACCGGACCGCCCCGCCCCAACTCCACCCACTCCACCCACCCAGCTCCGAACCGGAACGAGGAGGCCATGCGCCCACCCCGCACGACCCCGGACACCGGTGCCTCCGATGCCCGGACCGGCACCCCGTCGGCGCCGCCGGCCCGAGGCCGCCGCGCGCACGCCGGACCGCCCGCCGACGAGAGCGCCGAGCACGACGGACCGCAGCACACCGCGGGCATATCGGCCCCGCGCGGACGGCGGACGCTGCGCCCCAGGACCGTACGGGCGAAGATCATCTCGCTGCTCATGGTGCCGGTCGTCTCCCTGCTGGCCCTGTGGGGCTTCGCCACCGTGTCCGCGGCCCAGGACGTGGCGCGGCTGCGCCAGTTGCAGCGGGTGGACGACGAGGTCAGGGCGCCGGTGGCGGCGGCGGTCGCCGCACTGCAGAGCGAACGCAAGGCGGCCATGGTCCAGGCGGCCGATCCCAGCAGCGCACACGCCTCCGCCCTGGACCAGAGCGCCGGGGACACCGACACCGCCCTCAAGGCGCTGCGGCTCGGCGACGGCCACACCATCGCTGACACCGGCAGCCTTCCCGGCGGCGTGGCCGGGCGGCTCGACCACTTCCTCGGCCTCGCCCAGGACCTGCGGACGGACCGGGGAGCCGCGAAGGGCGCCGAAGGGGACGAGGACGCGGTGTACGACCGGTACACCGCGACGGTCACCGCCGCCTTCGCCGTCTCCGGAGCCCTCACCGGCATCCAGGACGACTCCCTCGGCTCCGACGCCCGTGTCCTGCTCGAACTCGCCCGCGCCGACGAGATGCTGGCCCGTGAGGACGCCCTGCTGAACACCGCCGCCCGGGCCGGAACCCTCCAGGACGGCCCGCTTCGGCTCTTCACCGGAGCGGTGGCGACCCGGCGCAGCCTCACCGAGACCGCCGGCGTCGATCTGCCCGCCACCGAACGCGC
The DNA here is from genome assembly GCF_035917255.1 of Streptomyces sp. NBC_01257. Lineage (NCBI taxonomy): Bacteria > Bacillati > Actinomycetota > Actinomycetes > Kitasatosporales > Streptomycetaceae > Streptomyces > Streptomyces sp. NBC_01257. The sequence goes on from NZ_CP108472.1 coordinate 8,815,777, forward strand.
CGCGTGGCGCGCGTTCACCGCCCGGCCCGCCTACCGCAGCATCCAGGCGGCGGAGGACCAGGTGCTCGCCGCGGCTCCCGGCCGGGCGGCCGCAGGCGTGGTCCGCGCCGCCGACTGGCAGCGTGCCGCCGACGACGTCAGGGGCGAACTGCGCAGCATCGGCACCGGTGCCGGGGAACGCGCCGCCGACCGTGCCGACCCCCTCGCCCACGGGCTGTTCAGCCCGTCCGGCGCGGCCGTCGTCTTCGGCTTCGTCGCCGTCGCCGCCTCCCTGGTGATCTCCGTCCGCATCGGGCGCGCGCTCGTCGTGGAGCTGGTCAGCCTCCGCAACAGCGCCCTGGAGATCGCCCGGCGCAAACTGCCCCTGGCCATGCAGCGGCTGCGCGCGGGCGAGGAGCTCGACATCCGGGCCGAGGCGCCACCGGGGCTGGCCTCCCACGACGAGATCGGCCAGGTCGGCGAGGCCCTCGGCACGGTCCACCGGGCCGCCCTCAGCGCAGCCGTCGAGCGCGCCGAGCTCGCGGACGGCATCTCCGGCGTCTTCGTCAACCTCGCCCGGCGCAGCCAGGTGCTGGTCCACCGTCAGCTGAACCTCCTGGACAGCATGGAGCGGCGCGCCGACGACCCCGACGAGCTGAGCGACCTCTTCCGGCTCGACCACCTCACCACCCGGATGCGCCGCCATGCCGAGAGCCTGATCATCCTGTCCGGCGCCGCACCCGGCCGGGCCTGGCGCATGCCCGTGTCCCTGACCAACGTGGTGCGCGCCGCCGTCTCCGAGATCGAGGACTACGCCCGGGTTGAAGTCAGCCGGCTGCCCGACGCCGCGGTGAAGGGCACGGCCGTCGCCGACCTCACCCACCTGCTCGCCGAACTCGTCGAGAACGCCGCGCAGTTCTCGCCCCCGCACACCAAGGTCCGCATCACCGGCGAGCCCGTGGGCAACGGCTACGCGCTGGAGATCGAGGACCGCGGCCTCGGCATGGGGCCGGAGCTGCTGGGCGAGGCCAACCGCCGCATCGAGCAGGCGGAGGCGCTCGACCTCTTCGACAGCGACCGGCTCGGCCTCTTCGTCGTCAGCCGCCTCGCCGTACGGCACCACGTCAAGGTCCAGCTGCGCACCTCTCCGTACGGCGGCACGACGGCCGTGGTCCTGCTCCCCACGGCACTGCTGCAGACCGCGCTGCCCCCCGCCGAGGAGCAGACGGCGCCGCAGAAGGCATCGGCCGAGCGCCGGGACGAGCACGAGCGCACCTCGTTCGGCCCCGGCCCCCGTGCCGTACGGGCGCAGAACACGGCCTTCCCGGCGCCCGTACCGGTCCCCGCCCTGGAGTCCCGCACGGGTCCGGCGGGGGCCCAGGTGACCTCACTGCGACCCCGCCGGACGGAGAACAGGAGCGAGCCGCGGCCGCCCGCCGCCGAGCACGCCGACGACGACACCCTGCCCCGCCGGGTGCGGCAGGCCAGCCTCGTGCCGCAACTGCGCGAGGAGCCACGGCCCGAGCCGCCGCCGGGCGGCGGACCGGCCGAGGGCGCGGCCGCACCGCGCACCCCCGAACAGGCCAGGGACCGCATGACCGCCTACCGGGACGGCTGGGTGCGCGGCGGCGGAACCGCCCCCGGCGCACCGGCGCCCGTACCGACCACCACCGAACCACGCCCGAGCGGCGAAGGAGACCCTGCATGATCGCGAACGACAGGACCGGGGTGCCCCGCAGATCCGGCGAACTCGACTGGCTGCTGGACGATCTGGTGACCCGGGTCGGCGAGGTCCGGCACGCGGTCGTGCTCTCCGGCGACGGGCTGGCGGTCGGCGCGTCCAGCGCGCTGAGCCGTGAGGACGCCGAGCACCTGGCGGCGGTCGCCTCCGGGTTCCACAGCCTGGCCAAGGGCGCGGGACGCCACTTCCGGGCGGGCGACGTGCGCCAGACGATGGTCGAGATGGACGACGGCTTCCTGTTCGTCGCCGCCGCGGGGGAGGGGTCCTGCCTCGCCGTCCTCAGCACGGCCTTCGCCGACATCGGCCTGGTCGCCTACGAGATGGCCCGGCTCGTCAAGCGGGTCGGCGAGCACCTGCGTACCCCGGCGCGCCTCGCCGAGCACCCGTCAGCCGGCTGAAGGAGACCGATACCGCAGTGTCCAGGACCGACGAGGGCCCGGGAGCCCCCGACCCGTACGAACTGCCGGGCAGCCAGTGGTACGACGCCGACGCGGGCCCGCTGGTCCGTCCGTACGCCATGACCGGTGGCCGCACCGAACCCGGCCCGGGCGGCGAGCACTTCGACCTGATCGCGCTCGTCACCTTCGACGAATCCGTGTCCGGGAGTTCCGACGACGCGCTGCTGGGACCGGAGCACCGCACCCTGCTGACGCTGTGCCGGACCGAGACGCAGTCGGTCGCCGAACTGTCCGCCGACGCCGACCTGCCGGTCGGTGTCGTGCGCGTGCTCCTCGGCGACCTGCTCGAATCGGGCTACGTCACGGTCAGCCGCCCCGTACCACCGGCGCAGTTGCCCGACGAGCGCATCCTCCGCGAGGTGATCAACGGCCTGCGGGCGCTGTGAAGGGACGCGGGAGCGTGCCTAGGAGCGCCGCTCCTCGGGACGCAGATGCGTCAGCTCGTCGTTCATCGCCTCCAGGAAGCGGACGACGACGAGCAGTTCGTCCTCGTCGAACTGCCGGCGGGCCGCGTCCGTGCTCGCGGCCAGCGGCATGAAGAAGTCGCGGGCGACCAGCTTCGCCGCCGGGGCGTAGTGCAGATGCACCACCCGGCGGTCGCCGCTGTCCCGGGACCGGCGGACGTGACCCGCACGCTCCAGCCGGTCCAGGCAGGCCGTCACCGCACCCGAGGTGAGATCGAGCTGCTCGCGAAGCCGTCCCGGGGTCATGGCCGATCCCGCCTCGCCGTGGTCGGCGTCCAGGATGGCGATGAGCGCCTGCACGTCCGTCGGGTGGAGCCCCTGCTTCTGGGCGAACTCATGGGTGAGCCGGTTGAACTCGCTGTTCATACGGCGCAGCAGCACGGCGAACGACTGAAGCCCCGTGGGACTGTCGCTCCTGCCTCTGTCCGGGCCCTCGTCTGCGGTGCGCATACCCCTACACTAATATCTCTCGATCATTGAGATAATGAATGATCGAGAGATATCCGTCGTGCGTCGACCCATGGGGAACCAATGAAGCCCGCATCACGGCACCGCATCGTCCGATGGCTGGTGCCCCTGGCCCTGCTCGTCGTCTGGCTGGGCATCGGCGGGACGCTGGGCCCGTACGCCGGAAAACTCGGCGAGGTGGCCACCAACGACCAGGCCGCCTTCCTGCCGCGCAGCGCCGAGTCCACCCGCGTCGCCGAGGCCCAGAAGGCCTTCCAGCAGTCGGCGACCGTACCCGCGATCGTCGTGTGGACCGGCGGCGCGGACGGGATTCCCGCCGGTGGGCAGAAGGCCGCCACCAAGGCCCTCGCCTCCCTGGCGGGGGAGCCCGGAGTCGTCGGAACGCCCTCGCCCGCACTGCCGTCCGACGACGGCCGGGCGCTCTCCGGCGTCGTCCAGCTCCGCTCCGATCTGGGCGACGCACTGCCGGACACCCTCGACCGGGTACGCGCGGCGGCCGGTGCGGTGGCGGGCACGACCGTGGGGATCGCCGGGCCCGCGGCCAGTCAGGCCGATCTGAAGGACGCGTTCGCGGGGATCGACGGTCTGCTCCTGGGCGTGGCGCTGGCCGCGGTGCTGGTGATCCTGCTGCTCGTCTACCGCAGTCTGCTGCTGCCGTTCCTGATCATCATCAGCGCCGTCCTCGCCCTCGGGCTGGCCTGCGCCGTCGTGTACGTCCTCGCGGACCACGACCTGGTCCGCGTGGACGGGCAGGTCCAGGGCATCCTCTCGATCCTGGTGATCGGCGCGGCCACCGACTACGCCCTGCTGCTCACCGCCCGCTTCCGGGAGGAACTCGCCGGACACGGCGACCGGACGGCCGCAGCCCTGGCCGCGCTCCGCCGCTCCTTCGGAGCGATCTCCGCGAGCGCCGCCACCGTGGCGCTGGGCCTGCTCGCGCTCCTGCTCAGCGATCTGACCAACAACCGGGCGCTGGGGCCGGTCGGCGCCATCGGCATCGTCTGCGCGGTGCTGAGCACCTGCACGTTCCTTCCCGCGGTGCTGGTCCTGTGCGGCCGGGCCGCGTACTGGCCGGCCAAGCCGCGCCAGGCGGACGAGGAGACCGGCGGGCGCGGCATCTGGCGCCGGGTCGCCGCACGGGTGAACCGCACCCCGCGCAAGGTGTGGGTGTCCACGACGCTCGTCCTCGTCGCCTGCGCGGCCTTCGCCCCCACCCTCAAGTCGCAGGGCGTGCCCCTGGACGAGATCTTCGTGAACGACGCCCCGTCCGTCTCGGCCCAGGCCGCGCTCGGCAAGCACTTCCCCGGCGGTTCGGGCAATCCCGCCGTCGTCGTCGCGGCGGCCGGCCGTGCCGACGAGGTGACCGCCGCGGCGGCGGGGACGCCCGGTGTGGCCTCGGCCGCGCCCGTCACCGCGTCCGGCCGTCCGGGCGGGGGTGCCCCCCTCGTGGTCGACGGCCGGGTACGGATCGACGCGACCCTGGAGGACGACGCGGACAGCGACGCGGCCAAGGCGACGGTCCAGCGCCTGCGCACCGCGGTGCACGGCGTGACCGGAGCCGACGCCCTGGTCGGCGGATACACCGCGCAGCAGTACGACACGCAGGAGACCGCCGAACGCGACCGCGGCATCATCGTGCCGGTGGTGCTCGTCATCATCCTGCTGATCCTGATGGGGCTGCTGCGCTCGGTGCTGGTGCCGGTGCTGCTGGTCGCCACCGTGGGGCTCAACTTCCTCGCGACGCTCGGGGTTTCCGCCCTCGTCTTCAAGCACGTCTTCGGCTTCAGCGGCACCGACGCCTCCGTGCCGCTCTACGGATTCGTCTTCCTGGTGGCCCTGGGCGTCGACTACAACATCTTCCTGATGTCACGCGTCCGGGAGGAGGCGCTGGAGCACGGGGCCCGGCAGGGTGTGCTCCGCGGGCTGGTCAGCACGGGCGGTGTCATCACGTCGGCGGGCGTGGTGCTGGCCGCCACCTTCGCGGCGCTGATCGTCATCCCGCTGGCGTTCCTGGCCCAGATCGCCTTCATCGTGGCCTTCGGTGTGCTGCTGGACACCCTGGTGGTGCGGTCGCTGCTGGCCCCGGCCCTGGTCGTGGACATCGGCCCCAGGGCCTGGTGGCCGAGCCGGATCAGCCGGATCCCGGCCGGAAAGGGGTCCCGGGAGTGAACTGCGCGGGCCCCGGTCCCGTCCCCGGAGTTCACGGGGCGGGGCCGGGGCCCGCGCACGTCGAGCGCCGTGTGTCGGCGTCAGACGTTGACGCCGTAGTCGGACGCGATGCCGGCCAGGCCGGAGGCGTACCCCTGGCCGACCGCGCGGAACTTCCACTCCGCACCGTGCCGGTACAGCTCGCCGAAGACCATCGCGGTCTCCGTCGACGCGTCCTCGCTCAGGTCGTAGCGGGCGAGTTCCACCCCGTTGGCCCGGTTCACCACGCGGATGAACGCGTTGCGCACCTGACCGAAACTCTGCCCCCGGCTCTGCGCGTCATGGATGGAGACCGGGAACACGATCTTCGCGACATCCGCCGGGACGCCGGCCAGGTCCACGTTGATGGACTCGTCGTCTCCCTCGCCCTCGCCCGTGAGGTTGTCACCGGTGTGCTGGACGGAACCGTCCGGGCTGTTGAGGTTGTTGTAGAAGACGAAGTGCAGATCGGAGAGGACCTTGCCGGAGTCCGAGCACAGCAGTGCGCTGGCGTCGAGGTCGTGATCGGCGCCCGTCGTCGTCCGTACGTCCCAGCCCAGGCCGACCGTCACCGCGGTCAGGCCGGGTGCCTCCTTCGACAAGGAGACGTTACCGCCCTTGGCCAGGGTCACACCCATGAACTTCCTCCAATGATCCGGTGATCCGTTGATCAGCGATTCTTCGGCCGTCGTCGAAGAGGACGGCGGCCCTTCCCCTATGGTTCCCTGGTTGCGCAGGTCATGAAGTGGTGGCGTGGTCGCGCGATTCGCCGCCGGCGGGCTGCTGCGGCGCGTCGTCCTTCATGGCCTTGGTCTCACTCTTCAGGATCCGCATGGATTTGCCCAGGGCGCGGGCGGTGTCCGGCAGTTTCTTCGAGCCGAACAGCACCAGCACGACGATCGCCACGATCAACAGGTGCCAGGGTTCGAGGCCGTTGCGCAGCATGTGCGGTACGCCCTTTCTCAGGTGTGTTCCGGTCAATGTTTCCAGCAGGCGTTCGTGGACAGGGGATCGGACCGACGATGGACGGGGCCGTTGATCCACACGGACACCAACACTTGCTACATTGCGCAACTGTACAACCATGGGGGGCGGGCGTCGGCTCTCCCCCGTGGCAGCCGGACGAACGGGGTGGTCGATGACAGGCAGTCACAAGGGGGCAGTGGTCCCGGGGCGGGGAGGCCGGCTGCGGCGCACCGCGATGTTCGGGCTGTCGTTCCTCGTCCTGCTGGTCGCCGGGGCGGGCTGGGGCTACCTCAAACTGACCGGCAGCATCGACACGTTCAGCGCGGACGGGATCTCCGGCGACCGGCCGCCCGACACATCCGCCGGACAGAACGTCCTGGTCATCGGCTCGGACTCGCGCTCGGGCGAGAACAGCGGACTCGGCGGGGGCACGGGCGAGGTCGGCCGTTCCGACACCGCGTTCCTGCTGCACGTCTACGCCGACCACAAGCACGCCGTCGCCGTCTCCGTCCCCCGCGACTCGCTGGTCGACATCCCGGCCTGCAAGAAGCCCGGCGGTGACTGGACGGCCCCCCAGCAGCACGTCATGTTCAACGGCGCCTTCTCGGTGGGGGAGACGGCGGAGGGCAATCCCGCCTGCACCCAGAACACCGTCGAACACCTCACCGGCCTGCGCGTCGACCACACGGTCGTCGTCGACTTCGCCGGCTTCTCCGCGCTGACCTCGGCCGTCGGCGCCGTCCCCGTCTGCCTTCCGCAGGACGTCTACCAGCGGGACCTGAACCCCAAGCGCCCCACCCGCGGCGAACTCGTCTTCGGCAAGGGGCCCCAGAGGGTGTCGGGACAGCGCGCGCTCGACTACGTACGGATCCGCCACGGCATCGGTGACGGCTCCGACATAGGACGCATCAAGCGGCAGCAGGCCTTCGTGGGTTCCCTGGTCAAGAGGGTGAAGTCGCGTGGCCTGAACCCCACCACACTGCTCCCGCTGGCCAACGCGGCCACCGACGCGATGACCGTCGACCCGGGACTCGGATCGGCCGACAAACTGCTGAAGTTCGCCCTGTCGATGAAGAACATCGACCTGCACAACACCAAGTTCGTCACCGTCCCCTGGCGTTACGAGGGAGCCCGCGTCGCCATCGTGGAACCGGAGGCGGACGCGCTGTGGGCGGCGCTGAAGGCCGACCGTACGATCGACGGCCAGGACGCGGCGGGCACGTCCCGCAGCAAGGGCGCGGCACCCGCACCGGGCAAGCCCTCTCCCACCGGACCCGTCTCGGGCCGGGGCATCGACGTGGCGGTCTACAACGGCACCACCGTGACCGGACTGGCGGCCCGGGCCGCCGAACTCCTGCGCGCGCACGGCTTCACCGTCACCGGCACGGCCACCGCGAACTCCCAGGACCAGACCGGCACCGTCGTCACCTACGGACCCGGGCTGAAGGACGAGGCCGAGACCACGGCCCGGCTCTTCGCGGGCGCGCGGACCACCCAGTCGGACAATGCGGGAATCCAGGTGATCGTGGGCAGCGACTACGCGGCCAGTCCCTCGGCCGCCCCCACCTCACCGAAGCCCGAGACCGTGCCGTCCGGCGTCGCGGACGGGGCCCGCTCCGCCGACGACGACCTGTGCAGCGACGTCTCGTACGGCTGAGGACGCGGCGGACGGCTCAGGCCGGCGGCCGGGCCGTCCGCAGCTGGAGTGACGGGTTCGCGGGCGGTGCGAACCCGAACGACTCGTACAGCCCGGCCCCGTCACCCGTCGCGTTGAGACCGACGACCGGCACCCGGGTCTCCTGACGGAACCACGTCAGCAGCGCGTCCACGCAGGCGCGGGCGTATCCGAGCCTGCGCCGCCGCGGATCGGTGCTCACATTGGACACGTGTCCGTGCAGCCCGGCCGGATTCGACGGACTCGGCGCGTGCACGTCGCACGCCCCCACCGCGCACGCCACCACGCCCAGTTCCGTGTCCTCGACGAGGAACGCGGCGAACTCGTCCGCCCGGGGCATGCGGTCGGCGAACCACCGTGCGGAGTCCGCCCGCCAGGCGGCGGTGTCGTCCCCGACGTCCATGCCCATGTCGGCCAGCATCAGCGCCCGCATCCGCACCAGCGCCCCGACATCGGCGATCGTGGCCCGGCGTACCGACACCGGCCGGCCGGGACCCGATCCGCCGTCCGTGTGTCCGGCAGCCACCGTGGTCATGAGATCCCTCGATTCCTCTCGTAGCGGTTGCGCGCCCAGCGGAGACCGCATGCGTACACCGCGAGTACGCCGGCGAGCAAAAGGTAATAGAGCGGCGGCAGGGCGCTCATCCCGAGCAGCGGGCCGAGGGGGGTGAGCGGCAGGAGCACACCGACGACCGCGAGACCGGCCGCCGCCCGCAGCGGGCCGCCGCGTCCCTCCGCGGTCCGCCGGCCGGTGCGCAGGAGGAGCATCACCAGGGCCTGGGTGAGGAGGTTCTCGGTGAACCAGCCGGAGTGGAAGGCCGCCTGCCCGTCCGCGGGTGAACCGTGCAGGGCCAGGGCGAGCACGCCGAACGTGGTCAGGTCGGCCGCCGCGTTCAGCAGCCCGAACCCGGTGATGAAGCGCAGGAAGTCCGCCGGGCGCAGAACCGTCGGCCGACGCAGGACGGAGGGCGCCGGCCGGCCGAAGGCGAACGCGAACTGCGCCGCGTCGAAGCACAGGTTCTGCACCAGCACCTGCGCCGGCAGCATGGGAAGGAAGGGCAGCAGGAGACCGGCGGCGAGCATCGCGATGACGTTGCCGAGATTCGACGACAGTGTGATGCGCAGGTACGTGGCGATGTTGCCGCTGCTGCGACGGCCCGCCGTGATGGCGTGATCGATGGCGCAGAGGTCCTTCTCGGCGAGGACGACGTCGGCGGCCTCGCGCGTCACGTCCACCGCGTTGCGCGGACAGAGACCGACATCGGCCGCGTGCAGCGCCGGCAGGTCGTTGACCCCGTCGCCGAGGAAACCCGTAGTGCGTCCCGAGGTCCGCAGCGCGTCGACGATCCGGGCCTTGTGCGCGGGGGTGCAGCGCGCGAAGACCGTCGTCCGTGCCGCGGTCTCGGCGAGCTGTTCGGCGGACAGCGCGTCGATGCCCTCTGCCGGGACAACCAGCCCCGGGTCCAGCCCGAGGTCCCGGCAGGCGCGGGCCGCCGTGCCCGGGTGGTCGCCGGTCAGGACCTTCACCGTCACACCGCGCCGGGCCAGGACGTCCAGCGCGTCGGCCGCGCTCGGTGCGAGCGCGTCCCGCAGGGTCACGAAACCGAGAAACGTCAGTCCGCGCTCGTCGGCCGGGGTGTACGCGCCGAGCCGGGCGGGCCGCTCGGTCCGGGCGACGGCGAGCAGGCGCAGACCGCCGGCCGCCTCGCGGGCCGCCAGCGCGTCCAGCCGTTCCCGTTCCGCCGGCTCCAGCGCGCACCGCTCCAGGACGGCCTCCACCGCCCCTTTCGTCACCAGCACATGGGTGCCGGTGCGGCCGGGAACACGGACGACCGCCGTGGCGAGCCGGCGCACCGGGTCGAACGGCAGCACGGCGACCGCGTCGTACTCCTCGGCAGGCAGCAGCGGCGCCTCCGGGCCGTCCTCTTGGTCCCAGGCGTCCAGGACGGCCTCGTCGAGCGCGTCGGGCGCCGGCAGATCCGCCAGCTGCAACGTCCACAGTGCATTGACGGCCGCCCAGTGCAGTACCGGAGCATCGGGCTGACCCGCCGGTCCGAGCGCCCGGTCCACGACCGGACGGTCCTGGGTGAGGGTGCCGGTCTTGTCCAGGCAGAGCACATCGATCGCGCCCAGGTCGTGCAGCGCGGGCAGCCGCTTCACGATCACCGCATGGTCACGGGCGAGCAGCGAAGCCCCCCGGGCCAGCGCCGTGGTGACGATGACCGGGAGCATCTCCGGCGTCAGCCCGACCGCCACCGCGACCGCGAACGGCAGCGTCTCCAGACCCCGTCCGCGCAGCGCGGCATTGGCCATCAGCACCAGGGGCGGAGTGATCAGCATGAACCGGATCAGGGTCCAGGAGATCCCCTGCACCGAGCGGTCGAACGCGCTCGCGCCGCGCCGGCGCGCCGAACGCTCGTAGGCGGCGGCGAACCGGGTGTTCCCACCGGTCGCCACCACCACCGCCGTGCCGCTGCCCGAGGCCACACTGCTGCCCTGGAAGCACAGCCGGCGCTCCGCGAAGTCGCCCTCCGCACCGTCGGGCACGGGCTGGGGCCCGGTCGCCCGCAGCGCACCGTCGTCCACGGGATGCTTGGGCACCGGGGCGGACTCCCCGGTGAGGGCCGACTGGTGCACGGTGAGGCCGCTCGCCCGCAGCAGTTGCACATCGGCGGGTACGAGATCGCCCGGGGCAAGCCGGACCACATCACCCGGTACGAGCTCCCCGACGGGCACTTCGCGGGCCTGCGCCGCCGCATCCGGGCCGCTGCGACGCAGCACGGTCGCGGTCGTCGCCACCAGCTCGCGCAGCGCGGCCGTCGCCCGGTCGGCCCGGTGCTCCTCCGTGGACCGCAGCAGACAGCTGACGACGACGAGCACCGAGATCACGGCGGCCGTGCCCCAGGCGGAAACCGCGGCGGAGACCAGTCCCAGGCAGAGCAGGACCGAAGTGAAAGGGTCCCGCAGCGTGCGCAGGAAGCGGCGCGGCCACGCGACCGGGCGCCGGGCTGGGAAGGTGTTCTCGCCGAACCGGGTCAGCCGCTCCTGCGCCTCCGGCTCCAGCAGCCCGCGCGGCCCGCTGCCGAGGGAGCGCAGGACCTGCAGCGAGGTCGGCACCGCGGGCGGCCGTGCAACGGGGGGCGCGGATCCGGCCCCGGGCATCGGCACGACGACGCCCGACCGCTCGCCGGTCCCTCCGGGTCCCGCAGCGGCAGCGTTCTCAGGCACCGAGTTCACGGAGACGCGCGGGCTGCGCGGGCGGATACCCGGCCCGTTCCGCAAGCTGTCCGACCATCAGCCGCACGACGGTCACCACATCGGGATCATCGACCAGATACACCTGGCGGCGGCCCTCGCGGCGGGAACGGACGAGACCGGCGAGCTTCAGCTTCGTCAGATGCTGGCTGACCGAGGGCAGCGTGCCGCCCACCCGGTCGGCCAGGCCTGTCACATCGCTCTCGCCCTGGGACAGTGCCCAGACGATGTGCAGCCGGGCAGGGGTCGCCAGAAGACCGAAGGCGGCGGCGGCCTGCGCCAGCACGTCCGCGGGCGGGTCCTGGAAACCGCCGCCGGTATCTGTCGACACTTCTGTACTCCCGTCCGCGTGGGCCGACTCCTCGCACCCGAGACGGCCAGTGTAGGCGCCGGTGACGGAGCCCTCCGAGCCGCTCGGAGCCGTGCCGGCGGAGCCACCGCCGGGTCAGAGCCCGGTGGGCAGCGGCACGGGGCGGCTCCAGATGTCCGGCGGGACGGTGCGGATCCGGCGGCCGTCGGGACCGAGCACCTGCGCGGCGAACTTGTGGCAGTGCAGCACGACGAACGAGTCGGCGATCCTGAGCCCCGGAATCCGCCGCATCAGGGTGCGCGAACAGCCCGGCAGATCGTCGAGCGAGCGCAGGGTGAGAGCGATGGCGAGGTTGTGCGGTCCGGTGATCGACATCATCTCGACCGTCTCGCGCAGGTGGACGATGGGCGGGGCAGCGGAGAGATCCGCGGCCGGCGAGTCCGCCCACAGGACCACTGACACGGGCCAGCCCGAGTAGAGCGGGGCCGGCCGGCAGATGTGGGTGAGGGTGCCGGTGCTCTCCAGTCTGATCAGCTGGCGCCGTGTGGCCGACTCGCTCCGGCCCTGCCGGCGGGCCAGTTCCGCGATGCCGAGCCGTGAGTCGGCCGCCATCGCCAGAACCAGCGGCCGGTCCTCGGGCCTGAGGGACGGGACCGCCGTCGGGCCCGGCTCACGCGGGCGGCCGGGCAGATCGATCAGGCTCCGGGTCTGCGTGGGGTCGAGCCGGTCGAGCCGCCACCGGGAACCGGACCGGTGCACCGCGGTGACGAGATGAGTACGCGTCCCGGTCACCCCCGGCAGCCGCGACAGCCGAGTGGTGACGTGCTCGTCGAGCATCGAGAGACGGGGGAAGGCGACGAACAGCAGCATGGCGCGATCGCCGGTCACCTCGAACACGGAGAGGACGTGCGGGTCCTCGGTGAGCACGGCCGACCGCAGCGGGTTCCGCCCGCCGTCGCAGAAGACCTCGATCCAGGCCATGCAGGGAGGTGCCTCGCCGGTGTGCAGCCCGAGCGCCCCGCACCACCCGGTTCCGGCGGCGGAGATCCTGGCCCAGCGTCGGGCCAGCGTGTCCGGACGGGCCCCGAGGACCGTGCCGAGCCGGTTCCAGCCGGCCCGCGGAGCGATCTGGAGGGCATGGATCACCGCCCGGTCGGCTTCGCTGAGGAGGTATTCGCTGCGTGGCACGTGGGTTCCAGGTGGTTTCACCGGTTGACGGCGGAAATCGGAAGGCGTCAGCGGACTATGCCATGAGCATGTGTACGCATGATCATCGGGATGTGAAGGGCTGTGCGCGCGGTGGGCAGGGACCAGGACATACGAAGCCTCAGCGGGCTTCTGACGGGGGAACGGCTCGTCACGGTGCACGGCCCGTCAGGCATCGGCAAGTCGTGGCTGGCGCGCCGGGCCGCCGACGCGGAACTCCGGTCGGGCCGGCAGGTGGTGTGGATATCCGCTACCGGTCCGGCGGCCGACAGGCGTCCCAGAGCCGCCGCCCACCGGCTGCGCGGCCTGGATCTCCACGACGCGCTCGTCGTGATCGACGACTGCGAACACCTCGGGCCGCACGCCCGGTCGGAGACGGCGGGTCTGCTCAACGAGTTCCCCGGCATCTCCCTCCTCGTCACGGCCCGGCGCAGGCTGTACCTGGCCGGCGAGGCGGCTCTGCTGCTGGGCCCGCTGGACGACCCCGAAGCACTGCGGTTGTTCACGGAGACGGCCGCGGCCGCGGGCGCCCCGCTGCCCGGGCCCGTCGCGGACGGCAGCGCACCGGGCGCGGTCCTGCGGGCCCGGGTGACGGAACTGTGCGAACGCCTCGACGGGATGCCGGGCCCGGTGCGGTACGCGGCGGCCCGGCTGGGAGGCGAGAGCCTGGACGCCGTCCTGGACGATCCGCTCGCGGCACCGGCGGGGTCCGGCCCCCAGGCGGACGCCGAGCAGGCCTATCTGACGTGTGATCCCGAGGAACGCCTGCTGTGGGAGCGGCTCTCCCTGTTCGAGGGCCCCTTCGACCTGGCCGGCGTGCGGGCTGTCTGTGCGTCCGGGGCGCTGCCCGAGGCCCAGGTCCTCGCCGCCCTCGACCGGCTCGCCCCGCAGCTGCTGCTGACGGACGACCGGGGCCGCTACCGGATGCCGCTCGCGGCGCGCAGGACCGGGACGGCCCGGCTCGACGCGCGAGGGGACCGATGGGCCGTGGTCCTGCACCACCGGCGCCACTACGCCGCTGTGGCCGAGGAGGCATCCGTCCTCTGGCGGGCGGGCCGGCATCGTGAGGCGCAGGAGCTGGTGGCCTCCGCGGGTCAGGACCTGGACGCCGCGATGGACCCCGGGACCGGACCACTGTCCCCCGCAGCGGAGGCGGAGACCGCCTCGGGCATCGCCGTCTCGCTGTGGTTCCACTGGGCGACCGGCGACCGGGCCACCGACGGCCGCCGCCACGTCGGCCGTGCCCTCGGTGACACCCTCGCCCCGCGCCCCGCCAGGGCGTTGTGGCTGCTCGCGTACCTCATGGTGTGCGGCGGAGAGGTGACGGCGGCGGAACCGGTGCTCGCCGAGGCCTGGCCGCTCGCCGTCCGCGACGGTGACAGCACCTGCGTCGGGCAGCTCGCCCAGGTCAGGGGTCTCGCGCGGCTCTGGACCGGGCAGCCGGCCGAAGCCGCCGCCGAGTTCGAGGAGGCACTCGAAATCCTGCCGCGGACACCGGCGTTCGGACCTGGCAAGGGACTGACGGTGGCGCTGCTCGCGCTGGCCCTCGTCCAGACCGACCCGGAAGCCGCCATGGACGTGCTCACCACCTCGGGCGAGTGGACCCCGTCCGCGCCCGACGCCCAGGCCGACGCCTGGACCCGGTTCGTGCTGGCGGAGATCAGCCGGTGGGAGGGCGATCCGCTCCGCGCCCGCCGCTACGCCACGCAGGCCACCCGCCTGATGCTCGACCTCGGGGACCGCCAGAGTGCCGCCGTGGCCGCGGAACTCCTCGCCGACATCGAGACCGGTCTGGGCCATCACCGTGCGGCGGCCCGGCTGATCGGTGCCTCGGTCCTGTCGGGACCGGACGGTCCGGTGAGCGGGCCGGCCGCCGTCCGGACGGCGCAGCGGCACGCCCGGCGATGGGAGAGGCTGCTCTCCGCGCTGGGCGAGGAGGAACTGCACCGGGAGCAGGAACGCGGCGCCGAGGAGGGGCTGGACACGGTTGTCGGCCCTGTCGGCGTTATCGGCCAGGAACAATCGAATGACTGACAATCGCACCGGAATTCGAGCCGTTCCGGGCATCGAGTGGCCCGAATCAGTCACATCCTCAAAATAGCGATCGCCCCCCACGGGTCGGATGCCTCTTTGCCATGCTGTCGCCGTACGCCTGCCGATGAAGCACTGAGTCCGAGGCTCCTCGAGATGGCTCTGACCTGCGTATTCGACGTCTTGAGGCTCCATGGTGAGAGAAGTGATCGATGCCGACCGAGCACGCTGACAGCACCCGGGGAGAGACCGCCGGGACCGCCCCGTCCGACGCCCTGGCCCTGAAGATCCTGGTCGCGGGCGGATTCGGAGTGGGCAAGACGACCCTCGTCGGCGCGGTGAGCGAGATCCGGCCACTGCGCACGGAAGAACTCCTCAGCGAGGCCGGGCAGTCGGTCGACGACACCGATGGCGTCGCCCAGAAGACCACCACCACCGTCGCCATGGACTTCGGCCGCATCACCATCCGGTCCGGGCTCTCGCTCTACCTGTTCGGCACCCCGGGGCAGGACAGGTTCTGGTTCCTCTGGGACGAACTCTCCCAAGGCGCCCTGGGTGCGGTCGTTCTGGCGGACACCCGCCGCCTGGAGGACTGCTTCCCGGCGGTCGACTACTTCGAACACCGCCGGATCCCCTTCGTCGTCGCCGTCAACTGCTTCGCGGGAGCGCGTGCGTACGGCGAACAGGACGTGTCGCGGGCCCTCGACCTCGACCCCGGCACGCCCGTGGTGCTCTGCGACGCCAGGGACCGGGATTCCGGCAAGGAGGTGCTGATCCGGATGGTGGAGTACGCGGGCCGGATGCACACGGCCCGGCTCCTCGACTCGGTGGGCTGAGCCGTCATGGCCTGATCCCGCCCCGCTCTTGTATCAGGAGACGCTTGCCCGTACGTGACCGGTGCGCAAGGCTTGCACGCAAGTGGGGCACGGGGAACGTATGAACGGGGAGGAACAGAATGGCGCTGGACAGGGGACTCGACTGGCTGCTCGACGATCTCACCAGCCGGGTGGAGCACATACGGCACGCCCTGGTGCTGTCGAACGACGGCCTGGTGACGGGGGCGAGCACGGGCCTGGCACGTGAGGACGCGGAACACCTGGCCGCGGTCTCCTCCGGACTGCACAGCCTCGCCCGGGGATCGGGACGGCACTTCCGTGCCGGAAGGGCCCGGCAGACGATGGTGGAGTTCGACGAGGCACTGCTCTTCGTGACGGCGGCCGGGGACGGCAGCTGTCTGTGCGTGCTGAGCGAGGCCGAGGCCGATGTCGGTCAGGTGGCGTACGAGATGACGCTTCTGGTCAACCGGGTCGGGGAGCATCTCGGGGTGGCGACGCGGCAGGACGGAAGCGCGGGAGTGAACCGGATCTGACGGAACTCATCGATCTGCGCGGAGTCGTGGGGCTGATGGGGGCTTATGGGACCTGACGGCTCTTGACCGGACCGAGGGGCCCTGAGGTGTCCGGCGGCCCGGCGCTCCGGCGGACTCGACCGAGCCCGATCAGTACTGCCGCCCGGCCCCTGGGAGTTATCCACAGGCCGGGCGGCAGTTGCCTTTCCCGGGCTACCGTGATCACGGAGAGTATTCGGATCTCACGGGGGAGAAGCGTCATGCCGATGACGGATGCGGTGCGCGACGACGGTGTTCGCAGGGTCGCCGTGAGCAGGGCGGCGGCGGATCTGGAGCTCAGGCGCGCAGAGTTCGACCTGGCGGTA
This sequence comes from Streptomyces sp. NBC_01257, assembly GCF_035917255.1. Lineage (NCBI taxonomy): Bacteria > Bacillati > Actinomycetota > Actinomycetes > Kitasatosporales > Streptomycetaceae > Streptomyces > Streptomyces sp. NBC_01257. The sequence continues at coordinate 8,832,230 of NZ_CP108472.1, forward strand.
CACCTGGGCATCCTCCGGGTGGGCACACGGCGGAACGGCGGGCGGGTCACGGTGCGCCAGGAGGAGATCGACCGGCTCCGCGCCGAGGACGGGTTCCCGGACACACTGCGGGAACGGGTGCGCACGGTGGGGACCGCGGAGGGCGCCCAGCTGCTCGGGATCAGCCCGGTCCGCTTCACCCGGCTGGCCCGCGCGGGCTGTGTCACACCGGTCGCCTTCTACCTCAACCGGTACCGGGCGGTGGTGTGGCTCTACCTCGCCCAGGAGCTGGCGGGGCTGGCGGCCCGGTCACCCGAACTGCTGGTGGGCATCAGCCCGCCCTGGATGCGCAGCCGGCTGGACGGAGGCACGGACTGCCGGCCGCGCAACTGGCGCTCGCGCCGGATCGAGCGGCTGCTGAGCCTGACCGGGGACCCCTGGGCCCGTGCGGCTGTCATTGCGGAGGCGCTGGACCCGGTCCAGCTGGCGGAGGTGGTCGACGATCCGTACGAGCGCGCGTACTTCGGCAGGGTCCGGCCCGAACCGGTCTTCGGCCAACGGGGGTCGGTGGCCGGCCGGGAGGCGATGGCGCGCCTGATGCTCGCCGACGAGCCGGACGAGATCCTCTGGCGCCGGGTCACGCTCGGCATGGAGCTGGACAGCGCACGGGAGCTGCGCCAGGCACCACGGCCGGGGGAGGAGCGTCTGACGGGGGAGGAGGACCTGACGGGGCCGTCGGCGGTCGAACCGGCGGACGCACGCGCGGACGGGACGGCACTCGGGCACGTGCCGGCGCTCCCGGTCGAACAGGGTGGCCCTGGGGAGGCGTCGGCCGAACGGCCGGATCCAGTAGGCGAGGGAGCTGTGTCCGGGCTGCTGGCCCGGCTCCGTCTGCGCAGGCCGCGGGGGACCGGGCGCGCTCGGCGGACTGGCCCGCCCCGGGGTAAACGGTTCGCGGCCGACCCCCGGACCAGGCATTCTGTGCCCCATGCTGATCAGAGAAGCAACCGCTGAGGACTGGCCCGCCATCTGGCCCTTCTTCCACGAGATCGTCGCCGCGGGCGAGACGTTCACCTACCCGCTCCATCTCGAAGAGGACGAGGCGCTCGGCTGGTGGCTCCTGGAGCCGCCGAACCGGACGGTCGTCGCGGTCGCCGACGACGGGACGGTGCTGGGCACGGCGAAGATGAACAACAACCATATGGGCAACGGTTCGCACATCGCCAGCGCCAGCTACATGGTCGACCCCCGGCACTCCGGGAAGGGCGTGGGACGGGCCCTGTGCACCTACACGATCGACTGGGCGCGCAGTGCCGGGTTCCGGGCCATGCAGTTCAACGCGGTGGTGGAGTCCAACACCGCCGCGGTCGGGCTCTACCGTTCCCTCGGCTTCGAGGTGCTGGGGACCCTGCCGGAGGGCTTCGACCACCCGAAGCTGGGCTTCGTAGGAGTGCACATCATGCACCGGCCGCTCTGACGGGCGCCGGCCGGCCACTGGTCCGCCACGGTCCGCCGTCGAGCGCTCACTTCCCGCCATGACCGTCCGGCCCGAACCCCGGCTGCTGTGTCCGGGTTGCCCCAACCGGCGACGATGTGCGGGCAGTTGTGACTCCACATGGTTTGTGGGGCGGGTGCACACATGGGGCACGGGGGCAGTACTGTGCGCCCCACCGCCATTCGGGCGATGAAACATTTGCGGAGGAAGAATCCATGACCATACCCAGGAGATCGCTGCGTGCTGCGGGAACCCTCGCCGCCGCTGCGGTTGTCGGCCTGACCGGCGCGGTTCTCACCGCCGGCCCGGCCGCAGCTCACACCCCCACCTGGGACGTGACCTGTACCGAAGTGAACCTGCACCTGACCGCGTACAACGGTGACGTCACCAACTCGGTGACCGTGACCGTCGACGGTAAGGACCTCCTGCCGACGGAGACCTTCGGCAAGGGACTGGACAAGAAGCTCGACCTGCCCGAGCACGACAAGGCGCTGACGGTCCGTCTCGTCGTCAAGGCCGGGGACGGCGACCAGTACTCGCGCGACGAGTCCAAGCAGGCTCCGGTGTGCGAGGACAGCACGCCGACGCCCACGCCCACCCCGTCGGTGACGAAGCCTTCGGAGACGCCCACCACGGCGTCGCCCACCCCGACCGCGACTCCCAGCGAGACCGCTTCGTCGTCTGCGCCCGCCGCAGCCACGCCGAGCCCCAGCTCGCCGGATCTGGCCGAGACCGGTTCGTCGTCGGCCACGCCCATCATCGGTGGTGCGGCTGTCGCCGTGCTGCTGGCCGGTGGCGGCATCATGTGGTCCGTGCGCAAGCGCCGTACCGCGCAGCACTGACGTAGTCCGGTCGTCCGGGTGCACTGAGAGCGCCCGGATCCCGGTCGAGGGGCGTGCCGTATCCCGGCTCAGGGACGGGCATGCCCCTCAATGCTGTCCGCCCACTGGTCAGGCGGGGTCCGTGGGGGTGACCGGCTCCGCGGCGTCCCTGTGCACCGGCGCCGACGTGGGCGGCGCCGCCGGCCCGATCTCGCACCAGACCGCCTTGCCCTCGCCGCGCGGCTCGATGCCCCACCGGGTGGCGACGGCGTCCAGGAGCAGCAGGCCCCGGCCCGAGGTCGCGGTCTCGCCCGGTGTCCGCCGCCGGGGCCACGCACTGGAGCGGTCCTGCACCGACAGCCGGACCCGGCGCACCGGTTCCGGCAGCACCTCCAGGGTGAGCACGGCCCCGCCCTCCGTGTGCAGCAGCACATTCACCAGCAGCTCACCGGTCACCAGCTCGGCGTCGTCCGCGAGTGCGGCCATGTCCCAGTCGGTCAGGGCCTGGCGCACGATCGTGCGCGCGTCGGAGAGCCCTTCCGGGTCGGCCTGGTGGATGTACTGGTGGAGCCGGGGCGCCCGCGGCGACCCGGGGTCCGGGCTGCGCCGCAGCACGAGGAGCGCGACGTCGTCTCCCGAGCCCCAGCGCTCCCAAAGCCGGTCCGACAGGTGGTCGGCCAGTGCCTCGGCGCCGGCCGGCCCCGCGCTGACCTCGTTGATGAGGGTGCGCACTCCCGCGTCGATGTCGGCGCCCGGTTCCTCCACCAGCCCGTCGGTGTACAGGACCAGCGTCTCGCCGGGCACCAGGTCCAGCCGCGTCTCCGGGAACTCCTCGTCCTCGAAGTCCGTCGAGATGCCGAGCGGCAGCCCACCGCGCACCTGCGGGGTGCCGACGCGGCCGTCCGTGTGCCGGATCAGCGGGCCGAAGTGGCCGGCCCGCACCACCCGTACCGTTCCCGTTCCCAGATCGACCTGGGCGTAGGTGCAGGTGGCGAACCGGTCGGTGTCCAGCTCGGCGAGGAACCGCGACGCCCGGGCCAGCACGGTCGACGGCGGATGCCCCTCGGCGGCGTACGCACGCAGCGCGATCCGCAACTGGCCCATGATGGCCGCCGCGTGCGTGTCGTGGCCCTGGACGTCGCCGACCACGATGCCGAAGCGGTCCTTGGGGAGTGCGATCACGTCGTACCAGTCGCCGCCGACCTGACGGCCGCTCCATGCCGCGTGGTACCGGACGGCGATCTCGCCGCCCTCGATGTCATGGATGCGGCGGGGGAGCATCGCGGACTGGAGGCCGGTGGCGAACTCGCGTTCCTCGTCGAAGAGTGTCGCCCGCTGGAGGGACTGGGCGACGATCGCGGCCAGCCCCAGGCACAGGTTGCGCTCATCGGCGTTGAACGGCGTGCGCTCGCGGTAGAACAGCGCCAGACCGCCCAGCGTCCGCGCCTGGGCGACGAGCGGGAGATAGGCCGCGGCCTGGAACCTGAGCTGTCCCACGAACGGTTCCAGCACTGGATAGCGCCGGGTGAGCGCGCTGAGCGAGCTCACGAACCGCGGACGTCCGCTGAGGACGGTGTCGGCCAGCGGGAACTTCGGGTCGAGCCGGCCCGAGCCCAGCTCGTCGACGACTTCCAGGGAGTCGCCGCTCAGCGCGATGACATTGAGCGTGGTGTTGTCCAGCAGGCCGAGCGCGAGCCCGTCGGCGCCCAGCCGTGCCAGCCCGCCCGGTCCCGTCAGCGCGGCCGTCACATCGTCCACGGTCACCGCACGCGACAGCGCACTCGTTGTCCGTTCAACGATATCGGTCTGACGCTGGCGGCGTTTTTCCAGTTCCAGTACGAAGGCCGAATGGGTGACTTCCGCCGTCGCGTCCCGCACCAGACCGATCACCCGGTGCGCCCGCCCGTCCGCGCCGCGCAGGATCCGCGCCTGGACATGGGTCCACTGATCGCTGTCGTCCTCGAGCGGAACCCGGAAGTGAACGCTGTAGGAGGCGCTGCCGCCCTTGATGGCCTCGTCGATTGCCACATCGAGGCGGATGCGTTCGGCCGGGTCGAGCCGTTCCATCAGGGACTCGGGCCGGGAGTCGAACACGGCCGGATCCAGGCCGAAGACCAGCAGCCCCGCCTCGTCGATGTCCAGCGTCCGGGCGTCGAGGTCCCACTCGAAACTCCCGGTGCGGTTCATGGCAAGCCGCTCCGCCGTCCCGGTCTCGCCGTTGTGGGTCTTCTCGACCAACAGGCGGGGCGGGACGGGGATGAACGGTGGCCGGTCGTGATCGGTCATTCCTGCTCCGAAGATCGTCCGGCGGGCTGCCGTACGGCGTGACTCAATTGTCTGGCCGCTCCGGCCCGGCTGCCACAGCGGGAGCCAGGCCGCACGGCGCTCCCGACCGGTGTCCCCGTGGCGGACCACCCCTCATGCCGCTGCCCCCGGACGGCCGCGCACAATGGCAGCGGAAGATCGTCCGTGACCGGCGGACGGTACGGCACTGGGGCTGACCGGAGCGCACGCATGAACCACGAGGATTCCGTCCTGCTGCACACCGAGGGACGCATCCGCCACCTCACGCTGAACCGTCCGCGCGCCCTGAACGCCCTGAACCACGCCATGGTGCTGCGCATGGCCCAGGCGCTGGACGCGGCGGAGCAGGACACGGCCGTCGTCGCCGTCCTGCTCACGGGCGCGGGGGAGCGGGGCCTGTGCGCGGGCGGTGACATCCGCTCCATCCGCGACGACGCCCTGGCCGGCGGCCGGTCCTCGCTGGACTTCTGGCGGGACGAGTACCGGCTCAACGCCCGGATCGCGCGCTTCCCCAAGCCGTACGTGGCCCTCATGGACGGCATCGTGATGGGCGGCGGCGTCGGCGTGTCCGCGCACGGCTCGATCCGTATCGTCACCGAGCGCTCCCGCATCGCCATGCCCGAGACCGGCATCGGATTCGTCCCGGACGTCGGCGGCACCCGCCTGCTCGGCGCCGCCCCCGGCGAGCTCGGTACGCACCTTGCGCTCACCGGCGACGCGGTCGGCGCGGCCGACGCGCTCGCGTGCGGCCTCGCCGACCACTTCGTGCCGTCCCAGGACCTCCCCGCCCTCGTCGCGGTCCTCGACACCTGCACCACGCCCGAGGCCGTCGTAGCGGTGGCGGAGCGCTTCGCGGGCACCGCCCCGGCCGGTGAGCTGGCCGGACACCGCGACTGGATCGACGCCTGCTACGCGGCGGACACCGTCGAGGAGATCGTCGAACGCCTCGCCGACCGCGGTGTGCCGGCCGCGAAGCAGGCCGCGACGACGATCCTGGCCAAGTCGCCCACGGCGCTCAAGGTGACGCTGGAGGCGATCCGTCGCGCCCGTCGGCTGGACAGCCTGGAGGCGGTCCTCGACCAGGAGTTCCGGGTCTCGTCCGCCGCCTTCACCGGACCCGATCTGGTCGAGGGCGTGCGCGCCCAGATCGTCGACAAGGACCGCAACCCCCACTGGCACCCGGCAGAACTCGCGCAGGTCACCGACGAGGACGTGACACGCCACTTCGCACCGCTGGGCGACGGCGAACTCGGTCTCGGGCCCGCGCCCGGCACCGGCCCGGCGGCAGCCGGCTGAGGACGGGCGCGCCGGTACGGCCGTGACCGGCCGACGCCGGAGGCCCGGTCAGGCCTCCCCGTTCCGTCCCCCTCCCGGACCGGGCCCGAGCCGGGCCTCCGCGCGGTCCCAGGCACGCCGGTCCCCCCGCGGTGCGTAGTGCCGCACCTCCTGAGTACGGGCGACCAGCCGTCGCAGTCCCGCGAGGTCACCCACGAGGCCGTGGGCGCGGGCCTGCAGCAGGACGTTCCCGAGAGCGGTCGCCTCCGCGGGTCCCGCCGTCACCGGAAGCCCGCTCGCGTCGGCCGTCCACTGGCACAGCAGCTCATTGCGTGAGCCGCCGCCCACCAGGTGGATCCGCCGCGGCTCGCGCCCGGCGAGCTCGGCCGCCCTGCGCAGCGTTCTGCGATGGGCGAGAGCCAGACTCTCCAGCACGCAGCGCACGTACCCGCCCGGCGTCCGGAGCGGCGCCTGACCCGTCCGCAGCAGATACGCGTCGATCCTGGCCGGCATGTCACCCGGTGCCAGGAACGACGCGTCGTCCGGGTCGATCACCGCGGCGAACGGCCGCGCCACCGCCGCGTCGGCCAGCAGACCGGCCAGGCCGAGAGGCACGCCGGCACGGTCCCACGCCCTGCGGCACTCCTCCAGCAGCCACATGCCCATGATGTTGCGGAGGTAGCGGACCGTGCCGTCCACCCCGCGCTCGTTGGTGAAGTTCGCCGCCCGGGACTCCTCGGACAGCACCGGAGCGTCCAGTTCCAGCCCGGCCAGCGACCAGGTGCCGCAGGACACGTAGGCGAAGTCCGCCTCCGTCGCCGGGACCGCCGCGACCGCCGACGCCGTGTCGTGCGAGGCGACCGTCGTCACCGGAGTGCCGGCAGGCAGCCCGGTGAACTCCGCTACGTGCGGCAGCAGCGTGCCCGCCGGGTCGCCCGGCTCACGCAGCGGCGGGAAGAGCGAACGCGACAGCCCCAGCCGCCCGATCAACGCGTCGGACCAGTCACCGGCGCGGGCGTCGAACAGCCCCGTCGTCGACGCGTTGGTGATCTCCGCGCCCACCGATCCGGTCAGCCAGTGCACCAGCAGATCCGGCATCAGCAGCAGCGTCCGCGCCGCCCCCCACTGGGCCGTCGTGCGGTGGGCGAGCAGCTGGAACACCGTGTTGAACGGCAGATGCTGCAACCCGCTCACCGCGTACAGCTCCCGCTCGCCACAGCCCTCCGGCAACCGCTCCGGCATCCCGGCGCTGCGCCCGTCCCGGTAGTGGAACGGCAGCCCCAGCAAGGCACCGTCGGCGTCCAGGAGCCCGTAGTCCACCGCCCAGGTGTCCACCCCGGCCGAGACCACCGGGCCGGCGCGTCCGGCTGCCCGCAGCCCCTCCAGCATGCCCTGGTACAGGGCCAGTACGTCCCAGCGCAGACCGTCCGGCAGGCGCACCGGAGTATTGGCGAACCGGTGCGCCTCGGCCAGATCCAGCGTCCCGGGCCCGACCCGGCCGGTCATCACCCGGCCGCTGGTCGCGCCGAGGTCGACGGCGGCGAAGACGGCGCCGCCGGCCGTGTTGCCGAGGGAGTTCACAGCCATGGCGCCCGTGTCCGCGTCATCGGAGGAAGGCCGCGGCCACGCCGGCGTCGACCGGAATGTGCAGACCGGTGGTGTGGGTGAGATCGCCGCCGGTCAGGGCGAACACGGCGTTGGCGACGTGCTCGGGCAGCACCTCGCGCTTGAGCAGCGTCCGCTGGGCGTAGAACTCGCCGAGCTTCTCCTCCTCGATACCGTACGTCGCGGCCCGCTGCGCGCCCCAGCCCGCGGCGAAGATGCCCGAACCGCGCACCACCCCGTCCGGGTTGATGCCGTTGACCCGGATGCCGTGCACGCCCAGCTCCGCCGCCAGCAGCCGCACCTGATGGGCCTGGTCGGCCTTGGTCGCCGAGTACGCGATGTTGTTCGGACCGGCGAACACGGCGTTCTTGGAAGCGATGTAGATGATGTCGCCGCCGAGGTGCTGCGCCTGCATCACCCGGGCGGCCTCCCGCGAGACGAGGAACGAGCCGCGCGCCATGATGGCGTGCTGCAGGTCCCAGTCGTGGGCGGTGGTCTCCAGCAGCGGCTTCGAGAGGGAGATCCCCGCGTTGTTCACGACGAGGTCCACGCCGCCGAACGCGAGCACGGCCGCCCTGAACGCCTCCGCGATCTGCTCCTCGCTCGTCACGTCGACCGTGACGGCGACCGCCCGGTCCGGTCCGCCGAGGTCCTCTGCGACCGCGGCCGCACTGTCGGCGTTCAGGTCCGCGACGACGACGCACGCGCCCTCGGTCACCAGCCGGTGCGCGATGGCCCGCCCGATGCCCGAACCGGCCCCGGTCACCAGAGCGACCCGGGTGGCCAGCGGCTTCGCCTTCGGCATCCGCCGCAGCTTGGCCTCCTCCAGCTCCCAGTACTCGATCCGGAACTTCTCGGACTCCTCGATCGGCGCGTACGTGGAGACGGCCTCGGCGCCGCGCATCACGTTGATCGCGTTGAGGTAGAACTCCCCGGCGACACGGGCGGTCTGCTTGTCCTTCCCGAAGGAGAACATCCCGACCCCGGGCACCAGCACGATCGCCGGGTCCGCCCCGCGCATGGCGGGGGAGTCCGGGACCGCGTGGCGTTCGTAGTACGCGCGGTAGGCCTCGCGGTACTCGCCGTGCAGCACCTTCAGCCGCTCCACGGCCTCGGCGACGGGCGCGTCCGCCGGAAGGTCGAGGACCAGCGGGCTGACCTTCGTACGCAGGAAGTGGTCGGGGCACGAGGTGCCCAGCGCGGCGAGCCGCGGATGTCCGGTGCGGGAGAGGAAGTCCAGCACGGGTTCGGCGTCGGTGAAGTGGCCGACCTGGGGGCGGTCGGTGGACGCCAGGCCGCGGATGACCGGCGCGAGTGCCGCCGCCCGCTCCCGGCGTTCGGCCGTGGGAAGGGCCTCGCGGCCGGGCAGCACGGCCCCGAACGGCTCGGGCCTGCCGCGCTCCCGCAGGAAGGTCTCCGCCGTGCGGATCATCCACAGGGCGTTGCGTTCGCAGGCGTCCGACGTCTCGCCCCAGGCGGTGATCCCGTGACCGCCCAGCACGACGCCGACCGCCTCCGGGTTCGCCTCCTTGACGGCGGCGATGTCCAGCCCCAGCTGGAAGCCGGGCCGGCGCCAGCCCACCCATGCCACCTTGTCGCCGAAGCACTCGGCGGTCAGCTTCTCCCCGTCGGCCGCGCAGGCCAGGGCGATCCCCGAGTCCGGGTGCAGGTGATCGACGTGCGCCGCCTCGACCAGGGCGTGCATGGCGGTGTCGATCGACGGTGCGGCGCCGCCCTTGCCGTGGAGGCAGTAGTCGAAGGCCGCCACCATCTCGTCCTCATGCTCCACCCCCGGGTACACCTCCTTGAGAGCGCGGACCCGGTCCAGGCGCAGCACCGCGAGACCTTCCTCCTTCAGGGTGCCGAGGTCGCCCCCGGAGCCCTTCACCCACAGGAGTTCGGTCTCGCCGCCGGTGACCGGGTCGGCGCCGGCCGCCTTCACCGAGGTGTTGCCGCCTGCGTAGTTGGTGTTGCGGGGGTCGGAACCGATGCGGTGTGCGCGCTCCAGGAGCGCGGCGACTTCGGCGTGCGTCGCGGATGTCATGAGATTTCCTTCGGGACGGGAGGTGCGTGGTCGACGGTCGGGGCGTACGGGCGGAGCCGGGTCAGGCGCCCCAGCCGGCCTGGGTGCCGCCCACCCTCGCGGCCGCGATGCGCTGCTGGTTGCCGGAGGCCAGGTAGGCGGCGAACGGGTCGCCGGCCAGACCCTGTTCGCCGCGGACCTCGGCCAGCAGCGGCCGTACGTCGGTGTTGTAGGCATCCATCAGTACGGCGTTCGACGCGAGCACATCACCCGATGTCTGCGCGGCGACGAGCGCCTCCGTGTCGACCAGCAGGGCCTTGGCCGTGGCCTCCTGCACGTTGGCGACGGACCGGATCACCGCGGGGATCTTCGCCTCGATGTTGTGGCACTGGTCGAGCATGAAGTTGACGTTGGTCTCGGCGCGGAGACCGCCGTTCTTGACGACCTCGTGCATGATCCGGAACAGCTGGAAGGGGTCGGCGGCCCCGACCATCAGATCGTCGTCCGCGTAGAAGCGGGAATTGAAGTCGAACGCGCCGAGCCTTCCCTCGCGCAGCAGCAGGGCCACGATGAACTCGATGTTCGTGCCCGGCGCGTGGTGGCCGGTGTCCACCACGACCTGTGCCTTCGGGCCGAGCTTGAGGCAGTGCGCGTACGCCGTGCCCCAGTCGGGCACGTCTGTCGTGTAGAACGCCGGCTCGAAGAGCTTGTACTCCAGCAGCATCCGCTGGTCGTCGCCGAGCCGCTCGTACACCTGGGCCAGCGCCTCGGCCAGGCGGTCCTGACGGGCGACGATGTCGTCCTGCCCGGGGTAGTTCGTGCCGTCGGAGAACCACAGCTTGAGATCGGGTGACCCGGTCTCGTCCATCACGTCGACGCACTCCAGCAGATGGCCGGTCGCCTTCCGGCGCACCGCCGCGTCCGGGTGGGTGACCGAGCCCAGCTTGTAGTCGTCGTCCTGGAAGACATTGGAGTTGATCGCACCGATCCGCAGCCCGAGGCTCTCGGCGTGGCGGGTCAGGGCGGCGTAGTCCGCCACCTTGTCCCACGGAATGTGGAGCGACACCTTCGGGGCGACGCCGGTGAACGTGTGGACCTGCGCCGCGTCCTCCATCTTCTCGAACGGGTCGCGCGGCACCCCGGGCTGCGCGAACACCTTGAACCGGGTCCCGGAATTGCCGTATCCCCACGAGGGGGTCTCGATCACCTGGGACTTCAGGGCTGCCTTGACGGCCGACACATCAGACATGAACACCTCGTAAGCAGATTCATCCGACGACCGCGACCGTCAAGATGATGTGAATCGTTTCATCTGAACGTACGCTAGGTTTGGCGCCGCTCACTAGTCAAGCGGTCGGACGGTGTTCATCTGGGGCGGAACATGGTTTGAATCAATTCACCATGGATCGGGGCGTCCTGACCGAAGACGGGCCCGGCCCGCCCCGGCGATCCGGGGCGGGCCGGTCACGGTGCCCGGCGCGGTGTGCGACGGCGCCCGGGGCGCGCAGGTCAGCGCCCGCTGCTCGACATGCTGGGCTGGAGCGCGCGTACGAGGTCGAAGAACCGGGACTCGTTGCCCGAGAGCCCGGCCCGGCGCAGTGCGCCGTCGGCCTCCTCGATGGGTGAGGTCAGCAACGGCAGGTACAGCGGGGCGTCGTCGGGATCGGAGAGCGCCGCCCGGGTCGCCTCCAGTAAACGGACATAGGCCTGCGCCGCCGCGAGTTCGTCCTTGCGCATCTCAGCATCTCCCGGTCAGAGGTGTCGGACCCACCAGCATCTCCCATGGGTCTGACAACACCCCGCGCCGACGGCCTCGGCACGCCTTCCGGGCGGTCCGGCTATCGGCTGTCCGGCCGGGGCGCACCGGCCGGCGGCTCCACCTCCAGGAACCTCCGGCGGCGTGGCCCCCGGTAGAGCAGCGCCGTCCATCCCCACTCCCTCAGCACCGCCGCGCACCGGGTCAGTTCGGCCTCCTCCTCGTGCGCCGCGCCGCTGCCGGGCGGGCCGAGCCATTCGACCCGGGTGGTGCCAGGCGCCGTGCCCGCCGTTACCCGGTACCCCGTCACCGTGCGCTGCCCCGACGCGTCGACGGCGGACGCGATGAGCCCCGACGCCTCCAGGGTGAGCGCGACGGCCCGTACCGCCCGGTGCGTTTCCCACGGGGCCGGCACGGATTCCGGGGCGGGGTGCCCGGTGTTCGTCAGCCGCCGGATCTGGAGCATCCCGGCGAACGCGGTCCGCACCGAGGCCGCCCGCCGGTCGGCGGGCCCGGGGAGCGGTGGACCCTCCCCGATGGCCGGTTCGAAACCGGTCTCTTCCTCGGCGCCCATCCGTCTCCCCTTCGCCGTACGGCACTGGTGCCAGTGTGCGCGGCCGCACTGACAACGGGGTCAGGCGGCCCCGATCACCTTGCCCGGGTTGAGGATGCCGTGCGGGTCGAGCGCCGCCTTCACCGCGTGGTGCATGGCGAGCACCGCCGGGCCCAGCTCCTTGTTCATGCCGCGCATCTTCAGCAGCCCCACCCCGTGTTCACCGGTGACCGTGCCGCCGAGCGCGATCGCGTCGTCGAGGATGTCCTCGAACGCCGCCTGGGCGCGGGCGCGCGCGGCCTCGTCCCCCGGCGGTGTGATGATCAGCGGATGGAGGTTGCCGTCGCCCGCGTGCGCGATGTTCGCCACCAGGATGTCGTGCCGGGCCGCCGTCCGTTCGATCCGGGCCAGCATCTCGGGCACCGCGGTCCGCGGCACGCAGACGTCCTCGGTCAGCACCGGGCCGAGCCGCTCCAGCGCCGGATAGGCCAGCCGCCGGGCCTGGAACAGCGCGTCTGCCTCCTGCTGGTCCGTGGAGACGGCTGCCCAGGTGGCACCGGCGCGTTCGAAGCAGTCGCGGACCAGTTCGGCCTCCGCGTCGCCCTCGGCGCCAGGCGTGTCGACCCGGCCGAGGAGGACCACGTCGGCGTCCGCGGACAGGCCCATCTTCTTCCAGGCGTCGACCGCGGCCAGGCAGTGCCGGTCGACGAGTTCGAGGGCCGACGGGATGACGCCGGACGCGGTCACCGCGCTGACCGCCTCGCCCGCGGCGACGACCGACGAGAAGTAGCCCGCCACCGTGCGCTCCTGGAGCCTCGCCGGGCGCAGCCGCACCGTGATCTCCGTGATCACCCCGAGCGTGCCCTCGGAACCCACCATCAGCCCCGCCAGGTCGTAGCCCGCCACGCCCTTCGCGGTACGGCGTCCGAGCGAGACGACCTCGCCGAGCCCGTTGACGACCTGGAGCCCCAGCACGTAGTCGCGCGTGACGCCGTACTTGACGCAGCACATGCCCCCGGCGTTCGTCGCGACGTTCCCGCCGATGGTGGACCAGGGCGAACTGGCCGGATCCGGCGGGTACCACAGCCCGTGCTCCGCGCTCGCCGCGCGCAGATCGTCGTTGACCACGCCGGGCTGGACCACGGCCAGCCGCTCCGCGCGGTCGATGGTGACGATCCGGTTCATGTCCTCGAAGGACAGGACGATCGCGCCGTCGACGGCGTTCGCGCCCCCGGACAGGCCCGTGCCGGCGCCGCGCGGCACCACTGGGATGCGGTGGGCCAGGCAGTGGCGCACCACGTCCCGCACTTCCTCGGTGCTCTGCGGGCGCACCACGGCCAGCGGAGTGCCGTACGGAGCCCATTCGGCCTCGTCGTGCTGGTAGCGGGCCAGGCCCGCCGGATCGGTCAGCACCCGCTGGGCCGGAATGCTGTCGACCGGTGCGTTCGCCACGATGGTGGCCACCTCCCAAAAGATGTATTACCCATCATTATGGAGCGGGGTCCCTCCGGGCGGCGGGACCGGGGGGCGGGCCGGGCCGAACGGGGCGCCGGACCTCGGTAGGCTCGGCCCCCGATGAACCCCGCACACCGGAGGACCGACGTACCGTGCCCGACAACGACCGAGCTCCCGCCCCCGACCGCGCGGACGGCACCGGCCTCTCCGCTCTGCGCGCCGACTGCGGGAACTGCTTCGGGCTGTGCTGCGTCGCGCTGACCCTCACCCGGTCCGCGGACTTCGCCGTCAACAAGGCGGCAGGCACGCCCTGCGGCAATCTCCAGGACGACTTCCGCTGCGGCATCCACACCCGGCTCCGGACCGAGGGCTTCGCCGGCTGCACCGTGTACGACTGCTTCGGCGCGGGCCAGAAGGTGTCGCAGGAGATCTTCGGCGGACGGGACTGGCGAACGGAGCCGGAGAGCGCCCGGCAGATGTTCGAGGTGTTCCCGGTCGTGCGGCAGCTCCACGAGCTCCTCCGCTACCTCACGGAGGCCGCGTCCATGGCGCCGGCCCGCCCCCTCCACGCCGAGATCCGGCGCACCCTCGAAGCGACCGACCGCCTCACCCGCCTCGACGCCGACGCCTTCGCGGACCTGGACGTGGCCGCGCACCGTGACGAGGTCGCCGCCCTGCTGGCACGTACCAGTGAACTGGTGCGCGCCACCGCACCGCGCAGGAAGAAGCGCGACCACCGCGGCGCCGATCTCATCGGGGCCCGCCTCAAGGGCGCGGACCTGCGGGGCGCGGACCTGCGCGGCGCCTACCTCATCGCGGCGGACCTCGCCGGCGCCGACCTGCGGCTGGCCGATCTCATCGGCGCCGACTTCCGGGACGCGGACCTGTCGGGCGCCGACCTGACCGGTGCGCTCTTCCTCACGCAGGCGCAGGTCAACGCGGCCCGGGGGAACGGTGCCACCCGCCTGTCGCCCGCACTCGACCGCCCGGCCCACTGGGAGAAGTGACCGGCCGCCGCGTCATCACACCTGCGGAACCTCGCTCTCCAGCGCCGCCTTGAGACGCTGGAGCGTGGTGCGGATGTTGTCGCGCTGGAAGACCGCGAAGGTCTTGCCCCGGGTCGCCGCCCGGTCGAAGGCGTTGGCCAGGAAGTCCGGCCAGGCGCGGCGGTCGTCGGTCCAGGTCTCGGTGACCCGGGTGCCGCCGTCCACGGCCTCGAAGCGGTACTCCCAGGTGGCGATCGAACCCGGCAGCCGCGGCCGCTTGGCACCGATGGCGTGGACCCGGAAGGCGAACCGCTCACCCGGGTCCGCAGCCGTCACCGTGCACCGCGTCGTCCAGCGCATGGACCCGCGCTTGTTTCGGCCCTCGAAGACCATGCCGACGTACGTGCTCCGCGGCTCGCCGAGCACCCTCGCGCCCCGGTTCTCCGGACTCCAGCGCCCCATCGCCGTGGGGTCGCTGACCCGTTCGTACACGGCCGACGGCTCGGCCAGGACCACGATGCTGTCCGACACGGACATGGTGCGGGGCATGGAGCACTTCCGTTCCGCGGCCGACTGCGGCAACCACCGGGGCGTCGGGCCGACCGCACGGCCGACGGGCTCCCGGAGCCCACACCCTACTCACCGGTCACATAGGCTCCGGAAGCGGGCACCGGCTCAACCGGCGGACCGGCGAGAACGCTTCGCGTCCGTGGTTCGTTGGACGAGAACGGCGTACCCCGAAACCGCGAACACCCGCGCCGACCGGACCGAGGAGCCCGCACATGCCCATCCGAACCGAGCCCGGCAGTACCGACACCAGCCGCACCCGCCTGATCGAGCGGCTCATGGAGCAGTTCCCGCACGTGCCGCGGGAGGCCGTCATCAAGGAGGACCTGCTGCGCGGCGGCCTGGCCTTCGACGAGTCCGCGCTCAGCGACAACGAGGACGGTGACGTCAAGCCGAAGTCGTACTTCATCTTCTCCTTCGACCACGGCACCCTCCCCGAGCTGGGCGCGGCCGCACTGCGCCGCCCGCCCGAGGAGATCGTGCTCACCGGCGGCCCGTACGAACTGCGGCGCACCGTCGTCTCCGTGCGGGTCAACCCGTCGTCTCCCTACCGCGTCGCGGCGGATGCCGACGGCGTGCTCGGGCTGTACCTCGACGGCCGGCGGATCTCCGACGTCGGACTGCCGCCCATGCCGGACTACTACCGGCACACCCTGGAGAACGGCAAGTCCGTGATGGAGGTCGCGCCCACCATCCAGTGGGGCTACCTCGTCTACCTGACGGTCTTCCGCGTCTGCCAGTACTTCGGCGCCAAGGAGGAGTGCCAGTACTGCGACATCAACCACAACTGGCGCCAGCACAAGGCCGCGGGGCGCCCGTACACGGGAGTGAAGCCCGTCGAGGAGGTCCTGGAGGCGCTGGCCATCATCGACCGCTATGACACGGCGAAGACGTCCACCGCCTACACCCTCACCGGCGGCGCCATCACCTCCCACATCGGCGGACGCGACGAGGCGGACTTCTACGGTCAGTACGCCAAGGCCATTGAGGAGCGCTTCCCCGGCCGCTGGATCGGCAAGGTCGTCGCCCAGGCACTGCCCAAGGCCGACGTACAGCGCTTCCACGACTACGGCGTGCAGATCTACCACCCCAACTACGAGGTGTGGGACCGCAGGCTCTTCGAGCTGTACTGCCCGGGCAAGGAGCGTTACGTGGGCCGGGACGAGTGGCACCGCCGCATCCTGGACTCCGCCGACGTCTTCGGCGCCCGCAATGTCATCCCCAACTTCGTCGCCGGCGTGGAGATGGCCGAGCCGTTCGGCTTCACCACGGTGAAGGAGGCGATCGACTCCACCACCGAGGGCCTGCGGTTCTTCATGTCCCACGGCATCACCCCGCGGTTCACGACCTGGTGCCCCGAACCGACGACACCGCTCGGCCGGACCAACCCGGACGGTGCGCCGCTGGAGTACCACATCCGGCTGCTGGACGCCTACCGCTCGACGATGGAGGAGTACGGTCTCAGCTCGCCCCCCGGCTACGGGCCGCCCGGCCCCGGGCGCGCGGTGTTCTCCGTCAGCTCCTTCATGGACAGCCTCCCGGCCCGCGAGGAGGATCCGGCCTAGGTCGGTGGACTACCCGACGCGCTCGTCGCCGATGAACGCGGTCAGCGCGGCCACGGTCGCGTCGGGCTGTTCGTCGGGGATGAAGTGTCCGGCCCGCGGGATGACGACGCCGGTGACGTTCTCCGCCCAGGGGGCGAGGGAGCCGGCCATGTCGGGGACCGAGCCATGGGAGCTGGAGATGCCCAGGACCGGGACGGTCACGTTCCCACGCCCGAGCGCCTCGTGATTCCCGCGCGCCGATTCCGAGGCGTCGCGGTAGTAGGCGAGAGATGCCCGGAGTCCGCCCTCGGCCGCGAGGGCGGCGGCGTAGTGGCGGACCTCGGCGTCGTCGAAAGCTTTCGGGGAGAGGGACTTGGCCCTCAGGAACCAGTCGACGTAGTCGCGTTCGCGGCCGGTCAGCAGGGTCTCGGGCAGTTCGGGCACCAGGTGGAACGCGAAGTGCCAGGTCTTCCAGGCCCGGTCGGGGTCCGTGGGGACGGAGTCCGGGAGGGTGATGCCGGGGATGCCGGCGTCGAGCAGGGCGACGCCGTGCAGGCGCTCCTCGTGCCCGAGGGCCAGGGAGAAGGCGACCCAGGCCCCGATGTCGTGGGCGACGAGCCAGTACTTCGGCACGTCGAGCGCGGTCAGCGCGGCCTGGACACGCGAAGCGACGGTGTGTGTGTCGTAGCCCCCTTGCGGGCGGTCGGAGTGGCCCTGCCCCGGCAGGTCGACCGCGATCACACGGAAACGCCCGGCAAGGCCCGGCATCACCTTCCGCCAGGCCCACCAGGTCTGCGGGAATCCGGCGAGCAGGACGACGACGGGACCGGCCGGCGCGCCGCCCTCCACGGCGTGCAGCCGGATTCCTTCCGCGTCGACCCAGCGGTGAGTGAAGCCCGCGAGGTCGTGCAGCGCCAACCCGGGGAACGGGTTCTGGTCGCAGGAGCGGTCCGGGGCTGTGGCGTCGTCGGTCATGGCGTGATCCTAGCTCATCTTGAACTGATCAGTTCAAGATATGATGAGCAGGACCGGGGCGGCCGGTCCAGGAGCGAGGTGCACGGGTGATGGCCGGGAAGAAGCAGTTCGACGTGGAGGTCGCGCTCGACGCGGCGATGGTCCAGTTCTGGCGCGCCGGATACGCCGACACGTCCGTCGACGACCTCTCCAGGGCGACCGGGCTGAACCGCAGCTCCATCTACTCCTCGTTCGGGGACAAGGACGCCCTCTTCCTGCGCTGCCTGGAGCGCTACGCGGTGCGGTACGGAAGCAGCTACGACCAGGCGCTGTCACGGGCGTCCGAGGAACCGCTCCAGGCGGTACGGGCGTTCTTCGAGGTCACCCTGCGGCGCATCGCCGATCCCGACGTGCCCGACGGGTGCCTGATGGCCCAGACGGCGATGGCGGCACCGGTGCTCAGCCCCGCCATCGCCGCACGCGCGGTCGAGGCCCTGGGCCTTCAGCGTGCACGGCTGCGGACCGCCCTGAACACCACGCGGCTGGCCGGGGGCCGGGCCGACGACTTCGCGGTTCACCTCGCGGCGGTCAACCAGTCACTGGCCGTGCTGAGCAGGACCGGGGCGAGCCGGGAGGAGCTGCGCACGGTCATCGACATCAGCGTGAGCGCGCTTTCGCAGGCCTTGGACGACCGGAGTCGCTGAGCCAGTCCGGCACACCGTCCCCACGCCACGCCACGTCACCCGTCGACCGGAGCGGGGGTGCCGGCCAGTTCCCGCACCACGCGGGCGAAGCCCCGTACCAGTGAGCTGTCCATGCCGTCCGCCCAGGCGAGCACCACCCGAAGGGGTTCCACGTCCGTCAGCGGCACCCAGGACAGATCGGGCCGTGCGTAGTACCGGGCCATGCTGAGGGGGGCGAAGCAGACGGCGGATCCCTCCGCGACCTGCTCCAGCATCTCCTCCACGTTGTCATTGGTCGGCCCCCACTTCGGACTGGAGCCGTCGGGCCGGGGGTTGACGGCCCACCAGTCGACCCACTCCCGTGGTGCCCGCTCCGTCCACATCAGCGGATCGTCCCCGACCTCCAGCACCGAGACACCGGTACGGGACGCCAGGGCATGCCCGGACGGCAGCCCCACCACGCGCGGTTCGGTGTGCACCAGCTCGCTGTGCAGGCCGGTCAGATCGTTGGGCAGCCAGACGAAGGCGACATCGGCCAGGCCGTCGCGCAGCGCGTCGGCCTCCTGCCCCCAGTCGTACCGCTTGGGCGCCACCCGCACCCCCGGGTGGCGCCGGGAGAACTCCGCCCGTGCCCGTGTGGTCAGTTCACCGGCGCCGCTCGCCTCGAAGCCCACCCGCAGAACGCCCGTCTCGCCCCGCGTGTGCCGCTCGGCCGCCGCCGTCACCCGCTCGGACTGGCGCACCGTGAGCAGCGCCTCGGCGATCACGTCGCCTCCCGCGGCCGTCGCCGAGACGCCGCCGGCGTGACGGTCGAAGAGCCGCACTCCCAGTTCGGACTCCAGGCTCTTGAGTGCGTACGAGAGGGCCGGCTGGCTGACGAACAGCCGACGGGCGGCCCGCCCCAGGTTCTCCTCTTCGGCGATCACGGTGAGGTAGTGCAGCTGACGCAGCTCCATCCAGCGATCATAAGGGCCGTTTATCGATCCAGAAGACTTTTGTCTTGGACCGCACGGGACCGCGGATGACACAAATGAATCACCGCAACACCGCTACGGACAGAGGGAGTCGGACATGAACGCCGCACAGGGAGCAGCCGCCCGCGACGCCGCACAGGACGCACAGGGCCGCGTCTGGCTGATCACCGGCGCCTCGTCCGGATTCGGACGCGCCATCGCCACCGCCGCGCTCGCCGCCGGCGACACCGTCGTCGCCACGGCCCGCAGGCCGGAGGCCCTCGACGACCTGGTGGCCGCGCACCCCGACCGCGCCTTCGCCGTCCAGCTGGACGTCACCGACACGTCGCGCATCGCTGACGTCGTGGCGGACACCGTGCTCTGGCACGGCCGCATCGATGTGGTGGTCAACAACGCGGGGATGGGGCTCGTGGGCGCCGTCGAGGAGACCAGCGACCGCGAACTGCGCGACCTCATGGACCTCCACTTCTTCGGCCCCGCCGCCCTGGTGCGCGCCGTTCTGCCGCACATGCGCCGCAACGGCTCCGGAGCCTTCGTCCAGATGAGCAGCATGGGCGGCCGCTTCACCTTCCCCGGCGTCGGCGCCTACTCGGCGACGAAGTTCGCGCTGGAGGGCCTGTCGGAGGCGCTGGCCGCGGAGGTCGCGCCGCACGGGATCAAGGTCCTCATCGTCGAGCCCGGTTCGTTCCGTACGGGCTTCGCCGGGGGCGGCGCGCTGCGGCAGTCCGCCGCCCTGCCCGCCTACGAGGAGACCGTGGGCCCCGTCCGCAGCAACCTCCCCGGCTCCGACGGCAAGCAGGAGGGCGATCCGGACAAGGCGGCCGCGGCCATCCTCACCGCGCTGGACGCCCAGGACACCCCGCTGCGGCTGCCCCTCGGCAACGACGCCACGGACGCGGTCCTGGCGAGTCTCGACTCCGCCCGCTCCGAATTGCTGACCTGGGAGAAGCTCAGCCGCAGCACCGGCTTCGACGCCTGAGGCCCTCGCGCGGACGAGGCCGTGCGGCAGGGGCGCGCCCCTGCCGCACACAGCCGTACCGGGTCTCAGGCGCGCCACTCGGGGGTCCGCTCGGCGGACGCCGAGGCGAGGGCCTTCTCGATCGCCGCGACGTCGCCGCGATGGCCGTAGACCGGGGTGCCCGGCTGCTGGCGCCACGACTCGTCGAGCCCGCCGGCGTCCACCGTGTCGAAGCCGAGCTCGTCGATCAGGTCGCGCACCGTCTGCTTGGCGGCCGCGTCGTCCCCGGCCACCGGCAGTGCCTGGCGCTCCGCGGTGCCCTTGGGCGTGCCGTTGGAGAGGATGTCCTGCGCGTACGTCCCGTTGAAGGCCTTGATGACGGGGTGGCCGATCTGCTCCTGCGTCCACAGGCTCTCCGGCTGACCGTCCTCGATCGCGGCGATACGGCCGTCGCGCTCGCGCGGGTAGTAGTTCCCGGTGTCGATGACGGCGAAGCCCTCCGCAGCGCCGTCGAGGAATCCGGCGGGCAGCGCCGGCACGGCCTTGAGCGGCACGGTGACGACCACGACCTGGGCGCCCTTCGCCGCCTCGGCGGCGGTGACCGCGGTGGCACCGGTCTCCTCCACCAGGGCGGTGAGGGTCTGGGGGCCGCGCGAGTTGGCGACGGACACCTCGTGGCCGAGCGCGGTGAGGCGCCGGGTGAGGTTGCCGCCGATGTTCCCTGCCCCGATGATGCCGATCTTCATGGGTCCGACCTTCCGATGGTGCGAGCGGTACGTGAAGTGGTCTCGCCGGTTCACCAACTCCTGGCTTCCGGCACCTATTCCGTGCGCGGGCAAAAGGTTTCCCGCCCCGCGGAAGGATGGGACCCGCCGGCTGCGGGCACGTAACAGGGACAGGAAACGGAATCCCCCGAACCCCCGTAAGGCGGTGCCCATGCTGCACGGTGTCGACGTCAGCGCGTATCAGTCCTCCTTCGACACGGACGGTCTTGATTTCGTCCTCATCAAGGCCACGGAAGGCCGCTCCTATGTCAATCCGCGGCTGACCACACAGACGAAGCTCGCCCGGGACGCGGAATGCGTGGTCGGCTTCTACCACTTCCTGTGGCCCGGGAATATCACGGCGCAGGCGGAATACTTCCTCAGCAAGGCGCCGGAAAAGGCGGGTGACCTGCTGGCCGTCGACTGGGAGCAGAACGGCGAGGGCACGCACGCGAGCAATGCGGAGAAGGACCGCTTCATCCGCGAGGTCAAACGGCTGCGACCGGACCACAAGGTCCTGCTCTACTGCAACCGCTACTTCTGGCTGAACCACGACACGACGTCGTACGCCGGGGACGGCCTCTGGATCGCCGACTACGTCACCGCGGGAAAACCGCGCATCAAGGCGTCGTGGCGCATTCACCAGTACACCGACCAGCCGCTCGACAAGGATGTCGCGGCCTTTTCCTCGCGGGCGGCCATGCGCACCTGGGCGAAGGGGTAGCGACCGCGATCGGCCGGGCAGCCGAGAAAGGGCGAGAATCGGCCATCCGAAATACCCTGTTCCGAGGCTTGCGCGCCCCGGTCCGTGTGAACCGGACCGGCCGGAGGCGCGCATCGAAGCGGAGGAGCACCCATGAGAGCCGCCGTTGTCCGCAGCTTCACCGAGCCGCTGGTCGTCGAGGACAGGCCGGTGCCCACCCCGGCCGGACACCAGGTGCTGGTCCGCATGGAGGCGTCGGGGCTCTGCCACACCGACATCCACGCCGCCCACGGGGACTGGCCGGTCACGCCGAGTCCGCCCTTCGTCCCGGGGCACGAGGGCATCGGGATCGTCGAGGCGGCCGGTGACCAGGTCAGCCATCTCGCAGTGGGGGACCGGGTGGCCATCCCGTGGCTCGGCGAGGCGTGCGGACACTGCGACCACTGCGTCTCCGGCTGGGAAACGCTCTGCCTGGCCCAGCAGAACAGCGGCTACTCGGTCGACGGAAGCCACGCCGAGTACGCCCTCGCCCATGGGACGTACGTGGTGCCCGTGCCCGAGGGCATCGACCCGCTGGATGCGGCGCCCCTGACCTGCGCGGGCGTCACCACGTACAAGGCCGTGAAGCTCTCCGGTGCCCGGCCGGGCACCCGTGCGCTCGTCTCCGGCATCGGCGGGCTGGGGCACCTCGCCCTGCAGTACGCCCGGATCTTCGGCGCGGAGACCATCGCCGTCGACGTGACCGACGAGAAGCTGGCGCTCGCCCGGGAGTTGGGTGCCGATCACGTCATCGACGCCCGGGTCCAGGACGTGGCCGAGGAGACGCGCCGGCTCGGCGGCGCCGACGCGGCCATCTCCCTCGCCGTGAGCAACGAGTCCTTCGCCGCGGCCTACGGGTCCCTGCGGCGCGGCGGGACGCTCGTCCTGGTGGCTCTTCCGGCCGGGGGGAAGCTGGAGATCCCGGTCTTCGACACGGTCCTGAACGGCACGAAGATCGTCGGTTCCATCGTCGGCACCCGGCAGGACCTTGCCGAGGTGTTCCGCCTCCACCTCCTCGGCCGTACCCGTGTGGTGCGTGAGACCAGGGACCTGGCCGACATCAACGCCTCGATCGACGAAGTGCTCAAGGGCGAGGTGTCGGGGCGGCTCGTCTTCGACCTGGGCCGTCCGAAGGCGTGAGCGCCACCCGCACACCTTCGTAGGTGCATACCCGCCGCGGGTATGCACCTACGATATGCGTGATGAACGAGACCCCGCCCAGCCTCCTGGGACTCACGACGTACCTGATGTCCAGGACCGGCAAGGCCGCGCGGAGCCGCCTCGCGGAGCGGCTGGCCGGACGCGGCCTGCGGCTGCGGCACATGGCGGTGCTGTCGGCGCTCGTGGACTTCGGCCCGCATGCGCAGCGGGAGCTGGCGGACCGGCTCTCGATCGACCGCGGCGACATCGTGAACCTCGTGGACGATCTCCGGGCGGCCGGACTCGTGGACCGGGCCCGCGACACCGCTGACCGGCGACGCGTCACGGTCACCGTCAGCGAGGCGGGCCGCACGCTGTTCGAGAGCCTCCGGGCCGACGCGCTGGACGTGCAGGACGAGATCCTGGCACCCCTCACCGCGCGTGAACGCAGCCGTCTGACCAGTCTGCTGAAGCGTGTGCACGACCATGTCCGGGAAAACGCCGGGGACTGACGTCACCCGGCTCCGGTCATGGCCGCAGTCGCGGCCGATCTGCCGGACGGGCCGTGGCGGCCAGGTCGCTGACCGATTCCGCGTACCGGGTGCGGCAGACTTCTTCGGTGACCACAGCCGCGGCTCAGCCGCCTCGTGACCGTGCACTCGGGCGCGGTATCTCCACTCTCATTCCGCAGGCCGCGACCGCGACACCTGCCGAACAGGCGGCCGCCGTGCTGACGGCCATGCAGAGCGTTCCGGTACGGGTCGGTGTGCTCCAGGCCGCCGTCGTCCTGCTGGAGGAACGGGTGCGCGCCACGGGCGACGAGGCCGAACGCGCCGCGGCGGCGACCACCGTGGCCATGCTCCGCACCGCGATCGGCCAGGCCGGCTGACCACCGGCACGGTGGACGCGCCGGCGCGGGAGGCCCGCAGGATCAGCGCAACAGTTCCAGTGCTTCGGCGCACGACCCCGGATGCTCCCGCCAGTACCGCCAGTCGCCCTCCTGGGCCAGCACCGCGGCGAGCGCCCCCTCCAGGTCCAGGCGCCCCCGCCCCGCCATCTCCCGTACCACCACGACGGCGGCGGCGAGCCCCTCGTAGCCGTGCCCGGAGAAGTGCCCCAGGGCGGATGCGGGATCGGTGGCCGCCTTCGTACGCGTGGCCGCGACCAGGGGCTCCAGCCAGCGCGCCCAGCGGTCGTAAGGCCGCTCACCGGGCGGTTCCGCCGCCGCGAGCAGGGGCTCCAGCGCCCGGCCGAGCCGCTCCGTGAGCCCGGCCGGGCTGTCGTCGGCCCAGGGGTACTCGGCCGTGAAGTGCTCCCATCCGCCTTCCACGCCCAGCGCGTCGATCCACCAACGACCGGCGGGGCGCAGCCCGTCGGCTCCCGCGAGGGTGAACGCGGCGCGCACGACGTCGTAGCGCGGTGCCGTGTGCTCGGCGAGCAGGACCGCGTCGTACAGGTCCTTGCCCTGCGGATACGCGTCGCTGACCAGCCAGAGCAGCTTCCAGGCCAGGGACAGGCCGGGGGAGGCGGCCATGATCCGGCAGCCGGGACCCTCGCCGATGGGGTGCAGCTCGGTGGACAGCGGAGGTTCGGGGAGCTGCTCGTTGAAGACCACGTCCAGCTGCACCGTCCCGCCGGGTGTGCCCGGCGCCGTCCACGGCAGCAGCATGCGCCGGCCCGGCACCCGGTCGTACGTCCAGATCTCCTCGGTCACGCGGCCCGACGCGTCGATCCGGACGGGCCCGCGGGCGGCGGCCTCCGCGTCCCGCGCGACGGTCTCGAACAGGGCCGCCGTACGCGGGGAGTCCACCTCCCATTCCCGGGGGACGGCCACGAAGTCCAGATCCCCCGGATCGCGCGCCGCGTCCCCGAACCAGGTGGCCATCAACACGCTCCCGCGCAGGACCAGATGATCCGCCCACGGTCCGGTGGCGACCGCCGCGAGGACGGTGTCCAGGGCCGTTCGTCGGGCGCGGCGCCAGGCGTGGGCGGCCGCCGGATCGTCGAACCGGGGCTCGCCCGCCCGATAGGCGTTCGGGAACTGCTTGAGGGCGGGGTCGAAGACGACCGGCTGCCGCAGCCCGGGCGGCGCCGGGACCAGGGTGCGCGGGAGGTCCTCGGCCCGCCGGGTGCGCTCGCTCAGGGGGCTGTGCGGGACATGCGACGACCGGTGCCACAGACGCTTCCACGTGGGGTCGTCGGCGGAGGAGGTCATGGTGGGCTCCTGGGCGGGGAGCGGGCGCGAGCCCGCGAGCGGCGGTGACTTCACGCGTCCGCGTGCGTCGGGGGCGAGCATAGTTGCCGTGGTGCCGGTGCCGCCGCGCACGCCGGTCCGGCCGAAAACCCCTGGTTGCGGGCGGAGTTGTCCGGAGAGCAGCTGCGCGAACCATTGACAGCCTCCCCGCCCCCTCACTACCGTCACGCCAACATTTCGAACGCCTGACGAAATATCGAACAAGCTCGGCTCGACTGCCCTGCCGTGCACGAGGGATGTCCGGGGTGCCGGATCCTCGGCTGCGTCCGTCCGTCGTGCACGCCGAACCGTGTCCGGAATACCGAACCATTGATGAGAGGGCGCGCGGCCGGCCCGGCCGCCTCCCTCGCACCCGGAGGATCGACCATGCGCACCTCACGTACCGTGTCCGCCCCGCGCGTCGCCCGGACCGCAACGGCCCTCACCGCACTCGCCCTCTCCCTGACCCTCGCCGCCTGCGGGCAGAGCGGTGAAGGGGGCAGCAAGGACAAGAAGTCCGGCGGCAAGGGCTCGACCATCGGAATCGCCATGCCGACCAAGTCGTCGGAACGCTGGATCGCCGACGGCAGGAACATGGCCGCCGAGTTCAAGAAGCTCGGCTACAAGACCGATCTGCAGTACGGCGAGGACGACGTCGACCAGCAGGTCTCCCAGATCGAGAACATGATCACCAAGGGCGTGGACGTCCTGGTGATCGCCGCCATCGACGGCCGCGCCCTCAGCGACGTACTGCACCAGGCGGGGGAGCAGGGCATCAGGGTCATCTCGTACGACCGGCTCATCCTCGGCAGCCCGGACGTCGACTACTACGCCTCGTTCGACAACGAGAAGGTCGGTGAGCTCCAGGCCGGCTACCTCCTCGACAAGCTCGGCCTGAAGTCCGGCGCCGGGAAGGGGCCGTTCAACATCGAGCTGTTCGCCGGATCGCCGGACGACAACAACACCCGCTATTTCTTCCAGGGCGCCTGGAAGGCCCTCAAGCCGTACATCGACAAGAAGCAGCTCGTCGTCCGCAGCAAGCAGACGAAACTGGACCAGATCACCACGCTGCGCTGGGACGGCGGGACCGCCCAGAAGCGCATGGACGACCTCCTCACCAGCGCCTACTCCTCGGGCCGGGTCGACGCGGTGCTCTCACCGTACGACGGGATCTCGATCGGCATCATCTCGGCCCTGAAGTCGGACGGCTACGGCACCGGCTCCAAGCCGTACCCGCTCGTCACCGGCCAGGACGCCGAGGTCGCCTCGGTGAAGTCGATCATCGCGGGACAGCAGACGCAGACCGTCTACAAGGACACCCGCGCCCTGGCCAAGCAGGCCGTCCAGATGGCCGACGCCGTACTGAACGACAAGAAGCCCGAGGTCAACGACTCCACGACGTACGACAACGAGAAGAAGGTCGTGCCGTCGTTCCTGCTCCAGCCGGTCAGCGTCGACAAGTCCAACTACCGTGCCGAGCTGGTCGATTCCGGCTACATCAAGGAGAGCGACCTCCGATGACCACACCGACGGCGGACCCGGTGGCCGACGCCGGGCCGGTCCTGGAGATGCGGTCCATCGTGAAGACGTTCCCCGGTGTGAAGGCCCTCTCCGACGTCTCCCTGACCGTCGCCCAGGGCGAGGTGCACGCCATCTGCGGGGAGAACGGGGCCGGCAAGTCGACGCTGATGAAGGTCCTCAGTGGCGTACATCCGCACGGCAGCTACGAGGGCGAGATCCGGTTCAGGGGAGAGGACTGCGCGTTCAAGGACATCCGGGCCAGCGAGGCCCGCGGCATCGTGATCATCCATCAGGAACTCGCCCTGGTGCCGTACCTCTCCATCGCCGAGAACATCTTCCTCGGCAACGAGCACGCCACCCGCGGCTTCATCAGCTGGAACGAGACCCTGCGCCACGCGGCCGCCCTCCTGGCCAGGGTCGGTCTGCGCGAGCACCCGCAGACCAGGGTCGCGGACATCGGCGTCGGCAAGCAGCAGCTCGTCGAGATCGCCAAGGCGCTGTCCAAGAAGGTCGAACTGCTGATCCTGGACGAGCCCACCGCCGCCCTCAACGACGAGGACAGTGCCCAGCTCCTCGCCCTCATCAAGGAGCTGAAGGGCGAGGGCATCTCGTCGATCATCATCTCGCACAAGCTCGGCGAGATCACCGCCGTCGCCGACTCCGTCACCGTCCTGCGCGACGGCCGGACCGTCGAGACGCTCGACGTCCGTGCCGGATCGACCACCGAGGACCGCATCATCCGCGGCATGGTCGGCCGCGACCTCGACCACCGCTTTCCCGAACGCACCGCGTACGCGGGAGACCCGGGAGCCCACCCGGCCCTGGAGATCCGCGACTGGACCGTGCACCACCCGATCGACCAGCACCGCAAGGTCGTCGACCGGGTCTCGGTCCGGGCGCACCGCGGCGAGATCGTCGGCATCGCCGGACTGATGGGCGCGGGCCGCACCGAACTCGCCATGAGCGTCTTCGGCCGGAGCTACGGGCGCAACATCAGCGGCACGGTCCTCAAGGACGGCAAGGAGATCAGGACCCGCACGGTCTCCGAAGCCGTCCGCCACAAGATCGCCTACGTCACCGAGGACCGCAAGCAGTACGGCCTCAACCTCATCGACACCATCGGCCGCAACATCACTCTCGGTGCCCTGGGCAAGGTCGCGCGGCACGGGATCGTCGACGAGCACGAGGAGACCCGCGTCGCCGAGTCGTACCGCACCACCATGAACATCAAGGCCCCCACGGTCTTCGGTCAGGTCGGCCGGCTCTCCGGCGGCAACCAGCAGAAGGTCGTCCTCGGCAAGTGGATCTTCGCCGGTCCCGACGTCCTCATCCTCGACGAGCCGACCCGCGGGATCGATGTCGGAGCGAAGTACGAGATCTACTCCGTCATCGACCGGCTGGCCGCCGAGGGCAGGGCCGTCGTCCTCATCTCCTCCGAACTGCCGGAGCTCCTCGGCATGTGCGACCGCATCTACACCATGGCGGCCGGCCGGCTCACCGGCGAAGTCCCGCGCGCACAGGCCACCCAGGAGGTCCTCATGCGCCATATGACCAGCGACAAGAGGTAGCAGGAATGACCCAGGCCCCCACCGACACGCCGCCGCGCACCGGCAAGGAAGCCCACGCCGCGCCCCCGGCGACCGGCGCCCTCCTCCTGGACGCGGCCCGTCGCAACATGCGCCAGTACGGGATGCTTATCGCCCTCGGGCTGATCGTCGTCCTCTTCGAGATATGGACCGACGGGGTCCTGCTCAAGCCGAACAACGTCACCAACCTCGTCCTCCAGAACAGCTACATCCTGGTCCTGGCCATCGGGATGATGATCGTCATCATCGCCGGGCACATCGACCTGTCGGTGGGCTCGCTCGCCGCGTTCGTCTCCGCCGCCTGCGCCGTGATGATGGTCGAGCACGATGTGCCCTGGGTGCTCGCCCTCACGCTGGGCCTCCTCCTCGGCGCGGTCGCGGGCGCCTGGCAGGGGTTCTGGATCGCGTACGTCGGCATCCCCTCGTTCATCGTGACGCTGGCCGGAATGCTGCTGTTCCGCGGGGGTACGCAGATCCTCCTCGGCAGCCGCTCACTAGGCCCGATCCCCGAGGGCTTCCAGAAGATCTCCACCGGCTATCTCCCGGAGGCCGGTCCGCAGACCAACTACCACAACCTGACCCTGCTCCTGGGGCTCGTCCTGCTGGCCTTCGCCCTGCTCCAGGAGGTCCGCGACCGGCGCCGCCAGAAGCGCTACGAACTCGACGTCCTGCCGCGCAACCTCTTCCTCCTCAAGTGCGCGGCCATGGCGGCCGCCGTACTCGCGTTCACCATGACCCTGGCCAGTTATCGCGGCGTCCCCGTCGTGCTCCTCCTGCTCGCCGTGCTGCTGATCGGCTTCGGCTACGTCATGCGCAACGCGATCATCGGCCGCCATGTCTACGCACTCGGCGGGAACCGCGCCGCGGCGAAACTGTCCGGCGTGAAGGACCAGCGCGTCACCTTCTTCGTGTTCGTGAACATGGGAGTGCTCGCCGCGCTCGCCGGTGCCGTCTACGCCGCCCGCCTCGGGGCCGGTGTGCCCCAGGCCGGCACCAACTTCGAACTGGAGGCCATCGCCGCCGCGTTCATCGGCGGCGCTTCGATGAGCGGCGGCGTGGGCACGGTCTTCGGCGCCGTCATCGGCGGCCTCGTCCTCGGCGTACTCAACAACGGCATGTCGCTCGTGGGCATCGGCACCGACTACCAGCAGGTCATCAAGGGCTTCGTGCTGCTGGCCGCGGTGGGCTTCGACGTCTACAACAAGCGCAAGGTCGGCTCGTAGCCCGCCGTCCGCCTGCTCCGAATCCGGCAGGCGTGGTGGGGGCATGGTGGTGTTCGAAGTTCATGGGTCTGAATGATTTTCACATACATACACATTGACGTGAACATGGCCGAGTCCTAGGGTCATGGGAAAGCGCTTGCACGGGCCAGTTGGAACACCCCGCCAGCTGACTCGTTCATGGACTCGAACGGACACGTTGCCACGACCGGCGTCCCGGCAGAAGGGGTCGGAACCCTTCTGCCGGCTCACGGCCCTCGTGCGTGTCCGCGTTCAACTCGCCTTCCTCGCAGCGCAGTCGGCTGTGCGGCACCCGCTCCGGAGGCGCGCGGACCGCTGCGAGCACGTCGAACGACCTTGCCGAACGAACTCGTCGAACGAACCAACCCCACCTGGAGTCGAACGATGCAGATCAAACCCGTCATCGCATGCGCAGGCCTGCTGGCCGGCTCGCTCGCCGTCCTCTCGGGCACCGCCACCGCCCAGGCCGCCCCCGTCCTCCAGCGCTCGGCGGCAGCGCCCGCAGCGGCCTCCGCGGTCGCAGCGGTGGACGCCGCCGCCCTTTACGTGGCACCCGACGGAACCGACGACGCGGCCGGCACGGAGTCGGACCCGACGACGCTCTCCTCCGCGATCAGCCGTGTCGAGTCCGGCGGCACGATCTATCTGCGCGGCGGGACGTACCACTACGCGGAGACCGTCACCATCCCGCCGGGCAACGACGGCACGTCGAGCGCCCGGACGACCCTGGCCGCCTACCCGGGCGAGAGCCCCGTGCTGAACTTCGCGGAGATGAGCGAGGACCCGGCCCATCGCGGGCTCGCCGTGAACGGGGCCTACTGGCACGTCAACGGCATCACCGTCGAGCACGCCGGCGACAACGGCATCTTCGTCGGGGGCAGCAACAACATCATCGAGCGGGTCGTGACGCGCTTCAACCACGACTCGGGGCTCCAGATCTCACGGATCGCGTCCACCACCCCCGACGACGAGTGGCCCGCCGACAACCTCATCCTGAGCTCGGAGTCGCACGACAACGCCGACTCCGACGGCGAGGACGCCGACGGCTTCGCCTCCAAGCTCACCTCCGGCCCGGGCAACGTCTTCCGCTACACCGTGTCCCACAACAACATCGACGACGGCTGGGACCTCTACACCAAGACCGACACGGGGCCCATCGGCCCGGTGACCATCGAGGACTCCCTGTCGTACGGCAACGGAACCCTCTCGGACGGGACCGTCAACGCCGACGGCGACCGCAACGGCTTCAAGCTCGGCGGCGACGACATCGAGGTCGACCACATCGTGCGCCGCAACATCGCCTACGACAACGGCCACCACGGATTCACCTACAACAGCAACCCCGGCTCCATGACGGTGTCGGACAACGTCTCCATCGACAACGAGGAGCGCAACTTCTCCTTCGACAAGGGGACGTCCGTCTTCCGGAACAACACCTCGTGCCGCAGCGGCAGCGGCTCGAACGACAAGACGATCGGTGACGCCGACGGCTCGAACCAGTTCTGGACCGGCTCGAACGGGTCCCGGTGCTCCGCGTACGACGGCGCCATGGACTGGTCGTTCGCCTCGGACGGCCACCTCGTCGTGACGTTCGGCGGCACCGAGGTGACGCCGTAGCCGTTCCGCCACCCGCCGGTGCCCGTCACGGGGCCGGACGCCCCGGGCCGGTGGACGTGGGGGACCCGCATCCCGCACGTCCGCCGGCCGCGGGGCGTCGTGCGGGGCCTGCGGGCGGGAGCCGGCGGATACTCAGCGCAGGATGCCGAGCTGCCGGGCGGCCCTCAGCCAGGACGGGAACTCGGACAGCAGCCGGTCGTACAGTTCCGGGTCGGGGACCTTCTCGATGTCGTCGGCTGCGAAGAAGCCGACGTTGTCGACGCGGCGACCCGGCAGCGTGTCGAAGTACTCGAGTACGCCGTACTGCGACCGTCCGAGCCCGATGAACTGCCAGAACACCGGCTCCTCCACCGCCGCCCGCAACTCCCGTTCGATCTCGGCGTTGCGGATCACACCGCCGTCCGAGAAGAACAGGACCAGCGTCGGATCGGGCACCGGGTGGTCGCGCACGAAGGCGCGCACCTCGGCGATGACCTTCTGCTCCTCGTTCTGGATGCCGACGGCCCGCATGTCCACCTGACCGGGCCGGAGTCCCTTCGGGGGCTTCTTCCGGCCGAAGAGGCTGATCTGTCCCACGCGCACGTGCAGCGACAGCCACTCGGGGAGTTCGCCGATGACGAGGTCGGGCAGCCGGGCGGGGTTGCTGGCGAAGGTCCAGGCCTGCATCTCGCCGTCGTCGTCGAGCTGTGCCGCCACGGCCGCCATGCGCTCGGTGACACCCGCCATCGTGCCGCGCGAGTAGAGCGCGCTCATCGAGCCGGACGCGTCGAGCACGAGAATGACGCGGGCCGTGAGCTTCGGCAGGCCGTGCTTGGTGAGGCTGACCGCGATCTGCTGCTTGCGGAGCGACAGCCGCTTGCGCATGTCGACCGGCAGATTCTCCTCACCCTTGGTGAGCCGTACGGCCGGCTCGTCCCGGCCGGCCACCGCGGGAGCGGAGTGCGGCGGCGCGGACACGGGCGCGGGGGAAGGGACCGGGGCGGGAGCCGTCGCAGGTGGTGCCTCGTCGACGCTGATGCCGAAGTCCTTCGCCAGTCCCGCGAGTCCGCTGGCGTACCCCTGGCCGACGGCACGGAACTTCCATCCGCCGGCGCGGCGGTAGAGCTCACCGCTCACATAGGCGGTCTCCGCGCCGGCCGCCATGTCGAAGCGGGCCAGCTCGGCACCGGAGGCGGCATCGAGCAGACGCAGATGCAGCCCTGGCACCTGCCCGAAGGCGCCACCGTCGGACGAAGTACAGAGGGCGACCCGTTCGACGTCTTCCCCCAGTGCGGCGAGATCGATGTCCAGCGAGTCCGAGCCCGGCTGCTTGCCGAGGTGGCGCACGGCGCCGGAGGCGTGCCGAGGCTGGTTGTAGAAGACGAAGTCGCCGTCGGAACGGACCCGCCCGCTGCCGTTCAGCAGCAGCGCCGAGGCGTCCACATCGGGCACGCCGGGCCCGGCCGACCAGCCCAGGACTGCTCTGACGGCCGGGACCGTCACCGGCATGTTGGCACCCTTGCTCAGTGTCGTCACGGGGACAGTCTGCCTGGCGGTGGCCGGGAAAGCCCAGGTCCCGGATCACGGGGCGACGGCTGACCCGCGAACGCGCCGGTCACCCGGCCGGCGAGCCGACCGGCGCCGGGTGCGGGCTCCGGAAGGTGAAGGCTCCGGGGCCTTCACCTTCCCTCCGGATGAGGGCGACGCGGTCCATCGCCTCCTCGATGCCCGGGCGGTGCCCGGCGGGCACCCACCACATCGCGAGATGGAATTCGGCGAGCCGCTCGAACCACTCCCGGCGGCGTGCCAGCACCTTGAGGTGCTCGCTGCGGTAGGTGTAGTCCCGCAGCGCCTCGACCGACTCCCAGACCGAGCAGTTGATCAGGAGCATGTCGTCGTCGTTGTCGGGACGCAGATCCGTCGAGTCGGCCCCGTCGTCGTCGACCATGCGCCAGACGAAGCCGGGAGCGTGATCGGCCGCGGCGTTGATCTCCGGGAGCTGTGCGACGAAGTCGGCCAGTTGGGGGCTGCCGAGCGGGGCGAGGATGCGCCCGATATTGACCTGAGCGAGATGAAAGTCGTTCACGGGGCTCAGCATGCCCGGATGAACCTTCTAAAGTCAATGAATTCAGTTTTTAGACTCCCGGGTGCTCCTGCGTGCTCCTGAGGGACACGCAACACCCGTGCGGGAGCGGGTCCATGGCGGCGATCCAGTCCTGTCCGTCCGGCCGTCCGGCGAGGATGCCCTCGATCCTGGCCAGGTTCATCCCGCAGGCCAGGGCGGGGTACTGGTCGGCCAGCGCGTGGAACGGGCAGTTGTTCAGCCGCCAGGTGTCGCCGTCCCGGAACGGCTCGTAGCCGCGCGACCGCAACGCCTCGACCGGGTCGGCCCCACCGTCCGGGCCGGCCCCCTCCGCCTCTCCGGACGCCCGCGCCGCCGCCTGCAACTCCCCGTCGAGACCGGCCTGTTCCACCACCTCGGCCAGCAGGTGGCTCGCCGTGTCGTAGGCGCGGGGCGGCAGCGACACCGTCCGCTCGCCCTCGGCCCGCCGGTACAGCTTCGAGGGCCGCCCCGAGCCGGGACCGCTGCGCCCCGACAGCCGTCGGAAGCTCACCTCCAGCAGCCCGGCCTCGACCAGCTTGTCCAGATGGAACGCGGCCAGCGAGCGGGAGACCCCGGCGGCCTCGGCCGCGGCATCCCGTCCCACCTCGCCCGGCGCTCCGGTGACGTGCCGGTACAGCCCGCGCCGCACCGGATCGCCCAGTACGGCCAACGCCTCAAGTGCGGAATCTTCGCTGCTCACGCTCCGATTCTATAACCAGCGTCCATTGGTCCAGTGTCCTGGAATCAGCGGAGCGAGGGCCGGGGCGCCGGGGTGCGCTCCGGGAGCGGGACGATCGCCGGGCCGGGGTCCTGGCCCAGGAAGAGGCGCCGCACGACGCGCTCGGCGGCGCGCCCGTCGTCGTACTGGCAGAAGCGCTCACGGAAGGCGGCACGCAGCGCTTCGGCCTCGGGGCTGCGCCAACGGCCGCTGCGGAACGCGTCGACGAGCTCGTCCTCCGTGGTCGCGACGGTCCCGGGAGTGTCACCGGGGCGGCCCGAGAGGAGGTCGAACGTCACGCCGCGGACGTGGGCGTACGTGTCCCAGTCATGGGCCTCGATGACGATGGGGCGGTCCAGGTTGGCGTAGTCGAAGGTGACGGAGGAGTAGTCGGCTATCAGGGCGTCCGCCGCCAGGCAGAGGTCCTCGACGGCCGGGTGGCGG
This sequence comes from Streptomyces sp. NBC_01257, assembly GCF_035917255.1. Lineage (NCBI taxonomy): Bacteria > Bacillati > Actinomycetota > Actinomycetes > Kitasatosporales > Streptomycetaceae > Streptomyces > Streptomyces sp. NBC_01257. Next base: position 8,866,251 of record NZ_CP108472.1, read on the forward strand.
GACACGTCGATGATGCCGCTCTGTGCGGCCGGCTCGCTCAGGTGCGGGTCGTCCAGGTCGAGGTGGTGGGTGCGGACCAGCAGGACGAACTCGTCGCCCAGGGACTTCGCCAGCCGTGCCAGGTCGAACGGCGGCGTCCACTCCTTCCGGTATTCGCGGTGGGTCGGCGCGTACAGGAGAGCGGTCCTGGCCTCGGGTATACCGAGCCGGGCACGGATCGCGGCGATCTCCGCCGCTCCGGAGGCGTAGTAGCGGTCATTGCGCGGGTAGCCGGCATCGAGGGACTCGAAGGTGCCGGGGTAGACGCGCTCCCACTGCTCGGTGGAATGCTGGTTGGACGACAGGCTGAGGTCCCAGCCGTTCACCCCCTCCAGCAGCCGGTCGAAGTCCACGCCCTGCGCGGCGGCCGGATACTCCTGCTGGTCCATGCCCATGCGCTTGAGCGGGGTGCCGTGGTGTGTCTGCAGGTGCACCTGTCCCGGGCGCTTGACGAGATGGTCCGGGAAGCCGGCGTTGCTCACGAAGTACGTGGCCCGGGCCATCACCTCCCAGGAGCGGCGCGAGCCGGGGACGACGTGGTCGATCCCGTCGGGGACCTGGCCGGCGAGTTCCTGGCGTACTAACCAGACGCCGTGCACCTGCGGTGCCAGCTCCTTGGCCTTGTCGAAGACCGCGAGCGGATTGCAGGACGGCAGCCTGTCCCCGTACGAGGTGTAGACGGCGAGGTGAGGATCCAGCGGACGCCGGCGCTGCACGCCGTACAGGCTCACGGACGCGCGTCTGCCGACCTTGCCCGTCGCGTCGAGGACCCTTGTCGGTCCCGCCCGCTTGATGCGCGCGGCCAGCCCCATCGCCTGATAGGCGCGGAACGAGCGCCGGGCCAGGGCCCGCATCTGGATCCCGGTCGCTCCGCCGGGCAGCGTGAAGCCGGCCGGGAGGTGTTCCGCGTAGAAGTCCGCCGTGAGTCCGAAGAACTCCTTGCGGTCGGAGGGTCTGACCCGCTCGGGGCGCTTGAGCGCGAACAGCATGTGGAAAACGGCACGCTCGAACAACAGCGAGTGGGACCAGGCAAGTTCGGGACGCGCGGCGAGGAAGGCGAACAGTCCCTCGTACTGCTCGAAGATGTCGAAGTGCTTGCGCCCGGGCGTCTTCGTGATCGCCCCGTGGCGGCGCTGGCGGTACTCGACGCCGACCTTGTTCAGACAGCCGATGCGCTCGGCCGTGACCATCGCCATCTGTGTGACCGGCGCGTCCTCGTACAGGCCGGGTGCGTACTGGAAGCCCTGCTCCAGGAAGAACGCGCGGCGGAACGCCTTGTTCCAGGCCACCAGGAACAGATGGATGTACTCCGGCCGGTCCTGGAGGCGGAAGACGTCCGTGCCCGCCCGCTCGAACAGGCCCGTGGACTGGCTGGGGCCGCCCCTGCCGTGCCAGTAGGTGCGCACATGGTCGAAGGCGAGGATGTCCAGCTCCCCGGCCTCGTCGAGCCGGTCGGCCAGCGACTGCAGCAGACCGGGGGTGTAGAAGTCGTCGCTGTCGAGGAAGAGGACGTAGTCCCCCTGGGCTCGCTGCAGCCCGGCGTTGCGCGCCCGGCCCAGACCGACGTTCTGGGGGAGGTGCACGGCCTTGACGCGTTCGTCGCGGGCGGCGTACTCGTCGATCACGGCCCCGCAGGAGTCCGGTGAGCAGTCGTCGACAGCGATCACCTCGATGTCCTGGAAGGACTGCTCCAGAACCGAGTCCAGACATTCGTGGAGGTATGCCTGCACCTTGTACACGGGGACGACGACGCTGAAACGAGGCATTCGGGCAACTCCAGGTGAAGTACCGGGGACCGAGGCCGAGCAGGAGGACTCCTGAGCCCTGTGGAGCGTGGCTCGTGCCCCCTGTGGCACGAGCGAAACAAAGGGCAGGTCCTGCGGTCATCCAGCGTCCGGTACGGCCGCCTCCGTCCTTAGCACGCCTATCAGGGTGGCCAGTTGGAGGTGGGCGCGGCGGTGGCCGATCGTGGCGACGCCGATGTGCCGGGCCGGTGCGGGGGGCCTGACCGGGACGGCGCGCAGGCCCGGTATCCGCGGTGCCAGCGCGATGGACGGGATCAGCGAGATGCCCATGCCCGCGGCGACGAGGGAGCGGGCGAAGAAGTAGTCGCTCGTCGTGCCGCGCACCTCGGGGTCGAACCCGGCCCGCACCGCGTAACGGCGCAGATACGCCTCGGTCTTGAGACAGCCGAGCACCCACGGCTCGCCCGCCAGTTCGGCGAGACCGAGTTCGTCACGGCCGGCCAGTCGATGCCCCTCGGGCAGCACGACATGCAGCGGGTCGTCCATCAGCGGCGTCCACTCCAGGGCGGGGCTCTGCCCCGGCTGTCCGGGCAGCGGCCCGTCGAAGTGGTAGGCGAGGGCGACGTCCACCGCGCCCTGACGGACCAGGGGAAGACTCTCCTCGGGCTCGAACTCCCGTACATGCAGCACGGTTTCGGGATGGGTCGCGGTCAGCTCGGCGAGGGCGCCGGGGAGCAGCAGCCTGCCGCCACTGGTGAACGTGGCGACGGTGAGCTGGACCCGGCCCGTGCGGAGCTCGGTCACCTGCTGCTGCGCGTGTTCCAGCTCGGCGGCGACCGACTCCGCCGCGCCGACCATGATCCGGCCTGCCGGTGTGAGGGTGACGCCGCGCGTGCTCCGCGCGACGACCTGGGAGCCGAGACTCCGTTCCAGAGCGGCCACGTGCTGGGAGACCGCCGAGGGTGTGAGGCGCAGCGATGCCGCCGCCCGGTTGAAGCTGCCGTGTTCCGCCACCGCCCGCAGAACGCGCAGCCGCTGCACATCGATCAACAGTTTTCCTTCATACGGGGCCAGTAAGCCGGTACTTCTGCTGCGTACGGTACGTCTCCAGGATGGGGGGCATGCAAAGAATCTGCGTCATCGGCGGCAGTCGGTACTTCGGAAAGCTCCTGGTTCAGCGGCTGTTCGCGGCCGGGCACCAGGTCACGGTCATCAACCGCGGCTCGACCCCGCCGCCCCCCGGCGTCGAGCACCTCGTCGTCGACCGCGACGACGAGGCCGCCCTCACCGCCGCGCTCGGCACCCGTACGTACGACGTGGTGGTGGACCAGGTCTGCTACACCCCGGTCCAGGCCGCGATCGCCGTCCGCGCCTTCGGCGGCCGCACCCGGCGCTACGTCATGACCTCCACCATCGAGGTCTACGACCCGGCGACCGCCGCCCTGCCTGCCGTCGGCCCGGACACCCCGGTGGCGGAGGACCTCGTGGACCCGGCCGCCTGGCAGGTGAGTCCGGACCTGCCCTGGCACGACGCGACGTATCTGGAGAGCCACTACGCCGAGGGCAAACGACAGGCGGAGGCGGTCTTCACCCGGGACGCCCCCTTCGGGTTCGCCACCGTGCGCAGCGCCCACGTGCTCGGCGGCGGCGCCCAGGAGTTCACCGGACGTCTGGCGTACTACGTCGAACGCGTCGCCCGCGGAACGGAGATCGCCGTGCGCGCCGATGACCTGCCCACGGTCTTCATCCACTACGAGGAACTCGCCGCCCTCCTGCTGTGGGCCGCGACGGCCACCACCTTCACCGGCCCGCTCAACGCCTGCTCCGACGGCCTGCTCGACGCGCGCGCACTCGGCGCGGCCATCGCCGCACGGACCGGCCGGCCACCCGTGTTCCGCACGGTTCCCCCGGACACCCCGGCCGGCCCGTTCTCCGTCGACCGGCACTACGCCATGAGCAACGGCCGTGCCAAGGAACGGGGATTCGTCTTCTCCCGCACGGCCGACTGGCTGCCCGGAGCCGTCACCGAAGCACTCGCCGCATCCACCGACCCCGCCACCCGAGGATGAGTCCCGCCATGGACCACCGCACCATCGGAACGGTCGAGGTCAGCGCCATCGGCCTGGGCGCCATGCCGCTCTCCATCGAGGGACGCCCGGACGAGTCGCAGGCCGTCGCCACCCTCCACGCCGCTCTCGACGCGGGCATCACGTTCATCGACACCGCCGACAGCTACCACTGGCACGCCGGCGAGAGCGGCCACAACGAATTCCTCATCGCCCGCGCCCTGCGGAGCCACGGCGGCGACACCTCCGGCGTCCTGGTCGCCACCAAGGGAGGCCGCGGCCGGCCCGGCGACGGAACCTGGACGGTCAACGGCACGCCCGACCACCTCAGGCGCGCCGCCGAGGCATCCGCACGGCGCCTGGGCGTCGAGTCGATCGGCCTGTACCAGCTCCACAAGCCGGACCCGGCCGTGCCGTGGGCCGACTCGGTCGGGGCGCTGAGCGACCTGATCGACGCCGGTACGATCCGCGCGGCCGGCATCTCCAACGTGACCACCGGCCAGATCCGCCAGGCGCACGCGATCCTCGGTGACCGGCTGGTCTCCGTACAGAACCGGTATTCTCCCGCGGTGCGCGACAGCGAGCCCGAGCTCCGTCTGTGCGAGCGGCTGGGCCTGGCGTTCCTGCCCTGGAGTCCGCTGGGAGGCATCTCCCGAAGTTCGCTCGACGGCCCGTCGGGACCGGTCTCCGCCGGCACCGCCTTCCACCACGTCGCGGCCGCGCACGGCGTCAGTCCGCAGCAGGTCGCCCTGGCCTGGCTGCTGGCCCGGTCCCCGGTCTCGGTCCCGGTGCCCGGATCCGGCCGCCCGGGATCGATCCGGGACTCGGCCCGCGCCGTGCACCTCACCTTGAGCGAGGCCGAGATGGCGCGGCTCGAGGATGCCCGCCCGTGAGCGCCCGGCCCCGCGGCAGAGGATTCCCGCGGGGCCGGGCGCTAGACGCGGCCGGAGGCCGGTCAGGTGGTGAAGCGGTGTCCCCCCGAACCGGCGGCGAAGACGGCGCACCCGTCCTCCATCCGCAGGAACTCCGCGCTGCCGTGCGAGACGTCCGCCGCGGCCGCGGCCGGAATCCAGACCTCGGCGGTCGTGTTGGCCGGCAGGGTCAGATCGAGCCGGAAACCGTCCGAGGTCTGCTTCCAGTGGGTGCCGACCGGTCCGTGGACGGAGACGAATCGCGCCTCGGCCTCGGTCACCCCGCCGCCGGGGCGCGGCCGCACAAGGATCTTCCGGAAGCCCGGCGCACCCGGGGCGATGCCCGCGATGTTCGCGTACATCCACTCACCCACCGAGCCGTACGCGTAGTGGTTGAAGGAGTTCATGCCCGCGTCCTGGAAGCTTCCGTCCGGCCGTATCGAGTCCCACCGCTCCCACATCGTGGTGGCACCACGGTCGATCTGGTAGCCCCAGCTGGGGAAGGTGCGCTGCATCAGCAGCCGGTACGCGACGTCCGTGTGCCCGGTCGCGGTCAGCACCGGCAGCAGCCGAGGGGTGCCGAGGAAGCCCGTCGACAGATGCCAGTCCTTGGCCCTGATGAGCTCGACGAGCCGGTCGGCGGCCGGCCCGCGCTCGCCGTCCGTCAGGAGATCCATGGACAGGGCCAGGACGTAGGCGGTCTGTGTGTCGCCCTTCACCCGGCCGTCCGCGGAGACGTAGGCGGCACGGAAGGCGTCGCGGACACTGCCGGACAGGGAGGTGTACGGGGCCGGGTCCTTGCCGAGCACCTCCGCGGCCCGTGCGACCAGGCCCGCGCTGTACGCGAAGTACGCGGTGGCGATGACGTCCTTCGGCGTCTCGTCCTGGATGTTCAGCCAGTCGCCGTAGCCGGAGGCCGGCCGCAGGAAGCCGGTGCTGTTGCGCTCCAGATAGCCGAGCCACTTCACCATGGAGGGCCAGGACTGCTCCAGGACGCGCACATCCCCGTACGCCTGGTAGAGCGCCCACGGCACCGTGACCCCCGCGTCTCCCCAGCCGGCCGCGCCGCCGCCCATCGAGTCGAGCTGCGGCGCGACATCCGGGAAGGCGCCGTCGTCCGCCTGGCCGTCGCGCAGGTCGACCAGCCATTTGGAGAGGAAGCGCGCCGACTCCATGGTGTAGGCGGCGGTGGGGGCGAAGACGTTGATGTCACCGGTCCAGCCGAGCCGTTCATCGCGTGCGGGAGTGTCGGTGGGCACGGACAGAAAGTTGCCGCGCTGGCCCCAGGTGATGTTGTGGTGCAGCTGGTTGAGCAGGGGCGAGTCGGTCGTGAAGTCCATGGTGAAGGGCGCCGATGTGTGGATGACGCGCCCGGTCACGGCCGAGGGCGGGGGAGTGCCGGGATAGCCGGTCACCTCCACGTAGCGGAAGCCGTGGAAGGTGAACCGCGGCTCGTACGTCTCCGTTCCGCCGCCCTTGAGCGTGTACGTGTCCGTGGCGCGGGCCGTGCGCAGGTTGGCGGTGTAGATCGTGCCGTCGGGGTTGAGCACTTCGGCATGGCGCAGGCGCACGGTGGTTCCGGCGGCCCCCGACACGGTGAGCCGGACGGCGCCGACCATGTTCTGGCCGAGGTCGAAGACGAAGACGCCGGGCTCGGGCTCGGTCACCTTCCGGGTGCTGAGCTCGCGCTCCACGCGGGTGGGCCCGCCGGCCTCGGCGACGAGTCCGGCCGTGACCTCCGCGCCCTCGGCGGCCGGCAGCCACGCCGAGTCGTCGAACCCCGCACCGGTCCAGCCCTTGGTCTCCAGCCGGGCGTCGTACTCCTCGCCCATCAGCAGATCGGCGCCGGTGACGGGCCCGTTCACCACCCGCCAGTCGGTGCCGGACAGCACCCGGCCCGTCGTGCCGTCGGTGTAGGTGATCTCCAGCTGGGCCAGAAAGGCGGGCTCTCCGCCGTACTGGTGCGAGCCGAACCAGGCGATGTTGCCCGCGTACCAGCCGGGCGCGAGCGTCGCCCCGAACGCGTTGGCGCCGGACTTCAGCAGGGCCGTCACGTCGTACGTCTGATACTGGACACGCTTGCGGTAGTCGGTCCAGCCGGGTGCGAGCCGGTCCTCGCCGACCCGTTCGCCGTTGAGATACGCCTCGTACACGCCGAGCGCCGTCGAGTACAGGCGGGCCCGCGCGATCTTCTTGCGCGGGATGCGGAACTCGTGGCGGAGCTGCGTGGCGGGGGAGTGCGCGGGCATCACCTTGCCCCAGGGGCCCGCGCCCCACGGTGCGAGGACCGCGGCGGCGGACCACGAGCCGTCCGCGTACCCGGGAGTGCGCCAGTCGTCCGGCGGCTCCTCGGCGGTGGTCTTCCAGGTGGCATCGGTGGAGTACGTGCGCACACCGTCGGCGGTCGTCAGCTCCAGCAGGCCCAGCAGACCGGCCGGGCTCTCGGTGGCATTGACGGCGGCGACGGCGATGACGACGGAACCGGTACCCGGGCCGAGTGATCCGGTGAGGTCGACGACGGCGGGGCGGCGCCAGCCCTCGGCCGGGCCGTCCGGTTCGGCACGGGAGACCTCGACGCCGTCGGCGTACGCGGTGTAGCCGTCGTCGGCCGTCATGACCAGACGTGCCCGCGTGACACCGGCCGGCACCTCGACCCGGCCGCGGAACCAGCGGGTGGCGGCGGGGGCGTTGCTCGCCGGGTCGCCCTCGGGGAACCAGATCCACGAGGCGCCGTCCAGCTTCGGGGCGCCGAGCGCCTCCGGCGCCCCGATCCAGCGCGCCGACCAGTCCGAGGCGCCGGTGAGACCGGTCTCCCACCACGACGGCGCGCTCCACGCGGAGGCGGCGCCCGTGTCGTCCCAGACGCGCACCGACCAGTAGTAACGGGTGCGCGCCCTGAGGGCCGGGCCCGCGTACGGCACCAGGACCGACCGTTCGGACGCGATCTTGCCGCTGTCCCAGACGTCCGGCTCCGGGAGCCGCTGCGGCGCGGTGGCGACGCGCACCTGATAGGCGGTCTGTTGCCGGCCGGGCAGGTCCGCGGCGAGCGGCCAGCTCATTCTGGGCGCCGGGGTGTCGAGGCCGAGCGGATTGCGGACGTACTCGACGGTCGGTTCGGTCACGCGCAGCGAGCCGCCAGGACTTCTCCTCCCCTCGGCGGCTCCGGCGGCCGGAACTGCTCCGGCGGCGATGGCGGTCCCCAGCGGGGCGGCGATGGTGCCGAGCAGTCGTCTTCTGCTGATCACAGTGAGGGCTCCGTCACGACTCGACGATGAATCGTTTCAGGGTGTGAATCTAGGTAATTGCGACAGTCGCGTCAAGAGTTCGCGTCGACCTTCAGGGGGTTTGAAGATTTCCAAGTCCAACCATTGACTGCGTAGTTGACGCGGGTCTAGCTTCCCTGGGAATTGAATGAAACCTTTCAGATGTAATGGAACGAAACCTCGATGACCGATCGGTGTCAGCCATGAGAGAGCCCCCCGTCCTGGCCGCACAGGGCCTGAGCAAGTCCTTCGGCGCCGTACGCGCCCTCCAGGACGTCTCCCTGGAACTCCGTGCCGGCGAGGCCCACGCCCTCGCGGGTGAGAACGGCGCCGGAAAGTCCACCCTGATCAAGACGCTCGCCGGCGTCCACCGGCCCGACACCGGCACGCTGTTGCTCGACGGAGCCCCGGTCGTGTTCCACGGTCCGGCCGACGCGCGCGACGCGGGCATCGCGGTGATCTACCAGGAGCCGACGCTCTTCCCCGACCTGTCCGTCGCGGAGAACATCTTCATGGGCCGTCAGCCCCGCCGCTCCCTGCGCCGCGTCGACCACCGGGCCGTGCGCACCGAGGCGGCCGCACTCTTCGCCCGCCTCGGCGTGGACCTCGCCCCCGATCAGCCCGCCCGCGGCCTGTCCATCGCCGACCAGCAGATCGTGGAGATCGCCAAGGCGCTCTCGCTCGACGCCCGCGTCCTCATCATGGACGAGCCGACCGCCGCCCTCACCGGGAGCGAAGTGGCCCGCCTCTTCGGCGTCGTGCGCAACTTGCGCGAACAGGGCGCGGCGGTCCTCTTCATCTCCCACCGGATCGAGGAGATCTTCGCCCTCTGCGGACACGTCACCACCCTGCGGGACGGCGCCCTGGTCGCGAGCGAGCCCGTCGAAGACCTCACCGAGGACACGCTCGTACGCCGGATGGTCGGCCGGGACCTCGACGAGCTCTACCCCAAGCAGCCCGCGGAACCGGGCCCCGTGGCACTCAGCGTGCGCAGGCTGACCCGCGAAGGCGTCTTCACCGATGTCTCCTTCGAGGTGCGGCGCGGGGAGATCGTCGGCCTCGCGGGACTGGTCGGCGCGGGCCGCAGCGAGGTGGCCCGGGCGGTGTTCGGCGTGGACCGCTGGGACGGCGGCGAGGTCGAGATCGACGGCCGGCCGCTGGCCAAGGGCGCGCCCAGTCTGGCCATGGCCGCCGGACTCGCCCTCGTGCCCGAGGACCGGCGCGCCCAGGGCCTGGTGATGAACATGTCGATCGCGCGCAACATCGGACTGACCGGACTGCGCACGACGGCGCGGGCCGGCCTGATGGACCGGGCGGCCGAGCGCGACCGCTCCCTGGACTGGGCGGTCAGACTTCAGGTCAAGTACGCCCGGATCGCCGACGCGGTCGGCACGCTCTCCGGCGGCAACCAGCAGAAGGTCGTCCTCGCCAAATGGCTGGCGACCGGCCCCAAGGTCCTCATCGTCGACGAACCGACCCGCGGGATCGACGTCGGCACCAAGGCGGAGGTGCACCGGCTGCTGTCCCGGCTCGCCGCCGACGGGGTGGCCGTCCTGATGATCTCCTCCGACCTGCCGGAGATCCTCGGTATGGCGGACCGGGTCCTCGTCATGCACGAGGGCCGCATCACCGCGGAGATCCCGCGCAGCCTGGCCACCGAGGAGTCCGTGATGACGGCAGCCACCGGGAGGGCGGCATGACGGTCACGGCACAGCCGCCGGCACCTGCCCTCGATCCCGGCAAGACGGGTGGCAGGCGCCTCGTCGACCTGGTCCTCAAGGTCCGCGAACTCGCCATCCTCCTCGTCTTCCTGGTGATGATCGGCATCACCCAGGCCCGCAACGGCGAGTTCCTCTCCGAACAGGGCATCAAGGACCTCCTGCTCAACGCCACCATCCTGGTCCTGGTCGCGGTGGGCCAGGCCGTCGTCGTCATCACACGGAACGTCGATCTGTCGGTCGGCTCGACGCTCGGCATCAGCGCCTTCGCCGCCGGCACCTATCTGCACGGCGGCGGCAGCCCGGTCATGGCGGTCTTCCTCGCCGTCGCACTGGGCATCGGCTGCGGACTGCTGAACGGGCTGCTCGTCAGCCTCGGCCAGGTCCCGGCGCTCGTCGTCACCCTCGGCACGCTGTACATCATCCGGGGCATCGACTCGATCTGGGTCGGCTCCCGCCAGATCACCGCGTCCGACCTGCCCGGCGGATTCGTCGACTTCGGTTCGGGCGGGCTGTCCGCCGTCCCGTACCTGGCACTGATCGCGCTCGCCGTCGTCGTCGCCACCGCCTTCTACCTGCGGCACTACCCGAGCGGGCGCGAGCTGTACGCGATGGGCTCCAGCCCGGAGGCCGCCCGGCTCGCCGGAATCCCCGTACGCAGGCGGATCCTGGCCGCCTACACCGCGTGCGGAGCCCTCGCGGGCCTGTCCGGAGCCCTCTACCTCGCCCGCTTCGGCAACGTGGACAGCTCCACGGGCAGCGGCTACGAACTGACCGTCGTCAGCGCGGTGGTCGTCGGCGGCGTCGTCTTCACGGGCGGCTCCGGCAGCGTCTACGGCGCGGCCCTGGGCGCTCTGCTGCTCACCTCCATCAACAGCGTGCTGCCCGCCCTCGGGGTGAGTTCGGTCTGGGTCCTCGCCATCAACGGCGTGCTGCTCATCCTCGCCATCGCCGTCGACCGGATGGTCGCACTGCGCGTCGCCCGCGCTCTGAAGAAGAGGAACGCCCGCAATGGCTGACTCCCTCGGCACCTCACTCACCCGCGCCGTGCGCTGGGACACGGTCGTCGGCGCGATGCTCCTCGTACTCCTGCTGCTGTCCTTCGGCTTCGTCGACGGATTCGGGAACGCGCTCAACCTGTCGTTCCTGATCGGCAACACGCTGCCGATCGCACTCATCGCCCTGCCGATGACGCTGCTGGTGGTGGCCGGCGAGATCGACCTGTCCGTCGCCTCCACCGCAGGGCTCTCGGGCGCGGTGATGGGCGCGCTGTGGAACGCCGGACTGGCCATCGAGATGATCATCCCGCTGTGTCTGCTGATCGGCGTGGCCTGCGGTCTCGTCAACGGGCTGCTGGTGACCCGGCTCGGGCTGCCCTCCCTCGCCGTCACCATCGGAACCCTGGCCGCCTACCGGGGCATCGCCCAGATCGTGCTCGGCTCCGACGCCGTCACCGATTTCCCCACGCAGTACCTGGACTTCGCCACGGGCCGCATCGGCGACACCTTCGTGCCGTACGCGCTCCTGCCCTTCCTGGTCCTGCTCGCACTAGCCGTCGTCGCCCTGCACGCGACGCCCTTCGGCCGCTCCCTGTTCGCCGTCGGCGCCAACGAGGAGGCCGCCCGGTTCGCCGGGGTCCGCGTCAAGCGCCACAAGCTGTGGCTGTTCGCCGCCACCGGCCTGCTCGCCTCGCTCACCGGCGTCTTCTGGGCGCTGCACTACGCCAGCGCCCGCTACGACAACGCCACCGGACTCGAACTCTCGGTCGTCGCGGCCGTACTGCTCGGCGGTATCGACTTCGACGGCGGCAGGGGCACGCTCGGCGGCGCCGTCGCCGGAGTCGTCCTGCTCGGTGCCCTGCAGAACGTGATGAGCCTGCTCAACGTCTCCGCACAGTCCCAGATCGTCGTCACCGGCGTGCTGCTCGTGGTCTCCGTGCTCGGGCCGCGCGTGGCCCGGCAACTGGCCACCGCCCACGCCGGCCGCAGAGCGCCGACACCTCCCGCCCCGTGACGCACCGTCATGCACTGCAACGCACCCGTACCTTCCGAAAGGGACCGATGATGTTCTCTCCCGCCCTCCGCCGTGCCTGCGCGGTGCTGGCCGTCACCACTTCGCTCGCCCTCGGCGCCACCGCCTGCGGCGGCACCACCAAGAGCGACGCCAAGAAGGACTCCGGTGCCAAGGCCTCGGACGCCAAGGCCGATCCGAACGCGGCCACCAAGAAGGGCCTCACCGTCGGCTTCCTGCCCAAGCAGGTCAACAACCCGTACTTCACCATCGCCGACAAGGGCGGCGAGGCGGCGCTGAAGACCCTCGGCTCGAAGTACAAGGAGACCGGCCCCAACAGCGGCACCGACACAGCGGGCCAGGTGAGCTACGTCAACACGCTCACACAGCAGCAGGTCGACGCGATCGCCGTGTCCGCACAGGACCCTGGGGCCCTGTGCACCGCGCTCAAGCAGGCCATGAAGAACGGCATCAAGGTCGTCACCTACGACTCCGACACCAACCCCGAGTGCCGGGACGCGTTCGTCTCCCAGGCGAGCGCCGAGGCCCTCGGCCGCACCCAGGTACAACTGCTGGGCAAGCAGCTCGGATACAAGGGCGAGATCGCGATCCTGTCCGCCGGGCAGACAGCCACGAACCAGAACACCTGGATCGACTTCATGAAGGACGAGCTGAAGAAGCCCGCGTACAAGAACATGAAGCTGGTCAAGACGGCCTACGGCAACGACGACGCGCAGCAGTCCTTCCAGCAGACGCAGGGCCTGCTCCAGCAGTACCCGAAGCTCGCCGGCGTCATCTCCCCGACCACCGTCGGCATCAAGGCAGCCGCCCAGTACCTGTCCGGATCCAAGTACAAGGGCAAGGTGAAGCTCACCGGCCTCGGTACTCCGAACGACATGCGGCAGTACGTGAAGAACGGCACCGTCGACGCCTTCGAGCTGTGGGACCCGGCGAAGCTCGGATCCCTTGCCGCCCACACCGCCGTCGCACTGTCCTCGGGCCGGATCACTGGCGCGAAGGGTGAGACGTTCGACGCGGGCGACCTGGGGAAGTTCACCATCGGGGACAAGGGCGTCATCGACCTCGGCGAGCCCACGGTCTTCGACAAGGCGAACATCGACCAGTTCTCGTTCTGAGCGGGACGGCTTTCCGAGGAAGGGGGTGGGCGGGTCCGCGAGGTGACATGGCTCGCGGACCCCCCCCGCAGGTGGTGAGGCCACCGTGGAGTGGATGACGCAGATGATCGTCTCTCCAGGACGGAGCCTAGGATGGGCCCATGCCCCAGATGACGTCGCGGGTGGAGCTGCACCCGCTCACCCTGGCCGACCAGGCCGAGTTCTGCTCGCTCGTACGAGCCAGCGCCGAGCTCCATACCCCGTGGATGCAACTGCCCGGGACCGAGGAGCAGTTCCGGAGCTGGATGGAGCGATTCGGCGACGGCACCAACGAGGGGCTCCTGATCCGCGTCAGGGAGACCGGTGAAGCCGCCGGCATGGTCAACATCAACTCGATCATTCGCGGCCGCTACCAGGGCGCGTCCCTCGGCTATGCGGCCTTCGCCCCGTCCGCGGGACGCGGGTACATGGCCGAGGGGCTCACCGCCACCCTGGAGTACGCCTTCGACGACCTTCGCCTCCACCGGCTGGAGGCCAACATCCAGCCCGCGAACAAGGCGTCGTTGGCCGTGGTGCGGCGGCTGGGCTTCCGGTACGAAGGCCTGTCGCCCTCGTACCTCTACATCGACGGGGCCTGGCGCGACCACGAACGATGGTCCATCACCGCGCCGTCCCCCTGGAAGCCCGACCCTTCCCTTCCCGAGGTCTAAGGGCTGTCCCGCCTGTACAGGGGGACAGGCCGACGCCCGCGTTCTCGTGGTTTCCGCCATGCCTGAGGGGCTGCCAGGCCGGGAGAGACTGCTGGCCAAGGGGCCGCGACCGCCCGAACCCGGCCTGTCGCGCCCACGGCTCGGTGGAAGTACGGGGAGGACGACACGATGAGCGCCCGGCAGCAGTACGACGAGATAGGCGAGGCGTACGAGGGATTCAAGGCCCTGCCTCTGGAGCAGTACGCAGTGGTGCCCAGCTTCCTGGCGATGGTGGGGGACGTGAGCGGGAAGTCCGTCCTCGACCTGGCCTCCGGTACCGGCTTCTACAGCCGTGAGTTCGGGCGGCGCGGCGCCACGGACGTGCTCGGCATCGACATCTCGGGTGAAATGGTGGCGGTGGCACAGCAGTTGGAGGCCGCCGATCCGCTGGGTGTGCGTTACGAGGTGGGCGACGTATCCGAACTGCGCGCCTTCGAGCAGCGCTTCGATGTCGGCCTGGCGGTTCAACTGCTCAGCTACGCGCCCGACATCGCCACCACGGAGCGGATGTGCCGCAACGTGCACCGGAGCCTGCGGCCCGGTGGCGAGCTCTTCGTGCTCAACCAGTCACCCGACTTCCGCTTCGACGGGCCGTCCCCGGACAAGTACGGCTTCCGCAGCGAGCTCACCGGCGAGGAGGTCGAGACCGGACCGCAGGTCCGCATCACGGCGCTGCTCGACCCGCCCGTGTCGTTCGTCGCCAACCGCCCCCGGCGCGAGGTCTACGAGACGTGCCTGAAAGCGGCAGGATTCAGCGAGGTGACCTGGGTCCCCGTCGAGGTGTCCGAGGCCGGCGTGCGCGCGTTCGGCGCGGACCACTGGGCGGACCTCCACGCCAACCCTCCGCTGGAGATGCTGCGCTGCCGAGCCTGACGACCCGGCAGCCTCTATGGCGTAGTGCCCCTGTGCGGGGGTGGCGCGGACTCGCGGCCGCTCCCGCCGGGGTCGGAGGCCGTCGCGGCGCCACTCGTGGCGTCGCACTGTGCGGAGGTGGCCGCATATGTTCTGTCGCCGTGCGCATCGGTGATGTCGATGATCACGCCCTTCCACTCCTCGGCGGGTTCCTCCGGTACCTCACCCGTCTGATACACGGCCTCCGCCAGCAGGTCCTCGGTCACCCGGACGCCAGTGAGGCGCTCGGTCAGTGCGAACACCGCCGCCTTCCCGTCCACGCCGGGGTCCTGATCCCCCGTGGGGTTGAGTCCGACTTCGCGCATCACAGCGGTCAGCTCGTCCGGAGTGCTGCCGGACCGGTACGCCGCCGATTCGAAGGTGGTCCGCAGCTCCCCGTCCTCGTACCAGTGGAAGAAGTGCATGGGCTTCCCCCCGTTGCTCGAATGCGACACCGCTCGCGTCCCGGCGGAGAGGGCCTCCATGATGGCGGGCCGTGTCCCCAGGTCGCCGCCGAACTCCAGGGCGAGGGTCCAGTCCCCGCATTCACCGGGCACCGTGAACGCCCCCGCGACGAAGGACTCGGGCCAGGTCTCGTGCCCGAACAACACCTCCGTGTGTTCCTCGATCAGTGCGGCAAGCCCCGAGACCGCATCGCGTGGCACCGCCCCCGCCCTGCGCAGCACTTCCGTCGGCGGCACGCCCCGCACCAGCGTCAGCGTGTATCCGAACTCAAGGGCATACGTGAACAGCGACGACGAGGAACGTATCCAGCCGTAGTCGGCTGCGGTGGACGGGCTCATGCGGCGCATCCTGTCAGGGCGCACTGACAGCCCGGTGCGCTGGCCGGAGCCGCTCCGGGGACGGGCGGAGCCCGTTGTCCCCGATCGGCCCAAGGCGTCGAGGTAGGCGGAGAGCTGACCGGCGGCGGACAGCATGGCCAGTCCTCGGGACGTCAGGTCGCGCCGCCACGGCTCCAGAGTCCTGGCGAGCGCGTCGAGGCTGCCGACGTCGCGGAGTTCCCGGAGGACGGTGGCGATGGTGCCCAGGGAGCGGCCTCCCCGGCGCAGCAGGTGCGCGAGCTCGGCGTCGCGTACGTCCTGCGCGACGTACCGGCGGTGACCGGTGCGCGGGTCACGTCGGGGGGCGAGGACTCCGGTGCGTTCCCAGGTGCGCAGGGTGGCCGGGGCGAGCGCGAGATGCCGGGCGACTTCGCCGATGCTGAACGGTTCCCGGGCGTCGCCGGCCGTCGCGCGGGTGCCGACGGCTCCGAGATGGGAGAGCGCCGATTCGACCGTGCGCAGCGTGGCGCGGTCGCGAGCCAGGAGCGCGTGTCCGTCGTCGACGTACTCCAGAGCTTCGTCGAGTCGTCCGGCGGTGGCGGCGTGCATGATGCGTCGGCTCGTCGAGGAACCGAAGGCGGGGACGAGTGCCACGTACGCAGCGAGGCCGGCGGCATGGGCGGCGGTGTAGTTCCGGTAGCCCGTCGGGCCGCGGCCGGCCGGCGGGATGATGCCGGCGTCCTCGTAGTTGCGGACCGTCTGCGTGGAGAGGTCGTGCCGACGGGCCAGGTCCACGGGTCGCACATGACCTCCGTTTGAGGGTTGCGGCGTGGAGTGGCGGAGAATTCCGGGCAGAGTCTCCACCGGGCGTTCAAGGATACGATTCAGACTCATGGCACAGAGCAGGTACACCGGGTCCGGGGACTTCGACCTGACGACGGACGAGCTGCGCGTCGTGGCGCGCTACGTGGTTCAGCACGCGGAGGACGTCCTGCCGGTCTTCGAGCACGCCGTTCCGGATGATCAGCGCCCCCGCGCGGCGATCGACGCGGCCCGGGAATTCATCCACGGGGCCGGCAGGACGAAACTGCAGCGCGTCGCTTCCGCTGATGCCCATCGAGCCGCCAGGTCTGCGCCCTCCGAAGCCGCGCGACTGGCCGCACGCTCTGCGGGTGACGCCGCGTCGGCTGCGTACCTGCACCCCATAGCCCAGGCCGGCCAGGTCGGCCACATCCTCCGGGCGTGCGCGAGTGCTGCGCGCATCGGGGAGTTGGAAGCGGGTGGGGATCCCGCGATCGCGGATGCCCTGTTGGAACGGTCACTTCGGCGTGCGACACCCGTGCTCGTCGATGTGCTCCGCCGCTATCCGCCGGTGACAGGCGGCAGCAGCCGTGTCGCCCAGCTGATGAGCACCCTGGACCAATCCCTGCGCCGGACGGCCGGCAGGCCGGCCGGCCGCCAAGGCGCGTCGTGATCCTCCCGAAGATCCGCGATCCCCGCTTCGTGACGATCCGCCGTGGCGGAACGCTCACGGATGCGGATCACCGACTCCTCGCGCTATGGGCCGCCACCTGTGCTGAGCACGTCCTCGGCCTCTTCGAGTCCGTCCGCCCCATGGACCCGCGACCGCGCCGGGCGATCGAGCACGCCCGGGCCTGGACGCGCGGCGAGGTCGGGATGATGCGGGCCCGCGCGGCGGGCGGTCATGCGATGGGGGCGGCGCGCGACCTGAGCGGGGCGGCACGGCACGCCGCGTACGCCGCCGGCCAGGCCGGGGCCGTCGCCCACGTCGCCGCGCACGAACTCGGCGCGGCCGCCTACGCGATCAAGGCCGCGCGGGCGACGGTACCGGAGGGCGAGAGTGAGACCGCGCGACGGGCCGAGTGCGAGTGGCAGCGCCGGCAGCTCCCGGATGCGATCCGCGAGCTGGTCCTCGACGATCAGCGGCTGCGCAACGACATCTGCTGGTCGGTGTTCGACCGTCAGTAGTGAACGCGTTCAATAACGAGCGTAGGGTGGCGGCGAATTGCCTGCGAGTGCATCAGGTGCGGTGTGCGCGGGGCGGAGTCGGGGGCGTGATGGCGCAGGTGGTGGACGGGCGCGCAGCCGACCGGGTGGGGGCGGCGCCGTCGTCCGTGTCGATGGCTGTGCTGTGCGTCGTCATGCCCGCACTGGCACCGGCGCTGTCGTGGACCGGACTGATCGGCGGTGCCTCCCCGGGAGGGCTACTGCTTCCCCTCGCGCTGGTGATCGGACTGCCCCTGCTCGTCGGCGCGAGCGCCCTGCTGACCGCCGTGTACATCCTGCCGACGGTGGCCCTGGGGCATTGGCTCGGGCGGCTCGCCGGCCACGGGAGGAAGTGGTGGTACGCGCTCGCGGGCACAGCGGTGGGGCTGCTGCCCGTGGTCGGGCTGCACGCGGTGGCCCGGATGTCGCAGAGCGGGATCCATGGGTGGGGACGACTGGCCGCGGACGGGTTGCTGGCCGCCGCTGCCCTGTGGGTCGCTTCGGCGCCGGCATCCATCGCCGTCCACGTGACCGTGCTGCGCGAGGAAGCAGGGCGTCCGGTCCGGCCGGTGGGCGGCATCCTCCTCTGGGGGACCCTCGGGCTGACCGTCGAGGGCACCGCGTGGGTGATGTGCCTCTGACCGCCCGCCGGAGCCGAGCCCGAGTTGCTCTCCACCCCCCGGGCGCGGCCGAGGGCTGCCCCTACGCCGTGTCTGCCGTTTCGTCGTCGATGCGGATGCCCAAGTGGCCGGCCACCGCCGTGAGGGCCGGTCCCAGGGGGAGTGCGACGCGGGTGGCCGCGAGTCGGTCGCCCCGTGTCGGGTCCCGGTTGATGATCAGTACCGGTGTCCCGGCCTGGGCCGCCTGACGGACGAACCGTAGCCCGGACATCACCGTCAGCGACGACCCCAGCACCAGGACCGTGGCGGCGCCCCGCACGAGTGCGCGGCAGTGCTCGACCCGTGGGAGTGGAACGGATTCACCGAAGAACACGACGTCCGGTTTGAGGATGCCGCCGCAGACCGTGCAGGGCACGACGTGGAAGTCTCCGACCTGCTCGTCGGTGAGGTCGGCGTCGCCGTCCGGGTTGATGCCGGAGGCCACCGGTGCGAAGTCCGGATTGGCCTCCTCCAGGCGCCGGGCCAGTTCGCGGCGCCGGCTGGAGTCGCCGCACGTGAGACAGACGACCCGGTCCAGACTCCCGTGGAGTTCCACGACGTCCTCTCCGCCGCCCGCCTGGTGCAGTCCGTCGACGTTCTGCGTGATCACGCCCGACAGCAGGCCGTGCCGCTCGAACGCGGCCACGGCCCGGTGCCCGGCGTTGGGGCGGGCGCGGCCGAAGGTGCGCCAGCCGAGGTGGCTGCGCGCCCAGTACCGGCGACGGGCCTGGGCACTGGCGGTGAAGTCCTGGTACGTCATCGGAGTGTGCCGGCTCAGGCTCCCGCCCTCGCCCCGGTAGTCGGGGATGCCCGATTCCGTGGAGATGCCCGCCCCGCTGAGCACCAGCACACCGCCGGCACTCAGCGCTTCGGCGACCGGTTCCGGATCCGTGGTGGCGGGGGGCAGGTCTTCGGTGGGGGACCAGCTCAGGGCGGGGCGCATGCGCATGCGCCCCAGGGTACGGAACGGGCGGCCGCACCGGCGATCGCCTCAGGCGGCGAAGGCGTCGACCGCCACGGCGATGTCGTCCCCGGTCAGGGGCTGCTGCATGTCGCTGAGCAGCCGCGCCAAGGCGGGCAGGGCGGTCTCCTGGCCGGCGAGGGCCACACTCACGTAGTCCCGGTCCGGGACCAGGACCATGGCGGCCCGATAGCCGGGCAGGCGTCCGTTGAGATACATCTGGCCGGACGGCCCCAGGGCCCAGCCGAGCCCGTAGGCCATGGGGTCGTCGGACCGGGTGCGCGGACGGCGGATCTCCTCCAGGAGGGCCCGGTCGGCGAGCAGGCCCTCGCCGAGGGCCAGCAGCTCCGCCACCGATGACCACAGGCCGCCGCTGGGGCGTCGGGTGCGCGGATAGCCGAGCAGCGGGAGTTCGGCCGTGCCGTCCCACCCGGTGACGTACGCGGCCGGGGCCTCGAAGCCCGTGCGTTCCAGGCCCCAGGGCCCGAGGAGGTTCTTCTCCAGCGCGTCCTCGAACGTCGTGCCGCCCAGGGCCGCGAGAACCGCGCCGACCAGGAAGTAGTTGCCGTTGTAGTAGGACCACCGCTCGCCGGGCTTCCGCTCGTTGCCGGCGCGGACCACGAGCCGGCCGGCCTCCATGAGCGCGCTGTCCCCCTCGCCCAGTGCCTGGACGGCTGCGGCGTCCACCGATTCGTGGAGTCCGGACACCTGCCCGAGTATCTGCTCGACGGTGAGGGCTTCGTCGGCCCGCCAGTCCGGTTCGAGGCCGGGAAGCAGTTCCATGACAGATGTGTCCAACGGGATGCCCCGGTCCCGCAGCATGCGGACCAGGGCCGTGGAGGTGAAGGCCTTCGTCAGGGACGCGATGCGGAAGTGCGAATCCGGCGTCACCGCGAGCGCCCCATGAACGGCCGTCGCGCGTGTGCCCGCCATTGACGAACCCGCTGCCACGGCCGGGACATCGCGAAGGTTCGGCTGTTCTTCCATCAGCTTCTCAAGATTCACAGGGGGCATGCTAGTGACGGCGTTCCGGGCTCTCGGACACCGCCGTCCCGGCGCCGGGCGCAGACCGCGCGCGGGGGAGTGCGCAGGAGCCACCGCCCCCCCCGCGTGGGCCCCGCCCGCGGTCTGCGCTCCTACCTCTGCCCGCTGCTCACGCCCGGCGCAGTGCGGAGCGGCCCGCGAAGCGTGCCGAGTCGCCCAGCTCCTCCTCGATCCGGATCAGCTGGTTGTACTTGGCCGTGCGGTCGGAGCGGGAGAGCGAACCGGTCTTGATCTGACCGCAGCCGGTCGCCACCGCCAGGTCCGCGATGGTGGTGTCCTCCGTCTCGCCCGAACGGTGGGACATGACAGCCGTCCAGCCCGCCTCGTGGGCCGTGGTCACAGCGGTCAGCGCCTCGGTCAGGGTTCCGATCTGATTGACCTTGACCAGGACCGAGTTGCCCACGCCGGTGCGGATGCCTTCCCGCAGCAGTGTCTCGTTGGTGCAGAACACGTCGTCGCCGACGAGCTGGCAGCGGTCGCCGACGCGGGCGGTCAGCTCGCGCCAGCCGTCGTGGTCGTTCTCCGCCATCGGGTCCTCGATGGAGACGACCGGGTAGGCGTCGACGAGCTTGGCCAGGTAGTCGGCGTTCTCGGACGGGTTGCGGCGCACTCCCTCGCCCGCGTAGTCGTACACCCCGTCGCGGAAGAACTCCGACGACGCCGGGTCCATCATCAGGGCGATGTCCGTTCCCGGGCGGTAGCCGGTGCGCTCGATGGCCGTCATCACGAAGTCGAGCGCCTCCTCGGCCGTCCGCAGCGCGGGTGCGAAGCCGCCCTCGTCGCCGACGCCCGTCGAGTGCCCGGCGGCCAGCAGATCGCGGCGCAGGGTGTGGAAGACCTCACTGCCCATGCGGACGGCCTCGGCGAACGTCTCCGCACCCACGGGCGCGATCATGAACTCCTGGAAGTCGAGCGGATTGTCGGCGTGGGCGCCGCCGTTGACGATGTTCATCATCGGGAGCGGCAGGAGGTGGGCGTCGGCCCCGCCGAGGTAGCGGTAGAGGGGCAGGCGGTGAGCCGCCGCGGCGGCCTTGGCGGTGGCGAGGGAGACGCCGAGGATCGCGTTCGCACCGAGCCGGGACTTCGTGGCCGTGCCGTCGAGGGCCACCAGCGCGGCGTCGAGCCCCGCCTGGTCCGCCGCGTGCCGGCCGCGCACGGACGCGGCGATCTCTCCGTTGACGTGGGCCACCGCGCGGTCGACACCCTTGCCGTGCCAGCGCGCGGAGTCGCCGTCGCGCAGTTCCACCGCCTCGCGGGCGCCGGTGGAGGCGCCGGAGGGAACGGCCGCGCGCCCCAGGGACCCGTCCGTCAGGACGACATCGACCTCCACCGTGGGGTTGCCCCGGCTGTCGATGATCCGGCGGGCGGTGACGGTCTCGATGGTGGCGTAGACGGTTCCGGTCGGCTGAGCGGACATGGGAGTCCCTTCCCGTTGTCGTGTGTCGGGGCCCTGGCTGCGACAGCGCTGGCGCTGAGCCCGACAACCCGAAACCATACAGCAATGCTGCTCAGTTTTGCTGTTCAGTTATGCTGTACAGCATGGCTGTACAGGTCAGGTGCGCAGCGTTGCTGACCAGCGGGGTAAAGTGCCCTATGCCCACCTCGGAAGCCGCTGCCATCGCCGCCGAACTGCGCACCGCGATGAGCAAGCTCACCCGACGCGTCAAGCACGAGGACCGCATCCCGCTGGGCCAGGTCGCCGTCCTCGGCGCACTTGACCGCGACGGTGCCATGACCACCAGCGACCTCGCAGCCGACCAGAGGGTGCGCCCCCAGTCGATGGCCCGGGCGGTGGGGCTGCTCATCGAACAGAGCATGATCACGCGCCGTGCGCACCCCACGGACGGCCGAAAGTCGCTGGTCGAGCTCTCGGACGCGGGTAGGGCCGCGCTCGAGGCGGAGCGCGGCCGCAGGGCCGGTTGGCTCGCGCAGGCCATCGAGGCCGAACTCACCGATGAGGAGCGGACGTTGCTGGCACGGAGCGCCGCTCTGCTGGACCGGCTCGCCACCCGCTAGCCGGCCGGTCCGCGACGGGGTCAGTCCTGCCAGGTGGCGCGGATGGCCGCCGTGGCGAAACCGGGCCCGTACGCGACGGTGACGCCGGCCGCGCCCGCGGGAGGCGGGGCGGTGTGGGTGCGCTCCAGTATCCGGAGGACGGAGACGCCGCCGAGATTGCCCTCTTCGGCCAGGGTGCTGGTGGAGTGCCGGGTGTCGTGCGCGTCGAGGCCCAGCGCGGTGGCGGTGTCGGTGATGATGCGCGCGCTGCCCGGGTGGATGACGCCGAAGTCGACGACACGCCGGCCGAGCCAGTCCAGGAGGTGGGGGAGGACGTCGTCCGCCGCGGTCAGCGCTTCCTTCGTGGAGTCGAAGTGGAAGCCGGTCGCGTCGGCCCGCCCGTTGTAGCGGGTGAGGCTGTGGGGGAGGACGTGCTCGTACGTGTCGGCGGGGGAGTCGACGGTCAGGCCGGGGCCCAGAGGGGTGCTGGTGACGAGGGTCGCTGCCGCGCTGTCCCCGAAGAGGGCCTTGTAGATCATGTGCTCCACGGCGTCGTCCTGATGGTTGTACACGGCGGAGATGACCTCGGCGGCGACGACGAGGACGCGGATGCCGGGCCGTGCGGTGACCATGTCGACGGCCCGGATCAGGGCCTGGGTGCCGCCGGCGCAGGCGAGCGTCGTCAGCGCGATGCGGCGGACGCCGGGTCTCAGGCCGAGGCGGTCGATGAGGTGGATGTCGAGGTTGGGGACGGCCCAGCCGGTGGAGTGCGTGGTGATGACCGCGTCCACGTCGTCCGGGGTGAGGTGATGGCGGGTCAGGGTGGTGCGGGCCGCCTGTACCGCCATGTCGACGGCGTCACCGAACGCGGCGGCGGCCCGGGCGTCGATGCCCGCGGTCCCGGACACGGTCGGGGCGTCGAGGGGGCGGGTGAAGTACCTGGTGTTCACACCGGTGTTGTTGACGATGCGGAGGATCGCGCCCAGGCGGGGATGGCCGGGGTGGTGGGCGCGGATGTCGTCGGCGATCTCCCCTGTGGTGACCTTGTGGGCGGGGAAAACAGTGCTGGGGCGGGCTATGTGGGCGGGCACGACATCCTCCGGCGGACAGGGTGCGGCGGCATGTGGGGGGTGACCACAACCTAAGGCACTCGAGCCGGGTATTGCCCCTGATCAGAGCAGCTTCGGGAACAGAACGTGCAGTCCGTGCCCCGGCGGGTTCCGTGGAGGGTCCGCCGCGGTTCCGTTGCGCCCCTTCTGGGTTCCGCCGGGTTACGGGGCGTGGAGTACGGGTACGCGGGAGTGCGCCCGACGGGCCCCGGGGTGGAACACGAGGACGATCAGGCGGGCGCCGGGCGCGGTCATGGGCTGCGCGGCGCACATCGTCACCCAGCCGGGGCCGTCGGAGGCGTGCAGGAGCGGGCGTTCGTCACCGTCGGGGTGGATATGGGCACCGCCGCTCTCCCAGATCGGTGCGCACGCGGGATCGACGGCGACCTCCTTCTCGATCCGGCGGAGCACTTCGTCGTCGGGCCGGGTGGCGAGCGCGGCCCGCAACTGGGGGAGTACGAGGGGCGCCCAGGCGGTCGCCCAGTCGGTGAGGGTGCTCCTTCCGTCGGGGTCGAGGAGCATCCACCGCATGGTGTTCGCCGGGACCCGCCCGTTGGGGAAGAGGCGGGTGAACGGGGCGTTGTACGCGATCAGTTCCCACGAGGCGTCCGTCACGTAGGCCATGTGCGTCATGCCGTCGACGGCCTCCTGCCACACCCCGGGGACCTCCTTGCCGGAGCGGGGGGTGAGGGGGGAGGGCGGGTCGCCGATTCCCGCGTACCGGCACAGGGATACCCACTCCTGCTCGTTCAGCGCGAAGAGGACAGCGATGTCGCGCAGCAGGTCGACGGGCGGGTTCGGGTACGAGCCGGACTCGAGCCGCCGGTATGTGCCGAGGGTGCGGTGGCACAGCTGATCGACCTGGTGCTGGGACAGGCCGGGGGCGCGCCGGCCTTGTCTCGCGGGACGCTGGAAGCCGTGGCCGGTCGGATCGATCAGGGCGCGGCGTTCCGTGAGGAGATCGCGCAGGGCCTTCTTGTTCATTCGTTGAAACCCCCCGGGTGTGAGACGTCGCGTGCGGCACGCAGCCTATTTATGTTCATGGGGCTTAGCGATAAAAACCGGCCGAAGATATCCATCTGTTGACCCGTCATGCTGGGCAGGTGCGAGACGCTGGCCTGCAGTCCTGCCGGACCGTGATCACAGTGCTGCATGTGCGGGATTCCATGACAAATCGCTACATGGCGTGTGCGGTGCGGTCGTTTGGCTGGAATTCCGTGGCCCGTTCAGAACGGTGACGGGAAGGGTTTGACCAGCAGACGGTATTCCACCCCGACGGGGTGGGCTTCACCGCACGTCTGCTGCTCCAACCCTTTCCGCCGCCCACTCCGATCCACGTATCGGGCGGGACGGGCTATGGGTGCGACCGGGGTCCCCTCGTCGGTCGCACCCATTCGCATGCCTGCCCTTGCCCCGTCGCAACGCCGCATCCGCTGGGCCTGGTTCGCCGGCCGGCCGGCACACGGAGCCCCGTACATGCAGATGCTGTGCAAGTGGGTCTGGTGGCAGCCCGTACCCCTGGCCGGGCGGCTGCCAGGTGTCCATCGAAGGCCCGGAGCCCACCGGCCCGCCGGGCGCGGGACGTACGTGATGACCGCCGCGGCGGGAGGGGAGCCGGTCCCGGCGCTCGCACGCCACCGATGGTGGAACCGGTGTCCGTGAAGCGTCGTCCCGGTGGCGTTGCCGGCCCGGGCCGGCAACGCCACCGGTCAGGACCCGATGTTCTCCAGGTCCTCCAGCAGGCTCGGGTGCTTCGGCTGCCAGCCGAGGGTCTGGCGGGTGTGGGCGCTGGACGAGGGCTGGTCGTTCGCGAAGATCGGGCCCAGCGGGCCGTACGTCTCCTCCGGCACCGACTCCACCGGCACACCCAGACGGCGGCCGATGACCGCGGCGATGTCCCGTACGGCGTCGCCCTCGTCGGCCACGGCATGCCAGGACGTACCGGCCGGCGCGGCCTCCAGGGCGAGGCGGAAGAGGACGGCCGCGTCGAGCGCGTGCACGGCCGGCCAGCGCTGGGTGCCGTCGCCCGGGTAGCCGGACACTCCGCTCTGGCGCGCGATGCCGGTCAGCATTCCGGCGAAACCGCCCGCGCCTTCGTTGTGCACCGTGCGCGGCAGCCGCACGGCCGCGGTCCGGACCCCGCGCGAGGCCAGGTCCAGGGCCGCCGTGACCGCGACGCCGCGGCCACCGACCGGGCCGTCGGTCGGCACCGGGTCGGTCTCGGTGGAGGCGCGGCCCGGCGCGGCGGGGGTTCCGGAGACGGTGACGAACGGGCGGTCGCTGCCGACCAGCGTCTCGCCGAGCGCGGCGATGGCGGCGCTCTCCTCGGAGACGGCCCGCGCGAGTGCTTCTGGGCTGCTGAAGTCGTTGCTGAACGCCAGGTGGATCACTCCGTCGGCCTGGGCGGCGCCTGCGCGCAGGACGTCCAGGTCGGTGAGGGAGCCCCGTAGCGGTTCGGCGCCGGCCGCCTCGACGGCCTGTGCGGAGGCGTCGGAGCGGGCGAGAGCGAGGACGGTGTGGCCGTTGCCGAGCAGTTCGGCGACGACGGTGGAGCCGATCAGACCGGTGCCACCGGTGACGAAGACGCGCATGGAACTCTCCCGCGGGTGATGAGGCTGGGGGGCCGACCGTGATGGGACCCTTGTCCCATCACTCTAACAGGGTGATGGGACAGGAGTCCCATCACATAGAATGAGACTCATGAGCCGATGGGAACCAGGAGCGCGCGAACGCCTCGTCGTGGCGGCGGTCGACCTGTTCAGCGAGCAGGGGTACGACGCCACGACGGTCGCGCAGATAGCCGAGCGCGCCGGGGTCACCAGGAGCACCTTCTTCCGGTACTTCCCCGACAAGCGGGAACTGCTGGTGGCGGGGCAGGAGACGCTGAGCCGGCTGCTGACCGAGGGCATCCACGAGGCACCCGCCGGCGACGCCCCGCTCGCCGCGGTCGCCGCCGGTCTCGAACGTGCATCGAGCACGATGGGCCCCATCAACCGGGAGCTCGCGCCGCGCCTCAAGGCGGCCGTCGCCGCCAGCACCGAGCTTCAGGAACGTGACGCACTCAAGAGCGTGAGCCTCGCGGCCGCGATGACGACCGCCCTGGTCGCCCGCGGAGTGCCCGACCCGACCGCCGCTCTCGCGGGCGAACTCGGCGTGCTCGCCTTCAAGCGCGGGTACGCCCAGTGGTCCGAGGCCGACCCCGAGGCCAAGGAGGACCTCGCCGGCTACGTGCTGGCGGCCCTCGACGAGCTGCGGAAGGCGAGCGCCTCGCTGGGCTGACGGCCGGCGACCGGGTTCGCCCGCGACGGGAGCCCGGCCGGGCCGGTCAGGACGGGGCGCGCCCCGGGTGGCTGCGGTGAGCGTCGGGAACGGTGAAGGCCGCCCGGAGCCCGCCGGCGGGGCTCGCGCCGAGGTGAAGTGAGCCGTCGTGGAGGTGCGCCTGCTGTTCCACGAGGGCCAGACCGAGTCCGGAACCGGGTGCACGGGTGCGTGGACCGCGGGTGAATCGGTCCTTCATGGCGGCGCGCTGACCTGGTGGGATGCCGGGACCGTCGTCGCTGACGGTGATCCGGACGGTGTGCGCCTCATGGGTGAGGCGGACGTCGGTGGTGCCGTCCGGGCGACCGTGGAGAGCGGCGTTGTCGAGGAGATTGTCGATGGCCAGGCGCAGCCCGACGGGCCAGCCGTCCACCGTCGCGGGCGCATCGACGGTGAGCCGGTAGGTGGTGGTGCGGTGGCGGCGGGCCGCGTGGGCGACGGCTTCGTCGAGGAGCTCGCCGAGGTCGACGGGGACACGGTCGGGCAGGGCGTGCGCGTCACCGCGGGCGAGGGTCTGGAGCCCGGTGAGGAGCGCGGTGATGCGGTGGTGCTCCGCGCCCATGGTTTCCAGTGCGCGGGCGCGTTGCGCTTCGGACAGCTCGGGGTTGCGCCGGAGGGTCTCGACCGTCATGCCGAGCGTGGTGAGGGGAGTCCGCAGTTCGTGGCCCGCGTCGGCGGTGAAGCGGCGGGTGGCCTCCATGCTGGTACGCAGCTGGTCGAGCATCCCGTTCAGGGCGCGGGAGAGGTCGGCGACTTCCTGGGGGCGGGTGATCTCGGGAAGGCGCGGGCCGGTGGTGTCGGCGCTGACGGCGAGGGCGCCGGTGCGCAGGCGCTGGAGCGGCTGGAGGATGATCCGGGTGATCAGCCAGACTCCCGCGGCGGCGACCAGAGCGGCGGCGAGGGTGACGGCGGCGACGACGGCGGTGTTGTCGGCGAGACGGCGTTCGATCGGGTCGATGTCCTGGAGGACTTCGAGACGGTCACCGGCGCTGTTGAGGGGCTGGGTCAGAGTGCGCCAGGTCTGTCCGCCGGCCTCGACCGTGCCGTAGCCGTCGCGGGCCGGCAGCGGGAGCGGGGCGGGCGGGGTCTCGCCGCGCTGGGCGATGACCTGACCGTCGGAGATGAGACGGACCAGCGTCTGACTGCCGGCCAACAGCCCGCCGTAGTCGTCCTGTCCGCCGTCTCCGTCACCGTCGGCGTGGTCGCCCTTCCCCAGCAGCTTGTCGGCGTCCTGGTGGACCTTTCCGGCACGGGTGGCGAGCTGGCGGTCGACGTCGGCGCGGTCGCGGTGGTCGATCCGGGCGACGATGACCAGCCCGGCGAGCGCGACGACGACCGTGACCAGCACGGCGACCGCGACACTGATCCGGGTGCGCAGGCTGCGCGGGCGCCACTTCACGGGCCGGTGCGCAGGACGAAGCCGACCCCGCGAACGGTCCGCAGCACACGGGGACGGCCGTCCGCTTCGAGCTTCTTGCGGAGGTAGCCGATGAAGACATCCACGACGTTGGTGTCGACGTCCCAGGTGTAGCCCCAGACCTGCTCCAGGAGCTGGGCGCGGGAGAGGACCTGTCCGGGCCGGTGCGCGAGCGCCACGAGGAGATCGAACTCGCGCGTGGTCAGGGGCAGGTCGCGCCCCGCGCGGGCGGCCGTGCGCCGGGCCGGCTCGATCGTGATGTCGCCGATGACCAGGGGTCTGACGGCCGTCGACTCGTGCAGGCGGACCAGTGCGT
Organism: Streptomyces sp. NBC_01257; assembly: GCF_035917255.1. Classification (NCBI taxonomy): domain Bacteria; kingdom Bacillati; phylum Actinomycetota; class Actinomycetes; order Kitasatosporales; family Streptomycetaceae; genus Streptomyces; species Streptomyces sp. NBC_01257. The sequence continues at coordinate 8,894,366 of NZ_CP108472.1, forward strand.
GCAGACGTGCCGCCAGTTCGGCGACGGAGAACGGCTTGACGACGTAGTCGTCGGCTCCGGCCGCGAGTCCCGCGACCCGGTCGTCGACCTCGTCGCGGGCGGACAGCATGCACACCGGCAGCGTCCGCCCCTGCGTGCGCAGGGACCGGACCACCTCGATGCCGGACAGGCCCGGCATCGTCACGTCCAGCACGATCACCGCCGGCAGCCGCTCGGCAACCTGCGCAAGCGCGGCCCTGCCGTCCTCGGCGAGGCGCACCGTGAAGCCTTCCAGCCCGAGTCCCAGGCCCAGGGCCTCGCGCACGCCCGGATCGTCGTCCACCACGAGCACTTCCGGCCTGCCGGTCGCCGCCATCGCCACGCCTTTCTGCCTCTCCGGCGGCGCCCGCGGGATCGGGGGCTGCCCAAAGCCAAGGATGGGCGGCAAACGACAAGGAAGTCTAAGGACCACGCGGTCGACGGACCGGCAGCGCGGACGGCACTCCGGCCCGCACCCCTCACACCACGCGCCAAGGCGCGTACCTGGCCTCTTCCTGCCCAAGGCACCTGCCGCTGGTCAGCCGCACTGGCTGAGGGTGCGGGTCAGGCCGGGGTCGACGGCTCGCGCGGCGTTGCGTCCGGGTTGCCCGTCCGACCTGCGCGGCGTGGCGGGAGGGGGATCGGCATCCGCACAGCCGCACTCGCGAGTCGAACGGGAGATAGAGGCTGGAAATGGTGAAAATGGTGCACTGATCAGCCCCTGCCCGCGGTGTGCCTCGGGCAGGGGGAGCCCCGGGAGTGAGGTGGCCGCCGTGGCGGAGTCATCGTCCGCTGCGCAGGGCGATGCGGGACCCGTCGAAGCCGGCGGCTACCGGCAGGAGCTGAAGCGGACGCTCGGCTCCTTCCAGGTGTTCGCGATCTCGTTCGCGTTCATCTCGGTGGCGGTCGGCATCTTTGCGACTTTCGACGAAGTCCTGGTGACCGCAGGGCCGGTCGGGATCTGGCTATGGATCGTCGCCGCGGTCGGACAGACCCTGGTGGCGTTGGTGGTCGCCCAGTTCGCGGCCCGTATCCCGCTCAGCGGTTCCTCGTACCAGTGGGCCTCGCGGCTGGCCAGCCCGAAGATCGGCTGGTGGTTCGGGTGGCTGACCTTCTCGTACCTGGCGATCGGCGTGGTGGCGGTCGACAACGCACTCGCCAGCCAGGCGTTCATGCCGCTCGTCGGCATCGCGCCGGACGAGGACGCCGCGCGCCTGATCACACTGGTGGTGCTGCTCGTCCAGACCGTGCTGGCCGTGGCCTCCACACGTATCGTCAGTCTGATCAACACGGTCGCGGTCGGGCTCGAACTGGCGCTTGTCGTGGTGGTGGCGATCGCGCTCGTCATCGCCGTGGCCGTCACGGGCGACGGCGCGGTGGGCAACCTCACCTCGCGTGGTGTCGTCGAGAACGCCCCCGGCTATTTCGGGGTCGGCGGCGGGCTGATGCTTGCGATGATCATGGGGCTTGCGACGCTCGTCGGCTTCGACTCGGCGGCGAACCTGGCCGAGGAGGCCAAGGACCCGTTCCGCACCGTTCCGCGCGCGATCGTGGGGTCGGTCGTGGCGGCCGGGGTGCTGGGCATGCTGTTCCTCATCACGCTCACCATCGCGATCGACGACATCCCCCGCGTCAGCGCCGAGGGCTCACCGGTCGCGGCGATCATGCGCGACCAGCTCGGTCCGATGGTGGAGAGGGCGCTGCTGGCCGCCATCACCATCGCGTTCTTCGGCGCCGGGATCGTGGTGATGGTCGCGTGCTCGCGGCTGGTGTTCGCGATGTCGCGCGACGCGCGCTTCCCCGCCCACCGGCTGATGCGGCGGGTGAACCCCCGGACGAGGACGCCGATCCCGGCGACCGTTCTGGTCTTCGCTCTCGGCGTCGTCCTGATGGTCGCACTGCCGGGGGCCGCGCTGCTGGAGCTGATCACGGCCTCGACGATCCTCCCCGCCCTCACCTACGGCTCGACCATCGTGCTCTACCTGACGGTGCGCGGACGCCTGAGCCGGAAGAAGGGAGCCTTCGACCTCGGACGCTTCGAACTGCCGGTCGCCATCTGCGCACTGCTGTGGACGCTCATCGCGTTGTTCGTTCTGGTGACCCCGGAAGAGGCCTTTGTCTCCGTGGTGATCGTGGTGGGCCTGCTCGTGCTCGGCGGCCTGTTCTTCCTTGCCATGCTGAGGTTCGACCGCCAGGCCATGGAGACCGAGCCGGGAGAGGCGGACTCTTTCACCGGCTGACCGGAGAACATAGCCTCTGTCCGAAGGGATCTCCCTTACAGGACGCATGGTGTGCAGTTAGAGCGTCCGCCAGTAGGTGGTGAGTTGTGGCTTAGCGGTTTCGGTGAAGTCGCCGACGGGTGCTGGTCACAGGTTGAGCCCGTCAGCAGCGCATGACAGGCTCGTGCCCCATGGTTGATGACTTCGCGAAGGACTACCTGCACAGCGACCTGCAAGGGTTGCGCAAGGCGATCCTCTGGAAGCTCGACGGGCTCTGTGAGTACGACATCCGTCGCCCGCTGACCTCGACGGGTACCAACCTTCTTGGCCTGGTCAAGCACCTCTCGCTTTGGGAGGCCAGATACTTCGGCGAGGTCTTCGGCCGACCCTTCCCCGAACTTCTGCCCCGGTGGGACGACACCGCCGAGCGCGGCGCTGACCTGTGGGCGACCGAGCACGAGACGCGCGAGGAGGTCACCGACCGCTACCGTCGCGTATGGGAGCACTCGGATGCGACGATCACCACCCTCACCATCGACGCCCCCGGACACGTGCCCTGGTGGCCACGCCCCGACGTGAAGCTGTTCAACATCCTTGTCCACGTGCTGACCGAGACCAGTCGGCACGCCGGACACGCCGACATCCTGCGCGAACAACTCGACGGCTCGACTGGGACAACAGCCGAATACGCGACTGATCAGCGCGACGCAGCCTTGCGGGATGCCCACAGCGCGACGATCGAGCGAGCTGCCAAAGCTGCTGCCGAGAAGGACCAGCACTTGACTTCGCAGTAGCCGCCTAGCGGATGCGGGGGCTGGCGAGCCGGGAGTGCCAGCGGTGGGTGTTCAGGTCCTGCGGACGGGGCGTGTGGTCACGGATGTTCGCTCTGGCGGGCACCGTGAACACGGGTATGCCGCAGCTGTCGGTGAGCCAGAAGCGAACGGACTTTCAGTACTCCCGGACCCCCCCCGCGCTCGAAGCTGCCACAGAGCCACCCGAACGGCACACATGCGGATGATCTAGGCCTGTCCGGCGCATCTTGCGTGTTGACCTTGCCGCCCACGGGGAAACCTGAAGGTCTGCCCCCGATTCCAGGAGGCGTCGAACTCCTCCCGAGGCCGGACCGGGCTCGCAGCCGCTGACCACTCCCATCAGGAACCGTGAACGATGAGCCGCCAAGCGCGTTCCGGCTGAGGAGGCCGAGGGCCGGCAGGGAGCCAGGAGCAGTGGGCTCTTAGAGCGGCCACAAGAACCGGGGCCAGGGTGAAGTCATGCCCCGAGCACCTGCGCGGGGCCGTCGCAGTCGTCCTGACGAAGGAAGCGGGCCTGATGACCCTGTCCACCATGCTGCCCCAGGCGCACCGCAAGCCACCCGGTCGTCGGCAGGGCCGGCGAGGGTTCAGCCCGGCCGACCCGCTCGGCGCGCTCGCGATCCTCTCCGCGGTTGCCGTCGTCGCCCTGTGGGTGATGAACCAGGGCGGTCCGCTGAGCCTCACCAGCCCGGACCGGGCGATGGGCTCCCTCGGGCTGCTCGCGGGGCTGTTGGCCAGCGACCTGATGATTCTTCAGGTCGTGCTGCTCGCCCGTATCCCCTGGGTCGAACGCTCCTGGGGCCACGACCTGCTGACCCGCCGCCACCGCCTGATCGGCTTCGCCTCGTTCTGGCTGATGATCGCCCACGTCGTCCTGTTCGCCGCCGAACGCGCCGTGCGGGGGCCGGCGGCGACGCTGACCGCCCTGGTGAGGGTGTTCATCACCGACTCGTGGATGCTGTTCGCCACCGTCGGCACCATCCTGCTGATCATGGTGGTCGTCACCTCGGTGCGCGCGGCACGTCGCCGTCTGCGGTACGAGTCCTGGCACCTGATCCACCTGTACTCCTACGCCGGGATCGCCGCGACGTTCCCCCACACCTTCGCCGACGGCGCCGACTTCCACGAGACCTGGACCCGCGTCTACTGGTGGTGCCTGTACGGCTTCGCGTTCGCCGTCACCCTTCTGTACCGCGTGGCCCTGCCCGCCTGGCGGTCCTTCTACCACCGCCTGCGGGTCGAATCCGTGGTCACAGAGGCGCCCGGTGTCGTCTCCGTCACCGCCGGCGGGCACCGGCTGGACAGGATGCGTGCCGCGTCGGGCCAGTTCTTCATCTGGCGCTTCCTCGACGGCCCCGGCTGGTCGCGCGGGAATCCGTACACCCTCTCCGCCGCGCCCACCCCCGACCGGATGCGCATCACCATCAAGGCGGCCGGCGACGGCAGCGAACGTGCGGCGCGCCTCGTTCCCGGCACCCGCGTCCTGATCGAAGGCCCCTACGGCACCCTCACCGCACGCAGGCGCACCCGCCCCCGCATGCTCCTGATCGCCGCCGGGATCGGCATCACGCCCATGCGCGCCCTCATCGAGGACACGCCCTACGCCCCCGGCGAGGCCACCCTCATCTACCGCTACAGCGAGGACCAGCACGCCGTGTTCGCCGACGAACTGCGCCGGATCGCTGCTCGCCGCGGCGTCGAACTGATCTTCCTCCCGGGCCCCCGCCGCGCCGGTACCTCCTGGCAGGCCGCAGTCCCCGCACACCTCGGCGACGACTCCGAGGTCCTCAACGGCCTCGTCCCCGACATCGCCCACTGCGACATCTACGTCTGCGGACCACCCACCTGGCTCACCGCCGTCCGCAAGGCCGCCCTCGGTGCCGGTGCCCACCGCGACCAACTCCACACGGAGGAGTTCGCCTGGTAGAAGGCGCGGCCCCACCGCCCCACCAACACCCCGCATTCATCTACCCACTTGGAGCACACTCGTGCGACGCATCACGATCTGGATCACCGCCACCCTGGCCGTGGCCGGCCTCCTGTTCGCCAGGGCAAACCCGGCGACGACACCGCCGGTGACGGCGATCACGCAGGCAAGCCCGGCGAGAACAAGTAGGTGACTGACCAGGACCCGCAAGGGCCCCTCTGGCCCCTCACCGGCCGGCAGGCCAGGCCTTCAGCTCCTTCGGATGTCCTGGGCGCGGGCAACGAGTCCCGGAGGCAGCTTCGGCCCTGCACACGCGTGGTCGAGCAGCAGGTTCCGGTACGCGGTGTCCGAGAGCTCCGGCGCCAGGTCGATCAGGGCCGTCAGATCGTCGGACGAACCGGACAGGCGCGTGCGATAGGCGGCGCCCGCCGCACGCAGGGAGACCTCGTGAGGCGCGTGTTCCAGACCCTGTTCGACGAGGGCCGCTGCTGCGGCGAAGTCGCCCTGCTCGGCACGGAGGTCTGCCAGGTCCAGGTGGAGGGACCAGTTGGCGGAGTCCAGGGCCAGGGCGTCCTCGAAGGCCTCCGCGGCCCGGTCCAGGTCGCCCGTCGCACGCCAGGTCGCCGCCCGCGCGACCGCGGTCCACATGACCCGGTCGACGGCATCGGCGCGGTCGCACAGAGCGAAGGACAGCGCGTACCGGCCGCAGGCCCGCGGCAACCGGGCCATGGCAGCCAGCGACTCCGGTACGGGGCTGCGCGCGGACACCACGTCGAGCGCACGGAACCAGGGCGCGAACCGCTCCCGCATCTCGTCGCTGTCCAGGTCATGGCCGTGGTCCAACGTCCGCAGACACGCCTCGGCCAGGGCCTCGGCACTCACCGTGCCGAGGAACCGCGCCTCGCCGAACCAGGGCGCCGCGCCCCACGGCACGTCGGGCCGCACGCCCGTGACCGAACCGAGGGCCATCACCGCGTCGTCCATGTTCCCTTCGAGGAACAGGAAGTACGCCTGTGCCAGCACGGAGCTCAAGGAGCCTTCCTCTTCGAGGCTCCCCCTGAGCTCCGGCCCCCGGTCCTGCCACAACTCGGCAAGGGCCGCATAGGACTCCGGGGCCGCCGGCGCCGAGGCGATCGCCCCCACCAGAAGCTTCACGGCGGCGACCGGGTTTCCGCCACAGTGGGCCAGCACCCGGGCGAGACCGACTCCCGCCGTCACAGACTGATTCGACATGGCCAGAGAATATCCATGGCCAGAGGTACCGTGAGCCCGCGCTGGGACAGCGGTGCCGCTGTCCAACGAACCGAAGGGTGAGCATGACTACTTGAAGAGCACCGGCAGAGCGACGCGGCTGGGTCAAGGCCGCGGCCTGGGAGACGGCCAGGGACGGTGATCGCTGGATCTGTGTGACGTGCGAGACCGCGGTCTGTTCCTACCGGTTCCGGTACTATCCGCCCGATTCCCCCATGTACGAGCGGTGCATCGGATTGGCATGGTGTTCCAAGTGCCGCGTCTACTCCGGTGCGATGGTCCACGTTCCCCGGACGCATGTCCTCGTCGACGCGCTGGCGTCCCTCCCGACGGACGAGCGCGATCGACTGCGTCGTAGCGAGGCGAAACTCGTTGCCCACCTCGACGCCCGGGGCGCCGGTCGTATGTGATCGATGTCGCCCGGGCGGCAGGACGGCTCGCAGAACATCCCCATCAGCCGACGGGGTACGGCTCGGGCTCCCCTTGCCTTCGGGTGCGACGCCGGACTCGCCTCAACGGAAACCCGGTGGTCCGTACGGACGGAGCTGCCTACGCTGCTTTGCGTGATCCCTGCCCTGCGTGTCCGTCGGCTTTTCCACGCTCTTGAGGAGTACCAGGGCGTGGACGTCATTCTCGCAGTCGTCGATCCGTGGCTGGACGAGCACGCCGACGTCGTCCGGGAGGCGCTCGCACCGCTGGCTACCTTCGGCGGGTGGGCCAGGACCACGTACGAGTTCGGCGACCCCTTGGAGACGGCGTACGCGCTGAGCCGCGTCAACGATGCGCTGATCTACACGTTCCAGCCGCCGCTGCCGGCGGACGCCGAGACTCCTTGGGCGCACGACATCCACCACCCGGAACGTTGGCCACCCGTCACCCCTGACCAGTACCTGGCCGCCTTCGCCCGGCTCGGCATGGCCCCGATCGGCGACGTCGCGTACGAACCGTTCTTCCATGAGGTCGTCCACGTTGCCGAGAGCGAGGCCCCGGGGGCGCCGGTCGAGATCACCGGGACCGTGTGGCCGGGCCTGATGTTGGGGGAGATGCTGTTCAGCCGCACCGGTGTCACCGTGCGTGCCGGTGCCCAGCACCTGGTCGCGGGCGTGGCGGACCGCTCACCGCTCTTCGACGTATTCATGCGCAGGTACCGGGAGACCTCGGACGAGTCGATGGGCTGGGGCAGCAACTCGCAGTGGAGAACCGACTTCCGCCGCGACTACGTCACCGACGACGCCTTCCACTTCGATGTCGACGAGGAGTTCGATTCGTCCCGGGACCAGTTCGGCGAGCCGAGAAAGCTGACTCCGGCCGAGCGGTCCGACCTGGTGCGGCACCGCTGTCTGACCCGTCCCCTCCAGGATCCGGATGCCTGGGAAACTGCCTGCCCGGGTGGGAGGCTCACTGTCCGGCGGGCCTGATCCTCGCGGAGGCCACGTTCAGCCGGGCCGGCATCGCGATTCCACGGTTCAGGGGCGGACCGCCATGGGTCACGGCCTGTTCAGGCCGAGCGCAGACAGAAGGGATGTCCGGCCGGGCTGGCGTAGACGCGGGAGCCCGGCCGGTCGGCTTCGACGACACCGGTGGTCGGCCGGAGCCGTCGGCCGCCTCCGCCGAGCACTCGCTGGTCGGCGGCTGCCGCGTCGTCCGTGGACAGGTCGACGTGCATCTGCTGGGCGGCTCCGTCGGGCCACTGCGGCGGCACATGCCCCGGTGCGTGCTGGATCACGAGCACGGGGAGGCCGTCGGCCTGTACGAAGTGGTGCGTTGCCGTCCTCGTGACCGAGCCGCCGAGCAGGTGGTGCCAGAACGAGCTCTCGCTCTCCAGGTCCGCGGCGTCCACGCTCAGTGATACCAGGTTGATGGTCATGATCGATGCCTCTCTTCGAGTGCGGCGCCGGTGGTGGGGCGGATGCGAGGCCGCCGCCCTCCGCCCGGCGGCGGCCCCGTTCCCGATCGGAGCGGCGTACGCTTCCATAAAGTGAACCTGACTCCGGAAACTGTACACACAACCTGAACCCGACTCATCTTATGGAGCACTGTTGCCGTCATCACGTCCGCTGCGCGCCGATGCACGCCGCAACCGCGAAGCACTCCTGGCCGCGGCGCGTGAGGCGTTCCTCGCCGACGACGAGGCCCATGTGGAGGAGATCGCCCGCCGGGCAGGTGTGGCAGTCGGCACCCTCTATCGCCACTTCGAAACGCGAGAGGCGCTCGTCGCGGAGGTCTACCGCCAGGAGGTCGCCGAGCTCTGCACCGCCCCCGCCCGGCTGCTCGCGGACCAGTCCCCGGACGAGGCCCTGCACACCTTCCTGCTGTTGCTCGTGGAGCACGCGGCCGTGGGGAGAGGGATGGGGCAAGCGCTGGAGAGCATCATGGCGACCGACTCGCCGGTCTTCGGCGACGCGCGAGAACAGATGGCCCGCGCGCTCGACGAGCTGCTCGCTGCCGGCGTTGCGGCCGGCCTGGTGCGCGGAGACGTGAGCGGGCTGGTGGTGCTGCGTGCCCTGGGTGGTGTGTGCGGGATGCGCGCCAAGGGCTGGGAGGACGATGCGGCACGCATCGTCGCGGTGCTCTACGACGGCTTGCGTTACGGTGCCGGGCGCCTGGGGCAAGGCCCGTCCGGCGGTCCACGGGAGCCCTAGGGGCTGTCCCGCCAGGAATTGCGCGACAGCCCTTTCGTGGCGCAGCGCGGCACCAGGCCGGGCAACCGGCGTACGTGCGCGCATGGTTGGTGCTCAGTCCCGCGCGACGCCCCGGACCATGCGGCCGATGACGGTCGAGGCCTGCTCAGGGTGCGTTTCCAGCCAGCCGCTGACGTGTTCCCGGACGGCCTCCTCGACGCAGAGGCGGGCGGCTCTGTTACCCAGGACGGCCCGGGTGGCGCCGAGGAACTCGGGGCGGTCCACCTTCACCGATACGACCGCGGTCAGACCCGTGCCGATCTGGCCGGCGCTGAGATCCGGGTCCGCAGATGTGAGCAGCCCGCGCTCCCGTGCGTACGTGTTGACGGCGGCGGAGAGTCCGGCGCTGAAGCCCACCATGTGCGTGCCCCCCTGGTAGGTGGGCCGGCTGTTGGCGTAGCTCAGGACCTGCTCTTCGTGCGAGCCGGACCATCGAAGGGCCACCTCCGACGTGCCTGCCATCCGTGGATCCTCCCGTTGGAATGAGATGGCCTCCGGATGAACCGGTTTCCGGTTCTGTGCGTCGAGGAAGGCGACGAAGTCGCGTGCGCCGCCCGGAAACCGAAACCGTTCCGAGCGGGGTCGGTCCGGGACGCGTTCGTCGGTAAGAGTGATGTCCAGGCCCCGGTTCAGGAAGGCGAGTTCCCTGAAGCGCTCTGCCAGGGTGGTGAAGGAGAAGTCGTTCGTTCCGAAGATCTCGGGGTCGGCCACGAACGCGATGCTGGTCCCGTGTCCGGTCGCAGGTCCCGCGGCTGTGGGCCGGGTGACCGCGATGCCGCGCGCGTACTCCTGGATCCACCGCGTCCCCTCGCGCCGCACTTCGACCGTGAGACGGCTTGAGAGCGCGTTGGTCACGCAGAGCCACGTGCCGTTGGAGTCCAGGGCCACTCTGTGACGCCCAACGGACCCCGCTCCGGCTTCCATGCCGGTGGGCTTCGAGCCCCGGCGCCCCACCGGCCTCGGTCCGGAGGGGGCTGCCCGGTCCGTCGTCGGCGATACGCACGCCGCCATCGGGAGTCAGGGTGATGCCGATGGAGCCGACTCGGCCCTCCAGGGTCTCTTTCACGGCACGGTCGGCGACGTTGAACACCAGGTGGTGCAGGCCTCGCTCGCTGGTCGAGCCGATGTACATTCCCGGCCGTTTCCGAATGGCTGCCGGCGCCTCCAGGAACTCTGCGCGGGCGGCGTCGTACCTGACGGTTCTCTCACTCACGTGATACCCCTCCGAAGGTGTCCGGCAAAGCCCTCCCACCCTATGTGGATCCTCGTAAAGTGCCAGGTCAGGGACGGTTTCGCGAAGGTGTAAACGGGCGGTGGAGCGGCTTGTGGCAGGCGGTCGGCGAGGAGGTCCCGCACCAGGGCCAACCTGCGTTCAGCGCCCGCCCGAAGCCGCGCACGGCCCCGTTCCCAGCGGCTCGGAGGCCGCCGATTTCCGCTACGTGGCCGGGGTGGCGCAGCTATGTGCACCGGCGGCGTGCTGTGCCTCGACGAGGACCGCCCATGGGACAGCAGCACGGCTTCACTTCGGGCCGGGCACGGAAGGGAGATCGAGGAGGGCAAGAAAGGCGGTGGCCGCGGGAGTGCGGCCGACGCGGCCGCAGATGACGTATTCGACGCGGGCCGGTGCGTCGGTGACCTCGATCGTGGTGACGCCGGTGAGCTGAGACGCGTACGCGGACGGGAGCATGGCGATGCCCAGCCCCTGCCCGACCAGCCGGGCCAGGAAGTCCGCATTGGTCACTTCGAACGCGACGTCACGGCCGAGACCGGCGGCCGCGAAGGCCTGGTCGGACTGGATGCGTCCCGCGGTGTTGGCCGGCAGGTCGACGAACACCTCCGAAGAGAGCCGCCGGAGGTCGACGGTCGATTGCTCGGCAAGTGGATGATCGGGCGCGACCACGGCGACGAGCAGGTCGCGGGCGAGTTCACGGGCCTCGACTCCTTCGGGGCGCGCGGTGGTCGGCAGGCCGAGGAAGGCCACTTCGAGGGCGCCTTCCCTGACCTGCTCGACGAGTTCCTCGCTCGCGCCCACGCGCAGACTGATGCGCACGGCCGGGTACTGCCGGTGGAAGTCGCGAAGGGCGCGCGGGATGTCGACCGCGGCGACGCTGGGGATCAGACCCACGGCGAGCCGCCCGCGTACCTCACCCACGGCCGCGGCCACCTCGGCGGCCGCACGCTCGGCGGCGTCCAGACACTGACGGGCGGCGGGAAGGAACGCGGTACCTGCCGGTGTCAGCCGCACCCGGCGGCTGGTGCGCTCGAAGAGTCGCGCACCGAGTTCCTTCTCCAGGCGTGCGATCTGGTGGCTGAGCGCGGACTGGACGACCAGGCATTGCTCGGCGGCCCGGGTGAAGCTGTTCGTTTCGGCGACGGCGACGACGTAGCGCATCTGCTGGAGCTCCATCGATCCATCGTCAATCACGATCAATCAGATGACAAACATGTGTTGGACTCATTGATCGCCGCCGGTCGAGACTGCGGGCATGACCAGTCCAACAGCACAGAGAGTTCTCGCAGGGCCTGTCAGCGGTGTACCCCGCGGACATCTGCCGCGTGCCGTCCTGACGGCGCTCACCCCCATGGCGTGGGGCACGACCTACATCGTCACCACCGAACTTCTTCCGCCGGGTCACCCGCTGTTCGCGGGCCTGCTGCGGGCGTTGCCCGGTGGCCTGATCGCCCTGGCGGTCACCCGGACGCTGCCGCGCGGAGCATGGTGGGGGAGAGCCGCAGCGCTGGGTGTGCTGAACATCGGCCTCCCCTTCCCGCTGCTGTTCCTGGCGGCCGAACGCCTGCCCGGAGGCGTGGCGGCCACCCTGGCGGCGGCCCAGCCGCTGGTCATCGCCCTCCTGGCCGTGGCCGTCCTGCGCGAGGCGCTGTCCGCCTGGCGCCTCGCCTGGGGACTGACCGGCATGGCCGGTGTCGGCCTGGTGGTGATCGGGCCGAGCGCGGCGCTCGACGGCGTCGGCATCCTGGCTGCCCTCGGCAGCGCCGCGTCCATGGCGCTCGGCATCACCCTCACCAAGCGATGGGGACGTCCTCCCGAGGCGGGCCCCACCGCCTTCGCCGGGTGGCAGCTCACCGCGGGCGGACTGTTCCTGCTGCCCCTCACGTTCCTGGCGGAGGGGACGCCGCCCGCCATCGGCCCGGCCGCGGCCCTCGGCTACCTCTGGATGGGCCTGGTCGGCGGACTCCTCTCGTACGTCGTGTGGTTCCGCGGCATCACCACGCTGCCCGTCACCTCGGTCGCCGTTCTCGTCCTGCTCTCGCCACTGGTCGCCGCGATTCTCGGCGCCGTCGTGCTCGGCCAGACCTTCGGCCCGGTCCAACTCCTGGGGTTCGGGCTCGCGCTCGCCGCGATCGTTGCGGGGCAGCTCCCCGCTCCCACCCGGAGGAGATGAGGAACTCCCCGGCATCGCCCCGGCCGTCGGCGGCGCCCTGCCCGTGGGAATGCCCGCATACTCACGCGCCTTCGGCGACGACGGGAGACGGTTCGGTGACTGCCTCCACGGGGCGTGCCGAAAGCCGGCCCAGATGGTGGAAGAACAGGTTGAGCAGGACGGCCGACAGTGTGCCGAGCATGATGCCGCTCTCGAAGAGCACCTGGAGCTGCCGCGTGGGCATGTGCTCCGCGAACTGGGGATAGGCGGTGGGCAGGAACCCGATGCCGAGGCTCGCCGCGACCAGCACGGTGTTGCGGGCATCGGAGAGGTCGGCCTTGACCAGGATCTGCACGCCGACGACGGCGATCGTGGAGAACAGCACGATGGTCGCCCCGCCCAGCACCGCCGCCGGCATGGCGGCGACCAGCGCACCCACCTTCGGCATCAGACCGAGGACCAGCATCAGCACACCGGCCGCCGCGACGATCCACCGGGAGATGACCCGGGTCAGCCGCAGCAGTCCGACATTCTGCGAATAGACCGTGGTCGGGAAGGAGTTGATCAGCCCGGCCAGGACGGTCGCCAGTCCGTCGGCCCGCAGGGCGCGGGTGATGTCCCGTTCGTCGACGTCCCGTCCGGCTATCTCCCCGACCGCGAAGAACTGGCCGATGGACTCCACCGCGATGATCACCAGAACGAGGACGATCGCGAGGACGGCCATCACGTCGAAGCGCGGTGCGCCGTAGTGCAGGGGGGCCTGCATGCCGAACCAGTCGGCCCGGCCGATGCCGGAGAAGTCCGTACGTCCCACCGTCGCGGCCAGTGCCGTGCCGGCGGCGAGGCCCACGAGCACGGCGACCGAGGCGAGGAAGCCCTTGGCGAACCGGGACAGAACCACGATCACCGCCAGCGTGGCACCGGCGAGCCCGAGATGCGCGGGCGTGCCGAAGTCGGCCGCGGAGGAGTCGCCGCCCCCGACCTGCCGGGCCGCGACGCCCATCAGGGTCACACCGACGATGATCACGATGGTGCCGGTGACCAGTGGCGGGAAGAAGCGTATGAGCCGGCCGAAAACGGGTGCGACCAGGAAGAGGACCAGGCCCGCCGCGATCACCGCTCCGAAGACCGTGGGCAGTCCGGCCCTCCCGCCGCCCGCGGCGACGCCGACCGATACCAGGGAGGGCACGGCCGCGGTCGACATGCCCTGGACGACCGGCAGCCGGATACCGATGCCCGGCAGGCCGACCGACTGCAGCAGCGTCGCGGCCCCGCAGGCCACCAGCGCGGTGTTGATCAGAGCCGCCGTGTCAGCGGGGGACAGCCCCATGCCCTGGGCCACCAGAAGCGGCATGACCACGGCACCCGCGTAGAACGCGAGGACGTGCTGCAGTCCCAGTGCGCCGAGCCGCCACCACCCCGGCACCGCCTCGACCGGGTCGGCGACAGCGCCTCCGGAACCCAGTCCGCCCGGCCCCGGCACCAACCGAGCCGGCTCCGGTTGCGTACGCATGTCCGTCATGATGTCGCCACCCTTCTCCGCAGGTTCCGGTTCCCGTCACGCCACGGCCCCGTCAGAGCACCGAAGTCCGCCCGCCGCACCAAGCGCTCCGCCCGTTCCCGGGCGTGCGCGGCGAGTGCGTCCTCGTCGATGCCGGGGCAGCGGCCGTTCTCGTACACGACACGCCCGGCGACGAGCGTCATCACCACGTCCGCCGCACGCGCGGAGTAGACGAGTGCGGACACCGCGCGGTGCACGGGCTGTACGGCTGTGCCCGTCAGGTCCACGACCACCAGATCGGCCGGGGCGCCCTGACGGATCACCCCACCGCCTTCGACACCCGCGTACCGGGCACCGTCGCGTGTCGCGGCCTCGACGGCCTCCTCGCACCGCACGGCGGACGGATCGAGGCTGCTCAGACGCTGACCGAACAGGGTCTGCTTCATCACCTCGAACATGTCCTGGCGGCCGCCGGCGCTCGGGCCGTCCGTGCCGAGCGCCACCACCGCGCCCGCATCGCGCAGGCCCCGCCACGGCATTGCGCCGGAGGCCAGATAAGCGTTTGAGCAGGGGCAGTGCGCCACACCCGCCCCGTACGCGCCGACCGCCTCGGTCTCCTCCTCGTCGAGCCATACGGCGTGCGCCAGTGTGGCGTGCCCGTCGAGCAGGTTCTCGGCCGCCAGCCAGGTCACCGGCCGTTTCCCGTAGCGGTCCAGGAAGCTCTGCGGGTCCTTGGCCCCCTCGCTGCAATGGGTGTGCCAGCGAACCCCGTGCTCACGGGCGAGGGCAGCGGCTCCGCGCACCAGGTCCCGGTCGCCGTACGAAAGGTTCAGCGGGGCGGGCCAGACGCGTACCAGGGACTCGGCACCGCGGGCCGCCATGCACTGCCGGGTGAGGTCGAGTTCCTGGTCGGTGCCGTAGCGGTAGAGGGCGGTCGGCAGGCCGCGTGCCTCGGCGACGGCGGTACGGTCCCCGAGCATGCCGCGGGCGACCGCTCCGCGCAGTCCGATCTCCTCGATCGCGTCGGCGACGGCCAGAACGGTCTCGGGATCGCTGGGCGCGTAGTGGTGGTCGACGACCGTCGTGATACCCGCCCGGGCGGCCTCCACCGCGCCCAGTCGGGCGGCGACCCGGGCGTCCTCGGCGTCGAGGTGAATGGCGTACGGCCACATGAACTCGTTCAGCCACCGCCCGATGGCCATGCCGTCACCGATGCCTCGGGCCAGGCTCTGGAACAGGTGGGTGTGCGCGTCGGTGAAGCCGGGCAGGACGGCGCTGCCCCGGCAGTCGACGGTGCGGTGCGGCCGCCAGCGGGCGACCAGGTCGGCGGTCGGGCCGACGTCGACGACGCGGTTGCCGTCGACGGCCACGGCCCCGTCGGTGTGAACGGTGCGCGCGTCATCGACGGTGACCACCTGGGCACCTGACAGCAGCAGCGCACACGGGCGTGTTTCGGACATGCGGGACCCCGCTTTCGTGCGTGGGTGTCGGAGAGGGCCGCCGCGGCCGCTCGTGCGAACGGCCACGGCGGCGGACGCCGCCTCTGTGGGCGGCCGCCCGTCAGCCGGCGAAGTTGGCGGCGATGCGCTGCCGCAGGTACTCCTCGGCGGTGATCGGTGCATGACGCCCGTCCGGCGCGGCGATCACGGCGTCCCGGTCGGCCTGCGCGAAGTAGGCGATGGAGTAGCGCGGCCCCTGGTCGTCGTCCGGCCCGGGCGGCGCGACGCGGTGGAAGTTGGACGGCAGGAGATCGCCGCTCCACCGCATGAGCATGTCGCCGATGTTGCAGGTGATGAGGTCGGCGCGGGCCGGTACGGGCGTCCAGGCACGGGTGTCCGCCTCCTTGCCAGGGCACACCTGGAGACCGTCCTGGCCGTCGCGCTGGAAGAGGAGCGTCAGGCAGTCGAAGTCGGTGTGCGCTCCGGCGCGCCACCCCCCGTCCGCCCGACCGCGTGCCCGCTCGGGTACGGCGTAGTAGTGCAGCAGACGCAGGGTGCTCTGGTGCAGCGGGCTGGCCGGATCGTGCCGGCGCGCGAAGAAGTCACGTTCGAAGCCGAGGCCTTCGGCGAAGCAGGACAGGACCTGGTGGGCGAGGCGGTGGCAACGGCGCTCGAAATCCAGCAAGGTCGCGCGGAAGCCCGGCAGTTCGGCCTCGTCCGGCCACAGCCCGTCCATGTGCGGCCGGGTGAGCTGGTACGACTCCTTCTCGTCCGGGGTACCGGTGGAGGGACGTACCTGACTCCGGTACTCCCAGCCCGTGTTCAGCCCCTTCTTGAGGGCGTGGCGGCTCTTGATGCCGACGGGCAGGGCGAAGTACGCCTCCGCTGCGGCGAACGCCGAGTCGATCCCGGCCGGGTCGATTCCGTGCCCCGACAACTGGAAGAAGCCGATCTCGGTGGCGGCCTGCCACAACTCCTCGGTGATGTCGGCGCGCCGGGCATCGAAGTCGGTCAGATCGACGACCCGGATGTCACGGGCCGCGGTCGCGGTCCCGGTCGCTGCGCCCATCCGCCGTTCCCGGTCGAGCTCCTGATCGGCTCCGGAGCGTCGCTCGGCGGGTGTGTCGTACGGCTGTGTGGTCAACGTGGTTCTCCCTGTGCGCGGCGTACGCGGCCGTTGAGCCGGTACGCGGGGGAACGAAGCGCGGTCACCGCCCCCGGCGCTTCCACCGACCCGCACACGGCGGACCGGGCACGCACGCACCGGCCCTGCTGCCGGACGCGTCGTGAGCTTGCAGCCCCGGCGGGTGGATGTGCCCGTCGATCCCGGGAACTGCGCGGTGCGGAGAGTCTTGCGTTCGGGTGTTACGGGGGAGCTACGGAAGGTGTCCCCTGCGTAAAAGCGAAGCACGGGCGCGTACCCGGGGACGACGCTCAGCCCTGTTCCTGACGCCGACCGGAGATCCGCACACCGCCACCCGGCGTGGGCCTGAGGAAGTGGCGACCGCGCAGAGCGACGATCCAACCGGCGTCGCCGCAGCCATTGAGACCGCCCGCGCCACCAGGGCCCTCAGGAGGCACCGGGACGTCCAGCCGCCACCCATTCGCGAAACGCACCCGCAGAACGCCCGAGTCCGCGGCGTGAACCTCGGCCACCACTTGGTCGAGCAACTGCGGCATCCGGCCCGGGTTGATCCGACCGTAAGCGTGTACGGAACACGTCACCCCGTCCGCGGTCAGCTCGGCAGGACTCCACACCTCGATGCCGTGGGGACCGATGTGCAGCCGCATCGTGTTGCCGATGGTCACCTCGCCCACACCCACTCCCCGTATGGGGCGGACGTCCCAGCCGTCCTCCACGCGCTCGATCCCGTTCTCCATACGGCAAGACTACGGAACGGCGAACGCGAGGCACCTGGCTGGTGGCCGCGGACCGGCGAGCCCGAGTTGACCCTCCCCCTGCGTCAGGCTTGAGGCTGGGCGCCGACGAAAGGACGGACGGATGAGCTACTCCGTGGGGCAGGTCTCGGCCTTCGCCGGGGTGACGGTGCGTACGCTGCACCACTACGACAAGGCGGAACTGCTCTCGCCCAGCGACCGCAGCCGGGCCGGCTACCGGCTCTACAGCGAGGCCGACCTGATCCGGCTCCAGCAGATCCTCTTCTACCGTGAACTCGGATTCCCGCTCGATGAGATCGCCGCGATCCTCACGGATCCGCAGGCGAACGCCCTGGAGCGGCTCCAGGTCCGCCGGCGGCAGCTGAGTGAGGAAGTCGCGAGGCTGGAGCGGCTTGCCGAGGTGGCGGAACGGGCGATCGAGGTCCAGCAGACCGGGGTCCCGCTGACCCCTCGGGAACGCTTCGAGGTCTTCGGCGAGGTCGCCTTCGATCTGAGTTACGCCACCGAGGCCGAGCTGAAGTGGGCTGATTCGCCCGGGCAGCGCGAGGCGATGACGCGCGCGGCAGGCCACACCAAGGAGGACTGGCGTCAGCTCATGAGCGAGGCCGCCGCATGGCGGGCGGAGTTGCTCGCCGCCTTCGACGAGGGTGAGCCGAGCGACGGCGAGCGGGCCATGGACCTCGCCGAGGAACACCGCCTGCACATCTCACGCTGGTTCACCTCCTGCCCGCCCGGCATGCACCGGCGCATCGCGGACGACTTCGCCGCCGACCCCCGCGCCTTCGCTCTGGTCGTCCCGGCGCCGCAGCAACGCCCCGGCCTGGCCGCCTACGCATGCAAAGCCGTCCACGCGAACGCGGCCCGCCACTCGGAGGGACGTACGGACCCGGAGGAGGACCGATGAGGATACTGATCGTCGCGGCCGGATCGCGCGGCGACGTCGCGCCCTACACGGGCCTGGGCGCCGAACTGAGACGGGCCGGGTACGACGTAGCCCTCGCCACCACAGAACCCTTCGCGACTCTCGTACGCGACGCAGGACTGGAATTCCGCAGTCTCGCCGCCGGCACACGTGTGCCCGGTGGTGTCACAGGACAACGTGACATGTTGCGTACCGCTGCCACCTTCGTCACCGAGCTGGGCGACGGCTTCGCCGACGCGGTGGCCGTCGGCTCCGACGTGCTCCTGCTGTCGGCCTCCACGGCCCCGCTCGGCTGGCACCTCACAGAGGCGACGGGCACACCGAGCCTCGGCGTGTACCTCCAACCCACCGCCCCCACCGGCGACTTCCCGCCCGTCGTCACCGCCTCCCGCTCCCTGGGCCGTCCGGCCAACCGGGCCACCGGACGCATTGCCCTGAGGATGGCAGACCGTGTGTACACACAGGCGGTCGCCAAGCTTCGACAGCGCCTCGGTCTGCCCCCGGCCTCCCCGTCGGAGATGCGCCGACGTCAGGAACAGGCGAACTGGCCCATCCTGCACGGATTCAGCCCGGCACTGGTACCCCGTCCACCGGACTGGCGCACCGGCCTGGACGTCGTGGGCAACTGGTGGCCACACCTGGCCGCGGGCGCACGGCTGCCTGCCGGGCTTGAGGACTTCCTGGGTGCCGGCCCCCGCCCCGTGCTCATCGGCTTCGGGAGCATGGCGTCGGGCGAGGGGGAGCGGCTGAGCGGGATCGCTGTGCGGGCGCTGCGCCGCGCCGGGCTGCGGGGCATCCTCCAGTCCGGCAGCGCCGGACTCGCCGCCGAGGGGGACGATGTGCTCACCATCGGGGACGTCCCGCACGCGCTGCTGTTCCCGCGGCTGGCCGCGGTGGTCCACCATGCCGGGGCCGGCACCTCGGCGGCCGCGTTGCGGGCCGGCGTCCCGGCGGTGACCGTGCCGGTGACCGCGGACCAGCCGTTCTGGGCAGGGCGACTCGCATCCCTCGGCGCCGCCACCGGACCGATTCGGTTCAGGTCCCTCACCACCGAGCGGCTTGCCGACGCGCTCGCCCAGGTGACGAAGGGACAGGCACACGGCCGGGCCGCGGCGGCAGCGGCGAAGTCCATGGCGACCGAGAACGGAGCGGGCCAGGTGGTCGAGGCCATCCAGCAGCTCACCGGTGGGCCGGTGTGAGTGCGGAGTTCCACGGTCCTGTTCCGGCACGGGTCAGCGCTCCAACAGCGCCCAATCGTGGGGAAGTTCGGCCGACAGCAGCATCTCGACCTCGGCGGGTGGGAAGTCGGGCCAGCTGCGATCCACTTCGTGCCGGCGGTTGAGCCGACGGTCCAGGAAGCGCTGGGTGCGGATCAGCCCGTCCGTGGCGTCTGCGGCGCTCAGCCGGCCGTCGGCCACGGCCGTGGCGTAGTCGTCGAGGTCGAGGACTCTGTAGGGGTGGCCGGGCGGCCCGACGATGACGTCGATCCACAGGTCGTCGACCCGCAGCAGCTCGCCCTCCTGGGCGACAGCCACCAGGTCGCAGTACCACCAGCCCTGTTGTTCAGGAGGGAAGAGCACCGGCTGATTGATCTGTATCCCGTCGTCGAGCAGCACGAAGCTGCGTTGGACGTGGTGCTCTCCTCGCTGTTCAAAGCCCCAGTCGTACGCGACGACGTCGCCCCACCGGAGGCCCGCGGCCCGAAGTCTGCCGTCCCGCAGGACGGTCACGGGTTGTCCCGGGTATGCCATCGACTCAGTCACGGCGCCCAGCCTGCCATGTGTGTCGGTGACCAAGGCGCAGAGGTCCCTCGGCGCCACCCGGCTCGACGGGACGGAGCAGGAGCACCGGAACAGTGCGACCCGCCCTCCGTCCGCGAGCGCCGACCCGCCCTCCTCCGCCAAGTCGCCGAGCTGGAGGACGGATTGGCTACTGCGCCAACGCATCGACACGTCCTGTCACATGCCTACTGCGGCTCGGTGGACGGTGGCCAGGCGCGGGGGTGGGGGACGCGCAGCGACTCGGCTGTTACGGGTGTGTGCGGGGCGGCGGCGTGCAGGCGGCCGTCACGCAGGACGATCGCGCCGCCGGCCAGCATGGTGGTGACCAGTTCCGTGGCAAGGGACTCGGGTGCGACATCCAGCAGCCGGGCGGCATCGGTGAGCCAGGCACGGGCATGCAGGTACGGCTCGACCTCGGAGGTGGTCATTCCGTCGCGGATCATCAGAGCGAAGGCGAAGATCCGCCGGGCGCCGTACCAGAGCGCTCCGCCCGGGTCGTCGACGAGGCGCTGGGCCCGGCGCAGGGCGGTCGCGAACGCAGCGGAGGGGTCGGCGGGGACCGGGCCGTGCGAGGGAAGGATCACGCGCGGGGCCAGTGCGGCCAGCCGGTGCAGGGAGGCCAGTGCTGTGGCGCCGGCGTCGGGGCCGTCGAGGGCGAGGTTCACCCAGCCGACGTCGTAGTCCGACAAGGCGTCGCCGACGACGAGGAGTTGCTGCTCCGGCTGCCACAGCCCGAGGTGTCCTGGCGTGTGCCCGGGTGTCCGGACCACTTCCCAGTCGGCGTCGCCGAGGCGGAGGACCTGTCCGTCGTCGAGCGGCATGTCGACCGTGTACGGGGCGACGGGCTGGTCGAGATACTCGGCTGCGCAACAGCCCGGGTCCCGGCGGGAGATGGCCTCGGCCTCGGGCGCTCCGGCGGCGATGACGGCTCCCCGCGCCTGCAAAAGGGCGTTGCCGCCGACGTGGTCGGAGTGCCAGTGGGTGTTCACGACCAGAGCGACATCCCCGGCCTGCGCCCGGGCCCAGGAGGCGGTGTCCTCCGCATGTCCGACGAATCCGCTGTCGATCAGCGCCGGCTGCCGGCCCGGCAGCAGAAGCGTGTTGGCGTCGGGGAACGGCCGTTGCCACCAGGTGGCCCAGGACGGCAGGGAGGGCGCGGACGGCTGCGGGGTCACTCGGCGGGCCTGTTCGCCCGGATCAGAGTCTGCTGGCCGTTGGCGACCAGTTTCCCGCTGCCGTCGGACTGGACGCCGTAGACCTCCAGCCGGCAGACGGTCAGGGTGCGCCCGGGTTTCAGTACGGTGCCGATGGCTTCGAGGTGATCACCGGCGGCCGGTGCGAGGAGGTTGATCTTGTATTCGACGGTGAGTACGTCGGACTCCTCGTCGAGCAGGGTGAGCGCCGCGTAGCCGCCGGCGCTGTCGGCGATGGCACTCGTCGCGCCGGCGTGTACGTACCCGTGCTGCTGGGTCACCTCGGGACGAGCCGGAAGCACGATGTGGACGCGCCCCGGGCCGATGTGGGTGAGGCGCGCGCCGAGGTGGGCCATCAGGCCTTGGCTGTCGAAGCTGCCCTGAACGCGTGCGCGGACCGAGGAGCTTGCCTGTTCCTGTTGCGTCCGGTCTTCCATGTGCGTGCTCTCCTTCGAGTCCGCGGACAGGTGCGGGGTGGGCACCTCAGCCGGTCAGGCGTTCCACCAGCAGGAGGGCGCCGATGGTGATCATCATGGCACCGCTGACTCGCGTGACGGCCAGGGCGGCCGAGGGCCGGGTCCTGAGAACAGTCCGGGCCAGGACGCCGACGGCGAGGTAGACGACGGCGCACGCGGTCAGGTGCACGGTGCTGAGGAGTCCCGTCTGGGCGGCTACCGGCCAGCCGTCCTCGGCATGGACGAACTGCGGGAACAGCGAGAAGTACAACAGCAGCGCCTTCGGGTTCAGGCCGCTGATCCCGAGCCCCTTGAGCATGATCCGCATGCCGGAGGCGCCCAGGTCCTCCTCGTTGGCTGCCGGCAGGGCGGGCTGCCGCAACACGTTCGAGCCGAGCCACAGCAGGTATCCCGCGCCTCCGACGGTCAGGGCGGTGAGCGCGGCCGGGTGACTCGCCACGATCACCGCCACGCCCGCGACGGCCACCAGCGCGTAGACCGCGTGTCCGGCGACCAACCCGACGACGGCGGGGCCGACCGAACGCGTCCGCAGTCCGGCGGAGATCGCGTACGCCCAGTCCGCGCCCGGGGTGAAGACCAGCAGCAGGTCCACGACCAGGAAGGCCGCCAACGTCGTCGTATCCATCGAATGTTTCCTCTCATCCATGCTCCGAGAGGAAGGTTAGGGCGATTCATCCCAAAAATGTTTTCCTATTTACCCCGGCAATGCGGATTCTGAGGCAAGATCTACTGTATGGATGAGCTGGACCGGAAAATTCTTGCCGAGCTTCAGCTCGACGGGCGCTTGACCGTCACGGAACTGGCCGCCCGCGTGCAGCTCAGCGTCTCGCCCTGTCACCGTCGCCTGCGCGATCTGGAACGTGAGGGTGCGATCCGGGGCTACCGTGCCGTCGTCGACCCGGCTGCCGTCGGCCTGACTTTCGAAGCCCTGGTCTTCGCCACCCTGCGGTGGGAGTCGCCCGACACCGTTACCACCTTCGAGGACGCTCTCGCCGACATTCCGAACGTCCTCCAGGCCCAGCGTCTGTTCGGCGAACCCGACTACCTCCTGCGGGTGGCCACCACCGATCTCGCGGCCTTCCAGCAGCTGTACGACCAGCAGCTCGCCCGACTGCCGGGCGTCCAGCGCCTGACCTCCACCCTCGTCATGAAAAACGTCATCGATGACCGGCCTCTGCCGGGGTAGTCGCGGTCGTCAGTCGAGGCCTTCGATGATGCGGAAGTCACGCTCGACGCCGTCAGCAAGAGAGGCCAGCGCCTCCTGGTGGGCCGCACTCGCATGTGCGGCGACGGCCTGTTCGAAGCTGTCGAACTCGATCAGGACGGTGCGCCTCAGCTTTCGGTTCGACTCGACCCGCCCAGGCCCGGCACACCGGCCGGGGCTGTGACCGGATCGGTCTGGGGTGAGCGCCGGCGGGCGAGGGCGGCGAGCGTCGTGATCGCCATCGCGGCGACGCCGATCAGCGCCGCGTTCGTGTAGGCGTCGTCGTCCGGGAAGAGGCGGCCCGTGTCGGTGCCGGCGGCCAGGACCAGGCCGCCGATGGCGCTGCCCAGGGAGTATCCGACGCTGCGGACGACGTAGTTGAAGCTCATGGCGCTCGACGTCTCGCTCCTGGGGGTGACGGCCAGGATGACGCCGGGCATGGCGGCCGTGAAGCTGCCGACGCCGAAGCCCAGCACACCCATGGCCGCCAGCAGTTCGGCCAGGTTCGACCGGGCGGCGGCGAACAGGACGAATCCGCCGCCGACGATGGCGGCACTGCCGGCCAGGAGCAGGGGGCCGTCGACCCACTTCCGGACCCGGGGCGTGAGCTTGCCTGCGACGAACCCCAGCACGGAGAACGGGATGAGGACCAGCCCCGCCACGAAGGTGGTCAGTCCGAAGCCGTAGCCGGCGCTGTGCGGCGTCTGCGCGTAACGGGTGATGAGCGTGAGCAGGAGGTACATGCCGATCCCGCCGACGAACATGGCGATGTTCGCTCCGGCGACCGCCGGGTGCCGTACCGCCCGGACGTCGACCAGGGGCGTCCCGGTTCGCAGTTCGGAAACGGCCCAGACGCAGAGCAGGAGCACGGCGGCGACGGCAAGGGCCACCGCCACGGCGAGGTGTCGGCTCCACAGGGTCCTCTCGCCGGCCAGGAACAGGACGAGGAGCAGCCCGCCCGCCAGGACGAGCGCACCGGGCACGTTCACGTGAGCGGAGCGGCCTTCGGGGGCTGCGGGCATGGAGCGCCACGCGGTCACGAAGGCGATGGCGGTGACGAGCAGGCCGAGGCCGTAGGCGGCCCGCAGTCCGCCGAACTCGGCGAGCAGCGCGGCCAGCGGGTAGCCGACGCCGGCTCCGATGATGGAGACCACCGAGATCAGGGCGATCGTGGCCGCGCTGCGCTCCTCGGGAAGATGGTCGCGGGCCACGCCCATCATCAGCGCCGTGAGACCGAGTCCGACACCCTGGGCGGCCCTGCCCACGAGCAGCCAGGCGAACGGCAGCGGCAGCACGGTGAGTGCGCCGCCGCCGACGACGATCGCCAGGGTGACGAGAATCGTGGTCCGCCGGTGCGGTCCGGCTCCGAGCCGGCCGAGGACGGGCGTGGCGACGGCGCCGCTGAGAAGTGCGATGGTCAGGGTCCACTGCGCGCTGTCGAGGGAGACGTGGAACGTGGTCGCCACGCTGGTGATGAGCGGCGTCCCGAGGCTGGCGACCGCCGCCACGACCAGGGCGACGAATATCAGGGCGGGGACCAGCAGACGTGCCTCGGAACGTATGGGGGCAGTGCCCGTGGGCTGGTCATGAGCCTCGGCCGCGGTCACCGGTCCGACTCCTCTCGGGCGTGGCTTTCGAGCTCCGCCAGATGCAGCAGCGCCGGAAGGGCTGCTGCCAAGGCCTCGACCTCGTCACCGGCGAGTTCGTCGATCAACCGCGCGTACGCGTCGACGCCCGCCTGGCGTCGCGTCCGGACGTACGACGCGCCGGCCTCGGTCAGGCACACCAGCGTGACCCGCCTGTCGGACGGATCGCCCTTCCGCTCGACCAGTCCGGATTCCTCCATCACCCGGACCAGGACGGTCATCGCAGGCTGGGTGACGCCCTCGGCCACCGCCAGATCGGTGATCCGTCGCGGGCCGGTCCTGTCCAGGGTGGCCAAGGTGGTGGCGGACGTCAGGCTCATGTCGCGGGGAAGACGTCTCACGGCCCTGGTGGCCAGACCGTAGAGGGCTGACCCGATGGCATCGGAAGCGCCGTGCGTGGCGTCGCGGTGACTCATCCCTAAAGCATAAGGGCTTTATATGAATCCTTTATGTAAATCCTGATTCCGATGGCTTGCGACGCGTCCGCGTAAGGATGAACGCCGTCGGTCCTGACCCGTGCAGCCCTGATGTCCAAGGCGGGCACGGTGATTCTTTGGACCCGGTCAGCGACCTCGCTGTCCGGCACGCAGCAGTGCGTACATGAACATGTCCCGCCGGTCCGCCCCCACCTGCTGCCGGCCCCGCAGCAGCCCCTCACGCCGGAAGCCCGCGCGCTCGGCAGTGCGCACAGAACCCGTGTTCCACGGCGGCGGGGCGCGCAGCCGACCAGTGCGTGTGCAGTCCGGCGTGTGCCTACAACTGCTCGAAGTGGAAGGAGCGGATGAAGCAGTCGCGCGACTGGCCGATCGCGAAGAGGACGCAGTCGAGCACGGACCGGGTAGTCAGCGGGTCATCTGCCGTCCGGGAGGCGTGCTCCCAGGTGGAGTCGAGCGGGTCGCCGTCCGTGAAGTCCGGTGGGTAGAGCGAGATCACACGGATTCCCTCGGGGCGCAGCCGCTCGGAGAGGACGTCGGCGAAGCCGGCCTGGGCTGCCTTGGCCGCGTAGAACGCGGGGTGTGCCTGAGAACGGTGGTTCCGGGGTTCCGCGGCCGAGGAGACCAGGTTGACGACATCGGCACCGGGCGAGGCGCGCAGCAGCGGGAGGAAGTGCTTGACCGTGAGCAGGGTGCCCGTGGCTCCGGATGCGATCGTGTCGGTGATCGCGTCGTCGTCGGCATCCCACAGATCGGGACCTTCCAGATAGCGGGCGCCGTTGTTGATCAGCACGTCCACCCGGTCGGTGCGGGTGGAGACCGCGCCTGCGAATGTCCGTACGGAGACCGGGTCGGCCAGATCGCAGTCGAAGGCGTCGGCTCGTGCGCCGCTGTCGGCCGCCACCTCATCGGCCACTCGCTGTGCCGCGGCCAGGGAGCGCGCCGACACGAACACGCGCGCACCCAACCGGCCCGCGTTCAAGGCCAATGCTCGCCCGAACCCACGCCCGGCCCCGGTCACCACCACTGACTTCCCCGTGAGATCTGTGGGGTCCGTGAGACTCATGGCACACCTCCTCTGTGTTGATCACTGCGAGCGTAGCCGTGGGGTCTTACGTGCCGGACTCCTCCCTCGGCGAAGCGCGATCGGGGAGATCCGCTGAGCGCGCCTCGGCCGGATGATGCGCGCGTCCGGCCCGGCCCGGCCACCACCCAGTAGCCGGCGGTCCAGACCTCGGAGCTCGAGGTTCACGGAGTCTGAGCGGCAGGGGTACGTGATGCAAAGCGACAACCCCCGCCGTCGAAGCGCGTGCCGGGGCTCGATCCGCCGTCAACCCGTACGCCGACGTCAGTAAGAAGCACCACCCCTTCGCGTGACACTCGTTCGGCCCGAGAGCCGTAACGTTCCTGCTCCATACCGCCTCTGATCTGCGCGATCTTCGCAATCTGCAGTTCTGTGGATATTCGTTCGAGGGACAGTCGCGCTGGTCAAGATCCTTTTCGTGCCTATGGTCATGCCGATTCCATTCGAGACGTGATCCCGGCGAGGTGTGGGTGTCTGGCGAACTATTTCTCCCAGAAGAAGAGTTGAGAAAGCGGGACGGCTCTCCGGCCGCCGTCGTCGAGGGCCTGGCCGGCTGGGTTCCGCCTCGCGTGGTCGTCAACGAGGAGCTTCCGGAGGCCTGGGAGGTCGATGACGCGTGGGTACGTCGCCGCACAGGCATCGGCACACGTCACTGGACCGATCCCGGCACATCCACCGGCGATCTCGCCCTGGAGGCCGCCGGGCGCGCCATGGCCGTGGCCGGACATCCCCGGATCGACGCTGTCGTCGTGGCGACCTCCACCCCCGACCGGCCGATGCCGGCCATGGCCCCCCAGCTCGCCGCCAGGATGGGCCTCGGGCCGGTCGCCGCCTGGGACGTTTCCGCAGCGTGCAGCGGATTCGTCTACGCCCTGGCCACTGCTGCGGGCGTGCTCGCCGCCGGGATCGCCGACCGCGTCCTGCTGGTCGCGACCGACGTGTACTCCACCTTGCTGGCCCCGGACGACCGCAGCGCCGGGGTGGTGTTCGCGGACGGCGCCGGTGCCGTGGTGCTGCGCCGGGGCGAACGGGGTGTCCCCGGCAGCGTCCTGGGCTTCGACCTCGGCAGCGACGGAACCTTTCACGACCTCATCGAAGTGCCGGGAGGCGGCGCGCTGGAACGGTCCGCCCCCGAGCGGTACGCACCCGGCGACCGGTACTTCCGGATGAACGGGCGCGAGGTCTTCCAGCACGCGGTCACCCGGATGACCGAGTCCTCGCGGTCGGTCCTGCGCTCCGTCGGCTGGCGGGTCGAGGACGTCGACCGGTTCGTCGGCCACCAGGCCAACGCACGGATCCTGCGCGCCGTCGGCGAACGGCTCGCCGTGCCCGCGCAGCGGCAGATCGCCAACATCGACCGGGTCGGCAACACCGGTGCGGCGTCCATTCCGCTCGCGCTCGCCGACGCGGCGAGCCGCGGGGAACTCCGGCCTGGACAGCGGGTGTTGCTCACCTCCTTCGGCGCCGGGCTCACCTGGGGATCGGCCGCCCTGGTGTGGCCCGACCTCGCCCGCGTCCCGCCGGTGGCGGACACCGTCAGCGTGCCGGCGGCTTCCCCCGCCGCCGACGACTCGCCGCACCCCGCCCTGAGCGGCACCGCCCGCACCTAAGGGCTGTCCCGCAGGGCCCTCCTCCTGGATCAGGCCGGCCTCCGGGCTCCGGGACTCGCATCCGGACCAGGTCGGGACCTCGTCTGGATCATGCCGGGCTCGCGCCCTGGCCGGACGAACCCCCAGCACTCCTCTCCCTCATTTCTCCCCCCCTTTCCCAGCACCCCTCACCAAGCGAAGGCCACACTCATGTCTCCTGTCGACACCGCCGTCAACTCGGTCCTGACCGGCAAGTTCGAGGTCGTTCCGGACTCGATCCACCCCGAATCCACTCTGGAGAGCCTCGACCTGGACTCGCTCTCCCTGGCCGAACTCGCCCTCGCACTCCAGGAGGAGCTGGGCGTCAAGGTCGAGGAGCACGAGGCGACCAAGACCACCACGGTCGCCGAACTCATCTCGACCCTGGTCGCCAAGCGCGTCGCGGCAGGGGCACTGTGACGGCTGGCAGCCGTGCGGTCGCCGTCACCGGTCTGGGGATGATCACCCCGGCCGGTGTCGGCCGCGAGGCGACCTGGCAGGGCGTGCTGCGCGGTGAGTCCACGGCGGCCCGGGACTCCCAGCTCAAGGAACTCCCCACCGACTTCTCCTGCCGGATCCCTCCCATGCGCGCCGGCGAGGGGCGCATCGGCGGCGGCAAGGCATGGAGGATGGCCCGCTTCAGTCAGCTGGCCGTGCTCGCCGCACGGGAGGCCGTCGCCGACGCCGGCCTGGACCCGAAGAGCTGGGACGGCACCCGGGTGGCCGTGGTGATCGGCTCCGGGCTCGCGGGCGCCGCCCACCTGGAGGAACAGACGGCTCGCCTGCTGCAGGCCGGGCCGGATCTTGTGTCGCCGGTGCTGATCCCCATGCTCATCTCCAACATGGCAGCGGGCGAAGTGCTCCTGGACCTGGGGGCTCGCGGGCCCTCGCTCGCCACCGAGACCGCGTGCGCGTCAGGGGCGAGCGCCCTGGCCGTGGCCCGCGACCTGCTGCTGTCCGGCGCCTGCGACATCGCGGTCGCCGGCGGCACCGAAGCGGCCGTCAGCCCCGTGGTCACCACCGGCTTCCAGCGGATGGGCGCCCTCTCGTCTCGTACCGGCGACCCGGCGGCGGCCTCGCGTCCGTTCGCGGCCGACCGGGACGGATTCGTCATCTCGGAAGGTGCCGCGATCCTGGTCCTGGAGCGGGTCGCCGACGCTCGGGCCCGCGGCAGGAGCGGATACGCGCAGTTGGCGGGAGCCGGGCTGAGCTCGGACGCCCACCACCCCACGGCACCCGCGCCCGGCGGAACAGTGGCCGAGACCGCGCTGCGCAACGCCGTCGCCGAAGCCGGTCTCAGCCCGTCGGACATCGACCACGTCAACGCCCACGGCACCTCCACGCCACTGAACGACAGCATGGAGGCGGAGCTCATCGACCGCGTGCTGCCGCACCGCCCCAGCATCACCGCCGCCAAGGGCGTGCTGGGACACAGCCTCGGGGCGGCCGGAGCCATCGAGGCGGCGCTCACGGCGCTGACCATCCACCGTTCCACGGTCCCGCCGATCGCCAACCTCACCCCGAAGACCCTGGCCTTCCCCCTGCGGTGCGTGATGGGGGAGCCGCGCCAGGAGACCGTACGCGCCGCCGCAAGCCACTCCTTCGGCTTCGGCGGGCACAACGTGGTCCTGGTCCTGCGCTCGGCCTGATCTCCGCACCGCGTACCCGCAACGCCCCGCGCGGCAGGGCGTCCCGCCCTGCCGCCCGCTCCCGCCTGCCCACGGCGCCGTTCCGCAGAGAGTCCGCATCCCTTGACCGTGTACAGCTCCCTCGCCCACGCGAGCGTCCACGTCCCGCCCGGCCGCCAGACGGTCGCCGAGACCGAGGACCGCTTCCGCGCACACAACCCCGGCATCGCGATGTCCCCCGGCGTCCTACGGCACATGTACGGCCTCGTCGAGCGCACCGTGGCCCCCGCCGAAGAGCAGCCGTCCGACCTCGCGGCACATGCCGTACGTACCCTCCTCGACCAGCACGGCACCGACCCCCTCGACATCGACCTGCTGCTGTTCGCGGGCATCCTCGCCGATATGGAGGAGCCGGCGACGGCACACGTCGTCGCGGACAAACTCGGCCTGCGATGCCCGGTGTTCGACCTCAAGAACGCCTGCAACGGAGTGCTCAACGCCCTGGAGGTCGCCGACGCGTTCATCCGGTCCGGCCAGTACCGCCGGATCCTGGTCACCACCGCGGAGGTCAGTACCCGGGAGAGCCGGTGGAGCGTCCGGAGTGCCGACGACGTGCTGCGCGCCCTGCCGAGCCTGAGTACGGGGGACATGGGGTCGGCCGTACTGGTCGAGGCCCGCGACCGGCCCGGCATCCTCGGTTCCCGCTTCTTCGCCAACTCCTGGGGCTGGCGGGCGGCCACCCTCCCGAACCCCTACGCCAACCACCGCACCCTCGGACACCTGCGCATCGACTCCGCCGAACTCGTCGCCTCCTTCGAGGGGATGCCCGAGAAGGTACGCCGTGCGATGCACGACATCGGAGTCAAGAGCGGCGACCTGGATCTCGTCTGCATCCACCAGCCCTCCGTCGCCTTCACCAAGGTCGCCTGCGACTGGGTCGGGGTGGACCCGTCCCGGATCCTGGCGACATTCCCCACTCACGGCAACGTCGCCACGAACACCATTCCGCTCCAACTGGCCCTGGCCCTGGACGAGGGCCGGCTGCACCGGGGCGATCTGGTGGGCCTGTTCGGCTTCGCGAGCGGCGCGAGCGCAGGCGTCGTCATCTGCGAGTGGTGACCCCCCCCCACACTTCGCCCCGTTTCCACGTTCCCTCCCTTCCCCCTGCCTGTACGGAGCCAGCGATGCCCCCCTCTGCCACCGCCCCGCCGCACGGCGCCCCCGTCCCTCCGGCCCGGCCCGGCCCCGGCGGGCCGCGGCTCGTCCCCCTCACACCGGACGAGTGGCCGCCATCGCTGCGTACGGTGCTCGACTCCTCCCGCAAGGACGGACCGGGCAGGAACAACCTGTTCGGCACGCTCGCCCACCATCTGCCGCTCGCCGAGGCCTGGTTGGCGCTCGCGCGGGTGCTCACCCATGACGGCACGCTCGGCGCGCGGGACCGGGAACTCGTCGTCCTGCGCACCGCACACCTGCTGGGCTGCGACTTCGTCCACGCCCGGCACATCGGACAGGCCCGGCTGGCCGGACTGGACACGGCCGAGACGACGGCAACCGCCCTCCCACTCGACGCGCATCCCTGGGCGCCCGACGACCTCGCCCTGCTGCGGACCACCGACGCGCTCGCCGCCCACGCCGACGTACCGGACGCCGTCTGGCAGCAGCTCACCGAACGGATGCGACCCGACCAGCTGGTCGAACTCCTCGTGCTGGCAGGTCAGTCGGCGATGATGTGCATGACCCTGCGCACCCTGCGTACACCGGCTGACGCGCCTTCCGGGCAGCCGGAGGCGACGGGCCGGGAAGTGTTCGAGGTCCGTATCGAACGGGACCTGTGCTGCAGTTCCGGCCAGTGCGTCAGCACGGCCCCCGAGTCGTTCGAGCAGAGCGACGTGGACGGGCTGGTCACACTCCGCCCTGACCACCTCACCCGGTCCCGGCCCGCAGACCTCCAACTGGCCGCGGAACTCTGCCCCAGTGGCGCGATCACCCTCACCACCGTCCAGCAGCAGTAGCGCTGCTCACACTCCAGTCACACTCGCAGCAGAAGAACCGGAAGGCAGTCCGCGCATGTCCCTGACCAGTCCCGCACCCAGCTCCGTCCTCGCCCTCCCGGCGCAGTACGGCGACTGCCCGTACGGTCCGCCTCCGGCGTACGTGCAGGCCTCCCGGGCATCCTCGGTGACGTGCTCCGTGCTGCCTGACGGTTCCAAGTGCTGGCTCGTCACCGGTTATCAGGAGGTGCGTGCCGCCTTGGCCGACGCGCGCTTCAGCGCCGACGCCCGTACCCCCGGTTTCCCCTTCCTCTCCCCGGGGCAGCGCCATCTGGCCACCGCCAAGCCGAGCTTCATCCGGATGGACGACCCCGAACACGCCCGCCTTCGGCGCATGGTCACCAAGGACTTCCTCGTCAAACGTATCGACGCCCTGCGCCCCGCCATCCAGGAGATCGTGGACGCTGCCGTCGACCGGATGCAGGCCAAGGGCGCACCCGCCGACCTGGTCGGTGACTTCGCACTGCCCGTGCCGTCGCTCGTCATCTGCCACATGCTGGGGGTGCCGTACGAGGACCATGAGCTCTTCCAGTCGCTGAGCAGGACACTCCTGGACAACACGACGGGCCAGGACCGGGTCACCGAAGCCCATCAGGACCTGATGGCGTATCTGACGCAGCTGGCCACCAGCAAGCAGGCGCAGCCGGGCGACGACATCCTCAGCCGGCTGGTCGCACGCGACGACCTGACCCCGCAGGAGACCGCGTCGCTGGGCTTCCTGCTGTTGGTCACCGGCCACGAGAGCACCGCCAACATGACAGCCGTCAGCACCCTGGCGCTGCTGCGTCGCCCCGATCAGACGGCTCTGTTGCGGGAGCGGCCGGAGCTCGTCCCCGGCGCGGTCGAGGAGTTGCTGAGGCAGCAGACCATCATTCACCTCGGTCTCGCCCGAGTCGCCAAGGAGAGCGTGGAGGTCTCGGGGACGACCATCGCCGCCGGTGACGGGGTGATCTTCATGCTGTCCACGGCCAACCTGGACGAGGACCTGTTCACGTCGGAGACCGGCGCCTGCCCCACGGAGCTGGACGTGACCCGGGACGCACGGCGCCATCTCTCCTTCGGCTTCGGCATCCACCAGTGCCTTGGCCAGGCGCTGGCCCGGGCCGAACTGCAGATCATCCTGGAGACCCTGCTGCGCCGCATGCCCGCTCTGCGGCTCGCGGTGCCGGAGGAGGACCTGGACTTCTCCACCGAGAGCATCGTGTACGGACTGAGGTCGTTGCCCGTGGCGTGGTGAGCGTGGCACCCAGGATCCCGGTTCGTGGGGGAGCGGACATCGGTGCTGCGTGTCGGAAGCTCCGATGTGCCGACGCGGTGGGCTACTTCACCCCGTCGGCGGTAGCACGACGGGTGATGGTCGCAGGACGCACTGGTGATCGTTTCGGTGACAGCACTGGAGTGACGCGTCGTGACGGTCCTGGTCGTTGGTGGTTCCGGATTCTTGGGTGCTGAGCTGCTCCGGCAAGCGGTCGCGGCCGGGCACCCCACGGCCGCGACCTACGCGACCAGACCCGGAAGCGCCCCAGGTGTCGCCTGGTACGACCTCGACCTGCGGGATCCCGGACGTGTCGAAGAGGTCGTGGCCGATGTCGGCCCTCGCGTCATAGTCAACGCGTCGAGCGGCGAGGCGGACTGGGCGGTCACGGCCGAGGGCCCTGTCCGGCTGGCGATGGCGGCGGCAAGGTCGGGCAGCCGTCTGATCCACGTCTCGAGCGATGCCGTGTTCTCCGGCGCCCGCGTCCACTACGAGGAGTCCTGTCTGCCCGATCCCGTGTCCCCGTACGGGGCGGCGAAGGCAGCGGCGGAGACAGGCGTTCTCCTCGTACATCCTGATGCTGTGATCGCGCGTACCTCGCTGATCATTGGCGACGGTCAGTCGAAGCACGAACGGGTGGTGCACGAACTCGTCGCCGGGACGCGCGACGGTGTGTTGTTCACCGACGACATCCGGTGCCCGGTGCACGTGGCCGACCTCGCCGCAGCTCTTATGGAACTCGCGTCGGGTGACGCCAGCGGTGTCCGTCATCTCGGCGGGAGCGAGGCTCTGAGCCGTCATGATCTCGGCGTCCTCATAGCCGGACGCGACGGACTCGACGCCTCCCGACTGCGCAGGGGGCGCCGTGCCGACGCAGCGCTTCCCGGGGCTCTCGACGTACGCCTCGACAGCCGTGCGACCCAGCGCAAGCTGCGCACCAGACTGCGCGGCGCCCACCAGTTCCTGACCCCAGAGGTGTGATCGCGCCCGCACGAACCGGCTCGAAGCGTACGGGCTGCGTCCACATGCACGGCCTGAGCGCCGCAGCCGCCGGCGGGCTTTGCCTCGCCGCACTCCGCGAGGGCGGCGTCAGACGGTGCATCGGCCGTTCACGGTGCACGGTCCGCCGACCGCTGCCCCGAGCCGTAGTGGTGCCGCGCTGCGGGGTAGCGGCCGGCCGGACCGTGGCGGGGTCAGCCGCCGATTCCTGAGTCCTGCGCGGCGGCAATGATCGACGTCGCGTCCTCCGGCAGCAGGAAGCCCGCATCGACGGACGACTGCGCGGCCGTACGTACCTTGCCCACGTAGTCGGCATGGGTCGGGTAGAGCCGGCTGAGTACCGGCTCCGCCGTGGCAGGGAAGAGCGGGTCGGACGGGTCGCCGTCGTCGTGGCGGTCCCACGCGTCGGCGTCGCCGTTCCACGGATCGCGGGCGCCGTACAGGCCGCAGAAGACACCGCTGCCACTGGTGTCGCGCGCACCGGTGAGCGTACGCGTGGGCACTGTGACGTCGGGCAGGCGGACACCGCCGGTGGCCAGGCCGGTTGCCGGGTCACGCAGGACGGTGCTCAGTGACCGTCCGCTCGGGGGACGCGCACCGCCCCGCGCCCAGACGCCCAGGTGCCGCAGCGCGGAGTTCATCGCCCAGTGACCGGGCCCGTCGTTGAAGGGAGCGGAACCGGCGGCGCAGTCCGGCGACGGCGCGGCCGTACCCGCCGACTTCGTCACGGTTGCGTCGCCGAGGTCGTACGCCCACTGGTCGCCGTGCGCGGTGCCGGCCAGCTCCCAGTGCACGACGCTGCCGGTGTCCGGCTGCCGTGCGGTCGCGGCGCCCGGCACGTCGGTCTCGGTGAGCACGACGAACGTCGGCGCAGTCAGGTCGGTCCTGATCCGGGACGGGTTCGGCATCAGCAGGGTGTCGGCGAGCACGCCGCTGATGGGCGAGGCGATCGCACTGTTGCTGTGCACCATGAAACCGTCGTAGACCTTGGACACCGGCTGGACGGCGTTGACGTACGTGGTCATGAAGCCCGCCGACTGCGACTCGCCGTCGGCGAGCAGGGTCCGGACCGGTAGGCCGCCGAGGGGGTCCGGCCCGTCCGGGGTGCGCAGCGCCTGGCCTGCCTGGGAGAAGATGTCGTAGGCGAACGCGTCACCGGGGTGGACCAGACTGCCGTACCTGGCCGGGTCCCAGCCCTTGAGACCCTTGATCTCGCCCAGCCCGCCGTTGACCCCGACGGCCTGTGCCGAGACACCGACCCAGGCATACCCCTCGCGCAGCAGTTCGTCCCGTTCGAACCAGTAGTCCGGGGAGAGTTCGAGCTGGCCGCTGACGTTGAGCCACTCCACGACCACCGTGCCGTTGAACTTCGCCGGATCGGTGGGCCGGCGCACGAGCAGGCGGCTCTTGAAGGCGGCGGTGCCGGACGTCCGGACGTTCCACCTGCCGTCGGATGTCCACAGGCCGGACTTCGCGTATGACGTCGCGGTGCCCGAGAAGAAGTACTCGCTCTCGGTGTAGCCGAACGAGCCGAGGTCCTCCGCGGCGGCGAGGAACGGGAAACCGTGGCTGCCGGCGGGCGGGACGGTCACCGTGGGGGCCACGGCTGCGGCGGGGGAAGCCGCGGCCGGGGCGGTCAGCGGGGTGGCGAGGAGGGCACCGCAGAGCAGTACCCCCAGTGCGGTGGCGGCGACGGGCCGCCTGGATAAGCGGGAAAGCATGCGCATGGATTGCCTCCGTGAATGCGTGTCCCAACGCGTTGACTTGTTGAGACCGCAGTTTCTACGGATGGCGGCGAGCTGCCATCGGTGAATCCACCGGTGTCCCAGGAGCGGTGACCCGTGACCGTCCTTCGGCGTTGACCGCCTCGAAGCCGCGGTCGGTGCCACCGCGGCTCCGAGGCCGGCCGGGCGTGCCCTCTTGCCGTGTCCGCAGGCAGCCGCCTCCGCCTCTGGACCCGTTCAGGGATCCGGCGCGCTCCGCACTGTGGTGGTGCCTATGCGGCGCGGTCACTTCTCAGAGCCTGGACGAGCCAGGGGTGCACCGGGATCAGGTTCGGTACCACCTGCCAGCCGTTGACGATCCGGACCAACCGCCAGTACTGGTCCGCCCCGGGATCGTGCGCTTCTTCGAACTGCCGGGCCATCCGGTCCCGGAACTCCGTGCCGGGGGTGCACGCGAACACCTCGGCGAAGCGGTGCACGAGGTCGTCGACGACGGGGGCGGACTCATCGCCGACCGGGGCGATGCCCGACTCCATCGCCTCGGCCACCTTCTGTCGGGTGAGCTCCATGAGGGCCTCGCCGGCCTTGCTCTCGATGTCGGGCGTGCGCCCGGAGGCCTGGCACATGGCCCTCCGGCGCAACCGGATCCGGAAGTCCTCGTCGCCGATCGGACTGACCAGTCCTCCGGCTCCGGTGGGTGCGCTCACTCCCGTGATCCGGGCGCCAGGCTCTCGGCCGGATCCTCCCTCATGAAATCCGCCACCAGCTCGGCGGGATTGGCGGCCGACGTCAGCTCGAACATCGCGTCCGGTTCGAACATGTCGTAGAGGATGACCGGCGTCGGGCGTCCCAACGCCTCCACGATGCGGCCGCTCAGGTGGAGGCGGCGGGCCGCCCCGACGCAGACCTCGTGGAACCATTCGATCAGCAGGTCGTCGCGGCCGTCCGGCTCCTCGTCGTCCTCGTACCGGAGCCCCCGGGACTCGGCCTCCCGCCGGTGCGCCTCCGCGCCCTCCGGATCACGCCCGACGGCCCGGACGCCTTCGAGCCCCGTTCCGGGGAAGTACGCGTAGCTCCAGCGCGTCTCCCAGCCGTCCGACGCCTGCTGCGCCTGCTGTGCCGACCTCGCGGCGTCGGCCTCCGTCGTGTAACCGATGGCCACGTACGGGAGCCGGGGATCCTGGTCGACGCTGTCGATCCGGAACGTCACGGCGTAGATGCCGGCGTCGGCCGGAAACGCTCCGACCACCTCGTCGGCAACCCGTTCCACGTACTCAGCGAATGACATGTGCACCTCCTGGATCGGCTCAAGGATGCCAGGCGGTCCGGCGCGGGCGGCTGTCGGTGTCCGCTCAGGGTTGGACGGGGACGGGGGAGCACCGCGCCGCCCGTGATCAGATCCTGCCCCAAGGTGGCCGGCCAGTTGCCGAGATGTCCGTATTTTCGTCATGTGCAACCGGGGGTTGACCGTTCCGGCAAGTGGCTCTAGGTTTCTCGCAGCCCACTGGTACATCGATTAACCACATGGTTAACGTCCTGGTTGGAGACATCCCGCTGTGCGCTCATCCCTGAGCCGGCGCGGTTTCCTCGCTGCAGGCTCCGGCCTCGCCGCCGCTACCGCTCTGTCCGGCTGCTCCACACTCGCCTCGGCCGATTCCGACCCCGGCACCCTGACCGTGCACACCCAGCTCGGTACCACCGCGCCCGGTTCTCCCACCTACAAGGCAGTCGTCAAGGCGTTCCACGAGGAGAATCCGGACATCCGGATCAAGAACCTCGTCAACGGCGACGACCTGCCCCAGGTGTACGAGACCTCCCGGCTGGCCCGCAAGGAGCCGGACGTGGTCATGGTCAACCTCTACGACAAGACCCTGGCCTGGACCGATGTCGGGGCCACCGTCGACGTGAAGGGCTACCTCGACGACTGGGGGCTCCGCGAGCGCGTGCTGCCCGCCGCCATCGAGGAGTGGACCGACGCCGACGGCAGGCTCCGCGCCTTCCCGTACTTCGCCACCAACTGGCCCGTCGCCTTCAACACCGCCCTGCTCGGGCGGGCCGGCGTCGACTCCGTACCCACCACCGGTGACCAGCTGATCGGGGCCGCGCGCCGGCTGCGGGCCAAGGGCATCGCCCCGGTCACCGTCGGCGGAAACGACTGGACCGGACAGAAGCTGCTGGCCCAGATCATCCAGACGTTCCTCACGCCCGACGAGGCGCGGAAGGTCTACACGAGCGGAGACTTCAGCGGCAGCAGGGGAGCCCGCGAGGGCATCGACTACTTCGTCCAGCTGCGCGACGCCGGTGTCTTCGCCGACAAGGCGCAGGGGCTGACCTCGGACATCATGACCACGCAGTACAACACCGAGGCGGCGGCCATCCAGTCCGCGATGTCGTCGGCGCTGGCGAAGGTCTCACCGAAGGCGGCCGGGCACACGGAGGTCGGTGGCTGGCCGCTGGCCCCCGGCGCGGCGCACAGCAAGCCGACCATCCTGCGCTCGTACACCCTCATCGGGTTCTGGATCAGCCCCAACGGCGTCAAGAAGCTGCCATCGGTCGAGAAGTTCCTGCGCTTCATGTACCGCCCCGAGACGGTCTCGCGCTTCATCACCGAGAGCGGCCGGGACATGGCGCTCGTCACCGACACCGTCAGCAAGGACTTCCCGCTGGTGGCCAAGGCCCAGCAGCTCGGCGACCGGGTCGGCCAGGTACTCCTGCCCGACCTGTACGTCCCCCCGACGGCCACCCAGCCCCTGATCACGGCGACCAGCACCGCCTTCACCCGGGGGACGAGCGCGGCCGCCGTGCGCTCCGCCCTCGAATCCGCCTACCGCACGGCCTGATCCGCGCGCCCGAGCCCTCTGCGAGTCCCTTCATGACGTTGCTCTCGTCCGCCCCGGGCGGCGCCTCGGTCCGCCGGCCGGCCCCGCCCTCACCTCCTCCCGCACGGACCGCACGCCGCAAGCAGTCCGGGGTCGTCCTCGCCGTGCCGGCACTGGTCTGGTACCTCGTCTTCATGGTCGGCCCGCTGGTCGCCATCTTCGTCATCGCGGCCCTGCACTGGCCGGGCATGCTCCAGCCCGTGTCCTTCGCCGGGCTCGACAACGTCCGCACGGTGCTGGACGACCCGGTCTTCTGGGACTCGGTGGGCAACACCGCCACCCAGCTGGTCATCGCCCTTCCCGTGATGATCGTCTGCGCGTACATGCTCGGGTACTACGTCGCGCAGAAGCCGCCCGGCCACCGCGTCCTGCGCTACCTGCTCTTCATCCCCGGCCTGATCTCCACGCCGGCCAAGGCGATGGTCTTCTACGCGGTCCTCGCGCCCGACGGGATGCTCAACGGCGCACTGGACAAGGCCGGTCTGGGTTCGCTCACCGACGCCTGGCTCGCCTCCCCGTCCACCGCCCTCTACTGCCTCATCGTCCTCGACGTGTGGAGCGGCATCGGATTCACCGCCGTGCTCTTCGCCGCCCGGCTCGGCAGCGTGCCGGACGAGATAGGCGAGGCCGCCCAGCTCGACGGCGCCGGCCACTGGCGCGCCATGTGGCGCATCCACTTCCCCGTCATCCGCGACTTCGTCGGCGTCGTGACCATGCTCCAGTTCCTGTGGACGCTGTTCGGCTCCGCGCAGAACGTACTGCTGCTCACGCAGGGCGGCCCCGGAAGCTCGTCGACAACGTTGTCCTTCCTCGTCTACCAGAAGGCGTTCATCGCGGCCGACCTCGGCTACAGCCAGACGGTCGGCGTGGTCCTGTTCCTGGTCGGTCTGGCCGGGCTGCTGACGATCCGTCGCGTCTTCCGCCAGAACTACTGATCGGAGCGGTTCCATGAAGTTCGGAAGGTCCTGGCTGCCGGCCCACATCCTCGCGTGGCTGTACGCGGCGCTGCTGGTGGTGCCCCTCTACTACCTGCTGGTCTCGGCGTTCAAGACGAACGACCAGATCTTCGGAAGTCCCTTCTCCCTGCCCACCTCGTTCTCCCCGCACAACTTCGGGGAGGCGTTCTCCTCCGCGGACCTCGGGCCGGCCGTCGTCAACTCGGTGCTCGTCACCGCGCTGGCACTGGCGCTCACCCTGGCCCTGGCCATTCCGGCGGCCTTCGCGATCGCCCGTACCGAGGGACGCCTCGGCGCCTTCGTGGAGCGGGTGTTCTCCCTGGGGTTCCTGGTCCCCACGTTCGCCGCGCTCTTCCCCACGTTCCTGCTGGCCGCGGCGACCGGACTCTTCCACACCCGCACCTTCATGGTCCTCTTCCTGCCGGCCACGGCGATGCCGCTGTCCGTCGTGATCCTCGTCCAGTTCATGCGGACGATCCCGCGCGAGATGGAAGAGGCGGCGCGGATGGACGGGGCGTCCACCTTCGCCGTCCTGCGGCACATCTACACCCCGATGTGCATGCCCGGGATCGCCACGATCCTCCTCCTGAACTTCCTGACGTTCTGGAACGAGTACCTGTACTCCCTCGTCATCATCGGCCCCGACCCCGAACAGCGCACCGTGCAGGTGGCGCTGCCCACCCTCAAGTCCCTGACCGGCACCGACTACGGCATCCTGACCGCGGGCACGGTCCTGACACTGGTTCCCGTCTGGGTGGTGTACACCGTGCTCCAGAAGCGCATGCAACAGGCACTCGTCAGCGGGGCGGTGAAGATGTGAAGGAACGTCTCAAGGGGCGCACCCAGGAATCGGACGGCACGGCGGGCACACCGCCGGGGCAGCCGGCCCAGACCACCGGCCGGCCCACGATCAAGGCGGTGGCCGCCGCGGCCGGGGTCTCCACCGCCGCGGTCTCCCAGGCCGTCAACGGCACCGGCCGGATCTCCGAGGCCACCCGCCGCCGGGTCCTCGCGGCGGCCGCCGAACTGGGCTGGTCGCCCAGCGCGTCCGCGTCGGCCCTGCGCCGGGCCCGGACCCGCACGATCGCGCTCGTCGTCAGGCGCCCCACGGACGTGCTCGGCGCCGACCCGCACTTCAGCGAACTGATCACCGGCCTGGAGGGCGAACTCGCCCCCCGGGGCTACGGTCTCCTGCTCCACCTGGTCGCCGACATCGCCCAGGAGAACTCCCTGTACGAACGGCTGGTCGCGGAGGGCCGCATAGACGGAGCCGTACTGACCGACGCGCGCGCCGACGACCCGCGCCCGCACCTGCTGCGGGACCTCGGACTGCCCGCCGTCCTGCTGGGCGCACCCGACCCCGAATCACCCGTGCCCGGTGTGGGGCTCGGTCAGCAGGACGCCGGTGTCCGCGAGGCCGTCGCCCACCTGCTGGAACTCGGCCACCGGCGGTTCGCGTACGTCGCGGGCCCAGCCGAACTGGTGCACACCCGGCTGCGCCGCGCCGCCTTCGAGGATGCGCTTGCCGTGGCCGGGCTGAGTCCCGTGGCCGTCCGGCACACCGATTTCACCGAACAGGCGGCCGTCGCCGTGACCGAGGAACTGCTCGCTCTGCCCGGCCGGCCGACCGCGCTGGTCTTCCCCAACGACTCCATGGCCGTCATCGGCATCGGCACGGCCCAGCGCCGCGGACTCCGGGTGCCGCAGGACGTGTCGGTGGTCGGTTACGACAACCTGCCGCTCGGCCGCTGGCTCCACCCCCGTCTGACCACCGTGGACCAGCAGGTGCAACGGGTCGGTGCGGCCGCCGCCCGTGAACTGCTCCTCCGCTGCGGCGAGGACGTGCCGGCACCTGTCCTCGACGGACGCCCCAGCCTGGTCGTCCGGGAGTCGACGGGCCCGTCTCCCGCCGGGTCGTGAAACGTGAGCTCCCCAGACCGCCCCGCCCGCGGCCCGCCCCTCAGGCCCCGCTCCGCCCCGCGGCTCCCGGCCCGCCCCACCGGCCGTTCTCCCGCCGCACCGATCCACCCCCGCACATCGAAGAGGTCAGGACCCGACCATGCGACGCCACAGCGCCCAGCTCACCCACGACTCCGCCGTTCTTCCCTGGCTCGGCGCCAACTTCTGGTCCCGCACCGGCGGTCCGCTCATGTGGCGGAACTACGACCCGAAGACCGTCCGCGAGGAACTGGCCGTCCTGCGCGACCACGGACTGAACATGACCCGCTCCTTCTTCTACTGGCCCGACTTCCACCCGGAGCCCGGCCGGATCGACGAGGAGCTGTGCGAGCGGTTCCGCGACTTCCTGGACGCCCACACCGAGGCGGGGATGGGGACGGTCCCCACCTTCATCGTCGGCCACATGTCGGGCGAGAACTGGGACCCGGCCTGGCGGGGCGACCGCGACCTGTACGAGGACGTGTGGCTCGTCGGGCGTCAGGCCTGGTTCGTCTCCCAGATGACCCGCCGCTTCAAGGACCACCCCGCGGTCACCGGCTGGCTCATCACCAACGAGATGCCGGGCTACGGCCGGATCTACCAGGTCGACCCGCCCTCCAGCGACGTCGTCACCGCCTGGGCGCAGTTCATGTGCGACGCGGTCCGGGCGGCGGGCGGCACCCAGCCCGTCTCGCTCGGCGACGGCGCCTGGGGCATCGAGGTCACCGGCCGCGACAACGGATTCTCGCTGCGGGACACCGCCGAGTACGTGGACTTCGTCGGGCCGCACGTCTACCGCTCCGACACGGACCGGCCGCGCCAGCACTACCGTGCCGCGTTCGAGTGCGAACTCGCCGCGGTGACCGGCCAGCCCGTGGTGCTGGAGGAGTTCGGCCTGTCCACCGACACGGTCTCCGCCGCGAACGCCGGAGTGTTCTACCGCCAGACCCTGCACAACTCGCTGCTCGGCGGCGCCACCGGCTGGATCGCCTGGAACAACACGGACTACGACGACCTGTGGGAGCAGTCGCCGTACGATCACCACCCCTTCGAGATGCACTTCGGCATCACCGACCACACCGGCCTGCCGAAGGAACCGCTGCGGGAACTCGCCGCCTTCGCCGAGGTCCTGAAGCAGGTCGACTTCGCCCGCTGCCGCCGCACCGACGCCGACGCCGCCCTCGTCGTCCCCGCTTTCCTGGAACGCGGCTACCCCTACAGCCGGCCCGCCGACCGCCCGCTGATCTTCACCTCCCTCCACCAGGCTTACGTGGCCGCGCGCGGCGCGGACCTGCCCGTGGCGTTCGCCAGGGAGGCCGACGGACTGCCCGACGACGCCGCGCTGTACCTGCTGCCCTCGACCCGGCAGCTGACCACCCGCACCCGACGCGCGCTGGAGCGCCGGGCCCGCGAGGGCGCCACGGTCTACCTGTCGTTCTGCTCGGGCGAGCACCCGGCGACACGTGGCCCGTGGTTCCACGATCTGGACGGACTGTTCGGCGTGGAGCTCCAGCTCTCCTACGGTGTCGCGGAACCGATCGAGGACGACGTGCTGGAGATGACGTTCACGGAGGACTTCGGCTCCATAGCCGCAGGTGAGACCCTGACGTTCCCCGTCGCCGGGAACGAGGACAGCCGCGCCTACCTGCCCGTCGTCCCCACCGGCGCGCGCGTCGTCGCGACCGACGCGCACGGCCGCCCGGCGCTGCTCCGCCACGAGACGGGCGAGGGCCGCACGATCCTGGCCACCTACCCGCTGGAGCACATGGCGGCCCGGACCGCGCGGGCCAACCCGGAGCAGACACACCGGCTGTACGCGGCGCTCGCCGAACTCGCCGGGGCCGCACGGCCGGTGACGGCCGGATCGCCGTACGTCGCCGCCGACACGCTGGTCCGGGAGGACGGCACCCGCTTCGTCTGGCTGGTGAGCCAGTCCGCCGATGAACTGACCGTCCGCCCGTCGGCGGACGGTGAACTGCACGAGCTGACGGGCGGCGACCCGGTGGTGGACGTGGTGATCGCCCCGTACGGGGTGCGCGTCCTCGAACTGCGCTGACAGGCCGCGCGTCCGGCCCGACCGCTTCGCCCGTCCCGCTCAGCCCGCCCCTGAAAGTGAGCCACCGATGTCCCAGCCGCTCTTCCGTGATCCCGCGGCGCCCGTAGCCGACCGGGTGCGTGACCTCCTGTCACGGATGACGCTCACCGAGAAGGTGGGGCAGGTCAACCAGCGGATGTACGGCTGGGACGCGTACGAGCGCGAGGCCTCGGGCCACCGCCTGACCGATGCCTTCCGCGCCGAGGTGGCCGCCTTCGACGGGATGGGCGCGCTCTACGGGCTTCAGCGGGCCGACCCCTGGTCGGGCGTGACCGCGGCCACGGGTATCGGTGCGGTGGACGGCGCGCGTGTCTCCGACGCCGTGCAGCGGCACGTCGTGGAGACCACCCGGCTCGGGATCCCCGTTCTCCTGGTCGAGGAGATGCCGCACGGTCTCCAGGCACTGGACGGCACGCTGCTGCCCGTCAACCTGGCGGTCGGCGCCACCTGGAACCCGGACCTGTACGAGGAAGCCGCGGCGCTCGCCGCCGCGCAGCTGCGGTCACGCGGCGGCCACGTAGCCCTGGTGTCCGCGCTCGACCTGGTGCGCGACCCGCGCTGGGGGCGTGCGGAGGAGTGCTTCGGTGAGGACCCCTACCTCGCGGCGCGGTTCACGGAAGCGCTGGTGCGCGGTGTACAGGGACCGTCCGGAGCGTCCATCGGCCCGGACCGGGCGGCCGTGGTCCTCAAGCACTTCGCCGGGCAGGGCGCCACGATCGGCGGCCGCAACAGCGCGGCCACCGAGCTGGGCGCGCGCGAACTGCACGAGATCCATCTGGAGGCGGCCCTGGCCGGCGTCAGGGCCGGAGCGGCCGGCCTCATGGCCGCGTACAACGAGTTCGACGGCATCCCGTGCGCGGCCAACAGGGAACTGCTCACCGGCATCCTGCGCGAGCGGTGGGGGTTCACCGGACTGGTGATGGCGGACGGGTTGGCGCTCGACCGCCTGGTGCGGCTGGCAGGCGACCCGGTGGCGGCGGGTGCCATGGCCCTGCGCGCGGGCACGGATCTGAGTCTGTGGGACGCCAGTTTCCCCCGCCTGGAGGAGGCCGTGCGGCGCGGCCTCGTGGACGAGGGCACGCTGGACACCGCGGTCGGCAGGGTGCTCGCGCTGAAGTTCCGGCTCGGCCTGTTCGAGAACCCGTACACCGGGGACCGCACCCCCGCGCCGGGCCCCGAGCAACTGAGCGAGCGCATCGCCCGGGAATCGGTCACCCTGCTCACGCACGACGGCGGGACACTCCCGCTCGGCGAGCGCGCCCGCCGGATCGCGGTCATCGGCCCGAACGCCGACTCCGTGCCGCAGCAGATCGGCGACTACACCGCGCCCCAGCGGCCGGGCACGGGCATCAGCGTCCTCGACGGACTGAAGGCGGCGGCACCCCGGGGCACGGAGATCGTGCACGCCCGGGGGGCCGGTCTCGTGGGCGGCGACCTGTCCGGCCTTCCCGGCGCAGTCGCGCTCGCAGCCGGGGCCGATGTGGCGGTCGTGGTGCTCGGCGGATCGAGCGCCCGAGAGTCGGGAAC
Source organism: Streptomyces sp. NBC_01257 (assembly GCF_035917255.1). Taxonomy (NCBI): domain Bacteria; kingdom Bacillati; phylum Actinomycetota; class Actinomycetes; order Kitasatosporales; family Streptomycetaceae; genus Streptomyces; species Streptomyces sp. NBC_01257. Next base: position 8,938,919 of record NZ_CP108472.1, read on the forward strand.
CCGCTTCGACGCCAACGGGGCAGCGGTCGTCTCCTCGGGCAACCCTGTCGAGATGACATGCGGCGAGGGCGTCGACCTGGCCGAACTCGGCCTCCCACAGGGCCAGTCGGCCCTGCTCGACGCCACCATCGCGACAGGGACACCCGTCGTCGTGGTGCTGGTCCAGGGCCGCCCGCACGCGCTGCCGGACCTCGCCGGCCGGGCAGCCGCGGTGCTGAGCGCCTGGTACCCCGGCCCCTGGGGCGGGCGCGCGGTGGCCGACGTCCTGTTCGGCGCGGCGGACCCCGTGGGGCGGCTGCCCGTCTCGGTGCCGCGCTCGGCGGCGCAGCTTCCCGTTCACTACAACGGGAAGGACCACGGATACCGCGGCTATGTCGACCAGCCCGCGACCGCCCGCCACGTGTTCGGCCACGGGCTGAGCTACACGACGGTCGAGTACGGCACCCCGCGCCTGTCCCGGAGCTCTGTCCCGGTGGCGGAACTCACCCCCGCCGCACCGAACACCACGCATGCCCCACCTCAGCCGCTGGTGTGCACGGTCGGCATCCGCAACACCGGTGCCCGGCCGGTACGGGAGACGGTGCAGCTCTACGTACGCCGGGTCGTCGGGGGCACTTCGTGGCCACGGGTCCGGGAACTGCGCGGCTTCGCCGGGGTCGCTCTCGAACCCGGGGAACGGGCCGAGGTCTCCTTCCCCCTGGAGGCACGGACCCTGGCCTCCGTCACGCGCGACCTGGAGCGGGCCGTGGAGCCGGGCGAATTCGAGGTGGAGACGGGCCCGTCCTCCGACCGGACCCGCGGTGCCCGGCTCACCGTCCTGGCCGACGGGCTCGACTGACCACCGGCGCCGACGCCGCGGCACCGTTCTCCGTGTCGTGGGGGAGCGGGGCCGTGGCAGTTGACGCGCGAGCGGTGGCCCTTACCGGTAGGAGGCCGGGTCCACCGGCTCGTCGGTGTTCTCGGACGCGATCAGGAAGGGCCAGCAGTCCGGGCGCGAACCGTCGAGGTCGGTGAAGCCGTACTCCTGCGCGAGTTGACCGCTGGAGAGCGACTCGCCGTTGCGGCGCGCGACGTCGGCATCGGCGGCCAGAGCTGCCACCGCCCGTCCGACGTAGGCAGGGCTCTCCGAAATGGCGAACAGCGGCACCTTGGCAAGCGCGTCGCGCCAGTTGTCCTCCGCGACGCCGAACGCGTCGAGCATCATCTCGGAGCGAAGCCAGCCCGGAGTCAGCGCCACAGCCGTCCCGCCGTGCTCCTTCAGTTCGTGCGCGAGCACGAACGCCATGCGCAGCACACTGTTCTTGACCAGGTCGTAGAAGTACGAGTTGCGGTAACGCCCGGCGTTGTACGCCGCCGTTCCGTCGGTCATCTCGACCACCAGCCCGCCCGGCCGGCGGATCAGCAGCGGCAGCACGAAGTGACTGGTGATCGCGTGGGTTTCCACGCCCAGCCGGAGCAGGCGCAGCCCCTTGTCCAGATCGTGCTCCCACACCGGTTCGTCGAACGCGAACAGCTTCTCGCCGCCCCAGATGTCGTTGACGAGAACATCGAGCCGGCCCTGCTCGGCGTCGATGCGCGCGGCCAGTGCGCGGACCTCCTCGGGCACCAGGTGATCGGTCGGCACGGCGATGCCGGTTCCGCCCGCGGCGGTGACGCGCTCCGCGGTCTCCTCGATCGTCTCGGGCCGGTCGTACTCCGAGCGCCGCTCCCGCGTCGTGCGCCCGGTGACGTAGACCGTCGCGCCCGCGGCCCCCAACCGGACCGCGATGCCGCGCCCGGCTCCCCGGGTGGCCCCCGCGACGAGCGCGATCTTCCCGTGGAGGTCCGGTGCCGATGTTCGAGGCGTGTTTCCCATGGAGTTCCTTGTCTGTCAGAGCTTGGCCCGGCCGGCGTCCGTCGTCGACGCCGACCGGTGTCACCATGCTCGACATGCTCGACCGGAAACCCGACATCCTGTGTCGTGTTTCTGCGGGAAGGTTCCGCAGAATCCGGGCCGACCGCGGGTCAGACCCGGTCGGCGGCGATCAGGAGGTACTGGAAGGAACCGTCCCTGTAGGAGTTGATGAACGCGTCCTCGATGCCCGTCACCAGCGACGACGTGGCCCGCAGCTCCCAGTAGGGCAGCGTGTCGGGAGTGAGGTCGATGACGGCCTGCGGCACGAGCCGGTTGTCGGCCATGGCCCGCAGGTACTCCCGGCGCGAGTGGATGTTGCACTCGAAGTGCGCGTTGATCTGCGAGACCCACTTCGAGGGCTGGCCGTACCGCGGATTCCAGCAGCCGGTGATGGTCACGTAGCGGCCGCCGACCGAAAGGACACGGGAGTGTTCGGCGAAGAGGTCGTCCAGGTCGACGTACATGCTCGACTCGTTGTTCCACGAGGCGGCCGCCGACCCGGTTTCGAAGGGCGTGGCGAGCATGTTGCAGACACGGGCCCGGACGCGGTCCTGGATGCGCAGTTCCCGGGCGCGGGTGTTGGCGAAATCGGCCTGCTTGGCCGACAGCGTGACACCTTCGACCTTGCACCCGAAGCGCTGGTGGGCCATCACCATCGAACCGCCGCGGCCGCAGCCGGCGTCCACCAGTGTGTCGTCGCTCCCGATGTCACCGAGGTGCCCCAGCAGGACATCGGCCTGGGCCGACTCCAGCCGGTGGAGCTCGGCGATCAGCCGCTTCTCGCTCGCGCTGTCCTCGGTGTCGCCGAGCGCCGAGTGGTCGACCTCACCGATGCCGTAGTGGTGGTGGTAAAGGCCGTCGACATCGCCGAGGCGCAGGTTCACGGGCCTGGCCTCCCCGTCCCAGTAGCGGGCGATGTCTCCCTGGTACGGGGTCGTCGGGCCGGGAATGCGCAGGGCGGTGGAGGTGAGTTCGGTGTGCGTCACAGATGATTCCATTCTCTTACCAGAAGTCGGGCAGGCTGTAGCGATAGGTGTTGGACCGGTGCCAGTGGTGGTTGCCGTCCACCCAGGCGGCCACTCCCCGCAGGAAGCGCTGCACACCGGGTACCGGGCAGGCGACGGCAAGCGCCGCTGCCTCGGTCTCGAAGTCGTGCATGAGCTCGTTGTGGACCTCGACCGATTTCAGATACGCGTCCCGGTCGGAAAGGCCCTCCCGTTTCGCGATCACGACGGGAAGGTTCAGGTGCTGGCCGGGGGAGTCGAGTTCCTTGGTGTACGAGTACAGGTCGTTCACGATCGTCGTCGCGTTTCCCGCGAGAGCGATGACCTTCTGCATGTCCGCCCGGGCATGCAGGTCCGCGGGCAGTTCGTACCCGCCGACGGTGTCCGTGATGGTGGGGCAGGGGCGGAAGTTGTTGAACTGGCGCATCGCCAGGTACTCCCACACCTCCGGTACGTGGTCCTGCTGGGCCCAGGCCGCTTCGGCGAGGTACCCCATGTGCAGCCGCGCCATGTCGTGCCGCAGCCGGTCGGCCTGGGATGGGCCCGCCGCCCGGACGAAGTACTCCATGGCCGAGCGGTACGCGCGCCGGGGCGCGTCCGCGCGGAGCGACTCCGTCCACTGCGGCTGGTACTCCTTCGCCGTGTACAGGGGGTCCAGGGCGGTGTGCGCCAGCAGCAGGCGCTCGCCAAGACCGACGGGCGACCCGCCGTGGTCCTCGCAGTAGCAGTCGTCCACGGCGTTCTCCGCGACCATCAGCCGGGTGGCGAGCATCAGATGGTCGATGCTGGGCGCGTCCGGATGACAGCCGACCATGTACCGCCCCACGGAGAAGCCGTCGAACTGGTCCTCCCACTCCTCCGGATACAGGGCGACCTCGTCCAGCGCCCAGGCCTTGATCCGCCGGCTGACCTCCTCGACCCGCACCGGGTCGGGCTCGGGGATCGGGTGGTAGTACAGGCCCGGGACCGGCCGGCCATCCGCCGTGGCCACGGCCGGCTCCGAAGGCGTCGGCGGCTCCTCCCGCCGGAAGAGACGGAGCCCCGCCGTTCCCAGACCGCTGGGGCCGCGCAGGATCCGTTCCAGACCGGTGCCCCTCCCCGCCACCCCGGCGGGCGGGGTGGCGGAAGCAGCGGGCGCGGGTGGCGGGGTGGCGGAAGCAGCGGGCGCGGGTGGCGGGACCGCCGGCGGTGCGGGCGGAATAGGCAGGCCGACCGGGCCGCCGGTCGCGGCCTTGATGTCGCGGGCCCGGCTCGCGGCGTCGGACAGCACGTGCGCCCCGAAGCGGGAAGCGGCCTCCGGCAGGTTCGATTGCGGCGGTGTCGGCTCAGGCGCGGACATCCATGACTCCTCGGTGGGTGGGTGGGCGGCTGTTCCGAATCCCACCGGGCACATGCGGACGTTGCCGGGCGGCTTCGAGGGCGTCACACATGTCTCGGCGGGCCGGATCCGCTACTTGGGCCAGCGCGCGATCTGGACGTTCTCCAGCACCCCGACCGCGTCCGGCACGAGGATGGCGGCGGAGTAGTAGGTGCTGACGAGGTAGGACGTGATCGCCTTCTCGTCGACGCCCATGAAGCGCACCGACAGGCCCGGTTCGTACTCGTCCGGGAGCCCGGTCTGATGCAGCCCGATGACGCCCTGGTTCGCCTCACCGGTACGCATCACGAGGATCGAGCTCGTCTTCTCCTTCGTGATCGGGATCTTGTTGCAGGGGAGGATGGGAACCCCGCGCCACGCGGGCACCTGTTGGCCGCCGAGATCGACGTGGTCCGGGTACAGCCCGCGCGCATTGAACTCACGCCCCAGCGCCGCGATCGTCCGGGGGTGCGCGAGGAAGAACTTGGAGCCCCGGCGGCGGCAGAGCAGTTCGTCCATGTCGTCCGGGGTCGGCGGGCCGGAGTGGGGCTGGATGCGCTGCTTGAAGTCGGCGTTGTGGAGAAGGCCGAACTCCCTGTTGTTGATCAGCTCGTGCTCCTGGCGCTCGCGCAGCGCCTCGACGGTGAGCCTGAGCTGTTCCTCGGTCTGGTTCATCGGCCCGTTGTAGAGGTCGGCGACCCTGGTGTGGATACGCAGAATGGTCTGGGCGACCGAGAGTTCGTACTCGCGCGGATTCAGCTCGTAGTCGGCGAACGCGCCCGGGAGTTCCTGCTCCCCGACGTGGCCGGCCGACATCGCGATCTCCGCCTCACCGCGATGGTTCTGCCGCTGGCGGGAATGCGATGCGAACGATTCGACGTGCTCTCGGAGAGCCGGCGCCGTGGAGAGCACGGCGGCGAAGTCGGCGCGCGACAGCGTGAGCAGAGTGCCCGAGGTCTCGGCGGTGGCGGTCTGCTCCCACCGCGCGTCCTCGTCCAGCAGCGCGTTCTCCCCGAACCGGTCGCCGTCGGCGAGCACGTCCAGAACGACCTCGTCGCCGTAATTGCCGACCGTGGTCTGGCCGATGCGCCCGTGAGCGATGAGATGGAGCTCGTCCGCGGGCGCCCCGCGCTCGACCAGCGTCTCTCCCGTACGGAAGTCCCGCTGGACGCACCGATCGGCAAGGGCGGTCAGCACCTCCACGTCGTCGAAGCCGCGCAGCAGGGCCAGTTCGCCGAGTTCCCGCGGGATCACCCGGACTCCGGCACCGTCCTGGACGAACTCGACGACTCCGTCGCCGACGGTGTACGTCAGGCGGCGGTTCACCCGGTAGGCGCCGCCCTTGGTCTCCACCCAGGGCAGCATCCGCAGCAGCCAGCGGGAGGTGATCTCCTGCATCTGCGGGGCGGACTTGGTCGTGGTGGCGAGGTTGCGGGCAGCCGCCGTGCCCAGACTGGACTGCTGGGGCAGTTCCAGTCGTACGTCCGCACTCGGTTCAACAGTCATCGGGACAAGCTCTCCTTGGTCAGGACGGCGACGTGCGTATGCGGACGCCGCCGGGCAAGAGGAGGAAAAAGGGTTGTAGGGACGGGAATCCGCCCAGATCCACGAGAACCCTAAGGGCCGCCCCCGGCCCCGGACCAAGGGAAATCGGTGACATTAACTCGATACGATGATCGCGTGCGCCCGATGTTTGTCCGGGTACCCGCAGGATTGAGCCGCGATCGAGGGTGCGTCCCGGAGAGCGGCCGGATCGGCCTCCCGCTCGGGGCGGGTGAGCCGAGGGTCGGCAGAAGCGGGGCACAGCCGCACTGTTGCGGGGCAGTCGGGCAGGACGGGGCGGCTTCCCCGCGGCAGCCACACTCCGCAGCTAGCACGAACGGTCTCGCGGCACTACGTCGGAAACGCGACAGCGAGCAGCCCGGCGACGAGCCGGCAGGGTGTGAGATGCGCGATCGTGCGCCCGACGCCGACCGGGGCGAGCGCCGCCCCCGTGGCCGTCTCGCACGGGCCCGAGCTGCTACGACTGGCCGAGGGGAAGCTCGAATTCGTGGTGGGCCGAGGAGATGTGCAGGCCGGCGAGGGGCAGCGCCTGGCGTAGTGCGGTGGCTTCCTGGAACTCGAAGATGTTCAGTTCGGTGACGTGGGGGTGGTCGCGTTGCAGACGGGTGACGAGTGCCGAGATGACAGCGGCGAGGGTGTGCGGGCCGGCGTTCCGGTGGTGGATCGATTCCGCGGCGTTGAGGTAGGCCATGGTTCCCTCGACGCGGGCCGAGACATCTGCCTCCGATGTCGCCAGCGTGAGATCGGGCCCAGGGATCAGCCGCACGAGAACATCGGGCAACCCGACAGGGGCCCGCCAGGTGGCCGGGTCGGTGCTCCAGGTGCGGGCGTATTCGGCCTGCGTGCGGGCGAGCAGAGCGGTCGCGGCACGTCCCTCGGGGCCGGTGTCCGCGCCGCCCCAGCGCAGGAACTCGTATCCGGCCCGCTGGGCTGCCCGGGCGGCCTGTCGGCAGAGGCTCTCGACCATGATGAACTCCTCGCCCGGCGGCGCGAGCAGATCGTAGCTGCCGTTGGTGATGCGGCGGACCTCGCGCGGAACGTACAGGGCCTGCACGCGCGCCGCCCCGTCCCCACCCTGTTCGTCCTCGAACACCCAGCCCCATCCGAGCAACACACCGTCGCGACGGGCCACCGCCGAGCCGATCGTCCGGGGCCGGGGCGCCTCGTCGGTCAGATCGGGCACCGGTGCCCCGACGGACTCGAACATCTCTGCCGACAGTCGGGATGCCACCTCGGGCCTGCCGTCCCAAGAGATGGACATTTCGGAACTCATGCCCGAAGCGTACGGATCGGGACCCGGATCGGGCGGGAACCGGCGCCCCAGCTGGGCGAGGTCATCTCGCGGCCCGGTGTCTACGGCCGCCTCTGCCGTGCCGTCGTCGGCCGCCGCTCAATCAGCCGTGAAACCGAAGGAGTGCCTGATCCATGACGCCTACGCATCGCTGGAAGCATCTGATCGAGGGCCGGCTCAGCGAGGCGGCCGAGGTGTTCGGCGCCGTCCCCGGCGTCCATGGCCTGATCGTCGGCGGCGGCAGTCCCGGACGCGATGAGCCGATATCCGACAACGATCTCCTGCCTGTCTACGTCCCCGTCCCCTCGATCGACGCCGTTCTCGATCGGCAGCTGTCCAGACCCCTTCTCCGGTGATCAGTAGTCGGCGCGGGACGCCGCACGGGCCGTGAATCCGATGACCAGGACCCGGCGCCCCCGGGTGTGGCCTGCGCGGCTGTCGGCGTGAGCAGCCGCTGCCTCGCTGAGCGCGTACGACTTCTCGACCGGGATGTGGAGCCTGCCCCGCGAGATGAGATCGACGGCCTCGGCGAGCGCGTCCGGCACGCTCCCCGCCACGCCGGAGAACCGAACGCCCAGCCGCGGCGCTCCGAGGTCGGCGATGGAGACGACCTTGCGCGGGTCCCCGGTCAGTTCGACGAGTTCGCGGATCACGCCCGAGCCGGCCAGGTCGAGGGCCGCGTCGACCCGGCCCAGGTGCCGCACCCGTTCGACCCACCCCTCGTCGTAGGTCGTGGCGAGGGCGCCCAGGCCGCGCAGGTAGTCCTGGTTCGCCGCCCCGGCCGTGCCGATCACCGTGATGCCGCGCGCACGGGCGATCTGCAGCACCGCCGACCCGACGCCGCCGGACGCGCCGCTGACCAGCAGCGTCTGCCGGGGCCGCACGCCCACCTCGCGGATAATGCGCACCGCGGTCTCCACCACCGACGGATACCCTGCCGCCTCCTCGAAGGGCAGTCCCTCGGGCATCCGGGCCCAGGCCGACAGCACGGCGAACTCGGCGTACGTGTCGGCGCCTTCGCCGAACACCCGGTCGCCGACCTCGACTCCGTCGACGCCCTCGCCGACCTCGTCCACCACCCCGGCGGCGTCCAGCCCGACCCCGGCGGGCAGTTCGACCGGATGGGCTCCCAGGACCTGGCCCTCCCGGATCCTCCAGTCGACCGGGTTGACCCCCGCCGCCCGTACGGAGATGCGTATCCGACCGGGAGGCGCGTGGGGCTCCTCGGCCTCCACCAGTCGCAGGACCTCGGGACCGCCGAACTCGGCAAAGCTGATTTTCCTCATGCGGTCGACGATAGTCCTAACCGTTAGTGTTTCGCAACGGTTAGCTATTCATAGCTGGTAGTGTCATCGTCATGATCGAGCCCTCCGGACGCCGCGAACGCAAGAAGGCTGCGACCCGTCAGAAGATCGCTCACACCGCGCTGAGCCTTTTCCTGGAGCACGGCTACGAAGCCGTGGGCATCCGTGACGTCGCGACCGAGGCCGACGTGGCCGTCACCACCGTCTTCGCCCACTTCGCCTCGAAGGAGGCGCTGGTGTTCGAGCGTGACCCGGACTTCGAGCAGCGCCTCACACGGGCGGTGACCGAACGCCCTGCGCACGAGTCGCCCGTCCCGGCGCTGCACCGCGAGGTCCAGGCCCTCGTGCGGCACTGCACGGCGGAGGGCAGCGCCCCCGTCCGGCGCATGATCGAGGGATCACCCGCCTTGCAGGAGTACGAGGATTCGATGGGCCTGCGTCACGCGCAGGCGCTGGCGGCGGCGTTGGCCGCCGATCCCGGCCTGTCCCGGAGCGTGACCGCCTGCCGGGCGATCGCGCGATTCGCCATCGACGCCTACGCGCTGGCCTGCCGGGCGGACGACCCCGAGGCCACGGTGGACGAGGTCTTCCGGATGATCGAGGCGGCGTGGGAAGCCACCGCGCCCTGAGCCGACGTGCGTCGGGGGGCGGGCGCCGAGTGCGTGACGGCAGCCGGGGCGAGGAAATCCCCCTTGTGCGCGAGGAGTTGGCGCTCGCATCATTCCGGGATGGACGACACACCGAGCCAGTGGCCGGCCACCTTGCGCAGGCTGCGTGCCGCAGCGCGGGAGACGGGCTTCCTCATGTCCTGCGAGGAACGCACCGGCGGCCGGATTCTCGAACTCGGCACCGGCGTGGGCGAGGGCGCCGCCTGGCTGCTGAGCGGGATGGACGGAGCCTCCGGTCTCGTCACCGTGGAACTCGACCCCGACGTCCAGGCGGTCGCACGCGCGCAGTTGGGCTCCGATCCACGGGTGACATTCGCGACCATGGACGGTGGCGACTGGCTGGAGGCGTACGACGGAGAGCCGTTCGATCTGGTCTTCGCGGACACCTGGCCGGGCAAGTTCACGCACCTCGACCGGGCCCTGGAACTGGTGGCCCCCGGCGGCACCTATCTGATCGACGACCTCTTCCCCCAGCCCGGTTGGCCGGAGAGCCATGAAGTCGCCGTAAGGCGTCTGCTGACCGAACTGGAGGGACGCGAGGACTTCCGGTCCGTCCGCATGGCCTGGGCGAGCGGGCTGCTGATGGCGGTACGCACCGGCTGAGCCGGGTCGCCCCACGGGTCGGCCACCTCGTCGGATGCCCGCCGCGTGCCGCGCGGTGCACTGAGGGCTTTCCGACCGTCATGACGCAGGTCACGGATCTTGTTCGGTGAGGCAATCCCTTCGCAAAGAATCCCTTCGGCGCGCAGCGCACGGCGCATGATCACGACGCCGAAATCGAATGGTTGAGCGTATGGGGGAAGTGCTGTGAGTCGTAGATGGGTGAAGGTCCTGGCCATCACGGTGGTCGTGCTCGCTGTGCTCTTCACCTTGGCCGACCGGGTGGCGGTGCACTACGCGGACAAGGAGGTCGCTCAGCTCGCGAAGGAGAAGTACGGATACGGGAACACCACCGACGGCCATCTGGACCTGGCCATCAAGGGCTTTCCGTTCTTCACCCAGGTAGCCGGCGGCACCCTTCATCACGTCACCCTGGACGCGGGCATGTTCTACGTCGACAGCACGACCAACGCACGGGGCGGCTATCTGCACATCGAACGCCTCCACCTCGATCTGAACGATGTGACGGTGACCTCGCTGTCCGCGCGCAGAGCCGAAGCGAACCTGGCCACCGGCACCCTGACCCTTTCCTACAAGGAACTGTCCGGGGTGGTGACACGGCTGGCAGGTGCCGGCCCGCTGACGGTCTCGCAAGCCTCTGGATCGAGCGGCCAGGCGGCACACGTCAAGATCGCGGGCACCGGCGAGAGGGCGGTGAACGGCGTCGGGACGCTTCTCGCGCAAGGCCGAGAGCTCACCCTGAACCTTCCCGGCGTCGAGGGGGCCAACATGGTGTGGACGGTCGGCCTTCCGAACGGCGCCGGCTTCACCGCGGCCCGCGCCACCGAGAACGGCGTGGAGATGAGCATCGTCGGGCATCAGGTGAACCTCGGCTCGTCTCGCTATTGAGCCCCTTCCGATCCTGCGGCGCGGACGTACGCCCTTCGGGGCACTGCTGCCCCTGAGAGGGGCCGCCCGATCCCTGACGGACGTCCCCGACGCCTCAGCCGAGCGTGATCCGGCGGAAGCGCGACAGGGCGACCGCCATGAAGACGCCGATGACGGCCCCCGCACACAGCAGCGCGTGGGCCACGGGCCGCGCCTCGCTCATCGGCATGCCTGGTGGGCGGCGGGTTGCCGAAGAGCCTGCGTACGGCGGTGGAACCACGTCACGGTGGGCGGCACACCCGAGGGAGTGCCGCCCACCGTGACGGTGGCGCCCGGCCCCCGGCGCTCTCAAGGGGTCGCTGCGCCGGTTCGCCGTCAGTCGTCGAGTGCCTGGTAGAGCGTGGTCCAGAAGTCGTGCATCAAATGGATCGGATCCGGCACGGACGCCCCGACCTGGGTGAGCAGGATGCCGGTCAGCCCGTTGGCCGGGTCGGCGTACGTCGAGGTGCCGCTTCCGCCGTCCCAGCCGAACTGGCCGATGGGCGCGTAGTCACCGCGGTAGGTGCGTACCGCCATCCCGAAGCCCCAGCCGCCGTGCTGGCCCTGGCCGAAGGAGATGTGGACGTTGTCGGTGGCCAGCTGATGCCGGGCGGCCTGCTGTCCGGGGGTGAGGCGGTTGGTGGTCATCAGCTCGACGGCGGCCCGGGACAGGATCCTCTCGTTCCCGTGCATCCCGCCGTTGAGCAGCATCCGGAAGTACGCGTGGTAGTCGTCGGCGGTCGAGTTCAGGCCACCGCCGCCACCCTCGAAGGCCGGAGGCGCGCTGTGGCGTCCCCCTTCCGCCTCGTCCCATACGTGGAACTCGCCGGTCTGCGGGTCGGGGGCGTACAGCGGCGGCAGCCGGTGCATCTGGTCGGCCGGCACATGGAACCCGGTGTCCTTCATCCCGAGCGGGCCGAAGACGCGCTCCTGCAGGAACGCGCCGTACGACTGGCCCGTCACCCGGGCCACGAGCACACCCAGCAGATCGCTGGCGATCTGGTACTGCCAGCGCTCGCCGGGCTGGTGCATCAGCGGCAGTTCGCCCAGGCGGCGCAGCCACTCGTCAGGACCGGGCATCGGCTCCGGCAGATTGGGCGTCAGCCCCTTCTCGAAGATCGCGCCCATGACGGGCGTGCCCAGTGACGTCATATCCATGCCGATCCCGAACGTGGAGGTCAGCACGTCCCGCACGGTGATCGGCCGCCGCGCCGGAACGGTCTCGTCCAGCGGGCCGTCGATCCGCTTGAGCACCTGTCTGTCGGCGAGTTCGGGCAGCCACTCCTGCACGGTGTCGTCCAGCCGCAGCCTGCACTCGTCGAGCAGGACCATCGCCGCCGCGACCGCGACCGGCTTGGAGGTCGAGGCCATGCGGAAGACCGTGTCGCGGCGCATCGGCTCGCCACCGTCGTGGCGCATCGTCCCGAGCGTCTCGACATGTGTCTCGGCGCCCCGGCTGAACAGCGCGACGAGGCCCGGCACCTTCCCGGACTCGACATGCCGTGCCAGCACGTCGCGCACGCGTTGCAGTCCTGTCTTGGAAAACCCGTTGTGCCGGTCGTCGATGGCGTTGGGCATCGCTGTGTACTCCTTGGATCGAACGCGGATGGCGGATGCGGTGTGTTCGCAGTCGGGCCCGGAACACCGGGGCCGGGGCGATCGGTTCGGGTCGCCCGAGGGCGAATCAGCCTGGGGTGAAGGGACTTGGCGGGCGCCGGGGCGGTCAGCAGCCGAGCCGGTCGGCGATCACGGCGAGTACCTGCCGCAGATCGCGTGACATGCGGGTACGCAGGCCCAGCTCGGCGATGCCGACCGCGAACCCCGGATGGTGGGGGAGGACCCGGTGGACACCGTGGGTCACCCGGGTGCCAGCCGGGCAGGCGGTGACGGTGTGCACTCCGGCGTACCAGCTCTGCACCGCGATCCTGGACCGGTCCCGGTCCACCTGGATCGCCACGGGTTCCACGGGTCCTGCGAGTTCGGCGCGGTAGGTGCCGGCGGCCGACCCGGCCACGACGGTCATCGCCCCCTTCCGAGCAGCCGAAGCCCGGGCCAGCACCAGCAGGTTGTCGTCGCCCACGCGCCCCTCGCGGACCACGAGCAGCAGTTCGGCGACTGCCGCGACGGGCGCGGCGAGTGTCCCCTGCACTTCCCATCGAGCGGGAAGCGCGTCCAGTCCGTCGAGCAGGGAAGGCGTCGAGTGCATGGCACAGACCCTCGGCGCTGCGGCCCGTCCCGGGCAATCCGTGCCGCAACACCCGGGACGGGGGACGCCTTCACGGCAGACGTCTGACCTGCGCCGCGAAGTCAGCGGACGGCTGCCTCGCGGGTGTCCCGGGACGGGACGGGACAGCTGCTCCACCGCTGGGACAGGATCAGGAGACCCGGGCCAGCCCCGCACGTGCCGCCGGTTCCAGATAGGTGACCCCCTGCGTGGTGGCGATCTCCAGCGCCACCCGGAACCGGCGTGCCGCCGCCTCCCGGTCGCCGGTGACCAGGCACGCCTCCGCGTACAGGAGAAGACTGCGCACCATGCGGTGCGGCTCGCCCGCCTCTTCGAGGATCAGCAGCGCCTCGGCGTGCGCGGTCGTCGCCTCGTCGACGGCGCCGAGGTGGCGCAGGGCCACGGCGGCATCCGTCCGGCTGATGGCCTCGAAGACCGGATAGCGCGTCTCCCGGTTGATCGCCACGGCCCGCTCGGCCAGGTCGAGGGCCGTCCGGGCGTCACCCAGGCCGAGTGCCGCCCGGCCGAGCACGTCCAGGCACATGCGCTCCTTCTGCCGGTCCAGCCCGCGCGCGGTCCCCAGCAGCCCGGAGACGGCCTCGTGGGCCTCGGCGGGCTCTCCCAGCAGCAGGAGAGCCCGCCCGAGCCGCACACCTATGTACACACGGACCACTGCCTGCCGGGGTGGCACCAGCCCCGTCGCCCGGCGCAGGAGTTCCAGGGCGCCCTCGGCGTCATCGGCGTAGAGACGGACCTCCGCCAGCTGTTCGAGAGCCAGCGCCTGGCCGACGACGTCGCCCTCCGACGCCATCAGCACACGAGCCGTCTCCAGCTCGGGAACCGCGTCCGCCGGCCGGCCCACCCGGAGCAGGGCGGCACCCAGCAGGTACCGGTGGGAGGCGAGCATCCGGCGCTCGCCGAGCGCCTCGGCGGCGGGGAGACTGGCCGCGAGCCCGTCGCACACCTGCGCCATGCCCCCGCGGCGCCCGAGCGAGATCACGAAGGCGAACTGGCCGAGCCCGACCGCCGTCGCGTCGATCCGCAGCTCCACGGTGAGTCTGAACGTGGCGACGATGTTGCCCCACTCGGCGTCCAGCCAGTCGAGGGCGCCGTCATGGGAGAAGCCGGGAAGCGCGGGAGCGTGGTGCGAGACGATGACCCGCACGGGGACGACGACCAGCTCGATCACCTCCGCCGCGGCCAGCATGCCGCCCAGGTAGTAGTCGCCCAGCCGGGCCATCGCCGGTCCCGGGTCCGCCGCCGATTCCTCGGCGCGGGCGGACTGTCGCAGGAGGTCGTGCATCCGGTACCGGCCCGCGGCCGGTTCCTGCAGCAGATGGACGTCGACCAGGTCCTCCAGCAGCGAACGGGCGTTGGCCAGCGGGATCCCGGCCAGGGCCGCGGCGCCGTACGCGTCGATGTCCTCGCCCGGCACGAGCCCCAGCAGTCCGAACATGCGCCGCTGCGCGGAGTCGAGTTGCCGCAAGGACATCTCGAACACGTCGGAGACCGCCAGCTCGCCCTCGCGCAGCCGTTCCACCAGGGTGTCGAGCGTCCACGCGGGCCGGTGGCGCAGGCGGGCGGCGGCCACCCGGATCGCCAGGGGAAGGTTTCCGCACCGGCGCAGTACCTCTCCGACATCACCGGGCCGGTCCCCGCCCGCGGATGTGAGGAACAGGTCCGCCGCCTCCCGGGCGGGCAGGACGTCCAGCGAGATGGGCTGAACACCGTCGAGCTCCACCATCCGCCGACGGCTGGTGATCACGAAGAAGCTCCGGCCCGCACCCGGCAGCAGATCGCGCACCTGATCGGCGTCGGCGGCGTTGTCCAGCAGGACGATCGCGCGCCGCGTCGCCAGCTCCGACCGCCACAGCGCGGCCCGCTCGGCCACTCCGTCAGGGATCCTGCCGGGTGGCAGCCCGAGCGCGGCGAGCAGCACACGCAGCGCCTCGGAGGGGTCGACCGGCTCGCGGCCCGGAGTGAATCCGTGCAGATCCAGGTGGAGCTGGGCGCTGGGGAAGTCCGCGGTCAGCAGATGCGCGCCGTGTACCGCCAGGGCGGTCTTGCCCACGCCGCCCATTCCGTCGATCGCCACCATCGTCGTGTTCCGCGGGGCGTCGAGGAGCGCGGCCAGCTCCTGCCCGCGCCCGGTGAAGGCAGTGACGTCGTGGGGCAGGTCGTTGCGTACGGACGGAGTGACAGCGGCGCTCGCATGGGGGGTGTCCTTGGCGCGCCCCCAGACCTCGTGCAGTTGCCTGGGGTCGCGACCGGCCGCCTTGCACAGAGCGACCACCGTCGACCAGGGCGGGACGGCCTGGCCGGAGAAGTAGCGCGACAGCGAGGAGCTGCTGACGTGGATCTCGCGTGCGAGGTCACGCAGGCTCCGTCCGGTCAGATCACGCAACTGCCGTAGCTGCCCTGCCAGATCGTCACGCAGTCTGTCCGCCTTCACGCGTCGATCGTAGAGCGAGTGGAGCGGTCACGCCCTTTCGTTCGGATCAAGGAGTCGTCAAGGTGGGAGGCGTCTTCACTGCGGAAACCGGCACCGCACGCGCGGAGCGCCCGCGGTGCCGGTTTCCGGGGATCACACCGGGCTCAGCCGCGGGCGGTCCCGGGCCGTTCGGCGAGCCGGGTCAGCAGACTGGTGCGGTGGTCCTGGTCCGTGGCCAGGGCGAGCGCCGTCCAGGCCATGGCCAGTCCGCCGTCGAGGACGGCCCGGTCCGCCCCGGGGCTCGTGCCGTAGCGGGTGAACTCGGGGTTGTGCATGATCGTGTCGCCGCAGTCGTAGCCGATCGAGGGGTGGATGGTCGGGACGAGGTGGGACACGTTGCCCATGTCGGTCGACCCGGCACGCATGGAGTCCGGGGTGTCGGAGATGGGGCGGCCGAGGCCCGCCATCGCATCCCGGTAGGCGGCCGAGACGGCCAGGTCCTGCCGCAGGTCGGCGTAGTCGTTCCCGACCGCTTCCAGGGCGAGTTCGGCGCCGGTGGCGTGGGCACCGGCCTCGAAGCAGGCCCGGATCCGTGCCTGCAGTTCGGCGAGATCCTCGGCGGTGGCGGCCCGGCAGTCGTAGTCGGCGGTCACCTGGGCCGGGATGACGTTGGGCGCCTCACCGCCGCCGGTGACGATGCCGTGCACGATTCCGTCCGGGATCATCTGCTGCCGGTACGCGCTGATCGCCACCTGGGCGACGAGCATGGCGTCCGCCGCGTTGATGCCCCGGTGCGGCATGGCGGCGGCGTGGGCGGCGCGGCCGGTGTAGCGCACCTTCCAGCTCCCGATGGCGAGGGACGTCACGCCCACGCCGTCCACCGGTGCGGCGTGCACCATCATGGCGGCGGCGACATCGTCGAAGGCCCCCGCGTTCAGCAGGTCGACCTTGCCGCCGCCGTACTCCTCCGCCGGGGTGCCCAGCAGTTTGACGGTCAGGCCGAGTTCGTCGGCCAACGGCGCCAGGGCGAGGGCGGCGGTGACGGCGGCGGCGCCGTTCACGTTGTGCCCGCAGGCGTGTCCGATGCCCGGCAGCGCGTCGTACTCGGCCGTGAGCGCGATGACGAGGTCGCCGCTTCCGGCGACGGCCTCGAAGGCCGTGTCCAGGCCGTAGGCGCCGCGCCGCACGTCGAAGCCGGCGGCTTCGGTGAGATCGGCGATCTTCCGGGCCGACCTGTGCTCCTCGTAGGCGAGTTCGGGTTCGGCGTGGAGGCTGTGGCTGAGGGCGATGACGTCGTCGCGGCGGCGGGCGACGGTGGCACGGGTGTGCTCGCGCAAGGCGTGCTGATTCACGGGGGGTCCTTCCTCGGGGATGGTCAGGCGGTGCGGGTGCCGGGCCGGTAGAGCAGGGCGGTCGCGGCCCCGGCCAGGGACGCCGCGACGCACACCGCCCAGCAGGTCGCGTACGCCGAGTAGTGGGGCAGTGCGGCGCCGGCCGGGGTGGCTGCGGCCGTGACGGCGAGCACGCAGGCCGCACCGAGCGAACCGCCGACGTTGATGAGCAGTTCGTTGATGCCGGAGCCGACGGCCGTCTGTTCCTTGGGGACCGACTCGACGGCCAGCGTCCGGGTGGCCTGCTGGAGCAGTCCTGCGCCGAGACCGGCCACCGTCTGGCAGATCAGGTAAGGGGTGACCGAACCGTGCAGGGCGAGGGTGAGCACGTAACCCGCGGCCATCAGCAGCGAACCGGCGACGAGCGTGGCACGGTCGCCGATCCGTGCGGCCAGCGCCGGTGCGGCCGTCGCGGCGAGGCCGGTCGCGGCGAGCGCGGGAATCATCGCGAAGGCGATCTGCAACGGGGTCAGCCCGAGCCCGTAGCCCATGTCCCGCGGTGTGCCCATGAAGATCGCCCCGGCGACCTGCAGGCCGATCATGCAGAACGAGAACGTCGTCGTCACGATCGCGACGACCGTGACGTTCCGGCGCCGGAACAGACGGACATCGATCATCGGGTCCACGGTGCGCGTCTCCGCCAGAGCCCACAGGGCCATCATCAGCGCACCACCGACCAGACAGCCCAGGGTCCGGCCGGAGCTCCACTCCCAGCCCGGCATGCCTCCCTGGCCGAGGCCGCACATGATCGCCACGAGGCCGGCGCACAGGAGGAAGCCACCGCGCAGGTCGAGGCGGCCGCCGGGACGTTCCGTCGTCTCGGGCAGCAGGGGCCAGGTGACAAGGAAGGCGATGCCCACCGCCGCCGTGGGCACCCACAGCGCCGCGGTCGGGGTATCGACGTAGTGGGCCACCAGGCCGCTGGCCACGCCACCGACACAGATGCCGCCCACCAGCGCCGCCACCATCGTGCCGATGGCTCGCCGGCTCTCGGCGGCGCTCCCGCGATTGCGCAGGATGCCGACCAGCAGCGGGAAGAAGCCCGCGAAGGCTCCCTGGAGCACCTGGCCGACCATGAGAACGCGGAACGATCCGGCCATGCCGACGACCACCGAGCCGGCCAGGACGACGGCGATGTTCCAGCGCAGGACGCGGCGGTGGCCGTGGAGGTCACCGAGGCGGGCGAGCAGCGGTGTGAACGCGACGCTGGCCATCAGGTTCGCGATGCTGATCCAGTTCAGGTCGGCGGCGGTGACGTGCAGTACGTCGGTCAGGCTGCGCAGGACCGGCGACAGGAAGCCCTGGGTGATGCCGCTGGAGAGCTCGACGAGCACGATCGAGACCAGGACGGCCACGGCGGAGACGGATGTCGGTGGAGTCTTCGGGGCGATCTTGCGCGCAGGTCTGACTACTGCGTCGGGCATGGGCTCCACCTCTGCGGACGGCCGGATGTCGGCTGAATGATGCTGTCCGGTAATGTGCGGGTCACCACCGAAACCAGGCAAGAGGTGCCTCCGAGAATGCGTGAAGCAGGCGTATCCCGGAATCAGATGGCGGAATCGGGCAAACGAGGGGAACGCGTGGCGGAATCGGACCCGGCCGGGCGGTCGTCCTTCGACGCCCAGGATCTGGCGGTGCTGCGGTTCCTCGCGCAGAGCCCGCGCGCCTCCTTCGCCGACGTCGGCGCCCACGTCGGCCTGCACGAGCGCACCGTCGCCCGCCGCCTGGAGCGCATGCTCAGGACCGGACAGGTGAGGTTCATCGGCGGGCTGGTGAGCGAGTACCTGGGGGACGACCTGGTCGTCGAACTGGCCGTGCGCTGCGCCCCCGGCCGTCTGGAGGAGGTCGCCCGCACCATCGCCGCGCGCCCCGACAGCCGCTCCGTCGAGGTCGCCACGGGCGACCTGGTGGTCCTCGCGGAGATGACGGCCGCCGACGAGAACGAGCTCATCGCACTCGTGGACCGGACGATCGGCACCATGCCGGGAGTCCTCGACATCCACTCCGCCCTGGTGCTCCGGCTGCTCCTCACCGCAGTCGACTGGGCGCCGTACCGGTCCGGACCGACGCGCATGCGCCGGCTGGCGATGGAGGGGCGGCAGCCCGTCACCGGGACCCGCGTGGACGACGTCGACCGGGAGCTCGCGGCCCTGCTCGCCGAGGACGCGCGCATGCCGACGACCAGCCTGGCGACCCGGCTGAACCTGGGCGAGTCCACGGTACGCCGACGGCTCAACCGGCTCATGGCCTCGCACGTCTTCCACCTGCGGCTGTTCGCGGAACCGGGGGTACTCGGCTATCCGGTCGAATCGCGCTTCAAGCTCCGCGTCGAGCACGTCCACCTCGACGCCGCGCTGCGCCACCTGGCCGCCGAGCCCTCCGTCCGGCACCTCGTCGTCACCACGGGAAGGGACAACGTCCTCGGCTACAGCAGCCACGCCACGACCGCCGACATGCACGACTTCCATGCCCGGGCGTTCTCGGGGCTGCAGGGCGTACGAGAAGTCCAGACGGCCCTCCTGATACGCACGTACAAGCGCGCCGGAAATCTCGTACCGAGGTGAGAGCAGCGCTCATGGCCGACCGCGCGCGTGCGTCAGGGATGCCAGGGGCGTGCTGAGGGCGTCCTGAGGGTGCCGGAGCCCGCACCGCGAGGAGTCTCCTCCGCGCCTCGTTTCCCACGGGCCGCTCGTTTTCCGATATCCGGCCGGCCGCCATGCGTCTCCCTCTGTGCGGACAGGTCTCCCGTTCGTCGAACCACGACGACGGGGAGGCCGGCCTGCCCCCGAACACGCCCGAACCCAGCAAGCCCCGCCACAGGAGGCGGCAGTCCGACCGGCACTGCGGCCTTGCGGCGGACCAACGCCCCGGACGAGGTCTTCGCATGACTGGAATGCACGCGCGGCACACCCGCACGGATCCCACGACGCCCGCTGCCGGGTGCCCGGACCGGGAGCTGGGGCTACGGGTCAGACAGTCGGGGAGCACGGCAGCCGCCGCTGAGCTGTACGAGCGCCACCACTCGGCCGTCCTCGGCTATGCCCGCACCTTCGCGCGCGATCCCCACACCGCGGAGGACCTCGCCTCCGAGGTGTTCGCCCGTGTCCTGCACGCGGTGCGGTCGGGCAGTGGGCCGGAGGACGCCTGGCGGCCCTACCTGCTCGCCGTGGTGCGGCACACCGCGGGGGAGTGGGCGGCCACCGCGCGACGGACCGAGCTGAAGGAGGACTTCGAGCAGTGGCTTGCCGAGCAGGCGGCGCCCGGTCCGGACATTGGGGTCGTGGAGTACGCCGACGGAGAGGAGCGGGTGATCGCGCGGGAGGACCGGGACATGATCGTTCGCGGCTTCCGCGTCCTGCCCGAGCGCTGGCAGGCGGCCCTGTGGCACAGCGTCGTGGAGGGCGAGTCCGCCGAACGGATCGGTGTACTGCTGGGCCTGAGCCCCAGCGGTGTCACCTCGCTCACCGCGAGGGCCCGAGAGGGGCTGCGAGAGGCGTATCTCCGTGCGCACGCCGAGACCGGCAGCCGGAGCGAGGAGTGCCGGCGCCACGGTCCGCTGCTCGCCGCGGCGGTCCGTCGCGGCGGGTCCCGGCGTGACCGGCGGCTGGGCCGGCACCTGGACGGGTGCGAGGGCTGCAGGCGGGCGCTCGCCGAACTCACCCACCTGGACAGCCGGCTCGGAGCCGTGCTGCCGGCAGGTCTGCTGCTGTGGGGCGGCCACGCCTACTTCCAGGCCCAGTTCGGGGCGGCCGCCGGTGGCGCGGCAGCGGGTTCGGCGGGCGGCGCGACGGCGGCCGCCGCGTCCACCGCGGGAGGCAAGGGCGCCCTGCTGGGCGCCGCCGTGGTCACCGCGTCCGCCCTGCTGGGCGGTGGCCTGCTCCTCCTGGACGGAGGAGAGGACAACACCCCGAAAGCCCCTGTGCACTCCGCAGAGGCCGCCCCGGTGCCACCCGGCCCCCGTGTCCCCAGCAGCCCGGCCACGAAGTCCCCACGTGCCACCGCGAGTGCCTCCCCTTCCGCGCCGGCCCCACCGTCCCCGACCGCGTGGCTGCCGAAAGCGGAGGACCGCACCAGGCTCAGGCTCGCCTCCACCGGCAGGTGCATGGAGATCCCCGGCGACAGCACGGCCGCAGGCGTCCAGGCGCGGGAGGCACCCTGCCGGGGGAGCCGCCGTCAGATGTGGGATCTGCTGCGCCCGGGTGACGACGGGCGGGTGCAGATACGCAACACCGGGACCGGGATGTGCCTGTCCAACCAGGGCACCGAGACCGACGACGCCCCGGTCGTCCAGACGAACTGCTCCTCCGCCGACGCCGGACAGCTGTGGGGTCTCTACGCGCCGGACGGCTCCGGCGAGGCGCGGTTCATCCAGCGGGGCGACCGGATGTACCTGGGGCTGAACGACTGGGCGCACGCGGCCGACGGTCTGGAGCACACGACGGACATCGGCACCAACCACCACTACTACGCCTCGCCCTCGTTCGGCTTCCGCTACGACGGCGCCCTGTTCGACGGCCGTCTCGCCGGGCTGCCGCCGGCTGACGGCGCCGCCGCGTACTGACTTCGAAGCCTCCGCCACGGCGGCTTCGGTAAAGGATCGGCAAAGCGGCGGGACGGGGGAGTGCGCGCACACTCCCCCTCCCCGCAATGTTCCACCGATCCCAAGGACCCCCCATGTACAAGCGCGCCCGTACGGGACTCGCCACCGCAGCGGCAACGGCCGCCGTGCTCGCCGCGGTCGGCCCCGCCGCCCCGGCCCATGCCGCCGACGAGGCCCCGGCCAGGAACCGGGTACTCGTGGTCGTGGTCGACTTCAAGGACGCCAAGCACGCCGACGCCGAGGCGGTCAAACAGGACGCCAGGAAGGAGTACTTCGGCGGTTCCCAGTCGATCGCGGGGTACTACACCAAGGTCTCCCAGGGAGCCTTCACGTATGTCCCGGCCGCCGAGGACGAAGTCGTCGGACCGTACGAACTCGACCTGCCGCAGAACCCGTGCGACGCCGGAGCCGTGAACAAGGCCGCCAGGGAGGCCGCGCTCGCGGACGGCTACACGGAGAAGGAGGACTACGACAGCATCTCCGTGCTGCAGCCCGGCGCCGGAAGCGACTGCGGCTGGGCCGGACTCGGCTCCGTACCGGGTCCGAACACCTGGCTGCAGGTCGGCGAGGACGGCACGACCAGCAAGGCCGCCATGGTCCACGAGTTCGGCCACAACCAGGGCTACAGCCACCACGAGCGCGACGAGTGCCCGGGCGGCGACCTCGGCCGCTGCGCCAGTGCGGAGGGGTACAGCGGCAAGACCCCCATGGGCGGCGGTGGCGTCGGCGTCGGCTTCGCCGCCCCCGAGCTGATCAGCCGGTCCTGGCTCCCCGGCGGTCAGGCCGTCACCGTGAAGAAGTCCGCCACCTTCACCCTCAGCCCGCTCTACGGCGGTGCGGCCGGTGGAGTCAGGGCGCTCGACATCCCGCTGGGCAAGGACCGGTTGGTCGTGGAGTACCGCCACGAGGACCCCTCCTACACCGATGCCGAGGACGGCAACCTCGACGCCGCGATCGAGGGTGTGCACGCGTATCTGGTCCCCGAGGGCAACTACAACTCCTCCCGTCTCATCGACCCCACGCCGGGCGAAGGGAAGGGCAAGGAGGACGCGGTCACCGCGTTGACCGACAAGGCGAACAAGGTCCGGGTGGAGGTCGGCCGGTCCGGCAACGGGTCGGCCACCGTCTCGGTCAGCCTCGGTGGCGTACCCGCACCTGCCGCGGCCGGATCGTCGAAGCAGGGCAACACCACCGCGCCCGACCCGAAGCCCCAAGGTGGTGAGGGAGCGCCCGTCTCGGAGAAGGGCACCGACGCCGACGCGCCCACCGCGCCGGACGGCCACGCGGGGAAGGGCGGCGCCGACGCCCGGAACCTGGCGGAGACGGGCGGCAGTTCCACGACCCCGCTCATCGCCGGCACCGGGGCCGCGCTGGCCGCCGCGGGAGCCCTCTCCCTGTACGCACTGCGCCGCCGCGGACGCCGTAGCGCCTGATCAGGGGGCCGCGTCCCGGCCGAGGCCGGCCGGGACGCGGCCATGACGGCTGGTCCCAGCGCCGATCGAAGGCGTGGCTCCGGGGGACCGCAACCGGTCCGAGGCCCCGGGCACAGGACCGGCTTCACCGCATCGCGCCGACTGCTGATTTCGCAGCAACTTGGCCCACACGCAACGGATTTCGTTCTTCAGAAAACACCTGACAGCTGTATAGCATTCCGATCAGACGGTTCTGCTCCGAAATCCGAAGATCCATGTGGGGGTCTCGCATGCCCAGATTCAGTGATCACGAGCTCGGTATGAACAATCGGAAGGTCACCCGCCGTGACTTCCTCGACGGGGTGGCGGTCACCGCGGTCGGCGCGGCCGCGGCCATGGCGCTTCCCGGTACGGCGCAGGCGGTGCCCGGCACTTCGCACGGACACGGGCACGGCAGGCCGAGCGCGCCGTACCCGCCGACCGCGACCGGCCTGCGAGGCCAGCAGCCGGGTGCGTACGACGTGGCGCACGCCGTACGCGACGGCGCCTTCGCCCCCGGCCGTATATCGGATACCCGCGAGAGCTACGACCTGGTCGTGGTCGGCGGCGGCCTCAGCGGTCTGGCCGCCGCCCACCTCTACCGCAAGCACGCCGGTCCGCGAGCGCGGGTGCTCATCCTCGACGCCCTCGACGACTTCGGCGGACACGCCCGGCGCAACGAATTCCACGTCGGCCGTACGCAGTTGCTGTCCAACGGCGGCACCGTGAACATCGACACCCCGAGCACCTGGTCGCGTGGCGCCCGCGATCTGCTGACCAAGGATCTCGGCGTCGACCTGAAGGCACTGGAAGCCACGGTCAAGGGCGACGCCTACGCGCCGTACTCCCTGCGCAGCGGCACCCTGTTCAACTCCGAACGCTGGGGCAAGGACCAACTGGTCATCCGCGAATCGGGCGAGTCCTGGGCGTCGTACGCCACCAGACTGCCGATGAGCGAGGCAAGCCGAGCCGCACTGGTCCGCCTCTACACGACGACCGAGGACTTCTACCCCGGACTGACGGACGCGCAGAAGAAGGAGACCCTCGCCCGCACCCCGTACGAGGCCTACCTCCGCGAGAAGCTCGGCCTGGACGACGACGCGCTGGAGATCGTCAAGCGGGGCACCAACGGCCTGTGGGGTGTGAACGTCGACCACGTCGCCGCGGCCGACGCGTGGGCGACCGGACAGCCGGGCTTCGGCGGTCTGGGACTCGAACACACCCCGTGGCCGGGCGCCGGACTGACACCGCTGATGCACCTCGCGGAGACCGAGGACGACGGCAACTTCTACTTCCCCGAGGGCAACGCCTCGCTCGCCCGCCTGCTGGTCAGCAAGCTCGTCCCGCAGGCCTTCGACGAACGGCGCCCGGACTGGCGGGAGATCGTCACCGCGAAGGCGGACTACTCCCGCCTCGACGACCGGGACAACCACGTCCGCATCCGGCTGGGCAGCACGGCCTTCCACGTCCGCAACGACGGCAGGCACGCCGCCGTGGTCGACTACTCCAAGGGAGGCCGCAGCTACCGGGTCCGGACCAAGGGCGTGGTCATGGCCTGCTGGAACTCCGTCTCCTCGTACGTCGTGCCCGAGCTGCCGGCCGAACAGATCACGGCGATGCGCTACGGCACGAAGGTGCCGCTGGTGTACGCACGGGTCGCGCTCCGCGACTGGCGGGCCTTCGCCCGAGCCCGCGTGTCCCGGGTCAGCACACCCTCGATGTTCTTCTCGAGCTTCGGCCTGCCCACGGTCACCGACATCGGTGACTTCACCATGCCGCACCGCCCCGAACTGCCCACCGTCGTCTCCTTGTCGGCGACCCCGGGCTCGCCCGGCCTCATCTGCCGCGAGCAGCACAAGGCGGGCCGCCGCACCCTGATCAGGATGCCGTTCGAGGACTTCGAGCGCGAGATCCGTGACTCGATGACCCGCTCCCTGGGCGACCACGGCTTCGACCCGGCCCGCGACATCACCGCCATCACCGTCAACCGCTGGGCCCACGGGTACGCCTACGAGTACAACTCCCTCGACGATCCCGCCCTGTACCAGCCCGAGTCGCAGCGCCCGTACGCCAAGGCCCGTCGCCCGGTCGGGCGGATCGCCATCGCGAACTCCGACGCCGAGGCGTTCGGATACACCCACGCCGCGTTCGACGCGGCCATCCGTGCCGTGACACACCTTCTCTGAGACGGCTGCGAGGTGGGGTCCCGTGTCGCGCGGCGGCGCGGGACCCCACCTCTTTCCGTCGGTCCGAAGTCCGTCATGACCCTCATGACCACCGCTGACGGCCGTAGAGTTGACGGGATGTCATCGCCCTTGCGCGACCTGGTCCGCGTGGGTTGTGAAGCTGAGGAGCGGTGCGCTGATGGTTTCGGCAGGGGCAGCACGCGGGTGGGCCGTGGTGACGGCAGTGGTGACCGGAGCGGGGACGGTCGGTCTGGTCGTGCTCACTGTCGCAGGGGATCTGGACACGGCGGGCCAGGTGGCGAGTGTGACGGGCGCTGTCGTCGGTCTGGCCGCGCTGCTGGTCTCGGTCCTGGCGCTCTTCCGCGGTGCCGGCGGGGGTTCCGTCGGTGGCCGGAGGGTGCGAGCGGGGCGTGGCGGGATCGCCGTGGGCGGCGACATCACCGGCTCGGCGCTGGGAAAGAACTCCAAGGTGACCGGGCCTCCCACGCAGGCGCGCACCGCCTCGGCACCGGCGCGCGAGGGGGACGACGTCAGGGCGGCCCGGGACGGGATCGCAACCGGCGGTGACGTCACCGACAGCGCGTTGGGCGAGGGAAGCGAGCGGTGACTCCGCCGCTCCGGCCGCGACGCAGAAAGTCCGGGGTACCCCGGGACGAGCGGGAGAGGCCGGCGCCGGGCGTGTCGGCCGGGGCGGGTGGTGTGGCCGCGGGCCGCGACATCAAGGGCTCGGCGCTCGGCGACAACAGCCGGGTCACATATGTCGAGAAGCAGTACGTGGTGCCCCCCGGCGCCTCGGTCCGGTGGGCGGGCGCGAGAGGCAGGGGAGCCCTTCTCGTCGGTATGTTCGCCAGCTTGTGCGTCGTCGCCCTGGTGGGAGTGCAGCAAGGCTGGCTGCCCCGGGCCGGCGGGGCCTCGGGGGCAGCCGCATCGGCCTCCACTGCCCCGCCCCACGCGGCCGTCTCCACGTCCCCGGAAGCGAAAATGGACAACTCGGGTGGCTGGGGTCCCGGCCGCAAGACGTTCACGATGCAGAAGCCCGCTTCGTATCCCGTGTTCAATTCCATTACCGACAACCGGGTGCACGGTGACGAACGGAACTTCGTCCAGTGCCGCGACAAGCAGGACGGGAACGAGCGCTACGCGGACCAGGTCATCGCCAACGACGGTCACCACTACCGCTGCTATTTCTTCTTCAACAACGACATCACTCCGGCATTCGACACCAGAGTGGTGGACGGGAAGGAGTACCCCAACCCCGCTGCCGCTCTGCAGGGCTCCAGGGCGCGCGTCCTGCTGCCGCCCGAGGCCCTGTACAACCCCGCCGTCAGAGGCCTGCTCTCCGCCGAGAACTCGATCACCGTGTGGGACAGCTGCAATTTCGTGGCGCCGCGACGCATCAGGTTCACCTACGTGCCGGGGTCGGCGCGGATGCATGTGAAGGGCGTCGCCAACGGCGGGGTCCCGCTCAAGGAGACGCAGGAGGCAGGCGTCATGAAGTCCGGCCTCACGGTGGCGCCCGGCGCGCTGCTCGGGGACAGACAAGACGGATTCCTGTACCAGAACGGCGGATTCCTGATCTTCGAGATCAAGGTGGCGTACGCCTCCTGACGCACGGCGCGCCCGGCCGGCCGTGCCACGCGGGCGCACAGCCGGCCGGGCGCGCGGCCGTTCAGACCATGCGTCGGGTCTCCGCGGTCTGGAGGCCGAGGACGAACTCGGCGTGGCTCGGGGAGCGCGGAGGGCTGGACGAGGCGACGCACACGCTGGTGGGCGGGGAGCCGGAAGATGCGGAAGGTGTCCGCGGCCACCGGGTCCACGTGCCGCACCCCGTCGATGGCCGCTGTCAGCAGCGGCCAGAGGGCTCAGGAGACGACCAGGACGAGTCTCATCGTCGAGCCGAGCGTCAGCAGCAGGACCGGGCACAGGGCAACGGCGGGGATGGTGCGCAGGAAGTCGGTGAGCAGCCGGGTGCTGCGGGTCAAGGACCGTGAGGTTCCGAGTGGGTACGGAGCTCTGCGGCAGCAGTCCCTCGCGTACGGCCAGTTCCCGCCGTTGCGCTGCGCGAGGCCGAGCCCTTCGCTGAGCAGCGCGATGGCCTGCACGGCGTGTCCCTCCTCGTGCAGCATCCTGCCCAGCTGCTGGTACGGGACGTGGGTCCAGGTGCTCTCACCGAGCTCCCGGAAACCGCGTACGGCCTCGGCCAGTGCGGTTCTGGCGAGCTGGACGCCCCGGTGAGCACGGGCATGGACCTCGCGAGCCCGTAGCCGGGCGGTGCCGTCCCCCGCGGCCGGCAGCGCGAGCACCTCGTCGAGCAGACAGATGCCCTCCCGCAGCCGGCCCCGCCCGAGCCATTGGCCGCGCAGGGCTGCAGCCAGGTCGAGGGCGCGCCCGTCGGCGGAGTCGATGAGGAACCGGAGTGCCGCCCGCACGTCCGGCAGTTCCTCCTCGACCCGGCGGGGCCCAGATCTCCGCTGCCGTGCTTCTCGTGCCCGTCCAGAACCCGGGTTCGATCACGTCCTTCTGCACGGCCGGTGCCGCTGGTGGTACGACCAGGTCACCGCCGCCAGGAGCGGGCCCCACAGCAGGAGGGGCGCGTAGCAGGCGACGAACACGGCTTCACCGGCTGAGACGCCGGGGCCGGGGTCGGGGCCGGGGGAGGTCAGCAGTCCGCCGAAGAAGAGGATCCACCACAGGACGGTGACCATGAGGGCTCCCAGCGAAGCGGTGAGAACCGCGAGCCCGTGGTTGACCGGGCGCCCGCCGAGGAGCGGGATCCAGTGCGGCACCACTTCTCCCCAGGGGCGTACCAGGCCGAGCGTGAGGTACGAGGCCGTCTCGGCGACCGCACCGATCAGCAGTACGTAACCCAGGGCCAGCAGGGCGGAGTTGCCGGGGAAGGCCGCGAGGAACTCCTCGCGCTCCATCACCCCGACCGGCACCCCGACCACGAGCGCGACGCGCCACACCCCGGAGGGGGCGGTCGACCAGGCCGCGACACGGGCGGCGCGGACCGCCCAGCGCGGGGGTGGCGGGACCGGCGGCCGGGCCGTCGGCGGTACGCGGGGTTCGGGCGGGGCGGAGTCCTTCGTCGTCATGACCCGAATCTCGCGCACCGCCCGGCCCGGCACGTCATGCCGCATGAGGATCCGCCTCCGCCGCACGGGGGAAGGCGGCGCACGCACCGGCTATCGATGCCGCAGCCAGTACACGGCCCACGTCACGGATGCGGAGCCCGCGGCTCCGGCAGCACCGATTGCCACCTGGAGAAGGAGGCGGCGCCAGAGCGGCGTCCGGAGCTTTTCGCTCGTGGTGTCGACGGTGTGGGTCATGGGTGGAAGTCCTCCTGCGTCCGCCAGGCCCGCCATGGGCAGGTGCTCCTGGTCCTCTTGCCTGTCTCCACCCATGGTTACCGGCGTACGCGCCGCATCGGAGCCCTCTGGTGTTGCCGTGCGCAGACGGCACCGGTGGGGCTCGTTGCTGCCGTTGACCGGCAACAACCGGCGGCGTTGCCAACTGAGTTGGCAACGCCGGACGAGCCATTCCGGTGCGGCTCCCGGCGGATACTGGTGGGCATGTCTGACATCGCCTTTGGGATCATCGACACCAGCCCCGGCGGCCCTTTACGGCCGGAACGTCCGGTGGCGTTCAAGGAGGACCTGCCCGCGGAGAAGAGGGCTTTGGCCGAGGACCTCCAGGCGCTGTTCGGGGCCCTGGGCATCAGCCGGCGGCGGTACGCCGTGCGCCGTCATCTCGACCCCAGCTCGGTGACGCGCTATCTCAACGGTGACCGGGTCCCTCCGTGGGACTTCGTGGCGGGCCTGATCAGCGATGTCCGGCAGGAATCGGCGCCCCTGACCCTTCAGGCCGAGGCCGCGCTGCGCGAGACGCACCGGGTGGCGCAGTCGGCGAACCGCCGCCACAGCGCCATGCAGGAGCTGCAGGACGAACTGGCGAGCGCGGACGAGGAGACCCGCCGGATCAAGACACGCGAACGGGCCCTGGAGCAGGCCCTCCACGATCGCGAGCGGAGCCTGTCCGAGTCGACGAGCCGGTCCCAGCACCTCGAACGGGACCTCGACAACCAGCAGTTGGCTCATCGGGCGGACGTGGCCCTGTGGGAGGGGGAGTACGAGCAGCTGCGGAGGGACTGCGACGACCTCCGCGAGGAGATGGTGCACTTGCAGGAGGCCCTCGCCGTCACGAGGGCCGAGCTGATCGCCGCAGAGGAACAGTGTCATCAGCTGGAGACCGAACTCGACGCGATGGCGCAGCTGGAAGGCGGCGCCGAGGGGGCGTCGTCGCTGATGGCCGCGCTGGAGGCGGCGAACCAGACCTCTTCCGTGGCCGAACTGGTCGAAGTGGTGGGCGACCTGGAGGCGCGCACGCAGCAGGCGATAGCGCGCGAGCTGGTCTCGGCGGCCAGCCGTTCGCGCCGGGTGGAGGAGGTGGCGGCGCTGTTGTCGGGGTTGCAGCGGGCCGGTCTTCACGCCCATGCGGAGAGTGTCGTGCCGGCCTTGGTGATGACGCGGCCCGTGGCCGAGACCGCGGCGCTCGTCGGCGAACTGCACCGGGCGGGCTTCGAGGAAGGGGTGGCGGCGGTACTCCGCTCCTCGGTCGAGCTGAAGTCCCCGTGCGACATCGTCGGCCTGTCGCTGGGACTGCACAGGAGTGGGTTGGGTGAACTCGCCGAAAGCCTGCTGACCGCCGCCTTCGTCGTGCGGACGGTGTCCGAGGTGGTGGCGGTCACCGTGTGGGCGGCCGGGACCGAGGTCGAGCCCCTCAGCCTGGCGGCGCTGGGACCGGCCGCGGGCCGGCGCTATGTGCAGGAGGTGGTGGAACTGGTCATCGCGCTGCGCGCTGCGGGCCGGCACAAGCACGCAGAGTCGCTGCCGGTCGCGGTCGCGGAACGGCGCGAGGCCAGTAGCGTCGTCACCGCCATGGAGTGCTTCACGTCCAGAGGCATGACCGGGGAGGCCGATCTCATACTCTCCGCGACACAGAGCCGCGGGGTTTCCCACGTCCTTGCCCTGGTACGTGCCCTGGTGCAGGGGAGGCGCAGCCATGACGCGGCTTCGGTCGTGGATCGTGCGGTGGGGCTCTGGCCGGCGGACTCTGTCGCCACCATGATCGCCGATCTGTACAGCACGAATCACTTCCCGCAGGCCGCACAGGCGTTGATGGGGTCGATGCGTCACTCCGCCGCCTCCACGCGATCCCTCCTGTGCTGTCTGGACGAGGCCTACCCCGGCGCGGAGGCCGTGGTGGAGATGGTGGCCGCAACAGGCAGCCCGGAAAGGGCCGCTCATCTGTTCACAAGCCTTGAGACGCGTGAACTGCCCCAGCTGGCCGAGGTGGTGTTCCAGCACACGCTTCGGGAGAAGCCCACCGGCCATGCCGGAATGTTTCTGCAGGCTCTCGACCACTCCGACGCTGCGGTCGTGCAGGAAGACCAACTGTGCGCCCGGGCTCGTGCGGCTCAGGGGCCGAGCATGGCACCGCTCCTCCTCGCCCTGACCGCGGCCTGGCGGGACTCCGCCGTCACCGCCGTAGTGCGAGGCTGTACGGGCAAACGCGACATCGGTGAACTCGTGCTCCTGCTGCGTCAGTTGCACAACCTTGACAACCGCACACGGCCACGCGCTCCGGACGTGGTCGATCAGATCATCGCGTCCGTGGTGCAGAGCTGGCCCACGGACCAGCAGGCGGTTCTGGTGATCGCGCTCGCGGGTGCGGGCCTGCCGCAGGATGCTGACCGGCTCTCCTGCCGGGCCGCAAGGCAGCCCAAGTTCAAGGGCATTCTGAAGTACGAGCAGACCAAGCACGAGCAGAAGGTGCTCTCCCTCGCGTTCTGGAGGAAAGGCTCGCGTGGCAGGAACGATGAGCAGAGTGCTCCGTAAGCGCGGTCTGCATGCGTACGACCGGCCCTGCGCACAGGTTGTCTGCCGCACTCGTTCTCCGGACGGGGCGGATCCGGGAGCGCATCATGACACTCGCCCTGTCGCGCCCCGCCGGATCACGCTCGGCCGACCCCACCGGACCTTTACCAGGGACCGGCGACCGCCCGCAGGGTCAGCAGCACACCGACGAGGAGTACGAGACCGGCGGACGCGGCCGGTACGACTGCCGAGAGGCGGGCGGCCGGGGCACGCAGGCGGGCGAACTTGTCCGCCCGCGCCTCGATCCTGTCGCGCAGTCGGACCAGCAGCAGGCCGGCGAGGGTGAGCGTGGCGGCCATGCCGAGGCCGTACCCGACCACGAGCAGCACGCCGAAGGCCGTACGTCCGAGGGCGACCGCACCGAGCAGGACGACCAGGGCCGAGGGGCTGGGGACGAGGCCCCCCGCGATCCCCATGCCGATGAGGCCGGTGCGGGACGTCCTGGCTCCGTGCACGGGGCCGGTCCGGGCGGACGGCGGAGTGTGGGAGTGGGTATGCGTGTCCCTCTTGGCCGGGGCGAGCACCGTGCCGCCCTCCTCGGCCGAGGTCGCTCCGGGCTGACGCCGTTCCGGCAGGAGCCGCGTCGCGGAGGGCGGGTCGGACCGAGGCGTCGCCTGCGTCCCGTGATCGTGGTGGTGGTCCGCCTGATGGGAAGCGGACGGGGAGGAGACATCGTGCTCGTGAGCATCCCCGTGGTGGTGGCCGTGATGGTGATGGCCGTGACTGTGGCCGTGGTCGTGGCCGTGGCCGTGCGCGTGGTGGTGGTGGCCCGCGCCTTTGGTCAGGGCGGTGTGCAGGAGCCACAAGCCGATGCAGGTGACCATCAGCCCGCTGATCAGACCGAGCCAGGTCAGGACGGTCTCCCCGGCCAGCGAGGTGGCGACCGGCAGGGCCAGCCCGAGCGCCAGCACCCCTGCGGTGTGGGTGAAGGTGACCGTGACGCCGACGGTGACGGCATCCCGTGGAGTGCCCCGGCGGCCCGCCAGGTAGGCGGCCATGATCGTTTTTCCGTGGCCGGGAAGCGCCGCGTGCGAGGCGCCCAGCACCAATGAGAGAAGGAGCGCCAGGAGCCCTGCGGGGACGGTCAGTTCGCGTTGGCCCACCAGCGAGTCGAAGGCCGCGGACACTTTGCCGAGCGCCGCAGTGAGCGGGCCCGCTCCGGGCAGCACCGTGCGGGTGGCAGCGGCGGAGCGGCCGTCCCCCGGTTCGGTGTGGAGCCGGGCCGACCGCTGGTTCAGGGGTGTGGCCAGCGGGTCCTTCGGGTAGTGGCGGAGTTCGTCGGTGGGCGAGGTGGCCGGCAGCGGTGACCGGGTGAGCGTGACGCCCTGTCCGCGCGCCGTCATCTCCTGCCAGCCGATGCGCCGTTCGTCGTAGCCCGTACGCACGCCGATGTCCGCCGGGGCGGCCAGACCGGCCGGAGCGGTCAGGGTGCAGGCCATCCGGCTGGTCTGCAGACCGCCCTCGCCCTGGTGATAGGTGAGGCTGCTGCTCCCGGTCCTCCAGCGCACCGGTGTTCCGGCGATGTCCAGGTGCAGCTGACGGGCGAGCACGGCGCAGCCCTGCGCGGCGAAGGAGCTTCTCTCCGCCGGATCGAGAACGCCGTTGTGGTCGCGGTCTACGCCCGGCCGTTCCTGTGCGGTGGCGATCTCCGCGCGGTCCACGACGATCACCGCGTCCACGGCGTCCTGCCGGAAGGTCAGCCCGGTGTGGTGATTCACCGTGAAGTTGCCCAGGGGGTGCGCGTGGGCGGTGGTGGCCAGGCCCGTCAGGACAGCCGTCAGCGATCCGGTGAGGGTCAGCGCGGCGAGGACGTGAAGGCATGTTCGGTTCATCGGGCGGCTTCGATTCTGCTGAGCGCGGCGCGCGCCCTGGGGGCGTCCACCGGATGGAAGTGAGGGTCGGTGTCCAGGGCGCGCCCGAGGTCCGTGCGGGCGGCACCGGTCCGGCCCAGGGCCTCGTTGATCAGCGCCCGGTGATAGTGGAACGGTGCGCTGACCGTGCCCTGGGCGAGAGCGAGGTCGGCCTGCGCGATGGCCTCGGTGTCACGGCCGGCCCGGTGCAGGGCCCAGGCCATCGCGTCGTGGACCGCGATGAACGGCCGCAGGCGCAGCGCCGCACGCCCCATCGTGACCGCCGTGCCGGGGTTCCCGTGGTCGGCCTCGAAGAGGATTCCGTCGACGTCGGCAACGCCGCCGGTGGCTTCGCGCAGCTTCTCCTGAGCCCTGAGTACGTCGTACTGCTGCTCGGCCCTCTCCGGGTGCCCGAGGGATGTCTGGAGATCTCCCAGGCCCAGGAGGTACTGGGGCAGGGGAGCGGCGGCGATGGCGGCGGTGAAGTCGGTGACGGCCTGCTCGTGGTGGCCGAGCGCGGTGTGGGCGCGGGCGCGCGCCTCCAGCAGGGCGGCGTCCCCGGGCAGCGCGGTGAGACCGGAACCGGCGAGGCCCAGCGCGGTGCGGGGGTGGCCCGACTCCAGGGCGAGCGTGGCGAGATGGGTCAGTGCGAAGGCCTTCTCCGCCGGAGTACCGGCGGCCTGGAGCGACCTGCTCATCAGGTCGCGCGCCCTTTTCGTGTCGCCCCTGAGTTCCCAGCTGTAGGAGGCGCGTGCCAGGGCGCTGCTGTCGGGTCTGAGATCGGTCATGCGCTGGACCGCCGCGTAGGAGTCCTCGTAGCGGCCGAGCTGGGTGAGCGCGTCGGCCAGGACACCCTGGGCGGGTGCGCTGTACGGGTTGGACGCGGTGGCCCGGCGTGCCCAGGTCAGGGCCTGGGCGAAGCGGTGGCGGGCGGCTTCGAGGGCGCCCATTCCGGTCTCCGCGGCGAAGTTGTCGGCTGGCTGGAGCGCCAGGGACTTGCGCAGCGCGGTCTCGGCCCGGGCGTGGGTGGCCGCGTCGGCGGTGCTCCGTGCTTGTTGTACGTAGGCCATGCCGAGGGAGGACCAGCCCGCGGGGTCGGCGGGCAGCTGGCGTACCCGGGCCCGGAGGGCCTCCGTTGGGTCGGCGCTACGAGGGCCGGCCGCCGCGGACGACGCGGCCGGCGTCTGCTGCTGCGGAGCCAGGCCCAGCGCTCCGACCGAGAACAGGACGGCCCCCAGGGCGAGAGTGATGGCCGTGTTGCGCAGTCGTCTGCCGCCGCGGGCCGGAGCAGTGGGGGCATGGTCGGTCGGGCCTGGCACTGGTACTCCCTGTGATGTGTGACGGGCAGGGGGCGGAAGCGGTGTCCGGACCGGTGGGTCCGGTCCGGACACCGCCGTCACCCGGGATCACCCCTGGACGGGGCGGCCGGTCAGCTGGTGGCGCGGCGCCGTCGCAGGCGCAGTCCGCCGAGGCCGAGCAGGGCGACACCCGCGGTGCCGAGGGCCGCGGCGTGCGACGGGTTCATCGCCGACTGCCGGGTTCCGGACGGTCCGCTGTTGACGCTCTTGGAGTGGGGGAGCGCCAGGTACGGGAAGCGTGCGCCGAAGGGCACCTCATTGGCGTCGACCTTGTCGCCGGCGGCGAGTGCGGGTACGAGCTTGCCGGTCTGGGCAGCGCCCTCCACCGCCTGGAGGGAGATGTCGATGACGTCGTCCGCCAGCCGGCGCCCGTTCGGGAAGCCGGCCAGGTCTCCGGCGAGCACCCCGAGGCGCTTGGGCTGCGCGGTGGGCGGAACGGCCATGTTCAGGCGCAGCTCCTCGGCCGGGACGATCTTCTTGAGCGAGGCGTCCTTGTTCAGCCGGTGTGCGTTCAGATCGGCCTTGATCGGTCCGCAGGCCTTGCAGATGCCGGTGAGGTAGATCTCCGCCAGGTCCTTGCGGGGCGCCTTGGGAGCCGGTACCCCGTACACCTTCTGGATGAGCTTGGGCAGGATCGGGTCCAGCACCTTGTCCACGACGGGCTGGACGGTACGGTCCTGGCTGGGGTTGAGAGTGTTGAAGGCGTCCTTGTACTTCAGCGGTACGACGACCTCGTTGACCAGCGGGTTCCCGAGACGGGAGATCTGCTTCCACCCGGTCCGGGCGCTTCCGCTGCGGGAGTCCGTGACCTGGGCGCCGCGGCGTTCGGTGGTGGACCAGATGCCGACGACGGGGTTGCGGGTGGCGTTGCCCCGCAGTGCCAGGTCCTTCTTGGGGATCTGGAGCGCCACCGAGTTGACGTTGTACCCGGCGAGGGTGTCCTGCCCGCGTTCGCTGAGGTCCCCGCCGTAGAGCAGGTCGAAGACGCGCAGGTCGGCGAAGAACGGGTCCTCCGCCTGTCCGGCGAACGCCTTGCCGCCGCGCGGCACGTTGCGTACCGCCTGAGAGCGCAGGGTGGCGTAGTTCGGCATGGACGCCTTGCCGACGTTCGACGGCGCGACCGGGGCTCCGCGCAGGATCGTGGAGGTGCCTCGGGAGGTGGTCACCGTCAGGTCGTAGACCTGGCGGATGTTGAGGTCCGGGTCGTTGAGCGAGGTGACCGGGCCCGTGTTGTAGAGGAACTGGCCGCCCGCGTCCCGGGTCAGGGTGCGAAAGCGCCAGCTGTACGTGACGTCGGCGTTGCCGTCACCGGTGTTGTCGATCTTGATGTTGTACCGGGCGTCGTCCGCGAACTGGTAGAAGTTCGGACCGCCGTTGGGCTCCTCGAAGGGAATCCAGTTGGCGGCGAGCGTCACCGTGTCCGAGCGGTCGGGGCTGGTGAAGGCGTACACGTCGGTGTTGTCCGCCCGGGGGTCACCGGCGATCAGCGGGGCCTCGCGGTGGCTCGACGCCGCGCTGATTCCGGGTGCGAGCGAGAGAACGCCGAGACCTGTGGCCAGCGCACCGGTACCGAGGACGAGGAGGGAGTGGTCGAGGACGCGCCGGCTGCGCGGCCTCGGAGTGGGGGAGGTCAAGACTGAGCCTCTCGACAGAGGGATCACCGCGCACCGCCTGTGTGGGTCACACGTGCCGGTCCGGGGTATCCGTGGGGTGGATCGAACGGATCCGACGATCACGCGCAAAGGACATGAAGATCCGGGCGTATGCCCAGGGGGCGGGGCCCCGCTGATCGTCGGGGCGACAGCGAACCACATTTCTCCGGAAATGAACTCACGCCAGTGTCAAGAAATTCATCGACAGAACGTTCCATTCCTCAATAGCCGCAGATGAACGCAGGAATGGGCGCCGTCGAGCGGACGGAAAGTCGCTGAATCACGCCACTCCGTCAGTAGGCCAAAAGTGGGACCTGACCCTTATTGCAAGCTATTCGCAGTAGTGGTGTAGTGCCTCTCGGAGGGCTTCTCCTGTCGGATCGAAGTGCATGACAGCCGTCAACTCGGCTGGCAGGCAAGGGGATCGGCCTGGCGTGGTCGATCGACCGCCAGTCCTTTGATCACTTGAATGGCACACGAGCAGGCCTGAATCTGCGACGGGTTCGATCCGGGAGCAATCCGCGACCGGCGCTGCTACGAATCACTCATGGATGTGCCCCTGCGAGGGGCTTTGTGGCGACTGCGGAGAGGAAATAAACCGAAAGGGCGCGAGATCAATAGCGCCGCCAGGCAATCGGCTATTCGGCATTCCCGGAAGTCGGTGGCGGAATTTCGCGATCCCTCCCATGGGGAAACTGAACCCCATGGGTATCTCCGTCGGTGTCTCGCCTGCGGTGAACGTCACCGGGCGGTCGGGGCTGTGAGCTCTCGGGCCGGGGGCGGTGATCGAGTGGTGATGGTGAGCGCCGTCTCACGGGTGTCTGGGGGTCTGTCGGGTGGACGGGATGCGCCGGGACAGGCCGGGCATTTTGCCCGCACATGGTTCCGGGTCCTCTCTTGACATATATATAATTGCCATATGCATCAATCGTCATCCCCGTCAGGGCTCACCGACGAGCAGCGCATCGAGGCCGCTGCCCGGGGCCTCCTCAGAGGCATCGGACGACTGGCGCAGACACTCTTCCGCACGGGCGAATTCGGACTCACCCGCAGCCAGGCGGCCGTACTCGACGCGCTGGAGGACCGCCCCCGGCGGGTGACCGCACTCGCGGCGTACACGGGTATGGCGCAGCCGCGCGTGACCGTGGTCCTGCAGAGCCTCGAAGAACGCGGGCTGGCCTCGCGCGAACGCTGCGCACCCGACCGGCGTGTCGTGGAGGCGACCCTGACGCCGGCCGGCCGGACCCTGCTCGAAGAAGGGCGCCGACGGATGGCCGCGGCGCTCCTGAGGGGCCTCGACGCCGGCGTCGAGGACTCCGAGCGCGCGGTGGGCGACGCCCGCGACGCCCTCACCACCCTGCTGAACGCGATGGAATCGGAGACCAGTTGACCAGCCCAGGAGCCGCGCCGTCGGGCACGGCGTCGGCCCGAGCAGCGTCCGCACCACCCACCGGCACCACCCCCGCACCCGGGCCTGCCGCGCCATGCACCCCCGTATCCGGGGCCGGTGTTCCCCGCGCCCGCGCACCACGCCGGGTGGGCGGACCCCGAAGGCGCTGGGACTGGGTGCTCGCGGCGGATCCCGGCCTCGGCCAGCTGCAGGCGGGATGGCGCACGTTCGTCGCGATGGTGACCGCCCTCGCGGTCGGCTACGGCATGGCGCGCGCCCTCGACATCCCGGCCATGATCGGCATGATGGTCGGCGGGATGATGGGGCTGATGAGCGCCTTCGCCGTCGCCGAGAACACCTGGCAGCGGCTGACCCACGCCATCCTGTGGATGCCGTTCCCCTACGCCGCCGTCCTGTGGCTGGCCGCGGAGCTGCACGACGACCGCCGCCTGGAGATCGGCCTGATGGTCGGCGCGCTCGCCCTGACGTTCTTCCTGGCCCGATTCGGCCAGCTGTCCCTGCTGACGGGGATGATGCTGTTCAACGGCCTGATGGTCGGCATGATGGCGAACATCCCCGCGGGGATGTCGGGCAAGGCGTTCCTCGTCGCCCTTACGTCCGCCGCCGCGGTGCTCGCGACCCGGCTGCTCCTCTGCTACCCGATGCCGCGCGAGGACCTGCTGCGCACCCAGCGCGCGTTCGTCGTGGAAGCCCGCCGGGTGGCGGACGCGGCCGTCGAGGCACTGGACCCCGATGCCGACCAGGAACGGGCGGTACGCCGTATGGCGCGCGCACTGCGCCGGCTCAACGTCACCACCGTCACCATCGACGGACGCCTCGCCCAGCCGGAGGTCGCGGCCGATCCCGACATGGCCGAACTGCTCCACCGCCACCTCTTCGACGCGGAGCTCGCCCTGCGGGGGATAGGCCGGGCCGTCCAGGACCTGACGCGGCTCGATGTGCCTCCGGACCTGCGCGAGGCACTGGTCGTCGGACTCGTCGTCGCGCGGGACACCCCTCTCGGCGGCGCCCAGGGACTGCGCCCCGCAGCCGAGATCATCCGGCAGCAGGCCGACGCTGTGCCCCACCTTCCCCATGCCGCGCCCAGCCCTCCCGATGCCGTGCAGCAGCAGACCGATACGGGCACCGGGCAGGCGGAGAGCGTCGAACCGGCCTGTCGCGTGGCCCACCTCCTCGACTCGCTGGCCGGCTCGCTGTCCCACTGGCTCGCGCTGGGCCGGAACTCTCCCGAGTCACCGGACGAGGTCCCCTTCCAGTCCACCGTCGCCCTGGAGCGCAACCGTCCCGCCGGATCGGCCGCGGCGACGAAGCGCGTGCTCGCGGCAGGGACGGAGACGAGCTGGCGACGCGCCGTCCCCTTCGTACGCGCACCGCTCCACGCGGGGGTGGCCGCCGCGATCGTCTGCCCGATCACCGACGCCATCGACCCGCACCGTTTCTACTGGGGGCTGGTCGGCGTCATGATCACCCTCTTCGGTACGAACACGACCCATGAGCGGCTGCGCAAGTTCGGCCACCGCATGGCCGGCACCGTGGTCGGCGCGGTGATCGGCATCGCCCTGCTCCACCTGGTGGGTCACGGTCACGTCTACGTGATGCTCACGGTCATCGTGGCGGGGATCACGCTCGGCGCCTGGGGAATGCAGCGCGCCTACGCCTTCTGGGTCGTCGGCCTCGTCGTCGCACTCGTGCAGTTGTACGGGCTGACGACGCCCGACGCGGGCATGGACCACCTGCTCGGCGAGCGGCTGCTGGACAACGGTCTCGGCATACTGGTCGCGACCGTGTGCGCCGCATTGATCTTCCCGCTGTCCGGCCGGAGGATCACGCGGGAGGCGGAGCGCGGCTACGTGTCCGCCGTCGACGAACTCGTTTCGCAACTGGCCCTGCGCTGGGAGGACCCCGATGCCCCCGTCCGGCTGCGCGGAGCCGCTCGCGCGGTCGACTCCGCCCTCTTCCAGGTCGTGAGCCTGGTCCGGCCACTGGTCAGGATGCCCCTCGGTGTGCGGGAACGGGACGCGGACAACCGCACCGCCCTGCTCACCACGGCCACCGGTCACGCCCGCGCCCTCGCGGCTGCCGCCGACATCGACATCGACCTGGCGCCCCGGCAGGCCGAACGGTTCACACGCATCACGGCCACACTGACCGGTTCGCTGCGGGCCCTGGACCGCGCCCTGGCCACCGGCGAACCGGATGAGCCCTGGCAGGCAGTGACCCCGCTGATACGGGAACTGAAGGCGGACCTGGACCCGGCTCCACCGGGGCCCCGCGCCGGCCGCATCCGTACGGCCCTGCGGGAACTGGCCGCGCTCGACGAATCCCTCGCCGGGTACGCGGAGCGCTGCGGACTCACCGTGCGCAGCACTCCGCGGCAGGACGTCGTGAGTTCGCCGATGGAACGGCGCACGCAGGCACTCGTGGCGGAGTGGGGAATCCGACGGACGCCCCACGACGCCGCGACCTCCGGGCGCTCCGCCGGCGTCTCGACCACTGCCGCTCCCGGAACGGCGACGGCCGCACCCCAGTCCGTTCCGCCCACTCCTCCAGCCGTCTCGGCCACGCCTTCCGGTGGAGTCACCGTCGCGGGAACCGTCCGGTGCGACCGGCACCCGGCCGGCTGCGCGGGATGGATCACGGTGATCGACGCACGCGGGAAACGGGTCGCGGCAGGGTCCGTGCAGTCGGGCCGGTACCGCGTCGCCGGGCTGCGGCCGGGTCCGCACACACTCGTCGTGTCGGCTTCCGCCCATGCCCCGCATGCGGAGCTGCTGTCCGTGCCAAATGCGGGCGGGACGGGACGCATCGGCCACGACATGCGGCTGTAGCGGGGGCGCTCGGACGAAGTGCGGGGCAGCTCCGCAGGTGCCAGGTGTGCACTTCGTCCGCGGTGCTTCACCCCGTCCATCGCCCCGGCCTCCGCCTCCGGTCAGCGCGCGCCGGCGTCAGGCTCGGCGAGCAGGTCCGCGTACCGGCCCCGCCAGGGATTCGCCTCCTCTATCTGGGCGCTCAGCGCGATCAGCGTCGCCTCGTCGGCAGGGCGCCCCACGAGCTGGACCCCGACCGGAATCCGGCCCCCCTCCGTCCAGTACAGCGGAAGGCTGACGGCAGGCTGGCCCGTCATGTTGTACGGGCTGGTGAACGCACTGAACGCGCTCTGCCGGTACAGGTTGACCAGCGGGTCGCCCGACTCGTCGAAGTACTCGACGCTCCGCGGGAGCGTCGCAAGGGTAGGGGTGAGCACGACGTCGTACGCCTGTGTCGAACGGATCGCGCGCCGCGCGGCACCGTGCATCGCCGTGACGGCCGCGGCGAACTGCTCGCCCGACACTCCGCGCCCGTACTCCCTCCAGGCCCGGGTCACCGGCCGGAGCAGGCTCTCCCGCCCGGCCTCCAGCGAGCGCCCGAGCGACTGCACACCCCATGCGGTCACGAAGTGCTCGGAGATCTCGGGGCCGAACGGGGTGGGTATGTCCTCCACGACGTGGCCCAGGCTCTCCAGCAGGTGAGAGGCGTGTTCCCAGGCGGCCAGGCAGGCAGGGTCGAGGGTGATGCCGTCGGCGGCCGGTACCGCGTACCGGCCGATGCGCAGCCGTCCGGGAGTCCGGTCGGCATGGCCGAGGAACGACTCGCCGGCCGGCAGCGGCGGCGTCCAGTGCGGGTCGCCCGGCTCGGGCCCGGCCAGGACGTCGAGCAGGGCCGCCGCGTCACGCACGGACCGGGCCAGCGGACCCTGCACCGCGAGGCCCGTGACCTCGGCGCCTGACGGTCCCGAACTGACGCGGCCCCGCGAGGGCTTGATGCCGACGAGCCCGCAGACGCTCGCCGGGATCCGGATGGAGCCACCGCCGTCACTTGCATGGGCGACGGGGACCAGGCCGAGCGCCACGGCCACCGCGGCTCCGCCGCTCGACCCTCCTGCGGAGAGAGACGGGTCCCAGGGATTGCGGGCCGGGCCCACGAGATCGTTGTCCGTGTAGCAACAGCAGCCGAATTCGGGTGTGTTGGTCTTGCCCAGGCTGATGGTGCCTGCCGCACGCATCCGCGTCACCGTGTGGGCGTCGGTATCAGGGACGTGACCGGCGAAGGCCTTCGACCCGTACGTGGTCGCAACCCCGGCCGTGTCGACGAGGTCCTTGACGGCGGTCGGCACACCGAACAGTGGCGAGCGGTGTGCGGGCTGCCGCTCCGGGAGAGCCGCTGCTTCGGCGAGTGCGGCCTCGGGAGTCCGCGTCAGAAAGGCGCCGAAACGTCCGTCGTACCGCTCCACGCGGGCGAGGTGATGGCGTACGAGATCCAGTGGGCCGGCCTCGCCCTTCCGCACGGCGGCGGCCTGTTCGAGCGCGGTGAGTTCGTGCAGCCGGGTCTGTTCGGTCATGCGGTGCGTCCTTCCTCGGAGTCGGGCCTCATCTCGGCGAACTGCCGGGCCACGGCCTCCTCGTGCAACTGGAGGTCACGCCGGGCGTCACGCGGCCGCCATCGGCCGGACATGACGAAGACGAACGGCAGGAACAGCACCTGCCCGCCCAGACACACCCACCACCAGGTCTGCCACTTGCCCGGGTTGTCGGCACTGGCCCGCTGTACCTCGGGCCCGTGCTCGCGCAGGAGCTTCAGCTGCGGCGCAGCCTTCCGCACCGTGCGCAGCTGCTCGGCACCGACCTCCTTCTCCGCGCGGGAGAGCAGGGAGGCGGGCACCTTGTCCGGTGCGTACGCGTCGAGTTCGGCGAAGATCTCGGGGTGGGCCCTGGTCACCGCCAGTGCGGGCGCGGCCTGGACCGAAGCCTGTTCAACGGCCGGCCCGTACTCGATGAGAGGGGTCACGGTGTTCACCACGAGCGGTACGAAGGCCGCGGACAGGGCCACGGTGATGCGGACCGTCCAGCCCCAGACGGCCAGGCCCATCGCGGTGGCGGCCGGGTTGTGCCGCTCCACCGTCTCGGTGAACCCCGCCATCCACGGGGAGTAGGCGATGCCGCTGGTCACACCGATGCCGGCCACGATCAGGGCGAACGTGTAGTACCCGGTGTGGGGTTCGGTGGCGCGCAGGGTGAACCACAGAGTGAAGCCGATGGAGCCGATACCGCCCAGCAGCATGAACGGCTTGCGCACCCGCAGCCGGTCGGAGACGACTCCCGCCACGACGAGGGTGATCGCGTTCGCCCCCCAGTACCAGTTCAGTAGGGCGTTCGCGCGCTGCGCCGAGTAGCCGAAGGTGGTCGCGAAGTACAGCACGAAGTTGCCGACGGCGGCGTAGTACAGGAGCAGGTACAGGCTGATCGCGACAGCCGACCCGACGACGTCCGGACGCAGCATCTGACGCCACTGGGCGCGCAGCGCTGAGTCCGTGTCCATGCCCTTGGCGCGGGCCTCGACCAGCGCACGGTCCCGCAGACTCACCATGATCTGATCGCGCAGCGCCGGGGCGAGCTCGCGCAGCCCGAACAGGGCGACGACGAACAGCACCAGACCACTGATGCCCGCGAAGCGGATCTCGTCCTGCCAAGTGGTGCCGCCGCCGTAGGTGCGTGAGGTGACGGCGGTGACGACGAGGCTGCCGATGATCGGGCCCATCGTCCAGTAGCCCATGGCGGAGGCACGGCCCAGCTGGGGTGAGAAGTCCCGGATCAGAGCGGGTGTGGCCACCAGGATCATGCCCTCGACGAACGCGATCGCGGCGTAGATGAGCAGGTAGCTCACCTTTCCGGGCGCGTTGGGCAGAGCGAACGT
This sequence comes from Streptomyces sp. NBC_01257, assembly GCF_035917255.1. NCBI lineage: Bacteria > Bacillati > Actinomycetota > Actinomycetes > Kitasatosporales > Streptomycetaceae > Streptomyces > Streptomyces sp. NBC_01257. Next base: position 8,981,747 of record NZ_CP108472.1, read on the forward strand.
GGTGAGCAGGCCGACCGCGAGAAGCCCGTAGACCACGATGTTGGCCCGGCCCCAGCGGTCGGCGAGACCGGCCACCAGCGAGGAGAACGCTCCCACCGCGTTGGCGGCCACCGAGATGTACACGAAGTACAGGAACGTCATGTGGTACTGGCTGATGACGGCGGTCGACACCGCGTACTGGATGTACAGCTGGTAGTAGAGGACGATCGTGACGAGGACGACGACCACCAAGTACCAGTGCCGTACGCCTGGTTCGGGGTACCGGTCGAGTCGTCGCGCCCCGAGTCCGCGCAGTGCCGATGGCGCCCTCTTGGCCGTGCGCGGCTCCGTCGTCGCCGGTGGCGAAATCGACACCTTGCCTCCCAGTGCTGGTCAACGGCACGCCGCAGTGCGTGCTCGCCGCCGCGAGGCTAGTACCGACCAGTCGGTACGGAAAAGGGGGTGTGCGGAACTTTCTGCCTGGAAGTGATCAGGAGGCGGGGGAGCCCCGGGGCTCGCAGGGTCCGGCATTCAGGCAGGGGCAGGATGGCCCGAGGGCGGCCCCATGCCGGCTCGGCAGACGCCCGGAACGGTGCCGCGTCGCCGCGTCCGGACGCCCTGCACTGTTTCACGGCACCGCGCCGGGAGCTGTGCGAGGGCGTCCGCCGACCGGCTGCCGCGGGCGCGACTGCGATGGCCGACCGTCAGCCCGGCCACGTGGTCGATCGGTACGACAGGTGGTGGCTAGCGCTTGGCGGCCACGAATCCCCACTGGTCGACCGGTTCGCCGACGACAGGCTCTTCGGGGCGCCACAGGCTGATCGAGCCGAAGCCCGGCTCCACGAGTTCGAGTCCGTCCGCGAAGGTCGCCATGATCTCCTTGGGACGCGAGATGTACGGCATGGCACCGCCACTGGCGTACTCCTCGGAACCGGCCTCGGTCTCCGGGGTCCCGATGGTGTCGCACAGCATCAGATAGCTGCCCACGGGCAGTACGTCCAAGTAGCTGCGCAGCAGCGCCGCGGCGTCGCCCGAGTCCGCGACGTGTCCCAGCGTCGACAGCACCATCACGGCCACCGGCTTGTCGAGGTCCAGCGTCCGGGCTGCCTCGCGCAACACCGACTTCGCGTCCGTCAGGTCCGCGTGCACATAGTCCGTCGCCCCTTCGGGCCGGCTGGTCAGCAGGGCACGCGCGTGGGCGAGGACGATCGGGTCGTTGTCCACGTACACGATGCGTGCCGTCGGCTCGACCTCCTGGGCGACCTCGTGCGTCGCGTTCGCGGTCGGCAGCCCGGTGCCGAGATCCAGGAACTGGCGCACCCCGGCCTCACCGGCAAGAAAGCGCACCGCCCGCGCCTGGAACGCCCGCGAGGCGCGCGCTATCTCGATGATCTGCGGGTACAGCTCCTCCATCGTCGCCCCGAGCCGGCGGTCCACCTCGTAGTTGTCCTTGCCGCCCAGCCAGTAGTTCCACACCCGTGCCGAATGCGGCGTGCCCGTGTCGATTCCGTCCACCGGCGTCCGGATGCCCTGCTCGTCAGTCATCGGCCCTCTTCATGTCGCACATCGATCGCGCGGACGACCCCCGTACCGCGCCCGCCCATGCTTCCTCACCAACATCATCCGCACCAGTCCACCAGGGGAGCAACTCCCTTGTGGAGGACAAAGGGAGAGAGAGGGGGGAGGGGCGGGCCACGGGGTTGGTGCGGAACGTCCAGCGGCTGGAGAGGTCTTCGCCCCGGCCGATGCCGTACGTCAGCGAAGCCGCTTCCCGGCCGAACGTCTTCGGGAACATCATCCCCCGCCCGAAGCAGCCTCCGCGAATGCTCCTGCCACCAGGAGCTGTTCGTCTCCGCCCGGTGCGGCCAGCAGGCAGATTCCGACCGGCAGGCCGCCCGCGCGAGGACCGGGAACGGTGAGGGCCGGAAGGCCGCCCAGACCTGCCAGGCAGGTCAGGCCGAGCAGCGCCTCGCGCACTCCGGTGCCCGGCTCGCCGTACGCCGGGGCGGGCGTCGGTGTGGCGGGGATCGCCAGTACGGCGCCCGCCAGGTGCTCGCCGAGCCAGCGGGCGACGGCCGCCGCGCAGGCCCGGGCGCTCTCCTCACGGTCGCGTCCCACCCGGCCCGCCATCCGCAGCCGTGCGGCGACGTTCGGGCCGAACTCCGGGCGGGCCCGTGTGATCCACCGGCCGTGAGCGCGCCACACCTCCGCGGCCTGGACCGTGGTGAAGGCGTCTCTGGCCGCGGCGTGCGGGACCGGCGCCCGGTCGTCGAACAGGGAGGTCCGGTCGGGCTCGACACCCAGTCCGGCGGCCAGCCGGGCGAGAGCCGGTGACAGTGCGGCGCGTACGTCCGGAGCCGCCAGGGACCACAGGTCGGCCGGGGCGAGCAGCCGGCGGGTCGTGAGGTCGCCGGACTCGGTGCCTGCCAGGAGGGCCCCCGCGGCGTCGCGCATCAGGGGAAGGGTGCGGGTGAGAAGGCCCGGGGTGTCGAAGGAGGGGGCGAGCGGGCTGATCCCGGTGAGGTCGGCGCGTGCGTGCGTGGGGCGCAGCCCGTACAGGCCGCAGTAGGAGGCCGGCACCCGGATGGAGCCGGCGGTGTCGGTACCCAGCCCGACGTCGGCGAGCCGCCCGGCGACCGCGGCCGCCGTACCGCTGGACGAGCCGCCCGTCAGACGGCCGGGCGCAGCGGGGTTGGCGGGTGCGCCGTAGTGGGCGTTGGTGCCGCCCAGACTGTAGGCGAGCTCGTCGGTGTGGGCCTTGCCCGCGGCCACTCCTCCCGCGTCCAGCACGCGGGACACACACGAGGCATGACGCGAAGCCGTCGCGGCTTCGGCGAGCAGCAGGGGGTGCCCGTTGCCGGTGGGAGCGCCGGCGAGGTCGATCACGTCCTTGACGGCCACCCGGGCACCGGCCAGGCCCGCGGCGGCGACGGGTTCCGGCAGTACGGGCGACGGCAGCCAGGGGACGTACGGCCCGATGACGGGCAGCGGGTTCGGAGCGGACGTTCCCCCGGTCACCGGAGCAGGCCCGGCGCGGTGGGTCCGTCGATCAGAAGTGGACCGAGATCCGCCTTGGGAAGGCACACATGGACCCCCTTCACACCGTCCACTACCTGCGATATACGCAGATCGACCGCTGCGCTCAGATAGGCCAGCGCCACCGAGCCGGGCAGGCCGCAGCGTTCGGCGAGATAGGTGAGCGCCGAACGGGTGGCCTTGCGGACGGCCTCGTCGAGGTCCTCGTCGAGACCGGTCACGAGATAGTGCCCGGCCGTCTCCGCGTACGGGCCGGCGAGCCCTGCCGCGAGCCGCCGGGCCCGGCTGTCGGAGTGCAGGGTCAGCCGCAGGGTGGCCCGCAGAGGAGCCTCGAACGCGGTGAGGGCGACCTCACCGTCGCCCTGGGCGAAGTGCGGGTCACCCGCGTAGAACATGGCCTCCGGCACCTGCACCGGGAGGAACAGCCGCGCGCCTTCACCCAGGAGCCGGATGTCGAGGTTTCCGCCGTGGGCTCCCGGCGGGACCGAGTGCACCGGCTCCTCGGTGGCGGGCGCGACACCCATGATGCCGAGGAAGGGAGCGAGCGGGAACCCGATGTCCCGCCCGTCGCCGACCGGCAGTCGGCCGCGACCGTCGTCGTCGACATGGGCGACCAGGGACACCGGGGGGACGGGCTGCCCGTCCGGGTGGCCCGGAGCCGGCGCCGGGTACTCCCCGGGCAGGGCGCCGCGCCCGTGCCGGTTGCTGATCACGCCGTACGCCGTCCTGCGCCGCAGGCGCACGACCTCGACCTCCAGCACGTCGCCCGGCAGCGCACCGCGCACCGCGATCGGCCCGGTGACGATATGGGGCCCCTGCGCACCGGGGTCGAACAGCGCGTCGGACGAGGCCAGTTCGATCGCGTCGTGCAACACGTCCCGCTCCGCGATCCCGGCCTCCGCGAAGAACTTCACCGGGTCGCGCCCCTGGTCCGGCAGGATGCCCTCGTGGCTCGTCGTGTCGAGGCACACCGTGGTGCCGGAGTCGACGGTGAGGGCGGGGCGGCCTGCCGCGTTGGGGAGCAGACCCCAGGTCGTCGCCCCGTGGTCCGCGGCCAGGTAGACCGAACCGTCGATGGTGCCGGTGTGAGGCTGAAGTACGCTCATGGCGTTGACCTTTGCATACACCCGTTACAAGCCGGTTAACCCATGCGGCCCGGCGAAACCCGGAGGGCGGAGCCATGGCCGAACTCGGCGCGGTGCGGAGGCGGGACGCGGGGCAGGCGGTGTGCGACGCCATCAGGAACGACGTGGTCACACGCGTGTTCACGCCCGGGGACCGCCTCACCGAGGAGAGGCTCGCGGCCCGTTACCGGGTCTCGCGCATTCCTGTCCGTGAAGCCCTGCGCACCCTGGAGGCCGAGGGGTTCGTCCACTCGCGTCCGTACGGGGGCACGTTCGTGGCCGAGTTGAGCGACAAGGAGGCCGAGGACCTGCTGGGCATCCGCCTGCTCATCGAGCCGTTCGGTGCCGAGCGTGCCGCCACCCGCCGGACCGCGGTGCACCTGGCCACGCTCGAACTCCTCGTGGCCGAGGCCAGGGAGATCCTGGATGCCGGCTCGTCGACGGGGCTCGCCGATCTCAACACCCGCTTCCACCGGGTACTCGCCGAGGCGTCGGGCAGTCCGACGCTGGCGGCACTGGTGGCACAGCTCGGATACAAGATCTCCTGGGTGTATTCAGTCGAACTCCCGCGGCGCGCACCGGACTCGTGGGCCGAGCACGAGGGAATTGTCCAGGCGTTGCGCGACCAGGACCCGAAGGAGGCGCGCGACCGGGTCGCCGACCACATCATGCGTGCGCAAGCCGCCTACCGGCTACGCGGAAAGCGCTGATCGGAGGGTGCTGCGCACCGCCGCCATGCGCCTTACCCCCGCTGTCTTCCTGCCCGTCTTCCCGGCTTCCCGTCCACCTGTCCGGCGGTCCCGTCCGCAGCCGCGGCCGTGAAGAGCTGTCGGAAACACGAGCGTCACGCGGTTAGCGGTATGCCGTAACGCGGTCTCTGTATACACCTTCTGGACGTCATCGCACGTCACTCTTTCCCGAAACGCCAGAAGGGGATCGCTGTGTACGACCTCGTGCTGCGCCGCGCGTTGATCACGGAGGACGGTGCGCCGGCCGACATCGCCGTCATCGACGGAATGATCGATGCGGTGGGCGACGTGCCGCCGCAGGCTCCCGCCCGCGAAACCATCGACTGCGACGGACTGGTCGTCGTCCCCGGTTTCATCGAGCCCCATCTCCACCTGGACAAGGCCCTGTTGAGCGGAGTCGGCCGACCTGCGGAGACGCTGGCCGATGCCATCGAGGTGACGGGGGAGCTCAAACGCGACTTCACCCCTGACTCCGTCAGGGCACGCGCCCTCCAGGTGCTCCGGTGGGCCGTCGGCAACGGCACCACACTGATCCGCGCCCATCCGGACGTCGACCCGGTCGCCGGGCTCGTCGGGCTGGACGTCATGCTCGAACTCCGCGAGAGCCAGAAGCATTTGGTGGACCTCCAGGTCGTCGCCTTTCCCCAGGAAGGGATCGAACGTGCACCGGGCACGTACGCCCTGCTGCGGGAGGCGCTCCTGCGGGGTGCGGACGTCGTCGGCGGCTGTACGTACAACGAGGCGGACGTCGGCGCCTGCCGTCGCCACATCGACACGGTGCTCGGCCTCGCCGTCGAGTTCGGGGTACCGGCCGACCTGCACGCCGACTTCGCCGACGACACCGCCGACGGGCGCTTCGCCCTCGCCGGAGTCCTCGCCGAGGCCACCCGGCAGCACGGTCTCGGCGGCCGGGTGACGCTCGGCCACGTGACCTCGCTGGCCGGACGGCCGCCCGCCGAGCGGGCCGAAGTCGTCGCGCTTCTCGCGGAGGCCGGAGTCGCGGTAGTCGCGCTGCCCGCCACCGACCTGTACCTCGGAGGGCGAGGCGACGACCGGGCCGTCCGCCGGGGAGTGGCCCCGGTCCGGGAGCTGATCGACGGGGGAGTGGTGACCGCCTACTCCTCCAACAACGTCCGCAACGCCTTCACGCCCTTCGGCAACGCCGACATGCTCGACATCGGCCACCTGCTCGCCCAGACCTGCCACATGGGCGGCCCGGCCGACACCGGGCGGATCCTGCGCATGGCCACGACGGAGGCCGCCCGCATCACCGGCGTCCACGACGGCTACGGCATCCACCCCGGAGCCCGCGCCGACCTGGTGGTTCTCGGGACGCGCCGCCACGCGGACGTGCTGGTCGACCGGCCGGAGCGCCGCTGGGTCGTCAAGCGTGGTCGCGTCGTGGCGCGTTCCGTCCGCACCACCGAAATCATCGACACCCCGGCAGAGGCCGCCGGAGGCATCCGGGCCGCGTAGAGCGCTGACCGGCCGCCTCGCGCCCACGACTCGCAATCGGTCGCGGACGAACCGTCCTCTGCCGTCCCCCGTTCCCGGAGACCCCTCCCGGGATGGTCTCTGCCCCTTCCCACCTGCCGTACGTCAGGAGCACGCCATGCGTGAGCGCATTCCGCACGAACTCACCGCGTCCGTCCTCGCCGCGACCACCGCCTTCGTCGGCGGGACAGCGCTGAACCTGCCGCCGTGGGCGATCTTCATCTCCTGGGCCGGACTGCACCTGATGGGCGGACCGACCCTGGCCAACGCCACCCGGCTCTGGCGGGCGATGCCGGTGGGCTCGGCCTTCGCCCTGGCCATCGTCGTCTGCGAACAGCACCTCGCCCCTCACGTCAGCGAGGCGCGATGGGCACAGAACGCCCTGCTCGGCACGGTCATCCTGGTCCTCAACACCGCCCTCATGTACACCGGCCGCCTCCGCGCCACCTCACTCGTCCCGGGCATGTTCCTGGGATTCGCCTCCTACTTCGCCACCTACTTCGGAGGCTTCGGCTATGAGCCGGGAAACGTCTGGGCGGCATGGCTGAGCGTCGTCGCGATGAACGCGCTCGGCCCCGTCTACGCGTATTTGGCACACCGGCTCACCCTGTCCCGGCCCGTCCCCGCCGTGGAGTTCCAGACCGTCGCGGCGGAGGCCCGCTGACCATGCCGCAGAAACCGACTGAGGCACCCGCCGCCCTGGACCGGATCGATCGGCCCGAGATCGTCGCCGAGGTCCGCGCCCTTGCCGATGCCTACGAGGCCGCACTGACCGGCAACGACATCCCCGCCCTGGACGGCTTCTTCCGGGACGCCCCGGAGACGGTCCGCATCGGCGCGGGGGAGGAGCTCTTCGGTGCGGCGGAGATAGCCGAGTTCCGCCGTCGGCGGCTCGCCACCGGACTGCGGCGCACCCGGCTCAGGACCGAAGTGACCACCTACGGACACGACACCGCCGTCACCACCACCCTGTTCGTCCGCGACGGCGACCCCGGCGTCGGCAGACAGACCCAGACCTGGCTCCGGCTGCCCGAGGGCTGGCGCGTCGTCGCCGCCCACGTCTCCCGGCGCCCGCCGGCGCCCTGAGGCTCCCGCACACCCCGTCCGAGCAGCGCCACCCGCGTACCACCGAAGGGATCACCATGGCCGAACCACGCACGACCGCCGACCACCACACCCCAGCGGGTGAGGAGTACGAGCACACCGCAGTCCCGGCCCACGCCAGGAAGAGCCTGCTCTCCGTGGCCGGAGTGTGGGCAGGCTTCCCCATGTGCCTCGGCAACGCCGTGTTCGGCGGCCTGATCGTCTACAACCTCGGCCTCGAACAGGGTTTCTGGGCCATCCTCACCGGAAACCTTCTGCTCTTCTGCTACGTGGGTGCGCTGAGCCACCACGCCGGCCGGACCGGGCGCAGTTTCGCGCAGCAGTCCGCCGCGGTGTTCGGCCCGCGCGGACGTGCGGTCGTCTCCGGATTCCTCGCCACCGTCGTCATCGGCTGGTTCTCCTACCAGGTCGGTCTCACCGGCACGGCCCTGCACCAGGTCCTCGGCTGGGCCCCGTTGTGGGGAGCACTGCTCGGGGCCGCTGTATACATCGGCCTGACCGCGGCCGGTATACGCGCCCTGTCCGCCGTCGGGCTGCTCGGCGTCCCGCTCTTCCTCGTCACCGCGGCCCTCGCCTTCTGGTACGCGGCGCAGGACGGCGCCGGCCTCTCCCAGGCCCTCGACTTCCAGGGGCACGACCACGGCATCACCTTCTGGTCCGCCGTCGGCATCGTCATCGCCGGTTTCGTCGACTCGGGCACCATGACGGCGGACTTCACCCGCTGGAGCCGGGACGGCCGGTCCGCAGTCCTGGCCACATTCAGCGCGTTCCCGCTCAGCAACACCGTCGCCTACCTGGTCGGTGGCGCCGTCGTCGCCACCGGCGGGGCCGCGAACCCGGAGACCGACGGCGGCACCTACCTCGGCCTGCTCACCGGACACGGCGCCTGGATCACCGCGTTGGCCGTCCTCTTCACCCTCACGAACCTGGGCTCCGTCGCCGCGCACTGCCTGTACAACGCGGCCCTGGGATGGTCGGGTACGACACCGCTGCGCATGCGCCCCCTGGTCGTCGTCCTCGGGGTCCTCGGATCGGTCATCGCCCTGACCGGGGTGTGGAGTTCCATCGTGAGCTGGCTCCAGCTCCTCGGTATTCTCGTGCCGCCCATCGGGGCCGTGCTGATCGTCCAGCACGCGACCGACCGGTTCCGGCGGCGTCCGCCGCGACCCGCCGACGACGTCGAGGCACCCGCCGGGGGACCGGGTTCCCGCCACGCCGGATACGTCCTTCCCGCGCTCGTCGCCTGGGCGGCCGGATCGGCGGCGGCGTGGGTGCTGCACCACACGCACCCCGGCTCCGTGGACGCCGCGCTCGGGTTCGTGGTGGCCGCCCTGGTCCACGGCGGCCACCTCTGGTGGACAGGGCGCCGCCCGACCGACGCCGAAGCCCCCTCGGGTATGCCCCCGCTGTCCGGCGCCCAGGCCGGCCCCACCCCTGCCGAATCCGCCGAGCCCGATCCGCTCCACGTGTGAGACGAGCAGCCTGCCCGCCCCCGTCCCCACTTCTCCGACCCACCCCACCCCACGTCCCCGCCGAGAACAAAGGGCTCCCGTGACCCCCGAAGAACGCGACGAACTCTGCTTCCTGCCGGCCACCGACATCGTCAACGGCGTGGCCGACCGCCGCCTCAGTCCGGTCGAGATCGTGGACGCTGTGCTGGACCGGATGGACGAGGTCAACCCACTGATCGGCGCCTTCTGCACACCGGCTCCCGAACAGGCCCGCGCGAGGGCGGCCGCGCTGGCGGACCACCTGGCCCGTGGCGGCACCCCCGGACCGCTGGCCGGTGTGCCGCTCGGCGTGAAGGACCTGATCGCGACCGCGGGTCTGCGGACCACCTCCGGTTCCCCCGCGTACCGCGACCACGTACCCGACGAGGACGACATCGTCGTGGAACGGAGTGTCGAGGCCGGAGCCGTCGTGCTGGGCAAGACCAACACCACGGAGTTCGGATACAGCGCCGTCGGCCACAACCCCCTCTTCCCGCCCAGCCGCAATCCGTGGAGCACCGGGCTGACCCCCGGGGGCTCCAGCGCCGGTTCGGCCGCCGCGGTCGCCGCGGGACTCGGCCCGGTGGCGCTCGGCAGCGACGGCGGTTGCTCCTTGCGCGTGCCCGCCGCCTTCTGTGAACTGGTCGGCTTCAAACCGTCGATGGGCCGCGTCCCCGTCTGGCCGGGATGCCGCGACGAGCGGTTCCCCGGCGTCTCGGGCTGGGAGAGCCTCGAACATCTGGGAGTGCTGACCCGGACGGTCGCCGACACCGCCCTCATGCTGTCCGTGCTGGCCGGCCCCGACCCGCGGGACCGGCACTCCATCCCGTGCCACGACGTCGATTGGAGCACGGCGGTCCGGCGCGGCACCGTGGAAGGATGCGGCGGACTCCGCATCGCCTACAGCCCCGATCTCGGCTACCTCCCGGTGGACCCCGAGGTGCGTGCGGTCGTCGACGACGCCGTCTCCGTCTTCCGCGACCTGGGCTGCACGGTCGAGGAGACCGATCCGGGCTGGAGCGACCCCGCGGAGGCGTTCCAGGCGCTGATCACCGCCGAGACGGACCTGACCGGCATGCGCCGCCTCATCGACGCGCACGGCCCGTCCATGTCCCCGCACCTGGTGTCCTGGATGACCCGCGAATGGACGGCGCAGGAGCTGACCGACGCCAACATCGCGCGCAAGGCCCTCACCAACCGCATGGCCGCCCTCATGGCCCGCTACGACATCCTCATCACGCCCACCTCCGCCGTGCCCCCGTTCCCCGTCGGTATTCAGGGCCCTGGCCGTATCGATGGACAGCGCGTCACCGACACCGCCTGGATCGGCTTCAACTACCCGGCGTCCCTCACCGGCGCGCCCGCGGTCAGCCTCCCGGCGGGCCGCACACCGGACGGTCTTCCCGTCGGCCTCCAGCTGATCGGCGGCCACCTCGCCGACGGGACCGTCCTCCGCACGGCCGCGGCCTACGAGGCGATACGTCCCTGGGCCCACCGCCGTCCGAGCCTGACCGGCGGCCGGGCGGTGCGGGAGCGGACGGCGGACACCGTCGCTCCCTGAAGACCGCCGTCGGGACGCTTCTTGAGGGCCTCAGCGCCCCGGCGTGGCGTTCTCGTGATCGAACTCGACGGGGCGATGATCGGCACGATCACGCTCGATCCCCACGCGGAGCGTCCCGGGCGCCTCCGTCCGGACATCGGATCGGCCGAGCCCGGCTATCCCCGACGGGCGGTCTCCTGAACGCTGAGCAGCAACCCGTCCCGCGTCACGGCGGTCACCACCCGTACGTCCACGACGGAGCCGTCGACGACGTGGCGCTCAACGAACCGGTACACCTCGGGGGTGATGCCGGTGACGTCCTCGATCCGGATCGACAGGCCGGGCCGGCTGCCGCCCGCACCACGGAGGGAATCCTGGAGCGTCTCAAGGCCGAGGACCGTTCCATCTGTCGTCACGAGCATGAAGGACTCGTGGTGCGCGCCCAGGAAGGCGTCGAGGCTTTCGGCCGCTCCGTCCCTCAGCCACGCAGCCAACTGGTCGTGCAGTCGGTCGAAGAAGTCTTCGTTCATCCCCCAACTGTGACAGGGAAAGCCCAGGCGTATGCAGTTCCGGATCGCCTTCCGGGTCAAGGCGGGCAGATCGGCGATGGTGCGTCGGCGGACGGGCTTGGTTCGGGCGCGGTGTCATCGGCCTCCCAGCGAAGCAGTTCGCCGGGCTGACAGTCGAGCGCCTCGCAGAGCGCGGCGAGCGTCGCGAAGCGCACCGCCTTGGCGCGGCCGTTCTTGAGTACCGCAAGGTTCGCCGGCGTGATCCCCACACGGTCCGCGAGTTCGCCCACGGACATCTTCCGCCTGGCCAGCATCACGTCGATGTCGACGGCGATCGGCATCAGATCACCTCGTTCAACTCGGACTGCAGATGCGCCGCTTCGACGTCACGGGCGACGGCCTGGGCCAGGAGCATCCGCAGCACGAGCACGATGAGCGCGACTCCCAGGATGGCCACGGCGATCCCGCCCATGATGACGGTGACCCCCGGGTCGTCGCGCTGGCCGGGTGCGTTGAGCGCGGTCACCGCGAACCAGACGACAGCGGCCGCGACGATCGAGCCGATGATGGCGTCCACGTACCTGAAGGCGGCGTGGGAGAAGACGGTTCCGCGGCGCACCATGGTGACCAGCCGCCATACGGAGACGAGGGCGACCTGGGCGGTCCCGATGCCCAGGATCGTGATCACGCGCAGCGCGGTCAGCGGGAGCGACCCGTCCTCCGGGTCGTTCCCGCTGACCAGCGCCCACACCATCAGTGCCTGCACGCATAGCGTTCCGGTGAGCACCACCACGAGCACGGCGCGCAGCGCGCGCACGGTCAGTTTTCCCATGACCCATCCTTCCATCGAGATACGATGGGAATCTATCGAATTTCGATAGGTTAGGCAAGGGCTGATTCCTGGCGGGGTGTTCACACCTGTGCCGGCCGGCTCACATCCGACTCCGACACCTCGGCGGTGAACATCCGGGCGAGGACGTTGTACGCGGCCCCCCTGGCGAGTGCCGGTTCGTCGGCGACGGCCAGTTCCAGCTCGGGGGCGGGTGTGTTCTCGTGCGCGTACTGGAGGCGGAACATCCGCTCCGTCCGGGCCGCGAACGCGGGCAGGTTCATCTCGTGGGTGAAGGCCATCACGACGCGTTCGGGGCCGAACATCTTGGCGGCGTTCGCCATGGCGGTACCGAGCTTGTCCGCCGCGTCGGTCATGACCGCTCCGCCGTCGTCGCAGAGGTCCTCGGCGTCCGCGCCGCGCCGTTCCAGTTCCTGCCGGATGCCCCAGTGGCTGCTCCAGGTCTCCAGGCAGTTCGCCGCCCCGCAGTGACACGGCCGCGGCGCTGCGATGTCCGCGCAGACGCGGGAATGGGCGAACCCTCCCGCCGAGCCGTTGAAGCCGCGGTGGATACGCCCCTTGACCACCACCGACGCGCCGAGGCTCGGACCCACACTGAAGAGCAGCAGGTCGCGGCCGGCCAGCCGGCCGTCGAACAGGAGCAGTCCGGACGCGAAGGAGTTGACGTAGCTGTCGAGGACGACCGGGGTGCCCGTGAGCTCGGTGAGCCGGTCCCGGAGCGGTACGTTCTCCCAGCCGAGGGAGCCGCTGTGGCGGACCATCCCCGTCGCCTGGTCGACGACCCCGGAGACGGCGACGCCCACCCCGGTCAGGGTGGCCTCCGGACGCAGGGCCGAAGCGGTTGCCACGGCGCGGGCGATGGCGGCTTCGGCGGCTTCGGGGCGGGTCGAGGGGAGGGCCTCCCGGTGTGAGGCGACCGAGTCCCCACGCAGGTTGACCAGCGTCACGAACGCCTCGGTGCCGGAAAGGCGTACGCCCGCCGCGAGCACGGTTTCGGTGCCCAGCTCCAGCAGCCGGGCGGGCCGTCCTCCGGTGCTGGGTACCGCGTCCGTCTCGGAGAGCAGCCCGGACTGCAGGAGCTTGCCGGCGATCCCCGTGACGGTTGCCGCGCTGAGACCCGTACGGGCGGCGATCACCGCCCGCGCCACCGGGCCCTGGGCCCGTACGACATCGAGCACCAGGGCTTCGTTGATCTCGCGGATCAGGGCTTTGCTCCCTGCGCGTGGCTTCATCTCGGGCGGATCCTTCGGGCTGCTCGGCATCGGGCGCCTGCATTCTGGCAGGCGGTACTTAATTCGGTCATTGACAAAAGTAGCGCAGGCTGGCAAGTTTCCGCCACATGAGTCATACGGTCGGTGCTGACCCCGAGCCGCCCAGCGGCCCCCGTTCCCCCGAGAAGCCCCGGATTCTGCTGAGTGTTCCCGCAGCCGAGGCCGACGCGTTCTTCCCGCCGGGCACCCGGAGCGCCCTTGCCGCTCTGGGGGAGGTGACCGAGGCCGAGCCGAGAGCGCTGCACGATCCGGAGGCGTTCCGGAGCGCGCTGACGGGTGTGCACGTGCTCGTCACGGCCTGGGGCTTCCCGCGTCTGGACGCCGAACGCCTCGCTCTCGCACCCGATCTGCGGTTCGTCATGCACGCCGCCTCCTCGCTCCACTGGCTGATCAGCGACGACTTCTGGCAGGCCGGAGTCCCGGTGTCGCAGGCCGGCGCGGCGATGGCGCCCGCGGTCGCGGAACTCTCGCTCTCCTTCACCCTGTCCCTGCTGCGGCGCACCCACCGCTACGACCACGCACTGCGCGGGGGAGCGGACTGGCAGGCGGCCCGCGGGGCCCGCAAGGCACGCGAGATCCGGGGCGCGCGCATCGGCGTCGTCGGCGCGTCCCGCACCGGCCGCCGCTACATCGAGGCCTGCCGGGCCCTCGGCGCCGACGTGCGCGTCCACGATCCGTATCTGGCCGAAAGTGATCCCCTCGCCGCATGCGCGGCCACACTGCCGTCGCTGCTCTCCTGGTGCGACGTACTCGCCGTCCACGCCCCCGCGACCGACGAGACCGCCGGGCTGATCGGCGCCGACGAGATCGCGTCCCTCAAGGACGGCTGCCTGGTCGTGAACACGGCCCGGTCCTCGGTCCTCGACATGGACGCGCTGTTCGAGGCGGTGGCCTCGGACCGGATCGACGCGGCGCTGGACGTGTTCGACGAAGAACCCCTGCCGGCCGGCGACCGCTGGCGGAACCTGCCCAACGTCCTGCTCACCCCGCACATCGCCGGCGCCACCGCCGACTCCCGGCAGCGGGCCGGACGGATCGTGGTGGACGAGATCCGACGGCACCAGGCCGGAGAGCCCCTCGAACACGCGGTCACGCGGCAGGCGATGGAGTCCATGGCATGAACAGCGACACGGCACCCAACATCCTCGTACTCCACTGTCACGACCTCGGCCGGTTCCTCGGCGCCTACGCCGTGCCCACGGTCGTCACCCCGCACCTGGACGCACTCGCCGCGGAATCGGCGCTCTTCGAGGCGGCCTTCGCCACGTCACCTCACTGCAGTCCCGCCAGGGCCTCCCTGTTCACGGGCACCTATCCCCAGACGAACGGCGTGCTCGGCCTCACCCACGACCCGTTCGGCTGGGACCTGGCCGAGCCGGCGGACCACCTCGCCCACCGGCTGAGTACGGCCGGGTACCGGACCGAACTCATCGGCGTGCACCACGAGTCCAGGGTCCTGCCCGACGACGTCGTGGCGGCACGGCTCGGATTCGACCGGGTGCGCACGGGCGGCGACCGGGACGTCGTCGTCGAGCGCACCACCGAAGCTCTCGACCGGGCAGCGGAGCGGGCGGAACCCTTCTACCTCCAGGTCGGCTTCCACGAACCGCACCGCACCCCGTCCAGGAACGACAGACCCGGCGTGATGGGGTTCCTCGGCGATGCCGTCACCCCCGACGACTCGCTCGGCCACACCGTCCCCGCGTACCTGCGCGACGACGAGGGAGCGCGCGAGGAGATCGCCGAACTCCAGGGCGCCGTACGCCACATGGACGAGGGCGTCGGCCGCGTCCTGGAGCATCTCGACACCCTCGGACTGCGGGACGAGACCGTCGTGGTGTTCACCACCGACCACGGACTTCCCCTGCCCCGGGCGAAGTGCACCCTCTACGACCCCGGCCTCGAAGTCGCGCTCATGCTGCGCGTACCCGGCCGTGACGCCTGGGAAGGGCGCCGGATCACCCCCATGGTGAGCCACGTCGACGTCCTGCCGACCCTCCTCGAACTCGTCGGCCTGCCCGAACCCGAGCGCGTCGCCGGAACCAGCCTCGTGCCGCTCGTGGAGACGGGAGCCGCAGTCGCCGCGCACACCTTCGGGCAGCTCACCCATCACACGTACTACGACCCGAAACGTTCGGCACGCTCGGACACCCACAAGCTCGTCGTGAACTTCGCCAACGCACCACGTGCCATGGACCCCACCCAGTCATGGGTGCACCGCAGCCTGCCGGCCGATCTGAACGGCCCCACCATCGGGTCGAGCCCCCTGCTGGAGCTGTACGACCTCGGCGACGATCCGCACGAGACCCGCAACGTGGCCGACGAGCCCGCGTACGCCGACGTGTTCGCCGCACTGGCCACCGCGCTCCTCGGCTGGATGCGGGAAGCCGGTGACCCCCTGCTCACGGACCGGCCCCTGCTGGCGCGCCACCGCGACGCCCTCACCGCACTGACCACGGCCGCAGGGGTGCCCCTGCCCGCCGCACCGTCCGCGCACGGCCCCGCCCCCGACGCACACCGCTCCGACAGCGGAGCCGTACCCGCCCGAGCACGAGAGCGAGAATCAGCATGAACATCCGACCACTGCGTACCGCAGTACTGGCCGCCTCCCTCGCCGTGGTGTCCACGGCCTGCTCCGCTCCGGGCAACGGCGGCAAGCCCGAAGTCACGGTGTGGATGTATCCGGTCATCAAGGACGAGGCGGCCGGGAAGAAGTACTGGCAGCAGACCGAGGCGGACTTCGAGCGGACCCACCCGGACACCGACCTCACCATCCAGATGCAGACGTTCGACAAGCGCGACGCACAGATATCCGCGGCCCTCGCCGCAGGCTCCGGTCCGGACATCGTGCTCATCACCCCCGACCAGGCGGCGACGTACCAGACGGTGGGAGGTCTGCTGCCCGTCGACGACGCCGTGAAGGACGACCGGAAGGCCTTCTATCCCGAGACGCTCAAGGCCGCCACCATCGACGGCAAGCTCTTCGGCGTACCGCTCTTCCAGAACATCAACACGACCGCCTACAACACGAAGATCTTCGAGGACGCCGGTCTCGGCCTCCCGAAGACCTGGGACGACGTCCTCGCGGCCGCCCCCGTGCTCGCCAAGCAGGGCATCGCGGTCATGGACTACGCGGGCAGTCCGGAGCAGACCCTGAACCTCTCGTTCTACCCCCTCCTCTGGCAGGCCGGCGGCAGCGTCTTCACGGATGACGGCAAGGACGTCGCGTTCGACTCGGACGCGGGCGTGTCCGCGCTGCAGTTCCTGGTCGACCTGAAGAAGAAGGGCGGCCTGCCCGCCGACGCCGCCACCGACGGACCCGCGGTCGAGGGCGCGCCCATCGCCGACGGCAAGGTCGCGATGCGTGCCGTCACCTCGCTGCCCGAACTCACCCAGATGCGGGCCGCGCTGGGCAAGGACAACGTGGCTCTCGGCCTTCCCCTCCAGGGCAAGGAGCGCGCCACCTACGGCAACCCCGGTCTCCTCGCGCTGACGTCCATCACCGAGGACGGGAACCGCGACGCGGCGAACGAGGTGCTCGCCTACCTGAGTTCACCCGAGCGCCAGGCGTCCCTCAACGCCGCGGCAGGGAACTTCCCGACCCGCAAGGACGTGAAGACACCCGGCACCGGGCCGGACTTCAAGGCCCTGAACGACTCGTTGCAGTACGCCAGCCCCGGCGAGCCCTCACCGGCCGCCCGCCAGGTGATGGCCGCCCTCGCCCCATACATCCAGGGCGCCCTCGGCGGGGACCTGTCGGCGCGGGAGGCGCTCGAGAAGGCCGCGAAGGAGGCCCGCGAACTGCTGGCCCGCTCCTGACCCGCGGCGTCGAGCGGCCCCGCCGAGGGCCGCCACCTGTCCCTTCTCCACTCTCCACCCCCTGAGCGCTGATTGGCCGCCATGTCCGTACACACACCACCGAGAACGGTCTCGGACGGCAGGAAACCCCGACGCCCCGACGCGACGCGCACCCACGCGAACAGCCACACCGCGATCGGCCGGATCCGCCGGCGCGAGGCGGCCGCCGGCATCCTGTTCGTGCTTCCCACCCTCGTCATCTTCGGCCTGTTCAAGTTCTTCCCGATCGCGGGCGCCGGAGCCATGAGCCTGACGCGCTACCGCCTCAACGGCGACGTGACCTGGCTCGGCGGCGACAACTACACCCGGCTGTTCGCCGACCCACACTTCTGGCAGAGCCTCGGCGCGACGGCGACGTACGTCCTCGTCTTCGTCCCGCTGATCATGGCCGTCGCCCTGGCCGGTGCCGTGCTGCTGAACAAGATCGTGCGGTTCTCCGGCACGTTCCGCGCCCTGCTGTTCGTGCCCTATCTCAGCTCCTTCGTGATGGCGGGCATCGTCTGGTCGTGGATCTTCGCCAGTGACGGACCGCTGAACACGGCCCTGGACAAGATCGGCGCCGGCCCGGTGCCGTTCCTCTCCGGCGACCAGCTGCTGGTCCTGGCATCGCTGGCCCTCGTCGCCGTGTGGAAGGGCTTCGGCTACTCGATGCTCGTCCTGCTCGCCGGGCTCAAGGCACAGCCCGCGGAGGTGCACGAGGCGGCACGCATCGACGGGGCGAACACCCGTCAGGCGTTCTGGTACATCACCCTGCCGCTGCTGAGGCCCGTCCTCTTCTTCGTGCTCGTCATCGAGACCATCGTCGGATTCCAGGTCTTCGACACGATCTACGTGATGACCGGCGGCGGGCCCAACCGGGCCAGCCACAGCCTCATCTACTTCCTCTACGACGAGGGCTTCAAGTTCCTCGACTTCGGCTACGCGTCCGCGGTCGGCATGGTGCTCTTCGTCATCGTGCTCATCCTCTCCCTGATCCAGCGGCGGTTCGTCGAAGGAAAGGACGCCAAGTGACCACTTCGCACCCGCCCGTTGCCCAGCACCGACGAGCCGCCGAGCGGCTGCGCCGGACCGGCCCGGGACTGGCCCTCGCCGTCATCTCGCTGTTCACCGTCGCACCGCTGATCGCCGTGGTCGTCCTCGCGCTCTCGCCGAAGGACGCCCCCACCCTGCCGCACGCGATCCCGCACTCCCTCACCTTCGACAACATCACGCGCATCTTCGACATCGGCGAGTTCCCCGTCTGGCTGCTCAACTCGCTCGTGTACTCGGCCGTCTCGGTGGTGGTCATCCTCCTCACCGCGTCCATGGCCGCCTACGCCCTCGTACGCAAACGCTTCCCCGGCCGCAACATCCTGCTCTGGGCCATCGTCGCCACGCTCATGGTGCCGATGCAGGCGACCCTCATCCCCACGTTCATCCTGGTCGCCCGCATGGACGGGGTGAACACCCTGTGGGGACTGATCATGCCCACACTCGCCAACGCCCAGGCCGTCTTCCTCATCCGGCAGTTCGTCCGCGACCTCCCGGACGAGATCTTCGACGCCGCCCGCATCGACGGCGCGGGGGAGTGGCGCACCTTCGTCGCGATCGTGCTGCCCCTCATCCGCCCGGTGCTGGCAACGCTCGCGATCTTCGTGTTCCTGTGGCACTGGAACGACCTGCTCTGGCCCCTCGTCGTGGGCCAGACGGACGCGGCCCGCACCCTGACCGTCGGGCTCGCCACGCTCCACACCGAGACGGTCTCCACGGCGGACATCATGTCCGCCTCCCTGGTCAGCTTCATCCCCTGCCTCATCGTCTTCCTGGTCCTCCAGCGCCACATCGTCGCCAGCATCACATCGAGCGGAGTCAAGGGATGACGGACGTCAAGGGACCGGCGGCGCCGGTGCGGTTCGGCCTCATCGGACTGGACTCACCCCACGCCCCTTCCTTCACCCGGCTGTTCGGAGACGGCATCAGCGGCGAGGTGGCGGGCGGTACGGTCGTCAGCGCGTGGAAGGGCCGGGCGGCTGCGGACTTCCCGCTCAGCCGTGACCGGATCGACGGCTTCGCCGACGAGGTGGCCGGTCTCGGCGTCGAACTCCGGGAGACCCCGGAGGAGGTCGCCGAAGCCTGCGACGCCCTGCTCGTCGTGGCCGCCGACGCGCGCACCCACCCCGACCACTTCACCCGGGTCGCGCGCTTCGGCAAGCCCGTCTACGTCGACACCCGCTTCGCGCTGTCGACCGCAGACGCACGGTCCATGCTGGCCGCGGCGCACCGGCACGGATGTCTGCCGCTGGCCGGATCACCGAAGCGGTTCACTCCCGCGTTCCGCAGTGCGCTCGCCTCGTTCGAGCCCCGTCGCATCGACCTCACGGGCCCGCTGCCGACCCAGCCCGGCCATCCCGTCCTGGACTGGTACGGGGTGCATCTGGTGGACCTCGCGGTGGCCGCACTCGGGCCCGGCTGTGCGAGCGTGGACGCCCGCCGCGGTCGTCGGACCACACTGACGTGGCCGGACGGCCGTGTCGCCACACTCGGTGGCGACGCGGAATGGTCGCCCTTCACCCACGCCCGCATCGGTGACGGCCGGGAGGAGCGGGACCTCACCATCGAGGCCGGACCTCCCATGCTCACCGGTCTGCTCACCTCACTGGTCAGCGCGTGCCGGACCGGCACACCCAACGTTCCCGAAGCCGAAGTGTTCGATATCGTCGCGATCATCGAGGCCGCCCGCCGAAGCCGCGAGGCCGACGCACCGGTGGCCGTCCGACGCCCCTGACCCATGGGCCCGCCGCACGAAACAAGGTGCCACCGCACATGAACGCCCCGAACCCGAGCCCTGACCCGACGCCGGACCCGATGCCGTGCTGTGCCGCGACCCGCGGCCCCGGGCAGCTCCCGGAGCCCGGCACAGGAGAGGAAACACCCGCACCGCAGGACACGGGGTCCCCGGACCGCACCGCGATGGTGCGCCTGGCCGGCGGCACCTTCCTGATGGGAACCGAAGCGGGCGACGGATACCCCGCCGACGGCGAAGGCCCCGTCCGGGAGATCCGGCTCGACCCCTTCCGGATCGACGTCACCACGGTGACGAACGCGGCCTTCGCCGCGTTCACCGGCGACACGGGATGGGTGACCGTGGCCGAGCGGCTGGGCTCCTCGTTCGTCTTCGACGGCCTGCTCGACGCGAGGCTCCGGTCCGCCCCGGCGGTGGCGGCGACACCCTGGTGGCGAGATGTCCGAGGCGCCCACTGGCGCAGCCCGGAAGGTCCCGGATCGGACATCGCCGACCGGATGAACCATCCGGTGGTGCACGTCACCTGGCGCGATGCCCGCGCCTACGCGAAGTGGGCGGGCAAGCGACTGCCGACCGAGGCCGAGTGGGAGTACGCGGCCCGTGGCGGGCTCGTACAGGCCCGCTACCCCTGGGGCGACGAGCGGGAGCCGGCGGGCGTGCACCGGATGAACGTGTGGCAGGGCGAGTTCCCCACCCGCAACACAGGGGCCGACGGATACGTGGGCACCGCCCCCGCCGACGCGTTCACCCCCAACGGCTACGGCCTCCACAACACCTGCGGAAACGTGTGGGAGTGGTGCGCCGACTGGTTCCACCCCACCTGGCATGTGACCGGCCCCCGTTCGAACCCGACGGGCCCGCCGAGCACCACCGGCAGGAAGGCCATGCGCGGCGGCTCCTACCTCTGCCACGAGAGCTACTGCTTCCGGTACCGGGTCGGTGCCCGGAGCTCCAACACCCCGGACAGCAGCGCCGGCAACATCGGCTTCCGCTGCGTGGCCGCGGACGACTGACGGGCCGCGCGGACGGGGCCATCGGCCCAGGACGGCTAGCCTGTGCAGCCGTCGACGGGCAAGTGGGCGAAGTGGGGTGGCATCAGCCCGGAATGCTGAGGCCCGGTCCCCCGACACGACGCGAGGAAATCGGCGTCGTACCACCAGTGAGCCTTCGAGCGGAGCGCCAGATCGGACAGGAGGGCTGCTTCCTCGGGCTGGGCGGGCCGGATCGAGATGCGCACTCAGCACCTCCCCGGTGTTGTCGTCATCACCTCATGATCCACTCGCACGGTTCCGGAGAGCAGGCAGTCCGGGAACACGTCCGAAGAAGCCGGACAGACACACTCAGCCGTGCCGAAGCTCCGTCAGCAGCCTGCGGGTCGCCGAGGAGGGAGTCGCGCTGACCTCCTCCAGGGCCAGCCCGCACCGACGGTAGTGGTGGATGACCTCGTCGTACTGCCCGAGCGCACCCGTGATGCGCATGAGCAGCCGCCACATCGACTCCCGGTAGGGGTCCGCCTCCAGCGCCTGCTCGGCCAGGGCGAACGCGGTCTGCGGCTGGTCGAGCCGCCAGGCGAGCTCGGCCGCCTCCGTGCTGACGTCGAGGGCGAGCCGGGCCAGTTCCGCCCGTCGTCTCTCCGCCCACGCCGACGTGACGCGCGGCAGGTACGGTCCGTGCGCGGCCACCGCCAGCGCGGACGTGAGACGGGCCAGGCGCCGGTCGCCCCCGGCCGTGGCCGCTGCGGCGACCAGACCGGTGAACTCCTCCGTGTACGTGGTCACCCGGCAGGCACCCGTCAGTGAGATCCGGCCCTCCTCCAGCCGCACCGCCTCCTCGTCCGGCAGGACGAGGCGCAGTTGGTGGACGGCCTGCCGGAGGTAGGCACGTACGGAGTTGTCGGAGCGGCTGTCGAAGAGGGCGTCGAGCGCGGCCGTCCGGGTCACCGTGCGCTCGGGCGCGGCGAGCAGCAGCCCCATCAGTTCGTACGACTTGGCGATCCGGGGCCTGCGCACCTCGCCGTCGACGAGGAGCCGGGTGGGACCCAGGTCGTGGAACTCCACCACCGGCGCCCCCTCGGCGGCCGGTAGCGGCTCACGCGGCTGCGCGGACACGGGCCGGGCGGTGGCCGTGGTGAGAAGGGTGCGGCCGAGGCTGTGCCAGGGGGAATCGGCGTCGGTGAGTCCGTCCAGGCGGCGCGAGAGGACGCCGGGGAACGCACGCAGCGCGCCGAGCAGGGCGTGCCGGGTGCTGAGCCGTTCGGCGATGGCGAGCGCCAGGTCCGCGGCGCTGTCCGCCGCGTCGGGATCGCCCGCCCGCCACTCGGCCTCCGCCAGATACACGGCGGCCGCGCACAGCTCCAGGATCCTGTCCGCCTCGTCCATGGAGGCGACCGCCCGGCGCAGCCGCAGCAACGCCTCCGCGTCGTCGGCCGGCGTGCCGAGGCCGAGCAGGGCGAAACCGTAGAGCGCGTCGAGCTGTTCACCGGTGGACTGGTAGCTGCGCGCGTACGGCAGGGCCTCCAGGTCGTCCAGGATCAGGCGGGCCCGGCGCGGGTCGCGGCACAGCCGCAGCTCCAGTTTCGCCTCGGCGAGCATGGAGAACATGTCCCACACCAGGCTGCCGTTGCGCCGGGCGATCGCGCGCCCCTCGGTGAGGAAGGCGCGGGCCCGCTCCTCCTGCCCCAGTTCGGCGGACAGCTCCACGCCGACCACGGCGCTCAGGCCGGCCGTCACCACACCGCGCTCGATGGTCGCGCGCAGCAGCAGATCCGCCTCCTCCAGCCGGCCCAGCGCCCGGAGCGCGGCGATCCGCCAGGGCCCGGACACCACGCCCGCCCAGCGGCTGTCCGTGCTGGCGAGGACGTCGTCGAGGCGGCCCCGCCAGTAGTGGGCGCGGGCGATCAGGCCCTCCGCGGGCACCCCGACCACGCTCGGCGGGATCCGGCCGCGGTCGCGGGAGTCCACGAGGCTCGCCAGGTAGTGCACGGCCTCGATGTCGTCGCCGGGCGGCGCCAGTCGCAGCATCTGTTCCAGGTCGTCGACGCGGCACGCGTGGTAGTACGACCACGCCATCATCGCGGCCGCCCGGGTGGAACGGGAAGCTATCGCGTCGCGCTCGCCGAGCCGGTGGAGCTGGTCAGCGATGCGCACCCCGCGCCGGTAGTCCTCACGGCCCACGGCCAGCATGAGTTCGGCGGTGGTCAGCGGGGAACTGCCCGCGTGGTCGGCGTAGGCGAGCTGGTCCAGCCAGCGCTCCGCGACCTCGTGGTCGCCCCGCTCGATGACGTCCTCGATCGCCTCGACGGCATGCGGCAGCGCGGCCGCGTCGCCCAGGGCGAGGAACGCCTCGGTCGCCTCCTCGTGCCGGCCCTCCGCACCGAGCAGTTCGGCCGCCGTGAGCCGGGCGGTGCGGGCCCGGACGTCGCCGTACTCGTCGAGCTGCTGCACCAGGCAGTCGCGGAAGCACAGGTGCAGCCGCATCGCGGGCGGGCGGGCCTCCCAGACGGCGGGCAACTGGTGGGTCCGCAGGGTGGCGAGAGTGCGGGCGGCGTCCGTGAAGCCGAGGGCCTCGGCACGCTGCGCGGTCACCACGTCCAGCACCGACGTCCCGATGAGGAACGTCCGCTGGTCCTCCGTCAGCCCGTCCAGGAGCTGCTGAGACATATAGGCGGACAGCGGCTCCGTGTCGTGCGAGGGCCAGGTGCCGTCGCCGGCGGCCGGGGCCTCGGCGAGGAAGCACACGCCCGTCACCCAGCCCCGAGTCACCCGCAGCAGCTGATCGACGTCACGGGACGGACCGGGGAGTCCGGCTATGACCTGATCGGCCTCGGCGAGGGTGAGGGCGAGGTCTGCCTCACCGATGACGGTGGGCGGTGCGCCCGGCACCGTACGCGGCACCGGCGCGTGGCCCAGGCGCACCGCCCGACGGCTGACCAGCAGGAACCGCAGGCCCTCGGGGGCGTACCGGAGCAGGCCGTCGATGACGGCGAGGGCGGCGGGGGAGTCACTGAGGCGTTCCACCTCGTCCAGGACCAGCACCAGTCCGGGACAGCCGTTGCTGCCGTTCATGGGGGAGGCCGGGGCGTCGTTTCCCTCGGGGCCTGGCGCCGCCTGGTCCGTCGCCTCGCTCAGCAGCCCCGCTGCCTCCGCGTGCGGAATGCCCGCTGCCAGTGCGGAGGCGACCGTGCCCTCGATCTCCGGCACGGCCGTGGCCAGCGCCGCCTCCAGATAGGTCAGCAGCCGGCCGGACGCGCAGTCGGTGTCGTCGAGGGACAGCCAGGCGACGCGGCTGCCGGCCGTCGCGAGGTACTGGCGCACGGCCGTCGTCTTCCCGGAACCCGCCGTGCCGAGGATCTGCACGGTCTGATGCCCACGCAGTGCGTCGTCGATCAGAGCGGTCAGCCGGGGGCGGGCGACCGCGCGGTCGGGCAGCGGAGGCGGCTGGATCTTGCGCCGGATGAGATGGACGTTCTCCCGGTTCATCCGTTCCGTCTTCCCCTCGTCGTGATACCCGCCCCGACGGATCAACAGGTCCGGCGTGGCGCAATACAGGTGTTCAGGCCGGAATCTACGTGGTCGGTGACCGAAATGGCATCCCCCTTCCGGGACGGGCCCCCTGCCCCCGGTGCGGCGAAACGTGGTCCCTGTGCCGGTTTCGCCCTCGTTAACGGGATGCCCGGCAGTCTGTGGGGCGTGACGAGTGAGATGACACGAGGCGGTCTCCGGGACCATGCGGACAGCAGGCCGCTGCCGGTACGTGAAGTACGGCGGCTGGCCGCGCTGGTGGCGCGGGCCATGGAGTCGGGTGAGCCGACGGCCCCCCTGCACCTGGCCTTCCCCGAGGTGGACGGTGCCGAGGCGGAGCGTATCCGTGCGGCCCTGCTGGACCACGCCGCCGGCGGCGCCCCGCACTGGGCCGTCGCCGTCGACCCGGCACCCGGCGGTGAGCTCCTGCCCGTCCTTGTCACAGCGGGCATGGTCCACCCCGGTGACCGCGTCCTCGTCGAGCGACCGGACGCGGTGGTACTGCGGGCCAGACTGCTGCTGCGTGCAGCGGCCTGTTCCCCGGGCCTGCTGCCGCCGCTCGCCCTCTGCTGGGAGCTGCGCCGCCAGGTCTACGGGAACGTCCCCGGCCCCGCGGATCTGATCGCCGCCAACGCGGGCGTGCTCCTTGTCGTCCCCGGCGACCTGCCGGGCGAGGCGGCGCGCGGACGGGAGTCCGGCCCGGTGGCGTGGCACGTCAGCGCGGGCGGCGACCCCGCCGCCGAAGGCGTGGTCACCGCCGAAGACATCCACGACGACCTCGCGTGGGCGGCCGAACTCACCGGCGACCCCTTCGCGTACGTGCTGTCCCGGCCGCTCGGCCCACCCCTCGGCCCCGGCGTCGGCACTGCGACTCTCTCCGCCGTCTCGGACGGTCGCACCTGCTCGGTGACCGTGGCACTCGCGGCGCCTGCCAGGTCCCGGGCTCGGAAGGACCCCGGCCCCACCGGTCCGGGGACGCCGGGACTTCTGACCGGCCGAGGTACGGCATCACCCGCGCCGCACCTCGTGCCCGGGGACAGCCCGCCCGGTCAGCGGTGAACAGTCCAGCGGGATAACCGGCCACGAGCCACCGAGCGATCCCCGGTGGTCCGCCGCACCCCGGGGCGGACCGCTCCCCGGCGGGGAGTGCCCCGCCCGAACGGTGTGGCGCCCGGTGCACCCGACGCCGGGACACCCGTTTCGTCCGAAGGCCCGCACCCCTTCGATCCTCCGCCCCGCACGGATTCCCGCGCCGTCCCGTACGGCCCCTCCTCCCTCCCGCCCCCGTGCCCTCCCCGCCCCCGCGAGGAGGCACTCATCCGCCCAAGGTGGTAGCGATGCAAACCAACGCCCCGCAAACCCCGTCCCCGCACACGGAAACGGTCACCGACCACAAGGAAGCCCCGGACCGGCCCGGTCCGTCGGCGGCCGCCGCCCGGCCTGACGGTGCGAAGAGCGCGGAAGGCAGGCGCGCGTCCGGCGGCGCCGCGGACCTCTTCCAGCGGTACGCGGTACTGCTCGTCCTCGTCGCCCTGGTGGGTGTCTATTCGGTGCTCGCCCCCGACACCTTTCCCACCATGGCCACCTTCCGCGTGATCACCTCCACGCAGGCGGTGCTCATCGTGGCCGTCCTCGGCCTCACGCTGCCGTTCGCCGCAGGCGAGTTCGACCTGTCCTTCGGCGCCGTCATCGTCTGGGCGTCGACGCTCACCGCCGTCCTGACCAAGCAGCACGAGTGGCCGCTCTCCGCCGCCGTACCGGTCGTGCTGATCAGCTGTCTGCTGTGGGGAGCGCTCAACGCGCTGTTCGTGGTCGGTTTCGGCATCAGTTCGATGGTGACCACCCTCGGCTCGAGCACCGTCATCATCGGGCTCACCCTCGCGGTCAGCCAGTCCCAGGTCATCGCGGGCCCGCCCGAGCTGCTCTCCGACCTCACGACCGGCAAGCTCCTCGGCCTGCCCTACCCAGTGTGGTTCGGCTTCGCCGTCGCCGTCGTCGTCTGGCTGGTCCTCGAACACACCCCGCTCGGCCGCTACCTGTACTTCACGGGTGAGGGCCGGGAGGTCGCCCGGCTCAGCGGCCTCCCCGTGGACCGGCTGCGTACCGGCGCTCTCATCGCCAGCGCCGGGTTCTGCGGTGTGGCCGGGATGATCAGCTTCGGCCGGCTCGGCAGCGCCGACCCCAATCTCGGCTCATCGTTCCTGCTGCCGGGCGCCGCCGCGGTGTTCCTCGGCGCCACCGTGGTCCGCCCGGGCCGGTTCAACGCCTGGGGCACCGTCATCGCCGTGTACCTCCTGGTCACCGGAGTCACCGGACTGCAACTCCTCGGCGGGGCGGGCTGGCTGGAGAACGTCTTCAACGGCGGGGCACTCGTGCTCGCCGTCACCTTCGCCCACGTGGTCGCCCGCCGCCGTACGCGCGTCTGAACCACTCCGTACGCCTGGCCCGGCACCTCCCCTCACCGGCCGGACCCCATCCGTCCGCGGGACGAGCGCACACCACGACTCCCACCCGAACGCCGAAAGGACACCCTCGTGAGAATCCGCAGCCGCTCCCGGAACAGATCAGCCGCCGCCGCGTTCCTCGCTGCCGCAATGACACTGGCCCTCGTCGCGTGCGACGCCGCCGCCCAGGACACCAGCGAGAAGGCCGCCGACAGCAAGACCGTCGCCGCCGCCCGGAAGAGCGCTCAGGCCCTCGTCGACAAGGCCTCCGGTGCCACCGTGTTCAGCAAGCCTGCGGACGCCTTCGACACCGGCGCGGCCCGAGGCAGAACCGTCTGGGTGGTCACCCTGGACAACAGCATCCCGTATGTGCGGGCCGTCCTGAACGGGATGACGGAAGCCGGCCGCAAGGCCGGGGTAAAGGTCCGCGTGTTCGACTCCAAGGGCTCCACGAGCAACGCGGGCAAGGGCGTCGAGCAGGCACTCGCCACCGGTGCCGCGGCCGTGGTCGCCTTCGGCATCAACCTCAGCGAGGTCAGCGGCGCGGTGCGGTCCGCACAGCAGGCGAAGGTGCCGGTGATCTCCGCGTTCAACGTGGACGCCCACGCCCCCCTGGAGAAGGGTGCGGCCGGCGCGGTCAGTGTCGACTTCCACGCCTCCGGCCGGATTCTCGCCGCCCACGCGGTCACCGCCACCGACGGCCCGGTCCACGCCTCGTACCAGCACCTGCCCTCCGTCGCGACGTTCGCGGCGCTGAAGAAGGGCCTCCAGGACGGGTTCAAGGAGTTCTGCCGCAGCGGATGCAGCCTCTCCGTCGACGATCTCAACCAGGCCGACTTCAAGCAGGGCGCCGAACGCGTCACCTCCTCGACGCTGATGCGCAACCGCAAGCTGAACTGGGTGTTCCCGGCGATCGACGGCATCGCCCAGTTCACGGTCCCCGCTATCGAGGCCGCGAACCGACCCGGGACGCAGGCCTCCAGCATCAACGCGGTCGCCGCCAACCTGGAGTTCGTCCGTGACGGACGCGTCCAGAGCGCCGACATCGGCAACAACAACTCCTGGCTGGGCTGGGCGATGATGGACCGCAGCCTGCGCGCGATCGCGGGGCAGAAGCCGGACACGACGGTCGTCCCGATCAAGCTCTTCGTCAAGGAGAACCTGAAGGGCAAGGACCTCACCGACGAGGACGCCCTGTTCGACGGCGCCGGCTACCGCGACGGCTTCTCCGCCCTGTGGAAGACCCGATGACCGCCCCCGGGGCCCTTGCGGAACAGGGCGACGCACACTCCACGGAGCACCGGGGCATCCGGCTGGAGAACGTCAGCAAGACGTTCGGCCCGACCCGCGTCCTGCACTCGGTCTCCCTCGACTTCCCGGCCGGCCGCACCACCGCCGTCCTCGGGGAGAACGGCGCCGGCAAGTCCACCCTCTTCAAGATCCTCTCCGGCTTCCACGCCCCCGACACAGGCGGCCGTCTGCTGGTCGACGGCGTCGAGCACCGGCTGCCGCTCACTCCGACATCCTCGGCCGACCTGGGCTTCGCCTTCGTCCACCAGGACCTGGCCCTCGCCCAGACACTCAGCGTCGCCGAGAACGTGTGCGTCGGCGCACTCGTCACCTCCCGCGCCGGACTCGTCCGGTGGCGGGAACAGGCCCGGCAGGTAGCGGAGTTGCTGGACGGCCTCGGCATGGACATCGACCCCGCGGCCCCGGTCCACCGGCTGCCGCAGGGCGAGCGGGCCGTGCTCGCCATCGCCCGCGCCCTGTACGCACGCGGGCGCCGCCACTCCCGACTGCTCGTCCTCGACGAGCCGACGGCCAACCTCACCGAACGCGAACGCACCAGCCTGTTCGACGCCATTCGCCGGGTCACCGCCCGCGGCACCGCCGTCGCCTTCTGCACCCACCGCCTCGAAGAGGTCGGGATGATCGCGGACCGCGTGGTCGTGCTGCGCGACGGCCGCCGGGTGTCCGAGCACGACGCGGCCGAAGTGGCCGGACCGGGTGAACTCGCCGCCGCCATCATCGGATCCGCGCCCCAGGAGGCAGCCGTCCGGACCGCGCGCACGGAGCCGGGCGAACCCGTCCTCCGTACCGAGGGACTTCGCGGCCGCACCGGCAGCCCGATCGACCTGACCGTGCGCGCGGGCGAGATCGTCGGCGTCACCGGGCGCGCGGGCGCCGGGCACGACGCGCTGCCGACATTGCTGCTCGGCTCAGGCCGCACCGCCGGCACCCTCGCCGTCGGCGGACGGGTCCTCCGGACCCTGCGGCCATCGGCGGCACTCGCCGCGGGACTCGCGGTACTGCCCGCCGACCGCAAACAGCACAGCGGCGTGCAGAACTTCGGCATCCGGGAGAACCTCACCCTCGTCAGCCTGCGCGGCCACACCCGCCGCGGTTTCGTCGACCGGGCGGCCGAACGGCGCACCGTCCAGGACATGATGGAGCGCTACGACGTACGGCCCCGCACCGAACCGGACCGGCCGCTCGGCACCCTGAGCGGCGGCAACCAGCAGAAGGTCCTGCTCGCCAAATGGCTCCAGCGGCCCGGGCTGCGCTGCCTGGTGCTGCACGAGCCGACCCAGGGCGTCGACGTGGGAGCCCGCCGCGCCCTGCTCGACACCGTCACCGCGCTCACCGAGGACGGCCTCGGCGTCCTCGTCGTCGGATCGGACCACGAGGAACTGGCCCAGATCTGCGACCGCGTCCTCGTGATGTCCCGCGGCGCCGTCGTCGGCGAACTCGACCACCCGACCGCGGACGAGATCTCCACGGCATGCCTGGGCGCGACGACACCCGCGACCCCGGGAGCCACCTCATGACCGGGCACCAGGTATCGGGGACGCCGGATTCGCCCACCACGACGGCCGGCGCACGGCCCGGACCGATCCGCGGGCCCGGCTCCTCCGTCCTCGTCCTCAACCCCAACAGCTCCACCGCGGCGACCCTGCGCATCCGTTCCGGCACCGAACTCTGGGCAGGTCCCGGCATCGAGGCCGATGTGCGTTCGGTGCCGGCCGGCCCGCGGGGCATCGACCGCGCCGCCGACATCGAACTCGCCGCCGCGCTGATCCTCCGCGACACCCCGCGGCTCGCCGCAGGACACGACGCGGTCGTCATCGCCTGCGGTCACGACCCGGGCCTCGCCGAACTCCGCGCGCTGCTGCCGGTCCCCGTCGTCGGCATCGCCGAGGCCGCGATGCTCCAGGCCTGCTTGTACGGCGGCCGGTTCTCCGTACCCGTGTTCTCGCCCGGTTCCGTACCCCTGGTACGGAACATGGTCCACCGCTACGGGCTCGACGCGAGGCTCGCGTCGGTCGTCCCGATGGCCACCGACACCGCCGCCGCCGTACGCGACCCCGAAGCACTGTTGGACCAGTACGTACGGGCCGGGCGCACCGCACGGGACCGGGACGCCGCCGACAGCCTCGTCCTCATCGGCTCCGTCGTCGGCTCCCTGGCCCCGGAGCTGGAAGCCGTACTCGGCATCCCGGTGGTTGCCGGACTGCCCGCTGCCCTCGCCCTCACCGGCGCCCTGCTCGCCACCCACCGCCCCCGCACCCCCCAGGAGTCCACCCGATGAGCGCCACCACCACCCTGGTCCACGGAGGCCCGGTCCTCGACGTACGCGGCGGAACCTGGCGCGAGGGCGCCGCCGTCGTCGTCGAGAACGGGTACGTCACTCAGGTCGTCGGCCGCGAGGCCGTCCCGCACGAGACGGACGCCGAGGTCATCGACGCCGACGGCGGGCACATCCTGCCCGGCCTGATCGACGCGCACGCCCATCTGATGAGCCGGTCCGGCGTCGAGGCGGACGCCGACCTGATCACCCGCAGCGTCATCGACGGCGTCATCACCGCCCGCCGCTTCATCGAGTCCGGCATCACCACCGTCCGCGACCCCGGCTGCAAGCACCGGGGCATCCACACGCTGCGGGCCGAGCTCGCCGCGGGCCGGGTGCTGGGTCCCCGCGCCTTCACGGCCGGCCCCAACGTCGTGGGCAGCGGCGCACCCACCGACTGGCGCAACGTCTTCGCCGACGGCAACGACGCCGTACGCCGTGCGGTGCGCCTGGAACGTCTGGCAGGTGCCGACTTCATCAAGCTCGTCCTCAGCCACACCACCGCCGACTCCGACTGGAGTCTCTGCCTGCGCTACCTGGGGGACGAGGAGATCGCGACCGCCGTCCACGAGGCCCATCTGCTCGGCGCCCGGGTCGGCTGCCACTGCGAGGGCATCGACGCGGCCCGCGCCGCCGTCGCCGCCGGCGTGGACGTCATCGACCACGGCCTGACCATCGACGCCCCCCTCGCCGCCCGGATGGCCCGGCAGGGCACCGTCTACGTCCCCACACTGTGGGCGTTCCGCACCGAGACCCATCTGACCGTGGGCCGGACGATCACCGAGGACCAGGCCGCCGTGTACGAGGAGCGGATCGGCGCCGTCCACGAACAGTCGGTACGCAACGCCGTCGAGGCCGGTGTCACGATCGCCGCGGGCAGCGACCCGATCCACTGGATCCCCGCACGGGACGTACTCGTCTGCGAGCTGGAGGCCCTGACAGCGGCCGGTCTCAGCACCGCCGACGCGCTGCGGGCCGCGACCCTGGGCAGCGCCACCGCGCTCGGGGAACAGGACCGCCTCGGCAGCCTGGAGACCGGCTACCGCGCCGACGTCCTCGTCGTTGACGGCGATCCGCTGGCCGATCTGCGCGCCCTGGGCCGGCCCCGGCTCGTGATGAAGGACGGCCGCGTTCTCGTGGACCTCCGCGACGACAAGAAGGCGTCCGAAGCCCTCTGGGCCGACATCGCCACCGGCGAACCGGCGTCCGAGCGCCAGCCTGAGATCTGGCTGCGCCGCGACTGAAACGCCCGGCCCGGCCTCGGACCCCGACCACACCACCCACCACCCACCGCCCATCGCAAGAGGAGCACCCCATGACCGTCACCACCCAGGAATGGCACGAGCGGGCAGAGCGACTGAGCTGGGAGACGCGCGCGTTCATCGACGGCGCCCACACCGACGCCGCCTCCGGCGAACACCTCGACACCGTCTCGCCCGTCGACGGCCGCACCGTCGCCACCAGCCCCGCCATGGGCGCGGCGGACGTCGACCGGGCCGTCGCCGCCGCCCGCCGCGCGTTCGAGGCCGGCGTCTGGTCGCGGATGGCACCGGTCGCCCGGCGCGCCGTGCTGCTGCGTTTCGCCGAGCTGATCCGCCGCGACCGCGAACACCTCGCCCTCGTCATGACCCTCGACAGCGGCAAGCCGATCGGCTCCACCCTCGGTGAGGCCGACCACGCGGCCGACGTGCTGCGCTGGTTCGCCGAGGCCATCGACAAGGTCTACGGCGAGGTCGCGCCGACGGCCGACAGCGCGCTCGCCCTCATCACCCGCGAACCGCTCGGCGTCGTCGCCGCCGTCGTGCCGTGGAACTTCCCGATCGGCATGCCGATGTGGAAGATCGCCCCCGCCCTCGCCACCGGCAACTCCCTGGTCGTCAAGCCCGCCGAGCAGGCCCCGCACGTCATCCTCGCGCTCGCCGCCCTGGCAGCCGAGGCAGGCGTCCCGGAGGGGGTGTTCAACGTGGTCACGGGTCTCGGCGAGTCCGTCGGGCGCGCCCTCGGCCTCCACCCGGACGTCGACAAGATCGCCTTCACCGGCTCCACCCAGGTCGGCAAGTTCTTCCTGGAGTACGCAGCCCGGTCGAACATGAAGAGCGTGTCGCTCGAGTGCGGCGGCAAGTCCCCGAACATCGTCCTGGAGGACGCGCCCGACCTGGCGGCCGCGGCCCGGGGCGCCGCACTCGGCGCCTTCGTCAACCAGGGCGAGATGTGCAGCGCCGGATCCCGCGTCATCGTGCAGGAGTCCGTGCGCGAGGAGTTCACCGAACTGCTCATCGAGGCGGCGGGCACCTGGCGTCCCGGCGACCCCCTCGACCCGGCCGTCAAGATGGGCGCCATCGTCGACGAGACCCAGCTCACCCGGGTCCTCGACTACGTCGGCATCGGCCGTGCGGAAGGCGCGCTCCTCGCCACCGGCGGCGAGCGCGGACGCCCGGACTCCGGCGGCTGCTACATCGAACCCACCGTGCTCGCCGACGTCACCAACGACATGCGCGTCGCCCAGGAGGAGATCTTCGGCCCGGTGCTGTCCCTGATCACCGCGAAGGACACCGACGACGCGGTGCGGATCGCCAACGACTCGCCCTACGGTCTCGCCGCCGCCGTCTGGACCCGCGACATCACCACCGCGCACCGGGTCTCCCGCTCCCTGCGCGCCGGCACGGTCTGGGTGAACTGCTACAACCAGTCCGATGTGACCGTCCCCTTCGGCGGGTTCCGCCAGTCCGGCACCGGCCGCGACAAGTCGCTGCACGCCATGGAGCAGTACACGCTGCCGAAGACGGTCTGGGTGAACCTCGGTGAATGAGCGCACCCAGGGGCGGGCCCCGCGACGCACCCCGTCCGGCGCGCAGGCGCCCGCGGCCACCGGACGGGTACTGATCACCGGCGGCACCGTCATCGGCCCCGACACCACCGCACCGGCCGATGTCCTCGTCGAGAACGGGACCATCAGCGCCATCACGGGACCGGGCGTGCTGCACCGGGGCGACGCGGACGAGACGGTCGACGCGGACGGCTGCTGGGTGCTGCCCGGCGGCGTCGACCCGCACACCCATCTGGACACCCTGATCCGCGGCCACCGCACCTGCGACGACTTCCACCGCGGCACCGTCGCCGCACTGGCCGGGGGCACCACGTCGGTCATCGACTTCTGCTACCCCGAGCCGGGGGAGTCCCCACTGGCCGCCCTGCACGCGTGGCAGGCCCGGATGCTCGCCCAGCGCCCCACGGCCGATGTCGGTGCCCATATGGTGCTGGTCCAGCCCGGCGAGGACGAACTCGCCGAACTGCCCCGCCTGGTGGCCGAAGGCGTCACCAGCATCAAGGTCTACATGGCCTACCGGGGCCGCCGGATGACCGACGACCGCGGACTGCTGCGCATCCTGCAGTGCGCGGCCCCGCTCGGCATCACGGTGCTGGTCCACGCGGAGAACGGCGACGCGATCGACCTGCTCACCGCGCAGGCGATCGACCGCGGTGAGACCGCACCGCACCACCACTCGCACACCCGGCCCGACCTCCTCGAAGCCGAGGCCGTCAACCGGATCGCGCACCTGGGCCGGGTCGCCGGGGCCCGGGTCTACATCGTCCACGTCTCCGGCTCCACCGCCCTCGACCCGATCAGCAGGTCGCGGGCGGCGGGCTGGGACCTCCACGGGGAGACCTGCCCGCACTACCTCGTGCTCGACGAGCACGCCCTGGAGGGCGACCTGGTCTCCGCGGCACAGGCCGTGTGCTCGCCGCCGCTGCGCCGGACCACCGACCAGGACGCGTTGTGGCAGGCCCTCGCCGACGGTGTCCTCAGCACGGTCTCCAGCGACCACTGCGCGTTCCGGATCACCGATCAGAAGATCATGGAACCGCGGTTCGACTGCATCCTCAACGGTCTGCCCGGCATCGAGCAACGCATCATGCTGCTCCACCACTTCGGGGTCCGCACCGGCCGCATCACGCCGCGCCGCTGGGCCGACGCCGTGTCCACGGCCCCGGCCCGCATGTTCGGCCTGTACCCCCGCAAGGGCCTGATCGCACCCGGCGGCGACGCCGACCTGCTCGTCTTCGACCCGGAGCGCCGGCGGACCCTGACCGTCGCCGATCACCATTCGGCGGTGGACCACCTGCCGTACGAGGGCATCGAGGTCGTCGGTGCACCCCGCGCGGTCCTGGCGGGCGGCCGGACCGTCGTACGAGACGGGCGCCCGGTGCCGGGCCTCACGGGCGGCGGCCGCTTCCTCCTTCGCGCCCCGGCCGAGGTGTCCGCACAGGAACCGCAGCCCGTGGCCGCGGCCGAACCTGGCACCCCGGCCCCCCGCACTACAGTCCACCCCCGATTCACGGCCCCCCGAACGCCCGCCACCGTCAGGAGTGAGTCCGTATGACCACCGCCCCCGACCGCCCCTACGCGCCGCCCACCACGGTGTCGCGCTCGCGCGGGCGCCGCACCGGCGCGTACCACCTGCTCACCCCCGCGAACCAGTTCCCGAGCCGCCTGCCCGGCTTCGACGGCCTGACCGTGAAGAAGCTGGCCACACCGCGCCTGCACCGCGCCCGGTTCGGCTGGTACCTCCTGGAGGCCGAACCCGGCGGCGGCACCACGTCCGTCACCGGCGCCCAGCACGAGCACTTCCTGCTCGGTCTCGACGGCTCGCCGCACGTCCTGGCCGGCGGCACCCGGTACGGCCTCGCCGGCCAGGGGTTCGCCTTCCTGCCCACCGGCACCGGCTTCGAGCTGCGCAACGACAGCGACACCCCGGCCCGCCTGCTGTGGATCAAGCAGGAGCACCAGCCCTGGCCCGGCGTGCCCGCCCCGGAGCCGGTCAGCGGCACGCTCGGCGACGTCGAGTACCGGCCCGGCTCGGTCGCCGGGATCACCCGCGCCGAACTCCTCCCTGTGGACGCGCCGTACGACTTCTCCATGAGCGTGCTGTCCTTCGAGCCAGGTGCCGTCTTCCCGAAGGTCGAGGTCCACGACGAGGAGCACGGCCTGTGGATGCTGAAGGGCTCCGGGCTGTACCACCTGGACGGCGACATCATGGAGACGGAGACCGAGGACTTCATCTACATGGCGCCCTACTGCCCGCAGTACTTCTACCCGACGGGCCCCGGCGCCGCCGCCTACCTGCTCTACAAGGACATCAACCGTGACGGCTTCTGAACACACCCCCGACCCGGCCGGCCCGGTGCCGGCCGGCACCCCACTGCGCGACGCGCTGTGGGCGAGGATCGACGAACGCGCCGACGAATTCCTCTCCTGGCTCGTCGAGCTCGCCGCACAGCCCAGCGTCAGCGTCACCGGTGAGGGCGTCCGGGAGTGCGCCGCGCTCCTCACCGACATCCTCCGGCGGATCGGCGTCGAATCCGAGACGCTGGAGACCGGCGGCAGCCCCATCGTCTGGGCCGCCCTCGGCGAACACGCCCCCGACGACGCCCCGCACCTGCTGGTCTACGGCCACTACGACGTCGTGCCCGCGGGCGACCTCGCCGACTGGCCGTTCCCGCCGTTCGAGCCCACCCTCCACGACGGGGCACTGTGGGGCAGGGGCGTGGGCGACAGCAAGGGCCAGCTCCTCGCCCATCTGTGCGCCCTCGCCGCCTGGACCGATGTCACGGGCGCCCCGCCCCCGCTGCGGCTCGACCTGATGCTCGACGGCGAGGACGAGACGGGTTCCCTCAACACCCGCCGCTTCATCGCCGAGCACCCGGAGCGGTTCACCGCCGACGCCCTCTACACCTCCGACGCCTCCACCCTGGGGCTGTGGCAGCCGGCGCTGTTCCTCGGGGTGAGGGGCGCCCTCTACCTGGAGTTCAGCTGCGAGGGCAGCGCCCAGGAGTGGCACTCGGCGAGCTACGGCGGCATCCTGCCGAACCCGGCGGACCGGCTCGCCCGGGCGCTCACGTCCCTCACCGACGCCGAAGGACACATCCTCGTCGACGGCTTCCACGACGACATCGAGCCGGTCACGGATTCGGTGCGCTCCGCGGCCGCGGCCCTCCCCGGCACGTTCCTCCCGCCGGCCGAGGACCTGGGGGTCCGCGCGTACACCACCCCCGACCCGGTGGACGCCATGTTCTTCACGCCGCGGATCTGCGTCTGCGGCATCGAGGCCGGATACACCGGTGAGGGCCTGAAGATGGCGGTCCCGACCCGGGCGACCGCCAAGGTCGACATCGCCCTCATGCCGGGCCAGAGCCCCTCGCGCATCGCCGAACTGATCCGCCGCCATCTCGACGACCGCGACTGGCAGGACATCACCTTCACCGTCCTCGCCGACTGCCCGCCGTCCTCGATCCCCGACACCCACCCCCTCGTCGCCACGGCCCGCGCCGCGCTTGCGTCCGTGTGGGGCCACGAGGCGGCGGTGATCCCGTCGATCGGCGGCGGAGGCGTCTTCGGCGCGTTCGTCGAGCACGCCGGACTGCCCTGCCTCCTCGTCCCCTACGGGCAGCCCGACCTCCAGGAACACTCCTCGCAGGAGCACTTCTCGCTGGAGTGGTTCAGGAACGGCATCAAGACCAGTGCGGAAGTGCTGCGCCGCCTGGCCGAGGGCGAGACCACGGGGTGGACACGCCGTGTCACACCCAAGGCGGCCCCATGACCGTCGTCGACGTCCACACCCACATGCTGCCTCAGGCCATGCGGGCCGGCGACTGGCCACCGGCGCTCGCGGTGGGCCTGCGCACCGGCGAGGACGGTTGCCTGCTCGGCGCCACCGGCGAACGCCTGCCCGCCCACTACCCGGAACTGACGGACCCGGCCGCGGCCCTGGCCCGTATGGACCGGCAGGGCGTGGACCAGGCCGTGGTCTCCCTGACCCCGCACGCGTACGCCCTCGGTACGGGGCCGGAGGCGACGCTGTACGCCCGTGCCGCGAACGACGCGCTCGCCGCACAGGTGGCCGGCGCGGCAGCGGCCGGCCGGCTGACCGGGCTCGCCACCCTGCCCGTGGGCCGCCCCGAGGACGCCGCGGCCGAACTGGAGCGCGCGGTGACCCGCCTCGGCCTCGCCGGCGCCCAGATCACCACGGGCCCCGTCGCCGGCCGCCCCCTCGACCGGGCGGACCTGACCCCCCTCTTCGCGGCCTGTGAGGCGCTGGACGTCCCGCTGTCCCTGCACCCGTCCTACTGCGGCCCGCTGCGGGACCCGGATCTGTTCCTGCACAACTCGGTCGGCGCCCCTCTGGACACCGCCCTCGCCTACGCCCGCCTCGCGGCGTCCGGCACCCTGGACCGCCACCCGCGCCTGCGCCTGGTCCTGGCCCACGGCGGCGGCGTACTCGCCCAGCTCCTGCCCCGCCTCGACAACAACTGGCACTACCGCGCCGACCTCCGCACCCGTGCCCAGCACCCTCCGAGCGCCTACCTGGACCGGGTCTGGTGCGACACGGTGGTCCACAGCGAACCGGCCCTGCGCTTCCTCAAGGAGACCTTCACCGAGGCCCGCCTGCTCCTGGGTACGGACGCCCCGTACGGCACGGGAGTCGCTGACCCGGTCCCGGCTCTCGAGCAGGCGGACCTGAACCCTCACGCACTGGGCGAGTCGGCCCAGCACCTGTTCCGGCGCGGATGCGGCCCTGCCGGCAGGGCCGTAGTGCACCCCGACACGTCCCTGAGGACCGCGTCGTCATCACCCGCATGACCGGCCCCCGAGAGGAAGACGAGCGACGATGACAACGACGGTGACGACGTACGGCGCTGTGCCCGGGTCCGCGATCGCGGGGTGCTGGGCCTGGGTGACCGACCAAGGCCGGTGGAGACTGGGCGGTCACCCGCATGACGCGGCCGAGGAGCGCGAGTTGACGGCCGTCCTGGACGTGCTGAGGTCGACCGCGGACAGCCGTGAGCCGCTGCGGATACTCCTCCAGAGCAGGACGCTCGCCGCGGGCCTGACACCGGGCCCGGCGGATCGCGAGGCCGCGGAAGCGGACGGACACGACCGGCCCGGTGCCTCGCCCCACGACGGGATCCGCCGCGAAAGAGCGGGCCGAGAGGTGGATTTCGCCTGGGCGGGCACATTCCCCGGGACCGCCTCGGCCGCACACCCCTGGGCAGTCGCACCACACCCGGACGCGGGTCCCGAACGGGGAGGCACCCACGCCCCGACGGAACTGCGTGAGCAGATCGTCCGCCTGGAGTCGTCGCTCCTCGGCGCGGAGGCCCGAAGCGATGTCGAGCGGCTCGAGCAGCTGATCCACCACGACTTCGACGAGATCGGGCGCACCGGTCGGTACTGGGAGCGGGAGGAGGTGATCCGGGTCCTCCACACTCTCCCGGACCAGGTGCAGGCCGTGACTTTCGACCGGGTGGTGGAGCTCGCTCCGGGCGTCGCACACATCCGGTTCCGCACCGAGGACGCCCGCGGAGTGGTGCACCGCAGTTCCGTCTGGGTGCGGGAGGGCGACAACTGGCAGCAGCGGTACCACCAGGGAACGCCGGACACGCAGACGGACTGACCCCGGCGAGTCGTTCAGGTCTCCGATCGTCCTGGCCCGGGTTCCGGCAGGGCTGTCCTCGTCAGCACACTCCCTGACTGCGGATCCAGCCGCTCGGACGGCAGTAGTGCGCTCACGTAGCCGCGGCGGTTGAGCATGAGGTCCATGCCCGTGAACTCCGTGAGCACCGCGGCGGTCCGCTCCGGCGCCCATGGCAGCGGATACGGGTGCTGCGACTCCGTACCGTTGCGGCGTGCCCACCCGCTTGCGGGGCGGGCCAGGCCGAGATCATCGACGGTCACGATGCGACCGAGGCGCTCGGTGAACAGGGTTGCGAGCAGCTGGGGCACGGGATCGCGCGGGGTCTCTCCCAGGTCGATCCAACGGCGCACCCGCGAGGTGTCGGTGGCGATCTGCGGGTGGCCCATGGCGGCCGCCTGCCGGTTCACCATTCTGGCGAGTTCGCCTCTGGACCATCCCGTCAGTTCGAACGCGTCCAGCAGCCGGAGGTTGGGGGAGCCCCGCCGCTGCGGCGTGAGCCCGCCGAATGGCTCCAGATGAACCACGCGCCCCAGCTTTCGCTCCATCAGGGCGGTGACCGCCTCCATACCTCGCACCACGGCGTCGGCGGAGAGGTCGCCAGGGGCGACGAACACGATGGCGTCACGGGTCAACTTCCTTGCGGTGAAGGGCAGCCCGAGCCGTCTCGTCGCACTCCGCCAGGCCCGCCCGGTCCGCCGGAGGCCCAGCCAGGTGCCGAATGGTGTCCCGTAGGGCGGCTCGGACCTGTCGAGGGACCTGAAGCGCCGCCGTAGCCAGAAGAGAACGCCGCACGTGGCGACCAGCGACAGCGGGCCGAACACCTGCCAGTGCGCGTACAGGACCGGCAGCAGGGCTCCTCCCTCGGACCACCACTGCGGGGAGAGCGGGCCGGATCCCCCGCCCGGCTCCCTCGCGGGAGGGGTGTGCTGCAGCGGATCGCCGATGAACCGGCCGGTCACGCAGACGATGCCGGCGACCAGGGCGGCAACGAGGCTCGCGCGCAGAAGCACCATGCCACGCGAGACGTGGGTGGCGACCGTGCCGGGCGCCTTCCCCATCAGGGCCGCGGTCTCGGCCTGGGTGCAGTCCAGCCCCTTCGTCGCCCACACGGCGGTGCGCTGCGGGAGCGTCAGGACGCTCATGGCCTGCTCGACGGCACAGCGGTTGGCCACCAGGGCGGCCATGTCCGCCGACTGCAAGGGGTCGAACCGCAGCGGATCCGCCGCACGCCGTGCCTCCAGCCCACTGCGCCGGGCCTGCTGCCGGGCCCGGTTGGCCGCCTCCGTACGGATCACCACGCGCAGATAGCTGACCGGGTACTCGACGGACGCCGGACGCCGCAGCACCTTCGCGAAGGCGTTCTGCACGAGATCCTCGGCCGAGACGACCGACTCCGGCACTCCGTGGGCGAGGAGCGCTTGCTGAGCGGTGTTCGTGAGGCTGCTCCGGTACTTCGCGTACAGGGCGCCCAGCGCCTCGGCGGACACCGCCTCGTGCTCAGCCATTGCCTTCCCGCCCTTCTCGTTCCGTGCCCCTGCCCCGGGAGCCGCCCTGGCCGGCCGACCGGGCACGAATGATCTCGGCCCGGGCCGAGGACCGGTTGCGAAGCGCCACGCTGTCCAGCCAACGCCTGACCGCAGGGACCAGAGGAACAACCGCGGACAGGACTGCGGCAGTGAGCTCCACCGTCCAACCTCCCGTGCATCGTGGGCCGGTGGCGCTCAGGAGGCGCGGTGGCCGTTCATGGAAGAGAGGCGGCACCCCGCCATTCTCATGACGTCGCGTTGAGATTTCTTGCCGGACTCGACAGCGCGAGCCGGCGGGCGAGCGATCGCCCGGGCCAGAAGGCGGCCCGGGCTGACCGTCGTTGGGCTCGCCCCCTACGCTCGTGATCATGACTAACGGATTCAGCGACCAGTTCCTGCTCGAGGCCGAGCGCCACTCCGTCTGGGGCGCCGCCCAGCTCGAGGCGCTCATGGAGTTCCTGCCCGAGGCACCGTGGACCGCGGACCTGCCGACGTGTGCGTACCAGCAGGGTGAGGTGCAGCTACGGGTCGGTGTCCTCGGGACGTACGACATGGAGCAGGGTTCCTGGCTGTGGGGCTGGGCGAACCCGGGGCTCGGCGGGAGCGAGGTCGTGGCGTTGTCCGCTGCCGTGGCACGGTACGGACAGGCGCACGGCATTCCTGAGTTCACCGCTCAGGAACTCGATCTGTCCGGGTTCGACGATCCCCGGCGGGCCGCCGAGATGCTGGCCTTCGCGGGGATGGGGGTCACCAACGCTCCCGGCTACATAGGGCAGCCCGCCGGACCCGGCACCCAGGTGTACTTCCTGCCCGACGACCCGAAGGTGCCGAGCGCCCGGCTCGATCCGGTCGCCCTGCCCCGCGTGCTCATGGCCGGTGTCTCACTCATCGGGCGTTCGCCGCGGCAGGCCGTCACCGGGTACTTCGAGCACCACGGGGTGCCACAGCGCATGGAAGGCGACCGGCTGATCGCCGATCTGCCGACCGGGAACGCCGCCGTCGTCTCGTTCGACGGGATGGGGCGCATCGGCAACATCCAGCTCACGGTCGGAGGCTGACCCGGATCGTCCGGTGGCGCCGGGGCGCGAGGTCATGACCCCCGGGGTCATCCCGGTTGGTCACCGGCGCGGATGTCGTGAGCGGCCGGGGCGGCCGTGCCACGTCGTCGTGCGTGGTGGGCCGTCTGGGTCGGCAGCATCGATGCCGGAACCAGCGCGAGTGCCGCGAGTCCGGCGAGGACCCCCAGGGTGGGAGCCGTCGCCGAAGCCGACATGGCTGGGGTGATGCCCGCGGCGACGGCGATCCCGAGGGCCGGACCGACGTTCATGGCAGTCTGCTTGAGTCCACCGATGACCCCGGCGTATCCCGCCGGGGCCTCACCCACGACGGTGGCCGTGGCAGTGACCATGACAGTGGCGAATCCCGCACCGAGGACGGCAAAGGCCACGCCGGTCACCGCCCAGCTACTTGTGAAGGCGAGCCGGGACAGACCTCCGATCCCAAGGACGACGAGGACCGTACCGAGGATCGCCGTGCGGCGTGGACCGTACCGGCGCAGCGCGGCGCCGGCGACGGGCGCACCGACGACCATGAGCGCGGTCAGCGGGAGCGCCCTCAGACCGCTGGCAAGGGGGGAGAGCCCGAGTACGTCCTGGAAGAAGAACGTGGTCACGAACAGCGCGCCGAACATCCCGCCGGTGGTGACCAACAGGATGGCTACCGACGCCGTCACCGGTACGGACCGCGCCACGACCGGCGCGACGATCGGGTGCGCGGCGCGGCGTTCGTGCCCGGCCAGTGCCACCGCGCCGCCCGCCACGGCGGCGAGGCCGAGCCAGGTGGGCGCGGAGGCCCAGCCGTGCGCCGGTATGCCCGACAGGGTGTGCACCAGGAGTGCGAGAACAGTCGCGATCAGCGCCGCTCCGGTGAGGTTGAGCCTCTGATTCCCGGTGCGTGAGGGCACCGGCACTCTCACGCGGAGAGTGAAGGCGGCGATCGCGAGCGCTACGGGCACGTTGATCCAGAACA
This sequence comes from Streptomyces sp. NBC_01257, assembly GCF_035917255.1. NCBI lineage: Bacteria > Bacillati > Actinomycetota > Actinomycetes > Kitasatosporales > Streptomycetaceae > Streptomyces > Streptomyces sp. NBC_01257. The sequence continues at coordinate 9,024,153 of NZ_CP108472.1, forward strand.
CGGCACGCCAGCCCAGGTGTGCGACGAGAAGGCCTCCGAGTGCCGGACCGGCCGCCGCGGCCACCCCGATCGCGCTGGTGCGGATGGCGACGGGCCTTCCGAGGCGATCCGCCGGGTACGCCAGCCTCAGCAGCGCGAGCGTTGCCGGCTGGAGGAGCGCACCGAACACACCTTGTACGGCACGCAGAGCGATCACCCAGCCGACGTCGGGAGCGAGCCCGATGCCGGCGGATGCCGCGGCGAAGCCGAGCACGCCGACGAACAGCATCCGGGAGTGACCGTACCGGTCACCCAAGCGCCCGGCGATGACGAGGAGCGCGGCCACCGCGAGCAGGTAGGCGGTACTGGTCCACTGGACCTGTGCCACGCTCGCGTCGAAGTCACGTTGCAGGCTGGGCTGCGCCACCATGAGGGCGGTGCCGTCCAGCGCGACGATCATCGCGCCGGCCACACTGGCCACGAGTGCGAGGCGCTGCCCCACTACGGCGGTCACGGGTTCACCGGACCGGGGCGAGCGGCGCAGGCCGCCGCGACAGGCACCGCCGCGGAACCCCGAGTGACGCCCCCGCCCGGCCGACGATCCCGCGCAGCACGCGGCGAGGCGGTTCCTTCGGTCATCACGAGGTCCACTCGGACGTCGGCCAACCGTTCCCTGAGAGAGCTCCCACGTTCCATAGACAGTGTCTACCGGGATGGGTTAGACACTGTCTACGAGTACGTCAGAGTGCCTTCGCGGGCGTTGGGGACAGGGGATGCCGAGCGCCGGCGACGACGAGTGAGACGTTCTGTCCACCGAAGCCGAACGAGTTGCTGAGTACGGCCTCCTGGGGGCCCTCTCGTGGCTCTGTGACGACATCGAGATCGATGTCGGGACCGACGCCTGCCGAGGCGAGGTTGCGGGTGGGCGGAATGACGCCGTGCTCCAGGCTGAGGACGGCGATGAGCGCTTCGATCGCACCGGCGGCACCGAAGAGGTGACCGAGGGACGCCTTGGGGGCCGTCACGGTGGCGCGGCCGAATACTTCCCCGATGGCACGGGCTTCGGCGGCGTCGCCGACCGGAGTGCCGGTGGCGTGGGCGTTGACGTGGCTGATCTGCTCGGGAGCCAGGCCGGCTTGCGCAAGGGCCTTCCGCATGGCCGGGATCTGGCCGGAGCCGTCGGCGGCGGGAGCCGTGATGTGGTGAGCGTCCGCGGTGATGCCGGCGCCCGCGAGTGCGGCGTGGACGCGCGCCCCTCGGGCGCGGGCGTGGTCGGCGCTTTCGAGCACCATGACAGCCGCGCCTTCGCTGAGGACGAATCCGCTGCGGTCCGCGGCGAACGGCCGTGACGCCGAAGCGGGTTCGGAGGTGTGCCGCGACAGCGCCTGCGCCTGGGCGAAGCCGGCGACGGTGATCGGGGTGAGGGCGGCCTCGGTGCCGCCCGCGATGACTACGTCGGCCTCGCCTGAACGGATGAGCCTGGCCGCCAGGGCGATCGCCTCGGCGCCGGAGGAGCAGGCCGAGACCGGCGTGTAGGCCCCGGCCCGTGCGCCGTATTCGATGCTGATCAGCGCCGCTGCCGCATTGGGCATGATCATCGGGATCGTGCGGGGCGAGACACGCCGGGTCCCGGTCGCCTCCAGAGTGTCGTCTTCCTTCAGCAGCGTCCGTACGCCGCCGATGCCCGTCCCGATCGCAGAGGCGAGCCGGTCCGGGTCCACCTCCGGTGCGCCTGCATCGGCCCAGGCCTCGGCCGCGGCGGCGAGGGCCGCCTGCTGGGAGCGGTCGAGCCGCCTGGCCCGTACCGGCAGCAGCAGTTCGGCGGGGTCGACCGCCATCGTCCCCGCGACGGTTTCGGGCAGACCGACACCCTCGTGGCCGCGCAGGACGCCGCCACGGATGCCGGAGCGGCCGGCAAGCAGGGCCTCCCACGTGGACGCCACGTCTCCGCCGAGTGGCGTGATCGCGCCGAGTCCCGTCACGACGACCTCAGTCCGATGCATGCTCTTCAACCTTTCTTGTATGCGATACAAGTGAACGGGGATTGTTGTATCACATACAATTCGGCTGTGGAGAAGAAGCGAACCGAAGCTCGTTCAACATCCGCGCGACCGCGTGACCGCGGTCGCGCGACGAGGCGCCGGCTGATCGAGGCGACAGCACGGCTCTGCAGGGAACGGCCCGGCGCCGAGGTGAGCGTCGCGGAGATCGCGAACGCGGCAGGCGCCTTCCCGAACCAGGTCACCTACTACTTTGGCTCCAAGGACTCGCTGCTCGTGCACGCGGCCTTCCTCGGCCTGCTGCACGACGCCCGACGGGTTGAGCGCATCGGAAGCCAGGCCCCCGACGCGGCCGCGTTCCGGCGCAACATCGCCCGCGCCGTCATGGCCATGCCCTCGCTCCCGTCGGTCGCGCGAGCGCTCGCCGCCGGAATCTCCAAACCCGAACTCGCACCCGTGGTCGACCGGCACCTCCAGTTGCTGTTCCGGCAGTCGGAGCGCTTCGTGAGTCGGCTCGTCGACGGTCGAGGCTGGAGGGCGCGCCGACCGCTCGACGTGGAGGCCAGGACGTTCTGGAGCACCGCGCTCGGTGCGGTGCTGCTCGTCCGCGCCGGTGCCCACGGCACTGTCGCGGACCTCGACCTCGCCGGGGCGCTGACCATTCACGACGAACCCGAGACCGGTTGCGGACCTTGAGTGTGCGACGTCGCCCGGGTTGACGGCAGAGTCACGACCGGCGCCACCCCGTCCGGCAAGGTCCCGCCCTTCCGTCTTCCATAAAGGATGAAACGGTTTTCATACGACAAATGCGGGCATGTCCAAGGTAGGAGCTGTGGGTTCTTCACGCTGGCATGCAGCCCCGGGGCGAGGCGCCTGCGTCTGACGGGCGCCGATGTGCAGCGGGAGGAGGGCCCATGGATCCATGGCTGATCTGGCTGATCGCCGCAGGGGTCCTGGGCGTCGTCGAGATCTTCACCCTGACGGCCGCGCTGGGAATCCTGGGGGTGGCCGCACTTGCCACCGCAGGTACGGCGGCGCTCGGTCTGCCGCTTCCTCTGCAGTTCGTGGTGTTCACCGCGGTCGCGACCGTCAGCCTGCTGTTCGTACGCCCCCTGGTCGTGCGTCATGTACTTGCGCCTCCGACGGAACGGTTCGGCATCGACGCCTTGGTGGGTCAGGCCGCTCGGACCGTCTCGGAGGTGACAGCGCTCGACGGCAGGGTGCGCATCGGTGGTGAGGAGTGGACGGCCCGCTCCTACGACGAGACGCAGACCATCCCACCCGGCACGGCAGTCGACGTCATGGAGATCAGTGGCGCCACCGCGTTCGTCTACCCACGGGAGTGAGCCATGGAAGTCTCGGCGCTGCTCATAGCCGGTGTGATCGTCGCTCTGATCGCGGTCTTCACGGTGGTGCGGGCGGTCCGGATCGTGCCGCAGGCGCGCGCTCGCAATGTCGAACGCCTGGGCCGCTACCGCCGCACGCTGAAGCCCGGCCTGAACCTCGTCATTCCGTACGTCGACCGGGTCTATCCGCTGATCGACCTGCGAGAACAGGTCGTCTCTTTCAAACCGCAGCCGGTCATCACCGAGGACAACCTGGTCGTCGAGATCGACACCGTCCTCTACTTCCAGGTCACCGATCCACGAGCGGCCGCCTACGAGATCGATGACTTCCTGCATGGCGTCGAGCAGCTCACCGTGACCACCCTGCGTAACGTCGTGGGTTCCATGGACCTGGAGATGACGCTCACCTCGCGCGACACCATCAACAACCAGCTGCGCGGTGTTCTGGACGACGCCACCGGCAAATGGGGGCTGCGCGTCAACCGCGTGGAGATCAAGGCCATCGACCCCCCGCAGTCCATCAAGGACGCGATGGAGAAGCAGATGCGCGCCGAGCGGGACAAGCGGGCCGCGATCCTCGGAGCCGAAGGGCAACGGCAGTCGCAGATCCTCACCGCCGAAGGCGACAAGCAGTCCGCCGTCCTGCGCGCGGAGGGCAACCGCACCGCCGAGATCCTCAAGGCCGAGGGCCAGGCCCGCGCCGTCGACGAGGTCTTCCAGGCCGTGCACCGCAACGACCCCGACCCCAAGCTGCTCGCCTACCAGTACATGCAGATGCTGCCCCAGCTCGCACAGGGCCCGGGCAGCACGTTCTGGGTCATCCCCAGCGAGGTCACCGCGGCACTCGAAGGCGTGTCCCGGGCCTTCGGCGAGAAACTGCCCCCCTCACCGGCAACCCGTGAGAAGTCCCCGGACAACAGAGCCGCGGAAGCCGCCGACGACGCGGCTCAGGCCGCCGAGGCCGCAGCGGAGGCTCTCGCCGACGCAGCCGAGGCCGACACCGCATCGACGGCCCTTCCGTTCGGTTCACCCGCCAACAGCAGCCAGGAACCCGGCGACCGGCGACCGATGTAGAGCCACTCCGGGCTCGTGCCGCCATAGGTGATCGCGGGGACCACACCCGAGGGCGAGATCGAGTGATGAGTCCGGCCACCAGGACTGCCCGCATCGATGGCCACTTCTTCCGGCGTCAGGAACGGGCCATGAGCGCCGCGAGCCCCGCCCGGGTCGCGACATCCGTCTTACGGAACACCCGGGAGAGGTGGGTCTCGACGGTGCGCGGACTGAGGTAGAGCCTGGTGGCGATCGCCTGGTTGGTGAGGCCCTCGGCCACCAGTTCGGCCACCTCCCGTTCGCGTACCGTCAACGAGGCCAGCCACGGCGGAACCGTGGTGGGCGGCGCCACGGGCACGGGCGGCCGGGTCATCTCCGCCAGGCCGAGCAGCAGGCCCGCGCCTCCGCCGGCGGCGAGTCTGCGGCCCTGTTCCCACATGGCCGCACCGCGCGCTTCGAATCCGGCGGCGGTCATCGCCGGGGCCGCGAGCAGCAATGACCGCGCCTCCCAGAACACCGCCCCGGCCCGTGAGCATTCCGCGGCCGCTTCCGCGAGCAGAGTCGCCGCCCTGGCCGGGGCACCGCCGTGCAGTGCCAGCTGGGCCGCACTCCGCATCGCGGACGCGCGCTGTACGGGCAGACCGAGCCGCTCCGCCTCGTCATGGGCCCGCTCGGCCCATGCGGACGCGGCGTCGACATCCCCTGTGGCGAGGGCCGCCGTGACGAGGAGTTCCGACAGGAGCGGACGCATCGAGGGCTGCAGACCACGCAGATCATCTCCTCCGGCCCGGAGGAGAGCGTCCCGTGCGCGGTGCGGATCGCCGCCGGTGAGCGCGGCGTAGCCGAGCATGCACCAGGCCATGGAGGCCCGCCAGTTGTCGCTCGGCCCCATGGACGCAACGGCCTCCTCGGCGGCCGCCAGAGCCTCCTGGTCACCGGGTGCGGACGCCGCGATGCGTACCTGAGCCTTGTTCGCCAGGACGAAGGCCAGCAGTTCGCCGCTGCCGATGCCGCGGGCGATGTCCTCGGCCTCGTCCGCCAGTTCGCAGGCGGACGGCAGACGGCAGGTCTGTATCCGTACGTGTGCCTTGCACAGCAGCAGGAGGGGCAGGAGGTAGACCTGCCCGGTGCGCCGGGCGATCCCGAGGCCCCGGTCGGCGTGGCGTTCGGCATCGGTGAAGCGGCCGAGGAACGCCTCCGCCCAGCCCAGTCTGCCCAGCGGTTCGCACAACGCGGTGAGGTCGTCGTCGGGCAGACCGTCCAGCAGTCCGGCCGCCTGCGCCGCGTATGTGCTCGCGCGGGCCATGCCGCCCTCGTAGGCCTCGCCGAACGCGGCGACCGCCAGGGCCCCCGCCTCGCCCGGTTCGTTGCCGACGGCGCGGGCATCCGCGAGGGTCCGTGCGACGTGCTCCCGCATCTGCGGGTAGGGGGTGTTGTGCGGTGCGGACGAACTCAGTTCGAGTCCGATCGACACCCTCTGGGCCGGCGACGGCTCAGGCTGCCTGCTCAGCTCGCGGCGCAGCAGCGCGATCGCCTCGGGGTATCTTCCGAGGTGTCGCTCCGTCAAGGCGCACAGCACGACCGCCGATGTTCGGACATCGGCCTCGTCCGGACCGGCGGTGCTGATCACCTTGTGCAACAGGTCGCGGCTCTCCTGGAGGCCTCCGGCGACGCCGAGTGCGCGTGCCCGCCGGAGCATCAAAACCCTTCGTTCGGCGCCGCGTTCCACCGTATCGGGCAGGATCCGTAAGGCAGCCCGGAGCCAGTGTGCGCAACTTGTCGGAGCCGACGACGCGGTCTCCTCGGCAGCCTGCCTCAGCACGGCGTACGCCTGCGGGTCCCACGTGGGCACCGACCGTTCGACGTGCCGCGCCTGTTCCACGGCAGGTGCTCCGGTTCGGGCGAGCTCGGTGGCGGCAGCGCGATGGATCTCGACGCGCCGCCGGGCCGCGGTGGACTCGTGGACCAGGGCCCGGATCACCGGATGGCGCAACACCATGCGGCCACCCGCGGCCCGCCGCACGAGGTCACGCCGCTCCAGGTTCGTCAGATCATCGTCGAGCTCGGCATCGGTACGTCCGGTCGCCCTGCCGATCACCGGGAGCACGGCGTGATCGCCGAGTACGGCGATCGCCTCCAGAGTCCTGCGCTGCGACGGGCTCAGCGGGTCCAGCTCATTCAGCAGCAGCGCGCCGAGTCCCGAGGGCAGTTCGCCGATTCCGTTCTCAACGGAGGCGGAGGCGGGGCCGGAGGTGAAGGGGAAGACGGAGGCACGGGATGAGGATGAGGCACGCCGTCGCGCGGCGTCCTCGCGGTGTGCGTGCAGGAGGGACAGGAAGTAGAGCGGGTTGCCCTCGCCCGCGGCGTACAGCTGCGCGGCCCGGGCTCGCGGCAGATCGGGGGCGAGCCCTTCGACGCAATCCTGCTCCGCGAGCGGCGCCAGACCGATCCGCAGCACCGCGCCGGTATCGGCTTCGCGGGCGAGCACGGCGGAGAGCGCCGTCGGCGTCTGCCGGTCACGGCGGGCGACGACGAGGACCACAGGGCCGGACACCGGATGCCGGACGAGGTGGTCCAGGAACTCCAGTGACGCCGGGTCGGCCCAGTGCACGTCGTCCAGCGCCACCACCAGACCGCCGGCCCGGCCGAGCTGCGCCAACAGCCCTGCCACCGAACGGTGGAGACCGAAGCGGTCGGTAGCGGCCGGCACCGACCCGTCGCCACGGCCGCCGAGGATGCGAGGGACCGCGTCCAGGTGCGATTCGTCGTGCGGTGGCCGCTCGACCAGATCGGCGAACGCGTCGGCGAACGGATGGAAAGGGAGGTGCCGTTCGTACTCCGCCGCCCGGCCGCGGAGCACCGTCACCCCACGACGCCGCGCGCGTCGGCAGAACTCTGCCATCAGCCTGCTCTTGCCGATCCCTGCCGCGCCCGTGATGTCGACGACGGGCGGCGCCCCATGGCCCAGCCGCTCGATCACCGAGTCGAGCACCGCCAGTTCGGCCATGCGTCCGACGAGCGGGCTCCCGCCGTCGTGACGCCTGGCAGCACCTTCGGGCGCTCCGACGTGTGCGCTCTCTCCACCGAACTCCACGACATTGTCTACCACGTTGGGGGGAGGGTCGTTCGGGAGTCGTACACATGTCGCGTCCGGGCCCTGCCGCGTACGCGGTGCGTGCCGTACGTCGTCCGCTCAGCCGAACAGGGCGGTGCCGATGGAGACGAGAACGCCCACCAGGACGCCGAAGACGAGAGCGGCGATCTCCGCGGCGATGAAGAGCAGGACGTAGTCACCGTTGTGGCTCCACGTGCCATCCCGAGCACTGGCGCGGAACGACAGCGACAGGGCGAGGAACGGACCGAGGAGGAGCCCGGTGACAGTGACCCACGTGCCCAGCGCGTAGCCCGAGAGTTCGTGTGCTCTGCCTCTCGCCAACCGCACCTCCACGGTGCTGCCGGGCGCGTGCGACTCGGCAGCCTTGTCCAGCGTGATCCGACGCCGGGGCTCGCCCGCCGCGCGCGGCGTGTACGTCCCTGTGCAGTCGGTACCGTCCTGATAGCCCTCCGCGTCGGTCGACTCGTAGCACGAGGAGATCGTCATGACGCCGTCCACGGGACCGAACCCCAGGACAGCCGCCAGGTGGGGTCCCGGAAGCAGCCATATCAGCCACCCGGCGACAGCGAGAGAGACGACCATTCCGGTCCGGCCGACCCTCCGCTCCCATGTCCCTGCCGTTCGTGCCACAGCGCCCGCCCCCCTGAAGCCGGCCGTCACCCAGACCGACGGTCATGTGCACGGATCACCGGACCGCCCACGACTCTCGCACCCATCGCGGCGCCGCGAGTCAGTGATTTCCCTGAGAGCGATACGTAGTTCAGCGGGTGAGGCGGCCGCCCGGTCATTGCGTAGCGAGGTACGTGGTTCCACCGACGGCCTCGACAGCGAACCCTGCGAGCATCTGCTTCCCGTACCGCGCCACCGGCACCTACGCGTCGCTGCCCGTATCCGGACCATCCGCCCGCCGAACAAGAGGTGCTCTTCGTGTCCCATCGCGTCCTCGTCTCTCCCCTCCTCGCAGTCGTCCTGGCGCTGTCCCTCGCCGGCTGCGGATCCTCGGCCGACACGGGTGCCGACACCGCGGCCCCAACAGCCGCGGGCGGTGCGGCAGACGGGGGAGGGGTCGACGAGGACGCGTCACGGGACTGCCCCGAAAAGCACGCGGTGACCGTGCAGGACGAAAGGTTCGGAGGGACGGCGGACATCGACCTGTGCGCGCGTCCCGAGGTCCGTAGGACGGCCGTCAGTGCGGCCTGGACCAGCGTCTACGAGAGACCCAGTGTGAGCCCGCCCCTCAACATCATGTCTGTCTCCTGCACGGGTGATTCCGAGGCCGACTGCACGGTACTCAAGGTCAGTGACACCGAGCTGTGCAACCAGGCAAAGCCCAATTGTCACCCGCGGCGTGGCGAAGAGGTACCCGTGCTCTGCTCGGCCGTGGACAAGCTGAACTCCGACAGGCTGTACTACGGCGTCATCCTCGACAGCAAGCGACTGCTGGCCATGGGGACGGATCACGACCGCAGCTACACGAAGGACTTCACCGACAAGGGAGACATCTCCGTGGGCTACGTGGATGCGGCGCACCTGGAGAAGGTGCAGGGCGAACTGCCCGCCTGCGACGGCGGTCTGCTCCACGGCTCAGGAGCCCGCACTCTAGGGCAGATGCAGGGTCTGCCCCTCGACTGAGGCCCCGGAGCGAGAGCACCCGCTCCATGGCCGGGACGGGGGCCAGGGGAGCAGGGTGCACGGCTGGACATCCCGGGCGCCAATCGGAAACTGGTCCGTCTGCCGGACGGACGGCGTTACCGCTGCCAGGCCGGAGGACGTTTCTCGGTGAACGCGGAGGCGCCCTCCGTCGCGGCGGTGGTGGCGAAGACAGGTGTGCTGAGGGGATCCTGGACGCTGTAGCCGGTGTGGTCGTCGAGGCCGCGGGTGTCCTGCACGACCTGTTTCGTGACACGGACGGCGTCGCGTGAGTGGGCCTGGACGCGCTCGGCCAGGACAAGGGCCGCGCCGAGGGCGCCACCCTCGGGGGTGAGCTGATTGACGAGCCCGTACCGGGCCGCGTCCGGAGCGGGCAGCGGGGCGGCGGTGAGGAGCATCTCCATGGCCACGTGGTAGGGGAGGCGGCCGGGGAGACGGATGGCGCCGCCTTCGGCGGCGATGAGTCCGCGGGCGACCTCGGGCAGGGCGAAGAACGCGGTGTCGGCGGCCGTGATGAGGTCGCAGGCGAGGGCGAGCTCGAATCCGCCGGCGACGGCCGCGCCCTCGAGGGCGGCGATGAGCGGCTTACGGATTCGGGCGCGGGTCAGCCCTGCGAGCCCACGGTCACCGACGACGGGGATGCCGTCGGTGGGGAACGCCTTGAGGTCCATGCCCGAGCAGAAGTGACCGCCCGCTCCGGCAAGGACGCCGATGGCCAGGCGGGAGTCGTTCTCCAGCCGTGTCAGGGCCGCGTCCATGGCGTCGGCAAGGGACTGGTCCACGGCGTTGCGGACATGTGGCCTGTTCAGCGTGATGAGCAGAACGCCGGCGCGGGGCTCGGTCACCACCACGGGGTCTTGGCTGTCCATCCGGTGTGCTCCTGGTTGGGGGATGTGGCGGCAAGTGTGGCGGTGCGGTCAGGTCCGAACGACGGGCAGCGCAGCCAGTCCGCGCATCACCCGGGCCGGCCGCCAGGCCAGCTCATCGGCGGGCTTGGCCAGCACGACGGGGCCCAGGCGTTCGAGGAGCAGGGGGAAGGCAACGGCGCCTTCCAGGCGGGCCAGGGCGGCGCCGATGCAGAAGTGAGGTCCGTACCCGAAGGCGAGATGGTCATTGGGCGCCCGCCCCACATCGAGCCGGTCCGCGTCACGGAAGCGGGACTCGTCCCGGTTGGCGGAACCGATCAGGAGGCTGACGATGTCGCCTTCGCCGATCAGCTGCCCGTGGAGTTCGATCGGTTCCGCTGCGCACCGGAACGTGGCGTCCCGTACCGGAGAGTCGTAGCGCAGCAGTTCTTCGACTGCGGTGGTGACCAGGCCGGGTCCCGACTCCGGTCCGGTGAGGCGGGCGGCCTCGCCGGGATTACGGAGCAGGGCGAGCATGCCGTTCCCGATGAGGTTCATGGTGGTGTCGTGCCCTACCAGCAGCAACAGGTAGGCGGTGGAACGGAGTTGGGTGTAGCTCCCTTGGAGGGGCTCATCAACGCAGTTCAGAAGGCCTCTGCGGACTGCGTGGGTTGACCGGGACGTGGGGCATGAGGTGCTCCCGTACAGCCGTGACCATTACCTGGAACGTAATCGACACCCTGCCGCCAGGTCTGGCACCTTGATCGGAACAGGCCAACGGGAGGAAACGCAATGTTCTTCGAGACCCATGACGGCACCCGCCTCGCCTACGAGGACTACGGCCAGGGCGAGCCCATCGTCTTCGTCTCCGGCGCCATGCTGAACGCGGACATGTGGGAGTACCAGATTCCGTACTTCACCGAGCGCGGCTACCGCTGCATAGCCTTCGACCGCCGGGGCCACGGCCGTTCCGACCGTCCCTCATCCGGCTACGACATGGATTCCACCGCCGACGACCTCGCCGCCCTGCTCACGCACCTGGACCTGAGCGACGCAACTTTGGTCGGCCACTCCATGGGCGGCGCGGAAGTCGTCCGCTATCTGTTCCGGCACGGTGCCGGGCGGGTGGCCCGCGTGGTGCTGCTCGCGGCTGTTCTGCCCTTCCTCAAGCAGACCGACGACAATCCCGTGGGCCTCCCGGAGCCCGCCTTCGACGCGCTGATCGCCGCGGTCCGGGCCGACCGGCCGAAGTGGCTGTCCCAGCAGCAGCAGGCGTACTTCGCCACCCACCTCGGCAACCCGGTCTCTCCCGGCCAGGTCGCGCTCACCCTCGAACAGTGCCTGTCTGCCTCGGCATGGGCGACGCTGCAGTGCCAGAAGACTGTCTTCCACACCGACAACCGCGAGGCCGTGCGAGCCATCACGGTGCCGGCGCTGGTGCTGCACGGTGGCGCAGACTTCTCGGCCCCGGTGGAAATGACGGGCAGGAAGACGACGGAGCTGCTGCCCACAAGCACGTACAAGGAGTACCCGACGGCAGGACACGGCATCTACGTCAGCCACCACGGCGAAATCAACGCCGACATCCTGGAGTTCATCAAGAACTGACCGGGCCGACCACCGCGGCCCGCGCCGATCCGAGTCTCCTCGGGGGAAGAGTTGAGCTGGGGGAACGCCGCTTGGGGTGATGGTGGGCGGGCTGGTTCTCTACCTTGAGGGTGGAGGAGGCGGCGCTGATGGGGGCGTTGATCGGTGAGTTGGAGGCGCGGGAGGCGGCGGCCCGGGCTCGGGTAGAGGAACTCGAGGCCCAGGTCGCGGAGTTGACGACGCGACTCGCGGGTGAACGCGAGGTGCTTGCGCGGCTGCAAGTGACGCGGGAGACGGTGGCCGAGGTCCTCACGGAGTTGTCCGGACGGTACGTGGACGCCGGCCCGGCGGTGGCAGCGGAGCCCGTGGCCCGGGTGGAGTCAGGGGTGCGGGTGGTGGGAGCGGTCATGGTGCCGCACTGGCGCGAGGGCCTGTCGGTGGATGTGCTGCCGGATGTCTACCGCGACATCGTGGAGGTCGTGGCGGACGCGTCGTCGCCGATGCAGGCGAAGCAGATCGTGCCCCGGATCGGGCTGCCGCCAAAGACCGGGAAGATCGAGGGGACCCGCGGCAAGCTGAAGCGTCTGGTGGAGCGGGGGTGGCTGGTCGAGGACCAGCCCGGACGGTTCGCGCCGGCGCGGCGGGATCGGTGAACTCGCGGAACGATAAAGGCTCTTCTCTCTGACTTCGGAGGTAACCAGCCAGACCGAAGTACAGAAAGAAGAGCCGTTGTGGAACCCTACGACGCCTTGGATGCCATCGATGTGTTCGCCGCCGCGACAAGCGCCTTCGAGTGCCTGAAAGGCACGTTGGCCACCGCCGACACGGCCGTGCTTGCGCACCACGAACTGGAGGAACTGATCGAGGCGGAGGGCCGAGAGCTGCTGCGCCTGCTGTTCCAGGCCCACCTCGATCGACGCGAACGCGCGGATCACCACGACGTTGGGCCGGTGCGGGGCCGGGACGGACGGGTCCGATCGCACTGCGAACCGGGGCATTCGCGGCTGCTGGCCTGCGTGTTCGGCACGGTCACCGTGACGCGGACGGCATGGCGGGGCAAAGGCCTGACCAGCGTCCACCCGGCGGACGCCGCACTGTCGCTGCCCGCCCACCTGCACTCGAACGGACTGCGGCGCCTGGCCGTCCTCGAGGCCGTCCGCGGCTCCTTCGACCTGGCCAAGGCGGCAATCGACGACCGGTGCGGGAGCGTGCTGGGCAAACGCCAGGCCGAACAGCTCGTCGCCCGGGCGGCCATCGACATCGACTCCTTCTACCGGCAGCAGGTGCCGCTGCCGGCGAGCGCCAGCACCACACTGGTCCTGCAGTTCGACGGCAAAGGCATCGTGATGCGCCCCGAGGGCCTGCGACCGGCGACCCTGAAAGCACACCTGACACAGCAGCGGGCGATGCGGACCCGGATCGCGCCGGGCGAGAAACCGAACCGCAAGCGGATGGCCACCCTCGGCTGCGTCTTCGACGCCGATCCGGCCCTCAGAAGGCCGCACGACATCATTGCCCCGCCCGACGGCCGCACCAGCCTCCGCCCGCCGCGGCCGGGACCAGTGGCCCGGGCGAAGTGGCTGACCGGATCGGTGATCCATCCGCCGGAGCACACGATCGCCGCCGCCTTCGACCAGGCCGAGGCCCGCGACCACGCTCGCACCTGGCTGGTCCTCGTCGACGGCGCCCGCCACCAACTCGACCTGATCGAGAGCGAATCCGCCCGGCGCGGCATCGAGGTGACCGTGCTGCTGGACATCGTGCACGTCAGTGAGTACGTCTGGGCCGCCGCGCACGCCTTCCACGCGGTCGGCACCCCCGAGGCGGAAGCCTGGGTCGCCGGCCATCTGACCACGATCCTGCACGGCCAGGCCGCCCGCGCCGCCGCCGAGATCACGACCGAAACCGACTCACGCGGACTGCGCGGAGCCAAACGCGACGCCGCCGACGCCTGCGTCCGTTACCTCACCTGCCACCTCACCCAACTCCACTACGACACCGCCCTCGCCCGGGGCTGGCCGATCGCGACCGGCGCCATCGAGGGCGCCTGCCGCCACCTCATCGGCGACCGCCTGGAGATCACCGGGGCCCGGTGGGGGCTGACCGGCGCCGAAGCCATCCTCAAACTCCGAGCCCTCAACGACAACGACAACGGCGACTTCGACGCCTACTTGCGCCACCACCTCGCCCGCGAACACCAACGCCTCTATCTCAGCCCCGACCAGAACAATTACGACCTCACCGCCTGAACGAAAACCTTCCCTCAGCGCGAGCTACACCCAACGGAGTTCCTCCTCGCTCATCGCCCCACTGTCGTCACTGGCCTGCACGAGGGCACCCAACAGATCCACTCCGCTGCGCTCGCCACCCGCGCGCTTGTCGGCGATCAGAGTGTCCAGCAGGGCGTGCGGATCGCCTTCGACCCTGGCGGGGTTCAGGTCGGGGGCAGGGGCGATGGTGGCCATGAGAGTGTCCCGGGTCGCCGTGTTGTCCAGTTCTCCGGGCACTCCGAGGACCGCGCAGATCATCCGGAAGGTCAGCGGCGCCGCGAAAGCGTCGATGACATCCACGTGTGTGTGCTGCTCGACCCGGTCCAGCAACTGGTTCGCGGTGTCCGTGATGAAAGGTTCCAGCTGCGCGATGCGGCGGGGGACGAACGCGGCGTTGACCAGGGTCCGCAGGCGTGTGTGGTCCTGAGGGTCGGCTTGGACCAGATGCCGGCTCAACCCGGTCGGCCCCGGAACGTAGCCGGGCACTCGGCCGGGGTCCTTACTGAGCCGCCCGTCGGTCAGCAGGCCAGGGGGCGGCAGAGTGAGGGCGGACAAGGTGGCTCCGGGCTCGAAATCCAACCAACATGGACATCGCACCAACGTTCAAGGACGCCCGAAGATACGCAACCCGCGACCTCGGTTATCAGCGTCGGCCGGGGCGCTAGGCGTCCGCAGATCAAAGCCAGTGCTGGAACCGGAACGGGCGGAGAGAACCAGGTCCGCGGGGCCCACTGGGCATCAGCCAACACACCCGTACAACGACGGTTCGCCTACACCGCAACGAATCAGAACCCGGCCATGGACTTGTCGAGCACACCGCCCGCAGCACCATAGACGCTGCATCGAACGGAGTGTCCACCTCTGCGACGGAGCCCGAACCCCACGACGAACGACACCGCGAAGAGTCCGCCGAGTACCACCGCCACGACTGGGGCGTAGACGAAGTACCCCAAGCATGCGACGCCGGCCCAGACCAAGAGGGGGAGGAGCGAACCACGCAGCACGGCCCAGAACGTGACCTGTTGTGGGTCTCCGGGCAGGGCACGTTGCCGCCACACGCCTATGTGGTTCCTGGTCGCACATTTCTCACGCCGCATGGACCCATCACATCACTGGGTGCTCACTGATCCGTGAGAAACGGCCCAGCCGCTCGATGGCGCGTCATCCGCAGACCCGAGCCGGATCGCGTCCAGGTTCGCGGTACAGGATGTGGCGCCCGACTCCAGGACGGAAGCGGGACAGCCCGGCCAGTAACGTCCGCAGCCGATCGACGTCGATCCGGCCGCAGTTCAAGCCGCCGTACCTCCCCAGCACCTCGGCCGGAGCAACTGATCAGACGAAGGCGGACGTGACCACGCCCGCCGAATCCCCTTGCGAGTGAAACAGTTCGAGACGCATGCGAGCCCGTGGCACCATGTACCGCATGACGACGAACCGAAAGGTCCATGCCGCGTAGCCGGCCAGGACGGATCCGTGCCGACGCCCCCGGCAGCCACCGAACAACGGGTGCACGGCCAGTCATCGATGGCCTGTCTTCGCGTGCACTGTCCGAGATCATCGACCTCGAGCGCACCCGAAACTATCTGCAGCCAGGCGACGTCAGTGCGGCGGTGGGCCTGTGGAAGGACTACGTCCACCAGCCCGAGCGTGCTCTGTGGCACGACTACGAGTGGGGCAACGCGCACTGGTACTGCTGCGGCAACCCGATGGAGGCCCGAGCCCTCCTCGACACCGTGATGCAGGCCATGTCGACACGGAGCGCTCGCGAACTTCGAAAGATTGTCGGCCGCTCCGACGCCGTCTGGAACCTTCCGTCCCCGCCCTACGACACGGACGGATGATAGAGAACAAGCGCACTGCGCCGTTTGGCGTCTGGCGGCTGCACCAGCAGCCGAGACGTCCGGAGACATCCGTTCAGCTGTCGATGTCAATCGGCAGCGAGCGCCAGGTCATGGACCATGAAGTGGAGTTCCACGTCGTCCATCGACTCCGCCCACAGCCCCTCTGCGTCCAGCACGGAGGCCGCGACCATTCGTGCCTCAGCGACGAGTTCGGGGCGCGAATGGAAACCTGGCCAGGGAAGGACGGGGTAGTCGTTTTCCTCGCCGAACCGCCGCACCTGCTCGATGTCGCCCAGGGCGGCGTGCGGGAGTGACTCGTTCGCCCAGGACCACAGCCAGGTCTGGTGGGTGACGCTGACGCTGCCGATCAGTGTGAGTCGGCCGGTGAGGAACACCCTTCCGTCGCGCGACCACGTGATCTGCGCGTCCTCCATCGACCAGTCGTACTGCACGTCTCACGACAGTCCGAAGCGCTCGACCATGAGTGCCTGCCGCGAGCGGGCACGCTCGTGAGCCGCGAGCACGACCGCATCCCAGTCGGGGTGGTCATGCTTCGAGTGGACGTCCACGTGGCCTCCTGGTAAGGAACTGTCGGCAAGATCCTTTCACCCCGGCCCGCAGCTCGCGAAGAGGCCTGACCAGGCAGAATGTGAACGCTCCCGCCCCCGTGGCGGACGCCATCCGTTCCTCCCAGCTCTCCGGGGGCTTTCGGGAGGCTGTCCGGGCGAGTGGGGGGAGGGGCCTGGCCGGGGACGGTGACCGCCAGACCACCGTCGTACTCCGGCCCTCAGCTACACCCCGCTGCCCGCAGCTGGACCAGATGCGGGCAGCGGGTCTCCGCGCCACGCTGGAGGTATGGCTACTCCACCGATCGTGATCCACCGGCCGGCACCATCCGGTGCCCGACTCGTCACCGTGCAGATCGGCGGCCGCGAGGAGCGGCTCGGCCTCGCCCACAGCGACCACGACGTCATCGTCTTCCTCGCCGACGCCGGAATGGCGGACCCCGAGCGGGCCCTCGACACCCCGGCCCTCGTCGAATGGCAGGGCGCCGGCGCCCACGAATACCCGGAGCCCTAGCCGCGCCGGAGCGAGACCGGCCAGCGCGTCGGCCTCAGGTCTGCCCCCTGTCGGCTTCTGGCGCCCCGGCCTGCGGATTCTGGGGCAGACGGCCGCCTTCCGGCCGGTCTGTCCGGCTGGTCGCGCGGGCGTCGACGGAGCCCTCCCCGTCGTCCGGGCTTCCGGTGGGCCGCTGGATGCCCGGACGACGAGATTCTGCAGTCTTGGGACGGCGTTCCGCGATGGGCCGTGCGGCAGGGGCGGGCCGAGGCCGCCGCGAAGGCTCCGTGTGCCTTGAGATACGTGTCTGGGGTGTCTTTCAGATCGGGATCTGAAAGACACCCCCTTGAACGCGTCGGGGATTCTGGACGCGTCGGAAAACTCCGACGCATACTGAGGTCATGCCTACCGACGTGTTCGGTGTGCTGGCCAGTCCAGTGCGCCGCAGACTGCTCGAAAGCCTGCGTGAGGGGCCTCGCTCCACGGGTGAGCTGGCCGGTCTGTTCGAGCTCGGGAGGCCTGCGGTCTCCGAACACCTGGCCGTGCTCCGGAACGCTGGACTGGTGCGCGAGGAGCCCCGTGGCCGCCATCGTTTCTACCACCTCGAACCGGCCCGGCTCGCAGAGGTGAGCCAGTGGTTGCACCCGTTCGAGCACTACTGGAAGCAGCGCATGGACGCACTGTCCGATCTCCTGGACGAGGAAGAAGGAAACGAGAAATGACCCGGATCGACACCGTCACCTGCGAGAGGTTCCTTCCGCACTCCCCGGCAGCGGTGTGGAGGGCCCTTACGGACCCCGAACTGCACGCCCGCTGGTGGGCCGCCGGCGACATCAAGCCGGTCGCCGGGCACCGCTTCACCCTCGACATGGGCAACTTCGGCGAGCAGCCCTGCGAGGTGACCGCGGTCGAGGACGAGCGCATCCTTGCGTACCGGTTCGCCGAGGGCACCCTCGACACCACCATCACGTGGACGCTTCACCCACAGGGCGACGGCACCCGGCTCGTGCTCACCCATGCCGGCTTCGACCTCGACTCCCCGATGGGCCGACAGGCATTCGAGGGTATGGGGAAGGGCTGGCCCCGCGTCCTGGGGCGCTTGGAGAAGGTTCTGGGCGAGCCCGCCTGACGCGCACACGACCTTGAGACCACCGCCGAGGCCGAGTGGTGTCCTTCGCCCGGGCGCAACGGACATCCCGGCTCCGAGGACACATAACGGCGCGCTTACTCGCTCTGCGGGGCGGTCTGCGCAAACCAGTGGGCTTGGTCTGGTCAAGAGCCAGTGGCGCGCACAAGGCTGCATCGGGTAGCGGGACGCGGTCAGCGGTGCATTCGCAGGCGATAAGTCCGCGACGTCAGGGGTCGTCTCCGGGATACTGGTCGCCCATGGATGAAGTCGAGGTCGTCGTCGCCCATTCCGAGCGCGCGACCCTGCGCGTCGGCGACGTGTTCCTGAAGGTGGATGCCGATCAGGCGCGTATCGATGCCGAGGTCGATGCGATGTCGCGCGCGCCGGTCCCGACTCCGAAGATCCTTTGGCGCAAGCCGCCCGTGCTCGCGATCGCTGCGGTCCCAGGAACGACGCTCGGGCGCCTCGGTGGGCCGTCGACCGGGTCGGTGGCGGCGTGGGCCGCGGCGGGCGCCGCGATCTGGAAACTGCACGACGCGCCGCTGCCGCCCCGGCCCGGCCGAGCCGGCCGGACCGTCGTGGAGTTGGCGGCGGAACTCGACGACGAGTGCGAGTTGCTCGTGACGAATGGCCTCCTGCCCGCGGACCTGGTCACCCGTAACCGCCAGGTCGCCGAGGCCGCACTGCGGCCGTGGACTCCGGCATTCACGCACGGCGACCTCCAGATCGCGCACGTCTTCGTCGACGGCGACGAGGTCACCGGCATCATTGACTGGTCCGAGGCAGGCCAGGGCGATGCGCTGTATGACCTCGCCACCTTCACGCTGGGACACGAGGAGCGCCTCGACGACGTTCTCTCCGGCTATGGCAGCGACATCGACCTTGACGTGATCCACGCCTGGTGGTCGTTGCGAAGCCTGCTGGCAGTTCGCTGGCTGATCGAGCACGGCTTCGACCCGTTCGCCCCAGGCTGTGAGGTCGACGTACTGAGATCCCGAATGTGAGGCGACGCGGGTACGACGCTCCGCATGCGTTCTGACGCATGGAGAAGCCCGTCCTCGGGCGTTCGCTCGCCCTCCCTCTCGAGCACCTACTGCTCATGCTCTTCGCCGGTCATGACCACAGATGGCCCTATGGCTTGTCCCGTAGAGCGATCTACTGCCACAGAGTCTGTGCAAACTCGCTCGCCTCGCGTGCGGCCTCCGTTCAACTCCCAAAGGCATATACCGATTCGTGCGGCGCATCTTGTCAACGACCGAACACACTCCTACAGTCCGGCGACAGGTGAGGCGTGGAATCGCTCCCACGTCTCGATGCTCATCCAAGCAATGGAGCTGCGATGACCCCCACGTCCCGCAAGTTCAGCCGCAGAGGCATACTCGGTGCCGCCCTCGCAGTGCCGCCGGCACTGATGCTGGGCGCGCCGGCCGCACGAGCCGATTCCTGGGGCAGTCCCGTGACCGTCACCTCCTGGAACAAGATCAGCGGAAGGTGGACTGCCAACAACGAGCTGGAGACCTACACGCCGGACTGTGTCTGGTACGAAGGCGACACCCTGGTGATCAAGGCGTACAACGCCGGCGGCGGGACCTACTACTCGGGCCGCGTGGAGTCGACAGCGCTGTACGGGTACGGCACGTACAGCTTCACCGCGAACATGCCCAACGGGCAGGGGCTGCTTCCTGCTGTATGGGCGGCGTACCTGAATCCGTGGCTCCCGGAATTCGACGCCGCTGAGATCGTGGGCCAGAACCCGAACGTCGTCTACCAGACGTCCCACGACGCCAACAACGCCCAGCAGCAGTTCTCGAAGACGAACTCGGCAGGGTGGACCAACGCGTTCCACACGTACTCGTTCAGCTGGTTCCCGGACCACATCGACTTCGCAGTGGACGGCGCCATTACGGGCACCAACTGGTACAGCACTCCGGCCGGGACAGGTATGCGCTTCATCGCCAACATCGCCGTCGGAGGCGACTGGCCCGGCAATCCGGACTCTTCGACCTGGGTCACGGGCGACGGTGCCCGCTATCTCAAGGTCTCGTCCATCACGCACACGCCGTACTACCCGTGAGATGAACTGTCGGGTGCCGTCGCTGACAGCCCGGATCGCCCTCGGCCACAGGGTTCGTCGGCGCACTGCACGCTGCGACCGTGTCCGCCCGGCTGCTCGACCGACTGCTGGGGAAGCGGGTCACGACCGGGACGGGACGATCTCCGTACGTCAATTGCCTGGAGACCGGAACGCACAGGGACGTGGCATCTGTGAGGCGGCCCGAGCGTCCGTCCCTGCGCGCTTTCCGCGATGCTTGTCCGGAGCCGGAGCGGCGGCAAACCCTGACGGGACCATGCAAAAGCAGGGCCCGCGCACCATGGCGGGCCCTGCTTTTGCGTGAGTACGGTCGAGGGTCAGCGACCCTGGAGGTACTCGGCGTAGAAGTAGCCGGCCTCGCCCTCGAAGTGCGCCTTCTTCGCCTTGGCGTAGGTGACCCCGTACGGGCCGCCCAGGTTCAGGTATTCCGCGCTGGCGCGGTCCGCCTCGACCTCGGAGTATCCGGCGCCGACCTTGCCGCCCTCCCAGCCGCCGTCGGAGTCGTTGGCGACGGCGGGTGCGGCTGCCACGAATCCGGCTGCGGCGACGGTGGCCAGGGTGATCGCGATACTACGAAGCATGGGTGCCCCTTCTCGACAATGCGTAGCGGGTGGTGTGCAGGACAAACCCTTACTGTCGATGGCACCGCAGGAGGGCAAGCGCGCTGAGGAGCCGACTAAACGCACCTGATCAGTCGAAGCGGCCTCACGTGTCGGGCAGGGCGGACGAAGCCGCACGGACAGGGGAATCCGTCGGCTTTGCATGTCGCAGACCTCTTCGGCTCGGGTGCGCGACACGGCGTCATCGGATGCGCCTGGGGCTGCCCCGTGTGGCGCGAGCCCGCCGACCCACCGGAGCCTGGGCGGTTACGCCACCCCGGAGGCGTCAGCGTGCGTCGTCTGATCGATGACCCAGTCCAGACTGCTGTGGCCCGGCTCGTAGGAGGGGGCTCTGCGCCAGATCCGGGCGAAGGCGTCGACCAGCGCGTTGTGGGCCCGTTCCAAGGACCGTCCATGCGAGCGAAGCAGCGCGAGGAGCAGCGGCGCGAGCAGGTCGTACAGCTCGGCCAACGCGCTTCTGCTGCCGTGCGCGATCTGCACCAGCAGGTCGTCGACGTGCACCGTCACCTTGCCCGGAACCTCACAAGCGGGGCCGGAGGGCTTCAACAGATCTCCGGCCCGAGCCTTGTTCACAGCAGCTTTCACACCACAGAGGCTATCGTCCTGCGTACCCCCACGACTGCGCTCTCCCTGATCGGATCTGCGTTTCCCTCGCCGAGCAGCCTGCTGGATGGATTGGTTCGGGCGGCCCAGCGGCTCAGCAGCGTCCCGCCGCCCGGAACATCGTGTACGTGGCATGTTGCTGCGACGCCTTGACCGCCCCATCAGTTGTCGAACGGGGGTGCGCTCGTCTTGGCTGTACGCCTGGATTCCCCGTCTTCCCCGTGCGACAGCACGGGCCCATCGAACCAGGCGGTGCAGAGACAGAGATGCAGCCACCGAACCAACCGGGATCGTCCTGACGAGTGACGAGTCGTTCGGGCACGTCGGCAGGACTGTCACCGGCGGCTCTCCGCCCGCGGCAGCGGGAGTCAGGCGAAGGTTCGGTGCAGATGGGCTGCCAGCGATGCCGGAACGGCAGGGTGGAAGCGCCCCGAGACGTATCCGTCCGGGCGGATCAGGATGGCTTCGCCGTCACGCGGTGCGTAGGCGTCGCGGAACTCGCCCGCAGCGTCGCGCACCCGTGGCGGGCGCAGGCCGACGGGGCGGGCGTCCTGCGGTACCTCTGCGGCGGTGATCAGATAGGCGTCGAGAAGGCCGTGGGCGGCGCGATGGGCCTCGGCGGCGCAGGCTTCGAGTCGGGCGGCGCCTTCGCCGGAGGCGTGCTCCGAGTCCGCGAACAGCAGCAACACGTGTCGTGGGGTGCGCAGCAGGTCGAACAGCCGCCGCGGGTAGGCGGCGAGGTCGCTCAGCAGCCCGCGGCAGTCCGGGGCGCGGTCGCCGGGGGCGGGACCGGCTTCGGGCGTGCGTTCTGTCGTCTGCGGCTGGACCAATGGACTGTCCGGGTAGGCGACCAGCAGCTGGGCCTGACGTCGT
The DNA here is from genome assembly GCF_035917255.1 of Streptomyces sp. NBC_01257. NCBI lineage: Bacteria > Bacillati > Actinomycetota > Actinomycetes > Kitasatosporales > Streptomycetaceae > Streptomyces > Streptomyces sp. NBC_01257. The sequence goes on from NZ_CP108472.1 coordinate 9,046,215, forward strand.
AGCTGCGTTTCGGCGTCGTCCCCGTTGCTGCCGAGGCCGGAGGGGGCGGGGCGGGCGGCGCGGGCATGGCGGACGGTGCGGTCGATCACCTCCTGCGCGACCGGGTGTCGTTCGGCGTGATAGCTGTCCAGCACGTCGTCCGTGGCCAGACCGTGGACGGCCAGGGCCAGCTTCCAGGCGAGGTTGTAGGCGTCCTGCACGCCGGTGTTCAGACCCTGTCCGCCGATCGGCGGGTGGATGTGCGCGGCGTCCCCGGCGACGAAGAGGCGGCCGTTGCGATAGCGGTCCACCATGCGGTGGCTGGTCCGGAAGATGGACGACCAGCGCAGCGTGGAGGCGGTCGTGACCTCAGGGGACAGCCGGTCGAGCACGGCCTGGAACTGGCTGAGTTCCGGTCCGCGGCCCTCCTGCGATCCGAGGGAGGGCCCGTTCGGCGCGCTGGGGTCGTCCTCGCCTGTGGCCTGGGCGCGGGGGAGCAGCGTCGACAGCCAGTACCGCCGAACGCCCGGCATCGGAATGCAGACGACCATGTCGTTCATCTCACCGTTGTCGTCCAGGCTCACGGCCCGCATGCTGTGGCCGGCGGGGAGTTCCCAGTCGACCTCGACGTCGCCGATCATGTACTGCTCGGGAAAGGCATCGCCCTCGAAGGTCAGGCCGGCCGCCTTGCGGACCAGGCTGTGCGCGCCGTCGCAGCCCACGACGTAGCGGGCATGCAGTTTCTCGATCCTGCCGTCGGCGTGCGCGAGGACGGCTTCGACCTCGTCCGGGCGCGCCTCCAGCGAGCGGAGTTCGGTCGACCGCTCCACCTCCGTGCCGAAGCCTGCCAGGTGCTCGGTGAGCAGCTGCTCGGTGGTGCACTGAGGCAGCGTGGCGAAGGGGTAGGGGACCTCGGGCGGCAGAGTCAGTTCGAAGCGAGGGCGTGGCTTGCCGTCGATGAAGACCAGCTGGCCCAGGTGCGGCACCGCCTCGTCCAGCGCCCTGTCGACCAGGCCCATGGAGTCCCACACCTCCAGGGTGCGGGGCACGATGCCGATGGCCTTGGCATGGGGCTGCGGGGCGGCCAGCCGATCGACGATGCGGCAGTCCACGCCGTGCCGCCGCAGTTCGGCCGCCGCTGTCAGGCCCACAGGGCCCGCGCCCACCACGAGTACGTCGACATCGGCCACAGTCAGGCTCCCTCGTTGTCCGGTATTCCCGCGCCATCGGGTTTCACCAGATTGCGCTGACCCGAATGGATTGAGGTTCCGGCGCGGTGCGGAACCGGAAGAATCGAAACCTGTTCTTTACCAATTGTTTACCGATCATATTGCCTGGATTATTCTTCAGGTCAAGAGCGGTGAAAGCCGTCGGAGTCCGCAGAGCGATTCCGGAGCACCCGACGCAACCAATGCCGCATACCATCGGATTCGTTGTACTTGCCTCCGCATTCGCTTCCATCCCGACCCGGATGGCACACCGGATTCAGGCGCCGCACTTACCCACGCAGGGAATGACTTCGGGCTCGCCATCTTCGGGAGCGCCCTCGACGTCGGCGATCGCATGAGGAGAGAGCCTTCTTCGCCGCATACCCCGGACCACGGAAGGGGGTTTCGAGGATGTGCGGCTCATCCATACGGTTTCGCTACTCGCGGAAGGTGTGGATCAGCCGGGAACGAGCCCGCCCCGGGAGACCACCCCGGGGGATCGTGGCGGGCCTGTACGCCCTCGGCGAAGCAGCGCCCCGCAGGTTCACCGTCCGTGTTTGAGTGCGCGGATGGAGATTTTGGTTCTGGGCGGGACAGCGTGGGTGGGCCGTGAGATTTCGCGGCAGGCATTGGACCGCGGGCACAGGGTGACCTGCCTCGCTCGCGGGGAGAGCGGCGAAGTGGCCGTGGGCGCGGAACTTGTCGTCGCGGACAGGGGCGACCCGTCGGCGTACGAAGGTCTGGCGGGGCGGGACTGGGATGCCGTGTTCGAGGTGTCGTGGCAGCCGGCATTCGTCCGCGGGGCGCTGGCAGCTCTCGGTGAGCGTACGACCCATTGGTCGTACGTGTCCTCGATCAGCGCGTACGCCTCACACGCACAGCTGGACGCGGACGAGACGGCGGAGCTGCTCCCGGCGGCCGATCGGGACGAGGTCGACCGTGAGGCGTACGGGGAGGCCAAGGTGGCCTGCGAGGCAGCCTCGACGGCCGCCGTGGGCGACCGGCTCCTCATCGCGCGGGCCGGACTGATCGGCGGCCCCGGCGACCACAGCGGCCGCACCGGATACTGGGCCGCCCGCGCGGCGCGCGAGCCGCTGGCACCGCTGCTGGTGCCCGCCTCGCCCGGCGTGGTGACGCAGGCGGTCGACGCGCGGGACCTCGCGGCGTGGCTGCTCGACAGCGCGGAGAAGGGGACGACCGGAACGTACGACGCGGTCGGCCCGGTCGTGCCGTTCAGCGAGTGGGTCGCGATGTCGCGGGAGATCGGCGGGCACACCGGACCGGTGGTGGAGGCCGGCGCCGACTGGCTGCTCGAGCAGAAGGCGGGCCAGTTCATGGGTCCGGAATCGCTCGCGATGTGGATGGCCGACCCGGAGTGGGCCGGCTTCAGCGCCCGCAACGGTGCCGCCGCCCGGGCTGCCGGTCTGCGTCATCGGCCCCGGGCGGAGCTGCTGGCGGACGTCCTGCGCTGGGAGCGGGAGCAGGGTCTGGACCGGCCCCGCCGGGCGGGCCTCAGCGGCGAGCGCGAGCGCGAACTGCTGAAGGCCTTCGGCTACGGAGACGTGCGCGAGGCCTGACGGAGTGACGGAGACCTGGGAGCCAGGCAAGGCTCTGTTCCCTGACTTCGGAGTTCCTTGACTTCGGACGCCGAAGCGGTGAACCGGGCCGGCGCGCGACGGGTGTCCCCCTGAGCCGGGACTGCGCTCTGGAGTACCCGCCGGGTCGGCCCGTGGTCTCCCGGGTTCCCCGCCGGGCCATGGCCCGGCGGCGGACTCACCTGTCCCGTCGCCGGTTCCGGATCAAGGTCAAGGCATGCGGGACAACGGAACGGAGAACAGCAGGCGTTCGGGAATCACCTGCGACTTCCAGGTGCTGCTCGCGTCCTCGTTCACCCAGTCGGCGTTCTTGTCAGCGGCCCATTCGGTCTGGCTCCACACCGTCTTCGTGCTCCACCAGAGCGACAGCCCCTGGGACTTCGCGGCCCAGCACGCGGTCGGTGCATCCGTACCGGTGCACGTCGTGGACGTCACACCGGTGGCGTCGCGACGTTGGTAGACGCCGCGCTGACCGACTCCGCCACGGTGCCTGGGCAGGTACCAGGACCGTTTTCCGGTCGCCGGATCCCGGTAGGAGAGGGTGCCCTGTGCTCCGGCCATGTCGGCCGTGAACATCTCCGACACGTTCACGTACCCCGAGGAGTCCTTCAGCAGTGGCATGCCCGACTCCGACGGCGCAGCCAGTTGGTAGCCCCACATCTTGCCGATCTTGGGGGTGCCGGAGGTCTGGTACTCGTTCAGGACGATGCTGTCCGGAGTCGCACTGCGGTCGAGGGAGACGTGGGCAGGGCAGACGATGCCCGTGGTGGAACCGCACTTCTTGCTCAGGCCGTACGAGCCGATGGCCGGCATGACGTACTGGTAGCCGTGGGCCGAGTAGCCGCCGGACACCCTGCCGATCGCGTTGCTGTTCACGGTGGCCTGCAGGATGTGGTTCATGGAGAAGACGTACAGGGCGTTGGTGCTGGGGTCCCCGCCCTTGGCCGTGACGATCAGCTTGTCCCCGAACCACACCATGCCGCCCAGCTGGACCCCGGCGTTGTCGAAGTTGGCGCCGCCCTCGGTGGGAATCACGAGCAGCACCCAGCGATAGGAGAGAGCGCTGGGGTTGTTGGCGTTGATGAAGGCCACGCGCGCCAGATGCTGCCCGTTGGGGTCGTTGTTCAGCATGGTGGGAAAGTCGGTGAACAGACCGTCGTTGGACTTCCAGCCGGACAGCAGGATCTTGTCGTTACCCCACAGGCCGTCGTCGTCCGCATCGCCTGAGGAGGTCACGCCCTGCGGGAGCCAACGCTGGGTGTATGCGTCGCCCGTGTCCCAGCAGTAGGCGGAAGCGGGTGTGGGGTTCACGGGGAACGCCTTCACCTCTTGCGGGTAGCAGTCGGCGGAGTTCCTCATCGTGTGGTTGGCGCTGGCCAGGACGTCGGTCACCTTGACGTTGTCCAGCCGGGAGTGGAGCTCTGCGAGCGTCGTGCCGGAGACTCTGCGCTCCTCGAGCCGGAGCTTGGCAGCCTCGGTGGTGCTGGAGAGCGGTCTGACCTCGTCGTAGACCTCCTCCTGGACCTGGGCGGCACCTGGGGTGATCCCCGCCGCCGCCAGGCTGAGCACGGCCGTGGCCAGTACTAACCAGTTCCGACTCTTGTTGCGCATGTTGCCCCCCACTACTGAATGCTCACGTCATTGAGACGCGAGTGAATAGTGTGGTGCACCAACTGTCAACCGGGCATGGGGATATGGAGGACAGGGCCGGCCTGGCAGCCTTCGCGGTGCTCGGCACATTGTTGCGGTCGGTTGTATGTGGTCGGTGGGCATCCCAGGGCAGCGCCGTTCCCGCGCAGGGAGGGCCGCTGGGCGGGACGGCGAGCAGGGCCGGCTCCCCGATGGAGAAGTCGATTCGCGGGAACCCGCGCTGACGGCCAGTAACCTGGCTGCCTGACAACCACGCACGTTCCTTTGAAATGAAGTACAGGATGCACATCCTGGAGGATCCGTCCGAGCTCTCGACACTCGCGCAGAGCTTCCTGCATCGCGCGGCCCGGCGTGAGCGCCCTCGCCGGTCCGGGCCGCCGATAGAGTTCTGGCGAGTGCGCGGCCACTCGGGGAATCTCGTCCCCGCCCCCATGGATCTCATCATCCGGTGCGAGGGATTCGAGCAAAAGTACGGAGGCCTGCGCTATGAGGTGCGCCGTAGCCGGTTGGTGAACGGGGACCGGTACGAGACTGCCCGCGAGTGGGAGTACGACCACCTCGGTCTGCAGACGGCAGCGTGGCAGGACCCGGGAGAAGGAGGTTGGTACTTCGAATGGACCGGCGAGCGTGTGTCGAAGCCGTGCCGGGACTTGATACACACCGACGGCAGCGTAGGCACCGACGTCGACGGCGCCAGCCCCTACCTCTCCATCGCCCCGTCGATCCCGCATCTGATCGAATCACATGCCCTCGCCGACACCGTCGCGTCGTGGAAGCCATGGCCCATGGACAGCCTTGCCGCGTCGGCCATCGATCTCCTCGACGGCCTGGTGGAGGTGCCTGAAGCGTCATGGGGTTCCTCGCGGTGGCGACTGTCGGACACCGTCGCCGTCCTGGACTACGACAGTTGGGTCCACAAGAACCCTCACCGCCGGACGCTCGTCTGGTCTGGCGACGAGGGCGGTCACCGTCAGGTGCAGGCAGCCCTGGACCGATGGCAGCACCGAGATCAGAGCGACGCCGTGACCCTCGGTGGCACGACCTCGTAGAGGCGCCAGTCCCGGATCAAGGCCACAGGGCGTTCATCCTGTCACTCGGCGGCGGACAGTGCCTTAGGTTGGTCGACGTGAGGGCGCGGGGGCCGAGTTACAGATATGTCGGACCGGTCGAGCTGAAGGCTGCGGTCCGGCCGGGCAGCGGCGGGTGCCGCATGGGCTCGGCGGCTGATTTCGGCGGCTGGATCGCGGAGCGATCGGCAGCAGAGCTGACCGAACCGTTCACCTTCGTGATCGGCACGGACGGTGTGCTTCGGCTGGCGCCGCGGCGAAGCGAGCATGTGGCCTGTGCCGGCGGGGACATGGTTCTGAGTGCAGGCGAGATCAGCTTCGTGTGCCATGCAGGCCGGTGGGCTGTGGGCGAGGTCAGCAACCAGTCCACCGGATACTGCCCGGACGTCACCTCTTGGGCGACAGTCGCTCGCGCTCTGGACGACATAGAACTTGGGCGGCCCTCCGGCTTCACCCACGAGGTCGTTTTCCGGCGATGCCCCGACTGCCAGGAGCTCAACATCGTGCGCGAGGACGACTTCGTCTGCGTCTTCTGCGGCAGCGTTCTTCCTGCCGCATGGAACGTGGATCCCGGCGTATGACGTACGGGGGCAGAGCCACTCGTTGATGGCAGCGACCAGGACAGTCGCTTCGTCGTGGACCGCGAGCTTGTCGTGGCGCGTAGCCCGTAGCGCATGGAGACGGCGCGGTGCCGGGCGCGGCATACCGCGGAGTCGATGCTCGGGCCCCTTACCCGGAACCGTATGCCGTCGATCCACTGCTCGCCGAGGCCAGACGGGCGGTCGCCCCGCCCAGGCCCCCGACGGCCTCGGCACCGATACGTCCCACTACGCCACTCCGCCGGCGGAACGCTGAGTCTGCGACTGAGCACCGAGCACGAGGACTACACGCGCGCCCAGATGGCGTACCGATGATTTTCCCGCGTCGCGCCGGTCTGTACCCGTGAGACCGGTTTACGGAAGGATGGCGCCATGCGGAAGCTGATCTACGGCATGAACCTGACCCTGGACGGCTACATCGCCGCACCCGGTGACGACATCGGCTGGAGTGTGCCGAGCGACGAACTGTTCCAGTTCTGGTCCGACCAACTGCAAGCCACTGACCTGTCGCTGTACGGGGGCAAGCTGTGGCGGACGATGAGCTCCTACTGGCCGACCGGCGACCAGCAGCCCGACGCCACCCCGGCGGAGATCGAGTTCGCGAGCCGTTGGCGGGACATGTCGAAAGTGGTGTTCTCCTCGACGGTCGACAAGGTTGACTGGAACACCCGCCTTGTCACCGGCGACGCGGTTGCCGAGATCACCCGCCTCAGGGCCGAGGAGGGCGGACCGATGGACATCGGCGGTGCGACGCTTGCCGGGGCGGCCATGCGGGCCGGGCTGATTGACGAGTACGTGCTGGCCACCGCGCCGGTCCTGGTCGGCGGCGGCACGCCGTTCTTCACCGCGTTGGACAACTGGGTGAACCTGAACCTGGTGGAGACGCGGACGCTTCCCTGCGGCGTGATCCTGACCAGGTACGAGACGAGGCGCTGAGCGCCGGTCCCGCGGCTCGGCCGTCTTCCAGGCCTACGCGGACGTGACGCCACCACTGGGGTGGGCTGCCGGCAGCGCGGCCATACCTTCACCGTTCCCGGACCGCGCTCGGTGGTCAAGACGCAGTCCGGATGCGCTTGCCGGCCTGCCCCTCCACAACGCCCTTCTGGAGGTTCGTGCGGTTCGTGTCCTGCTCAGCGGCTGTGAGCCGGGGCCGGCCCAGGTGCCTCACGCTGTGCCCACCCGGCCAGATTTACCGTTGCGTCCGAATCCCCGGACCGGCTCTTGCGAGTCGCCTCGTGGTGGGTGGTGACGTTATGGGCAGCCCCGTGCGGTCGCAGTCGCGCGGGGCTGCCCAGGCGCTTCAGCTGAGCTGTGCCTCAGCGAAAAGCGGCGATGTTACGGACCGCCCAGTCGTTGAAACGGTGCGGAGCGCGACCGAGGACCTGCTCCACGTCCGAGCTGATCCGCAGTTCCGCGGGGTTGGGGGCGGAGATGATGTCCAGGGTGTCGTCGGCGAGCTCCAGCGGCACGAACCGGGTCATCGCGGCCTTGGCCTCCTCACGGGTGAGTTCATGGAACCGCACCGGCGAGCCGAGCGCGGAGGCTATGGCCTCCGCCTGCTGACGGGGCGTGATCACCTCGGGCCCCGTCAGCTCGAAGATTCCGCCGGTGTGCCGGTCGTCGAGCAGGCAGGCTGCCGCGACCTCGGCGATGTCCGTCGGATCGACGACAGGAACACCGACATCGCCGAAGGGTGCGGCGGCCGTTCCCTGCGTGCGGACGGACTCCGCCCACGCGAAGGCGTTGGAGGCGAAACCGCCCGGTCTCAGGACGGACCAGTCCAGGCCGGACTCTCTCAACGCGTCCTCCACCGCGCGCATCGCGATCCGCGACGGGCCGGTCGGCCTGGTTGCCACGCCCTGCGAAGAAAGGAGGACGACTCGTCGGACCCCGCTGGCAGCGGCCAGGTCGATGATGTCGGCCGGCCTGGCTCCGGGGGCGTGCAGGTCGCCGGACAGCAGGAGGAACAAAGCCTTCGCCCCGTCCAGAGCGGGGGCGAGACCCTGCGGGTCGGCCAAGTCGGCCAGTATGTGCCGAACCCCGTCCGGGACCGGCGCCGCGTGGCGTGACACCGCCGTCACCTGCTCGCCCGCGTTGGCCAGGGCCTGCGTCAAAGGCCGGCCCACATTCCCGGTCGCTCCGGTTACCACGATCATGTTCAGCTCCTAGTCCGTTGTGCGCTGAGGCAATTGACGCTAGGAGGCGGGCTTACTTTTCGTAAGAACATACCCAGAGGTAAGCTCATGACATGAGTGAAGGTGCGCAGCTGACGCAGGCCGAGGCAGGCGTTCGGTATGACGTGTTTCACACCGACTGCCCTGCGCGCGACGTGGTCGACCACGTGACCAGCAGGTGGGGTATCTGGGTACTGATCTCCTTGCGGACCGCCGACCTTCGGTTCTACGAGCTGCGCGACAGCATCCGGGGCATCAGCGAGAAGATGCTCGCTCAGACACTGCGCGCACTGGTCCAGGACGACCTGGTCTGGCGGAAGGTCGAGCCGACGACGCCGCCCCAGGTCACCTACGGACTGACTGAGTTCGGGCAGGAAGTCGGAGCACCGCTGACGGACTTGTTCGACCGGATCACACAGCGGCTCGCAGCCGACGAGCGTCCGCCTCGGAGCGCCTGAGCGCAAGAGGTCAAGCGCGGCAGCCGACCTGCCCCCCGGGCCGGCAAGGTGCGTCATCTCGACGACGAACACCGACCGTGACACCAAGAAGGTTCGTGCCTACCCCTTCGTTGGTCAGTGGCAGACGGGCCTAGCCACCCCGACACGACGCGTCCATGGAGGACGCCGCGAACCTTGCGGGTACGCGCCGCTGACGTGGTGCGCGGACTGGGGCTGGCGGCGTACGCGCCATGGCGACCAGTGGCGCGCCGTACGCCTCCACACCTGCACCATGCCGACTGGCCCCGCAGCGCGGTCCGTCGGAGAGGAACTCGCGGATCCATCCGGCCTCTTCTGACTCAAGGGGAACGGCGCATGGGTATCCAGGGGGGTGGGGTCCGTGGCGCCAGGTGGACGGCGTAGGAGGACAGGCGAACCGATGAGCCTCCCGGGTCGCAGCACAATCGTGTTGACCGCCCCGGAAGGCAGTGCTTGAGTCGGCGGGTGAACAGCATCTCTGCCAACCGGCGGTTCTGGAACCAGATCAGCGGCACCTACCAGCAGAAGCACGACCCGCAGATCGGTGCGACGCCCCGGCTGTGGGGTACGTACGCCATCCCCGACGCGCAGCTGAACGCCCTGGGCGACGTCACCGGCAAGCGTGTCCTCGAACTCGGCTGCGGCGCCGGCCAGTGGTCCAGGGCGCTCGCCGCCGAGGGCGCCAACGTGGTCGGGCTCGACCTGTCCGAAGCCCAGCTAGCCGCGGCAGCCGGCGCGATGGGACCGGCCCGCTACCCGCTGGTGCAAGCGGCCGCCGAGCACCTGCCGTTCGCCGCCGACAGCTTCGACCTGGTGTTCTGCGACTACGGCGGACTCAGCTGGGCGCCCGCGCACCTGGCCGTCCCGCAGGTCGCACGCATCCTGCGCCGCGGTGGGCGCCTGGTGTTCAACGTCGCCAGCCCATGGTTCGAAGCCTGCTACGACGAAGCCGGCGGCCGCGCAACCACGACTCTGCACCAGGACTACTTCGGGCTGGACAGCATCGCCGAGGATCAGGACGCGGTGAGCTATCAGCGCACCTACGGCGACTGGATCAAGGTCCTGCGCAGCGCAGGTCTCGTCATCGACGACCTCATCGAGCCGCGGCCCGATCCCGGAACAGCCAACGGTTACAACCCGACCGACCCGCCTGACTGGGCACACCGCTGGCCGGCAGAAATGCTCTGGGTAACCCACAAACCGTAAGCGGCGCCGCACCGAGACATGAAGGTATCCACTCTCCCTCCAACGGGTGCGGCTTCATCCGGATCAACGCCTCACTCGGGGTGCTGCTGTCCTCTGCAAGGTGGGACAGCGCCCCGGTGATCACCTGGCCTGCGCAGGCCGATGCGGAGACCGGCCTTTCGGAATGTCATCCGCCGGTTCGACGAGATCGGGCTGACTTGCCTCGTGTCCGCAGCGAGAAGGGCATCTGCTGGGGCGGAAGGTCACTACGAGCAGCAGCCTGACTCGGCCGGTCATTGCCCCGCATGCTGTCCAGAATCGATGTGCAGCGAACTCATGCCGTAACGGACAACGCCTTTGGCCGGAGCGAGGGTACGAGGACGACCTTGCCGAGGTTGCGGCGCTGTTCGATGAGGGCGTGGGCCCGGGTGGCTTCGGCGAGGGGGATCTCCTCGTGCACGGCGGTGCGCAGGGTGCCTGTCTCGTGCAGCTGCCAGAGCTCGCGCAGCCAACGGTCGTACAGTTCGGGCTTGCCGACGGCGATGGCACGCATCTGGAAGCCGATCACCGAAGCGCCGCGGACGAGGAGTTCGTATGCGTCCACCACGCCCCCGCCGGAGCTGAAAGCGACCAGCCGGCCGCCCGTGGCCAGGGCTCGCACGGCAGGGCCGAGCAGGTCGCCGCCGACTCCATCGAGGATCGCGTCGTACGGGGCACCCCAGTCGGCGTCCTCGTACAGAAAGACCTCGTCGGCGCCCAAGTTCCGTAGGAAGGTGGCCTTGGCAGCACTGCTGACAGCAGCCACCACGCGTCCAGCCCCGTTGGCCTTGGCGTACTGGAGAGCGAGCGTGCCCACCGCACTCGCCGCCGCCGTTACCAGGACCGACTCGCCAGGCTCCACCCGCGCAGCTTCGTAGGCGCCGCGCGCCACCATCCCGCTGCGGACCAGTGCCACCGCCTCCACGTCACTCGCGCCGTCCGGAATCCGGGAGGTCATCGCGACGTTCAGGACCGCGTAGTCGGCGTAGGCGTCGGTGAAGCACAACCCAGTGACACGGTCTCCGACGCCGAAGGCCGCGACACCCTCGCCGAGGGCGGTGATCTCCCCGGCGACTTCGCCGCCGAGCGAGATCGGCTCCCTGGCGTCCCGGACCTTGCGCACGGAGGGCAGTGTCACCCCAATGGCCTTGGTCCGGATCAGTACCTCCCCGGCTCCCGGCTCGGGTCGGTCGGCCTCTTCGGAGACCAGCGCAGTGGGCCCTCCGCTCACCTCATGGCGAATGCGCAGCACAAGGGCCTCCCTGTCCATTTTCATTGGGATATCCAACGATAGCTTGAAGTCGTAGGGAGTCCCAATGAATTTCGGGATAGGCTCACTCCATGCCCGCAGCCCTCCAGCGCATCCAGTCCCTGCCGAGCTGGCTCGTCGGCCGCGTCGCAGCGCGCGCTCGCGGCCTGGTCGCCGACGCGCTTGCCGCGGAAGGGCTGAAGCTCATGCACCACGCGGTGCTGGCCGCGACCGCCGAGTACGGGCCGGTTGCCCAGGCCGAGCTGGGCCGCCGGCTCGCCGTCGACCCCAAGGACATGGTCGGCATCCTCAACGACCTCCAACAGGCCAAACTTGTCCTGCGCACCCCGGACCCCGTCGACCGCCGCAAGAATGCCATCACGGTCACCCCCGAAGGCATGGCCGCCCTCACCCGCTGCGCGGCCCTGGCCGAAGCAGCCAACGCCGAGTTGCTGGCACCGCTCACTCCGGAGGAGCAGAACCAGCTGATGGCACTGCTGGCCCGGGTACACGAGGCGCCATAGGCATGGCCTTTGGGGGTTGGGCGAGGCGATCGGCGACGAGGAACCGGCCGCACCGCGGTGCCGACCGGTCCCATGGATCTCAGACGACCAAGCGATGGTCCTCACCGTTCCGCTCCGCACATGATCGGCCGGACGACGATTCCAGCCGACCCCACGGCGCTCTCGAAAGGGGCCTGGGTACCCGGGTCCGCCGTGTGTGCCTGGGCTTCAGGATGTGTAGTGCAACAGGCTCGTTGCGGTGCTCAGTTCGAGCGTTGCAGGCCGGGCAGATCGGCGCACAGCGCGGCCGGGAAAGCGGGCTCGACGCGGTGCACGTCGGCGCAGCCGGCCTTCGTGCCGCGTGCGAGAGGCACCCAGCCCGACTTCTCGGCACGGAAGAACCACCGGTCGCCGAGTCTCGCCCCACATCCCGGCGCCTCGCCCTCGGCGCAGGCCGCGCCCATGCGCGAGGACACGTCGAACACCAGCCACTTCCCATCGCAGTGCTCCTCGCCGCGGGAGGTGTGGTTCGGTACGTCGAGCGCCGCCACCGCCTGGTCGTAGGAGGCGGCGGTGCAGCCGGTGGGTGCCGGGTGGCAGCCGCGGTCACCGCACAGGCGCAGGTCGGGCAGGTCGGCGTCGTCCGCGGTGAACGTCGTGTCGTTGTCCACGACCAGTTCACGGTGGCCGAGCGCGGACGGCAGTCGCACCTTCGCGGTGCCGGGTGCGGTCGTCGAGCAGTCGGCGTGCGGGTCGCCGATAAGGGTGGAGAAGGTGACCTGCACCCACACGGTGCGCTCCGACGTGGAGGTCACGACCGCCTTCAGCTTGCGCGCACAGGTCTTGCCCTTGCCGGGTACCTCTACGTCGACGCTGAGCGCGCGCCCGCCGCCGGAGAGCCGGGCGGCGGTCGCGCGGATCGGCCCGAACGTCTGCCAGTGCGGCGTTCCCGCCGTCGAGGGCGCCCCGGCTCGCTGGGTCCCACAGGCACTGAGCAACAGCGCGGCGACGATGCTCAGCAGGACGCCGGCCAGTGATCTCGTGGCTTGCATGTGTTCCGGACCCCCCCCCCCATGAAAACGGTCGACCCGGGCGACTATAGAACGCCGCGTACACGTCAGGCCCGGCGCACTACACAGTCGCGAGGGGCGGCAGGCTCGGCGGGCGGCCGTGGGGCCGCTTCGGCGCGGCGAGGGCGGTTTCAGCAGACCCGGCTCGTCGAGCGCGACACGGAGGCGGGCATCGCCTGACGGCTTTCGCACGGACGCATGCGAAGAGCCAGGAACTGTTCCGGGCAAGCTACGCGGCGGCGTGATTGCCTGCCGGCCTCTTGGACGCACGCAAACCGTGGCTGATCTGGAGTCGCCGGGAGGCGCCTTTCGGCGTACGTGCAGGTCGTGGCGGTGGGCGCATCGGATATGCCGGGGCCTGTGCGGCGGATGATGGTGATGGCAAAGTGTGCCCGTGAGTTACAGCATCTTTATCCTTCGGTTCGTGGACGGTGAGGTTGTTGCTCTGGATGTCGAACGGCTCCGACAGGTGACGGAACCGTACGTGGTGGCGGGCGGTCTCGATGAGGGCTTCTCCCAGCTCCGCGCGGAGGACGGGGGTGAGGCGGACCTCTACCACGAGTCCCTGAACGAGGCGGGGATGCTGTGTGTGACGGCGACGCACTTCGCCCGCGGTGCGATGCTCGGCGTGCTTGCTCGGCTGGCAGCAGCCCTGGAGGCCTCGATCGTGCCCCAGAGCGGTGCCACCCTGGTCTTCCATGAGGGCGACCGTCTTCGTCTTCCTGCGGACGCCCAGGGGGAGGCGGTTGTCATAGCCGCCACGGCGGACGCGCTTCAGGCGGCATTCGATAGGCCGAGCGGAGGATGGGGGCGCGGGCGCGTGGGAGGAGCATGTGAATGCTCTAACTTCCCCTGCCGCCAGTGCAATTTCCTCACGCCGATCGAGGTTGGCCCTTTGGCCTCACAACACGATCTTGAAACAGTGGATAGTGCGGCTGGCGCTCGACCCGCAACAATGGCGCCGCGAGCTCAGACAGTCCGGTCGGCACAATCCAGTCCCACCGCCGACTCTCGATGAAGGCGGGCCATCCCAACGCGCCGTATGGGGCGCTGTCTTAAGCGTTGGGCCCAGATCCAGATCCATATCGTCGGCCTTCCGCGCACAGCCCGCGACGTTGACGACTGCCCCGGCCCCGGTGTCGGCGACGGGCACCGCGATCCGCTTCGGTCCTGCTGTCACAGATCGAAGCCCGCGGCGCTCCCCGGACGATGCCGAGACCGGGCCCGGAGAGGCCCTGGCTCACCGCCGTACGCACTGGTGGGCCGCAAAGGGGGCAGGACCGTCGTGCATCACCCCCGTAACGAAATGATCAGCTTCCTTGTGCGGGCCGCGTCCACGCCCGTGAAGTGGAGTGATGCACTTTCCGACAGCAGACGGTCCGTTCCTCCGTCACTTGCGCATGTGGCACGCCGTGGCTGCCTTCCTCGTAGCGGTGGCGGTGGTGGCGTTCCTCGTCCTTCGGCCAACCGGCGGCGCGCGTGCCGTGCCCAACAGCCCCTGCCGGGCTGTCGATTCCGCGCGCCAGGCCACGCCCGCGACCCCCGATGTCGACGGGGACGGCTTCGTCGATCTGGTGCACGAGGTCTCCGAGACGGAGAACTTCGACCTGTTCGTCGTGCCCGGCTCCGAGCACGGCCCTGACCCCGACCGCACGACCGTCTTCGCCCACGACGACCTCGGTGTGCCGCACGACGTTCAGACGGGCGACGACCCGTTGCAGCCCACGGTCGCCGACCTGGATGAGGACGGCCACGCCGACCTCGTCGTGAGCGGCGCCGCCCAGGTCCTGTGGGGAGGTCCCAAGGGCCCGCGGGTCGGCGGAGCGCACGGGCGTGTGCCGCTGCCGGGCACCGGCTACCACACCGCGCCTGTCGCAGGCGACTTCGACGGGGACGGCCACATCGACCTCGCGGTGCTCAGAGACTCGAACGAGGCTCATGAACTGGTCGTCCTCAAGGGACCGTTCAAGCGCTCCGGCGCCCCGGTCAGGACCGTGGAGATCCCCAGCCCGGTCGACGAGGGCGCGTCACCTGTACTGGTCGCCGGGGACGCGAACGACGACCGTGCCACCGATCTCGCGCTCTACGGCTCTCCGTGGGATCCGCCCCTGCTGTTCACCGGGGGCGCCCGTACCGCCGGCGGCCTGAGCACGGAACCCGAGCGGCTGCCGGAGGGCGAGAACATCGTCTTCGGCGACTTCGACGGCGACGGGCGCCAGGACATCGCCATCGGCCGGAGCTTCGTCGACAGCTACGACGAGGTCGAGACACCCCATCGGCGCGGCCAGGTCAGCGTCCGCTACGGGAAGGAGCCGGGGAAATGGGTCACCATGGACGGCGGCGACTTCAAGGAGGGCTTCGGCGCCGGGCTCGCTGTCGGGGACTTCAACGGCGATGGTTGCGACGACCTGGCCGTACAGCTCACGAAGAAGAAGGAGGCGGGGGACGCGCGGATCGAGGTGCTGCGGGGCGGCTCCGAGCACGGGCTCGGATCGAAGCCCTGGCACTCCACAAAGCGGTCCGTGCCGGGTGACGACGGCCCCGATGGTGGCATGCTCTTCGCCGTCCATGACTGGGACGGCGACGGCCGCGCAGAACTGACTCTGCTCGGCGGGAACAGATGGTGGATCACCGACGGCACGGGCCGCGAGGAGGCATCCTTCCCGGTCGCCCCCAGCGAAGATGAAGGCTCTTAGGCAGGATCATGCTTGCTGCCCCGGGCTCGTCCTCCTGGGCCTCGAAGACACCGGTGTACCGCCACTGCCGAGACCGGTAGTGCACGGTGGACCAGGCGCCACACCGGCTCGGCCTGCGAAGTCCCGCCGGGAGCCGGTTCGGCCGCGCCGGAACCGGCTCCCGATCCGAGCACGTCGCGGTTCAGGATCCGCTCACCTCGGCCGAGAACCAGTCCACGCTCATCCCCGCACCGGAGGTGATATCGGCCGAGGGGGAGGTGCAGCCGCAGACCTTGTCCGGATACGAACCGCCGATCGCCACGTCGAAGATGGCGAAGAACCCGTGGTCGACGGCGGCCTTCCAGGTTGCGTCGGAGACCTCGTTCTGGTTCACCGCGAACGTCTGCACACCGTCCAGGTAGAACCGCAACTGCTCGGCCGCCGTGTTCCGGCGGTCGACGATCACCGAGTACGTGTGGTAGCCGGACTGGCAGCCGTCGCAGGCCTGCAGTCCGCTGCTGATCCCGTCGGGATCGTGGCACTCGCCGGCCCACTGGCCGCAGTGGAAGGTGGTGGAGTGCTGGCTGAGTGCGTTGACGTCCTCCATGATGTCCAGCTCGCCGATGCTGGGCCAGTTGGTGGCGCCGGTCGGCCGGGCGTCGGCGCCCATGGCCCAGAAGGCCGGCCAGTAGCCGAGCCCGCTCGCCGGGTCGGGCTGCTTCAGGGAGGCGCTGAGCTGCATCTGTCCGCCCGCCGGCGCGGCGAAGTCGGTGCGCTGGGTTTCCACCCGGCCGGATGTCCAGTGCCCGGAGGCGTCCCGTATGGGCTTGATCACCATGTGGCCCGAGCCGTCCTGGTAGACGTTCTCGGTCGAGTCCGTGGAGGTTTCGATCTCGCCGGTGCCCCAGTTGGCGGCGCCGCCGGGGTAGCTGGTGCCGATGTCGTAGAGCCAGTCGGTCCTGTTGAGTCCTGTTCCGCTCGCGCCGTCGAAGTCGTCCCTGAACATGGTGGTCCAGTCGGCGTCGGCCGCACCGGCGCTCGCGGCCGGTTCTGCGGCCGCGGCGGTACCGGAGAGCCCGGCGGGGCCCGCCGGGCCCATGAGACCGGCCAGTGGCAGGCAGAGTGCGAGCGCGGCGAGCGTGACCGGCAGACGTCGACGGGTGCGATGTCCGGGGCCGGGGGTGGGGCCTGGCGATTCACTGAAGACAGCGATCCTGTACATGGGGGCTGCTTTCGTGGGGGGTGGGGGGAGGGGCGAGAGCGTCTGCAGCCGCGTTCCGAACCCGGTTGAGAGCGCTCTCAAGAACCTTGTGCACGACTGTCCGGCACGGTGACTGACCCCGTCAAGGTGGTTGCCGTGTTTACTTCCTGTAGGCAATTCCCTTTAGGGTGAAGGCAGTTGGTGCGCGAGATTCAACTGTCCATGCTGCAAAGCCTGTATGCGGCGAAGTGTGTTCAAGCGATGGTGGTTTCGCGGACTGGTTCGATGAGCATCTGAAGCCGTCCCGTCAGGAGTTGCCGGCGGTGGTGCGGCGACGGCCGTCCACCGTGGACGAGGCAGCGCGTGGACCAGGCGCCAGACCGCCTGGATCACCCCGGCCGGTCGCTGACAGGGAAGGGGTGGCCCGACCGCCATATGGCCGGGCCACCGCTTGGGGCATGCGCTGTCAGACGGGCTGTGCGGCGGGTGCCGGGGCAGGGGCCTGGCGAGCGCTACTCGTCTCGCGGAGGGTCAACAGGCCCGTAGTCGCGATCAGTGCAGAGGTCAGGCCGTGGATGCCGAACGCCGCCGAGTACGAGCCGTGGTGGGCCAAGACGTTGATCATGTCACCGAACGGGGCGACGGCCTCCATCAGCAGGACCCAGCCCAGGGCGCGGCGGTGGCCCGTCGCCAGCAGGATGCCGAGGACCAGACCCATGGCCAGTTCGCGGGTGCCCTTCATGATGAGGAAGCCGCCGCCATCGCCGGCGGGCCAGCTCGGCAGGCCGACGCCGGGGGTGGACGCCTCCGGGGCCAGGATGAAGGACAGTCCGAGGTAGACGACGAACAGGGTGCAGGCCGCGGCCAGGACGGTGGTGACGTTCTTCAGCGACATGATGCTTCTCCTTCGATGTTCAGACTGGAGTGGAAGGGTTCATAGGCAGGCGTAGCTGGGCCGCCGATGGCGAGCCATGACGTGGGCCGGTGCCGGAGGTGCGGACGGTGTCGCCCTGGCCGGGGCATCTTCGACCGTGCTGGTCTGCCGGTTCGTCGATGCCGCTGCGGGCTTGCCGGGCGTCTGGCCGACCGGGCGGCCGGCTCCTGGCCGTGACCGTCAGCGGTGTCCGTACCCCGCAGATCGGAAGTGCTGCGAAGTGCTGCGCTGCGACAGAGGGTCAGGCAGTGACATGGCTGTCCGCGCATCGCGGCCTCGCCGGCGACTGTGAACACGATTCCGCAATCACCGGCGAAGGCGTGATCCGCGGGACGCCGTCCGGCTTATGCCCCGGCGCCGCCCGTGGTGAGAATCTCCATGAGATGTCCGTCAAGGTCGTGGAGGTACGTGCCCCTGCGGCCTTCGACGCGCTTGCTGCGATAGATCTCCCCAGCCTCTTGGCATGCAGGATCGCCGTAGTGGGCGATCCCGGCTTGCTGGATGCGGACCAGGGCGGCATCGAACTCCTGCTGGTTGAGCCCGAATGCGTAGTGGTGGGGTTCGAAGTCGTCCGACCGGTCGTAGTCCAGGCTGACCTGGTTGGCCAATCTGACTGGAGTGAAATGCGCCGCCGGCGGTTCGACACTCAGGCCGAGGACTTCGGCCAGGAACTGCGCCGAGGCCTGTGGGTCACGGGAGGGGACGATGGTGTGATTCAGCTCCACAGCCACAGAGGCTCCTTGTCGGGACCCCGTTACGCGTAACGGGTTTCGCGTAACGGGGTTACGCGTCATGGGTTGCTCGGCCGACTTGGTGACCCGGCATTGTGCGGATGCGTGAACGGCTGAGGGAGGGCGCGGTTTCTCCGGTTGCGTTCGTCCGGTTGCGGCTGCCGTGTCACGCGTCGATCTGCTCGAAGATGTGCGGGTACGACACGATGTCGTCGGGGAACTCGGCCGCCATGCGCTGGAACTCCGGGCTGCCGAGCGCCGTGGCGAGCGCCGCGGTCGACTCCCAGACCGCGACGTTCATCAGAAGCCGGCTGCCCGCCGTTCCCTTGTGCATCTGCAGGGAGACGAATCCGGGCTGAGCCCTCATGAATGCGGCCTGCCTCCGGAAGAGGTCCAGGAATGCCTCGGTCCTCTCCTCCGGGACGAGGAAGGTGTTGGCCAGGACGATGGGCCCGGTCTCCTCCTGGAACTGCGCGAACATCGGTGTGATCGGGTCCAGACTCTGCAGCTTGGTCATTTTTGCTACTTCCTCTCGCTGTCGGTTGTCCCACGGCACTGCGGGCGGCCATCGCCGTACTGGACCCGGCGCCGCCTATTACTGCTCGGCGCCGGTGGTACGAGGCGGATCTGACGGGCACTCAACGGGCGTCGCCGATGTCGGCCGCCAACGACCGCAAATTTGCCAACGTCCGTTTGCCAACTGGTGTTGGTCAACCTGTGTTGGCAAACGTAGAGCCCTGAATCTGGACTGTCAACACGTGTTGGCCTATGCTTGTTGGCATGACCGGCACCACGGAGAACCAGCAGGCCGCGCGGCGTTCCGACGTAACCCGCGCAACGATCCTCGACGCGGCCCGCGAGCGATTCGCGGCGGACGGCTACGAGAAGGCGACCATCCGGGCCATCGCGCACGACGCCAAGATCGACCCGTCGATGGTGATGCGCTACTACGGCAACAAGGCGGGCCTGTTCGCGGCGGCCGTCGCGATCGATCCCGGATTGCCGGGTCTGCCCCTCGAACCGCGGGAGGAGATCGGCAGTACGCTGGTGCGCCACTTCCTCACCCTGTGGGAGGGGAACGGGGAGCTCACCGCACTGATGCGGGTCGGTGCCACCGACCCGGCCGCCGCCGATCGCATGCAGAGCGTGCTGCGCGAGCAGCTGATCCCACTGGCTCGCAGGCTGGGCCATGAACCGGAGCAGGCGCAGGCTCGGGCGGCGCTGTGCGTCTCGACCGTGCTGGGGCTCGCGCTGACGCGCTACGTGTTGCAGTTCCCGGCGAGTATGGCGCTGGGCCGTGAGGAGATCGTGGACTGGCTCGGCCCCACGATCCAGCGGTACCTCACTGCTCCCACCCCCTGAAGAGTGCGTTGAGGTGCCCATTGCGACCTCGGGCGCGGCGGATGCCCGCATGGGGACTGCTTGATGCCGTCCGCAACGACGCCCTGCCTGGCCCCCACCCCTTGTCGCTGGTTCGAGGCTCATCGCGGCAGGTGGGGGTCAGGTGGGGGTTGCCGGGTTTCGAGGTGGCCTGCATGGATGCCCGCGCTCGGCTGCGCTTCCGTCCGGGCGCGGCGGGCTGTACGCCAAAGGGCAAGCTATGCGTCGTCGTTGCCGTCACGCAGGGAACGGGTCATGCTCTGCAGGATTCGGAACGCGCCTGACTGCTCGGTCTCGGTGAGGCCGGCCAGCATTCTCAGCTCGACGGACCGGACCGCCGCGGTCGCCTTCTCCAGGCTCCGTCGGCCGCTGGGTGTGAGCCGGGCGGGAAGAACCTTGCCGACGGCCGCTTCGGCGGGCCTGATCACGTAGCCGTCGCGCTCCAGGGTCTGGAGCAGTACGTTCATCGACTGCCGGGTCACGAACGCGCCACGCGCGAGCTCGGAGTTCGACAGGCCCGGTCGCTGAGCGAGCAGCTCCAGGCAGGAGTAGTGCGTCACGCTCATGCCCAGCGGCCGTAGCACCTCTTCCATGGCTGCGCGCAGGGCACTCGAAGCCTCTTTCAGCAGGTAGCCCAGCGATTTGTCCAGATCGACACCGACACCCTTTTGACTCATGTCAGAAGTCTGACATACATTGACGTATGTCAGGAATCTGACATGGACTAGAGGGAGCATCATCATGCCCGCCACCGGACCCGACTTCATCTCGCTCCAGGTACGCGACCTCGACGCCTCGCAGGCGTTCTACGAGCAGTACCTCGGCCTCGTCCGCGCACAGGCCGGACCGCCGCACGCCGTCGTCTTCGAGACGAAGCCGATCGCGTTCGCACTCCGCGACGTCCTTCCCGGCACCGATCTCACATCCGTTGCCCAGCCCGGCATCGGCGCCGCGATCTGGCTCCGTGCCACAGACGTCCAGGCCATCCACGATGCTCTCGTCGCCGACGGCCGCACCATCGTCTCCGCACCGATCGACGGCCCCTTCGGCCGGACATTCACCTTCGCCGACCCGGACGGCTACCACATCACCCTCCACGACCGCGCCTGATACGCCCGTTCGCCGCCGGACGATCACGGGTCTCGGCGACCAGGGCTGGGCCCGAGACGGGAGAATCCGGGCGCAGCGTGCTGCACTGTCTGGTGCACGTCCCGCTGGGCCGACGGCCACGAGCCTGCTCGTTCCGCATCCGCCCGTACCGCCGGTTCCGCCGGTCCGCTGTTGAGGCTGCGGGTGGGTCTGGCGTCAAGGCGCGACCGACCGTGGCTGCCGTCCGAGGGAGTAACTGACGCCCCAGCGGTGGTCTGAGCGCTGAAGAGCGTGGCCGTCGACCGAGTGCCGATCGCCCGGACCTGCGCCGGGCGTGGGGTTTCCAGGCCGACCGCCCGCAAAGCCGTCCTGGCGACCGGTCAGCAACTGCTTGTCGCCGTCGCCGTCGCCATCGCGACTCGCTTCGAGTGCTCCGGGAGCCCGCCCTGCACATCGAGGGCGCCTGTCCTGCGGCGTCTCCCGCTGATGTGGCGTTCGCCGGGCAGATGTGGACCACCGGGTTTGCCGTCGAGCCGATGCTCACCGCCTGACACAGGCAGGGCTGAAGGTCACGGCAGGAGCTCGGCGTGTCCGGTGTGGCCAGCAGGCCCGTCCCATGCGGACGCGGCCCAGGCGTACAGTCGGCGGGCTGCCTCAGCCCGCGCCGGACCGGGTTGTGTACGGTACCCCATTCCGATCTTTGTGCCGGCCAGGTGAGGCTATGACCACTACACAGAATTCCCCGGAACTACCCCAGGCTCTTCCTGAGGCTCGCACGAGAGCCTCGGCCGAGGAGCGCATCACACGGATAAGACGGAGGCTGGAGCGGCTGATAGGCATCGCGGCCACCGAAGGCAATGCCCTGGTGCCCTTGCGGAACGGGGACGAGATCTTCGCGGCGATGCTGGACGGCATCCGATCAGCCCAGCACACGGTTGACATGATGACGTTCGTCTACTGGAAGGGCGACATCGCCCGCCAGTTCGCCCAGACGCTTGCCGAACGCGCCCGTGCGGGCGTACGGGTGCGCCTGCTGCTGGACGGCTTCGGCAGCCGGCTCATCGAGGCCGAGCAGCTTGAGGCGATGGAACAGGCCGGCGTGCAGGTGGCATGGTTCCGCAAGCCGCTGTACCTGTCGCCGTTGAAGCAGAACCACCGTTGTCACCGCAAGGTCCTGGTCGTGGATGAAGGGACGGCCTTTACCGGCGGTGTCGGGATCGCGGAGGAGTGGTGCGGCAACGCGCGCAACGAGCACGAGTGGCGCGACACCCACGTCCAGGTCCGGGGCCCGGCCGTGGACGGGATCGCCGCCGCGTTCGCCCAGAACTGGGCCGAGTGCCACGACGACCTCTTCGACGACCACGATCGCTTCATCGAGCACAGCCCGCAGGGCAACTCGATCGTTCAGGTGGTGCGCGGCTCAGCCAGCTTCGGCTGGCAGGACATGCAGACTCTGATGCGCGTCATGCTGGAATCGGCCGAGGAACGCTTCCGGCTGTGCACCGCCTATTTCGCACCCGACACCTACTTCATAGAGCTCCTCTGCGCGGCCGCCCGGCGCGGCGTCGAGGTGGAGATCCTGCTGCCCGGCCCGCACACCGACAAGCGGGTCTGCCAGCTGGCGGGTCAGCACTTCTACGAGGACCTCACCGCCTGCGGGGTCAAGATCTTCCAGTACCAGCCGACGATGATGCACGCCAAGGTGATCACCGTCGATCACGTTGCCGCACTGATCGGATCGACGAACTTCAACCGGCGCTCTCTCGACCACGACGAAGAGGTCATGCTCGCCGTCCTGGACCAGGAGTTCACAGCGACGCTGGACGGGCACTTCGATGAGGACGTGGCCCTGAGCGAACAGATCAGCCGCGGCCGATGGAAGAAACGCTCGTTGGCACAACGTGCCCGCGAGGTGGCCGTTCTGCCCATCCGCCGGTACTTGTGACCACCTCGGGCGGCCGCCACAGGGCAGTCCCCGGTACCGGATGACCGTCGGCCTGAGGCTCAGTCAGCGACGCTTGACGAGTTGCCGGGGCGGGGTCCGCGAGTCGATCTCCGGCGGTATCTGAGTGCCGCGACAGCCGCGGTGAGCGGAGCGTCGCTGTCGGGGGAGACCGCACCGGTGCCCGTCGATGAAGGGGCGGTCCCGGCCCGAGACGCGTGCGGTTCATCGTCTCGGAGGCCGGTGACCGTCGGCAGAGAGGGGTCCGGGCGGCGACCTGCGTTCCGGCCGACGCCTGTCCGACCTCTAATCGGCGGTCACCGTGGCGCTCGTTCGGCAGCCCGGCCGCCTCTGCGAACGGGACCCTTGGCGTGCTCCGACGAGACCGGCCCCGTCTCGGCTGTGTGGTGGATCGCGGTCCCGGCCCGCGAGGCAGGGCAGCAATGATGTGGTCGTGACGCGGGAGGATCGCGTCGGCCAGGTCGACCCGCCAACTCGCCTTTCCTTCAGGCCGCTGTGGCGCGTCGGGCTGCCGCTCAGTGGAAGCCACAAGCGGCACAAGGTTGAGGGGCCGGTTCGTGAGTTGTTGTGCATCTCCGTCCGGACCCGCGCAGCCCGTCGGACGGATGGCAGACTGAACAGATGATCGACGATCTTCCCGCCGGCCTGACGGCTCGACATCTCGCCAACGAAGACCATCTCCGGGTGCACGCCGTACTGGACACTTGGTGGGGTGGCCTGAAGGGGAAGGCAGGGTCGGCCGAACGGGCGCTGCTTCTGCCCCGGCTGTACTTCCAGCATTTCACCACCACCAGTTTTCTCGTCGAGCACGACACTGGCGAGATAGCCGCCTTCCTGGTCGGCTTCCTGTCGCCGGCACAGCCCGACACCGCTTACGTGCACTTCGTCGGTGTCGACCCCGTACTGCATGGTCAGGGCATCGGGAGCACCCTCTACCGGGCATTCTTCACACTCGCTCAGTCCCACGGGCGCCGCTACGTGCACTGCATCACCAGCCCGGAGAACGTCGCGTCGCGGGCATTTCACGCGCGGCTCGGTTTCGCGGCCTCAGCCGTGCAGCCGGACTACGACGGTCCAGGACTTGATCGGGTGGCGTTCACCATCGACCTTTCCGCACATCCGGTGCCCATCGCCTAGTGGGACCACGCTTTGGTTCTGCGCCCCCTGTGCGCTTCCTCCTGCGCCTGCCGCCCCTTCTTGCCAAGTGAATGCCGATGAGCTACCGGCGATCATGATCACGTGGCATCCCAAGCCGCTCGCAGCAGACTGAACTGCGCCTCGCTGAGAAGCGGGTCGAATCCCGCGCTCCGTCCCCTCCGTCCGGCGGCCGGCCGGCGTTGCGGCGGGGGGCAGGGATGTCGTCGCAGGTCAGACGTTCATGCAGGTCAGGTTGGGTGGCGTAACTTCGGCGAAACCTTGGGTTGGGTACGGTCGCTCCGTCTTGGAAGGAGGCGGAGCATGACCGATGCCCGGTCGAGCAGTACAGACGAGGCCAACGGCAGGGCGGTGCGTGCGCGCCGTGTCGCCGATGTCCTGCGCCAGCGGATCGTCGAAGGCGACTACGAGAGCGGCACACTGCCGGACGAGCGCGTACTGGGCCGCAGCCTCGGCGCCACGCGCAACGTCGTGCGCGCGGCACTGGACCTGTTGCGCGACGAGGGTCTGGTGACGCGGCGACGCGGCATCGGCACGCTCGTCACCGCACGCAAGGCAGGGCACGGACTCGGCCGCCTCACCGGTCTCGCCGAGGAACTCACCCCGTACGGGACTGTGACCAACGAGGTGCGCGAGGCTCGCCTGGTCCAGCACGCACCTCCGGCCGTTGCCGAACGGCTGATGCTTCCCGACGGCTCCGCTGCTGTGTACATCGAGCGGCTGCGCCACCTCGACGGTTCCCCTCTCTCGCTCGACTCGACCTGGCTCGCGCCGGACATCGGCGGCCCGCTGCTGGGACTCGACCTGGCGTGGCGCGACCTGTTCGCGCTCATCGAGGAGAACAGCGGCGTGCGCCTCGGCAGTGCCGAGATCACCGTTCACGCCGTCACCGCCGAACCGGACACCGCCCAACTGCTCGGTATCCCGAACGGATCCGCTCTCTTCGCCATCGACCGTCTCACCCGCCTCGCGGACGGCCGTCCCGTCGACCTCGAGTCGCTGCGAGTGCGCGGCGACCGGTTCGCCCTGCACACCGTGCTCGAGCGGGCATGACCATGGACGTTCTGCACCTCGTGGTCCTTGCCGCAGCCGGACTGCTCGGCGGCATCGGGATCACCGCACTCGGACCCGGGGGAGTGCTGCCCACCATCGGCCTCTTCCTCTTCTCCGGCCTTACGCCCGCCGGGGTGGCCGGCACCGCCATCGTCACGCATGTCGCCACGGGCCTGCTGGGCACGGCCGCGTACGCCCGCTCCGGCCAGCTGCGCGAGGCGGAGACCCGACGCTGCGCGGCGATCCTGGCATGGATCGCGCTGGTCGGCGCACCACTGGGCGTCCTGCTCAACACTCTTGTCCCGAGCCACGGGTTCGGGATCCTGCTGGCCTCCGCGGTGGCAGTGAGCGGGATTCTCGTGTGGGTGCGCGATGCGCGGGAACGGCGCGGCGACGCATCGGCGCCAGGCCGGGTGCCGGCCGTACGCGTGGCGGTGGTTGGCCTGGTGGTGTCCGTCGCGGCAGGCCTGTTCGGGCTGGGCGGCCCGATGCTGTCCGTTCCCCTCCTCGTCGTGTCCGGCATGCCGGTCCTTGCGGCGCTTGCCGCGGCCCAGGCACAGTCAATCGTGATCGCGAGCGTCGGCACAGTGGCCTACGTGGCTCACGGGTCTGTGGACTGGGCCTTGGCGGCCGTGGTCGGCGTACCGGAACTGGCAGGGGTACTCATCGGCTGGCGGATCGCCCACGCCGTGCCGGCCGAGCGGCTCAAGTACGCCTTGGTAGCCAGCCTGCTGGTGCTCGGTCCCTACCTCGCCTGGCACGCCTGACCCCACGAGCACGGCCGGGGCCGGCGGCAGCATGTGGCAAGAGCGGGCACCGAGTGGGAGAGCCGATCCGAAGCGCATCGACGGGCCCTACCCTGACCCGGTACCGATGAGTGGCCGTCCTGGAGTGGCTCGATGACTGACGATGCCCTGCAACTGCGTCCAGTGGCCGAGGACGATCTGCCAGTGCTTGAGCGGTTCCTGACAGAACCGCAGGCGACCGGGCCCTTTCAGTGGCTGGGCTGGTCAGATCCGGGGCGCTGGCGGCGGCGCTGGGCGCAAGACGGCCTGCTGAGCGATGAAGGCGGTCAGCTGATGGTGGTGACCAGTGCCGACCGGCTCGGCTTCGTGGCATGGCGGAAGGTCACGACATCGAGGAGCTCGTACTGCTGGAACATCGGAGCCCAGTTGCTGCCGGAAGCCCGTGGCCGAGGTGTCGGCCCCCAGGCTCAACGGCTGCTGACGCGGTACCTGTTCGCGTACACGCCGGTGGTCAGGCTCGAGGCGGACACGGAGACGGGAAACATTGCTGAGCAGCGCGCGCTTGAAAAGACGGGCTTCATTCGCGAGGGCGTGCTGCGCAGCTTCGTGTTCCGGGACGGGCAGTGGCGGGACGTGGTGCGCTACAGCCTGCTCCGCGACGAGGTGGCGCGAGACAAGAGACCTGCTTGGTGACAACTCCGGTGCCCGGCCGCTCCACGAGCGTGCCACTGGCTGACCGCTTCTGAGGACACGGCCATCCGCATTGACCAACCCGTCGATCTCTTTCGTCCGAGGACGGTCGCACCCTCCCCATCACCTCATCGCACGGCTGGTCCACGCCGGCCTGGAGCCGTCCGCGAAATCAAGGGACAAGCGCCCGCCACCGTCATAGCGTGGGCCGAGTGCGGTCGCCGGTAAGGGATATGGCCGTCCCGCCAACCACCCAACCCGTTGAACACGCTGACAAACGTCAACCGGGGTCAGCACACTGAGCGCATGCGATATGGGAATCGGTCCGAGCGAGCCAAGCTCAGGGCCGTGAAGGCGCTCATCTCGCTGGCCATCCTCATAGTCTCACCGGTGCTGCTGATATCAGGAGCGCCGATCAACCGCTGCTACCGCCGCTACGTGTACCGCGATGGCGCCCCGCACATCCTCGACAAGCAGCGGGGGTTCGTCAGCGCCCACTACTTCGTCCTCACCCACCCCCTGTTCAACTGGCTCTGCTGGCCCTCGGAGGCACTGACACGTCTCATCGGCCGCCCAGGCTGAACGACGGATGAGCATCTGTTCGAGATCACTCGCAGAGGCGCCCCCGACCATCAAAGGCATGGGAAGGCTGCTCTATGTGGCGGAGCGGGCCTTCGCGCAGCTCCACCACTCCCCAAGACGCGCCGCCTGGACGGCACTGCCGCATCCGATGAGGCGCTGTCCGCTCCGGTGGGTCCCGACTCGATGGTCATCTTCGGTCAATCCGGCATGTCGGTGACGCTCACGAAGGGGACGTGCCGCCCTCACCAGCCGCGGTGGCGCTCTGGACGCAGCCGCGGAGCAGCGCGCGGCGCTGGTCATGTACGGCATCGGGTTCCTGGCTGCTGGCCGCATATACGTTGCTGACCGGTGACCAGGCCATGGACATGGCGATGACCATAGCCATGATGTCGAAGGGGTCACCCGCGCGGATCCGCCCGGCGGCCTGGGCCTCGGCGATGGCCGCCAGCTTGCGGTCGTCGTAGTGCTGGTGGGTCTCGACGAGGTGCCCGGCAGGCCGGCGCTCCAGCCGTGTCCAGGTCGCAAGCCGGATGAGGTCGGGGCGGCGCAGGTACTCGTCGTAGAGACGAACGGCCCATTCCGCGAGGTCGTCGGCGTCGATCGGCACGACGTTGGTGATGCGCTCCAGCGAACTGAGGAAGATCGCGTCGAAGAGCCGCTCCTTGTCGCCGAAGTAGGCATAGAGCTGTGCCTTGTTGGTGCGCGCTGCCTTCACGACGCGTTCGATGCGTGCCCCGGCGATGCCGTGCTGCGCGAACTCTTCGGTGGCGGCGTCCAGGATGCGCTGATACGTCGCGGCGCCTCGCGAGGTCTGGGGCTGTTCCGGCATGCCGACAGCCTACCAAACAGAACAGTTGGTTTGCTTTGGCGGGCGGCCGGGCCTAGTCTTTGGCAGACCGAACAGTCTGTTTAAGGAGTCACCATGCGAACGACCACCGGATGGCAGGCGGCCGGACCGACTGCGCTGCGGCGCACGTCACTGGAGCGCCGTGACCTGCGCCCGGATGACATCGCGGTGCAGGTCGACTACTGCGGCGTGTGCCACAGCGACCTGCATGCCCTGCAGGCGTACGACCAGCAAGCGGGATCGCCCCTGGTGCCTGGTCACGAATTCACCGGTGTGGTGACCGCGACCGGCCCCGACGTGACCACCTTCTCGATCGGCGACCGCGTCGCGGTGGGCAACATCGTCGACTCCTGCGGCGAGTGCGCCATGTGCGAAGCCGGACAGGAGAATTTCTGCCACTCCTTCCCGACGCTGACCTACGGCGGCGCTGACCGGCAGGACGGGGCGACCACCCTGGGTGGCTACTCCCGCGAGTACGTCGTGCGCGATGCCTTCGCCTACCCGCTCCCTGCCGGACTTGACCCGGATGGGGCGGCCCCGCTGATGTGCGCCGGCGTCACTGTGTGGGAACCCCTGCACTCCCTCGGCGTCGGCCCCGGCAGTCGCGTCGCTGTGGCCGGGCTGGGCGGGCTCGGCCACCTCGCAGTCAAGATGGCCGTGGCACTCGGCGCCACCACGACTGTCATCAGCCGATCCCAGGACAAGCGTGACGACGCCCGCAAGCTCGGCGCTCACGACCTCATCGACTCCACCGACGCCCGGTTCATGGCCTCGGCACGCGACACCTTCGACGTCGTCATCGATACCATCTCCGCCCCTCACGACCTCGCGCCGTACCTCAAGCTGGTGGCGATGGACGGCACCCTCAGCCTCCTCGGGTACCTGGGCCCCGTCACCGTCGAGGCCATGGACCTGCTCATCGGCCGCAAGAAGCTCAGTTCCGCGGGCAGCGGAGGCCGCCCGGCGACAGCAGAGATGCTCCAGTTCTGCGCCGACAACGGCATTGCCGCCGACATCGAAGTACTCCCGTCGTCACAGGTGGACACGGCACTCGACCGCCTCCGGCGAAACGATGTCCGCTACCGCTTCGTGCTCGACATGTCCGACCTTGACTGAAGGGACAGTTGGCCGGGCCATGGCCCGCAGACCGGGCAACGGCGTGCACACGGCCCGGCACTGATTCTGCTGCCGGTGCTCCCGGTCCCGATCCTGGGCTCGCGGACTTCGCGGTCCGCGCCACGCAGTTGGCGCCGCGCAAGGTGCTCCCGCGTCGCTGACGCCGTTGGCGGCACACCTTGCCCGGCCGCGCTGACGACTGCGCCTCGACTCGTGATGACACTCACTCACTGCCGCGGCGAACGGTCGGTGGCTTGCCCGAGGCCGCTCCCACCCCTGCGGCTACGCGTTCCGTATGACCGCGAGGTCCTGACGGGAAAAGCGGGGCAACTGCACGCAGCCGAGCCCAGGAGCCACGGCCGAGCCGACGCATGCGGACCGGATCGCAGGGCAGCTCCGGCTATTCCTCGCGCAGGGCCTCGGCCAGCCGCCGCAGCGCCGGGTTCGGGCTGTCGGGGCTCCAGCAGGCGTGCAGCGTCACCGAATGCGCGTCGGCCGCGTCCAGTTCGCGGTACCGGATGCCCTCGACCCGCATCGCCGTGATCGACCGTGGGATCAGCGCACATCCCAGTCCGGCACGCACCAGCGCGAGCATCGTCGGTACCTGTGAAGCCAGTTGGCTCACGGCGTACCGGTCCATGCCGATCATCGCCGCGCAGATGTCGTGCAGGTACTGCGAGCCCTCCGGGCTGTACCCGATGTAGTCGGCGGTGGCATCGGTCAGCGACACCGGCCCCTCTCCGGACGCCAGCGGATGCGAGTCCGGTACGGCGAGGACCAGGTCCTCCGAGTGCACCAGCAGCGACTCGAACCTCTCCGGGATCGGCGGCCGCACCAGCCCGAGATCGATATCGAGATTCGCCAGTGCCTCGAACTGCGCGGGACTCACCAGCTCCGTCAGTTCCGCCGTCACACCCGGCGTCCGTTCGGCGACCAAGGTCAGGAAGTCGGCGAGTACGGCGTACGCGCCGATCGCGGTGAACGCGAGCCGCAGTGTCCCGGTCGTCCCGTCGGCCGCGCGCCGGGTCGCCTCCGGAGCGACCTCCAGCAGCGCGAGCACGCGGCGGGCGTGCTCCAGGAACACTCCGCCGGCCGCGGTCAGCCGGACCCCGCGGCCGGGGCGGTCGAACAGTCGGACATCAAGTATCCGCTCAAGGGCCTGGATCTGGCGGGTCAGCGGCGGCTGGGTCAGGTTCAGGCGCTGCGCCGCCCGCCCGTAGTGCAGTTCTTCGGCGACGGCGATGAAGCCACGGAGTTGCTGAAGCGTGAAATCCATGCGCGCACGGTATCGGTTCATGCGAAAACGGGCTTGGACCTGCATGACGGAAGGCGCCTACCTTCAGATTCACGCCAACCCGAAGGAGCTCCCGTGCCGAACCCCCGACTCGCGGCCCTCATCTCACCCGAACGTGCCGCCGATGTCATCGACACCGCCACGCGCCGGCTTCTCGACGAACGCTTCGAGGTCGTCTGGGCGGATGACAGGCACACGGCGGGCCCGGCCGGGGCGGGTAACCCTCCTGCTCTCGACCCGGCCGCCCTGCCCGAGTTGGCCGCCGGCGCCGACGTCCTGCTCACCAGCTGGGGTACGCCGAAGCTCGGCGAGGAGTTGTGGGCCGGAGGCCAGGGCCCCAAGGTCGTCGCGCACGCGGCCGGCACGGTGAAGCACCTGATCGACCCGGTCGTCCTCGACCACGGCGTCGGTGTCTTCTCTGCCGGTCAGCGGATCGCCTGGTCGGTCGGCGAGTTCTGCCTCGGCGCCCTGCTGACCCTCGCCCGCCGGCTTCCGCGGTTCGACGGCGCGATCCGGTCCGGCGGCTGGAAGCAGACGGCGTACCGCGGCCACGAGCTGGCCGGCGCCAAGGTCGGGATCATCGGCGCGAGCAGCACCGCCCGCGCACTGATCGCCATGCTCCAACCGTTCGGCTGCGACATCGCGGTCTACGACCCGTACCTGCCGCCCGCACGCGCGCAGGAACTCGGCGTACGGACGACGACGCTCGAGGACGCCGCACACAGTCCGTTCCTGAGCATCCACGTCCCGAACGTGCCCGAGACCAAGGGCATGATCACCCGCGAGCTGATCGAGAACCTGCCCGAAGGGGCGGTCGTGGTCAACTCGTCACGCGGCCCCGCGATCGACCAGCAAGCACTCCTGGACCACGCACTCGGCGGCCGGATCTATGCGGCCCTGGACGTCTACGACCCCGAGCCCACGACGTTCGACGCGACCGTCCTCCGGGCCCCGAACCTCCTGTTCACCCCGCACATAGCCGGCGACACCGCCGAAGGACACCTCGCGCTCGCTGGCTATGTGCTCCGCGACGCCCTGCAGTGGCTGGCCGACGGCACCCGCGGACCGAGCTTCGTCGACCCGGCCGCCTGGTCGATCAGCGCCTGAAAGGACCGCAGATGTCCCGCATCACCCAGGTCGAGGTCTTCCCCGTCGCCGTCCCGTTCGCCCGCCGCTTCGTGCTCGGCAGCGGAGCCGTCGGCACACCCGGCACCGCGCCGGACCAGTCCGCGGCGGTGATCTTCGTCAAGCTGACCACCGAGGACGGCGTGGTCGGCTGGGGAGAGCAGCGCGCACTCCCGAGCTGGAGCTACGAGACCGCCGAGACGATGGCCGTCGTGATCCGCCGTCATCTCACGCCGATCCTGCTCGGCCTCACACCGTTCGATGTCGAGCTCTTCCAACGGCGCGCCGCCCAGCGTCTCAGTCCCGCGGTCTCGAACGGCTTCCCGTTCGCCCGCGCCGCGGTCGACGTCGCGATGCACGACGCGGCCGGCAAGCTCGCGGGCGTTCCGGTCCACGCGCTGCTCGGCGGCAAGGTGTACGACGAGATCCCGCTCTGTTCGGCGATAGGTGTCGGCGACCGGGCCGCGGTCCGCGAGCACGTACTTCAGTCGTCTGACTATTCGGCATACAAGATCAAGATCGGTGGTGATCTGGACGCCGACACGGCGGCGATCGAGACCGCCGCCGAAGTCGCCGACGGCAGACCGCTGTGGCTCGACGCGAACCAGTCGTACCGTCCGGCCGCGCTCAGACAACTCCTGGACCGGACGGCGCACGTCCGGACGATCCACTGTGTCGAGCAACCCGTGCCGAGCACCGACACGCTCGCCATGGGCCGGCTGCGTGAGCTGATCGACCTGCCGATCGCGATCGACGAGGGCAGCTTCTCCGCCCAGGACCTGGCGCGTGCGATGCGGCTGGACGCGGCGGACCTGGTCGTGATCAAGGTCTGCAAGTCCGGCGGACTGCGCAACGCCCTGAAGACCGCCCAGACCGCGCTCGCCGGCGGTCTGGAGATCCTGGCCAGCGGTCTCACCGACTGCGGAATCGCGTTCGCCGCCGCACTGCACGTCTTCAGTCAGCTCGAGCTCGCTCTGCCCGCCGAACTCAACGGGCCGGAACTCCTGACCGATCTGTACGTCGACGGGCTGACCATCACCAAGGCCGTCGCGACGGTCCCCACAGCCCCTGGACTGGGCGTCGAGGTCGACGAGGAGCGTATTCGCGCCGAGTCGATCAACCTGCTCTATCGCTGAGGAGAACCATGATCAGCAAGCTGTCCCGCCGCAGCTTCCTTGAGCTCGGCGGCCTCGCCGGCCTCGGACTCGCCGCAGCCGGCTGTTCGTCCGCCCCGACCTCCGGCAGGGCGACTTGGTCCATGTGGTCCAGCAGCGCCGAGGAGATGAAGGTCTGGGAGGACTTCGGCACGTATGTCGAGCAGCAACTCGGCGTGCGCTCCGTCGCCACTCTGACCCCGTCGAGCGGTTACTCGACCAAGCTCGATCTGCAACTCGTCAGCGGTACCGCGAGCCTGGTCACCGCGCTCAACGGCACCCTCATCCCGACGTACGCCGCCCGCGGCGCCCACCGCCCGCTCGACGACCTGATCGCCGCCGACCCCGACTTCGAGCTCGACGACTTCTATGAGACCAGTCAGCGGATCTCGACCTTCAACGGGAAGACGTACGCGATCGGTTTCGATGTCGCGCCGACCGTCATGTACTACAACAAGGACCTCCTGAAGAAGCAGGGCGTTCCCCTGCCGTCACGCACCGAACCGATGTCATGGGCAGCGTTCCGCGAACTCACCAAGCAGCTCACCGAACCCGGTGAGCAGTACGGCTTCACCTGTGCGCCGGCGATCGGCGACCTGGTGTCGTGGATCTACTGCGCCGGCGGAAACGTGATGAGTGCGGACGGCGGCCGGAGCATCCTCGGTGAGCCGCGGGCGATGGAGGCGCTGGAGTTCGTCATCGACCTGTTCGTGAAGGACAAGGTCACACCGCCGATCAAGAACCTCGTCACCGAGAACTCGCTGTCGAACTTCCTGCAGGGCAACGTCGCGTTCCTGCAGAACGGGCCGTGGCAGGTGGTCAACGCCCGTAAGGCGAAGTTCGACTGGGACGTCATCCCGTTCCCCGCCGGTGCCGCCGGGAGTACGCCGCGCGTCTCGGGGACCGGCTTCGCGATTCCATCGGGGGTACGAGAGGGCGCCGAGCTCGACCTCGCGTGGAAGCTGCTCAAGACACTGACCAGTACCGGTGCGCTCGACATCTACGCAAAGGCCGGCCGCAACAATCCGGCCCGGCGCAGCGCGGGCAGCGCCTTCCAGCCGCCGCCCGCCAACCTCGGGATCGTCCGGAACATCCTGGCCGGCAAGCTCGCCGGCGGGCACGCCTACGACGTCACCACGAACTGGAACCAGGTCGAGCAGCTGCTCGGTCAGGATCTGCCGCGCGCCTTCCTCGGCCAGGTCGGCATCCGCGAGGTCATCGACGGGCTCACGCCGCGCCTCGACGTACTGATGCGTCAGCATCGCGACACCGTCAGCCAAGCCACGGCCAGGAAGAGGTGACCGCGATGGCTGTCGACACTCCACCCGCCACCAGCACTTACCTACAGCTCACACCCGCTCCCACCCGGCGCCGGCGTAGCCGTGAGGCGCTCACCGCCTGGCTGTTCCTCCTTCCCAGCCTGATCGGCTTCCTCGTCTTCACCGCCGGTCCGGTCGTCGCGGCCGGCGTGATCTCGCTGCTGGACTGGAACCTGTTCAGCTCTCCCACCTGGGTCGGCCTGCGCAACTTCGCACGCCTCGGTCCCGATCCGACGTTCTGGTCGGCGCTCGGCAACACGGCCTACTTCACCCTGGTCAGCGTGCCGTTGACGATCCTGGTCAGCCTGGCACTGGCATTGCTGCTCAACCAGGGACTCCGGCGGATCGCCGTCTTCCGATCGCTCCTGCTGTTGCCGTACGCGACCATCACGGTCGCGGTGGCGTTCGTCTGGATCTGGCTCTACATCCCGCACGACGGCCTGGTGAACGCGGTCCTGGGCTGGTTCGGCATCAGTGGACCGGCATGGCTGGTCTCGGACAGTTGGGCGATGCCGGCGCTGATCATCATGAGCGTGTGGAAGAGCTTCGGCTTCGGCATGGTCGTCATCCTGGCGGGGCTCCAGGCGATTCCGCAGCAGCTCTACGAGGCGGGACGCGTGGATGGTGCGTCGCCGTGGCACAGCTTCCGGCACATCACACTGCCGATGCTTTCCCCTGCGCTGTTCTTCGTCGTCGTCACATCGGTGATCGGCTCGTTCCAGGTCTTCGACCAGGCGCTGATCATGACGAACGGCGGACCTGGCACCCGGACCACCACGCTGGTCATGTACATCTACCAGACCGGCTTCAAGAACTACGACCAGGGGTACGCCGCCGCGCAGTCACTGGTGCTGTTCGCGTTCATCGTGCTGATCACTGCGGGCCAGTTCCTCTTCCAACGGAAGCTGGTGCACTATGACAAGTGACACGAAACCTGTCGTCAGGCGCAAACTGGTTGTCTTCGCCTGTTTCCTGGTCACCGCGGTCACGCTGATCCCGGTCGTGATGATGGTGCTGGTTGCTTTCCAGTCCGACGACGAGTCGATGGCCGCGAAGCCGGCGTTCTGGCCGAGCAGTTGGCACCCCGAGAACCTGGGCCGCGTGTTCGATCTCGTCCCGCTCGGCAGGTACCTGCTGAACACCGTCTACTTCGCCGCCGGGACGACGATCCTTGAAACGGTCACCGCGGCGCTGGCCGCGTACGCGTTCGCCCGGCTGAACTTCCGAGGCCGAAGCTGGCTGTTCGGGGTCTACCTCGCCACGTTGATGATCCCCTCTCAGGTGACGCTGATTCCACAGTTCGTGCTGGTCGCGAAACTGCACGGAATCGACACCTGGCCGGGGATGATCGTGCCGCACGCGTTCACCGCGATCGGGGTGTTCCTGCTCCGGCAGTTCTTCCTCGGCATCCCGCGCGACTACGAGGAGGCGGCCCGCCTCGACGGCGCGAACCGCTGGCAGGCGTTCGTCCGCGTGATCGTGCCGCTCGCCCTGCCGGCGATCGCGACCCTGGCCGTGTTCAAGTTCATCGGGCAGTGGAACAACCTGCTCTGGCCGCTGGTCATCTCGAACAGCGACGCCACCCGCACCGTCCCGGTCGGCCTGCAGGTGTTCCAGGACATCAACGGTACCCAGTGGAACCTGCTGCTGATGGCGGCCACCTTCACCACGATCCCCCTGATCATCCTGTTCTTCCTCACCCAGCGCTGGTTCGTCCGCGGAATCACCATGAGTGGTCTTGGCGGCCGTTGATGCCGGATCTGCGGCCCGACTTCACCAAGCCCCGGGCGGCTGATGGGCGGAGCCGTGCGCGGCACCGCCGAGGCGCCGGTACACGACACGGCGTGACGCACGCCGGCTGATTGAACCCGCACTCGTTCCGGCCGAGCGGTACGACGCACCGTCCGACCCGACGTCCGTGCCGCCCCGCCGGGCCGCGCCGAAACGGTGCCGGGACCGTCGTCGACGGCAGCCCGAGCGATCGTGCGCGAGCCCACCGCACCATCCCCCTCCGGAGAAAGGCAACACTGGATGCAAACGGTCCTGTTCACCAAGCTGTTCGGCGACCGCGAAGTCGCCGAGACCGTCGACACGATCGCCGATCTCGGCTTCGACGGCGTCGATCTCCTCATCCGGGACGGGTTCACCGCCTCCCCGGCAAGTCCTGCCGGCATCTCCGCGGCGGTTTCCCGCTGCCGCGAAGGCGGACTGTCGGTGCCGCTGGCGACGACCGACCTCAGCGATCCGGCGGCCCACCCGGCCGAGTCCGTGCTCGGAGCCTGCGCCGCGGCCGGGATCGGCACGGTTCGGCTCGGCTACTGGAAGTACGACCCGCACACTAGGGTCACCGAGCAGATCGACCGGGCCAGGCACGATCTCGACAGGTTGGGCGAGATCGCGGAACGAGCCGGTGTCCGCCTCGCGCTCCAACTGCACGGCGGCACCGTGCACAGCTCCGGTGCGCTCGCGCACCGGCTGCTCGACGGGCGCGATCCGGCCACGTTCGTCGCCTACCCGGACCCCGGGAACCAGGCTGTGCAGGAAGGGCGGGAGGACTGGCGGCTGACCTTCGACCTGCTGGATACCTGGCTCGACTGCGTGGGCGTGAAGAACGGGGGGTGGTACCCGGCAGCCCTCGATCCGAACGGCCGGCGGGCGTGGGCCTCCGACTGGTTCGGACTCGCCGACGGCATGGTCCCGTGGCCCGCCATCGTCGCCCATCTCCGGGCAGCCGACTTCGACGGCGTGCTCACCCTGCACAGCCACTACGCGCTGCCCTACGCACAGGTGCTCGACCAGACCCGGACCGACGCGGCGTACATCCGGCGGCTGGTGGCCGGATGAGCATCCCACCATCACCACAGGGCCCGCTGAGCGGGCACGCGGTTCTCGTCGCGGGTGCCAGCAGCGGCATGGGGCGAGCGACCGCACAGACGCTGGCCGGACTCGGTGCCGACCTCGTCATCGCCGCCCGGCGGGCACCGGAACTGGCCGAAGTGGCGGACCGCCTGCGGGGCGGCGGCACACGAGTGCTCTGCGTCCCCGGCGATCTGGCCGACCTCGAAGCAGCTCTGACGGCAGTCGACCGTGCCACCGCCGAGTTCGGCGGACTGGACGCGGTGGTCAACTGCGTCGGTACGAACGTGACCCGACGCTCCCTGGACACCCTCTCCGAGAGCGACTGGCGTGAGCTGTTCCGGGTGAACGTCGACGCTGCGTTCTCCCTGACCAGGGCGGCGCTCCCCGCGCTGAAGCGACAGGGCGGGGGAGTGCTCATCCACGTGTCGTCATCGGCAGCGAAGAGGCCGGACCTGTCCGGCGTCGGCTACCAGGCGGCCAAGGCAGCAGTGGCCGCACTGGCCCACGCCGCCATGGAGGAGGCTCGCGCCGACGGTGTCCGGATCAGCGTCATCTACCCCGGATTCACCCGGACCCCGATGATCGCCAAGCGTCCGACCCCTCCCACGGCCGATCAGCTGGCACACGCACTCCAGCCGGAGGACGTGGCGGCGATGGTCGCCGCGATCCTGCAGCTCCCGCCGCGGGCGCACGTACCTGAGCTGATGCTCTGCCCCAGCCGGTCATGACCGCCGTACCGAAGGAGGAGATGTGAGCGCCGAACCCGAATCCGCCACCCCCTCGACCGATCGCACGCGCACCGGGAAGTCCGGTCCCCGGGCCGCCGCTCGCCCGGCCGGCTTCGCCCCCGTGACCGACGGGCAGGGCGACGGCGACACCTGGGAGGCAGCGCCGGATGTGTTCTCCGGCAACCGGGTGGCCGCCCACAGCCCGCGGCGCGCAGTGCCGAACGCAGAGCCCCCGCGGAACACCGCCGAACACTCGACTGGTGCATACCCGTGTCAAGGCGGGCCCACGGCGTACGCAATCGGACGACCGCTCGAACGCGAGCCGTCGCACCACGAAATGAAGGCCGATCAGACCGGGAGGTTGGCATGAGCCAGACACCGACACACGTGCGGACGACCGGGATCCCCTCGTTGAGCCTCCAGGGGCGCAGGGCCCTGGTGACCGGCGGCGGTACGGGCATCGGAGCGGCGGTGGCGGTCGCACTGGCGGACGCCGGTGCCGACGTGGCGCTGACGTACAAGACCCACGACGGCCGTGAGACCGCGGAGCGGATCGCCGCCACCGGCAGGCGCGCGCACGCCGAGCAGCTCGACGCCACCGATCCGGCAGCCGTCGAGGAGGCGGTCAGCAACGCCGCCGAGCAGCTCCAGGGCCCGATCGACATCCTGATCAACAACGCCGGCGGTCTCGTGGGCCGTCACCGTCTGGTCGACATGCCCGACGAGCACTGGCACACCGTCCTGAATCTGAACCTCACCAGCGCGTTCCTGGTGACCCGCGCAGTGGTGCGCCGGATAGGCCCCGGAGGCGGCAGGATCGTCAACATCAGCTCCCAGGCCGCACGCAACGGCGGCGGACCGGGCGCCTCGGCGTACGCCGCGGCGAAGGCGGGCATGCACGGCCTCATGCTTGCCTGGGCGAAGGAGTTCGGCCCGCGCAACATCACCGTCAACACGATCGCGCCGGGCTTCATCGGGGACACCCCGTTCCACGCCACCTTCACGCCGCCCGAGACCCGGCGTGCGGTGATCGAGGCGACGCCACTGCGCCGAGCCGGTGTGCCCGAAGACGTCGCCGGCGCGGTGCTGTACCTGGCGTCCGACCTCGGCGGGTTCTGCACCGGCGAGATCATCGACGTCAACGGGGGTGCCTACCTGTGACGCGCTCATCCGCGCCGGTGCGCGCAGTCCTCGTCGGCGCCGGGCACCGCGGCGTGCTCTACTCGCGCTACGCGCAGGTCGCGCCCGATCAGCTGGCGATCACGGCGATCGTCGAGCCCGATCCGACGCGTCGAGAGCGGTGGGGCGCAGAGTTCGGGATCCCGCATGCCGCCCGGTACGCATCGCTGACCGACCTTCCGGATGCCGGCGAGGTCGCGGAGGCGGCGATCGACGCCACGATGGACCAGGATCATGTACGGACCGCCACCCGACTGCTCGCCGCCGGCTACGACGTGCTGCTGGAGAAGCCCAGCGCACAGAACGCGCAGGAACTCATGACCCTGGCGGAGGCGCAGCGGACGTCCGGACGGATCCTGATGATCTGTCACGTGCTGCGCTACGCACCCTTCTACACCGAGGCCAAGCGCCGCATCCTCGCCGGTGAGATAGGCGAGCCCCTGAGTATCGAGATGGCCGAGCACGTCAGCTACGACCACATGTCGATGGCGTACGTCCGAGGACGCTGGGGCAGTTCCGAGCAGTCGGGCTCGTCGATGCTGCTGGCCAAGTGCTGCCATGACCTGGACCTGATGACCTGGCTGTGCAACTCCGCAGCCCCGGCCCGCGTCGCCAGCTCGGGGTCCCGTGGCATGTTCATCCCCGAACGGGCGCCGCAGGGTGCGGGGACGCGGTGCCTGTCCGACTGCTCGATCGAGGCGACGTGCTCGTACTCGGCACGCCGGCTCTACGTCGAACTGAACGGGTGGCAGGAGTACGTCTGGGAGCAGGCGGAGCACGTGAGCCCGGAGCTCGACCTGGACCAGAAGCTCGAGTCGTTGCGCACCGACAACCGCTACGGCCGCTGTGTGTGGCGCGCCGGCAACGACGTGCTCGATCGCCAGAGCGTGAGCGTGGAGTTCGCCGACGGTGTCCTCGGATCCTTCGCGTTGGCGACCAACACGCCGGCTCCGAGCCGCACGCTCCACGTGGTCGGAACCGCCGGTGAGATCTCCGGCGCCCTGGAGGAGGGGACGCTCCGGGTCCGTCGTATCCGGACCGACGCGGCTGCTTCGTTCGACGAGGAGATGATCAAGACGTCGGTGACCGGCGACATGCACGGTGGCGGTGATCGTCCGCTCGTCGCGGACTTCGTCCGAGTCGTGCGCGGAGAGCCGGCCAGCGTGTCGAGTACGCAGTTCGCAGACTCGGTCAACGGCCATCTGCTGGTCTTCGCCGCCGAACTCGCGCGACAGGAGCATCGCTGGGTCGAGCTCGCCGAGTTGCAGACTGTGACCGGCGCATGAGGCGACGGGTCGTCTCGTGATCAGGTGCCGATGTGGCCCACGAGTATCGAGGAGTGCTGATGATAGGCACCGACATGGGCCACTCAGGCCGTGGCGTGTACGGAAACGCGTCCTCACCGGGCTGAATGATGAGCGGATAGAGCAGTACCCGACGGAGGTAGTCCGATGAATCTGTTCAACCTGACCGGGCGGACCGCGCTCGTTACCGGCTCCAGCCGCGGTATCGGGTACGCCCTTGCCCAGGGCCTGCTCGAGGCGGGCGCCCGGGTCGTCGTCCACGGGCGCGGCGTCGAGGCGGCCGAGGCCGCCGCGGCCCGACTGCGGGAGATCACCGGCGGCGAGGTACGGGTGGCCACCTTCGACGTGACCTCACCGGACGAGGTGGACTCAGGCGTCGGGCGGATCGAGGCTGTCTGCGGCACCCCGGACATCCTGGTCAACAACGCCGGCATCCAGCGTCGTGCGGCCTTCACCGAGTTCCCGATCGCCGACTGGAACGATCTGGTCGCCACCAATCTGACCAGTGCCTTCCTGGTGGGGCAGCGGGTCGCCCGCGGCATGGTCGCCCGTGGCAGTGGCAAGATCGTCAATATCGGGTCGGTCCAGAGCCGACTGGCACGGCCCAACATCACCCCGTACAGCGCCACCAAGGGAGGCGTGGTGATGCTGACGCAGGGCATGTGCGCCGACCTTGGTCCGCACGGCATCCAGGCCAACGCGCTGGCTCCCGGCTACTTCGCGACCGAGCTGACCCAGGCCCTGGTCGAGGACGCCGACTTCAGCGCCTGGGTCGCGCAGCGGACACCGGCCGGCCGCTGGGGCCGGGTACACGAACTGGTCGGCACACTGGTGTTCCTGTCGTCGCCGGCCTCGGACTTCGTGAACGGGCAGACGATCTACGTCGACGGTGGCATGACGGCGGTGGTGTGATGATCATGGAGATAGTGCCGCGCACCCGCGTCGGGGATCGTGCACGGCAACACCCCGAGCGGCCATCTGCCACGCGTGTGGCTCGACACAGGCGGGCGTGCTCCACCGTCCGCCACGACGAACCGATGACGGTGCCACTCGGCCCCGGCGGCGTGATCGTGACCGGCACGCCCGGCACGCCCGGCACGCCCGGCACGCCCGGCACTCCCGTACCCGTCCAGCCCGGTGACGT
This sequence comes from Streptomyces sp. NBC_01257, assembly GCF_035917255.1. Lineage (NCBI taxonomy): Bacteria > Bacillati > Actinomycetota > Actinomycetes > Kitasatosporales > Streptomycetaceae > Streptomyces > Streptomyces sp. NBC_01257. Next base: position 9,087,277 of record NZ_CP108472.1, read on the forward strand.
CGTCGAGCTCCTGGTCGACGACATCGGCACGCTCTCGAATCCGGTGGTCCGATCATGACTGTGCCTGTCTCGTCCCCGGCTGTCGTCGTCCACGCGGCGGACGACCTACGAATCGACGACGTTCCGCTCCGATCACCCGAGCCCGACGAGGCCGTGGTCGAGATCGTCTACGGCGGCATCTGCGGCTCCGATCTGCACTACTGGACGCACGGCGCGGCCGGCGAGTCGATTCTGCGGGCACCGATGGTGCTCGGTCACGAGGTGGCCGGCATCGTCGCGTCAGCGGCCGCCGATGGGTCCGGGCCCGGTGTGGGGAGGAGGGTCGCGGTTCATCCGGCCTCGCCCGCCGGTGATGAGGTCACCCGCTGGCCGGCCGACCGGCCGAACCTGTCACCGGGTTGCACCTACCTGGGATCCGCGGCCGGGCTTCCGCACACCGACGGGGCGTTCATCCGCTACGCAACCTTGCCGAGCAGGATGCTGCGGGCGCTGCCCGATGCTCTGGGCCTACGGACGGCAGCCGTGGTCGAACCCGCGTCAGTGGCCTGGCACAGCGTCACCCGGGCTGGAGACGTGACCGGCGGAACGGTCCTGGTGATCGGTGCCGGACCGATCGGTGCGCTGGTCGTCGCCGTGCTCAAGCGCGCGGGCGCGGCGGAGATCGTCGCGGTCGACCTCCATGATCAACCGTTGACGGTGGCCAGGGCCCTGGGCGCCACCCGGACCTTGAGCGCCACCGACACCGAGGGGATCGCCGCGGTGCAGGCTGACGTGGCGATCGACTCCAGCGGCAGTCACCAGGGTCTTGCCGCCGCCATGCGCGGCACTGCCCGCGGCGGACGAGTGGTGATGGTGGGACTGCTGCCGGCCGGCGATCAGCCGGTGCCGATGTCGTTGGCCGTCACCCGCGAACTGGAGCTGGTGGGCTCGTTCCGGTTCAACGACGAGATCGACGAGGTGATCGCGGCCCTGGCAGAGGGCAGTCTGGTGGTCGACGCGGTGATCACCCACGAGTACCCGGTCAGTGAGGCGCTGGAGGCCTTCGCGATGGCCAAGGACGCCTCGCGCTCGTCGAAGGTGCTGTTGCGGTTCTGACCCCCCTGCCCTCGGTCCGCCGCCAGGCCTCGGAGGCCGCCATACGGCTACGCGCCGAGCTCGGCGCGTAGCCGTATGGCTCTCCTCGCTCATCACTTTCACACCACTCGACATCGAAATCCGCATCGGAGCCCATCGAAGGCGCAGCCTCCCAAGCTCAGCGGACCATCGGATCGATGGTCATGATCTTCCCGCCTCCTACGAACACATGGCTTGAATGGCACTTCTCCTTGACTTGAATTAAGTTTCGCCATCGGTCTTTCGGTTTCGTTCGGAATCGTGCCAGCATGCAGACGCGATGAAGCGCCCCCAACATCTTTCGAACGATGTCGCTTTCTCGTTGGGTGTCGACCGCACGTGCCGGTGTTGAACGAGCACCATCTGGCGGCCTTCGGCCCGTTCTCGCAGCCCCACGATGTCGAGGAGTCAAAATGATCAAGGTTCTCAAGGTGTCGACCGCCCTGTGCGCAGGAGCACTGCTGGTTCCCGTTCTGGTGTCGTATTCGGCGGGAGCCGAACCGGAGGGCGCCTCGCTGCCCGGCTCCGCGCACGCGCAGTCCACCGCGGAGAAGCTGAAGGTGGACTACGAGAACGGAGCCCTGGACTCCGGAGTGGACGGACTCAGCACCACGCATGCGACGGCGGCGGACGCCTCCGGCGTCGTGCAGCCCGGGCACGAGGGCTCGTACGCGGTTCAGCACAAGGTGACGCTCGGCGACGGGGGATACGAGTCCAACGGCGCGCCCCGGAGCGAGAGCGCGACGGATCTGCTTCCGTCCGGGCAGTTCGACGTCGGTGACGTGCAGCGCTACGAGTTCAGTGTGCTGCTCAAGGACTGGAAGACCTACACGCCCGGTGACAGCGACTCGGGCGACATCGTCTTCCAGGGCAAGTACGGCGGTGGCAACGTCCCGGCGTTCTACCTCATGGCGAAGCGCAACGAGGTCGCGTTCCGGTCGCCGCACCTGAACCAGCAGACGACGGTGGTGCCGGACCTCCGTCCGTACGTGAACCAGTGGATGAGCTTCCGCGTGGACGCGCGCTGGACCACCGACGAGACGGGCTACTTCAAGGTCTCCGTGCGCCTTCCGGGCGAGTCCGACTACAAGCCCGCCGCGTCGTACGAGAACGTGCGCACGTACCAGCCGGAGAACCCGGCCGATCACGGATACATCAAGTGGGGGCTCTACCGCCCCTCGGAGTCGATCGAGAACGGTGACGTAGCCACGCGGATCGTCCAGCACGACGACATCCGCATTCTCGACCTGTCCTGACGCGGACCACTGAATCGCTGAATCCCACGTTCCTCCGAGCCCCTCGATTCAGGGGATTCAGGGGATCCAGAGGATTCGGGGACTCGTCGCTCGGCACAGACTCAACACCCCTTGGAGCACAGATGACCGTTTCTCATTCCCTGAGCAGGCGCCGGCTGATCCAGACCGGCGGTGCGTTCGGGCTGGCCACTGCCGCCGGAGCTCTTCTCACCCCGCAGGCAGGCGCAGCACTCGCGGCGGCGGCCACGACCACGGTGACGGACCTGGGGCCGGGCCTGGTCCAGTTCTCGCTGATGAGCGGCTTGCAGGTCGGCGACACCGTCTACATCGGCTCGCGCAACCTGACCCCCTCCAGCGTCGTCGGCTTCCATCTGCCGAGCCGGAAAGTGGTGTCGTCCACCAGCCTCGGTGCGGGGCCTGAGCCTTCCGTCCAGGCGCTGGCAGCGGATCCCACCGGCCGCTACCTCTACATCGGAGTCCTGGTCAAGTCCGACCAGGGCAAGCCGAATCTCTACCGGTGGGACCTGAAGACGCCCGGCACACCCGCCGTGCCCGTCGGCAGGACCGAGGACCGCGACATCCGGGATCTCGCCGTCGCGCCCGACGGCACGGTGTTCGCCGTGGGCGGCGTCCCGGACGAGCCACCCGTCCTGTGGCAGTACGACCCCGCCACAGGTGCCGTGACCAACCTGGGTGCCCCGGACCCGAAGGCGACGCTGGCCAGGGCGGTCGCGGCCACGGACACCACCGTCTTCTTCGGCGCTGGCAGCGTCCTTTCCGGTGGAAGCGGTGCGAGCAAGGCGTCCCTGTTCGCCTTCGACCGGAAGAGCCGTGAGTTCACCTCGATCGTGCCCAAGGAGATGGAGAAGGACCCCAGCCTGCGCGAACTCGCCGTTCATGACGGGAAGCTGCTGGTCGGCACGTCGGGTGCGGTCGATCCCGCGAAGCTCGCCGTGATCGACCTGGCGGACCACTCCTCGTACACCGTGGTCAAGACCGAGGGCACCGTCGTCAAGGCGTTCGCCTCCGACGCCGAGCGGATCTACTTCGCCTCCGAGTCGGGAGTCGAGGCCTACTCGAAGGCCGACAGGACCATCTCCCACGTGGAGTTCACCGGGCCGGATCTCGGCGAGATCTGGGGGCTGGACCACGCCGACGGAAGGCTCGCTGTCGTCTCGGGCTACGGTTTCGTCGCCGAGATCGACATTGCGGCCAAGACCTCCGCGGTCACCGACCTGAAAGAGGCAGGAGCCGAGGCCGGACCACAGGCGGGCATGGGGATCGCCGCCGGCCACGGGTACGTCTACGTCGGCGGCAACGGCGCCATCTCGCGGCGCAACCTCAGGACCGGCGAGGTCGTCAACCTGTCGGCACCGGGGGAGGCCAAGGACGCCGAAGTGATCGAAGGCGTCCTGCACACCGGCCAGTACAACGCGCAGGGCATCTGGCGGTACGACTCCTCCCGGCGGCGGCAGCCGCAGCAGGCGGCGGGATTCCCCAGCGAGCAGAACCGACCGCTGGACCTCTCGTGGGACCCGGACAACAAGCTGCTCCTCGTCGGCGTGCAGTCCGACACCGAGGGCGGCGGCGCACTCTGGACGTACTCTCCCCGGACCGGGAAGTCGGTGTCCTACGTCAATCCGATCGACGACGTCCAACTCGTACGGGCGGTGGCCAACCGGGAGGGCATCGCATACCTGGGCGGTGACAACGCCGCCAAGGAGGGCGCACGCGCCACCGTAGTCGCCGTCGATCCGGTCACCGGCAAGGAGCTGTGGCGCGTCGACACGAAGCAGGCGGCCGGCGTGGCGGCTCTGGCGGTGCAGGGCCGGAACCTCTACGGCCTCACCACCGGGGGAGGGCTCTTCGTCATCGACGTGCGGGCCAGGAAGGTGGTCCACACCGCGGACGTCAGCGGTGTCAGCAAGGGTTTCGCCGCCATGGTCACCAACCGGGGCGCGGTCTACGGGGTCTCGGACACCACGCTCTTCCGCTTCCATCCGAAGACGTTCGCCGTCACCACCGTCGTCGCGGACATCAACGGGGCCTGGTACAGCGGCCCGCATGTCAACGTCGACGCGGGTCTGCTGTACACGCTCCGCGGCGGCAACCTCGTCGCCGTCGACGACCGGCCGTCGCACTGACCCCGCTACGGGATCCGCCGCTCCAGGCCATCGTTGTCCTTTGATTGATATCTTTTCGATTGTCGAGTGAAGATCGATGACTCACTCGTTGTCGAGAGGGGACTGCAGGGTGTTGGCTAACGAGCGGCGGGAAGCGATCCTGCGCGCGGTGGAGCGCCAGGGTTCGATCACCGTGAAGGCGCTGGCGGAGGAGATGGGTGTCTCCGCCGTGACCCTGCGCCAGGACGTACGGGAGCTGGCCGGCCAGGGACTGCTGAACCGTGTGCACGGCGGTGCCAGGGCCCTGTCACCGGATGCTCCCGCTCCCGTGGAGGTCCATGCCGCGGCACCGGCCCCCGCCGGGGAGAAGCACGCCGTCGGACTGGTCGTGCCGCCGGGCGGCTACTACTACGCCGAGGTGATCCGGGGCGTCCAGAACGCGGCCCGCGCGCGTGGCGTCCGCGTCGTACTGGCCGTCTCCGGGGAATCGCTGGCGGAGAACCAGGAGCAGGTCCGCCGGCTCGTGGCCGGCGGGATCGACAGCCTGCTGCTGATGCTGCACCCGGGCCTGCGCCCGCTGGACGAGGCCGAGCAGTGGCTGAGCACTCTTGACGTGCCGGCCGTGCTGGTGGAGCGCAGGGCCGGGATACAGGCCGGCCGGCTGGAGCAGGTGGCCTCGGACCACGCCTACGGGGCGGCCCTCGCGGTGCGCCATCTGGCCGGGCTCGGGCACGACAAGGTGGCCCTCGTCGCCAGGGTCGAGAGCCCCAACACGGCGCTTCTCAGCGTCGGTCACGCCGACGCGGTGAAGGCGATGGGGCTGACGCCGGGGCCGGAGTTCCTCATCAGCACCGCCGGTGACGCGGCTCCGGCCGACGCGCGCTTCGAAGAAGTGGTGCGCGCCGTGGAGTCCGGCGAGGTCAGAGCCGCTCTGGTGCACAACGACATCGATGCCATCGCCCTCGTCGGCATCCTCCGCGCACGCGGTGTGCGCGTACCGGAGGATCTGGCCCTGGTCACCTACGACGACGAGGTCGCCGAGCTGAGCGACGTCCCCCTCACCGCCGTCGCACCCCCCAAACAGGCGGTGGGGGCGTGGGCGCTCGACCTGGCGGTGCGCCGGCTGTCCGACCCGGCCACGCCTCTCGCCGAGATCCTGCTCCGCCCGGAGCTGCGGGTACGAGCGTCCTGCGGCGCCGAGCGGCACACCGACGCATGAGCAGGTGATGTCATGTGGTTTCGTAATCAAAAAAACGAAACCACATGCATTGACTCGCTGTCGTACGTAACGAATGATTGCGGTGACACCCAAGCAAACGATCGGTGGCACATCATGTTTCGTAGACGACTGACAGCACTGGTCGGCTCCGTCGCGGCAATCGGCCTTCTCGCCACGGGATGCGGGAGCTCGGACGGCGGGAGTTCCGCGGCGGAGAAGGGCACCGGGAAGGTCACCTTCTGGTCCTTCGTCAAGGGCTCCGACGAAGTGGCGAAGGCATTCAACCGGACCCACCCGGACATCAAGGTGACCTTCGAGGCGGTGCCCTCGGGCCAGGAGTACTACTCCAAACTCACGAACGCCGTGAAGGCCGGCACCGCCCCCGATGCCGCGGTCGTCGAGTACCCGCAGCTGCCCGAGTTCGCCACCCAGGGCAAGCTGGAGACGCTGAGTGATTCGCTCGGACCTCTGGTCAAGGACCACTTCCCCAAGTCCGTAAGGCAGTTGGTCGAGCTGGGTGGTCAGACCTGGGGCGTTCCCCGCGACGCGGCTCCGCTGATGCTGTACTACCGCAACGACTTCTTCAAGAGCCACGGGATCGGCGTCCCCAAGACGTGGGACGCGTACCGGAACATGACCGCTCAGGTGAAGAAGGCGGATCCGAAGGCCCGCGGCGGCGTTCTCTACACCGACAACCCGGGTCTGCTGACCGCCCTCGCCTGGCAGGCCGGCTCGCAGTGGTTCGGCACGGAGAAGGATGCCTGGAAGGTGTCGCTGGACGACGCTCCGTCCCGGAAGGTCGCCGACTACTGGGGTGACCTCGCCCGGAAGGACCTCGTCACCTCGGTGAGCTCGCTCGACCCGTTCTGGACGGGCGTTCAGCAGAACCGCACCGTCGCCTACGTCTGCGCGAGCTGGTGTGCGGGAGCGCAGCAGGCGACGGTCGCCGACCAGAAGGGCAAGTGGTCGGTGGCCCCGGTGCCCACCTGGGACGGCAAGCCGGCCTCGGCCATGTACGGCGGCTCCTCCTTCGTCATACCGAAGGGCGCCAAGAACAGCGGAGCCGCCGCCGAGTTCATCAAGTGGATCACCACCGACCCCGAAGGCATGAAGGCGTGGGTCTCCTCCGGGACCAGCAGCATGTTCCCCGCGGATCCCAAGCTCGTGCCGGTCACCAAGGCCGCTTTCCCCACCGACTACTTCGGCGGGCAGGACGTGTACGCCCTGGGCAACAAGTCCTACGCGGCGGTCCGGCCCGGCTGGACGTGGGGCCCGGTCATGGGGACCACGAACACGGCCATCGTCGATCAGCTTCCGAAGGTCGCCCAGGGCAAGGTCAAGCTCTTCGACGTCCTCACCGGCGCCCAGCAGGCGACGGTCCAGGACATGGAGCGGCGCGGGATGAAAGTCGCCCCGTAGTACGCGAAGCAGTTCGCGAACCCCGGTGAGCCGATGCCCGCCCCGCAAGGCCGGGGCCGGCATCGGCTCCCGCCCCGACGCCTCCCGCTCCCCTTTCGAGAAAGGCCCGGTATGACAACTCCGTCAGCCCGCGCCCAGCGCCGCACCGCCGCCCTGCTCCTGGCCCCCTTCTTCGTCCTCTTCGCCGCCGTCACCCTCGCCCCGCTGGTCTACGCGGGCTGGATGAGCCTGTTCACCACCCACACCTCGGGCCTCGGCTTCGGCGGGACGGAAGAGGTCTTCGCCGGACTGGACAACTACGTACACGCACTGTCGGACCCCGCGTTCCGCGGCGGATTCCTCACCATCGCCGCGTACGTCGCGATCTACATCCCGGTCATGATCGGCGGGGCCCTCGTCCTCGCCCTCCTGCTGGACTCGGCACTGACCAGGGCGCGGACCTTCTTCCAGCTGGCCCTGTTCCTCCCGCACGCGGTGCCCGGTCTGATCGCGGCACTCATCTGGGTCTACCTGTACACACCCGGACTCAGCCCGGTGATCGACTTCCTCGCCGCGGGCGGTCTCGACATCGACTTCCTGTCGGCGGACAACGCGGTCTTCTCCGCGGCGAACATCGCCGTCTGGGAGTGGATCGGGTACAACATGGTCATCTTCTACGCCGCCCTCCAGGCGGTGCCGACCGAGGCCCTGGACGCGGCGAAGATCGACGGCGCCGGCCAGATCCGTACCGCCCTGTCGATCAAGGTGCCGATGATCCGCCCGGCCATCGCCCTGGCCGTGCTGTTCACCGTCATCGGTTCGGTCCAGCTCTTCACCGAACCGAAGGTCATCTACAGCGCGTCCAGCTCCATCGGCAGCAGCTGGACGCCCAACATGTTCGTCCAGACCGCAGCCTTCACCCACAACGACTTCGGACTGGCGGCAGCGGCCTCGCTGCTCATCGCGCTGTTCGCCGCGCTGCTGTCGTTCCTCGTCACCCGCTTTTCGCGCAGCAGGAGCAAGCCGTGACCAAGACCATGACACGCGTTGCCCCCGCCGGCTCCTCTCCGGCTCCGGAGCAGACGGACGGCAGGCCGACGGACAGGAACCGGCCGGGCCGGCGCGGCCCCGGGAACCGCCCATCGGTCCTGCTGTCCAGAGCGGGAGTGACGGCGATGCTGGGCCTCGCTGCCCTGTACACGCTGCTGCCGATGCTGTGGCTGCTCCTCTCGTCGACCAAGAGCCGTCAGGACCTCTTCGCCACCAACGGCTTCGCCCCGGGCAAGGACTTCGCGCTCGGCGACAACCTCACGTACCTGTTCGAGGTCGACAACGGGATCTTCCTGCGCTGGCTGCTCAACACGGTCCTGTACGCCGGTGTCGGCTCGCTGCTGGCGACGGTGTTCAGCGTGGCCGCCGGGTACACCTTCGACAAACTGAACTTCCCCGGCAAGGAGAAGCTCTTCTCCTTCGTCCTGCTGGGTGTGATGGTGCCCGGCACGGCGATGGCGATCCCGCTCTACCTGATCGCGGCCAAGGCCGGTCTGGTGAACACCTTCTGGGGTGTGTTCATCCCCGGCCTCGTCTTCCCGTTCGGGGTGTACCTGGCCCGTGTCTTCAGCGCCTCGTACATACCCAACGAGGTCCTGGAGGCCGCACGTGTGGACGGGGCGGGCGAGTTCAGGACCTTCTGCAGGATCGGTCTGCCCATGATCGCACCGGGCTTCGTGACCATCTTCCTCTTCCAGTTCACCCAGATCTGGAACAGCTTCTTCCTGCCCTTGGTGATGCTGTCCGACAAGGATCTCTTCCCGGTCAACCTCGGGTTGTACGTCTGGTACTCCTCCGCGCTCTCCCAGGGACACCCGCAGGACTACCTCCTGGCCATCGTCGGATCGCTGGTGTCCGTGGTTCCGCTGGTCATCCTGTTCCTGATGCTCCAGCGGTTCTGGAAGTCCGGCATGACAGCCGGCGCCGTCAAGTAGGCCATCGTCCTGAGGATCATCCCCATGCCACCCACTCCGCCCCGCCCGCGTGCCCTGTTCGCGATGGGCCGTCCGCACCGGGACGCCCTCTTCCCGCCCGCCGCGATCGACCGGCTGACCCGTCTCGTCGACATCGAACCCCAGGTCGTCGCCGAGGACTTCGACCACGTGCCCCACCTAGCAGATGTCGAGATCCTGATCACGTCCTGGGGATGCCGCCCGCTCGACGACGCCGTGCTGGCCCGCATGCCGGCCCTGAAGGCGGTCGTGCACGCGGCAGGAAGTGTCAAACACCATGTGACGGACGCCTGCTGGGACCGCGGGCTCCTCGTCTCCACGGCGGCCGCCGCCAACGCCGTACCCGTCGCCGAGTACACGCTCGCCGCCATCCTCTTCGCCAACAAGCGCGTCCTGGAGATCGGCGGACTCTACCGCGAGCACCGGAACGCCCTGGACTGGGCGGCTCACTTCCCCGGCTTCGGCAACTACCGCAGGACGATCGGTCTGGTGGGCGCGTCCCTCGTGGGACGCAGGGTGCTGGAACTGCTCCGCCCCCACGACTTCGACATCCTGGTGGCCGATCCGCACCTCGATCCCGACACGGCCCGTTCGATGGGCGCCCGGCTCGTCGGGCTCGACGAACTGCTGGCCGCCTCCGACATCGTCTCGCTGCACGCGCCCGCCCTGCCCGAGACGTACCACCTGCTGGATGCCCGCGGACTGTCGCTCATGCGGGACGGCGCCACCCTTGTCAACACGGGGCGCGGCTGCCTCATCGACACCGAGGCACTCACCGCGGAAGCGTTGTCGGGACGCATCCACGCCGTCCTCGACGTCACCGAGCCCGAGGTGCTGCCGGCAACCTCACCGCTGTACTCGCTGCCGAACGTGCTGCTCACCCCACACATCGCCGGCTCACTCGGCGGTGAGCTGCTGCGTATCACCCGAAGCGCTCTGGACGAGGTCGAACGCTACTGCGCGGGGCGGGAGTTCGCGTACCCCGTGACCCGAGCGGCCCTGACCACCTCGGCCTGAGCACTTCGGCCCGAGCGCCTGGGCCTGAGCTTTTCGGCCTGAGTGCCCGGGCGGCCACCGTGCCGCCCCACCACCCCGTCCATCAGAACCCGGAGTGCCGACATGTCCCACATGTCCCAGACCGACCGCCTGTCGGACGTTCTCGTCTTCACCCGCACCACGGCCTACCGGCACGACTCGATCCCCGCCGGGCAGGCGGCTCTGCGCGAGCTGGGGGAGGAGCACGGGTTCTCCGTGGAGACCTCCGAGGACCCCTCGGTCTTCACCGACGCCTCGCTGGCGGGGCGCAGCGCGGTGGTCTTCCTCTCCACCAGCGGCGAGGTGCTCGATCCGGACGGCCGCCTGGCGCTGCGGCGCTGGACCTCGGACGGCGGCGGCTTCATGGGCATCCACTCGGCCGCGTGCACCGAGTACGCCTGGCCGTACTACGGGGAGCTGCTCGGCGCACGCTTCGCCGGCCACCCGGAGTTCCAGGCCGGCACCGTGCTGGTCGAGGACCGGAGCCACCCCTCGACGCGCCATCTGCCGTCGCGATGGGACTGGAACGACGAGTGGTACGACTTCCGGAGCAACCCGCGACGCCCCGGCGTGCAGGTCCTCGCCACCATCGACGAGGCCGGCTACGAGGGAGGCGGCATGGGCGCCGATCACCCACTGGTGTGGTGCAGGGAATCCGGCGCCGGCCGCTCGTTCTACACATCGCTGGGCCACGCGGAGAACGCCTATACCGACCCGGCCTTCCGCGGCCACCTCCTGGGCGGCCTGCGCTGGACCGCGGGCTGACCCCTCCGGCCACGGGGAGGGCCATGAACTCCCCGTGCGCATCCTCAGAAACCGACGAAGGAGCACACAACCATGCAGGACGGATCGATCACACGACGCCAGATAATGCAGTGGGGGGCCGTCGGTGCGGGTGCACTGGCCGTCTCCGCCCTGCCCGCGACCGAGGCCCTGGCGAGGTCGGGGGCGCGGGTGACGGACCTCGGACCGGGGGTGAACAACTTCTCCCTCGCCGCTGCCATTCCGGTGGGCAACAAGGCCTACATCGCCTCACGCAACATCGATCCGATGCGGATCATCGGCTTCGACTTCGACACGCAGAAGGTCACCAGCGTCACCGACGGGCCCGGGATCAGCACCCAGCTGCTCGCCGTCGACCCGGACGGGCGGTATCTGTACTCAGCGATCCGGGAGTACGACTCCGCCCCCGGCCCCGGCTTCATCCGGCTCGACCTCTCCGTGGCCGGCGCGCCCAAGGAGGACCTCCACTCGATCCCCGGCCTCGATCCGTACGCGATCAGCGCCTCACCGGACAACAAGATCTTCTTCGGTGGACGAGAGCTCCAGCCCAAGCTGCGCCAGTACGATCCGGCCACCGGTGAGCTCACCGAGATCGCGATCCCCGATCCGGACGTACCGATGATCCGCTGCCTGCTGGCCACACAGGACAAGATCTACATCGGCACCGGCGCGTCACTCGGCGCCACTCCGACCAGTACCAAGGCCGGACTCTTCGTCATGGACCGGGCCACGAAGAAGATCACGCCGATCCTGCCGAAGGAATTCGCGGGGCAGGTGGAGGTCCGCGACATCGGTCTCCACGACGGCACGCTGTACGTGTGCTCCACCACCGACGCCGGCGCAGCGGTCGCCGTCATGGACGCCGACGACCCGGCCCGGTACACGCTCGCGCAGAGCGAGCAGCACTTCCTGCGACTGCCGCGCAAGCTCGGCGACAAGATGTACTTCAACGGCGCCGCCCTCATCGAGCTGACGTTGAGCACCGGTACGTTCCGCGAGATCAAGCCCAAGGAGGGGGACTTCGGCGAGATCTGGGGCCTGTGGATCCGCGACGACAAGGTCATCGTCGTCTCGGCCTTCGGCCTGATCTTCGAGGTCGATCCCGGCACGGGCTCGGACACCTCATGGGATCTGATCGAGGCGGGCGCCCCGATCGGGCCCCAGCTGGCGATGTCGGTAGCCGCCGACACGCACAACGTGTACGTCGGCGGGACGAACTCGGTCGCACGGCATGATCTGCGTACCGGGAAGCAGAACAGGGTGCTCGCGACGAGCGAGGCCAAGGACATCCTGCTGCACCGGGGCACTGCCCACTTCGCCCAGTACAACGCGATCGGCCTCCTGGCGTTCAACCCGCGCGTCGACGACGAGTGGGCCCGCAAGCTGGCCGATCTGCCGCCGCAGCAGAACCGCCCGCACCAGATCGTCTGGGACGACCGCCACCGGCTGATGGTGATCGGACTGCAGTCCGACTACGAGTCGGGCGGATCGCTGATGACGTTCGACCCGAAGAGCGGTGCCACGACGACCGCCGTCAACCCGATCGATGACGAACAGATGGTCCGTGCGGTCGTCGCGCACGACGGCGTGACCTATCTCGGCGGCCAGAACGTCGCCGCGACCGCCGGCACCCTGGTCGCGTGGGATCCGGTCCGGAGGCGAGAGCTGTGGCGGATGACGCCGCAGTCCAGGCCCACCGGGATCACGGGCCTCACCGTGCTCGGCCGCCACCTGTACGTCATGTGCTTCAGGGGCGACTTCTTCGTGATCGACCTGCGTACCCGGAAGGTGATCCACTCCGCCAACCACGGCTCGGTGGTGCCGAACTACGGGACGCTGCTCGCCGATCGCGGGTACGTGTACGGGGCGTCCAGCTCGGATTTCGTCCGCTACGACAAGAAGACGTTCGCACGTACCGACCTGGTGGAGCTCGACGCCGACTGGTACGGCATCCCGCGAGCCGCGGTGGACGAGCGCGGCAGGTTCTATGCCATCCGCGGCCGCAATCTGATCCGGATCGACGTCAGCCGCTGCTGAGGTGACTCACGACGCTCTCCTCGGCGTTCCGACGTGTGCCGGAACGCCGAGGAGAGCGTCACGACGGCATGGACGACCGACGACCCTCACCATCGGTCCGGGCCGTACGGGAACGCCGCACTCTCGCGGAGGCCGGCAGACGCGTCGGCCGAGGACCACCTGCACACGGTGGACGCGCTGCTTGCCCGGGACGAGAGACGCGCGTGCACGGTCCTCACCTGCCGCCTCGGTCGCGTCGGGGACGCCCACCACCCGGCTGAAGGGTCAGCTCGGGGAGCGGAGCCAGCCATGAGTGCGGGCGGTGTCGGCGGTGACCTGGAGCAGCCGGGCCGTGACGGGCTGCCCGGTGCCGCCGCGGGTGAGGAGGTGGATCTCGATGGCCGAGACCGGGGACAGCGGCCGCCACACCAGTCCGGCCGGCAGACCGGGAAGAACGGATGCGCCGACCACGGAGACCGCGTTGCCTTGAGCTACGGGCATGTGCGCGACGTCGAAGGACAGCTGCCGTTCGCGCAGCTTCGGTGCGATGCCGGCGCGTTCGAAGATGCCGGTGATCGCGTCGTGGTGCCCGGGGTTGTCGCTGCGGGCGTGCAGGAGGACCGTCTGGCCGGCGAGTGCGGCGACATCGACCTCCGAGTGCTCGGCCAGTGGATGTCCTTCCGCCATGAGTACGCCCTGGGGCTCCAGGCGCACGAAGGTGCGGACGAGTTGGGGCGTCGGCGGCGGGCAGCGGACCAGGCCGGCGTCGAGGGTGCCCTCGGCGACGCCGGCTACGACCTCGGCGGTGGGCAGCAGCCGGGTGGTGACGCTGATGTCCGGGTGCGCCTCGGCGAGTGCTGCGAGCAGGGTGGGTGCGGTGTCGTAGCTGGTGCTCGCGCTGTAGCCGATGGAGATCTTCCCCTGGGCCCCGGTGGCGAAGGCGCGTACGTCGCGCCACAGCCGGTCGGCTTCCGCGCAGAGTTCCTGGCCGCGCTCTTGAAGCAGTCGGCCGGCCTCGGTGACCGAGGTGGACTGGGTGGTGCGCTCCAGCAGTTGCACACCCAGTTCCTTCTCCAGCTCGCGTATCTGGCGGCTCAGCGCGGGCTGGGCCAGGTGCAGGCGCGCGGCGGCCCGGGTGAAATTGAGCTCCTCGGCGACGGCAAGGAAGTAGCGAAGGCGGCGGAGCTCTGACATGCCGAACATCGTACAGGTGGGTTGAACTGCCGTTATGCCGCTGTGTTCTGGGCCGAGCCGGAACAGGTCTTTCCCTTCCGAGGTGGGGGATCCGTAGGTTCGAGGCATCGGAAAGAACACCGCCACGAAGGGGCAGAACATGAACGAGCGGGAGCACACCGAGGCCGGCAAGGCAGTCGTCCAGGCGTACATGGACACCCTGATGACCGGTGATGTCGACGCGCTGCGCGACTTCTTCACCCCCGACACGACCTGGACGCTGGCCGGTGACCTGCCCCTGTCGGGGACCTGGACCGGGCCGGACGAGATCCTCGGAGAGTTCGTTCCGCGGATGGTGGCCCGGCTGCGCCCGGAGACGATCGAGTTCACCTTCGACGGGCTGATCGCCGAGGGCGACCAGGTCCTCGCCGAGTGGAACACCCGCGCCCTGGCCAAGACCGGGGGCCGCTACGACCAGCACTGCCTCGCAGTCTTCACGGTCCGCGACGGCAGGATCGCGACGGTGCGCGAATACTTCGACACCCTGCACGCCAAGACGGTCGTCTTCGCCTGACCACGCCTGCCCCCCCCCGACCCCGCCTGCGACGAACCAAGGAGCACCGGCATGACCGCGCAAACCGAACCGACCGCTGTGGTGCTGCGCTACTTCGAGGCACTGGAGGCCGGCGACCAGGAGGCCATCCTCGACTCCTGGGCCGAGGGAGGCAGCTGCTGGTACGGCGGCGACCTGCCGATCTCCGGTACGTGGCAGGGCCACGACCAGGTGATCAACGGTTTCCTGGCCACCGCCTTCGCCCACCTGGACCCGGTGAAGGAGATCGGAATCAGGATCACCAACCACTTCGGCGCCGGCGAGCAGGTCCTCGTCGAATGGGACTCCTGGGCCACTGGCCGGACCGGCCGTCCGTACCAGGAGAACAACGTCGGCGTCTTCACGGTCCGCGACGGCAAGATCACGAACATGCGCGAGTACGCCGACACCCAGCACTGGGAGCGCGCCCTCGTCGCGCCCGTCGCCTGAACCCCGAGCACCCGCACACAAGCGAGAGGCCTTTGAAGCGATGTCAGGAATGATGAAGGCGATACTGCCCGGAGCAACTGCCGACACCGGCCAATCGGTCGTCCTCGGTGAGGCCGCCGAGCCGGAGCCCGCCACGGACGAGGTGGTTGTCGCGGTGGAGGCGTACTCCGTCAACCGCGGGGAGACCTTCCAGCTCGACGGCGGTCTCGATCGCCGCTGGGCGGGCTGGCGGCCCGGCAAGGACGTCGCCGGTACCGTCGTACGGGCCGCGGCCGACGGCAGCGGGCCGGCCACGGGAACCCGGGTCGTGGCCCATCCGCCCGCATACGGCTGGGCCGAGCGCGTCGCCGTGCCCACCACCAGTCTCGCCGAGCTGCCCGACAGCGTCGATGCCGTGACCGCCGCGGCCCTGCCACTGGCGGGGATCACCGCGCTGCGACTGCTGCGCGCCGCCGGTCCGCTGGCCGGCCGTCGGGTCCTGCTCACCGGTGCCAGCGGTGGCGTCGGCCACTACGTGACGGAACTCGCCGCCGCAGGCGGTGCTGCCGTCACCGCGGTCAGCGCCACCGCGGACCGCGGCGCGCAGCTGCTGCAGCTGGGGGCAACCGAACTGATCACGTCGGTGGATGACGCCGCAGGCCCGTACGACGTGGTGCTGGAGTCGGTCGGCGGGGCCGGCCTGCCCGCCGCTCTGGCCCAGCTGGCTCCCGGTGGCCTGCTGGTGTGGTTCGGCCAGGCGAGCCGCGAGCCCGTCACCCTCGACTTCTTCGACTTCTTCAGGGGCCCGAACCAGGCCCGTATCGCGCATTTCGACTACACCACCTCGGACGCAACTTTCGGCGGGGACCTGTCCGCCCTGGTGCGACTGGTCGCCGCCGGCCGCCTGCACCCCGAGATCGGCACGGTACGGGACTGGGCCCGCACCGCCGACGTCATCGCCGACCTGCGCGCCCGCACCGTCCGCGGCAAAGCCGTACTGACCGTCGCCTGACCCGTCGCGCGCACCGGACTCGGACAGCGCGGATCCGGGATGAGGGAGCACGAGCCGCTCTGTCCGGATCGGATCGCGTGGCAAGGGCTGTGGGGCCCAGTTCTGTCGTACCGGCAAGACAGTCAGCAGGCTCCTGGCGGAACCCGGGTCGAAGCTTGAGGACCAGGCACTGGGCTTGTCCTCGAACCGCTGCACGTCACTGCGGAGTGCTGACCCGTGGGGAAAATGAGGTGCGTGCCGGCACCACGCTGGTCAGACTCGCTGACATGACCGAGAAGATCACCCGCATCAACCCCGAGCAACTGCATGCGACACCCGGCTACCACCACATCACCGTGGTGGAGGCAGGCCGTACCGCCTATCTGGCGGGGCAGTGCCCGCTTGATGGGAACGGCGACCTCGTCGGTTCCGACTCCCTCGAGACGCAGATCGACCAGGTGGTCGCGAACGCGCTCACTGCCCTGGCAGCCGTGAGCGCCCAGCCCGAACATGTGGTGCGGTCGGTGATCTACGTGCGAAGCGATGAGAGGGACACTCTCGGTGCCGCATGGAGTCGGCTCACCGAGTCCGGCCTCGGTCCGGCATTCACCACTGCCAGCACGCTCCTGGGCGTCGCCCAGCTGGGCTTTCTGGGACAGCTCGTCGAGGTGGATCTCACCGTGGCGCTGCCTGAGTGACTTCGAACGGCGTTTCGGGCCAGAGGGTCCAGCTTGGCATGCGCGTGGCTGTCGGACGCCAGTGCCACTGAAGCCGGCATCGCCCGACTTCCGGCGGCCCCGGGGGAAGCCGGCCCACCATGAGGTGGGAACCTGTCCCCGGCGAATGAGCTGACGGTTGGCCCCATGGGCGTATCCGCCATGCGGTGCCGGGTCACTCCGGATGGGCCAGTGCGTCCTTCTGTAGTTGTGCCGCCGCCAGCAGGCTCAGTTTCGGTTCCGCCTGACGCAGCGCCTTCACCGCAGCGACTGAGGCGATGTCTCCGGTGAACCCGGCGGCTGCCAGCCGGGAGCGGACCCAGCGGGCGCGCAGTAGGCCCTCGGTGTCTGCGGCGGTCGACTCCACGAGCGCGGCGGCGCGTTCCAGGCCTGGACGCTCCTCGGGCGATGCCTCGGCCAATGCCTGACGCAGGGTTGCCGCGATCTCGTCCGCGTCCCGGATGACCAGCACGAAGTTGTGCTTTTTACTGAGTCCCGTGATGGCTGCCATGTGGATCAGCGTGACGGTCATGATCTCCGTATGGCAAGCAACTTGAGGATTTCCAGAGGCTCGGCCCTCCCACTGCCTGCGCCCGGCAGGGGCCTCACGCATGGACACGCGACCCGGGCCCGCGCACGGGACCGCGGTGAGGCGCGGGCCGGCCGGGGCCCACCGTGGTCAGGGCAGGGTCTCCCCGTACTGGGCCAGGAGCGCCCGCAGGCGGATCGCCTTGTCGTCTCCGCGGCCCCGGAGACGGTTCTTGTGGTTGCGCTTCCACCTGGCGAGCGCCTTCTCGTGTTCGTCGCCGAGGGTCAGGCTCGGCTGTATGTGGCCCCGTGCCGCCCCGAAGTCCTGAAGGTGCTGAAGCATTGCGGTCCACTGGTCTCCCTGCTGATCCCAGGTCCATCCCGGGAGCGCCTCGAGCTCGGCCTCCTGTGAGGCAGACAGGACATCGCGGCGGGTGCGCCAGGAGTTGAGCCACACTCCCACGGGGTGGCTGTTCCACTGCTCGCGCTGTTTGACCGACGAGACGGGACGGCCGGTGGCGGCACAGAACTGCTGCATCACCTCGACCTTCGTGTCGTGGGCGTCCTGATAGGGGTCCCAGGACCAGCCGGGTACCTTCTCCATGGCTTCGAGCTGATCGCCCGGCAGATCGCCGCCGCAGGCGATGAGCTCGGCCCGCCGCTTTCGGAGGTTGTTCGCCCACACGGTCGCATCGCGGCTGGACGGCAGTTCCTCCCGCTCGCGCGGATCTCCAGGTTCGGCCCGCCGCAGGTACCGGTCGTGGCCGGCCCAGAAACCTGCCTCGTGCGCAGTCCGGGAGGACCAGGTGGCGATCGTCGCCAGACGCCCGGCCCGGTCGGCTCGCAGGCGACCGGTGCGCTGAAGTCGCCGCTGCTTGCGGCACCAGAGTCCCAGATTGCGTCCGTCGACGCAGAGCTGGTCCGTGGGGTAGCAGTCGCCGGTGTCGGCCTCGTACGCCACCAGCTCCTCGAACATGAAGCCCCACGCGTCGTTCTGCGCCGAGTACTCCAGCCGCCGTGCCGCTTGCTCGCCGATGCGCTCGCGGATCCACCTGCTCGCTGTTTCCTGTGCCTGGGGAGCGTCCAGGGCCCGGTACTGTTCGGCCGCTGCCGGGTTCAGCAGACCAAGCACCACCAGGTGGTCGAGGACGTCGGCCGCGGCGGTCTCCGGCTCTGCGAGGAAGCCGACCCTTACGTCGTAGGCCGGGTCGAGGAGGTCGAGTGGGGCCTCCCTGATACGCACCACGATCCAACCGGACTCGCGCAGCCGTCGGGACTTCTCACTGTCCCTCCTGGCCGACTGCTCGTTCCCGTGGAAGTAGGAGCCGTCGAACTCGAGGACCATGCGCAGACCGTCGGCGTCGATCACCATGTCGACCCGCTCGACGAACGGCATCACGGTAGGCGTCGATGGCGAGGACTGTGCTGAGTTCGGCCTTGAGCCGCAGCTCCTGCGCTGATGTCTGGCGCAGGCGGCAGGTGGGGCATCCGGTGCCGTAGCGCTTGCGGAACCCTCCGCTGCGGTTGTTCACCACGGCTTCCCACGGATCGTGCGCGGGAAAGTCCGGGCAGTTCCAGTAGACCTTTCGGTTGGAGGCGACCGTCAGTGAGTCGGGGGTGACCCCTGACCTCTCGACGTTCAGTGTCGCGGCCAGGTCCGGTTTCACTGTCGATAACCGGTTCGCGTCCGTGATCCGTACGGTCCCCACGTAACTGCTTCCTTCCGGCTCGGACTGCGCCCGGCCACGGTGCCTTGCCGGGGGTTGGAGTGGAACGGGGCGAGGGCGGTGACGGTGCGGGCCGAGGTTCGTTTGAACGGGTCGGCTGCTCGCTGTCAGGTGCAGTGCCGTGCCGCTCACCTATGGGCGGAACCCTTCGATCGCGAGATCCAGGAGGCGGTCGACCTGGGCGGCACCCTCCGGGCCGTTCGGCGTACGCCACAAACAGCTCAACAGCATGATCACGTCGACGGGGTCAATGCCGGGGCGCACCTCGCCCGCCTCGACGCAGGCGTCGAGGAGGCGCTGGACCGCGGCCGTTACGGGGGGCCAGGAGGCGCTGATCACGTCCTTGGCGGCGGCGGAGTGCAGCGCTTCGCCGAGGCCGTGCTTGATGCGCACGTAGCCGGTGAGGGTGATGAACCAGGTGCGCAGCGCCTCCAGTGGGGGCTGGGCGGCGAGGGCGTCGCTCACGGCGTCGGTGAGTCGGTCGATGCCGTGCTGGTGGACTTCGAGGAGCAGTGCTTCGCGGGTCGGGAAGTGCCGGTAGAGGGTGCCGGGGCCGATGCCCGCCCGCTTGGCGATCGAGTTGAGCGAGGCATCGGGGGACTCGGTGAGTGCGTCGTGGGCCACCTGGAGGATCAGCTCCCGGTTCTTGAGTGCGTCGGCGCGCTGCCGTGAGGCCTCGGGCATGGGTCCTCCTGGTGGTGATGCGGCGGTGAGGGGCTGCGGAGGGCGGCCTTCGCTTGCTAAGCGGAGAGCTCTCCGTTACCGTCGAAGAGTCAGGCGGAGACATCTCCGTTTCTGCTCTCTCATTGTAGGAGCTCTCCCATGCGTTACATCAAACTGGGCCGTACCGGCCTCGATGTCTCCCCGATCGCAGTCGGCGCCATGACCTACGGCGAGCCCGGCCGCGGTCACCCCGTGTGGTCCCTCGACGAGGAGTCCAGCCGCCCCCTGATCAGGCACGCCCTGGACGCGGGCATCAACTTCTTCGACACCGCGAACATGTACTCCTACGGCTCGTCCGAGGAGATCCTGGGCCGGGCCCTGAAGGACTACACCGACCGCGACGACGTCGTCATCACCACCAAGGTCCGCCACACCATGCGACCCGGCCGACCGAACAGCGGCGGGCTGTCCCGCAAGGCGATCATGTCCGAGATCGACGCCAGTCTGCGCCGCCTGGGCACCGACTACATCGACATCTACATGATCCACCGCTTCGACAACCAGACGCCACTGGAGGAGACCCTCGAGGCGCTGAACGACGTGGTGAAGGCCGGCAAGGCCCGCTACCTCGGCGCGTCCTCCATGCACGCCTGGCAGTTCGCCAAGGCCCTGCACCTCCAGGAACGCAACGGCTGGGCCGGCTTCGTGACCATGCAGAACCACTACAACCTCCTCGCCCGCGAAGAGGAACGCGAAATGCTGCCGCTCTGCGCCGACGAGGGCGTCGCCACCATGGTCTGGAGCCCGCTCGCCCGGGGCCGCCTCGCCCGCCCCTTCGACGAAGCGAACACCGGCGCCCGCGCGGCGACCGACGGCGGCTTCGCCGACATGCTCTACAAGGCCAACGCGGACAGCGACCGCCAGATCATCGACGAGACCGGCGCCATCGCCGAAGCCCACCACGTCAGCCGCGCCCAGGTCGCTCTCGCCTGGCTGCGCCGCAACCCCGTCGTCGCAGCCCCCCTGGTCGGTGCCCGTACCCTCCAGCAGATCGACGACGCGGTCGCCTCCCTCGACCTCGACCTCACCGACGACGAGGCCCGCCGCCTGGAACTCCCCTACACCCCCCGCCACGACTTCCAGGGCGTCTCCGACGAACGCGAGATCGAACGTATCAAGGCCTCCATCCCCGGCTACGCCAACACCTGAGACACCGGGACCGGTGACGCACCACGCGGCGCCACATCCGGCCCCTCCACAGGGTGAGGCCCGGCCGCCGCACTCCGACCTCGACGGCATTCTCTGCTGCGTGGTGGTGCCTGCCCCTCCCTCCTCGGGAACGAGTGTGTGAACGCCGGACCCGGTTCACGACATGTGCGCAACGCCGAAGAGGGTCGTGAGCGTGCCTACACCGGTCTCGCCCCCGTCCCTCGCGACGACAGAGACGTCGCCGTGGTGTCGTGGGAGGGGCCGGAACGGTCCATCCGTTTCCAGACAGGGAAGATCACGGGGCTGAGCGTGGCAAGCAGGTACACGCCGCCGAACGTCACCAGCGCGGACTGCAGGCCGGCAGAATCCGCGAGGAAGCCCGCGGCCAGTCCGCCCAGGGGAGTGACCAGCTGGGTCGCGGCCGTTGTCGTACTCAGCACGCGGCTGCGCAGCTCTTCGGGCACCGCTTCGTAGGTCACTGTGGCCATGATGGGGTTGAGGACGCCGAAGGCGAGACCCTCGACTGCCATGATCACGGCCAGCGGGGCGAAACGGTCGGTGAGGGCGGCCACTGCGAAGCGAGGCAGGCCCGCGACGAGAAACGCGATCGTGAACACCGGCCACCGCCGCAAGCGGCTGCCGATCGCCCCGTAGACCAGCGCCCCTGTGAGTGCACAGATCCCGAACGCTGCGTTCAGCAGACCGAGATCGATGGCACCACCATGCTCCTCACGGGCATGTACGGGCAGGAGCACCGCGCTCCATCCCTGGTCGAGGCCCCTGGTGACCAGCGTCATCAGGCACAGGCCCAGCAGCAGCGGGGTGGCCGCCAGGAATCGGTAGCCTTCCGCGAGTTCATGGCGGTAGGCACGCAACGATGTCGCCTCGACCTGCCGCTGGGGCTGTGCCTCGGGCAGGTCGCGCACCCCGAACGCGAACAGCGGCGCGGCCACGACGAACGTCGCCGCATCCACCAACAGGACGCTTTCGGCACCGAGCGCAGCGATCAGCACGCCCCCGAGAGCCGATCCGGTCAGCGCCGCACAACGTGCCGCACCGTCGTACAGACCTGCGGCTCTGGACAGCGGCATTCCGGCGCGCGCGGCGAGCGTGGGCAACAGCACGCTGCGGGCCGTCTCACCCGGAGAACGAAACAGTCCTGTCAACGCCATCAGCACACACAGCATCCAGAACCGCAGGACGCCGGCGAACTGCAGCAGCGGAATCGCCGCAACCGCGACTCCGCAGGCGAGATCCGAGGCGACACTCACCCGACGTCGCCCGATCCGGTCGATGACCGGACCACCGACGAGCGCAGCGAGCACGACGGGCACCAGGGTGCAGAACGCGACGATCCCGGCCGCGGTGGCGCTGCCCGTGCTCTGCAGCACGAACCACGGCACACCCATATACGTCAGACAACTGCCAGTGATCGAAACGAGATTGGCGGCAAGAACCGTTGTGAGAGGACGACGGTCACCCGTCAGGAAGTCTTCGGACACTACGGGGGTCTCCCATGAGGGGAAGCGCCCACCGCGTACGGGACAAGTCAGCCGGCGGGCGAAGCGAAGGAGTCAGCGTCTGGCGCGCATGACGAGGCGCACCGCGATGCGGTGTTCACAAGCAGCGCCTCCAACACTTCGCCGGGAAGACCACCCAGCACCTTCACGCATTGTCGCTTCAGGCCCCGAGCCTCCGCAATGCATTCCTGAGGCCACAGGAACGAACACGGCGTCCGCCCGCGGACACATCCCAGGGCGGGCATCGCCGCCGGGCCGGTCAGGCGCCTGCCGCCCACGTGACGCCCAGCTCGCGCAGAGCCTCCACCTGCTCCTGGTCGAGCCTGCCGCGGCGCTGCTTCCGGTTGGAGTACCAGACCCCAGGCGCGAGCTCGTGCTCCTGGCCGTCGAAGACCACCCACTCTCGATGAACCCGCTTCACCGACGACGTCGCCTCAAGGGCGACGTCTTGTGCGTGGGCGGTCAGGTCTCGACGAACCTGCCGTGCCTTTGAGATCAGGCCCTTCGTCGCATGCACGGCGGCGAGGGCGGGAGAGGAGGCCTCAGCTGGGGCCGTAGGTGCGACGGACGACCTGCTCAGCCGGTGTGGGACACCATGGCGTCGATCAACTGCGGCCAGAGTTCGCGGGGGCGGTCGTGGCCCATGTCGGGGATCAGCAGCAGTTCCGCACCCGGGACGAGTTCCGCGGTGCGCCTTCCACCGCTGGGGTTGATCAGCGTGTCGTCCAGGCCGTGGATCACGAACGTCGGCACGCGCAGGTCGCGGAGGGCGTTCTCACGTGAACCGCTGAGGATCATCGCGCCGAGTTGCCGCCCGATCCCCGCGGGGTAGTAGGAGCGGTCGTAGCTTGCGGCGGCCAGCTCACGCAGAGCCGTGGCGTCGCCGTAGCGCCTGGAGGCCCACACCAGTTCCTTCTCCGCCGCCGCGACATATCCTGCGCGGTCCGCCGGCTTCGCAGTGAACAGCACCGCTTGAGCCTCCGGGCTGGACTGGCCGTACTCACTCTCGCCGGTCGAGGACATCATCGACGTCAAGGTCAGCACCCGCTCCGGGGAGGAGAGGGCCATGGTCTGGGCGACCATCCCGCCCATTGAGGTGCCGACCACGTGGGCGCGTTCGATACCGAGGGCGGTGAGCAGGCCGAGACCGTCGTCGGCCATGTCTTGTAGGCGGTAGGGAACCATCGCGAGGGCGGCGGGAATGTCACCCGAGCTGACAGTCGCGATGAACTTGCCCATGTCGACAGGGTGATCGTCGAACTTGGTGGACAGCCCGCAGTCGCGGTTGTCGTACCGGATCACGTACCGGCCACGACCTGCCAGTGCCCGGCAGAAGTCCTCGGGCCAGGCAAGCATCTGCGCTCCGAAACCCATCACGAGCAGGATGGGTGGGTCCACGGGGTCACCGAAGCTCTCGTACGCGATGGAAACCTCGGAAGACACCACAACGACAGACATATGTGCAGCCTGCCACAGTCGGCCAAGACACCGGCTCAGCAAGCGCGCGTGACCTGCGACTCTTCTGTTGATCTCCCCGCGATCCGCCGGGCAGGACCTGTCCATAAGTCACCGCGTACTGGCACATGCCCGGGAAGACCGGTGGTGCGGCGCGCCGGCCCGTCCTCGTACGTCCTTCCCGCACGGGCTTTCGGGCTCAGGATTCCCAAGCGATGCGTTGCCGCAGGGCGACGGGCATTTCCTCACGACTTCGGAGACCTGGACACGGCATGCGCCCGTGCAGTGCCGTGTCCGGCGGCCACCTGTGTGGGGGTTACCGCGCCGGGAGGAAGTGCATCGGCGGCGTCGGAATGAAGCGGTCGGTGACGTCTCCGACGAGTCCGCCTTCGAGTCCGCTGTCGTTGGCCAGATCGAGTTTCAGCGCAGGTGCACCCTCGGAGAGATCGAGGCCGGACATACGGACCCAGACAATATTGGGCCGCGATGTCGACTCGTAGATGTAGATGCCGTTGCTCAGGTCCGCGAGCGTGCGCCAGATGGTCTCTGAGGCGTAGGGCTTGTCAGGGTCGGCCACGCGGAAGGGCTGGGCGGCGTTACGCATCACGCTCAGCAGTGAGGCGACCGCCTCGGTCGTGCCATGGGGCTGCGGAAGCCTCGTCAGGTAATACGCCGCGCGTGCGAAACGGTCCGAGGGATCGGTCCCGCCAGGCAGCGGCTCGTTGCCACCAAGACCTTGGATGGTCCGGAGGTGTGCGAGCTGCTCCTCGAACGGAGGCGAGTTGGTGACCACCGTGTAGGCCCGGTCATGGTGGACCCGCGGCGTTCCGTCCAGGTATTCCACGATCGCCGAGTCACCCGACCGGTCGTCCAGTGCCATGTGCAGGGTCACCGACTTCCCGCTCGACGGGTCGCTCTGCGCCACCACTTGGAGCTGTGAGCCCTCGATCCACTCCACCGCTTCGGCGACGGTCGCGAAGTTGTCAAGGACGTACTGCATCCAGACCGCCGCGCTCAGCGCCGGGCGGCTCTCGTCCCGCTCGCCGTAGTCGGACTCCGGGAGAAAGAGCTGATGCGCCGCAAGGCCGGCCTGGTTGATTCCGTCGACAGTCATCAGGTCGTGTGCGCCGGCGACCAGGCTTCCGTATGCGGATGTCCAGGTCAGGGCTGCGTCGAGCCCGTCATCGCGGACCATGCCGCTGGGGAACGCCCAGAGGTTCGTCCGCATGTCCTCCATCCAGTCCATGTTGCGCCCGGCAAGAACTGCCCCGCCCGCATCCGCCCAGAGTGCTCGCGTGCACATAGATTCTCGCCTTCCGGATGCCTGAGATCCGAACTAGACCCGTGGCGGACAGTTTCTGCCCGCGTTTCGTGACTCATTATGACGTTTTGGGTAGAAAGAATCCCATCTATCGGGCGTGACACTTCAGATGGAAGTCAGCGCAGGTGGAGCCTGACGTGGATGGTGACCTGGATATATGCGTGCCACGTGGCGCCGGCCCGCCAGCCGGAGCGATGCGTGTCGGATCTGGGGGATGGCGGCGGCCGGCGGCCTGGAACGAGGCGGTACGGACCGGGTCATCTCGTGCTGCTGGCCCGCGAACTCTGAGCGCTCGGTGTCAGCTGCCTCATAGGCTTCGCGGATGAATGATCATCCGCTGTCAAACTCCCGCGCCGAACCCCCCGCACGCGACGCTGATTTGCGGGTCAGTGCTCGCGCTGTGGTGCTGGATCAGGCGAGTCGGGTCCTTCTGATCCGGCACTGCGACAAGGGCCAGGAGTTCCACGTGCTGCCCGGCGGACGGGTCGACCCTGGTGAGACGGCTGCCGAGGCCGCCGGCCGTGAGGTGCTGGAGGAGACCGGATTGCAGGTCACCATCGGTGAACTGCTCTGGGTCCGTGAGTACCTACCGGAGCGGCACCCCGGCAATCCGTACCACCGCACGCAATTGCAGCAGCTCCAGCTGTACTTCAAGGCCCAACTGGAGCCCGGAGCCGCCTTGCCGGCGACTGCCCCGGATAGCACGCAAACGGCCGTTGTCTGGCATCCCCTGGCTACGCTGAGCCAGTTGGTCCTGCTTCCACTGGGGCTACAGGCCCCGCTTGCAGGCCTTGGCACGGGTCAGGCCGCAAACACTCCGGTGTACTTCGGTGACCTGATCTGATCCTGATATGTCGCAGACACCGCGAGGTCTGGTGCCTCACTGATGGTTGGCGGAGAGGCAGCAGGCCCTCGCCGGTGGGGAGGAACTCCGCTGACATTGTGGCAGGCGCTGCTGGGTCGTGCGCTTCCCACCCGCGGTCCTCGGTCTTCGGTACACCGATCCGGCCGAGCGCGTACGGAAGGTTGGCCTCGCCCGTACGGCAGTGGCATCGGATGGCGAGGGCGGCTTCGGAACCGCGTCAACTCTGAACGGTATACCTGGCCGCTGAGCGCGATAGTTGGACGGTCAGATCGTTGCAGTTGGCCTGCGCATGCCGGAATCCGCCAGGAGCCCAGACGGTGAGCGCGACCGGTGTGGGTGGGGCCGTGGCGGCGTCGTCCTGAAGCGTGGTGAAACCTGCCGGGGGACGCCGCGCGGGGCGTGGCGTGGTCGTACGCATACGCGATCATGCCGTAGCCGTACCGAAGCGCACTGAGAAAGGGCTTGAGGGATGTGGACTTGGTGAGGGATCTGGGCCACCCGGACCGGCACGTCGCTGCGGCGGCCGTATTGGCCGCGGGGTCGTTTTCGCTGCGCTCCATCGCGTTGCCCGTGGGTCACGACCGCCTGATCGGCTTTATTCACGAGTCTCGGCAGCGCTGAGGTACTTGCCAGGGCAGCATCGGGGTGCTCCTGGTGAAAGGCCCCGGTCATGCCGCAGATGTCCAAGGTCGAACTGTAAGAGGCGATCCGGCGTGATCACCGTGCCGAGATGAATAACGTTATCTACAGGAGGGCAACTGATGCGCACTCTTTACGTCGTCACCCATCCGGAGGCGACGCACCACGTCGAGGGAGTCGTTGGCGGATGGCATGACTCGAAGTTGACGCCCGCTGGCGTCCGTGCGGCCGTCTCCATCGCGCAGGCGTTGCGGGCCCAGGTCCCGGACGGCGCCGAAGTGGAGCTGTTCTCCTCGGATCTGCAGCGCACTCTGCGGACGGCCGAGGAGGTGGCCAAACTGTTCGGAGTGAAGCCGATTGTGGACCGCAGGCTGCGGGAGAAGTCCTATGGTGAGGCGGGGGGAAAACCGCAGGAGTGGCTGGACCGGCGCTTCGTCCCCCCGCCGGCTGTCGGGGAGCGAATGGACCACGACGAGGGCGTGCAGGGTTCCGAGACCAAGGCTGCGTGGGCGCAACGCGTCTACGCAGCAACCGACGAGATCCTGCAGAACCCTTGCGAACATCAGATCATCGTGACGCACGGAGGCTCCCTGACGTTCGTCGTGGCGTCCTGGATCAAGATGCCGATCGAGTCGGCCGGCTATGCCAGTTTCCGGGCCCCCTCCGGGAGCATCACCACGCTCCGCGAAGACGACTTCTTCCACAACCGCCAAGTCGTCAGCCTCGGTGACACTCTTCATCTCGGCTCCGCACAAGCTGGCTGACCTCAGACTGGCCCGCATCGACGGCCCGCCGCCCGCGAGGGCGGCGGGCCGTCCCACACTGACGTCATCTCTCTCTCGTGAACATTCCCGAGCCCGTCGACGTCCCTCTGCTGCCCAACGTGCTGGACAAACTCTGCTGTTAAGAGTGACCGAAGCCACCTGATGCTTCGTCGGCCACAAGGCCGCCTCGTGTCTGGGCCAGCTCCGGCCTCGGGTCGAGGGCGCTGGTGTCGGAACTGGTTATGCCCTACCGTCCATGGCGTGGCGAGGACTCTGCGGCTGGCGGTTGCACAGAGCACGGTGCCGGAGGACCCCACTGATCGAGAAGCGCTGCGGGCGGCAGGGCAGGAGATCCGGGCTCTGATGGTTGAGGCCGCCGGAGCGGGTGCGCGGCTGGTGCAGTTCCCCGAGGGTGCGGTCACCTATCCGAGCAAGCACGTGATGGCGGCGGGCCCGGCCGGCGAGTGGGCACCGGCTGACTGGACCCGTGCCGCGTGGGACGTCCTGCACGAGGAAGCGGAGTCGATCACCGCGCTGGCGCGGGAGCTCGCCCTGTGGACGGTGTTCGGTTCGATCCACCCGCTCACACCGCCGAACCGGCCGCACAACAGCCTCTACATCGTCTCCGACCGTGGCCGGCTGATCGCACGGTACGACAAGCGTTTCCTGTCGCACACCGAGATCTCCTACCTGTACTCCCCGGGACAACAGCCGCTCGTCGTCGAGGTGGACGGCATCCGGGTCGGCTTCGCGCTGTGCATCGAGGCCAACTTCCCGGAGGTGTTCGCCGAGTACGAGCGCTTGGACGTCGACTGTGTCCTGCTGTCGGTGATGGTCGACGACGCGCCCCGGGCCCGCGTCGCCCAGGCGTACGGGACGCTCTACAACTACTGGCTCGGCTACTCGGTCCCGGCCCAGTTCAGCACCACCGTGCCGTCCGGGATCGTGGCGCCCGGCGGTCGGTGGCTGGCACGCTGTCCCGCGGACGGACGGCCCGCCCTGGCAATCGCGGACATCGACCTCGACTCGCAGGACGATGACATCACCATGGCCCTTCGCTACGCCCGTCCGTGGCGCCGCTCGGCCCGGGACGGACTCTACGGAGATCGGCTCCCAGTCGGCGACCCTCGCAGCGACACCCGCACAGCGTTCTGAGACCGCCCAACTGCCAGCCCCCCGACCGGACTCATCCACTGGCGCCGCCGCCGTGGAATAGCTCGCTGGCAGCGCCATACGGTCGAGTGCGGGATCAACCGCCTCAAGAGACAGCGCGCGGTCGCCACCCGATACCACAAGCTCGCGGTTCGCTACGAGGCGACCGTCCTCGTCGCCGGTATCAACGAGTGGCGGTGACCCGCGGCCGCCACACAGTGGGCAGTTTGCTGCCGTG
Source organism: Streptomyces sp. NBC_01257 (assembly GCF_035917255.1). Lineage (NCBI taxonomy): Bacteria > Bacillati > Actinomycetota > Actinomycetes > Kitasatosporales > Streptomycetaceae > Streptomyces > Streptomyces sp. NBC_01257. The sequence goes on from NZ_CP108472.1 coordinate 9,116,205, forward strand.
CTTGTCAGTGGCCCCTGGCACCATGCGCGCATGAACACAGAGAGCAAGGAGAAGATGACGCTGTCGGCGTTCCTCGCGGCGCAGCGCTCCAGTGTCCTGGCCATCGTCGACGGGCTCGACACGCAGGCACTGACCACACCCATCCTGCCCTCCGGCTGGACGCCCCTCGGGCTCATAGAACATCTGGGGCACGTGGAGAGGCACTGGTTCCAGGAGGTCGTCACCGGAGCGGCCGAGCCGTTGCCATGGCCCGATGACCATGCACCGTTGACGACACCGCGTGCGCCGGAGGTGGTCTTCGCCTTCTACGACGACCAGTGCCGCCGTTCCGACGTCGTCATCGCCCGCACCCCGTTGTCGGCACCCCCGCGGGGGCGGCACCCCGAGCCCATGGGGGACGAACTCGCCGACCTGCGCGGGATCATCCTGCATGTTGTTGAAGAGACCGCGCGGCACGCCGGCCATATGGACGTCGTCCGCGAACTCCTTGATGGCCGAACGGGACTTGGACCTCGCTGAGCACCGGCCCGTAGCGCTGACCGGCACCCGGCTCGCACTCTCGCTACACGCCCTGGTCGCAATGCCGTTCGGGTAGGGGTGCGATCGGCGGTGCACCTTGGGTGTTTCGGCTGGTGATACGGAAATGCAGTCCGCGACTTCGTCCACCGCGTCGGCAAGGTGGGCCTTTCCGTCGGCCCTGAGCTGTTCGGCCAGCGCGGGGGAGGGAGGAAATGCTCCTGGATAAGGTTCTTTCCCTGGGAGACGACGATGGTGATGTCGGTGATTCCGGAGGCGACGAGTTCACAGACGGTGTGCTCGATGACGGGCTTCTCGCCGATCGGCAGCATCTCTTTCGGGATGGCCTTGGTCAGGGGCAGCAGCCGGGAGCCGATACCTGCGGCAGGAATGACGGCCCGGCGGATATTGGTGGGCATGGTTGCCTTCTCTGCGGATCGAGTGCCACGCCGGCAGGCAGGGCACGGGGACGCTACCAACCTGCGTCGCGCGCGGGTGCGCGCTCGATGCTCGCGGCACTCGGTCGTAGACGCCGTCGGCCAGTTGGATACGACCGGCGTGGCGGGCTCGTCACTTACCCGCACCGCCCTGCTGGCCGACATCATCGACGAACAGGAACGACGCTGCCCGCGCTCGGAACCGGTCGCTCAGAATGCGTGCCGTCACAGCGAGCAACGTCCCGGCGCCCCGCCGATCTGTGCCCGCCGCGGCCGACGGCGGTGCTGGCCCGGCAACTTCATGCCGACCAGGGCTACGACTACGCCTGCCTGCGGCCATGGTTACGCGAGCGAGGCATCACGCGCCGCATTGCCCGCAAGGGAGTCGAGTCGTCGCAACGACTGGGCCGCCACCGCTGGACCGTGAAGCGCACCACGGCCCGGCTCGTCGGTTGTCGCCGCCTTCCCCGTCGCCACGAACACAAGGCAGACCACTTCCTCGCGTTCACCGGCATCGCATGCACCCTCAGCTGCTGCCGCCGGTTGACGGCGTGACATGGCTTGTGAGCCATTGGCTTACCTTGGCGAGGTATCCGGGAACGAGGGCCGCTGAGCCCTCTGTCTGCAGACGATGATCACCGCCCGGGAGCACCTCCACAGTCAGGGTGGCGCGGTGAAGGCGGGCGGAGTGGCAGGCGGCTGCGGCGAAGACACGGATGCTGTCGGCGACCGGCACCGTTGAGTCCGCACCACCGAATAGCGCCAGATGCGGGCAGCGCAGCTGGAGCAGGTCCGGAGTCGGGTCGTGGTCCTGCTTCCGCTTCAGGAACGACCAGAGGCGTTCGTCCACGTCGCCCCAGTAGTAGGCGAGTCCCGGCGGCGCTCCCGCGTTGTCGACGAGCTGTTGCGCCGTGGAGAAGTCGGCGTTGCGTCGGCCTGCTTCCGCCAGTTGGTCGTACAGGGTCAGGGTGCGGCGGACCTCAGGGTGCCCATCACCGTGTAGACCCTTGAGGTGGTTGCCGAGGGCGTAGCGTTCCTGCTCAGCAGGGCTCACTCCCGGGCAACTGCTGGTGACCACCCACGGCAGGTCACCCCGCGCCGAAGAGGCGCGCAGAGCAACCCAGCCTCCCTCGCTGTGCCCAAAAAGTCCCGCGGCTTGAGGTTGAACCCCAGGCTGAGCACGGAGAAAGCTGAGCGCGGCGACCGCATCGGCCGCCAGATCATCCATGGTCGCTGCGCGCCAGTCACCAGATGACCGGCCAACACCGCGCTTGTCATACGAGAGCACGGCAAATCCAGCCTCTGCGAGGTGCTGCTGGATCGGCTGGAAGTATGTGCCGTTGTCCCTGTCGGTCGGCCCGGACCCCCCGACCAGCACCACGCCACCAACGGGCGGGTCGGCCTCAACCGGCACGCGCAGTGAACCGGCCAGCTCTACCTCCCCGTTGGCGAACGTGACGTCTTGCACTCTCACGCTTCTCATGAGCTCAGTCTCATGGTTCTGGACGGACCTCGTTCGGTTGATCCGGAACCTCGCCCGTGCAGAACGGAACCTCCCGTGAGCTTCCACCAGTGCCCTACAAGACAAGGCGATCAGGGCGGGGACGGAGAGGATCAGGTCATTGGTGCAGCCAGAACCGCCGTACGGCGTGAGCGCCGCTCTCAGGCGTGGACCGGGTGGGCGGCTTCCGCGGCGAGGCGCTGATAGGCGCGACGGACCTCGGGCACCAGACGGGCCGCGGCCTCGGCGTCGGCGTGTTCCGTCCGGAGCTTCAGGATGTCCCCGCCCCGTCGCGCCTCGGGCACGTCCGCGCCCCGCGCCGTGATCAGCGCGTGGAAGTGCGGATGGTTCTCACCGAAGACCAGCAGGTACGTCGCGGGCGCACCGGTCACCTCCGTCACTGCCGCGACCAGATCCCGGGCACGGCGGCCGAACGCGGCCAGTTCCGCTTCGTCGAGCCCGGTGATGCGCTCGGCGTGGCGGCGGACCCGCAGAACGAACCACCCGGGTACGTCGTAGCCGGAAACCGAATCCCCCGACCACAAGGGGTCTCGGAAGACAACGGAAGCGTCGTCGTTCTGTTCCAGGCCACACATGAAGCAGTCGGCCCGGTGGGCGGGTGTGCTCAACGATTGTCCTCGGGGTAGTGGGGTTTGGGGTTGGGTGCTCGAGCGAAAGCGAGTGACCGGCCGCGACCGCTGAGCGAGGGCTGCCGCCGGAGTGCCGGGACTGCTTCCGGCACCCCGGCTCCGGTCCCCGTTCCGCGCTCAGACGGCTCCGGTGAGGACCAGCATCGGGTCGGGCAGACTGCTCCTGAGCGCCCAGGACCGGGGGATCAGGTCCTCGACGGCGGCGCCGGAGCGGCGGGCGGTGAGCATGGCCTCGGGGTCGAAGGCGGGGCCGACGGCGTCGGACCCGTACTCCGGTCCGTTCATGTAGCCGGTGGCCTCGTCGGGATCGGCGAAGTTGTCGATCTGCATCTCGACGAAGCCGCCGTCCGGGTCCTGGTAGTACATGGACGTGGTGACTCCGTGGGCGATGCACACCGCGGGGGTGACGCCCTTGTCGCGCAGGAGTTCGTAGCGCACGAGAAGGTCGTCGAGGTGCTCGAAGGTGTAGGCGACGTGATGGGCGCCCGCAGTCGTGGGCGTCTTGCGCTCCAGCGGGACGGGCGGGGTGAGCAGGGCGACGCGGTGGTGCTCCTCGTCGTAGGTGAGGAAGCACAGGGTGTCGTTCTGGAACACCACATGTCCGTCCAGGACGGCGCAGTACCAGTCCCGCATGGCGGTCGGGTTGCTGGTCTGGAAGACGACATGCGCGAACTTCGGTGCGGCGGTCATTCGATCCTCCTTGATCGAATCTGCGGGTGCGTCCATGGGAGGTGCGTCCGCGGCCGCCCCGGCGGGACGGTGGACGACCGGCGCGCCCGCACTCTCGGTGCCTTCGTCACGGTCGTGACGTGCGTGCTGCCCCGTGGAACACGGGCCGACGTCGGGTGGTGGGTTCAGGGCTGTGCGGTGAAGCGCTGACGCAGCTCGCCGATGCCCTCGATCGTGCTGACCAGCTCGTCGTCGGGCGCGAGCCAGCGCTGGGGGTTCCGGGCGAGGCCGACACCGGCGGGGGTGCCGGTGAAGATCACGTCTCCGGGCAGCAAGGGCATGACCGAGGAGAGGCGGGCGATCAGATCCGGAACGGGGAAGATCATGTCGCTGGTGCGGCTCTTCTGGACCTCTTCGCCGTTCACCGTGCAGCGAAGCTCCAGGTCGTCTGGGTCGGCGAACTCATCCGGTGTGACGAGCCACGGACCGGTCGGAGCGAAGCCAGGAAAGGACTTGCCGAGGCTGAACTGGGGTGATGGTCCGTCGAGTTGGGTGATGCGCTCGGAGATGTCCTGGCCGGCGGTGAGGCCGGCGACATGGTTCCAGGCGGCGTCCGCGGTGACGTGGTGGGCGCGGGTCCCGATGACGACGACGAGTTCGATCTCCCAGTCGGTGTGACCGTCGGGCGGGAGAACGACCTCGGTGAGGGGTCCGCTGAGGCTGGAGGCGAACTTGGTGAAGACCGGCGGCATGCTGTCGGGCAACGCGAATCCGGCTTCGGCCGCGTGGTCCCGGTAGTTGAGCCCGGCTGCGATGAGCTGGCGCGGGGCGGGCGCGGGCGCGTCCAGTTGTGTGGGGTCGAAGACGTCCCCTTCGGGCAGTCGGGCCTGCGCCGCCCAGTCGCGGAACTCCTCCCATCGCTCGTAGACGGCTTGCGGGTCCGCGGTGAAGAGGCCGCCGCTGGCCTGTTCGACGTCGACGGCCAGGCCGTCGACGACGAGTGCCAGGCGGCCGGCGAGGTTGGCGATTCGCACGAAGTTGCTCCTGGGTGTCTGATGCGTGGCACGTGTCCGGCGGGGGCGAATGCCTCAGGCGAGGAAGCCCTTCCCTCGGGCGCCGAGCAGGTGAGACCCCGTCACGGACCGTGTACAGGAGGGCAGGCGGGGGCGGTCGTGTGGCGAAGTGTGTGGCGGCGCCGATGTCTTCCGTAGCCGCCCCGGGGTGATGCGGGCGCCTGTACGTGGGCTTACGGGGGTGGGTAGTTGGCAGTCTGGCCGGCCACCCGGTGACCATGCCGGCCGAAGGCTTGCGGGTGCTGAGGGATCACCATGGTCGGCTCCAGTCGGCGAGGTGTTCCGGAGGGCGCGGTCCGTCGCCCACGGAGGGCCCGGTCCTTTGGGCGGCTTGAGGGAGGGCCGTCCCGCGGTGCCTGCGGGGCTGATCACACAGTAGGGCGCTATATGTGATAACAGCAAGGCTTCAGGCGGATGAACTTGCCGAACGGGAGGGTGCAGCCGGCCACGCGAGTCCGCGCGGTACGAAGGGTGGGATGTGCGGGACGGGGACACTTGCTCCGCGGTCGCGCCCGTCACCTGCGCCGGATTTCGGGCGGGGTGTGCACCGCGATGCCACGCGACTGCCACCCTCGGGCAGCGGTTCCCGCCTGGATCAACGTGCGGCGGACCGGCGCAGGAGCGGCGCTATCCGGTAGTCGACCATCCGGCGCATGACGAGAGCCGTGCTCGTCCGCTCCACTCCGGGGATGTCGAGGATGAGGCCGGCCACGCGGTACAGATCCTCGGCGTCGGTCGAGACCACCTGCACCAGGAGGTCCGTATCACCGCTCAGCCCGTGGACCTGGAGAACTTCGGGAATCGCCGCGAGCGCGTTCGCGACCTCGGCCAGCCGCCGCTGGGCGACCTGGGTGGTCACGAAGGCGGTCAGCGGATAGCCGAGGGCCGACGGGTCGATGCGCCGCTCGAACGACTCCACGGCACCGCTGCGGTCGAGCCCCGCCAGACGAGCCTGGACGGTGTTGCGACTCAGCCCGCTCTCCTCGGCGAGCGCGACAGTGGTGGCACGGGGCTGCGCGGTGAGAGCGAGAAGCAGCCGCGCGTCGGTGGAGTCGATCCGCTCACGATTGGGCACTGTGCGCACCTTCCGGGGTCGCGGGGGCGGGTGGATGGGCGTTCTGCGCAATCTCACCACAGGTGCTTGTGCACCTTCCTCGCCCGGTGGTCTCCTCATCGGCAACGTCCCCGCGGCCGGCGCCTCCGCAGCCGCCCGCGCACCCGTCGTCAACCCGCCTGACTGGCCTGGGTACCGCCGGTGCGCCCGTATCTCACACCGCCGCATTCCGCTCCCTGCCCATCCGGCCGCATATCGGCACACAGGGGTGTGTCACAGCGCAAGGAGACCGATTCACGATGCCCAACGTATCCATCACCCCACGGCCGGCCACTGCCGCCGATCTGGAAGTGCTCAAAGCCGTCGAGGACCGTGCGCTGTGGCTGTCCAGCGCGATCGTGCACCACGCCAACCGCGTACGGCCCAATCCCTCGGGGCTCAAGGTCGGCGGGCACCAGGCCTCGTGCGCCTCGATGGTGTCCATCATGACCGCACTGTGGTTCCGTCACCTGGGTCCCCAGGACCGGGTGTCGGTGAAACCTCACGCCTCCCCGGTCCTCCACGCGATCAACTACCTGCTGGGCGAGCTCGACGCCTCCTACCTCCCCACCCTGCGCGCCTTCGGCGGTCTGCAGAGCTACCCCAGTCGCTCCAAGGATCCCGACCCGGTCGACTACTCCACGGGATCGGTCGGCATCGGGGCCACGGCGACGATCTGGGGCGCGCTTGCCCGCCGCTACGCCGGAAAGAACACCGGTGGCGGGTTCGCCGGCCGGCAGTACGCCTTGGTGGGGGACGCGGAACTGGACGAGGGGGCGGTGTGGGAGGCGATCGGGGATCCGCAGGTCGCCGACCTCGGCGAACTCGTGTGGATCGTCGACCTCAACCGCCAGTCGCTGGACCGCGTCGTGCCGACCATCGCCGCCACCCGCCTGCGGGACACGTTCGCCGCAGCCGGATGGCAGGTGCTCGTACTCAAGTACGGCACGCTCCTGGAGGAACTGTTCGCGCGGCCCGGCGGCGAGGCCCTGCGGGAGCGGATCGACGGCATGTCCAACGCCGAGTACCAGCGTCTGCTGCGCTGCTCGGCGGGCGAGTTGCGGGACCGGCTGCCCGGCATCGGCCCCCGCGCCCAAGAGGTCGCCGCACTGCTCGCGGACATCGACGACGCGATGCTGTCCGAGGCGGTCCGCAATCTCGCCGGCCACGATCTCGCGGCTCTCGACACCGCACTCTCCGAGGTGGACGACCGTCGGCCGACGGTGATTCTGGCCTACACCGTCAAGGGTTACGGCCTGCCCACCCATGGGCACCCGCAGAACCACTCGACGCTTCTGACGGAGCAGCAGATGCGTGAGCTGGCGGATGCGGTGGGTACCGATCTCGACGATCCCTGGGAGAAGTTCGCCGCGGATTCGGAGGAGGGGCGGCTGTGCGCCGAGGCCGCGGCCCGGCTGCACCGCGAGGGTGTACGGGCCGCCGAGGCGCCGGCGGTTCCGACGGACATCGGCCGGACGCCGGCCGGCGTGGCAACCACGCAGGCCGCCCTGGGCCGGGTGCTTCTCGACCTGACCCGTGCCGCCCCCGAGGCCGCGCGCAGGGTGGTGACGGTCAGCCCGGACGTCAGCTCGTCGACCAATCTGGGCGGCTGGGTCAACAAAGTCGGTGTCTGGTCGCCCACCGAGCGGGTGAACTGGTTCGCCGACGACGCCGAGACCATCCTGCACTGGAGGGAGCGTCCGACGGGTCAGCACATCGAACTGGGCATCGCCGAGACGAATCTGGTCGGCCTGCTCGGGGAGCTCGGCACGACCTGGAGCCGATGGGGCGAGCCTCTGCTGCCCATCGGCGTCATGTACGACCCGTTCGTCCAACGCGCCCTGGAGCCCTGGTCCTTCGGCATCTACGCAGGCGGACAGTCGATCCTCGTGGGCACCCCCTCAGGTGTGACCCTCGCACCTGAGGGCGGTGCACACCAGTCCATCACCACGCCCTCCCTCGGCATCGAACAGCCCGGCTGCACCACCTGGGAGCCGGCATTCGCCCTCGACACCGAGTGGGTGCTGCTGGCCGCTCTCTCCCGCCTCGGCCGCCCCGACGGCGGCTCGGCGTACCTGAGGCTGTCGACCCGCCCCGTCGACCAGACGCTCACCCGCGTCCCCACCGACCCGGCAGCCCGCGAGCGCCGTCGCCGGCAGGTCGTTGCCGGCGCCTATCCTTTGCGCCGCCGGGAGGGAGCCCGCGTCACGATCGCAGCCATGGGGGCCGTCGTCACCGAGGCGCTGACCGCGGCGGACCGCCTCCAGCAGATCGGCATCCTCGCCGATGTCGTGTGTGTGACCAGCCCGGGTCTGCTGTACAGGGCGCTGGACGCCCGGGCCGGGCAGGGCGATGCGCCCGACTGGATCCTGGACCAGGTCTTCCCCGCCGAGCGGGCCACTCCGCTGGTCACGGTGCTGGACGGGCACCCCCACACGCTCGCGTTCCTGGCCACCGTCAACGGTGTCGCGAACCGCAGGCTCGGAGTCACCGAATTCGGTCAGTCCGGTTCCCTGGAGGAGGTCTACCGGTACCACCGGATCGACGCCGACAGCATTGTGGGTGCCGCGCTCGATCTCGCCGACTGAGGAGAGGAGCGCGGCCCCGGTCGAGGGCCGGGGCCCGCCCCGGCCGGCAGTCCAGCCCCCGGACGGCGGTTCACCGCTGTCCGGGGGCTGGGGCTCGTGATGTGAGGACGGCCGGCTCGACAGGTGACGAGTTCCCGCCCCGGCTGCCGCTTCCCGTCCGCCCGCCGTGCCGGTGGCCGGACGGAGGCCGGACGGCCGGTCAGGTGCCGGGGGAGTACTCGATGCCGCCCACCCAGACGCGCTTGATGTTGCGCGTCGCCCGTATGTCGGCCAGCGGGTCACCGTCGATGAGCAGGAGGTCGGCGCGGTATCCGACGCGGATCGCGCCGCGGTCCCGTAGCCCGAAGGCCTGGGCCGGCAGGCTGGTCGCCGAGTTCAGAACCTCCCGAGTGGTGAGCCCGGCGCGGACCAGCAACTCGAGTTCATGGTGCATGCTGACGCCGTAGGCCGGCTGGACCGGAATGCCCGGGGTGCTGTTGGAGTCGGTACCCGCCAGGATCCGCGCACCGGCGTGGCGCAGAGCGGTGACGCTGCCCTCCGCAGCCGCGTAGTCGAATCCGGGTATGCCGAGAGCGGCGAAGCCTTCCATCATCGTGAGGGTGGGGACCGCGACAGGGCCGCCGGCGGCATACCGCGCGGCGACCGCGGGGGGCAACGGACTGTCCAGGGGCACATGGTGGATCATGTCGACGCCCGCGGCCAACGCACGTTCCACCGTGACGCCGGAGGTCGCGTGGGCCATGACGAGCTTCCCGGCGGAGTGAGCCGCCTTCACCAGGGCCTTGACGGTCTCCGGGGCCAGCCCCGGCTCCTCGACGATGATCTTGATGTAGTCGGATTTCTCGGCGACCCGGGCGCGTACGAAACGGGGGGCCTGCTCCGGTCCGGTCACGACCCCGTCCGCGGGGAAGGTCGGCAACTGGCTCTGCGGGCTTCCGGGCGCGACGGCCGGTGTGCCCGCGCTGCGAATGTCGGTGAGGCCTGGCCGGTGGCGCAGAGCGTCGACGGCCGACGGCGGGAACGAGGCCATGTCCAGACCTGTCGTCACACCGTAGGCGGTCAACTGCTGCAGTGTGCTCAGGTCCTTGAGGTGGAGGTGGGCGTCGATCAGTCCGGGCAGCAGGACGGCGCCGCCGCAGTCGACCTTGCGGGCGCCGAAGGTGCTGACACCGATCCGGCCGTTGTCGATGACCACGGTGCGCGGTGCGGTCAGTCCGTTGCCGTCGAAGACCCGGGCATTGGTCAGTGCCACGTTTCCGTCGAACCCGATGGCACGTTCCCGGGCCTGTGCGGTGGTGGGCGCCGCCAGAGCCTGTACTCCGGCGACACCGATTCCGGCCGCCGCGGCCGTCTTGAGGAACGCACGTCGGTTTCCGTCATTGATGCACATCGTTGTGCCTTTCTGCCAGGCGAGCGCGGAAGGTGGGCTGTTCATGCCTTCGGGCCGGTACGTGGCCACGGTGTCGGTGGGCAGTACGGCACCTGAGGTTTCGCGGGAGCAAGCCATACGGGGCAGAGCGTTCCGGACTCGGATCGCGTCCGGTGGGGCGGCCGGCCGGTGCGGCATCGGCGATTCCGGCCGAGGCGAACGCAGGCCGGAAGGACGGGTCGATGCCGTGAAGAGAGCCGACAGCACCATGTCCTTCACCGGAACCTAGCTGCTATATGTGATAACAGCAAGCCTCTGGTGCCCCTCCTTCGTTGGCTTGGGGTCGCGGGGTGCCTGGCGCAGGCGGGCGGGACGGAGGGCGACCCGCTGCCGCGCCGAAGAAGAGCGGGCCACGGGTCACGGGTGGGGCGAGGCGACCGGAACGCCCTGTACGACGCGCGATGTCGTCCGCCGAGCACCGCACGGCTGTCTGCGCGCGGCGGTGGTCGGCCCCGGCACCATCGCGATGAAACCCTCAGTACGCCGCAGCCTGATTAGGTGACAGCCGCTCCGGCCCCCATGATTTCGTGGCAGCAAGTCATGAGGGACTCGGCGCCGCTTCTCAGGAAAGCGCCGACACGGCGATCTTCTCGTTGCGGGCGAGGTGTTCCTCGACGGCGGCTGCGACCGCGTCGGGGTCGCGGGTGCGGAACGTGGCGACGAGGCCGGTGTGCGCCTTCCCGCGTCGCTCGTGTTCTGCGGGATCCGGGTCGAGCTGGCCGAAACCGATCCGGATGTAGCGCTCGCCCGCTCGCCAGAGGGTCGTCAGGAGCCGGATGTCCCAGGCGGTCGCGGCAGGGGCGAGGAGGGCGAGGTGAAAGGCGTGGTGGCCGTCGTAGATGTCGGCCATGCCGTGGTCCCTGGCTCCGAAGTCGAGGGCCTGCGCGTCGAGGCCGTCCAGCTCATCGTCTGTCAGGAGGCGGCACGAACGCCGCGCGATCTCCGGTTCCAGGGTGCGTCGCAGACGGTAGATGCCGTGCAGGTCGTCGAGGTCGAGGGGGGCCACGACAGCGCTGCGGCCCGGCCGCATGATGACCAGGCCCTCGCTCTCCAGACTCCGCAGGGCCTCGCGGATGGGGATGAAGCTGATGTCGAGCATTCCCGCCAACTCGCGCAGTGAGTACTCCCCACCGGGTGCAAGCGTGCCGGCCAGGATGGCCCGGCGCAGCTCTTCGGTGGCCTGCTCCACCACCGACCGTGACGTGATGGGCTGTACGGCCCCTCTGGGTGTCGCCACGCTCGGTCCCTCGCTTCAGCTGTCCGTCAGTTGATATCAACTATAGCGAGGCGTGCGAACGGAGTTCCGTCCGCCGGTCAGGGCCGTCGTCGAACGGGGCGCGGGCGGCCGCTGCGGCAGGCGGGCCACCCGCGCCCCACATGAGAACCCGGGCCCGCCCACCCTCTCCCGGGGAATGGCGGGTTCGAGGTGCCAGCACGCGGTTACAGCCGCAGGATGCGCTCGGCGTTGCGGTGGGCGATCTTCTGGATCTGGGCGCTCGGCAGGCTCGCGTGACGCAGGAATCCGACGGCCTGTGCGCTCTTCTCGAAGGGGTAGTCGATGGCGAAGAGCACGTTGTCGATACCCACGGCCCCCACCGCGGCCCGGAGCATGTTGTCGTCCATCACCCCGGACGTGGTGATGGCGATGTTCTTCCGCAGGTATTCGGAGGGCTTCCTCTTCAGCGCCACCCGCGTGACGATGTTGTCGATCTGCACGTCGAGGCGCGACATGTGGAAGGGCAGGAACTCGCCCATGTGGCCCAGGATGAGCCTGGCCCCGGGGAAGTCGTCGAAGACTCCGCCGAGGACGACGCGCAGAGCGTGCCCCGCGGTCTCGGCCGCCCAGCTGTACAAGGGGCCGACGAGCTCGGGCCGGTCCTTCAACAGGCCCCAGTCGCCTGCCGGGGCCGGCGTGGGATGCAGGTAGAGGGCGGCGCCGAGTTCCTCCAGTGCGGCCCACACCTTCCGGAACTGCGGTTCATCCAGGTAGTGCCCGCAGGTGTGGCCGTTGACCAGGAACCCGGCCATCCCGAGGTCGCCCATCGCGCGCCTGGCCTCGCGTACGGCTGCCTCGGGATCCTGTAGCGGAAGGGCGGCGAGGCCGCCGAACCGGGTGGGGTGCGTGGCGATGATGCCCGCCAGCGCGTCATTGGCACGTTGGGCGTCCGCCACGGCGATGGCCGCGTCGGGCTGCATCTGCACCCCCGGGGGAGCGAGCGACAGCACCTGCATGGTCACACCGTTCTCGTCCATGTCGGCGAGCCGGTACGCCGTGATGTCCGGCAGCCGCTTCATCCACTGCGCAACGACTTCGGGCTTGAACGGGATCGCGCCGTTCAGCGCCGTGCCCTGGGTGACGAGGCCGGGCAGCAGAACCGCTTCCTCGATAGCGATGATCTTCATGCGGTTCTTCGTGCCGTGTCCGCCCCCGTGGGCCTGGGCAACGCCGGTGTTCAGCAGCGCGGAGGAACCACCGAGGGCGACGCCTGTTCCCGCTGCCCTGTTCAGGACCTGGCGTCTCGTCCATGTGTGAGCACTCATGTCTCCTGCTTCCGTCGGGATGAAGGTGTTCCTGGCCACGCCGGGTGCGGCGCTGGGCTGCGGTGCGCCCAAGCCGCCCGGTCGGGTTCGTCTTCAGGGATGGGTCCGCCCCGGCCGTATGGCAGTTGGGACAGGGCACGGCCGGGGCGGGGTCTGGTGGGGGTGCGCGGGCGCCGGCGGCCGGCAGGGGCACTGCCGGCCGTGAGCGGATCGACGGGGCGACGCGGTCCTGACGGGCCGGAACACCCAGGGATCCGGGGGCTTCTCAGCCCGGTCGGGGGCAGCCCCTCAGCGTGTCGATGAGGGCCAGGACCTGCTCGGGAGGCTCGTCCCCCCGCCATCCGACCACCTGGTCAGGCCGGATCAGGAGAAGACGCGAGCCGAACACCTCGGCGTAGGGGTGGCGGCTCGTCGCCTCCGACAGGTCCACCACCCTGAGCGGGACGTTCCGGGCTCGGGCAGCCTCCTCGATGACCTTCTCCGACGTGCCGCGTTCCAGGACCAGGAGCGTCAGATCGGCGCCGAGCAGGTCATAGAGGGAACGGCCGTCTCCGAGGAACACGTGGGGCAGCCGGGCTCCGGTCCGCGCCACGTGGTCCCGTCCGTCCGGGTTCGCCGGGACGATCGGGGAGGCAGCGATACGCAGCCCGAGAACCAGGTCCAGCGAGTGGAACTCCACCCGTTTGGTCTCCTGGATACGTGCACCCGCAGCCCGACGGGCCTGCCCTCCGGCCCGGTCGCCCTCGTCGAGGTTGTCGGCGAGCAGTTCGGTCGAGAGCACCCGCATGTTGGCGGTCGCCTCCTGGATGACCCGCTCCTGGACGGGGCGGCGCTCGATCTCGTAGCTGTCGAGCGCCTCGGCGCCGCCCCAGCCCTCGAGCACGGCCGCGAGCTTCCAGCCGAGGTCGACCGCGTCCCCGATGCCGGTGTTGAGACCGTGGCCGCCGAACGGCGGATTGAGGTGCGCGGCGTCCCCGGCGAGGAACACCCTCCCGTCGCGCATCCGGTCGACCATGCGCATCTGGGCGGTCCACGGATCGGTGGAGAGCACGTCGGCCCGTACCGGCCGGCCTGCCACACCGTCAATGATGCGATGAGCCTCCCGTTCCCCGGTCTCCCGGTCGACACCGAAGGCGATGGCCCACCAGGAGCCGGCGCGGTCCAGCGGGCCCACCAGGGCCGGAGCGGACGGGTTGACGATCCAGTACTGGACGGCAGGTCCGTGCCGCACGTGGTCCATGAGTTCGGTGCTCTCGAAGACCATGCCGAAGTTCGGGCGCAGGGCCGCGCCGCCCACGTAGCAGGAGCCGATCTGGTCCCGCACGACGCTGCGCGGGCCGTCGCAGCCGATCACGTAGTCCGCGGTGACGCCGCTCCGGCCCCCGAAGGAGTCCTCGACGGTCACGGACACCGTGGCATCGTCCTGCTCCACGGCGACGACCCGCGACCCGAGGACGAGCCGGCACGTGTCGAGCCCGTCGACCGCCTCGCGCAGGATCTCCTCCAGGAGGTACTGGGGCGCCTGCTGTCCGACTTCCGGGAAGCGGTCACCCTCGGGCGTGAGCCCGAGGACGCCGGAGAAGCGTGACAGTTCCCAGCCGGTCAGCGAGGTGCAGAACACGATGTCCTGCGACCACGACGTGGGAAGCGGAGCCAGTGTGCGAAGCCGGTCGGCCAGTCCCCAGCGGCGCAGGTGTTCCATCGTGCGGACGTTGAGCGTCTTGCACCGGGGGCGGGCCCTGGAGACGGTGGGGCGGGGTTCGACGACCAGGCAGTCGACACCGCGCCGCCCGAGCTCCATGGCCGCGGCCAGGCCGACCGGGCCGCCACCGGCGATGAGGACCTGGACCTTCCGCGGCAGCCGGTTGTTCTCGACGGAGGGCATCAGTTGTTGTTCTCGCCTCTCCGCTGTGCCGCGGCCCAGGCCGTGCACTCCTCGGCGAACGCCAGTTGCCGCAGATGAGTGGCGAAGCCGAGTGTGTGGTGGTCGATGCAGTGGCCCGTGCCGCGGGCGACACTCGCGTCCACGAAGGGGGCCGCGGTGAACAGTGCGGCGAAGCGGGCGACGTTCGCCGCGCTGCTGTCCCACAACGCGTCGAACTCGGCGAGCGCGTTGTGCACCGGGACGCGGACCCGGGGTGCGAGGGTGGTGAGGTGTTCCCTCGGCCACGCGGGAGCCTGGACCAACTCCCGTACGGGCACGGGGGCGTAGGACCCGTGTGCTTCCTGCACGCTTGCGGCTCGGTACGTGTGCGCCGGCCCGAACATCACCCGGTCGCGTTCCTCGTACGGCAGATCCACCGTCTCGTCCGGCGGGAGCGAGCCGAGCGCTTCGGCTGCCCCGCCGGGAGGGATGACGGCGCCCATTCCGGTCGCCGAGACGCCGATCAGAGGGATACCCGGTGCGGTGGCGGCGATCATCAGGGCGATCATTCCGCCTATGGAGTGCCCGACGAGGAGAACGCTGTCGGCCGCGAGGCGCGCGGTGGCCTGCTCCAGGGCGCCCCCCAGCAGTTCCGCGTGCCGATCGAAGGTGTTGTCGTCCGGGGCGAGAGGCGTGCTGCCGCCGTAACCCGGGCGGTCGAAGGCCACGACCGGGTAGCCGTGGGCGGTGGCGACGTCGATGAACGACCCCTCGGGCGCGCCCGCGACGTCGAAATACTGTGCCGTGTACGTGCCCCCGTGCAGGGCGGCGATCAGCGGTTTGCCACTCGATTCGATGGGGCCGGCGGTAACCGCCGTGAGCTTGTGTCCGTCGACCTCGAAGGTCAGAAGGTCGCGCTGCTTGGCCATCTTTGGCCTCCTGCCAGGGGTGGGTGCCGGCGAGCCGCAGGGATGAGGCTTCGCGCGGAGAACGGCGAGGCGCATCTCGCGGGGGCCGGCCTGCGAACGAGGGGCCGATGGCCTGGCTCGGTCGGTGCCGGCCCTGCGAGACTAAGCGCTATATGTGATAACAGCAAGGGTTGTGACGGGCCGTGAGGGAGCAGACGGGGGACCGGACGAAGGGGCGTGCCGCGCGCCGTTTCCCGGACCGGCGCGCCGGGAACGTCCCTCCTTCCACCTGCGTCGGGTGTCGCCGGTGCTCACCCCTCGCCCGTCACCCGACGGGCGGTGCGTAGTCCTGGGTGATCTGCTTGTACTCGAGGAAGTCCTCCATCGACGCGAGGCCCCCGAGCCGGCCCACGCCGCTGGACTTGAAGCCGCCCTCCTCGAACTCCACGGTCAGATTGGCCCAGCTGTTGACGGAGATGAGACCTGCGTCGAGCCGGCGCGCCACACGCACCGGCCGGTCGGCGTCACGGCTCCAGATGCAGGCGCTGAGACCGTACTCGGTGTCGTTGGCGAGGGCGACGGCCTCCGCCTCGGTGTCGAAGACCTGGAGGGTCTGCACCGGGCCGAAGGTCTCCTCCTGGACGATCGGGAGCGAGGAATCCGGGACCGCGAGGAGGGTGGGGTGGTAGAACGCGCCGCCGGCCAGGTCGGGGCGGGTGCTCGGACCGCCGCGGACGAGGGGCTTCGCGCCGGCTGCGATCGCTGCCTCCACGGCAGCGTCGACCCGGGCCACCGACGCCTTGTCGATCAGGGGGCCGATCTGGCTCTCCGGGTCGGAGGCCGGTCCGGGACGGACGCTCTCCAGCCGCTCGGCCAGGGCCGAGGTGAACTCGTCGGCGATCTCCCGCTGCACCAGGACCCGGCTGCCGGTCATGCAGAACTGCCCGGCGAAGACGGTGCACGACGCGACCACGGTGGCGAGGGCGGCGTTCAGGTCCGCGTCGGCGAACACCAGGTGAGGCGTCTTGCCGCCCAGTTCGAGCCCCACCCGCTTGAAGCGGGCCGCCGCGCCCTGCGCCACGAGGCGCCCGGTCTCGGTGCTGCCGGTGAAGCTGATCACGGGCACCCGGGGGGAGTCGACCAGCAGGCGTGCGACGTCGGAGCCGGACTCGACGAGCACGTTCACCGCTCCCTTCGGCAGTTCGGGAACGGAGGCGAGGATGTCGCTCATGAGCGCCGCCGTCCGCGCCGCCTGGCCCGGCATCTTCACCACCGCCGTGCACCCTGCCGCGAGGGCCGGGGCGAGTGCGCGTATGCAGAGGTACGCGGGGGAGTTCCACGGGACCACGATGCCGGCGACTCCGACGGGCTGACGGATCGACATGGCCTGACGGCCCGGCTGGGTGTCGGTGATCCGGCCGTGCGGTTGCAGGGCGAGCCCGGCCGCGAAGCGCAGCGCGCGGAGGATGAAGTGCGCCTCGAAGCCCGCTTCGTGGCGGAGTTTGCCGTTCTCCTGGCACAGGGTGCTGATGACCTCGTCCATGCGCGCCTCGTACGCGTCGGCGAGATGGCTCAGGGCGGTGGCCCGGATCATCGGGTCCAGGTGCCAGGTGCCTGACGTGAAGGCGCGGGCCGCCGCGTCGATGGCGGCTTTCCCGGCCTCGGTGTCGGCTTCGGCATAGGTGCCGATCACTTCGCCCGTCGCCGGATCGATGCTGTCGGAAGTCCGTGACGAACCGATCAGCTCGCCGTCGATCCAGTGCCGTACGGGGTTCTCAAGGGCCATGGCGGCCGCTCCTTGCTCAAGAGGAGGGGAGGAAGGGGTGCATGAGTGTGCCGGGACGCCGGCATTCCCTCGTGCGGAGTGCGGGTCTTCGTTACAGGTGGAGCAGCTGCTCGGCGTTGAGGTGGGAGATCCTCGCCCGGTCGGACTCGCTGATCGGAGCCGAGTCGAGGAAGGCGGTGGCGGTCGCCATGTCCTCGAAGGGGTAGTCGGTGCCGAAGAGGATGCGCTCGGGGCCCAGGGCGAGCAGCGCGCACAGCAGGGGCGGAGCCGAGCAGACGCCGCTGGTGGTGACGTACAGGTTGTGCCGGAGATACTCGGAAGGGTTGCCCCGGGCGAGCTCGACGCCGTGGTGATTGTGGTATTCCCAGCGGGAGTCCAGCCGCCACATCACGTAGGGCAGGCCCTCGCCCATGTGGCCCAGCAGCAGTTTGGCCCGTGGGAAGTCGTCGAAGACGCCGCCGAAGACACACCGCAGGAAGTGTGAGGCGGTCTCCGTCCCCCAGCTCCACATGGGGCCGATGAGCTCGGGGTGCCCCTCGATGACGTGCGGCGTGCCGACGCCGTTGGCGGGGTGAAGGTACAGGGGCACGTCCAGCGCCTCGGCGCGCTCCCACACCACGCGGAGCTGCGGGTCGTCGAGGTAGCGGCCCTGGGTGTGCGCGTTCACGAGGGCGCCCCGCATGCCCAGTTCGGTCACCGAGCGATCCAGCTCCTTGGCCGCCGCCTGCGGATCCTGCAGGGGCAGAGCGGCGAAACCCGCGAACCGGTCGGGATGGTCCCTCACGACGTCGGCGAGCAGATCGTTCACCGCTGTCGCCCGGGCGACGGCGACGACGGCGTCCGTTTCCGCCTGGATCCCGGGCGAGTTGAGGGACAGCACCTGCACGTCCAGGCCTGCCGAGTCCATCTCCGTGAGCCGCTCTCCGGTGATGTCGAGGAGCCGCCGGGACGCTTCGCGCCACTTCGACGGCTCGATGATCGAAGCCGAGCCGGCGCCGTAACCGACGAGTTCCGGCGTGACGAAGTGTTCTTCAAGGCCGATGGTGCGCATCGCTCAGTGCCTCATTTCACTTATATGCATTGACTTCATGGATAGTGAAACGTACGTTCCGTCGGTGTCAACCCATCGGAAGGGGTCCAGAAAATGGAGGTGCCCGATGACAATCACGAGTGACGCGGCCGGAGATCCCACCCAGAGCGGGGCTGTGGTGGACGTGGTCGTAGTGGGTTACGGACCGGTGGGCATGGTGGCGGCCGGCCTCCTGGGGCAGGCCGGGCACCGGGTCCTGGTGCTCGAACGGTACGAAGGCCTGTACAACTTGCCGCGAGCGGCGAGCTTCGACGACGAGACCATGCGCACGCTCGCCCGCCTCGGCGTGGCCGCAGAGCTGCTGCCCAAGGTGCGGGTGCAGCGCACCTACGAGTGGCGCAACGGGAGCGGAGATCTGCTGATGGAGCAGCACTTCGCGGAAACCGGGCGCAGCGGCTGGGCGGAATGGAACATGATGTACCAGCCGGACCTGGAGGAGGCGCTGGACGGCGTCTGTCGGTCGATACCCCAGGTCGAGGTGCGGCACTCCAGCCCCGTCGTCGCGCTGGAGCAGGGCCGGGACAACGTCACGCTCACCGTGGACGGGCCCGGCGGTCCTCGGCAGATCACCGCCCGCTACGTCCTCGGATGCGACGGAGGCAACAGTTTCGTGCGGTCGGCACTCGGCGTCGGGACACAGGATTACGGCTTCTCCGAACCGTGGATGGTGTGCGACTTCCGCTTCCGCCGCCCCACTGCGGTCCCCTGCGCGCTGCAGCTGGGTGATCCGCTGAGTCCGACGTCGGTCATCTCGCTGGGCCCGGCGCACCACCGGTTCAGCTTCATGCTCGACTCCGTCGACGACTTCGGAACCGAACGCGATCCGGAGCGGGTCTGGAGACGCGTCGCGTCCTACCTCACCCCCGACGACGCCGACCTGATCAGGGTCGCCACCTACACGTTCCGGTCCCTCGTCGCGGACGACTGGCGGCGCGGCCGGGTCCTTCTCGCGGGCGACGCGGCGCACCAGATGCCGCCGTTCCTCGGTCAGGGCATGTGCTCGGGATTCCGTGACGCGCAGAACCTCGCCTTCAAACTGGACCTCGTCCTGTCCGGAGCCGCGGGGGAGGACATCCTCGACACATATCAGCCGGAGCGCGAGCCACATGTGCGCGCGGTCACCGAGAAGGGCATCGAGCTCGGCCATCTGCAGACCCTCAGGGACCCCGGACGCGCCGCGGAGCGCGACCGCGTGCTGTTGGCCCGGCGCGCGGAGGCCGGCTCTCCGGAAAGGATGAGGCTGCCGGGTCTCGACGACGGTCTGTTCGCCCGGGTCTCGGGCGCCGGCCGGGGCCGGCTGTCGGTCCAGGGTGTGGTGCACGACGGCACGCGCAGCGACCGTCTGGACCAGATCGTGGGCGGCGGCTTCCACCTGATCGTCGACGAGGAACTGCTCGGCGCCCTGGAGCAGGATCACCTGCTCGACGACCTGATCCTGGCGGGCGTGCGGGTCGTCGCGCCCGCCGGCCGGATCAGCGCACATCCGAGGGCGCTGTCCGTCCGCGACGTCCACGGCACCTACCGGGACTGGTTCGACGAGTTGCGCTGCACGGCCGTCGCGGTCCGCCCCGACTTCTACGTGTACGGGACCGCCGGCACCCCTGACACGGCCGTCGCCCTCGCCGGCGAGCTGCTGAGCACGGTGCGAAGGCCCACAGCGGTCCCGCGCAGTTGAACGTCCTCCGGTAGCGACACCGCGGCCACACCTCCTGGGGACCCCGTGAACTCGGCCGGCGAGCCGAGGAGCGACCCCGCACGAGGAGAGGCCCGGAGCCCGCGGCCCGGCACTCACTATGATCGCCTCTGTGACAGCTCAGCTTCCCTCCGAACCCGCGAACAACGAGGCATCACCGGCGCGACAGGGCATCCAGTCCGTCGAGCTGGCGATGACGGTGCTGCAGGCCCTCGAAGAGGGCCGCGGCCCGATGAGCCTGACGCAGATCGCCACGGCCAGCGGGATGCAGCCGAGCAAGGCACACCGCTACCTGGTCAGCCTGGCCCGCGTCGGACTCGTCGCCCAGTCCCGCAGCTCCGGGCGCTACGACATGGGTCCGTCCATGCGGCGGCTCGGCGTCGAGTCGCTCCGCAGGATGGACGAGGTGGCGCTGGTGAGTGAACATCTTCCCGGTCTGCGGGACCGGACGTCGCATGCCGTCAACCTCGCGGTGTGGGGCGACCACGGACCTGTTGTCGTTCGCTGGGAGTACGGCGCCCACGCCCTGCCGATCACTGTGCGCATCGGTGCCACGATGCCGTTGCTGAACAGTGCCATGGGCGGGGTCTTCCTGGCTCATCTGCCCGCACAGCTCACCGACCCTGTGCTCCGCGTCCAGCTGGAAGAGGGCCGGCTGGACTCGGCCACGACGGAACGTGTCCGCAAGATCCGTTCCGATGTTCTGGACAGCGGTGTGGCCACCACCTGGGGAGGGGTGATTCCCGGCGTCACGTCGGTGGCGGCCCCGGTGTTCACCGCCGGCGAGTCACTTCCGCTGGTCGTCACCCTCGTCATGCCGACACGCGGCACCACGGAGGACTCGCTCGCAGGGCTTTCGGCGGAACTGCTGCGCTCCACGCGCTCCATGTCCGAAGAGCTGGGCTACGCGCCGCACCGCGACGACGCATAGCGCATGTGCCGCACGATGGCTGAGGGGGCCGGCGCCGTGAAGTGCGCGGTCGCCACGGCGTTGGCGATGCGCCGCGGGCAGCGGACGACATGCTCCAGCGCCGGGATGCAGGCGGCGGCTTCACGCGCGCGACCTGATCGACGCCCACCTCGCTCTTGCGCACGCGGACCGGCAAGAGACGCGGAGTCCCCGCGAAACGCCTCCTGCGTGGCGTGCCGGCGTACCGGTGCGCATTGAGTTGTCGGCTGAGGGATCTCCGCCCGGCCGGTGTCGCCGACCCGGGCCTGTCAGTTGGGCATGATGTCTGGCGATTCGAGTGCGGGGTCGATGAGGATTTTGGCGTGGATGTCGGGGTCGGCGAGCGCGGTGAAGGCGTGGGCGACCCCGGCGAGGCCCACCTTTCCGGTGACGAGGTGTGAGGCGTCGAGAGTGCCGTCGGCGAGTGCGTGGAGGGTGTCGCGGAACTCCAGCGGGGTGTATCCGACGACGAACCGCAGATCGAGTTCCTTGTTGACCGCGAGTGAGGGCCGGATCGTGTCTGATCCCATGCAGACGCCCACGACGACGACGCGCGAGTGCAGTGGTGCCGCTGCCATGACGCCGTCGAGCATGCCGGAAACGCCGACGCACTCGAACACCACCGGGCGCTTCGGGCTGGTGGCCCCCACCTTGTCCAGGGCGCGCCACGTGGTCCACCAGGGCACGGGGAGCCGGTCCATGCCTTCGATGGCGTCGATGCCGGCGTTGTACTCGTCGGGCATCGTGGCCATGAAGCCCCGGCCTGCGGATGCCCTCTGCCAGGGGGACTCGACGGCGGGGTCGACCACGGTGTCGGCCCCGCAGCTCCTCGCGAGCGCCCGCCGGCCCGCGGAGTAGTCGCTTGCGATGACAGCGGCGACGCCGCGGGCCTTGAGTACGGCGATGACCGCGAGGCCCACCGGGCCGCAGCCGAGAACGACAGCGGTGTCCTTGCGCGTCACCTGGCCACGGTTGACGGCGTGCCAGGCCACCGCCATGGGCTCGGTGAGCGCGGCGACGTCGGGGTGGAGCCCGTTGGGGACGCGAAGCGTGAGCGACTCCTGGACGACGACTTGGTCCGCGTAGCCGCCGGGGGCGTCGGCGGACAGGCCGATACCGTCGACCTGGCGGCCGGTCCGGACGAGGGGGACGGTGACGACCGGTGTGCCGGGCTTGAACCTGTCCGACGTCCAGGGGCCGTGGCCGACGACCTCGCCGTAGATCTCGTGCCCCATGACGACGCGTTGTCCGGAGCGCATGTAGCGCGGGTAGCCGCACAGTTGGAGTGTGTCGGCGAGGTCGTCGCCGTGCAGGCGGGCGTGGAGGTCCGACCCGCAGATCCCGCACCGCTTCACGTCGAGGAGTAGCTGGCCGGCCTTGGGGCGCGGTGCCGGCAGGGTCACCAGTTCGAGGCTGCCCCTGATGAGGCTCGCCGCCTTCATGACGCGTCCGCGGTCGTGGCCTGCGGCCGCCGCCCCGCTGAAGGTGAGGGTGGTGCGAGACGGTACGCGTCCGGCTTCCACCGGGTGGCCTGGCGGCGGAAGGCGAAGGTCCAGTCGGGGTAGAGGGTGGCGTTGCGGCCGTTCGCGTCGCGGTAGAAGCTCCGGCAGCCGCCCGTCTCCCACACCGTCGTGGCCAGCTTGCGGTCGAGTTCCGCGTTGTACAGGTCGTGGATACGCCGGTCCACCTCGATGGTGGCCGAGCCGGAGATGTCGAGGGCCCGGATCGCCTTCCTCACGTGCTCGGCCTGCGCCTCGATCATGTAGACCATGGAGCTGTGTCCCAGGCCGGAGTTGGGGCCGAGGAACATGAAGAAGTTCGGGAAGAGCGGTACGGACACGCCGAGGTAGGCACGTGGCGAGCCCGCCCACACGGTGCTCAGCAACTTGCCCGTCCGGCCCCGCACCTTGTCGGCGAACGGGATGTCGGTGACGTGGAAGCCGGTACCGAAGACGATGGTGTCCACCTCTCGTTCCACGCCGGCGGAGTCGATCACGCTGTGCTCGCGTATCTCGCGCAGGGCCCGGGGGACGAGTTCCACGTTCGGCTTCTGCAGGGCGGGATACCAGGTGTTGGAGGGAACGATCCGCTTGCACCCGAGGGTGAAGTCCGGTGTGAGGGAGCGGCGCAGCGCCCGGTCCTTCACCTGGCGTTCCAGGTGTTTGCGGGCGACGTTCTGGAGCAGTCCCATCAGGTGTGGGTGCTTGGCGAAGCCGAGTACGAGCAGTTCCTTGGAGACGTACACCTTGCCGCGCTCGATCTTCTGACGGAGCGGGCGGGCGCGGAACCTGGCGCGTTCGGTGTCGGTGATGGGCCTCTTGTCGTGCGGGGTGATCCAGGGGGCGCTGCGCTGAAAGACGAAGAGGGTGCCAGTCCGGTCGGCTATCTCGGGTACGTACTGGATCGCGGAGGCGCCCGTGCCGATCGAGGCGACGCGCTCGCCGGTCAGGTCGTGGTCGTGGTCCCACTGAGCCGAGTGCATGATCTTGCCCTGGAATCGGTCGATGCCGGGGACGTCGGGGAGCTTGGGCTCGGTGAGCGGGCCCACGGCGCTGACGAGGACCTGGGCGGTCCACGGTCCGGTGTTCGTCGTGACGTGCCAGAGCTGGTCGTCCTCGTCCCAGTGGGCCTCTTCGACCTCGACGCCCGTGCGCAGGTGCGGGCGGAGCCCGAAGCGGTCCAGGCAGCGTCGCAGGTAGTCCTGGATCTCGGGCTGCGGTGAGTAGGTTGAGGTCCAGTCGGGGTTGGGGGCGAAGGAGAAGGAGTAGAGGTGCGAGGGGACGTCGCAGCGGCATCCCGGATAGGTGTTGGACTGCCACACCCCGCCGGCGTCGGAGCCGCGTTCGAGGATGCGGAAGTCGGTGAACTTCGATTTCCGCAGCGCGCGTCCGAGCGCGATGCCGGAGAAGCCGCTGCCGACGATGAGGACTTGAGTGTGCTGCGCCACGAGGCGTTCTCTTTCTGTGTGCGGTGATGCTCGTACCGACGTCTCTTGCGCCGGCGCCGCGGGGACGGCGGCGCGGGGCCGCCTCTGAGGCGTCGGCCCAGGTCCGTCGTGAGGCCGGCGGCGCGGGCTGCCGGGCTCTGAGGCCGCGGCAGCTCATGCCCGCCGTCCCTGTGCTGGGGCAGCGGAGCCTTCAGGCGGACGGCGACAACCGACTCATCTCCAGGTCCACGGCTCGCTGGTGTGCTTCTGCGTCCTCGCGCGCCCGGCGGGGACTCCACCGGCCCTTCATGGCGAAGGCGAGCGGCAGGAACACGATCTGGCCGCCCATGGCGACGAGCCACCAGTCACGCCACTGCGCGGGGCCCTCCTCGGACGCCTTCTGGACCTCGGAGCCGTGCTCCTCGAGCACCTTGAGCTGAGGCTGCGCCTTCTGTACGAGGGCCAGATCGGCCGGACCCACTTCGGCCACCGCTCTGGTCTGCAGCTCGGCCGGCACCTTGCCCGGCGGATACTTGGCGAGTTCGGCGAACAGTGCCGGGTGGGCCTGCACCACGGCGAGGGCGGGACCGGCCTGGGCCTGAGCCACCTGGACCTCGTGGCCGTGCTCGACGATCGGCGTCACCGAAGTCACCGCGACCGGCAGGAAAGCGGCGGACACGGCGACCACTACACGCAGGATCCAGCCCCACACGGCCAGCCCCGTTGCGGTGGCCGCGGGGTTGTGCCGCTCGACGGTCTCGGTGAAAGCCGCCATCCACGGCGCGTAGGTCAGCCCGCTGAACAGGCCCATGACCACGAAGAGCCAGGCGAAGGTGTAGTACCCCGTGTCCTGCCGGGTTGCCAGTGAGGCGAAGACCGCCGTACAGACCACGGAGCCGACACCACCCACGATCATGATGGGCTTGCGCACCCGCAGCCGGTCGGAGAGTATGCCCGCCCCGATCAGGGCGATGGCGCTGGACGCCCAGTACCAGTTGCCGAGGGCGTTGGCGCGCTGCTCGCTGTAGCCGTAGACGGCCGAGTAGTAGATCACGAGGTTGCCGACGGCGGCGTAGTAGAACAGCAGGTACACACTGATGCCGAAGGCGGGGCCCAGGATGCCGGGACGCAGCATCTGACGCCAGTGGCCGGAGGTCTGCGCCTCGGGGGCGACACCTCGTGCGCGGGCCTCGACCAGGGCCCGGTCGTGCAGGCTCACCATGACCTGGTCGCGCAGCCTGGGGGAGAGTTCCCGCAGTCCGAACAGTGCGATGAGGAAGACGACGAGCGCCGCCACCCCCGCATAGCGCAGTTCGTCCTGCCAGCTGGAGGTGTCCAGGGTCGCGCTCGTCACCGTGGTGACGACGAGGCTGCCGATGATCGGCCCCATGGTCCAGGACCCCATGGCGGTGGCCCGGCCCAGCTGTGGTGAGAAGTCCCGGATGAGCGCGGGCGTCGCGACCAGGACGATGCCCTCGATGAAGTACAGGGCGCAGAACAGCACCAGATACGTCGTCTTGTCCGGTGCACTCGGGAGGAACAGGACGAGGACGGCGGCCAGCAGCACGCCGTAGACGACCATGTTGGCGCGGCCCCACCGGTCCGCGAGGCCCGCCACGAGGGAGGCGAAGGCGCCGACGGCGTTGCCCACGACCGACAGCATGATGAAGTAGCCGAAGGTCATGCCGTAGTGGGTCATGATCGAGGTGGCGACGGCGTACTGGATGTAGAGCAGGTAGTACAGCACCACGGTGGTGACGACGACGATCCCCAGATACGTGTACCGGGAGGCCGGCCGGGGATAGGTGGGCAGGTCACGGGTCCAGAGCCGGGAGACCACCCCTGGTGAGGTGTCGTCCAGGACGAGTGAAGGGGCGGACACGCGGCGGCTCCTGTGGTGAGAGAGGTGTGCCGGACCGGAGGGCGGCTCGGGAGATTCGACGTCGGAACGGCCCGGAGAAACGGGTTGCCTGCGCTGCTCCCCGGACGGATCCGTGCGGCGCCGCGGTGCACCGGGGACCGCTGGGAAAGCGGTGTGGCAAGCAGTATGTGAGCGGGTCCGCCGGGCGCACAAGGTTCAGGAACGCACGAGTTCCAGATTTATTCGGCTGCTCGTCCCGCCAGTGATCCAGGGCTACCCGGGGCTGCCCTGTCAGGATCTACGGGCCGGCCCTTAGGGTTTGAGGGGCGGGCTGGACACAGGAGCGGAGCCGGTTCGCGTTCGGAAAGGGGAACGGATTGAGCGGGCAAGAGGCGGGCGAGCGGGTGCGGGGCGAGAAGTACGGAGGACAGTCCCGCGAGGCGCGCGCCGCCGATCGGTGCGAGCGCCTCGTCCGGGCAGGCCTGGAGCTCTTTGCTGCGCGAGCCTTCGACGACGTCACCGTGGCCGAGGTCTGTGCACGCGCGAAGGTGTCGAAGCGCTACTTCTACGAACACTTCACCGACCGCGAGGAGTTGCTGCTAGCGGTGCACCGGCAGCAGAACGACTGGCTCCTCGCCGGCATGGCCGCGGCGGCACCGCAGAGGCCCGCAGACCTCGAGGCGTTGCTGCGCCCCATGATGACGACGCTCGTGCACATGCTCGCCGGTCACCCGGATTCGGCGCGGGTCATCTACATCAACGCCCCGCGCATGGAGCTCCGGCGCCGGGGTCTGCTGCGCAAGGACGCCGAACTGTTCGGCCGGCTCATCCGCCGCACCCTGCCCGAGCCACCCGACGCGCTGCGCCACAACCGGGAGCTCCTCGGCCTGGTGGCCGGAGTCACCGAGGTGCTGATCGACTGGCTGGAACGCGACATGGCGGACGATGCCGACGTCCTGGCCGACCACCTCACCGGATTCGCCCTCGCGCTCCTGACCGGTTCCGAGTGATTGCCGTGCCTCTACCGCACGGACAGTGTGACTGCCCGCAAGGCGGCCACCGATACGCTGTGCGGGAGGTGGCCTTCGCGCATGGGGAGGCTCCTTCAGAGCTCGGTGGCACCTGAAGCGCCGAGGCCGGACCGGCACAGCCCAAGCCGGCGCGGGCAGACCGTAGGCGCGGCGCCGTCGCAGGTTGCCGGCTCCGGAATATGCCGACGACGGCTATTCCGGTCAGCGCGGTGTGTGCCGGGGTTAGCGACGGTCGGGGGAGGCCATCGCTCCGACTTCCTGGAAATTCGAGAACGTGGCTACCGGGGCAGCCGCCAGGTCGTCCGCAAACACCTCGCCGTCCTCAGTGCCGGCAATGCCGAACCCGTGCGGACCGACATCCCCAGCCCTCGAGAGATCACCAGCTGGATCATGCGCCCTCGCGCGACTCTCACCGACCAGCAGCAGGAGAAGCTCCTCGAAGTCGGGATCGCCTGCCCAGACGTCACCCGGGCCTGCGATCTCGCGCGAGCGTTCACCGACCTGGTCCGCAACCGACGTGGGACCTTCGTACTCGAATGGATCCGGCAAGCCGAGCAAGACGCCAAGAAACCGATGAACGGCTTCGCCGACTTCCCTCGCCAGGACTTGGACGCCGTCACCGCCGGAATCACCCACACATGGAGTTCCGGTGTATTCGAAGGCCATGTCAACCGGGTCAAAACCTTCAAACAAGCCATGTACGGCCGCGCATCGTGCACGCTTCTGCGGACCCGGATCCTCACCCAGCCCTGGCATTCGACGTCCCTGACACCCCTCGAACTCTCTCAGCCGAGTAGGCACCTCACAGACTCCGGCAGGTTGTCCGACCCAGGTGCCATGCTCTGCCGCCATGGACATCGAACAGTTCTGGAACCTGATCGACCAAGCTCGCGGCAGCGCCGGCGACTCCACGGATGCCGATGACATCGCATCCCAGGCCACCGCGCTGCTGGCCGCCCATGAGCCCCAGCAGATCCTCGCCGCCCAGCAGATCCTTTGGGATCTCATGGCTGCCTCCCATCAAGCCCCCCTCTGGGCTGCGGCCTACCTCATCAACGGCGGATGCTCCGACGACGGCTTTGACTACTTCCGCGGATGGCTGATCGCTCAAGGCCGCACCGTATTCGAGCAGGTCACGGCCGACGTCGACTGCCTCGCCGATCTTCCAGCCGTCCAGGCGGCAGAAGCCGAGGGGATCGACCTTGATGGCGAGCAAACTCTGAGCATCGCCTGGGACGCCTACGAGATCGCGACAGGCACGGAGCTTCCCAGCGATGCCTTCACCATCAACTACCCCGATCTCGATCCCGCCTGGGACTTCGACTTTGACGACCACAGCGAGGTCGCCGCCAGGCTGCCCCGGATCGCGGCGCTCTTCCCAGAGTGATCGGTCAACCAGGAATCTGGTGCGTCACCATTCGAGCCATCTTTCCGGACGATGGTCCGAATGGTTCACGGAACTCCGGGCAGAGCCTATTCAAGGCTCTGCCCGGAGTTCCGTGAATGATCTTGAGCAGATGCCTCGGTGTCCTGATGCCGAAAGCGTGGCGGCACGTCGTCACACCCGCTCGTCCGCAGAGGCCGTGATGACAGGATCAGAGCCGGTGGGTAGGAGTTCAAGCACGAGAGCCACAGCCTCTTCGGCGGTGTCAACTTCGCCGATGACGGCGAAGGGATGGCGTCGGCGAACCTTGAACCGTCCGTTGTTGAGCAGCACAACGTCGCCCAGGGCGATGCCGTAGGCGGAGAAGGGAATGCAGGCGACCTCGTAGCTGCCATCGTTGACTGCCTTGAGCCAGAGCTGCTCGACCTGTCCGTCCAGGTCAAAAGGGGGCCAGGTCGGCGCGCGCGATGTAGTTGGTCGAGGTGCGTCCGACCGGTTGCTCAGGGACAACGAACTGCATGACGGACCCCCTCATTTGGCCAGCTCTGATGGGCTGCCATGATGCCGGAGCCTGACCACTACTGGAGCTGGGATAACGGCCACGAGGGGCCCGTTGACCTCGAGGCGGAGGCCCTGGAGACGATCAGCGCATGAGCACCAAGGCCCCCCGCGTGCTGCTGGGACCAGGCCGTCTTTTGATGCGGCCTCGCTGCCTGACGGCACTTCAGAAGTCCGCTCCGGGGCGGCCGCCATCGGCCTGGTAACCACGTTGACCGCCCCGGACCCACCCAACCCGTACGAGACGAGAGGGAGAGCCCCGTATGAACTTCGATCTTCGCGTTCACAGCCGGATCGGCCCGCGCACCCTTCTGATCGCCACCGCCGCCTGACCACTGGCCGGCTGGACCGCGCACGCCGTTGCACTGCACAAGCGCCTCGCCGCGACCAAGCGCGACCCGCTGACCGGGCAGCGGTGATCCCCTCAAGCTAATGCGGCTTTCGGGATCACCGCGCAGACGTCATGCGCTATGTCGGCGCCGCCTGCCCGGAGCGCACCGCGGAACTGCCCAGGTAGCGGGCCCGCTCCGAGCCCGACGCCACCTGAAAGCCCATGGCGGTGTAGCAGTGGGTCCGGCATCATCCCCATGTGATTGTGATGCAACCCGTTCTGGAGATCTCCGCCGCCGACGACTTCGCGCTCTGGCCGGTTGGCGAGCAGGAATCGTATGGCTACCTCCTGCTGAACGGGGGGCTGACTCCGGCGGAGGTCGGCACGGCGGTTATGCAGATCGCCGCCTGCAACGACTTCGAGCCGGAGGAGGAGCACGGGCCGTGCCCGACCGACCCGCTCGGCGCATTCCTGCACGGGCTGCTCACCATGCCTGATCTGTTCGCCGCCGGAGGGTTCCGGGTGATCGAGAATGCCACCGACACCGTCTTCGTCGAGCCGGGCTGCTGCAACGGCCTGGAGACCTGGCGGGACTG
This sequence comes from Streptomyces sp. NBC_01257, assembly GCF_035917255.1. NCBI lineage: Bacteria > Bacillati > Actinomycetota > Actinomycetes > Kitasatosporales > Streptomycetaceae > Streptomyces > Streptomyces sp. NBC_01257. The sequence goes on from NZ_CP108472.1 coordinate 9,145,679, forward strand.
GCTGGAGGTGCTCGACGGCACCGGCTGCGCCTACTTCGGCCACGATCCGTCGTCGGTGGCCGAACGCGTTGGCGACACTGTCCGGCTGACGTTCGACGCTTACAGGACGGACGGCAGCCCGGTGATCGAGCTGTCGGTATTCCAGGCACGCAGGCTCGTCGCGGGCGCCCAGCAGGATCTGCAGGACTTCCTCGGTCTTGCCGGAATCTGGGCTGAACAACACTTGCTGGCGCACGCCGCCGCCGTCACTGCCGCCCTGGCACGGGCACTGGACCTGGCGCCCACATAATGACCAGTTTCCTGACCCACCGATCGCACGTGCACGACGCCCGTCTCCCCCTCCGCCGCGGGCACAGCGCGCTGCGGACTTGCATCACCCTCTTTGCTCCGTACGGCTTCCGGGCGACGTACCACCACCTCACACTCAGCGCCGCGATCCCCCGGCGGCTGGAGGCGGACCAGGACGCGCTGGTGCGGGCAGTGGAGGAACTGCAGAAGCGGGCGGGGCGGCGGGCTGTGGTGAACCCACTACCGTGGTGGCTGCGGAGCTGGTGGGAGGGCCCGAACCGCGCCTGGTACGAACACCCGTTTCGCCATCCGTCGCTGCGGCTGCCTGAGTACGTCCGGCGACAGAACGCGATCCTGGATGGCGCCGACCTCCCCGGCTGCCCCGACTGCGGGGACGAGAGACCGCTGGTGTCGAAATCGACCGGGCACGGCTGGGTGGAGCCGTGTCGTGGGTGCGCGTGGGTGCTGGCGCCATGTCCGTGCGGGCAGCGGCACCGGTTCGTCCCGGAGACGCCATTCAACTGGAAAGGGATCTGGCAGCGGGCGCACATGAGCGATGACGGCATGCCGAACCCACGTTGGTCTGCGGGCTAAGAAGTGATCTCATTAGGTTGCCGCTGTGAAAGGGCGATGGCCTCTCACATGCCGCGGTCTGGGCCGTCCCAAGGTTCGGGGCGTTCGTCAGCAGACATTGGAAGATGTCGCAACTGCACGGGGCCTGGGTAGAAGGCTGCGCTGTTGGGCCCGCTCATGTCTTCGCCGATGAGGTAGCGGTAGAGCCATTCCGCGAAGCACATGCGGTGCTCTGCCCAGGTTTCGTCATAGTTGATCAGGAGCCTTGGAGCGTCGGGGGCATCGAGCAGGAAGATAGTCTCTCCTCGGTCGGTGCTCGCGATCGGCCATAGCCCATTGCGGGTGCCAAAACTCAGCTCGTCGAGTCCGAAGAGCCGGCGGGGGTCCTCCTCTGCCTCAAGATCGAGGTCGTCCCACGGCACCTCGGACCACGACGTGATCTTGCTACGAATGGTGCGGCCCAGGTTCCACCGCTCGGTCGCAGGGTGGGCAAGGTAAAGGTGCGCGTTGATCTGAATGGGGGCGAACGCGTCCACGAGGGTCCTGTAGTCGGGAGGCAGTTGCATGCCGAGCTCTGTGTGGAGTCGGTCCCAGGCGCCCGGGTCCGCATAGCGGTTCTGCGCCGGGCCGAGCATCGCCATCGCGGCAGCCAGGTAGTCAGTCATGAGTTCCTCGACGTGTGTACGCGGCGCGGTCTGTCGCGTTTGGCCGCGTCATATAGAGCCGTACTTTACGGATCAAGTCGAGTTGATGACCTTCGCGAGTCTGCGGTAGCAGATCAGAGCGGCGGCGATTCCGGCGAAGGCGAGGAAGTGCCCTGCTTTGCGTTCGTACTGACGGTGCAGGCGGCGGCATCCGGCAAGCCAGGCGACCGTTCGCTCCACGGTCCAGCGATGACGTCCCAGGCGCTGGGAGGACTCGACGCCCTTGCGCGCGATGCGCGGGGTGATGTTCCGCGAGCGCAGCCACCGGCGCAGGTGGTCGTAGTCGTACCCCTTGTCGCCATGGAGCTTGGCGGGCTTTCGTCTCCTCGGTCCGCGGCGTGAGCGAATGGGCGGTATGCCGCGCACAAGAGCTTCGAGCCCTTGGCTGTCGTGGGTGTTCGCGGCGGAGATGCCGATGGAGAGGGGCAGACCTGTCCGCTCCGTGATCAAGTGGATCTTTGATCCCTTCTTGCCGCGATCTACGGGATTCGGACCTGTCAGGTCCCCCCTTTTAGACATCGTTTCTTATGGTGGCTGTTGGAGCCTGAGCAATGCAGGGATACTGCTGCTGTGCTGTTGACGTGGATTGCTGAGGTTACGGACGAGCCCTTGGTGCTGGAGCCAGCTGACCGGCATGTGGAGTGGGAGACCAATACCTGGTCGCTGGGTGCGGCGGACGAGGACAGGAGCTCATTGTCCGCCGACGAGGTGGTGGCTGCCTTCGAGCGGACTGCTGCAGCCATCCAGGAACGCATTCTTGGTCTGAATTTCTCCGAGGCGGCGACGTTCTACGTGTGGTACGACGAACAGACCCGGCAGCTCCGGTGCTCGACCGGTTCCGTGGCCCCGGACGCGTTGCCGTTCGGGAGTGCCTACGTGGCTTCCGACGACCTCGGTCCGATCGTCGAGGGCTTTTTGGCAGACAGCGAGCTCGGCTCCGGCGCATGGTCGCACCTGGAGGACGTGCGGAGCCGCTCGGAGCAGACCGAGACCGAGCCGGAGATCGCGCCCTTCCCCGTCTGGGTCAGCAGTGTCGGGGCCTCACACTGACTTCTCCTGCCTGTCCACGCTGACGAGGCGGCGGTGACAGATGAGAGTTACGGCTATGCCGACGAAGGCGAGGAAGTGCTCGGGCTTGCGTTCGTAGCGGCGGTGCAGGCGTCGGCAGCCGGCCAGCCAGGAGACAGTTCGTTCGACAACCCAGCGGTGGCGGCCGAGCCGCTGCGATGACTCGACGCCCCTGCGGGCGATGCGGTGGCGTATGCCGCGGCCGCGGAGCCATCGCCGCAGGTGGTCGTAGTCGTAGCCCTTGTCCGCGTGCAGCTTCCCGGGCCGCCTGCGGCGGGGTCCACGGCGGGAACGGATGGGCGGGATGCCGCGGATGAGCGGTTCCAGGCCCTGGCTGTCGTGCATGTTGGCACCGGAGATGCCCAGCGACAGCGGCAGTCCGTTCCGATCGGTGACCAGATGAATTTTCGATCCCAACTTGCCACGGTCGGTCGGATTCGGTCCCGTCAGAAGCCCCCTTTTGCCGCCCTGACACTGACCGAGTCGATCGCGCACCGCGACCAGTCCAGCTCGCCCCGGGCCCCGAGTTCGTCCAGGACCACACGGTGGAGCTTGGCCCACACCCGGTCATGACTCCACTGGGAGAACCGCCGGTAGACCGTCTGCCAAGCCGGTCCGAATACCGGTGGAAGCTGGCGCCACGTGCAGCCCGAGGTGGCCACAAAGATGACCGCCGCCAGAACCTCGCGGTCACCCGCTCGATGTCGGCCCCCGCCCTGCGGACGCTTCACATCTGTGGGCGGGACCACTCGCCGAAACAGCACCCACAACTCTTCCGGCACCAACCGCTCAACCAGATCCGCCATGCACAGCTCAACGAACGATCAAGCCATAAGAAACGACGCCTTAGCCTGCGGTCCATGGATCTGGATGCTGAACTGAGCGCGCTGGCGGCCCAAGAGGACCTCCCCTCCGACCTGGTGTGGCGTCTGCTCCGGCATCCGGCGGCTCGGCGCTCGATGGCGCTGAGGCGTCGGGACCTGACCGAGCAGCTGATCGCAGAGATCATCAAACTCGGCTCCGCACGTTCCCTCGCGGCCAACACCTCCGTGCCCGCAGACGTCAGGGCCCGCCTGGCGGAGCACCCGGAGCCATCGGTCCGGTGCGGGGTCGCCGCGAGCGTCGCGGACGAGCCGCCAGGGCTTCTGGCCCGGTTGGCAGACGATCCGGATCCCTCCGTGCGGTCGTTTCTCGCGATGAACGACCGCCTGTCGCCGGAGCTGCTGGCCCGCCTGGCCTCAGACCCAGAGCCCAGTGTGCGGTCGTCGACCATCAAGCACTGGCGCGATGCCCCGGACTGGGTGTGTAGGGCTCTGCTGACGGATGCCGATCCCAACGTCCGCAGGGACAGTATTTCGGCTTACTCCCCGCCGGCGGACCTGCTGCCAGGTCTGCTCGCTGATCCTGTGACCCGTTCCGCCGCTGTCCCATATACAGCCCCATCGCTGGAACTGGCTACCGATCCGGACTCGGCCGTTCGCGAGGCCACCGCCGCCCATCCGGACCTGCCTACCGGTCTGCGTGATCTGCTGGCAGAAGATCCGGATAGTTTTGTCCGCAACGCGATCGCAGGCCGCCCGGACACCCCGCTGGGTCTGCGTGAGCGGATCGTGGCCAGCATGGAGACCGCCAGCCTCTTCGCGGAGTGGATCCTGTCGTCCCATCGCAACCCACACACGTGTCCCTCACCAGCACCGGCCCCGCCGATTCTCACCCGAGAACAGGCGGAAGTGCTCCTCGCCAAGGCTGACTTGTAGGCGTGACTGGCAGGTAGCTGAAGAGAACCGTTATCCATCGTTGGTATCTGCGGGCCTTTGCAGGGTCGCGTAGGCCAGGTAGTCGGTTCCGGCTCGTTCGGCGTAGCGCATCGCGGTCTTGGGGTTGATACCGAGGGCGTCGCCGAGGACGGATGGAGGGGCTTGTCGGACCATCTGCATCCAGGCTCTGGAGCGCGTCGCCATGGCGGGGATGCCGCTTTCGCGGAGGATCGTCGCGACGGAGTAGACGTGCATCGTTCGGCCGGGCATCCGGCCGGGGAACGCCAAAGGGGAGTCCGGATTCGCCGCCGTGCTGAGGCCCGGGCGTGAGGCGAGGTGGAAGCGCATCACAGCGGCGGCCGGCTCCGGGATGTCCGTCCAGTCCTTGCCGAGTTTGACCTGTAGCCCGTCTTGGCCCTCACGGAATGCTTCCATGCGCATGGTGACGATCTTGGAGACCGGCTGTCCGAACAGGACGAGCATGATGCCGATGGCCCTGTGCGCGGCGGGCTTCGGCTGAAGCCCCATGGAGCCCTCCGCCGAGAGGCGACCACCCTCCCTACCCGCGCCTCTCATACCGCCCCGGCTGGCGCCCCCGACCAGCCGGGGCTTCTCGCGTTCGGGCGCCCCGCCGTTGGCCGATGGGTTATGCCGACGGGAGCCCGCTCTCCGGCATGCAGACCTGGCACGGCTCGACGTCCGGTTCGTCCAGGGCTATGACGGCGTCTTCGTAGCTGATGAAGCCGAAGGCGCTCTTGTAGAGGGAGCAGTCCCCGCGGTGCAGCAGCGCGGCCTCGTGCGAGCGCTGCGGCTGGATCTTCCATGACTCCCGGGCCTGTACTCGCTCAGCCTGCCGGCGCTCCTTCTCCTCCGCGGCCTCGAGCTCGCGCACCCTCTGGTCTGCGCACCGCAGCTGCCACGCGAGGTACTCGCGCGTCGCCCGCCACTTGTCGAGGCTGGATATCGCACCAGAGCCGGCGCCGGACATCGCTCTCAGCCCGCCTCACCGGCCGGCTGTTCATGAGCATGTTGCAGTGCCCTGCGGGCCGCGACCGCGTTCTCGCTCAGCTCTTTCCAGTACGGGTGCGTCATCACGGTGGTGCTCAGCTCCAGGAGCTGTGCCCGGTATGCCGCGAGCTGCTTCTGCTGCTGGTCGGTGTAGCCGGGGCTGTCGGGCTTGGCGGAGCGGTAGCCGGAGTGCAGCTGCTTGTCCGCCTCCCATCCGGGCATCGGCTCAGCCGACCACGGCAGCGTCTTGGCGTACTGCTCCATGGTGGCGCGGGTGCGGTGGAGGGCGAGCTGGGCGTCGCGCAGGTCCTGGGGAAAGTCGTACGTGGGCACACCCGAATGGTACGTCTGTTCGAATAACGGATGCGAGGGCGCGCCGGGCCGTCATGCGGCGCTCACTCGGACGGCCCCACCCTGCTCCCCGGCAGGGCTGGCGTTCACCGGTTCGGGTATTGCGCCCTGCCTGACGCCGGGGATCGGGCATGGTCGGAGTGGTGGCAGGAGACCGAGCCGCGGCACGTCACTGACGTCGGCCGTGGGGGAGTGGGGTGGGGTATGTGGGAGACCGAGGAGTTCGGCGCGTCGCATCAGGGGCGCCCGGGTCCGGTATTGGCCGACGGCACCGAGCCGAAACCGCTGATCTTCGATACTGGCAGCGGTTCGGAGATGCATCAGACCACTGACTGGTGGGCCTACGACGGCACGCTGCACGCGCCCATCGCGGCTGCGTTGCGCGGAGCGTGCTCGTGCGGCTGGCGCGCCACCGCCCTCCATGCCCTTGACTGGCAGGAGGTCGCCGCCGAAGGCCCGGACTGGTACGACACCAGCGGGCCGGAAGCCGACTGGGACCAGCACATCACCGACATCGAACACCGCACTGTCCCCGTCCCTGAAGACGTCACCGTCCTCCTCGCACAGCTTCGCGCCCGCCTGGAAACCCTGGCCATCGACGCGCCCCTGGCCGCACTCCGAGCCGTCGCCGCCCTCGAGTACCCCCTCGCCGAGGCCGCCCGCACCGCCGCCCGCAACGCCCGCGCGGACGACCAGCCCTGGGACACCATCGCCACCGCTCTCGGCCTCACGGATCTCGACACCCGCACCCGCCTCCACCGCTACGCCCGGCGTCCCTGAGCCGGTTTCGCCGGCTGCTGGGATGTCGTTCGTCGGCGAGCCGCGTTTGGCGGGCGTGCTGGTCGTTGGAAGAGCGTGACGAATTCAGCTCTGCGCCCGGATGACTTCTCCGACGCGGTGCTCGCCCGGTGCCCCGAGATGTCGGAACGCGATGCGGCGAGGCTGCGGGCGAAGGTCCGCGGGGCCCTTGAGGGGCATCCGGTGGAGGAGTGGAGGACCCGGTTCGCCGACGTGATCATCGATCACCGGCACGAGGCGTTCGCGAAGCCGTTCTTCGGGCGGTCGGTGGCGCGGGGAATGCAGGGAGTGCGGGGAATGATCAGTGGTAGTTGAGCGTTCATTCGCATGTGGGTACGGAGGGGACAGTGTCCCCGGGCCTCACCTATCGCCTATGGGGAAGATCGTTCGGCTGAAGCCCCATGGAGCCCTCCGCCGAGAGGCGACCACCCTCCGCACCCACACCCCTCATACCGCCCCGGCTGGCCTCCCCCGACCAGCTGGGGCTTCCTGCACTCGGGCCCGGGGCAGGCGCGGGGTGAGAGCTCTGGCGTCAGGTTCCGGCCGTGTGCCTGCGTCTGTAGCGGCCGCCAGAGCGACAGCGGTCTGGTGCCCGGTGTGAAGGTGTCGGTGAAGTGCGGTTGGGGTAGCTCTCCCGGAGTTGACGGAGGGGGCAGCGGTGGGGCGGGCTAGCCGGGGCAAAAGGGCACGCGACCGGGACCACCAGGGCGAGTGGACCGCCACCAGGGCGGCGGTGAAGGCGTCAGCGATACGGTCGGACACGCTGAGGTTTCTGCCCGGAAACCCCTGGGTGCGTGTCATGGTCAGCTCGAACATCAACAACGTGCTCAGTGACATGCACCGGGTGCTCCTCAACAGTGACGCACCTGAGGGCTCCGCGTGGGAGCTGGCCTGCTCGATGATCCTGGGCAAGCTCGGTATGCGCCCACCATGGCCACCCGGTCCGGACGCGGCCGCGACATGGCAACTGGATCAGGACGTGCGCATCCTGCGATCAGCCGCGCTGACGGTCATCTCGCCCTCCGCTCACGCCGCGGTGATGGCGGCCGCTGCCACCCTCGAGCCCGGCGACCTCACCCTGCTCTCCCGCGACCGGGACGTCGTCACCCCCACCGGCCTGCTCGTCCTGCCCGAGCCCGTCGTGTGCGTGAACCGCACCGGATCACAGTCCGACACCCTCGCCTACGGCTGGCACTTCACGACCCAGCACCAGATGTTCCCCACCGCCCAGTACGCGGGCGTCCGCATCAGCACCTTCATGGACCGCGACGGTCCCGTACAGCCCGACGACTGGCGCACCGCGGTGACCCAGGCCCGCGCAGCAGGCCACCCCCTGCCCCGACTCGTCCCCGACGGCACGTACGGGATGCGCGGCGACCGCGCCGGAACACACGCCAGCGAGCCATCCACCGAGCTGCTGACGCAAAAGCACAAGGAACTCCAGGCCGCACTCACACAAGCATCCGCCTGGCGCTCCGAACCGGTCGCCGACATCGGCGAGTGGTCCGGCGGCCGCGTGGAAGACCCCGACGACGACTTCGCGTGCCGCTACATGTTCGCCTTCTGGCGCCTCGTCGCCCAAGGCATCACCACCACAACCTCCCCGCCCCCCGCACCCCAAGGCCCCCAGTCAACAGGTCACCCCCACGACCCCGACATCCGAGTGGTACGCCTGGCCCGGCAGATCCCGGCCCAACGGAACCCAGAAGCCGGCCAGAACAAGGAGGTGCGGACTTACCACCACAGGTGGCCCGTGCGTATGCACAAGGTGCGGCAGTGGTACCCCTCCGCTCAGGAACACCGCCTCATCTGGCGCGGCCCCTACATCAAAGGGCCGGCCGACGCGCCCCTCATGCTGGGCGAGAAGGTCTATGTGACCGACAGCAACTGATGCTGGATGGAGGCCGCGCATTCGCTGACCGCGGTCAGCGAGATCCGCCGCCGCCCGCCAACTGGCGGGGAGGGTTCACCTCAAGGCCTGGTGACATCCCCCGTAGCAGCGCGCCGAGGCTCGACAGCGGCGTGCTGCCCGTGAGCAGGGCATTGGCGGCGAACAGCGAGGCGCCCTGTGGTGTCATGCCCTCAGCGCCCAAGTTCTGGTCCCATTGGGCCAGTGGCTTTGTCCACGAGAGTACGGGTTCTGGCTCAACTTCTGTGAAGAGTGCACGTGAGTGATGAACGACAGGGGTCAGTTCAGGCGTCCCTCGGGAAACCTGAACTCCATGAGGAGGTCCTCGGCCTCGCTTGGGCCTGGCCGCCCTCGCCCTGCCGGCGCTGCGCGTCATCCTTCGTCACCAGTTGCGCGTCCGGGCCGTCGCCAAGGCTGAGGCCGCCGACCTGCCCGCCCTCTTCCGCGCCTTCAGCCCCAACGAGGCAGAGCCGGCCCCTCCAGCCGACACACCGGAACAAAACCCGAGGAGCTCCCTCAAGGTGCTTGACGCGATAGAGCAGCCTCGGCCAGGGCGTTGCCGCGCCGGTTCGAACAACTGCGCCGCGCCTGGCAGTGACGCGCCCGCGCTGCTCGACCTTGGGCCGGTGCTGCGACGCTGGCCGCCAAGCCCCCGGGTGGCCCTGTTTTCCGGGTCAGCAGGTCCTGCGGTAGGGGACGTCGGGGATGTGGGCTTTCCATTCCTGCTCGGTGAGGGAGCCACTCTTGGTGCAGAGTTCCCGGATCAACTTCGCAGGCGCTACGGCGTGTGTGAGGAATCTGCCGTCCTTGTCCACGCTGGTCAGCATCGAACCATCGGGGGTGAAGGTGACCGCTACGACCGAGCCCAAGGGATCCAGGGTGCCCGTAAGCGGAGGGCCGAGCTGGCTGTGGGTGCGGCTGTCCCACACCGTGATCTGCGCCTGCTCGCCGGGGTCTTGGTTCACCGTGGCGAACAGGCGGCCGTCGTGTGAGACGGCGACGGGATGGCCAGACTCGGTGAACACCGCCCCGGTGCGCAGGTCTTCCCCTGCGGGCAGCAGGGTTTGGGCGTCCAAGGTCCTGAGGTACGGCTGGTCTCCCTGTGGATAGGAGTAGACCGTCGAGCCGTCGTCGCTGATGGCGTTCATCTGCAGGTTCCCGGCGCTCTTGGTGATGATGCGGCCGGACCGGAACGCGACCCGCCCGAAGTTGGGCGCCGCGATCAGGGACGTGCCGCTGGGGTCGAAGAACACGGCTGATCCGTTGCCGTCGTCCCCGAGCTTCGCGCGTATGTCCCGGATCCGGTGCATGGTGGTCAGGTCCCAGAACCTGAGCGCGTTGGTCCCGTCGGGCATCACCACCTGGGCTGCGAACGACCGGTTGTCGGGTGAGAAGGCGAATTCCTGCATCGCCCCGCTGCGCTGTTCCCAGTCGAGGGGAGTGGGGAGAGTGCCGAGCTTTTTCTTCTTGGCCAGGTCCCAGATCTCAATCTTAGTGAGGCTGCTCTGGACGGCGAGGAGGCGTCCGTCGGGGCTGAGGGTGAGGTTGTCCGCCGAGGCACCCGGGCTGGGGATGGTGGTCCGTTTGGTGTGTGTCAGTAGGGACCAGATCTCGATGCTGTTGCTGTTGAGGAGCGCAAGGGTGCGCCGGTCGGCGCTGACCGCGCTCTCCGCGTATAACTTGCCTGTGCCCTTGGGTGCTTTGGTGACTGTCGTGATGTCGAGCGAACGGACGGCGCCGTCGATACCGACGCATCGCAGTCCTGAGCCATCGGCTGTGAAAAGCAGGCCGTTGTCGCTGAAGCACTCGCTGTCGGTGGTCGAGTAGTGCATGAGGGGCTTGGTCTGGCCCAGGAAGGCCATTTCCCAGATGACACCGCCTTGGGCGAGGTACCGGCTGTCCTGGCTGAAGCGGAGGGGATACAGCAAGGGGTCGTCACCCCCGGTGAGCTCTGTGTCCCAGTAGCCCTCTGCCCGGTGGTACACGCGAACCTTCCCGCCATTCGCGCTCAGAGCGGCGAGTTTGCCGTCCGGGCTGAAGACGACCGGGCCGGGAAATCCCTTGGTGCTCAGCTTGAGGTCGGGAACGGGGATCTTCTTCCTCGTCCGGGTGTCATACCAAGTGAACGGCTGTCCCTTGCCGTTGGGGTAGGGGAGGGAGAGTATGCGTTCGTCCGGTGAGAACGAGGTGTCCCAGACGGGAAAACTGCCTCCGGTCGTGGTGGTGATGATCTTCTTGGCCGTGCGGGTGTCCCAGATCGCCATGGTGGGCTTCGTGTCGGCGTCGATTCCCTCGGTCCGCAGATAGGTGCCGTGAGGGCTGAGCGCCACTCTCGGTTGGTGCATGTCTCTGCCGCTGGGGTAGGTGTGCGTGCCGAGGGGGCGCGCGTTGGTGGCATCGAGCAGGCGGGTCTTGCCGTCCTCGGTGCTCACGGCGGCCGTCCTGCCGTCGGCGGACAGCGTGACGTAGCGAACCTTGGACCGGGCGTTGTAGTGGCCGGTTTGTCGGCGGGTGTCGACGTTCCAGATGCCGACGCGGGTGCCGCCGGCGGCGATGAGGGTGTGCCCGGTCTCGTCGAGGGTGGAGGTCGACACGACATAGCCAGGAAGCTTGAGGACCTCGTCTTCCTGCTGATTGTTCAGGGTGAACAGTGCGGACCGCGACTCGGGGGTATCGCCGAGTCGGGCGGAGGCCACCGCCAGTCGGCGGGCGAGCTGGGGGTCGGTGCGGCGGAGCGACTCGGCGGTGCCGGCCACCTGAGCGGAGGCCGCACGGTCGCGCTGACCGACGACGGTCTGTCGCTGTTGGAAGGCGACGCCTGCGGCGATCAGGGCGAGGGTCAGTGCCGTGGCGAGGAAGATGTTGATGCGTTTGGTGCGGCGCAGCTGTGAGCGCTGATGCTGCCGGCTGGTTTCCAGCAACACGGTGATTTCCTCGGGGAGTGGGCGCTGATCCGCCCACTCCTCTCCCTCCGCGAGGAGGGAGCCGTTCAGCAGGTCTCCGGGAAGCTCGCTCTGCGCGTGGCTGGCCTGTTGGTCGGTGGCGCGGTGCAGCCAGACGTGGAACTGCCGGTCCTCGGCGACCCAGTCACGCAGGTCGGCCCAGCCGCGAATCAGCGCGTCGTGGATGAGTTCCGCCGCCGGCTCCCCAGGGGGCTCGCCGACGGGTGTGGTGGCGCCATCGGTGGTGATGATGCGGTGGCGGGTGAGCGCCGCGATAGCGTCGTCGAAGGCGCCGTCGGTGTCGGAGCCGGGGCCTCTCGGGTCGGTGGCCAGGGCGCGCAAGCGTGTGAGGGGGACTTTCTGGCGGGTGGCGGGGATGCCGCTGGCCTCGTCGGCGGGCCGCACCAGTGCGGTGAGGATCCGGCGGGCGGTGGGCTGTTGGTCCGCGGGCACTTGGCTGAGGGCGTGGTTGCACAAGTCTGAAAGGCTGCCCGTGACCTTGCCCATCTGCTCGTAGGCCTCGTGGGTGAGGCGCCCGTTATTGTTGTCACGGCGCAACCACAGCTGAAGAAGTGCCAGTTGCAGAGGTGGGAGCAGCGTGACCGGGGCCTGCCGTGCCACCGGGTCGATGTCCAGGATGTCGTCAACGATCCGGTCCGCGAGGTCGGGCGCGAGAGGCAGGCCGACAGCGGCGGCAGGCCGCGTGATGATCTCGTGCAGGTCGCGGCGGCTCAGCGTCTCGGGGACGTTGCACAGTCCGGGCAGGGCAACGGTCATCAGGTCAGGGGCGAGGGTGCTGAGGGGAGCGTAGAAGTCATTGCGCATGACCAGGAGCACGGTCACGGCGGCGTGGGACCTGCTCAGCTCCACGAGCTGGTCGATGGCTCGCAGCCGTTGGTCCTCGGTGTGTGTGTGCGAAGGCCCGGCCGGCTGGGTGAGGAGTTCCTCGAACTGGTCGATGACCAGGAGTAGATGGTCGTGGTCCGGCTCGCCGTCGAGGCGGGCCCGCGCCGCGCTCGTCAGGCCTTCGGCTACCGTGCCGGGCAGTCCGGAGTCCTCCAGTTCGGTGAGGAGGTCCTGGCCGGGGCGGGCACGCAGGGCCAGCCAGCGGTCACTGCCTGGAATGCCCCCCTTGGCCAGGGCAGGCAGCACGCCCGCGTTGACCAGTGAGGACTTTCCCGCCCCTGATGGGCCGAGCAGCATCAGCAGGCGCCGGTTTCCCCTCAGTGTCGCAAGTACACGCTCCACTGCGGCCTCGCGGCCGTGGAACCAGCCGGCCTGCTTCTCGGTGAACGGCTCCAGCCCCAAATACGGACATGCCGTGTCCTCTGCCAACTCGGGCCAGACGTCCCGCAGCACCTCGGCCGGGGTGGCGTAGGCGGTGCCGAGCCCTTTCAGATACCGGTCAGGGGAAGCGATGGAGGTGACCATGCCAATCGTCAGCCCGGTCAGCTCGTCCACGACCGGCCCGCCGCTGAATCCGGTGGTGAGGTCGTTGGCCTTCGTTAACTGGAGCAGCCGTCCCGTGGCACCGCCCCCGGTCAACAGACCGCCGGCCTCTCCGTACCCGAAGTGGCCACCCGGCGGCGCCTGGGAGGGAAACCCGTATGAGAAGACCCGGTGTCCGCGGGAGCCCACACTCGCGCCCACGGACATGCCCTGGGCCCCAGGCGGCACTGACTGGAGGCGGAGGACGGCGACGTCCTCGGCTCCCGGCGCCCGCCTTTGCTCGGCGACCACCGCCGCCATGACCCGCGGTGTGTCCGGCAGGCGGGGGAAAAGCACCTCCACCTGCCCTCCGGGGTGCTGCCCTGCGGCGTCGACGACATGCGCGCAGGTAAAGCCAGTCCTGCCCTCCGTCAGGAAGCCCGCCCCGGCGACGCCGCCGTCCGGCGCGAGAACCTGGAAGACGCCACTGTGGACGACTAGTTCACCTGAGCTGGCAAGGCTGCTCACGCCCACCCGGGAGGTCATCAGGCGGCCGCTCCGGCCCGGCGCCGAAGCGCCCCCCGCTTCTTCACGGGGCGTCCTGCCCGGAGTCACCGCGCTCCCATACCATGCGGACCTTGAGGTGGAGGGCCGCCTCCCCGGCCGTGATGACCGCACCAGCCTTCGCCGACAGATTCACCCCGAACTCCACCTCCACCTCCCGGGGCCCCGCCTGCTTCAGCTGGTCCAGCACTGCCCGTGCCGTCTCGCGTACGGGGACCAGCGACTCGTGCAGGGTCCGGGGCAGTTCGCGCACCGCTTCGCCGACCCGACCCGCTTTGACCGGCCCGTCGAACTCCGGTGCGCCTTCCACTTCTTCCAGCAGAATCGCCCCGCCGCCTTCCAGCGGCATCCGCGCAAGAGCGGGCACTGTCCTACCTCCTTGGGACCTCCACAACGAATTTGATCCATTTAACCGGGAAACGTCTCCCGTCGGCCGCTGGTCTCCCTGCTTCCTCACAGACCGCCACATACGGATCAGGCGATTCCGTAATCTGGCTCGTGGGTCAGAAGGACGACCGCGGCCTGAAAGTAACGAGCGCATCGGAAAGCATCGCCGACCCGGACCCCGAACCAGCCGCCCCGCGCGTGGACGCCGACGACCCGCTCGCCCCGTACCGCAAGCGGCGCCGACCTCTGATGGACATCTACCGTCGTCACCGTCCGGTGCACGGCGGCGCCAGCCACCTGCGGCCCGAAGAACCACGTGTCCTGGAGCATTGGGACGACTTCACCTACTAGGTGGTTCGGCACCGCGCCGAACCTCGCCGCTGCCCAGAACTGGGTTGCTGAGCTGGCACTCGCTGACGACTCCGCCGCGTGATGCGGCAGGTCAGGCCTTCCGGGCGGGGCGCTGGCCGGGCATGTCATGCCGTCGCCCCAGGTAGCTGATCATCCCGAGCGAGAAGCCGGTCTCCTCGGCGAGCTCGCGGCAGGTGCGTCCGGCGGCCCGTTGATCGCGGAGCCAGCCCAGATCGATCTGGCGCCAGCGGGTTGCCTTGCCCTCACGGCTCATGCCGTACTCGCGGACCAGGACCTTGATGGCCTCCTCGTTTACGTCGACGTGCTTCGCGATCCACTTCAGCGTGCGGTATTCGTCAAGGTAGAAGCGTGCGAACTTGTCCCTGGGGAGCGCGGCGCGAGCCCGTCGAACAGTGGCCCCTCTCTCCCACTTCGCGCTCTTCGCCCCTGCGGGAGGGGCTGGCAGCTCCTGCAGGACGAAGCGGACGGCGTCATGGCTGACGCCGAGGCGGCGGCCGGCCTGTGCTGCTGTCAGGCCTTCGTCCCTAATGAGCCGGTGCAGCATGCTGGGGTCGATGTCCCGCAGGTCGCAGCCGGGCAACTTTGAGATCGCAGACGATGTCTGTCGGGGGCTGCCAGGAGAGGGGTTCGTCGCGGATTCCCTGCTGGTTGAGGAACTCGGCTGCGTGTTCTTCGAGCTGGCTCATCAGCGCAGGGGTGAGACCTGTTTCGAAGGTCCGCAGCATGGTCCGCAGTTCCGTGGTGCTGGGCGCGTAGGCGGCCGGGGCGAGGGTTGGAGGGAGTCCGCTGAGCTGTTCGAACAACAGCGCTCGGGCGAACTGGTGGCGCCGCACTCCGCCCGCTTCAAAGTCGATGTCCCGGCAGAGCTGCGTCCAGGTGTCCAGCGGCAACAGGTCGCGGTAGTCGACCGTGCGGCGACGGGTGTAGTCGATCGGTGATCCTTCCTGGTCAAGGTAGTCCGCCAACGCGAGCAGGCCGAGGCTGATGCCGAGGAAGTGGCCCCGCTTCGTGAGCCGGACGGTCATGTGAGAGCCCAGCCGGTCCTCCACCGGTGCATGGAGGAGGCGGGCCGTCGTGGTGAAGTCTCCCGTGCCTCCGACCAGCAGCAGGTAGCACGACAGAGCCGGGCGGATCGTGCGGGAGAGGGCCCCGTCCAGAGGGCTGAGCCGGGCGGACCAGGCGGGCCAGAGCTGGGTCGGGGTCCTGCGGGCCCGCTCGGCGACTCGCGTTGCCGCCGAGCGGTCGGGCTTGCGTGGCAGTTGGTGCGCGGTGCGGTAATGCAGCTGATCAGGGCCCCCCAGACGAGGTGCGAGCGTGGCGAGATGGATCGCGTCGAAGACCGGACTGGTGTGCGCCCACCGGAGTCCGACCTTGAGCGGAATGCTGCCGTCGGTGTCGCTGATCAGGTCACGAAGGGTGGCTCCGGCCGCGTGGACGTCGCTCTGCTGGAGGATGTGCAGGGCCGCGCTGGTGGCGAGGGCGGCGGCCGCGGCCCGCCTTGGAGCGAGGCGGGCCGGACGGGTCTCTTCGACGGGGTCGAAGGACCGCCGTTTCTCGGGCAGCGGCTGCTGGTGCAGTGCCAGGATCTCCGGTGGGACGAAGCCTGCCAGCCGGCCGGTGTCGGGGACGCGGCGAAGAAGGATGCAGGCCAGTGCCCGAAAATCTCCGAACAGCGCAAGACTGGGCTGGGGATGGTCCTGGTAGATGCCGAAGCCTGCCTGCCCGCTGGAGATCGCCTTCTCGATGAGGTTCTGGGCCGCGATCACCGAACCCCGAGCGGCGAGCGTGAGCGTGGACGCCTCCTCGAACGGCTGCCCGCAGCGAGCCGGCGGGGCACCGGTCTCCGAAAGGCTGTGGCAACGGCCCGGAGCGAGCGGGCCTGTCCAACCACCTGGCCTGCCTGCGCGACTGCGGCCTCGTCGTCACCGTCCCGGACGGGCGCCGCACCCGCTACGAACTCGCCGACAAACGCCTCGGCCACGCCCTGGACCACCTGCTCGCCGCCGTGGTCGCGGTCGAGTCCGACCAGACCTGCCCGGACGCCGCCACGAAGGACTGCTGCTGATGACCGCGATATCCCTCGGGCCGTCCCCGACCCGCCGCGACGCACTCGCCCGCCGCATACGGTTCCTGGTCGCCGCGACCATCACCTACAACGTCATCGAGGCGGTCGTCGCCATCACCGCGGGCACGATGGCCTCGCCCACGGCGCTGATCGGCTTCGGTCTGGACTCCGTGATCGAGGTGTCTTCCGCCGCCGCGGTCGCCTGGCAGTTCTCCGCCCGAGACCACGCCGTACGCGACGCCCGCGAGAAGGCGACCCTGCGGATCATCGCCATCTCCTTCTTCGCACTGGCCGCCTACGTCAGCTTCGACGCCGTCCGAGCCCTGACCGGCACCGGCGAGGCCGACCGCTCGATCCCCGGCATCGTCATCGCCGCCCTGTCGCTCGCGATCATGCCGTTCCTCTCCGCCGCCCAGCGCAAGGCCGGTCGCGAACTCGGCTCCGCCTCTGCGGTCTCCGACTCCAAGCAGACCCTGCTGTGCACGTACCTCTCCGCCGTCCTTCTCCTCGGCCTGGTCCTCAACGCCACCCTCGGCTGGTCCTGGGCCGACCCGATCGCCGCCCTGGTCATCGCCGCCATCGCCCTCAAGGAAGGCCGCGATGCCTGGCAGGGCAAGGGCTGCTGCGCGCCAGCCGCGAACACCTCGCTCCCCGCCGTCGGGATTGTGACGGCCGAGGCGGACGCGTGCGGCTGCAAGCCGGGCTGCACCTGCTGCTCGTGAACATCTCGTTGCCGAACCGCGGCTCGGCGACCCACTCCGTCCATACTGACCGGGCGATCACGGAGCGGCGGGGGCAGCGGTGGAGTGGACGATCTGGGCCGGGTTCGCGGCCGGCCTGCTGATCTCGACGGTGACCGCTCCGGTCGGCGTGTCCGGGGCCGTCTTCCTCCTGCCCGTCCAACTCAGCGTCCTCGGCGTGCCGAGCCCCGCGGTCACCCCGACGAACCTGCTGTTCAATGTGATGGCCGGGCCCGGCGCCCTGTGGCGGTACCGCCGCGATGGCGCGCTGCGCGGCGGACTGGCCCGGCGCCTCGTCACCTGGACGCTGCCCGGCGTCATCGCCGGCGCCGCCATCCGCGTCTTCGCCCTCCCCGGCCCCGGCATCTTCCGCCTCCTGGTCGCCGCCTTCCTGCTGCCGCTCGGTGCGTGGCTGAGCTGGCGCACCCTGCGCCCTGCCCAGCGGCGGTCGGACGCGGCCGAGCCGTCGGCGCCCGCGCTCGCCGCTCTCGCCCTGACAGTCGGAGTGGTCGGCGGGATCTACGGGATCGGCGGCGGTTCCCTGCTCGGGCCCGTCCTCGCCGCGCGCGGCATGCCCATGGCCCGCATCGCACCGGCCACCCTCGCCGCGACCTTCACCACCTCCGTCGCCGGGGCCGGTGCGTACGCGCTGCTGGCCCTGGCGAGCCCCGGGCCCGTCTCGCCCGACTGGTGGCTGGGCTTGGCCTGCGGCGCCGGCGGGCTGATCGGCGGCTACCTCGGTGCCCGCCTCCAGCCGCACCTGCCCGAGACCGCGCTCCGGCTCCTGCTCGGCGCCCTCGCCGCCGCCCTCGGCGCGGTATACGCCGCCCAGGCCCTGACCTGAACAGGACGGCAGGTCAGTGGCCGCGCGGGGCGTACATGATGACCGCCATCCCGGCGAGGCAGACCAGGGCGCCGATAACGTCAAAGCGGTCGGGACGGTAGCCGTCGGCTACCACGCCCCACGCGATCGACCCGGCTACGAAGATCCCGCCGTACGGCCGCGAGGATCCGCCCGAAGTTGTCGTCGGACTGCAGGGTGGCCACGGCACCGTAGAGCCCGAGCGCGATAACGCCGGCGCCGATCCAGACCCAGCCCTTGTGCTCGCGGATGCCCTGCCAGACCAGCCAGGCACCCCCGATCTCGAACAGCGCGGCGACGGCGAACAGGGCGCTGGAACGGGCGACCAGCACGGCGGAAATCTCCGGAGCAGAGGGAAACGGGCGGGAAGGAGAGAGCGCGGTCAGGCGGCCGGGCCGAACAGATCAGTCAGCAGTCCGGCGCCGTCGGCCGGCGCGCGGACCTCCAGGTGCAGGCGCGGGCCGTCGAGGTGGAGCCGGAAGTCGAAGAACGGGCAGCACTTCTGCTCGGCCGCCGCCAGTTCCGCCACCCGCGCCGCCCGGACGACGGGCAGAGTCAGCCGCAGTCCGTCGGGCACCGACGTCCGCACTGCGCCGTCGACCGCCTCGCGCCACTGCGCGGTCCGCTCGTACAGCCCGTCGCCGGTCAGGGAGCAGGCCACCGGCGCCGTCCGCCACCCCTCCGCCTCCGCCTCGGCGACCTGGCGGCTGGGCGCGAGCACCACGTCCACCACCCTCGTTCCGACAGAGGCCGGGGCCGACGGGGCGAGGAAGCCGCACTCGGGATCACACGGGCTCGCGCGATCGGGCAGCGCATCCAGGTGCTCCAACGCCGTGTGAAGGGAAGCCGTGAACGCCGCCAGCTCGGCGGCCCGGGACTCCGCCTCGACCAGGCGGGCGGCGATCCGCGGCCGCAGGTCCGCCTTCACATCCCGGCAGGCACCGGCCTCCCACACCCTAAGCAACTCGCCCACCTCCTCCAGCGGCAGCCCCAGGTGCTTGGCCGCGCCGATGAACGCCAGCCGCTCGACCGCGTCCTCGCCGTACAACCGGTAGCCGGCCGGGGTCCGGTCGGCGTGCAGGAGCCCGGCGCCCTCGTAGAAGCGCAGGGTGGTCGCCGGCACGCCGGAGCGCTCGGCGAGCTGGGAGATCCGCATCGTGCTCACACCTCGACGGTAGACCTTCCACCCAGGTCGAAGGTGGAGAGCCGCACGCCGGCAGATCGCGGCCCGGCCTCGCTGACCCCTTGGCCCTGCGGGTGGCCCCGCCTGGGGCTGGTGAACGGCAGGACTCAGCGGCGTGGGACGATCGCGCGATGTTGAGGAGCATTGAGGTCACCGCGGAGCTCGTCGGCCTCAGCCGTGGCGACGGGTTTCATAATGTGCACTGGCAGGGCAGGCTCGCCGTGAACTTGGACTGTTTCATCTGCGAGCGGACCGATCGCACGACCTTCCTCGAACGCGCTGAGGAACGGGCCGTCTGTTCGTCCGACGATCAGCACGGAAAGCACTTCACCGCAGCCCGAATCGCGGCGTTTGATTCCACGATCGAGGACGAGCGGTTGAGGTTGAGAGCGATCATCGATTTCTGGTGGACTCCTTTTAGGGACTCCAAGCACGACCGCCCGTCGATAGCCTTGACGCGGGCGCCTTGGGTGCGACTTCATCTGGGCTCATACTGCGGCGAACACGGTGAGTCCGGCGAAACGTCGATCCAGAGCAACATGGTTCGCCCTGTTGGCTTGGGTTGCCGTCACTGTGACGCCATGATGGCCACCAGCGTCGAGGCCCCCACGGTCCGTCTCTTGCGCTGACTTGGACCAGTACGGTTCGAGGCCGCGATTCGCTGAGGCGAGTGCGCCAACTGGCGTCGTTGCTCGCTCGACGCCCCTCCTGGCACCTTCGGCAGACTTCCGAAGACCCTGGACGCGGCCTCGACGAAGGACATCGCCAGCCGCATCGAGCAAGCCGTGACTCAGCGCGAGTGGTCAGACGGATGGGTCCTGAGGAAATGCCGCGAAGCTGAGACTCCTGCACGCGGGCCGGCGCTGAGACAGCCCAGGGGCCGCTGGTCAGAGCACTGCCTTATGACACGCGCGGCGAGATCCTACACCGGGAGCAACCCGTGAGACATCTTTCGAACGCCGGTGCGCCGGGCGTGCCGTGCGGCGCGCGCTCATATCGTTCCGTTCCTGTCTTCGCCAGGATCGGAGCGATGCCCTGCCGGCCATGCGCCCCGGATGTGGCCGGGCGTTCATCGACAACCTTGGCGACAACGTCCTTGGCCTTCTGAATGGCCGGACGCTGCCGCTGCCGCAGGCACGCCCGCAGATCGCCCTGACGCCGAACTGCCCGATCGACCATGTGCGTTCCTTGCGTCCAGATGGTCCGCAGCCGCACTGGGCGCCCACCTCACGGGCGAGCACCCGCCCCAGGCCAGAGGTCGCTCGGGGCGAAGATCGTCGCCCAGGTGGCCCGTGCGGGCGGCAGTTGTACCGCGCCGGCCCGGCGCGCCGTGGTTGCTGATGATGTGCGAACTACGGCAGGGGCCCTGATGCCCAAGATGATCACCCCGCCAAGGAGACCGGCGACGACGGCCCAGAGCTGTGCGGCGTAGAGACCTCGCCCGGGTGGCGCTGCATCAGGTCAGCGAGGCCCGGACGTGCCGGTAGTGCTGGTGGGCGAAGTACGGGCGCAGCATTGTTGGACCGAAACGGAGAGGTGGTGCGGCGTGGCGAGGCCGGCGAAGAAGCGGGGTGTGCGGATCCCGTACGTCGAAGATGCCCGTGGGCAGAAGTTCGGCCGCGACGCGATCGATGTGCAGCCGCGCCCGCCGTACGCGGAGCCCCTCATGTGCTGGGAGTGCGGCGTGGCAGTCCACGTACGGCACGGCAAGGCCGATGACCCAGGCTCCACCAGCTCGCACTACGTCAAGAATCCAGGCAAGGACCACGGTCCGCGGTGCCCGTACGATCTGGAGCGCCGCGGCAAGGAACTCGTGGACTCCTCGGCCAGCACCGTGGTCCGCAAGGACGGCCAGTGGAGGCTGATCTGCCCACCACTCCCGCGCCCCGGGGCACACGGCGCGAGCAAGAAGCCTTCCGGCCGGGCAACCGGGAAGCGCCAGCCCACGGCCAGCACCGCAAAGGTGACAAGTCGGCAGGCGGGACAGGCGATCGCGTCCGCGCGGCGGATCGTGCGCCTCCTGGAAGCCTTCGATCAGGACCCGGCCGCCGTCGCCGAGTTCGCGGCGACCGCTCCCGGCGGCCGCCGCGACATCGAGTGGTCTCAGTTCTGCCGCGGCCGTGAAGACGCCCACCAGGTCGCCCAGGACCTCATCGACCACGGCCGGATCGTCACCACCATTCCCCACGCCGTGTGGGGGCCGGTCACCACTGCCTCCGCGGTCGACGGCAAGTCCGGTCGCACCTACGCGGTCCAGTACACCGCTGCTCACTCCGTCATGATCGGCGGCCGGCGCCTGCCGTTGCGCGTGATCATGCGCAGCAAGAACGCCGACTGGATCGGCGCGAGCAACGCTCAGGCAAGTTCCTTGGCTACGGCTACTGGAAGCTCTACCGCTGGCCCGAGGACGCCAGGGGCCGGATCGAGCTCCAGCTCTGGATCGATGAACCGTGGCAGGCCGACCGGTGGGACGCCGACGGTGCCACCGTGGCGTTCCCGGCCTCGCCCGTAGGTTCGACGCTCTCGCTGCCCACCGCGTTGGTCGAGAGGGTCAAATCGCAGGCCGCTCCGGTTCCCGTCGCCGATACCGACAACGAGCTGGTTATGCCGGTTACGGCACCAGCATCGTCCGAGGAGGCAGAGGCGACCGCCCCAATCACCCCGTCGGCGCCCCTCGCCGCGACGGACCCCGTACGAGCGGATCCCGCGGTGGTGGAT
This sequence comes from Streptomyces sp. NBC_01257, assembly GCF_035917255.1. Classification (NCBI taxonomy): domain Bacteria; kingdom Bacillati; phylum Actinomycetota; class Actinomycetes; order Kitasatosporales; family Streptomycetaceae; genus Streptomyces; species Streptomyces sp. NBC_01257. Next base: position 9,167,396 of record NZ_CP108472.1, read on the forward strand.
CCACGCTCAGAGGCGGAGCAGCCGTCCGCGATCGGGGCAGCGCCACCGGGCACCCCCAACGGACCGGATGAAGGCGGCCCGCTCGAACCGGTCAGGCCGGCCGTAGGCGCGGCGGCCGCCGAGGAGCGTGCCGAGGGGGGAAAGGCGGCCTGCCGGCAGAGGTGCTGGAGGAGCTCCGGGACTGCGCCGATCGCGGCGGCCCGCACCTTCAAAGAGACAGCCGCCGAGGCCGCAGCGCACCATGGTGCGCTCGCTGCCGAGAGTCGCATGCGGCCGCCGCTGACGGGAGCCTGGCCCCGCATCGCGCTCCGCTTGCCATAGATCGACCGTTCGTCGGCCCGGAAACCCATGTACTTGACCGCGTTGACGGTGATGCCCTTACCGAAGGCATCGGCCGGGTTCGTGGAGAGGTCGACGATCCCCTGGGCCTCGCCGATCCTGAGGCCGAGCCCGGGTGTCAGGGCCAGCACAGCAGCGTCCGTGTTGCTGATGATCGCGGCGGCCCGTACCTTGCCCGTGGCGACCAGGTCGTCCGCATACGGCTGTCAGTTGATCGCCCGGCTGCCGCTCACACTGGTGTGGCTCTGGCGTACGTCCGGCACGGCCGTCTGCGCCGAGGAAACAGCCCCTGGGCCATGCCCAGCACACGCGCACCCGGGACCACTGCGCGCGTCAGAACTCTCATCGTCTTCTCCTCGCCAGCGCGGGCTCCATGCCCGCTGCCTGACGCCCGCCCAACACGTCGGCAATCACACTCTCCCCACATTCCCGGAGTCGTGAGCGAGGCCCAAGCCAATCGGCGTACACGCACCGGGCGGGCCCTGACGGGGCCGCTACCGGCCCGGCGTGCGCGGCTGGCCCGCTCGGCCGCCTCGGCACCCCGCGGGACACGGCGCACCTGGTGGACTTCCTGTGCTCCCCGCCGGGGCAGTGAGTCAACGGGCAGGTGCTGAAGAGCAACGGGAGCCTCGCCTGAGGACCGTCGCGCAAGGGCAGGTCACCGGGTGCGCGTGCAGGTCCGGTACGCTGCCGCGCGGCCCGGTCACAGGCGGACGACGACCAGGGCGGTGTCGTCCGTGTTGCCACCCGGGGGGATCAGTTCCGCCAGCAGGGTGTTGGCGAGGGTGTCCGGATCCGCCTGTCCGTGACGGCCGAGGCAGTCGGCGAGCCGGTTCAGACCGGTATCGATGTCCTCGCGGCGGCGTTCGATGAGGCCGTCGGTGTAGAGAACGAGGGTTGCGCCCTCGGAAAAGGCCGCTTCGGCCTGGATTCTCGGAACGTGCTCGTAGCGGGCGCCGAGCGGCGGGTCGGTGGCCCGGTCGAGGAACTCGACTGTCCCGTCGGCGTGCAGCAGAGCGGGCGGGGGGTGGCCGGCGCTGCTGTAGGTCACGGTGCGGCTGTCGCAGTCGATCACCGTCTGCAGAGCGGTGGCCGACTCGGCGCCCTCCACCGAGCGGGCGTAGAGACCAAGGGCATCGAGGGCCGCCGCGGGGCCGTCGGCCACACGGACGGCTGCGCTGAGCGCACTGCGGAGCTGGCCCATGACGCCGGCCGCGGTCAGGCCGTGGCCGACGACGTCGCCCACCGCGACCGCGAAACACCCGCCGGGCAGTTCGGCCAGGTCGTACCAGTCGCCGCACACGTTCAGCGACCCGACTGAGGGCTGGTAGCGCACGGCACCACGGTGGCGGCCCAGCGGTCCGGGCGCGGGGAGCATCGCGGACTGCAGGCTCAGGGCGACCTCGCGTTCGCGGGCGTGGGCCCGGCGCAGCCGCTCGTTGACCTCCTGGAGCTCCCGGGCGCGGGTGTACAGCTCGGCCTCCATGGCCCTGGTCCGGTCCTCCCCGCCGAAGCGCCCGCCACGGGCGCGGAGCAGTGCGGTGACCTCCTCCACCCGGTGCAGCACCAGCGCCACTTGCCCGTCCGCGTCGACGACCGGGGCGTTGACCGGGCTCCAGTACCGCTCCTCCCACCGGCCGGGCCGGTCGGGGTCCTCGACGTCGTAGCGCTGCAGCGCCCCGGCGTCGCGCTCCCCGGTGGCCGCCACCCGCAGCAGCGACGCCTGGAGGTTGCGCGTGCCGCTCGCGGCGGGATCGCTGGGGTTGTCCGGGAACACATCGAACATGTAGCGGCCGACGATCTGGCTTCGGGTGCGCCCCGACGCGCGCAGATAAGCCTCGTTGACGTCTGCGTACACCAGGTCGGTGGTGAGCAGGGCCGCTGCGGCCGGCAAGGCCTGGAAAACCGCCTCGTAGTCGATCCCGGAGTGCTTCACGACGCCCTTCGCCTCTTGTGCAACAGCGTGTCCGGCGAAACCTGCCGCACTGGACCCGCGGGATCCCGACGTAACAGCGGCCGAACGCCCACAGCGTGACCCAGCCCGACAACCCAGGGCCCCATTGCGCCATAGGCGGCATGTCACCTGCCGGCTCCGGTCACCCCGGCGACCTCATGGACCTGCGTGCGGCGGACACCGAAGTCGTTGGCGGGCATCGCCTCGTAACCGGGCGCGCCCCTGCTCCAGTTCTGGTCGATCACGGAGTCGCACTCCGTGCCCTTGGAGCCCCGGTGAAGGGGGGCGCGTAGAACGTCCGCGTGAAGACAGGTGATGCACAGGTCACGGCGGCGGACGCGGGGGCTGCCTCGGTGAGCAGACCACCCGCGGTGGCGACCGTTGTTCCTCAGGGTCGGTATAGGCGTTCCTTCGGTCTTGATCGTGCGGGGCAGCGTTGATGCCGATCTCGAATTTTCCCCACTGCTGCTCTTCGCCTCAGTTGGTTCACGAAGTGAACCAACTGAGGAAAATGGGGAGCGGAAAGCAGAAGGACTCACCGATCGCTGGGTCGGTGAGTCCTTGAGCGTGGGGTGGGTCAGTGGGACGAGACGAAGCCCGCTGACTGATCGAGGCGGAATGGTGCGCCGGGGCTCTCCGGCGACCAGCCGTCAGTGAGAGCGGTGCGGATGCTGTCAGCCACCTGGGCAGGCAGGATCGGGCTGCCTTGTGTTCCGAACCAGTTACTCGGGTGCGGCTGGTTGGTGGTGACCACCAGTGTGGTGCCGGGAGTGTCGGCGCGCTCGACCGCGTAGGTGAGCGGTGACCGGACCAGCCCCTGGTCGTAGGTCGGCCGTCCGCGGAGCCGCCACCGGTAGGCGGTGCCGTTCACGTTCATGAGTCGCGATCCCATTTTGACCAGTGCCATGTCCACATCCTTTCCCATGTGACAGTAGTGAACGGCTATGTTCGTCCGGGCTCGCGGCCGACGAGTCTCACGCGCAGTGGAGGGGAAGACGTGCCAGGCGAGAGACTTGACGCGGAGTGGGTCCGATCCTGGTGGGAGCATGCCGATGCGGCCCTCACGAAACTGATGCGGTCGTTCATCACAAGGCATGGCTTCCCGCCCGGCCAAAACGCCGTGACACTTGCAACGGACGACAGCCACCAGGCGACGGACGCACTCGTGGACCTGACGCCGATCCCCTCCGATCTGACCACGCTCTACTGGGTGATCGGCGAGGCTTCCCTGCCCGATGTCGACAACGGCTTCTTCATCCACTCACCCTCGACCGTCGCAGGGCACTTCCGCGAATACGGCCTTCCTTCGATCGACGGGGAATTTGCACTGGTATTCGCCAGTGACGGCGGGGGCCATCTGTTCGCGGTTGGCGACAGCGGACGGGTCTGGAGATCGACCACAGCTTCCTGGTTTGACGACTTCGAGGTCGCCGCAGCCAGCCTGCAGGACTTCCTCGAGCAACTCGATCGGCGGATCACGAACCAGCTCTGACGCCCCGTCGAGGAGCCAGCGCCCCACAACACCTTCGTCCCACTGAACCGCGCCCAGAAAGGCGCTCCGCCTCCCAGCCGGTGAGCGCAGTCATCCCCTCTGCCCCTCGCCACAGCTGGGGAACCGGGGTGAGCAGGTATGGCCAATAGCCGAGTACAAGGTGGGGAAATTCACCGAGCCTCATCAGCGTGCGACTGCCCCAGAAGATCAAGACGTTTGACGGCCGCAGGCCCCAGGGAGAACCGATGCTCCGGAGCTACCGGCCCCGCGGCCGCCGCTGGTCCATGACCCGCGACTTCGGCTCCGGCGGGCCCTTCACCTTCACCACGTCCTCCCGCGACGGCATCCGTAGAGCAGCGGTAGCACCTCGCTGATCTTCGGGGACTTCCGGCACCACGGGGCCAGAATCTCGAGGACAACTGCTTACGTTCGCCGGTCGCCTCGTCCACCCGGCGGTCGTTCACCCGGGGCGCGGCGACCTCGACCGGCCCGGCCGCAGTGACCACAGTCCGTGCCAGGTGACGGCCATTGCGCACCACCATCCGGTGCCCGCGCTCGTCCCGCTCGGCTGCCAACTCGGCTATGTACTGGTTGACTTCCGCCTCCAGCGCCGCGGCCGGCATACGGCGGGCGCCGTCGCGCACAATCTCGTCGATCAGGCAGCCGTCTCGCGTGGCGGCGTCGTCATTCACTACGGTGAGCACGGGCGTACCTTCCCGACCGGCACTCGCCTACGGGGCGAAAATACCCCAAGGTCGTCAAACGGATCACGGACGATGAGGACGAGATGCTGGCGTTCTTCGACTTCCCCGCTGAGCACTGGATCCATCTGCGCCCCACCAACCCGATCGAGTCCACCTTCGCCACCGTCCGGCTCCGCACCAAGGTCACCAAGGGCGCCGGCTCCCGCGCCGCAGGACTGGCCATGGTCTTCAAGCTCATCGAGTCCGCCCAGGCCCGCTGGCGGGCCGTGAACACACCCCACTTGGTCGCCCTGGTCCGCGCCGGAGCATGCTTCGAACGTGGCCAACTGGTGGAGCGACCGGAAGGGCTCGCCGCATGACCGACCAACCCTTCGACGAGGAACCCCCCGAGCACCTCCGCTACCGCAGGTACCTGGGGGATCTGGAAGATGTCTCGGAGGCGGACGAGGCCGCCCTGGTGGCCACCGTCCTGGAAGATCGGAACGTGTCGATGGCGGAAGCCGCGGTCAACCGCCACCTTGAGCGTCAGGCAGCCCGCCTGCTGACCGACCCAGCGTTCCCCGCCTGGGCCCAGACCTTGGCCACAGTCATCGGAGACCGTCCCTTCCTCGCCCGTCGGCTGCGCGAGTGGACCCTGCTCAGGGCAATCGCGCTGGATGAGTCATGGACCGCCGAGGACCTCACCACTGCATCTGACTGGTTCCAGCGCACGGCCTCGGTCGTACTCGTTGTCGCCTCACCCGAGGCCCTCAGCCTGCTCGCCGAACGGGGACGAACCCGTCGCGTTCGGAACGCAGCGAGCCGCCGACTGCAACATCCAGATCAACACCGACCCGACTCGATCCACAAGTCTTGACGATTCCTCCTGAAGACGTCGTAGAGGATGTTGTTGACCAGGGCGCCGCGTTCGCCTGTGGTGCGGATGGGCTGGTCGTCACTGTTGTGCTCGCGCGCACAGTCCGGGGCGGGCGAGCTGTCGCGCGGGCGGCCGACGGGATCGGCCGTATTCGGTGCCGTGAGGTGGCGGGCGCGGGGTAGTCGGAGGTCACCCGGACGGCGCTTTTGCCGCCCGGCCCGATCCCACAGCCCTCGAGGAGCACCATGTTCACCTTCAGCGCGTTGTCCCGGCGACTGCAGCGCAGTGCGCGCAAGGTGTTCGGATGGGAGCGGTTGCGCCCGGAGCAGTTGCGGGCGATGAAGTCGGTCATGGAACAGCGCGACACTCTCGTGGTGATGCCGACCGGCGCAGGGAAGTCCGCCGTCTACCAGGTGCCCGGGGTGCTTCTGTCCGGCCCCACCGTCGTCGTCTCCCCTCTGATCGCCCTGCAACGGGACCAGGTGAGCGGCCTGCTGAGACGGGCCGGTGCGGACGCCGCGGCCGTGAACTCCACCCAGAGCCGCGGCGAGAACGACGCGGTGTGGGACCGGATCAGCGAAGAAGACGTCGACTTCGTCTTCCTCGCCCCGGAGCAGCTGGCCAAGGACGAGGTGGTCGAGCAGCTCGCGGCGGCACGGCCCGCGCTGTTCTGCGTGGACGAGGCACAGTGCGTGTCGACCTGGGGGCACGACTTCCGGCCCGAGTACCTGCGGCTGGGCCAGGTGATCGACCGGATCGGGCGCCCGCCGGTGCTCGCCCTCACGGCGAGCGCCGCCGCCCCGGTGCGGGCGGACATCGTCCAGCGGCTCGGCATGCGCGACGTGCGGGAGGTGGTCACCGGCTTTGACCGGCCCAACATCCACCTGGAGGTCATCCCTTTCCGGAGCGCCGCGGACAAGCGCCGGGCGGTGGTCGAACGCGCCGCCGCCGAACCCAAGCCCGGGCTGGTCTACGCGGCGACCCGCAAGGAGTCCGAGGAGTACGCCCGTGAGCTGGGCGACCTGGGGCTGGGCGTGGCGGCGTACCACGCCGGCCTGCCCGCCAAGGAACGCGGCGCGGTGCACGACCGTTTTCTCGCGGGGGAGCTGGACGTGGTGGTGGCCACCTCCGCCTTCGGGATGGGCATCGACAAGCCGGACGTCCGGTTCGTGCTGCACGCCTCGGTGCCCGGCTCCCTGGACGCCTACTACCAGGAGATAGGCCGCGCCGGACGGGACGGGAAGCTGGCCCGGGCGATCCTCGCCTACCGGTCGCAGGACCTCGGCATGCAGCGGTTCTTCGCCGCCGGACGCCCCGACCCGGACACCGTTTCCCAGGTGGCCGGCACGCTGGAGGAACACACCGGCCCGGTCCGGCCGAGCGACCTGCGCAGCGAGACGGGCCTGACGGCCAGTCGGCTGACGGCCGTGGTGAATCTGCTGGAACAGGTTGAAGCGGTACGCACCACCGAATCGGGAGACCTGGAGACCACAGGCGCCGCCGATCCGGCGGAGGCCGCCCGCAAGGCCGTCGAACTTGGTGACGCACACCAGCAGCTGGAGCGATCGCGGGTCGACATGATGCGGGGCTACGCGGAGAACACGGGCTGCCGGCGGCGGTTCCTGCTCGGCTACTTCGGGCAGGAACCGGAAGCCGGGGGGTCCTGCGGCTCCTGCGACCGCTGCGAGGCCGCCGCACTCTCCCCGGACGGCCCGAAGGCGGCCGCGGGGGTGCTGGCCGGCACCGGCGGACCGGTGGCCCTGCAGGAGGTGAGCCGCGCCGACGACGCCCCGCACCCCTTCCGGCTCGGCGCCCGGGTCCGGCACGGTCAGTGGGGGGACGGCTCGGTGATGAGTCAGGACGGCCGTCGGCTGACCGTGCTGTTCGAGACGGCCGGCTACCGCACGCTCTCCCTGGACGTGGTCGAACAGAACGGCTTGCTGACGTTGCGCTGAAGGCCCGCGGCCGGCGCGGACCACGGCCGGGCCCACCCATCACACGCCTCCCGAGCTGCTGCCACTCGTGTTCGCCGAGTTCCACCGCACCCTGGAACCCGGTGGACATCTTCTTCTCATGGGCCACGTCGGGTCCGGTGAGCACCGTCGTCCTGCACAGGCCTACGGCGGCTTCACAGCGGTCACCGACCCGTCCGACTCGCTGAGCTGGACGAAGACGACCACCTTGGGCAGAACGGCCTGGCCGCTGCCCTCGCGGGCGTGGAAATGCTTGGCCCCCGGTGTTTCAGCGCCCACCTGCCGGTCTGCGTAAGGGGTGGTGGTGATCCCTACAGGTCGCGGAGAAGGTCATCGATCCGTCCGTTGCCTTCTTCCCATCCCGAGCCCCCTTGCTCAAAGAGCATGATCCGCCGTATCTGCTCAGGAGTGAGACCGCGGTCGTGTAAGGCGAAAACCTGCTCACGCCACGCGACCGACGTTGCGCCCCCGTCGATATTCCAGTGCGCCACTAAGGCGCGTTCCGCGAGGTCCTGAGCCTGATTCAGTGCGAGGTCAGCCCGCCTTAGGCTCTGTTCGGCCGCAACTTGGGCCTGGGCCAGAGCCTTGTCCGACTTTCGAAGGCTGAAAAAGGCGATGGCGACAGCGATCAGATTTCCTGTGATGCTTGAGAGCAGAGTGATGACGTCCGACGTGTCCATATGACCCCCTGCTGCGTATTCCACGCATCCGTCGCAGCAAAACTTGGCCTACCAGCGCATGCCCAGCTCGGTCAGCTCCTGGCGCCGCTCATCGCTCAGCTTGTCGGCCCGGCGGCGGGCGTTGTCTACGAACATGCCGAGTTTGTCAGCGACTTCCCGCAGAACCATCTGCTGGCGCATGGGGGCGAGGCCGGAGAACCAGCTCACACAGCGTCCAACGTGCGGAGCTCCTGGGCGATCTCGTTGACGACCCGCTCGGTCTCGCGCCGGAAGGTGCGGCCGTCGTCGCTCGCTGCTGGCCGAACCCCAGCGACGGCGCAGCGAGAAGACGTCTTCTGGTCCTGGCGGGCCCAGAGTGCGGTCGCGGCCGCGCTGCTGGGCGCTGCGCTGCTGCTCGGGCACTCGGGCTGGTGGCTGCTACTTCTTGTGCCTCACCTGGTGGCCACCTTCTGCGGCTGGCAGCTCAAGGTGACGCTGAAGGATCACCTGGACCGCCGCTACGCATCCCTCGGACTGCACGTGGTTGCGATCCTGTTAGGCCGTGTATCGAAAGCGCTGTTTGCGGTGCTCATGGGTGGCTGCGGGCAGCGCTGGATGCACGAGCCGGGGCAGGTACGCTCCACCCCTCCAGTCGCAGAGTCGAACACGTTCAATGAGTCTGACAAAGTATCTCTCCACGGCCCACTTCTATCGGTTGGCCGAAACGGGCTGAGGGTGGGAGGTCCTGGTGGCGGGCGGAAGCAGGCTGCGTGCGTTGGGAGCGACCCTCGGTGGCTTGATGGCGGTTTTGGCTGCTGTGACTGCGTGTGCCGGCCCCTATCAGTACTACGAGGGAACAGGGATCCACGACACCATGGCGGCCGAAGTCGCTGGGGGCTGGGAAAACGTCGAGGGAACCCGCGTGGTGCTTCGCAAGGACGGAACGGCTCTTCTCGAGAAGCTCGATGGGCAGGACTTCGACTTCGAGGACGGCTGGCGCCTCTCCGGTACGGGGACCTGGCAACTGACTGACGAAAACGGTGGACAGGTTGTCCGACTCAGGCTGACAGCCCGGACACGAGCGGAGAGCCGTTCCACCGCGGCTGCCACTGACACCTCGACTCCCGAACCCCCATCGACATACGCGTGGTCTTTCTACGTGGACCGAGATCAGAACCACGAGCTGAAGCTGTTCTTCTTCTACGGCGATCCCGACATCGGGAACACCTACCTGATGACGCGCGAGACAGGGGCATAGCCATTCGTTGATCGCTGCGACCAGCACAGTCGCCTCGTAGCGGACCGCGAGCTTGTCGTAGCGCGTGGCGACAGCGCGGTTCCTTTTGAGGCGGTTGATCCCACACTCGATCGCATGGCGCTCGCGGTAGTCGACAGAGTCAAAGCTCGGCGGCCGGCCGCCGCGGGAGCCGAGCTTCTGGCGATTGCGGGCCTGGTCGACATTGTCCGGGATGGTGCAGCGGATACTGCGGCGGCGCAGGTAGGCGCGGTTCGCGCGGGAGGCGTACGCCTTGTCGGCCCGCACGCGGTCGGGGCGGACACGTGGCCTGCCCCGCCCGATGCGGGGCACGCGGACCTTTTCCAGCACGGGCTCGAACTGCGGCGAGTCCCCGCGCTGCCCGGCGGTCACCACGATCGACATGGGCTTCTGGCCCTGCTCGACGGCCAGGTGCAGCTTGGTGGTGAACCCGCCGCGCGAGCGTCCCAGCCCGTGATCACCGGGCTCGGTAAACACGCCGCCCGGTGGCTCCTTCTGAAGGTCGCCCTGCTTCCGAGCCCCGGCCGCATGCTGGTGGGCGCGGCACACCGTGGAGTCGACGCTCAGGTCCCACGTGATAGCACCTTCCGCGTCGGCCAGGGACTGAAGACGGGTGAGGATCCGGTGCCAAGTGCCATCCCGCTGCCATCGGCGGAACAGGTCGTAGACGCGGCCCCACGGCCCGTACGCGACGGGCACGTCCCGCCACGGAACGCCGGTCCGGACCCGAAAGCGTATGCCGTCGATCAACTGCCGCCGAGGCCAGACCGGCGGCCGCCCCGCCCTGGCACCCTTCGGCAACAGCGACTTCAGCACCGCCCACTGCTCGTCCGTGAGATCTCCCCGCCCCATGAGCCGTGATCACTCACAGCCCGAATTCACTTTCGATACACGGCCTAGTCACCGCTCTGATGAGCCATGATTTGTGTTGGAAGTGATCGGTTGGGGAGGGGTGCGTTGAGCAGGACAGTGCCGGTGATCTTCGGTGACGCGATGTTCTGGGCCTATGACGTGGCGCTCGGAGTTCTCTTCATCGAAGCAGCGCGAGTTGGTGTGGAGATGTCGGAGGAACTGCGGCCCTCGTGTTGGCCGGAGTTGGAGCAGGATCTCCGCACCCACGCGTTCGTGGGCGGCAGTTCCGCTGTCTTGCTCGACGACTTCGGCGTCGAACGGCGGCAGGTACTACTGAGCTCCGCTGTGGAGGCGGCTCGTCGGATCGAGGCCCGCGGCGGCGTGAGCCGAGGCGAAGTATCGACCTGGCCCGAGTTGGAGGAGAGTGCGACCAGCTTCCTGCGTGGTGCGGAACATATCGCCGCTGCTCCGCTTGTTGAGCTGGCGCAGGCTCTGGTTGATTTGGCTGCTGGCAAGCTCTCCCCAGCTCCGGCTGATCGCTTTTGGTACTACGGAACCCCGGAGGGCCGAATCGTGCAGGGCGGATAGGGCATGCTGCGACCACCCGTCATAACCACTCGTTTATGACTGCGACCAGCACCGTTGCTTCGTATCGGACGGCCAACTTGTCGTATCTCGTGGCCACCGCGCGGTGCCGCTTCAGCCGGTTGATCCCGCACTCCACCGCGTGGCGCTCCTTGTAGTCCTCCTTGTCGAAGGCTGGCGGCCGGCCGCCTTGGGAGCCGAGTTTCTTGCGGTTGCGGGCCTGGTCGGCCTTGTCCGGGATGGTGCAGCGGATCCCGCGGCGGCGCAGGTAGGCCCGGTTCCTGCGGGAGGCATACGCCTTGTCTGCCCGCACCCGATCGGGGCGGACGCGGGGTCGGCCCGGCCCGAGGCGGGGCACGCGAACCTTCCCCAGCACCGGTTCGAACTGCGGCGAGTCCCCACGCTGCCCTGCCGTCACCACAATCGACAGAGGCTTCTGCCCCTGCTCGACGGCCAAGTGCAGTTTGGTGGTGAACCCACCGCGCGAGCGTCCCAGCCCGTGATCACAAGGCTCGGTGAACACGCCACCCGGTGGTTCTTTCTGCAGATCACCCCGTTTACGGGCTTCAGCCGCATGCTGGTGGGCGCGACAGACCGTGGAGTCAACGCTGAGGTCCCAGGTGATCGCGCCCTTCGCATCGGCCAGGGACTGGAGGCGGGTGAGGATGCGGTGCCAGGTGCCGTTCCGCTGCCACCGACGGAACAGGTCGTAGACCCGGTTCCAGGGCCCGTATTCGACAGGGACGTCCCGCCACGGAACACCGGTCCGGACCCGGAACCGTATGCCGTCGATCAGCTGCCGCCGAGGCCAGACAGGCGGTCGCCCCGCCTTCATCGCCTTCGGCAACAACGGCTCCAGCACCGCCCACTGCTCGTCCGTGAGATATCCCCGGCCCATGAACCGTGATCATCCACAGCCCAAGATCCACTTTCGATACACGGCCTAGCAGGGCGGCTCGGCGTTCGAGGCATCGACGTCGTCGAAGAGCTCTAGCATCCGGCCCAGCACCCGGACACAGGCGGCGACGTCCGTGTCGGTAAGGTCGCCGCCCGCTTGGCGCAGCATGGCGTGCTCGCGGGCGGTTACGGCGGTGATCGCCGCGTGGCCGCCGTCGGTCAGTCGGATCAGCGAGGAGCGTTGGTGCGCTGGGTTCGGGATGCTCTCGAGGAGCTTCCTCTCAGCGGCGTCGTTGACCATCCGCTGTACGAACTGGCGGCTCAGCGATTGGGCCCGGCCCATCTGCGGCACGGTCATCGGGCCGTTCTCGCGCAGCAGGTCCAGCACGGCGCGCACGCCCACGGAGAGTCCCTGGGCGGCGTCCAGCTCGATCCGGCGCTGTACGCGGCGGTAGAGCGGGCCGACGAGCGCGAAGACTTCCATGAGGCGTCCCGGCAGCTCGTCGGGGGAGAGGGGCTCGGAGGCTGGTTCGGTCACGGGACCACTGTCTCACACCATATGACAACCAAGTTGCCATTCTCGCTCATTCATGACACCTTGGTTGTCATGAATGAGATCACATTCGAGACCTTCCAGTCCGCCGACGGCCTGCTCGCCTACCGCGACGATGGGCCCCGCGACGGCGAGGCGCTGGTGCTCCTGCACAGCGCCTACGCGGACAGCACCCTGTTCGACAACCTGATTCCGGGCCTGACCGCCCGCGGCTACCGGATCATCGCCCCCGATGCTCGCGGCCACGGCCGTTCCGCCAACGCGACCAAGCCGTTCCGACAGGCTGACGACCTCGCGGACCTACTGCGGCACCTGGGCCTGCGTCAGGTCCCGCTCGTGGGCATCTCAATGGGCGGCATGATCGGCATCGACACGGCCGTCGAGCACCCCGAACTGGTCAGCGCCCTGGTCGTCAGCGGCCGGGGCCTGGGAGAGCCAGACCTGACCGGCGCCTGGTCCACCGCGATCGCCGAGCGGCAGCGCACGGCACTGGCCGGCGGCGACCTCTCGGGCTACCTGGACGGCATCGTGCAGTGGATCGCGGGGCCGGAGCGCAGTCTTGACGAGGTCAATCCCGCGATCGTGGCGCACGTCCGCGACATGGCCCTGCGCACCCTGATGAAGCACACCCCGGACGAACCGGACCACCGGGTTCCGGTCGAGGATGTGGCCTCCCGCGCCAAGGGCATCACCGTTCCGGTCCTGGCCATCGACGGCGCCCTCGACATGCCCGGCCTCCTCGACACCGTCACCGCCCTGATGGACGCTGTCCCCAACGGCCGCAGTGCGCAGTTGGACGGCGCCGCCCACTACACGACGATGGAGCAGCCGGAGGAATTCACCCGGATCCTCGTGGACTTCCTGCGCGAGGTCCACGCACAGGAGGGGTAAGTGAGCGTTTCGTTCTCTGATGTCTGTTTCATTTGGTCTAGCTGTCGCGCCAGTTGTGGGTGGTCTCGTGGGTGAGGCGGCGGGTCATGAGGTTGATGGCGGCCAGTTGGATCATGGCAGGTCGTGGGTGGGCTTGCGGATGCCGGCGCGGGCTTGGCGCCAGGCTTCCAGGGTGGGGCGGATGAGTTCCCAGCGGGCGTCGGACAGATCGCTGGGGTAGGAGTGTGAGGGCTGCATGATGCCTGGGTACGTGGCTGCAGCCGACCTGAGCAGGGCGTGTGGCGAGGCATCCGGGGCACTGGGGGTCTGGCAAGCCCTTTTCTTTTCCCTCGTCGCGTTCCCGGCCGTGCTATCCGCGGGCCTGCTCATTCTGTGGCTCGTAGCTGTCTAGCAACCCTGGGAGTGGCTCGCGGACCACCTCGGGGTGATCCGGAGGAAGGGCCATGGCGGGACGGCTGCATCGCTTTCGGTGGCTGTGACCGTGGTGGGTTGTCCCGGGCGCTGAAGGAACTGCCCGATCGTGTTCGGCACCGTTGCCTGCCGACCGGGCGGCTGGGACTCTGGTCGCATGGTCGACACTCACTCGCGCGGGTACCTGCTTGCCGCACGCTGGATGGTCCGGTGCGGAATCCCGTTCTTCGTACTCGGTCTGGCCGGCGTTGCTGGTGCGCATAGCGACGGGGCGATGTCGTGGACGTGTGAATCGACTTGCCGACGCGTGGAAAGCGGGCTGTGGAGCAGCGTTGGGACGGCCGGCGCGCTGAGTACCGTGACAGGGGTGGTGCTGCTGGTTGCGGCGTTCCTGATGGTCATGCTCCGCAGGCCCCGCTCCGAGGGAGGAAGCGATGGAAGGTGATGGACGCCGCCTGTCTCACACGCAGAGTTCCCAGGCCAAGCGCCTACGCCCGCGTTACCAAACACCCCTGTTGGAATGAAACGCTCTTCTACGCCTTTCGTTCGCGGCTCCGTCGGCTGAGCATTCCGGGGCTCAGCTGCTTATGCCGGGTGGGTTCCCGGAGTCGCGCCCCGACCCGCGGGCGACGTACACGGGGAACATGAGCGAAGAGCAGACGTCCTGGCATTCGGGCGAGGTGGTGCCGGAGAGCGGGATCTACGAGTGCGACTGCGGCGCGGCCACGACTGGAGCACCGACGTGAAAGGCCACCGATTCCCACCCCTCCCGGCGGGCTGCCCCGGGGGCTCGTGGAGGCTCCGGACGGAGGCGCACCCAGACTCCTGACACGCCAAAGGCCCTGACTCACCGGGAGGAAGCCCCGCCTGGTGCTGGAGCCCATATCCGTGCGTGACCCCCATCCCACGGCTGAAGCCCCGCCAACGCCTGCGTTCCCACCCACCCCGTTATCCGTGACTTCTGCGGCCCCGACGCCCCGGACGGCACCCCTTTTTGCCCCGGCACTGCGGCCGAGCCTCGGTGTAGGCGCCGATTGTGGCGTGCCCGCTGCTCGCGTCCCTCGCGTCCCTCGTGTCCCTCGTGTCCCTCTCGTTCTGGCCGGTACTGGAACTGGTACTGGAACTGGAGCTGGTACGGGAGCCGGTACTGGTACTGGTACTGGTACGGGAGCTGGTGCCGGATGCGGCCCTGGCCGTGCGGCGGGTGCCGGGACTGGTCTTCCGTATCCGGGCCCGCCGGTGCATCCGGCTGTCGGCCTCTGTTCAGGCGCCGTGTGCACGGTCTGCCTTTCACGCGTTGTGGGCGAGGGTGGCATCACTGCAGAGCGTCCGGGCCGGCGGGTGCTGTGCCCGGGGGAACTTGGCGCTCCTTCGCCGAGAGCACCGTGTACATCATTGGTTCCGTCCTGACGGATCCCTTCGCGTACACCGGCAGTGCCGGCGCTTCCTGTTGGAGGTGGCATCCCGTTGCCTCGGACGCGCTTGAGCGATCACTCTCCCGCGGCCCGGAACCGGCGGGTGTGGAGCCACCGGGGGTCCGGAGGCGATGGCGACGCCGGCGGAGGACTTGGCCGGGTCGTGGATGCCGATGCCCTCCCGGGCTCCGGGGGACGCTGCCACCAGTGGTGGCCGGTACGCGCCACCCCCAGGCCGACTCGCGGTACGGGCGGGGATGCCGGGCCACAACCGTCATTTACGTCATCCGTACGCGTTCAGTACGCGAAAGGTGCGCTTCAGGCTAGGGTTGGGGGACTGGAGGTGCTGCATGTCAGAGCTGTTCGATGCGGTCGACGCGCTGGTTTCGTCCCGTTCAACGCTGCCGCCTCCGGCGGAACGCAAGAGGCTGCGCCAGGCGCACGGCCTGACGCTGGACGAGGTGGCCGCCGCTCTGCAGGTGCGCCGGGCCACGGTGTCCGGCTGGGAGGCCGGCAGGACCGAACCGCGGCCGCCGGAGCGTGATGCCTACGCCCGCCTGCTGAAGCAGCTTGCCCAGCTCTACCCCGCAGGCGCCCCGGTGCCCTGTGAGGACACGGCGGCCCCCGAGACGCCTGTCCTCGCAGCCGCTCCTGCGCCAACGGGAGCTGAACCGGCCAAAGCCCGCCCCGAACCCGCAGACCAGGCGCCGGGGCCTGTTTCCGAGGACACCGCGCTGGTCTCTGCCGTCGTGCCGGATCCGGTGGCCACGACCAGGCCGGCACCGCGTCGGCCGCCCGCGCGTAAGGCTGCCCCCGCCGCCAGCGACGGCGGTGGTGGTGATGCACGGTTCGAGAACGGGCCGCTCGCGGTCGTCGACGTCGACGCAGATGGTCAGGTGCTGGCGTACTGCGTCGGGGGCCTGGTCCTGGACGTACCGGCGAAGTCGATTGCGGCTCTGGTGGAGTGGACGCTGAGCCAGGGGCGGCTCGGTCAGCCGAAGTTGTCCGGGCCGGGCAAGGACGGCGATCCGCTGCTCGTGCTCACCAGGGCTGCGCTGGAGTATTACGGCCTGCCGGTCACGCTCACACCACAGGAGCGCCTGGCCGGGCGGATCCCGGAGGGCCACAAGGTCATCAAGCAGCTGACGCGCGCCAGCTGGCAGCTGACCAAGCGCGGCTTCGGGCCGTGGGCGCGGATCTACCGCCCCGCGCAGGGCTCGGAGCGGGCGTGCGTGCAGTTGTGCATCCCGTCGTGGGACGCGCTCGACACCCGGCACTGGGCGGACACGGGGCAGCTGCCACCGGCGGATCTGGCCCGGCTGCTGGGCACGTATGCGGCCCGGGTGATGACGCCGCGCGGATCGACCGCCGTGACCGGTCTGGAACTGATGACCGCCCTGCATCCGCCGACCCGTGCCTCCGAACCCGATGAGACGGGCAAGCGGCACTCCGAGCACAACCCCGGCTCGCTGGGCAGGGACCCGGTTCAGTGTGCACCGTGCGAGGCTCCCGACGGCCACCCGCTGCTCGCGGACCTGCCGCGTTTCCACCACCGCACCCCGGCGGAGGTTCTGGTGGAGGAGGCGTACGACTGGGCGCGCCCGCTCACTGACGCCGAATGCCTGCACCGCAACCTGGTGGGCATCGATGTGAACATGGCCTTCGCCGCCGGCGCGAACGGCCTCACGGTCGGCCTGGGCGCACCGGTGCACGTCAAGAACCCCGTCTTCGACGCGAAACTGCCCGGCTCCTGGCTGGTCGACCTGTCCCATGCCGACCTGTCGAGGGTGAAGGTGGCCAAGGACACGTGGGCGGACCTGGACGGCTCGCTGCTGCCCAGCCCGTTCACACCGAAGGGTGAACGGCCCGAGGGCCCGGCGTGGTACGCCACGCCCACCGTCGCCTACGCGGTGGAGCTCGGCTACGACGTGACACCGATCGAGGCGTGGGTGCGCCACGACAACGGCCGTTACCTGGACGGCTGGTACCAGCGGCTGCGCGACGCCTACCTGGCTACGATGGCCGACCTCGGGGTGGGCGCCGATCTGTCGCCGGAGGAGTTCTTGAAGGCGATGGACGGCTACCGGCAGCGTGACCCTGAGCTGGCGATCGTGGTGTCCGCGGTCAAGGCGTCCGTGAAGGGCGGCATCGGCAAGCTGCGCGAGCGCCCGCGCGGCGAGGGCTGGAAACCTGGGCAGCCCTGGCGGGCCCTCGCCCGGCCCACCTGGCGGCCGGACATTCGCGCCGCCGTTATCTCCCGGACCCGGATCAACATGCACCGCAAGATCGTCAAGCATGCCGCTTTCACCGGGCAGTACCCGGTCGCGGTCCTCTCGGACTGCGCCGTCTACGCCTCCCAGGGGCCCTCCCCGCTGGACTTCCTGCCCTACCGGGACGGCAAGCCGCTGCCCGGCGGCTTCAAGCTCGGGGTGAACCCCGGCCTGGTGAAGTGGGAGGGCACCCAGAGCGTGCTGTGGGGCGAGGGCGTCCGCGAGCAGTTCCACGCCCCCGAGCTCAACCTCGCCCGGTACATCAAGGACGGCACCGTCACCGACGTCGACAGGGGAGAGTAGGAGAACGCGACGATGAGCCTGTTCGGGGACGGCCTGGAAGCCGCGGTGCAGAAGGCGTTCACCCGCCCGGCGCCGAAGAGCGCGGGCCCGCAGATGCGCTACCTGGTCAAGCAGCTGGGGGGCACCAAGGCGGTCGCCCAGATGCTGCGCATCTCCCAGCGCACCGTCGAGCGGTACGTGAAGGACCAGATCAGGAAGCCCCGCCCGGACCTCGCCGCCCGCCTGGAGCGCGAGGTGAAGGCCCGCTGGCAGCCGCAGATCCGTGCCAAGGCCAAGGCGAAGGCCGCGTCCACGGGCGGCATCGTCGTCGACACCCGCGCCCGCATCGGCTACACCGCACCGATCGGGTCGACGGACCAGGACCGCATCCGCCACCTGACCATCGCCCTGCCGCCCCGCTACGCCGCCCGCCTCTTCGACGCCCAGGAGCAAGGCGCCACCGACCAGCGGCTCCAGGAGATCGCGGCCGAAGCGCTCAAGGAGGTGTACTTCCAGGACGGCGGCCGCCGCGCCGGCAGCCTGGAAGAGGTCCGGTTCACGGACATCGAACACCTCGAGTTCGACCTGTAGATCCCAGCGGAAGGGCCCGAACCGCCCTCTGGGTGCAGGCCCTTACCGCTGCTCCTGGCTTTGCCGAGCCGGTGAGACCGGGAATTGCCGGACTCCGCGCCTGGAATGCGGCCCGTGAATCAGGACTGGATGAGACAGCGGCTTGAGGCGTTCGACAACCTGACCCTGCGCTGCGAACGCAGGACAGGGCCAGGCCCTTACGCGGGTGATCCGGCACTGTATGAGCAACCGCACCGCGCAGAGCCCACGGTCAAGCAGATCCGGCGGCTCCCAGACCCGCAGCTCGCCGAAAAGCCCGGCCTCGGTCAGACGGCAGGCGAAGACCTGGCCCGCAACGAGGTTCACAGAGGCACTGGGCATCCTTGCCGACCTGGACGACCGGGCTGCCCGGCTCCCACCGGATGCGCCCACCCTGCCCGCCGGCCGGCTCCCAACCCTGGGCGTGGGAGCCGGCCGCCGACCTCGCCGAGGACTCCACGAGGGTCCGGGTGACAACAGCTGTGATGCCGGCGAACCCAGAGGGTCCGGGTGACAACAGCTGTGATGCCGGCGAACCCAGAGGGTCCGGGTGACAACAGCTGTGATGCGGCGAGCCCACCGCGATCTTGAGCATGTGCCGTCCGATCACTGAGGGGACGTGACTGATCGTGGTCAGCCAGTGCGGGCGACAGGAAGGCTGTCGTGGGGGATGGGGGCGTGATTTGCTATGTGCCCGAACAGGGCCTGAGGGAGTTGCTGGACCGGTGGTGAGCGGGGTGCATTTCGCGGGGGGCGTGCGGCCGGACGGCCTGCCGGCGGCGCTGTCGGATTCGGTACGGCTCGCAGCGGTGGCGGCCACGCGGTTGCTGGACACCGGGCCGGAGGAGGCCTTCGAGGACCTGGCGACGCTGGCGGCGCGGGTGACCGGCTCCGGGCGGGCGTTCGTGACCCTGGTCGATGCCGACCGCTCATTCTGGAAGACCTGCATCGGCGTGGACGCCGAAGAGCTGTCCGACCGGCAGAACGCGGTGCGCGAGAGCTTCTGCTACTTCCTCGTCGGCCTGGACGGGGAATCCTTCATCGTGGACGACGCGGCCGCTGACCCGCGTACCCGCGACCACCCCTCGCTCACGCCCATGCGCATCGGCGCATGGGCCGGCTACCCCCTTCTGTCCCCGCAGGGGCAGGTACTGGGAAGTCTCTGCGTCATCGACGACAAACCCCGCACCTGGACACCGGGAGATCTGACGACCCTGGCAACACTGGCTCGCTCGGTCTCGGCGGAAATTCACCTGCGGCAGAGCCTGGAATCCTCCCGCCAGGCGCACCGGGTCTCCGCCGATCTCGCCCACAGCCTCCAGCAGGGACTGCTGCCGCCGACACTGCGCCCCGTACCGGGCCTGGAGACCGCTGCGTCCTACCTCCCGGCATCGACCAGCGGACGGGCCGGGGTCGAGGTCGGCGGGGACTTCTACGACCTCTTCCACACCCACGGGCACTACTACGGAGCGGTACTCGGAGACGTGTGCGGCAAGGGCGTGGCCGCAGCGCAGGTGACCTCGATGGCTCGCTACACGGTTCGGGCCGACGCCGGACAGACGCCGTCACCGGCCGCGCTTCTGGACCGGCTGAACACCGCGATGCTGGAACAGCGGGCCCCCCGCTTCCTGACCGCCGTATACACCACCTTCCGCATCACCCGGGCCGGGCTGTCCGGACGCATCGCACTGGGAGGCCACCTGCCGGCACTGGTGCGCCGCGCCGACGGCCGTATCCAGCAGCTCGGAACGCCGGGCACGCTGCTGGGTGTGCTGCCCACCACGCAGCTGACCGATGTGCGCTACCGCCTGGCGCCCGGCGACCTGCTGCTGCTCTACACCGACGGGGCCTGTGAGGGCCGGCCGCGCCCCGGTACCCCGGCCGCCGCCCCGCCGACCTTCGGTGAGGCCGAGCTCGCCGCGGCGCTGGCCGCCACGACCGGCCTGGACGCTGCCGCGACGGTCAAGGAACTGGCCGCCGTGCTGTCCGATCACCACGGCGGGTGGGCCAGCGATGACACTGCCCTGCTGGCCCTGCGCGTCCCCCCCAGCGCCTGACGGTCTCCACCAGCCCCCAGGAGTGACATGCCGGTCAGATGGACCACGCGGGCGGACCCGACCACGACCTGACCGTCCCCAACGCCCGGTTCCATAGCCCTGACACCTACGTGCTGACCCCTGAGGCATCGCGGGCCCGGACAGCCATGTGGAATTCGGAACAGCCTTTGCCCGCGCCGCCGCGTCCGGCTACCCCTGACCGTGGCCCTGCCCGGCCCTGTGAACGAGACCTTTCTTGGACGGCTGTCCGTCACCTGGCCTTCTCCACGAGACTGGGTTCTGGCACAACTCCCGTGAAGCCGTACCGATCCTCGGCGTCCGAGGCCGGCGACCCTGGCGAACCGGCAGGCCAGCAGCGCGTCCAGAGGCCAGCGCGAGCCCCGGCCGACGGGGCTTCACGGAAGTTGCGCCAGAGCCCGGGGTCCGGCAGCACCAAGGAGCCGTTGGTCCGGGTTCCGGGCCCTGACGTACGTTCGGGCCCATGACGCAGGCCCTGAAAACCCGACCGGTGGCCCAGTGAGCGGCTGGTGGGCCTACCTGGAGGAACGGACCTGCCGGGAGGTGGACGCCGCCGTGCTGCGGGATCGTCGGCTGTCGGCGGTCAGGTCCGTCTGGGAGGCATTGCGTCCGCTGGGGATAGGCCTGCACGAGGCCGAGCGGGTGGTCCACACACGATACGAGGCCCTCGGCGACCGAGTGCAGCACACCCCGCCGGATCCGCTCGACCTTCCGTCACTCGCAGCGCGCGCCGCAGCCCTCCCGGGCCGGGTGGCCGCGGTGGAGGCGGTCTGGGACGGCGACACCGTGCACGACTACTGGTTCGTGTTCCTGGTCGCGGTCCTGGATTTCCCCAGACGGGGCGAGCCGCCTGGCGACCGTCTACCGCCGCCCTGACGGCTCTCCGCCCGGCATTGCCTCCGCCAAGGCGGGCCGGGCGCTGGCCCGCCACCTTGGCGTGCCATTTCACTTCGCTTCGCCGGATGCCCCGGACGATGATGAGGATCCCTGAAAACGGCCGGCACCCCATTCCGCCGAAGCGGGTGGCAAGGGGGCCGGCCCAACCGAACTTGTATGCCCTGCTGCCGAAATCGGGCGGACGGCCACCGAGCCGGCCTCGCTTCAGGCCACGGCCAACCTGGTCGGACGGCTATGGAACGACAACGCGGACCCCTCGCCGCCGCAGGTGGGTCCGGACAGCACGTGAGGAATACACACGGCCGGGCAGGACGGCCCCGACCGGGGCTGAAGTTACCGAGATTAGGATCCCGTGCATGACTCAGAGGCCCGGAACGGAGCAACAGGCCGTAAGGCAGCAGAGGTTCACAGGCATGCGCCCGACGGAACCGCCTCCGACCGGAGCCGACGCCCTTGAGGTGACCACCCACTACCTGGAACATTTCCGCAGGGAGTACACGCGCACCCGCGAGTTGATGAAGATGAAGGCGCGACGGACCACGGTGGGCATCGCCGCTCTGAACGGAATGATCGCGGTGCTGGGCGTAGCAGTCGCGGCCTGGCGGGCCTACGCTCCCTGGCTCGGGTTGGCCAGCACCGCGGTAGCAGGCGTGATCGGCGTGATCACGGCGTGGAGCGGCCTCATGCGTCACCACGATCTGTGGCAGCAGCGGAGCCTGATCCTTGCGGAACTCCAACGCATCATCAGAAATGTCGAGCGTCGCGAAGCGGCGGGCGAGGACCGGCAGACCATCGCGCAAGAGGCGATGGAACTGCTTGACGCGACACTCAGCCAGGATGCCAGCAACTGGGGCAGCCTCACCCGCACCCCACTGGCCGGAGCCCAACCACCGACGCTCCCGGCGGCGCCCGGCGACCGCACCCAGGAGTAACGAGGACGCGCCGCGGGCAGACGTGGTCAGCGGTCACACAAGCGCCCAGACGGCCGAAGAGCGCCGACGCCAACTGGAACACGGGAATGCTCGCCCTCTGCAGGGGCGAACTCTTCCTGGGTCTAATGAGAAACAGCTGCATGGCTGCGCTTCGACCCCGCCCCGCGACGCGCTCCTACACCCACCGCATTCCGACCTCGGACAGCTGCTCCATCCGCTCCGGGGTCAGCGCGGCGGCCCGGCTGCGCTGATTGTTGACCCACGCCCCCAGGCGGAACTGGTCCTCGTGACTGTCTTCGGAGAGCACGATCTCCACGTGCTTACGTGGCACCTTGAGGTGTCCCTCGCGCTCGAAGAACTGCCGGGCGGCCGCGAGGTTGGCGACCCATTTATCGGCCTGCGTACGACGCGGCTTCGGCTTCTCTTCCTCGGGCACAGGCGTGACCCCGAGGACCTGCTCGCACATCCACTGCTGCACGCCACTCAGCTGGTCCCACCCGTAGCGAACCGACGTCACCCACCGCCCGAGGTCTTCACCCTGGCGCAGGACCTCGCCCGCCTCGGCGGGCACCGCCTCGCCCGCGTCCAGATGCATCCGCACGAGGTGGAAGCACCGCTGCCACGTCACGGGCCACGACGGGCACCAGGACGCGTCGATCTCCTCCAGCTGCTCGCGTCGGTCCTCCGACAGCGCCCCGGCCACCGATCCCACCAGCAGGCCCTCGGCACGCCGCTGCTCGTTCTCGGCAGCCTTGCGGGCGGCGGCCCGCGCGTTCTTCAGCCAGATGCCCACCGCCGCGCCCTGGAAGGTGGCGTCCAGCGGGGCCAGGAGGTGGCCGTGTTCGGCGGCCCACCCGCGCGCGGCGGTCAGGCCCGCCTCCCATGCGACGTCGAAGTGGGACCAGATCATGCCGAGCTTCTCCAGCTGTGCGACACGGGCCTCGTCCATATCCCCGCGGGCGTAGAAGCGGCGGGCGTCGGCGGTCCACTGCCCCAGCGGGAACCCGGCGAGCGAGGCCGGCCACCCCTGGCCTTCAGACTCCTGGTCGTTGACGGCCGGGACACGAAACGTGAACGGCACCCGCAGGTCACCGCGCTCGCGCGCGTAGATCACAGCGGCCTCCACACCCCGGCGCCAGTGCTCATGCTCCGGATTGATGACCCGCAGGTTGATGAACGCTGCCAAAGCAGCCGGGTCGCGTGGCGTGGAGAACTTCAGCAGGGCCCTGGCGGGGGAGCTCACGCTCCCGGAGCCCTCGCCGCTCCCCTTGCTGACGGGCTTGCAGGCGCTCGGGGCCTGCTGCTCCGCGAGGGCCTCCACGATCCGCGCGTCGTGCGCCCGCAGCGCCTCCAAGAGCTTGGCCAGCCCGCCGAACGCCCGGGAGGTCAGCATGTTGTCCGCCGTCTCGCCCGGTCCGAGCAGCACCGGCACCACGAGCGAGGCCACCTTGCCCTCGCCTGGCTGCATCCGCAGCGCCCGGCCCACGGCCTGGACCAGGTCGGGCATGGAACCGCGTACGTCGGCCCAGTAGACGGAGTCGCAGTGCTTGGTGTCGACGCCCTCGCCCAGGACCTTCACCGAGCACAGGAAACACTTCTCCACCACGGTGCCATCGGTGGCGATCCCGTCGGCGAACTCGCCCAGCAGACGCCGCCGGTGGAGCGGCTTATGGTCGCCGCACAGCCAGTTTGCCCAGATCGTGGCCGGATACAGCTCAGGGTCGGAGGCATGCAGCTGCGCGGCGACGTCGGGGAGGCCGGCCGCAAACGCCTCGGCCTCCTTCACCATGTGGTGGAAGACCAGCGTGCGGCGGAAGCCCTCCTCCGAGGATGCCTTCACCAGCGCGGTCTGGAGAGCGGCGAGCCGGGCCCCGCGGACCTCTGCCGAGCGGCCTTCGGCGCCCAGGAGCTGCGCGGCCTGGAGCGCGGTGTCGGTGACGTCCACGCATACAACCTGGTAGGGGGCACAGATTCCCCGGTCGATGGCCTCCGAGAGCGTCAGCGTGAAGCAGCGGCTACCGAAAGGCCCGTCCGGGTTGTCGTCCATGCTCGCGACCAGCTCGCCCGGTGCGCCGGTCTCGTCCTCGTCCCCGAGCTGCCACAGCCGGGGCGTGGCCGTCATGTAGAGGCGGCGCAGGGACGGAATCTTCTGGTTGTCGTGGACGACCGCCCACGGCTTCCCGATCCGGCCAGAAACGCGGTGGGCCTCGTCCACGACGATCAGGTCCCAAGCCGAAAGGCCGGCGACGTGCGCCCGCTCAAGCGTGCCCAGACCGAGGCTGGCGTACGTGGCGTACACGGTGACCTTGTCCAGGCCACGGGTCCACTCCACCAGTTCGTCCACGTCCGTGGTGTTTGGGAAGGACACCTCCTCGCCCCGCAACGAGGACACCCCGATCACCGGCCCCCGGCGGCCCCCCTCGCGCCATGCGGACTCCGTCTGGGCGAGCAGGTC